>NZ_BNAY01000005.1 GCF_014654365.1 Amycolatopsis oliviviridis
GCAAAACACTCGACTGGGACACCCCAGCCGAGCGCCTCACTACACTCCTCACCCAAACCAAGTGATCACCCGTGTTGCAACCACCCCTGGAATCCGCCCCCTCGACTGAGCCGAGGGAAGGGGGCCTTCACGCGCGAAACGTCAGTAAGTGATCGCGACCGCGGGGTCGGCCAGCAAGGCGCCGACGTCGGCCAGGAACTCCGAACCCTGCTGCCCGTCGACCACGCGGTGGTCGAAGCTCAGCGAAAGCTGGAGCACCTTGCGCACCTTGATCTCGCCGTCGACCACCCACGGGGTGTCCTTGATCGCGCCGAGGCACAGGATCGCGGACTCGCCGGGGTTGATGATCGGCGTACCGGTGTCGACGCCGAAGACGCCGACGTTGGTGATGGTGATCGTGCCGCCGAGCATGGCCGCCGGGGTGGTCTTGCCCTCGCGGGCGACGTCGGTCAGCTCGGTGAGCGCGATCGCGAGTTCCTTGAGGGACATCGCGTCCGCGTCACGGACCTTGGGCACGACGAGCCCGCGCGGGGTGGCCGCGGCGATCCCGAGGTGCACGTAGTCCTTGTAGACGATCTCCTGCGCCGCCTCGTCCCACACCGCGTTGACGTCCGGAGTGCGCTTGGCCGCCAGGCAGACGGCCTTCGCCGCGAAGGTCAGCGGGGTGACCTTGACCCCGGCGAACTCACGCGACTTCTTCAGCTTCTCCCGGAATTCCATCATCGGCGTGACGTCGATGGTGAGGAACTCCGTGACGTGCGGGGCGGTGTACGCGCTTTGCACCATCGCGGCCGCGGTGGCCTTGCGGACACCCTTGATCGGCACGCGGCGTTCCCGCGTCGCGGGGTCGTAGCCACTGTCCACAACAGACTGAACGGCGGCCGGGGCGGCGGAACCGTTGGCGGCGGCCTGAACGTCGTCACGGGTGATGACGCCGCCGTCGGCGGTGCCGGTGAGCGCGTGCAGATCGACGCCGAGGTCTTTGGCGAGCTTCCGCACCGGCGGCTTCGCCAGCGGGACGTACCCGCCCTTCGGCTTGGCAGCCGCGACAGGCGCGACAGGCGCGGGTGCCACAGCCACCGGAGCGGGAGCAGCAGCCACCGGAGCAGGAGCGGAAGCGCCCTTGCGTGCCCGCCGCTGCGTGACGACGGCCTTGGAGCCGTAGCCGACCAGCGGCTTCATCTCCTCTTCCGCCGGCTCTTCCGCCGCGGGGGCGGCGGCCGGTGCCGGGGCGGCCTTGCCGCCCGGGTCGACGTCGATGGTGAGGATCGGCGCGCCGACCTCCACCGTCTGACCCGGTTCGACGAGCAGTTCGGTGACGACGCCCGCCCACGGGATGGGCAGTTCGACGGCGGCCTTCGCGGTCTCGACCTCGACGACGATCTGGTTCACCGTCACGGTGTCACCCGGCTTGACCTGCCAGGCGATGATGTCGGCCTCGGTCAGCCCCTCCGCCGTGTCGGCGAGGGGGAAGTGTTTGTACTCGGGCATTTCAGGAACTTCCCCCTTACCAGGCGAGCGAACGGTCGACGGTGTGCAGTACCCGGTCCAGGTCGGGGAGGTAGTGCTCCTCGAGCTTGGCGGGCGGGTACGGCGTGTCGAATCCGGTCACCCGCAGCACGGGGGCTTCCAGCGAGTAGAAGCATTCCTGCTGCACGCGCGCGGCGATCTCCGAGGTCAGCGAAGACTCCGACGGCGCCTCGCTCAGCGCGATGAGCCGTCCGGTCTTGCGCACCGACTCGAACACCGGCTCCAGGTCGAGCGGGGACAGCGTCCGCAGGTCGATGACCTCCAGGGACTTGCCCTCGTCCTCGGCGGCTGTCGCCGCGTCGAGCGCGACCTTCACCGAAGGGCCGTACGCGACGACGGTGGCCGTCGTGCCTTCGCGGACGACGCGGGACTTGAACAGCTCGTCCGGCGTGGTGTCGGTGTCGACCTCGGACTTCATCGCGCCCGAGTGGTACAGCTTCTTCGGCTCGAAGAACAGGATCGGGTCGTCGGACTTGATCGCCTGCTGGATGCCCCAGTAGGCGTCGACGGCGTTCGAAACCGACACGACCTTGAGGCCGGGGATGTGCGCGAACAGCGATTCCGGCGACTCCGAGTGGTGCTCGACCGCGCCGATGCCGCCGCCGAACGGCACCCGGATCACGATGGGCATCTTGATCTTGCCCTGCGTCCGGTAGTGCAGCTTCGCGACCTGGCTGGAGATCTGGTCGAAGCCCGGGAAGATGAAGCCCTCGAACTGGATCTCGCACACCGGGCGGAAACCGCGGACGGCGAGGCCGACCGCGGTGCCGATAATGCCCGATTCCGCGAGCGGCGTGTCCAGGACGCGCTGCTCCCCGAAGTCCTTCTGCAGGCCGTCGGTGATACGGAAGACGCCGCCGAGCTTGCCGACGTCTTCACCCATGATCAGGACCTTCGGGTCCTCTTCCATGGCGCGCCGGAGGCCGAGGTTGAGTGCCTTGCCGATGGTGAGTTTCTGGAGGTCGGCCATTTCAGTGCTCACCCGCCCCGACGAAACCGTCCATGTAGGACAGGAACTCTTCGCGCTGCGCGTCCAGCAGCGGCGTGGACTCCGCGTAGACGTTGGAGAAGATCCGGTCCGGCGGCGGTTCGGGCATGTTGAAGCAGTACTCGCGCAGCTCGGCCGCGAAGGCGTCCGAATCGGCCTGCACCTGGTCGAAGAACGCCTGGTCGGCGCCGCCACCGCGGGCGAGGTACGCCCGGACGCGCTCGATCGGGTCCTTCAGCTTCCACTCCTCCAGCTCGTCGGAGAGCCGGTAGCGGGTGGGGTCGTCGGTGGTGGTGTGCGCGTCCATCCGGTAGGTGAACGCCTCGATCAGCACCGGGCCGTTGCCGTGACGGCACTCCTCCAGCGCCCAGCGGGAGACCGCGAGGCAGGCGAGGACGTCGTTGCCGTCGACGCGGATGCCGGGGAAGCCGTAGCCGCGGGCGCGCTGGTACAGCGGCAGACGCGACTGGCGTTCGGTGGGCTCCGAGATCGCCCACTGGTTGTTCTGGCAGAAGAACACGAGCGGCGCGTCGTAGACGGCGGCCCAGACGAAGCCTTCGTGCACGTCGCCCTGCGAAGTCGCTCCGTCACCGAAGTAACAGATGGTCGCTTCGCTGTCGTCGTCGCCGACCTTGCCTTCGAACTTCTGGCCCATCGCGTAACCGGCGGCGTTGAGCACCTGGTTGCCGATCACGATGGTGTACGGGTGGAAGCCGTGGGCCTTGTAGTCCCAGCCACTGTGGTCGGTGCAGCGGAAGATGCCGAGCACCTCTTTGAGGTCGACGCCGCGGGTGTAGGCGACACCGTGCTCGCGGTAGCTGGGGAACGCCATGTCCCCCTTCCGCAGCGCGCGGCCGGAACCGATCTGCGCGGCCTCCTGCCCGAGCAGCGGCACCCAGATGCCGAGCTGGCCCTGGCGCTGCATCGCGTTGGCCTCGCGGTCCGCGCGGCGGACCAGGACCATGTCGCGGTACAGGCCTTTGAGGGCTTCGGCGTCGATGTCGTCGACGTACCGGTCGAATCGCGGCGAGGAGACCCGTTCGCCTTCGGGGGTGAGCAGCTGAGTCAGCTCAGCGCCACCTTCGCTCGTTGCTCGCAAACCGGCGATCACCTGTTCGGGGGAAGGTTGCGCCGCTACGGCGGCGGGACCGTCTCCAGGTTCCGGGTGCGTCCAGTGTTCGGACGGCATGCGCTGCTCTCCTTGATGTCGGCGCCTCTGGCGGCCACTTGTGGCGGCCACAGTGACTGCGCCGGCGGGGACCAGCGCGTCGGATCTGAAGCGCTGGGTCACCATCGGCGTTGACGGTTCGTGCGCACATCCTGGCATGCCGGACGCCGGTTTGGTCAGGGCAGGATGCTGATTTGTTGCTGAGAAACGGTGTCTGATCAGGGAAAATGCTAGGAAGCCCGAGTGTGGGGCCGCCGAAAGTAGGGGATTCACTCGCGGGCCGACCAGCGGACGGCGAACCCGGACGGGTGCCCTGCCCGGCTTGATCGATGACGATCCGTGCCCGCCGTTGTGATCCATCACACGCCCGTTCGGGCGTGGCAGGATGGCGGACGTGGAGCAGAAATCCGTACGCGAATCCGTGGTTTCGAACTGGACCGACGAAGTCCTTCCGAGCCTGTCCGGCCTGGTGGCGATCCCCGCCTTGTCGCCGGCGTTCGACGCCGAGTGGGCGAAGACCGGCCATCTGGCCGCCGCCGTCGAGCACGTCCGCTCCTGGATCGCCGCCCGGGAGATCCCCGGCGCGACGCTCGAGGTCGTGGAACTCGAAGGCCGCAGCCCGCTGCTGGTCGTCGACATCCCGGCGACGTCCGAAGCGGCCGAAAAGGGCACCGTGCTGATGTACGGGCACCTCGACAAGCAGCCCCCGGTCGGTGGCTGGTCCGAGGGGCTCGACCCGTGGACGCCGGTGATCCGCGACGGCAGGCTGTACGGCCGCGGCGCCGTCGACGACGGTTACTCGGGCTACGCGGCGACGACGGCGATCGAGGCCGTGCGCGCCGCCGGTGGCGAGCACTCCCGCGCGGTCGTGCTGCTGGAGACCGGTGAGGAGTCCGGCAGCCCGGACCTGCCCGCGTACGTCGAGCACCTGAAGGAGAAGCTCGGCGAGGTCACGCTGGTCGTCTGCCTCGACGCCGGCGGCACCGACTACAAGCGCCTGTGGCTGACCACCAGCCTCCGCGGCATGCTGCACGTCAACGTCACCGTGAAGGTGCTCGAATCCGCGCAGCACTCCGGTATGGCCAGCGGCATCGTGGCGAGCTCGTTCCGCGTCCTGCGCGCGCTGATCGACCGGATCGAGAACGCCGAGACCGGCGAGATCAAGCTCGCCGAACTGAGCGTCGACATCCCGGAGAACCGTGTCGACGAGGCCCGCGGTGTCGTCGAGATCGCGCCCGGCGCGGCGAAGACACTGTTCCCGGTGGTCGGCCGGACGGTCTCCGACGACGACCTCGAACTCCTGCTCAACAACTCGTGGCGGCCGACGCTGTCGGTGATCGGCGCGGAGGGCTTCCCGCTCCCGGCCGAGGCGGGCAACGTGCTGCGCGACAGCACCACGCTCACCCTGAGCTTCCGTCTCCCGCCGACCGCGAACGCGAAGACCGCGATGGAGGCCGTCCGTCGCGTGCTCACCACCGACGTGCCTTACGACGCTTCGGTCGAGCTGGGCGACTTCCAGGCCGAGAACGGCTGGAACGCGCCGGACACCGCGCCGTGGCTCGACAAGGCCCTGCACCACGTGAGCGGCGAGGTCTTCGGTGAGCCGCACAAGAGCTTCGGCATGGGCGGGTCGATCCCGTTCATGGGGCTGCTCGGCGAGAAGTACCCGGACGCGCAGTTCCTGGTCACCGGCGCCTGCGGGCCGGACTCGAACATCCACGTGCCGGACGAGTGGCTGAACATCGACTTCGCGCAGCGGGTCACCGAGGCGGTCGCGCACATCCTGGACGCGCACGCCAAGAGCTGACGACCGGATCGACCGCGTTTCGTCCTCTGAATGCGGTACTTGCGTGTGCAAGGACCGCATTCAGAGGACGAATTGCGGCGGAGGGACGAGAGCGGCACTTACCGCTCAAGCGAACTTGTTCAGTGCCGCGGTGAGTTCCGTCAGCTGCGGCGTGAACCGCTGGTACGAGAACGGCGTCTCGTTGTTCCACGGGATCAGCTTCCCGGCCTTCACCGCCGGCAGCTGGGCCCAGGTCGGCACGCCGCCGAGCCCGTCCGGGCCGAGCGAGAGCGAACCGCCCCGGTTGTCGTACATGATCACGTCGGCGGGGTACTTGCCGATGTTCTCCCAGCTGATCTGCTGGTAGTAGCCGCCCTGGCTCTCGTCCGGTGCCTCCGGCGTGACGAAGTCCAGGCCCTTGCTCTGATAGTGCTTCGAGGTCGCGAACTTCGGCGCGTTCGAGACGTAGACGGCGTCCTTCTGCGCGGACACCAGCAGGATCTTCAGCCCGGCCGCCTTCTTGGCCGCTTCGCCGAACGCGGCGTCAGCCTTCTCGTACTCTTCCTTCGCGGCCTTGATCGCCGGAGTCTCGGTGTCGGCGCCGAGCGCCTTCGCGAGCGCGATGAACTTCGCGATCCCCTCGGGCATCGAGATGTCCTGCAGCCGGATCCCGACGCTCGGCGCGGCCTTGTCGATCTTCTCCGTCTGCGTGTCCGGGACGTACCACATCTGTTCCTTGAGGTACATCACGCTGATCAGCAGCTGCGGGTTCAGCGAGACGAACTTGTCGAAGTTGAACTCGTTCCACACGTTCCCGAGCGAGGTCACCGTGTTCAGGTCGACGCCGCCCGCCTGCGGGTCCGGCTTGCCGTCGGCGAACTTCGACGGGCCGAAGATCCCGACCGACTTCACGCCGAGGTCCCACAGCGCCGCCGCGGCGGTCACCTGCGCGACGATCCGCGTCGGCCGCTCGCCTTCGAGTTCGCGGCCGCGGTCGTCGGTGAAGGACCAGGTCGCGCCCGCTCCCTGCGTGGGTGCTTCGTCCTGGTAGCCGCAGGCGGTCAGGAGGCCGGTGGCGCCGAGCGCCGCGGTGCCGGCGAGGAAGCCGCGTCGGGAGAGGTGCATTCGAGATCTTCTTTCGCCATACGACCGGGTTTCGTCGTTAGGCTAGCCTTCGCTTACTGTGAGGGCCATGGTCCAGGTCACGGAGCGCGTCAGATCACCCCGGACCAGCGTCTCCGTGAGAACGCTGGTCCTGGTGGGGTCGCTCATCGCGCTCGTCGCGGTCATCCTGCTTTCAATCGGCTTCGGGGCGAACAAGCTCTCCCTCGGCGAAGTCCTCCATGCTCTCTTCGCTTACGACGGCAGCTACAACGATGTCGTCGTCCGTGACGATCGCCTGCCCCGGACGGTGCTCGGCCTGTTCGTCGGGATGGCGCTCGGCCTCGCGGGCTCGCTGATGCAAGCGATCACCCGCAACCCGGTCGCGGAACCCGGGCTGCTCGGCATCAACCACGGTGCCGCCGTCGCGATCGTGCTCGGCTCCACGGTGTTCTCGGTGACTTCGCCCGGCCAGTACATCTGGTTCGCCTTCGCCGGGGCGCTGGTGGGAACCGCGCTGGTCTCGGTGATCGGCGGGACACGCGGCGCGACGAGCCCGCTGCGGCTGGTACTGGCCGGGGTCGCGATCCAGGCGGTGTTCATCGGGATCAACCAGGCCATGCAGATGATCAACACGCACAACCTCCAGGCCATGCGGTTCTGGCTGGTCGGCTCGCTGGTCAACCGGAACCTCGATCAGCTTTCCGTGCTGCTGCCGTTCTTCGTCGCGGGCGTGGTGATCGCGATCGTGCTGGCGCGTGCGCTGAACGCCTTGGCACTCGGGGAAGACACCGCGCGCGGGCTCGGTGCGAATCCGGCGCTGGTCCGCGCCGCCGGGATGGTGGCCGTCGGGCTGCTGTCGGCAGCGGCGACCGCGGCCTGCGGCCCGATCGCCTTCGTCGGCCTGATGATCCCGCACGTCGTCCGGTCGCTGATCGGCCAGGACGAACGCTGGGTGATGCTGCTGTCGGCGCTGCTCGGACCGGTCTTGCTGCTCGGCTGCGACGTCCTCGGCCGCCTGCTCGGCTCGCCGGGGGAGATCCAAGTCGGCGTGATGACCGAGGTCGTCGGCGGGATCGCGTTCGTGATCGTCGCCCGCCGGTTGAAGGCGGTGCGCCGATGACCGCGCTCGTCCGCCGAGAGTCCGGTTTGGACAGACGATCCACGATCGTCGTCGCCGCGCTGGCCCTGGTGACGCTGGCTCTCGTCGTGCTTTCGGTCGGCACGGGCGACTACGAGATGAGCCCCGGCGAGGTGCTCGCGACACTGGCGGGCCAAGGCACGAAGGCGCAGTACCTGGTCGTCATGGGACGGCTGCCGCGGGTGCTGGTCGCGATCCTCGTCGGCGCCGCGCTGGCACTGGCGGGGGCGATCTTCCAGACGATCACCCGAAACCCGCTCGGCAGCCCGGACGTCATCGGATTCACCACCGGCTCGGCGACCGGCGGCATCGTGACGCTGCTGTTCTTCGGCTCCGGCCCCGGCGTCGTCTCACTCGGCGCGCTGGCGGGCGGCCTGCTGACGGCGCTCGTCGTCATGGCGTTGTGCGCGCCGCACGGTCTGCTGAGTTCGCGGCTGGTGCTGCTCGGGATCGCGGTCAGCGCGGTGCTGGGCGGCGTGAACGCGTACCTGCTGGTCAAGGCGAACCTCGAAGCCGCCGCGCAGGCGGTCGGCTGGCTGGTCGGTGACCTCTCCGGCCGCGACTGGACCTACTTCGTGCCGCTGGCGATCGCGATGGCGGTCTTCGCGCCGATCGTGTTCGCGAACGGCCGCGCGCTGCGCATGCTGGAGATGGGCGACGACACCGCGACCGGCATCGGCGTCGACGTGCCTCGCGTGCGGCTGACCCTGGTGCTGGTCGCCGTCGGACTGGTCGCTGCCGCCACCGCGACGACGGGGCCGCTCCAGTTCATCGCCCTCGCCGCGCCGCAGCTGGCCCGCCGGATGACGCGCCTGCCGGGGCCGAACCTGGTGGCGTCGGCCTTCGTCGGGGCGACCCTGGTCGTCGCGGCGGACTACGTCGGCCAACGCCTGCTGGCGTCTTCGCTGCTCCCGGCGGGCGTCGTCGCGGCGGCCCTCGGTGGCGTGTACCTGCTCTGGCTGCTGCTCCGACGACGGGCCTAGGCCGTGTCCTGTAAGTCGTGTTCGCGGTCTTCGCGCCCAGGCGGTCCCTGACGGCGCGGGCGGATGCGCCCGAGTACGACCCGGTACGAGGGCGATCCGCCCGCACCGTCAGGAACCGCCTGGATCACGAAGCCCATCGAACAGGCTTACAGGACACGGCCTAGGTCAACCTGGTCAGCTGCACCGAGACGTCCAAAGTGGACTGACCGCCGCCGGTGAAGATCCCCTTGAGCGGCGGTACGTCGGCGTAGTCGCGGCCGTAGGCGACCCAGACGTGCCGAGGTCCGACCGGGATCGCGTTCGTCGGGTCGTAGGCCCACCAGCCGCCGGTCCAGACGTCGACCCAGGCGTGGCTCTCGCCCTCGACCGTCTCGCCGAGCTTCGCCTCCGGTTTGGTGTGCAGGTACCCGGAGACGTACCGCGCCGGGACGCCGATCGCGCGCAGCATCACCAGCGTCACGTGCGCGAAGTCCTGGCAAACCCCTTCGCGCGCACGCCAGGCGTCGGTCGCCGTACTGTGCACGCCGGTGGTCCCCGGCTGGTACTTGAGCTGCTGGTTGACCCATTCGCAGACGGCGAGCACGGCTTCCGCCGGGTCGAGCCCCTTCCGCAGTTCACGCGCGACCTTGGTCAGCTCGGGATCGCGCGGCGTGTACGCCGTCGGCGTCAGGTACTCGGTGCGGTGGTCGACCACGGTGTCGCTCCGCAGGTCCTTCCACGTCGCCGAACGGATCGGCTCGCCCTCGTCGGCGGTCTCGACCACCGACGTCGCGAGCACGGTGAACTCGGTGTGCGGCGCGTGAAGGTCGAACGAGGTCACGATGGTGCCCCAGTAATCCGTGTAGCGATAAGCACGGGTCGCCGGCGTCGTCTCGACGCGGTTCACGACCGTGGTCTGCCGCCGATCGGACCGCGGGGTCAGCCGCGCCTCGTTGTACGACTGCGTGGCCGGCGTCGCGTACCGGTATCCGGTCCGGTGGGCCACCCGAAGCTGCCAGGTCACAGCGAAACCTCCGCACCGCTCCAGGCCACCCACGGCGACGAATGGAAGTACTGCACCGAAACCGCGTCGCCGATGTCCTTGATCGACGTCTGCAGGGTGACGAGCCGTTTCGGCAGGTCCTCCAGCAGATCCGACGGCCGCAGGAACTCCAGCTCACTGCGGGCGCGGCCGAGCTGCCGCAGCGCCTCGGACTTCTCGTTGGCGCGCGAGTTGACGCCGGGATCCAGCCGCTCCAGGCATTCCTCGGCCTGTCGCAGCGCGTGGAACACCGACCGCGGGAAGAGCGTGTCTCGCAACAGGAACTGCACGACGCGGGCGGCGTCGAGCGCGCCGCGATAGGTCCGCAGGTAGGTGTCCTGCGCGCCCGCCGAACGGAGCACGGTGATCCAGCCGGGTGAGGACGCGCTGTCCTGGACCCGCGAGAGCAGCAGGCGCACCACCATGTCCGCGCGTTCGATCGAACGGCCGAGCACCATGAACAGCCAGCCGTCGTCGCGGCTCATCGTCGAATCGGCGAGCCCGGCGAACATCGCCGCGCGCTCCTCGACGAAGGAAAGGAAGGCGTGCGGTCCGGCGCGGCGCGCGTACCGCTGCCTGTCCGGCACCGCGTTCCACGTCGCGTTCAGGCATTCCCACAGCTCGGTCGAGACGACCTCGCGGGCGCCGCGCGTGTTCTCGCGGGCGGAGTTGATCGAACCGACGATCGACGCCGGGTTGTCCTTGGCGTAGGCGACCAGTTCGGTCAGCTTCCACACGTCGAGGGAATCCATACCCTCCGGCGTGATGCCGAGGACGGCGAGCAGCTGGCGGCTCGCGTGGTCCGGGTCGACACTCGCGTCTTCGAGCAGCTGGTGCACGGAGACGTTGAGGATCCGGGAGGTGTCGTCGGCACGTTCGACGTACCGGCCGATCCAGTACAGCGATTCCGCGTTACGGGCGAGCACATCGACCTCCCTTAGGCCTGTTGCTGCTGTTGTTGCTGGGTCGTGGTGAGTTCAGGGCCCTGTTCGGCGATCAGGCCGTCCACTTGGGACAGTGCGCCGAGCGCGGGCCGTTCCAGCTCCCGTTCCGCCGTCGAGGATCGTGGCGCCAGCACCCACGTGTCCTTCGAGCCGCCGCCCTGCGACGAGTTGACCACCAGACTGCCCTCCGGGAGCGCGACCCTGGTCAGCCCGCCCGGCAGGACGAAGATCTCCTTGCCGTCGTTGACCGCGAACGGCCGGAGGTCGACGTGCCGCGGTGCCAGTTGTTCGTCCACTTTGGACGGAACGGTGGACAGCTGGACGACGGGCTGGGCGATCCAGCCGCGTTTGTTGGCACGGACCTTCCGCCTCAACGCGGTCAGCTCGGCCTGCGTCGCGTCGGGCCCGAACACGATGCCGTAGCCGCCGGAGCCCTCGACCGGTTTGATCACCAGCTCGTCCATGTGTTGCATGACGTGGTCGAACTCGTCCGGCAGCCAGCACCGGAAGGTGTCCACGTTGGGCAGCAGCGGCTTCTCGTTGAGGTAGTACTTCACCATCTCGGGCACGTAGGTGTAGACGAGCTTGTCGTCGCCGACCCCGTTGCCGACGGCGTTCGCGACCACCACGTTGCCCGCGCGGGCCGCGTTGAGGATCCCGGCGACGCCGAGCACCGAATCCGGCCGGTAGTGGACCGGATCGAGGAACTCGTCGTCGATCCGCCGGTAGATGACGTCGACCTGCCGTTCGCCCTCGGTGGTGCGCAGGTAGACGACGTTGTCCCGGCAGAACATGTCGCGGCCTTCGACCAGCTCGACCCCCATCAGCCTGGCCAGCAGCGAATGCTCGAAGTACGCGGAGTTGTGCACGCCGGGCGTGAGCACGACGACCATCGGGTCGGCGACGTTCGCCGCGGCCGCCGCCCGCAGCGCGCGCAGCAGATGCGAGGCGTAATCGCCGACCGGGCGCACCCGGTGCTGGGCGAACAGGTCCGGGAACACGCGCGCCATCGTGCGGCGGTTCTCCATCACGTACGAGACACCCGAGGGGTTGCGGAGGTTGTCCTCCAGCACCCGGAACGTTCCCTCCTCGTCGCGCACCAGGTCCACACCGGACACGTGGATGCGGACGCCGTTGGGCGGGTTGATCCCGAACGCCTCGCGCTGGAAATGCTCGCACGAGGTGATCAGCCGTCGCGGGAGAACGCCTTCACGCAGGATCTGCCGGTCGCCGTAAACGTCGGCAAGGAAGGCTTCGAGCGCGCGGACCCGTTGCGCCACACCGCGTTCGAGTTTGCTCCATTCGGAGGAAGTGATCACCCTCGGTACGAGGTCGAGCGGGAAGGGTCGTTCCTGGCCGGACAGCGAGAAGGTGATGCCCTGGTCCACCATCGCCCGGTCGATCGCCGCTGAGCGGGACGTGAGGTCCGTCGAGGTCAGCGCGGAAATCGATTCGTAAAGTGCCCGGTACGGCTGGCGGACCGTGCCGTCCGAGGTGAACATCTCGTCGTACGCGCCCGAGTGCGGCCTGGACGGCGAGAGATAGCCGTCGAACTGCGCTCCAGGCTTCGCCGCGCGCCGTGCCGACGTCGTCGTCCGCGGGCGGCGGCCCGCAGGTGGGAGCCGCGGCGCCGAGTTGTTGTTCATGGAGGTCATCGTGACCCATGGACCCCGTCCAGCGCGAGATGCCGGGGTTGGTTTGTCCGAATGATCAGCCTGATGCTAGCCTCCCCGGGCGTATTCGAACCTGACTGGGGAAGGTTGGATTCTGTCTGGCGTTTCGCCATGTGCTAATTCGCGCGTTATCTGCTCGATAAGCAGATCCTGAATTTTTCATGCACTTTTCAAGGGGAATTGTGAAGAATCTTGTGAAGGCGTTCATCGTGGCCGGTGCCGCGGTGGCGGCGTTGGCTGTTCCGGGTGTCGCGATGGCTGCTCAGGACGGTGCCGCGGCGCCGTCGACCAGTGTCGGCGTAGCGGATGTCAAGAGTCGTTGGTGCGGACACAACTACGATAGCTGTGTCCGCGAGCGGAGCAACTTCGCCCGATATTACAAGGTTGGGCCGCTCCAGTACTTTCCTGTCGATCCCAGTTGTGCGGGTATCTGCTACAACGGCTACAAGTTCGATTATTGGAACAAGTAATTAAGGCGACGGTGGGGCGCTTCGGCGCCCCACCGTGTTTCCCGTGCCGGGCCGGTTGAGCCCCTGTCGTGACCCATCGGGACCGAGGTCGGCTCGATCCCGTCGTCGGGACGATCGTCGGTGGAAACAGCGCTGTAACGTCTCGGTGCTGTGCTTGCCGCCGGATGAGTGGCAATATGCGTGCTCTCGACACATGGGAACTACAAGGAGTGACGACGTGGCCCGATTCAAAGCGCTCGCCCTGATCCCGGCGCTCGCCCTAACCGCGGGTGCGTTGTCCGCGTGCGGCGAGGAAGGCGGAACCGCGGCCGGCGGCGTCCAGCTCGTCGCCTCCGGCAAGGTCACCACCTGCACGCACCTGCCCTACCAGCCGTTCCAGGTCAAGCAGGGGGACAAGATCGTCGGCTTCGACGTCGACCTGGTCGACCTGGTCGGCAAGAAGCTGGGTGTCGAGCAGAGCATCGTCGACATCGCCTTCGAGAACATCGAGTCCGGTGAATCGATGAACAGCGGACAGTGCGATCTCGCCGCCGCCGGGATGACGATCACCGACAAGCGCAAGGAGAAGTTCGACTTCTCCGACCCGTACTTCGAGGCGACCCAGGCGCTGCTGGTCAAGACCGGCTCGCCGATCAAGGATCTGTCGAACGTCGCCGGCAAGAAGATCGGTGTCCAGTCGGCCACCACCGGCGCCGACTACGCCAAGGAGAAGGCCGCCGGCGCGGAGATCGTCACCTTCGACGACCTCGCGCTGCTGGAGCAGGCCGTCAAGAACGGCACGATCGACGCGGGCGTCAACGACAACGGCGTGCTCTACGACTTCGCGAAGACGAACCCGGACACGACGGTCGTCACCGAGTTCAAGACGAACGAGTTCTACGGCATCGGCGTGAAGAAGGGCAACAGCGCCCTGCTCGGCCAGATCAACGAGGTGCTCAAGGCGTCCGCGGCGGACGGCTCCTACGCGCAGATCTACCAGAAGTGGTTCGGCAAGGCGCCGACCTGGCAGCCGGGCAGCCCGACCGCCGGTTGATAATCCGTCTCCTGTGGCCGGTGCCCAGCGCACCGGCCACAGGTTTGTCGCCACCTGTTTGAGGAGAGAAATGGCTCTGAGCCGCCGCCAGCGACGTTCGGCCTTCCGGACCGGGCAATACGTCCTGCTGCTGGTGATCGTCATCGTGCTCGCACTGCTGGCCGACTGGGGCAAGATCGGCAAGGCGTTCTTCGATCTCGAAGTCGCCGCCAACCAGTTCCCCGAAGTCATCACCGTCGCACTGAAGAACACCATCGTCTTCACCGCACTGGGCTTCGCGCTCGGTCTCGGACTGGGCCTCCTGCTCGCCCTCATGAGACTTTCCTCGGTCGCCCCGTACCGCTGGGTGGCGCGCGGGTACATCGAGTTCTTCCGCGGCCTGCCCGCGCTGCTGATCTTCATCGCCGTCGGCATCGGCGTGCCGACGGCCTTCAACACGAACCTGCCGCGCAACATCGCGATCATGCTGGCGCTGGGTATCGTGTCGTCCGCGTACATGGCGGAGACCATTCGCGCGGGTATCCAGGCGGTGCCGCGCGGACAGGTCGAAGCCGCGCGTTCGCTCGGCATGTCACCCGCGCGCACGATGATCACCGTCGTGATCCCGCAGGCGTTCCGGATCATCCTGCCGCCGCTGGCCAACGAGCTGATCATGCTGACGAAGGACTCTTCGCTGGCGTTCCTGCTCGGCACCACGCCGTTGCAGCAGGAGCTGGCGCAGTTCAGCCGTCAGGCGCTGATCCAGGCCAGGGGGCTGACGCCGGTCGTCGTCGCCGGGCTGTGTTATCTGGTCATCACGATCCCGCTGTCGATCCTGCAGCAGCGGCTCGAAAAGAAATACGGGGCCGGAGTGCCCGGCGGAGGAACGGTATGAGCACCCAGACGATCGTCGAGGTTTCGGGACTGCACAAGGCGTTCGGCGAACTCGAGGTACTCAAGGGCATCGACCTGCAGGTCGCCCGCGGTCAGGTCGTCTGCATCATCGGCCCGTCCGGTTCGGGCAAGTCGACGCTGTTGCGCTGCGTCAACCTCCTCGAGGAACCGCAGCAGGGCAAGATCGTGGTCAACGGCAGCGAGATCACCGACCCGGACGTCGACATCGACGGCGCACGCACGAAGATCGGCATGGTCTTCCAGTCGTTCAACCTCTTCTCACACCTGAGCGTGCTCGACAACCTGACTGTCGCACAGCGCAAGGTTTTGAAGCGCGGCAAGGAAGAGGCGGAGCGCGTCGCGCGGGACAACCTCGCGAAGGTCGGCCTGGCGGAGAAGGAGAAGTCGCTGCCGACGCAGCTGTCCGGTGGACAGCAGCAGCGGGTCGCGATCGCCAGGGCGCTGTCGATGAACCCGGACGTCATGCTGTTCGACGAACCGACGTCGGCGCTCGACCCCGAACTCGTCGGTGACGTCCTCGCGGTCATGCGGCAGCTCGCGCATGAGGGCATGACGATGCTCGTCGTCACGCACGAGATGCAGTTCGCCCGCGAGGTGGCCGACATCGTGCTGTTCATGGACGGCGGCGTCGTCGTGGAGCAGGGCGCGCCGGATCAGGTCATCGGCGACCCGCAAGAGGAACGCACGAAGACGTTCCTCTCACGGGTGCTCAACCCCAACCACCAGGGCTAACGGCCCCGGAGCTGCGACTCCAGCTGGACCACCTTCGAAGCGATTTCGTGCGGCCCGGCGCCCATGAGGCTCACCCAGCCCTTGGCGTCCGGGCCGAACACGACGCGGCCCTGCTCGGTGTCCATCCAGCCCGGTGGCCGCTCGACGCGTTTCCGGTTGCCGCCACCGTCACGGATGGCGACGTACAGCCTCCCGAAGAAGGTGTACGGGGACCGGATCCACTGGAGAACCTTCTTGGCGTCGCGGATGCTGGGGCTGGCGCCCGTCAGCATCTCGCCCTTCATGAGGACCTGCAGGTCGGCTTCCGAGCAGTTCAGCGACGGCGTGCGCGCGCCGGGTGCCTCGGGAAGCAGGCCGGTGAAATCCTGCGGGAGCGTGTCTGGCCGGGTCGGTGTCAGGTAGACGACCTTGTCGACCAGGACGACAGTGAGCGCTTCGCGGCCACTGCCCGCGGCGCGAACGGTCCGTTCGCGCCCGTCCGACTTCACCCACGAGTAGTACTCGACCGCCGGCCGCTGCAGGAAACGCAGTGTGTCGAGGAATTCGTCGTCGATCCGGCCGCGCCGGAGCAGTCCTTGTCTGTCCAATTCGGACTGCGCGGTGGCGGCCAGCTCACGGCGTTCCTCGGGCAGGTACCACTGCGCACCGCGGACGAGCGTCGGGTGGATGTCGCCGAGATTGTGTTGGTCCAGCAGGGTTTCGTACGTCTGGAGCGTCAGTTCGACGGGTTTCTGGAGCACGCTACGCCCCGATCACCGGTGGAACCGGCTTGTCACCGTCGTAGCCGCCGAACAGGGAGTCGCCGTCCTCTTCCTGCAGCGTGATCTTGCGCTGGTGCTCCTCGTCCTCGCCACCTTTGCCGCCCTTGCCGGCGCCCATGCCGCCGCCACCCATGCCCGGCGAGCCGGGACGGCCCGCCGCCGCACCGCCCGCCGGTGTCCCGCCCGGTCCGCGCATCGCGCCCTCGCCGGGCATACCGGTGCCGACGCCGCGACCGGGCCCCATGCTGCCCGGACCGCCCGTCGAGCCACCCGGCCCGAAGCCGCCTCCGGGCCCGAATCCGCCGCTGAACCCACCCGTGCCCGGGCCGAATCCACCGCCGCCGCCACCACCGGGACCACCGCCCGGTCCGCCGTTTCCGGGCCCGAAGGGTGGCCGGAACTCACCCGGCCGCATCCCGGGCGGGGTCTTCACCGAGGAGAGATCGGTCCCGTCGTTCGGCCGCCGGACCGGTTGCTGCGGGGGCTGCGGCATCCTCGGCGGCTGCGGGATCTGCGGCGGCCGCGGCGCCTGGTACCCCTCGGCTCCCGGTGGCGCGGAGTACGAACTCGGGCCGCCGGTGTACCCACCGGGAGGCCCACTGTGCCGCCCGCCGGAGTCGCCGTGCCCGCCGGTGAACCCGCTGACCTTCGTCCCGGGATCGATCGGATCCGCCGTGATCGGCCCCGCCGAGACGTTCGGATCGTGCGCGGCCGGGTAAACCGGCGCGAGCGACTGCTGCCGCGGCTGGGTGCTCTGGTAGTACGGCTCGTAGATCTCGACGTTGTGCTTGGTGTCCGAGTCGAACTTCGCGGCGGCGATCTCGTCGTCACTCGCCCCGATGGACAGGATGTCCCCGGGCCCGTTGTCCCCGGCGCGCTCCTTCTCCACCGGGCGGACATTGCCGCGCGTGTAATGGAAAGAGGCGTTCTGGTCGTACATCGACTGGCGGGCGCGGTCCATGTTCTCGCCCGCGACCTTGGAAGTCGCGATGAGCGGTGCGAGGCCCGCTGCTCCGCTGTCGGCCGCTTTGCCCTTCCAGAACGAACTCAACGCCGTCTGGCTGTTGGTCATCGCCTTGGTGATGTCCTCGTGGATCACGAGGAGCTTGTGAGACGAGACCTGTGCCCTGTCGAGGGTTTCCGTCGTCGCGGGGTTGGCGTTGAGCTTGGTGAAGATCTCCCAACCGCTGTAGGTCATCGCCTATGCCCCCTTGAGGTTCTTGATAGCCGCGGCTGCGACCTTCGTCGCCATCCCACACGGATCGGAGAACGAAGGGTGGTCGCTGCCTAGTCGCGGAATGACCGTGTAGACGAGGTCGTTCCGAACGCCGACGGCGAGTGTGCAGGTCCCTGGTCCTTCTCCGCCGTTCGCATAGACAACGGCCGGGTAACCAGAAACTTGTTCGACTGGCTTGAAGGTGGTCAACCCGCCGGTCGCGTTTTGAGCGTAGAGAGAACTAAGGCCTTCTTTGTTGCCGGCAACAAGCCCTGCGCTGACAGTGTTCGCTCCTTTTGCGAAGATCCATGCGCAAGCTTTGCCGGCAGTCATCACTTCTTGTTCGGAGTGCTCGACCTTGCCTCCGACGGACTCGACCTCGGCAGTAGGGATGGCTGCGCACGGGTCGGACTCGAACTGTGCGGTGTTAGTGATCGGGCTCGCTACAGCGGGCGCTCCGTTCGTGGGAAGCCCCGATGAAGGGGGCACGCTCGTCGGAGTAGGAGTGACGGCCTTCTGGTCACTGCAGCCACCGAGAAGCGCCATCGAGCTCAGTGCCGCGATGGTAAGGAACGTGGCCTTGGATCGCATCAGTCGATCTTTCCAATCTGACGTAGCGCGTCGATCGCAGCTTGGTCCTGCTCTTGGTAGGCAGTCCGGATTTGGATCAAAGTGTCGACATAGGAACGGGTGTACTGCTCGGAACCTTTGAGAAAGTTCTTGTATTCGGCGCCGGACTTGTTCGCTGCCGCTACGTAGCCCTGACTGCCGACCTCATCGCCTGGCGGTTTTATCTGATCCAGCCACACGGCTTCGTTCTGAGCACGTCGAAAGTCGTTCTTGATGCAGTCCTCGAGAGACTTGATTACGGCGTCCATGGCGGCAGGATCGAACTCCCAGCCACCGTTCGCCGACGCGGCCGCGAAGTCGGCCTTTGCCTGGCCGCTGCCCAGCTCGCCGTAGTTCGGCGGCGGGCCCGGCGGTGGCGGCGCTGCGGCGGCGCCCGGAATCATCCCTGAGCCGGGCGGCGGTGCCTGCGGCCCCGGCCCGTTGATCTGGTCGTAGACCCCCTGGGGGCCGCTTCCCGGTCGTGTCATGTCGTGCCTCCCCGCACGGGCCGCGATGGGGCGCGGCCTACCCGTAGTTCACCACTGACTCCAACCGGTGACGATAGCAGCAGGTAGGTCGCTGATCAGCTTCTTCGTGAAAGATCACCATCGAAAGATGGGACGATCAACGTGTCTGGTCTGAAAGAGGGCATTTGTCCGGTCAGGGCAGCTGCTCTCGGCCCTGCTACCAGCGGAAGAAGGCGCTCTGGTCGAACATGGATTGGCTGGCGCGGTCCGTGTTCTCGCCCGTGATGAGCGGTCATTGCGCCGCCTTGAGCTGCTGAATGGCGAGCATGCCGAGCTTGGTGGCCATTCCGCACGGGTCGGATCGGTTCGGGTCGCCGGTCCCAGGAGTCGCGACGATCATGTACATGAGGTCGTTGCGGACTCCGACAGCGAGGTTGCAGACGTAGCTGCGTTCGCCGCCGTTCGCGAAGACCACCGAGGGATAGCCGTCGATCGCCTCCGACGGTTTGAACGTCGTGAGGCCGCTGCCCTGCGCGTTCAACGCGTACATGATGACTCAGACCATCACGCTCACCGGTGTTCATTCCCGCGCTGATCGTGCCCAGCCCGTCGGCGAACACCCATGTGCAGGCCTTGCCGGAGGACAGGTCATCCACCCGGGATCGGTCCACCGTGCCGCCACCGAAGGATTGGACCTGATCGCTTTTCACAACACCGCAGGGATCTGTTTCGGCAGCAGCGGTGTCCAGGGGCTTGTCGATGTTCGGCGCACCGGCCCGCGGCAACGAAGTCGACTGCTCGACGGGTGACGAAGGGGCAGGTGTCGTCGGGTTGCCTTTGCCGGGGTCGCTGCACGCGCTGACAAGCAACGCTGCCGTCGCCAAAACGAAAAGAGCCGAACGTGATCCCATTCAAACTGCCCTTCCAACGTTGTGAATGGCGTCCAGGACGGCATGGCCCTGTCACTGGTACGCGAGGTGAGCGGGGCGCGGCCTTCTGCTCCGGCGTCGGCGGCCCTGGTTTCCGCCGGTCAGCTTGGCGAGGATCTACCAACCACTGCCGGTCCTCGCCTAAGCGTCTTTGAGCTTCTTGATCGCCGCGGAAGCGACCTTGGTGGCCAAGCCGCAGGGATCCGACAACATGGGATTGCCAGTGGTCAGGAGTGGCGTGACCGTGTAGGTGAGATCGTCGCGAACGCCCACGGCGAGCACGCATCGTCCCTTTCCTTCTCCGCCGTTGTCATAGACGACGCCCGGGTATCCTTCGATCGAGTCGATCGGCTTGAAAGTGGACAGCCCACCCTGCGCGTGTTTTGCGTAGAGGCTGCTCAGCCCGTCCTTGTTGCCAGGTAGAAGGCCCGCGGTCACGCTGCTCGGGCCCGCTTCGAAGATCCAACCGCAGCTTTTACCAAAGGTCCCGTCGTCGACCTCCGTTTTTTCGACCTTTCCACCGATTTCCTCGATCTGCGTGGTGGCCACCGTGCTACAGGGATCTGATTCGGCCTGGGCGGTATTCAGAATCGGGTTCGTCACGGCAGGGGCGCCGTTGGCCGGGAGCCGGACAGAGGTAGGTGCTGTCGGAGCGGCTGAGGTCGCATTGCCCGTCTTCGGATCGCTGCATGCGCTGAGAAGCAGCAGGGTTCCCACCGCGGTCACGGACACGAGCTTCCTAGCGTGGTGCATCAGTCGGCCTTCCCGATCCGGCGGAGCGCCGATGGAGTTTCTGCTTGGGTCATGGGACCGCCTTCAAGCGTTGGATCGCCAACTCGGCGAGTTTCACGCTGGTACCGCAGGGGTCGTTGTAGGCAGGGCTGTCGTCGAACAAGGCGGTGACCACCGTGTACATCATGTCGTCACGAATTCCGACAGCCAGGTTGCAATTGCCCGCGCCTTCACCGCCGTTCGCGAAGACGACGGCCGGATAACCGGCGATGTCGGGCAAGGGCTTGAACGTCGTGACACCGCTGCCCTGTTGCTTGAGAGAGTAGAGATGGCTCAAGCCTTCAGGCTGACTGACGTTCAGGCCGCCGTTGATCGAGCCCGCGAGATCGGCGAGGATCCACGAGCAGGTCGGGCCGCCCGCGATCTGTTCCACTTTGGAGCTTTTCACCTTCCCCGCGAGGCCTTCGATCTCCGTGTCGGTCGCGGCGCTACAGGGTTCGTTTGCGAGCATTTCCGACTTCAAAGGGGATTTCACTTTGGGTGCTCCCGAGCGGGGGAGGGCAGTGGTGTCGGAATTGGGTATCGAAGGCTCGGTCTTACCGCCGGTTTCCCCGGTGCAGCCGGCAGTGAGCACACAGGCCGCAGCCAGAATGGAGACGAGTCGAAAGCGCATTCGGATAGCCTTCCCAAGAAAACTGAGAGCGTCGTAGGTCATTGGACCGCCTTCAAATGCTGGATTGCGAACTCGGCGATCTTCACGCTCAAGCCGCACGGGTCGTCCAGGTAGGGGTTGCCGCCCCGCAGTTGTGTGACCAGGACGTATGTCATGTCGTCACGGAGGCCCACCGCGAGCTGGCAAGCGCCTTGGCCTTCGCCGCCGTTCGCGTACTCGACTGCCGAGTGTCCGGCGATATCCTGCAGGGGTTTGAACGTCGTGACGCCGCTACCTTGCGCTTTGAGGGCATACAGGTGACTTAGGCCGTCGGGCTGACTGACGTTCAGCGCACCACTCACGTCGCCGGCGAACCCCGCGAAGATCCAGGCGCAACCGCGTCCTCCTGCGATGTCCTCGGCCTCGGCACTTTGGAGCGCACCCCCGACGCTTTCGACCTCGGTCTTGGAGGCGGCACCGCAAGGATCCGTGGCCAGCAAGTCGGTCTTCAGCGGGCTTTGCACCGCCGGGGCACCTGCTCGCGGTAGGCCCGCGGACGAGGTCGGTGCAGGAGCGGGATTCCCCGAGGTCTTGTCACCGTTGCAAGCCGTCGCGAACAGTAAAGTCGTGCAGGTGATCGTCGCGGCGATGATGAGCCGTCGCATTCTGAGGGCCTTTCCTGTTTTCACTTGTCGGGTATCGACCCGTTTCGCCTGATCAGGACTTCTTGAGGTGCTTGATCGCCGCTGCCGCGACCTTTGTCGCCATCCCGCAAGGGTCTGCGAAGGAAGGGTGGTAATCGCTCAGGCGCGGGATAACGGTGTAGACGAGGTCGTCTCGAACACCGACGGCGAGAGTGCAGGTTCCTCTGCCTTCGCCGCCGTTGGCGAAGATGACCGCTGGGTATCCGGCGACCGGATCGACCGGTTTGAAGGTGGTGAGGCCACCAGTCGCACTCTGCGCGTACAGGGCGCTTAGGCCGTCCTTGTTTCCGGTGACGAGTCCAGCACTGACGGTGTTCGGCGAATTTTGAAAGACCCAGGAGCAGGCGTTCCCCATGGTCAAGTCCTCGAGACGGGAATTCTTGATCTTGCCGCCGATCGCCTCGATCTCGGCCGTGGGGACAGCGCTGCACGGGTCCGCCTCGAACGCCGCGGTGGCGGTGATCGGCTCAGTCACCGCAGGCGCCCCATCGGACGGAAGCCGCGCCGAGGGCGGTGCGCTCGTCGTCGCGGTGCCGGCCACCTGCGTGGCGCAACCACCGGCCAAGAGCGATACCGCAGCCGCCAAGAGCATGAAACGCTTCATGTCGTGCCTCCCCGCACGGGTCGCGAAGGGCGCGACCTACCCGTAGTTCCCCTATGACTCCGGTAAGTGACCGTAGCAGCGGACGGTCGCGCGGGCGGCAAGTCGGGTCAAGATCACCGATACGGCCTGGTACGGAACCCGCGGTGGCCGTTCTGCCGTCGCGGTGTGGTGGCAGGTTCAGGTCTGATGCCCTGGCCCACTTGCGAATCCCCGGTGTGATCGGCTTCGCTGGTGACCGGGGAACGACGGGGAGGGAAGCGAGACGATGCCGGGCTTTCGGCGCAACAACGGGCCGCGCGATCCGGGGGAAGGCGAAACGAACGGTGACGCGACGCTGCCGCCGCTCGACCCGTTCGACCCGAATCCTGACAAGCGCTACGAGGTCCCGGCGTCCGAGTTGATGAAGCCGGGGACGACCGGCCTGCTGCGGTGGCGCCGCCAGGCGACCAACGCGCCGATCGTGCAGGTCGAGGACGCCTACATCACCGGGACGCTCGATCTGCGCGCGGCCGACATCAAGTATCTGTTCCGGTTCGAGCGGTGCCGGTTCGAGCATCCGCCGGACGTCCGCGAGGCGCATCTGCTCGGGCTCGTGTTCCGCAAGTGCTGGCTGCCCGGGCTCAAGGCGCGCAATCTCCGTACCCGCAACGACGTCCGCCTCATCCGCAGTGTCGTGCACGTCGACGGCGAGCACGAGATCGAGGAGACCACGGTCCAGCGTGGCGACGATCGCGAGCGCGGGATGCCGAACGCGGCGGTCAACCTCACCGACGCGGTCATCGAGGGCTCGGTCGTGCTGACCCGCACGGTGATCACTCATCCGCGCGGCAAGGCGATCCAGGCCGACCGGGTCAACATCGTCGGCGCGTTGCTGGCGTATCGGTTGGTGGCCAACGGAGAAGTCCGCATCCCGGGTATGCGGGCAGGCGGTAACGTCAACTTCTCCGGTGCGACGCTGAACAACCGGGACGGCTTCGCGCTCAACGGGAACGGGATCCACATCGGCGGCAGCCTGCTGTGCGAAGTGGACAACTACGGGCCCGCCGCGCAGCGGAAACGCTTCTCCGCCAGTGGGATCATGTTCCTGCCGAGCGCCACTGTGGACAGTGACATCATTTTGCGTGAGGCCAAGCTCTCGGTGAACCAGGCCGGGCCGATCGTCGTCGACGCGTGGAAGTCGAACGACCCGTACCTCGACCCGCGGCCGGCGCTGGTCGCGGATCGCTCGACGATCAAGGGGAACATCGAGCTGAGCGACGGTATGCAGGCGACCGGGACGCTGCGGATGGTCAACGCCCGGATCGGCGGTTCGCTGCGCCTGGCAGGCGCCGAGGTCCAGGTCGTCCGAGGGCAGACCATTCCCTACTACGATCGCGCGATCCACCTCGACGGCACGACGATCGGCGGCGACCTCGAGGCGACGAGCCTGCGCGTGCCGTCCGGGCAGTTGCGCATGGCCGACATCACCGTCGGCGGCAACGTGCTGGCGTGGAACTCGATGTTCCTGCACCCGCGCCGCGACGTCTTTTCCGCGCGGCGCGCGAAGATCGCGGGCAACTTCCAGCTCACCGACGCGACCGTCCAGGGCACCTTGCGACTGCAAGGCGCCGAGATCGGCGGCAGCGTGAACCTCTTCGGTACGAGTTTGACCGAGCCCGGTGCCCGCACCCGCACCAGCTACTCACTCGACGTCCGCACCGCGCGGATCGGCCGGGACCTGATCCTCACCGAGAACAAGGAACGCCCGTTCGTCGCGCAGGGCGGGGTCAACCTCGATGGCGCGCAGGTCGCGCGGCGCGTCGACTTCCGCGGCGCGCGGCTCGGTTCCTTGCCGCAGCACGGGATCGCGCTCGACGGCAGCGATGTCTCGGCCGACGAATTCCTGCTCACGCCCGGTGTCCCGCCGGACGGCCGGATCGTCCTGCGGCGCGCGCATTGCGGGACGCTGGGCGACAACGAGGCGTTCTGGGCGTCGACGGCGGGGATCGAGCTGGAGGATTTCCGGTACGACGCGCTGCAGGAGGACATCGCGCTCGACGACGACCGGGCGATCGACCATCGGATCGTGTTGCTGCGCAAGGCGATGGACGGGTATCGCCCGGGACCGTACGACCAGCTGGCGGCGACGCTGCGCGAGTCCGGAAATGAAGAGCACGCGTCCACGGTGCTGCTGAAGAAGCAGCAGTTCCGGTACGTGGCGCTCGCGAAGGGCTTCAAATTCTTCGGGCCTGGCGTGCACGTGTGGAGCTGGTTGCAGCGGTCGATGGTCGGTTACGGCTTCCGCCCGGTGCGCGCGCTCGGCTGGCTGCTGACGCTGCTCGTGCTCGGCAGCCTGTGGTTCGGGCTCGGTACCGACGACTGCGTCACCAATCCCAATCTCACGGTGAGCGGGCCGCGGTGCCTGGTCAACCAGGACGACACCGGCCTGCAGTGGAACCCGGTGCTGTACACGATCGACCTCCTGGTCCCGATCGTCGACTTCGGCAACAAGTCGCGCTGGTACATGCACGGCATGGACAACTGGGTCGCGGCCGGGTTCACCGCGTCGGGCTGGGTGCTGGCGACGACGGTCGCGGCCGGGATAAGCCGCATGCTCCGGAGGGACAACTGAGGGTATTTCACATACCCTCAGTACGGAGGTATGTCATGACTGAACCCAGCGCCACCGGCAAGATCACGATCGCCGCCCCGCCCGCGAAGGTGTACGCCCTGGTCAGTGACCCGGGCGTGCTCGCGGGCATGGCCGAGGAGTACGAGGGGCACCGCTGGGTCGGTGCCGCGAAGGGGGCCGCGGTCGGCGCCAAGTTCCGCGGCCGCAACCGCAACGGGATCCGTCGCTGGAGCACCTTGTCGACGATCACCGACGCCGACGAGGGCAGGCGGTTCGCGTTCGAGGTGACCACGGTCGCCGGGCTTCCGGTCGCGCGCTGGCAGTACGACATCGAGGCGTCGGACGACGGGTGCGTGGCCGTGGAGAGCACGTGGGACCGGCGGCCGGGCTGGCTGCGCGGGCCGACGTCGCTGTTCACCGGGATCTGGAAGCGGGACGACGCCAACCGGGCGAACATCGCCGCGACGCTGGCCCGGCTGAAGGCCGCCGCCGAATCCTGACCCCTACCACCACTTTCCCGAATCGCGAAAATAGCGAGGGACCTTTGCTATCGCCGGGGGCACATTTGGTGACGCCCGACGCGGCGAATGACCACATGTAGTGGCGCAGAACCGCGAACTCAAGGCATGAACGGTCCGTTCATTCCACGAACCGCGACCAGAACTCGACGGGCCGCGGCCCGCCCGCCGGAGGTGGGCCCAGCGGCTCGTCGCCGAAGTCGTGCCGCAGGTACCCCCGCAGGTCGTAGCCGTAATAGACGATGTCGGTCTGGTACACCGAAAACACCGGATATCCCGTGCTCCCGGCGATCCCGGGCAGATACCGATGCCCGCAGACGGGCACGAGCTGCGGCACTCGCGCGAGGTGCGAGCGGGCTCGCGAAAGCGCGTCGGCCAGGTCGATCGGGCGCATGCCCCAGTCCGGCAGCCAGAAGTTGTTGTGTTCGACGTCGTACAGCACCCCGTCGACCGGCCAGTCCAGCCGTTTCCGCAGCTGGTCGGGGTTGCCGCAGCGCCAGTCCGGCCAGCGGTCGCCGATCGGCACCCCGGCGGACAGGAAGGTCCGGTGGTCGGCGGCGAACCGGAAGCCGAAACGTGCTTCGACGTCGTCGAGCTCGGCCTCGCTCAACCCGGGACGCACGGGTTCGGCCAAGCTCGCCTGGAGGTCGTGTGCCTCCTCGATGGTGAAGGCGTGCTCAACAGTGGACATGTGTTCGAGCGTAAATTGCGCACCGCGCAAGCGCCTTCTCTTTTAACGCCGGCCGAGCGCGGCGGCGAAAACGGGATGAAGAGCGCACCGTCCCGGCGGTAGCGTCCGGGATCGTGAGCTTCGAAGACGACCCGGCCGACGGCTGGTTCCCCGAGAGCGTCGCCACGGCCTACGACGACCCAGGCGGCGACGCGGTCGAGGTCACGATCGGCGACATGACGACCACGCGGGTGGCGGGCGAGTTTCGCTGGTCTTCCTGGTGTTCAACACGATCGGCAACGTGACCACCCAGGACGGCCAGGTCGACGTCTTCCGCAACGCGGCGGCGCATCTGCGGCCCGGCGGCCTGTTCGTCGTCGACGTGGGCCTGCCGGACCTGCGCCGCATGCCGCCCGGGCAGGACGTCGTCCCCTTCGCGATGGACCACGACGCCGGCTACGTCGGGTTCGACCAGTACGACGTGGTCACGCAGCGGTTCACCTCGAACCACGTGACCGTGTCACCGGACGGGACGGGGCGGTTCCGCCGCATCCCCTTCCGCTTCGTCTGGCCCGCCGAGCTGGACCTCATGGCCCGGATCGCCGGAATGCGCCCGAAGCACCGCTGGGCGGATTGGGCCCGTTCGGACTTCACCGCCGAGAGCACGGGGCACGTATCGGTCTGGGAGAAGGTCTCTCATCACCCACATGAGGCTCCTCCTCTGGGGTGAGCTCGCCCTCTCAACGCCTGGACGACGGAACAGAGCGGCGACCCGTGTAGTTCACTCATGGCGTGACTTCTCCACGAACGCAGTCCCGCGTGCGGGCGCCCGAGCTCGCCGGTGACGGGTGGCTCAACACCGGCGGCGAACGGCTCACGCTGGCCGGGCTGCGCGGCCGCGTCGTCCTGCTGGACTTCTGGACCAGCGGCTGCGTCAACTGCCTGCACGTGCTGGACGAACTGCGCCCGCTGGAGGCCGAGTTCGCCGACGTCCTGGTGACCATCGGCGTGCATTCGCCCAAGTTCCTGCACGAGGGCGAGGCGGCCGCGATCGAGGCCGCCGTGCGCCGCTACGAGGTGCACCACCCGGTCCTCAACGACCCCAAGATGGCCACCTGGTCGCAGTACGCGGTCAAGGCGTGGCCGACGCTGGTCGTCGTCGACCCCGAGGGGTACGTCGTCCACGTCGCCGCCGGTGAGGGGCACGCCGAGGCGCTGCGCCGGGTGATCGCCGACCTCGTCGCGACCCACGAGGCCAAGGGCACGCTCCGCCGCGGCGGCAGCCCGTACGTCCCGGCCGAGGAGCAGCGCGCCGAACTGCGTTTCCCGAGCAAGGCCGTCACCACCGCCGAGGGCCGGATCCTGGTCGCCGACACCGGCAACCACTCCATCGTCGAGTTCGCGTCCGACGGCGAGACGATCATCCGCCGCTTCGGCAGCGGCGCCCGCGGCGCGCAGGACGGACCGTTCGACCTGGCGAGTTTCACCGAGCCGTCCGGGATCACCCTGCTGCCGTACGAGGTCGCGGAGCGAGCGGGCTACCACGCCGTCGTCGCCGACACCGCCGGTCACCGGCTGCGCGGCATCGACCTGATCACCGGCGAGGTCTCCACGGTCGCCGGCACCGGCCGCCAGTGGCGCGACGGTGTCGACACCGGCAAGGCGCTCGACATCGACCTCACGAGCCCCTGGGACGTCGCCTGGTGGGGGCCCGCGGGCGGGGTCGTGGTCGCCATGGCCGGCAACCACACGTTGAGCGTGTTCGAGCCGGTCTCGGGCACCATCCGCCGCTTCGCCGGTACGACGGTCGAAGGCCTGCGAGACGGCGACGTCCACGAAGCGTTCTTCGCGCAGACGTCCGGCCTCGCGCCCGACAGGCAGAAGCTGTGGCTCGCGGACGCGGAGACGTCGGCGCTGCGCTGGATCGAGCCCGAGGGCGAGACGTTCACCGTGCACACGGCGGTCGGCGTCGACCTGTTCTCGTTCGGCCACGTCGACGGACCGGCCGATCAGGCGCTCCTGCAGCATCCGCTCGGCCTCGCCGTGCTGCCCGGCGACACCATCGCGATCGCCGACACCTACAACGGCGCGGTCCGCCGCTACGACCCGTTCACCCGCCGGGTGACCACGCTGGCGACAGGGCTCGCGGAGCCGTCCGGCCTGCTGGTGCACGACGGAGAACTGCTGGTCGTCGAGTCGGCGGGCAGCCGGATCGGGCCGGTGCCGCTCGGCGAGCAGGCCGTGGCCGGGGACGCGCACGCGGTCCGCCGCCCGCCGACCGTGCTCGCGCCGGGTGAGCTGGAGTTCTCCGTCGTCTTCACCCCGCCGCCCGGCGAGAAGCTCGATGACCGTTTCGGCCCGTCGACGCGGCTGGAGATCAGTGCTTCCCCGCCGGAACTGCTCGCCGAAGGCGCGGGGGTCGGCACGGACCTGTTCCGCAAGCTCCGCTTCGCCGAGGGAGCCACCGGAGGTGTCCTGCAGGTCGTCGCGCAGGCCGCGAGCTGTGACGACGGGGGCGAGCATCCCGCCTGCCGCATCACCCGGCAGGACTGGGGTGTGCCGGTGCGGTTCGAAAACGGTGGAGAAAGCGCGCTGAGCCTGGTCATGGCGGGGGACCCGGGAAAGTAGAGTCTCACCTGTGTCAGACGGGCCGAAACTCGAAATTCAGATGCTGCAGGACAGGGTGCTCGTGAAGCTGTCCCCCGAGGACGGGGAGCGCCGGAGCTCCGGCGGCATCGTCATCCCCGCCACCGCGCAAGTGGCGCGACGGCTGGCGTGGGGTGATGTACTGGGCGTGGGCAACAGTGTGCGGAACGTCAAGACCGGCGACCGCGTGCTGTTCAACCCGGAGGACCAGCACGAGGTCGAGATCCAGGGCGAGGGACACCTGGTGATGAGGGAGCGGGACATCCACGCCGTGGCGACCGAGCGGACCGAACACGGCACGGGGTTGTACCTGTAGCTCCAGCCCGTGGGAGGGGTGGTGAGAGTTGGTACGCGATGACCACGAAGAGCCGGGCACCGACCTGTTCACCGACGAACTCCTCCCGGACCCGGACGAAGCTCCGGAAAACGACGAAGGCCTGGTAGACGAGCTCTTCCAAGGCGACAGGGTGGTGCATCCGCCATCCACGCCCGCGTCGAGGTTCCGCAAGGGGCTCGGCAAGGCCCTCATGGCCGCCGGGGTGCTCATGGGCCTGTTCGTGCTCGCGTACGCGGCCGATCTGATCGTCAGCGCCGGGGACGTCCCGCGTGGCGTCACCGTCGCGGGGATCGACGTCGGCGGCCTCACGCACAAGGCGGCCGAGTCGAAGCTTCGCCGTGAGCTGGAGCCGAGGCTGATCGAGCCGGTGCGGGTGCGGGCGGGTGACGTCCACACGGTCCTGTACCCGACGTCGTCCGGTCTCGGCCTGGACTGGCCGCAGACGCTGGGCCGCGCCGGTCACCAGCCGCTGAGCCCGTACACGCGGCTGATGTCGTTCTTCACCAGCCGCGAGGTCGGCGTCGTCACCTGGACGGACGCGCCGAAGCTCGAAAAGACCGTCTCCGACCTCGCCGCGGCGCAGCTGAACCGTCCGCCGATCGAAGGTGACATCACCTTCCGGCCCATCGCGGGCACCGACGGCGGAATCGCCGCGGCCGCGGTCGAACCGCGGGCGGGCCAGACACTCGCCGACCTGAAGGCCGCGGTCACCGCGGTCACCGACGGCTGGCTGAGCGACGGCGGTGTCGAGCTGAAGGTGAACGTCGCGCCGGTGAAGGCGAACTCGCCGGGCGTGCACGCGGCGCTCGACAAGATCGTCACCCCGGCGGTCGCGAAGCCGCTCCTGATCCGCGGCGAAGGCAAGGACGCGACGCTGAAACCGGACGCGATCGCGGGGTCCTTCCAGTTCGCCGCGCGCGACGACGGCAACCTCGAAGTCCGCATCGACCAGGGAAAACTCCGGGCCGCGGCGCAGCCGCAGCTCAAGGACACCGAGACCGACGGCGCGGACGCGCAGATCGTCTTCGTCGGTGACAGGCCCGCGGTGCAGCCGTCGAAGGACGCGAGGAAGGTCAACTGGGACCTCACGTTCTCCACGCTGACCACGACGCTCGCCAAGAGCGAGGACCGTGAGCTGAAAGCGGTCTACGACGCCAGCAGCCCGGTCGTCAGCACCGACGCGGCGAACGTCCTCGGCATCAACGAGGTCATCGGCGAGTTCACCACGTCCGGCCTGAGCGGGCCGGCGATGACGAACGTGCAGGCGCTGGCCGGCCGTGTCTCCGGTGCCATCGTGAAACCGAACGAGACGTTCAGCCTCGGCGCGCGGTCCGGGGCGAGGACGGCCGACGCGGGTTACGTCCCAGCACCGGCGAACGAGGACGGCACCGGACCGGTCGTGGTCGGCGGCGGCGTCTCGCAGCTCGCGACGACGCTCTACAACGCCGCGTACCTGGCCGGGCTGGCCGACGGCGGGCATCTGGAGCACGACCACTACCTGGACCGCTATCCGGGCGCGCGCGACGTGAAGGCGATCAACGACGACGGTTCGCCCGTCGAGATGCAGATCGTCAACGACGCCCCGACCGGCATCGCGATCCAGGTGATCCCCGCGAACGGCTCGGTGACCGTGCGGATCTGGGGCACGAAACGCTTTTCGGTCCAGAGCGTCGGCGGCGAGCGGCATTCCTACGTTCCCCAGCCGGTGCGGGTCGGATCGGGTCCCGGCTGCGTGCCGGATCCCGGTGCCGCCGGGTTCGGCACCTCGGACACCCGCGTCCTCGTCGACGTCGTCACCGGCACGGAGGTCCGCCGGGAGACGCGGAACGCGACCTACTCGCCGCGTGCCGCGGTCATCTGCGGCTGAGCCTCACCGCAGCACCATGCAGCCGCGGGCCTCGAAGTCCGCGAGCCATGGCGGCTCCCGGAGGTCCTTGTTCCACCGCAGATCCAGTTTGTCCAATTTGGACAGCCGAGTGAGAGAGGACGGCAGCGAGACGAGCCGGTTCTCGCGCAGGTCCAGCTGGCGCAATTCGCTCAGCTCGCCGATCGAGGAAGGCAAGGACGTCAGCCGGTTCTTCCGCAGATGCAGCTCGCGCAACGTGGAAAGCGTGCCCAGCGATTCCGGGATTTCGGTCAACCCGTTGCCGTACAGCCGAAGTTCTCGAAGCGCGGTCAGTCCGGAGAGGTCTTCCGGCAGCTTCGAGATGCGATTGTCCGTGCACCCCAGGTACTTCAGCCGCCCGAGCGAGCACAGCGCGACCGGGAATTCGGTCAGCTCGTTGTCGCTCACGTAGAGGTATTCCGTCAGCCCGGCGAGCTCGCCGAGCTCGTCCGGGAGGGCCGTGAGCTCGTTGTGCCCCAGGTCCAGCGTGTGCAGCCGCCGCAGGGCGCCGATCGCGGGCGAGACGGAGGTCAGCCGGTTCGTGGCCAGGTTCAGCACCCGGAGCCCGGTGAGCGACCACAGGTCGTCGGGAACGGAGGTCAGCCGGTTGTCGTAGAGGTCCAGGTATTCGAGCGATGCCGGGAGCGGGACACCGGACAGGGAGGTCAGCCCCTGGCCACTGAGTTCGAGTCGAGTGGTCACAGGGGCCGACCGTAGCCCTCGTCAGCTCGGGTCAGGTCGAGGCGTGATGCCCGCCCTTGACCTTCGCGTAGATCGCGGACGCGGCGATCACACCGACGACCGCGGCGCCGACCTGGAAAGCGTGCCGGATCCAGTCGATGCCCGGGGTGTCGCGGACCCCGAACACGCCGGCCAGCCAGTTGCCGATGAAGGCGGCGACGATACCGACGACGATCGTCAGCCACATCGGGATCTTCTGATCGCCGGACGCGAGCATCCGGCCGATGACACCGAGGATCAGCCCGACCACGATCGTGGTGATGATGCCCCAAAGGCCACCCAACATGGTTCCTCCTTCGCTGGAGAATCAGTTGGTACCAACGGTGACACCGAAACCGGCTCGTCGCGCCTCGATACCCCTTTCCGGGTGAACCCGCGGCCGTGAACGCTCTCAAAACGCGAGAAGCCCCCTCCGCGAGGAGGGGGCTTCTCGTCACGAAATCACTTAGAAAGCGGCTTCGGGGATGTCCATCAGGCTGTTGTCCGCGGCCTCGACGATCGCGCGGCGCGACGTCAGCTCCGGCAGCACGCTCTTCGCGAAGAACGACGCCACGGCGAGCTTGCCCTCGTAGAACGGGGTGTCCTTCGCCGACGCGCCCGCGTCGAGCTTGCCGATGGCGACCTCGGCGTGCTTGATGAGCTGCCAGCCGATGAGCAGGTCGCCGACCGACATCAGCAGGCGGACCGTGTGCTGGCCGACCTTGTTGATGTTCTGCGGGTCTTCCTGCGACGAGGTCAGGTAGCCGATCAGCGAGCCGAGCATGCCCTGGGTGTCTTCGAGCGCCTGCTTGAGCAGCCCGCGCTCGTTCTTGAGGCGCCCGTTGCCGATCTCCGACTCGATGGTCTTCGTGATCTCCCCGGCGACGTAGGCCAGCGAAGCGCCCTTGTCGCGGACGATCTTGCGGAAGAAGAAGTCCAGCGACTGGATGGCCGTGGTGCCTTCGTACAGCGAGTCGATCTTCGCGTCACGGATGTACTGCTCGATCGGGTAGTCCTGCAGGAAGCCCGACCCGCCGAGGGTCTGGAGCGACTGCACGAGCTGCTCGGTCGCGCGCTCGGAGCCGACGCCCTTGACGATCGGCAGCAGCAGGTCGTTGACGCCGTGCGCGACCTTCTGCGAAGCCTCGTCGCCTTCGCCGGTCCACACCTGGTCCTGGAAGGTCGCCGTGTAGAGGTACACCGCGCGGAGGCCCTCGGCGTACGCCTTCTGCAGCATCAGCGAGCGGCGGACGTCCGGGTGGTGGGTGATCGTGACGCGCGGCGCCGCCTTGTTCAGCATGTTCGGCAGGTCCGAACCCTGGACGCGCTCCTTGGCGTACTCGAGCGCGTTGAGGTAACCGGTCGACAGCGTCGCGATGGCCTTCGTGCCGACCATCATGCGGGCGTACTCGATGACCTGGAACATCTGCGCGATGCCGTCGTGCACCTCGCCCAGCAGCCAGCCCTTGGCGGGGGTGCCGTGCTGGCCGAAGGTCAGCTCGCAGGTGGTGGAGGCCTTGATGCCCATCTTGTGCTCGACATTGGTGACGAAGGCGCCGTTGCGCTCGCCCAGCTCACCGGTCTCGCCGTCGAAGTGGAACTTCGGCACGAGGAAGAGCGAAAGGCCCTTGGTGCCGGGCTTGGTCTCGATGCCGGGGCCCTCGGGGCGGGCCAGCACCAGGTGCATGATGTTCTCGACCATGTCGTTCTCGGCCGAGGTGATGAACCGCTTCACGCCGTCGATGTGCCAGGAGCCGTCCTCCTGCTTGACGGCCTTGGCGCGGCCGGCGCCGACGTCGGAACCGGCGTCGGGCTCGGTGAGCACCATCGTGGCGCCCCAGCCGCGGTCGATCATGACCTGCGCCCAGCGCTTCTGCTCGTCGGTGCCGTTCTTGTCGACGATGCCCGCGAAGTTCGGGCCCGCCATGTACATGAACAGCGGCGCGTTGGCGCCGAGGATCAGCTCGGCCGCGGCCCACTGCACGGTCGGGGGCAGGCCGAAGCCGCCCAGCTCGTTCGGCAGGCCCAGCCGCCACCATTCGCCGTCCATCAGCGCCTGGTAGCTCTTCTTGAACGACTCGGGGATCTTCACCGAGAAGGTCTTCGGGTCGTACACCGGCGGGTTGCGGTCCGCGTCGGCGTACGAGTCGGCGAGGGGACCGGAAGCGAGCTTGTTCAGCTCCGTCAGCACGCCGCGGGCGGTCTCCTCGTCGGATTCCGCCAGGACGCCCTTGCCGAGGCGGTCCTGCACGCCGAGGACCTCGAAGAGGTTGAACTCCAGGTCTCGGACGTTGCTCTTGTAGTGGCCCATTTCGTCACTCCAATGTGTTCGGCTCCCCGGCCGGGCACACGTCCCCTACTCGCCGGTAACTTCAGGATATTACCTGTGGGTAACCGGCGGCAAGTGAATGGCCACTGTTGTGATGTGTAAATCAGCAATATGGGGGTCTCGGTGCCGGTTCAGCGGGGTGACGGCGCGATCGAAGAGGTCGAAGGCGCCTCGGCCGGGCTGTGCGCGTCGTCGGGGTTCGTGACCAGGATGCCGGAGCGGAACGCGATGGTCACCGCGTGTGTGCGGTCCCGCGCCGAAAGTTTGCGCAGGATGCTTTTGACGTGGGTCCGCACGGTTTCCACCGACAGGAACAGGATCTTCGCGATCCCGGAGTTCTCCAGCCCCTCGGCGACCAGCTGGAGGACCTGGTACTCGCGCCGGGACAGCGGCATCAGGCCGCGTGCGGTCGCCGGTTTGGGGGCGTCGCCCGGTTTCGGGAGCACGGGCTGGCGCTTCGGCCGCGCGGTCAGCGCCGCCAGCGTCGGGTCGATGTAGCGGCGGTCACTGTGCGCGCGCCGGATCGCCTCGGTCAGATGCCGCCCGTCGGTCGCCCGGGGCACGATCGCGTGCACGCCCGCCGCGATCGCCGCGGCGAGGTACTGCTGGGTGCGGTTGGTGTCCCTGATCATCGTGATGATGACCAGCGCCGGATCGCCGCCGCTGAGCAGCCGGGACAGGTGGCAGTTCGGATCGAGCGCCGAATCCAGCACGATGACGTCCGGTTTGAGCTGTTCGCACAGCTGGAGCGCGGCGTGATGGCTCGCCGCGTGCCCGAGCCACTGCAGGCCGGGGGTGCGGTGGACCAGTGAGCTCAGTCCCTCGCAGAAGATCGGGATGGGATCGACGGCGGCCACCCCGAGGCCGCGGCCGCCAGGTGACAGTCCGCCAGGCCTGCCGGCCTGCGTTCGGTTCGGCTCGATGCCTCGCATCACGGACCCCTCCGTTTTGTTGCCCGTCATCCCCGGACGAGAGGACAGAAGTCCATTCGGTGACCACGGCCCCCCGGCGTGGTCACCCTCGCCAACCGGTCCCCCCTGCGGGACCGGACAGAGATGACACCTCGTAACTATTACGAGTCAGTAGGTCGGTGGGCGTGACGCGGTATCCCCCTCATAGATGTATCGCGTCGTCGCAGCAAACTCTGCGTATCGACCGGTTGTGGATCACTGGCTCTATTGAGCGCGCCAACGGAGGATCTTGGCGCGTTCGCTACTCAGAGTGGACTTCGGCACGAAGACGCCCGAACTCGTCCCCGAGCGCCGCGGGCGTCCAATGGGCGTTCAGGCCGCTCGGATTCGGCAGGACCCAGACCCGTGCGCGGGCGATGTCGCCGTCCTGCGGGCCGATCTTCGCCTTCGGCAGACCGAACGCGGTCCGGAACGCCGTGATCCCGACCACGGCGAGCCAGCGCGGCCGGTACTCGGCGACCCTCGTCGTGAGCAGCCGTCCACCTTTCCGGAACTCGTCCGGCGTCAGCTCGTCGGCCCGCGCCGTCGTCCGTGCGACGACGTTGGTGATGCCGAGGCCCAGGCCGAGCAGCTCGTCCTGTTCGCTCGGGTCGAACAGGCGCGGGGTGAAGCCGCCGCGATACAGCGCGGGCCAGAACCGGTTCCCCGGCCTGGCGAAGTGCAGGCCGAGGGCGCCGGAGTAGAGACCGGGGTTGATCCCGCAGAACAGCACGTCCAGATCCGGCGCGATGACGTCGTCGATGGTCTTGCCGTACGCGGCGGCCAGCTCGTCCTTGGTCGGTTTGCTCCTCACCCGGCCAGTTTCCGGCACGCTGCAGGGTATGGATCAGGGGGTGTTCACGGCCGACGGCTGCTCGGTGGAGGTGTACCGGCTGCTGCCACCGGGCGACGAGCCGGGGATCGTGCACGCGGCGATCCCGGAAGGCGCGTCGATCCTGGAGCTCGGCAGCGGAGCCGGACGGGTCACGCACGCGCTGCTGGACCTGGGGCATCCGGTGGTCGCGGTGGACGACTCGCCGGAGATGCTCGCCCACGTCCGGGCCGAGACGGTGTGTTCGAAGATCGAGGAGCTGCGGCTCGGCCGGGTCTTCGACGCGGTCCTGCTCGGCAGTCACCTGGTCAACACCGCCGACGACGCCGACCGCGCGGCCTTCTTGGCCACCGCCCGAGCGCATGTCGCGCCCGGCGGGCGGGTGCTCGTCGAATGGCATCCGCCGGAGTGGTTCGAGTCGGTCCGGGACGGCCAAGGGGGCCGGATCGGCGAGGTCGACGTCCGGCTCGGCCAGGTCGTCCGCGACGGGGACCTGCTGTCGGCCGTCGTCCGCTACTCGGCGGGCGACCGTTGGTGGCCTCAGGCGTTCACCTGCCGCCGGCTCGCTGTCCCGGCGCTGGAAGCCGCGCTCGCCGAGACCGGGCTGGCCTTCGAGGGCTGGCGCGCCGGCGACCGGACCTGGTTCACGGCCGTCCCCGCGTGACCTGCGACACCCACTTTCGTCGCAAGGGGTGGCCAAGTCACCACGACCTGCGTACTGTTTGTGATCTCGCACACAAGGTCGTATCGAGGAGGCGTTTTGCAGCTCTCGCTCATCCTCGGGCTGGTCGCGTTGATCTTCGTCGTGGCCACCGTGCTGGTGATCGCGGAAGACCGGCGGGCCGCGCGGCGCGCGGCCCAGCGACGGCAGGCGAGGCTAGCGGACCTGGGCGAGGTCGACCCGCTCGCGGCCGAGCGGCTGAAGCTCGACCGTTGAAGGAACGGGCTTCCGGACGAGGCTGAGCAGCAGTGCCCCGGCGATCCAGCCGAGCATCGCGCCGCCGGTGTTGTTGAGCAGGTCGTCGACGTCGAAGATCCGGTAGACGTAGGGCGCGGTGCCGAAGTTCGCGGTCAGCTGCGTGACCTCGATCAGCAGCGAAGCGGTGAAGCCGATCAGCGTCGTGCCGATGAGGCCGCGCTTCCACAGCGTCCTGGCGAAGAAACCGAGCGGGACGAACAGCAGCACGTTCATGGTGGCCTGCTGGAAGGTCTGGGTGGCGAACCAGTCGGCCATCGGCAGCCCGTGCTTGAGCAGTTCGGTGTGGATGTCGGTGATCCACTGGAACGGATGCAGCTGCACGGTCTGGCTCAGCCGTTTGACGCCGGGGCCGGGCAGCGGCAGGAAGGTCACCGCCAGGGTCATGGTGGCGTAGAGCAGCACGGCGGCCATGGTCAGGACGGGACGGAGACGCACCCGGCCGTGCCGCGCGTGCAGGACGATCAGCTGCGGGATCAGCGCCGTCGCCCACAGCGCGAAGAAGCCGATCAAGCCGTACTGCAGGGCGGTGACCTGTGCGTTCGTCATGACAGGAACGTTATGGATCATGGGGGTCCCGCCACTTCGGTCGAAGGGCCGCCGCGGCCGGGGCCGGATCGGCCAAGTGGCTGATCCCGTGCTTGGCCGATCGGCGATATTCGCTCCCGATCCGCCGGTGGACGTGGGATTCTGCCTGGATGCTGCTCGTTCGACGGCTGACCCCCGAAGACCTCGATGTCTTCCGTGACGTCCGCCTGCGCGCCCTGACGGACACTCCCGAGAACTACGGCTCGATCGCCGCGGCGGAACGGGCGCAGTCCGATGAGGAATGGCTCGAGAGGCTGGCCGGAGACGCCTGGTTCGCCGCCTTCGACGACGACCGCGCGGTGGGCCTGGTCGCCGGGCGGGCCCGGGACGGCGACTGGATCCTCTACTCGATGTGGGTCTCGGCCGAAGCCCGTGGCCAGGGGCTGGGCACGAAGCTGCTGGGCGAGGTGCGGTCGGCCGCCGAGGCCGACGGCGCGGGTGAGCTGTGGCTGCACGTCGCGGAGGACAACGAGCGGGCGCGGCGGCTGTATCTGAAGCTCGGGTTCGTCGCGACGGGCGAACTGGAGCCGATGCCGAACGACGTCACCCGGCAGCGCGAACGGCTCTTTTACGTGTTACCGCATTTACCTGTTACCAAAGGTAGCAGTAAATAGCCTAACCTCGCGGGATGGACAACGTCGTCTTCGACCGCGCGGGCCACGGCGAGCCGCTGGTGCTCATCCACGGGGTCGGCCACCGCCGCCAGGCCTGGTCGCCCGTGCTCGGCCTGCTCACCCCGCACCGGGACGTCATCACCGTCGACCTGCCCGGCTTCGGCGAATCGGCGCCGCACTCCGGCGGTTACGGCGTCGAAGCCGCGGTCGAGATGTTCGGGAAGTTCTTCCGCGAACACGGCCTCGGCAAACCGCATGTCGCGGGCAACTCGCTCGGCGGGCTGCTCTCGCTCGCGCTCGGCGAAGCGGGTCTCGTCCGCAGCGTGACGGCGCTGTCCCCGGCCGGGCTGTGGACGCCGCGCCAGCAGCGGTACGCGCTGAGCATGCTGCGCACCCATCGCCTGCTCGCCGAGCGGATCCCCGAACGCACCGCGCGGCGGCTCGCCGCGACGCCGGCGGGCCGGTCGATGCTGACCGGGATGATCGTCGGCCGTCCGGACCGGCTCACCACGCAGGTCGTCATGGAGGACATCCGCGCGCTCGCGGGCTGCCCGGGCTTCCGGCCGACGCTGGAGCAGGCCCGCGGCGGTTTCCGGTTCGACGGCGTCGTCCGGGACGTCCCGGTGACCATCGCGTGGGCGGAACGCGACCGCATCCTCGCCCGCCCGAAGGCCGCTGAGCTGCGCCGGATCGCGCCCAAGGCGGAACTGCTGGTGTTGCGTGGCTGCGGGCACGTGCCGATGAACGACGAGCCCGAGACGGTCGCGAAAGTGATTCTCGACGGTGGTCGCAGGCGCGGCTAAGGTGACTGCGGCCGAGGCGACCGAGGTCTTTTGATCTTTTGGGGGTTGCGCCACGGCCGGAGGCCCAGCTATCTCGGCGGCAGGGCGCCCTTCAGACATTCGCAACAATCGCACCAAAGGAGCGCCCTGTCGATGAGATCGCTGATGCGCAATGTAATTGCAGTCGGTGCCGCGCTGACCGCGCTGGCCACCGTCGCCGCGCCCGCGTCCGCCGCGCCGGCCACCACCGACGTCCGGCTGATCACGTTCAACGACCTGCACGGCAACCTCGAACCGCCGTCCGGTTCGAGCGGCCGCGTCACGCTGCCCGACGGCACGACGGTGAACGCGGGAGGTGCCGTGTACCTCGCGACGCACCTGAAGAAGCTTCGGAGCGAAGCGCGTAACTCGGTCGTGCTTTCGGCCGGTGACAGCATCGGCGCGTCGCCGGTGATCTCGGCGTTGTTCCACGACGAGCCGACCGTCGAACTGCTGAACCAGCTCGGCGTCCGGGCTTCCGTGGTGGGCAACCACGAATTCGACGAGGGCCTCAAGGAGCTCCGCCGGATGCAGGACGGCGGCTGCCATCCGACCGACGGCTGCCAGTTCCGGAAGTCCTTCAAGGGCGCGAACTTCCCGTTCCTCGGGGCCAACGTGTACTACGAGAACGGCTTCCCCGCGTTGCTGCCGTTCAGCATCGAGTTCTCCGGCGGCGTCCCGATCGGTGTCATCGGCGCGACGCTGAAGGACCTGCCGCAGGTCGTCACCCCGGAGGCGATCAAGGGCCTGAAGTTCGGCGAAGAGGTCCAGGCGATCGACCGCACCGCCAAGCTGCTCGACCTCGTCGGCGTCAAGGCGCAGGTCGTGCTGCTGCACCAGGGCGACAACTCCGAGACCGCCGGTCCGGACGAGTGCAAGGTCAAGCCGGGCGCCGCGACCGCCATCGCGCAGAAGGTGACGTCCAAAGTGGACGCGATCTTCACCGGGCACAGCCACCAGCAGTACAACTGCGTGATCAACGACCCCGAAGGCAAACCGCGTCCGGTGATCCAGGGCGCGTCGTTCGGCCGCCTGCTGTCGGTCGTCGACCTGAAGATCGACCGCCGGACCCGCGACGTCGTGCGCGGCGAGACCAAGGCGCACAACCAGATCGTCACCCGCGACGTCGACCCTGACGGCGACGTGCAGAAGCTGATCGACGAGGCCAAGACCAAGGCCGCGCCGATCGCGAACAAGGCCGTCGGCACGATCACCGCCGACCTGGTCGCCAAGGGCGCGCCCTCCGGCGAGTCCCCGCTGGGCGACGTCATCGCCGACGCCCAGCTCGAGGCCACGCAGTCGAACGGCGCGCAGATCGCCATGACGAACCCGGGCGGCATCCGCACGGACTTCACCTACGCGTCCTCGCCCGCCGGTGAAGGCGACGGCGTCGTGACCTACGGCGAGGCGTTCGCAGTGCAGCCGTTCGCGAACATCATGCAGACGATCACGCTCACCGGGGCGAACCTGAAGAACGTGCTCGAACAGCAGTGGCAGGCCAACGGGATCGTGCGCACGCTGCAGATCTCGAAGTCGCTGAAGTACTCGTACTCGGCGTCGGCGGCCCAGGGCTCGCGCATCTCGAACCTGACGCTCAACGGCGCGCCGATCGACCCGGCGGCGTCGTACCGCGTCTCGGTGAACAACTTCCTCGCCGCCGGCGGGGACGGCTTCACCGAGTTCACCAAGGGGACCGGCCTGTCCGGTGGCCCGGTGGACCTGGACGCGCTGATCGCGTACTTCGGCGCGCACCCGGGTATCGCGCCGCCGGCGGCGGACCGGATCACCGTCCTTCCGTAGCCGCTCCGCGAGTGTCATGAAAGGGCCGTTCAAGACGTTTTTCGTCCTGAACGGCCCTTTCATGACGTCTGTGGGCTGGTTTTGTCAGTGACCCAGGGCACAATGTCCGCCATGACGACCTGGGAAGAAGTCGTGGACCTGGCGGGCAGGCTGCCGGAGGTCGAGGAGTCCACTTCGTACCGCACACCGTCGCTCAAGGTCGCGGGCAAGAACTTCGCCCGGCTGCGCACCGAGGCCGAGGGCGGGCTGATGCTGCTGTGCGAGCACGCGGAGAAGGAGGCCCTGCTGGCCTCCGGCGACCCCGCGTACTTCACCACCCCGCATTACGACGGCTACGGCGCGATCCTTGTCGACCTGGAAAAGGTCGACAAGGCGCAGTTACGTGAGCTCATCGAGGAAGCCTGGCGGATGAAGGCACCCGCCAGGCTCACCAAGGGTTTGGCCGACTAGAGGAGTTCCCCTTCGAGCATGCTCATCAGATACTCGTCGTGCCACTCGCCGTTCTGGCCGCGGAACGACTGCCGATGCCTGCCGTCGATCTGGAAGCCGATCTTCTTGTAGATGTGGATCGCGGCCTCGTTGTCGACCACGACCCACAGCGCGATCATGTGCAGCCGCATCATGTCGAAGCCGAAGCGGCAGAGCGTGCGCATGGCGTCGGTGCCATAGCCGCCGCCCCAGTGGTCCTTCTCGCCGAGATAGATGTCGAGCTCGGCGCGGCCCTGCTCCGGGGTGGCGTCGCGCAGGGTGCAGGTGCCGATCAGCGTGCCGACGGCGAGACTCTCGATCGCGAAGTTCGCCTCTTCGTAGCTGTTGAGTTTCCGTTTGGCGAAGCGTTCGCGGATCTGGGCGAGGGATTCCGGATGGTCCGCGGCCATCCAGCGCATGACCTCCGGGTCGTTGTTCCAGCGCCACAGCGTGTCCGCGTCCTCGGGTTCCAGCGGCCGTAAGCGAATGAGTTCACCGGTCAGCATCGTCCCATCCCAAGATCGGTATCGGACTTTCCAGACTATTGGGCGACACCCCGGAGCAGCCACCGCTTTACGGGCACTTCCAGCAACACCCTGGCGCCGAACGGCTCGACCTCCTCGCCTGCCGCCCAACCGTCGTACTTGGCCGCCAGCGCGGCGAGAACGTCTTCGCGCAGCTGCCCGCGGTGGACGTGCACAAGGCCTTCGGCGACAGCGGGCGCGTCGCCGTCTTCCAGCGCGAGGCTGACCCGCGGATCGCCGCCGACGTTGCGCACCTTCACGTTCCGCTCGCCGCTGCCGACCCAGAAGACGTCGTCGAGGTACACGAACCACACCGGCGTGACGTGCGGCGATCCGTCCGCGCGGAGCGTGCACAACCAGGCATTGCGCTCCCGTGCGAGCCGTTCGATAAGCGATTGATCACGTTTCACCTGGTCAGCCTGCCTTAAAGCTAGGGTGCCGGGCGTATGAAGGTCCACCAGTACTGCTACTTCGCCTTGAAGAGCGAAACCGTGTCCGCCGGGGAGATCACCGCGCGGCTCGGCATGGCGCCCGACGAGGCCCAGGTACTGGGGTCGAGGTCCGCCGAACACCGGTTGCCGCGGATGCACGCCTGGAAGGTGTCGCATTGCGGTCCGGGGCCGGTCGACGACCAGATCGAGGGCCTGATCGGCAGGCTCGCCCCGGTCCGGCCGGGGATCCGGAAGCTGGTGGACGAAGGCGCGAGCGCGGTGCTGCAGGTGGTGCGCTACTTCCATCACCGTGACGGCGGTGAGGAATTCGGCTGGCATCTGTCACCCGCCGTGATCGCGTTCCTCACCGAAGCCGCCGCCGCGCTGGACGTCGACGAGTACGACCTCAGCGAATAGCCTTCCGCCGGTCCGGTGCGCGGCGAGGACGCGGGAGATGGTGGGATGGTGCCCCACAGCCGGACAACCCCGTTGGGAGCCCAGCATGTCGAGCGAGAACTGGCCGCTGCGTCAGGATCCGGAGTCGCCGGTCATCATCTCCCGGTCGCTGGTGGAGGACCCGTCGAACCTCGCGTTCGTCGTGCTGGACGACGACGGTGACTGGTTCATCAGCGACGGCAACGAGTTCTCCGAGGACATGGACCTCAACCGCGACGCTTTCGGCGCGCTGCCGCTGCGCGACGCGGTCGAGCTCATCCCCGAACTCACCGCGCTCGCCGGCCTTCCCACCGGCATGGCCGCCGACTGGGACCCCGAGCGGCGCTCGTGGCTGCTGAGCTCGGTCGCCGATTCGGATGACGACGAAGAAGACCTCCTGGTGCGTGCCGCCCGCCTCGCCGCGTGGACGCATCCGGGCTCGCCGCTGGAAGAAGTCCAGGTGAGCACCGAGCTGGCCGAGATCTCCACCGATCCCTCCGCCCCGGCCCGCGCCGTGCGGCAGGTCGTCCGCGAGGCCGACGGCAGCTGGCTGCTCGTCGGTTTCCAGGTGCCGGAGAACGAGGACTTCGAGGTCGAAGCCCTCGAAATGGAGCACGCCGTCACGCTGTACCCGGATGTCGCGCTGGTGCTGAGCGCCGCGCCCGGCCAGGTGTACGACCGGCCGAGCGCCGACGCCCCTTGGGAACTCGTCGAAGGCTGAGCTTCACCTTCTCGCGAAGTCGCAGTACATGACATGCAACCCGATGCGCCCCAGCGTCGGGTGCTCGAACGCGCCCGGCACCGTCCCGACGATCTCGAACCCGAGCCGCTCGTAGACCCGGAGCCCGGCGACGTTCGACTCGACGACCGCGTTGAACTGCATGCCCGCGAAACCCTGTGCCCTGGCCCAGTCCAGGACATGCGCGCACAGCGCACCGCCGACGCCCTTGCCGCGGACTTCCTTGTCCACCATGAAACTGGCCGTCGACACATGCGCTCCGGGCCCGGCGCGGTTCGGGCCCATCTTGGCCGTGCCGAGCACGCGACCGCCCTCGACCGCGACCACCGTCCGGCTCGGCGGCTTCTCGACCCAGGTCTGACGGGCGGCCTCTTCGGTGAGGTCCGGCTCGTAGGTGTACGTGTCCGCTGCCCGCACGACTTCGCGCACGATCGGCCAGACCTCCACCCAGTCTTCTTCGCGGAACTCCCGGATCTCCATATCCAGCACCGTAACAACGCTGGGAAATCAATAACCGGTCCGGCGGTTTCGGCGCCACCGCCAGGCGAAACCGGAACCCAGCGCCAGACCGACGACCGTCAAGGCCGCGCCGATCCAGATCTTCGTCCCGCCGGACTCCGGTTCGACGCGTGTTCCCGGCGGCAGGCCGGCCGCGATCCCGTCGATCTTGGCCTGAACCGACCGATGGTCGAAGACGCTCAGATCGCCGTCCTCCGCCAACGTGGTCAGCCAGCGGCGGACTTCGTCGTTCTGCGCACGGGAAAAACCGGGGAATTCGAGCGAAGCCGTCCGGAACCCGCCGGGGCCGATGCATTGCAGCGGCTCGCCGGTGGACGCGTCGAGGTACTGCCCTTGCGCCCCGCATTCGTCGCCCGCCTTCGCGAAGACGACGGTGTACGCCCCCGGGCCGCTGCCCGTGTTCAGCCCGATGATGAGGAAGACCCCGCCGACCAGCAACAGCGGGAGGATGAGCGATCCCGCCAGAACGATCAGCAAGGCGACCGCCGTGCTGTCACTCGACTTTCCCCGCATGCCCGGAAGGTAGCCGCGGCGTGCGGGGACGGGTCCCCACGAGACGCGCTCTGATGTTCCTGCGCTCGGTGTGCGTGTCCCGAGCGCCACGCCTGGGACACGCACCGTCTCGAACGTGGCGCTCGCGACGTACTGCACTGAGCGGAGCGCACGGGGTCACGACCCAGGTGACCCGATAAGCCACCTTTGCCTTACCCCTCAACAGAACACGACTTGCCATTCGCGACCCGCGGGCCCTGACAGGTCACGATTGCCTTACCCGTCAATAGATCAGGCGTTCTGTGAAGCCAGCTTGTACCAAGCGGTCGTAGGCGTCCGTGACGGTATCCGGAACTTCCTGCGGGATGGCGAAACCACGCTCGGCGTAGACGGCGATCCGTTGTGTGTCACCGACGAGCATGTTGATGACCCGGTCCACATCGCCGATGCTCTCGACGTAGTCGTCTAGCGGCAACGGCCGCGAAGCGCAGACGACATCAACCTCTGGCCACAGCTTCTTGCAGGTCGCATACGCGCGCCGCTGCTGATAAGGCCGCGAGATGAGAACAACCGACCCGACTTCACGAGACTCCAGCAGCCGCCGCGTGAAAGTGATGTTCTCCCCGGTGTTCCGCGCCGCGGGCTCGACCAGGATCACGGCATCCGGCACGCCCAGCGCAAGCGCGTGTTCGCGGTAATGCACCGCCTCCCCGCGCGGGAAGCGCGCGACGGTGGTCGGCGCGTTCGCCCCCGTGAAGACGATGAGCGGGAACATCCCGGCGTGGAACAGGTCCGCGGTGTGAGTCGCGACGCCGAGGTCGTGGCTGCCGAGTCCGATCCCGACGTCGGCGGGCCGGGGTTCGTGCCGCATGTCGTGGTAGTCCCAGAGCGTCTGGACGTCGGCGCGGAGATCGTCTGGCAGGGTCTCGGTCATCTGGGACTCCGAAGACAAAGCGAAAGCCCCAGGTCCTAAGTGGACATCCACTGACCTGGGGCTTTCGCAGGAGAGCGGATGACGGGAATCGAACCCGCGTATTCAGCTTGGGAAGCTGATGTTCTACCATTGAACTACATCCGCAGTGCTCGGCCAGCATACATGGTCCGGATCTCCCCTTGCCAAGACCCACCCCTCCTTGACGTCGCCGACGAAAGTGACAACACTTGTTGTCTACCTCGGAGGTGATCCGGATGGGCGAGCGGCTGCCTGACCCCGAACTGTTCCGTCAAGGCGGGTTCCGGGTCGCGTCGAGGCTGTTCATCGACGGCGACATCAGGGGCGACGAGCGTCAGGTGGCCCGGCTGCGGGAGTTCGCGCAGCGCGAGGATCCGGCGGCCGACGTGCTGGTGCCGTTGCTGCGGACAGGGTCTCAAGGACAGTTCGAACAGGCGCTGCGGCAAGGCATCGACAGCGTCGAGAGTCCACCGGAGGCGCTCGAAGCCTTCTTCCGCACCGTCGAGGCGACGCCGTATTGGGTCGATCCGGACCGCCTCGACCGCGGGGCGCGGGCGATCACGCGCGCCGGATTGCTCGGGCTCTTTCCGCTCGGCGACGTCTCGCTGATGGGCGGCTATCTCGCGTCGCGCGCCACGAAGTCGCTCGTCGGGACAGGCGAGATCGAATACAAGGCGTCACGTCGTCTTGTCGAGACGGCGACCTGGTGGATCCACGTGACCACGCCGGGCGCGCTGGTGCTCGGCGGGCGCGGGTACGAGTCCGCGTTGCGGGTCCGGATCGTGCACGCCCACGTCCGCTCGGCCATGAATCGTCGCGAGGACTGGGATTACGCCGCTTGGGACAAGCCGGTCAACCAGGTCCAGACCGCGGGCACGCTCCTGCTCTTCTCCCTCGTCTACGTCTTCGGCACGCAGCTGCTCGGGCTCCGCTACAGCGCCCGCGAGCGCGCCGACATCCTGCACCTTTGGCGTTACGTCGGCTGGCTGATGGGCGTCGACGAGGAACTCCTGCCCGCCGACGAGGAGGACGCCTGGCGGCTGCTGTGGCTGCTCGCCACCACCGAGTTCATCCCCGACGACGACTCCAAGCGGCTCGCCGCGGCGCTCATGAAGTCCCACGCCGGGATCGGCGAGGGCCGGGGCGCGCTCGGCAAGGTCCTCGCGCACGTGTCGGTCGCGGGACACGGGGCGATCAGCAGGCTCCTCCTCGGCAAGACCAACGCCGACTTCCTGGAACTGCCCGACGACCCGATCGCGCAGGCGGCCGTGGTCGCGGTGGCGGGGGTCAACTTCGCCGCCGAGACGGTCCGGCGGGTGGTGCCCGGGGCGACGGCGCTCCAGGAACTGATCGGGGCCGCCGGGCGGCGCCACTACCTCCGGCAGGTCACCAAGGTGTTCCGGCCCGACACCACCTACGGCAGGCACATGAAGGCCGCTTGACTACGCTGAGCGCGTGCTCCTCAGCGACCGTGACCTCCGTAAAGAGCTCGACGCCGGCCGTCTCGGCGTCGACCCGTTCGACCCGACCATGGTCCAGCCGTCGAGCATCGACGTGCGCCTCGACCGCTTCTTCCGCGTGTTCGACAACAGCAAGTACACGCATATCGACCCGCAGCTCCAGCAGGACGAGCTGACCTCGCTGGTCGAGAAGGAAGGCGAAGATCCCTTCGTCCTCCACCCCGGCGAGTTCGTGCTGGGCTCGACGTACGAGACCGTCACGCTCGCCGACGACCTCGCCGGCCGCCTGGAGGGCAAGTCCTCCCTCGGCCGCCTCGGCCTGCTCACCCATTCCACCGCGGGCTTCATCGATCCCGGCTTCTCCGGCCACATCACCCTCGAACTGTCGAACGTGGCCAACCTGCCGATCACGCTCTGGCCGGGGATGAAGATCGGCCAGCTCTGCATCTTCCGGCTGTCCAGCGCGGCGGAGTTCCCGTACGGCTCGAACGAGGCCGGCTCGCGCTACCAAGGGCAGCGGGGACCGACCCCGAGCCGCGCGTACAAGAACTTCCACCGCGTCGACACCTGGAGGTAGCGCGGTCAGCTCACGGGGGCTTCCCAGTCGATCCGGTGCCGCCACATGAAGGCGTTCGGATCCTCCGCGGGCGGGTTCTTGAACGCCCGTGAGAGGAAGAAGTCCCGGATCACCCGTCCGACGGGGCCGGCCGCTTTCGCGTCGCCGTTGCGCTTGCCACGCTCGACGACGGCCTCGACGCGCTCGCGTCGCAGTCGTTCGTAGGCGGCGAGCGCCTCCGGGATCGAGGGCACGTCGCGCAGGCATCGCGCCAGCGTGACGGCGTCCTCGATCGCCATCGCGGCGCCCTGTCCCGCAGCCGGTGAGGTCGCGTGGGCGGCGTCGCCGATGACGACCATCCGGTCCGTCCGCCAGGTCGGCACGTTCGGGAAGTCGTACGTCGCCCACGGCCGGTAGACCTCCCGTGTCGCGCGCACGATCTCGACGGCCGGGGTGCGGTCCACCGCCAGCTGCCGGATCAGGTCCTCGCGCCAGGCGTCGCCGGTCATCGCGGCGAGCTCGGCCTGCGACGGATCCTGCTTCCGGGGCACGTTCGCGAACCACCAGACGCCGCCGTCCGGGTGGACGACGTGCGCGAAGAACAGCCGCTTGCCGAAGGTCATGTGCATGACGCCGGGTTCGTCGTCCAGCCGCAGGCCCTCGGCCAGCCCGCCCGTGTTCAGGAGGGGCACGTAGCGCGGTGAGGGCGCCCGCGGGTCGATGATCTCCCGCACCCGCGACCGGAGCCCGTCCGCGCCGACCAGAAGATCGCCTTCGGACGCCGAGCCGTCCTCGAACGTCGCGCGCACGCCGCCGCCGGTGTCTCGCGCGTCGGCCAGACGCTTGCCGTAGCGGACCTCGATGCCGCGTCTGACGGCTTCGTCGCGAAGGGCGACGTACAGGTCGGAGCGCAGCACGGTCTGGCTCACCGTGCCGTCTTCCAACTGCCCGCCGAGCGCGAAGTCCGCCAGCTCACGCCCGTTCCCCAGGTGCATCTTGATCCGCGGCGTAGCGAATCCCAGGTCTTTGACCAGGCATTTCAGTCCCAACGGCGCCAGTGCGTCGAGTCCGTTCACCGCGAGGGTCAGGAACGCGCCGACCCCTTCCGCGGTCCGGTCGTACGCCTCGTGGATCACCGGCTCGTGGCCGGTCTCGTGCAGTGCGATCGCCGTGATCGTGCCCGCGATACCCCCGCCGGCGATCAGTACCTTCGCCATGTAGTTCACCCCATCGAATCTCTTAGAAACTAATTCGTTCCATCGAACTAAAGACTCCGCTAGGCTGGCTGACGTGTCAAGCGAGCGAGCGGAACTGGTCGAGCGGATCCTCGGCGGATCGCGGGCGCTGTCGACGGAGACGGTCATGTTCCACGCGGCGATCGCCGAACAGGGCGGCCTCTCGGCCGTCGAGAGCAAAGTGGCCGACTACCTCGCCCGTTTCGGTCCTCAGACGCCGAAGGCGCTTTCGCAGCTCTCGGGGCTCGCGCCGGCGTCGATCACCGCGCTCATCGACAGGCTCGTGAGCAAGGGGGTCGTCACGCGGAAGCCGCATCCCGAGGACCGGCGGAAGGTGCTCATCGAGATCGACGGGGCGATGATGGCCGCCGCCGCGCCGCTGTGGGATCACCTGGTGAAGCGGGTCCGCGAGGCTTGCGAGGGGTACACGGAGGGTGAGCTGGAGACGGTGCTCCGGTTCCTGGCCGACGCGACCGCGATCACCCACGAGTCGACGGAAATGATCACTCAAAGACAGGGCACCCAGCGCGACCGCTGACCGGTATTACTACTTTCGGGGGTATTGCCGTAACCAGTTCGTGATAGTTTTCGGCCTCGTGTCCCCCAATAGAACACGAAGCCGGTTACTGCTTGTCACGCTCAGCGTTCTGCTGGGCGGGGTGATCGCGAGCGCGAGCTACCTGATGGTGACCGACCGGTTCCAGGGCACCGCGTTGAGCAACCTGTCGCTGAGCGTCCCCGACACCAAGGGCAGACCCGGCGACGCCCTCGCGAAGCCTCCCGCCTACTTCGGGCAGACGTCCGCTCCGGCACCGGGTGACCCCGCGCCCGGCTCCGCCGCCGCTCCGACGTCGTCCTCGGCGGCTCCCACGTCTTCCTCCGCTCCGCCCAGCTCTTCCTCCGCCGCGGCCGAGCCGCCCAAGCCTTCCGAGGCCCCCAAGCCCACCCCGAGCAAGGCCCAGGACCCGCCGCGCTCGCAGGACAGCTCGCTCGCCGGTCAGGTCATCGATCTCGTCAACTCCGAGCGCGCCGACGCGGGCTGCTCGCCGGTGAGCAACGAAGCGCATCTCGCCGCCGCCGCGCAGGGCCACAGCGACGACATGTCGGCCAGGAACTACTTCTCGCACACCACGCCGGAAGGCACCACGTTCGACCAGCGCATCCGCGCCGCGGGCTACGACAAGCCCGGCGCCGAGAACATCGCGAAGGGCCAGTCGAACGCCGCCAAGGTGATGGACGCCTGGATGAACTCCGAGGGCCACCGCGCGAACATCCTCAACTGCAAGCTGAAGAAGATCGGCGTCGGCGTCAACACCAAGGGCATGTACTGGACGCAGAACTTCGGCTACTGACCCTTCTGCCACCGCTCGGCGATCTCGCCGTAGCGGGCCAGGACCGTCGCGCGCAGCTCGGGATCCGTCCGCGGGACCGGTTCGATGAACACCTCGGTGACGTCGCCGAACTCCCGTGTCAGCTCGGTCGCCATCCGGACGCAGGCGCGTTCGACGTCGGCCGCGCCGAGTGAGTCGTCGAAGTCGACGCGGGCGCAGACGAGAACCTGATCGGTGCCCATCAGCATGGTCTGGAGATCGACCACGGCCTCGATCTCGGGCGCGCCCATCAGGTGGTCTCGCACCCCGCGCACCAGCCTCGGATCCGCCTGCCTGCCGATCAGCAGGCCGCGGTTGGTGCGCCCGAGCACGTAGGCGACCAGCGCCAGCAGCACCCCGATCGCGATCGACGCCGCACCGTCCCAGACGTGCGACCCGGTGAGCTGGTGCAGCCCGATCCCGGCGAACGCGAGCAGCAGGCCGATCAGCGCGGCCGAATCCTCGAACAGGACGGTCTTCGGTGCCGGGTCGTCGATCATCCGCAGATAGACCGAGATCTTCTGGCCCGCTTCGGCGGCGTCGCGCCGCACCTGCCGCACGGCCTGGAACCACGACACGGACTCGAGGACGAAAGCGATCGCGAGGACGACGTAGCCGACGATCGGATCGGTCTGTTCGGTCTCTTCGCCGAACACGGTCGAGAAGCCTTCGTAGAGCGCGAACATCGCGCCGGAGGCGAAGATCGACACCGCCGCGAGCAGCGACCAGAAGTACCGTTCCTTGCCGTAGCCGAAGGGATGGACGCGGTCGGCCGGGCGGTCGGAGCGTTTCAGCGCGGTCAGCAGGAGTACTTCGGTGATCGTGTCGGCCACCGAGTGCGCGGCCTCCGAAAGCATCGCGCCGGAGCCGGTGATGATCCCGGCGATCAGTTTCAGCACGGCGATGGCGAGGTTGACCCCACCCGCCAGCACCACGGTCAGGGTGCTTTCACCACCGGATTCTTCACTCACCTCGCGTAGCGTAGTGCGAGTGGGCCGATCTCACAGGCGACGCAAACCCTGCAGGACCCGTTCCATCAAGGCGAGTGCCGGATGACCGTCGAATTCAGCCTGTGTTTCATGAACGGTAACCAAGCCGAGCTCGGCCATATCACCCAAAAGGACCTTTGCGACGCCGAGCGGAACGCTTAGTGACGCTGCCACTTCCGCGACGGAAGTCGGACGGCGGCACAGTGATCGGACCGAATGGAATTCGACGCTGAACCCGGGCGCGCTCCAGGGCGCGTCGTTCCGGACGGAGATCATCGCTTCGATGGCGAAGTTCCGCTTGGCCTGCGTGCGTCCGCCCGTGCGGACGTACGGGCGGACGCGCGTGCGTTGCTTTTCCTGCCGCGGCGGCCGCCGGGCGGCCGGGATGCTGGGGATGGTCGCTTCCTGGGCCATTCTGGCGAGTGCCGCGGCCGAAGGGAGGCGGGCGGGTACGCGCAGCGTCGACGATCCCGGCATCGCGAGGCGGTGTCCCTTGCCCGGACGGAGTTCGTGACGGTTGCCCATTGATTTTCCTCGCCCCTTTTTTTTTCGGCCCTGCTGCCGTACCGCCTAAAGCAACCTCGTGGACGACAACGGCAACGAGGAAACGCCAGCCTATCGCCACGGTGTACCGCCGAACGGGTAATGGGAACGGAATAATCGCGTAAGGATAAAACAAGAGGGAACATTCTCTCGCATTATGTGCGAGAGAATGTTCCCTCCGACCTCGATGTTCTACTTGTCTTCCTCCGGAAGCGGCGTCCCGGTGGCCGTTTCGTCGGTGGGCACGTCGGCCTTCCCGTCGAGTTCAGCATCTGAGACACCGTCCAGGGACGGCGCTCCAGCCGGGACCAGCTGCGGCTCCGGCTTGCGCTTGACGGCGGTCAGCAGCAGCTGTGCGACGTCGACGACCTCGACCTTCTCGCTCGCCTGTCCGTCGCTCTGGCGGGCGGTGACGCCGTCGGTGAGCATGACGCGGCAGAACGGGCAGCCGGTCGCGATCTTCGACGGCGCGGTGCCGAGCGCCTCGTCCACGCGCTCGACGTTGATCCGCTTGCCGATCTTCTCTTCCATCCACATCCGCGCGCCGCCGGCGCCACAGCACATCGACCTGTCGCCGTGCCGCGGCATTTCGCGCAGCTGCGCGCCCGAAGCGCCGACGAGCTCGCGCGGAGCGTCGTAGACCTTGTTGTGGCGGCCCAGGTAGCACGGGTCGTGGTAGGTGACGTCCTCGGCGACCGGGGCCACCGGGGTCAGGTGCTTCTCCCGCACCAGGCGGTTGAGCAGCTGCGTGTGGTGCACGACGTCGAACTGGCCGCCCAGTTCCGGGTACTCGTTCGCGAGGGTGTTGAAGCAGTGGGCACAGGTGACGACCACCTTGCGCGCCTTGCGTTCGCGGCCCTCGAACACCGAGTTCAGGATCTCGACGTTCTGCTGCGCCAGCATCTGGAACAGGAACTCGTTGCCGGCGCGGCGGGCCGGGTCACCGGTGCAGGACTCCTCCGAGCCGAGCACGGTGTACTTCACGCCCGCGATGTGCAGCAGTTCCGCGACGGCGCGCGTGGTCTTCTTCGCGCGGTCCTCGAACGCGCCGGCGCAGCCGACCCAGAAGAGGTACTCGGTGTCGCCGAGGTCGCCGTCGAACACCGGCACCTCGAAGTCCAGGTCCTCGGTCCAGGCGAGCCGGTCCTTGGCGTTCTGGCCCCACGGGTTGCCCTTGTTCTCCAGGTTCTTGAACATCCCGTTGAGCTCGCTGGGGAACGCGGACTCGATCATCACCTGGTAGCGGCGCATGTCGACGATGTGGTCGACGTGCTCGATGTCCACCGGGCACTGCTCGACGCACGCGCCGCAGGAGGTGCAGGACCACAGCACCTCGGGGTCGATGACGCCGCCGTCGTCGCCGATGAGCGCCTTCTGGGACTCGGCGATCGCGAGGACGTCGATGCCCGCGTACATGTCGTCGCCCTTGTCGGACAAGCCGACCTCGTCGCCCGCCATGTCGCGCTTGCCGCCCGCGAGCAGGTACGGCGCCTTCGCGTAGGCGTGGTCACGAAGCTGCGTGATGAGCAGCTTCGGCGAAAGCGGCTTGCCGGTGTTCCAGGCGGGGCACTGCGACTGGCAGCGGCCGCATTCGGTGCAGGTGGAGAAGTCCAGCCAGCCCTTCCAGCTGAAGTCCTCGATCTTGCCGACGCCGAAGGTGTCCTCGTCCGGGTCCGCCTCTTCGAGGTCGAGCACCTTGCCGTTGCTCATCATCGGCTTGAGCGCGCCCAGCGCGACGCCGCCGTCGGCCTCGCGCTTGAAGTAGATGTTGAAGAAGGCGCTGAAGCGGTGCCACGCGATGCCCATGGTCATCGTGCGCGCGACGACGATCAGCCAGATCGTGGCGCTCATCAGCTTGACGAAGGCGAACACCGTGACCAGGTCCGGGCTGGACGGCAGCAGCAGGCCGAGCGGGTGCGAGACGAACGCGGCCCAGACCGGGGTGTCGTGGACGCCCAGCGCGGACTTCGCGGCGCGGACGCCGATGATGCCGATGCCCTCGATGAGCACGACGGCCTCGATGAAGTACGCCCACTTGAAGTTGGAGCCCTGGAAGCGGGACTGCCGGTCCGCGCGGCGCGGGTGGTTCTTCTGCCGGATCCCCATCAGGATCAGGATGCCGACGATGGTGCCGACCCCGAGCAGCTCCATGAGCAGCTGGAACAGCGACCAGTCGTCGAGGATCGGCCAGCCCCACGTCGGGACGAAGACCTCGCCGTAGGCCTCGAACAGGGCGAGCGACCCGAGCAGGAAGCCCCACATGACCAGCCAGTGCGCCGGTCCGACGCTCTTGACCTTGTTCATCCGGGTGTGCGCGGCGAATTCCTTGATCAGGGTCTTCATGCGCGGGATGAACGGGCCGTTGCGGGTCGCGTCCGGCTGACCGAGGCGGATCACCCGCACGAAGCGGGCGATGGTCGCGAAGAACATTCCCCAGGCGACGACGCCGAGCAGGACCGCGATCCCGCCGAGCGTCAGCTGTACAGCGCCCATCTTCGGGTGCCTTTCGTCCGAGTGAAGCGTGTGGTGGTTCGGGCAGACTAATGCTTCTTACTGATGGGTAACCCACTGACCGCGCCCAAGTCCCACCGATGTGGTGTACGCCTCTCTTTGTTTTAAGACGATCGTCCAGGTAGTTTTTGTGTCATGGGTGCGTACCTTCTCCTCGCTTTCGCCATCGCCGCGGAGGTGACGGCCACGGTCTCGTTGAAGCTTTCCGAGGGCTTCTCCAAGGTCGGGCCGTCGATAGTCGTCGTGGTCGGCTACGCCTTCGCGTTCGTCGCGCTCGCGTACGTTCTGAAGGCAGGCGTGCCGGTGAGCATCGCCTACGCGATCTGGGCCGCGGCCGGTGTCGCGCTGGTGGCGGCCGTCGGGATCGTGTTCTTCAAGGAACCGGTCAACCTCTCCGTCATCGCCGGGCTGGTGCTGGTGGTCGGCGGGGTCGTGTTGATCGAGGCAGGGAGCGCGCACTAAGTGAAGATCCAGGTCGACGGCCGGAAGGCCAGGGGTGAGAAGCGGCGCGACGAGATCATCGCTGCCGCGCTGCGGGTGATCGAACGGGACGGCGTCGCCGGCGTCACCCATCGGACGGTCGCCGCCGAGGCGGGCGTACCGACGGCGTCGACGACCTATCACTTCTCCAGCCTCGACGACCTGCTGATCGCGACCCTCATCTCGTGCGCGCGGGACATGGCGACCGAGGTCTACTGGATGATCGACCGCGCCCGGTCGCGCGGCAGCCGGGGCGCGGAGGAGGTCGCCGGGCTGCTCGCGGAGGCGCTGGGCCCGCGGCGCGGGCGGACGATGGCGGAATACGAGCTGTACCTGCTGGCCGCGCGCAAACCCGAGCTGCGGCCCGCCGCGCGGCGCTGGCTGGACGTGCTGACCTCGATGGTCCGGCACGACGACGAGGTCGCCTTCCGGGTGTTCCTCGCCGGTATCGACGGTCTCCTGATCCAGGGCCTCATCGACGACGAGCCGCCGTCCGCGGAGGAACTGCGGCCGGTGGTGGACTACCTGCTGAAACCTCGTTGACCCGCTGGGTAGCTTCGGATCATGAGGACTGTCGGCGCATACGAACTGGATGACGACCCGGCACGGGTGGACCTCGACGTGGTGTGGAAGTGCCTGTCCACCGACGTCTACTGGGGCAAATGGCGAGACCGTGAGCAGGTCGAGAAGGTCTTCAGGAACGCTTGGCGCGTCGTGGGCGCGTACGAGACTTCTAGTGGACGTCTCGTCGGCTTCGCGCGGGCGTTCTCGGACACCATCGGCAGTGCGTACCTGGCGGACGTCTTCGTCGTCGACGAGGCGCGCGGCGCGGGGCTCGGCAAGGAGCTCGTCCGGGAGATGATCGACAACGGGCCGGGCGCGGAGTTCCGGTGGATGCTGCACACCGCCGACGCGCACGGGCTGTACCGGCGATTCGGCTTCGGGGATCCGCCCGAGGGGCAGTACATGGAGCGGACGCGGGCGAACGGCCAGGTCTAGCACGGACTGGAACACAGAGCGCGGCGTGCGCAAAGGCGTGAGCCGCGTGATCAGGGACGTGACTCGCGTGATTGGAGGCCGCACTCGGGTGTTCCGCCTCTGATCACGCGAGTTCCGCCTTCGGTCACGCGAGTCACGCCGCTGGTCACGTGAGTGCGGTCTCGCGTCGGTCGTGAGTGGCGATTCGGGTTAGAACCCGAATCGCCACTCACGACCCGCTGTACCGATCAGCCCTTGTTCTCGTGCAGGGCCGTCAGCGTCGCCCGGCCGATGGCGTGGCCGAAGAGGTTGAAGCCCAGCAGCGCCGGGGTGGCGTCCTCGCCGACGTCCAGCTTTTCGACGTCGACGGCGTGCACCGCGAAGATGTACCGGTGCGGCCCGTGCCCGGGAGGCGGGGCGGCGCCGAGGAACTGCTTCACGCCACCGTCACCCTTCAGGGTCACAGCGCCCTTCGGCAGACCGGAGCCCGCTTCGTCGCCCGCGTTCGCGGCCAGCGCGGTCACCGAGACCGGGATGTCGAACACCGCCCAGTGCCAGAACCCGCTCGCCGTCGGGGCGTCGGGGTCGTAGCAGGTCACGGCGAAGCTCTTGGTGCCCTCGGGGAAGCCCTCCCAGGACAGCTGCGGGGAACGGTCTTCGCCGCCCGCGCCGAAGATCCCGGAAAGCTGGGGTGTCGGCAGGAAGCCGCCTTCTTCGATGTCGATGCTGCTCAAGGTGAAGGCAGGCAGATCGGGCAGGAAGTCGTACGGATCGGGTGCCTGCGGCATGCGTCCTCCTGGTCGTGGATCAGATGACGGAGCCAGGTTATGACCCCGAGGACCCCGGTGCGGGTTCAGGGACGAATCCGGGGGTTACCCCTATGTCCAACCCGCCGCGCTGCCCTTAGCGTCGAGTTACACGAAAACCTGCTCTGGAGGGACTCAAGACCATGGCGCGCCCACTCCTCGCCTTCGGCGGCATCGCTTTGATCGGCGTCGGTGTGCTCACCGGTCTCGGCTGGTGGTGGCCGTCCGACGCGGAGGCGACCGCCGAGCTCGCCCAGCAGATCAAGAGCGTCCGCGTCGACAACGACGAGGGCGCCGTCAAGATCCGCACGGGCAGCGGTCCGGTGAGGGTCCACCAGGAGTTCGAGTATCGCTGGAACAAGCCGGGCGACGCGTACCGCGTGGAGGGGGACACCCTGGTTCTCGCCGGCTGCGGCACCAGCTGCGAGGTCGCTTACGACGTGACCGTCCCGGTGGGGATCCCGGTCTCGGGCAAACTGGACTCGGGGTCGCTCCAGATCGCCGGAGCGTCCACTGTGGACGTCACGGTCGACTCCGGCTCCGTCTCCGTGGCGGATGTGCCGGGCACGGTGAAGGTCCGGTCCGACGCCGGTCGCGTCGAGCTGGAGAACATCGGCCAGGCCGTCACCGTGCAGGCGGCTTCCGGTGCCATCAAGGGGGAACGGCTCGGTGGCAACGTCGAGGCCCGCAGCGACAGCGGCCGTATCGAACTCGAACTGGTCAAGGGCGCCGACGTCACGGCGCGGACCGCCAGCGGTTCGGTCGAGGTCACCGTTCCGGCGGGCGACTACAACGTCACCGGCACCACCGACAGCGGCCGCCGCGACATCGACGTGAACCAGTCCGGTTCGGCCCAGCACAAACTCGATCTCAACACCGACAGCGGAAGCGTCAAGGTCAAAGCGGCCTGACGGACTTATCGGGGGAAACACTTTCTCATGGGCATCATCGAAAAGCGCGTCCTCGGCGCGCTCGCACTCGGCGCGCTGACGGCCTTCGGCATCGTCGGCTGCACGACCGAAAGCCGCGAGACGCTGAGCGACGGCACGCCCGTCACCGAGCAGATCACCGCGATCCGGGTGGACGTCCCGGTCGGCGGCGTCACGCTCCGGGTCGAGGACGGCGCACCGGTCTCGCTGCGCCGCGAAGTGACTTACACCGGACGGAATCCCGGCAAGACGCACAGCGTCGAGAACGGCACGCTGGTGCTCGGCGGCTGCAGCCAGTGCGGCGTGGACTACGAGGTCGTGGTCCCGCGTGAGCTGGCGATCACCGGCGGCATCGGCACCGGCAAGATCTCGCTCACCCGCGTGGCCTCGGTCGATCTGCACGGCGACGTCGGGGACCTGAAGGTCGAGCGCTCGTCGGGTCCGGTGCGGCTGACCACTGGCACCGGGGACATCGAGGTCGGGCTCGCGAAGCCCGGCGCCGTCACCGCGAACGCCGACGTCGGCAAGGTCACCGTCGTCGTCCCCGACAGCGCGTACCAGGTCCGCGCGAAGTCGGACGTCGGCACGGTCGAGACCGCCGGTGTGCGCCAGGACCAGGCTTCGGCGAACGTCCTGGACCTCAAGTCCGGCACCGGCTCGATCACGGTCCGGCAGGCATGAAGGCTCTCGCGGTGGTCACCGCGCTGACCCTGCTGCCGCTCACCGCCCTGCCCGCGTCGGCCGCGCCCCGGCTCGACTGGAAGCCCTGCGCGACCGAGTACGCGCCGACGCTGGAATGCGCCGACCTGCGGGTGAACGGGACGGTCTCGATCGCGCTGGCGAAACTGCCCGCGACCGATCCCGCGCACCGGCTCGGCTCGCTGCTGACGAACCCGGGCGGGCCCGGCGGCTCCGGGGTCACCGTGCTCAAGTACGGCGGCCGCGGTTTCGCGCTGGACAAACCGGAAACGGCCGTACTGCGGCAGCGCTTCGACGTCATCGGGTTCGACCCGCGCGGCGTCGGCGACAGCAAGCCCGCGATCACCTGCGGACCGGATCTGCACGATCCCGCGATCAGCCGATTCCCGCGCAGCCGGGCGGAATACGACAAGCTCATCGCGCACAACCGCGCCTCGGGCGACGAATGCCTCAAGCGGACCGGGCCGGAATTGTCCTCTGTGGACACTTGGCACGCCGCGGACGACGTCGAAGCGATCCGGGTCGCCTTGGGCGAGCCGAAGGTGAACTGGCTCGGCGTCTCCTACGGCTCCGAACTCGGCGCCGTGTACGCGGAGAAGTACCCGAAGCGCGTCCGCGCGATGGTGCTCGACGGCGCCATCGACCATTCGCGGCCGACCCGGCAGGCCGTCCTCGACGAGACCATCGCGACCGAAAGCGCGCTCAAGGATTTCGCGAAGTGGTGCACGACGTCGGCGGACTGCGTGCTTCGCGGCAAGGACGTCCTCGCCACCTACGACAAGCTGATGGCCACTCCCGGCGGCGTGCCGTCGAAGCAGCTCGGCCGGAACGTGACCGCCGAGGAGATGGCGTCCGGTTTCTACGGCTCACTCATCCTTCCCGCGTTCTGGCCGGAACTGGCGAAAGCCGTCGAGGCCGCGACGGCGGGGAACGCGGACGGGCTGTTGCCCTATTCGCAGCTGGACCCGTCCTACGGCGCGTACCGCTCGATCGGCTGTCACGACTTCGGCTCGCCGTTCACCTCCTACGCCGACATGCGGGCGATGCAGGGGCTGGTGAAGACCCTCGCGCCGCACAGCTGGCGGTACTCGGAGTTCTGGGACATGGCGAGCGGCTGCGCGGGCTGGTCCGTGCCCTCGGCCTATCTCCCGCGCCCGCAGAAGGTGAAGGGCGCGGCGCCGATCCTCGTGGTCGGCGGCGAACACGATCCGGCGACGCCGCTCGTCTGGGCGAAGGGGCTCGCGCGGAACATCGAGGACTCGGCGCTGCTGGTCGACGCCGGGTACGGGCACACGGGGCTGCTCAACTCGGCCTGCGTGCGCACCGAAGAGGTGAAGTACCTGGTGAGCGGGCTCACACCCGCTCCCGGCACGGTCTGCCGGTAGCCCGGGAACAAGACGCCCGGGTCGCACGTTGAGCCGGGTACAAGGTTGAGCGCAGTCGGCTCAAGTCCGGCTTGACGGAGACCGCATCATCCCGATAGAACTTGCGTTGGACCCACTCAAGGTGGGAGCGAACGTGCAGGTCACGAACTAGCAGGAGGATCACACCATGGCGCGAGCGGTCGGCATCGACCTCGGCACGACCAACTCGGTCGTCGCTGTCCTTGAGGGCGGCGAGCCGACGGTCATCGCCAACTCGGAAGGTTCACGCACCACCCCGTCGATCGTCGCCTTCGCCAAGAACGGTGAAGTGCTGACCGGTCAGCCGGCGAAGAACCAGGCCGTGACGAACGTCGACCGGACCATCCGGTCGGTCAAGCGGCACGTCGGGACCGACTGGAAGACCGAGATCGACGGCAAGGCCTACACCTCGCAGGAGATCAGCGCCCGCGTGCTGATGAAGCTCAAGCGCGACGCCGAGGCGTACCTGGGCGAGACCATCACCGACGCGGTCATCACCGTCCCCGCCTACTTCGAGGACGCGCAGCGGCAGGCCACCAAGGAGGCCGGGCAGATCGCCGGCCTGAACGTGCTCCGCATCGTCAACGAGCCCACCGCGGCCGCGCTGGCGTACGGCCTCGACAAGGGCGAGAAGGAACAGACCATCCTGGTCTTCGACCTCGGTGGCGGTACGTTCGACGTCTCGCTGCTGGAGATCGGCGAGGGCGTCGTCGAGGTCCGCGCGACCTCCGGTGACAACCACCTCGGCGGTGACGACTGGGACGAGCGGATCGTCACCTGGCTGGTCGACAAGTTCAAGGCCTCCAACGGTATCGACCTCACCAAGGACAAGATGGCGCTCCAGCGCATCCGTGAGGCGGCCGAGAAGGCGAAGATCGAGCTGTCCAGCTCGAACTCCGCGGGCATCAACCTGCCGTACATCACCGTGGACTCCGACAAGAACCCGCTGTTCCTCGACGAGCAGCTCTCCCGCGCCGAGTTCCAGAAGATCACCTCGGACCTGCTGGAGCGCACCCGCAAGCCGTTCAACAACGTCATCCGTGACGCGGGTGTCGCCGTCGGCGACATCGACCACGTCGTGCTCGTGGGTGGTTCCACCCGCATGCCCGCCGTGTCGGACCTGGTCAAGGAGCTGACCGGCGGCCGCGAGCCGAACAAGGGCGTGAACCCGGACGAGGTCGTCGCCGTCGGCGCCGCGCTGCAGGCCGGTGTGCTCAAGGGCGAGGTCAAGGACGTCCTGCTGCTCGACGTGACCCCGCTTTCGCTGGGCATCGAGACCAAGGGCGGCGTGTTCACCAAGCTCATCGAGCGCAACACCACGATCCCGACCAAGCGTTCGGAGATCTTCTCCACCGCGGACGACAACCAGCCGTCGGTGCAGATCCAGGTGTTCCAGGGTGAGCGCGAGATCGCCGCGCACAACAAGAAGCTCGGCATGTTCGAGCTGACCGGTCTCCCGCCCGCCCCGCGTGGCGTGCCGCAGATCGAGGTCACCTTCGACATCGACGCCAACGGCATCGTGCACGTCCTCGCGAAGGACCTGGGCACGAACAAGGAGCAGTCGATGACGATCACCGGTGGCTCCGCGCTGCCGAAGGACGACATCGAGCGCATGGTCAAGGACGCCGAGGCGCACGCCGAGGAGGACAAGCAGCGCCGCGAGGAGGCGGAGACCCGCAACCAGGCGGAGACGCTGGTCTACCAGACCGAGAAGTTCGTCAAGGACAACGAGGACAAGCTGCCCGAAGAGCTCAAGGGCAAGGTGAAGACCGCGATCGACGAGGCCAACGAGGCGCTCAAGGGCACCGACTCGGCGAAGATCCGCGAGTCCATCGAGAAGCTGAACACCGCTTCGCAGGAGCTGGGCACCGCGCTCTACGCCAACGCCACCCCGGGCGCCGAAGGTGCCGCCGGTGCCGGTGAAGGCGCGGCCGGTGCGGCCGGTGCGGGTACCGGTTCGCAGGCCAAGGCGGACGACGTCGTCGACGCCGAGATCGTCGAAGAGGACGAGAAGGACAAGAAGTGACCGGACGCTACGACGAAACCGAGGGCCGGGGCCCGGAGGAACCGGTGGTCGTGCGGGACCGGCGGCGGATCGATCCGCTGACCGGTGAGGTCCGCCCGGCCGCCCCGGCCGCCGAAACCCAGGACGGTCCGAAGCACGCCGCCCCGGCCGAAGAACCCGCCGTGCCGACGGAGCCGGCGCCCGCGACCCACGCGGGCCCCGGCCTCGGGGACTCCATCGTGGACGATTCGGTGACGGTGACCTCCGGTCTGGAGAAGGAGCTGGCGGAACGCACCGCCGACCTCCAGCGCCTCCAGGCGGAGTACGCCAACTACCGCAAGCGCGTGGACCGCGACCGCGAACAGGTCGTCACCGGCGCCAAGGCGTCGGTGGTCAACGACCTGCTCCCGCTGCTCGACGACCTCGAGCGCGCGGAGCAGCACGGCGATCTGACCGGTGCGTTCAAGGCGGTCGGCGAGAAGCTGGTCGGCAGCCTGCAGCGGTCGGGGCTGGAGCCGTTCGGCGCCGAGGGCGAGGCCTTCGACCCGAGCGTGCACGAAGCCGTCCAGCACAGCACGTCGCCGGACGTCGCCGGGCCGACGGTCACCACGGTCATGCGCCGCGGTTACCGCTTCGGCGAGCGCGTGCTGCGCGCGGCGCTGGTCGGGGTCACCGACCACGAGCCGGGCGCGGCCCCTGCGGCCGCTCCCGCGCCCGAGGCGCAGGAAGCCCCGGTGGACCCGCCCGTCGGCGGCGAACTGCCGCTCGAGGGCGAACTTTTCGATGAGAACAACCGCTGATCGGCGATACGGCGTGAAAGGAGGAGACGTTCGGTGAGTGCACGGGAATGGATCGGTAAGGACTTCTACCGTGAGCTGGGCGTCTCCTCCGACGCCACCGCGGACGAGATCAAGAAGGCCTATCGCAAGCTGGCCAAGGAGAACCACCCCGACGCCAACGCGGGCAACGCGGAGGCGGAGAAGAAGTTCAAGGCGGTTTCCGAGGCGTACGGCGTTCTCTCCGACGCGTCCAAGCGCAAGGAGTACGACGAGGCCCGCCGCCTCTTCGGCTCCGGCGGTCCGGGTGGCTTCGGCTTCCCGGGCGGTGGCGGAGGCGGCGGCTTCGACGTCGGCGACATCTTCGGCCAGGCGGGCCAGCAGCAGGGCGGTTTCGGCGGTCTCGGCGACATCCTCGGCGGGCTGTTCGGCCGTCGCGGCGCCGCGGCCGGTGCCACGGCGAACCGGCCGCAGCGCGGCGCGGACGTGGAGACCGACGTCCGGATCGACTTCACCGAGGCGGTCAAGGGCGCGACCCTGCCGCTGCGGCTGTCGAGCCCGGCGACCTGTTCCACCTGCGGCGGGAACGGCGCGAAGCCGGGGACCTCCCCGAGGACGTGTTCGACCTGTCAGGGCAGCGGGCTGGTCAGCCGGAGCCAGGGCGCGTTCGCGTTCTCCGAGCCGTGCCGCGACTGCCGCGGCCGCGGCACGATCATCGACGACCCCTGTCCGGAATGCGCGGGTGAGGGCGTCAGCACCCGCACCCGCACGCTGACCGTGCGGATCCCGCCGGGCGTCGCCGACGACCAGCGGATCCGGCTGGCCGGTCAGGGCGAACCGGGCCGGGGTGGCGCGCAGCCGGGCGATCTGTACGTTCGCGTGCACGTCGCGCCGCACAAGGTGTTCGGGCGCCAGGACCTCGACCTGACGATCTCCGTGCCGGTGTCCTTCGCGGAACTCGCCCTGGGCGGCACGATCACCGTGCCGACGCTGGAGGGCAAGGTCTCGCTGAAGGTGCCGCAGGGTACGGCGAGCGGTCGCGTGCTTCGCGTGCGCGGCAAGGGGATCACGAAGCGGGACGGCTCGCAGGGCGACCTGCTGGTCACCCTGCAGGCGGCCATTCCGTCCAAATTGGACGACAAGGCCCGTGAAGCGCTGGAGGCCTACGCGGAGGCCATGTCCGAGCACGACCCGCGACCGGAGATCACCGAACTTCTCGAAGGCAGGTGAGCACGATGTTCGGCGGGCTGCCGCACGGTGCGGACGAGGACACCCCGGTGTTCGTCATTTCGGTGGCGGCGCAGCTGTCCGGTCTGCACGCGCAGACCCTGCGGTCCTACGACCGCCAGGGTCTCGTGTCGCCCGGCCGGACCTCCGGGGGCGGCCGCCGGTACTCCATGCGGGACATCGCGCTGCTCCGCGAGGTGCAGCGGCTGTCCCAGGAGGACGGTGTCAACCTCGCGGGCATCAAGCGGATCATCGAGCTGGAGAACCAGGTCGACGCGCTCCGCGCCCGGATCGCCGAACTGACCGAGGAGCTCACGGCGGCGTACCTCACCGCCGAGCAGACGGCCGCGGCCGTGCACGCCTCCTACCGCAAGGATCTCGTTCCCTTGCGTCAGCAGACGGCGCTGGTCGTCTGGAAGCCCAAAAAACGCAATTAGTCCTCTAGATGCCCTGACCGTGGTCCGGCGCCGAAAGGCGTCCTGGGCATTTAGAGGACTAATTGCGTTTTGGTCGTACCCCGGCCGTTCGTGCACCGAAGCGGAGCCGAAGAGGCAATCCCTCGCTCCCCGGGTTCCGCCGGAGTTAGCATCGGGCGGCGCCGACGGTCGTCGCGCCGGAGGGAGCGACGCGTATGGCGGCAGCGTGGCCTGGGGTGCGTTTCGTGGTGCTGGGCCCGATGCGGCTGTACCGCCCGGACGGGGTGGCGATCTCGGTGGGAACGCCCAAACAGCAGGCGATGCTGGCCACGCTGGCGCTCACGCCCGGCACGGCGGTGTCGCTCGCCAGGCTGACCGACACGTTGTGGGACCACGAACTTCCGGCTCGCGCGGCCTCGACCGTCCGGACCTACGCCTGGAGACTGCGGCGGCTGCTTTCCGGTGCCGGTGCCGGCGACGACGTGCTGGTGTCGGCGGGCGACGGTTACCGGCTCGCCGTGCCGCCCTCGGCGGTGGACGCCTCCCGCGCGGCGGAACTCGGTGCACTGGCACAAGAAGCGCTGGCCTCGGGGGACGCGCCCCAGGCCAGACAGATGTTGTCGGAAGCACTCGCCCTGTGGACAGGCGAACCGCTCGCGGGGGTGCCCGGCCTGTTCGCCGAGCAGAGCCGCGGCTGGCTCGGCGAGTTGCACACCGCGCTCACCGAGCAGTACCTGGAGGCGGAGCTGCGGCTCGGTCACTACTACGAGGCGCTGCCACGGCTGACCGGGATGATCGCCGAGCACCCGATGCGGGAACGGCTCTACGTCCTGCTGATGCGCGCGCTCTTCGGAATGGGCCGCCAGGTCGAGGCGCTGAGGGTCTTCCAGGACGCCCGCCGGGGCCTGGTGGAGGTCCACGGCGTCGAGCCGGGCGCGGAACTGGTCGAACTGCACGCGCGCATCCTCCGGGGAGACGACGTCGCACCCGCCCCGCGCGCCGAGCCGCCGGTGACCCTCTCTTCGCCCGCCGAGCAGGAGGAGCCGCCGGAGAACTGGCGGCCGATCCCGGCGCAGCTTCCGCCCGATCTGCCGGACTTCACCGGCAGGCAGGACCAGCTCTCGGCGCTGCTCGACGTACTGGAGACGGCCGACGGGCGAGCACCGGCGATGCTGGCGATCACCGGGATGAGCGGCGTCGGCAAGACCAGCCTCGCGGTGCATCTGGCGCACGGGCTCCGCGAACGCTATCCGGACGGTCAGCTGCACGTCGATCTCGGCGACCTCGACCAGGTCGGGGAGCCGGTGACCGGGCCCGACCTGCTGGAACTGCTGCTCGCCGGGCTGGGCGTGCCGTCGAACCGGTCGCCGGGGCACCTCGCCGAGCGGCGCGGGCTGTGGCGTTCGCTGGTCGACGGCCGCCGCTTGCTCATCGTGCTCGACAACGTCGTCGACGCCGCGCAGATCCGTGACGCGCTGCCCGGTACGCCGGGGTGCGCGGTCCTGATCACCAGCCGCGCCAGACTCGACGGCCTGCCGCTGCTCACCCAGGTCAACCTCGACGTCTTCACCCCCGCCGAGGCGCTCGACCTGCTGCGGCAGGGTGTCGGCGCGCGACGCCTGGAAGCCGAACCGGACGACGCCGTCGACCTCGTCACCGCCTGCGGCCTGCTTCCCTTGGCGGTGCGGATCGTGGCCTCGCGGCTCGCGGCGCGGCCGCACTGGACCCTGCGGTCCATGGTCGAACGCCTGCGGGACGAGCGTCGCCGGATCGCCGAGCTACGGGCCGGGCCGCTCGCCATCGAAGCGGTGTTCGAAGTGGCGTACCGGCAGCTCGCCGAGCCGCTCGCCAAGGACTTCGTCCTGCTCACCGCGGTCGCCGGGGGCGAGTTCACGCTGCCGGAAGCGGCAGCGGTCCTCGGGGTGGCTCCGGCCGAGGCCGAAGCGCGGCTGGAGGTGCTCGTCGACGCGTCCATTCTGGACGACACGGTCCCCGGCCGGTTCCGCGTCCACGAGCTCCTGGTCTCGTTCGGCCGCGGCCGTGACCGCGACCCGGGAGACGAACTGGCCGCGTTGGACCGGCTGTTGTCGCTGTTGATGGCCACGGCGCGCAACGCGTTCGCGCGCGCGGTCCCCGGCGACCCCACCGGGGACGTGCTCGGCCCCCGCTCGCCCGGTGACGCCGGCCTGCCGATCGCCGATCTGCGGGCGGCGAGGGACTGGGCGTCGGCGGCCGGGGACACCGTGGTGGCGGCCTGCGCGCGGGTCGTCGAAATCGGCACCGTGCCACTCCTGGGCACCGCGATCGACCTGCTCATCGCGATGAGCCCGTTCGCCGCGGAGGCCGGGGCGAGGAGGCTGGACGCGACCGCGGGCACTCTCGCGAGAGCGGCCGCCCGGGTTCCCGAACCGGCGGGGCCGGGAAGACGGGCGCGTCACCGCGTCCTCGGCCGGGCCGAGTTCCTGTGCAGCACCGTCGCGTTGCGCACGGCGACGCACACCGACGTCGAGGCGCACGCCCGGCGCGCGGTGGCCGCCGCGACCGAGGCAGGCGACCCGGTGATCCTCCGGCAGGCGCTCAACAACCTCGGCTTGGCGGCCCAGCTTCGCCACGATTACGGCCTCGCGGTCCGGTGTTTCGACCGCTCCGCCGAACTCGCGCGGCGGCTCGGGCACAGCTCCGGCGCGCTGACCAGCAGCCTGAACTCCGCGCACGCCCTGCTGCGCGGCGGTGACCCGGCGAACGTCCTCGCCGTCTGCGAGTCGGCGCTCGCCCTGGCCCGGGAGATCGGCGACGCGCCGGGAACCGGCTACGCGCTCTACGTGCTCGGGCTCGCGAACCACGCGCTCGAACGCTACGAAGCCGCGGCCGCGCATTTCACCGCGTGCGTCGACAGCTGCCTGGCGGCAGGCATCCGGGATCGCGCGGCGCACGCGCTCTTCCGGCTCGCCGAGACCCTGCTGGCACTGGGGAAGGCCGACGAGGCGGCGGCGGAGGCGCGGGCGGCGTTGCGGCTCTGCGAGGAGCTCGGCACCCGGCGGGACCAGGCCAACGCACTGCTGGTGCTCGGAAAGGCCCTTGCCACGCTGGGAAACCCGCACGAAGCCGAAGCCCGGCTGAACCAGGCCCATACGCATTTCGTCGCGCTCAACCTGCCCGAGGCCGACGACGCGGCCCGGGCGATCGAAGAGCTTTCGAACCACGCGCGGTGACGTCTCAGCCGGCCGCCACCGGCGGTGGCGGAGCCGAAATGGTGTTGTTCCAGTTCACGTCGCCATCGGACGCGCTCGCCTGACCCGGCGCCGCCGCGTATCCGGTCACGGCCAGCAGAGCCGCCGCGGCCAGCAGGAGCACCGTTCCGCGCCGGGGGCGCGTCCGGTCTTCGTCTTCCACGATCACGCCCCCGAGTCTCGCGAAGGCCGATCTACATCGGATCTACGGCCGATGGACGGCGGCTGCGAGCGGACGCAGAACCGTCGTAGATCCACCGTCGTGATCATCGGTGGGGCCAAGGCGTCGTCCCGCCGGACTCCGGTCGGAACGCGCCGCCGGACCAGAGAAGGAGCAAGTGCATGAACGCGAATCTGGTGACCGCCGAGCAGCTGCTGAAGGTCGAGGCCGTCGTGACCGGTCTCCGGGAGCTGGACGCCACCGCCGACGGGCACGAGGCGCTGGCCATGGCGCAGGCGGGCTTCACCCACCCGGACGACCTGTAAGCAGTGGTACGGGACCGGGCCGGGGAGCGATCCCCGGCCCGGGCCGCGAGGAGGCCGGAGTGCTCACCACCGATTCCGTCGCTCTGCTGCTGTGCCGGTTCGCCGAGGTCGGAGCGCAGGTCTCGGACTCCTACGGTCCGCGTTCGCAGGCGAGGGTCTTCGTCCTCTACGAGGAGCTGATCGCGCTGCGGACGGTGCTGACCGCGGCTCCGCACGAGGAGCGCGTCGCCCGCCGGGTCCGCGAGCTGCGGGAGCTGATCGGCGAGGCCTATCTCGCCTCCGCCGGGGGCGCGCCACCGCCGCGCCGGGCGGTGCTGGAGCTGGATCCGCCGTTGCTGGAGTTCGACCGCGCGCTGTTCGAGCGGAACTATCGCCCCGTCGCCGCCGCTGTCCTCGCGGACACGATCGAACTGCGGGATCCGGTGGAACCGTTGCGGCGGTTGAAGCCCGGCGTGTCCCACATGTTCGTCATCGACGACGAAGACCGGCTGTTGGTCTGGACGAGGCCGTTCGAGCTGGCCGATCTGCTCTTCGGCCGCAACCGCGCCACCGTGGACGGTGTCCCCGTGGCGCATCCGATGCTGGTCCCCGACCGGCTGCGCGCCCGCGCGGCGGGCGAGATCGTGCTCATCGGCGGTGACCGGGTCGCGATGGTCGTCGCCAACACGAAGTCCGGGCACTTCCAGCCGCCGCTGCAGTCGGTGGCGGTGGTGCGGGAGACCTTCCGCCGGGTCTTCGGGCTGACCGACGCGGACGTGGACGTCTTCCACCTTTTCCCGCCCGCCTCGCCGGACGAAAGGACGGGCCGATGACCCGGATCGTGGGTGTCGAGCACGAAAGCAAATGGGCACTGGACCACGCCTCGGCCGACGCGGATCCACTGCGGTGGCTCGATTCCCCGCCGGTCCGCGCGAACCTGACCGGGCTCACCGAGACGGTCGTCGCGACCCAGGGCACCGTGTATCTCGACGACGCCGAGCGCCGTCTCACCTCGGCAGGCCATTCGCTGCGCATCGCCGCCAACCAGGGGCGGCTGGCCGGGATCGGCTGGATCGGCGTCAAGCAGACGGTGGACTGGACGGGCCGCCGGGACGCGCTGGAGATCTCCGAACGAATCGATCCCGGGGAGCTGACCGCCGTCCTGACCGCGGGCGAAGTCCTGCCGCTGCGCCATCTCCGGTCGCTCGGCCTGGTGCGGGGGCCGCTGGAAACCGCGGGGGTCACCAGCCAGCGGCGGATCAAACGGTTCGGGAAACTCGACGGCGGCCACCCGTGCGTGTTCAGCGTCGACCTCGTCGAATTCCGCGGGCCGGACGGCGACATCACGCCGATCGGCGAGTACGCCTGCCTGGAGATCGAGGTCAACCAATCCTCGCTCGAGTGCCTGGAGGCGCTGGACGCCTTCTGCGCCGACGTCGACGCGTGGCTCGGTTCGCCGCGGGAATCGCGGACCAAGGCGCAGCTCGCGGTCGCCGCGGCGGACGCGGCGCGGCTCGTGCGATGACCGCCTTCGCCACCGCGGGCGGGGAGCGGCTCGGACGGCCGTTCTGGTGGCTGTGGGCCGGGCAGTCGCTGTCCGGGCTCGGCGGCACGGCGCAGTCGCTCGCCCTGCCGCTGTGGGTATTGCAGGTGACCGGTTCCGCGAGCCTGACCGGAGGCGCGTTCGTCGTCCAGCTGCTGCCCAGGGTGCTGTTCTCGCCGTGGGCGGGGGTGCTCGCCGACCGGTTCGACCGGCGCGGACTGTCCATCGTGCTCAATCTCGTCGCGGGAGCGCTCACCCTCGTGCTGTTGTTGGTGGTGAGCCTGCGGAACATCCCGCTCTACTACCTGCTGACCGTGCTGCTGGGCACGGTCAGCACGCTGAATTCGGCGGTGCTGCCGAGCCTGACACCCGCCCTGGTGCCCGCTTCCCGGCTGGCCGCCGCCGACGCCGCGCAGGAGGTGACGAACGGCGCGATCATTGCGCTCGGTCCGCTGCTGGGCGCGGCCGTCGCGGTCGGCCTCGGCTTCTCCTGCGCGGTGGCGGTCAACGCGGCGAGCTTCGTGCTCGCGGCGCTGCTCACCCTTCCGGTGCCACGGCAGGAAGCCGCCGCGAACGACCGTCGCCGCCCGTTCGCCATGCTGCGCGACGGCCTGCACGCCCTGACCGGAGATCGGCTGCTGCGCACGGCGGTGCTGGCGGAAGCGGCGCTCTTCGCGTTTCTCGGCGCGGTACCGCAGTTCGCGGTGATCCTCGTGGGTGAAGGCGGCAGGACCGGGGAAGCGGGCCTGTTCGCCTCCGCGATGGGAGTCGGCTGGCTGGCGGTGTCGGCGTCGGTGGCCAAGCGGCGGAACGTGCTCAACCCGGCCGTGATGGTGACCGCGGGTGCCGCGCTGGCCGCGCCGGTGATCGGTCTCGTGGTGCTCTGCGCGCACGCCGGCCCGGTCTGGGTGTTCCTCGCCGGGCTGGTGGCCGGGGCACACAATCTGCTGTTCGCCATGCCCAACACCCTCCTGTGCCAGCGGCACGCGGATCCGGCCGCGCTCGGCCGCGTCCTGGCGTTCCGCCGGTCCTTCGTCGTTTCGGCGCAATGCCTTTCCCTCGCCCTGGTCACCTTCCTGACCCCGGTCTGGGGCGTCGGGCCGGTCCTCGCCGCGGCGGGGATCGCCGCGACGGTCACGGCCCTGCCGGTCGCCGTGCTCTCGATGCGCCGGGCCTCGGCGGTGACGGTGTGAGCGGCGCGATCGTCGACCTGCCGTACGGCTACCGCGACGACCCCGAAGGGCTCGCGGGTCTCGCCGCCCTCGCGGCGCGGTGGCTCGCCTCCCCGGCGGGTGGCGCGCCGCCGAAGGAACTGGGCTGGCACACCCGGCACCGGCTCGAAGCCCGCGTCTCCTCGTTCTCGTACTGGACGGCGCTGAGCGATCTGGACCGGGTGACCGGCGATTTCCGCGGCCCGGACAGCGCACAGCTGGACGGGCTCCGGGAGGCGCAGTCGCGGTTGCTGCGCCGTCGCTCCGGCGACCTCTACCTCCGGATGCTCGACGCGATCGACACGGCCGCCTCCGGAATAGTCCACTGTGGACCGTTGGGGGACGGCGAATCGATGGCGCGCGTCTCGGCGGACGATGTCACCGGATACCTGGATCGCTGCCGCGAAACGGGTGTCACCGTGTACCGGACCGGAGACGAGCGGGTCCGTCCGCCCGTGCGGCGGTTCGAAGGCGCGGCGCCGTGGGCGGGTGGCCTGGTGGCCACACCGATGCCGGGCGAGAACCTGGCCAGGGTGGCGGTCCGCGTTCCGCTGCGCGCGGACGCGTTGCCCGACGGCGCGCTCCCGCTCCTGGTGGAACTCCTGGGCACGGGAGCGCGAGGCAGGCTGATCAGCCTGCTGCGGGGATCGCGCGGGCTGGCCTACGGTGTCGCCGCGTTGAGCTGGGACGGCGAGGAAACCGGGCCGAGCGTGGGTGGTTACGCGCTCGTGGATCCCCGGCACGTGGCCGAAGCCGCGACCCTTCTGCTCGACACGCTGCGCGGTTCGTTGTCCGTGCCGCCGTCCGGTGAACTGTCCGACGCGGCGGTGCGCTGCCGCACCCTGCTGCTCGTCCAGGCCGATGAGCCGTTCGGCGCGGTCGGCGACCGGCGACGGCGGGCTCGCGGGGAAATGCCGCTGGACCTCCTCGCCGAAGCGGTCGCGGAACGTGCGCTGGACGGTCTCGCTTCGCGCGTTCCCGACGCCGCCCCGCCCGCCATCGCCGTCGTCGGCGCGCTGCGTGAGGACCAGTTGTCCCGGCTGGAGACCTTGAAGTGACGGAATACGAAGAGGTCCAGGTCGCCGGGCTGCTGGTCCGGTTCGTCCCGGCACCCGGCGCCCACACCGTCGGTGCCTGCCTGCGGGTGTCCGCCGGTTCCGCCGCGGATCCCCCGCGTCCCTGGGGAACGGCCCATCTCACCGAGCATCTCCGGATCGCCGCCGCGCTGGACGACGGCTCGCGGCTGCACCTCACCGGGCGCACGGACAACGCGGAGACCCGGTTCACCGTGGCGGCGTTGCCGGAACAGGAGGACGAGGTCGTCCGGACACTGGCCCGGCTGCTCGGTGACGGGCGTCCGCTCGACGACTCGGTCCTCGCGGCCGAGCGTCAGGCCGTTCTGCTGGAGATGCGTGCGGCGGCCGCCAATCCGTTGCTGCTGCTCGGTCCAGCCGTCGCGGAAGCGACCGTGCCCGGGGGCCGGATGGCCGACACCACCCGCGCCGACCAGGCGAGCGTCGGCGGCATCACCCTCGACGACGTCGAAGGCTTCACCGCGGAGCACTACCGGCCCGAAAACGCCCTCCTCGCCGTCGCCGCGCCCCCGGCGCACCGGAAACGCTTGCTCGACACGGTTTCCGCCGCGCTGAAGCCGTCCGAGACACCGGTGGCGTCCGGCGACGGCGAAGCGGACCGACCGCCGATCACCCTTCCGTCCACTGTGGACGGATTGAGCGTGCTCACCCTGACGGTCGCGCTCGACGACCACGTGGGCCGCTCGGCCGTCCGCGCCTTGGCCTTCGCCGAGGGCCCCATCGGAACGCGCACGGCCCGCGCCGGCCACCCGACAGCGGGCATGACCACCGTCACCGACGGGAAACACGAGGTCACCGTGCTGTGCTGGCGCGACGAAAAGCCGGACGGCGGGCTGCGGGACGCGCTCGCGACAGCCTTCGCGGCGATCCGCCGGGCCGATCCCGACGTCGTCGAGTCCTGGCACTACGCCGCCGTGCGGGAGTTCCAGGAGCTCGCGTTCGCCCGGGTTTCGCCGCTCGGCCTCGCCCAAGCGGCCCTGCTGCCCCCACCGCCGTCGCCCGGTGCGCACACGATGGCAGGCGAACTCCGCCGCGCCATCGGAACGGCGCGGTCGTGGCGGGTCCGTGCCGGAACACCGCACGCCGAGGAGATGCCGTGATCAGCAGCCCTGAAATCGTCGACCTGTCCGACGTCGCCGAAGACCTCTACCGGGATCCGTATGCCGTCCTCGCCGCACTCCGCGCGCGAGGACCGGCGCATTTCGTGCGGCTGCCCAACGGAAGCGAGGTCTGGCTGATCGTCGGCTACGACGAGGCGCTCGCCGCGCTGGGCGATCCCACGCTGATCAAGAACTGGCTGCGGGCCACCGGCCGGATCGGCCCCGGCGCGATCGGCGCGAACATGATCTCCAGCGATCCGCCGGACCACACCCGGCTGCGCAGGCTGGTCTCGCGGGAGTTCACCGCCCGGCGCGTCGCCGCGCTGGTCCCGCGCGTGGAAGCGATCGCCGTCGAGCTGCTGGACCGGATGGATTCCGGCGCCGGTCCGCACGACCTGATCGCCGGATTCGCCTTCCCGCTGCCCGTCGCCGTGATCTCCGAACTGCTCGGCGTCCCGTTCCTGGACCGGACGGAGTTCTCCGGTCTGTGCGGCCGGATCATGGCTTCGGCGGGGGACGCCACGTCGACCGAGAAGGACATCGAGGAGATCAACCGCTACTTCGACGGGCTGATCGAGCGGAAACGGGCCGACCCCGGCGAGGATCTGCTCAGCGCGCTGATCCGGGTCACCGACGAAGACGCCGACCGGCTGAGCCACGCCGAACTGCGGGCGACGACCTTCCTCCTCCTGGTCGCCGGGCACGTCACCAGCACGAACCTGATCGCCAACGGCGTTCTCGCCTTGCTCGACCATCCGGATCAGCTCGCCGCGCTGCGCGCCGACTGGGAGCTGCTGCCCCGCGCGGTGGAGGAGATCCTGCGCTACGACGGGCCCCAGCCGTTCTCCACGCGGCGGTTCACGACCACGCACTGGCCGGTGGGTGATTCGGGCACGGTGATCCCGCCCGGCGAGACCGTCATGATCGCGCTCGCCGCGGCGAGCCACGACCCGGCGCGCTTTCCCCGCGCGGGCGACTTCGACATCCATCGCACCACGCCGGGGCATCTCGCGTTCGGTCACGGCATCCACTACTGCCTCGGCGCGCCGCTGGCCCGCGTCCAGGTGAGCACCGCGCTCCGCGTCCTGCTGAACCGGTTTCCGGCGCTCAGCCTTTCGTGCGGCGCGGACCGTTCCTGGCGCCGCACGCTGATCTCGCGCGGTGTCACCGACTTACCCGTGCTGCTGCGCTGAAAACGCATTTAGTCCTCTAGATGCCCTGACCGTGGTCCGGCGCCGGAAGGCGTCCTGGGCATCCAGAGGACTAAATGCGTTATTGGCCGGGTACCAGGGTCCGGATCTGCTGGACCTCGCCGGTGCGCGAGTCCATGATCCGCTGGGCCAGTGCCTTCGACTCGGCGTTCTTGCCGTCCTTCAGCTCGGTCCTCGCCAGCGCGACCCCGTTGTGCTGGTGCGCGACGAAGATGTCGGCGAAGTCGAGGGTGAACTCCGAACCATCCTTTTTGGACAGTGCGTCGAGCAGTCCCTTGTCCGTGAGCCCGTCGCCACCGTGATGGTGGTGCGCGTTCGGGTCCATGGAGCCGGTCTCGGGTTTGCCCCAGCTCTTCAGCCGGTTCCGCATGTCGGTGCTCTCGGTCAGCTGCGTCGCCTCGATGGCGGCCGCGAGATCCTTGAGCTCCTGTTTCTGCGCCTGCTTGGTCTTCACCAGCTTGACGATCTCCACGCCCTGGTCGTTGTGGGCGAGCATCATCTGCAGGAACATCACGTCGGCGTCGTTGTACTCGGCGGACGCCGGTGCGGCCGATTGGGGGACCGGGGAGATCGGCGCACCGGCGGTAGTGGGTGAGCCATCACCGGCCCCGCAGCCCGCGAGGGCCACGAGACCGGCGACGAGAACGAGGGCCAGCTTCACTGGCGGGTCTCCCTTACTGCCGGGTCCACAGTGCGGGGGTGTTCGGCGGCTCCCAGCCCTGGATCGCCGTGTGCGCCAGCTGGCAGCGATACGTCGCGCCGCCGTAGGTCACCGAGCTGCCGACCGCGTAGGCCGTCCCGGCCGCCCAGGTGCCGCCGGCGGGCGGGTTGGTGGTGCTGCTCGGCGGGTTCGACGTCGTGGGCGGGTTGCTGGTGGTCGGCGGGTTGCTGGTGGGCGGGTTGCCGCCGCCGATCTGCAGGTCGATGCAGCTGTAGAAGGCCATCGGGGTGTCCGCGATGTTCCAGATGGCGAGGACCTTCTGGCGTCCGCTGAAGCCGTTCAGGCTCACCGTGTGGGACGTCGGGTCCTTCGGCGCGGAGTTGTTCCCGCTGATGTCGGCGATCTTGGTGCCGCCGATGTAGTACTCGTAGTTCGTGGTCCGGTGGTACGCGGTGAACTTCCAGTTGAAGGTCACGCTGTTGCCGACCGACGCGGCAGGCCACGGCTTCGACTCGTCGTTGAGTTCGGCGAAGCCCGGAAGGCCGCCGTTGCAGCTGCGGAGCCCCTTGGGGCCCTCGACGCTCTGCGGTTCGTAGACGATGGCGCCACAGCCGGAAACCTTGCCTTGGGCGCAGTTCGCCTGGCGGCTGGGCGGGGACAGCACATAGCCATGGGCACTGGCCACCTGCGGGATGGCCACGATGGCGATCGGGGCGAGGATCGCACCGGCGGCGGCTGCCACGAGCTTGCGTTTGACGGTCATGCCGGCTCCTGGGGGATGGAACGACGGTGTTCCCGTGAGGGGGAGCAATGTGGTCTAGACCATAAATCCGCCGGTGACCGCGGTCAATGATTCGCAGACCTACTGCTGCGTCGAGCCCAGGTAGAACAGCCGATCGGCCTAATACGAACGAAGCATCGGTTCAGTCCAGGGTGAACGGGTCGTACTTGATCCGGGCCAGGTCCGTCCCGGCGGCGAGCAGTTTCGCGATCGTCGCGCGGATCATCGACGGCGACCCGGCGACGTAGACGTCACGCTCCTTCCAGGCCCCGCGCTGCGTGACCGCGGTGGCCAGCGTGCCGCGGTCGCCGCCGGCGATGGTGCCTTCCTCGGTCACCGGGGTCACCGTCAGCCAAGGGCAGGTGACGGTCAGCCCGCGGAGGTGGTCGAGCGCGTAGAGGTCGTCCGGCCGGTGCCCGCCGAAGAACAGGTGGACCGGCGGGTTGTGCTTCCAGCGTGACATCTCGTCGAGCAGGGCGAGCATCGGCGCGACGCCGGTGCCGCCGCCGATCATCAGCAGCGGACGGCTTTCGGTGTGGTGCACCGAAAGCGCGCCGAGCGACGGGCCGAGGCGCCAGACGTCGCCGAACCGGGTGTGGTGGACGATCGTGCGCGAGACCCAGCCGCCGCGGACGGCGTGCACGTGGAACTCCAGCAACCCGTTCTCGTGCGGCGCGGTCGCGGGCGAGAGGTATCGCCACATCCGGGGCCGCTGTGGGACTTCGACACTGACATAACCGCCGGCGCGGTACGGGAGCGGCTGGTCGGTGCGCACCTTGACGACGGCGACGTCGCGGGACACCAGCCGGTGTTCGACGACGGGCGCCTTCCACCACGCGGGCCCGATCTCCTTCTCCGCGGCCTCGCGCATGGTCTTGGAAATGACGCCGTAGGCGGTGACCCAGGCATCTTCGACTTCGGGTGTCCAGGCGTCTTTCAAGAACCTTTTCAGCGTGGCGATCAGCGCGACGCCGACCGCGTCGTAATGACGGCCGAGGACGTCGAACTTCCGGTGATCGCGGCCGAGCTGACTGAGGAAGGTGGTCAGTTCTTCGGGCCGGTCCACCATCTGCACGACGTAGACGAGCGCGCGCAGCAAACGATTTCGTTGGGTGGCCATGTTGATCGGGAACAAGGCCCTGGTGTCCGGCGAAACGGAGAAAAGCGCCCCGTAGAAGTACTGGGACAGCTCGTCGGCCTTCGTTTCGACGGCGGCGAAACTCTCCCTGACGAGCTTGGCCATCTGGACGGTCTTGTCCACCGTCGGCGTTTCGATCAAGGGCGGAACGGGAATCGGTGAAGATCTGGACGGACTGGGTGGATGCTCGTACTTCACTGTTTCGGCAGTCATGGGTGAACGATTTTCTCCAGTTGGACCGGGCATATTCTCCAGACCCGATGTCATCGTGCTTGTTCCCATCGAGGGGTCTCGACTGTAGGCCCGAAAGTCGCAAAAGGATCCACGAATGGTTGTTTCCCGCTCGAACGGAGCAAACGATATACGCGCCGTCAACCCCATCTGGCACTAAGTGAAGGTGATCAAGCAGGACGATTTTTTCCTTGTTCACCAGTGGTTTTCGCCAGTGTCCGGAGAAAGTGTGATCGCCCGATCGGGTGGCTTTTTCTCCGTGATTGCCGTGTCACGTAACAGTATGCGGCCGTCGACTGATCACCATTGCTGATTCGAATTCGGCACGCGAGTGATCTAGTCGATGGTGAACGGGTCGTACGCGATCTGGTCGAGCGCGCTGCCCGCGACCAGCATCCGGGACACCGTCGCCCGGATCATCGCGGGCGAACCGGCGACGAGGATGCGATGCCCGGGCCAGGATCCTTGCTGTGTAACGGCTTCCGCGAGCGTGCCCTGGACGCAGCCGGGAGCTTCGTCACCGTGCTCGACCACCGGGGTGACGGTGAGCCACGGGTTCGTGGCGGCGAGGGCGCGCAACTCGTCGAGGTCGTAAAGGTCCTCACGCGAGGGTCCGCCGTAGAACAACTGGACTTTCGGGTTCTCGCCCCACTGCGCGAGATCGTCCAGAATGGCCCGCAGCGGCGCGACGCCGGTGCCGCCCGCGATCATCAGCACGTCGCGGCCGTCGGTCCGGTCGACGGCGAGCCTGCCCAGCGGCGGCCCCAGCCGCCAGACGTCGCCCGGCTGCGTGTGGCTCACGATGGCGCGGGACACCCAGCCGCCGTCGACCGCGCGCACGTGGAACTCGATGCCGCCGTCCTCGCGCGGCGCGTTCGCGGGGGACAGGTAGCGCCAGAGCCTCGGCCGCTGCGGGACTTCGACGCTCATGTACTGGCCAGGCTGGTACGGCACCGGGAATTCGGGCTGGACGCGGACCAGGGCGAGATCCCAGGTGAGCCGCCGGTGTTCGAGCACGGTGGCCGACCACGACGCCGGGTTGACGTCGGCCGCGGCGGCCTCCTGCATCGCGCGGGCGACGATGGTGAACGCCTCCGCCCAGGCCCGTTCGACCTCCGGTGTCCAGTCCGGACCGAGGTGGTTCTTGAGCGAGGCGAGCAGCGCGGTGCCGACGGCCTCGTAATGCCGCGGGATGACGCCGAACTTGCGGTGGTCGCGGCCGAGCTGGGTCAGGAACGGCACGAGGTCGTCCGGCCGGTCGACCATCTGCACGATGTGGACCAGCGCGCGCACCAGCCTGCCGCGCTGGACCTCCATGTTGATCGGGAAGAAGTCGCGGGTGGCCGGCGCGAGGGTGAACAGCATCCCGTAGAAGAACTGCGAGATCTCCGGGATGAACGGTTCCGACTTCGCCCAGGTGTCACGGATGAGCCGCACCATCGCGGTGACCGCGGGCGGGGCTTCTCGTGGCGCCGACGACCGGGGTACCGGGCTGACCGCGTCGGCCGTCACGGGCTGGGAGTCGCTGATCGGGAAACGCATACCGGAAGAGAGTTTCCCAGGTTCACGAACGAGGGACCACTGGAGAAGAATTCACGGACCATTCACCTCTCCGGTCAGTGGCTGTCGGCCGGTCGGCTGGTTCCGGCTCGTTCGCGAGACTAGCTGCCGAGAGCCCTTTTGCCCGCATCGTTGCTCCGGACGGGTGTACTCGAATCCGCCCGGCAGTGGGCGATCTCACGAGGTAAATAGTTGTCTTACGCAAGTGTCGCCGAATAAAGTTGTACTGTACAAGTAGCCGGGAGGGACCGATGAGCTCCGCCGACGACGCCAGGGTCGAACTGATGCGTGAGCTGAAGGCCGCCTCCCAATTGCAGCACGCCTGGATAATGCAGGCCTGGCAGGACGATCCCGGCCTGCATCCCGCCGCCGCGATGCTGCTGTCCGATCTCGCGAAACACGGCGAGGCGCGCCCTTCGGAACTCGCCAAACGACGCTTTGTGGATCTTTCGGTCGTCAGCCGTCAAATCTCCCAGCTGTCCGCGGCGGGGATGGTCGACCGCCGTCCCGCGCCCGAGGACGGCCGCGCGTCGATCATCAGCATCTCCGAACGCGGCCGCGAGGAACTGGGGCGCCGGCGGGCCGGTTATCTGGAGTTCATGGAGCGCGCGCTCGGTGATTGGGACGACGAAAAGGTCGTCGAGCTGACCACGCGCCTGGCGGAGATGAACACGGACGTCCGCGCGGCCCTCGGCGGGCGCACCTGCCCCGTCTGAGGGGTTTTGTTGCTACCCGCCGGTCTTGACTGAACGGACCTTTCGTAGCGCTGTCACGCCGGTAGCGTCGAAGGCGTGCGGAGCAGGGTCGCGTTGCTGGTCGCGTTGGGAATCGACAACTTCGGCTCGGGACTCTTTCTCCCGCTGGGCCTCGTCTTCGTCATCCGTGTGGTAGGTCTCCCGCTCGCCCAGGCGGGGGCCGCGGTCACGCTCGGTGCACTGGCCGGGCTGCTGGTCCCCGCGTTCGCCGGGCGTCTCGTCGATCTGATCGGTCCGCGGACGGTGATGATCTGCGCCCACGTCCTGCAGGCCGCCGGAGTGAGCGCTTTCTTGCTCGCCGGTGGTTTCACCGGCGTCGTCTGCGCGTCGGTCATGCTCGCGTCCGGACAGCAGCTGTTCTACAGCTCGCAGTTCTCGCTCATCGCCGACGTCGCGGGCGAAGGGCCGAAGGACCGGCCGTTCGCCGAAGCCGCGATGGTCCGCTCCGCGGGCTTCGGGCTCGGCGGGCTCGCGGCGGCCGGGTTGCTGGTGTGGATCGGGCGTGAAGGCCTGTACGTCGCCGTGATGGTCGACGTCGCCACGTTCGTCGTCGCCGCGGCCATCCTTTCGACGCTGGTGACGCCGGTCCAACGGCATCCGAGACGGCTGTCGGGGCCCGCGCGGGTCTGGCGGAACCGCCCGTACCTGGCGCTGATCGTGTTCAGCGGGCTCTTCGCGCTCACGATGGACTTCTTCCTCATCGGGATGCCGGTGTACGTCTTCAACTCCCTGCACGGGCCCCGGTGGCTGCCCGGCGCGATCATCGCGCTGCTCACCGTCGTCACCAGTCTGGGTGGAGTCGTCGGGCTGCGGCTCACCCGGAAGCTGACCCGGATCGCCGCGATGCGCGCGGGCTCGGCGCTGTTCGCGGTGTGGTGCCTGGCGTGCCTCGTGGTGGTGTTCGTGCCGAAGGTCTTCCAGCCGGTCTACCTGCTCGGCGCGACCCTCGTGCTCGCGGCGGGCGATCTCGCGTTCGGGCCGCGGTCCGGGGCGCTGGCCGAAGCCGCGGCGCCGCCGGAGGCGCGAGGCCGCTATCTGGCGGCCTTCCAATACGCGTTCACGCTCGCCGCGGTGATCGCTCCGGCCGTCGTCGCGCTGTTCTCCGTGGCAGTGTGGATCCCGTGGGTGCTCGTGGCCGCGTGCGCCTGCGCGGCCGTCGTCGGGCTCGGCCGGGTGGGCCCGCGCCTGCCCGCGGAGGCCGTCTCGCCGACGGGCGGCTGAACTTTTTCAGACTTGAGCGGAACAGACTCAACTTTTCTGACGTTGTACGAGTCGAGAAGAACTTCGCAGGACCTAGTACGAGGTGAGGGATGGACGCTTTCAACCCGACCACGAAGACCCAGCAGGCGATCTCGTCGGCGGCGCAGGCGGCCACGATGGCGGGCAACCCGCACGTGGCGGCCGCGCACCTGCTCGGCGCACTGCTGGCGCAGGGTGAGGGGCTCACCGCACCGCTGCTGACCGCGGTCGGGGCCGATCCGGAGCAGGTGCACAAGGAGCTGGAGCCGCTGATCGCGGCACTGCCGTCGGCGACCGGGGCCACCGTGTCGAGCCCGCAGTTCGACACGAACGCGGTCAAGGCGCTGACGCACGCGCAGAAGCTCGCGACCGAACTCGGCGACGAGTACGTCTCGACGGAGCACCTCCTCGTCGGCCTCGCCACCGAGGGCGGCCCGGTGGCCGACCTGCTCAAACGGCACGGCGCCACCCCAGATGCGCTGCGCGAGGCGTTCGCCAAGGTGCGCGGCTCCGCGCGGATCACCAGCGCGGATCCGGAAAGCACGTTCAAGGCGTTGGAGAAGTACGGCGTCGACCTGACCGCGCGCGCCCGCGCCGGTGAGCTGGACCCGGTGATCGGCCGCGACACCGAGATCCGTCGCGTGGTGCAGGTGCTCTCGCGCCGCACCAAGAACAACCCGGTGCTCATCGGCGAGCCCGGCGTCGGCAAAACGGCCATCGTCGAAGGGCTCGCCCAGCGGATCATCGCCGGTGACGTGCCGGAATCGCTGCGCGGCAAGCGCGTCGTGGCGCTCGACCTCGGCTCGATGGTCGCGGGCGCCAAGTTCCGCGGCGAGTTCGAAGAGCGGCTGAAGGCCGTGCTCAAGGAGATCACCGACTCCGCGGGCGAGGTCGTCACCTTCATCGACGAGCTGCACACCATCGTCGGCGCGGGCGCGACCGGCGAGGGCGCGATGGACGCGGGCAACATGATCAAGCCGATGCTCGCCCGCGGCGAGCTGCGGATGGTCGGCGCGACCACGCTCGACGAGTACCGCCAGCACATCGAGAAGGACGCCGCGCTGGAGCGGCGCTTCCAGCAGGTGCTGGTCGGCGAACCGTCCACTGAGGACACCATCGGCATCCTGCGCGGGCTCAAGGAGCGGTACGAGGTGCACCACGGCGTGCGCATCACCGATGCCGCGCTGGTCGCCGCCGCGACGCTGTCCGACCGCTACATCACCGCCCGGTTCCTGCCGGACAAGGCGATCGACCTGGTCGACGAGGCCGCGTCGAAGCTCCGCATGGAGATCGACTCCCGGCCGGTCGAGATCGACGAGGTCGAACGCGCCGTGCGGCGCATGGAGATCGAAGAGATGGCGCTGTCCAAAGAGGACGACGCCGCCTCGAAGGAGCGGCTCGCCGCCCTGCGGGCGGAGCTGGCCGAGAAGCGCGAGACGCTGACGGCGTTGACAGCGCGCTGGCAGAACGAGAAGGGCTCGATCGAGCGCGTCCGCGAACTCAAGGAGCAGCTGGAGCAGCTGCGCGGCGAGTCCGAGCGCGCCGAACGCGACGGCGATCTCGGCAAGGCCGCCGAACTCCGCTACGGCCGGATTCCCGCGCTGGAGAAGGAGTTCGAGGCCGCGACGGCCGCCAGCGAGGTCAGCCAGCAGAACGTCATGCTCAAGGAGGAGGTCAGCGCGGACGACGTCGCCGACGTGGTCAGCGCGTGGACCGGCATCCCGGCGGGACGGCTGCTGGAGGGCGAGACGGGCAAGCTGCTCCGGATGGAGGAGGAGCTCGGCAGGCGCGTCATCGGGCAGAAGGAGGCCGTGCAGGTCGTCTCGGACGCGGTGCGCCGCACCCGGGCGGGCGTCGCGGACCCCGACCGCCCGACCGGCTCGTTCCTGTTCCTCGGCCCGACCGGCGTCGGCAAGACCGAGCTGGCGAAGGCGCTGGCCGAGTTCCTGTTCGACGACGAGCGCGCGATGCTGCGGATCGACATGAGCGAGTACGCCGAGAAGCATTCGGTGGCGCGCCTGGTCGGGGCGCCGCCGGGCTACGTCGGCTACGACCAGGGCGGGCAGCTGACCGAGTCGGTGCGCAGGCGTCCGTACTCGGTGGTGCTGCTGGACGAGGTCGAGAAGGCGCACCCGGACGTGTTCGACGTGCTCCTACAGGTGCTCGACGACGGGCGGCTCACCGACGGCCAGGGCCGGACGGTGGACTTCCGCAACACCATCCTGGTGTTGACCTCGAACCTCGGCTCGCAGGCCATCGCCGACCCGGCGCTCGACGAGCGTCAGCGCAACGACGCGGTGATGTCGGTGGTGCAGCGGCAGTTCAAACCGGAGTTCCTGAACCGGCTGGACGACATCGTGGTCTTCCACGCGCTCGGCACCGACGAACTGACGTCCATTGTGGACATCCAGATCGAGCGGCTCGCCTCGCGGCTGTCGCGGCGCCGCCTGACGCTGGAGGTCACCGCCGGGGCTCGCGAGTGGCTCGCGCTGAACGGCTTCGACCCGATCTACGGCGCCCGGCCGCTGCGGCGGCTCGTGCAGTCGGCGATCGGCGACAAGCTGGCGAAACAGCTGCTGGCCGGTGAGATCCGGGACGGCGACACGGTCCGGGTCGACATCCCGGCCCAGGAGGCGTCCGAGGCCCTCACGGTCTCGCGGGTGGACTGACCCGAGTCGGTCACCTGAACGCCATGAAAGGTCCTTTCCTTGCAAATTTCGCAAGGAAAGGACCGTTCATGACGTTGGCGACACAGCGATTTGTCGACGTTTCACCGCGTCTTTCGTGGTCTTTCCCGGGTGCGGCACCGAAAGGAGGGCGCGACACGGCGCCCGGCGATCACATCCGGTGAGGGCAGGGGGATACCCTGACCGTCGTGGGTATTCCGGCGTGGATCTGGTTCGTCATCGCCGCCGTCGCCTTGGTGGCGGGGCTGGCGCTGCTCGCGGCCGACCGGGCGAAGGAGGGCTCGCGCAATCGCGAGCGCATGCGCTGGGCCGAGCTGCGCGGCTGGCAGTTCGTCGAAGAGGACGAACGGTTGCCGCGGCAGTGGTCCAACGGCGCGATCGGGTACTTCGGCGCCCAGATGGCGGTCAACGTCGTGGCCGGGTCCACCTTCACCTCCGACGGGCGCCGCCCCGTCTTCATCTTCGACATCGAGACCGAGGGCCAGATCCCGGCGGTCGTCGTCGCCGTGCGCTGCAACCGCGTGCACGAGACGCCGCTGGAGATGTGGCTGTCCAGCGTGCCGTTCCAGCGCCAGGACATGCCTGAGATGCTCGGCCCGATCGGCCAGCGCTACGCCTTCGCGGACGACTCCGAGGGCGCCCGCAAGGTGATCACGCAGGAACTCGTCGACGCGGCCGACTCGCTCGGTGGCGACGTCGGCGTGGCGTGGCTGGAGAACGAGTGGGTGCTCGCGAGCGTCGCCCCGAACGCCGGGCCGTCGCGGCTCGAGCGGCTGCTGCGCGACCTCGGCGAGATCGCCGACATCGTGGACCCGTTCGACGAGGAGTACGACAACGCCTCGGCTCCCGGCCGTCACTGGCAGGCCGACGCACCCGAGGACATCGAACCCCAGAATTAGTCAGTCAGGCGCAGCCTGCCCGTTGAGGGTGGCGGCGGGGCGGGGTCAGGGCTAGGACTGCTTGATCTCCAGCGGGAGCGCGCCGGCGGTGAAGCCGGTGTGCGACGGCTGACCGAGCAGCGTCAGGTCGAGCGTCCCGGACTGCGTCACCCGTCCCGCCTGCGCGGGATCTGCGGTGGGCAGGACTCCGCGCAGTGACGTCGTCGAGCCGCCGCGGACCGACGCGACCTCGCCGACGCCGAGGTCTCCGCTGATCTTGTTCGAGCCGGAACCGGTGAACCCGGCGCCGTGCTGCGCCAGATCCGCGTCCTGTTCGGTCGCCACCAGCCCGGTCCACGGACCGATCGTGCCGCCGAGCGCGTGCTCCTGGCCGAACCCGGCGCCCGAGCTGGTGTCCACCGGCAGGACACCCTTGAACCGGCCGACGCCGTGCTGTGCCGACGTCGCCCCGATGGCGGCGAAGTCGCCGACGTCGATCCCGTGCCCGGAAGACCGGCCCGCCTCCAGCGCGCCGCCGAGGTCGCCGGCGAATCCGCCGTCGAGCCGCAGGGCCCGGCCGAGGTCCCCGCCGGTGCGCTGCTGGGTCTCGTTGATCACGCCGACCCCGGGAAGCGGGCGAACGGCGTGATAGGTCCCCTCGGCCGCGCGGAACCCGCGGCTGTCCTCGGAGACGAAGGTGGGGACGCCGGTGCGCGGGTCGAGCGCCGCCTCGGTCACCCGGGTGCCGGTCTTCTCGATCTTGGTCTCGTTCCCGGCCACGACACTGCCGTAGCGGGCGAGCTTCACCGTCTCCCGCTGGCCCTGCACGACGGCTTCGGCGCTCTTCGCCGCGGCGAGCACGCCGAGCTTGTCCGGGCGGGCCGTGACGCCGTCGCGGGTCTCGACGGTCTCGCTCACCGAGCGGCGGACGTCCGCGACGACCTTCGCGTTACCTACGTCCTTGCTGTAGACGTTCCGTTCGGTGCTGGTCAGGAAGCCGCGAAGGACAGATGTGTCCCCTTCGCTGGTGAAGCCGGCACCGCGGTCCAGGGTGCCTTCGCGCTGATGGTCGAGCGGGAGCGGGATCGCCGGGTCCGTCTGGGCCGCGAGCGCGGTGGCCGGACCGGCGAGCAGCAACGCCAGTGGCGCCGCGCCGGCCGCGACCTTGGGCAGGTAGCTCGGCTTGCGCCTGCTGTGCTTCCCCATGGGGCCGGACGATACTTCCCGACTTTGGCCATTGCACGTCAAATCCCCACGGTGGGTGACCCCCACACCCGTGCGTCCGGGCACCGCTCCGGGACCCGACCGAGGAGTAGGTTCCCGGCATGACACAAACCGCCCTGATCACCGGCGCCACCGCCGGCATCGGCGCGCAGTTCGCGCGCAGGCTCGCTGCCGAGGCGTACGACCTCGTGCTCGTCGCCCGCGACGTCGACCGGCTGGAAGGCTTCGCCGCGGAACTGGTCGAGGCGCACGGCGTCGACGTCGTCGTCCTGCCCGCCGATCTGTCCGAAGTGGACGGACGCGAACTGGTCGAGAACCGCCTGGCCGAAGCGCCGGTGGACCTCCTCGTGAACAACGCGGGCTTCGGGCTCAACGGCGATTTCTGGACCATCCCGCCGGACGCGCTGCAACGCCAGCTCGACGTCAACGTCACCGCGGTCCTGCGCCTGACCCGCGCCGCGCTGCCGGGGATGATCGACCGAGGCGAGGGCGCGATCATCAACGTCAGCTCGGTCGCGGGATTCTTCAGCGGACGCGGTTCGACGTACACGGCCAGCAAGAACTGGGTCACCTCGTTCACCGAGGGCATCGCCGCCTCGCTGCCGAAGAACATCCGCATGATGGCGCTCTGCCCCGGGTTCACCACCACGGAGTTCCACGAGCGGGCCGGACTGGACAAGCCCGGGCCGAAGGCGTTCTGGCTCGGCGTCGACCAGGTCGTCGACGAGGCGCTCGCGGATCTGCGCCGCGGCAAGGTGATCTCGGTGCCGAGCTTGCAGTACAAGGCGATCGTCGCGGTCGGCGGACTGCTGCCGCGCGCGGTGCTGCGCAAACTCGGCGGCGGGTTCGGCGGCAAGGGCCGCACCTGAGCCGAGGTGGTCGTGAGTGGCAAGTGTCGTTCTAACCCCACTTGCCACTCACGACCACCCCGCGCTAGTCGTCGTCCGCGGTTTCGATCGACCGCACGCCGTCGGTCACGGCGAGCACGGTGGCGGCGTCGGCGTGACCGGGACCGGTGAGGTCGAGGGAGACAGTCACCTCGCCGTCGCGGTCGTCGGTGATCCGCAAGGACGTGATCGACCATCGTCGCTTCGTGCAGAGCTCCAGCAGGTCGCGCAGCACACCCTTGCCGTCCACGTAGCTCACTCGCAGCCTGGTCGTGCCCGTGCCACCCGGAAGGTGCTCGGTCAGCCAGGTGAAACCGAGGACCACCACGAAATGCATCGCCGTCACCACGATCGCCAGCAGCGGCAATCCGGCACCCGCCGCCATGCCGATGGCCGCGGTCTCCCAGACGGCGGCGGCCGTGGTGAGCCCCCGGATCGCGCCCTGCCTGGTGATGATCAGCCCGGCGCCGAGGAACCCGACCCCGGAGACGATCTGCGCGGCGATCCTGGACGGGTCGAGGACCACCTGCCCGGCCGTGAGGATGTCGCCGAAACCGTACTTGCTGACCAAGAGGATGAGCGCGGACGCCGTGCCCACGATGGTCTGGGTGCGCAGTCCGGCGCTTTTGCCCCTTATCTGCCGTTCCAGTCCGATCGCCGCCGACAGCGCGAACGCCGTCGCCAGCTCACCGATCTGGAGCCAGCCCTGTCCGTCGGAAACCATCACCCCACAGTGCCATCCGTCGCACGACGATTCGGGTCGGCACCGGGCGGGTACGTGTGGATCATGAGGTCATCGCTTCTTGTCGCGGCCGGGGTGCTGACGCTGACCTTGGCCGCTTGCTCCACCGAACCGACGGCAGGCCCCGCGGCGCCCGGGCCGGGTGGCAACGAAGCGCAGCCGGTGAAGGCGATCCAAGCCGCTGCGGGCGCCGTCCCCGGCGGCCGGGTGTTCGATGTGGAGTCCGGGACCGACGGCTGGGAGATCAAGGTCGCGTCGCAGGGACAGGAACACAAGGTGCGCGTGAGTCAGGACGGTGGTCAGGTCCTGGGCGACCAGCGGACCGCCAAGCCGAGCGACGACATGACGAAGGTCGAACAGGCCGGTGTCGACGCGGTCAAGGCGCTCCAGAACGCGCAGCGGAGTCAGCCTGGCGAGCTCGACGAGATGGAGATCGACCGAGCCACCGACGGCACCCTCGTCTGGGAGATCGGCCTCCGCGATGGCACCGGGGCCGAGCACGACGTCGCCGTCAACGCCAAGACCGGCCAGGTGAGGTAGGGCCCGCCCTACCCAGGAGACGCACGCTCGCACCAGGGTGCATCCGACCTGGGATTCCTAGGGTTTTCCCCATGAACACTGGGTGGAACGGTGACGCGGTCCGGCTCGACGGCGTCCGCAAGGAATACGGCAAGGGCGTCGTCGCTCTGGACGGGGTGACGCTGGCGTTCCCGCGCGGCGGCTTCACCGCGGTGATGGGCCCCTCGGGCTCGGGCAAAAGCACTTTCCTGCACTGCGCGGCCGGGCTGGACCGGCCGACGTCTGGGTCCGTCGTGCTCGACGGGCAGGAGCTGGCCGGGATGAGCGAGACGAAGCTGACGAAGCTGCGCCGCGACCGGGTCGGCTTCATCTTCCAGGCCTTCAACCTGCTCCCGGCGCTGACCGTCGAGCAGAACGTCACACTCCCGCAGCAGCTCGCCGGTGCCAAGCCGGACCGCCGCGTCGTCGAGGAGATGCTGACCCGCGTCGGGCTCGCCGGCCGTCGCAAGCACCTTCCCGGCGAGCTTTCCGGCGGGCAGGCGCAGCGCGTCGCGATCGCGCGGGCGCTGGTCACCCGGCCCGCGGTGGTCTTCGCCGACGAGCCGACCGGCGCGCTCGACACCCGCACCGCCGCCGAGGTCCTCGGGCTGCTGCGCGAATCCGTCCGCAGCACCGGCCAGACGGTGATCATGGTGACCCACGACCCGATGGCCGCCTCCTACGCCGACCGCGTCATCTTCCTCGCCGACGGCCGGATCGCGGACGAACTGCACGCGCCGACCGCGGACGTCGTCGCCGAGCGCATGACCCACCTGGGTGCCTGGGCCGCCCCGACGTACGCGTCTCAGCGGAGGGGCCAGAACACCGGCCCGGTCAGGGCGGGTGCGTGATGCTGCGACTCGCCTTCCGGACCCTGCGCCTGCGCAAGGGCGGGTTCATCGGAACCTTCATCGCCGTCTTCTTCGGCGCGCTGATCGTCGCCTCCTGCGGTGGCCTGATGGAGACCGGGATCCGCGCCAACGCGGAACCGCAACGGCTCGCGGCCGCCCCGATCGTCGTCACCGGCGGCCAGACCTTCGCCCTGCCCAAGGAAGACCCGGCCACCCTCGACGCCGACGACAAACGCAAGTTCGAGGACGCGCGGCTTCCCGAGCGCGTCCGGCTCGACACCGGGCTGGTCTCCCGGCTGCGGTCCGTCCCCGGCGTCTCGGACGTCGTCGGCGAAGTGAGCTTCCCGCTCGCGACGGGCGGTCAGCCCGCCTTCGGTCACGCCTGGGACTCCGCCGCGCTGACCCCGTACGCGCTGGTCGCGGGCACCGCGCCCGGCGCGGGCGAGATCGTCGTCGAGTCCAAGTCGGGCTTGAAGCCCGGCGACCGGGTCGAAATCGCCGCACACGGCAAGAGCGAAGCGTTCCGTGTCGCCGGCGTGGCCGGTGCGCCGCGCCCGATCACGCAGGCCGCGGTGTTCTTCTCCGCCGCCGACGCCGCCCGGCTCTCCGGGTACCCCGGCAAGGCCGACGCCATCGGTGTCTTCACGAAGCCGGGCGCCGACGTCGAAGCGGTACAGGCGAAGGTCGCCGAGGTCGCGACCGGGGCGAACGTGCTGAGCGGGATCGACCGCGGTGTCGCGGAGTTCCCCGAGGCCGATTCGAGCGGGACCAACCTGATCGTCATCGCCGGCGTGGCGGGCGGGCTTTCGGTGATGGTCGCGATGTTCGTCGTCGCGAGCACGCTGAGCCTGTCCACCCAGCAGCGCTCCCGTGAACTCGCCCTGATGCGGGCGATCGGCACGACCCCTCGCCAGCTCCGGCGCATGGTGCTCGGCGAGGCGCTGGCCGTCGGCCTGCTCGCGACCGCGCTCGCCGCCGTGCTGGGACCGTTCCTCGGCGAATGGCTCTTCGGACAGCTCGTCGAAAACGGTGTCGCCCCCGCGGTTCTGCGGTTCTACCAGGGCTGGCTGCCCGCCGTCGTCGGCGCGGGCGCCGCGATGCTCGCGGTGTTCATCGCCGCTTTCGTGGCGGGCCGCCGCGCCGGGAAGATCCGGCCGACCGAGGCGCTCGCCGAGGCCGCGGTCACCCGCCGCTGGCTGACCCCGACGCGGTTCGTGGTCGCGGCCCTCTGCTTCGGCGGCGGCACCGCGCTGGGCATCGTGACCGTCGCGGTGATGACCGGGCCGATCGCGGCCAGCACCGCCGGGCCCGCGGTGATCCTCTGGGCGCTCGGCGTCGCGATGATCACCCCCGGCGCCGCCAAGATGATGACCGCGATCCTGCAGTGGCCGATGCGCCTGCTCGGCGGCATCGACGCGCGCCTCGCCGTGCTCAACACCCGTGCCGGGATCGTCCGGGCGGCGGGCGCGGTCACCCCGATCATGCTCGCCGTCGGGATCGCGACCGCCAACATCTACCTCCAGACCACCCAGCAGGAGCTGGCGAACCAGGCCTTCACCGAGGACGTCCGCGCCGACGCGGTGATCGGCTCGGCCGCGGGCGGGCTGTCCCCGGACCTCGTCCAGCGGATCCAGGCCGTCCCCGGCGTCGCCGGAGCCTCCGAGTACGTCACCAGCAGCGTGTTCCTCGAAGCGCCGTACGACTCCTCCGACGAGGGACGCCCGGCGATCGGCCTCACCGCGTCCGGCGCGGGCGCGACGATCGACACCAAGGTGACCCAGGGCGACCTGAAGGCGCTGACCGGCAGGACCATCGCGCTCCCCGACGTCTACGCGAAGGACTTCGCCCGCGGCGTCGGCGACACGGTGAGCCTGAGGCTCGGTGACGGCACCCCGGTCGACGTCGAGGTCGTCGCGGTGACCAGTCAGCGCCGCGGCTTCGAGAGCCTGCTGCTCCCGGCCGACCTGCTGGCCCCGCACACCACCGCCGGACTCGCCCCGCAGATGCTGGTCCGCGCCACCCCGGACGTCGAGCCGGCGGCGCTCACCGAACGGCTCCGCGAGGCGACGGCCGGGCTGCCGGTGTCCGTCGGCGACCGGGGCGCGCTCATCGCCGCGCACGACAAGGACCAGGCCGTCGGCGCGTGGGTGAACTACCTGCTGGTCGGGATGATCATCGCCTACACGGTGATCTCGGTCGCCAACACGCTGGTCATGGCGACCGTGCGGCGGCGCCGCGAATTCGGACTCCAGCGGCTCACCGGCTCGACCCGGGCGCAGGTGCTGCGGATGGCCGGTTTCGAAGGCGGGCTCGTCGCGCTGATCGGGATCGTCCTCGGCACCGTCGTCTCGGCGGGCGCGATCGTCCCGTTCTGCCTGGTGGCGGCCGATTCCCTGCTGCCGATGGGCTCCCCGCTGATCTACCTGACCATCATCGGGCTGGCCGCGGCGCTCGCGCTGGTGGCGACCCTGGTCCCGGCCTGGGCGGCGACCCGGGGTCCGGCCGTGGACGCGGCGACGTCCGGCAGTGACTGAGCACACCGGGACCGACCCGGTGGGAAACACCCCGGCGGTGCGCCGCGAGCCGTGTGTAAGACTCTCGGCCGTGGCGTACCCCGGGTTGGATCAAGCGGCGAAACTCGAACTGGCGAGACTGGTCGGCGAACTCGCCGTCGTGCACGGCAAGGTGACCTTGTCTTCCGGCAAGGAAGCCGATTACTACATCGATCTCCGGCGGGCGACGCTGCATCACGCGGCCGCCCCGCTCATCGGGAAGCTGCTCCGCCAGCTCACCCACGACTGGGACTACGTCGCCGCCGGCGGCCTGACCCTCGGCGCGGACCCGGTGGCGCTGGCCATGCTGCACTCCGCGGCGACCGACGGCGTCGTGCTCGACGCCTTCGTGGTCCGCAAGGGCGCCAAGGCGCACGGCATGCAGCGCCGGATCGAAGGGGTCGAGGTGCTCGGCCAGCGGGTGCTGGCCGTCGAGGACACCTCGACCACCGGCGGCAGCGTGCTCACCGCCGTCGAGGCGCTGCGCGAGGCCGGAGCGAACGTGGTCGGTGTCGCGACCGTCGTCGACAGGGACACCGGAGCGCGCGAGGCCATCGAGAAGGAAGGCCTCGAATACCGTTACATCCTGAACAAGGACGACCTCGGTCTGTCCTGATCACCTGGTGGTGAACCCGCGTCCGCGATCGACGTCGGCAGGGCGCTGCCTGGTCGTTGCACCTCTCGACGGCGGATCAGGCGCCCTGCCACCGCGATAGCGGGGCCTTCGGCCGGGCGGGTTCATGCGTTTGGTCCCTTTTCGGGCACATCTTCAGCTCCGCCCTCTGTCCTGACTAAAAGGTCCCAAAGGGGGCATCCTCCGTGTGCGAACGGAGGATGCCCCTTTTTTCGTGAGCGTTTCTCAATACGAGAGGGGTAACGTCGCTGGTAGGGGTGTGAAAGGGGGCTTGAGGTGGCGGGTTTCCTGGCGAACGTGACAGTGGTGGTGCATATTTTCGCGCTGCTGTTCATCGGATTCGGCGGTTTTCTCGCGTGGCGGTGGCCGAAGGTGATCTTCGTGCATGTGTTCTTCGCCGCATGGGGAGTGCTCGTCAACGTCTTCCCGTGGCCGTGCCCGCTGACGGCCGCCGAGAACTACTTCCGGAACCTGCAGGGCCTCGGCGATCTGCCCGGCGGCTTCAACGCCTACTACCTCTACGACACGGTCTTCCCGCGCTCGTCGCTGCCGTTCGTCGTCGTGATCGCGATGGCGACGGTGATCATCTCCTACGTCGGCGCGTACCAGCGCTGGCGTCACCGCCACCACGACGGGGACGCACCGGCGCACCGCGTCAGCATGGGCTGAGTGACAATCTCCGGGTGAACTCGGAAGAGGCCGGCCCCACCGAATGGGTGGCGCGGGAAGAGGTCGGCGTCGGCCCGTGGGAAGGCGAGTGGCCCGCGGACGAGCGCTACGACCCGGAGCTCCTGGCAGGAGGCGACCGCCGCAACGTCGTCGACCCGTACCGCTACTGGCGGCGCGAGGCCATCGTGTCCGATGTGGACGGCCGTCGGCACCCGTTCCACGTGGCGATCGAGAACTTCCAGCACGATCACAACATCGGCACCGTGGTCCGGACGGCGAACGCGTTCGCCGCGGCCGCCGTGCACATCGTCGGACGGCGGCGCTGGAACCGGCGCGGCGCCATGGTGACCGACCGCTACCAGCACCTTCTCCACCACGAGGACGTCAACGGGCTGCTGACCTTCGCCGCCACGGAAGGTCTCGCCGTGGTCGCCGTCGACAACACCCCCGGCTCCCAGCCCGTCGAGACCGCCGAGCTGCCGCGCGAGTGTGTCCTGCTGTTCGGCCAGGAGGGGCCCGGGCTGTCGGCCGAGGCGCAGAAGACCGCGTCGCTCGTCGTCTCGATCGCGCAGTTCGGCACGACGCGCTCGATCAACGCCGGTGTCGCCGCCGGGATCGTCATGCACGCCTGGGTCCGGCAGCACGCCGACCTCGCCAAAGCCTGGTGACCCCACGCGTTTCGTCCTCTGAATGCGGTCCTTGCGCGCGCAACTACCGCATTCAGAGGACGAAACGCGGCTAGACGGGGGCGACCTCGACCGGGATCCCGTTCAGCACGGCGTTCCCGGACGGGACATCGAGCAGGGTCTCGTCGGCGACCAGGTTCGAGTTGACCCCCGCGTGCGCCGACGCGACCTTCGTGCGCGTGCCGTCGAGGTCGTGCCCCCAGCCGTGCGGCATGCTCACCACGCCGGGCCGGACGTCGGCCGTGACCTCCACCGGGGCTTCCAGCTTCCCGGCCCGCGACGTCACCGCCGCGAGCCCGCCGTCGGTCAGCCCGAGCCGGGCGGCGTCGTCCGGATGCACCTGGACGGTGCACCGGTTCCCGCCGCGCACCAGCGGCGTCAGGTTGTGCATCCACGAGTTGTTCGAGCTCAGATGCCGTCGCCCGATCAGCAGCAGGCGGGCGTCGGGCGCCTTGTCCAGCTCCGCCCGCAATCGTGGCACGTCCTTCGTGATCGCGTCCGGGGCCAGCTCGACCTTCCCGCTCGCGGTGGTGAGCACCTCCGGCAGCCGCGGCTTCAGCGCGCCGAGGTCGATGCCGTGCGGGGCGGCTTCGAGATCGGCCAGGCTCAGCCCGTACGGTCCGCCGCGCAGCATCAGGTCGATCATCCGAGCCGGTCCCGTGCGGCCTTCGGCGAGCGACAGGTCGACGCCGGTGCGCCGCGCCGTCTCGCCCGCGGCCATCGTGTCGAAGGCGGCGACGTCGACGTCCGGCCCCTGGCCCGCGGCGATTCCGGCCATCCGCAGCAGGGTGACCCACTCCTGCGGCAGGTCCGTTTCGAGCGTCGGCGGCGTCCAGTTCGCGACGTTCCGCACGGCGAGCCCGTACAACGCGACGTCGTAGTGCGGCCGCTCCAGCGGTGACGGCCCGGGCAGGATGACGTCGGCGTGCCGGGTGGTCTCGTTGAGGTACACGTCGAGGGAGACCATGAAGTCCAGCTGCCGCAGCGCCTCCGTGAGCCGCGCGGAGTTGGGCGTGCTCAGCGCCGGGTTGCCGCTGATGGTCACCAGCGCCCGCACCTGGCCCTCGCCGGGTGTTTCGATCTCGTCCGCGAGCGTGGCCACCGGCAGCTCGCCGAGCACCTCGGGATAGCCGCGCACCCGGCTCGTCCAGCGGCCGCTGGTGAACGGCGAGGACCGCCGTGGCCGCCAGAGGGCGGGCAGCGGGAACATCACGCCGCCTTCGCGGTCGAGGTTGCCGGTGAGCGCGTTGACGACGTCGACCAGCCAGCTCGCGACGGTCCCGTACGACTGCGTCGTGGTCCCCATCCGGCCATAGACCGCGGCCCGTCCGGCGTCCGCGAGGTCGAGCGCGATCCGGCGGATCTCGGCGGCGTCGATCCCGGTCGCGGGCGCGACCGCCTCCGGCGTGAACGGTTCCGCGAGCGCACGGACCTCGTCGACACCGTTGACGTGCTCGCCGGGGCGGACGCGGTTCTCCGCGAACAGCACGTTGACCAGCGCGAACAGGAACAGCGCGTCGGTGCCGGGCCGGATCGCGTGGTGCTCGTCGGCGAGTTGCGCGGTCCGGGTGCGGCGCGGATCGAGGACGACGATCTTGCCGCCGCGCTTCTGGATCCCGCGCAGCCTGCCGCGGGTGTCGGCCGCGGTCATCAGGCTTCCGTTGGACACCAGCGGGTTCGCGCCCAGGATGAGCAGGTGTTCAGTGCGGTCGAGGTCGGCGACGGGGATGGTCTGCGGGTCGCCGAAGAGGTAGCCGGAGGAGAAGTGCTTCGGCATCTGGTCGACCGTGGTCGCGGTGTAGAAGTTCTTGGTGCCCAGTGCTTTGAAGAACACGCGGCCGTAGAGCACCAGTGCCGCGTTGTGCACCGTCGGATTGCCGGAGTAGACGGCGACGGCGTCCTTGCCGTGCTCGTCGATGATCGGCCGGAGGCGCCGGTCGATCTCGGCGAAGGCCTCGTCCCAGGTGACCTCGACGAACTCGCCGTCCCGTTTGACCAGCGGCGCGGTGAGCCTGTCCGGGTCGTGGTGCAGCGCGCCGAGTGAGGCGCCCTTCGGGCAGATGTATCCCCGCGAGAAGACGTCCTCGCGGTCACCCTGGACCCGGGTGACCAGGCTCTTCTCGTCGATCGTCACCTCCAGGCCGCAGGTGGCTTCGCAGAGTGGGCAGGTCACGTGCGCCGTGGTCATGAAGCACCTCGCGAGGTCGGGGGTCGTCTCAACATACTGAGCGGTATGTCAGCGGGCAAGGGATGATGACGCGATGACCGCACTCGCCGACCGGGCCGCGGCCGCCGAACGCGCGGTCCGCGACCGGCATCTGCGCAGGGTGTGGGGACTGCCCGGAACGGTCCTCGGCCGCAGCGGCTGGCCGCCCTCGGCGGGCCAGCGCGTCCACTGGCACTGGAACTACTGGTGGCAGGCGCATCTGCTGGACACCCTCGTCGACGCGCAGCTGCGGGACCCCTCACCGGAACGACTGAAGCTGATCGACCGGTTCGTGGCGTCTTTGCGGCTGCGCAATTTCGGCAAGTGGATCAACGACTACTACGACGACATCGCCTGGCTCGGTCTCGCGCTGCAACGCGTGGGACATCTCGGGCTGGACGTCCGCGGCGGGCTGGAGGCGATCAGTTCCCGGTTGCGCGAAGGCTGGACCGACGACGCGGGCGGCGGGATCTGGTGGCGTGTCGGCGACGACTTCAAGAACGCGCCCGCGAACGGCCCGGCGGCGATCTTCCACGCCCGTGAAGGGGCCGCCGAGCACGCGGCGGGCCTGACCGGCTGGATGACCGAACGGCTCGTCGACCCGGGGTCCGGACTGGTGTGGGACGGCCTGCGCGTCGGCTCCGATGAACTGGTCAAGCACATTTTCACGTACTGCCAAGGGGTCTACCTCGGCGCCTGTCTTGAATTGTCCGAAATGGACAGAGTGGAGCACACGATCCACGCGGTCGCGGAGCACGTCGCGCCGAACGGGGTGATCCGGGGGCAGGGCGGCGGTGACGGCGGCCTGTTCGCCGGGATCCTGGCTCGGTACCTGGCGCTCGCGGCACCGCTGCTGCCGAGCGGGGTGGCGCGCGATCTCGTCCTGCATTCGGCCGAAACGTGCTGGAACGGCGCCACCGAGACGCCGCACGGGCCGCTCTTCAGTGCCGACTGGGCGACTCCGGCGCCTTCGCTCCCTCTCGCCCCGGACGCCCCCGAGCGCGACCTGTCCGTGCAGGTGAGCGCGTGGATGCTGCTCGAAGCCGCCGCGACCCTGGACCACCGCATTTAGTCCTCTGAATGCGGCAGTGCAAAGTGCGTTCACCGGGCGCTGGTAGTGCCGCATTCAGAGGACTAAATGCGGCAGGCATTCAGAGGACTAAATGCGGCAGGCATTCAGAGGACTAAATGCGGCAGGCATTCAGAGGACTAAATGCGGTCATCCACAGGGCTCGGAGCGTTGTGGACAAGTGGGCCGAAGATGATCTTGGATCCAGGGTGCCGTCAGGGCCGGATGCCATCGTCGGAGCGTGTCCAGAAACCAGTACGCGACGCCCTCCGAGTTTTTCGGCCCCTTCGTGGGCAGCCGGGCCGTCAGCGAAGGAGACCTGACCCGTGCCCAGCTCCGCTCGGGGCCGTACAACCGGCTGTTCCAGGATGTCTATGCCCCGATAGGCATTCCTCAAGATCACGAACTGCGCTGCAAGGCCGCGATCCTCGTCGTACCCGACGGTGCGGTGCTGACCGGGTGCTCGGCCGCGACGGTGCGCGGATTCCCGTTCTCGGCCGAGAACGACCCGGTCGAGTTCGTGGTGCCCGAGGTGAAGGGCTTCCACAGTCTGCGCGGAACGCATCTCCGCCGGACCAGGCTTCTCGGTCGGGACTTCGAGCCTTGGCGGGACGGCCTTATCGCCACACCGTTGCGCATGACGATGGACATCCTGACCGATACCCGGCTTCGACGCTCTCTTCCCCGTGTCGTCGGGTTTCTGGATGTGCTGCTCCGCGCCGGATTCATCGACAGTGAGACGCTCGACGCGTACTTGCGGCCCCGGCACGACAATGGGATCGTCCGGGCGCGTCAGGCCCTGGAACTTTCGGACGGGCGAGCGGAGTCCATCCCGGAGTCCGAGGTCAGGGTGCGGTTGAGGCTCCACGGGATCGAGGCGGAGCCTCAGGTCGAGGTGTTCAGCGGGACCCGGTTCCTCGGCCGGCTGGATCTCGCGATCCGCGAAGCCAAGCTCGCCATCGAATATGACGGTGCTTGGCATCTCGAAGGTGAACAGCCACGTCTGGACGCGCGACGGCGAGCGTTGATCGAGGCCGAGGGCTGGGAGTTCATCGTCATTACCAAGGAGGAGCTCTATGCCGACCCTCGTGCGATGGTGCGCCGGGTGGCGGCGGCTCTCAACTCCCGCGTTTAGTCCTCTGAATGCGGAGTTCGAAGACCGGCGCGAGCAGGTGCCCCCGCATTCAGAGGACTAAACGCGTCACCAGACGTCGCCCGAGCGCCAGTCGCAGGTGATCTCCCCGTCCAGATCCAGGGTGACCCCCACCGGCAGCACATGGATCGACCCGTCGTCCTCCTTCGTCGCCTCCAGGCCCGAAGGCGTCATGACCGACGAAGTGCCGCGCCACAGCAGCCAGCCGCGCGACGCGTAGAACTCCAGGGCGTCTTCGGACGCCGAGAGCGCCCCGAGGTCGTACGCCTTCCGCAGGACCCGCTCCAGCGCGTCCATCATCGCGGCGCCGTGCCCGCGCCGCCGGTGATCCGACCGGACGGCGACCGCCTCGACATAACCCGTCCGGAGGGCCCGCCCGTCGTGCACGAGCCGTCGCTGGACCAGTGACGCGTGCCCGATCAGCTCGCCGCTCTCCCACACCAGCGTGTGCATGCCGCCGAGGGCGTTCTCCCAGTCGTGGTCGCTGAAATCGCCGTCGAAAGCGTCGTCCAGCAGAGCACGTGCCGCGGTGAGCACGCCTGCTTCGAGGTCGGCGGTGTGCACGGTCCACAGGTCGGTCATTCCGCCATCTTCACCCGGCGGCGGCGTTCTGACCAGCGGGTTGTGATTCAGCAGCCGCACGACTGACGGTGTATGAAGCGCGGTGCGAGCCGTACGGATTCGGGTCGTCGCTCAGGGTCGGTGATCCGGGCGAGCAGGAGTTCGACGGCCTTGCGCCCGATCTCCTCGATCGGCTGCGCCATCGTGGTCACCGCCGGGGTCACCTGCCCGGCCCACTCCATGTCGCCGTAGCCGACGATCGCGAGGTCGCGCCCGATCCGGATGCCGAGCCGGTGCGCCTCGTACTGGACGCCGATCATCATCGCCTCGCTCGCCACCACGAGCGCCGTCGGCGACGGCCAGCTGTCGAGCAGTTTCGCGGTCGCGGCGGCCGCCCCGCCCGGGGTCGACTGCCCGCACGCGACCAGCTGCGACGTCCACCGGAGGCCGGAACGGCCGAGGCCGAGCCGGTAGCCCAGGGCCCGCTCCTCGTAGGTGGCCATGTCCTCTTCGCCCGAGATGAAGCCGATCTTGCGGTGCCGCAGCCCGGCGAGGTGCCGCACGAGAGCGCACACGGCCTGGATGTTCTCGGAGCCGACCTGGTCGACGTCGTTGCGTCCGGCCATCCGGTCGACGAGCACGGTCGGCACGCCCATCCGGACCAGTCCGTTGATCACCGCTTCGTCGCCGGCCGCCGGGACGAGCAGGACACCGTCGACGCGGTCGGCCCGCAGCGCGCGGATGACCGCGGCTTCCTCGGCGACGCTGTCGCCGGTGTCGGCGAGGGTGATCTCGCAGCCGTGACGGCGCGCGGCGCGGCGGATGGCGCGGACGAGTTCACCCGAATACGGGTTCGCGTGCATCGCCATGGCCACCCCGAACCGGTGGGTGACAGGGGTGTCCTCCCACAGGGGTAACGCCGGGGACAATGCGGTCATCGCTCCATGCCTTCATCCGAGCCTGAACGACGGTAACGGCTGACGGAGCGTCACTCGGCGGCGAGACCGGAAAGTCTCCCAACAATCATCAATGTGAGTGAACGAGAGCGCATCCGCAGGACGCCCGATGGCGGAGAGTAGGCGGAATCCGCATCGTCTGGGCCTTGCGTGCGGGATCGTTGATCCGGGCCAGCAGCAGGCGCACCGCCTGTGTGCCGATCTCGTCGATCGGCTGCGCCATCGTGGTCAGCGGCGGATCGACCAGATCGGCCCACTCGACGTCGTCGTAGACCACCACCGGCAGGTCGATCCCGGCGCGCAGGCCGCGCTTCCGCAACTCGTGCAGGACGCCGACCATCATCGTGTCGTTCGCGACCACCAGCGCCGTCGGCGGAGACGGTAGCGCGAGCAGCGTGCTGAGCGCGAGAGCCCCGCCTGCCTGCGAAGACTGCCCGCACGCGACCAGGTCCTCCGACCAGGTGAGCCCCGAACGGCCGAGGCCGAGCCGGTAGCCGAGGATCCGCTCCTCGCTGGTGCTCAGCCCGGCGGTGCCGCTGATCATGCCGATCCGCTGGTGCCCGAGCGACGCCAGATGCGCCGTCAGCGCGGACGTCGACTGGATGTTCTCCGCGCCCACCTGGTCGACGTCGGTGCGCGTGGACAGCCTGTCGATGAGCACGGTCGGGACGTCGAGCGAGACGAGCTCCCCGATCACCGAACCGTCGCCGGGCGACGGCGTGATCAGCAGCCCGTCGACCCGGCGGGAACGCAGGGTCCGCACGGTCTCACGCTCGGTGTCAACGGTGTCGTGCGTGTCCGCCAGCAGGACCGTGTACCCGGCCAACGCGGCTTCGCGCTCGATGGCCTGGATCAGCAGGGCGAAGTACGGGTTCGCGATCAGGGAGATCGCGACGCCGATCGACCGCGTCCCGCCGGTGACCAGCGAACGGGCGATGGCGTCGCCGGTGTAGCCGGTCTGCTCGATCGCGCGGAGGACCGCCAGCTTCGTCTCCTCGGCCACCGCCCTCGTCCCGTTGACCACATGGGACACCGTGGTGATCGAGACTCCCGCCAGCTCGGCGATGTCGCGTTGGGTGGGGCGGGACGAGCGAGACGGCGGCATCAACGTTCCTCGGTGCAGGCAGGCTGGCAAGCGTTTGCGCAAACGCTTGCGAGTGAGCATAACCCTGTCTACCTTCCGGTCCATCACGGACAGCCTCGATCGGAGGGCATCTCCATGAGACAACGACGTCTTGGGAAACGGAGCCTCGTTGCGCTCGCGATGGTCGCGTTAGCGGTGACCTCGACCGGGTGCACCGTCGAACGCCACTGGGGTGGCGGATCGAAAGCGGGCGGGGGTGGCAAGGCCAAGGTCGGCCTGGTCACCAAGACCGACACCAATCCCTACTTCGTGGAACTGAGGGCGGCCGCCAAGGCCGCCGCCGAGGCGAACGGCGCGGAGTTCAGCGCGCTCGCCGGCCAGTTCGACGGCGACAACGACGGCCAGGTCCGGGCCATCGAGAACCTCATGCAGCAGGGCGCGAACACCATCCTGATCACGCCGAGTTCCTCGACCGGTGTCCTCGACGCCATCGACCGCGCCCGCAAGGCCGGGGTGCTGGTCATCGCGCTCGACACGGCGACCGAACCGGACACCGCCGTCGACGCCACCTTCGCCACGGACAACTTCGAGGCCGGACGTCAGCAGGGCGCGTACGTCAAGGCCGCGCTCGCCGGCAAGCCGCCGAAGCTGTTCATGGTGGACGGCACCGCCGGGTCCACAGTGGACACCCAGCGGCACACCGGGTTCCTCAAGGGCATCGGCCTGACCGACGCGTCGCCGGAGATCAAGGGCAAGACGCCCGCGAACGGCGACCAGAGCCTGGCTCAGCAGGGTGTGGAGAACCTGTTGCAGCGCACCACCGACATCAACGCCGTCTACACGATGAACGAGCCGATGGGCCGCGGCACCTACGCCGCGCTCCAGGCCCGCGGCCTGGTGAACCAGCTCGTGATGGGCTCGATCGACGGCGGCTGCGAAGGCGTCAAGAACGTGCGCGACGGCCAGTACGCCGCCACGGTCATGCAGTTCCCGAAGAAGATGGCCGAGCAGGGCGTCCTCGCCGCCGTCGAGTACGCCAAGACCGGGAAGAAGCCGAGCGGGTTCGTGAACACCGGATCCGCGGTGATCACGGACAAGCCGATCCCGGGCGTGGAGAGCCAGGACACCAAGTGGGGCCTCGAGAACTGCTGGGGGACGAAATGAGTACTGCCACCCTCAAAGGAAACGAGCGGCCGTCGATCGGTGAGTTCTTCCTCCGCGCGCCCGCGGTCGGGCCCGCGCTGGCCCTGCTCGTCGCGATCGTGGTGTTCTCCGCCTCGACGGACACCTTCCTCGACCTCGACAACCTTTCCCTTGTGGTGCAACAGTCCCTGGTGATCGGCACGCTCGCCCTCGGGCAGACGCTGATCATCCTGACCGCGGGCATCGACCTGGCCAACGCGGCCGCGATGGTGCTCGCGACGCTGATCATGGCGAAACTCGTGGCGGGCGGCGTCGCCGGGATCTGGGCGCTGCTGCTGGGAATCGTGGCGACGGTGGCGATCGGGATGGTCACCGGTTCGCTGGTCACCCGGATCAAGCTGCCGCCGTTCATCGTCACGCTCGGTCTGCTGACGGTGCTCACCGCGGCCGCGAAACTGTTCGCGAGCGGCCAGGCCGTCCCGGTCGCCGACGAGCTGCTCAAATGGCTCGGCACCCGCCGGTACCTCTTCGGCGGCATCCCGATCACCTACGGCATGACGCTGGCTTTGCTGATGTACCTGGGACTTTGGTACGCGCTCACGCGCACGCCGTGGGGCAAGCACGTCTACGCGGTCGGCAACGCGCCGGAATCCGCGCGGCTGTCCGGGATCAAGGTCAACCGGACGATACTTTCGGTGTACCTCGTCGCCGGCGTGATCGTCGGGATCGCCGCCTGGCAGGCGCTCGGCCGTGTGCCCAACGCCGACCCGAACGCCTTCCAGCTCGGCAACCTCGACTCCATCACCGCGGTGGTGCTCGGCGGCGCGAGCCTGTTCGGCGGCCGCGGTTCGGTGCTCGGCACGATGATGGGCGCGCTGGTCGTCGCGGTCCTGCGGTCCGGGCTGACCCAGCTCGGCGTGGACGCGCTCTACCAGGACGTCGCCACCGGCGCCCTGCTCATCGGCGCGGTCTGCGTCGACCGGTTCGCGAGGAGGCAGCAGTCATGACGACACCCACGTTGTCCGCTCAGGGGCTGGTCAAACGCTACGGCCGGGTCACCGCCATCGACGGCGCCGACTTCGAACTGTTCCCCGGTGAGGTGCTCGCCGTCGTCGGTGACAACGGCGCCGGGAAGTCGAGCCTCATCAAAGCCCTTTCGGGAGCGGTGATCCCGGACGCCGGTGAGATCAAAGTGGACGGTCAGGCCGTGCACTTCAAGTCCCCTTTGGACGCTCGCCACTACGGGATCGAGACGGTGTACCAGGATCTCGCCGTCGCGCCCGCGCTCGACATCGCATCGAACATGTTCCTGGGTCGGGAAAAGCGGCGAAAGGACCTCTTCGGACAGCTGTTCAGGAAACTGGACACGGCGACCATGAGGTCCGACGCGCAGCGGATCCTGGACGAACTCGGCATCAACATCAAGTCCATCACACAGCCGGTGGAGACACTGTCCGGCGGGCAGCGCCAGGGTGTCGCGGTCGCGCGGGCGGCCGCGTTCGGCACCAAGGCGGTCATCATGGACGAGCCCACCGCCGCGCTCGGCGTCGCCGAATCGGGCAAGGTCCTGGATCTGATCAACCGGATCCGCGAACGCGGCCTGCCGGTGGTGCTGATCAGCCACAACATGCCGCACGTGTTCGACATCGCCGACCGCATCCACGTCCATCGCCTCGGAAAGCGAGTCGCGGTCGTCTCGCCGAAGACGCACACTATGAACCAGGTCGTCGGCCTGCTCACGGGTGCGCTGAAGATCGGTGAGAACGGCGAAGTCGAAGAAGTCGCCTCAGCCGTCCACACTGGACTGTAGTAGTGCGAGTCCTGCTGGCGGGCCTGTGCACCGTCGACCAGATTCAGCGCGTCGCCGAGATACCGGCGCCGGGCGAGAAGGTGCGTTCGCTGTCGATGGACGTCGCCGCCGGGGGGCCGGCGACGAACGCGGCGGTGACCGTGGCCGCGCTCGGCGCCGGGGCGACGTTGCTGACGGTCGCCGGTGCGCATCCGCTGGCGGCACTCGCCCGCGCCGACCTCGGCGCGCACGGCGTCGACCTGGTCGACCTCGATCCCGGACGGCCCGATCCGCCCGCGATCAGCGCCATCACCGTCCGTGACTCCGACGGCGAGCGCACCGTCGTCTCGCGCAACGCCCACGCTTCCTCGCGTTTCGTCCTCTCGATGCGGTCCTTGCACGCGCAACTACCGCATTCAGAGGACGAAATGCCCAGGTGTGTGCTCCTGGATGGGCACCATCCGGAGGTCGCGCTGGCCATCGCGCGCTGGGCTCGGGAGCGCGGGATACCGGTGGTGCTCGACGCCGGGAGCTGGAAGCCGGTCTTCCCCGAACTCCTGCCGCTCGTCGACGTCGCCGCGTGCTCCTCGCTGTACCGCGGGGACGATCCGCGCGAGCACGGCGTGCCGCTGGTCATCACGACCGCGGGCCCCGATCCGGTCCGCTGGTCGACGGCGGACGGATCCGGTGCCGTCCCCGTTCCCGTCACCCGGGCGCGTGACACGCTGGGCGCGGGCGACGTCTGGCACGGGGCTTTCGCGTACGCGGTCGCCAGGGGCGAAGGGGATGTCCCTGGCTGGATCGCGTTCGCCAACGAGGTGGCCGCCGAACGGGTGCGGCATGAAGGACCGAGGTCGTGGACGGCCGCGGTCGCGAAGATGGGAGAAGGACAGTCATGACCGCGATGCCTCCGGTGTTCGAGGACCTGTTGAGCAGGGCCCAGGCCCTGGCGAAGCCGGGACAGCGCAGCGTGCTCGGGATCGTCGGCGCCCCCGCGTCCGGTAAGACCACGCTGGCCTGGGGCCTCGCGAAGGCGCTGGGCACGAGGGCGGCGGTGGTCGGGATGGACGGCTTCCACCTGGCGCAGGTGGAGTTGCAGCGCCTCGGCCGGGTGGAGCGCAAGGGCGCCCCGGACACCTTCGACGCGGCCGGGTACGTGCACCTGCTGCGGAGGCTCGCCGAAGGCCGCGAGACCGTCTACGCGCCCGAGTTCCGCCGGGAGATCGAGGAGCCGATCGCCGGCGCCGTCGCGGTCACGCCGGACGTCCCGCTGGTGATCACCGAGGGTAACTACCTGCTCATGCAGGACGACCCGTGGAGCGGGGTGAAACCGATCCTCGCCGAGTCGTGGTTCCTCGCGCCGGACGAACCCGAGCGCATCGAGCGGCTCGTTTCGCGGCACCGCCGCTACGGCCGTTCGCTGGTCGATGCGCGTCGCCGCGCCCTCGGTTCCGACCAGCGCAACGCCGACCTGATCGCCTCCACCAGCGGCCGGGCCGACTTGGTCCTCGAGAACCTCCCGCTGGTTAACTTCGCCATATGAGTGGTGTTCTCGTCGTGACAGGCGGAAGCAAGGGCATCGGCGCGGCGGTCTGCGAGCTGGCCGCCGCGCGCGGATACGACATCGTCGTCAACTACGCGGGTGACGCCGAAGCGGCCGAAGGCGTCGCTTCGCGCGTTCGCGAGCACGGCGTCCAAGCGATCACCCAGCGCGGGGACGTCGCGTCCGAAGACGACGTGGTGGCCCTGTTCGACGCCGCCGTCGCCCTCGGCCCGCTCGCCGGGCTGGTCGCGAACGCGGCCATCACCGGCAACACCCCCGGCCGCCTCGACGAGTACGAGGCCGAGGTCGTCCGCCGGGTGGTCGACGTCAACGTCACGGGCGTCTTCCTGTGCGTCCGCGAGGGCATCCGCCGGATGTCCACCCGGTACGGCGGCGGGGGCGGCGCGATCGTGACGGTGTCGTCCACCGCCGCGCGGACCGGCTCGCCCGGGGAATGGGTCCATTACGCGGGCACCAAGGCGGCCGTCGAAACGATGACCTACGGCGTGGCGCAAGAAGTCGCCAAAGAATCCGTGCGGGTCAACGCGGTCGCGCCGGGGATGATCCACACCGGACTGCACGCGGCCGCCGGGATGCCCGACCGCATGGACCGGATCGCCCCGACCATCCCGATGGGACGGGCGGGCGAACCCGGCGAAGTCGCGGAAGCCGTGCTGTGGCTTCTTTCCCCGGCCGCGTCGTACACCACCGGGACGGTGCTGACCGTCGGCGGAGGACGTTGACACCCAGGGCCACGAGGCGGTCACGAGGGGATATCGGGTCCGCGTGCGGTTCAGCCACTTTTTAACACCCTTTCCCGGCGGATATCACGATTCATGTGGGAAGTCGGCGGATCACCTCGTGGCCCCAGGCGCCTGTGTCACCCTGGTGGCGCCCCCAAGCTTCTTGATCAGGACGGTCATCCCCGATGTCCAAGCTCATGTCTGTGCACCACCTGGCACTCACCGTGACCGATGTGGACCGGAGCGTGCCCTGGTACGCCCGCGTGCTCGAACTCGAGGAGTTCACGCGTCGCGAGGACCCGGAGACGGGCCTGCGGAAGGTCGTGCTGAGGTCGCCGAGCGAAGGCTTCGCGGTGGTGCTCGTCGAGCATCAGGACACCGAGCGGCCGCGGTTCGACGAACGGCGGACCGGTCTGGACCACGTGGCGTTCAAGGTGTCGTCGCGGTCGGAACTGGCGGAGTGGGAAGCGCGGCTCTCGGAGTACGGCGTCGTCTACTCGCCGTCGAAGGGATCGCGGACCCTGGAAGGCTCGTCGGTCATCGTGTTCCGTGACCCGGATGGCATCCAGCTGGAAATCTGGGCTGACCCCGAGGTTTAGGCCGTGCTCTCTTCGGTCTCTTCGGCGGGGCGCCGCATCTCCTGGCGGTAGCGGATGAAGCCGTAGGCCGTGCCCACCACGAAGAACGCGATACTGATCCACAGGGCCGCCGTCTTGACCCACGGCAGCTGGTCCAGCAGACCGGCGCCGTAGTAGCCGAGCAGCACCAGCGTCGGCACCCAGAGCAGCCCGCCCAGCGCTGTCGCGAGCGCGAACCGGCGCGGATCCATCCGCGCGGCCCCCGCGATGAGCGGCGCCAGCGTGCGGATCCACGGGATCCAGCGCGCGGCGACGATGGCGAAGAAACCCCTGCGATCGAGGAAGTTCCTGGCACGGTCGAGGTTGTGCTTGTTCAGTACCTTGCCGCCGCGTCGCGCGATCAGTTTCGTGCCCGTGCCCCGGCCGATGTAATAACCCACCTGGTTGCCGACGATCGCGACGAGCAGCGCCGCGGCGGAGAGCAGCCACGCGTTCAGGTCGGAGCCATGTTGCGCGAGGACGACCCCGGCCGCGAACAGCAGGGAGTCGCCGGGCAGGAACAGCCCGATGATCAGCGCGCACTCCACGAAGATGAAGCTGAGCACGATCACCCAGACGAGCACGGGCCCGGCGGTGTCGAGCCAGCCCACGCCGATGCTCGCGGCCTCGGTGTACACCTCACTCACGCCGCGAGCCTACGTGTACTCGGCGAACCGCACTTCACCGAACGGTGGAATCGGGGTGTCCTCGCCGTCCCTGTCACGCGTCCCCCAAGCGCAATGAAGGGGCCTTTCATCGCAAAATTTGCAATGAAAGGCCCCTTCATTTCAAGCTCGCGCCTAGTGTTCGACGAGCTCGTCGAGCGCCTGGTCGTAGCTCAGCCGGACGTCGTGCTCGGCCTGGTCGCCGCCCAGCAGCTCCACCCGGCTGGTGGCAGGCGGGTAGCCGCTGGCGATCACCGTGTACGTCCCGGCGGGCAGGTCGCTGACCGTGTAGTTGCCCTCCGCGTCGGTCCTCGCCACGGCGGCGACGCCGCCCGAGGAGTCGAGCACGGTGATCCGCGCGTCCGGGACCACCCGTTCGCCGTCGGTCCGGGCGACCCCGCTCAGCAGGATCGTGCTGACCAGCTCGACGTCGTGGCGCAGCACCCCGGAACCGGTGGCGGTCAGCGTCGCCGCGACCGGCCGGAACCAGCGGCCGCTGGCGACGATGGTGTACCGCCCGCCCACGATGCCGGCGAAGGAGTACACGCCGTTCTCATTCGTGTGCGTCCTGGCCACCTGGTTGCCGTTGTGGTCGATCAGGGTCAGCGCCGCGCCCGGGACGTTGGTCGCGTCGTCCCGGCGGACGTGCCCGCTGATCTGCGCGGATCCCGCCCGGAAGGCCCCGTTGCCGTTCCCGTTGGTGAGCGCGTGCTTGCCGGGCTCGACGGGCGCGGTCACCACCGTCTTCTCGGAAGCCGTCTCGACGGGCTTGGCCTCTTCCTCTTCGAGAAGAGCTTCGCCACCTTCGAGAGCCGAAGCCGCCGAAGGAGCCGAAGGAGCCGAACCGCCGAGCAGCGGGATCTCCTTCATGAACATCAGGACCAGCGTCGCCAGCAGCGCGACCGCGCCCGCCACGTAGAACACCGTGGTGATCGACTCGGTGAAGCCGATCAGCACCGGGGTCTTGATGGCCTCGGGCAGGCTCGCGATACCGCTCGTGTTGGACTGGATGTCGCCCAGCGCCGCCGCGCCCGGCCCGGTCGGCGCGTTGCCGCCGAACGCCTTGGTGATGTTGCCCGGCAGGACGTTGAACAGGATCGTCAGGAACACCGCGACACCCGCGGTACCACCGATCTGGCGGAAGAACGTCGCCGACGCGGTCGAGACGCCCATGTCGCTGCGCGGGCCCGCGTTCTGCACCGCGATGATCAGCGTCTGCATGCAGGCACCGAGGCCGAGGCCGATGATCGCGGCCGCGACCAGCGGGTGCCACAGCGCGCTGTTGTACTCGACCTGCGCGAAGAAGAACGCGCCCGCCGCGATCAGCAGCGTGCCGACCACCGGGAACACCTTGTAGCGACCGGTCTTGCTGGTGATCTGGCCCGAGATGATCGAACCGCTCATGATGCCCGCCATCAGCGGGATCATCAGCAGACCCGACTCGGTCGGCGAGAACTCCTGCACCACCTGCATGTACTGCGGGATCATCATGATCGCGCCGAACATCGCGACACCGACGATGATGCCGCCGATGATCGCGACCGTGAAGGTCGAGTTCTTGAACAGCCGCAGCGGGATCAGTGCCGCGTCCTTCATCAGCTTCTCGATGAAGATGAAGGCCACGACGCCGATGGCGCCGATGACGTAGCAGATGATCGCGTTCTGCGAGCCCCAGCCCCACTTGTTGCCCTGCTCGGCGACGATCAGGAACGGCACCACGGCGACGACGAGCGCGAGCCCGCCCCACCAGTCGATCTTGTGGTCGTGGCGCTGGTGCGGCACGTTGAGCACGCGGGCGACGACGAACAGCGCGACGATCGCGATCGGCACGTTGATCAGGAAGACCCAGCGCCAGCCGGCGATGTCGTAGCCGAAGACGCTGCCGAGCTTGTCGAAGTCGGCGAAGAACCCGCCGAGCACCGGGCCGAGCACGGTGGAGATACCGAACACGGCGAGGAAGTAGCCCTGGTAGCGGGCGCGTTCCCGCGGCGGCACGATGTCGCCCATGATCGTCATCGCCAGCGACATCAGACCGCCGGCGCCGAGGCCCTGGATCGCGCGGAACGCGGCCAGTTCGTACATCGACGTCGCGAACGCCGAAGCGATCGAGCCGACGAGGAAGATCGAAATCGCCGCGATGTAGAACGGCTTGCGCCCGTAGATGTCGGACAGCTTGCCGTAGATCGGGGTGACGATCGTCGAGGTGATCAGGTAGGCCGTGGTGATCCAGGCCTGCAGGTCGAACCCGTTGAGGTCATTCGCGATGCGGACGATCGAGGTGCCCACGATCGTCTGGTCGAGCGCCGCCAGGAACATGCCCGACATCAGGCCGATCAGGATCGTGACGATCTGACGGTGACTGAGCCGGGGCCCCTCTTCGTGAACTGCTGGCGGACTTTCTACTGCGGAACTCATTGTTCAGGCCCCCTTGGCCTTCGACGCCGACGCGGGATCGGCGAACTGTGGAGATGTTTTCTCGATGTCGTTGTTCAGCCGTCGGAACAGCGAGTTGAGGGTTTCCCGGTCGGAGTCGGACCAATCGCCGAGTACCTCGGCGAGCCACTGGTTCCGCTGCTTGCGGTTCTCCTCGAAGACCCGGAGTCCTTCGGCGGTCGGTGCGAGCAGGCATGCCCGGCCGTCTTCGGGGTCGGCCAGGCGCTCGACCAGCCCGTGCTGGACGAGGGAGCTCGACTGCCTGCTGATCGTCGAGATCTCGGAGTGCAGGAACTCGGCGAGTTTGCTGGTCCGCTGGGGTCCGACGTGGATGAGGCAGAAGAGGATCGCGTACGCGGCCCGCTCGATGCCGTCCGGTCCCTGCTTGGACACCTGGGACTTGGCCCGGTTGACCAGGCGGACGAGCCGCACGAGCTCGTGCCCGAGGGTGTCGGCCAGGTCGAGGTCGGCCTTCGACCTGGTGCCGGGTGTCGTGGGTGTCATGATGGTCTCTCTCGCCGGTTGCTTGGTCACTGCAACTAGTTGCCTTGAGCAAGGATGTTCCTCTTGGAGGAGCTTCGCAAGGAGAAAGTGACCGGGTGTGTCTGATGACACTTTAGTTGCCGCATGCAAGCACATTTATTCGTGCATGTTTGTCCGGTTCGCCCGGCTTGGGTCGCTGAGCTGCGCTTTTGCCGGTCGCGGAACAAGCCGGACGGTGCGCGCTTTGAAGGAGTCATGACCGACTCCGCGCTCTACGCGATCCTCGCCGACCGCAACTTCGGCACCCTCGCCACTGTCAAACGTGACGGCAGGCCCCAGCTTTCGACCGTCAACTACCTCTACGACGCGGACGCCGGCGCGATCCTGATCTCGATCACCGAGCCGAGGGCCAAGACCAAGAATCTCCGGCGCGACCCGCGGGCGACGTTCCATGTGTCGACGGAGGGCGGCGACGGTTACGTCGTCGTCGAAGGTCCGGCCGTGCTCACGCCGACCGCCGCTTCGCGTGACGACGCCACCGTCGACGCGCTGGTGGACCACTACCGGCGGGCCCGGGGCGAGCATCCGGACTGGGAGGAGTTCCGGGACGCCATGGTCGCCGACCAGCGCGTCCTGCTGACCATCCCGATCGAGCGCGTCTACGGCCTGCGGATGTAGTGCCTCATGCGTTTCGTCCTCTGAATGCGGTCCTTGCACGCGCAACTACCGCATTCAGAGGACGAAATGCGGGAGGAGGTCAGCGGGTGATGCGGGCCTTGATCTCGTCGATCCGGTCGAGCAGGGGGCTCGCGTCGTCCCGGCCGAGTGCGGCCCGCAGGTAGAGGCCGTCGCCGACCAGGATGACCAGTTCGGCGGTCAGCGGGTCGCCGACGTGCTCGCTGATCAGGTCGTGGACCTTCTGGTTGTAGACCTGCACGACCTCGAAGACCCGTGGCTCGTTGAGCATGATCCGGATCGTCGCCATGGTCGTGCGGACCAGCGGTTTGCGCTCGGTCACGTCGGTGATGGCGGTGCGCAGGTACCACGAAACGACGCCTTCGGGTGCGGACCGCGCCAGTTCGAGGTCCTCTTCGGACAGGCGCGCGAGACGTTCCATCAGGCCTTCGATCAGGGCTTCCTTGGAGCCGAAGTGGTAGAGCAGGCCGCCCTTCGAGACCCCGGCGTGCGCGGCGACGGCGTCGAGGGTGACCCCGCCGGGGCCGTGCTCGATGAGGATCTCCTCGTACGAGTCGAGGATGCGTTCCTTCGCGGTGGGCTTCGCCATATCAGTTGACTATACCGTCTGGACGGTTTACCTTCGAACGAGGCGGTAACTGTACCGTCCAGACGGTTTAGCTTAAGGAGAGTGCGCCATGGCGGGGCGCAAGCAGTGGTGGGCGTTGGCGGTACTGGTGCTTCCGGTGCTGCTGATCAGCGTGGACATGACCGTGCTCGGGTTCGCGCTGCCGTTCCTGTCCGAGGATCTGGCACCCACCGGTGCGGAGCAGTTGTGGATCGTCGACATCTACTCGTTCATGCTGGCGGGCCTGCTGGTCCTGATGGGCACGCTCGGCGACCGCGTCGGCCGTCGCAAGCTGCTGCTCATGGGCGCCGCGGCGTTCGGTGCCGCGTCGGTGCTCGCGGCCTTCTCGACCAGCGCGTTCATGCTGATCATCGCCCGGGCGCTGCTCGGCGTCGGTGGCGCGACGCTGATGCCGTCGACGCTGTCGCTGATCCGCAGCATCTTCACCGACCCGAAGCAGCGCCGGACCGCGATCGCGGTGTGGAGCGCCGGGTTCTCCGGCGGGATGGCGCTCGGGCCGGTGCTCGGCGGCTGGCTGCTGGAGCACTTCTGGTGGGGTTCGGTGTTCCTCATCAACGTCCCGGTGATGCTGGTGCTGCTGATCGTCGGACCGTTCGTGCTGCCGGAGGCGCGTGACCCGAAGCCGGGCCGCTTCGACCCGTTGTCGGCGCTGCTGTCACTGGCCGCGATGCTGCCGGTGGTCTACGGCATCAAGCTGGTCGCCGAACACGGCTTCGGTCTGAAGGCCGCGATCAGCGTCCTGATCGGACTCACGCTCGGCTACCTGTTCGTCCGCAGGCAGAACCGCCTCGACGAGCCGATGCTCGACCTGAAGCTGTTCTCGAACCGGGCCTTCAGCGGCTCCGTCGTGACGAACATGCTCGGCGTGTTCGCCATGGTCGGCCTGTTGTTCCTGGTGCCGCAGTACCTGCAGCTGGTGCTCGGGCTGACCCCGGTCGTCGCCGCGCTGTGGATGCTCCCGGCGACGGCCGCCGGTATCGCCGGCGCGCTCCTCGCGGCCTGGCTCGCGAAGCGGATCCGGGTGTCCTTGCTGGTCAGCGGTGGTCTCCTGGTCGCCGCGGTCGGGTTCCTGGCGTTGACGCAGGTGTCCGCCGGCGGCGGGCTCGCGTACGTCGTCGTGTCGTTCACGCTGCTCGGGGGCGGTGTCGCCTTGTCGGAGACGCTGACGAACGACCTGGTCATCTCGGCCGCCCCGGCCGAGCGGGCGGGTGCCGCTTCGGCGATCTCCGAGACCGGGTTCGAGCTGGGCGGCGCGCTCGGCACCGCGATCCTGGGCAGTGTCGCGACCGCGGTCTACCGGTCCGGCCTGCCGGAGGGCACGGCCGAGTCCGCGCGGGACACGCTCGGCGGCGCCGTCGCGACGGCGCAGCAGCTCGACCCTGTCGCGGGACAGGCGCTCCTGGAGTCGGCTCGTGAGGCCTTCACCCAGGGGGTGCACGTCACCGCATGGGCGGGCGTCGCCGTGCTCGTCTATACAGGTGTACAAGCCTTCGTTCTGCTCGATCGGAAAAAAAGTTCCGCAGTGCGGATCTAATCGAGCTTACGATGAGGGTATGAGCAACCCCCTCGTCACCCGGCTCCGCGAGCATCTCGGCACCGCCGCGGTGCTCACCGACACCGACGTCACGGACGCCTACTCGCGCGACATGATGCCGCTGGCCGACAGCGGCAAGCCTCTCGCGGTGGTGCTGCCGTCCGATGTGGAAGGGGTGCAGGCCGTGGTCAAGGCCTGCGCGGAGTTCGAGGTGCCGATCGTGCCCCGCGGCGCCGGCAGTGGTCTGTCCGGCGCCGCGAACGCGATCGACGGCTGTGTCGTGCTGGTGCTGACGAAACTCGACCAGGTCGTCGAGATCGACGAGGGCAACCGGCTCGCCGTCGTGCAGCCCGGCGTGGTGAACCTCGATTTCCGCAACGCGGTGGAGAAGCACGGCCTGTTCTATCCGCCGGATCCCTCCAGCTACGACTGGTGCACCATCGGCGGGAACCTGTCCACCAACGCCGGTGGACTGTGCTGCGTGAAGTACGGCGTCACCACGGATTCCGTGCTGGGACTGGAAGTCGTGCTTGCCGACGGTTCGGTGCTGAACACCGGGCGCCGCACGGTGAAGGGTGTCGCGGGCTACGACCTCGCGCGGCTGTTCGTCGGCAGCGAGGGCACGCTCGGCGTGATCACACAGGCGACCGTCGCGCTGAAACCGTTGCCACAGCTGCCTTCCACGCTCGTCGCCGCCTTCAACAGCACGGAGGCCGCCGGTGAAGCCGTCGCGCGGGTCGTGCGCGAGGGGCTGGTGCCGTCGCTGATGGAGATCATGGACGCGACGTCCATCAAGGCCGCCGAGGCCTATCTCAAGACCGACCTCGGCACGAGCGCCGACTGCAAGGCCTTGCTGCTCGCGCAATCCGACTCCGGCGGCGAGGTCGCGCGGCGGGAACTCGCGGCGCTGGAACAGATCTGCGTCGACTGCGGCGCGGATCTGGCCTACGCCACCGAAGATCTCGAAGAGGGCAAGATGCTGCTGCAGGCGCGGCGGGTGGTGCTCACCGCGCTGGAGATGTACGGCGTCTGGCTGACCGACGACGTCTGCGTGCCGCGCACCCGGATCGCCGAGCTGATCGCCGGCTGCGAGCGGATCAGCGAGGAGGTCGGGCTGCGGATCGCCGTCGTCGGCCACGCCGGTGACGGGAACATGCACCCGACGATCGTCTACGCGCAGGACTCCGAGGAGGAGTTCGCCCGCGCGCGGAAGGCTTTCGACGCGATCCTCGACGTGGCCCTGTCGCTGGGCGGGACGGTCACCGGCGAGCACGGCATCGGCCGGATCAAACGCGAGTGGCTGGCCAAGGAGATCGGCGAGGTCGGCCTTCGGGTGCATCGCCAGATCAAGCAGGCCCTCGACCCGGGGAACCTCTTCAACCCGGGCTCGATGTTCTCCCTCTAGCTGCAATGAAGGGGCCTTTCATAGCAAAATTTGCTATGAAAGGCCCCTTCATTGCACGGGGGTGAGCCGGAAGGGGTCAGTCGCGCACGCGCGGGATCTGCTGCGTCGCGTCCAGGTCCGCGGCCGGAGCGGCCGAAGCGGTGGCGGCCTCGTGCTTCTTCTCGCGCCGCGCCTTCAGGTACTCGATCACGATCGGCACCACGGACACCAGCACGATCAGGATGAAGATCGCGTCGATGTTCTTCTCGATGAAGGTGACCCCGCCGAGCAGGTGGCCGAGTGCGGTGATCCCGGCGGCCCACAGGATGCCGCCGATGACGGTGTAGGTGAAGTACTTCTTCGGGTCCATCTTGCCGATGCCGGCGATCCAGGTGATGAACGTCCGCACGAACGGCACGAACCGGGCCAGCACGACCGCCTTCGGCCCGTGCTTCTCCAGGAACGCGTGTGTCTGGTCGACGTACTTCTTGTTGAAGAACTTCGAATCCGGCTTGCGGAACAGCCAGGGCCCGATCTTCCAGCCGAGCCCGTAACCGAGCATGTTGCCGATCAGGGCGGCGAGCGTGACCAGCACGCACACCAGCCAGAGCGGGGCTTTGATCGAGCCGTTGGCGATGAGCAGGCCCGCGGTGAACAGCAGCGAGTCGCCGGGCAGCACCGGGAAGATGCTGCTTTCGATGAAGATGATCAGGCAGAGCACGGTGATGACCGGGACGGTCAGCCCGCTCAGCAGGATCTTCGGGTCCAGCCACTCGGGCAGGAGGCCCATCGTCGTCACGGTGTTCTGCGCCAGGATCACACCAAAACGGTACAGGGTGACGCTGAGTGCCTTGATCCGGCGGGACGGGCGGCTCAGATCAGCGTGAGCAGCCCGATCACCGAACCGGCGGCGAGTCCCAGCAGCACGGCCAGCAGCAACACCCAGTACGCGGGCAGCGGGGCACTGCCGGGCGAAGGAGCCGGAGGCGGCGTCGGGCGCTCTGCCAGCCGGGCCGTCTCCGCGTCCTCCAGTGCGACGCGCTCCCGTTCGAGCGAGTCCGCGCCGGCGCCGGAGAGCAGCCCGTACTGCAGCGGCAGCTCGTTCTCCCCGGGAATCGGCCCAGGAGCCTCCGGGGCGTCCGAACTACCCTGCGTGTTCGAATTGCCCTGTGTATCCGAATCGTCCGCTTCAACCGGTTTCTCGGTCGAAGCCTCGGAGATCCGCTCCGCCGAAGGGGCGAAGACGGCCTGAGCGCGCAGAGCGTCGGCTAGGAGTTTTTCCGGGTCCTTGGGCTCGCTCATCCGGGACTCCCTTCGCCGCTACCCGTCGCTGACCGACACACCACCTTCGACCGCGCCGCTGAGCGGGGCCGTGGCGCTCAATGTAGCCGCAGCGTCGTCCTTGACCCATTCGCCCTGGCGAAGCACCTTGGCCGGCCGCAGGTCGCGGTCGAGCACGACGACGTCCGCCGCGAGCCCGGCGCGCAGCGAGCCGGTCCGGTCGGCGATGCCGAGCAGTTCGGCGGGGCGCCCGGAGGTCGCGCGGACGGCGTCGAGCAGGTCGATGCCCGCGCCGCGGACCAGGTTGCGGAAGGCCGCGTCCATGGTCAATGTGCTGCCGGCGAGGGAGCCGTTCCCGGCCAGCGTGGCGACGCCGTCACGGACGTCGACTTCGAGGCGGCCCAGGATGTAGCTGCCGTCGGCGGCGTCGGTGGCCGACATCGCGTCCGTGATGAGCACCGTCCGGCCCTTGCCGGCGTGGTGCGCGGCCAGCCGAAGCACCGTCGGGTGCACGTGGACGAGGTCGCAGATCAGCTCGACGGTGATCCGCTCGTCGTCGAGGAGGGCGCCGATCGGGCCCGGCTCGCGATGGTGGAGGGGCCGCATGGCGTTGAAGAGGTGTGTCGCGACGGAGGCGCCCGCGTCGATCGCGGGGACGATCTGGTCTTCGACGCCGTCGGTGTGCCCGATCGCCGCGATGACGCCCGATTCGGCCAGTTGCCGCACCGCCTTGATCCCGCCGTGCAGTTCCGGGGCGAGGGTGACCATCCGGATGTCGCCGCGGCCCGCGCCGAGCAGCGCGTTGACGGTCGCCGTGTCCGGCTCGATCAGCGTCGCCGGGTCGTGCGCTCCGCAACGGGCTTTCGAGATGAAGGGTCCTTCGAGGTGAATTCCGGCAAGTTCACCCTCTTGGACCAGCTCACGCAGCGCCGCGATCTGGTCTCTGAGCACCGGGATGGGGTCCGAGACCAGACTGCCGAGCATGGTCGTGGTCCCGTGCCGCCGGTGCGCGCGGACCGCGCGGAACAGCTCCTCGGGGTTCCCGCTGGAGAACGAGCCGCCCCCACCGCCATGGCAGTGGGTGTCGACGAACCCGGGTACGACCAGGCACCCGTCGACGTCTACGCGGTTGATGTCCGGGGGTGTCCCGGTACCGACTTGGACGATCTTGCCGCCGGCGATAGCCAGCCAGCCGTCGTCGAGTACACGGTCCGGGGCGACTACCCGGCCGCCCACGATCACGAAATCTCCGGCGCCTCTCACGCCCCCCAGCATATATTGGTCTGGACCAAGCATGGCGGCACAACCCAGCGGTCGAGATGAAGGCCGGGCATCAGTTCGGTGACTGCATCGCTTTCTGCAGCGCCTCGAGTGCCCGGCTGGCGGTTGACTTCACGGTACCTTTCGAAATACCGGCGGCCTCGGAAATCTCGGCCTCACTCAGCCCACCGTAGTAACGGAGCACCAGAACTTCGCGCTGGCGAGGGGGCAGTTTGGACAAAGCGCCCACAACGGCCTGATGTTCACTCGACAGCATGGCGAGGCTTTCGGCCGAACGCGCGTTGACGGCGTGCGGCGCGACGTACTCGCGCGCGGTCTTGCGGCGGCGCAGCACGCTGCGCGACCCGTTGACCACGGCGGTGCGCAGGTAGCCGACGGCCGCGGCGGCGTCCCGCAGCTTCCCCCAGTTGCGGTGCAGCCCGGTGAACGCCTCCTGGACGACGTCCTCGGCCGTGGCCGGTTCGTCCACGAGCAGGATGGCCAGCCGGACGAGCCGCATCCGGTGCTGGCGATAGAGATCTTCAAGGGTCAGCGGTGCCGCAGGCGGCGGTGGCGTGACCGGTCCGTCCATGGTGCGCAGGTGGCCGAGGGTCGCCTCGACACTGCGTTCCGCATTGCCCTCGAACATCTACCCCTACCTGTTCATTTACCCCTTTGAAGCACAACCTGTGCCTGGCGCTCGGTCAGCGTATCGGGTGGGGCGGGACTCCTGCCTGATCGGATCCTGAGAACGCCTTTCCGGTTTGGATAACGTCTACTCCCGACCCGTTCGCAGCGATCTTGGAGACGTCGATGGCCTGGTTCCTGGTGGAGATCCGGTACGTGCAGGAAAAACTGGAGGACGTGCGCCCCCGGCACCGGAAATTCCTCTCCGACCTGGCCGAACAGGGCGTCGTCGCGCTCGGCGGCCCGCTGGGCGACGGCTCCGGCGGCATCTCGCTCTACCAGGCGGCCGACGAGACCGCGCTGCTCGACGTGATCGACCAGGACCCGTACCACCTCGAAGGTGTCGTCGCCGAGCGGACCGTCCGCGAGTTCAAGCCGGTGATCGGCGCCTGGCTGCCGAAAGAAGCCTGACAACTCAGAGATCGAGGGTGACCGGCCCGCGTTCGACGCAGACCCGGACGCGGTCGCCGGCCACCGTCGGCAGCTCGCACGTCCCGCAGAACCCCTGGCGGCACGAATAAGCGATACCGGGCACGGATTCCCGCAGGACATCGAGGGTGGAGCGGTCGGCGGGCACGTCCAGCGTCCGGCCGCTGCGGGCCAGTTCGACGCGGAACGGCTTGCCGCCGACGATCGGCGGCGTCGAGAACCGCTCGAAGAAGACCGGCCCCGAACCGCGCAGCGCCGCGTCCGTCCGGACGCCGGAGATCATCGGAACCGGGCCACAGCAGTAAATCGGGGCACTCTTTCGTGCCCCTTCGAGCAGCTCCGCGCCCGAGGCGGGAATGCCGTAGTCCGTGTCCGGGCGGATCCAGACACGGTCTCCGTATCCGGACAATTCATCCAGGAACGGCATCGAAGCCTCGTCGCGACCGGTGTAGACCAGCCGCCAGTCCACGCCCGCGGCGGCCGCTTGCCGCACCATCGGCAGGATCGGCGTGATCCCGATGCCGCCCGCGACGAACAGGTAGGCCGGGCTCGCGACGAACGGGAACGCGTTGCGCGGGCCGCGCGCGGTGACCCTCGCGCCCTTCTTCAAGGCGTGCACCGCCGTCGATCCCTCGCCGAGCAACCGGACGCCGACGCGGTAGGCCGCGCGGTCGTCCGGGTCGCCGCATAGGGAGTACTGGCGGACCAGCCCCGGCCGCGGCGAGAGGTCGACATGCGCGCCGGGCCGCCACCGGGGCAGCGGTTCGCCGCGTTCGTGCACCAGCTTGAGACTGACGACGCCTTCGGCCTCGGCGCGGACGTCGTCGACGACCAGCGGGAGATCGCGGTCGACGGCGGCCACCGGCGGACGACGGCGCCCGCTCACGCCGCTGAGCCTGCGGTACAGCGCGACGACACCGGTCAGCGACGCCATCGCGCGGTCGGTCCGCCCGCTGCCGTCGAGCCGCAGCGGGCGCGTCGGCGGCGTCACCGTGGTTCGTCGGCGGCCAGCGCGGCCGGGGAGCTCGCGAGGTACGCGACGGCCTGATCGGTGTTGCCGGTTTCGGTGGGGTGATAGGACTTCCGGAAGTACGGCAGGAGTTCGCGCCGCAACTGCTTGCCCGAAGGCAGCAGCCCGAGCTTCGCCACCCGCAGATAGGTCCGGAAACGTGTCTTGCCCGGCCGCGTCGGGTCGTTCTTCATGAGGAACCTGGTGCCCCGCAAGAAGACCCACGCGAGCACCGGCGTCACGACGAGCATGCTGCGCACGCGGCGGCCGTAGCGCCCGTCGAGGTGCATGAACAGATCGAAGGCCACCGAACGGTGCTCGACCTCTTCGGCGCCGTGCCAGCGCAGGAGATCCAGCATCGTCGGGTCGGCGTCGGCCTTGTCGAGCGCTTCGGCGTCGAGGATCCACTGCCCGAGGAAGGCGGTGTAGTGCTCGATCGCGGCGATGACGGCGAGCCGTTCGATGAGCCATTCTTCGCGCCGCTTGGCGGAAAGCTCGCGATCGCCGAGCAGGCGGCGGAACATCCACTCCATCTGCGCGATGTACGGCCGCACGTTCACGCCCGCCGCTTCGAGGTGTTCGGCGGCGCCGTCGTGCGCCTCGGCGTGCATGGCCTCCTGGCCGATGAAGCCGAGGACGTCTTCCTTGAGCCGCTCGTCGCGGATCAGCGGCACGGCCTGCTTGAACACCTCGACGAACCAGCGTTCGCCCTCCGGCAACGCCAGATGCAGCACGTTGATCGTGTGCGTCGCCTGCGGTTCGCCGGGGATCCAGTGCATCGGCAGCGACGCCCAGTCGAACTCGACGTCACGCGCGTGCAGGACGATCTGCTCGTGATCCTCGTGCTGTGCCGTCACGATGCCCTCCCGCTGAGTTCGTAGTCGCTCGGGTCGACCTTGCGGGTCTCCAGCCAGTAGCGCCAGGTGAAGCCCGGCCAGATCGTCCGGTTGACGCCCTTCGCGTCGAGGTACCAGCTCTTGCAGCCGCCCTGGGTCCACACGCCCTTGACGAGCTTGTCCTGGATCTCGCGCTGGAACTTCTCCTGGACGCCGGGGCGGACGTCGAGCGCGGCGGCGCCCCGCGAGTCGGCGAGCTTGATCGCGTCGACGACGTACCGGGCCTGCGATTCGATCATGAACACCACGGAGTTGTGGCCCAGCGCGGTGTTCGGGCCGAGGAGGAAGAACAGGTTGGGGAAGCCGGCGACGCTGATGCCCTTGTGCGTGTGCATCCCCTCGGTGGCCCATTCCTTGGCGAGGTCGCGGCCGTCGATCCCGGTGATGTCCAGGTACTCCAAGGCATCCGTGACCTTGAAGCCGGTGCCGTAGACGATCGCGTCGACCTCGTGCTCGACGCCGTTCCCGTCGACGACGCTGTGCGCCTTGACCTCGCGCACGCCGTCGGTGTTCACGTCCACATTGGACCGAGCGATCGCCGGGTAGTAGTCGTTGGAGATCAGTACACGCTTGCAGCCCATGGTGTAGTCCGGGGTGACCTTCTTGCGCAGCTTCGGATCCTTCACGCCCTTGCCGATGTGGCGCTTCGCGATCACCTCGCCCGCCTTCATGATCGCGGGGTGGCCGTTGAAGCCGACGGCGCGCACTTCGAGGAACCAGTACAGCGCGTTGCGGTAAAGCCGTTGTACGCCGGGGATCCGGCGGAACGCGGTCTTGGCCCAGTTCGGCATGGCGTGGTCGGGTTTCGGCATGATCCACGGCGGCGTGCGCTGGAACAGCGTCAGCTCGGCGACGTCGGGCGCGATCTTCGGGACGAACTGGACCGCGCTGGCGCCGGTGCCGACCACGGCGACCTTCTTGCCGCGCAGGTCGTACTCGTGGTTCCACTGCGCGGAATGCCAGGTCTGGCCCTTGAACTTCTCGATCCCGGGCAGCTTGGGGACCTGCGGGATGTGGAGGCCACCGACACCGGAGACGACGAACTGGGCTTCGAGGTCACCCGACTTCGTCTGCACGTGCCAGCGGCGCGTGGTGTCGTCCCAGGATGCGCCGGTGAGTTCGACGCCGAACCGGATCTTGCGCCGCAGCCGGTACTTGTCGGTGACGTCCTTCAGGTACTGGAAGATCTCCGGGGCGGGTGAGAACGACCGCGACCAGTCCGGGTTCTGCTCGTAGGAGAACGAGTACATGTGGGACTGCACGTCGCAGGCGCAGCCGGGGTACGAGTTGTCCCGCCACGTACCGCCGACTTCGTCCGCCTTCTCCAGGATCACGTAGTCGGTGATCCCGGCCTTTTCCAGCTGGATGGCCTGGCCGAGCCCGGAAAATCCGGTGCCCACGATCACGACCTTGAATCGCTCGGTCATCTGCGCCCTCCGCGTCGAGGCTTTCCTGCGCGGATGACGTTACCTGAAGTAACAGTTACTTTCTAGTACGACTTACCCGTCAGTATGTTCCGCCGAGCTTCGAGTGATCCCAGCTCACGATGTTCGTGGGCGTGAAAATCAGCCCGATCCGCTTCGGGGCCTGCTTGCCGATGAAGCCGGCGAGCTCGTCGGGCACCGGGTCCCCGGGCTTCGCGCCCGCGTACCGCTGCATGAGCTTGATACCCATCTGGGTGACCACGGCGGTGTCGGTGATGACCTCGACGTCGGCTTCGAGGGAGATCCCGCGGAGCTTGTCGTAGCTGTCGCCGTCCTCGATGAGCACCGTGGCGCGCGGGTCGCGCTCCAGGTTCTTCGCCTTCTGGGACGAGCCGTAGGTCCAGGTCGCGATGCCCGATTCGTGCGGGTAGTACCAGAGCGGCGCGAGATGCGGGCGGCCGTTCGGGCCGATCGTCGCGACGTTGATGACCTTCTGCTCGTCGAGGTACGCGGCGAGCTCGTCAGGTGACATGCGGATCTGGTCGCGACGCGACATGCGGTCAGCCCTTCGTGTTGGACGCTGTGGCGGCCCGGCCTGCCTGACCGGTTATCGAAGATTCGTACGCGCCGCGCTGCTCGATGTCCACGAGTGCCGCCGCGTCGGCCTTCTTGATCCGGCCCTTCGCGCCGATCTCGATGATCGGCGGCAGGAACGCGCGGATCAGCTTGAGCCCGCCGACCCAGCGCGGCACGTGCACCGTGCGGGCGCGTTTGTTGACCCCGGCCTGGAGGTGGTCGAGCGCGACGGACAGCGGGTAGGTCTTGCCGAGCAGTCCGGGCATGCCGGTGCGGAGCTTGCCGAAGACCGGGTGCTTGTCGGCGCTTTCGACCAGGTCGGTGCGGATCCAGGTGGGGTGCGCGACGCCGACCTTCACGCCGAGGTGGGCGACCTCGGCGCGGAAGCTGTTGCAGAACGCCTCGACGCCCGCCTTCGCGGCGGCGTAGTTGGCCATGCCGGGCGCGTGGGTGATCGCGGCCAGCGAGGAGATCGCGAGCAGGTAGCCCTTGCGGTCGAGGACATGCGGGAGGGTGACGCGGAAGGTGCGCCAGACGCCCAGGAGGTCGACCTCGATGACCTTCTCGAAGGCGGCCGGGTCCACCGACCGGACGAAGCCGGAGGTCGCGATGCCGGCGTTCGCGATGACGATGTCGATTCCGCCGAAGTGCTCGACGACGCCGGCGGTGGCCCGCTCGAGGTCGTCCCAGCTGGTGACGTCGGCTTCCCAGGCGTGGGCGTTCGCGCCGATCTTGTCGGCGACCTCCTGCTGTTCCTTGGCCTCGATGCCGACCAGGGCGACCTTCGCGCCCTGCGCGGCCAGGCGTTCGGCGAGTCCCGCGCCGATGCCCCTCGCGGCGCCGGTGATCAGGACGACCTTGCCGTTCACGCTGTTCTTGGCCACGTTGCCTCCTCGTCCGAGCCCTAAGGCTTTCGGACGGTACCCCAACCTACCCGGAGTAAGCTACCCGCAAGTAAGTCCGCGTTTCGTCCTCTGGATGCAATGGTTGGTAGTGCGAACTACCGCATCCAGAGGACGAAACGCGACGAGCGTCAGCTTCCGGAGGCGGTGTTGAGGGCGTCGAGCTCGCCGGGGGTGAGCGCGAGGTCGGCCGCGGGCAGGAGGTCGTTCAGCTGCTCGACCGAACGGGCGCTCGCGATGGGCGCGGTGACGGTCGGCTGCGCGAACAGCCAAGCCAGCGAAACGGCCGCGACCGAGACGCCGCGATCGCCCGCGATCCCGTCGAGCGCGGAAAGAACCCGCTCACCTCGTTCGTCCAAATAGGACGAAGCGCGGGCGGCACGCGGGCTGTCGCCGAGGTCGTCCTTCGACCGGTACTTCCCGGCCAGGAAACCCTTCGCCAGCGAGAAATACGGCAGGATGGTCAGTCCCTCCCGCTCGACCGTCGGCGCCAGGTCGCGTTCGTAGTCCCGCTCGACGAGGTTGTAGTGCGGTTGCAGCGCGACGTACTTCGCGAGACCTTCACGGTCCGAAATGGACAGTGACTCGCTCAGTCGTTCCGCCGAGTAGTTCGACGCCGCGATGTAGCGGACCTTGCCCGCGCGCACGAGCGCGTCGAAGGCACGCAGTGTCTCCTCGATCGGGGTCTCGGGATCGTCGATGTGCGAGTAGTAGAGGTCGATGTGGTCGACCTGGAGCCGGCGCAGCGAATCCTCGGCCGCCGCCGCGATGTTCGCCGCCGACAGCCCCTTCCGCTGGTCCCACATACCGGTCTTGGTCGCGATGACGACGTCGTCGCGACGGCCGCGACGGCTCAGCCAGTTGCCGATGATCGTTTCGGAGCCGCCGCCCGAGTAGAGGTCGGCGCTGTCGATGAAGTTGCCGCCGGCCGCCGTGTAGGCGTCGAGGACGGCGAAGGATTGCTGTTCGTCCGCGGTCCAGCCGAAGACGTTCCCGCCGAGGTTGATTCCCCGGACGTCGAGGTCGGTGTTCCCGAGTTTCGCCATGCCTCGAACATAAGGGAAGACATCGGCGGGGCGTGGTGTTAGCTCGGAACATGGGAATCGAACTCGGCAGGATCGGCATCTGGCAGCACGAAAGCGTGTTCACCCCGGAACTCGCGCGTGAACTGGAGGAACTCGGCTACGGCGCCATCTGGCTCGGCGGCTCACCGGCCGGTGACCTCGCGAAGGCGGAGGAACTGCTCGACGCGACGAAGACGATCAAGGTCGCCACCGGCATCGTCAACATCTGGAAGGACGACGCGGCGACGGTCGCCGAGTCCTACAAGCGCATCGAAGCGAAGCACCCGGGCCGCTTCCTGCTCGGCGTCGGCGCGGGGCACCGCGAGCACACCGCGGAGTTCAAGAAGCCGTACACCGCGCTGGTGGAGTACCTCGACGCCCTCGACGAGGCCGGAGTGCCCGTCGAAGGCCGCGCGCTCGCCGCTCTCGGCCCGAAGGTGATCAAACTCGCAGGGGACCGCACAGCGGGAGCTCACCCGTACCTGATGACGCCCGAGCACACGCGCCAGGCGCGCGAGATCCTCGGCGAGGGACCGCTGCTCGCGCCCGAGCAGAAGGTCGTCCTCGAGGCCGATCCGGCGAAGGCCCGTGAGATCGGACGGGGCGGTGTCGGCTTCTACCTCGGCCTCGTCAACTACACGAACTCCCTGCGGAAACTCGGTTTCACCGACGAGGACCTGACGGGGCAGGGCAGTGACAAGCTGATCGACGCGCTGGCCGTCCACGGCGACGCCGAGACGGTCGCCCGCGGCGTCACCGCGCACATCGAAGCCGGTGCGGACCACGTGAACATCCAGGTACTGAACCAGGACCCCTTGCCGGTCTACCGCGCGCTCGCCGCCGTCCTGCTCTGACGCGACGGCTGTAGGCACCTCCCGGCCGACCTCGTACGATGCGGCCGAGAGGTGCACCAGCCTGCTTCGAGGAGGAGTAAACGATGCCCATCGCCACCCCCGAGGTCTACGCGGAGATGCTCGACCGGGCGAAGGCGAACGAATTCGCCTACCCGGCCATCAACGTGACCTCGTCGGAGACCCTGAACGCCGCCATCCGCGGGTTCGCCGAGGCGGAGAGCGACGGGATCATCCAGTTCTCCACCGGCGGCGCGGAGTTCGCCTCCGGCCAGAAGGTCAAGGACATGGTGACCGGTTCGGTCGCGCTCGCCGAGTTCGCCCAGGTCGTCGCCGCCAAGTACGACGTCAACGTCGCGCTGCACACCGACCACTGCCCGAAGGACAAGCTCGACGGCTTCGTCCGCCCGCTGATCGAGATCTCGGCGGAGCGGGTCAAGAACGGCCAGAACCCGCTGTTCCAGAGCCACATGTGGGACGGCTCCGCGATCGACCTCGACGAGAACCTCGAGATCGCGCAGGAGCTGCTCGCCAAGGCCGCGGCCGCGAACATCATCCTCGAGGTCGAGATCGGCGTCGTCGGCGGCGAGGAAGACGGCGTCGAGGCCGAGATCAACGAGAAGCTGTACACCGCCGAGGGCGACTTCCTGAAGACGATCGACGCGCTCGGCTCCGGCGAGAACGGCCGCTACCTGCTGGCCGCGACCTTCGGCAACGTGCACGGCGTCTACAAGCCGGGCAACGTGAAGCTGCGCCCGGACGTGCTCAAGGGCGGCCAGGAGGCGGCGTCGAAGAAGCTCGGCCTCCCGGCCGGTTCGAAGCCGTTCGAGCTGGTCTTCCACGGCGGTTCCGGCTCGCTGCCGGAGGAGATCCGCGAGGCGGTGTCCTACGGCGTCGTGAAGATGAACGTCGACACGGACACGCAGTACGCCTTCACCCGGCCGATCGCGGACCACTTCTTCAAGAACTACGACGGCGTCCTGAAGATCGACGGCGAGGTCGGCAACAAGAAGGTCTACGACCCGCGTAGCTACCTGAAGGCCGCCGAGGCCGGCATGGCCGCGCGTATCGTCGAGGCCGCCCAGTCGCTGGGGTCGGCGGGCAACAAGCTCTCCTGACTAGAACGCATTTAGTCCTCTGAATGCGTTTGGTTTGAGTACGTGATGGCCCCCTTCACTGCGTCTAGCGCAGTGAAGGGGGCCATCACGTACTTGTCGTGGCTCAGGCGGCCGGAAGCTCCGAGCGCCCCCGGCGCTTCTCCAGCAGCGAGTTCACCGCCCGCGTCCCCGGTCCGGCGGCGGCCCACAGCGCGCCGACCCCGACCAGGCAGACCGCGGCCGTCCAGTACGCCACCGGCGGCGCCGACTCCGTATGCGCGTCGCCGAGGATCCACGGCCGGAACTGTGACTGCACCCACAGCATCCCGTAGCCGAACGCCGTCACCAGCAGCGCGCCGGCGCCCGCCGTCAGCACCGGATGACCCCGTCCGATGCGGAACGCCAGGTCGACCGCGAGTCCGACGGCGAGCAGGTAGAACGGCACGACCGAGATCGGGAAGCCCATCCCGAGCAGCAGCGGCCACATCACCAGCCGGTAGGCGAGGTAGGCGGCGGCGACCGTCGTCCCGGCCCAGCGGAAGCCGGTCGTGTACCGCGCCAGCGCGAAGATCAGCGCCATCACGCCGATGCCCCACAGCGGGTAGACCCAGTCGTCGATCGGCATCGTGAAGTACTCGACTGCCACCCGGTCGACCGGATGCCCGATCTGGTCGGCGGCGAAGTTCAGCAGCTCGGGCTCGGCCTCGGGCGTGCCGCGTTCCCAGGCGCGCAGGCCGAGGATGCCGTACTCCTGCTGGCCGTTCGGGAAGAACGTGTTCTCCAGGAAGAACGCCCACAGTCCGATCAGGACACCAGTCCGCGTCCGGCCCGGCTTGGCGTACTTCAGCCAGCCCATGATCACCCCGGCCTGCATGATGCCCGTTCCGATGTAGAGCATCATGTGCGACGGGCTCCACGCGGTCAGGTCGAGACCGTTGACGCGGTGGTTGATGACGTCCAGCGGCGCCGCGATGAGGAACACCACGAGCCCGATCTGCATCAACCGCAGCGAACGCCTGTCGGCGCCCATGCCGGTGTAGCTGTGGATCGCCACCAGCACCATGATGATCACCGTGCCGACGGTGTTGATCAGGTGCGGCGGGGCGAGGTCGTCCCGCAACCACATGAAGTGCCACGACATGTCCCAGGACGAGCCCACCAGTTTGAAGGCGAACGCGGCCAGCCACATCGAGTAGCAGAAGTTCAGCACCCAGTCCGGTGTCGCCTGTCCCGGCGCGCCGCGGTGCCAATGAAGTTTGAAGAACAGCCTCGTCTTCGCGATGGGGCTGCGGGGGATGACACCCGGCGAAAGGTCCCCGGTCACTTCTGTCGCCTTTGTCATGCGGGACATCTTCCCTGCTCCAGGTCACGAGATGGGCATTTGGGGTCGAAAATCGGGGTTCACCCGTAGGGGTGGCGGATTTGCGGTCGGCGTGCGAAGCAGGGCAAGGTGTGCCGCCATGATGCCGAAACGACTCGTCGCGGCGGTGCTCGTCGCCGCTCTGGTACTGGCCGGTGGGGGCATTCTCGGGAGCCTGTTCTTCTAGTCACACGCCGTTGGCAAGATGGGGCGCATGACGAATCTCCTCGGCCCCCAGCCGACGCATCTCCCCGAGCACACCGCCGCGCAGGCGGCGCTGGACGCCGGGAGCGATCCGGCCGCCGTCGCCGCCGAGCACCCCGACTACAGCGAGGCGTGGGCCGCCCTCGCCGAGAAGGCGCTCGAAGCAGGCGAGACCGTCGCTGCCTACGCGTACGCCCGCACCGGTTACCACCGTGGCCTGGACCAGCTTCGCCGCGCGGGCTGGAAGGGACACGGCCCGGTGCCGTGGTCGCACCGGCCGAACCAGGGTTTCCTGCGTTCCCTCGCCGTCCTCGGCAAGGCCGCCGGCAAGATCGGCGAGACCGAGGAGTACGACCGCTGCAGGACCTTCCTGAGCGACTCGGACCCCGCCGCCGCGGAAGCCACCGGCCTCAAGTGAGCCGCTATGAAGGACGCTTTCATGGCAAAATTTGCAATGAAAGCGTCCTTCATAGCGTTCGGTGACCCCTAGAACAGCCCGCAGTTCCCCACGGCCGGCAGTCCCGCGAAGCGACCCTCAAGCCAGGCGAAGGCCTCCGGGAAAGCCCGGATAGCCCCACCCACGTGCGTGGGAACCAGCGAAGTCGAGAACTGCACCTTCGCGCCCTTCGCACACCACGAGCGCGCCATGGTCCGGCCCTGTGCGTAGGGCACGATGTCGTCGAGTGCACTGTGGACGACCAGCGTCGGCGCGCCCGGCTTCCGCGCCCCGATGAGCTGCTCGCCGACCCGCGTCTTGTACGGCTCTTCGCCGAGGTACGCGGTCAGCGGCCTGCCGTCCTTCGTCAGATTCTTCGACTGGGTGAACGCGTGCGCGAAGATCGCGTCCACTGTGCACTCCTGCTTGACCTTTTCGAACGCTTCGGCGCCCTTCGCGTTCAGCACGGCCGGGATGTTCAGCTCCGGGTACGCCGCGTCCATGCTCACCAGCGTGAACCCGAGGAACCCGAAGGCGTAGTGACCGTCGATGTTCTTGCCGACCTCGGCCAGGTCCGCCGGGACGGCGCCCGCGTACGAGCCCTTCAGCTTGAGTTCGGGCGCGTACGACGGCTGCAGTTCGGCCGCCGACGCTGACGCGCCGCCGCCCTGCGAGTAGCCCGCGGTCGCGACCGGACCGTTGTCCGGCAGGTTCGCTTCGGGCAAGCGTTGCGCCGCGCGGATCGAGTCGAGGACGGCGTTGCCTTCCGCGACGCGGTTGACGTACGTGTGGACGCCGGGAGTGCCGAGGCCCTCGTAGTCGGTGACGACGACGCCGTAGCCGCGAAGCAGCAATCCGGCGATGAAGGGGCCTTCGTACTCCATGCCCGCCGAGAGGGCCTTCGACGGCGCGCACTGGTCGCCGACGCCCTGCGTCCCGGCCGCGTAGCCGATGACAGGCCGCTCGCCCGCGCCGGTCCACGCCTTCTTCGGGGTGAGGACGGTGCCGGTGACGGCGTTCGCCTTCCCGTGCGTGTCGGTGCTGCGGTACATGATCCGCTGGACGTCCGCGTCGGCCTTGATGAGTTTCACGGGATCGACGTAGAACGTGGACGGTTCGTGCCGGATGATGTCGCCGGGAACACCCGCGGGCAGTGGCGACGGGGGGGTCGTAGAAGGACGGTTCGGCGATGGCCTGCGGTGCCCCGAAGGTCAGCAGGGCCGCGACGGTGGCCGCCGAGACGGCGGCGGGAACACCGCGCCGGGATCCTGGACGCATGGTTGCTCCTCGTTGAGCACACATTTTCGACAGAGGTGTCGGAAAAGAGAGTCAGTGAGGTGGCGCACAATGTCAAGTCCGGCGCCGAGAGGCAGGCCCCGCAAGCTCCCCATCGGCGAGCAGCGTGCGCGGGTGCTGGGTGCGGCGGAGGGTGTCTTCGCGGTGCACGGCGCGCAGGCCGCGACGATCGAGCAGATCGCCCGGCGCGCGGGGGTGTCCCGCCAAGCCGTCTACGAGCAGTTCGGCGATCGCACGTCGCTGTTCGCCCAGGTCGTGGCCGACATCGAGGAGCGCGCCTTCGAGGCGATCGGCGCGCCCGCTCTCGATCTCTCGCAGCCCGAACTCCGGTCCTGGGCGCGCGCGAACTACGCCAACATGTTCGCCTTCGTCGCGGCGAATCCCGACGCGTTCCCGGTGCTGCGCGAGGCGGAACGCATGGGCGACCCGGCGCTGACCCGGCTCCGTGAACGGCTCGCGGGGGTCTATACCGAGGCGAGCAGGCAGCGCTGGGCCCGCCACGGCGTCGATTCCGGCCGCGCGGACAAGGCCCTGGTCACGCTGTTCTTCGCGATGACCGAGGCACTCGTCCAGGCGAGCTGGGACGGTGAGCCGCCCGACGCGGACGCGCTCATCGACCTGCTCACCGAATTCACCGTCGGCGGCGTGGTCCGTCTCCGGACGGCCGCCGCCGACGTGATGGAAAGACTGCGCTAGGCCGCGACGGCTTCCAGTGACTTTTCAGCCTCTTCGGCGACCGTCGCCAGATCCGGTGATGAGACGACCCTGTTGCGGCCGTTGCGCTTGGCCGCGTAGACGGAGGCGTCCGCCGAGGCCATGACCTCGTCGATCGTCCGGCCGTCGAACGGGAAGGCCGCGACGCCGACCGACGCCGTCCGCTGCTCGATGACCACGGGATTGCCCTCGTTGTCCTGGGTCTTGATGACCATTTCGCTGATCCGCTGCCGGATGCGCTCGGCGACCGCGACGGACTCCTTCTTCGACGACGAGGTCAGGAGCACGACGAACTCTTCGCCGCCGAAACGGCCGGCGAGGTCCTGCGTCCGGGTTTCGGCCTTGACCAGCGCCGCGACCCCCTTGAGCACGTCGTCGCCCGCCAGGTGGCCGTAGGTGTCGTTGATGCTCTTGAAGTGGTCGAGGTCGATCATCAGCGTGCCGAACTGGCCGTTCTCGCGCTCGGCGCGGGCGACCTCGCGCACGGCGCCCTGCTGCCAGGTCGTGGCGTTGAGCAGCTGGGTCTTCTGGTCGGTGGTCGCGAGCTCTTCCAGCTGCTTGATCAGCACCGAACGCTGCAGCAGGTAGAGCGGCAGGAAGACGAGCAGCACCAGCACCGGCTGGTGCGGCAGCACGGCGAGCACGAGCGCGCCGATGCAGACGGTGGAGGCTTCGAGGATGTTGTCGTCCCAAGAGCCGAGGAGCGTCTGCACGGTCGCCTTCTTGGGCGCCGCGAAGTACAGGCCGGTGCCGGTGAAGACGGCGTTCATCAGGAAGAAGGCGAGGCTCGCGACACAGATCGACGTCACCGACGCGATGTCGGTGCCGGCGGCCTGCACGGCCGCCCAGGCGGCGAACGCGGTCAGCGTCATCGATGTGGCGTTCGCCACAGTCCGATGAGGATTGACCGTGCGAAGGCCTGCCCAGCTGCGGTATCCGAGGTGAAGATAGATCACGGTGACGAGAAGCGCGGTCAGCTGCGGCGGGAGCAGAATCGCGCCCGGCAGCACCCAGACCGAGGTCATGTTGATGTGCGGGGTGACGCTCATGCTGCGGCGCTGCCGCTCGATCCGGCGGGTCGCCTCGGTGTGCGCGATGGCGAGCCCGGCGAGCAGAAAACAGAGCAGGACCTGCGAAGACGTGATGGCGATGGATGCGGCGAAGACCCCCGTCAGTGCCAGCATCGTCGCCACGGAAAGCCCGGTGTAGGCGATCCAGTTCTTAGGCCTCTTCCACAGCTCCCACGTCGCTACCGTGAGAGCCGAACGATGTCCAGCGCGTTCCTCCGATGTGATCATCTTTCCCCCTGACTCTTGCGTCATTCTCCGAAACCCCCTACTTACGGACAGCTTCTACCGACTTGCGGGCTGTCGACAAGCTCCCTAGGTGTGTACTTTTCTCTGAGAGGTCGAGGGAAAGGTGCCAGCGATGGCCGGTAGGGATCAGTGAACTGGGGCGCGCGCCGGAAGGCCGCGCGATCGGGCCGGCGCGTGGAACACCTCAATGTTCTGCGCGTGCGGCGTCTTTTTCCTGCCACCGTTCCGGGTCGCCGCTGAGGGTCCGCCACCAGCTCAACGCCAGCGGGACGGTCAGCAGCAATCCCGCAAGCCCGAAGACGCCGACCGTCGACTGCGGACCCATCTGATCCGCCAGGATGCCGCCGATCAGGGGACTCACGCCCATCGTCGTGGTCAGCCCGGTGTTCGACAGGCCCATCACCTGCGCCCGGCTCTCGTCCGGCACGGCCAGCGTCAGTGACGCCGTCGCCTGCATCAGCGCCACCGTGCCGAAGCCGCCGCAGAGCACGAACAGCACGATCGACGACAGCGGACCGGGCTGCAGGAAGCACAGCAGCAGCGGAATCGCCGTCAGCGCGGAAAGCGGCCCGATCAGCTTGGGTCTGACGTGCGCGGGCACCCAGCGCGAGTAGATGAACGCGCCGATCACGCTGCCGATCGGGTCGGCGGCCAGCAGCAGGCCGATGATCTCGGGCCCGCCGCCCGACGAGGCGACGTAGGGCGCCGCGATGCCCTCGTACACCGGCAGCAGTCCCATCAGCCAGGTGAACAGCAGCAGCGAGCGCAGTCCCGCGCTGGCGAAGACGATCTTCCCGCCCGAGCCGATCGACGCGAAGAACGACTTGCGCTTCTCGCCGGACGCCGCGGCCGGGCGCGTGGCCAGCCCGAACCGGACGAACAGCGCCGAGATCACGAAGGTGACCGCGTCCAGCGCGAGGGCGATGTGGGGTTCGAGCGTGGTCAGCAGGAGACCGCCGCCGGCGAACCCGGCCAGCTGCGCCGATTGGACCGTCATGCTGCGGATCGCCATGCCGACGACGAAGCGGTCGCCTTCGAGGATCTGCGGCAGCAGGGCGAGCTGGGCGGCCTTGAACGGCGGGTTCAGCAGCGAGACGGCGCCGACGAGGACGCACAGGACCCAGAACGGCAGCACCGGGACCGCGACGAGCGCGATCAGCAAGGCCCGTAAGAGGTCGACGACCACCATCACGGTCCGGCGGGGGAAGCGGTCCGCGAATCCGGTGAGGAAGATGCCGCCGAGCAGCGACGGGGCGTAGGTCAGCGCGTAGGTGAGACCGGTCAGGGTCGCGGAGCGGGTTTCGGTGAAGACGAGGACCGAGAGGGCGACCCTGGCGAGCTGGTCGCCGAAGATCGAGAACAGCTCGGCGAACCAGAGCGAACGGAACTCGGCTACACCGAACACCTCTCGGTAAGTGACCCGTCCGGCCGAAGCCATGTTGCCCCCAATAGGGTCCTTATTACGCGACAAACTCGTGACCGAGAGTAACGCGGTCACGAGCTCGTCACGAAGCGTCATTCGTTCACGTAAGTGTCTCCTGACTGTTGGTGATTGGCTAGGTTCTTTCGCCGGGTTTCTGGAGTCGGAGATCTTTTTCGCAGATGAGCCACTGTTCGCCGGGATGTTCCGATGACCGGCACGACCGTGCGGACCTGCGACTTTCGGCCGTTTCGGGTGTTTCGCCGGTAAAAGTCGCGCGCGGTCGCCCTGCGCGGCGCCGGAATCCGCCTCGGGGTGACGTGTCGCCGGGAGTCCGGCCCCGCGTCTTCGCGGAGCGTGTCCGAAGCCTCCTTCGACTCCGCTGTGCGACCGCCGGACCATCGGGGCGTTCGGCCGAATGGATTACCGGACCACCATCCGGTGGAGTGAACGGCTCAGCCGTCGACCGCGAGTACTTCCCGGGCCGAAGCCGCTTTCGCGGCGTCGCGTTTGGCGACCTCCTCGCGCACGATCGGGATGACGTGACGGCCGAAGTCGATCGTGTCGCCGAGCATGTCGTACCCGCGCGCCGAGAGGATGTCGACGCCGAGGTCGTAGTAGTCGAGCAGGGCCTGCGCGACGGTCTCGGGCGTGCCGACCAGCGCGTTGGAGTTCCCGGCGCCGCCGGTCGCGGCCGCGGTCGGGGTCCACAGGGCCCGGTCGAACCGCTCGCCCTCGGCGGCGACCGCCAGGAGCCGCTGCGAACCGGTGTTCTCCGGGCTCGTGAGCGAATGCCGCCGGGTCAGCTGCCTGCCCCCGCTCGTACGGGCCTTGATGGCGTCGACCGTGCGGTGCGCCTTCTCCCAGGCGAGGTCTTCGGTCGGCGCGATGATCGGGCGGAACGCGACCTGGATCCGCGGGACGTCGGTGCGGCCGGCGGCCTTCGCCGCGGCCTTGACGGACTCGATCTGCTCGGCCGTCTGCGCGAGAGGCTCGCCCCAAAGGCAGAAGATGTCCGCTTCGGCCCCGCCCGCCGCGTACGCCGCCGGAGACGAGCCTCCGAACGAGACGCCAGGGCGTGGCTGCTGCACCGGACGGACGTCGAGGACGAAGTCGGCGAAGCGGTAGTGCTCGCCTTCGTGGTCGAAAGGCTCTTCGGACGTCCACGCCTGCTTCACGATCTGGATGTACTCGCGCGTGCGTGAGTAGCGCTCGTCCTTCGTGAGGTAGTCACCTTCGCGCTGCTGCTCGTGGTCGCTGCCTCCGGTGATGAAGTGGACCGTGAGCTTCCCGTCCGAGAGCTGGTCCAGCGTGGCGAACGTCTTCGCCGCGAACGTCGGATACGAGACGTTCGGCCGGTGTGCCAACAGGATCTGGAGCTTGTCGAGCTTCGCCGCGACGTACGCGGCCGCCTGCGCCGGGTCCGGTCCGCTGGAACCGTACGCGAACAGCACCCTGTCCCAGCCGAACTCCTCGTGAGCCCGCGCGAGGCGCAGCGTGTAGTCCTTGTCGAAGACGCCGCCCGAACGCGGATGTGTCTCCGAACCGTCGTTGGTGCCTCCGATACCCAGGAATTCGACCGGCATCGTCCGTCCCTCTCGTCAGTGTCCCCCTGCACGACGAGTACGCCCGGGTTCCTCGGCGTGCCAAGGAGTTCCGCTCCTTGAGAACCCGCACGCGCCACGGAATCCCGGCGTAGCTTCGGCTTCGTGAGTACCGCAGACCTTCCCTACGTGCTCGCGGTGGTCGGCGCCGGTCCGCGTGGGGTGGGCGTGCTCGAGCGGCTCGGCGCGAACGCCGCCGAGCTGCTTCGCGGGCGGCGGCTGGTCGTGCATCTGGTCGACCCGTTCCCGGCGGGACCCGGGCGGGTCTGGCGCTACGAGCAGTCGCCGCTGCTGCGGATGAACTCCATGCCCGAGGACGTCACGGTCTTCACCGACGACACCGTGCGGATCGATGGCCCGATCCGCCCCGGGCCATCGCTGATCGAGTGGGCGCGGCAGGTCCGCGAGGGCACGCTCGGCGCCGAGGTCGACGACAGTCTGCGCGCCGAACTCGAAGCGCTGCAAAGCGATCACTTCCCGACACGACGGCTTCAAAGCGCGTATCTCGCGTGGTTCCACCGCAAGGTCCTCGCGGAACTCCCGGCCGGGATCGAGGTCGTCGAGCACCGGGCCCGCGCGGTGCGGCTCGAAGACGGCGAGCCGCAGTCGCTCTGGCTGGAGGACCGCGCCGAACCTCTCGCAGTGGACGCGGTCCTGTTCACTGTCGGGCATCTCGACGCCGAACCGGACGAACGGGAAGCAGAACTCGCCGACTTCGCCGTCCGCCATGAGCTCGCCTATTACCCCGCCGGTTACACCGCCGACGTCGACTATTCGGCGATCGTGCCCGGGGAACCCGTGCTGGTGCGCGGATTCGGTCTCGCGTTCGTCGATCTGATGCTGCTGCTGACCGAAGGGCGCGGCGGCCGTTTCGAAGAGCAGGCTTGCGGCGGACTGAAGTATCACCCCAGCGGAGCAGAGCCGGTGCTGCACATCGGTTCGCGTCGCGGAGTGCCTTATCACGCGAAGATCGGCTACCGGCTGAGAGGGAAACCGGTGCAATTGCCCCGGTTCTTCGACGCGTACGCCATCGAGAAGTTCTGCGAGGTCCCCGGGCAGATCGACTTCCGCCGCGACGTCTGGCCGCTGATCTCGAAGGAAATCGCCTGGGCCTACTACCACGAACTGTTCACCGCGCACCCCGAACGGGTGCGCATGGACTTCGCCGTCTTCGCCGACGCCTTCGCGGACGCGGCACCCGGCGAACTCGAAGCGCTGGTCGCGCGGGCGGTCCCGGCGCCGGACGACCGGCTAGACCTCGGCAGGCTCGATCGGCCGATGGCGGGCGTCGAATTCGGCACGGCCGAGGAGTACGGCAAGGAACTGCGCGAGTACGTCGAAGCGGACTTGAGCCGCCGGGCGGACGCCGAGTACAGCGCGGATCTGGGCGCGTTCACGGCGTTGTTGTCCGTGATGGGCCAGCTGCCCGCGCTGGTGCAGACCGGCAGGCTCGACGCGGCCTCGCAACTGTCCGATTTGGACGGCTGGTTCCTCGGCTTCTTCTCGTACTTCGCCAGCGGACCGCCGCCGCGTCGGCTCGAAGAACTGCTCGCACTCCAGGAAGCCGGGCTCGTTTCCTTCCTGGGCGCCGAAACCCGCGTGTCGGCAGACGAGGAACGCCGGGTGTTCGTCGCTTCCGGCGTGAGTTTCCCCGGCGAGACCGAGGCGCGGACACTCGTCGAAGCGCGACTGCCCGAGCCGAGCATCACCCGGGCGTCCGATGTCCTTTTGCGACAGTTGCGGGACAGCGGCGCGCTCGGCGAGGAGGCCGTGCTCGACGCCGTCACCGGCGAAAAGCTGCTCGCCGGTCGCATCCACACCCGCGTCTCCGACGGCCGGATGCTCGACGGCGAGGGGCGGCCGCATCCGCGCCGGTTCGCCCTGGGGCCGCACACTTCCGCACGGTCGGCCGGGGCGTTCACGCGGCCGCGGACCAACGCGATCTCCTTCCGGCAGAACGATTCAGTGGCGCGGGAGATCCTGAAGCTGGCCTAACCCGCGGCGAACTCCGTCAGCCGCCGGACGACCTCGGAAGGCGCGGGCATGGCGGCGATCTCGTGGCGCGCCTTGGCCGCCACCTCGCGCACGCGCGGGTCTTCGAGCAGGTGTTCCCCCTGTTCGAACACTGCGTCCGCGGTGACCTGATCCCCGAGCAGCGCGCGGCCGGCGTTGGCCGTCTCCAGCATCTCCGCGTTGAAGAACTGGTCCGCGCCCTGCGGCAGCAGTAGTTGCGGCAGACCCGCCGAAAGCGCGCCGAGCACGGTCCCGGTCCCGCCGTGGTGCACCACGAGATCGGCGCGCGGAAGGATTTCGGACTGCGGCACGAAACCGGCGACGTGGACGTTCGGCGGCAGGTCACCGAGTTCGCCCGGATCGCCGGGACCGCGCGCGACCAGGACGTCCACCGGCAGCCGGGCGAGGCCGTCGATCGCCGCGCGCAACGGGCCCGTGGCGCCGAAGGCGACGGTGCCCAGCGTCAGGTAGACGAGCGGCCGGTCGCGTCCGTCGAGCCACGACGGCAGCGTGCCCGGTTCGTTCCACGGAACCGGCCGGAGCCGGAAGACCGTCGGCAATCCGATCAGCGCCGGGTCGCGGAAGCTGTCCGGCCACACGTCGATCCCGGCGTCGCCCAGCATCAGGTCGGCGGGCGGATTCCCGTCCCACAGCGGGGTGAGCCGGGGCGCGGCGACGGCCATCAGCTCGGCCGGTATCGAGCGGCCGATCACGTGGGACACCACCGGGATCCGGGCGCGCCGGGCGGCGGTGGCCGCGCCGACGTCGCTCATCTCGTAGACGATCAGATCCGGCCGGAGCACGGGCAGCAGCGGCGTCAGATCGGCGATCGTGGTGCGCGGCAGGATCTCGGCGAAGATGGTGAGGGTGTGCTCCAGCAGGTCGCCGCCGCCTGCTTCGTCGTCGGCCTCCTGGATCGAGATCCCGACCTTGCGCGCGTCGAAACCGAGTGCGCGGACCTTGTCCAGGAACGCCTCGCCGGTTCCGAAGACGACCTCGTGCCCGGCGTCACGGGCGGCGATCGCGAGCGGCATCAGCGGGTACAGGTGGCCGTAGGCCGGGCGGCACGTGAAGAGGATGCGCACCTCTTCGAAGGTACTAGCTTTCCCACACCCTGGAGGGCAGCTCTTTCCGCACGATGGGGATGACGTCGGAGGCGAAGAGTTCCAGGACGTCCCGCGCTTCCGCGGCCGCGAGGCCGTCGAGTGAGACCGCCTGCACCTCGTGCCCGAACGACGCGTGGTAGTCGCCGATCTTGTCGATCACCTGTTCCGGGCTCCCGACCAGCGCGGACCCGTTGGCGATCTTGTCCTCCAGCGTGGTGAACTCCGACTTGTTGTGCTGATACGCGGGTGTCTTCGTCAGCGCCTCGAAATACGGCCGGTACCCGTCCAGCGCCGCCTGCGAGGTCTTGGCGACGTACAGCCCGCCCGCGCCGGAACCGACGAGCGCGTCCGCCGGGTCGTGGCCGTACTCGGCCCACCGCCGCCGGTAGTGATCGATCAGGTCGGCGTACTTCTTCTTGGGGTGGAAGCCGTTCGCGGTGAACAGCGGGTCGCCGAACTTCGCCGCCAGCTCGGTCGACTCGGTGCTCGACGCGCTCCCGTGCCAGATCCGCGGCCGCGCGTGGAACGGCCGCGGCTGCGTCGTGACGTCCGTCAGCGGCGTGCGGAACTCGCCCTCCCACGTCACGCCCTCCTCCAGATAGAGACGGCGCAGGAGAGCGAACTTCTCCGCCTGGTACTCCCATTGCCGTTCTTCTTCGAGGCCGAACAGCGGGAAATGCCGGGGATCGTTGCCCTTCCCGATCATGAGTTCCAGCCGCCCGCCGGAAAGCTGGTCCAGCGTCGCGTAATCCTCGGCGACGCGGACCGGGTCGAGCACGCTGATCACGGTCAGCGTGGTCAGCAACCGGACGCGTTCCGTGCGTTCCGCCACCGCGGCGAGGATCACGGGCGGCGCCGAGGAGAGGAACGGTTCGCCGTGCCGCTCGCCGACGCCGTACGCGTCGAATCCCAGTTCCTCGGCGAAGATCGCTTCGTCGACGACCCGGCGCAGGCGCTCGTGCTGGGGCGGCGTCGCGCCGGTCACCGGGTCGGGGTTGTTGGCGACGAGGGAAAAGAGCCCGAACTTCATCGTGCCTCCAACGGTTTCCGGCCCGGGATCGCGGCGAGCAGTTCCCGGGTGTAGTCCGCGCTCGGCCGTTCGAGGACGTCCTGAGCCGGACCGAGTTCGACGAGTTCGCCGCCGCGCAGCACCCCGACGGTGTCCGCGATCTGGCGGACGACGGCGAGGTCGTGCGAGATGAACAGGTAAGTGAGCCCGAGCTCGTCCTGCAGATCCGCGAGCAGCCGCAGGATCTGCGCCTGCACCGAGACGTCCAGCGCGGACACGGGTTCGTCGGCGACGATCAGTTCCGGGCGCAGGGCGAGCGCCCGCGCGATGGCGGCCCGTTGCCGTTGCCCGCCGGACAGTTCGGCGGGCTTGCGCTTCAGCACCGAAGAAGGCAAGGCGACCTGGTCGACCAGCTCCGCCGCCCGTGCCCGCCGTTCCGCCTTCGTGCCGACGCCGAACGCGCGCAGAGGCTCGGAAACGACGTCCTCGATGCTGAACTTCGGGTTCAGTGACGCGTACGGATTCTGGTACACCAGCTGGAACCGGCGCCGCAGCCGCCTCAGCTCCTCACCGCGCAGGGACGTGATGTCCTGGCCGTCGAACTCGACGACGCCGTCGGTCGGCGTCTCCAGCCGCAGGATCATCCGCGCGGTGGTCGACTTGCCCGAACCGGATTCACCGACCAGCGCGAGCGTCCGCCCGCGGGCTATGTCGAAGGAAACCCCGCCGACGGCACGGATCGCGCCGAAGGTCTTGCCGAGGTCGCGGACCGAAACCAGGACGTCGGACGACGGCGGTTTCGGCTCCCGCAGCGGGCTGTCGGAAAGGCTCGGTGCGGCGGCGAGCAGGTCCCGCGTGTACTGCCGCGCGGGAGCCGCGAGGATGTCGCCGGTGGCGCCCTCCTCGACCACGGCGCCCTGGGACAGCACCACGATCCGCGACGCCCGGTCGGACGCGACGCCGAGGTCGTGGGTGATCAGCAGGACGGCGGTGCCCGCTTCGGTGGCGAGTTCTTCGAGGTGGTCGAGGATCTGCCGCTGCACGGTGACGTCGAGCGCGCTGGTCGGCTCGTCGGCGATGATGAGTTTCGGCCGTCCGGCGAGCGCCGCGGCGATCAGCGCGCGCTGACGGAGTCCACCGGACAGCTCGTGCGGATACTGCCGTGCCCGGGCCTCCGGATCGCCGATCCCGGCCTTGCGCAGCAGTTTCACCGCCTCCGCGCCGGCCGTGCGCCGGTCCGCGAGGCCATGGATCAGCAGCACCTCGGCGACCTGATCGCCGATCCGGTGCACGGGGTTGAGCGAGACCGTCGGATCCTGGGGGACCAGGGCGATCTCGCGGCCGCGTACCGAACGCCACCCGCGGTCGGAGAGTTTTGCCAGGTCACGGCCGTCGAAGGTGATCTCGCCGCGGTCGATCCGCCCGCCGCGCGGCAGCAGCCCGATCGCCGCGTGCGCCGTCGTGCTCTTGCCGGAACCGGACTCGCCGACCACGGCGACGATTTGTCCCTTGTGGACGGACAGATCGACGCCGTCCACGGCGGGCACGTTCTGGTAGGACACCGCGAGATCGCGGATGGTCAGCAGCGCGCTCACCGCACGTCTCCTTCGATCGCTCGGGACAGCCGGTTCGCGGACAGCACCACGGCCGCGACGGTGAGTCCGGGGAAGGTCGTCATCCACCAGGCGGTGGCGAGGAAACCGCGTCCGCCCGCCACGAGCGAGCCCCATTCCGGGGTCGGCGGCGTGGCGCCGTAGCCGAGGAAACTGAGCGCGGACACCTCCAGCACCGCCGTGCCGAAGGTGAGCGTCGCGAGCGCGAGCACCGGGCCGAGCGCGTTGGGCAGGACGTGCCGTCCGAGCACTCCCGTCCAGCGCACGCCGCCCGCGCGAGCGGCTTCGACGAACACGCCGCTGCGGACACGCAGAACTTCGGCGCGCATCAGCCGGGCGAACTGCGCGAGATTCGCGACGCCGACCGCGATCGCGATGTTGGTCGTCCCGAAGCCGAGCGCGGTGACCAGCGCGAGCGACAGCAGGATGGACGGGATCGCCAGCAGGACGTCGACGCAGCGCATGATCGCCGAGTCGAGGGCGCCGCCCCGGAATCCGGCGAGCAGACCGAGCGCGGAACCGGCCACGAGCGCGACGAGGACGGCGATCACGGTCGCCTGCAACGAGAGCGCGGCGCCGTGGACCACCCGCGCGAAGATGTCCCGCCCGGTCTCGTCGGTGCCGAAGAGATGCGCGAGCGAAGGGCCCCGCATCTTCTCGGCGGGGACACCGGCGAGCGGGTCCTGGCCGGTGAACAGCCCGGGGACGACAGCGGCGAGCAGCGCGAAGGCCAGTACCGCGACCGCGAGGATCAGGCCCGGCCGTTGCCGGGTGCGTACGAGAACGTCAGGCATCGGCCGTCTCCCGGTGCCGGATCCGCGGGTCGAGCAGCGGATAGACGAGGTCCACGAGCAGGTTGATGACGACGAACACCAGCGCGGCGAGCACGATCACCGCCTGCACCACCGGGATGTCCTGCGCGGTGACCGCCGACGACGTCACGCGCCCGAGGCCGTCACGGGAGAACACCGTCTCGGTGATCACCGATCCTGCGATGAGGTTTCCCGCGACCACACCGGCGATGGTCAGCGTGGGCACCGCCGCGTTGCGCAGCAGGTGTCCGAAGTGGACTCTCAACCGGCTCGCCCCCTTTGCCAGCACGATCTCGGCGTAGGGCTCGGCGAGTTGCGTGCGGAGGCTCTTCGCCAGCACCTGCCCGATGATCGCGCCGGTCGGGATGGCGAGCGTGATCGCGGGCAGGATCAGCGACTCGAAGCCGTTCGATCCGAGCGCGGGCACCAGCCTGAGCTGGAAGGAGAAGAACTGGATGAGCAGGAGCCCCACCCAGAACGGCGGCAGCGAGATCCCCAGCGGCGGCAGCGCGAGCAGGACGTTGCTCAGCCAGCGATGCCGGGTGTAGGTCCCGGCGAACGCGATCCCGCCGCCGAACAGGATCGCGAGCACCAGGGCGAACCCGGTGACCGCGAGCGTCGGTGGCAGGGCGGAGACGACCATGTCCGTGGCGTCGTCCCCGGTGGCGATCGAGCGGCCGAAGTCGCCCTGCGCCGCGGCGACCAGGCGTTTCCCGTACTGCAGCGGCAGCGGGTCGTCGAGTCCGTACTCCGCCCTCGCCGCGTCCAGCTGCTCCGGCGTCACCGAAAGCCCTGCCTCACCCCCGCCGAGCTTCGCGCTGACCGCGTCGCCCGGCAGGAGGTAGAGGATCACGAAGGACACGGTGAACGCGGCCCACAGGACGAACACCGCTTGCAGGATCCGGCGGAACAGGTACCGCTTCACGAGCCGGACACCCAGGTGTCGAACAACTGCAGCCGGGACGACGCCTCGAAGCCGATGCCGTGCGCGTTCGGCCCGTGCGCCAGCACCTGGGTCAGCTCGAACACCGGTGCCGAGTAGCCGTGCTCGATGATCGCGCGCTGCGCCGCTTCGGCCGCAGGCTTCCGCTTCGCCGGGTCCACAGTGGACGACTGCACGTCGAGCGGCGCGTCGACGGGATTGTCCGCGGGGAGCTTGCTGCGGTTGTTCGCCTTGGTGGAGAACAGATTGCGCAGGATGTCCGGATCCGCGCGGGTGGTGTTGTACCAGAGGTACTCGTAGTCACCGCTCTGGGTGATCTGCACACTCTCGGCGGTGGTCCGCTGCTCGATCTGGAGATCGAAGCCGATCTTGCGCAACTGCTGCTGCACGAGTTCGAGCACGCTCTTGTTCTGGTTGAACACCAGGGAGAAAACGACCTTCGCGGTCAGGCGCCGGCCGTCCTTCGTGCGGATTCCATCGGGACCGGGCACCCAGCCCGCGCTTTCCAGCAGCGACTTCGCACCGGCCGGATCGTAGGCCAGCAACGGCGACAGGTCGGCGTAGAACGGCGTCGCCGAGCCCAGGATGCTGGTGGCGGGCTTGTAGTTCGGCGTCAGCACGGTGTTCGTGACCTCGGGCCGGTCGATGCCCTTGACCACCGCCTGGCGGACCTTCTCGTCGGTCAGCACACCCCTGGTGACGTTGGCGTGCAGGTTGAACACGACGCCGGGATTCGGGCGGGTGGGCTCGGTGAAACCGTTGCCGGTGAACTGCGGTTCGTCGACCGGCTGGACGTCGGTGATGGCGTCGAGCTGGGCGGAGGCGAGACTTCCGGTGCGCACACCGGGTTCCGGCACGATCTTGTAGGCGATCTTGTCGAGGTACGCCTCGCCCTGGTGCTTGAACAGCGACGAGCCCCAGTGGTAGCCCTTGCGTTTGGCGAGGACGATTTCCTGGTTCTGTTTCAGGCTTTCGAAGACGAACGGGCCCGAGCCGATCAGGCCGTTCCCCTGGCAGCGCTGGTCCGCGGTCTTCTGGTACGCGGCGGGCGCGAGGACGCCGAGCGACATCGTCGAGCTGGCTTGCAGGAACTGGGCGCTGGGAACGGAGAAATCGATCTTCACCGTCTTCGGGTCGACGACCGTCGTGCCCTTGTACACGGCCAGATAGCCGGAGCCGAGCTGGGATTTCGGGCCGAGTGCCTTGATCCCGTCGAAGCTCGTCTTGACCGCGGCGGCGTCGACAGGGCTGCCGTCGGAGAAGGTCGCGCCGTCGCGCAGGTGGAAGGTGAACGAGGTCGAATCCGCGTTGCTCTCCCACTTTTCGGCCAGCCACGGCTTGATCTCGCCGGTGGCGGGATCCTGGTCGGTCAGCGAATCGACCAGCTGACGGCCGACGTTGAGCGAAGCGTTGGTGCCGACCTGTTGCGGGTCAACGCAATCCGGGCTCGACGAGATCCCGAGCCGTAGTGTGCCCCCGGGTTTGGGCGGCCCGGCGTCGGCACCGGTCGCACCGCCGGCGGACGAGCAGGCGGTGAGGACGAGCGCCGTGAGCGCGAGCAAAGAAGTGGCGGCGGTACGGGACACCGGGTGGCCTCCAGCGGGGAACGGGGCGCTTGTCTGGAAAGAGCACTGCTGCTTGCGCCGACCCGATTCACGCTAATCACGACCTTGAGGCCCGCCCACATACTGAGCCCGGCTCCCAGCCCGCGAAACGTCCCACCTTTCCGCTTGACAGCGGTGAACGCGCGTGATGGCCCCCTTCACGCGGCTGAGCCGAGGGAAGGGGGCCTTCACGCGGGAAGGGGTCAGCAGCGGTTGAGCATGTCGGTGAGCGCGGTCTTTTCCGCCGACTTGATGGTGAGCTTGTACTTGTACTTCACCGTGGTCCACATCTTCGCGTAGGTGCACCAATACCCGGTGGACGGCGGCTTCCAGGCGTCCGGCGACTTGTCGCCCTTCTCCTGGTTGACGTTGTCGGTGACGGCGATCAGCTGCGGCGCGCTGAGGTCGTTCGCGAACGCCTGCCGCTGCGCGGTGGTCCACGAAGACGCCCCGGTGCGCCACGCGGCGGCCAGCGGGACGACGTGGTCGATGTCCACATCGGACGCGGCGGTCCAGGTGGCGTCGTCGTACGGGCTGAACCATTTGCCGGAGACGGCGGCGCAGCTGCTGTCCTGCTGGACGTCCGTGCCGTCCCGCTTCAGCACGACCTCACGGGTGTTGCAGCTGTTGCCCTGGTCGGCCCAGTGCGGGAACTTGTCGCGGCTGTACCCGCTCGACGAACCGTCCGCCTTGACGGTCAGCCCGGCCAGCTGGGTCTTGGCGGTCGCGGTCGACGGGATGCCCGGGGGCGTCGCTTCGGCGACGCCGACGATGCCCGCCGAGACGATCGCCGAAACGGCGAGAACGGTGAAGGAGCGACGAACAGCAAGCGCAGTTGGCATATTGCTGCCTCCGTGTCAGGTTTGGGGACTTGGTCACCATGCGACACGGATATGACCCACGCAACACCATCGGATGACACTCTGCTGGCTATTCGTGAACGGAGGGTGTCACGAGCAGGTCGGACGCGGTGTACGCGGCCGAAAAAGTTTCGGAAAGTCCAGCTGAAGGTTCTGGGCCGAACGGACTAGACGAGCCCACGGACCAGCCGGAGGTCTTCGGTATGCCGGTACCAGGTCCAGCGGCTCATCGCGCGCGGATGGGCGACGCCGTCGCTGCTCGGACGGGTCGGGATGCAGCCGAGCTGGAACGCCCGCGCGTACTGCGTCGCCGGCCGTTTGAAGAGCGTCCCCTTGGTCACGCGGACCATCAGCCCCGGCCCGCTCGCGTCCGGCTCGACCTCGATCGAGCGCGCGGGCCCGCGCAGGACGGTGTGCTCGTCGCAGTAGGCGACCCCGCGGATCATGCCGATCGAGCCCCGGCCGACGAGCACGCCGCCGGTGTCGTCGCGGATCAGCGGTACCGGGTCGACCTCGCCGCGCAACGCGAGCGCCAGCGCCCGCAGCGGCTGGGTCGGCAGGCTCCAGATGCGGGCGACGTCGGAGTCCGGCGAGGACGGCACGAAGCCGAGCGACACGCCGGGGAGCTGTTCTTTTCGTAACAGCCGGAGCGCGACGGCGGCGAGATCCGCGTCGGTGCCCGCGACCACCAGGTGATCGTGTTCCCCCAGCAAGGGGTCGATATCCGCCTTGCCGGGACGGCTCGGGACGCGCACCATCGCGACGTCGTCGATCTCCGGGAGTGTGGGCTCGCCCGCAGGACAGACCACCACTATTCCGCGCACCCGAAGGCCCTCCGTTACGCTCATGCACCGGCATTTACCAGCGCCAAAACCATCAGTCGCCGAACACCTGGAGTGTCACATGCCGGCCATCGTGCTGATCGGGGCCCAATGGGGGGACGAGGGCAAGGGCAAGGCCACCGACCTGCTCGGCGACCGCGTCCAGTGGATCGTGCGTTACCAAGGCGGTAACAACGCGGGCCACACCGTAGTCCTTCCCGACGGGCAGAACTTCGCCCTCCACCTCATCCCGTCCGGGATCCTCACGCCGGGCGTCACCAACGTCATCGGCAACGGCGTCGTCATCGACCCGGGCGTGCTGCTCGACGAACTCGCCGGGCTGGAAGAACGCGACGTCGACACCAGCAAGCTGCTGATCTCCGCCGACGCGCATCTGATCATGCCGTACCACGTGGCGATCGATAAGGTCACCGAGCGTTACCTCGGCAGCCGCAAGATCGGCACCACCGGCCGCGGCATCGGCCCCTGCTACCAGGACAAGATCGCCCGCGTCGGCGTCCGCGTGCAGGACCTGCTCGACGAGAAGATCTTCCGGCAGAAGGTCGAATCGGCCCTGGAGTTCAAGAACCAGGTGCTGGTCAAGGTCTACAACCGCAAGGCCCTCGACGCCGACCAGGTCGCCGACGAGGTGCTGGCCGCGGGCGAGAAGTTCGCGCACCGCATCGCCGACACGCGCCTGCAGCTCAACCAGGCCCTCGAACGCGGCGAGACCGTGCTGCTCGAAGGCTCGCAGGGCACGCTGCTCGACGTCGACCACGGCACCTACCCGTTCGTGACGTCGTCGAACCCGACGTCCGGCGGCGCGAGCGCGGGTTCGGGCATCGGCCCCGGCAAGATCACCACCGTGCTGGGCATCCTCAAGGCCTACACCACCCGCGTCGGCTCCGGCCCGTTCCCGACCGAACTGGACGACGAGTCCGGCGAGTACCTGCGCAAGCAGGGCGGCGAGTTCGGCGTCACCACCGGCCGCTCGCGGCGCACCGGCTGGTTCGACGCGGTCATCGCGCGCTACGCGGTGCGGGTCAACGGCATCACCGACTACTTCCTCACCAAGCTGGACGTGCTGTCCGGGCTGGAGAAGGTGCCGGTGTGCGTCGGCTACGAGGTCGACGGGTCCCGCACCTACGACATGCCGATGACGCAGACCGACGTGCACCACGCGCTGCCGATCTACGAAGAGCTGCCGGGCTGGTTCGAGGACATCTCGGGCTGCCGCACCTTCGAGGAGCTGCCGGCGAACGCGCGGGCGTACGTCGAGCGGCTCGAAGAGCTTTCGGGCGCGCGGATCTCGGCGATCGGCGTCGGCCCGGGCCGGGAGCAGACGATCGTGCGGCACGAGTTCGTCTGATCCCCATACGCGCGCTATGAAAGGTCCTTTCCTTGCAAATTTCGCAAGGAAAGGACCTTTCATTGCATCCGGGGTGAGCGTCCCGAGGGCTCGCACAGGCACGTGATCCCAGCCGGTGAACGCCGAAATATCCCGTCGACGGCGCGGTTAGCGTTGAACATGACCATCGGAGTGGCACTCCCGTCCGGCGACACCGCGAACGCCGTCAACATCGTCGACGAACTCATCACGCAGACCCGGCAGGCCGCCGACGCGGGCCTGACGTCGGCCTGGTTCTCCCAGCAGATGGAGCACGACGCGATCACCGTCGCCGCCCTCGCCGGCCGCGCCGTCCCGGGGATCACCGTCGGGACCAGCGTCGTCCCGGTCTACCCCCGGCATCCGCTGCTGATCACCGGCCTCGCCCAGACCGCGCAGGCCGCCACCGGCGGCCGGTTCGTCCTCGGCCTCGGAACCGGCGCCAAGAACTGGCTCGAACCGGCGTACGGCATCGAGTACCCGTCGCCGATCAAGCATCTCCGCGAGTACCTCACGATCCTCCGGCAGGTGTTCGACGGCCACGAAGTCGACTTCCAGGGCGAGACGGTCAGCGCGCACGCCAAGGGTTTCGCGGCTTCGCTCAGCGTCGCGGGCGCTTCGGACATCCCGCTGATCATCGCCGCGATGGGACGGCAGGCGCTGCGCGTCACCGGCGAACTCGCCGACGGCACGATCCCGTTCCTCGCCGGGCCGAAGGCGCTTTCGGACCTGATCGTCCCGGAGATCACCAAGGCCGCCGCCGGCCGTCCGGCGCCGCGGATCATCGCGATGGTCCCGGTCGTCGTGACCGACGATCCCGACGACGTCCGCGCGACGGTCGACAGGCAGTACGCCTTCTTCCGCGACATCCCCTCCTATCGCGCGGTGTTCGACGCCCAAGGCGTGGATTCCGCGGGTGAGCTGGTGATCGCCGGGGACGAGAAGACCGTCGCCGCCGAGATCCGGCGGTACTTCGACGCCGGGGCGACCGAGGTGATCGCGACCCAGACCGGGATCCGGAACAGCGAAGAGCGGCTTCGCACCTGGCACGTCCTGGGAGACCTCGTGAAGGGCTAGCCCGCTCCTCCCCGCGTATGTCAGGAAAGGGGCGTTCAAGACGGTTTTCGTCTTGAACGCCCCTTTCCTGACATCCAGGGACCCAGTGGCCTTGCTCACAGCGTTCGTATTGTGCATACTCGTGCGCATTGCGAACACAGCTGGAGGTCCCATGTCCCCTGCCGCGGCTCGTTCGTGGGTGGTCCCGCTCGCCTGGACGGCGGTACTGCTCGACGGATTCGACCTGGTCGTCCTGGGCACGGTGCTGCCCGCGCTGCTCCGTGACCACGTCTGGGGCCTGACGCCCGGCACGGCGTCGGTGATCTCGACGTTCGGCCTGATCGGCATGACGATCGGCGCGCTGGCGATCGGCACGATCACCGACCTCATCGGCCGCCGGAAGGCGCTGATCATCGCGGTCACCGCCTTCTCGGCGTTCACCGCGCTCTGCGCCCTCTCGCCGTCGGCGTTCGTCTTCGGCCTGCTGCGCTTCCTGGCCGGGCTGGGCCTCGGCGGCTGTCTCCCGACGGCCATCGCGCTGGTCACCGAGTACGCCCGCAAGGGGAAGGGCGGCAGCGCGACCACCACGGTGATGACCGGCTACCACGTCGGCGCGGTGCTCACCGCCCTGCTCGGCATCTGGCTGATCCAGCCGCTCGGCTGGCGGGCGATGTTCGTCGCGGGCGCGCTGCCCGCGCTCGTCCTGGTGCCGCTGATGATCAAGTACCTGCCCGAATCCGAATCCTTCGAGCGGGCGCGGGAGACGCAGGCGAACTCGGCGGCGGACGTCGTCGGCGGGCTGTTCCGCGGCGGGCTCCTGCGCGCCACCATCGCGTTCTGGGTGACGTCGTTCATGGGCCTGCTGCTGGTCTACGGGCTCAACACCTGGCTGCCGGAGATCATGCGCCAGGCCGGGTACCCGCTCGGCGCCGCGCTCGGGCTGCTGCTCACACTGAACCTCGGCGGTGTCGTCGGCCTGCTCGTCGCGGGGCGCGTGGCGGACAAGGCCGGTGTGCGGCCGGCGGTGATCTTCTGGTTCCTCGGGGCGGCGGTGTTCCTGGCCCTGCTGAGCGTCAAACTGCCCGCCGTCGGCCTGTACGCGGCCGTGTTCCTCACCGGCGGGTTCGTGTTCAGCGCGCAGGTCCTCGTGTACGCCTACATCGGCAAGACGTACCCGGACGCGATGCGCGCCACCGGGATCGGCTGGGCGGCGGGTGTCGGCCGGGTCGGCGCGATCTGCGGGCCGATCCTCGGCGGCGCGCTGCTGAGCGCCGGAATCGCGTACCCGTGGGGTTTCTACGCGTTCGCCGCGGTCGGGGCGGTGGGCGCGGCCGCCGTGACCGGAGTCCGCGCCGGCCGCGCCCGGGAGGACGCCGCTACCCCAGTTCCTTGAGTTCCTTTTCCACGGCGGCGAGTTCCGCCTCGGAACCCTGCACCTTCGGACCCGTGAACCACTTGCGTGCCGAGGCGAACCACCACACCGCCGCCCCACCGAGGACGACGAGGAAGGCGATCGGCGTGTAGTTGAAACTGTCGATGGTGACCGGCGATCCCTGCGGGAGCATGAACAGCACGAAGATGAAGCACACCCAGACGGTCGCGACGGTCCCGACGAGCTTGCCCCAGCGGCCGAGGTTCCACGGTCCGGGTTCGAAGTCGTCGCCCTTGCGCACCCGCAGGAACACCGGGATCACGTAAGCCACGTAAAGGCCGACGACCGCGATCGAGGTCACCGCCGCGTAGGCGGTCGCGCTCCACAGGTACGGCAGGGCGAGCAGGAGCGCGCCGCCCGCGGCCAGCCACACCGCGTTGGTCGGCGTCTGGGTGCGCTTGTTGATGCGGTGCCAGAACTTCGAACCAGGGATCGCGCCGTCGCGGGCGAAGGCGTAGATCATCCGCGAGTTCGCGGTCACCGACGCCATCCCGCAGAACAACTGCGCGCCGATGCAGATCAGCAAGAGGAACTTGCCGGTCGTCTCGCCGGTCGCGTCGATGAAGATCTGCGCGGGCGGCACCCCGGTCTCGGAGCCCACCGCGCCGTCGTAGTCCTGGATGGCGAAAGTGAGGCCGATCAGCAGGATCCACCCGGCGACCAGGGAGACGAGGATCGAGTTGATGATGCCGCGAGGCCCGGCCTTCGCCGCGTTCTTGGTCTCCTCGGTCATGTGGGCCGAGGCGTCGTAGCCGGTCAGCGTGTACTGCGCGACGAGGAGCCCCAGCAAGAAGACGTAGACCGGTGACGCCCAGCCCGTCTTGTTCACGAACTCGCCGAAGACGAACGAGGCGTCCTGGTGCTTGTCGGGCACGACGATCAGCACCCCGACGATGACCAGCACGCCCACCAGATGCCACCACACGCTGATGCTGTTCAGCAGCGCCACGATCTTCACGCCGAAGGTGTTCAGCAGGCCGTGGATCACCAGGATGATGCCCAGCAGCAGGATCGTGTGCCCCGGCGTCGCCTCGAAGCCGAACTGCAGGTCGAGGAAGGCGTTGAGGAACAGCGCCGCGCCGAAGTCGATGCCCGCGGTGACGGCGATCTGCCCGATGAGGTTGAACCAGCCGGTGAACCACGACCACGCCGCGCCGTTGCGCGGCGCGAGCTTCGCGGCCCAGTAGTAGAGGCCGCCCGCGGTCGGATAGCTGGAGCAGACCTCGGCCATGCCCAGTCCGACCAGGATGACGAACAGGCCGACCAGCGGCCAGCCCCAGATCATCGCGGCGGGCCCGCCGGTCTTCATGCCGAACCCGTAGAGGGTCAGGCAGCCGGAGAGGATCGAGATGATCGTGAACGAGACGGCGAAGTTGGAGAAGGTCGACATCGTGCGCCGGAGTTCCTGCGCGTAGCCGAGCTGGTGGAGCCGGGCACTGTCTTCGTCGGCGGGTTCGGCCTGCTTGTCTGAGACATCCATCGGGCACCCACTTAAAAGGTATGCGGACAGACCATTGAGATCCGCCGAAATTAGGCCCGCCCACCTGCGGATGTCAAGGTCCCGTCAAGAAACCCCTCCCGCCGGATGCCATGAAAGGCCCCTTCATCGCAAAATTTGCGATGAAGGGGCCTTTCATTGCGCTTGGGAGACTCAGCGCCCCCGGAAGGCCTTCACGGCCTCCAGCGCGGTGTCCGGGTGGTCGGCGAAGTACCCGTCGACACCCGCCTTGAGGAACGCCTCCTGCTCGGCGAACGCGTCGCCGTACTCGGCGAGGTTCGCCGAGGAGCGCAGGTTCTGCGGCAGGAAGTTGTTCTCGTTGCGGAACGTGTACGGCCCGACCTTCAGCCCTGCCTTGTGCGCGTCGGCCACGAGCGCGGTCGGCTTGCCCAGCGCGCCGTTCACCACCGGGATGACCTGCGCCTTCTCCGGGCCCAGGTAGTCGGCGTACTTCGAGATCTCCTTCAGGCCCGCCGGCGTGACGAGGTCCGCGTACGTACGCGGGTCGCCCTTCGCGACGAAGTCGGCCGGAGCGCCGGTCGCCGAGGTCAGCTGCAGCAGCGGCACCCGCACCTGGCGCGAGAGCTCGATCAGGTTCGAGACCTCGAACGACTGGATGATCACCGGCGCCTTCGGGTGGTTGAGCCCGTTGCGTTTGAGCAGCTCGACCAGCTTCGGCTCGGTCGGGTTCTTGATCGAGGAGAAGTAGGTCGAGTGCTTGATCTCCGGGTAGGTCCCCAGCTCACGGCGCAGTTCGCGGCCCAGCCGGCGCGTCAGGTCGAGCACCTCCTGGTAGGTGGCGATCTGATAGCGGCCGTCGTAGATCTTGTTGTTCGGCCGCAGCTGCGGGATCCGCTCGGTCGCGCGCAGGGTCTTCAGCTCGGCGAGCGTGAAGTCCTCGGTGAACCAGCCGGTGAACGACGTGCCGTCGATGACCTTCGTCGTCTTCCGGTTCGCGAACTCGGGGTGCTTCGCGACGTCGGTGGTCCCGCCGATCTCGTTCTCGTGCCGGGCGACCAGCTGCCCGTCCTTGGTGGGCACCAGATCGACGTCGACCCAGTCGACGCCCTGGCGGTAGGCGAGCTCATACGAGGCGAGCGTGTGCTCCGGGCGGTAGCCGGGGGCGCCGCGGTGTCCGACGATCACCGGCCCATCGTGGCCCTTCGCCAGCGCCGACACATCTCGGGCACCCGGCTCGGTGGCGCCCGCCAACCCTGTCACGCTGAGTACGGCGAGTCCGGACAGGGCGAGCACGCCCAGGCGCTTTCGCATGGTGGGTAACCTCTTTCGGTTGAACGCGGGGTACCGCGCCACCCTTGACGCAGGAGGCGTCCGGACGGCGAAGTCGGACCGGCGGAGCGCTGACCGCCGGGTGAACGCCGGATGGAACCACCCGCTCCAGGATGGCGACGTGTTCGTGGCTCACCGGCCCGGTTACCCTGTGCTTCGTGCGCGTACTGGTAATCGGGTCCGGCGCCCGTGAGCATGCACTCGTCCTCGCGGTCGCGGAAGACCCCTCCGTCACCGCGCTGGCCTGTGCCCCGGGCAACGCCGGCACCTCTTCGGTGGCCGAGCAGCTCGGCGTGGACGCGGCCGACCCCGAATCGGTCTCCGCCCTCGCCAAGCAGTGGCAGGCGGACCTGGTCGTGGTCGGTCCCGAGGTCCCGCTGGTGGCGGGCGTCGCCGACGCGGTCCGGAAGGCGGGCATCGCCTGCTTCGGCCCGTCCGCGTCCGCGGCCCGGATCGAGGGCTCGAAGGCGTTCGCGAAGGACGTCATGGCGGCCGCGAAGGTGCCGACGGCGCACTGTGAGGTCGTCGACAACCCGGCCCGGCTCGACGCCGCCCTCGGCCGCTTCGGCCCCACCTGGGTGGTCAAGGACGACGGTCTCGCCGCGGGCAAGGGTGTCGTGGTCACCACGGACGTCGACGTCGCGCGCAAGCACGCGCTGATGCTGCTCGACGGCGGTCACCCGGTGCTGCTGGAGTCCTTCCTCGACGGCCCCGAGGCCTCTCTCTTCTGCTTCGTCGACGGCCGCACGGTCGTCCCGCTGCTGCCCGCGCAGGACTTCAAGCGCGTCGGCGACGGCGACGCGGGCCCGAACACCGGCGGCATGGGGGCGTACGCGCCGTTGCCGTGGGCGCCGAAGGACCTGGTCGACGACGTCGTCGAGCGGATCGTCCAGCCCGTGGTCGACGAACTCGACGAACGCGGCGCCACCTTCTCCGGCCTGCTCTACGCCGGTCTCGCGCTGACTTCCGAGGGCCCGCAGGTCATCGAGTTCAACTGCCGCTTCGGCGACCCGGAGACCCAGGTCGTCCTGGCGCTGCTGCGCAGCCCGCTCGGCAAGGTCCTGCACGCGACGGCGACCGGCAAACTCGCCGATCTGCCGCCGCTGGACTGGGATTCCGGCGCGGCGGTCACCGTCGTGCTGGCCGCGGACGGCTACCCCGGCAAACCGAGGACCGGCGACGTCATCACCGGCGGCGAGTTCGAAGGCGTGCTCCACGCGGGCACCCGCCGCCGCGACGACGGCGCGGTGGTCTCCTCCGGCGGCCGCGTGCTTTCGGTCGTCGGCACCGGCAAGAACCTGAAGGCCGCCCGCAAGGACGCCTACGCGAAGGTCGAGAAGGTCCACCTGGCAGGCTCGCACCATCGCACCGACATCGCCCTGCTCGCCGCCAAGGGAGAGATCGCCACCCCGGTCTCGTGAATTCCGGACGGAACCATCCCGGTCCCGGTTGCGTCTAACCCGGTATTTCCTGCGAAGCTTAGGCGCTCGATACATCGGCGTTGGTAGCCTCGACGGGGCGGTTCGAGCGGCGCAAGGGGTGGGGAATGGCAGCATCGGGCAAGGTCCAGGACCTCACGTCGGCGGTTCCGACGCCGCCGTCGGTGGCCGACATCAGAGTGGATCCGTCGAAACTGCTCGAAGTGGCGAAGATCGTCGAAGAGCAGGTCGACGCGCTCCAGGACAAGCTTTTGACGCGGCTCGACCAGCTGCGCATCGACACTCCGGCCAACGACACCGTGAGCGTGCACTCGACCAACGTCTGGAACGAGCTCGTCGCCGACGGCGACCAGTCGTACGCCGCGCAGGTCAAGGCGTACGTGGCCGGTCTGCGGGGACTGGTCAACCAGCTCCGCACGGCGGCCAAGGAGTACAAGACCAGTGATGCGGACAAGGCCGCCGCGTTCGGGGACCGTGGTGTTCACCGGGCGTAGGCCTCGTGCACTGGTCTCCGGCGGGATGCTCACCCTCGTACTGGCCGGATGCACCACGGACACGGGTGGGCAGGCGTTTCCCGACGAACCGGCGCTGGCTTCGGCCACGCAGGGCGCCAAAGCGTCGGCGCTGCCGGCCAGGCCTGCCGAGCTGAACCTTCAAGGGGTCGATCCGTGCGCCTTGCTCACCGAGCCGCAACTCGACCAGCTCAAGATCAACAGCAAGCCACGCGCCGCCGCGGAGCCGATCGACGGCCCGACCTGTGTCTTCGACGCGGACGCCGCGGAGCCGTTCCACACCTATTACGTCCGCACGATCACCGCGGACGTCGAAGAGTGGTTCACGGGCAAGCGCCGCAAGAACAGCATGACGACGGAACCGAAGGCGGTCGGCGGGTTTCCCGCCGTCACGAACTACCGCGACGCCGGGAAACCGAGCGATTGCGAAACGCTCGTCGGTGTCGCGAAAGGGCAGACACTGGCGGTGCGAGCCGTCGCCGTCACCGCCGGCGCGCTCACCATGCCGCAGCTGTGCGGGATGTCCGCGCAGGCGGCCGATTCGGCTTTGCAGACCTTGAAAGCACGCAACTAGGGAGGGCGGCGTGAACGTTTCCGACCTCGCGGGCAGGCTCCGCGATCTTCGGTTCGACGGCTACACCGACACCGGGATCGCGACCGAGATCGAGCACTTCCGCAACGGCGACGGCACCGGCAGCATCGGCATCGCGGTCGAGGCGCTGAAGTCCGTCGCGGGCGCGCTCGCCGACACCGACAAGACGCTGCGTGACGAGCTGGGCAAACTCGGCGTGGAATGGCAGAGCGAAGCGGGTGGCGCCGCCGGTCAGGTGTTCACCGAGCAAGCGGGCTTCTCCCAGGACGCGAACTCGAAGGTCTCGCATTCCGCGGAGATGATCTTCGCGCAGGGTGAGGCCTTCAACCGGACACTGCACAAGCTGCCGGACCCGGAAGTGGTCCGGAAGGGCGCGGGCGGGTTGACCCTCGGCGACTTCGTGCTGAGCCTCGTCGGGTTCGAGACCGACCACGCCAAGAGCGTCAGCGCCGCGAACAACGCGCGGGCGCAGGCGCAAGAGGCGCTGAACGACTACGCCAAGACGAGCGGCGAGAACCTGCTGACGACCGACACGCTGGCCGATCCGCAGGCGATGAACCTGACCCAGACCACGACCACCGCCGGGGCGGGCGGTGGCTCCGGCCCGCTCAACCTCGCGGGCACGGCCACCGACCTGACCCCGGACGGCAGCGTGCTTCCCGCGTCCACCGCCGTCGAGTCGAAGTACGTGCCGCCGCCCGTGCAGCACGTCAGCAACCCGAAGTCGCCGTCCTACGACGCGCCGACCCCGGCCTACGGCGTCGCCATGGGCGGCGGGGTGTCCCGGAAGACCGGCGCGTCGGCGCCGAACGCCGGTGCCACGGTTCCCGCGGCCTCCGCGCCGACCACGCCGTCCGGCACTTCGCGCCCGGCACCGGCGCCGGGCAGCGGCTGGGTGACGCCGAACCGGCCCGCCCCGCAGCCCGAGACGGGCAGGCCGTCGTACCCGGTCACGGGTTCGCCCACCACCCCGCCGTTCGTCCCGCCGGGCGCGCCGAACCTGCCTCCGGGCTCCACGAACGTCCCACCGGGGCAGTCCACCGGGAGCCTGCCGCCGAGCAGCACCACGTCGGCGCAGCCCGTCGGCAAGTCGTTCGGCCCCGGCCCGGGCGCCGAAAGCGCACTGGGCAAGGGCCCCGGCTCCACCTCGGGCCCCGGCGTCTTCGGCGGCGGCGTCGGCGGGGGCACCGGTGGCGGCGACCAGGCGCTCGGCAAGGGCCGCTCGGTCGGCTCCGGACCGCAGGCGCCGATGGTCTCCGGCAACGAGTCCGGACGTGGCTTCCCGGCCATCCCGAAGGTCACCGGTCCGGCCGCGGGCGACCTCGGCGCGGGCGCGGCCGCGCTCGGCGCCGGTGTCGCGGGCGGTGCGCTGAGCGGCGACAAGGAACGCGACCGCCGTCCCCGCCAGGAAGGCGGCGCCGTCAAGCCGACCCGTCAGCTGCCGATCGGCGAGCTTCCCGAAGAGGAGGCCATGCGGCGCTCGGAGAAGATCGGCGCGAAGCAGCCGAAGGCCGAGTCGAAGTTCATGGAGCGCGCGGCGACCCAGGACGTCGATGAGGACGCGGAGCACATCAGGCGTTACGGCGTCGACGACAAGGACCTGTTCACCGACGAGCGCATGGTGTCGCCCGACGTGATCGGTGACCACGGCAACTCCGAAGCGCGCTGAACCTGTGCCGAACGACAACGGCAGCCTGGTGCTGTCCGCACTCGAGTTCGAAATGCTCTGGGAAGCCGAACGGCTGCCCCGCCGCCATGTCGCACTCGACGTGCCGAGCCCCGGAACGACCCATACGGAGCGGGCGGCACTGGTCGAAGAGGCCTGGGAATCCCTGCGCGCGCGAGGTCTCGCGCGGGGACACCAGGCGTCGGGCGAGCTGGTCGACATGCTGAACCTGTTCGCGCGCCCCCGGTTCGCGATCGACGTCTGGGTGTGGACTGACCGCGAGATCAAGGGCCAGGCGGTCAGCGTCGGCAACCAGGCGCTGCTCGGCGTGATCGACGAGGGCCAGGTGTGGCTGATCCCGGCCCGCGAAAGCTCCCTCGCCGAGGCCGCCGTCTCGGTCGCGGGTGACCTCGGCCCCGGTGTCGGCCAGTCGATCAGCATCCCGCACGACGTCCTCGTCCAGGCCGACGCCGCCGCCCGCGGCGACGCGAAAGCGCTGGTCGTCGCCCTGGAAGACCTGGACGTGCCGCTTTGGCAGGCCCAGGAGGTGGCGGGCATGCTGCTCGGCCAGGAGGCACGCGGCCAGTTCGGCATCGAACGCGCGGGCCGCGACGGCCGCCCCCGGCGCGCGGACCACGTCGTCGCCTTCTACGACACGGACTCGGGCCGGTACCTGTTCCAGGTCGCGCGGAACCGGGACGGGCGGGACTGGGCGACCATCACCCCGGCGGACAACCAGCTGCTGGCGACGCGGATCCGGGAAGTCGCCGACTTTTGACTCAGGGCTTGGGGAGCTTGGCGGCCACGAGTTCGGCGAACTCCTCGGCTGTGCGGCACATCGGACCGGGATCGGCGACCTCCTCTTGCGGCACGACGCGCGCTTCGAGTTCTTCCGTGGTGAATTCGTCGATCTTGCGATGGGTCCAGGTGATCGTGCAGTCGTCCATCACTTTGGGGCCGTTGCGAGAGGCTTCATAGGCCGGCTTGCCCGCGATCTCGATCGGCTTCTGGCCGCTAGCGCGATAGTCCTCTCCCACGCCCCTGTTCAGTTTGAGATAGAAGCTGTTCTTCTTGCCGATCCAGCCGCATGCCTGGAAGTTGTCGCCGAAAATCTCGACAGGTTCTCGAGCGATCGACGTTACGTCCGTAACGGGCATGGTCGTGCAGAAGTCGACGGTCGAAGCGGAATCCGGGGATGCCTGGCGGAGCGGGGCCGAGCCGGAACGAATCTGGTCGAGGATCACCCCCAGGGCTTCGAGCGGAGTCTCACAGCTGTCCCCGGAGTTCCGGGCAGCCGTGGTCGCGATTCCGAATCCGGGCATCGATGCGTTCGCGGCGACGACCTTGCAACTCTTGCCGTCGAGGTGCTTGATGACCTCGGTTCCGGACAGCTTCACCCGTTCGCCCTCTTCGTAGAGGGAAAGTTTTACGGCGAGGTCGATTTCGATCCTGCTGCTCTTGGACTTGTCCGCCGTTTCGCCAATCGAGTGAGTGCAATGGTAGAGCCTGACCCCGGCTTCTGGTTCCTTCACCGGGCCGCTGTTGGGTAGCGAGTTGCTCTTCAGCAGTTTGCAGGGGTCGACTCGCCCGATCTGTTCGGGACTGAACGGCGCCGGGGCGGGCGGCTGCCCGGCCGATTCCTGAGCCGGTTGAGCCTTCGCTGTGCCGTCATCCCGGTTGGCCACGATAAGGCCGGTCGCTACAGCGATCGCGACGACCGCTGTAGCCGCTCCCGCGATCAGCAGCGGAGCCCGGCGTTTCCGCGGCCGCGGCATGTCGGCCGGAAGGGACAGCGCCGTGTTGACCTCTGCCTTCTGCCCGGCGATCGAGGCGTGCACCGCTGGAGGCCAGGGTGTCGCGCTCGGTGTGACCGGCCCCAAGAAGTCCAGGATCTGCGCGGGCGTCGGTCGTACCGCCGGATCCTTGGCCAAGCAGGGCTCGGCGAGCCGTCGCACGTCCGGATGCACCATCCGCAGGTCGGGATGGCTGTGCACGACGTTGTAGAGGGTCTGCGGTGTGGAAGCGCCGGCGAACGGGCTTCGTCCGGTCGCGGCCATCACCAGCAGGGCGCCGAGCGAGAAGACATCACTCGCCGGGGTGATCGGGTATCCGTTTGCCTGCTCAGGTGACATGAACCCGGGCGAGCCGATGATCGACCCGGTGTGCGTGATGTCCGTTTCGCCCTCGGCGGCACGGGCGATCCCGAAGTCGATCACCCGTGGGCCGTCGTCGGTGAGGATGACGTTGCTCGGTTTCAGATCCCGGTGGATCAGTCCGGCCCGGTGGATCTCCATGAGCGCGGACGCGAGGCCGACGGCCAGGAATCGCAGCGAGTCCAACGGCAAGGGGCCAGTGGCGTCCACGGCCTCCTTCAGCGAAGGTCCGGCCACGAAGACGGAGGCGAGCCAGGGTGTCGCCGCGTCGGCATCGGCGTCCATCACGGCCGCCGTGTAGGCGCCCGAAACCATTCGCGACGTTTGGACCTCACGCCGGAATCGCGAACGGAAACCTTCGTCGTGGGCGAATCCTGGATGGACCTGCTTCAGTGCGACAAGGCGTCCGTCTTGCGACACCCCCAGCAGTACTCGGCCCATGCCACCTTCGCCCAGCGAAGCGACAAGGCGATAACGCCCGACTTGCCGGGGTTCACCCGGATTCAGCGGTTTCATGAAGTCTTACCTCCCCGGTGGCATGCTACAAAGCGTGTCCGGGTGGTCGCATGGTCATCGGCGGGGTGGAAGTTGGCGTGGAAGCCCACACGGCCCGCTGTCGAGGTCTTAAAGTATGCGCGGGAACCGTCCTGATCGGCCGCGCGTCTGATCGGGCGGACGCAAAGTTTTCCGTGTTGCGGTGAAGGGGATGACGAACCGTGCCTGTGTACGACCCGGAGTCGATGGGGATCGCCGCCGGTCAGGTGGAGAAGCTCAAGGACGAGTTCGAGAAGTCCAAGAAGCAGGTCACCGGCGTCGATGACGAGAAGGAAAGCCCGTTCGGCACGATGGGCGGCTCGGGTGACGTCCACGGCGCGGTGGGCTCCTTCAAGGACGGTGTCCACAACGAGTTCGATTCCGCCGGAAAGCTGATGGAGGCCACGGCCTTCGTGTTGCGCAAGGCCGCGGGCCTGATCCAGGAGACCGAAGCCGTGCATGTCGACAATCTGAAGCTGCACGAGCACGGCAAGCAGTGAGCACGCGAAAGCCGGCCCCGGTGGGCCTGATTTCTAGGGGGCGTTGTGGGCGATATTGATTTCCCACCGAACTGGTCGCAGGTCACGGAAAAGGCCAAGCAGGTCGAGGGCATCAAGCCTGAAGCCATTCAGAAGGCCGCGGATCAGTTCCATGCCGCCGCGTCGCAGGCCGGTGACCACAGTGCTTCGCTGAAGTCGTCGACCGACGCGTTGAACGGCGGTGTCTGGAAAGGCCCCGCCGCCGACGCCTTCTTCGATTACGTCAAGCAGATCACCTCCGCGGGTGACCGCGTCAAGGGGCACTTGGAGGAGATCAGCAAGGACCTGGGTGAACTCCAGGTTCAGCTGAGCGACATCAAGGGCAAGATCGATGACGCCGCCAAGACTGCGCAGACCACCATCCAGACGTGCATCGACACGGAGACGCCCAAGGTCGCGGCCGCTCGTAAGCAAGCGGCCGACGCGGCGGATCCGGACAAAAAGGTTCAGCCGCCGAACCCGACCGCGGAACAGATCATCACCGCGGCGAACACCGCGAACCAGAAGACCGCCGGCTCGGCCGTGGAAACCATGACCGGGTTGCTGACCCAGGCCGACGGTCTGATCAGCAAGTCGCAGCAGCTGATGAAGAAGGACATCGAGGGCGGCGGCTACGCCCAGGTCCCGATGCCCGGCAAGGACGGCACCGTCCCCAAGCGCACCGGCGGTCTCCACACCGGAGGCGGCGGCGGTGGAGGGGGCGGCGGAGGTGGTGGCGGTGGGGGCGGCGGCCTCGGGCCGAGCGGCGGCCCGCCGTCGACGACGCCGCCGGGCAACGTCCAGCAGTGGATCCAGGAGGCCATCAAGATCCTCCAGGCCAACGGGATCCCGGTGACCGAAGCGGACATCCAGAAGATCTGGACGATCATCGAGAAGGAGTCCGGCGGTAACCCCAACGCCATCAACAACTGGGACTCCAACGCGGCCAAGGGGACTCCGTCCAAGGGGCTGATGCAGTGCATCGACCCCACCTTCAACGCGCACAAGCTCCCCGGGCACGACAACATCTACAACCCGGTCGACAACATCATCGCGGGCGTCCGGTACACGTTCTCGCGGTACGGCGGGTTCGAAGGGCACCCCGGTCTGAAGTCCATGGCCGGTGGCGGCGGATACCAGGGCTACTAGCGGCCTCGTGAGTGGCTATTGACCCGTAAGTCAACGTTGTCTTGCTGGATGCGTTGTCCGTGAAGGCCTCCTTGAGGGACCCTGGGTCCCTCAAGGAGGCCTTCACGGACTGGTGTTCGGGAGACGTCGCGAAAGTGACTTTCGCGGTACCCTCAATAGTCCTTCAGTACCAGGCCGTTCGCCGCTTCCGTCAGCGGCCGCATCGCCGCTTTCAGTGCCCGGTCCCGGAACGGCAGATACGGCAGCACCCGCAACGACTGGATCTGCTTCCATTGCCGAAACCTGGTCTGCTTCTTCTGATTCAGTGAAGCCAGCGCCTGGTTCTGCCGTACGAACGGTCGCATTTCCTTTTCGTACAAAGCGAAAGCGGCGCGATGATCCGGTGAAGAAGTCAGGGAGCCGGCGAGCACATAGGCCCCGACGAGCGCCAAACTGGTGCCCTGTCCCGAAAGCGGCGACGGCCCATAGCCCGCGTCGCCGACCAGGGCGACCCGCCCTTCGGTGAACCGGTCCATCCGGATCTGGGTCATGGAATCGAAGTACAGCTCGCTCGACGTCATTTCCCGCAGCAGTCGCGGCACTTCCCAGCCCTGGCCCGGGAATCGGTCGGCGATCAGTTTTCGTTGCTGATCGAGGTCGTGCCGGTCGAAGTCGAGTTCCGGCGACTGGAAGCCGAGCATCGCCCGCGCTTCGGTGTTGTTCCGCGCGCTGTACAGGCCCGCCAGCTTCCCCGGTGTCATGTGGAAGGTCTGCCAGCGGTCCAGATCGAGGAAGTTCGGCACGGTGAACACCGCGAGATAGGTGTCCAGGTGGTGCGAAAACTGTTTCTCCGCACCGAAAACGAGCGACCTCACCGCCGAGTGCTGGCCGTCCGCGCCGACGACGAGGTCGAAGTCCCGCGCCTCCCCTCGGGCGAAGGTGACCCGGACGCCGTCGGTCCGCTGCGCGATCCCGGTGACCCAGTCGCCGTAGACGTACTCGACGCCGTCCCGGGCGACCGACGCCAGCGTCTCCGTCAGGTCGTCCCGCAGGATCTCGACGTCCTCGCTGTCGGTCAGCCCGCCGGTCAGCGTGTGGTCGGTGACCTTCGCCAGCGTCTTGCCCGCGCCGTTCACGAACGACATACCGCGCATGTCCGTCCGTAGCTCCCGGAGGCGTCCGAGCGCGCCCATCCGGTCGACGACGCCGAGCGCCGTGCCGCGGATGTCGACCGCGTGCCCGCCGACCCGGGGTGCTGGAGCCCGCTCGACGACCGTCGGCGCGAAACCGTGCCGGCGCAGCCAGTACGCCAGCGTCGTACCGGCGATTCCCGCGCCCGAAATCAGGACCTTCCGCATCCGAACTCCCTGTGTACGGTGTTGTGAAGCACTGCGTACAACGTAGGAGCGCATCGGAAGAAGCCCAGGAAATCGACTTGATTTACTCCAGTGCACTAGTGCGATTAAGGTAGTGCGGCAGCCGGAACAAGGCCAGGTGCACTACCTTGAGGAGGCGACGATGGCCGAGCCGCCCTACCTGCGGATCGCCGCCGAGATCCGCCACCGGATCGTCGCCGGTGAGCTGCGTGAAGGCGACAAGGTCCCTTCGACGCGGCAGATCATCGCGGAGTGGGGTGTCGCGATGGCGACCGCGACGAAGGTGCTCGCCACGCTCAAACGGGACGGCCTGGTCGTCGCGAGACCCGGCGCGGGCACGGTGGTCACGAGCCGCACCCGGAAAGCCACGCCGAAGCCCGAGACGGAGCTGTCACGCGAGCGGGTGGTGAAGGCCGCCATCCGGATCGCCGACGCCGAGGGCATCCGAGCGCTGTCGATGCGGCGCGTCGCGTCCGGCCTCGGCGTCGCGACGATGGCGCTTTATCGCCATGTCACCGCGAAGGAGGAGCTGGTTCTCGAGATGGCCGACACGGCACTCGGCGAGATCCGCCTCCCGCCCGAACCGCCGCCGGGCTGGCGGGCGCAGCTGGAGCTGATGGCGAGGGCCCAGTGGGCCTTGTTCCGGCGGCATCCCTGGCTCGCGCAGGCACTCTCGATCACCCGCCCGCAGCCGCTGCCGAACCTGCTCAGCCACGCGGACTGGGCCACCCGCGCGCTCGACGGTCACGGCCTCCCGGCGTCGACGATCATGTACGCGCACATCACGATCTTCAACCACGTCCGCGGCATCGCCCTCAACTTCGAGGCCGAGGCCGAGAGCGAATCCGGGACGGCGGTCTCGGCCGACGCCTGGCTCGCCGTCCACGAACCGATCCTCTGGGACCTGGTCTCCGAAGGCCGCTTCCCGAACTTCGCCGGTGTCGTCTCGCGTGCCCCGTTCGACTACGACCTCGACACGCTCTTCGAGTTCGGCCTCCAGCGGCTCCTCGACGGCTACGCGGTTCTCCTGGCGAAGGCGAGTTAGCCTCACTCACATGTCCTTCCCCGGTCCCGCCGCGCGCTCCGACGTCCCGCCGTTCCACGTCATGGACGTCCTTTCGGCGGCACAGGCGCGACAGCGCAGCCACGGCGATCTCGTCCCCCTGCTCGCGGGGCAGCCGTCCGCGCCGGCGCCGCGGCCGGTGCTCGAAGCCGCCCAGCGGGCGCTCAAGGACCACCACCTCGGCTACACCGAACAACTCGGCATCCCCGAACTGCGCGAGGCGATCGCGGCGCACTACAACCGCACGTACCCGGTCGACGTGAGCCCGCAGGACGTCATCGTGACGACCGGTTCGTCCGGCGGTTTCCTGCTCTCGTTCCTCAGCGCCTTCGAAGCGGGCGACAGGGTCGCGATGGCGCGCCCCGGCTACCCGGCCTACCGCAACCTGCTGAAGGTGCTCGGCTGCGAGGTCGTCGAGTTCGCCACCGGGCCGGAGACGAACTTCCAGCCGACCGTCGCGCTGCTCGACGAACTGGGCCCGATCAAGGGACTCATCGTGGCCAGCCCGAGCAATCCCACCGGCACCGTCCTGCCTCCGGGTGAACTCGCCGCGATCAGCGGCTGGTGCGCGTCACGCGGTGTGCAGCTGATCAGCGACGAGATCTACCACGGCATCTCCTACGGCAGCGAGCTCGACTGCGCCTGGCAGTACGGCGACGAGGCGCTCGTGCTCGGCTCGTTCTCCAAGTACTTCGCGATGACCGGCTGGCGGCTCGGCTGGATGCTCGCGCCCCAGCGGCTGCACCGCGCGATCGACGTCCTGACCGGCAACTTCACCATCTGCCCGCCCGCGGTCTCGCAGCACGCCGCGACCGCCGCGTTCACCGAGGAGTCGTACGCGGAGGCCAACGGCCACGTCGAGCGCTACCGCGCCAACCGCGACGTGCTCTTCGACGGCCTCAAGGGCATCGGCATCGACAAGCTCGCACCGGCCGAAGGCGCCTTCTACGCTTACGCCGACGTCTCGGAGTACACGAACGACAGCCTCAGCTGGTGCCAGCGCCTCCTCGCCGAAACCGGCGTCGCGATCGCCCCCGGCATCGACTTCGACCCCGTCGACGGCGGCAGGTTCGTGAGGTTCTCCTTCGCGGGCTCGCGCGAGGACATCGACGAGGGAGTCCGCAGGCTGGGAGACTGGCTCACACGGTCAGGGGGAACCCCGAATTCACCCTGAACGTTGAGCAGAACGAAGGCGCTCGCGAGTTCCGCCTGACAACCTGGACTCACCGGGCCCGCTCGGGCGACGGTGAGGCAATCGGAGGATGCCATGTTCTGGAAGATCGTCGGCGGGCTGCTGCTGGCTTGGGTGGCCTTCATGGTGCTCGGGTCCGTGCTCGGTTTCCTCGTGAAGGCCGTCTTTTGGATCGCCGTCATCGGCGGTGCGGTCTTCCTCGGCACGGCCGCCTATGGCGCCATCAAGGGCAAGGGCACCCCGAAGCAGCTCCGCCGCTGAGCTGCTGAAACCGAGCTGCCGAAACCGGCCGCTGAACGCTAGGGTTTGCGCGCCACCCCGCCGAGCGACGTGAGGTTCACGGGCGAAAGCGGGGTGAAGCGCGGCCCGTCCGGCCACCACAGATGCGGGTAGGTCAGCCCGGGTTCCATGAGTTCGAGTCCCTCGAACAAGGACTCGATCTCCTCACGAGTGCGGTACAGCGTGTCCAGCCCCGTGCCGTTGAAGCGCTTCTCCAGAGACGTCGCGAGGTCGGCGGCTTCCGAGCCGTCGGCGGGGTTGTGCTGGTGCAGCAGCACGACGTACGAGCCCGGGGCGAGCGCGTCGACGTAGGCGCGGACGACCTTCCGGGCCTCGTCGAGGTCCTGGATGTGGTGCACGATGGCGCACAGGATCAGCCCGGCGGGCCGGTCGAAATCCAGCCGGTGGGTGCGGACGAGCTCCTCGATGACCTCGGCGGGCTGCGTCAGGTCGGCGCCCAGCATGTGCGCGAAGTCGTTCGCCGCGAGGATCGCCCGTCCGTGCGCCTGGACCACCGGATCGTGGTCGACGTAGACGACCTGCGCCTCGGGGTTGTACCGCTGCGCGACCTGGTGCGTGTTCTCCACGGCGGGGAAGCCGGACCCGAGGTCGAGGAACTGGTCGATGCCTTCCCGGTCGGTCAGGTAGCGCACCGTCCGGACGAGCCAGTGCCGGACCTCCTTGGCCATGACCTGGGATTCCGGCGCGAGCTCCAGGATCTGGCGCAGCACCGCCCTGTCGGCCGCGTAGTTGTCCTGGCCGCCCAAGAGCGCGTCGAAGACCCGCGCGATGCTCGGGCGGTCGAAGTCGACCGGCACGAACGGGCGCTGATCCGCTGACATGGGCACCTACCGGATGATCGGTTTGGACGTGTCCAGCGTAGGTCATCCGCTTCACCGCAGGTAAGCGGATGAACGACGAGGGTGATTTATTCCTCCGAAGAGCCGAAGGCGGATTGCGCTGTTGTCACGCCGACCCAGCGTTCGGCCTTCATCCCGATCGCCCGCGCTCCGTCCACATTGGACTGACGGTCGTCGAAGAACAGGCAGTCGGCCGGTTCGGCGCCGAGTTCGGCGAGCAGGATCCGGAAGATCTTCTCGTCCGGTTTCATGCAGCCGAGGTCGCCCGAAAAGAGCTTCACGCGGAACAGGCCCGCCCACTCCTGCTCGCGCACCCAGCGGCCGAAGGTCGACGACGCGTTGGAGAGCAGCGCGAGCGCCGCGCCCGCCTCGTGCAGTCCTTCCAGCAGTTCGAGCACGTCCGGTTCGAGATGCGTCCAGCCGGTGACGTCGATGCGGGTCAGTTCGTCGGCGAAGGCCTTGTCGACCGGGACGTCCAGCGCGCGGCCGACGCTCTGCCAGTACTCGAGGTCCGAGCCGCCGGAGTCGTACCTGTCCCGTTCGGCCCAGTAGTGCGGCTCGAAGTCGGCGAGTTCGAGGCCGAAGGCCTTGGCCAGGGTGGGCAGCGCGTCGGTGTGCTCGCTGATGACGTCGCCGTAGTCGAAGACGATCCAGTTCATGTTCAGCCCCCGGTGGTGATGCGGTGAAGGGTTTCTTCGATGTCCGCCGCCGAGAGGTCCCGGTGCGTCACGAACCGGATCCTGCCCGAGCTGGGCAGCGTCCGGATCCCGAGCCCCTCCAGCCACTCCAGCCTGCCTTGGAGGTCGGGAGCGGTGACCTGCACGATGTTGGTCTCGGGGGTGTTGACCTCCCAGCCGTGCTCGGCGAAGCCGGCCGCGAGCCGCGTCGCGTTCTCGTGCGCCTCGGCCAGGTCGCCGATGCGGTCCAGCGCGACCAGTCCCGCCGCGGCCAGCACGCCTGCCTGGCGGACGCCGCCGCCGAGCATCTGGCGCATCCGCCGCGCCTTCTCGACGAACTCGTGACTGCCCGCCACCACCGAGCCGACGGGTGCGCCGAGTCCCTTGGAGAAGCAGGCGGAAACGGTGTCGGCGCCGACCGTGAGCGCCGCGGGGGGAAGTCCCAGCGCGACCGACGCGTGCCAGATGCGGGCGCCGTCGAGGTGCACGGTCAGCCCGGCCTCTTTCGCCACCGCGACCAGCCGGGCGTGCTCGTCCGGCGGGGTGATCGCGCCGCCCGCCGAGTTGTGCGTGTTCTCCAGGCACAGCAACGGGGTGCGCAGCGCGTAGTAGGGCCCGCGCGGGACGCCGATCGCGGCCGAAAGCGTTTCCGGCGTCGGCCGTCCGGGGCCGGCGTCGTGTTCCAGCGGCTCCGGCATGCCGCCCGCGAGCCAGGCGGCGGAACCGAGTTCGTCGGTGATCACGTGCGAGCCGCGCGGCGCGAGGAACCGGTCGCCGCGCTGGAGGTGGAGGCTCAGCGCGATGAGGTTCGCCATGGTGCCGGTCGGTGTCCAGAGCGCGGCGGGCATGCCGAGGAGCTTCGCGGCGCGCTGTTCGAGGGCGCCGATGGTCGGGTCGCCGTCGAGGACGTTGTCGCCGACCTCGGCGTTCGCCATGGCCTGGCGCATGACGTCGTCCGGTCGGGTCACGGTGTCGGAGCGGAAATCGATCGTCGAGGTCACGGTACGATCACATCACATCGACGGGCCCGCCATGAATCTCCTCCCCGGCTGGTCCGTCGCGCCCGCTCATGCAACCGTGGACGCCCCCGGTTCCGTCCTACCCACCGACGAGGCAAGAGCGGAGACACAAACCGCGTGAACCAGCGCGACGAACAAGAGTTCGCGGAGTACTTCGCCGCGAAGCGGGACTCCGTGCGCAGGACCGCGTACATGCTCTGCGGTGACTGGCATCGCGCGGACGACCTCGCGCAAACGGCGTTCGTCGCGTTGCACCGGAGGTGGAAGAAGATCAGAGAACGGGCGGCGACCGACGCCTACGTGCGGAAGACGCTGGTCAGGGCGGCCATCGACGAGTCGAGGCGGCCGTGGCGGCGGGAGTGGCAGACCGAAGAGCTGCCCGAACCGCCGCAGGACGGCTTCGACCTCGGCGAACAGGTCGTCACCAGGGAAGACCTGCTGGCCGCGCTGCGTGAGGTGCCGCCGAAGCAGCGGGCCGTGCTGGTACTCCGGTTCTTCGAAGGGCTGGACGTCGGCGCGGCGGCGAAAGTGCTCGGCTGCAGCGAAGGGAACGTGAAGAGCCAGACCGCGCGCGGGCTGGCGAACCTCAGGCAGGTCATGGAGAAGGAGGAGGTGGCACGGGATGGACGAGAATGAGCTGAAGGCGTTGTTCCGTGACGCCCCCGGCGACTCGCCGTCGCCGACCTTCGACACCGCCGACGTCGTCCGCGCCTCGAAACGCGCCACTGCTCGACGCCGAAACGGTATCGCGGTGGCCTGTAGTGTGGTGGTTTTGGTCTTGGCCGGAGTGGGCATGTTCGGCGTGCTCGGCGGAACCGAGCTCCAGATGGGGACCGCGGCCAACTCCGGTGACGAAGCCGCTTCCGCGGGGCAACCCGGGGCGGCGTCCGCACGTCCTCTTGACAGCGGGGAGTCCTCGAACTTCTCGAACCCGCCGCCTCAGCAGGGGGGCGACGGGCCAGAGAAGACCGGCCGCATGTCGGCCGAAGGCACCTACGGGTGCGACCAGGTGGACCGGGAGCTCGCCACCGCCCTCGCTGGCGAGCTCCCGGTCCCCGTGGATGTCGCCAAGTCGACGCCCGGCGACATCTGTTCGACGGGAGCCAGGTCCGCGGGGTTCCAGGTGCCGGGCGGCGCGGTTTCCGCCGCGGTCTATCCGGCGGGCGCGTCCGTCCCGGCCATGCCCGCGGGCGCGGCCGAGGCACGGCGGACCACCGCCAAGGGATCGCTGGTGATCGTGGTGAGCCTCGGCGACGGTTCGGGCAAGCCCGCTTTCTCCCAGACCGACGTCGATGGCTTCGTCGGCGTGCTCGCGACCCGCTACTGACAGCGCCTGGCAAAATGGCCCGTCATGACCGCCGCCGCGACCACGCCGAAGGGTGAGCGACGCCGTGCCGAACTCATCGAGGCCGCCGCGTCGCTGCTGGCCGAGGGCGGTTTCGATGCCGTGCGGCACCGTGCGGTCGCCGAACGCGCCGGACTGCCGCTGGCTTCGACGACGTACTACTTCGATTCGCTCGAAGAACTCGTCACCGCCGCGGTCGAGCACCACGCGAACCAGGAACTGGAGACCGGACGGCACCGCCTCGAAGAGCTGGCGACCCGCAACCGCGGTGTCGAGGCCACCGTCGACCTGGTGCTGGACATGCTCCTCGGGCCGCTCCGCCCGGATCGCGAGGCCGACGCCGAAGCCGTCCTCCTGCGGTACGAACGCCTCGTCGGCACCGGTCGCCGTCCGTACCTTCGGCCGCTGATGCGGACGCTGTCCGCGCAGCTGTACGAACTGCTCCACGAGATCTTCGCGCGCTCCGGCACCCCGGTGGACGCCGCCGAACTGGAGCGGCTGGTCGCCCTCGTCGACGGCGCCGTGGTCAACGCGCTGATCGAGGTCGACCCGGAACCGAGGGCCGCCGCCGCGCGGATGCTGCAGGCCGCCCTCGCCTGACCGCTTTTCTTCCTTCGCGTTTCAGGCGCACTTAGAGGACGAAATGCGGCGGGTTAGTCTGGCCGCGTGACGGACAAGCCCCGCATCCCCAACGTGCTCGCCGGCCGCTACGCCTCGCCTGAGCTGGTCGGACTCTGGTCCCCGGAACGCAAGGTCGTGCTGGAGCGTGAGCTCTGGCTCGCCGTGCTCCGGGCGCAGGCCGACCTCGGCGTCGACGTACCGGACGGTGTCGTCGCCGACTACGAGCGCGTGCTGGAGCAGGTCGACCTCGACTCGATCGCCGCGCGCGAGCGGGTCACCCGCCACGACGTGAAGGCCCGGATCGAGGAGTTCAACGCGCTCGCCGGGCACGAGCACGTCCACAAGGGCATGACGTCGCGTGACCTCACCGAGAACGTCGAGCAGCTGCAGGTGCTGCGCTCGCTGGAGCTGGTGCGCGGCCGCGTCGGCGCGGTATTGGCCCGGCTCGCCTCGATCGCGGTCGAGCACTCCGACACGGTGATGGCGGGCCGTTCGCACAACGTCGCCGCGCAGGCGACGACCCTGGGCAAGCGGTTCGCCACCGCCGCCGACGAACTGCTGGTCGCCTTCGACCGGCTCGAAAACCTGATCGCCCGGTACCCGCTGCGCGGGATCAAGGGCCCGGTCGGCACCGCGCAGGACATGCTCGACCTGCTCGGCGACGAGTCCACTTTGGACGAACTGGAGTCGCGGGTCGCGACCCACCTCGGGTTCGAGAACGTGTTCACCAGCGTCGGCCAGGTGTACCCGCGTTCGCTCGACTTCGACGTGCTGTCCACCGTGGTCCAGCTCGCGGCCGCGCCGTCGAGCCTGGCGAAGACGATCCGGCTGATGGCGGGCCACGAGCTGGTCACCGAGGGCTTCAAGCCGGGTCAGGTCGGCTCGTCGGCCATGCCGCACAAGATGAACACGCGTTCGTGCGAGCGGGTCAACGGGCTCGCCGTCGTGCTGCGCGGCTACCTGTCGATGATCGGCGAGCTCGCCGGCGACCAGTGGAACGAAGGCGACGTGTCCGACTCCGTCGTCCGCCGGGTCGCGCTGCCCGACGCGTTCTTCGCGCTCGACGGCCTGCTGGAGACCTTCCTCACGGTGCTGGCCGAGTTCGGGGCCTTCCCCGCGGTCATCGGACGTGAGCTCGATCGCTATCTGCCGTTCCTCGCGACCACCAAGGTGCTCATGGCCTCGGTCCGGGCGGGTGTCGGGCGTGAAACCGCTCACGAGGCCATCAAGGAGAACGCCGTCGGCGTCGCGCTCGCGATGCGGGAGCAGGGGCTGGCGGAGAACGACCTCCTCGACCGTCTCGCCGCCGACGAGCGCATCCCGCTCGACCGCGGTGAGCTGGACAAACTCCTCGCCGACCGGATCTCGTTCACCGGTGTCGCGCCGCGCCAGGTGGCCGCGATCGCGTCCCGGGTCTCGGACATCCTGGAGCGTTTCCCGGAGGCCGCGGGCTACTCGCCGGCACCGATTCTCTGAAGGGTCGCTCTAGGTGACCAAGGTCTCTTGATCCCTTGAAGTCGCGCGTTTTGGCCGTTAGGCCCCGGGATCGCGATGGCAGGGCGCCCTGATGACCCTCGTGAGCTGCGAGTTCTTCAGGCCGGCGCCCTGGCAGCGTGATCCCGGTCGCGCGATATCAAATACTGAGACGAAATTACTCGATCGGGCGAAATGCCTAATCTCGATCGCTGAACCCGGAGCGCCAGGCCGCCCATGAGGCGGCCTGGCGTGTTTGTATCGCGCCTTGCGCGCCGAACCCACGGAAGAAGCGATGAGATCCACGCTGTCGAAAATCGTCGCCGTCGTCACGGCCGGAGCGGCCACCCTCGCCCTCGCCGCCTGTGGCTCGGGTGACGCGAGCACGAGCGGCCAGAAGCTCCGGGTCGGCACCCTGACCGACGCGCCCCCGTCCATCTACCTGGAGAACGGCAACTTCACCGGGTACGACAACGAACTGCTGCGCGACATCGCCAAGCGCGAGGGCTTCGAGGTCGAGTTCGTCGGCACCGAGTTCGCCGGTCTGCTGGCCGCCGTCGCCACCAACAAGTTCGACATCGGCAGCTCCACGATCTCCACCACCGAGGCCCGCAAGAAGACCGTCGCGTTCAGCAATGGCTACAGCACCGGGTTCACCTCGATCGTCACCAAGAAGGGCGCGGGCCTCAAGGACGTCGGCGCTTACAACGGCAAGCGGCTCGGCGTGGTGCAGGCGTCGGTGCAGGACGACTTCGCGAGCGGCAAGGTGCCTGGCGCCAACGTAGTCCGGTTCCCCGATTACAACGCCGGTTTCGCGCAGCTGAAGGGCGGCAGCCTCGACGGCTGGGTCGTGCCGAAGGACATCGGGCAGAAGTACATCGACCAGAACCCGGACCTGCAGCTGGAGTTCGGCTACACCGTCGAGACCAAGGACACGCCGTCCGCGTTCGCCGTCCGCAAGGACAACAAGGACCTGCTGAAGAAGCTCAACGACGGTCTCGCGAAGGCCGTGGCGGACGGCACCGTCGCCCGCCTGCACGCTCGGTTCTTCAAGACCGAGCCGCTGCCCAAGGAACTCGAGCAGGGCGGCCCCGGCCTGCCCGTGCAGAACTCGGGGGTCTGAACGTCATGAAGAAAACCTTGCTCGCCGCACTGGCCGCCGGTCTCGTCGCCGTGCTCGCCGCCTGCGGTGGCGGCGAATCCGCCACCGAGAAGACCCTGCGCGTCGGCACCCTGAGCGACGCCCCGCCGAACATCTACGTCGAGAACGGCAACTACACCGGCTTCGACAACGAGCTGCTGAAGGCCATCGCCGCCAAGCAGAACCTGAAGCTGGAGTTCGCGTCGACCGACTTCTCCTCGCTGCTGGGCCAGGTCGCGAACAACCAGTTCGACATCGGCAGCTCGGCCATCGCGCAGACCGAAGAGCGCAAGAAGAACGTCGACTTCTCCAGCCCGTACAACTTCGAAGTGATGAGCATCCAGACCAAGGACGGCTCGCCGATCACCGACGAGAAGGCCTTGTCGGGCAAGCGGGTCGCGGTCATCCAGGCGACCGTCGGCGACAAGTGGCTCACCTCGACGGTGCCCGACGCGCAGGCCGTGCGCTTCCCGGGATACGCCCCGGCGCTGGCCGCGCTGAAGAGCGGCGCCGTCGACGCCTACATCCTCGACCAGGCGATCGCCGAGACGAACGTCAAGGAGAGCACCGACACGAAGCTCAAGGTCGTCAAGTCCTTCACCACCGACGTGCCCCACGGCTTCGCGGTGAAGAAGGGCAACAGCGAGCTGCTCACCAAGATCAACGAGGGCCTCAAGCAGGTCATCGCCGACGGCACCTGGGTCAAGCTGCACGAGAAGTTCCTGCCCACGGCGCCGGTGCCGGATCAATTCAAGGCGTGAGGATCACGATGAAGAAGTCACTCGCCGCCGCCGTCAGCGCTGCTCTCCTGGCAGTGCTGGCGGCGTGCGGCGGCGGTGAAGACGCCGGCGCGGGCACTTTGCGCGTCGGCACTCTCAGCGACTCGAAGCCCAACGCCTATCAGGAAAACGGCGTGTTCACCGGCTTCGACAACGAGCTGCTGAAGGCCGTCGCCGCGCACCAGAACCTGAAACTCGAGTTCGTCTCCACGGAGTTCTCGACACTGCTGAGCCAGGTCGCGAACGGCAAGTTCGACATCGGCAGCTCGGGGATCTCGCAGACCGACGAACGCCGCAAGACCGTCGACTTCTCGGCGCCGTACAACTACCAGTCGCTCGGCATCGAGACTCGCGAGGGCGTCGCGATCACCGACGAGAACTCCTTGGCGGGCAAGCGGATCGGCGTCGTCCAGGGCACGGTGTCGGACAGCTGGCTGGCGGCCAACGCGCCCACCGCGCAGGCGGTGAGGTTCCCGCAGGACGCCGCCGCCCTCGCCGCGCTGAAGTCGGGCGCGATCGACGGCGCGATCTTCGACCAGGCGACCGCCGAGGACTACGCGGCGAAGAACCCGGACGCGAAACTCAAGGTGGTCAAGGCGATCACCACGACCATCCCACACGGCTTCGCGGTCAAGAAGGGCAACACCGAGTTGGCGGGCAAGATCAACGCCGGGCTCAAGGCGGTCATCGCCGACGGGACCTGGGAAAGGGTGCACCAGCGGTTCGAGCCGAACGCGCCGGTGCCCGCGGAGTTCAAGGCCGGGCAGAAGTAAGTGGACGATTTCCTCAACACCTTCCTGAACTGGGAGTACATCTGGGAGGTCTTCCCCGACCTCCTGGGGACCGGCCTGCTGAACACGCTGATCCTGTCGGTGTTTTCGGCACTGATCGGCACCGTGCTCGGCATGCTGCTGGCCACGATGGGCCTGTCCAGCAAGGCGTGGCTGCGCTGGCCCGCCAGGGTGTACACCGACATCTTCCGCGGCCTGCCCGCGATCCTGACCATCCTGGTGATCGGGCAGGGCGGCGGGATCCTCATCCCCTCGCTGTCGCGGAATCCTTACCCGCTGGGCATCCTGGCGCTGAGCCTGATCGCCGCCGCGTACATCGGCGAGATCTTCCGCGCCGGTATCCAGAGCGTCGAAAAAGGACAGATGGAGGCCAGCCGCGCGCTGGGCATGAGCTACACCAAGGCGATGGCGCTCGTCGTCATCCCGCAGGGGGTGCGGCGGGTACTGCCCGCGCTGGTGAACCAGTTCATCGCGCTGGTCAAGGACTCCAGCCTGGTGTACTTCCTCGGCTTCCTCGCCGAGCAGCGCGACCTGTTCCGCATCGGACAGGACCTCGCGGCGAACACCGGGAACCTGTCGCCACTGGTCGCGGCCGGTGTCGTCTACCTGGTGATCACCGTGCCGCTGACGCATCTGGTGAACTTCATCGACAAGAAGCTGCGCACCGGCAAGAAGGTCCGGGCCGACGACGACGGCGGGGAACTGGAACTGCTGAACACCGGAAAGGTGCCGATGTCATGACCGCCGCCATCCGTTCGTCCAGCGTCGAACTCCGCGACATCCACGTCTCCTTCGGCACCCTCGAAGTGCTCAAGGGCGTGAACCTCAAGGTCGAAAAAGGCCGCACGACCTGCATCGTCGGGCCGTCGGGCTCCGGCAAGTCGACGCTGCTGCGCTGCGTGAACCGGCTGCAGGAACCCGACTCGGGCGACCTGCTGCTCGGCGGCGAGAGCGTCATCTCCTCCGACCCGGACGCGCTGCGCCAGCGGGTCGGGATGGTGTTCCAGCACTTCAACCTGTTCGGGCATCGCAGCGTGCTGGACAACATCACACTGCCGCTGCGCAGCGTGCGGAAACTCGGCAAGGAGGAGGCGGCCGAGATCGCGCACGCTCGCCTCGCCGAGGTCGGCCTCGCCGACAAGGCGCCGTACCGGCCGAGCGCGCTCTCCGGCGGGCAGCAGCAGCGGGTCGCGATCGCGCGGGCGCTCGCGATGGAGCCCGAGGTCATGCTGTTCGACGAGGCGACCAGCGCGCTGGACCCGGAGCTGGTCAAGGGCGTCCTCAACCTCATGGCCGGGCTGGCCGAGCGCGGCCTGACGCTGCTCGTGGTCACCCACGAGATGGGCTTCGCGCGCAGTGTTGCCGACGAGGTCGCGTTCATGGACGCCGGGAAGATCGTCGAACACGACGCTCCGGAGGCGATCTTCGACGCTCCGCAGAGCGAGCGGCTGCAGCGGTTCCTGTCGCAGGTGCTCTGACGCCGGCCCGGTCCGGGACCAGCCGCGTTTAGTCCTCTGAATGCGGTGAGCGGGAAGCGCGCCACCGCACCGGGCCCACCTCGATCCGAGGCGATCCGGTGAGAAGCGGTGTTGTGAAAGCCACCTTCGCAACGTTGATGGTTGCAGAAGTGGCTTTCACAACGCCTTCGGCAGGCCGCGCACCTGGCGAGCCGTGGTTCGGGGTGGTCGCATTTCGTCCCCTAAATGCGCCAATGCGCGTGAAGGCCCCCTTCACGCGGCTGAGCCGAGGGAAGGGGGCCTTCACTACCTTCAGGGTAGGGAAGGAGGCCTTCGCTACATCACCGATGTGTCCGCGGCGATACCGAGGTCGGGCGTGTTGTGAAAGCCACCTTCGCAACGTTGATGGTTGCGAAAGTGGCTTTCACAACACCGGAACTGGACGACCGCGAGCAGTCTCGCGATTCATGAGTGGCCCCGTCACCCACGCGCGGCTGCGGTGAGCTGGTGTCTCTGGGGCGAACGTGGCGACCTACACGGACCGGATCCGAGATCGACCATGGCCGGAATGCCGTAGGTGCCGACGCCGGTGACTCGCTAATCTGCGGCCATGGCGAGAGTGGCGAAGCTGGTCTATTACCCGGTCAAGGGCTGCGCGGGGACATCGGTCGAAACGGCCGAAGTCACCCCGGCGGGCCTGCGGTTCGACCGTGCCTGGATGGTCGTGTCGCCCGAGGGCGAGTTCCGCAGCCAGCGGAAGCATCCGGTGATGGCCTCGATCGGGGCGGAGGTGACCGACGGCGGCGCCCGCCTGCGGCTCACCGCCCCCGGCACGGAAGACCTGCTGGTCGAAACGGTCACGGAGGGGCCGCGGCATCCCGCGGCGACGTTCACCTGGCAGGGCAAGGGCGTCCACCAGGGTGACGAGGCCGCGGAGTGGTTCTCCGACGTCCTGGGCCTGCCGTCGGTGTTCGTCGGGCTCGCGCCGGAGCACGAGCGCGTCACCAACGGCGAGGTCCCGGGCACCGCGGCCTTCGCCGACGCGCACGCGATCCTGCTCACTTCCGAGTCCTCTTTGGACGGTCTGAACGAGCGCATCGCGTCACGCGGCGCCGAGGCCGTGCCGATGGACCGGTTCCGGCCCAACATCGTCGTTGCTGGCTGGCCGGAGCCGCATCGCGAGGACGACGTCCGTGCGCTCACCGTCGGCGGCCTGGACCTGGGGTACGCGAAGGTCTGCATCCGCTGCACGGTGCCGATGGTCGATCAGGAGACCGGCAAGAAGGCCGGTCCCGAGCCGATCCGGTCGCTCGCCGACTACCGGCGCGAACCCGAGGGCGGGGTCTCGTTCGGGATCAAGATGGCGGTGACCGGGCCGGGTCAGCTGGCCGTCGGCGACGAGGTGATCGTGCACTCCTGGGCGGGGCCCAGCCCGAGCACGGCGGACGCCGAGCCACCGTTCACGGCGACCGCGAGCCGCCCCGCGGAATCGGTGTAGAGCACGTTCCAGCCCGGCGGCACCGTGCCGAAGGTGTCGCCGACCAGCGCTTTCACCAGGACGTGTTCGCTGCTGACCGAGACCGTGCCGGACAGCCCGGCCAGTTCGAGGTCGGCGGGGCTCGCGGCCAGCTGGACGTTGCCGAAGTGGTCGACCGTGAGCACTTCGGCCACCAGTTTGCCGGGGAACACCGCGACGAAAGGGTCCGGCAGGCGTACGAGGTCGTCGACCCGCGGCCCGAATTCCGCGGGGTCGGCGCCGAGCGCGAGATGCGCCGCGGCGGGGGCGAAGACGTCGCGACCGTGGAACGTCGACGACGTCACCGGAAGGCGGTACTGCGGGGCCGCGAGTTCGTACGCCGCTATCACCCCGCTGAGTGTTTCGGCGGCGGGAATGAGGAGCCCGTTGTCCGGGCCGACGAGCGTTCCGCGTTCGGTGACCACCACGACGCCGCGCCGCGACGTGCCGACGCCGGGGTCGACGACGGCGAGATGGACGCCTTCCGGCAGATACGGCACGGTCTGGGCGAGCACCTCGGCGCCGGTCCTGACCTGCTGCGGAGGGATCCCGTGGCTCACGTCGATCACCCGGACGGACGGCGCGATCCGCGCGATCACCCCGTGGCACGCGGCCACGAATCCGTCGCACAGCCCGTAGTCGGTCGTGAACGAAACGCAGTGGATCGGCATGATCAGCCATCATCCTTGATCGCTAGGGTGCAGCCGTGACGACGCTCGAATACCCGAAGATCGCCGCCGGCAAGGTCCGCGAGCTCTACGCCGTCGATGACGAGCATCTGCTGCTCGTCACTTCGGACAGGATCTCCGCCTACGACGTCATCTTCAACACCCCCATCCCGGACAAGGGGCGGGTGCTCACCGCGATGAGCGTGTTCTGGTTCTCCCTGCTCTCCGATGTCCTCCCCAACCACCTGGTCTCCTACGACGACGAACGCATCCCCGCCGAGGTCCGCGGCCGTGCGCTGCTGGTGCGGCGGCTGGCGATGCTGCCCCTCGAAGCCGTCGCCCGCGGCTATCTCACCGGCACCGGCTACGCCGACTACCGCGCCACCGGCACGGTCTGCGGCGTCGAACTTCCGCCCGGCCTGACCGAGTCCTCCCGGCTCCCCGAACCGATCTTCACCCCCGCGACCAAGGCCGATCGCGGTTCGCACGATCAGAACATCGCGTTCTCCGACGTCGTCGGGCAGCTCGGCCGCGAGCGGGCGGAAGAGGTCCGCGAGGCGACGCTGGCGGTGTACCGCCGCGGCGCGGAGTTCGCCGCCGAACGCGGCATCCTGCTCGCGGACACGAAACTCGAGTTCGGCGTCGATCCCGACGGGAACCTCGTGCTCGCCGACGAGGTCCTGACCCCGGATTCTTCGCGTTACTGGCCGGCGGCCGGGCGCACCCCGGACAGCCCGCTCCCGTCGTTCGACAAGCAGCCGCTGCGCGACTGGCTGACCGGTCCCGCGTCGGGCTGGCACCGGCTGGAGAGACCGGAGCCACCACCGCTGCCCGACGAGATCGTCGCCGCCACCAGGGCGAGGTACATCGACGCCTACGAACGCATTACCGGCTGTTCACTCGACGACTGGCCCACCTGATTCGCCCGGCTGACCTGCGGCGTTCACTCCGTCGTCAGTCCGGCGCAAGGCCGATCTGTCCCAATGGGGAACGTGGACGCACGTTTGCTGGTTTCCCTGTCCGGCGTGACCACCCGGACGTTGCACCGCTGTGCCGACCTCGCGGCCGAGCTCGACCGGCGCAAGGTCCCGTTGTCCGTGCTCTACGCCGCCCGGACCGGCGAGGGACCGGTGACCGAGTGGGTCCGGACCCGCCGCGCGCACGGCGACTCCGTCCTCCTGCACGGTTACGACCACCGGATCACCCCCACCCACCGCGCCGTCCAGCTGGGCAAACGCGCGGAGTTCGCGGCTCTCCCCGCGCACGAGGCGCGGCTGCGGCTGATCGCGGCGAAGGCGGCGCTCGACGCCAACGGCATGGCCGTCGACGGCTTCGCGCCGCCGCGCTGGATCGCGTCGGAGGGCACCGTGCAGGCCCTGCGCGAGCACGGGTTCAGGCTGTGCGCGGACCTGGTCTCGGTGCGGGACCTGGTGTCCGGCGAGGTTCAGCGCGCCAGGGTGCAGGAGTTCGGCGGCCCGTCGCACCGGACGGAGACCGTCCGGTGCTTCGCGCTGGTGCTGGCCGCCGCCAGGGCCGCGCGCCGCGGCGGGCTCGTGCGGCTCGGCATCGACGCCGCCGACCTCGCCCGGCCGGGGCTGCGGCAGGCGTTCCTCGACGCCGTCGACGTTTCGCTGGAGAACCGCGCCTTCGGGACCACCTACGGCTCGCTCTCCCGGCCGAAGTCGCTGCAACTAGATTGACGGGATGACCGACGACGCCGACCGGGGTGACGCACAGGCGACGTTGCTGCGGCTCTGGCGCCGGTCGGAACGCGCGACGCGCGGCAGGCCGTCGGTGCTCGACATCGACAGCGTCGTGGCGGCCGCGGTGGCCCTCGCCGATCGCGAAGGCGTCGCGAACGTGACGCTGGCGAACGTGGCGAAGGACCTGGGCGTCACGAAGATGTCGCTGTACCGCCACATCGGTTCCAAACCGGAACTGCTGGAGCTGATGGCCGACTTCGCCGTCGGCGATCCGCCCGAGGTGGAGTCCACGGGCGACTGGCGGGCCGAGCTGACCACGTTGGCCGAGGCCAACCGCGCGGTGCTGATGAGCCATCCGTGGCTGGTCGAGCTGCCGTTGTCCGGTCCGCCCGCCGGCCCGCACGCGGTCGCCTGGATGGACGCGATCCTGCGCACGCTGCGCGAAACCGGTCTCGACTGGGGCACCAAGGGCGGGGTCCTGGTGCTGGTCAGCGGCTATGTCCGCCTCGCGTGCGCGCAGGCCATCCAGCTCGCCGAAGGCAGGAAGGGCAGCGGGCTGAGCCAGGCGCAGGCCGAAAAAGCCTATGGCCAGGGGCTCGCGGAGCTGATCGACCCGGAGCGCTTCCCCGACGCGGTGGGCTTCCTGACCTCCGGGCTGGGCGCGCCCGACCAGGCCGAAGACCCCGACTTCGGCTTCGGCCTCGACGTCGTCCTCAACGGCGTCGCCGCCCTCATCGACGCGAACTGACGACCCTCGTCCCGTCTTTAATATCCTTCGGACACTAATTAGTGTACGTTGGATACTAAAGGTGTTCGAAGGGGGAACAATGAAGTCGTTGCCGACCAGCGAGCGGGTGCTCGCACCGGATCTGGCCAGGGGTTTCGCGCTGTTGCTGGTCGCGCTGGCGCATACCGCGAGCATCTTCCTGGGGAACTCGCCGGGAGTCGATCAGACGCCGCACGGCCTGGAACGGCCGTACTTCGTGCTGCTGTTCGTCTTCGTGCACGCGTGCGCGCTGCCGCTGTTCGGCATGATGCTCGGCTACGGCATGGTGCAGTTCGCGGACCGCCAGCAGGCGTTGGGAGAGTCGTGGCCCCGGACGCGAGGTGTCCTGCTTCGGCGGCACGCGTGGCTGCTGGTCTTCGGCGCCGTCGATGGAGTGCTGTTCTTCTCCGGTGACGTGCTCGGCGCGTATGGCGTCATCGGTGTCGTGGTCACCCTGCTGCTCCTGCGACGCGGCAAGGGCTTCTACCGGCTCCCGGGCCTTTATCTGATTTTCGCCCTCTGCTACCTCGCCGTGCTGATGTACCTGGTGCTCAGCGGGAACGCCGGGAGCGCCCCGGTCCCGTCTCCCGAGGACGCGTCCTCGCTGGCACCGACGTACATCGACGCCCTGCAGGGGCGCCTCGTGGAATGGCCGTCCATCACGCTGGTCCTGCTGCCGTCGATCCTCTTCGTCTGGGTGGGTGCCTGGGCCGCGAAGAAGCGCCTGCTGGAGGAGTCGAACCGGAAGGTCCTCCTCGTCGGCGTGTTCGGCGGATTCGGTGTCGCGATCGCGGGCGCCCTGCCGATGGGCCTCTTCGCCGGCGACTACCTCGGGTTCGACGCCGAGACCGCCGGGTTCGCCAAGACGCTGTACGAGGGAGCGGGCGTGTTCGGCGCGATCGGCTACCTCAGCCTGTTCGGCCTCATCGGCATGGCCGTCGGCAAGAAGCGCCGTGGCCTCGTCGTCACCGCGATCTCCGCCCTCGGGCAGCGCACGCTGAGCGCGTACCTGTTCCAGTCGGTGGCGTGGCTGATCCTGGCGCCGCCGTTCATGCTGGGCCTGGGCGGCCAGGCGAAGGACCCGACGTTCGTGGCGGCCGCCTGCGGACTCGGCGTGTGGCTGCTTTCGGTCGTCGTCGCGTACTGGATGCACCGGAAGGGTTACCGGGGCCCCGCGGAGATCCTGGTGCGGAAACTCGCCTATCGGAGCTAAAGCTTCACCGGCTCCCCGACATCGAGCACCTTCACCTCGGTGCCTTCCGGCGCGAGGTTGGCGAACAGGCCGTAGTGCATCTGCGGCCGCGCGAGGACGGCTTCGTGGATCGGGACGGCGAGGCGCGGCGAAACGGCGCGCAGGTAGTCGACGGCTTCGCCCGCCTTGAGCCACGGGGCGCCGGTGGGCAGGCCGAGGACGTCGATCTTCTGTTCCGGCACGAAGAACGAGTCGCCCGGGTGGTAGAAGGCGCCGTGGTCGACGATGTAGCCGACGTTCGGGATGGCCGGGATGTCCTCGTGGATCACGGCGTGCTCGCCGCCGACGACGTTGACGCCGCTGGAGCCGATGTCGAAGGCGTCGCCGGGGTTCGCGACCTGGAACTCGGCGCCGATCTTCCGCACGGCTTCGGCGGAACCCGGGTCGACGATCAGCCGGGCGCCCGGGTTCGCCTCCAGCAACGTGGGCAGCCTGTCCGCGTCGAGGTGGTCGAAATGCTGGTGGGTGATCAGGATGGCGTCCAGCTCGCGTTCGGCTTCGAACCCCACCGAGAAGGTGCCGGGGTCGATCAGGATCCGCGCGCCCTCGGTCTCCAGAAGTGTGCAAGCGTGTCCAAAATGGACAATACGCATCGGTGTTCTCCTTCGCGGTAGGTCGTTTCCACACTATGCCCGGAGCAGGGCGTCGCCAAGTTCGGTGCGCAGGTACCGCACTTCGCGGCCGCGTCGCCGCGTGTCGAGCAGGCCCGCCGCGCGCATCGCGGTCAGATGCTGTGAGACCGTCGGCGCGGAGAAGCCCAGCCTGCGGGCCAGTTCGGTGGTGCTCGCGGGCTCATTGAGCGTCGCGAGCAGCGCGGCTTTCGTCCGGCCGAGCACTCCCGCGAGCGCGCCGGGCGGGCGTTCGGGATCCGACCAGAGTTCGGCGACCCCGCGGGCCGGGTAGAGCAGCGAAGGCTGCCACGGCTCCATCGTGATCACCCCGACCGACGGCCAGGCGAAGACCCCGGGGATCAACAGCAGCCCGCGGCGATCGAGGTGGACGCGTCCGCGCTCCTTCATTTCGATCACCAGGACGTCGTCGACGAGCCGCACACGCGGGTGGATGTCCTCCAGCACCAGCGCGATGCCGCCCGCGGCCAGGCGGCGTGAGCGTTCCTCGATGTCGGCGACGAGGAAGCGGCGCATCCGCGGCCAGTGCGGTTCGACCAGCTCGGTCCAGGCGATCTCCATCTGCTCGGCGAGCAGATCCCGCGCCACGGCCGGGTCTTCGGGCAGTCCGCTCAGGTCCGCGTCCACTTTGGACAATTCGCGGGCGACCTGGTCCGCAGGCGTGCGGCGGATTTCGGCGAGCTGGGCGGACGCGGTGGTCTCCGGTCCGCTCGGCGGCGGGCTGAGGAAGTCGGTGATGTAGTGCCGCGCGCTCATCACCCTGGCGAAATCGCCGATGGGGAGGCCCGGCAGTTTCGCGGCGGCCTCGCGCAGCCACGGCAGATGACTCGGATGCCCGCGCCGTCCGAGCAGGGTCTGCAGCGCGCCCATGGTCTCGTCGAGCGGCGAGATGCCGAAGCGCACGCGGTGGGCGCTCTCGGCGGTCAGGACCAGTTCGAGCATCCGATTAGGCTATTCCCTAATCAATGGTCCGGCCAGGGTCCCTACGGCAGCGTCCACCGGTATGACGTTGCTCCGAAATACCGGGTATTGGCGCTGGTCGGCGGGGGTCCAGCTAAACCGCCTGCCCGCCACGATGGCGCCGCTGGCCTTCACCGTGCTGACCACCGCGACGACCGGTTCGTACCGGCTCGGCGGCATCATGATGGCCGTCTTCGTCGCCGCCGAGATGGTCGGCGCCGTGCCGACCGGGCGGCTGCTCGACCGCGTCGGCCCCGCCCGCGGGCTGGTCGTACTGCTGCCACTGGTCGCCGCGGGACTGTTCCTGCTGGCCGCGGTCGCTTCCGCCGGCGCCCCGGACTTCGTGCTGCTCGCGCTGGCGATCCCGCCGGGGCTGGTCGCGGGCGGGCTGAACGGCGGCTTCCGGACACTGCTCGCCGCGACGGTGACCGAAGACGAACTGCCCCGCGCCGTTTCGGTCGACGCGATGATCATGGAAGGGGTCATCGTCGGCGGACCGCTGCTGGTGGCGCTCCTGGCGACGTCCGGCCCGGCCGTCCCGGTACTCGCGATGGCCGTCGTCGCCCTGCTCGCGGCCCTGCTCGTGCCGAGGCGAACGGTGCTGCGTGATACACAAAGGACAGTCGAACGCCAGGCGATCCCCGTCGCCGCTTGCGTTCCCTGGCTGGCGGGGTTGTTCACCGTCGGGCTGCTGCTGTCGACCATCGAGGTCGGCCTGCTGCCGCTCGTCCAGCGTCTCGGCGCCCCCGACTCGGCGACGGCGATCGTCATCGTCGTGCTGTGCGCCGCCAGCATCACCGGGAGCGCGCTCTACGCGGCGCGGGGGAAGGTCGGCGACCCGCGGCTGTTCCTGGCGGGCTTCGTACTCGGCGGGATCGTGGTGTCGGCCGGATTCGGCTGGGCCGGGCTGCTCGGCGGGGTCGCGCTGATCGGGCTCTGCACCGGCCCGCTGATGGCGGTTTCGTCGGTCAACCTGCAGAAACTGCTGCCGGAACGCCGCCGGTCGGAAGGGTTCTCGCTGGCCTTCACCGTGCAGGCTTCGGGATTCGGGCTGGGGTCGCTGGCGATCGGTGTGCTGCCGGTCTGGCTGGCCCCGCTGCTCGGAGTGGGGGCCGCGGTGGTGGCGGTGGGTTTGCAGATCCGCACGAGGGTCACAACGAGCGACATATCTGGTGTTCCCGTGGAGCAGGGGCCATGATCGTCAGGGCGTCCGGGGAGGTGGGCGGTGGCCGGTGTCGACGGCTTGGCCGCTCGCGTTCACGCCGCGAGCACCGCCGTTGCCAGGGCCATCGCCGCTTTGCGGCGAAGCCGCGGTCTGCTGATCGAGGCCCTGGCGGAGTACCGCGTGGCCTTGGCCGGTGTGCGAGACCTGGACACGGCCGCGGTGCCAGGCGCGGGAGAACCTTCGGAGCGCATCGCTCGGCTTCGTGCTCGATTGCCGCCGCCGGTGAAGCCGGCTTCCGGCCAAAAGACCCACGGGCTGTGGTTCGCGCGAGGGCGGGGTGAGGCCGAATCGCGACACCTCGTGAGTGGGAAGAAGAAAAGTGTCGATGGTGATCCCGCCGAAGCGACTCACGCCGAGGTGCAAACGTATCTGAAGGAGATCGGTCTGAAGCCGTTGGCGATCGCTTGCTCGCACGCATTCTTCCCGAGGGCGCGACCCTGACCGTTTACGGCGTGACAGAGGACGGCACGCGAACCGTCGACTACTACAGGGGAGAACCCGGATGACTCTCGAGGCGTGCTACCACGGTCACACGGATCAGCCCGTGATCGTCACTGGTGAGGCGGAGCTGGACGCCGTGCTCGATTCCGTGGCCGCGTTGGAAGGCCCGCAGGTCGTCCAGCTCTTCGTCGACGGCGACATCATGAAACCGGATCTCACCGTGGGCCTGCACGGGGATCGGGGAACTCTGCGCTACGCGGACGAGGATCAGGAGTACTACAGCAAGAGCGGTGCCTTCCCGTTACCGGAGCACGGTGAGGTCATCTACTACTTGGGACGCGCGGAGTTCGAGTATCCGGACGACGCTGAGATACCCGCGGCGGACGCACGTAATGCCGCGCAGGAGTTCCTGAGCACCGGAGGTGCGCGTCCGGCTTGTGTGGAATGGGCAGCGGAGGCTTGACCGGCTTCGACGGCCTTGCGGCTCTCGTCTCCTGTGTAATGCTGGTGGCCCGCCCCAGGCGAGCTATTGGCACGCCGTCAGTAACGTCGTAGCCTGGGCTTTGAGCCGAGACACGGGAGAAGTCGATGACCGCAGTCCAGCCGAAGCCGACCGCGCACAGCGTGGGGGAGACCTTCGATTCCCTCAGCCCGGCGACCGACGAGGTCGTCGGCACGTACCCCGTGCACACCACGGAGGACGTCCGGGCCGCCGTCGCGCGTGCGGAGGACGCCGCCGAATGGTGGGCCGGGCTCGGTTACGACGGTCGCGCCGAACGGCTGCGCCGCTGGAAGGGCGTCATCACCCGCAGGCTGCCGCAGCTGTGCCAGGTCGTCCGGGACGAAACCGGCAAGCCGATCGCCGATGCGCAGCTGGAGAGCGTCCTCGCCATCGAGCACATCGCGTGGGCGGGCAAGAACGCGCGCAAGATCCTCGGCAAGCAGCGCCGCGCGGCCGGGCTGATGATGTCGAACCAGGCGGCGACGGTCGAGTACCAGCCGCTCGGCGTCGTCGGCGTGATCGGCCCCTGGAACTACCCCGTGTTCACCCCGCTCGGCTCCATCGCCTACGCCCTCGCCGCCGGCAACACCGTCGTCTTCAAGCCGAGCGAGTACACGCCCGGCGTCGGGAAATGGCTGGTCGACGCCTTCAACGAGGTCGTCCCCGAGTGGCCGGTGCTCCAGCTGATCACCGGGTTCGGCGAGACCGGCGCGGCTCTCGTCGGCGCCAACGTCGACAAGATCGCCTTCACCGGTTCGACCGGCACGGGCAAGAAGATCATGGCCGCGGCCGCCGAGACGCTGACGCCGGTGATCATCGAGGCGGGCGGCAAGGACGCGGTCCTGGTCGACGCCGACGCCGACCTCGAAGCCGCCGCCGACGCGACCGTGTGGGGCGCCTTCTCCAACTCGGGCCAGACCTGCATCGGCGTCGAGCGCGTGTACGTCCACGAACGCGTGCACGACGAGTTCGTCGCGAAGGTCGTCGAGAAGTCGAAGGACGTACGGGCCGGTTCGGACGAGGCCGCGCAGTACGGCCCGGTGACGATGCCTTCGCAGCTCGCGGTGATCAAGCGTCACATCGCGGACGCCATCGAACGCGGCGGCAAGGCGCTGGTCGGCGGCGTCGACGCGGTCGGCGACCGCTACGTCCAGCCGACGGTCCTGGTCGACGTGCCGGAGGACTCCAGCGCGGTCAAGGAAGAGACGTTCGGCCCGACCGTCACCATCGCCAAGGTCCGCGACATGGACGAGGCCGTCGAGAAGGCCAACGACACGAAGTACGGCCTCGGTTCGACGGTGTTCTCGAAGTCGCGCGGCCTCGAACTGGCCGCCCGCCTGCGCACCGGCATGACGTCGATCAACGCGCCGCTTTCCTTCGCCGGTATCGCTTCGCTGCCCTTCGGCGGCGTCGGCGATTCGGGCTTCGGCCGGATCCACGGCCCGGAAGGCCTGCGCGAGTTCGCCCGCCCGAAGGCCGTCGCGCGCCAGCGGTTCACCGCGCCGATCGTGCTGACCTCGTTCTCGCGCAAGGAAAAGACCGACGCGCTGGTGGCGAAGCTGATCACCGTCCTGCACGGGAAGCGCTGACCCGAACTCGCGTGATCAGACCCGGGACTCACGTGCTTGAAGGCGGAACTCGCGTGATCACGTGAGTTTCGCCTTCAAGCACGAGTGATCGCCGTCTGATCACGCGAGTTCGGCGTTAACGCACGCCCCTGATGAGATCAGCTGCCCTTTCGGCGACCATGATCGTCGGCGCGTTCGTGTTCCCCCGCGGCACCACGGGCATCACCGACGCGTCCACCACCCGCAGACCGTCCACCCCGCGCACCTTCAGCGACGGGTCGACGACGGCGTTCTCGCCCGTCCCCATCGAGCAGGTCCCCACCGGGTGGTACAGCGTCTGCGTCTTCTCGCGCACGTAATCGGCCAGTTCGCTGTCGGTCAGGTCGTGGCGCTCCGGCAGGAACGGCTTGTCCAGGTACCGCGCCAGCGGACCGGACTTCCCGATCTCCATCAGGGCGCGCAACCCGGCCAGCATCTTCTCCATGTCGACGGACTCCGCGTAATACGCCGGGTCGATTTCGGGCTTCCACAAGGGATTCCCCGACTTCAGCCGCAGCCGTCCCCGGCTCGCGACGTCCACCAGTGTCGCCGCGGAGGTGAAGCCCGGCACCGTCGGCTCGCGCATCCCGTTGTCGTAGAACAACGTCGGCGCGACGTGGATCTGCATGTCCGGCGGGGAAACCCCGTCCGCGGCGGGGAAGAACGCGCCCGCCTCGCCGATGTTCGAGGCCAGCGGACCGCGTTTGGTGAGCTGGTAGCGCACCAGGCCGCCCGGCGTCGCCGCGTCCACCAGGTCGGTGCTGCCACGGGTCGACCAGATGATCGGGGCGGCCGGGTGATCGTGCAGGTTCTCGCCGACGCCGGGAAGCGCGGCCACGACGTCGATCCCGTGTTCCCGCAAGTGTTCCGCCGGGCCGACGCCGGACAGCATCAGCAGTTGCGGCGAGTTCACCGCACCGCCGCTCAGCAGGACTTCGGTCGAAGCGCGGACCGTCGTTTCCGTGCCTTTGTCCAAATAGGACACACCGACCGCGCGGGTGCCTTCGAAGACGACGCGGGTGGCCTGCGCGTGGGTCCGCACGGTGAGGTTCGGCCGCGACAACGCCGGCCGCAGGTACGCGTCGGCCGTCGACCAGCGGCGGCCCTTCTTGCACGTCACCTGGTAGACGCCCGCGCCTTCCTGCGCCTCGCCGTTGAAGTCGTCGGTGCGCTTGAGGCCCCAGGCGACGGCGGAATCCACCCAGGCGTGCGAAAGCTCGTGGGTGAAGCGACGGTCCTCGACGTTCAGTGGCCCGTCGGTGCCGTGCAGCGGCCCGCCGAGCCGCTGGTTGCCCTCGGCTCGCTTGAAGTACGGCAGGACGTCGTCGAAACCCCAGCCCTCGGCGCCGTGCCCGTCGCGCCAGCCGTCGTAGTCGGCGCGGTTGCCGCGGATGTAGATCATCGCGTTGATCGAGGAACAGCCGCCGAGCGTCTTCCCGCGCGGCCAGTACAGGGTGTTGCCGGTGTGCTTCTGCTCGACCGTCTCGTAGTTCCAGTCGTACTTCGTCTTGAACAGACCGGGGAACGCGGCGGGGATGTGGATCTCGTCGGCGTCGTCCTCGCCACCGGCTTCGAGCAGGAGCACTCGCGCCGACGGATCCTCGCTCAGCCGGTTCGCCAGTACGCATCCCGCGCTGCCCGCGCCGACGATCACGTAGTCGAAGGAGTCCTGATCGGCCACGGTGCCTCCTGCTGCTCGCCCGGTGTTGACGCCCCGCCAATGGGCTCATCTTGGCCCAACGCCGCGCTCCGAGCATCCCCGAGTCGAAGGATCGGTGCGAGCTCAGTCGGAGTCGGGGGCGAACGAGGAAACGCAGGGACCGCCGTCGCCGTCGTCCGAGGTCTCCACCCGGCCCGGCGCCTGTACGCCGTCGATCAGGCCGTCGAGGTGTAGGATCGTCTGCTTCGCGGTGGTCAGCACGTCGGTCTTCGCGACCGTGTACCGAGCCTCGCCGTGGATGATCTGCTGGACGCCGTCGCGGGTCGTGTCGGGCACCTTTTCGCACAGCACGGACAACGCCGCCGGGATGTCGCGCTCGTTGATCGCGTCGACGAACTTGGTGCCCGCCTCTTCCCCGGTCTTGACGTCGGGGCGCGGAGCCGGTCGCGTTTCGACGCTCGGAAGCGGCTCGGGCTCACCGCCGACCTTGGCGTCCCGCACGCACCAGCCGCCTTCGCCGGGGATCATCGCGATCCCGACGGTCTGGCCACCGGTGGTGAACGCGGCCGAGTACTCCTGCGCCGCACGCTGGTGCGCGGGCGTGCTGAGCTGTGCGCCCTCGGAGGCGCCCATGAGCTGCTCGAACGCGTAGGACCGCTTCGAGCGGATCGCGCACCAGAGCTGACTCGCGCGGTTTTCGGCGACGCCGTTCACGAACGACTGGCTGAGCTGCTCCGGCGTCGCGCGCGAAGTGGTGTCCGCCTTGGTCTTGAAGAACCCCGGCGTCACGAAGCCGGTGAACGCGACACTGCCCGCGATCAGGACCAGGACCAGCGTCAGCGTGATCCACAACCAGGTCTTCGACTTCTTAGCGCGCGCTTCGTACCCGTAGTGCGGTTGCCCGTAGGTCATGCGGCAACCGTAGTGAAGTAGGCTCGGGCGGTACCCACGACCTGCGTGAATAAGGAGCAGCCTGCCGTGGCCCGAGTCGTCGTCGACGTCATGCCCAAGCCCGAAATCCTCGACCCGCAGGGCCAAGCCGCGCTCGGCGCGGCCGGTCGTCTCGGCTTCACCGGGATCACCGGCATCCGTCAGGGCAAGCACTTCGAGATCGAGGTCGACGACTCCGTCGACGACGCGACGCTCGAAAAGATCGCCGAAGGGTTCCTCGCGAACCCCGTCATCGAGCAGTGGACCATCAAGCGGGTGGCTGGGGCATGAGCAACAACACTCGCGCCCGGATCGGGGTCATCACCTTCCCCGGCACCCTCGACGACGGTGACGCGGCCCGCGCGGTCCGCTACGCCGACGCCGAAGCCGTCCCGCTGTGGCACGCCGACGAGGACCTCAAGGGCGTCGACGCCGTCGTCGTCCCCGGCGGCTTCTCCTACGGCGACTACCTGCGCGCCGGCGTCATCGCCCGGTTCGCGCCGGTGATGACCTCGGTGATCGAGGCCGCCCACAAGGGCATGCCGGTGCTGGGCATCTGCAACGGCTTCCAGATCCTGTGCGAGGCCGGGCTGCTGCCGGGCGCGATGATCCGCAACGCGGGCCTGCACTTCATCTGCCGCGACCAGTGGCTGCGCGTCGAGAACAACGACACCGCGTGGACCACCCGGTACGACAAGGGCGCCGAGATCCTCATCCCGATGAAGAACATCGACGGGTGCTTCGTCGCCGAGCAGGCCACGCTCGACGAGCTGGAGGGCGAGGGCCGCGTGGTGTTCCGCTACGTCGGCGGCAACCCGAACGGCTCGCGCAACGACATCGCCGGGATCCGCAGCGAGAACGGCCGCGTCGTCGGGCTCATGCCGCACCCGGAGCACGCCATCGACGCCCTCACCGGACCTTCCGATGACGGCCTCGGCATGTTCTACAGCGCCGTGGACGCGTTGTCTTTGATCGCGCGCTGACGTAAACGCGCCGAAGGGGCGCCGCTCCGTACACAACTCACGTTGACTGCGGAGGGCGCCCCTTCATCGCGTTTACGTGGGCCTTCGGCCCGAAAGAGGGCGCGCGATGTGAAGTCTCCATCGGGCGCTGGGCGCCCTCTGGGAGACGGCGTACAGCACCAGGATCGCCGCGAAGACCAGCCCGACCCAGCAGCCGACGCTCGCCAGTATCCCCGCCGCGCGTCCGCTCCCGGCCCGTCAGTCGACCTTGCGCCGGGTCTCCTGATCAGCTGTTAACTCGAAAGCCGCCCGTTGAGACCTACGAAGACTCGACGCCAGGCTCTGACCAGCACTTTATTGCCAAAGTGCGGCGTCTAAGCACCACCACTTCAGGTTACTTGGTCAAATTGGTGTCGTCATCGACAAAGGTTTCAGCTTGCTGAAGAACTAGTTCAACCGCTGCCATCGCGGCGTCGGGCGGGTAGCCGTGCACGGCGAGGAGTCGCTTGATTTTGCTACGTAACCGGGCTTGCACCTGCTCCCGTTTGGACCAGTCAACCGCTCGATCCTTATGAACCGCCGCGACCAGACCCTTCGCGATCTCAGCGAGCTTGTTCGAACCCATCTGACGGACTGCCGACTCGTTGGCCGCTACCGCGTCGTAGAAGGCCAGCTCGTCACCCGACAACCCCAGCTCCGCAGCTCGGCCGCGGTCCGCTGAAACCTCGCGGGCCATCGAAACCAGTTCGTTGATGATCTCAGCCGAGGTGAGCGCGCCATTGGTGTAGCGACGCATCGTCGCCAGCAACCGCTCGGTGAACGTACGTTGCCGGACCAGGTTGTGCGGATTCACCGACCTGATCTCCCGCTCGATGGCGCGCCGCAACGCCTCCAAGGCCAGCTCAGGATGCCTGCTCTGACGAATCCTGCGCACGAAATTCTCATCGAGGTGGGACAGATCCGGCCTCTCCAGCCCGGCTGCCTGGTAGATATCGATGACCTCGTCCGCGGCGACGACCCCGGCGGTCAGCTGCCTGATCAAGAAGTCGACATCTGCCGCGCTCGTTTCCCCACGCTCAAGGCGAGCCTCGGCATCCCACTTGACCAGCCTGATTCGCACTCGCTCGAAGAAGCGGATGTCATCAATCAAAGGCTTCAGCGCCTGCGCCCTGGGCTGCAGGGCAAAGGCGCGCTGCAGGTCACGTACAGATTTGAGGAACCGTTGTTCGGCGTTGGGCTTTCCTTCGTCCAGATCTGGTTCCGGCCGTTTGAGATAGGCAGCGGCCGAGGTGACCGCGTCCTCGTACGAACGTGGCGAGCCAGTGGAAAGTGTTTCCCGCCAGGGGCTACCACCAATCTGCGCCGCGACCACCGAATGGAGTTCCATGACCATGTCCACCGCGCTCTCCGCCGGCCGTCCGACGGGTCTCCCCTGCTGGTCGTCCACGGTATATTCGGCGAGAGCAGCGGTGAGATCACTCGCCACGCCGATGTAGTCAACCACCAGCCCGTGCGGTTTGTCCCGGAATCGGCGGTTCACCCTCGCCAGGGCCTGCATGAGCGAAGCACCCCTCATCAGCTTGTCCAAATAAAGGGTGTGAAGCGGTGGCGCGTCGAAGCCGGTCAGCCACAAGGACTGCACGATGACGAGTTCGAGCGGATCGCTCTCGTTCTTCATCCGGCGCTGAATCGCCTTGAGTCGGGCTGCCGTGCGGACATGTGCCCCGACGGGTAGATCCTCGCCAGGGACACCCGTGTAAACGGCCTTGATGACGCCGCGATCGTCATCGGGGTCGTCCCATGACTCCTCCCTCGGCAGAGGCAGATTTACGATCTCCTCGTAGAGGCGCGCGCAGATGTACCGCGATTGGCAAACGATCATGGCCTTACCCGCGACCCCAGTGGTCTTGCGCATCTCCGCGCGGCGAGCCACCCAGTGCGCGACGATGTCTTCGGCAAGCTCGCGCAAGCGCTCCGGCGCGCCCAGCACATGCTCGATCTTGGCGAAGGCACGATCGGCACGCCTGCGTTCCTCGTCACCGAGTTCAGCGGTGACGTCCTGCGCGCGGTCGTCCAGGTCATCCGTGTCGACGTCACCGGGGAGATTTACCGGGATATGCCGGTTCTCATAGAAAACCGGCACCGTCGCGCCATCGTCCACGGCACGAGTGAGGTCGTAGACGTCGATATCCGGACCGAAGACTGCCCTTGTGTCAGCATCAGCTCGCGAGATAGGAGTTCCGGTGAATGCGATGAACGTGGCGTTCGGCAAGGCATCATGAAGATTGCGTGCCAGCCCATCCTCGAAGTCGTAATGGCTTCGGTGCGCCTCGTCTACGATGACAATCACGTTTCTCCGGGGCGAGACGACTGGATGCCGAATACCGCGTTTGACGTCCTCCGCTGGAAGTCCGAACTTCTGCAGCGTCGAGAAGACGATTCCACCACTCGGCCGGTCGAGAGTCTCGCGGAGGTCATCACGAGTACTCGCTTGAACGGGCGCCTCGGGTAGCAATTCACTTGCCGAAAAGGTTCGATAAAGCTGATCATCCAGATCGAGCCGGTCGGTGAGCACGAGAACCGTCGGATTGCCCAGCGCGGGATGCTTGAGGACCTTCGAGGCGTAGAACTCCATCTCCTTGCTTTTACCGGATCCCTGCGTATGCCAGACTACCCCGGCTCGCCCGTCGGTCGCGACCGCTCGAATGGTCGCTTCAATCGCCTTGTTCACCGCGTGGAACTGGTGCGGCTTGGCAAGCAGCACGGTATCCACTGAGCCGCCACGCTCAGCCGAGTAGGAGAGGAAGTTGCCGATCAGATCAAGGAATCGTCCTGGCTCGAAAGCACCTGCGACGAGAACATCCAAGGCATCATCTGCTTGAAGGTTGGTCCGGTTTCCCTGCTCATCCAGGTTCCATGGAGCCATATGCTCCCATTTGGTGAACGGCGTTCCGATAAGAGCCGTAACACCATCCGAAGCCACCGCAATCTGAGGAATTGCAAATAACGTCGCACCAAACTCTCTCAGATAGGTTCTCAGTTGAAAATACGCGGTCTGACTACTGTCCTCGGATCCAGCAGCCTTAAGCTCAAAAACGGCGAGCGGAAGCCCGTTGACGTAACACACCGCATCAAGGCGCCGGTTGTTCCGCCCATCTGAGATAGTGACCTGATTGGCCACCAGGAACTCGTTGGCAAGTGGATCGGCGAAGTTGAGAACCCATACCGTCGGCGTGCGCTCTCGACCGTCTTGGCCGGTGTAGGTCACCTTGACGCCACGGGTAAGAAGCTTGTGGACGAGAGCATTCTCATGGAACGCGTCCTGCGAGGTACGCCGCCTGATCTGGACGACGGCTTCATCAACGACCTCATCGGGCAGCCCAGGGTTGATGCCGTGAATGGCGCTCCGCAGGCGGGGTTCGATGATCAGATCGTCCCAACCGGAGCGTTCGCCGGTCCGCGGCGCAAGGTCACGTCCCTTGACCGGGTCCCAGCCCCATTCTGCGAGCTGGTCGAGCAGGTGGTGCTCCCAGTCAGCCTCCGTCATCCCCGCCATGCGCTCCCCCTCTAAGTGGCGTCCTCTACTTTTCGCTCGGCGTCCTTGATCCGCAACTCACCCGACATGAGCTTGGGCAAGAGCGTGTCCCTGAGCTCCACCAACTTGCGACTTTCTCGCTGCCGCGCGGCAGCGAGTTCACTGAGCAAGCTCAGCTTTGCGACCAACTCACCTTGGACTGGCTCCGCCAGGAGCGGGATTTCGAGTTTCTCAAGGCGGTCCGTAACTAGCCGTCCGGTGCCATGCCCCGCCTCGTCTACGAGCGTGAGTATATGCTCCGCTTTGCTGCGAATCGAGTAGAACAAGTAGTACGGGTCGATTCCATCGCGAGCAACCAGAGCTTTACAGTCCTGACCGAAGGCAACTTCCCGCTGAGACATCCCGACCCGGAATTCAGTCTTCAAGCTCATGCCACGAACAACAAAGAGTACAGCATTTCGCTGTACCAGTTTCGTGCCGTTATCCACGCCTTCGCGCGTGACATTACGGTCACTGTGATCCACCCAGGAAGATTTTAGGCTTGCGGCAGAAATCCACGGTATATCTCCGCCCCAGTAACCTGATTCACTTGTTTTGGGTGTGCCACCAGAATGCCAATGCGCCGCGTCGCGGAGCAAAACCGTGCGCGAGACGCGTAAAGATTGCGCCGATAAGTAGTTTGCGTCAGCCAGGCACAAGGAAATCTTCGATATGTGATCATTGGCCGCTACCTTATCGTCCAAAGCTTTTAAGGCGGATGATATTCGCCTTTGCTCGACTAACGACAGGTTGGGCACTTCCAACTCGCGCGCGGCGCCGATATTGAAGTGTTGCTGCACTGCGCCAACCAGTCGCGATGATATGAATCCTCGAGCCACGCCGTTTATGAAGTAGGAGAGGAAATGCGGATCAAGATCTGCATTCGGACGAATGATTACCAAATCCGAACAATTCAACTTGCCAATACCCGCCGGAACTACAGCGGCATCGCCCGGCTTTCCAGTTCGGACAACTACGACGTCGCCTGGCATCAAAGCGGACTTCTTCAATCGATCATGAAAGTCCGCGTCAATGTACTTCACGCCACTCAGATCGATCCGGTGAGGCTTTACGTTCTGCGATCTCAAAAAGGGAATTCCACTAGGCCGATACTCGGCCGCCATCGAGCCGACGTGACCTACCGTCAACGATGCCAGCGTTTCAAGCTTAGGCATGGCAGCAACGTCCTAGCTGAGCACGAACCTCGCGCTCCAGACGCGCTGACTCCTCAAAATGACCGTAGAGCTCTTTCGTCAGCCGCTCGATCTTCACATCGATGGGCTCGACCTCTTCCTCTGCGGCGACGGAACCAACATACCGGCTGGGAGTGAGTACGTAATCGTGGTGCTTTACCTCATCCAAAGACGCTGAGTAGCAGAGGCCGGGAACATCCTCGTACTTCAGCCGCCAGTCGGTCCCACGCCAGGCGTGGTAGATGTCGGCGACCTTCTTGATCTCTTCATTCGACCACTCTTTGAATGTCCGGTCACTCAGCGAACCGAGCTCGCGGGTGTCGATGAAAAGGAACTGTTTCCGCCGATCGGTCAGTTTCTTCGCACCCTGAGACGATTTGTCCTTCGCCAGGAACCACAAACAAGCCGGAATAGTGGTAGACCTGAACATCTGCCCCGGCAACGCGATTAGGCAGGCGACCAAGTCCCGCTCGACCATCATCCGCCGGATGTCGCCTTCACCGGACTGCTTTGACGACATCGAACCGTTCGCCAGAACGATGCCCGCACGGCCCTTCGGCTTGAGCTTGTACGCCATGTGCTGCAGCCAGGCGTAGTTCGCGTTGCCGCGCGGGGGAATTCCATATACCCAGCGAGGGTCGTCGGCGAGTCGATCGCCGCCCCAGTCGGAGATGTTGAACGGCGGGTTGGCAAGCACGACGTCGGCTCGCAGGTCCGGATGGCGATCCTCGAAGAACGTGTCGCCCCACCGGTGCCCCAGATCCGCGCTGATACCGTGAATGGCGAGGTTCATCTTCGCCAGACGCCAAGTGTTCTCATTCAACTCCTGGCCGTAAACGGCGATGTCGATGGCCCTGCCGCCATGTGACTCGATGAACTTCTCTGCCTGGACGAACATGCCGCCGGACCCGCAGCACGGGTCGTAGACGCGCTCCCCCTTGACCGGCTCCAACGTCTCTACCAGCAGTTTAACCACACTTGGTGGCGTGAAGTACTCACCGCCTCGGCGTCCTTCAGCCAGTGCGAATTTGCCAAGGAAGTACTCGTATACCTCACCCAATACATCCCGGGGAGTTTTACGTTCGCCGTTCAGATCCAGCTGGCCGCCGAAGCCGATCCGGCCGATCAGGTCGACCAGCTCAGCCAGCCGCCGTTCGTCGACGCTGCGCCGGTTGAACAAGCCCCGCGGCAGGGCTTCGCGTAGATCCGGGTTGACCTTGCCGAGTGCTTCCATCGCGTTGTCGATGACCTCGCCGACGGTTCGCTCGCCAGGCCGTGGTTTCGCCTGGGCGGACAACGTCTCCCATCGCGCGCTCTCGGGTACCCAGAACACACCCGCGCCGGTGTACTCATCACGGTCCTCCAGCAAACGCGCGGCCGCCTCGCCGGTGATTCCCTCGTCGGCTAGCTCGGCTTCGATGTGTTCGCGGCGGTCGTAGTAGGCGTCCGAGACGTACTTGAGAAAGACCAGGCCCAGGACAAAGTGTTTGTAGTCCGCAGCGTCCATGCTACCGCGAAGCTTGTCCGCGGCCTTCCACAGGATATCCTTCATGTCCTTGGCGTCCGACCGTTTCGCCGGTGCGGCTCGTCGCGCCACCTGCTGCTCCTCGTAATAGTCATCAACTGCCTGGCGGTTCATCATCGCGCGCCTACTCACTGGGTATAGGCGCGACCCGCAGCGCTCCGTCCGCGACCCCAGCGGAAACCACCCTGTCCAGCGTTTCGAGCGCGTCGAGCTTCGCGCGCAACTTCGCCTGACGTTCATCCAGCTCGGCCAGGTAGTTCTCCAGCTCGAGCATCTCGACCGGTGTGAGCACCGGCACGACCATCGCGGACAACGAGACCCGTCGCACCGTCGACCCTGTTTCGCGGCTGGCATTGCGCGGTGCGGACAGCAACCTGGACAGCAAACGAGGTGGGACTCGCTTCTCGAGCGGACCTGCCACGTCCGGCATCGGCCTGACGATCTGGGCAGGAGAAAGCACTACGCCTCCGCCGTGACGGTCCACATAGGTTCGCACGCCGTTCTCGGCGAGGACCACAATATCTCCCGCCTCCGTCCGCTTGTAGTCATTGTCGGCCACCACCAGGAGGTCGACGCCACGAGACCCGTACGGCCGGTCACCGCGCAGCTCGTCAGGGCCGATGATCGGCGCCAGCCCGATCTCGTCCCGGCGTTCAGCGATCTGTTCGGCAGGCAAACGATGGCCGGCCAGGATTTCGGCCACCTCACGTAGCCGCCGTTGGTCGCGATCCGACGGAGCGGCCACGCCATCGAGCGGGAACCGCGCCTCGACTACACCAAGCGCCCTGACCCAGGACTCGTCCCCTAGCAGTTCGTAGACGGATTGCTGTGCCTCCACGGCCCGGACGCTGTGTTCTCTCACCTCGGCGACCGGGGCAAGTTTGTGTGCGGGCAGCCAGCTCTGCGCCAACTTCAACTCGTCCGCGGAGACGAGTCGACATTCATCGCGCGCCACCCTGGCCGGTTCGCGAACGGCCAGGGCTGCACGTTCAGACCAAGTATCACCATGTCGTCGCGCGAGTTTGTCCGCATCGCAGAGCACCACACCGGTTGCAGTGCCCGGCACACCCAGCACCAAGAGCGCAAGCTCGGTGCCGGTACGGAATCGCTGGACCCGGCGAGGCAGCTGTATCACCGCGGTGAGCGCCGCGTTCTGGACAAGCCATCGGCGGTCCTCTATCGCGTCCTGCTGACTGAGCACCCATGTAGGTACCACCACATAGGCCTGCCCACCGTCGACGAGATTGCCGAGCGCAAGCCGCACCCAATCGAGCGGCCCGGCGCCCTGTTGCTTCTTGGAGCGCGTCGTGTACTCGCCTGAAACGAAAGGCGGGTCGAGCACGATCACCTCAGCTGGACTGCCTGGCCACTCATCAAAGCTGTCTTCCGCGAAGACAGTAAGGGCGACTCCGTGACAGAGGGCTCGATGCCGAAGCATCCGGCAGCTGGCTTCGCGGATGTCGGCGGCGGCGATATTGCCTGTAGCACCGGGACTCACCACGCCAAGCAGTAAGCCGCCAGTGCCGGCTGCCGGATCGCAAACGGAACGGGCACCCGGTTTACCCACGAGGTGGGCAACCAGATCGATCACCGCCTGCGGAGTCTGGAAGGTCCGAAGCGTCGCCCCCAGCTGATCGGCGGAGCTGATGAACAGTTCGACGGTCTTGGCCGGCCCGATCGTGCGGCACAGCAGGTCGACCGCTGGAATCAGCCGCACCGCCGGTTCGGGCAGGTCCGCCAGAAGCGGCGTGAAAGCACCGGCAAGGTCCGGGCGCGTGGTTTCGACCCGTGCCGCTTGAAGCGATATCTCCTGCGCGGACGTTGCTAGAGAGCGTTTCAAGGTCCACAGCGCCGCCAATGCGACAGCCAACCGGATGATGGTGTCGCCGTCCAGCGCACCCCGGAGCACTCCGAGCACGCGCAGTTCGAGTCTGGTTCGGAAGACATCACCGTATGTCTGATGCTCACTTTCACCACGGTCGAGCAAGGGACGGTTGTCCAACCACTCGGCGACCTCCAACGCGTGAAACTCCGGCTGCGTCGACGAGCCACCAACGGCCTGTGGAAAATTCTCGTGACGACGGCGCCAGTTACTCACCGTCGGACGTTTGACCTGGGCAAGGTCCGCGATATCGGCCAGTGTGACCAGCTGCGCGGGCTTCATCGCCCACGCCGTTTCGTCACAGGTGGACGCCGCGCCAGCACGTCCCCGACCCCGGGATGGGCTCGTACGTAGGCCGCCATCTCGCCGGAGACGAAACCGATCACGTCACAGATCTGCTCGAACTCCGCGGGAAGGTCGAACTTGTGTATCGGTTCTTGGTGCGAAATCTTGTTGCGCAGCTTGCGCAATGAGTCAAGGGCGCCGTGCAGAGGAGCCGGCTTGCCGTGATAACCGGGAAACGCCCGATGCAGGCAGGGACGCCAGAGGACCATCTCATAATCGTTCCGTTTGGCGAGGAGGCCGACCCAGAATCCCAAGGTGAGGTTCGAAACGACGCCGTCCGGCGTGGCACAGCCGTACTCCCGCATACGTGTCCGCTTAACCTTGGCTATCTCTTCGCGGTCTTGATCCCGCAACTTCTTGCCGAGGACGTCCCACCACCTCGCATCCCCGAAATGCTGGGTGAGCTCGTCGTGGACCGCGTTCCGGACGACGATCTCGAGATAGTGCAGCGGGTAGGAGAAGGCTGCCGCCACCTCTAGGTTCCACTCGTAGAGTGCGAGGGCGAGCACTGGGTCGCCTCCGCAGACCGCAAGGTACTTCTCGCACCGCGGCCCGGAGACTCGGCGCAACCACTCGCCCTCCATGAACTTTCCCCCTGCTGTTTCGTCGTGTACAGTTGCACCTGTAGGTTCCGGTGTTGCCTTCTGCTCAGCATGCGACCCGGGGCATAGCTTGCGAGAAGGGCACCCGGTTCTGTCGGGTGCCCTTCTCCTTTTCCCGACCTGATACAAACTACACCATACTTCTTGCTGCCGCGCAAGACTGATAAGGGGGGTTATCAGCCTTCTTTAAGTTGATGATTGGTGAGGGGATTGTGTGCGCGCTGCTGGCGTAGCCGTGTAAGGCGACTTTGCAAGTCACCCGAGGTGCTATAGCCCGACTAGTTCGCGCCCCCCGCACGGCGGATGATCTTCGCGAGAATTCCGGATAGCACCATCCAGAAGATCGCGGCGATGCTGTAGTTGTCCAGTACGCGGAGTTTGGCGTCTTCGGGCATGAAGAGGTCCTTGAAGGCCGGCAGGAGCCCGTCGGCCCAGCCGCGGACGAACGACATGATGCCCGTTGTCGGGAATCGCTTCGCCGATCACGAAGACGGCGTTTCCGCCTGACGCCCCACGTAATTCGGCACCTGCTTTGCGGTAGTTGCACGCGCAACCACCGCAACCAGGTGCCGAATCGCGTCAGGAGGCGGCGGCCACCAGGGCCGAGTAGGGGCCGCCAGCCGCCAGCAGTTCGGCGTGCGAACCCAGCTCGGTCACCCGGCCGCCCTCGATGACGGCGACCCGGTCCGCCGCGGCCGCGGTGTGCAGCCGGTGCGCGATCGCGATCACCGTCCGCCCTTCGAGCACCGCGCTCAGCGACCGCTCCAGCTCCCGTGCCGAACCCGTGTCCAGCAGTGACGTCGCCTCGTCCAGTACCAGCGTGTGCGGATCGGCCAGCACCACCCGCGCCAGCGCCAGTTGCTGAGCCATCGCCGCGGGGACGGCGACCGCCCCGACCCCGACCTTCGTGTCCAGCCCGTCCGGCAGGCTCGCCACCCACTCCGAAGCCCCGACCGACGCCAGCGCGGCCAGCAGCCGCTCGTCGGTCCAGTCCCCGGAGGGGAGCGTGAGGTTGTCCCGCAGCGTCCCCGCGAACACGTGCTGCTCCTGGGTGAGCAGGAGGACCTCGCCGCGCAGGACGTCGTCCGGCAGCGTCGACACCTCGGCCCCGCCGATCCGCACCGATCCCGACGTCGGCGCGGACATCCCGGCCAGCAGCCGTCCCAGCGTCGACTTGCCCGCCCCGGACGGGCCGACGATCGCCAGTCGTTCCCCGGCGGGCACCCGCAGGTCGATCCCGTGCAGCACCTCGCGGTCCGCGTTGTAGCCGAAGCGCACGTCGCGGACCTCGATGTCCTGACCGCGCGGAGCCTCCGAAACCGAACCCGCCGAGGGAGACGGCCGCACCCCCAGCAGCCGTCGCAGCGAGGCCCCGGCGACCTGCATGTCCGCGAGCCAGAACAGTGCCTCGTTCAGCGGACCGGTCATGACCTGCGAATACAGCAGCATCGCGGTGATCGTGCCGAGCCCTTCCCAGCCGTTCGAGTAGGCGAGCAGGCCCAGCCCGAGCATCACCGGCACCGGCAGCACGTAGCTGATCTCCAGCGACGGGATCCACCGCATCTGCAGCGCCCGGATCTTGCGTTCGCCCAGCATCGCCTCGTCGAGACCGTCGTCCCCGGCGCGGACGCGGCGGCCGGTCAGGTTCAGCGCCTCGGCCGTCCGCGCGCCCTCCGCGGTCTCGTGCGTGGTGGACTGCAACTCGGCCCACCGGTCCAGCATCCGCCGCATCACGTCCGGGATCCGCCGCTGGTACCAGATGTTCACCGGCACCAGCAGCGGCAGCGCGACCAGCAGGCCCAGCGCCAGGAACGGCGACGTGATCACCATCGCCACCACCGTGAACACCACCGTGACGGCGGCGATCAGGATCTCCGGCGCGCCGAACCGCACCGCGTGGTCGATGCGGCTGACGTCGGTGGTGGCCCGGCTGAGCAGGTCACCGGTACCCGCGGCCTCGACCGTCCCGAGCGGCAGGTTCAGCGCGTTCCCGACGAACTCCTCGCGGTTGTTCGCCAGGATCCGTTCGCCGAACACCCGCGCGCGCAGCCGCGCCAGGCCCTTGAACCAGGCCTGCGCGCCCAGTACGACCACGAACCCGATCGCCAGGAGCGTGATCGTGGCGGTCGTCGTACCTTCGACGACCTCGTCCACCAGCGCGCCCAGCAGCCGCGGCCCGGCCAGCCCGATCGCGGTCGCGACGCAGAACAGCCCGAGCATCACGGAGAACTCGCGCTTGTTGTCGCGCGCGGTCTCCCTTATCCATCGTCGAACGTCTTTCCTGTCTGCCAAAGGCAGCTTTTTCATGCCGGTACTTTCGTACTCACGACCACATCGGCCACATGTGTCCACAGTGGACTCTGACTGAACACGACGGTGGTCTTGCCGCGCCGCAGCTTCGCGACGCGTTCGGTTATGCGGGCTTCGGTATGCGCGTCGACGGCCGAGGTCGGCTCGTCGAGCAGCAGGACGTCGGCGTCGGTCGCCAGCGCGCGGGCCAGGTTCAGCCGCTGCCGCTGGCCACCGGAGACCTCACGTCCGCGTTCGCCGATCACCTCGTCGACGCCCTTGGGCAGCGCGTCCACGATGTCCTCGGCGTCCGCCGCGTACAGCGCTTCGGTGATCTCGACGTCGCCGGGCTCGGCGGGGGCGACCTGTTCGCGCAGCACCCCGGAGAACCAGATGTCCTGGTTGTGCGCGTAGACCACCCGCCGCCGCAGCTCGCCGAGGGCGACCCGGTCCACCGGGACCCCGCTGACCAGGGCAGGTTCACCCGGATCGGTGAACCGCGCCATCCGCGAGGCCACCGCTTCGGCGTCCGCCCCGACGTCGATGACGGTCAGTTTCCCGGCCTCGGCCTTGATCCCGGACGTCTCGTCGAACAGGTCCAGCGGGCCTTCCGGCAGCGGCACCGGGTTCTCCGGTTCGGCGAGCGTGCGTTCGGTGGACAGCAGTTTGCACACCTTCCGCGCCGAAACCAGCGCGGCGCTCAGCACGCCGGCGAACTCGGTCGCCGTCGTCACCGGGATCACCAGGAACACCGAGACGCCGTAGAACGTGATCAGCTCGCCGACGCCGATGGTGCCGTTGATCGCCAGCTGCGCGCCCAGCCAAGTGATGACCACCGTGACCAGGCCCGGCAGCGCGACCTCCGCCGCCGAAAGCCACGCCTCGCTGCGTCCGACCTGCACACCGGCCGACCGGACCCGCTGGCTGGAGCGGCGGAAGCGGTCGAGGAACTGCTTCTCGCCGCCGACGCCGCGGAGGATCCGCAGGCCGGAGACGATGTCCGCGGCCAGCGCGTTGACCGCGGTCTTCTCCTCGCGCTGCTTCGTCTGGCGTTTCTCCAGCGGCTTCAGCAGCGGGCCGATGCCGACCACCGCCAGCGGGACGCCGACCAGCGCGACCACGCCGAGCAGCGGGGACGTCGTCAGCAGCGCCGTCGCGCACACGATGAACGCGATCAGCGAACCGAAGGCCCGCCCGAGCACCTCGAAGGAGTCACCGATCGGATTGATGTCGCTGGTGGTGATGGCGACGACGTCACCGGTGGTGGTCGTGTCCCGCAGGTTCGCGCCCAGTTTCGCGGCGTGCTCGGTGGCCAGGCGCTGAGTGACCCCGGCGCCGTGGATCCAGCAGCCGTAGGACGCGAAGTGCTGCACCGTGCCCGCGAGCGTCTGCGCGATCCCGAGCCCGGCGGCCGTGAGACCCCACAGCCAGACCGAGTCGCCGTCGCCGCGGCCGATCGCGTCGATGCCCCGGCCGATCGCGACCGGCAGCAGGGCGATCGGCAGCGACCACAGCGCGCCGCTGATCGCCGACACGGCGAGCAGCCCCGGGCGCGCGAGCATCATCGTGACCAGGTATCGCCAGGCGGTCGGCTTGGCGGGCAGCCGCAGTCGCGGAAGGGGATATGTGGCGGAAAGCACGATTGTCGACGGTAAGCGGATCACCGTCGCCGGCGCGACCGATTTATCCGTGGGCGACCGAGAGGTGAACAACCCTCTCCCTTATTCTGGCGGCCGTGGCGAACCCTGAGGTTGACACCGTGACCAGCATTGTTGACACCATTGAACGCGCCGAAGCGACCCCGGAACAGACCCAGCCCTACGTCGAACTCGGCCTGGCCGACGACGAGTACGCCCGGATCCGGGAGATCCTCGGCCGCCGTCCGACCGACGCCGAACTGGCGATGTACTCGGTGATGTGGAGCGAGCACTGCTCGTACAAGTCCTCGAAGAAGCACCTGCGCTACTTCGGCGAGACGGCCACTCCCGAGATGAAGGAGAAGATGCTCGCGGGCATCGGCGAAAACGCGGGCGTCGTCGACATCGGCGAGGGCTGGGCGGTCACCTTCAAGGTCGAGAGCCACAACCACCCGTCCTACGTGGAGCCGTACCAGGGCGCCGCGACCGGCGTCGGCGGCATCGTGCGCGACATCATGGCGATGGGCGCGCGCCCGCTCGCGGTGGCGGACGCGCTGCGCTTCGGCCCGGCCGACGCGGCCGATACCCGCCGCGTGTTGCCCGGGGTGGTCGCCGGTGTCGGCGGCTACGGCAACTGTCTCGGCCTGCCCAACATCGGCGGCGAGCTCGTGTTCGACCCGAGCTACTCCGGCAACCCGCTGGTCAACGCCCTGTGCGTCGGCGCGATGCGCGTCGAGGACCTGCACCTGGCCTTCGCCTCCGGCAAGGGCAACAAGATCATCCTGTTCGGCGCGCGCACCGGCCTCGACGGCATCGGCGGCGTGTCCGTGCTCGCGAGTGACACCTTCTCCGGCGACGAATCCTCGGGCGGCCGCAAGAAGCTGCCCAGCGTCCAGGTCGGCGACCCGTTCACCGAGAAGGTGCTCATCGAGTGCTGTCTCGAACTGTTCGCGCAGAAGCTCGTCGTCGGCATCCAGGACCTCGGCGGCGCCGGGCTCTCCTGCGCGACGTCGGAGCTCGCGGCCGCCGGTGACGGCGGCATGCACATCTACCTCGACCGGGTTCCGTTGCGCGCCACCGGGATGACCCCGGCGGAGGTGCTCTCCAGCGAGTCGCAGGAACGCATGTGCGCGGTCGTCTCGCCGGAGAACGTCGAGGCGTTCATGAAGGTCTGCGAGAAGTGGGACGTCATCGCCACCGACATCGGCGAGGTCACCGACGGCGAGCACCTGGTCATCACCTGGAACGACGAGGTCGTCGTCGACGTTCCGGCGCACACCGTGGCGCACCAGGGCCCGGTGTACGACCGCCCGATCCAGCGTCCGTCCACACAGGACGCCCTGCAGGCCGACACCTCGGCGAAGCTGCCACGTCCGTCCACTTCGGACGAACTGCGCGCCGACGTGCTCAAGCTGATCTCGTCGCCGAACCAGGCGTCGAAGGAATGGGTGACCTCCCAGTACGACCGCTACGTGCGCGGCAACACCGTGTCCGCGCAGCCGTCGGACTCCGGGGTCATCCGGATCGACGAGTCGACCGGCCGCGGTGTCGCCGTCTCGACCGACTGCAACAGCAAGTTCGTCTTCCTCGACCCGTACGAGGGCGCGAAGCTCGCGCTGGCCGAGGCGTACCGCAACGTCGCCACCAGCGGCGCGAAGCCGGTCGCGGTGTCGGACTGCCTGAACTTCGGCGCGCCGACCGACCCGGGCGTGATGTGGCAGTTCGAGCAGGCCGTGCACGGGCTGGCCGACGGCTGTGTCGAGCTCGGCATCCCGGTCACCGGCGGCAACGTCAGCTTCTTCAACCAGACCGGTGACGTGGCCATCCTGCCGACGCCGGTGGTCGGCGTGCTCGGCGTGATCGACGACGTCACCCGCCGCATCCCGACCGGTATCGGTGCCGAGGCCGGGGAAACCCTGCTGCTGCTGGGCGAGACCCACGACGAACTGGACGGTTCCGCCTGGGCGCGCGAACTGCACGGCCACCTCGGCGGCCGTCCGCCTCGCGTGGACCTGGCGCGCGAGAAGCTGCTCGCCGACATCCTCATCGCCGGTTCGCGCGACGGCATGATCTCCGCCGCGCACGACATCTCCGACGGCGGCCTGATCCAGACGCTCGTCGAGACCGTCCTCATCGGACAGTGCGGTGCCCGGGTCTTCCTCGACTCGGAGCAGGACCCGTTCGTGCAGCTGTTCTCCGAGTCCGCGGGCCGGGTGCTGGTCGCCGTGCCGCGCACCGAGGAACTGCGGTTCACCGAGATGCTGACCGCGCGCGGCCTGCCGTGGCGCAAGACCGGTGTGGTGGACCCGGAGTCGGGTTCGCTCGAACTCCAGGGCATCACGGAGTTCACGCTGGACGAGCTCCGGGAGACCTGGGAGAAGACCCTCCCGGCCCTGTTCGACTGAGCGGCTGAAGGACGCTTTCCCCGCATAAGACGCGGCGAAGGACGCTTTCCTCCCATCACATGCGGGGAAAGCGTCCTTCAGCCGTCTTTGGGCAGCACCGAACCCGCCGGGAACTTCGCGCCTTCCAGCGACGGAGGCTCCGCGAAAGTAGCTTCACTGAAGTCGACAGGTTTCTCGACGACCGTGCCGGCCAGTGACACCTTCCGCTCGAACCTCGCCCGCGTGAGCTCGAATTCGCCGTGGATCGTCACGTTCTCCAGCAGGAATTTCCCGGAGAGCTGGGCGTCGGTGAGGTCGAGATACGTCAGCACCTCGCAGCGATCCGCGCCGAACCAGCCGACCCGCCTGCCGAGCAGCCCCAGTTTGTCGAGCCGGGCGTCGCTGAGGTTGAGCGAAAGCGTCGGCCCGGTGGTCCCGGCGTGGGGAAGGATGTCCCGGATCAGCCGTTCTGCCGCGCGGCGGACCAGCCGCTCGCGTTCCGCGGCCGCTTCGTCTTCCGGATCCCACTTGTCGGTCTTGCCCGCCGCCAAATCGAACTTCGGATGCTCGAACGGCCGCCGAAGGTAGGCGCACAGCACGTCGAGCACCGTCTGCCGGTACTCCGGACGCGTCCTGGCCAGCCCGGCGAGTGAATGCATCGCCCCGACCCGGACCTGGTCGGCCTCGTTGCCCAGCAGTTCGATCGACTTGGCGAAGCGTTCGTCGGAGATCCGGCTGCGCTCGATCTCGTGCCGGTCTTCTTCCGTGCGCCGCCGCCGGTCGTTGAGCCAGAGCCCGTAGAGCGCGGCGATCGCGCCGCCGGCGAGGGCGCCGGTCTTGAGCGCGTCGCCGCGGCTCGTCGCGCGATCGGTGAGCAGCCAGGCGGTGACCCCGACGAGCACCGCGACCGAGGACAGCAACGTCCACAGCAGCGGTGACTTGAACAGTCTTCTCATGCTCCCGGCACCCTGATCCGCGCCCGCCCGTCGGAGAACGGTTCGACGATCCAGCCCTCCGGGAGGTCGTGGTCCCGGCCTGGTTCCACCATCGTGTTGTACAACGACACCGTCTTCGGCGGCTCGCGGAACTTCAGGTCCGCGAAGCCTTCGAACCGGGCACGGTCCAGATCCAAGGTCAGCTCGAACTCCGCGTCGGTGAAGACCACGCTCTTCTTGAACGAACTGTCCTTGAAGGACGTCTCACTGCCGAACTTCGTACCGGTGAACTCGGCGTCCTCGGAGAATTGCACCCCGCTGAACCACGCCCGCTGCGTGAACTTGGCCTGATTGCACCGGAAATAGCCGATCCGCTTGTCCGTGGCGGTACCGGCGCCGGTCAGGTAGACCGGCCCGAGGAACACGCAGCCGGACAGGTTCGTGCTGCTGTACAGCCCGCCGTAGCGGAGCAGCAGCTTGCCGACCTTCCGGTGTGACAGGTCGAAGTACTCCAGTACCGCGCCGGTCAGGTCGAGGTCGTAGCCGGGAGTCCCTTCGGAGTCCGCGGCGGGGAGCAGGTCCCCGATGAGCCGCTGCGCGGTCTGCCGCACCTGGAGCTCTTGCTCCTGCTCCGGGGTCCCGGCCTCCGGCCGCGTGTTCCCCGGCCGTTTCGCGTCGTCGGAGTACCGCGGATGCTCGAACGGCCGCCGCAGGTACGAGCACAGGATGTCCAGCACCGTCTGCGTGTAGATCTTCCGCCCGCGCGCGAGACCGGCCAGCGCGTGCAGGGCCCCCACCCGAACCTGGTCGGCGTCGTGCCCGAGCAGTTCGACGGCCTTCGCGAACCGTTCGTCCGAGATCCGGTCGCGGTCCTGGTCGGCCCGCCGCAGTTCGAGTTCCTGCCGCTGCCGCTCGACCTCCTGCCGCCGCTCCTCGACCCGGCGCCGCCTGTCGTTGAGCCACAACGCGTACAGCGCGACGATGGCGCCCCCGGCGATGCCGCCGGTTTTCAACGCCTCGCTGCGGCTGGTCGCCGGATCGGTCAGCAACCAGCCGCCGACGGCGAGCAGCAGCACGAGCGAGACGAAAAACGTCCAGAGCAGCGGGGAACGGAGGAACTTCTTCATCGGCCCTTGGAAACGAGCAGCGAACCGATGCAGTAGGAACCATCCGGCTGACCCTGCGAGAACACCGTCCCCTTGGCGTCCGAGCCCTCGACCGTGCCGGTGATCTCGGCCATCACCAGGTTGCTGGTCCCGGTGGTCTTCTTGATCTGGGCCTGCGAACCGGCCGGCAGGAAGACGTCGATCACCGCGTCCATGTTCGCCCGCCGGTTCTCACAGGCCAGGGCGATCGCGCCGGGCTTGTCACTCGCGGCGATCTTGTCGAGGAAGTCCTGAATGACCTGAACGCCCTTGGGGTCACCGGAACTGCCACCGCTCTCGGTGCTCCTCGGGCTGCTCTTGGGAGCGCTCGACTTCGGGCTGCTCTTCGGCGCGGAGGTCGGCGCCTGCTCGGACGACGCGGGCGGCGGCGCGGCCGTGTTGTTGCCTTCGTCCTTGCTGAGCAGGAAGCCCGGCGCGACGAAACCGGTGACACCGAAGGCGATCAGCACGACGACGCCGATCACGATCCCGATGATCAGCCCGGTCTTGCTCTTCTTCGGCGGCGCGGGCGGGCCGCCGTAACCCTGCGGGTAGCCCGGGTTGTTCGGGTCCCAGCCCTGCTGCGGTTGCTGCTGCTGCGGATACTGCTGGGTCTGGTCCCAGCCCTGCTGCTGGTACTGCTGGGTCTGGTCCCAACCCTGCTGCGGCTGCTGGCCGTACTGCTGAGGCTGACCGTACTGCTGGGTCTGGTCCCAGCCACCGGGCTGCTGTCCCTGGGGGTCCTGGCCGTAGGGCTGGCCTGGCTGGGGTGGGTAGGTCATCGGTCTCGCCTTCCGTACTGGGGCCTGAGGCTTCAGATCAGACGACCGGCGGTCAGCGCTGGTTCCGGATCCGCTCGTGCCAGGGATTTCGTGGGCATTCTGCCCGGAAGGTACCTTGCGTCGAAAGCGGCGCGCGAAAACGGCTCCCGGCCGAGGCCGGGAGCCGTTTCTTCACGGAATGCGCAGCTCAGCCGTTGGCCAGTGCCTGCAGACGGTCGTAGGCGCCGTTGAAGGTGTTCTGGTCGAGCGGGCTGGAGGTGTACTGCCACACGGTGTAGAAGCCCCAGCCGTAGGGCAGCGTGCCCACGGACGAGGCGTATCGCGCGATCCACAGCGGGACCGTGCCGCCGAAGTTCTGCGACGAGCCGACACAGGTGCTCCACCAGCTCGTCGAGGTGTAGATGACGGGCCAGCGGCCGGTGCGCTGCTGGTAGCGGTCGTGGAACGCCCGGATCCACGCCCCCATGGCCGACTGGCTCAGGCCGTAACAGGTGGCGCCGTACGGGTTGTACTCCATGTCCAGCGCGCCCGGCAGCGTCTTGCCGTCCTTGGACCAGCCGCCGCCGTTGTTGACGAAGTAGTCCGCCTGCGCCGCGCCGCCGGAGACGTTGGGCAGGGCGAAGTGGTAGGCGCCGCGGATGAAGCCCTGGTTGTACGAACCGTTGTACTGCTGCGCGAAGTACGGGTTCTTGTAGCTCGTGCCTTCGGTGGCCTTCGTCCACACGAAACGCTTGCCCTGACCCCACCAGTAGGCCCAGTCGACGTTCTGCTGGTAGCTGGCGACGTCCATGCCGGCGACCGTCGCGAGCACGCCGGCCTCAGGCTGCGGACGGGCGGCCTTCTCCTTGGATTCCGGGGTGGAGGTGTCGCCCTCCACACGCCGGATCTGCGATCCGATCGTGTGGTCGTTCTTCTGGAGGTCCTGTTCGATCGACATGACCTCGGGGGACGGGGCGGCCGACGCCTGGACCGCGCTGCTGAGCAGGAGCAGCGCGGAGCCGACGGCGATGGCGATTCTTCGGGAAGTGCGCATACGACAATCCCTTCACGGATAACCCTCGCTGAGGACGGCTAACTTGCAGGTGGTAGCCGTCCGGGCACGATTGTTGACGACGGGCGCCGGGTTTGTCACTAACTTCCGTGAAATTCGTACTACACGTGGGTGATTTTCATTTCCATGTTGACGGTGTTTTGTGATCTTGTAACACCCGGTCGGGGGATCCCTCAGCCGATCGACAGCGCCCGCACGCGATCTTCCGCGCCGTTGAACCAGTTCTGGTCGCCGGGCAGGCTGCCCTTGTTCGAGAACTGCCAGATGGTGTGGGTCTTCCAGCTCGCCGGCAGCTCACCGATCTCCGTGTTGTAGCGCGCGATCCACAACGGGTTCTGCCAGAACACGTTGCTGTTGCCGGTACAGCGCTTCCACCAGCTCGTCGACGTGTAGATCGCCGGATGCCGCCCGGTGCGGTGCAGATAGGCCGTGGCGAACGACGCCATCCACGCCACCATCTGCGCGGGTGTCTTGCCGTAACACGTTTCGCCGTACGGGTTGTATTCGACGTCGAGCGCGCCCGGCAGCGTCTTGCCGTCGCCGGACCAGCCGCCGCCGTGGTCGACGAAGTAGTGCGCCTGCGCGGCGCCGTCCGAGACGTCGGGGCGCGCGAAGTGGTACGAGCCGCGGATCATGCCGACACCGTAGGAACCGTTGTACTGCTGGGGAAAACGCGGATTGACGAAGCCGGTGCCCTCGGTCGCCTTCACGTAGACGAACTTCGCGCCGGTCCTCGACGCGGCGGGCCAGTCGACGTCGCCCTGATGACCGCTGACGTCATGGCCGAGCGTCTGCGCTTCGCCGCCGTACAGCGGCCCCACCGACACCTCGACACCCTCGTGCAGCGCGATCTGTGAACCGGCGTAGTGCTCCTCGGCCCCGTCGTATCTGGGCCCGCCTTCACGCGCGACGGCGGGGGTCTGCGCGAGCAGCAGAACCCCCGCCGCGAGGACGGCCCCCCAGCCTTTCGAACACACTCTGCGACTCATCACGTCGCCACGATCCCCCGGGAAAAGGGAATCAGCGACTCGAACATCACCCGAAAGAGTTGCTTTCGGCCCGAAAAAATTGGGCCGAGTGGGTTAATCGAGCCCTAACGACGCTCGTCCGAAAGGGCTTTGTCGAGGTGCTCCGAGGGGATGATCGCGGTGAGCCGATCGTGGGGATTGAGCGTCACGGGGTGCCCGGCGAGCAGCGGGACCATGTCCCGGCCCAGCACCGCGCGGGCGTGCGGCCATTCGCGCGGGACCAGCGCCTTGGCCGTGTACGCCGGCACCAGCACCTGGCCGTCGACGTTGTGGAAGCCGATCACCGTGCGCTGGACCGGAGAAAGGGCGTAGACGAACAGCGTCGAGTCGAGGAAGACCCGCGGCAGGTCGGCGGCCGGGCGGTGGTTCGTGCGCACCAGCTGGAGCAGCTGCTCGAGCTCGTTGCGCGGCTCCGGGAAGCCGAGCGCCTTGGGCGAGGGCCGGTACCGGTCGTTGGGGTGGAAGTCCTCGACGATCTCGCCGCCGCCGTTCACCGGGTACGCGCCGACGACCGCCCAGGACGGCACCGGGCCGTCGGGGTCGAAGGCCTCGTCGATGACATAAAGCCAGCTGTTGGGGTTGGCCTTGGCGTTGGCGCGCATCTCTTCGGTGATCTTCGGCTTGCCCTGTTTCCGCTTGCCCGCCGGGCTCGACGCCAACCGATCCGCCTCGTCCCGCTGCGCCATCGCCATCCCCACGTTCCGGGTGCCTGAAGGTTTGTTCGCGCTCACTCTACTGTTCTCCCATGGCCTCTTCGCGTTCGGTCGACCCCGCTGAGTTACGTGCCGTGATCACGGCGATTTCCCCCTGGTTGAGCGGATCCGGTCCGGAACCGGCCCGTCCCGAGCTGGCCGCGGCGGTGCGGCTGAGCCTGCGGACGCTGGCCTCGGACGCCCCGGGGAAGAGTGTCGAAGTGCGGGTGCCGCCGTTCGCGGCTGTGCAGTGTGTCGAAGGATTGCGCCATACGCGCGGAACTCCGCCGAACGTCGTCGAAACGGATCCGCGCACTTGGCTGGAACTGGCGACCGGGCTGCTCGGCTGGGCCGACGCCGTCGAGTCGGGGCGGGTCACCGCCTCCGGGACGCGCGCCGATCTGACCCACTGGCTGCCGCTGGTGCGCCTCTGAAGGTGGGCCCAACGCCTGCGATGAAAGGCCCCTTCATCGCAAATTTTGCAATGAAGGGGCCTTTCATTGCAGGCCCGAGGGCCGCGAAAGGTACTACTTCTTGCGCCCGATGCCGCCCGAGATGGTCCGCTGAGCGGCGTTGAGCTCCTTGATCCGCGGGCCGTCCGGCCACCAGTCGACGCACAGCTCGACGCCGGGCTCGACCATCTCGAGGTCGTGGAACAGCTCCTCGATCTCGGCCTTGGTGCGGAAGGTGCCCGAGCCCATCGGGCTGTGGATGAAGAAGTCCTCCATCTTGCGGGCGACCTCGGACAACTCGTCCTCCGGATCGGAGAAGTGCGAGATCGCCACGTACGAACCCGACGGCAGCGCGTCGATGTACTTCTTCATGATCTTGGCGGGCTGGTCCTTGGGCCCGCTGTAGTGGTGCAGGGTTCCCAGCTGCAGCAACGCGATCGGCTGGGTGAAGTCGATGTGCCGGCGGATGTCCGGATTCTCGAGGATCCGCTCCGGCTCGAAGATGTCGTCCGAGACGAAGTGGGTGTTCTCGTTCTCCTCGAGCAGGGCGCGCCCGTGCGCGAGCACGACCGGGTCGTTGTCGACGTAGACGACCTTGATCTCCGGGTTGATCCGCTGGACCACCTGGTGCGTGTTCTCGGCCGTCGGCAGGCCGGATCCCAGGTCGAGGAACTGGGTGATGCCCGTCTGGCTGGCGATGAACCGGCACGCGCGGATCAGGAAGCCGCGGTTCTCGGTGGCCAGGTCCTGCGCTTCCGGTGCGGCCTGCTGGACCTTGTGCAGCACCTCCCGGTCGATCTCGTAGTTGTCCTTGCCGAGCAGGAAGGCGTCGTACACCCGGGCGATGCTGGCCCGGGTCGGGTCGACACCCACTGGCACTCGTTCCGTCCGCGGCGGGGCGTCGGGCATCTTGAACCTCACAAAACTGTGTCGGAAGTCTCGGGCTCTACGTAGAGTAGAACCACGTACGCGACGGGTAAACCGAGCCGTCCCTGTCGTGTCGAGGCCCAAACGTGTACTTTCAGTAATCGGCTAGTTCCCTCGGTGAGTGTTGTCGTACGAAAGGTCCCCGGTCGATGAACGCGGTCACCCCGTCCGGCGGTGAGCAGTCCCTGGGTCCCACCGCGCGGCGGATGATCCTGGGCTCTCAGCTTCGCCGGATGCGCGAGGACGCGGGCATCACTCGCCAGGAGGCCGGGTACAGCATCCGCGGCTCCGAGTCGAAGATCAGCCGTCTCGAACTCGGCCGCGTCGGCTTCAAGGAACGCGACGTCGCCGATCTGCTGACCATGTACGGGATGACCGATCCCGCCGAGCGGCAGCAGTTCCTCGACATGGTCAAGGAGTCGAACGAGCCGGGCTGGTGGCGCCGCTACGGCGACCTGATGCCGAGCTGGTTCAACGACCTCGTCGGGCTCGAAGAGGCCGCGGCCCGGATCCAGGTCTGGGAGCCGCTGTACGTCACGGGTCTCCTGCAGACCGAGGACTACGCGCGGGCGATCATGAGCCACGGCCGCAAGGACATGGTCAACGAGCAGATCGACCGCCGGGTCGCGCTGCGGATGCGGCGGCAGAAGATGCTTTCGCGCCCGGACGCCCCGCGGTTGTGGCTGGTGCTCGACGAATCGGTGCTCCACCGGCCGATCGGCGACCGCGAGGTCCTCAAGGGCCAGATCGACTACCTGCTGGAGATGATCCAGCAGCCGAACATCTCGGTGCAGATCCTCCCGTTCGACCGGAGCGGCTACTCCGCCGACAGCGCGTTCTCGCTGCTCAGGTTCGCGGAAGAGGAATTGCCGAACATCGCCTACACCGAGTACCTGACCGGCGCGCACTACATCGACAAGCGCGACGAGATCGAGCGGTACAGCCGGGCGCTGGACATGCTCGCGGTCGACGCGGAGACGCCGGACCGCAGCCGCCAGATGCTGATGAAGCGCCGCGCGGAAATCTGAGTCACTCACCGTTGTGGGGTTACCCGCCGTCCTGGTGACGGGCGGGTTTTTCTTGTGTGCGCCCGAAAATATGATCACGAGCAGTAGTTGGTCACTCGATGGTGGCTGTGGCGATCACGCTTTGGTGGTACGAAAGAGAGCCTGAGTCATCACTGCACGCGAATTCTGCAGAAACTTCTGCACGTGCATTTACCGTTGCAGTCACACGTGCTAACTTTGGGATCACAGGCAAATGCACATGCAGATGCATCGCCCGAAGATCTCTCGTCGGGGAAGGTGGGGACCATGGCTGAACAGTTCGACAACGGCATCCCGGCCGATCGTCTTACCGGTGCGCAGTGGCGCAAAGCGAGCTACAGCAACGCGATCGGCAACTGCGTCGAGGTGGCACCGCTCGCGTCCGGCGAGATCGCGATGCGCAACTCGCGCTTCCCGACCGGGCCGGCCCTGATCTACACGCAGGCCGAGATGGCCGCGTTCCTCGCGGGTGCCAAGGATGGCGAATTCGATGACGTTCTCGGGTGACACCATCACCGCGGAAATCACCGATATCGAAAGCGGCCTGCAGGAACTGATCCACCGCGGATACCAGTTCGTGCACCCGTGCGACGCGAACGGCGAGGTCCTGGCCGTGGTCGGCGTGCGAGTCCACGACAACGTGGTCGACGTGGTCCGGCTCAACGCCGAGGACGACGTCGTCGCGACCCGCATGCCGGGTACCGAGGAAGACATCCTCGAACCCGAGGTCTGGCTGTGGCGGACCTCCGGCGACGCGGTGTCCGTGCTGACGGAACTGCTCGACCTGCCGGACGAGCGGACGCCCGGCTCGCTGTACCTCCCGGAGACCGCGTCCAAGGGATGCTGGGTTCCCGGTCGCGGCGGTACGTCGAAGTGGCTTGCCGCGGGTTAGTCACCTCCTAAGCACAGTCGACCGCCTCTGTCGAGGGGGAGCGGTCGGCTGGTCGGGGGTCGTGAGTGCCGGGCCTTGACACCCGCCCGTCACTCACGGTCATCACACGAAGCGTGTCCAGTGCCACGTCGCGCGGCGCGTTGATCTCCGGCTCACCGTTTACACTGGTGGCGGCCTGCCCTCTTTCCTCCCCTGGGAGCACCTCGGTGGTTTCCGACCCGTCCCCTGCCGGACAGCCCGTGACCGACCAGCCCGATCCGGAACCCCGCGAGGAATGCGGTGTCTTCGGTGTCTGGGCGCCCGGAGAAGAGGTCGCGAAGCTGACCTACTACGGGCTCTACGCACTTCAGCACCGCGGCCAGGAAGCGGCCGGCATCTCGGTCTCCGACGGTTCGCAGATCGTCGTCTTCAAGGATCTCGGCCTGGTCAGCCAGGTGTTCGACGAGCAGGTCCTGCAGTCGCTGCAGGGACACATCGCCGTCGGGCACTGCCGCTACTCGACCACCGGCGCGACCATCTGGGAGAACGCCCAGCCGATCTTCCGCACCACCGCCACCGGCAGCGGACTGTCCTTCGCGCACAACGGGAACCTCGTCAACACCGCGGAACTGCGCGATCGCACGGTCGAAGCCGGCCTCAAGCCGCACGCGGGCCTGACCGGTTCTTCCAGCGACTCCGACCTGGTGTGCGGGCTGCTCGCGGCCAACGCCGCCGACAAGGGCATCGAGGCCGCCGCGCTGGAACTGCTGCCCACCCTCAAGGGCGCGTTCTGCCTGGTCTTCGCCGACGAGTCCACCTTGTACGCCGCGCGCGACCCGCACGGGGTGCACCCGCTGGTACTCGGCAGGCTCGAACGGGGCTGGGTGGTCGCGAGCGAGACGGCCGCGCTGGACATCTGCGGCGCGTCGTTCGTCCGCGAGGTCGAGCCCGGTGAGCTCATCGCGATCGACGCCGAGGGCCTGCGTTCCTCGCGGTTCGCGAACCCCGAGCCCAAGGGCTGTGTCTTCGAGTACGTCTACCTCGCGCGTCCCGACACCTCGATCGCCGGGCGCAGCGTGCACGCCACCCGCGTCGAGATCGGCCGCAAGCTCGCCGCCGAACATCCGGCCGACGCCGACCTGGTCATGCCGGTGCCCGAATCCGGCACCCCGGCCGCCATCGGCTACGCGCAGGGTTCCGGCATCCCGTACGGCACCGGCCTGGTGAAGAATGCCTACGTCGGCCGCACCTTCATCCAGCCGTCGCAGACGATCCGCCAGCTGGGCATCCGGCTGAAGCTGAACCCGCTCCGCGACGTCATCCGCGGCAAGCGGCTGGTCGTGGTCGACGACTCCATCGTCCGCGGCAACACCCAGCGCGCGCTGGTCCGCATGCTGCGGGAGGCGGGCGCGCTCGAGGTGCACGTCCGGATCGCCTCGCCGCCCGTGCGCTGGCCGTGTTTCTACGGAATCGACTTCGCGTCCCGCGCCGAACTGGTGGCCAACGGCGTCGACCTCGACGGCATCCGCCGTTCCATCGGCGCGGACACCCTGGGCTACATCTCCCTGGACGGACTGGTCGCGGCTTCGGAACAGCCGAAGTCGCGCTTGTGCACCGCCTGCTTCTCCGGCGAGTACCCGATCGCGCTCCCCGAGGACGCGCTGATCGGGAAGCACCTGCTGGAAAGCCTGGACTCGGTCAATGGCGCGGCGAAGCCCGTCAGCCCTGCCGGGTACGGTGCTGAAGACGCCATCCGGCGTCCCTAGTCCTTTCTTCCAGAGTTGGAGTCCGCTTCCGTGAGCGAGTCCACGAGCGCCACGTACGCCGCCGCCGGCGTCAGCATCGACGCCGGTGACAAAGCCGTCGAGCTGCTCAAACCACACGCCGAGAGGGCCACGAGGCCCGAGGTGATGGGTGGGGTCGGCGGTTTCGCCGGGCTGTTCTCCCTGAAGCTGGACAAGTGGAAAGAGCCGGTGCTGGCCTCGTCGACCGACGGGGTCGGCACCAAGATCGCCGTCGCGCAGGCGCTCGACAAGCACGACACCGTCGGCATCGACCTGGTCGCGATGGTCGTCGACGACCTGGTCGTCACCGGCGCCGAGCCGCTGTTCATGCAGGACTACATCGCGGTCGGCAAGGTCGTGCCGGAGAAGATCGCGGCACTGGTCGGCGGCATCGCCGAAGGCTGTGTCCAGGCGGGTTGCGCGCTGCTCGGCGGCGAGACCGCGGAGCACCCCGGCCTGATGGGCGAGCACGACTACGACCTCTCGGGCACCGGCATCGGTGTCGTCGAGGCGTCGAAGGTGCTCGGCCCGGAGCGGGTCCGCCCCGGCGACGTCGTCCTCGCGCTCGGTTCGTCCGGCCTGCACTCCAACGGCTACTCGCTCGCCCGGCACGTGCTGCTGGACATCGCGCGCATGCCGCTCGACGGGCACGTCGAGGAGTTCGGCCGCTCGCTGGGCGAGGAGATGCTGGAGCCGACGAAGATCTACGCGAAGGACTGCCTCGCGCTGGTGGCCGAGGCCGACGTCCGCACGTTCGCGCACGTCACGGGCGGCGGGCTGGAGCAGAACCTCGCCCGCGTCATGCCGCGTGGCCTGGTCGCGCGGCTCGAACGCGGCACCTGGACCCCGGCGCCGGTGTTCGCGCTGATCGGCCACCGCGGCAAGGTCGAGCGCGCCGAACTGGAGAAGACGTTCAACATGGGCGTCGGCATGGTCGCGATCGTCGGCCCAGACGACGTCGACCGCGCGCTCGCGATGCTGACCGCGCGGCACGTGCCGGCGTGGATCCTCGGCGACGTGCAGCCCGCGGAGGACCCGGACGGCCCGCGCGCCGTGCTCTCCGGTGACCACCCTCGCTTCTGATTTAACGATTTGGGCCCTGGTGTCACACTGGTTCCGTGGCTGATGACGTGGTGGTCGGCACCCGGTTCGTGATCCCGGGTGCCGAATTGAGCGAACGGTTCTCCCGGTCTTCGGGTCCGGGTGGGCAGGGCGTGAACACCACGGACTCGCGGGTCGAGCTGTCCTTCGACGTGGCCGGTTCGGCGTCCGTCCCGGAACATCTCCGGGCCCGGATGCTGGACCGGCTTTCGTCGCGCCTGGTCGAAGGCGTCGTCACGATCGCCGCGTCCGAACACCGCTCCCAGCTGATGAACCGGGAAGCGGCGCGGGCGCGGCTGGTGATGTTGCTGCTGGACGCGGCGGCGCCCCCGGCCGCCAAGCGGCGTCCCACCAAACCTTCACGCGGTTCGAAGGAACGCCGCCTGGCCTCGAAGAAGCGCCGCGGCGAGGTCAAGAAGTCACGCCGCGGCGGCTATTCAGACGACTGACAGGTGCACGCATTCGGCCGCGATCTCAAAGCCGACCCGGCCGTAGACGCGTTCCGCCTGCCCGGCGCCCGGTGTCAGGAACACCGACCGGCCGCCGCGAGCGTGGGCTTCCCGCGTCAGGTACTCCGTCATCGCCGCGGCGATCCCGCGGCTCCGGTACCGCTCCAGCACCCCGATGCCCGCGACCTCCGTCGCGCCGTCGAGGATCGGGGTCGCGACCCCGCCGCCGACGACCTCGCCACTTTCGTCGACCGCCATCACCGACAGGGTCGCGCCGCTCAGCTGATCCGGCGACGGGTCGAGGTGCTGATCGGGATCGGTCTCCCCGAACGCCAGGTTCTGCGCCCGGATCATCCGCCGGAGCTCGTCGGCGGTCTTCGGGGTGACCAGGCTGATCCCGGCCGGTTTCGGCTGTTCGACGACCTGCTCCGGAGTGCAGATCATCAACGGGACCCGCCGTTCCAGTGTGTAGCCGCACTCGACGAGCACGGCTTCGGCGGCCGGAACGGCCTCGGTCAGGAACTCCAGACGCGGCATGAGACCGCGGTCGCGGAACGCTTTGGTGAGCGCGGCGACGTCGTCGTGAGTGGGGACGGCGCCGTCGTCGGGGATCGCGTAGTTGAGGAACGGGCTGGTGGCCTCGAGGTAGTACGTGGCCAGGAAGGGCCCGATCCGCTCGGTTTCGCGGAACTTCGCCGCGGTGATGCGGATGTAAGACTGCAAAGCACGAATATTCTCGGAACGCACTGGTGAAAAGCCTTTCAGGCAAGAGAAAGAGACGCACGGGAGGATCCGCGTGCGTGGTGGAGCTGGCGTTGGGCGCCGGCTAGCTCGTGCCGACCCCGCTGAAGGCGTCAGGCATGAGGCATCCCTCTTCTCTGGTCAGGAAGGGCTTACGCGCTTACTTTCGCACGAGGGGCAAGCGATTTACCTGCGCTGCGGATGCGCGATGCTCGAATACCGCTCGTCCCACACCGACCTCGGGACCCGCAGCCGGACCGGGGCGTCGCATACCCGCCGGACCTGCGCCGGGATCTTCACCGGCGGCCGGACGTCCAGGAGACTCCAGAGACGTTTGCTCAGCAAGGAACCCGCCACCGCGCCCAGCGTGTTCAGCAGGACGTCGTCGGCCGAAGTCACCCTGCCCGCTTGTATCAGATATTGCGTACCCTCCACCAGCACCGAGACGGCCAGCGCGCCCAGCGCGATCCGGCCCAGTGACCGAAGACGGCGGGACCGCAACGGGAGCAGCGCGCCGAGCGGGCTCAGCATGAGGAAGTTGCCCAGCGCCTGCCAGAGATTGGCGCCGTCGCTCAGCGCGAGACGCAGGTCGGTGCCGGGTTCGAGGTTCAGCCTGCTGCCTTCCGCGCCGGTCACCGGCATCGTGACCAGGCACAACACCAGGAAGCAGGTCAAGGCGAGTGTCATGTCCACGGCGGCTGTCGCCGACGCGGTGAAGCGGTCGGCTTGTCTTCGCCGTCGGTGCGCCGCGAGCAGCGGCCATCCGAGCAACGCGTATGGAACCGCGGTGATCACCAGCGGGATCATCGCGCCGAAAGCGCGGAGCAGCTCACCCATGGCCTTCCTTTCCGGAGCGCCCAAGATCACCTTCGCATCACAAGATCGACTCGGCATGACGGAGCGACCGCTCTAAGAGGTGATCTTTTCCGGTGGCGGAAAAGGGTTTCCCATGCTCGTTACCGTCCACAAAGGAACCTGTGGACAAACCTGTGGATGGCCGTGAAGTAACCGGAAGAAGGCGTTATCGCACAAGGAAAAGCCTTGTGAGTGACCTGTGTACTACTTGCCGTGTCCGACGAGCTCGCGCGCGCGTTCGATCAGCTTCTGGAGGTGAAGACCCCGGCGCACGTCACAGGGGTGGGACGTCGTCCCGCTCGCCGCCATCGCGGCGAAATCGTCCAGGAGCGCGGTGTACGACTCGCCGGCCGACCCCGGTTTCCGGCCCAAGGTGCGGTAGCCGTGCTCGCCGTAAACGGCCACTTCGACGACCGTCGGCTGGATCGGCAGCCGCAGCGACAGAGTCGCCGTACTGGTGGCGCCACCCGCGTGGGCGAACAGGAACTGCCACAGATCGTCATCGGTCCGGTCGGCGGCGAGCACCTCGGTGATCTCGCCGAGCGCCGCGTCCAGCAGATCGAAGGCGTGCGGGCCGATGTCGGCGAGCGCTCCGGAGTCGTGCCGCCACGCGGACGACTGGTACTGCCCGCCGAGCAACGCGCCCGAAAGCCACCGCGCCCCGCCGCCGCGCCAGCCGCCCGCCTCCTTGATGCCGTCGAGCCACTCGCGGGTCATCGGGGAGAAACGCAAGGTCAGGACCACGAGAGCGGCCACCCCCGCGGCGTCCACGGCGTCCGCGAGCCGCTTCGCGCCGTCGAGATCCGCGGCGATCGGCTTCTCCAGGATGAGATGCTTGCCCGCTTCGGCCGCCTTGACCGCCAGCTCCGCCTGAACGGCAGGCGGCACCGCGAACGCGACCGCGTCGACCTGGTCGAGCAGTTCCTCGAAGCTGTCGACGGCCTGGGCACCGTGCGCGTCGGCCAGCTCTTTCGCGGCTTCGGGACGCCTGGTCCAGACCGCGCTCAACGTGGTGCCGGGGTGATCGGCGAGGCCCGGCGCGTGCACCGTCTTCGCCCACGGACCCGCCCCGACCAGACCCGCGCGCAGCTGTCCCTGTCCCACGACGCCAAGTCTAGGTGTGCCGCCTGCCTGCCCGGCTTCGACCACCCGCATTTAGTCCTCTGGATGCGGTCCTTGCTTGCGCAACTACCGCATCCAGAGGACTAAATGCGTAGGTGGGTCAGGAGTAGCTGTAGAACCCGCGGCCGGTCTTCTTGCCGAGCAGGCCGGCGTCGACCATGCGCAGCAGCAGCGGCGGCGAGGAGTACAGCGGCTCCTTGAACTCGGCGTACATCGAGTCCGCGATCGCCTTGATGGTGTCCAGGCCGATCAGGTCCGACAGCCGCAGCGGCCCCATCGGGTGCGCGGTGCCCAGCTCCATGCCGCGGTCGATGTCCTCGGCCGACGCGAAGCCCGACTCGATCATCCGGATCGCCGAAAGCAGGTACGGCACGAGCAGCGAGTTCACGATGAACCCGGCGCGGTCCTGCGACCGGATCACCGTCTTGTTCAGCGCCGTCGTCGCGTGCTCCTCCGCGCGGCGGGCGGTGTCGTCGCTGGTCAGCAGCGAGGGCACCAGCTCGACGAGCGGCAGCACCGGGACCGGGTTGAAGAAGTGGATGCCGATCACCTGCTGCGGGCGGTTGGTCGCCATCCCGAGCTTCATGATCGGGATCGACGAGGTGTTGGACGCGAACACCGCGTCCTCCCGCTCGACGATCTTGTCCAGCGACCGGAACACCTCTACCTTGGCCTGCTCCTGTTCCAGGATGGCCTCGATCACGAGGTCACGATCGGCGAACTCGCCCATCTCGGTGGTGAAGCGGAGCCGTCCGAGCGCCGCGTCGGCGTCTTCCTGTGAGAGCTTCCCGTTCTTGACGCCGCGTTGCAGCGACTTCTCGATCCGCGCCCGCCCGGAGTCCAGCGCCGGCTGGTTCACCTCGGTGACGATCACGTCCAGACCGGCCCGCGCGTGCACCTCGGCGATGCCCGAGCCCATCAGCCCGGCTCCGATGACACCTACTCGCGCTACGTCAGACATGGCACCTCTCTCCATATTTTGGGCAGCACGCGACACGCGAGGGTGGTCACCGGGACAAGCCCGGATCCACCCTCGCGTGTCACGCGTTGCTCAGCGGCGGTATTCGTCGTACCCGTCGTACGGGTCGTCGTCGTACCGCTTGTCGTCCTCGTGCCTGTCTTCCGAGGAACTACTGGACAGCTCGCGCTGCAAAGCATCGAAGTCGGTTTCGTGCGAGCTGTACTTGAGCTCGCGCGCCACCTTCGTCTGCTTGGCCTTAGCCCGGCCGCGCCCCATGGCTCGACCCCCTCGCACAGGGGCGGGGCGGCCGGGGGAATCGGCGGCCCCGCATCGTCTCGACAATTATTTCCTGCTGACACCGTACCGTGTCTGGGGGGTTGGATGCGACGTGGCACGGTGTGCCGGTGGCGACAGTGTTCACGGAACGCCGGTTACCGGCCGGTCGGTGGCGATAGTCGCAGGTCGGCGTGCCACGATGCTCCTGTGCCCCGTCCGTTCGCGGCTTATCTCCGCGTCTATGAGCCCCTGCTCGCGCTGGGTGATCCACCGGACGAACGCCTGCTCGAGGCCGTCGAAGCGGCCCGGCTCGATCGTTCGGCCGCGGGCGAGCGCGAACAGGCATTGTGGCTCAAGTCACAGCATGTCGGACGGCTGCTGCCCGCCGAACTCGCGGACGGCCGTGCCGCGCCCAGCCTCGTCACCGACATCCTCGTCCTGGACCCCGAAGACGTGCCGGAGGGTGAGCACGGCGACGCCGGTCCGGGGCCGCTGATCTGCCCGATGGAGATCCGCGCCCGCTCGGCGGCGGCGCTGGTGACCTTTCTCGGCGACGCGCATCCCGCGCTGAAGAACGCGGTGCTCGACGCCGGCGGCGCGTCGCTCGACATGATCCGCTCCCGGGCGAAGTCCGCCATCGGCGATCTGTCCGCTTCGGCGTCGCACACGCTCTCGACGACGTGGACCGTCCCGCTGCCGTGGTTCGTGCTGTTCGACCCCGGGATGCGCCGGGTCAAACTGGGCAAGGGCCGCGACGACCCCGAGCGCGAGGTGTCGTGGCGGGTGTCCATCGCCGACGCGCGGTACCGCGCGCGCGAGGTCGGTGACCTGCTCGAAGCCACTTTCGGTGACTCAGGGCCTGGTCGGGTGCTGCTTGAGACGCGACGCTGGCTCGACAGCTTCCACCCCGGCTCTGCGGTCGAGCTCGATTACGGCGGTCTCGTGCAGCTCTTCGCCGACTCGATCCTGCAGGCCGACACGACCGCCGAAGAGGTGCACGACATCCTCGACGCGCTCCGCACCGGCAACGTCGACGAACTGGCGGAACTGTTCGCCGACCTGCGGGACTTCTGGGGAGACCTGGCCGCGCGGGAACGCGCGAACTAGCCGAAGAGGCCGGCGGTGACCCTCAGCTCGCCGACCGGTTTCCCGCCGCCCAAGACCGCGTTGCGGGCGAGGTCGTTCGCTTCGTCGCCCGGGTCGATGCCGAGGTGACGCAGGGTCGCGAGCAGTAGCGGGATCCGTGCCCGCGCGCTGCCGTCGTCGATCTTCAGTGCCAGCGCGGTGCCGTCCGGCAGGGCGAACGCGTGCACTCCCTCGGCGCCACCCTTCGAGAGCAGGCCTTCGACGCCGCGCATCAGCACGGTGTCCTCGCGGCCGGTGCCCGCGACCTGCCACGGATACGCGCGGATGGCGTCCGCGACCCGGCGGTCCGGTCCGCCCATCGCGGTGACCAGCCTGCCGAAGGACCGGGCGAGGCCGGTGAGGGAGAACGCGAAGAGCGGGGCGCCGCAGCCGTCGACGCCGACGGTCTCGATCGTCTCGCTGGTGAGGTCGCCGATGGTGTCCTGGATGACCTTCTGCAGCGGATGGGCCGCGGCCGCGTAATCCTCGGTGGACCAGCCGAGTTGCGTGCAGGTCGTGAGCATCGCGGCGTGCTTGCCGGAGCAGTTCATGGCGGCGCGGCGTTTCCCCGCCACGGCCACGGCCAGCATGCTCGGCTCGTGCAGCGGGAACGCGGGCGGGCAGGCCAGCGCGTCCTCGGTCAGCCCCGCGCGGGAAAGCATCGACAAGGCGCCTTCGACGTGGCCGGGCTCGCCGTTGTGCGATCCGCAGCCCAGCGCGAGGTCCTCGTCGCCGATCGTGAGGCCGGCGCGCAGCATCCCGACGGCCTGGAGCGGTTTGTTGGACGAGCGGGGGTAGACCGGGCGCTCGATGTCGCCCGCGGAGAACCGCACCGACCCGTCCGGAGCGGTGATCACGAGCGCGCCGCGGTGCGTGCTCTCCACGAAACCGGATCGGACGACCTCGACCAGGACGGGATTCGTCACTCGGACCCGCCGCGTTCGGTGTCGAGCAGATCGTCGACCGACGCCGTGCCCTTGCGGTAGCGAGTCGCGATCTCGGCGTTGATCGTGTCCATCACGCCCTGCACCTCGCGGCGGTACGAGGAGACGGAGACCTCTTCGTCGGCGTACCGGTTGAGGGCGTTGAGCAGCTTCTCGTCCGAGAGCGTGCTGACGTCGGAAAGGTCCGTGTCGCCGATGAGCGCCTCGGCGAACCGCCGGTGCTCGCCCGCGCGGGACGGCTCCAGCCGCTGATGCCTGCCCGACCCCGTGGCCGGGCCGATCGCGTTGTCCGCCAGGATCGCGGCCAGCCGCTCGACGACACTGCTTTCGCCGCCCGAACTCCGGCGCTCCTGCTCGGCCCGGACGATGTCGATCCGCGCGTGCAGCAGACGCCGCAGGTACGACAGGTCGGTCTCCTCCTGCGCGGCCTCGTCACGGCGCTCGCGCAGCACGGAGAGAGTCAGCTCGCCGAGGTCGCTGAGATACCCAGGGCCGAGCACGCGGTCGATACGACGGCGACCACCGGGCCGGACTTCGATCACGCGCGTAGCTTATCGCGCTCACGCCGAAATGTTCCGCAGGGAGCGATACCACAAGGATCTCTGCCCCTCCCGACACCCTCCTCTGCGCTGCCGCTCCTTCGGTCCCTTCCAGAGCGCGCCCCCCACCCGTCCCGGGGGCGGCCCCACGTCCAGTCTACCGGGGGTGGAGGGGGAAAAGTGCTGGTCGGCGGGGTTGTCCACAGGTGGGCGGGGTTGTGGACAGCTTGGGGAGTGGGTGAAGGGGTCTTTCGCCGCAGTGACGTGGGGAAGGCGCCCTTCGCGGCGTGAGATGTGGGGAAAGGCCCCTTCGGCCCCCGTCGGAAGGTAGGGCGGGCGAGCGGCGGGGTGCGGCAGTACATGAAGGCCCCCTTGCTTGCGCCAGGCGCAAGCAAGGGGGCCTTCATGTACTTGGTCGTGAGTGAAGGTCGAGTTTCCTGCGCTCAGCCGAGGCAAGGGGGCCTTCACGGACCGAACCGAGACCGAGACCCAAGATCGAGAACCCGAGCAAAAAAAGCAGGCTCAGCCCCGCAGCCGCTGAGCGGCCTCCCGGCCCGGAGCGGGAGCCTCACCCGGCACCGAGTCCGGATCGATGGCCGCCTGCACGACGCGGTCCTCGGCGCCGACCAGCAGTTCGGCACCCGGTCGCGTCGAGCGTTTGACCAGCGCCAGCGCGATCGGTCCCAGCTCGTGGTGCTGCACCACGCTGCCCACGCGCCCGACCGTCCGCTCGCCGAGGACCACCGGGTCACCGGTTTCCGGCGTGATCTCCGGCGAACCGTCCAGGTGCAGCAGCGCCATGTACCGCGGCGGCCGCCCGACGTTGTGGACCTTCGCGACGGTCTCTTGCCCGCGGTAGCAGCCCTTCGCCACGTGCGCGGCGGAGTCGACCCAGTTCACCTCGTGCGGGATCGTGCGCTCGTCGGTGTCGATCCCCAGCCGCGGCCGTAGCGACTCGACCCGCAGCGCGTCGAAAGCCCAGCTGCCGGCCGGGCGCGCACCCGCGTCGGTCAGGCGGCGCCACCAGTCGGCGAGTTCGGCGCGGGGCACGGCGAGGTCGACGCTGTGCCGCCCCGGCCACGGCATCCGCCGCGCGAACCCACCGGGGATCGGCGCGACGGAGTACGCCTCGGCCCCCAGCGAGACCCCCACGGAGTCCAGGACCCGGTCCGCGTCGGGGCCGAGGACGCTCAGCAGCGCCAGTTCCCCCGACACGTCGTGGATGTCCACTTTGGACCAGAACTTCATCGCTTCGAGGTATTCGCGCAACGTCTGCTTGCCGCCGGAAGGCAGCGCGCTGGAGGCCATCGCGCCCCTGTCGCTGTCCAGCCACACCGTGCCGCCGGAATGCGCGACGACCATGTGGGTGTCGACGCGGCCCTGGCTGTCCAGCACGAGCGCCTCGGTTCCGGTGCCGTCGGCGAGCCCGGTGACGTGCTGCGAGATCACCAAATGCAGCCAGGACAACCGTTCTTCCCCGGTCACGGCCAGGATCTCGCGGTGCGAACGGTCGATCACGACCGCGCCGCGCGCCGCCGTCCGTTGCTCGGCGAAGGGGTCTCCCCAATGCCACGGGACACCCTCTTCAGGATGCCCGTCGGGTGCCGCGATCGGTCCGGGAAGGTCGAGCAAGGGGGAGCGGTAGGGCATGAAACCCATGCTAGTGAGTACCGTGTCCGCATGCGCGTGCTTGCCTTCCTCGACGGGACCCTGGCCGACCCCGAAGCCGCTCACCTGCGGGTGGACGATCTCGGGTTGCTTCGCGGTGACGGCGTGTTCGAGACGATCCTCGTCGTCGACGGACGCCCCCGTGAGCTCCGCCCGCACCTCGAGCGGCTGGCCCGTTCCGCGGCCATGCTCGACCTGCCCGAGCCGGTCCTGGCGGACTGGGAGCGCGCCGCGCAGGTCGTCATCGACAACTGGTCCGGCCCCGCCGAGATCGCGCTGAAACTGGTGTACACCAGGGGAATCGACGGCGATCCGGAAGCGAAGCCGTTCGGGTTCGCGCTCGGCGTGGAGATCGACGAGAAGGTCCTGCGGGCCCGCGTCGAAGGCGTCGCGGCGGTGACCCTCGAACGCGGTATCGAGCCCGATGTCGCCGAGCGCGCGCCGTGGCTGCTGCTGGGCGCGAAGTCGATTTCCTACGGCGTCAACATGGCCGCGCTGCGGGAAGCGGGCCGCCGCGGCGCGAGCGATGTGATTTTCACCGCCGCCGACGGTTCGGTCTTCGAAGGGCCGACTTCGACGGTCGTCCTCGCGAAGGACAAGACCCTCTACACGCCGCCGGCGACCATCGGCATCCTGCCGGGGACGACGCAGGCGGCGCTGTTCCGGGGTGCCGAGCGGGCGGGCTGGTCGGTCAAGGTCGAGCCGCTGAAGGTCTCGGACCTCACCGCGGGCGAAGGGCTGTTCCTCGCCTCGTCGGTCCGCAAGCTGACCAGGGTGCACACGCTCGACGGCGTCGCGCTCGGCGACTCCAGCGCGATCCACGCCGAGCTGGCCGCCGCGTACGAGAGCGAATACGCGATCAGTTGAGCGGGCTGATGATCAGCAGGTGCGGCAGGATCGCTTCTTCGCGGTAGGCCGCGATCTTGTGGTGCCCGTCGAGGATCACCGCGGCGTCGGCGGTCTCCAGCACGACAGCGACCGGACGGTGCCCGCTCTTGATCGCCGTCCGGTAGTAGCCGACGCGGGAGACGTCGGCGGGCGGCCAGTCGGCGCTCGGGGTCAGGTAGCGGTCCTCGGCCAGCCGCTCGGGCCCCGTGACCTGGTAGTCGCCGTCGGCGAAGAGATCGAGAAGCGGGCGGAGCGTGTCGCCGAGCGGACGCCGCATCTGGCCGGTGGCCAGCGCGATCCGCAGCGACTGCGGGAGTTCGGGCTGCGAAGGGACCGAATTCGTGTCGATGACACCCGTGCCACCGTCGACCTTTACCTGTTCCACACCCTCGTGGACGAGTGAAAGCGGAGAAGGGTTCCGGGACGGGCCTGCGCGAGTGCCGGGAGTGACGCCCGTCTCACCACCGCCGCCACCGGATAACCGCCGGTAGTTGGATGATCCGCCAAGAACACGACCGGCAGCCCGTTCGGCGGCACCTGGACGGCACCGGTCAGCAGGCCTTCGCTCGGCAGCTCCTGTTCGGCGTATTCCGCCTCGCGAGTCAACGCCGGCCCGTCGAGCCGGAGGCCGACGCGGTTGGATTCCGCGGTCACCGTCCACGTCTTCGCGAGCCCGGCCGCCGGGTCCTCGAACCAATGCGCACGCGGGCCCGGCTCGATCGGCACGACCAGCGACGCCGGCGCGACCGTGGGCAGCACGACGTCGGCGCCGCCGGGCAAGGACGGTGTGCCGAGCGGGAGGACGTCGCCCGCCTTCAGCGGAGCGGGTCCGATCTCGGAAAGGACGTCCCGCGACCGGCTGCCGAGTTCCGGGTCCACCGCGATGCCGCCGGAAACCGCCAGGTAGCAGCGCAAACCGGTGGCGGGCGCGCCGATCGTCACGACCTGACCCGGCGCCACCCACACCGGCGCGTGCGAGCCTGCCGCGCGCCCGTCGACTTCGACGTCGACGGCGGGGCCGGTCACGGCGATCGTGCAGGACGTCTTCGCACGCAAACTCAGCCCGCCGAACAGGCACTCGACACCCGCGGCGTCTTCGTCGTTGCCGACGAGCCGGTTGGCCAGCCGCAGCGCCGGGACGTCCAGCGCGCCGGACGGCGGGACGCCGAGATGCGCGTAGCCGGGCCTGCCGAGGTCCTGGACCAGCGCGAGCGGACCCGGCCGGACCACTTCGAGTGCCCTCATCCGGCGCTCCGGAACCGCACCCGGTCACCGGGCGAGAGCAGCGCGGGCGGGTCGGCGCGCGGATCGAACAGGACGGCCCGGGTGTGGCCGATCAGCCGCCAGCCACCGGGCGAGACACGCGGGTACACGCCGGTGAACTCGCCTGCGATCCCGACCGAACCCGGCGGCACCCGAGTGCGCGGGGACGGCAGTCTCGGCTGCCGGAGTGGTTCGGGAAGTCCTGTCAGGTAACCGAAACCGGGCGCGAACCCGGTGAAAGCCACGGTGTAGACGGCGCCGGTGTGCAGCCGGACGACGTCCTCAATGGACACTCCGGCGTCCCGTGCGACGAGTTCGAGGTCTTCGCCGTCGTAGGTGACGTCGAGAGTGATCTCGCGGGATTCGCCCTCAGGCGGATGTTCGAGGTCCGCTTGCTCCAGCAGGTCACGGACGGCGGCGAGGGCGTCCGAACCCGGGGTCTCCACCACGAGCAGACTGCGGGCGCCGGGGACCAACTCGGCGATCCCGGCCGGACGCGAAGACGAGACCGCGGCGTGCGCGGCGATCGTCTGCGTCAGGGAATCACAGTCGAGCAGGGCGGCGTGCTCGCCGTAGGCACGCCACCGCACGGGAGACGGTCAGCCCACCACGCGACGCAGCAGCGCCGACGTGTGCGGCTGCAGTTCCTGGCCCATCATGGCGCGCTCCTCGACGTAGCCGAGTTCGCCGTTGACGATGCCGTAGAGCCGCTGCGAGGCCGTGACGTCCTTGGCCGTCGAAGTCCGGACGACGGCGTCGGTGCCCAGCTCCCAGGCCGGGACCGAGGCCTTGCCGCGAGGCTTGCCGTAGAAGAGTTCCACGATGCCGGTGTTGTGGGTCAGCAGCAGCTCGATCGTGTCGTCGGCCTGCGGGCGCCAGAACCCGGATTCGCGCGCGGCGGGACGGATGACCTTGCCGTCTTCGTCGAGCAGCCAGGCGCGCGCCTCGTGCGTGAGGAAGGGACGGCCGTCGTGCGCGATGGTCAGCTGCATGCCGAACCGGTACGGGCCGTCGATGGTCGGGTAGTCGACCTCGCCTTCGCCGCGCCACACGCCGACGAGCGGCAGCAACGCCAGGCAGGCGTCATTGAGGTTCGGACCCTCGCGCAGGTTCGCCGTGTCGCCCGGAACGGGCATGTCGTCGAACTGCGGAAGGTTCCGGTCGCGCGTGCTCTCCGCGCGCTTTTCCGCGGCCTGGATGGCCTCGTCGCCACTAGCCGTCATGGGTCAGCGCTGGTCCGCGTAAAGCCGGTAGACGACGTACACGGCGAACCACGTGATCGCGACGCCCGCGAGCACCAGCAGGGTCGTAAACAGGATCTCCACGACACGCACTTTAGTCGCTGCCTGCCCGGACGGGCCTGCTGAGGGTCCGTGGCAGTGCCCACAACCTGCCCGACGCGCGTGAAGGCCCCCTTCCCTCGGCTCAGCCGAGGGAAGGGGGCCTTCACGCGCGAAACGTCAGGCGACCGAAATCGCGAGCTGGTGGACGCCGGGGCCCTGAGCGGTGACCGAAGCTTCACCGTTGCCGGAGCGGTGCAACGCGCGCACCGTCCAGTCGCCGGGAGCCGCGTAGAAGCGGAAGTCGCCGTCCGCCGACGAGACGACCTCGCCGGTGAAGTCGCCGCCGCCGTCCAGCAACCGGACGAAGGCGCCGCCGACGGGTCCTTCCGCGCCGGTCACCTTGCCTGCCAGCACGACCTGGCCGCGGGTGTCGTAGTCGGCGGGCGTGGCCTCCTGGACCGGCGCGCCGCAGCTGTCGTCTGCCATCACTTAGCTCCCAACTCGACCGGCACGCCGACGAGCGAGCCGTATTCCGTCCATGAACCGTCGTAGTTCTTCACGGCGTCGTAGCCGAGGAGCTCGTGCAGCGCGAACCACGCGATGGACGAACGCTCCCCGATCCGGCAGTACGCGATCGTGGACTTCGACTCGTCGAGGCCCTCGTCGGAGTACAGCTCCTTGATCTCGTCCTCGGTCTTGAAGGTGCCGTCCTCGTTGGCGACCTTCGCCCACGGGACGTTCAGCGCGCCGGGGATGTGGCCCGGGACCTGCGACTGCTCCTGCGGCAGGTGCGCCGGGGCGAGCAGCTTGCCGGAGAACTCGTCGGGCGAACGCACGTCGACGAAGTTGCTGCCGCCGATGGCCTGGACGACCTCGTCGCGGAACGCGCGGATCGACAGGTCCTGCTCCTTGGCCTTGTACGTGGTGGCCTCGCGCTTGACCTCTTCCGAGTTCAGCTCGCGCCCGTCGAGCTCCCACTTCTTGCGGCCGCCGTCGAGCAGCTGCACGTTCTCGTGGCCGTAGAGCTTGAAGTACCAGTACGCGTACGCGGCGAACCAGTTGTTGTTGCCGCCGTAGAGGACGACGCGGTCGTCATTGGAGACGCCCTTCTCCGAGAGCAGCTTCTCGAAGCCCTCCTTGTCGACGAAGTCGCGGCGGACCCCGTCCTGCAGGTCCTTGCGCCAGTCGAACTTCACCGCACCGCGGATGTGTCCGTTGTCGTACGCGGTCGTGTCCTCGTCGACCTCGATGAACACGACACCCGGGGTGTCCAGGTTCTCCTCGGCCCACTGGGTGGTGACCAGGACGTCTTCACGGCTCATGGAGCTGACTCTCTTTCTGGGTTAGGACGCGCGAGGGCTGGGGCTGAAACGCTTGATGAGCAGGTACATCTCGCAACCGAGACAGAAGTTGAACGCCGCGTTGAGGAAGGCCGCGAACAGCGCGAACGCCGTCGCGACGTACCCCAGCACGGTCAGATCGGCGGCGAAGCCGACGGTGCCGATGACGGCGAACACGAAGCCGACGGCCTGCGCGAACCGCAGCGGGGCGGCGTCCTCGCGTTCGGTCGTCGGGCCGAGCCGGGGCGCGACCAGGGCGCGATAGACGATCGAGTACGGCGCCGGCTTCAGTCCGACGAAGGCACCGATCGCGAACACCACCGCCTGCGCCGCGAGCAGTGGCCACCACTGGGTGATGAGCACGATCGCGAGCACGACCGTCGTCAGGATGGCGGCGAAACGCGGACCACGGGGGTCGACGGCCGGTCCTGCGGACATGGTTCCTCCTGCGAACGAGAGGGAAAGAGGTGCGTGCCGGTCAGAGCACGCGGCGACGGCTTCGAAGGCGCGATCAGCAGGCCGGACACAGGCTGCTGCGAACGCGGCACAGATCCACTGCGCGGCGCTGGGTCAGCAAGATTCGGGGCCTGTTCACGGGCACGAGGGTACGCAGAGCTCCCTCAGGTTGGGAACCGTGTTCACACCTTGGGACGCTTCCCAGAATTCGGGATCAGGCGTTCGTCAGATGGGGCTTCAGGGCTTCGAGAAGTTCCTGACCTCGGGGAACGCCGCCGACGCGGAAGACCTCCCGGCCGTCCGGGGTCAAGGCCAGCGTCGTCGGAGTCCGCAATACCGAAAGCGCCTGGGCGACTTCGGGGGTCTCGGTGACGTCCAGATCGACGTGCGTGAGGCCGTCGGTCTTCTCCGCGAGCGCCGACAGGATCACGCGGGTGTGGCGGCACGGCGCGCAGAACGTGGTGGAGATCTGGACCAGGGTGACGCCTTCGGGAGCGAGGCGGGCGGAGACGCGCTCCGGCAGTTCGGTCACGTCAGAAGCCTTCGCGGCCCTGATGCGGCCGTTGCGCGCCTGAAGCAGCGCGCCCGCCACCCCGCCGAGCACCAAGACACCCAGCAGCACCCACACCCCGGTCATTCGCGATCACCTCTGTGTCGTCAACCCTGCGGCTGCGCTCCGCTGAAGGCGACGTTCTTGCCTTCGCCCTTGATGGTCACCGAACCGCTGTTCACGCGCACCGACGTCGGGGTCACCGAGAACGGCATCGCGCCGGTGTCGATGGTCGCGTTGAAGTTCGGCAGCAGCGCGTCCTGCACCGCCTGGGGAACGACGGTGGTCTCCTTGTCATTCCCGAACTGGAGCCGCTTCGGTTCGAGACGGATCTTCTGCCCGTCCAGTTCGATCATCGCGAAGCAGAAGATCTCCACCTTCTGCCCGGCGATCTGCACGTTGCCCGAAACCCGGATCCCGGCGCTGGCGGTGTCCACCGGCTCGCCGTTCTCGTTGGTCGTGGTCGTGGGCTTCGTCTCGCCCTGACCGCTGTCGCCGTTGCGGACGTAGTCCTCGGTGACCGGCTCGATCTTCAGGTTCTCGATCTTGTTCAGCGGCGCCTGCCGCGCGATGTCGGCGGCCTTGATGATCACCTCGCCCTTGAGCGTGCCGATGGTGATCGCCTTGGTGTTGCCGGACGTCAGGTCCGACAGCGGCGCCGTGACGTCGCTCATGTCGGCGTTGAAGTCGACGTCCTTCAGCTTCGGCGGAACGGCGACGCCTTGGGCGTTGATGGTGATGTGACTGTAGTCACCGGAGAGGGCCTGGGTGAGGAACGGGAAACCGTGCACCGTGACCGCCGGATCGTTCGCCAGCTTCAGCTGTTCGCGGGTCTTCTGAGAGATCGTGTGCTCGGCGAACGCCGCCGCCCCGAAATCGGCTCCGACCAGCAGCACCAGCAGCACCGCGAGGGCGATCAGCCAGCCCCGGCCACGCCGCTTCGGTCGCTTGGCGGACCGGCCGGGAGACGGTCGGTCGTCACGCGCCACGGGCCTGCTCACCATCGCTTCGAATCTCCTTCGTAAACCTCTTTGGCCAGGTGTGATCGATCCAGCACGGGGTAGGTCCTCGGCTGTTCACCCGCTATTCTCACTAAGCACCGGCTGTAGCCACGTATACGGCGACTACGAGTTAGGGCGGTGCGGCGATGAGCCTGGACCTTCTGGTGTTGACTGCGGAACCCGACGCGACCGCGGTGCTGCCCGCCCTCGATCTGCTGCCCCACACCGTACGCGTACGCGCTCCGGAAGTGACCGCGCTCCTCGACGCCGGCCACCGCGACGTCATCGTCCTCGACGCCCGCGCCGATCTCGCCTCCGCGAAGAGCCTCTGCCGCCTGCTCAAGGGCGCCGGTGAGGACGAGGCCTCCACGCCGGTCATCGCCGTCGTCGGCGAAGGCGGGCTGGTCGCGGTCAGCGCGGAATGGCGCACCGACGACATCCTGCTCCCGACCGCCGGTCCCGCCGAGGTCGACGCCCGGCTGCGGCTGGTCACCACCCGCGACGGCGGCGCCGCGCAGGTCGACGCCGAACTCCGGGTCGGCGAGCTGGTCATCGACGAGGCGACCTACACCGCGAAGCTCCGCAAGCGCACCCTCGAACTCACCTACAAGGAGTTCGAGCTCCTCAAGTACCTCGCGCAGCACGCCGGCCGGGTGTTCACCCGCGCCCAGCTGCTCCAGGAGGTCTGGGGTTACGACTTCTTCGGCGGCACGCGCACGGTCGACGTCCACGTCCGGCGCCTGCGCGCCAAGCTGGGACCGGAGCACGAGCAGATGATCGGGACCGTGCGCAACGTCGGCTACAAGTTCGAGCGGCCGTCCAAGGGCGCGGCGGCCAAGCAGCAGGCCATCGCCCCGGACGCGAGCGTCTACGAGCCGAACGAACTTTCCGCGCACTGAATCCCTTCCCTTCCTGTCTGACAAGACGTCCGGGCGCCCTCCTGGTTCCCCGGTAGGGTCGGTTTCATGCTTGATCTGGCTTGGACCGGTGAACCGGAAACGGAAGAGATCCACGACTTCCTCCTCGCCGTGCGCGAGGCCGACGGACGCCCGGAGGACACCGGTTTCGCCGGTGGACAGCACCTTCTGGGGCACGTCGACGGTGAACTGGTCGTGTACGCCCACCTGGACACCGAAGGCGACTCGCACGGCAACCAGGTCGCCGAACTGTTCGTCCATCCCGCGCACCGCCGGTCCGGTCACGGCCGGGCGGCCACCAGAGCGCTCGTCGAGCACGTCGCCGGGAAGCCGCTGCGCGTCTGGGCGCACGGCGACCACCCCGCCGCCGTCCACATCGCCGGGACCGAGGGCTTCAAGCGCGCCCGCGAACTGCTGATCCTGCACGCCGACGCGGAAGCCGCGGACTGGCCGGAACCGGTGACGCGCGAAGGCGTCACGCTGCGCACGTTCGTCCCCGGTCAGGACGAGGAGGCGATGATCCGCGTCAACGCGCGCGCCTTCGACTGGCACCCCGAGCAGGGCGCACTGACCGCCGACGAGGTCCGGGCGACCGAGAAAGAAGCCTGGTTCGACCCCGAGGGCTTCTTCCTCGCGGAAGAGGACGGGAAGGTCATCGGCTTCCACTGGACGAAGGTCCACGAGGCGGTCCCCGGCCGCTTCGGCGGCGAGCCCGCCGGTGAGGTCTACGTCGTCGGAATCGACCCGGACGCGCAGGGCGGCGGCCTCGGGAAGGCGCTCACCCTCGCCGGTCTTCGGTACCTCCGCGACCGCGGGCTGGGGCAAGTGATCTTGTACGTCGAAGGCGACAACGCCCCGGCGCTCGCGGTCTATTCGAAGCTGGGCTTCACCCGATACGAGGTCGACGTCCAATACGCTCGGTAACCGCGTTCACACGTGCGGCACTTGACCGGTCACGGAGAGCAGACGCGCAGGTCACGGCCGGGACACGGCCCACTTTCGGAGTAGTCGCGCTGCTCACATCGGCCGCCTTGTTCACTTGCCGTTCACCCTTAGACGGTCGCCTGTCCACTGTCGGTGCTTAATGTCCGGGTCCGGAAGGAACGCTCCCGTTCCACCGATCCGGCGAAAGTCTCCCAGTGGAGGAAATGCAGTGAAGATCATGCGGCCCGCGGGCGCGATCGGCATCGTGGCCACCGCCGCCCTCGTGCTCGGCGCCTGTGGATCCGACCCGGCGGCGACCAAGCCCGGCAGCACGGGCGCCGCTTCCGCGCCCAGCGGCACGGCCGGCGTCGAATGCGGCGGCAAGAACCCGCTTTCGGCCGAGGGCTCGTCCGCGCAGAAGACCGCGGTCGACATCTTCGTGCAGCAGTACGCCGCCAAGTGCTCCGGCCAGAAGGTGAACTACAACCCGAGCGGTTCCGGCGCGGGCATCAAGCAGTTCAACGCGAACCAGGTCGACTTCGCCGGTTCGGACTCGCCCCTCAAGGACGGCGAGGAGGCCGACAAGGCCAAGGCCCGGTGCGCCTCGGACGCGTGGAACCTGCCGCTCGTCATCGGCCCGGTCGCCGTCGCGTACAAGGTCTCCGGTGTCGACAAGCTGACCCTGACCCCCGAGGTCACCGCCAAGATCTTCAACGGTGGCATCACCAAGTGGAACGACCCGGCCATCAAGGCGGTCAAGGGCAACGAGAGCGTGAACCTGCCGGACAAGCCGATCCAGGTCATCTCGCGCTCTGACGAGTCGGGCACCACCGACAACTTCCAGAAGTACCTGAAGGCCGCTTCGAAGGGCGCCTGGACCCAGGGCGACGGCAAGAAGTTCGCCGGTGGCGTCGGTAACGGTGCCGAGAAGTCCAACGGTGTGGCCAGCGCGGTCAAGGCCACCGACGGCGCGATCACCTACGTCGAGTCCGCGTTCGCGAAGGACGGCATCAACGCCGCCCTGATCGACAGCGGCTCCGGCGGTGTCGAGCTCACCGCGGCGAACGTCGCCAAGGCCCTCGACGCGGCGAAGTTCAAGAAGGAAGGCACCAACGACCTCGCGCTGGACCTGAACGCGATCTACTCCAGCAACGTCGCCGGTACCTACCCGATCATCCTCGCCACCTACGAGATCGTCTGCTCCAAGTACGCCGACGCCGAGGTCGCCAAGGCCGTCAAGGCGTTCCTGAACGTCGCCGCCACCGACGGTCAGAAGCCGCTCTCGGACAAGGGCTACGTGCCGATCCCGCAGAGCCTGCAGGACAAGGTCCTGACCGCCGTCAAGGCCATCGCCTGACCCTGTTGCCGATCTTCAGCTCGATCAGTAAACAGGCTGGACAGAAGTAGTCGATGAGCGATTCGTCTTCGCCCAGAACGCCCACCGGCGACCCCGGTGGGCGTTCTGGCGTCCGCGAGACCTTCACGGAGGACCCGATTTCGGAGCAACCTGCCGCGTCACCGCCCGAGAAGTCCTCGGTGCCACTCGCGAGCCCCCAATCCCGGACGGTGCGGCCCGGTGACCGCATCTTCCAGTTCCTGACCACCGGAGCCGGCGTCTTCGTCGTCTCGCTGATCGGCCTGATCGGGCTGTTCCTGCTGGTGCAGGCCATTCCGGCGCTCCAGGCCGACAACGTGAACTTCCTGACCAGCCAGGTCTGGCAGACCGATCCGAACGACATGAAGTTCGGCATCATGGGCCTGCTGCTGGTCACCGTCTACTCCGCGCTGCTGGCGCTGATCATCGCGATGCCGATCTCGCTCGGGATCGCCCTCTTCCTCACCCAGTACGCGCCCAAGCGGCTGGCGCGGCCGTTCGCCTACGTGATCGACCTGCTCGCCGCGGTGCCCTCGATCATCTACGGCCTGTGGGGCCTGATGGTCTTCGCGCCGACGATCGAGCCGTTCTCCCAATGGGTCAACGACACCTTCTCGTGGATCCCGCTCTTCGCGGCGGGCAACGTCTCGCCGGACCTGCGCGGCACGATCTTCACCGCGGGCATCGTGCTCGCCGTGATGATCCTGCCGATCATCACCTCGCTGTCGCGCGAGGTGTTCGAGCGGACACCGACCCCGCACATCGAAGGCGCGCTGGCGCTGGGCGCCACCCGCTGGGAGGTCATCCGCACCACGGTCCTGCCGTTCGGCAAGGCCGGCTACATCGGCGCCTCGATGCTCGGTCTCGGCCGCGCGCTCGGCGAGACGATCGCGCTCGCGATCATCCTGACCGGCGCGGTGGGCCGCGAGTTCACCTGGAGTCTCTTCGACGGTGGCGCCACCTTCGCCTCGAAGATCGCGGCGGACTACGCGGAACTCAACAACGAGATCTCGGCGGGCGCGTACATCGCGGCCGGCCTCGTGCTGTTCCTGCTGACGTTCATCGTCAACTTCGCCGCGCGATCCATCATCGCCAAGAAGGGGGACTGAGCATGTCCACCACGCTCGAAAAGACCCCCGCCACCACCCCCGCCTTCCAGCAGGTCAGCCTGGCGCGGAAGGCCAAGAACGGCATCGCCACCGTCCTGATCTGGCTGTCGTTCCTGATCGCAGTCGTGCCGCTGGTGTGGCTGCTCGCCACGGTGGTCATCAACGGCGTCAAGCGGATCCCCTACAGCAACTGGTGGACCGAGGACTTCGGCTCGGTGCTGTCGGACGAGGTCGGCGGCGGCGTGCTGCACGCCGTCATCGGTTCGGTGCTGCAGGGCCTGGTCTGCGCGATCATCGCGGTCCCGATCGGCATGCTGGTCGCGATCTACCTGGTCGAATACGGCCGCGGCAAGCTCGCGAAGGTCACGACGTTCATGGTGGACATCCTCTCCGGCGTCCCCTCGATCGTCGCGGCGCTGTTCATCTACGCGCTGTGGATCACGACCTTCGGCCTCCCGCGCAGCGGTTTCGCCGTGTCGCTCGCGCTGGTGCTGCTGATGATCCCGGTGGTCGTGCGCTCCTCGGAGGAGATGCTGCGGATCGTCCCGGACGACCTGCGCGAAGCCTCCTACGCGCTCGGCGTGCCGAAGTGGAAGACGATCATGAAGATCGTCCTGCCGACCGCGCTGTCCGGCATCATCGGCGGCATCATGATGGCGCTCGCCCGGGTCATGGGCGAGACCGCGCCGCTGCTGGTCCTCGTGGGTTACTCCGCCTACGTGAACTGGGACATCTTCGGTGGCGAACAGGCCGCGCTGCCGCTTCTGATGAACAACGAACGGGTCAGCAACCCGTTCGACGAAGGTACCGTCGCGTTCGACCGGATCTGGGGTGCGGCACTCACCCTGGTGCTGATCATCGCGATCGTGAACCTCCTCGCCATGCTCTTTGCCCGTCTTGTCGCCCCGAAGAAGAAGTGAGCTGTTTGAGATGGCCAAACGAATCGACGTCAAAGACGTGGACATCTACTACGGCAAATTCCACGCCGTGGACGGCGTCACCCTCTCGGTGCCGCCGCGGAACGTCACCGCGTTCATCGGCCCGTCGGGCTGCGGCAAGTCGACGGTGCTGCGCACGCTGAACCGCATGCACGAGGTCATCCCCGGCGCCCGCGTCGAGGGTGAGGTGCTGCTCGACGGCGAGGACATCTACGGCGCCGGGGTCGACCCGGTGCAGGTCCGCCGCACGATCGGCATGGTGTTCCAGCGGCCCAACCCGTTCCCGACGATGTCGATCCGCGACAACGTCGTGGCCGGCCTGCGGCTCGGCGGCACCAAGGGCAAGAAGGAGCTCGACGAGGTCGCCGAGCGGGCCCTGCGCGGTGCGAATCTGTGGAACGAGGTCAAGGACCGGCTGAACAAGCCCGGCGGTGGCCTCTCCGGTGGTCAGCAGCAGCGGCTCTGCATCGCGCGGGCGATCGCCGTGCGGCCGGACGTGCTGCTGATGGACGAACCGTGCTCCGCGCTCGACCCGATCTCGACCCTCGCCATCGAGGACCTGATCGGTGAGCTCAAGAAGGAGTACACGATCGTCATCGTGACGCACAACATGCAGCAGGCGGCGCGCGTCTCGGACCAGACCGCGTTCTTCAACCTGGCGGGCGTCGGCCAGCCGGGTCGCCTGGTGGAGCTGAACGACACCGAGAAGATCTTCTCGAACCCGGACGAAAAGGCCACGGAGGACTACATCTCCGGCCGGTTCGGATAGTCCCTATCGCGCGTGAAGGCCCCCTTCCCTCGGCTGATCATCTAGAACGAGAGCCGGGGGAAGGGGGCCTTCGCGGGCAAAAAACGGTGCGGGGCCTTCGCGGCAAAAACCGGTGCGGGGCCTTCGCGGCAAAAACCAGTGCGGAGCCTGCGCGGCAAAAACCGGTGTGGGGCCTTCGCGCGCTCGGCCCCTGAACGCAATTAGTCCTCTGGATGCGGTAGTTGCACGCGCAAGTACCGCATTCAGAGGACTGAATGCGAGAAGTTACAGCGCTCGATTAAACGTCTTCAGTTCCGTAGCCGGGCATCTTGCCGGTCACCACGAAGATCATCCGGCGCGCGACCGAGACGGCGTGGTCGGCGAAGCGCTCGTAGAAGCGGCCCAGCAGGGTGACGTCCACGGCCGCGGCGACGCCGTGGTCCCAGTCCCGGTCCATGATGACCGTGAACAGGTGCTTGTGGATCTCGTCGACCTCGTCGTCGTCCGACTCGATCGTGCGAGCGGCCTCGACGTCCTTGGACTTGATGACCTGCTCGGCCTGCCGGGCCAGTTTGACGGCCACCTCGCCCATCTTGGCGAAGTCGCCCCGCACGGCCTCGGGGAGCACGGGGTCGGGGTGACGGCGGCGCGCGGCCTTGGCCACGTGCAGCGCCAGATCGCCCATCCGCTCCAGGCTTTCCGCCGCGTGGATCGCGGCGAGGACGGTCCGCAGGTCGGTCGCGACGGGTGCCTGCAGGGCCAGCAGCGCGTACGCCTGCTCCTCGCATTCGGCGCGCGCGTCGTCGACCTTCGCGTCGTCGCTGATGACCTGCTCGGCGAGTCCGAGATCGACCTCGAGCAACGCCCGGGTCGCCCGCTCCATCGCGTCGGCGACCTGGAGCGACATGCTCGCTAGGTTCTCGGCGAGCTGTTCGAGTTCGACATGGTAAGCCTCACGCATGGCCCAACCCTACGGGGAAGAGGGGCCAAAAGCCGCATCCCAGAGTGAACCTGACGTGAACCCGGACTAACGAATGATCTCTCGGCGGATCTTCAGCCTGAGCTGCTGCTCTTCTTGGCGCCGCCGGACTTGGCGGAGCTGGTCGGAGTGGCCGCCGTGTCGCTCGCCGGAGGCGCCGGTGCCTTCTCTTCCAGCGGAGTGTTGTTGATCAGCGCCTGGAAGAGCGTCTTCGACTTGCTCTGCAACAGCACCTCGTTGCCGCGCTTGTTCGCCTCTTCGGTGGTGGGCACGGTGAGGAACTTGACCTTCTCCGAGCCCATCCCCTTCATCGACTTCGCCAGCGTCATCATCTGCTTGATGCCGAGGTTCTCGCCGAAGGTCGCCTTGGCGAACGCGTCGATGAAACCGCTGAGCTTGCCGGTGTCCAGGATGACGTCCTTCGACATCACCGTCTTCAGCAGCGCGCCGAGGAAGGCCTGCTGCCGCTTGATCCGGCCGTAGTCCGAGGTCGGGTCGCCCTTGACGTGCCGCGCCCGGACGTAGTTCAGCGCCTGGTCGCCGGAGATCCGCACCTCGCCCGCCTGCGGGATGACCATGCCGAGCGTGGTGTCGTCGATCGGCGTCTCGTTGTACACGGTGACGCCCTGCACGGCGTCGACCATGGATTTGAAGCCGTTGAAGTCGATCCCGACGAAGTGGTTCATCTTCATGCCGGTGATCTGCTGGATGACCTTCGTGACGCACTGCGGGCCACCGACCGCGTAGGCGGTGTTCAGCTTCGCGATCTTCTGCGCCGGCGAGACCTGGTCCGAGTACGACGACGTCGCCGGGTCCCACCGCTTGCACTCGGGGCGGCTGATTTCGAGGTCGCGGGGGAAGGACACCATGACGACGCGCTGCCGGTCGGCGGGGACGTGCGCGATCATGACGGTGTCCGAACGGGCGCCCGGGGTGCCGTCCGCGTCGCCGACGCCGTCCTCGGCGGACGCACCGTCACGGGTGTCGGAGCCGACCATCAGGAAGTTCTCGTCGCCGGTCTGGCCCGCGGCGTCCTGGATGTCGGCCGAGTCCTCGTCGAGCGAGGCGACGGTGTTGAACTTCGCGTCGAACCAGGTCTGGGCACCCCACGCCGTGCCGATGGAGAGGAACACGAGGACGGCGACCACGGCGGCCGCGATCCGGCCCGCCTTCGCCGCCTGCCTGGTCTTGCGTTCCTTCTTCTCCTGCAGGCGAGTCTGCGGGGAGGCTTCCCCGTCCGCTTCCTGCGACTGCGGGGAAGGCTCGGAATCGGTGGTGGTGACCACCCGCTGCAGCGCCGTGCGGGTCTGCTCCAGCAACGCGGCGGGCCGGGAGGCGAGCCGTTCGCGGCGCTCGCGCTTCTTGGCCTCTTCGGCTTCGAGTTCGTCGTGCGCGGCGGAGAACCGGGCGAGCGTGTGGTCGATCTTGCGCTTGGTGATCGTCGCGTCGTCGATCGCTTCGAGCTCGTCGGTCATCGTCAGCCGGTCCATCTCGGACCGCGGCGGGACACCGGGCGACAGCGAGGGCGACGGCGGGACCGGGGACTGCTGGACCGGCCGCTGAGCGGGGCGGCGGGGACGGCGCGGCGGCGCCGGGGCCGCGGGCTGCTGCTGCGCGCCCGGATTCACCACCGGCGGGCGGCGTTGCGTCGGGGCCTCGGGGGTGGGCGCGGCCTGCACCGAGCGGCGCGGCTGGCGTGCGCGAGGCGGACGCGGGGCGTCGGCCGGCGGCGGGACCGGAGCCTGCGGCGCGGCGGGACCGGCCGCACGGGGCGCGGGCGGCGGGTTGTCGGCGGGGGCGGGCGGACGAGCCCGGCGAGGGGCCGGCGGCTCCGTCCGGTTCGCGCGCGGGCCGGGTCTCGGAGGCTCGGGCGTCGGCTCACCCTGCCGGAGGCGGCGTGGAGCGGGCGCCTCCGCGGCGGGGTCGAAGACCGGGCGCTCGCCCGTATGACGTGCGACGACGTCGGAAACGCTGATCCCGCCGTGCGTGTCCATGGAGCGGCGCCGGCTCCGGCGGCCGCGCTCACCGGCACTTCTGTCGGTGTGGCTGTGGCGACCGGTCCCCGGGGTGTGGTGCTCGTCGGGCACTCGGTCTCCTTTCACAACTGGCGTCGAAGCTCTTTCGTTATCGTACGGACACCTCAGGTTCGTGACGACAACCATCCCGGAATTTTCTTCACCCAAGGTACCGACAAGCGCCGAACGGTCCATGCGATCGGGTGAGCGGTCCCGGTTAAGGCTGCGTTAAAAGGTGAGAAACCGTCACGCAGAGTGTGACGTCGACCGAGTGAGTGGCTATGTGCCCGTGGACTCGGCGGCGTTCATCGACTGAGGAATCATCCGTGATGATTCTTTATCCTGATATGCCACTTTGTTCCGGCCCGCCCGTTTCGCCATATACAACAAAGCGTCGGCATGGCGCAACTGCCGTTCCGGTTCCACTGTGTGACCCGGTTCCGTACGGCCCTCGTGCGCGAGTCCTACGCTGATCGTCACCGAAAGGCCGGGCCGGATCCGAGGCCACGGATGGCGGGCCACCCGGATGCGGGCGGTGTCGGCGATCCGCACCGCGCGGGCGGCGTCGACGTCCGGGATGACCAGCGCGAACTCCTCGCCGCCGTAGCGGGCGCAGAACGCTTCCGGCGGAAGTCCTTGCTGCAGCAGGTCGGCCACTTCGCGCAGCACCCGATCCCCGACCAGATGCCCGAAAGTGTCGTTGACGTCCTTGAACAGGTCGAGGTCGACCAGCGCGATCGCGATCCCGGGCGGGCCGCGGTGGTCGACGGCCGGGCCGTGCAGCCACTGGTCGAGGTAGCGGCGGTTGTAGCTGGACGTCAGCGTGTCCCGCAGGCTGCCGGCGCGGACGAGGTCGAAGGCGGATTTGAGGTGGTGGTAGGCGCGCCGCCAGTCACCTTGGGTGGCGAGCACCCCGGCGATCGACTCGTGCAGGCTGAGCAGATCGGTGGCCGGCGCGCTCGGTGGGAGCGCGGCCTCGTCGTCGGCTACCACGCTCACCTCCGCCACGAATTGGTTTTCGTCGTATAGGAGGCGCGTCTTGAGGTATCGGTACGGGCCAAAGTGAATATCGCTCAAGTGGACGACGGTTCCGCGCCATTGTCACGGACCGAAGTGCCGTTCTGTAAGGACGAAAACGGCTCGAAGTCTTTGAGCTGCGAAAACTGATCCTTCGCCCAGTAACTCACGTCAGTCACATCGTCATTCAGCAACAGTGCGTAATCATTCCAGCTCACCCATCGCCAGTCGCCGACCTCGTCCGGATGCGGGGCCGGATCGTCGTCGACCCAGGCGACGAAGACCGGGCAGAACTCGTTCTCGATCACGCCTTCGAACGGCGGCGTGCTGTACCGGTACGCCGGGAGGACGCAGCGGAGGCCGTCCAACCGGGGTAAGCCGAGTTCGAAGGCGGCCCGGCGCCGGACGGCCTCCTCGATCGGTTCATCCGGTGCGGGGTGCCCGCAGACACTGTTGGTCCAGACCCGGGGCCACACCTTCTTCGACGCGGCGCGGCTGGTGATCAGCAGGGCCTGGTCGCTGCTGCGCAACAGATAGCAGGAGAACGCCAGGTGCAGGCGGGTGTTCTCGTGGTGCGCGGCCAGTTTGGGCGCGGTTTCGCCGGTCGGCTCGCCGTCTTCGGTCACGTAGACGATGCGTTCGGTGTCGAGTGCGGTCGTGTCGTTCACCGGACCCACTGAACCAGCAGGCTGTCTGTAACCGGTACCGCGACCAGAGTTACCCCTGTTAGTGGGACGAAAGGTGCTCCACGAGCAAAGAAGTGACGGCCTCGGGAGCCTCTTCCACCACCCAGTGGGAGACGTCCTCGATCATCTCGAAGCGGTACGGGCCGGTGACGCGGTTCGCGGTGTCGAGCGCGGCCGTCGAACCGAAGGCGGCGTCCTCGGTGCTCCAGATGTAGAGCGTCGGGACCTCGATCTGTCCGATCTTCCCGCCGGGACGGCCGGCGCGGTACCAGTTGAGCGCGGCGGTCAGCGCGCCCGGTTCGGACAGGCGCTGGACGTACTCCTCGACCTTGCTCGGCGGCACCTTCCAGTCGAAGATGCGGCGCAGCGCGTCGGCGTCGTTCTCGAGCATCCGCCGTTCGGTGACGCGGGTCTGGCGCCATTCGGTCATGTACGCCGAGCGGAGGTGCTGGTCCTCGTCGGTCTTCATGGCTTCGGCCAGCGCGGCCGGGTGCGGCGTCGAAACGACGGCGAGACTGCGGAGCCTGCCGGGATGCGCGTCGGCCGTCCACCACGCGACGGCGCCGCCCCAATCGTGGCCGACGAGGTCGAATTCGTTCCACCCCAAACGATCCGCGATCGCGAGGACGTCGCCGACGAGGTCGTCGATCCCGTACTCGGACGCCTGTTCCGGCCGGACGCCCGGCGAGTAGCCGCGCTGATCCGGTGCCACCGCGCGATATCCGAGCACGCCGAGCGTCGCGACCTGGTGCTCCCATTCCACCGCGGCCTCGGGAAACCCGTGCAGCAGCAGGACGGGACGGCCGTCTTCGGGACCCGCCGCGATGGCGTCGAAGGAACCGGCCGCGGTGGGGATGCTCAGCTGCTCGATCACGACGCCGACTCTACGGGCAGCCGGGTTCGGCCGGACGGCAAGGGATTGACGGCGAGTGTCCGATTCGCATCTAATGAGCGCCGCGGCCGATCTTCGGCCGCACTGGGGAAACTGGGGTAATACATGTCGAACAGCTGGAAGCGCCGGCTCGCCGCCGGCGCCGCTTCCGTCGCGCTCGCGGGCGGAATCGCCGTCACGGCCGCGAATGTCGCGGCGGCCGAAGAGACTCCGGTCTCGGTCGCCGGGGTCTGTGACGGCAACCCGGGGTGTCAGCTCGGGCCGTTCCCGACGCTGGCCAGTTGCCAGATCGAGCAGAGCAACATGGCCCGGTACTACACGATCACCATGCGGTGTTTCGAGGTCGACCACGACCAGTGGAAGTTCGCCTACAAGACCAGGGGCACCTGAGTCGTGAACTGAAAACGCTCCCGCCGGTCCGGACCGGCGGGAGCGTTTTTCGTTTCAGCCCCCCGAGTGCATGTCCTCGGTTTCGGGGACGCAGTCGTCGTCCGGATCGTCGAGCCAGCCGTGCGGCAGTGTGACCTTGCCCGGCGAACCCTGGCGCCCGCGCGGGCCGGTGGCCGCGCTGGGGAACGGGGCGTCGTGGTCGAGCTGGGCGATGAGGTCGTCGAGCTGGTCCATGCTCGACAGCATCGCGAAGCCGCGACGCAGTTCGGAGCCGACCGGGAAACCCATGAAGTACCAGGCCATGTGCTTGCGGATGTCGCGCATGGCCTTGTCGTGACCGTCGTGCTCGACGAGCAGTTCGGTGTGGCGGCGCAGCACCTTCGCGACCTCGCCGAGGTTCGGCGGGATGGGCTGCGGGCGCCCGGCGAAAGCGGCCTCCAGCTCGCCGAACAGCCACGGCCTGCCCAGGCAGCCACGTCCGACCACGACCCCGTCGCAGCCTGTCTCGTCGACCATGCGCAGCGCGTCCTCGGCGGAGAAGATGTCGCCGTTGCCGAGCACCGGGATGGCGGTGACGGCTTCCTTGAGGGCCGCGATCTTCGTCCAGTCGGCCTGGCCGGAGTAGCGCTGCGCGGCGGTGCGCGCGTGCAGGCTGACCGCCGCCGCGCCCTCGGCCTCGGCGATGCGCCCGGCGTCGAGGTACGTCAGGTGGTCGTCGTCGATGCCCACGCGGAACTTGACCGTGAACGGCACCCCCGCCTCGGCCGCGGCCTTCGCCGACTCGCGCACGATGTCGGCGAACAGCTTGCGCTTGAACGGCAGCGCCGCGCCGCCGCCCTTGCGCGTCACCTTCGCCACCGGGCAGCCGAAGTTGCTGTCGATGTGGTCGGCGAGCCCCTCGCCGGTGATGATGCGGACGGCCTCGGCCATCGTCTTCGGGTCGACCCCGTAAAGCTGCATGGACCTGGGCTTTTCGTTCTCGCCGAAGGTCATCATGTGCATCGTGCCGGGGTGCCGCTCGACCACCGCGCGGGCGGTGATCATCTCGCAGACGTAGATGCCCGCGCCGTACTCCTGGCACAGCTGCCGGAAGGCGACGTTGGTGATGCCCGCCATCGGAGCGAGCACGACCGGGGGATCGACCTCGTAGGGGCCGATCTTCAGGCTGGGCTTGCTCAGGGTGGCAGTCACGTCCTCCATTGTCGCCTGTGGTGTCTGTCACTCGCAGGTGGGCCGGTCTCCGTTGCCCGTGACGGGATCGCGAGGGGCGGTGCCCACCGTTTGATCGATGGAGAGACTCGTGATGCCCGGGCCTTCGCTTCGCGGCGTGACCGTGTGGATTTTGGTGCGTTGGACGCACCGAAATCCACACAGTGGCCACGGTTCATTCGATCCATCGCCGTATTGCGGCGATGGATCGCCGATTTCACTCGACGAGAGGGTCGGAACCGCGATGTTGCGAAGGGGGTTCGGACCGTACCGATCGGGTAGGGACTGGATGCTTAGGCTCGGCGGATGTCCGTGCTGCAGGCCTTCGCAGACGAGTCGTTCAGAGAGGACGACCACGGTGGCTTCTACGTGCTCGCAGCCGCGATCCTCCCCGTCGAGCGACATGCCGAACTACGTGAGGATGACGAGCCGCTGTTGTGGATTCCCGACATCGTCGCTGGGGCCGTCCGCGCTCGACGTCAGGGATTCCGCGACTACACCGACCATCTGGCCGAATGTGTGATTGAGCTACAGGTCGACACCCGTGCCTGATCACGGAGACGCGTAAGGCCAGGGTCCCGGTATTCCCCGGGTGCACCGGGCCTTGCGACTCGTGAGGCACCCACGGCGCCGCACTCTGTGTCATCGAAATCGCTTTCGGCGACGGGTCGAGGATAGCTCATGAGCGCATATGAGCGCACATCGTCCGTCCCCGATTTCGGTAGCTTCGCTTCCATGAGCGTCCGGACCAGACTCGACGACCTCTACGCGCGACGCCTCCGCGCGGGCCTCCGCCGAGGCCCGTTGCCGAGGCATATCGGCGTGATCATCGACGGTAATCGCCGCTGGGCCCGGCAGATGGGGTTCGAGGACGTCCGCGAGGGGCATCGGCACGGCGCACAGCACATCGCGCGGTTGATGTCGTGGTGCGAGGGCCTCGGCATCGGGCACGTGACGGTGTACCTCGCTTCGGTCGACAACCTGACGAAGCGCGCGTCGCCGGAGATGGCCTTCTTGATGCGGGTGATCGAGGACGTCGTCCGCGATCGGCTCACCGCGCCGGGCGCGAACTGGCGCGTCGCGCCGGTGGGGCGGCTCGACATGCTGCCGTCGTCCACGGCGGAGGTGCTGAAACGGGCCGAAGAAGACACTCGCGGTGCGACGGGGCCTGAGCTGACCCTCGCCATCGGGTACGGGAGCCGCGAGGAGATCGTCGACGCCGTCCGCGATCTCGTGCTCGAAGGCGCGGCGGACGGCAAGTCCCTCGCCGAGATCGCCGAAACGGTTTCCGTGGACGCTCTCGCCTCGCAGCTGTACACGGCGGGCACTCCCGAGCCGGAGCTGATCATCCGGACCAGTGGCGAGGTCCGGCTGTCCGGCTTCCTGCTGTGGCAGGCCAAGGATTCCCAGCTGTACTTCTGTGACGCCAACTGGCCGGGTTTCCGCTACGTCGACCTCTTGCGGGCGCTCCGGGTGTGGGCTCGATCGCGATGATCTTGCAGGTCGCGACCACATCGTCACCTCGATTGAGTAGTGCTACGGATCCATCCGCGGGCCTCTAGCCGCATGCTGGTCGCCATGACCACCGATGGGGATGTGCTCCTCAGGCTCGCCGGGGAGATCGACGACCTTGGGGCCCGCCTCGCGCGGGTCGGTACCGAGCTGCGGACCGTCCGGTCCGAAGCGGAGCCGAAGCCCGAAGAGGCGCCTGAGCAGGCGCCGCAGGAGCAGCCCGCCGCACAGCAGACGGAGCCGCCCGCCGCGCGGCAGGCAGAACAGCCTCAGGAGCCACACCAGGCCCCGCCGCAGCAGCCTCAGCCGGCGCCGCAACCGCAGGTCCCGCCCCAGCAGCAGCCGCGGTACTTCACGCATCCGCAGCAGGCCCAGTACCAGCAAGCCCAGTACCAGCAGGCCCAGTACGCGCAGTGGCAGCAGCAATACCGTCAGCAGTACCAGCAGCAGCCGTATCGCCAGCACTACCAGCCTGCCCCGAAGGTCACGCTCGCCGAGAAGCTGAGCAAGGAAGGCGCCGGAAGCCGGTTGCTGGCCTGGGTCGGCGGAGCGGTGACGCTGCTCGGCGTCGTGCTGTTCCTGGTGCTCGCCATCCAGCGCGGCTGGTTCGGCCCGCTGCCCCGGGTGATCGGCGGCGCCGTCCTCGGGGCCGCCCTGGTCGGGATCGGCCTGAGGCTGCACCGCAACCCGGCGGGCCGCACGGGCGCGTTCGCGCTCGCCGCGACCGGGATCGGGGCGCTGTACCTCGACGCCATCGCGGCGACGACGATGTACGAGTACCTCCCGGCCTACGCCGGTCTCGCGCTCGGTCTCCTGATCGCGGTCGGCGGGTTGCTGCTGGCCGTGCGGTGGAAGTCGTCGCTGCTCGCGGCGGCCGTCGTGCTCGGCTGCGTGGTCTGCGCGCCGATCATCACGCAGGGTTTCACCCCCGAACTGGTCGCGTTCCTGCTGGTGGTCCAGCTCGCTTCGACGCCGGTGCAGCTGCGCCAGTCGTGGCCGTCGGTCGCGGTCGCGGCCGGGATCCCGCCGCTGGTCGCGTCGGTCTTCAGCACGGCGTTCACCGGTTTCGGCGGCAGCCCGGCCAACACCGCCGCCGCGCTGGCCGCGGGTGGCGCCGGGCTCGTGCTCGCCCTGATCGTCACCCTCAAACGGTCCGGTGACGCCGCCGCGCTCGCCCTGCTCGCCGTCGCCCCGGCGCCGTCGTTGCTCGCCGCGCTGTTCCTGCCGAAGACCCCGGCCGTGCTGGTCACCGCGTCGGTCGCGCTGGTGCTGCTCGGGGTGTGGGCGGCCGGGCAGTGGCTCGACGGCTGGACGGGCGACCTCGCGGGCGCCGCGGGTCTCCTCGCGGCCCTGCAGACGACGATGACGCTCTTCGACGGCAGTGCCCGTTCGGCGATCCTGATCGGCGAAGGTGTCTTGCTCGCCCTGGTCGCGCTGTGGACGAAGAAGCACGTGGCGCTCGCCGGCGGGGTGGTCTTCGCCGTGATCGGCGGCCTGATCGCGCTGGCCTTCGACGTCCCGCCGACGCTCTTCTTCCTGATCCGGAACCGGCCGGACGCCGACCTCGCCGCCGCGTTGCTGGTGGCCGTCGCGATCCTGGCCGTCGCGATCACGCTTCCGTGGGTCGCGCACCGGCTCGGGATGTTCAAGGCCCCGTCGGAGAACGTGGTGCCGTGGCTCTTCGCCGGGGTCGTCGCGCTCTACGGCGCCGGCGCGATGGTCCTGTGCGGCGCGCTGCTCGCCGTCCCCGGCCGCTCGGGCTTCCTGCTCGGCCACGTGGTGATCACGGTGTCGTGGACGGTCGCCGCGCTGGTGCTGCTCATCCGCGGCATCTCGGTGGTCGGCCTGCGGGTGATCGGCCTGGTGCTGGTCGGCGCGGCGGTGCTGAAGCTGGTCCTGTTCGACCTCTCCGCGCTCGACGGCCTGGCCAGGGTCGCCGCGTTCCTCCTCGCCGGCCTGGTGCTGCTCGGCGCCGGGACCCGCTACGCGAAACTCGTCGCGTCTCGCTGAGCGGACACGGAAGAAAAGCCGCCGGGTCGTGGTTGGTCGGTTCATGACCTACCAACCCGACCCGCGGCTCGCCGACCGGGCGAAGGAGAACGTCGCCTGGCTGACCACGATCAGCCCGAAGGGCCGTCCTTCGCCCCGTCCGGTGTGGTTCGTGCTCGACGGCGAGGATTTCATCATCTTCAGCCAGCCGGACACGGCGAAGACGCGGCACATCGAAGCCAACCCCGAGGTCAGCCTCCACTTCAACAGCGACGAGCACGGCGGCTCGATCCTGGTGATCGGCGGCAAGGCCGAGATCCTGCCGGACGGTCTCGCGTCGGAGCAGCCGGGCTTCCTCGCCAAGTACGAGAAGCATTACCCGGCGATCGATTACGACGTCCCGAAATTCGACAGCGAGTACCGCGTCCGGATCAGGATCCGGCCCGAACGCACCTGGGGCTTCTAGGAAACGGCTAGAAGCCGACCGTCACGCAGGCCAGCCGGGCCCCCGCGGTCCCGGCGTGGCCGGGGTCGGTGTGCGTATGCGTTTCGTGGATCACGATCGAATTCGCCCGCCGCTCGCCGAACGTCCAGTCCACTTTGGACACAGCGGCGCCGCGTCCGGTGGCGTCGGTGGTGAGGTCGAGCCAGATCTCGTTCCGGGGATTGGCGTAGGCCGGGTCCACCGACGGCTTCACCGGGTCTTCGACGTTCTGGTAGTGCGGGCCGGCGAGATCACCGGTGGCACCACACGGTTTCGTGTGCGCGTGGGCGCCGTATTCGCGGTTCGGCAGCAGACCGGTCACGAGAACCGCGGTCGACGTGCCGAAAGCCTTGGAGGTCAAGCCGAACACGTGCGCGCGGGAGCCGGGCGGGGCCAGATCCGGCCGGTAGATGGTGAGACCGCTCTTGGCGGTGATGACGTGAACCCGGGAGCCGGGGGTGGCGGTGGCCGCGGTGGCGCCGGAGGTGAGCGCCAGAGCGGCGGCGGACAGGGCAAGGACGACTACGGGGACGGGGCGCATGCCCCTTGCCTAGTCCGCACGAAACGGACACGCCAGACAGGTCACTCGGTCGGGCGATCATTCTCAAACTATGAGCAGCATGCGCGCGCCAGCGCGTCCGTTGAGGGCGGTGGCGGGGGCATGGATGGAAGGACAAGTGAGTAGCAACCCTCCGGATCGTACTTGGCTGGTCGCGGTCGCAGCCGCACTTTGGGGCACAGACGGGCTTTTGCGGCTCCCGCTCGCCGAGGCGCTCCCGGCCGCCACGGTCGTCTTCTGGGAGCACTTGCTCGTGGTGCTCGTGCTGAGTCCCTTCATTCCCCGCGCTTTCCGCGCGTTGAGCCGGTGCGGACCGCGGGAATGGCTGGCCGTGCTCGCCATCGGCGGCGGTTCTTCCGCGCTCGCGACGGCGATGTTCACCGCCGCCTTCAAACTGGGCGACCCCGTGACGCCGTTGGTGCTGCAAAAGCTCCAGCCGGTGTTCGCTGTTCTGGCGGCATATTTCGTACTCCGTGAGCGAGTCCGTCCCGGATACGCGTTCTTCGCGATCCCGGCGTTGCTCGGCGCCTGGCTGCTGGCGTTCAAGGATCCGCTGAACATCCAGCTCGCCGCGGCGAAGGCGGCGCTGCTGGCGATCGGCGCGGCCGCCTTGTGGGCGGCGGGCACGGTGCTCGGCCGTCTGCTCTCCACCGAACTGGAGCCGCGGGAGGTCACCACCCTGCGCTTCACCGTCGGGCTCCCGGTCGCGGCGGGCATCGTGGCCTTCCAGGGCGGTCAGTTCGCGGTCGGCTGGGACAACGCGCTCGGCCTCGGCCTGCTCGCACTGGTCCCCGGCCTGCTGGCGCTGAGCCTGTACTACCTGGGCCTTCGCTCGACACCGGCCGCCAGGGCGACCCTGGCGGAGCTCGCGTTCCCGGTCACGGCGGCCATTATCGGCGTATTGTGCTTGAACGCCGATTTGTCGGGTACTCAGTGGCTGGGCCTCGCCGTGGTGGTCGTGTCAGTGACTTCGCTCGGCTGGCATGAAAAGGTCAGGCGTCAACCGATGGTCCTGGAGCCGCCGCATGGTCGAGCACACCGGCGAGACGAAGAACGAACGCCTGACCCGCAACGTCAGTGAGCTCCTGCAGGAGCTGCGGGTCGCGCAGGCCGGTGTCCAGATCCTCTTCGGTTTCCTGCTCACGGTGGTGTTCACCGACGAGTTCCACGAGGCGAGCGGGTTCGAGAAAGCCGTCCACCTGACGGCGGTCCTGCTCACGGTCTGCTCGACGGTGCTGCTGACGGCGCCCGCCGCGTGGCACCGGCTGCTGTTTCGCACCGGCAACCGCGAGCGGATCCTGACTTACGGCAACCGTTCCGTCCTGATCGGCCTCGGCTGTCTCGCGGCCGCGATCACCACGACCGTCGCGCTCATCGCCAAGGTCGTCTTCGGCCCGATCGCGATGGCGATCCTGGGCGTGGTGTCGGCCGCGCTGTTCGTCGGCCTGTGGTTCGTCGTGCCGAGGCTGATCGACGGTAACGGCGGCTGATCAGTGCCAGGCCCGGACCGGGGTGCCTTCGGGCAGGCCGAACGCGGCGGGTGTCACGCTCCGCGGGTCGTCCGGGCCCGCGCCGTCGATCACCCGGCGGGCGCCGACCCACGAGAACATCGCCTTGACCGAACGTGAGTAGCCCGCGCCGTCCTCCGCGACCTTCCGGTCGAGCACGCGGTACCCGCCGGGAACGCGTTCGACGCGGTAGACCATCGGCTGACGGCGGAATCCGCCGCGGGTGACGAGCCCGTCGCCCTCCTTCGCGACCTCGTCGCAGTTCGCGACCAGGCCGATCTTGACCTGATCGCGGTCCGGGCGGGTCTCGATCACCTTCTGCGTGCACACCCAGCGGATCTCCGCGCCGCCGGAACCGGCGAGCGCGCGCAGATGCTCGTCGATCGGAGGCAGCGCCGCCCGCGCGACGGCGTCGTCCACGGTCGGCATCTCGTCGACGATCCACCAGCCTGCCGCGGCCACCACCACACCGACCCCGGCGAGCACGGGCCAGCGTTTGACGTTCCCCATGGGACGAAGCTACCGAGCGGGGCAAGTGTTCACCCGCGGTTCGGGACGCGTTGCCTGGGCGACCGTAGGTTTCGGCCGTGAACGACTCCTCCAGACGGACCTTCCTGCGCGGCGCGGGCCTGCTCGGCGCCGGTGCGGCGGTGTCCGCGTTGCCCGCACTCGGGGCCCCGGCGGCTTCGGCGACCTTCGGCCACCACGGCCCGGACGCCGAAGACGGCCGCTTCACCCTCGCGGTCCTGCCCGACACCCAGTACCTGTTCGACGCCGACCGCGGCGACCCCGCGCCACTGGACGCCACGCTGCGGTACGTCACCGGCGGCGACGAGAACGTCGTCTTCCTGGCACATCTCGGCGACCTCACCGAGAACGGGCAGCCGGGCGAGTTCGACCAGATCAGCCGGTCGTTTCAGCACCTCGACCGGCGCCGGTTCCCGTACAGCACCCTCGCGGGCAACCACGACATCAAGTCCTCGACCGACGACCAGCGCGGCCGCACGCCGTACCTCGACGCGTTCGGCCCGCAGCGGCAACGGGGCTCGAAGACCTTCCGCGGCGCGAGCCCGGACGGCTACAACAGCCACCACGTCTTCCGCGCGGGCGGGCGGGAATGGCTGCTGCTCGCGCTCGACTGGCGGCCGTCCGCGGGCGGGCTGGAGTGGGCGCGTTCGGTGCTCGCGCGGAATCCGCGGCTCCCGGCGATCCTGACCATCCATGAATTGGTATGGGCCGACGACGCCGGTCAGGCCCAGCTCTCCGAGTTCGGGCAGAAGGTGTGGGACGAGCTGATCGCCGGGAACGACCAGATCTTCCTGACGCTCAACGGGCACTACTGGCCGCCGGGCCGCGCGGTGAAGCGGAACAAGGCGGGCAACGACGTCCACCTGCACATCACCAACTACCAGGACCGCTACTACGGCGGCAGCGCGATGATCCGGCTCTACCGGTTCGACCTCGCGCGGAACGTGATCGACGTCCGCACGTTCTCGCCGTGGCTGGCGGAGCAGGCGCCGCGGCTGAACGAGTTGCAGCGGCAGGAGATCGAGCGCACCGGCCCGTCGGACTACTTCAGCCTGGAGATCGACTTCGGCGCGCGGTTCGCCGGGTTCGCGCCGGTCCCGGTCCCGCCGGCGCGGCCCGCCGAACGTCAGCTGATCCGCGGGACCGTGGCCTATTGGCGGTTCGAGGGCCGGGACGGCGCGCCTGTGGACGGGGTCCGTGACCTTTCCGGCCGGGGCAACGACCTGGTCCGGGTGACCCTGCCCGGCAGTGCTCCCGAAACGCTGAGGTTCTCCGGTGAGTTCTCCGGGCGGCAGCCGTCGAGGTCGAGCCTCCGGTTCGAAGGCGGCAAGAAACCGGCTCGCGGCGCGTATCTGCGCACGGCGGACTCCGCGCCGATGAACGCGGAGACGTTCGCGCGCGGCTACACCGTCGAGGCGTTCGTGAAGCTGCCCGAGGATTTCAAGGACGGCAAGCATTCCTGGGCCGCGATCTTCGGCAGGCAGGGTTCCGGCGCCCACGCGGGCAAGACCGGTGACGATCCCGGCGAGCCGTCGGCCACCCTGTCCCTTTCGGACGGTGCGGCGTTCCAGTGGGCGGTGTTCCCGGTGAACCAGAACGGGATCTCGACCGCGTGGGGCCACGAACTGGCGTTGAAGGAATGGATCCACGTCGCGGCCGTCAACGACGGAAGGCGGACGACGCTCTACGTCGACGGCTGCCCGGTGCTGCGGAATCCGAAGACGGCCGCGGCGGGGATCGCGAATCCCGGTGGCTCCTGGCTGATCGGCGCCTACGCCTACGACTCGATCGTCGAGCAGGCGTTCCACGGCTGGCTCGGTGACGTCCGGGTGGTGGGGAGGGCGCTGGATCCCCGCGAGTTCATGCTCGGCTGAGGGCGGCGAAGGCGTCGCGGATCGTGCGCGGTAATGGTGGATGTCCGTCCCCATTATCGCGCACGATCGTTTCCCGGGTGATAGCGGGTTCCTCTTGACAAGGGGTGGACAATAAAAAATCGGCGTCCGATCGAGAATGCTCGATCAGTACGCCGAATGTGCAGTCAGTCTAACCGCTGTGAGGGGAACTTGTCAAATCAGGGGTACGACGAGGAATTGCGGTCCGAACGGGAGTACGTCGCGTCGCTCTACGGGCGGCTGGACACGGAACGCTTGCGGGTGCGCGAAGCGTACGCCGGCGCGCTGCGGGGAGAAGGGTTCGCGCTGTCCGATCGCGAAGTCTCCGTCGGCGCGAAAGCCCGCGAGATGGCGAGGCTGAAGATCGCCGACGAAGGCCTTTGTTTCGGTCGATTGGACGCCCTTTCGGGCGACCGGTCCTACGTCGGCCGGATCGGCCTTTTCGACGAGGAGAACGACTACGAACCCTTGGTGCTGGATTGGCGGGCGCCGGCGTCGCGCGCGTTTTACTGCGCGACGGGCGCGTCGCCGGAAGGAATGTCCCGGCGACGGCAATTCCGCACCCTCGGGCGCCAGGTCCTCGACTTCACCGACGAGGTCTTCGGCCGTCCGGAATCGGGGGAACGGGGCGACGTCGCGCTGCTGGCCGCGGTCAACGCCCCGCGCGGCGAGGGGATGCGGGACATCGTCGCGACGATCCAGGCCGAGCAGGACGAGATCATCCGCCTGGACCACGCCGGGGTCGTCGTCGTGGAGGGCGGCCCCGGCACCGGGAAGACGGCGGTGGCGCTGCATCGGGTGGCGTACCTGCTGTACACGAAACGGGAGCGGATGGAACGCCGCGGCGTGCTCGTGGTCGGGCCGAGCAGCGGCTTCCTCGACCACATCGGCCGTGTCCTGCCGTCGCTCGGCGAGACCTCCGCAGTCTTCGCGACGCCTGGCGGCCTCGTCGCCGGGCTGAGCACCGAGCGCGAGGATCCGCCGGAGGTGCAGCGGCTCAAGGGTTCGCTGGCGATCCTGGACGTGCTCGCGGCGGCGGTGGCGGACCGGCAGGAGCTGCCTTCCGCGCCGGAGCCGATCGAGCTCGACGACGTCACCGTGGTGCTGGACGCCGAGGTCGTGGCGGCCGCGCGCGAGGTGGCCCGGGACAGCGGCCTGCTGCACAACGAGGCGAAGTCCGTCTTCGAACGCGAGGTGATCGCCGCGCTCGCCGAACGCGGTACCGACCGGCTCGGGGCGGGCTGGCTGCCGCGGGACGACGAGCACACCCGCCCGGAGATGCTCAAGAACCTCAGGCGCGATCTGGAGGGCAGCGTGGCGCTCGGCACTGTCCTCGACCGCCTCTGGCCGGTGCTGACGCCCCAGCGGCTCCTCGCCGGTCTCTACGCCTCGCCGGAGCGGTTGCGGGCTGCAGGGGCCGATCCGGCGCTGTTCCGCGAGGACGCCGCCGGGTGGACGGTGTCCGACGTGCCGCTGCTGGACGAGGCCGTCGAACTCCTCGGCTCCGACCGCGCGGCCGAACGGCGGGCGGCGGAACGGCGGCGGCTGGAGCAGCGGGAGTACGCCGAGCGCGTCCTGGAAATCGTCGAGGTCGAAGAAGACCACGACGACTACGAATTCGCGCTTCGCCCGACGGACGTGCTGAAGGCGGAGGACCTGGCGGAGCGATTCGCCGAACGGGACGAACGGGATCTGGCCGAACGCGCCGCCGCCGACCGGGAATGGACCTACGGCCACGTCGTCGTCGACGAGGCGCAGGAACTGTCCGAAATGGACTGGCGAGTGCTGATGCGGCGCTGTCCCAGCCGGTCCTTCACCGTGGTCGGGGATCTCGCGCAGCGCCGGTCGCCGTCCGGTGCGCGGTCGTGGGACACGATGCTGTCCCGGTACGTCGCCGATCGGTGGCTGTACCGGAAGCTGACCGTCAACTACCGGACGCCGTCGGAGATCATGACGGTGGCGGCCGCGGTGCTGGCGGGATTCGCCCCGGACGTCGTCCCGCCGGAATCGGTGCGCTCGTGCGGCGTACGGCCGTGGGCCCGCCCACTGTCCGAAATGGACATCGAAGACGCCGTCGCCGAATTCGTCCGTGAGGAATCGGGGCGCGAGGGGACGGCGGTCGTCATCGGGCCGCCGGGAGTGCCGGGCGCGATCACGCCGTCCGCGGCCAAAGGGCTGGAGTACGACGCCGTCCTGGTGGTGGAACCGGAGCGGATCCTCGCCGAAGGCCCGAACGGTGAGGCGGAACTGTACGTCGCGCTGACGCGGGCGACGCAGCGGCTCGGGGTCCTCTACAGCGGGCGGCTGCCGAAAGTCCTCCGCGGTCTTGATTCCGGGCGGCGGACTCCCGACGCGTTCCTGCGGTGTGTCTGATCCTCACGCGAGCGCCATGAACGGTCCGTTCCTTGCAGAATTCGCAAGGAACGGACCGTTCATGGCGCGGACCGGGCGGTCATCGGGTCAGATTGCCCCAGGCATATGTCTGTTTTGCCAGTTTCAAGTAGACGAGCGTTTCGGTGCTGACGACACCCGGGATGGGCCGGATGTCGTCGTTCAGCACACTCAAGAGGTGTTCGTCGTCCCGGCAGGCCACCTCGGCGAGCAGGTCGTAGCCTCCCGCGGTGAGCACGACGTAATGGACGTCCGGCAATCCGGAGAGCTGGTCGGAGACAGCCCTCGGATCGCCTTGTACCCGGATCCCGACCATCGCCTGACGGCCGAGCCCGACATTCGCCGGATCCGTGACCGCGACGATCTGCATCGTCTCGTCCCGCAGCAGCCGCTGGACGCGCTGCCGCACGGCGCCCTCGGACAGGCCCACGGCCTTGGCCAGTGCCGTGAACGAGGCTCGCCCGTCGTGTTGCAACAGGGCGATCAGAGTGCGATCGGTATTGTCCAAACCTCTAGGTGTGCGCTGCTCCATCTGCGCGCGTGGTTCGTCACCCATGCCGTCCCTCCCTTTGTTTCGGCATGCGATTCTTGTCGCGCAGCGTATCGATCAATGTCCAGAATGCTACCGCCGTTAAGTTGTTTGTCGCGATTCTCTTTCTCAACGTCGCGGCGCGAAGGAATCTGTCGTTCGACAGGGAGAGTGCCGAGGTTTTCGGAACCGGAGTCAGCCGAGGTCGCGTTTCAGCAGGTCTTCCTCGGTTTCCCGCCGGACGAGCAGGGTCGCCGTGCCGCGGGAAACACCGACGAGCGGCGGCCTGCCGACGAGATTGTAATTCGACGCGAGCGAGTGGTGGTATGCCCCGGTGCACGGGACGGCGAGCAGATCGCCGGGGTGGACGTCGTCGGGGAGCGCGAGCCCGTCGGCGAGGACGTCGCCCGATTCGCAGTGCCGTCCGACCACCGTCACCGGCCGCCGGGCCGCGCGGCTGCGCCTGCCGATCAGGCGCGCGGTGTACGCCGCCCCGTAGAGCGCGGGCCGCGCGTTGTCGCTCATCCCGCCGTCGACGGCGACGAACGTGCGCGAACCGCGTTTCACCGCGCACACCCGGTACACGGTGATCCCCGCCGGTCCGACTATCGCGCGGCCCGGTTCGATCGTCAGTTCGGGCGACGGGAAGCCGTGCGACGCGCATTCGTAAGCGAGCGCGACCCGCAGGCGGCGCACATATCCGTCGATGTCGAAACCCGTGTCACCGGGCAGATAGCGGACGGCGTGCCCGCCGCCGAGGTCCAGTTCCCGCAAAGTGACGCCGTGGCTCTCGCGGAGCCCGGCGAGTACCCCGATCATCTTGCGGGCGGCCGTTTCGTAGAAATCCACCCGGGACACCTGCGAACCGATGTGGCAATGCAGCCCGGTCAGGCGGAGGCCCGGTTGCGCGAGCACGGCGGAGACGGCCCGGCCGAGGTTGTCGCGGACCTCCTCGCGCAACGAGAAGCCGAATTTCTGTCCTTCGGTGCCGGTGGTGATCGCCGCGTGCGTGCCCGCCGAGACGTCCGGTGTGACGCGGATGAGCACCTGCTGCGCGCCGGTGGCCAGCGCGCCGAGCTGCTCGATCTCGTCGAGCGAGTCCACCACGATCCGGCGGACGCCGTAGGACAGCGCGGCCTTGAGGTCTTCGGGGGTCTTCGCGTTGCCGTGCAGCAGGATCCGCTCGGCGGGGAAGCCGACCGACCGCGCCACCGCGATCTCGCCCGCGGAACAGGTGTCGAGGGAGAGCCCCTCTTCGGCGACCCAGCGCAGCACCGCGCGGGTGCACAGCGCCTTGCTCGCGTACGCCACCTCGGCGTCCGGCAGCGCCCGGCGGTACGCGCGGGCGTTCTCCCGGATCTCGTCCTCGTCGAGCAGATACGCCGGGGTCCCGAACCTCGCGGCGAGATGGGACACCGGCGCGCCGGCGAACAGCAGTTCCCCGCCGGGCCCGAGCCGGGTGCTCCGCGGCCAGACCCCGGGTTCGAGGTGGTCGGCGGCCTCGCAACCGAGGCTGGGCAGGAGCTCGCTGAGCGTCACGGTTACCTCCGCGTCGATCGGTCAGTGCCCTGCCAGCACAACTCCGATCGAACCGGCCCGGCCGCTCCGCCAACGTCTCCCTGACGTGTTCCGCGGGCTCGCTGACGCCTTGTTAACGCGCGAGTAACCCCGGCCACAGCGCGCCGGTGACCCGATCGCGTTCGCCCGCGGTCAGCGGACGGCTCGGCGGGCGGACGTCGCGGCGGCACAAGCCCAGCTGCGCCAACGCTTCCTTCACCACGCTCACGTTGTGGGCGTTCCCGTCCGCGGCCCGCAGCTCCTCGAACGGCCGGACGCGCTCCCAGCAGGCCATCGCGGCGCCGGAATCGCCGTCCCGCAGCGCCCGGAACATCTCCAGCGAGAGCGACGGCGCGACGTTCACCAGTCCCGAGGTGAACCCGGTCGCGCCGACGGCGAAATAGCCCGGAGCCGACAGCTCCGCCAGCCCGGCGAGCCACGTGAACCGAGCGAGCCCCGCGTCCCGCGCCACCGAGGCGAACCGCACCGGATCCGGCACCGCGTACTTCACCCCGATGACGTTCTCCGCGGCCTCGCCGAGCCTGGCCAGCTGCTCGCCTTCGATCCGCGCGTCGCGCACGTAGAGCACGACACCCAGCTCCGGGACCGCCGCCGCGATGGCGCGGTGGTACTCGACCCAGCCGTCTGCCGAGACGTACGGATGCACCGGCTGGTGGATCATGAGCAGATCCGCGCCCGCCTCCCGCGCGTGCCGCGCCGCGCCGACCGCGGTCCGGAGGTCGTGCCCGACCCCGGCGGCCACGCTCGCCCGCCCGGCCGCCGCCTCGACCGTCAGTTCGAGACAGTGCCGCGCCTCGGCCTCGTCCAGCGCGTAGAACTCGCCGGTGTTGCCGTTCGGCGTCACGACCTCGACGCCGGCGGTGATCACGCGGTCCACCAGCTTCGCGTAGATCTCCGGATCCACCGCGCCGTCGGCGTCGAACGGGGTCACCGGGATGGCCACCACCCCGGAAAGCCGCCGTTTCCGGTCCTCGAACCGTGCAGAAGAGGGCACTGGCATGTCCGATCTGATATATGATGTGACGTCCAACGGTAGCACGGCGTAACCGATGGACCGCTTGTCCCGAAGATCGGGACAAGCGGTCCGATGCAACCTGGTCGGCCCGTCGGCGCGTCTCCGCGGTATGCGAAGACGGTGGCTCTGGGGGACCCCGGCGAAACTGGTCCTGTTCGGTCTGGTGCTCGTGTTCCTGAACGCCTCGTGCGGCCCGCCGGCGCTGGGTGACGCGTTCACGGTCCGCCTCGGTGCCTGGACCGTGCTCCCGGACGAAGACCTGCGACTCGCCTACCTGGAGGTGGTGGACGAGCGGTGCGCGCACGGTGCCATGTGCGCTTCGGCGGGGCGCGCGATCGTGACGATGACCTACGCCCGGCCGTCGACCGGTCCGGCGGTGCCGTTCGCGATGGACGTCGTCGATCCCCGGCCGACGGCGTTCGGCGGCTATCAGGTCGACTACGCGGATCTCTCGCCGAGTGCCGAGTTCCTCACGCTGCGCCTCAGCCGAAGTAGGAGTTGAAGTTCTTCGAGAACTCCCAGCCGTTGAACTTGTCCCAGTTGATCGACCACGTCATCAGCCCGCGCAGCGCCGGGAAGGTGCCGTGCGGTTCGTAGGAGCCGCAGCCGCTGCCCTTGGTCAGGCAGTCCAGCGACGCGCGCACGTCCGCGGGGGTCGTGTGCCCGTTGCCCGCCGACGGCGCCGCGGGCAGGCCGACCGCGACCTGTTCCGGCTTCAGCGCGGGGAAGACGTTCGCGGCGTCGCCCGCGACGGGGAAGCCGGCGAGCACCATGTCGGTCATCGCCGTGTGGAAGTCCGCGGTCCCCATGGTGTGGTACTGGCCGTCGAGTCCCATGATCGGCCCGGAGTTGTAGTCCTGGACGTGCAGCACGGTCAGTGAGTCCCGCAGCGCGTGGATCACCGGGAGGTACGCCCCGGATCGCGGGTCGGCGCTCCCGTTCGGACCCGGGCCGTAGAACTGGTGCCCGAGTTGGACGAAGAAGGTCTCGGGCGCCATCGTCAGCACGAAGTCGTTGCCGTACTTGGCTTTCAGCGTCTTCAGTGCGGAGATCAGGTTGACCACCACGGGAGTCTTCGGGTTCTTGAAGTCGGAGTCGCCCGCGTCCAGGGACAGCGAGTGGCCCTCGAAGTCGATGTCGATCCCGTCCAGGCCGTACTTGTCGATGATCGCGCTCGCCGAGCTGACGAAGGCGTCCCGCGCGGCGGTGGTGGTCAGCTGTACCTGGCCGTTCTGGCCGCCGACCGAGACGACCACCTTCTTGCCCTTCTCCCGCTGCGCCTTGATCCCGGCGATGAACTCCGCCTCGGATTCGACGTTCGGGCATTCCGCCGCCGGGCAGAGGCTGAACCGGAGTTCGCCCGAGGTCACCGAAGTCGGTTCGGCGAAGGCGAGGTCGATGATGTCCCAGTCTTCGGGGACGTCGGCGATCCGCGTGTAGCCGGAACCGTTCGCGAAGCTCGCGTGCAGGTAGCCGACCAGGGCGTGGGCCGGGATCGCGGCCTGGGCCGTGGCGGGCAGCAGCAGGCCCAGCAAGAGGAAAACGATGCCGACGACGGCTTTCCGGCGCATGGTGACTCCCTCGGGTGTGGTTCACGTCACGTCAAGGATTGGACTAGACCACTAGGGAGTTTGTCAAGAAATAACCGGAACTCGTCCGGTTTTGTCGCCGCCGAACGGAGTTGTCCACACGTGAACAACCTGTGGACAACTCCGTGGATTGTCTACTTAGGACAGTTTGGCGAGGAAGATTTCCAGCTGCTCGACGACGAACGCGTGATCGTCGGCCTGGGGCAGCCCCGAAACGCCCACGGTGCCGACCGGGCCGACGCCGTCGACGATCACCGGGAACACGCCGCCGTGCGCGGCGTACAGATCCGGGTCGAGGCGCGAGTCGGCCTCGAATGTCGTGTCCTTCGCGCGGAATCGCTCGCCGACGAGGAACGAGCTGTGTCCGTACCGGTCGACGACGCGGCTCTTGCGGTCGATCCACGCGTCGTTGTCGGCCGAAGTGCCCGGCAACGCCGCGTGGAACAGCCGCTGGCCGCCGCGGCGCACGGAGACCGTCACCGGGAGGGCGCGGTCCCGTGCCGCCGCGACCAGGTGGGCGCCCAGCTTCAGCGCGGTCTCGTTGTCGAACCGGCGGAAGACCAGGCGCTCCTCCTGTGCGGTCAGGACGGCCAGGGTGTCATCGCTCATGACCCCATTAAATCAACACTGTTGTGTAATGGCTACCGAAGCGCGTCCAAGGCGAACGCCGCGTACATCGCCACGCCGTTGGCCATGGCGTCCTCGTCGAAGACCACGCGGTTCGAGTGGTTCGCCTCGACCGTGGCCGGGTCGGAGCCGGGCGGAGCGGCGCCGAGGAAGGCGAAAGCGCCCGGAACGCGTTGCAGGACATACGAGAAGTCCTCCGCGCCCATCACCGGGTTCTCCATGAACTCGGAGTTCTCCGCCCCGAGGACCTCGGCCGCCAGCTCCAGCACCCGCGCCGCGGCCTGCGGATCGTTCACCGTGACCGGGTAGCCGGGGAGGACCTCGGCGCTCACCTTGACGCCGTGGGCCGCGCCGACCGCCTCGCACACCCTCGGCAGCTCCTCGCGTACGAACGCCTGCGTCCGCTCCGACAGCGTGCGGATCGTGCCCTCCAGGAACGCCGTTTCCGGGATGATGTTCGTCGTCGTCCCCGTCTCGATGCGGGTCACCGACACCACCGCGGGCTCGAACACGCTGACCTTGCGGGTCACCATCGTCTGCAGCGCGCTCACCATCGCGGCCGCCGCCGGCACCGGGTCGATCGCCTGGTGGGGCGCCGAGCCGTGCCCGCCCCGGCCGGTGACGGTGACGTGGAAGCTGTTCGCCGACGCCATGATCGGGCCCGGCCGCGTCTGCACGATGCCGGACGCGGCCGAGGTGAAGATGTGCAGGCCGAACGCCTTCGCGACGCGTTCGCCCGCGGCGTCGAGCACGCCTTCGTGGATCATGTGGCGCGCGCCGTGCTCACCCTCCTCGCCGGGCTGGAACATGAACACCACCGACCCGGCCAGCTCGTCGACGTGGTCGCCGAGCAGCCGCGCGGCCGACGCCAGCATGGCGACGTGGGTGTCGTGCCCGCAGGCGTGCATCGCGTCGTCGTCTTCGGAGGCGAAGCCGAGGCCGGTGTCCTCGTGCAGCGGCAGCGCGTCCATGTCGCCGCGGAGCAGGATCGCCGGGCCCGGCTTCCCGCCCCGCAGGATGGCGGTCAGCGAAGTGGTCGATTTGCCTTCGAGGATCTCCAGCGGCAGCCCTTCGAGCGCCGCTTTGATCGAGGCCTGGGTCTTCGGCAGCTGGAGGCCGATCTCCGGATTCCGATGGATCTCCCGGCGGAGTTCCACGGTTTTCGTTTGAAGGGCGCGGGCCTCGCCCAGCAAACCGGCGAAGCGCGCGTCGGGGAGAGTGGGAAGGTCGGTGGGTCCGGTCATGTCTCGATAGTGGCGCATGTGGCGCTTAGGGCGCACCGTACGTGCGTTCCGAATCCGGGCGGAATACGGTGTGCGCATGGCGGTGCAAGAGCCGATCACGGGGTTCGCGGTGGCCGTGGTGCGGGAGGACGGTCGGTGGCGGTGCAGCTCCCTGGATCAGGGGGCGCTCGCCGAACTCGACGCGGCGATCACCGAGCTGGGAAAACTGCGTTCGACCGGTGCCGCGTTCGGCCTGCTGGCGATCGACGACGAGTTCTTCGTGATCGTCCGGCCGAGTCCCAGAGGTCCCTCGCTGCTGCTGTCCGACGCCGCCGCGGCGCTCGACTACGACATCGCCGCCGACGTGCTCGACGTGCTGAGAGTCGATCCCCCGGACGAGGACGACGACGCGGTCTGGCCGGAAGGCGACCTGGAGATCCTGTCCGATCTCGGACTGCCGGGGGCCGAACTCCAGGTGATCGTCGGCGAGGTCGATCTCTATCCGGACGAACAACTCCAGATGGTCGCGCAGCGGTGTGGATTCGCCGCCGAGTTCGCCAAGATCCTGGACGAGATCTGAGCCCCGCCGCCTCCGCCGCCGACATCGCCGCCGTCCGGGCGGCGATCGGTGCGGCGCGAGGTGCGGGCGAAGACGTGCCGATCGGCGCCGTCGTCCTGGCACCCGACGGGACCCCGCTCGCTTCCGCGCGCAACGCCCGCGAAGAACTCGGAGACCCGACGGCGCACGCCGAGATCCTCGCGCTGCGGGCCGCGTCCGAGATCTACGGCGACGGCTGGCGCCTCGAAGGCTGCACGCTCGCGGTGACGCTGGAGCCGTGCACGATGTGTGCCGGGGCGCTCGTGATGGCCAGGGTCGCGAAGCTCGTCTTCGGCGCCTGGGAGCCCAAGACCGGGGCCGTGGGCTCGCTGTGGGACGTCGTCCGCGACCGGCGGCTCAGCCACCGCGCGGAAGTCGTCGGCGGCGTGCTGGAGTCCGAATGCGCGGCCCTGCTCGAAGACTTCTTCCACGGGCAGCGGGGTAACCGCACCGGGTGACGGATGTGTCGATCCCGCCTTCCCGGGCAACCCTCCGGACAGGCGGCCACAAACGGGGGTCGCGGTCGAAGGAGGAACATCCGCCATGAGCGTGTTCGACAAGGCGAAGGACAAGGCCGAGCAGGCCATCGGCGCCGCCAAGGAGAAGCTCGGCGAAAAGACCGACAACCAGGACCTCGCGAACTCCGGCCGGGCCGACCAGACCGAAGGTCAGGTCAAGGAGGCCGGGCACGACCTGCGCGATCGAGCGGAAGGCGGCGTGCAGGACCTCAAGGACAAGTTCAACAAGTAGCCCTCACGCGGAAGAGCCCGGTCTCCGTGGAGACCGGGCTCTTCGCTGCGGTGGCGGTGGGATTTGAACCCACGGACGGGTATTAACCGTCACACGATTTCGAGTCGTGCTCCTTCGGCCGCTCGGACACGCCACCGCCGAGAACAATAGCGGACCCTGTGCTCCCGGCGTCGCAGGGGGTCAAGGAAGCTGCGCGGTGATCTCGTCGATCGCCGCCGACTGGTTCTCCACGATCTCCTGCGCGAGGGCCTTGGTCTCGGCGTGCTCGCCCGAAGACAGCACGGTCTTGGCCATCGTGACGCCGTTGCGCAGGTGTTCGGCCATCAGCGGGAGCCACGTCTTGTCGAACTCGGCCCCGGTCAGGTTCTGCAGCGAGGCGACCTGTCCTTCGGTGATCATCCCCGGCATCGCGTGCCCCGCGTGACCCGCCGCGGGGAGCACGGCCGCGTTCCACGACTGCAGCCAGGCGGTCATCGTCTGGACCTCGGCCGACTCGGCCTTGACGATCTTGGCCGCGGTGGCCTTCACGTACTCGGAAGCCGACCGTTCCGCGGCCAGGTTCGCCACCTGGATCGACTGCTGGTGGTGCGGCACCATCTGCTGGGAGAACGTGATGTCGGCCTGGTTGGCGCCGGGAGCACTCGCCGTCGGCGCCGCGCCCGTGGCCGTCGAACAGCCCACGAGCACCCAGACGACCAGCGCGGACAGTGCCATCGGCAGTCGCCGTCGCATCGATACCTCCGTAGTCAGGGGAAACCGGCCCCTCCGTTCTGTGATACGGCTGTGACCTTCCGGTGGTTCAAAACCGGATTAGCCTTGGTCGGCATGACGGATCCGAAGACCGTGGTGACCGGTTTCCTTCAGGCCCTCGAAGAACTCGACATCGACCGCGCGCTGGGCTTCGTGGCGATCGACATCGTCTATCAGAACGTCCCGCTTCCCGCGGCCCGCGGGCTTTCCGCGGTGGAGAAGCAATTGCGCACCATGGCCCGCTACGGAAGCGGGTTCGAAGCGCGCACTCACCACATCGCCGCCGACGGCCCGATCGTGCTCACCGAGCGCACCGACGTCCTCCGGCGTGGTTCGTGGGAGGCCGAGTTCTGGGTGTGCGGCACGTTCGAAGTGCGCGACGGCCGGATCGTGCTGTGGCGCGACTACTTCGACTGGACGACGTTCCTGGCCGCGAGCGCGAAGGGTGCGGGCAAGGCGGCGGTCGCCGGGGCGAAGTCGCTCATCGGGAAGTACAAGGCGCGGCAGGAACTCGAGCGCTGACTCGCGCGGTCGCGCGGGCCTCGCGTGATCGGACACGTGACTCGCGTGCTTGGAACCGTGCCTCGCGTGCTTGGAGACGGATCTCGGGTGTGCGGCGTTGGATCACGCGAGATCCGGCTTCAGTCACGCGAGTCACGGCTCTGATCACGCGAGTGCGGCGAGGCGTGAAATGACACACCGCCGGTGTACGGGCTCCGTCCTCCCCCGACGGGTCCCGTGCACCGGCGGTGCGCCCCCAGTTCCCCCCGCTCACCCTCCCCGGTGAGCGTCGGAAAATCGTTCGCCCAGGTCGGCCTCGCGCAGCACGGCGTCGAGCCGCGCTCCACCGAAGTGGGCCACCGGACGTCCTCCGCGCTTCCGATCGCGCAGGTCGGTGGCCAGCGCGATGCCCAGCAGCAGAACCAGTGCCGTACCGGCGATCAGCCAGCCCATCGGACACCTCCTCCGGCGACGTGAGGGAGGATTTGTGTCCTCGCTCACGTCGCCAAAGGTAACTCCGGAAAAGCCGGGTTGAACCCGGACTTGAGGTTCATTTAAGGCAGCGGAACACCAATGGGCTATTTCCGCGGCGCCCCCGCGACATAAATGTCACCGTCGGCCACTGAGACGTCACGCGCACTGGACGCGCCGGTCGCCAGAATGCGGGCAGGGTCCCGGAAACCGGCGATCACTTCGACGCGCTGGACCGGTTTCGCCGTGGTGATCAAGGTTTCCGGCTTCCAGGTGCGTCCGTTCTCGAGCAGGAACGTCTCGATGCCCGGCTTCCCGTCCCGGGTTCCGTAAACGCGCCAAGTGCCGCCATTGAGTTGTTCGATCTCGCGCAATCGGAGTCCGTTCGCGACTTCGCGCACTTCCCACTCCCGGCCGTTCCACGCGCCCGCGAAATCGCGCGGCGAGCCCGCGGCGTCGAACTGGAACCAGGTGACGAACGGTTTGCCGTCGCGCTGGGTGCCGGTCTGCAGGATGTAGTCCGGCGACTTGAGCCCGCCGGGGAGTTCGAGCGGGGTTTCGGCGACCTTGAGGTACCGCTCCTGTTCGGCGTCGTCGACCTGCGTGCCGAGGTCGTGGCCCGCCGCGGAGAAGAAGCGCAGCGTACGGACGTCGAAGGACAGGTAGTAGACGTTCCGGTGGTAGACGTCGTGCTTGTGCTGCTCCGGCCCGCCGCCGGCGAGCGTGTAGACGAACTGGATCCGCCCGGACGACGGCAGGTACCGCAGCTGCCCGACGTAGATCTCGTCCATGTGGTCGGCCCGCCCCAGCGAACCGAACGCCCACTGCTTCCCGGTCAGCCGCACGGAGTTCTTCCACGTCTTCCCGTGATCGCGGGAGACGATGTACTTCATCGGGCGGAAGTCGGTGTTCGCGTTCGGATCGAGTTCGTTGGTCGTCTCGCGATAGAACATGAACAGCGTGCCGTCGACGGTCTTGACCGGCATCGGGTAACTCGCCGAGTCGCCCTCGGGAACCTCGGTGTCGGTCCAGGTGCCGTCGAGGGAATGGGCCAGCGGCGCGCGGCTGATCACGGTCCGCGTGTTGTGCATGCCGCGGAAGATCAGCAGGTGGCCGTCGCCCGCCAGCAGCATCGTCGGGTAGTTGTGCGGATCGGACTCGCCGTCGGCGATCTTCTTCGGCGCGGTCCAGGCGCCGGTCCGGTGGTCGTAGGCCTGGACGTAGGTGTCCGCGGCCTTGCCGGACCACGAGATGAAGGTCTTGCGCGCGACCGGATCGAAGACCCCGCCCGCGTTCGGCCGCCGGTCGGTGCGGGACGCGACCGCGCTCGCCGGGGTCATCACCTCGAAAGCGGCCTTTCCGGGCGGCTTGGCGGCCGCCTGGGGAACCGGGATCACGAGACCTGCCATGACGAGCGCGCAAAGAAGTTTGCGCATGAAGACGCCTCCTGGTGCTTCGCAGGCGGCGGACCTTGATCCTCTCACGTAAGAACACGGCAAAACCAGCCCCGAAACCTGCGAAAGCAGGGGTCCGAACGGGCTAGTGGTGACGAATCGTTGTCTTGACGTCTTCCTCATTTCACTTGTTCGGGGGAGTATTCCTCGACCGATCTTGCGAAAAGGGGACTCAGCGTGACCACATCCCGACGTGCTGCCCGGAGAAGGGCCCTGACCGTGGCCGTCACCTCCGGGCTGGTCGTGAGCGGTACTGCCATCGCAGCCGCTCCGGCCGCGCTCGCCGCGCCCAGCGCCGACGCCGTGATCGCCGAGGTCTACGGCGGTGGCGGGAATTCGGGCGCCACGTTGACCAGCGACTTCATCGAACTCGCGAACCGCGGCGCGGCCGCCGTGAGCCTCGACGGCTTCAGCGTCCAGTACGCGCCCGCGTCGGGGAACAGCTGGCAGGTCACGCCGCTGACCGGCAGCGTCGCGGCGGGTGCGCGGTACCTCGTCGCGCAGGCGAAGGGCGCGGGCGGCACCGTCGCGCTCCCGGCGCCGGACGCCACCGGCTCGCTGGCCCTGTCCGCGACCGCCGGCACCGTCGCGCTCGTTCAGGGCACCACGGCGCTGACCTGCAAGACCGCCGCCGACTGCGCGGCCGACACCCGGATCAAGGACCTGGTCGGCTTCGGCCCGGCCGCCGTCATCCGCGAGGGAAGCGCGGCGCCCGCGCCGTCCAACACCGCCTCCGTCGCCAGGGGGACGACGCTCGCGGACACCGACGACAACGCCGCCGACTTCACCTCCGGCGCGCCCACGCCGACCAACGGCAAGGGTGAGACGCCGGGCGAGACCGGCCCGCCCGCGGTGACCGCCAAGATCCACGAAATCCAGGGCACCACCCGGATCTCGCCGCTGAAGGACCGGAAGGTCGCCGGGGTCACCGGCGTCGTGACCGCGATCCGGGGCTTCGGTTCGGCCCGCGGGTTCTGGATCACCGACCCCGCGCCCGACGCCGACCCGCGGACCAGCGAGGGCCTGTTCGTCTTCACCGGTTCGACCACGCCCGCCGTGGCCGTCGGCGACGCGGTGACCGCCACCGGCTCCGTCCGCGAGTTCTATCCGGACGCGCCGGCGACCTCGCCGTACCAGTCGCTCACCGAGCTGACGAGTGCACAGTGGACGGTCGATTCGAGCGGGAACGCCGTCCCCGCGCCGACCGTCGTCACGCCGGACTCGGTCCCGGACACCGTCGCCCCCGCGCCGGGCGGCAGCATCGAGCCGCTGCCGCTGGAGCCCGCGAAGTACTCGCTGGACTTCTGGGAGTCGCACGAAAGCGAGAGCGTCAGCGTCTCCGACGCGCGCGTCGTCGGCCCGACGTCGTCGTTCAACGAGCTCTACGTGACCACCAAGCCGAAGCAGAACCCGAGCGTCCGCGGCGGCGCGGTGTACCTGGACTACGACCGGCTCAACACCGGCGTGCTCAAGGTCGCGTCGCTGATCCCGTTCGCCGAACAGCCGTTCCCGAAGGTCAACACCGGCGACGTGCTCACCGGCGAGACGTCCGGTCCGGTGGAGTACAGCAACTTCGGTGGCTACACGCTGTTCGCGACGAAGCTGGGCGCCGCCAAGGACAACGGATTGCAGCGCGAAAGCACCCGCGCGCAGCGCAGCGGTGAGCTTTCGGTGGCCACCTACAACGTCGAGAACCTGTCCGCTTTGGACAGTGACGAGAAGTTCGGCGAGCTGGCGAAGGCCATCGCGACCAACCTCGCGAAGCCGGACATCCTGAACCTGGAAGAGATCCAGGACAACAACGGGCCCACGAACGACGGCACCGTCGTCGCGGACCAGACGCTGAAGAAGTTCGTCGACGCGATCGTCGCCGCCGGTGGCCCGCGCTACGAGTGGCGTCAGATCGACCCGGAGAACGGCAAGGACGGCGGCCAGCCGGGCGGCAACATCCGCGTCGGCTTCCTGTTCAACCCGGCCCGGGTGTCCTTTGTGGACCGCAAGGGCGGCGACGCGACCACCCCGGTCGACGTGGTCAAGGAGCGCGGCAAGACCCACCTGACCGCCTCCCCCGGCCGTGTCGACCCGCTGAACGAAGCGTGGGAAGCCAGCCGCAAGCCGCTCGTCGGCGAGTTCGTCTTCCAGGGCCGCACCGTGTTCGTCGTCGCGAACCACTTCAACTCCAAGGGCGGCGACCAGCCGACCCACGGCCGCAACCAGCCGCCGGTCCGGAGTTCCGAGGTGCAGCGGGCCAAGCAGGCGACAGTGCTGCGCGGTTTCGTCGACAAGCTGCTCGCGTCGGACAAGAACGCCAACATCGTCGTCGCCGGTGACCTGAACGACTACCCGTTCTCGCCCGCCGTGAAGACGCTGACCGCCGGTGGCGCGCTGAAGGACCTCATCGCGTCGCTGCCCGAGAACGAGCGGTACAGCTACGTTTTCGAGGGCCAGTCGCAGGTGCTGGACCACATCCTGGCGTCGAAGGCGCCGCGCGGGGCCGACTACGACGTCGTCCACCTGAACGCCGAGTTCGCGAAGCAGGCGAGCGACCACGACCCGCAGGTGCTGCGGTTCCGGCCGAGCGCGGGCAACCCGGTCCAGGACGCGTTCTACGACCTGGCGGACTACCTGGAGAAGGTGCTCGGCCCTTACCTGCCGAAGCCGTAACCCCCGCGATCAGTCCTCTGGATGCGGTAGTTGCACGCGCAAGTACCGCATCCAGAGGACGAAATGCATCAGGGTCAGGAGCGTTTCGCTCGCCAGCCCAGGGAAAGCACGGCCTGCACGAGTTCCTGGTAGCTCGGCTTGACCTCTTCCAGGTACTTCTCCAGGTACCCGGCCCGCGCGGTCGGCACCGGCCGCGGTTCTTCGTCCTCCGGCAGCCAGGTCAGGCCTTCGACGTTGTGCTGCGCCATCTTCCACCACCGGGAAGCCCTGTCGACGGCGCGCTGCTCACGCTCGGCCGCGTCCGCGACTGCTTGGTGCGCCTCGGCGAGCCGGGCCTCCAGTTCGTCCGCGCGGGCGACCTCCCAGCTCCGCAGGTTCTCCGCCGAAGCGCGGGCGAGGCCGACGATCTCCTTGTACCGCATGGCCGCGGTGATGCCGTCATCCATCGAGGAGCCCTTCCGGACGCTGGAACGGGATGATCACCTCAGGTGCGCCGTGGGTGGTGCGGTCGAAGAACAGGGCGCGCCCCGGCCGCGGCGACCAGTGCACGACCTGCCCGGCCGCGAACGGCGACAGTTCGTTGCCCTGGACGTCCAGCGCGGCCCAAGTGCCGATGTCGTCGGTGCCCGCGAAGCCGAGCGTGTCCTTCAGCCGCGCGATGCTGCGCCACCAGCCGATGGTGTGGACGCCGTGCGCCGGGCCCTGCTTCAGTAGCACCCGCAGCTGGTCCAAGCCGCTCTTGAGCTGCCCTGGCGCCTTGGCTTCCAGTGCGGGTATCGAGGCGTCGACACCGTACAGGAGCAGCACCTGGGCTCTGTCCAAAGAGGACAGATTCTCCGCGATATCGATTACCCGGCCGGGCAAATCGTCGACCAGCTCCGCGCGGTGTCCGTCCGCCCGCAGTCGCTCGGCCAGTTCCAGCACCGCCGGGATCGACGCCTCGATGGGGCACGAGAGCACGAACTCCACGGCCCCTTCAGCGTGCTGCCTCGCCAGGGACCGCGCGGCGGAGTCCATGATGGACAGTGCTTCGGCCGTGGCCGCGCCGAGGACGGCGATGTTCCGTCCCGGTGCCTTCGGCAGGTCGACCCCGCAGGCGGCCTCGTCGACGTCGATGGACTGACCGAGCAGCGCGCGCGGCTTGTCCGTCGGCTTCAGGTCGGTGAACGCGGGGAACTGTTCCAGTACGGGGGAATGCGCGCCGTCGAACAGCCGGGGCCGTTTGAACGACTCCGAGTACCGCTCCCACAACCGGTGCTGCAGCTTGTTGAAGACGTCCTTGCTGCTCGCGTCCGGCACATGGGCCAGCTGATTCCCGTGCGCCACCCCGGAATCGTGGTTGATCACCGCGTGCCACTTCGGCGCCGAGACCGCCGCGTTGTTGGTCTCGGACAGCACCCGCCGCGCCTTCGGCATCGCGATCCGCAGCGTGCACTGCTCGAACACGGCCGGCTTGCCCCAGAACGCCTCGATCCCGGCGACGTCCTGGCTCGCCAGCACCAGGTGGATGCCCTGCGACCGGCCTCGCCGCGCGATGTCCTCCAGCAGCTGGGTCGCCGTCGACGTGACGGCGTCGCGTCCGGCGAACAGGTACTGGAACTCGTCGATCACCGCGACGATCCGCGGCCAGTGTCCGCCCGGGTCCTGTTCGCGCAGGTCCGCGAGGTTGGTGACCTCGTGCAGTTTCGCGGCGGCGGACCGTCGGCGCAGCTCGTCGGCGAGATACCGCAGCAGCGCCAGCCCGAACTCGCGGTCGGTGTTGACGTTGACCCCGATGAGTTTGGCGTGCGGCAGCCAGCTGGCGTCCCGCCGTCCCGGCGCGAGCCCGGCGAACGACACGCCCTCCTTGAAGTCCAGCAGGTACAGCGCGAGCTCGTCCGGCGAGTACCGCGCCGCGAAGCTGCCGAGCAGCGAGTACAGGAAGTTCGTCTTCCCCGAACCGCTCGGCCCGCCGATGAGCACGTGCGGGCTGGCGTCGCCGATGACGACCTCCACCGCCTCGCCCTCGAAGAACCCGACCGGCGCCCGCAGTTCCCGCGCCGAGCTCTCCTTGCCCAGTTCGGTGGGCAGGAGGTCGGCGAACGCGCGGGGCCCGCCCTGTTTGGCGATCAGGGCCTCGGCGATCCGTCCGGCGGCCCGGATGACCTGTCCGGACGGCATCGGCGGCTCGAGGTCGACGATCAGGTCGGGCCCGGTCATGCTGCTGACCGCGTGCCGGTCGTCGTGCAGGCTCAGCGATTCGACCGACGTCGACAGCATGGTCGGCACGTCGATCAGGATCAGGCAGATCCCGGCGGCCAGCGCCCCGGTGGCGACCCGTTTCAGCTCGCGGGCGCGTTCCGGTTCGAGGGTCTCCCCGTTGCCGTAGAGCACCGCGACGCGGAACGGTTCGACCCGCTGGCCGCTCGCCTGCCGGATCTCCCGCAGCGACGTGTGCCCCGCCTGCATCCCGGTCGCGTGGATGCGGCGGATGTGCCCGGCCAGTTCGTCGAGGAGGTCTTCGAGCCGTCCCGGGTCGTACAGGGTGAGCGCGCTCGTGCGGCTCAGCGGGTAGAGGTCGGGCAGGATCGCGGTCAGCTGCCCGACGTCCCACAGGTGGACGCGGACCGCGCCGGGTTCGAACGTGCTCAAGATCCGCATCAGCAGGTTCTGCACGATGCCGTCCACGGTGGCCCGGGTCTTCGGTGCCGACTGGATGGACAGATGCGACTCGTCGAGCAGGGGGGTCGCGACGTCGAACGTGCGCGGGACGTCCTGACCCGGCACGGTCGCCGAACCGATGCGCCACAGTCCCGGCGCGGTGATACCGGGGTTGGTGCCGACCCGGCCGAGCCAGTTGCCGGGCTGCTGGCTCGCCGGCCCCGGCGCGTTGTTCGCGACGAGTTCGCGCAACGCGTTCGGGCCCGCTTCCCATTCCGCGTAGAACTGGCCCCGCACACTGCCGAGCAGGCCGAACACCTCGTTCGCGGCGGGATGCCGCGACCATTCGGCGTACTGCTCCGAGGTGGAGTGGTTCATCCCCACCCGGACGATGTGCTGTTCGAGTTCCAGTTTGGCCAGTTCCGCCTCGGCGGCTTGGCGGGCGCCGGCGGCGGCGCCGAGGACGAGCCCGATCTGGTGGCGGACCCGCTCCAGCGCCGTGGCGACGCGATTGCGCTGTTCACTCGCTTTGCTGCCCATACCGGCTCGCCGATCTCAGAGACGGGATTGGTAGCCGCTGACCAGGTCGTCAGCGGCTGAAAGACGCGTCAGCAGGCTTTCCATTCCCTCGTCGGCCTGCGCCAGCTGCGACGGGACCCATGGCACCGCTTGGGCCTGGGGTTCCACGATGGCGCGTCTGGACTCTTCGAGCAGGCTCCTGGCTCGCTCGGCATGGGCGCGTCCGTCGGCGAGACCGGTTTGGACGGCCGTCAGCAGCTGATGCAGTTCCTCGAGATACATGTCTAGAGACGGGTCGAGTACGACTCGGCCGACGAGATGCCTGCCTGGATGGTGCTCTGCATCCCGGTGATGCCCTGCAGGGCTTCGGCGAGCAGCCCGTGCGCCTGGCTCACCTCGTGCTGGGTGCTGCCCTGAGTGGCCTGCGACAGGGAAAGCTGGGCTTCTTCGAGAGACTGCGCTGCCTGCTGAAGAGCGGCGATACTCGCGGATGCCTTCTCGTTCGCGAGCGCGATACCAGCGCGGATCTCTTCGACTCCGGCCATTTTGGCGGACTCCTTGGGACGTCGGGGGCTGGAACGACCACACTTAAACTTAGCGTGATCATCTGACTCTGTTAAGTGAAGGGCCTGCGAAGTAATCAACAAGGCCCCGGACGTCGAGACGTCCGGGGCCTTGCTGACGGCGGAGGATACAGGATTCGAACCTGCGAGGGCGTGAACCCAACACGCTTTCCAAGCGTGCGCCTTAGGCCGCTCGGCCAATCCTCCGTGGGGAACTTTACCGGATGCCCTTTCACCCCTTCGAAGGCGGGTCTGACCTGGCTTTCCGGCTGTAGGGCTTCAGGCGTGCGCGGGGGCGAGGACGTCCGCGACGACGCAGGTGATGTTGTCCGGACCGCCACCCTCGTTGGCCAGATCGATCAGCCTCGGGACGGTCTCGGCGGGGTCCTGGAAGGCGCCCAGGACGTCCTTGATAACGGTTTCGACAACCGTTGCCGTTAACCCGTCCGAGCACAGCAGGAGACGGTCTCCAGGGGCGGCGTCGAAGGTCCAGACGTCCGCTTCGCCGCTTCCGGTGCTCAGAAGCGCCTTCATCAGCAGCGAGCCGCGAGGGTGCCCCTCGACCTCCGACGGGTCGATGCGCCCGTCGTCCGCGAGCGCCTGCGCGAGGGTGTGGTCGCGGGTGAAGCGCTGAAGCGCGCCGTCGCGGAGGAGGTATCCCTTCGAGTCGCCGATGTGGACGGCCGTGAAGAGCGCGCCGTCGAACAGCAGTGCCGTCAGGGTGGTGCCCATGCCGCGCGTCTCGGGCTGCTCCTCGGCCGTCGCGGCCAGCCGGTCGTCGATGGCGCGCAGGCCGCCCGAGAGCACCTCGAACAGGTCGACCTCCGCGAGGTCGAAACCACGGAGATCCTCGTCGAGCCGGGACAGGACGCCCACCGCCTCGGCGCTGGCGACCTCGCCGTGCGGCTGGCCGCCGATACCGTCGGCGACGGCCAGCATCCTCTCGCTGGCGTAGACCGAGTCCTGGTTGACCTGGCGACGCTGCCCGATGTCCGAGCCCGCGGCGTACCGAAGGGTGTACCTCATGGATCCCAGTAAAGCAGTTGTGTACTGAGTTCACAAACATAGAGCTGGAATGGTCAGCTGTCGGTTACGATGCCGTGATGGAGGAGCAAGCCACCGTCAGCGCGGCGGACATCGCGCGGATCGCCGGCGTCGGCCGCGCCGCGGTGAGCAACTGGCGTCGACGGTACGGAGATTTTCCGCCGCCCGTCGGCGGGACGGCGTCGAGCCCCCTCTTTTCCCTGGTCGCCGTCGAAAACTGGCTGCGTGAGCGTGGGAAGCCGTTCGAAATGTCGCTCGGGGACCGGGCCTGGCAGCGGCTGCGGAACCTCGGCGACGACCTGTCCTTGGGCGACCGGGTCGGCCGGGTGGGCGCGTTCCTGTCGCGCCGGGGATCCGAGGAGTGGGCCTTCTCGTCCCGCTACGACGACGCCGAACTGCTCGACCTGCTGGACCGCTTCGCCGAGGAGCGGGGCGCGCGCGAGGCCTTCGAGTTCCTGCTGGAGCGCTACGTCGAGGCGCACTCCCGCCAGCTGTCCGTCACCGCCGAGCCGGTGGCCGCCCTGATGTCCCGGCTCATCGGTCCCGAGCCGGGCGTCGTGCTCGACCCCGCGTGCGGGCTCGGGACGCTGCTCCTCGCCTCCGGCGGCAGCCGCCTGCTCGGCCAGGTCGACGATCCGGCGACCTCGTGCATCGCCGCGCACCGGCTGCTGCTCGCGGGCGCGGACATGGAGATGTACGGCGCGGACGCCCTGTCGATGGACTCCTACGAAGGACTCCTCGCGGACGCCGTCGTCTGCGATCCGCCGTTCAACGAACGGGAATGGGGGTACGACGACCTCGTCGGCGACCCGCGCTGGGAGTACGGCCAGCCGCCGCGTGGCGAACCGGAACTGGCGTGGGTGCAGCACTGTCTCGCGCACGTGAAACCCGGCGGGCTGGTCGCGATCCGCATGCCGCCCGCCGCCGCCGGACGGCGCACCGGGCGGCGGATCCGCGGGAATCTGTTGCGGGCCGGGGCCTTGCGCGCGGTGGTGACGGTCGGCGGTGCGGATCTCTGGCTGCTGCGACGGCCGGAGAGCGGGGAGCGCCCGCCGTCCCGGCTGCTCCTGCTGGCCGATCCGTCCACTGTGGAGGAACAGTGGCGGGAACACCTGCGCGGCAACGAGGTTCCGGGCGCGGTCCGGATCATCGACCTGCTCGACGAGGAGATCGACCTTTCCCCCGCCCGGTACCAGGAGCGGGACGAACACGCGGGCGAGGCCTTTCTCGAAGTGCGCCGGCATTTCGAGCGGATCCGGCCGGATCTGCCGTCGCTGGTGGTGTCCGGGGAGAAACCCTCGTTCACCACGATCGGCGAGCTGCTGAAGTCCGGCGTCCTCACCGTGCCGGAAACGGTGGAAGCGGGAGACGTCCTCGCGTCGCCCGCCGTGCCCGCGTATGTCCACAATGGAGCTTCGTTCGCCGCGGAGCCGACGATGTCGAAGTACCGCACCGATCCCGAACGGCTGGACGCCGCGTTCCTCGCCGGCTGCCTGCGCGCGGCCGGTCAGCTCGCGCCGTCCTCGTCGACCAGGATCGACCTCAAGCGCACCCGGATCCCGCGCCTCCCGATCGAAGCGCAGCGCGCCCACGGGGAGGCGTTCACCCGGCTCGCCGCCTTCGAGGACGCCCTCCGCGAGGCGGCGGAATCGGGCCTGGAGCTGGTGAGGCTAGGCTTGACGGGACTCACCGAAGGACAGCTCAAGCCGGAGAACTAGTGCTTATCTCGGACCGCTACGAACTCGACGAGCTGCCGCTCGGCCGGGGTGGGATGGGCGCGGTCTACGCGGGCCACGACCGGCATCTCGGCCGTCGCGTCGCGGTGAAGTTCCTCGGGCTTCCCGGTGGTCCGGACGCCGAACTCGAACAGCGCTTCATCCGCGAGGCGCGGATCCTCGCCACCCTCGAACACGCGGGAGCGCCGACACTGTACGACTTCGGCACCTACGACGAGCGGTTGTACCAGGTCATGCAGTTCATCGAGGGCGTGACCGTCGCCGATCTCGCCGCCGAACACGGGCCGCTGCCGGTGCCGTGGGCGGCCGCGATCGCGGCACAGGCCTGCGCGGTGCTGTCCGCCGCGCACGCGCTGTCCATCTGTCACCGGGATCTCAAGCCCACCAACCTGATGCTGTGCCCCGACGGCAGTGTGAAGGTCCTCGACTTCGGGCTCGCGATGCTGCGCGAGACCGACGTCGCCCAGTTCACCCGCGCCGGGCAGATCCTGGGCACCCCCGCGTACATGGCGCCCGAGCAGATCCAGCGCGGCGCCGCCGGGCCGCGCAGCGATCTCTACGCGCTGGGCTGTGTCCTGCACGAAATGCTGACCGGCAGGCAGCTGTTCACCGGTCCGACGGCGTACGCGGTGTTCGAGAAGCAGGTCAAGGACAGTCCGGCCGAAGTGGACGGTGTCCCCGCCGGACTGAACGCGCTGCTCGCGGATCTGCTGGAAAAGGACCCGGAACGACGTCCCGCCGACGCGGACGAACTGTTCGGGCGGCTGGCCGTGTTCGCGCGGGACCTGCCGCCGCTGCCCGGATATCTGGACGAAGGCGCCAATCCGGGCCGGATGTACGCGCGGGTCGTCGGCCGCGTGCCCTGAGACGTGATCGTGACCTTCCGATCAACAACCCCGAGCCGGTGACCTCCGTCTTTACCCATGTCAGGACGGACCACGGACAATCGGGGGTAAGGGTTGTGAAGAAGTTCCTGGTGGGGGTGACCGCACTGGCCACGGCGCTGGTGCTGACCGCGTGTTCCGGCAACTCCGGCGGCGGTGCGCCCGGTGGTGGCGCCGTCGCGCAAGGCGACCCGGCCGGCGGGGCCACGACGTCGGCTCCGTCCACGTCCACGCCCTCTACGTCTTCCGCCGCGCCGACCACGTCGTCCCAGCCGCCGAGCAGCAGCTCGACGCCGAAGCCGACGTCCTCGAAGCCCAAGCCGAAACCCACCCCGAAGCCCGAGGTCAAGCCCGCGGCGAACGTCGCCGACGTGCCGTGCAAGGCCGCGCTGGCCTCGCCGGGGGTGAGCGCCTGCGTCGACCTCTCCGCGCTGAAGACGTGGCTGCTGCAGGACGGCAAGGTCATCTACGGCCCGGTCAAGCAGCTTCCCGGCAAGAAGGGGCACGCGACGCCGACCGGGGTCTTCCACGTCACGCACAAGGTCAAGAACTACCACTCGAAGGCCTTCGACGCGCCGATGCCGAACTCGGTGTTCTTCCTGCCGGGGATCGCCTTCCACACCGGCAGCCTTTCGGTGTACTCGCACGGCTGCATCCACCTGGCCGCGGCGGCTTCGCAGAAGTACTTCACAACTTTGCAGAGCGGCAACGTGGTGCAGGTCGTGGCCTGACGCGCCACCGCCACACTCAGCTACTTAAGCGCGTGAAGGCCCCCTTCCCTCGGCTCAGCCGAGGGAAGGGGGCCTTCACTACCTTCAGGGTAGGGAAGGAGGCCTTCACGGACCGGCCAGTGACCAACCGCGTTTCGTCCTCTGAATGCGGTGAGCGGGAAGCGCGCCACCGCACCGGGCCGACCCCGCACCCGTCGCATTTCGTCCTCTGAATGCGCCGGCCAAGACACCTGCCCCGCTAACCCGAATCGCCGCTCGCGAACACCGTGAGCCACGTTCTCGTGCCGATCATTGCGGTTCGGTCGCTTTGAGATAAATGAAAGCTTCCGGCGGCAATGACCTCCCCGTTTTCGGCGACGTGCCCAGGACACGCCGGAAGTGGGGAAACGCCGATGATCAGGAGCCGGGCACGCACTCGTACCTTCGTCGCACTGTCGGTTTCGATCCTGCTTTTCCCGGGATGGGTGGGCGCTCCGGAAGCGACCGGGGCGCCCACTCTGCCATCCGGCTTCGTCCTGCGTGACCAGCCGAGCGGTCAGGCCGCGTTCGACCTGACCGATTTCGCTTATCTGCCGGACGGTTCGGTGCTCAGCACCGGCAAGAGCGGCAAGGTCGCCTGGGTTCCCGTCACCGGTCCGGCGCGGACGCTCGCGACCCTTCCCGTCCACGACGACGGGGATCTCGGCCTCGTCGGCCTCGCCGTCGCCCCGGATTTCGCCACTTCGCGCCAGATCTATCTCGCGCGGTCGTTCGACACGAGCGGCGGCCCGTTCACCATGCGGGTGGCGCGCTGGACGGTGACCGGCACCGACGTCCCGACCGGACTCGCGAACGAACGCGTGCTCGTCGACCTTCCCGGTTTCTACGACGTCCACGGCATCACCGGACTCGTCACGGCGGCCGACGGGACTTTGTGGATCTCCATCGGCGACGCCGCCGACTTCACCAGGATGGATCCCGGCGCCTTGCGCGCGCTCGACCTCGATCAGCTCTACGGCAAGATCCTGCACGTCACCCCGGACGGCGCCGGTGTCCCCGGCAATCCGTACTACTCGGCCGCGGCGCCGGACGCGAATCGCTCCAAGGTCTTCTCCAGCGGCTACCGCAGCCCGTTCCGGTTCTCCCTCGACCCGCGCCTCGGCCTGCCGGTCGTCGGCGACGTCGGCTGGAACACCTGGGAAGAGGTGAACGTCGTGCGGCCGGGGGCGAACCACGCCTGGCCCTGCTGGGAAGGGAACGCCCCGACACCGGGGTACGCCGGTCTCGCGGGCTGCGCGGGTGTCGTCAACACCCCGCCGATCACCGCCTATCACCACGGTTCCGGCACCGACGAAGGCAACAGCGTCACCGCCGGGATCGTCTACAGTGGATCGTCCTATCCGGACGAATACCGGGGCGCGTTCTTCTTCGGCGACTACGTCACGCAGAAGATCTGGACGATGACGTACGACAGCCAGGGCAGGCTCGTCCAGGCACCGCAACGGCCGCCGAGGTTCACCGGGGTCGGCGGTCCGGTCAAATTCGCGGCCGCGGCCAACGGCGACATCGTGTACGCCGACATCCACACCGGGAACCTGCGGCGGCTCAGCTATCCGGGGACGAACGCGGAACCGGTCGCGGTGGCGACGTCGAGCACCGACCCGTCGACGAGGACGGTGACCTTCGACGGCTCCGGTTCCTCCGACTTCGACGGCGATCCTTTGACCTATCACTGGGATTTCGGTGACGGCACGAGCCAGGACGGTGTCCGGGTGACGCACGCCTACGACGCCGGATTCACCAGGGTGACGGCGCGGCTCACCGTCACCGACCGGCTCGGCGCCACCGGCGGCACGGACGTCGTCGTCGTGCCGGGAAACCATTCGCCGGACCTGACGATGACGGATCCCGGCGCGCGGACCTTCGCGGTCGGGGAACCGGTCGTCGCCGGAGCGACGGCGGTCGACGCCGAGGACGGCCCGCTGCCGGTCGGCTGGACCACGCTGATCCGGCATTGCCCGGAAGAGGCGACCTGTCACGCGCATCCCGGGTCGCCGGGCAGCGGTCCGGTCTTCTCCCTGCCCTTCACCGGCCATCAGGACTCGCGGGTCGAGATCACCGCGTCCGTGACCGACAGCGCCGGGGTGACGGCGAGCAGGACCTACGTCGCCCTGCCGCGCGAGCACCGGCTGACCTTGACCTCAACCGTCCCCGCGGCCTTGAGCATCCCGGCGGAAGGCGGGGTCAACACCGCGATGGTGACCGAGGGGGCGACGTTCGAGGTCGTGGCGGAAGCGATCGCCGCGGACGGCGTTTCGACGTTCACGAGCTGGTCCGACGGGCGGACCTCGCGCACGGTGACCGTCACCGTCCCGGCGCGGGACCTGACCATGACGGCGAACTACCTCACCCCGATCGACCGGCGCTACCAGGCGGAACCCGCGCTGCGGCAACGGCTCGGGGCGCCGGTCGGCCCGGAGGTCACCGACGGGACCGTGCGCTACCGGCCGTACGCGGGCGGCAGGCTCTATTGGAGCGCCGAGACCGGTGTGAAGCAGATGGAGGGCGAGATCCTCAAGAAGTACCTCGCGCTGGGCGGGCACCGGAAGTTCGGTCCACCCACGACCGACGAGACCTCCACACCGGACGGCGTCGGCCGGTACAACCACTTCCCGGACTGGCCGGGCACCCAGCGGTCCTCGATCTACTGGACGCCGTCCACCGGCGCGCATCCGGTGTACGGGCGGATCCGGGTCCGCTGGGAGGCACTCGGCTGGGAGCGGGGCCCGCTCGGCTACCCCACGACGGACGAGACCTCTACTCCGGACGGTGTCGGCCGCTACAACCACTTCACGAAAGGGGGCTCGATCTACTGGACGATGGCCACCGACTCGCACGCGGTCTACGGGGCGATCCGGCAGCGCTGGGCCGCGCTCGGCTGGGAGCGGTCGTACCTGCGCTACCCGACCACCGACGAGTTCACCATCCCCATCGGACGGCAGAGCAGCTTCCAGAGCGGCTACGTCACGTGGAACCGGAGCACCGGGCAGGTGCTCGACAGACGGTGGTGATCACAGTTCGATAAAGCCACTCGAAAGTGTGAAATGTCCACCTGGACCCCGTCGATGAGACGTTCGACTGGGGAAAGGGGCCCTTGCATGCCTTCGAGATTCCGTGCGCTCTGTCACGCCCTCGTGACGCTGCTGATAGTGACCTTGCTGGTGCCGCTGACGTCCACTTCGGCGTCCGCGGCACCCGTTCTGCCGCCCGGCTTCGTCCTGCGTGACCAGCAGAGCGGCCAGGCTCCGTACGACCTGACCGACTTCGCCTACCTTCCCGACGGCTCGATGCTGACCACCGGCAAGCAGGGCAATGTCGCCTGGGTGTCCACCACCGGCCAGACGCAGAACATCGCCAGCCTCGCCGTCCGCAGCACCGGTGACCTCGGCCTGGTCGGGATCGCCATCGCGCCCGACTACGCCACTTCCCGTGTGGTCTACACCGCCCGCGCGATCGACGTCGCCGGCGGCGGCATCGCGCTGCGCGCCTCGCGCTGGACGGTGTCCGGCACCGACCGGCCGACCGGGCTGACCGGGGAGAAGGTGCTCATCGAGGGACCCGCGAACACCGACATCCACGGCATCACCGGTGTCGTGGCCGCCCCCGACGGCACGGTGTGGGTCTCCACCGGGGACAGCTCGCGCTTCCAGGGCGCGGCGGACCCGTTCGCGCTCAACGTGTACGACCTCGACAAGATCTACGGCAAGATCTTCCACCTCACCGCGGACGGGGCCGGCGTGCCGGACAACCCCTTCTACACCGCGGCGAACCCGAACTCGTTGCGCTCCAAGGTGTTCGCGAGCGGCTTCCGCAGCCCGTTCCGGTTCCATCTCGACACGAGCACCGGTCTCCCGGTGGTCGGCGACGTCGGCTGGGGCACCTGGGAAGAGATCAACTTCGTCCAGAAGGGCGCGAACCACGGCTGGCCGTGCTTCGAGGGCAACCAGCCTTCCGACGGCTTCTCCGCGATGCCGCAGTGCGCTTCGGCCGTGAACACCCCGCCGATGCTGGCGGTCCGCCACGGCCAGGGCGCCGACAACGGCAACAGCATCACCGCGGGCATTGTCTACAATGGAGAGTCGTACCCGGAGGAATACCGGGGCGCGTACTTCTTCGGTGACTACGCCACGCAAAAGCTGTGGACGGCCAAGTACGACACGCAGGGCCGGGTCGTCCGCCAGCAGGAGTCCCCGCCGAAGTTCACCGGTATCGGCGGTCCGGTCAAGTTCCTGGCCGCGGCCAACGGCGACATCGTCTACGCCGACATCTACACCGGCTTGCTGCGGAGGCTCAGCTACACCACCGGGAACAAGGCGCCGGTCGCGGTCGCCACTTCCGAGACGAACCCCGAAACCCGCACGGTCTCCTTCGACGGCAGCGGGTCTTACGACTTCGACGGCGACCCGCTGACCTACGAGTGGGACTTCGGCGACGGCACCACCGGCACCGGGGCGAAGGTCAGCCACGCCTACGCGGCGGGCACCGAGAAGTTCACCGCCAAGCTGACCGTGAAGGACGGCCTGCAGGCCGCCGGGACCACGGAAATCGCCGTGGCGCCGGGGAACCACTCGCCGAAGCTGACCATGACCGACCCCGGCGGCCACCTGTTCGCGGTCGGCGAGGAGGTCAAGGTCGGCGCGACCGTCACCGACACCGAGGACGGGAACCTGCCGGTCAGCTGGACCACGCTGGTCCGGCACTGCCCGGAGAACGCGGTCTGCCACGCGCATCCGGACCACAGCGGCACCGGTCCCGAGTTCGCCATGCCGTTCACCGACCACACGGACTCCAACCTGGAGTTCACCGCGTCGGCGACCGACAGCGCCGGTGTCACGGTCTCGAAGACCTACGTCGCGAAGCCGAGGGAACACCGCCTCACGCTGACCAGCAACGTCGCCGCGGCACTCGGCATCACGCCGGAAGGCGGGGCCGCTTCGGCGATGGTGGTCGAGGGCGCGACCGTGGAGATCCAGGCGGCCGAGGTCGCTTCGGACGGCTCGTCGACCTTCACCGGCTGGTCCAACGGGGCCACCGGACGGCTGACGAACATCACCATGGGCGCGAGCGACCAGACGATCACGGCGAACTACATCACGCCGATCGACAAGCGCTACCGCGACGAACCCGCGCTGGCGCAACGACTCGGCGCGCCGACGGCACCCGAAGCCGTCGACGGCACGGTCCGTTTCCGCACCTACGAGCGCGGACGGCTGTACTGGTCGAAGGACACGGGCGTCAAGCAGATCGAGGGCGAGATCCTCAAGAAGTACCTCGCCGCCGGCGGGCACGTGAAGTTCGGTCCGCCCGCGACCGACGAACAGTCCACTCCGGACGGTGTCGGCCGGTACAACCACTTCCCGGTCTGGCCCGGCGTCCTGCAGACGTCGATCTACTACACCGTGAACACCGGGGCGCACCCGATCTACGGCAGGATCCGGCAGAAGTGGGCGTCGATGGACTGGGAGCGGGGGCCGCTGGGTTACCCGAGCACCGACGAAGCCGGTACCCCGGACGGTGTCGGGCGCTACAACCACTTCAGCAACGCCGCGTCGATCTACTACACCGCCCAGACGGACGCGAGGGCGATCTACGGGCGGATCCGCGTCCGGTGGGAGGCGCTCGGCTGGGAAGCCGGGCCCATGGGGTACCCGACCATGGACGAGGCGGCGACGCCGGACGGTGTCGGCCGGTACACCCACTTCACCAAGGCCGGTTCCATCTACTGGTCGATGGCGACCGACGCGCGCGGCGTGTGGGGCGAGATCCGGAAGCGCTGGGCCGCGCTCGGCTGGGAGCGGTCGTACCTGCGCTACCCGACCACCGACGAGATGGCCGTCACCGGCGGGAGGCAGAACAACTTCCAGGGCGGTTATGTGTTCTGGAACGCCTCCAACGGGAGTGTGACCGACGGCCGCTGGTAAGCGGATGAACGCGTGAAGGCCCCCTTCCCTCTGCAGTGGTTTTAGGACACAGCCGAGGGAAGGGGGCCTTCACGCGCTTTGGCGCATTTAGAGGACGAAACGCGATGGGTGCGCGGCCTGCCGCTTCTCATCGGATCGCCTCGGATCGAGGTGGGCGCGGTGCGGTGGTGCGCTTCCCGCTCAGCGCATTCAGAGGACTAAACGCGGTTGGTCCCTGACCGCGTTTCAGCGGAGCAGGTCGGCCGGGGTGGTGCCCGCCGCAGTGAGCGGCAGGCCGAGCGCGACCCGTTCGGTGAGCCAGCCGCTCGGCCGGTAGCGCTGGTCCCCGGTGCTCGCGACGAGTCCGCGCAGGACCCGCAGCACGAAGTCCGCGCCCGCTTCCTCGCCGAGGGCCAGCGGTCCGCGCGGGTAGCCGAGGCCGAGCCGGACGGCGGTGTCGATGTCCTCCGGCGTCGCGAGCCGCTGCCCGGCGATGAAACAGGCGGTGTTGACGATCGACGCCAGCAGCCGCTGCGCGATCGGCGCGGGGCCGTCGCGGACCACGGTCACCGGCAGCCCGGTCGCGGCGAGCGCGCCCCAGGCGGTGCGGCCCGCTGCGGGGTCGAGCGCGGGATGGACCGTGAGCGTCAGGCGTTTCGCATAGCCGCCGAGGGGGTCGACCCCGACGACCCGTTCCGCCGGCAACCCCGCGGCGAGCGCGGTGTCCACAGTGGACGAACCGACCGGGCTGACGATCAGGACCGTGTCCGGGTAGGCGGAGTGCACGACCTGGATCCCCGCCGCCGACAGCAGCGTGCCGAGCCGCTCGTCGTCGACCCACACCGGAGTGGCCGGGGCTTCCGGCGCGGCCGGCTCCGGCTCCACCTGCTGCTGCCCGTCGACGTAGCCGTAGAAGCCCTCGCCGTTCTTGCGCCCGAACAGCCCGGCGGCGACGCGGGGCCGCGTCAGCCACGACGGCCGCAGCCGCGGTTCGCCGTGGAACCCGCTCCAGATGCTTTCCAGCACGGCGTGCGAGACGTCGAGACCGGTGAGGTCGAGCAGTTCGAACGGGCCGAGTTTCAGGCCGAGCACGTCCCGCGCGACGCGGTCCACCTCGGCCGGGCTCGCGATCCCCTCGGCGAGGATCTGCAGCGCCTCGGTGCCCAGTCCGCGTCCGGCGTGGTTGACCAGGAACCCCGGGGCGTCACGGGCGAGGACGGGTTCGTGTCCCCAGCCGCGGACGAGTTCGGTCACGGCGGGCGGAAGCCATGCCGCGGTCCGCGCGCCGGGTACGACCTCGACCAGCCGCATCAGCGGGACCGGGTTGAAGAAATGGAGACCGAGCAGCCTGCCGGGATCGGTCAGCGCGGCCCCGATCTCGGTGACCGAAAGCGAGCTGGTGTTGGTGGCGAACACGGTGTCCGGGCCGCAGACGCGTTCCAGTTCGGCGAACAGCGCGCGTTTGATCTCCAGGTCCTCGCGGACCGCCTCGACGACGAGGTCGACACCGTCGGCGGGGGCCAGCGGGCCGTCGGCCGCGATCAGCCTCCCTTTCGCGGCCGCGGCGGCCTCCTCGGTGATCTTGCCCTTCGAAGCGAGCTTGCCGAGCATCGCGCCGACGTGATCGATGGCCTCGCCGACGGCCTCGGGCCGGGCGTCGGCGAGTTCGACCTCGAGCCCCGCCGTCACGGCGAGCTGGACGATGCCCCGGCCCATCACCCCGGTTCCGATGACCCGGATCCTGCCGACCTGCTCCGCCCACTTCTCCACCGCGAGCCGCCTTTCCCTCGATGCCGTCTCCGGCGTGACGCTAGCCGCCACGCCGGTATCTCGCCCGGAAGGGTGATCCCCGTCCCGTCCGGCGTAAGGCCACCGAACCGACGAGGTCCCTTCCGCGAAAACCGAGTGTTCCGCGCACCACCCCCGAAGGGAAACCTCCCATGGCCACCGTCCCCGCCGCCGCAGCCGTCCGGACCACGCCGTTGCTCCTCGTCGCCGTTCTCTTCGGCGCCGTCGCCGCGTTCTTCGCGAGCCAGGCGCTGTGGCCGCTCACCGCGCTGGCCGTCGTGATCGCCGCCGCCGTCCTCGCGGGCGGGGTGTGGATGATCGGCCGCAGGGGAAGCCGCGAACTCTAGGATCGCCGTGTGACGGCGAGACGTTTGACGCGCGAGGAAAGCCGTGAGCAGACCAGGCAGCGTCTGCTCGCGGCGGCCGCCGAGCTGTTCTCCGAACGCGGGGTCAACGGCACCTCCGTCGAGCAGATCGCCGAACGGGCCGGGTTCACGCGCGGCGCCTTCTACGGCAACTTCGACGGCAAACACGAGCTGGTCGTCGAACTGCTGCGCCGCCGGACCCAGCGGGAGGCCGAGGAGGTCACCGCGTTGGGCGAGGGCGTCGGCTCCTTCGCCGAGATGATGGACAGGCTGCGCGCGTGGAACGTCGAGCGCGCGGAACATCTCGACGGCTGGCTGACCCTGCGCACCGAGCTGGCCCTTTACGCGCTGCGCAATCCCGAGGCGCGTCCGCTCGTCGGCGAAGGCGAGAAGTCGACAAGGGCACTGCTGGAGACGTCCGTCCGGACCGAACTCGCCGCGCGCGGCGCGGAACCGCCCGCCGACCCGGCCTTCCTCGCGCTGATCCTGCACGCGCTCGAAGACGGTCTCCTGCTGCAGCGATTCCTCAGTCCCGAGGGGACCGGCGACGAGGACGTCGTGGACGCCGTCCAGCTGCTGATGCGGTCGTGGACCGCGCTCAGCCGGTCATCCTGATCCCGGTGAACTCGGCCATCTGACGGATCCCGTGCGCGAAGAAGGCGTCCGACGGGTCCACCGAGCCGACGTACTGGCCGAACAGCTCGAAATTGATCATCCCGAACAGCTGGGTCCACGCCATGATCAGCCGTGAGGCCGTCTCGGGGGCCAGGGTGATCTTGAGGATCTCGATGACTGCGCCGAGCTGCCGCTGGAGCTCGGCGGGCATCTCGCCGACCTCGGTCTCGACGCGGAGATCCGCGTCGCGCAGGACCGCGACCAGCGCGAACGCCACCCGGCTCGCGGGGGTGACGGTGTCCTGCGGGGCCTGGTAGCCGGGGATCGGCGAGCCGTAGATCAGCGCGTACTCGTGCGGATGCGCCTTCGCCCAGGCGCGGACGGCGAGCCAGATCGACTCCCAGCGTTCCAGGGAAGCCTTCTTGGGATCGTCAGCGGTCTCCGCGGCCTCGCCGACGGCGTTGTAGGCGTCGACGATGAGGGCCGTCAGCAGGTCCTCGCGGCTGGAGAAGTAGCGGTAGAGCGCGGACGAGACCATGCCCAGCTCTCGCGCGACGGCGCGGAGCGAGAGCCCGAGCGCGCCGACTTCGGCGAGCTGGCGGCGGGCTTCGTCCTTGATCTCACGGGTGAGCTCGGCGCGGGCGCGTTCACGCGCGGTCTGAGTGGCGGGCATGCACTCACCATAGAGCATCGCACCTAAATGAGAGCAGTGCTCTTGACGCGACGCACCGCTCTAGTGTTCACTGCTCTTAACAGAGAGCACTGCTCTCGCAGACTTCGCACTCACAGACCTTGAGGAGACAAGATGACCACCGCCACCGCCACCTACGACGCCACCCGCTACCTCAAGCCCGCCAAGGCGACCAGCGCGTTCAACGAATTCGTGCTCAAGCTGACGAGGTCCGGCGTCAGCGTCCTGGGCAGCCGGGTGCTTTCGGTCCGCGGCCGCAAGAGCGGCGAACTGCGCTCGGTCCCGGTCAACCTGCTGAAGCTGGGCGGCGAGCGCTACCTGGTCGCGCCGCGCGGTGTCACGCAGTGGGTGCGCAACCTGCGGGTCGCGGGCGAGGGGCAGCTCAGCGTCGGGCGCCGCACCGAGACGTTCACCTACACCGAACTCGCCGACGACGAGAAGCCCGAGATCCTGCGCGCCTACCTCAAGCGCTGGAAGTTCGAGGTCGGCGTGTTCTTCGACGGTGTCGACGCGAAGGCGTCCGATGAGAAGCTCCGCGAGATCGCCCCCGGCTACCCGATCTTCAAGATCGTCTAGCCGGTCGGTCCGGAATCGGGGCAGGTCAGGGAAGGCGTCGGTCCGGGTGGTCGTGAGTGGTAAGTGTCGTTCTAACGACACTTACCACTCACGACCACCTCGACCCAGCGCGGTCCGGCGGCGCCCTAGTCGGCCTCGCTCGCCTGGTCCTCGGCAGGAGCACGCCGGGTGCGGCGGGCGGTGGCCGCCACCAGCACCACCCCGACCAGGAACGCGACGAGCCCGATCAGGAACCAGAGTTTCTGCCCGGTCATGAAGCTGCCGGTCAGCACGCCGGCGCCCTGGAGCACCCAGACCCCGCCGACCAGCAGGAAGACCAGCCCGATCGTGAGCGTGACCCAGCGCTTCATTCCCAGCTCCCCGCCTCGACGTACCTTGCGGCGATTCTGACAGGAGAAGCCCGGTCGGGCGAACCGATCACCGGCCGCCGACGAGACCGTTCCGGTAGGCGTAGACGACGGCGTGCACCCGGTCCCGCAGCCCCAGTTTCGCGAGGATCCGGGAAACGTGGGTCTTCACCGTCTCCTCGCCCACGTGCAGCCGTTCGGCGATCTCGGCGTTGCTCGACGCGTCGGCGACCAGCATGAGGACTTCGCGTTCGCGTGAGGTGAGCCGTTCCAGTTCCGCCGGTTCGGCGGCCACGGGTTCGATGCTGGTGGCGAAGGTCGACACGAGCCGCCGGGTCACCGTCGGATCGATCAGCGCGTCGCCGCGGGCGGCCACCCGCATGGCCGAGACGAGTTCTTCGGGGGCGAGGCTCTTCAACAGGAACCCGCTCGCCCCGGCCCGTAGCGCGCGGTAGACGTACTCGTCGGAGTCGTAGGTCGTCAGCACGAGGACGCGGGTGTCGTTGCCGGGCGCGGACATGATCGCTTCGGTCGCGGCCAGACCGTCCAATTTGGGCATCCGGACGTCGAGCACGGCGACGTCCGGGCGCAGCGCGGCCGCCTGCGCGACGGCTTCGCGCCCGTCCGCGGCCTCGCCGACGCAGGCGAAATCCGCCTGGGTGTCCAGCACCGCGCGCATCCCGGACCGGAACATCGCGTGGTCGTCCGCCAGCAGAACCCGGATCACTCCGCCTCCAAAGGAAATCCGACTCGAACCCGCCAGTGCCGCCCGTCGTCGAGCGGTCCGCATTCCGCCTGGCCGCCGAACAACGCGACCCGCTGCCTGATCCCGGCGAGGCCGCGTTTCGTCGACTCGGCGGTCGAAGCCCGGACCGGGCGGCCGATCTCGTTCGTGATCGCGAGGACGATCTCCGTCTGCCGGTAGGCGAGGTCGATCTGGACCGTCCCGCCGGAGCCGTGCCGGAGCGCGTTCGTCAGCGCTTCCTGCGCGATGCGGTACAGCGCGACGTCCACCGAGCCCGGGAGTGCCCGCGGCCCGCCGTGACTGGTCAGCCGCGCGGGGAGCCCCGCGGCGCGGAGGTTGTCGAGCAACTCGTCGAGGTTGTCCAGCCCCGGTTGCCGTTGCGCGTCCCCGTTCTCCTTGCCGTGCAACAGATCCAGCAGACGCCGGAGATCGGCCATCGCGGCCCGGCTCGACGATTCGACGGCCGAGAGCGAACGCCGCGCGGCCGGTTCGCCCTCCGGCAGTCCGAGCCGCGCGGCACCGGCGTGCACGCCGATCGCGCTGACGTGGTGGGAGATCACGTCGTGCAGGTCGCGGGCGATCGTCGTGCGTTCTTCGGCGACGGCGCGACGCACCGCTTCGGCTTCGTGCTGCTGCCGTTGTTCCTCCGCGCGCTGGAGGTCGGCGATGTACGCGCGTCGCGCGGTCGTGTAGCGGCCGACCATCCACGGCAGAAGCCCGCTTATGCCGACGTCGATGAGCACCAGCCGCCAGTCCCGGTCGCCCCGGTCGACCGGGATGAGGATGCACGCGAAGAGCCCGGTGAGCATCGCCGCCAGCGCCGCCAGCGCCGGTTTGGTCGAAAGCCAGGCGCCCGCGCGGTATCCCGCGATCAGCACGCCCGCGTTGGTGGCCTGGAGGTAATGGTCGAACGGGTACAGCAGGAGCGGCGCGGCGACGAGCAGCGCGCCGTGCGCGGCCGAGACCCAGCCGGAATAGCGCGAAGGCCCGGCGAGCGCGGCGTTGGCGAGTATCCCGCCGATCAGGATCACCCACGCCTGCCAGCCCAGCGAAAGCGGTGGTCCCTCGATGAGGAACAGCCCGGCGTCGGCGACCAGGCAGACGGCCGCGACCGCGCACGCCTGCCTCGCCAGCGACCCACTCATGTCCCGCACGCGCCCAACTCTGCCCTATTTCGCTGGACAGGGGTTCCTAAGCTGAGAAGCCATGGGGATCGAGAAGACGCCCGTGCTCTGGACGACCGGCGCACCGGGCACGGGGAAATCGACCACCGCCTGGGGTTTGTACAGCCGCGTCGTCGAGGCGGGCGGCAGCGTCGCGTACGTCGACATCGACCAGCTCGGACTGATCGGCCCGCCTCCGGGCGGCGGGGAGGCCTCGCACGCGATCAAGGCGGCCAATCTGGTGCGGGTGCTGGAAGTCCTGCGCGCGTGGGGTGCGCGGCAGCTCGTCGTGTCCGGGGTGGTGGACCCGGAAAACGGGATCGAGCTGTACTTCGAGGGCCGGGACTTCGACGTCACGCTCGTCCGGCTGACGTGCGATCGCGACGAACTCCGGAGCCGCTTCCTCGGCCGCGGTTCGCCTGCCGGGGCGCTGCCCGACCTCTTCGAGCTGGCGGACATCTACGAACGCGCCGCTTTCGGTGAAGTGCTGGACACGACCGGGCAGCGTCCCGAGGAGACCGTCGACGCGCTGTTCCGCCGCTGCGTCGTCGAAAACGGGCAGGTCTCGCCGCTGGACGCCGTCGAGCCGCAGCCTGGACCGGTGACCGTGGTGACGGGTCCGACGGCGGTCGGCAAATCGACGGCCGCGTTCGCTGCCCTGCGGGAACTCTGGGACGAGGGGAAGCCGGTCGCCTACGCCGACCTCGCGCAGTTCGGGTTCGCGCACCCGGGCCCGGATCCGGTCGCGGAGGCGGCGATCCTCGCGGCCGTCTGGCGCGGCTACCGCGAGGCCGGAGCCGGGCACTTGCTCGTGGTGGCCCGAGAATTCCTTCCCGAACACCGGCAGGTCTTCAAGGAGGTCACCGTCGTCCACCTCGACGCGGACGACGCGACGCTCACCGAACGCGTCCGGCGCCGGGCCGAGGGCGAATCCGCGCTGCTGGCCGGTGACGAACTCCGCGGCGCGCCACCCGGTGTGCGGGACCGGGTGGCCGCCCGCGCGATCGCCGAGGCGGGCGGGACACGGGACTCCGGCGGCGACCGCGTCGTCCTCGACACCTCCGGACAGGAAGCCGCCGAGACGGCCGCCGCTCTGCTGGCCCTCCTACGCCGGTAGCCGTTTGTCAGTTACCGGGCGGCGGTCCGCCCGGCCCGTCCTGACCCGGTTGGCCCTGCTGACCCTGACGCCGCTGGCCGCCGTTCTGGCCACGCTGGTTCTGCCCGGGATTGCCGATGCTCGTCGCCGTCGCCTTGTCACCGGTGACGTTGGCGTTCACCGTCACCGTCTGGCCGGTCTTGGGATCGCCGGTCTTCTTGGTCGACGCGTCGATCGTGTAGACCTGCTTGTAGCCGTCCTTGCTGGTCAGGCTGATGGACGTCGCGCTGATCTCGGTGACCTCGCCGGTCTGCATCCGCTCGGTGCGGTAGCCGCCGTTGCCGTCGGAGACGACGAAATCGCCGTGCAGCGCTTCACGCGGCATGCCGCCGCCGGGGCCGAAGACCATCCGGCCGCCGCCGGGGCCGCCCATCATCTGGCCTTGTTCGGAGCCGTTAGCGGCGGTCCCGGCCCAGATCGCGGCCCCGCCGCCGGCGGCGATCACCACCGCCACCCCGGCCGCGATCGCGGTCTTGCGGCCCGACCAGGCCTTCTTCGGTTCACCCGCCGGGGCGGGCGCGCCCCACGCGGCGGTCTCACCCGCCGGGGGTTCGGCGGGTTTGGTCGGTTCGGTCATCTGGTCGCCTCCGTGTACTCGGTTGCGGCCATGCTCGGCGCCGTCGCTGTGCGGAAGCTGTGCCGCCGGTGGGCACCCGCTGTGATTCCCGCCCGGCCGGGTGATCGTTCACAGGAAACGCACAGCCGGGACACAGAGAAGGCTCATCGGCGCCGCGCAGGATGGCACCATGACCAGTGTGAACGTCCCGTCGTCCGGTTCCGCGAAGGCAGGCCTGCGCCGTGCCGACGGCAGTCCTGTGCGGGTGCTGGTCGTCGACGACGAAGCGACCTTGTCCGAGCTCGTGTCGATGGCCCTGCGCATGGAGGGCTGGGACATCCGCACCGCCGGTGACGGGACCGAGGCCGTCCGCGTCGCCAGGGAATTCCGGCCGGACGCGGTGGTCCTCGACGTCATGCTGCCGGACATGAGCGGCCTGGACGTCCTGCGCCGCCTGCGTGCGGAGGTGCCCAACCTGCCGGTGCTGTTCCTGACCGCGAAGGACGCGGTGGAGGACCGGATCGCCGGGCTCACCGCGGGCGGCGACGACTACGTCACCAAGCCGTTCAGCCTGGAGGAGGTCGCGCTGAGACTGCGCGCGCTGCTCCGCCGCGCGGGCGGGGTCGCCGGGCCGAGCGGGTCGGCGCTGGTCGTCGGCGACCTGACCCTGGACGAGGACAGCCGCGAAGTGCATCGCGGCGGCGATCTGGTGCCGTTGACCGCGACCGAGTTCGAACTGCTGCGCTACCTCATGCGCAATCCGAAGCGCGTGCTGTCGAAGGCGCAGATCCTGGACCGGGTGTGGAGCTACGACTTCGGCGGCCAGGCCAACATCGTCGAGCTGTACATTTCCTACCTTCGCAAGAAGATCGACGCCGACAGGGAACCGATGATCCACACGATGCGCGGCGCCGGGTATGTCCTCAAGCCCGCGGGGTAAGCGGCCTTGGTCCCTGCGGCGGCGGCTGATCGCGCAGGTCGCGGGGCTGCTCGCGCTCGTCTGCCTGGTGGTGGGCGTGGTGACCGAACTGGCGTTGCGGGACTTCCTGATCGGCCAGCTCGACTCCCGGCTCCACGAGACCAGTGAACGCGCGAGCCGTCCGCCGCCACCGGGCCGTCCCGGCGGGGAAAGGGTTCCGGAAGGCCTGCGCGCTTACGGTCAGAGCACCGGTTCGCTGTTCGTGAACGTGTTCCCGGACGGCCGCGTGCTCGCCGCCGTGCTCCGGTCCAGCTACGACGCGAAGGTCACCGACCCGTTCCCGCACGACGAGATCAGCCCGTCCCAGGTCGCCACCCTGGTGCGGTCGGTGTCGGGCAACGAGCCCACCGACGTGGATCTCGGGTCGCTCGGGGAGTACCGCGTGGTGGCGAAACAGACTTCCAGCGGCGGGGTCGCGATCACCGGCCTGCCCACAAAGGACGTCACGGACACGTTGTGGAACCTGGGTTTCATCTTCGGCGGGGTGGCCGTCGGCGGCATCCTGCTGGCGGGCGCGCTCGGCGCGGTGACCGTGCGGCGGACCATGAAACCCCTCGACCGGCTGGCCGCCACCGCGACCAGGGTCTCGGAACTCCCGCTCGACCGCGGCGAGGTCGCGCTGTCCGAACGAGTGTCCGAAGTGGACACCGACCCGCGCACCGAGGTCGGCAAGGTCGGTTTCGCGCTCAACCGCATGCTCGGCCACATCTCGAACGCGCTTTCCGCCCGGCAGGCCAGCGAAAGCCGGGTGCGCCGGTTCGTCGCGGACGCCAGCCACGAACTGCGGACCCCGCTCGCGGCCATCCGCGGCTACGCGGAACTCACCCGGCGGTCTGGTTCCGAGGTACCGCCGGACATCGCGTTCGCGATGGGCCGGGTGGAGTCGGAATCGACGCGGATGACCGGCCTTGTCGAGGATCTGCTGCTGCTCGCGCGGCTCGATTCCGGGCGCCCGGTGGTGCATCAGCCGGTCGATCTCTCCCGCCTGGTCGCGGACGCCGTCGCCGACGCGCACGTCGCCGGGCCGGAGCACGAATGGCGGCTGGAAGTCCCGCCGGAACCGATCACCGTCCTCGGTGACGCGGACCAGCTGCACCAGGTGGTGATCAACCTGCTGGGCAACGCGCGCACGCACACCCCGTCCGGCACCGAGGTCACCGTCTCATTGTCCATAGTGGACTCGGCGGTGGCACTGTCCATTGTCGACGGTGGGCCGGGGATCCCGCCGGAGATCCTCCCCGAGGTCTTCGAACGCTTCGCCCGCGGCGACGATTCGCGGTCGCGGGCGGCGGGCAGCACCGGGCTCGGCCTGGCCATCGTCGCGGCCGTCGTCGCCGCGCACGGCGGGCAGGTCGGGGTCACCAGCCGCCCGGGACGGACGGAGTTCCGGGTCGTGCTGCGCGCGGGCTGAGTCAGGGCGCCCACTCGCTGTTCGCGCCGCACAGGATGACGCACGGCAGCTCGCCACCGGTCCGCCCGGCCAGCCACGCGGCGAACGGGACCGCGGCGGCCGGTTCGACGGCGAGGCGGAACTCCTCCCAGAGCCGGTCTCGCGCGGCGAGCAGTTCGGCGTCGCTGACCAGCACGGACGTCGCCCGATCCCGGAGCACGGCGAACGGGACGCTCCCGACCCTGGTCGCGCCCAGCGCGGACGCCGCCACCGAGTCGATCTCGACGTCCACCGGCTCACCCGCCTCCAGCGCGGCGCCGAGCGCGCGGCATCGCTCCGGTTCGACGGCGAACGTCGGCAGCCCGGCCAGCGAGGTCCCCGCGACCAGCCCGCCTCCGCCGACCGCGACCAGGAACGCGTCGACGTCCGGCGCGTCCTGGACCACTTCGGCCGCGACGGTGCCCTGACCGGCGACGACGGCGGGGTCGTCGTACGCGTGCAGATACCGCGTACCCGGCTCAGAGGCGGCTTCGAGCGCCTTCGCGGCCGCCTCGGCGTACGTCGCGCCGTGCCGGACGAGCTTCGCGCCCGCGGCCTCGATGCGGTCCGTCTTCGCCTGCGGAGCCGACTCCGGCACGTACACCGTCGCGGGCAGATGCAGCAGGGAAGCCGCCGTCGCCACCCCCAGCCCGTGGTTGCCGCCGGACGCCGTCAGCACCCGCTCCGGCAACGGCCCGCTCACCAGCGCGTTCACCGCGCCCCGCAGTTTGAACGACCCGCTCCGCTGCAGCTGCTCCAGCTTGAGGACCAGCGGCCGCCCGTCGACCTCGGCGCGCAACACCGGCGTGCGTCGCACGAACGGGTGGACGGCTTCGGCGGCCTTGAGGACATCTTCCCAGGTCGGAGTACTCATACCCCCCACTGTCCTCCATGCCTGGACGGGAGTGTCTACACTGGTACCCGGATCCCGCGCGGCGTCCATCTTGTGAACCTCCCCAGGGCCGGAAGGCAGCAAGGATAAGCAAGCTCTGACGGGTGCGCGGGATCCGCCTTATTTTTTGGGGTGCGACCCCAAGCCCGCCCGGCGGGGCTTCGCCCCCCGGACCCCCACGGTTGGTCGCTTGGGTGACCGGGTTCGGGTTTAGAAGATCCCGAAGACATCCTTGGGCGGTACCGGGGACGGCAGGGCTTCGGCGTCCGTGATGGGTTTTGCCTTGCCTTGCAGGTCGCGGAGGTCTTGGCCCGCGACGCAGCGGGCTGGATAGGCCGAGGAAGCGGCTCGGCGGGTCAGATCCGTGACGGGCAGTTCGACCCGGGAAGCGGCGACCACGATGTTCCCGAAGCGGCGGCCCCGGAGCACGCCCGGTTCCGCGAGCAGCGCGAGATGCGGGAACGACGTCGCCACCGTCGCCAGGAACCGGCGGAGGAACGGCAGGTTCGGGCCGTCCGAGACGTTGGCGACGTAGGTGCCCGCCGGGCGGAGGACACGCGCGATCTCGTTCGTGAACTCCACGGTCGCGAGGCCGCCGGCCAGGACTCCACGCTCGAAGGCGTCCACGATGACGAGGTCGGCCGAAGCGTCGTACCTGCCGGAGACGCCTTCGCGACCGTCGCCGACACGCACCTTCAGCCCCTTCAGGCCCAGTTGCTCGCGGACGAGCGCGACGAGTTCGCCGTCGGCGTCGAACACCAGCTGACGCGAGCGCGGCCGTGCCGCGGCGACGTAGCGGGGAAGCGTGCAGGCCGCCCCGCCGACGTGCAGCACGTCGAGCGGCCCTTCACCGAGGCAGTCGACGACGTCGGCGATGCGGCGGATGTAGTCGAATTCGAGATCCAAGGGATCGTCGAGGTTGACGTGCGACTGGGCGACGCCGTCGACCGAGATCATCCAGGCGTTGGCGCGGTCCGCGTCACGGAGCAGTTCGGCGGTGCCGAAGCGGACGGGATACGTGCCTGGGGTCGGTGCTGGTCTCACCGTCGGACCTTCCCGGTAGTCTCGCCGCGTGGCTCTAGCTCTATACCGAAAGTACCGTCCGGCTACCTTCGCCGAGGTCGTCGGGCAGGAGCATGTGACCGATCCGCTGCGCACCGCGCTGGCCGCCGGTCGCATCAACCACGCCTACCTCTTCTCCGGCCCCCGCGGCTGCGGCAAGACGTCGAGCGCGCGCATCATGGCGCGGTCGCTGAACTGCGCCAAAGGCCCGACGCCGGATCCGTGCGGCGAGTGCAACTCGTGCCGGAACCTCGCGCCCGAAGGCCCCGGCAGCGTCGACGTCACCGAACTCGACGCCGCCAGCCACGGTGGTGTCGACGACGCCCGCGAACTGCGGGACAGGGCCTTCTACGCCCCGGCGGACTCGCGCTACCGCGTCTTCATCATCGACGAGGCGCACATGGTCACCACGCAGGGCTTCAACGCCCTGCTGAAGATCGTGGAGGAGCCGCCGGAGCACCTGATCTTCATCTTCGCGACCACCGAACCGGACAAGGTGCTGCCCACCATCCGGTCGCGGACGCACCACTACCCCTTCCGGCTGATCCCGCCGAGTTCCATGCGCGAGCTGCTCGAACGCAACGTCGCCGCCGAGGGCGCGAAGGTCGAGCCCGCCGTGTACCCGCTGGTCATCCGCGCGGGCGGCGGTTCGGCGCGGGACACGCAATCGGTGCTGGACCAGCTGCTGGCGGGAGCCGGGCCGGACGGCGTCGACTACTCGCGCGCGGTGTCCCTGCTGGGCGTCACCGACGTCGCGCTCATCGACGGCATGGTCGACGCGCTGGCCGCGGACGACGCGTCCGGGGTCTTCGGCACCGTCGAGAGCCTCGCCGAGGCCGGGCACGACCCGCGCCGTTTCGCCACCGACCTGCTCGACCGCCTGCGCGACCTGGTGATGCTGCGTTCGGTGCCAGACGCGGGTGAGCGCGGACTGGTCTCCGCGCCGGACGACGAGCTCAAGAAGATGAAGGAGCAGGCGGGAAAGCTGGAACCCGCCACGCTCTCGCGGTACGCCGACATCGTCCACAATGGACTCTTGGAGATGCGGGGCGCGACCTCGCCCCGGTTGGTGCTGGAGCTGCTGACGGCGCGGATGCTGCTGCCGTCGGTCGCCGAGGGCACTGAAGCGCTGCTCGCCCGTCTCGAACGGCTGGAGCGCCGGGCCGCTTCGGCTCCGGCGCCCGTCGCCGCTGTCGCGGTCCAAGCCGGTCAGGCCGCTCCCGCCGGTCAGGCCGCCCCGGTCGCTCAGGTCGCGCCCGCGCCTGTCGCCCCCTCGGGTGAGCCCGTCCGCGAGTTCCAGCGGCCGTCGCAGCGAGCCGCCGCTCCCGCTCAGCCACCCGCGCCGGCTCCTCAGGCCGCTCCTCAACCCGCCGCGCAGCCTGCCGCTCAGCCGGTCGCGCGGCCCGAGCCGGTCGCCGAACGGCCCGCTCCTCAACGTCCTTCCGTGCCCACCCCGCCTCCGGCCGCGCCCGCTCCGGCGCCCGCGGCGGCTTCGGCAGGCGGGACTGACGTGGAAGGCATCCGCGGTCGCTGGCCGCACGTGCTGGCCGCGATCCGCAAGGTCCCCGGCGGCCGCAGCACCGAAGCGATGCTCACGCAGGCGAGCGTGGTGACCGTCGAGGGCAACGCCGTCACGCTCACGCACAGCGCGGAACCGCTGGCGCGCAGGCTTTCCGAGCCGCACAACGCGGAACGCGTCGCGGCCGCGTTCAAAGAGGTCTTCGGCGGCGACTGGCAGGTGCGGTGCGTCCACGGTGCCGCGCAGGCCCGGCAGGCCGCCGCGCCCAAGGCCGCGCCGCCACCGCCCGCGCCCGAGCGGTCCTTCACCCGCCGGTCCGTCGAAACGCCCAGCGCCCCTCCGGCACCGCCCGCGCCGAAGCCGGAGCCCGAGCGGCCGAAGGTGACGACCAGCGAACCGGACATCCCGCTCCCGCCCGAGCCGGTCGAGGACGACGAGGATCTCTACAACGAGGACGCGAGCCCCGCGCCGCCGCCTCCGCCGCTCCCGCCGGAGAAGGATCCGGAAGAGATCGCGCGGAAGCTGCTCGCCGACCACCTCAACGCCCGCCCCCTGGACGAACGCAAGTAGTCAAGGACCGCATCCAGAGGACGAAACGCGGGACGTCAGCGAGCGAGGTAGTCCTCGATGGCCTTCGCGATGACGGCGGCGTACTGCTGACGTCCTTCTTCGCTCGACATCGCCGCGGCCTCGTCGGAGTTGCGCATGTTCCCGCATTCGACGAGCGCGGACGGGCGGGTCGAGAGGTTGAGCCCGCCGAGGTCGGCGCGCGGCGCGAGCCCGTTCGAGCCGAGGTAGTTCGACGTCGGGAAGCCGCCCGCGCGGATGCCGTCCCGCAACGCCGTCGCGAGTTTCACCGACGGCTCGCCTTGCTGCGGGTTCAGCGGCGGGGCCGGGTAGGCGACGTGGAATCCGTGCGCCCCGGCGGAATTCGAGCCGTCCGCGTGGATCGACACGACCGCGTCCGCCTGCGCGTCGTTCCCGATCGCCGCGCGTTCGTTGACGCACGGCCCGACGCCGGTGTCGTTCTGCCGGGTCAGGACGACCCGGATTCCCTTGGCGGTCAAGGCTTGCGAGATCCGCTGCGAGACGTCCCAGGTGAACGCGTGCTCGGAATAGCCGGAATTCGTCGAGGTTCCGGTGGTGTTGCACGGTTTCGTCTTGCCGCGCCCCGCCGGGACCTGCTTGTTGATCTCGCCGGGCTTGCTCGCGTTGCCGCCGTTGTGGCCGGGATCCAGCACGACGACCTTGCCGGTCTTCGGCTGCTGGGTGGCCGGAGGCGGCGGGGGCGCGCTCGGCGGCGGCGTGCTCGACGACGGACTCGGCTGCGGAAGGGTGGTGAAGACCGTGGTGGTGCCCGGCGCGGACGGGTTTCCCGGCGGTGGCGCGGCGCTGTCCACGCCGCACGCCGCGAACAGCGTCAATCCGATCGCCACCACAAGGCCCAGCTGTCGTCGCACGGCGCCAACGGTGCCATACGCGTGACGGCTAGTCTGGTAGGCGGCACAGGATTTTCCAGGAGAGGACCGATCGGATCATGGTGCAACCCGGTGGCGGCTTCGACCTGTCGCAGATCATGCAGCAGGCCCAGCAGATGCAGCAGAAGCTGGTCGAAGCCCAGGAAGAGCTGGCCAACACGGAGGTGACCGGCACCTCCGGCGGCGGTCTCGTCACCGCGACCGTGTCCGGCGACAGCCAGCTGAAGTCGCTGGCCATCGACCCCAAGGTGGTCGACCCCGACGACGTCGAGACCCTGTCCGACCTGGTCGTCGCGGCCGTGCGGGACGCTTCGGCCAACGCGCAGAAGCTCACCGAACAGAAGCTCGGCCCGCTCGCCGGCGGCCTCGGCGGCGGGATGCCGGACCTCGGCGGCTTCCCCGGGCTCGGCGGCTAGCTTGTACGAGGGTGTCGTCCAGGATCTGATCGACGAACTCGGGCGGCTGCCCGGCGTCGGTCCCAAGAGCGCGCAGCGGATCGCCTTCCACCTGCTGGCGGCCGATCCCGCGGACATCGCGCGTTTGCAGGAAGTGCTCGGCAAGGTCAAGGAAGGCGTGCAGTTCTGCGAGGTCTGCGGCAACGTCTCGGAACAGGAGACCTGCCGGATCTGCCGCGACACCCGCCGCGACCTCACGGTCATCTGCGTGGTCGAGGAGCCCAAGGACGTGCTCGCCGTCGAACGGACGCGCGAGTTCAAGGGCCGCTACCACGTGCTCGGCGGCGCGCTGGACCCGTTGTCCGGCATCGGCCCGGAGCAGCTGCGCATGCGTGAGCTGCTCGCGCGGATCGGTGGCGCCGAGATCAGCGAGATCATCATCGCGACCGACCCGAACACCGAAGGCGAGGCGACAGCGACGTATCTCGTGCGGATGCTTCGCGACTTCCCCGGCTTGACGGTGACGCGGCTGGCGTCCGGTCTGCCGATGGGCGGTGACCTGGAGTTCGCGGACGAGCTGACGCTGGGCCGCGCCCTCTCCGGCCGCCGGGCTCTCTAGCCCGGAGCGACAGCCGAGGTGACCGGCGGAGGTCTCCCCGGGCAGCGCGTCAGCGCGACGGGGAGACTTCACCAGTCGCGCGCCCTCTTTTGGGCCGAAGGCCCCCGGAAACGCGATGAAGGGGCGCCCTTCACACTCACCGTGAGGTGAATGCGGAACGGGCGCCCCTTCGGCGCGTTTGCGGCAGCGCGCGATTAGAACTAGCAGTAGCCGAGGCGGGCCAGGGTGTCGACGATGATCTCCGACGGGTGGAACTTCTCGACCCACGACTCGCCGCGGCGGTTCTGGTAGGTGTCGAGGAAGTTCTGCAGCTTGTCCCCGCGCATCTCGGTCAGCACGACGGTCTCGCCCAGGTGCTGCGGCGTCTCGGTGCGCTCGCGGTGCACGGCGCACGGCAGGCCGAGGTAGTAGCACTCGGCCGAAAGGCCGCCGGAGTCGGTGACGACGTACTCCGCGCGCGCGACCAGCGGCAGGAACTTCAGGTACCGCATCTTCGGCTGGATGATGAAGTTCTTCTCGTCGAAGAGGTTCGCCAGGCCCAGCGCGCGGATCTTCTCGCGCTCCGGCGCGCCCGCCATGTAGAGGATCGGCATCTGCTTGCTCTGTTCGCGCAGGATCTCTAGCGCCTCGCGGTACTTGTCCGCGCGCGAGACCAGCTCGAAGCGGTGCAGGGTGGCGAGGCCGAACTTCTCCGGCAGCCCCTCGATGTCGAGCGGCCCGTTGATGGCCAGCCGCATCGCGTCGATCGCGGTGTTCGCCTCGGTGTCGACGACGACGCCGCGCGCGTTGCGGAGGTTGTTCACCTCACGCGCGCTCGGCGCGAAGTGCATGTCGACGATCTTCGCGGCGATCTTCCGGTTCAGCTCCTCCGGCAGCGGCGACATGATGCTGCCCGAGCGCGCGCCCGCCTCGACGTGCCCGACCCGCGACTTGAGGATCCGCTTCCCGATGAGCGAGCCGTACGGCGTGGTGAAGGTGTCGCCGTGCACCAGCACCAGCGGCGGGCGCCCGTCCTCGACCAGCGCGGCCTTCAGCTCGGCGCGGCGGCTCCACGCGGTCCGCAGCACCTGAGCGGCCCAGCCGGGCACCTGCGCGGGCGACTCCAGGTTGTGCGCCTTCTCCTTCGGGACGAGCCAGACGTCGGGCTCCGGGAGGTTCAGGTCGGCGAGCACGTCCGAGACCTCGTCGACGTGCTGGGCGGTGAACCAGATCTTCGGCCGGACCCCGCGTTCGAGGATGCCGTGGTAGACCGGCGCGATTTTGATCAGTTCCGCCGTGGTGCCGAGAATGAAGGAAATCACCGGAAGAGCCATTCTGTCGGGGTCTGCGGTGCCCGAAGGATACTGGTGGGCCGCGCAAGGTAGCCTCGCCGGGGTGAGTGCGAATTCGCTCCTCCCGGCCCTGTCCGTCGTGATCCCGGTCTACAACGAGCAGAACTGGATCGACCGCAGTGTGGGCGCGCTGATCGCGTCGGCACAGGCGGCGAACTGGCCGGTCGAGGTGGTCGTGGTCGACGACGGCAGCACCGACGGCACCGGCGACAAGCTCACCAAGCTGCAGGAGCTCTACGGCATCACCGTGCTCTCCCAGCCGAACAGCGGCCGGTTCGAGGCCCGCCGGGCGGGGATCGCGAAGGCGTCCGGGCGGCAGATCCTGCTGCTCGACAGCCGCGTGATCGTGGACTCCGGTTCGCTCACCTTCCTGCGCGACCAGCTCGTCGACCATCCCGAGCGCACGGTGTGGAACGGTCACATCAACGTCGCTTCCGAACACAATCCGTACGCGGGATTCATGGCGGGGCTGGTCAAGATCCCGTGGCGCCGTTATTGCGCGAACCCGCGGTTGATGTCGTTCGGTCTCGAAGAGTTCGACGTCTTCCCCAAAGGCACCGGATTCTTTTCCGCGCCGAAGGACGTTCTCGAGGATTCTTCGAACGCGTTCGAGTCGCTCTTCGAAGACGTCCGTTTCGCCAGTGACGACACGGGTGTTCTGCGCTGGATCGCGGAACGGCACCGTATCTTCCTCGCGCCGGAGTTCTCCGCGACCTACCACGGCCGGGATTCGTTCAAGAAGTTCATCGGGCAGTCGTATTTCCGCGGCACCACGTTCGTCGATTCGTATCTCGCGTCGCCCGGCCCCGCGCGCAACGGCCTGTTCGCCGCGATGGCCGTCGGCGTGCTCGGGCTCGGTGTTGCCGCGAAGCGCCCGAAGACCGCGGTGACGCTGGCCGCCGCGGGTTCCGCCGCCGCCGGGTTCGCGGTGACGAAGTTCGGCGCGACCAAGGCCGAGGCCAAGGCGGTCGCCCAGCTCACGCCGGTGTTCGCCGCCGGATTCGGGGCCGGGGCGATCCGCGGCCTCTTCATGGCGCTGCGGTCCCGGCGCAAACGATGAGCAACGCGGTGAGCGACGAAAAACTGGCCAAGAGCACCGGGAAATCCGCCGGCCGCATCGGCGTCTACCTGCTGATCGCGATCGCGCTGGGCTACGTGCTCACCGTGGTCTGGGGCCGGACGCTGTCCAAGGCCGACAACGCTGTCTTGCTCTCCTTCTGGGGAATGCTGATGGGGCTGGGCGCCGCCCTGTCCCCGCTGGAGCAGGAGATCTCGCGCCAGTCCGCGCACGCCGCGCTCGAAGGCCGCAAGGCCGGGCGACCGGCCGTGGTCGCCTTCGTCACCAGCCTGATCGCGGTCGCCGTCGCGGCCCTGTTCACGCTGATCCCGCCGGTGACCGACAAGGTCTATGGCGGCCAGTTCGCGCTCGCCGTGATCGTGCTGGCAGGCGGTGTCTCGTTCGCCTTCCAGTTCGCCGCGCGCGGGCTGCTCATCGGCCAGGACCACGTCCGGTCCTACTCGTGGCTGATCCTGGTCGAGGCGGCCGTGCGGATCCTCGCGGTCGCCGCGCTGGTGGTCGCCGGGCTCACCCAGGTGTACTGGTTCGCCATCGCCGCCGCGACCGGCTCGTTCGCGTGGCTGCTGTTCGCCCGCGGTGCCGCCCGCCTGGTCGACCCCAAGCTGGACGCCGACGAGCCCGCGAAGCCGATCGTCAAGAACATGCTGATGCTCCTCGCGGGCGCGGGGCTCACGGCGAGTGTCATCACCGGCTATCCGGCCCTGGTCGGCCTGCTCACGCCCGGCGGGAACAAGGACAAGCTCGGCGTGCTCTTCCTCGCCCTGTTCGTGGCCAGGACACCGCTCACCCTGATGGCGCCGGTCCAGGCCCTCGCGGTCCCGACCGTGGTGCGCCTGTCCAGCACCGAGGAGGGCAAGCACCGGCTGCGCAGGCTGCTCGCCCTCGGCTCGATGGGCGCGCTGGCGCTCGGGGCCCTCGGCGCGCTGGTCGGCTGGCTGATCGGCCCGTGGGCGGTCCGGCTGGTCTACGGCGCCGACAAGAACCCCGAGGCCTGGTGGATGGCCGGGCTGGTCTGGTCGTCGGTGCTGCTGGCCGCGATGCAGCTGCTCGCCGCCGTCCTCGTCGCGCAGGCCAAGGCCACGAAGGTGCTCATCACCTGGGCCGCGGTCGTCGCCGCGACCGCGCTGGTCCTGCTGTTCTTCCCCGGCGACACCGTCGTGCGCGCCGTGGTCGGGCTCGCCGCCGGTCCGACGGTCGGGCTGCTGGTGGTGATGGGTTTCGTGGTGAGAGGCACGCCGGAGACGGGCAACGCGAAGCCGTCCGAAACGTCTCGATAGTGTGGCCGCGCCATCGCGCGCCGCGAACGGGGTGGCGTTATTAACGCCGAATAGGGTTGGACAGCGAATTCGATGAACGTTCTTTTGGTCTTGCTGGCGTTCTGGCTGCCGGGTCTGGTCTTCGGCGCCGCGATCAGGCTGCGCGGCTGGACCCTCGCCGCCGCGGCCCCGCTGCTGACCTTCGGCCTCGTCGCCATCGGCATCCCGATCCTCGGCCGGTTCGGCATCCGCTGGACCATGCTGAACGTGGGCCTGTGGGTCCTGCTGCTGTCCGTGCTCGGCTTCGCCCTCTCGTTCCTCGTCCTCCGCTTCACCGCGAAACGTCACGCGGACTGGGCCGAGGACGAAGACGACGACGAGACGAAGCGTTCCCTTCGCGACCACCTGCTGATCGGCGCCGGTGTCGTGGTCGGCCTCGGCGTCGGCACGGTGACCTTCCTGCGCGGCTCGCACACCCTGGAGAACGTCCAGCAGGGCTGGGACGCCCCGTTCCACGGCAACCTGGTCCGCTGGATCGCCGAGCACGGCGACGCGCGCGCGTCGACGGTCGGCACCATCGCGAACCTGCCGAACCAGACCGACTACTTCTACCCGGACACCTACCACGCGCTGCTCGCCCTGGTCTTCGGCAAGGGCGGCCTGACGATGATGCCGACGCTGAACCTGGCGGCGCTCATGGTCGTGCTGACCGTCCCGGTCGGCGTCGCGGCGATGTGCCGCGCCTGGCGCATGCCGGTCCTCGCGACCGCCGCCGCCGCGGCCGTGTCCACCTGGTTCACCGCGTTCCCGTACGACTCGCTGTGGCGCGGCCCGCTGTGGCCGTACGTCGCCGGTGTGGCGCTCGTGCCCGCGATGCTCGCGCTCGCCCGCCTGCTGCTCAAGCCGAACGGCGTCGCCGGTCCGATCGCGATCGGGGTCGGCGTCGCCGGGCTGGCCGGCCTGCACACCAGCCTGATCTTCGTGATCATGGTCTATTTCCTGCTGATCCTGCTCGCGGTGCTGTTCCGCTTGGAGAAGATCGACTGGCGCCGGAGCGCCGCCTCGCTGGTGGCCACGGTCGTGATGGCGGCGGTGCTCGGCGTGCCGCAGGTCCTGCCGGCGCTCTACAACGCGGGCGGCGTGACCAGCGCGTACTGGGCGTCGGAGACCAGCGTGTCCGGCGCGCTCGGGCAGACCATCACGTTCTCGCCGATGGCGTCGTTCCCGCAGTGGTGGATCGGCATCCCGGCGATCATCGGGGTGTTCTTCCTGGTCAAGCACCGGCGGATGCTCTGGATGGTCGGCGCGTACGTCGTCCTCGGTGGCCTGTTCGCCGCGACGATCTCGCTGGAGACCCCGCTCATCCACACCCTGACCGGGCCGTTCTACAACGACCACTGGCGGCTCGGCGCGCTCGTGCCGCTGGCGGGCGCCGTCGCGTTCGGCGAGTTCGTGCACACCGCGTCGGGCAGGTTCGCCGAGAAGCTCGGCGAGCGCAGGCCGAACCTGAACCCGTTCACCGCGGCCATCGCGGGCGCGCTGGTGATCGGCCTGGTGGTCACGTTGCTGAGCCGCGGCGGCTACATCGGCCGCAACTCCGCGCGGCTCGCGATGAACTACGGCGCGGACGGCCCCTCGGTCAGCAAGGGCGAGGAAGAGGCCTACGACTGGCTCGGCAAGCACGTCGTGCCGGGCGAGCGCGTCATGAACGACAAGGCCGACGGCTCGGTGTGGATGTACGCCCTCGCGGGGGTCCAGCCGGTCGAATGGACGAACTACGGCGCCGAGTTCACCACCAAGGCGGGCTGGCTCAGCGTCTTCCTGAACGACATCAACCGCGAGCCGCGCGTGCGCGAGGCGCTCACCGACCTCAAGGTGCGCTACGTGCTCGTCGGCAAGGGCAAGGTGGCCCCCAACGCGCAGTCCGCGGTGGGTCTCCAGCGCCTCGACATCACTCCGGGTTTCAAGCGCGTTTTCCACAACCTCGACGCGTCCGTCTACGAAATCGAAGGTCAGCAAGGTGTGGTCGCCGCCGGCGCCACCACCGGGTCCGACACCGCTCACGGCCAGTAAGAAGATAGAGTGATCCAGTGTCCAGTACGTCCGTGACCACCCGTCGCGTGCTCATCGTGATGCCTGCCCTCAACGAGCAGGCCAGTGTCGGCGCGGTCATTTCCCAGGTCAAGCAGTCCTTGCCGGGCATGGACGTGCTGGTGGTCGACGACGGCTCGTCCGACGACACGGCCAAGCTCGCCCGCGCGGCGGGCGCGGAGGTGGCCCGCCTGTCGGTGAACCTCGGCGTCGGCGGGGCGATGCGCACCGGCTTCCGGTACGCGGCCGCCCGCGGCTACGACGTCGTCGTCCAGGTGGACGCGGACGGCCAGCACGACCCCGACGAGGTCGCCGCCCTGCTGGACGCGCTCGACGACGCCGACATCGCGATCGGCTCGCGGTTCGCGGGCAAGGGCGCGTACAAGGCGAGCGGCCCGCGGAAATACGCGATGGTCGTGCTCTCGTTCGTTTTCTCCCGGCTCGGGAAGACCAAGCTCACCGACGTGACCTCCGGGTTCAAGGCGATGGGCCCGCGCGCGATCAAAATGTTCGCCGCGTACTACCCGGCCGAATACCTCGGCGACACGGTCGAATCGCTGGTGATGGCGATCCGCGCCGAACTGAAGATCAAGGAAATCCCGGTGATCATGCGGGAACGGGCCGGTGGCACACCGAGCCATTCCCCGGTGAAATCGGCCGTCTACCTCGGCCGCGCCGGACTCGCCCTGCTGCTGGCGCTGGTGCGCCGCCGCCCCGCCGTCGACTCGTCGGATTCGGCGTAAAAGGAGCTGATTATGGCTGGCTGGCGCATTCTCAGCATCGTCGTCGCCTGTCTGGTGCTGTTCGTCGTCCTCGAGATGATGCGACGGCGGAAACTGCGGGAAAAGTACGCGGGTGTTTGGCTCGTCCTCGCCATCGGCGTGGTCGTGCTCGCCCTCGTGCCGCAGGCCGCGGACTTCTTGGCGCGCGTTACCGGCGTCCAGACGCCGTCGAACTTCGTATTCCTCTTGGCCGGTGTGGTTCTCGCGCTGGTCGCGTTGCATCTTTCGACCGAGGTCGGGCATCTCGAAGAAGAGGTCCGGACTTCCGTCGAGGAGATCGCGCTGCTTCGCTGCGAACTCGCCGACGCCCAGCGTGACCTGGAGGAACGCGTCGCCGCGCTCGAAGCGCGGACGGCGACTCCCGACAACGTCAAAGGGCTCCCCGAAGTGAGCCCCGCACGCGCCCGCTGATAGCCGCGCTTCTCGCGGCCCCGCCGAGGCTGGGGGCCGTCCGCGTACTCGCCGTCGACGGTCCTTCCGGCTCCGGGAAATCCACCCTGGCCGGGAAGATCGTGGCGGAACTCGCCGGTCGCGACGTCCGGGTCGCGCTGGTCAGCACGGACGAGTTCGCGACCTGGGACGAACCCGTTTCCTGGTGGCCCCGGCTGGAAACCGGTGTCCTGGCACCGCTGCGCGCGGGCAGGTCCGGCCGTTACCGGCGCGTGGATTGGTCTTCCGGCGTCCCGTCGCCCGGTGAAGCGGTCGAAGTCCCGGTACCCGAAGTCCTGGTGCTGGAGGGCGTTTCCAGTGGCAGGGCGCGGATGCGGCCGTCGTTGTCCCTGCTGACCTGGTTGGACGGCGGGAGCGAGGCCGAACGCCTCGACCGTGCCGCCGGGCGGGACGGCGAGGAATCGCGGGCGGATCTGCGCCGCTGGCAACTGTTCGAACGAGGCTGGTTCACCGTGGACGGAACCCGGTCCGCGGCGGATTTCGTGGTCTCACTGTCCACTTCTGTCAGTGATCCAATGAGCCTAGTGGTGGACACCCATTTGAGTTAGTGGACCGGCACTCTGCGCGTTAGTGACCCGGAATTGATTACACTAAGTGCGGAATTGCGGACACTTTGCGGTCGTATTGGCCTTCGTGTAGCGCGATCGTAACCTCGCGTGCTTAAGTGCGGGCTGAGTTCCCGCTAGTGTCGGCGAGCACACCGATCGTCCGCGGAGTTCGAGTTTCCGACCGACCGGACGGTGCCTAAACACCGAAATTCTCCTCAAGGGGTGCCAGATGCAGCAACTGCGGGTGACCCGAGCACGCCGTGTGGCCCTGATCGGGCTTGCCGGCGCACTCGCGGTCTCCATTTCCGCCTGTGCCGATTCGAAGCGTGAAGAAGGCGCAGGGGGTGGCTCGGGAGGCAGCATGGTCTTCGGCGCCGCCGGTAACCCGAAGACTTTCGACCCGCTCTTCAACGACGACGGTGAGACCTTCCGCATCATCCGCCAGATGATGGACACCCTGATCATGAACAAGCCGGGGACCGCGGACCTCGAGCCCGGCTTGGCCGAGAAGTGGGAAGGCAGCAACGAAGGCAAGACCTGGACCTTCACCCTCAAGAAGGGCGTGAAGTTCCACGACGGCACCCCGTTCAACGCCGAAGCGGTCTGCTTCAACTTCAACCGCATGTTCAACATGAAGGGCGCCGCGGCCCAGAGCCAGATGATCTACTACGGCGACGTCTTCGAGGGCTTCGCCAAGAACGAGGGCGACGCCGCCGGCGCCCCGGTCTTCAAGGACTGCCAGGCCAAGGACGAGTCGACCGCGATCCTGAACCTGAACAAGGCCAAGGGCGCCTTCCCGGCCGCGTTCACGCTGCCGTCGTTCTCGATCCAGAGCCCGGACGCGCTGAAGAAGTACAACGCGGACAACGTCACCCAGAGTGGTGACTCGTTCTCCTACCCGGAGTACGCGCTGAAGCACCCGACCGGCACCGGCCCGTTCAAGTTCGAGAGCTGGGACCAGGCCAAGGGTGAGATCACCCTCTCCAAGGCGACCGACTCGCCGACCCAGACGGCCAAGCTCGACAAGCTGGTCTTCAAGGTCATCCCGGACGAGAACGCCCGCAAGCAGGCGCTGAAGGCCGGCGACATCCAGGGCTACGACTACCCGTCGCCCGCGGACTACGGCCTGCTGCGCAACGACGGCGAGCAGGTGCTCATCCGCCCGTCGTTCAACATCCTGTACCTGGGCATCAACCAGGCGAACAACCCGAAGCTGAAGGACCCCAAGGTCCGCCAGGCGCTGGCCTACGGTCTCAACCGCGACCAGTTCGTGAAGTCGAAGCTCCCCGAGGGCGCCGAGACCGCGACCCAGTTCGTGCCGAAGGCGATCGACGGCTACAACGAGAACGTCACCAAGTACCCGTACGACCTCAACCGTGCCAAGCAGCTTCTGAAGGAAGCCGGCGCCGAGGGCATGACGCTGAAGTTCTACTACCCGACCGAGGTCACCCGGCCGTACATGCCGAACCCGGCGGACATCTTCACCTCGCTGTCCGAGGACATGAAGGCCATGGGCATCAAGGTCGAGCCGATCGCCAAGCCGTGGAACGGTGGCTACAAGGACGACGTGCAGAAGGCCGGCAAGCAGGACGTCCACCTGCTCGGCTGGACCGGTGACTACAACGACGCCGGCAACTTCGTCGGCACCTTCTTCGGTCGCGAAAAGGCGGAGTTCGGCTTCAACAACCCGGAGCTGTTCGCCGCTCTCGCCGCCGCGGACGCCGCGCCCGCCGGTGAGGCGCACACCAAGGCCTACCAGGAAGCCAACCAGAAGATCATGGAGTACCTGCCCGCCATCCCGATCTCCTACGGCCCCCCGGCGATCGTCGTCGGCCCGAAGGTGAAGGGCCTGGTGGCCAGCCCGCTGACCGACGAGCGCTTCTACACCGTCACGGTCAACTGATCCACCACCACTAAGCCACCAGGGGGTGGGCGCTACCGCGCCCGCCCCCTGTGGCCCATTCCCGGGCTGGCAACAAAGGAACGCACGTGCTCCGTTTTCTCGTGCGTCGGCTGCTACAAGCGATACCGACGCTCTTGATCCTGTCCATTTTGATCTTCGCCTGGCTCCGGTCCTTGCCCGGTGGCCCCGCCGGCGCCCTCCTGGGTGACAAGGCGACCCCGGAGAAGATCGCCGACCTGAACCGGATCCTCGGCCTCGACGATCCGATCTTCGTCCAGTACTTCAAGTTCCTCGGCCGGGCCATCACCGGCGACTTCGGCAACTCGCTGGTCTCCGCCCAGCCGGTCATGTCGGAGATCGGGAACTTCCTTCCCGCCACCATCGAGCTCGGCCTCTGCGCGATGATCATCGCGGTGGGGCTCGGCATCCCGTTCGGCTACCTGTCCGCCCGCTTCCGCGGCGGGGCGGTCGACAACGTCATCATCGTGCTTTCGCTGGTCGGCGTCGCCGTGCCGGTGTTCTTCCTCGGCTACATGATGCAGGACCTGCTGGCCGCTCCGCTGGGACTTCCCTCGCAGGGCCGTCAGATGGCCGGTCTCGACGCCACCACGGTCACCGGCTTCGCGGTCCTCGACGGCATCATCACCCAGGAATGGGACGCCGCCTGGGACGCGATCCTCCACCTGATCCTCCCGGCGTTCGCGCTGGCCACCATCCCGCTCGCGGTGATCGTCCGGATCACCCGCGCGTCGGTGCTGGACGTGCTGAACGAGGACTTCATCCGCACGGCCAACTCGAAGGGCCTGACCCAGCCGATCGTCCGGCGCCGTCACGTGCTCCGCAACGGCCTGCTCCCGGTGGTCACCACCATCGGCCTGCAGACCGGCGCGCTGCTCGGTGGCGCCGTGCTGACCGAGCGGGTGTTCAACTTCCGCGGCCTCGGCTTCCTGCTCGCCGAAGGCATCGAACGGCGTGACTATCCGCGCCTGCAAGCGCTGCTGCTGTTCGGCGCGCTGGTGTACGTGCTGGTGAACATGCTGGTCGACGTCTCGTACGGGCTCATCGACCCGAGGGTGCGTGTCCGATGAACACATTGCTGAACAAGAAGAAGGAGCCGATCGACAAGCTCGCCGCGTCGTCGGCGAAGGGGCACAGCCTCGGCGGCGAGGCGCTGCGCCGGATGCTGCGGAGCCCGGTGGCCATCACCGGCGGTGTGATCACCGGCCTGTTCCTGCTGGTGGCGATCTTCGCGCCGCTTCTCGCGCCGAAGGACCCTTACGAGCGGTATCTGCAGGACAAGGTCGCTCTCGGCCAGGGCATCATCCCGGGCGCGCAGCCCGGTTTCCCGCTCGGTGTCGACGACTTCGGCCGCGACTACCTTTCGCGGCTGCTCGTCGGCGCCCAGAACACGCTGCTGGTCGGTGTGCTCGCGACGATCATCGGGGTCGCGGTCGGCATGCTCATCGGCGGTCTCGCCGGTGCCTTCGGCGGCTGGGTCGACACGGTGCTGATGCGCCTGGTCGACGTCATGCTGTCGGTGCCTTCGCTGCTGCTGGCGATCTCGGTCGCCGCGCTGTTCCAGAAGCCGAGCCAGTGGACCGTGATCGTGGCCGTGTCGATGGTCGGCGTGCCGATCTTCGCGCGCTTGCTGCGCGGTTCGATGCTCGCGCAGAGAAACAGCGACCATGTGCTCGCGGCGACGTCACTCGGCGTCAAACGCGGGACGATCGTGCTGCGGCACATGCTGCCCAACTCGCTCGGCCCAGTCATCGTGCAGGCCACGCTGACCCTGGCGACGGCGATCCTCGAGGCGGCGGCGCTGTCGTTCCTCGGTCTCGGCGACCCGGACCCGAACCGGGCGGAATGGGGCATCATGCTGAGCCGCAGCGCCCGGCAGTTCCTCGACATCCGCCCCGAGCTGGCGTACTACCCGGCCATCGCGATCATCATCGTCGCGCTCGGCTTCACGCTGCTCGGCGAGTCCTTGCGGGAAGCCCTCGATCCGAAGAACAGGCGGTGATCTTTCATGGCTCTCCTTGAAGTACGCGACCTCAAGGTCGTTTTCCAGCGACGCGGCGAGAAGCCGTTCACCGCGGTGGACGAGGTCAGTTTCGACGTCGAACCCGGCCAGACGGTCGGTCTCGTCGGCGAGTCCGGTTGCGGCAAGTCCGTGACCTCGCTGGCGATCATGCGGCTGCTCGCGAAGCGCGGCAACCAGGTCAGCGGTTCGGTGTCGTTCGAAGGCACGGATCTGCTTCGCCTGTCGGACAAGGAAATGCGGGACCGCCGGGGCCGTGACCTCGGCATGGTCTTCCAGGACCCGCTGTCCTCGCTGAACCCGGTCATCCCGATCGGGCTGCAGATCACCGAGGTGCTGGAGCGGCACCGCGGGATGTCGCGCAAGGTGGCGTCGGTCGAAGCGGTCGAGCTGCTGGACAAGGTCGGCATCCCCGACCCGTCGCGGCGGCTTTCCGAGTACCCGCACCAGCTTTCCGGCGGGATGCGGCAGCGCGCGCTGATCGCGATCGCGCTGGCGTGCCGTCCGCGGCTGCTCATCGCCGACGAGCCGACCACCGCGCTCGACGTGACGATCCAGGCGCAGATCCTCGCGTTGCTGCGCGAACTGGTGCAGGACACCGGGACCGCGCTGATCATGATCACGCACGACCTCGGTGTGGTCGCCGGTCTCTGCGACGAGGTCAACGTGCTCTACGGCGGCAAGATCGTCGAGCGCGCGGAGCGGCACTCGTTGTTCGCCGAGCCGCGGCATCCGTACACCCACGGCCTGCTCGCCTCGATCCCGCGTCTCGACGCGGGCCGCGGCGAGAAACTGATCCCCATCAAGGGATCCGTCGCCGACAACATCCCGTGGGACGGCGGTTGCGCGTTCGCGCCCCGCTGCCCGAACGCTCTCGGCGTATGCCGTGAGGTTTCACCGCAGCTGACCCCCGATCGCGGTGGGCTGCTGCGCTGCCACAACCCGGTGATCCCGGCCGTGGCCGCACGAGGAGGGGCCCGATGACGCACGCGGTACCGGCGCAGGAAGTGCTCCTGGAGGTCGAAGACCTCAAGGTTCACTTCCCGATCAAGCGCGGCATTGTGGTCGACAAGACGGTCGGGCACGTGTTCGCCGTCGACGGTGTCGATCTGGCCATCCGCAAGGGTGAGACCTACGGCCTGGTCGGGGAATCCGGCTGCGGTAAGTCCACTTTGGGCAGGGCGATCCTCCGGCTGACCGAGTTGACGGCGGGCAAGGTCGTCTTCGACGGCACCGACGTCGCCGGGCTCAAGGGCGAGGAACTGCGCAAGGCGCGCCGCCGGATGCAGATGGTCTTCCAAGACCCGATGTCCTCTTTGGACCCTCGGCAGTCGGTGGAATCCATTCTGACGGAAGGGATGAAGGCGCACGGCCTCGACAAGGACAAGGAAGCGACCGCCGAGCGGTTGCGTGAACTCCTCGCCGCGGTCGGTCTTCCGGAGTCCTCGCTGCGGAAGTACCCGCACGAGTTCTCGGGCGGCCAGCGTCAGCGCATCGGCATCGCGCGGGCGCTCGCGGTCCAGCCGGACCTGATCGTCGCCGACGAGCCGGTGTCCGCGCTGGACGTCTCGGTGCAGGCGCAGGTCGTCAACCTCCTGGAGGACCTGCAGGAGAAGCTCGGGCTCACGTACCTGGTGATCGCGCACGACCTCGCGGTGGTGCGGCACATCTCCGACCGCATCGGCGTGATGTACCTCGGCTCGCTGGTCGAGGAGGCCGACGCCGACACGCTGTACGAGAACCCGCTGCACCCGTACACGCGGGCGCTGCTTTCGGCGATCCCCGTGCCGGACCCGACGGTGGAGGACAGCCGGGAGCAGATCCTGCTCGCCGGTGACCTGCCCTCGCCGGCGCGGCCGCCGTCCGGCTGCCGCTTCCACACGCGGTGCCCGTGGAAGCAGCAGAGCCTGTGCGACACCGACCGCCCGCAGCTGCGGGAGATCGGCGCCGGGCACCGGGTCGCGTGCCACTACGCGGAGGACATCCGCGACGGGCGGATCAAGCCGCACGCGGTCGAGGCGGAACTCGTCGGAGCCGGGGACCTGAACCCCGACGTCGGCGGGCTGCCGGACGTCGGCTCGGCGGCGGAGATCCTCTAGCTCCGCTCCTGCAATGCGCGTGAAGGCCCCCTTCCCTCGGCTCAGCCGCGTGAAGGGGGCCTTCACGCGCTTTGGCGCATTTAGAGGACGAAACGCGGTGGGGCCGGCGTGACCGGCGCGCGAGGCCGCGATCGGGCAGACTCTCCTGTCATGCGGGTCACAGTGCTGGGTGCGTCGGGGCGGACGGGGATTCACGTGGTCCGGCTGCTGCGGGGGCGGGGACATCAGGTGCGGGCCGGGCTGCGCAGCCGCCGCCGCGCCGAGGAGGTCGCCGGGCTCGGCGCCGAAACCGTGGTCGCGGACGTCACCGCCGACGCGGACGACCTCGTCGAAGCGCTCGCCGGTTCCGAGGTCGTGATCAGCGCGATCGGCGCGCCCGATCCGGATCAGGCCTCGGTCGACCTCGTCGACCGCGACGGCGTGATCACCGCCGTCCGCGCCGCGGAGAAGGCCGGTGTCGCGCGGTTCGTGCAGCTTTCCGCGCAGTTCGCGGACTCGCCGGATCAGGGCGATCGCCTGGTGCGGTCCATCCTGATGGCGAAGCAGATCTCCGACAGCGTCCTGCGCCGGTCGAGCCTGAACTGGACGATCGTCCGCCCCGGCACCCTCACCGACGACCAGCCCGCCGGCCGCGTCAAGCTCGGCGGTCACCTCGAACCCGGGCACGTCTCCCGCGCCGACGTCGCCGCGGTGCTGGTCGCCACCCTCGACGAGCCGCTCACCGAGAACCAGGGGTTCGACGTCATCGGCGGGGAGATCCCGATCCCGTCGGCCCTCGCCGCTCTTAGCTGAGCGCCTTCTTCCGCTCCCGCGAAGCCCGCAGGTTCGCGACGTTCCCGCAGGTCCGCACGTCGTGCCAGACTCCGCTGTTGTTGCGCGAGACGTCGTAGAACGCCGAACGGCAGCCGTCGAGACGGCACAGTTTCAGCCGCTGCCAGATCCCGGCCTGCTGCGCGAGCAGCGTCTCCGTCCACAGCGCCGAAGCGAGCCACTGCCGTCCGGTGCCGGACGGGAACAGCCGGACGACGCCGTCGCGTACGGCGAGATCCGCCTTGATCGGTTTCTCGACGGCCGCGTCGTCGCCGTCCAAGAGCGAAACGAACGACTCCCGCAGATCGCGAAGCGCGCGGAGGTCGCCCGGGCCCAGCGTGAGCTCGGGCACGTCGGAGTCCCGGGTCTTCGACCATTCCTTCAGTGCCTCGGCGGCCCAGGGCCGGGCCAGGTCGACGTCACTCAGCAGGTCGAGGCCGTGCGTCTTGATCGCCTTCGTGTTGAGGAAGTCCTGAACGAGCGCCAGCCCCGAGGGGGCGGTGCGTAACCGGTAGCGGTCGGTCGCGGTCCATGACATAGGTCAAGCGTACTTGACTCTGTCTGCGTGCGCAGTCATCCTGACGACATAGGCAAAAGCAGAACACTTCTGTCAAGGGAGCAAGTTATGACCTCCATCGAAGGCGCGGTCGTCCTGGTCACCGGCGGGCAGCGCGGACTGGGCAGGGCGTTCGTCGCCGAGCTGCTCGCCCGCGGCGCCGCCAAGGTCTACGCGACGGCCAGGTCGCCGCGCGAGGAGACCGATCCGCGGATCGTCCCGCTCCCGCTCGACGTCACCGACCCGGAGTCCGTCCGCGCGCTGGCCGCCGCGGCGAGCGACGCGACGATCGTCTTCAACAACGCCGGGGTCCTCGGCCTCGGCTCGCTGCTCGGCGAAGACGTCGAAGCGCACCGGCCGGTCTTCGAGACGAACGTCTTCGGGGCACTGCGGATCGCGCAAGCGTTTGCGCCGCAACTCAAGGACGGCGGAGCGCTGGTCAACGTCCACTCCGTCCTGTCGTGGGCGGCCGGCTCGGGGTCCTACGGCGCGTCGAAGGCGGCCTTCTGGTCGCTCACCAACTCGCTCCGGATCGAGTTCGCCGGGCAGGGCACCCAGGTCGTGGGCGTCCACCTCGGCTACACCGACACCGACATGACCCAGGGGCTCGACATCCCCAAGAACGACCCGCGCGACGTCGCCCGCCAGGTCGTCGACGGGCTGGAGAAAGGTGAGACCGAGGTGCTCACCGACGACCTCACCCGCCGGGTCAAGGCCGCGCTGTCCGGTCCGGTCGAACACCTCGGCACCACCCGGATCGCCGGATAGAAAACCGTTGGCGGAAGCATCCGGACCCGGGGTAGCTTCGCCGCCATGTGTGCATCCGCGTTCACCAGGACCCGCCGCGCCTAGCGGCGGATCCCACGCGTCCAGCAAGGAACCGCCGCCCTAGCGAGTCATCGCCGGGCAGGCTTCGTGCTGCCCGGCTCACCTCGAAGCCGCGGAGATCCCTTGCGCACACATCGTCCTGGCCGTCATGAACTCGGCCAGAACTTCCTCATCGACCGGAACACCATCGAAACCGTCGTGAAGCTCGTCGACGGCACGGCCGGGCCGATCATCGAATTCGGCACGGGCGACGGCGCCCTGACCCTGCCGTTGGAACGGCTCGGCAGGCCACTGACCGGCGTCGAGATCGACGACCGCCGCACCGCTCGGCTGGTGAGCCGCGTCCAGCCGCCGACGAAGATCGTCACCGCGGACTTCCTGCGGTTCCCGTTGCCGAAGACACCCCATGTGCTGGTCGGGAACCTGCCGTTCCACCTGACCACCGCGACCCTGCGCCACGTCCTCGCCGCTCCCGGGTGGACGGACGCCGTCCTGCTCATGCAGTGGGAGGTGGCGCGCCGCCGGGCCGGGGTCGGTGGCGCGACCATGATGACCGCGCAGTGGTGGCCGTGGTTCGACTTCCGGCTGGCGGGCCGGGTGCCCGCGGAGGCGTTCCGCCCGAGGCCCGGCGTCAACGGTGGTCTGCTCACCATGACCCGGCGTGGGCGGCCGCTCGTCGACGACGCGGATCGTGAGCGCTACCAGGACTTCGTGCGGCAGGTGTTCACCAGCCCAGGCAGGGACGTCGTGCCCAAACGGCTCACCGCACGCCAGTGGGCTGAGGCGTTTCGGCTTCGGCGAGGAAGTCCGGCTCGCGGGCGCGGCGCTTCGTCGAACCGAACAGGACGCCGCCGATGACGACGGCCGCGGCGACGATCTCCACCAGGGAGGGCCGCTCGTCGAGGACCAGGAACGCCATCGACAGCCCGACCACCGGCACCAGCAGGGAGAACGGCGCGACCACACCCGCCGGGTTGCGGCGCATCAGCGACGTCCAGATCCCGGAGCCGACGATCGTGCCGAACAGCACGACGTAGGCGAGCCCGCCGAGGCCGATCAGCCCGGTGGTCGTGCCGAGGGTGCTCAGCGAGCGCCCGATCTCGCCGGGGCCCTCCATCGCCAGTGACAGCGCGAACATCGGCAGCGGCGGCACCACGGACATCCAGAGGACGAAGTTCAGCGGGTTGTCCGGTGCCGCCTGTCGCGTGCTCAGGTTGCCGAAAGCCCAGCTCAGCGCGCCGAGCAGGGTCAGGATCACCGGCAGCAGGGCGGCGTTCCCGGCCTGTTGCCAGGCGATCGTCGCCATCCCGGCGACGGCGAGCAGGATCCCGGCGAGCTGCCGTCCGGACACTCGTTCCCGCAGGAAGACGGCGCCGAGCAGGACGGTGAACGGGGCCGAGGCCTGCAGCACCAGAGACGCGAGGCCGGTCGGCATGCCGGTGTCCATCGCGATGAAGAGGAAGGCGAACTGCCCGGTGCCGAAGCCCAGCCCGTAGCCGAGCAGGTGGCGGATCTTCACCTTCGGCCACCGTACGAACAGGACGGTCGGGATCGCGATGATCGCGAAGCGCAGCCCGCCGGCGAAGACGGGCGGGAACTGTCCGAGGGTGGCGTGGATGGCGAGGAAGTTGCAGCCCCAGAGGACGACGACGAGCAGGGCGAGCAAACGGTCGCGGGCGGGCATGTCTTCACTCTGACGTGGATGACCATTTAGGACCAGCGAGAATATTTGCAGCGACCGTTCAGTTTCGCTTCACATATGCTGGTGCCATGGACATCGGCCGGTTGCGGACCCTGCGGGAGTTCGCCGACCGCGGCAGCGTGACGGCGGCCGCGAAAGCGTTGCACTGCACCCCGTCCGCGGTTTCCCAGCAGCTGCGCGCCTTGCAGGGTGACGTCGGTCTCGCGCTGACGGAGCCGGCCGGACGCGGGCTGCGGCTGACCGACGCGGGCCGCGCGCTCGTCGCCCGCGCGGACGACGTGCTCGCCGCGCTCGATCGCGCGGAGTCCGAATTGGACACTTACCGCAGTGCCCCGCGCGGCCGGGTCCGGGTGGCGATCTTCCAGTCGGCCGGGCTGATGCTGCTGCCCGGCCTGCTGCACCGGGTGGCGGAATTCGACGGGCTGGACGTCATCGTGCGCGACGTCGACATGACGCCACCCGAGGTGCCGGGGCTCGTCGCGGACTACGACATCGTGGTGGCGCACCGGGACGAGCACGCGGAGCCGCTCGGATCGGAACGGCTGGAGTCGCGGCATCTGCTGCGCGAACCGCTCGACGTGGCGCTCCCGGCGGGGCATCGGCTCGCGAAGCGGCGCCGGATCGAGCTCGCCGAGCTGGCCGACGAACGCTGGATCAGCGTCAACGCCGGGTTCCCGGTGGACGACATCCTCCAGTCGCTGATCATCCGCACCGGCGTGCGGCCGCGGGTGGTGCAGCGCATCAACGACTTCCGGATCATCGAACGGCTGGTGGCCGCGGGGCACGGGATCGCGCTGCTGCCCCGGTACACAGTGGACACCCGGCGCGGCAGCGGCCTGGTCTGCCGTCCGCTCGCCGGGATCAAGGCGGCGCGGCACGTCGAGGCGGTCTGCCGGCTCGGTGCGTCCTCGCGGCCGGCGGTGGCGAAGGTGCTCGACGCGCTCGCCGACGAGGTCGCGGCGCTCACGGGCGAGCGTGACTCTTCAGGTGGTCCAGCGCGATCTTGAGCGCGTCGGCGATCGGCGTGATGTCGTGCCGCAGGTGGGCCATCAGCAGACCACCCTGGAGGCAGGTCATCGCGGCCTGCGCGAGCCGGGCCGGGTCGGCGTCCTCAGCGAGCTTTCCCTTCTCCCGCAAAGACTTCAGGCCACGTTCGAGATGGGACTCCCATTCGCGGTAGGCCTTGTCCAGCAGCGGGGCCGCCTTCGGGTCGTCGCCGAGTTCGCCGGTGAGGTTGCCGAGCGGGCAGGCGACCGGGCCCTTCGGGGTGCTCTGGATGGCGAGGATCTCCTGGGCCCACTGGTCGAAGTCCGCCCATTCGCGGAGTTCGAAGATCGTGGGCTGGTTGCCGAGGATCAGTTCGAGGCAGCGGTCGATGACCGCCCCGACGAGTTCGTCCTTGTTCTTGAAGTAGTGGTACATCTGCGATTTTCCGGCCCCGCTGGCCGCGAGCACCTTGTCGACGCTTGTCGCGGCGACGCCGTTGACGTACATCAGCTCGGCCGCCGCGTCGACGATCGCGTCCCTCGTCATCCGCCCCCGCGGGGTCTTCGCCGGTTGACCACTCATGTACTGAATAGTACAGTCGGCCGCACTGTACCGATCAGTACAACCAAAGGAGCTGACGATGGGGGATCTCAACACCGACCTCGCCGACCTGCGTGCCGCCGTCGCGGAACAGGTGCCGGAGGAGGTGGCGCCGGTGCTCAAGGCCGACCGGGAGAAGTTCGTCGGACTGGTCGTCGAGGCGGCGGTGAAGCCGGGCACGGCGATGCCGGACTTCACGCTGCCGGACGCCGGCGGCGCGCGGGTCCGGGTCGCGGAGGGGCCCGCGGTCGTGGTGTTCTACCGCGGCGCGTGGTGCCCGTACTGCAACCTCGCCCTGCGCGCCTATCGGCGGGAACTACTGCCCGAGCTGGAGAATCTGGGCGTGAAGCTGGTCGCGGTCAGCCCGCAGCTGCCGGACGACTCGCTGTCCACAAAGGATCTTGAGTTCACCGTTCTGTCCGATGTGGACAACAAGCTCGGGCGCGAGCTCGGCATCACGTTCCGCCAGGACCCGGAGATCAAGCCGACCTTCGACGCGCTCATCGGCGACGTCGAGAAGATCAACGGCGCGCGGGAGTGGGAGCTGCCGTACCCGACCGTCCTGGTCGTGGACGGCGAGGGTGTCATCCGCTACATCGATGTCCACCCGGACTACACCACCCGCACCGACCCGGCCGACATCCTGGCCGCCGTGAAGGCCCTGTAGAAGCGCGTGAAGGCCCCCTTCCCTCGGCTCAGCCGAGGGAAGGGGGCCTTCACGCGCGAAGCGAAAGCTACCGGTTCGCCCGGTTCACCGCCGAGACGACGGCCCGCAGCGAGGCGGTCACGATCGACGGGTCGATCCCGATGCCCCAGTAGACCCGGTCCGAGATCGCGCACTCGATGTACGACGCCGCCCGCGCGTCGTCGCCCGGCGAGAGCGTGTGCTCGCTGTAGTCCAGCAGCCGCAGGTCGAACCCGACGGTCGACAGCGCGTCGAAGAAGGCCGCGATCGGGCCGTTCCCGGTCCCGGTGACCTCGTGCTCGTCGCCCTCGACCCGCACGGTGGCGGTGATGTCGTACTCGCCGTCACCGTTGTCCCGTACGTGCTGGCGGACCAGCTCCAGCGGTGTCTTCAGCTCCAGGTACTCGGCCGAGAACGCGTTCCACATCGTGGCCGGGTCGACCTCGCCGCCCTCGGTGTCGGTGTGCCGCTGGACGACCTTCGAGAACTCGATCTGCAGGCGCCGCGGCAGGTCGAGCTGGTGCTCGGCCTTCATGATGTAGGCGACGCCGCCCTTGCCGGACTGCGAGTTCACCCGGATCACGGCCTCGTAGTTGCGGCCGATGTCCTTCGGGTCGATCGGCAGGTACGGGACCTCCCACGGGTGCTCGTCGACCGGTGTCCCCGCCTTGTCGGCGGCGGCCTTCAGCGCGTCGAGACCCTTGTTGATCGCGTCCTGGTGGCTGCCGGAGAACGCGGTGAACACCAGGTCGCCCGCCCACGGGCTGCGTTCGTGCACCGGCAGCTGGTTGCAGTATTCGACGGTCCGCTTGATCTCGTCCATGTCGGAGAAGTCGATCTGCGGGTCGACACCCTGGCTGTAGAGGTTCATGCCCAGCGCGACCAGGTCGACGTTGCCGGTGCGCTCGCCGTTGCCGAACAGGCAGCCTTCGATCCGGTCCGCGCCGGCCTGGAAGCCCAGTTCGGCGGCGGCGATGCCGGTGCCGCGGTCGTTGTGCGGGTGCAGCGACAGGATCACCGAGTCGCGGCGCTCCAGGTTCCGGTGCATCCACTCGATCGAGTCGGCGTAGACGTTCGGCGACGCCATCTCGACGGTGGCAGGCAGGTTCAGGATGACCGGCTTCTCCGGCGTCGGCTGCCAGATCTCGGTGATCGTGTTGCAGACCTCGAGCGCGTAGGACAGCTCGGTGCCGGTGTAGGACTCCGGGGAGTACTGGAAGCGGAAGTCGGTGTCCGGCTGCTTCGCCGCGTAGTCGACGACCAGCTCGGCCGCCTGCGAAGCGATCTTCGTGATGCCGATGCGCTCTTCACGGAATACGACACGACGCTGCAGGATCGACGTCGAGTTGTAGATGTGGACGATCGCGCGCGGCGCGCCTTCGAGGGCCTTGAAGGTGCGCTCGATCAGCTCCGGACGGCACTGGGTCAGCACCTGGATGCTGACGTCGTCCGGGATGGCGCCTTCGTCGATGATCTCGCGGACGAAGTCGAAGTCCGTCTGCGACGCCGCCGGGAAACCGACCTCGATCTCCTTGTAGCCCATGCGGACCAGCAGGTCGAAGAACTTGCGCTTGCGCGCGGGCGACATCGGGTCGATCAGGGCCTGGTTTCCGTCGCGCAGGTCGACCGCGCACCACAGCGGGGCGGTGTCGATGCGCTTGTCCGGCCAGGTGCGGTCGGGCAGTGCGATGTCCTCGACCAGGTCGTACCAGGGGCGATAGCGGTGTACGGGCATCGAAGTGCCGCGCTGGGTGTTCCACGAAGCCTGCTCGGAAGGGGCAGGACGAGTGGGTTTACGGATGCTCATGAGGGGACGGTTCTCCTGAAGAATCGGGTGCGACGACCGGCACCACGAAGCCCCGCGACGGGGAGCCGGTCCGATCAGGCCCCGTCGCGGCAGCGAAGCAGGAGAGCTCGAGCCACGACGCCACCTTAACCGCGAGATCGCCCGGAAGGAAACCCGGGCCGCGATCGAACCGTGACTCAAGTGGCGCCCATTCGGGTTACTCACGGGTAGCAATCGGACCAGGGAGCGTGCCACACTGCCCGGCATGGGCGAGCACGCTGAAGAGAAGGAAACCGCTGATCAGGCGACCCGGCGCAAGGTCGACTGGCGGGCCGGGAGCGGCCGCGCGGCGGGGATACTGGCGAGCGTCGTCCGCTGGGTCGGACTGATCTTCGCGGCGATCCTGGTGCTGCACGTCGTCTTCGTGATCGGTGAGGCGAACTCCGACAACGGCATCGTCTCGTTCGTCCGCGGCTGGGCCGACGGGCTCCTGCTGGGCTTCAAGGATCTCTTCATGCCCGAGGACGCCAAACTCCGCGTGCTGATCAACTACGGCATCGCCGCGGTCTTCTGGATGGTGGTCACGGGGATTCTCGCGAAGATCATCCGCCGCGTCGGCGGTTCCGCTTAGCCTCTGAGCACTACCCTTGGACCATGCCCGGCCGCCTTGAGTCGACGGCCTACCAGATCGTCGCCATCGGGACCTCGGCGGGCGGAGTCAAGGCACTCGTCAGGGTGCTGGGGGACTTGCCCGCCGATTTTCCCGTGCCCGTGGTCATCGTCCAGCACCTCGATCCCCACCACGACACGATTCTCGCCGAGCTCCTCGACCGGCGGTCACGGTTGCGGGTGAAGCTGGCCGAGGACGGCGAGCTGGCCGAGCCGGGTGCCGCCTATCTCGCGCCGCCGGACCGGCATCTCCTGGTCGAGACCGGCGGCAGGCTCGTCCTGTCGAAGAGCGACAAGGTCAGATTCGTCCGGCCATCGGCCGATCTGCTGTTCGAGTCCGTCGCGGAGGTTTACGGGCCGGCGGCCCTGTTCTGCGTGCTGACCGGTACCGGTTTCGACGGCTCGAAGGGTGCGAAGGCGGCGACGTCCCGTGAAGGTACCGTGGTCGCCGAAGATCCGAGCACCGCAGAATTCAAAGGTATGCCACAAGCCGTGGTGAATGCCGTGGCGGTCGACCTGGTGCTGCCGCTGAACGACATCGCGGGTGCGCTGGTGGCCTTGATAGAAGGAACTAGATCACTGTGACCGCGCAAGACGGCGAAGTCGAAGACGAGCAAGACCTCGAATCCTTGCTGACCTTCATCAGGGACTCACGAGGTTTCGATTTCACCGGTTACAAACGAACCTCTCTCGCGCGTCGGATCCGCAAACGGATGCAGACCGTGAACTTCGAGCGATACCCGGATTACCGGGATTTCCTGGAGATCAACGCGGAAGAGTTCCAGGAACTCTTCAACACCATTTTGATCAATGTCACCAGTTTCTTCCGGGATCCCGCGGCCTGGCATTACCTCCAGACGGTCGTCGTCCCCGAACTGATCGAGCGGGCCGGTCCCGGCGAAGAGATCCGGATCTGGAGCGCCGGATGTTCGAGTGGCGAGGAGGCGTACACCCTCGCGATCCTTTTCGCCGAGCAACTCGGCATCGAGGCGTGCACCAAACAGGTCAAGATCTACGGCACCGATGTCGACGAAGAAGCCCTGCGCGAGGCCAGGGCGGGGGTGTACCCCCTCAAGGCGCTGGAGAAGCTCCCCGACGAGTTGAAGACGAAGTACTTCGAACCGAACGGGGCCATGTTCGCCTTCCGCCGGGATCTCCGCCGCCGGGTGATCTTCGGCAGGCACGACATCACCCGTGACGCGCCGATCTCCCGGGTCGACCTGCTGGTCTGCCGCAACACCCTGATGTACTTCAACGTCGAGGCGCAGGCGAAGATCATCGAACGGTTCCACTTCGCGCTCAACGAGGGTGGCTACCTGTTCCTCGGCAAGGCCGAGATGCTGCTCGCCGACGGTTCCCGGTTCGAGGTGACCGACATGCGCAACCGGGTGTTCAAGGTCCAGACGAGCCCGGGTATGGGCCTGGGGCTGACGCCGAGGGCGACGCGGTTCGATCCCCGGACGGCCGCCGGGACGGAGAAGATCAACCGGCGCCAGGTGGTCGAGCTGGCGCTGGCGGCCTCTCCCGACGCGGTGCTGGGCATCGACCGCGACGGCATGGTCGTGTTGATAAACGGAGCGGCGAGACTGCAGTTCGGGCTCTCCTCCCACAAGGTGGGCACGCCCTTCCGCGATCTGGAGATCTCCTACCAGCCGATCGAGCTCAGATCCCTGATCGACAAGGCGCACCGGGAACGCCGGAGCGTCCGGGTCAACGCCGTGCGGCGGGAGAAGACCGAGGGCGAGACGCAGTACTTCGACATCGTCATCAGGCCACTCCTGACCAGCGAGGGCGAGGACCTCGGTGTGTCGATCACGTTCATCGACACCACCGAAGCCACCCGGCTCCAGCAGGAGGTCAAGCGGGTACAGGAGGACCTCGCGACGGCCTACGCGGAACTCCAGTCCACCAACGCGGAACTGGAGACCGTCAACGAGGAACTCCAGTCGAGCATCGAGGAACTGGAAACCACCAACGAGGAACTCCAGTCCACCAACGAGGAGCTCGAGACCACGAACGAGGAACTCCAGTCGGGCAACGAGGAACTCGAAACGATGAACGAGGAGATGCGGATCCGCACGGCGGAACTGGGCGAGGCCCGCACTTTCCTCGAAGGAGTGCTTTCCAGCGTCGCCGCCGGCGTGGTCGTCCTCGACAGCGATCTCCTGGTGCGCAGCTGGAACCGGGGCGCGGAGGACCTGTGGGGAATGCGCGCCGACGAGGTCTACGGCGTGGAGTTCTTCACCCTCGACTTCGGCCTGCCGACCGAAGAGCTTCGCGAGATGGTCGAGCTCTGCAACGAGACCGGGCACCGTGCCGTGCCCGCTCAGACCGACGCGGTGGACCGGAAGGGGAGGGCGTTCGCCGCCACGGTCAGCTGCTCGCCGTTGAGCGGACCGGGCAGCGGCGTCGTACTGCTCATGGAGAAGCGACGGGAATGAGTTCCGTGCCGCGCGGGATCACCGACGGCGGCCCGCTTTGACGGGCCTCGGAAGGGGTGCGGTGAGTTCGTCGACCGTGAGGTGGCGGCGCATCAGCGACGCGCACAGCTCACCGATCTTCATGTTGTGGCTGCGGGCGTACCGGCGCAGCAACAGGAAAGCCGCCTCCGGGCTGATCTCCAGCCGGGCGGACACCAGGCCCTTGGCCTGTTCGATGATCACCCGGCTGGTCAGCGCCCCTTGAAGCTGCTCTGAGGTCGTGGTCAGCCCGGTGATCGCGCGGTGGTTGAGCATGCCGATCGTCGCGACGTCGGCGAGCGCGTGCGCGACCCGCAGATCCGTCGTCGGCAGCATCGCGGTCTCCGTGGTCAGGATCGTCACCGTGCCGAGGAAGTCCTCGCGACGGCTGAGCGGGAACGCGTGGACCGACCGGTAGCCGAGGGAAAGCGCGGCCGGGGACAGCCGGGGCCATCGGGTCGTCGCTTCGTCGAAAAGCACGTTGACCGATTCCCCGCCGTCCCGGCTGTCGACGCCGGGGCCCTCCTCGGCGAGGATCCGGTCGAGCGGTGATCTTCCGAGCCTTTCGTCGGTGTTCACCACCACCGGGTGGGTGGCGCGGTCACCGGCAGCTGAGAGGTGGACCGACGACGAGGCGACGAGCTGGGTGTACCGATCCGCCACACAGAGCCAGTAGCTCGCCGGATCGAGTGAGGGGACGAGGGTGTCCGCCAGCTCCACCAAGGTGTCGGTGACCCATCTTTCGCGATTCTGCATCAAAGATCGGCCTTCCTGCGTTCGCAGTATCGAGAGGCGTTTTCAAATGGGCAACCAACGCTAGTCCTCTCGGTAAGACCGGGGAACCCGCGCCACTCAGCCATCCGGGTCACATCCTGGAAAGGGCGGCGAGCGTACCCTCGGCCCATGGGTGACGGCACAGGCGGCCGATACGACCAAGCGACCCTGCGGAAACTTGTCGAGACCGAACGACGACGTGCGGATCGCGTGGCGAGCGTGGCCCGGCGTCACGAAACCCTGATGGAAACGGCCCCCGAGAGCATGCGCCCGTTCCACCGGCGGATGGCGGCGCTCCACCGCGCCACCGAGAGCAGGCACCGGGCCGCGGCCGAGCTGCACGCGGGTTACGTCGACGCGGTGAAAAGCTGGGCCGCGGGGGACGGGCACGCGGGACTTCCCCCGGCGTTCATGACGGCGGTGGCCGAGGCGTCCGGTATCCCCAGCCTCGCGGTCACCTTGTTCACCAAGGACGAGAGCGGGACGGCGGTCGTCGTCTCCGACACCGTCGCCGCCAGGGCGAACGATCTGGAGTACCTCTTCGGCGAAGGGCCTTCCCGGGGTACCCCCTTCCAACTGGGGGTCTGCGGCGAGCGGGAACTGATGAGCCGGTGGCCCCGGTTCGGCCCCGCCGCGCGGGAACTCGGGGTCCGGGCGGTGGTGTCGGCCCGGCTGGGGCTGCCGGAATCACCGCTGGGAAGCCTCATCGCGTATCGGCCCGAACCCGAACCGGACGCCGCGATCGCCCGTTCGGCGAAGGTGGTGGCCGACGTCCTCACCGACACCGCGTTGCATCCGGGGACGCGGCTCGACGTCGAGGACGGGCTCCCCGTGCATCCGCTGTTCGGTGACAGCGATCTGCGGGTCGTGGTGCATCAGGCCACGGGAATGGTCATGAACACCCACCAGTGCACCGCCTCGGACGCGCTGGCCCTCATCCGCGCGCACGCCTATTCGCTGGACGAGAGCGTCGTCGAGGTCGCCCGCATGATCGTGGACCGGACCACGTCTCTCAACTGACGCCGAGCCGTTCGTAAGCCTCGACGGCGGCCTTCGGGTCGTCGGCCTGGAACTTCACCACGCGGACGGTCTCGGTCGCGCCGAGCGGGCGGGTCACGGTGACCGGCTCGCGCAGTTCGGCGATCAGGTTCGTCTCGTAGAAATTGTCGTGACTCAACCAGGTTTCGTCGCGGAACTTCTGCGCCTTGAGCGGGTCGTGGCTCTCCTGCAGATGCCGCAGCGCGGCGACGTTCTCCCGCGGGATCCGCACGTCGTAGAACGAGCTCCAGCGCACCCGCACCTCACGCGAGGAGACCACGTGCGGCCGGACGACGGTGCCGGCGTAGATCCCGAACACCAGCAGCACCGAGTACACGCCCAGGACGAGCAGCGCCACGTCGACGACGATGCCGAAGTCGATCAACCAAAAGAGACCCGCTTCGACGGCGCTCACCACCGCCATGACGATGAAGATCGCTTTACCGCTGGAGCCGTACGGCACCGCGACGGCGTCCCCGTCGATGCCGTCCTTGCGGCCTCTCACATACAGCCAAAGCCCGGCCATCGTGCGGGATTCGTTGCGGACGAGATTGCGCAAAGCCCCCATGACCCCAGGTTAGCGATCAAACCGGTTCAGGATCTTGAGCGCGTCGGCGGAGCCCGGGTCCTTCGGCGTGTAGATCTCCAGCCGGTGGCCGGGGCTGTCGGGCTGGAGCCACACCTGATAGTCGACGTCGACCGCGCCGACCGTCGGATGCCGCAGGAGCATGGCGCCGACGGTGCAGTCGGCGACGTCGCCGGTGGCCCAGAGCGTCGCGAACTCGTCGCTGCGCATGGTCAGTTCGCCGATGAGCCCGGCGAGGCGGGCGTCGGTGGGATACCGGCCCGCGGTCAGCCGCAGGTAGGCGACGTGGACGCGGGCGAGTTCGGCCCAGTTGCCGAACAGGTTCCTGGTGAGCGGGTCGAGGAAGAACATCCGCGGCACGGACGGCCGTCGCCCGGGATCCGCCGGTGAAGCGAAGTCGACGTGTTCGGCGGTGAGCGCGTGCCCCGCGCGGTTCCACGCGAGGACGTCGCCGCGCCTGCCGAGCACGACGGCGGGCACGGATTCGGCGAGGTTCTCCAGCAGCGCGAGGACGCGGGGATGCGGGTCCTCCGGGCCGGGGTCGGACAGTTCCGGGAGCGAGGACCGCCGGGCGAGGTTGTGCAGGTGCACGGTTTCGACGTCGTCGAGCCGGAGGACGCGGGCGAGCGCGTCGAGCACTTGCTGTGAAGCGGTTTCGGCCAGCCCCTGCTCCAGCCGCGTGTAATACCCGGCGCTCACCCCGGCGAGCTGGGCGAGTTCCTCGCGGCGCAGGCCGGGCACGCGGCGGGAGGTGCCGTAGGTGCGCAGGCCGATCTCGGCGGGGGTCACCCGGTCACGACGGCTCTTGAGGTACACGCCGAGGCTTTCCATGACTCCGAGCGTAGGTTCGTTCGGGGTCGCGTGGGTGTACCCGCTGGGTGTACCCACGGCGCGGGGCTGGTTGCTCTCGACGGGCCGGCCCACCGTCGAGGGCATGACAAGACAGCACAACCGGGCCTGGTTCGGCCTGCTGGTGATCCTCTGCCCGGTCTTCCTGGTCTCGATGGACGGCTCGATCCTGTTCCTCGCGATGCCCAGGATCAGCCAGGCGCTCACCCCGACGGCCGATCAGGCGCTGTGGATCCTGGACGTCTACGGCTTCGCGGTCGGCTCGCTGCTCATCGCGTTCGGCAACATCGGCGACCGCTACGGCCGCCGGAAGCTGCTGATGATCGGTGCGGCGGTGTTCGGCGCGGCCTCCACCGCGGCGGCGTTCGCCCCGAGCCCGGAACTGCTCATCGCGTTCCGCGCGCTCATGGGGCTGGCGGGCGCGACGCTGCTGCCGTCGGCGCTGGCCGTGCTGAGCGAGCTCTTCCCCGACCCCCGGCTGAGGGCGCGGGCCATCGGTGTCTTCGCGGCCGCGTTCGCCGCCGGTTTCGCGATCGGCCCGGTCGTCGGCGGTGTCCTGCTGGAGCGGTTCCCCTGGGGTTCGGTCTTCCTGGTCAACCTGCCGGTGATCGTGGTGTTCCTGGCGCTCGCGCCGGTGCTGCTCCGGGAGGTGCGGGCCACGCGGCCCGGACGCGTGGACGCGCTGAGCGTCGTGCTCTCGGCCGCCGGTCTGCTGCTCGCGATTTACGGGATCAAGCACGCCGCCGCCGACGGGCTGTCCGTCCTCGCGGTCTCCGCGGGGATCGCCGGGGCCGGGCTGCTGACGTGGTTCGTCCGGCGCCAGCGTGGTCTCGACCACCCGCTGATCGAGTTCTCCCTGTTCCGCGACCGCGTCTTCACGATCGCGGTCGTCACCGGGCTGCTGCCCCTCGCCGCGTGGTCGGCGGCCGCGTACCTGTCGGGGGTCCACCTCCAGTCCGTGCTCGGCCTGCCCGTGCTGCACGCGGCGCTGCTGGCGCTGCCCGGCGCGGCCGTGCTCACCACGATGTGCGTCGTCACCCCGGCGCTGGTCGACCGGATCGGCAAGCGCGCGGCCCTGGTCACCTGCCACTTCTCCATAGCCCTCGGGCTGGCGTTGCTGCTCATGACCGGCGTCACGGGCGGGGCGGGCTGGTACGTCGCCTCGACCGTGGTCGCCGGGGTCGGCTACGGCATCTCGTTCAGCGTGGTGGCCGACACGGCCGTCGCCGCGGTGCCCGCCGAACGGGCGGGAGCGGCCGGCGCGATCGCCGAGACCAGCAACGAGATCGGCAACGCGCTGGGGATCGCGCTCATGGGGTCGCTCGCGGCGCTGGTGTTCCGCCTGGCCGGTCCGGGCCTCGCGCCCACGCTCGGCGAAACCCTTCAGCATCCGGGTATCGCGCCCACGGCCGCCGTTGACGCGAAGGAGGCCTTCGTCGCGGGTCTGCACACCGCCGTCGCGGTGCTGAGCCTGCTGCATGTCGGGCTCGGCGTCCTCGCCCTGCGTTGGCTCCCTCAGTCGGAGAAGGCGCTCGTGCCCCAGCCGTCGGTGTAGGCGAAATCGGCCAGCGGGACCCGCTCGCGTGGCGCCTTCTCGCGCTCGATCCGCCAGTCCTCTTCCAGTACCGAAGGATCCGCGGGGTGGCCGACGGCGATGGCGACCTTGGGGACGACGTCGTCGGGCAGGCCGAAGAAGTCCGATGCCGCTTCGGCGGAGAAGCCGGCCATCTGATGCGCGATCAGGCCGAGTTCGACGGCCTGGAGCACGAGGTTCTCGCTCGCCAGGCCCAGTCCGTACTCGGCGTAGGGGACTTCGCCCTTCTCGTTGGTGGTCACCATCACGCCGATCAGCAGCAGCCCGGCGCGATGAGCCCACGCGCGGTTGCCCGAGTTGAGCGTCGAGAGGACGCGGTCGAACGACGGCGTGCCCCGGAGGCCGACCAGGTAACGGGCGGGCTGGGTGTTGCCGAACGACGGCGCCCAGCGGGCCGCTTCGAGCAGCGCGCGGACCTGGTCGTCGGTGACGGTGGCGGCCTCGTCGTAGGCGCGAGGGCTCCACCTGGCGGCCAGGATCGACGCGATCGGGGTACTCGTTTGGGCGGGCTTGTGCATTGGCGGACCATAACAAGGCGTGCTCTCCGTCACTAAAGTGAAAGCCCTCCGACTATTTCGTTGGTGTTAAGGAAGATTTACTTCCAGAAGTCCCCGAAGTGGTGGTCAGGCCCACTTACGAGGGTGGCGGGCATGCGTGTCCCCGGTAGGCTTTCGCCCAAATAAGGGACGCGGGGGCTCCTCGGTGCCCACCAGGAGCACGCCCGGCCCGTCGAGGAGGTTCGGGCGTGGCCCTCGTGGTCCAGAAGTACGGCGGTTCGTCGCTGGAAAGTGCCGACCGGATCAAACGCGTCGCGGAACGCATCGTCGCCACCAAGAAGGCGGGCAACGACGTCGTCGTCGTCTGCTCCGCCATGGGAGACACGACGGACGAGCTGCTCGACCTGGCTCAGCAGGTCAACCCGGCGCCGCCGGAACGCGAGATGGACATGCTGCTCACCGCGGGTGAGCGCATTTCCAACTCGCTGGTGGCGATGGCGATTTCGGCGCAGGGCGCGGAGGCCTGGTCGTTCACCGGTTCGCAGGCCGGTGTGGTGACGACGTCCGTGCACGGCAACGCGCGGATCATCGACGTCAGCCCCAGCCGGGTGACCGAAGCCCTCGACCAGGGCTACATCGCCCTGGTGGCGGGGTTCCAGGGGGTGTCCCAGGACACCAAGGACATCACCACCCTCGGCCGCGGCGGCTCGGACACCACCGCCGTCGCGCTGGCCGCGGCGCTGAACGCCGACGTGTGCGAGATCTATTCCGATGTGGACGGTGTGTACACCGCCGATCCCCGGGTCGTCCCCGACGCCCGCAAGCTCGACACCATCGCCTACGAGGAGATGCTGGAGCTGGCCGCGAGCGGGTCGAAGATCCTGCACCTGCGCTCGGTGGAGTACGCGCGCCGCTACGGCGTCCCGATCCGAGTCCGTTCTTCCTACAGTGACAAGCCGGGCACCACGGTGACCGGTTCTATCGAGGAGATCCCCGTGGAACAAGCGTTGATCACCGGTGTGGCGCACGACCGCTCCGAAGCCAAGATCACGGTGACCGGGGTGCCCGACACCGCCGGTGCCGCCGCCAAGATCTTCCGGGTGATCGCCGACAACGAGATCGACATCGACATGGTGCTGCAGAACGTGTCCAGCACCGTCTCCGGCCGCACCGACATCACCTTCACGCTGTCGAAGGCCAACGGGGCCAAGGCCGTGCAGTCGCTGGAGAAGATCAAGGGCGAGATCGGCTTCGAGTCGGTCCTGTACGACGACCATGTCGGCAAGGTGTCGCTCGTCGGCGCGGGGATGCGTTCGCACCCCGGTGTCACGGCGACGTTCTGCGAGGCGCTCGCGCAGTCGGGTGTCAACATCGAAATCATCAATACCTCGGAAATCCGGATCTCGGTCCTGATCCGGGACGCGCAGCTCGACGACGCGGTGCGCGCGATCCACGAAGCATTCGAACTCGGCGGCGACGAAGAAGCCGTCGTCTACGCGGGGAGTGGTCGCTGATGGCTGAAGGTCTGCGAGTAGGAGTGGTAGGGGCGACCGGTCAGGTCGGCGGTGTGATGCGCCGTCTGCTGGCCGAACGGGGTTTCCCGGTCGCCGAAATGCGGTACTTCGCTTCGGCGCGGTCCGCTGGCTCGAAACTTCCTTGGCGTGACGGGGAAATCGTCATCGAGGACGCGACGACGGCGGATCCGTCCGGTTTGGACATCGCGCTGTTCTCCGCCGGTGGCTCGACCTCCAAGGCACAGGCGGAGCGGTTCGCCGCCGCCGGTGCCACGGTGATCGACAACTCGTCGGCCTGGCGCATGGACCCCGAGGTCCCGCTGGTCGTCAGCGAGGTCAACCCGGAGGCGGTCAAGGAAGCGCGCAAGGGGATCATCGCGAACCCCAACTGCACCACCATGGCCGCGATGCCGGTGCTCAAGCCGCTGCACGCGGAAGCGGGTCTGGTGCGGCTGGTCGCCAGCACGTATCAGGCGGTGTCCGGCAGCGGGCTCGCCGGCGTCGAGGAGCTGGAAGGCCAGCTGGCCGCGGCGGCGCCGAACGCGGGCGCGCTGACCCACGACGGCGCGGCGGTGACGTTCCCCGAGCCGAAGAAGTACGCGCGGACCATCGCGCACAACGTCCTCCCGCTGGCCGGGTCCATTGTGGACGACGGTGAATTCGAGACGGACGAAGAGAAGAAGTTCCGCAACGAGAGCCGCAAGATCCTGAGCATCCCGGAGCTGCGCGTCTCCTGCACCTGTGTGCGGGTGCCGGTGTTCTCGGGACACTCGATCTCGATCAACGCGGAGTTCTCGCAGGCGCTTTCGGTCGCCCGCGCGACCGAACTGCTGACCGGCGCGCCCGGCGTGGAGCTGTCGGACATCCCGACGCCGCTGCAGGCCGCGGGCCAGGACCCGTCCTACGTCGGGCGCCTGCGCACGGACCCGGGCGTCGACGGCGGCCGCGGTCTCGTGCTGTTCCTGTCGAACGACAACCTGCGGAAGGGCGCGGCGCTCAACGCCGTGCAGATCGCGGAACTGGTCGCCGCGAACTCCTGACCCCTCGCCACGCGTTTAGTCCTCTGAATGCGGCAAGCGCGTGAAGGCCCCCTTCCCTCGGCTCAGCCGAGGGAAGGGGGCCTTCACGCGGGGGCCCGGAGAACCACCGCATTCAGAGGACGAAATGCGCCAGGGTCAGGGCTTCGTGGCCCCGAAGCAGGCCGCGTACCGCGTCGCCAGGAACTCGCCCCGAGCGTCACCGCTGTAGGCCCAGATCCCGGCGTCGGCCCGCGTCCCCAGGTGCCGGAACTGCTCGACGGCCTCGTCGAAGCGCCCGTTCTCCACGAGCGCCTTCGCCGCGTACGCCCGGTCCGAGCGCGTCGACGGGTGATCCCGCCCTTCGCCGTCGAGCCACGCCACGATCCCGTCGAGCGCACCGGCGACCCGCGGGTCACGCCACGCGGAAACGTCCTGGAACTCGGATTCGTGCGCGGCGATCAGCAGGAGCGGAGCCAGCTTCGGAGACTTCGCCGCGGCGGTCTCGGCGAACTCCCACATCTTCTCGTTCGAGCCGAACCACTTGGCGCACCAGTACTGCAGTGCCCGCGTGTGCGCCCCGCGGTGCTGCGGGTCGCGCTCCGTGAGCTCCGCCCAAACCTCCAGGTACTGGTCGTTCTCGGCCTGCTGCCCCATCGCGATCGCGAGCGCTGTCACCCAAGGCGTCGGATCCGCGGGAGCGAGCTCGGACGCCTCGTGCACGGCCTCCTCGGCCTGCGCCAGCACCCGGAAGAACGCGGCGAACTGCTCCTCCGTGACGTGTTTCGCCTGCAGCCCGCTGCGCACCTCCCACGCCACGTGCACCAGCGATTCCGCGTTGACCAGCGCCGCACCTGGGTCACCGGGGCGGGCCTCGCGCCACGCGCGCAGCCACCCGTCGTCCGTCGCGGCGGCCTCGCCGAGCGCGCCGGTCACCAGATTGCGACGGTCCCAGTCACCCCAGGTCGACGCCAGCAGCGCGGCGGCGCCCGTCCATTCACCGCGAGCGGTCGACTCCTGGACGGCGAGGACCTCTTCGTCGGTCCAGTACTGCTTCGTCGACACCTCGTTGTCCGGCGGGAGACCCCAGCGCGTGACGTCCGGGACCTTGCCCTTGAACTTGGGCTTCTCCGGCGGCAGCAGGGCGACGAACTCCTCCGGCGTCATCACGTTCTTGAGTTCGTCGATCTCGACGCCGCGTCGTTTCGCCTCCTTCATCATGGCGAAGACGGCCTTGCGTTCACGGGATTTGAGCAGCCAAAGCATTGAAACTCCTTAGGAACGAACAAGAGTGGGTGACGGCCGGTAGCCGGCGGACACCCCGGCGGCCGTCAGCAGCGCGCGCAGTGGCGCGGTGTCGGATTCGGCCGCGGTGGCCTTGTCGAGCGCGGGTGCCAGCCGGTCTTCCAGCGGTTCGTCCAAGACGAACGGGGCCGGACCGGACCACGACAGCGACCAGCGCCCCGCGCCGACGTCGGTGAGGGCCGCGTGCACCACGACCGCCAGCCGCCTCCGGACGGAGACGGCGGCGAACTCCCGCCGGGCTCGCGACCCGATCCCGGCGGGCGGCCGCTCGTCGGGATCGGCGAGTTCTTCGTGCCTGCCCGCGTCGAGCAGGTCCAGCGCCATGTCCAGGGTGCGTTCGCCGAGGACCTCGGCGGCCGCTTCGGCGGCGGCGTGACGACGGCCGATCGCGACCAGCGACTGCCAGTCCGTCCGCCGCTTCGTGTGCGCCTCGTCGGAGAAGACGGTGAACAGCGCCTCGTCGAGCATCTTCTCGGCACCGGTCAGCAGCTCGTCCGCGGGCCGCTCGCCGCCGGGGCGGACCGGGAACCGGACGCCCGCTTCGAGCGTCGCGACGCGGTCGCGGGTGGCCGGGTGCGTGTCCCATCGCGAGGTCTTCTCCTCCGACGGGTTCCGGCGCATCTCCTCCATCTGCTCCGCCCTGGTCGGGTCGGTGAGCAGCGCGCGGTAGCCCTCGCCGAACCGGTCCGGGAGATAGCCCGCGTCCCAGCCGATCGCGGCGTAGTTGTTCATGAAGAACCGCCAGGTGACGGCCAGCGCTTCGATCTCGCGCAGGGCCGAAGCCGCCGCGTCGGTCCCGGCGAGCCGCGCGGAGACGGCGTCGGCGGCGAGTTCCTGGTTCCGGCAGACGCTCATCGAGACCATGAAATACAGCTTCGCGTACTGCTTGAACAGCCAGCCGACGAAGCGCTCGAAGTAGCCTTCGCGACCCAGGCCGTTGACCACCCGCGCGATCGACTTGCGCCCGCGATAGGTCAGCGCGGAGAACCGGGTGTCCTTGTTGCTGTAGTGGCCCAGCTCGTGCGCGAGCACCGCGCGGAACTGGTCCTGGCGCAGGCCCATGACCAGCGGGACGCCGATGATCATCCGGCGGCGAAGCACCCGCAGCCCGAGCCACGAGGTGCGCTCGGTCACCGCCGCGTTGACGTCGGCGTCGAGATAGATCTCGTCCGGCGGCCGGGTGCCCGCCTCGTCCGCCAGCTCCCGGACCAGCGCCCACAGCGCGGGTTGTGACTCCGGCGTCACCGCGACGCCGGGAACGTCGTCGTCGGTCGCCCGCTCGACCGTGAGCAGGGTCTTGAGCAGGATCCAGCCGACCGGGACGGTGACGATGCCGAGCTTTACCGCCGTGAACACGTTGTGCCGCAGCGCCAGCACTTCGAGCGTCACGATCCCGCCCACGAACGCCAGCACGAGCAGCGGGAACGCCGCCAGCAGGACGGCAGCGAGCAGCCCACGTAAAGACTTCACTGTGAAACGGACCTTCCCCAGAGTTGGTGTACCCCCGACACCGAGCGCTCATTGTGCCCGAAGCACCTCCCCGGACCGATCACTTTTCGAATACGATCGAAGACTTCGCGATGAACATCACCTCACGCGTGGTAGTCGCTTGTGGACTGTCCATTGTGGAATTCGGTAAATGCGTTGTCCGGTTCGTCCGGCCCGTGCATGCTCAGGGGCGACAAAACGTTTTCCACGAAAGGAAAGTCATGTACACGGCGGTCGAAGGCTCGCGGGTTCCGATCCGGATGTGGGCCGACCCCACGTCGGTCGAGGACCAAGCCATGCGGCAGCTGCACAACGTCGCCAACCTGCCGTGGGTGCACGGCGTCGCGGTCATGCCCGACGTCCACTACGGCAAGGGCGCGACCGTCGGCAGCGTGATCGCGATGCGCGACGCCGTGTCCCCGGCCGCCGTCGGCGTGGACATCGGCTGTGGGATGAGCGCGGTGCGGACCTCGCTCACCGCCGCCGATCTGCCCGACGACCTGCTGAAGCTCCGCCGCCGGATCGAATCGGCCGTCCCGGTCGGTTTCGGCCTGCACAAGACGCCGGTGAACCCGGCGAAGGTGCACGGTGTCGGTGGCTGGGACGCGTTCTGGAAGTCCTTCGGCGACCTGCATCACGGCGTCCAGGACCTGCACGACCGCGCGTCGCGGCAGATCGGGAGCCTCGGTGGCGGCAACCACTTCATCGAGGTCTGCCTCGAACAGGGCGGCGACGACGAAGGCCGCGTGTGGCTGATGCTGCACTCGGGTTCGCGCAACATCGGCAAGGAACTCGCGGAACGGCACATGGCCGTCGCGCGGAAGCTGCCGCACAACGCGGACCTGCCGGACCCGGATCTCGCGGTGTTCGTCGCGGGCACGCCGGAGATGCAGGCGTACCGGCGCGACCTGTTCTGGGCGCAGGACTACGCGGCGCGCAACCGCGCCACCATGGTCGCGCTCGTGAAGCAGGCGCTGAAGGACGTCGTGCCGCAGACGACGTTCGACGACGCGATCAGCTGCCATCACAATTACGTCGCCGAGGAGACCTACGACGGCGTCGACCTCCTGGTGACCCGCAAGGGCGCGATCCGCGCGGGTTCGGGCGACCTCGGGATCATCCCGGGCAGCATGGGCACCGGTTCGTACATCGTGCGCGGCCTCGGGAACGCGTCGTCCTTCCAGTCCGCGTCGCACGGGGCGGGCCGGCGGATGTCGCGGAACAAGGCCAAGAAGCTGTACACCGCCGAGGACCTCGCCGCGCAGACCGCCGGCGTGGAATGCCGCAAGGACTCCGGTGTGGTGGACGAGATCCCGGCCGCGTACAAGGACATCGAAACGGTGATCAAGGCGCAGACGGACCTCGTCGAGGTGGTCGCGCATCTCAAGCAGGTCGTCTGCGTGAAGGGCTGAATTACCGGGCGATTCGTGGGTGGTGGTCAGGGGAACCCGACATACCACCCACGAAATCGCTACGCTGGATGCCATGAAGAGGTTGGGATTCGCGGCGCTCCTGGCGGCCGCCGGACTGTCGCTGGCGGGCTGCAGCGAGGTCACGAACGCGGTCGATCAGACGAACAGGGCCGCGACGAAGGTCAGCGCCTGCGCCGAGGCACTCAGCCTCGTCGACCTCAACCCGGACCCGGCGACGCTCAAGGAGCGGGCCGCGGACAAGGAGAAGCGCCTGCGCGAGCTGGCGAACAACGTCGGCGAGAAGGACGTGGCCGGCGCGCTCACCGGCATGGCCGACTCGTACCTGCAGGCCCAGAAGGAGAACATCCAGGACGCGGGCAAGGTCGCGGACTGGACCAAGCGCAACCTCGACCGGATCGACGCGCTCCGCAAGGTCTGCGCCTGACCCTCTCGCGTTTCGTCCTCTGAATGCGGTAGTCGGCGACACGAACTACCGCATTCAGAGGACGAATTGCGTCAGGAGGAAGTGAGCGCGGGCACCGGGGCGGCGGGGGTGCGGGACCGCCGCCAGAACAGGCCGACCGAGGCGATCGCCAGCGCTCCCAGCGCCGACGCCGCGAACCCCCAGCCGGGGCTGGAGTGGTCGATCACGAACCCGATGATCGGGCTCCCGACCGCCAGCCCGATCCGGCTGGCCGCGTCCAGCAGGCCCATCGCCTCGCCGCGCACCCGCGCCGGCGCCGCCGCGCTGACCGTCTCCGTGCTCGCCGCGAGCGTCGGCGCGCACAGCACGTTGCTCGGGAAGAGCACGATCGCCAGCAGCCACCACGGGTGGTCGACCAGCCCGACCGGCAGCGTGAGCACCGCCAGCAGCAGCATCAGCGTGCCCTGTGAGAGCGACCGCCGGACCGCGCCGTGGATCGCCCCGCCGAGGACGGACGCGACGCACATCAGCGTGATCAGCAGTCCTGACCAGGCGATGTCGCCGCTCGCGCGCAGCGTCGCCAGTGCGGCGAGTTCCATGCCGACCAGGCAGAACAGCGCGCCGGCGGCGATGAACATCGCCATCACGAGCCGTCCGGTGAGCCAGCTCCGGACGGTCGGCCGCTCCCCGGTGACCACCTCGGTGTCGGCCTCGGCGCGGATCGGCGGGTTCATCCGGTAGATCAGCGTCGCCGAAATCGCGAAGCAGACCCCGATACCGGTGAGCGCGTAGACCGCGGGCAGCTGCGTGATCGCCATGATCCCGGCCGACGGCCCGATCATGAACGACGCCTCCACGAAGATCGTGTCCAGCGAGTAGGCCGCCCGCCGCTGCTCCAGCGGCACGAGCGCGGTGAGCACCAGCCGCGCGAGCGTCCCGGCGGGCACCGACAGCACGCCCGCGGGGAGCGCGACCGCCAGCAGCACCTGATACGGCAGATGCGGTGCGCTGATCCAGAACGTCGTCGAGGCCAGCCCGCAGATCGCGACCACCGGCCGTAGCCCGTAGCGGTCGACGTACCGGCCGACGAGCGGCGCCCCGAAGGCGCTGCCGAGCGTGGTCGCCGCGCCGATCAGCCCGGCCGCCCCGTACCCGCGGCCGAGGTCGTTGACCACGTACAGCGTCATCGTCACGCCCATCGCGGTCATCGGGAGCCGCGCCAGGAACATCAGCAGCATCGAGCTGGGAACACCGGGCACGGCCAACACGCGACGGTACGGAGCCAGGGCCATGATCCGATGAGAGCGTAACTTGGTACGCGCGTGCAAGTTTTTTTCGCGCCTGGCGGACGTCACGCCGGTCACCCGGACCGAGGTCTTTTCTTGACTGATTCCAGATTACGCGAGAGGGTGGGTGAACCAGGTCGTCCACGACGTGCTGAGCGCGCGCACTCGGGCGAAGCTGGTGTGGCTGACCGCTTCACCACCACGAACCAGGAGGCACCGGCGTGACCTTGCCGACCACGAACAACGTGGGCATCCCCGTCGCCAGCGACAACGATTCGCTGACGGTGGGTGCCAACGGCCCGATCCTGCTCCAGGACCACTACCTGATCGAGAAGAACGCCCAGTTCAACCGTGAGCGCGTGCCGGAGCGTGTCGTGCACGCCAAGGGCGGCGGCGCGCACGGCTTCCTCGAGGTCACCGAGGACGTCAGCCAGTTCACGAAGGCCGCGCTGTTCCAGCCGGGTGTGCGCACCGAGAGCCTGGTCCGCTTCTCGTCGGTCGCGGGTGAGAACGGATCGCCCGACACGTGGCGCGACCCGCGTGGTTTCGCGGTGAAGTTCTACACCTCCGAGGGCAACTACGACCTCGTCGGCAACAACACCCCGGTGTTCTTCATCCGCGACCCGATCAAGTTCCCGGACTTCATCCACTCGCAGAAGCGCCGCGCCGACAACCACCTGCGCGACCACGACATCCAGTGGGACTTCTGGACGCTGCGGCCCGAGTCCGCGCACCAGGTCACCTGGCTGATGGGCGACCGCGGCATCCCGTCGAACTGGCGCGAGATGGACGGTTTCGGCTCGCACACCTACCTGTGGGAGAACGCCGGCGGCGAGAAGTTCTGGGTCAAGTACCACTTCAAGACCGACCAAGGCATCGGCTACCTGCCGCAGGCCGACGCGGACCGCATCGCGGGCGAGGACTCGGACTACTACATCCGCGACCTGTTCAAGAACATCGAGAAGGGCAACCACCCCAGCTGGACGCTGTACGTCCAGGTGATGCCCTACGCCGAGGCCGCGGACTACCGCTTCAACCCGTTCGACCTGACCAAGGTGTGGCCGAAGGGCGACTACCCGCTGATCAAGGTCGGCCGCTGGGTGCTCGACCGCAACCCGGCGAACTACTTCGCCGAGATCGAGCAGGCCGCGTTCGAGCCGTCCAACCTGGTGCCGGGCATCGGCCCGTCGCCGGACAAGATGCTGCAGGGCCGCCTGTTCGCGTACCCGGACGCGCATCGCTACCGGATCGGCGCGAACTACACGCAGCTGCCGGTCAACGCGCCGAAGTCCCCGGTGAACAGCTACTCGCGCGACGGCGCGATGCGCTACAACAACCCGGGCGACCCGGTCTACGCGCCGAACTCCAAGGGTGGTCCGCACGCGAACGCGGAGATCGCCGCCGAGACCTCGTCGGGCTACGGCGTCGAGGACGAGGTCATCCGGTCGGCCTACAAGCTCCACGCCGAGGACGACGACTTCGGCCAGCCGGGCACGCTCGTGCGCGACGTGATGGACGACGCGCAGCGTGAGCGGCTCGCGGGCAACATCATCGGCCACGCCTCGAACGACGTCTCACGGCCGGTTCTGGAGCGCGTCTTCGAGTACTGGCGGAACGTCGACAAGGACCTCGGCGACAAGGTCGCGGACGCCTTCCGCGAGTAGAACGACCTCTGCCCAGAGGCTGCTCCCACCACCGGAACGCACCCGGTGCGCGTCATCCCCCGCGCACCGGGTGCGTTTCCATGTCCCCACTCGCATGTGAAACCAGAAGGTGGCGGGACGTGCGTGGGGGACACCCCGAGTGGAGCAGTGCGACACGCCTGTCCGACGGAGTGATGAAGCCAAACGATCACCGTTTACACCGCTGTGGGTGAACGAAACGTGCAGCCGTGTCGCCCGGTCACGGGTAGTCATAAAAAAGCGGGAAAAGGATGATCTTCAGGGGGAGGCACAAGATTTCGACGTTAATCAATTGCGGGGGTCTTACCCGGGAACGAATCCGGCACGTAAGGGTTAGAAAACGGTTCAAACCGGTGATCGGGTGGTGTCAGGCCGATACGGCGGGTATCGATTTACCTCGTCAGGTCCCAGAGGCCAGGAGGTAAGGGAATGAAAGGCAACATTGCCCGGACGATTGCCGCGGTAGCCGCGGGCAGTCTGTTGGCGGTGGCCTCAGCCGGCGCCGCGACGGCTAGTACCGATGGTGGAAAGGGTTCGTCGAATACGCAGGCGCTCGCCGCGCAGGTGCTGCAGATGCGAGACGGCCTCACCAAGGTGGCCTACGGCGGTGACGTCGCCAAGACGCGGGCGGACTTGGACAAGCTGAGCCCCGTCCTCGGTGACATCGCGGCGGGCAAGCGCTACCAGATCCAGACCGAGACGCAGAAGCTCGGCGACCTCGCCAAGGGTCGCTCCGACGAGTCCAGCAGGCTGCTGGCCGACCCGACGGCCAAGGCACGCCAGCTGCCGCCGCTGCCGGTGCCGATCCCGTCGCTGCCGGACCTTCCCGGACCGCTGAAGATCGTCAGCGACCTGGTGAAAGCCCTGTTGACGGCCGTGACCGGCATCCTCGCCGGACTGCTCGGCGGACTCCCTGTCCCGCCGCTGCCCGTCCCGCCAGTGCCCCTCCCCACGCCCTAGGAGACCACGGGAGTCATCCGGTTCCGCCGTGCAGGGCGGCGGGCCACGATATGGGGGCCGGAGCCCGGGTGGGGACATTTCTCCCCACTCGGGCTCTGGCCGTCACTTCGGGGCGAGGCCCAGCCGCAGGGCGCCCGCCGCTTCGGCCGTCGCCTCGCGGAACCGGCGGCCGACGCCGAGGAAATTGATGTACCCGTGGATCAGGTCCGGCTGGCGGCTGAGCGCCACCGGGACGCCGGCCTTCCGCAATTTCTCCGCGTAAGCCTCGCCTTCGTCGCGCAGCGGATCGAAACCGGCCGTCGCGATATACGCGGGCGGCAATCCGGAAACGTCGCCGTGCAGCGGGGAAAGCCTCGGGTTGTACAGATCGGTGCCCTTTGGCACGTAATGTCCTTCGAACCAGGTCATATCCGAATCGGTGAGGAACAGGTCCTCGGCGAACAATTCCCGGGAACGGCGGCGCACGGTGAAATCCGTCGCCGGATAGAATAGCAGCTGGAACGCCGGGATCCCGCCGCCGCGTTTCACCGCCTGCTGCGCGGTCACCGCCGCGAGGTTCCCGCCCGCGCTGTCGCCGCCGACGGCGATCCGGGCCGGGTCGGCACCCAGGTCCCGCGCCTTCGCGAAGGCGTACTCGAACGCCGCGATCGCGTCCTCGGTCGCGCCGGGGAACCGCGTCTCGGGCGCGAGCCGGTACTCCACCGAAAGGACCCGGACCCCGGCCTGCTTCGCGAGGTAGCGGACGGTGTTGTCGTGGGAGGCGCGGCTGCCGACCACCCAGCCGCCGCCGTGGAAGAACACCAGCAGCCCGGACGGGTCCGGGAGGCCGTCGGGTGTGTAGAGCGTCGCGGGCACGTCGCCGTCGCCCGTCGGGATCCGCAGCTCCCTGGTGGCGACCGGTTCGATCGTCGGTCCGCTGACCAGATGCCTGCTCGCCAGGAGCATGCTGCGCGATTGTTCGACACTTCCCCGCACCAGCGAGGCTTTCGCGAGCTTTTGCAGGCGGAGCAGGAGCTGGGCGTCGAGGGCGAGTTCCTGTCCGTCCAGGCGGAGCGGCGGTCCGGCGAAGGCCCTTCTGACCGGCCTCGGGAGCCAGAACGCCAGCTGCGAGAACGCGGCCTCGGCACGGATCTGGAGCGGTATCGCCATGCTTCCTCCTGGGGGGCTTCACCTCAGGTTACTTGCGAGTAGGTAGACCGTCCAGCGGGACCGGGATCGTTGCGGCGAACGGGTGTGACACAGGACTCCGTTCCAAATCCTGGTCCTCCACTTAAGTAGAGGAGCTAGCCTCGAAAGCGTGACTTCGACGAACGCGGTTCATGTCCTCGGTATCGGCGGCTCCCTCCGGGAAGGTTCCCAATCCGAGCGCGCGCTGCGCATCGCACTGGGTGGCGCGGCGGAGGCCGGGGTCACCACCGAACTGATCCCCGGGCCCGAGCTGGTGTTGCCGTTCTACGACACCGCCCTGGCGGAGCGGCACGAACGTGCGGTACGTCTGGTCGAGGCGATCCGCCGCGCCGACGGGATCATCGTGGTCTCGCCCGGCTACCACGGCGCGTTGTCCGGTCTGGTCAAGAACGCCCTGGACTACGTCGAGGATCTGCGGGACGACGATCGTCCGTACCTCGACGGCCGCGCGGTCGGCCTGGCCGCCGTCGCGTTCGGCTGGCAGGCCGCCGTCACCACGCTGGATCAATTGCGCACGATCACGCACGCGCTGCGCGGCTGGGCCACCCCTTTGGGTGGTTCGATCAACTCCGCGGAGACCAAGTTCGACGAAGCCGGCGGCGCCTCGGACGAGAAGAGCGTCCGCACACTTCGCCTGATCGGGAGCCAGGTCGCCGAGTTCGCGCTGAGTCGCGCCGGTCACCAATAGTTTGTCTCGGCCCACGTCCGGGTAATTCCCGGACGTGATGCCTGCCATGGGGTGGCAAGGTTTCGCGGTTGCGGGACGTTGGCACCACAGAGACGCTCAACGGGGCGTGTCTTGAACCAGGAGGTAGGCGAAGAAATGGCTGAGGCTCTGTACACCGCTGTTGCCACCGCTCGCGGCGACGGCCGCAACGGTGAGGTCACATCCTCCGACGGCGTCATCGACGAGTCGCTGGCGATCCCGAAGGAGATGGGCGGACCGGGCGGGGACAAGACCAACCCCGAGCAGCTGTTCGCCGCCGGCTATTCCGCCTGTTTCCACTCCGCGCTCCAGGTCGTCGCGCGTGCGGCCAAGGTGAAGCTGGAAGGTTCCACCGTTTCCGCCGAGGTCAGCGTGCTCAAGCAGGGCGAGGGTTTCGGTCTCGCCGTGGCGCTCAAGGTTTCGCTGCCCGGTCTGGAGCAGGCGCAGGCCGATCAGCTCGTCGAGCAGGCGCACCAGGTGTGCCCGTACTCGAACGCGACCCGAGGGAACATCGAGGTCGCGCTGTCCGCGACGGTCTGATCCCGTCAGCGACAGGTCCACTTCCGAACCGACTGATTCCGAAAGGATGACCGTAATGGGCAAGTCCCCGATCCAGAGCCCGCTGAGCGACGCCGACAAGGAGATCACCGGTAACGCCTTGCAGGCCACGCTGGTCGATCTGGTGGATCTGTCGCTGATCGCGAAGCAGGCCCACTGGAACGTCGTCGGCGCGAACTTCCGCAGCGTGCACCTTCAGCTCGACGAACTGGTCGACACCGCGCGCCAGTACGTCGACGAGGTGGCCGAGCGCGCCAACGCCATCGGCGTCTCGCCGAACGGCCAGGCTAAGGCCGTCGTGGAGAGTTCCGGGCTGCCGGACTATCCCGACAACTGGCAGTCCGTGGAGTCCACGGTCGGCGCGATCGTCGGGATCCTCGCGGCGCTGATCGAGCGCCTGCGCAAGCGCATCGACGAGACCGACAAGAGCGACCTGGTCACCCAGGACCTGCTGATCGCGATCACGCAGGAGCTCGAAAAGGCGCACTGGATGTGGCAGGCGCAGCAGGCCTGACCGTCCCTCTCACGCGGCGCCCGAGCGCAATGAAGGGGCCTTTCATCGCAAAATTTGCGATGAAAGGCCCCTTCATTGCACGTCAGAGAGCTGATCGAGGTGCCCTCGGAGGCTCTCGCGGATAGGTTCGGTCCATGGTGCTGCACAAGGGGAAAGCGACTGATCCGGACCGCAAGAGCGGGGCCAATCCGCTGTATGCCGGCGCGTATCCCGCGCTCGCCGCGAACATCCGTCTCCCGCACGACAGCCTCGCCGAGGATCCGCTGCCGCCCGACACCGCGCTCCAGCTGGTGCGCGACGAGTTGATGCTCGACGGCAACGCCCGGCTCAACCTCGCCACGTTCGTCACCACGTGGATGGAGCCGCAGGCGCGCGAGCTGATGGCCGAATGCGTCGACAAGAACATGATCGACAAGGACGAGTACCCGCAGACCGCGGAGCTCGAGCGGCGGTGCGTGAACATCCTCGCCGATCTGTGGCACGCGCCCGATCCCGCGGCGATCATGGGCTGTTCCACCACCGGGTCCTCCGAGGCGTGCATGCTCGCCGGGATGGCGTTGAAGCGCCGCTGGTCGAAGCTGGGGCGCGCCGGGAAGCCGAATCTCGTGATGGGCGCGAACGTCCAGGTGTGCTGGGAGAAGTTCTGCGAGTACTGGGAGGTCGAGCCGCGGCTGGTGCCGATGGACGGTGACCGGTTCCATCTCACCGCGGACGAGGCGATCGCCCGGTGCGACGAGAACACCATCGGTGTGGTCGCGATCCTCGGGTCCACGTTCGACGGCAGCTACGAGCCGGTCGCCGAGATCGCGGCGGCGCTCGACGGGCTGCACGAGCGGTCCGGGTGGGACATCCCGGTGCATGTGGACGGCGCTTCGGGCGCGATGATCGCACCGTTCCTGGACCAGGAGCTGGTCTGGGACTTCCGGCTGCCGCGGGTCGCGTCGATCAACACGTCCGGGCACAAGTACGGGCTGGTCTATCCCGGTGTCGGCTGGGTGCTGTGGCGGGACAAGGCGGCGTTGCCGGAGGAGCTCGTCTTCGACGTCAATTATCTCGGTGGCGACATGCCGACTTTCGCGCTGAACTTCTCGCGTCCCGGTGCCGAGGTGGCCGCGCAGTACTACACGTTCGTCCGGCTCGGACGGGAAGGTTTCCGTGCGGTGCAACAGGCTTCGCGTGACGTGGCGACCCAGCTGGCGGACGGGATCGCCGGGCTGGGCCCGTTCAAGCTGCTGACTCGAGGCGATCAGCTTCCCGTGTTCGCCTTCACGACGAAGGCGGACGTCGAGGGCTTCGACGTCTTCGACGTGTCGCGGCGGCTTCGGGAGCGTGGATGGCTTGTTCCGGCGTACACGTTCCCGGAGAACCGGACGGATCTCGCGGTGCTGAGGATCGTGGTGCGCAACGGTTTCACGCACGACCTCGCGGAGCTGCTGCTCGACGATCTCCGGCGCCTGCTGCCGGAGCTCGATCACCGGCCGCGACGGCGGACGGCGTTCCATCACTGAGCCGGGTGCCCTGCGTCACGCCCGGATATCGCCGGGCCTTACCGGCGCGTAACGTCGGGGGGTATGGGAGTCGCCGGAGACGAACGTCGTGCGTTGAGCGAGCTTTTCGAAGAGGTCGGCCCGGACGCGCCGACTTTGTGCGCGGGCTGGAAGACGCGGGATCTGGCGGCTCATCTGCTGGTCCGTGAGCGGCGGCCGGACGCGATGCCCGGGATCCTGGTACCGGCGCTCGCCTCCTACACGCAGAAGGTGCAGGACTCCTATGCCGCGCGGCCGTGGACGGAGGTCGTCGGGAAGGTGCGGTCGGGTCCGGCCTGGTACTGGCCGACGTCGATCGGGGCGCTCGACGAGCTGACGAACAGCGCGGAGTTCCTGGTGCACCACGAGGACGTCCGCCGGGGGCAGCCCGGCTGGGAGCCGCGTCCGGCCGAGTCCGCGCGGGACGCGGCGGCGTGGAAGTCGGCGAAGCAGGCGTCGAAGCTGAACCTGCGGAAATCACCGGTCGGGGTGGTCCTGAAGACTCCCGAAGGCCGCGAAGCGCGGGTGAAGGAAGGACCGGACACGGTGACCGTGGTCGGTGCGCCGATCGAACTGCTGCTGTTCGTCTTCGGCCGCGACGCCGCCCGGATCACCTTCGAGGGTGACGCCTACGCCGTGGACAGGCTCCGGAAGCACGACCGCGGCCTCTAAGGTGCGCTCATGCCGATGATCAGTGTTTCGATGTTCCCCGGCCGCACGGCCGAACAGAAGCAGGCCCTCGTGCGCGAGGTGACCGACGCCTTCGTCCGCACCTGCGGCGGCAACCCCGACGGCGTCTGGGTGACCATCAACGAGATCCCCGCCGAACACTGGGCCGCCGGCGGCACCCTCTTCTCGGACCGCTGACCCCACCCCAGCCCCCCGCCCTCCCTGGGGGACGGCCCCGCACCCAGCGTATCGCGGGGGTAGGACGTTTCCGGCCGATCGCGGGCTGGGCGGGGCCGGTTGTCCACAACGCGTTTCCGCTGTGGACAACCGGCCCGAAACCCGGGGTCAGCGAAGCCCGACCGCCCGCTGTGCGAAGTGCACCTCGATCGCCGTCTGCTTGATCGTCTCGGCGATCACCAGCGACCCGTGGCCCGCGTCGAACCGGTAGAACTCGAACGGGACCTCGCGCTTCGCGAGCCTGTCGAGGTAGTTCTCGACCTGCCGGATCGGGCAGCGCGGGTCGTTGTCCCCGGCGAGCACCAGCACCGGCGCCGTCACGGCCTCGACGTAGGTGATCGGCGAACATTCCCGGTACACCGCGGGCACCGTCTCCGGCGAACCGCCGAACAGCGCCCTGTCGAACGAGCGCAGCTGCTCCATCTCGTCCTCGTACGCGGCGATGTAGTCCGCGACGGGCACTCCAGCGATCCCCGCCGCCCACCGCGCGGGCTGGGTGCCCAGCGCCAGCAGGCTCAGGTAGCCGCCCCACGAAGCGCCGTTCACCACGCATTTCGCTGGATCCGAAAGTCCACTTTGGACTGCCCAGTCGTGCACCGCGGCGACGTCTTCGAGTTCGGTCAGGCCGGGACGCCCTTCGATGGCGTCGCGCCAGGCCGAGCCGTAGCCGGTCGAGCCGCGGTAGTTGACCTCGACGACGGCGAATCCGGCGTCGAGCCAGACCGCGCGGTACGCGGAGAACCGGTCCTCGTCGGCCGCGTGCGGCCCGCCGTGCAAGGAGAAGACCGTCGGCAGCGGGCCTTCTGGCGCGTCGGCCGGACGCGAGACCAGCGCGTGGATCTGCCCGCCGATCCCGTCGACGAACGCGTCCGTGACGGGCGCGGATCCCGGCGCCCGCTCACCCGGCGGTTCGAGGAGGACCGAGTCGGTGCCGTCCGAGGTCCGCGCGCGCACCGCCGTCGGCTGCGCGGCACTGGACCACGAGTACTCGACGGTGCCGTCGGGCCGCACCCCGGCGCCGCCGATCCGGCCGGGTGGGGTGTCCAAAGAGGACAATTCGCCGCTCGTGAGGTCGTACCGGTGCAGGGAACTGCGACCCTGATGGAAGTGGACGACCAGCAGCGCCCGCGCGTCCGGGTACCAGCCCGCGACCACTTCGCCGGGGAGGTCGAGCTCGATCTCCCGCTCGGTGTCCTCGGCGGTGTCCCAGATCAGTAGTTCCTCGCGGCCCCGCCGCTCGTGCAGCACCAGCAGGCGCTGGTCACCCGCGACCGGGGAGAACTCCAGTGCGCCGAGGCCCTTGCCTTCGCCATCCCACTTGTCGGCAACCGTGGCGAAGCCGTCGGTCGACAGGACGCGCAGCGCGGGGTGTCGTGAATCACCGTGCTCGGAATGGGAGATCGCGAGCCGCGACTCGTCGCGGGACAGCGACGCGATCCCGGCGTCGTCCTCGTGCCGGTAGAAGCTCGTGGTCTCGCCGCCGATGTGGGCGAAGAGTTCGCTGCCGTCGTCGGTCGAGACGCCGACGGCGATCACGCGGGTGCCGATCTCGAGTCCGGCGGGGTAGCCGTCGTGGACGTCCGGCACCGCGCGCTCGGCGGCGGCTCCCGGTGCGAACGGTTCGCGGACCCAGGAACCGAACTCGTCGCCGTCGGTGTCGTCGAACCACCAGATCCAGCGCCCGTCAGGGGACGGAGTCGCGTGCATGGTGCCGTTCGGCCGGTCGGTGACGCGGCGGTGCTCGCCGGTCGAGCGGTCCCAGGAGTAGACCTCCCAGACGCCGCTGGAGTTGGAGACGTAGATGTTCGCGTCAGGGGCGTCGATGGCCCACTCGGGGACCGAGATGCGCGGCGCGTGGAAGCGGGCCCGCCACCTGGCCTCGGCTTCGGCGTCGTCGAACAGACGGTCCGGGACCGCCGCGGGCGGATATTCATTGCCTGGCTGCGTGCTCACCCCTCGATCCTGCCACTCCGGAGCCGTACTGTGTGCGGGGTGCTGGAGGGAAACGCGCCGCGCGCCGCGGTGTCCGCGCGGTCAGCGCGCCAGGCGGTCGAACGGGCCGTGTTCGCGCAACCGCTGTTCGGGCCGGGGATGGGGTTCGTCGACGTCGGCTGCGGGCCGGGTTCGATCACCCTCGGTATCGACAACGGGCACAGAAAGTCCACAGTGGACTTTCTGGTGGCGGACGCGTGCGCGCTGCCGTTCGCCGAGGCTTCGGTGGACGTGCTCTTCGCGCACGCCGTCTTCGAGCATCTGAAGGAACCGGGCGCCGCGCTGGCGGAGCTGTGGCGGGTGCTCAAACCGGGCGGCACGCTCGCACTGTCCACATCGGACTGGAGTCGGGCGCGTTTGCGGCCGAAGACGGCGAATGTCGATGCCGCCCTTCGCGGACACTATCTGCTGTGCCGTCGCGCGGGTGGCGATCCGTTCGCCGGGCGCTCGATCTCCGCCGCGGTCACGGCGGCCGGTTTCACCGACGTGCGAACGAAAACCCGCTACCGCACGGACGCGACGTACCGGGCGCTGGCGGCGTATGTGGAGGAGCGTCTGGTGACGGCGCTGGAAACCGCGACGACCCCGGACCGGGATCAGCTCGCTTCGGCCGCCCGCTCGGCGTGGTCTTGGGCGCGTTCGGGGGACGGGGATTTCGCGCAATGCTGGACCGAGCTTCTCGCCACCCGCTGACCCCTTTTCCTCACTTGCCGCCTCGCTGCCGTGCCCTCGCTGCCGTGCCCCCAATGTGGCATTGGGGACCCTCAGCGTCCCCAATGCCACATTGGGCGCAGGGGACCCCGGTTGTCAGGGGACCCCGGTTGTCCACAGTCACCCGCCGTTGTGGACAACCAGCCCCGTCGCCCCCGCTTTCCCCGGGCCCCGACACCCCCTGCCGATACGCTGGATCCGGGGTCGCCCCCCTGGGAGTGGCGGGGGCTGCTCGGGGGCGAGCGAAGGGGGGCTTTCCCGTATGCGGCGCGGGCGAAAGCGTCGTTCGGCCGCGGCGCTGAACGCAACGCAAGAAGGCCCCCGTCACATTTCTGCGAGCGGGGGCCTTCTTGATCTAGCGTCGGGGTGGCGGGATTCGAACCCACGACCTCCTCGACCCGAACGAGGCACGCTACCAAGCTGCGCCACACCCCGGATACTTCTTAGCGGGTCGAGGAGAAGTTTAGCGGACGGTGTTTCGGGCTTTGCGGGGGGCTGCTTTCCGGTGGTTCTCGCTGGTCGTACCCCGTGGGACGAGGGTCAGCAGGCTGGCCTCGGGCGGGCACGCGAAGCGGGCCGGGGCGTACGGCGACGTGCCCAGACCGGCGGAGACGTGCAGCCACATCTGGGCGCCCCAGCGGGACGCGCCGCGGGCGCGGGTGCGGTCGAGTTCGCAGTTGGTGACGAGGGCGCCGTAGCCGGGGACGCGGAGCTGCCCGCCGTGGGTGTGGCCCGCGAGGACGAGGTCGTAGCCGTCGCCGGCGAACTCGTCGAGGACGCGGGGCTCCGGGGAGTGGGTGACACCGATCCGGACGGCGGCGCCGGTGTCGGCGGGGCCCGCGATGTCGGCGTAGCGGTCGCGGCGGAGGTGGGCGTCGTCGACACCGGCGGTGAACACGTACTGGTCGGCGACCTCGATGGTGCGGCGGACGTGCGTGAGGTCGTCCCAGCCGTGCTCCACGAAGGCCGCGCGCAGGTCGCGCCAGGGCAGGTGCTCGCCGTGGATCCGCTTCTTCTTGCCCTTCGGCATGAGGTAGCGCGCGGGGTTCTTCGGCTTCGGTGCGTAGTAGTCGTTGCTGCCGAAGATGAACACGCCGGGCCGGTTCAGCAGGGGGCCGAGCGCGCGCAGCACGGACGGCACGGCCTGATGATGTGACAGGTTGTCACCGGTGTTGACGACGAGGTCCGGGTCGAGTTCGTCGAGCGCGGCTACCCAGCGTTGCTTGCTCACGTGACCAGGGAGCATGTGCAGATCCGAGATATGAAGGATCGTGAAGGGTTTCGCCCCTGCGGCGAGGACCGGAAGCTCCGCGGTCCGAAGCGTCCACCGGCGCCTTTCGATACCGACTGCGTAACCGAGGGTCGCGGCTCCCAGAGCGACGGTTCCCACGGCCAAGCGCCGTACCATCGCCCCCGACGTACTGTTGTTACTCAGCGTGCTCACAATGTCCAGTTTACGTGCTCATCGGTGGTGATCGTCCGCCCCCATTCCGGCGATGCCGAAGAATCGCTTGAATGGCCTCTTTCGCTCGCTGTGTGTAGTCGGCGTCGGGTGTCGCACTCGCTGGCTGCGAACGCGCCAACCAGTGTTCCCCTCAACGCCGCCTGGTAGTTACACAATGCGAGATGCTGTTAACTCTAGGTGGTCGTCGCTGGTGGGTAAGGCCTTGGTGGCCGAAGGACACGTTTTGGTGTCGGAGCGGCTTCCGAATGGCCGATTCAATTTCGTCCCGCCGCCTTGTCGGTAGGAAAAGACTTCCGGCTTGATCGACGGTTTTCGTAGTCGGCTTCGCCATTCTCCGGCATTCGCGAAGCCGACTACGAAAGTGACGTCAGCGTCCGCCGCCCAGATACTTCGGGTCCGGTGCGGGCAGCGGGAGTGCTTCCTGGCCTTCGAGGATCTTCGACATCGCCCCGAACCAGGTCTGCGCCGGCGTCTTGCCGCCGAACATGTTTTCGCAGCCGCGAGTGGTCACGTTGCCCGGACCGAGGTAGCACAGACCGCCGTTCCCGCCCTTCGGGCGGAACACCATCGCCGCGCCCGCGAGCTGCGGGGTGGCCCCGAGGTACGTCCCCGAACCGTTGCTCTGCGTCGTTCCGGTCTTGCCCATCACCGGCCGGTTCCACCGGGCGTTGCCCGCCGCGGTGGCGGACGTCCCGCCGGGCGCGCTGTCCCGGCTCAGACCGACCGCGAGGGTGTTGGCGAGCCCTTCGGGCACCACCTGTTCGCACGCGGCTTCCTTGACCGGCACCGGCTTTCCGTCCCGATCGGTGACGCCGGCGAGCGGGGTCGGCGGGCACCAGACGCCGCCGCTCATGATCGTGGCACCGACGTTCGCCAGTTCCAGGCCGCTCAACGGCGCCGGGCCGAGGGTGAACGAGGCGTTCCCGGGCCAGCCGGGCCTCGGGCCGAAGGCCTGGAGCTGACTGGCGTTGGCACCGGGGTTGTCGGATTTCGGATCGACGGCGCCACCGCCGAGGTTGCTGGCCATGGTGTCGCGCATGCCGAGCTTGCGCGCCATCTCGACGACCGGCCCAGTGCTCCCGATCTTCTCCTCGAGGGCCACGAACGCGGTGTTCGGCGAAGTCGCCAGCGCCTGCTGCATCGACATCGCCCCGCCGGCGGGGTTGTAGTCACCCGCGTTGCCGAGGCAGTACCAGCGAGAGCGCATCGGAGGCCCGGTCGGGGCGCATTTGCTGCCACCGCCGCCGAACACGCTGGAGGTGTAGAAGTCGGGCACCGGGAGCGGGCTGTTGATCCCGGCCACGCCCGCTTCCAAGGCCGCGGCGGCGGTGAAGACCTTGTACGCCGAGCCGGCACCACCGGTGTTGTAGACGCCGGAAGGCAGTGCGAACGTCGTCTGGCCCTGGTCTTCGTGCAGCCCGTAGTCACGGTTCGCCGCGAGCGCCACGACTTCGTGCCGATCCTTGCCCGGCTTCACCAGCGAGAGCGTGTTCGCGACGTTGTCCTGGGTCTTCTTCACCTGGGCTTCGGCCGACATCTTGGCCTCGTGGTTCGCCCGTTCGTCCAAAGTGGTCTTGATCCGGTAGCCGCCGGTGTAGAGGTCGTCCTTCGTCATGCCGTTCTTGAGGAGATAGTCCTCGACGTACTGGCAGAAGAAGCCGTTCTCCGGACCGGCCCCGGTGCAGTTCGACGCGGGTTTCTGCGGGCCGCCTTCGACGACGCCGAGCGGCTCGGCCTTGAAGCGTTCGGCGTCCACCTTCGCGAGCTTCTGGTTGTCGACCATGCGGTCCAGCACCAGGTTGCGCCGCTCGGTCGCCTTCGCCGGGTTCTTCCACGGGTCGTTGACGATCGGGTTGTTCACCAGACCGGCCAGCAACGCCGCCTGCGGCACCGTGAGCTTCTCGACGGGCGTGTTGAAGTACGCGTTCGCGGCCGCGCCGACGCCGTAGATCTCACGCGAGAACTCGACGACGTTCAGGTAGCCGGTCAGGATCTGCATCTTGTTCAGCTTGGTTTCCAGCTGGATCGCGATCCGGGCTTCCTTCAGCTTCCGGGCGACCGACTGCTCCTGTGCGCGCTTCTGGCCCGGCTTGTCGTCCCGGTAGACGACGTTGATCAGGTAGTTCTTGACGTACTGCTGGGTCAGCGTCGACGCGCCCTGCGTGTCCCCGCCGGTGCTGTTGCTGACCGCCGCGCGCAGCGTGCCCTTCCAGTCCACCCCGTTGTGCTCGTAGAAGCGCTTGTCCTCGACCGAGATCAGCGCCCACTTCATGGCGTCGTTGATCTGTGTCTCGACGGTGGGGATGCGGAACTGCTTGTACAGCGTCGCGATCTGCTTGCCGGTGTTGTCGGTGATAGTCGTCACCAGGGGCGGCGGGATGTCCGCGAGATCCGACGATGTCTTGTCGACGGTCTCACTCGCCTGGTTGGAAAGGACCCCCGCGGCGCCCGCCACCGGGAACAACATCCCCGCGACCAGCACCCCCGCGAGCACACACAGGCCAATGAGCTTCAGCAGACCGTCCGTTTTGCGCACGCGGACCAGGGTACGCGGATCCCGTTAGCCCACCGTGACGTCACCTCGCTGTGGGTGGGTATTCGGTCACGAAACCGACCCCATGAGGTGACGGCTGGTAGTCGGAGGCATTCTAGGGCTTGGCGGAGGGAACCGAGGGCCCTTACAGTCCGTCAACGTCTCACGTATGAAAAAGCCGACAGACGGGTGAGTGCGAGCGGCAGTCGCATTCGACCGAACGGAGGCACCCGGCACCGGGGAGGTGCCGGCTCAACCGACGTGAGCACAAGGGAGACACGCTCATGGGGGCAGGAGCGCAGGCTTTTCGTCCTCCCGTGGTGTGTCGAACACCAGGGTAGGGAGCTGGGGGTATGGAAACCAACCAGTCGAGCTGGCGAGTCAATGCGTCGTGCCGCGACACCGATCCGGACGGCTTGTTCGTCCGGGGGGCGGAACAGAACCGGGCCAAGGCGGTCTGCCTCGGTTGCCCGGTCAGGACGGAATGCCTCGCCGAAGCGCTCGATGGCCGGATCAACTTCGGCATCTGGGGAGGTATGACCGAACGGGAACGGCGGGCGCTGCTGAGGCGGCGGCCGGACGTTTCCAGCTGGGCGGACCTGCTAGAAGCGGCGAAGCGCAGTTTTACCGGGATCGACGAAGAGGAAGACGTACGCGTCCGAGTCTCGTGATCATCATTCCGTGAAGGACCCCTTCCCTGAGTCCAAGGTAGGGAAGAGGTCCTTCACGGAAGCTCAGGACTGTGTCGCGAGCCGCGTGCCGATGTCGCGCAGGCCTTCGAGATCGTGCACGTCACTGGGGAGCGCGGGCACCCGCACCAGCGGGACCTCGGGATGCGCCCGCGTGAACCTGGCGAGCAGCCGCGTCTCTCGATCGGCCAGCGCGACCCGGTCCGCGTGCAGGCGGAGGACGGCTTCGGCCAGCGGTGCGCTGGTCTCGCCCTTCGCCAGCTGCTCGGCGGCCGCGACGGCCTCCGCACCGGACAGCGGGGCGAGTACCGGATGCGTCCGGTTCGCGACCAGTCCGGCCAGCGGCATGCTCTCTTCCGAAAGCCGCTCCACGAAGTAGGACGCCTCGCGCAGCGCGTCCGGCTCCGGCGCGGCGACCACGAGGAACGACGTCCCGCCGGACCGCAGCAGTTCGGACGTCTTGCGCGCGCGTTCCCGGAAGCCGCCGAACATGCTGTCGAAGGCCTGCATGAACGCCGAAGCGTCGGTCAGCAGCTGGCCGCCGATGATCGTCGAGACGGCCTTCGCGAACATCGAGAAACCGGCGTTGACGACCTTGCGCAGGCCCCAGCCGCCCGCCTTGGCCGGGCCGGTGAGCAGCCGTATCATCCGGCCGTCGAGCGCGCTGGAAAGCCGCGTCGGCGCGTCGAGGAAGTCCAGCGCGGACCGGCTCGGCGGCGTGTCGACGATGATCAGATCCCATTCGTCGGTGGCCGCGAGCTGCCCCAGCTTCTCCATCGCCATGTACTCCTGCGTGCCGGAGAACGACGTGGAAATGGTCTGGTAGAAGGGGTTCTGCAGAAGCTGTTCGGCGCGTTCCGGGCCGGCGTGCACCCGCACCATGTCGTCGAAGGTGCGGCGCATGTCGAGCATCATCGCCCAGAGCTCGCCCTTGGGCTCGAAGCCTTCGACCTGCACCTGCTTCGGGTGATTGCCCAGTTCGCGCAGGCCGAGCGCCTGCGCCAGCCGCCGGGCCGGGTCGATGGTGAGCACCACCGTCTGCCGTCCGCGTTCGGCCGCCCGCAGCGCCAGCGCCGCCGCGGTGGTCGTCTTGCCGACGCCGCCGGACCCGCAGCAGACGATGACCCGGCTCTCCGGATCGTCGATCAGCTTGTCGATCTCCAGGATGTCGTCCGGCATCAGCGCACCCCCTGCTCGGTCAGCGCTTCGGCGAGGTCGTAGAGCGCCGCGACGTCGACCCCGTCGGTCAGATCCGGCAGTTCGAGACCCGGAAGGTCCGCTTCGGACAGTTGTTCGCGGGCGCGCTGCTCGGCCGCGACCCGGACGGCGTGCTCGACGGTCTCCTCGACCAGCGCGTCGAGGGTGCTTTCGGGCAGGTCCAGCCCTGCCGACGCGAGTCCGGCGCGGACGCGCGAGGCGTCGACGCGGCCGTCGGCGGCGGCCGTCACCGAGCGGGCGGGCAGCCGCGGCGGGCGGACCCGGTTGACCAGCACCGCGCCGGGGCGCAGATCCGCGCCGTCGAGTTCGGCGACCGCTTCGACGGTCTCCCTCACCGGCATCTCTTCCAGCAGCGTCACCAGGTGGACGGCGGTCTCGCCGGAATGCAGCAGCCGGACGACGCCGTCGGCCTGGCCGCGGATCGGGCCGGTCTTGGCGAGATCGGTCAGCGCCTTGGTGACGTCGAGGAACTTCACGACCCGGCCGGTGGGTGGCGAGTCGACGACGACGGCGTCATAGGTGTGGCGGCCGTCGGATTCGGTGCGGCCGACGCATTCCTTGATCTTCCCGGTGAGCAGGACGTCGCGCAGACCCGGCGCGAGCGTGGTGGCGAACTCGATCGCGCCCATCCGCCGCAGCGTCCGCCCCGCGAAGCCGAGGTTGTAGAACATCTCGAAGTATTCGAGGAGCGCGGCCTCGACGTCGATGTGCAGCGCGCGCAGCTCACCGCCGCCGGGGACGGCCGCGATGCGCTGCTCGGCGTACGGCAGCGGCTCGGTGTCGAAGAGCTGGGCGATGCCCTGGCGGCCTTCGACCTCGATCAGCAGCACGCGTCGCCCGCCCTTGGCGAGCGCGAGGCCCAGGGAGGCGGCGAGCGTGGTCTTGCCCGTCCCGCCCTTACCGGTGACGAAATGCAGCCTGGCTCTCGCGAGTTCGTCGGTCCAGCCGGCAAGGGGAGTGCTCACCGGTCCCACCCTAATTGAGTGGTCAGCTCGCCAGCATCATGACGCCGAGCGCAGCCGCGACCACGGCGACGATGACCCAGGTCAGGACGCCGGGCAACACAGTGAGCATCACCACACCGAGCAGCAGGAGGACCACGAAGGCCACCGCGCCGGTGATCGCGACCGCTCCCGAGCTGTCCCGGCGGTCCCTGGCCTTGGCCATCAGGACCAGCACCAGCGGCAGCCCGGCCGCGGCGAGCAGGACGGTCGCGACCACACGCCAGGTCTCCACGGGACCTCACGTTAGCGGAGCGGTCAGCTCCCGATCGGGGTCGCGGGCACGCACGGCACCGGCTTCGCGTGCGCCGGGTCCAGCGCGTTGAGGACGTGCCCGGCCGCGTTGCGGTCGGCGGCCACCCCGGCGTGCTCGGCCAGGTCCAGCAGGCAGCGGTCCTGCAGGACGACGTTCTTCACGTTCGGTCCCTTCCCGAGCCCGCTCGTGTACGGGACGACGGCTTCGTCGTAGCGGGTGAGGATGTTCGTGTAGGTCACGCCCGGCTGGAAGATCCCGTTGCCGGAGCGCAGGTTCGTGAGGAATTCCGAACCACGCAGGAACTGGCGGCACGAGCCGCAGACCGGGTCGAGGATCCCGTTGATCCCGGGCGCCAGGCCGAGCGCGCTCGCGAGCGCGTACAGGTGCGAAGCGCCGAACAACGTCGTGCCGTCCCACAGCGGGGTCAGGCTGACGTACTTGTCCACTTTGGACGCGCCGCCGAGGAACTTCACGTAATAGGAAGGCATCAGTGTTCCCTCGGAATGCCCGAGGATGTCCACCTCGGACGCCCCGGTCGCGCCGAGCACCTTGTCGACGAACGCCGAGAGTTCCTTCGCGCTCTGCTCCATCGGGAGGAGCCCGCCCGGCTGGTAGATCGGCAGCGGCTTCCCAGGGACCCCGTAGGTCAAGGAGAAGACGCAGTACCCCTCGTTCTTCAACAGCGGGCCGAACGTCTGCCAGTTCACCGTCTGGTTGGCGCCGAGGCCGTGGGTGAGCACGACCGGGTTCCGATGGGCGGCACTGGGACGGCAGCCGAAATCGTTCGCGCCGGGCGGTGGGCCGCCGGGATCGGCCGCCTGCGCGGGCAGCGCCGCGGCGAGGGTCCACGGAACGGGAAGTTTCTCGTCGGCGTTCGCCGGTGAAGCGCAGATCAGGGCAAGGGCCGCGGCCAGGCAGGCGACGGCGAGGGACTTCGTTGTCCGCATGTCAACGTCCTATCTACTCCCGAGTAGGTGTGAAGTGAAACACATCGGCGGGAAATCGGCGAGCCGGTCGCGAGAGGGTTTCGCGCATGTGTGTGGGGCGCTCTTGCCGGTTTGGCTACGCTCCCGGGCATGAGCGCCACCAAGTGGGAGTACGCGACCGTCCCCCTGTTGATCCACGCCACCAAGCAGATCCTCGACCAGTGGGGCGAGGACGGCTGGGAGCTCGTCACCGTGCTCCCGAACCCGACCGGCGAGCAGCACGTCGCCTACCTCAAACGAGCCAAGAACTGAGGGATTGAAGCCATGACCTGGAGCGATCGACTCGCCGAGCTCGGTATCGAACTGCCCGGCGTCGCCGCCCCGCTGGCGGCCTACGTGCCCGCCGTCCGCACCGGTTCGTACGTCTACACGTCCGGGCAGCTGCCCATCGTGAAGGGCGAGCTCGAAGCGACCGGCAAGGTCGGCGCCGAGGTCAGCCCCGAAGAGGCGAAGCAGTACGCGCGGACGTCGATCCTCAACGCCCTCGCCGCGGTCGACTCGGTCGCCGGGCTCGACAACATCGCGCGCGTGGTCAAGGTCGTCGGTTTCGTGGCGTCCGCGGAGGGCTTCACCGGGCAGCCCGCGGTGATCAACGGCGCGTCCGAGCTGCTCGGCGAGATCTTCGGCGAGGCGGGCATCCACGCCCGGTCGGCCGTCGGGGTCGCCGAGCTGCCGATCGGGGCGCCGGTCGAGATCGAACTGATCGTGGAGGTGAAGTAGATGGACCCGGACATCGAGAAGTCGTCGCACGAGCTCCTGCTCCGGCTGGCGGGACGCCTGCCGGACCAGCTCCTGTGGCGGTTCCGCGACTGGCTGGGCGAGGGCGCGATGGGCACGCTCGCGCGGACCCTGCCCCGGTCTTTGCTTAAGCACAGGATCGACCTGGACCAAACCGAGTATCGCCTGCTAGTCGCCGGGCTCATTCCGCACGGGGCCGACTGGCACCAGGTGAGTTCGACCCTGGGGGTAGACGACGTCACCGAGACCAGGTACACATTCACGCAGAGTGCGCCCGAATGGGTGAACTCCGTCGACTCTGTGTCCGTATTGATCCACGCAACGTTGCGGGGACGGCCGGATGTGGGTGAAGTGCGGCAAAGCTGGCGACACCTCGGTGTGGTCGGCGAGGGTGGGGCGAAACGAGTCCTCCTGGTCACGGCGACGAACGGTCTGCCGAGGCTGACCGGCGAACTGCAGCGCGTCCTGCGCGTGCTGGGTGACGAGGAGCCCGGCGTCGAGGTTCTCCCGCCGAGCATCGACCTCACCGGCTATCACCGCACCGCGCTCGCCAACTCCGAGCTGGTCTGTGTGGGCGCGGTGGACACCGGAAGTCGGCTGGTCGCCGCTTAACGCTCGCACCACCAGGCGAGCCGGGAGGGAGCAGAGCAATGGTGGAGGTCCACGACGGCCCGCCCATGGACGGGTTCTCGGTGCCCCTGCGCCTGCACAACCTGTTACTGGCCCTGGCGGGTCGAATCGACGACAGTGCTTTGACCGAAGCGCGTGAGCTGATCGCGCGTGCGCACATCGACGAAGCGGTGGAGCTCACCACCGGAACCCTGATCGCGGGGAAGATCCCGGTGAGCTCGTCCGAACAGCGTGAACTCGCGCTCGTCCTGGAGATGAGCCGGTCCGACGCCACCCTGGCGAACGACCTGCTCGTCGAGGAGGACGAGTCGGTGCTCACGCACCGGTTCACCGGCGAGAACCAGCCCGAATTCGGCCTCGCCGAGGCGCTCGACCGCACCCTGCAGGTGCTGCCGGACGTCCGGTCGGTGCACGCGGTGTGGCGGAACACACCCGCCGGCAGTGTGCCCGGCGCGCTGCCGCAGCGGGTGGTCCTGGTCGAGATCGGCCCGGAGGGCAACCCGCCCGCGGTCGCGTTCCGGGTGGACACCGCGCTTCGCCGCGCGGGTATCCGCTCGGTCGTCGAGGTCGCGGGGCCCGGTGTCGCGCGGTCCGCGTACCACCAGGCCGCGTCTTCGGCCGCGAGCCCGGTCTGGGTCACCGGGAGCAGTCACACCAGTGACTACCGGTCCGAGCCGATGACCCCGCCGCCCGCTCCCGCCCCGGCTCCCGAGCCTGCCAAGGAGCAGCCGAGCAGGCACGGGCTGCGGCCGGTCGGCGGCGGTGGCCACGAACCGGTCGAGCCGATCGCGCCGGTGGTGCCGATCGTGCAGGCACCCGCGACGGCCACGTCGTCGCCGTCTTCGGTGGTGCCTCCGGCGGAGGCGCCGCCGCGCAAGTCGCGGGCGGAGACCCGTGCCGAGCGCACGGCCGACCTGACCCCGGCCGAAGTGGCACAGCTGCGCCAGGCGCTCAAGGAGGACCCCGAAAAGGGCCGCGAGATCGCCTCGGGCAAGCCGAGCATGCACGAGGTCGTCGAGCTGCCCGCTCTCGACCTCGACGACCCCAGCCTGAGCGAGCGCGACCGTGCGCTCCTGCGCGAGCTGCACGCCGAGCTCGCGGAACGGGAGCGCGCCGAAGCGGCGAAGATCCGGCTGAACGGTGCTTCGCGCTCTAGCGGCTCTAGCTGGTCTTAACGAGTCCCACGCAATTCGTCCTCTGGATGCGGTGGTTGCACGCGCAACTATCGCAACTAGAGGACGAATTGCCGTCTCCCCAAGGGCGCTCAGCGCCCGACGGAGACTTCGTCGAGCGCCCTCTTTTGGGCCGGAGGCCCCCGGAAACTCGATGAAAGGGCGCATCCACACGCGACTCCGGTTGCCTGCGGAGGGTGCCCTTTCGGCGTGTTTGCGGCAGCGCTCGACAGACAGACACAGTGTTAGGTTGCGGGTGTGGCTGAAGAACTGACATTCGACATCCCGGTGGGGGCCGGGGTGGGCACCCGCGCCAACGCCGACGGCGAGCCGGTGACGCCCAAGGACGCGGCGACCGTGATCCTCCTCCGTGACGGCGCGCGCGGCGTCGAGGTCTTCCTGCAGCACCGGGTGAAGGGCATGCCGTTCGCGGGCGGGATGACCGTCTTCCCCGGCGGCGGCGTGGACTCCCGCGATGTCGACGCTTCGGTGAGCTGGGCGGGCCCGGAGCCCGCTTGGTGGGCGGAACGCTTCGGCTGCGAGGAATCGCTCGCCCGCGCCCTGGTGTGCGCGGCCGTGCGGGAGACCTTCGAAGAGTCGGGCGTACTGCTCGCGAGCATCGGGGACGCCGTCGTCACCGATACGACGCCGTATCAGGAAGCCCGCGAAAAGCTGGTCTCCCGCGAACTCTCCCTCGCCGCGTTCCTCGAAGCGAACGGCCTGACGCTGCGCGCGGATCTCCTGTGGCCGTGGGCGAACTGGCTCACCCCGCCCCAGGAACCGCGCCGGTACGACACCTGCTTCTTCGTCGCCGTCCTGCCCGAGGGGCAGGAGGCGGACAGCGCCACCTCCGAGGCCGTCAGCACCGGCTGGCAGCGGCCGGAAGAGGCCATCGCCGACGCCAAGGAAGGGCGCCGCATGCTCATGCCACCGACCTGGATCACGCTCTCGGAACTGGGCGGGTTCGACTCGGCCGCCGCGGCGAGGGCCGTCGAACGCGAGATCGTGAAGATCATGCCGACGCTGGTCCGCGAGGGCGACAAGGTCCGCGTCGTCATGGACCGCGCATGAGCGCCCCCGCGTACGGCGTGCTGCGCCGGGTGACGCCGACGGCGTCCGTGCTGCTGGAGAACAACCCGTCGTCGATGACGCTGGAGGGCACCAATTCCTGGGTGCTGCGCGGGGCGGGCGCGTCCGGTTCCGTGGTCGTCGACCCCGGTCACGAGGACGTCGAGCACCTGACCCTGCTGGCGGAAACCGGCGACGTCGATCTGATCATCCTGACCCACCATCATCCGGACCACGCCGAGGGCGCACCTTGGTTCGCCGAGCGTGTCGGCGCTCCGGTGCGGGCCTTCGACGAGGCGCTCTGTATCGGCGGGAAGTCCCTTGTGGACGGCGATGTGATCGAGGCGGCCGGTCTGCGGCTCTCGGTGCTGCACACACCGGGGCACACCGGCGACTCGATCTGCCTGGTGTCCGACGGCCAGATCCTGACCGGTGACACCATCCTCGGCCGCGGCACCACCGTGCTGCACGATCTCGGCGACTACCTGCGCTCGCTGCGTAAACTCATCGAACTGCCCGAGGGCACCACCGGGCTGCCCGGGCACGGCCCGGAACTGCCCGACCTCGCCGCGACCGCGCGCGAATACCTGGCGCACCGGGAAGAACGGCTGGACCAGGTGCGTTCGGCACTGAAGGAACTCGGTGCGGACGCCACACCGCGCCAGGTCGTCGAGGTCGTCTACGCCGACGTCGACAAGGCTTTGTGGGCGCCCGCCGAGTGGAGCGTGCGGGCACAGTTGGACTACCTGAGGTCGGAGGACGGCGAATGAGTGACGTCGAGGTCGAGTTCTACTGGCGCCCCGGATGCGGGTTCTGCGCCGCACTGGAGCGGCCGCTGTCGAAGAGCGGTTTCAAGGTGAAGCGGGTCAACATCTGGGAGGACCCGGACGCCGCCGCGCGGGTGCGCTCGGTGGCCGACGGGAACGAGGTCGTGCCGACGGTTTTCGTGGGCTCGACGGCGATGGTGAACCCTTCGTTCGGTGAGATCGAGGCCGCCGTGAAGGCCGCTTCGGTCTGATCTGCCGCTTCGCGCTCGCGAGAGTGCAATGAAAGGCCCCTTCATTGCAAAATTTGCAATGAAGGGGCCTTTCATTGCACTGGGTGCGTCAGCGCGGGAGCATCGGCATCACGTAGTAGGTGAGCTCCACCTCGCCCGGTTCCGCGGAGCGGATGACGCACGCCCGCATCCCGGGCTGGATGTCGAGCCGCACCCGTTCCCCGGCGAAACCCTGCAGCGCGTCCAGCAGATAGCGCGCCTGGAACGAGGGCGAAGTCCGGCCGCCGGAGACCTCGGCCTTCAGCGTCTCCTCGGCCTCCCCGGTGTCCTGCTTCGAACTGGCCAGCCGCAGGTGCGAGTCGCCGACCTCCAGCGTCAGCACCCGCCGGTCGTCCGCGTAGACGCCCACCCGGCGCACGGCGGCGGCCAGCGCGTCGGCGGCGACCTCGACGGTCGTGTCCACAGTGGACGACTCGATCAGCTTCTCGGACAGGAATCCCGCGTCGAGCACGGCGGTGGTGACGGTGACGCCCGCCCAGCTCAGGCCGAACCTGGTCCCGTCGCCGTGCAGGCCGACGACGCCGCGCGCCTGCTTCGCCGTCTCGGCGAGCAGGCCGGCCGGGACGAGCGCGTCGACGGGCTCGCCTTCGGCGCGCAGCGGGAGCGTGGCGACGGCCATCCGGTACCGGTCGGACGCCGTCAGCCGCAGCTCGCGGCTGAAGCTCTGCACGCGGACACCGGTGAACATCGGCAGCGCGTCGTCCTTGGCCGCCGTGCCCGCGACGGTCCGCAACGCCGTCGCCAGCGCGGCACCGTCCACTTCGGACACCTTGGGCGGCATCTCCTGGAGCCGCAGCTCGCGGCTCAGCAACGGCATCGCGAACCGGCCGCCTTCCACCCGCACGGCCAGCCGCGATCCCTCGACGACCAGGCGCACCATGTCGTCTTCGAGCATGCGCAACGTCTCCGCGAGCGGCCCGGCCGGGACGAGGACCTCGCCGTCGGTGTGGACGACGGCGTCACAGGTCAGGCGGACCGCCCGTTCGCTGTCGTTGCCGCCGACGGTCAGCCCGTCCCGCCCGGCCCGCAGGAGCAGGCCGGAGCGAGCCGAGAGCAGCCGTGCGGCGGCGGAAACGGCGGACGAGAGGGAGCGGGTGGCGGCAGTCAGGTCCATGCCCGCAAGCTAGCGGGCGGCACCGACAAGTTCGGGGGCTTCGGCGACGGTTCCGGACGGCTGGGGGCGGAAGGTGCCGCGCAGCAGCCACACCACCGCGGCGAGCGCGAACCCGACGCCGCCGGCGGCGAGGAACGCCGCTTCGTGCCCCGCGTGCTCGACGAGGTACCCGCTGATCGACTGCCCGAACGCGAGGCCCAGGGTCACCGCGGTGAGCACCCAGCCGAACGCCTCCGCCGCCGTGCCCTTCGGCGCGGCGATCTCGATGGCCGCCGAATGCGTCGTCGACTGCGGGGTGATGAGCGCACCCGCGGCGAGCATGGCGAGCGCGAGGCCCCAGAGCGAACCCGGCAGCGCGAGCAGCGCCACCAGCGCGCCGAACCCGGCCAGCAGGACCGGCAGCCGCAGGCCCATCTGACGCGGCCACGGCCGCAGGCTGTACGCGACACCGAACGCGACCGAGCTGACCGACCAGGCCGAGAGCAGCAGCCCGCCGATCGAGGTGTTCCCCGCCTCGGTGGCGGCCGCCGGGACGGCGACCTCGACGAAGCCGATCACGGCGCCGAAGCCCAGCGCGGCGAGCGCGAGCGTGCGCATCCCGGGGCTGGCCAGCGCGCCGAGCAGCTTCCCGCCCGACGACGGCGCCGGTCCCCAGGCCCGCACCGTCGGGCTCAGCGCGAACAGCACCGCGCCCGCGATCATCGTCAGCGACCCGGTCACGATGCCGGTGCCCGCCCACGGCGCGGCGATCAGCAACCCGGCGAAACCGGGACCGAGGATGAAGAAGACCTCCATGCTGATCGCCTCGTAGGAGAACGCGGCGTTCCGCGTCGGACCGGCGGGCAGCAGGCGGGTCCACAGCGCCCGCGAGGCCGAACCGACCATCGGCTCGGTGATCCCGGTGCCGAAGGCGAGCGGGACCAGCACCAGCGTCGGCGCGTGCGCCTCGATCGCGAACACCAGCGCGGTCATCGCCAGCGCGAAGAACGTCGTGGTGACCAGCAGCGGCCTCGTCGGGCCGAAGCGGTCGATGAGCCGCCCCTGCACGACCGCTCCGACGGAGACACCCACCAACGACCCGGCCGACACCAGTCCGGCCGAAGCGAAGGAGCCTGTCTCACGCTGGACGTAGAGCAGCGCGGAGATGCCGATCATCGCGATCGGCAGGCGGGCGAGCAGCGACGCGATCACCGCCCCGCGGGATCCGGGCGCGGTCAGCGCGGCCCGGTAGTCGGCGAGGGAGGTGCGGTGGCTCTCGGCGGAAGCGGACACAGACTGGGACACGCGTACCAGTATGAACACTTTGGTACGCGAGTACCAGATCTGTGGCGGTAAGGTTTGTCACCCCCGCTTTCGGGGTACTACGGACGTTGAAGTGGCCAAGTTCGTCACGATCGGGTAACAGTCGGCCTATTTTGGGTCATTCGGGGCAACAAATCGACGCAGATGGCGTCCTTGAGAGTGAAAGAACTTGTATCCGCGGCCGACGGCCGTGGATGGTTGTACGACATAACACAAAGTCTCCAGCTCCCTCCGGCGTACGGGTCGGGGCCTTGTTCCGGAGGGCGGGGAGCGCGGATCGTCGGGGGATGGTCCGCGCACAGCGAAGAGCCGGTGCGCCACGTCGGGGGTGGCGCCCGGCTCTTCGTTGTTTTTGCCGCGCGCTGACGGAAAAATTTCGCGGGGCGCGGCTACGCGTGATGCTTCCGTCAGCGTGAAGGGCGCCCCGCAAAATGTTTCCGTGGGCCTTCGGCCCGAAAAGAGGCGCGCGGGGTGAAGTCTTCCCGTCGCGCTGGCGCGCTTCCGGGAAGACAGTCCGCCGGTCACCTTCTAGGGCGGGGAGCGTTCGGTCACCGGCCACGCGGGTTTGGGTGCCGGGGTGGGGGCGTTTCGTCCTCTGGATGCGGTACTTGAACGCACAACTGCCGCAAGTAGTCGACTACTTGCGGCAGTTGCGGGGAAAGATCTAGCGGGCGCGGCGCGCCAGGCGCTCCGGGTCCAGGATCAGGACGCTCTTGCCTTCGAGCCGCAGCCAGCCACGGTGCGCGAAGTCGGCGAGAGCCTTGTTGACGGTCTCGCGCGAAGCGCCGACGTACTGGGCGATCTCTTCCTGCGTCAGGTCGTGCGTGACCCGCAGCAGACCGGCTTCCTGGCTGCCGAAACGCTGCGCGAGCTGCAGCAGCGCACGTGCCACCCGGCCGGGGACGTCGGTGAAGATCAGCTCGGCGACCATGTTGTTCGTCCGGCGCAGCCTACGGGCGACCACGCGCAGTAACTGCTCCGCGATCTCCGGGCGGGTGGAGATCCACTGCCGCAGCGCCGGGCGGTCCATCGTCACCGCGCGGACCTCGGTCACGGTCGTCGCGCTGGACGTCCGCGGGCCGGGGTCGAAAATGGACAGTTCGCCGAACATGTCGGACGGTCCGAAGATGCCGAGCAGGTTCTCGCGGCCGTCGGGTGACTTGCGGCCGATCTTCACCTTGCCGGACTGGATGATGTAAAGCTTGTCGCCGGGTTCACCCTCGTTGAAGATGACATGCCCGCGAGGGAACTCCACGGATTCCAAGGTCTGTGCCAGCGCCTCGGCGGCTGCCGGCTCAACACCCTGGAAAATGCCCGCTCGGGCCAGGGTTTCGTCCACCTCGGGTGCCTCCTCATCGAGATACGACGTCGATCCTCATCGGCCGAGGACCGTGTCGTCGATCACTTTTCGCGTCAGTCTAGGTCGTGCGCGCGAGTTCGCTCGTCGGCACGCCGCAGGCGCGCGCGGGCCGTGAACGATCTCGCTCGAACGTGGAGCCTAACTCCGCACGCGTCGCGCGCGAAGCCTGGCCGCCTTCCCGCCCAGCCTGCGCAGCCGGAACAGCTCGAGCGCGCGCCCGATACCGTGCCCGTAAAGGGCCCTGACCTCGTTGGGCTGCGCCTGCTCGAGGAACTCCTCGACTTCGTTCTCCTGCACCGCGACGTGCTTGAGCCTGGTCTCCACGCGTTCCATGAACAGCGCGAAGAACATGATCACCAAGGGGACGAGGATGACGAACCAGACTGTCATGAGCCCTGCCCTGGGAATTCCGAAAGTTTGTGCATTACTCCAGATCCTCGCTCATGGCGTCCTCGATCGAAGCGCCGAGGTGGTGCTCTGGCGTGTCGGCCGTCGACCGGCGGGTGCTCCCACTGGCTCGTCCGATGGCGCCCGTAGGCTATCGGGGTGCCTCCTGCCCTCACCAATGCCCCCCGTGCGGGGGGTACGGGTGAAAGCCGGCTCGCATTGGTGAGACGCGCCAGGCGGATGAAGCGTTGCCTCGACGACGAGTTCCCGGACGCGCACTGTGAGCTTGACTTCACCACCCCGCTCGAATTGCTGGTCGCGGTCGTGCTTTCGGCACAGACCACCGACGTCCGCGTGAATCAGGTCACGCCCGCGCTTTTCGCGCGCTATCGGACCGCCGCCGACTACGCCGGCGCGGACCGCGCCGAACTCGAGGAGTACCTCCGGCCGACGGGATTCTTCCGCGCCAAGGCGAACTCCGTCCTCGGGCTGGGCGCGGCGCTGGTGGAGCGCTACGACGGCGAAGTGCCCGGCAAGCTGAAGGACCTCGTCACGCTGCCCGGTGTCGGCCGCAAGACCGCCAACGTCGTGCTCGGCGACGCCTTCGGGGTCCCCGGGATCACCGTCGACACCCATTTCGGCCGCCTGGTCCGCCGCTGGGGCTGGACCGAGGAGGAGGACCCGGTCAAGGTCGAGCACGCCGTCGGCGAGCTGATCCCGCGCAAGGAGTGGACGCTCCTGTCGCACCGGACGATCTTCCACGGCCGTCGCGTCTGCCACGCCCGCAAACCCGCCTGTGGCGCCTGTCCGCTGGCCAAGATGTGCCCCTCGTACGGAACGGGCCCGACAGGGTTCGAAGAGGCCGCGAAGCTGGTCAAGGGCGAGGAGCGCGACCACATCCTCGAGCTGGCGGCGGGCCGGTGACGAGGGTCACCAAGTTCGCCCTCGCCGCCGCCGTGCTGGTGGTGGCCCTGATCGTCGCTTTGCTCACCACGCGTGACGGCCAGGCGCCGGTCAAGACGTCGGGGGATCTCACGGCCGCCCGCGCGAAGGCCGCGCTCGCGCCTTGCCCGCCGCCCGGGCCGGGCGAGGTGGCGAAGCTGCGCGGGGTCGACGTCGAATGCCTCGGCGACGGCTCCCGGGTCGACCTCGCCAAGGTGCTTTCGGGCGGTCCCGTGCTGGTCAACCTGTGGGCGTCGTGGTGCGGGCCGTGCCGCGCCGAACTGCCGCTGCTCCAGGAGTACGCGGCGCTGCCGGGCGCCGCGCGGGTGCTCCTCGTCCAAGTCGCGAGCTCCGGGGCCGACGGATTGGCGCTGCTGTCCGAACTGGGGGTCCGGCTGCCGTCCGTGTTCGACGGTGACGGGCAGTCAGGGCCGGCGCGGACGGCACTAAAGGTCCCTTCCTCTCTTCCGGCGACGTACCTGGTCACGGCGGCGGGCGACGTCCGGCTCATCGAGAACCCACGCGTCTTCCTGAACACTGACCAGGTGCGCGCAGCTGTGGAAGGGACCCCATGACCGGCCCTCTCGTGGATCCGGAGGACGTGCCCGCCTGGCTGCGATCGCTGGTCAAGATCAGCGGCGACGTCGGCGCGGACACCTTCAGCCGGTTCAGCGTGCCGCCGGACGCCAGCTACCGGCCCGCGTCCGTCCTGATGCTCTTCGGCGAGGGCCCGCAGGGGCCGGACGTCCTTCTCCAGCGCCGCGCCGACACCCTCGGCTCGCACGCCGGCCAGGTCGCGTTCCCCGGCGGGGGCGCCGAGCCCGGCGACGACGGGCCGGTCGGGACGGCGTTGCGCGAGGCGGAGGAGGAGACCGGTGTCGTGCCCTCGGGCGTGCAGCCGGTGGCGGTCTTCCCCGAGCTGTTCGTGCCGGTGTCCGGATTCGCCGTGACGCCGGTGCTCGCCTACTGGCGGACGCCGTCGCCGGTGCACGCCGTCGACCCCGGCGAGACGGCCGCGGTGGCCAGGGTGCCGGTCGCCGAACTCGCCGACCCGGCCAACCGGTTCCAGGTCGTGCGCAAGGGTTTCGGCTGGAAGGGCCCCGCGTTCGACGTGAGCGGGATGTTCGTCTGGGGCTTCACGGGCGGCCTGCTGGCGATGACGCTGTCGCTCGGCGGCTGGGAACGGGACTGGGACCACGGCGATGTCCGGGAGCTTGACGTAGCGTTGGCCGAACATCAGGCGCGGGTCGACGGGCGGCAAGTGCCGGAGAAGGAGTAGGCGCCGGTGAACTGGGTCGACGTACTGGTGATCCTGCTCGCGCTGCTGGCGGGCGTGTCCGGCGCGTTCCAGGGGGTGATCATCGCCCTGCCGTCACTGGTCGGGGTGGTGCTGGGCGCGCTCGCGGGGATCAAGATCGCGCCGCTGGTCGTCGAGCTCTTCGAGCATCCGGCGGCGAAGGTCGCCTTCGCGGTGGCGACCGTGGTGTTCCTGGTGGCGCTCGGCGAGACCCTCGGCGTGTGGGCCGGGCGGAAACTGCGCCAGAAGATCAACCCGGACAAGCTTTCCGGTGTCGACAAGACGCTCGGCGCGGTGGTGCAGGCGGCTGTCGTGTTCGTGGTCGCGTGGCTGATCGCGACGCCGCTCACGGCCGTCTCGGGGGTTCCGGGGCTGGCGAAGTCGATCAACAGCTCGGTGGTGCTCGGCGGCGTCAACGACGTCATGCCGGAAGCGGCGCAGGGCTTCCCCAGCGAACTGCGCAAACTGCTGGACAAGTCGGGCTTCCCGTCCATTGTGGACCCGTTCCAGAAGCCAAACGTGCAGGACACGAGCCCGCCGGACACCGCGCTGCAGGCGAGCGCGATCGTCAAACAGGTGCACGGCAGCGTCGTGAAGATCCGCGGCAACGCGACTTCGTGCTCGCGGGCGCTGGAGGGCAGCGGATTCGTCATCGCGCCGCAGCGCGTGATGACGAACGCGCACGTCGTCGCGGGGACCGACGAGGTCGCCATCGAGTCGACCTCGGGCAAGTTCCCGGCCCGGGTCGTCTACTTCGACCCCGAGGCCGACGTCGCCGTGCTCGCGGTGCCGCGGCTGCAGGCGCCGGTGCTCCCGTTCACGCCGCGGGTCGCGCGGGCGGGCGACAACGCGATCGTGCTCGGCTACCCGCTCGACGGCCCGTACACCGCGTCGCCCGCCAGAGTGCGCGGCCGGATCAACCTGCGCGGACCGGACATCTACGAGTCCAACACCGTGCAGCGCGACGTGTTCACCGTGCGCGGGCAGGTCCGCAGCGGCAACTCGGGCGGGCCGATGATCAACCCCGACGGCGAGGTCATCGGGGTCGTCTTCGGCGCGGCCGTCGAGGATCCGGAGACCGGCTTCACGCTGACCTCCGAACAGGTGCGGCCGGTGGTGGACACGGCTCCGTCGCTGAGCGCGAACACTTCGACCGGTCCCTGCGCGAACTGAGCTCCGCTGGCCCGCGCGTGCAATGAAGGGGCCTTTCATAGCAAAATTTGCTATGAAAGGCCCCTTCATTGCACGTGAGGAGTGTGGGTCAGGAGTCTGACGGGAGGCTTTCGCGCCACGAAGCCACGGTCTCCTCCACGTCCAGCGGCCGCGCCCGCAGCACCGGTCCGCCCGCCGGCCGCCGGTGCTCGGCGCGGATCCGTTCGTTCAGGTCCTCGACAATCTCCCGCACCCGCGCTTCCCGGCGCACGCGGGCCAGCGTGTCCGGCAGGTCTTCGAGTTCCTTCGCGATCGCCAGCGAAGGCGGCAGCAGCGCCGAAACGTCGTGCCCCTCCGCGCGGACCTTGTTCACCACCCAGGCCAGGGCCGTGTCCTTGCCGTCGGTCTTCGGCAGCGGCTTCCCCGCGCCGGGAAGGTCGTCGAACTCGCCCTTCGCCTGCGCGGCGCTGACCTGCCGGTCCACCCAGGACTCGAACGACACGCCCGTCGGTTTGCGCTCGGTCATGCCTCCAGGGTACGGAGAAACTCCAGCAGGGCGGCCGACGTGCGGTCCGGGGCCTCCAGATGCGGGAAGTGCCCGATGCCGGGCCAGCGCTCGAGCCGGGCGTCCGGGGCCCAGCGCCGCGACGCCGCCGCGGTCTCGGGCAGGACGCACCGGTCCTCTTCGCCGTGCAGTTGCAGCACTCGCGGAGCGAAGCGGCCTCGCAGCGCGTCGCTGAATCGGCGGCCTTCGCCGCGGAACTGCGCGCGGAACGCCCAGCGGTAGTACTCCAGCGCGCTGTGCGGCACTCCCGGCACGAGCATCGCCTGCCGGAACGCCCGGACGGCTTCGGTGAAGTCCGGAGTGTCCGTCCATTGTGGACCGGACCAGTCGCGGAACAGCTCCTCGACGGCGAGCGCGTCGTTCTTGACCAGCCATTTCTCCGGTGCCATCGGCACCTGGAAGCGGAACAGATGTCCCGACGCCCGGAGCTGTCCCGGCCGTTTGACGGCCCGGCGCAACGCCAGCGGATGCGCTCCTCCCAGCACGGTCACCGAGGAGACCAGCCGGGGGTGCAGCGCGCCGACCGTCCACGCGAGCATGCCGCCCCAGGCATGCCCGACGAGATGGGCCTTGCGCGCGCCGAGTGACTTGATCAGCCCGCCGACATCGCCCGCGAGCGTCCAGGCGTCGTAGCCGCGCGGGGGTTTGTCCGAGTCCCCGTAGCCGCGCAGATCCACCGCCACCGCGCGGAAACCGGCGTCGGCGAGCGCGGTCAGTTGGTGATGCCAGGTCCACCAGAACTCGGCGAACCCGTGCAGCAGCACGACCAGCGGTCCGTCGCCGAGTTCGGCGACGTGCAACCGGATGCCGTTCGCCGAGACGTCACGATGGGTCCACGGACCGTCGATCCGGACGATCGACGGATCCGGAGTCGCCCGCACCTACTCGAAAACCGTCAGTCGCGGTCCGCGGGCGCGTCTTCGTGCCGCGGTTTGAACGCGGCGGCGGTGTCCTTGAAGCTGTTGATCGTGCGCTCCGGCGCCTTGATCTTCTTCACCTTGCGGTACCCGAGGAAGCCCGCGACCGCCGTCGTGGCGAGCATCAGCCCGAACACGATCGCGAACGCCGCCCAGCGCATCAGCCACTCGGACAGCAGTTCGCCGAGGAAGAAAAAGAAGAAGAACGAGCTGTACAGCCCGACGACCAGCGCGACCAGGAAGAAGATGGCGCCCTTGAGGCCCTTCTTCGCCTCCGCGACAACCTCGGACTTGGCCAGCTCGACCTCGGCGCGGATCAGCGTCGAGACGTGCTGTGTGGCATCGCCGACGAGTTTCCCGAGGGACTGCTCGCTCGCTACCACGTCGTCATCGCTCGACAGGGGGAGGTAGGGCACGGCCCCCACGCCGTCGGGGCCGGTACGTTCGTGCTTGGGGCTGCTCACACCGGTCATCGTGCCACGTGCCCCGATCCCGGGCGCGGCGGACCGGGGAGTGTCGCGTCAGAGATCCTCTCGCGCGTGCACACGGCTCCGGTGCAGCAGCATCGCGGCGGCCGTCAGCGACGCGATGCCCGAGGCGATCAGCACCGCCGCCTTCGCCAGTTCGACGGCTTCCCCGTCGAGCGCGAGGTCGGCGATCAGCAGGCTCACCGTGAACCCGACGCCGCCGAGCATCGACAACGCGCCGATGTCCCGCCAGCCCATGCCCCGGGGTTTCTCCGCGAGCTTGAACTTCACCGCGATCAGGCTGGCGCCGAAGATCCCGATCAGCTTCCCGCCGACCAGCCCGATCAGCACGGCCAGCGGCAACGCCGTGGTGAACACCGCGCCGAGCGACTCGCCGTCCACGGTGATCCCGGCGGCGAACAGCGCGAACAACGGCACGGCGACCGCGGCCGACCACGGCTGCAGCCGGTGTTCGAGCCGGATCGCGGGCGAGTGCTCCTCGCCCTCGTCGGCGCGGACCCGGGTGAGCAGGCCGAGCGCGACGCCGGCGATGGTGGCGTGGATGCCCGCCGAGTGCACCGCGATCCAGGTGATCAGGGCCAGCGGCACGTAGATCCAGGCGCTGCGGACGCGGCGATGCTGCAGGTAGGCGTACAGCGCGAGCGCGACGACCGCGACCCCCGCGGCGACGAGGTCGAACTTCGCGGTGAACAGGATCGCGATGACGAGGATCGCGCCGAGGTCGTCGACCACCGCCAGCGAGAGCAGGAAGACCCGGGCGCTGCTCGGCAGGTTCGACGCGGTCAGCGCGAGGACCCCGAGCGCGAACGCGATGTCCGTCGCGACCGGGATCGCCCAGGCGCGCTCGATGCCCGGCGTTCCCCAGCCGACGGACAGCGCGACCAGCGCCGGGACGATCATGCCGCCGATCGCGGCGACCACCGGCAGGATCGCCTGCTTGAACCGGGACAGTTCGCCGACCACGAGTTCGCGTTTGAGCTCGAGCCCCGCGACGAAGAAGAACAGCGCGAGCAGGCCGTCCTTCGCCCAGTCGCCGATCGTCAGATTCAGGTGCAGGAATTCGGGGCCGAGCCGGAAATCGCGGATCGCGCGGTAAACGTCGTCGATGGGCGAATTCGCCCACAGCAGGGCGACCGCGGTGGCGCCGAGCAGGATCAGCCCGCCGGTGGTCTCGGTGCGGAGATAGCGGGCGAAGTCGGCGACGACGGCTTTCGCGGGACGGTTGGGGCCGGACACGGCATCCTCCGGTTTTCGGCAACACGAATACTGTTGCCGACCAGGCTTCCCGGCGCACCTTGACGTTATTTTAGCGGCTGGAGCTGCGGATTTCTCCCACTCATGACGGCGGCCACAAGATCCATCCGGACGTCGGTGTCAGTTCCACATGCTGGACTCTTAGCATGTGAACGGAAAACGACAACGATGTCTTCGATAAGGACGGCATGGTGAGTACCTCTACCGAGGTCCAGCAAGACACGAGGTTCTTCGGGCACCCACGAGGGCTGGCGAACCTCTTCGGCGTCGAGATGTGGGAGCGGTTCTCGTACTACGGGATGCTCGGCATCCTCCCGATCTACCTCTACTACGAAGTCAGTCAGGGCGGCCTCGCGCTGCCGAAGGCCTCCGCGCTCGGCATCGTCGGCGCGTACGGCGGCATGGTCTACCTGTCGGCGGTGATCGGAGCCTGGGTCGCGGACCGCGTGCTCGGCTCCGAACGGACGCTGTTCTACAGCGCGATCCTGATCATGATCGGGCACATCAGCCTCGCCGTGCTCCCGGGGCTGGCGGGCATCGGCGTCGGCCTCGTCTGCGTCGCCGTCGGCAGTGGCGGGCTGAAATCCAACGCCACGGCCATCGTCGGGACGCTGTACGCGCCCGGCGACGAGCGCCGCGACGGCGGTTTCACGATCTTCTACATGGGCGTGAACGTCGGTGGTTTCGTCGGGCCGCTGCTGACCGGGCTCGCGCAGAGCGAGATCGGCTTCCACGTCGGCTTCGGGCTCGCCGCGTTCGGTATGGCGCTCGGCCTGATCCAGTACACGATCGGCCGCAAGAACCTCGGCGAGAAGGCGAGCGAGATCCCGAACCCGTTGCCCGCGTCGTACCGCCCGCTGGTCTTCGGCGGCACCGCGGTGGGTGTCGCGGCGATCGTGCTGCTCGTGGTCTTCGGCGTGATCAACCCGGCGAATCTGGTCGACGTCGTCGTCTGGGCCGTCGCGATCATCTCGGTGATCTACTTCGTGGTGATCATCACCAGCAAGAAGATCACCTCCGAAGAGCGCAGCCGGGTGTACTCGTTCATCCCGATGTTCATCGCGAGCGCCGCGTTCTTCTCGCTGTACCAGCAGCAGTTCACCGTCGTCGCGGCCTACACCGACGAGCGGCTGAACCGGACGATCTTCGGCTGGGAGATGCCGGTCGCCTGGGTCAACTCGATCAACCCGGTGTTCATCATCCTGTTCGCGCCGGTCATCGCGGCGATCTGGACGAAACTCGGTTCGCGGCAGCCGTCCTCGCCGATCAAGTTCGTGCTCGGCACGGTCACCATGGGCGTGGCGTTCCTGCTGTTCCTCCCGATGGTGGGCAGCGGCAAGAACGCCAGCCCGCTGCTCGCGCTGGCAGGCATCCTGTTCGTGTTCACCATGGCGGAGCTGATGCTTTCGCCGGTCGGCCTCTCGCTGTCGACCAAACTCGCGCCGGAGGCCTTCCGGACGCAGATGGTGGCGCTGAACTTCCTGTCCATCTCGCTCGGCACGGCGATGTCCGGGAAGCTCGCCGAGTACTACACAGTCGAGGACGAAGCGCCGTACTTCAGCATCGTCGGCGGCGTTGCCATCGTCGTCGGTGTCGCTCTTCTGCTCGCGACGCCGATGATCCGCAAGCTGATGAAGGGCGTTCACTGACGCTCTTCTTCCCGCGCTGACGAGCGACCCTCGGAAGTGCTGAAAGGGCCCTTCACCGCATAGGAAGCGGTGAAGGGCCCTTTCGCTGCGTCGTACCCGCGCCGGGGGCCGCGACCGGCCCGTGAGCGAAGGCGTGACACGCGTGCTTGAACCCGGAACTCGCGTGCTTGAACGCCGATGTCGGTGTGCGGCGTCTGATCACGCGAGTTCCGTCTCCAAGCACGCGAGTTCGCCGTCCGATCACGTGAGATCGCCACTCGAGACCCGGGGCTCAGCCGACGCTGACGCCGAACAGCACGCCGACGTAGTACGTCACCAGCATCGTCAGCGCGCCGACACCGACGTTCCGCGCGATCGCGCGGCCGACGCGGGCGTCGCCGAGTTTCGCGCTGATGAACCCGGTCAGCGTCAGCCCGACCACGACCGCCGAAGCGCACGCCCAGACCCGCGCCGAGGTCGACGTCCACACGATCGACAGCAGCGGCAGCAGCGCGCCGACGGTGAACGCCACCAGCGACGCCCAGGCCGCCTGCCACGGGCTGGTCAGATTGTCCGGATCGATGCCGAGTTCGGCCTCGGCGTGCGCCTGCAGCGCGTCCTTGTCGGTCAGTTCGCGGGCGACCTGCGCGGCGAGTTCCGGGGAAAGTCCCTTCGCCTCGTAGATTTCCGCCAGTTCCCGTTCTTCGGCTTCGGGCATCTCTTTCAGTTCGCGCTTTTCCAGTCGCAACTGCGCGCGTTCGGTGTCGCGCTGCGTGCTCACCGAGACGTATTCACCGCCCGCCATGGAAAGCGCGCCGGCGACCAGGCCCGCGATTCCCGCGGTGGCGATCGCGGTCGAGTCGGTGGTCGCGCCGGCGACGCCGACCACGATGCCCGCCACCGACACGATCCCGTCGTTGGCACCGAGGACGCCGGCGCGCAGCCAGTTCAGCTTGCCGCTCAGATCCGCGTGCGGTTCATGGGGATGTTCGGTCGACACGGTTTCGGTCACCGTTTCAGTGAAACACGAAGAACGGGAATCGGCGAGAGGAAACCTTTTCGGTCAATGCAGGCAATCCTTATTGACTATTGCCTTACCTAAGTCCTCGGATAGGTTGTCGGACATGGCCGAGGTGGTGATCTTGATCGGGCTCCAGGCGTCCGGGAAGACGACGTTCTTCCGGCGGGAGTTCGCGGGCACCCACGTCCACCTCAGCAAGGACCACTTCCCGAACGCCAAGCAGCGGCAACGCCGCCAGCTGCGGATGCTGGCCGAGGCGCTCGAAGACGGCCGCCCGGTGGTCGTGGACAACACCAACCCGTCGCCCGAGGAGTGGGCGCCGCTGATCGAGGTCGCGAGGCGGCACGGCGCGCGCGTCGTCGGGTACTGGTTCCCGCCGGATCTCGAAGGTTCGCGAGAGCGAAACGCGCGCCGGGGCGTGAAAACCCGGGTGCCCGACGTCGGTCTGTATGCGACTCTCAAGCGGCTGCGGCGACCGGCCGCGGAAGACGGTTTCGACGAGCTGTACACCGTCGGTTTCGACGGTGAAGGCGGGTTCGCGGTGGAGCGGGGTGACCATGGACGCCGGTGATTTCGAGGCGCGGCAACGGGAACGTGAGTGGTTCCACGGCCTGACCGTGCCCCCGGGCTCCTGGACGGTGCTCCGCGTCGACGGCCGGGGTTTCTCCAAGTTCACCGAAGCCCGGTTCGAGAAGCCTTTCGATCTTCGCTTCGCGGAGTGCATGGCCGAGGCGGCGAGCGCCCTGCTGGCGGAGTTCGCTTCGCCGTACGTGTACACGGAAAGCGACGAGATCTCCCTCTTGCTCCCGCCGTCGGCCGAGTTGTTCGGCCGGGGTGTGGAGAAGCTCGTGTCGATCTCGGCCGGGGTCGCGTCGGCCGCGTTCACCCACGCGGCCGGAGTGCCCGCGCACTTCGACGGCCGGATCTGGCTCGGCACGACGGCGGACGACGTCGTCGACTATTTCTCCTGGCGTCAGGCGGACGCGACCCGCTGCGCGCTCAACGGCTGGTGCTACTGGATCCTGCGCAAGGCGGGGAAGTCGGCGAGCGAGGCCGGGGCGGCTCTCGAAGGCGCGGGCGTCTCCGAGAAGAATGAGCTGCTTTTCGCGCACGGCGTCAACTTCGCCGAAGTCCCCGCCTGGCAGCGGCGCGGCGTCGGGCTGTACTGGGAGTCCTTCGAGCGCACCGGTTTCGACCCGGTGCGGGAGATCGAGGTCTCCGCGACCCGCCGCCGCGTCCGCGTCGACCGGGAACTGCCGATGAAGGGCGAGTACCGCGCCTTCCTCGGCGAACTGCTTCAGTCGGTCCGGTAGCGCCTAGCCGATCGGTTCCGGCAGCCGCCGCACGGCGTAGGCGAGGTCGATCGTCTCGCCGGTCGCCGGGTCGCCCAGTTCCACGCGCCAGGAGTCGGCGAACTGGTCGACGCCGTGCACCATCGGGATCGTGCCCGAGATCAGCACGGTGCCCGGGGCGTAGAGGTCGCGTTCACGCAGCACGTCCAGCCAGTACGACGGCGGCAGCAGCTCCGCGAGTTTCCCTTGCTGGATCAGGGTTTCCCCGGCCCAGGCGGACAGCGTGAGCTCGTCGAGCCGGTCCTGGACGTCGACGAGGCGCCAGGCCTTGGCGGCGAGGACGTCGGGGCCGGCGTTCTTGCTCCACGCGACGCCGTGCGCTTCGAGCGCGCGGTCGGTGTGGTCGCAGGCGGCGGTGAGGAGGACGTCCTCGGGCGCGGGGCCGGTGATGACGATGGCCCACTCGGCCTCGCCGGAGGTCTTCTCGTGCTGCACCGGGACCTCTTCGGTCTGGCTCGCCAGGTACGGCGCGACCGGGTAGAGCGCCGGGATCACCGAAGGCGCGGGGACGCCGAGTTCGGCCAGTTCGGCCACGTGGGCGGCGACGTCCTCCTGGCTGCGACCGGCGTATCCGGCGTTCAGCAGCGTGTGGACCTCGGTCCGCCGCTCCTGGCCGTCGGGAAGGGTGAAACGCAGCTCAGGCATCTGTCCTCCGAGATTGGGGGTTGCGCATACAGCTTGTATACAAGGAGTATATCCGCAATTCAACCCCTCCCGGCGGGGTTGCGGACCTACTGCGGACGGATGTGGACATGACCTCACCAGCCGGTGACCGGCGCTCGTTGCACAAGGCCTTCGCGGCCAGCCTCTCGGGAACCGCGCTCGAGTGGTACGACTTCGCGGCCTACTCGGTGGCAGCCGCGACGATCTTCGGGCATCTCTTCTTCCCGTCGGAAGACCAGCTCGCGAGCACGATGGCGGCGTTCTCCACCTACGCCGTCGGCTACCTCGCCCGGCCGCTCGGCGGGTTCCTCTTCGGCCGCCTCGGCGACGTGCTCGGCCGCAAGCGCATCCTGGTCATGACCCTCGTGCTCACCGGTGTCGCGACGTTCCTCATCGGTGTCGTGCCGACGTACGAGAACATCGGCGGCTTCGCGGCCGTCCTGCTCGTGGCGCTGCGGTTCGCGCAGGGTGTCGGCATCGGCGGCGAATGGGGTGGCGCCGTCCTGCTGTCGAGCGAGTTCGGGGATCCGGGCAAACGCGGGTTCTGGGCGTCGGCCGCACAGATCGGCCCGCCCGCGGGCAACCTGCTCGCCAACGGTGTCCTCGCCGTGCTGGCCGCGCTGCTCACCGAGGACCAGTTCAACAGCTGGGGCTGGCGGATCGCGTTCCTGCTGTCCGGCGCGCTGGTCGGATTCGGCCTGTGGATCCGGCTCAAACTGGAGGAGACGCCGGTCTTCAAGAAGATCCAGGAGCGTGGCGAGCGTTCGTCGGCGCCGATCTCCGAGGTCTTCCGCACCGAACGCCGCGCGCTCGTCGCGGCCGTGCTCATCCGGGTCTGCCCGGACGTGCTCTACGCGCTGTTCACCGTCTTCGTCCTCACCTACGTCACCACGCACACCGGCCTCTCGCGCGGCGCCGGGCTGGCCGCGGTGATGATCGGTTCGGCGTTCCAGCTGGTGCTGATGCCGCTGTTCGGCGCGCTCTCGGACCGGGTCTCGCGGCGCAAGATGTACCTGTTCGCGACCATCGCCGCCGGGATCTGGCCGTTCGTGTTCTTCCCGATGATCAGCGGTGGTTCGTTCGCGATGCTGGCGATCGGGATCGTGCTCGCGCTGGTCATCCACGCCGCGCTCTACGGGCCGCAGGCCGCGCTCGTCACCGAGCAGTTCTCGCCGCGCCTGCGCTACACCGGCAGCTCGCTGGCGTACACCCTCGCCGGGGTCATCGGCGGGGCGCCCGCGCCGTTGCTGTTCACGGCGCTGCTCGCCGGCTTCGACACCTGGCTCGCGATCGGGGTCTACTTGCTCGCGACCGCGGTGGTGACCATCATCGGTGTCGTGCTCGCCCGTGACCCGGACCGCGAAGAGGAGGCGGCTGCCATGGAGACCGCGCGATGACCTGGCTTTCCATGTCCACTGTGGAGGGTCTGCCGCTGATCGGCGGACAGGGCCGGTTCCGGACGCTCGCGACGGCGGAAGGCGGCCTGGCGTACGAGATCTTCTATCCGGCGGGTGTCGCTTCTCCCGTGCACAGCCACGATCACGACAGCATCGTGTACCTGCACACGGGTTCGCTGCGCGGCACGCTCGACGGCCGGGAAGTGACGCTGGAGGCGGGCGGCACGATCGTCCACCCGCGCGGGGTCCCGCACAGCGTCGAGGCCATTGTGGACAGTCAGTGGGTCGAGTTCAAGACACCGCTGCCCGCGCGGCCACCGATCGCGGAATGAAAGAAACCGGGGCGGACACCGAAATCTCCAGCGTCCGCCCCGGTCGGGAGGAAAGTCTCAGGCGTCGAGCTCGGCCAGCGCCAGCTTCGCCTTCTCCAGCTCCGCTTCGAGCTGGGCCACCTTCGCGGCCTGCAGCTCGCGGGCGGCGTTGATGACCTCGTCGATCGGGCCCGACAGGTCCGCGTGCAGTTCCTTGGCGGCGCGGGACACGGCCGCGGCCGGGATCTCCAGGCCCTTCGCGACCCACTTGGTGCCGTTCTTGAGCTCGGCCTGCCACTCGCCGTCGGCGGTGCCGGTGACGGTGAGGGTCAGCTCGACGGTGCGGGTCTTCTTCGCGGTGGTGGCGACCTTCGGGCGGCCACGCTTGGGCTTGGGGGACTCCGCCGTGTTCTCTTCGGCGGGGGCCTCCGGGGTCGCCGAAGCCTCGGGGGCCTCGGTCTTGGCCTCGGGGGTCTCCGAGGTGGTCTCCGCCTGCGGCGTCGAGTCGACGGGCGCTTCGGTAGCCGCTTCTTCGGACACGGCGTCAGTGCGTGTCAAGGCATCCACGGTCATCGTCGGTGTCGTCTCCTTGCCCGGGTATGGGGTGGTACCCGGCACATCCTAGAACAGGCGTTCGACTGTCGCGCGGCAGGGTGTGCTAAGCGTGTCGCATGATCGCATCGGTCCGCGACGATCGGGCGCGGTCCGGTCGCGCTCCGTCAGAGTCGACGGCGAAGGGAGGCCTCGTGATCTCGGCACTCAATCGGCTCGTCGATCTGGTCGAAGAGCACCTCACGGACGACATGGACGTCACAGGGCTGGCCGGCGCGTTCGGCACGACCGAGTACCACCTGCGCCGGATGTTCTCGTCGCTGGCGGGAATGTCGCTGTCGGAATACGTCCGCCGTCGCCGCATGACCGCCGCCGTCGCCGACGTCGTCCGCGGCGAGGGCGATCTGCTGACCATCGCCGTCCGGTACGGCTACGGCTCGGCCGAGGCGTTCGGCAGGGCGTTCCGGGCGGTCCACGGCGCCGGTCCCGGTGAGGTCCGCCGCGACGGTGGCCCCCTTCGCACACAACCGCGGCTCAGGTTCCGCCTGAGCGTCGAAGGGAGCATCCCCATGGAAACCCGTATCGTCGACCGTCCCGCTTTCCGGCTCGCCGGGCACGCGACCCGCGTCCCGCTCGTCCACGAAGGCGTCAACCCGCACATCCAGCGGCACATCGCCGCGCTGCCGCCGGAGGCGCACGTCCGGCTGAAAGCGCTCAGCGACACCGAACCGCCGGGCCTGCTGCAGGTCAGCGACGCCCTTGACCCGGACGGTGCCGAGCTGACCTACCTGCACGGGGTCGCCGTCACCGGTGACATCCCCGGCGATCTCGACGTCATCGAGGTGCCTGCCGGGCGGTGGGCGGTCTTCCGTACCGACGGCGCGCATCCGGAGGCACTGCAGAAGGTGTGGGCGGCGACGGCGACCGAATGGTTCCCGTCCAATCCGTGGCGTCTGCGGCCGGGACCGTCGATCGTCACGATCCTGGCGCACTCGGACGACTTCGGGACCGCCACTTGTGAGCTGTGGCTGCCCGTCGAGCCCGCCTGACCGATGTCATGAAAGGGCCGTTCCTGACGAAATTCGTCAGGAACGGCCCTTTCATGACACTTTGGCGAGGGGTTACTCCTCGGACTTGCCGGACTTCAGGCCCGAAGAGATCAGGTCCATCACCGACGAGTCGGCCAGCGTGGTGACGTCGCCGACCTGGCGGTTCTCGGCGACGTCGCGCAGCAGGCGGCGCATGATCTTGCCGGACCGCGTCTTCGGCAGCTCCTGCACGACCAGGATCTGCCGCGGCTTCGCGATCGGCCCGATCTCCTTCGCGACGTGGTTGCGCAGCTCCTGCACGGCCGCGTCTCCACCGTCGACGGCGTTGCCGCGCAGGATGACGAACGCGACGATGCCCTGCCCGGTGGTCGGGTCGGTCGCGCCGACGACGGCGGCCTCGGCGACCGTCGGGTGCGAGACCAGCGCGGATTCGACCTCGGTGGTCGAGATGCGGTGCCCGGACACGTTCATCACGTCGTCGACCCGGCCCAGCAGCCAGATGTCGCCGTCGGCGTCGTACTTCGCGCCGTCACCGGCGAAGTAGTAGCCCTGGTCGGCGAACCGCGACCAGTAGGTGTCGCGGAACCGCTCCTCGTCGCCCCAGATGCCGCGCAGCATGCCCGGCCACGGCTTGTCGAGGACCAGGTAGCCGCCGCCACCCTTGCCGACCTCGACGCCCTGGTCGTCGACGACCTTCGCCGAGATTCCCGGCAGCGCCTTCTGCGCGGAGCCCGGCTTCGTGGCGGTGACGCCCGGCAGCGGCGAGATCATGATCCCGCCGGTCTCGGTCTGCCACCAGGTGTCGACGATCGGCGCCGAGTTCGCGCCGACGTTCTCGCGGTACCAGATCCACGCCTCGGGGTTGATCGGCTCGCCGACGCTGCCGAGCACGCGCAGCGAGGAGAGGTCGTACTTCTCCGGGATCTCGTTGCCCCACTTCATGAACGTGCGGATCAACGTCGGCGCGGTGTAGTAGATGGAGACCTTGTGCTGCTGGACGATCTCCCAGTGGCGGCCCTCGTGCGGGGTGTTCGGCGTGCCTTCGTAGACGACCTGCGTCGTCCGGTTCGCCAGCGGCCCGTACACGATGTACGTGTGCCCGGTGATCCAGCCGATGTCGGCGGTGCACCAGTAGACGTCTTCGCCGGCCTTGTGGTCGAAGACGTTGTGGTGTGTGTACGCCGCCTGGGTCAGGTACCCGCCGGAGGTGTGCAGGATGCCCTTCGGCTTACCGGTGGTGCCGGAGGTGTAGAGGATGAAGAGCGGGTGCTCGGAGTCGAACGCCTGCGGCGCGTGCTCCGCGGACTGGCCGTCGACCAGTTCGTGCCACCAGAGGTCGCGGCCTTCGGTGATCGGCACCTCTTCGCCGGTGCGGCGGACGACGATGACCTTCTCGACCGATTCGGCGCCTTCGAGCGCTTCGTCGACATTGACCTTCATCGGCGCGGCCTTGCCGCGGCGGTACTGGCCGTCGGTGGTGATGACGATCCGCGCCGCCTGGTCGTCCACCCGGGATCGCAGCGCGGTCGGGGAAAAACCACCGAAGACGACACTGTGCAGAACACCGATGCGGGCGCACGCGAGCATCGCGAAGATCGCCTCGGGCACCATCGGCATCTGGATGGCGACGCGGTCGCCCGCGGTGAGGCCGAGGGACTCGAAGGCGTTCGCCGCCTTGGAAACCTCGTCCTTCAGCTGGGCGTAGGTGATGTCACGGTTGTCGCCGGGCTCGCCGACCCAGTGGATGGCGACCTGGTCGCCGTGCCCGCCGTCGACGTGGCGGTCGACGCAGTTGTACGCGACGTTCAGCTTCCCGCCCACGAACCACTTCGCGACCGGCGCAGTGGTCCAGTCCAGTACCTGGGACCACTTCGTTTCCCAGTGGAGGCGCTCGGCCTGCTTGGCCCAGAACGCTTCCCGGTCCGCGTCGGCTTCGGCGTAGAAGTCGGCGGTGGCATTCGCTTGCGCGCTGAAAGCCTCACTCGGGGGGAAGGTCCTGCTCTCCGTGAGCAAATTGTCCAGCGCCGGCGACTGCTCGGTCATGGTGCGATGCCTCCTGTGTTTCGCGTGTCTTCACGCCCGTTGGCACGCTATCGACGTTACGACGCGAAGTAAAAGGTTGCATCGCGGTTGCGGACCGCATTCACACGCTTGAGGACAAAGCGGTACGGACCGCGGGCCATTCTGGTCCGGTGAGGGAGTAGACAACGGTGTCACGGATGGTTCCGTCGGGCCGGACGCGATGCGCGCGCAGCACGCCTTCCCGTTGCGCGCCGAGGCGTTCGATCGCCTTCTGCGACTTCAGGTTGCGGATGTCGGTCTCCCACGAGACACGGTTCGCGCCGAGGTCGTCGAAAGCGTGGCGCAGCAACAGGAGTTTCGACTCGCGGTTGAGCCCGGTGCGCTGCCACGCGGAACCGATCCAGGTGTAGCCAAGGGAAATGATCTTGTGCCGCGCGTTCATCGCGTAGAACGACGTCGTGCCGGCGACCTCGCCGGTGCTCGCGTCGATCTGCGCCCAGGCGCGGCGGTCCGGGTCGGCGAGGATCGCGTCGACCATGGCTTCGGCCGCGGCGAGGTCCCGCGGCTGCCGGAGGCTGAGCCAGGTCCAGATCGCCGGGTCCGATCCGGCTTCGAAGAGGCCTTTGGCGTGGTCACGGGCGAGCGGTTCGAGGCGGACGCGTTCGCCGGTCAGGGTCGCGTGGTCGGTCCAGTCGGTCACGATCTTGACGGTACGACCGGCAATGGCCTTGCTGGATAGCCAGTTCCGAAGCATTCGAGAAGGCCACTGGGGCGTTGCCTATGCTCGCGGGAACGATCGACGAAGGCGAGGCGGCATGGCCGAAGAGCGGGAAGAGCTCACCTGGGAGTTGTTCGGGACGGCCAGCAGGGATCTGGCACAGGCCGTCGCCGACGACGGCTTCGAGCCGGATCTGATCCTGTCGATCGCGCGCGGCGGGCTGTTCGTCGCCGGCGCCCTCGGCTACGCGCTGGACGTCAAGAACCTGCACGTGATGAACGTCGAGTTCTACACCGGCGTCGATCAGCGCCTCGACCTGCCGGTGATGCTGCCCCCGGTGCCGAACGTCGTCGACCTGACGAAGAAGAAGGTGCTCGTCGCCGACGACGTCGCGGACACCGGCGCGACCCTGAAGCTGGTCCGCGACTTCTGTGCCGACCACGTCGCCGAGGTGCGCTGCGCGGTCGTCTACGAGAAGCCGCGCTCCGAGGTCAAATGCGAGTACGTCTGGAAGCACACGGACCGGTGGATCAACTTCCCCTGGTCGGTGCAGGCGCCGGTGGTGCGGCGCGCGGGCCAGGTGCTGGACGCGTGACGGATCCGCTGAAGCCGCTGCTGGACCTCGAAGGGGTCGCGGCGGCCGCGAAATCGGCTCAGGACGCGGTGTTCGCCGTCCACCGGCTGCCCGCCAACCTGCGCGGCGGCGCGGCGACGGCCGCCGAGGCGTCCGTGCGGTCGGCGCGGGCGTCGGCCGGGATCGAGGGCGCCGCGCCCGAACTGCCGGAATCCGGCGAGGTGACCGATCCGGTGCTGGCGGGCGCGCTGCGCGTCGCGGAGGCGCTGGAAGGCCTGCTCCCGACCTGGCGGCGCGCGCCACTGCAGGCGTTGGCGCGTTTGCACGTTCTCGCCGCGTCGGACCTGGTGAAGGACCTCGACGCGCTCGGGCGGCCGCGGTCGTCCGGCGACGTCGGGCCGCGGCTGGAGCTGCTGGCGCAACTGGTCACCGGCGCGACGTCGGTGCCGGGACTGGTGCTGACCGCCGTCGTGCACGGGGAACTGTTGGCGCTGAAGCCTTTCGGCTCCGCGGACGGTGTCGTCGCGCGGGCGGCGGCCCGGCTTTCGGCGGTGGCGACGGGGCTCGACCCGAAGGCGCTGACGGTGCCGGAGGTCGCGTACTTCCGGCGGGTGCCGAAGTACATCGAGGCCTCCGAAAGCTTCTCCGGCGGGACCGCCGAGGGCGTCCGGGCCTGGCTGCTCTTCTCCTGCGAAGCGTTCGAGGCCGGTGCCCGCGAGGCGAAGTCCATCTCGGACGCCGCCGGCTGACTTCCGCATTTCGTCCTCTGGATGCGGTCCTTGTGTGTGCAACTACCGCATTCAGAGGACGAAATGCGAAGGTGTGGGGAGCCCACACGGGATCTTGAGTAGGTGTGGCGCGTGACCACATGGCTTAAGTGCCGGGCGCGACCTAACGTCGTCCGGCATGAGTGGTGCGTATCACAGCGATCTGGCCGGTAAATCCGCGCTGGTCACGGGCGCGGCGAGCGGTATCGGCCTGGCCTGCGCCGAAGCGCTGGCGCGAGCCGGGGCCAAGGTCCACCTCGCCGACATCGACGACGCCGTCGAGAAGGCGGCGGCCGACGTCAACGGCATCGCGCACGTCGCCGACCTCACCGACGCCCGGGCCATCGAGACCCTTCCGGCCGAGATCGACATCCTCGTCAACAACGCCGGCTTCCAGCACATCGCGCCGATCCACGAGTTCCCGCCGGAGACCTTCGCCCGGATCCAGGCGCTCATGGTCACCGCGCCGTTCCTGCTGATCCGCCGCGTGCTGCCGTGGATGTACGACCGCGGGCGCGGCCGCGTGATCAACATGTCCAGCGTCCACGGGCTCCGCGCGAGCCCGTTCAAATCCGCGTACGTCACCGCGAAGCACGCGCTCGAAGGCCTATCCAAGGTCACCGCGCTCGAAGGCGCCGAGCACGGCGTGACCAGCAACTGCGTCAACCCCGGCTACGTCCGGACCCCGCTGGTCACCGGTCAGCTCCAGGCGCAGGCCGAAGAACACGGACTCGAACGCGACGCCGTCATCGAACAGGTCCTGCTGCGCCGGTCGGCGATCAAACGGCTCATCGAACCCGAAGACGTCGCCGCGTGCGTGCTCTGGCTGTCCGGCGACCACACCGCCCATGTCACCGGTACCTCGATCCCCCTCGACGGCGGCTGGACCGCCGCGTGAACCCCCAGGAAAGGAAGTCCCCGGTGACCGCGCAGAACCGTGGCTCGATCGCGAAAGTCGTCAGTGCCAGCCTGATCGGAACGACGATCGAGTGGTACGACTTCTTCCTGTACACCTCCGCCGCGGCGCTGGTGTTCGGCAAATTGTTCTTCCCCACCAACGATCCGCTGACCGGCACGCTGCTCGCGTTCCTGACCTACGCCGTCGGTTTCCTCGCGCGGCCGATCGGCGGGCTGGTGTTCGGGCACTTCGGGGATCGCGTCGGCCGCAAGAAGCTGCTGGTGCTGAGCCTGCTGCTGATGGGCGGTTCGACCTGCGCGATGGGTGTCCTCCCGACCTACGCGACCGTCGGTGTCCTGGCGCCGATCCTGCTCACGCTGCTGCGGCTGGTGCAGGGTTTCGCGCTCGGCGGCGAATGGGGCGGCGCGGTGCTGATCGTCTCCGAACACGGCGACGACAAGCGGCGCGGTTTCTGGGCGTCGTGGCCGCAATGCGGTGCCCCCGGCGGGAACCTGCTCGCGACGGCGGTGCTGGCGATCCTCGCCGCGACGCAGTCGGACGAGGCGTTCCTCGGCTGGGGCTGGCGGATCCCGTTCCTGCTTTCCGGTGTGCTCGTGGTGATCGGGCTGTGGATCCGGCTCGCGGTCAGTGAATCCCCGGTCTTCCTCGCCGCGCAGCGGAAGAACGACACGGCCACGCACGCCCCGGTCGTCGAGGTGTTCCGCAAGAGCTGGCGCGCGGTGCTGATCACGATCGGTTCGCGAATGGCCGAAAACGTTTCCTACTACGTGATCACCGCGTTCATTCTCGTTTACGTCACCACCGGGCTGAGTCTGCCGAAATCGGTGGGACTCAACGCGGTGCTCATCGGTTCGGCCGTGCATTTCGTGACGATTCCCTTGTGGGGCATTCTTTCCGACCGGCTCGGCCGTCGTCCGGTTTATCTGTTCGGCGCGATCGGCATGGCGGTGTGGAGTTTCGCGTTCTTCGCGATGCTCGACACGAAGAACGCGAGCGTCATCATTCTCGCGGCGACCGTCGGGCTGGTGCTGCACGGCGCGATGTACGGACCGCAGGCCGCGTTCTTCTCCGAACAGTTCCCGACACGGGTGCGCTACACCGGTCTTTCGGTCGGCGGGCAGCTGTCGTCGATCGCGGCGGGCGCGGTGGCGCCGCTCATCGCGGTCGCGCTGTTCAAGGAGTTCGGCAGCACGGTCCCGGTCTCGCTCTACGTCGTCGCGATGTGCGCGCTGACCGTGATCGCGCTGCTCGCCGCCCGGGAGACCAAGGGCGAGTCCCTGCACTCCGAAGTTCTCGCGGAGCGCGGTCACGTGTCAGCATGACCGTTGTGGACAGTTCCGCACAGTTGCGCCGGCTGCTCGAACTGCTCGCCTCCGGGGCGGGCAGCGAGCAGCTGGCGCACGTCCCCGTCGACCCGAAGGCCACCGAGCTGGCGCTGCGGATCCGGGACACCGTCGCCGAGCACCGGCGGCGGGAGGCGGAGCTGGCCGCGCTGTTCGACACCGCCAGCGACCTGGCCCGGCTGGACGATCCGGACGCGGTCCTCCGGTCGATCGTGCGCCGGGCACGGGCGCTGCTCGGCGTCGACGTCTCGTACCTCAGCCTGAAGAACGAGGCCGAGGGCAACACCTACGTCCGGGTCACCGACGGTTCGGTTTCCGCGCTGTTCCAGGACATCGTGCTGGGTATGGGCGAGGGGCTCGGCGGGCTGGTCGCGCAGACCGCGCGGCCGTACGCGACGGCGGACTACTTCAACGACGAGCGGTTCCATCACACCTCGTCGATCGACACCGGGGTGCTCGACGAGGGACTGACCGCGATCCTCGGGGTGCCGCTGGCGATCGGCAGCAAGGTCATCGGGGTGCTGTTCGCCTCGGACCGGACGACGCGGGAGTTCAGCGCGGAGGAGGTCGCGCTGCTGTCGTCACTGGCCGACCACGCGGCGATCGCGCTGGACAACGCGCATCTGCTCGACGAGACGCGCCGCGCGGTCGCCGAGCTGAACGACGCCAACGCGACGATCAGCGCGCACAACGACGCGATGCGCCGCGCCGAGGACGCGCACGACCGGCTGATGGATCTCGTGCTGCGCGGTGGTGACCTGGCCGAGGTCGCCGCCGCGGTCGCGGACGTGCTCGGCGGCGCCATCGCCGTCTACGACGCCGAAGGTGTCGTCCTGGCCAGGACCGGCGGGGAACTGAGTCTCTCGCGCGCCGCGGTGTCGGCGTCCCGGACGAGCGGCCGGGCGGTGTCCACTGAGGACGGTTGGCTGTGCGCGGTCCAGGCTGGGCAGGAGTTCCTCGGCAGCCTGGTGCTGGGCGGTGGCGGGTCGCTCGGCGAGGCGGACCGCCGGCTGTTCGAGCGGGCAGGCGTGGTCACCGCCGTGCTGCTGATGCAACGGCGTTCCGTCGCGCGGGCCGAGGACGAGGTGCGCGGGGAGCTGCTGTCGGATCTGCTCACCGCGCCGGGCCGCAATCCCGCCGCGCTGCTGGCACGAGGTCGTCGGCTAGGGGTCGATTTGTCGACATCGCATGCGGTGCTGATCGCGCATTCGGACGACGTCTCCCGGCGACGGCTGGCCGCGGCGGCCGCCCGGCACGCGGCCTTGGTGGGGGTCCACGCGGACGAGGTCGTCCTGCTTGTCCGCGGCGCGGACGCCGGCGCGCTGGCCAGATCCGTCGCCGCCGAACTCGCGTCCACAATGGACTGTCCGGTGACGGTGGGCGCCGCGGGCCCGGCCACCTCGCCGCGGGAACTGGCCGTGGCGCACGCGGAAGCCGCGCGGTGTGTCGCGTCGTTGCTGGCGCTGGGCCGGGCGGGGGAAGGCGCGAGCATGGCCGACCTCGGTTTCGTGGGGCTGCTCCTCGGCGAACACGCCGATCTCGGCGCGTACGTGACGGCGACGATCGGCCCGGTACTCGACTACGACGAACGCCGCGGCACCGATCTGATCGGCACCCTCCGGGCGTATTTCGCCTGCGGCGGCAACCTGACGCGGGCGAAGGACCAGCTTCACGTGCACGTCAACACCGTCGTTCAGCGGCTGGACCGCATCGCGTCATTGCTGGGAGACGAGTGGCAGTCGCCCGAGCGCGCGCTGGAACTCCAGCTCGCGCTCAGGCTGCACCGCCTCACCAACGACCGAAACGGATGACGTCCTCGAATTCACGGCGAGCGATCTTGGTCGCCGAAGAACCGGGCGACGGTCCGGCTTCGGCGCCGTGCCCGAGCGCGACGACGCCGATCGGGTCGTGATCCTGGGGGACCCCGAACTCGCTGTGGAGGCGCTCCACGCTTTCCGGCGCGAGCCCGAAGAACACCGCGCCGAGATCCTCGTCGACGGCCGTCTGGAGGATCAGCAGCGCCGCCATCCCGGTGTCGACGTCCCAATACGGCACGCGCCACCACGAGTCGTCACCCTCGGCGAAACCCTTGTCCGGCTTAGCGTAGCGGTCGAGGTAGGCGTTCTTGACCGAAAGCGGCACGATCGCGACCGGTGCCGTGGTCACGGTTTCCGGTGCCCAGCTCGCCCCGAACTCCCAGAACTTCGCGAGTTCTTCGCCGGTGAGGACGAGAAATCCTTGCCCTTGTGAGAAACCGGCCGAGGGACCCTTCAGCGCGTTGCGCAGGATGCGCTGAAGGCTCGCCTCGGCGACCGGCTCGTCGGTGAACTTCCGGACCATGCGACGGCGTCGTACGACGTCCTGGAATTCCATCCGATCAGGATAGTGCGCAACTACTCGCCAGGTCGCCGTCTCCGCGGGGGATGGTCGCGGAGACGGGCGGCCGGACGCCGTCGAGCCAGCCTTCGAGAGCGGTGAAAGCGGTCCGGAAACACGGGCCGATCGGGCGCAATTCGCCGGGGAAGACGTCGTACAGGCCGTCGACGTGGTTGCCGCCGACGATCCGGTAGTAGCGCTGGAGTCCGGCGCGGCCCTGGTCGGCGATCATCCGCTGGTAGACGTCGGAATCGCGGGTGATCGGCAGGAGGGTGTCGAGAGTGCCGTGCAGGGTGATCAGCGGTTTGCCGATCCGGCCGGTCAGCGAGATCCGTTCCACCGCACGGTGCACCGACGGCGGGCGAGTGGCGTAGTCGTAGTCGGTCCCGGTGAACGACGGATCGAATTCGGCCTGGTAGATCCGTTGCGTCAGGCCCCAGTAGACGTCGTTGTGGTACTGCCAGAGGAATTCCGAGCCCGGCGCGAACCCGGCGTCGAGAATCCGCTGATGGGCCTGCGCGGAACCGGCGACGTAGTCGGGGTAGGCCTTGATCGCGGGCGGCAGGAAGGTGAACAGGTTCGGGCCGTCCTCGTGCCAGAGCGTGCCCTCCCAGTCGATGCCGCCGTCGTAGAGCCACGGCCGGTTCTCGAGCTGCCAGCGGACGAGGTAGCCGCCGTTCGACATCCCGGCCGCGAGGGTGCGGCTCGGCAGGCGTCCGTAGCGCTGCGCCACGGCGGCCTTCGCGGCGATGGTCAGCTGCGTGACCCGCGAATTCCACTCGGCGAGCGCGTCGCCGGGCCGCCGTCCGTCGGTGTGGAAGTCAGCACCGGTGTTGCCCTTGTCGGTGGCGGCGAACGCTTAGCCGGCGGCGAGGACCTGGTCGCCGATCGCGCGGTCGTTCGCGTACTGGCGGCGCACGCCGGGGGATCCCGAGACCACGAGGCCGCCGTTCCAGCGAGCGGGCAGCCGCAGCACGAACTGCGCGTCGTGGTTCCAGCCGTGCGTGGTGTTGGCCGTCGACGTGTCCGGGAAATAGCCGTCGATCTGGATGCCGGGGACGCCCTGGGGCGCGGGGAAGCCCGCCGAGGTCAGCCCGGCCCAGTCTGCCTGGACCGTATGCCCGGTGACCAGGGTTCCGGTGGTCGTCAGATCGTCCAAACAGGACAGCTGTTGTTTCGCGGCGCCGGGAACGCGCACGTTCCCGCAGCCGCTCGCCGCCTGGGCGGGCGTGGCCAGGGCCACCATCATCGCGAGGACCAGAATGAGCCGCATCGGCCGACGGTAAGCGCGGTTCTCGTGCGCTGGTACCCGGCACGGCCACATAAAACGGACCGCCGCTGTGGTGGTCGTCCACGTGGGAACTCCGGCGTCGGCGGTTCTAGCCTGAGGTGATGCGAAAACTCCTCATCGGCGCGGTGGTTTCGGCATTGGTCCTCTTCCTCTCTGCTCCGGCGCAGGCGGCGACGATCCGCCCGGTGACCGGGTTCGGGAGCAATCCCGGTGCTTTGCAGATGTACGAATACGTTCCCGACGGGCTCCCGTCCGGACGTCCGGCGGTGGTCGTGCTGCACGGCTGCACCCAGGACGCGGCCGGCTACGCGCGTGGCTCCGGCTGGGTCGGGCTCGCGGATAAGCTGCGGTTCAAACTCGTTCTGCCGCAACAGGTTTCGGCGAACAATTTCTCCAAGTGCTTCAACTGGTTCCAGGCGGGCGACAGCAAACGCGGTTCTGGGGAAGCCGAATCGATCGCGCAGATGGCGCGGTATTCGGCCGGGAGCCGCACGTACGTGACCGGGCTGTCCGCGGGTGGCGCGATGACCTCGGTGATGCTGGCGGCGTATCCGGAACTGTTCTCGGGCGGCGGTGTCGTGGCGGGACTGCCCTACGCCTGCGCGACCTCGATGGTCGACGCGTACTCCTGCATGAATCCCGGCAAGGATCTGACCCCGAAGCAGTGGGGTGACAAGGTGCGGGCCGCGAGTACGGGTGCGCGGTCGCCGGTCAGCGTCTGGCACGGGACCGCGGACTACACGGTCGCCCCGATGAACCTGCGTGAGCTTTCCGAGCAGTGGACGGACGTCGGCGCCGCCGTCGACACGCACTCCGTCGACGGGATGGGGCACGGCCAGCCGATCGCGCCGGGGGCCGGTTGCGGGCAGGCGGGGCCGTACCTGCTCGATGTCGGCGTCTGCGCCGCGGCGGAACTCGCGGTGCAGTGGCGGTTAGCTGAGGACGGCGTCCAGTAGACCTGGGAACCGCTTGTGGACGTCCTCGGTCCTTAGTTCGACCCAGCGGGTCCGGCCCTCGACGAACGTCGTCGTGAGGCCGGCCTCGCGCAGGACCTTCCAATGATGGGAAAGCGTCGGCGCGCTGATCTCGACGTCGTACTCGGTGACGGCGCAGCTTCGCGGCGAAGGGTTGCTTCGCAGGGCGCGGATGAGCTCCAGGCGCACGGGATCCGCCAGCGCCTGGAGGACCGGCACGATCTCGATCTCCTCGGTCGCCGGTTGCGGCAGCGTCGTGCTCACTTCACTCCAAACTGTTTGACAGTCATCGAATAGTCCGGTCACTATACCTCCCATGACGATTCGACGATCATCAAATGATCGGCTCGCCTTGGGGGCTCTGCTGGTACTCGCCGTCGGGACGTTCACCGTCGGCACCGACGGGTTCGTCCTGAACGGGCTGCTGCCCACCATCGCCGCCGACCTGCGCGTTTCCGAAGCCGTCGCGGGCCAGCTGACCACGGTCTTCGCGGTGACCTACGCGATTTCTTCGCCGCTCATCGCGGCCTTCACCGGACGGCTGGACCGGCGCTGGGTGCTCGGCGCGGGGATGGTGCTGTTCACGATCGGCATGGCCGGTCAGGCGATCGGCGAGTCCTTCGCCGTGGTCGCCGTCGCTCGCGTGCTGGCCGCCCTGGGCGCCGCCGCGTTCCAGTCCAACGCCTATGTCCTCGCCGGCGCGCTGGCTTCCGACGAGCGCCGCGGCCGCGCGCTGGCCACGGTCTCCCTCGGGATGAGCGTGTCGATGGTGCTCGGCGTGCCGATCGGCGTGCTGGCGGGCACCTGGTTCGGCTGGCGCGCGGTGATGTGGGGGATCGGCGCGGTGGCGGTGGTCGTCGCGCTGCTCGTGCCGCTGCTGCCCGGGGTCACGATGGCGACGGTCTCCCTGCGCGACAGGCTCGCCGTCGTCGCGCGGCCGCCGATCGCGCGCGTGCTCGGCGTCAGCGTCCTCGGCACCGCCGCGGGCTTCGCGGCCTTCGTGTACCTGCCGGTGCTCGTGGCGCCGGTGGCGGCGGGCGCGATGATCTCGTGGCTGCTCGTCGGTTTCGGGATCGGGCAGATCGCGGGCAATTCCTTCGCGGGCCGGGCGACCGACTCGCTCGGCCCCGCGCGCGTCCGGTCGATCTCGCTCATCGGCACGGTCGCGACACTGGCGCTGCTGGACGTCGCCGTGCTGAGCCTGCCCGGCGCGGTGGTCCTCGCACTGGCTTCGGGGGTGTTCGGCGGGATGCTGATGGTGCCGCAGCAGCACCGGCTGTTCTCGCTGGCGCCTGACGCGCCGACGGTCGCCCTGGGGCTCAACGGATCCGCGATCTACGCCGGTGGTGCCCTCGGCGCCGCGCTGGGCGGCGTCGTCCTGTCGTCGGCGGGGGTCTGGTGGGTTGGTCCCGTTGCCGCCTTCGTCGCTCTGCTCGCCTTCGCGCTTTCGGTCCCTTCGCGGACGCGCGGGCCCCAACCCGCCTGACCGAAAGCGGTAGCAAGGGACCTTTGCTATCGCCTATCTCAACGTCGAGAGAAGCGATAGCAAAGGTCCCTTGCTCTCTTTCTGCAGGTCAGGGGCTACTTCGTGGGCAGCCGGGCCGACCAGCGCTCCTCGATGCGCGCGAAGCGCCATACGAGGAGCGCGAAGATCCACGTGAGCGCGAAGAGCGCTACGACCGCGTAGCCGACGTAGTCCAGGCTCAGCGACCCGATCACCGCGAGCGGACCGGTCGTGATGCCGAACCGTTCGGTGATGATCGAGATGACCTCGATCGTCCCGATGAGCAGCGCGACCGCGACGGAAAGCGCCGTCACCGTCAGGTTGTAGTAGACCTTCCGCACCGGCTTCGCGAAGGCCCAGCCGTACGCGTAGTTCATGAAGCAGCCGTCGGCGGTGTCGAACAGCGTCATCCCCGCGGCGAACAGGATCGGCAGCACCAGGATCGCGTACCAGGGCAGGGAGAACGCGGCCGCGCCACCGGCGAGCACCAGCAGGCTGATCTCGGTCGCGGTGTCGAAGCCGAGGCCGAACAGCACGCCGATCGGGTAGATGTGCCAAGGCTTCCGCACCGCCTTGGTGGCGCCGCGCAGCAGACGGTTCATGAAGCCGCGATCGTCGAGTTGCCGCTCCAGCGCCGCTTCGTCGAACTCGCCCCGCCGCATGCGCCGGAACACCCGCACGATGCCCACCAGCACCACGAGGTTCATGATCCCGATGAGGTACAGGAACACCGCCGAAACGGACGTCCCGATCAGCCCGGTCGCCTCGTGCAACGCCGACGTGTCGTCTTCGACGGCGCCGGCGAGCGTGCGCACGCCGAACGACAGCAGCAGGCACAGCAGGAACACGATCGTCGAATGGCCGAGGGAGAACCAGAAACCGACCGAAAGCGGCCGTTGCCCGTCGGCCATCAGCTTGCGGGTGGTGTTGTCGATCGCGGCGATGTGGTCCGCGTCGAACGCGTGCCGCGCCCCGAGCACGAAAGCCGTGACGCCGAGGCCGATCCCGAACACACCCGTGGCGCCGAGCTCGTACTGGCGCGGCGCCACGAAAAGCGTCAGGACCCCCCAGCCCACGACGTTGAGCAGCAGGATGAATCCGGCCATCCCGGCGACGGACACCCGTTCGCGTCGCGTGAGCGCGAGGCGCCGGGATGAACGGGGTCGTCCGCCGATGCTCATGACCACCCAGTCTCTCGTTCGCGAATATCCGGGAGCCTAGGGAGACGAGCAGGTGATGGGCAATAAGTGATCTTTCAGCTCGCGCGCACCCGCAGGGAGTCGAGAGCCTTCCGTACATGGCCATCGCTGGCCGTCAGCGCCTTCGCCGCGCTCCCGACGTCCTCGCCGGACAACAGATGCACCAGCGCCACCTTGAGGTCGCCGTCGGCCTCGGTGAGCGCGTCGGAGCAGTCCGCCATGCTCATCCCCGTGGCCTCACGCAGGATCCGGATGGTCCGCCCGCGCAGCTTCGCGTTGGTCGCGCGCATGCTGACCATCAGATTCGAGTACGTGCGGCCGAGTTTGATCATCGTCGCGGTGGAGAACGCGGTGAGGATGATCTTCTGCGCCGTGCCCGCCTTCATCCGCGTCGACCCGGCGATCGCCTCGGGGCCGGTGTCCACCGCGATGAGGACATCGACACCCGGCGGCGTCACCGCGGCCGGATTGCCCGAGACCAGCGCGGTCCGGGCACCCCGGCGGCTGGCCGCGGCCAGCGCGCCGAGCACGTAGGGCGTCCGGCCGGAAGCCGTCAGCCCGAGCACGAAGTCACCGGGCGAGACCGAGTCCGCCACTTCGGCGGCTCCGGCCTTCGCGTTGTCCTCGGCATCTTCGACGGCTTGCCGCAGAGCGCGCGCGCCGCCGGCGTGATGCGCGATGAACCAGTCGGAGGGCACGTTGAACGTCGGCACGAGCTCCGCCGCGTCCAACGTCGCCAGCCTGCCGGAGGTACCGGCGCCGAAGTAGTGCACGCGGTGTCCCGACCGCAGCGCTTCCACGGCGAAGTCGACCGCCCGGGCCACCTGCGGCAGCACCGCGGCGACGGCTTCGGGGACCCGGCGGTCCTCGGCGTTGATCGCGCCAAGGATGCCCATGGTCGACATCAGATCGATGTCGGTCGTCCGCGGATTTCGCTGTTCGGTTGGCGAATCGACGTGCACCACCTGGCGTGGGACGGTCATCATGCGCCTCACTTTTTCGCTCATTTGCCGGTTTCCCGCGGCCGCCGCCTGCCGTCGGGCCGTACGCCCAGCCGGTGCGAGCCAACCGCGTCCCTGGTCGCGTCGAGTGCGTTGACCGACGCGTCCATGTGCCGCTGCGCGACACCGATGAACAGGCAGTCGATGACGGTCAGCTGCGCGATGCGACTGGCGGTCGCACCGGAACGGAACGTCGTCTCCCGCGCGGCCGTGGTCAGCACGTGGTCGGCGACCTCGGTGATCGGCGAACGCGGGAAGTTCGTCACGGCGACGGTGATCGCGCCGTGCTCACGGGCCACACGCAGCGCCTCGACGGTGTCCGTGGTCGCGCCCGTGTGGGAGATGCCGATCGCGACGTCACCGGGGCTGAGCACGGCGGCCGAGGTCAGCATGATGTGCGTGTCCGACCAGGCGAAGCTGACCCGCCCGATGCGGTGCAGCTTCTGCTGCAGGTCCGCGGCGACGAACGCGCTCGCGCCCACGCCGTAGACGTCCACCCGGCCCGCGCCGGCCACGATGTCGATCACGCGCTGTAGCGACGGGACGTCGAGCTGGTCGGCGGTCTCCTCCACAGCACGCGCGTCCGCGAAGCTGACCTTGCCGATGACCGCGGCCAGGTCGTCCTCCGGCCCGATCTCGCCACCGAGGTTGCGGCTCGACCGCGCCTCGGACCGGGCGGTGTCGGCCGCCAGGGCGATCCTGAGCTGCGGATACCCGCCGACGCCGACCGCCTTGCAGAACCGCGTGACGGTGGTTTCGCTGGTGTTGGCCGCGAGCGCGACCTCGGTGATGCTGCGTCGCGCGACCTGCGCGGGGTCGTCGAGGACGACCTTCGCGACGCGCTGCTCGGCCCGGGCGAGCCCGGGCAGGAGGGAGCGGATCCGGACCAGCGGGCTCGCGTCAGCGTCCCGTGTCGGCTGCGCCGGCACGGCCTCGGACGGTGCGGCCGCGATTACGGATTCGGTATCGCCCACCGTGGGAAAGTTACTAACCGTTGGCATCTGCGACAAGGCTACCCACACCCTTCGGGAAGATCGCAACCTATCCGTGTCTGCGGATTCGATTTGCGATTAATCGTTGACCAGAAAGTCGCTAACCAGGTCGAGGCTGTTAACGAGGTCGAGCTAACGACTTGGCAACTTAGTGTCGCGACGCAAGGGGCTGTGTCCCGGTCAACGGGCCTGTTCTGTCAGCGCAATGGAGCTGCCCGGTTACCTAGTGCTCAACTTCCATCCGGTAGCGACGAAAGGAGGGGGATTATGCTCACTGTCCAGCAGTATGCGGCCGCGTTCAGTGACTTTCACACTGTCCAAGGAAATTCCGCGTCCCGTGTAACGAGCGTCGGTCGTGTAACGCCAACGCAGGGCGATTTGTGAGCTTTGTGACACCTCGCCGGAGACCCGCCACCAAGCCCGGTGGCCGTGTCCGCCGAGGCCATTCTGGTCGCCAACGGGTGCGCCCGGTCCGCTTGCACGCAGAGTAATCGTTTTCCAGGTGGCGCCGCCGTCGGTACTTGTTTCCAAGAAGAGCGAATCGGAGGGGCCTTCGGTGTCCACGAAGGTGTCGAAGGAGACCTTCAGCGGGCCGCCGCGGGCCGGCAACGGCGGCGTCGTGAGCGTGGCCGTGGAGACGTCCCCGGCACCGCTGAACCACGCGTCGCGGCCGTGGGCCGGACGGACGGCCATCGCCTTCGCGAGCGAGCTCGCCCACGTCTCCCTGGCGAGGTTGATCGAGCCCCAGTTCCGCGTCGGGTGCACGCGGTTGGTGAGCAGGATCGCGAACGACCTCGACAGCGGGTCGATCACCAGCGAGGTCCCGGTGAACCCGGTGTGCCCGGCGGTCGACGTCGCGGACAGCGCGCCCATGTACCAGGGCTGGTCGAGCTCGAAACCGAGGCCGTGGGCGTTGTCGGGGAACTTCTGGTTGTAGTTCGTCAGCATCGCCCGCACGGTCTCCTGGCGAAGGATCCGCTGGCCGCGGTACGCGCCGCCGTTGAGGATCGTCTGAGCCAGCACGGCCATGTCGGGGGCCGTGGAGAACACGCCCGCGTGCCCGGCGACGCCGCCCAGCGACCAGGCGTTCTCGTCGTGGACTTCGCCGCGTACGAGACCTCGTGGCGGCTTCACGGCGTACTCGGTCGCCGCGACCCTGGCGAGTTTCGACGCCGGCGGGTTGTACCCGGTGTCGGCCAGGCCGAGCGGACCGGCGATGCGGTCCTGGACGACCTTGTCCAGCGGCGCTCCGGCCACCTTCTCGACCAGGAAGCCGAGCGTCAGCAGGTTGATGTCGGAGTAGAGGTACGTGCTGCCCGGCGGGTTCTTCAGCGGGCTGTCGAGGACGGCCTTCCGGCGCGACGGGATGTCCGGGTAGCCCTCCCACAGGGACGGGAGCGGTGTCGGGGCGAAGCCCGAGACGTGGGTGAGCAGCTGCTGGACGGTGACGGCCTCCTTGCCGTTCACCCCGAACTCCGGCAGGTACCGCACCACCGGCGCCGAGATGTCCAGCGCGCCCTTCTCGGCCAGCTGCATCACCGCGATGGAGGTGAACAGCTTCGAGATCGAGGCCATGTCGAAGATGGTGTCCGCGCGCATCGGCACCTGCTGCTCCGGCGGCAGTTCGGTGCCGTTCGCGTCGGCGTAGCGGACGGCACCGCCGACGGCCTGGCGCTCGACGATCACGCCGTCGTGCGCGAGCAGGCCGACCGCTCCGGAGAAGTGCGGATGCCCGGTGGCGTCCGGTTTCGTCCAGCTCTCGACGAACCGTTCGGCCGCCTTGATCGGCTCCGGGTCGAGACCGACCTCGGAGGGCGCGCCGTCACGCAGGACGGTGGACGCGGGCGCGAAGCCTCCGCGCGGCTTGTCGAACCGGCCCGCCGCGCGGTCTTCCTGTTGTCCGGTACCCGGAATCGCCTGTGCTCCCGCCGTCGACAGCGTGGTCGCCGCGACCAGCACGGAGACGGCCGCGATCACGATCTTCCTAGCACGCAAGGTCGTTCCCCTCAGTGATAGATGAGATGGCGACGGCGTTTCCGGTCGAATTCGGCCAGTTCGGCCTGCCAGGACCCGACGATCTCGTCCGCCCCGGCGCCCTTGTCGATCATCGTGCGCAGCCTGGCGGAACCCGAGAGCTTGTCGAGGAAGTTGTCGGGCCGCCACTTGAACTTGTCCGGATGCACCTGTTTCGCGGTGACGAACATGGTGACCGCGGTGCGGATGGCGTCGAACGCCCGCGCGTCCGTGATCGTCACCTGCACGCCGCCGCAGGGCTCGTTGACGAACTTGCCGAACGTCGGCACGAAGTACGCCTCGCGGAACTTCACGCCCGGAAGCCGGAGTTCGCCGAGCTTCTCGCGCCAGCGCCAGTCGAGACCCGGCGCGCCGATGATCTCGAACGGCCTGGTGGTGCCACGGCCTTCGGAGAACACGGTGCCTTCGAACATCCCGGTGCCGGGGTAGACGAGCGCGGTGTCCGGCGTCGGCATGTTCGGGCTCGGCGGGACCCAGGTCAGCCCGGTGCGGTCGAAGAGCTGATCGCGTCGCCAGTCGCGCACCTCGACGATTTCGAGCTTGCCCGGCGTGACCCCTTCGGCGGGCAGGAACTCGGCCGCGAAGAATCGCGCGAGTTCACCGACGGTCATGCCGTGCTGCTGCACGATCGGCTTCCGGCCGACACCCGAGGCGTACGCCGGGTCCAGCAGCGGCCCGGCCGCCTTGCCGCCCAGCGGGTTCGGCCGGTCCAGCACGACGACCGCCGTGCCGGTCTTCGCCGCCGCGACCATCGCCGTGTACAGCGACCAGATGTAGGTGTAGAACCGCGCGCCCACGTCGGCGATGTCGAAGACGATGGTGTCGACGCCCGCCTTCGTGAACATCCCGGCGAGCTTCGTCGCGTCGGCGCCGTACGCGTCGTACACCGGTACGCCGGTGCGCGGGTCGGTGTAGTCGCCCTCGGACCCGCCCGCTTGCGCGCTGCCTCGGAAGCCGTGTTCCGGCCCGAACGCGGCGAGCGGCCGGACCCCGGCGGCGACCATCGAATCGACGATGTGGTCGCCGCTCGCCAGCACGCCGGTCGGATTCGACAGCACGCCGAGCTTGCGCCCGGCCAGCGCGGCCCAGCCGCGGGCGGCGAGCACGTCGGCTCCGGTGCGGGTGAGCGGGGGACCTTTGCTCTCGCTGACCGGCTGGGCCCCCGCGACCGAGGAGCCGGCCGTCAGCGCGGGGACCGCGAGCGCGCCGGTGGCGAGGAAATGGCGGCGGTTGAGGTTCACCAGGTCAGTCCGTGGCCGAACGGGTACTTCACCGTGCCCACGTCCTTGCCGGCGGGGACGTCCACCGGCAGCTTGCCCTGCGGCTTCACCTTGCCGAGGATCACCTTCGCCAGCGCTTCGAGCGACGGCGTGATGTAGCCGTACGTCGCGAGCCAGGTCTTGACCGGGTTCTCGTAACCGGCGTCGTAGGGGATCTGGGCGGCGACCGCGACCACCGGCTTCCCGGTGTCGTTCAGCGCCTGCAACAGCTTGCCCTGCAACGGATACGTGCCGACGTTGTTGGTCAGCACCACGACCAGGTCGACGTTCTTCGCCGCCGCGACGGCCTGCGCGATCTGCGCGTCGGTCGGGGTCTGACCGGTCTGCAGCGCGGTCGCCTGCGTTCCGTGCGCGGTGAGCTTCGAGGCCAGCGCCGTCGTCGTGCTGACGCCCCAGCCGGTCACGAGGGTCTTCGCGGGCTGCTGCGCGAGCGGCAGGACGCCGCCGTCGTTGCGGATCGCGGTGACCGACCGGTCGGCGATGCCCTGCGCGGTCGCGAGGTTGGCCGGGACGCCGACCTTCGACATCACCTTGGCCGGGTCGACGAACGGCGAGGTCAGGATGCCGCGCTTCAGCTTCAGCTTGAGCACCCGCAGGACGCTCTCGTCGATCCGCTTCTCGGTCAGCTCGCCCTTGCGGACCGCGTCGAGCACCGAGTTGATCGCCAGGTCGAGGTTCACCGGCATGAGCAGCTGGTCGATGCCCGCCTTGAGCGCCAGCACCGGGATCTCCGCGTCGGTGTGCAGCTCGCGGACGGCGTCCATGGAGAGCGAGTCCGTGACGACGACGCCGCGGTAACCCAGCTCGCCGCGCAGTTTGCCGGTGAGGATCGGCTTCGACAGCGTGGCGGGCTCACCCGACGGGTCGAGGCTGGGGAACTGGATGTGCGCGCTCATGATCGAGTCGATGCCGGCGGCGATGGCGGCCTTGAACGGCGGGACGTCGGTCTCGCGCCAGCTGGCTTCGCTCCGGTCGATCCGGGGCAGCTCGTGATGACTGTCCGTGGCCGCGTCGCCGTGGCCGGGGAAGTGCTTCGCGGCGGCGGACACCGTCTCCGAGCGCCGGCCCCAGCCCGAAGTGCTCTTTCCCGCTGAGGGCTCGTCGGCAGAGTCCTGGAAGCCCTTGACCTGGGCCCCGACGTACTGGCTCGCCAGCTCCGGGCGGCCGGAGAAGGAACGGACGCCGATCACCGGGTTCGCCGGGTTCGAGTTCACGTCCGCGTCGGGGGCGAAGTCCTGGTTGATGCCGACGGCGCGCAGTTCGTGCCCGAGGATCCGGGCGGCCTCCTGCGCGGCCTTGGTGTCCCGGCCCGCCGAGATCGCCATCGCGTTCGGCAGTTCGGTGGCGGGGGCACCCATGCGGGTGACCGTGCCGCCTTCCTGGTCGGTCGCGATCTGCAACGGGATGTGGGCGCCGCTGCGGATCGCGGCCCGCTGGAGCCCGTTCGACAGCTTGGCGACCTGGACCGGGTCGTCGAAGTTGTCGCGGCTGTCGTTGTTGAAGTAGATGACGCCGCCCAAGTGGTACTTCTCGATCACCTGCGCGGGGGTGTCCACTCCGAAGTCGGCCTTGTTCTTGGCGTTCACCTCGTCGGCGGACTTCCCGTTCACCCACGTGACGAACAGCTGGCCGACCTTCTGCTCCAGGGTGAGCCCGCGCAGCGTCCGCTGCGCCTCCGCGTCCGCGGTCACCGGCTGCGCGGTCGCCGGGACGCCCGCGACGGCGAGGGTGAGCAGACCCGCGAGGGGCAAGGCGAGCGCATGGATCCTCCGATGACGGGCGTGCGCGGTTCGGGTCGTCACCTCAAGCCTCCCAGATTCGTGCCTGACTCTCAGATGGAAAGAAGTCCACCTGGAAGCACTGATATCCGGAAGCTACCCACGAGCACTTTGCTTGTCCATCGGCCACCCGCACGAACGGTCCGTTCATACACAAAGGGACGCGAAGGGGCCTGTCACGCTTGAAAACAGGGGCAAAACACTGGCGGCGCCCGTCGGCAAGAAGCCGGCGGGCGCCGCCAGTCAGTGCGGACCACTCGGGCGACCAAGCGTGCAACTCTGGTCGTACCTTCATGGACTCGGCGTCCGGCGTCCCGGTACGCAGTCCCTAGACGACGAGCCTCCCGCGGCGCGCTGCGCGTGGGTACCCGGTGTCCGCACACGGAGATTCGCCGGGGTGGAACAGGCTTCTCTTCTACCTGTTCCCTGGCCGACCGAACGTCCGCACCTACTTTCTACGCCGTGAGCCGGGTCACTTCAAGTGCGCAGACGGGTGCACCGGTACAGAGGCTCGATCTAGTGACACGGGCACGCTGGGCGACGGACAATTCGCCGCCCTGGCTGCGAAAACCGGCTCCGTACCGCCGACCGGGTGCGCGTTCAGCGGGTGCGCTTGCGCCGGCTGTAGCCGTACCAGGTGGCCCCCGCGGCGACGGCACCGAGCGCGACCAGTCCCGCCGACCGGGCCGGGATCCGGGTTCGCAGTGACATCGGGTGCTCGAACGCGAGGATCTCCCAGCCCTGTTCGGTCGCGTGCCTGCGCAGGACACGGTCGGGGTTGACCGCGTGCGGCCGTCCGACGACTTCGAGGAGCGGGATGTCGGTGCTCGAGTCGGTGTAGGCGTGGCACTGGGTGAGGTCGTAGCCGTACGTGGCCGCGAGTTCCTTCGCGGCGATGGCCTTGTTCTCGCCGTAGCAATAGAAATCGACTTCGCCCGAGTAGCGTCCGTCCACTATCTGCATCCGCGTGGCCACGCTGCGCGTCGCGCCGAGCATCTCGGCGACCGGGGCGACGACCTCTTCGCCGGTCGCCGACAGCACCACGACGTCGTGGCCGTCCGCGCGGTGCGAGGAGATCAGCTCCGCCGCCTCCGCGTAGACGAGCGGGTCGACGACGTCGTGCAGTGTTTCGCGGACGATCGCGGACACCTGGGCGACGTCCCATCCGGCGCACAGCGCGGAAACCTCGGCCCGCATCCGCTCGGTTTTCGCCGCGTCCGCGCCCGCGAGCGAGAAGACGAGCTGTGCGTACGCGCTGCGAAGCGCGGCTCGGCGGTTGATCAGGCCTTCGCGCAAAAGAGGCTTGCTGAAGGCCAGTGCGCTCGAGGACGCGATGATCGTCTTGTCGAGATCGAAGAACGCCGCGACCGGGCTCGGTGTCGTGCTGGGTCGGTCCACCCGCCAAGGATAGGAGAGCCGGAGGCGGGCCCGCCGGTTGGTCGACCACGATCGGGATACGGCGGTGGAAAATTCACGACCGCGCGGCCGATCCGGCGCGTCGTGCCGTTATCGAATTGTGGGTACCGGCGTCGCCCGCAACGGGCCGGTATCGGAGTTACAGTGAGATTGTCCGGTGTAGCACCGGGCCCTGGTTCAGTCCGACCCCCCGGGGCTGAACCCCAGGCGGCCCTCGTCCCTCCCCCCTGGCGAGGGCCGCCCTCAGACTTCCCGCTCTGTCAATGGTTCAGACCTTGCCGGTCGCGAAAACCCCTTCGGGGCAAGGCTGAAACCGACCGAGGTTCGTAAACTTTCTTTTCTCTCAACGCTTTTCGTGCCCTTCTGTTCCGAAAACGGAATGGCCGTGTCCCGTGCGGAAAAGCCGGGAAGTGTGCCGGAAAGGTCCGACGGAAACGGCGGGAAACCGGTTTCCGGGGGCTGAGTTGTCCACAACACCCCGGTTGTCCACAGGCGGGGCGGAATGGCGTTGTGCGCGGACGGGATCCGGCGCGACCGTGGAGTCACATCCCGAGTCCGACCGAATCCCCGGGGGAAGTCATGACCGAAGAACACCCGCTCGTCGTCGCCGGAGACGACATCCTGCTCGACGAGATCCTGCGCGTGGCGGCGGCCGCGGGCTGCGAGGTCGAACGCGCACCCGATCTGGACGCCGCCCGCGGGAGATGGGCCCGCGCGCCGCTCGTCGTCCTCGACGAGGAGGCCGCGAGCGCGCCGAACCGCCTGCTGCGGCGGAGCAAGGTCCTGCTGGTCTGCAAGGGCGCTCCCACCCCGGTGACCTGGGAGCGCGCGTTCAACACCGGCTCGGAGAAGGTCCTTTCCCTGCCGGACGAGGAAGGCGACCTCATCGGCGAGTTCGCCGACGTCGTCGACGGGCCCGCACGTGACGACGGCGTCGTCATCGGGGTCATCGGCGGGCGGGGAGGGGCCGGGGCCTCCGTACTGGCGGCCGCCGTCGCGTACCGGGCGGAGAAGACCGGGAGCGGCGGGCTGCTCGTCGACTGCGATCCGCTCGGCGGCGGGGTCGACGTCCTCCTCGCCGCCGAACGCGATCGCGGGCCGCGCTGGCCGGAACTCGACCTCGGCGGCAGGGTGTCCATGACGGCGTTGAGCGAAGCCCTGCCGCGGAAGCGATACGCGACCGGCTCACTGTCCTTTGTGTCCTACGGACGGGAAGGGCGCGGTCCCGGGCCGGACGCGATCGAGGGCGTGCTGTGCGCCGGGCGGCGGGCCGGGCGGACGGTCGTCTGCGATCTGCCGAGGCATTTCGGCGTCGAGACGTCCACCGTGATCGGGCTGGCCGATCTGGTCGTGGTCGTCGTCCCCGCGGAACTCCGTGCCTGCGCGGCGGCGAAACAGGTCCTCTCCCGGCTCGAACCCCACGCGGCCCGGATCGGTGTCGCGGTCCGGGGGCCGTCGCCCGCCGGGCTGATCCCGCGGGAGATCGCCGACGCCGTGGGCGCCCCGCTCATCACGTCGATGGGCCGCGAACGGTCCTTGTCCGCGTCCCTCGACCGCGGCGAGTTCGTCCCGCGGCAGCGCGGGCATCTGGCCACCGCCGCCGCCGAAGTCCTCGCCGCCGCGCGGGGGGATCTGGCCGGTGCCACGCGATGACCGACGAACTGTTCGAGCGGGTCCGGCGGCGGCTGGCCTCTTCGGACACCCCGGCGGATCCGGTGAGCGTGGCGCGAGCGGTCCGGGCCGAAGCCGGCGGCGCGCTCGGTCAGGACGCGGTCCTCGGAGCGGTCCGGCTGGCCCGCGAAGAGTTCGTCGGCGCCGGTCCGCTCGCGCCGCTTCTCGGCAAGCCCGGCGTCACCGACGTTTTCGTCACGGCTCCGGACAAGGTCTTGGTCGACACCGGTACGGGTCCTCAAGAGACAAAAGTCCGTTTCGCCGACGAGGAGGCCGTCCGGAGGCTGGCCCAGCGCCTCGCCCTCGCCGGCGGGCGGCGGCTGGACGACGCGCAACCGTTCGCCGACTGCTGGCTGCCGGGGGTGGGACCGCAGGGCCGGGTCCGGATGCACGCGGTCCTCCCGCCGATCGCGCCCGCCGGGACCATCCTCTCGTTCCGCGTTCTCCGGCCCGCCACCCACGATCTCGCCGAACTCCGGCTGCGCGGCGTTTTCGGCACCAGCGGCGCGGAACTGCTCGACGCCGTCATCCGGCACCGGCTCGCGTTCCTGGTGTCCGGTGGGACCGGGGCGGGCAAGACGACCTTGCTCTCCGCGTTGCTGGGCGCGGTGCCCCCGGGCGAACGCATCGTCTGCGTCGAGGACGCCGGTGAACTGCAGCCGGACCATCCGCGGTTCGTCAGCCTGCTCACCCGCCCGGCCAACGTCGAGGGCGCGGGTGAGATCGGGCTCGGCGAACTGGTGCGGCAGGCGTTGCGCATGCGGCCGGACCGCCTGGTCGTCGGCGAAGCGCGCGGCGGCGAGGTCATCGCGTTGCTCAACGCCATGAACACCGGGCACGAGGGCGGAGGCTGCACCCTGCACGCCAATTCGGCCGCGGAGGTACCGGCACGGATGGAGGCGCTGGCCTCGCTCGGCGGCCTCAAACGGGACGCGCTGCACAGCCAGCTGACGGCTGCGGTGCGGGTGGTCCTGCACATGCGCCGCCTGCCGAACGGGATCCGGCGGCTGGACGAGGTCGGCGTCCTCCGGTCGTTCCGGGGCGAGGCCAAGGTCGTCCCGGTCTGGAGCAAGGGCGACTGGATCGGCGACGAGACGTCCTTCGAGGAGATGGCGGCATGAACCCCTGGGTCCTCCTCTCCTGCGGCGCCGGGCTCGCCTGCTGGCCCAGGGCGGCGATGCGCGTCCCGTTCGCCTGGCGTCCGCCTCAGGCGGTTCGCGCGGCCTGGTGGGCGCTGCCCGCGCCGCTCGTCTTGCCCTTCCTCGGGATCGGCTGGGCCTTGGCGACGCTGGTGCTCACCTGGACGGTCCGGCAGGAACATCGGTGGCGGGCACGCGCGAAGGCGGAGCTGGCCGAAGCCGAACTCACCGCGTCCGTGCTGCGGACGATGATCGGCGAACTCCGGGCGGGCGCTCATCCGGTGGCGGCGGCCGAGGCCGTGGCGGAAGCGGTGCCCGCCGCGTCCGGACGGCTGCGCGGGCTCATCGCGGCCGCCCGGCTCGGTGGCGGGACGGCCGATCCGGACGCGCCACCGGCGCTGGTGAACGCGTGGGCGCTCGCGGGCCGGTTCGGGCTTCCGATGGCGGGCGTGCTCGACGCCGCGCGACGGGACGCCGAGGCGGAGATCGGCTTCCGGCGCCGGCTCAAGGCGAAGCTGGCCGGTCCGCGAGCGAGCGCCGCCGTGCTCGCCGTCCTCCCGCTGGTGTGCCTGCCGCTCGGCGAGGCGATGGGGGCGAGCCCGCTCGGCGTCCTCACCGGGACGGGCGCCGGGCAGCTGCTGCTCGTCGTGGGCAGCGGGCTGATCTGGGCGGGAACGGCCTGGTGCCGGGCACTCACCGGGCGGACAGCGCGGTGTTGACGGGAGTGGCGTTGCTCCTCCTGGGCGGTGCGGTCTTCTGCTGGCCTTGTGTCGGTGGAGCCGTCGCACGGCCGGGGCGTCTCCTCACCTGGCTTCGGGAACGGACGGCCCGGGAGAAAGGCGTCCCCGAACTCCTCCGGTCCGCGGCCACCCTCGACCTGCTGGCCGCTTGCCTGGCGGGCGGGCTGCCCGTGTCCGTCGCGCTCGAAGCGGTCGTCCCGACGGCGTCACCGGAGACCGCGGTGGCTCTGCGGTCCGTGTCGTCGCATCTCGCCGTCGGCGTGGGACCGGCCGAAGCCTGGGCGCCGGTCCGGGACCGGCCGGGCCTGACCGAACTGGCGGTCGCCGCCGTCCGCACGGCGAGGGCGGGCACCGCGCTCGCGGCCCACGCGCAAGACCTCGCGCGAAGACTGCGCGAGTCGCTCTCCGCCGAAGCCGAAGAACGTGCCGAACGGGTCGGAGTGCTGCTGGCGGCGCCGATCGGCCTGTGTTTTCTCCCCGCGTTCCTCTGCCTCGGTGTCCTGCCCGTCGTGCTCGGCCTCGCCGGTCGTCTCGGCGGAATCCTCTGATCGAAAGGCGATCCTCATGCGCAAGCTCCCCACCTTCCGCGAAGACGACGGCATGGCGACCGTCGAATACGCCATCGCCACCCTGGCCGCCGCGGCGCTGGCCGGTCTCCTCTACCTGATCGTCACCAGCGACGCCGTCGTCGCCGGGCTCACCGCGCTCGTCGAGCGGGCCTTGGCGGTGAAGTTCTGATGCCCCGCGGTGATCGTGGATCCGTCACCGTGGAGGCCGCGCTCGGCATCGGCGCGCTGACCTTCGTCTCGGCCCTGCTGCTCGCCGGGATCGGGGTCGCCGCCGATCAGCTCCGCTGCACCGACGCGGCCCGCGAGGCGGCGCGGCTCCTCGCCCGGGGCCAGCCCGCCCGCGCCGAACAGGCGGTCCGGGAGATCGCGCCGCCCGGCGCGCGGCTGGACGTCGTCCGCGAAGGCGACGCCATCACCGCCGGCGTCGAGGCCGAACCGGTGGCCGGACTGCTGCCGGGCATCCGATTGCGTTCGCACGCCTTCGCGGTGGCCGAGCCGTGAGCGGTGACGATCGCGGCGTCGCGACCGCGTGGACCGCCTCGATCGTCGCGGTCCTGATCTGCGCGGCGGCGTTCACCTTCTGGATCGGGGCCGCCGCGACGACCCGGCACCGCACCGAGGCCGCCGCCGATCTGGCGGCGCTCGCCGCGGCGTCGCACGCGGCCGACGGACCCGGCGCGGCCTGCGACCGGGCGCGGCAGGTCGCCGTCCGGATGGCGGTCACCCTGCTGACTTGTCGGTGGGAGCGAGGCGACGCCCTGGTCGAGGTGCGGTCGGAGCCGTCGGGACGGCCGGCGGTCACCGGACGGGCGGAGGCGCGGGCCCGGGCGGGCCCGGTCAGCCGCCCACCGTGACGGGCGTCGCACGGTGAACGGTCGTCCAGCGGTGACCGGCCGGTTGTACGCGTGAGTAACCGCCGGGCGCGAGCAGCGGTCGTTGACGCGCGGCGAGCGGTCGAAGTCATGATCAGCGCTCCGCCGAACGGTCGGGTACCGCCGGCCGTGAGCACGGTCACAGGGGCATGGATGCCCAGCTCGGCTGCGACGAACGGCTTCGAAGCGGTCGGGCACGCCCGTTAATCGGACGTCCGGCATTCGGTCCGTCCTGTCGGACTACCGCGCGTTCATCGCTAAGTAACGGCCGGTTGTCGCGTGAGGTCTTCTCCCGATGTGCAACTTGCCGTTTATTGAGATGTGCGCCACCTCGAGAAGGTCGCCGGGTGGCGGCGCAGGACACACACAGGACAGAGTTGACCTGAGGCAGGGACAGTAATGTTGGACGCGAATTGGCCGGACAGCTGGCGGGGCGCCTTCCGCATCGAGATGCGGGCGGAGGCGATCGGCCTCGCGTGGCGTGGCTGGCCGGTGCTCCCGGGTGCGGAGCCCGCCGCGATCACCGCGGAAGGTGACGACCTTACCTGGCGGCGTCCCGTCCCTGCCCAGGACAACTGGCGTGAACTGACCGAGGCCCACCCGCACGACGTCGCCACCTGGTTCGGCGACGACACGCACAGCCTCCTCGTGGCCACCGGCACCGTGCTGGACGCCATCGAGGTCGACGACGAACTCGGCAAGGCCGCCGCCCGGCTGCTGCGCGCCACCGGCCACCCGGCCCCGATCGTCGCGATGCCGAACGGCCGCTGGCTGTTCCTCACCACCGTCGCCACGAGCATCCCGCGTGAACTGGCCGACCAGGCCTCGATCCAGTGGCACGGCGCGAACGACTACATCCCGTTGCCCCCGTCGCCGTTCCAGCACGGTGTCGTGCACTGGCGGGTCAAGCCCGAGGTTTGGGGCTGGCAGCTGCCCGAGGCCGCCGAGGTGCACGACGTGCTCGTCCGTGCGCTGGCCGGTGACCAGGCCGTCGCCCCCGTGGCGAGCCTGACCACCGCCGCCTGATCGGACCCACGAGCTCAACCCACAATTTCATGCCACATCGGTTTCAAACCACCAAGTGGCCTGACTGGGACCCGTGTTGACGCAACGCCCCGAGCACGGTGTCCAGAACGGCCACTGCCCCCGCCTTGTCCAGCGGATCGTTGCCGTTCCCGCACTTCGGCGACTGGACGCAGGACGGGCAGCCGGCCGGGCACTCGCAGGAAACGATCGCCTCCCGCGTTGCGGCCAGCCAAGGGACAATTGCGGCAAACCCGCGATCGGCGAATCCCGCACCCCCGGGATGGCCATCGTGCACGAACACCGTCGCCTCCCCGGTGTCCTCGTGCCACGCGGTAGACACCCCGCCAATGTCCCAGCGGTCGCAAGTAGCGAACAGCGGTAGCAGGCCGATCGCCGCGTGCTCGGCGGCATGCAGGGCACCGGGGACGCGCGCCGGATCCAATCCGGCGCCCGTCCCCGGTGCTCCGCCAAGATCCTCGGTCCCCACCTTGGAGCCTCCGGTCCCCACCGGCTCCAGAACCCCGGTCCCCGACCGATGGCCCCCGGTCCCCACCACGCCATCGCCCTCGGAAGAACAGAGCAAGTCCGCCGAGATCGTGTACCAGACAGCGCGGGTGTGCAGGCTCTGCTCCGGAAGGTCCAGCGGCGTCTGGTCCAGCACCTCGCCCGACGGCCGTCTCCGCAAGTAGCCGACCACTTGCGAACTCACCGACACCTCGCCGAGGTTCACCGAGATCCCGCCGTGCGTCCTGGTCTCTTCGGTGCGCAGCACGCTGATGTCGACGATCTCGCGCGGTGACGTGCTCCAGTCCGGATCCTCGGCGTGCACCAGGGCCAGCCCTGTCTCCAGATCGAGTTCGTCGACCACATAAGACGAGCCCTGGTGCAGGTACACCGCGCCGGGATGCACCGCGTAGCAGGCGGAACCCGGGTCGACCGTGCCGAGCATCCGCCCGGAATCGGCCTCCACCACGGCGATCTGCTCGCCGCCGGACCCGCGGATGCCCACCTCGGCGTGCGGCCGGTCGCGCGAAGTCCAGTACCAGCCGCTCGTGCGGCGGCGGATGATCTTCTCCTTGACCAGATCCGCGAGCACGGCACGCGCCGCGTCACCACCGAAGGCCGCGACCTCCGGTTCGGTCAGCGGGAGTTCGGCGATGGCGCAGGCCAGCTGCGGGCCCAGCACATACGGGTTCGACGGGTCGAGGACGGCGGCTTCCACCGGCCTGTCCAGGATCGCGGCCGGATGGTGCACGAGATAGGTGTCCAGCGGATCGTCGCGGGCCACGAACACGACCAGTGCCGCGTCTCCCGCGCGCCCGGCCCGGCCCGCCTGCTGCCAGAACGACGCGAGCGTTCCCGGATAACCTGCCAGCACCACCGCGTCCAGCCCGGCGATGTCGACGCCGAGTTCGAGCGCGTTCGTCGTCGCCACGCCGAGCAGCCGCCCGGAAAGCAGCGCCGCTTCGAGGGCGCGGCGCTCCTCCGGCAGGTACCCGGAGCGGTACGCGGCCACCGATTCCGCCAGCGAACCGTCCACTTCGGACAGAATGCGTCGCGCGCCGAGCGCAGTCAGCTCCGCGCCCCGCCGGGAACGGACGAACGCCAGCGAGCGAGCGCCCTCGATGACCAGTTCGGCGAGGATCCGGGAAGCCTCGGCACCCGCCGAACGCCGTACCGGTGCCCCGTTCTCGCCCGAAAGTTCCGACAGCAGCGGGGGCTCCCACAGCGCGACCGTGCGGGCGCCGCGCGGCGAACCGTCCTCGGTGACCGGGACGCACTCCTGCCCGGAGAGTTTCGACGCGAACGCCGCCGGGTCCGCGGTCGTCGCCGACGCGAGAACGAAGACCGGCGAAGCGCCGTAGTACGCCGCGACCCTCCGCAGCCTGCGCAGCAATAGCGCCACGTGGGAACCGAAGACGCCGCGATAGCTGTGGCATTCGTCGACCACGACGAACGAGAGCCGGCGGAAGAAGCGGGACCAGCGCGCGTGCGACGAGAGGATCCCGCGGTGCAGCATGTCCGGGTTCGTGAACACCCAGTTCGCGTGCGCGCGGACCCAGTCCCGCTCCTCCAGCGGGGTGTCGCCGTCGAACGACGCCGCACGCGCCTTCTTAATGTCCAAAGAGGACACGGAGCGCAACTGGTCGGCGCCGAGCGCCTTGGTCGGCGACAGGTACAGCGCCGAAGCCCGCTCGTCCTCGACCAGAGCCGACAGCACCGGCAGCTGGTACGCGAGCGACTTGCCCGACGCTGTCCCGGTGGAGATCACGACGTGCTCGCCCTCGCGCGCCAGCGACGCGGCTTCGGCCTGATGCCGCCACGGCGCCTTGACGCCGCTCGCCTTCAGCGCCTCGACCACTCCGTCCGCCGCCCACTCCGGCCACTCCACCGAATCCGCCTGCCGCGCGGGCAGCTCGGCCACATGGGTGACCGGGTACAGCGAAGCCGGGATTCCCGCCGTCGCGCGATCGAGAAGCCGCCGCCCCTTACCGGATTCCGCCGTGCCGTTCACCTTCGGAAGCTTCGCACAGCGCACCGACAAGAACGGGCCGTCGCGCGAGGAGAACGAACGCCGGAACGGCCCCCGGGATGATCGATACAGTGATCAGACTCACAAGGTTACGGAACGTGCGGTGGCAGGGACGGCTTGCCGCCCGCCATCCCACTACCAATACACTCCCGCAATCCACACCGTCTGTGGCGAGCGTCATGTGAGACGTACCTTGCAGTGCGACTAGCGTGACATTCGGTTCAGATCCCCATGCCAGCGTCGGCACGCCGGTTCCATCGGCGGATCGTTCGCTGGCCAACGGCGACGTCTCCAGGAGGACGAATGTCCCGGCAGTTCCTCGCGGCGGGCGAACTCACGCTCACCGGAGGTGGTTACACCATTGTCGGTGTAATCGCCGTGGTCGCCCTTGCCGCACTGGTCATCGGCTACGTTCTGCTCAAGGAGGTGCTGGCCGCCGGCCAGGGCACCACCAAGATGCAGGACATCGCGAAGGCAGTGCAGGAAGGCGCGGCTGCCTATCTGAAACGGCAGCGCAACACCCTCGTGATCTTCGGGGGAATCGTGTTCGTGCTGCTCTTCGCTTTGCCGGCCGATGACTGGAACGAAAAGATCGGCAGGTCGATCTTCTTCCTGGTCGGCGCGGCGTTCTCCTTCGCGATCGGCTACCTCGGCATGTGGCTGGCGACGCAGGCGAACCTGCGTGTCGCGGCCGCTTCGCGGGAGGAAGGCGGTCGCGAAAAGGCGATGCGCGTGGCCTTCCGTACCGGTGGCGTGGTCGGCATGATCACCGTCGGTCTCGGTCTCTTCGGTGCCGCGGTGGTCGTCCTCGTCTACACGGGACAGGCCCCGAAGGTGTTGGAGGGCTTCGGGTTCGGCGCGGCGCTGATCGCGATGTTCATGCGTGTCGGCGGCGGTATCTTCACGAAGGCCGCCGACGTCGGCGCGGACCTGGTCGGCAAGGTCGAGCAGGGTATCCCCGAGGACGACCCGCGCAACGCGGCCACCATCGCCGACAACGTCGGTGACAACGTGGGCGACTGCGCCGGGATGGCGGCGGACCTCTTCGAGTCGTACGCGGTCATGCTCGTGGCGGCGCTGATCCTGGGCAGCACCGCCTTCGGCGTGCACGGCCTGATCTTCCCGCTCATCGTTCCCGCCATCGGCGTGATCACCGCGGTCATCGGTGTCTACATCACCAAGGCCAAGGCGGGCGAAGGCGGTCTGGTCACGATCAACCGCTCCTTCTACATCAGCGCGGCGATTTCCGCGGTGCTCTCGACGATCGCGGCGTTCGTCTACCTGCCGGGTTCGTTCTCCGAGCTGACCGGTGGCGCCACGGCCGAGTCCGGCAACCCGGCGCTCATCGCGACCATCTCGGTCATCATCGGCATCGTGCTCGCCGCGGTCATCCTCAAGATCACCGGCTACTACACCGGCACCGAGCACAAGCCGGTCAAGGAGGTCGGCAAGTCTTCGGAAACCGGTGCGGCCACGGTGATCCTGGCCGGTATCTCGGTCGGTTTCGAGTCCGCCGTCTACACCGCGCTGGTCATCGGCGCGGCGGTGTTCGGCGCGTACCTGCTGGGCGGCGGCGTCGCGCTGTTCGCCGTCGCGCTGGCCGGTACCGGCCTGCTGACCACCGTCGGTGTCATCGTCGCGATGGACACCTTCGGCCCGGTTTCGGACAACGCGCAGGGCATCGCGGAGATGTCGGGTGACGTCGACGAAGACGCGGCGCAGATCCTCACCGAGCTCGACGCGGTCGGCAACACCACCAAGGCCATCACCAAGGGCATCGCGATCGCCACGGCGGTCCTCGCGGCGACGGCGTTGTTCGGGTCCTACCAGGACGCGATCAGCAAGGCGCTGAAGTCGATCCCGGAAGCGGCCGAAGCCAGCATGTCGACGCTGAACTTCTTCGTGAACACGGTGGTCAGCCCGAACACCCTCGTCGGCGTGATCGTCGGCGCGGCGGTCGTGTTCCTGTTCTCCGGTCTCGCGGTCAACGCGGTGTCCCGTGCCGCCGGCGCGGTCGTCTACGAAGTGCGCCGCCAGTTCCGCGACATCCCGGGGATCATGGAGGGCACCACTCGTCCCGAGTACGGCCGGGTCGTCGACATCGTCACGCGCGACTCGCTGCGTGAGCTGACCACTCCCGGTCTGCTCGCGGTCTTCGCCCCCATCGCGGTCGGCTTCGGCCTCGGCACCGGCGCGCTCGCCGGCTACCTGGCGGGCGCGATCGCGACCGGCACCCTGATGGCGATCTTCCTCGCCAACTCCGGTGGCGCCTGGGACAACGCGAAGAAGCTCGTGGAGGACGGCAGCCACGGCGGCAAGGGTTCGGACGCGCACGAGGCCACCATCATCGGTGACACCGTGGGTGACCCGTTCAAGGACACCGCCGGTCCCGCGATCAACCCGCTGATCAAGGTGATGAACCTGGTGTCGGTGCTGATCGCCCCGGCGATCGTGCAGTTCTCGATCGGCGCGGACGCCAACGTCGGCGTCCGGATCGCGATCTCGCTGGTCGCGGTCGCGATCATCGTCGCCGCGATCGTCGTTTCCAAGCGCCGCGAGTCGGTTCTTTCCGACACGCCCGCGGAAGCGAAGGCATGACGCGGTAAAAGCACCACCCCACTGGGCCCGCCACGTTTCCCGTGGCGGGCCCAGTGCCGTGCGGAGGCTAATCTCTGCGCGTCACACCGATCCTGATCCGGGGAGTCCCGCCATGAGGCGTCCGATCATCCTGTTCGCCGCCGCGTTCCTGCTGGCGGGTTGTGCCGGCGCCGAGCCGGTGGCCGTCGCCCCTTCTTCGTCTCCGGCTCCCGCGGCCGGAGGCTCATGGATGGACGGGTTCTGCGGTTCGCTGATCGACTTCGCCAAGATCGGCGACTTCAAGATGCCCGACGTCGAGCAGGGTGACGTCGCCAGCGCGCGGAAGGCGATGGACGAGGCCTTCGGGGTGTTCGCGCCCGGTTTCGACAACGCCGTCACCGGCCTGAAAGGACTCGGGCAGGCGCCGAGCGCGGAAGCCGAAAACGCGCGCAAAAGCATCGTCGACGCGTTGACGCCGATCCGGGACCAGGTCGTCGCCGCGAAGACGAAACTGGACGCCGCGCCGAAGGACGACAAGACGGCCGCGGCGGAAGCGGCGGTCAGTTTCCGGCGGATCGGGTCCGACATCAACGACATGCCCGACCCGTTCCAGCAGCTGGAAACGAACGCTTCGCTGAAGGCGTTGGCCGAGCAGGCCCCGAACTGCAAGAAGCTGCCCTCCTGACCATTCTTTTCGCCACGGTGATCGCCCGGCGATTTGCATTGCCTCCCGGTATCGGTACCGTCGGGGGCCAGCTGGGAAGTCGTGGAGTTGCGGGAGGTGTTTTCGTGCGGCCGCGGTTCACCGTCCTTGCCGCGCTAGCAACAGGTATCGGGCTCGGCCTCGCCGGGTGCGGGCAGCAGCCCGCGGTGACTTCCCACGCCAGACAAGAAGGTCTCGCGACGGTCAGCGCGTCGGAGGCCGACCCGACCTCCGCCTGGGCGGAGGGGTACTGCGACGCGGCCGGCGGCCTCGTGCGGACGCTGGCGGCGTTGCCCAGCGTCGACCCGAGCACGCCGCAGCAGGCGTCGCGGACCTCCAATGACCTGATGGCTTCGGTCTCCGAAGGGCTGAAGCGCACCTCCGCCGCGCTAGCGAGCCTCGGCCCGGCCCCGGTCGACGGCGGGGACGCCTCGCGGACGGCCGCCGTCGCCCAGCTCGACGGCATCCGGGCCCGCGCCGACGACGTCCGCCGCCGTCTCGAGTCCTCAGCCGACCCCGAGGCGACGAAAACGGCGCTTCGCGACGCGAGGACCTCCCTCGACGAACTCGACCGCCTCGACCTTCTCAGGGGCCTTAACGACGTGCCTCAGCTCGCTTCGGCGAGCAGCCGGATCCCGATCTGCCAGGATTTGGTCAAGCAACCGCGCTGAGTCATCGTGCCGTCACTGGCCATGACTCGAACTTGTGTTCTATTGTGTCCGGGTGGACGGGACGATCTCGCTCTTCTCGGCGGAGGCGAGCGGGCCGGGGCTCGCCGACCTCGCCGGGGTGCTGTGCGGGCCCGGGCGGATGACGGGCTTCGGGCGGACGGCCGCGCGGCTGTCCGCCGTGGTCGACGAGCCTTGGCGGGCGGGTGCCCTCGCCAGGGAATGCCGTCGGCGCGGTGTCCAGGCGCAGGTCTCGGCCGCCGAATGCGGGCGGCCGCTCGTGCGGACGCCGTTCCGGGTCGATCTGCTGCCGCTGGAGCAGCGCTGGGCCCGAGGTGAAGACAAGGTCCTGCCGGACGGGTTCCGGCTCGACGGGGCGATGCTGAGGATGTGGGCGCTGGCGGCGGGCAGCCCGCTGGGCAACGGCTACCTGCTCGCGCTCGATCCGGAGGTGCCGGAGACGCATGAACCGCTGATCACGGCACTGGCCCGGCTGGGCGTGCCGGCGAAGGTCCAGAAGGGTGAGGACGCGCTGCTCCGGGTCACCGGACGGCGGCGGCTCGCGCACGTCCTGGAGCTGATCGGGGACGCGCCCGCCGGTGCGGAGCCGGCTTGGCCGAGTCTGGTGCCGGTGGTGCGCGCCGTCTGATCTCACGCAAGTGCGATGAAAGGCCCCTTCATTGCAAATTTCGCCATGAAGGGGCCTTTCATCGCACGAGGGTCAGGGCTTCGGCGCCTTGCAGTCCGGGTTCGCGAGGTTCAGCTCACTGTGGGAGAGGCAGGAGGTCAGCTGATAGGTCTGTTCCCCGTAGTTGATGCCCTTCCGCACGGTCACCTTCCCGGCGGCGTCGACCTCGCACGGGTTGTTCATCGTGCACCGCTGGCCGCTTTCGTTGCCGGTGTTGTTGACGCCGACGACCTTGCCGGTCGAGGTCTCGATGATCGGCGACCCCGAGGTCCCGCCGATCGTCTTGCACGCCGGGGTGTACCGGATCGAGTCCTTCCAGACCCAGTTCGCCTCGCGCAGCTCGTGGACGAAGCCGTCGATGTTGCAGGAGTAGATCTTCTTCCAGTACCCGGACACCACGTCCATCGCGACACCCGCCGACGGACGGGTCGGCGAGAGCGTCAAGGGGGCGATACCGTAGGTCGACTGGATCTTGGAGTAGCTCGTGTTGAGCTGGTACAGCGAGACGTCCGTGTCGGTCATCGTCGCGTAGAGCAGCTTCTTCGCCTTGAGCGTGCCCAGCGACGAACGGCCGTCCTTGGACAGCAGGCTGAAGGTCCGTGACGAAGGCTGATTGACGATTACTTCTCCCGGGTCCGGGAAGCCTTCTTGCAGGCAATGCCCGTTGGACAGGACGAGGGCGGGGTCGTCGAGGCTCGCCTCGGGCGGCTTGACCACCGATCCGGAGCAGTTCGACAACGCCACGGTGCCGGCGAAGGTGGTCGTCGCCGCCTCCGCCGGGGTGGCGCCGACCAGGGCGGATGCGGTCAGCATGGCGAACAGCGTGCCGAGGAGTCGTCGGGTCACGTGGAGTCCTTTCGGGTCGGCGTGGACATCAAGTGAAGCGTTGGCAGAAGGGAGCCACCACCGTCGAACGGAGGGTGTTCACCCCGTCACGCGGTACCCCAGGCGGACGTGTCCGACATCACGTGCTAGGTGTTGAAAGGAAACATCGACGAGGTCAGCGGCGATGCGCTGGACACACGATCGGCGGCGTGTTGCGCCACCTAGCCGGGGTCCGGGCGGTGCGAGCGTGCACACTGACGGGTCGAGAGGCGGCGCGAAGGCGCCGAAGATGAGCGGAGAGCAGGACAGCGTGGCAGGAGCACGGACGAAGAAGACCGCGGCGTCGGACGACGGCGCCGGCCGTCGTCGGCTGGTGATCGTCGAGTCGCCGACCAAGGCCCGCAAGATCGCCCCGTACCTCGGCGGTAACTACGTCGTGGAGTCCTCCGTCGGACACATCCGCGACCTTCCCCGCGGCGCGGCCGACGTACCCGCCCAGTACAAGGGTGAGTCTTGGGCGCGGCTGGGTGTCGACGTCGACAACGACTTCAAGGCGCTTTACGTCGTCACACCGGACAAGAAGTCCAAGGTCACCGAGCTGAAGGGCCTGCTGAAGGACGTCGACGAGCTCTACCTCGCCACGGACCCCGACCGCGAGGGCGAGGCCATCGCGTGGCATCTGCTGGAGACCCTCAAACCGAAGGTCCCGGTGCGCCGGATGGTCTTCCACGAGGTCACCGAGCAGGCGATCCGCGCCGCGGCCGACAGCACCCGTGAGCTCGACGGCGACCTGGTCGACGCGCAGGAGACCCGCCGCATCCTGGACCGGCTCTACGGCTACGAGGTCTCGCCCGTGCTGTGGAAGAAGGTCATGCCGAAGCTCTCGGCGGGCCGCGTGCAGTCCGTGGCGACCCGGATCGTGGTCGAGCGGGAGCGCGAGCGCATGCGCTTCACCTCGGCGTCGTACTGGGACATCTCGGCGACGATGGACGCGGGCGCCGAGGCCTCGCCGCGTAACTTCCCGGCCAGGATGATCGCTGTCGACGGCGCCCGCCTGGCCACCGGCCGTGACTTCGGTTCGGACGGGCGGCTCAAGGCCTCGAACAACGAGATCCGCGTGCTGGCCGAGGCCGACGCGGTCCGGCTGGCCGAGGCGCTGAAGAACCGTGACTTCAAGGTCGCGAGCGTCGAAGAGAAGCCGTACACGCGCAAGCCGTACGCGCCCTTCATGACCTCGACCCTGCAGCAGGAGGCGGGCCGCAAGCTGCGGTTCACCTCCGAGCGCACCATGCGGATCGCGCAGAAGCTGTACGAGAACGGTTACATCACTTATATGCGTACCGACTCCACGACGCTGTCGGAGTCGGCGATCTCGGCGGCGCGCAGCCAGGCGACGCAGCTGTACGGCAAGGAGTACGTCTCGCCGTCGCCGCGCCAGTACACCCGCAAGGTGAAGAACGCGCAGGAAGCCCACGAGGCGATCCGTCCCTCGGGCGAGGTCTTCCGCACGCCGGGCCAGGTCGCGAAGGATCTGGACACCGACGAGTACCGCCTTTACGAGATGATCTGGCAGCGCACGATCGCGTCGCAGATGGCGGACGCGAAGGGCACCACGATGTCGGTGCGCATCGTCGGCACCGCCACCAGCGGCGAAGAGGTCACCTTCGCCTCCTCGGGCCGCACGATCACCTTCGCCGGGTTCCTCAAGGCGTACGTCGAGGCCGTCGACACCGAGAGCGGTGGCGAAGCGGACGACAAGCAGAGCCGGCTGCCGCAGCTGGTCAAGGACCAGGCGCTCACCGCGACCGACCTGAGCCCGGACGGGCACACCACGTCGCCGCCGGCGCGCTACTCGGAGCCGAGCCTGGTCAGCAAGCTCGAAGAGCTGGGCATCGGCCGCCCGTCGACGTACGCGTCGATCATCAAGACCATCCAGGACCGCGGCTACGTGTGGAAGAAGGGTTCCGCGCTGGTGCCCTCCTGGGTCGCGTTCGCCGTGATCGGCCTGATGGAGCGGCACTTCGAGCGGCTGGTCGACTACGACTTCACCGCCGGCATGGAGGACGAGCTCGACCGCATCGCCGCCGGTGACGAGCACCGGACGCAGTGGCTGTCGAAGTTCTACTTCGGCGGCGACATGGGCGTCGACGGTTCCGTCGGCCGCCTCGGCGGGCTGAAGAAGCTGGTCGGCTCGGGCGTCGAGGACATCGACGCCCGCGAGATCAACTCGATCCCGCTGTTCAGCGACGCCGACGGCCACACCGTCGTCGTGCGCGTCGGCCGTTACGGCCCGTATCTCGAGCGAGAGGTCGACGGGACGTCGCAGCGGGCGAACCTGCCCGAGGACCTGCCGCCGGACGAGCTGACCCCGGCCATCGCGGAGAAGCTGTTCGCGACGCCGCAGGAAGGCCGCGTGCTCGGCAAGGACCCGGTCAGCGGGCACGAGATCGTGGCGAAGGAAGGCCGCTTCGGCCCGTACGTCACCGAGCTGCTGCCCGAGCCGGAGCCGTTGCCCGAAGGCGCGACAGCCGCGCAGAAGAAGGCCGCCAAGGCGAAGCAGCCGAAGCCGCGGACGGGTTCGCTGTTCAAGTCGATGTCGATCGAGACGATGAACCTCGAAGACGCGCTGAAGCTGCTTTCGCTTCCGCGCGTGGTCGGCAAGGACCCGGAATCCGGCGACGAGATCACCGCGCAGAACGGGCGCTACGGGCCGTACCTGAAGAAGGGCACGGACTCGCGTTCGCTCACGACCGAGGACCAGCTGTTCTCGATCACGCTCGAAGAGGCGCTGAAGATCTACTCGGAGCCGAAGCAGCGTGGCCGGTCCGCGACCGCGAAGCCGCCGCTCAAGGAACTGGGCGACGACCCGGTGTCGGGTAAGCCGATGGTGGTCAAGGACGGCCGCTTCGGTCCGTACGTGACCGATGGCGAGTACAACGCGACGCTGCGGAAGTCGGACAGCATCGAGGAGCTGACCGCCGAACGCGGTGCCGAACTCCTGGCGGAGAAGCGTGCGAAGGGCCCCGCGCCCAAGCGCAAGGCTCCGGCGCGGAAGCCGGCGGCGTCGAAGACGGCGGCCACCAAGACGACCGCGGCCAAGAAGACCGCCGCGACCAAGACGACGGCCGCGAAGACTACGGCGGCGAAGAAGCCCTCGACGCGCTCGACGGCCACGAAGACGAAGTAGCTCCCCTCAAGTGCAATGAAGGGGCCTTTCATAGCAAATTTTGCTATGAAAGGCCCCTTCATTGCAGTCAGGAAGCCAGGCCCGCCCAGAAGCCGCACCGGTGATCGACGTCGTGCCCGACCGGCCGGACAGCGTCCGGAGCGAGTGACAGCACGACCCCGGAATCCCACCGAGGTGAACCGGCCGCGTTCGGATCACCTGTGTGCATGAAGGTGGTCCAGTACGCGATCATCTGTTCCGACAGGCGTTTCTGCTCCGGAAGCAGCGGCAGTTCCTGGCCGTGGAGTTCGAAGAGATAAGCCAGGTCGAGCGCGTGCGCAGCGCCGTGCGGCAGGCCCGGTGCCTCGATCTGGTTGACGTTCGGCGCGTTCTTGTCGTCGAACTCGTAGGCGTATACGGGAGTCCGCTTCGAAAGCAGCCGGTTCCCCTCGGCGGTCGGGCACGCCCAGGAGCGGTCGGTGGTGACCGTCGCCCAGGCCATGGCGGGCGATTCGTAGTCCCGCGACGGATACTTCGCGCCGACCTCGTCCGCGTGCTCGCCGAAGGTCGCGCGCAGGAATCCCTGGTAGCGCTCCTCGGTGATCGGCTTGTATAGGGCGACGCCCGCGATGAACGACCGCATCTCGTCGTGCGTGCCGCCTGAAATCACCGGCACCCGGTGAAAAGCGCCCAGCCGCACGGCTTTCGCGGGATCGAGCGGCAGCAGCGGGGTGCCGTAGGTCAGATGGTTGGAGAACGTCTGCGTGTGTTTCATCAGGTCGGCGGCGGGAAGACGGCGGAGGCAGCCGATCGCGCCCGGGCCCGTGCAGCCGTGGCTCGCGGCCGCCGCGGCGCCGTCCGCTTCGGTCTTGGACAGCGAGGAGTACGGCGTCTGCGCGGGCAGGTCCGGCACCAGGCCGCCGTTCGGCCAGTCCAGCAGGCACGAGCCGGACATGATCGCGGCCTTGTCGAAGAGCCCGGCCGACGCGGGTGACGTGAGCAGCGCGCAGGCGCTCATCCCGCCCGCGGACTGCCCGGCCACGGTCACGTTCCGCGGGTCGCCGCCGAACGCCGCGACGTTGCGCTGGGTCCAGCGCAGCGCGGAGATCTGGTCCGCCAGGCCGAAATCGCCGGATCCGGCGAGTCCCGGGAGTCCGAAGTAGCCGAAGACGCCGAGGCGGTAGTTCACCGTCACGACGACGACGTCGCCTTGGTCCGCCAGGCGTTGCGCGCCGTAGTGGCTGCCAGCGTCCATGGTGTACCCGCCGCCGTGCAGCCAGACCATCACGGGCAGCTTGCGGTTCCCCGTGTCGCGCGGCGCGGTGACGTTGAGGAAGAGACAGTCTTCGTCGCCGCCGGTGGCCTGAGGACAGACGTTCCCGGGTTTCGTCGCGTCGGCGACGCCCTTCCACGGTTCCGGCGGCCGCGGCGGCTTCCAGCGATCCTCGCCGACGGGCGGTGCGGCGTACCGGATGCCGCCGAACGTTCTGGTCTGCCCGGATTCCGCGCCGCGGACGGCGCCCGCGTCGGTGCGCACGACTAGCGGATCCGCGGGCGCGACGAGGGTGAGAAGACCGGTGATGAGCGCCAGCAGGAGATGCATGAGCTGTCCTTTCAGTGATCTGCGAGACGGCGCCACAGTCCGACGTGGCGGAAATAGAGGTGTTGAAGCACCTGGACGGCGACGAACGTGACGCCGTACAGCGCGGTGCCGAGCACGGGAACGGCGTCGACAGGGAGGGCGTACGCCATCAGGACCCGTCCGGCGGCGTCGGCGAGCAAGGCGACTCCCCAGAGGACGGTCGCGACCCGCCAGGTGCGCCGGAACCACCCGTGCCGCGGCCAGAGGTCGTTCCATTCGGTGACGCGCAGGGTGTCCGCGAACCGGCTCTTCGCGACCATGGAGCGAGCCATGCCGAACGCGAGTGGCCTGGTGAACAGCAGCGAGATCAGGAAACCGGCGCCGATCACCCCGGTGACCCAGCCGGCCTTCGCCAGCATGAACCGGGGGCTGCCGGTCACGAACGAGACGCCGACGCTCACCGCGAAGATCGCCAGCACGAAGATCGCCAACGTGTCGATCGAACGCCGCCGGATCGCCCGGTACAGCACGAAGGCCACGGTCGGCAGCGCGCAGAGGACGAGTGCGGGCAGCGCTTCGACGCCGAAGCCCCGCAGCACGTAGTAACCCGCGAGGGGCACCACGATTTCGAGGAGCACCACACCCCACTGGCGGATCGCGGGAGTCACGTCGGCCGCCGGGTCGCGAGGTCGAAGAGGGTCACCAGTTCCTCGGCGTAGGCGGTCAAGTCCATCGTCGGCTCGCCGGCGAGCAGGAACACCGGCCCCTCCACCGAGCGGCGGACGGTCGTCGCCATCACCCGGACGTCGAACTCGCGGAACTCGCCGCTTTCCTGGCCCCAGCGCAGGATGCGTTCCACCGGTTCGAGCGCCGCCCGCTCGGTCGACGCGTCGAAGTCGAGCGCGCCGCCGAGGAAGATGTTCAGCAGGGCCCGCATCCGGGTCGGTTGCGCGGCGGCGAACTCGAGGTTCGCCTCGATGTAGGTCCGCAGCGCCGCGCCCGCGGAAGACGGTTCGCTCATCCGCTCCGCCATGAACGCGCCGATCTCGCGGAAGACGTCTTCGAGGACCGTGCGGACCAGTTCCTCCTTGTTCGCGAAGTGGTACGAGATCAGCCCTGTGCTCGACAACTTCGCCTCCTTCGCGATCTGGGCGAACGACGCTTTGGCGTAGCCGAGGCTCGCGATCGTCTCGATGGCCGCGGCCACGATCTGTGCGCGTCGCGCACTCTCGGTTAACGTCTTCGCTTTTGCTTGCATGAGCGAAAAATAGCTCAGTCAAGCAAATCTGTCGACCGACGACCGCTCACCGACCCGCCTCGCCCGTTCGAACAAAAGTTCTAAAAATTGTCGGTACCAGGGTGTTCAATGGTCAGGTGAGCATTTCAACGACCGCTGTCTTCGACGTCATCGACGAGGTCATCGCCCCGCTGGCCGCCGAGGTTCCGGAGCGTCCCTCGGTGATGGAGTTCTACGACCCGGAACTCGACGTGCCGCCGGTGCTGGCCGACGAGGAGCCGACTCCGGGGCTCACCCTGGCCGAGGAGGTGGAGCAGTACACCCGGTTCGTGAGCGGGATGGCGACCATCGGGCTGGCCCCCGGCGGCGAGGTCACGCCCGAGGCCGTCGGGCTGTATCGCGCGCTGCGCGGCGGGTTCATCCGCGGCGTGGTGACCGGGGTCTTCCCGGCACGCCAAGAGCCCTGGGAGGTCCGGTTCTTCGGCGACGAGGACTACACCACGGTGCTGAACAAGCTCGGCAAACGAGCGCGGCTGCGGTCCGGTTTCCTCAGCGCGCTGCCGGGCTGGGTGTTCGACGGCCTGCCCGACCATCCGCCGGGGCCCGGCGAGACGGTGCGCATCGAGACGGACGCGGACGGCTTGATCCCACTGAAGGCCCGGGAGGCCGTCGAAGTGATCCGTGAGGGCGCTTCGCGGCCGCGTCACGGCACGGTCCTCGTCGATCTCGCCGTGCGGGACTCCATCCTCGCCGAGTACCCGCACGGCGCCTTCGGCCTGGTGGACAACGACCTCGGCCGGTACCAGTTCAGCGCGGCGACGAACGCCGACGGCCGCTGGACGCTCACCTGGGGCCCGGCCACCCGGTCGATGGCCGAGCAATGGATCGTGAAGGCGGTGCAGAACCATGCGTGAACCGACCACGGTGAAGGAACTGATGAGGCGCGCCGCCGAGCCGGTGCTGCGCGCGGTGCCCGAGCGCCGGAGCGTGTACCTGGGCTACGACCCGGAGATCACCGACGACGAGATCCGCCGCCTGTGCCCGTCCTACGACGAGCCGGCGGATCTCGTCACCCAGGCCGAGCGGTACGCGGCCAAGGCGGCGATGCTCGAAGAGGCCGGGCTGATGGAGGACGGCGAGATCCATCCCGCCGCGGTCCGGATGCACGGCGTGATGCTGCGGGGTTCGGTGCGAGGCGTCCTCACCGGCGTCTTCGCGTCCGCGCCCCGCTCGGTGCGGGTCGACTGCTACGGCGACGGGCAGCAGGCGGTCGTCTGGCGGATGCGGTCGGGGCGGCGGACCACGTTCAGCCTGAGCGACTTCGAGGAACTGGGCGCCCGCGTGTTCGGCGGGCTCCCGCACGTCCCCGCCGGTGAGACGGAGCCGATGCGCATCAGGATCGACGGGCACGGCGTGCCGCTGCCCGGTCAGGACGAAGAGGTCGGCCTGGTCGCGGACACGCTCGGCCGTCCCCGCACCGGGACGGCGATCCTCGACCTGGTCGCCTTCGGCGGGCTGAACGCCGAGTACCCGGACTACGGCTTCGTCATCGTCGACAACGATTTGGGGAGGTTCGTGTTGTACGCGGCCCCTTCCGAAGGGTGGCTGATGTTCGGTGGAATGGACCGCCGGGCATTGGCGGGCTGGCTGCACGAGGCGGTGGATCTGAGCCGGACGTAGCCGCTGGGACGAGGGGGCGGAATGGATCTGGATCGGCGGGCGGCCGACGCGTGGTTCCGGCGGCGCGGGTTGCCCATGGTCATCCACCGGCGGAGACGTGGAGCGGGCATGTTGCGCCGTTCCACGCCCGGCCTGGTGTTCCTGTGCCTGCTCGACCTGTTGCTGGCCGGGCTGCTGAAACTGCTCGACGTCCCCCAGGACGTGCTCGACGCCCGGATGCGCGAAAGCGGTCTGGCGTACGTCCTCGGGGTGCTGGCGTTGACGTTCGCCGTGATCGTGGTCCCGGTGATCGCCGGCCGCCTGATGGCGAAGCTGCTCCGGGCGTTGAGCCGCACCCGGGTCCGGCTGGCCGTCATGGCGGCGACGATCGGTTTCTGGGTGCTGGTGCTGCCGCTCGGCGAGCGGCTCACCGGGCTGGTGTCGTGGGACAACCCGTTGTGGGTCGCCGTGCTCACCAACCTCGTCGCGCTGGCGGTGCTGATGCTGCTGGTGCGGATCGGCGTCGGCTCGATCCTGACCTGGGCGGCCCGCAGCGCGGTCGCGCAGGTCAGGGCCATCGGCACCCTGGCGTCGAGGGCGTTGCCGCTGCTTCTGCTGGTGGTGATGTTCAGCTTCTTCACCGCCGAGCTGTGGCAGGCCGTCGAAGGGCTCGCCCCGGGACGCTTGTGGCTGGTGGTCGGCTTCCTCGTGCTGATCGGCGCGGTGTTCCTGGCGTCGATGCTGTCCGACGAGATGAAGGAGCTGAAGTCCTGGACCGTGGAGCCGGGAGCGACTGTCCTGCGCGGCACGCCGTTCGACGACGACACCGGTCCCGTACAGCGGCGGCGCGCACTGGCGAAGACGGAACGGCTGAACATCGCCTTGGTGCTGTTCTTCGCTCAGGCGGTGCAGATCGTCGCGTTCGGCGTGCTGGTGTTCGCCTTCTTCATCGTGTTCGGGGTGCTGATCCTCCGGCCGGAGGTGGTGACGGAATTCGCCGGCAGGCAATCGGCGCCCGGGACACTGCTGGGCGTCCCCCTTCCGGTGAGTTCCGCACTCGTCAACGTCTCCCTTTTCCTTGCCGTTTTCTCCGGTTTGTACTTCGCCGCGTCAACGGCGACAGATGTTCGTTACCGGCGTTCTTTCTTCGAGCCCTTGCTGGAAGATGTGAAGATCAGCCTCGCGGCGCGTGACATTTATCTGGCCCATTGGGCGGATGTGCGGCGGGCCGAGGTGGTTACCCTTGAAGCAGAAGACATTCCGTAGTGAGGTGGTCACCATGAGCGGGAAGGGCGAAACTCCCTTCTTCGATGCCCCCGACTTCGTGAAAGGTGATGGCACTCAGGCAGAGCCTCCGGGCGCCACATTCGCCGACCCCCTGTCCGGGCTGGTCACGACGGGCACGCCGGCCCCGGCGAACCCGTCGGCGGGCGCGGACGAGGTCCGCGTACAGGTGCCGGGACCGGTCCAGCACGACCCCGAAGTGGTGAGCAAGATGGTCAACGCGGCCATGCTCGCGGACGATCAGCCCGCCGAAAGCCCGGGCCCCGAGCAGACCGCGGGCCAGCCGCCCGCCAAGGTCGTCAGCACGGTGGGTGAGCAAGGCGTTGCGCCGATCGGGATCCTGCCCCAGCAGCGCACCTGGCCGTCGAGGCCGTCTCAGCTGATCCGTCAGCCCCGCCGGGTGAAGCAGGAAGAGCCGGTCGAGGTCGACGAAGAGGCCGAGGCCGAAGTGCAGCGCGCCAAGCGATCTATGCAGATGCCGCGGATCGGCAAACCGTCGTCGAACACCGCCGGGGTGATGATCGCGATCGCCCTCATGATCGTCTTCGCGGTCCTCGCCATCCAGCTGCTGGCCAGCCTGTTCAGTAGCATCGCGGGGATCTTCGGGTAACCCGTCCGGCGGTAGCGCCGGACGGGGCCGTCCGCCCTCACCTCACCCATCGGGATACCCTGGCCATACGGTCGGGGGACTCGGTGTTGACCCGGGTCGCTCCCGGCAGCCGCGTGACTAGTGGGGTGGGCGTATCAGCGAGGGCGTGCAGTCGGTGCCCGAAGCGGGCACGGATGGTTCGGCGGGTCGTGACGCTTCCACCATGCACCGCGTGCGGCGGGTGCTGGCGATCAAGCCGTTCCGCCGGATCTGGGGTGTCTCCTACCTGTGCAGCGTCGCGGACTGGCTGAACCTGCTGACGCTGACCGGCCTGGTCACCAAACTGACCGACAACTACGCCGCGCAGAACTTCGCGTTCGTCGGTGTCGTGCTGACCTCGCTGCTGCCGGGGCTGCTGTTCGCCCCGCTCGGCGGGCTGCTCGCCGACCGGTTCGACCGGCGCAAGGTGATGGTGCTCTGCGACCTCGGCCGGTGCGGGTTCCTGCTGTCGATCGCGTTCGTCGGCACCCCGTGGTGGGTGTTCGTCGGCAACTTCCTGGTCGGCTGCTGCTCGATGATGTGGATCCCGTCGAAGGACGCGGCGGTGCCGAACCTGCTGCGCCGTCCGGACCAGGTCGAGACGGCCAACCAGCTCGGCATGGTGATGACCTACGGCCTCGCGGTGATCACCGCGGCCGGGGCGAACGCCGTGCTCACCGGCAGCAACACCACGTTCCACTTCTTCCAGGGCGACGCCCAGCTCGGCATCGCGAAGGTCGCCGTCGTCATCACCGGCCTGCTGTACCTGACCAGCGCGATCGTGATCGCCACCCGGATCCCCGAGCTCTCGCTGCGCAATGTCCACGCGGTGGAGAAACCCAAGGTCAAGGCCGCGGACGAAGAGAAGTTCGGCTTCCGGCAGATGATCGCCGACGGCGCCCGCTTCGTGCGGACGACGCCGCTGGTGCGCGGGCTGATGATCGGCGCGTTCGGCGCTTTCGCCGCCGGTGGCGCGGTGATCGGTTCGGCCAAGCCGTACTCGTCCAGCCTGCTCGCCGGTGACGCGGCGTTCAACCTGCTCGTGCTCGCCGTCTTCCTCGGGCTCGCCACCGGGATGGCGGTGGCCCCGAAGCTCGCGCGGCGGCTCGCGCACGACCGGCTGTTCGGCCTCTCGATCGTCGCGGCGGGCCTGTGTCTCGTCGTCGTCGCGCTGTCGCCGCACCTCGCCGTTTCGCTGGTCGCGGTCGCCGCGGTCGGTGTCTGGGCGGGGACGGCGTTCCTGACCGGTGTCACGATCATCGGTTCGCGGATCGAGGACTCCATCCGCGGCCGGATCAACGCGATCTACCAGTCGCTGATGAAGATCGTGCTGTTCGGCTCGACGGTGCTGGTGCCGGTGCTGATCAGCGCGGTCCAGACGACCGAGGTCGAGCTGTGGGGCGGCACGATCACGATCGACGGCACGCGGCCGGTGATGATCGGCGGCGGCATTCTCGCGCTGCTCTCCGGCATCTTCGCGTACCGGCAGATGGACGACCGGCGGGCGGAGCCGATCCTCGCCGACCTCCGCAACGCCCTGCGCCGCAGCCCGCGCCGGGTGAACGGGCTGCTGATCGCGCTCGAAGGCACGCGGGCGATCAACACCGAGAAGCAGGCCGAGCGGCTGGCCGAATGGCTGCGCGGGGGTACGCGCCCGATCGTCCTCGCGGCGGACCCGGCGCTGGACGATCAGCGGCTCGCGAAGCTCGTCTCCGGCGCTTCGCTGTCCGGTGCGCGGGCGCAGGCGCTGGCCGCCGCCGCGGTGCGGGCGGACATCGTCGAGCGGGACATCCAGCCCGCGCTCGACGCCGGTTCCGTCGTGGTGATGGAGCGGTTCGTGGACTCGCCGCTGGCTCACCTGTCCGCGGTCGCGGGGCTGGACAGCCAGGAACTCGAAGGGCTCGCGGACTGGGCGACCGGCAGGTTGCGGCCCGACATCACCGTGCTGCTCGACGCCGATCCCGGCACGGTGATGCGGAAGTCGGAGTCGCTGGACGCGCAGTGGCGGGTGCAGCATCTGCTGACGGAGATGGCCGCCGCCGACCCTGAGCGGTACGTGGTGGTCGACGCGGAAGGCACCGAAGAAGAAGTGAGCGACCGGGTGCGGACCGCGGTCCGAGCGGTGCTCGTCGGCAGGCTCGCCGGGCTCGCGCCGGCGGAGGAGAAGGTCGAAGCGAGATGACGGAAGCCCCTGTGCTGATCGGTGTCTGGAAGCAGCTCGTCGGCCAGGAGCCCGCCGCGCGCACGCTTTCTTCGGCGTCGGCGGCGGCCGCGCGGATCATCGAGAACCAGCCTGTCGCGCCCGGGGCGATGACCCACGCCTGGCTGGTCACCGGCCCGCCCGGGTCGGGGCGCTCGACAGCGGCGCGGGTCTTCGCGGCGGCGTTGCAGTGCAGCACCGGGACCGGCTGCGGGGAATGTCCCGGCTGTCGGACCGTGGTCGCCGGCACGCACGCCGACGTCAAGCTCGTCGCGCCGGAAGGCCTTTCGATCTCCGTCGCCGAAATGCGTTCGCTGGTCCAGGCCGCCGCGCGCCGCCCGACCACCGGGCGGTGGCAGGTGGTGATCATCGAGGACGCCGACAGGCTGACCGAAGGCGCGTCGAACGCGCTGCTGAAGGCCGTCGAGGAGCCGCCGGACCGCACGGTGTTCCTGTTGTGCGCGCCTTCCGATCACCCGGACGACGTCTCGGTGACGATCCGCTCGCGGTGCCGTCTGGTCACGTTGCGGACGCCGCCCGCCGAGGCGATCGCGCAGGTGCTCGTGGAACGGGACGGCATCGATCCCGAGCGCGCGCAGTGGGCCGCGTCGGTCTCCAGTGGACATGTCGGCCGCGCGCGGCGGCTCGCCACCGATGAGGCGGCTCGGCAGCGGCGGGCGACGGTGCTGCGGATCCCGCTGGGCCTGCGACGTCCGTCCGATGTGTTCACCTGTGCCGATCAGCTGATCAGCGCGGCCGAGGCGGACGCGGGCGAGGAAAGCAAGGTCCGCGACGAGGCCGAGCGGTCCGAACTCCGCACCGCGATGGGCGGTGACGGCACCGGTAAGGGCGTCGCCGGGGCGAAACGGGCCGCCGAAGCCGCCGTGAAGCAGCTTGAGAAGCGCCAGAAGTCACGCGCGACCCGGACGCAGCGGGACACGCTCGATCTCGCGCTGGTGGATCTGGCCGCGTTCTACCGGGACGTGCTGGTGACCAAGAGCGGCGCGGGCGCGACGCTGAACCACCCGGATCACGCCTCGGAAATCTCACAGGCCGCCTCCGCCTGGGCGCCGGACTCGATCCTGCGGCGTCTGGAAGCCGTCCTGGAATGCCGCGAGGCCATCGACCTGAACGTGAAGCCGAGGATCGCCGTCGAAGCCATGGTCACCACCCTCCGCCAAGGCTGACCCACCCCCACCAGCCCCCTAAACCGCCCTACCCCAGCCCCCCGCCCGTCCCAGGGGGGCGACCCCGAGTCCAGTTTACCGGGGTTGGGGGTGGAAAAGTGCTGGTCGGGGGAGTTGTCCACAGGTGGGGGTGGTTGTGGACAAGTGCTGTGGGTAAGTGAAGCGGATTCGGGTGTGCTGCAGGGGCCCTTCGCCTCATGCGACGCAGCGAAGGGTCCCTTCACCGCGTCGCACGAGGGGTAAGGCCCCTTCAGCCCCCAGTGACCCAGGAAAGCGAAGGGGACCTCCACCGCGAAGCGGCGAAGGTCCCCATAAGCCAGGCGATCAAGGTACGAACGGGCCTCCCACACAGGGGCCAGGCGTGAAAGGACCGTTCATCACCCTCCTCGCCCCGTCTCAGTCCTCCGAACGCGGCCGCGGCGAAGGCTTGAAGGGCTTCTTCTCGTCAAGAGGAACGGGAACGACCGAGAGACGGCGCCGTCCCGGCATGGCCGCCACGAGGACCACACCGATCAGCAGCATCGCGGTCCCCGACCAGAACATCGGCACCGTGTCGTAAGCGGCGTTGGTGTAAGCCAGGTTCTTGACCGGCCCCTTCGGCGCCGCGCCACCGTTGTTGCCCGCGGGCGGCGGAGTCGTCGTGCCGCACTCGACACCACCGGCCGGCGCGTACGCCCGGGCGATCTGCTCACCGAGCGAGACCTGGGCCAGCGACGACGGCAGCTTCTTCGCGACGTCCGGCGGCAGCGCCTTCTGCAGCGCCGCCGTCGGCAGGATCTGCAGGTCCAGCAGCCGTGCCGAGGCGCCCATCTGGAAGCCCTTGAACGGCGACGTCATGTCGCTCGACTTCTGGTTCAGCCCGGCGATCGACAGCTTCAGCACGCCCAGGTCGAGCGTGAGCCCGTTCCCGGCCTCACCGCCCGGGAGCTGCTTGGTGGCGCCGTCCAGCATCTCGGCGAGCCCGCCGATGACCGGCACGTTCTTCAGCTGCTCGAAGCCCGGCACCTGCTTGAGCGACGGCAGCGGGATGCCGATCGGGATGTCCTTGGTCGGGTTGTTCGCGTCGAGGGTGAACAACACCTTGTCGCCGCGGACGATCTGCAGCACCGGTGCGCTGTACTCGACCTTCGACGTCTTCTTCTCGCCGGTCGAGGTGACCCGCAGCGTCGGCTGGCTGGCGACCTTGATCGTCAGGCCGAGCGGCGTGCCCTTCAGCAGTTCGATGCTGGCCGCCTGCAGGGTCGACGTCGACTCGACGGCCTTGTTCTTGGAGCCGGGGATGTCGACCAGCCGCACGACCGAACGCGACGACAGCGTGTTCGGCAGGCTCAGCACCGCGCCCTTGCCGTCGGCGCTGGTGCTGTTCCCGGAGAGCAGCCCGCCCAGGTTCGCCAGCGGGCCGAGGGCCGACAGACCCGCCTTGAGCTGGTCCGACGCCTGGGTCAGCTGGTCGGCGCCCGGGATGTTCGGGATGGTCGGCAGCAGCGCGAGGTTCGCGATCGACGTGCTCGAATCGGCGATCGTGCCGACGCACGGCCCGAGCGTCGGGCTCCAGCGCGCGTGCGCCTCACCGTTCAGCAGGCCGAGATTGAACAGCGGGTTCTTCGGCGCGTTGAGGCCGCCGCTGATCGGCTTCGGGTTGTCCGGCAACGCCGTCTGCACGAGGCTGCCCGGCGTCTGCGGCGCGTTGCCCGCGGCGGACAGGCCGAACGGCGACGACTGCGCGATCGACTTCTCGTAGTTCAGGTAGGCCTCGGAGTTGGCCTGCGCGCTGGAAAGTCCCATCCCGGCTTCGAGCGCGGACTGCTTCGGCAGCAACTCGCCGGCTCCGGGCAGGATCGCGCTGGTCGGCACGGCGTTCGGCAGCAGCCGCAGCACACCAAGGGCCGCCCCCGCGTCACCGACGGCCTTGCCCAGCGGCTGCGGTCCGATCGGCGCCGACATCGGCGGCTGTCCCGGATTCGCCGGATCGGGGATCGGCGTGGTCGGGATCGTCTGGGCGGTCGCCGGAGCCGCGGTGAGGAGAAGCAGGGCCGCGGCGGCCGGAAGCGCCAGCACACGGGGCAGTCGTTGCCGCATGAACAGGTCCTCCAGTGGGGATGGGCCGATCTTGGGGGACTGAGACCGGCGTCATAGGACCCTAACGACGGTGGCCGGAGAAGGTGACGTTCAACCCCTCCGCTACACTGGTCCTCGTCGCCGGGTGAGAGCCCGGCGTCTGCCGCCTTAGCTCAGTCGGCCAGAGCGATTCACTCGTAATGAATAGGTCAGGGGTTCGATTCCCCTAGGCGGCTCCGCAGGTCAGGGCCTCATTCGGAACACTCCGGATGAGGCCCTGATTCGTTTCCGGGCAGGCGACGAACACACCGCGAAAGTTCACCCGTTGGTGTCACGCCTTGAGGAACATCCGCGACAGTGAGGTGCCCACTCCCGTGAGGTGATCGACGAGCGTGTCCGCGTCCGCGTCGAGCAGGCCGGAGCGCCACGCGAGCATGATCTCCACGAAGCCGCCGATGCCCAGCAGGACGTTGACCCGGAATTCCAGCCCGTCCACGTCCGGCTTCAGATGCGGCCGCGCCAGTTCGATCAGCAGGCCGGTGGTCTCCTGGACGGTCTGCCGCCGCAACTGCTCCAGGACGGCGCTGCCCGCGTGGTCGCCGAACAGGATCTGCGCCCGTGCCGGCTCTTCCTGGACGTGGTGCACGACGACGTCGACGGCGGCGCGGAGCTGGTCCAGAGCCGGTTGCTCGATCCGGGAGGCGACGGCGTCGAGGACCATCCGCAGGGTCTCGTCGCGGACCTGTTCCCAGGCGGTGGCCAGCAGCGCGTCGCGGTTGGCGAAGCTCTCGTAGAAGTAGCGGTCGGTCAGGTTCGCCCGCGCGCAGACGCCCCGCATGGTGACCGCCGCCCAGCCCTGCTCCTGCCAGATGTCGAGGGCGGCGCCGAGCAGGGCGAGCCGTCGTTCGGCTCGGCGTTCGTCGGCGGTCTTGCCGCTGTAGCGGCGGGACGCGGTCACCTGTCCATCTTGACAGCAGGTGCCCTCAGATTCATTCTGAGGGCATGCGACCGCAGAATGGCCTGCGACCCGGTTTGGCCGCCGCGCTGACGTCCGCGTTCGTGCGGCCGATCGCCAACGCGATCCCGGCGAACCGGGCCGGGATCGCGTTTTCCCGCGCTTTCATCGCGAGCAGCCTGTGGCTGGCTTCGCCGCCGTTGAAGGGAAGCCGCGTCGAGCCGGGCATCCGCGGCGAGTGGGTCCGCGGTCCCGAAGTGACCGAAGGCAATGCCGTGGTCCTCTACATCCACGGCAGCGGGTACGCGCTCTGCTCGGCGCGCACGCATCGCGGGCTGACCACGCGGGTCTCCGGCGGCACCGGCCTGCCGGTCTTCGCCTGCGAGTACCGGCTCGCGCCCCGGCATCGCTTCCCGAACGCCGCAGACGACGTCCGCGCGGCCTACGAAAGGCTCCTCGACCAGGGATATCGGCGGATCCTCGTCGCGGGCGACTCGGCGGGCGGGCATCTCGCGGTCGACCTCGCCGCGCAGCTGATCCGCGAGCGCCGCGAACCACCCGCCGCGCTCGCCTTGTTCTCGCCGCTGTTCGACGTGACGTTTTCGCTGGCCGCCCAAAGGGAACGCATGAGCCCGGACCCGATGATCTCCGCCGCCGCGGCCGCGCGGCTGGTCGGTCTGTACACGGTGGACGCCGACCTCGCGTCCGAGCGGCTGCGGTTCGCCTTCGACGACATCGAGGGCTTCCCGCCGACGATCATCCAGGCGGGCGGTCTCGAAATGCTGGCCGCGGACGCCATCGAGCTGGCCAGGGCCCTGCGCCGCACGGGAGCGCACTGCGAACTGGACGTGGTCCCCGGCCAGATGCACGTCTTCCAGGCACTGACCCGCTTCATCCCCGAAGCGGGACCGGCGATGGAGCGGGCTTGCCGCTTCCTCACCGGGAACCTTCCGGCGATCGTGAGGGCGGCCTGATGACGAAACGGACTCACGGAGCGCACGCCGTCGTCACCGGCGCGGGCAGCGGGATCGGGAGGGCGATCGCGACCGAACTCGTCCGGCGCGGCGGTCGTGTCGTCTGCGCCGACATCGACCTCGAAGCCGCCGAAGAAACCGCAAAGACGCTCGAGAACGCCGTCGCCATCGCCTGTGACGTGTCCACTGTGGACGAGGTCGCCGAGCTCGCAGGCCAGGCGCGGTCCTGGCTCGGCCGCGAGCCGGACCTCGTGGTCAACAACGCCGGGATCGGCGCCGGCGGCAAAGCCGTCGGGGAGAGCCCGCTGTCCGATTGGCACCGGACCCTCGGCGTGAACCTCTGGGGCGTGATCCACGGCTGCCACACCTTCGTCCCCGCCCTGCGGGCGGCGCGGGCGGGCGGCGTCATCAACGTCGCCTCGGCCGCCGGTTTCACCGCCGCGCCGAGGATGGCCGCCTACAACGTGAGCAAGGCCGGGGTCGTCAGCCTTTCCGAGACCTTGGCCGCCGAGCTGTCCGGCACCGGCGTCGCGGTCACCGTGCTGTGCCCGACCTTCGTCCGCACCAACATCTTCGACGGCGAACTCATCGAAGACGAGGCACGCGGTCTCGCGCGGAAGGTGTCCGATCTGGTCGGGTTCTCCGCCGAGAAGGTCGCGAAGCTGACGCTCGACGCCCACGATCGCGGGCGCCTCTACGTGGTGCCGCAGCCGGACGCCCAGCTTCTGTGGCACGCCAAGCGGTTCGTGCCCGTCCCGTACACGCGGATCGCCGGTCTGCTCGGCCGGTTCCTGCCCGCCGACAAGGAGAAGTGATGGCCTACGACTTCGCCGCGATGCTCCAGACCATCAAGGACAAACAGTGGTCGCTGGCCGACATCGACTGGGACGCGCCCGGCGCCGAGACCATGACCGACGAGCTCCGCGCCAAGATGCGGCCGTTCATGGCCGATCTCGTGTGGATCGAGCACGTCGGCGCCCGCGGGTTCGCTTCCCTCGCGAAGAAGGCGCCGACACCGGAGATCCAGGAGATCTACCGGTACTTCCACGCCGAGGAACAGAAGCACGCCAACGCGGAACTAGCGCTGATGAAACGCTGGGGCATGCTCGACGAGCACGGTTCGATGCCCGAGCCGAACATCAACGTCAAGCTCGCCATCAAGGTCCTCGACGACTACGGCGACACGCTGCCGCTGACGGCGCTGGCCACGCTCATCCCGCTGCTCGAATGCGCGCTGGACGGCGCGCTGGTGAAGTTCCTGCTGGACGAGGTCTCCGATCCGGTGTGCCACCAGGTGTTCCGGCACATCAACTCCGACGAGGCCCGGCACATCACGGCCGATTTCGAGGTCCTCGAACTGATCGGCGCCGGCTCCACGACCAAGCTGATCACCGAATCCGTCGGCTCGCTCAAACCGCAGATCGTGCTCGGCCTGATCGTGGTGTTCGTGCCGCTGATCAACAAGATGCGGGACAACATCGTCGCGATGGGCCTGCCGGAGAAGAAGCTGTACAACGCGGTGAAACGGTTCTCCACCATCGGCGGCCGCGGCGAGTTCACCAAACGCATCCCCGCGTATCACGTGCTCAAGGCGCAGGCCGCGATGATCGTCGACCGGTCGCACGTCTACCACCGGCTCCTCGCCGACCCGATGGTGAAGGTGACCCGCCTGATCCCCGCGCGGCTGCTGGGAAAGCCGCAGTCGTGGACCGAGGAGATCACCCACGAACCGGTCGCGTCATGAAGCTGGGTGATTTCCAGGGCGAGGTGCTTCGCGGCACTGAATGGTTCGGCCACGACTTCGCCGGTCAGCGCGTCGCCGTCGTCGCGCCCGGCCGTGAGGCGGCACAGATCGTGCCGGAGGTGGCCGCCACCGCGCGCTCGGTGAAGGTGTTCCAGGAGGAACCCGACTGGGTGGTGCCGATGCCGGTACCCGGGCCGAACGTCCTCGGCATCGCCGTCGCCCGCGTTTTCCTGCGCTGGCAGGTGAAAGACCCCTGGATCCGCAGGCTGCTGACGCCGGACCGCCGGTTCGGCTCGCGGCGGACGGCGTCCGGGCTCGGCTACTACGGCGCGCTGCGGCGGCCGGGCTGCAAGCTCATCACCTGGCCTGTCTACGCCTTCGCACCCCACGGAATCCGCACCGCCGAGGGGATCGAGCATCAGGCCGACGTCGTCGTGCTCGGTGCCAGTTCGCTTTTCGCCACGGAAGGACTTCCCACATGACGCCGGACCACGAGATCGCGATCATCGGCGGGGGCTTTTCCGGCATCGGGGCCGCGATCCTGCTCGACAAAGCCGGTTTCGGCGATTTCCTCATGCTGGAGGAGGGGGACGGCGTCGGCGGGGCCTGGCACTGGAACACCTATCCCGGCGTCGCCGTCGACATCCCTTCGTTCAGCTACCAGTTCTCGTTCGAGCAGATCTCCGGCTGGTCGCGGGTCTACGCGCCCGGCCGCGAACTGAAGGCCTACGCCGACTACTGCGTCGACAAATACGACGTCCGCCGCCGTACGCGCCTCGGCAGCAAGGTCGTCTCGGCGACCTTCGACGACGAAACGCACTTGTGGCGCCTCGAAACCGCCGACGGCTGGTCGATGACGGCGCGGTTCGTCGTCGGCGCCACCGGCGTGCTCACCCAGCCGAAGCCGCCGGACATCGACGGGCTCGCCGGCTTCCGCGGCACCGTCATGCACACCGCGCGCTGGGACCACGACGTCGACCTGCGCGGTAAACGCGTCGCCGTCGTCGGGACCGGGGCCTCGGCCGTACAGGTGATCCCGTCCGTCGCACCGGAAGCAGGCCATCTCACGGTTTTCCAGCGCACGCCGATCTGGTGCCTGCCCAAACCGGACGCCGCCCTGCCCCGGCCGGCGCGGCTCGCGCTGCGACGGCTGCCGGGCGCGAAGCTGGTGTCCCGGTTGGCCAGTCAGGCGCTCGTCGAACTGACCTTCCCGCTGGCCGCGCATTTCCACGACCTCCTGCCGACCGCGGGCGCGGGCGAGCGGATCGGGCTCGCGCATCTGCGCCGCGCGGTCAAGAATCCCGAAATCCGCGAAAAGCTCACCCCGCGTTACGCGCTGGGCTGTAAGCGGCCGAGTTTCTCCAACGAATACCTGCAGACGTTCAATCGTGAAAACGTCACGCTGGAGACCACGGGCATCGACACGATCACCGAGTCCGGTGTGCGCACCGCCGACGGCACCGAGCATCCGGTCGACGTCCTAGTGCTCGCGACCGGGTTCAAGGTGTTCGAAAAGGGCAACATGCCCGCGTTCACCGTCCGCGGGGCGGACGGCGCCGATCTGGAGAAATTCTGGGAGGAGAACCGGTTCCAGGCCTATCAGGGCGTCAGCGTCCCCGGTTTCCCGAACCTGTTCACCATTCTCGGGCCCTACGGCTACAACGGTTCCTCGTATTTCAACCTGATCGAGACGCAGACCGCGCACATCGTCCGCTGCCTGCGCAACGCGCGCAAGATCGGCGCGACGCGGGTGGAGGTCACGAACGAGGCGAACGACCGGTACTTCCGGAGCATGCTGGACCGGCGCAAGCACCAGGTGTTCTTCCAGGACAGCTGTTCGCTGGCCAACAGCTACTACTTCGACGCGAACGGGGACGTGCCGTTCCGGGCGTCGCCGACACTGGAAACGATGGTGACGAGCCGGTTCTTCGACCTCGACGACTACGCCTTCGCGGACGCCCGATGAACACTGGCTGAAGTCCGCCGTCCCGGACCGGGATGAGCCTTAGGTTCGATTCCCCGAACCTGGAGGCTGGTCTTGGAAGGCTTTCCCTGGGACGTCCTGCTCGCGGTGGTCGGGATCACCGTCCCGGCCGTCGCGTTCCTGTGGGAGTTCGTGCTCGTCGGCCGCAAACGGCTCGGCTACCGCGTGCAGATGGACACTCCGACGGCGTCCGGGCGCGGGTTCGCGCCGACGGCCGACGCGCTGGCGCAACTGCAGCACGAGAACGGCGAGCGGCTCGTCGACCCGTCGTTCGTGTTGCTGCGCATCGAAAACAGCGGTACCACCGACATCGACACCGACGATTACGCGGTCAACGAGAACGACCGCGTCGGTATCCGCGTGAAGTTCCCCGGCCGCACCGTGGCCGGGATGGTGGTGACCGAGCTCAGCTCGCCGCATCTGCACGAATGTTTCGGCGACGACTCCGGGTTCGGCGCGCGGGACGAGAATCCCGAGCGGCCCGCCGGGGTGATCGACCTGCCGCGGGTGCCGCTGAACCGCGGCGCGCACTACAAGATCCTCGCCGTACTCGACAGGATCCCCAACGGCACGCCAGACGATTTCGACGATCCTCAGGTCATCGGCGAGATCAAGGGCGGCAGCCTCCGCGAGACCAAGAGCCGCACCGGGCCGACGACCTCGGTGCTCGCGCTGATCTGCTTCCTTGTGGTGATCAGCATCTTCCAGCTGACCCGGTCGCTGGTCTTCGACGACAAGCCGCCGCCGCTGGACTGCGCGGCCGGGAAGCTCACGATCACCGGATCGACGGCGTTCGCGCCGGTGCTGAAGGAAGCGACGGCTTCGTACGCGAAGACGTGCCCGGGCGCGTCGTTCACCTTCGACAGCCGGGGGAGCGCGGAGGGGCTCGGCAGCCTGAACCAGGCCGCGAACGACGGCGTGCTGGCGTTCTCCGACGGCGCCAAAGGCGAGGGCTTCCCGCAGCTGTTGCCGCGGCCGGTCGCGTTCTCGCTGTTCACGCTCGTGGTCAACAAGGAAGCCGGCGTGCAGGATCTGTCGCTCGCGCAGATCCGGGACGTCTACGACGGCAAGGTCGCGAACTGGAAGGAGATCGGCGGCAAGGACCAGCCGGTCCGGCTCGTCGACCGGCATTCCGATTCCGGGACACGGCGGACGTTCGAAGGCCAGATCCTGGCAGGCAAGCGGGAACCCGGCGACAACTCCGACGACTGCCTCAAACCGGCGCCGGGTGCCCAGCCGGGTGTGGTGCGCTGCGCGAAGCCGTCCACGAACGACGTCCTCGAAGCCGTCTCGCGCGTACCGGGGGCGCTGGGCTACAGCGAACTGGGCGCCGCCACGAAACGCGAGGACGTGCTGCCGGTCCGGATCGACGGCCACCAGGCGACCCTGGAGGGCGCGATCCACGCGGCGTACCCGTTCTGGGAGACCGAGTACGCGTACACGTTCGGCGAGCCGAAGGCCGACTCGCTCGTCGCGAGTTTCCTGCGGTACCTGACCAACCAGGTCGGCAAGGACGTCGTGCGGTCCCATGGGCACCGGCCGTGCGCCGAACTGGTGAATCCGGTCCTCTGCCGCCCGGGTACGTGAGGTACGTGGGGGTCGCCTAAGCGGATGTCATGAAAGGGTCGTTCAGGACATTTTTCGTCCTGAACGACCCTTTCATGACATTCCAGCGGGGATAAGTGAAGGTCAGGCAGGCGGCTTCAGGGTGACGACGGTGGCGCTGGTCTCGCCGCGCGGCGTCCGGTACGTGATCTCGTCGCCCTCCTTGGCACCCACGAGGGCGAGGCCGAGCGGGCTGTCCGAGGTGACCGTGAACGCGTCGGCGTCCTCGCCCGGGATCGTGACGATGTGGAGCTCCTCCTCGTCACCGTCGGCGTACCTGATGGTGACGGTGGTGCCGTCGGGGAGCAGGCCCTTGCTGTCGCGCCCGCCGTGCTCCAGTTTCGCCGCGACGTCGGCGATGCGCCGGTCGAGGTAGGCGGCCGACTCCGCGCGGTCCAGCACCTCCGCCTGGTCGGCGGCGTCGCCGGTTCGTTCCTGCTCGCCGATCCGCGGCGCCATCGCGTCGCGCTGCGCTCGCAGATCGGCGAGTTCCTTCTCCAACTGCCGTCGTGCGGCCGGGCTGAACCCGTTGTCCCCTGTGGTCACCATGCCGCGCATTGTCCGCTACGGATCGATCGCTAGCCACCTCGATTTTTCACCCGCTGTGATCGGCCAGGACGATTGCCCTAAGCTTCAGGGCTACTGTCCTGACTACTTGGTGTAAGGAACTTCGTGACCGCCGTTCCCGGCCGCAGCGCGCGGCTCTCCCCCAATCAGCTGCAGAAACAGGAGCAGATCGTCGAAGCAGCGCGTGTCGTGCTCGCCAGGGACGGGCTCGCGGGTTGCACCGTGCGCGCGATCGCGGACGCCGGACCGCTCACGAAGAGTGCGATTCATTACTACTTCGCCGACATCGACGTCCTGATCGACCGCGCGATGGCGGCACACATCACAACGTTCACGGCGGATTTGCGCAAAATTTCGGAGAAACACGATCACCCGGACGAGCGGCTGTTCGCGGCACTGGATGCCTTCCTCGCCGAGTTCTCCGGCCGTCCGAACGCGGCCTTCCTGTGGTTCGAGTACTGGATCGCCGCGGGCCGCGCGCAGCACCCGCAGGCCATCGACGTCATGCTGACGTCGATCACCGAACTGCTCGCGGAACTGCTCGCCCCGCTCGACGTGGAAGACCCCCGCGCGCGGGCTCGCGCGCTGCTGTCGTACCTGCTCGGCGCGATCGTCCAGCAGCGTGTCCGGCGGCGGCCGTTCGCCGCGCTGCGCGGCGACATCGAAGCGCTCTGCCTCGCGAACTACGGCTAGAAATACGCATTAGATCCGTACCGTTACGGATTGTTCGGTCTCCGGGCTCCGGTCATGGTGGGGTTCCCCTTCCCTGCCTCAGAGCTAGGAGACGACGATGCGCATAAGACGGTGCATGGCCGTGGCGATCGCGGCCGTCGCGGCGTTCACCATCCCGGTCGCCGCGAGTCCGGCGACCGCCGACCAGCAGGCCGAGGACGCGCAGGTCCAGATCTACGAGGTCTTCGGTACCAGCACCTCACAGCAGCGCACCCAGATCTCCCGGCTGGGCGTCGACATCTTCGGCACGTCCGGCTCCACGACCACGGTGATCGGCGAGGCGCGCGACGCGGCGAAGATCCGCTCGCTCGGCTTCCGCGTCGAGCAGCGCGGCGTCGTCGACAGGTCGGAGAAGCCCGGCACGAACGCGATCAACGACTTCCCGCCGTCGGACTCCGGCTACCACAACTACGCCGAGGTCACCACCGAACTGCGCAACGCGCAGGCGAACTACGGCTCGATCGCGAAGCTGAGCAGCGTCGGCAACTCCTACCAGAACCGCGCGCTGAACATGCTCAAGATCAGCGACAACGTCGGGACCGACGAGAACGAGCCCGAGGTCCTCTTCACCTGCAACCAGCACGCGCGCGAGCACCTCACCACCGAGATGTGCCTGCGGATCGTGAACCGGTTCACCCAGGGCTACGCCTCCGACCCGGCGATCAAGCGGTTCGTCGACAGCACCGAGATCTACGTGATCCCGAACGTCAACCCCGACGGCTCGGAGTACGACATCTCCGGCGGCAGCTACAAGTACTGGCGCAAGAACCGCCAGGGCAACGGCACCGACCCCAACCGCAACTGGGGCTACAACTGGGGCTGCTGCGGCGGTTCCTCGGGCTCGACGAGCAGTGAGACCTACCGCGGCCCGTCGGCGTTCTCCGCCCCGGAGACCAGGGCCGTGTCCAACTTCGTGAACTCGCGCAAGATCGGCGGCGTCCAGCAGATCAAGGCGAGCATCGACTTCCACACCTATTCGGAGCTCGTCCTGTGGCCGTTCGGCTTCACGTACAACGACACCGCTCCGGGCATGACGCAGGCCGAAGCGCAGCGTTTCCAGACGCTGGGCCGACAGCTGGCGGCGACCAACGGCTACACGCCGCAGCAGTCGAGCGACCTGTACATCACGGACGGGACGATCGACGACTGGATGTGGGGCACCCACAAGATCCTGAGCTTCACCTTCGAGATGTACCCGCGGGGCTCCAACCCCGGTTTCTACCCGCCCGACGAGGTGATCGTCCGGGAGACCACGCGTAACGACAAGGCCGTGGACCTCCTGCTGAACACCGCCATCGGCTGACCCCCTTCGAAAGCGCGTGAAGGCCCCCTTCCCTCGGCTCAGCCGAGGGAAGGGGGCCTTCACGCGCTCGGACGCATAGGGTGCGGGGCATGCCGATGTTCGAATTCGAGGGGCACCGCCCCCAGGTGGATCCCGAAGCGTGGATCGCCCCCACCGCCACCCTGATCGGCGACGTCGTCGTCGAGAAGGGCGCTTCCGTCTGGTACGGCGCCGTGCTGCGCGCCGACTTCGGGAAGATCCTCATCCGCGAGGGCGCCAACATCCAGGACAACTCGGTCATCCACGTCAACGGCGGCGTGACCGAGGTCGGCAAGAACGTCACCGTCGGGCACCAGTGCCTCGTGCACGACTGCACGATCGGCGAGCAGGCGCTCATCGGGAACGGCTCGACCGTGCTCGACAAGGCCCAGATCGGCGAGAAGGCCCTGGTCGCGGCCGGCGCCACGGTGACGCCCGGAATGGTCATCCCGCCGGAGACCGTCGCCATGGGCAGCCCGGCGAAGAAGCACGTCCCGCTCGACGGCACCGCCCGCGGCTGGGTCGAGCACAACGCGGCGATCTACCAGGAACTGGCGCGACGGCACGCGGAAAGCGTCAAGCCGATCGAGTCGTGAGTGGCGATTCGTGTTCCCGGCCTCGGACGTTGCGAAGGTGGCTTTCACAACGTTGAAGGTTGTGAAAGCCACCTTCGCAACACCGCCCGGACCCGAACCGTTGTGCCGTCCGCACGCCGGTTCCCGCCCCACCGGGGTGCACTAGGCTCTGAGGGCACCAGCGACTGGCGCATTTGAGGTGGAGCACCACCGGGAAGCGAATTCGGGCCGGCACCGCGCGCCTGGGTGAAGGCCTCTCCTGAGCGGGAGTACGCCATGACACACCAGCCAGCACTTTCCGCGCTCGCCGCCGCCGATCCGAAGATCGCGGGGCTCGTCGAGGACGAGGCGAAGCGGCAGCACGACAAGATCCGCTTGATCGCGTCCGAGAACTACGTCTCCCAGGCCGTCCTGGAGGCGACCGGCACCGTCCTCACCAACAAGTACTCCGAGGGTTACGCCGGCAAGCGGTACTACGAGGGCCAGCAGCTCATCGACCAGGTCGAGAACCTGGCCATCGAGCGGGCGAAGGACGTCTTCGGTGCCGACCACGCCAACGTCCAGCCGTACTCCGGTTCCCCGGCGAACCTGGCGGTATATCTCGCTTTCGCGCAGCCGGGCGACACCGTCCTCGGCATGGCGCTGCCGGACGGCGGGCATCTGACGCACGGCTGGAGCGTGTCCGCGACCGGCAAATGGTTCACCCCGGTCCGCTACGGCGTCCGCAAGGAGACCGGCCGCGTCGACCTCGACCAGGTCCGCGAACTCGCCCTGAAGCACCGGCCGAAGCTGATCTTCGCGGGCGGCACCGCGATCCCGCGCACCATCGACTTCCCGGCGTTCGCGGAGATCGCCCGTGAGGTCGACGCGGTCCTGGTCGCCGACATCGCGCACATCGCGGGCCTGGTCGCCGGTGGCGCGCACCCGTCGCCGGTCGGGCACGCGCAGGTCATCACCACGACCACGCACAAGACCCTGCGCGGTCCGCGTGGCGCGATGATCCTGTCCGACGCCGACCACGCGAAGGCCGTCGACAAGGCGGTCTTCCCCGGTCTGCAGGGCGGTCCGCACAACCACACGACCGCCGCGATCGCCGTCGCGCTGGGCGAGGCGCAGAAGCCGGAGTTCGCCGAGTACGCGCACACGATCGTCGCCAACGCGCGCGCCTTGGCCGAAGCACTGGTCGAGCGCGGCTACGACCTGGTGTCCGGCGGTACGGACAACCATCTGCTGCTGATCGACCTGACGAACAAGAACGTGCCGGGCAAACCCGCCGCGCAGGCGCTGGACCGCGCGGGCATCGAACTGAACTACAACACCGTGCCGTTCGACCCGCGCAAGCCGTTCGACCCGTCCGGCATCCGGCTCGGCACCTCCGCGATCACCACCCGCGGCCTCAAGCCGGAGCACCAGGTGCGGGTGGCGGAGTGGATCGACCGCACGATCACCGCGGCGGCGGGCGAGGAACAGTCCGCTTTGGACACCATCGCCGCCGAGATCCGCGAGTTCCTGGCGCCGTTCCCGATCCCGGGCTACTCGGCGTAGAAGTACATGAAGGCCCCCTTCCTTGCGCCAGGCGCAAGGAAGGGGGCCTTCATGTACTTGGGAGAACTAGTGCGACGGACCGTCGATGGCTTCCTTGGCCAGCCGGTCGGTCTCGCGGTCGAGCGAACGCTTGATCTCGGCCTCGGCGTCGGAACGCCCGACCCAGCTCGAACCCTCGACGCTCTTGCCCGGCTCCAGGTCCTTGTACACCTCGAAGAAGTGCTGGATCTCGAGCTTGTGGAACTCGTTCAGGTGGTGGATGTCGCGCAGGTGCTCGAGGCGCGGGTCGTTCGTCGGGACCGCGAGGACCTTGTCGTCCGGGCCCTTCTCGTCGGTCATCCGGAACATGCCGATCGCGCGGCAGCGGATCAGGCAGCCCGGGAAGGTCGGCTCCTGGACGAGCACCAGCACGTCCAGCGGGTCGCCGTCCTGGCCGAGGGTGTCGTCGATGAAGCCGTAGTCGGCGGGGTACTGGGTGGCCGTGAACAGGGTCCGGTCGAGTTTGATCCGACCGGTCTTGTGGTCCACCTCGTACTTGTTGCGCTCCCCCTTGGGGATTTCGATAGTGACGTCGAATTCCACGCCGGCCTCGCTGCTCTCGTCTTTGGTACGCCCCGCCTCGCGGACGGCTCACCGAAATCATCGTCTTGTCTTCACTAGTGTGGACCACGGGGGCTAGGGCGGTCGCATCGATGTGGTCGTATGTGAGCTTGGCCCCTTCCCCGGACGGTGGATGAAGGAGCGTTACGTGCCGGAAAACGATGTCCCGACGTGGCCGTCGGACGACAGGGACACCTCATCCGCCGAGCCCAAGGGCACCAAGGGGGCGAGCGAGGCCACCGTCTGGCTGCCCATGTCGGGACTGGCGAACGGCAAGACCGAAGAGCTGGCAGTGCCGAAGGTCACACCCGAAAGTGGTTCGTGGTTCCAGCCCGTCGTCGAAGTCGAGGAAGAACCGGACGTCCCGGACACCCCCACGCCGAAGTGGTCCGCCTTCGAACCGGCGACACCGGTCGAGTCCGCCGAGCCGGAGCCCGAAGCGCCGAAGACCGTCTTCGTCCAGCCCGTCCAGCCGAAGCAAACGGACGAACCGGATTGGGATCAGTTCGACCGCGGCGCCGCCACGCCGACGCGTGAGCACGAACTGGCCAGACCCGAGCCATCGCCCGAACCACCGGCGCCCGAACCACCGGCGTCCGAACCACAGTGGCCGGAACCGCAGCTTCAGGAACCGCCGCGGGAGCAGCCGCGCCGTCCCGAGCAGAACCGGGTCGAGCCGCCGCCTCCCGCGCAGGTCCCGTCCGCGACCATGCACGCGCGCCCGGTCCGCATCGAGCCCGCCGAAGAGCGCTTCGATTCCGAAGCCACCGTCGGCATCCAGCGGCCCGAGCCGCCGTCCCAGGAACCCCCGGCCGCCGAGGCCCCGGCAGCGCCCGCGCCGAAACCGAAGGGCAAGCGCAAGGCCCTGCTGATCACGACCCTGGTCGTCGTCCTGCTGCTGGCCGGGATGGGCGGCGCCGCCGCGATGCCGAAGGTGTCGAACCGGCTCGGCCTGCCCTGGGCGCCGAACGCGCCGAAGGGTGAGATCCCCAAGCCCGCCGGTGTCACCCGCGTCCTGCACGGGCCGGACATCAACGGCGCCGGGCCGACGAAGGAGGGTCTCGCGGCCGCCCTGTCCGGCCCCGCCAGCGCCCCGGACCTCGGCACGCTCACCGGCACCGTGGTGGACGCGTCGACCGGTGACGTCCTCTGGGACAAGAACTCCGGCACCCCGCTGACCCCGGCCTCGACCACGAAGATCCTCGTCGTGGCGGCCGCGCTGCTGTCCATGGACCACGGGACGCAGTTCTCCACGAAGGTCGTCCAGGGCGCCGATCCCGGCACGGCCATCCTCGTCGCGGGCGGCGACCCCTCGCTGACCTCGCTGCCGCTGGGCACCGACTCGCCGCTGTACCCGGGAGCCGCCCACGTCGACGACCTCGTCGCCCAGGTCAAGAAGGCGAGCGGCGGCAAGATCACCAAGGTCCAGCTGGACATCAGCCTGTTCAAGGGCCCGACGTCCGCGAAGGGCTGGGACCCGGAGGACACCGCCGCCGGGAACACCTACATGGCGCCGGTCCTCCCGGTGATGGCCGACGGCGGCCGCAACGACCCGAAGAACGACCACGCGCCCCGCGTCGCGAACCCCGCCGCGGCGCTGACCCAGAAGATCGCCGGGAAGCTCGAAGCCCAGGCAGGCGGGACGACGACGGCGCCGAAGGGCGCGAAGGTGCTCGGCGAGGTCAAGTCGCAGCCGCTCACCGAGTTCGCCAACTCGCTGCTGCAGCTTTCGGACAACCTGATGGCCGACGTCCTCGCCCGCCAGCTCGCGCTCGCGAAGGGTGCCGAAGCGTCCTTCGTCGGCGGCGCGACCGCGACGATGAACGTGCTCAAGGAGGCCGGGTTCGACCTGACCGGCGTCCAGATCAACGACGGCAGCGGGCTGTCCGACCAGAACAAGATCCCGGCCAAGGTGCTCAGCGAGATCCTCGCGGTCGCGGCGGCGCCGGACGGCAAGGATCCGCGGACGGCCAAACTGCGGCCCCTGCTGGCGGGTCTTCCCGTCGCGGGCGGCAGCGGAACGCTCGAAAAGCGCTACGGCGACCCGGCTTCGTCGGCGGGCCGCGGCTGGGTGCGCGGCAAGACCGGCACGCTGTCGGGCGTGAACACCCTGGCGGGCGTGGTGCTGGACACCGACGGCCGGATGCTGGTGTTCGCGCTGATGTCGTCCGGTTCGGACCAGAACAAGGGCAGGGCCGCGCTCGACGTCGTCGCGGCGACCCTGCACAAGTGCGGCTGTCGCTGATTCCGGTGAGCGACCGGAACCGGAGCGTGAGGAAGTCAGGGCGGAATCCGGCCTTCCAGCGGGTAGCGTCATAAGAGTGACTGAGGAAACGCCGACCAAGACACGTTCGATGGTCGACTGGTCCCTGGCCGCCTCGACGGGCGCGCTCCTGGTGCGCGGCGGTCCGGTCGTCGACCGCGGAGAGGCCGATGAAGCCGTCGCCGAATTACGCGAACTGACCAGCGAGGCCGAGGGGCACGTCCGCGAGCTGACCGGGCTCGGCCTCGACCTGCCGATGCTGCCCGCCGAAGTCGTCGACAGGCCCGGCTGGGTCCGCTCGGCCGCCGCGGGACTCGACGCGCTCACCGGCCGCGCGCTGCCCGAGGCCCAAGGCGGCCCGCTGGCGCCCGTGCTGGCCGGCGGCGCCGGTGTCCAGACCGGTCTGGTGCTCGCTTTCCTGGCTTCCCGCGTCCTCGGCCAGTACGACCCGTTCGGTGGGCCGGAACGCCAAGGGCAGCTCGTGCTCGTCGCGCCGAACGTGGTCGCCGCCGAGCGTGCGATGGACGTGCCGGGGCACGACTTCCGGCTGTGGGTCTGCCTGCACGAATGCACCCACCGGCTGCAGTTCACCGCGGTCACCTGGCTGCGCGACTACTTCGCCGACGAGGTCGAGCGCCTGATCGGCGGCCTCGCCGGCCGGGACGCGGACGGGCTGAGCGATCTGGTCGGCCGCCTCCCGGACACCATCAAGCAGATCGGCAAGGGCAAGGCGGGCGGCGCCGGTCTCGCCGAACTCCTCCAGTCGCCGGGCGAACGCGCGGTGTTCGACCGGCTGCTCGCCCTCTCCACACTGCTGGAGGGGCACGCGGACTTCGTGATGGACGCCGTCGGGCCGCGGGTCGTGCCGAGTGTCGAGCTGATCCGGTCGCGGTTCACCGCCCGGCGCAAGGGCGGCGGGCTGATCGACCGCGTGCTGCGCAGCCTGCTCGGCGTCGACGCGAAGATGCGCCAGTACGAGCAGGGCGCGAAGTTCACCAAGCACGTCGTCGAGGCCGTCGGCATGGACGGTTTCAACGCCGTCTGGACGTCGCCGAACACGCTGCCGACCCGCGCCGAGATCACCGATCCGGCGGCCTGGGTGCGGCGCCTGCACGGGTGAGCGGACCGGATCCGGCGATCGCGGCCGTGCGGACGGCCGTGCGGGACTTCCTGACGTCGGCGGGTGCCGTCGAAGAACTGTGCGTCGCCGTCTCCGGCGGCGCGGATTCGCTCGCGCTGGCCGAAGCGGCCGCGTTCACCGGCACCCGCGCGGGACTGACGGTGCGGGCGCTCGTCGTCGACCACGGTCTCCAGGACGGTTCCGCCGAAACCGCCGCCCGGGCCGCGGACACGGCACGAGAGCTCGGCGTCCACACCGCCGAAGTCCTCAAAGTGCGGGTCGAGGGCGCGGGCGGACCGGAAGCCGCGGCCCGCCGGGCCCGGTACGGCGCCTTGCGTTCGGCGCTCGACATGGGGCCCGGCGGGCACGGCCTCGTCCTGCTCGGCCACACCCTCGACGACCAGGCCGAAACCGTCCTGCTCGGCCTCGGCCGGGGTTCGGGACCGCGTTCGCTGGCCGGGATGCGGCCGCACGACCCGCCGTGGGGACGGCCGCTGCTCGGCGTCACCCGCGCCACCACCCGGCAGGCCTGCCGGGCGCTCGGCGTCGACCCGTGGCAGGACCCGCACAACGAGGACCCGCGGTTCACCCGTGTCCGGTTAAGAACGGAAGTACTGCCCCTTCTGGAGGACGTGCTGGCCGGCGGTGTCGCGGCTTCGCTCGCCCGCACGGCCGCGCAACTGCGCGAGGACAGCGAGGCGTTGGACACACTCGCGGGCGAGGTCTACCTGCGCGCCTTCACCGAGGAAGGGCTCGACGTCGCGGTGCTCGCCACCGAACCGCCCGCGCTGCGGCGGCGTGTCCTCCGCAGGTGGCTGCTGGACTCCGGGGCCCGCGAACTCACCGACGCCCACCTGCGTTCGGTCGACGCGCTGGTGGGCAACTGGCGCGGTCAGGGGGGCGTCTGGCTACCCGGCGACTTGGTGGCCGCGCGGGCGCATGGCAGGCTCTTCCTCGAAGCACCCCAGTCCACCACCTAGAGGGGAACGTCCCGTGTACGAAGGCGAGATCGCCTCCGTGCTCGTCACCGAGCAGCAGATCAACGAAAAGATCGCCGAGCTGGCCGCCAAGGTCGCCGCGGACTACCCGGCCGACGGCCCCGGCTCCGGGCAGGGGGATCTCCTGCTCGTCGGCGTGCTCAAGGGCGCGGTGATGTTCATGACGGACTTCGCCAGGGCGCTCCCTCTCCCGTCCCAGCTCGAGTTCATGGCGGTCTCGTCCTACGGCTCGGCGACGTCGTCGTCCGGCGTGGTGCGGATCCTCAAGGACCTCGACCGTGACATCGCCGGCCGCGACGTCCTGATCGTCGAGGACATCGTCGACTCCGGGCTCACGCTGTCCTGGCTGCTGAAGAACCTGGCGAGCCGGAACCCGGCCTCGCTCGAGGTCGTCTCGCTCCTGCGCAAGCCGGAGGCGGTCAAGGTCGATGTACCGGTCAAGTACATCGGGTTCGACATTCCCAACGAATTCGTAGTCGGATACGGCCTGGACTACGCGGAGCGTTACCGGGACCTGCCTTACATCGGCACCCTGGACCCGCACGTCTACACGTCCTGAGAACCGCTTGCCCGATCCTGGCGGAATGCGGAACCCTGAGCGCGGTGAACGCGTCATAGGCTGCGATCAGGTGCGTTAACCTATGCGAAGACCTTTGCCACGAATCCGTCGTGGCCTGGCCCGGGGGAAACGGAGAGAGCTCAGATGGGGAACAGCAGCTTGGCGGACGCGAACGCGTTCAAGAACGCCGCGGCCCAGGGCCAGGTCGGGATCGACCCGGACGCGGCCCAGACCGCACTGAACAAGATCCGGACCGGCAAGGACGCCGTCGAGGCGCTGCTCCACAGTGCCGGTGACCTCGGGCAGGCGCCGAAGCTGGGCAACAACCCGGTCGGCAACGCCATCGCCGCGAAGGTCGCGAACCGCGCCGACGGCGGTGGTGACTCGTACACCGCCGCCCTCCAGAACCTTTACCAGCAGTACGAGGCGGCCGAGTCCGGCATCGTCACCGCGATGGCCCGGTACCACGAGATCGACCAGGCCGCGGCCGAGCCGTTCCGGAACGTCTGAGGGGGAGTCAGAAAGCCATGCCACCGAAGCACAGCGCCGACTCTTACGGCGAGAGCAACACCAGCAGCACGCCGGGGCAGAGCAGCGGCGGCGCCCCGGTCCAGCTCGGCGACAACTCGCAGGCCGCGAGCATCGTTTCGAGCGCCCGCGGACGTTCGGACGGCTTCGACATCGGCGCCGACCGCGCCATCACGAACCCGCCGAACTGGGAGAGCGCGCCGAGCAGCCAGGACCTGTGGAACCAGGCCAACATCGGCAACGACCCCAGCACCGCGACGGCGATCGGCCAGTCGTGGACCTCGCACAGCAGCAAGCTGAGCCACGCGTCGAACGACCTCTACAACGCGATCTCCGAACTGGGCGCCGCCTGGATCGGCCAGGGCGCGGCGAGCGCCCAGGGTTCGCTGGTGGCCATCGCGAACTCGGGTTCGCAGGCCTCCGAGGCCGCGAGCACGATGGCGGACAGGCTGCAGAAGCAGGCCGACGCGGCCACCAAGGTCAAGCTGATGCCGAAGCCGACCAACTACACCCCTGAAGGCGCGATGGGCCAGGCCCTCGCCGCTGGCCCGGTCGGCATGATCACCGACCAGAAGCCCCTCGCCGACCAGGACAAGGAAGTGCGGGCGGAGCAGGCCAGGTTCCTGGAGGCCTACACCAAGGAGATGAGCGAGGTCGACAGCTCGACCCCGAGCTTCGGCCCCGAATCCCTCGGCATGAAGCCGACGGCCACGCACAACAGCGTCGGCTTCAGCGGCGTCGGCAACGTCGGCGGCGGAGGCATCAACTCCGGCGCGGTCTCCGGCACCCCGGTCCTCGCCGGCACGCACGGCTACGGCGGCGCGCAGGGCAGCCCCACGGGCGCTCCGATCCACGCCGGTCCGGACTCGGGCGTGTTCTCGCAGGCCGGCTACAACCCCGCCACCGGGAACGTCCCGGCTTCGGGTGTCGCGCCGGGTGCCGGTGTCGCGTCCGGCGCCGGTGCCCCGATCGCCCCGCAGGCCCCGGCGGCAGGCGGCGGCAACGGGCTCGGCCAGGCCCTCACCGCGGCCGGTCTCGGCGGCGGCCTCGGCTACGCCGGTGCCAAGGCGCTCGGCGCGGGCAACAAGTCCGGCGCCAAGGACACCGACAGCACCGACGCCGCGGCGACGGACAACGCCGCGCCCGCGCAGAGCGCCGCGTCCCAGGCCGTGCCGCAGCAGGGCATCGTGTCCTCCAGCGGCACCATCGGCGGCGGCCCCACCCCGCCGATGCAGGGCATGGGCGGCGGCATGGGCATGGGTGCCCACGGCGCGCAGGCCGAGCAGGAAGAGGAGCACACGCACGCGTCGTTCCTCATCGAGCCGGACCCGGACGACGCCTTCGGCGCCAACGAGGCGACCCCGCCGCCGGTCATCGGTGCCTGGACCGAAGACGACGATCGCTAGAGCGGTTTTCACCGGGCGCGCGGCCGAACACCGGCCGCGCGCCCGCTGACTTGTTTGGGGGGTTTGTATGGCGAACGGTGAGCTGCTCACCGCGGTCGAGCTGGACTTCCTGTGGGAGAGCGCGAACGCCGGCGAGCTGCCGTATCCGCTGCGGCTCCGCTCGCACGGGGCGACCATGGACGAGCGCGGCGCGCTGCGCACGCAGACGCTCCAGTCGCTGAACCAGCGTCGTCTCGCCGACGAACGCGGGCGCCCCGAACCCCATATCGAGGACTACTTCGGCGTTCTCGCGCTGCCGGAGCTGAGCCTGGACTGCGTCCAGCTCAACAACCCCAACACCGAACCGCTGCTCGCGGTCGCGTCGCTGCTCGGCGGCCAAGGCCTCCTGACGGTGCAGGACCAGCGCGGTTTCCACTTCCACCCGATCGCCCCGGACGGCCTCGCGAGCGCGATCGTCTCCCTCCTGCCGCCGGGTTCGCGCGGCACGGAGAAGTCGATCACCCTCCCGCTGGACGGGCTCGTCGGCGCCTCGGGCGCGGACTTCCTCCAGCGTCGCCAGCCGCAGGTCGACGGCTCGGCGACGTCCGACGAGGACCGCAAAGCCCTTTCGCGGCTCCAGGCGCAGCCGCGGCTTCGTGGTGGCCAGTTCGGCGCCAACGCGCGCAGCAAGCACGGCACGCGGAGCCGGTCTTCGGTGCTGAGCTGGTTCGACACGCAGTCCGGCCGGTACTTCACCCAGGCCACCCGCGGCTCCGACGGCCGGGACTGGATCACCATCGCGCCCGCCGATCCGGCGACGCTACGGCACCGGCTCACGGAGATGCTGGGGAAGATCGCCTCCGAGGCCTCGCTCGCACGCTGATCTCCTCCCGTACGCCCCGCGCACGCGTGCAATGAAGGGGCCTTTCATCGCAAAATTTGCGATGAAAGGCCCCTTCATTGCGTTTTCGCCCGAGGCTGAAACGGACACTTACCGCATCCGGCCGACGACTGTCGTACCCCTTCGCTATCGTGAACCACCTGGGCGTCCCGAGGTCCAGAAGCCAAGGTGCCGGGAGGGCACGAAGCAATGCACCAGGAACATTTCACGCCGCTGGCGTTCGACTTCCTCTGGGAGTCCGCCGAGCTCGGCGACCTGCCGTACCCGCTGCGCGTGCGCTCGCACGGCGCGACCGAACTCGAGCGCCGGGCGCTGCGCCAGCGCGTCGACGGCGAACTCCAGGCCCGCGGCCTCCGCGACGGCAGGGGAAGGCTGGAGCGGAGGATCGAGGACTGGCTGTATCTCCTCGCCCGCGGCTCACTGACCATCGACGCGCTGCACATCCCCGAGTTCCAGGCCCCGACCATCGCCGTGCTCGGCGCCACCGACGGCCGCGACGGGGTGATCGCCATCCAGGACCAGTCCGGGATCTGGCTGCGCGAGGCACCCGCCGACGGGCTCCCGACGGCGGTCGTCGACCTGCTGCCCCCGGGGCAGCGCGGCTCGGAGGCGTCCATCACGCTGCCGATCGACGACGCCCGCCGCACCGAGCCGATCCGCGGCGCGATCAACCCGACGAAGCAGGCCGAGGAGCCCGAAGCGGCGAAGACGCGTCGCAAGGAGAAGTCCCGCGTCTCACTCAGTGAACGCATCACCGCGGACCCGCGCGAGGCGTTCGGCAAGCTCACCGGCCAGCCGCGGCTGCGTGGCGGTCAGCTCGCCGCGAACAGCCGCTCCCACGTGGGCGCCAAGCAGCGGTCCCGTGTCCTCGGCTGGTTCGACACCGCCAGCGGCCGCTACCTCAGCACGTCACAGGCCGGTCCGGACGGACGCGAATGGGTCACCGTCTCACCCGCCGACGTCAAGACACTCCGCATGCGCCTGGGCGAAATGGCCGCCGGTGTGGCGGTCGACACACGTTAGGGTGGCCGTCGCGTTCACGCTCCGGGAACCCTCGCACGGCGTCCGCCGTTGACGTCCGAGAGGCTCACCACCCTCGTCCGTCCAGGCGGGCGGTATCCTGAGGGGCGGGTGTCGGAGCACCATGGGTCGTCAAGATCGTGATGGCGGGTATCACAGGAGCCGCCCAACCAGGAAGGGTCGAGGCCACCAGGGCCGAGTCGTATGAACCGGAAGAGCGTGCTCAGGAACCCAGTGCTCTGGATTCTCGCGGCGGTACTGGCGTTTCTCGCATACAACACGATCTTCGACAGTGATCGTGGCTATACCCAGGTGCCGATCTCGGTCGCGAACCAGCAGATCACCGCGAACAACGTCAAGGAAGCCTCGCAAGAGGACAAGGAACAGCAGATCAAGCTGCTGCTCAACAAGAAGATCGAGGTCGACGGCCAGCAGGTCGACCAGGTCATCGCGCAGTACCCGGCGAACGTCGCGGGCACCATCTACAACCAGCTCATCGGCCTCAAGAGCGGTGACAACCCGGTCAAGTTCACCACCAAGGTCACCCAGCAGAACGTCCTCACCCAGATCCTGATCTTCGCCATTCCGCTGGCGCTGGTGCTGGGCCTGCTGATGTGGATGATGAACAACGCCCAGGGCGGCGGGAACCGGGTCCTCAACTTCGGCAAGTCGAAGGCCAAGCAGCTCAACAAGGACATGCCCAAGACGACCTTCGGGGACGTCGCGGGCGCCGACGAGGCCGTCGAAGAGCTGTACGAGATCAAGGACTTCCTGCAGAACCCGGCGCGCTACCAGGCACTCGGCGCGAAGATCCCCAAGGGCGTGCTGCTCTACGGGCCGCCCGGTACCGGTAAGACGCTGCTCGCGCGAGCCGTCGCAGGCGAGGCGGGCGTGCCGTTCTACACGATCTCCGGTTCCGACTTCGTCGAGATGTTCGTCGGTGTCGGCGCCTCGCGAGTCCGCGACCTGTTCGAGCAGGCCAAGCAGAACGCGCCCTGCATCATCTTCGTCGACGAGATCGACGCGGTCGGCCGCCAGCGCGGCGCCGGCCTCGGCGGCGGCCACGACGAACGTGAGCAGACGCTGAACCAGCTCCTCGTCGAGATGGACGGCTTCGACGCGCGCGGCGGCATCATCCTGATCGCCGCGACCAACCGTCCCGACATCCTCGACCCGGCGCTCCTGCGCCCCGGCCGGTTCGACCGCCAGATCCCGGTGTCCGCACCGGACATGCGCGGCCGCAAGGCGATCCTCGAGGTGCACGCCAAGGGCAAGCCGATCGCGCAGGGCACCGACCTGAGCAGCCTCGCCAAGCGGACCGTCGGCATGTCCGGCGCCGACCTGGCGAACGTGCTCAACGAGGCCGCGCTGCTCACCGCCCGCCAGAACGGGCACGTCATCACCGACGCCGCGCTGGAGGAGTCGGTCGACCGCGTCGTCGGCGGCCCCGCCCGCAAGAGCCGGATCATCTCCGAGAAGGAGAAGAAGATCACGGCCTACCACGAGGGCGGGCACGCGCTCGCCGCGTGGGCGATGCCGGACATCGAACCGGTCTACAAGCTGACGATCCTGCCGCGCGGGCGCACCGGCGGTCACGCCCTGCTCGTCCCGGAGGACGACAAGGAGTTGATGACCCGCTCGGAGATGATCGGGCGCCTGGTCTTCGCGATGGGCGGCCGCACCGCTGAGGAGCTCGTCTTCCACGAGCCCACCACCGGTGCCTCCTCCGACATCGAGCAGGCGACCAAGATCGCCCGCGCGATGGTCACCGAATACGGCATGAGCGCCCGGCTCGGCGCGGTCAAGTACGGCCAGGAGCAGGGCGACCCGTTCCTCGGCCGCTCGGCCGGCCGCCAGGCGGACTACTCGCTGGAAGTCGCGCACGAGATCGACGAGGAGGTGCGCAAGCTCATCGAGACCGCGCACACCGAGGCGTGGCACGTGCTGAGCACCTACCGCGACGTGCTGGACGAGCTGGTCATCGAGCTCCTCGAAAAGGAGACGCTGACCCGCAAGGACCTCGAACGGATCTTCGCGACCGTCGAGAAGCGCCCGCACATCACCATCTTCAACGAGTTCGGTGACCGGAAGCCGTCCGACAAGCCGCCGATCAAGACCCCCGGCGAGCTGGCGATGGAGCGCGGCGAGCCGTGGCCGCCGCCGGAGGAGAAGAAGGAGCAGCCGGTCCTGCAGCCGGCGCCGACCCCGGTCGGCACCGCGCAGGGTGGCGGCGACCTTCCCGGTGGCCCGCCGTACGCGGCCCCGGTCCCGCCGCCGGACCCGAACGCGAACCCGTACGCTCCGCCGCAGCCGGGCGCCTACCCCAACGGTGGCCGCCCGAACGGTGGGCCGAACGGCACCGGCCACTGGCCCCAGGCATATGGTGGGCAGCAGCCGGGTGGTCCGGCAGGTGGTTACCAGGGTGGGCCCGTCGGCGGCCCGCCGAACTACGGGGCTCCTCCCGGATGGACCCCGGCGACGCAGCCGGGCGGCCAGCCGAACCAGCCCTGGCGTCCCGCCGAAGACCGCCCGCGTGACGGCTGGTTCCCTGACCAGCCCGGCGGTCAGCAGGACGAAGGACAGCAACGGCGTGACGACGGACAGGACGACACCAAGCGTTAACGGCGAAAGCCCGGTCTTCGACCAGGATCGGGCCGAGAAAGCCGTACGCGAACTCCTGCTCGCCTGTGGTGAGGACCCGGACCGGGACGGTCTCTTGGAGACCCCGGCCCGGGTCGCTCGCGCTTACCGGGAAATGTTCGCCGGGCTCTACACCGAACCGGACCACGTCCTGGACCGCACGTTCGACGAGGCGCACGAAGAACTCGTCCTCGTGACGGACATCCCGATGTTCAGCACCTGTGAACACCATTTGCTCTCATTCCACGGCGTCGCTCACATCGGCTACATCCCCAATGAGCACGGCAAGGTCACCGGCCTGTCCAAACTGGCCCGCCTCGTCGACCTCTACGCCAAGCGCCCGCAGGTCCAGGAGCGCCTCACCTCCCAGGTCGCCGACGCGCTCATGCGCAAGCTCGCGCCCCGCGGCGCGATCGTCGTGGTCGAGGCCGAGCATCTCTGCATGGCCATGCGCGGCATCCGCAAACCCGGCGCCCGGACGACGACGTCGGCCGTGCGCGGGCTGTTGCAGTCTTCGGCGTCCTCGCGGGCGGAGGCGCTGGACCTGATCAAGGGGCGCCGATGACCGCCCTGCCCCGGCCCGGCCGGTGCGCGGTAATGGGCATCCTCAACGTCACGCCCGATTCCTTTTCGGACGGTGGCCGCTACCTGGGCGTCGAGCAGGCGCTGGAGCACGCGCACGAGATGTGGGCGCGTGGCGCGGACCTGATCGACGTCGGCGGGGAGTCGACGCGGCCGGGAGCGTCCCGGGTGGACGCCGAAACCGAGAATTCCCGGATCATGCCGGTGATCCGCTCGCTCGCCGCCGACGGTGTCGCGATGTCGGTGGACACCACACGGGCCGAGGTCGCGCTCGCGGCGGTCGAGGCGGGCGCGTCCGTGATCAACGACGTCTCCGGTGGGCTGGCCGATCCGAACATGGCGAAGGTCGCCGCCGAGACCGGGGTGCCGTATGTGCTGATGCACTGGCGCGGGCACAGCAAGGACATGAACGCGCTGGCGTCCTATGAGGACGTCGTCGCCGACGTGCGCGCCGAGCTGCTGTCCCGAGTGGACGAGGCGATCGCCGCCGGTGTCGACGCCGGTGCGATCGTGCTCGACCCCGGGCTCGGGTTCGCGAAGAACGCCGAGCATGACTGGGCGCTGCTGAACGGTCTGGATTCCTTTCTGTCACTGGGTTTCCCGGTTCTCGTCGGCGCCTCGCGCAAACGGTTCCTCGGGCGCCTCCTGTCCGGAAAGGACGGAAAACCCGCCCCGCCGGACGGTCGTGAGAACGCGACCGCGGCCGTGTCCGCGCTCGCCGCCGCGGCAGGCGCCTGGGGTGTGCGGGTGCACGAGGTCGGCGCGAGTATCGACGCCGTGACCGTCGCGGCGGCATGGCGGAAGGGGAGTCCCGTTGTCTGACCGGATCACGTTGACCGGCTTGAGGGTCTTCGGCAGGCACGGGGTCTTCGACCACGAGAAGCGCGACGGGCAGGAGTTCGTCGTCGACATCGTGGTGTGGCTGGACCTCGGTCCGGCCGCCGCGTCCGACGACCTGACCAAGACGCTGCACTACGGCGAACTCGCCGAACTCGCCGCCGGGATCGTGGCGGGCGAGCCGTACGACCTCATCGAGAGTGTCGCCGGGAAGATCGCCGACGAGGTGCTGCACGACGAGCGGCTGACCGCCGTCGAGGTGACGGTGCACAAACCGTCCGCGCCGATCCCGCTGACCTTCGACGACGTCGCCGTGAGTGTGCGGCGGGAGCGATGAGCCGCGCGCTGCTTTCGCTCGGGTCGAACCTGGGGGACCGGCTCGCGTTCCTGCGCTCCGCCGTCGACGCCGTGCGCCCGGCGGTCGTCGCGGTGTCTTCGGTGTACGAGACGAAGGCGTGGGGTGTCGAGGATCAGCCGGACTTCCTCAACGCCGTCGTCCTGGTCGACGACCCGGCGCGCGACCACTGGGACTGGCTGCGCACCGGGCAGGCGGCCGAGCGGGCCGCGGAACGCGTGCGCGAGGTCCGCTGGGGGCCGCGCACGCTGGATGTCGACATAGTGACCGTGGCCGGGGTCCGCTCCGACGACCCCCAGTTGCTGCTTCCCCATCCCGGCACGCCGGAGCGCGCGAGCGTGCTGATCCCCTGGCTGGAGATCGAACCCGCAGCGGTGCTCCCCGGCCACGGTCCTGTCGCCGGCCTTCTCGCCGCCCGCCCCGACTCGGACCGCGACTCCGTCCGGCTGACGTCCCTCCCCCTCGCCTGACCCCTCGCAATTCGTCCTCTGGATGCGGTGGTTCGCGCCACGAACTACCGCATCCAGAGGACGAAACGCGGTAGCCCCCGAGGCGATAGCAAAGGTCCCTTGCTACGCCAGCGCGAAGCGCAGGGCGGCGACCACCCACTCGGCCTGCGGCATCTGCGAGGGGAACGACGGCCAGCCGTTCATCTTCCCCAGCAGCATCCAGTACCGCTCGGCGCGCGGGTCGTAGCTGATCGCCATCCCGTCGGCCAGCCGCTTCCGCCAGGCCGGGTCGGCCGGGTCCCGCCCGTTCCGCGAAGACTGCGTGAAGATCGTCTCCGCCAGTTCCCGGCCTTCGGGCGACTCCGGCGGGATACCGGCTTCGAGCGCTTCGGCCGCCTTCGCGCTCCACGCACACCACAGCTCTTGCTGCTTCTCGCCGAAGTCCGCCCCGTCCTGCTCCCGCAGCTGCGAGTGCCACTCGCTCATCCGGCGGATCGACGCGCGGAACTCGTCGTCCTGCACGAGTTCGGCGAACTCGATCCACGCCTCCAGCTGTTCGGGCGTCGGGTCGTCGGGCAGCTCCGGTTTCGCCGAGATCATCCGCTCGTAGAACTGCGGATCCAGTTCGAGCCCTTCGACCATGTCCGCCCAGAACTCGTCGAGCAAGCGTTTGCGGTCCTCGTCCGACATCGACGCGAGTTTGTTCATCAGTTCGACCTCCTCCAGTGGTGAGTCCCGTTTGGCCACCGCGCGCAGGACCGCGCGGCGCAGCTCCAGCCGCCGGATCTGCTCGTCCAGGGCGGCGACGTGCTGGACCGCGAGGTCCCCGATGGTCGCTTCCCTGGTCAGCGCCCGTTCCACGTCCGCGAGTCCCAGCCCGAGCTCGCGCAGCGTCCGGACCAGCTCCAGACGCGCCATCGCGGTGGCGTCGTAGAGGCGGTAGCCGGATTCGGTGCGGTCGGTCGGCGGCAGGAGCCCTTCGTCGGAGTAGAAGCGGATGGTCTTCACCGGCAGGCCGGTTCTTTTGGCCAGCTCCCCGATGGTGAAGACCGCTGCGGTGCCCATGTGCTTCATCGTCGACTCTCCAGTTGGTGGAGAGTCAAGCCTGCCAGGTAGCGTTGGACCATGCACTTCACCCGGCCCCGTGAGCTGGCGGTGGCCGGCCTCCTGGGATTGGTCCTGGCCTATCTCGTCTTCCAGGTCGCTTACGGATCCATCCCCGCGCTCCCGCTCTTCGCCGGGATCACGCTGCTCGTCCTCGCGCTCTGCGAGGTCGTGCTCGCCTTCATCATTCGTGCGCGGATCAAGGAGGGGCGGGTGCTGTCCGCGATCTCCGTCGCCCGATCGGTGGCCCTCGCGAAGGCCTCTTCTCTCGCCGGATCCGCCATGACGGGGGTCTGGCTGGCGGCTTTCGCGTATCTTTTTCCGCGACGTGACGAACTCCTCGCGGCGAGCGGTGATCTCCGTTCGGCGACGGTGGGGATCGTCAGCTCGGTGGCGCTGGTAGCTGCGGCTTTGTGGCTCGAACACTGCTGCCGGACCCCCGAAGGCAGTGATCGGGACCGCGATCCCGAGCCGACCGGTTAACGCTCGAGAGGCACCGCTCGAAGTACCGACTAGGTCTCGTTCGGATTACTAGAAGGTACGGTGTTGGGCATGACCGGGGTGGGTGACGACTCGCGCGGCCGCCTTGCGGGTAGGCCGTGGCTTGTCGTCGGCTTGGTTCTCGCCGTCGGCGCGACTCTCGCATTGGTGCTTTCCGACGACCTCCGCTACTTGCGGCTGGGGATCGTCGCGGCGCTGTGGGCCGCCTTGATCGGTGCGTTCCTGGCCGTCCGCTACCGGAAGCACGTGTCCCACAGCGAGGACGCCGTCGCCGAGGCACAGGCCGTCTACGAGCTGGAACTGGAACGCGAGATCGCCGCCCGCCGCGAGTTCGAGCTGGAGATGGAAGCGGAGAACCGGCAAGCCGCCGAGACCCGCTCCCACGACGAACTCGAAGCGCTCAGAGCCGAGGTGAGCGCCCTGCGTGAAAGCCTCCAGTCGCTCTTCGGCGGCGAAGTCCTTCTCGAACGCGTCGCGCTCACCGCGCAGGCCACCCGCATGCGGTCCCTCGACAACAAGCAGCTGATGAGCGCGGGGGCCGAGAACGGCAACGGCAAACCCCAGCTGATGGCGGCCAAGAGCCCCACGATCGACGTCGACGAGCGTGAACCCGAGCGCGAGCGCCCGACCGAGATGATCGACCGCGTCCTCGAACCCGCGTCCGCGCGGGCCGGGACCCCGCCCGCCGCCCGCCGCAAACCGGCCAACGGCCAGGTCAACGGCACCAACGGGGCCAACGGCTACGGCCAGAGCAATCAGGTCCAGCGGCCGAAACCGGCCGACGAATCGACTCGCCGCAGCATGCGCAAGGCGGACGCCCGCGCCTCGAAGGCGGCCGAGGCCCTCGCCGCCGAAGCCGCCCGTCGCGAGCGGCTCGAAATGTCCAACCCCGGTATGTCGCCCGCCGAGATCTCCCGGCCGATGCCGAGGGTCGACGCCAAACGCAAGACCCCGCCGCCGGTGACCCCGGCCGAGGTGTCCCGCCCGTCCATGCCGGGTGTCTCGCGCGCCGAGGTCTCGCAGCCGTCGATGCCCACCATCGCCCGGCAGCCCCAGCGCTCCGAAGCCCAGCGCCCCGAGCCGCAGCGTCCGGAGCCCCAGCGCGCCGAACCGCCTCGCCGCCCGCAGCAGCAGTCGCTGCAGCAGCGCCTCGACGCGGGCACCGTGCAGCGCCCGCCCGCCGCGCGGCCGGAGGAGCCGACTCGCACGCAGACGCCGCCGGTGAAGCCCGCCGCGCAGGCGAAGCCGGTCAAGAAGGTCGAACCGGACCGTCCCCGGCCGAATCGCGAGCTCGGCCTGACCAGGCCCGGCATGAAGCCGGTCGAGCGGTCCCGTCCGGCCGGTGGCACGCCGGCGCCCGCGAACAAGCCCGCCGCGCAGGAGCCGATGGAGGCCACCGGCGAGTGGAAGCCGTCGTGGACGCAGGAGCGCCCGGTCTCCGACCTGAGCGCCGCGTTCCCCAGGAAGGACGACTTCCAGGACCGGCTGCGCCCCACGCCGCCGCCCCAGCCCAAGCCTCAGCCCCAGCAGTCGGCTTCCTTGCCGAGGCCGGAGCCGCGCCCCGAACCACGTCCCGAACCACGCCCCGAGCCGCGTCGCGACCCGGAGCCGCCGACCCCACCGTCGATCCCGGTCGTGTCCGAGCCCGTCCGCCGGGCCGAGCCCGTGCGGCGGCCGGAGCCCGAACCGGTGCGCCGTCCGACCGCCGAGGCGCCGTCGCGGCACAGCTCGCCCGTGGAGGAGCCGCCCGCGGTCAACCCGACGCTGCCCGAAGAGATCCGCATGACGCAGAACGGCGGCGGACGCCGTCGACGGGCGTCGGAGGACTCCTCGGTCTCGCTCACCCCGGCCCCGAGCGTCCCCGAGCCCACCGGAGGCGGCCGTCGTCGTCGCCCGGACGGCGAGCCCCCGGCTTGGCAGAACGGTGCCGAGTCGTCCGGAGGCCGCCACGGCGGCAGGCGGGCGAAGCCGGAAGAGGACGAGGCGCCTGCCCGCAACGGGTCTTCGCACAGCCGTCCGGAGACCCCCGCGGCGGGTTCGCACGCGTCCGGCCGCTCGGTGATGGACCTGCTCGCCGCCAACGGCGCGAACGAGTCCACCCCGCGGCGCAGGCGGCGTGCGGAGGATTGACGCTGTGTCCGACGGTAGGGTGACCCGCTGTGAGCGAGCCTTCCTCCCCGGCGCCCGGCCCCGACCGGGCCCGCCGGTCCCGGTCGATCACCGTGCTGCTGCCGGTGCTCGGGCTGATCGCCGTCGCGCTCTGCGGGCTGTTCGTCTTCGGCACGGTGACCGAGAAGGTCGGCCTGCCCGCGGTGACGATCGGCGTGCTCGCGGCGCTCGTCCCGGTCGCCGTGGTGGTCACCGCGTTCCTGTGGGTCGACCGCTGGGAACCGGAACCGCCGAAGCTCCTGCTGCTGTCCTTCGTCTGGGGCGCGTGCGTCGCGACGATCATCGCGCTGCTGCTCAACAGCGGCGCCGAGGCCGTCGGTGACCTGCTGCTCGGCAGCGGCGGAGGCGGCAAGATCAGTGGCCTCGTCTCCGCGCCGCTGGTCGAGGAGGCCGCGAAGGCCGCTTTCATCCTGTTGCTGTGGTGGCGCCGCCCGAGCGAGTTCGACGGCGTCGTGGACGGCATCGTCTACGCCGGGTTCACCGCGGCGGGTTTCGCCTTCACCGAGAACATCTATTACTTCGGCCGCGCCTTCGCCGAGCACGGTTTCGGCGACGGCACGAGCGCGGGCGTGCTCGCGGCCTTCTTCCTCCGCGGCGTGCTCTCGCCGTTCACGCATCCGCTGTTCGCCGTGATGACCGGGATCGGGCTCGGGGTCGCCGCGAGCACCAAGGTCCGCTCGCTGCGGATCCTGGCGCCGATCGGCGGCTACGTCGTCGCCGTGCTGCTGCACGCGCTGTGGAACGGCGCCGCGCTGCTCGGCGGCGCCAAGACCTTCCTGAACGTCTACTTCCTGATCATGGTGCCGCTGTTCATCGGGGTCTTCTCGGTGGTGGTCATGCAGCGGCGCCGCGAGCAGCGGATCGTCGCGGCGGCGCTGCCGATGATGGTCGACGCGCGCTGGATCGCCCCCTCCGAGGTCGCGCTGCTGGCCAGCCTGTCCGGACGGCGGTCGTGGCGGAAACAGGCGCGGAAGCAGTCGGGCCGGGAAGCGGCGAAGGCCGTCGGCCGGTACCAGGCCAGCGTGACCGAGCTCGCGTTCCTGCGGCGCGGCCGGAAGCTCACCGACGAGGCGAAACAGCGGCAGCGTGAACTGCTCCAGGTGCTCAAGACGTCGCGGGCCGAGGCCGTGCGGCTGGCCGACGGTGCGCCACGCGGGTGACCACTGTCAGGTGAAGCTGGTCACGAGGGCCGTTTCAGACGCGTGCCGGAGGGTTACCCTCGCGCCGTCGTCTGGTACCCGCGACAGCCGAGCGGGACTGGAACGAGTTGAGGAGTTTTCGACCATGAGCGTCCACTGGCGCACGCCATGATGAGGCCCGCTCGCCTGGCCATCGGCGTCGTTTCCGCCGGCCGGGTCGGCAGCGTCGTCGGCGCCGCCCTCGCCAGGGCCGGGCACACCGTCGTCGCCGCTTCGGGCCTTTCCAGCGCTTCGGTGCGCCGGGCGGAGCAGCTGCTTCCCGACGTCCCCCTCCTGCCGCCCGACGAGGTCGCCCGCCGCGCGGATCTGGTCCTGCTGGCCCTGCCCGACGACGCGCTCGCCGGGATGGTGCGCGGGCTCGTCGCCACCGGTTCGCTGCGCCCGGGACAGATCGTCGTGCACACCTCCGGGGCGCACGGCATCGACGTCCTCGCGCCCGCCGCCGAGGCCGGGGCGCTGCCGCTGGCCCTGCACCCCGTGATGACCTTCACCGGCCGCGCCGAGGACCTCGACAGGCTGGCCGCGTGCAGCGTCGGCGTCACCGCGACAGCGGATGACGAAGCGGCGTGGAACGTCGGTGAGGCCCTGACCGTGGAGATGGGCGCGGAGCCCGTCCGGGTCCCTGACGAAGCGCGAGCGCTCTATCACGCGGCGTTGGCGCATGGCGCGAACCACCTGATGACACTGGTCGCCGACTGCGCGGAACTGTTGCGGGAGGCGGGAATCGCCCAGCCCGAACGCCTGGTGGCTCCGTTGTTGTCGGCGGCGTTGGATAATGTTCTGCGGCACGGGGACCGGGCGCTGACCGGGCCGGTGGCCCGTGGTGATCTCGGCACCGTGCGCAAGCATCTCGCGGTGCTGGCCGAACGGGGCCCCGACATCGCCCCGAGCTATCGCGCGCTGGCCAAGCGCACGCTGGCGCGCGGCGGCGCCGCCGGGCTCTTGGACGCCTCGGCCGCCGCCGAACTCACCGAACTCCTCAGTGATCCCGCAGATCCCGCCGAAGGGCAGCAAAACCAGTGACCACACCGAAATTCGCCCGAGGCACGCTGCACACCTTCCAGCCGCCGGAGCAGGTCAGCCAGGTGACGCGCGCCCTGCACGGGGTCGGCCGCAAGGTCGCGCTGGTGCCCACGATGGGCGCCCTGCACGCGGGACACCGTGAGCTGATCCGCCGCGCGAAGCGGCTGCCGAACACCGTCGTCGCGACGTCGATCTTCGTGAATCCCTTGCAGTTCGGGGAAGGCGAGGACTTCGAGGCGTACCCGCGTCCGCTGGACAAGGACCTCGAAGTGCTGAAGGAGGACGGCGTCGAACTGGGCTTCCTGCCCAAGGCGTCGGATCTGTATCCCGAGGGCGCCACCGTCACGGTGCACCCGGGCGAGCTCGGCGACGAGCTCGAAGGGGTGGTGCGGCCGGGGCATTTCGCCGGCGTGCTCACCGTGGTGGCGAAACTGTTCAACATCGTGCGGCCGGACTACGCCTTCTTCGGGGAGAAGGACTACCAGCAGCTGGTGCTGATCAAGAAGATGGTGCGCGACCTGAACTTCGAAACCCGGGTCATCGGGGTGCCGACGGTCAGGGAGCGCGACGGGCTGGCGTTGTCCTCGCGCAACGTCTACCTGACCCCCGAGCAGCGCGAGGACGCGATCGTGTTGTCGGCGGCACTCACCGCGGGTGCCTTCGTCGGGCGCGACGGCGCGGAAGCCGTGCTGGCGACCGCCAGGCAGACCCTCGCCGCGCGGCCCGCGGTCGAGGTCGATTATCTGGAACTGAGGGGAACCGACCTCGGGCCCGCGCCCGTCGACGGTGAGGCGCGGTTGCTGATCGCGGCCAGGGTGGGGAGTACCCGGCTGATCGACAACGTCCCGGTGGTGCTCGGCGCCGCCGCGGACCATCCGGAACACGCGCTGGACGCAGGGGAATAGGGAGAGTCCACGATGTACCGCACCATGCTGAAATCGAAGATCCACAGGGCGACGGTCACCCAGGCCGATCTCCACTACGTCGGTTCGGTGACCGTCGACGAGGACCTGATGGACGCGGCGGATCTGCTGCCGGGTGAACAGGTGTCCATTGTGGACGTCACCAACGGCGCGCGGCTGGAGACCTACGTGATCGCGGGCGAACGCGGCAGCGGGGTGCTCGGCATCAACGGCGCCGCCGCGCATCTGGTGCACCCGGGTGACCTGGTGATCCTGATTTCGTACGCGCAGATGGAGAACACCGAGGCGGCCGCGTTCCGGCCGCGGGTCGTCTTCGTCGACGCGGACAACCGGATCGTCGAGAAGGGCGCCAACCCCGGGCACGCGCCGGAGGGCTCCGGGCTGATGAGCGGCACCGTGACGCTGGCCGACGACGACACGATGACCTTCCCGGTCGCCGAAACCGCCGACGCCCGCCGTCTCGACGCGCTGCTGCACGCCGAAAGCTGAGTCCTTGCTGCTCACGGTCGACGTCGGCAACACCAACATCGTTCTGGGGCTGTACTCCGGCCGAGACCTGGTCGGTGACTGGCGTATGCGCACCGACGCGCGGATCACCGCCGACGAGCTCGCGCTCACCATGCGCGGGCTCCTCGGCCCGCACGCCGACGCGATCACCGGGATCAGCGCTCTGTCGACGGTTCCCGCCGTGCTGCGGGAGCTTCGCGTCATGCTTTCGCGGTACTACGGCAGGCTGCCGAAGATCGTCGTCGAGCCGGGGGTGCGCACCGGTGTGCCGCTCCTGGTCGACAACCCCAAGGAAGTGGGCGCGGACCGGCTGGTGAACACCCTGGCCGCGCACCATCTGCACCCTGCCACCGCCTGCGTGGTGGTGGATTTCGGCACTTCGACCAATGTGGACGCCATCTCCGCCAAGGGCGAGTTCCTCGGCGGCGCGTTCGCGCCCGGCATCGAGATCTCGGTCGACGCCCTGGCCGCGCGGGCCGCGGCCCTGCGCAAGGTGGAACTGGTGCCGCCGCGGTCGGTGATCGGGAAGAACACCGTGGAATGCCTGCAATCCGGCATCCTCTACGGATTCGCCGGCCAGGTCGACGGCCTGGTGAAGCGGATCGAACGCGAGCTCTCCCCGGGCGGGGCGGCTCCGGTCGCCGTGATCGCGACCGGTGGCCTGGCGCCGCTGGTGCTGGAGGAGTCGGAGACCATCACCGAGCACGTGCCGGAGCTGACGTTGCTGGGCCTGCGGCTGGTCTACGAACGCAACCACCGCAATTAGTCCTCTGGATGCTGTTCTTGCGCGTGTAGAACCGCATCCAGAGGACTAATTGCGCCGGTCTCGGCGATGTCAGCGGCGTGAAGCGACCATCAGCACCCGCCGCTCACCGGCCTCTGGGCAGGGCCTCGCAAGCCCGACGGGCATCGAGCGCCTCGCCCCGGCGCTCACGTAGTCCTTGTGCAGGGGCAGGCAGGTTGTGAAAGCCACTTTCACAACCTTCAACGTTGCGAAAGTGGCTTTCACAACGCGGCTCCCGCGCGAGGTCATCCGCTCGCCCGAGCACCGGCTTCGGACGTCGCGAAAGCCACCAGCCCCAAGGCGTCACCAGACGCCTGCTTACGGGGAAGGGCGGAAGCGTCAGCGGCGCGAAGCGCGCCGGAGCCACCCAAGGCAAGGTCCACCGGACCCGGCCTTCCAGTCGGTCATCGTTTACCCGCGCGGAAGACCGTGGTGGTGATCGGCAGGTCGAATTCCCCCGACGCGGTTTCCGGGTTCCGGTCGAGGAATTCCCGCGCCGTGCGAAGTTTGGCTTCGCGTTCCTCCGCCGTGGCCACCAGCATGTGCGAATGGGTGGCGAGAGTCGCCACCAGGGTTTCCGCGGTCCTGGGTTGTTTGTGGCCGAAAGTCTTCTTCTCGAACGGCTCGAAGGCCTGGTGTTCCGGCAGCGATTCGTAGTCGCTCAGCCAGCGCCTGCTCATCGAGGTCTTGATCAGCTTGTTCAACTCGGCCAGCCAGCCCGCCGACTCGTCGTCGTGATTCCACAGCGCGGCAACGACTCCGCCCGGTTTCAGCACCCTGGCCATCTCCGGATAGGCCCGGTCGAGATCGAACCAGTGGACGGCCTGGCCCACGACCACGGCGTCCACCGACCCGTCCGGCAGCGGGATTTGTTCGGCCGTCCCGATGAGCGGGGTCACGGCGGGCAGCTTCTTGGTGAGTTCTTCCAGCATTTTGGCGTCCGGTTCCACCGCGGTGACCGTGACGTCCAAGGCGAGCAGGCCCTCGCTGACCTTGCCGGTGCCCGCGGCGAGGTCGAGGACCCGTTCCGGTGTTCCCTTCGCGCCGGCCAGTGCCCAGGCCAGTGCCTTTTCCGGATAGTCGGGCCGGTGCGCGGCATAGGCGGCGGCCTCCGCGCCGAACGAGGCGGCGCGGCGTGCGTGCAGTTCGGGTTCGATGCCGGGAGTGGATGAGTTCACGCGATCCAGGTTAATGGAGAGAAAACCCACCGGCCCGGACCCGGAAAAGGTAATCCGGTTGGCGTAGGGAACCGGCGGGTTCGTACGCTGTGCGCATGACTGAAATCCCCGCATCCGAGGGCGTGAGCCCCGACGAAGACCTGCCGGAACAGATGCGGGTGCGCCGGGACAAGCGCGACCGGATAATCGCGGAGGGTATCGATCCGTATCCGGTCGAGGTGCCTCGGACGCACTCGCTGGCCGAAGTGCGCGAGAAGCATTCCGGCCTTCCTGTCGACACGGCCACCGGCGAGACCGTCGGCATCACCGGCCGGGTCATGTACATGCGCAATACCGGCAAACTGTGTTTCGCCAGTCTCCGTGAAGGCGACGGCACCGAGTTGCAGGCGATGCTCAGCCTCGCGAAGGTCGGCGAGGACGCGCTCGCGGCCTGGAAGTCCGATGTCGATCTCGGTGATCACGTATTCGTCGAGGGCGAGGTCATCACCTCCAAGCGCGGTGAGCTTTCCGTGATGGCCGACTCCTGGCGGATCACGTCGAAAGCATTGCGTCCGTTGCCCGTGGCGCACAAAGACCTGGCCGAGGAAACGCGGATCCGGCAGCGTTATGTCGATCTGATCGTGCGTCCCAAGGCGCGGGACGTGGTCCGTACCCGCGCCGGTGTGCTGCGTTCCCTCCGTGACTCGTTTCACGGCCGGGGATTCCTCGAGGTCGAGACCCCGATGCTGCAAACGCTGCACGGCGGCGCCGCGGCGCGGCCATTCGTCACACATTCGAATGCCTTCGACCTCGATCTGTACTTGAGGATCGCTCCAGAGCTCTACCTCAAGCGTTGCGTGGTCGGCGGTATCGAGAAGGTCTTCGAGATCAACCGGAACTTCCGGAACGAGGGCAGCGACTCGTCCCACTCGCCCGAGTTCGCCATGCTCGAGTACTACGAAGCGTATGCGACCTATGACTCCAACGCGGTGATGACGCGGCAGCTCATCCAGGAGGCGGCGCAGAACGTTCTCGGTACTCAGGTGGTCACTCTCGCCGACGGTTCGGAGTACGACCTCTCCGGCGAGTGGACCACACTCGGAATGTACGAGTCGTTGTCCGAGGCGTTGTCGGAAGAGGTCACTCCCGAGACATCGGCGGACAAGCTCCGTTCCTATGCCGAAGCGCGAGAGCTGGAGCTCGACCCAAAGTTAGGCCACGGCAAAATCATCGAAGAACTTTGGGAACACCTCGTCGGCGATCATCTCCACGAACCTACTTTTGTCCGTGATTTTCCGGTCGAGACATCCCCGCTGACCAGGCAACATCGCAGCAAGCCGGGGGTGGCCGAGAAGTGGGATCTGTACGTGCGCGGATTCGAACTGGCCACCGGATACTCCGAGCTGGTCGATCCCGTGGTAGAGCGTCAGCGTCTGGTGGAACAGGCTCGGCTGGGTGCGCAGGGTGATAGTGAGGCCATGAACCTCGATGAGGATTTCCTCCGTGCCCTGGAGTACGGAATGCCGCCGAGCGGTGGTGTCGGAATGGGGATCGACCGGTTGCTGATGGCGCTGACCGGCCTTGGTATCCGGGAGACCATCCTGTTCCCGCTCGTACGCCCTGAATAACCCGTCCGCGTGACAGATACCTCGATCGTTCTCGTAAACGAGATTTGCGTTATGTCTCGGTAGCGGGTATTAATGTCGCTAGACAAAGTCTTCTGTCCGGGGCATGCCCCGTACCAGATCATTCGTGTAAGCCCCCAGCAGGAGGAAACAGATGGCACAGAAGGTGCTCGTCTCGCTCGTTGATGACCTCGACGGCACTGAGGCGGAAGAGACCGTCGAGTTCGGTTTGGACGGTGTGAGCTACCAGATCGACCTTTCCGCGGAAAACGCGGAAGAGCTTCGCGACGCGCTGGCCCAGTATGTGGAGCACGCCCGTCGCGCGGGTGGCCGTAAGCGCACCGCCATTCGTCCGGTCGCCGGTGTGAAGGCCGCCGCCCGCCCCGCGACCGTGGACCGCGAGCAGAACCAGGCCATTCGCGCCTGGGCCCGCAAGAACGGCTTCCAGGTTTCCGACCGCGGACGTATCCCGTCCGAGGTCGTGGAGGCCTACCACAAGAAGAACTGAGGTCTTTCGGACTCAGGGGCCGCCGGGAAACTGTTCCCGGCGGCTTTCTTGTTCTTGTACACGGTTCAAGCGGGCGTACTCCGTGGGCGCCCATCCGGTCACGGAGCGGAAATCCCGGATGAAGTGTGCTTGGTCGCTATAGCCCAGCGTGAACGCCAGTTCCGCGTAGTCCGGCCGTTCCTCGGCGGCGATCCGTGCCGCCGCTTCGTTCAATCGGTATACCTGAATCGCCCATTTGGGGGCGGCGCCGACGTGTTCGGCGAACAGGCGTTGCAGGCTCCGCCGAGACAGGCCCGTTCGGCTTGACAGCTCGCCGACCCGGGTAATGGCCGGTTCGGCGGCGATTGTTTCCACCGCTTCGACGGCCGTCCTGGCCGCGGCGGTGAGCACGGGGCGTTTCGCGAGGAGCAGTTCCTCGCACCGGCGGACCATTTCGAAGTCGTCCGTCGCATTCCGTACCGATTCCGTCACGGGTCCGGCGCCGGGGAAGAGATCGGTGAGCGGAACGGAACCGCCGGAGATCATCGTGACCGGACCGGTGAGGAATGCCCGGAATGCCCCCGGCCGGAATCGCACGCCGATACCGTGGCCCGCCCCCGCGACGACGTAGCGGAAAGGCCGTTTCCCCGGGCCGAACGCCCCCGCCGCGTCCGGGAAGAACGTGACGTTGACCGCGAGATTGGGCAGGACCACCTGTTCATGGGGCGGCCGGCCGGTCAGATCCCAGCGCAGCACCCAGTGATGGTCGACGAACGGCCGCAGCTCCGGCGCGGGCCGATGGCGGACGAGACCGAAGGCCGCGCTCGCCTGCCGCGCGTTGACGATCCCGGCCGGGATCCGGTGCCCGCTCACCGGATCAACCTAACCCTGTCGCCTTTCTTCAAGACAGCACGCCGGTTCCCGTGAACTGATGCCCCTATGTCCGAACACGCTGCCCTGATCGCCCCCGCCGCCGCGGCATTCTCCACAATCCTGCGCGGGATCGGCGATACCGAGCTCACCGCCCGCACCCCATGCGCCGAGTACGACGTCCGCGCGCTGCTGAACCACCTCCTCTACTGGGGTCCTTGGCTCGAAGCCGCCGGGCGCAAGGCACCGCCGCCCGAAGTGGCCACCGGTGAGGCGAAGGCGGCCCTCGTCGGCGCCGATTGGCTCGACGCGGCCGAACGTCAGACCGCCCGGCTGGTGGACGTCTTCGGGACGCCCGAAGCGTGGCAGGGCATGACGGCGCTCGGCACGACGGAGATGCCCGCCTCGATCGTCGGCGACATGGTGCTCGGTGAGTTCGTCTTCCATGGCTGGGATCTCGCTCGCGCGATCGGCCGCACAGTCGACGTCGCGCCCGAAGCGGCCGAAGCCGTCTACGCGTCAGCTGCCGCGATGGGTGAGCAGGCACGCTCCATGAAGGTGTACGGCGAAGAAGTCGTCGTTGCGGAAGGCGCAACGACGTTCGAGCGCGCATTGGGCGCGACGGGACGGAATCCCGCCTGGACCGCTTAACGGATTCGCGGACAGCCGTCGCATTCCGATTCCGCGGGCAGCAGATAGGAGTAACAGCAGCTTTCGCGGTTTCTCGTCCACTCGCGACGTCCGCCGGCTCCCGGGGCCAGCCTCAGCTTCGACGCGGAAGTGAGCGGCGGGAACCGCGATTCGAGGACCAGCGCGGCGTCCGCGACCCCGGCGCCCTCGGCCTCCGCGGTCCCGCCCAGCCGTCCCGCCGACCACAGCGCGTTGTCGAGCGCGTCCGTGGCCGCCGCCCACAGCTGCCGTCGTCCGAGCCGCGTCAGCGGTCCGTAGAGGTCGATGAACCGGCTCGCGTGCGCGACGAACCCGTCCCGCAGCACGGTCGCCAGCGCTCGCTCGTCAGCGACGACGACGGCTTCCGGACGTGCGGAGCCCGGGTCGGTCGGCAAGCAGTGGAAGCCGCCGCCGAGGACGGCGACCGAGTCGGGATGCGGACGGCCGTCGCCGATCCGGAACGCCAGCGCGGACGGCGCCAGCGACGGGACGCGGCGTTCGTGATGCAGCAGCGTCGCGCCGGCGAACGCCGGGACGTGCAGGTACCAGGACAGGATCCAGCTCGCCGGGGTCCGCTCGGGGACGACGGGCGCCTCCGGGTACTCCGCGGCCAGCCAGCGGCCGAGGCGCTCCCGCCAGCGCACGAGGCGGCCCGGCTCGCCGAGCAGGTCGTCGCAGCGGACCCAGTCCGGCTCGCCCACCGGGACGTCCCCGCGGATCCGGGCGTCCCCGGGCAGCCGCGAGAGGGAGGCTCGGAGCCCGTCCTCGGGCGACGCGAGCACACGCCGATACGACAAGCCGTCCTCCCGTCCTTAGGTACGCCTAACCTTACATACGATCCGTGACTACTCCGGACGGGTGTCCATCCACTGGGCGGACTCCGCCCGCGGGCCGTGTTCGCGCTCAGCGGACAACGCGCGTCCGGTGGAATCCGGACCCGTGTTCGCACGTTGTGCTTGACGTAAAGGTGCAGGGCAACCGGAAGATGAAAGAGCGCACGGCCGGAGAACGGCCAGGGCGCGAACGGGCCGCAATCAGCCGTAGTGGTACGCCAGCGCGACCGCATGGCTACTAGAGTGGTCTCACGGTGCTGAATCCATCGCGGTGAAAGCACGATGGAAACGGGCCGCCGTCGCAGCAGTCGAGGGAGTGCACATGTTTGAGAGGTTCACCGACCGCGCGAGGCGGGTGGTCGTCCTGGCCCAAGAAGAGGCCAGGATGCTCAACCACAACTACATCGGCACCGAGCACATCCTCCTGGGTCTGATCCACGAGGGTGAAGGTGTCGCCGCCAAGGCGCTGGAATCGCTGGGCATCGCGCTGGAGGGCGTCCGCCAGCAGGTCGAGGAGATCATCGGCCAGGGGCAGCAGGCCCCGAGCGGGCACATCCCCTTCACCCCGCGGGCCAAGAAGGTGCTGGAGCTGTCGCTGCGCGAAGCGCTGCAGCTCGGCCACAACTACATCGGCACCGAGCACATCCTGCTCGGGCTGATCCGCGAAGGAGAAGGCGTCGCCGCGCAGGTGCTCGTCAAGCTCGGCGCGGACCTCAACCGGGTGCGTCAGCAGGTCCTGCAGCTGCTGTCGGGCTACCAGGGTGGCAAGGAGTCGACCGAGACCGGCTCCGGACGCGGTGAAGGCACCCCGTCGTCGTCGCTGGTGCTCGACCAGTTCGGCCGCAACCTGACCGTCCAGGCCCGCGAAGGCAAGCTCGACCCGGTCATCGGCCGCGGCAAGGAGATCGAGCGGGTCATGCAGGTGCTGTCGCGGCGCACCAAGAACAACCCGGTCCTGATCGGTGAGCCCGGCGTCGGCAAGACCGCCGTCGTCGAGGGGCTCGCGCAGAACATCGTCAAGGGCGAGGTCCCGGAGACGCTGAAGGACAAGCAGCTCTACACCCTCGACCTCGGCTCCCTGGTCGCCGGTTCCCGGTACCGCGGTGACTTCGAAGAGCGCCTCAAGAAGGTGCTCAAGGAGATCAAGACCCGCGGCGACATCATCCTGTTCATCGACGAGCTGCACACGCTCGTCGGCGCGGGTGCCGCCGAGGGCGCGATCGACGCCGCGTCGATCCTGAAGCCGATGCTGGCCCGTGGCGAGCTGCAGACGATCGGTGCGACCACTCTCGAGGAGTACCGCAAGTACATCGAGAAGGACGCCGCGCTGGAGCGCCGCTTCCAGCCGATCCAGGTCGGCGAGCCGTCGCTCGAGCACACGATCGAGATCCTGAAGGGTCTTCGCGACCGGTACGAGGCGCACCACCGCGTCTCGATCACCGACGGCGCGCTGGTGCAGGCGGCCACCCTGGCGGACCGCTACATCAACGACCGGTTCCTCCCGGACAAGGCGATCGACCTGATCGACGAGGCCGGCGCCCGGATGCGCATCCGCCGCATGACCGCGCCGCCGGACCTGCGCGAGTTCGACGAGAAGATCGCCGACGTGCGCCGGGACAAGGAGTCCGCGATAGACGCGCAGGACTTCGAGCGCGCCGCCCGCCTCCGTGACGAGGAGAAGACCCTCCTCGGCCAGAAGGGCGAGCGGGAGAAGCAGTGGAAGGACGGCGACCTCGACGTCGTCGCCGAGGTCGACGAGGAGCAGATCGCCGAGGTCCTCGCCAACTGGACCGGCATCCCGGTGTTCAAGCTCACCGAGGAGGAGACCACGCGTCTGCTCCGCATGGAGGACGAGCTGCACAAGCGGATCATCGGCCAGGAGGACGCGGTCAAGGCCGTCTCCCAGGCGATCCGCCGTACCCGCGCCGGCCTGAAGGACCCGAAGCGCCCCTCCGGTTCGTTCATCTTCGCCGGTCCGTCCGGTGTCGGTAAGACCGAGCTGTCCAAGGCGCTGGCGGCGTTCCTCTTCGGCGAGGACGACGCGCTCATCCAGATCGACATGGGCGAGTTCCACGACCGCTACACCGCTTCGCGGCTCTTCGGTGCCCCTCCGGGCTACGTCGGCTACGAAGAGGGCGGCCAGCTGACCGAGAAGGTGCGGCGCAAGCCGTTCTCGGTGGTGCTGTTCGACGAGATCGAGAAGGCTCACCAGGAGATCTACAACACGCTCCTGCAGGTCCTCGAAGACGGCCGTCTCACCGACGGCCAGGGTCGTACGGTCGACTTCAAGAACACCGTGCTCATCTTCACCTCGAACCTGGGTACCTCGGACATCTCCAAGTCCGTCTCGCTCGGGTTCTCGTCGGGCGGTGACAGCACCAACCGGTACGAGAAGATGAAGCAAAAGGTCAACGAGGAAATGAAGAAGCATTTCCGGCCCGAGTTCCTGAACCGGATCGACGACATCATCGTCTTCCACCAGCTGACCAAGGAACAGATCATCGAGATGGTCGATCTGATGATCGCCCGGGTCGAGACGCAGCTCAAGGCCAAGGACATGGAGCTTGAGCTCACGCCCAAGGCCAAGTCGCTGCTCGCCAAGCGCGGCTTCGACCCGGTGCTGGGCGCGCGGCCGCTGCGTCGCACGATCCAGCGCGAGATCGAGGACCAGCTGTCGGAGAAGATCCTGTTCGGCGAGGTCCAGCCCGGCCAGATCATCCTGGTCGACGTCGAAGGCTGGAACGACGAAGAGGGCGAGAAGGACGACAAGGCGCACTTCGTCTTCCGCGGCGAAGCCCGTCCCTCGTCGGTCCCGGACGCCCCGCCGGTCAGCATCGGCGCCGGCTCGACCGAAGAGAACGGTGAAGCCGAGGGCGAGTAAGGCTCTCTGGTGCTGAAAGTGCCCGTCGCGGGTTTGCCGCGGCGGGCACTTTCGCGTCCGGGCCGGGGTGGTCGTGAGTGGCGATTCGGGTTCTAACCCTCATTGCCACTCACGACCACCCCGAACCACGGCTCGCCAGGCGCGGGGCCTGCCGGAACGCGTTGTGAAAGCCACCTTCGCAACCTTCAACGTTGTGAAAGTGGCTTTCACAACGTCACCTTTGAGGTTGGCATCCGGGGAGCGTTCCACCGCCGTCTGACCCGTCCCGGCCGCCTGATCATCGCGTGAGACGATGCCCTCGGGTCCGGGAGGGGGTCAGGTGGACGTTCTGGCGATCGATTTCGGTACCTCCAGCACGGTGGGGGTGCTGTCGATCCACGGCAGAGGGACACAGGTCGTCGAGATCGACGGGTCGGTGACGATGTCGTCCGCGATCTACGTCGACAAGGACGGCACCGTCTTCGTCGGCCGCGACGCCGAACGCCGGGCCAGACTCGATCCGAGCCGGTTCGAGGCGAATCCGAAGCGGCGCATCGACGAGGGCGCGCTCCAGCTCGGTGACGTCACGCTCCCCATCGCCGACGCCTTCGCCGCGGTACTGCGCCGGGTCGGCGAGGAGGCCGAGCTGCTCCTGCAGCGTCCGCCCGCGCAGGTGCGCATCTCCCATCCCGCCGGCTGGGGCCCCGATCGCAAGCAGATCCTCCACGAGGCCGCGCTCAAGGCCGGATTCGGCACGACGGTGCTCATCCCCGAGCCGGTCGCCGCCGCCGCGCATTACGCCTCCCTGAACCACGGCCACCGGCCGCCCGGCCCGATCGCGGTCTACGACCTCGGGGCGGGCACCTTCGACTGCGCTGTCGTCGGCGTCAGCGCCCAAGGGTTCGCCGTGCTCGCCGAGGACGGCCTGCCCGATCTCGGCAGCCTCGACATCGACCAGGCGCTGCTGGTGCACATCGGCCGCGAGGTGTCGCATTCCGAACCCGCGCGCTGGCAACGGATCCTGCGCCCGCAGTCGGTCAGCGACCGCCGGACGCGCCGGTCGTTGCTGCAGGATGTCCGTGACGCCAAGGAAAGCCTGTCCCGGCACCAGCAGACCGAGATCCCGATGCCGGAGCCGTTCGGCGACGTGCGGGTGACGCGGATGGAGCTGGAGGCGCTCGTCCGGCCGAGTTTCCTGCGCAGCGGCGAGCTCCTCGCCGCCACGATCCACCGCGCCGGACTGTCCCCGGACCGGCTCGGCGGCGTCTACCTCGTCGGCGGGCCCAGCCGGATGCCGCTGCTGGCTAGCCTGCTGGCGAACCAGCTCAGGATCGCGCCGACGACGCAGGACCAGCCGGAGACGGCGGTCGCGTTCGGGCTGCATCACGTGCCCGCGGGCGGCGAGGATTCCCAGCTGACCGTGCCCGCTTTCGCGCCGGTCGCGCCGCCGGTGCGGCAGCCCCCAGTCCACCAGCCACCAGTCCACCAGCAGCAGCCGCCACCACCGCAGCAGCCTCCTCGGCGCCCGCAACCACCGCGCTGGACGCCCCCACCTGGCCGGAACTGGCAGAAGCCCACGACGTACGGCGTCATCGTGCTCGCCCTCGCGGCGATCGTGACGACGATCGTCCTGCTCAGCGGCGGCAAGGACGAGCCCGTCGCCGCGCAGGCCCCAGCAACGCCGAAGCCGACTTGCGATCAGCCCGGCCCGAAGGACGAGCAGGGGTTCACGGACTGTCTCCGCCGGATCGCCGCCGTCATCCCGCAGCGGGGTGACTGCCGCGACGCGCCGGACGCGGCGACCACGGTGGGTGCGGCGTCCGCGGTCACCTGTGTGTTCAAGGACGACGAGGTGTCGAACGCGATCAACTACTACCAAGGCATCGCGATGACCGGTCTGGAGGACGGCGTCCGGGCGCAGATGACCAAGGGCAAGCCCGTGGAGGGCACCTGGGCGGCCGACGGGCTGCGAGGACGCTACTTGGCGGGCGTCGGCAAGCGAAGCGGCATCGTGCTTTTCGGGACCGAAGACGCGCCCTTGACCGGGATGCTCGTCTCGACTCGCAGCGACGGTACGCCGCGGACGACCGCGGAGATGGTCGAGTTCTTCACCGCGCAGCTCAAGCCTTGACCGGATGTCATGAAAGGGTCGTTCAGGACGAAAAACGTCTTGAACGGCCCTTTCATGACACTCTCGACGGCCGGAACTTGATCAGTGCAGGGTGCCCGCCGGTGTCGAGAGATCCTCGGCCACCGTGAGCGCGGTGTCCACGATGATCTCCAGCGCCTCCGCCGCGCGGTGCGTGGCCAGGCTCGGCGCGGTCGTCCTCGCCGCCTGCTCCGGCGTGTAGGGAATGTGCACGAAACCGCCGCGCACACCGGGAAAATCGTTGTCCAGCAAGTGCATCAGCCCGTAGAAGACCTGGTTGCACACGTACGTCCCGGCGGTGTGCGAGACCGACGCGGGCAGCCCCGCGTTCTTGATGCCCGCGACGCTCGCCTTCACCGGCAGGGTCGTGAAGTAGGCGTTGGGCCCGCCGGGGATCACCGGGACGTCGACGGGCTGCGAGCCCGCGTTGTCCGGGATGCGGGCGTCGATCAGGTTGATCGCGACCCGTTCCGGGGTGACGTCGGCGCGGCCGCCCGCCTGTCCGACGCAGATCACCAGGTCCGGCCGGTATTCGTCGATCGCGTCGCGCAAGGTGACCAGCGAACGCGAGAACACGCACGGCAGTTCGACGGCCACCGTGTCGTGCCGCCGGCCGGTGAGCAGGGAAACCGCCTGCCACGACGGGTTCACCCGCTCACCGCCGAACGGTTCGAAGCCGGTGAGGAGCACTGACGTCATACCCCTCACCCTAACGTGTGACGCCCGTCAGGAAGTCGGCTTGAGGTCCCCGGGGTAGAGGAACTCGGGCGCCGGCTTGGTGTTGCCGTAGAACCACGCGTCGAAGAAGCCCTGGAGGTTCTTGTGCGCGACGCGCTCGGCGAACTTCTGGAACTCCGGCAGGCTCGCGTTACCGTCGCGGTGCAGGGCGGGCCACGTCTTCAGGATGCGATCGAACGGCGCCGCGCCGATGTAGTTCTTCAGCGCGTGCAGCGCCGTCGGGCCCTTCGAGTACACGTAGGTGAACTCGTTGCCGGGGCCCATGTCGTAGAGCTTCCCGGCCCAGAACCGGTCCGTCGCCTTCTGCACGGAGTTCAGGTAGCGCGCCTTCAGGTCCTGGCCCGACTTCGCCTCGGACCACATCCACTCCGCGTACGAGGCGAAGCATTCGTTGAGGCAGACGTCCTTCCACTTGTCGACGGCGACCGAGTCGCCCCACCACTGGTGGGCGTTCTCGTGCACGATCGTCGGGACGTTGCCCGCCGCGCCCGAGTAGATCGGCCTGCTCAGCGTCTCCAGCGAGAACCCGATCGGCTCGGCGAGGAAGATGCCGCCCGCCGCGTCCACCGGGTACCGCCCGAACTTCGACGCCAGGAAGTCGATGATCTCCGGCAGCCGCGCCTCGGCCTGCTTGGTCGAGGCGGGGGTTCCGGGGGCGTAGGCGTTGACGACCGGGGTGCCGTCGGACAGCTTCGTCCGCTCGAACTCCCATTTGTCGATCGCGACCGTCGTCATGTACGGCACGGCGGGAGTCTCTTCGGCCCAGGAGTACGTGGTGTTCTTGCCGTTCTTGACCTGACCGCGCTCGACGCCGTTCGAGATCACGCTCCATTCGGAGGGAACGGTGATCGCGAGGTGGAAGGTCGCCTTGTCGCGCGGGGTGTCGTTGACCGGGTACCAGGTCGTCGCGGACTTCGGCTCGCCCGCGGCGAAAGCGCCGCCGGATTTCGCGTACTGCCAGCCGTTCGCGCCCAGCGCCGGATCCTGGATCGGCTGCGGGACGCCGTGGTAGGCGACCTCGGCGGTGAACCGCTCGTGGTTCCGCAGCGGGCGGGCCGGGGTGATCACCAGCTCGTGGTCGCCGGTCCGGGTGAAGGTCGCCTTCCGCCCGTTGACCTTGACCGAGTCGACGGTGAGCCCGTGCAGGTCGAGGTTGAACGAGCTCAGCGACTGCGTGGTCCGGCCGGTGATCGTCTGCAGGCCGGTGAGCTGCTTGGTGGCGGGCTCGTAGCCGACTTTCAGGTTGTAGTCGGCGACGTCGTAACCGCCGTTGCCGTCCTGCGGGTAGTAGCTGTCCCCGGCGCCGTCCGCGCCGGGTTTGCCGGTGTCGGCGAGGGCGGTCCCGCCGCCGAGGACACTCGCGGCCAGGACGGCGGCGACGACCGCCGCGCTCCGGTACCTCATTCACGCTCCCAGTCGATCGGCTGTCATTCGGCCCCGAACCTAACGCCGTGACCTCGGCCGTCCGCCCGGAAAGCTCCTTCGTGCCCGGATAATCCCCACTTCCGTCGCCTGGACGGGGTACGGGAACCCGGCGGCGAACCTCGGGACACGCGGCCTGGCCGGGATATCGAGTGGCGCCTTCTGGAAAGCTGGGGGCGTGCGTGTGACGCTGCTGGGCCCGGTCGGTGCGGAGGCCGGTGACGGCACCCCGGTCGACATCGGCGGTGTCCGCCTCCGCATGCTCCTGGCCAGGCTCGCGCTGGAGCCCGGCCGCGCCGTCCCCGCGCCGGCCCTCATCGACGGTCTGTGGGGCGCGGAACCGCCCGCCGACGCCGCGAACGCGCTGCAATCCCTGGTCTCGCGGTTGCGCAAGGTCCTGCGTGCCGACGACGTCGCCCTCGACTCGGGGCCGGGCGGCTACCGGCTGGACGTCGCCCGCGAGGACGTCGACGCGTGCCGCTTCGAGCGCCTCGCCGCCGAGGGCCGCGCGGAACTCGCGGCAGGCAGGGACGCCGGTGCGGCCGCGATCCTCGCCGAGGCGCTCGGCCTCTGGCGTGGTCAAGCGCTGTCCGACGTCCTCGACGCCCCTTTCGCGCAGGCACCCGCGACCCGCCTGGAGGATCTGCGGCTCGAAGCCGCCGAAGACCGTTTCGAGGCCGAGATCCGGCTCGGCGGGCACGACCGGGTCCTGGCCGATCTCAAGGAGGCGGCCGCGCGGAACCCGCTGCGCGAGCGGCTCGCCGGGCTGTGGATCCGGGCGTTGTGCGCGGCGGACCGGCAGTCCGACGCCCTCGCCTTCTACGAAGAGGTCCGGACGGCGCTGGCCGACGAGCTGGGCGTCGACCCTTCTGCCGAACTCCAGGAGATCCACGTCGCCGCGCTGCGCGGCGAACTCGGCCCGCCACCCGCGGCCGCCGATCACCTCCCGGTGCGGCTGACCAGTTTCGTCGGCCGTGACGACGAGCTGAAGCTGGTCGCCGAACTCCTCGCGGGCGCGCGGCTGGTGACGCTCGTCGGGCCCGGCGGCGCCGGGAAGACACGCCTGGCCACCGAGGTCGCGACGCGGCATCCGGCGCATACGCGCGGACGCGTCTGGTTCGTGCCGCTCGCCGGTGTCCGCGACCCGGGAGACCTGCCCGGCGCGGTCTTCGCCGCGCTGGAACTGTGGGACCTCGGTCTCGCGCACAGCGGTGACCCGATGCGGCGGCCGGTGGAGGCGCTGGTCCGGGTCGTGGAAACGCTCGGTGCCGGGGAATCGGTACTGGTGCTGGACAACTGCGAGCATCTGGTCGACGCGGCCGCGGAGCTGGCGAACACCCTGTTGCGCCGCGTGCCGACGCTGCGGATCCTCGCGACGAGCCGTGAAGCGCTGGCCATCGACGGCGAGACGCTGTGCCCGCTCGGCCCGCTGGCCGTCCCGGAAGGGACGCCGACCGTCCCGCAGGCCGCCGAGGCGGGCGCGATCCGGCTGTTCGTCGACAGGGCGGCCGCCGTGCGGCCGGACTTCGTGCTCGACGAGTCCACTGTGGACGACGTCGCGCAGATCTGCCGTCGGCTGGACGGGATGCCGCTGGCGCTGGAGCTGGCCGCCGCGCGGCTGAGGTCGATGACCGTCGCGCAGATCTCGCGGCGCCTCGACGACCGCTTCCGCCTGCTGACCTCCGGCAGCCGGACGGCTTTGCCGAGGCAGCGCACGCTGCGCGCGGTCGTCGAGTGGAGCTGGGACCTGCTCGACGACGCCGAACGCGTGCTCGCGAGGCGGCTTTCGGTCTTCGGGGCCGGTGCCGAGGTCGAAGCGGTCGAAAGCGTCTGTGCCGGGGACGGGCTGGCCGCCGAAGACGTCATGTACGTCCTCGGCTCGCTCGTCGAGAAGTCCATTGTGGACGCGATAGCCGGCGATCAGGGCGAGCCGCGTTACCGCATGCTGGAGACGATCCGGGCGTACGGAGCGGAGCGTCTCGACGAGGCCGAAGAACGGGAACAGCTGACGAAGGCGTATCACCGCTACTACGCCGAGCTCGCCGAGCGGCTGGAGCCGTTGCTGCGGACCAGGGACCAGCTCACCGCCATTTCGCGCTACGACGCCGAGCACGGCAACATCGTGACGGCCCTCCGTCAGGCCATCGACGCCGACGACGTCGAAATGGCGACGCACCTGTTCGGCAGCGCTTTCTGGTACTGGCTGATCAAAGGGGACAGCAACCGGGTCGAGTCGTTCGTCGCCGAAGTGCTCGCTTTCGGCGATCGTCTCGACGAGGACTTCGCGGCCGCGTTCCGGGCGATGCGCGAGATCACCACGATGGTTCCCGGCGTCGGCGATCCGGAAGCCGTGCGAATCCTCATCGACGAATGCGTGCGGACGAACGCGCACATCCGGTTCGCCGGGCTGGCCATCGGCCTGCCCATGCTGGCCTTCTTCAGTCAGGACAAGGACCTCGCGCGCCGCGAAGTGAAGAGGGCGCTGTCGAGCCAGGACCCGTGGGCCAGGGCGGCGGGATCGTGGGCGCACAGCTTCGTCCTCACCGACGACGGCGACCCCGACGGCGCGGAACAGGCCAGGGACTGCGCCTACGAAGGATTCTCGGCCCTGGGTGATCGGTGGGGCATCGCGATGGCGGTGGGCATGAAGGCGAGCGACATCTCGATGTCGGGCGATCACGAGGCCGCTCTCGCGCTGTACCGGCAAGGCCTCGCCCTCGCCCTCGAACTGGGCTCGCAGGACGACGTGATCCAGCAGCGCTGGCGGCTCGCGACGGAGTACGCGCGGGCCGGTGACCTGGACACGGCGATGCGCGAGATACTCGACGCCGAGCGCTACGCGGCCGAAACGGGTAATACCCAGCTCTCGGTGATGGTGCTGGTGGGCAAGGCCGATCTGCTCTGTCGTGCCGGACGCTTGGACGAGGCACGCGAGGTCGCCGCCCGATTCCGGGAAAAGATGGCTACGGTCGCGTCGCCGGGCGTGTTCGGCGAGGAGTTCGGGGGGTACATCGACACCGAGGTCGCGCTGGCCGCCGGGGATCTGGACGCGGCCGGCCGCGGGGCCGCGGTCGTCGTGAAGTCCACCGCGGACCGCGGCGACATCGCCGACCTCGGGCGGATCGTCGAGGTCTGTGGACTGATCCGGTTCCGGCAGGGACGACCTGAGCTCGCGGTTCGCCTGCTCGGAGCGGCGAAGCTCCTGCGCGGCAGGCTGGATCTCGGTGAGCCCGGTATCCGGGACCTGATCGACAGCCTCCGCGCGCACTTCGGCGAGGAGCGCTACGAAGCGTTGCTCGTCCAGGACGCCGCGCTCACCCGCGCCGGTCTGATGTCCTGGATTCTCCAGGAAGTGACCGGGTGAAGAAGGGCTCCTCGCCTCGGCTGAGGCAAGGAGCCCTTCACGCGCGTTCCCCCTGACCCCCGTCAGACGCGCTTCCGGTAAGCCCACGTGGCGAGCGGGAAGAAGACCGCGATCGCGGCCGCCATCCAGATCAGCGAGCCGGTCAGCGGTCCGGCGATGGCGCCGCCGTTCATCAACCCGCGCAGCACGTCGGACATCTGCGTAACCGGGCTGATGTCGGCCCACGCCTTCAGCCAGCCGGGCATGGTGCCGGTCGGGACGAAGACGTTGCTGCCGAAGGTCAGCGGCATGAGCACCACGAACATCAGGCCCTGCACCGCGCCGGGGCTCTTCACCAGCATCCCGACGAACACCGAGGCCCAGCAGAACGACAGGGCGAACGCGATCGCCAGCACGACGGCCAGGACGAACTCCGCCGGACCGGTCTGGATCCGGTAACCCATGATCGTCGCGACGATCATCAGCACGGTGATGCACACCAGGTAGCGCACGATGTCGGCCAGCACGGCGCCGATCAGCGGCGCGGACCGCGCGATCGGCATCGCGCGGAACCGGTCGAACACGCCCTTGGTGACGTCGGTGTTCAGCTGGACGCCGACGGTCATGCTGGCCTGCAGGATGTTGAACACCATGATGCCGGGCACGATCATCTGGAGGTAACCCTCGGTGCTGCCCATGATCGCGCCACCGAACAGGTAGACGAACATGACCAGGAAGATGATCGGCGCGATGGTGACGTCGGCGAGCTGCTCCGGGTTCTTGCGGATCTTGAGAATCCCGCGCCAGGCGAGGGAGAACCCGTGCCTGGCACTGCCGGCCAGTGAAACGCGCCGTGGTGGTGCGGGTGCGGCGATGGTCGTCATACCAGGCTCCCTTCCGGAGTCGTGTCCTTTGTGGACTCATCGGTCTTCTTGCCGGTCAGAGCGAGGAACACCTCGTCGAGACTGGGCAGCCGCAGCGCCAGCTCGTCCGCGGTGATCCCGGCTTCGTCCAGCTTGCGGACCAAGGTGGACAGCAGGACCGGGTCCGCCACCGGCGCGGTGAGCAGCCCGGTGTCGTCGTCCCGGTTCGGCCGGGCCCCGGTGAGGCTTGTCAGGATGCGCTCGACGGCGTCGAGATCGGCGAGCGCGGTCGGCCGGACCTGCAGCGTCTGGCCGCCGGTCCGCCGCTTGAGCTCGTCGGCCCGCCCGTTCGCCACGACGTGCCCGTGGTCGAACACGGTGATCGTGTCGGCCAGCTGGTCGGCCTCCTCCAGATACTGCGTGGTGAGCAGCACCGTGGTGCCGTCCGCGACCAGCGTCCGGACCACGGCCCAGACCTCGTTGCGGGCGTGCGGGTCGAGGCCGGTGGTCGGCTCGTCCAGGTACAGCACCTTGGGACGGCCGACGAGGCTCGCGGCGAGGTCGAGCCGCCGCCGCATGCCGCCCGAGTAGGTCTTGATCGCGCGTCCGGCGGCGTCGGTCAGCTCGAACCGCTCCAGCAGATCGGCCGCGCGCTTCTTCGCGTCCGCCCTGGAGAACTCCAGCAGCCTGCCGATCAGGACCAGGTTCTCCGTACCGGAGAGGTCCTCGTCGACCGACGCGTACTGCCCGGTCAGCCCGATCATGCCGCGGACGGCCATCGGGTTCTTGACGACGTCGTACCCGAAGACGCTCGCGTGGCCGCGGTCCGGCCGGATCAAGGTGGCCAGGATCCGGACGGCGGTCGTCTTCCCCGCGCCGTTCGGCCCCAGCACCCCGACCACCTTGCCCGCCGGGACCTCCAGATCGACCCCGTCGAGCGCCTTCGTCTCCCCATAGTGTTTGACCAGGCCCTCGGCCCTGATCGCGTGAGTCATCGATTCCTCCTGTGGTCTCGCCCCGCGGACAAAGGTGCACCCCGTGCCTGACAGACCGCGCACAGCGCGCTGGCAGCGGCTGGCAGAACCTGATACGCGCTGGTAGACGCGGTGTGAGGAGGTTGTGAAGGTCTTGTGGAGAGCGCCGTCACGGCGCTCATGATCGGCATACTCGACGTCATGGTGATCGAAGAGCGGCCGGTCCGGCCGGTGGTGGCGCGCCGGGGTGCCGGGCGGAAGCTGGTCAGCGGGCTGCTCGTCGCGGCGGTCGTGCCGTTCGCGGTGCTGACGGCGATGCGGCTGGTGGGGTACGACGGCAACACGTACACGATCGCCGCGCTCGCGCTGACGCCGTACGCGGGGATCGCGACCCTGGTGCTCGGCGTCCTCGCGCTGGGCCTGCGCCGCTGGTGGACCGCGGCCGTCGCACTGGTGCTGACCTGCACGGTCGCCGCGCTCGTGCTGCCCCGCGCGTTCGCCAACGAGCAGAAGGCGCTCGGCGGCAAGCATGTCCGCGTGCTCGCGTCGAACATGCTCGGCGGGCAGGCTGATCCGGCCAGGATCGTCGGCTACGTGAAGGAACACCAGGTCGACGTCCTGAGCCTGACCGAGATGACGCCCGAGGCGATCGCCGCGCTCGACCGGGCCGGGCTGTTCCAGCTCCTGCCGTACCACGTGCTGCACCCGGCGGAATGGGCGTCGGGCTCCGGGCTGGTGTCGAAGTACCCGCTCACGCCGCTGAAGCTCAGCGGCGACTCGGATCGGAAACAGCCGAGCGCGAGCGTCGACCTCGGCGACGGCGTCCGGATCGAGGTCGTCGCGGTCCATCCGGCGGCGCCGATGTGGGACAGGCACGTGTGGGTCGACGAGGCCAAGGACCTGCCCTACGCCGACGCCGAGCACGACATCCGGATCCTGGCGGGCGACTTCAACGCGAGCCTCGACCACTCGCTCTTCCGTGAGCTGCTGACCAGGGGATACGTGGACGCCGCCGATCAGCTGGGGAAGGCGCTGCAGGGCACCTGGACGAACGGGATGGTGCCGCCGGTGCCGATCGACCACGTGCTGGCGGACAAGCGGACGGCGATCGCGGACTTCAAGGTGCTGGAGACGCCCGGCAGCGATCACGACGCGGTGTACGCGGAAATCGTCCTGCCCTGAACCGTCGTTCCGAGCGTGTCGTCCGTCCGATCACGCGAGTTCGCCGCCTGATCACGCCACTCACGAGGCGAGCAAGGAGTCCAGGGCCTTGAGCGTTGCGAGGCCGTCGCTCGCGAGCGAGACGCCGCGTCCGTGCCGGATCCGCGGCTCGCGCGGGTTGATCCGGACCAGCGCGCCGGTCGCGGCGCTGGCCAGCTCCGAGTAGCGCCGCACCGTCGGCACGGCCTGCCCGGCGCCGAGTTCCACCACCACGAGGTCGCGATACGCGCGGCGCCACGCGGTCAGCTCGTCGAGCTGGGCCTGGCTGCGCTGCCCGAGCCAGTCGTAGTCGCCGAACATCAGGATGTTGGGCCGGGCGAGGCCGCCGCAGCGCGGGCACGACGGCAGCGGCGCGAGGGCGCGCATCGTGTCCTCGTCGATCGGGACCTCGACGTCGCCGGCGGGCCAGATCTCGCCGGTGCACCGGTCGAGGCACTGGAGATGGTGGATGGACCCGTGCGCTTCGGCGACGTGCGGATACCCCGCCTTCTGGAACTGTCCGTCCACATTGGACGTGAATGCCCGGACGCCGCCGGGTTTGCGGGCTCCCCAGGACAGCAGGAGACGGAACCCTTCGTGCGGGACGGTCGCGCGGTACAGCGCGAGCCGGTGTCCGTAGAAACCCCAGGCGAGCTCGGGATCTTCGGCGAAATGCCGCGGATCGGCGAGCTCGACGAAGCTGATGCCCAGCCGCTCGTACGGCGGATACGCCTTCCAGAAACCCTCGTCACCCCGGAAATCGGGCAGGCCGGAGTCGACGCCCATCCCGGCGCCGGCGCAGACGAGCAGCGCGCCGGCGCCGTCGATCAGTTCCGCGGCTCGTTCGAGCTCACTCACCCGGCTTCGAAGCCTGGACGACCTCGAATTCCAGCAGGTTCGCGCCACTGGAGACCGGCTTCGCGCGCTCACCCGCGTGCGCCTCGCGCGCCGGACCGGACGCCCACGCCTGATAGGCCTCTTCGGACTCCCACTTCGTGTAGACGAAGTAGCGGCTTTCACCGGAGACCGGGCGGAGCAGTTCGAAGCCGAGGAAGCCGGGCTGGTTGTCGACGGCGTGCAGCCGCGCGGCGAACCGCTTCTCCAGCTCGGGGCCTGCGCCTTCGGGGACCTCGATCGCGTTGATCTTCACGACAGCCATGCCGTCCACCCTACGGTGAAACTCTTTTGCGCCGCGATGTGATGCGTGGGACCTTCCAGGAGATGGCTGACACGAAGATCCTCATCTCCGGCGCGAGCGTCGCCGGCCCGGCGCTGGCCTTCTGGCTCACCCGGTACGGCTTCGAAGTGACCGTCGTGGAGCGCGCGCCTTCGCTGCGCCCCGGCGGCCAGGCCGTCGACCTGCGCGGAACGGCCAGGGAGGTCGTCCGCCGGATGGGGCTGGACGAACGTGTCCGCGAGGCGTGCACGGACACGAAGGGCGAGACCCTCGTCGACCGGAAGAACCGCGCGAAGGCCACCATCCGCGCCGACGACTTCGACGGCGACGGCGTCGTCGCCGAGATCGAGATCCTCCGCGGCGACCTGACCGAGGTGCTGTACGAGGCGACCAGGGAGCGGACGGAGTACGTCTTCGGCGACCGGATCACCGCGCTGGACGAGCGGGCCGACGGCGTCGACGTCACCTTCGCGAGCGGGTCGCGGAGGACGTTCGACCTGGTCATCGGGGCGGACGGGCTGCACTCGGGAGTGCGCGCGCTGGCGTTCGGCGACGAGTCCCGCTACGTCCGGCACCTGGGCTCGTACCTGGCGTTCTTCACCGTGCCGAACCGGCTCGGCCTGCGGAACTGGGCGATCGGCTTCGACGACGTCGGCCGGTCCGCCGGGATTCGCGGAATCCGTGACGGCGACGAGGCGATGGCCTATTTCGGGTTCGCTTCGGAGAAGGTCGACTACGACTATCGCGACGTCGAAGCGCAGAAAGAGCTGGTGCGGGGCTTCGCCGCCGGGATGGAGTGGGAGGCGCCCTGGCTGCTGGAACGGCTGGCCGACGCCCCCGACTTCTATTTCGACTCGTGCGCGCAGGTGATCATGGAGTCGTGGTCGCGCGGCCGGATCGGGTTGCTGGGCGACGCGGCTTTCTGTCCTTCGCCGCTTTCGGGGCAGGGGACGAGCCTGGCGTTCGTCGGCGCGTACGTCCTCGCCGGGGAACTCGCGGCCGGTCTCGACACGGGGCTCAAGCGGTACGAAGCGGTCATGCGTGAGTTCGTCGAGAAGACCCAGGAGATGGGGCGGGAGAACGCGGAGTCGATCTTCGCGAAGTCGCGGGCGGCGTTGCGGACGCGGTACCTGATGCTGCGCCTGATGCGGCTGAAGCCGGTCGCCGCGCTGGCGTCGCGGAAGATGCGGGACGTGGTGAACGGCATCGACCTGCCGGACTACCCCGCCCCACCCCGCATCTAGAGGACGAAACGCGGCGGTCCGGGTCTCGCCACCCGCAGCATCCAGAGGACGAAATGCGACGGGTACCCCGCATCCAGAGGACGAAATGCGGCAATCTCGGTAGCCCTTTCCGCGCGCTCACCCTCGCGCCGTCGCGGAAGGGGTGAAGGTCGAGTTTCCTCGGCTCAGCCGCGTGAAGGAGGCCTTCACGCGCTTTGGTGGTGGCGCGTGTGGTCACTGAGGCGCTTGTGGCGGTCGGGTGTTCCGTGAAGGCCTCCTTCACTACCTTGAGGGTAGGCAAGTAGGCCTTCACGGACAGCCCAGCTCGCCTCCAAGCGCATTTAGAGGACGAAATGCGATGGTCGCGGCCCCGGACCGGCCTGTCGCCCCCGCGTTTCGTCCTCTGAGTGCGCCGGTCTCAGCCGCGGAGGGTGCCCGGCAGGAGTTCGGCGTCCGGCGGGATCGTCGTGCCGTGGAACCACGCGTCGAAGAACGGCCGCAGGTCCTGCTCCGAGAGCTTGATCGTGAACGCCTCGAAATCCGCCCAGGACACGTTGCCGTTCCGATGCGCCGCCGGCCATTCCTTCAGCAGCCGCGCGAACGCGCCTTCGCCGATCTTCCGCCGCAGTGCGTGGATCGCCAGGATCCCCTTGTCGTAGACGCCGTGGAATTCCTTCCCGGCCCCCATGTCGACCAGTTTCGGCGTCCAGAAGTCTGGGCTGCCCCGCATGATTTCGAGCGCGGCGCGATAGCGGTCGTCCAGGTTCTCGTTGTCCCGCGACTCCTGCCACAGCCATTGCGCGTACGACGCGAGACATTCGTTGAGGCAGATGTCGGACCACGAATTCAGCGTCACCGAATCGCCGAACCACTGGTGTGCGGTTTCGTGCACGACGGTGATCAGCTCGGCCCATTTCGCGTACGTCGGCCTGGTCTGGGTCTCCAGTGAGAAGTGGATGTCCTCGTCGAGGTAGATCCCGCCCGCCGCGTCCACCGGGTACGGGCCGAACTTCGAGCTCAGGAAGCCGATGATCTCCGGCAGCCGCCTGCCGGTGTCGCGCCGGTCCTCCGCGCCCGGCGCGTACGCGTTGACCAGCGGCGTTCCGTCCGGGAGCGCCATCCGGTCGACGGTGAACTTGTCGATCGCCACCGTGGTCAGGTACGGCGCCACGGGCGTGCGCTCCTGCCAGGACGTCGTGGACCAGCCGTTCGCCGAGGTCTTCTGGATCTCGCGTCCGTTCGAGATGACGGTCCAGCCGTCCGGCACGCGGGCGGTGAGGGTGAACATCGCCTTGTCGCGCGGGGTTTCGTTGACGGGATACCAGAACGACGCCGAATGCGGCTCGCCGACGACGAACGCGCCGCCGTCCTTCGATTTCTGCCAGCCGTTCTCGCTGCCGCCTGCCTTGGGCGTCGTGGACGGGTCGCCGCCGTAGACGACCTTCGTGTGGAACGTGCTCCCGTTCCGGATCGGCTCGGCGGGCGTCACCACCAGCTCGAAGTCGCTCTCGCGGGCGAACTTGGCCGGCTTCCCCTCCACTTCGACGGATTGGACGGTCAAGCCGCGTAAGTCCAAGTTGTACCGATCGAGGTCCTGGGTCGCTTTCGCGATCACCGTGGTGTCGCCGTCGAGACGCCCTTTCGCGGGGTCGTAAGTGATCCCGACCTGGTATTCGACGGCGTCGTAGCCGCCGTTTCCGTCCATCGGGTAGTACGGGTCGCCCGCGCCCGAAGCCCCCGGCGCCGGACGCATCGGCGGCAGTGGAGGGGGCGCCGCCGGAGGAGGATCGGCACTGCAACCGATAATCAGGGCGCAGACGACCCCCAGGACCAGACCGGCGGCGGGGACACGGCTGCGCATGGAGGGGAGCTTAGTGGTGATTCAGCGCGACGGGTTGATCACTTTCGGCGGTGATGGACCGCCGATCGTCCTCCTGCACGGGTTGATGGGCAGGGCGACGACGTGGTGGCGGGTCGCGCGAAGGCTCGAACCGTACGGGCGTGTCCACGGCCTCGACGCGCGCGGTCACGGCCGCGGGCCACGCGGCGGACCTTGGCGCACCGAACGGTTCGCCGACGACGTCGCCGCGGTGCTGCGGACGTTCGGCGAACCCGCCGTCTTGATCGGACATTCCATGGGCGGCCTGCACGCGTGGGTCACCGCGGCCACGCATCCCGAACTCGTCCGCGCCGTGGTCTGCGAGGATTTCGCGCCGGATCAGCGCGGCCGGACCGTGGACGCCTGGCGCGGCTACTTCGAGTCCTGGCCGGTCCCGTTCCGGTCCTTGGCCCATGTGCGCGAATTCTTCGGCGAAACCGGCGACTATTTCCTCGAATGCGTCGAGGAACGGGAAGACGGTTATCACCTGATCGCGTCGCTGCCCGATCTGTACGAGATCGCGGCGGAATGGGGGCGGCGGGATTTCTGGGAGTTCGTCGAACGCGTCGAATGCCCGCTGCTCGCGATCGAAGGCGAGCGGACGGCGATGCCGCACGGCCAGCAGGCCGAACTGGCCGCGCGCGTGCCCGGCGGCCTCGGACGGCACATCGTCGTCCAAGGCGCCGGGCACGTGGTGCACGACGAAGCTCCGGAAACCTACCTAGGCGCCGTCGACGCGTTTCTCTCCGACGTCCTGGGTCAGCGCTTGGCGAGCTGAGCGTCGATCCAGGCGCGCAGCTTCGCCTCGCCCGGGTAGCCGATGTTCCGCGAGGACGGCAGTTCGGCCGCGTTGCGGACACCGACCAGCGTCGGGAGGTAGCGGATGTTGTACTTGCTGGACAGGTCCCGGCTCTGGTCGACGTCGACCTCGCCGAGCAGGAACTTGCCGCCGTACTCGCCGGCGAGCCGTTCGATCACCGGTTTCATCTGACGGCACGGCGGGCACCAGGTCGCGCCGAAGTCCATGATGACCAGCTTCTGCTTCGAGATGTTCATGACTTCGGCGTAGTTGCCCGAGGTCACCGTCATCACGTTCTCGGCCGCCGGTGACGGTGCGGCGGACGCCGCGCCGTTGCCGAAACCGGTGATGAGCGCCAGCACACCGGCCAGCACGCAGACGAACCTTTTGGTCTTGGACAAGACGATCTCCTTCGCGGGGAAGTCCACTCAGGACGAAGACCCGGTCGGCAATCCGTTCGCGACCCAGTCTTCGATTCCTTCGCGGTACTTGCGGACGTTCTCGTAGCCGAGCTCCAGCAGCCGCCGTCCGACGAATTCACTGTTGCGGCACGGCGTGTTCGCGCAATAGACGACGATCTCGGCGGTCTTGTCCGGAAGCACCGTCGGTGCCAGGTGATCGGTGAATTCGGCGGCCTGTTCGTACGGGAACCCCGGAATGTTGAGCGCTTCCGGCAGATGTTCCTTTTCGAAATAGGCGACCGGCATCGTGTCGACCACGACCACCGTTCCGGCCTCCATTCGGGAGAGCAGTTCCGTACGAGTGATCAACGGCAGCATGATGCCCCTTCTCAGACGACCTCGATTGACGATTCCCATCGTCGGCCGTTTCCGGGACACGCTCTAGTGCCGCCCCCGCATGCCGAAGGGTTATCCAGCCGCCAGCCTGCCGTGGCGGTGCAGCCAGGCGCGGTACGGCGCCGTCTGTTCGGCGAGCCGCCAGTAGCCCGCCGTCGCCTCGCCGGCGAGTTCTTCGACCCTGGGCGCGCACGGGCCGTCCGCCCGCCAGGCGAGCACGTGCCGCACGCACATCGGCGCGCCTGACAGCGGCCGGATGGACAGGCCGTCCGACGGCGGCCGGGTCGGCTGGACCAGGCCGACGCCGTGCCCGCCGCTGACCAGGTCCTCCCGCGCGGTGTCGATGTCGACGTCGTGGGTGATCCGGGGGTCGAAACCGTGCGCGAGACACATTTCGCGGAACACCACCCGGCAGCCGTCGCCGCCGCTCGACACGATCCAGTCCTCCCCGGCCAGTTCGGCGAGTTCGATCTCTTCCGCCTCGGCGAGCGGATGTTCCGCGGGAACCGCGACGAACGACGGTTCCTCGACCAGGGTCAGGGTCCGCACCTCCGGCGGCACCGGGAGGCCGCGCCCGCCGCAGATCATGATCAGCGCGAGGTCGATGCCCCGGTTCGCGACCTGGGCGAGCAGTCGTGTGCGTGAAGTGTCGGCGCGGGTGCGAAACGGTTCCCCGGGTCTCAGGTCGCGCAGCCCGGCGAGCAGCGAACCCGTGATGGCGCTGTCGTTCCAGCCGATCCTGATCGATTCGCCGACCTCGGGCTCCTGCCGGTGGAAGTCGTGCTCCAGTTCGTCGAAGGTGAGCACGATCGCCTTGGCCCGCCGCAGGATCAGGGCGCCGAGTTCGGTGGGCCGCACCCCGTGCTGGTCGCGATGGAACAGGGAACCACCGACCATCCGCTCGATCCGGCGCAACTGGTGGCTGAGCGCGGGCTGCCCGAGCCCCAGCCCGGCGGCGGCACGGTTGAGGCTTCCGGAGGCAGCGATCTCACAAATCACGCGAAGATGCCGAACCTGAATCTCCATGACTTCGTATACCGCGCTCCGCGCGTGTCCGGCACCTCCGAAGGTCGCGCCGATTTCACCGTTGTCGCGTGCATACGAAAAATTCTCAAATTCCTATAACGCGATGACAACCACAGTCGGCAATAGCAGGGGTCACTCAGCGTGGCTACCGTCGGTCGACGCCTCTTCTCCCCGCATATCGCTAATCAGGAGCCGTCTTGCTACGACCACTGCCGCTCACGGAGCATTGCGCCGACCCGCTGGCGCGAGCCGAGCACGTCTGCATCGGTATCAGCCCGTTCAACAGCTATTTCACGGTGGAACGGATCGCCGATCTCGCCCGCTGGGCCATGTCCGCTTTCCAAGGCTTTCATTTCTTCGTCCCGGACGGGCCGTCCGCTTTCACCATGGAGGCCCTCGGCTACGACCCGGCACGCGCCGCGCAGAAGGCGCAGCGTCAGGGCAACTACACGCGCAACAAGATAGTCCGGGCGTTGCAGCAGGTCTGCCCTTCGGATCCGAACACGCTGATCCTCGACGCCGCGGTGCTCGAAACCGATCCCGCGTATCTCGGCCTGCTTTCCGAGGCACACCAACGCTTCGCCCTGGACCCGGAGTTCGCCGAGCAGTGCCTCGGAGCCACGAACTGGGTGCTGGACCGGCGGCTGCCCGAAGGCGAACACCCCACCCGTGACCAGCTGCGCAGCGCGGTCCGGTACTTCCTGGCCGAGTTGCCGATGTTCGTCGGCACCGTCGCCGTGGCGGGTGTCAGCAGCTCCGTGTTCGCCTATCACCAGCGGGTCGCGTTCCTCGAACGGCTCTACCGCGGTGAACTCTCGTGGCGGCCGCTGCCGGGACAGGGCTTCGTCGTCCTCGAACAGGCCATCCCGGAACAGGCCGTCCCGGAACGGGTGGAGTGATCGTGGAACACGACGACTTCTCCTTGCGCCGGGTACCCGCCGAACGCCGCTATTCCTGGGTTTCCGTCGCGCTGCAACGGTTCGGGCAGGTGTCCTCGTTCCACCAGTTCCTGCTCGGCGCCGTCCTCGGCTTCGGCATGACCTTCTGGGACGCGGTACTGGCCATCACGATCGGTTCGGTACTGCTGGAGATCATCACCATCCTGATGGGTGTCGCCGGTACCCGGGAAGGCCTGTCGACGTCGGTGCTCGCGCGCTGGACCGGGTTCGGCACCGGCGGGTCTTCGCTGGTCGGGCTCCTCATGACGCTGAGCCTGGCCGGCTGGTTCGGGGTGCAGAACGACGTGTTCGCCCACGGCCTCCACGCCCTGATGGGCGGCCCGCCGGTGTGGGTGTGGGCGCTCGCTGGTGGCGCGCTGGTCACCGCGATCGTCGTGTTCGGTTTCCACGCGATGGCCTGGACGGCGTACGTCACGGTGCCCGCCTTCCTCGCGCTGGCGGGATACTCGATCATCGACGCGCTGAAAGGCCATTCGCTTTCCGTGTTGACGGCCGAACCGCCGCCGGGACCGTCGATGTCGCTGGCGCAGGGCACCACGCTGGTGGCAGGCGCGTTCATCATGGGCGCGATCATGACCCCGGACATGACGCGGTTCAACCGCACCGCGGCCGACGTGGTGAAGCAGACCCTGGTCAGCGTCACCCTCGGCCAGTACCTGATCGGCCTGATCGGCGTGCTGCTCGCGCACGCGGCGAAAAGCGCCGACGTGGTCGGGATCATCACGTCGTCGTCCGGGGTGCTCGGCACGCTGATCCTGGTCACCGCGATCCTGAAGATCAACGACTGGAACCTCTACTCGTCCTCGCTCGGGCTGGTGAACACCGTGCAGGTGCTGCTGTCCCGGCGGCTGGACCGCACCACCGCGACCCTGCTGCTCGGCGGTCTCGGCACGGTGCTCTCCGCGATCGGCATCCTCGATCACTTCACCACCTTCCTGACCTGGGTCGGGGTGCTCACACCGCCGGTGGCGGGGGTAGTGATCGCCGAGTACTACGTCGTGCGGCGCTGGAAACCGGACTTGGAGAGCACGCGAGCGTCCGGGGAATTGCCGTCGAATTGCCCGACCTGGGTTCCCAGTGCGCTGATCTGCTGGGCCGCCGGTGCCGCGGTGGGGATCTGGCTGCCGTGGGGAATCGCCACGGTGAACTCCGTTTTCGGTGCTTTCCTGCTGTATATTCTTCTCGGCAGACGGACCACGGCCGCGGCGGTTCCCGCGGTGATGACTTCTTCCGACGGGTCGAAAACCCGTTCGTGACAAAGGAGTTCGACGTCGTACAGCTGGATGTCCACCACCTGCGGGTGATCCGGGCGATCGCGGACACGGGGAGCCTTTCCCGTGCCGCGATCGCTCTCGGCGTCACCCAGCCCGCGGTGTCCGCACAACTCAAACGGCTGGAGAACATGCTGGGCTACCAGTTGTTCGACCGGAGCGAGGGCAGTGCGAAACCGACGCCGATGGGCGAATTGTTGCTGCGCCGGACCGCCGCTTTGCTGCCACAGCTGGACAAACTGCTCGAAGACATCGAGCAGCGCGTCTGCCCCAGCGGCCCGCCCGACGTCGTCCGCGTGGCGGCGGTCGCCAGTGCGCTTGTCGGGCATCTCCCCGAGCTGGTGACCCGGATCTGGCCGGAGATCTCCGAAGTGCAGGTCGTGCACGACGACCATCCCGAGCGGCTGCTGCCGCTGCTCGCCCAGCGGCGCGCGGAAGTGGGGCTGGTCAAGGACTATCCGGGCTACGAACTCGAAGTCCCCGCCACCGTGGACACCGCGGTGGTGGCGACCGAGCCGACGTTCGTCCTGCTGCCGGAAGCCCATCCGCTGGCGAGCCGGGAAAGCATCGACCTGCGTGAGCTGCGGGACGAATCGTGGGTGATGGTGTCCGATTCCTCGGCGGCCACGTTCACCAAGTACTTCGCCGACACCTGCGCGCGGCACGGCTTCAGCCCGACGGTCACCCATCAGGTGACTTCGCAGCAGGTGGCGTTGCTGGTGGTCCGGGCGGGCGCGATCGGCCTGTCGCAGCCGATCTGCCATCCGGTGAACGCCGGTATCGTGACCCGGCCGCTGAGCGGTGATGTGTTGCCGCGCAGGCATATTCTCGCCTGGAACCGGGAGACGTTCGTGGCGGGACGGCGGGAGGAGCTGATCTCGGCCGTCGTCGAGGCGTACTGGGCCGAGGCGAGGACGGCGCCGGTCTACGCCGCGTACCTGGACAGAACTCGTGAGCGGTAAGGACGGTTCCTTTGGGGGTAAGGCAAAGGTGTCGGTTCGGTACAGGTGGTCGTGAGTGGTAAGTGTCGTTAGAACGACACTTACCACTCACGACCACCTGGACCGAGGCCCCAGCCGCCGCCCTTCGCCTGGACGTTGTTAAAGCCACGTTCGCAACGTTGAAGGTTGCGAAGGTGGCTTTCACAACGCCCCCGTACCGGGGCCGTGTGCCTGTGGAAGGTGATGGCCTTCACGGACTTGCCGCCCGACCCGGCACCTTCGGATTTCGGCTCTGTAGCCGCATTCGCCACTCGCGAGCATTCCGGCCGACAACTCACTCGCGCGTCCGCCGGCGCCGCGACACCCGTTCCCGACACCGTGGCAAGCTGAAACCCACGCCACAGTCGAGGCCCGCCCGGACAGCGGATGATCGGGTCACGCCGTCCGGGCGGGGGTTCTCAGCGCGATGGTCGCGAAGGTCCGGGGTAGAGGAGCGCGTCCGGCGGCCGGACGGTGCCGTCCAGCCAGGCGGCGTTGAATTCGCCGAGATCGCGCTGCGTCATCGCGGAGACGTAGAGCTCGAAGTCGTGCCAGTTCTGGTTCCCCTGCGGGTTGATCGCCGGGAAGCCCGCCATGATCTGGAAGAACGCGTCGTCGCCGATCAGCCGCCGCAGCGCGTGCGTCATCAGCACCGCCTTGGTGGTGGGCGCGAATTCGGCGCCCTTGCCCGGATCGGTGAGCTTGGGCGCCCAGAAGGTCGCGTCGTTACCCACCTTGGTCACCATGTCGCGGTACCGGCGGTCCAGGTCGACGCCGTTCTTCGCCTCGTCCCACAGCCACACCGCGTACTGCGCGACGGACTCCGTCATCAGCGTGTCGCGCCACATCTTGCCGGTCACTCCGGCGCCCCACCACTGGTACGCGGTGGCGTACACCAGATCGGCGATGGTCGCCGTGCGGCCGTACACCGGCCGGGTCTGGGCGCCGTGCGTGTAGCCGAGGGAGCGGTCGAGGAACAGTCCGCCCGCCGCCGACTGCGGGTAGTCGCCGAACTTCCCGGTGAGGAACTCCAGCACCTCGGGCAGCTTCCCGCCGATCTTCCGCTTGTCGACGGCGCACGGGTGATAGGCGTTGATCGCGGTCCGGCCACCGGGAAGAGTGATCCGCTCGACGTCCCAGCGCCCGATGCCGAGCATCGCCGTACTCGGCGCGAGGGCGGTCTCCTCCGACCAGGTGACGGTGTGCCGCCCGGCGCCCGCCGGCCCATCGGAGACTTGGAAACCGTTGCCCATCACGGAGAACTCGTTCGGGACGGTGACGGAGACGCGCAGGGTCGCCTTGTCGACTTCGGTGCCGTTGACGGGGAACCAGGTCATCGCCGATCGCGGCTGGCCGGTGGCCACGGCGGAATCGCCGTAAGCGGCCAGCCAGCCGACCCGGCCCCGCGCCGTGGTGAGCGGCTCCGGCCGCCCGTCGTAACCGACCACCACGGTGAACCGCTGACCCGCGGCCAACGGGGTCTTCGGGGTGATCACCAGCTCGTGTTCGCCCGTCCGCCGGAACGTCGCGGCCACGCCGTCGACGGAGACCGAGCGCACGGTGAGACCGCGCAGGTCGAGGTCGAACCGGCTCAGGTCCTGGGTGGCCGTCGCGGTGATCGTCGCCTTGCCGCTCAACAGCATCGAGTACGGCGAGTAGTCCAGCGCGAGCGAGTACTTGTCGACGTCGTAGCCGCCGTTGCCGTCCTTGGGGTAGTAAGGATCGGGGCCGAGGACGGTGCCGTCGGGCGAGACGTGCACGTACCCGTCGCTGCCGGGTGCCGGCTGTGCCGCCGCCGGGGCCTGGCAAGTGCCGATCATCGTGGTGGCGAGCAACGCGGTGCACAGTGGCTCCTGCCACCGAATCCGCACGGTCATGAACGGGCCTTCTCTCTAGGGGGGAGGGTGCCCGGCCATCGTGCGTATGACCGCGTCGCGCGCGGCACTGCCAGCCGGTGATGCCGCAGGGTTATCCCGGCCGATAACGCGGCGGCATGACCGCCGGGGACTATCCACGCCTTGCCGGGGAGGAGATCGTCGAGGCATGCTGCCCTTCCCGGCGCTGTTCGCGCTGACGACGACGGTCTTCCTCGGTTGCCTCACCGAAGTGCTGCCCGCCGGGCTGCTGCTGGGCATGTCCGCGGATCTGGGCGTTTCCCCGTCGGCCACGGGGCAGCTGGTGACGGTCTACGCGATCACGACCGCGCTCACCGCCATCCCGCTCACCAGCGCGACCCTGCGGGTGCCGCGCAAACGCTTGCTCCTCGCGCTGATCGCCGGTTTCCTGGTCACCAACCTGGTGATCGCGGTGTCTTCGTCGTACCCGCTGATCCTGGCGACTCGGGTCGTTTCCGGGGCGCTGACCGGGGTGATGTGGTCGCTCGTCGCCGGATACGCGATGCGCCTCGCGCCGCCGGGACTCACCGGGCGCGCGCTGGCCATCGCCATGTCCGGCACCCCGATCGGCTTCGCGCTCGGCGTCCCCGCCGGGACCGCGCTCGGCGAACTGGCGGGCTGGCGCTGGGCGTTCGCCGTGATGGCGCTGATCACCGTGCCGCTGCTGGTCTGGGTGCTCGTCGCGGTGCCCGCCGTACCGGCGGACCCGGCGGGGCACACCCGGCCGCTCGCCGCGTCACGGTTGCCCGGGATGCGGCCCGTGCTGGCGACGGTGGCCCTGTTCTCGTTGGGGCACAACGTGGCCTACACCTACATCGGCCCGGTCCTCGCAGGGCTGGACGCGGCGACGATGCTGGGCGCGGCGCTGCTGGTGTTCGGCTGCGCCGCCGTCGGCGGGCTGGTGGCGGTCGGCTCCGCGCTCGACCGGCATCCTCGCGCGGTCCTGGTGTCCTGCACCGCCATGACGGCCGCCGCGATCGTCATGATCGGACTCAGTGACGGCATCCACGGTCTGGTGCTGGCCGCCGCCGCGTCGTGGGGCCTGGCGTTCGGCGGCGCGCCCACCGCGTTCCAGGCCGTCACCGCGCTGATCGCGGGCCCCACCGCCGACGCCGCCCAGTCGCTCACGATCGCGGCCTGGAACGGCGCCGTCGCCGGTGGCGCCCTCCTCGGCGGCTTGCTGCTGCCGCTGGGAACTTCCCTGCTCCCTTGGTGCGCCGCCCTTGTGGTCCTCTCGCCGTTGCTGTTCAGCCGGCGAGTCGTGCTTTCAGCGCCCGCGGATCAGTGCCCGACCGGACGATGAGCGGCCAGACGTCGGAGCCGAGGAACCCGGTCTCGTCGGTCGCCATGGTCGCGCCGCAGGCGTCGCGCTCCAGCCCGTTCCGGGCCGCCAGCGCGGCGACGGCGTCCTTTGTGGACTGCCCGAACACGCCGTCGACGGGGACGGCGAAACCGCGTCCCCGCAGGAGTTCCTGGGCCACTCGCACTCGCGGCCCGGCGTCGCCGGGCTTGAGCAGCGGCCACTCCGGCAGATCGGCCTTCGGGGACGCGGAGCCCAGCAGCTTCCCGACCGCGGTGCGCAGTTCCGGAAGCCGGTCGTACAGCACGGTTCCCGGGCATTCGGTCGAGTTGAAGTCCCGGTGTCCCTTGATGAACTCCGGCGAGATCCCGTACTGCGAAGCGATGTACGCGACCATCTTCACCAGCGAGTCCCAGAGCGCGGGCGTGACGTCTTCCTTGCTGTAGAGGCCCTCGTTCTCGATCCCGATGCAGGTGCTGTTGTTGTTGCCCACGTTGGCGCCCAGCACGTGCTGGGTCCCGCCACGCAGGATCTCCAGGCTGCGATGCCGCCCTTCGGTGATGTGCCCGCCGCGGCTGTTCGTGAACTGCTGGCCGCTGTCCACCCAGCCCCGGGTGTCCATGTGGAAATTCTGGATCGAGCGCGACGCCCAGTAGGCGTGTTCGAGCGTGTAGTCGGTGACGTTGCCGGGATCCACCGTGTGGTGCACGACGATGTACGTCGGTTTGTGGTTCTGTACCTCGATCGCCCCGTTCGGCGGCCGGGCACCCCAGGCCGCCGTGTCGTGGATCGTCGGTTCCTGTACTGCCCCAGTCGCCGCGGCTGCGGCGGAAATTGTCGTCGTCCCCAGTAGCCCGACGGCGCTTACCGTCAGGCCGCCCTTGAGCGCGGTACGTCGGTCGAAGTCGGCCACGGGCGTAACTCCCATCATGCGCGTTGGCCGGAAAACTAACCCGCCATCGCGCCGATGACAACCATTGACCAACTTTTGTCGTAATGCGTTAGTGTTCGCCAGGGAGTGCGAACAGGCCGTCCCGGGTCTGTTCGAGCAAGCCGTCGACCAGCAGGGAGTCGAGGCACCGGTCGCGCTGCCCGGATTCGTGCCAGACGAGGTCGAGCCGCGCCTTCTCGACGGGGCCTTCGCTGCCGCGCAGGACGTCGAGCAGCAGCCCGCGCACCTGGCGATCGGTCCCGGCGAACTTCTGGACCTGTTTCGCGGGACCGGCGTAGGCGGGTTTGCCCGCGTGCTGCCAGGCGCAGTCTTCGTAGATCGGGCAATCCGCGCAGCGCGGCGAGCGGGCGGTGCAGACGAGCGCGCCGAGTTCCATCAGCGCGGCCGAGAGTTTCGCGGCGGGGGCGTCCTCGGGCGGCAGCAGCGCCTCGACGTCGGCCATGTCGCGGGTGTTCGACGGCGGCCCGGCGTCACCCGCGCCGTGCACCGCCCTGGCGACCACGCGCCGGACGTTCGTGTCCACCACCGGCGCCCGCTTGCCGTAGGCGAAGGCCGCGACCGCCCGCGCGGTGTACGCGCCGATCCCCGGCAGCGCGAGCAGAGTGTCCACATCGGACGGTACGACGTCGTCGTGCTTCTCGGCGATGACGGCCGCCGCGGCGTGCAGCCGCAACGCGCGTCGCGGATAGCCGAGCTTGCCCCAGGCGCGCACGACCTCGCCCTGCGAGGACGCCGCCAGCGCCGACGGCACCGGCCAGCGCGCCATCCATTCCAGCCAGATCGGCTGGACACGCGCGACCGGCGTCTGCTGCAACATGATCTCGCTGACCAGCACGCCCCAGGCGGTGCACTCCGGCTCACGCCAGGGCAGGTCGCGCCCGACTTCGTCGAACCATCCGGTCAGCACATCCGCGTCGACGCCCACCCGTCACACTCTAAAAGGCCTGGCTTTCCCAGCCCTCAACGCGTCTCCCCAAGGGCGCTCGCGCCCGACGGAGACTTCACCCGACCTCAGACAACTGCCCCGTCTTCACGTCGTAGACGAAGCCGCGCACGTTGTCGGTGTGCGGCAGGAAATCACTGCGGCGGACCCGCTGCACCGACCGGCGCACGCTGTCCTCGACCTCGCGGAAAGCCTCGACGGCCCACGTCGGACGCAGTCCGGTGGCCTCTTCGAGTTCGTCCTTGAAGTCGTCCTCGGTCACCATCGAGAGCCCGCATTCGGTGTGCTGGACGATCAGCACCTCACGCGTGCCCAGTTTCCGCTGGCTCAGCGCGAGCGAGCGGATCATGTCGTCGGTGACGACGCCGCCGGCGTTGCGCAGGACATGGGACTCGCCCTGCAGCAGGCCGAAGATCTCGAACACCCGGATCCGAGCGTCCATGCAGGTCAGAACCGCCACCTGGAGTGATGGCCTCGGGGACGAACGGTCACCAGGAGTGACGTCGCCGAGCTCCTGGTTTCGCTTGAGAAGTACGTCTATTGAGGTCACTCGACCATTTGAACGGACCCACCCCGGGAGAGCAACGCTTTACGGGGCACGTCACGGCCCGAACCAGCGCTCCTCGGCCGTCCGGGGCGGGGCGGAGGTGCGGCCGACCCGCAGTTCCGTCTGCAGGGTGATGACCTTCGGCCCGACCCGGTCGGCGGAGCTGAGCAGCAGCTTGCCCGCCGCCTTGCCCTTTTCGAGCACCGGCTGGTGGACCGTGGTGAGCCCGGAGCGTTCGGCCTCGGTGATGCCGTCGAATCCGGTGACCGTCAGATCCTGCGGCACCCGCAGGCCGCGGCGTTCCGCTTCGGCCAGCGCGCCGAGCGCCAGGATGTCCGAAGTGCAGATCACGGCCGTGACCTGCGGATACGCGTCGAGCAGCTGGCGTGCGGCGGACGCGCCGTCGTCCACGGTGTGGTCGAAGCGTTCGACCACCGGCACCGTCGCCCAGTCGACCCCGGCCGCCGAGAAAGCAGCGGCCAGCGCTTCCAGGCGGATCCGCTGGACGTGGAAGTGCGCGGCGCTCTGCCGCTGGATGGAGACGAAGTCGTCGTTGCGCTCGCGGGCCAGCCGCATGCACAGCACGCCGATCTGCCGGTGGCCCAGCGAGATGAGGTGCTCGGCCATGGCGGTGACCGCGGCCGCGTCGTCCGGGCCGACCCGGTCGACACCGTCCACCCGCGGCTGGTCGACGATCACCGTCGGCACCGGGCGTTCCAGGACGGCGCCGAGATGCGGGTCGTCGTCTGGAACCGAGTAGACGACGAAACCGTCGACACCGGCGCGGTGCACGGCCGCGACGTCCTCGCGGCCCGGGCTCGCCGGCACCAGGTGCAGGCCGACGCCCGCGTCCTCGCACGCCAGCGCGAGCCCTTCGAGCACGCCGACGGCGGCCGGGTCGCGGAAAGCGTAGGAGAGGTTTTCGGTGAGCAAAAGACCGACAGCGCCGGCCTTGCGCGTCCGCAGTGATCGCGCCACCGGATCCGGACCCGGGTAACCGAGGCGCCGCGCGGTCTCGAGAACACGGCGGCGCAGCTCAGGGGACAGCTGGTCGGGTCGGTTGTAGGCGTTGGAGACGGTGGTCCTCGACACACCGAGCTCTGCGGCCAACGACGCCAGTGTCGCCTGCCTCCTGGTGCGGATAGGACGGCCCATCCGCAAACCGTAACGGTTCAGAACGTTTTGCAGAAGCATCACCCGACGTGTGGCAGGTCTCGATTCAGAGTGACCCTGGGTACAGCTCGGACCTGGACAGCGGGTTCTGTCAGCCGGATGGGGTACAGTTGAATCTGACAACGGTTTCCATTACCCGGCATCTGGGACACCTGGCCTGGGCATCCGCAGGAGTGCAGTAAATGAATTCCCGCCGTACTAAGAGTGTTTTCGCGGCCGTGTCGGCCCTGGCCGTCCTCGCGCTCGGCGCGACGGCTTGCGCGTCGAGTGATAAGGCGTCCGCGGGCTCCGGTTCGCAGAACGCGTCCGCCGCGGACCCGGGCGGCGAGAAGATCAAGGTCGTCGCCTCGACCGACGTCTGGGGCAGCGTCGTGACCGCGGTCGGCGGCGACAAGGTCGAGGTCACCTCGATCATCCACGACCCCTCGGCCGACCCGCACTCCTACGAGACCACCGCGAGCGACGCCATCGCCGCGAAGAACGCGAAGCTGACGCTGTCCAACGGCGGCGGCTACGACGAGTTCTTCTCGAAGCTCGCCGACCAGGCCACCGGCGCGCAGAAACTGGTCGCCGTCGACATCGCCGCGACCGGCAACGAGAACGAGCACGTCTGGTACAGCCTCCCCGGTGTCGAGAAGATCGCCGACCAGGTCGCCGCGAAGCTCGGCGAGATCCAGCCCGCGTCGAAGGACGCCTTCACCGCCAACGCGACCGCGTTCAAGGGCAAGACCCAGGAACTGCTGACCAAGGTCTCCGGGCTGGGCGCCTCGGGCGGCAAGGTCGTCGCGACCGAGCCCGTCGCGCACTACCTGCTCGAAAGCGCCAAGGTCACCGACGCGACCCCGCCCGCCTTCGCTTCGGCCGTCGAAGCCGAGCAGGACGTGCCCGCCGCCGCGCTCAACCAGGTCAAGCAGCTGATCACCGGCAAGCAGGTCAAGGCGCTGGTCAACAACGCGCAGACCACCACCCCGGTCACCCAGCAGGTCGTCGGCGACGCCAAGACCGCCGGGATCGCCGTCGTCGATGTCACCGAAACACTTCCCCAGGGTGTGACCGACTACATTGCATGGATGACGAAGGCAGTCGACGCGCTGGCGGGAGCGTTGAAGTAGTGAGCTCCGTACCTGCCGAGGCGCGCCCCGCGGTCCGTGTCCGCGGGGCGAGCCTCGCGTTCGGCACCAGGACCCTCTGGTCCGGGCTCGACCTCGACGTCGAGCCCGGTGAGTTCCTCGCGATCCTCGGACCGAACGGCTCCGGGAAGAGCAGCCTGCTCAAGGTGCTGCTCGGCCAGCTTGGACTGCCGGAGGGCACGGTCGAGATCGCGGGGCGGCGCCCCGGCGGGCAGAACCGGCGGATCGGCTACATCCCGCAGCAGCGCGCCCTCGACGAGGGCCTGACGATGCGCGGGGTGGACCTGGTCGGCCTCGGCCTGGACGGGCACCGGTGGGGCACCGGGCTCTTCGGGATCTCGAAACGACGTCAGCTGGTGGCGCGGGCGATCGAGGCCGTCGGCGCCCAGGCGTACGCGAAACAGCCGGTGGGGCGGCTTTCCGGTGGCGAGCAGCAGCGGCTCCGCGTCGCGCAGTCGCTGGTCGGCGACCCCGAGGTGCTGCTCTGCGACGAGCCGCTGCTCTCCCTCGACCTCGCCCACCAGCGCGCGGTCAGCGAGCTGATCGACGAGCGGCGGCGGTCCGCCGACACCGCCGTCCTGTTCGTCACCCACGAGATCAACCCGATCCTGTCCTATGTGGACAGGGTGCTGTATCTGGTGAACGGCCAGTTCCGGATCGGCAAGCCGGACGAGGTGATGAACTCGGAGACGCTGTCCGAGCTCTACGGCACGCGGATCGAGGTGCTCAAGGTCGGCGGGCAGATCCACGTCGCCGGGGCGCAGAGCGCGCTGTGCGAGGACGAACCCCACCACATCGACGAACAGGCCGGATAAACGCCGTGGACAAGATGTTCGACTTCGCCCTGACCGGCGAACTCCTCGGCCTCGACTTCGTCCAGACCGCGCTGCTCGCGGCCGCCGTCCTCGGCCTGGTCGCGGGCGTCCTCGGCCCGCTGGTGGTCATGCGGCGGATGTCGTTCGCCGTGCACGGCACCGCCGAACTGGCCTTCACCGGCGCGGCGGGCGCGCTGCTGCTCGGCGTCGGCGTCGAACTCGGCGGTCTCGCGGGCGCGGTCATCGCCGCCCTGCTGATCGGGATCCTCGGCGGCCGGGAGTCCGAACGCGACTCCGTCATCGGCGTGATCCTCGCCTTCGGGCTCGGCATGGGCGTCCTGCTGCTGTCGTTCTACGAGGGCCGCAGCGCCAACAAGTTCGGCATCCTCGTCGGGCAGATCATCACCATCGACTCGACCAACCTGAACCTGCTCGTCGGCGCCTCGGTCGTCGTCCTGGTGGTGCTCGCGGTGATCTACCGGCCGCTGCTGTTCGCCACGGTCGACCCCTCGGTCGCGGCGGCGCGCGGTGTCCCGGTGCGGCTGCTTTCGCTGATCTTCGCGGTGCTGGTCGGGATTTCGAGCGCGCTCGGCGTGCAGATCGTCGGCGCGCTGCTGGTGGTCTCGCTGATGGTGACCCCGGCCGCGGCGGCCGCGCGGGTCACCGCGAGCCCGTGGAAGGCGACCGTGCTGTCGATCGTGTTCGCGGAGATCGCGGCACTCGGCGGGATCATCCTGTCGCTCGCGCCCGGGAAGCCGGTGAGCGCGTTCGTCACGACGATCTCGTTCGTGATCTACCTGGTCTGCCGTCTCATCGCGTGGCTGCGCGGCCGGAGTTCGCGGGTCCGCGTCGAGCCGACGGCGACCGCGCGGCCCGCCCTGCGCTAGCGGATCGGGTGCTCGGCGAGCGCCTTCTTGACCGCTGCGAGGAAACCGGGGTCGATGAACGCGAGCTGACCGCCCGCCACACTGCGCTCCACGGCTTCGAGGATCACGACGTTCGCGTTCACGAAAGCGTCGACGGCCTCGGCTTGCGACGTCTTCTGGGTGAAGTGCGCCAGCATCGTCAGGTTCGTGAACGCGCCCGAGAGATACCGCGAAGACGCCTTCGTGAACGAGTCGCCGTAGATCAGGACCTTCTCGTCCACGGTCCCGATCAGCGGGCTCGCCGTGCGGTACACCGGCCGGTCGATGTCGCCGTTGGTTTCACCGGCGCGATCGACGATGCCGTCCGGGCGGAGGCTGTAGAGCGTGTTCGTCTTCGTGCCCTGCTTGCTGATCAGCGGAGGCAGGTCGGCGACCGCGTCGTACTGGCCCATGGGCACGCTCACCCAGGTCTGCGTGACACCCGGTTTGATCGCGTTCGCGATGGCGCGCGTCATCACCAGCGCGCCCTCGTCGGACCAGTGCGTGTCGTTCGACGGGTAGATCGGCCGCTGCACCCGGCCCTCGGACGCGCGCAGCTCGGGCCGCAGGTCGATCGCGCGGGCGTCCTTGAGCATCCAGTGCCAGGTGCCCGACTCGGCCGAACGTGAGCAGTCCTTGCCGGGGTAGGTGTCGGGCAGGAACTGCGGGACCATCGTCGACTTGTCCGGCGCGACGACGAACTCGAACCGCCGCCCGGACTGCTCGACCGCTTGTCGCAGCTCGTTGATCTTGTCGATCGTCTCGGGCAGCGGACGGGACGGATCGCATTTCGCGTCGGCGTCGTAGCCGTAGTACAGCCAGCCGTCGCGACCCTGGACGACGCGGCGGTAGCCGGACGCGGCGTTCGGCGTCGGGCCCTGGGTCGGCGCGGTCTTGGACGGCGTGGGCGCCGGCGGCGCGGGGATCGGGCCCGCCTGCTGCTGCGGTGGCGGCTGGTCGAGCGGGGCGCCCTCGCCGAAGACGCCGCGGCTGATCGCGTCGGCGGCGGCGATCGCGCCGGGCCGGAACGACAGCTGGTCGATGGCCCAGGCGGGCATGTCGGTGAAGAAGCCCCAGCCCTTGTCCAGGCCGGGGAAGCTCGCGAGCTTGTGGTTCTCGATCTCGCCCGGCCGCACGCCGAACACCCACAGGAGCGCGGGGGTGGTGAAGAACAGCAGCGCGCTGATCAGCGCGGTCAGCTGCCTGCCACCGTGACGGGGACGGTGCAACGCGTGCTCACGCGGAAGCCACGCCTCGTGGACGGCTGGCAGCTGCTGGGGTTCGGACGCCACCCCTCCACCGTAATCACCCCGTGTCTCCCGCATGTGAGAACGCCTCACTTCCGCGCCCCCGGATCGCGATTAGGGGGCGAAACGCAGGTCCGCGGTCCCGCCCGCCAGATCGCGATTAGGGGGCGAAACGCAGGTCGGCGATCCCGCCGGCCGGATCGCGATTAGGGGGCTAAACGCAGGTCGGCGGTCCGGGTGCGCCCGCCGGCCCGGATCGCGATTAGCCCGCGAAACGCAGGTCGGCGCGCACTTGCGTTTAGCCCCCTAATCGCGATCCGGGGTCAGTGCAGCATGAGGAGGACCTGGAGTTCCCCGACCAGGAAGCCGATGAGCCCGCCGACCGCGATGAGCTTCCACTCGTCCTGCCGGAACGCGGGCCGCAGCAGTCCCTCGAACTCCAGCGGCGTCAGCCCGAGCATCCGCCGCTCGACGATCTTCGCGACGTCCATCGCCTCGGTCAGGTAGCCCTCGGCGTGCCGGATCGTCGGCGGCAGCCGTTCCAGGGCCTTCCGCGCGGCCGCCTGCTTGATCTCCTGCAGCCGCTGCCCGCCGACGGCCATCACGACCATCGGTTTCGCGACGCTCGCCTGCTCGTCGACGGCCTGCGCGACGAGCCGTTCGACCATCGCGTACAGCCGATCCGACCGCGGTCCGCGCAGGACGGCGTCGAGCAGGTTCGGCACGGTCAGGATCTCGTTCGCGATCATCTCGCCGTACTGCCGCGCGACCTCGGCCCGCCGCCGCTGGAACTTGCCCTGCAGGATCACCCGGCCGACCCGCACCGGCTCGCGCGGCACGAAGATCAGCTTGATCGCGAGCCAGTCGGTGAACAGCCCGATGCAGCCGCCGAAGATCGGCAGCACCCACGGCTCCTTCGTCATCGCCCAGACGATCGCCTGCACGACGCCGAGCCCGAAGCCGAAGTAGATCCCCGTGCGCGCGATGAACGCCATCTCCGGCCGCGACGTCTCCCGGATCAGCCGGACGAGCAGCTTCTTGTCCCTGGTGAGCCGCTGCACGGTCATGTGCTGGAAGTCGAGCACCTCGTCGAGGTTCTCGGTCATCTCCGCCATGAACTCGCGCACCAGCCGCGGCGTCGACGCCTGGACCTGCTTGATCAGCAGCTCCTGCGCCATCGTCGGCATGACCTCCCAGAGCCTGGGATGATGCTTTTCGAGCACTTCGCGGGCGACCTCGTCCACGGCCCGCAGCAGCGGCTGCTCGATCTCGCGCGTGATGATCGCCGGGTCGACCCGGCGGAAGACCTCTTTGACGTCCAGCAGGTTCGACGTCAGCAACTCGGTCGCGACGGCGGCCATCCGCCCGCCGTGTTTGGGCACCACGCCCTGCCACCCGAGGAACGGTTTGATCCCGGTGAACTCCAGCGGTTTGAACATCATCTCGATGGCGACGCGTTTGGTGACGTAGCCGATCAGCGCGGCGATGAACGGGATCGCGGCGTACAGCCACCAGTGCCGCGCGAGGTCGTCGAGGACAGCGTCCACACGACCTCCTCGCTCGAACCCCGGGGATGGGAAACCGTATCGGTTGACCGTCAGTGAAGCAGCAGAAGCACCTGAAGTTCACCGACGAGGCCGCCGATCACCGCGCCGACGGCGATCAGCTTCCACTCGTCCTGCCGGAACGCCGGACGCAGCAACTGCTCGAATTCGAGCGGGTTCAGCCGTCGCATTCTGTCCACAATGGTGTTCCGGACGTCGAGCGCGTTGACCGCGTAACCCTCGGCGTGCCGGATCGTCTCCGGGATCCGGGCCGCCGCCTTCGCCGCCGCGGTCTGTTTCATCTCCTGGAACTTCCTGCTCCCGACGGCCAGCGCGACGAACGGCTTCACGACGCTCGCCTGCGCGTCGATGGTCCGCTGCACCTCGCGGGTGATCATCGTGAACAGCTTGTCCGATTTCGGCCCGCTCAACACGGCCTCTAGGAGGTTCGGGATGGTGATGATCTCGCGCGCGATCATGTCGCCGTAGTCGGCGGCGACCTGGTCCTTGCGTTTCTGGAACACGCCTTGCCAGGTGTAGAAGCCGAAGAACCGTTTCGGCTCGCGCGGCAGGAAGATCATCTTCAGGGCGATCCAGTCGGTGAACCAGCCGATGCCGATACCGAACAGCGGCAGCACGATCGGTGACTTCGTCAGCGCCCACACGAGCAGCTGCACGCAGCCGAGCGAGAATCCGAACACGATTCCCGACCGCGCGATGAACCGCATCTCCGGTCGCGAGATGTCGCGGATCAGCCGGTTCAGCAAGGCTTTGTCGCGTACGAGGTTCGTCACGACCATGTGCTTGAGGTCGAGGACGTCCTCGATGTTCTCCGCGATCTCGCCCATGATCTTCGTGATCGCACGCGGCGCCTCGGCCTGCACTCGTTTGAGCAGCAGCTGCTGGGCGGTGTTCGGCAGCACTTCCCACAACCGGGGCTGGTACTGCTCCATCACCTCGCGGGTGACGTCCTCGACGATCCGCAGCAGCGGCTGCTCGATCTCCTTCGCGACCTGCGCCGGGTCGAGCCTGGCGAAGATCTCTTTCGGGTCGACGAGGTTGTTCGTCAGCATTTCGGTGGCGGTGGCCGCCATCCGCTCGGCGTTCGCCGGCAGCACTCCCTGCCAGCCGAGGAACGGTTTGATCCCGACGAATTCCACCGGTTTGAACATCATCTCGATGGCGACGCGTTTGGTGACGTAGCCGATCAGCGCGGCGATGAACGGCATGGTGACGTACACCGGCCAGTGCTCGCCGAGGTCGGCGATGACGGCGTCCACTCGCAGCCCCTCCCGCGTCTCGCTTGAGGGGAACCTAGTCGGCCGTCCTCAATGGAGGAGGAGCAGGACCTGAAGTTCACCCACGAGCCCGCCGATCACCGCGCCGACCGCGATCAGCTTCCATTCGTCCTGCTGGAAGGCGGGACGCAGGATCCCCTCGAACTCGAGCGGGGTCAGTTGCTGCATCTTCGTGACGATGGTGTTGCGGACGTCGAGCGCGTCAGTGGCGTAGCTCTCCACGTGTTTCACCGTTTCGGGGAGGTAGGCGATCGCCTTCTCCGCCGCGGCCTTCTTCATCTCCTGGTACTGCACGCCGCCGACGGTCAGCGCCACCAACGGTTTCGCGATGCTCGCCTGCGCGTCGATGGTCCGCTGCACCTCGCGGGTGATCATCGCGAACAGCTTGTCCGACTTCGGTCCGGTGAGGACGGCCTCCATCACGTTCCGGACGGTGAGGACCTCGTCCGCGATCAGCGCGCCGTAGTCCTTGGCGACCGCCTGGCGGCGCTTCTGGAACATGCCCTGCCAGCTGAAGAACAGGAACCGGCGCGGCTCACGAGGGTAGAAGATCATCTTCAGGGCCAGCCAGTCCGTGACGAACCCCGTGACGAAACCGAAGATCGGCATGATCAACGGCTGCTTCGTCAGCGCCCACGCGACGAACTGGACGAGACCGATCACGAACCCGAACCAGATGCCGGACCGGGCGATGAACCGGAGCTCCGGGGTCGCGACCTCCTTGATCAGGCGGCAGGTCAGTGATTTGTCCCGGACCATCGCGTTGATCAGCATCCCGTTGACGTCGAGGACCTCGTCGATGTTCGTCGACACCTCGCGCATCAGCCGCGCGACGACCTTCGGGGCCTGCGCGCGGACCTGGTCGACCAGCATCCGCTGCGCCCGCGTCGGCAGCAGCTCCCACAACCGGGGCTGGTACTGCTCCATCACCTCGCGGGTGACGTCCTCGACGGCTTTGAGGAGTGGCTCCTCCAGTTCCTTGACCACTTCGTCGGGATCCAGCCGGGAGAAGATCTCCTGCGGATCGACGAGGTTCTTGGTCAGCAGGTCGACGGCGGTGGTCGCCATCCGGCGAGAGTTGGCCGGGATGACCCCCTGCCAGCCGAGGAACGGTTTGATCCCGACGAACTCCAGCGGCCGGAACATCATCTCGATGGCCACGCGTTTCGTGATGTAGCCGATGAGCGCGGCGATGAAAGGCATCGTGGCGTAGACGTGCCAGTGCTCGCGGATGTCTTCGAGGATCGCCGAGATGTCCAACCGGGCCTCCTCTGCTTACGACCTGTCAACAATGCAGGATGCCATGTGACCTGCCCACCGCACGCCGAGTGCAGCCGTTTGGCGGTACTGCCTGACGGGTCCAAGCTCATTAAGGTGTCCGCCATGGTCGCTCCTGAGAAGACGGCGCCTCAGGCGCCCTCAGCGAAATCGTCCCAGTTCGCGGTCGCTGTCCGCGGTTACGACAAGCGTCAGGTCGACGAGCGTCTCGTCGAGCTGGCGGCCGAACTCAAGCAGACCTCGCGCAACCGCGACGAGGCCGTGGCGACCGCCGGTGAACTCACCAAGGCGCTCGGCCACGCCCAGAAGGAACTGGACGAGACCAAGGCCGCCCTCGTACGGATGAGCTCCAGCCCGTCCGGCGCCGGCGCGATGGCCGAACGCGTCCGCATGATGATGCAGCTCGCCGAGGAGGAGATCGCCGACCTCAAGGCCGCCGCGGAGGCCGACGCCAAGTCGACCCGGACCGAGGCGGACAAGTACGCCCACGAGACGCAGCGCGCGATCGAGAAAGCGGCCAAGGACGCGCAGACCGAGCGGGAGAAACTGCTCGCGGACGCCAAGGCCGAGATCGAACGGCTGAATTCCGAGGCGGCGCAGAAGCGTAAGGAAATGGACCTGGAAAGCGTCCGGACCCGCGCCGCCGCGGACAAGAAGGCCGAGGAGGCTTCGGCCGCCCGTCGCTCGGAAGCGGAGAAGGCGTCCGCGGACAAGATCGCGGAAGCCGACCGGGTGTCGGCGGAAAAGCGCACCGAAGCGGAGCGGATCTCGGCGGAGAAGATCGCCAAGTCGGAGAAGTCTTCGGCGGAGGACATCGCCGCGAAGCAGGAGCAGGTCGCGGAGGCTCTCACCGACGCGAAGACCCAGCAGGCCGAGGCTCAGCAGGCCCGGAAGCTCGCGCTGGAACTCCGGTCGAAGGTCGCCGCTCGGCTTTCCGCCACGGACGTCGCCGTCCAGGAGGCCATCCGGTTGCTGGCTCCTGCACCCGACGCCGCCACGGACGCTGCTCCGGACGCCGGGGCGGCCAAGCCAGAAGCGGCCGCGCCGAAGCCTGCACCTACCAAGTCCAATGGCCCACGCCCTTCCTGATCCCTCAGCCGTGTTCTCTCAACGCCGGACAACGGCGAACAGCTCGTCGTCGATCCAGCCCCTGGTGTGCAGTTCGGTGCAGAACCGCAGGTAGGACTCGGTGAGCGCGGTACTTTCGCGCTCGTCGGGTTCGACCAGCGTTCCCTTGCCGAGCCCTTCGGACGCTTCGGTGAGCCCGCCCGGCAGGATCCCGGCCGCGGCGAGCAGCGCGGCGCCGTAACCCGTCTCGGCCTGCGGTGACACCCGCAGGCCGAGACCGGTGACGGTCGCCCTGATCCGCGTCCACAAAGGACTCTTGCTGCCGCCGCCCGCCGCCAGCAATGGTTCGGTGATCGTGACACCGAGCCGGCGCAGATGGTCCAGAGCCAGCCGTTCGAGGAAGGCGACCCCCTCCAGCCTGGCCCGGTGCAGCTCCACCTCGTCGGCTTCGCCGGACACGAAGCCCTCGGCGTCCGCGCCGGCGAACGGGAAGCGTTCGCCCTTGCGCCGCAACGGATACGCGATCACCTTGGCCGGGCCCAGCGCGGCCGCCGCCGCGTCGAGTCCGGCAAGGTTCCGCTGCCCGGCGACGGCCTCGCCGCCGGTGTTCGACGCGCCACCGGGCAGCCACCAGCCGTCCGGATGGCGGTGGCTGTACATCGCCCCTGTCGGATCCGGCACCAGTTCTTCGGTGACCCCCTTGAGCACGTACGTCGTGCCGAGAATCCCGACGAAACTCCCGGGGGTGACCGCCCCGGCCGCGAGCTGACCCGCGCAGCCGTCGGTCATCCCGGCCACGACCGCGCAGCCCGCCGGGAGTCCGGCGATCGGTTCGGCGACCGTGCCGAGCACAGTGGCCGGCGCGACCACCGGCGGAAGCAGGCCCTCTGGCACGGCCAAGGCCTCGAAGACCTCGTGCGACCACTCGCGGGCGAGCGGGTCGTAGCCGCTCTTCAAGGCATGCGACCAGTCGCTCGCCACCGGTCCGCCGGTGAGCTTCGCGGCGATCAGATCGGGTGTGTGCCGGACCCCGGCGACGCCGGGGACGTGTTCGGACAGCCAGGCGATCCGGCCCAGCGCGGCCGTGGCGGACACACCGAAACCGAGTCGCCGCCAGCGATCCTCGCCGAGCTCGGTGGCCTTGCGGTTGAGCTCGGCGCCGCGCCTGTCGTCGTACATCAGCGCGGGCGTGACCGGCTCACCCGAGGTGCCGACCCCGACGATCGTCCCCGACGTCGCTGCGACGGCCACCGCGGCGACCTCGCCGCCCCTGCCCGGCAGCTCGCCGGTGACCTTCGCCAGCACCGTCTCCACCGCGGGCCACCAGGACCGGGCGTCCTGCTCGCTGTGCCCGCGCTCGTCGCGGACCGGCGCGGGCAGCGGCCCGGCGGCTGAAGCGAGGACGGTGCCGCCGCGCACCGCGAGGGCGCGGACCCCCGCGGTGGCGACGTCGATGCCGATCGTGACGGGTTGGTTCACGTGGTGACGACCTTCCCTCCGACTTCCTGCAGGCTCTTGTCCTCTTCGATCGCCTTCGCCGTCTCTTCGGGCAGCTTCAGGTAGCGCACCATGACCGCGGCGACCAGGTACAGCGCGGCGAAGACGATCACCACTCCGGCCGCGCCCAGCGGGCCGAGGAACACGCTGACGATCGCCGGCCCGACGAACGCCGCCGCGCCCGCGCCCAGGTTCAGCAGGGCCATCGCGCCGCCCTTGTTCTCCGGTGCGAGCGAGGGGAGCAGCGCCGAGATCGGCACGAACCCGGCGAGGGTGGCGCCGTACAGCGCGCCGACGAGCAGGGCGAGCCAGTAGTACTCCGCGCCCATCGCGATCGGGACGAAGTAGAGCAGCAGGATCGAGATCGCGCAGCCGATCGCGCCGAACCAGAAGATCGTGGTGCGCCAGCCGATCCGGTCGCTCAGCACGCCGAAGATCAGGTTGAAGAAGATGTTCGTGCCGTAGATGACCGAGACCAGCAGCAGCCAGCGGCTCTCCCCGAACCCGATGCCCTCGATGAAGATCGTCGGGAAGAACACGAGCATGCCGAACTCCGGCGCGGTGTTGATGACGCGGACGAGCATCCCGACGCCGACGCGGGGTTTCTTCCACGCGATCGACACGCTGGAAACCAGGCTCTGCACCGGTTTCACGTCCGGCGGCGCGAGCCGGGTGTACCCCGTCCGCTGCCGGACCCCGAAGATCGCCAGCAACCCGCCGAGCGCGAGCAGTGCCACCGACACCCAGAGCGTGCCGTACTGGCCCAGCACCGGGTTCGTGAAGCTCGCGACCAGCGCGCCCAGCGTCGGCAGGCCGCCGGTGAAGGCGAAGTAGAACCAGCCCACGGCCGCGCCCAGCCTGGCGACCGGCGCCACCGCGGTGATCCAGACCAGGAACCCGAACGCGAACATCGGATAGCCGAACCCGCGGAGGCCGTAGAACACCAGCATCAGCGCGTAGTTCTCACCGGAGACCGCGACCGCGAGGAACAGCACGTCGAACACCAGCCAGATGGCCAGGCCGATCATCATCACGCGACGCGGCCCCCAAAGGTCCGACAACGCGCCCGACAGCCACGACGCCAGCATCACGGCGACGCCGTACACCGTGATCACATACGAGGCCTTGATCTCGGTGCCCGCTCCGTTGTCCGCCATGAACGGCGCGATGAAGCCCGACTCGACCCCGTCGCCGATCATGAACAGCAGCAGCCCGGCGTAGCCGAGGAACAGCGGGGCGGGCAGGCCCCAGCGGTTCAGCACGCGGGCGAAGCCGCCCCTGGATCGCGATAACGGCGGTGTTACCTGGTTCATGCACGCCTCCATGACGTCGTGTTCAGCGTATCATGGATCGTGTTAACTTAACTTTCAAGATGTTACATCGGTGGATTTTCGTGTTAGCCTCGCGCGCCCGGGCCGGGCGAAGGGGACTTTCCCCTCATTGCACGAGTGGAAAGTCCCCTTCACTCCGGGTCTTGAGGTCCTCGTGGGTGTGGAGGCTCGAAGGTGTTGCGAAGGTGGCTTTCACAACGTTGAAGGTTGTGAAAGCCACCTTCGCAACGCGTTTCGGCAGGACCGCGTGCCTGGCGAGCTGTGATTCAGGTACTTCGGCGAGAGGTCGGCTCACCCCTCAGAGCTCCGCGACGTCCACTTCCACCTGGCTCCGCATCTCCTCGGCCAGGTGGTCTTCGACGCCGTCGTCGACGATCAGCACGTCGAAATCGCTCAGCGGCGCCAGCCGGTGCAGCGCGGCGCGTTCGGTCTTGCTGTGGTCCATCAGCAGCACCTTCGTCCGGGCGCTGGCCAGCATCGCGCGCTTCAGCATCACGATCTCCGGCTCCTGGTGGAAGGTCATCCGCGTGTTCATCGCGGAGGTCGAAACGAAGGTCGCGTCGACGTTGATCCGTTCGATCGCTTCGAGGCTCTGCATGCCGAGGAACGAGTCGTGGGTCGCCGAGTAGTCGCCGCCGATGCAGATGAGCCGCAGGTCGGGAACGCCTTTGAGGAGTTCGATGGCGCCGAGGTAGTTCGTCGCGACGGTCAGCGGCGTGACGCGGTGCAGCATTTTCGCCAGCGCGAGCGCGCTCGTCGAGTCGTCGAGCAGGATCGACATCCCCGGTTCGACGCGGGCGAGCGCGTGCGCGGCGATCGCCGCCTTCTCCTCCGAATGCACGTTCATCCGGTAGTCGGCGTTGCTTTCGAACACCGTCGACGGCATGGCGGACACGCCGCCCCGGTACTTCCGCAGCAGGCCCTGCCTGGCCAGTTCGTCGACGTCCCGGTGCACGGTCATGGTGCTGACGCCGGTGAGTTCCACCAGGTCGGAGATGGTGGCGGAGCCGGACGCGAAGACGTGTTCGGTGATCTGCCGCTGCCGCGTGTTACGAGAGTGTGCGCTCGCACCGGCCGTCTTCTCATCGCTCATGGGGTTCAGTATCGCGTGCGGGCCGGCTGATTGAGGCGCAGCAGGCCGGTGCGTGTGCCGTCGATCGCGATCTCGGTGACGGCCGCGTTGTCCAGCCGCGGGAACACCGTGCGGTAGGTCTCGAGCGGGATGCCGAGCAGTGCGCACAAGGTCAGCCTGATCAGGGTGTTGTGCGCGACGACCAGCACGGTCTCGCCCGGCGCTTCGGCGGCGATCCCGCGCAGGGCCTTCGCTCCGCGGGCGGCCGCGTCCGCCGTGGGCTCCGAACCGGGGAAGGCGCCGGTCACGGGATCGGCGAGAAACCTCGCGACCGCATCGGGATCCGTCGCCGCCAGTTCGTCCCTGGTGCGTCCCTCCATCAGTCCGAAGTGGACTTCACGCAATTCGTCGACCACTCGTAGCGGCAGGCCCAGGGCCTTGGCCGACGGCTCCGCCGTGCGACGCGCCCGGCTCTGCGGTGAGCAGAACACCGCGGTCGGCCGGGCCGCCGCGGCGAATCCGGCGAGCTCGTCCGCCTGCTTGAGTCCTTCCTCGGTCAGCGCGACGTCGCTGCTGCCCGCGTACCGGTTCTCGGCATGCCATTCGGTCTGGCCGTGCCGTGCCACTAACAACCGTGCGAACACGGGATCCCTCCTCGGGGCTTGTCCAGATCACATCATCGATGTTAACTTAACAGCATCGATGTGAAAGGAGATGCCGGATGGCACTCGCCGCGGTGGTGTTCGACCTGGACGGTGTCCTCGTCGACAGTGAACACCTCTGGGAGGAGAACTGGGTGGCGTACGCCGCCCGGCACCGGACCGAATGGACCGCTGAGGACACCGCGTCCGTACAGGGGATGAGCGCGCCCGAATGGGCCGCGTACCTCGCGAAGCGGTCCGGCACGCCGGAAAGCGCGGCCGACGTCGAGCGGGCCGTGGTGGACGGCATGATCGCCGCGATCGAGGCGGGAGAGGCGCCCCTGCTGCCGGGCGCCGGCGAAATGGTCCGCGAGGTGAGCGCGAAGTTCCCGGTCGCGCTGGCGTCGTCGGCCGCCCGCCGCGTGATCGACGCGGTCCTCGACAAACACGGCCTCACCGGCGAGTTCAGCGCGACCGTGTCCAGTGCCGAGGTCGCCAGGGGCAAACCGAGTCCGGACGTCTATCTCGAAGCCGCCGCCAGGCTCGGTCGGTCCGGCGAGGAGTGCCTCGGCGTCGAAGACTCCAGCAACGGCATCCGCGCCGCCGCCGCGGCCGGGCTCACCGTGATCGCGCTGCCGAATCCGGTGTACCCGCCGAAGCCGGACGCGCTGGAACTGGCCGCCGCGGTCGCGGAGAACAACGACGACGTGCGTCGCAAGCTGCTCGCGTACCTGTCCGGTGAACTCGCGGAGGCGAGCGGGCGATGACGGTCCTGGGTGCCGCGGAGACGTTCAAACGCGACTGGCTGGACGGGTTCGTCACCGCCTACGGGCGTTCGGTGCGCAAGGTCCCCGGCGCCTATGGAGTACTGCGTCGAGAAGAAGCCGAACGCAAGGTCGCGGTGGTGATCGGCGGTGGCTGCGGGCACTATCCCGCGTTCGCCGGCCTGGTCGGTCCCGGTCTCGCCGACGGCGCGGTGGTGGGTGACGTGTTCACCAGCCCGAGCGCTGAGCAGGTCTACCGCACCGCGCGAGCCGCCGAGAGCGGCGCCGGAGTGCTCTTCGGTTACGGCAACTACCAAGGCGACGTCCTGCACTTCGGGCTCGCCGCGCGCAGGCTGGCGGCCGAGGGCGTCGAGAGCCGCACGATCCTGGTCACCGACGACATCGCCAGCGGTCCCGCCGACGCGCCGGAACGGCGTCGCGGTGTCGCGGGCGACTTCCTGGTCTTCAAGATCGCTGGTGCCGCCGCCGAACGCGGTGACGACCTGGCCGCCGTGCACGCGGTGGCGGAGAAGGCGAACGCGAACACCCGGACCTTCGGGGTGGCTTTCGGTGGGTGCACCCTGCCCGGCGCGTCCGCCCCGCTGTTCACCGTCGGCGAGAGCGAGATGGAACTGGGGCTCGGTATCCACGGCGAACCCGGCGTGCGCACCGTCGGCAGGCTGAGCGCCCGCGAGCTGGCCGACGAGCTGGTCGACGGCCTCCTCCCGGAACTGCCGGAGGGCGACGGACGCGTCGTGGTCCTGCTGAACGGGCTGGGCCGCACCAAATACGAAGAGATGTTCGCGACCTACACCCGGGTGCACGAGCGGCTCGCCGAGGCGGGGCTCAGCCCGCTGCACACCGAGGTCGGCGAATTCGTCACGTCGCTCGACATGGCCGGAGTCTCGCTGTCGATCCTGGTGCTCGACGACGAACTCGCCGAGCTCTACGCCGCACCCTGTGACACCCCGGGCTACCGGAGCACCGGTGCGGCGCTGGCCCAGATCCCACTGGAGTCCACAGTGGACTCGTTGCTGGCGGAGACCGAGCCAGGGCAAGGCATCGTGGACCGGGCGCTGACGGCGGCTCTGCACGTCATCGAAGCCAGCGAAGCCGAACTCGGCCGGTTGGACGCGGTCGCCGCCGACGGTGACCACGGCCTGGGCATGACCAGGGGGATACGGGCCGCGGTGGCCGCCGCGAGGCGAGACGGGGATTCGCCGTCGACAGCGCTCTTGGCGGCGGGGACGGCGTTCGCCGACGCGGCGGGCGGCGCTTCCGGGGCGCTGTACGGAGTCCTGCTGGCCGAGACCGGCGCCGGAATCCAGGGCCGGTCCGGAGACGAGGTCACCGCGGAAGTGCTCGCGGACGCCGTGGACGGTGCCGTGGCGGCCTTCGTCGAACTGGGCAAGGCCGAGCCCGGAGAGAAGACCATGCTCGACGCCATCGAGCCGTTCCGGCTGGCGTTGCGCGCACAGGCCGAGGCGGGCGCCGATGTCCCGCAGGCCTGGCAGAAAGCGGCCCAGGTCGCGGTGAGCGCGGCCGAGGCCACGGCGGACCTGCTGCCCGCCAAGGGACGGGCGGCGCGGTTGGCGCAGCGGAGCAAAGGGCACCCCGATCCCGGGGCCACCTCGTTCGCGCTGCTCGTCACCGCGGTCGGCCAGGCGCTGGGAAAGGAAGACTGAATGCGGATCGTGGTGGCGGCGGACAACGCCGGGGTGGCACTCAAGGACCAGCTGCGTGACCTGCTCCTCGCCGACGACAGGGTGGACGAGGTCACCGACCTGGGTGTCGCCGACGGATCGGACGACAAGGCGTACCCGTTGCTCGGGCTCGCGGCGGCGGAAACGATCGCGCGAGGCGAGGCGGATCGCGGAGTCCTGGTCTGTGGCACCGGGATCGGGATGGCCATCTCGGCGAACAAGGTTCCCGGTGTCCGGGCCACGGTCGCGCACGACTCTTACTCGGCCGAGCGTTCGGTCAAGTCGAACGACTGCCAGGTGATCACCTTCGGCGCGCGGGCGATCGGCCCGGAACTGGCGAAGAAGATCGTCGCCGAATGGGTCGGCTACCGCTTCGACCCGGCCTCGGCCAGCGCGAGCAAGGTCGCGCACATCACCGAATACGAGCAAGCTCACTAGAGCCGAGCACGAGCAAGTTCATCAGAACTGCCCGAGTGCGGGCACGGAGAGAGGACGCAGAGTTGCGGATACTCGCTGCGGGAGACCATTTCGTCGGCACCGGCCTGCTGGCCGACGCCGTCCGTGCCGAGATCGGCGCCGGGCACCAGTTCTCGGAACTGACCCTGCCGTGGCCGGTGGAGCCGTTCGGCCCGGTCGCGAACGTGCACGAGGCCAGCGGCACCGAGGAGCAGGTGATCGAGGCCCTGGCCGGCGCCGAGGTCGCGGTGACTCAGATGGCGCCCTTCACCAAGCAGGTGTTCGCGGCCGCGCCGGGCCTCAAGCTCGTGTCGGTGTGCCGGGGTGGCCCGGTCAACGTCGACCTCGCCGCGGCCACCGAGGCAGGTGTCGCGGTGACCTACGCGCCCGGCCGCAACGCCGGTGCCGCCGCCGAATTCGCGGTCGGGATGATCCTGGCCGCGATGCGCCGGATCTCGACGTCCTCCGCCGAATTGCTGGGCGGGACCTGGCGCGGCGACTACTACGCCTACGACCAGACCGGCCTCGAACTCGACGGGACCACGGTCGGCCTGGTCGGCTACGGCGCGATCGGCGCGCGAGTGGCCAAGGTGCTCGTCGCGTTCGGTGCGAAGGTGCTGGTCTCGGACCCGTTCGCCGACCCCGCTCGCATCAGTGCCGACGGCGCGGAGCTCGTCGGACTGGACGAGCTGCTGCGCCGCAGTTTCGTGGTGAGCCTGCACGCCCGGCTCACCGAAGAGACCCGCCACCTGATCGACGCCGCCAAACTCGCGCTGCTGCCCCGAGGCGCGGTCCTGGTCAACACCGCGCGCGGCGGCCTCCTCGACTACTCCCCGCTGCCGGAGGCTCTGCGCTCGGGACGGCTCGGCGCGCTCGCGCTCGACGTGTACGACGTCGAGCCGCCGCCCGCCGACTGGGCCCTGCGGGACGCGCCGAACGTGATCGCGACCCCGCATCTCGCCGGTGCCAGCAGGCAGACGGCGGAGCGGGCGGCGAGCATCGTCGCCGCCGAGGTCGGCCGGTACTCCCGCGGGGAGGCACTCGCGAATCTGGCGAATCCCGAGGTTCTGCGGCCATGATCATCGGCGTCGACATCGGCACGTCACTGACCAAGGCGGTCGTCTTCGACAAGGCCGGGATGTCCGTGGCGAGCGCGTGCACCACGTCCGAGGTGCACCACCTGCCGGGAGGGCTGGTCGAACAAGACCTCGACCAGGTACTCGGCACCGTGGCGACGGTGGTGCGCGAGGTCGCCGCCGGACTCGACGGTCCGGTCACCGCGCTGGCGCTCACCGGCCAGGGTGACGGCCTGTGGCTGCGCGACGAAGCCGGAGAGGCCGTCCGGCCCGCGATCTCCTGGCTCGACGGGCGGGCGAACTCCCTGCTGGCCGAATGGCAGGCAGCCGGGGTGACCAGGGAAGTGTTCCGCCGCACCGCGTCGGGCATGTTCCCCGGCAGCGCGGCGGCGATCATGTCCTTTTTGGACACTCGCGAGCCGGAGTCGCTCGACAGGGCCGCGGTGGCGGGCTACTGCGTCGACGCGGTGCTCCAACGGCTGACCGGCGAGATCACCGTCGACGCGTCGGACGCTTCACTGCCTTTCCTCAACCCGGCCACCCGGCACTACGACGAAGGCGCCATCGCGGCCGTCGGTCTCTCCCATCGCCGAAGTCTCTTCGCGGAGCCGGCGGCGCCGAAGACCGTGTTCCGTCTGGACGAGCGCGGGGCCGGGCTGCTCGGTCTTCCCGTCGGGCTGCCGGTCACGGCGGGGCCGTTCGACCTGCCCGCGAGCGCCATCGGCGCCGGTGTGCGACGGGCGGGCGACGGCATCCTCACCGCCGGGACCACGCTCGCCTGCCAGGTCCTGACGGACTCGGCGGTGTTCGATCCGGAGGGCGAGCCCGCGGGGATGTTCCTCTGCACCCCGGAAGAAGGCGAGTTCCTCCGGGCGATGCCGGCGATGGTCGGCACCGCGGGAATCGACTGGGTGTGCCGTCTGTTCGGGATCGCGGTCGAGGAGATCGGCTCCCTGCTCGACACCAGTAAACCCGGCGCGGGAGGTGTTCGCGCACTGCCGTTCCTCTCCGCGTCCGGAGAGCGAGCGCCGTTCGTCGACGCCTCGGCGAGGGCGCAGTTCTCTGGGCTGAGCCTGGAGAGCGAACGTGGCGACGTCGTCCGCGCGCTGTGCGAGTCGATCGCCTACGCGGCGAAGCACTGCTTCGACGCGGCCGGGCTCACCGGCACGTTGTACGCCTGCGGAGGCGGGGTCCGCTCACTTGAGTGGACTCGCATCTTCGCCGACGTTCTCGGCCGTCCCATCGTGATCCCCGGCGATCCCGGGGTCGGCGCCCGGGGCGCGGTGATCGTCGCCGCGGACGCGCTCGGCGAACCGGTCGACAGGGAACTGTGGGCGGAGAGCGCCCGCGTCGTCGAGGTCAGGCCCGGGAACGTAAGTTTCTACGAGCAGGGCTACGCCGACTACCAGGCCTCACTGGCCGCGGCTCGTGGACTGTGGAGGTTGTGAGGGTGATCCTGGCCAAGGAGCGTTTGGCGGTCTGCGAATTCGCCCGTCGGATGACCGCCGACGGACTCGTGGTCGGCACGTCCGGGAACGTCTCCGCGAGGCAAGGCGAGCTCGTCGCGGTGACCCCGACCGGGGTCGACTACGCCGGGCTGCGTCCGGAGGACGTGCCGGTGGTCCGCCTCGACGGCGAGATCGTCGAAGGCTCCCTCAAACCCACCAGCGAACTCCCGATGCACCTCACGGTGTACCGGGACGCGGTGGATCCGGAAGGCAAGGCGATCTCCGCCGTGGTGCACACGCATTCCGTGCACGCCACGGCCGTCTCCACTCTCGTCACCGAGGTGCCGCCGATCCACTACATGCTCGCTGCGATCGGCCCGACGGCCCGCGTCGCGTCCTACGCGACGTACGGCACCGAAGAGCTCGCCAAAGCCATGCTGGAAGCCCTGGAGGGCCGCCGAGGCTGTCTCCTGGCCAACCACGGCACCACGACGTTCGGCGAGAGTCTCAGCGCCGCGTACAGCCGGGCACAGCAGCTCGAATGGGTCTGCCAGGTCTGGCTGACGGCCCGGGCGGCGGGAACCCCGAACCTGCTCCCGCCCGCCGAGATCGAGCACGTCGTGGAGAAGCTCCGCGGCTACGGCCAGCGCTAGACCGCCGGCCAGGAGACAGCGCCTATGAGGCCGCGGGCTCGGCTTCGAGATCCACGGCGTGCACCGCGTCGAGGAGTTCGACGACCGTCGGGTCGTCGACCGCTTCCTTGATGCACTGCCACAACTGAAGATTCGCCAACGCCCATCGTGAGTAGTTCTCCGCGGCCTTGGGGTTGTAGAAGTAGTAGCCGCTGTCGTGGACATCGCGTTGCTCACCGACGATCTTGTGTGCGAGCTCGCGGAGGCTCAGCCCGTTTTCCCGCAGATAGCGGTGGGCGAGGACGACAGGCGTCACCGGCAGCGCCTTGAACAGCGTGTCGGCGTCGCTCAACGCCTGTGCTTCGAGCGAGATGTGCCGGCCTCTGGTGGCCATTTCGGCCTCGTCGACGAGTTCGTCGATCCACCGGGCGACGGTGTCCTCGACCCCGCATTCCCGCAGGATGCCCATCCGGAGGTCTCGCCCGGCGGCCGCGGGGGAGTTCCGGAGCACGATGTAGTTCACGTCGTGCACCAGTGCCGCCACCTCGACGACGGTGCGGTCCGCACCGTTGTGTTCGGCGAACCCCGCGGCCTTGGCCCGGACGAAACTCACGTGGTGCCAGCCGTGGAACTGCAGTTTGTCCGCATAACGCCAGCAGAGTTGCCGGACGCGATGCTCGACGGCGTCGATGGTCTGGGAAGGAATCGTGCTCTTTCGCGCGCGCATACACCTCTCCGATCCCGTTTACAGACGGGTGGAGTAATGGTATGCGCCTTCGACGGCGGTGTGTAGTTAGATGCGCCCGGCCAGATCCCCCAATCGGACCTCCACCGGAACGTGACGGTGCCCTATTCCGGTCTTCGGGTCATAGGAAAGACTGAACTCGCTTACGGGGCGTGATTTCACCAAAAACGTCATAGTCCCTTCGGTGGCTTCGGGAATGCGGTGGAACTCGTCCGCGTACATGACGCCTACCGACCCCGTCTGACACAGCGTGCTACGTCGTAACCGAACCGATGTGATCAATCCGGAAAGTTGGTCACGCAAGGTCGAGTACCGCTCGTGGACATAGTTGCCGCGGAGGATCGTGGTGCAGAAGTGATACCTGTGGTTGTGCACGGAATCGGCGTAACCCTCACGCCAGTCCGCCGGTGCCTTGTACTCGTGCAACCAGACCGAAAAGGGGTCCGTCGGGGAATCGAGCAGGCACCAGGCGAAATGGGTGGTGGTCTCCCGGGATCGTTCGAGTACCGCGCTCGCCTCGTCCGGGCTCAGCGAATCCAGGTGACGGCGGAGATCGTCGCGCAGGTCGGGTCTTGACGTCCAGTCCCGGAAGATCTCGTCGACGATCTGCCAGTGCTGCGCCAGTGGCAGGTCCGTGGTCCGGAGCAGCGCGGAGAGCCGGGTGAGGGGGGACAAGCGAGTGAGCAACATCAGCTCCTCAAATCTAGTGCTCTGCGACGCCGAGAAGTCAGGGGTTCAACTCGGCGAGTTTGGTGAACTCCTTCCGGAAGGCGTGGAATTTCCCTTCCAGCTCCAGGAAGTTCTCTTCGGAAAGTGGAGATCCGGTGATTTTTTCGTACAGGGCGAGGAAATCCGTCCTCGTCGTGGTGGTGGAGATGCGGAAGTGCCGTCCGGAACGGGATTGGGAAATCCGCAGGAACTCGGACCGTTCCTTGTTGTACAGAAAGGAACCTTCGCTGAACCGCAGCGTTCGCGGATACAGCGTGGTCGCGCCGCGGATGTCGCTGTACAAGGTCACCCATACGCTCTCGTCGAACACTTCGAGGCGGTCCAGCGGCGGATCGGCGACGACGGTGATGTCCACCAGCGAGCACCGGCCACGCGCCAGGAACAGTCCGACCAGGCCGATGCTGATCTCGTCGTCGAGCCTGGCCTGGATCGTCTCGTAGTCCATTCCCGCTTCCTCGCTGCGGAGGAGATAGCGCGCCCTGCCACTGATGGCGCCCTCGTCCCGCGGGTCGGCGATGACCACGCGAAGCTCCCTTTCGGTGCGGGACAACAGCAAACGGGCCGCGGCGTGCCTGGCGGAGAACCCTCGGAAGAAGTAGTGCCTGGTCACGTCGAGGTCTTCGGTCATGACCCGGTTGAACAGCGGATCCGGATCGGTGGTCGCCTCGAAGACGTGGGTGGGGAAGAATTCCTTGTTGAGCGAACGGTATTCGGCGCTGAGCGCTTCCAGCGCGCGGCGGCTTTCCTCGATCACGGGGGTCACCATCGCGCGCTGTGACGCGGTGGCGGTGATCAGGGTCTGGCCGAAGCCGACCACCGCGGAGATCAGCGTGCCGGTGCCCAGCGAAGTGAGCAGCGTCTTGCCGGCGCCGGGATCCATCGTGCTGGAGATCCACAGGCTGAGGCCCGCGACGACGATCAGTACGGTGAGCAGCAGGCTTGTCCTGGTCCAGAAGATCTCTTGCAGTGGGGTACGGCGGAGCCGGTCGGCTTCCGCGGGCACGGGGTTCACCTCCTTGATCCGCACTCGAACGGACGAACGCATTGCGTATCTGTTCGAGTGCGGGGAGTTACTCTACGCGCATCGTGACAATGTCGAAATAAGAAATTCGGGGGAAAGGTACCAACAGCGAACGTGACGCACGGCTATACCTTATTCGGCACCGGGGTTTCCCCGAAACAGGAGAAAACCGCTCACGGAGAGTGCGGGAGGATCCCTTCATATCAAGCGGGGCCGGGCTTCGCCGACGACAGTGTTTCGACAACCGCCGAAGACGGCGCGGTGTACACCGTGGGGAAGTCGATCTCGCCCTCGGCGGGATCCAGGGTCCAGGCGAGCCGCTCATCCTCCGGCGAATTCCGTTGCAAGAAAGGAAAGTGGGCGTCCGCGCCGTTGTTGTTGCCCCTAGGGTCGAGCCGGATCCACCGGTCGAGGCCGGCGAGGTACACGCCGTTGAGCCCGTGCAGAACGCCGATCCGCTGATGGCAGAACCCGGCAGGGATGCCTTGGCTGCGCAGCAAAGCGGCCAGCAGGTGGGCCTTCGCGTAGCAAAGACCGACCCGCTCCCTTAGCGTCTCGGAGGCCAGAAGGGTGACCCGGGCATCGGCGGCGTCCACCGTATGGGCGATCTCGTCGCGCACGAAGTGAAACATCGAACGAATCACGTCGACTTCGGTGCCGCCGGTCGGTGACAGTCTGTCAGCCGTTTCGCGGATCAGCGGATGGTCGTGATCGATCACCGCGTCGGCGACGAGATAGTCTTCGAGGCGCTCGGATTCGATCTTCAGCGGGATTTTCACGCGACTCCGTCCAGCACGGCGTCGACGGCGTCTTCGAGGAATTCCGGGCCGGCTTCGCCGCCGCGCAGCAGCAGCCGGAACCAGATCGCCCCCGCGAGCAGATCCATCACCAGGACCGGATCGACGCCGTCGCGCAGTTCGCCCCGCGCGGTCGCGCGGGCGAAGATCGGCTCCTCGCGCGCCATGCGATCGGCGAAGAAACTCCGTGCGACCTCGCCGAGTTCCGGACGGCGTGGCCCGGCGGTGAGGGTCGCGACGACGGCGGGCGAGGTCTGTTCCGAAGTCAGCAGCCGCAGGATGTGTGCCGACACGGCGAGCAGATCGCCGCGCAGGCTCCCGGTGTCCGGGACGTCGAGGGCGAACAGTCCCGAATCGCGCAGCGCCGCCGCCAGTAGCGCGTCCTTTGAAGGCCACCACCGATACAGCGTCGTCTTGTTGACGCCGGACCGGGCGGCGACGGCCTCGATGGCGAGCTTGTCGTAGCCGTGCTCGGCCAGCAGTTCGAGGGTGGCGGCGAAGATCGCCTCGGCCTTGCGCGGACCGTTCTGCGTGCTCACGACCAGAGAATACAACGCACCGTTGCGTTGCATTCTGAAGAGGGCTACTTTGCAACGCAACGGTGCGTTGCATTCAGGAGGTCGTCCATGGTCCCCGTCGTCTTCGTCCACGGCATCCGGCTCAGCGGTGCCGCCTGGTCCGAACAACTCGAACTGCTGGGTCATCCCGCGAAAGCGGTCGATCTGCCGGGCCACGGCAGCCGCCGGGGCGAGCGGTTCACCCTGGACGGCGCGGTCGACGCCGTCGCCGAGGCCATCGACGAGCCCGCCCTGGTCGTCGGGCATTCCCTCGGCGGATACGTCGCGATGGCCGCGGCCGCGCGGCACCCGGAAAGGGTGGCCGGGCTCGTCGTCGCGGGCTCCACGTATCTGCCGGACAAGACGCTGGAGGTGCTCTTCGGTCTCGCGCACAAGGTCCTGATGCGGCTCCCGGATCGCGGCGAAGGACTCAGCCGCCGTCAGTTCCGGACCGCGCTGCCGCCGAAGATCGCCGAGGCCGTGATCGGCGGTGGCATCGCGACCGAGGTGATCCCGGGCGTCGCCGAGGCCCTCGCCGGTTTCGACGTGCTCGCCGAACTCGGTACCTACCCGGGCCCGGTCTGGCTGATCAACGGCTCACGCGACCACTTCCGCCGCCACCAACGCCGCTTCCTCGCCGCCTGCGCCGACGGCAGGCTGATCACCGTTCCCCAGGCTGGCCACTACCTGCCGATGGTGCGCGGCAAGGAATTCGCTCAGCTGGTGCTCGACGCGGCCCGCGGCCTTCCGTCGGTCATCCGCCCGAGCTAGCCGACCGGCAGGATCGAACCGCCTTGGCTGGTGAGCTGGGTGGCCAGCCGGACCGGTCCCTGATGCGGAGCCAAGACGATCGAGGCGAAGGAGGTCGCACTGGACCCGGCCCCGTAGTTGGTCTGGAGATGCACGCTGACGTGGACGTTCCGGTCGGCGGGAACCTCGAACGTGACCGAACCCCACGAGACCACGTACTGCCTGCCGTCGATGCTCACGAAAGGCACATAGGTCTGCCTCATGGTGGGGAACGGACGTACGTCGACGGTGAGCAGGCGGCGCTCGCCGTCGTGGTTGTCGACGTAGGGGATCACCCCGGGCTGGCTGGCTAGATCGGACATTCGCGGGCTCCCTCAGAACTGGTAGTAGAGGAACGGGCTGAACGTCCCGGTCGCGATCAGGATGGCCGCGTACACCAGCCCGACGGTCATCACGCCGATCCGCAGCGCCGTCGCCGGGCGGCTACGGGACGACTCCAGCAGCGGCCCGGTCACCGGATGCGCGGGCAGGAACACGATCGCCAGCGCGCACAGCAGGATGAGCAGCCGCTGGTTGGTCACCGCGCTTTCGACGACGTCGGTGAGGCCGGTGAAGTCCGGCAGCACCATGTGCCCGATCATGCCGAGCGCGTGCGGCAGATCCTTGGCGCGGAAGAACACCCAGCCGAACACCACCAGCACGAGCGTCAGCGCGCGGCGGCCGATGCGGGCGGCCTGGGTCTTCGGGGTGACGTCGTAGCCGAAAGCGCGTTCCACGATCAGCAGCGCGCCGTGGTAGACGCCCCAGATCAGGAACGTCCACTGCGCGCCGTGCCAGAACCCGGTCAGCACGAACACGATGCACAGGTTCCGGTACGTGTGCCCGGCGCCGGTGCGGTTGCCGCCCAGCGGGATGTAGACGTAGTCGCGGAACCAGCGCGACAGCGACATGTGCCAGCGCCGCCAGAACTCGGTGATGGTCACCGACGAGTACGGCCGCGCGAAGTTCTCCGGGAGCCGGAAACCGAGCATCCTCCCGAGCCCGATCGCCATGTCGGAGTATCCGGAGAAGTCGAAGAACAGCTGGAGCGTGTACCCGATCGCGCCGAGCCAGGCGATCGCGAAGGTCATCTGATCCGGTGGCGTGTTGAAGCAGGCGTCCACCATCGGGCTGAGCGAGTCCGCGATGATCGTCTTCTTGCACAGCCCGAGCGCGAAACGCGGGAAACCGGCGGCGATGTCGTCGAGGCGGTGTGACCGCTGCTGCGGCAGCTGGTCGGCGATCTCGCGGTACCGCACGATCGGCCCGGCCACCAGCTGCGGGAACATCGCGATGTACGCGGCGAACGCCACCGGGTTGCGCAGCGCGCGGCGTTCACCGCGGTAGATGTCCACCACGTACGAGATGTGGTGGAACGTGTAGAACGAGATGCCGATCGGGATGACCAGGTCGGCCACCGGGAATCCGCCGCCGAACCAGTGCGTCACGGCCGCGATCTGCTGCGTCGCGAACCCCGCGTACTTCCAGATCAGCAGCATGCCGACGTTGAGGCCGATGACCCCGAGCAGCAGCCGCTTGCGCCGCTTGTTCTGCAGGTCCCACGCGTTCGGCTCCAGCGCGGGCCCGGCCAGGTAGTTGACCACCATGCAGCCCAGCAGCACCAGCGTGTACGGACCGGCGCCGGTGGCGTAGAAGATCAGGCTGCCGACCGCGACGATGCCGTTCCGCCAGCTGCGTGGGCACAGCAGCACGGCGAGCAGTACCGCCGGCATGAAGTACCACAGGAACAGTGGCGAAATGAACGACATCGGTGCGGGGTCCCCCAGGGCGGTTACGCGTTATCCGCTGGTGACCTTAGCCTGAGACCCCCGCCCGGTGTCGATGAACTGCGTGTGACGAAGTGCGGGGTCAGACACGTCCCGCGATACGGCGGCGCCGCGCCACCTCGGCCAGCAGCACCCCGGCCGCGACCGAAGCGTTGAGCGACTCGACACCGGCGGACATCGGGATCGACACCGTGGCGTCGCAGGTCTCGCGCACGAGCCGGGAAAGCCCGCGGCCTTCCGAGCCGAGCACGATGACCAGCGGATCCGCCGCGAGGTCCAGTTCGTCGATGTCGACCGAGCCGTCCGCGTCGAGGCCGACGACCATCAGACCGGCCTCCTTCCACGCCTTCAGCTGACGGGTCAGGTTGGTCGCGACGGCGATCGGCAGCTTGGCGGCGGTGCCGGCGGAGGTCCGCCACGCGACCGCGGTCATCCCCGCGCTGCGCCGTTCCGGTAGGAGGACACCTTGCGCGCCGAACGCGGCGGCCGACCGGATCACCGCGCCGAGGTTGCGCGGGTCGGTGACGCCGTCGAGCGCGACGAACAGCGGGGTCTGGCCCGAGTCCTTCGCCACCGCCATCAGGTCGTGCGGGTCGGCGTACTGGAAGGGCGGCACCTGCAGGCCCAGGCCCTGGTGCATGGCCCGGTTGGTCTTGCGGTCGAGTTCCTCGCGCGGGATCTCCAGGATCGAGATGCCCTTGTCGCCCGCGAGCCGGACGGCCTCGTTGACGCGGTCGTCGATCTCGATGTTGATCGCGACGTACAGCGCGGTGGCCGGGACGTCGGCGCGCAGCGCCTCGACCACCGGGTTGCGCCCGGCGATCAGCTCCGGCTTGTCGGCCTTCTTCTGCCGGGCCTGTTCCTTGCGGTCACGCGCGTTGGCGGTGCGGTACGCCTTGTGCCCGGGCCGGTCCTCGGCCTTGGGCGTCGGGCCCTTGCCTTCGAGGCCCTTCCGGCGCTGGCCGCCGGAGCCGACGACCTGACCCTTCTTCGTGCCGGGCTTGCGAATAGCGCCCTGGCGCCGGGAGTTGCCTGCCATGAGTGAGAATTCCTTGAGCTAGAAACCGAGTAAGTGTCAGACGTCCTTGACGGTCCACTGTGGACCGTTCGGGGTGTCTTCCACCACGATGCCCGCCTGCTGGAGGCGGTCACGCGCGGCGTCCGCACGGGCGAAGTCCTTCTCGGCGCGGGCCTGCTGCCGTTCGGTGAGCAGCCCTTCCACGAGATCGGACAGTGCCTGCCGGGTGGGCGTTTCGTTGCCGCCCGCCTCGGACCAGCGCGCGGAGAGCGGGTCGAGGCCGAGCACGTCGGTCATCGCGCGCACGGAGGCGGCGATTTCGCGTGCCTTGGAATTGTCGGCCGCGTCGAGGGCCGCGTTACCGTCGCGGACCGTGTTGTGCAGCACTGCGAACGCCTGCGGGGTGGCCAGGTCGTCGTCGAGCGCGGCGGCGAATCCGGCCGGGATCTCGCCGAGGTGCACCGCGCCCGCGATGCCGGCCGTGCGCCGGAGGAACTGCTCGATCCGCCGGTAGCCCTGCGCGGCCTCGGCGACGGCTCCGTCCGAGTACTCGACCGTCGACCGGTAGTGCGGCTGGACCAGGTAGTACCGCAGTTCGGGCGCCCGGTAGTGCTTGAGCATCTCCGGGATCGACACCGTGTTGCCCAGCGACTTGGCCATCTTCTCGCCGGCCATGGTCACCCACGCGTTGTGCAGCCAGAACCGCGCGAATCCATCGCCCGCCGCGTTGGACTGGGCGCGCTCGTTCTCGTGGTGTGGGAACACCAGGTCGACGCCGCCGCCATGGATGTCGAACTCCGCGCCGAGGTACGCCGTCGCCATCGCCGAGCATTCGAGGTGCCAGCCGGGACGGCCGGAGCCCCACGGCGTCGGCCAAGACGGCTCGCCCGGCTTCGCGCTCTTCCACAGCGTGAAGTCGCGTGGATCGCGCTTGGCCTCGCCGCCGCGCTTGTCTTCACCCTGCTGGACCTCGTCGAGCTTCTGGCCGGACAGCTCGCCGTAGCCGTCGAACGCCTTGACCGAGAAGTACACGTTGCCGTCCGCGGCGTACGCGTGCCCGCCGTCGATCAGCCGCTGCATCAGCTCGACCATCTGCGTCACGTGCCCCGTCGCCCGGGGGGCGATCGAAGGCGGGAGGCAGCCCAGCGACTCGTACGCCGATTCGAAGGCGCGCTCGTGCGTGGCCGCCCACTCCCACCAAGGGCGATCCGCGGCGGCGGCCTTGACGAGGATCTTGTCGTCGATGTCGGTGACGTTGCGGACCATCAGCACGTCGAGTCCACTGTGGACGAGCCAGCGACGGAGGACGTCGTAGTTCAGCGCGCCGCGGATGTGGCCGATGTGGGGGATGCCCTGCACGGTGGCACCACACACGTACATGGACGCCGTTCCGCTACGGGCAGGGTGGAATTCCCGCACGCTCCGGGTCGCGGTGTCATAGAGGTGTAGTGCCACCCCAAAAGGGTACGGGGTCGGCGTGAGCGGCGTCGCAGTGACCGTATTACAGCACGTTATGGGTACGCAGGGCGTTGAGGAGAGCGTCCGGGCGCTCCGTCGTCGGCAACGGCTCTACCAGCGCGAACGCGCAGCCGATCTCGCGCGCGGCGCCGTCGGCCTCTTCGCTGTCGCCGACCATGAGCGTCTCGGCCGGGTCGACGCCGAGCCGCTCGATCGCCGTCCGGAAGATCTCCGGCTCCGGCTTCACCGCTCCGACCTCGAACGACAGGATGAACTCGTCGACGAAGGCGTCCCAGCCGCGGCGGCCGAAGGCGGGCCGGATGTCGAAGGCGATGTTGCTCAGCACCCCGACCTGGACGCCCTTGCCCGAGAGGCCCTTGAGGGCGGCTTCGGTGTCCGGGTACGGCGTCCACTGGGTGGGATCGATCAGCCGGGTGTAGAGCGCGACGGCCTGGTCGGCGTGCGGCACCCCGGACTGCTTCAGGACCTCCAGGTACACCTTGCGGTGGAGCACCGGGTCGCGGTCGCGGTTGTGCCAGGCGTGCAGATGCTCCTCGTCGAGATCGACGACCTGGCCGACCGGCGCGGTCATCCGGCGCATCAGTTCGGTCTGGGCTTCGAGGTCGAGCCGCTCGCCGTCGTGGTCGGTGAGGTCGGCGAGCCAGGTCTCGTCCTGCTCGAGCCGGAAGACCGTGCCGGAGAAATCGAACAACACAGCGCGAAAGGTCACGAGGTCCACATTAGCCACGATCGTGGGACCTTCGCCTCTCTTCGCGTGTGAGATGAAAGGCCCCTTCATTGCGAAATTTGCAATGAAGGGGCCTTTCATGTCACGCCGCGACAGGATCAGGCCGCGTTGCCGGTGATCTTGGTGGGCGTGATCCGGACCAGCACGCGGACGACCTCGGCGGGCTCGTCCGGGTAGTCCTTGTCGAGGTACTTGTGCGAGAGCTCGTTGATCAGCTCGCGCCCGCCCTCGTCGGTCATCTCCACGGTCCCGCGGATCTCGACGTAGTTGTACGGGTTCTCCTGCTCGAAGACCGAGACGGACACCCGCGGGTCCCTGGCCATGTTCCGCTCCTTGAGACGGCCGCGGACGGTCGCGAAGATCAGCGTGTCGCCGTCCCGCTTCGCCCACAGCACGGACGTCTGCGCGGAGCCGTCGGCGTTGATGGTCGCGAGGACCGGGAAGTTGTTGCCGTCGAGGAGTTTCTTGGTCGCGTCGTTGAAAGTCACACCCATGAAGGAAGCCTAATCAACGAACGTTCCCGGCGACCCGTTCGACCCGCAGGCGGACGATCACCCGTTCGACTTCCGGGCCCTCCGGCGGGGCGTCTTTGCCGAGGTACTTGTGGCTGAGCGTCTTCGGCAACGTCTTCTCGGGATCCGGGGTGATCGTGACCGTGCCGCGCAGCTGCGTGTGCCGGTACGGGTTCTCCGCGTCGGTGATCGACACGCTCGCGCGAGGATCGCGACGGAGGTTTCGCACCTTCAGCCTGTCTTCGGTGGCGCTGAAGACCAGATCGCCGTCGTCGAGGCCCACCCAGATGACCGAGGTCTGCGGGCCGCCGTCGGCGTCCAGCGTGGCCACGGTCGCGAAGTTCTTGCCGTCCACCAGTTCGCGGACCGGTTCGGGAAGTGTGACTGCCATGACAGCCCGAACCGGCTCCCGGCGCGGGCTATTCCTGCGACGGCAGCAGCAACGCCGTCGCGAACGCCGCGATGCCCTCGCCGCGTCCGGTCAGGCCGAGCCCGTCGGTCGTCGTCCCGGAGACGCTCACCGGTCCGCCGACGGCCTCGCTCAGCACCTTCTGCGCCTCTTCGCGGCGCTTGCCGACGCGCGGCGCGTTGCCGACGATCTGGACGGTCGCGTTCCCGACGGTCCAGCCGCCCGCCTCGACCAGGCGGCGCGCTTCGGCGAGGAACTCGACGCCGTGCTTGCCCGCCCACTTCGGATCACCGGTGCCGAACACCGCGCCGAGATCGCCGAGCCCGGCCGCGGACAGCAGCGCGTCGCACAACGCGTGCGCCGCGACGTCGCCGTCGGAATGCCCCGCGCAGCCGTCGACGCCGGGCCAGAGGAGACCGGCGATCCAGCACTCGCGGCCCGTTTCGATCGGATGGACGTCGACCCCGTTGCCGATCCTCAAAGCGTTTCCTCTTCTTCTCCGGCCACGGCGATCGCTTCGGCCAGCTTGAGTTCGAACGAAGTGGTGACGCGCATCGCGTCGGGGTGCCCGGCGATGGTGTGCGCGCCGTCGAGAGACGGTTTATCGGCATACGAGAGAAAAGTCTCACGAGTGAAGCCGAGCGGGGTTTGCGCCGTACGCAGGTGTGCGCGGTCTTCGGTTCCCGTGATCACCTTCGCCGCCTCGGTCACCTTCACGGTGTCCGCCATCGGCAGAACGGGAACCACGAAAGAAGAACCCGCACGGACAGCGTCCGCGACGGCACGGACCGTGTCCGCGGGAGTGAAAGCGCGCAAGGCGTCGTGCACGAGGATGACCGGATCCTCGGCGATTTCCGTTGCGACGGTGTCGAATACGTGCCGGAGTGACTGTCCGGGTACTATCCGGCATCGCTTGTCGAATCCGCTGTTCCCCAGACCGCCGAGAGCGGCCGAAAACAAATCAGCACACCGCTCGGGGGCCGCTACGACCACCAGATCGAGATCCGGCAGAGCGAGCAGCCCCCGCACAGTGTGCGTGAGTAGAGCTTCACCATTGACCGGCGCGAGAGCGAGCTCCGCGTCGGAGGCATGGTGTCGAACGACAGTGACGAACACGATTGTGCTCATATGGACGGTGCTCATATGTGCGCGATCGTAGTGGTATCCCGCGCAGCCTCACCTGGCGTGGGACATCCGCCGGTTCAGACTGCCGCGGTTTCCAGAACTTCGTCGAGGAGGACTTCAGCCTTGTCCTCGTCGGTGCCCTCCGCGAGCGCGAGCTCGCTGACCAGAATTTGCCGCGCCTTCGCCAGCATGCGCTTCTCGCCGGCTGAAAGTCCGCGGTCCTTCTCTCGCCGCCAGAGGTCGCGCACCACTTCGGCCACCTTGTTCACATCGCCGGAGGCGAGCTTCTCAAGGTTGGCCTTGTACCGACGAGACCAGTTGGTGGGCTCTTCGGTGTGCGGAGCACGCAGAACGTCGAAAACCTTGTCCAGTCCTTCTTGCCCGACGACATCACGAACACCGACGATCTCGGCGTTGTCAGCGGGCACGCGAACCGTAAGATCCCCTTGCGCGACTTTGAGGACGAGGTACTTCTTCTCCTCGCCCTTGATCACGCGGGTCTCGATGGCTTCGATGAGTGCGGCACCGTGGTGCGGGTAGACGACGGTCTCTCCGACCTTGAAAACCATGTGTCCTCTGCCCCTTTCGCTGAATTCATCTTAGCACGTGCCGACGAGGCCCACCTAGCGGCCCGCGATCGTCGTCGCAGGTCAGCGGCCTGACGGTGGTCCGCCCGGGGGTTGACAAACCCAATTCGCCCGTGCTCATGCAGGTGAGAAGCGAACGATTTCCAAATCCTTTGTGGACGGTTGATCTTGGGCACGTCACCGCATTGGTGGCGTGTCAACACGCACCGGGTTCTCCGCCCGCGAAGCCGCCCGGCTAGTCTTCGCGGTGAAGAGGCCGTGAGATGGAAGGACTCCGACGTGAGGCTGCAGAATCGTCGCGTGTTCGGCGCAGGTGTGCTGGCGCTCGGCGCCGCGCTCGTGCTCGCCGGCTGCGGTGCTGGTCAGATCACCCAGACCGACTCGCAGCAGCCCGCGGTCAACGGGACGTACGCGCAGGCGAAGGACCTGGTGCTGCGGAACGCCGCGCTCCAGTTCCCGACCGAGGGGCAGGCGTACCCGGCCGGTTCCGCCGCGCCGCTGACGCTGACCATCGTGAACCAGGGCAAGCAGGACGACGAGCTCGTCTCGGTCTCCTCCGAGGCCGCCACCGGTGACGCCAAGATCACCGGCGCCAAGGCCGTCGTCGCGAGCCACGCGCTCGTGATCGGCCCGTCCGACGCGGTCGAGTCGACGAAGGAGGTCGCTCCGACGAGCGCCCCGTCCTCCGCGCCGGCGTCCTCGGGTGCCCCGTCGTCCTCCGGTGCTCCTTCGAACAGCGAGTCCGGCGCCCCGTCGTCGAGCGTCGCCGGGACGGTCACGCCGTCCGCGGGCCCCGAGTCGTCCGCGGCGCCGGGCGAGGTGGGCAAGGCCACGATCGTGCTGCAGGGCCTGAAGCAGCCGGTGTGGGCGGGCCAGACGATCAAGGTCACCTTCGTCTTCAAGAACTCCGGTTCGATCACGCTGGAACTGCCGGTCGCCGCGCCGTCGCACCCGGGCAGCCGGGCCCCGGCGCCGGAGAAGCCCAAGGCCGAGGGCGGCGGGCACTAAGTCTCGTAAGTACATGAAGGCCCCCTTCCTTGCGCCTAGGTACAGGAAGGGGGCCTTCATGTACTTGTCGCTCCCCGGGTTTGTCGGTGGTGGCCGCTAGCCTCGCGGAGTGGTCAAGAAAGGCAGTACCTACCGCTGCGGCGAGTGCGGGTACGAGGCGCCGAAGTGGGTCGGGCGCTGTCCTGAATGTCAGGCGTGGGGAACCCTCGAAGAACGCGGCGACGCCCGTCCCGCGATAGCCAGGGTCGCCGCCGGCGCACCCAGCGCTCCCGCGCGCCCGATCGGCGAGGTCGACGTCGAGACGGCGCGGGCCAAGCCCACCGGAGTCTCCGAACTGGACCGGGTGCTCGGCGGCGGGTTCGTGCCGGGCGCGGTCATCCTGCTCGCCGGGGAGCCCGGTGTCGGCAAGTCGACCCTCCTGCTGGAGGTCGCCTATCAATGGGCGGCCACCGCGGGCCGCGCGCTGTACGTCACCGGTGAGGAGTCGGCCGGGCAGGTGCGCCTGCGCGCCGAACGCACCGGCAACGTCCACGACGAGATGTTCCTCGCGGCCGAGAGCGACCTCTCGGCGATCCTGGGCCACGTCGACGCGGTCAAGCCGGGCGTGCTGATCGTCGACTCGGTCCAGACCATGGCCTCGCCACAGGTGGAGGGCGCGCCGGGCGGGGTCACCCAGGTCCGCGCGGTCACCTCCGGGCTGGTCGCGCTGGCCAAGGAACGCGGACTGCCGATCGTCCTGGTCGGCCACGTCACGAAGGACGGTTCGGTCGCCGGGCCTCGCGTGTTGGAGCACCTCGTCGACGTCGTCCTCCAGTTCGAGGGCGACAAGCATTCGACGCTGCGGATGCTGCGCGGGATCAAGAACCGCTTCGGCGCCGCCGACGAGATCGGCTGCTTCGAACTCGTCGAGGAGGGCATCGTCGGCGTGCCCGACCCGTCGGGCCTGTTCCTCAGCCACACCTCCGAGCCGGTCGCCGGCACCGCCGTCACGGTGACCATGGAGGGCAAGCGGCCGCTGCTGGGCGAGGTCCAGGCGCTGGTCTCGGCGACCCAGTCGCCCCAGCCCCGGCGCGCGGTGAGCGGGCTCGATTCGGCGCGTGTCGCGATGGTGCTGGCCGTGGTCGAGAAGCGCGCGAACATCAAGGTCGGCGACAAGGACGTCTACGTGGCGACGGTCGGCGGAATGAAGATCACCGAGCCCGGCATCGACCTCGCGGTGGTGCTGGCCCTGATCTCGTCCGCCAGGGACACCCCGCTCTCGCCCAAACTCGTCGCGATGGGCGAGGTCGGGCTGTCGGGCGAGGTCCGGCGGGTACCGAGCGTCGGGCGGCGGCTCGCGGAGGCCGCCCGGCTCGGCTTCACCTACGCGCTGGTGCCGCCGGACTCCGGCAAGATCCCGCCCGGGATCCGGGTACTGGAGGTGGCCGACGTCGGAAGCGCGCTGAACGCCGCCAAGCACGCTCGTTAGGGCGGCCCGCCGTCGTCGGTGACCACGACCGACATCGCCGTGTCGAACGAGGCCGTCTCCGGCCCGCCCGGCTCGGCCGGGTTCGGGGTGGCACGGTTCCGCACGACCTGCGCCGTCGCGAGGTCGACGACGAACGTCCTGGTCCGGTCGGGCAGCGTGATGGAGAAGGAAACGCCAGGACGGTTGTCGGGTGTGGTCACGCTCGTGTCGACCGTGACACCCGGAACCCGCGCGAGCGCCTTGCACAGGGCCACCCGGAGATCGCCGAAACCGTGCCCCAGCCGCAGGGCGCCGAACACCATCTCGAAGATCTCGGGTGCCGTGTTCGCCTCGTCGAGGCGCTGCCCGGAGCGGTTGTCGTGGCGGAGCCGGTCGAGCAGTTTCGTCGGGTCGGCGGGGAGCTCGGCGAGGAACTCCTTCGACGGGTTCGTCCAGCCGCTTCCCGGTGGGTTCCGCCGGGTCGAGACCGGCGGCTCCGGCACATTCGGCGTGGTCGTGGTCGATAGGGGCGGGGCCATCGGGCTCGAGGTGGTTTGAGGCGTGGGCGGTCCCCAGGAGCCTTCCCAGCCCGTTTCGATCGTCGCGCCCGGGATCAGGTCGCCGTGTGACTTCGCCATCTCGTAGTTGCCCTTGATCCAGCGGATCTCGCCGGTCCGGGTGAACCGCGTCCGGGTCCCCCGGTCTCTCGCCGACGGAAACCATCGCTCGAGGATCTCGTGGGTCTGATAGACCACTCCGCTCCTCTTGCCGAATCGCGTCGTCCAGACCGACTCGGTGAGCAGCCGGTACTGACCGTCGGCCAGGGGGACATCGGCGCCGCGGAGGTACTTGAGCACGTCATCGTCCGACGCGACGGTCGCCGGGGCCGCGGGGTCCTGGCCGGTGCCGCCGATGAAGGCGTTCGTGGCGACGATCCCGCCGCCGGACACCAGCGCCGCGGCGGCCGCGGCCGCGATCCATCGCCACGCGCCGGTGCGTTTTTTTGCCGGGGGCGCCGTGACCGGGAACTCCGCCTCGGGCTCGCCCGCCGCGCGCAGGAGCGTGGCCCTGGCACGGGCCAACTCGTCCTGCCGGGTTTCCGGCCCGGAATGGAGGTCGGCCAGCGCCTCGTCGAGTTCGGCTTCGGACCACACCTTCCTGATGCTATCGCCGTGCACTTTCGCCCTCCTCCTCATGCCTCGAATCGTCCTTTGTGGACTTTGTGGTCATCTCCGGTGCGTTGGCGCGCAACCATCTTCTGATCCGGTGCAGTCTTGATCTGACGGTCCCGGCGGGAATCCCGAGCGCCTCGGCCACCTCGCCGGGGTCCAGGCCCGCCCAGGAGACCAGCAGCAGGGTGTCGCGGTCCGCGACGCTCAGTTCGGCCAGCGCGCCCGCCAGCTGGGCCGCGCGGGACTGCGCGTCGACCCGCTCGGCGACGCGGCCGTCGTGCCCGGCCGAGACCACCTGGTCGGTGGCCGCGAGCCGTGCCGTCGCGTTGAGCGCGCGGGTCTCGGTGCGGACGTGGTGCCTGAGCAGGTTGGTCGCGATGCCGTAGAGCCACGCCCGGGCCGTCCCGGCCTCCGGGCGGTACGTCTCCCGCCGCCGGAGCGCCACGAGGAACGTCTCGGCGACGAGGTCGTGCGCGGTCTCGGTGCCGACGCGGCGCGCGAGATAGCGCTGGAGCGGGGCCGCGTGGGCGTCGAAGAGCATGCCGAAGACGGGCGCGGGGTCGGGACCGCCGAGATCCGGCCTGTCCGGCCCGTGCGAGCCGGCCTGCTCGTGATCGTTCTTCATCACCTGCACGATCGCTATTGCCCGAAGGCCCCCAGAGCGTTCATCCGATCCTACTTTCGTCGTGGGCCGATCAGGGCAGGCACGGGTCGAGATCAAGACAAAAGTGTCCGGACGGGCAATCCTGTTCACTATTCACCATTGAAAAGTGAAACTGGGGAAGGATTACCATGCGTCGACTCAGGACCGCGGTCGTCGCCGCTCTCGCGGTGTCCGCACTGATCACCGCTCCGGCGGTGGCCGTCGCTCAATCCGAAAATGTCGTACCCGCGCCTGACTTCGTGAAGGCGATGGCGCCGCCCGCCAAGGTCGAAGGGGTCAGGGCGGCCGCCGAACTCAACATCCAGTACCAGATCCAGGAGACCGGGTACTGGTGCGGCCCGGCCGCCACCCGGATCGCCATCTCGGCCAAGAACGGCAATCCGCCGAGCCAGCAGCAGCTCGCGAACGAGCTCCCGACCACCACCAACGGCACCGACTGGATCGGCCAGGTCACCCGCGTCCTCAACGCCCACATCGGCGGCGGCTGGTACGAGACCAAGGAGATGCCGAACGACCCGCCGACCCAGGCGCAGCGTGACCTGCTCTGGCGCGACATCGTGCTGGACGTCGACAAGGGCTACGCGATCGTCGCGAACATCGTCGCCCCGGCGAACAACCACCCGCCGGGCTACCCGAACTACACGATCTACCACTACTTCACGATCATCGGCTACAACAGCGACAACATGACCGTGAAGATCGCCGACCCGGCCAACTTCGGCGGCAACCAGATCTACTGGCTCACCTTCAACCAGCTCGCCACCCTGATCCCGCCGAAGGGTTACTCGGCCTGATCCTCGTCGCGTTTCGTCCTCTGCTTGCGGTACTTGCGTGTGCAAGGACCGCAAGCAGAGGACTGATTGCGGTAGTCGGGTAAGCGAACTACCGCAAGCAGAGGACGAAATGTCGGGTTGTACGAATCTTGTACGAGGGGGCGGGAGGGTGCCCGACATGCGCATCAAGACGCTCGGTCTGCTGGCCGCCTCGCTGCTGGCCCTCATCGCCGCGCCGGCCCAGGCCGCCGACGGCAACCCCCTTGAGAAGACCAACGGCTTCTACGTCGACCCGAACTCCAACCCCGCGGTCTGGGTGAAGGACCACCCGGGCGGCACCGCCGACAAGATCAAGGCCGCCATCTCCACGAAGGCGGGCGCGCGCTGGTTCGGCAACTGGAGCGGCGACGTCAAGAAGGCCGTCGACGGCTACACCTACGCCGCCGACGTGGCCGACAAGCTGCCGATCCTGGTCGCCTACAACATCCCCGGCCGTGACTGCGGCGGTCACTCCGGCGGCGGCGCGGGCAGCCCGGAGGCGTACCGGACCTGGATCTCGAACTTCGCCGACGGCATCGGCGGCAAGCCCGCGGTCGTCGTCATCGAGCCGGACGCGCTCGCGCAGGTCGACTGCCTGCCCACCGGTGAGCGCCAGACCCGCCTCGACCTGCTCAAGTACGCCGCGGAGCAGTTCGCGGCCAAGGCCCCGAACACCTGGGCGTACATGGACGGCGGCAACTCGACCTGGATCCCCGCCGCCACCATGGCCGACCGGCTCAACGCCGTCGGGGTGAAGTCGATCCGCGGTCTCGCGATCAACGTGTCGAACTACAAGACCACCACCGACTCGGCGAACTACGGCAAGGCGGTCAGCGCCGCGCTGTCGAGCAAGTACGGCTACACCAAGCCGTTCGTCATCGACACGAGCCGCAACGGCAACGGCCCGCTCGGCTCCGAGTGGTGCAACCCGGCCGGTCGCAAGCTCGGGACGCCCTCGCAGACCGGTGGCGGCGCCGAGATGCTGCTCTGGGTCAAGGTGCCCGGTGACTCCGACGGCAAGTGCGGGATCGCGCCGAACGTCGAAGCCGGTCAGTTCAGCTCCGATCTGGCCCTGCGCCTGATCAGCGGGACCTGACCCGCCTCCAGCCCGTCGCGCCGGCTGTTCGTCTGTGACTTTCGTTCTCCCGAGAAGGCGAAGGCCACGACCCCTTGGACAGCAGCCGGCGCGACGCCTCCACTACGGCCGAAGGGGCCCTTCACCGCATGCCATGCGGTGAAGGGCCCCTTCGTGGCGTCTGACGCGGGGAAAGTCCCCTTCAGCCCCTATTGGGCGAGCAGGTTCGCGCAGCGGATCAGCCCGATGTGCGAGTACGCCTGCGGGTGGTTGCCCAGCGAGCGCTCCGCGATCGGGTCGTACTGCTCCGGCAGCAGACCGGTCGGGCCAGCGGCGTCGACGATCTGCGTGAACAGTTCCTCGGCCTCGGTGCGCCGCCCGGTGAGCAGGTACGCCTCGATGAGCCAGGCCGCGCAGATGTGGAAACCGCCCTCGCCGCCGGGAAGGCCGTCGTCGCGGCGGTACCGGTACACAGTGGACCCACTGCGCAGTTCCGCCTCGATCGCGGTCACCGTCGACTGGAAGCGCGGGTCGGCCGGATCGATCAGCCCGGTCAGCCCGACGAACAGCGACGCGGCGTCGAGGTCCGTCCCGTCGTAGGCGGTGGTGAAGGCCTGTACCTCTTCGTTCCAGCCCTTCTCCAGCACGTCGGCGGAGATCTCGTCCCGCAGCGACGGCCACGCGCCCGGCACCGCCCGGCCGTAGACGTCGCCGAGCTTGATCGCCCTGTCGATGGTCACCCAGCACATCACCCGCGAGTACACCCGATGGCGCGGCACGTGCCGCTCCTCCCAGATGCCGTGGTCCGGCTCGTTCCAGCGCCGCGTGACGGCCTCGGCCATCGCGCGCACCAGCTGCCAGTCCTCGTCGCGCAGCTCGCCGCGCGCCTCGGCGAGGGTCTTGACCAGTTCGACGACCGGGCCGAAGACGTCCAGCTGCACCTGGTGGTTCGCCAGGTTGCCGACGCGGACCGGCCGCGAACCGGCGTACCCGGGCAGCGACTCGATGACCGCTTCGGCGCCGATCACGCTGCCCGCCAAGGTGTACAGCGGGTGCAGCCGTTCCGGACCGGCCAAAGTGGACAGCACGCCGTGCAGCCAGCGGAGGTAGCCTTCCGCCTCTTCGGTCGAGCCGAGGTGGACCAGCTCGCGCACGGTCATGGCCGCGTCGCGGATCCAGCAGTAGCGGTAGTCCCAGTTGCGGACGCCGCCGATCTCCTCCGGCAGCGACGACGTCGCCGCCGCGAGCACGCCGCCGGTGTCGGTGTTGACCAGCCCGCGCAGCGTCAGCGCCGAACGGCCGACGAGGTCGGTCTGGACGCTGGGCAGTTTGAGCGTCTGCGCCCAGGTGCTCCAGTAGTCGCCCGCCCGTGCGCGTCGTTCCACTTCGGACAGTTCGTGTTCGCCGAGATCCGAGGTGCCGCAACGGAGTTCGAGCACCACCGGGTTCTCCGGGGAGGGTGTGACGAGCGCGGACGCGGTGTCGTGCAGGCCGTCGGTGGTGATCTCCCACTGCACGCCCGGCGAGCGCAGCGCGAACGGCTCCGAGGTGCCCTGCACCAGGATGCCGTCGCCCTCGGCGACCAGTTTCACCGGCACGCCACCGAATTCGGGCCGCGGCGCGAACACGATCTCCGCCGCCGTCTCGCCCGCGATCACCCGGACGAGATCCGTGCGGTGCGCCGGGCTTTCCGGTTCGAGGTAGTCGGTGACGAGCAGCCGGGACCAGCGGGTCTCGACCGTCATCGTGTTCGGCAGGTAGCGCTGCCCGAGCGGCAGGCCGTTGCGGTGCGGTTTGATCGAGAAGTGTCCCGCGCCGGCGCCGCCGAGCAGGTCCGCGAACACCGCGGGCGCGTCGGGGCCTGGGTGGCACAGCCAGGTCAGGCGGGCGTCCGGCGTGACGAGCGCGACCGAACGTTCGTTGGCCAGCAGGGAAAGCCGCTCGATCGGCGGCGCTTGCTCGCCGTAGAGCCAGTTGCGCCGCTCTTCGAGCAGGAAGGCGAGCGCCATCGCGACGTCGACGGTGTCCGGGACCCGGTACTGCGCGAGGCTCTCGCCCTCGCCGACCTTCACCCCGAGGTCCGGCCCGGAGATCCGGGCGAACGCCTTCTCGTCGGTGACGTCGTCGCCGAGGAAGATCGCCGCCGTCGCGCCGACCTGGTGGCGAAGGGTGTCCAGCGCGCGGCCCTTGTCCGTCTGGACGACCGCGAGCTCGACGACCTCCTTGCCGTCGGTCGTGGACACGCCCTCCCACGTCGAGGGTCCATTGTGGACGTCGCGCAGGACGCGGCGGCCCGCCTCGTGCTCGGCGCGGCGGACGTGCACCGCGATGCTCGCGGGTTTGACTTCGAGCGAGACGCCGGGCACGTCGAGCACCAGGTTCTCCAGCTCGGCTTCGAGCCGTCTGTGGAGCTCGCGGGCCTTGTCGTCGAGCGCGTGGATGAAGCCGATGTCGAACTCGGATCCGTGGCTGCCGACCAGGTTCACCTCGGCAGGGAGACGGGACAGGGTGGCGAGATCGCGCAACGCGCGGCCGGAGATGACCGCGGTGGTCGTCTCGTGCAGGCCGGCCAGCGACCTGAGTGCGCCTACCGATTCGGGCAGCGGCCGGGCTTCGTCCGGGTTGGCCGTGATCGGAGCCAGCGTGCCGTCGTAGTCGCAGGCGACCAGCAGCCGCGGCGTGCGGGCGACCTGAACGATCGCTCGCCGCAGCTCGGCGGGCAGTGCCTCGGCGGTCAACGATTCTCCTCGAGAGCTATGCGGGGTATGGGGGAAGTCTCAGTCGGCCGGTTCGGCACCGAGCGCCTGGAGGAACGAGCGCGCCCATCGGTCGACATCGTGCGTGAGGACTTGGCGACGCATGGCGCGCATACGGCGGCGGCCCTCTGCGGGGTCGAGCGTAATGGCAGTCTCCAAGGCGTTCTTCACCCCGTCCAGATCATGCGGGTTGACCAGTAGCGCACTGGTCAGCTCCGCCGCGGCGCCGGCGAACTCCGAAAGCACGAGCGAGCCGCCAAGATCGTGGCGGCAGGCGACGTACTCCTTGCAGACGAGGTTCATCCCGTCACGCAGGGGGGTCACCACCATGACATCGGCCGCCGAAAAGAACGCGGCCAGCTCCGTCCGGTTCACGGACTGGTGCAGATAATGCACGACCGGGTGACCCACGCGGGCGAATTCGCCGTTGATCCTCCCGACCATCTGCTCGATGTCGCCGCGCATCCGCTGGTAATGCTCGACGCGTTCGCGGCTCGGTGTGGCCAGCTGGACGAACGTGACGTCCTCCGGGCGGACCCGGCCTTCGTGCAGCAGCTCGTGCAGCGCCTGCAACCGCAGGTCGATGCCCTTGGTGTAGTCGAGCCTGTCGACGCCGAGCAGGACCTTCTTCGGATTGCCCAGGTCGTGCCGCAGCTGGGCGGCGCGTTCGGCGACGCCCTTGGTCTTGGCGAGTTTGTCGAGGCCGATGGCGTCGATGGAGATCGGGAACGCGCCGACCCGCACCGTGCGGTCGCCGACCTGCATCAGGCCGGGGCGGGTGCGGATGCCGACCGCGCCGCGGCTGGACTCGAGACCGGCCAGCTGCCGCGCCAGCCAGAGGAAGTTCTGCGCGCCACCCGGCCGGTGGAAACCGACGAGGTCGGCCCCGACCAGGCCGCGGACGATCTCGGTCCGCCACGGCATCTGCATGAACAACTCGACCGGGGGAAACGGGATGTGCAGGAAGAACCCGATCCGGAGGTCGGGCCGCAGCTCGCGGAGCATCGCCGGGACCAGCTGCAGCTGGTAGTCCTGGATCCACACGGTCGCGCCCTCGGCGGCGACCTTCGCGCTCGCCTCGGCGAAGCGTCGGTTCACCCGGACGTAGGACTCCCACCAGCTCCGGTCGAACACCGGCCGCGCCACCACGTCGTGGTACAGCGGCCAGAGCGTCGCGTTCGAGAAGCCCTCGTAGTAGTCGCGGACGTCGTCCGAGGTCAGGGAGACCGGGTGCAGGACCAGACCGTCGTCGTCGAACTCCTCGACCTCGACGTCGGGCACACCCGGCCAGCCGACCCAGGCGCCTTTGCGGGATCGAAGGAACGGTTCGAGCGCCGACACCAGTCCGCCGGGGCTCGCCGTCCAGCGCCTGCTCCCGTCGGCGGTCCGTTCGAGGTCCACCGGGAGCCGGTTCGCCACCACCACGAAATCCGCGGAGGCCGTCCTGCTCGTCTCGGCCATTGCTTCGTCCACCAGCCGCTCCCTCAAACTCGCGGGTCGCTGCCCTAAGGGGAAACCCTATCGCGCGAGGAGGTCGCGGCCGGTCGACGAGCGATCACTCCAAGCGTCGTTCGGCGGGTTCCATCGGCCCCGCCATCCGCGGCCCGGCGAATTTGCGTTCCAGCCTGCCGAGTCCCGTGCGCACCGGCTGCGCGAGGTATTCGCCGAGCACGACGCCCGCTGCCAGGGCGAGGCCCACGGCGACGGCCGTCATGAGCGTCGAGATGTTGCCGCCGGGCTCGACGCCCAATTGGTATAGACCACGATAGGTGGAGAGACCGGGGAGAAGGGGCGTGATGCCGGACACAGCCACCACGAGCGGCGTCACCTTGAGCCGCCTGGCGAGCACGCCGCCGCAGAATCCGACCAGCGTGGCGGCGATCGCGGACGAGCTGACCGCTTCGAAATCGGTCAGCATCAAGGCGCCGTAGACCGCGCCGCCGATCGCGCCCGCCGCTCCCGCGACGAGCATCGCGCGCATCGTCGAGTACGAGGCGAGCGCGAAGCAGGCCGAAGCGCCGACGCTGCCGATGACGATGATCGGCAGGTCCTGCGGCGTCGAGGAGACGACCTCGGGCAGCGGGGTGAGCGGCATCTTGAGCAGCAGCGCGATCTTCAGCGCGAGCACCACGCCCGCGATCAGCCCGGCACTCATCAGCGCGGTTTCCATCGTGCGCCCGGCCGCCGTGACGTAATAGCCGGTGATGGCGTCCTGCACGGCGGAAACCGTGGAAAGACCGGACAGCAGCACGGTGACGGCCGCCGCGACGACCAGCGTGGGTTTGTCCGTGGTGAGCAGGCCGCTGCTGACTATCGCCATCGCCGACAGGGTCGCGACCAGGCCGCCGATCACCTGCTGGAAGAAGAACGGCAGCGCGTAGCGGTTGAGGAAGCGGCCGAGCCGGTCGATGACGGCGCTGATCACCATCGCGACCAGCGCGACGTCGATGCTGCCGCCGAGGATCAGGGTGATGAACCCGGCCAGCCCGCCCCAGGCGGCCGTGGCCACCCAGCGGGGGTACGGGTGCGGCGCGGTGGTGATCCGCTGGAGTTCCTGCTGGGCCTCTTCGGCGCCGATGTTCCCGCGGACGATCCGGCGGACCAGCGTCTCCGTCTGGGTGAGCCGCGTGTAGTCGAGGCTGCGTGAACGGACCACACGCAGGGCCGTCACCGGTGCCATGTCGGTGCCGCGGTGGCAGGTCACCGTGATCGACGTGAAGATCACGTCGACCTCGCAGTGCGGGAGACCGAGCGCGGAGGTCAGCGCGATGATCGTCGCCGTGACGTCGGAGGCGCCGGCGCCGCTGGACATCTGGACCTCGCCGATGCGCAGGACGAGATCCAGGACGAAGTTGACCGTCGTGTCGTCGGGCGGCTTCGGCCCCATCGTCTCTTCGCCGTCGACGGCGGGCTGCTCGGCCGTCGGGGCTTCGAGGATCTGCCAGGCGCGGCGGCGCAGCAGGTTCGGCCGGTGCGAGCGAGCCTGGTGGATCGATCGCTCTCCGTCACGTTGGCGTGGTGCTTCCAGCAGCCATTCGCCGCGTTCGGGTGTTTCGTCCTGGTTCTTTCCGACACCGCGTTCGCCGCGCTGGGCCTTCTTGGTGTGCTCGTTGATCTTCATGATCGATCCACCTCCTCACTCGTCTCATAGGGACTTTCCCGAGGACCATCGGGGCCGGTGGCCCGACTGTTGCAGGAAACCCGAAGTGGCGTCCGCCACGTCCGAGGAAGATCATCGCGACGTCGTCGGTCTGCGGCACACTGCAAGGTATGGCGTCCTCTGTGAGCAGGCGATCCGTTCTTCGTGCGGCCGGTGTCACCGCGGCCGGGACAGCGGCGACATTCACCCTTTCGGGGGCATCTAGCGGGGCGGAGAGCCCGGTTTTCGCGCATGGGGTGGCGTCGGGTGACCCCATGCCCGATTCGGTGCTCCTCTGGACCCGGATCACGCCCTCGCCCGAGGCCGTTCCGGGATCCGGAAAAGGCGCGGTGGCAGACGTCCGGTGGGAGGTGGCTAAGGACGCCGGGTTCGCGGACGTCGTCGCTCGCGGTCACCTCCGGACCGGGCCGGACCGTGACCACACGGTGAAGGTGACGGCCGGCGGGCTGTGCCCGTCGACCGCGTATTGGTACCGGTTCACCTCCCGGGGGACGGTGTCGCCGACCGGGCGGACGCGCACCGCGCCTTCGCACGACGACGACGTCGCGAGGCTGCGGTTCGGCGTGGTCTCTTGTGCGAACTGGGCTGTCGGTCACTTCGCCCCCTACGGCTATCTGTCCGGCCGCGACGATCTTGACGCCTTCCTCCACCTGGGTGACTACCTCTACGAGGGAAACCCCAACCCTGCTGGCGATCTCCGGCCCTCGGTACCGCCCAACGAGTTGATCACCCTCGCGGATTACCGGCAACGTCACGCGATGTACAAGACCGATGAGCAGCTGCGGCGGCTGCACGCCCGCCATCCGATGATCGCCACCTGGGACGACCACGAGGCGGCCGACAACGCCTGGTCCGGCGGTTCGCCGTCACACGACCCGGCGACCGAGGGCAGCTGGCTCGACCGGATGCGGGCGGCGCACCAGGCGTACTTCGAATGGATGCCCGTGCGGCATCGCGGTGACCGGCTGTACCGGCGGCTGAAGTTCGGGAAGCTGGCCGATCTCACCATGCTGGACCTGCGGACGTACCGGACCCGGCAGCCCGGTCAGGGGGAGCCGACGGACGGCACGATCCTCGGCGCCGAGCAGCGGCAGTGGTTCCTGGAGGGCCTCGCGCGCGGGACGGCGTCGTGGAACCTGATCGGGAACTCGGTGATGGTCACGCCGATCAAGGTCCCCGCGCTGCCCGCTCGCGAGAAGCTCGCGCTGGACGGCCTGCTCGACGGCCAGCCGACCACCGTGAACACGGATCAGTGGGACGGCTACACCGCCGACCGCCGCCGGGTCCTCGACACCATCGCCGCGCAGGGGCGGGGCAACACGGTGTTCCTGACCGGCGACGTCCACTCTTCGTGGGCGAACGACGTGCCGCGGGACGGTTCTCTGGATGGGACCAGCGTCGCGGTGGAGTTCGTCTGCCCGTCGGTCACCTCGGACAACATCGACGAACAGCTCGGCGTCCCGCCGCGAACCGGCTCGCTGAAGGTCGAAGCCGCGCTCCGCGCGCTGAACCCTCACGTGCGCTTCGTGGAACTGGACTCGCACGGCCCCTGCGTCCTCGAAGTGACCCCGGAAGCCGTCCGGATGAACTGGCACTACGTCGCCGACCGCCGCGACCCGGCGACCGCGGTGACGTTCGCGCACGCCTTCCGGACGGTGGCCGGGGAGCCCTGGGTGCGGCCTGCGGACGGCTGAGGAGGCGCCGATATACTGGGCTCGCCCGGGCTGTCCTGGGCAAGGCCGCTATAGCTCAGCTGGTAGAGCATCTGTCTTGTAAACAGAAGGTCAGGGGTTCGAGCCCCCTTGGCGGCTCAAGATCAAATATAGCCCCGAGCAGTACGTTTCTTCTGAAAAGACGGTGACGAACCGCCGCGAAGTGGATCTTGATCCACATTCTGATCCACCAACCCTGCTAGCTTGAGTTCCGTGGCGACCACGGACTCGATCGAAGGCGGGCGGCAGCGCGGCAGTGTTCGCCGTTTTCGTGACGCGTTCCAGGTGGTCCCATTGCATGATGCGGCTGACTGGTTGTTGAGCGCCCCCTTCAGGCTGGGGTAAGTGACCGTCCGATGGTTGGCGGAGAGGATGCTCTGGGCCTGTCTCGTCTGGGGCGTTGGGCTCGACTGGCTGCCGGTTCGTGACAGGGGGCCTTCCCAGTCGGGATGGCAGGGTCAGGGAGGGGTTGTCGGCACGCCGTGGCCGCAACGCCTCCGCTAGGATCCATTGCGCGTGTCGCGCTCCGCCGTGGTCGATGTCGCCGATCGTGAAGACCACCCAGCCGACCCAGTGTCCGGTGGTGGTCGCCTGCCACATGCCGAGAAACCCAGGAACCGTGGCCTCAAGATCAAGCTCGTCCGGCAGGGTAGGTCGGCATTCGCTGACCTGGTAGACCTTGCTCAAGTCGACCCAGACAGGGCGGCTCAGCCGCACCATGTGCAGGTACGGCGGCCCTGGTGAGGTCGTGCCGCCGGTATCGAGCATGTGTTCGATTATGTATCTCTCGGTGCTGATCTCCAGTCTGCGAGGTGCACCTGAGACAGTCGCGAGTTGCTGCTGTCCGGAGAGGAATGGCCCCTGGTCAGGCCGAGCGGGCTCGGCCTGACATGTGACGATGTAGCGGTCGCCGGGGTTCGGCAAACTACGAGGCGTGAAGTCGAAGAAGCTGGACGCGTCGAAGACCGTGCTGACGCGGCGGTGGCGGAATCGCGGGGGTACATGGTGGTGGGCGATCGTCGTTATCGTCGTCCCGGTCGCGTTGATCGCGGCCGCGGCTCTGACCATGCTGCTGATGTTCGTCGACCCCGGCAGCGACGTGAAGAACAAGATCGAGCTGATCAAGGTCGGCCTCGCAGTCGCTGCTGGTACTGGCGGCGTGGTCGCACTGGTGCTCACTGGGCGCCGGCAATGGTCCACCGAGCACGACGCTACTGAACGACGGCTCACCGATTTGTACGTCAAGGCCGTTGACCAGCTGGGGTCCGACAAAGCTGCCGTCCGTCACGGCGGGCTTTACGCGCTGGAACGGGTGGCCCAGGACAACCCGGATCACCGCCAAGTTGTGGTCGACGTGATCTGCGCCTACCTTCGTGCCCCATTTCAAGTACCCGGTTTCCGAAGGCCCCGTAAGCGACCAGGGATCCACCGCCCTCTGGTACCCAGAAGGGGGCCTTCCCTGCAAAACACCGCTAGTGGAGACCGGACCGAGTCGCCGAACGTGGCCGAACTCGAAGACGACGCCAAGGATGAACTGGAAGTCCGCCTGACAGCCCAGCGCATCCTTGCCAAACATCTGAGACCAGGCGACGATCCGAAACATCCCACAAAAGCCTTCTGGAAAGACATCAATCTCGACCTGGCCGGTGCCACACTCATCGACTTCAACCTGGAGTGCTGCCAGATCAACGAGGCCAGCTTCATCAGGGTGACCTTCGTCGGCGACGTCCAGTTCCGCGAGGCGACGTTCACAGGCACCGCCTGCTTCGACAGTGCGGCCTTCGCAGGCACCGCCTGCTTCGCCGGGGCGGCCTTTAACGGCGCGGCCTGGTTCCGCGAAGTGATTTTCATCGGTACTGCCTGGTTCGACGAGATGGCCTTCACCAGCGACACCGACTTCAACAAGGCGACCTTTGCCAGTACCGCATACTTTCGTGGGACAGACTTCGGCGGGTTCACCCAGTTCGACGAAGTGACCTTCGCCAGCGATGCCGACTTCGATAGTGCGACCTTCATGGGCGACGCCTCGTTCGCCATGGCGACTTTTACCCGCGACGCCGGTTTCCACGTCGTGACCTTCGCTCGCGATGCGCGGTTCTACGAGGCAACCTTCGAAGCCGGACCGGGTGCCTTCCTGGCGCGTATCCGCCCGAACAACCTAGACTTTTGGGGCTCATCATGGCCGCTCGGGTGGACTGTCGAACTAACAGACGATGCGGAACAGGAGTGGCTACTGCTGGTTCCCGTGCCAGTGGTTCTCGATCAGGAGCAACCTCAGGAAAGACACCGAAGCAGTCGGGACATCACCTGGTCGGGTTTTGACCGTCCAGCACTCGGCTGGCCTGGAAGCGGGTGCCCGTAGCTGGTGAAACGAGCGCGACGGAGTCTTTCGGCAGGGTCGCCGAGCCGGGCCGATAGCCGTTGAACGTGACATCTCGTGGAGGTTTGTTCGGCCACTGGCCAGATGGTTGCACTATCTGGTCTGGATGATCTCGTCGATAGGCCCAGAGCTGTTCGCAGGCAACGAATGTGCCAACGACCGCACTGTTCAGGGAGTCGACAATCCCGGCAAGTGTGTCGAGTGAGTCCTCTTCGAGGAAGAGTTTACGGGGATCGCTGGCCGTGCGGTAGGCGTGCGCCTCGGGGTAGTCGGGCTGCCTTGGCAGCGGCCGCGCGATCTTGTCTTTCTGGATGTAGTTGACCGCAATGCGCGCGCCGCGATGAACGCGGTCGTTGCGGCTCCATCTCGTCCAGTCCAGCCATCCTTCGGGTCCCGCGTGGTGAAGCGAGGATCTAGCAGCGCGGAGAAGAGTTCCCTGCTTGTCGGTCGGGTCGAGGACCTTCTTCTGCAGCTTGAGCTGTCCTCGGACGTCCGGTCCCGGATAGTCCGCCCCGTCGGTCAGCGGGAGTAGCTTGCCGAGGTCAGCCTTCACGAGTTCCATGTCAAACCCGCCAACGGCAATGATGATGCCCGCCAGGTTGTCCAGTGTGGATCCAGCCGCTCGAAGAACGCCCGCGGTGTGCGCGTCGATGCGCGCTTCGCGGCGTGCTTCTTGGTCGCCTCGGATGAGGCTTTTGCTTCGGCCAGCGCCGTTCTTGAACTGTGCGATGGTCCAACGGTCGTCGCTGAACCGGCATTCACGCAAGTCGTAGAGGTGGATCGCCCCAATGCGAAGGTTCTCTCCGACGCCGAGGACGAGGCCGTAGAGGTAGTCCATGATTCCGGTAACCGCGTCGATATCGAGGCCGTAGTCGTGCCACCAGGCGCATCCTCCTCGCGTGGTGTCGAAGTCGGCCTGGATAAGGGCTGTCAGGTCGTCGGCAGCCTTGAGTGCTTTGTGGACTGGCTCGTGGTAGCGCATGGTCGGTCCTACCTTCGGCGTGGTGCCGGTCAGCGGAACATTGTATCGGTCGAAACCGTTCCAAGTCTCCCGATTTCAACGCTGGCCGCGCGAGCCGCACTTGACCGCCTTGGCGGGCCGGGCTCGTCCGGGCGGTAGGGTGCCTACCTAATCGGGGGTGTTGCTTCCTGCGCTTGCGGCAAATCGTGATACTTGAGCAAAGGCTGCGACTCAGGAAAGAAATTGAACTGATTACAACAAGTACGGCAAGGACGACGACGCCTTCGCGACGTTCCCCGAGGACGAGCTGCCGCTCGACGAGGACCCTGACGAGGAACAGGACGACGAGGAGGAGTACGACTTGGACGACGAGGACGCCTGATCCTGCGCTGAACGTGCCACCCGACGGCGGGCACGCGATCACCCATAGCGTGTCTAAGGTGCCTGGTCTGTCGACAAGGCGAAGCAGCCAAGGTCGCCGACAGGATGGTCGGTGAGTCCACCTCAGGGAGAGGCGATGCCTACGAACCCCGAGTTCTTCGGCCTTACCGCGTTAAGCACGATGGTCGCGGTGTTCGCCTTCATAGTTGCCCTGACCATCAGGCCGTGGCTAGCTAGCAAGCGTGACCACATACCGCTCACACAAGACTATCGGCCATCAGAAGCTCCCTCCCAGTAGGCGAGGTTGTTTCGGGTCATGTGGGTGTCGGGGTGGTCGGGGCCGAGTACGCGTAGTCGGTCGGCGAGAAGTTCTTCGTATGCGGTGGCGGCGCCGGCGGGGTCGCCGGCCTCGCCCCGCCAGTAGGCGAGGTTGCTTCGGGTAGTGAGGGTGCGAGGGTGGTTGGGCCCGAGTATGCGCAGGTAGTCGGTGACGAGCTTTTCGTATGCGGTGGCGGCGCCGGCGGGGTCGCCGATGTGGCCCCGCCAGGAGGCGAGGTTGTTTCGGGTGGTGAGGGTGTCGGGGTGGTCGGGGCCGAGTAGGCGTAGTCGGTCGGTAAGGAGTTCTTCGGTAGCGGTGGCAGCGCTGGCGGGGTCACCAGCACTGCCTCGCCAGGAGGCGAGGTTGTTTCGGGTGGTGAGGGTGTCGGGGTGGTCGGGGCCGAGTACGCGTAGTCGGTCGGCGAGAAGTTCTTCGTGAGCGGTGGCGGCGCCGGCGGGGTCGCCGGCCTCGCCCCGCCAGGTTGCGTGGTTGCTTCGGGCGGCAAGGGTGTCGGGGTGGTCGGGCCCGAGTACGCGTAGTCGGTCGGCGAGAAGTTCTTCGTATGCGGTGGCGGCGCCGGCGGGGTCGCCGATGTGGCCTCGCCAGGTTGCGAGGTAGCTTCGGGCGGAGAGAGTGTCGGGGTGGTCGGGGCCCAAGTAGTTATTTGCTTCTTCGTGGAGTCGAGTGCTCTCGGTAGTAGCAGAGTTCAGAAGTCCCGCGTTGCCTAAGCTCATTGCGTTGAGAAACAGCAAAGGGTGCCCATCAGGTTGCCAGAGGTATTGCTCGGCAACGTCATGTAGGACGACCGCGTTTGCTCGTAGCGCCTGGACCAGTTCGCGGTCGGTTTCAACGTCCGGCCACATGGACGAGAAGGCTTCCGCAGTTGTACGAGCGAGCTCTCCGAGCGAGTCAGCGGAGAGCGTGTCGCGGACGGCGCGCTGGACCAGGCCGTGCACTCGGACTCCCCGGTGAGTTTCGGTAAGGTCAAGTGTGAGCAGACTGAACCTGCTTAAGCACTCCAGCCCGCCTGTCGTAACACTGGCACTGACTGCTTGGCCCAAGCGGTCAGAGAGATATCGAGTGATGGCTTCAGTTGTGAAAATTGCTGCGGGGATACCCGCGGGGTCGAGCAGTGACGCCAACTCCAGCATGGGACGTGCTACGCCTACAGGGTCCAGCTGGTCTGCCGCGTCGATCGATACAGCCCAGGTGGCCGCTACCGTTTGCTCGTGTCCGTCTGGGAGATCTTGTTCCTTGGGAAAAACTTCGCGCAACGCGGTTCGGTGCTTGCCTACTTGGTCGAGGTAGCCGGTAGTGCTGAGTAGCGGTTTGTTCGATAAGTAGGCGGTAGCCTGTGCCAGCGCTAGTGGCAGATACCCAAGGTCTTTCGCCAGCGCCGCCAGGTCCCGCTGCTCTTCTTCGGTACGCGCACGATCGGGGAGCTTTTCGAGCAGATAGGTCGAGGCTTCGTCGATGGTGAAGAGGTCGACGTCGACAGTCTGGCGGCGATACCCGTGGAGAGCAGCATCGCGTCGGCGAGTGGTGACGATGACCTGTCCCGCGGCGGAGTGTGGTGGCCAGAGTCCGGATAGGTGGTCGGGGTGTTGCAGATCGTCGAGGACGATCAGCCATCGACATGAGGTTTCAGCCAACCATTCCAGTAGCCGGCGCCAGGCGCGCTCCGGTTTGTCCGGTGCCTGGCCCAGCATCTCCACGGCCACTTCGATGTAGGAGGCGATGATGGCGTCGCGGCTGCGGGCGGGAATCCACACCAACAGGTCCACATCCTCGGTGTCCCAGCGCGTGTGTGCGTGATCCGCTGCGATCTGGGTCTTGCCGACTCCGCCCAGCCCGATCAGCAGGCTCGTGGGGCTGGCCCCGGTGACAACCACGGTGCCCCCGTCCCCGGCCGACCGGGCAAGCCGGTCGGACACGGCACGGCGTTGGTACGCGTGTGCCAGTACTGGCACGGAGCCGAACAACCGCGGTTCAGGCTGGCCAGTGACCGTTCGCGAGCGCGGCGCTTCAGAGGGGGATCTCCGAGCGGAGGTTTCGAGCATCTGCGTGAGCGTGCCGTGATGGCCGCGCATCTCCGTGAGAATCTCGTCCCTGCGAAGCCCGATACCTTTGGTCCCTGCCGCCTGGATACAGGCGATCGCGTAGACCGCGACTCGCTCCCACGGCGGCGCCTTGACGAACTTGCCCTTCAGCAGGTCCGAGAGAGAAGACTTCGTCAGCTTCTCTCCGGCCTTCCTGGCATGGTCCACGAGTTCAGACTGCTGCGGGTTCCCAGCCTTCGCGCGCAGCTGCTGCAACTGGCTGACGAACCAGTCCTGCGGACTCGTCACCGCGCGTCCTCCCACCCCTATCTCCGGATTCCGGAACCGTCCGGATTCCGGATCTCGGAACCTACTGGATCCAGCAGACCGACCCGTGCTGATCCGGGCTCCGCCGAGAACAGCACCCCCGAACGGCCCAACACCTCATCGTTGTCCTCAGCAGGCCTGCGACCCCAACCTTCACCGACACCTGCGAGGAGCAACCTTCATGTCCCACACACGCAACCGGCAGCCCCGGCCCCTGGTCCGTACGGTTCTCAGCGGCGTGATCTCCGGCCTCACCCGCACCATCCTGGACTGGCTGATCAACCAACTCCACCTGTGACCGGATAAAACGGCCGCCAGCCGGTACTCGTTACAGAGTGCCGGCTGGCCCGGCCGCGGAGATAACGTCGAGCCGTGGATCCTGATCCACACTCTGAGCCACGAACTGATGCCCACCCATGCCAACGGAGCCCAATTTCGTCCAACTGGCGCCGCTCGTGACCAGGGGATCCACGTATCAGCACAGGAGCGCTGGAACTTGTAAACAGAAGGTCAGGGGTTCGAGCCCCCCTTGGCGGCTCCCTTCTAAAGGCACCCCTGAGCAGGGATTTTCATTTCGGAAAGATCCGTGGACTCGTACTGAAGTGGATCTTGGTCCACGGATCTCGCCGGGAAGTGATCGGCCATCGGTGGGCCGCCTCTTCAGAGGCGTTCGACGCGGTCGGCCTGCGGGCCCCGGTCGCTCTGACGCACCGCGTACCGGACCCGGTCACCCTTCTGCAGCGGCTCCGACCCCATGATCACGGACGCGTGGGCGAAGAGATCGTCGCCGCCCGCGTCCGGGGTGATGAAGCCGAAGCCGCGGTCGCCGTCGTAGCGCGCGACGACGCCCTCGCCGCCTCGTACGGGCACGTCCCGCGACGCCGGCCCTGCGGCCGCGGCAGGTGCCGGCCGCTGCGGCGCCGTCTGGGGCTCGGCGCCCCGGACCAGGTGCACGTCGCGGGCCTGCGGGCCCTTGTCTCCACTGGTCACCTCGTAGGCGACGCGGTCGCCCTCCGCGAGCCACGTCAGCCCCTCGGCCAGGGCCCGGGCGTGAACGAAGACGTCCCCGGCGCCGGAGTCGGGGTTGATGAAGCCGAAGCCCTTGTCCTCGTCGTACCAGGCCACCGTGCCGTCGGCACCGTCCGCGACACCGGCCGCAGCGGGTGAGCCGGCCCCTGCTCCCAGCGGGATCACGTGCCCGGCCTGCGGGCCGCGCTCGCCTTCGACGATCACGAAGGCCACCCGCTGCCCCTCGGTGACCACGCCGCCGGTCACGATGGCGGAGCTGTGCACGAAGATGTCGGCGCCGCCGCCGTCCGGCGACGCGAAGCCGTACCCCTTGCCCGGCTCGTACCAGTTGACGGTGCCGAGCAGGCCCACGGCGCTGCCGGCGGCCGCATCGGCGGTGACGCGAACGCGCAGCGCCTGGGGCCCGCGGTCGTTCTCGCCGACCTCGAACACGACGGCCTGACCCTCGCGGAGCACTTTCCCGCCGCCGTCCCCGACGATCTCGGAGGCGTGCACGAACACGTCCGGCGAGCCGTCCTCGGGCGCGAGGAAGCCGAAACCCCGTTCGGCGTCGAACCAACGGACGGTCCCTTGCGGCATAAAAGGCTCCAGGTCGAGAGGGCGGGCACTGGCCCCCAGTCTCTCTGACCGACCTCCGGTCCGTCAGGCCGGGCCCACCGGCGGGCGGTGCGGAGCCAGGGGCGGGCCTTCGGTTCACCTAGCGACACACCGAGTTTTGAGTCATCGGCCGTTCGAGCCGGTGGCCGCCGCAAGGTGAAGCGGGTATTTCGGTCACCACAACACAATCACAACATTTCCCCCGGCGGTGCCGGTAAGAATTCCTCCCATTGCGGGGGGAACAGCAGAAAGAGCCGGTATTCGGTCGCCGGCTGACGGGGGCCCCGTGTCCGAAGGGGCGGGTTGGTCGTGAGCGGGGAACGGGATGAGATTCGGGATTTTGGGTCCGCTGGAGGTGTGGGAAGGCGGTGAGCGGCTTTCCCTTGGGGGACCACAGCAGCGGACCCTGCTCGCCGTGCTCCTGCTCAACGCCAACTCGGTCGTGTCGGCCGACCGGCTGATCGACGAGTTGTGGGGGCAGGGCGCGCCGCCGTCCGCCCGCGGTCTGCTGAAGGGGTGCGTCGCCATGCTGCGGCGGGCGCTGGGGGTCGGGCGTGACGAGCGGCTGCTGACCCGGTCTCCGGGCTATCTGCTTCAGGTCGGGCCCGGCGAGTGCGATCTGGACCGGGTCGAGGAACTGGCCGGAGCCGCGACGACCCGGTCCGCTTCGGAAGCGGACCAAGCCGCCGCCCTGCTGCGCGAGGCGCTTTCCTACTGGCGCGGGCCCGCGCTCGACGGTCTCGAGGCCGAGGTCTGCCGCGCGGAGGCCGCCCGGCTGGACGAACTGCGGCTTGCGCTGCTCGAAGAGCGGATCGCCGTGGAACTGCGGATGGGCCGGTTCGCGGAGCTGGTCACCGAGTTGCAACCGTTGGTACGCAAGCATCCGCTGCGGGAACGGATGTGGGCGCAGCTGATGCTGGCGCTGCACGGCTGCGATCGGCGGGCCGACGCCCTCGCGGTGTACCAGCGGGTCCGGCGTTCGCTGGTGTCGGAACTCGGTGTCGAACCGAGCGCCGGCCTCCGCCAGGCGCACCGGCTCGTGCTCGTGGGCGCGGATCCCGCACCGGAGAGAAAGCCCGTGCGCCGGGCGGTACCCGCGCAGTTGCCGTCGGCCGTCCGCGGCTTCACCGGACGGGAAGCCGAACTCGCCGAACTGGGTCGCCTCCTTACCGCGTCCGAATCGCCGGGGACGGATATCGCCGTGGTTTCGGGCACCGCCGGCGTCGGCAAGACCGCGTTGGTACTCCGATGGTCGCATCTGGTCCGCGAGCGGTTTCCCGACGGACAGCTCTACGCGGACCTCGGTGGCCACGGCCCGGACGAGCCGGTGCGCCCGGGCGCCACGCTGGCCGCTTTCCTCGGCGCGCTGGGGCTCGGCGAGCGGGAGATCCCCCGCGATCCGGCCGAGCGGGCGGCCCGCTTCCGGACGGAGGTGGCCGGCCGCCGGATCCTGATCGTGCTGGACAACGCGGCCTCGGCCGGGCAGATCCGCCCGCTGCTGCCCGGTGCCTCCTCCTGCGCGGTGCTGGTGACGAGCCGGGATTCGATGGCCGGTCTGGTCGCCTTGCATGGCGCCCGGCGGCTCGGTCTCGGCCGTCTGCCCCGGTCCGACGCGGTCACCCTGCTGCGTGTGCTGATCGGTGACCGGGCCGACGCGGATCCGCGTTCGACGGCCGCGCTGGCCGAACTGTGCGCCCGGCTCCCGTTGGCCCTGCGGGTCGTCTCGGAACTCGCCGCCGCGCATCCGGACGGCACGCTCGCCGAACTCGTCGACGTCCTCGGCGCGCCACAGGACCGGCTCGAACTGCTGGAGGCGGGTGACTATCCGCACGCGTCGGTGCGCACCGGGCTGTCCTGGTCCTATCGGCGGCTCCCGCCCGAGGCGGCCCGGGTGTTCCGGCTGGCCGGACGACAGGCCGGTGCGGAACTCGACGTCCGGACGACCGCCGCGATCGCCGGGCTCAGCGTCCGCGAGGCGCGCCGCGCACTCGACGTGCTCGCCAGGGCGAACCTGGTGGACGCTGTCGCTCCCGGCCGCTATGTCATGCACGGCCTCCTGCGCGATTACGCCGTCTGCCAGGCAGGCGACGAGCCTTACCACGCGGCCGCCACGCTGGGCCTCCTGCCGACCGCCGCCCACCGGCCGCCCACCGGATACCGACCGCCGGGCCTCACCGTGGTCCCCGTAAGTACTGGGGAGAACGGAGACTGACCGGTGCGACTCGACGATTCCTCTTGGTATCGCGCGCTTTCCCTCACCGAGCGGCTGCCGGCCGACAGCGCCGGGCCCAGCGGTGACCACGGGCCGCGCAGGCTCGACCGCTGGCGGGCACAACGGCCGTTCGACCGCGAAGACTGGTTCGCCCGGCGGCTGGCGTCGGACGGGATCACCGAAGCGGAACTCGGCGCGCTGCTCGGCGAAGACGACGACGGACTGCGCGACCGCTTGCCGATCCCGCCGTGGCTGGCCGATCTGGGGGTGTACACCGACGCGGATCGCGGCGACGACGAAGAGCCCCGCGGGTTCGCGGTACTGGCGGAGCCGCTGTTGCGTGACGCCCGGGTGCGGGTGAGGGCGGAACTCGACAGGCTGGCGGCGGACGGCGGCCCGGTCGACCCCGGGAGCGCGGCGGAGCTGGTGCGGACGAACGTCGAACACGGCGTCGCCGCCCTCGTCGAGCGGACACTGGTGCTCGAACTCAACGTAGCCCGGGTGCGGGGCGAACTGGACGGCGACACCGCGGCGGACCGCTATCGCGCCTTCCTCCGGCGGCTGCGCGAACCGGCCACGATCGACGCGCTGTTCACCGAGTACCCCTTGCTCGGCAGGCTGCTCAGCGAACATGTCGAGCGCCGGGCCTTGGTGCTGCTCGAATTCCTTCGCAGGCTGACCGAGGACTGGCCCGACATCAGGGAGCTGTTCTTCGCGGACGATCCGGGCACGTTGACCGCGTTGGCGGGCGATGTCGGTGACCGGCATCGAGGTGGACGGGCGGTGCTCATCGCGTCGTTCACCGGCGGGGACCGGCTGGTCTACAAGCCCAAGTCCCTGGCGATCGACTGGCGTTTCCAGCAGCTGCTCCGCTGGCTGAACACCAAGGTCGACCGGCTGGAGCTGCGCGCCTTCGCCGTACTGGACCGAGGCGAGTACGGCTGGACCGAATTCGTCGAGCACCAGCCGTGTCCGGACGAACGGCAGGTGGCGAGGTTCTACCGGCGGCTCGGCGGGCAGCTGGCACTGGTGTACGCCCTGGGCGGCACGGACCTGCACCACGAGAACCTCATCGCGTCGGGGGAACACCCGATGGTGGTCGACCTCGAATCGTTGTTCCAGCCCGATCTGTCCCAGCTGGTCGACGCGTCCGCGGCGGATCTGGGCAAGCAGGTGGCGCTGGACTCGGTGCTTCGAGTCGGTCTGTTGCCGCAGCGGGCCTGGGGGTACGAGGACGCGCCCGGCGTCGACATCTCCGGCCTCGGCAACGCCGAGGAGCAGTTGACGCCCCGTGCTTCGCCGTACTGGGCGGCCGCGGGCACCGACGAGATGCGCATCGAACGCAAGCGCATGAAGGTCGGCGGCGGGCGCAACCGGCCGACACTGCGGGGCGCCGCGGTCGACGTGCTCGACCACGCCGAGGATCTGCTCGGCGGGTTCCGTGACACCTATCGCGCGCTCAGCGCCGATCGCGACGAGCTGATCGAGGCGGGCGGCTGGCTGGACCGGTTCGCCGACGACGAGATCCGGGTGATCCTGCGGCCGACCCATCTCTACAGCCTGCTGCTGCGCGAAAGCGTCCATCCCGATCTGCTGCGGGACGGCTTGGACCGCGAACGGTTCTTCGACAAGTTGTGGGTGCCCGTCGAATACTCCGGCTTCCTGCGTGCCGTGATCGCGGCCGAACGGGCGGAGCTGTGGCGTGGCGACGTCCCGATGTTCGTCGCCCGGCCGTCGTCGCGCGACGTCTGGAGCGGTTCGGGAGAGCGGCTCCCCGATCTGCTCGACCGCCCGGGTCTCGACCGGGTCAGGGAACGGATCGCGGGGTTCTCCGAAGGGGATCTCGAATGGCAGAGCTGGGTCATCCGGGGCTCGCTCACCGCGCTGGCCATCGGCGATCCCGCTGCCAAGACGGCCCGGCCCGGCGGAGGTGAGCGCAGCCGGATCGGGAGCACGGGAGACCACCGCGCGGCCGCCGAGGCCGTCGGCGACCGGCTGGAACGGCTCGCGATCCGGCACACCGAGGGCGTTTCCTGGCTGGGGCTGACCGCTTTCCGTGAGAAATACTGGGATCTCGCCCCGCTGGGTGCCGATCTGTACAGCGGGTTGTCCGGAATCGCGTTGTTCCTCGCGTATCTCGGTGACACCGTCGGCGAAGATCGCTACACCGAGCTGGCGGAGGGTGCCCTGGCGTCGGTGCGCTACCGGCTCGACCGCCGAGAGGTGGAGCCCGGACAGCTGGGCGCCTACTCGGGCTGGAGCAGCACGGTCTACCTGTACACCCACCTCGGCGTCCTCTGGCGGCGGCCCGAATTGCTGGACGAGGCGGTCGGCCTGGCCGCCTGGCTGGACGGGCTGATCGACGAGGACGACCAGCTGGACGTGCTCGGTGGCGCCGCGGGCTGTATCGCCGCCCTCGCCGGGCTGTACCGGCATCGGCCGGACGAGAGACTGCTCGAGGTCATCCGGCACTGTGGTGCCCACCTGCTGGGGAAGGCGCGCCCGATATGGGCCGACCTGCCCGCGTCGGTAGGCACCGAACGGCGAGAGGAAGCCCGGCTGGCCTTGGGCTGGGTGACGCCGCTGGCACCCCGGCCGCTGACCGGATTCGCGCACGGCTCGGCCGGAATCGGCTGGGCGCTGGCCATCGCCGCCGAGGCGACCGGGAACGTCCGGTTCACCGACGCCGCGGTCGCGGCGTTCGCCCACGAGCGCGCGCTGTATCAACCGGCGCGGGGGAACTGGCCGGACCTGCGCGAGGACGGCACGGGGGAGCCGATGACCGCGTGGTGCCACGGGGCCGTCGGTATCGGGCTGGGACGGCTGGCGTTGCCCGCCGCGCTCCGCGATCCCGAAACGAGCGTCGAAATCGCCCATGCGGCGGAAACGACGGTGGACCGCGGTTTCGGCGCGAATCATTCACTGTGTCACGGCGACCTCGGTGGTCTCGAACTGCTGATGGCCGCCGGTCACGCCGCGGCGGGCGAACGGAGCGCCACCGTGCTGAAAGACATCGAGACCAACGGCCGGCGGTGCGGCGTCCCGAACCACGCCGAGACACCCGGCCTCATGACGGGGCTCGCCGGTATCGGCTACGGCCTGCTGCGAGCCGCGGATCCCACCCGGATTCCCTCAGTACTCACCTTGGAGCCACCGGCATGACCATTCCGTTGTCCGTGCTCGACCTCGCCGTCCTCGGCACCGAAGCCACCAGCGCCGGCGCACTGGCCGACACCACCGCGCTCGCCCGCTGCGCCGACACGTTCGGCTACCGGCGCTTCTGGGTGGCCGAACACCACAACATGCGCAGTGTCGCGGCGACTTCGCCGCCGGTGCTGATCGCCCACCTCGCCGCCGCCACGCGGCGGATCAGAGTCGGCTCGGGCGGCGTGATGCTGCCCAATCACTCACCGCTCGTGGTCGCCGAGCAGTTCGCGACGCTCGAGGCGCTGTATCCCGGCCGGATCGATCTCGGGATCGGCCGTGCGCCCGGCGCCGACCCGGCCATCGCCGCCGCGCTCCGGCGTTCGGACACCACCGACTTCTCCGGTCAGCTGCTGGACGTCATGGGCCTGCTCGGCGATCCGCGGTCGAGCGAAGGGATCTGGGACCACTTCTCGGCGACACCGGCGCCGGTCAGCGCGCCCGGCATCACGTTGCTCGGCTCGGGGGACCGGGGCGCGCGGCTGGCCGGGGAACTCGGCATCCCGTTCGCGTTCGCGTATCACCTCCGGACGGCCGGCAGTTCCTTCGAGCCGCTTCAGGTGTACCGCGACGCCTTCACCCCGTCCGCCGCGCTGGCGAAGCCGTACGTCATCGTTTCGGTCAGCGTGCTCGTGGCGGGCACCGACGACGAGGCGGACCGGCTGGCCGATCCGCACCGGCTCCGGATGCTGGAGATGGTGACCGGGGTGCCTCCGCTGCTCCTGCGGTCACCGGAGGAGGCCGCCGCGCATCCGCATCTCGGCAGGGCCCGGCGCCTTCCGCTCAGCCTGGTCATCGGCGCGCCCCCCACCGTCGCCGCGGCACTGGCGGAGCTCGCGGACGTCACCGGGGCCGACGAGTTCATGGTGGCCCCGGTGACCCGGGGCGAAGCCGCCGTCCGGAGCCTCAGCCTGCTCGCGGGCACTCAGCTCCTGGGCGCCAGCTGAGTGCGGACGAGATCCGCGTAGCGCCCACCGAGTTCCAGCAGTTCCTCGTGCCGCCCGCGCTCGACGATCCGCCCGTGTTCCAGCACCAGGATCAGGTCGGCGTTCCGCACCGTGCTGAGCCGATGCGCGATGACGATCCGCGTGCACGGCAGCGCGCTGAGATTCGCGTCCACGAGGGCTTCGGTGGCCATGTCCAGATGGCTGGTCGCCTCGTCGAGCAGCAGGAAGGTCGGCTCCGTCGCCAGCGCGCGGGCGAGCGCCAGCCGCTGCCGCTGGCCACCGGACAGCCCACCGCCGCCCTCGCCGAGCAGGGTGTCGTACCGCATCGGCATACGTTCGACGTCTTCGTGGATTCCGGCGAGCCTGGCCGCTTCGGTGACCCGGTCCAGGCTCATCCCCGGGTCGTTGAGCGAGATGTTGGCCTTGATGGAACCGTTGAACAGGAACGGTTCCTGCAGCACCACGCCGAAATGCCCGCGCACCTGCCGCAGGTTGAGGTCCGTCAGCGGCCGCCCGTCGTAGCGGACGACGCCGCTCGTGGGCTGATACAGGCCCAGCATCAGCATGGCCAGCGTGCTCTTGCTGGCCCCGGTCCGGCCGACGAGGGCGACCTTCTGCCCTGGTTCGACGGAGAACGACAGGTCTTCCAGCACCCGCGGCCCGTTCGGGTCGTAGGCGAACGAAACGCCGGACAACTCCAGCCTGCCGCCCAGCCTCGTCGGCGTGTCCGGTGGGTCGTCGGGCTCCGGCGTCGCCTCGATCACGTCGACGATCCGGCGGAAGTGCACACCGGCGAGATGGAGTTGCTGCCCCGTGGTCACCAGTGAGGCCAACGGGGACAGAAAGGCGACGGCGATCCCGTTCAAGGCCAGCATGGTGCCCAGCCGCATCGATCCGTCGAGCACGCTCATCGTGCCGACCGCGAGCAGCAGCAGGGGAGCGAAGGTGCGCAACGCGTGCAACACGGTGTTGACGACGGCCGTGAGCCGGTTCCGGCGAAGCGAGGCCTGCAGTTCTTCGAGGAAGAGCGAGGACCAGTAGTCCAGGATCTGGCTCTCGGAGCCGGAAGCCTTGAGCGTGCCGATACCCCTGATCACCTGGACGCCGAAACTCTGCGATTCCGCCTGTGCCATCAGATACCGCTGGGTCAGCTCACGCAGCGGCCGGGCGGTGAGCAGCAGCGCCAGTACCTGGGCGGCGCCGATCGCCAGGGCCAGCGACCCGAACAGCGGGCTCTGACTGAACAGCACCACCAGGAAGACCACCACGAACCCGCCGTCGAGCAGGACCGACAGGGTCTGGTTGGTGAGCATTTCGCGGATCATTCCCGAACTGCTCAGGCGGAGCAGGAGGTCGCCGCTGGTCCGCTGCGCGAAGAAGCCGTAGGGGAGACTCAGCAAATGCCCGAAGAGACCCAGCATGATCTGGGTGTCGAACCGGCCTTGCAGATGGATCAGGATGGACGCCCGCAGATACCCCGCGACGAGATCGGTCGCGACGATGACCACGATGCCGAAGACGACGATGCCCAGCACGTCGGTCAGGTGCAGGGGAATGACGTGATCGACGATCACCTTGGTGAACGCCGGTATCGCGAGAACGGACAGCTGGATGATCAGGGAGACCGCGAAAACCTGGGTGAGCAGCCTCCGCCAGCCCGGCAGGCGGAGCACCTGCCGCAGATACGCCATCACCGGTGATCGCGAGCGCCGTCTTCGGGAGAACGCGGGGCCCGGGGTCATGGTCATCGCCACGCCGGTGAACTCCCTGGCGAATTCCGCGTCGCCGACCCGTCGCCTGCCGCTCGCGGGATCGATGATCTGGTAACCGTTTCTCCGCCGTTTCTCCACCACGACGAAATGGTTGAACGACCAATGCGCGATCAGCGGCAACCGCAGTCCGCTGAATCCGGCCAGTTCGACGGAGAACGCCTTGACGTGCAGGCCGAACGCCCGAGCCGCCTGCACCAGTGCCCGTGCGGTGATCCCGTCCCGGGTCACCCCGAACAGGTCGCGGCATTCGGAGACCCGGGTACCGCGGCCGTGGAAGCCGAGCATCATGGCCAGACAGGCGGCTCCGCATTCGGTCGTGGTCAACTGCAGGACCACCGGCACCCGGCGCCACAGCCGGGCGAGTCTTCGACGGCGGCTCTCCGGCTCACTCATCGGTCCGCCCGGTGAAATGGTCGAGCAAGGAGGCCGTGCCCACCTCGACCCAGGCGGGGTGGTGGCCGCCCGGCTGAACGACCCCGGTGTCGAGCCGCACGATCGCCACGGTCGCCGGATCCGGCAGCTCGCCGGTCACCGGGATCCCGAACCGAGCGGTGAGCGCACCGCGGGACACGCCGCCGAAACGCTGGATCACCCGGCCACGCACCGTGCCCTCTCGAAGAACGACCGCCGCCCCCTCGGCAGGCCCGCCCGCGCGGGACACCGGCATGACGACGACGAGCGACATCGGCTCGGCCGTCCGGGCCACCGCGGTTCCCTGCCGATGGACCGGCACCGGCATCGTCGCCACCCCGATGGCCAGAACCGCGGCCAGAGTTCCCAGGACGGCCCACGGCCGCCGAAATGTGGTGGGTGGCGCCTCCTCGGGCAGAGCCGGCTTCTCCTCCCGGCCGAGCCGGTGGTGGGCCACCGCCTCGGCCCGGAAGATCGGTGGCTGTTCCCGTTGTCGTGCCGCGTTGATCGGCTCGCCCACTACGTCCTCCCGAACCTGGATGGGACCCGGGCGACGTACGGGGTTCGGTCGCCCGTCCCGTACGCCGCCCGGGCTCGGTACTACTGGATGTCGGCTGTCGGTTCCTTGACGACGAAGCAGCTGACGACCACGCACGAGCCCAGCACCATTTCCGCGCCGGCACCGGCGACGAGCGAGTCGAGCGCCTCGTCGGTGAGTTCGATGATTCCGGCGGGGTTCGCGGGCAGCAGGCTGCCGCCCACCGCGGACCGGTAGTTCTCGTCCTTCCAGTAACGGACGACGTCGTAATCGGACATTCGTTTGTCTCCCTTGGTGTTCGGTGACGACCGGGATGACCGGCCTTGGCCCACCGTGCGGTGCGCCGGTGGGCGGCCGGTGTGCACGCGGTAGAAGTCCGGTGGGGCGTGGCCGGCGGAAAAGCCACCGGCATCGACGTTTTCGGCCGCATCGAACAGACGCACGCGATCTCCGGTGCCGTCAAGGGGGTCGATCAGCCCACACTGCCCGGCGGATTCGTCGGATATTTTCGGAGAAACGCCGCTGCCGCCGGCGCACCGCCTCCTGGTCCGCCACCGTTTCCCGGACCATGGGCGGTATCGGTCACCGGGTTCCGGATCGCCATCACGATTCCGACGTTGTACGAGGTCGCTCCGGAATCGTGGAAATGACCCGAGAAATTGTAGTTCCCGTTGGGATAGACCGTCAGATTCGCCCAGCCGCCGACCAGTACCCCGTTGTCGAAGTTGATCCGCGCGGGAAATGACGATGTGATCGCGTACCAGGCGGCCGCCTGCCTGGGCATTGTCCTCTTTGGCTTGATCTCGCCGCGCGACGACACAGACGCGGTCGTTCGCGACGGTTGAGCGAGGCCGTCAGGCCGTCACCGTTCCGGCCACTTCCCGGGCCGGGCGAATGCGGGTCAGCTGCACGAGGCTGAAGCCGAAAAGCAGTACGCCGAGCGGGACGTGGACCGCCGTCACGTGCGCGATGCCGAGAAACACCTGCGCCAGCGTGAGTCCGAGGAACACGACCGCGGGCAGGATCGGCTTGGCCGAGGCGCCGCCCGGGCGCCACACGAGGATCGCGGACAGCGTCAACGAACGCCGAGTTCGAGCAAGGCGCCCAGTGGACGCCGTCCTGGGGCCGATTCGCACTGAGCTTGACATGTAGCCGTCCGGCTGCCTAATCTGCAAAGGCAGCCGGGAGGCTGCATATCAGGGAGAGCGACATGGACGAGGTGTTCAAGGCGCTGGCCGACGCCAGCCGCCGCAGGTTGCTCGACGACCTGAACGCCCGCAACGGGCAGACCCTGCGCGAGCTGTGCGCGGGGCTGGACATGGCGCGGCAGTCGGTCAGCAAACATCTGGCCGTGCTGGAGGCCGCCAACCTGGTGACCACGGTGTGGCGTGGTCGCGAGAAGTTGCACTACGTGAACGCGGAGCCGATCAACGCGATCGCCGAGCGCTGGATCGACCGGTACCACCAGGGCCGGGTCGACGCGCTGTCCGACCTCAAGAAGGCATTGGAGCAGGAAACCGTGGCTACCGGCGAATTCGTCTACACCAGCTACATCAGGACGACACCCGAGCGGCTCTGGAAGGCGCTGACCGATCCGGCCTTCACCAAGCGGTACTGGGGCTGTGAGTTCACTTCGGACTGGAAGCCCGGGTCGGCGATGGCCTGGGAACAGCTCGGCGTGAAGCTGGAGGATCCCGAGCAGGTCGTGCTCGAGTCCGATCCGTACCGGCGGCTGTCCTACACGTGGCACACCTTCACCCCGGAGTTCGGCAAGTCGGTGGGGCTCGACGACGACGTGTCGGCGAAGCTCCAGGCCGAGTCGAGGTCGAAGGTGACGTTCGACCTCGAGCCCGTCGGCGACACGGTGAAACTGACCGTGGTCCACGACGGATTCGACGAGGGCAGCACCGCGCTGGAGATGGTCAAGGGCGGCTGGCCGTCGATCCTGTCGAGCCTCAAGACGCTGCTGGAGACCGGCGAACCGCTGCCCGAACCCGCGTAAACCAGGTCGACCGCGCCGCCGTGATCGGGCACGATCAGCATCGTGCCCCTGGAGATCGCCTGCGACGAGTCCGGGTCCGAGGGCGAGAAACTGATCGGCGGGCAGACCGACGTCTTCGCGCACGCGGGGGTCCGGCTGAGCGTGGAAGAGGCCGCGGGCTGCCTGGCGGAACTGCGGCGCAGGATCCGCTCGCCGGCGGTCGAATACAAGGCCAACCATCTGCTCCGCGCGAAGCACCGGCGGGTCCTCGAATGGTTCCTCGGCCCGCGCGGTCCGGTCCACGGACGGGCGCAGGTGTACCTCGTGGACAAGAAACTGTTGCTGGCGAACGAACTCCGCGCGCTCGCCGGACCCGGTGTCCCGCCGGACGACGAGGTCCTTGCCGCGTTCAACGACGTGCTGCGGACCCGTAACCGGCGGGATCCGGTGGCGGGATCCTTCTTCGCGATGGCCGCGGACACGATCGCCGGGGACATCACGGAACTGCGGGCGAAGGTCGCCGAGCTGCGCGAGGCCAAGGTCCTCGATCCGCTCGTGCCCGCGATCCTTCGCGCCGTCGAGCACTGGAGCGCGGGCGGGGAACAGGTCTTCCTCGTTCACGACGAACAGCCGTCGCTCAAGGGAGAACGGCTCGCCCGGATCGAATCGAGTCCGGGGCTGGCCGGGATGGAATTCGTGGATTCGCGGACGGACCCCCGGGTCCAGGTCGCCGATTTCCTGGTCGGTGTCGCCCGCCGGATCGCCGAAGACGAACTGAACGGAAAAGGCGACGCGATATTGACCGCATTGCTCGCACCGTATATCGACCAGGCGTCACTCTGGGGCTGATTCACCCTTTGGCACACCGAATCGCTCGGGTGGCCGTAGCCCCGCGTGGCGCCGGGCTGGAAACGTCGAGGCGTATCCGACACCGGCCCGGGAGGCAGTCGCAGATGCAGGCTTTCACCTTGCCCGAGTTCTACGTGCCGCATCCGGCCAGGATGAATCCGCACCTCGAAGCGGCGCGGGCGCACAGTATGGCCTGGGCCAGGCAGATGGGCATGCTCGATTCGCCCGCCCCGTCCGGTGACGTCGTCTGGACCGAGCAGGCGCTGGCGAAAATGGATTACGCGCTGCTCTGCGCGCACACCCATCCGGACTGTGACGGGCCGTCCCTCGATCTGGTCACGGATTGGTACGTGTGGGTGTTCTTCTTCGACGACGATTTCCTCGCGCAATTCAAGTACACGCGGAACACCGAAGGCGCGAAGGCTTATCTGGACCGGCTGGAACTGTTCATGACCGGGCCGGGTGAAACGTCACCGGAACCGGGTAATCCCGCCGAGGCCGGGCTCAAGGATCTCTGGGCGCGCACCATTCCCTCGATGTCGGAAGCCTGGCGACGGCGTTTCGTCACCAGCACCCACAACCTGATGGTCGAATCGCTCTGGGAACTGGACAACATCGACCGCGGCCGGATCGCGAATCCCATCGAGTACATCCAAATGCGCCGTCGCGTCGGCGGGGCGCCGTGGTCGGCGAACCTGATCGAGTACGCCGTCGGCGCCGAAGTACCGGACCGGATCGCGGTGACCAGGCCGATGGAGGTCCTGCGCGACACCTTCGCCGACGCCGTCCACCTTCGCAACGATCTCTTTTCCTACCAACGTGAAGTGCGTGAGGAAGGCGAGAACTCCAACGCCGTCCTCGTCTTCGAGGAATTCCTCGACCGCTCGACGCAGGAGGCCGCCGACCTCACCAACGACCTGCTGACCTCGCGGTTGCAGCAGTTCGAGAACACCGCGCTCGTCGAGGTGCCCGCGTTGCTGGCCGAGTACGACGTCTCGCTGCCCGAGCAGATCGCGGTCGGCCTGTACGTCAAGGGCCTGCAGGACTGGCAATCCGGCGGCCACGAATGGCACACCCGGTCGAGCCGGTACATGAACGAGAGCCCGGACGGCACCGAATCGCGGCTGCTTTCGCCGAACCGGCTGGGGCTGGTCCAGCGGGCGAGACAGCAGGCGCCCGCGCCGTTCGCGAAGGTGGGATCGCTGCCGCTGCCGGAATTCCGGATGCCGTACCCCGTCCGCACCAGCCCTCACCTCGCCGCCGCGCGCGAGTACGCGCCGGAGTGGGCGCGGGAGATGGGGATGTTCGAGGAGGGGGTCTGGGACGAGCGCCGATGCCGAAGTCTCGACCCGGCGCACTGCGCCGCGATGATCGACGCGGACGCGGACCTCGAACGGCTGAAACTGTCGACCGACTGGCTCACCTGGGGCACCTACGGCGACGACTACTTCCCGCTGATGTTCGGGCTGAAGCGGGACCCGGTGGCCGCGAAGCTGAGCAGCGACCGGCTTTCCCTGTTCATGCCGCTCGACGGCGAGCCGGTGCCGAAGCCCGCGAATCCGTTCGAACGGGGGCTCGTGGACCTGTGGAACCGCACCACCGGACCGCTGACCCCACACGCGCGGGCGGGGTTCCGGCGGGCGATCGAGAGCATGACCGCGAGCTGGGTCTGGGAGGTGGCGAACCGGGCGCAGAACCGCGTCCCGGACCCGGTCGACTACGTGGAGATGCGCCGCCGGACGTTCGGGTCGGACCTGACGAAGAGCCTCGCCCTCCTCGAAATCGGCGACGTCGTGCCGCCCGAGCTCCATCAGAACCGTGTGCTGTCCGAGCTCGACACCGCGGCGCAGGACTACGCGGCCTTCTCCAACGACCTGTTCTCGTATCAGAAAGAGATCGAGTACGAGGGCGAGACGCACAACCTGGTCCACGTCGTCGAACGGTTCCTCGCCGTGGACCGGGACGAGGCCCGCGACATCACCGCCCGGCTGATGAACGCGCGGATGGACCAGTTCCGGCAGCTCGCCGACGAGGACCTGCCGCGGATGTGCGACGACCTCGGGCTCGACGACGAGGTCCGCGTGGCTGTGACGAGGTACGCGGATCATCTTAAGGACTGGATGGCCGGGATCCTGGAATGGCACCGGAACTGCGCGCGGTACACGCCTGAGGAACTGGAACGCGCCCACGCTCCCGAGCCGCCGTCGTTCTCCCGTGTGCCGAGCGGGCTCGGGATGTCCGCGTGGCGGATCGGGAGCGGGGCGCGCTAGATCGGAGCGACGCCGCGTGAAGGCCCCCTTCACGCGGCTCAGCCGAGGGAACTCGACCTTCACGGACTGGCCGGCGCTCGGCGGCGAGAGACGCGGCGAAGGGGACTTTCCGCTCGTGCGATGTGGGGAAAGCTCCCTTCACCACGCGTTTCGCCGACCGGTCAGGCACCTGACACGACACGTTTGCCTTACCTCTCGAGAGAACCCGTATCGCCACTCACGACCCCGATCTCCTGGACCGATGTGGTCTGGCGGCAGGGCGATGGTGCGAAGGTGGCTTTCACAACCTTCAACGTTGTGAAAGCCACCTTCGCAACATCCGAGGCCGACCCAATGCCCTTGGCGGCCTTGTCGCGAGCCTGGACTCAGAAAGCCGTCAGGGTGATCTTCGCGGTCTTCGGGTCCCCGTCGTGCACCAGCGACTCGAAGTGCCCGACGTCGTCGAACGCGAAGCCGTACGCCTTCCCGTCGACCATCTGCTCGTGCACGATCCGCGAGTAGTGGTCGGTCACGGGCTGCTTGTAGAACGGGCCGGCGTCGTAGGTCGGCTGGGTGTGCAGGGTGCCGAGGGTCGACCGGTGCAGCGCCGCGCACAGCGTCCGCGCGATCGGGCCGACGACCTGGTCGTTCGGTGCCTGCAGCCGCCCGTCGCAGTTGAAGACGTCGCGAGTGCTCGGCTTGCTGAACGACGCCACCTCGGCGCCCGAGGGGTTCGTGAACCGCATGACGTCGTCCCCGCCGGTCTTGCCGGTGAACTTCTTGCCGGGTTCGGCCTCGAACGGGACCACGGTCAGCGGTGTCGACTTGTAGGTGTTCCAGGCGCTCGTGACGTAGCCGTCGAGGTAGGTCCCGCTGAACTTGCCCGTGTCCAGCCCCTTGCCCGGAGCGAGGACCCGCAGGTCGTTGTACACCAGGTTCGCGAAGCCGGACTGTCCCTTGACGCCGTTGAAGATGTTCGCGCGGCCGCCCGGCTTGAGGCGTCCCGCCTCCTTGTTCTGGCCGGCGCCGTTGGTCAGCCCGACGGCGTGCGGCACGCTGAACATGTCCACCTGCGAGCTGTTGATGAACAACCCGCCGTTGTCGTAGGTGAACTCGCTCCAGTCGAACAGGATGTCGCGGTTCGGGTCGCCGTCGGCCCACGGTGCCGGCTGCACCAGGCCGTCCGGGGTCAGGAAGAACTTGATCTTCTGCCCGAACGACATGTAGACGCGGCCCGAGAGCATCCGCGGGATCTTCAGTGTGGTCGAACCGCCGTTGCCGGGGCCCGCGATCGAGACGTCCGGCGCGGGGCTCGGCGGGTTCGCGCCCGGCGGCCACGGGGTGAAGGCACCGGCGGCGTTGACGTAGCCGAGCTTGCCGGTGTTGAGGTTCGTGCCGAGCACGTAGAGGTGGACCGCGTCGGAGCGGCCCGAATCGTTGGTGACGGTCAGCGGCAGCGGGTCGGGACCGGCGGCGACGGCGGCAGGAGCCGAAAGCGCCGAAACTCCGGTGACCAGGGGGAGGGTGACCGCCAGCGCGGTCAAAACGCGCCGGATTTTCTTACGGATGCGCACAGTTCACTCCTCGGCGGAATCCCGCCGCGGAACGCGAACGCGCCGCGGCGGTGCTTGCGGATGTCGGCCGGGGGCGCGTTCCCGGCCTGGGTGTGACCTTGGCGAGGGGTCTCAGCACGGGAAGTTACGGTCCGGTGGGCAACGTGTCCAGACCACTGGTGAGAATCTGTCCGATTCCTTGCCCGTATGGACATTTGGTCGCGGACTTTCGTCGATTGAGGTGGCCGGATATCTCGACTACCGTGGTCCGCGTTCCGTCCTGGACCCCGGCGGCCGGGTTTTTTCATCCGTGGGGAGCGGGGCATGGACGGCGATGGGTTTCCGGTGCGAAGAACCGGCGGCGGTGAGACGTGGATTTCTCCTGCCTGCTGGGACGATCTGGCCAGGACGGCGGCCGAGGGGGCGCCGCACGGGATGGACGACCTCATGGCCGTCCTCGTGCCGTGGGCGCGGCAGTACACCGAAGCCCGTCTTCGCGGCCATGACCTGACTTATCTCGAACCCGCGGACGTCGCGCAGGAGATCTGCCTCGCGGTCTTCATCGCGGTTCCCGGTTACGGCCTGCGCGGCGGGTCCTTCCTGTTCCTCATGCGCGCCATCGCGGCGAACAAGGTCGCGGACGTCTTCCGTAAGGCGGCGCGGAGCAGGCAGGTACTGACCGGTGAACTCCCCGAGCGCCCGGCGGTGGCCGCGGAAGAACCGGAACAGCGGGCACTGCAGACCGATCTCGGGGTCCGGCTCGGCAGGCTGATGCGGATGTTGCCGGTGTCCCACCGGGAAGTGCTGGGAATGCGGGTGATCGGCGAGCTGTCGTCGAACGAGACCGCGGCGGCGCTCGGGACGACGTCGTCACGCGTGCGGGTGACCAAACACCGGGCGATCAGCAGGCTGCGCGCGTGCGCTCAGCGCCAGGACGCCTTCAGCTGAATACGGACCAGTAGCCGGAGTAATCGATTCTCCCGCTTGGCCCGGGTCTCGAGAATGCGAACGCACATGGCCCCTCCAGAGCTCGCCGACGAGCGCCGTCACCGAGGGCCAGGGCGAGCGGTCGCGGGTTCCACCCTAGGCGCGGAACGGGGACCCGGAACCGGCTGAACGGAGGATCGGCGATCGAGTGGGCCGTTCCGACGATCATCGCTCGGCTCTTCGGGCTACTGCATTGGTGCGTAAGAAGCCTTCGCGGGCAACGTAAAGCGATGGAAACATGCGAGAATGAGCGGTGGCCCGGCCGCTGAAGCCGCGATCACTCTCGCCGTCGCCGCTATCGACGTCGGCAAGCCCGGTCTGGCCGAATTGATCGATCTCGAATTCACCGAACACCGTGCACAGGTGCATCAAGCCACCGGCATGGTGTCGGTCCAGCTCGACATCGGGCTCCCGGATGCGCTCGTCCGCCTGCGTGCCCGTGCCTATGCCAGCGACCGGAGGCTCGACGAGGTCGCCCAGGACATGGTGTTAGGCAGGCTCACGTTCCGGCCCGATTCGTGATGGGTCGTGTGCCAAGGAGATATTCGAACGATGACCGACCCGGCGACCGTCCTGCGGGAAACCTTCGTGCAGCTGGCGGACACCCTTGTCGACGACTTCGATCTCATCGAGTTCCTCGATCAGCTCGTGCTCGGATGCGTGGAACTGCTCGACGTCTGTACCGCCGGGCTGTTGCTCGCCGACGCTCGCGGCAGCCTCACCATGGTGGCCGCGTCCGACGAACAGACCCGGCTGCTGGAATTGTTCCAGTCGCAGAACTCGGAAGGCCCGTGCCTGGACTGCTATCGGAGCGCGGAGCCGGTCGTCTGCCCGGATCTGGTGCGTGCGCGCGGAAGATGGCCGAAGTTCGTGCGGGAGGCGGAGGGCGCGGGGTTCCGGTCCGTGTACGCCGTGCCGATGCGACTGCGGCTGGGGCAGGCGCTCGTGGACGTCGCCACGATCGGCATCCTGCACAACCGCCTGGTGCAGCGGCAGGAAATAATCACCGCGCAGCTGCAGACCGCGTTGAACAGCAGAGTGCTCATCGAGCAGGCGAAGGGCGTGCTCGCCGAACGGCTGCGGGTTTCGGTGGACCAGGCGTTCGGCGTATTGCGCGCCCACGCGCGGAGCAACAACCTCAAGATCCTCGCGGTGGCGACCGGAATCATAGACCGCACAGTGGAAATCCCGCGCTGAACGATACCGCTTCGGCGCTTGTCCGCCCTTTGGTGATACCCAAAACTGGGTGGGTGTTCTCCCTGGAGCAGCTGGTGAGTTTCGTCGCGGTGGCCGAGGAACTGCACTACGGCCGGGCGGCGGAGCGGCTCTCGATGACCCAGCCGCCGCTGAGCAGGCGGATCCAGTTGCTGGAGCGCGAACTGGGCGTCGAACTTTTCGACCGTACGCACCGCACCGTCCGGCTGACCCCGGCCGGACGGGTTTTTCTCGCCGAGGCAAGAAAAATACTGCGTTCGTCGCAAGAGGCGACGCTGTATGTCCGCCGGGCGAAGAAGGGCGAGGTCGGGGCCGTCACGCTCGGATTCACCGCCACCGCGGCGTATTCGTATCTCGAACGCGTCCTCGCCGCGGTGAACGCCGAGATGCCCGGCGTCGATCTGGTGCTGCGGGAACTGGTGACGGCCGCGCAGGTGGAGGAGCTGCTGACGGGCGGGGTCGACCTCGGCATGGTCCGGCCGCCGGTGACCGGCGGCGACATCGTGACCCTGCCGCTGTGGCGGGAACCGTTGCTGGCGGCGCTGCCGTCGTCGCATCCTTTGGCGCGGCGCAAGAGGAATCCCGACGTCCGCGACTTCGACCGCGAGCCGTTCATCATGTACTCGCCGTCGGAGTGCCGGTACTTCCACGACATGCTCGTGACGGTCTTCCGCGTGGCGCGGGTGCTGCCGGAGTACACGCAATACGCCGGTCAGGCGCATACCGTGCTCGCGCTGGTCAAGGCGGAGCTCGGGGTCGCGCTGGTCCCGGCCGCGGCCGCCGCGCTGCGGTTCGAGGGCGTCGTGCTCCGGCCGGTGGACGGGATCGAGGGCCGTCCGGTGGAACTGGAACTGATGTGGCGGCGGGGCAACGACAATCCGGCGCTCGGCGCGTTGCTCACCGTCATCGGCAACCTCGCGCGGCGGGCACGTCAGTCCACAGTGGACTGACTGGTCCAGCCGTCGCCCCATTCGGCGTCCCTGGCCGCGCGGTAGGCGCTGCCGTGCCGTTTGGTGACGATCGTTTCGGTGAGCCCGGAGCCGGCGCACAGGGACAGGCTGACCATGCCCTTGCGTTTGGCCGGATGCCGCAGGATCCGGCTCCCGGCCCGCTCCGGTGTCGTGCGCGAGGCGACGACGTAGGAGAACTTCTCGTCCTCGAAGCCGAGCGTCCCGGACTTGAGCTGGCGATGCAGGCCGGTGCGCGGGAGCCGCGCGGAGAAATGGCACCAGTCCTTGCCGCGCGGGATCGGGCAGGCGCCTTCGTGCGGGCAGGGCGCGACCAGGGAGAGGCCGAGCTCGACGAGCTGATCCCGCGCCTCGACGATCCGTTCGTAGCCCGCGGGAGTGCCCGGCTCGATCAGCACCAGCATCCCGGCCTTCGCCGACAGCCAGTGGACGACGTCGGCCCGGCGGGCATCGGGCAGCTCGCCGAGGACATAGGAGAGGGTCACCAGGTCCGCGTCCGGCGCGGGGGCGGTCGGGTCGATCAGGCCGCGCCGCCAGGTCGAGTCGCGGACGGCCTGGTCGCCGGCGTTGCCCGCGAGCCGCCGTCCCAGCGCGATCGCGCCCGGGACCTGCTCGACGACGGTGCTTTCCTCCAGCGACCGCCAGACGTCGGCCGCCGCCCAGATCGCGGCCCCGGTCCCGCCGCCGATGTCGATCTGCGTGCGTGGAGCGAACCCGGGAGTGCGGAGGGCGGCTTCGGTGAGAACGGCGTGTACGGCCGCGTAGGTGGCCGGCATCCGGTAGCCCGCGTACGCCGCGATGTCGGCTTCGGAGGCGAGGATGGGCGCGCTCGCGGGGGCGTTCTCGCGGTAGCGCGTGCTGAGCCGCTCGACGGACTGGGTCAGCCTGTTCTGCGGGTACTTGCCCAGCTCCTCGTCGAGGGCGGAGCGGAGGGTTTCGGGGAGAGGCGACACGGGGGAACACTCTCTCATGGGTGGTTGACCTGGGGTTTTCCGGCTGCTCGAATACTCGCGGAAAAAAGTTCGGGGACCGTGTCGAAACCCGGGGTGCCCGATCGACGCGTAGATGTGGCAGGGACGAGCCCCGCCGGGAACGGAGACTTCTGATGCGGTTCATGGTGATTGTCAAGAGCGACGAGAAGAGCGACGTGGCCGGTGCGCAGCCGAGCGCCGAGGACCTCCAGGAGATGGGGAAGTTCAACGAGGAGCTGGTGAAGGCCGGCGTCATGCTCGCGGGTGAAGGCCTGCTGCCCAGCGCCCAGGGCTTCCGTATCCAGTACTCCGGTGACACCGAGGCCAGGGTCGTCGACGGTCCCTTCGCCGAGAGCAAGGAACTCATCGCGGGTTTCTGGATCCTGCAGGTCAAGGACCGGGCCGAGGTCGTCGAGTGGATGAAGCGCGCGCCGTTCCGCGAGGGTGAGATCGAGATCCGCCAGATCGCCGAGATGGAGGACTTCGACAACGCCACCCCGGAGATCGTCGAGCACGAGAAGAAGCTGCGGGAACAGGCCGAGGGGAACTAGTGGTTGCGGTCGTCGCGCCGACGATGTTGATTGGTCGGCGTGACGGCTACAGCAGACCCCCGTTCGGCGATCGACGCGGTGTGGCGGATCGAATCGGCCCGCCTCATCGCCGGCCTCGCGCGGATGACGCGCGACGTCGGGCTCGCGGAGGAACTGGCGCAGGACGCGCTGGTCGCCGCGCTCGAACAGTGGCCTGAGTCGGGCGTCCCGAGGAATCCGGGCGCCTGGCTCATGACCACGGCCAAGCGCCGGGCGGTCGACACCTTCCGCCGCAACGAGCGGTACGAGAAGAAACTCGGCGAGATCGGCCGCGAGCAGGAGACCGAGGAAGAGCCCGACTTCACCGCGGGCCTCGACGACCACATCGAGGACGATCTGCTGCGGCTGGTGTTCACCGCCTGCCACCCGGTGCTGTCGACCGAGGCCAGGGTGGCGCTGACGCTGAAGATGATCGGCGGGCTGCAGACCCACGAGATCGCACGGGCGTTCCTCGCCAAGGAAACCGCCATCGCGCAGCGGATCGTCCGGGCGAAGAAGACGCTCGGCGACGCCAAGGTGCCGTTCGAGGTGCCGGAAGGCGCGGACCGGGTCGCCCGTCTTTCTTCGGTCCTCGAAGTCATCTACCTGATCTTCAACGAGGGGTATTCGGCGACGGCGGGCGAGGACTGGATGCGCCCGGCGTTGTGCGAGGAGGCGCTGCGGCTCGGCCGGATCCTGGCCGGGCTCATGCCGCGGGAACCCGAAGTGCACGGGCTCGTCGCGCTGATGGAGATCCAGGCGTCGCGGTCCGCCGCGCGCGTCGGGCCGAACGGCGAACCCGTGCTGCTGATGGACCAGGACCGGACCAAATGGAACCGGCTCTTGATCGGCCGCGGCCTCGCCGCCCTGGAGCTCGCCGAGTCGCTCACCGGCGGCGCTTTCGGCGTCTACGCGGCACAGGCCGCCATCGCCGCCTGCCACGCGCGGGCACGGACGGGCGAGGAAACCGACTGGGGACGCATCGCCGTTCTGTACGAAGGGCTCGGGAAGCTGAACCCGTCGCCGGTGATCGAACTGAACCGCGCGGTGGCGCTGTCGATGGCAGTCGGGCCGGAGGCGGGGCTGGAGATCGTCGACAAGCTGACGTCGGAGCCCGCGCTGAAGGCGTATCACCTGCTGCCGAGCGTCCGGGGCGACTTCCTGGCGAAGCTCGGCCGTCTCGACGAGGCCCGCGCCGAGTTCGAGCGCGCGGCGGAGATGACCGGGAACGACCGGGAGCGCACCCTCCTGCTCGGCCGCGCCGCGGAGTGCACCCCCTGACCCCCCCGCGTTTCGTCCTCTGAATGCGGTAGTTCGTAGCGCGAACCACCGCATTCAGAGGACGAAACGCGAAAGGGGCGGGAGCGGCGGGGCGCGGTCAGGCGGGGGCGGGGCGCAGGGTGGTCAGGGCCCGGTGCTGCGCCAGCCGGACGGCCTGCACGGAGCAGCCGAGCGCGAGCGCGGTGTCGTCGGCCGAAAGCCCGACGAGCGACCGCAGCACCATGATCTCGCGCTGCTGCCCCGGCAGCCCCGAAAGCGGGTTCGGCAGTTCCGCGGCGGACCGGTGGAACTCGTCGACCAGACCGCGCGTGACGTCGTAGGCGTACGTGAGCAGCGCCGGCGCCCCGGCGGCTCCGGCGATGATCTCGCGGCAACTGTTCTTCGCGACCGCGTCCGCGGTGTCGTAACTGCCCGAACGGCGTCCGATCCGCGCCCGGCAGTAACGCACGACCAAGACGCGGACGGCGTCGACGATCTTCGAACCTGTCTCCATCCGCCCGCCGGCCTCCTCCGACCGCCGCGAACCGTGTCCTTGCATCGGCTCCCTCTCCCACCTTTCAGATGAGCACGGCGGAAGGGGAGGGAGGTACGGTCTTTTTGCCCACAAGGGGCACGGTCAGGCCTCGATGAACACGATCCGTTCCGGCTCGATCGTCAGGCTCACGGTCTGCCGCTTCACGCTCACCAGCGTCTCGAATTCCGTGGCGTGCCCGTCCGGGACGGTGAACAGGCGGTCGTTGCGGGAATCGAGGAAGTCGGAGAAGCCGGTCAGCGACACCCCGCCGGTTTCGTCGAGCGCGAGATAGTCGACGAGCCTGCGGAACAGTTTCGGCAGGATCACCAGTTCGTCGGCGAGCTGCCGCCGGGACGAGAGCTTGAAACCGGAGTTCGTGACGTCGCTCGGCCACAGCCCGAGCCCGTCCTGGCGCGCCTGGACGGCGGCCTCGGCCAAGGCGTCACGGAGATCCGGATAAAGCAGTGAATAGAACGTCGGGTAGACGAGTCCGTCCGCGATCTGCCGGTAGTTCGCGGAGTTCTTCAGCGTTTTGACGTCGAGATGGACCTTCGAAAGGTCCGCCGACCGTCCCGGCCGTTGCCCGGGAAAGGCGAACGCCACCGCCCGTCCGTATTTGTCGGCGAAACGCGTCAGTATGTGACCCGGTACCTTGATCGGGGTCGACGAAGTGACCGTTCCCCGGTCGTTCCGTTCGACGGTTTTGAAGCCGAGGATCTTCAGCAGGTTCGCCGCCGCGGCGTCGGCGAATTCCGCGGGCTGGTGCCACATCCCGCCGGTTCCCCTGGCCTGGTAGTGCGTTTCGAGCGCGTCGATCGCGTCGAGCCGCAACTGCATCCCGCCCCGCGAATTGAGCCGGACCTTCAAGCCCGCCTTCTTGGTCGCCTGGGGATCTTCGGGATAGAACCGCACCGAATCGCCGTCCGGCGAAGCGCCGACAAGCTGGAAAGTACCTTTGATCAGCGTCATGGGCATGAGGACAACGGTAGTTCTCATTCCGGTGAACGAACCATGTGTTCATCCATCCAGACCAGTCGCCGGTTAAGATCGGATGACCATTGTGGACATTCTCGGAGATCTTCCGACGATTGACGTGAAATGATCACATCGGGGATGCTGACCGGATGACCGACTTCTCCTATCGCTGGCGTGACCCGGTCACCGACGACGAGATGTCCGATCTCGTCCGTTCGCACGGCGGGCAACCCGAGCCCGGCTGGTGGAACGGCATCCGGCGGTTCAGCCTCGGCTGGGTCACCGCCCGCGACACCGCCGGGACGCTGGTCGGCTTCGTGAACGTCGCCTGGGACGGCGGGGATCACGCGTTCCTGCTCGACACGAAGACCCGCGGGACCCATCAGCGCCGGGGGATCGCGACCGCCGTCGTCCGGCTCGCCGTGACCCACGCGCGAGCGGCGGGCTGCGAATGGCTGCACGTCGACTTCGTGCCCGGACTGCGTTCCTTCTACTTCGACGCCTGCGGTTTCCGGCCCACCGAAGCAGGCCTGATCCGGCTCACGGGCTCGGGATCATGAAGCTCAGCACGGTCGCCTGAAGCAGCGAGATCACCCCGACCACGGCGGTCAGCACGACCGACCACAGGAACGTCTGCCGCAGCAGCGCGCCTTCCTGGCCGGACTGTCCGATCGCGGTGGCGCCGATGGACAGGTTCTGCGGCGAGATCATCTTGCCCATCACGCCACCGGAAGTGTTCGTGGCGCCGGCGAGGATCGGGTCGACGTGCAGTTGCTGCGCCGAGATCACCTGCATCGGCCCGAAGAGACTGTTCGTCGAAGCGTCCGAACCGGTGAGGAAGACGCCCAGCCAGCCGATGTAGGCGGAGAACAACGGGAACAGCACGCCGGTGGTCGCCAGCGCGAGACCGAGGGTCTGCGTCGCGCCCGAGTAGTTCATGACGAACGCGATCGCGAGGATCATGAAGATCGTCGCCAGCGCCCACCGCATCTGGTGCAGTGTCCGGCGATAGGTCGCCAGCAGCAGCCGGGGTTTCGCGCCCATCGCGAAACCCGCCACGATCGCCGCGATCAGGGCCACGGTTCCGGGTGAGTAAAGGAAATCGACGGTCAAAGTCGCCGCGTACGGGGTGTCCTTCGGCGTGATCGGCGCGTGCTGGACGACCTCTTTGTGCAGTCCCGGCCACGCGAACACCCAGTCGGCCTTGTGCAGCAGCTTCGTCAGGTCCAGCCAGTCCGGCAGGTTCTTGAAGATCGTGCCGATCCGGGAAAGGAAGATCGCGGCGATCAGGACGATGTACGGCGCCCACGCGTACAGCGCGCCGCGTCCGGCCTTCGCGGCACCGAGACTCGCCCCGGCCCTCACCGGTTCTTCGCCGTCGAAACGCCAAACCGCCGCCGGCTGCCAGAACCGCGTCAGGATCCACAGCGACGCCATCGCGGCGAGCGCGGCGACGACGTCGACGAGGCTCGGGCTGATGAAGTTCGAGGTGACGAATTGCATGACCGCGAACGACAGACCGGCCGTCAGGACCGCGGGCCAGACCTCGATCATCCGTTTCCAGCCCGCGAGGACGACGATCAGGAAACCGGGGACGATCAGCGCCAGCACCGGGAGCTGGCGGCCGACCATCGACGAGAACAGATCCGTCGCCTGTTCCTGTTTCATGCCGAGGATCGGCGCGGTCAGCCTGCCCAGCACGATCAGCGGGTTGCCGAGGCCGCCGAACGCGACCGGCGCGGTGTTCGCCAGCAGCGCGAGCACGACCGCCTTCACCGGCGGGAAGCCGAGCGCGGCCATCATCGCCGCGGTGATCGCGATCGGCGAGCCGCCGCCCGCGATCCCTTCCAGCAGCGCCCCGAACCCGAACGCGATCAGCAGCGCCTGGAGGCGGCGGTCCTCGCTGAACCCGGCGAGGACCGCCTTGATGCTGTCGAACCGTCCGGTCGCGACGGTGACGTTGTGGAAGTACACGGCGTGGAACGCGATCCAGGCCACCGACCACACCCCGAACACCAGCCCCATGGCCGCGGAGTCGAGGGCGAGCCCGGCAGGCATGCGGTACAGCAGGACCGCGACCAGCAGCGCGGTGATCAGCGCCAGCGCGGCCGAGAGGTGCGCCGACCGGCGCAGGACACCCAGTGCCACCAGCAGCACGATGATCGGGAGCGCGGCGAGCGCCGCGGACAGCCACAGCCCGCCGGCCGGCTGGTAGTCCTGGATCCAGCCCACTTCAGCCCCTTTGCGCGCGGACGTAACCCAGCCGCAGCGACAGCGCGGCGGCGGTCCCGGCCACCGTCGCGCCCAGTTCGTCGGTGCGGCGGAGCACGCGTCCGGCAGGGCCCGCGATGCTGATCGCGGCGATCGGCCGTCCGGTGTGGTCGCGGACGGCGGCGGCCACGCAGCCCACGTCCGGTTCGTTCTCGACGTCGTCCACGGCCCAGCCGCGACGGCTCGTCCTGGCCAGGTCGTCGAGCAGCCGGGCCGGATCGTTGATCGTCTTGAGCGTGAGGCTGTCGAGTTTCATCCGGCGGATGCGTTCGACGCGGTCCTGTTCGGGCAGTGCCGCCAGCCACGCCTTGCCCAGCGACGTCGCGTGCTGCGGACGGCGGGTGCCGAGACGGCAGGCCAGCGTGACGGCGTTGGCGCTGCGTTCGGTGGCGACGTAGACCATCGTGTCGTTGTCCGGGACCGCGAGGTACGTCGTCTCGCCGCTGCGCTCGGCGAGCGACGCGAGATAGCGCGGCGCGCAGCGGTGGAGGTCGGTCGCCGCCATCGCGCGGGCGCCGAGTTCGACCAGCCGGGTACCGAGCCGCACGCGGCCGGTGGCGCGATCGGCTTCGAGGTATTCGAGATTCTTGAGGGTGCCGACGATGCGGTACGCGGCGCTCCGGGAGAGACCCAGTTGCCTGGCGATCGCGTTGGTGGAAATCTCCTGGTTCTGGCCGACGTGCTCGAGAACCGCGAGCCCGCGCTCGAGAGTGCCACTGGAATCCAGGCCGCGTGGTGTGCCCACTTCGCCCTCCGTTGGACCGGGGTACCGATGACCGGCACCTGTTTCCGTTAAGCGGATTCGGACGTTAACAGCTCCGCCGACCCTTGGGAAGGTTTCTTAACAAACTGTCGACCGGACAAGTTTTCCCAGCTCGGGGGCTTCCGGTCAAGATCACCGGTTTGGACCAATCCTTTCGGCGGTTCCGATTCGGCGTATGACTTCAGGGGTCATTTTTCTGTTCACGGATATGAAAGGACCCCCGCCGGAAAATCGCGGCGAGGGTCTTGCCCGGAGTCTGTTTCTAACGGACCGAGAGGTTTCCGACCGCTCGGACGACCGCCGTGCAGCGGTCCTCGACGTAGTCAAGACCGCCTTCTTCGGCGATCCGGCGGGACTCGGCGGAGACGATGCCCTGCTGCAGCCAGAGCGCCTTCGCGCCGATCGCGACGGCCTGTTCGGCGATCGGCGGGGTGTCGGCGGACGGGCGGAAGACGTCGACGAGGTCGACGGGCTCCGGGATGTCGGTGAGCGAGCGATAGACCTTCTCGCCCAGCAGCTCGTCGGCCGAAGGATGGACGGGGATGATCCGGAAGCCGTGTTCCTGCAACACGGCGGCGACCCCGTGCGAGGCCTTGGCCGGATCGCGGCTCAGCCCCACGACGGCGATCGTCTTCGATCCGGCGAGGATCTCGGTGGCGCGATCGGTCATACCGGGTTCAACCGCGCCGGGCCCCGGGGAATTCCTAGAGCTTCCACAGCCGCAGGCCGCGTACCCGGTACACCGGCCAGACGACGTGCCAGGCGCGGCGCCGCAGGAAGACCGCGGAACAGGTCAGGACGCTGCGCGCGGACGTCGTCGCGACGTCGTGCCGGTCCGGCCAGATCTCGCCGTGCCGCCCGGCCGCGATCCGGAAGACGTTGACCAGGCCGCGGCCCTGCAGGTCGAACTTCGCGCCGGTGTCGCCGGAATCCGGGGTGAGGGAAGCGATCTCCGGGCCGAACGCGGCCGCGGGCGCCGGCCCCGCGTCGGCGGGGAGGTCGCCGACGGTCGCCGAGATCGCCTTGCCGTAGAGGCGGCGGGTGTAGCGCGCGAGCAGCAGCCGTTCCCACAGCGGCAGGACACGGCGGTGCTTCAGCAACGCCGAACACTCCGCGTGGCCGATGGCGAAGATGTCGGTCAGCTCGTCGTAGGCGTTGTGCGCGGCGGGCTCGTTGAGGTGCACCCGGACCTCGTACCGGATGCGCGCGGTGAGCTCGTCGAGCTCCTCGCGGCGGTCGATCCTGGTCTTCGCCCGTGAGAGCGTCCAATCGGACATGGGAAGCAGGCTAGGTGATGATCGGGGCCGTGCGAGACCCTTTCGGCCTAATCTGGTCGTACCGGCCAGTGGAACGGGCGTCTTGTGCGGCCCCTGCCGACGGGGCAGAGTTCGGCTGGTCGGAAGGAGCCCATGGACGCCAGCACGCTGCAGGAGGCCGCGGCCGCGCTGCTCAGCGCGTACGAGACCGGCAAGCCGATCGCGCCCCTCATCGAGACCTATCCCGCCGCGACGCTGGAGGACGCGTACCGCATCCAGCAGCGGCTCGTCCGCCATTGGGCCGAACGCGGCGACGGTGTGCGCGGGCACAAGGTCGGCCTCGCGTCCGCCGCCATGCAGCGGCAGATGGGCGTCGACCAGCCCGACTACGGCCACCTGACCGCTTCGATGTTCCATCTCGAACATCAGCCGATCCCGATCGGCGACTTCCTGCAGCCGAAGATCGAACCGGAGATCGGGTTCGTGCTCGGCTCGCGGCTGCGCGGCCCCGGGGTCACGGTGGCGGACGCGCTGCGGGCGGTGGACTTCGTCGTCCCGGCGCTGGAGATCGTCGATTCCCGTATCCAGGACTGGAAGATCAGCATCGTCGACACCATCGCGGACAACGCGTCCTCGGGTGGTGTCGTGCTCGGCAGCAGGCCCACCGCGATCGGTGACCTCGACCTGCGGCTGGTGGGCTGTGTCCTGCACCAGAACGGCGAGATCGCGGCGACCGGCGCCGGTGGCGCGGTGCTGGGCTCGCCGGTGAACGCGCTGGTGTGGCTCGCGAACACGGTCGGGCCGCTCGGTGTCGCGCTCGAACCGGGGCACGTCGTGCTGCCGGGCTCGATGACGCGCGCGATCCCGGTGAGCCCCGGCGACACCGTCGTCGCGACGATGGCGAGGCTCGGCAGTGTCACCGCGAAGTTCTCCGGGGAGGAGCGGCCGTGAGCCTTGACCTGCGTGAGGCGGCGGAAGCGCTGCTGTCCGGGGAAGAACGCGATCCGCTGACCGACGCGTGGCCCGCTTTGGACGTCGAAACCGCGTACGCGATCCAGGACGAGGCGCTCCGGATCCGGCAGGAACGCGGCGAGACACTGATCGGCGTCAAGCTGGGCCTGACGTCGCGGGCGAAGCAGCAACGGATGGGCATCGACTCGCCGTTGCTCGCGTGGCTGACCGACGCGATGGTGCTTCCCGCCGGTGTCCCCGTTCCCTCGCTGATCCACCCGCGTGCCGAACCGGAGCTGGTTTTCGTGCTGGGACAACGGCTTGCGGGTCCTGGCGTGACCTCGGCGACGGCGCTGGCGGCGGTCGAGCGGGTCCACGGCGGCGTCGAGATCATCGACAGCCGGTACCGGGACTATCGCTTCTCCCTGCCGGACGCCGTGGCGGACAACGGTTCTTCCGCGTACTTCACGCTCGGCCCGGTGGGCGCCGAGCCGGCTTCGCTGGACCTCTCGCTGGAGGCGGCGCTGCTGGAGGTCGACGGCGCCATCGTCGACACCGCCACCGGCGCGGCCGTGCAGGGACATCCGGCGGAAGCGCTGGCGCTGGCGGCCAACGCCCTCGGCGCGCGCGGGCTCGCGCTGGAGCCGGGCTGGATCGTGCTCACCGGCGGGATGACCGACGCCGTCGACGTCCGCCCGGGTTCACGGGTGGCGGCGCATTTCTCGCATCTGGGCTCGATCACGCTCGCCGGTTCGTGATCTCGGCGCGGTCGGCCGTCCGGAGCAGACCGCGGGTCAGCCGCGGCCAGATCGCGCGCGGGAGGTCGTGCCCCATGCCGGGGACGACGTCCAACTCGGACTCCCGCAGCGCGCGGGCCGTGGCCCGGCCGCCGGAAACGTGCACGAGCGGATCCTTCGAACCGTGCACGACGAGGGCGGGAACCTGGAGTTTCCGCAACGCGCGGAAGCGATCGCGGCCCGACATGATCGCCGCCAGCTGCCGTGCCGTGCCGCCGGGGTCGACGCCGCGGTCGTAGGACCGTTCCGCGCGCTCGCGCATCCGGGTCTCGTCGAAGGGATAACCCGGCGAGCCGATGACGCGGAACGTGCGCACGAGGTAGTCGACGTACTCCTCGCGATCACGCGGAGGAGCCGAAAGCAGCATCGCCAGCGCCTTGGCGCTCGGCCGCCCGACGAACCGGTTCCCGGTGGTCGACATGATCGACGTCAGCGAGCGCACCCGTGAGGGATACTCGATGGCCAGCGTCTGCGCGACCATCCCGCCCATCGACGCGCCCACGACGTGCGCGCTCCCGACGCCGAGTTCGGTCAGCAGCGCGGCGGCGTCGCCCGCCATGTCCGCCAGGGAGTACGGCGCCGCGCGCAGGGTGTACGCGAGCGGCAGGTTCACCCGCCCGGTCATCCGGCTGGAGCGGCCGGCGTCCCGGTTGTCGTAGCGGATGACGAAGAACCCCTCGGCCGCGAGGTTCTCGCAGAGTTCGTCGTCCCACCAGATCATCTGCGAGGCCAGGCCCATGATCATCAGCAGTGGCCTGCCGTCCGGCGGGCCGAACGTCTCGTGGCACAACTCGATGCCGTTCACCGCGGCGATCGTCTCCGGCATTCCGACAGTGTGACTACTCGCCGCGATACGCGCGAGCCTGGATCTCGTAGAGCTCGTGGTAGAGGCCTCCTTCCTCGATGAGTTCGGCGTGCGTGCCCTGTTCGATCAGCCGCCCTTTCTCCAGTACCAGGATCCGGTCCGCGGAGCGGATGTTGGCCAGCCGGTGGGTCACCAGGATCGTCGTGCGCCTGCCCGCCCCGGAGACACTCGCGTGCCGGAGCCCGGCGAAGACCCGCGCCTCGGCCTTGGCGTCGAGCGCGGCCGTCGGCTCGTCGGCGACCAGGACGGCGGCGTCGCGGTAGATCCCGCGGGCGATGCCCATCCGCTGCCACTGCCCGCCCGAGAGGTCCTGCCCGTCGTCGAACTTCTTCGACAGCACCGTTTTCTCCTTGGCGGGCAGGGATTCGATCACCTCGTCGGCGCCGGAGGAGGTGATCGCGTCGAGCCAGGCGACGCTGTCCGGGTCCTCGCGGCCGAGCCTGCCGACGATCACGTTGTGCTCCGCGGTCATCGGCCATTCGGCGGGATCCTGCGCGATCACGGCGATGTTCGTGTGCACCGACTCGTGATCGGCGCCCGCGAGATCGACGCCGTCCCAGTACACCTTCCCTTCCGAGGGTGGATAGAGCCCGGTGAGCAGCTTGCCCAGCGTGGTCTTGCCCGAACCGTTCTCGCCGACGAGGGCGACCACCTCGCCGCGCCGGATGGTCAGCGAAACCTCGCGCAGGGCGGGGTTTTCCTGACCGGGATAGCTGAAAGTGACGTTGTCGAGCCGGATCTCCGCCGGATCCGGCGGGGCGGCGACGCCGTCCTTCAGCGGGCCGCGTTTCCCGGATTCCACGAGCAGCTTGTGGAAGAAGGCGATGTAGAACGACTCCTCGTACAGGGAGTTCACCGCGTGCATCGTGATGGACAGCGAGTTCGACGCCGTCCGCATGGCGAGCGCGGCCGTCCCGGCGAGGGCGAGTTCCATCTGGCCGCTGTAGAGCAGGAGACCGAGTACGAGGTACGCGATCGCGGTGCCCACCCCGGCGGCCGCGCGGCCGGTCAGCCGGACCAGGTTGCTGCGATGCGCGAGCCGGACCTCCTCGCGCATCAGGCTTTCGGTGATCCGCCGGTACTCCTGGAGCAACGGCTCCTGCAGGGTGAGGGCGTGCCGTTCGAGGGCGAATTCGCGGTACGTGGCGACCTCCTCGACGATCCCCTTCCGGATGTTCCGGCCGACGGTGTCGAGATAGTGCCGGTAGTTCAGCCGCGCGACCTTGGCCGCGGCCCAGCCGTCGGCCGCCGCGGCGAGCAGCAGCACCGGCGCGAGCCACGGGTTGAGCAGGCCCGCCGCCACCAACGCGGCGATCAGCGAGATCAGCGCCGACGTCAGATCCGCGAGCCAGCGCAGGCTCATCTCGATAGAGCGGACGCCGTACCGCGCGCCCTGCCTGGCCAGTTCGCGGAAATCGGCGTCCTCGAAGGCCAGCAGCCGGACCCGGACCATCGCGGCGGTGACCTCGTCACCCGCCGAGGTCACGATCCGCGGCCGGAGCGCGCCCTCGACCGCGGCCACCGCCGTGTCGAGCAGCGCGCGCACCGCATACGTGCCGACGACGATCACCAGCGCGGGCAACGATTCCAGCACCCTTTCCGGCGTCGGCCCGCTTTCCAGCAACGCGACGAACACGTTGGCCGTCGCCAGCAGGCCGAACGCGGTGACACAACCGGACAGGACGTGGACGACGCCGGCGAGCAGGGTCAGCCGCGGCGACGTCCGCCAGGCCAGCCGCAGCACGATGGCCACGGCCGACGGGAGCGCGCGGATGGCCTCGGCCATCCCCGCCTCGGCCACGGTCTCGTCGACCGCGGCCCATTCGGGCATCTTCAGGTTCTCGACCCCGATCAGGGGCACCGGCGCTTCGGGCACTCCTTCTTCTCTACGCGCCCCCACCGACATTTCCGAGAGCCGATGGGGCTGCGGTGACGCGTCGGCCGGGTGGGTCGTGAGTGGTAAGTGACGTTAGAACGTCACTTACCACTCACGACCACCTCGACCCGAGGCGATCCGTCGGGATGGCGGCGTTTGCGGAAGCCACTTTCCGTGAAGGCCCCCTTCCCTCGGCTCAGCCGAGGAAACTCGACCTTCACACGTTCCCAAGTACATGAAGGCCCCCTTCCTTGCGCCAGGCGCAAGGAAGGGGGCCTTCATGTACTGCAGGTGGGCATGCCGCCTGTACCGATGCCTCACCGCGGTCCCTTCAGCTCCAGCCCGCCATGGGCTACCCTCTCGCTAGAGCGATCTATCAAGTCGCAAGGGGGCGAACATGGAAGCTCTGCGAAACCAAGGGCTCACCGCGCTACGGCTGATCCTGGCCTTCACGCTGCTGTCCACCACGCTGCACTACGCGCACAACGTGATCAGAGCGGCGGACTACCCGCAGATCGAAGGGATCCCGGTCGGCGTCGCCGCCACCTTGGTCGCCATCGTGTACTTCGTCCTGACCGCGATCGGCCTGCTCGGCTACCGCGACTACCTGCGCGGACGGTACTGGCGGGCGCTCGGGTTCCTGATGGTCTTCTCGCTGTCGGGGCTGGCGAGTCTCGGCCACTTCCTGGTCGGCGTTCCGCAGGTCCCGGCGTTCTGGTTCGCCACGATCTTCACCGACGGCGCTTCGGCGCTGATGCTGTGGGGCTTCGTGATCTGGGCGTCGGCGAAGCTCAATCGGGTGCCCACGCCCGCTTATACGCCGTAAGTGATGTGGTGGGGCGCGGCGACCTTGTTGATCTTCTCGGGATCGATCGCGCCCTGGGTGAAGACGGCGGGCCCGGCCTCGAACAGGTCCTCCAGGTAGTGCTCCCAGCCGCCGGGGGACGAGATCTGGAGGACCCGGGGCGGCTCGGAGACGCGGCGCAGTGCGTGCGGGACACCGCGCGGCAGCAGGACGAAAGTGCCCTTGGCCGCGACGTGGCTCTCGTCGTCGAAGTCGATCCCGAGCTCGCCTTCGAGTACGTAGATGCACTCGTCGGCCTCGTGGTGCACGTGCCGCGGGATGTCCATGGCCAGGGTGACCTCGAGCAACGAGAACCTCGTCTCGGTGTCCTCGGTCATCGCCTTGACGCTGAACGCGGGCGGTAGCGGCACGCGGCCGGGCCGTGCCTCGCCGGGTTTGAGCAGCAGAAAACGATCCTTCGGCATGCTATGCTCTCCTTCATACGGAAGTGGATTCCGTTTCCACTTAATCGCGAGGGAGGCAGGTTGTCAATCAAGCCGCGAGCGGACGCGGAGCGCAATCGGGCACGGGTGACGGAGGCCGCGCGGGCGTTGTTCGCCGAACGCGGGGACGACGTGCAGATGCCGGAGATCGCCCGCGCGGCCGGTGTCGGCGTGGGGACCGTGTACCGCCATTTCCCCGATCGCCAGGCGCTGGTCGAGGCGGCCGCGGAGTATCGGTTCGCGGAGATCGAGGAGTACGCCCGGGCGCACTGCTTCGGCGAAGATTCCGGTCTGGAGCGCTACTTCCGGTATGTCGGCGAGCTGCTGTCCGGCGACCGAGGTCTCACTGCCGCCATCGACTCGGCTCGCGGGCGGCCTGGAAGCGAGCCCCGAGGTACCGCGCGCGGGCGCCTCGAAAGTGTGGTCGCGGAGATCATCGCCCACGATCAGGCGGCTGGTCTCGTTCGCCGGGACTGCACCGTCGCCGACGTCTATCTGCTGGTCGGCGCGCTTTCGTCCGTCATCCGTACGGGTTCCGACTGGGGTCGCTTCCTCGAACTGACGCTTTCCGCGCTCCGTGACCAACTTTCTACATAACATTGACGGTAGTTAGTGCAATGTAGACAATCGATGGGGTGACGCGGACCACATCGGTGACGTTCGAACGTCATCCCAGCGGCTACCGGCACTGGAAACTGTCCACCGACGGCGACGTCGCGTGGCTCGAACTCGACGTCGATGCCGGCGGAGGGCTCGTACCGGGTTACGAGCTCAAGCTCAACTCGTACGACCTCGGCGTCGACATCGAGTTGTACGACGCCACGCAGCGGCTGCGGTTCGAGCATCCCGAGGTCCGCGTGGTCATCGTGACCAGCGCGAAGGACAACGTCTTCTGCGCCGGGGCGAACATCCGCATGCTGGCGTCGTCGACGCACGAGTGGAAGGTGAACTTCTGCAAATTCACCAATGAGACCCGCAACGCCATGGAAGACGCCACCGCGCATTCCGGGCAGCTCTACGTCGCCGCGGTCAACGGCACGTGCGCCGGCGGTGGCTACGAAATCGCGCTCGCCTGCGACAGGATCCTGCTGGTCGACGACAACTCCTCGACCGTCGCGCTGCCGGAGGTCCCGCTCCTCGGCGTCCTCCCCGGCACCGGCGGGCTCACCCGGGTGGTCGACAAACGCGGCGTGCGGCGGGACCTCGCCGACGTCTTCGCCACCCGCCCGGACGGGGTCAAGGGGCGGACCGCCGTCGGCTGGCGGCTCGTCGACGAACTCGTGCCGCGCCAGGGTTTCCGCGAAGCCGTGCTGGCCAGGGCGAAAGAACTCGCGCGGACGACCGGGCGGCTCGACGGCGAAGGCGTCGAACTGACGCCGCTGAAACATCGTTATGTCGACATCGTCCAGGGCGAGACCGAAGCGACCATCACCGTCAAGGGGCCCGAAGACGACGACGGCTGGTTACTGGACGTCACCCGCGAACTGGACGACGCGATCCTCCGCCTGCGCACCAACGAACCCGGACTCGGCACGTGGGTGCTCCGCACCGAGGGTGATCCCGCGAAGGTCCTGGAGCACGAACGAGCCGTTTTCGACGCGAAAGACTGTCTGAGCAACGAAATCGTCCACTACTTCAAGCGGACGCTGAAACGCCTGGACGTCACCAGCCGCAGCCTGATCGCCCTCATCGAGCCGGGTGGCTGCTACGCCGGGCTCCTGCTGGAACTCGCGTTCGCCGCGGACCGCCAGTACATCTTGGACGGGCCTCCGATCGACGACGAAGAAAGTGACGAACGTGCGTCGATCACGTTGTCCGAAGCCAACTTCGGCCGCTTCCCGATGGGCAACGGCTTGACCCGTCTGGAGTCTCGCTTCTTCGGCGACCCGGACCACGTCACGAAGCTGGCGGAACGACGCGGCGAACCGCTGAGCCCGGTGGAGGTGAACGAACTCGGCCTGGTCACCGACGCTCCGGACGACCTCGATTGGGAGGACGAGATCCGGATCGCGCTGGAAGGACGGGCTTCGCTCAGCCCGGACGCCCTGACCGGAATGGAGGCGAACCACCGGTTCGTCGGTCCCGAAACGACGGAAAGCAAGATCTTCGGCAGGCTCGCCGCCTGGCAGAACTGGATCTTCACTCGTCCGAACGCATCCGGTCCCGAAGGCGCGCTGCGTCGCTACGGTACTGGTCAGAAGGCCGTCTTCGACAGGAAGCGGGTTTGAAAGTCCATGCCCACCAAGATCGATTACGACGCCAAGATCCCCAACAACGTCGATCTCTCCGGGGACCGGCGGCTCCAGCGGGCGCTGGAGGGCTGGCAGCCGAAGTTCCTGGACTGGTGGGGCGAAATGGGCCCCACGCTGCGGACCCAGGGCGTCTACCTGCGCACCGCGGTCAGCGTCGGCCGGGACGGCTGGGCGCATTTCGACCACGTCAACGTGCCCGACTACCGCTGGGGGATCTTCCTCGCGGAGCCCGGCCCGGACCGCGTCATCGGCTTCGGCGAGCACAAGGGCGAGCCCGCCTGGCAGCAGGTCCCCGGCGAATACCGCGCCGACCTGCAACGGCTCATCGTCATCCAGGGCGACACCGAACCCGCGTCGGTCGAGCAGCAGAAACTGCTGGGGCTCACCGCGCCGAGCCTCTACGACCTGCGGAACCTTTTCCAGGTCAACGTCGAAGAAGGCCGTCATCTGTGGGCGATGGTGTATCTGCTGCACGCCTACTTCGGCCGGGAAGGCCGCGACGAAGCGGAAGGCCTGCTGCTCCGGAATTCCGGAAGTCCGGACGCCCCGCGCATCCTCGGCGCCTTCAATGAGGAGACCGCGGATTGGCTCGCCTTCTACATGTTCACCTATTTCACCGATCGCGATGGCAAATATCAGCTGGGCACCCTCAAGGAAAGCGGCTTCGACCCGCTTTCCCGCACTTGTGAATTCATGCTCAAGGAAGAGGCGCACCACATGTTCGTCGGCACCACGGGGGTCGACCGCGTGGTCACCCGCAGTGCCGAACTGATCCGTGAGCACGACACCTTCGACATCGCCGGGCACGGCGGGATTCCCCTGGAAGTCATCCAGCGTTATCTCAACTTCCACTACACCGTTTCCCTCGATCTGTTCGGCAGCGAGACCTCGACCAACGCGGCGAACTACTACACGGCCGGGCTGAAAGGCCGCTGGCAGGAGACCCGCCGCAAGGACGACCACCGGCTCACCGACGCCGCCGGGTCGCTGTCGCGGCCGCGAGCGGACGGCACCTGGGAGACCGAGGAACACCAGGCCATCCTGCTGCTGAACCTTGATCTGCGGGAGGAGTACCGCGCCGACTGCCAGACCGGGGTCAACCGGTGGAACAAGATCCTGGACGAGGCCGGTATCGACTTTCGATTCGTCCTCCCGCACCCTGGATTCAACCGCGAAGTGGGCATAAACTCCGGCCACCATGTGACGCCCGACGGCACGGTTGTCGACGAGCGGACCTGGCTGGCCGGCAAACGCAAGTGGCTGCCCACTCCCGAAGACCTGACCTTCGTCCGATCGCTGATGCACCCGGTGTACGAGCGAGGAAAGATCGCGAGCTGGGTGGCGCCGCCACGCCAGGGCATCAATGGGAAACCGTTCGATTACGAATACGTTTACCTGAGCTGAGCCGATAGAAGGTGGCCCCGTGACCGCTGCTGCTACCGGGTTCAACGCGGCGAGCTATCTGCTCGACCGGCATCTGGCGGAAGGTCGCGGGGCGAAGCCCGCCGTCGTCTCCCCGCGGCGAAGTCTCACGTACGCGGAGCTCGCGGCGGAAACCCGCCGTGTCGCGGCCGGGCTGAAGGCGATCGGCGTCCGGCCCGAGGAACGGGTCCTGTTCTGCATGGTCGACGACGTCGAGCTGCTCACCGGGATCCTCGGCGCGATGCTGGCCGGAGCGGTCGCGGTGCCGGTGTCCACCATGGTCACCGGGATGGACCTCGGCAAGGTGCTCGCCGATTCGCGGGCCAGGGTGCTGTGCGTCTCCGGCGAGTTCGCCGCGCAGGCGACGATCGCGCTGGGGCTGGCGCCGGAGGTCACCGACGTCGTGCTGGACCGGGCCAAGGCCGCCGAACTCCCGGCACGGGTACGCGCGCACCAGTGGAGTGATCTGTCCACAGTGGACGACGTTGGTTTCGCGCCGGCGCCGACTTGGGAGGATTCGCCCGCGCTCTGGCTGTACACCTCGGGGACCACCGGCAAGCCGAAGGGCGCGATGCACCGGCACGCCGGCATTCGCGCGGTCTGCGAGACGTACGCGCGCGGCGTGCTGGACATCGGACCGAACGACCGTTTCCTTTCCGTTCCGAAGCTGTTCTTCGCCTACGGCTTGGGTAATTCGGCGTTCTTCCCGCTCGCTTCCGGCGGGACGGCGCTGCTCGAACCGGCGCGGCCGACCCCGGGGCTGATCGCGGCCAGGGCCCGCGCGGAGCGGCCGACGTTGTTCTTCGCCGTCCCGACGTTCTACGCGGCGCTGCTTGCCAGCGACATCCCCGACGACACGTTCGCCTCGGTACGCCAAGCGATTTCGGCGGGCGAACCGCTGCCCGCCGTGCTGTACGAACGGTTTCGCGACCGGTTCGGCGTCGAGATCCTCGACGGGATCGGCTCGACGGAGGCGCTGCACATCTTCCTGTCCAACCGGCCGCGTCAGGTGCGTCCCGGCAGCACCGGCGTCCCGGTACCCGGCTACGAGGTCGTGCTGCGCGACGAGCACGGCGACCCGGTGCCGGACGGGCAGCCCGGTGAGCTGTTCGTCGCCGGGCCGTCGATCGCGACCGGGTACTGGGCGCGGTACGAGACGACGAAGCAGGTCTTCCAGGGGGAATGGCTGCGGACGGGCGACAGTTTCGTGTGCAACGCGGACGGCAGCTACACCTGTCTCGGGCGTTTCAACGACATGCTGAAACCGGGCGGGATCTGGGTTTCGCCCGCCGAGGTCGAGGACAGGCTGCTGCAGCATCCGGCGGTCGCCGAGGTCGCGGTCGTGGCCGCCTTCGACGCCGACGGCATCGAGAAACCGGTCGCGTGCGTGGTCGGCGTCCCCGGGCACCGGCTGGACGCGGACGAGCTGATCGACTTCTGCCGGGCCGGGCTGGCGTCGTTCAAACGGCCGCGGGGCGTCGTCGAGCTGGGCGAACTGCCGAAGACGGCGACCGGGAAGATCCGGCGCAACGTCATCCGGGAGCTGGTGCGGGACATGTACGAGGTCCGGGCCCCCGCCCCGCCGCATTTAGTCCTCTGAACGCGGTCCTTGCACACGCAAGTACCGCATCCAGAGGACGAAATGCGGTCTTTCGCTCGCTCGAATGACCGCGTTCAGAGGACGAAACGCGGGGTCAGCCGACCACCTCGTGCAGGCACAGGACGTTCCCCTCGCTGTCGGAGAACCAGGCCGCGCGTTCCTTGCCGAGGTCGGCGATGTGGCCGACGGTCTTGATGCCGTCCGCCTCGAAGTCCTGGAACCGCACCCCCCGGCCTTCCAGGGCCTGCACCTCGGCGGCCAGGTCGCCGACCTCGAAACTCAGCGCGGTGTTCTCGCTCTGCGATCCGGCGGGCATCGGGCGCAGGCCGATCACGCCCGCGCCCGCCTCGAAGTAGACGGTCCCGTCCTCGCCGGTGGAAGTCCGGCGCAGGCCAAGGGAATCCGCGTAGAAGCGGCCGGCGCGTTCGGCGTCGGTCACCGGGAGCATCGTCGTGATCGTCGACTCGGTGAGCATCCCCAAAGCTTGCGCTTCGAGGAAGCCGCGGGCCAGCGCGGGTTTTTCAAGAACCGTTGACGGTGCGCAGCGTCCGCATGGCTTCGGCCAGGCCGGGCGCGCCGTCACCGAGCGGAGCCAGGACGATGCGCCGCAGGATCTCCGCGCACGCCTCCCGTGCCCGCTCCGCGACGTCGAGACCGTGTTCGGTGAGCGCCGCGAACGTGACGCGGCGATCGTCCGGGCTGGGCACGCGGCAGATCAGGTCCGCGGCGACCAGCCGGTCCGCGACCTTGGTGAACCCGCCGCTGGACAGCGCCGCCTCGACCGCCAGCCGCGTCATCGGCATCCGGTGCTCGGGTGACCGCACGAGCCGCAGCAGGATGTCGAACGACGCCGGCGCCAGGCCGAACCGTTCGGCGATCTCGCCCATCAGCTTGTTCTGCGTGGCCAGGTAGCCCTCGATCACCAGGCCCCACCACGTGACCACTTCGTCGTCGTTCGGTACTTCCGATTTCGCCACAGTCACGCGAGCGAGGGTACACCCAAAACTCTTCCAGGAATATATCTTGCGCGCGAGAGGTTTCCGGGTTAGCTTGATTTCACCGGCTACCGGAGGAGGGGCACCATGTCGATCAAGACCTCGGGCCTGCATCACGTCACCGCCATCGGTGGCGATCCCCAGCGCAACGTGGACTTCTACACCCGGGCCCTCGGCTTGCGGCTGGTGAAGACCACCGTCAACTTCGACGACCCAGGCACCTTTCACCTCTACTACGGCGACGAGCACGGCAAGCCCGGCTCGCTGATGACCTTCTTCCCGTGGCGGGACGCGCCGAAGGGCCGTCATGGCACCGGCCAAGCGACCACGACGTCGTTTTCCGTGCCGGAAACCTCCCTCGGCTGGTGGAAGCGGCACCTCTCCGAGAACCGCGTCGAGACCAGCCAGATCCGCAATTCCGACGGCGAGGAGACGCTCACCTTCGCCGACCCGGACGGCTTGAAGCTCGCCCTCGTCGCGCATCCGCAGGGCGACCCGCGCGACCCTTGGGACACGAAGCTCGTCCCCGCCGAGCACGCGATCCGCGGCCTGCACTCCGTCACGCTTTCGGTGTCCAAAGAGGACGCGACCGCCGGGATGCTGACCGACGGGCTCGGCCTGACCTTCGTGGGCCAGGAGGAGAATCGCCTACGGTTCTCGGCCGGTGAAGGCGGCCCCGGCGCGCTCGTCGACGTCCTCGTGACGCCCGACGCCCCGCGCGGGCTGGTGGCGGCGGGCACCGTGCACCACGTCGCGTGGCGCGCGCCGGACGAGGCGACCCAGGCCGCGTGGCGCGACGAGCTGATCGACGACGGCGTGAACGTGACGTCCATCCTGGACCGTCAGTACTTCCGCTCGATCTACTTCCGCGAGCCGGGCGGCACCCTGCTCGAAGTCGCGACGGACGAACCCGGGTTCGCGATCGACGAGCCGCTGCTCGAACTCGGCCGCGCGCTGAAGCTGCCGCCGTGGCTGGAGCCCAAGCGCGAGGACATCGAGGCCATGCTGCCGAAGCTGGACCTCCCGAGCGAGAACAACCCGCGATGAGCGCCTTGGAACACCAGTACGTCGAGGGGGCGCCGGACGAGCCGGTGCTGCTGCTCCTGCACGGCACCGGCGGCGGTCCGGACGATCTCGTGCCGCTCGCCCGGCGGCTGAGCCCGGATTCGGCGCTGCTCGCGCCGGCCGGGCCGGTGTCGGAAAACGGTGCGGCGCGGTGGTTCCGGCGGCTGGCGGAGGGCGTTTTCGATCACGAGGACGTCGTCTTCCGCGCGAACCAGCTGGCCGATTTCGTGGTCGCTTCGCGTGCGGAGTACGGCTTCGGGGACCGGCGGCTGGTCGCCGTCGGGTTCTCCAACGGCGCCAACATCGCCGCCGCGGTGACCCTGCTCCGCCCGGACGCCGTCCGGGAGGCCGCGCTGTTCGCGGCGATGTCGCCGCTTCCGGAGCCGCCGCGGCACGAGCTGACCGGTACCCGGGTCTTCCTGTCGAACGGCGAACACGATCCGATGGCGCCCCTGGCGTCGGCCGAAGCGCTCGTCCGTGACCTGCGCGAACGCTCCGCGGACGTCGTCGCCCACCGGCATCCCGGCGGGCATCAAGTGACCGGTGACGGTTTGGCGTCGGCCGCGGAGTGGCTCGACGGTGGGCGGGGAGAGCAAAGCACGCGAACGTAGCATCGTCGGATGACTAACGGGGATCTCGTCCGGGCCCAGGCCCTGCTCGAACGGGTGCTGCTCGCGGACGGGCACAACGATCTGCCATGGGAACTGCGGGTCACCACCGGGCCGGACCCGGTCGAGGCCGTCGCCGGTACGGATCTCACGGTCCGTCAGCCGCATCTGCACACCGACTTCCCGAAGCTCGCCGAAGGCAGGCTCGGGATGCAGTTCTGGTCCGTCTACGTGCCCTGCCAGTTCGAGGGGCACAGCGCGGTGACGGCGGTGCTCGAACAGATCGAGATCGTGCACCAGATGGCCGAGCGCTACCCCGATCGCCTGGCCCTCGTGGACACCGCCGACGAAGCCGAAGCCGCCTTCCGCGACGGCAAGATCGCGTCGCTGCTGGGTGCCGAGGGCGGCCACAGCATCGCCGAATCCCTTGGCGTGCTGAGGATCCTGCGCCGCCTCGGCGTCCGCTACATGACGCTGACGCACAACTACAACACCACCTGGGCCGACTCCGGCACCGACGAACCCGCGCACAACGGGCTCACGGACTTCGGCCGTGACGTCGTCCGCGAGATGAACAAGATCGGCATGCTGGTCGACCTCTCGCACGTCGCGCCGAGCACGATGCGCGACGCGCTGGAGGTCAGCTCCGCGCCGGTGATCTTCAGCCACTCCTCGTGCGTCGCGGTCAACGACCATGCCCGCAACATCCCCGACGACGTCCTGGAAATCCTCGCGGCCAAGGACGGCGTCGCGATGGTGACGTTCGTGCCGGGCTTCATCTCCCCGAAGGTCTCCGAGTGGGACGACCGGCTGCGCCAGGACATGGAAGCCGCGGGCCGGGACTACCGGAACATCGACCAGCGCACGAAGTTCACCGCGGAGCGCGGTGGCCCCGAGAAGCCGAAGGCCTCCATCGACGACGTCGTCGCGCACATCGAGCACGCGCGTGAGGTGGCCGGTGTCGACCACATCGGTCTCGGCGGGGACTACGACGGAGTCGCGACGCTGCCCGAAGGCCTCGAAGACGTTTCGAAGTACCCGGTGCTGTTCGCCGCGCTGCTGGAACGCGGCTGGAGCGAAGAGGATTGCGCGAAGCTGGCCGGTAAGAACACCTTGCGCGTGCTGCGCGCCGCGGACGAGGTCACCCGTTCGGACGCTTGAGGGCGCGAGAGCGCGGACTTCGGCGGACACTGTCCTGCATGACGCAGCCGCAGGAGGGTGCCGCCGAGGTTCCGGTCGAGCCCGCTTCGCCGCCGGAAACCGGCGGTGCGCGCCACAGCGGGAAATTCGAGGCCGGTCCGAAGCTCAAACGGACCCGGGTGAGCGGCACGTGGATCGCCGTCGTCGTGGCGCTGATCGTGCTGGTGTTCCTGCTCGTGTTCATCCTGCAGAACCAGGACACGGCCACCGTCCACTTCCTGGGCACGTCCGGCAGCATGCCGCTGGCCGTCGCGATGCTGTTCTCCGTGATCGCCGGCGGCGCGCTGGTCGCGCTCGTCGGCGGTGCCCGGATCCTGCAACTGCGCAAGCAGGCCAAGAAGTCCCGGCATCAACTGCGCTGAAGGGTCCCGCGCCGGAACTCGCTCGGGTTGACGCCGCGCACGCGTTTGAACGCCGCGCTGAACCCGAAGGGATCGGAGTAGCCGACGGTGCGGGCGATGTCCGAGATGGTCGCGGATTCCTTGCCGGTCAGCAGATCCGCCGCGAGGGTCATCCGCCAGCGGGTGAGGTAGGTCAGCGGCGGTTCCCCGACGAGATCGGCGAACCGCTTGGCCAGCGTCGACCGGGACACCCCGGTCCGTCCGGCCAGCGAGCCGACCGTCCACGGCGCCGCCGGTTCCGCGTGCAGCAGGCGCAACGCGTCGCCGACCACCGGATCCCGCTGGGCCGCCCACCACGCCGGTGGCTCGCCGCCGGGCCGGTCGAACCATTCGCGCAGGGAACAGACCAGCATCCAGTCCAGCAGCCGGTCGAGGACGACCTGCTGACCCGGCGCGTCGACGGCGACCTCGGCAGCGAGATGGTCCAGCACGGGATCGCCCGCGCCCCCGGCGTCCACCCGCAGCACGACGGGCAGCGCGTCCAGCAGCGGGCGGCCGATCTCGCCGCGCACCGGATACGCGCCGACGATCAAGGTCGTCTCGCCGCCGCCGGCGTCGTCGACCCAGCCCAGACGATGCCTGGTCCCGCCCTGTTCGGGCGTCGCGCAGTGCTCGCCGCACGCGATCGGCTCGGCCGCGGTGCCGACCTCGTCGACGAAGGTGAACGTCGCCGGTCCGCGCACGATGATCGTCTCGCCCGCGCGAAGCGGCTCGGGCGGACCGTCCTCCGGCACGATCCAGCCCCCGCCGGTGAGCACGGCGCACAGGGTCAGCGGCGCGCCGTCCACGAAGTGCAGTGACCAGGGCGGGGACAGCGTCGAGCTGCCGAAAAGCGAGCCGTGGGAGCGCACCCCGCGGATCAGGTCACTGAAGACGTCCACGCCCCCGACATTAGACGAATACACAGGCGATCCGGCTTCTCGCCTATGGGCACGTCCAGGCTCGCCGGGTTGAATCGAGCCCATGCTGACCGCCGAAGACCTCGAATTCCTCCGCCGCCCCCTGCACGGCTTCCTGACCGTGGCCGACGGTCCGGTCCGGCCGGTGTGGTTCGAAGCCACCGACGACGGCACCGTCCAGCTGTTCACGCCCAAGGACTCGCCCAAGGTCCGGAAGCTGGACGGCGATCCCCGCGCGTCGATCGTCGTCGCCGCGCCGGTCGGTGAACGCGAACGCTGGGTGTCGGTCGCCGGGAGCGCCACGGTGGAGCCCGACGGGGCGCACGAACTGGCCGCCCGCCTCGCCGAGCGTTATTGGGACCTTGAGGACCCGGCCCACGCGGGCGAACTCGCCGGGATCCAGAACTTGGATCTCGTCCGGCTCGTCCTCCGTCCGGAGAAGGTCAGCCGTTACTCGATGTGATGATCGACGTCATCCCGAGCACGGCGGCGCAAACGTTTTCGTCGCCCTTGGCGGTGACCCGATCCCGGTCTGCCGGGTTTCGGGTGCACAGCCGCCAGAAGGTGTCCGCGTCCGTCGTCACTGAGGCCAAAGGTGCCCGTGACGTCGGCGCGACGCGATCGATCGCCCAGCCGTCCGCGGTCCGCTGCGCCGTCCACTTCCCGCCGCCCTGGCCGGTGACGGTGTAGGCGACCTGCCGCCCTGTCCGCGTTTCGATGTCACGCAGGGTATGCGGCAGCGCCCGCATGAAGGTGTCGATGACCGGCCCGCGGAACTCGCTCTCGTCGAGCATCCGCGCCCCGACGGCTTCACGGATCTGCTGCTGGTGCACCCAGAACTCGGTGTACTCGCGGGCGACGTCGAGCCAGACCGGCGCCCGTTCGTCACCGGCCCAGCTCACCGGATCGCCGACGGCGTCGAGGTCGGCGCGGCCGAACATCTCCGCGATCTGCGAGGTGCTGTCCACCAGCATCGCGAACAGCACCTCGGGAGACAGCCGTCGGCAAGCGACCACCCATTCGTCGTTGATCCGGTCGATGAAGTCGCCGAACCGCTCGCCCTCGCGCGGCGCCGTCGTCCGGTAGTCGTCGCGATCGCGCGACAGCCTGCCGAGTTTGTCGCCCAGGATGTGGGCGGCGAGATCGTGCACCGTCCAGCCCGCGCACACCGTCGGCGCGGCCCACTGCTGGCCGTCCAGACCGGTGAGGACGTCCATCAAGGCCTGCTCCTCCCGCGCGAACAACGGGAGGACGTCGATCGGCGGACCCCAGCGCGTGAAGCTCATGAAGCCATCCAAACACCCTCGTCGATCACAATTTCGGCCGTTCGGCCTACTCGCAGGTAGCATCAGCGCGAACGTGAGGGGAGTGCCCGTGAGCAACGATCGACCCGCCGGTGACGACCTGGCCGCTTTCGCCAAACGCGCGGGGCAGCTGGCGGGCTGGGCCGCCCGCACGGGGTTCGAGTTCACCCGCAAGCTCCCCGGCGTCGAAATCGCGGAGCAGGTCATCAAACAGGGTGAGCGGCAGCTGCTTTCGGAGCTGCGCCGCCGTCTCGACGAGGTCGACGATCCGTACCACGCGGCGCTCACCGCGGCGTCCGCGATGAACCGGCCCGACACCAGCGGTGCGCGCCCGGTCGAAGCGACCATCACCCTCGTGCACACGCGCGCCCAGCTCGAACCACTCCGCGCGGCGATGGCCGAACTGCTCAACCACTCGATCGGCTTCGGCCGCGAGCGGGCGCGCGAGTACCTCTACGCGATCATCCTGCGGCAGCTGACGCCGGACGAGGCCCGCATCCTTTCCGCGCTCTCCGACGGCTCGCCGTTCCCCGCCGTCGACGTCGCCGAGCGGACCAACCTCGGTGGTGCCGGGCGGTTCGTGCTGCGCAACGCCTCCACCGTCGGCAAGGCAGCCGGGGTGTCGCTGCCCGACCAGGTGCCCGGCTACCTGACCCGGCTGATCGGGCTCGGCCTGGTCGAGCTGGACGAAGAGGTGCCCGCGCTGGAGACGCAGTACGAGATCCTGCTGACCGACGAGACCGTCCGCGAGGCGGAGAAGTCGGTCAAGCGGGCCAAGTTCGTCAAGCGGACGGTCCACATCTCCCGGCTCGGCGCCCAGTTCTGGCAGGCCTGCGACCCGAGCGCCGGCTGACCCCGGCATGGGTGCGTTCCTCGACGGGATCCTCGCCGATTTCGGCCGCCACTGGCCGATCTACGTCTCCATCCCGATCGTCGCCGCCCTGATCGGCTACACCACCAAACTCGTCGCGATCCGGATGATGTTCCAGCCGGTCGAGTTCATCGGGATCAAACCCTTCCTCGGCTGGCAGGGCATCGTGCCCAAACGCGCCGCGCGGATGGCGAGCATCGCCTGCGACACGATGACCGAACAGCTGATCAAACCGGCGGAGATCGTCGCCCGGCTCGATCCGCAGAGAATCGCGCGGGAGATCGAAAAACCGCTCCAGGCCGCCGTCGAGGACATCGTGCGCGACGTCGCGGCCCAGTACCAGCCGGGGCTGTGGGAATCGCTGCCGGTGGGGATGCAGCGGCTGGTGATCCAGCGCGTCCAGGCCGAGACGCCGAAGATGGTCGCGGCCGTGCTGGAACTGATCAAGTCCGATGTGGACAGTGTGTTCGACCTCAAGGGCATGGTGGTCACCGCCCTGGTCAAGGACAAACGGCTGCTGAACCGGATCTTCCAGGAGGCGGGCGACAAGGAGTTCAAGTTCATCGCCCGCTCCGGCATCGTCTTCGGCGGGCTGATCGGCGTCATCCAGATGGTCGCGTGGGTGCTGTTCAAGTTCCCGCTGATCATGCCGCTGTTCGGCCTCTTCACCGGCTGGTTCACCGACTGGCTGGCGCTGCGCATGATCTTCTACCCGATCGAAGAGCGCCGGTACTTCGGCGTGCGCTGGCAGGGCCTGTTCCTGAAGCGGCGCGGTGAGGTCGCGGAGGCGTACGGCGCGCTGATCGCGAAAGAGATCATCACCCCGCACAACGTGATCGAGGCGGTGCTGCACGGGCCGCTGTCGGACCGGGTGCTCGGGCTCATCCAGCGTCAGCTCGACGAACAGCTCGGACGCCGCGTCGGCGTCGGGAAACCGCTGGTGGTGTTCGCCGTCGGCAGCAGGCGGTATCAGGACATGAAGCTGAACATCGCCGAGAAGATCATGGACAAGCTGCCGGAGACCATGCGCTACATCGAGGACTACGCCAACGACGCGATGGACATCCGGAACGTCCTGGTGACCAAGATGAAGGAGCTGTCGCCGCGCGAGTTCGAGGGCCTGCTGCGGCCGGCTTTCCAGCAGGACGAATGGATCCTGATCGCCACCGGCGCCGTCCTCGGCTTCGCCGTCGGTGAGGCCCAAGTGCTCCTCCTGGAACACTTCGCCGCCTGACGCCCACCCTCTCTCCGCTCCTCGCACCCTCTCCGCTCCTCGCACCCTCTCCGCATTTCGTCCTCTGAATGCGGTAGTTCGCTTACCCAACTACCGCGTTTCGTCCTCTAAATGCGGTCCTTGCGTGGGCAACTACCGCATCCAGAGGACGAAACGCGGGAAGGTGAAATTGCCCTTACGGGTGAACGAATTTCGGCACCAACGGCGGTACACCGGTTCCCCCGTCCGGTCTACAGTGCTCGTGCACTTAAGCCTTGGGGAGGGCGCACATGGCCGACGCGGGGAGCCCGTGGCCGCAGGAGATCCGGCTGGCGATGACCATGGTGGGCGGGGCGAGCCTCGCGGTCTGGATGGGCGGGGTCGCCACCGAGACCTCGCATCTGCTCCAGGCGTCGAGAGCGCCGGAATCCGAAGGGCCGTACCGGGCCCTGCTCGATCTGCTCAACGCCACCGTCTCGCTCGACGTGCTCACCGGCACGAGCGCGGGCGGCATCAACGCGGCCTGTCTCGGGCTGGCGGAGGCGTTCCGATCGAGTCCGCAGGTACTGCGCGACACGTGGATCAGCACGGGATCGCTCGACAACCTGATCCGCGATCCCGGTGAGAAGGAACCGCGCTCGCTGCTCGACGGCGACAAAGTCCTGCTGGGGGACCTGAAGGACGCGCTGCACCGGATCACCGACAAGGCGACGGTGAAACCCGACTGTCCCGACATCACCGTGCTGCTCACCGGCACGATGATCGACGGCGAGACGACCAGGTTCGACGACGCGCTCGGGAACCTGGTGCGGGACACCGAACATCGCCTGCTCTTCCGTTTCGACGGTCCGTTGTGGACGGATGACGTGGTGGGACCGCTCGCGCTCGCGGCCCGGTCCACCGCGTCGTTCCCCGGCGCGTTCGAACTCTCGCGGATGCCGATCGGCGAGAAGACCGGGCCGCTGCATCCGGACATGACCAAGTACACCGACGTCTCGCGGTCGCATTGGCTCACCGACGGCGGTGTGCTGTTGAACAAGCCGTTGCGCCCGGCGCTGCGGGAGATTTTCGAACGGCAGTCGCATTCGGACGTCCGGCGCCTGCTGCTGTACGTGGTGCCGACGGCGGAACGCGAAGCCGAGCGGCTCGAGGTCGATCCGGAACGGCCGCCGTTGCTCGGCAGCGCGATGAGCAAGGTCGTCGGCACCGTGCTGAGCCAGACGATCAGCGCCGAACTCGAAGACCTGACCCGGCACAACGACGCTGTCGTCCGCACCAGGGGGACCCGCGTTTCCCTTGCCGCGATGGGGGTTCGCGGTGGTCCGGACACCTTGGTCGACCAGCGGCTGATGAACGACTACCGCGACAGGCGGGTCCAGGAGGACGCCACCGCGCTGGTCCGCGAGGCGACCCGCAGGCTTTCACTGTCCGATGTGGAGGATCAGGGGCGCCAGTGGGCGTCCGGTACGGCGGCGCAGCTGCGCGCGGCCGCGGCGGCGGGACTGCGTGACGGCCTGCCCGCCGAACCGCCGGAGGACACCTGCGAACTCGACGATCTGATCGCCTTCCGCACCACCGCGCTCGACGATTCCGTCGCGACCGGCCTGCAACTGGTGAACGCCGGCTTCCGGCTGGACCCGTCGCCGGAGCAGGCGGCCCAGCTCAACCGGTGCCGGGTGCTGCTCCACGAAGCCCGGCACAAAGCCGCCCGGGGCAACCGGATCGCGGGCTGGGTCACCCAGCAGGAGCCGCCGAAGTCCGAGGACACGCTGGCGGCCTGGATCGAGGGGCTCGCCAGGAAATGGGCCGGGCTCGGCCGGTCGGACACGCTGAAGGAGGCGTGGCCGCGGGTGGTCGCCGCGCTCCGGCAGGCGACGCCGATCCTTTTGCCGCTGGCGCAAGGGAAACCCGACACCGAGGCCGCCGACACGGTCAGCACCCTGCTGGCGTGGACGGGGCTCACGTCCGACGACGAGAGCGCCGGTGACGCGGTCGTCTCCTCGCGTCTGGTCCGGCTGCACATCGCGACGCGGGGGCTGCTGGCGCAACCGCCGTCGGTCGATCAGCGCGTCGACCTCGTCCAGGTGAGCGCCGATTCCCGGACGCTGCTGGACATGAAACGACGCCGGTCGTGGAGCAAGCTCACCGGTATGCAGGCCGACTACTTCGGCGCGTTCTACAAGGCGTCCTGGCGCGCCAACGACTGGATGTGGGGCCGGGTCGACGGCGCGGGCTGGCTGGTCCAGTGCCTGCTCGACCCGAAACGCCTGCGGCTGCTGCGCGACGTCGTCGGGCGGGAGGCGTTCCGGACACAGGTGCGGGACACTTTCACGAAGATCGGCTGGCGCCGCCCCGGGACGGAAGACGGGCTGTCCCAAGAGGAAGCGGACGCCCTGTGCGCGCAACTGGCCGAGGAGCTGGCTTTCCTCGGCCTCGACGGCGAACTCGCCGACGTGGAAGGCGAAGCCGCACTTCCGATCAGCATGCCGGTGACGGCGATGGTGCTCGCGCGGGTCCGGCAGCTGGAGATCGCGCGCGAGGAACTGCCCTGCGTCGGCCTCCACAGCGGACACGACGCGAAAACGGCCAAGGGGAACGGGAAACCGTCGGAACGGTTCAGGAAACTCGTCGAGAACGAGCCGGAAACTGACGAACAGACCCAGCGCGCGTTCCAGGCCTGCCAGGTCTCCGGTGAGCGGTTCGAACACGAACGCGGGACCATGCTGCTGACGAAGACGCTGGTCAAGGCGGGTGCCGCCGGGCTCAACGCGGCCGCGGGGGCCACCAGGGTGCCGAAATCGGTCCAGCCCGCCGCGACCTTCGCCCAGGCCGCCGGGCGCAGCGCCTGGTGGATCACGCGCGGCGCGGCCGCCTTGCCGTCGCCGTGGAACGTGCTCGTCGCGCTGATCACCGTGCTGGCCGGTTTCGTCATCGGCGGACAGGGCGGCCCCGTCCTGCAGTGGGTCGGCGTCCCGGTGGCCGCGGGCGCCGTGGTGTTCCTGGTGGTCAGCCTGATGACGTTGCGCAAGACGTGGCGGATGGTGCTCACGGTGCTGGCCGTGCTGGTGGGAGCGGCCCTGCTGTTCGCCGCCTTTCTGCCACCGGTCCGTGACCCGCTGTTCGGCTGGCTCGGCGACGTCGTCGCGGGGTGGCGGCGCGGCGAGGCGCCGGTCTGGTGGCTGATCGTCTGCCTGCTGCTCGTGCTGCCCGCTGTCTGGACGCCGCTCGGTTCGCTCACCCGTCGCAGGCGAGGTCGTAAATAGCGGAATCGAGCCCCGAATCGCGCCCTGACCGTGCGACGAAGTGGTAACGGTTGGTATCGTCACATGCAGTGAGACCGCGTCGAAGCGGCCTTACCCACGCGTGCTGCGTTTCAAACGTTACCGTTACCTTTGTCACGTGTGTTTCGGGGTTGTTGCAGGTAGCCGCGTTGCCGCCGCCGCGCTGATCTGACCGCGCCCGAATCCTCCGGTACGTTTCTTGAACATGTCCGGAAAGCACTTGATCGAAAATCCGACCAAGGCAGACGGTGCCGCGCTCTGGAGAATCGCCCGCGATTCGAAGAAGCTCGATCTCAACACGCCTTATGCCTATTTGCTGTGGTGCCACGATTTCGCAGACACCTCGGTCGTCGCGAAAGTCGACGGCGAGCCGGTCGGGTTCGTGATCGGGTATCGGAAGCAGGACACCGGCTTCGTCTGGCAGGTCGCGGTCGACGCGTCCCAGCGCGGAAAAGGGCTGGCCGGGGCACTGCTCGACGATCTGTTCGGCAGGCTCGCCGCCCAGGGTGTGCGGTACCTCGAAACGACGATCACCCCGGACAACGAGGCTTCGATCCGGTTGTTCGCCTCGTTCGCCAAGCGATGGGACGCCACCTTGGAACGCCAGGATCTGTTCTCCGCGACGGATTTCCCGGCCGAGGAAGGAACGCATGAGCAGGAGGACCTGTACCGAATCGGTCCGCTCAGCAACAACTAGGACGTAAAACCGGGGATCCCAGGGAGAAAGAAAACGTGATGAGTATTTTCGAGGAACTCGAATCCGAAGTACGCAGTTACAGCCGTGGCTGGCCCGTGGTGTTCGACCGGGCCCAGGGCAGCTACCTGTACGACGAAGACGGCAAGGCCTATCTCGACTTCTTCGCCGGTGCGGGCGCGCTCAACTACGGGCACAACAACCCGGCGCTCAAGCGGGCCCTGATCGACTACATCGCCCGTGACGGCGTCACGCACGCGCTCGACATGTTCACCGTGGCCAAGCGGGACTTCCTGGAGACGTTGCAGGAGAAGATCCTCCGGCCGCGCGACCTCGACTACAAGGTCGTCTTCCCCGGCCCCGGTGGCGCGAACGCGGTCGAGGCCGCGCTGAAGCTCGCGCGCAAGGTGACCGGCAAGGAATCGGTCATCAACTTCACCAACGCCTTCCACGGGATGACACTGGGCGCCCTTTCGGTGACCGGCAACTCGATGAAGCGCGGCGGCGCCGGTGTCCCGCTGGTGCACGCCACGCCGATGCCGTACGACAACTACTTCGACGGCTCCATCCCGGACTTCCTCTACTTCGAGAAGCTGCTCGAAGACTCCGGCAGCGGCCTGAACGAGCCCGCCGCCGTCATCGTCGAGGGCGTCCAGGGCGAGGGCGGCATCAACGCCGCGCGCATCGAATGGCTCAAGGCGCTGGACGACCTGTGCAAGAAGCACGGCATCCTGCTGATCCTCGACGACGTCCAGATGGGCTGCGGCCGCACCGGCCCGTTCTTCAGCTTCGAGGACGCGGGCATCAAGCCCGACATCGTCTGCCTGTCGAAGTCCATCGGCGGCTACGGCATCCCGATGGCGCTGACGCTGATCCGCCCCGACCTCGACGTCTGGGAGCCGGGCGAGCACAACGGCACCTTCCGCGGCATCAGCCCGGCCTTCGTCACCGCGACCGAGGCGCTGCGCGTCTACTGGAGCGACGACGAGCTGGAGAAGTCGACCAAGGCCAAGGGCGAGCGCATCGCCGCCGCCTTCCAGGGCATCGTCGAGGCGTACCCGGACGCGAACCTGTTCGCGAAGGGCCGCGGCCTGGCCCGCGGCATCGAGTTCGCCAACGGCGACCTCGCGGGCAAGGTCTGCGCCGCCGCGTTCGAGCGCGGGCTCCTGATGGAGACCTCCGGCCCCGACGGCGAGGTCATGAAGGTGCTCCCGCCGCTCACCCTGACCGAGGACGAGCTCACGAAGGGCCTGTCGATCATCGACGAGGCCGTCGCCACCGTCCTCAGCTGACCCGAACCGACCGCCCACAACCAAGAACGCGAAGGAGTTTTCCGTTGCTTGTCAGAACTCTCGACGAGATCACCGACACCGACGCCGACATCAAAACCCCGAACTGGCGCAGCAAACGCATCATCCTCGCCAAGGAGGGTGTCGGATTCTCGGTGCACGAGACCACGCTCTACGCCGGGACGGTCAACGACTTCTGGTACGCGAACCACATCGAAGCGGTCTTCATCACCTCCGGTGAGGGAGAGCTCGAAAACACCGCGACCGGCGAGGTCTTCCAGCTGAAGCCGGGCACGTTGTACCTGCTCAACGACCACGACAAGCACCAGGTCCGGCCCCGGACCGAGATCAAGTGCGTCTGCGTGTTCAACCCGCCCGTCACCGGCCGTGAGGTCCACGACGAGAACGGCGTGTACCCGCTCGTAACCGAACCCTAGGAATCGCTCGAGGAGGCGACCGCTTTGACGCTGACCGACACCCGAGTCGACGACAGTTACCCGACCCGCATCACGGGTAAGCCCGAACACCTGCCCAGGACGCACCCCACCGTCTGGGGCGGCGAGGCCGACGGACCGCTCGACGCGGCCACCCTCGCCAACCACGAGACCCGTGGTTACACCGTCGTCGACCAGTTGTTGTCGCCTGGCGAGATCCAGACGTACTGGCAGGAACTCGTGCGGATGTCGTCGGGGGACCACCGCGACGACGAGCGCGTCATCACCGAAGCCAAGACCGGTGAGGTCCGCTCCATCTTCGACGTCCACGAGACCAGCGAACTGATCGCGGAACTCGTCCGCGATCCGCGCGTGCTCGACCGCGCCCGGCAGATCCTCGGCTCCGAGGTGTACATCCACCAGAGCCGCGTGAACTACATGCCCGGCTTCAAGGGCACCGGGTTCTACTGGCACTCGGACTTCGAGACCTGGCACGCCGAGGACGGCATGCCGGCGCCGCGGGCGGTCAGCTGCTCCATCGCGCTCACCGACAACTACCCGTTCAACGGCGGGCTGATGGTGATGCCGGGATCGCAGCGGACCTTCGTCCAATGCGCCGGGCAAACCCCCGAGGACAACTACAAGAGTTCACTGAAAGAGCAGCGAGTCGGCGTTCCCAGTGAGGATGACATCACCAAACTCGCCGCCGAATACGGAATCGACCAATTCACCGGACAGGCCGGTTCCGCGCTCTGGTTCGATTCGAATGTGATGCACGGTTCCTCGAACAACATCACGCCGTACCCGAGGTCGAACATCTTCGTCGTGTTCAACAGCGTCGAGAACGCGCTGCAGGAGCCGTACTCGGCGATCGAACGCCGCCCCGCGTTCATCGCCGGTCGCGACTCGACCCCGCTCACGCGCTGACGAAACCGCAGGTAGCGAAGGCCATACCGGGGCGCCTGTAGCCACCAGTGTGCGCCCTGTTACGTTGTCGCCACGTGAGCGGGCCAGTGGGCTCGCTCACGTAGGTGTTGTCGACGGTCGAACGGGTTCTTCGCTCGGGGTGAGCCCACCCGGACGGACGTGGACGCCGATGTCCGGTGTGGGTCGCGCCCCCAGGCGGCCCAAATCGGACATCCCCCGGCTCCGTGCCATCAGATCGGGACTGATGGCACGGAGCCTTTTATTTTTCCGCGCGCTGACGAAGACGTTTCGCAGGGCGCTGGACCGAAGATCGCCGGCGGTTGACAGGTGAGGGCGCCCTACAAAACGTCTTCGTGGGCCTTCGGCCCGAAAGAGGGCGCGCGGGGTGAAGTCTCACCGTCGCGCTGGCGCGCTTCCGGGGAGACGGTCCGCCGGTTCCATGCCCAAGTGCGGCAGGTGGGCGGGCGCCAGTACCGCGCCGGTCCAGGTGGTCGTGAGTGGTGAGTGTCGTTCTAACGTCACTTGCCACTCACGACCAACCCGGCCGTGCGGGGTCCTGTGCGGTCGGTCCGTGAAGGGCCCCTTGCCTACCCTGAAGGTAGTGAAGGAGGCCTTCGCGGACTCGGTATCGCCACGTTCGCCACAGGCGCACCAGAGGTTACAGAGAGAGCGCGGGAAGGCCCCCTTTCCTCGGCTCAGCCGAGTGAAGGGGGCCTTCGCGGACAGCCAAGAAGGACTGCGGAGATGGGCCCTCGGTCCAGGTGGTCGTGAGTGGTGAGTGTCGTTCTAACGTCACTTGCCACTCACGACCAACCCGACCGAGCTGGGTCCGCGCCGGCCCGCGAAACCGTGACGACTTTGGTCATTTTCGGTTGGTCGCTTCTGCCCTGCTATGTCTCTCTTTCCTCGTGTTTTCTGGTTGGCGGCGTCTTCGCGCGGTAGGTTGGCTACTCCGGTAAGGGGAGAGATCGGAGGAGGGGTGCTTGCCATGGGCGAAAACGGTTCCCCTGCCCGTTTCCAGCTCCTCGGTCCCGTACGCCTCCTCGACGGCGGACGGCCGGTACCCGTCGGCGGCCCCGGCGTCCGCGGCCTGCTCGCGCTGCTGGCGCTGAAGGTCAACAAGGTCGTCGCGCTCGACGAGATCATCGACGCGCTCTGGGGTCACGACCCGCCCGCCACCGCCCGCACCATCGTCCACGGCAACGTCTCCCATCTGCGGCGCGTGCTGCGCGACATCCAGGGCGACCATCCGCGCGGCGCCCGGATCCTCACCGCCCCGCCCGGCTACCAGCTCACCGTCGAACCCGGCCGGATCGACGTCCACCGCGCCCGGTCGCTGCTCGACCGGGCTTCCACGGAAGACCCGGAGAAGGCGTCCGAGCTGCTCGCCGAGGCGCTCGCGCTCTGGCAGGGACCCGCGCTGGCCGGGGTGCCGGGTTCGGTCCGCGCCCCCGAACTGGAGGATCTGCGGCTCGCCGTCCACGGCGCCCGGGTCGACGCGGACCTCGAACTAGGCAGGCACGCGGAACTGATCGTCGAACTCAGCCCGCTGGTCCGGGCGGCCCCGCTCGCCGAGCGCACGGCCGGACAGCTGATGCGCGCGCTCTACCACGCCGGGCGCCGCGGCGACGCGCTGGAGCTCTACCGCACGGTGTCCCGGGCGACGCTGCGGACCCTCGGCGTCGAACCCGGCGCGGACCTGCGCTGGCTGCACGAACGCGTCCTGAACGACGACCTGCCGGTCAAGGTCGTCGAGGAGGCGAAGGCCGACACGACACCCGTGCAGCAGCTGCCGCCGGCCGTGCCGAGCCTCGCCGGACGCGAGGCCGATCTGGCCTGGCTCGACGAACTCGCCGAGCGGGCCGAAGCGGGCGAGACCGCGGTCGGCGTCGTCACCGGAACCGCCGGGATCGGCAAGAGCAGCCTGGTGGTGTGGTGGGCGCATCGCGCCGCCCGCCGCTTTCCCGACGGCATCCTTTTCGCCTCACTGCGGGGTTTCGACCCGCATCACCCGCCGCTGGAGCCCGCCGATCTGCTCACCCAGTTCCTGCTCGGGCTCGGCGTACCCGCCGAGGGCGTCCCGGAGCAGGTCCACGAACGCGTCGCGCTCTATCGCTCGATGATCGCCGGCCGCCGGATGCTGGTGATCCTCGACAACGCCCGCTCAGCCGAACAGGTCCGGCCGCTGCTGCCGCCCGGTTCGCGGTCGATGACGCTGGTGACCAGCCGGTCGCGGCTCGACGGGCTCGCCGTGTCCAACGCGGCCAAACTGCGTGTCCTCGGCACGCTCGCGCCCGGCGACGCCGTCCGGCTGATCGAGGAACTCGCCGGACCCGCGGGCTTCGACCTCAACCACGCGCTCGCCCGGCTCTGCGGCTATCTCCCGCTGGCGCTGCGGATCGCGGGTGCCCGGCTCGCCGCGAGCGCGCAGTGGTCCGCACAGGACCTGGTCGACGAACTCGGCAACGAACGCACCAGGCTGGCCGCGCTCGACGTCGAGGGACCGGACGACGGGGTCCGCGCCGCGTTCGACGTTTCGTTCCGCGGGCTGCCGTCCGAGGTCGCGAACACGTTCCTGCGGCTCGGTGTCGTCCCGGTCGTCTCGGCCGGTTCCCATCTGACGGCCGCGGTCGCCGGGATCACCGTCGCCGAGGCGCGGCGGCATCTGCGGGTGCTCACGGCGCACAACCTGCTCTCAGAAACCGGCCGCGACTCTTTCGTCCCGCACGACCTCGTCCGCTTGTTCCTGCGCGAGCTGGCGGAGAACGAGCTCGACGAGAACGACCGGCAGGACGTGCTGACCCTGTCCGTGCGGTACTACCAGGCCGTCGCCGACCGGGCCCGGCGGAAGATGCTGCGGATCGTCGATCCCCTCGACTTCACCGGTGTGCTGACCGACGCGCAGACCCCGCCGCTGAGCTCCTTCACCGAGGCGCAGGACTGGTTCACCGCGGAATGGGAGAACCTCGTCGAAGTCCTCGAAGCGGCCGGTGCCGGCGGACGCCACGACGACGTCTGGCGGCTGGCCAGGGTCGCGCACACCTACCGCGCGGTGTACCCGCTGCTGGACGAATGGACGAGGCTGGTCGAGATCGGGCTGGAGGCCGCCGAGCGGGCCGGTGACGTCCTCGGCCGGTGCTGGATGCTGATCTCCCGCTGCGCGATCGCGCTCACCTTCGAACTGCCGCAGGGCTGCCTGGCCGACGCCGAACTCGCGCTGGAACTCGCGAGCGCGATCGGGGACAACCGGCTGGTGGTCTCGGCGAACATCCACCTCGGCTCCGCGCTGACCCTGCTGGGGCGGCACGACGACGCCATCAGGACGTTGCGGCAGGCGGTCGAGGAGACCGACCGGACCGGCGACCTCGAACTGCGCGGCCAGGCGCTCAACAACTGCGCGGAGGCCGAAAAACGGGCCGGACGGTTCATCGAGGCGATCGGCCACCAGGTCGCGTCGCTGGAGATCGACCGCACCCTCGGCGACGACAGCTACGTCGTCGTCTCGCTGAACAACCTCGCCGAGCTGAGCATGCGGATCGGCGAACTCGCCGCCGCCGAACACTACGTTTGGGAAGCCGTCGACCTGACGATCAGCCGCCGCTTCGTCCTCCAGGAAGGCGTGCTGCGGCTGACCCTGGGCAGGATCCTGCGGGCCGGGTCGGATGTGGACGGTGCCCGCGAGCAGTTCGCGATCGCGTTGAAAATCCTGGCGGACGCGAATCCGAAGCTCGCCGCCCTGGTCCGTGCGGAACTCACGGACCTCGGCGAAGGTCCGTGAGTGATCCTTAGCGGATTCTTAGTGGCCTCGCCGTTCACGCGCGTAGGGTCCCGTTCAGCGTCGATCGAGCCCTAGGGGAGGGGCGCGCGACAGGGATCGGCGCTCGGGCGGCCCGAAAGGGCCGTCTGAAGAGTCGCCAGGAGCGGCTCGTGGCGGTCCGGCCGGTGGAGGTGGGGGCGATACCGGCCGGCCGCCAGGCGGGAATCCGCCTTTCGTCCTCTGAATGCGGTACTTGCGCGTGCAACTACCGCATTCAGAGGACGAAACACGTCGAGGGTCAGCCGGTGCTCGCGGTGCACAGGGCGATGGTCTGGCCCTTGTTCTCCGCCACCTTCTGGCCGTTGACCAGGATCGTGCAGGAGATCTGGTTGCTGACCGACGCGTTCCGGGTGTCCGCGGTGACGGTGAGCAGGTAGTCGCCCGAGTTGAACGACGCCGTGCCGCGCCATTCGTCGGTACTGGCCGGGGTCGTCTCGCTCCGCTGGTCGTTGAGCGAACCGAACCGGACGGTCGCCCCGCCGGAAGCGCTGACGACGAACTCGACGGTGTTCTTGTCGCCGGCGACCGCCGGGATGTGCAGTCCCGACTGACCGGTAGCAAAGAAGTTGGTGTAGACCAGTAACCCGCCCGCGGCCAGCAAACCGGCGACGGAAAGCGCGAGGCCCGCGATCCCCATTCCCTTCTTGTCTGCTTCACCCTTCTTGATTTTGGTAAGACCGATCACGGAAAGAACCAAGCCGGTCACGGCGAGCGGCCACGCGGCTATCCCGGCGACCGGGACGAAGGCGACCCCGAGTGCCGCCAGTCCGACCAGGAAACCGGCGATGACCAGGCCGTTCTTGGGCTTCCGATGACGGGTTCCATGCGCGGCGAACCCAGGTCCGTAGCGGGTAGCCGGCGGGTGCGGGAGAGGTGGATCGGTCGGCATGCGTGCCCTTTCGGAGGCTTCCGTCCGAAGACGTTAACCCATCGTTCGGGGCAATGGCCGAAATTGTTACCTGCCGGAAAAAGTCATCATTCCACGATGATCATGCGGTCATCGATATTTTCTGACGGGAAATGTGGCATCACCGAAATATCGGAAACCCGATCACTGATCGAACAGGCTGACTTCCGGCGTGATCTCCAGCAGTTCGTGCACCGGGCGGCCGCGGCGGCCGTCGATGGTCGTGGTCCGCACGACACGCAGCCGGGCGGTCACCGGCCGGTCCAGGTTCTCCTTGATCTCGTCGAGCAGATCCGGCGCGACCGCGCCCTGGATCGTGCCGCCCGATTCGCGTTCGAGATAGAAGATCCGGCGCCGGGTGCGGACGCCGTCCAGCCTGCCGCTGACCGTCTCGTAGCCGACGGCCTCCCGCGACTCGCGCAGGCTCCCGGACAGGATCCGCGCCTGTTCGGTGGTCATGCTGCGGGTCAGCTCGTCGCCGGCCGTCGGGGTCAGCGCCATGCCGATCCCGGCGTGTTTGCTGACCGCGTTGACGATGTCGCTGACCGCGTTGCGGACGGTGTCGCGCTGCAGCAGCACCGCGTCCAGCGCGCCGTCGTCGGAACCGTTGGCGGGCAGGAAGTCGCACAGTTCCTTGACGGCGCGTTCGGACAGCGACTCGATCCCGTCGTGGATGAGCGCGTCGTCGAGCGCCGGTTCGGGGAAGCCGAAGAAGATCGCGTTGCCCGCCTGGCCGCGCTGGATCAGCGGGGCCTTCTCGCGGTCCGCCGGCTGGACGAAGGTCACCTCGCCCGACGGGTTGCGGATGATGTGCCCGATCTTCGCCGTCGCGTCCTGCAGCGCGCGGCTGATGTCCGAGAACGTGTACGCGTCGAGATGCGACTCGCCGATCACGGACACGCGAAGCAGCGGAGAGCGCGACGTCCGCTCGAACTTCGCGTACGCGGCCATCGCCGAAGCGCGGGCGAGGTCGTCGAGCCAGGTGCCGCCGGGAATCTCGTCGGCGATACGCCGGAATTCGTTCCTCACCAGATCACTTCCGGAATCCCTCTGCCACCGGCTGCCCACACTTCCTCCCAGATCTCCTCGTCGCCGGGGCGGCAGAGGAAGCCGTCGAGCATGCCGCCGACGGGCTGGACCTGGTCGAGATACATGGCGGGCTGGCCGACGATGACCCCGCGCAGCGTCAACAGTCCGTACAGTGCCGAGCGGCCCGCGTCGTCGAGCCGTTTGAGCGCGCCCCATTCGTCCGGGATCAGCACCACGTCGAGCCCGAGCGGCGCGTGCGGGGTCCTGGCGGTCAGGCCGCCGCCGATCCACGCGCGGCCGGTCGGCATGATCCGCCGGGCGACCCCCAGGTAGCTGTTCAGCGCGCTGAACAGGATCTCCCGGTCGTTCTGATGCGGCGCGTCGAACACCAGCCGCTCGTAGACGTCGGCCAGGTCGGCGGGATGGCGGCCCGGAGGCAGCAGGTTGTGCGGCGTCCAATAGGGGAGCGCCAAATCGGAGCCTCCTTCGTGTGCCGGAGCTCCCGAACGAAGAAACGTACCCGGCGTCACGCTCACAGTGCGTAGCCGAATTTACCAGGCGAGTGTCAGCCGCTCTGCCCCGGCCGGTGCCCGGCGGGCGGCCAGTCCTCGTCGCTCGGCCAGACCGGCTCGGGTTCGTGCCCGCTCTCGCCGTTGCGGGCGGCGGGTTCGGGCTGCTCCGGGCGGTAGGCCCGTACCGGTTCCGGGGTCAGCTGACCCTCGCGGTGGCCCTCCGCCTCCTGGTCGTACGGCTCGTCGTCGTCCGGGATCCGCGCGGGCGGGAGGAACTGCGTCTGTTCGGACGAGAGCAGTTCGGGCACCGGCTCGGGATCGGGCTCGGCGTAGGCGACGGCGTCGACGGGGACGGCGCGTTCCGGCTCGCGGACGGCAGGCTCGGACGCGGTGCGCTCACTTCGTTCGCCGCGCATCAGCAGCCACGTGACCCCGCAGCCGAGGGCGAAGGAGATGAGCAGCCAGAGCCAGATCTGCCCGAAGAGCCAGAGCATTGAGCCATCACCTCTGTTCTGCCGTGATGTCGACGCGGCGGCCCTCGCCGCTCGCGCCGTCGGAGGTCCTGCGTTGGGTGGAGTACGCCTGGTCGCGCTTGACCCCGTTGCGCTCCAGCAGCCGCTCCACCGTCAGCGCCCGGTTCAGGGAGAGCTTCTTGTCCGAACCGGTCGCCACCGTGCCGGTGATCCGGAATCGCAGCTCGCGCGGCGCGTCCGTCAGGAGCTTCGCGATCTCCAGCGCACCGCGTTCACCGTCCGCGGTGAGATCGGTGGTGTCCGGTTCGAAGGTGATCGGCGTCGCGGCCAGCAGGCGGTCGATCTCGGCCTGGAAACCGGCCTTGTCCGTCGGCTTGGCCGGAGCCGTGGGGCTGGGCGGCGGGCTCGGTGGAGCGGGCGGGCTCGACGGTTCGCCGCTGGTCGTCACCGGCCCGGCGGGCGGCGCGGTGTCACCGGAGATCTCGACCGTGCGGACCCCGTCGATCCGCTGGATGGCGTCCATCGCCTGCGCGGCCTTGTCGGGCGGGAAGCCGGTGAGGTTCGCGTCGCGGCCGGAGAAGGTCACCTCGCCGCCGGAGACGCCCATGTCGGCGAGGGCGTCTTTCGCGCGCGCGGTCAGGCCGGCCTCGATGTCGTCCGAGGTCGACCAGACGGAGATCGCCGTCAAGGCGAGCGTGACCAGCAGCGCTGTAGGCAGCAAGCGGCTCCAGCGTGTACCGGGCATGAAGGGACTGTAAGCCGCGTACGGCGCGGGTGCACTGGACGATCAGGACATAACCCGGTCGGGTGACGTAGACGCCGAAGGGGCCCTTCCCCGCTTCTCAAGCGGTGAAGGGCCCCTTCGTGGCGCCAGATGAGGGGAAAGTCCCCTTCAGCTCGCGTGGTGGTGGATCTCCCGCAGGTCCTTGGCCGGGAGCGAGACGCCTGTCGACTCGATCTGCTCCAGCGGGAGCAGCGGCGCGAGCTCGGGACGCTTCGGGGACAGGCCGTCCCCCATGGACTCGCCCTTGAGCTGACGCCGGATCCACGGCAGCAGATGCGCCTTCGTCCACTCCAGGTCGGAGCGGCGCGAGGTGATCCAGGTGCTCGGCTGCTCGGACGCCGGCCACGGCTCGCGCCAGTCGTCGGCGACTGGGACGCCGAGGACCTCGGCCGCGCGCAGCGCGATCCGCCGGTGGGCCTCGGGGGTGAAGTGCAGCCTGTCGTCGCTCCAGGCGCGGCGGTCGTGCAGCGGGGCCATCGCCCACATGTCGACCATCTTGGCGCCGTGCCGGTCGGCGATCGCCCACAGATGCGCGTTGTAGATGCCGACCTTCCCCCGGAGGACGTGCATCACGGACAGGTACTTGGTGTCCGGGCCGTTGAAGATGAGCACCGGGATCCCGGCCTCGCGCAGCTTGGCGACCCCCGCCTCCAGCCGCGCGGCGACGGCGTCCACGTCCGCGCCGGGCACGATGATGTCGTTCCCGCCCGCGCACAGGGTGACCAGGTCCGGCTTCACCGCGAGCGCGATCGGCAACTGCTCTTCGAGGATCTCGTCGAGCATCTTCCCGCGGAGGGCGAGGTTCGCGTACTGGAAATCGTGCCTGCCTTCGGCGAGGATCTCCGCCAGCCTGTCCGCCCAGCCCCTGAAGGTGCCGTCGGGCAGATCATCGTTGAGTCCTTCGGTGAAGCTGTCACCGATCGCCACGTAGCTGTCGAATCCGTACACGTTGGGTCCCCTTCCGTCCGTGTGCCCCCGGTTGGTACTTGTACACCACAACTAACAGCTGAGAGCGCCCCTGCAATCCCACTGGCCGAAACCCGTGGTTCAGCCCGCTGACACAGTCTCTTATTTTGTCGGACGTCCATGCATCTCCATTACTGGGATGTACACTCCTGGGCTGCGCAGATTCACCTCAAGCAGGTGTGAAACGGACACGGTATGTGGCGAACGTCTCCCCGCCCGGGTGTCCGGGGTCATGGATCCGGCAGGCTGTAAGGGTGACCTCACGACCCCCGCGCGAGTCGCTCGCCCAGATCCTCGGCGGGCGGCGTGGCGCCATCGACGCGAGTATCCCGCCCGCGGCCTTCGTCCTGGGCTGGCTGATCGCGGGCCAGTCGATCGCCTGGGGTGCCGGGGTGGCCATCGGGGTGGCGGTGCTGCTCGGCGCGTACCGGGTCGCGCGCGGCGACAAGGCGCGCGCGGTCGTGGTGAGTCTCGCCGCGGTGATCGCGGCCGCGCTGATCGCGCTGCACACCGGCCGCGCCGAGGACTTCTTCCTCATCCAGCTGCTGTCCAATGTGGCCAGCGCGCTGCTGTGGGCGGCCAGCATCGTGGTCCGGTGGCCGTTGCTCGGCGTCGTGGTCGGGCTCGTCATCGGGCAGAAGACCCGCTGGCGCCGCGATCCCGCGCTGCTGCGCGCTTATTCGCGGGCCAGCTGGGTGTGGGTCTTCCTGCAGTACACGCTGCGCGTGGTCGTGTACGGCTCGCTGTGGTGGAGCGGGCAGGTGGTCGCGCTCGGCATCGCGCGGACGGTGCTCTCCTGGCCGCTGGTCGCGGTGACCGTCGCCGTGAGCGGCTGGGTGCTGTACCGGACACTGCCGCCGGAACATCCCGGTCTGCGGGTCGTGGAGGAGAACGGAGACCCCTCGGATTCGGAGCCCGACGGGCTACCCAGGACATAAGGCGGCCCCCGGCGAGGGGGGAGGGTCCGGGGGCCGGGTCCTACGGTACCCGGAGTTCGCCCCCGGAGTCGATGGTTTGGTCTTTTAGGGCGCGTTTTTGGTGTTTTCCGCTGCTGACACCGGTCGTGGCGCCCCTTCTCCGTACGCGTCGACGGCGGCGAGCCACGCCGCCCCCAGAACACCGTCGGTGCTGGTCAGGACCTCGACCCCGGCGAGTTCGGCGCGGACTTTCGCCCCGACCGGGCCTTCCGGTGACAGCACGCTGCCCACGAGGACGATCGGCGTGGTCTCGCCGGGATCCCGCGCGGCCATGACGTTCGTCACCAGATGGGCCGCCGCACGGGTGGTGATCCCGTCCGCCGCCGGGTCGCCTTCGCGGTCGGCCTCGCTGACGAACGGGGCGAACCTGGCGAGCCGGATCGGTGCCTCGGAGTTGGCGCTCGTGATGAGCGCGCGCCACAGCGCACCCCGGTCGCCCGGGGAGTCCACAGCGGACGGACCGAGCGCTTCGGCGAGCACGGCGCGCGCGAGCGGACCGGGTTCGCTGCCGAGGCTCAGAACATCCAATGTGGAGCGAACGGCCTCACGGCCCAGCCAGTACGCCGAACCTTCGTCACCCAGCAACCAGCCGTAGCCGCCGGCGGTGGAAACCACGCGCCTGCCGCGGACCCGGCCCGCGATCGACCCGGTGCCCGCCACGAGGACCGAACCGTCCGGCGAGGAAGTGGCCGACGCGTAGGCGACCTCGGAGTCGGGGACCGTCCGCACTGGACTGATCCCCGCGTCCTTCCACGCGGTTTCGAAGATCCCCGCGATCGCCGGATCGCTCAGCTTGCTGACCCCGGCCATGCCGACGACGCACGCCGCGGTCGCGGCCGGGTCCAGCCCGCCCAGCGCCGCGGTGATCGCGCTCGCGATCCGTGCCGCCGCTTCCGACGGCGGATGGGAGTTGGGGTTCGCCCCGCCCGCGCGCCCGGCGCCGAGCACGACGCCGGAGGCGTCGACGGCGATCGCTCGCGTCGACGTGCCCCCGGCGTCCACCCCGATGACGTGAGTCACCGGGTCTTGGTCACCTTGAGCAGCCCGCGAGGGCTGTCCGGGTCACCGCCGCGCGCCAGCGAAAGGCCGAGCGCGATCCGCTGGATGGGCAGGATCTCCAGGATCGGGGCGACCTCTTCGGCGGACGGCGCGACACCGATCCGCAGCGCCGCGGGGACGTCGGCCGAAGCCGAGCCGACCGCGAGCACGTCCGCGCCGCGCTTGCCGACGGCCTCCAGGACCTCCTGCATCGCGCCCACGCCGTGTCCCTGGCTCGTCACCGCGAGCACCGCGGTCTCGCCGTCGACCGCGGCGACCGGGCCGTGCAACAGGTCCGCGCCGCTGTACGCGCGGGCCGCGAGGTAGCTCGTTTCGGCCAGCTTCAACGAACCTTCCAGCGCCGAGGCGTAGGAGTAGCCGCGGCCGGTGGTGAGCACCCGGTCGACGAAGCGGTAGCGGTCCACCGCGCGCTGGACGCCTTCGTCCGCGCCGTCGAGGGTCTGCTGCGCGAGTTCGCCCAGCTTTTCCGCGTCTTCGCCCTTGCCGCCGCGGACCGCGTCGATCAGCAGGTAAAGGGAGAGCAAGGTGGCCGAGTACGTCTTCGTGGCGGCCACGGCCTTTTCCAGCCCCGCGCCGATGTCGACGCCGAGTTCGGCGGCGGCGCGCAGCGGCGACTCCGGGGTGTTGGTGACCGAGACGGTCAGCGCTCCCTGGCGACGCGCGGTTTCGGTGACCTCGATGAGATCCGGCGAACCGCCGCTTTGGCTTACTGTGATGAAGAGAACGTCCCGCAGATCGGGACGGGCGCCGTACAAAGTCGCGGTGGAGGGCGAGACGAGACCGCAGGGGAGACCGAGGAGTACTTCGATCAGGTACTTCGCATACAGGGCGGCGTGGTCGCTGGAGCCGCGGGCGGCGAGCAGTGCGAACCTGGGCGGGCGCTTGGAGATGGCTTCGGCCACCTCGGCGATTTCGGCCTGTCGCTCCACGATTCCTGCCAGAATGGCGGGTTGCTGGGAGATCTCCGCGGCCATGTGCTCGCCGGGGCGCTGTTCGGTCATCTCGTTCCCTTCCACCGGGACGTCCTTCGTCCCCCGAGTAGGTCTAGACCAATGCTAGCCCGAATGGACGTTTGTGGTGAAGGGTACGTTTCCTAGCGGGGACGGTGCGCGTTTGAGTGGGAAGGCTTAGGGAGTCGGTCATGTTGGAGACAACCACCGCGAGTGAGGCGGGCGCTACGGCTGGGATGCGCGGGCAGCGCGAACCCAAGTACTGGGCGCTGAAACAGCATCTGCTCGATCTGCTCGACGCGTTGCCGCCCGGGTCGCCGATCCCGACGGAACGGGCGCTCGCGGGGGAATTCACCGTTTCGCGCACCACGGTCCGCCAGGCGCTCGCCGACCTCACCGCCGAGGGCAGGCTCCACCGCGTGCAGGGCAAAGGCACCTTCGCCGCCGAGCCGAAGCTCGCCCAGCGCCTGCAGTTGTCGTCCTACACCGAGGACATGCGCAAGCAGGGCCTCAAACCGTCGTCCAAGCTGCTGGAGATCGACGAACTCCCGGTCGAGGCCGATCTGGCGAAACTCCTCGGAATCCGGGTCGGCGCGAAGATTCTTCGTCTTCGCCGCCTCCGGCTGGCCGATTCGCAGCCGATGGCACTGGAGACCACGCATCTCCCACTCGGCCGCTTCCGCGGTTTGCGCAAACACGTTTCCGCAGGTGGTTCGCTGTACGCCGTGCTGAGGGAGCACTACGGCGTCGAGCTGGAAAGGGCCGAGGAAACGATCGAAACCGCGCTCGCCGGACCACACGAGGCCGAGATGCTCGGCGCCGACGTCGGAATGCCGATGTTGCTCCTTTCGAGGCATTCTTTCGCCACGGACGGAAAACCGGTCGAGTTCGCGAGGGCGATCTACCGAGGCGACCGTTACAAATTCGTCACCACGCTGCTTCCTTGAGGCGCGCTGACGGAAACGTTTCGCAGGGCGCTGGACCGAAGAGAACTCGCGTGATCTTGTAAGGCGCCCTACAAAACGTTTCCGTGGCCTTCGGCCGAAAGAGGGCGCGCCTGTGCGGACTCCCCGTCGCGCTGACGCGCGTTCGGGGAGTCGGGTCCGCCGTTTCCATTGTTTCGGTCCCGAAATCTCTGACGTGTCAGGTATCTCTGGGTGTCGGAAGAGATCGTTTTTCCGGGGAAAGTGCCGGTTTCGCGGTGGCTTGGGGCGGGGTGGCGTGCTTCAGTCGACTTATGACTGACGGGGCGGGAATCCGCTGGGGGACGCCGGTGGCGCGCGGTGTGCTCGCGACGACCATCGTGGGCTCGGGCATGGCGATGCTCGACGGGACGATCATCAACGTCGCGCTCCCGAGGATCGGCGAAGAACTCGAAGCCTCCGTCGCGGGCCTGCAATGGATCCTCGACGGCTACCTGCTCGCGCTCGCCGCGCTGATCCTCGTCGCCGGTTCGCTCGGCGACCGCTACGGCCGCCGCCGGATGTTCCTCGTCGGCGTCGTCTGGTTCGGGATCGCCTCCGGGCTGTGCGCCGCCGCGACGACGACCGAGATGCTCGTCGCGACCCGGATCCTCCAGGGGATCGGGGGAGCTTTGCTCACGCCGGGCTCGCTCGCGATCCTCCAGGCCTCCTTCACCCACGACGACCGGGCCCGCGCGATCGGCGCCTGGTCCGGGCTCGGCGGCATCGCGGCGGCGGTCGGCCCGCTGCTCGGCGGCGTCCTGGTGCAGGTGTGGTCCTGGCGGCTGGCGTTCCTGATCAACCTGCCGCTCGCCGCCGTCTGCGTCCTGCTCGCCCGGCGCTACGTGCCCGAGTCCCGCGACGAGGAGGCGACCGGGCATCCGGACTTCACCGCGGCCGCCGTCGGCGCGATCGGCCTCGCCGGCCTCACCGGCGCGCTCGTCGAGGCGCCCGGACGCGGCATCGGCGACGTCGTCGTCCTGGTGGCCATCGTGCTCGGCGTCGCGGGGCTCGGGGCGTTCCTGGTCATCCAGCACCGCTCGGCCGATCCGCTGGTGCCGCCGAAACTGTTCCGCGACCGGACGTTCAGCCTCGCCAACGCGCTGACCTTCGTCGTCTACGCGGCGCTCGGCGGCGTGATGATGCTGATGGTGATGCAACTCCAGGTGTCGCTGGGCTATTCGCCGACCGCGGCCGGGCTGGCCGGGCTGCCGATCACCGTCATCATGCTGCTGTTCTCCGGCCGGTCGGGCGCGCTCGCGCAAAGGATCGGGCCGCGCGCGCAGCTGGTCATCGGCCCGATCCTGGTCGGCGTCGGCATGCTCCTGCTGATGCGCGTCGGGCCGGGGTCTACGTACCTCGGGTCGGTGCTGCCCGCCGTCGTCGTGTTCGGCGCCGGGCTGGCGACCGTCGTCGCGCCGGTGACCGCGACGGTGCTGGCCGCCGCGCCGGACCGGTACGCCGGCGTCGCCTCCGGGGTCAACAACGCCATCGCCCGGTCCGGCGGCCTGCTCGCGATCGCCGTGCTGCCCGCCGTCGCCGGGCTCTCCGGCGCCGCCTACACCGATCCGGTCGCGCTGACCGCGGGCTGGCGGACGGCGTTGCTGGTGTGCGCGGCGCTGGCGATCGGGGGCGGGCTGATCGCGCTCGGCATCCACAACGGCGTCCTCGACGCGCCTTCCGCCCCGGAAGCCGAGCCCGACGAGTCACCGCATCCGGGTGAATGTCTCCATTGCGGGGTCGACTCGCCGCCGACGCACGTGCGGCCCGCCGGTCACCCGAGCTAGCCGGTGCGGGTTGCCCACCTGCTTGCAGTACATGAAGGCCCCCTTCCTTGCGCCAGGCGCAAGGAAGGGGGCCTTCATGTACTTGGGAACGTGGCGATAGCGACCCCGAGCCACAGCTCGCCAGGCACGCGGCCCTGCCGAAACGTGTTGTGAAAGCCACTTTCGCAACCTTGAACGTTGTGAAAGTGGCGTTCACAACGCTGCCTTGCCGACGGATCGCATCGGGTCGAGGGGGTCGTGAGTGGTAAGTGACGTTAGAACGTCACTTACCACTCACGACCACCTGGACCGAACGCGTCAGGCCAGCAGGTCGGCCAGCGTCGCCGGGTCCAGGTTGCCGCCCGAAACGACCGAAACGACCTTTCCCGGCGGCAGCGCGTCGCGGTGGGAGAGGAAAGCGGCGGTCGCGGTGGCCCCACTCGGTTCGGCGATCAGGCGGGCACGGTGCGCGAGCGTCCGGACGGCGTCCCGGATCTCGGCCTCGGAGACGGTGATGACGTCGTCGAGCACCGTCTGTAGGTGGGCGAAGGTCAGGTCCGACGGCTGGGCGCGCAGACCGTCCGCGCTGGTGCGTGCCCGCAGGTCCATCGGCCACTCGATCCGCCTGCCCGCGCGCAGGCCCTCGGCGGTGTCGGCCGCGAGCTCGGGTTCGACGCCGATGACCTTCGCGCCGGGGAGCAGCGCCTTGATCGCCGTGCCGACGCCCGAGGCCAGCCCGCCGCCGCTGAGCGGCACGAGCACCACGCCGGCGTCCGGCAGGTCTTCGGCGATCTCCAGGCCGACGGTGCCCTGTCCGGCGATGACGTCGCGGTGGTCGAACGGCGGGATCATGGTGAGCGCCCGCTCTTCGGCGACGGCGAGCGCGGAGGACTCCTGGCGGTCGATCGGGACCTCGATGACCTCGGCGCCGAGCGCCTTGGTGGCTTCGACCTTGGCGCGCGGCGCGACGTCCGGGACGATGATCGTCGCGGGGATCCCGAATCGCTTCGCCGAGTAGGCGACCGCTTGCGCGTGGTTGCCACTGGAGAACGCGCAGACGCCGCGAGCGCGCCGATCCTCGTCCAGCGCGGCGATCGCGTTGTAGGCGCCGCGCACCTTGAAAGCGCCGATCGGCTGGAGACTCTCCGGTTTGAGCCACAACGGCGCCCAGGATTGTTCCAGTAACGGTGTGCGCACCGCGGCGCCTTTGACACGGCTCGCCGCGTCGCGGATTTCCTCGATCGAAACCAGGTCCATACGTCCTATTATGTCAAGGAGTTGTGAACCATGGACAGTCCTTTTTGGACGGACGGCGTGGCGCTCCTCACGTGTGGACAACGAAGGGAGCATCCCGCGCGCCTTAATCGTTGGAACCGGGTGAGGACCGACTAGCTGCAGAACGGGATCATGACCAAGGAGACCTCCGAAAAGGACGCCGAGAAGACCGAAAAGACGGAAAAGCAGGGCAGGATCGTCCAGGTGACGGCGGCCGCGATGGCCGCGATCACCGCGGCGCTGCTGGGTTCCACGCTGGGTGTGGCGGGAACGGTGGCGGGCGCCGGGCTGGCGAGTGTGATCACCACGCTCGGCGGCGAGTTGTACCTGCGTTCGCTGCAGCGGACGAAGGACGCGGCGCTCAAGGCGGGGATGGTGCTGACCGTTCCCGGACGCCGCAAGGTGATCGACCCGGCGGAGCAGGAGACCGTCCGGCTCACCCCTGCGGAGGAGGAAGAGCCTGCCGGGCGGAAGTTCAAGCCGCGCTGGGCGGTGATCGCCGGGGTCAGCGTGGTGGCCTTCGTGGTGGCGCTCGTCGCGATCACCGGGTTCGAGGGCGCGACCGGGAAGACCTTCGGCGGCGGGACCGGCACGACCCTCGGGAAGATCGTCGGCGGCGGGCAGGACCAGGAGCGGCAGGACAAGCACGACACCCCGCCCGCGACGTCCCCCTCGGAGACCCAGGACAACCAGCCCGACACGACGCCGTCGACCACGCCGACCCCCTCGACGACGCCGACCGCGCCGACGACCACCCAGGCGCCCCCGACGACGCCGTCCACGACGCCTTCGACCTCTCAAGCGCCCTCGACGACCCCCTCGGCCCCGGCCCAGGCCTCGGGTACCCCCGCGCCCTGACCCTCCGGGACCCCTGATTCCCCGCATTTCGTCCTCTGGATGCGGTAGTTCGCATCCCCGACTACCGCATCCAGAGGACGAAACGCGGTAGTTGCGCGCGCAAGGACCGCATTCAGAGGACGAAATGCGTGGGCGTCAGGCGAGGGCGGAGCGAAGTGCGCGAGCGGCCGCCTCGGGGTCTTCGGCCTCGGTGATCGCCCGGACGACGACGATCCGCGACGCCCCCGCGTCCAGCACCTCGGGCAGCCGGACGGCGTCGATCCCGCCGATCGCGAACCACGGCCGTGACGTGCCGAACGCGGCCGTCGCGCGCACCAGGTCGAGCCCGGGAGCGGAACGACCCGGCTTCGTCGGCGTCGGCCAGCACGGGCCGGTGCAGAAGTAGTCCACGCCGGGTTCCCCGGCGGCGGCCTCGGCCTGTTCGGCCGAATGGGTGGAGCGGCCGATCACCACGTCGTCGCCGAGGATCCGCCGGGCCAGCGTCACCGGGATGTCGTCCTGACCCAGGTGCAGCACGTGCGCGCCGACGGCCAGCGCGACGTCCGCGCGGTCGTTCACCGCCAGCAGTTTGCCGTGCTTCTCGCACGCCTCCGCCAGCACTTCCAGTGCGGCGATCTCGTGTTTCGCCTCGATCGGCGCACCGCCGGTCTTGTCCCGCAACTGGATGATGTCGACCCCACCGGACAGGGCCGCGTCGGCGAATTCGGCGAGATCGCCGCGACCGGACCGGGCGTCGGTGCAGAGGTACAGGCGGGCGTCCGTGAGGGCGGCGCGGAGCTGAGGACCAGACAGGGTGGGCATGGCGGCGACGGTACCCGCGCGCTACGGTGGGGTGGTCCGCACGGGAGCCCGAGGACGGGCTGAGAGGGAGCCGAAACCGCTCCGACCGTGGAACCTGATCCGGGTCATGCCGGCGCAGGGAGCGTGATCGCATGAACGAACTTTCGGTTGTCGGCGGCGGGGTCATCGGCCTCTCGGTCGCTTGGCGCGCGTCCGCGCGCGGTCGTCGCGTCACCGTGTACGACCCCGAGCCGGGACGCGGCGCGTCGTGGCTCGCGGGCGGCATGCTCGCGCCGGTCACCGAGGCCTGGCCCGGCGAGGAGGACGTCCTCACCCTCGGCGAGGCGTCGCTGCGGCGCTGGCCGGATTTCGCCCGTGACCTGGCCGAAGAGGGTGCCGACCCGGGCCTTTCGCCGCACGGCACGCTCGTCGCCGCGCTGGACAGCGCCGACGCGGGCAACCTCGAAATGCTCGCCGCGTACCTCACCGAACTCGGCCGCGAGGTCGAGCAGCTGACCGGTCGCGAGGCCCGCCGCGCCGAACCCGGTCTCGCCGGGTCCGTCCGAAGTGGACTCTTGGTGCCCGGCGATCTGGCCGTGGACAACAGAAGGCTGCTGAACGCCCTCAAACAGGCTTGCGGCAAGCACGGCGTCGAGTTCCGCCACGAGACGGTCACCGCTCTCGAACACCTCGATGGTGACGTCGTCCTCGCCGCCGGCGCCTGGACCGGACGCCTGCACCCCGCGCTCGCGGACGCCGTCCGCCCGCTGAAGGGCGAGATCCTCCGGCTGCGGCCGCGCCGGGGCTGCCTGCCGCCGCCGACCCGGACCGTCCGCGCCATGGTCGAGGGCCGTCCGATCTACCTCGTCCCGCGTGACGACGGCGGGCTGGTGCTCGGCGCGACCCAGTACGAGGCCGGTTTCGACGAGACCGTCACCGTCCGGGGCGTTCGTGAGCTGCTCGAAGGCGCGGAGCGCGTCTTCCCGGGCATCACCGAGTACGAACTCGTCGAGACCGCCGCCGGGCTTCGCGCGGCGAGTGTCGACACGATGCCTTTCATCGGTGAGCTGGGCGAAGGTGTCTTCGCCGCTACGGGTCACCATCGCAACGGTCTCCTGATGGCCCCGGTCACCGCGGACGCCGCGGTCGCCTGGCTGGACGGCGGGCCGTTGCCGGACGAGGTCGCGGCGGCCGCGCCGTCGCGGCGCAGCGAGGAGCGAGTGTGATGGAGATCCAGGTCAACGGCCAGTGGCGTGAGTTCCCCGACGGGACCACCGTCGAGGGGGTACTGGAGGCGCTCGGCACGGCGACGAAGGGCGTCGCGGTCGCGGTGGACGGCGTCGTCGTCCGGCGCGGCGAATGGCCGGAAGCCGTGGTGCGCAAGGGCGCCAGCGTCGACATCCTCACCGCGGTCCAAGGAGGCTGAAATGTCCGGCATGGACGGCGACCACCTCGTCATCGGCGAGCACAAGCTCTCGTCGCGGCTGATCATCGGCACCGGCGGCGCGGCGAACCTCGCCGTGCTGGAACGCGCGCTCGTCGCGTCGGGCACGGAACTGACCACCGTCGCGATGCGCAAGGCCGACGCCGAAGGCGGCTCCGGTGTGCTCGAACTGCTCCGGCGGCTCGGCATCCGGCTGCTGCCCAACACCGCGGGCTGCCGGACGGCCGCCGAAGCGGTTCTCACCGCCCGGCTCGCCCGCGAAGCCCTCGAAACTGACCTCGTCAAGCTTGAGGTCCACGCGGACGACCGCACGCTCCTGCCGGACCCGTTCGAGACCCTCGAAGCGGCCGAGCAGCTCACCGCGGACGGCTTCACCGTGCTCGCCTACACCAACGACGACCCGGTGCTGGCGCTGCGGCTGGAGGAGGCGGGCTGCGCGGCCGTGATGCCGCTCGGCGCGCCCATCGGCACCGGTCTCGGCATCCGGAACCCGCACAACATCGAGCTGATCGTGTCGCGCGCGGGCGTCCCGGTGATCCTCGACGCCGGGATCGGCACGGCTTCCGACGCGACGCTCGCGATGGAGCTCGGCTGCGACGCCGTCCTGCTCTCGACCGCCGTGACCAGGGCCGCGGATCCGGAGCGGATGGCTTCGGCGATGCGCGCCGCCGTCACCGCGGGCCGGCTGGCCGCCGGCGCGGGCCGGATCCCCCAGCGGTTCTGGGCACACGCTTCGAGTCCGCCTCGATAACCCTTTTGTACGGTTCACGGCCTTAACCGGGAGTACGCACGGGGAGCCCGTATGGTTGACGGCACTCTCCGGCGGCGTACCCGCCGCCGTGTACCCAGAGGAGCCAGTGGTGACCACGTCAGCGGTCCAGGATGTTTCGGGCAGGTTGTTCCTGGCGGTGGGCCGATTGTCACGGTCACTGCGCCAGGCGGGTGTGCCCGGACCGGGCCATGGTGCGATCTCCGCGCTCGCGACGCTCGTGAACTACGGACAGCTCCGTCTGGGTGATCTCGCGGCGAAGGAAGGCGTCGCCGCGGCCACCATGTCGAGGATCGTCGCTTCGCTGGTCGAAGCGGGCTACGTCAGCCGTGAATCGGACCCGATCGACAGGCGGGCCTGGCTCGCGAAGGCCACCGAAGAGGGCGAGCGGCTGGTTTCCGGCGTCCGTTCGACGCGGGTACGCGAACTGGGCACGCGCCTCGACCGGCTGACCCCGGAGCACCAGGCGGCGCTCGCGGCGGCCCTGCCCGCCCTCGAAGCCCTTATCGCGGACGACGATCGCTAGACGTTCTGACGTAGCTCCGCGACTTCCGCACGAAGGGCGCGGAGCTCGTCCAGGATCTCCGTGTTCGCCCGAGCCTGGGCTTCGGTCTGCTTCGCCTCTTCCTCGCGGATGTCCTGGCGAAGCTCGTCCTCCATCCCGCTGACCACGACGGCGATGAAGAGGTTCAGCACCGCGAAGCTGGACACGAGGATGTAGACCACGAAGAACACCCAGGCCATGGGTGCTTCCTTCATGATCTCCTTGGCGATGTCCGGCCACGCCTCGCCGGTCATCACCTGGAACAGCGTGAACAGCGACGTGCCGAGATCCCCGAAGTTCTCCGGCGAGATCGCGCCGAACAGCTTCGTCGCCATCACGCCCGCGACGAAGATGATCAGCGCGAGGAGCGCGGCGATCGACGCCATCCCGGGGATCGACGCGAGCAGACCGGTGACGACCTTCCGCATCGACGGCACGACCGAGATCAGCCGCAGCACCCGCAGGACCCGCAACGCCCGCAGCACCGCGAACGGACCGGTCGTGGGGATCACCGCGATGCCGACCACGAGCAGGTCGAAGATGTTCCACGGATCGCGGAAGAACTTCCCGCGATAGGCGTAGAACTTCGCGGCGAGTTCGAGCACGAAGATCGTGAGCGCGACGTAGTCGACCGTATGCAGCAGCCGCCCGTACTCCGCGAGCATTCTCGTCGAGGTCTCCAGGCCGAGCGTGACGGCGTTGAAGACGATCACCGCGATGATGAAATTCTGGAATGCGCGGGCCTCGACGAATTTGGCCACCCGCTCGCGTCCGGACACGCCCCACCCTTGTTCGTTGGCCCGTTTCGGGCAGATCGTAACCGGCCGGGTACTCAGTGCTCCGGTGCAAGCCGCCAAAACGCCGAAACCGGACCGACCTTCGCGCCCATGGGGTAGGCGTTTTCGACCGCCTGTGAGACGAACCACTTGCCGTAGCGGGCGGCCTCCACGACGGACATCCCTTTCGCGAGACCGGCCGTCAGCGCCGACGCCATGGTGTCCCCGGCGCCGTGCGTGTGCTGCGTCGCGAACCGCTCGCCCGGCAGTTCGACGAACGTAGAGCCGTCGAAGAGCACGTCGACGCATTCGGGGTCGGAGACGAGATGGCCGCTCTTCACGAGCACGTACTTCGGCCCGAGCCGGTGCAGGACGACCGCGGCCTGGTGCATCTGTTCGCGGGTGGTCACGGTCATGCCGGTCAGCAGGCGGACCTCGTCGAGGTTCGGCGTGAGGACGGTCGCGCGCGGCAGGAGCTCGTCGCGCAGCGCCACCAGCCCGGCCTCGTCGAACAGCGGATGCCCGTGCATCGACGCCGCGACCGGGTCGACCACGAAGGGCACCTTGGCGTCGCGGCCGATCTCGGCCTTGTCGCAGGCCGCGGCGACGGCGTGGATGATCTCCGCCGACGCGAGCATGCCGGTCTTGGCCGCGTTGACGCCCATGTCGGCGGCGACGGCCTCGATCTGCCCGGCGACGATATGCGCCGGGATGTCGGTGCGGTCGTGCACGCCGAGGGTGTTCTGGACGGTCACGGCGGTGACCGCGACCAGGCCGTGCACGCCACAGGTGAGGAACGTGCGCAGGTCCGCCTGCAGGCCGGCGGCGCCGCCGGAGTCGGACCCCGCGATGGTCAGCGCCGACGGCGGGCTCGGGTTCTCGCTCATGAGTTCATTTTCCCGACTGGTCCTTTTGGATCAACAGGGGTTCGGCCGCACCTGATCACGGTGGCACAGTGTGTGAGCCAGTGCACTTCCCGCGTGCGAAAGGGCTCGGATGAAACTCCTCCCGCGGTATCCCTCGCCGTCGTGATCGTGGCGGCTTCGCTGTCCGGAACGGTCGCGAACGCCGAGGCCGCCAAGGTCTCCCACGTGACCACGGTCGGCGTCCACAACACCTACGAGACCGGCGCCTACGACTATCTGGCGCGCTCGCTGGACGCCGGTACCTCGCTGATCGAGCTCGACGTCTGGCCGAACATCATCACTCGCGAATGGAAAGTGAGTCACTCGAACCCGTTGGGGAACAACAACAACTGCGTCGCGGCGAGTACGCCGTCGCAGCTGTACTCCGGTGGGCGGAACAAGAACCTCGAACACTGCCTCGACGACATCCGCGTCTGGCTGGGCGCGCATCCGGACAGCGAACCGGTCACGCTCAAACTGGAGATGAAGACCGGGTTCGCGGACAACCGCGGCCTCGGCCCGGACGAACTCGACGCGTCCATCCGGGCACATCTCGGCAGCGCGGTCTTCCGTCCGGCGGACCTGCTCGGCGGCTACGCGACACTCGACGACCCGGCCAAAGCGGACAACTGGCCTTCGCTGGACGCGTTGCGGGGCAAGGTGATCATCGAGGTCATCCCCGGCACGGTCGAAGAGGGCAATCCGACGGACACGCTCAAGACCGACGTCGAGTACGCGCGGTACCTGCGGTCGCTCAAGGACGCGGGCCGCGTCGGAGAGGCGCAGATCTTCCCGACGGTGCACGGCGCGGCGCCCGGTGACCCGCGGACGAAGTACGCCGACACCGGGCTGCGGCCGTGGTTCGTGGTCTTCGACGGCGACGCGAACACGTTCCTCACGCAGACCGGGCCAGGTTGGTACGACGACAACCACTACTACGTGGTGATGACCGACGCGCACAAGGTCGCGCCGGCCATCGATTCCCGTGCGCCGTCCGTGGAGGAGGCGAGCGCGCGGGCGGCTCTGCTGGCGAAGAACCACGCGTCGGTGCTGACCTCGGACTGGACGGGGCTGACCACTGTGCTTCCGCTGGTCCTTCCGCGCGGCTAGTTCACTATCCGCACGTGAAGCCCCGCATTTAGTCCTCTGGATGCGGTAGTCGCGCACGCAAGGACCGCATCCAGAGGACTAAATGCGTGGGGTCAGACGGTCAAGACGAGCTTCCCGGTGACACGGCCGCCTTCGCCGACTTCGTGCGCCTTGGCGACGTCCGCCAGCGGGAAGGTCTGCTCGACGTGGACGCGCAGTTCGCCCTTCTCGATCAGTTCGGTCAGCGCCAGCAGGCCGAGCTGATCGGGTTCGGCGAGCATCCCCGACGTCCGCACGCCGAGCTTTCCGGCCTTGGCGGCGACGGCCTCGCTCACGCCACCGGGGACCGCGATGAGCAGGCCGCCCGGCTTCACCGCGTCCAGCCAGCGGAGGTCGCTCTCCTCGCCGACCAGCCCGAACACGACGTCCACGCCGGACGCCGTCGCGTTCTCGTCGCGGTAGTCGATCGGCTCGTCGACGCCGAGCTCGCGGAGGAAGTCGTGCTTCCCGGCGCTCGCCGTGCCGAGGACGTACGCGCCGCGCGCCTTCGCCACCTGGACGGCGAGGTGCCCGACGCCGCCCGCGGCCGCGTCGATCAGCACGCGCTGCCCTGGCCGGACGTCGGCGATGTCCACCAGGCCCTGCCACGCGGTGAGCCCGGCGAGCGGCAGCCCGGCGGCCTGCTCGTGGCTCAACGCGGTGGGTTTGCGCACGAACTGGCGGGCGGGCGCGGTCACGTATTCGCCGTAACCACCGGCCTGCCGGGGGAACCACGGGAAGCCGAGGACCTCGTCGCCCACGGCGAAGTGGGTCGTGCCGACGCCGAGTTCTTCCACGACCCCGGAGACGTCCCAGCCGAGGACGAACGGCGGCTCGCCCATGAAGACGCCGTACGCCCGGGTCTTCCAGTCGACCGGGTTGATCCCGGCGGCGCGCACCCGCACGAGCACCTCCGTCGGACCGGGGGCCGGACGGTCGGTCTCGGTCACCTCCAGCACTTCAGGGCCACCAAGCCGCTGCTGGGTCACGACGCGCATCGAAAGCTCCTCCGTTGTTGGTGCTTTCCATGTTCGGCTGCATGGTCACTTTTCGCCAGAAGGCACTTAAAGGTAAACTAGGTACCTGATGGAAACTACCTGTGAAGTGCCGGAATCGCCGTGGGACATCTATCTGCGGAACTGTCCGTGCCGCGACGTCCTCGATCTGCTCGCCAACAAGTGGACCGCGCTGGTGCTCGGCGCGCTGTCCCGGCGGCCGCACCGGTTCGGTGAACTGCGCCGCGCGGTCGGCGGGATCAGCCAGAAGATACTGACCCAGAACCTGCGTGCCCTCGAACGCGACGGCCTGGTCACGCGCACGGTCTTCCCGACCACGCCGCCGACCGTCGAGTACGCGCTGACCGAACGCGGTTCGAGCGCGAGCACGCTGCTCATGGCGGTCAGCGAATGGTCGGTCGCCAACTTCGACGGGATCCTCGAATCCCGGAAGGGCTACGACTCGCGGGTGATGGAGCCCGTCGGCTGACGCATTTAGTCCTCTGAATGCGATCGTTGCTCACGCAAGGACCGCATTCAGAGGACGAAATGCGTTACTTCAGGCGCCAGAAGGGCGAGACGGGGCCGACGCCCGCGCCCAGCGGGTACGACTCCGCCACACACCGCTCGATGAACCGTTTCCCCTCGGCGACCGCCGTCGGCACATCGGCCCCCTTCGCCAGCGAAGACGTGATCGCCGAAGCCATCGTGTCCCCGCCGCCGTGCGTGTTCCGCGTGTCGAACCGCGGCCCGCTCAGCTCGACCCAGGAAGTGCCGTCGGACAACAGGTCCACGCAATCCTGAGCCGCGTCGAGATGCCCGCCCTTGACCAGCACCCACTCCGAACCGAACTCCAGCAGCGCTTCCGCCGCCTCCCGCTGGGACGCCGGGCCGGTCACGTCGACGCCGGTCAGCAGTCGCACCTCGTCGAGGTTCGGCGTGATCAGCGTGGCGCGCGGGAACAACTCGGTGCGGATCGCCTCCAGCGCCTCCTCGCGCAGCAGCGCGTGCCCGGTCATCGAAGCAGCGACGGGATCCACGACGAACGGCGTGCCCGAAGGCCGTCCGATGTGGACTTCGTCGAGCGTCTTGGCGACGGCGTTGATGATCTCGGCCGTCGCGAGCATCCCGGTCTTCGCCGCGTCGACGCCCATGTCCCCGGCGACGGCCTTGATCTGGCCGGTGACGACGTCGACCGGGATCTCGCTGAAGCCCTGCACGCCCAGCGAGTTCTGCACGGTGACCGCGGTGAGCGCGACCATCCCGTGCACCCCGTTGGCGAAGAAGGTCCGCAGGTCGGCCTGGATGCCCGCACCACCACCGGAATCCGATCCGGCGATGGTGAGGGCGGTCCGGGGTGTCGCTGTCACTGATTGACCACCGGCAGGTACACCTTGTTGCCCTGCTCGGCGAACTCGGTCGACTTCTCCGACATGCCCGCCTCGATGGCCTCCACAGTGGACAGTCCGTGTTCCTCGGCGTACTTGCGGACGTCCTGGGTGATGCGCATCGAGCAGAACTTCGGCCCGCACATCGAGCAGAAGTGCGCCGTCTTCGCCGGTTCCGCGGGCAGGGTCTCGTCGTGGTACGCGCGGGCGGTGTCCGGGTCCAGCGACAGGTTGAACTGGTCGTTCCAGCGGAATTCGAAGCGGGCCTTGGAAAGCTCGTCGTCCCACTCCTGCGCGTACTGGTGCCCCTTGGCGAGGTCGGCGGCGTGCGCGGCGATCTTGTAGGTGATGACGCCGGTCTTGACGTCGTCGCGGTTCGGCAGGCCCAGGTGCTCCTTGGGCGTGACGTAGCAGAGCATCGCCGTGCCGTACCAGCCGATCTGCGCCGCGCCGATGGCCGAGGTGATGTGGTCGTACGCCGGCGCGATGTCGGTCGCGAGCGGGCCGAGGGTGTAGAACGGCGCCTCGCCGGTCAGCTTCTCCTCGAGTTCGACGTTCTCCTTGATCTTGTGCATCGGCACGTGGCCGGGGCCCTCGATCATCACCTGGACGTCGTGCTCGCGGGCGATGTGCGTGAGCTCGCCCAGGGTCTCCAGTTCGGCGAACTGCGCGCGGTCGTTCGCGTCGGCGATCGAGCCGGGACGCAGGCCGTCGCCGAGGGAGAATGTGACGTCGTACTCGCGCAGGATTTCGCAGAGCTCCGCGAAATTGGTGTACAGGAAGGATTCCTTGTGGTGCGCGAGGCACCACGCAGCCATGATCGAGCCGCCGCGCGAGACGATGCCGGTGACCCGGCGCGCGGTCAGCGGGATGTAGCGCAGCAGCACCCCGGCGTGCACGGTGACGTAGTCGACACCCTGTTCACACTGCTCGATGATGGTGTCGCGGTAGACCTCCCACGACAGCTTTTCCGGCTCCCCGTTGACCTTTTCCAGCGCCTGGTAGATCGGCACGGTGCCGACCGGGACCGGCGAGTTGCGGACGATCCATTCGCGCGTCTCGTGGATCCGCTTGCCGGTGGAGAGGTCCATGATCGTGTCGGCGCCCCAGCGGGTGGCCCACACCATCTTGTCGACCTCTTCCTCCACCGAGGACCAGACGGCCGAGTTGCCCATGTTGGCGTTGATCTTCACCAGGAAGTTCTTGCCGATGATCATCGGCTCGGTCTCCGGGTGCTTGCGGTTGGCGGGGATCACCGCGCGGCCACGCGCGACCTCGTCCCGCACGAATTCCGGCGAGCAGCGCTCGCGTGCCGCGACGTACTCCATCTCGCGGGTGATGACGCCCTGTTTCGCCCAGCCCAGCTGGGTATTGTGCTCACGACCGTCGGCCCAGCCGGCGCGCAGCCGGTGCAGTCCACTGTGGACATCGATCTGCGCGTCGTCGTCGGTGTACGGGCCGGAAGTGTCGTAAACGTCGAAATGCTCGCCGTTCGAAAGATCGATCCGCCTCGCGGGGACCCGGAGACCGGATTCCGTCTGGTGGTAGACCTTCCGCGAACCGGTGATCGGTCCGGTGGTGACGGTCGGCGTGATGGCAGACTCGTTCTCAAGAGTCGTCAACGACGTTCACTCCCTACGCCGGCATTACCCGGTCAGGTTCATGCGGTCGGCGGCGCCGGGTCTTCTAGAAAGACTCCAGCCGCCCTCTCAGCCCGCCATGGCGCGAGCTCCCGCGGTTGTTTGGTTGTGCCCCGACCATGCCACGCCGGGGCCGCCGCAATCAACCCGCCTCGGGGTGGATCGTGTGACGACAAGTCGACAGCGTTGATGGTTCACCGGTTCGGGTCCTGTGCCTGCACGGGATTCACGACAGAATCCGGAGGTTCTGCACCGTTACAGAAGTCTGGGGTGAAGATGCGAAAACTCATGCTCCCGGCGTTGGCGGGCGTGCTGATCGCGGGGCTGGTCCCTGCGGTGGCCGCGGCCCAGGGCAGTGAGGCGCCAGGAGCGCCCGGCGCCCATCCGAGCTGGCTCCCGGCGGACAAGACGGGTTTCGGCACCGCTCGCGAACGGGCGAGCAACGTCTGGTTCACCCTGCAGGGCGGCCGGATGTCCGAGGTCTACTACCCGGATCTGTCCACGCCGGGCGTCCGGGCGCTCGACCTCGTCGTCACCGACGGGAAGAGCTTCGCGACCGTCGATTCCTCGGCCAAGGCACAGCGGGTGCGCCGCACCGAGGGCCTCACCTACGAACAGACGATCACCGACGACCAGCGCCGCTGGAAGCTCCGCAAGACCTACGTCACCGACCCGGCGCGCGCGAGCGTGCTGATCGACGTCGACTTCGTTTCGCTGACCGGCAGCCCGTACCAGGTGTACGCGGTCGCGGATCCCGATCTCACCAACGAGGGTTCCGACGACTCCGCGCGCACCGACGGCACGAGCGCGGTGTCCTCCGACGCGAAGACGGCGGCCGCGCTGACCGCGGAACCGGCGTTCTCGCGGACTTCCGTCGGCTACTCGGGTTCCTCCGACGGCATCACGCAGTTGACGAAGTCCTTCACCCTCAAGGACTACGCGACCGCGGCCAAGGGCAACGTGCTGGTCACCGGGCAGACCTCCGCCGACGGGGTCCGGTCGCGGGACTTCACGCTTTCGCTCGGAATGGGCGCGAAGGGGTCCGACGCGCTCACGAACGCGAAAGCCTCGCTGCGACGCGGATTCGCCGACACGGCCCGCGCGTACGACCGCGGCTGGAAGCAGTACCTCCGCCAGGTGAAGGACGCGCCGTCGTCGCTCAAGACCAAGCAGGAGCGGGACCTCTACCAGGCGTCCGTGCTCATGCTCGCGGCGAGCGAGGACAAGATCCACCAGGGGGCGCTCATCGCGTCGCCGAGCATGCCGTGGCGGTTCGGGAACAACGACCCCGAGTGGTCGCCGTCGGGCACGTATCACCTGGTCTGGCCGCGTGACCTCTATCAGATCGCGACCGGCCTGCTCGCCGCCGGCGATCGCGCCGCCGCCGACCGGTCGGTCGACTACATGTTCGGCACGCAGCAGCTGCCGGACGGGCATCTGCCGCAGAACAGCCACGTCGACGGCACGCCGTACTGGACGTCCATCCAGCTCGACGAGACCGCGCTGCCGATCGTGCTCGCGCAGCAGCTCGGCCGCACCGACGCCAAAACCTGGCAAGGTGTGCGCAAGGCAGCGGAATTCCTGTTGTCCTACAAGGCCGAAAACGGGCACGCGTCGCCGTACAGCCAGCAGGAACGCTGGGAGGAACAGGACGGCTACTCGCCTTCGACGATCGCCGCCGTGATCGCCGGGCTGGTCTGCGCGGCGGATCTCGCCAAGGCGAACGGCGCCGCCGCCGACGCGAAGCGCTATCTCGACACTGCCGACGCGTTCAAGGCGAAACTCGCCCGCTGGACGGTGACCACGAACGGTCCGCTGTCGAAGGACCCGTACTTCGTCCGGCTGACCAAGGACGGCAACGCGGACAACGGCACGAAGTACAACCTCGGCAACTCCAGTGTGACCATGGACCAGCGTGCCGTGACGGACGCCGGTTTTCTCGAACTGGTGAGGCTGGGCATCTACCGGGCCGACGATCCGGTGATCCTCAACAGCATCAAGGTCACCGACGCCGACATCGCGTTCACCACCCCGACGGGGCAGTTCTGGCACCGCTACACGAAGGACGGGTACGGCGAGAAGGCCGACGGCTCACCCTGGGACTACACGTTCCCGGCCGAGAGCCGGACCACCTACGGGCGGCTGTGGCCGCTGCTCGCGGGCGAACGCGGCGAGTACGACCTGGCCGCCGGTGACCGGGGTACGGCCGCGAAGCGCCTTCGCGACCTGGGGCGCGTCAGCAGCTCCGGGGACACCATGCCGGAGCAGGTCTGGGACGAGAACGCGCCTTCGGGACAGCCGGGCTTCCCGGCGGGCACTCCGACGGCGTCCGCGACGCCGCTGGCGTGGACGCACGCGCAGTACCTGCGGCTGGCTTGGTCGGTGCAGGCCGGGAAGGTGATCGAGCAGCCTCGGGTCGTGCGCTGTCACTTCCTGGGTTGCTGACCCTCGCGTACGCGACTGCAATGAAGGGGCCTTTCATAGCAAAATTTGCTATGAAAGGCCCCTTCATTGCAGTGGGGGCAGGTGCGAGAGGGTCAGTCGTCGGCGGACTCGGGCTGCGCCTCCGGCAGCCACGAGTTGCCCGGAACGCCCCACTTGTTCGCCTTGAGCATCTTCTTCGCCGCGCGCGCGTGCCGCCCGACCAGCCGGTCGAGGTAGATGAAGCCGTCCAGGTGGTCGGTCTCGTGCTGCAGGCAGCGCGCGAAGTACCCGGTGCCTTCGACCTCGATCGGATTGCCGTCGACGTCGAAGCCGGTGACCTTCGCCCACGAAGCGCGTCCGGTCGGGTACGACTCGCCGGGAGCCGACAGGCAGCCTTCCCAGTCGTCGTCCGGATCCGGCATGGTCTCCGGGATCTCCGACGTCTCGAGCTTCGGGTTCACCACGACGCCCTTGTGGCGCGTGCCCTCGTCGTCGGGGCAGTCGTAGACGAACACGCGCTGGTCGAGGCCGATCTGGTTGGCCGCGAGGCCGACCCCTTCGGCGGCGTACATGGTCTCGAACATGTCGTCGATGAGCGTGCGCAGCTTGTCGTCGAACTCGGTGATCTCCCGAGTCGGGTTGTGCAGCACGGGCTCGCCTGCGATCACGATGGGATGGACGGTCACGCGCGCAGTTTAGTCGGACCCTTCTGGTAGACCCTTACCCATGACGCGCCGACGCCGATACCGAGGCCGGGCGCCGCATCCGTGGTCTAATGGCGCCGCGGAATGACAAGCCTGTGGTTTCACGCCCGCCGAGCACTGACCTGATTGCGAGGAGTCGGATGGACGCCGCGGAGTCGATGGCTGAGCCCGACCAGCCGTCCCCGTCGGAGACCGTGAACGGCCTCAGCGAGCGCGAGCTCGACATGCTCGCGTTCGAACGTCAGTGGTGGAAGTACGCCGGCGCGAAGGAACAGGCCATCCGCGAACGCTTCTCGATGTCGTCGACACGCTACTACCAATTGCTGAACCGGCTGCTCGAGAAGACCGAAGCCATGCAGGCCGATCCGATGCTGGTGAAGCGCCTGCGCAAGACGCGAGCGGCCCGGCAGCGCAACCGCGCGGCCCGGCGACTGGGGATCGATCTCTCATGAGTCTGTTTTCGGGTCTGTCCCGGCCGATGAAGGCCGCCGGACTGGCCTTGGTCGGTGTCGCCGTGATCGCCGCCGTGATCGGCGGGATCACCCTGACCAGCGGCGGCGGTGACTCGGACACCGCCACGCCGCCCGGTACGCCCCCCGCGACCTCGGACGGCGCCACCCCGCCGTCACCCCAGCCGTCGGGCACGCCTCCGGCCAGCTCACCGCCCGCCTCGTCGGCACCGCCGTCGAGCGCGCCCGCGAGCTCCGCGCCGCCCGGGAGCCAGCCGGGTCAGCCCGGCCAGACCGGTCAGCCGGGCCCGGGGCAGCCCGGTGGCGACCAGCAGGCATCGCACAAGTGGGTGACCGTGCGCGTCTACAACAACAGCATGATCACGGGGCTCGCCGAGCGGGCTGCGAACGACTTCCGCGCCTCCGGCTGGAACGTCACCGAGGTCGGCCCGTACAAGGGTGCGCTCCCGAAGTCCGCGGCCTATTACCGGCCGAACACCGACGAGGAGGCCGCGGCGAAGGCGCTGGCGCTGGAGTTCGGCATCGAAGCCCAGCCGAGGTTCAAGGAGATTCAAGACGCCGCGCAAGGCTTGATCGTTATCCTCACCAAGGACTACGACGCCAACGACAAAGACGGCTCCTAGCAGTACATGAAGGCCCCCTTCCTTGCGCCAGGCGCAAGGAAGGGGGCCTTCATGTACCTCAGACCTGAGCCTGCGCGTAGGACTCCAGGGCCGCGAGCTGCGCCGGGTCGAGCGACGGCCGCACCGTCTCCGCCGCCTTCGTCAGATGCGCGGCGGTGACCTCCTTGGCCTCCAGCGACTCCCGCATCGCGGTCAGCGCGGCCTCCCTGATCAGCGCCGCGCAGTCCGCCGCCGAGTAACCGTCCAAAGTGGCCGCATACGCCGCCAAGTCCACATCGGACGCTAGCGGCGTGTTCTTGGCGCTGGCGGCCAGGATCGCCTCACGCGCGTGCGCGTCCGGCGGCGGGACGTAGACGCGGCGCTCCAGCCGTCCCGGCCGCAGCAGGGCCGGGTCGACCAGCTCAGGGCGGTTCGTCGCGCCGAGCACGACGACCTCGCGCATCGGCTCGACCCCGTCCAGCTCGGTCAGCAGGGCCGCGACGACCCGGTCCGACACGCCGGAGTCCGAGGACTGGCCGCGGCGCGGGGCGAGCGCGTCGATCTCGTCGAGGAAGATCAGCGACGGCGCGGCCTCGGCGGCGCGGCGGAACAGCTCCCGCACCGCGCGCTCGGATTCGCCGACCCATTTGTCCATCAGTTCGGCGCCCTTGACCGCGAAGACGTTCAGCGCGCCGGTGCCCGCGAGCGCGCGGACCAGGAACGTTTTGCCGCCACCGGGCGGCCCGTACAGCAGCACGCCGCGCGGTGGATCGACGCCGAGGCGGGCGAACGAGTCCGGGTAGCGCAGCGGCCACAGCACCGCCTCGGTGAGCGACTGCTTGACGTCGGTCATGTTGCCGACGTCGTCGAGGGTCAGCCCGCCGGTGGCCAGATTGTCCGAAGTGGACATCGAGATGGGGCGGACGGTGGTCAGCGCGTCGAGCAGGTCCTGCTGGGAGATCCGCGGCTCGTCGGCCTCACGCTGCCGCAGCGCGGCGCGGAGGGCGGCGTCCCGGCGGAGCGCGATGAGGTCGGCGGCCACGAAGCCGGGGGTGCGTTCGGCGATCGGGCCCACGTCGACGCCGGACTCCAGCGGGGCTTCGCGCAGGAGTACGCGCAGCAGTTCCGTGCGGGTCTTCGCGTCCGGGAGCGGGAGGCCGAGTTCTCGGTCGAGCAGGTCGGCGGCGCGCAGCCTCGGATCGGCCGACTCGGCCCGCCCGGTGGTGGCGACGACGGCGAAACCCTTGTTGCGCAAGGCTTTGCGCAGGTCGTCGAGGACGACCGTCGCGAGCGGTGGCGGCTGGGACGCGGGGAGCAGTGAGTCGATGTCGGTGATCATCAGGACGGCGGGATCGTCGTCGCGGGTGGCCTGCTCGATCGCTTCCCGCAGCCGCGCGGCGGCCACGTTCGGGTCGAGGACGGCGATGTTCGGCGCCGCGATCGACACCACCCGCACCTTCTCGGCCTGGGCCACGGCGCGGACCAGCGTCGCCTTCCCGACGCCCTCCGGTCCGGACAGCAGGACCCCGAGATGCGCCGACGTCCCGAGCTTGGCCAGCAGTTCCGGGCGGTGGAACGCCAGGTCGAACCACTCCGCGAGCTTGCGCGCGGCCGATTCGGATCCGGCGAGATCCGACAGGGGCGGCACGGCCTCCTCGGCGACCTCGTCGATCTGCTCGTCTTCGACGATCTCGGCGTCGATGAAATCCTCGTGCGGGGTGGCGGGTGTGCTGCGGACCAGCGTCGTCCCGGCACGGGCCGGGGCGGTGGCGGGCTCGGCCTCGCCGGTGCGGGCGCCGTCGCGCCAGCTGACCACAGTGGACGGTCCGACGGCGACCGGGCCCGACGGCTCGGTCGCGGTGACGGTGAGCAGCTCGTTCGTCCACGTCATGCCGATGGCGCGGGAAAGCTGGCCGCGGACGGCGGGGACGTCGGAGCCCGGAGGGGGCGCGAGGTCCTGGGGGAGCAGGGAAACCGCGTCGCCGACGGTCAGCACCTTGCCGATCAGGGCGAGCCGCAGGGTGTGCGGGGAGAGCGACACGCTCGCGATCCGCGAGCCGGCCACGGTGACCGTCTTCGCGGCCGACACCTCCGCCGGCGCGACGACCACCTCCGAGCCCTCGGTCACGCCGAGGTTCGACATCGTGACGTCGTCGAGGAGGATCACGCCCGGGATCCCCGCCGCGTCCGACGGGGCGGCCAGCGCCGAGCTGACCCGCGCGCCGGTGACGCGGACCGCGTCCCAGGCCATCAGGCCGAGCGCGTCGAGGACTTCGGGGTGCAGCCGGACGACGCCGCGGCGGGAGTCCAAGGCGGACGGGGTGTGCCGGACGGTCAGCGTGATCTGGGGTGCGCTCACCCCGCCACCCTATCTACGCGGACCGTTCCCAGCGGTCGAAGGACAGGATCTCGCGGGCGGGTCGCCGGGGCGGCCGGGGCGAAGTCGCGCTGGGTCGTGTACGCGACGGCAGATGTCGCGCTCTGGGCGCGTTGCGAAAGCCACGTTCGCAACCTTCAACGTTGCGAACGTGGCTTTCGCAACGTCCGGGACCCGGCGGGCGGGTGAGCGATATTCGCGTTTGCCCCCAGGTTGTCCACAGGTTCACCCACTTGTGGACAAGTCCCGCTCCCCGCCCCCGTTTCCCCAGGCCCCGTCGGATACCCCCGATACGCTGGGCGCGGGGCCGTCCCCCAGGGACGGGCGGGGGGGCTGGGGGTGTGGGCTCGGCGGGAAATCGGCCGGGGATCAGCGTTTCCGGAGGCCGATTCGCCGCCATGAGCGGCGTCGCGGGCCCCGGCTGCCGTCCCGGTCCTTGTCGCTGGTGAGGGTGCGCGGAGCCCGCGCGACGTGCTGTTCGCCCCGCTGCAGCCGGACACGCTGAGCGGCACCGGCCACCACGCGCCGCAGCGGCGGGCGCAGGCCCAGCCGCCGCCTGCTCGAAGAACGCCGGATCGCGCGCCGTTCCCGCGGCGGCGCCATCCACGCCTCCGGGTGGCTGGCCAGCCAGCGCTGCCGGTACACCGAGTACGGGATGTGCGCCAGGTACAGCACCAGCGCGATCGCCAGCGCCACCAACGGGAACTGGATGATCGCGGCGGCCAGCAGGCCCACCCCGACCAGCAGCGGCGCGATCGCCTTCGGCGGCGCTTTCACGGTCTTCAGCGAAAGCGTCGGGATCCGGCTGATCAGCAGCGCGGCGACGGCGATCGTCCACACCCACACCGTGTACTGGTGCGACCACCAGCCCTGCCCGAACTGCAGCTCCAGGATCAGCGGCAGCATCGCCAGCAGGCCACCGGCGGGCGCGGGCACGCCCACGAAGAACTCACCCGCGTACGGCGGCTGCTCGGTGTCCTCGATCAGCGTGTTGAACCGCGCCAGCCGCAGGATCATGCAGACCGCGAAGATCAGCGACGCCACCCAGCCGATCCGCTCGCCCTCCGCGTGCCACACGTACAGCACCAGCGCGGGCGCGACACCGAACGAGATGCCGTCGGACAGCGAGTCGAGCTCCTGCCCCATCTTCGACGTCGCGTCCAGCAGCCGCGCGATCCGGCCGTCCAGGCTGTCGAGCACCGCGGCGATCCCGATCGACGCGATCGCCATCGGATAGTTGCCGATCAGCGCGAACTGCACCGACGACAGACCGGCGCACAGGGCGAGCACCGTGATGGCGTTCGGCAGCAGCCGGACACCGGGAGTGGTCACGCGGACCATGGATCAGCCTTCCGGGTGCGGCGCCGCGGGCAGCTCCGCGATCGGGGTCTCGCCGCCGATCGTGCGCTGGCCCTTCGAGACGAGCACCTTGCTGCCCGGCGGCAGGTACAGGTCGACTCGCGAGCCGAAGCGGATGATGCCGTACGTCGCGCCGACGACGGCCTTGTCACCCTCGCGGATCTCGCAGAGGATGCGCCGCGCCACCAGGCCGGCGATCTGCACCACGACGAGCTCGTGGCCGTCTTCGGTGCGCATGAGCACGGAGTTGCGCTCGTTGTCCTCGCTCGCCTTGTCCAGGTCCGCGGACAGGAACTTCCCGGGCCGGTACGCGACCCGTTCGATCACGCCCGACGCCGGGATCCGCTGGACGTGCACGTCGAACACCGACAGGAACACGCTCACCCGCATCCGCGGTTCGGCGGGCAGCCCCAGCTCGGGCGGCGGCACGGCCTCCTCGATCAGCGAGACCAGACCGTCGGCCGACGCGACCGCGAGGCCGGACTGGGCGGGCGGGACGCGCTTGGGCTCACGGAAGAACGCGGCCGTGGCGGCCGTCGCGAGCGCGCCGACGACACCGAGGCGCTTGGAGAACTTCCGCAGCACCAGTGTCGCGGCGAGACCGCCGAACACGAACGGCCTGCCGGCCGGGTGCATCGGCGGAACGGTCTCGCGGGCCAGCTTCACGGCGTGCGCGAGGGGGTTACCAGTGGCTTCCGGCCGGTTGCCGCTCATTGGTCGGGTTCACCGCAGTTCGTGTCGGGGGGTCGGGACAGGAAGAGCCACCACGCTACCGCCCTGTCCGGGGCCGGGCCGTGGCCTCCCCCGGAAGGGTTTCCCCGGGCCGGGTGGGAGGGACCACATCCCGGTAACGGAAGGTGGAAATAAGCGATAACTCTAGGTAATTGATGCCGATAGCCGACCTTGAGGACCCGCGAATGCCCGCCAGCCCGGACCCCGCAGGCGAGCGACTCGCCGAGCTGTTCCGAGCCTGGAAGAGGGACATTTCGGCGGCGCCCATGCCTTCACTCGTCGACCCCGTCCGCGCCGCCTCGCTGATCGCCGAAGCGCGGGCGTCCGGACGCATATGCCCCCCGACGGCACATGCGCCCGGCCGCGGCCGCTGGAACTGAGCGAACGTCCCACTCTAGTGCGCCGAACGCCGATGATCACCGGTCGCGAGTAAACCGTTACCAACGGTTACTCCGCTGGTCATCGGCGATATGAGTCGTTCCGCCCGGAGCCGCGCACCAGCCGCAGCAGGGCGAGCAGCACGATCGAACCGAGAATGGCGACGCCGAAGCTGGGGAAGTCGAATTCGAAGGACCGCTCGGTGCCCGTCGCGAGCCGATAGAGGAAACCGCCCAGCGCCGCGCCGAGCACGCCGACCAGGATGCTGAACAGGCAGCCGCCCCGCCGGTCCGGGCCGCCCACCACGACGTTGGCCAGCCATCCGGCGATGGCGCCGAACACGATCCACGAGAAGAAACCCATACCCCGAGGCTACCGACCCGGATGGAGTAGCGCACAACGACACTTGTACAAGAACTCTTGTGCAACTACTGTTGTGCGTCATGGCCGACCGTGAAGTCCACGAAATCCACGATTCCAAGGTGCTCGCCGCGATGTCGCACCCGCTGCGCCGCCGCCTGCTCGACGTCCTCCGCCTCGACGGCCCGTGCACGGCGTCCGTGCTCGCCGAGCGGACCGGGCAGGCGGTCGGGAACGTCAGTCACCACCTGAAGGTGCTGGCCGCCAGTGATCTGGTCGAAGAAGCTCCGGAGCTCGCCCGCGACCGGCGTGAGCGCTGGTGGCGCCGGGTGGGATACGCGGTTTCCTGGTCGCCGTCGGACTTCCCCGACGACCCGGTCGCGGCCGCCGCCGAATCCCTTGCCCTCGAACGCCAGGTTTCCATGGCGCGCCAATGGTTCGCGGAGCGCGAGACCTACCCCGAGGAGTGGCATCGCGCCGCCTTCGCCACCGACAGCTGGGCGAAGATGTCCGTCGCCGAACTGGCCGAACTGGAGCAGAAGGTCCATGAGCTGATCAAGTCCTACAGCGGTCGTGAGCTCCCCGACGACGGCCAGGAACGCCGTCCCGTCTTCATCTCCACCCGAGCCGTCCCGGCCCGGCCGTGAGCGTCCGCGAACGCGGCGGATTGCTGCGTTCCCGCGACTTCCGGCTGCTGTGGACCGGCGAGACGACCAGCGTGCTCGGCAGCTCCATCGCCGTCGTCGCGTTGCCGCTCGTCGCGGTGGTGGCCCTCCAGGCGAGCACGTTCGCCGTCGGCCTGCTGACCGCGGCCGCCTGGCTGCCGTGGCTGCTGATCGGCCTGCCCGCCGGCGCCTGGGTCGACCGGTGGCCGAAACGGCCGATCATGCTGGCGTGCAACACCTTCTCCATGCTGGTGTTCCTGAGCGTCCCGGTCGCCGCGTGGTTCGGCCTGCTCACGATGACCCAGCTGCTCGTCGTCGCGTTGGCGGGCGGCGCCGCGAAGGTGTTCTTCAATGTCGCGTACCGCGCGTACCTGCCTTCGCTGGTCGACAAGGAACAGCTTCAGGAAGCCAACGAAAAGCTGCAGGGCAGCGAATCCGCCGCGCAGATCGGCGGACCGGGGCTGGCCGGTCTGCTGGCGCAGGGGTTCGGCGCGGTCACCGGGGTGCTCGCCGACGCCGTCAGTTTCGGGATCTCGGCGCTGTGCCTGCGATCCATCCGGTACCGCGAGCCCGAACGCCCGGCGAAGACGCGTTCGCGGCTGCGGGACGAGATCCGCGACGGCCTCGCTTTCGTCGTCCGCGACCCGTACTTGCGTGTCTTCGCGGTCTTCGGCGCTGTCTCGAACGTCGCGCTCATGGGCTACCAGTCGATCGAGGTCGTGTTCCTCGTCCGCGATCTCGGCGTGGGAGAGGGGACCGCCGGGCTCGTGCTCGCGCTCGTCGGCGCGGGCGGCATCTTCGGCGCCGCGTTGTCGGGCAAACTCGCCGCGCGGATCGGCACCGCGCGCGCCTTCGTGCTCTGCGAGGGCGCCGGATCGCTGATGATGGTGCTGGGCCCGCTGGCGAACGGCGGCTGGGGACTCGCCTTCTTCGTCGTCGCCGGATTCTCGATCAGCGCCGGGGTCGTCGGCTCGAACGTCCTCAACGCCACCTTCAAACAGCGCTACGTCCCGGCGGAGATGTTCGGCCGGGTCACCGCGAGCATGTCCATGCTGAGCCTCGGCGCGATCGCGCTGGGCGGTCTGCTCGGCGGGCTCCTGGGGGAGATCGCCGGCGTACGGCAGACGCTCGCACTGATGGCCGGACTGGAGGTCGTCGCCGTCTTCGCCCTGCTGTTCACGCCGGTCGGCCGTCGCCGCGATTTCCCGGAGGATCGCGTTTAGCCCGCTAAACGCAGGTCAGAGCAGGAGGACGTCGACCTCGTCGCCCTGCTCCGCCGAGTCGACGTCCTCCGGCAGCACGATCAGGCAGTTCGCCTGCGTGAACGACGCCAGCAGATGCGAGCCCGGCCCGCCGCGCGGTCCGACGATCCCGGTGACCTCGCCCTCGGAATGCGTGTAGAAGCCCCGCCGGAACTGCCGCCGTCCGGCGGGGGACTTCATCGCCTCGGTCAGCCGGGCCCGCACCTTCTGCCGGTCCACGCCCGTATGCCCCATCGCCGCGAGCAACGCCGGCCGCAGGAACGCTTCGAACGAGACGAGCACGCTCACCGGGTTTCCGGGCAGCGTCACCACCGGCACGCCGTTCCACCGGCCGCAGCCCTGCGGCCCGCCCGGCTGCATCGCGACCTTCCGGAACTCCACGCCCTGCCCGGTCAGCGCGTCCTTCACCACTTCGTACGCGCCCGCGCTGACCCCGCCCGAGGTCACCAGCAGATCGACGTCCGCCAGCCGCGGCTCGATCGCCGCGCGGAACTCGTCCACGTCGTCGACGACACTGCGCACGACCTCCGCCTCGCAGCCGAGCGAGCGGATCGCGGACGCCAGCATGATGCTGTTCGACTCGTAGATCTGCCCGTGCCGCAACGGTTCCGGCGCGTCGACGAGTTCGGTACCGGTGGACACGACGAGCACCTTCAACGGCCTGCGCACGGGGACCTCGGCGAGTCCGACGGCCGCCGCGAGCCCCAGTTGCGCCGGGCCCAGCACCGTCCCGGCCGAAAGCGCCAACGTGCCCTCGACGACGTCTTCGCCCTTGCGCCGGATGTGCGCGCCCAGGACGGCTGTCCTGAGAATCCGGACGTCTGTCACACCGCCGTCCGTGTGCTCCACCATCACCACCGCGTCGGCGCCGGGCGGCAACGGGGCGCCGGTCATGATCCGGTGAGCGGTACCCGGCTCCAGCTTCGCGATCTCGACCCGGCCCGCAGGGATGTCGTCGGCGACCGGCAGCGTCACCGGAGCGTTCGAGACGTCCTCGGCGCGGACGGCGTACCCGTCCATCGCGGAGTTGTCGAACGGCGGCAGCGAAACCCCCGCGAGGACGTCCTCGGCCAGGACGAGCCCGGCGGCGGAGGCGAGCGGGAGGCGGATGACGGGGGCGTTTCCGAGCAGGCCGGTGACGGTCTCACGGTGGGCGTCGACGGAGATCACCGGACCATCCTCCCGCCTCGGGCCCCGCGTGCAACACTCTGCGCGTCACAACGAACCACCCGGGGAGAAGAAGACATGCAGGTTCAGATTCGTCACCAGCCGTCGTTCGCGGTGGCGAGGCTCATGCTCGCGCCCGGCGAGCCGGCGCAGGTCGAGTCCGGCGCGATGATGGCGACGAGCTATGGCGTGCAGGTCCAGTCCCAGGCGCAGGGCGGCATCATGAAGGGCCTCGGCCGCGCCTTCCTCTCCGGCGAGTCCTTCTTCATCTCCACCTACACCGCCCCACAGAACGGCGGCTGGGTCGACGTCGCCGCGAACCTGCCGGGCGACATGCAGGTCATCAACCTCGACGGCCGCACCGGCTGGTGCGTCACCCGCGGCTCGTGGCTCGCGTCCTCCCACAGCGTGCAGACCGAGACCAAATGGGGTGGGCTCAAGAACCTCGTCGGCGGCGAGGGCGGCTTCCTGACCCACGCGACGGGACAGGGCCCGCTGGTCGTGGCCTGCTACGGCGCGCTGGAGACGGTCACCCTCCAGCAGGGCGAGGTGATCACCATCGACACCGGGCACGTCGTCGCGTTCGCCGACACCGTCCAGTACCAGATCCGCAAGGTCGCCACCGGCGTCATCCAGTCGATGAAGAGCGGTGAAGGCCTCGTCTTCGACTTCGCCGGGCCGGGCCAGTTGCTCACCCAGACCCGCAACCCGTCGGCGCTGTCCGCCTGGGTGATCGCCCAGGTCCCCGCCCGCTGAGCGCATGCGCGTCCAGACGAGGCACACCCCGAACTTCGGGGTCGCACGCGTGCTGTTGTCCCCCGGCGAGGCCGTCCAGGCCGCCGGGGACACCATGCTGGCCAGCAGTTTCGGCATCACCGAAACCGTGCCCGCGCGCGGCGGCTCCCGGGCGGGCAAGGCGGCCCCGTCGGTGTTCAACGCGCCCGAGGGCGGCGGCTGGATCGACTTCGCGCCGCTGACCGCCGGGGACGTCTACCCGCTGGAATTCACCGGCGGCGCGGGCTGGTGCGTGAGCCGGGACGCGATCCTCGCCCGGCCGGCGACCATCCGGCAGGACCCCGGCTGGGCACCGCTGCAGAAGCTCTTCGGCGCGGACTCCGGCTTCCTGGAGCACTACAGCGGGAGCGGTCCGCTCGTCCTGGCCGCGCAAGGCCCGGTCGACGCCTTCGAACTCACCGCGGGCGAACTCGTCACCGTGCGGCCGGACTTCCTGCTCGCGTATCCGGACACCGTGCAGTGCCGTCTCCGCGCCGTCGACCAGTCCGGACCGCAGTCGGTCCGGACCGGCGAGGGGCTCGCGCTCGACTTCGCAGGACCAGGACGCGTCCTCGTGCAAGCGCGCAATAGGCGGCTTTCTCGCGGGTGACCTTGGGACGAATTGAGCATTGCCGACGCCGGTAATTCGGGTAGCGTGAACTGCACTTCAAACCGCCGACCGGGGCAGACGAGGGCGGCGGGTCCCGTGCTGAGGGAGGGCGCCGTGGCAGTCGGCACCGTCAAGTGGTTCAACTCGGAAAAGGGCTACGGATTCATCGAATCCACTGAAGGGCCCGACGTCTTCGTCCACTACTCGGCCATTCAGGCCGATGGATTCCGGACGCTCGACGAGGGGGATCGCGTGGAATTCGAAGTCCAATCCGGCCGTGACGGGCGGAGTCAGGCTGCGGACGTACGCAAGGTCTCATAAGAGGACTTCGGGCGACCCCCGGCGGCCTCGGGAACTGGCGCGTTAGGCTGCGCTGCGTGACAGGCGATGAGTCGGGGGACCTGACCGGTCGCCGGCTGGGCAACTACCGCATCGACGGTGTGCTCGGCAAGGGCGGCATGAGCGTGACCTACAAGGCCACGGACGTGCGGCTCGGACGCAAGGTGGCACTGAAGGTCATCGGTGATCACCTCGGGGCCGACGCCGAGTTCCGCGAACGCTTCGTCGACGAAGCGCGGAACACGTCCGCGATCGACCATGCCAACGTCGTGCCCTTGTACGACTTCGGCGAGCTCGAAGGCATGCTCTACATCGCCATGCGGATGGTCGACGGCGGGGACCTCGCCGGGCTGATCTCCGGTGGACCGATCGCGCCCGCCCGCGCGCTGACCATGCTCGACCAGGTCGCCGACGCGCTCGACACCCTGCACAACCGGGGTCTCGTGCACCTCGACGTCAAACCGGCGAACGTCCTGGTCACCAGCAAGGAGACCTCACGCGAGCACGTCTACGTCGCCGACTTCGGCCTGACCCGCCGCGGCGCCACCGGCCACCGCACCCGCGGCGGCGACTTCCTCGGCTCGCCGACCTACGCGGCCCCCGAGCACCTGCGCGGTGAGCCGCTCGACGGCCGCACCGACCAGTACGCGCTCACCTGTGTCCTCTACGCCTGCCTGACCGGCAGCCCGCCCTTCAAGGGCGACGTGCAGACCGTCATCAAGGGGCATCTGAACGGCGAGCCCCCGGCCATCTCGCGGATCGTCGGCCTGCCCGCCGGGATCGACGAGGTCGTCCGGAAGGGAATGGCGAAGAATCCCGCCGATCGCTACCCGAACTGTGTTGAGATGATCGCGGCCGCCAGGCGTGCCCTGGGTCCGCTCGCGACGTCGAACGAGCCCCCGGGCCCGCCCGGGCAGGCGGCGGCCGCGACCGTCCAGCAGGCGGTACCGCAGCAAGCGCCACGGCAGAACACGCCGCCACAGGGAGAGGGGGGCCCCGTGCACCCGTACGGAGGACAGCAGCCCGGCTACGGCCAGCAGGGACCGCAGGGTCCCCCGCCGCAAGGCCCGCCCCCGCAGGGCCCGCCGCCCGGCTACGGCCCGCCGCCCCAGCAGGGTGGCTTCCAGCAGGGCGGGTTCCAGCAAGGCCCGCCCCCGGGGTACGGCCCGCCGCCGCAGCAAGGCGGTTTCCAGCAGCAGGGTGGCTTCCAGCAGGGCCCGCCGCCGGGGTACGGCCCGCCGCCGCAACAGCAGGGCGGTTTCCAGCAGCAGCCCAAGAAGGGCGGCGGCGCCAAGTGGATCTGGATCATCGTCGGCGTCCTCGTGGTCGCGGGCGCGATCGTGGCGGCGATCTTCATCTTCGGTGATTCGAGCAGCGGCAACGGCCCGCAGACCACCGCGCCGAACATCCCGGTCGGTCCCGGCAACTCGCAGTCGCAGGCCCCGGGTACGTCGGGGAAGGCTCCGCCGACGTCCATCTCGATCAAACCGAGCAGCTGACACGTCACCCCCTCTCACCTGCGGTTCTTGCACTCGACCCTGGAGAGTGCTAAACACGGCATTGGCACTCGACGCCGTCGAGTGCCAGGCAGGCGGTCACCGACCGCCCGCCTGAAGGTCGGGACGGTGAGGCCGCACCCTGAGAACGGGTGGGTCGTCCGTCGCGGGCACCGAGCCTGGCCGAGGAAGAGTCCTGCCGCCGCGCTGTAGTAGGCGTGCGGCGGCGCCCAATACCGGAGGACCACACCGCAATGGCCAAACTGATCGCGTTCGACGAGGACGCCCGCCGCGGTCTCGAGCGCGGCTTGAACACCCTCGCCGAAGCCGTCAAGGTGACCCTCGGCCCGCGGGGCCGGAACGTCGTGCTCGAAAAGAAGTGGGGCGCGCCGACGATCACCAACGACGGTGTCTCCATCGCCAAGGAGATCGAGCTCGAGGACCCGTGGGAGAAGATCGGGGCCGAGCTCGTCAAGGAAGTTGCCAAGAAGACCGACGACGTCGCGGGTGACGGCACCACCACCGCCACCGTGCTCGCCCAGGCTCTCGTCCGCGAGGGTCTGCGCAACGTCGCCGCCGGGGCCGACCCCATCAGCCTGAAGCGTGGCATCGAGGCGGCCGTCGAGGCCATCACCGAGCAGCTGCACAAGGCCGCCGTCCAGATCGAGACCAAGGAGCAGATCGCCGCCACCGCGTCGATCTCCGCCGCAGACCGCACCATCGGCGAGCTCATCGCCGAGGCGCTGGACAAGGTCGGCAAGGAAGGCGTCGTCACCGTCGAGGAGAGCAACACCTTCGGGCTCGAGCTGGAGCTCACCGAGGGCATGCGCTTCGACAAGGGCTACATCTCCGGTTACTTCGTGACCGACCCGGAGCGTCAGGAAGCCGAGCTCGAGGACCCGTACGTCCTGCTGTTCGGTTCCAAGATCTCCACCGTCAAGGACGTCCTGCCGCTGCTGGAGAAGGTCATCCAGTCCGGCAAGCCGCTGCTGATCATCGCCGAGGACGTCGAGGGCGAGGCCCTGGCCACCCTCATCGTCAACAAGATGCGCGGCACCTTCAAGTCCGTCGCCGTCAAGGCCCCGGGCTTCGGTGACCGCCGCAAGGCGATCCTGCAGGACATCGCGATCCTGACCGGTGGCCAGGTCATCTCCGAGGACGTCGGCCTCAAGCTGGAGAACGCGGACCTTTCCCTCCTGGGCAAGGCGCGCAAGGCCGTCATCACCAAGGACGAGACCACCATCGTCGAGGGTGCGGGCGACGCCGACCAGATCCAGGGTCGCGTCAACCAGATCCGCGCCGAGATCGACAACTCGGACTCGGACTACGACCGCGAGAAGCTCCAGGAGCGTCTGGCGAAGCTGGCCGGCGGCGTGGCCGTCATCAAGGCCGGTGCCGCCACCGAGGTCGAGCTGAAGGAGCGCAAGCACCGCATCGAGGACGCGGTGCGCAACGCCAAGGCCGCCGTCGAAGAGGGCATCGTCGCCGGTGGTGGCGTCGCTCTCATCCAGGCCGCCGAGGCCGCCTTCGCCGGTCTGAAGCTCGAGGGCGACGAGGCCACTGGTGCCAACATCGTCAAGGTCGCCGTCGAGGCGCCGCTCAAGCAGATCGCGATCAACGCCGGCCTCGAAGGCGGCGTCGTGGCGGAGAAGGTCAAGTCCCTCCCGCAGGGACACGGCCTCAACGCCGCCACCGGTGTCTACGAGGACCTGCTCGCCGCCGGCGTGCCGGACCCCACGAAGGTCACCCGCTCCGCGCTGCAGAACGCCGCTTCCATCGCGGCGCTGTTCCTGACCACCGAAGCCGTCGTGGCGGACAAGCCGGAGAAGGCCTCGGCCGCTCCCGCCGACCCGTCCGGTGGCATGGGCGGCATGGACTTCTGAGTTCGAGCCCGTAACACCGGAAAGCCCGGACGCGCCTCGCGCGTCCGGGCTTTTCCTTTGTGGAGGTGGGTGTGTGGGCGCCGGTACCGCATCGGCCGGGGTGGTCGTGAGTGGTAAGTGTCGTTCTAACGTCACTTACCACTCACGACCACCTTGCCCGACGCGGTACCGCCGCTTGCCTGCTCGCTGTCCGTGAAGGTCGAGTTTCCTCGGCTGAGCCGCGTGAAGGGGGCCTTCACGCGCACCCGTCGTGACGTGCCCTCCTGCGGTCGGTGAAGGCAAAGCGAAAGGCCCGGACATCCCCATGTCCGGGCCTTTCGTCCATCCCCCTGCCCCCTTGGGCGGACGCCGCGTCCCCTGCGCGCGACGTCCGCCCTCGATCAGGATTCGCCCGGTTGCTCCGGAGTCAGGAGCCAAGCGGCGGCGTAGAGCGGGATCGCGAAACCGGCGGTGAAGAACACGCCCGCCACGAGGGCGATGCGCAGGATCGCGGCGTCGACGCCGAGGTAGGCGGCCCAGCCGCCGGCGACGCCCGCGAGCATCTTGTCGGTCCGGCTGCGGTAGAGCTTCTTGGTGGCCTGAGGGGTGTACACGCTGTTCGTCATGGATCGATGTTCGCCCGGGACCGACCCTCGGCACATCGGGGAACGGCCCTGGGGCGACCCTGGAATCCGACCCTGAGGAGCCGAAAATCGGATGCCCGGCGCGTGTCCCCGCGGGTATGACTTCTGGGGTGAAACACGACAGCCCCGAATTCGCCGCCATCGCCGAGCAGGGCACGATCCTGCGCTGCCAGGTCGGGTCCGGGCTGCACGGCACCGCCGTGCTCGGCCAGGACGACCGGGACGAGCTCGGCATCTGCGTCGAGCCGCCCAGCCACGTGATCGGCCTGAAGCGGTTCGAGCAGTACATCTTCCGCACGCAGCCGGAAGGCGTCCGGTCCGGTCCCGGCGACCTCGACCTGACCGTCTACTCGCTGCGCAAGTGGATGCGCCTGGCGCTCAACGGGAACCCGACCGTCCTGTTGCCGTTGTTCGTGCCGGAGAGCGAGATCGTCGCGATCGACGAGCTCGGCGCCGAACTGCGCGAGAACGCGCACCGGATCGTCTCGCGCGTCGCGGGCCTGAGGTTCCTCGGCTACTCCCGCGCCCAGCGCGACCGGATGCTGGGGTTGCGCGGCAAGGCGGGAAGGGCGGAGCTGATCGAGAAGTACGGCTTCGACACGAAGTTCGCCATGCACATGGTGCGCCTCGGCGTGCAGGGTGTGGAGCTGCTGGAGACCGGGCGGATCACGCTCCCGGTGCCGGAACCGTGGCTGGGCTGGCTTCGTGACCTGCGACAGGGCAGGAAGACCCGCGACGAAGCGCTGGAGGCCGTCGAGTCTCTTGAGCACCGGCTCGACGAGCTGGTGCGCGGGGCGTCGCCGCTGCCGGAGGAGCCGGACACCGGCTGGGTCGACGCTTGGCTCGTGCAGGCCTACGTAAGGGCGTGGAAGATGCCTTGATGACGATCAAGGCGAAAACGCTCACGTTCGGTATCGCGGTGCTGACCGTGCTGGGAATCGGCACGGCCAGTGCCGCGCCCGAGGACCATGGCGCGCGGAGCAGGCTCGACGTCGTCCAGGCGCGCGGGGAGATCCGCGTGTGCTCGACGGGGGACTACCGCCCCTTCACCTATCGCGACGCGGCAGGCGTGTGGAGCGGGATCGACATCGAGCTCGCGGGCGACCTGGCCGGGCGGCTCGGCGTCCGGCTTCAGCTGGTCCAGACCACTTGGAAGGCCATTGCCGACGACATCGGGCGGAAGTGCGACCTCGCGATGGGTGGTGTGTCGGTGACCCTGGACCGGGCGAAGAAGGGGTTCTACACCGTTCCCTACCTTCGGGACGGCAAGACGCCGATCACCTTGTGCGAGAACGAAAAACGATTCCGGACGCTGGAGCAGATCGATCAGCCCGGCGTCCGGGCGATCGTGAATCCGGGTGGTACCAACGAACAGTTCGCCGATGCCAACCTCAAGCGGGCGACCATCATGCGGCATCCTGACAACAACACGATCTTCGCCGAGATCATGGCCGGGCGGGCCGACCTGATGATCACGGACGCGACCGAAACCCGTTGGCAGGCAAAGCAAAATCCGCGGTTGTGCGCTGTGCATCCCGAAGAGCCGTTCACTTTCTCGGAGAAGGCGTACCTGCTGCCGCGGGACGTCGTGTTCAAGGAATGGACCGACCAGTGGCTGCATCTCGCGCTGAACGACGGCACCTACGCGCGGATCGCGAAGCCGTGGCTCGGCTGAAATCGGTTTGAACCACTTTCGTTATCCGGCCGTATCCCTGGATGTGGGTGAGGAGGAACCAGACCGGAGGAACACGGATGATGAACAGCGCCGGGAAACACCGCAAGCGAGCGACGATCGGCATCGCGTCCGTCCTCGGGGTGGCCGCGATCGCCGCGGCGATGTTCGCGGTCAGCACACCGGACGGGCAGGCCGCGGAAAGCTGCCAGGGACTCGACACCGCCCTCCGGAACAACCTCAACTTCATCGCCGGTCAGCAAGCGAAGCCGGACGCACTTTCCGAAGCGCGGATCGCGAACCGGCAGGCCGTCGTCGACCTCATCCAGCAGCGCCGCCAGACCGCCGGGTGCACCGAGGACGTGCAAGCCGATGGCGGGAAGCAGGAGCGGAACCAGGCCGCCGACGAGGCCGAGAAGGCCGCCGAAAAGGACGCCGGGATGAACGATGCCATGGCGGGCGAGGACGAGGCGGCCGAGCAGAAGGACGAAGCGGCCGGGGAGGACGCGGCCGCGGGTGGGGGCGGCGAGGTCGTTTGCCAGGGCTCCACGGTGACGCTCTCCGGCGAGGGCGGCGCGCCCGCCGCGTCCAGCGGTGAGTTCCCCGCGGGCACCAAGCTGAAGGTGACGAACCTGGACAACGACAAGTCCACGACCGTCGAGGTCACCGGCACTTCCGGCAGTTGCGCGCTGCTGAACAACGCGGCCTTCGAACAGGTCCGCGAACCGGGGAAGTTCCTGATCCGCCGGGCCACCATCGAGCGGGTCGGCTGAACCACCCGCACCGGAACGGGGAAGGCGCGGACGTATCCGGTGCGGCGACGACACGAGTCCTCCCGGTCCCCTCGGCCGGGAGGGCTCGTGGCCGTTTGTATCTCGCTTGTACGCCCTTTCGGGACGCTTCTCGCGAAACGCCGAGAAAGGACATCCGATGAGATTCAGACGAGTGGTCACCGCGGCCGCCACCGCCTTGCTGGGCATGGCCGGGCTGGCGATCACCGCGACGTCGGCCGAAGCCGCCGTCGGGCCGCGTCCCAACTTCCAGCTCCCGTTCCCCTGCAACCAGGTGTGGAACGGCGACAACGACAACAGCAGCGCGCACAAGGCCTACGAAATCGACTTCAACCGCGGCAGTTCCGCCGGAGCGGACCTCGGTGACACCGTCGTCGCGGCGGCCGCGGGCAAGGTGGTCATCTCGGCACACCAGGGTTCGGACAACGGCTTCGGCAACCTGGTGAAGATCGACCACGGTGGGGGATGGTCGACCTACTACGCGCATCTGAAGGTCCGCTCGGTCGCGCTCAACGCGCAGGTCGCGCAGGGGCAGAAGATCGGCGAGGTCGGCAACACCTCCAAGCCGGGCAACAACATCAGCCCGCACCTGCACTACGAGGTCCGCACCAACGACTCCTCGTGGCCGAGCAACATCAAGCCCGCGTACTTCAACGGCGTGAAGTTCGGCTACCCCAACGCCAACGTGACCTCCAAGAACACGTGCAGCGGCAGCGGGAACCCCAACCCGTACGACGCCGTCGAGGTGTGCGGCGACGGCTACAAGGTGATCGACTCGCAGGCGCTCGGCAGCGCCGCGACCACGTACCTGCTGTACAACAGCACGAACAAGAACAACTGCGTCACCACCATCAAGTCCACCTCGGTGGGTGCGGCCAGCGCGGTTTCGGCCTTCCTCGAAGTGGAAGGCTCGGCCAGGAAGACCGACTCGGGCAGCTTCGAGTACTACGCGGGTCCGGTGAGCGCGGCCGCCGGCGCGAAGTGCGTCAGGTGGGGCGGCTCGGCGGGTTCGTCCAGCTACGAATCACCGCTTGAACACTGCGGCTGACCCTGTCCCCAACGCGCAATGAAGGACGCTTTCATAGCAAAATTTGCTATGAAAGCGTCCTTCATTTCACGAGAGGTGGGCGCGGACGCGGGTGAAGCGGTCTTCCCAAGCCGCCCGGACGTCCGGGGCGGCGGCGTGAGCGGCCAACAGATCGGGAGCAGGAGCCTGACGCGGCACCGGCAGTCGTCCGTCCACAGGGGACAGTGAGTCGGCGCAGACGTCCCCCGTCAGCAAGGACATCGTGCCCAGTCCGCAGGCGAAGTCCAAAGTGGGCAGTGCGCCCGCGAGCGCCAGCCCGGCGGCGAGCCCGACGCTCGTCTCGACGGCGGAGGACACCACGCACGGCAGGCCGCAGGCTTCGGCGACCTCCAGCGCGCGCCGGACCCCGCCCAGCGGCGCGACCTTCAGCACGGCGACGTCGGCCGCTCCCGCCACGGCCACCTTGAGCGGGTCTTCGGCCCGGCGGATCGATTCATCCGCGGCGATCCGCACCCCGACCCGGCGCCGGACGTCGGCCAGTTCTCCGATCGACGGGCACGGCTGCTCGGCGTACTCGAGCCCGCCCGCCGCGCGGTCCAGTTCGCCGATGGCCTTGACCGCGGTGTCCACGTCCCAGGCCATGTTCGCGTCGACGCGGATCGCGCCCGCGGGCCCCAGCGCCGCCCGCACCGCCTCCACCCGGGCGCAGTCCTCGGCGAGGCTCACCCGGGGGTCGGCGACCTTGACCTTCGCCGTGCGGCAGCCCGACGCGGACACGAGTTCGTACGCCTTCTCCGGCGACACCACCGGGACGGTCGCGTTCACCTCGACGCTCTCCCGCACCGGCGACGGCCACCCGCGCTCGCTCGCTTCCAGCGCGGACGTGAGCCACGGCGCGCTTTCGGCGTCCGAGTAGTCGGAGAACGGGCAGAATTCGCCCCAGCCCGCTTCGCCGCGGATCAGCAGTCCTTCACGGACCGTGATGCCGCGGAAGCGCGTGCGCAAGGGGATCGAGTAGACGTCCATCGACACCGATCATGCCACCGGCGGAATCACGTGCCGTTTCACCCGATTACGGACAGAATGAGCGGCGTGGCACTCGACTTTCGCGTGCTGGGACCCACCGAGGTCACGGCGGACGGGCTGCCGGTGCCCTTGGGCGGCAGCAGGCCGCTCATCGTGCTGGCGGGCTTGTTGCTGCGCGCGAACACGGTCGTGTCGGTCGAGGAGCTGGGCCGCTGGCTGTGGCCGGACGATCGGCGGCGCTCCAAGGGCGCCCTGCAGACCTACGTCCTGCGGGTCCGGCGCGCGCTCGGCGACGAGGTCGTCCTCCGCACCGAACGCGGCGGCTACCTGCTCGAACTCGACGAAAACCTGCTGGACCTCGCCCGTTTCCGCGCGCTCGCCGCGGCGGGAGCGGAGGCCGCGGGGGACGGTGACCTCCGCCAGGCGGCCGATCGGTTCGCCGCCGCGCTGTCCGAATGGCGCGGCCCGGCGCTGCAGAACGTTCACTCCGAAGCGCTGCTCCGGGACGAAGCCGACCAGCTGGGCGAGGAGCGGCTACGCGTGCGCGAGCAGTGGGCGGACGCGCTCATCGCCCTCGGCGACCACGCCACCGTCATCCCCGAGCTGACCCGGTTGTGCCGGGAGAACCCGCTTCGGGAGCGGCTGCACGAGCAGCTCATGCTCGCGCTCTACCGCTCCGGCAGACAGGCCGAGGCGCTGAACGTCTACCGCCGGATCGGCGCGGTGCTGGCCGAAGAACTCGGCCTCGACCCCGGCGCGTCGCTGCAGCGGGCGCACCAGGCGATCCTGACCGGCGAAGAGTCCGTCGAGACCACATTGGACTCCGAGCTGACGCGGTACCGGCTCGGCACCGAACCGCTGATCCCGCGTCAGCTCCCGGCGGATCTCCGGGTGTTCTCCGGCCGTCAGCGCGATCTCAAGGCCCTGCACGGACTCGTCCCGGAGGCGCTGGACACCGAGCGGTCGACGTCCATCGCGTCGATCGAGGGCATGGGCGGCATCGGCAAGACGACCCTCGCCGTCCATTTCGCGCACGAGGTCGGGGACCGCTTCCCCGGCGGCCAGGTGTACCTCAACCTGCGCGGATACGGTCCCGGAGAACCCGTCGAAGCCGCCACGGCGCTGGAGACCATGCTCGTTTCCGTCGGCGTCCCCGCCGACCGGATCCCCGCCGACGTCGACGGCCGCGCGGCCACCTGGCGCAGCTACAGCGCGGGCCGCCGGATGCTGATCCTGCTCGACAACGCCGCGAGCACCGAGCAGATCCGGCCGCTGCTGCCCGGCCCCGGGTGCCTGGTGGTGGTGACCAGCCGCTGGCAGCTGCAGGCGCTCGTGGCGACCCACGGCGCGCGGCGTGTCGCACTGGAGGAACTGCCGGACGAGGACGCGATCGCCCTCGTCGCTTCGACGATCGGGCTGGACCGGGTCGCCGAGGATCCCGAGGCCACCGAACGATTCGTCCGGTACTGCGGCGGGCTGCCGCTGGCCATCCGGATCCTCGCGGTGCGGGCGGCGCAATTCCCGGACCTCCCGCTGCGGGAGTTCGTCCGGCTGCTGGAAGCCGAACAGGACAGGCTGGGGTCGTTCGACCTCGCCGACGGCGACGAGACGAACATCCGGGCCGTCTTCTCGTACTCGTACCGGGCGCTCGACGAACGGGCCGCGCGGATGCTGCGGCTGCTCGGCCTGCCCACCGGTGGCGATTTCAGCGTGCCTGCGGCCGCGGCGGTGGCCGGGGTCGACATCGCCGAAGCGCACGCGGACCTGGCGAAACTGACCTCCGCGCATCTGATCGCGCGGTCCAGACCAGGCCGCTACCAGTTCCACGACCTGATCCGCGCGTACGCGGCCGAGCTGTCGGCGAAGGTCGACGGGCCCGAGGCGCGGACGGGGGTGCTGGACAGGCTGCTCCACGCGTCGCTGGCGTCCGCGCTGAACGCGTCGAGACTCTTGCGTTCGGACCGGCACTACCGGCTCGTCGAGCCGGAGCGGTTCGACGGCGCGGGCCTGAAGTTCGGGCACTACGAACAGGCGCTGGACTGGTTCGACGAGGAGGCGGGAAACCTCATCGCCGCGGTGAACGTCGCCTACCGCGAGCGGCGGTTCCGGGAGTGCTGGCAGCTGGCGTGGCTGCTCCAGTCGTACTTCATCGTGCGGGCCCGGCTGGAGGACTGGCGTTCGGTGTTCGGCGTGGCGCTCCGCGCGGCTCGCGATCTGGAGGACCGCCCGGGCGAGGCCGCCATCCTCAGTGGACTCGGCGTGGCCTGCGGGGTCGCCCGCCAGTACGACGACAGCATCGTCTACCTCAAGCAGGTCGTCGAACTGCAGCGGCAGGTCGGGGACCGGCAGGGGGAAGCGCGGGCTCTCTACAACCTGACGCTGGCAACCCAGGACCCCGACACGGGGTGGGAGTACGGGACGCGCGCCTTGCGGCTCATCCGGGAGAGCAACGTCGGCGCCGGTATGGAGGCCAGCGCGTTGCAGGCCCTCGGTGACATCTGCACCCAGGCCGGCCGCTTCGAGCAGGCGCTCGACTTCGCCGACCAGGCCTTGGCGCTGGAGTCGCACGCGCTCCCCGACGAAGCCCGCTTCACCTTGCACACCAAGGGGACCGCACTGGTCGGGCTCGGCCGCCAGGACGAGGGCATCGCCTGCATGCGGCGGGCCGTCGAGATGTTCTTCGCCCACGGCGAGCTTTACGAGGCGGCCGACGTGCTGGCCCAGCTCGGCGGAATCCATCTGCGGTTCGGCGATCCCTCGTCGGCGCGGGAATGCTGGCTGCGTTCGGTGCGGGTGCTGACCGAACTCTCGCATCCGGACGCCGAGGACGTCCGGACGAAGCTCGCGTCGCTCGTCGGTGAAGCCGTCAGAGCCGAGCAGGCGTGAGTGAGGCCACGGGCGCCCGGCGTGCCGACCCCCAGTCGCAGCACGCGAGTACGCCCGTGACCTCGCGCGCCACTTAACAGGACACCGCTCACTGTGCGCTGACTGTGCAGCTCGCGCGGTTCACGACAGGAGTTTCGCGAGCGCGATCGCGTTCTTCGGGGCCTCGGCCTCGACGTCGTTGTCGAAGTAGACGTACGTGTCGCGACCCCAGCCTTCGATTCTGCGGGCCCACCGCTTGAGCGCCTTCTCGCCGTAGCCGCTGACGTACAACTCCTCCGCACCGTGCAGGCGGACGTACGCGAAGTCTTCGCTCGTCATCTCGTCGACGAACGGGAACTTCCCGGCTGTGTCGGCGACCACGAGCGCGATGCCGTGCTCGCGGAACAGCTCGATGCTCTCGGGTTCGGCGAAGCTCGGATGCCGTACTTCGAGGGCGTGCCGGAGCTTCCGGCGAGGCTTCGCGTCGGTGTGCGCTTCGGCCTTCAGCTTGTCGTCGTGCCCGCTCGCGAGCTTGGCCGCGGCGTGACTGGTGCGCGGGAGGAGCTTGAAGAACGCCTCGACGCGCTCGGCGTCGAACTCCAGCCGCGGCGGCAGCTGCCAGAGGATCGGCCCCAGTTTCCGGCCGAGCGCCAGCACGCCGGACGCGAAAAAGTTCGACAGCGGCGTTTCGACGTCGCGCAGTCGCTTCTGATGCGTGATGAAACGGCCGCCCTTGACGGCGAAGACGAAGTCGTCCGGTGTCTGCCCGGCCCACGCCCGGTATCGCTCGGGACGCTGCAAGGAGTAGAACGTGCCGTTGATCTCGGCCGAGTTCATCCTGCTCGCCAGGTACTCCAGCTCGCGCCGCTGCACCAGCCCGCGGGGATAGAAGTCCCCGCGCCAGGACGGGTAGCGCCAGCCCGAAGTGCCGATCCTCAGCTCCGCGACGTCGATCACCGCCTTCCGGTGCCCTGATTCCCCCTCTCGCTCCGGCGCAAACGCCCGCTCACGCCCACGAGAACCGCCACCGGCGGGTCTGGACCAGGCTGGAGGCGAACTCGCGCAGATTGCCCGGCTGACCGGCGAACGACGACAGACAGAACGAACGGTGCTCGGCGGCGACGGTGAGCGCCCGGCCCTGGGTGCGCGGCGGCGCGGCCACCGACAGCTCCATCGAGTCGAAGCCCAGCACCGTGAGCGTGGCGCCGAAGCGGTCTTCCCAGCTGCGCAGGACCGCGGACAGCTCGTGGACCTGATCGGTCGCCTTGATCATGCCCGTCCAGCCGAGGATCGCCGGGATGTCGGCGGGCCGCTCGGTCTGCACCAGCGCGAGCCGGTGCTGCCCGCGCGCGGCCAGGATCGACCCGGTGTTGCCCGCCTCGGCCAGCGGATCCGCCCGGCGCGACGGACGACGCGCGAGACCGGGGAACTTCGCGCCGAACGGGCGCAGGCAGGCGCCGTCGCAGCACGAGGTGTCCCACCAGCGGGCCAGTACCTCGGCCGGGTCCACCGAGGAGATCCGGTGGTCGGCCGGGGCGAGCCTGCCGCGGTCGTCGATCCAGTCCTCGCCGTTGGCCGCGAACCGCTGGTCGTGCGGGATCAGCACCGGCCACAGCCCGGACCGGTCGAACTCGGCGACACAGCCGGTGTAGCGCTCCGGCCTGGCCAACGGCAGGTCGGAAACCCAGATCCGGCCGTGCCAGCGGCCGGGCGGCAGGGTCTGGACGGGCGGCGTGCCTGGTCGGAACGGTGCGATCGTCATCGGCTTCCCCTCGAACTGGTGTTCGGTCAACTCTACCCGAACACTAGTTCGAAGCACTGACAGTTTTCGATACCCCGTTTGCGGGATCTCGCGGTCGGCGTCCCACCCGTCCCTGGTGTCACATCGGTCCCGGCAGCACCGTCCACAGTGGAGCTTGAGCGTTGACGCTCCCCGCGTTTCGTCCTCTGAATGCGGTTTTTCGCGTGCGCAAGAACCGCATCCAGAGGACGAAACGCGCGGGGCTACATCGGGCGCAGCAGGTCGTCCGCGTCCACGATCCGGTACGCGTAGCCCTGTTCGGCCAGGAACCGCTGCCGGTGCGCCGCGTACTCGGTGTCGACGGTGTCCCGCGAGACGACCGAGTAGAAGTGCGCCTGCCGCCCGTCTCCCTTGGGGCGCAGCAGCCGTCCGAGCCGCTGGGCCTCCTCCTGCCGCGAGCCGAACGTCCCGGAGATCTGGATCGCGACCGAGGCCTCCGGCAGGTCGATCGAGAAGTTGGCGACCTTCGAAACGACCAGCGTCCTGATCTCGCCGCGCCGGAACGCGTCGAACAGTTCCTCGCGTTCCTTGTTCCGCGTGGCACCCTGGATCACCGGCGCGTCCAGTTCGTCGCCGATCATCTCCAGCTGGTCGAGATAGGCCCCGATGACCAGCGTCGGCTCGCCCGGATGCCGGTCCACCAGGGATTTGATCACCTTGGTCTTGGTGTCCGCGGTCGCCGCCAGTTTGTACCGCTCCTCGGCTTCGGCCGTCGCGTACGCGAGCCTCTCGGCGTCGGTCAGCGTCACCCGGACCTCGGTGCATTCCGCCGGCGCGATCCAGCCCTGCGCCTCGATGTCGCGCCACGGGACGTCGTACCGCTTCGGGCCGATCAGGGAGAACACGTCGCCTTCGCGGCCGTCCTCGCGCACCAGGGTCGCGGTCAGCCCCAGCCGCCGCCGCGACTGCAGGTCCGCGGTCATCCGGAACACCGGCGCGGGCAGCAGGTGGACCTCGTCGTAGACGACCAGGCCCCAGTCGCGCGAGTCGAACAGGTCCAGATGCTTGTACTCGCCCTTGGTCTTGCGCGTGACCACCTGGTAGGTCGCGATGGTGACCGGCCGGATCTCCTTCTTCTCCCCGGAGTACTCGCCGATCTCCTCCTCGGTGAGCGAGGTCCGCGCGACCAGCTCCCGCTTCCACTGCCGTCCGGCGACGGTGTTCGTCACCAGGATCAGCGTCGTCGCCTTCGCGTGCGCCATGGCCGCGGCGCCGACCAGGGTCTTGCCCGCGCCGCACGGCAGCACGACGACGCCGGACCCGCCCGCCCAGAACGCCTCCGCGGCCTTGCGCTGGTAGTCGCGCAGCTCCCAGTCGTCCTCGGCGAGGTCGATCGGATGCGCCTCACCGTCCACGTAACCGGCGAGGTCTTCCGCGGGCCAGCCGACCTTCAGCAGCGCCTGCTTGAGCCGTCCGCGTTCGGAGGGGTGCACGATGACGGTGTCCTCGTCGATGCGCGCGCCCAGCATCGGGCTGATCTTCTTGTGCCGGAGGATCTCCTCCAGCACCGCGCGGTCGATGGTCGACATGACCAGGCCGTGCGCCGGGTGGTTGGCGATCTGCAGGCGCCCGAACCGGCCCATCGTGTCCACGATGTCGATGAGCAGCGGCTGGGGCACGGGGAACCGCGAGTACGTCGTCAGCGCGTCGACGACCTGTTCGGCGTCGTGGCCGGCCGCGCGGGCGTTCCACAACGCCAGCGGCGTGATCCGGTAGGTGTGGACGTGCTCGGGCGCGCGTTCCAGCTCGGCGAACGGCGCGATGGCGATCCGCGCGTCGTCGGCCTGGCTGTTGTCGACCTCGAGCAGGACGGTCTTATCGGACTGGACGATCAGCGGGCCATCGGTCACATCCTCCTTTATACGTTCCGGCCCCACCGGCTCCCGTCGCGGCACCGCTGGTGGAAGGATGTGCGGCAGGTGACTGGAGGGGACCTTGACGACTACACCGACCGGCGGGACACCCGAGTACGACCCGTTCAACGCGCCGGCCCCGATGCCCGCGATGCCGGAGGCGGGGCCGCCGACGCCGTTCCCGAAGCCGGCGCCGCTGAGCGTCCTGGCCAGGGTCTCGATCGTGCTGGGCGTCGTCGTCGCGCTGGGCGTGGGGAGCCTGGTCGCCTGGGGGATCTCGCAGGCGGGCAAATTCGCCACGGTCGAGGCGGGGAAGTGCCTGTACCTGAGCGACGAGGCGGGCGGTGCCCAGAGCTACACGACCGCCAGCTGCACGTCGAACCGCGCGACCTTCCGCATCGACGAGGTGCGCACGGGCTCGTCGGAATGCCGCGATCCGGACTACGTCCAGTTCGAGCTGTACGGGAGTTCGTCCGCCAAGCGGGCCGAAAAGACGCTCTGCCTCGCGCTGAACGTCGAGACCGGGGACTGCCTGCGCGACGTCGTGCACGAGACGCGGATCGCGAAGGTCCGCTGCACCGACATCAGCGCGGAGGCGCGGGCCGTGGTGACGCGGGGAGCGTCGGAGGCCGCGTGTGCGTCGGACGACACCGAGCTGCACTACACCGGGCCGCCCGAGCGCACGGTGTGCCTGAGGCCGACCGGTGAGAACATCTAGGCGAGAACAGCTAGGAGCGCGGCACCATCGACTGGACGTCGAGCCGGGCGCCGATCATGCCGGAGTTGTGCATCAGGTCGGCGACCCGCTGCAGCCGGATGCCGTTGAGGGAGACCGGGTAGGACCCGAGCGAGATCAGGGACGCCGTGGTCCGGTCGATGTCGGAGAACGACGGCAGCGCGTCGCGGACGGTGACCGGGTCCGCGGCCCGCACCTGCGCCTCGCCGAGCACTTCCCGGAAGGCCGCGAGCGTGCGGGCGTTGCCCTGGCCGAAGGCGCCGGTCGAAACGTAGGACGACATCGGGAAGTCGAGCGTCGCGCCGCGGGCGCCGTCGGCGAGGATGCTCGCCCCGAGTTCCTTCTCGGCCCTGGTGATGTACGGCTCGACCATCCACGCGGCGTCGACCTCGCCCGCCTGGAGCGCCTGCGGCATCCGGTCGAACGGGTTCTGCTTGAACTGGATCCGGTTCACGTCGACGCCCGCGGTCCCGAGTACCGAGCGGGCCACGAGCACGCCGGTGTCGTCGAGCATGTTCACCGCGATCTTCGGTGACTTCTTGAGCGTCGGCTCGGTGTAGTCGGAACCGGGAAGTGTGACGAGCGCCATGGTGTTGCGGCCGGCGGTGTAGGCCTCGCCCTGCAACTGCAGCGCGGTCCCGGCCGCGGCGGCGCGGAAGATGGAGACGTCGCTCGCGAACGCCAGGTCGATCTCGCCCGCGGAAAGCTTGCCGATCGCCTGGTCGGCGGGGACGTCGACGAGGGTCACGGACAGGCCGGCGGCGGTGAATTTCCCGGCGGCCACGGCGACCCGCAAAGGCGCCGTGTCGATGGGGCTCCCGACACCGATGCGCAGTTCCGTCCGTTCGAGTGGCGCGTCGGTGCTTGCGTCACCATCGGAAAACACTCCGCAACCGGCCGTCGCCAGCAGAGCCGCTACCAGCGGAATCGCCAAGACGCGCATCTTCGTCACCGCTCACCTACCGAGAGAATGTGCTCCTCCTTCTGGATCGTATGGTCCGGGCCCCATACGATCGCGTGCGGGAGACGCCGGATTGCGCGGCTTTCGATCGTTCTCGAACCTTGTTACTCTACAGTAGGTTCGGGCTCTCGTCCCCGATATCAGCCATGGGAAAGGGTCCCGTGGTGGGAAAAGGAAACCAGGTGGCCCGTCGCGACAAGCGTCCCCGTGGGGGCGACGCGACGGAACGGCACCCTCGCGTCGGCGGCCGCTGGCGGCTGCGGAACTGGCACCTGCGTACCAAACTCTTCGTGGTACTCCTGATTCCCGCGCTCGCGGTGGTCGCCCTCGTCGGGCTCCGGGTCGACTCGGATCTGCGGGATGCCCGGCAGCTGGCCGAATTCGCCACCCGGGGCCGGGTCGACAGCACCGTCGCCGAGGCCGTGCACCAGCTTCAGCGCGAACGGGACCTCACCGTCCGGTTCGTCGCGGGCGATCGCAAGGGCGACCTGTCCGAATTGATCGAGCAGCGCAAGCGCGTCGACACGGCCATCGGCACGTTCGACCGCACGCTCGGCGAGAGCAAGAGCAGGCTCGGCGACAAGGCCGCGACCAGTCTCCAGCTGACGAGTGACCGGCTGCGCGTGCTGACCGGGCTCAGGTTTTCCGCGGAACACTCGGCTTTTCCCGCCGACGCGGTGCTGCGCTCCTACAGCGAACTGATCTCCGGCCTGCTCGACATCAGCGATTCCACCGCCGCCGACGTGTCCGATCCGGATCTGGGGAAGCTCCGCCTCGCGGGCAACGCGCTCGCGCGGGTCAAAGACCAGATGTCGGTCAAGCGCGCGATCCTGGCGGCCGCGCTCGCCCAGGGCGGCCTGAACCGGGACAGGACCCGCGCGCTGCTCGGCGCCGAGGCCGAACTCGCCGCCGCCCGCAACGACTACCGCACCTTCGCGACGCCCGAACAGCAGCGGATGTACGACGACACGGTCATCGGCCTGATCGTCGACATCGGCAACGACATGGTGGAGTCGGCGCTCATCCGCGCCGAGAACGACCAGGGGCTCGGCGGCCTGGACCCGAACCAGTGGGACACCTCGGCCACCTACACGGTCAATCTGGCCCACCAGGTGCAGCAGGCGCTGCTCGTGCAGCTGCAAGAACGTACGGACACCCTTGCGGCACAAGCGAGAACGTCCGCGATCTGGGACGGCGGCATCGTGCTCGGCGTCCTGCTGGTCGCCGGGGTGCTCTCCGTGATCATCGCGCGTTCGCTGCTGCGGCCGCTGCGGATCCTGCGCCGCAGCGCGCTCCAGGTCGCCGAGCACCAGCTCCCGGCGGCCGTCGAGGGCCTGCTCAGCGATCCCGAGCCGCAGCCGGAGAACCTGCGGCGACGGCTGGCCGTCGCGCCGGTCCCGGTGTTCAGCCGCGAGGAACTCGGCCAGGTGGCGCGGGCGTTCGACGCGGTGCACGGCGAAGCGGTCCGGCTCGCCGGGGAACAGGCCATGCTGCGGGAGAACATCAACGCGATGTTCGTGAACCTGTCCCAGCGGAGCCAGGATCTCGTCGAGCGCCAGCTTTCCGTGCTGGACCGCATGGAGGCCGACGAACAGGATCCCGACACGCTCGCCGGGCTCTTCGAACTCGACCACCTCGCGACGCGGATGCGGCGCAACAGCGAGAACCTGCTGGTGCTCTCCGGGACCGACGTCGTCCGCGAGGACGGCGGTTCCGTCGTCGCGGACGAGATCATCGGCGCCGCGCTTTCGGAGGTCGAGCACTACCAGCGCATCGAACTCGGTGCGGCGCCGCGGATCGCGGTGCGCGGCGAGGCGGTCAACGACCTCGTGCACGTGGTGTCCGAGCTGCTGGAGAACGCGACCCGGTATTCGGACCAGAGCACGATGGTGCAGGTCGAGGGGCACGAGACCGACCGCGGCGAATGGCAGATCGAGATCACCGACCACGGTGCCGGGATGCCGCAGGCGGAGATCGACCGGACCAACACGCGGCTGGCGAACCCGCCGGACGTCGACGTCGAAGTCTCCCGGCGGATGGGCCTGTTCGTGGTCGCGACGCTGGCCGTCCGGCACCGCATCGACGTCCGCCTGCGGTCCGCCGACGGCGGCGGGATCACCGCCGTGGTCGTCGTGCCCGCCGGGCTCATCGTCGAAGCGCCCCGGCCCGCCCCGATGCCGGAACCCCCGCCCGTCGTCGTCGCCCCCGAACCGGAACCCGAACCGCCGCTGGAAGTCCCGCCGCTGGCCGAACCGGAGGAGAGCGCGGAGGAGTCGCGGTTCGCGCCCGTGCTGGACCCCGGGCCGCTGCGGCGCGCGCCCGTCGTCGAGCGGGAGACCCAGCCGGAGTGGCCGTCGGCGGACGACGACGCCGTCAACCATCTCGAACTGGACTCGCCGACCGAGCGGATGCCCAAGTACCAGAGCGTGCTCTCGCAGTGGTTCGACCACGGCGGCCCGCGCGAGGGACCTTCGCCCGCCGAGCCCGGCCCGCCTTCTTTGCCGTCGTTCGAACCGGTGAAGGCGGCGGAAGCGGCTGAAGCGAGCGCCTCGGGCGAGAAGCCCGCGGAGGATCCGGACGAGCCGACCGAACCGACGCTGAAGCCGCTGGAGCCGAAGGCTCTGGAGTCGCAGGAAAAGGCGCCGGAGCCCGAGCCCGCGCCCGAGCCCGCCTGGCCGACGTCCGCCGAGCTGGAACAGGAGGACGGCGCGGAGGACACGTGGCCGTTCCTGCCCGCCGTCGTCCCGGAAGCCCGGTCGCAGGACGACAGGCCGGAGAAGCCGCGAGGGGAGAGGCCGATACTCTCACTTTCCCCCGAAGCGGTCCGTGAACGGATGACCAGCCTGCAAGGCGGATTCCGGCGCGGTCGCCACGCCAGGGGTGAAGACAACCCCTCGGCTTAAGCGAATTGGAAGGTCCATGAGTTCGAAAACCGGCCTGCTGGAAGTGATCGCGCTGACCGCGGCGGACGCGGAGCGCGCACAGGAGGGCGGGGCCGATCGCCTCGAACTGGTCAGCGACATGGCCAGCGACGGTCTTTCGCCGTCGGTCGGGACGCTGCGCGAAGTACTCGCCGCCACCGATCTCCCGGTGCGGGTCATGGTGCGCGACAACATGTCCTTCGCCGCCGGCGACCTCGACGGGCTGCGCGCGGACGCCGTACGGCTGATCGAAGCGGGCGCGCGGGAGTTCGTCTTCGGCTTCCTGGACCTGGACAGCGAAATCGACGTCGACGCCTGCGAGACGCTGGTCAAAGAGCTCGACGGACTGCCCTGGACCTTCCACCGGGCCATCGACCGCGCGCGGGACCCGTTGCGCGCCTACGACCAGCTGGCCGCGCTCGGCTGCGACACGGTGCTCGCGGCCGGGCATCCGCACGGTGTGGCGCACGGGCTGTCGGTCCTGCAGCGGCTCGCCCGGCGTGAGGACGGGCCCCGGCTGCTGGTCGGTGGCGGCCTGCGGGCGCAGCAGGTGCATCTGCTGCGGGCAGGCGGGGTGCGCGCGTTCCACGTCGGCAGCGCGGTCCGGCCCGGCGGCTGGGAGTCCGATGTGGACGTCGCCGCCGTTCGCGAATGGGCCGCCCTGGTCAAGGAGTAGGCCGCGAACACCGGGTCAGGTCCAGACCACACACGGTGATATAAGGTTGCATCTTCAACTATCGCCATCCGACCAGATACCGTGTGCGCCATGGCTACCCGCACCGTACGTGACGCGACCAGGGAACTGCTGCGCGAACTGGGCCTGACCACGGTTTTCGGCAACCCCGGTACGACCGAGATCGCCTTCCTCACGGAATGGCCGGACGACTTCACCTACGTGCTAGCGCTCCACGAGGCGTCCGTCGTCGCGATGGCCGACGGGTACGCCCGCGCCGCGCGACGGCCGGCGCTGGTGAACCTGCATTCCGCGGGCGGCGTCGGCCACGCGCTCGGGCACATCTTCACCGCCTACCGCAACAACGCGCCGCTGATCATCCTGGCCGGTCAGCAGACCAGGTCGCTGCTGCCGGACGACCCGTTCCTCGGCGCCGTCGAGGCGACGAACTTCCCCAAGCCGTACGTGAAGTGGAGCTGCGAGCCCGCCAGGGCCGAGGACGTCCCGGCGGCGCTGGCGCGGGCGTATCACATCGCGACGCAGGCACCCATGGGTCCGGTGTTCGTCTCGGTACCGGTGGACGACTGGGACGTCGAGACCTCCAAGCCGATCGTCTCCCGGCCGCCGATCCGCGGCTTCGCGCCCGATCCGTCCGCTGTGGACGAACTGGTGTCCGCCCTGGACGCCGCCGAGCGCCCGGCGATCGTGGTCGGCCCCGGCATCGACGGTGAAGGCGCCGTGCCGGACGTCGTTGCGCTGGCCGAGAAGGTGGGCGCCGGGGTCTGGGCGCCGCCGATGGGCGCGCGCTGCTCCTTCCCCGAGGACCACCCGCAGTTCTTCGGTTTCCTTCAGCCGGAACGGAAAATGCTCGCGAGCGCGCTGGTCGAGCACGATCTCGTGGTCGTCATCGGTGCCCCGGCGTTCACCTACCACGTGTACCGGGGCGAGTCGGAAACCGCGCTGCCGCCGCTGTTCCTGATCAGCGACGACGAGCAGATCCTCGCCAGGGCCGCCGAGGGTACCGGGATCCGGGCGACGCCGAAGCTCGCGATCCGCGCACTGCTGGACCGCGTCGCGCCCCGGGAGGCGCCGAAGGCCCGCACCCGGCTGGAGAAGCCCGCCGCGGCCACGCCGATCACGCCCGGCTTCGCCTACGCCACGATCGCGGAGGTCCTGCCGGACGACGCGATCGTCGTCGAGGAGACACCGAGCCACCGCAACGAACTGCACGATCACCTGCCGATCAAGTCCACCGACTCCGGCTTCCTCACCGTCGCCAGCGGCACCCTGGGCTACGGCCTCCCGGCCGCCGTCGGCGCCGCGCTGGCCCGGCCGGACCGCAAGGTCGTCGCCATCCTCGGCGACGGTTCGAGCATGTACTGCGTCCAGGCACTGTGGACGGCGGCGCAGCACAACCTGCCGGTGACGTTCGTGATCTTCGACAACTCGGAGTACGCCGCCGTGCGCATCCTCGGCGAGGCGGCCGGTGGCGAGAAGGTGCCGGGCGTCGACCTCGGCGGCATCGATTTCCCCGCGCTGGCGAAGAGCCTGGGGCTGGGGACTTCGGTCGTCGAGAAGGCCGAGGACCTCAAGCCGACGCTGGAAGCCGCGCTGCCGGACGAGCGGCCGCATCTGGTGCACGTCCGCATCGACGCGAACCCGCGCACGCTCTACTGACGAGCCTCCGGAAGTACCTGAAGGCCCCCTTCCTTGCGCTAGGCGCAAGGAAGGGGGCCTTCATGTACCAAGGCGGAAGAGCGTCAGCTCTTGGCGCGGACTTCGGCCTCAGCGGCGTCGGCGGCGGCTTCCTGCTGCGCCAGTTCGTACTCGGCCGCGTCCGAAGCCGCGGTGACGGCCTCAGGCGCGCCACCGTGCAGCAGCCGCGCCACCTCACCGCGCAGCGTCACGAACTCGGCGGATTCGCGCGTGGTGATCTGGTCCCGTTCCGCGGGCAGCCCGACCGGCAGGTCCGCGACGATCTTGGCGGGCGACTTCGACAGCACCAGCACCCGGTCCGACAGGTAGACGCTCTCGTCGATGTCGTGCGTGACCACGAGAACCGTGCTCCCGTTCTCGCGCTGCACGCGCCGGGTCAGGTCCTCCAGCTCGAACCGCGTCTGGGCGTCGACCGACGCGAACGGCTCGTCCATCAGCAGCAGCGCCGGCCGGCTGGCCAGCGCCCGCGCGATCGACACACGCTGCTGCATACCGCCCGAGAGCTGCCACGGGAACTTCGAGCCGACCCCGGACAGGCCGACGGACTCCAGTGCCTCCTGCGCCCGCGTACGGCGCTCGGAGCGGCTCAAGTTACGCCACCGCAAGGGGAACTCGACGTTCTTCGCGACCGAGAGCCACGGGAACAGCGAGCGGCTGTAGTCCTGGAACACCACGGCCAGGTCCTCCGGCACACCGGAAGAGACGTCGTCGCCGTGCAGGCTGACCCGGCCGGACGTCGGCTTGATCAGCCCGGCGATACAGCGCAGCAGCGTCGACTTGCCGCAGCCCGACGGGCCGACGATGCTCGCGAGCTGTCCCGCTTCCACGGTGAACGACAGGTCGTTGACCGCGACGTGTGCCTTTTCTCCCGCGCCGTACCGGTGGTTCAGCCCGGAGACTTCGAGCATGGTTGACATCTTTGCTGACCCTTCGAAAGAACTAGATACGGCCGTTGCGGGTGGGCTGCCAGCGAAGCACTCTCTGCTCCACCGCCAGGAAGGCCGCGTTGAACCCGAAGCCGAGGAGCCCGAGCAGGACCAGCCACGACCACATGAGCGGGAAGTCGAACGCCTGCTGGGCGTCCATCAGGGACCGGCCGATGCCGTTGTAGGAGCCGACCAGTTCCGAGATCACCATCAGCAGCAGCGAAATGGAGAGGCTCAGCCGCAGGCCCGCGAAGATCTTCGGCCCGGCGGCGGGCAGCACGATCGAGCGCACCCAGTACGACCGCGGCGTCCGGAACGACTTCGCGGTGTCGATCTTCACCTGGTCCACCGAGCGGACGCCGTCCACGGTGTTGAGCAGCACCGGCCAGATCGCGCCGAAGATGATCGACCCGGTCTGCATACCCGGTCCGAGTCCGAAGAGGACGATGAACACCGGGATCAGCGCGGGCGGCGGAACCGAGCGGAAGAAGGCGAAAAGCGGGCCGACGTAGTCCATTCCGTGCTTCGACCGGCCCAACGCGACACCCAGCGCGACACCGAGAACGCCGGCCAGCAGCCAGCCGCCCAGTGTCCGGCCGAGGCTGGGGAGGACGTTGTCGAACACGGTGTCGGTCAGGAACAGCTGCGAGGCCGGACCGGTGAACCAGAGCTTGGCCGAGCTGGCCACGATTTCGGTCGGCGGCGGGAAGAACGGGCTTTCCGCGAGCCGGGTCCCGAGCTCCCAGAGCCCGAGCAGGGCGAAGAACAGCAGCCAGTTGCGGACCAGGATGCCGAGGCCCCGGCCCACGCGCCTGCCGACGCGGCTGGTCAGCGTGAGGGTCGTCACGAGACCGCCTCCCGGTCGACCGTGCTCCAGCGGAACGCCCGCCTGCCGATCATTTCGAGTCCGCCGTTGATGAGGAAGCCGAGCGCGCCGACCACCACGGTGCCGGCGAGCACGAGGTCGAACCTGGTCGAACCGGTACTGGCCTGCATGATGAAGTTGCCGATGCCGAGTTTGGCGCCCGCCAGGAACTCGGTACTGACCACCGCGATCAGCGCGATGTTGGCGGACAGCCGGACCCCGGTGAACACGAACGGCGCGGTGTGCGGCAGCGCCACCGAGGTGAGCGTCCGGAACTTGCCGGTGCCGCAGGCCTTCGCGGTCTCCAGCAGCACGGGGTCGATCTCGCCGAGGGCGTAGATCGTGTTGAACATGATGGGCCACAGCGACGCGTACACGGCCAGCGTGATCTTCGCTTCGGGACCGCCGCCGATCAGCAGGAGCACCAGCGGGATCAGCGCCACGGCGGGGATCGGCCGCAGGAACTCGACGATCACCGCGGTCGCGGTGCGCAGGCCGGGGATGCTGCCCAGCAGCAGACCGGCGGGCACGGCGATGGCGACGGCGATCAGCAGCGCGATCGCCCACGCGAGGAACGTGGCGACCAGGTCCCGGATGAACTGCGTCTCCCCGAACTGTTCGACGATCGTCACCAGGACGACGGACGGCGGGGGGAGGAACTCTTTACGGACCAGGCCGGCCTGGACGATCACTTCCCACAGGAGGAAGAAACCGGCCAGACCGGCCAGGGCACGGAGAAGTCGTGGCACCTTGACCTTTATCCAGCTTGAGGGGCGAGCATCGGGGCGGCGTCGAGCTTGGCCGTCAGCACACCGGTCTGCTGCAACAGGTCCGGCACGCGCTGCAGGCGACGCGGGTCCAGAGTGGATCCGAACGTCGGCAGCGTGAGCAGTGACGCTGTTTCGGCGTCGACCTTGGCGTACTTGACGATCAGCGGCTCGATCTTGGAGCGGTCGGCCGAGTCGCGCACGGCCTTGCCCAGGGCGCGTTGGAACGCGGCCAGGGTCTTGGGGTTCTTGTCCACGAATGACCCGAGCGAGCCGAAGCCCGCCAGGGGGAAGTCCTGCGTGGCGCCGGTCGCGATGTCGACGACCGGGGTCGCGCCGACGACCTTGGAGGCCTGGGTCAGGAACGGCTCGGGCAGGTAGCCCGCGTCGACCTGGCCCGCAGCCAGCGCGGCGCCGATGTTCGGCAGCGCCATCGGCACCCACGTGACCTTGCTGGTGTCGACGCCGTGGTCCTTCATCACCGAGACGGTCAGCAGGTGGGAGGCGGTGTTCTTGTCGGTGATCGCGATCTTCTTGCCCGCGAGGTCGTTGATCGTCTTGACCGACGACGTCGGCACCGTGACGACCGCGTTGCTCTTGGGGCTCGCGGAGACCGCGTCGGCGACGAGCCGGATGTCGGCCGCGCCCTTGCTCTTCGCGACGAAGAAGGGCATATAGGTGGAGAAGGCGATGTCGACCTCGCCACCGATCATCTTGGTCATCGACGCCTGACCACTGGGGGCGTCGACCGCTTCGACCTCGAGACCCTCGGCCTTGAAGTAGCCGCCCTCCTGCGCCAGCCGCAGCGGCGCGAGGTCGACGACGGGCAGCAGGGAAACCTTGATCTTCGGCTTCTCCAGGCCACCGTCACCACCGGCCGCCTTGGACGTGTCTTCGCCGCCGAGGGCGCCACAGGCGCCCAACGTGGCCAGCATGAGCGCGCTCAGGGCGACGCCGATGGCACCCCGGCCTCTACGTGCACCACTCCTGCTCATGGCGTTTCGAAACAAAGCCAGCTCCTCGGAAACAATGAATCACCGTTGGGGTTTTTTCATCCGTGTCGTGGCTCCATTTCGCCAGGCACGCGGTCACCTTAGAGATTTGCCCACCTGCTCACAATGGGTGTCGTGTGCGGGTGATCATTTTAGGCCATTCGCCCGATACCATGATCACCCGCTTGGACAACATTACTTTCAGTGAGCGAATTCCGCGTGGAACGGCTATTCGGAGTAACCGCGCGTCATCAACTCGTGGCCTGGGCCGCGATCATCGGGCCGACGTCGATCTTGGTCGGGATCGCACCCATCTGCAGGAGCAGATCCGGCACCCGCTGGATGCGGCGGGGGTCCAGGGTGGACTGGAAGGTCAGCAGCGTGGTCAGCGCGGCGGTGTCCTGGTCGATCTTGGCGTACTTGACCAGCAGCGGCTCGATCTTGGAGCGGTCCGCCGCGTCACGGGTGGCCTTCTGCATGGCGCGCTGGAAGGCGGCCACGGTCTTCGGGTTCTCCGTCACGAACTTGCCGAGCGAGCCGTAGCCCGCGGTGGGGAAGTCCTGGGTGGCGCCGGTGGCGGTGTCCACGACCGGGACGGTGCCCGCCTGCTTCGCGGTCTGCGTGATGAACGGCTCGGTCAGGAAGCCGGCGTCGATGTCGCCGTTCTTGAGCGCGGCGCCGACGTTCGGCAGCTGGATCGGCACCCACGTGACCTTGCTGGTGTCGACGCCGTGGTCCTTCATGACCGATTTGGACAGCGTGTCGGACACGGTGTTCGGCGCGGTGATGCCGATCTTCTTGCCGGCCAGGTCGGCGACACTCTTCACCGACGACGTCGGCAGCGTGACCAGCATCGTGCTCTTCGGACCGGCGGAGGAGGCGTCCGCGACCAGCTTGATGTCGGCGGTGTTCTTGCTCATCGCGATGAAGAAGGGTGTGTAGCTCGCGTACGCGATGTCGACCTCGCCGCCGATCAGCTTGGTCAGCGAGATCTGGCCGGTACCCGCCTCGATCGCCTCGACATCGAGGCCTTCGTTCTTGAAGTAGCCGCCGTCCTGGGCGAGACGCAGGGGCGCGAGGTCGATGGTCGACATCACGGCGACCTTGATCTTCGACTTCTCGAGGTTCCCGGAGCCGCCGGAGGAGGACGACTCGTCCCCGCCGAGCAGGCCGCAGCCACCGACCGACGTCGTGACGACGGCCGCCATCGCGAGCGCGATCGCCCCGCGCCGTCCCAGGCGGGCGCTCAAGGCCTTCTTCGAAAGCAAGTGGTGCTCCTGATCGAGGGAAGGTCACGTGATGACGTGGCCTGGTACGGAATTCGGAAGTGACTCTTTGTCCGGAGTCACGGGCCCACTGTAGAGAACGGACAACGCGCTCACAATGGGTGGTCATCCCATGATCCCAAGTGGTAACAATCACCCGAACAGGCTGTTTGTCAGAAGTGAACACAACTCGGCGTGTTCGCGACGGGGACTTGTTGACAACTGAGCGCGGACAGGTCAAGACCCGTCCGGTGTCTTCTTGGAGGTCTTGTCCAAAGGGTTACATCTGGGCCTACCGTTCGCTACCCTCATGCACCGGTAGTGAGGTGTGGACCACTGATGTAGTGAAAGAGAGTGCCTTGGATGGCCGAACGCTCTGGACCTTTCCCGAGGTGCAAGGCACTCTGTGTTGAACAAGAACCCGGTGTTGAACACTTCGGACACGTCCGTGCTTCACTGGTGCGCGCCCGTGCACTGGCGGGTTAGGCCGAACAGACCAATGACGCAAGGCGGGAATTCGGCCAAGTGCACTTGAGAGACCGCGTCGAAGACGACTTCCTCATTCGCCAGGGTGAGCACTCGCGTCAAGCATCCGCCTGCCCGACGGCAGGAGAGTGCGGGTAGTGGTCTCAGACAACCGGCCCAGACAGCAGCAGTACGGCCAGTACGAGAACGGCATGTCCAAAATGGGCTTTCCCGGCCCGGATGAAGATGATGGTGGTGCGGCGGTGCCGAACGAAGACACCGCGGGGGTGGGAGGGGCCCCTGCGCGGGAAACCGGAGACGGTCCTGGCGGGAAGGCCGGGTCGTTCCTGGGCCTGCGTAACTGGCGTCTGCGATCCAAACTCGCGGCCGTCCTGATCATTCCGACGCTGACCGCGCTCGCACTCGGCACGCTGCGCGTGATCGACGACAGCAGCGAGGCCGCCCGGTTCCAGGACACCGCCGACCAGGTCGCGTTCGCCGACAAGATCACGCTCGTGGTCCACGAGCTGCAGAGCGAACGCGCGCTGGCCGTCGCCTCGAAGGCTTCGGACGACCCGTCGCGCCAGGCCGGTCTCGACGCGCAGATCGCCAAGGTCGACCGCGCCATCGACGACCTGCGGGCTTCGGCGAACCAGATCAACCCGGACGACCAGGACACGAGGGACCGCTACGCGCGGGGTCTGCAGCGGCTCGACGGCCTGCGCCCGCTGCGCGGCGCGATGAACACCTCGCTGCTGAGCGACACCCCGGTCCTGATCGCCTACACCGGCATCCTCGACTCGCTGGTCCAGCTCGGCCGCGAGGTGACCACCGCGGTGGCGAACCGCGACGTGCTCCGGCTCGGCGTCACCGTGCAGGCCATCAGTGAGAGCAAGGAGTTCATCGCCCGCGGTGACGCGGCGCTGCTGATCGCCTCCTTCCGCTCGTCGTTCCCCGGCGACCTGTTCGACCAGGCCCGTTCGGCGGTCGCGAGCGGCGACGCCTCGACGGCGGCCTTCCTCGCCAACGCCAGCCCCGAACAGCGGCAGCTCTACTCGGACACCTTCTCCGGTCCCGAGGTCGACGACCGCCGCCGGATCACCACGATGGCGTTCTCGCTGTACCAGCAGAACCAGACGCCGTCGATCGACAACGTCGCGCTCGGCAACGACAGCCGGGTCGCGCTGGACAAGCTGCGCGCGGTCGAGACCAACCTGCTCGGCCAGCTGCGGGCCCAGGCCGACGACCTGGCCACCGACGCGATCAACTCCGCCTGGATCGGCGGCGCGATCGTGCTGCTGGCCCTGCTCGCGGCGCTGTTCCTGATGCTCGTCATCGCCCGCCTGATGCTGCGCCCGCTGCGGGTGCTGCGGAAGACGGCGCTCGACGTCGCCTACACACGACTGCCGGAAACCGTGCAAGCGATCCTGGACGACCCGGATCCGGTCAACGCCTCGAAGCGGTCGGTCGAGCCGGTGCCCGTCACTTCGCGTGACGAGATCGGTGAAGTGGCGCGCTCGTTCGACGTCGTCCACGAACAGGCCGTCAAGATGGCCGCCGAGCAGGCCCTCCTGCGCGAGAACGTCAACGGCATCTTCGTGAACCTGTCCCGCCGGTCGCAGCGGCTGGTGGAACGCCAGCTCGGCGTCATCGACCGGCTGGAGGCCGACGAGCAGGACCCGGACCACTTGGCCAGCCTGTTCGAGCTCGACCACCTCGCCACGCGGCTGCGCCGCAACGGTGAAAGCCTCCTGGTGCTCTCGGGCGCCGGTCTCGCGAAGTCGGTGCCCAAGCCGGTGCCCGCCGCCGACGTCATCGGCGCCGCGGTCTCGGAGATCGAGCAGTACGCCCGGATCGAGATCGGGATCGTCCCCGAGGTCGCCGTCCAGGGCCTGACGATCCACGACCTCGTGCACGTGCTCGCGGAGCTGCTCGACAACGCCACCTACTTCTCCGAGCCGGAGACGAAGGTGACCGTCCGCGCGGTGATCACCCGCAAGAAGGCGCTCGCCATCCAGGTCACCGACCACGGTGTCGGCATGACCGACGAGCGGCTCGCCGAGGTCAACCAGCGGCTGGCCGACCCGCCGGACCTGGACGTCTCGGTGACCCGGCGGATGGGCCTGTACGTGGTCGCGCGCCTGGCGCGCCGCCACGGCATCGAGGTCCGGCTCCGGGAGAACGAGGACATCGAGGGCGGCGTGATCGCGCGGGTCGTCGTGCCCGCCGAGCTGCTCACGCAGATGCGGCCCGGCGCGCGGAACACCCCGCCCCCGCCGAACCGTTCGGAAACGTCGATGCCTTCGATGCCGTCGGTCTCGGAGATGTCGAGCTCGCTGCCGAACATCCCGGCCTCCGACCGCGGCCTGGAGATGACCCCGCCGCCGCCGTCGAAGCCCCCGGCGCCGCAGCCGGTCGCGCAACAGGGCGGGCTCGTCCCGCTCGACCAGCCGATCAGCCTCGACGACCTGGTCGCGGGCAAGAACGCGGCGGGGCCGTTCCTCAGCCCCGCGGCCCCCGCCGAGGAGACCCCGGCGTGGCCGACGGCCGACGACCTCCCGTCGTCGAACGGCGACGGCGCCTCCAGTGACACGGACACCCAGTTCGCGCCGCTCGTGCTGCCGAAGCGGGAGCCGAGGTACGTCCCGGTGACCCCGCCGGAGCCGCCGCGGCAGCCCGAGGAGCCCGTGGACGCCGGCAAGTCGGCGCTCGAGGACGACGTCCCCACCCGGCGGCTGCCGATCTACCAGTCGGTGCTCTCTCGCTGGTTCAGCGAGGGCGACGAGGCCGGGTCGGACACCCCGACCACGTACACCGAGCCGGTCGATTCCGACGTGCCCGAGCAGACCCGCAACGGCGGCGGCGAAGCGGCGGAATCCGCCGTCGAGGACGCCCCCGAAGAGGCATTGCCCACTCGGACGCCGCAGAGTGTTCCGCCGGAGACGGTGCTCCAGGACAATGGCTGGCGCAGCGCGTCGGACGACGGCTGGCAAGCGGCACAGGTCCTGTACGAAGATCGGAACGACGAGATCACCCCGGCGGGCCTGCCGAAACGGGTGCCGAACCAGTACCTCGTCCCCGGCTCGATCGGCGGGAACGAGCCGAAGAAGGAAGACTCGTTCGCCGACAAGACTTCCGGGATGCCCGGAACGGGTGCGATCGCCCGCTCGGCGACGGCGGCCCGGAGTCGGATGGCAAGCTTCCAGAAGGGCTACACGTCGGGACGGCACGCGTTGAAGGAACGCCCGCTCGATGCGCTGGATGACAACGGCGTTCCGGTGACTGGCAGGGGTGCGGGTTCCCCTGCCGATGACAGCAGTAAGGAGTGACAGTGACACGGGCGGGTGCGATGCAGCCGGGTGGTCCGGCGCAGCCTGGCGGCCAGGCGCAGGGTAAAGGACACACGAGCAGCTTTGCCTGGCTGATCACGGATTTCGTGCACCGGGTCCCGGGCGCGGCGCATGCCGTGGTGGTGTCGGCGGACGGTTTGCTGCTGGCCTCCTCGAAGGGGCTTCCCAAGGACAGGGCCGATCAGCTGGCCGCTGTCGCGTCGGGGCTCACCAGCCTCGCGCGCGGTGCGGCCAAGGTGTTCGAAGGCGGCACGGTCGCGCAGACGGTGGTCGAGATGGCCAATGGCTTCCTCTTCCTGATGTCGGTGTCCGACGGTTCCTGTCTGGCGGTCCTCGGGTCGCCGGAGAGCGACATCGGCCTGGTCGTCTACGAGATGACCTTGCTGGTGGAACGGGTGGGGCAACAGCTGACACCGGAGATGCGCGCGCAGCTGCAGGGCGCGTCGGTCCGCCGCTGAGCGACCGGGAACCGAGGAGATTGCCGTGGACGACGGGCGCTTGAGGGGCGATGGCCGGCTCGGTGACGACTTCAACGGCGGGTGGTCGGAACGTGACGACGGCCGGGAGGACTGGACGTCCTTCCGGGACCGGGTCGACCGCGAATGGCGATCGCGCCGGGCACAGGGGTCGGACAACGACCCCGTGTCCTCCGACGATGCCTCCCGCTGGCTGACCGATTCGAACGCGGGACAGGGACCCGCCGATTTCAGCGTCTCCGACTACCGGGAACGTCTCCTCGGTGGCCCCGGGGCGGAACTGTTCGGTGGTGGCAGTGGTCCGCTCTACGACTCGGGCGAGTTCGCCCGGTTCTCCTTCGACAAGGAGGAGGAGCGGAGGGCGGCGGCGGCCGCCGCCGACCCGCTCGCCGCGGCCTTGCCGCAGCAGGCGCAGAACGAGTTCGTCGACGAGCAGTACACCACCGACGTCGAATCCTCCGGCTTGGTCCGGCCGTACTTCCGTACGCGTGGCCGGACCAAGCCGACGTACGACCTTGCCATCGAGGCGTTGATCTCGACCAGCGAACAGGGACGCGTGCTCGACCGGGTGCGCGTCCCCGAACACCGGTCGATCTGCGACCTTTGCCTGGACACCCGTTCCGTCGCCGAAGTCGCGGCGCTGCTGCGCCTGCCGCTCGGCGTGGTCCGGGTGCTGATCGGAGACGTGGCCGGCCTCGGCCTGGTCCTGGTGCACACTGCCAGCCAGAACGTGGGTGACCGGCCCAGTATCGAGTTCATGGAGAGGGTGCTCAGTGGGCTTCGGAGAATTTGACTCCGACGCGAATGCGCCGCAGGTGACCGGACCGACTTCGTCGGCCAAGATCGTGGTCGCTGGCGGATTCGGCTCGGGGAAGACCACGCTGGTCGGGGCGGTATCGGAGATCGATCCGCTGACCACCGAGGCCATGATGACCGAGGCCAGTACCGGCGTCGACGACAATTCGGCCACCCCGAACAAGTCGACGACGACCGTGGCCATGGACTTCGGCCGGATTTCGCTGGACTCGGACCTGGTGCTGTACGTGTTCGGTACGCCGGGCCAGCACCGGTTCTGGTTCATGTGGGACGACCTCGCGGTCGGCGCCATCGGTGCCGTCGTGCTGGTCGACACGCGGCGGCTCGCCGACGCGTTCCCGTCGATCGACTTCTTCGAGAACCGGAAGCTGCCGTACGTCGTGGCGATCAACTGCTTCGACCGGCTGCTGCACCACCAGATCGAGGACGTCCGGCACGCGCTGACGATCTCACCGTCCGTGCCGATCATGGCGTGTGACGCGCGGGAACGTGAGTCCGCCAAGCAGGTGTTGATCTCGGTCGTGCAGCACGCCATCGCACACGATTCGGCGTTGCGCGCGGGATAAAACAGGACAAAAGCCCGGAGCGGATGCGGCCGTTGGAGTGAACTCGGCAGGCTTCACCCGCTTCGGGGAGCAGCGCCACCTGCCGGATTGAACGCGGGGCGATCCCTTTCACGCGATCCGGTGCCGGTAGTGCCGGATCGGGTGAGCGGAAAGCCGGTGACCTGCGTGGACACCGATTCACGCCTGGTCGCACCAGGCCACCACGGGGTGACCCACGAATGCGTGGTTCGCGATGTGTCGACGCGGTGAGCGGCTGGACGTTCACGTTCGGTTAACACCCTCGGCCGGGTGGCGGGCTCGACACGATCGGCGGGACGAATACGCTGGGTGGAGGCGTCTTTGGGCTCGGCGGTACCGGATCGGTGCTGGTCGGCGGGAGACGCCCGGACCACGCCGCCCAGGTGGTCTTGACGCAGCGAGGAGGGACTTGTGACGGCATCCGGGCAGCAGAGCTCGTTCGGCTGGCTCATCACGGATTTCGCGCGCCGGGTTCCCGGTGCGGCGCACGCCGTGCTGGTCTCCGCGGACGGGCTTCTCCTCGCGCCGTCGGACGGGCTGCCGCAGGAGCGCGCCGAACAGCTGTCCGCGGTCGCCTCCGGACTGATCAGCCTCACCGCCGGCGCGGCACGCTGCTTCGACGCGGGCGGGGTCAACCAGACCGTCGTCGAGATGGAACGCGGGTACCTCTTCCTCATGTCGGTCGCCGACGGCTCGTCACTCGCCGTCCTGGCGGCGCCGACCTGCGACATCGGCACCGTGGCCTACGAGATGACGCTGCTCGTCGAGCGGGTCGGGCAGCAGATCACCCCCGAACTGAGGGCGCAGCTGCAGGGCGGCGTACGTGGGTAGCCGCCGATGAAGATCACCGGATTCACCGAACCGGACCCCTCCGGCTGGGACTCGCTCTATCAGGGCACCGAACGCGAGGCTTTCGATTCACCGGGCCGGTTCGAACTGAGCTCGATCAGCACGATCATGCCGCGGCGCCCGGCCAAGCCGCCGGAGCCCGTCCCTTCGCCGGTGTCGCCGCCTCCGCTGCCCGCGTCGATGCCCTCGCCGATCCGCCAGTCGCCGCCGCCGTCCAGGACGGAGAGCGCCGCCGCGCCCGCTTCGGTCTACCTTCCGTCTTCGGGCTCCCGGGTCCGGCCCTACACGCGCACCGGCGGGCGCACCCGCACCGCGCACGACCTGGCGCTGGAGGCACTGGTTTCGACCAGTGACGACGGCCGCCGGTATCGCGGCGTGCGGACCATGGAGCACCGGCAGATCTGCGACCTCTGCCTGGACACCCGGTCGATCGCGGAGATCGCCGCGCACCTGCGGCTGCCACTGGGCGTCGTGAAGGTGCTCGTCGGCGACATGGCGGACGCGGGCCTGGTGCTGATCCACCAGACCGAGCTGATCCTGGGCGACTCCTCCTCGCGCGCTTTCATGGAGCGCGTCCTTCAGGGCCTCCGGGCCCTCTGACCGCCTGCATTTCGTCCTCTGAATGCGGGCTTCGCTGCCTCGTAGCTGGCAGCCGCGGTCTTCGACCGAGCGGTCCACGACGAGGTCCGTCTGGTCATGTCGGAGCTTCGAGGCAGGCGGCGCATCCCGAAACTCCACTGGAACGAGATGGATCCGGCGGAACAGGAGGCTGCTGTCAAGACACTCGCCGGCCTCGACGGCTTTCACCTCGTCGCGATCGGATCCCCGGTACCCCGGCGACGGCAGGAACGTGCCCGTGCCCGCTGTCTCCGGCGGTTGGTTCTCGAACTCTCCGCGTTCGACGTCGAGCTGCTCGTCCTCGAGTCACGCACAGCCACGTTGAACGCTCGGGACGTCGAAACGGTCAAAGGCGCCCGGTTCGACCTTCCGAAGGGCACCGCTTTCCGGGTCGCCCACGAGCCGGGCAAAGACGAACCTTTGCTTTGGGCGGCGGACATCGTCGCCGGTGCGATCAAGGCAGGGAAGGACGGGCGCCTCGGCTACCGCCGGTTGATCGAGGATCTCGTGTACGAGATAGCCGTCGAGACGGACTGCTAGCGGACATGCGTAAGGCCAGGGTCCCGGTCTGCCCCGGGTGCACCTGGCCTTGCGACTCGCCTGACGTCCGCGACGTCACGCTCCGAACACAGTTTAGACCAGTCGTCGCGGCAAAGCACGCCACCGCGAAGTCAGTCTTCGACGAGGGCGGCCGAAGTGATCCGGTGCAGCGGGTACCGCTCGTTGTCGGTCCCTTCGAGCACTCCGCCGCCGACCCGCATCGGCCGCACGACCCGCTGGCTCGCCGTCCCGCGTGAGTCGACGAATCCGATCCACACCTCGCGGCGCTCCATGGTCGCTTGGGAAAGCAGCGCCAGCGTCGCGGACGTGTCCCCGGCACCACCGCCCTGTGGCGCGCGCACCGTCTCGCCGCGACGACGCGCCGAAGCGGCGTCACCGGCCCGGACGTGCGCGACGATCTTGCCGACCTGATCGTCCGTCAGCCCGGCTGGCTCTCCAGGGGCCCGACGCGCGGCACGCGCCTTCGCGGGCAGGCGACGTCCGGACGGCCTGATGTCCATGACACGTCCGTCGGGGCCTTCGGCGGCCGGAGCGAACCCGGCGGCGCGAAGGGCGTCGAGGACTTCGGCGAGCGGGTACGCGCTGATGAGCACCGTCGGCGCGATCATGCGCAAGCCGTACTCGGTCGCGACAGGGCTGCCCATGACCTCCGCGAGCAGCGACGCGTCGTCACAGCGCAGGAAAGACTCGGCGGCCCCGCCGCGCAGCCGCCCGTGCCGCCGGGCGACGTCGTCGATCAGGTAGCTCAACGACTGGGGTACCGGCGTCGCCGACTTCGCGGTGAACAGCTGGTGCAGTTCGCCCGCGGTCCGCCCGGTGTCGAGCGCGCGCCGCACGGAGGTCTCGGTGATCCGGTAGACGGTCGCGTGCCCGGCCGATTCGATGTCGGCGACGGCGATCATCTCGGCCGCGAGGTCGGCTTCCAGCGGTCCCGGCGCGACCACCGTCAGGTCGGCCTGGACCAGGACGTGGTCCACCGGCCGCGGCAGCGCGTCCAGCATCGCCTCGACGGCGCCGGGCCGGTCCTCGGCCAGCAGGGCCCGCGTCGCCGTGGTCAGCCCGCCGAGCCCGATCAGGCCGAGCGCGGCCCCCTCGGCCATCGTCCAGCGCACGGTCTCGTCCCGCAGCCGCCCGCCTCGCCGCGGCGCGCGCCAGGCGAGCGACGCGACCAGTTCGTCGGTGCTCTTCACCCCGGCGCCTTCGGGCAGCGCGGCCAGGGCGAGCAGGATCCGCCGCCGCGACGTGGGCGCCAGCGGACGGCGCAAGTCCTCCGAAAGCGGCGCGATCGGCTTGTCCTTCGCGTCCCGCCCGCCGGCGAGACCGGGCAGCCGGGGCAGTTCGAGCCAGGCCTGCGCGACCGTCATCCAGCGCTGCGCCGTCGGCGAGGCGAGCCACGAATCCGTGAGCGTCGTCGGCACCCATTCCGGCGCGGTCGCCTCGCTGTCGGCCACCAGCCCGGCGCCGACGGCGATCTCCGCCAGCAGGGTCACCCGCGTCTCGTCGACGTCGAGATCCTTGGCGAGCTTCTTCAGTTCGCGGACCCCGAGCCCGCCGGACTTCAGCACCGGCGGCGGCGTCTCCGACCAAGAGCGGAGCATGGTTTCGGTCTGGCGCAGGAACTCCATCGCCTCGCCCGCCGCCGTCGAGTCCACTGTGGATGACTGATGCGGGTGGACGGGGAGTTCTGGTTCGCGCAGCGACGCACGATCGAACACCGACCCGCCGCGCAGGGCGATCCCGATCTCGCGCGGCAGTTCGACGGTCTGATCGTCCCGGCGCAGCAACAGCCCCCGGGCGAGCAGGCGCTGGACCGGGTTCTGCGCCCGCTCCAGCGGGACGTCGGCCGACGCGTCGCGGGTGCGGCCGATCGGCGGTCCGGCGGCCAGCGTCGTCAGCAGGGCTCGCTCGTCCTCGCCGACCTCCGCGAGCGCGGCCTCGATGTCCGTCCCGGCGAGCGAGGGCGAAGACGATCCCAATCCGGCGGGGAAGGGGCCGAGCGCGTCTCGGGCCGACGGCGGGACGCGCAGCGCGTCGTCCTCGCCCCAGACCAGCGCGCGTGCGCGCAGCAGGGCCAGCGCCTCGCCGATCTCGGTGCCGGTGAGCCGCGCGACCTCGGCCGCGGCGACCGGATCGGTGTCCGCTCCGGCGAGCAGCAGCGCGTCGAGCACGGCGAGGGTGAAGGTGTCGAGGTCTTCGCAGGCGCGCGCGACGGAACCCGGCGTGCCGGCCCGGGTGGCGAGCACGATGGTGTCGGACGGGGGCGGCGTGGACAGGTCGCGACGCGTGCGCAGCAGTGCGGCGAGGGCGTCGTCGGACTCCTGGCGCAGCCAGTCCGCCAGGGAGGGCGCGGGCATAGAGGACCAGGATACCGGGCGGGTGCGGGCCCGGCAGCCACGTTCGGGCAGACTGTGCCGGAGAGAACGGCTTTGACCATGCTCGGGAGGACGTTGTGGCGAAGGGCGAGAACAAGAAGCGCGCGGGGATCGACCCGACGTGGCCCGGTGAGGACGGGGAGCACCCCGTCACCGAGCTCGCATCGGATCGGCAGGGCGCCCTGTCCCCGTTCGGCGACGTGACCTTCCCGCTCGACGCGGTGCCCTACGTGCACCCCGAGACCGAGATCAACCGGTAGAAAGCTACTGATCAGTTACCCCCTGCGAGGGTTCGTGGCGGTCGTCACGGGAGTAGGTTTTCGATCGACCTATTCGAGCGTTCCTCAGCGGGGGTAGTGCCATGCCGGTTCCCGGTCCCGGATATTCGATCACCGTCCGGGTGGAGGCCCCCGCGTCGTCCACCGCGGCGGGTGACCTGACCACCGCCGTCGGCCGGGTCGGCGGCGTGCTGACCGCGTTCGACGTCGTCGAGTCGCACCCCGACTCGATCGTCGTCGACATCAGCGCCAACGCCCTGTCGGAGAACCACGCGCAGGACATCACGCAGACCCTGGACTCGATGCCGGGCGTCCGCGTCCGCAAGGTCTCCGACCGGACGTTCCTGATCCACCTCGGCGGCAAGATCGAGGTCAGCCCCAAGGTCGCGCTCCGCAACCGTGACGACCTCTCCCGCGCGTACACGCCGGGCGTCGCCCGCGTCTGCCAGGCGATCGCGGCGAACCCCGAGGACGCGCGCCGCCTGACCATCAAGCGCAACACGGTCGCGGTGCTCACCGACGGTTCCGCGGTGCTCGGGCTGGGCAACATCGGCCCGGCCGCCGCGCTCCCGGTGATGGAGGGCAAGGCGGCGCTGTTCAAGAAGTTCGCCGACGTCGACGCGTGGCCGGTCTGCCTGGACACCCAGGACACCGAAGAGATCATCATGATCGCGAAGGCGCTCGCGCCGGTCTACGCGGGCATCAACCTCGAGGACATCGCCGCGCCGCGCTGTTTCGAGATCGAGAAGCGCCTGCGTGAGCAGCTCGACATCCCGGTGTTCCACGACGACCAGCACGGCACCGCGATCGTCGTGGTCGCCGCGCTGCGCAACGCCCTGCGCGTGGTCGGGAAGAACATCGAGGACTGCAAGATCGTCGTCAGCGGCGTCGGCGCGGCGGGCTCGGCGATCATCCGCCTGCTGCTGCGCAAGAACCCGGGCGACATCGTGGCCGCCGACATCGATGGCATCGTGCACTCCGCGCGCGGCAACCTCGACGAGAACCTGACCTGGATCGCCGAGCACACCAACTCCGAGCAGCAGGCGGGCACGCTGCACGAGGCGCTCGTCGGCGCCGACGTGTTCATCGGTGTCTCCGCGCCGAACCTGTTCGGGGCCGAGCAGGTCGCGACCATGAAGTCCGACGCCGTCGTGTTCGCGCTGGCCAACCCGGACCCGGAGATCGACCCCCTCGAAGCGGGGAAGCACGCCGCCGTGGTCGCCACCGGCCGCAGCGACTTCCCGAACCAGATCAACAACGTGCTCGCGTTCCCCGGTGTCTTCCGCGGTCTGCTCGACGCGCAGGCACACCACATCGACGACTCGATGCTGCTCGCGGCGGCCGACGCCATCGCCGACGTCGTGGACAACGGCAAGCTGAACGCCTCGTTCATCGTGCCGAGCGTGTTCGACAGCGCCGTCGCCCCCGCCGTCGCCGACGCGGTCAAAAAGGCTGCCAAAGCAGGTCAGCAGTAGGGCGCGATAGCAAATCTCCCTTGCTCCATTCGGCCGCATCGTCATCACTGAGGCCGACCCCGGGGGCCGACTCCAGGGTGACGACTCCGCACATGCCCCGCTCCTAGGCTCGATTTCGACCAAGAAGTCGATCATGACAGGGGTTGGGGATGAATCGCTCTGTCCTGAGCAGAATCGGGACACTGACGGCCGCGGTGGTCACCACGGCGGTACTCGTACCGGCCTCGGCGTCCGCCGCGGCCGGTGCGCTGGACTGGGAAGCCTGTCCGGACGCGCCCACACTGCAGTGCACCACCTTGAAGGTCCCGCTCGACTACCGGAACCCGGGCGGGCCGACCATCGACGTCGCCGTGTCGAAGCTCGCCAGCACCAAGCCGGCGAAGCGGCGCGGCGTCATGCTGACGAATCCGGGCGGCCCCGGTGGCCCGGGGCTGACGATGCCGGAATCCCTGCGCGCCGCGGGTATGCCGGCGAGTGTGCTCGACGCGTACGACATCATCGGGTTCGACCCGCGGGGGATCGGGCACAGCACGCCGGTCACCTGCGATCTCAAGCCCGAGCAGCTGGTCAGCAACGTCCCGCCGTACGCGCGTGACGCGGCGGCGGTGGCGGATCGGGCGACGCAAGTGGCCGGTGTCGCGAAGCAGTGCGGTGAGTCGAAGACCGCGGGGATCCTGCCGTACATCACCACGGCCAACACCGCCCGCGACATGGACCGGATCCGGGAAGCCCTGGGCGAGAAGAAACTCTCGTACTACGGCGTCTCGTACGGCAGCTATCTCGGCGCCGTGTATTCGACGCTGTTCCCGCAGCGGACCGACCGCATCGTGCTCGACAGCGTGGTCGGCCCGGGCGGGCTCGACCCGTCGACCTCGCGCCGGCTCGCGGAGGGTTTCCAGGACCGCTTCCCGGACTTCGCGAAGTGGGCGGCGGCACGGCACGCCAGCTACGGGCTCGGCAGCACTCCGCGGCAGGTGACGGCGAAGTTCTACGAACTCGCCGCCAAGCTCGACGGCGGCGCGGTCCCCGGCGTGGACGGCGCGGCGTTCCGGATGGGCACGTTCGGCGCGCTGTATTCGACCGGGTCCTTCCCCACGCTGGCGCAGCAGTGGCAGGCGCTCGACGGCGAAGGCGTGCTGAAGCAGTCCGCTCAGGCCGCGCAGATCGACATGGGCAACGTGCTGTCCGGCCAGCTGCACGTGGTCTGCAACGACGCGAACTGGCCCGAGAACGTCGGGACCTACCAGCGCAACGTCGAGAAGGACCGGGTCAAGTACCCGATGTTCGGCGCCGCCGGGGCCAACATCTGGGCGTGCGCGTACTGGCCGTCCGAGTCGATCGAGCCTGCCGTGCGGATCGGCGACCGTGGCCCGTCGAACATCCTGGTGGTGCAGAACCTGCGTGACCCCGCCACTCCGCTCAGCGGGGCCAAGGAGACACGGCGCGCGCTGGGTGACCGCGCGCGGATGGTGTCGGTCGACGACGGCGGGCACGGGGTGTGGCTGAGCTCGGAGAACGCTTGCGGCAACAACGCCGTCAACCGGTTCCTCGTGGACGGCAAGCGTCCCGCGCACGACACGGCCTGCGCCGCGGACAACGGCGGGTACTTCGGTTCGATGTCGCCGGAGCGGCGCCAGGAACGCGAGAAGGCGCTCGACGAGGTTCGCTCGAAGCAACTGATGTTCTGAGGACTAGCCTGCTGGGCGTGAGTGAACTCAGCCACGTCGACCATACGGGCGCCGCCCGTATGGTCGACGTTTCCGGCAAGACGCCCACCGCCCGCACCGCGCTGGCGGGCGGCACCGTGCACACCACGGCCGAGGTGCTCGGCCTGCTGGCGACGGACGGGCTCCCCAAGGGCGACGCCCTCGCGACCGCCCGGATCGCGGGCATCATGGGCGCGAAGAAGGTGCCTGAGCTGATCCCGCTCTGCCACCAGATCGCGCTGTCCGGGGTGAAGGTCGAGTTCGCCCTCGACGAGACCGCCGTCCACATCACCGCGACGGCGAAGACGAACGACCGCACCGGCGTCGAGATGGAGGCGCTGACCGCCGTCGCCGTCGCCGGGCTGACCTTGCACGACATGATCAAGGCCGTCGATCCGGCGGCGACCCTCGACGACGTCCGCCTGATCCGCAAGGACGGCGGCAAGACCGGGACCTGGGAGCGGCCGTGAACCGGGTCGCGAGGGTGATCGTGGCGTCGAACCGCGCCGCGAAGGGTGTCTACGAGGACACGACCGGTCCGGTCATCACGGCCTGGCTCGCCGAACGGGGCTGGGACGTGCCGGAACCCGTGGTCGTCGAGGACGGGGAACCGGTCGGCGAGGCCCTGCGGGGCGCCGTCGCGGCCCGGGTCCAGGTGATCGTGACCACCGGCGGCACCGGCATCTCGCCGACGGACCGCACCCCGGACGTCACGCGCGCCGTCCTCGACTACGAACTCCCCGGCGTCGCGGACGCGATCCGGGCCGCCGGACTGCCCAAGGTGCCCACGGCCGTGCTCTCGCGCGGGGTCGCCGGCGTCGCCGGGCGGACCCTGGTGGTGAACCTGCCCGGCTCACGCGGCGGCGTGAAGGACGGCCTGGGCGTATTGGACGGGATCCTCGACCACGCCGTCGACCAGCTGGCGGGCGGCGACCACCCACGGGAGGCACAGCAGTGAGCGTTCGGGTCGCACGGACCGCGGTGGTCGACGAGCCGCTTTCGGTCGAGGAGCACGCCCGGCTGGTGGACGACGCGGCCGCGGGCGCCGTCGTCACCTTCGGTGGGGTCGTGCGGGACCACGACGGCGGCCGGTCGGTGGAACGGCTCGCCTACGAGGGCCACCCCTCCGCCTCGGAGGTGCTCGCGGAGGTCGTCGCGGATCTCTCCAGGAAGTGGGAGGGCGTGCGGGCGGTCGCGGTGAGCCACCGGCTGGGCGCGCTGGCCATCGGGGACGTCGCGCTGGCGTGCGCAGTGGCGGCCGAGCACCGGGGCCAGGCGTTCGCCGCCTGCTCGGAGCTGGTCGACGAGGTCAAGGCGCGGCTGCCGGTGTGGAAGCACCAGCACTTCAGCGACGGCAGCGACGAGTGGGTCAACTCGCCGTAGCGGGTGACCGGGTGTCGCGCCGGTCGTGAGCGACTGCAATGAAGGGGCCTTTCATAGCAAAATTTGCTATGAAAGGCCCCTTCATTGCACGCGGGAGCCCTCGAGACACGACAAAGCCCCACCGCCGGGGGAATGGCGCGGTGGGGCCTTGTCAGCCGTGACGTGGCCACGCGGGGAATCCCGCGGGCATCACGACTTACCGGTGCTCAAGAGCTCACTTGGTGGCGAGCTTCTGACCGACGACGATGAAGTCGGCGTTCGGCACGTATTCCTTGTTCAGCTCCTGCAGCTTCTGGAAGCCGCCCTGGACGTTGAACTTGGAGGCGATCTTGGACAGCGTGTCGCCGGCCACGACGGTGTAGTCACCCGCCGGGTTGGAGTTCGCGACATTGGCGGCCGGAGCCGGCGCCTGCTGCTGCTTCTGGACCGGAGCGGTCGACTTCTTCGGGGTCACCTTCTTGGTGGCCTTCGGGGCGGTCGACTTGGCCTTGGCGGGGCTGGCGGAGCCGCCCTTCTTGCCGCAGTGCGGCCACGCGCCGATGCCCTGGCCCTGGAGGACCCGCTCGGCGACGGCGATCTGCTGCTCGCGCGAGGCGTTGTGCGCGCTGCCGGTGCCACCGTAGGCACGCCAGGTGCTCTGCGAGAACTGCAGACCACCGTAGTAGCCGTTACCGGTGTTGGTGTTCCAGTTGCCGCTGCTCTCGCACTGCGCGATGGCGTCCCAGTTGGTCGCCGACGCGGGGGTCGCGGCGATCGCGAGGGGAGCGCCGACCGCGACGCCCGCAATGGCAACGCGAGCGATGTGACGGGTGGCGGCGGACATCTTGCGGTGCTTGCCTCGGTAAGACATGTGAGTAAATCTCGCTCCCTGCGCCTACGAGCCGGTGCTGAGGGAAGACCCGTGGGTCTGGCCGGCCGTTTCAGGCCGGCTGACTTCGCCTGACGCACGACGCGTCGGCTCGGTCCCCTCGTCCCTGTCCGGAAATGCTTTCGCTCGGGGTTGGGTCCGGGAATCCGTCGGACAGGGCTAGGCGCTACGGGTTCCCGGTGTTGCGCGGTCGGTCGGGGCCAACCGAAAAGCGACGGTACGTAACGAACGAGCCCAACGGAAATTATTCGAGCCGTGACCTACGTCACAGTAACAGCACGCAACCTCTGGCGATTCGACTGTTTGTGCAGGTCAGATGGCCGTTACCGGACCGTTTCCTGGCCGAGATAATTCACGGATCGTGAGGCTTGCATCACGTGGATTAAGGGATGACTGGCCCATTCGTGCGCCTTCGCGCGCGAATGGGCCGCGCACTTTAGCGAGCCCTCAAGAAGTTCGCCAGCCCTGACAGGTCATCCGTATTCAGGTGGTCGACTCCGGCGGCGGCCAGTACCTTCCAAAGCGCCTCACGCGCAGGTCCAGGCGCATCCGGCGTCGCCCAGAAACGGACCCGCTGGCCCGCCTTGTGCGCCCGTTCGACGATTTCGCGCAGCTTCGCGCGCTCGGCGGCCGGGAATTCACCGGCGCCGGTCCAGGTGAACAGTCCCGTCCACGAGTCGGAGACCAGCGGGGTCACCCGGCGGTCCGAGCCGATGCCGAGGTCGTTCTCGTCCTTGACGCGGCCGTCGTAGAAGGCGAGCCGGAACTTCTGCCCGAGCATCACGTCCTTGGGCCGCCCGCCGGAGATCACCGCGGTGACGGCCCGCTTCTGGACGTGCCCGAACGCGTACAGAGAGAAGAGGAAGGAGTAGCGCGGGTCGTACAGCCGCTTCTCCAGGGCCGCGTAGGTGCTGTTCGCGTCCCCCTTGACGTCGATCAGCAGCTGGAACTCCGCTCGCTGCCGGTAGACGCCCACGCCGTGGTTGGCGAGGACCCGCTTGCGCAGCGGCTCCAGGTAGAGCGACTCCAGGGTGCGGTCCGGCCGGGTGTCCGCGAGGTCGTGGGCGACCAGCAGCTGCCCGTCCACCAGGTAGATGTCGGCCTCGACACTGGTGAAGCCCTGGTCGAGCGCGTCCTGGAGCGGACGCGTGTGCTCGTAGTCGTTGTGGCTGTGCGCCTGCGGCAGCGGCCGGACACCGCGTTCGTGGGCGGAGGCCGGCGCGGTGGCCAGGCTCGTGGCGGCGACCGCGACGAGCAGCGCGGCGAGGATACGGCGGGGAGTGATCACTGGCGCATCCTCGGTGGCTTCGGCGTCCGGACGGTGAACTCCGGGTCAGCCTCCGGCGAACGGGGGCAGGACGTCCAGTTCGGACGCGTCGCTCAGGGGCTTGGTGAGATCCCGCACCGCGACGCCGTCCAAGAGATAGGAGACCGCGTCGAGCAGCTTCGCCAGCTTCTCCGGGTGGAGTTCGCGCAGGTGGGCGACGGCGTCGGCGACGCGGGCGCCGTCCGGCAGGGCCACCTTCTCCTCGTCGAGGCCCACGGCCGCGCGGGCCGAGGCGAAGTACCGCACCACGATGGTCACCATGTCAGCCGCCGATCGCGCTCATGGGCCGGATCGGCTGCGCGAAGCCGGCCTCGTTGATCTCGTGCCCGGCGAGCTTGCCCCACATGGTCGCCCGCCAGGCGTCCGCCACCTCTTCTTCGCGCGCGCCCGCGCGCACGAGGGCTCGCAGATCGGTCTCGTCGTTGCTGAACAGGCAGGAGCGCACCGCGCCGTCGGCCGTCAGCCTCGTCCGCTCGCAGGCGCCGCAGAACGGCCGCGTCACCGACGCGATCACGCCGACGTCGCCGGGGCCGCCGTCGACCAGCCAGCGTTCGGCGGGCGCCCCGCCCCGCGCGGCGGGGAACGGCGACAGCGAGAACTCCTCGCCGAGCATGCCGAGGATCTCCTCGGCGGTGATCATGTCGCGCCGGTTCCAGCCGTGCTGCGCGTCCAGCGGCATCTGCTCGATGAATCGCAGGTGGTAGCCCTCGGCGAGGCAGAACTTCAGCAGCGGCACGGCCTGGTCCTCGTTCAGCCCGCGCATCAGCACCGCGTTGACCTTCACCGGGTCCAGTCCGGCCTCACGCGCGGCGGCCATGCCCGCCAGTACGTGCGACAGCCTGTCGCGGCGCGTGATCGTCTCGAACAGCGCGCGGTCGACGGTGTCCAGTGACACGTTGATCCGGTCCAGCCCGGCGTCGGCGAGCGGTTTCGCGCGCTTCGCGAGCCCGATCCCGTTGGTGGTCATGGAAAGCCGCGGCCGCGGTTCGAGCGACGCGATCCGCTCGACGATCTTCTCCAGTCCCTGCCGCAGCAGCGGTTCGCCGCCGGTGAGCCGGATGTCGGTGATCCCGAGCCGTTCGACGGCGATCCGCAGCAGGAGCACGAGTTCGTCGTCGGTCAGCACGTCCGCGCTCGGCATCCACTCCAGCCCTTCGGCGGGCATGCAGTAGGTGCAGCGCAGATTGCACTTGTCGGTGAGCGACACCCGCAGGTCGGTCGCCACGCGGCCGAAGGTGTCGATCAGAGCGGGGTTGTCCGGCCTGGGCACGCTGGGGCGGCCGCGTGTACCGGGGACACGGGGAAACCCGAGATCGACTGCTGTCATTACCACCAGACTAACCCCGAAGCGGGCGAAAGCCGACTGTCCATCCATGCCCCCGCCGCCACCCTCAAAGGAGAAGCTTCGCTTCGCCTCGATATTCTGCCCCATTCGCAGCGAATCGGTTTCTTCCCGAAGGGTTTCCGGATGGTGAAATATCCGCTTTCGGCGGAGGAATTGGCCCGGTTCGCCCACCTCGGCAGGGAAAGCAGCACCTTGACCGTGCTCCGGCACGCCAGGATCGCCGAGCGGATGGGGCTGTCGGCCACCGATCACAAGGTGCTCGAACTGGCGGGCCAGACGCCGGGACCGTTGACAGCGGGCAGGATCGCCGAACTGACCGGGTTGTCGACAGGCGCTGTGACCGGCGTCATGGACAGGCTGGAGAAGGCGGGTCTCGCCCGCCGCGTCCGCGACACCGCCGACCGCCGGAAAGTCCTGATAGAGGTCGTTCCCGGTGCCATGGAGCGCCACGCGCCGCTGTTCGAATCCGCGTACACGAACATGAAGACGGTGCTTGAGGAGTTCTCTCCCGAGGAACGGAAAGTGCTCGAACGTTTCCAGAGCGCGGTGCTGGATGGCCTCCGGGACGAACTGCCCGGCAATTCCTCTCGTCCGTAGCTTTTCCGCATCTGCGGAAGTAACCTTCCGGTCATGCCGCAATTCCGGTTGTCTGAAGCCGCTCGTCTGCTCGGCGTCAGCGACGACACCGTCCGCCGCTGGGTCCGCGCCGGCCAGTTGACCGCGTTCGACGACTCGGCGGGCCGCAAGGTCGTCGACGGCGCCGAACTCGCCGCGTTCGCCAAGACGCAGGCCGAACAGCCCGAGGATCCTTCGAACGTCGGCCGCTCCGCGCGCAACCGGTTCGTCGGCCTGGTCACCGAGGTCGTCACGGACAAGGTGATGGCACAGGTCGAACTGCAATGCGGCCCGCATCGCGTGGTCTCCCTGATGAGCGCCGAAGCCGTCCGTGAACTCGGGCTGCGGCCCGGGGTGCTCGCGGTCGCCGTCGTCAAGGCGACCACCGTCGTGATCGAAACCCCGGAAGGAAGCCGATGAGGAGACTCGTCCCTGTCCTGTTCGCGCTGGCACTGGCCGCGACGGCCTGTGGTTCCGAGGAGCCCGCCGCCCGGCAGGCGGAGGCCAAGACGCTGACCGTGTTCGCCGCGGCGTCGCTGACCGAGTCCTTCGGCGCGCTGGGCAAGCAGTTCGAGGCGCAGCACGCCGGGGTGACGGTGAAGTTCAGCTTCGAGGGCTCCTCGGCCCTGGTCCAGAAGCTGACCCAGGGCGCGAAAGCGGACGTGTTCGCCTCCGCCGATCAGGCCAATATGGACAAAGCCACGAAGGGTGAGGTGATCGACGGGCAGTCTTCGGTGTTCGCCACCAACCGGCTCGCCATCGCCGTCGGCAAGGGCAACCCCAAGGGCATCAAGGGGCTGGCGGATCTCGCGAAGGACGGGCTGACCGTGGTCGTCTGCGCGCCGCAGGTGCCGTGCGGGTCGGCGACGAAGAAGGTCCAGCAGTCGTCCGGGGTCACGCTGAAGCCCGCGAGCGAGGAGCAGGACGTCAAGTCGGTGCTCGCGAAGGTGCAGACGGGCGACGCCGACGCCGGACTCGTCTATGTCACCGACGCGACGTCCGCGGCGGCGAAGGTGGACAAAGTGGACTTCCCCGAGTCGGCGGGCGCGATCAATGACTATCCGATCGCGGTGGTGAAGGACGCTCCCCAGGCGGCTCTGGCGAAGCAGTTCACCGACTTCATCCTCGGCGCCGAGGGCAAGAAGGAACTGGCGAAGGTCGGTTTTGGCGCGCCCTGATCCCGCATTTCGTCCTCTGGATGCGGTAGATGTACGCGCAAGTACCGCATCCAGAGGACTGAACGCGGGAGGCGGGGTCCCGTGGGTGCTCTGGCCGCCGGCGATCTGCGCGCTGGCGCTGGTGGTGCTGCCGGTCGTCGGCCTGCTGGCGCGTTCGGACCTGACCCGCTTCCCGAGCCTCATCACCTCGACGTCCTCGCTGAACGCGCTCAAGCTCTCCCTGATCACCGCGGGACTGTCCACTGTGGCCTGCGTGCTGCTCGGCGTCCCGCTCGCCGTGGTGCTCGCGCGGTCGGGGGCGCGCGGCGTCCGCGTGCTGCGCGCGGTGGTCCTGCTGCCGCTGGTCCTGCCGCCGGTGGTCGGCGGCCTGGCGTTGCTGTACCTGCTGGGCCGCAAGGGTTTCCTGGGTGTCCTGGTGACCGCCCTGACCGGCGAGCAGGTGCCGTTCACCACGGCCGCGGTGGTCATCGCGCAGACGTTCGTCGCGATGCCGTTCCTCGTGGTCAGCCTCGAAGGAGCCCTCCGTGGCGCCGGTGACCGGTACGAACGGGTCGCGTCGACACTGGGCGCGAAGCCGTGGACGGTGTTCCGCCGGGTCACGCTGCCGCTGCTGCTGCCCGCGCTCGGTTCGGGCATCGTGCTGAGCTTCGCGCGGGCGCTGGGCGAGTTCGGCGCGACGATCACCTTCGCCGGCAGTCTGGAAGGTGTCACCCGGACGCTGCCGCTGGAGGTCTACACCCAGGCCGAGGTCGACGTCGACAGCGCCGTGGCGCTCGCGTTGCTGCTCATCCTGGTCGCCGTCGCGGTGATCGCGCTGGCCCGGCCGCGCGCGCTCGAAGGAGTCCGCTCGTGACTCTCGATGCCGAGATCGTCCTCCGGCGCGGCGAGTTCACCCTGGACGTCGGGTTCGAAGTCCCCGACGGCGGCGTGCTCGCCCTGCTCGGGCCGAACGGTTCGGGGAAGTCCAGTGTGCTCGGTTGCCTGGCCGGTCTGCTCCGGCCCGATCGCGCGCGGATCACGTTGGCAGGCCGGGGCCTGGCGGGCCTGCCGCCGCACGCGCGCGGCATCGGCCTGCTGTCCCAGGACGCCCTGCTCTTCCCGCATCTGTCCGCTTTGGACAACGTCGCCTTCGCGCCGCGCTCGACCGGCGCCGGGCGTGCCGAGGCGAAGCGGCGTGCGCGCGAGTGGCTGACCGAAGTGGACGCGCTCGACCTGGCCGGACGGCGTCCCGCGCAGCTCTCCGGCGGGCAGGCGCAGCGGGTCGCGATCGCGCGGGCCCTGGCGGCCGAGCCGGGACTTCTGCTGCTCGACGAGCCCTTTGCCGCTCTCGACGTCGACGCGGCGCCCGCCATCCGCGGCCTGCTTCGCCGCGTCCTGCGGACCGGACCGCCGACCGTCCTGGTCACCCATGACCCGCTCGACGCGCTGGCGCTGGCCGATCACGTCGCCGTCCTCGACGGTGGCCGGATCGTCGAACGCGGGGAGACCCGCAAGGTCCTGTCCGCGCCGCGCACGGCGTTCACCGCGCGGATCGCCGGGCTGAACCTGGTGCCCGGAACCGCCGTCGAAGGCGGTTTGCGCACGTCAGGAGGGCTGTCGCTGGCCGGGATCCCGGCGGACGACGTCGCCGACGGCGAAGCGGCGGTCGCGGTGTTCCCGCCCAGCGCCGTCGCCGTGTACCTGAAGGACGGCGAGCACCGGGGAAGCCCGCGCAACACCGTCGAGGGATTCGTGGACGCGCTCGAACCCCACGGACCGGTGATCCGCGTCCGGTCCCGCGGCGACGGCTGGGCGGCGGGCCTCGCCGCCGACCTGACCCCCGCCGCGGTCGCCGAACTGGCGCTCGAACCCGGCACACCGGTCAATCTTTCGGTCAAGGCGGCCTCGGTGGCTGTTCACGCCGTCGCCGATCATTAGGGTGGGACCTATGAACGAGCGCCGTTGGACATACCTCAGCGACATGGATGGCGTGCTGGTGCAGGAGGAGCACCTCGTGCCCGGCGCGGACGAGTTCCTCAAGGAACTGCGCGCCAACGACATCGGCTTCCTGGTGCTGACCAACAACTCGATCTACACCCCGCGTGACCTGCGGGCGAGGCTTGAGCGGACCGGTCTCGACATCCCCGAGGAGGCCATCTGGACCTCCGCGCTGGCGACCGCGAAGTTCCTCGCGTCGCAGCGGCCGAACGGCTCGGCGTTCGTGATCGGCGAGGCCGGGCTCACCACCGCGCTGCACGAGGTCGGCTACGTGCTGACCGAACGCGACCCGGACTACGTCGTCCTCGGCGAGACGCGCACGTACAGCTTCAGCGCGATAACCCGCGCGATCAGGCTGATCGAGGGCGGCGCGAAGTTCATCGCCACCAACCCCGACGCCACCGGCCCGAGCATGGAGGGCTCCATGCCCGCCACCGGCTCGGTCGCCGCGCTGATCGAGAAGGCGACCGGCCGCTCGCCGTACTACGTCGGCAAGCCGAACCCGCTGATGATGCGCTCCGCGCTGCGGCGGCTCGGCGCGCATTCGGAGTCGACGCTGATGATCGGCGACCGGATGGACACCGACGTCCACTCGGGAATCGAGGCCGGATTGCAGACGATCCTGGTGCTGACCGGCATCTCCAGCCGGGAGAGCGCCGAGCACTACCCGTACCGGCCGACCAAGATCATCGACTCGATCGCCGATCTCGTCGGGCGGACCGGTGACCCGTTCGGCGAAGGCTGAACGACGCGGCGGCGGGCGGAGGGCTTATCGTCACAAGATGCACGACGATCAGCCCGCGCCCCCGACCTACGTGGTCGGTGACGTGCACGGACACCGGGACGAGCTGGCCGAGGCGCTCCGGGAGAAGGGGCTGCTCGACTCCGACGACGACTGGGCCGGTGGTGAAGCGACCCTCTGGTTCCTCGGCGACTTCGTCGACCGGGGCCCCGACGGCGTCGGCGTCATCGACCTGGTGATGCGGCTGGAACGCCAGGCCGCGGCGGCGGGCGGGCACTGCGGGACGCTGCTGGGCAACCACGAGATCCTGCTGCTCGGGATGTACCACTTCGGGGACACGGAGGTGCCGTCCGACTTCGGGCCGCGCAGCTTCGCCCGCAGCTGGGAGATCAACGGCGGGCTGCTCGCCGACCAGGACAGGCTCACCCCGCAGCACATCGAATGGCTGACGTCGCGCCCGATGCTGACCCTCGCCGCGGACCACCTGCTGATGCATTCGGACACGCTCGAGTACCTCGACTGGGGCGAGGACATCGACGGCATCAACGCGCGCGGCCGCGAGATCCTCGAAGGCAGCGACATCCAGGCCTGGTGGGACGTGTGGCGGCGGATGACCACGCGCTACGCCTTCCGCGGGCCGGACGGCGCCGACGTCGCGCAGCAGCTCATGGACCGGCTCGGCGGCGAGCGGATCGTGCACGGGCACAGCGTCATCGCCGACCAGCTCGGGATCCACCCCACGCAGATCGAGGGGCCGTACCTCTATGCGGGCGGGAAGGCGCTGGGGATCGACGGCGGGTTGTTCGTCGGCGGCCCCTGCCTCATCATCTCGCTGCCCTGGGAGCCCGAGGACTGAGCCTCACCCCTCCCCACCCCCCACGCGCAAGCGCAATGAAGGACGCTTTCATAGCAAATTTTGCTATGAAAGCGTCCTTCATTGCACGGCCGGAGCGTCTTACGGGAGTTCGACGATCTCCTTGCCCAGCGGCATCAGCGACACCGGGATCATCTTGAAGTTCGCCACGCCCAGCGGGATCCCGATGATCGTGATGCACAGCGCGACCCCGGTCAGCACGTGCCCGATCGCGAGCCACAGCCCGGCGAAGAGGAACCAGATGACGTTGCCGATCGTCGACGCGGCCCCGGCGTCGCGCCGGTCCACCACGGTGCGGCCGAACGGCCAGAGCGCGTAGGCCGCGATCCGGAACGACGCCAGCCCGAACGGGATGGTGACGATCAGGATGCAGCAGATGACGCCGGCGACGATGTAGCCGAGTGCCATCCACAGGCCGCACAGCACGAGCCAGATGACGTTCAGGATCAGGCGCATCAGACGTGCAACTCCCCACTGGCCACGGTGACCGCCTGCCCCGAGAGCAGGACGCGGTCACCTTCGAGACTCATGCGCACGATGCCACCGCGCGCCGAGGCCTGCTCGCCGACGAGCTCGTCCCGGCCGAGGCGAGCGGCCCAGTACGGCGCGAGGACGCAGTGCGCGGACCCGGTGACCGGGTCTTCGTCGATGCCGACGCCCGGCGCGAAGAACCGGGTGACGAAGTCGATCCCTTCGACGTCGCCCGGGGCGGTGACCATCAGCCGTCCGGTCCAGTGCGCGCGCAGCGCGGCCAGGTCCGGCGCGAGCGAGCGCACCACGGCGGCGTCGTCCACCACCGCGAACAGGTTCTGGAGGCTGCGCCCGACGTAGTCGAACCGAAGGCCCGGCAGGATCGACGACAGGTCGTCGTCCGACTCGCGGGGCGGATCCGACGGGAAGTCCATCGACACCCAGCTGTCCTCGGCCCGGCAGCGCAGCTCGCCGCTTCTCGTCGCGAAGGTCTGCTCGCCGCCCAGGACGTGCGTGGTCGCCAGCGTCGCGTGCCCGCACAGGTCGACCTCGGTCTCCGGCGTGAACCAGCGAAGCGACTTCGGGCCTTCGCCACCGACCTCGACGAAGGCCGTCTCGGCGTGCTTCAGCTCGGCGGCGACGGACTGCATCCAGCCCGCGTCGCCCGGGGAGTCCAGCAGCACGACGCCGGCGGAGTTACCGGCGAAGGCCTCGGAGGTGAAGGCATCGACGATGTAGAGGCGCATGTCTTCGACGATATCGGGCACGGCCGGACCCGGCCTCCGGGTTTCCCCCGAGGTGTCGCGGGTCTCCCCGCGCCGGAGGTCACGGGCGTTCGACTTTCGCCTCGTCCGCGCCCAGCCCGAGGTAGACGTCGATCCATTGCCGGTCGATCTCGGTGAGTTCGTTGCCGTCGCAATAGGGTTTGGCCCCGTTCGCGGTGTAGTAGCGGAGCAGGGCGAGTGTCTCGTCGGTGCGCCGGATGTTGTCGTCGGTGTAGCGGGGACCGGGTGCCCGCGGCTGGTGCTTCATGCAGGTCAGCTCGGTCACGACGCCGTTGGCGGTCTCGTCGTCGAATCGCGGGCCGGGGTCGGGGGACGAGCCGGAGCAGGCCGCGACGACGGCGCAGAAGAGCAGTGTGCCCAGTACGGTTGCGGTCGTACGCCCGCTCATCCGGCACCTCCCAGTTTCGCCAGCGTGGCGCGTGCCGTCCGGACGTCGGTCACGGAGAAGTTCGGGTTGATGCGCAGGGCTTCGCCGAGCGCCTTGACGGCTTCGGCGTTCCGGCCGAGCCTGGCGAGGATCATGCCGCGGTGGTAGGCGAACGTGGCGCTGCGCCAGCCGGTGCTCGCCGCGCGATCGGCGTAGGTCAGGGCCTCGGCGTCCCGTCCGTTGAGGTGCAGCGCCCAGGCCAGGGCGTCCGCGACGAACACGGGTTGCCTCCGGCCCCATTCCGCCTGCGCGTACCGGAGCGCCTGCACGGCGTCGCCGCGGTCCGCGGCGACCAGTGACGCTTCGAGGTCGACGTTCGCACCGGAGTCGACTTCGAGCCGTCGCTGCTCCTCGAAGAGTTCGTAATGGCGCGCGGCGGCGTCCGGCGCGCCCGCCGACGTCAGGAGGAGGGCGTACTCGCGCAGGTTCCCCACGTTCGGCTGGCGGTCCACGAGGTCCTGATACCCCGCGAGGGCTCGTCCGGTCTGCCCGCGTGCCGCCGCGACCTTGGCTTTTCCTTGCTGCAGCGAGGTATCCGTCGGCACCGCGCGCCCGCCCGCCTCGAAATGGCGCTCCGCGGTGTCGAGGTCCCCGTTCTCGAAGGCGAGCTCGCCGAGCAGGTTGCGGCAGAAGGCGACGTCGCCGGGATCGATGGCGTCCGCCAGCGCGCGATCGAGTGCGCGCCGGGCGTCGTCGACCCGGCCGTGGATCTCGAACTCGTAGGCGGCGCGGGTGAACGAGGAGACGCCCGGCTTGAGGTCGAGCATCCGCTGCAACGCGTCGGTGGCGGCCGCGGTGTCCCCGAGCTGGGTGTAGGCGTCGTTGAGCACGCCGTAGACCTCGGCGTTGTACGGAAGCGCGGCCTTGGCCTTCTCGCCCCAGTCGCGGGCGGCGGCGAAGTCGTGCCGCGCGTTGGCGAGCGCGCCCATGCCCGCGAGCGCGATCCCGTTGCCGTCCGCCTGCTGCGCCAAGGACTTCCGCAGCGCCTCCTCGGCCTTCGGGAAGTAGGCGGGGTCGGCCTTGACCCGCCCCATTTCGACATAGGCGGCGCCGAGTTCGGCCCAGGCCTGTGGATCCTGCCCGCCTTTCGCCAGCTTGGCTTCCGCCGTCCGGATCGCCCTGTCGAGGGTGCTCGCACCCCCTGGCGCTCCTTCCGAGACGGCCGCGGGCGGATCGGCCGGGACGAGCGCGACGGCCCCGACGGTGAGCAGGCTCGCGCTGAAGACCACCACGAGAACGGCCCGGCGAGGGGGCTTCCTGAAGCGAGGGCGGCTGGTGGCTGTCGTGCTTTCGGGGATGTCGCGTGACATCGGGTCGGCCTTCCGGAGGTCGGGGGTGCGGTGGCCGCCGCCGTCGCGACGGCGGCCACCTCGAGGGAGGGGAGTCAGCGGCTGGACGAGTTCACCGCTTTGGTGTTCGGCAGGGCGACGTACGGGAACTTCGCGCCGAACTGGACGTCGTTGCGGTCCACCCGGTCTCCCGCGGCGAGTGCCTTGACGATGCCGGTGACCGCGGCGCCTTCCAGCGCCTGGACGCTGATGTCGAGCGCGTCGTCGGCCAGCCTCCGGCCGTTCGGGAACCCTTGGAGGTCGCCGCCGAGGACGCCGAGCCGGTTCGGCTGCGCGGTGACGGGGATCGACGTGTTCAGCCGCAGCTGCTCCGACGGCGCGAACCGCGCCGGGTCGACGTCGGCGTTGTTGAGCTGCGAGTTGAGATCCAGGTTGATCTGATCACCGGATTTCTTGGTGATCCCGGTCAGGAAGATCTCGAACAGATCGTTTCGCGGCTTGGCGGGCGCGGGGATGCCGTAGATCCGCTGGACGAGGTCCGGCACCTCCGGGTTGAGCACCTTGTTCACCAGCGCGGGCACCGCCCGGTCCTGCTCCGGCAGGAGCGAGTTGAACCGGTCCTTCAGCCCGGCGGGCACGACGACCTCGTTCACCAGCGGGTTCCCCAGCCGCGAAACCTGGACGTCGGGGCCGAACGAGCGCTGCGCGCCGGGGGTGCGCAACGTGATCGAAGTGCGCTCGGTGTCACTCCAGACGCCGATGACGGGGTTCCGGGTCGGGCTGTTCGCGAGTGTCAGCGCGCTCTTGGGCACCTGCAACGCCAAGGTGTTCACGTTGAAGCCCGCCACCGTGTCCGTCCCGACCTCGGACAGATCCTTGCCGTAGAGCAGGTCGAAGATCCGCAGGTCGAGGAAGAACGGGTCGTCGGCCTGCCCGGCGAACGTCTGGCCGCCACCGGGGACCGCGGTGATCGCCTGGTTCCGGAGCGTGCCGTAGTTCGGCATCGACGCCGCGCCGACGTTCGACGGCGCGACCTTCCCGTTGGTGACCAGGTTCGTGGTCCGCCCGGTGTCCCGGTGGATCACCGAGAGCGTGTAGGTCTGCCGGAACAACAGGTCCTCGTCGTCCAGCGAGGTGACCGGATCGTCGTTGTAGAGGAAGGTGTCGTTCCCGCGCCGGTCTTCGGTGCGGAAGTCCCACCGGTAGGTCAGGTCCGCCTTCGCGTCCCCGTCGTTGTCGATGTTGATGTCGTGGTGGGCGTCGGTGGCCCACGGGTAGAAGTTCGGCCCGCCGTTGGGTTCCTCGAACGGGTACCAGTTCGCGATCAGCGTCACGGTGTCCGGCTTGTCCGGGCTGACGAACGCGTACACGTCGGTGTTGTCCGCGGGCGGGTCTTCCGAGATCAGCGGGGCTTCCCGGTGACTCGAAGCGAGCGCAGGACCGGACGCGAGCCCGGCGACGGTACCCGCCAGCACCGTGGCCGTGACCGCGATGACCGAGACGGCCGCTCTCCGCCGCGAGAAGTGACGACGGCGAGCGGGATGGGGTATAGCCATTTCCATTCCCTTTCCGAAAAGCGTGGCGGAAGATCCTCCGCCGGACGCCGGGTTCCGATGGTGCGCGCCGTCGTCAGTGGGGATGTTGTGGAAGTGTTGTGGCGGGGAGGCCGGTCGACGTCTCCACTTGCAGGTGGCCGCGGTCACGCCACATTCCTAGACTCGACGCGTCGCTACCGCCGAACGCAGGAGTCTCCATGCCCGACGCCCCCGCAGTACCGAGCTACGCATCGGGAATCTCGGACACCCCGCTGCTGGGGGACACCATCGGCGACAACTTCGATCGCACCGTCGCCGCCTTCGGCGACCGGGACGCGCTCGTCGACCGCGCGGCGGGAAAACGCTGGACCTACACCGAACTCGCCGCCGAGGTGAACGCGCTCGCGCTGGGCCTGCTGGACCTCGGGATCGCCAAGGGCGACCGGGTCGGCATCTGGTCGCCGAACCGCTGGGAGTGGACCTGCGTCCAGTACGCGACCGCGAAGATCGGCGCGATCCTGGTCAACATCAACCCGGCGTACCGCTCGCACGAACTCGAGTACGTGCTGAACCAGGCCGGGATCAAGCTCATCGTGGCCGCGTCGTCGTTCAAGACCTCGGATTACGCGGGCATGATCGCCGAAGCGGGCCCGAAGTGCCCCGGACTGGAACACGTCGTGCTGCTCGAAAGCGCCGAGTGGACGGCACTGCTGGAGAACGGACGTGCCGCCGACCCGGCGCGGCTCGCCGCTCGCCAGGGCGAGCTCTCGGCGGACGACGCGATCAACATCCAGTACACCTCCGGCACCACGGGCTTCCCCAAGGGCGCCACGCTCAGCCACCACAACATCCTCAACAACGGCTACTTCGTCGGCGAGCTCTGCAACTACACCGAAGCCGACAAGGTGTGCATCCCCGTGCCCTTCTACCACTGCTTCGGCATGGTGATGGGCAATCTCGCGGCGACGACGCACGGCGCGTGCATGGTCATCCCGGCGCCCGCGTTCGAGCCGAAGGCCACCCTCGAAGCCGTCGCGGCCGAGAAATGCACGTCCCTGTACGGGGTTCCGACGATGTTCATCGCCGAACTGGCCGACCCGGACTTCGGCTCGCACGACCTGTCCTCGCTGCGCACCGGGATCATGGCGGGCTCGCCCTGCCCGGTCGAGGTGATGAAGCAGGTCATCGACCGGATGGGCATGGCGGAGGTGTCGATCTGCTACGGCATGACCGAGACCTCACCGGTGTCCACGCAGACCCGCGCGGACGATTCGGTGGAGCGGCGGGTGTCGACGGTCGGGCGGGTCGGGCCGCAGCTGGAGGTCAAGGTCGTCGATCCGGAGACCGGGCTGACCGTGCCCCGCGGCGAGCCGGGCGAACTCTGCACCCGCGGCTACTCGGTGATGCTCGGCTACTGGGAGCAGGCCGACAAGACGGCCGAGGCGATCGACGCGGCGCGGTGGATGCACACCGGCGACCTCGCGATCATGGACGCGGACGGGTACGTCAACATCACCGGCCGGATCAAGGACATGGTCATCCGCGGCGGGGAGAACCTGTACCCGCGCGAGATCGAGGAGTTCCTCTACACCCACCCGGACATCCTCGACGCGCAGGTCATCGGCGTCCCGGACGAGAAGTACGGCGAGGAACTGATGGCGTGGGTGCGCATGCGCGAGGGCGCGGCGCCGCTGACGGCCGAAGCGGTGCGGGGGTTCTGCGAGGGGAAGCTCGCGCGCTACAAGATCCCGCGCTACGTCCACGTCGTCGAGGAGTTCCCGATGACGGTGACCGGCAAGGTGCGGAAGGTCGAGATGCGGGAGCGGTCGATCAGCATCCTCGGCCTGGAGGCGGCGGCCGCCACGAAGCACGCCTGACCGCGCCTTCGGAGGCCTGCCCGGGTCGGATGGGCCACTCGCGCGGTGTGATCGTTCACCGCTTTCGGACGCATGAGTTCCCGCGACGGCGGGCAGCCTGTGATCAGGACGGTGACAGCGTCCTGAACGAAAATCCCGTAACCGTAAGGAAAAGGGGAACTCACATGCGTACGATTCGCCGCACCTTGGTCGCTTCGGCACTGGCGCTGCCGCTGACGCTCGGAGCTGCCGGCATCGCCTCGGCGGACAGCTTCGGCAGCACCGAGGTCCAAGCCGGACCGGACGGCGCAGCGACGCACAGCGTGCAGTCCGACACCCATCGCGGGTCGAGTTCGTTCCACGAGCACTCGGCGGCCGCGGGGCCGGACGGGGCCGCGAACAGCAGCACCTCCGCCACCGCCGGCGAGAACGGCGGCAGCCAGTACCGGCAGCACAGCGGCTGGGCGGGCCAGGACGGTGCCGGATCCAGCGAGACCCACTCCAGCACCGACGGCGGCCATGACCAGGGCGTCCTGAGCGGCACCCTCGGCGCTATCGGGCTCTGACCGTAAGGGAGCCGAAGGGCCCTTTCACCGCATGCGATGCGGTGAAAGGGCCCTTCGCCGCGTTGGACGTGGGCATGGGCGCCTTCAGCCCAAGTTGACACTTCGAGGCAACCTGTCACAGTTGTCGCGCGTGTCCCCTTCGCGGTGGATCCGAACCGCCGCGAAGGGGAGAAGACATGTCACACAAGCTGAGCAGGCGAATTCTCGCTTTGGGTGTGTCGCTGGCGGTCCTGCCGCTGGTCGTGCCGGGAGTGGCGGCCGCGGATCCCGCGATCGCGCCGATCGACCTCGGAACGCTGCCGGGGGACCAGTACAGCGAGGTGAACGCGGTCAACGACGCCGGGGTCATGGTCGGCTCTTCGACGCCGCTCGAAGGTCAGATCAAGTACCACGCGGCGAAATGGGACGCGCAGGGCCGCATCTCCGCGCTACCGGGGCTGGGCGGGGAGCAGAGCAAGGCGACGGACGTCAACCGTGACGGGGTCGCGGTCGGCTGGGCCCACAAGGACGCCGCTTGGAACCAGGCCGCGGTCAAATGGTCGCCCGGCGGGGCCGTCACCGCGCTGCCCTACCTGCCCGGCGGGGATTACGCGATCGCGAACGCGATCACCGACGGCGGGGTGATCGTCGGGGCCGGGCGCGCGGCGGACGGGACGATGCACGCCGTCCGATGGAACCCGGACGGCAAGGTGGTGGATCTCGGCGGGCTGCCTTCCGGGGCTTACTCTTCCGCGGAATGGATCACCCCGGACGGCAGGACGATCGCCGGGACCGCGACCGACTCCGCCGGGAACAACCACGTCGTGCGCTGGGATCTCGCCGGGACGATCACCGACCTTTCCCCGGGCAACCCGAACAGCACCCCGGAGGACATGAACGACTTCGGCGTGATCGTCGGGAGCGCCGACGTGAACGGCGAGCCGAAGCCCGTGCGGTGGGAGCGCGACGGGCGGATGACCTCGCTCGACTGGCCGGAGCGGGACCCGGGCTGGGCGCGCGCGGTCAACAACGCCGGTGTCGCCGCCGGCGGCGGCTACCTGGTGTTCGGCACGACGAGCCCGGTGAAGTGGAACCGGGCGGGAACCCGGACGACGCTCTCGGCCGAGAGCGGACTGGGCAACGACATCGACCGCGCCGGGACCGTCGTGGGGCTGGAGAACGGCATCGCGGCCAAGTGGGACGCCGCCGGCACGCGAACGGTCCTCGGCGTCCTGCCGGGCGGCGACTACAGCACCGCCACCCACATCACCGCGAACGGGACGATCGTCGGCCTGTCCTACAACGAGAACAAGCGCTCGCACGCCGTCTACTGGCCCGCCAAGTAGGTCCGTGAAGGCCTCCTTCCCTACCTTCAAAGCAGGGAAGGAGGCCTTCACAGAACGTCAGGCCGCGGAGTTGGCGGCGACCTCCGCGATCGCCTTCGCGTCTTCCTCGCCGAAGGTCTCTTCGAGATTCTCCGGCGAATAGTCGAGGTCGATCTGCTCCACCGGCATCCCGCGCGCGGACTCGATCGCGCCGAGCCGCCGCTGCGCCCGGTCCGCCGCGTACTGGATGATCTCCTGCGGATCGTTGTCGAACGGGATCTCCTCGAACTGGTCCTGCACCCACTGGATCATGTCGAGCGCGTGCGGAAGCAGCTCGCCCATCCGCTGCTGCACCGCGTCCCACAGCGAGTCGTCCGCGGCGACGTGACGGCGGCAGGTGAAGGTGCCCCAGGCCATGTGACGGCGTTCGTCGTCGCCGATGCGGCGGATCAGTTCCTGCATGCCCGGCAGGATGTCGTGCTGCGTGCAGATCAGCTGCCACGTGTAGTACCCGGTCAGCGCGAGACTGCCTTCGATGACGTGGTTGTAGGTGACGCTCGCGCGGATCTGGTTGAGCGGACTGGGATCCGCTTCCAAAGCGCGCAACGACTGTGGCAGCTCCTCGTAGAAAAGCTTGCGGTAATGCGGATTCTCCGCGACGTAGGGATGCAGGTCCGTGGTCAGGCCGACGGCGTCCATCCAGCGGCGGAACACCTCGGTGTGCTTGGCCTCTTCGAAACAGAACTGCGTCAGGTACATCTCGTCGCCGAAGCGGCCGGTCGCGGACATCGCCCGCATGAACGGCTGGATGTCTTCGGTGACCGCCTCTTCGCCCGCGATGAACTGCGCCACGAGATACGTCGTCGACCGCTGCTGTTCCGGATTGAGGGTGTCCCAGCCCTCGCGTTCACGGGAGAAGTCGATGTCGGCGGGGTTCCAGAACTTCTTGTTGCCCTTGGCGAACAGCCGCAGCGGGAACGAGTCCCAGTTCAGCCCGCCCTCACGCAGCGAGGAGAACCCGGTCCGCAGCTCGGGAAGCGTATCGGTCATGACGTACCCTTCGTGTCACTCCATTGTGGACGAATCGGTGGTCAGCGCCCGGACGGACGGCGCCAGCACGGCGACGACCGAGGCCGCCGCCTCGTCGGCCGAATGCGTCGGCATGACGAGGTGGGACAGGGAAAGCCGCACGACGGTCTCCGCCAGCAGCGCGGCGGATTCGGGGGAGAGTGCCGGCTCGAACTCGCGGTACTGCCCGGCCGCGACCTCGGTGGCCGCGGTCAGGATCGGTTCGCCCTTGGTGGTGAGCAGGGGAAGGAGGTCCTCGCCGGCTCCGGTTCCCAGCGCGGCGGCGACCAGACGGTTCTCCCGCGCGTGTTCGATGGTGTAGACGACGGCCTCGCGGATGCCGTCGAGCAGGTGCGGCGCGTCCTGGACGCGCAGCCGGATGCCTTCCAGGAACTCCGACGTCGTCCGGAGGACCACGGCCTCGGCGAGCGAGGCCTTGTTGCCGAATTCGTTGTAGACGGTCTGCCTGCTCACCCCGGCGCGCGCCGCGACGTCCGCCATCCGCAAGGCCGTGAAGCCGTGTTCGGTGAGCAGCTCGGTGGCCGCGTCGAGCAGTGCCTCCCGCAGAGAGGCCTTGGTCCGATCGGAGAAGCTCGTGATCTCGCCCACATTCCCAGCTTGACACAGATCGTGTCCATGTCAAAGGCGTTGACGAGAACCCATCCTATGTAAATCAGTCGGTGGCGGCGGCTACCGTGATCTCGTGGGCATCACCGTGGGGTTCGACCTCGACATGACACTGATCGATCCGCGGCCGGGCATGGTCGCGGTGATGAACGCGCTCGGCGTGGAGTCCGGCCTGCCGCTGGACGGCGAGTTCTTCGCGGCCAACCTCGGCCCGCCCCTCGACGACAGCCTGCGCGGCTTCGGGGCGCCGGAGGAGCGCATCCCCGAGCTGGTGACACGGTTCCGCGCGATGTACCCGGAGACCGTCGTCCCGGTGACGGTCGCGCTGCCCGGCGCGGCCGAAGCCCTGCACGCGGTCCGCGAGGCGGGCGGGCGCACCGTCGTCGTCACCGGGAAGTACGGGCCCAACGCGAAACTCCACCTGGACGCCCTCGGCATGGAGGTCGACGTCCTGGTCGGAGAGCTCTGGTCAACGCAGAAGGCCGCCGCGCTCACCGAGCACGGCGCCCAGGTCTACGTCGGGGACCACCTCGGCGACATCCGCGGCGCGCTCGCGGCCGGGGCGGTTCCCGTCGGTGTCACGACGGGCCCCTGCACGAAGGACGAGCTGCTCGCGGAAGGGGCCGACGTGGTGTTCGACTCCCTGACCGAGTTCCCCGCGTGGTTCAGCTCTTTCGGCGAGCTTCGCGCACCAGGGCGATCAAGCCGAGAGCCAGACCCAGCGGGGTGACGACGCCCGCCGCGGCGGACAGCCACACCGGCAGGTTCTCCAGCCCGGCGGCGAACATGACGAAAACCGCTGTGACGGCGATCATGCCCAGCGCGAAAAGGCCGATGCCCACGCGCATGAGGATCGGTTTCCGGGGCTTTTCGGGGACGGCCACAGCGGCCTCCTTAACTGCGGTCTCCATGAAGCAGAGGGTATCCGCCGGTATCCGCTTCTCCACAGGGCATGTGTCGAGATACGCTTATGCGACGCGCGCCCTGGGTACGCCCCGGGCGCGTTCGTTGTGAGCAGGACAGCAAAGGATTGGTGAGGGAAGTGCCGACCGGCAAGGTCAAGTGGTACGACGCGGAGAAGGGTTTCGGTTTCGTCACCCAGGATGGGGGCGCCGACGTCTACATCCGTAAAGCCGCGCTGCCGCAGGGCGTCGAAGGGCTCAAGGCGGGCCAGCGCCTCGAGTTCGGTGTCGCCGACGGCCGCCGCGGCCCGCAAGCGCTCTCCGTCCGGCTGCTGGATCCGCCGCCCTCGGTCGCCGAGGCGCGCAGGCGTCCGGCCGAGGAGCTGCACGGGCTCATCGAGGACATGATCAAGCTGCTCGAACTCAAGGTGCAGCCGGATCTGCGGCGCAACCGCTACCCGGACCGCAAGCACACCAAGCAGATCGCCGAGATCATGCGCGCCGTCGCCCGGGACCTCGATCCCTGATCGGCGGCCCCTCGGCAAGCGCTATGAAAGGCCCCTTCATCGCAAAATTTGCGATGAAGGGGCCTTTCATGTCGTCTGGTGAGTCTCAGACGGCCGGTGCCTCGACCTGCAAAGACCAGATCGCCGTCGTGACCGCCTCCGCGTCCTCCGGACGCCCGGTCTGGCTGATCACCGAAGCCTGCGCGACCTCGACGACGAGGATCTGGTCGTCGGGTCGCGGCGTCGTCACGGTGTAGGCGAACCGGTCCAGCGACGTGATGATGTCCTGCTTCAGTTCCTGCGGCTCGCCCTTCGCGTTCACGTACTGCACCGTGACCTTCCACGGCGTTTCCGCGATCGCGCTCGGCACCGAGATCTGCACCGGCTTCCCCGGCCGGACGCGCAGCTTGCCCGTGGATTCGGGCCGGGTGACGCACTGCGAGCTCTTGACGTCGCAGGACGCCAGCGGGGCGACGTTCACCGTCTTCCCGTCGGCGAAGAAGGTCACCTCTTCGGGCCCGGGGGCCGAACAACCGGCCACCACGAAACCACCCGCCGCGAGCAGGGCCAAAATACGAAGTCGCCGCATAGGGTGCAGATTACGAGCCCGGCCGCCACCGGGAGTCATCGGCCTGGCGAGGGGATGGGCGATTCGCTGGTCGGCTCCGGGCGCAGCGGCCGGTCGCCGCCGAGTCCCGGGACCAGCGAGGTGCCGCGCCGCACCAGGAACGTCTGCGTGAACCCGACGGCCAGCAGGATCGACAGCACCAGGAACCCGATCCAGTACGTCGGCGGCAGCAGCAGGCCGACGGCACCGCCGAAGCACCAGCACATCTGCAGCACGGTCTCGGACCGGCCGAACGCCGACGCGCGCGACTCCTCCGGGAGGTCTTCCTGGATGACGGCGTCGAGGCTGATCTTCGCCAGCGCGCTCGCGGTCGCGCCGACGAGCGCGACGATCGCCGCCGTCGCCAGCCCGGCCGCCACGGTCGCGATGATCGACATGCCGAGACAGGCCCCGACGCAGGCCAGGATCACCTGATCCGGTTTGCCGAAGTGCAGCCGTGAACCCAGCGCGTTCCCGAGGAACCCGCCCGCCCCGGCCGCGGCGCCGATGACGCCGAGCAGCAGCAGCTGGTTGAACGGGCTCTGCCCGCTGCCCTCGGTCTGCGCCTTCACCGCGAACGCGGAGAACATCATCAGGAACCCGGTCAGCACCCGGACGGAACCGTTGCCCCACAGCGAGACGACGATGTGCCGCCCCATCGGCTGGCGCTGCTTCTTGACCCGCCGTTCCGGATGCGCGGACAGCGACGCCGGCACCTCGCCCTCGGTCACCTCGACCCAGGACGGGATCCGCATCGACTGCACCGCGGCCGCGACGCAGATCGCCATGGTGAACCACAGCGCGCCCTGCGAACCCCACAACGCGTTGAACCCGCTGGCCAGCGCGCCGAACACACCGGCCGCGACCAGACCGAACACGGTGAGCCGGGCGTTCGTCTTCGACAGCGTGATCTCGGGTGGCAGCACCCGTGGGGTCACCGCCGATTTGAGCACGGTGAACGACTTCGACAGCACCATCATGCCCAGCGCGGCCGGGTACAGGAGCCAGTCGTCGAAGTGCAGCGCCATCACGACGGCCATCAGCGCCTGCCCCGCCGAGGCCACGCACATCGCGAGCCTGCGGCCGCGCTGGATCTTGTCCAGTGCCGGGCCGATCACCGGCGCGACCAGTGCGAACGGGGCGATCGTGATGAGCAGGTAGAGCGCGACCTTGCCCTTGCTCTCCCCGCTGGTGGCGGCGAAGAACAGCGTGTTGGCCAGCGCGATCGCCATCGCGGCGTCGCTGGCGTAGTTCAGCATCACCGCGTACGTCAGCGACGTCAGGCCCGACTTGTCGGCGCCGTCCGCTTTCGTCGCGCGCTGGAACGCGTCGACGGCCTGCCCGGTGAGCTGACGGCTGCGCATCGCCGCGACCCGGGTTACCGTGATCTTCTTCGGCATCTTCGGCAGGGAGCCGGCGCGCGGCGGGACCGCGGTGGTCGGGTGTTCCTGCTCGGGCTCCGGCACCTCACGCGGTTCGCCCGCGTAGCCGCCGGTGTCGTAGTGCTCGTACTCGCCGCTGCCCGGCGGTTGCTCGTCGTAGAACCCGCCCGGACGACGCCGGACGGGTTCGGTCTGCCGCTGCGAAGGATCCGGGTACGGCCGCGCGCCGCGAGGAGGCGTTTGCGGTGGCCGGGGCGGCGGCGGTGGCTGATGCTGATGGTGCCCCATCGGGATCGCGCCGGTGCGCGCCTCGTCGGCGGTCGGCCCGGCCGGTTGTGGCTGGTACCGCGGCTGAGGTGGGGGCTGATACTGGGGCTGCGGGCGGGCCGCGCGCGGCGGGGGCGGCGGCACCGGCTGCTGTTCGACCCTGGTCGGTGGGGGCGCGGACCAGCTGCGTGCCTGCGGAGCGCCGGGCTCCGGTGTCCACTTGCGCTTGCTCTTGCGGCCGCGCTCCTTGCCCGGCCGGCCGGAACGCGTGCCGTCGGGTCCAGAGTTCGAGCCGAAGATTCCCACGAGTCAATCCTGCCTTACCCGGGGGCCGCTTCGCGCGCTCACCACTGCTTTCTAGGGGTTCGCGACGAATTTCACCCGGAACATCTTGGGCCAGAGCTTGCCGGTGAGGAGGAACTCGTCGGTCCCCGGCACCGCCGCGATGCCGTTGAGGACGTCCGCGGAGCCCCGTTCCCCGGGAGTGAGGAGCCCCGAAGCGTCGATCTCGCCGGTGACCCGCCCGGACGCGGCGTCGATCCGCAGGATCCGGTCGGTCTGCCAGACGTTCGCGTACACCGAGTCCCCGACGCATTCCAGCTCGTTCAGCTGGTCACGCCCGACGTCGACGCCGCCCGTCGGCGCGAAGGACACGGGGTCGCGGAAGGTCAGCTTCGCCGAGCCGTCGCTCATCACCAGCTGCCCGGTGCCCTCCCGGTGGCACAGGCCCCAGCCCTCGCCGGTGTAGTTCACGCGCCGGCGTTCGGCCAGGGTCTTGGCGTCGCGTTCGATCGCGACGCCGTCCTGCCAGGTGATCTGCCAGACCGTCGGCCCGAGCACGGTGATGCCCTCGCCGAACAGTCCCGGCAGCTCCTGCCGGACCGACGGCGCCGCGCCCGCGGGCCCGGCCCGCATCGACGACTTCCCGACCAGGCCGGTCCCCTCGTACAGCGTCCCGCCGGAGAACTCGAGGCCTTGGGTGAAGGCACCGGGATCGTGGGGCAGTGTCGAGAGGACCTGCACCTTCAGTTTCTCCGGAGCGGGCGGCGCGGCGTCGCTCACCGGCGCGGCGGCGCAGCCACCGAGGACGGCGGCCAGCAGGAGCGAGGTGGTCGTCAGCGTGCGCACGCGGACAGCCTGACACGGACCGCGATATCGCGTGCGGCAGAATGGGGGCATGACCCTGCTGTTGACCCTGGACGACGGCTCTATCCAGCGCAAACTCGCCGAGGCGGTCGATCTGGCCCGCGCGGCGGTGCTGGAGGACGCCGGTGCCGAACAGGTCGGCGCGCACGTCGGCGTGGACCGGGAGGACGCGGTTTCCGCGAGCCACCTGTTCGAGGCGACCGTGACGGGGTATCGCGGCTGGCGCTGGTCGGTGACGGTCGCGCTCGCCGGTGAAGACGAGCCGGTGACGGTCAGCGAGGTCGTGCTCATCCCGGGTCCGGACGCGCGGGTCGCGCCGGCGTGGGTGCCGTGGGACCGCCGCGTCCAGGCGGGCGACCTCGGTGTCGGCGACATCTTCCCGGTGGAGAAGGACGACCCCCGGCTCGCCCCGGCGTACCTGGAGTCCGACGACCCCGCGGTCGAAGCGGTCGCCAAGGACGCCGGTCTCGGCCGGGTCCACGTGCTGTCCCGGCACGGCAGGCTCGACGCCGCCGCCCGCTGGCACGGTGGCGAGTTCGGCCCGCGTTCGGACATGGCGCGCAGCGCGCCGGACGTCTGCGGGAGCTGCGGGTTCTTCGTGTCGCTCGCGGGGTCGCTCAGCGCGGCCTTCGGCGCGTGCACCAACGACATCTCCCCGGCGGACGGCCACGTCGTCGACGTCGAGTACGGCTGCGGCGCGCATTCCGAGATCGAGGTCGAGGTGACCTCGTCGGTGCCGGTGGCGGAACTGGTCTACGACGACTCGCTGATGGACTTCGAGCCCGCGCCGGAGACGCCCGCCGAGCCCGAGCCCGCCGCTGCCGAAGCTCCCGCGGTCGAGGCTGCCGAGGCTGTCGAGGCCAAGGACGAGGCTGCCGAGCCCAAGGCCGAAGCCGCTGAAACCGCCGAAGTGGTCGAGCCCGAGACCGCGGAGCCCGCCGAGGCCACGGTCGTGGACGAGTCCGAGGCCCCGGTGGCCGAGGTGCCCGAGACCGCCGAGGTCCAGCCGGAGGTCGAGCCCGAGGCCGCCGAGCAGGCGACCGCCGAGCCCGAGACCAAGCCGGAAACCGCCGTCGAAGCGCAGGCCGAAGCCGAAAGCGCCAGTGAGCACTGACCCGTTCGGCACCGAGCGGTTACGCGCCGCCGTCCTGCGCGCGTGGGCGGATTCGCCGACGCGGTTCACCGAGGACACCAACACCGAGAACGATCTGCGCGTCGGTGGTTACCGGGACCGGCTGTTCGTCGAGCTGGCGCAGAACGCCGCCGACGCCGCCTTGGCCGCCGGTGAGCGTGGCAGGCTCTGGGTGTCCGTTGTGGACGGTGAGCTGAGGTTCGCGAACACGGGCGCGCCGCTGGACGCCCGCGGTGTCGAATCCCTTGCCTCCCTTCGTGCTTCCGGCAAGGGCGAGGAGACCGTCGGCCGGTTCGGCGTCGGGTTCGCCGCCGTGCTCACGGTTTCCGCCGAACCACGGATCGTCTCGGCGACCGGCGGGGTCGCGTTCTCCGCGGAACGCACGCGGGCCGAAGCCGGTCGCACCGGCGACGTTCCCGTACTCCGGCTTCCGTGGCCGGTCGGCGACGGCGAACCTCCCGTACCCGAAGGCTTCGCCACCGAGGTCCGGCTTCCGCTGCGCGAGGGTGTCGATGTCCCCGCGCTGCTGGCGGATCTGAAGAACGACATCGGCGATCTCCTGCTCACGCTGTCCTGGCTGGAGAGCATCGAGATCGAAGGTGGCGCTTGGCGCCGCACCGATCTCGGCGACGGCGTCGTCGAACTCTCGTCGCCGGACGGTTCCGCCGAGCACTGGCAGGTCCATCGCGGCGACGTCGTCTGGGCCGTCCCGCTGGACGCGTCCGGTTCGCCGAAGCCGCTCGGGGACGATGTCCTGCACGCGCCGACGCCCACCGATGACGAGCTTTCCCTGCCCGCGCGGCTGATCGCGACGCTGCCGATCGAGCCGTCCCGCCGTCGCGCGCTGCCGGGGCCGGATCTGACGGTGGCGCTGAAGAACGCCGCACGCGAGTACGTCGCTCTCGTGTGCTCCTTGCCCGCCAAGGAACGCCTGACGCTCGTGCCCGGCGCGACCTTCCCGCGTTCCACTGTGGACGGAACACTGCGGGAAGCCATCCTCGAGAACCTCGCCGAGCTGCCCTGGCTCCCGGCGCAGGAAGGCGACGACTTGCCGGGCCGCCGGGCGCGGGTGCTTTCGGTGGACGTGCCGGGGCTCGCGCCGCTGCTGGCCGATCTCGTGCCCGGCCTGATTTCACTGTCCGGTGTGGACCTTCGCGCGGTCGGCGCGCAGTCGCTTTCGCCCGCCGAAGCCATCGAACTGCTGACCGGCGCCCAGCGTGAACCCTCCTGGTGGCGTTCGCTCTACGACGTCCTGCTCCCGGCGCTCGAAGCGCACGACCTCACCAAGGACGACCTCGGCGCCCTGCCGGTGCCGATGTCGGACGGCCGCACCTTGCCCGGCGTGCGTGACGCGTTGCTCGTCGGCGGCTCGGCTGAACTGCTCGAACTCCTGTCCGATGTGGACATCATCGGCCTGCGGCTCGTGCATCCGGCCGCGGCGCATCCGCTGCTGGAACGCTTGGGCGCCAAGCACGCCGAGGCGAGCGACCTGCTCGAAGCCGACGCGCTGAGTGCCGCTGTCGAGCGCAGTGCCGAAGACGTCCGGTCCGGTTTGGACGGTATGGCGCTCGCGGGCGCGGTACTCCGCCTGATCGCCGAGGTCGGCGACGAGGCCCCCGAATGGGCGGGCGCGCTGGCCCTGCCGAGTGAGGACGGCTGGCGGCGCGCGGACGAACTCGTCCTGCCGACGTCGCCGCTGGGCGACATCTTCGACCCCGAGGTGTTCGAGGAAGACGGCGCTTTGTCCGTACTGGACGAGGAATTCGCCGAAGACTGGCCGGTCGCCACGCTTGTCGCGGTCGGCGTTCTCGATTCGTTCGCCGTCATCACCGACGACGAACCGCTGGAGCCCGAGCACGGCCTGCCCGAAGAGCACGACTGGTGGGACTCGCGGGAGCGGCCGCCGTCGCGAGTGCTCGCCGTGCGCGACCTCGACCTCGTCGGCGACGACGCCTGGCCGGAAGCGCTGCGCCTGCTCGCGGCCCGTCCCGAAACCTGGCGCGCCCTCACCGAACCCGGCGGGCACACCGGCTGGTGGCTCGCGCGGTACGCGCTGCTGGACGGGCACGCGCCGCTCGATTGGCGTATGCCGGAAGCGGCCGCGTTGACCGGGCTTTACGACGTCGTCCCGGATTCGGGACTGAGCAAGGAAATCCTGCTCGCCGCCGGTGTCCGGACCGAACTGGGGACGGACGCCGAAGACGTCGAGGATCTCCTGGATCGGCTGGGCGATCCCGAGCGCGAGGTGAGTCCGGGTCTCGCTTCCCGCGCGCACGCGGCGCTCGCCGAGTACACAGTGGACGTTCCGGCGCCGGATCGCGTCCGTGCCGCGGACGGTTCGGCCGTCGACGCCCGCGACACCGTCGTGCTCGACGTGCCCTGGTTCGCCGCCGTGCTGGCGCCGGAACGGATGGTCGTCGCGGCGAGCGGCGCCGTCGCGCTGGCGGAGCTGCTGGACCTGCCGGTGGCGAGCGGTCTCGACGCCAAGGTCACCGAGGACGGCGAGTACGTGCCGTGGACGGAGCTGTCCGCGCTCCGGCTGGCGGCCGATCAGCTGGGTGTCGAACTGCCCGAGGGCGGAGTGCTGCTGCACGAGGCGCTGACGGTGACTTTCGAGGACGCGGAGCACGACGTCGCGTGGTGGTCCGACGGCAGGCTGCACGCCGCCGACACCCCGGAAGGCCTCGGGCGCGCCTTCGCCTGGGCCACGGACCGGTGGGCCGACCGCCACGTCCTCACCGCGCTGCTCGAAGACCCCTCACCCTCGGCGCTCCTCAACTGACGCGTTTCGTCCTCTGAATGCGGTAGTTGCACACGCAAGTACCGCATTCAGAGGACGAAACGCGGGCTACCGAAGTCGCTGAGCGCTTTTACAGTCGTTGAGCGCTCTTCGAGCCACGCCGGGCGGCGGCACGCTGCCACGCGATGATCGCGAGGCCGATGAAGCCGAGCACGAGGCCGGCGAACGACGTCTGCACCCAGATGCCGTCGGTCACAAAGAACAGGACCACGGTCGCGACCGCCCAGAGCGCGGTACCTACGATCACGACCGGCGTCAGGTCGGTCAGCCGCTTCGGCAGCTCCGGCGTTGGCCGCAATGAACCGTTTACTTCCCCGGAATTGATCGATTCGCCCACGTGGGGAAGGGTACCCGGCAACGGGCGAAGGGTGGTACGCGATGGCGGAGCAGCGCACCCGGTCCACACTGGACCGGTTCTTCAAGATCAGCGAGCGCGGCTCGACACCGGGGCGGGAGATCCGCGGCGGCGTCGTCACGTTCTTCACGATGGCCTACATCGTCGTGCTCAACCCGCTGATCATCGGCAGCTTCTCCGCCGACGACGCCGGCGCGCACAAGGACGTCCTGGGCAACATCCTCCCCGTACCGCAGGTCGCGGCGGTGACGGCGCTGGTGGCCGGGGTGCTGACCATCGTCATGGGGCTGGTCGCGAACTACCCGTTCGCCATCGCCACCGGGCTCGGCATCAACAGCCTGATCGCGGTCACCTTCGCCTCGCAGATGAGCTGGCCCGAGGCGATGGGCCTGGTGGTGATCGAGGGGCTGGTCATCGTCCTGCTGGTCTTCGCCGGGATCCGGACCGCGGTGTTCAACGCCGTGCCCGCGCCGCTCAAATCGGCCATCGCGGTCGGTATTGGCCTGTTCATCTGCCTGATCGGCCTGGTCGACGCGGGTTTCGTCCGCCGCGTCCCGGATGAGGCGAAGACGACGGTGCCGGTCGGGCTCGGCATCGACGGCTCGATCGCGTCGTGGCCGACGCTGGTGTTCGTCGTGGGCCT
>NZ_BNAY01000006.1:0-55691 GCF_014654365.1 Amycolatopsis oliviviridis
TGAGGCGACCTGTCCCTGCGGATCTCGAACAACACACAACCCCTGAACAACTCAGGTGTTGCAACCACCGCTAGAACCCAAGGGGAAGGGGGCCTTCACGCGCTACAAAGCTTCAGCCTCGCCGCTGAGCGGGCACCTCAGCGCGCGGCACCAGGTACTTCGGCCAGCTCGACAGCTTGTTCATCGCCCATTCCAGCGGGCCGCGCCCGACGAACTTCCGCCACAGCACCGCGGCGGTCAGCGCCACCACCGAGAACTCGACGAAGTGCAGCACGCTGAAGATCGAGTCGCCGTCGCTCTCGTCCCACAGCAGCGCGATCGCCACGAAATGCAGCACGTACGCGCTCAGCACCCGCCCGCCCAGGTCCGAAAGCGGCCGCAGCACTCTCTCGAACTTCGGCATCAGCAGCTGGCAGCCCCCGATCACCGCCGCCGCGATCCCGATCGAGATCAGCAGGTCGAACGGCGTGTACGAGGTCCCCGTCGGCAGCAGCTCCCAGGCCCAGCTGGTGGTCGGCGGCGTGCCGTGGATCCAGGTCTGGTGCAGCCGGAAGAACTCCTGCGGCGTCATCCCCATCTGCGCGGCGGCCGGTTCCAGTGACCGGTAAACGGCCTGCATGCCACCGAGCGGCCCGGTCGCGATCCAGGACACGAGGTAGCCGCCCACCGCGAGCGCCGAACCGCCGAAGAACAGCCGGCGGCACACGCTGCGCGAAGTCAGGTCCATCCGCCCGATCGCCATCCCCGCGAACACGTACGCCATCAGCGTCAGCGCGGGGAAGGTCCCGGTCAGGACGAGGACGGTCGCGGCCTTCAGCAGCCCCGTCGACGTGACGTCGTCCGCGGTCAGGTCCGGCGCGAAGAAGAGCAGGTCACGGGGCAGCAGCTGGATCCGGATCAGATGCGAGAGCAGCGGGCCCGCCACGGCGACGACGACCGCCGCGATCGCCAGCGCCTTCGCGCCCGCGCGCAGCCAGGGGATCGCGAAGAGGAAACAGGCCCCGTAGTAGGCCAGGATCACCATGTAGCCGGTCTCGAGGCTGGTCAGCCACAGCCCCAGCGCCACCAGCAGCGGGGCGCGGGTCGCCAGCTTGAGCGCGACGCGCGTCCGGTCGCGCCCCACCTTCGGGCGGCGCCCGCCGGACATCAGCGCGATCGAGACACCGGCCAGCACCGCGAACAGCGCCGCGGAGTGGCCTTCGAACGGTTTGAACAGCACCCCGACGCCGCCTTTGGCGGGTTCGGGGCCGACATGCACCGCGTACATGCCGAGTACGGCCAGGCCGCGGGCGACGTCGATGCCGGTCAGCCGCCCCGCGACCCGTTTGCCTTGTCCGGGAACAGTTCGCACGCCGTCGAGCAGCGCGCGGTCCATCACAGTGACGCCGTCCACCTCATTTCTCGGCTAGCCCCCTGACCGTCCCCGCCTTAGCGTGACGATCAAATCTGAGAGCGAGCTGAGACGCAGCGGTGACGCCACTGTGACATGCGACTATGACCCGATCGGGTCAGCCACCGACGGCGAAACCGACCTTGCGGACGTCCGACGGCGCGATCTCCACGTAGGCGATCCGGTCGGTGGGCACGATGTACTTGCGGCCCTTTTCGTCGTCGAGGCGGAAGATCCCGTCGCCGGCCCTCAAGGCGTTCGCGACCAGTTCCTCGACCTCGTCGGGCGACTGGCTGCTGGACACCACGAGCTCTCGCGGCGTGTCCTTGATGCCGATCTTGACCTCCACGTGGGACCTCCGCTTGAAAGTTCGAAATTCACTGGTCCGCCAAGGCTAGCCGAAGGCCTCAGCCGAGCCCCAGCACCTGCATGCGCTTGGTGTGCCCCTGCTGCAACCGGCGGAACAGCGCGGCGATTCCCGAAAGGTCGCCCGAACCTTCGACGATCAGCTCGGCGAGCCCGTCCCGCTCGGCGACGACGTACTGGGCCTGCGTCAGCGCCTCGCCCAGCAGGCGGCGTCCCCACAGCGCGAGCTTGTCCCGCGCCTTCGGGTCGGCCTCGATCCCGGCCGCGACCTCACGCTCGGCGAACGCCGAATGCCCCGTGTCGGCGAGCACGGTGAGCACCAGATCCTTGGTCTCGGGGTCGAGCCAGCTGGCCATCTCGCGGTAGAGGTCCGCCGCGAGCCCGTCGCCGACGTAGGCCTTCACCAGCGACTCGAGCCAGGAGCGCGGCGCCGTGGAGGCGTGCCAGGCGTCGATGTGCCCGACGAACGGCCGCATCGCGTCCTCGATCGCGACGCCGTGCCCCGCGAGGTGCTTGGCGAGCAGGTCGTAGTGCCCGATCTCGGCGGCCGCCATGGACGCCAGCGCGGCCCGTCCGGCCAGCGTCGGCGCGGTGCGCGCGTCCTCGGCCATGCGATCGAATGCGGACAATTCCCCATAGGCGAGTACGCCGAGCAAATCGACTACGCCTTCACTGATCTGCTTTGCCTCCGTCACGGCGGAAAGAGTATCGCCGAACACACCTTCGGGGCGGTGAAGAGACCGATCCCACCCTGCCCGGCGCGGCGGGGACTTTCCTAAAACCGCAGACCAGGTACACTGACGGCCGGATACGACGGATCTTCCGTCCCGGATCGGGGTGCTGCTGCGGCTGAAGGACAGCCGGTGCGGCCCCGGTCAGCACAAGAATGATGTGCGTGCACGCCATCCTGCGGCATTCCCACGAAGGGCCGCTTCAGCGCCAGTAGCGCGGAGCCGAGCGAATTTTCGTGGTCGAGTGTCGATCGGTGACCAGGGCAGTGCGCGCTGGTCACGAGAGAGGCGAGCACCCTGACCACGAACGAAACCACAACCGAACAGAACACCACCACCGGCGTCCCGGCCGCCGTCGCGCTGGAGCACAGCGAGACAGGCCCGGCCGCGCTGGACACGTCGCACCCGCTGCAGGCGGGCGCGCCGGTGGAACCCGAATCCCCCACCTTCGCCTCCTTCGGCGTCAAGCCGGAGATCGTGAAGGCCCTCGGCGAGGCCGGCATCGAGCGGACCTTCGCCATCCAGGCGCTGACGCTGCCGCTGGCCATGGCGGGCGACGACCTGATCGGCCAGGCCCGCACCGGCATGGGCAAGACGCTGGGCTTCGGCGTCCCGCTGCTGCACCGCGTCGAGGTCCCCGGCGACGGCACCCCGCAGGTGCTGGTCGTCGTGCCGACCCGTGAGCTGTGCATCCAGGTCGCGAACGACCTCAAGGGCGCGGGCAAACACCTCGGCATCCGCACGCTGGCCATCTACGGCGGCCGCCCGTACGAGCCGCAGATCGAAGCGCTCCGCAAGGGCGTCGACGTCGTCATCGGCACCCCGGGCCGCCTGCTGGACCTGGCCGAGCAGCAGCACCTGGTGCTCGGCAAGATCCGCGGCCTGGTGCTGGACGAGGCCGACGAGATGCTCGACCTGGGCTTCCTGCCCGACATCGAGCGCATCCTGCGGATGGTCCCGGACGCGCGGCAGACGATGCTGTTCTCGGCGACCATGCCGGGGCCGATCATCACGCTGGCCCGCACGTTCCTGAACCAGCCGACGCACATCCGCGCCGAGGAGAACGACGCCGGCGCCATCCACGAGCGCACCACCCAGTTCGTCTACCGGGCGCACTCGATGGACAAGCCCGAGCTGATCGCCCGCGCGCTGCAGGCCGAGGGCCGCGGCCTGACGATGATCTTCACCCGCACCAAGCGCACCGCACAGAAGGTCGCCGACGACCTCGTCGAGCGGGGCTTCGCGGCCGCCGCCGTGCACGGTGACCTGGGCCAGGGCGCCCGCGAGCAGGCACTGCGCGCGTTCCGCTCCGGCAAGGTCGACGTGCTGGTCGCCACCGACGTCGCCGCCCGCGGCATCGACATCGACGACGTCACGCACGTGATCAACTACCAGACGCCGGAGGACGAGAAGACCTACGTCCACCGCATCGGCCGCACCGGCCGCGCGGGGCGCACCGGTGTCGCGATCACCCTCGTCGACTGGGACGAGGAGCCGCGCTGGAAGCTGATCTCCGACACCCTGGGCCTCGACAAGCCGGAGCCCGTCGAGACGTACTCCTCGTCGAAGCACCTGTTCAGCGACCTGAGCATCCCCGAGGGCACCACCGGGCGCCTCCCGCTGTCGAAGCGGACCCGCGCCGGTCTTTCGGCCGAGGCCGAGGAGGACCTGGGCGGTAAGCGCCGGGGCCGCGGCCAGGGCCCGAAGGACGAAGAGGCTCCCCGCAAGCGCAACCGCGCGCCGCGCAAGCGGACCCGCGGCGGCGCCAACGCGGCCGCCAAGATCGAGGCGGCCGACGCCGCGGCCGCCGCTTCGGCGGAAGGCACCGAGACCGAGGGTGCTTCGGAGGGCCGTACGCGGACCCGTCGCCGCAGCCGTGGTGGCGCGAAGCCGAGCCCGGAGGTCAGCGGTCCGGCGGTCGAGAAGGAGGCAGGCGACAGCGCCGAGCGTCCGGCTCGCCGACGCCGCCGTCGCCGTCCGTCGGCGACTTCTGATACACCTGCGTCGGCAGACTGAGCTTTCATCCGCGGACGTGGGGGTCAAGGGCACGTGAGCGAACGCTGGGACGCCGCGCCGGACGAGGATCCGGCGCGGCCCGTGCCCGCCGAACCCGAGCAGACGTCGAACGGCGTCGAGCCGGACACGACGGCCTCGATCGGCACGGAAGACGTGCTGGACGCCGATCCCGCGCCGGTGGCGGACACCAAGCCGCCGCTGGCCGGGAAACGCGCCCGGCGCTCGCCGTGGAACCGCACACGGGATCGCGTGATCGCCGCGGCGATCGTGGCCCTCGTCGCGGTCACGGGCGTCGTCATCGGTGTGAACAGCGACAGCGCGGCGACGGTCACGCAGGTCGCCGCCACCCTGCCGCCCGCGCTCCCGCCCGCACCGGCGCAGGTCCCCGGCTCGCTGACCGAACTGTGGCAGGCGCCGAGTTCGTCGACGCCCGTCCCGATCGGCGAGGCCAACAGCGTCGTCACCGCCGAGCAGGGCGAGGTCCTCGGCCGCGACCCGAACACCGGCGACGTCCGCTGGCGCTATTCCCGCGATCTCGAGCTGTGCACCGTCGCGCTCGCCGGGGTCAAGGTGGACGCGGTGTACCGCAAGGACACCGGCTGCAGCGAGGTCACCCAGCTCGACGCGGGGACCGGGCGCCGCACCGCGCAGCGCAACGGCGACGCCGAACTCGGCACCCGGCTGGTCGTCGACGGCTCGCACGTCACCACGACCGGCAAGAAGCTGCTCAACACCTGGCGCGACGACCTGGTCAAGAGCATGGAGTACGGCCAGGTCCCGGCCATCGTGAACGCGAACAAGCAGCCGAGGACGGGCTGCACCTACGGCACGGTGGCCGCCGCGGCGGGGAAGATCGGCGTGATCGAACGCTGCCCCGGCGATCCGGCCGACCGGTTCACCGTCTACCGCGCGACCAACGACGAAGCCGACGACCCGAAGGTCGACTACAGCACCGTCCTCGCCGGGAAGAACGCGAAAGTCGTCGCGATGTCCGGCGATCTCGCGCTGATCGTGCTGCCCGAACAGAAACTGCTGGTCATCTACGGCGGCGACGGCACGCAGAAGTCGGCGTACCCGCTCGACGTGCCCGCCGCGGACCTCGCGCAGGATCCGGAAGGCGGCATCATGACGACTTCGTGGACCGCGCAGGGCGTCTACTGGTTCACCGGCTCGAAGACCATGGCGTTCTCGCGGGACGACCTCACTCCGCGCTGGACGCTGAACAGCTCCGCCGGTCCTGGTGTGACCTTCGGGGAACAGCTGGTCGTGCCGATCCAGGGCGGGCTCGCCGTGCTCGACGAGCAGTCCGGCACCACGATCCGCACCGTCGGCATCGACCGTCGCGGTTACCGCGGCCCGGTGCAGCTCTCGTCGGTCGGGCCGGTGCTGCTGGAGCAGCGCGGTCCCACCCTGGTCGCCCTCAAGTGACCGGCAGGCGATAGCAAAGGTCCCTTGCTATCGCCGGACGTCAGCGCGTCGTCGAGGTCGAGGTCTTCGTGCTGCGAAGGCGGCCGATTTCCTTCCAGCACCAGTTGCCGCCCTCGCTGGCGAGGGTGCCGGAGGCGGTGCGGGATCGTCCTTCGACGCTCACCGTGACGCCCACCGTGTACTCGGTCTCGGAGACCTTCGTGATCTCGCCGAGCGTGGCGCTCGATACCTCGCCGACCTGCTCGATGGCCTGCGTGACGTCCTTCTCCGCAGTGCTGCATTTGAGCGCCGTCAACGCGGTCCGGTCGTGGGCGTTGATGCCGTCGACGATCGCCTGCGCGGTCGCTTCGGGGCCGGACGCCTTGTCGGCCTTGTCGTCACCGAGGAAGAAGCCAGGAGCGGCGAACCCGGTGATGGCCAGCGTCACCAGCACCACGACAGCGGCGGCGATGCCCACCAGCAGACCGGTGTTGCTCTTCTTCGGCGGCGCGGGCGGCCCGCCGAAACCCTGTCCGTACTGCTGGTACTGACCGGGGTACTGCTGGCCATAGCCGGGATACTGCTGCTGAGGCTGCTGGGAGTACGCGCCGCTCTGGTCGTAACCGGCCTGCGGGTACTGCTGCTGCTCCGGGTGTTGCTGCCCGCCTTGGCCGTACTGGGGCTGTTCTGGCTGGGGTGGGTAAGTCATCAGCGGCGCCTTTCGTCCTCGCTGTGCGGCGACGTGCTTGAGACGCGCCCAGTGAGTTCAAAGTTTCGCCGGACCGGGGCCCTTTTCCGGTCGTTTGGCAGTTTGCTGCCGTCAGTTCCACCAGAAAAGGCTCAGAGCCGCTGTCACGCTCGCGACGACCAGAACTCCCGCGTAGCCCGCGACGCGGCCGTTGCGGGTATCGGCGACCCGCTGGGCCAGCAAGGCGACCACCGCCGCGATCGGATGCCCGATCAGCATCAGCGGCCCGGGCCCGGGGGCATCGGTGAACAGGCAGATCCCGGCGATCGCGAGGACGATCACCGCGAGCACGACCATCCCGGCCGCGAGCGAACCGGTCAGCCCGCGCCAGAACCGGCCACGTTCGGGCGCCACGGGCTCACCCGGCTCCGCGGGTGGCGGCGTGGTCGCGAGTTCTTCGGTGTCCGGTGACGACACGTCCTCGCCTGTCCAATCGTCGGGTCTCGGGAATCTAGGGCGCCAGCAACTCCCACGGCTGAGCCGCGGGCCCGGCCTCCTGGCCCGCCGCGCAACTGGGCCGGAAGTCGCACCACGAGCATCGGCGGCCCGGGCGCGCGGGGAACAACACGTCCTCGTCGCCGCCGGCGTTCAGGGTATCCGTTGCCAGGCGCAGGTCCCCGGCGGTCTCGTCGGCTCGTTGGAGATGCCGTTTGAGGCTCTGTTCGGTGTGCTCGGCGGCCGCGACGGTGCCGGTGGGCACGTGGTGCAGCTCGACCTGGTAGCACGGTGTCCGGAGCGTCCTGGCGGCCGCGACCGCGTACAGCGCCAAGGCCTGCGAGGAGCGCGCCTCGTACTCGTCCGGCTCGCGACGGCCGGTCTTGTAGTCGATGATCACCAGTTCCCGGCCGCGCTGGTCGATACGGTCGGCGCGGCCCTCGATGATGAGGCTGGGCCCGCTGCCCGGTTCGAGCGTGACGGGCGCCGAAACCCAGCGCTCCAGCCCGACCGGATCGATACTGACGTCGTTGTGCTCGACGTACTCCGCGACCCACCCTTTCGCCCGGGCGCGGTACCGGGCCGCCTGATCGGCGTCCTCGAACCCGGCGTCCTTCCAGTGCTCGGCGACGAGCGCCATCGCCCGCTGCGGCACGCGCTTGATGACCGGCAGGTCGAACAGCGCCCGCAAAGCGTTGTGCACCACCGCACCCAGCGTGCTGTGCGCCCAGGCGCCGGTGCGTGTCGGGGACGGGCGGTCCAGGTACGACATGCGGTAGCGGCGCGGGCAATCTTCGAACGTCGCGAGGCGCGCGGGCGAGACCTTCGTCAGCTTGCGCGGCGCTTCGACGCCGAAGTCGAAACCAATCTGCTCCATCGGATCACCCCGTCCGCAACGCTACGCACCCCCACCGACACTTTTCGAGGGGATCCCCGCCTACGAGAGCAAGGGACCTTTGCTATCGCCCGCGTCTGGGCGCCGGTGGTTCGGTACATGAAGGCCCCCTTGCTTGCGCCTGGCTCCGTGAAGGACCCCTTCATGTACTTGGGCCTGGCGTGAAGGGCGAGTTTCCTCGGCTGAGCCGCGTGAAGGGGGCCTTCACGCGCACCCGCCGTGACGTGTGGGGTTGCTGGGGGTTTTGGGGTTCCTGGGGTGAGGTGGCGGTCCGTGAAGGACTCCTTGAGGGACCCAGGGTCCGTGAAGGCCTCCTTCGCTACCTTCAGGGTAGGCAAGGAGGCCTTCACGGACAGCCCGCGCAATGAACGGTCCTTTCCTTGCAGAATTTGCAAGGAAAGAGCCGTTCCTGGCATCGGCGAGGAACGGCGCCAGGGAGACGGCAGGAGCCCGAGAGAAGCAGGGGACCCTTGCTATCGCCCCCCACCTCGGTCAAGTGCCCGAGATGAAGCCCTTCACCGAGTTCGCCACCAGCTCGACGGCGATGGCGGCCAGCAGCAGACCGGCGATCTTCGCCAGCAGCGTGATCCCGCTTTCCTTGATCAGCCGGATGACCACGCCCGAGTACCGCATGCACAGGTACAGCACGAAGTGCACCGTCACGATCGAAAGCGCGAGAGCCACGTACGCGCCGACGTGACCATCGGCCTGCCGCACGAAGACGATGGTCGCGGCGATCGCGCCCGGGCCGGCGAGCAGCGGCGTCCCGAGCGGCACGAGCGCGACGTTGACGTCGTCGCCCGCCGCCTCGGCCTCGCCGCCGGTCTTCCCGGTCAGCAATTGCAGCGCGATGAGCAGCAGCAACAGCCCGCCCGCGCCCTGCAGCGCCGGGATCCCGATGCCGAGGTAGGACAAGATCGCTTGTCCCGCAACGGCGAACAGCGAGATCACCAGCAGCGAGACCAGCACCGCCTGCCGCGCGGCCTTGGCGCGGAACGCCACCGACTTGCGGCCGGTCAGGCTCAGGAACACCGGCACCGTGCCGGGCGGGTCCATGATGACGATCAGCGTGATCGTCGCGCTCATGAACAGGCGCGCGTCGAAGAAGTCCGTGATCGTCACCGGGTCACGACCTGGTAGCCGGTCGACCGCGCGACGAGTTCTTCGAGCGCGAGCGGGTCGGTGGTCTCGTCGCCGAGATCGATGGTCTTGTTCGTGCCGTGGTAGTCGCTCGACCCGGTGCGCACGAGCCCCAGCTCCCCCGCCAGCCCGTGCAGTTGTACCCGGGTCTCTTCGTCGTGGTTGGGGTGATCGACCTCGACGCCGGTGAGCCCGTGCGCGGCCAGCCCGGCGAGGACGTCGACGGTGATGGTCGCGCCCCGCGTGTAGGCGAAGGGATGCGCGATCACGGTGACCCCGCCCGCCTCGGCGATCATGTCGATCGCGTCCTCCACGAGCGTGTCCTGCCGCGCCACGAAGTACCCGCTTCCGTTGCCCAGGTAGCTGCCGAAGGCCTCGTTCACCGACGCGACGACACCGGCCCGCACGAGCGCCTGCGCGAGATGCGGCCGTCCGGCCGAACCGTCCTCGGGCAACAGCGACATGACCTCGTCGGGATCGACCGGCAGGCCGTCGGCGGCCATCCGCTCGGCCATCACGCGCAGCCGCCACCGCCGCTCCGACCGCAGCCGGGTCTGCTCGGCGACGACCGCCTCCGACTCGGGGTCGAAGAGGTACGCGAGCAGGTGGACACTGACGTGCCGTCCGGACACCGGGTCCACGGAGATCGTGGACAGCTCGGCGCCGGGCACCAGGGAAAGCCCCGGCGGGAGTGCCTCGGCGGCCGGGGCCCAGCCGGCCGTGGTGTCGTGATCGGTGATCGCGACTACGTCGAGGCCCGCCTTCGCGGCGGCAGCGACGAGCCCGGCAGGGCTGTCGGTACCGTCGGAGGCGGTGGAATGGGCGTGCAGGTCGATGCGCATCAAGGATGAGTATCGAGGATGCGCCAGGTCACAGCGACTTCGGGACCTGCGCTAACCGACCTTCTTCTTGCCGCGTGCCGCACGCTGCGCCTTGATCATCGAGAAGCGCTCGGCCTGCTTCTGCTTGTCGCCGAAGACGAGCTCGGAGATCGTGTCGTAGAACTCTTCCGGCTTCGGCAGGTAGTCGATGCGGTTCAGCGCCTGGATCTGACCGGCCGACTCGACCACCATGGTCCCGTACCCCATCATCCGGCCCCACGCCGAACGTTCGTAGGTGAGGTCGGTGACCTTGGTGATCGGCATCATCAGCACTTTGGTCGTGTAGACGCCGGTGGTCATCACGAAGCGTTTGTCCGTGACCACCAGCCGCTCGACCCACCACTCCATCACCACGTACGCGAAGCGCAGGATGACGAGCAACGCGGCGTACCAGAGGATGTTCTGGATCACCCACGCAGCGGGCGGCAGAAGGTAGGACACCAGGACGCAGATGGCCAGCAAGGCCACCGCCTCGAAGGTGTCCCACAACAGCACAGCCCAGTGGCGGCGGATCCTGATGACCCGTCGCTCGGTGTCGAGGAGATACTCGTCTGGATCGCGTGGGGCGAACATACCGATAGAGTATCCGCCGTCCGCTAGCTGAAGACGTTGCTGACGAAGGTGATCACCGATTCGGCCGAGTCACGCAGGAAGCCGATGATGTTTCCCACGAGGCCCGCGGCCTGACCTGGCTGCGCGATCACGAAGAACAGCACCAACGCGATTCCTGCGAAAGTGAGTAGCTTTTTCGCGTTCACGGCGATCAATCCTGTCTCTTACGGTGACTGACTGCGGATACTGGCTATTCATTTTGTACCGCACCTTCCACCGGCACGGGAGGGAAGTCCCGCGCTTGGGTCAGCCGGCGAGGTGAAGTGTACCGTACGGCTACTCTCCGTGTACAGGACAGCCGTTGTCAGGAAGCCCGCGTCTACCATTCGGGAATGAACACCGTTTCGGACAGCACCGTCCGCTGTGTCGGCGGCATCGTCCACGACCACCACGGCCGGATTCTGCTGATTCAGCGCGCGAATGAACCCGGACGTGGACTCTGGTCGATCCCCGGCGGACGCGTGGAACCAGGCGAAACGGACGAAGCGGCCGTCATCCGGGAGATGCGCGAAGAGACCGGTCTGGACGTGATACCGGGCACATACGTAGGCAACGCCCTTCGCGGCACGTACGACATCCACGACTACGCCTGCGCGGTCACCGGCGGCACTCTCCGTGCCGGGGACGACGCCGCGGACGCGCGGTGGATCGACGCCGAAACCTTGATCGAACTCGACAAAGGCGGTCGGCTGGCCGAACTCCTGTTCGTCACTCTCCGCGACTGGGGGGTGCTGCCGTCCGGGTCCGCGCCGCGGCCCTGACACGTGCCGTGCCCGATTCGGCGAATATCGCGGGGATAAAGCACCGGGTGAGGTGAAAATTATCCTCACCGATGCTTTCCCGACATGTCCGAAGTGCCGAAAAGCTAAACCGGGAGCCAGGTCATCCGCTGTCCATGCGGAGCCGTCCTGGCCAGCGCGCGCACGTCCGGGACGCCGTCGTCCCACCGGACGAGCCCGAGCACGGCCTGGTCCGCCGGTTCGGCCAGATCGGTCCTGCCGGGCACCAGCGGCTTCAGGGCGGCGCCATAGAACTCCTCGCTGACCCACCACAGGGGCCGGTCCGCGGCCAGGTTCCGCAGCGCTTCGAGGAAGTCCTGCCGCCGCTCCCCCAGGTACGCCAGCACATGGCTGGTCAGCACGACGAGAGGAGCGTCCGAGGGCAGGGTGGCGGCCGCCGACGCGAGATCGTCGACGGCGTCGCCGGTGATCAGGTCCGGCCGGTGCTTGCCCTGCGCCGCCGCGGCCGTGCGCAGCAGGCGGATCCGGTCCGGCTGGTCGGCCCAGACGCAGGCTTCGAGCCAGGCGAGCTCGTCCTCGTCCGCGAGGTCGACCGGGGCGCGGTCGAGGCCGGCGCGGGCGGTGATGGTCAGCTTCTTCGGCACCTTCGGCGTGACGGCGCCGATCGCGAGGTCCAACGCGCAGTGCAGGCCGACGGCGGTCTTCGCGGGCCCGGCGGTGAGCTGTTCGCCACCGTCGCACTGGTAGCGGTAGCCGTATTTGTCCAGGCCGAGGAGCAGCCCGGCGCTACAACCGACCTCCAGGAGCGCGATCTTGCCGCCCGCTTCCTTCGCCGCCGCCGTCACCGCGGGGTAGAGCAGCGCGGCCCGGCGGACCTCATTGGTCTGCGTGTACCGCGACGAGATGATCGCGCGCGCCTTGTCCGCCCGCTCCAGCAGAAACGAGCGGAACAAGGGCCACGTCTCCGAGTCCACGCCGTCGAAACCGCCGACGGACGGGTAGTACCGCGAGAGCGGGTGGATGGGGTCTGCCTGGATGAGGCGGTGCGCGGTCGCCATGAGCAGCGTTCCGCGTGCTTCACCGTCACCGCCGCGGGCGTCGGTCAGCAGCCCGGCGACGTCGTCGTCCTCGGCCGCCTTCGCCGCCAGGTGCTCGTACAACGGCGAAACACCGGCCGCCTCGACCGTCGCGAACTTCCGCAGGCGGCTCTTGATCTCATCCAGCCCGATGGGCATCGGCGCGCTCCCTCTTCCCCGTTCGTGACAGCCGTCATTCGTGCGGCACGGGACGGCCGGGCTGTTCGCCGCCCCTGCTGTCACCGTAGGACCGCTTCGGCACCATCACCTTGCGACGGAACACACACACGATCGTGCCGTCCTGCTTGTAACCGCGGGTCTCGACGTAGACGACGCCGCGATCGTCCTTCGACTTCGACGGCGTCTTGTCCAGCACCTCGGTCTCGCCGTAGATGGTGTCACCGTGGAACGTCGGCTTCACGTGTTTCAGCGATTCGACCTCGAGGTTCGCGATCGCCTTGCCGGACACGTCCGGCACCGACATGCCCAGCAGCAGCGAGTAGATGTAGTTGCCGACCACGACGTTCTTGCCGAAGTCGGTGGTCTCCTCGGCGTAATGCGCGTCGAGGTGCAGCGGATGGTGGTTCATGGTGATGAGGCAGAACAGGTGGTCGTCGTACTCGGTGACCGTTTTGCCCGGCCAGTGCTTGTAGACCGCACCGACCTCGAACTCTTCGTAATAGCGACCGAACTGCACCCATTCCTCCTGCACGAGTAACGCGGCGTGAGCCTGGGACGACAGGCATTCGTGTTGAGGAGTACCCTCGACCATTGGTGTCGGGTCGTCAACGCGACCCACACCACTGCGTAACCGTCCGCCGAGCCGAAGGAGGTGAGGAACCCGATGTCCAGTGGCGATAGTCCGCTTCCTAGTAGTCGCAGCGTTTCCGCCTTCACGTCTCGCCGGATCCCCACCTGGCAGGGCTGACGAAACCGGGAACGCTGGCCTAGCCGAGCGGCCCCCCGACCGCTTGGCCCGTCGTCTTCGCGCACAACGCACGACGTCTGCCCAGGAGATCCCATGCCTGCCATTCCCTCGCTCGGCGGCCTTCGCGGCCGGAGCAACGGCCGCGCCAAGAGCGTCCCCGAACGCCCGCTGCCCGTCCCCCTTTCGGCGTACGTCGTCGATTGCGCTGTGTACGTGGACGGCAAGCGCCTGCCCGGCCGTTGGACGCACGCCGAGGCGATCAAAGAGGTGCGCAAGCGGCACGCCGGGTTCGTCTGGATCGGCCTGCACGAGCCGGACGCCGTCCAGATCCAGGGCATCGCGGAGACCTTCGGCCTGCACGAACTGGCCGTCGAGGACGCTCTCGAAGCGCACCAGCGGCCCAAGCTGGAGCGCTATGACGACACGCTGTTCATGGTGCTGAAGACCGTCCGCTACGTCGAGCACGAGTCGCCCGCGACGGCGAACGAGATCGTCGAGACCGGCGAGCTGATGGCCTTCCTCGGCCGCGACTTCGTGATCACCGTGCGGCACGGGAACCACTCGGGGCTCGCCAGGCTGCGCCGCGAACTCGACCAGGACCCGGAAAGGCTCGAACTGGGGCCGTCCGCGGTGCTGCACGCGATCGCGGACCACGTCGTCGACCACTACCTCGACGTCACCACCGCGATCGAGTCGGACATCGACGAGATGGAGACGCACGTCTTCGCGCCGCGCTCCAAGGTGAGCGCCGAGCAGATCTACTTCATGAAGCGCGAGGTGCTGGAACTGCGCCGCGCGGTCATGCCGCTGGGCACTCCGCTGCAGCGGCTCGCCGAGGGCTACACGCGGCTGATCCCGGACGAGGTCCGGTCGTACTTCCGCGACGTCTCCGATCACCTCACCACGGTGGCGGAGCGGGTCGCGAACTTCGACGAGCTGCTGACCACCCTGGTGGACGCGACACTGGCGAAGATCACGCTCCAGCAGAACACCGACATGCGCAAGATCACCGCGTGGGCGGCGATCATCGCGGTCCCGACGGCGCTGGCCGGCATCTACGGGATGAACTTCGACTACATGCCGGAGCTGCATTGGCGCTTCGGCTACCCGCTGGCGATGACGATCATCTTCGGCGTGTGCATCCTGCTCTACCGAATATTCCGGAAGAACCGCTGGCTCTGACCTTTTTCTTCCCTTCGGTGGTTTCTGGAGTTCCTCATGCCAAGGATGCTGACCAACCTCAAGTTCTGGGCCCTGGCCTTCTGCCTCGTCTGGCTGGGCATCGTGATCGCGATCATCGCCAAGGACCCCGCGTTCGCGCACGGCACCAAATAGCGCCTCCGGCATTACGCTGGAGCGCGTGAAAGCGCTGGTCGTCGCGGACGAGGTCGAAGAGCGGTTGTGGACGTCCGCCGTCCACAATCACCCGGCCGACCTCGTCATCGGCGCCGGTGACCTGCCGTACGCGTACCTCGAATTCCTGGCGAGCGCGCTCGACGTGCCGTGCGTGTTCGTCCCGGGCAACCACGATCCCGACCTGTCCGGCTACACCCGCTACGGCGGACTGTCCATGAAGGACGGTTTCCCCGCGGTGTGGCCCGGACCGGCGGGCGGGGTGAACGCGGACGGCCGGATCGTCGACGTCGGCGGGCTCCGCTTCGCCGGGCTCGGTGGTTCCGTCCGCTACAACGACGGCCCGAACCAGTGGACGCAGCGCCAGCAGGCACGGCGTGCCCGTCGGCTGGTGCGCCGGGCCCGGTTCCGCCGTTGGCGGGACGGGCGGGACGTCGACGTCCTGCTCACCCACGCGCCGCCGCGGCACTGCGGCGACCGCGAGGATCCGCCGCACCGCGGGTTCGACTGCCTCCATCGCACGATCGAGTCGTTGCGGCCGAAATGGTTGCTGCACGGGCACATCCACCCGCACGGTGAACCCGTGCCGGACCGGGTGATCGGCGGGACCACCGTCCGCAACGTCGTCGGGCACCGGATCATGGAGTTACTGTGAAGGACACCGGTTTTCCCCGGGCGGACGCGGAGCACGACTTCCTCCGCGCGCGAAGGCGTCAGGTGTTGTCGCGGCTGGCGAACTGGCTGCGCGGTGAACCCGACGACGTCAACATCATGCTGCCGTTCCACGAGGTGGTCGACGCGCTCGGCTACCTCGGCGAGCGGAAGATCGGGCCGCGGGTGATCCGGCTCGATTCGATCGTCGGCAGCGTCGACCGCGGCCGCGACTTCGACCGCCGCTTCCGCCCGACTTCGGGCCGGGTCCGCGAACGCTGGGAACGGCTGGCGCTCGCCACCAGGCGCGGCGAAGCGATCCCGCCGATCGAGGTGTACCGCGTCGGCGAGCTGCATTTCATCATCGACGGGCACCACCGCGTTTCGGTGGCGCACGCGATGCGACTGTCCACAATAGAGGCGATGGTCACCGAGGTGCGGACCAAACTGGACCCGAGCGGAATCCGGTATCGCGGCGACCTGATCGTGAAGGACTACCGGCGGCTGTTCCTGGAGCGCGTCCCGCTTTCCGGGCACGCGCGGGCTTCGGTGGTGTTCACGGATCCGTGGGACTACGCGCGGCTCGGCGAGCACGTGGAGGCTTGGGGTTTCCGGCTGATGCAGGACGAAGGAACCTTCTCGGACCGCGCGACGCTGGCGCAGCGGTGGTTCGACGAGGAGTTCGTGCCGGTGGTGGCGATGCTGCGGCAGGCGGACCTGATCGGCTCGCGCACGGACGCCGAGGCCTATCTGTGGGTCGCCTGCGAACGGTACCGGCTGATCCGGACGCACCGGTGGGACGACGAGGTCTTCGAAGCCGTGCGGTCACAATCCCGCTGACAACCCTTCCGCGTGTCATGAAAGGGCCGTTCGGGACATCTTTTGTCCTGAACGGCCCTTTCATGACATCCGCGACCTACATGTGCACCGCGACCGGAGTGCCCTCCGAAGCGCCTTCAGGAGCGCGAGCCGGGGCACCGGACCGCAGCAGCAGCCCGCAGATCACCGCACCGATGACGAAGATCCACCCGCCCCAGACGAAAGCGGTCGTGTAGCTGTGCACGGCCGCCTCGGCCGCGAGCTGCGGCGTCGGCACCTTCCCGGCCACGAACGACGTCGCCGCGTTGCCGGCCAGCGTGCTCAGCAGCGCGGTCCCGATCGAGCCGCCGACCTGCTGCGCGGTGTTGACCGCCGCGGACGCGACACCGGCGTCGTGCGTGTCGACGCCGAAGGTCGCGACGCTCATCGCGGGCGCCATGGCGAGGCCGATACCGACACCCATGACCATCAGCGGGAACAGCACCCCGCTCGCGTACGTGCTGGACGTGTCGATGGCCGAGAGCCAGAAGAGTCCCGCTCCGGCGGTCAGCATTCCCAGTGACACCAACGGTTTCGCGCCGAACTTCGGCAGCAGCACGGCCGTCGCCGACGTCGCGCTGGCCATCAGGGTGGCCACCATCGGCAGGAACGCGACCCCGCTCTGCACCGGCGTGAACCCGAGGTTCAGCTGGATGTAGAAGGTGAGGAACAGGAAGATCGAGAACATCCCGATGGCGAGCAGGAACATCGCGAGGTACGAGCCGCCGCGGTCGCGGTCGAGCAGCACGCGCAGCGGCAGGAGCGGGTGTTCGGCCCGCTGCTGGATCGCCACGAAGGCGGCGAGCAGCACGACACCGGCGGCGAGGAAACCCCACACCGAGATCGAGGACCACGAGTCGCGCTCGGCGTTCGCGAAGCCGTAGACCAGCGCGAACAACCCGGCCGACGCGGTGATCGTGCCCGGGATGTCGAGCTTCGGGCGAGGGCCGTCGGTCTCGGAGTTCTTCAGCAGCACGAACGAACCGGCGAACGCGATCACCGCGAAGATGATGTTGACGTACATCGACCAGCGCCAGTCGAGGTACTCGGTCAGCACGCCGCCGAGCAGCAGGCCGATCGCCGCGCCGCCACCGCCGATCGCGCCGAAGACACCGAAGGCCTTGCCGCGTTCCTTCGGGTCGGTGAACGTCGTGGTCAGCAGCGAAAGGGCCGCCGGAGCCAGAAGGGCACCGAAGACACCCTGCGCGGCGCGGGCGACGAGCAGCATCTCGATGCTGGTGGCGGCACCGCCGATCGCGGACACGATGGCGAAGCCGGCGAGCCCGACGAGGAACGCGCGCTTGCGGCCGAAGAGGTCCGCGAGCCGGCCGCCCAGCAGGAGCAGGCTGCCGAACGCGAGCGCGTAGGCGGTGACGACCCACTGGCGGGCGTCGTTCGAGAAACCGAGGTCCTGCTGCGCCGACGGCAGCGCGATGTTCACGACAGTGGCGTCGAGCACCACCATCAGCTGGGCGAGGCCGATCATCACCAGGATCAGCCATCTCCTGGCGTGGTGCGGGTTGGAGTGCTGCGCGGCCGCGTCCCCCGGCGGCACGGCGACAGCGGTGGATGACTCAGACATACGGGCGGTTTCCTCACCGATAGTGACGGAGAAGCTATGTGGAGTAGGTATCTCCCCTTTCGCCGCCCAAGGTACACAAGAAGTGGAGAACTGTCCTCTACTTCATTTGTTAAGCTGGACGGATGGCTCGGGACCTCGCTCCCGCCGCACCGGCGCGGCCGCTGCGGCGCGACGCTGAACTCAATCGGCAGCGCATCATCGCGGCGGCACGCGATGTCTTCGGCGAGCGCGGGCTCGAAGCGACTCTCGACGACGTCGCGCATCACGCCGGCGTCGGCGTCGGCACCGTCTACCGCCGCTTCCCGAGCAAGGAACACCTGGTCGAGGCCATGTTCGTCGACCAGTTCGAGACGATCCGCGAGTTTGCCGAAGAGGCGCTTCGCACCGAAGACCCATGGGAAGGCTTCGCCGGTTTCACCTGGCGAGCCGCCGAACTCCACGCCGGTGACCGCGGGTTACGAGAGGTCATGCTGTCGAACGTCTTCGGCCAGGAGCGTGTCGCCGAGGCGAAGGCGCGCATGGTGCCGCTGATCACACAGCTCGTCGAGCGCGCTCAGTCGGCGGGGGTCCTCCGCGCGGACATCGTGCCGACGGACATGCCGCTACTGCACCAGATGATCGGCTCGGTCATCGAATTCACGCACGGTATCCAGCCGGATCTGTGGCGCCGCTGCCTCGCGATGCTGCTGGACGGCCTGCGCGCCGAACCCGGCCGCGCGACCCCGCTGCCGCATCCGCCGCTGGACGTCGAGGCGCTGGAGGAGGTCATGTGCTCCTTCCGCCTGCCCAAACTCCGCTGACCCACGCGTTTCGTCCTCTGAATGCGGTACTTGCACGCGCAAGTACCGCATTCAGAGGACGAAACGCGGCGTAGAGGACTCAGGGGAGCTTCGGGAAAACCGCCACGGCGACCTCCCGCGCGGCCGCGCACGTGGCCTCCTCCGGCGCGCCGTCGACGCCGACGACCGAGAGCGTCGCCTGCTCGACCCGGTCCGGGGTGCCCGGGATCGGCCGGTGCGTGGTCACCTGGCAGAACGCGCCCGACGTCGTCACCTGGACCTGCCGTCCGCCCAGCGCCTCCGTCGCGCCCGGCGTGGTGTCCGACACCACCGACAGCGAGAAGCTGACCTTGCCGCGGATGCAGTTGTGCCCGGACAGCGCCGGGGCGGGTTTGGTCTCGGGACCGGCGGCGTCGTCGAGTTCGTGCTGGTCGAGCGGCGCGCACGGGGCGACGCGGCCCCACGAGCGCTGGTCGAGGTTCAGCCGCCCGACCTTGCGCGTGGTGATCACCTCCGCGGCGCCGGCGACCGTCGCGTCGGCGACCCGGCAGCGATCGAGCTGGTCGGCCGGGGCCTTGTCGTCGGAGGTGACGGTGATGGACAGCCGGATCCCGTCGGCGAAGGTCAGCAGCCGGGTGCAGGTGGTGTCCTCGTTGAAACTCGACTGCTGGACGCTGACGCCCTCCGGCAACGGCCCGGCGTATTCGTAGGGCCGGTTGTTCCGGTCCTGCCCGGAAGTGATCGGGCCGGTGATCACGGTGTAGCGATTGGCGCCTTCGACGAATTCCAGCCGACAGGACTCGAATGAGCTCAACGGCGGTTTGACCGCGTTTCCGCCGCCGACCACTTTTCGCTGGTCGACCAGGCTGCAATAGTCGAGCGACGGGTATTCGCCGAGCGCCTCGGACGCCGTCAGGGCCTCATCACCCGTGGTGGTCGGCGACGGCGCCGCCGCCGGGTCCGGTGTCGAGCAGGCCGCGGCGAGGAACAGGCCGCAGAGTCCGGCGATCAGTCTCTTCGGGGGCACCGGAGAAGTATCGTCAAAAGATCCCGGAACACCACCCCCTACGGGCGAAGAACACAGGGTCCGCCCCGTTTTCCCAGGTGACCGCTTCACCGCGATTTCACGCCCTTAGGGGTGCGTTTCGTTCCGCGGTGGGATGCGGCCGGGCCGTCACGCGACGAAAATGGGTTTCACACAACGTGACGACAGAGAGGGAAGAACCGTGAGCCACCCCGTAGCCGCCCGCCTGACCCGACCGCGCCAGGGCCGCATGATCGGCGGCGTCTGCGCCGGGATCGCCAAACGCTTCGGCACCACGCCGGGCAAGGTCCGCCTGCTCGCCGTGCTGTCCTGTCTGCTGCCCGGCCCGCAGTTCATCGTCTACCTCGTGCTGTGGCTCGCCCTGCCCGAGAGCGAGTACTGATCCCGGGCAGGACGAGCGCCGGTCACCCGGTGTAGGTCAGGTTCTTGCCACTGGCCCCGTCGAACAGCTTGATCTTGTCCGCGTCGAACCAGAGGTCGACATTCTGGTTCTCGGCGGCCGAAGACGCCGCGGACAGCCGGGCCACGATCTGCGACTCGGCACCCGGGACGTCCGAGGATCCGCTGTCGGCGGCGAGATCCGCGAGGTCGGACGACGACGCGGCCTCACCTTCGACCGAGAAGTGCGCGAACTTCTCCGAACCCATCGATTCGAGAACGTCCACGTGGGCGGTGAACGTCGCCCCGCCTTCGCGAGCGGACGCGTCCACCAGCGCGGCGTCCTCGAAGTGCTCCGGCCGGATGCCGACGATGACCTCACGCGGCGCGTCGGCGGCCTCGACCAGCTGCCGCACCCGGTCGGTGAGCGGGATGTCGCCCAGCGCGCTGCGGGCGGTGCCGTTCTCCAGGGTGGCCGGCACGAAGTTCATCGACGGGCTGCCGATGAACCCGGCCACGAACAGGTTCGCCGGGTTGTCGTAGAGGAACTGCGGCGACCCGATCTGCTGCACGTAGCCCGCCCTCAGCACGACGACCCGGTCGCCGAGGGTCATCGCCTCGGTCTGGTCGTGCGTGACGTAGAGCGTCGTCGTGCCCAGCTGCTTCTGGATCTTCGACACCGAGGTCCGCATCTGACCGCGGAGCTTCGCGTCCAAGTTGGACAGTGGTTCGTCCATCAGGAACGCCTTGGGGTTGCGGACGATCGCGCGCCCCATCGCGACGCGCTGCCGCTGCCCGCCGGACAGGTTCGCCGGCTTGCGGTCCAGATGCCCGGTCAGATCGAGGATCTGCGCGGCCTCCTCGACCTTGGACCGGACGATCCGGTCGTCGACCTTCGCCAGTCGCAACGGGAACGCCATGTTCTCCCGCACGCTCATGTGCGGGTACAGCGCGTAGGACTGGAACACCATCGCGATGTCACGGTCCTTCGGCGCCTTCTCGTTGACACGCTGACCGTCGATGCGCAGTTCACCGGAGGAGATATCCTCCAGGCCCGCCACCATGTTCAGGGTCGTGGACTTGCCGCAGCCGGACGGGCCGACCAGGATGATGAACTCACCGTCGGCGATCGTGATGTCCACTTCGGACACCGCGAGTGCGCCGTCGGGGTACTTCTTGGACACTTTTTCGAGAACGATTTCAGCCATGGGTCAGCCCTTCACCGCACCGGACGTCAGCCCCGCCACGATGCGACGCTGGAAGAACAACACGAACAGGATGATCGGGACGGTGATCACCACGGCGGCCGCGGAGATCGTCCCGGTCGGGTCTTCGAACTGCGAGGACCCGGTGAAGAACGACAGCGCCGCCGGGACCGTGCGCGAGGCCTCGGTCGAGGTCAGCGAGATCGCGAACAGGAAGTCGTTCCAGCAGAAGATGAACACCAGGATCGCGGTGGTGAACACCCCCGGTGCCGCCAGGGGCGCGATCACCTTCCGGAACGCCTGCGCCGGGGTCGCGCCGTCCATCTTCGCCGCTTTTTCCAGCTCCCACGGGATTTCCCGGAAGAACGCCGACAGCGTGTAGATCGACAGCGGCAGCGCGAACGTGATGTAGGGCAGGATCAGCCCCGGCCAGGTGTCGAACAACCCCAGCTCACGTTCGATGTTGAACAGCGGCGTCACCAGCGAGACCTGCGGGAACATCGCGATCAGCAACGACATCCCGACCAGGACCTGCTTGCCGGGGAAGTCCAGCCGCGCGATCGCGTACGCCGCCATCGTGCCGAGGACGACCGCGATCACCGTCGCGATGATCGCGATGCCGATCGAGTTCACCAGTGCCCGGATGAACTCCGTGGTCTCGAAGATGTCCGCGTAGTTCTGCCAGGTCCATTCCGTCGGGATGAAGCTGCCGTCGTTCAAGGTCTCCTTGGTCTTGAACGAAAGCGAGACCACCCAGAGCACCGGGAACAGCGCGAACACCAGGACCAGGATGTCGACGAGGCCCCATTTGACCTTGCGGCCGGGAGTGACCGCTCCACCGATGGCCATCAGCGCTTACCCCCATTGTCACTGCCGGGTGCGGCCGTGCCGAACACCTTGATGAAGATGAACGCGATGATCGCCACCGTGATGAAGATCAGCACCGCCATCGTCGACCCGATCCCGAGGTTCAGCCCCTTGACCAGGTTGTTGTAGGTCTGCATCGACACCGACGACGTGTCCTGCGCGCCGTTGGTGAGCACGAAGATGTTGTCGAAGATGCGGAACGCGTCCAGGGTGCGGAACAGCAGTGCCACCAGGATCGCCGGTTTCATCACCGGCAGCATCACCTTGGTGAACCGCTGCCACGCCGTCGCCCCGTCCATCGCCGCGGCCTTCAGCAGGTCGTCCGGCACCAGCGCCAGCCCCGCCATCAGCAGCAGCGCCATGAACGGCGTCGTCTTCCACACCTCGGCGAGCACGATGATCGCCAGCGACGGCCAGTACTCGGTCAGCGGCGCGCTGTCCGGGAAGAACAGGTTGGCCAGGTAGCCCGTGTCCGGTGTCCAGGCGTAGTACCAGGAGAACGCCGCGACCACGGTCACGATGCCGTACGGGATCAGGGCGACCGTCCGCACGAGGCCCCGTCCGACGAGCGTCCGGTGCATGATCAGCGCCAGGCCCATGCCGAGGACGAACTCGATCACCACCGAGACGATGGTCAATCCCATCGTCGTCCCGAACGCCGTCCACCAATAGCCGTTGGACAGCACCGAAACGTAGTTCTCCAGGCCGACGAACTCCTGCTGCGCCGGGAACCGGAGGTCGTAGCGTTGCAGGGAAAGCCAGATCGAGTAGATGATCGGGTACCCGGTGACGGCGATCATCACGAACGCCGCCGGGGCACACAGCCAGAGGCCCAGTCTGCGCTCGGCCTTCTTTCCTTCGCTGAGAACGGGTTTCGCCTTCTTGCCCGGCTTGCTCTCGGTCGCCGGACCGGCGGTTTCCTGCACGGTCACGGGATCACTCCCTTCGACTGGAGCGCGTCGGCGAGCTGTTCCTTCAGCTTCTCCGCCGTCTTCTGCGGATCGATTTCAGAAGGCGGGGAAAGCACCTTCGACAACACTGTCGAGGCGTTCTGGTACGCGGGCGTCAGCGGGCGCACCGCGGCGTCCTTGAGCGCGTCCAGAATCGTTTCCCGCATCGGGTACTTCGTGTCCATGCTCGGGTTGTCGTCGCTCACGCCCGCTGTCGCGTCGAGGGGGACCGTGTCGGTGTAGAGCGATTCGAGCGTGGGCGGGACACCGTCCTTGAGCGCGGAGAACTTCTGGTTCTTCTCGTTGCGCAGGCACAGCGCCGCCTCGTAGGCCTCGGCCTTGTGCTTCGACGTCGAGCTGACCGCCAGGTTGTAGCCACCGATCGTGGTCTTGGCGGGCTTGCCCGCGTCGAACCGCGGATAGGTGGTCCACTTGAAGTGCTGCAGCTCGTCCTTCTTCTCCTTGGCGTAGGAGGCGTAGACGAACGGCCAGTTCAGCTCGAAGGCGGCGTTGCCGCGCTGGAAGGCCTGGCGGACCTCGTCCTCCTTGGAGTTGGTCAGCGACGGGTCGGTGATCCCGGCCGTGGTGACCTTCTTGAGCATCTCCAGCGCCTTGATCGCGCCCTCGTCCATCACGACGGACTTGCCGTCGTCGGAGAGGATCTTGCCGCCGGCCGACTCGACGAGCGTGTTGTAGATGACGACGAGGCCTTCGTACTGCGCGCCGGTGAACACGACGTTCGCCGGTTTGCCCTGTGCCTTGAGCGCCTTGGCCTGGTCGATCATCTCGTCCCAGGTCTTCGGCGGCGACGGGGTCAGCCTGTCGTCGTACCAGAGCAGCTGGACGTTGGTGTTCTTGGTCGCCGCGTAGAGTTTTCCGTTCCACGTGGCGGTTTCGAGCGGCCCGGGCAGGACGCCCGCGGTCGCCTCGGCCTTCGCTTCACCCGTCCATTCGTCGACCCAGCCCGCCTCCGCGAACTCGGACACCCAGGTGACGTCCAACCCCAGGACGTCGAGCGAATCGTCCCCGGCGGCCAGGCGGCGCACCATCTGTTCCCGCTGGCCGTCGGCCGGTCGCGGGAGCTTGTTGTAGACGACCTCGTACCGCCCGCCCGAGGCCTTGGTGCAATCGTCCACAACGGACTGGAAGTTGTCTTCGGGCGCGTAGTAGACGTTGATCTTCAGGCCGGCATCCGAACCGCAGCCCGCCAACAGGCCGACCGTCAGCGCTGTCGCGCCGAGTAGCGAGCCGGTACGGCCTGGTGAGCGGCCCCTTCGGCTCGCGCTCATCCTCTTCCCCATGAGGCCTCCTCACCCGCGCACGTCCGGGACGCGACGGCACTAGGACGCGTTGAAGAAGCCCGCGCGCAAGCACCCCGACGTGCTAGTGCTCGGGCGGACACGCTGGAGTACATGACCGCCCGACTGGTGTTGTGCAACCTATTCCGGGCGATCACCGCCCGCAAGCAGTATCGGTAACGATTCAGCGGATCGCACGACGAACAGGTGAACCAGTACCGCCGAATGTCAGTGACCCGGCTCCCGCGTCATCCGGCCGGCCTGCCGCCCAGTGCGAGCTGGGCGAGGAGCTCCCGGCCCTGTTCGGCCGAACGCGGCTGGCAGAGCACGTCGTAGCGGCCGGCGACCAGCTGGCTCGCGGAGGAGAAGTCGCGGCGGGACATGCTGTAGCTGATGGCCGCGAAGACCGTCCACGCCAGGATGCCGAGCACGAGCCCGCCGATCATGGGCTGCCAGGCGAAGCCCTGGTTGTTGAACATGCCCAGCAACAGCCCGATGATCAGGCCGAACCAGGCGCCCGACACCGCGCCGGTCCCCAGCACCCGGCCCCAGCTCAGCCTGCCGAGGATGCGCTCGACGAGCATCAGGTCGACGCCGACGATGGTCACGTCGGCGACCCCGAATTCCTTCTCCGCGAGAAAGTCGACGGCGTGCTGCGCTTCGCCGTACGTCGCGTAGGAGCCGATCGGCCAGCCGGAAGGCGGGGTCGGCAGCCTGGGCAGCCCACCCGCGGCCCGGCCGCCTCCGCCAAAGGGAGCACTCACGTAATCACCTCTCGCCCGTCCCTGTCCATCTTCTCAAGGACGGGCGAAAGGCGCGAACGTTCAGGAGCGGGACTTGTACTCGCGGAGCAGGCCACGGCTGATGATGGTCTTCTGGATCTCGCTGGTGCCCTCGCCGATGAGCAGGAACGGCGCCTCGCGCATCAGGCGCTCGATCTCGTACTCCTTGGAGTAGCCGTAGCCGCCGTGGATGCGGAACGAGTCCTGGGTGACCTCGGCGCAGTACTCGCTGGCGATCAGCTTCGCCATGCCTGCCTCGACGTCGTTGCGCTCGCCGGAGTCCTTGAGCCGGGCGGCGTTGACCATCATCAGGTGCGCGGCCTCGACCTTGGTCGCCATCTCGGCGAGCTTGAACGCCACGGCCTGGTGCTCGGCGATCGCCTTGCCGAAGGTCTTGCGCTGCTGGGCGTACTCCACCGCCAGCTCGAACGCGCGGATCGCGATGCCGCAGGCGCGCGCGGCGACGTTCACCCGGCCGACCTCGACACCGTCCATCATGTAGGCGAAGCCCTTGCCCGGCGCTTCGCCGAGGACCTTGTCGGCGCCGATCTCGTAGCCGTCGAAAACGGCCTCGGTGGTGTCGACGCCCTTGTAGCCCATCTTGTCGATCTTGCCGGGGATGGTGAGGCCGGGCGCGACCTCGCCGAAGCCCTCGGGCTTCTCGACCAGGAACGTGGTCAGGTTCTGGTGGGCCTTCTCGGCGCCCTCGTCGGTCTTGACGAGCAGCGCGATCAGGTTGGAGCTGCCGCCGTTGGTCAGCCACATCTTGGAGCCGTCGATGACGTAACCGTCGTCGGTCTTGCGGGCGCGGGTCTTGATCGCGGCGACGTCGGAACCGAGGTCCGGCTCGGACATCGAGAAAGAGCCGCGCACCTCACCGGTCGCCATCCGCGGCAGGAAGTGCTGCTTCTGCTCCGGCGTCCCATGACGGGAGATCATGTGCGCCACGATGAAATGCGTGTTGATCACGCCGGAAACGCTCATCCAGCCGCGCGCGATCTCCTCGACCACGAGCGCGTAGGTCAGCAGCGATTCGCCGAGACCGCCGTACTCCTCCGGGATGGTGAGCCCGAACAGGCCCATCTCCTTCATTCCCTCGACGATGTCGGAAGGGTAGGTGTCGGAGTGCTCGAGCTCCTGCGCGCGCGGGATGACCTCCTTGTCCACGAACTGGCGGACCGTGGCCAGGATCTCGGACTGCACGTCGGTCAAGCCGGCGGTCTGGGCGAGGCGAGCCATCGCTGCTCCCTAAATTCGCGCGCACCGGGCTCCCGGCGCTGGGTTACCGGTGAGTATGACGCCTGACCGGGGACCTCGCTATGAGCGCAGTCACGCGTACACCATCCGTGCCATCGCACTACAGTGACAAGCCGATCACAGTCCGAGGGGGACGAACGTGGCTCAGCAGCCCTTTGGTGGATTCCCACCGCAACAGCAGTACGCCTTCCCGAACCAGGCCCCGGCACGGAGCAAGGACTCGGGCCTGGCGATAGCCGCCCTGATCTTTTCACTCTTCGGGCTGATCGGACTGGTGTCCGTGATCCCGGGGATCGTCTTGGGGCACGTCGCCTTCGCGAAGGCCCGGCGCGGCGAGGCGGGCGGCAAGGGCATGGCGCTGGCCGCGTTCATCGTCGGCTACCTGATCATCATCCTGTACGCCATCGCGATCCCGGTCCTGCTGAACGTGGCCGCGAAACACGGGGCGTTCCGCTGACGACTACGGTCCGAAGCCGACGAGGGGGACTCAATGACGAATCCGCACGACCCGTACGGGCAGCAACACCCTTACGGGCAGCAGCAGCCTTCCGGGCAGTTCGAGCAGCCGTACGGTCTCCAGCCGTATCAGCCTCCGCAGCAGTACTACGTCCAGCAGGCCTACGTCCGGCCGCCGGACCAGGGCATGGCGGTGGCGTCGCTGGTGTGCTCGCTGATCGGGCTGATCATGTGCTTCCCGGCGATCCTGGGGATCATTTTCGGGCACATCGCGCTCGCGAAGGCCAAACGCGGTGAAGCGGGCGGCCAGGGCATGGCGCAGGCCGGGATGATCATCGGTTACGTGATCACCGGGCTGTGGCTGATCCCGATCATCCTGTGGTTCGTTTTCGTGGTGTTCGCGGTCGGTGCCGCGGGCATCTCGTGACCCGTTCCCGGATACGGTGGGGGCCCGCACGAACCAGGGGGCCAACCGGATGAGCAGTCCCGACTCGCAGGACACACCGTCGACGTCGTCCTACACCGACTCGAACACCTTTTCGGACCCGACTTCTTCGGCTTCTTCCTCGCCCGAACCGATGTCGAGCCCGTCGCCCGCGGAACCGCAGCAGTTCCAGCCGCCGGCGCCGTTCACGCCGCCTCCGGCGTTCGAGCCGCCCGCTCCGTTCGAGGTGCCTTCGGCCGATGCCCCGGCGCCTGCTCCTGCACCGGCTCCCGTTCCCGGGCCGGATCCGGTGCCGGTGCCTGATGAGACGTACGGGCAGACCATCGACCCGCTGACCGCCGAGCCCGTCCCGCCGTCCTTCGCGGCACCGGACTCTTCGGCTCCTCCGGTGTACACGCCGACGCCTCTGCCTGCCGCGTACCCGCCGCAGCCGTACGGCCAGCCGTACAACCCGTACGCGGCAGTGGCGGCGCCGCGTTCGCAGGACAACGGGATGGCGATCGCCGGGCTGGTGTGCTCGCTCGTCGGGCTCTGCTCGTGCGTGACCGTGATCGTCGGGGTGATCCTGGGGCACATCGGGCTGGCGAAGGCGAACCGCGGCGAAGCGGGCGGACGCGGCATGGCGCTCGCGGCGGTGATCATCGGCTACGTCGTGATCGCGCTGTACGTCGGCTTCTTCGGGACGTTGATCATCTTGGGCGTCAACGGCGAACTCGATTAGCGGAGTTCGGTACCGTTTCGACGAACGCCCCAGTGCCGCCTCTGATCGCAAGCGCCTGGGGCTTCGTTACGTCTCGGACCACATGTCCCGAGCGCCACGCTGGGGACACTCACCGTCCCGAACGTGGCGCTCGCGACGTACTGCTTGATAGTCGGTACTGCACATCCAGGCAGGCGACACCGGAGCACCCTGGGCCGGGGTGGGTCCCGGCGCCCTCGCTCGCCTGAGGTACATGAAGGCCCCCTTCCTTGCGCTAGGCGCAAGGAAGGGGGCCTTCATGTACTTGGGAAGGTGTGAAGGTCGAGTTTCCTCGGCTGAGCCGAGGGAAGGGGGCCTTCACGGAACGGACTTGTGATCGACCGCAGCCACATCCAGTAGGTACCTGAGACCCGCTTGGTTAGAACCCGAATCGCCACTCACGAGCCTTGAGCCGCGTCGTCCGGTTCCCGGGGCGCCGGCGCCACCTGACCGTTGGACTCCGAAGCCTCGGGCGCTGCCTTCTTCGGCGTGTTCGCGTCCAGGAAGCGCAGCAACTCCACCGGGAACGGCAGGACCAGCGTCGAGTTCTTCTCCGCCGACACCTGCACGACGGTCTCCAGCAAGCGCAACTGCAAGGCCGCCGGGGTGTCGGCCATGGTCGCGGCCGCCTGCGAGAGTTTGTACGACGCCTGGAGTTCTCCGTCGGCCGAGATGACCCGCGCCCGCCGTTCGCGTTCGGCTTCGGCCTGCCGTGACATCGAGCGTTTCATCGACTCCGGCAGCGCGACGTCCTTGATCTCGACCCGGTCGATGTGGATGCCCCAGTCCAGCGCGGGGCTGTCGATCATCAGCTCCAGGCCCTCGTTGAGCCGTTCGCGGTTGGACAGCAGGTCGTCCAGGTCGCTCTTGCCGATGATGGACCGCAGCGAGGTCTGCGCGACCTGGCCGACGGCCGAGCGGTAGTCCTGCACGTTGACCGCGGCCAGCACCGGGTCGATGACCTTGAAGTACACGACGGCGTCCACCCGCACGGTGACGTTGTCGCGGGTGATGCCGTCCTGCGCGGGGATCGGCATCGTGACGATCTGCATGTTGACCTTCTGCAACCGGTCCGCGAACGGCACCAGCATCGCCAGCCCCGGCTCACGGATGGCCGGGCGCACCCGCCCGAACCGGAACACGAGACCGCGTTCGTACTGCTTCACCACGCGAAGGCTGGCCGCGACCCAAGCACCGCCCGCGACGGCGACCGCACTGAGAATCTCCACCACCATGGCTGCTCCCGGGGTTGTTCTCGCTGTTCACGGTACGCCCGGCGGGTCACGGGCGAAACACGGTGGACAGGCCTGCCAAGGTGGGTTCGTGACCGGTTTCAAGATCCCGCCCAAGTTCCTCGACCGCGCCGCCGAACTCGGCCCCGGGGCCGCCGAATGGCTCGACTCCCTCCCGTTCCTCGCCGAGAAGTACACCGACAAGTGGCAACTCGAGTACGACGGCGAGGCCATGCACGGTTTCGTCGGCGTCGCCCAGCCCGTGCGCCGCGCGGACGGCTCCCCCGCGATCCTCAAGCTCGGCTGGCCGCACGAGGAATCCGACGACGAGCCGCTCGCACTGTCCACTTGGGCCGGTCAGGGCGCGGTCCTGATGTACGACAACGTGTCCGAGGACGGCGTGCTGCTCCTGGAGCGGCTCGACGCGACCCGCTCGCTCGAAACGGAGCCGATCCAGCAGGCCGTCGAGACGATCGGCGCGCTGGCGCGACGGCTGGCCGTCCCCGCTCCCGAAACACTGCAACGATCCCTGCGTGACGAAGCCGCGGAGCTGGTCACCGAACTCCCGGAGACCTGGAGCGAACTGGGCGAGCCGTTCGACCGCGAGTACATCGACGCGGCGGTGGAGATCTGCGGGAACCTCGGGCCGGAAGCCGGTGAGCTGATGGTGAACGAGGACCTGCACTTCGAAAACGTGCTCGCCGGGGAACGCGAACCGTGGCTGGTGATCGACCCGAAGCCGCTTTCGGGTGACCTGGAGTTCGGCGCCATCTCGATCCTCTGGAACCGCCACGAAGAGTCCACAATGGACGACAAGATCAAGTGGTTCAGCGCGGCCGCCGGGGTCGACGCCGGACGCGCGCGGGCGTGGACGCTCGTGCGCGCGGTGCAGAACTGGACCTGGCTGTACGAAGACCTCGCCGAGGGCGCCTCGCCCGCGAGCCTCGCCGAGGACCCGGCTTACGCCGCCGTCCCCGGAATCGCCGCCTGGGCATTGCGGTGATCACACGAATCGTCGCGGGCCCCGGGAGCCGATAGCCTTCGGGCATGGCAGCCGTGAACAGGGTATTCGCAGCTCAGCTGGCCGGTTTGCCGGTTTTCGGGCCCGATGGCGAATCGATCGGCAAGGTACGGGACCTGGTGGCGGGCCTGCGCCTGGACCAGCAACCGCCGCGGATCCTGGGCCTCGTGGTCGAGCTGACGACGAGGCGCCGGGTGTTCGTGCCGATGTTGCGCGTGACCTCGATCGAGCCCAGCGCGATCACGCTCGCCACCGGTTCGGTGAACATGCGGCGGTTCCATCAGCGGCCCAACGAGGTGCTGGTGGTCGGGCAGCTGTTCGACGCGTACGCCACGCTCGCGGGTTCCGACACCAGGATCACCGTCGTCGACGCCGCCATGGAACCGACGAGGACACGGGACTGGGTGCTCGCGAAGCTCGCGATCCGCGAACGGTCGAGCAGGCTCGGCCTCGGCAGGCGGCGTTCGGCGATGCAGGTGCTGCCGTGGTCGGAGGTGTCCGGGCTGGGGCTCACCGACCTGACCGGCCAGACCCAGGGCGCGGCGCAACTGCTGATGCTGTTCGACACCATGCGCCCGGCCGATGTCGCCGCGACGGTCCGTGACCTGCCGCTGAAGCGGCGGCACGAGGTCGCCGACGCGATGGACGACGAGCATCTCGCCGACGTCATCGAGGAACTGCCCGAGGACGACCAGAAGGAACTGCTGTCCTACCTCGCCGAGGAACGGGCCGCCGACATCCTCGAAGCGATGGACCCCGACGACGCCGCGGACCTGCTGTCCGAACTGGCGCCCGCCGAGCAGAGCCGGTTCCTGGAGCTGATGGAACCCGAGGAGTCGGCGCCGGTGAAGCGGCTGCTGGAGTACTCCTCCGACACCGCGGGCGGTCTGATGACGCCCGAACCGGTGGTGCTGACGCCGGACGCGACGGTCGCGGAGGCGCTCGCGCACATCCGCAACGCGGACCTCCCGGTGGCGCTGGCGAGCATGGTGTTCGTCTGCCGTCCGCCGACCGAAACGCCGACAGGGCGCTTCGTCGGCGTCGTCCATTTCCAGCGGCTGCTGCGCGAACCACCGGCCGAGATGGTGGCGAGCGCCATCGACTCGCAGCTGCCCGCGCTGCGGCCGAACGCCACGTTGTCCGAGGTCACCCGCTATTTCGCCGCCTACAACCTCACTTGCGGGCCGGTGGTGGACGCCGAGGACCACCTGCTCGGCGCGGTCACCGTCGACGACGTGCTCGACCACCTGCTCCCGGAGGACTGGCGCGAGACCGGGCTGCACGACATCACCGGCGACATCACCGAAGAGACCGAGGAGGCCGAACGTGCCTGAACTGACGTCCGGGCGGCGGCTGGACCAGCCCCGCGGCCAGAGCCGGTTCAGGCTGAACATCGACCCCGACTCGTTCGGCCGGTTCACCGAACGGGTCGCGCGGTTCCTCGGCACCGGCAAATACCTGTTCTGGCAGACGCTGATCGTCATCGTCTGGATCGTGCTGAACCTGGTCGCGGTCTCGCTGCAGTGGGACCCGTACCCGTTCATCCTGCTCAACCTGGCGTTCTCGACGCAGGCCGCGTACGCCGCGCCCCTCATCCTGCTGGCGCAGAACCGGCAGGACGACCGCGACCGCGTCTCGCTGGACGAGGACCGGAACCGCGCCGCGCAGACGAAAGCGGACACCGAATACCTCGCGCGGGAGCTGGCGTCGCTGCGGATCGCGCTCGGCGAGGTCGCCACGCGGGACTTCCTGCGGGGCGAACTCGACCGGCTCCGTGAAGATCTTGATGCCAAGCCGCGCAAGGCCAAACCCGACCGCACCGCTACCGGTACGTAACATGGACGTGTGACCAGTACGCAGCAACTCCCCAGCGTCGACGATGTCCGCACCGCGCTGAAGGCCGTGTACGACCCGGAGATCAAGAAACCGATCACCGAACTCGGCATGGTCAAGGACGTGGAGGTCGGCTCGGACGGTGTGGTCATCGTCGGGATCTACCTGACGGTCGCCGGTTGCCCGCTGAAGGCGACGCTGACCAACGACACCACCGAAGCCGTCAAGAAGCTCCCCGGCGTCAGCGACGTCCGGGTCGAGCTCGACGTGATGAGCGACGAGCAACGCACCGAGCTGCGAAAATCGCTGCGCGGGGACGCCACCGAGCCGGTGATCCCGTTCGCGCAGCCGGGCTCGCTGACCCGCGTCTACTGCGTCGCGTCCGGCAAGGGCGGCGTCGGCAAGTCCTCGGTGACGGTGAACCTCGCGGCCGCGATGGCCGAACGCGGGCTGTCCGTCGGCGTGGTCGACGCGGACATCTACGGGCACTCGGTGCCGCGGATGCTCGGCGCGCGAGAGAAGCCGACCAAGGTCGACACCATGATCATGCCGCCGCAGGCACACGGCGTGAAGGTCATCTCGATCGGCATGTTCACCCCGGGCAACACCCCCGTGGTGTGGCGCGGGCCGATGCTGCACCGCGCGCTGCAGCAGTTCCTCGCCGACGTGTTCTGGGGCGACCTCGACATCCTGCTGCTGGACCTGCCGCCGGGCACCGGCGACATCGCGATCTCGGTGGCGCAGCTGATCCCGAACGCGGAGATCCTGGTCGTCACCACCCCGCAGCAGGCGGCCGCCGAGGTGGCCGAGCGCGCGGGCTCGATCGCGTTGCAGACGCGGCAGCGGGTCGCCGGGGTCATCGAGAACATGTCGTGGCTGGAGACGCCGGACGGTCAGAAGATGGAGATCTTCGGGTCCGGTGGCGGGCAGTCCGTCGCGGACTCGCTGTCGAAGTCGGTCGGCTCGACCGTGCCGCTGCTCGGGCAGGTCCCGATGGACCCGCGCGTGGTCTCCCACGGCGACTCGGGCACGCCGATCGTGCTTTCGGAGCCGGACGCGCCGGCGTCGCTCGTGCTCAAGGAGGCGGCGAAGAAGCTGACCGTCCGGGCGCGCGGGCTGGCCGGGATGATGCTGAACGTCACCCCCGCGGGCCGCTGACCGTCCCCCTACTTAGGCATTTAGTCCTCTGGATGCGGTACTTGCGCACGCAAGGACCGCATCCAGAGGACTAAATGCATGGGGTCGAAGGCCTGGGTCAGGTGGCGTCCGGGTCGACCGGAGGGCGTTCACCCGGCTTCAGCGGCTCGGGCTGCGAAGCCGCCGCCGGGTGGCCGTTGGGCTTCGAAGCGCCGTTGGTCCCGTTGGAACCGTTGGTGCCGTTGACGTTGTTGAGCCCCAGCGGATCCGAGTCACCGTCGAACAGGTGCTGGGTCACGACCCGCTTCGGGTCGAAGTTCCGCAGGCCTCGCAGGTCCTCCAGCGGCTTGCGCAGCTGGTCGAACTCCGGGCCCATCTCCTCACGCAGCTGCGTCTTGGCCCCGGTCGCGAAATCGCGGACCTTGCGGACGCTCTTCGCCACCCAGGCCGCCGCTTCCGGCAGCCGTTCCGGACCGAGGATGAAAAGACCCGCGACGACGATGATGAGGATCTCTCCCCAGCCGACACTCTCGAACACCCGTGTGAACCTCCGCCTCGGCGTCTTCCCCGTTCAGGGTACCCGCACGGACTCGCTAGTCCGAGGCCAGTTTCACGTCGACGACGAGTGAAGACCCATCCCGGACAAGCCGGACAGGAACCACTTCGCCGACTTCGCGCGCGCGGACCGCGACGAGCAGTTCCGCCGAGTCGCGTACCAGCCGACCAGCGACTTCGGTGATCACGTCGCCTTCCTTGATCCCGGCCGAGGCCGCGGGACCGCCGGGGGCGACGTTGCGCACCTGCGCGCCCATGGTGCTGGAACCCGCGACAGTCGACGAGGCGTTGATGCCGATGTCGGGGTGGACGACCTTGCCGTCCTTGATCAGTGTTTTCGCGATCTTCACCGCGTAGTCGCTCGGGATGGCGAAGCCGATGCCGATGCTGCCGCCTTCGGCGCTGGAGGAGCGGATCGCCGAGTTGATCCCGACCAGCGCGCCGGTCGAGTCGACGAGCGCGCCACCCGAGTTTCCGTGGTTGATCGCGGCGTCGGTCTGGATGGCCTCGTAGATCACCGGCGCGCTGCCGCCGTCGCCGCCCGCGGTCACCGGGCGGTTGAGCGCGCTCACGATGCCGGCGGTGACCGAGTTCTGCAGCGCCAGCGGCGAACCGACGGCGATCACCGAGTCGCCGACGGCGAGGTCGGCCGACTTCCCGACCTGCAGCGCGGTCAGGTTCTTGACGTCGACCTTGACCACGGCCAGGTCGGTTTTGGCGTCGGCGCCGACGACCTTCGCCTCGACACGCTTGCCGTCGAAGAACACCGCGGTGACCTTGGTGGCCGCGTCGGCCGTCGCGGCGGAGATCACGTGCTCGTTCGTGAGCACGTAGCCCTGGTTGTCGATGACGACGCCGGAGCCCTGCTGGCCGGCGTCGGCGCCGGGTTTGAACACCTCGAGCGAGACGACGGCGGGCGCCACCCGGTGGGCGATGTCCGCGATCGAGCCCGCCGGGCGTTCCTTGGCCGCGTCGGCCTCGGAGATGCTGGCCTGCCCGGTCAGTTCGGTGCCAGTGTCGGCGAACCACCAGCCGATCAGCCCGCCCGCGGCGCCGATGACCAGCGCGACGGCGGCGAGCATCGCCAGCGCCTTCGTCTGCACACGCCGCCCGAAGAGGACCTCGGGAAGGCTCAGCAGCGCACCTTGCGGGCGCTTCGCGTCCTTCTCCTCTTCCGAGTCCTGCTGCACGGCGGGCCCGGCGAGCACCGCGCCGGAGCCGGGGTCGCGCCACGGGTCCGAGGTCTTGGTCCAGAGCGGGTCCTCGGCGCCGTTCGCGGACGGTTCGGAGCCGTTGGTCCCGTGCGGCCGCTCCAGCACGACACCTTCCGCGCCCGGCGGGCGGCGGAAGGCTTCGGCGAGCGATTCCGGTGTCGGCGGTGCCAGGTTCAGATTCGGCGCGGCCTGGCCGTTCGAGCCGGGCTGGTACAGCTTGTCGAAGGCGCCGTCGACGCCGCGCGGCCTGCCGAACGTGGCCGCCTGCGCCGGATCGACGGCGGGCCGGGCCAGCGGGCGCGGCGCCAGCCGGTCCCCCGCCGGGTCACCAGGCTGCTGCGGATTCGCGTTCGGCTGCTCGGTCATCATTCCCCGGGGCTGAGATCAGGTTGGCCGGACGCGAGAGTACGCCAAGCCTCGACCTCGATTCTGCCGTGACCACGGTGAAGTGCGCGTTGATTCCCCGGAACGGCCAAGAAATGTGACACTTGAGGCAACCATGTATCACTTGTGGCAGTCTAACGGGCATGTCGGAGAACCCGGGGGCTCCTTTTCCGCCCCAGAACGCCCCTCACCACCAGCAATGGCCACAGCAACAGCAGCAGTGGCCCCAGCAGCAGGGCTGGCCGCAGCAGCCGCCCAAGAAGAAGGGCCTGTCCACCAAGGCGAAGGTCTTGCTGCTCGTCGCGGCGCTCGTCGTGGTCGGCGGCGGGCTCGGCCTGGTCTTCGTGCTGAAGGCGGCCGCCGGGCCGGAGAAGCAGGCGGGGAAGCTGACCGAGGGCGACTGCGTGGTGCTGACCGGCTCAGGCAAGGAGGCCGACGCGGTCAAGACGCCGTGCGACTCGCCTCAAGCGCCGTACGCGGTGAGCCTCACCGGCTTGAACAAGGGCGATTGGGACTGCAAAGAGGGCTTCTACAAATACGCCGTCGAGACGCCGCTGCGCGGGGAGGGCGTCGCCCTGTGCCTGGCGATCAACGCCAAGGTCGGGTTGTGCTTCGACGACATCGAGAGCAAGACCCCGCCGCCGCTCAAGGACTGCGGCTCGGCGCGGCTGAAGATCAGCGAGGTGTTCGGCCAGGCCAGCTACGTGAACAGTCCGTGCAAGGAGGGCACAGAAGAAGTGATCTCCTACTCGGCGTACGGCGCGACGCAGAAGTTCAAGAGCGCGACGATCTGCTTCGTCAAACCCTGACGAAGCGGATCAGCGAATCGACGCGGGCACGGGCACGCTCGACGTGCTCGGGCTCGGCGCGGTGCTGCGCGGCGGTTCCGGTTTGGCGCCGCCGCCCAGCTGCGCGGGCAGCAGACCGGCGTTGACGCCCTGCGGCGGCACGAGGCCGGTGTTCGGCTGCTCTTCGCTGCCGTCACCCGAGGTCGCGACCAGGGCCAGGGCGCTCAGCACCAGACCCGAAACGACGACTCCGGCGCCCTGCGCGTACTTCCGCCGGGCGAGGCCGAACCGCCCGCCGCCGAGGACGTTCGGCGACTGGCCCAGCGGCGCCGATGATCCCAACGGCGCGGTACCGCCCAAAACCCCGGTGTCACGAAGACCGGCGACCCTGTCGGGCCGCTGGATGGCCACGAGCTGGCCGTCCGCGGTCATCGCCAGGTTGTCCGGCGTGCCGGGAAGTTCGGTGTTCTGCGGGATGGAGCACAGGCTGGCCAGGAAACCCGCCGACATCGACGGGGCTCCCGCCTGCTTCACGGCCGCGACGGCCTGACGCTGCGCGGCCACCTCGGCCGCGCACGCCTGACAGCGGGCCAGGTGTGCCGAGGCACGGTCCTGGGCGCCGAGGGTCAGTTCGCCGTCCACGAAGGCGACGATGGCGTCCGGAAGCAGATGCGACTCGGGGAGTCCCCAACCTCGCGGTGCGGTCATACCCCCACCTTCGCAGACTCCTGCGCCGCGGCGCGACGACGCTCCAAAGAAACACGAAGCGCCTGGCGGCCACGGTGGATCCGGCTGCGCACGGTGCCGAGCTTGACACCGAGGGTGGCGCCGATCTCCTCGTACGAGAGGCCTTCGACGTCGCACAGCACGACCGCGGCGCGGAACTCGGGCGGCAACTCGTCGAGCGCGGCCTGCAGGTCCGGGTCGAGGTGCGTGTCCGAGTAGACCTGCTCGGGGCTCGGGTCGTCGCCGACGATGCGGTCGGTGTCCTCGGGGAGGCCTTCCATCCGCACGCGCGAGCGGCGGCGGGCCATGTCGAGGAAGAGGTTCGTGGTGATGCGGTGCAGCCAGCCTTCGAACGTGCCGGGCTTGTAGGACGCGAGCGAGCGGAAGACCCGGATGAAGGTCTCCTGCGTCAGGTCCTCGGCGTCGTGGGCGTTACCGGTCAGGCGGTATGCCAGCCGGTACACGCGGTCGGCGTGCTCACGCACGACCTCGTCCCACGAGGGCGGCGTCCATGCGGCCTCGTCCACCGTCACCGGCGTGACCTGGTCCGCGTGCTGGTCCTGCATCGTGTCCTGCATCGGGGAAGTAGGCACCTCCATCAGCGTCTTCTCCCAACTACTCCACCCAACGCGGGCGATGTGCACGGTGTTCCCGTTGTCGAGGACCAGTCTGTCCGGCCTGCTTATGTTTCTAGTGAGACTGGACTGAGAGGAGGCTGAGAAGTCGGTACCAGGGAGTCTTCGCTGATTTGTCCACAGGCAGCGCTAACCTCCGCGTGTGAATTCCGGGACGCATGCGGGCGCGGCTGCCGAGGCCGCCGACGCCGACCTCGTCGACGGGTACCTCCCCGACGACGAGGTACTGGCCTCCGCGCGGGCGCGGTCGGCCGATCTGGGGTGCGGTCCGCTGAGCGCGGGCGCGGGTGCGACCCTGCGTTTTCTCGCCACGACGCTGCGGGCGAAGGCCGTGGTCGAGGTCGGGACCGGGGTCGGAGTGAGCGGGTTGTGCCTGCTCAGAGGCATGGTCGACGACGGGATCCTCACCTCGATCGACATCGAGCCGGAGTACCACCGGGCGGCGCGGGCGGCGTTCCGCGAGGCCGGCTACCCGCCGGGGCGGACCCGGCTGATCATGGGCCGCGCGCTCGACGTCCTCCCCCGGCTCACCCCCGGCGGCTACGACCTGGTGTTCGTCGATTCGGCGCCGGTCGAGTACCCGAGTTGCTACGAGAAGGCCGTCGCGCTGCTCCGGCCCGGCGGGATACTGGCTTTCCACAACGTCTCCGGCGCCAGGGTGACCGATCCCTCACGACGCGATCCGGACACGCTCGCGCTGCGCGAGGTCGCGCGGGCCTTCCGGGAGGACGAACGGCTGGTCCCGGCGCTGCTGCCGGTGGGCGGCGGGCTGCTGGTCGCGGCCATCGCGTAGCAAGGGACCTTTGCTATCGCCGGGGGCTGAAGGACGCTTTCCCCACGTCCGACGCGGCGAAGGACGCTTTCACCCCGTGCGATGCGGGGAAAGTCCCCTTCAGCCGCGTCCCGGCCACCACGGCCACCGCGGCGAGGGCCAGCCAGCCGGCGGTGAGCACGATCAGCCAGGTCCAGCCGGAGTGCCCGTAGACGGTCGCGCCGACGGCACCGCCGATGCTGCTGCCGAGGTAGTACGAAAGCGTGTAGAGCCCGCCCACCTGGCCGCGGGCGTTCTCGGGGGCCTCGGCGGCGGCCCAGCCGTTGGCGACGGCGTGCGCGGCGAAGAACCCGCCGGTCAGCACCACGAACCCGGCGACGACCAGGGGCAGCGAGTCGGAGAGCGTCAGCGCGGCGCCGCCGATCGTGAGCAGCAGAGCGCCGGCGAGCGACCGGCGGCGGCCGAACCGGCCGACGAGCTTGCCCGCCGTCGCGGACGAGACAGAGCCCATCGCGTAGGCGAGGAAGACGAGCGACGCGATCGCGGGCGAGAGGTTCAGCGGCTCCCCGGTCAGGCGGAACCCGGCGGCGTTGTACAGCGCGACGAACGAGCCCATCGCGAGCAGTGCGACCGCGTACTGGACCAGCAAGACGGGTTTCCGAACCGCGGCCCCGAGGCCCGCCAGCACCGCTCGCCCTTGCTCGCGCAGCCGCTCTGACCTGGGACGATCCGCGGAAGTGATAGCAAAGGTCCCTTGCTCCCCCGGCGGCAGCGCCAGCACCGTGACCACGGCGCAGACCAGCCCGATCACCGCGACCACGATCAGCGCGCCGTGGTAGCCGAACGGGCCGGCGGTGAAACCGGCCGCGAGCCGCCCGATCATGCCGCCGACGGTGTTCCCGGCGATCATCGCGCCCACCGCCGCCGCGAGCCCGGCCTTGCCGAGCCGTTCCGCGAGGTAGGCCGCGGCCACTCCGGGGAACCCCGCGATGGCGACCCCTTGCAGCGCCCGCAGCACGAGCAGCGCCGGGTAGCTCGGCGCCAGCGGCAGCAGGAAACCGAACACGACCGACGCGACCACCGAAGCGACGATCACCGGACGCCGTCCCACGACCTCGGACAGCACCGCGATCGGCAGCACGGCGATCGCGAGCGCGCCGGTCGCGACGCTCACCGCGAGCGAGGCGCCACCGGGGTCGAGGTGGTACTGCTCCGCCAGCTGCGGCAGCACCGGCTGCGGCGCGTAGAGCAGGGCGAACGAGGAGATCCCGGCCGCGGCGACGGCGATCGTCACGCGGCGGGTGGTTCCGGTGGCAGGCACGATCTTGAAGCTAAGCCTAGCTAAACGATACGTCTAATACGATCATCTGCCACAATCGATACCGTGCTGAATGAAAGGATGACCGCCCAGCTAGCCCCTCAGCTCGCGCTGCTCACCGCACTGCGCCGCACGACGAACGTCACACGCGCGGCCGAACTGCTCGGCGTCCCGCAGCCCACGGTAAGCCGCCGGATCTCCGCGCTCGGCGAAGCTCTCGGCGCCCCGCTGACGGTCCCCGACGGCCGCGGCATCCGGCTCACCCGGGCCGCCGAACTGCTGGCCGACGCCGCCGAACGCGCGCTCGCCGACGTCGACGCCGGGGTCCGCCAAGCCCGCGAAGAGGTCGACCCCGAATCCGGGCACGTCGTCCTCGGCTTCCTGCACCTGCTCGGCCGGTCGCTGGTCCCCACCCTGCTCCGCGGCTACCGCGCGGACCATCCGGGCGTCCGGTTCACCCTGGTCCAGGGCTCACGGCAGGACATGGTCGACAGGCTGACCAGCGGGGAGCTCGACCTCGCGCTGCTCGCGCCCGCCCCCGTCGACGACCCGCTGCTCGACACGGCCGTGCTGTCGGAGCAGGAGATCTTCCTCTCCGTTCCGACGTCACACCGCCTCGCCGACCGGGAATGCGCGGCCATCGAAGACCTCAAGGACGAGGAATTCGTCCTGCTCGAAACCGGCTACGGCCTCCGCACCATCACCGACGAACTGTGCGCCGCGGCCGGCTTCGCACCGAAGATCGCCTTCGAGGGCCAGGAGTCCGACACGGTCCGTGGGCTGGTCGCGGCCGGGCTCGGGGTGGCGCTGCTCCCCCGGTTCGAACCCGGCAGCCCGGCGGGCGTCGCCGAAGTCCCGCTGGTGCCGTCGGTCGGGCGGACGATCGGGCTCGCGTGGCGCAAGGACGTCGTCCTGCCGCCCGCCGTCCTGCGGTTCCGGGAACAGGTCCGCGCTCAGCGGTGGTGACGATCGACAGGGGTGCTCCTTGACGAAGGTGCAAGGCGGCACGGCCATCGGTTTCGCTAACTTTGGGTGAATGTACGACGACATCGTGGAGATGGCGGGCGAGAGCCCCAGCTGGCTTCAGGCATCAGGCGTCCTGTTCACCGACGCGGGCATGCTGATCTTCGCCGCCTTGATGGTCTGGGTCGTTTGGCGGGCTCGCACCTCGCCCACCCGGCTCGCGGTGTCACTGCTGGCGCCTGCCGCCGCGGCGATCGCGTACGTGATCAGCGAAGGACTGAAGAGCGTGATCCGCGAGGACCGGCCGTGCCGGGGCCTCGTCACCCTCGTCGACTGCCCGGCGGTCGGCGACTGGTCCTTCCCGAGCAACCACTCCACGGTCGCCGCGGCGGCCGCCGTCGGCCTGGCACTCGCCTGGCGGCGACTCGCGCCCTGGGTACTCCCGGGCGCCCTGCTGATGGGCTTCTCACGGGTGTTCGTCGGCGCGCATTACCCGCACGACGTGCTCGCCGGACTCGTCCTCGGCTCCGTGACGGCGTGGCTCGTCTTCCGGTACCTCTCCGGCCCCGCGACCAGGATCGCCCGCCGGCTCACCGCGCATGCCGGGGACGCGCCGACCCAGCCCATGCCCAGGGTGCGCCCGCGCGGCGATAGCAAAGGTCCCTTGCTACCGCCCCGCAGGTGAACCGCAGGTCAGGCGTAGGAAGCGACCAGTTCGACCAGCGTTCGTGCCGCGAACCCGGTGGCTCCCGGCACGACGTCGGCGTAGGTCTTGTCGGCCCGCGCGGGACCGGCGATGTCGAGATGCGCCCACGGCACGTCGCCGACGAACTCGCGGAGGAACAGCGCCGCGACGATGCCGCCGGGGCCACCCGGCGCCTGCCGGATGTCGCCGAGCGAACCCTGCACGGTCTCGGCCAGGTCCTCCAGCAGCGGCATCCGCCACCACGCCTCGCCGACCCGCTCGCCCGCCTTCGTGACCCGCTCCGCGAGGACGTCGTCGGTGGCGAACACGCCGCCGGTCCGGACGCCGAGCGAGACCTTCATGGCGCCGGTCAGCGTGGCCGCGTCGATCACGGCGTCCGGCTTGTGCTTCTTGATGCCGTACGCGAGCGCGTCGGCCAGGACCATGCGCCCCTCGGCGTCGGTGTTGCCCACCTCGGTCGTCTTGCCGCCGTAGTGCCGGACGATGTCGCCGGGCCGGTACGACGAACCGGACACGTGGTTCTCGGCGGCGGGCACCAGCCCGGTCACCCGGACCGGCAGGCGCAGCGCGGCGATCGCGCGGACGGCGGCGATGATCGCCGCACCGCCCGCCATGTCGGTGCGCATGAGGTGCATGCCGTCGGCCGGTTTGATCGAAAGACCGCCGGTGTCGAAGGTGATGCCCTTGCCGACCAGCAGCAGATGCGTCGCCGCCCCGCGCGGCCGGTACTCCAGCTCGATCAGCCGCGGTGGCGCGGCGGAACCGCCGCCGACGGCGAGGACGCCGCCGAAGCCCTGTTCGGCCAGCCACTTCTCGTCCCGGACCGTCACGTTCAGGTTCGGGATGCCGCCGGACGCGCGGGCGGCCGTGTCCGCGAGCCAGGCCGGGGTCTTGACGTTCGACGGCGTGTTCGCCAGGTCGCGGGCGAACGCGGCGGCCGCGGCGAGTTCGCGGACCCGCTCCAGCGCCTTGTCGTACGCGGGCACGGCGCGCTCATGGCGGGTGAGCAACCGCACGGTCCGTAGGCCCGGCTTCGGCTCCTCGGCCGTCACCGTGAACCGGTAGCCGCCGAGCAGCAGCCCGAACGCGAGTTCTTCGAAGTGTTCGGCGCCCGCGTCCTCGGGCAGTTCGACGGCGAAGGCGCGGAACGCCTTCTGGCCCGCCTTGACGTCTTCCTCCAGCGCCGCCGAGACCGCGCGGACCAGCGCGGCACCGGCCTTGCGGTACTGCCGCGGTTCGCCGTCGCCGACCCCGGCCAGCCAGCGGACGCCGCCGGTCGGCACGGTCTGCACGTCACCGGCCTTGCCGGTGGGCCGCACGCCGCCGATCTCCGCGAGCCCGGCGTCACCGTCCTCTTCGGACGGCGCCGCGATCAGCGTGGCCAGCGGCGTACCGCGCCGCAGGTCGTCCGAGACTTCGAGTTCGAGCAGCTTCCCCGGAACGGGGGGTAGCGGGTTACGCACAGTGAGCGACCTCCGGGCGCAGATGAACCGCGACCCCGGCCTCCGAGGGGAGACCGGGGTGCGGGTGGTTGAACGTTGGTGCGGTCCGGCTCAGCCGGTGACCTCCTGCAAGGCCGCGCCGAGATCCTTCGCTTCTTCCGCGGAGAGTTCGACGACGAGGCGCCCACCACCTTCGAGTGGTACGCGCATCACGAGGCCCCGCCCCTCCTTAGTCACTTCGAGGGGACCATCTCCGGTCCGGGGCTTCATGGCCGCCATAGCGTGCTCCCTCCGTCTCAACCGGCGCGCCCGGGTCGCGCTCGTCAAAGCCAGCCGGGTCTACTGTCCATTGTCCCTCATCAGCGGCCGAGCGCGAACGCGGACCGATCTTTTGCCGCCGTATCGGTGCTGGTATGCGGCTCGCGAGGCTGAAAGACTCAGTATCGGACCGCAGTTTCGCCGATTAGGAGATCCAGTGACCACATCCGACGTTCTGCTGACCGTCGACGCCGATGGCGTGCGCACCTTCACGCTGAACCGGCCGCAGGCGTACAACTCGCTGACCGTCGAACTCAAGGAACTGCTGCTGGCGGGCCTGACCGAGGCCGCGGCCGACGACAGTGTCCGCGCGGTCGTCCTCACCGGTTCGGGCAAGGCGTTCTGCGCCGGGCAGGATCTGAAGGAGCACGTCGGACTGCTTCAAGCGGGTGACCCGGCGCCGCTACACACGGTCAAGGAGCACTACAACCCGATCGTCAAGACCATCGTCGGGATGCCGAAGCCGGTCATCGCCGCGGTGAACGGCCCGGCGGCCGGCGCGGGCGCCGCCTTCGCCTACGCGAGCGACCTCCGGATCGCGGCGACTTCGGCGAACTTCCTGATGGCGTTCGCGAACGTCGGCCTCGGCCCGGACTCGGGCGCGTCGTGGACGCTGCAGCGGCTGATCGGTCTCGGCCGCGCGGCCGAACTGATGCTGCTGGCGCGCACGGTCGACTCCGCCGAGGCGCTGTCACTGGGCCTGGTCAGCGAGGTCGTCCCGGACGAGGAACTCGCGGCCCGCGCGCAGAAGATCGCCGCGAAGCTCGCGGCGGGCCCGACGGTCGCGTACGCGAAGATCAAGAACGTCCTGTCCGTCGCCGCCGAGTCGTCGCTCGAAGAGGCGCTGGACGCCGAGGACGCGGCGCAGTCCGCGCTGGGCGCGACCGCCGATCACACGGAGGCCGTCGAAGCTTTCGTGGGCAAGCGCAAGCCGACCTTCCAGGGCAAGTAGCCCTCCCCGCAGCGTGAGATGAAGGACGCTTTCATAGCAAAATTTGCAATGAAAGCGTCCTTCATAGCGCTCTCGGGACCGGTACCCGACCGGCGCGGTTAGCGTCCCGCGGTGATCCCGCCCCACCTCAGGACGCAAGCCGCGAAGAACGACCTCGGCGAGTTCGTCCGCCGCTACCGACGCCGCCCAGGCGTCGTCGGCACCTTCATCGCCTTCGCACCACTCGTGGGCACGCTGGTCCTGGGGATCCGGGAAAGCGACCCGACGACGACCCTGGGAATCCTGCTGTTCCTGTGGCCGCCGCTGTTCCTCACATGGTGCGTCTCCACGCGAAGGCGCCTCGACGGCGGCATCTACCTCTTCACCGGCGGTTTCGCGGAGGTCCACGGCCGCAAAGTCCGGTATGTCGTCCCGTGGGCCCGAGTCCGCGAAGTGCGCTACAAAAGCGTCGAGCACTGGCTGAACTTCATCCCCTTCGCCTACGTCGCGAAGTGCGTGATCGCCCTGGACAACGGCGGGGTGATCGAACTCGACGGCAGCTACCGGCCCCTCGAACGACTGGCGAGGGACCTCCACGCCCAGGCGCGCTAGACAGCCCGGAAGCAGTCCTTCACGTGGTCGTCGACCATCCCCGTCGCCTGCATCAGCGCGTAACACGTCGTCGGCCCCAGGAACACGAAGCCGCGCTTCTTCAGTTCCTTCGCCATCGCCTTCGACTCGTCGGTGATCGCCGGGACGTCCGCCATCCGCCGCGGCCGGGCATGCCGCGAAGGCGCGAACGACCACAGCAGGTCGTCCAGCGAACCGTCCAGTTCCGAGATCGCGCGGGCGTTGTTGATCGCCGCCAGGATCTTCGCCCGGTTCCGCACGATCGACGCGTCTTCCATGAGACGGGATACGTCGTCGTCGGTGAAGACGGCGACCTTCTCCGGCACGAATCCGGCGAACGCCTTCCGGAACGACTCCCGCTTCCGCAGGATCGTGATCCACGAGAGCCCGGACTGGAACGACTCCAGGCACAGACGCTCGTACAGCTCTTCGTCGCCGTGGAGCGGGACGCCCCATTCGGTGTCGTGGTACTCGACGTAGTCCGGGGCCGAGTTGCCCCACGAACACCGCTTGATCCCGTCCGCCCCCAGCAGACCCGCCTCAGCCAACCCGGTACCCCTCCGCGTACTTCACGAATTTCTGCAGGCACAGCCGCAGTCCCAGTTCGAATCCCGGTTTCGCGACCGGCCAGCCGAGCCGTCCGACGACGCCGAACGGCGGCCGCAGATGCTCCGCCCAGACGAACGTCGACGCGTGCGGCCCCTTCTCGATCACCTGGAACACCCCGGTGCCCTGCACGATCTTGCCGAGATGTGTCACCACGCACCGCAGCGGCGGTTCCCAGGTGGTGATCTCCATGGTGTCGGTGAACCCGATCCCGGCGACGCCGGTGAAGGCCGACAGCTTCGAGCCCACGCTGCGCCCGTTGCCCTCGATGACCTTGACCTCGGTGCCGAGCATCCATTCGCCCTGGCGTGCCCAGTCGGTCAGGGCGAGCCAAGCCGTCCCGGCCGGTACCGCGACGTCGACCGAGACGACGACATCGGTCACCTGGCGCCCTCGCGCTCGGCCTCCAGTTCGGCCACTTTGGCGCGCAGTTCCTCGATCTCGACGCCGAGCCGCCGCATCACCCAGTCCACTTCGGACATCTTGTAGCCGCGCAGCACCATCTGGTAGCGGACGGCGTGGACGTCCTCGGCGGTGATGTCCTCGGCGGGCAGCCTGGTCGGCGAACTGCCGGGCGGCAGCGGGGCGAGCTCCTCACCCCTGCCGAACACCACGGCGGCCAGCAGAAACACCACCGCGGCCACCAGCAGCATGACTACGAGATAGATCAGGGCGGTCGTCACGCCACGATCGTGGCACACGAACGCCACGATCGTCGCGCCAGCAACGCGAGTCGCACGCTGACCACCACCCAGAGGACCATCAGGATGCCGCACGGCACCGACAGGAACAGCCTCGAAGCGTCGATCAGCCCGGTGGCGATCACCAGCAGCGCCACCGAAAGCAGGTTCAGCCCGACGGCCTCGCCGATCAGCACGCCGGCGGTCTTGACCAGCTTGGCGCCGTCCATCCGCCGGGAAAGCCAGCGCATGCTGACCAGGGCGATCACCCCCAGCACCGGCACGATGAACACCGAACCGTGGGTGAACTGGGCGATGTAGCGGTACCAGCCCGGGGTCGGCGCGAGCTGCGACCACTCGCCGAAGGTCCATTTGCGGGCGAGCTCCCAGGCGAGCTGCATCATCGGCACGCCGAGGATCAGCTTCCAGAGCGTCCGGGTCCCGCTGTGCATCCCGAGTTCGGCCTGGTAGTCCCGCGCGATCAGGTGCACCGGCCCGAAGTCTTCGACGGCGCGCCGCTGCGCGTCGTGCTCGCTCCAGCCGCCGTCGCGATAGGCGTCGGCGGCGTCGTTGAGCCCGTCCCGCGCCTCGCGCAGCAGATCCCGCTTCGCCGACACGGGGCCGTCCAGCCTCGTGCGCAGCTCGCCGAGATAGGCCTCGATCACCGTCATGCCGTCGCTCTCCGACTCCGCGCGGCGACCGCGAGCCGCGTGCTGAACAGGATCCACATCGCGGACAGGAGCGCGCACGGCACGCTGACGATCAGGCGGGCGGGCTCCAGCAGCCCGGTCGCGCCGCCGTAGGTCGCGACCGCGAGCAGGTTCAGCCCCACCGCCCCGGCCAAGGACCACGAGACCACGCGAGCGGTGGACGGACCACCCGGCCGTCGCGAAAGCAGCCGTGCCGCGATCAGCCCGGCGATCGCGATCATCGGGGACAGTGCCGCGAGAGTGTCGGCCGTGCCGATCGCCTGGTGGTACCAGGACGGCGGCTGCCCGAGCCGCGACCAGTCGCCGGAGCTGAACACCCGGGCGAGATCCCAGCCGAGGATCAGCAACGGCACCCCGACGATCAGCTCCCACAGGACGCGGATGTCTCGCCGTAGCCCCAGTTCCGCCTGGTAGTCACGGGCGATGAGGTCGGCGGGGCCGAAATCCGCGACGGCCCGTCGTTCCGCTTCCGCCTCGTCGACGCCGCCCGCGCGGTACGCCTCGGCCGCGTCGGTCAGGCCGTCCCGCGCCTCGGTGAGCAGATCGGCCTTCGCCCCCGCCGGACCGCTGAGCCGCCGGTCCAGGTCGCCGACGTAGTCCTCGATCGTGTTCATGCGGCGATCAGCGTCCGCGACCGGAAGGCCGGTGAGAGCAGCCAGAAACTGAACACCGCCCAGCCGATGGACAGCACGTTGCACGGCACGCTCATGTTCATCCTGGACGGGTCGAGGACGGCGGTGCCGACCGCGAGCAGGAGCATCGCGACCAGGTTCGCGATCGCCGAGGCCGCCACGGTCCAGCGCGCGAAGCCCGCCAAGCGAGTGCCGTCGAGCCTGCGCCCCAGCAGGCGGGTGCCCAGCAGCGCGATCGCCCCGATCACCGGTGAGACCACGACGAAAAAGCCCGAGAGATCGACGACGGACAGGTACCAGCCCGGGGGCGTTCCCAGGTTGCCCCAATCCCCATAGGTCCAAAGCCGCGCCAGTTCCCAGCTCACCTGGAACAGCGGGACGCCGACGATGACCTTCCACAACGTGCCGATGTGGCCGCGCAGCGCCAATTCGGCCTGGTAGTCCCGGGCGATCGTGGCGACGGGGCCGAAGTCCGCGACGGCCCGGCGTTCGGCTTCCGCCTCGTCGGCACCGCCCTCGCGATACGCCTCGGCCGCGTCGACCAGTCCGTCGTGCGCCTCGGTGAGCAGATCGGCCTTGGCCCCCGCCGATCCGCTCAAGCGTCTGTCCAGATCGCCCATGTAGGCATCGATCGCGCTCATGCCGTGCTCCCCCTAGCTCGAGCTGCTCTTCCCCGGCGAGAGCTCATTGGAAGAGCACGCCGCCGATCACAGTCGTGAACTCCTGCCACTCCGCCCGTTCCGCCGCCAAGGCCTTCTGCCCGGAGCGGGTGAGCTTGTACGTACGACGTTTGCGGCCGGACACGACGTCCCATTCGCTGGCGAGGAACCCGGCGCGCTCCAACCGGCGAAGCGCCGGGTAGACGGTGCCCGTCGGCAGGTCGAGCGCACCGTCACTGCGGAGCTGAAGCGCCTCGATGATGGCGTACCCGTGGAGCTTCCGGCCGTCGAGGACGGCGAGGAGCAACGCGTCGAGGTGCCCGCGCAGGCTGTCGGCCTTCATAGATAGACAGTCTACACATCGCCGATCAACAGGGTAGTCAGGTCTTTCCACTGGTCACCTCAGGGAATTACCCCGAGATCGCCCCGATTTCATAGATTTTGTGGCTACATGTAGGCAGACTACGTATACAGTGCATCGACATGGACGCACTCCCGATCGCGAGACTCCAGTTCGCGACGACGACCTCGTTCCACTTCCTGTTCGTGCTGCTCACACTGGGGCTCGTGACACTCGTCGCGGTGATGCAGACACGCTCCGCGTTCGGCGGCAAGCCGGAACTGACCCGGATGACGCGCTTCTGGGGCAAGCTGTACGTGATCAATTACGCGCTGGGGATCGTCACCGGAATCGTGATGGAATTCCAGTTCGGACTGACCTGGACCGGCCTGTCCGCGGTCGCGGGTGACGTCTTCGGCGCGCCGCTGGCCATCGAGACGCTGGTGGCGTTCTTCGCCGAATCGACCTTCCTGGGGCTGTGGATCTTCGGGTTCGGCAGGCTGAACAAGTGGGTCCACCTGGCGCTGATCTGGCTGGTCACGCTCACCGCGTACGCCTCCGCGCTGTTCATCATGGTGGCCAACTCGTTCCTGCAGAACCCGGTCGGCACCCACGTCGAGAACGGCGTGCTGAAGCTCGACGACTTCGGCGCGCTGTTCACCAACCCGGCGCTGGCCATGTCGCTGCCGCACGTGCTGAGCGCGGCCCTGATGACCGGCGGGTTCTTCGTGGTCGGCGTCAGCGCGTACCACTTCATCAAGCGCACCAAGGAGATCGAGTTCTTCCGGCGCTCCATGCGGATCGGCGTGCTCACCTCGCTGGTGGGCAGCACGATGGTGATCGGTTTCGGCTTCGCCCAGTTCGGCCCGCTCGGGGAGTACCACCCCGGCAAGCTCGAAACCCCGGATCCGCTGGTCGGCGCCCCGCTGGGGCTGATGATCCAGATCGGGTTCGTCGCCTTCCTCGCCTCGATCCTCGGCACGCTGCTGCTGTTCCGGAACTGGATCACCAAGGTGCGCCCGCTGCTGTACGTGATGGTGCTGGCGATCCCGCTGCCGTTCTTCGCCGCGATCTCCGGCTGGCTGGTGCGGGAGATCGGCCGTCAGCCGTGGCTGATCCGCGGCAGGTTGACCACCGCCGACGCCGTCGCGTCGATCCCGGCGGGGCAGCTCCTGTTCTCCTTCATCGCTTTCACGCTGTTGTTCCTGGTGCTCGCGATCGCCGACTGGGTGCTGATGTCACGGGTCGCCAAACGCGGCCCCGATCCCGAAGAAGAGGCGGCCCCGCCTCGCGCCGAACTTCCCGTCCTGAGCGGAGTCTGACCGATGGTGATCCTCTGGTGGTGTGTGCTCGGTTTCCTGATCTCGGGCTATTTCGCGCTGGCCGGCTACGACTACGGCGTCGGGATGCTGCTCGGCAGGCTCAGCCGTGACGAGGCCGGACGGCGGCGCGTGCTGGGCGCCTTCGGCCCGTTCTTCCTGGCCAACGAGGTCTGGCTGGTGGCCGCGGTCGGCGTCCTGTTCGGCGCTTTCCCGCATCTGGAAGGGAAAGTGTTCTCCGGGGCGTACCTCCCGGTCGTCGCCCTGCTGCTCGGGCTGGTCACCTTCACCGCGGCGGTGCAGTTGCGCAGCAGGCGCCCGGACGCGGGCCGCGGCGCGTGGACGCTGGCGATCACCGTCGGCGCCTGGGTGACGGCGGTGTCGTGGGGTGTGTTCCTCGGCAATCTCGTCCTCGGGCTCCCGCTCGACGCGGCCGGGAAGCCGGCGGGCGACGTCCTCGCGGTGTTCAGTCCGTACGCGTTGCTCTGGGGCGCCGGGTTCGTCGCGCTGTTCGCCTTGCAGGGTGCGGCTTTCCTCGCCGTGCGGGCACCCGCCGAGTTCACCGCCCGCGCGAACCGGATCGCCAAGGCCCTCCTCGCGCCCGCGCTCGCGTTCCTGGTCGTGGCCGTCGTCTGGGGTGCCTTCGAGACCTCCGCGTCGTGGTCGGTGGTGCCCGCGATCGTGCTGGCGTTCGGCGCGCTGGGCGCCGCGTCCTCGGCCTTGCGCGCGGGGCGGCACAAGGCCGCGCTCGTCGCCACGATGGTCCTGTCCGCGTCGCCGGTACTGGCCGTCGGGACCCTGCGCCTGCCGGCCGCGCTGACGTCCTCTGTGGACGGTGGATTCTCGCTGAGCCTGACGGAAGCGGCCACCAGCACCGAAATGCTCGGCCTGCTCACCTTTGTCCTGCCGCCCGCGCTGGTGGCGATCGCCGCCGTCCAGTGGGCGACCTGGCGCAGGCACGAAGGCCGCGTCGACCAGCGTTCACTGCTGCACTTCTAGGAGCCTGTGATGCCACCCCTTCCCGGACTGCGACGTCATTTCGGTGTACTGGGCGTCCTCGGAACGCTGACCGCCGCGGCGATCCTCGTCCAGGCGGACGGTCTCGCGACGCTGCTCACCGGCGGCGGCGTGACTTGGACCCTCGCGGCCGCCATCGCGGCCAGGGTGGCGCTCGCGGGCGTCCAGGGTTCCCTCGGCGGACGGTTCGCGGCGACGGTCAAGGCCAAGCTGCGCAAACGGCTTCTCGGCGCGGAAGCCGAGAATCCCGGCGAGGTCGCGACCTTGGTGACCAAGGGGATCGACGCGGGCGACGCCTACCTGACCGGCTACCTGCCGACGCTGGTGCTGTCGGCGATCGTGCCGATCGCGGTGGTCGTCCGGCTGTTCGCCGCGGATCTGTCGTCGGCGCTGATCATCACCGCGACGCTGCCGCTGATCCCGGTGTTCGCGATCCTGGTCGGGCAGCACACGAAGGCGAAGACGGCCAAACAGTGGCAGCTGCTTTCCAAGCTGGGCGGGCATTTCCTCGACGTCGTGCGCGGGCTCGGCACGCTCAAGGTGTTCGGCCGCGCCGAGGCTCAGGCGAAGACGGTGCGGGCGATGGCGGACGCGCATACGGACGCGACGATGCGCACGCTGCGGGTCGCGTTCCTGTCCGCGCTGGTACTGGAACTGGTGGCGACGCTTTCGGTGGCGCTCGTGGCGGTGCCGATCGGGTTCCGCCTGCTGGAAGGCGGGATGGTCCTGCACCCCGCGGTGCTGGTGCTGCTGCTCGCGCCCGAGGCGTACCTGCCGTTGCGGGCGGCCGGGGCGAAGTTCCACGCCAGCGCGGAAGGGCTCGCCACACTGCGGGAGGCGTTGGCCGTCCCGGCGGAGGACGTCGTCCGCGGTTCGCGCGTGGCCCGGCGCGGCGCGCCGAAGATCGTGCTGGAGAAGGTGAGTGTCGCGTACGGCGACGAGATCGTGCTGTCCGAAGTGGACATGACGATCGAGGCGGGCGAGCACGTCGCGCTCGTCGGTCCCAGCGGTTCCGGGAAGAGCACGCTGCTGGCGGTCCTGCTGGGCTTCGTCGCGCCGACGTCCGGCCGGGTCCTCGTCGACGGCGTCGATCTGCGAGAGCTGGATCCTGGCGCGTGGCGGGCCGGGACGGCGTGGGTGCCGCAACGGCCGACGTTGTTCACCGGGACCGTCGAGGACAACATCGCCATGGGCGGGGTGCCGGACGTCCAGGCGGCGGCCCGCGCGGCGGCGTTCGACGACGTCGTACGCGGGCTGCCCGACGGTTACCGGACGCGGATCGGCGAGCTGGGCGCGCCGCTTTCCGCCGGGCAGCGGCAGCGGCTCGGCCTCGCCAGGGCACTGGCCCGGACGGAAGCGGGCTTGGCACTGCTCGACGAACCGACCGCGCGGCTCGACGCGGGGACCGAAGCGGCCGTGCTCGGCGCGACCCGCGAACTGCTCACCGGCCGGACCGCGCTGCTCGTGGCCCACCGGCCCGCGATGGCCGGACTGGCCACCCGCGTCCTCGAAGTCCGCGAGGGCACCGTACGAGAACGGGAACTGGTGTGAACGTCTGGGGTGTGTCCACAAAGGACGTCGTCCGGCTGATCCGGGCCGGGCTGATCGCGGCCGGGGCGGAGCTGGCCGGGCTGGCGCTGATGGCCACCGCCGCGTGGTTGCTGCTCAAGGCGGCCGAGCAGCCGCCGCTGGCGTCACTCACGGTGGCGATCGTCGCCGTCCGGACGCTGGCGCTGCTACGCGGCGGACTGCGTTACGCGGAACGGCTCGCCGGACACGAGGTCGTCCTGCGGTATCTCGGCGCCCTGCGCACCCGCGTCTACACGTCGTTGCTGCCGCACAGGGTTTCCCGGCATTCCGGCGGCGACCTCGTCACGCGCCTGGTGTCCGATGTGGACGCCGTGCAGGACGCGATCCTGCGCTGTCTGCTGCCCGCCGGTGTCGCCGCTTTCGTGGGCGCGGTGTCGACCGCGGTCGCGCTCGTCCTCAGTCCGGTGGCCGGGCTCGTGCTGGCGCTCGGGCTCGCCGTCGCGGGAATCGGGTTGCCGTGGCTGTGCGTGCGGGTCACCCGCGCGGCGGCGGAGAAGAGCGCTCCGGCACGGGCCGACCTCGCCGAACGGTCGGTCGAGCTGATCACCGGACGACGCGAGCTGATCGCGTATGGCGTCCACGAGTCCACTGTGGACGCGGCGCACGGCGCCGTCGACGCCCTCGCCGTCCGGGACCAGGCGACGGCGAACCGGACCAGTCTGCTGACCGCGGCCGGGATGCTCGTCCAGCTGCTGACCTGCGTCACGATCGCGCTGACCGCCGGGGTTTCGCCGCCGCTGACGGCGGCACTGGCGCTGGGGGCGCTGGCCGTGTTCGAGCTGGTCCTCCCGCTGACCGCGGCCGCTCAGCGCTGGGTCGAGGTCCGGGCGTCGGCGGAACGCGTGCGCGCGCTGCTGACCGAGCCGTCGCCCGCGCGGGGCAGCGCGGTGCCCGAGCCGGGACACCTGCGGCTGGAAGGGGTCGGCGTCGTCTTCGAGGGCAGGGCTCCGGCGCTGGAGGGCGTCGACCTCGACCTGCCGCCGGGCAAGCGGGTCGGGATCCTGGGGCCGAGCGGGGCCGGGAAGACGACACTGCTGAACGTGCTGCTCGGTTCCGTGGCGCCGACGTCCGGCCGGGCTTCACTCAATGGCCGCGCGCTCGACGAGTACGACCCGGCGCTGCTGCCGTCGGTGGTCTCCGGCGCGCTCGCGGACGCGCACGTGTTCCACGCGACGGTCCGGGAGAACCTGCTGCTCGCGGCCCCAGGCGCCGCGGACACCGAGCTGCTCGCGGCGTGCGAAACGGCCGGTTTCGACCTGCCTTTGGACCGCGAAGTCGGCTCTGACGGAGACGCGCTCTCGGGCGGGCAGCGCCAGCGGCTCGTGCTCGCCCGGGCGGTGCTGGCCGCACCACCGATCCTGGTGCTGGACGAGCCTGTCGAGGGACTGGACCCGGAGCACGGCGACGCCGTCCTGGCGGACGTTCTCGCGGCCACGCGCGGCACCGTCGTCCTCGTGACGCACCGTGAAGCGCACGTGGCCGGGTTCGACGAGGTCCTACGACTCGGTTAGGCCGCGGACTTCCCGCATCGGCGGCCGGTCGCCGACCGAGATCTCGGCCACCTCCGGCAGCCATTCGTCACCTACCTGCGCGAACTGGGTGAGCTGGGCCGGGTCGTCGGACTTGATACCGCAGCGCGCGAGCGCCGTGCCGAGGATCTGCCGCGCCATCACGCCCAGCTGAAGCAGCGAACGGTTGCGATGCTTGCGTACGCCGAGGTTGACCTGCGCGAGCCCTTCGAGGCCGTAGCGCGCTTCGGCGTCGAGGATGAGGCCGATCTCGACGCCGTACCCGGCCGCGAAGGGCACCGACTCGAGGAACTCCCGCGTCGCGGCGTACTCACCGCCCAGGGGCTGGATGAGCCCCGAGAGCGACGGGCGCAGCGCCGAGAGGACCGGTCGCGCCAGCAGCTCGGTGACCCGGCCGCCGCCGCTGCTCTCCAGCCGCAGCGGCCGCCGGTAGAAGCCCTTGACCAAGTGGACACCGTCTTCGCAGAGCAGCGGCCCGAGCAGCGTGGGCACGAACGCCGGGTCCGGGTCGACGAGGTCGGAATCGAGGAACACGACGACGTCACCGGTCGTCGCGGCGAGCGACCGCCACAGTACCTCGCCCTTGCCCGGCACCGGCGGCAGTTCGGGGAGCACGTCCTCGCGGTGCACCACACGCGCGCCGGCGGCTGCCGCGAGCTCGGCGGTGGCGTCGGTGGACCCGGAGTCCATCACGATCAGCTCGTCGACGATCGTGCCCAGCAACGGGCGGACCGTGCCGACGACCTCGGCGACGGTGTCCTCTTCGTCGAGAGCCGGTAGCACGACCGAAACCGTCCGGTCACCCTTCGCAGCGACGATGTCGTCGAGCGTCCAACCGGGGTTCTGCCACGTACGCCGCTCGAACCAACTCATGAGTAGTGATCGTGCCATGCTGGAGTCCGACACCTTGTCGATGGAGGAAACTTGCTACCGCTGCTCGTCCGTTTCGTGCTGGGTCCGCTGGTCAGGGCGCTGTACCGCCCCGAGATCCGCGGCGTGGAGAACATCCCCGCCACCGGTCCGGTGCTGCTCGCGCCCAACCACCGGGCGGCCTTGGACACCGGCGTGATCACTTTCACGGCGATGCGGCAGGTCAAATTCCTCGGCAAGGCGGAGTACTTCACCGGCCGCGGGCTCAAGGGCAAACTGATGGCCGGTTTCCTGGGCGGCCTCGGCTACGTCCCGGTCGAACGCGGCAACGCGCAGGCCGGTCTCGCCGCGCTGGAGGCGGCGCGGAAGGTGCTCGACGCGGGCGGCGCGTTCGCGATCTACCCCGAAGGCACCCGCTCGCTGGACGGGCGGCTGCACCGCGGCCACACCGGCGTCGCGGCCCTGGCGCTGGCGACCGGCGCGAAGGTCGTCCCCGTCGCGCTTTCCGGCACCGAGAACCTGCAGCCCGCCGGGAAGCGGATCCCGCGGCGGGCGAAGATCACCGTCACCTACGGCGAGCCGCTGGACTTCTCGCGATACGAGGGGCAGGACTCGTCGCCGGCGATCCGGCGCTCGGTGACCGACGAGATCATGTACGCCATCCTGGAGCTTTCGGGGCAGGAGTACGTCGACTCGTACCACAAACGCCCTGATCAGAGCGCTGCCTGACGCTGTTCCGGTGCCGGGGCGATAGCAAAGGTCCCTTGCTCCCCCGGGCGCCCGCCGCCTCCCCCGACGCCTCTCTGCCGCCTCCCTCGCCGCTGCTAGGAACGGCTCTTTCCTTGCAAATTTTGCAAGGAAAGGACCGTTCATTGCACGGTCTGTCCGTGAAGGCCTCCTTGCCTACCTTGAAGGTAGTGAAGGAGGCCTTCACGGACTCTGGGTCCCTCAAGGAGGCCTTCACGGACCGCCTTACTGCCTCGGGAACCTCAAGAACCCCAGTAACCTCGCACGCCACGACGGGTGCGCGTGAAGGCCCCCTTCACGCGGCTCAGCCGAGGAAACTCGACCTTCACGCCAGGCCCAAGTACATGAAGGGGTCCTTCACGGAGCCAGGCGCAAGC
>NZ_BNAY01000006.1:55701-544978 GCF_014654365.1 Amycolatopsis oliviviridis
CGAAGCACCCGGCCGCAAGGGGGTCGTGAGTGGCGTTTCGGGTTCTAACCCGAAACGCCACTCACGACCACCGGCACCCGAAGCCTTACTTAGCCCACTTAGGACGCGGAGGAGGCACATAGTCCGCGAAGCCGTCCAGAAGCACCGAAGCGTCCGAGTCGATCGAGAGCATGTCCCGGTACCCCGCCGACAGGAAGCCCTCCGACACCATGTGGTCCGCGAACTTCAGCAGCGGCGCGTAGTACCCGCCGACGTCGACCAGCCCGATCGGCTTCTCGTGCAGCCCGAGCTGGGCCCACGTCCACACCTCGAACAGCTCCTCCAGCGTCCCCGCCCCGCCCGGCAGCGCGAGGAAGCCGTCGGACAGGGCGGCCATCTTCGCCTTCCGCTGGTGCATGTCGGCGACGACGTGCAGTTCGGTCAGGCCGGCGTGCGCGATCTCGACGCTGCCCAGCGCCTCCGGGATCACGCCGATCACCTCGCCGCCCGCGGCCAGCGCGGCGTCCGCGACGACACCCATGGTGCCGACCGAAGCACCGCCGTAGACCAGCCCGATCCCCCGCGAGGCCAGCAGCGTGCCCAACGCCCGCGCCTCGTCCGCGTAGCGCGGGTCGAAGCCCATCGACGAGCCGCAGAAGACGCAAACCCGGCGTGGAGCCGCCATCAGTGGGTGTCCTCCCATGCCTGGTACGAGTCCTGCACGACCCGGACTGCGTCGTCGATGTCGTCGGTGACGTGCAGCAGGTCGAGGTCCTTTTCGCCGATCTTGCCCTCGGCGAGCAGCGTCTTGGCGATCCAGTCGTACAGGCCGCCCCAGTAGTCGCTGCCGAAGAGCACGACCGGGAACTTCGTGACCTTCTTCGTCTGCACCAGGGTGAGCGCCTCGAACAGCTCGTCGAGTGTGCCGAAGCCGCCGGGCAGGCAGATGAACGCCTGCGAGTACTTGATGAACATCGTCTTGCGGGCGAAGAAGTACCGGAAGTTGACGCCGAGGTCGACCCACGGGTTCAGGCCCTGCTCGAACGGCAGCTCGATGCCGAGGCCGACGGAGAAGCCGCCCGCCTCGTTGGCGCCGCGGTTGACCGCTTCCATCGCGCCGGGGCCGCCACCGGTCATCACGGCGAAGCCCGCGTTCGCGAGGGCGCCGCCGATCTTGCGGCCGAGTTCGTACTCGGGGTGGTCCCGTTTGGTCCGTGCCGAACCGAACACCGTCACCGCGCGCGGCACCTCGGCCAGCGCGCCGAAGCCCTCGACGAACTCCGCCTGGATCCGCAGCACCCGCCACGGGTCGGTGTGCACCCAGTCGCTCGGCCCCCGCGAGTCCAGCAGGCGCTGGTCGGTGGTGCTGCCCTGGTCACGGCGATCCCGCCGCAGCACGACCGGGCCCTTGTGGCGCTCGATCGGACGTTCCGGGTACTGGCCGTCGGGGAACTCGCTTGTCTCACTCACCCCGCCAAGACTACGACGTCGTCACCGTCCGGAGCGGCAGCATCGCCGCGAACAGGAGTTGTCGGGTACGCGAACGCGGGGCCCGCCCGGACAGGCGGGCCCCGCGATCCCGGTCAGGAACGTCCGGCCAGGGAGAACGCGAGCATCGCCGTCGAGGTGAAGTCGATGGCGGGCTCGTTGCTCGGCCATGAGGCCAGGTCGTCGGTATAGCGGGACTCGGTGGTGTCGAAGGCGTCGTACGGCTTCGTGCACTCCTTCGCCCCGGCAGGGAACGGCAGGTCCGCGAAGTGCTCAGCCCCGTTCGGTCCATTCACGACCGCGCCGTAGAGCACCTTCTCCTCACCCGCGAGGTTGGCCGCCTGGTGGTGCGGGCACTTCGGCGACGTCGTGCCGACACCGACGACCAGCGAGATTCCCCACGCGTTCGCGCCGAGGGTGAAGTTCCGCTGCTGCGAGCCGAACGCCGCGTACCGCCGGTCGCCGGTCACGTCCGCGTACAGCCGCTCGGTCGCGGCGAACCCGAAACTCTTGCTGGCGGCGTCGAAGTCCTTGACCGACACGGCCGTCCGGAAAGGACTCTGAGCCGCGCTCGCGACCCCTTCGTCGAGCTGACGCCGGAGGTCACCGATCAGTTCTTTCGGGCCGAGCGCGGCACCCGGGACGCCGTGCCGCAGGAGCTTCGCCAGTTCGGCGTGCGCCAGCGCGCTGGTGTCGTACAGGTTGAGCGTGCTCTTCTCTTCGAGGTCGATGTACGCCTTCGCCCAGCGCGCCGCCTGCCTCGTCCATTCGCCTGCCCGCGGGTCCCGCAAGGCCTTGCCCGCCAGGGCGAGCTGCGTCGCGCCGAGTTCCATGTCGTCCCGCCAGGACGATTCCGGGTAGTACGCGTGCGGGAAGGCGGTGACCAGTTCGCCGACGTTCTCGGTCTTGGCCTGCGCGAAGACCGAGGCGGCCTCGGCGAGGTACTTCCTTGCCAGCGCGGGGTTCCGCTTCGCCTCGACCTGCGCGCCGAGTGCGAACGCCGCGGCGACGCGACCGGCGAGGTTCGGGCTGAGCGCCGAGCCGCCGGGGTTCGCCGGAAACACCGGACGATGCTTGACGAAGTACTTGGGATCACCGGGTTTCACGTCGAGCGCGTCGTCGTCGTGCGGGTTGCGCCAGACGTCGTGGTCGCCGAGGAAGCCGAACTTGTCGCTGCCCGTCCCGATCCCGACCTGGGCGTAGAGCGTCTTGCTCCGCTGGTCCCACATCTTGTCGAGCCAGTCGAGGCCGAGCTTGACCTCCTTGGCCAGCACCGGGTCGTAGCCCTCGCGGAGCACGTAACCCAGTTCCGCCAGCGAATACGCCGTGTTCGAGGTGAACTTGACGAAGTCGCCCGCGTCGACCCAGCCGCCTTCGACGTCGACCGGCCCGCCGATCGGCTTCAGCGGTTCGGCGATCTCGTCGCCGCCCTCGCCCACGAACACCGGCCAGTCGTAGACCGTGGCTTGTTTGTCGGCCAGATGCGAGGGTTTGCGGCCGAGCCTGCCGGGGATGACGTCGTCGCCGTCGCGCTGCGCCTGGAAGAACTCGTTGGTGGCGCGGACGAGCGGCGTGAACAGCCGGTCCTTGGTGTCCACCCGGAACGTCGGCGACGTCGCCGTGGTCTCGCCGCTGACCACGATCCGGTACTTGCCCGGCAGCCAGACCTTCGACAGGTCGAGCTGGTACACCGCCGGATACTTCGCGTTCCACGCGCCGAGCGAGGTGCCGGTCCGTCCACGGTGGACGGTCCGGCCGCGTTCGTCGACCACCGAGAACGAGCCCGGCGCGCTGGACAGGAGGTAGGCGTACTTGGTTTCGGTGATGCCGTAGCCGACCTGGTCGACCCGGACCTCACCCTGAACCGCCGCCGCGGCCGAAACCGCCGGAACCGTCAAACCCCCGAGGACCAGTGCCGTAACCGCGGCCACCGCCCGGGACCAGGAACTCACCATCATCGGCGCCTCGCCCAATTAGTTAAGAAAGTTTCCTTTTTATGGCGCAAGACGCTAGCCCCCGGGACCCGCCCAGTCAATATGTCCGATTCGCCGGGAGAAAGTCACAGGGTTGAGGCCGTTGTCAGCGGGTATCCCACCGGGATGACCACGACCTGGCATGAGCGCATGACCGGCTGGCACAAGTCGAGCCACACCCACTGGGAAGAGAACGCCTGCGTCGAAGTCGGCACCGACGGCACCCTCGTCGGCATCCGCGACACCAAGCAACGCGAACTCCCGGCCGAGGTCAGGCCGGTTCTCGTGGTCCCGGCGCCGGGTTTCACCGCATTGCTCACCCACTTGTCCCGCTGACCGGCGGAAACCGCCGGGAAATCGTCTACCGTGGTCCGGTGCCGTCCATGCCGCCCGGGGCAGAACCACTCGGCGCGCGAGTCAGGCGGTTGCGCCGGGCACGCGGGCTGACCCAGCGCGAGCTCGCCGAGCCCCGCTACGACCGCGGCTTCCTCGCCAAGGTCGAGTCGGGCCGCCGTCTGCCCTCGGACGACGTGGTGTCCCATCTGGCGCGACGGCTCGGGCTGACCGCGGACGAACTCCGCTTCGGCAGACCGCCGGGCGCCGCCGAAGAACTCACCGGCGCCCTGGAAATCGCCTATCGCCTTTTGCAACAAGGCGGACTCGAGACCGCCGAACGCGAATTCACCCGCGTGGAACGGCTCGCGGCGGAGTACCGGCTACCGGAAGTCCAATGCCACGCGCGGTTCTATCTCGGCGAGGTCCAGTGGCAGCGGTACGACATCCCGTTGGCGGACAAGGGCTTCGCCTACGCGATGGAACTCGCCGGCACCGCCTCGCCCCGGCTGCGCGCGATGATCGTCAACCGCGTCGCCGCCTGCCGGGCGCTTTCGGGAGACCTGGGCGCGGCGGTCGCGCTCGCCGAGAACGCGCTCGCCGGGCTCCGCGCCGCCGGTCCCGTCGATCACGACGCCGAGCTCGCGCTGGTGACCGCGCTGATCCACCCGCTCATCGAAATGGGCGCGCTCCGCCGTGCCCGGCGGGCGGCCGAAGAAGGGCGCCGCGCCCTCGTTTCCGCCCGACGCAAGGACATCTCCGCGCGGTACCACCGGCAGGCCGCGCAGCTGTGGCAGGCGATCGGCCTGGTCGACCGCGCGGAGAAGGACCTCTCGCGGGCGCTGCGGCTGTTCACCTCCATCGGTTACGACCGTGACGCCGCCCGGTGCCGCTGGGCGCGGGGTTTCCTGTGGCGCAGGCTGGGCAAGCTCGACGAGGCACACGCCGAACTGCTGCTCGCGCGCGATCTCCTGGCCAAAGCCGGTTCCCGGGAAGGCGTTCTCGGCGCGACCATCGAACTCGCCGACGTCCGCCGTCGGCAAGGGGCACTCGACGAAGCCGCCGAACTCGCCGAGGGGATCCGGCCGCTTCTGGATCGATCCCCCGACATCGAGGCCAGGGCCGAGGTTCTCCGGTTACTGGGACTCATCGCCCGCGCCCGCGGCGATCTGCCCGGAGCGACCGCGTTGCTCGAAGAAGCCGCCACCGCACAGGAAAATTCCGAATTGCTCGGCGCGCTCGTCGCCACCTCTCTGCATTTGGGCGACACGTTGCGCGCTCGCGGATTAATCGAAGAAGCGTCGGAGGCCTATCGCCGCGGCGTGCGCGCGGCCGCTATGTCCGATTCCGGGCCGTCGGACTGAAAACCATACGAAAGTCGCTATATATCGCGACCGGCGGGAAAATGCTTACTACACAGGGATTTCACTTCGCGTGGAATGATCTTCACGTGTGCCGCTAGGCCATCCGGCCCATTGACGCTCCCGGCGAGCAGCTCCTTTACTTCGAACGTGTCCATCGAGATAACTCCAGTTATCTGAACGGACACGCATCCCCGTCCCCCGCCGTGCTCCCGACCCGGTCGAATTCCCCGCCGCGCCAGTGGCCGTGCCGGGTACACGGTCCTGCCCATGGAAGGTTCCCATGACCGTTCAGCGAGGGCTCAGAACAGGGTTGGCGGCTGTCGCCGGCCTTGCCCTGAGCATGACGTTCCCGGCGATCCCGGCGAACGCGACCACCGCCACCATCCAGCCCGCGAGCCCCGACGCGGTGGCCGCGAGCGCGGCCGACCAGGCCGCCGCGGCTGGTGTAGACCACTTGCGGAAAGGTCCGCAGGAGGGTTTCCACCGGGTCGGGATGACACCGGGTGGCGGAGGCCTCTTCTACGCCGCTTACGAACGAACCTACCGTGGCCTGCCGGTCGTCGGCGGGGACGCGGTGGTGGTGGCCGACGGCGCCGGGCGCGTCCGCGGCACCAGCGCCGCGGAGACCGCGGCGATCTCGGTCGACACCAAGGCCAAGATCTCCGCGGCGAAGGCGACCGAGGTCGCCCGCGGCCAGCTGTCCAAAGTAGACAGTGTCGTGGCGCCGAAGCTCGTCGTGCTCGCGGGGAACTCCCCCAAGCTCGCCTACGAGGTCGTCGTCGCGGGCACCAAGGCCGCCGCGCCGAGCAACCTGCACGTCTTCGTGGACGGCGCCACCGGGGCGATCCTCGACACCCGTGACGACGTCAAGATGTCCAACATCCCGGCCGCCACGAAGGCCACGTCGAACGACGTCAGCACGCTGGGCGCCGGGAACAGCTACTACGTCGGCAACGTCACCATCGACACGACGAACTCCGGCGGCACGTACACCATGCGCGACCCGCAGCGCAGCAACATCAGCTGTGCCCGCCAGAACGGCTCGCCCTACAGCGGACCGGACGACAACTGGGGCAACGGCTCCGGCACCGACCTGGAAACCGCCTGTGTCGACACGCTCTTCGGCGTCCAGACCGAGTGGAAGATGCTGAGCGAATGGCTCGGCCGCAACGGCATCAACGGCAACGGCGGCGGCTTCCCCGCCTACGTCGGCCTCAACCAGGTCAACGCCTACTGGAACGGTTCCTCGACCACCTTCGGGCACTCGCAGGACAACCAGCGCCAGGCCACCCCGATGGACGTCGTCGCGCACGAGTACGGCCACGCCATCTTCCAGACCACGCCGGGCGGCGCGGGCAGCGGCAACGAGAACGGCGGCCTCAACGAGTCCACCGGTGACATCTTCGGTGCCATCACCGAGCACTACGCCAACAACGCCAAGGACCGTCCGGACTACGACGTCGGCGAGGGCGTGAACCTGGTCGGCCAGGGCCCGATCCGCTACATGAACCAGCCGAGCCGGATCTCGGGCAACCCGAACTGCTACTCGTCGTCCATTCCGAACACCGAGGTGCACGCGGCCGCGGGCCCGCAGAACCACTGGTTCTACCTGCTGGCCGAGGGCACCGCGCCGGTCGGCAAGCCTGCCAGCCCGACCTGCAACAACACTTCGATCACCGGTATCGGCATCCAGAAGGCCGCGAAGATCTTCTACAACGGCCTGCTGAAGAAGACCTCCAGCTGGAACCACAAGGCCGCCCGCAAGGCGACCCTGGAGGCGGCGCTCGCGCTGTACCCCGGTTCCTGCACCGAGTTCAACACCACCAAGGCGGCGTGGGAAGGCATCAGTGTCACCGCGGCGACCGGTGAGCCGACCCAGTGCACGCCGTCCGGCCCCGACTTCTCGGTCGGCGTCACCCCGGCGTCGGGCACCGTCAAGCCCGGCGAATCGGCGACCGTCACGGTGAACACCGCGACCGTCAACGGTGCCGCCCAGTCCGTCGCGCTCAGCGCGAGCGGCCTCCCCGCCGGGGCGACCGCGACGTTCAACCCGGAGTCCGTGCAGTCCGGTGCCTCCTCGACGCTCACCATCGCGACGTCGGCGAGCACCCCTGACGGCACCAGCACGATCACGGTGACCGGTACCGCGGCCAGCGGCTCGCACACCGCGCAGTACACGCTGACCGTCGGCACCAGCAGCAACATCCGGACGTTCACCAACGACACCGACTACGCCATCAACGACTACGGCACGGTGAACAGCCCGATCAGCTCGACCGCGACCGGCAACGCCGTGTCCCCGGTGAAGCTGACGGTCACCGGCACGCACACCTGCATCGAGGACCTCCGGATCAGCCTGAAGGCCCCCGACGGCAGCTCGTACTCGGTCAAGGCCACCGGTTCCCTGCCCTGCACCCAGTTCGGCACCAAGACCTACTCGGTCCCGGTGACGAACGAAGTCGCGGCGGGCACCTGGACGCTCGTGGTCTACGACGCCTACTCCGGTGACACCGGCAAGCTCGACAGCTGGTCGATCACCGTCTAGCTCCCCTCGCAGGCGAAGGACTCCTGCCCCCGCCGGGGGCAGGAGTCCTTCCGCAAATCCCGTCAAGGAAGGAAACCCCGGCATGAAGTGGGGAAAGCGAATAGGAGCGGCCGTCGTCGGCATGGCCGCCGTACTGGGTGTCGTCGTGACACCCGCGCAGGCGACCACCAACGCCGCGCCGGACATCTCGCTCGCCAACGTCAAGGCGCATTTGAGCGCGCTGCAGACGATCGCCAACCAGAACGGCGGCAACCGCGCCTCCGGTCGTTCGGGCTACACGGCGTCGGTGTCCTATGTGGCGCAGAAACTGCGCGACGCGGGCTACAACGTCACGCTGCAGACCTGCACGGGCTGCGCGGGCCAGAGCCAGAACGTGATCGCGGAATGGCCGCAGGGTGACGCCAGCCAGGTCATCATGCTCGGCGCGCACCTCGACAGCGTGAGTGCCGGCCCCGGCATCAACGACAACGGCTCGGGTTCGGCCTCGATCCTCGAAGTCGCGCTGACCCTGGCCCGCGAGAATCCGACGATGGCCAAGCGGGTCCGCTTCGGCTGGTGGGCCGACGAGGAGTCCGGCCTGCGCGGTTCCAAGCACTACGTGAACAACCTGCCCGCCGCCGAGCGCACGAAGATCAAGACCTACCTGAACTTCGACATGATCGGCTCCGACAACTGGGGCTACTTCGTCTATGACGACGTCGCCTCGGTCAAGGCGACGTTCGACGAGTACTTCAGGACCATCGGCATCCAGACCGAGGGCGACACCGAGGGCGACGGCCGTTCGGACCACGCGTCGTTCAAGAGCGCGGGCATCCCGGTCGGTGGTCTCGCGACCGGCGCCGGGTACACGAAGAGCGCCGCGCAGGCCCAGAAATGGGGCGGCACCGCCGGGCGCGCGTTCGACAGCTGCTACCACCGCGCTTGCGACACGCTGTCCAACATCCCGGACACCCCGCTGGAGAAGAACAGCGACGCGATCGGCTACGCGCTCTGGAAGCTCGCCGTCGGCGCCTCGACGGGCCCCGACTTCTCGCTCGGTCTCTCCCCGGCTTCCGGCACCGTCCAACCTGGACAGTCGGCGACCGTGACGGTCAACACCACGACGACTTCCGGTGCGGCACAGGCGGTTTCGCTGAGCGCCAGCGGCCTCCCCGTCGGGGCGACCGCGACGTTCAACCCGGCTTCGGTGCAGTCCGGCGCCTCCTCGACGCTCACCATCCAGACGTCGGCGGACACTCCCAACGGCACCAGCACGATCACGGTGACCGGTGACGGGACCGCCGTGGACCGCACGGCGCAGTACACGCTCACCGTCGGCAACGTCAGCGTCCGCACGTTCACCAACGGCACGGACTACCCGATCGCCGACTACGGCACGGTGAACAGCCCGATCACCTCCAGTGCGACGGGTACGGCGACCTCGCCGGTCAAGGTGTCGATCACCGGTACGCACACCTGCTCCGAGGACCTTCGCATCAGCCTGAAGGCTCCCGATGGCAGCTCGTACTCGGTCAAGGCCACCGGTTCGCTGCCCTGCACGGAGCTCGGCACCCGGAACTACTCGGTGCCCGTGACCAACGAGGCGGCTTCCGGCACTTGGACGCTCGTGGTCTACGACGCCTACTCCGGTGACACCGGCACGCTCGACAGCTGGACCATCACAGTCTGACCATCCGAATGGCGAGGGCCATCTCACGAGGACACCCGGCCTCGTGAGATGGCCCTCGTGCGTGAGAACGATTTTCGGACAACCTTTCGATATCTGGTCTAGACCACCCGATCGTCGGTAGCGGGAGCCGGGTACCGCGACCTATGTTGAGCCGAACGGCCGCTTCCTGTTCGTTCACTACCGCTTTCGAGATGGGAGCTGGGTATGTTCGGTCGCGTCTCACGGCTGCTCGCAATCACCGGCGCTGCGGTACTCGCCGTCACCACGCTGGTCGTCCTGACCCCGGCGCAAGCCTCGACGGACGCCGAGGTCTGCGCGGTCAAATCGAAGCCCGCGGGCAAAGTCCTGCAAGGCTATTGGGAGAACTGGGACGGCGCTTCGAACGGCGTCCACCCGCCGCTCGGCTGGATCCCGATCACCGACGCCCGGATCAAAGCCAACGGGTACAACGTGATCAACGCGGCCTTTCCGGTCATCCTGTCCGACGGAACGGCGAAATGGGAGGATGGGATGGACGCGACTGTGAAGGTCGCGACCCCGTCCGAAATGTGCGCCGCCAAGGACGCGGGTGCGACGATCCTGATGTCCATCGGTGGTGCCACCGCGGGGATCGACCTCAATTCGTCCACCGTGGCGGACAAATTCGTCTCGACCATCGTGCCGATCCTGAAGAAGTACAACTTCGACGGGATCGACATCGACATCGAAACGGGTCTCACCGGCGGCGGGAACATCAACACGCTTTCCGCGTCGCAGAAGAACCTCATCCGCATCATCGACGGCGTGCTCGCCGCGATGCCGTCAAACTTCGGGCTCACCATGGCACCCGAGACCGCCTACGTCACCGGCGGCAGCGTCGTCTACGGCTCGATCTGGGGCGCGTACCTGCCGGTCATCAAGAAGTACGCGGACAACGGCCGGCTGTGGTGGCTGAACATGCAGTACTACAACGGAAGCATGTACGGCTGCTCCGGCGATTCGTACCAGGCCGGGACGGTTCAGGGCTTCGTCAAGCAGACGGAGTGCCTCGACAAGGGTCTCGTGATCCAGGGCACGACCATCCGCGTTCCCTACGACAAGCAGGTTCCGGGGCTGCCCGCGCAGGCAGGCGCCGGCGGCGGTTACATGTCGACCGGCCTGGTTTCCCAGGCGTACCGCAGTATTCCAGGGCTCAAGGGCCTGATGACCTGGTCGATCAACTGGGACGGTTCGCGGAGCTGGACCTTCGGGAACAACGTGCGGTCGCTCCAGGGCCGCTGAACCGGCGCGAGTGGGTCGTGAGTGGTAAGTGTCGTTAGAACGACACTTACCACTCACGACCACCTGGACCGACCTCATGAGCCGCCGCTCGGGATCGGATCGGCGTACTCCCCCGAAGGACCCGAGTACTGCTTCCCGTCCGGATAGGGCCACGGGTTCGGGGCGCAGCCGTGCAGGCCCAGCGTCTGCTGCTGCATCACCGGCGCGAGCGCGCCCGGCACGGGGCATTTCTCGTGGCCGCGCCCGAGCCGGTGCCCGACCTCGTGCGTGACCATGTACTGGCGATACGCCGTCAGCGGCGCGCCGTACCCGGGAACGCCGTTCGCCCAGCGCGCCACGTTGAGCACGACACTGTTCCCGTTGCGGCACGAGGTGTAGCCGTCCGGCCTGCCGCACAGCGCGTCGCGCGTCCGAGGCGTGGCGAGGTAGAGCGTGAAATCGACCGGGCCGTCCTGGCCGGCCCGCTGCAGCCGCCATCGCCCGCCGCCGGTCCAGCCACGCGGATCGGCCAAAGTGGACTCGACCGCCTTGGCGAAACCGTCCGGGTTCACGCCTGCGATGTCCGTCTCGACGGCGACGCGATACCGCATCGGCTTCCCTGCTTGCCCGGCGACCGGACCTTCACCGGCGGGAAAGATCCACTGTCCGGATCCCGCCTGCGGAAAGGTGATTTCGGGTGACGACGGCGCCAGCACGGGCTTCGGCGAAGGCGACCCCAGCGACGTCGGCGGAGCGATGACCGGCACCGGTGTGGCCGCGGGAGGCGCGACCTCGTGAGCTTCACAACCGGCGTTCGCCAGGACGCACGCGGCGACGGCCAGGGCACGGCGCACGGTCATCGGTCCTCCCGCAGAACATCGGTCACATCCAGGGATACGGCCCGCGGCCGGGAGAAGTTGTGGGATCGCGCGCGCAACCTTTCGGCGCGTTCGCCCGTATCGTTCTCGGTCATGGGCGAGGAGGTCGGCGGACGACTGCGGCGGCTGCGTGCCGAACGTGGCCTCACCCAGCGCGAACTCGCCGAGCCGCACTACACCGCCGCGTACGTCTCGTCCGTCGAAACGGGAGCGCGGACGCCGTCCGGTGACGCGTTGCGCCACTTCGCCGCGCGACTCGGCGTGGACGTCGGAGAGTTGCTCGGCGTGACCTCGCCCCGCGACGACGTCCGGCTCGATCTGGACATCGCGGCGGCCGCGGCGGACTTCCTCGCCGGGAACGGCTCGGCCCCGAAGATGCGGCGGCTGGCCAGGCGGGCCGAGGAGATCGGCCGCCCCCGTCAGGCCGGGCTCGCCTGGCTGTGGCTCGCGCGGTTCACCGAGGGCGGCACGCGCTCGCGGCTGGTGGCCGCCTCCGAAGCCGCTCTCGCCGACGACATCCCGCCGTACCGCGAACTGGCCGCCGCGCTGCGAGCGAACGTGCTGATCAGTCTGGGCGAGCCGCATCACGCTATGCATCTGCTGGAGACCGCGCTCGACGCGAGCCTCGCCCGTCATCCGCATCCGGTGCTTCTGCTGACACTTCACGCGTACCTCGCCGAAGGGCGGCTCCGGCTCGGCGAAACCACCCAGGCCGCGCATCACGCGGGCGAGGCACTACGCCTGACGCGCGGCGGCGAGGAGATCCTGGCCGAACTCACCGGGAATCAGCACCGGCTGGCCGAGGCGTACCTCGCCGAAGGCCGGGTGCCCGACGCCGTCGCCGCCGTCTCGGTGCTGCACGACCTGCTCCACGAACGCGCCCTGCGGCCGGTGCTCGCCCGGTGCCTTTTCGCGCGGGCTCTGATCCGGCGTGCCGACGACCTCGAAGGCGCTCTCGCGGACCTTCGCGCCTCCCGGGCGGCCGCGGCCGATCACGCCGTCACCTTGGAACTCGCCGACGTCTGCCGCGAACTCGGCCGTCTCGACGACGCCGCCGCGCTGCTCGCCGAAGCGACCGAAGGCATCCCGGCGGGCTCGCCGCTCTCCGCGTCCCTCAAGTTTCAACAGGGCTCACTGGCCTTGGCCCGCGGAGACCTCGAAGGAGCCGAAGCGGGCTTCACGCACGCCATCGACGTCGCCGCTCTTCGCGATGCGCGCGGTGTCTTGGCTGCTTCAGTCGACAAAGCGGGAGAGTTGCTACGCGATCAGGGGCGCTCGGACGAAGCTGCGGATCTACTGCGGCGCGGACTGCTCCTGCTCGGCGCAGAGGAGGACGTCCCGACGTGACCCCAGTGGACTTGGAAGACATCGGCACCCGGTTGGTGGGCCGATTCGGTCCCGGCGCCGAAGGGTGGCTGGCCGGGGTTCCCGGCCTCGCCGCGCGGCTGGCGTCCCGGTGGGGTTTCGAGCTCGGCGAGCTGTTCGACAGCGGAGCCTCGTCCGTCGTCCTGCGCTGCCGGTGGTCCGACGGGACACCGGCAGCGCTCAAACTCAGCCCGGACGGGGCACTGCTGGCCAAGCAGATCGAGATGTTGCGCGTGTTCGCTCCGACGGGCCGGGTGCCCAGCGTGCTGGCCGCCGCCCCGGACGCGGGCGCGATGGTGCTGGAAGAGATCCGGCCGGGCACGGTCGCCGAGGATCTGCCTTCGGACTCCTTGCCAGGACGCTGGGGCGAGCTGCTCACCGCGTTGCATGCCATGGCCCCGCCGTCGGACTGGCCGTGGACGCTGCGCGGCCGGTTCGACGAGGCCTTCGACCGGATCGGCCGGAGGCTGGCCGAACCCGCCATCAACGCCCGGATCGGCCCGGCCGCCTGGCAGCGGGCGATCGATCGTTGCGAGTCCCTGCTGTCCACTCAGGACACGGTCGCGCTGCTCCACGGCGATCTCCACCTCGGCAACGTCCTGGACGGCGGCGCGTCGCGCGGCCTGGTCGCGATCGATCGCGCCCATGTTCGCCCTGGCTAGCTGAGGAATTCGCGCAGCACGGCGGCGACCTGCCGGATCTCGCCCGCCCGCACGTTCTCCTGCCGTGTGTGCGCCAGCGTCGGGTCGCCGGGCCCGAAGTTCACCGCCGGGATCCCGAGAGCCGCGAAGCGCGCGACGTCGGTCCAGCCCAGCTTCGCGACCGCCTTGCCACCGGCCGCCGCGACCAGTTCGGCCGCCGCGGGGGCACTCAAACCAGGCAAGGCACCTGGCGACAAGTCGACAATCTTGAGGTCGTAGCCCTCGAAGATCTCGCGAAGGTGCGCCTCGGCCTCTTCCGCAGAGCGGTCGGGCGCGAACCGGTGGTTGATCGTGAGCACGGCCTCGTCCGGCACGACGTTGCCCGCGACCCCGCCGCCGATCTTCGTGGCCTGGAGGCCTTCGCGGTAGGTCAGGCCGTCGATGTCGACCACTCGCGGCGTGTACTCGGCCAGCCTGCGCAGCGGTTCGGCGAGGCCGTGGATCGCGTTGACGCCCATCCAGCCGCGCGCGGTGTGCGCCCGGACGCCTTCGACGCGGATCTCGATCCGCATCGTGCCCTGGCAACCGCCCTCGATCCCGCCGTTCGACGGCTCGCCGAGGATCGCGAGGTCGCCTTGGAGCCACTCGGGCAGCTCACGCTCGATACGGCCGAGGCCGTTCTTCGTCGCTTCGATCTCTTCGCAGTCGTAGAACACGAAGGTGATGTCATGCCTCGGCTCGCGGAGCGCGGCGGCGAGGTGCAGGAAGACGGCGTCGCCGCTCTTCATGTCGACGGTGCCGAGACCGTGCAGGATCTCGTCGTCGCCGGTCCCCTCACGGCGGACGGGCATGTTCTCGTTCACCGGAACGGTGTCGAGATGCCCCGCCAGCACCACCCGCGAAGGACGGCCGAGGTTCGTCCGGGCGAGGACGGCGTCGCCGTTGCGGATCACTTCGAGATGCGGCGCCTGCGCCTGGAGCGCGGCCTGCACGGTGTCCGCGATCACCTTCTCCTCCTCCGAAACGCTGAAGATGTCCACCAGCGCGGCGGTGAGGTCGACGGGGTCCGCGTGCAGATCGAGCGAAGGCATGCCCGCACCGTACCGGCGCGGCCCCGGGGCTACCGTGAAGGCGTGCGCACCAAAGCGATCCTGCTCGCCCTTCTCCTGGTACTCAGCGGCTGTGGATCGAACGAGGTCCCGGTCACGGTGAAACCCACTCGCAGCGAGGGGCCGGACGTGCTGCCGATCAAGCTGAAAGCGCTGAGCACCGACCAGTGCTACCTGGCGCCGGGGACCGAATCGCCCAAGGGCTGCCAGAAGTACGTGACCGAACTCTCCAGCGCCGCGGGCAGCGTCCGCAAGCGCCGCCCGGATCTGTCGGCGCAGGCCGACCTCCTCGACCGGCCGATCTCCGTCTTCCGGACCGCGAACTGCCAGGACCAGGCCGCTCCCGGCGGTCCGTGCGGCCAGGCACTCGGCGACATGGCGGCTGCGCTGACCAGCGTGAAGAGCCTCGTCGGCGGCTGACGAGGGTCACTGGGTACCGTTCAGGACGTGAGCGAGCAGACCCCTGATCCCGAAACGACCGGCGCCACCGGCGTCGGACTGGCGACCGTCACGACCGACGGCACGGTGCTGGACACCTGGTTCCCGCTGCCCAAGCTGATCGACGGTGCCGACAGCAAGGCCGGCACGGTGCGGCTGACCGCCGAGGAGGCCTCCGAGGCCCTCGGCGAAGCGGCCGCCGCCCAGCTCGGCCCGGACACCGACCGCGGTGTCGAGGTCGTCGCGGTCCGCACGACCATCGCCCGCCTCGCGGACGCCCCCGGCGACACGCACGACGTCTACCTGCGCCTCCACCTGCTGTCGCACCGCCTGGTCCGGCCGCACGGCGCGAGCCTGGACGGCATCTTCGGCCTGCTGGCGAACGTCGTCTGGACCAACCACGGGCCGTGCCCCGTCGAGGGCTTCGAGGCGACCCGGCTGCGGCTGCGGGCGCGCGGAAACGTCACCGTCTACGGCGTGGACAAGTTCCCGCGGATGGTGGACTACGTCATGCCCGCCGGCGTCCGGATCGCCGACGCCGACCGCGCCCGGCTCGGCGCGCACCTGGCCAACGGCACCACGGTCATGCACGAGGGCTTCGTCAACTTCAACGCCGGCACGCTCGGCGCCTCGATGGTCGAGGGCCGGATCTCGGCGGGCGTCGTGGTCGGCGACGGCTCCGACGTCGGCGGCGGCGCGTCGATCATGGGCACGCTGTCCGGCGGCGGCAAGGAGACCATCTCGATCGGCGAGCGCTGCCTGATCGGCGCGAACGGCGGCGTCGGCATCTCGCTCGGCGACGACTCGGTCGTCGAAGCGGGCCTCTACGTCACGGCCGGCACGAAGGTCACCTTCGAGGGCAAGGTCGTGAAGGCGCTGGAGCTGTCCGGCATCTCGGGCGCGGTGTTCCGGCGGAACTCCGGGACCGGCGCCGTCGAGGTCGTCGCGCGCACCGGCGTCGGCATCGAGCTGAACGCGGCGCTGCACGCCAACTGACCTGCGGAACGAGAGCAAGGGACCTTTGCTGTCACTCTCCCCCGGAGAGCGACAGCAAAGGTCCCTTGCTTCTCTCAGGGCCTGGACCACCTTGCCTGTTCACCTAGAATTCATCTTGTGACAGCCGAGACCCTGCCGCGTAAGAACGCCCCTTCGACCACTCCGGCCGCGCTCGGGCTCGGCGACCGCCCCGCGAAAGCCGGGCCGGACGATCCGGCGGCCACCCATGTCCGGGTCAAGCTCGACGTCGAGATCCGCGCGCTCCTCGCCCACGAACCGGGCACCAAATCCGGCGCCGACCCCGAGGATCTGCACCAGATGCGAGTCGCGCTGCGCCGCATGCGGAGCGTCCTCAAACTCTCGGGCCGCCTCGTCGGCCCCGACGCCGAACCCGTGCGCGCCGAACTCGGCTGGCTCGGCCAATCCCTCGGCGACGTCCGCGACTACGACGTCCTCATCGGACACCTCCGCGAGGTCGTCGCCGAGTTCGAGGTGCGCGACCAGCCCGCCGCCCGCCGTCTCGTCTCGAAATTCGTCACCGAACGCGGGGTCGCGAAGCGGCGGCTCACCCGCGCCCTCACCAGCCCGCGGTACGCCTCGATGCTGCAGGACATCGGCCGTCTCGCCCGGCAGCCCGCCACCGTGGAGGCCGAGGAAAGTCCTCAGACGTCGGCCGATCTCGTCGCCGGCCTCGCGAAGCCGCATCGAAAGCTCGCGAAGGCAGTGAAGGCGCTTCCCAGTGATCCCCCGGATGATGACCTTCACGCGCTTCGCATCTACGGCAAGAAGCTCCGCTACGCCGCCGAGATGGCCAAGCCCGCAGCCAAGAAGAAGCAGGCGGAGCGGATCCAGCGGCTGATCAAGGCCACCAAGAACTTCCAGACCGTCCTCGGGGACCATCAGGACGCTTGCGTCGCAGCGGATCGGATGCGAGGTGTCGTGGCCTCTGTCGATGCCGAGATCGCCTTCATCGCGGGACGGATCGCGGAAAAGGAACTGCTGCGCCGTGCCGAGGTCCGCGCCGTGTGGCGCGACGTCTGGGCGGAGGTCGACGCCGCCGCTCAGGCGGTGAGCCCGCGGATATAGCCGTCCGGGCGGATCGACACCTGCCGCCCGTTCTCGGCTTCATAAGCGGCGAAGGCGTGCCCGCCGACGTCCTCGAAGTCCACATCGGACAGTGCGCTGCCCGCGGGCAGGATCCGCCGTGCGCCTTCGGGCGCCGGACCGTCACCGAACACCAGAACCGTCGGCTGCGGACCACGAAACAGCTCGAACAGCCGGACGGGCTTGCCGTTCGCGTCCCTCAGCGGTGCGTCCGGGGCGCGATCACCGGGCCGGATCCGGCCGGTCGCCTCGGGCGCGAGCGGGCCGCCTCGGTAGCCGATGTCGAGCTGACGCGTGTTCTCGCCGCGCTCGTGCGCGTCGTCCGCACCCTCCTTGTACTTCTCGAGGATCTCCGTGCTGACCTTCAGCACCCGCGCGGCGACCCCGCGACGCTCGGGTTCGTAGCTGTCGAGCAGCTCCGGCGCACCGTCGGCGAGCTTCCAGCCCAGGTTGTACGCGTCCTGGACGCCGGTGTTGAGGCCCTGGCCGCCGGTCGGCGGGTGGACGTGCGCCGCGTCGCCGGCGAGGAAGACGCGGCCATCACGGAACCGTTCGGCGAGCCGGATGTTGGGCCGCCACACCGTCGACCAGCTCAGATCGTGCAGCCGGACCCCGCCGCCGGACAGCTCGTCGAGCCGGGACTGCAGCGTGGCCAGTGACGCCTCGACCTCGTCTTCACCCAGCGGCGCGCCGAACTGGAAATGCGGCACCCCGGGCAGCGGCGTGAGCCCGATCCCCCTCATGGGGTCTTCGGGCTTCGCGAACCAGTGCCCGTACGCGCGATCGAGCCCCTCGGCCTGGACGTCGCCCAGCAGCATGCGGATCGATTCGTCGGTGGTGCCCTCGAACGCGATCCCGAGTGCCTTGCGCACAAAACTCTTCCCGCCGTCGGCTCCGACGAGGTAGTCGACCCGGATCCGCTCGCCCGGCAACTCGGCCGTCACGCCGTCGGCGTCCTGCTCGAAGCCGAGCAACGGGGTGCCGAGCTCGACCTGGACGCCGAATTCGGCGAGCCGGTCGCGCAGGATCCCCTCGGTCCGCGACTGGCCGAGGAAGAAGCCGTTCGGGTAAGGCACGTCCGGTGTCGGTTCGGTGAGCTCGGCCATCATCCGCTCGCCGACGACCTCGCCGCCCAGGTGGATCTTCATCGGCACCGGCGCCATCCCCGCGGCCAGCACCGCGTCCAGTACGCCGAGGTCCTCGAAGACCTCCAGCGTGCGCGGCTGCAGGCCGTCGCCGCGCGATCCCTCGAAGAACGTCTCGGCCTTCTCCACGATCCGCACGCCGACGCCGCGGCGTGCCAGGTCGATGGCCAGCGTGAGCCCGGTCGGCCCGGCTCCCGCGATCAGGACCTCGGTCATCTCTCCTCCAGTGAATTATGATTCAGTGAATCTATATTCACTATGATCGTTGCTAGCCTTCCGTGTCAAGGAGGTGCCGATGACGGCGACGAGCCGCAAGGAGAAGGCGGCGGAGACCGAGGCCGCGCTCAAGGACGCGGCGAAGCGCGTTTTCGCGGCGAAGGGGTACCTGAACACCAAGATCACCGACATCACGGCCGAGGCCGGACGCGCGGCGGGATCGTTCTACAACCACTTCGCGGGCAAGGAAGAGCTGCTCGAAGCACTCCTCGCGGACCTCGCGGCGGCGAGCGACGTCAATGCCTCCCTGCCGGAGCACAAAGCCGACTTCACCGACCCGGACGCGGTGCGCTGGCACGTCCGCGAGTACTGGAATTTCCACCGCGACAACGCCGCGACGATGCTCGCGCTGCGCCAGGCCGCGATGGTCAGCGACGACTTCGCGCGCACCTACGCGCGGTTCGGCTCCGATCAGGCGGCCGACCTCCTCGACCATCTCGGGTACATCACCGAGGCGGGGATAGAACTCCCGGCGTCGGAACGGCTCACGCTCGCGATGATGGCCGAGCTGGTCAACGGGTTCGCGCACACGTGGCTGGTCGACCCGTCGGCGTTCGCCGAGGAAGAGGCCATCGAGGCACTGACGCGGTTCATCTACCGGGGTTTCACCGGTCGCGACGTGAGCTGAAGCGCCCCTTCACCGCTGCAATGAGGGGTAGGGCAAAGGTGTCCTGCTCGCTCGCCCGCGAGCCGGCTTCGGACGTTGTGAAAGCCACCTTCACAACCTTCAACGTTGCGAAAGTGGCGTTCACAACACCCCGGCCAGCCAGACCGCGCTGGGTTGGGGGGCGTGAGTGGTAAGTGCTGTTCTCACGGACTTGTATTTACCTATCCACTGGTGTGACTGGCGGTCGGGTGTGGAGGATTGGGGACGTTGAACGTCCTGAATCCTCCACGCTCGGCCTTGGTGATGAGGGATTGGGGACAGCGAACGTCCTGGATCCTTCATCGGCGGGGTACGACCTTGATCAACGGAGGATCGGGGAGGTTGAGTGTCCCCAATCCTCCATTGATCAAGATCTGAGACCGGGCGACCTCACGCGACGGTGAAGGAATTGGGACATCCAACGTCCCAATTCCTTCACCGTCGAGCCCGGCAGCCGCGTATCCGGCACCCACGCGCAGGTCAGGCGTAGGTAGGTAAATGCAGGTCCGCTCTCACGTCACTTACCACTCACGACCACCCCGACCGACACCTCACCCGCCCCATCAGTCACATCAACCACACCGCGCTATGAAAGGCCCCTTCATTGCAAATTTTGCAATGAAGGGGCCTTTCATAGCACGTCGTGAGGCAAGCCAACCGCGCCGAAATCAGGCGGTGAGTCGCTCCACAGCCGCATCGATCCGCTCGTCCGTCGCCGTCAACGCGATCCGGACGTGCCGGCCACCGGTCGGCCCGTAGAACGTGCCCGGCGCGGCGAGGATGCCGCGATCCGCGAGCCAGTCGACGGTGTCGAGCGCGGATTCCCCGCGCGTCGACCAGAGATACAGTCCCGCCTCGGAGTGCGAGATCTCGAAACCGCTGTCCAGCAACGCCTTCCGCAGCACCAGCCGACGGCGCGCGTAGCGTTCCCGTTGCACGGCAAGGGCTTCGTCGTCCTTCAGCGCGGCGACCATGGCCTCCTGCACCGGCCGCGGCACGATCAGCCCGGAGTGCTTGCGGATCTCCAGCAGCCCGGCGACCAGCTTCGGGTCACCGGTGACGAACCCGGCGCGGTAGCTGGCGAGGTTCGCGGATTTCGACAGCGAATGGACGGCCAGCAGACCGTCGAGGGAGCCGCCGTGCACGGACGGGTGCAGGATCGACACGGGCTCGCTTTCCCAGCCCAGCGCCAGATAGCACTCGTCGGAGACCACGACGACGTCGCGTTCCCGCGCCCATTCGACGACTTTGCGCAGGTGGTCGGCACCCAGCACACGCCCGGTCGGGTTCGACGGCGAGTTCAGCCACAGCATCGCGGGCTTCTGCGGGCCCAGCGCGAAAGTGCTGTCCGCGCGAAGCAGGGAAGCACCCGCCAACAGCACGCCGACCTCGTAGGTCGGGTACGCCACCTCGGGGATGACGACCAGGTCACCGGGGCCGAACCCCAGTTGCCGCGGCAGCGACGCGACCAGTTCCTTCGAACCGATCGTCGGCAGCACGGCCGCCTCGGGAACGCCTTCGATGCCGTGCCGCCGCGAAAGCGCCTCGATCGCGGCGGCCCTCAGCTCGGGAATCCCGTGCGTGGTCGGGTACCCCGGGATCTCCGACGCGGACGCGAGCGCCGCGCGGATGCTCTCGGGGACCGGGTCCACCGGCGTACCGATCGACAGGTCGACGATGCCGCCGGGATGTGCCTGGGCTTTCGCCTTGGCTCCGGCGAGGGAGTCCCAGGGGAAATCAGGAAGAGCGACCCGGCTCATTCGCCCTGCGGGGGAAGAGCCTTGATGAAGGCGGGGTCGTGGCTGGTCTTGCCGACCTTGGACGCACCGCCGGGCGAGCCGAGCTCGTCGAAGAAGTCGACGTTGGCCTTGGTGTAGGGGTTCCACTCGTCGGGGACGTCGTCCTCGTAGTAGATCGCCTCGACGGGGCAGACCGGCTCGCAGGCACCACAGTCGACGCATTCGTCCGGGTGGATGTACAGCATGCGGTCACCCTCGTAGATGCAATCCACGGGGCACTCGTCGATACACGCCTTGTCGAGCACGTCGACGCAGGGCTCGGCGATCACGTAGGTCACTGCGTACTCCTGCTTATCTCTGCTTCACCAGTCTGCAACGGACATTACGCGCCCACAGGCGCGCAGGGCCCGCTTAGGCCACCCTTATCCGTACTCCGGGTATGGGCTTTCAGCGGTCCCTGCGGCGAGGCGGCGGAGTGGCCCTGCTGTCCCCAGTGATGACGAACTGCGGCGCGGCGGGCTTCGCCGCTTCCTCGTTCTTCTCCTCGGCGGCCTTTTCCGCGCCCAACGCCCGGTTGAAGCCGTCGGAGATCTCGCGGACCAGGTCTTCGTTGTGCCTGTCGTCCTTGCGCGCGATGCTCATCGGGGTCCCTCCACTGCCTTCCTTGGCACAATCTAACCGTGAACAGTGCGGAAATGCTCGAGCTCACCTGCAGCCAGGCCTGGACGCCCCTGCTGGAGCGCCGGATCGGCGACTGGAGGCTCCGTTGGGCGGACGGGTTCACCGCCCGCGCCAACAGCGCGCTGGCGATCGGTGACCCGGGAAAACCGCTGCCAGACGCCCTGCGGGCGGCCTGTGACTTCGCCCACCATCATGCCATTCCGCCGGTCGTTCAGGTGATCCAGAACACGTCCACGGAAGACGCCATCGCCGCCCACGGCTGGGTCCAGTATGTGGAACACCGGCCCGCGCACGAGGTCTCCGTGCTGACCGGGCCACTCTCGCGTGGGACCTCGGCGGGAGCGGTGGTCCTCGACGAGCCGACGTCCGGATGGTGGGAGATGACGACCGGCGGCGCCGAGCTGGCGGAGGCGCCAAGGCACGTCCTCGGCACCGGCAAGGTGGGCTTCGGGGTCGTGGAACTGGACGGCGTCACGGCCGGGGCGGTGCGCGGCGCGATCGTCGGCGAATGGCTGCACATCGGCAGGCTGGAGGTCCGGGCGGAGTTCCGGCGGCGGGGGCTGGCCCGCGGGCTGATGAACGCGGTGAGCGGCTGGGCGGCCGCTCAGGGGGCCACCGGGATCGTGCTCCAGGTCGCGGTGGCGAACTCCGGCGCGCTGAAGCTGTACGAGAACCTGGGCTGTACGGAGCACCACAGGTACCGCTACTGGGCCCCGGGTCCCGGCGCGTGCGAGGATCGCCCGTCGTGAAGGTCGTCATTTTGGTCGGCGGAGTGGGCGGGGCCCGCTTCCTGCTGGGGGTCAAGCAAGCACTGGGTCTGCCCGCGACCGGTTCCGCGCCGGAATCGCCGCACGAGGTGACCGCGCTGGTGAACACCGGGGACGACGTGTGGATGCACGGTCTGCGCATCTGCCCGGACCTGGACACCTGCATGTACACCCTCGGCGGGGGGATCGACGAAGAGCGCGGCTGGGGCCACTCCGGCGAGACCTGGACGGTCAAGGAGGAGCTCGCCGCGTACGGCGCCGAGCCCACCTGGTTCGGCTTGGGCGACAAGGACATCGCGACGCATCTGATCCGCTCGCGGATGCTGCGCGCGGGCTATCCGCTCTCGCAGGTCACCGAAGCGCTGTGCGACCGCTGGCAGCCGGGCGTGCGTTTGCTGCCGATGTCGGACGACCGCGTCGAGACGCATGTCGTGATCGACGACCCCGAGGATCCAGACCAGCGCAAGGCGATCCACTTCCAGGAGTGGTGGGTGCGCTATCGCGCCGAGCCGAAGGCGCATTCGATCATCGCCGTCGGTGCCGACGAGGCCAAGCCCGCGCCGGGAGTGCTCGACGCGATCGCGGGCGCCGACGTCGTGCTGTTCGCGCCGTCCAACCCGGTGGTCTCGGTGGGCACGACCCTCGGTGTCCCGGGAATCCGCGACGCGCTGCGCAAGACGCGCGCCAAGGTCGTCGGCGTCTCGCCGATCATCGGCGGGAAGGCGTTGCGCGGGATGGCCGACGCCTGCCTGAGCGCGATCGGCGTGGAAACCTCCGCCGAAGCCGTCGGACGGCATTACGGTTCCCGCAAGGAATCCCCGGAGGGCGTGCTCGACGGCTGGCTGGTCTCCGAGGGCGAAACCGTCGACGTGCCGGGTGTCGCCGTCCGCGACGTCCCCCTGCTGATGTCCGATGTGGACGCGACCGCGGCCATGGTGCGCGCGGCCTTCGATCTGGCGGGAGTTTCCGTTGACTGATCACGCTTCCTCGAAGATCGAGATCCTGCCGGTCGAGGGCCTGCCGGAGTTCCGCCCCGGCGACGATCTGACCGGCGCGATCGTCAGGACGGCCCCGTGGCTGCGCTCGGGCGACGTCCTGGTCGTGACCAGCAAGATCGTCTCCAAGACCGAGGGCATGCTGGTCCGTGTCCCGGCCGACCCCGAAGAGCGCGACGCCGCCCGGCGCAAGCTCGTCGAGGAGGAGTCCGTCCGGGTGATCGCGCGGATCAAGCGGACGGTGATCACCGAGAACAAGCTCGGCATCGTGCAGGCCGCGTCCGGGGTCGACGCGTCGAACGTGGCTTCCGGCGAGGTCGCGCTGCTGCCCGCCGATCCCGATGCCTCCGCGCTCGCGCTGCGGAACGGGCTGCGGGAACGGCTGGGGGTCGAGGTCGCCGTCGTGGTCACCGACACCATGGGCCGCGCGTGGCGGGTCGGGCAGACCGACGCCGCGATCGGCGCGTCCGGTCTGCGGGTGCTGCATTCGTACGCGGGCGAGATCGACGGCCAGGGCAACGAACTCGCGGTCACCGAGGTGGCGATCGCCGACGAACTCGCCGCAGCGGCGGATCTGGTCAAGGGCAAACTCGGCGGGACGCCGGTGGCCGTGGTCCGCGGCCTCCAGCTGACCGACGACGGTTCGACGGCCCGCAAGCTGCTCCGGCCCGTCGAGGAGGACCTGTTCCGCCTCGGTACCAACGAATCCCTCGCGCAAGGCCGCCGGGAAGCCGTGCTGGCGCGGCGTTCGATCCGCTCGTTCACCGACGAGCCGGTCGATCCCGAGGTGCTGCGCCGCGCGGTCGGGACGGCGCTGACCGCGCCCGCGCCGCACCACACGAAGCCGGTCCGGTTCGTGTGGCTGCGCGAGGAAGGCTTGCGCCGCAAGCTTCTCGACGCGATGAAGGCGTCGTGGCAGGCCGATCTCGAAGGCGACGACTTCACCCCCGAGCAGGTCGCGAAGCGCCTCAGCCGCGGCGACATCCTGTACAACGCGCCTGAGGTCGTGGTGCCGTTCCTCGTCGCCGAGGGCGCGCACACCTACCGCGACGACCGCCGAAACGCTTGTGAGCACACGATGTTCACCGTCGCCGGTGGCGCGGCGGTGCAGGGCCTGCTGGTCGCGCTCGCCGCCGAAGACCTCGGCTCGTGCTGGATCGGGTCGACCATCTTCGCCGCGGATATCGTGCGCGAGGTCCTCGGCCTCGACGACCGCTGGGAGCCGCTCGGCGCGGTCGCGATCGGCCATCCCGCCGCCCTGCCGCCCGCGCGCGGTCCCGTCGAACCCGGTGAAGGACTTCTCGAACTGTGACCCTGCACGACGATGTTGTGTCCACTTTGTCCGGTTGGCGACCGGCGGACGCCGCCCAGGAATCCTTGCGCCAGGCCTATCTCGGCTTCCTCGCCGCCCGCGACGACGTCTGCCGCCGTGAATGCGCGGCCGGGCACATCACCGCGTCGGCCGTCCTCCTCGACACCGACGCGGAGAACGTGTTGCTCACCTTGCATCCGCGAGTCGGGCGCTGGCTGCAGCTCGGCGGGCATTGCGAGCCGGGCGACGCGACGCTCGCGGACGCCGCCCTCCGCGAGGCGCGGGAGGAATCCGGCATCGAGGACCTGCTGATCGAGCCGGTCCCGGTGCATCTCGACGTCCACCCGATCACCTGCTCGCTCGGCGTGCCGACCCGGCATTTCGACGTACGTTTCGCGGTGCGCGCACCCCGCGGCGCACAACCGGTCCAAAGCGACGAATCGGACGATCTTCGGTGGTGGCCGGTGAATTCTCTGCCGAAAGGGTCGGAAGATCTCGCCGAACTGGTGGAAGCCGCACTGCCCGCGACGTCGGCCGGTTAGGGTGTCGGCTGACGTTTAAGGGGGAATGATGCTGACGACGCTGACGCCATACCTGGACCGGGTCCGGGTCCACAGCAGCGGGGACGGTGACGGCTTCGGCTGGTTCCTGTTGATCTTGGCGATCATCATTATCATCATCGTGATCGTGGTGATCATCGTGAAGGTCAACCAGGCGAAGAAGCCGCCGATGTCCTTCCCGCAGAACCCGAACTTCGGCGGTGGCGGCCCGGCCCCGGGTTTCCCGCCGCCTCCCCCGCCCGCCGGTGGCCCCGCCCCGCAGGGCAACTGGCAGCAGCAGCCCGGCTTCCCGCCGCCGCCTCAGCCTCAGGCCGGTTTCGGCCAGGCGCCCGGCTTCCCACCGCCTCCGGCCCCGGCTCCGATGGGTTTCGCACCGCCGCCCGGCGCCCCGGCGCCGAACCCGTTCGCGTCCCAGCCGCCGATGCCCGCGCCCGGCTTCCCGCCGCCGCCTCCGCAGGCCGGGCCGCCGATGGACCCGGGCGCGGACCGCACGCAGGTCGTCTCCCCGCAGCAGCAGGCGGACGCCGGCGCCGACCGCACCCAGGTAGCCTCGCCCGCGGGTGGCGACCGGACGCAGGTGGTGCCCGGCGGCGCGGGTGACGCCACCCAGGTCGTCCCCGGTGCCGACCGCACCCAGGTCATGCCGCCCCGCCAGTAGGAGCCCACCGCATGGTCCGCGTCGACCCGAATTCGCCGATCCCGCCCTTCGAACAGGTCCGCACCGCCTACGCGACGCGGATCAACGACGGGACGCTGCCCGTCGGGGCGAAACTCCCGACCGTGCGGAAACTCGCCGAAGACCTCGGCATCGCGCCGAACACCGTCGCCAAGGCCTACCGCGAGCTCGAAGAAGGCGGCCTGATCGAGACTCGCGGCCGGGCGGGGACCTTCGTCAGCGCCGTCGGCGACGAGACCCGCGAACGGGCGAGGCAGGCCGCCGCCGACTACGCCGCGCTGACCAGGAAACTGGGGCTCGACCGCGACGAGGCCAAGGCGATCATCGATGCCGCCCTGGGCTGATCTACCCTCCGCTGGGACTAACGAAGGGGGTCTGCCGTGATCGGGATCATTCAGCTGCTGGTCATCCTGCTCGTGCTCGCAGGCGTGGGGGTCGGGATCTTCTTCCTGATCAAGACCCTCAACAAGCCGAAGCCGCCGCCTTACCCACCCCAGTACCCGCCGCAGCCGCCTTATCCGCCGCAGGGCGGTCCTCAGGGGCCTCAGGGGCCGTACCCGCCGCAGCAGTACCCCGGCCCACCTGGCCCGCCCCCGCAGCAGCCGCCGGGCTGGTGACGGGTTTTCTCGAAGTACATGAAGGCCCCCTTCCTTGCGCCTGGCTCCGTGAAGGACCCCTTCATGTACTTGGGCCTGCCGCCGAGGCCTGCCGCCGAGTCACATCGCGCGGTAGTCGCGGAGCTCGATCTTCGGCCCGAACCTCGGGCGGCGGAATCCGGCCGTCGACAGGTAACGCACCGCCCGCTGCCGCTGCGGCGAATACGGCGCCAGCACCTCCGACATCCCGGCGTCGTCGAGTTTCGTGCCGACCAGCGCGTGCCCCACCATCGACGGGATGTTGTAGTCCCCGAAGCTCACCGCGTCCGGGTCTCCCCAGGCGCGCTGCGCGATCTCCGCCGCCGTCCACACCCCGATGCCGGAGACCTTCCGCAGCCACGCCCGTCCTTCGACGCCTTTGAGTTCGACGGCCTTCTCCAGCCGCGGCGCGACCCGGGCCGCGGTGATCAGCGTCGTCCGCCGCTTCAGATCCACTCCGGCGCGATGCCATTTCCAGTCCACAATGGAGCGAATGGCGACCGGCGTCGGCGGCACGCGCAGCCGTGACGGCCCCGGTCCCGGCGCCGCTTCCCCGAACCACCGGCACAACTCGCCCCACGACCGCAGGGCCTCCGCGCTGGTCACCTTCTGCTCCAGCACGGCGAGCACCAGCGCGTCCCATACCCGGCCGGTCGAGCCGAGGCGCAGTCCCGGGTTCAGGCGCCGCGCCGACGCGATGACGTCGTGGTGCGCCACGAATTCGGAGTCGTCGTCGTGCGCGCCCAGCATCGCCGGGACGCCGTCGAGCAGCCTGTCCGCGCCGGGTCCCCAAGCCTCCGCCTCGACCTCGCCGTCCGCGCGCCGCAGCAGCGCGAGCGTGCCAGGACCGTCCGCGGTGTTGGCGGCCAGCCAGGTGACCCCGCCCTCGGTGCGGACGACGTTGGGCGACCGCGACCCACGGCTCAGCGGACCCAGCACCGTGTCCAGGTCGAGCTCGTAGCCGGGGCGGAATCGCACACACGGAAACTACCCCGCACTCGGCTAGGGTTACGCGGGCCACCCGGTGCCCGGCACCGCCGCGGCTAAGCTGATGCCCCCCAACCGTAAGCCGACGGAGGACACCGACGATGACATCGCGACCGGCGAAGGCCTCGATCGTCAGTGGGTACTTCAACCCGCTCCACCAGGGCCATCTCGACCTGTTCGAGGCCGCGCAGGCACGGTCCGGCTACCTGATCGTCATCGTCAACAACGATCCCCAGCAGGTCCTCAAGAAGGGCCGGGTGATCCAGACCGAGGACGTCCGCGCCCGGATCGTCCGCGCGCTGCGCATCGTCGACGACGTGTACGTCGCCGTCGAGCAGGGGCCGGGTATCAACGAGTCGTTCGACCTGATCCGCGCGGCGTACCCGGACACGGAACTCGAGTTCTGCAACGGCGGGGACCGGCGCAACGTCGACGAGCTGCCGGCCGACGAGGTCGAGGCGGGGGCCCGCAACGACATCTCGATGATCTACGGCATCGGTGGCACGGACAAGGCGGACTCCAGCACCCGGATCCTCTCGGACATGGAAGCCTGAGTCCCTCGGAGCCGGCCGTGTGCTCGGCAACTTTGTCGGAAGACGTTTGCGGGTCTGCTGACGGCAGCCGCTCCTAGGGCCTACCCTAGACAACACACAGTCGGCCCTGAACCCAGAGGGCCCCAGGTCAGTCGGGAGGCCTAGGGGAATGGACCCCCGTGCTCGGGCGGACGCCTTGCTCGCACGCGCAAGCGCGCGAGGAGCCTTCGTCGTGACACCGGACAACGCGACGTCTCCGATGGACTCCGCGAACACTCAGCAGATCCCCCGATCGGTGGTCGCCGAGATCGACCGGTCATCGGACCCGGACACGACCACCCAGCTACCGGCCTCACTGATCGCGGAGAACGACCACCCGCTGGCGGGCCCCGAACCGACGACGCGGCTGGACCTGCCGCCGGCGCGGGGCGAGGGCTCGACCCAGCCGCAGCCGTATCCCCGCCGTCCCGGCCTCCAGCCGACCAGGCCTCTGCCGCAGGCGGCGACCCCGCTCACCCGGCGGCCGCCCGCCGCGCCGGTGCAGAGTCCCCTGATCGAGCAGCAGGAGCCGGAGACCGTCGAGAACGAGACCGGCGGCCTGGTGCCGACGGTGAAGCAGAACCCTTCGGGACGCTCGAACCTTTCGCGCCGGCTGGACGGCATCTAGCCCCTCACGCGCATGTCATGAAAGGGCCGTTCAGGACAAAAAATGTCTTGAACGGCCCTTTCATGACATTCGGGAACCGGCTCAGGAAGCCCGGATCACCCGATCGATTTCCTTGATCGCCGCACCCCCGCCATAAGTGGCGTTCGACAGCATCGCGACGTCCAGTCCCTCGCCCGGGTAGTGCCGCATGAGCGAGCAGACGCCGACGTTCCCGCCGTCCTTGTAGTAGTTCCGCACCGAACCGTCCTGCGCCAGGACGAATTCGAGGCCGAAGCCGTACCAGACGCCACTGCTGTGAAGCACCTGCGGCGTCAGGAACTCCTTCGTGCGCTCAGGGCTCAAGAGCCGTTCTTCGCGGATCGCCCGCAGCAGCCGGACGAGGTCGCCGACGGTGCAGTACGCACCCCCATCGGGTGAACCGATCGGCGGGTAGCTGAAGATGTTCTGCTTCCAGCCGGTGACCCGCTCGCCGTCGAGGATCGGGTCCCAGCCCTCGGCGACCCGAGGCTGCGGATCGCGCCGGTCGAAGAACCCCGAATCGGTCATCCCCGCGCGGTCGAGCACGGTCTCCCGGACGTGGTCGCGGTACGGCGTTCCGGTGATCTCCTCGATCACCAGTCCGGCGAGGATATACCCCGAATTGCAGTACCGGCAGCCCTCGCCCGGCGCGAAATTCGGTACCCGGTAAGCGAAATTGGGCAGATGGTCACGCGTGTCGACGACCGAGTACACCGGCTTGTCGACCCACAGCGCCTCGTAGCTCTCGCCCGCTTCCTCGTCGGCGTCGTCGGCGATCCCGGACGTGTGCGTGAGCAGCTGCCGCGTCGTCGCCCCCGTCGCGATCGTCGTGCCGTCGAGGTCGAGGAACTCGCCGATCGGACGGTCGAGGTCCAGCCGTCCCTCGTCGGCCAGGCGCAACGCGGCGATCGCGGTGAGAACCTTGGTGATCGACGCGGTGTCGTACCGGACGTCCGGCGCGTTCGGCACCGACCAGCGGCGGCTGGCCAGGCCGTATCCGCGCTCGAAGAGCGTCTCGTCGCCGCGCCGGATCAGCACGACGCCGGAAAAGCGGTCCTCCCCGGCGCGTTCGGTCAGCCAGGCGTCCAACTCGGCGAAGTCCATGCACCGACGGTAACGACGGCGGGGAGCCGAGTCGCGCGAGTTCCGGTGGCCGGAACGGCTACTTCTGGCGCGTCTCCAGCTTGAGCCGCAACGCGAGCCCGGCCTTCACCGCGAGCATGACCGGCTTCCACAGGAGACCGCGGTGACGGTCCGCGAGGTAGCGGTACGCGCTGTCGTGGTGCGCGCGCAGCATCTTCGCCGAAGCCTGCGAAGTCGAGTGCCCGCCGATGTGCATGACGCTGGACGAAGGCGCGTACACGTTCAGCCAGCCCGCGCGGGTCATCCGATCGCCGAGGTCGACGTCCTCGAAGTACATGAAGTAGCGCGTGTCGAAACCGTCGACCGAGTCGAAGGCCTCCCGGCGGATCAGCTGGCAGGAGCCGGAAAGCCAGCCCGCCGTGCGCTCGACCGGGGTGCCGGTCTCCTGGCGGTACTGCCGCGTCCACGGGTTGCCCGGCCAGATCTTGCCGAACGCCGCGTGCCCGATCCCGCGGCCGAACGACGGCAGCAGCCGGGCCGACGGGTAGACCGTGCCGTCGAGATCGTGGATGAGCGGACCGAACGCGCCACCGCGCGGCCAGCGCTCGGCGACCTCCAGCAGCGCGTCGAGCGAACCGGGCTCCCATTCGAGGTCCGGGTTGACCACGACGACCCAGCCGTAGCTGTCGTCGAGTTCCGCGACGCCCCGGTTGGCGGCCGTGCCGTAACCGACGTTCTCGCCGATGCTGAGCAGCTTGACGTTGTCCCGGCGGGCGGCCTTCTCCGGCGCGCCGTCCGTCGAGTCGTTGTCGGCGACGACGACCTGGACGTCCCGGTCGGTCGCCTTCTCGAGGGTGTCGAGGAACTTCTCGAGGGTTTCGCCGGGGAAGTACGTCACGGTCACGACGGCGATCCCGTCGCCGTAGCTGGGGTGCTCAGTCACGCGGCCATTGTCCACCCGTCACCGAACGCGACTCCGGGCGCCCACCCCGGGCAGCGGCGATAGCAAAGGTCCCTTGCTCCGTCGGCGGCCTCGCCGGGTGCTGGAAAGCGAAAAGCCCGCGAGACGACCGTCCGGACGCGTCGCGGGCTCCCATACTCGGCCCCACCGGGGCCTCGCGCTCGAAGCGTACCGCCATTTCAGCGGCCGCTGGTTGAGGCCGGAACACGACTTGCCACTCAAGACCCTCTCGGCCCGGCGCGGTCTGGTAGTCCGACAGTGTTGCGAAAGCGACCTTCGCAACGTTGAAGGTTGTCAAAGCCACTTTCACAACATCCGAAGCCGGCACGCCGGTGAGTGAACACGACACCTTTGGCCTACTCCTCGATATCACTCACGAAGCAAGTCAGCCCGCTCGCCGCTGCGCGTGCCGGTACCAAGCCTTCGCGTAAGCCTCCCGATGGCGCTCCGCCGTCGTCGCCCACGAGAACTCCTTCGCCCGCAGCTGCGCCGCCTCGGCCAGCTCGGCCCGCCGCGCGGGAGCGTCGAGCAGTTCCGAAATGGCCGCGGCGACGTCTCCGGCGCCGACACCGCAGTAGGCGACGGCGTCCCCGCCGACCTCCGGCAGCGAGAGCCGCCGGGTCGTGAGCACGCTCGCGCCGCACGCCATCGCCTCCAGCACCGGCAGCCCGAAACCCTCGCCGAGACTCGGATAGGCGACCAGTTCGGAGCCGCCGAGGAAGCCGGCGAGCGTGTCGAAGGGCAGGTAGCCGGCCCGGATGACCCGCAGCCGGTGCGGCACGGCGTCCAGGGCGCGTTCGACCTGCGAGTCCCAGCCCGGTTGTCCGGCCAGCACCAACGCGGGCGGGTTCGGCCTGCCGGTCACGGCGTGTGCGAAGCCGCGGATCAGGGCGGGCACGTTCTTGCGCGGTTCCAGCGCGCCGAGGAAGGCGACGTACGGCGTCTTCCCGAGTCCGACCGCCTTGCGCGCGGCCTCGATCTCGGCGGCCGAGGGCGGATGGAACCGGTCCGGTTCGACGCCGTGGTGGATGATCTCCAGCTCGGCGGTCCGCACCTGGCCGACGCGCTCCAGCTCGGCCGCCGTCGCGATGCTCGGCACGACACAGAGCGTCGCGCGGCGAAGCGCCGTCGCGGTCCAGGCGCGGAAGAAGCGCGCCTTCACCGAAGAGTGCAACACCGCGTCGGTGAAGAAGGTCGCGTCGTGCAGCGTCACCACCGAAGCGGCAGGGCTGGCCAGCGGCATCGTGTAGTGCGGTGAATGGACGACGTCGGCGGCGAGCCGCCGGACCAGCCGGGGCAGGGTCGCCTGCTCCCAGGTCAGCCTGGCCGTCCTGGTCGACGTCGACGGCGAGGTGGGCACGATCCGGGCGCCGGGCGCCAGCCGGTCGTACAGCACCGCGTCCCGCGGCTGGCAGACGACGGTGATCCGCGCGCCGTCCGCGTCCAGGGCCGCGACCAGCGAATCCACGTAACGACCGACGCCGCCCCTGTCCGCGGGGACGGCGGTCGCGTCGATCAGCACGCGAGGGTCTTCGGTCACCCTAGGAGGGTACGGCGGCCCGTCACCTCCGCGGTGAGGAACCGACAAACTGATCGCGCTGGTGGAGACCCCAAACGGCGGAAGCGGCACGCCGCCAGGTGAACTCACTCGAACGGCTGAGACCACTGTCACGCAGCGCGGCCGCCCGCTCCGGATGGTCCAGCACGTCCCGCAAAGCGTCGGCAAGCGTTTGCGCCTCCCCCACGGGGACGACGACGCCCGCTCCCCCGGCGACCTCGACCAGCGCCGGGACGTCCGAATGCACCACCGGCACCCCGGCCGCCATCGCCTCGATCAGCGGCAGCCCGAATCCCTCCGCCCGGCTCGGCATCGCCAGCACCGACGCGCCCCGCAGCACGGACGCCAGTTCCGCGTCACTCACCTTGCCCAGCACCCGCACGTCGGCGCCGTGCTCGCGCGCCAGCGCCACCGGGTCGATCCCGCCCCAGCCCGGCTGCCCGGCCAGCACCAGCGGCACCCCGATCCGGCCGGCGGCCTCGATCAGCACGTCGACGCCCTTGCGGGGCTCGATCGTCCCGATCGCGAGCATGTACCGCTCCGGAACGGTGACCTCGGCGAACTCGGAATGCGGCCGGACCCCGTGCGGGATCACGCGCACCGGCACGGACACCGGCACCAGCGCCGCGAGCTCGTCCGCAATCGCTTGCGTGGGCACCGTGAGCGCGGTCGCCTTCCGCGCGGCCCGCGTGATCACCGCCTTGTGCCACGCGACGCCGCGCGGGGTCAGCGTCCCGGGATGCGTCCACGGCACGGTGTCGTGCACCGTGACCGACAGCGTCCGCCCCTTCGGCATCCGGGCGGGCGCGAGCGGCGTCGGCGCGTGGACCGCGTCGCCGCCCGGCCACCACGGCAGCCCCAGCTGCCAGGCCGCGATCAGCGCCCGCGGCGGGATCGGCAGCACTCGCGGCCCCTCGACGCCGTCGACGACCGCGGCTTCGATGTCGGTGTGCCGCGCGACCACGCTCGACACCGTCCAGCCCGGCGGCGCGGTCTCGGCGAGTGCCCGCAGCAGCTCGGCGGTGTAGCGGCCGGTCCCGCCGGGGACCGGCGCCAGCAGCTGCTCGGCGAGCACGACCAGTTCGGGCATGGTCTCTATTCTCTCTGGCATGACCGACGCCGAACCCAGCACCACCGTCGTCGTGGTCACCTGGCGCGGCGCCGCGCACATCACCGCCTGCCTCGACGCCCTCGCCGCGCAGTCCCGCCCGCATCGCACCCTGGTCGTCGACAATGCCTCCGACGACGGGACGGCCGCGTTCCTCGCCGCCCACCCGTCGAAACCCCGGGTGCTGCGGCTGCGGCGCAACACCGGGTACGCGGGCGCCATGGCCGCCGCACTGGACAAAGTGGACACCCCGCTGATGGCGTGGCTGAACGACGACGCCGCGCCCGCCGCGGACTGGCTCGCGACCTGCGAAGACACCCTCGGCAAAGCTCCGCTCGCCGCCGCCGTGAGCGCCCGGCTGACGCTGGCCGACGGGACCGTCCAGTCCACCGGCGTCCGGCTGACCGCCGACGGCCACGGCGCCGACCTGCCCGGATCCGCCGGCGAGATCTTCGGCTTCTGCGGAGGCGCGGCCGTGCTGAACGTCGAGGCCCTCCGCTCCGTCGGCGGCGTCCCGGCCTCCTACTTCTGCTACTACGAGGACACCGACACCGCGTGGCGGCTGCGGCTGGCGGGCTGGGACGTCGTCAGCGCGGACGCCGACGTCACCCATCAGCATGGCGCGAGCACCCGGCCGGGTTCGGTCCAGTTCCACCTGTGGAACGAACGCAACCGCCTGCTGACCCTCCTCCGCTGTGCGCCGAGACAGGTCGCGATCCGGCAGCTGGTGAAGTTCGCGGTGCTCACCCTCGTCCTGCCTCTCCGGGGGAAACCACCGGCGCCGAACTTCCGTCCGAGCCTGAGATGCCGGGCCCTGGGCGCCGTCGCCGCCCGCCTGCCGCGCACGCTGGTCGAGCGGCGGGCCATCGGGCGGCGGGCGGCGCTCGACCGAGGCGCGGTCTGGGAGGCGTGGGCCGGGCTTTAAGCTCTGACAGAAGACGGAGATGAAGGTCGAGTCCGAGAAGGGCCTCGCAGGAGCCCGCCCTCGGCCGAAGGCCCCGCTTCGCGACGGCAGGGCGCCCCGGCACCAGCGGCGAGGGGCAGGCAGACGAGCGCCCTGGCGGCGCGAAGCGGTCGCGGGCTCTTCATTGACACCGTCCAATCGAGTGCAGGGAGTACGGCTTTGGCGCAGGGGGAAACGCAACCGGTCGTCTCGGTGATCGTGGTGAACTACCGGGGAGCGGCCGACACCGTCACCTGCCTGCGCGCCCTCGCTGAACACGATTACCCGAACCTCGAGGTCATCTGCGTCGACAACGCCTCCGGCGGCGAAGACGTGGCCGAGATCAAGGCCGCCGCCCCGGGCGTCAAGCTCGTCGAGTCCCCGGTGAACTCCGGTTTCGCGGGCGGCTGCAACCTCGGTGCCCGGCACGCCACCGGCACCGTCCTCGCCTTCCTCAACAACGACGCCCGTCCGGCGCCGGGCTGGGTGGGCGCGGCCGTCGCCGAACTGCGCGCGCAGCCGACGGTCGCCGCGGTGGCCAGCAAGGTCCTCGACTGGGACGGCACCGGCACCGATTTCGTCGACGCGGGCCTGACCTGGTTCGGCATGGGCTACAAACGCCACGCGGGCGGTCCCCTGGCCGACGTCCCCTCCGCCGAACACGAGATCGCCAAGGACGTCCTGTTCGCGACCGGTTCGGCGATGTTCGTCCGCGCCGGGGTGTTCGCCGAACTCGGCGGGTTCGACGAGCGGTTCTTCATGTTCTACGAGGACGTCGACCTCGGCTGGCGGCTGAACCTGCGCGGCTGGCGCGTGCGGTACGTGCCGGAGTCGCTGACCTATCACAAGCACCACGCCACGATGTCCACTGTGGACGCTCCCGATTCCGGTCGCGAGACGTTCCTGCTGGAGCGCAACGCCCTGGCCGCGCTGTACAAGAACCTCTCCGACGAGACCCTCTCGCGCGCACTGCCCGCCGCGCTCGCGCTGGCCGTCCGCCGGGCGACGGCACGCGGAGACCTCGACGCCACCCAGCTCGACCTCGCCCACGGTGTCGGCCCGGCCGAGACCGGTCCGGTCGAGGTCCCGAGGACCACGCTGGCCGGCGTGCTGGCGATCGACCAGTTCGTCGAGCTGCTGCCGTCGCTCGCGGAGTCGCGCGCCGCCGAACAGGCCGCCCGCGTCCGCACCGACGCCGATCTGCTTCCCTTGCTGCGCAAGGCTTTGGAGCCCGCGTATCCGCTGCCGCGCTATCTGGCCGCGCACGACATCCTGGTCGAGACGTTCGGCATCGACGCACTCTTCGGGCAGCGCCGCAAGGTCCTGGTGATCACCGGCGACGCGATCACCGAACGGATGGCGGGCCCGGCGATCCGCGCGTGGAACATGTCCGCGACGCTGGCCACCGAGCACGACGTCCACCTGGTGACGGTCAACCCGCTCGCCGACCCGCCGCCCGCGCCGTTCCGGGTCAGCGCGGCGACCCGCCGCGATCTGGAGACCCCGATCGCCTGGGCCGACATCATCGTCCTGCAGGGTCACGTGCTGGAACTCGCGCCCTCGCTCAAGAAGCAGTACGCGCACAAGATCGTGGTCGCGGACCTGTACGACCCGATGCACCTGGAACTGCTCGAACAGGGCAAGGGCGTCCCCGACGACAAACGCGCGCTGGACCTGATCGGCGTCACCAAGGTCCTCGACGCGCAGCTGGAACGCGGCGACTTCTTCCTGTGCGCTTCGGAGCGGCAGCGTCATTTCTGGCTGGGTCACCTCGCCGCGATGGGCAGGCTTTCGCCGCGCCTCTACGACGCCGACCCGACCACCCAGTCGCTGCTCTCGATCGTCCCCTTCGGACTGTCCCCCAACGCACCGGTCCGCACCGGACCCGGCCTTCGGTCCACTTTGCACGGGATCGGCGAGACCGATCACGTCGTGCTGTGGGCGGGCGGGGTCTACAGCTGGTTCGACCCGCTCACCCTGGTCCGCGCGATCGAGCAACTACGGCAGCGTCGCGGCGACGTCCGCCTGGTGTTCCTCGGGATGAAGCATCCCAACCCCGAGGTCACCGAGATGGACATCGGGGCGCGCACGATGCTGCTGTCGGACACGCTCGGCCTCACCGGCAAGCACGTGTTCTTCAACCAGCACTGGGTTCCCTACGAGGAGCGCCAGAACTGGCTGCTGGACGCGAACTGCGGCGTCACCACGCACTACGAGCACGTCGAGACGACGTTCGCCTTCCGCACCCGGGTGCTGGACTACCTGTGGGCCGGGCTGCCGATCGTCACCACCGACGGCGACTCGTTCGCCGACCTGGTCCGCGAGGAGAAGCTCGGCGTCGTCGTCCCCGCCGAGGACGTGGACGCGCTGGCCGCCGCGCTGGAAAAGGCGTTGTACGACGAGGAATTCGCCGCGGGCTGCGTCGAGCGGATGGCCGCCGTCGCCCAGCGCTACGCCTGGCCGGAGGCGCTGAAACCGCTGGTGGAGTTCTGCCGGAACCCGCGGCCCGCCGCCGACCGGCTGCCCGGCTCGGACGACCTCGTGGTCACCGCGCCGGTGCGGGGCAAGGAAATGCTGCGCCGCGACGTCGACCTGATCCGCGAGTACCTCGCCGACGGCGGCCCGAAGGAACTCGTGCGGCGCGTCGGCGGCCGGGTGGTCAAGGTCGCCAAGCAGAGGCTCGGCCGTGGCTGATCGTCCGTTGCGCGTCCTGCTCGACGGGACCCCGCTGCTCGGTGCCAGGACGGGTATCGGCCGGTACACCGTCGCCCTGTCCGAAGAGCTCGCCTCGATGTCCGAAGTGGACACTCGCGCGGTGGCGTTCACGTTGCGCGGCTGGCGACGGCTGCGGCACGTGCTCCCGCACGGTGTCCGGGCCCGCGGCATGCCGGTGGCGGCACGGCTACTGCGCAAGGCGTGGCTGCGTTCGCAGCTGCCGCCGGTGGAGCTGTTCGCCGGGCCGACGGACGTCGTGCACGGCACCAACTTCGTGCTGCCGGGACGGTTCCGCGCGGCGGGTGTGGTGACGATCCACGATCTGGCCTTTTTGGACGCTCCCGAGGAACTCGCGCCGAGCGATCACGAACTCCCGCAGCTGGTCCGGCGCGGCGCCCGGCTCGCCGACGCGATCTGCACCCCCACCAACGCCGTCGCCGATCAGGTCGCCGAACGGCTCGACGTGGACCGCGGCAAGATCATCGTCACCCCGCTCGGGGTGAACCCGGCCTGGTTCACCGCGCGCCCGCCGGACCCCGAGCGCCGCAAGGAACTCGGTCTTCCGGACAAGTACCTGCTCTTCGCCGGCGCTCCCGGGCCCCGCAAGGGTTTGCACTGGCTCCAGCAGGCGCACGAGGCGGCGCCGGATCTGCCGGATCTGGTGTTCGTCGGTCCCGGTTCGTTCGCGGTGGGCCCGCGTTCACGGCATGTGGGCTACCTGTCGGACGTGAACCTCCGGCGCGTCGTCGCCGGGGCCAGCGCGCTGGTGCTGCCGTCGCGCGACGAGGGTTTCGGGCTTCCGGTGCTGGAAGCGCTGGCGTCGGACGTGCCCGTCGTGTGCACGGACATCCCGGCGCTGCGCGAGGTCGCGGGGAACTGCGCGAGCCTGGTGCCCTACGAAGACGTCGACGGGCTCGTGGAAGCGCTGCGGATGGCCGTCAGCGATCCGCACGCCGTCGCGACTTCGGCCGCGCGCCGCGCCCACGTCGCGAACTTCACCTGGCGCGCGTGCGCCGAACTCACCGTCGCCGCCTATCGCCAGGCCAGCACCAAACACTGACCTCCCGCGTTTCGTCCTCTGAATGCGGTTCTTGCGTATGCAACTACAGTATTCAGAGGACGAAATGCGACAGGGTCAGGAAGCGAAGTAGGCCTTCAGGGCATCGGTCCAGTCCCGAAGCGGCGTGAGACCCGCCTCGCGCCACGAAGCGTTCGACAGCACCCCGTACGCCGGGCGCTTCGCCGGACGCGGGAACTCCGCCGTCGTACAGGGCTTCACCCGCGCCGGGTCCGCGCCGAGTTCGGCGAAGATCGCTTGAGCGAACCCGCACCACGTCGTCGACCCGCCGCCCGTGCAGTGCAGCACCCGTTGTGACGGACCCTCTCCGGCGACAACGCGACCGGCCAGCTCCAGCAGTCCGGCGGCGAGATCGCGGGACCAGGTCGGCGCGCCGGTCTGATCGTCCACTACGGACAGTTCTTCACGTTCTTTTTCCAGCCGCGCCATGGTCTTCACGAAATTCGACCCGGTCTTGCCGTACACCCAGGACGTCCGCACGATCCAGGACCGCGCCCCCGAACCGAGGACAGCGTCCTCGCCTGCCGCCTTCGTCCGGCCGTACGCGTTGAGCGGCCCCAGCAGATCCGTGACCTCGTACGGCGAAGTCGCGTCGCCGGTGAAGACGTAATCCGTGGACACGTGGATGAGCGGCACCCCGCGCGACGAACACGCCGCGGCGAGCACCCGGGGGCCGTCGGCGTTCACCGCGAACGCCCGCTCCTCGTCGGTTTCCGCCGCGTCGACCGCGGTGTAGGCGGCCGCGTTGATCACCACCGGCGACGTCCCCGCCGCCCGTGCCCGGTCCGCCAGTTCGGTGACCGCGGCGACGACCTTGCCGGTGTCGCGCACGTCCAGCTCCGCGGACGACGGCGTCGCGGAGTCCGGCGCCAGCGCCGCGATGTCCTGCCCCAGCTGGCCGGATCCGCCCGGTACGAGAACACTCAGCACTTTCAGGCCCCCGCGCGGTTCTTCAGCGGCTCCCACCACGAACGGTTTTCGCGATACCAGGCGACCGTGTCGGCCAGACCGTCCTCAAAGGACATCCGGGGCGCGTAACCGAGCTCGGCCGAGATCTTGGCGATGTCCACCGAGTACCGGCGATCGTGGCCCTTGCGGTCCTCGACCGGTTCGACGCTCTCCCAATCGGCGTCGACGGCGGTCAGCAGCCGCCCGGTCAGCTCGCGGTTGGTCAGTTCCGTACCACCGCCGATGTTGTAGACCTCGCCCGGCCTGCCGCCGTCGGCGACGAGCTGGATCCCGCGGCAGTGGTCGTCCACGTGCAGCCAGTCACGCACGTTGAGCCCGTCGCCGTACAGCGGGACCTTCTTGCCGTCGAGCAGGTTCGTCACGAAGAGCGGGATGACCTTCTCCGGGAATTGGTACGGACCGTAGTTGTTCGAGCACCTCGTGACACAGACGGGGAGTCCGTGGGTGCGGAAGAAGGAACGGGCCAGCAGATCCGAGGAGGCCTTCGACGCCGAATACGGCGAATTCGGCTCCAAAGCGTGGTCTTCGGCCCAGGATCCCTCGTCGATCGAGCCGTAGACCTCGTCGGTCGACACGTGGACGAACTTCCCGACCTCGGCCTCGAGCGCGGCCTGCAGCAGGGTCTGCGTGCCGAGCACATTGGTCAGCACGAAGTCGGCGGCACCGGCGATCGAACGGTCCACATGGGACTCGGCGGCGAAGTGGACGACGAGGTCGATGCCTCGCATCAGCTCGCTGACCAGGGCGGCGTCGCAGATGTCGCCCTTCTCGAACCGGTAGCGCGGGTTCTTGCGCACCGGCTCCAGGTTCGCTTCGTTGCCCGCGTACGTGAGCTTGTCGAGCACGATCAGCTCGGCGTCGGCCAGGCTCGGATACGCCCCTGTCAGCACCTGGCGGACGTAATGCGAACCGATGAACCCGGCACCCCCGGTGACCAGCACGCGCATCCCGCGATCCCTCCTTGACGACTTCCCGGTCCGGCGAGTGTGTCACGACCGGGGCAACCTTTCACCAGCCTACGGACGTCTAACACGGAGATCAGTAGAGTCATGGTCGAGGCACGAGTGTGCCCTGGGGAGATTCGTGGAGGACCGCACGTGACCGAGTGGCCCGGGCCACCCATTCCGGCGCGCCGTGGCGGCGTCGCGATGTTCGCCCGCCGCGGGGTGAAGGTCGTGTTCAGCCTGGTCTCGATCACGATCCTGACGCTGACCTGGTGGGGCTGGCAGTTCATCGGCGACCCGTCGCAGGGCTTCGCGACCACGAACATCTTCGAAGACAACGGGCACCCGCCGGCGAAACCGCTGGACGGCGCGATCGACATCCTGCTCGTCGGCCAGGACAGCCGCACCGACGCGCAGGGCAACCCGCTGCCGCGCGAGGTCCTCGACATGCTGCACGCCGGTGTTTCGGACGGCGAGCGCCAGACCGACACGATGATCCTGGTGCACATCCCCCAGAACGGTAAGAAGGCGGTCGCGATCTCCTTCCCCCGTGACTCGTGGGTCGAGATCACCGGCGGTTTCGGCAAGCACAAACTCAACAGCGCGTACGTGTACGCCTACAACGACACGTCGAAGACGCTGCAGCAGCAGGGCAACTCCGACCTCAAGGACGTCGACGCCAAGGCCAAGGACGCCGGGCGCAAGAACCTGATCGCCACGCTGGAGAAGTTCATCGGCAAGCCGAAGATGATCGACCGGTACGCCGAGGTGAACCTGTCGAGCTTCTACGAGATCACCAAGGCGATCGGCGGCGTCGAGGTCTGCCTCAACAACGCCGTCAAGGAGAAGAAGTCCGGCGTGGACCTGCCCGCCGGGAAGTCGACCGTCGAAGGGGTCCAGGCGCTCGCGTTCGTCCGGCAGCGGTACGACCTGCAGAACGGCGACCTCGACCGGATCGCGCGGCAGCAGGCCTTCCTGTCCGGGCTGGCGAACAAGGTCCTCTCCTCCGACGTCCTGATCAACCCGGCGAAGATCTCGGACCTGATCGCCGCGGTGAAGAAGTCGGTCGTGCTGTCGGCGGGCTGGGACCTGCCGGAGTTCGCCGCGCAGATGCGCGGGCTGACCAGCGGGAACGTCGAGTTCCACACGATCCCGACCCAGGGCGACGCGACCATCGGCGGCGCCGCCGTGCTCCGGGTGGACCCGGCGCAGGTGCAGGCCGAGGTCACCCGCCTGACCTCCGACGGCGAGACGGCACCGACCTCGACCCCGGCCACGCTGCCGGGCGCGGAAGCGGTGACCGTCGAACTGTTCGACGGCTCCGGCTCCCCCACGATGGCCACCGAGACCCGGAACCTCTTGCAGGGCAAGGGTTTCAAGCTCGCGGCGGACACCAAGCTCAGCACCCGCAACTCGACGGTCATCCGGCACGCGCCGGGCGACGAGGCCGCGCTGGCCCTGATCAAGCAGGTCTTCGGCACCGCGGTGCAGACCGAGGCGGATCGCGACGTCGCCCCCGGCAAGGTGCGGATCCTGCTCGGCAAGGACTTCAAGGGCGCGTCCACGAACCAGGGCGGCGTGGCCACCACGTCCGCGCCGAAACCGCCGCCCGCCTCGAAGCCCGTTCAGCCGTCCTCCAGTGCCCCGGCGGCGCCCACCACGACGCCGATCGTCGCGGGCGATGTGCCCTGCGTCAATTAATTCCGGGTACTCAGCGTGGCCGACCTCTCCGTGGCCTAGCCTTCTCCTACGATCGGACCAACGGGCAGCGCAAGGGGAGGTGAACAGGGATGGATGGCGAGGACAAAGCCGCCAACGAACAATCCGAACAGTTGGACGCCGAGGATCCGAAGCCGGAAGAGGCCGCCACCTCGGACACCGAGAGTGACGAAAAGCCGCGGTTCGTCCCGACGCCGTACCCGCGTAATCCGCTCCCCCAGCCGTCGACGCCGCCCGAGGACGAGGACGAACCGGTCTCGGGTGTGCTCGACGTACCCGAGCGCCCGCTGCGCCGCGCCGGCCGGTACACCCGCCGGATCGCGGTCGGCCTCGTGTCGCTGCTCGCCCTCGGAACGACGGGCTACGCCTACGTCACCAAGGACCAGTTGCAGAACAACGTCCCCACGACGAACGCCCTGAGCAGGGCCGACGATCCCGCCGCGCCGCCCCCCGACGACGGCGCGAACGACATCCTGCTGGTCGGCAGCGACGCGCGGACCGACGCGCAGGGCAATCCGCTGCCGCTCAAGGTGCTCAAGGAGCTGCGCACCGAGGAGAAGGCGGGCGTCAACACCGACACCATCATCATCCTGCGCATCCCGAAGAACGGCGGGAAGCCTTCCGGCATCTCCATTCCGCGCGACACCTGGACCGACATCCCCGGTCGCGGTCCGAACAAGATCAATTCGGCGTACGGCGTCGCGAAGACCCACTACGCGAACGCGCACCGAGGCGAGTCCGACCAGGCGAAACTCGAACGCGACTCCGATCAGGAGGGTCGCAAGGCACTGGTCCAGACCGTCCAGGACCTGACGAAGATCCGCATCGACCACTACGCCGAGGTCAACCTGCTCGGGTTCTACCTGCTGACCGAAGCGCTGGGCGGCGTGAAGGTCTGCCTGAACCACTCCACCGAGGACAAGGATTCCGGCGCGAACTTCCGGCGCGGCGAACAGACCGTCTCCGGCGGCGAGGCGCTTTCCTACGTGCGCCAGCGGAAGAACCTGCCGCGCGGCGACCTCGACCGCATCGTGCGCCAGCAGACGTTCCTGTCCTCGGCGCTGAACCAGGTGCTCTCGGCGGGCACGCTGACCAGCCCGTCGACGATGGCGGGCCTGATGGACGTCGTGCGCCGGTCGATCGTCCTCGACGAAGGTCTGGACCTGCTGGAGTTCGCGCAGCAGGCGAGGGGCATCGCGTCGGGCGACCTGACGTTCACGACCATCCCGGTGGTGAACATCAACGGCCGCAGCGCCGACGGCCAGAGCATCGTCGAGATCGATCCCGCCGCCGTGCGGAGTTTCGTCGCCGGGCTGGCGGGCCGGGGCGGTGGCGGCGGGGCTTCCGGCGCGGCTCCCCTGCTCGCCGCGTCGAGCGTTCCCTGCGTGAACTAGCGTGAGAGGCGTGAGCCTCACCGAACTGCTGCTGCGGCCCCTGCTCGGGTCGCCCGCGAAACCGCTGATCACGCATTACGACGACAAGCAGGGCAGCCGGGTCGAACTGTCCGTGGCAACCACGGTGAACTGGGCCGCCAAGACGGCGAACTGGCTGGTCGACGAGTTCGACGTCGAACCGGGCGACGAGGTCGCCGTGGTGCTGCCGTCGCACTGGCAGACCGCCGGCGTCCTGCTGGGCGCGTGGTGGTGCGGCGCCAGGGTGGTGACGGAGACCGCGGGCGCGCGGGTGGCGTTCGTCGCGCCCGGTGGCGTTTCCGAGGCGGCCGCGACGGCCGTCGTCTCGCTTCACCCGATGGGTCTCGGCCTGCCCGCCGGTTCCGTACCCGACGGGGCATTGGACTACCTGACCGAGGCCAGGCTTTCGGGTGACCAGTTCAGCCCGTTGTTCCCCGTGCCCGGCGACACCCCGGCGCTGGGTTCGTCCACTGTGGAGGAAGCACTCGCCGAAGCTCGTTCCCGTGCTTCAGATTTGGGCCTGTCCGCCGAGGACCGCGTACTGTCCACTGTGGAGTGGTCCGGCTCCGAGGGAATACTCGCGGGTTTCGTGACGCCCCTCGCGGCCGGTGCGCATCTGGTCCAGGTCACCGACGCGGATCCGGCCAAACTCGCTTCCCGGCGCGAAGCGGAGCGGACGACCGCGGATCTCCCCTCCTGAAGTGTCATGAAAGGGCCGTTCCTGACATATTTCGTCAGGAACGGCCCTTTCATGACATCCGGGTCAGGCGTCCTGAAGCTGCTTCGCCTCACGCTTGCGTCCGAAGAGCACGTGGTCGAGCGACAGCTTCCCGGCGTTGAAGCCGAGCGCGAGCCCGGCCACCGCCAGGACGAGGACGAGTTCGTAACCGCCCTGACCGGTCAGTCCGTTGTCGACGTGCACCGAGAGCAGGGCACCGACGGAGACCACGACGAAACCGAGGCCCACCAGCGGCGTCAGGAAACCGACGATGAACAGGATCGAGCCGACGATCTCCACCGCGATCGCGAAGATCGCCGCGAGCGTCGGCAGCGGGATTCCGGTCTGCTCGAAGAACTTCGCGGTGCCGTCGATCCCGTTTTCCCACTTCTGCAGGCCGTGTGCGAGGAAGACCACACCGACACCGATCCGGCCCAGCAGGAGGGCGACATCCTTGAAACGAGCGAACATCGGGTATCAGCTTTCTGGTCGGTGAATATTCAACTTACCGGGATCACGGTAAGGCACCGGGCGCCCCGGACGGCACCTCCGGAGCGTGATCGACAGGTACCCGACAGGAACCGGGCTCGGTCCTCTGTGGAAGGTCACGGATGTCATTCCCCCGTACGGCGCCGTTTGTCCCGAGCGCCCGAAGGGCAGAATCTGCAGCGTGATGGATGAACGTCTGATCGGCCTCTGGTCGGACCGCATGCTGTTCCCGAGCGATGTCGAGTCCGCCGAACTGGCGTTCCGCGGCGACGGCTCCGGCTGGCTCTATTGGTCGAGCTGGAGCACCGAGTTCACGGTCTCGCGCTACACGTGGGCGGCGTTCGCCCCGGGCTCGCTGGCACTGAAATTCCATCGCACCGTCAACGGCACGTGGTCGATCGACGACGGCGTCACGCGGCACGACGTCGAATCCGACGAGCCGGAGGAATCCGTGATCGAGGTCGGCTACGCGATCGCTCCCGGCGAGGATCCGTTCGGCAATCCGGTGACCCTGCTCTCCCTGGACCGTCCGTTGGACGACCATCTCGCGGGCTCGCGGTTCGCGTGGGTCGACAAACCGGATTCGCTCAGCGATCCGTCCGCCGACGCTCCCCGGCGAGGCCCGTCCAACCCCCGCTGACGGCCAGCAGTTCCAGGACGCGCTCCGCCTGCTCGGCGAATCCGGCCAGGTCGGCGTGCAGCAACGCGATCCGCTCGGCGTCGAGCGGGACCTCGTCGTCGGCCCACAGCTCGATCACCGTGCTGACCGTCCAGACGAGGAACTGGATGATCCGGATGAACTCGTCCGATGGTTCGTCGACGGCGTCGCGGTAGCCCGTCTCGATCTCGTCGCAGGCCGCGACCAGCTCACGCAGCGGCTTGACGACGTCGGCCGCCGTCCCGTCCCACGCGGCGGACGGCCACGTACGATCCCCGAGTTCGAGCCACAACCGCCAGCCGGCGATCAGCTCGGCCTCGTCGTGCGGTGTCCACGACACCGGAGCGAACCAGAACATCCTCCGAGAGTGACACCGGCGGCCCATGATCGCCGTACTTCCGTGAAGCATCTCACCGACGCCTGACCTCACACGCGCGATTGGTCACCTACTCGCGCCCGCGGCTACCGCACTTCGTCACCTAAGCGCGAGATACGCGTGAAGGCCCCCTTCCCTCGGCTGAGCCGAGGGAAGGGGGCCTTCACGCGCTTGAGCGGACTCAGCCCTTGAGCAGGGCGCGCGCCATGACCATGCGCTGGATCTGGTTGGTGCCTTCGTAGATCTGGGTGATCTCTCGGCCGGTTTCGACCCTCCTGGCGATCATGCTTGAAAACTGCCTCTGAGCTGCTGAAACGCCTCTCGACAGTTCTCGGTGGATCTTGGCCCTACCCAACGTCTGACGGCCTGTAGACGGCCTGGCGAACCCTGCCCACACCTCCCCTTCATCCCGATACGAAGCCAGCACGCGGCCGGTGGCATCGGGTCAAGGCACGCTTTCCAGCCTTGACGCGGTGTTACCGGCCGTTGTCACGATCAGGCTTCGGGGTGAAGGAGATCGACAACTGCGCGTAACAGGTGGCGATACACCGACGACCGATATGTCACGACGCTCATTGAGGAGGGCCGATGTTGGCTATCGGGCCATGTGCGCCGCCGCCGGGTGGCGCTGCGCAAGGTGACCCGCTGGCGGCCGCGTCGCCCGGCCGGTGGGCGGAGCGGAGCGGCAGCCCGCCGTGTCGGGAACCGGCGAGGCCGCCCAGGCGAGGGGCTACCTACGCTCCCGGCGCGCCGCCCGGCGGCGGCGCGCCCTTGATCCCATAGAGCCAAATTCGGCAAGTCGCGTCCGATCGCCCAGTTTGAGAGACAACCGGTGGAGGCTATTCAGTGGCAATGCCGCAGGACGACCAGGCAGTAACCCAAGTCTTTGTAAGCTATGCACATGACGACGATGCCGTATTAGACTTCGTCGAAAAGTTTGCCAACGACCTTAAGTACTACGCCTTCGCTGATCACGGACGAGAAATTAAGGTTTTCGTCGACAATCAATCCATCATCTGGGGCGAAGAATGGCGCGCAAAAATCTATGATAGCGTCAAGGGCGCTTCCGCGTTCGTACCTCTTGTAACAATGAGATACCTCGCAAGTCCAATGTGCCGCGAAGAGCTACAACTCTTTGTCGAGTCGGCGCAAAATCTAGGCGTCAAGGAGCTATTTCTTCCAATTGTTGTGCTTGGCCACAAGATGATCACCGAGGATAGCGACAACTTAGCCACCCGTCACGTGGCCAGTCGTCAGTACATTAAACTAAAAGATGCCGTCCTGGATGGCACAACTTCTTCCACGTGGCGAAAAGCGTTAGTTGAGATCGCTAGCAGGCTAGTAGACGGCATTGAGCGCGCCGAGGAGCACCTGACACAAGGCGCGGAACAGCTTGCCGACGAATCAACTCCAACGAGGGCAGGAAATCCGGACACCCGGCCAGATGACGCACCAGGCTTACTGGAGGTCTATGAAATCGCCGTAGAGAACGTCAACAGGTTCGGACCCCTCTTAGCCTCATTTTCGGCAATCTTGGTCGAATTCAAAGAAAAAGTAGACAAACTCCAAAAGCGCGCCCCGAAAGCAGGCGGCAATATTGACCAGCAAGCACTTCTTCGCTTTGCCAACAATTTTTCACCTAGGGCAGTTGAAGCCGAATCACTAGCTAACGAATTGGAGAGAAGTGCGACTCAAGCAGACCAGAGCATCCGCGAAGTTCACCGCATGTTGTCCCAATATGGTAGCGATCAACAAAAAGAGGAATTTAGCGCAGACGTCAACGGCGCAGTCGAAGCGATGGCGCTAATCGCAGAGGCTCAGCGCGGGGCGGATGAAGCCTTAAAGCAATCGAAGTCAATTGAAATTCTAAATGTTCCCGTACGCGCCGCCCTTAAGCCACTGAGAAACGGTTTGAACTCTACAAGTGCCGCACTAAGGACAATGCTTTCATGGAGAGAACTGGCAGATTTCACCTAGTCCAAGGAATATATCTTGTCGGTGCGACATGAGCGCTCCTATTGACCTATGCTCGAACCTGCGAGCAACCCCGCCTCGCTGTTAGCCTGGGGGTATGCGTGGTGCGGGTGATCAGCTCAGCATCGGGGAGCGTATTGCCTTCTACCGGCGGCGGCGTGGTCTGTCGCAGGCGGTTCTTGCTGACTTGGTGGGCCGGACTGAGGACTGGCTGAGCAAGATCGAGCGCGGTGAACGCGAGATCCGGCGCCTGGACGTGTTAGCTGACGTCGCGCGAGGCCTGCGGGTAACGCTGGGCGACCTCCTCGGCGAACCCGTGCTCATGGAGGACGAGGACAAGAACGACGACGTCCCGGCCATCCGAGACGCACTCATGGCCCCTCGACGCCTCTCACGCACCCTGTTCTCCTCGGCCATGTCACCCGAGTACATCGATCCCGCCCCTGTGGCTCAGCTGGTGGAAGGTGTCTGGTCCAGCTATCAGAAGGGCGACCTCGGCCGAGTCGTCGCCGCGCTACCGGGCCTGATCAAGACCAGTCAGGGCATGGAGTCCGCCTCAGCCGATGACGCGGCCTACCGGCGGGCCTGCGCAGCGGTGTCAGCCCGCGTCCACCACCTGGCCGCGACCACGCTGAGCAAGATCGGTGAAGCCGACCTCGCGTGGATCGCGGCAGAACGCGCCATGCAAGCGGCCGACGAGGCAGACGACCCACTGGTCCTGGCCTCCGCTGCCCGTTCCGGAACTCACGCGCTCCTGGCTGTCGGCCGGTTCGACGACGCGCTTGAGCTAGGCGACGTGGCCGCGAAGTGGCTGGTCCCGAGGATGCGCGACGGTGATCCGGCCGCGCTGAGCCTCTACGGAATGCTCTACCTGCGGACGGCCGTCGCCGCTGCTCGGCAACAGGACCGGTCGACGGCGAACGAGCTGCTGTCTCACGCAGGCCGCGCGGCTGATCAGCTCGGCGCGGACGCGAACCACTGGCAAACGGGCTTCGGCCCGGCCAATGTCGAGCTGCACCGCCTGTCGGCGGCGCTGGATCTGGGCGACATTTCGCAGGTGATCGAGTCGGCCCCGAGGATCAGCGTCGACCACCTGCCCGTGGAACGCCAGGTCACGCACCTGATCGACTTCGCACGGGCGTTGAGCCTGGTCGCGAAGGATGATGAGGCGTTGTCGGCGTTGCTGACGGCGGAGCAGAAGGCGCCGGGGATCGTCCGGCACAGTACGGCGGTGCGGGAGGTCGTGCGGTCGATGTATCGCCGTGCTCCGGCGACGGCTGGTAAGAAGTCCTCGCCGTTGTTGGCGTTGGCTGAGCGCTGCGGCGCGGTGAGGTAGGTCGGGTGGCGTCGCGTGTTCTGGGCCTGGTGGGCTCGGGTGCTGGTGGTGTTGAGGACCTTCTTCCGCGCGTGATCCGGCCTCTTCAAGCGGACGGCTGGACGGTCGCGGTGACCTTGACCCCGACGGCTGGGCGCTGGCTGGACGAGAACGGCGGCCGCGCTGAGATCGAGGAGGTCACCGGGTTCCCTGTCCGGGTTGAGCCGCGCTCGCCGGCCGAATCCAGCCCGCATCCGGCCCCGGACTGCTACCTGGTCGCGCCCGCCTCGGCGAACATGGTCGCCAAGCTCGCGATGGGCATCGCCGACAATCAAGCCCTGACGCAGGTCAACGAGGCCATCGGCACACTCAACCTGCCGGTCGTCGTCTTCCCGCGCGTGAACGCCGCGCACGCTCGTCACCCGTCCTGGGAAACCCACCTCGACGCGCTGCGGCGTGCTGGCGTGCGTCTCGTGTACGGGGACGACGTGTGGCCGCTGCATGAACCGCGGAGCGCTCCGGGCCGTGAGCTGCCCTGGTCAGCGGTGCTTTCCGCGGTGAACGAGGCCGTTCCTCTCCCCTGCTAGTACCTACCCGGACAGTTTGTCCGGGGTGAGGCTCCTCACTGGGTGTCTCCTGTGTCCAGCGCGCCCGACCGGGCTCGCCGAGACCGAGACATCGGGAGAGCACACATGGGCATTCACGTGGTGATTCAGCCCCTCGTCGGCTACGGCGCGGCGGTGGTTTCACCATCTCCTGGCGTTCGTCAGCTCGTCGCCGGAAGTGAAGAGACCTCCTTCATCGTCCAGGTGCCCGCCCGTATCGGCGGCCTGATGGACACCGCACGGTTCGCGCAGAGTCTCGCGGCCGCTGCCAGCGAGTTCAGCGAGTGGTGCGAAACCCAGCACCGAACGCGCTCGCATTCCTCTTCCTTCACCGATCACTGGTCCGACGCTGCCGACGAAACCGTCACGCGCAAGAACGACTGATCACACGACATAGGAGCAACAAATGGCTATCTACAAGGGTTTCCGGTTCCCCATCGAGTTCGACGAAGCGTTCGGTCAGGGCTTGGTCATGGTCGGGGAGGTGTCGCCGGACAACGAGTACCAGTCGCGAGAGGACCGGTCTTCGGGTCGTCCGGCTCGTCAGCGCGTCGACGAAGTGACGGGCAAGCGCCAGTGGAAGGTCACGGTGACCGACCCGGACGAGGTCAAGGCGAAGCGGGCGTCGTTCGAGATCACGTTGCTGGCCGATGTGCAGCCGGTGCCGACCACGTCGGAGGTGCTGCCGGGCATGCGGCCGATCGAACTGGAGGGCCTGACGGCTGAGCCCAAGGTGGCCGGTCAGGGCGAGTTCAAATACCAGTCCTACCTGTTCCGCGCGACCGGCTTCAAGGCCGCTGCTTCGGGTGGGGCGTCGAAGTCGTCGCGGACCTCGGGCGCTGCTGAGTCGACGCCCAAGGCTGCGTGATGCCGGGCGGGGTGCCGGGGAACCGCCGTGTGGCCGTGGTTCCCCCGCACCTGGTCCAGGCGTGGGAGATGGCCTATCGCCACTACAGCGCGCTGACGGCCAGGGCAGCATCCGGCGCTGATGCTTTGGCGGCTCATGACTTGGCCGTCGCCTCGGTCGCGGTGGCGTCGTCCTGGCGAGACCTGGCCGCTCATGTCCAGTTGCCGTGGTGGGTTCTCGCGGCCGTGACGGCTGCGGCGGAAGGTTTCGAAGAGAACGCGCGGTCGTGGGAGATGCGCGCTTACAGCGAGGAAGGGCAAGGCCGTGGCGTTCAACGCGATGTGGAAGCCGGGGCCGCAGGCGGTCGCGGGAATGCAGGGCAATGGTTCGGCGAACCCGGCTCTGGTGATCTACCTGGATCCGGACAGCCTGGCGATCCTGCCGCCGTCCGACCCGGCCGTGTGGCCGGAATTCGTCCGGCTCCTTCGCCAAATCCGCGACAGCGCGGACGAACTGGCCGTCTTCCTCGACAAGCACAAGGCGGTGCGCAATGACGACGCCCGGCCGGAATGAGCCGCAAACCCTCCAGGAGGCACACGCGCTCGTCTCGGCTCGCAGGCCGAAACGGGAGGCGAGCCTGGAGACGTGGCTGAAGTTCCATCAGGCCAACGCCCGCGCGTATCAGGCGGCGTCCGATGTGGACCGCTGGCACCACCACGAACTCAAGTACTGGGTGGGCTACGAGGAGCGAAAGGCCAGGGAGGTGGCCGCGCAGATCCAGAAGGAGAAGTCGCAAGTCAGCTGAAAACTGAATGACAGAGCGAAAAACGCACGTGGGGACGTGCGGCGTACAAACACGTCCCCAAACGCTTTTCTTGTCCTGTAAGGCGCAGAAGCGGAATCCGGCTACCAACCTTGCCGCTCCTGCGCTGTCCACAACCTCTGGAAGTGAACAATGACAACGCTAAACGATGGCAACAAGCGACCGCTAGACGGGGTCACCCGAACGCGCTGCACGGTCTGTAAGCGGTTCGCCAAGCTGCTGCCCGGCGAGACGGAATGCGCCCCCTGTCAGGGAATGCTGCCGCTGGATCTGACCGGTGGTGGTCGTCGATGAACACGAACGGGATCGGTGTCCTTCTCATCGGCGGCGGAGTGCTCGGCGTGGTGGTGTGGTTGCTGCACAAGATCGGTCGCGCGCTCGCCACGATCTTGGAAGTCCTGGCGGCGGCCGCACTGGTGTTCATCGCCCTCTGGTGGCTGCTCAAGTCCTTGCTGTGGCTGGGAAAGCAAGTCATCACGCGCTGGCGGACCAGTCTCACCGTGGTGGCGATCATGGCGTGGTGGCAGTACCTCGGGTGGCTGTCCCTGGCGATCGTGACAGCCTCGGTCGTCGCCGTGCTGGCGTCGTGGCGGCTGCTCGACGTCGTGTCCTACGACCACCACTGCGGCCGGTTCCTGCGCTCTTGGTGGATGCGCTGGGCGGTCTACGCGCGCAAGCTCCCGGCCTGGCTGCACGCCTGCGGGCTGAGCATCCGGGACGAGACGCTGCCGGTGGAAGTGACGGTGAACCTGGTCGGCCGTCGACGGTTGCTGTCCCGCAAGGCCGCCTCGGCGTCACGGGCCGTTCAAGTGCCGAAGGTCCTCAAGGTCCGGTCTGGGCCGTCGTGGGATGAGGTGCGGGTGCAGCTCGTTCCGGGGCAGAAGCCCGAGGACTTCGACGAGGCCGCGCGGGCGCTGGCGGTGGCGCGCAAGGTCAAGCGGTGCCAGGTCCGGGAACTGGAGCCCAACGTGGTCTCCATCGACTTCCAGCGCCGCGACCTACTCAAATCCGCGGTGACCTCCCTGCCGGTTCCTGACCTGGTCTCCCCCGATGGGCTCGGCGTGGATCTGCGGCATGTGTGGTCCGGGACCACGGAGTACGGCTCGGACTGGCGGGTTCCGCTGGTCGGCTCGGGAGCGCACTGCCTGACCGCTGGCGCGACCGGATCGGGCAAGAACTCGGTCATGTGGTGCCCGCTGGTGTCGGCCGCACCCGCGATCCGGTCCGGTGTGGTCCGGGTGTCCGGCATCGATCCCAAGGGGATGGAACTCGCCTACGGACGCGGGATCTTCGCCCGGTACGCGGTGACCGGTAAGCAGGCGCTCGAACTCCTCGACGGCCTGCTTGAGGAGATGGAAGCCCGCAAACACGAGTTCGCTGGACGCGTGCGCATGATCCCGATCAGCGTCGAGCATCCGCTAGAGGTTCTGGAGTTCGACGAGATCGGCGCGCTGACCAAGTACACCGACCGCAAGACCCGTGACGCGATCGTGGAAAAGGTCGCGCTCCTCACCACGCAGGGCAGGGCCTTGGGGATCACGGTGCGCGGCTACGTCCAGGAGCCCACAAAGGACACCGTCCCGGTTCGTGAGCTGTTCCCGCGCCGTGTCTGTCTGCGGGTGACCTCGAAGACGCATGTCGGGATGGTCCTCGGTGACGGCGCGTACGAACGCGGTGCGTGGGCGAACCGGATCGGCGATTCCGAAGCGGGGGTCGGCTACGTCTGGGGCGAAGGCGTCCGCGAACCCCTGCGCGTCCGGGCCGGATGGGTCGCCGACGAAGAGATCAAGGCGCTGGAGAACTACGTGACCAACTGTGGCGCTCACGTAGTTGGACTCTCCGAAGGGAGGGCAGCGTGAACCGGCTCATGGTCTTCCTCGACGCAATCCGCGACCACCTCGACTCGTTCGCGCTGCCTCCGACCGCGTCGGTTCGGGTTGGGGTGGGTCCTGATCCGATCACGGTGCAGCTCGACTCTGACCGCCTGGAGGACGTAGCCCGTGGGCTGCTCACCTGGGCTGCCTCGCTTGACGACGTGACGGCTTCGCTGTGGCGTCCTGCGGGCGGCGGGTCGGTGCACCTGGAACCCAGCGGTCGAACTCCCTGCGGCATCCCGGTGGTCGTCTACGGCAGCGTCTGGTTCGACGAAGCCACCTTCCCGGACCTGCCTGCGGGGATGCGGCAAGAGATGCCGGTGTTCGTCCTGCGGCAGTGGAACACGCCTGGAGAGGTGGCCGCCTGATGAGCACCGAGGAATCCGCGGTGACCATGCCGGCCAAAACTCGGGCCGCCCGGATGCGGGAACCGCTGGCGTCGGACGTGGTGAAAGCGACCGCTGAGAAGCACGGGGTCTGTGTTCGGCCGTTCACGATGGAGGTCGGGGACACCGACACCGGAGAGCTTCGCTACGTCCCCGTCCCGTGTGGCTCGACAGTGGAATCGGTGTGCCTGCCGTGTGCCCGAAAAGCGAAGGCGCTGCGACAGGTCCAGTGCCGCGAGGGCTGGCATATCGACACCGAACCGGACTTCACCCCAGAACCACCGACCGAGACCCAAACAGAGCTGTTTGCGTTCCGGGCTGACCTCGTCGCCGCTTACCGGCAAGAGACGGACCAGGCCGAAGCCGACGAGCTGCGGGAGGAGATCCAAGGCGTCGACGAGGAACTTCGGCAACTCGGGATGCGTGGCCGTCTCCCGTCGATCGACCTGCCGACGAAGCGGGCGGTGAAGCGGTCGACGAAGCGGCGGCAGGACGCGCCGAACCTGCCTCGACGGAAGGTCGCGAAGACCACGCTCGGCCGCGAGTACGCCGGACGGTTTCGGCCGTCGATGTTCGTCACGCTCACCTGCGACACCTACGGCCCGGTCCGGTCAGATGGTGCCCCGGTGAACCCATCGACTTACGACTACCGGCGGGCGGCTCGGGACGCGGTGCACTTCTCGGCGCTGGTGGATCGGTGGTGGCAGAACCTGCGGCGCGTGGTCGGCTGGGACGCGCAGTACTTCGCGACCGTGGAGCCTCAACGGCGGGCGGCGCCGCACCTGCACGCGGCTGTTCGGGGTTCGGTGCCGCACGACGTGATCCGGCAGGTCACCGAAGCGACTTATCACCAGGTCTGGTGGCCCAACCATGACCAGGTCGTCTACGTCGACCGGATGCCGCTGTGGGACGGCGACCGCCGGGTGTTCGTCGACCCAGACACGCGCGAACCACTGACCGACTGGGACGACGCGATAGAGACCGTGGAGGACCCGGCGCACGTAGTCACCTTCGGCCGTCAGGTCCACTCCAAGGGCATCCTCGGCGGGACGGAGGAAGCCGGGCGGCACATCGGCTACCTCACGAAGTACCTCACCAAGTCCACCGGTGAAGTCGTCGAAGCCGACACCGTGCGGCAGAAGGATCACCACGACCGGTTGCACGCGGAACTGTCGGTGACACCGTGCTCGCCTCGCTGCGCAGTGTGGCTGCTGTACGGGATCAATCCCAAGGGAGCCAACGGAAAGACCACGCCGGGGCATTGCAAGGGGCGGGCTCATCGGCGGACCACGCTCGGACTGCCGGGGCGTCGGGTGCTGGTGTCCCGGAAGTGGTCAGGGAAGACGCTCGTCGACCACAAGGCGGACCGGAAGGCGTTCGTCCTGGAGGCGCTGGCGGCGGTCGGGATCGAGAAACCGGCACCCGATCCGGCCCGGCTGGTCTGGCGCAAGGTCGACTCCGGCGATCCGTCTGTGCCACCTCGGGACCACCTGGTCATGCACGCCATCTCCGAACGGATCACCTGGAAAGCCGAATACGACAGAGCGCTACTAGCCGCACAGGATCTTTCGGCAACTCCACTAGCAGCCTGAGGGGGACGACATGGACAACGTGAGCAAGGTGGACCGGCTGTGGTCGGTCGAAGACGTCTCGGCCTACCTCGGCGTACCGGTCAAGACGCTCTACCAGTGGAAATGGCTCGGTGAGGGACCGCCGGTACGGAAGATCGGCCGTCACCTCCGATACGACCCGACCAAGGTCCGTGCCTGGAGCACCGACGAGGCGGCGGCCTGATGGGACACATTCAAGATCGCTGGTACCGCCCCGCCCGTGACAAGGAGACAGGAAAGGTCATCCTCAACGGGCGGGGCAAGCCCGTGCTCGAAAAGACCGACCTGTACGGCATCGGCATGCGGTACAAGGTCCGCTACCTCGACCCCGACAACGAAGAGCGCTCGAAATCCTTTCCAGACAAGCAAAAGAAGCGCGCCGAGAACTTTCTCATCGGCGTCGAGGCCGACAAGCGCGAAGACAAGTACATCGATCCGCGGGCGTCATCGAAGGTTTTCCGCAAGCAGGGTGAGAACTGGCTCAAGGCCACCTCACCTGACCCGGCCACCCGCGAGATTCTGCATAGTCGCCTGGAAAGTCAGATCTACCCGACCTTCGGGCACCTGACATTCGGCCAGATCAAGCCGTCCACCATCCGTGACTGGGTGGGCGACATGGACGAACGGGGCCTGTCGTCGAACTATCAGGTTGTCCTGTTCACCATCGTGTCCGGCGTGCTGGACTCAGCGGTGGACGACAGGCTGATTCGAGAGAACCCCTGTCATGCCAAGACGGTTCGCCGACCTGTTGGCGAAAGCCCGCCGGTGGTCGTCTGGCCGGAGGAGCGAGTACACAAGGTGCGGAAAGGACTCGCCGAACGGTTCCGAATCGCCGTCCCGCTGGGCTCTGGGCTGGGCCTGCGGCAAGGGGAAATCCTCGGGTACTCCCCGGACGACATCGACCGGGACGCGATGGTCGTGCACGTTCAGCGGCAGATCAAGACCGTCAAGGGCGTGATGATGTTCGCGCCGCCCAAGGGCGGGAAGACGCGAACTGTGCCGCTCTCCCCCGCCATGCTCGCCGAGATCGACGACCACGAAGACCGGTTCCCGTCCGTCGCGGTCACGCTTCCGTGGAGGAAGCCAGACGGCGAACCTGTGACGGTCAGGCTCCTGATGACGGGCGAGAACGGACGGCTCTACACCGGAGATCTGTTCACCAAGGTCGTGTGGCAAGGCGCGTTCAGGGCGGCTGAGATCGCCTACCGTGGCCGGGCGGACGGCATGCACGCGCTGCGGCACTTCTTCGCCTCGACGCTGCTGTCTCGCGCCGTGTCGATCAAGGAACTCGCCGAGTACCTCGGCCACTCCGATGCCGGGTTCACCCTGCGGACGTACACGCACCTCGTCCCGTCGAGCCACGAGCGGGCTCGGCAGGCCATCGACGCGGTGTTCGGGCGGCTTGGTGCCCATGACGGCCTGGAGGCGGCCTGATCATGAGCAGCCAGAGCCGCCCGAACTACCGGATCAAGATCGAATCAGCCCTTGAGCAGGGCGCGCGCCATGACCATGCGCTGGATCTGGTTGGTGCCTTCGTAGATCTGGGTGATCTTCGCGTCGCGCATCATGCGCTCCACCGGGAAGTCGCGCGTGTAGCCCGCGCCACCGAAGAGCTGCACGGCGTCGGTGGTCACCTGCATCGCGATGTCCGACGCGTACGCCTTCGCGGCGGCGGCGATGTAACCGCCGCGCTTGTCGCCACGCTCGGTCGCCGCGGCGGAGGCGTAGACGAGGTTCCGGGCGGCCTCGATCTTGATGCCCATGTCGGCAAGCATGAACTGGACGCCCTGGAACTCCGAGATCGACTTCCCGAACTGCTTGCGCTCCTTGACGTACGCGATGGACGCGTCGAGCGCGCCCTGCGCGATGCCCAGCGCCTGCGCGCCGATGGTCGGGCGGGTGTGGTCGAGGGTGCGCAGCGCGGTCTTCAGGCCGGTGCCGGGCTCGCCGATGATGCGGTCGGCCGGGATGGTGCAGTTCTCGAAGTGGATCTCGCGGGTCGGCGAGCCCTTGATGCCGAGCTTCCGCTCCTTCGAGCCGACGATGAAGCCGGGGTCGTCCTTGTGCACGACGAACGCGGAGATGCCGTTGGCCTTCTTCTCGGCATCGGGGTCGGTCACCGCCATCACGGTGTACCAGGACGATTCACCCGCGTTGGTGATCCAGCACTTGGTGCCGTTGAGCACCCAGTGGTCACCGTCGAGCTTCGCGCGGGTGCGCATCGAGGCGGTGTCCGAGCCGGCTTCGCGCTCCGAAAGCGCGTAGGACGCCGAGGCCTCACCGGAGGCGATCGAAGGCAGCACGAGCTTCTTGAGGTCTTCCGACGCCGAAAGGATGATCGGCACCGTGCCCAGCTTGTTCACCGCCGGGATCAAGGACGCCGACGCGTCGACGCGCGCGACCTCTTCGATGACGATGCAGGCGGCGATGGCGTCCGCGCCCTGGCCGTCGTAGGCCTCTTCGATGTGGACGGCGTTGAAACCCGACTTGACCAGCGCGTTGTACGCCTCGATCGGATAGCGCTCGTCCTCGTCGACCTCGGCCGCGTAGGGCTCGATCTCCTTCTCCGCGAGGGCACGCACCGCGGCCCGCAGCTCCTCGTGCTCCTCGGCAAGCTGGTACAGACCCGGGCCGTCAGACACCTTCGTCACCTCTTCTAAGCGCGTTTGGGAGTTTGTCCGATGTTAGCGCTCGTTCACATTCTGCGACATCGCGAGCGCTTGTGTCTTTGACCGCAAAGTCCGTACGTTCGGGTGATGCAGCTCACCCCGTTCCCGCGGTCACTCGACTATCCCGAGGTCCCGGTCGGCTCGGTGCTCGCCGGCGCCGCTGCTCGCTGGGGCTCCCGCACGGCCTTCGCCCACGGAGAGCGGAGCCTCACCTTCACCGAGACGTACAGCGCGGCCTGCCGGTTCGCGAACGCCCTGCGTGCCGAGGGCATCGGCCGGGGCGACGTCGTGGCGCTCCACCTGCCGAACTGCCTGGCGTACCCGATCGCGTACTACGGGACGCTGCTCGCGGGGGCCACCTTCAGCCCGGCGAATCCACTGCTCCCGCCGGCCGACCTCGCCTTCCAGCTGGCCGACGCCGGGGCGGTCGCCGCCGTCACCGTCGGCCCGGTCGCCCGCGTGCTGGCTTCGGTCCGCGACCAGACCTCGGTGCGGCTGAGCATCGTCGTCCACCCGCCGGACGGCCTCGCCGAGGGAGAGGTCGAGTTCACGGAGTTCTACTCCGGTCACTCCGACGAGCGGCCGGACGTGGAGATCGACATCTACCGCGACCTCGCCCATCTGGCGTACACCGGCGGCACCACCGGACGGTCGAAAGGCGTCTGCCTGCCGCACCGGAACGTCGTGGTCAACAGCCTGCAGAGTTCCTGCTACCGGCTGGGCGCGGTCCCCCGTGTCGACGCCTCGGGCGAAGTGATCGTCGAGCAGATCGGCGGCCCGGACGAATGGCCGTCCCGGATCGGCACCGGGATCGCCCTCAACCTGACGCCGTGGTTCCACGCGATGGGCACCATCGCCGCGCTCAACGTCCCGCTGCTCGACGGCGGCACCATCGTCCTGCACGACCGCTTCGACCCGGCCGCGTACGTGGCCGACGCCGAACTGCTGCGGGTCACCACCATCGGCGGGGCGCCCGCGCTGTTCGCCGCCCTGCTCGCCTGCCCCGAGTTCCACACGGCCGACCTGTCTTCGGTGCTGACCATCGGCTCCGGCGCGGCGCCGATGAACCACGAGATGATCCGCGCCCTGCAGAACCGCTTCCCCGGCGTGCTCATCATCGAGGGCTACGGCCTCACCGAGGTCACCATGGGCGCCGTCATCGCGCCGGCTTATCGGTCCGCCGTCCGGAAGGTCGGTTCGGTCGGCCTGCCGCTCCCCGACACCGAGATCAAGATCGTCTCGGCCGAAGGCGGCGAGGATCCGTTGCCCGCCGGGGAAAGCGGCGAGGTGTGCCTGCGTGGCCCGCAGGTGATGACCGGCTATCGCAACCGGCCCGAGGAGACCGCGGCCGCGCTCGTCGACGGCTGGCTGCACACCGGCGACATCGGCCTGATCGACGAGGACGGCTATCTGTCCATTGTGGACCGCAAGAAGGACATGCTTCTGTACAAGGGATACAACGTCTTCCCGCGCGAACTCGAAGAACTGCTGATCACCCTGCCCGGCGTCACCGCGGCGGCCGTCGTCGGCAAACCGGACACCGAGGTCGGCGAGCTGCCGGTCGCGTTCGTGGTCCGCAGCGACGAGAACGTCACCGCCGAACAGCTCCTGGAGGCCGTCAGCGCCCGCGTCCTGCCGTACAAACGGCTGCGGGCGATCCACTTCGTCGACCAGATCCCGGTCTCGGCCGCCGGGAAGGTGCTCAAGCGGGAACTACGAAAGCAGCTCGCCGAGTGATCTCCCGCATTTCGTCCTCTGAATGCGGTAGTTCGAAGGCGAACTACCGCATTCAGAGGACGAAATGCGTCAGCTTTCGAGGACGCGTTTGCGCAGCGCGGCGTCCTTGTCGAGTACGAGCTGCTCCAGATCCGCCTGGAACCGGGCCATCTTCGCCTGCAGGCCCTCGTCGGACGCCGCGAGGATGCGGACCGCGAGCAGACCGGCGTTCCGTGCCCCGCCGACGGAAACCGTCGCGACCGGGACACCGGCGGGCATCTGCACGATCGAGAGCAGCGAGTCCATGCCGTCGAGGTACTTCAGCGGCACCGGAACCCCGATCACCGGCAGGACCGTCGCCGAAGCGACCATGCCCGGAAGGTGCGCGGCGCCGCCGGCACCCGCGATGATCGCGCGCACGCCACGCGAAGCGGCCGAAGTCGCGTAGTCGAGCATCCGCTGCGGAGTGCGGTGCGCCGAATAGACGCCGACCTCGTACTCGACGCCGAACTCTTCTAGGGCCTGCCCGGCCGCTTCCATCGTCGGCCAGTCCGAATCGCTGCCCATGATCAGGCCAACCTGCGGCGACATTCTCAAATACTCCTAGTGGATCTCGTAGCCGTCGAGCCAGACGGCGTGGGAAAGCCAGTGCGCGGCGAGCAGCGCGCGATCACGCAACTCCTCCATGCGTTCGCCCACGAGGTTGACGTGGCCGAGTTTGCGGCCGGGACGTTCTCCCTTGCCGTACAGGTGGACGCGGATGTCCGGGTACCGCGCGAACAGGTGGTGCAGCCGCTCGTCCGGCCCCATCTCCGGTGTCTCGGGCGCGCCGAGGACGTTCGCCATCACGCAGGCGGGGGCGATCAGGTCGGTCAGCCCGAGCGGGTAGTCGAGCACGGCCCGCAGGTGCTGCTCGAACTGCGACGTCCGAGAGCCGTCCTGCGTCCAGTGCCCCGAGTTGTGCGGGCGCATGGCGAGTTCGTTGACCAGCAGGCCTCCGTCGGTCTCGAACAGCTCGACGGCGAGCAGCCCGGTCACGTTCAGCGTCGCCGCGATCCGCAGCGCGAGATCCTGCGCCTCCTGCGTGCGCTCGACGCTCAGCCCGGGCGCCGGAGCGAGCACCTCGGTGTTGATCCCGCCGGACTGCACGGTCTCCACGACCGGCCACGCCGCGCCCTGCCCGAACGGGGACCGGGCCACCAGCGCGGACAGTTCGCGCCGCATGACGACCTTTTCCTCGACCAGCAAAGGAGTTCCGGCGTCGAGCAGTTCGGGGACGGTCTCGCGCGCGTGCTGCGCGGTGTCGAGCATCCAGACGCCGCGGCCGTCGTAACCGCCCTGCGCCGCCTTGAGCACCACCGGCCAGGAGTGCTTGTCAGCAAAGGAGATCACGTCGTCCACAGAGGACACTTCGGCGAAGTCGGGGCCGGGGATCTCGAGTCCGGCCATCATCTCGCGCATGACGAGCTTGTTCTGCGCCATCGACAACGCGGCCGGATCGGGCCGGATGGTGACGCCTTCCATCGCGAGCGTCAGCAGGTGCTCACCGGGGACGTGCTCGTGGTCGAAGGTCAGCACGTCGACCCCGGCGGCGAACGAGCGCAGCGCTTCGAGGTCGGTGTGGTGCCCGTGCACGACCTCGCCCGCGACGAGGCCGGCGGATTCGTTCTCCCCGGCGGCCAGCACGCGCAGGGACTGGCCGAGGGAGATCGCCGCCTGGTGGGTCATCCTGGCCAGCTGTCCGCCGCCCACCATGCCCACGATCGGAAGACCGGTTCGTTTGTCCACTGGCCGAAGTTCTCTTTTCCGCTGAGGCCACATTCAATACTGCGAGAGCAGATTACTTGGCCGCCACCGCCGCGACCTGGGCGGACCCGCGTCGCAGCTCCCGCACGGCCAGTCCTGTGATGGCGATCGCAGCGGCGAGGACGTAGACGTTGCCGAGCAGCGACCAGCCCAGCCCCCAGCCGAACTCGGTCACCCCGCCGTTGGGCACGAGCATGATCACGCCGCTCGCGAACAGCACCGCGACGCCCGCGGCCGGAACCCAGGACCGGCGGATGACGAGCAGGACGAGCAGCGGCACCGTCCACACCCAGTGGTGTGACCACGACACCGGCGAGACCAGCAGCCCGTAGAACGCGGTCACCAGCAGCGCCCCGACCGGGTCGCCACGGCGGTGCAGGCGCACGACCAGCCAGACCGCGGGTACGGCGAGGACGGCGGCGATCGCGATGGCGACCGCCAGTGACCACGGCGCGAGTTCCGAAGCGCGGTTCACCAGGCCGTTGAGTGATTGGTTGAAGATCCAGTGCACGGAGCCGACCCGGCTGGGGTCGGTCGCCGATTCGGTCCAGAACCGGACGGCGTCGCCGGGGATCACCGCGAACATCACGGCTTCGAGCGCGACGAACGTGCCGAGCGCCCGCAGCGCGTCCTTCCAGCGGCCGGTGAACAGCAGATGCGGTACGAAGATCAGCGGCGTCAGCTTGATCGCGGCCGAGATCCCGATCAGCACCCCGGCCCAGCGCGAACCGCGGGCCGAAAGCACCAGGACGTCGAGGACGATCAACGCCATCAGGATGAGGTTGATCTGCCCGAGGAAGATCGTCTTCCAGACCGGCTCCAGCGCCAGCGCGCCCGCCGTGGCCAGCGGCAGAACCCACCACCGGGTGATCGGGGCGCCGCACGCGCGGGCGACCACGGAGATCACGACGCTCAGGCAGACCAGGGAGAGCGCGCCGGCGACGCCCCAGGTCAGTCCCGCCGGGACGATCGCGAGCGGCAGGAACAGCGGCGCCGCGGCCGGGGTGTAGGTGAACGGCAGCAGCACCCACGGCGGCAGCGTCGTGAGCGCTTCGCGCGTGTAGAGCGGTTCACCCTTCAGCAGGGTGAGGGCACCGGCGCGGTAGACGGCGCTGTCCGCGCCCAGATGCCATTCGCCGAGCCAGGCGACGACGCCCAGCGCGAGCATCGCCAGCGCGAGCGCGCCCGCCAGCGTGGCCCCGACGACCCGGGGCTCAGCCGCCGGACGCGACTTCAGCATGCTCGTCGTCGCTCCCCACGGCGCCGTCCCCCGTGCCCCGCTTCCGGCGCAGGTACCACCAGCGCCCGGCCAGCGCGAGCGCCAGCACCAGCGGCATGAAGATGTACGCGCTGCCGAGGATGTTCTGCCACACCTTCCAGTGCAGCTCGACGTTGCGGCCGTTCGGCAGGATCAGCAGCACGCAACTGATGAAGACGAAGAACACCGCGAAGGTGCCGAGCCAGCGTTTCCACGCGGTGGCGGGCGTGGTCTTCGGCAGCCGCGAGACCAGCAGGACGACCAGCGGCGCCACCCACACCCAGTGATGGGTCCAGGAGATCGGCGAGATCAGCAGGATCCAGAACGCCGTCACCAGCATCGCCGCGAGCGCCTGCCCCTTGCGGTGGAAGCGCAGCACCAGCCAGATCGCCGGGATCGCGAGCAGCGCGCCGATCCCCATCGCCGCCTTCGACGCCCAGGGCGCGAGTTCGGTGAAGCGGTTCATCAGCGCGTTCAGCGACTGGTTGCCCGCCCAGTGCACCGGGCCGATCCGGCCGGTGTCGGGCAGCGTGTAGGTCCAGTACCGGGCGGCGTCGTGCGGGATGATCAGGAACATCAGTCCCTGCAGCACGATGAACGTGATGAGCCCGCGGATGGCGTCCATCCGGCGGCCGGTGATGAACAGATGCCCCAGGAAGACGATCGGGGTGAGCTTGACCGCGGCCGCGACGCCGACGAGCACCCCGCCCCAGCGGCTGCCCCTGGCCCCGATGACCAGGATGTCGAGCATCACCAGCGCCATCAGGATGATGTTGATCTGGCCGAGGAAGGTCGTGCGCCACACCGGCTCGAGACCGAGGAAGACCAGGAAGAACGCGATCGTGGACCGGGCGGGCGAGGCCCACCAGCGGGGGCCGTCGGTCGACGGCTTCGGCAGCGCGCCGATGGCGATCCGGACGCACAGCGCCAGCGCGAGCAGCGAGACCGCGGTCAGGAGCCCCCAGGCGACCTGCGTCGGAACCAGCGCGAGCGGGATGAAGAACAGCGCCGCCGTCGGCGGATAGGTGAACGGCAGCAACGCCCACCACGGCTCCACCGGAAGCGTGTTCGCGTCGTACAGCGGATCACCGTTGAGCAGTGTCTCGGCGCCGGCGCGGTACACCGCGCTGTCCACGCCGAGCACCCAGTCGTGCTGCCAGCCCCAGATACCGAAACCGATCGCGACCAGCGGGATCACCGACAGGATCAGGATCGATCGCGGCCGGACGGACAAGCGGGCGAGCGACCTCCGCAGCGACAGACGATGCTGCGGGCGGCTCGCCGAAACGTCGCCATTGGTGTCGGCGGGAACAGTCCGGGTCACGGAAACAGGAAATCATGAACCGGGTCGTCGCACCTCGACAGGGTCGGCCGTGACCTGGAGAACGTCTCGCGTCACCCGGCTCAGGACAGTGCCTAGGACCGGGCGAGGGAGCCGAGGAGATCGCACGCCTGGTCGTAGGTCGCCGGGAGCCGGACGGCCGAAATCTGCGGACGGCCGGTGTCCCGCAGCTGGACGTCCACCGAAAGCCGCTCGTTGAGCGCCCTTCGCAGCGCGACGCCGGACGAAGCGAGCCTCGCGTCCTTCGAGACCAGTGCGCCCGCGACGGACGGCCCGAGCGAGGCGACACTCTCCCCGCCGTCGAACACCTGCTTCAAGGCGTCCGCGACCAGGATCATCCCGGTCAGGCGGGGCCAGCCCGCGACCGAGCTGAAGTCCATCGAGACCACGAGCAGGGTGTACACGTCAGCGACCGGCCGCTCGTCACGGCGGGCCTGGCGGTACAGCTCACTCAATCGGGTCCTCAGGTACGCCGCGGTGGGCAGTCCGGTGAGCGGTTCGGTGACTTCGGTGTTCACGAGCTGATCGGTCGCCACGTCCGCCCACGCCAGCGCCGTCACCCGGAGTAACCGGGACGGGGTGGTGTCGACATCCGGTGCGATGAACCCGTCCACCGCGTCCGGGTCGGCGAGCACAGCGTGCAACGCCGCGAGATCCGCGAGCGTTTCCGCCAGCCCGGCACCCGCCGCGGCGCGCGCCCGGCCCAGTCCCGCGAGGGCGGTTTCCGCCACTTCGGCGGAGGCGACCCGGCCGTTCTTGATCACCGCCGCGCAGACGGCGTCGACCTCGGGGAGGCCCCAGTCACTGGGGAAACGCCAGCCCGCCGCCAGGCTGGCCGTCCGCCAGCGGGCCCGCAGGGCGCGAAGAGAGCGATCTCGTTCGAACCGGTTCCAGGCGGCTTGCCCGTCGGGCGCACCAGTCGCCGGTACGTCCACTACCCACCGCCCCTTCCGTTCCGGATCTTTTCGATCTTGCGATCGCTTCACGGTGGGGACGCCGGTCCACGTCGTGCGTGACGGCGTTTTCCAAGGATCTTTCCGAACTCTTCGGTAACCCGTCCTGGGTGAAGGCGTTGCGCTCTCCGGGTCATCGACAGGGCCGCGAGGTGACGTGCGTCGCCCGGTCCGTCACACTGAGCGTGTTCGGGCGTTAGGAAGAGTAGACCCGCCTAACCCGCATGATGAAGGAGTCCCGTGTCCACCGTTCCCGCCGATCTCTCCGGTAAGAGTGACGCCGAGCTGATCGCCGAGGTGCGTGACGGGAAGATCGCGTCTTACGGAACGCTCTACGAACGTCACGCCGGCGCCGCGCACAATCTCGCCCGTCAGCTGGCCCGCTCGAGTTCCGAAGCCGACGACCTGGTTTCGGAAGCCTTCGCGAAGGTGCTGGACACGCTGCGTGGTGGCAAGGGCCCCGACGCCGCGTTCCGCGCGTACCTGCTGACGGCGCTCCGGCACACCGCGTACGACAAGACGCGCAAGGACAAGCGCGTCGACCTGAACGAGGACATGTCCGACGTCGGCGGTGCCGTCGGCGAAGCGCTGACAGTCCCTTTCTCCGACACCGCCGTCGCCGGGCTTGAGCGCACGCTCGCCGCGAAGGCGTTCGCCCGGCTGCCCGAACGGTGGCAGGCGGTGCTGTGGCACACCGAGATCGAGGGACAGAGCCCCGCCGAGGTAGCGCCGCTGCTGGGGCTGACCGCGAACGGCGTCTCCGCGCTCGCCTACCGCGCCCGTGAGGGTCTGCGGCAGGCGTATCTGCAGGTCCACCTGGCCGAGAACTCCGCCGAACGCTGCCGCGCGAGCGCGGACAAGCTCGGCGCGTGGACGCGCGACGGGCTGTCCAAACGCGAACGCGCCCAGGTGGAGAGCCACCTGGACGAATGCGAGAAGTGCCGCGCGCTGGCCGCGGAACTGGCCGACGTCAACACCGGTCTGCGCGGGATCATCGCGCCGATCGTGCTCGGTGGCGCGGCTCTCGGTTACCTGGCGACGACCGGGGCGGGCAAAGCCGCCGCGGCCACCGCGGCCGGGACGGCCCTCACCGCGGGCACGACTTCGGCCGCCGTGGCCGGTGCGGCGGGTTCGAACACGAGCGGTGCCGCCGGTGCCGCCGCGGCCGGACCGCGCCAGTTCGCCACGGTGGCCGGATCGAGCGCGGCCATCGTCGCCGCCGTCGCGGTGGCGCTCGCCGCCGGTGGCGGCACCCAGGAGATCCCGGCGGCCGCGGCCGTCCCGCCGCCCGCCGTGGCACCGGCTCCCACGCCGGCGAAGCCGCCGGTCGTTCCTCCGGCCGTGCCACCCGCGCCTCCTGCTCCGCCCGCGCCTCCCGCGCCACCCGCCCCTCCCGCGGAGCAGCCACCGCCGGCCCAACAGCCTCCGCCTCAGCAGCCGCCGCCCGCATCTTCGCCGGCGATCCCGGCACCACCGGTGATGACGGCGTCGACCCCCGCGGGGGGCATCCGGCTCGAACCGGGCAAGGACGCCGACCTGCCGATCACCGTCCGCAACGACGGTGGCTCGAAGTCCGAACCTGTCGCGGTGTCGCTGGAACTGCCGAAAGGTGTGACGGCCGTTCCCGCCGGTGGCGGCGGCGCGATGGGTGCCAACGGTTTCCGGCAACAGGGACCGGCCCCGATCACGGTGCGCTGCCCCGGTGGCAGCGGCACCGTGACCTGCAAGACCGGTACCGGTCTCGAACCAGGCCAGTCCGCGGTGCTGCTGTTCCGCTTGAGCGCCGACGAAACGGCCACGGAAGGCGTGGTGCGGGGCTCGATCACGGCCGGCGCGCAGATCAGCGTGAAGGTCGAGGTGAAGGTCACGGTGCCGGCGCCGAAGCCGCCGCCGAAGGACGCTCTCACGCTGTCGGCCAAGAGTGACGATCTGTCGGCGTTCCCTTGGAACCGCAATCCGCTGGTGCTGGTCCGCGTCAAGAACACCGGCGAGACGACTAAGCCGGTGACGATCACCCTCGATCACCGCGTGCTCAGCTCCTGGAGCGTGTACGGCATTCCATGCACCCCGACCGCCGAAGGCGCTTCGTGCACTTCGCGCGGCTCGCTGACTCCGGGACGTCAGGCGACTCTGTGGGTCCGGCTGAAGGGCCGCCCGGCGGACAACGTCCCGGTGTCGGTGAACGCCACTCTCGGTACCGCGAAAGCCGGTCCTGAGCGGGTCTACTTCGATTGCTGGCGTCACTGGTGCGACGACAACGCGCTCCTTCCGCCGACCACTGTGCCTTCACTGCCTTCGGTCACTTCGAAGCCTCCGTCCACTTCGCAGATGCCGAAGCCGGGACGGCCTGGGTGGCCTTCGCCGTCGAAGAAGCCTTCGCCTTCCGCGACGTCTTCGGAACCGGCGAAGCAGGAGCCCGCCCCGCCTGCCGCGACCACGAGCGCGCCGCCGCGACCGGGCAAGTCGAAGCCGACCACTCAGCCCAACGGAGTGGTGGACCGCGTCTTCGAGTAGCGTGCCCCGCATGCTGGGGAGGCATCGGGAACTGCTGCGGTTCGCCGTGGTCGGCGGTGCGAGCTTCGTCATCACGATGACGATCAACTACGGGCTCAAATTCACCGTGCTGACCGACAAACCGGTGACCGCGCTGATGATCGGCGTCCTGGTCGCGACCGTTTTCTCGTACGTCGCGAACCGCGAATGGTCCTTTCGTTTCCGCGGCGGTCGCGAGCGCACCCACGAGGCGGCGCTCTTCTTCCTGCTCAGCGCGATCGCGCTCGGCCTCAACGCGCTTCCGCAGCTGATCTCGCGGCACGTGCTCGATCTGGAACAGCCGCACGTCGGGCTGCTGACGCAGGAGATCGCCGATTTCGTCAGCGGCGTCGTCATCGGGACCCTGCTCGGCACGGTGTTCCGCTGGTGGTCGTTCAAGAAATGGGTCTTCCCGGTGGCCGACGCGCGGCCGCGGCTGGTGCGGGGCGAGGGGCGTCGCGCCGACGACATCCCCGAGGACCCGGCCGCCTGACCCGCGGAATCCGGAAACGCCCAAAGCGTCCTATAACGCTCCGCCCATCCCCCTCCCAGCCCATTCCGCGGCCCGCGCGAATTAGACTGGTCGGGTGACCGTGGTCGAAACCGTCCTTTCCCGGACGCCCGAGCCGCTCCGATCGGTGCTGATCAAGCACCGTGAGCTGCTGAAGTTCGCGATCGTGGGCGGCACCACGTTCCTCGTCGACAACGGCGTCTGGTACCTGCTGAAACTCAGCGTGCTGGAATCGAAGCCGACCACGGCGAAGGCGATCGCGATCATCGTCGCGACGATCGTGTCCTACATCCTCAACCGCGAATGGTCGTTCCGGACCCGCGGCGGCCGCGAGCGGCATCACGAGGCTGCGCTCTTCTTCGTGATCAGCGGTATCGCCGTGGTGGTGAACCTGATCCCGCTCTACACGTCGCGGTACATCTTCGATCTCGAAGTGCCGCACGTGACGCGGTTCGTCCAGGAGTTCGCGGACTTCACGAGCGGGTCGATCATCGGCATGTTCCTGGCGATGTTCTTCCGGTTCTGGGGATTCAAGAAGTGGGTCTTCCCCGACGAGCTGGGCCAGCGCCGCCGGGACAGCGACGAGCCGGACGACGACGTCGTTCCCCTCCGCTGAGCACCCACGGGAAAGTACTTGCCAAAAGACATGTGATTGCCTAAGGTCATCCATGTCAACGTTCCTTCACTGATGACGCCGGCCGGGTTCGTACGGTCGAGCGGGACGAATTCGAGGTGATCGCCAAGCGCGAAGAGGACCGCATCCGGTTCGGATGACGGTTGAGCCTTTTCCCGTCTTGGCGGGGATACAGAGCACCGCTCTGTGTCCTTCGCGTTCCCTCGTTTCTTCCAGTGAACGGATTCCTTTCTTGAGCACCGCTCTCGGCGCGCCTCCGCGCGCCCGAAACACCCTTGCCCTCGTCGGGCTCTTCGCCGCCGTCTTCCTGGCGATGCTCGACGCCCAGGTCGTCGCGACCGCCCTGCCGCGGATGGTCGCCGAACTCGGCGGCGCCACGTCGTTCGCCTGGGTCACCACCGCCTATCTACTTTCGGGCAGCGTCAGCGCGCCGGTCTACGGAAAACTCGGCGACCTCTTCGGCCGCAAACGCGTCGTTCTCGTCGCGATCACGCTGTTCGTCCTCGGCTCCCTCGCCTGCGCGCTCGCGCCGACGATGCCGCTGCTGATCGCCGCCCGCGTCCTGCAGGGCATCGGCTCCGGCGGCCTGTTCGTCGCGGTCGCCGCGATCATCGGCGAACTGTTCCCCGGCCGCGAAGGCGCCCGCTATTTCGCCTGGTTCTCGATCTGTTTCGCCGGGTCCTCGCTCGCGGGCCCGGTCGTCGGCGGCGTGCTGACCGACTTCGCGGGCTGGCGGTCGATCTTCGGGCTCAACGTGCCGATCGGGCTGGCCGCGTTCGTCGTCGTCGCGCGCTTCCTGCGGCTCGAACGACGCCGGACGACCGCACCGTTCGATTTCGCGGGCATCGTCGTCCTGTCCGGCGCGATCGTCGGCTTGACGCTGGCGACGCCCTTGTCCGCGTCGATCGGCGTGGTGCTGCTCGTCGCCTTCCTGGCCATCGAACGCAGGGCGGCCGAACCGGTCGTCCCGCTCCGGCTGTTCCGCGCCAGGATGTTCAGCCTGAGTGTGCTGGCCAGTGCCGCGGCCGGGTTCGTCTTCCTGGGATCGGTCAACTATCTCGCGCTCTTCCTGCAGACCGCGGGTGGCGCCGGGCCTTCGGAAGCCGGACTGCTCCTGCTGCCCATGACGCTGGCTGTCGCCGCGTCGTCGATGGTCGCGGGCCGGATCATCGCCAAGACCGGCGCCTACCGCTGGGCACCGATCCTCAGCATGACCCTCGGCCTGGCCGCCGCGCTCGCCATGTCCACAATGGACGAAGCGACACCACTTCCGCTCGTTGTCGCCTACCTCGTCGTGTTCGGCGCCGCGGCCGGGCTCAACATGCAGGTGCTTTCCATGGCGGCGCAACAGACCGTCGCCCGGACCGATCTCGGCGCCGTTTCGGCGACCGTCGGCTTCCTGCGGTCCCTCGGCACCACCGCCGGGCTGACCGTTTTCGGCGCGGTGTTCACCAGTTCGTTCGGCACCGACAGTCCCGCCGGGTACGCCTCCGCGCTCAACGGCGTGTTCTGGGTGATGGTCCCCGCCCTGGCGATCGGCCTCGCCGCTTCCCTCTTCCTGCCGCGCGTTTCCCTGCGGCGCAACCACTAAGGAGTTTTCGATGATTCTGGTTCTCGGTTCCACCGGCAAGATCGGCCGCGAACTCGTCCCCGCCCTGCTGGACAAGGGCGCCCGCGTGCGCGCTCTGACCCGCGACCCCGCCCGCGCCCGGATCGATCCGCGTGCCGAAGTCGCCACCGGCGATCTCGACGCCTTCGACCCGGCTCTGCTCGACGGCGTCGAGCGCGTCTTCGTCCTGACCTCCGGGCACGGTGCCGACCCGCTCGCCCAGGAACGAGCCGTACTCAAGGCCGCGGCCGGTGTCGCGCACGTCGTCAAGCTGTCGACCACCGGAGTCCACTTCGGACAGACCGATCCGATCTCCCTGGTGCACACCGCGGCCGAGCAGGCCGTGCGCGAGGCCGGGCCGGACTGGACGATCCTGCGTCCCGGCACGTTCATGGACAACCGGTTCGCCTGGCTGCACGCCGTGCGCGGCGACGGCGTCATCCGCGTCCCCGAAGGCGATCCGGCGTCCGCGCTGGTGCACGTCCGCGACATCGCCGAAGTCGCCGCGACCGTGCTGGCCACCGACGGGCACGCGGGCAAGACGTACCCGATCACCGGCGGCGAAGCGCTGACGACGCGGCGACAGGTCGAGATCCTCGGCGACACCCTCGGCCGGAAGCTGACTTACGTCGAGGAGCCCGAGGCCGACGCCCGCGCCCGGATGCTCGGCTTCGGCTGGCCCGCTTCGGCGGTCGACGGGATCTTCGAGCTCAAACGGCAGTCCGCCGGGAACGAGGAGATCGTGTTCGACACCGTTCGCGAGCTTCTCGGGCGGGCGCCGCTGACGTTCGGTGACTGGGCCCGGGAGCACGCCGCCGCCTTCGCCTGACCTGTGGAAAGAGAGCAAGGGACCTTTGCTGTCGCCTGGGCTTGGGGGTACATGAAGGCCCCCTTGCTTGCGCCTGGCTCCGTGAAGGACCCCTTCATGTACTTGGGCCTGGCGTGAAGGGCGAGTTTCCTCGGCTGAGCCGCGTGAAGGGGGCCTTCACGCGCACCTGCTGTGACGTGTGAGGTTGCTGGGGGTTTTGAGGTTCCTGAGGCGGTCCGGTGGTCCGTGAAGGACTCCTTGAGGGACCCAGGGTCCGTGAAGGCCTCCTTCACTACCTTCAGGGTAGGCAAGGAGGCCTTCACGGACAGCCCGCGCAATGAACGGTCCTTTCCTTGCAAAATTTGCAAGGAAAGGACCGTTCATAGCGTCAGCAGCGAGGGTTACGGGCGAGGAGAGGAGCAGGGGACCTTTGCTCACCTTAGTTAGCGTGCTAAGCAACGTGAGCAAAGGTCCCTTGCTCCCCCGCCTGGGCCGAAAGGGTTAATCACTTGGGGCAGGTCCCCGCGATACGCGATACTCATCACGCGTTTAATTCCGCCGGTCCGCTGTCCGGACCACGCGTTGTCCGCGACCGGCCCTCTCGCTAACGTGCCGCGTCGGGGAGTACAGGGGGAGACCGAATGACCGAACGCCTGCGCGTGCTCGTGGTCGATGACCATCCGCTGTTCCGGTTCGGGGTCTGCACGCTGCTGGCCAACGAACCCCAGATCGACGTCGTCGGCGAGGCCGCGAGCGGGGCGCACGCGATCAGCGCGGCGAGCGCCCTCGGACCCGACGTCGTGGTCATGGACCTGCATCTGCCCGACATCAGCGGCGCCGAGGCGACCCGGCACATCGTCGCCGAACAGCCCGGTGTCGGAGTGCTCATGCTGACGATGGCGGACGAGAGCGAGTCGGTTTTCTCCGCGATGCGTGCCGGAGCCCGCGGATATCTGCTGAAAGACGCCGAACCCGACGAAATCATCCGTGCGGTTCACGCCGTCGCGAGGCGCGAAGCGATCTTCGGGCCCGATATCGCGACGCGAGTCCTCGGCTTCTTCAACCACTCACAGCCGAATACGGACACAGTGTTCCCGGAACTGACCGTCCGCGAACGAGAGGTCCTCTCGCTCATCGCCGGCGGGCACAGCAACACCGTCATCGCGAGCACGCTCTGCCTCAGCCCGAAGACCGTGCGGAACCACATTTCCAACGTGTTCAGCAAACTCCACGTCGCCGACCGCGCCGAGGCGATCGTGCGTGCCCGCGAAGCAGGGCTGGGCCGGTGAAACCGGCCGTTGAAGGCCGCCGTTGAAAAAGCGACCCCGATAAGGGCGGCTTTTCGGGCAATTCCGGGACCGGAGTCCCATGCGCCCGGGACACCTCACCCGGCAGGGTGAGTAGTGCGGGGGGTGGGGCCCTCGCACCGTTCGAGGGGAAATGGGAATCACATGTTCGAACCGAACAGGACACCGGTGGTCGTCCGCGCCACCGATCCGATCCTGCACAACGGCGTCTGCATGACGCTCCGCTCCCGAGACGACGTCTGGCTGGTGGACGGGGAGACCGCCGACCCGAGCATGGTGGCCCTCCTGGTCACCGACCGCCTCGACGAGGCCATGACGCAGCTGCTGTCCGCGCTGCACCATCAGGGGTTCACCCGCATCGTGCTCATCGCGGGCGAAGTCGACGACAACGAGATCCTCAGCGCCATCGAGCACGGCGTCTGCGCGGTGGCCCGCCGCTCGGAGGCGGGCGCCGACGTCCTGGTCCGGCTGATCAAGGCGGCCGCCGCCGGGGAGGGCGCGCTCCCGCCCGACCTGCTCGGCAGGCTCCTGCACCGGGTCTCGCGGCTGCAACGTCAGGTTTTGCAGCCGCGCGGCCTGCACATGGGTGGCATGAGCAACCGGGAGACCGAGGTGCTCAAGCTGGTCGCGTCGGGGTTCTCGACGCAGGAGATCGCCGACCAGCTCTGCTACTCGCAGCGCACGGTGAAGAGCATCCTGCACGACGTGACCAACCGGTTCCAGCTCCGGAACCGGTCGCACGCGGTGGCTTACGCACTGCGTGAGGGATTGATCTGACGCCGTGATCACCCAGGTCGACGAGGCGTTGTGCCGGCTCATCGCGCCTCATCTGCCGGAGGGGACGGTGGTCCGGCTCGATCCGCCGAAACCCACCTGGCAGACCGAAACACCGGTGTCGACCGTCGATCTGTTCCTCTTCGCCCTGCACGACGCCGGTCCGGGAACCGGCGTCGTGCGGGCGAAGCGGTGCGAACTGTCCTATTTGATCACCGCGCGGGCGGACAAGGTCCGGGACGAGCACACCCTGCTCGACCGATCGCTGCGCGCCTTGCTCTGGACCGAGTTCCTGATGGTCGGCGACCAGCCGCTCCGGCTGGCCATCGGGAAGGCCGATCCGACCAGGCTGTGGGTCGGCCTCGGCCTGCCCGCCAGGGCGGCGTTCGTCGTCACGGTCACGGCGGAGTACCGGGACTGAGCATCGAGGCCCGCCGCAGGACCACCCCGCCGATGGACGCCAGCTGCGCGCCGAACAGCTCGCACCATTCGGCCTCGGTCGCGGGCGGGCCGCATTCACCGGCCCGCCGGGACCATGCCGCGCGGACTTCGAGGCGGTAGCCGAGCAGGCCGGTCAAGGTCAGCCCGTTACGGCTGGCGCCGACGCCGCACGTGCCCCGGTAGACCCAGCCGCCCGGGGGCTGGAACACGGCGCTCTCCTGGACGAACCGATGTCCCGCCGCTCCGGTGACGGTCGCGACCGGGGTGTCGATCCCGCTGACGAACAGGCCTTTCGAAAGCAGGTCCAGGGCTTCGGCCTCCATCCGCTCCACCACCCCGGGCGGACGACGGCAGCCGTACAGGTCCCCGTCGAAGGACAACCGCACGGAAATCGCCACCTTGCCGATCTCCACGGTCGCCGCGGCCACCGGATCCACCGGTGGGCGGTACCGGAACGCCGTCGCTCGCACTCCCCGACGTTAGGTCGGCGCGCTTTCCCTGGCCCTGCCCGATCGGGACGTCCTTCGGGAGGTCTTACCGGGGGACCCGCTCGGCGGGCCAGCGCACCTCGGCCACATCGCCCGGCCGCGGGACCTTCAGGAACAGGCTGAACACCGCGGGCTGCTTGCTCGACAGCTCCAGCCGTCCACCGTCGGCCTCGATGAGCGCGCGAGCCAGGGCGAGCCCGACGCCGGTCGACCCGCCGCCGGAGAAACCGCGTTCGAAGATATGCGGCGCGAGTTCGTCGGGCACCCCCGATCCGGTGTCGGCGACCTCGATGACGACGGTGCCGTCCGTGTCGCCGCGCCGGGCAGCGAGCGTGACCGTTCCCGCGCCGTGGCGCAGCGCGTTGTCGAGCAGGACCCCGACGACCTCGCGCAACCGGCCCGGCGTCGCCCTCACCCTGAGCCCGTCGGTGACGCGAAGCCGCAGATGCCTGCCTTCGGCGCGAAGCAGCTGTCGCCATTCCTCGGAAATCTCCGGAAGCATTTCCGGCAGATTCACCGGTTCCGCGCCGACCTCGCGGGCCGCCCGCGCGGCGGCGAGCAGTTCGTCGAGTGCCTCGGCCAGCCGGTCCGCCTGTTCCTGCGCGGCCTTCGCCTCGTCGACGACGTCCTGCTCAGGATGGACGGTCAGTGGTTCGAGCCGCAGTTGCAACGCGGTCAACCGGCTCCGCAGCTGATGCGAGACGTCGCCGACGAGCTGACGTTCGCGCTGGACGAGCTGCGCGAGCGCCGTCCCGGACGCGTCGAGCGCTTCGGCGACCATGTCGAGTTCGCCGACTCCGTAGCGCTTCGGATCCGGCCGGAAATCGCCGCCGCCGAGTTTGACCGCGCGATCGGCGACGTGTCTCAGCGGTTTCGCGAGCCGCCGCGCGGTCACGGTCGCGACCACCGTCCCGGTGCCCACGGACAACACGACCAGCAGCACCACGAGCAGGGTCACCTGGGTCTGGCGGGTGCGCATCGGACCGGCGGGCATGGCCAGCTCGACCTCGCCGTGCAACGCGATCGGCGCCTTCTCGGACACCACGTCGGAGCCCGGGTCGGAGCCGTACCGCTTCTCCATCTGCCCCTGCGCGCGGACGGTCAGCAACCCGCCCTGCGGGACGGCCACCCGGACCAGGTCGAGGTTGATCGGCTGACCGACGGCGATCTCGCTGTCCAGTGTCGCCGCGATCCCGCGGGCCGAGGACGCCAGGTTCTCCCGGTTGAGGTTCTCGACCAGCTGCCAGGCGGTGATCCCCAGCGGGATGCCCAGCACCGCCGCGGTCACCGCGACGGCGAGCAGGATCGCCAGGAGGATACGACGGCGCATGCTATTCCGCGTTGAAGCGGAAACCGACGCCGCGGACGGTCGCGATCCGCCGCTCGCCGTCGCCGTTCCCGCCAGGTTTGCCTGTCCGGCCCGCCGCCTCGTCGGCCGCGATGGCGAGCTTCCGCCGCAGCCACGACATGTGCATGTCGAGCGTCTTCGAGGTCTTCGATTCGAGGTCGTTCCACACCTCGGCGAGGATCTCGTCGCGGCTGACCACCTGGCCCGCGCGGCTCATCAGCACCCGCAGCAGCTCGAATTCCTTGTTCGCCAGCTGGACCTCGTGCAGGTCCACGGTGACCATCCGGGCACCGAGGTCCATCCGCACTCCCCCGGCTTCGAGCACTTCGGGCGCCCGGCGGCGGAGCAGCGCCCGGATGCGGGCCAGCAGTTCGGCGAGCCGGAACGGTTTCGCGACGTAGTCGTCGGCGCCGGCGTCGAGCCCGACCACGAAGTCGACCTCGTCCGTGCGCGCGGTCAGCATCAGCACCGGGACCTCGGTGCCGCTGGCGCGCAGGCGGCGGCAGACCTCGAGGCCGTCCATCCCGGGCAGCCCGAGGTCGAGGACCAGCAGGTCCACGCGGTCGCTCTCGGTCGCGTCGAGAGCGGCGGGCCCGTCGCCGACGACACGCACCTCGTACCCCTCCCGCTGGAGCGCTCGGGAAAGCGGATCGGCGATGGCCGGGTCGTCCTCGGCGAGTAGCACCATGCTCACCTGGCCAACTCTACGACTGCCGGGCGTGAAAGCATCGTGACCGTGCCTGGCTACGAGAATGATCTGGAACTCGCCACCCGGCTGGCCGACGCCGCCGACGCCATCACCACCGCCCGTTTCCGCGCGCTGGACCTCGCCGTGGAACGCAAACCCGACCGGACCCCGGTCACCGACGCGGACACCGCGGTCGAAGACGCCATCCGTGCGATCCTCGCCACAGACCGGCCGGACGACGCCGTCCTCGGCGAGGAACGCGGCGGTTCGGCCGCGACCGGCCGCGCCTGGGTGCTCGACCCGATCGACGGGACCAAGAACTTCCTGCGCGGCGTCCCGGTCTGGGCGACGCTGATCGCCTTGGTCGAAGACGGCACGCCTGTGGTGGGCATGATCAGCGCGCCGCTGCTCGGCCGTCGCTGGTGGGCCGCCACCGGGGACGGCGCCTGGATGAGCGACTCCGCCGGGGAGCGCCGCATCTCGGTGTCGAAGGTCGCGTCGCTCGAAGACGCGTATCTGTCCACAACGGACCTGAACTCGTGGGTGGAGTACCACTCGCGGGAGAAGTACCTCGACCTCGTCGACGCGTGCTGGGAAAGCCGCGCTTTCGGCGACTTCTGGCATCACTGCCTGGTCGCCGAGGGCGCGCTGGACGTCACCGCGGAATGCATCGTGAACCCGTGGGACGTCGCCGCGGCGCAGGTGCTGATCACCGAGGCCGGTGGCCGGTTCAGCGACCTCGACGGCGAAGCGCGCTACGACAACGGCTCGGCCCTGTCGACGAACGGCCTGCTGCACGACGAGGCCTTGGCGATCCTGAAGCGCTGAACGCGCGTGAAGGCCCCCTTCCCTCGGCTGAGCAGAGGGAAGGGGGCCTTCACGCGCTCGGGGTCACTGCGCGCCGGGAAGCAGGCCGACCGCGCCACGCGCGACCTGCGACCAGGCGAGACGTCCGAAGAGGTAGTGGCAGGCGACCTGTTCGCTGGTGAACCGTGCCCAGTCGTACCGGTTGCCCTGCTCACGCCAGAAGACCTCCCAGGCGGGCTCGGCGCCTTCTTCTTCAGTGCGCATGAGGCACCAGGCGTTGTCGGTCTCCGTGCCGACCGAGACCACCTCGGCCGGCACGCCCAGCGCCGCCAGCCAGCGCAGGATCGTCCCCGTGTTCACCGAACCTCCCCCGTGACGTCCGCCAGGAAGCCCAGCGTGACGAGTTCATCGGCGCCCAGCACCGCGCGGAAACGTACCCCGCCGCCCGGCTGGCCGAACCATTCGGCGGTCACCGAACGCCAGACCGGCAACGGCCGGACGACGCGGTAGCGCCGGTACGCGCCGATCTTGTCCGGTGGCAGCGAGCGCATCGAAAACAGGGTCGCGTCTTCGGCGAACACCCGGCCGTGCTGGTCCCCGAACCGGTCGAGGTGGGTGCCGACGTCGAGCATCACCGGCGTCGCCGGGTCGATACCGCCCTCACCGGGAGGCCACAGATAGCCCGCCTCGCCTATAAAGCGCTCGCGCCAGTCCTCTTGGGACTCCCCGCCCCAGGGGTCGTGTCCGCGGGTCAGTTCCGCCGGAGCGATGACGGCAGGCGTCGTCGGCGATCGCCGGAAACCACTGCTGACGTGCGACAACGCATCCAGGTCGTCCAGTACGCCCGCCTCGGGGTGATCCTGCGGGCCGGAACCGCCGACCGGGAGCGGCAACTGGCGCGCGGGTTTCCCCATCGCGACCGGGAGATGCCCGATCGGGAACATGTGCACGAGGAACAGCGCGATCACGCTCTCCCGCTCGGTCCGCAGCGCCCCCATGGGCGGCAGGGCGGCGGGCTGGGGAACGGGCGGCGGCGGAGCCGCGGGCGGCTGTGGAAAAGGCACCCGCAACGGTGCCACCGCGGCAGGCCACGGTGAAGGCGCGTACGGGGCGCGCACCCCGTGAGGTGGTGTCGGGGCGTCGTGGTCGGCAGGCAGCCGGATCGGCCCCGTTCCGGCCTCGCTCGGATCGGTCACCGCACCTCCCCCAAGGTATCGGTCCCCACGGTGGAAAGGGGAGGCAGCGGACAGGACGCGCTACGACCTTAGCGCCGACCGGCGTTCTCGTCGGCCGATATCCGGAAGCGCGCGCGAGTGGTCGTGAGTGGTAAGTGGGGTTAGAACGGCTCAGCATTTACCGACCTATGCCTGACCTGCGCGAGGTGGCGGTTCAGCGGCCGCCGGGTTCGACGGTGAAGGAATTGGGACGTTGAGTGTCCCGATTCCTTCATCGTCGCGTGGGTCGCCCGGTCTCGGATCTTGATCAACGGAGGATCGGGGACACTCAACGTCCCCGATCCTCCGTTGATCAAGGTCGTGCCGGTCGTGACCGGTGGCAGACGAGGTGACGGGGGAGGATTCCGGACGTTCAACGGCCGGAATCCTCCCCCGTCGACCAGCCGGCATCCGGCACAAGCTCCACCCGACGCCGAGACAAAGCAGAGCTCCGCCGATGACGGATCTGGGCCCGTTCATGCCCCCGAATCCCTCACCAACGACACTTGCCACTCACGACCACCTGGCGTCATCCGGCGAGCGCGTTGACCACCCGGGAGGGACTGGGCCTGCCGAGCTTCCCGGCCATCCACTTGCTCGTCGCCACCAGCGCGTCGAGATCGACACCGGTTTCGACGCCGAGGCCGTCGAGCATCCACACCAGATCTTCGGTGGCGAGGTTCCCGGTCGCGGATTCGGCGTACGGGCAGCCACCCAGGCCACCGGCCGAAGAGTCCACAGTGGACACGCCGCAGCGCAGGGCGGCCAGCGTGTTCGCGAGCGCCTGGCCGTAGGTGTCGTGGAAATGGACGGCGAGGGCGCCGATGTCGGGGAACTGGCCGATCAGCGTCTCGACCTGACCCGCGGTGGCGACGCCGATGGTGTCCCCGAGCGAGAGCTGCGAGCAGCCCAGATCCAGGAGCCGTTTGCCCACCCCGGCGACCTGCTCGGCCGGGACGGCGCCCTCCCACGGGTCGCCGAAGCACATCGACACGTACCCGCGGACGTCGAGACCTTCGGCCCGGGCCCGGGTGACGACGGGTTCGAACATCGCGAACTGGTCGTCGACCGTCGAGTTGAGGTTCTTCTCGGCGAAGGTCTCGGTGGCGCTGGCGAAGATCGCGATATGCGAAACCCCGGCCTCCAGCGCCCTGTCCAGCCCGCGCTCGTTCGGGACGAGCACCGGGTACCGGATGCCTTCGCGGCGGTCGAGCCCGGCCAGGAGCTGCTCGGCGTCGGCCAGCTGCGGCACCCATTTCGGGCTCACGAAACTGGTCGCTTCGAGCGTGGTCAGCCCGGCATCGGCGAGCCTGTCCAGGAATTCGAGTTTGACCTCGACCGGAACGATCGCCTTCTCGTTCTGGAGGCCGTCGCGCGGGCCGACCTCCCAGATCGTCACCCGCTCCGGCAGGGAGTAGACGGACGGGACGCGGTCGGGCAGCCCGAGTTCTCGCGTGCCCATCAACGACGCCGGTTTCCGCGCGGCGGGTGGCCCTGCGGAGGAAGCGGTTCGGTCTGCTGCGGTGCCCCCGCGGGCGGCGCGTAGTCGTCGTACGGGTTGTCGTTGACTTCGCGGTAGATGACCGTGTGCACGCGCTCGACCTTGGGGATGTCGTCGAACTTCAGCGGTTCGTCCGAAGCGGACTCGATCACCAGCGTGCCGCAGCCGAACACGCGGTCCAGCAGCCCGTGCTCGAACTGGACGCTGTTGATCCGCGACATCGGGATGTCGATCCCGGTCCGCTTCAGCACGCCCTCGCGGGCGATCAGCCTGTCCGTGGTCACGATGAAATGCGTCGTGCGCCAGCGGACGAACGGGGCCAGGAAGAGCCACACGACGAGGCCGAGCCCGACGGCGGCGATCGCGATCTCGGAGATGAGGTCCCACGGGGCCGTCGCGTCCTTCGCGATGACGGCCAGCCAGATCCCCAGACCGAGCGTGACGATCAGCGCGAGGAAGGGGAAGATCAGCATCTTGAAATGCGGGTGACTGTGCACCACGACGTGCTCGTTTTCGCTGAGCAAATCGTCCGGATAGGCCACGACGGACGCTCCCAAAGTGTGTTCGGCGCTGGTGAGCTCACCGTACCGGCGAACGGTCCCGGTGGAAGACCGGACGCCGCAAAACACACCGCACGGATCAGGACCCGGCGGGCCGCACGTGGACGACGTCCCCGGCGAACACCGTGTACCGCTCACCACCGGGAACGTCGACCTGGAGCTGGCCGGCGGGATCGATGTCGGCGGCGCGGCCGGTCAGCGCCGAACCGTCGGGCAGCTGGACCTCGACGTCCTGGCCCAGCGTGGCGCAGTGCCGCCGGTAGTCGCCGAGCAGGCCCGCCTCGGCCAGCGAGCCGCCGGCGAGCCGCCAGCGGTGTTCGAGTTCGCCGAAACCGGTGAGCAGCCGGGTGGCGATCTCGGCGCGGTCGGTCTCCGTCGCCCCCTGTTCGGCCAGCGAAGTCGCGGGCAGGCCACCGGGCCCGGCCGGGACGTTCTCGCCGAGCGGCAGCACGTTCAGGCCGATGCCGAGGATCACGGTGGTCTCGTCACCGGCGACGGCCTCCGCCAGGATGCCCGCGCATTTGGCGCGGTCCGGCCCGGCCAGGACGTCGTTCGGCCATTTGAGGACGGCGTCGACGCCCAGGCCCGCGGCGACCTCCCGGACCGCGAGTCCCGCGACCACGGAAAGTGAACCCAAATTGGCGAACGGGACCCCGCCCGGACGCAGCAGGACACTGACGTAGAGGCCCGTTCCCTTCGGCGAAGACCACTGCCGCGCGCGGCGGCCGACCCCGGCCGTCTGCTCTTCGGCGATCAGCACGGTGCGGTCTTCGGCCCCCTTCGCGGCGGCTTCCCGCAGGTCGGCGTTGGTGGACCCGGTGCTCGCCACGACCTGGATCGCGGCGTACCGGCCGGACAGCGCGGCACTCAGACGCTCGGCGTCGAGCGCTCCCGTCTCACTCATCTGCCCAGAATATGAGAGTCCCCCTAACGTGCAAGGCGTTCGCTCGTTACGCAGAGGTGGTCTCCAATAACCTGGACGGCGTGACTGAGCCCGAGTCGGCCCCGAGCGCGCCCGAAACCAGCCCGAAGAAGTCGTGGGCGCATGGCGTGGCGATGCGTGGCCTGGTCGCGCTCCCGCTGGTCGCCGGGCTCGCGACGGCGGGCTGGCTGCTCGCGGGCGGCAACGATCCGGCGCCCGCCGACGGGAACCAGCCGGTGCCGGTCCCCGCCGCCAAGCAGGATCCGGCCACCGTCGGCGGCGGCGCGGGTCCGTCGGTCCTCGAAGTCAGCGCGCCGGTCAAAGCGCAGGAGACCCCGAAGGGCGTCCGGCCGCTCGAAGAGTGGGCCACGAAACTCGCCGGGCCGCTCGACATCCCGGCGAAGTCGCTCATCGGCTACGCGAACGGCGAGCTGGCGCTGCGCGGCGAACAGCCGAACTGCCACCTTTCCTGGGTCACGCTGGCCGGGATCGGCGCGGCGAGCTCGAACCACGGACGCGGCGGCGACAACCCGCTCGGCCTTTCGGCACCGCAGTGGAAGAAGCACGGTGCGTCGATCCCCGGGATCGCGAAGCCCGCGCTGGCCGACCCCGACTCCGCCTCGGTCGCCGCCGGACGCGCGCTGTGCGCTTCCGGGGCCGACCTCGGTGGCGGCAACGGCTGGTGGAAGGCGATCGCCGGCTACCAGGGCGGCAAGGGCAACGAGGCCGAACTGTTCCGCCAACGCGTCCTGGGCAACGCCCAGCTGTACGCGACCCTGTCCCTCGATCCCGCGCGAGGCTCGACCCCCGCGGTGAAGGCGACCCGGTTCGCCCTCGGTCAGCTGGGACTCCCGTACGTGTGGGGCGGCAACGGGCCCGAAGCGGGCGCGGCGGGCTTCGACTGCTCCGGGCTCACGAAGGCGTCCTACGACGAGGCCGGGGTCGCTCTCCCGCGGACCGCGGACAGCCAGTTCCGGGCGCTGCCGCAGGTGCCCGGCGGCCAGGAGCCGAAGCTCGGCGACCTCGTGTTCTACGGGAACCCGGCGACGCGGATCCATCACGTCGGGCTGTACCTCGGGAACGGCTTGATGATCAACGCGCCCACGCAGGGCCAGGCGATCCAGATCCACACTTACCACTCGAAGGGCGACGACTACACCGGCGCGGGCCGCCCCAGCTGAGTCGCGAGCGCCACGCTCGAGACGGTGAGCGTCCCGTGCGTGGCGCTCGGGGCACCGGCGGCGCGGGTCAGAAGTGAGTGGCGAGCCAGTCGAGGGCGGCCGCGGAGTGGCGGAGCACCGAGATGTGACCGTCCTCCGGAAACAGCCGTGCCTCGGCCGTGGCGCACTGCCGGGCGAGCCACTCGGCGTGCCCGACGGGCGCGATCCGGTCCGCGCCGCCGTGCAGCAGCAGCACCGGCGCCTTGACCTCGGACGGCTGGAAACCCCAAGGCGCGACATACGCGAGATCGTCGTCGATCGGCGCGCCGAGGCCACCTTCGAGAGCGGGACCGACGACGTCGAGGAACCACTTCCAGTCACCCGACAAGGCCGCGTGATCCGCCGCGGTGAACATCTCGGCGTCGTACTGGGCGGCCGCCTCGTAGCGTTCCTTTTCGTCCCGTCCCGCCAGCGCGGCCGTCAGCGAGCCGACGCCCGCCGCGCCCATTCCCGCGAACCAGTCCAGGCCGTCGGCGCCGTACGGGGCCATGCCCGCGACGCCGACCATCGCCGAGACCCGCTCCGGCAGCAGCGCCGCGCAGGCGAACGCGTGCGGTCCGCCACCGGAATGCCCGAAGACCGCGAACCGCTCGATCCCCAGAGCGTCGGCGACCTTCTCGACGTCCGACGCCGCCGACGCGACATCCCGGCCCGGACGCGGCGACGAACCGCCGTAGCCGGGCCGGTCGTAGGAGACCCACCTCAGCCCGAGCCGTTCGGCGGCCGGGAACAGCGGTGACGGCGGCGCGCCGATGTTCGGGGTCCCGTGGTGCCAGACGACCACCGGACCGGGGCCGCCGGTGTCGTAGACGTGCAGTGTGGCCCCGTCCCCCAGGTCCACGTCGGACTCGTTCACCATGGGCCGAGCGTAGGTGAGACGACCGACAGAAACCCGCCGCGTCGGGCACCCTGGACCCATGTCGCGCTATCACGAGATCAAGCACCGGGTGGCCACGACCTTCCAGCGGCACGTCGGCAACCCGATCCTCGGCCGGTTGCCGAACCAGCCGCTCCTGGAGACCACCGGCCGCAAGTCCGGGGAACCCCGGCGGACCCCGGTCGGCGGCCGCAAGGTGGGCCGCGAGTTCTGGATCGTCTCGGAGTTCGGCGAGAAGTCGCAGTACGTCCGCAACATCCAGGCCGATCCGCGCGTCCGGGTCCGGCTCAAGGGCCGGTGGCACAGCGGCACGGCGCACCTGCTCCCGGACGACGACCCCCGCGCCCGGCTGAAGGCCCTGCCCCGGTTCAACAGCGCCGCCGTCCAGGCGATCGGCACGGATCTGCTCAGCATCCGGGTCGATCTCGACGACTGAGTTTTGCCTTGACGCCAAGGGCAAGGTTTACGCTCGGGACATGCGGATCGGCGAACTCGCCGCGCGGACCGGGACCACCACGCGCGCGCTGCGTTTCTATGAGTCACAAGGGCTTCTCGACGCACGGCGCGCGTCGAACGGGTACCGGGAGTACGACGAGGACGACTACCGCCTGGTGAACGAGATCCTGACCCTGCAAGCGGTCGGGCTCAGCTTGGAGGACACCAGGCCGTTCGTCGACTGCCTGCGCGCCGGTCACGAGACCGGTGACTCGTGCGCCGATTCGATCGAGGTCTACCAACGCAAACTCGCCGAGGTGGACGCCTGTCTTGCCAGGCTCAACGACGTACGGGACAGCCTGCTGACCAAGCTGGCGGGCGCGCTGAAGACGCCGCCGGGACCGTGTGTCGTCGTGCCGCTAACCGAGGAGACCTGAATGTCCCTTTCCGTCGTCACCGACGAAACCTTCCGAGAACTGGTCCTGGAACAGGACAAGCCAGTCCTGGTGGACTTCTGGGCGCAGTGGTGCCCGCCCTGCCACATGATCGTCCCGGTGCTCGCCGAGATCGCCGAAGAACGCGCCGACGTGCTGATCATCCGCAAGCTCAACTCCGACGAGAACCCGCTCACGGCACGGGATTACCAGGTCATGTCCCTGCCGACGCTGATCCTCTTCCGGAACGGCCGTCCTGTTTGGACGACCGTCGGGGCGCGTCCTAAGGCGCGGCTGTTGGCCGACCTGGACGCCGTCCTGGAGACGGCCGCCGCCTGACCGCCTCCCGGATGTCATGAGGCCCACCACCACGGGGGCAGGCCGCAACATCCTCCGTCCACAAGGGACAGAACTTTCGATCAGGACGCCCGTTTTGAGCGCTTTGCCCGACTTTGCGAAGACGAGCGCGAGGTGTCACTGAGGGTGAGGGGTGTGTGGAAATAGGGACGTTCAACGTCCCTATTTCCACACACCCCTACACGACCGGACCGGTCACGCGGGACTGTGTGGATTTCGGTGCATCCAACGCACCAAAATCCACACAGCCAGTGCCCTGAGCCCTACATCGCGCAGAGCCACTGACCTGACCACGAACACGACACCTTTGCCCTACTTCTCAATAACCCTCTTCGCCACTCGCGACCTCACGCGAAATAGGACATAAATGCATCAAACGGGCATCAGATCGACGCCTGGTGTCCAATATGGACATACGAGGTGCGGCCGCTGGCCGTCCTGGAGACGGCCGCCGTCTGACCGCCTCCCGGATGTCATGAAAGGGCCGTTCCTGACGAATTTCGTCAGGAACGGCCCTTTCATGACATCCCGGAGCCGGCCCCGGCCCGGTAATTGTGTTGCGCCCGCGGCCGTCCGTTCGCATCCTTCACCCCATGACCTCGACCCTCGCCTTCCTGCCGTCGCCCACCGTCGTCCGACGGGTGCGGGTGCAGCAGCGGAAGACGTCCTGGCGGAGGCCGGCACCGGTCCGGCCGTGAGCGCCGCGCTCGTCGCGGGCCTGCTCGCCGGGTATGGCATCGCCATACCGGTGGGCGCGGTCGGGACCTATCTCGTGGTCCTGACGGCTCGCGCGGGACTCAGGATCGGCGCGTACGCCGCATTGGGCGTCGCCACGGCCGACGGCCTCTACGCCCTGATCGCGGTCCTCGGCGGCAGCGGCCTCGTCCGGATCATCCAGCCGATCGCCGAGCCGCTGCGCTGGGTTTCGGTGGCGGTACTGCTCGCCTTGTCCGTCCACATCGGAATCACCGGGATCCGGAATTTCCGCGACTCCGCGAAAGCCGAGCTGACCGGACCGGCCGCGATCGGACCGCTGAAGGCCTACGTGAGCCTGCTCGGGATCACGCTGCTGAACCCGACGACGGTGATCTACTTCGCCGCGCTCGTACTCGGCAGCGAGGACATGGCCACCGCGACCACACCGGAGCACGTGGTCTTCGTGCTCGCGGCGTTCGCGGCGTCGGCGAGCTGGCAGCTGCTCCTCGCGGGCGGCGGCGCGGTGCTGGGCAAGGCGCTGACCGGACGTCGTGGCCGGCTGGCGACCGCGCTCGTGTCCAGCGCGCTCATCGCCGGGCTCGGCATCCGCCTGATCTGGTGACACCGGAAATGAATCGAGGACCGTGGCTGTCCGCATCGGTTGCCAGGCTGTGCCCATGACCGAAACCCAGGAACGCCTCGCTTCCCTCCACTCCTACCTCGCCTACCGTGACGCTGCGAAGGCGCTCCGCTGGCTCGAAAGCGCCTTCGGCTTCGAAACCGTCATGGAATTCCCTGACGACAAGGGCCGGATCCTGCATTCGGAACTGCGGCTCGGCGGAGCCTCCATCATCGTGTTCAGCGCGGAGGAGGACTACGACCGCGCGACCCGCAAGGGGGAAACGGTCGGCCACGGCCTCTACGTCAGTCTTCCGACACAAGAGGCCGTGGACGCCGTTTTCGCCTCCGCCATCGAAGCCGGCGCGACGACGGTCTGGAAGCCCGAGAACACCGAATGGGGCAACTACCGCTTCCGCGTCGACGATCTCGAAGGCTACGAATGGACGTTCGGCACGCACATCCCAGGAGAACCGCAAACCGACTGGAGCTAAAGCAAGCGCGCGAACCACTCGTTCATGCGGCGAAGCAGATCCAGCTGGTTTTCCCGCTTGCGGAACGAATGCCCTTCGCCGGGATAGACGACGAGGTCGTGTTCGACGCCGAAGTGCCTTAGCGCACGGTGGAAGTATTCCGCCTGGGACAACGGGACGTTCGTGTCGTCCGCGCCGTGCGCGATCAGCACCGGGGTCTCGATCTTCGACGCGTAGGAGATCGGGCTCAGCCGGTCGTGCCGGTGCGGGCCTTCCCCTTCCCAGCCGGTACTTCCGCCGAGCACGGCATCGTAGGGACCGAATTCGCCGGTCCCGGCGAGCATGCCCCAGTCGCAGATCCCGGCCACCATCAGAGCCGCCTTGAACCGGCTGGTCTGCCCGACCGCCCAGGCTGTCATGAAACCTCCGTGACTCCCTCCCATGATCCCCAGCCGGTCCGGATCGGCGACCCCTTCGGCGACGAGCAGGTCGATCCCGGTCTCGATGTCCCTCCATTCTTCGAGGCCGACACGTCCGGCGACCGAAGCGGCGAACTCATGGCCATGGCCTTGTCCCCCACGGGGATTCGGCAGGAAGACGGCGTGTCCCGCCGACGCCGGCCATTGCGCGGACGGGAACCAGGCGAGCCGGAACCCGTCCGCGTGCCGGTCGTACGGTCCGCCGTGCGGGATCGTGATCAGGGAGAAAGGTCCGTCCTCCCGCGTCTTGCCCGGCGGAAGGACGAGCAAGCCGTCCAGAGTGAGGCCATCGAAAGCCTGGTAGGACAAGCGTTCCTGCGATCCCCAGGTGATCCCGGCGAACTCCGGCACCAGGTCACTGACGCGCGTCAAAGCTCCACCCACAGGTCCGCTGTGGATATTTTTCGGATGAGAAGCGGTGCTCAGCACGATGGCCACGATTTCGCCGTTCGAAGCGATCGCGTCCGCTTGCCCGCGCCAGAACGCCACTTCGCCGGACCCGAGCCGATGAAGGGCGGTGTCGAGCCCGTCGGCGACGAGCATCAGCGGAGCGCCGGAATCGACCTGCGCGAGCCTGATCGGGCAGGCCGATTCCGGCGCCAGGTTCCGGTGCTCCCCCGTTTCCACGGGAACGTCGAAGACCGCCCGGCCACCCACCCTCTCCAGGGTCGCGAGATACGCGACGTGCCAGCTGTCGCCATCCCGCCACCAGACCGGGCTCTCGGCCTCGAACGAGGTCTTCCCGAGCTCTCGCCGTTCCCCGGTTTCCAGATCCAGCACGGAAAGCCGGGGTTCGAGCCCGCCGGGATCGAGTTCGGGCGTCAGCCAGGTGAGGACGGCGAGCGCCTTTTCGTCCTGACGACCGGCGACGTCGACCACGTGGTCTTCGATCAGTGTGGTGATCTCGCCGGTCTTCGGGTCGAAGCTCCGCAGCCGCGCCGGACGGAGGCCTTCGCTCCAGACCCAGATGTCCGCGGCCGGCGTCTCGTCCTCGGCGAGGAACACGATCCGGTCGCGCATCGGGACGAACCCGGTGATCTCGCTCCCCCAAGCGAACAGCTGTCCGTCCACCGTGTGGATCCGGCCGTCCCGCAGGAAGTAGAGGGAATCCGACGACCATTTCGGCGAGGAGCCCGCGGCCACCTTCCGGGGCTTCCCGCCGCCGTCCGCGAGCCAGATCTCGGGGGCGCCTTTGGCGACGGTCTCGACCTGGTACGCGATCCGGAGTCCATCCGGGGACAGCGCGGGTTCCGACGGGACATGATGATCGACGATCAGCTCAGCAGTCAGCATGCCTTCATACTGCCGACAAAGCCTTCCCCAGGTTGTCGAGCCAGGTTCCGGTGCCCTGCTCCCGCCAGCTCGGTTCTTCTTGCCCGTCGAGGAAAGTGCCCTGTTCGATCAGCGTCAGCCGGGTGCCGTCACCTTCGGCTTCGAGCAGCACCGTCGTGACCGACACGGTCGCGAGGACGTCTTTCGCGGAGAGCGTCCCCGAGTAGATGATCCGCTCGTTCTCGGCGATGTCCTCGTAGCGCGCGTCGAAGACCATGTTCTTCCCGTCATCGGGAGGACCGGTGGTGATCTCGCGGCCGCCGACGCGGAAGTCCAGGGAGTGCCGGCCACCGGGAACGGTGAACCAGCCGGCTTTCGCGGCGGGGTCGGACCAAGCCGCGAAGACGCGTTCCGGCGAAACGGGGTAGACGCGCTCAAGGGTGAAAGTGGCGTGTTTGACGGTCATGACCTTGTCCCTTCGTCGGTGTCCAGGAAGCCACCAAGGCGGTCGAGCCGGTGTTCCCAGCCGGTGCGCTGCCCGCCGAGCCAGTCCTCGGCCATCCGCAGGCCGTCCGGTTCGAGGTGACAGGTCCGCACGCGGCCCGCCTTTTCCGACCGGACGAGCCCGCAGGCCTCCAGCACCTGGAGGTGCTGCATCACGGCGGGTAGCGACATCGACAACGGCTGAGCGAGATCCTTCACCGAGGCGGGGCCCCGGGTGAGGCGCTCGATCATCTCGCGGCGCGTCCCATCGGAAAGCGCCTTGAACACCTGGTCCATCCGTTGGTTAGGCACATGCTTAACTATCCGCCCACGCCGAGCGATAGTCAAGTAGATGCTTAACTTTCTAGCCCTCCGCGATCATGCCTTCGACGAGCAGCCACTGCGAGGCGAGGTAGGAAGTCAGCACGAAGGTCTCCAGATTCGCTCGCACCCGCTCGCTGGTGACGAAGTTGCGGCGAATGAGGATCGCCAGGTCCGACGCGGAGAACAGCAGCGCACCGGCGGCGATCCAGGTCCGGCGATCACCCGACGGGACCACCATCCCGCCCGAGACCTTGGCCTTCGGCGCCAGCACCGGGTCGGCCGCGAGAGTCGACGTCGTGCTCAGCAGACCTCCGTAGGCCGAAAGCACCGAAGACACCGGAGACGGCTTCGGCAGTGTCATCGCGACGGCGGCCGCCGCCCAGGCCCCGAGCCGGGGCGGCGCGGTCGCGGCGCGCGGACGAGCACCGCGACGCCACAGCAGCACGGAATACAGCACCTGCATCACGCCGAACGACGTCGCGCCCTTGATCAGCTCGCGATCCTCGTCGGACCTGCCCATGAAGTGGTCGCCCGCCCCGGCCGCGACCAGCGCCGCGACGAGCAGGCCCTTCTCGCCCGGCGCGAGCTTCCGCGCCCGCGCGACCCGGGCGGCGAGCACCGGGACGGCGGCGGGTTTGGCCGCCAGCTGCAGCTTCCGATTGCCCGTCCTGGCCGAATACACCGTGCCGATCGCGGCGGCGCCGAACAGCACCCGTTCGGCGAACTTGAGGGCCTTCACCAACCACCTCCGGAACTTATTTCTGGGTAAGTTACCAGGAGGTCAGCTCGCTGGACGTCTTCTAGACGGCTTCGCGGAAGGTGTTCCGGTACGCGCTCGGCGAGACTCCCAGCGCCGCCTGCAGGTGCTGGCGCAGCGACGCGGCGGTACCGAAGCCCGCCTCGGCGGCGACCTTGTCCACTGGCAGATCCGTCTCTTCGAGCAGCTGACGGGCCCGTTCGATCCGCTGCTGGGTCAGCCACTGCAGCGCCGAGATCCCGACCTCGTCGCGGAATCGCCGGGTGAACGTCCTCGTGCTCATCGCTTCTTTCGCCGCGAGTTCGCGCAGGGTCAGCGGCCGGTCGAGGTTCTCCAGCGCCCAGGCCCGTGCCGCCGCCGTCGACGAGGACTGCGGTTCCGGCACCGGCCGCCGGATGAACTGCGCCTGCCCGCCCTCGCGATGCGGCGAGACGACCGTTCCGCGCGCGACCTCGTTCGCGACCGCGGCGCCGTGATCGCAGCGGATCATGTGCAGGCAGAGATCGATCCCGGACGCGACGCCCGCCGAGGTCAGCACGTTCCCGTCGTCGGTGTAGAGCACGTTGGGATCGAGGGCGACCTTCGGGAACTTCGCCTGGAAGTCCAGTGCCGAGCGCCAGTGCGTGGTCGCCTTCCGGCCGTCGAGCAGGCCCGCGGCGGCGAGCACGAAGGCGCCGGAGCAGATCGACGCGATCCGGGCGTCCGGCCGGATCAGCTCCAGCGCCCGCGCGAGCGGTTCGGTCAGGTCCTGCCCCGAGGGTTCGTACTCGATGGACGACGCCGGGATGACGACGGTGTCGGCCTCGGCCAGCACCTCCGGGCCGTGCGAGACCGCGACGGTGACGTCGGCGTCGGTCCGGATCTGCCCGGGCTCCGGCGTGCAGGTGACGACCTCGTAAAGCGGCTCGCCGTCGGCCGATTTGGCCGTACCGAACAGCCTGGTGACGATGCCCAGCTCCATCACCAGCATCCCGTGCCGGACCAGCACGGCGATCCGATGACGGCCAGGACGCGTGAAAAAGGCCATGGCCTGATTCTTGCACATGTTGGCCATCGGGCCACTCGCGGCGAACGACCGGCCGCGCGACGGTGAGGACATGAACGTGCTGTGGATCTTCGCTCACCCTGAACCCCGTTCCCTCGGCGGCTCGCTGCGTGACGAGGGCGTGCGCGCCCTTCGCGCGCAGGGCGCCGACGTCCGGGAATCCGACCTGTACGCGATGAAATGGAACCCCGTCGTCACCGCCGACGACTTCGGCTCGGCCGCCGGAAGCGACCGGCTGTTCGTCGCCCCGACGTCGAAGGACGCGTTCCAGGCAGGTGAACTCAGCGCCGACATCCGCGCCGAACACGAAAAACTGGCGTGGGCGGACACCGTGATCGTCCAGTTCCCCCTGTGGTGGTACGGAATGCCCGCCATCCTCAAGGGCTGGTTCGACCGCGTCTTCGTCAAGGGTTTCGCGTACGGCGTCCAGCGTCCCGACGGCCGGACGGCCCGCTACGGCGAAGGCGCGCTGGCCGGGAAACGCGCCATGGTCGTCCTGACCACGGGCACGCCGGAGGCCGCGATCGGACCACGCGGCGTCAACGGCGAGATCAACGAAATCCTGTTCCCGCTGCAGCACGGAAACCTGTGGTACACGGGAATGTCCGTCCTTCCTCCGCTGACGATCTGCGGCGCCGACCGCCTCTCGGCCGAGCAGTACGACGCCGCCGCGGAAGCGCTGCGGGAGCGCCTGCGGACACTGTCCACCCAGGACCCGATCCCGTTCCGCCATCAGAACGGCGGCGACTACGACGACCATCTCGTTCTGCGCGACGACCTCGCGCCCGGCCGGAGCGGCCTCGGCGTCCACCTCGGCGGTTGACCTAATATCACGTCACGGTTATATTCCCCCTGAGGCACATTAGGAGGTAACCGTGAACCCTCGCGCCCGGTTGGAAACCGTCGGGGAACGTCCGGCACTGCGGCTCGAACGCCGTCTCGCGCACCGCCCGGAGCGCGTCTGGCGGGCCGTCACCGAACCGTCGGAGCTCGCGAAATGGTTCCCCGCGGCGGTCGTCGTCGACCTGCGACCGGGCGGGACCATCGAGTTCACCTTCGAGGGCGAAGAGACCCCGACGACGGGCGAGGTCCTCGAAGCCGACGAGCCTCGCGTGTTCGCGTTCAGCTGGAACGACGACGTGCTGCGCTGGGAGATCAGCCCGGACGGTGACGGCAGCCGGCTGCTGTTCACGCATACGTTCGGCCGTGGGGAACCCGCCATCGCCAGGATCGCGGCGGGCCGCACCGCCGCCGGCTGGGACAGCTGCCTCATCGCGCTCACGGCCTCGCTCGACGGCGAAGAGTACGAGCAGTCGAAGGACTGGGTCGGCCCCATCGAGGCGTACGTCGAGGAGTTCGGGCTCGCGGACGGCGAAGTCCTGGAAACCGGCGACGGCAAGGTGATCCGCTTCCGCCGCGACCTGGTCTGGAAACCCCTCGACGAGGTCTGGGCCCTTCTCATCGCCGAAAAGACCGAGGGCACGGTCACCCGCGAAGAACCGCCGCGGCTGCTGGAGTTCTCCCTGCCGCGCGGCGGCGTCGTCCGCTGGGAGTTCTCCCACTCCGACCTCGAAGGCACCATGGTCGAGGTGACCCAGACCGTCCCGGCCGGACACGAAGACGTCGTGCCCGAGGCGCTGCGAAACTGGCGCGAGAAGCTGAAGGAGTTCTTCGCGGCGGCGCACGGAAGCTGATCTCCACCCAGGGGATGACCTCCACCGGATGGACGCGGCCGCCCCGTCCGTCCGGCTAGGTTTTCCGTATGAAACAACCGTCGGGGCTCTCCCGCCGCGTCGCGAACACGATCGACGCGCTCCTCGCGTTGGTTCTCGTCGTCGCCGTCGGCGGGAACCTGTCGGCGGGAACCTGGACGTTCCTCGTCGCCCTCCCGCTGTGGCTCGCGTGGGCGACGGTCGCCGCCAGCGGTCTCGCGATCGCGCTCCGCCGTCACCGGCCCCTGGTCGCCTACGGCCTGGGCCTGGGCAGCCTGGTCCCAGGCCTGCTCGCCGGGAACGGGCTGGGCCCGGCCGCGCTGCTGGCCACGGGATGCGCCCTGTACACGGTGGCGCTGGAACACCATCGGATCCGTTCGCTGATCGCGATGGGCCTCGGCCTGGTCGTCGTCATGATCTTCGAACTCCTGCGGCTCGGGCCGAACACGATCGCGTCGACGGCCTTCGCGGGCGGCGGGGTGGTGGGCTCGTGGGCGCTGGGCTGGATGACGCGGCAGCGGCGCGCGAACCTGGCCCAACTCGCTGAGACCCAGGCCGATCAGGCCGTTTCCGATGAACGCCTGCGGATCGCCCGCGAGATGCACGACGTCGTCGCGCACAGCATGAGCCTGATCGCGGTCAAGGCGGCCGTCGGCAACCACGTCGCCCAGGAGCAACCCGAAGAGGCGCGGGAAGCGTTGCGGGTCATCGAACTCACCAGCCGCGAAACCCTCGTCGAACTCCGGCGGATGCTCGGCGTCCTGCGCTCCGGCGACGGCACTCCCGAGGCCGCGCTCGGCCCCGCGCCGAAACTCTCCGACCTGCGGACGCTCGCCGAACGCGCCGGACAGGCCGGGGTGCGCGTCGAGCTGACCGGCGAGCTGATCGACGACCTGCCCGAGGGCGTCGCGCTTTCCGTCTACCGCATCACGCAGGAGGCAGTGACCAACGTCGTGAAGCACGCGGGGCCGTCGGCCTGCCGGATCACGATCACCGAGGAACCGGGCGAGGTCAGCGTCGAGATCGTCGACGACGGCCGCGGCGAAGGCTCGCCCGCGACCGCCGGGGGCCACGGTTTGATCGGCATGCGCGAACGCGTCGCGGTCTACGGTGGTGACTTCGAAGCGGGACCACTGCCCGCCGGGGGATTCCGGGTGTACGCGCGGCTGCCGTACGCCGCCAAGGAAGTGGGGACACGATGATCCGCGTACTGATCGCCGACGACCAGGCGCTGCTGCGCGGCAGCTTCCGCGTGCTCGTGGACAGCGCCCCGGACCTCGAAGTCGTCGGGGAGGCGGGCGACGGTGCCGAAGCGGTGGAACTGGCCGAGAAGGAACGCCCCGACGTCGTGCTGATGGACGTCCGCATGCCGGAGATGGACGGGATCGAGGCGACCCGGCGGATCTGCGCGTCGAACGCCACCGAAGGCGTCCACGTGCTGATGCTGACGACCTTCGACCTCGACTCCTACGTCTATTCGGCGCTGCGCGCGGGGGCGAGCGGATTCCTGCTGAAGGACACCCCGCCCGCCGAGCTGCTGACCGCGATCCGGGTCGTCGCGGCCGGCGAAGGACTGCTCGCGCCGTCGATCACGCGCCGGCTCATCGCCGAGTTCGCCCGGCTGCCCGAACCCGGCCAGCGCGTCGCGGCGTCACTCGACAACATCACCACGCGCGAGAGGGAGGTCCTGGGCCTGATCGCGCGGGGCCTGTCGAACGACGAGATCGCCGGGACGCTGCACCTCGGGCTGGCGACGGTGAAGACGCACATCAGCCATCTCCTGCACAAGCTCGCGGCCCGGGACCGGGCTCAGCTGGTGATCGCGGCCTACGAGTCCGGCCTGGTGCGGGCGTCGGTCTAGAGAGTGAGAGGGAGAGGCGTCGGTAAAGGTGGTCGTGAGTGGTAAGTGTCGTTCTAACGACACTTACCACTCACGACCACCTTTACCGAGCTGGGCCCGCCGCCCCTCCCTTCTCCCCGCCGCCGCCTCCCTCTCCCCCTACGCCCTTCCCTCCGCCGAAGGACGTTGCCTACGCCACACGCGAAGTGACCGTCGAGTAGCTAGGCTGCGGTTTCATGAGCAGTGCGACGGAGCCGCTCGGGACGCCGCCCGAGAACGAACCGGACATCCACACCACGGCCGGCAAGCTGGCCGACCTGTACCGCCGGTACGACGAGGCGGTGCACGCGGGTTCCGCGAGGGCGGTGGAGAAACAGCACGCCAAGGGCAAGAAGACCGCCCGCGAGCGGATCGACCTGCTGCTGGACGAGGGCTCGTTCGTCGAACTGGACGAGCTGGCGAAGCACCGCTCGGTCAATTTCGGCCAGGAGAAGAACCGGCCCTACGGCGACGGCGTCGTCACCGGCTACGGGACCGTCGACGGCCGCCCGGTGTGCGTGTTCAGCCAGGACGTCACCGTCTTCGGCGGCTCGCTCGGTGAGGTGTACGGCGAAAAGATCGTCAAGGTGATGGACCTGGCGATCAAGACCGGCCGCCCGATCGTCGGCATCAACGAGGGCGGCGGCGCGCGGATCCAGGAAGGCGTCGTCTCGCTCGGGCTGTACGGCGAGATCTTCAACCGCAACGTCAAGGCGTCCGGCGTCATCCCGCAGATCTCGCTGATCATGGGCGCCAACGCGGGCGGGCACGTCTACTCCCCGGCGCTGACCGACTTCGTGGTGATGGTCGACAAGACCTCGCACATGTTCATCACCGGCCCCGACGTCGTGAAGACCGTGACCGGCGAAGAGGTCTCCTTCGAGGAACTCGGCGGCGGGCGCACGCACAACACCCGTTCGGGCAACGCGCATTACCTCGGTTCCGACGACGAGGACGCCATCGCCTACGTCAAGGAACTGCTCTCGTTCCTCCCGGCGAACAACCTGTCCGAGGCTCCGCTGTTCGAGACCGACGCGGCGCCGGGCGGGTTCTTCGACGACGTCACCGAGTCCGACCGCGAGCTCGACACGCTGATCCCGGACTCGCCGAACCAGCCGTACGACATGCACGAGGTCATCAACCGCGTCGTCGACGACGGTGACTTCCTCGAAGTGCACGAGCTGTTCGCGCCCAACATCCTCGTCGGCTTCGGCCGGGTGGACGGGCGCAGCGTCGGCATCGTGGCCAACCAGCCGACCCAGTTCGCCGGCTGCCTCGACATCGACGCGTCCGAGAAGGCCGCGCGGTTCGTGCGCACCTGCGACGCGTTCAACATCCCCGTGCTGACCTTCGTCGACGTCCCGGGCTTCCTGCCCGGCACCGATCAGGAGTGGAACGGCATCATCCGGCGCGGCGCGAAGCTGATCTACGCCTACGCCGAAGCGACCGTCCCGCTCGTCACCGTCATCACCCGCAAGGCGTACGGCGGCGCGTACGACGTCATGGGCTCGAAGCACCTCGGCGCGGACATCAACCTGGCCTGGCCGACCGCGCAGGTCGCGGTCATGGGCGCGCAGGGCGCGGCGAACATCGTGCACCGCAAGACCCTCGCCGCGGCCGCCGCCGACGGCAAGGACGTCGACGCGCTGCGCGCCGAGCTGATCCAGGAGTACGAGGACACGCTCCTGAACCCGTACGCGGCGGCCGAGCGCGGTTACGTCGACTCGGTGATCGTGCCCGCGCACACCCGCGGCCACATCGCGAAGGCGCTCTCGCTGCTCCAGGGCAAACGGGAGACGCTGCCGCCCAAGAAGCACGGGAACATCCCGCTGTGAGCGCGCCGGAAACGCCGCTGCTGCGGGTCGTCAAGGGCGATCCGAGCGACGCCGAACTCGCCGCGCTGACCGCCGTCGTCGCGGCGGCGGCGAGCGCGCGGGCACCGGAACCGGCGCCGAAGCGGGAGTCGTGGTGGGCGGACAAGGCCTCGCTCGTGCGGGCCCCGCTCGCCCCCGGCGAAGGCGCCTGGCGGGCCTCGGCACTTCCTCGCTGAATCGGCCTATTCCACGACCGCGCGGATCGGGCTTTCGCGGGCTATCGTTGCGGAACTGGCTGTCCGGCTCGTCCGGTTCGCCAGGTCTTCGGTATCCGCGATCGCCCCAGAAAGCCGTGCGTGACGAACCAAGACCAGCTCTCCGCCGAATTGCGCCGTCTGCGCAAGGCCGCCGGGTTGTCCGGAACCGAGGCGGCGAGGCTCACGAGCCTCAGTCAGTCGAAGGTCTCGCGGGTCGAAACCGGCGCGTTCATGCCGACCGAGGAACAGGTCGTCGCGCTGTGCCGGGCCTATCGGGCGCCCGCGAAGATCCGGCGGGAACTGGTCGCGATCACGCGGGACCTCCGTGAGGAGGCGTCGTCGGCCCGGGTCGTCTTCCAGCGCGGTGCCTGGCGGATGCAGCAGCGCATCGGCAAGATCGAGACGGCGTCCGCCCGCATCCGGAGTTTCCAGCCGACCATCGTGTTCGGCCTGCTCCAGACCCGCGCCTACATCACCGCGCTGTTCGGCGACTCCCTGCCGGACACCGAACGCGACCAGACGGTCGACGCCCGGCTGGAGCGCCAGCGGATCCTCGACTCCGACCGTGAGTTCCACTTCGTGGTGACCGAAGGCGCGTTGCGCTGGAACATGGGCGGGGCGGCGACCATGCAGGCCCAGCTCGACCACCTCATCGAGCTGTCGTGCCGCGGCCGGGTGCGCCTCGGCGTGATCCCGTGGACCACGGCGGTGTCGGTCCCCGTCCTCCACGGTTTCGACATCTACGACTCGCGCGCGGTGCTTCTCGGGACGCAGACGGCCACGGCACTCGTCACGGACGAACGCGAAGTCGCCGACTACGAAAAGAACTTCGCCGAAGTCGAGCGCTACGCCACGTACGGCGACGTCGCCTGCTCTCATCTGGCGCGGATCGCGGCCGACTACCGAAAGCTCGCGGTCGAACCACTTCGGTGACCAAAGACCCTTTGCGCTATGCACCCTGAGAGTGCATCGTGAGTAAAGCGGCTGTCGGTGAAGGTCCCTTTTCGTGCGCCGAACGCGATCGGCCGAGCCGTTCACCGACCATTCGGAACAGATCACCCGATATCGCCAACCTTGCTGCGCCGCAACCCGTCTACTTGCCGAAACAGTCACTGGGGAAAGGCCCTCCTATGACCACCACCTGGCACGAGAACCTGACCGGCTGGCACAAGTCGAGCTACACGCACTGGGAAGAGAACGCCTGCGTCGAGATCGGCGGCGCGCCCGGTGTCGTCGGCATCCGCGACACCAAACAGTGGGCGCTGCCGGACGAGACCCGGCCGATCCTGGTCCTCCCGGCCGCGTCCTTCACCGCGCTCCTCGATCACCTCGGTCGATGAACGACGTCGCCGAGCCGTACATGGTCCACCATCCGCAGGAGATGGCGGGCCAGCTGATCAACGGCAACTGGATCGTCGCACGGTGGGAACACCTCGGCGAGAACGAAGACCTGGACCACTGGATCGCCGTCCTGCGCGAGTACTGCGAAGCGCTCGACGTCGATCCGTACGTCATCAACATCCCGCGCAAGAGCCTGACGATCGTCTTCAACGGCGCGCTGCCGGCGCCGACGTTCGAACAGCTCGAGAATTCGGTAGCGGCCATCGAGTACCACCGCTTCCTCGAGCGCGAAATCGGGCCGAGACCGCTGAATTAGGCGTCTCCGCCGTCCTGGGGGCATACCTCGGCTTCAGGTCTTCGGTCACCGTGACGACCACACCTTCCCGCCGGTAGGCAGACCCCCGCTTCCTGCCTTGTCGGGGACGCCGGTCTCCCGGCGCCGCCGCATCGCCTCGGTCGTTTCGATCCCTCTCGCTCGCTCGTACCTTGCACCCATCTGCGCACACTGTACGCAGATGCGATCAGCGTGCGCGCAGGCAGGAATCACTTGAAGACGACCTGGGTTCTGACTTATATTCCACGTGGAATAATCGACAAGGAATCTCCCAGGAGGAACACCCATGGCCGCGAAGCTCACCCCGCTCGCCATGGCGGTGCTGGAACTCCTTCACGAGCGGGCCATGCATCCCTACGAGATGGCACAGCTGATGAAGGAGCGGTACGTCAGCACCCGGGTCAAGGTGAAGGCCGGGTCGCTCTACCACACGGTGGATCGCTTGGTGCAGAACGGTTTTGTCGAAGCCGTCGAGACCCAGCGGGACGGGAAGCGCCCTGAGCGCACCGTGTACGCGATGACGGAGGCCGGTCGCGACGAGTTCGTCGACCGCGCGCAGGACATGCTGGGCACCCCGGCCGAGGAGTACCCCGAGTACCTCAGCGCGCTCGCCGTCATCGACGAACTGGGCCCGGAGATGTCGATCGCCCAGCTCAAGCATCGCGTGCTGCGGCTGCAGGCCTCCGTCGCCTCCGACCAGGTCGTACTCGAAAACCTGGTCAACGAACACAAACTCCCCGAGGTCTATTGGCTCGACTGGTCCTACGCCACCGCGCGGCGGGCCTTCGAGCTCGAGTGGACCCGAAAACTGCTCGACGACCTGGAATCCGGCCGTATCCGGTTCCAGGGCCACTGCAAGCCACACCTGAACCTGGTCACCGAGGAAGACAGCGATGAACGCAAGACAAGCTAATCCCTGGGCCGCGCTTTCCGCGCTGTGCCTGGGTTTCTTCATGATCCTGCTGGACACCACGATCGTCTCGACCGCGATTCCCGCGATGCTGCGCGAACTCGGCGCCGGGTTGAACGCCATCGTCTGGGTGATCAGCGTCTACCTGCTCACCTACGCGGTACCGATGCTGTTCGCCAGCCGCCTCGGTGACCGCTTCGGCCCGAAGCGCGTCTACCTGGCCGGGCTCGTGGTGTTCACGCTGGCCTCGCTGTGGTGCGGCCTGTCCGGCTCGGTCGAGATGCTCATCGCCGCCCGCGCGGTGCAGGGCCTCGGCGCCGCTTTGATGACGCCGCAGACCCTGGCGTTCATCAGCCACCTGTTCCCGCCGTCGAAGCGCGGACCCGCGATGGGCCTCTGGAGCGGGGTCGCCGGGATCGCGGCCATCGTCGGGCCGCTGCTCGGCGGCGTCCTCGTCGACCACCTCGGCTGGGAATGGATCTTCTTCGTCAACCTGCCGGTCGGCGTGGTCGCGCTCGCGCTGGCGCTGCTCAAGGTGCCGGACTGGCAGCCGAAGCACTCGCATTCCTTCGACGTGCCGGGAATCCTGCTGTCCGGCGCGGGGCTGTTCTGCGTCGTCTACGGCGTCCAGAACGGCCAGCATTACGACTGGGGCCGGGTGTTCGGGCCGATCACCGTCTTCGAGATCATCGGCTTCGGCGTCGCCCTGCTGATCGCTTTCGTGGCGTGGCAACGGTTCAACCACAAGGAACCGCTGCTGCCGCTGGGTGTGTTCGGAAACCGCAACTTCTCCGCCGGGACGCTGACCTCGGTCACCGTCGGCTTCGCGATGACCGGCATGTTCTTGCCGCTGGTGATCTACATCCAGGCCGTGCTGGGCGAGTCGCCGACGATGTCCGGTCTGCTGTTCGCGCCGATGTCGTTGCTGGCGGGCATGATCGGCCCGTTCGTCGGCCGCGCCTCGGACAAGGTCAACGGCAAGATCCTGCTGATCATCGGCCTGACCGCACTGGCCGCGGGGATGGTGCTGGTGACGCTGATCGCCCGGGCGGGCGCGAACGCGTGGACGCTCACCCCGGCGCTGCTGGTGGCGGGCGCCGGTATCGGGTTCATCTTCGCGCCGATGGGCAACCTGGCGATGAGTTCGGTCGAACCGCGGCTCGTCGGGACCGCGTCGGGCATCTTCAACACCGCCCGCCAGGTCGGCGGGGTGCTCGGCAGCGCCGCCGTCGGCGTGCTGCTGCAGGCGCGGATCAGCGCTTCGATCGCCGACGAGGCGGCGACCGCCGCGAACGCGTTGCCGGAGCAGTACCGGGCGCCGTTCACGGAAGGCATCGCGAAGGCCGCGGAATCGACCGGGGAGTTCGGCTCGTCCGGGCCCGCGACGTTGCCCGGCCTGCCTTCCGATGTCGCCGAACAGGCTCAGCGGCTCGCGCTCAACGTCGTCCACAATGGACTGACCGACGCGGCGCGGGTGACGCTGCTGCTCCCGGCGGCGGTACTGCTGCTGGGCGTGCTGGCCGCGCTCACCATGCGGCGTCCGGCTTCTCGCGCTCCGCACACCCCTGTCCCCGAACCCGTCGCCAGCGCCGCCTGACCCTCTGCCGCGAGTGTCATGAAAGGGCCTTTCCTGACGTTTTTCGTCCTGAACGGCCCTTTCCTGACATCGGGCGGGCCCACCACCGGCGCAATGAACGGTCCTTTCCTTGCGAAATTGGCAAGGAAAGGACCGTTCATCTCATCCGCGGGAGGGCGGAGGTCTAGCGCCGGTACCGCAGCCCGTAGCCGTACGGGTACAGCGCCTTCTTGCCGTCACCGACGTTCACCGGTTCCTGCGCCGCACTGGCCGGCCAGCTGAACGTCAGCTTCCCGGTCGGGTTGTAGTCGCCATAGAGGACATCGGCGACACCGGCCCCTTCGCTACCGGGGAGCCACGCGGCGACGAGGCCGTCGAACTGAGGCAGTTGCGCGGCGATGTCGAGCGGGCGGCCGGACACGGTCACCACGACGACCGGGACGCCGGAGCCCTTCAGTTTGGCGATCGTGGCGAGGTCTTCCGCGTCGAGCCCGAAGCCGTTCGGACGATCTCCCTGCCCTTCGGCGTACGGCGTTTCGCCCACCACGGCGACCGCGACCCGGTAGCTCTTGTCGATTCCGTTACCCGCACGGTCATAGGTCACCGTGGTTCCCTTCCCGGCGCCCGATTTCAGGCCGTCGAGGATGGTCGTGCCCGGGATGACCGGACCGCTCTGGCCCTGCCAGGTGAGCGTCCAGCCGCCCGCCTGGTTGCCGATGTCGTTCGCGTTCTTGCCCGCGACGAAGATCTTGTTGTCCTTCTTCGCCAAGGGCAGCACACCGTCGTTCTTCAGCAGCACCTGGGATTCGCGGACGGCCTGCCGGGCCAGTTCGCGATGTTCCTTGCCGCCGAACGTCTTCTGGAGGGAACGGTCGGTGTACGGGTGCTCGAACAGGCCGAGCTCGAACTTCTGCGCCAGGATGCGGCGGTTCGCGTCGTCGATCCGGTCGCGCGAGACCCGGCCCGCCTGGACCTCGGCCTTGAGGTAGGAAATGAACTGCGGCGCGTCCCACGGGACCATGAACATGTCGATGCCCGCGTTGACCGAAAGCCGCACCTCCTCGGGGGTGAAGCCTTCCTTGCCGTCGATCTGGTTGATCGCGTTGTAGTCCGAGATCACCAGCCCCCGGAACCGCAGTTCCTTCTTGAGGACGTCGGTGATCAGGTACTTCTGGGCGTGCATGCGCACCCCTTGGAAGCTGGAGAACGAGATCATCACCGAGCCGACGCCGCGGTCGATCGCCTCGCGGAACGGCGGCAGGTGGATCTGGCGCAGTTCGCGTTCGCTGATCTCGGTATCGCCCTGGTCGACGCCCTTCGTCGTGCCGCCGTCGCCGATGTAGTGCTTCGCCGTCGCGAGTACCGAACCCGGCTTCTCCCCCAGCCTGCGTCCTTGCAGGCCGGTGATGGCCGACGCGTTGGCGATGGCGTCACGCGGGGATTCGCCGAAGGACTCGTAAGTCCGGCCCCAACGGTCGTCGCGGGCGACGCAAACGCACGGCGAAAAGTCCCACTGCGGACCGGTTCCGGCGACTTCCAGCGCCGTCGCGCGGCCGATCTTCTCGACCAGGCGCGGGTTACCGGCGGCGCCGAGACCGATGTTGTGCGGGAAGATTGTCGCGCCGTAGACGTTGTTGTGGCCGTGCACGGCGTCGACGCCGTAAAGCGTGGGAATGCCGAGCGGCGTCGAAACCGCGGCCTTCTGGTACGAGTCGACCATGTCGGCCCAGCCGGTCGGCGTGTTGCTGGCGGGTACCGAACCGCCGCCGGACAGCAGGGACCCCAGTTTGAGCGCGGCGGCCCCCTCGGGGGTGACCGCGCCGCGTTCGGCCTGCGTCATCTGGCCGATCTTGTCGTCGAGACTCATCCGCTTGAGCAGGTCGTTCACCCGCGCGGACGTCGAAGCGTGAGGGTTCTTGTACAGCGGCGCCGGGCTGGCCGACGCCATCGGCGCAAGGGCAGAACCGGCCACGAGCAGGCCTGCGAGCACTGTGGTTTGCGTCGTGCGAAGTGATCTTCTGACGCGGAGGCGGGACGACATTGGTTCCTCCGTAGCTCGAACGATCCATATGTTGCGCGCCACAACAAACTAGCTCCACGTCCGGGTGTTCCAGGTCACAATCGGGCAACGGAGGACCGTCGAGTACCTTCCGGAGGTGCGTTTCGTCCTCGCTTCCCAGTCCCCCGCCCGCCTCGGTGTCCTGCGTTCCGCCGGCTTCGATCCGAGCGTCGTCGTCTCCGGCGTCGACGAGGACGCGGTGGCCGCGTCCCTGACCGATCCGGCCCCGGTGGAGCTGGTCCGCGCACTCGCCGTCGCGAAGGCCGAAGCCGTCTACGAGACGCTCGCCGGAACGCACGCCGACATGGTCATCGTGGGCTGCGACTCGATGCTGTCGATCAACGGCGAGATGGTCGGGAAGCCGCTCACGCCCGAGGCCGCGCGCGAGCGCTGGGCGTCGATGGCGGGCAAGACCGGTGAACTTCTCACCGGCCACTCGATCATCCGCGTCGAGAACGGCGCGAGGACGAAGGAAGCCTCCGGGACCGAAGGCACCACTGTTCGCTTCGGCACACCTTCACAGGAAGAGATCGAGGCGTACATCGCGTCCGGCGAACCGCTTCAGGTCGCCGGTGGCTTCACCTTGGACGGTCGCGGCGGCTGGTTCATCGAGGGAATCGACGGCGATTTCTCGAGCGTCATCGGGATCAGCCTCCCGCTGACCCGGCGGTTGCTGACCGAGGTCGGCGTGAGTGTCATCGATCTCTGGACCCGTCCCGCATCTTGAGACAGCTCCCACACGATCGGGTGATCCGGAAGAGTCCTGGTTCGCCGAACGTTCTTCACGTTCGGCCAATCAGGAAACTTTCACGCACCGGAGTCGCCCCGTGTCTTTCATTCGGACCTACACCAGGCCAAGGGTCTTCGCGGCGGCTGTCCTCGGCTCGCTCGTCGTGGGCGCCCTGCTCGGCGTCCTCGCCAGGTCGACCGAGGCGAGCTGGCTGACCGACCTGCTCGACCAGATCGGCACGATCTTCACGACGTTGCTGCAGATCGCGGTGATCCCGCTGGTCTTCACGGCGATCGTGGTCGGCATCAACAGCCTGCGCAACCTCGGCGGCGGCAAGAAGGCCGCCCGGCTGGGTGGCAAGACCGTGCTGTGGTTCGCGATCACCTCGTTCATCGCGTCGCTGATCGGCATCGCCGTCGCGAAGCTGTTCAACCCGGGCAGCGGCGGTCTCGGCGAAGGTGTCGCGGCGACCGCGAAGAACGCCGACAAGGCCACCAAGAGCGTCGACAACTGGGGCTCCTGGAGCGCCTTCGTCGAAGGCTTCCTGCCGAAGAACTTCTTCACCGCCTTCACCGAGGGCTCGACGCTGCAGGTGCTGTTCCTCGCCGTGCTGATCGGCGCGGCCGCCTACAGCCTCGGCGACAAGGCCAAGCCGTTCGTCGACTTCACCACCAGCGTCTTCGAGATCATCCAGCGCTACCTCGGCTGGATCGTCCGGCTCGCCCCGATCGGCATCATCGGCCTGATCGGCGCCGCGGTCTCGAACTACGGTGACGCCCTGTTCCGGCCGCTGCTCACCACCACTCTCGCGGTGTACGTCGGCTGCTTCGTGGTGCTCCTGGTGGTCTACCCGATCCTGCTCCAGTTCGTGGCGAAGGTCAGCCCGCTGAAGTTCTTCTCGAAGGCGGGTACGGCGATCCAGTTCGCGTTCGCTTCGCAGTCCTCGGCCGCGACGCTGCCCCTGACCCGGCAGTCCGCTGTGAACCTGGGCGTCCAGCCCGCGTACGCCGCCTTCGCGACTCCGCTGGGCAGCGCCACGAAGATGGACGGCTGCGCCGCGGTGTTCCCGGCGATCGGCGCGATCTTCATCGCGAACCTGTCCGGTGTCTCGCTGAACTTCTGGCAGTACCTCGGGATCGTCGTGGTCGCCGTGCTCGGCGCGCTGGCCACCGCGGGCACCACCGGCTGGCTGACCGCGCTGACCCTGACCACCGCGTTCATCGGGCTCGACGCGCAGCAGGTGGCGCTCGGGATCGCGCTGATCTACTCGGTGAACCCGATCATGGACATGATCCGGACCGCGACCAACGTCGCGGGCCAGATCGTCGTGCCGGTCGTCGTCGCCCGCGGCGAAGGCCTGCTGGACGACGACGTGCTCAACTCGCCGACGGACCCTTCGCCCACTGACAACGGCGAAGCGGCCACTGCTCCTTCGGCTTCTGCTTCGGATTCGGAGAAGGAGCCCGCCGCTGCCGGCGCTCAGTAAGTCCTTGTGAGTACATGAAGGCCCCCTTCCTTGCGCCTGTCGCAAGGAAGGGGCCTTCATGTACTTGGGCTGGGCTGGGCTCAGGGGCACGGGCGCAGCTCCGCCTTCGTCAGTCTCACGTCCGGCCACCCCTTCAGTTCCGAAGGCGCGGTGTACCGCCGCGTGCAGCCCACCGAGCCGCGGCCGACGTCGTAGACCTCCGCGAGCACCGGCGCCGCCGCGCACCGGGCCGACCCGGACTGCGCGCCGGGGCATTCGTGCCGCACGACGATGACGTCCGCGACGCCGTCGGCCGTCACGTCGCTCAGCGCGACCGTGCCGGCGTCGGAGAAGTACGGCTTCCCGGTGTCCCGCCAGATCCCGCCGCGCGAGACGAACAGTTCGCCCGCCGAGCCGCCTCCCGTTTCACCGCGCACCAGGCAGACCGGCGTCGCGCCGTCGACACAGCGCAAAGAATCGCCCTTGAGGGTGACCCCCATGTCATTGATCATCAGCGGGATCACCGTGTCGGCGCCGATCTTGACCACGCCCTGCTTCCCGGTTTCGTCGGCCAGCAGCACGACGGGCACCCCGCCGACGGTCATCGCGCCGATCTCCCGGCAGGCCGAGTGACCGCAGTTGACTCCGGGCGTGGCGGGGCCGGGTTCGGGCACCGGGTAGGCGCCAGGCGCTCCACCGGGTGTCGGGGCCTTCGGGCGGAGCAGGATCACGGCCACGATGACGCCCGCCGTCACCACCACCGCCAGCAGCGCGGTGAACAGCACGGATCGCGATGCCCGCGCTTCCTGAGTCCGCATATCCGAGAGCGTAAGTGATCTAGCACAGAGTGCACGTCTATGTTGTTCCTGTGACGAACCCCGGACTGCCCAACGCCCTGTTCCTCCCCACGGCGAAAAAGCCGAAGGACTTCACGAGTGCCGAGATCGAACTCCGCGCGACCAAGGACGGCCGGATGGCGCTGGTCGCCTTCAGTTCGGTGCAGCGCCTGGTCGAATGCTGCGGCCCGCACCAGCCGTGGGCCCTGGTCAAGGCGGAGCACCTCGGCCGGATCTACCAGACCCAGCCGTACGACCTGATCGTGCTGGATTCCGACCTTCCGGAAGAACTGCGACACCGCGAAGCCCTCGTGTAAGGCCTGATAGGAGAACCGCGGCACCGCGAGACGCTGATATAAACAGATGTCACCGGGTGGCCTTGCTCTCACTAATCGGGGCGGGAACTTCCGTAAACTGCTGCGGAGCCGCATCGGGGCGGCCCGACGTGCGAACGCAGGAGGTACGGCGTGACCGAGCAGGCCGGCACAGGTGGTCCGGTGACCAAGATCCTGATCGCGAACCGCGGGGAGATCGCGGTACGGGTGATCAGGGCGGCGAAGGACGCCGGGCTGACCAGCGTGGCCGTCTATGCCGATCCGGACCGTGACGCACCCCACGTCCGTCTCGCGGACGAGGCCTTCGCGCTCGGCGGCACCACCGCCGCCGAGAGCTACCTCGTCTTCGACAAGCTGCTCGACGCCGCGAAGCGCTCGGGCGCGGACTCGGTCCACCCCGGTTACGGGTTCCTGTCCGAGAACGCGGACTTCGCGCAGGCGGTGATCGACGCCGGGCTGACCTGGATCGGGCCGAGCCCGCAGGCGATCCGCGACCTCGGCGACAAGGTCACCGCGCGCCACATCGCGTTGCGCGCCGGGGCCCCGCTCGTGCCCGGTACGAAGGACCCCGCCAAGAACGCCGACGAGATCGTCGCCTTCGCCGACGAGCACGGCCTGCCGGTGGCGATCAAGGCGGCGTTCGGCGGCGGCGGCCGCGGCCTGAAGGTCGCCCGCACCCGCGAGGAGATCCCGGAGCTCTTCGAATCCGCGACGCGTGAGGCGATCTCCGCCTTCGGCCGCGGCGAATGCTTCGTCGAGCGCTACCTGGACAAGCCGCGTCACGTCGAGGCCCAGGTCCTCGCCGACCAGCACGGCAACGCGATCGTCGTCGGCACCCGCGACTGCTCGCTGCAGCGCCGCCACCAGAAGCTGGTCGAGGAGGCGCCCGCGCCGTACCTGACCGACGAGCAGCGCAAGCGCATCCACGAGTCCGCGAAGGCGATCTGCAAGGAAGCCGGTTACTACGGCGCCGGCACCGTCGAGTACCTCGTCGCCGTCGACGGCACGATCTCGTTCCTCGAAGTCAACACGCGACTGCAGGTCGAGCACCCGGTTTCCGAGGAGACCACGGGCCTCGACCTCGTGCGCGAGATGTTCCGCATCGCGCGCGGCGAGAAACTGCGCATCACCGAGGACCCGGAACCCCGGGGCCACTCGATCGAATTCCGCATCAACGGCGAGGACGCCGGCCGCGGCTTCCTGCCCGCGCCCGGCACCGTGACGAAGTTCGTCGCGCCGAGCGGCCCGGGAGTCCGGGTCGATTCGGGGGTCGAGTCCGGCAGCGTCATCGGCGGCCAGTTCGACTCGATGCTCGCGAAGCTGATCGTCACCGGTTCGGACCGGCAGAACGCGCTCGAGCGCAGCCGCCGGGCGCTGGCCGAGATGGTCGCCGACGGCATGGCGACGGTCCTGCCGTTCCACCGCGTGATCGTGGACGACCCGGCGTTCATCGGCGACGAGAACGGGTTCAGTGTGCACACCCGCTGGATCGAGACCGAGTTCGAGAACACCATCGAGCCGTTCGTCGCTCCCGAAGCCGCCGAGGCCGAGGAAGAGGCGCCCCGCCAGAACGTCGTCGTCGAGGTCGGCGGGCGTCGGCTCGAAGTGTCGCTGCCCGGCGGGTTCTCGCTCGACGCCGGTGGCGGCGGCGGGACCGCGGTCAAGGCCAAGCCGCGCAAGCGCGCGGGCGGCACCAAGGCGGCGGTGAGCGGCGATGCGGTCACCGCGCCGATGCAGGGCACCATCGTCAAGGTCGCCGTCGAAGAGGGCCAGCAGGTCGAGGCGGGCGAGCTGGTCGTCGTGCTCGAAGCGATGAAGATGGAGAACCCGGTCACCGCGCACAAAGCGGGTACCGTGACCGGCCTTTCGGTCGAGGTCGGCGCCGCTGTGACGCAGGGAACGCAGCTGTTCGAGCTGAAAGACTGACGAATGTCGTGGTTGCCGGGGCCTCGCTCGGCCTATCCTCGAAAGGGTGAGCGAGGTTCCGTCTCCGCAGCTGCGGATCAGTGATCAGGATCGCGAGTCCGCGCTGACCGCGCTCGGCGAGCACATGAGCGTGGGCAGGATCGACATCGACGAGTTCGGTGAGCGGTCCGCCCGGATCACCGCGGCCAAGACCCGCGGTGAGCTGTCCGAGGTCTTCCTCGACCTGCCCGAACCGCATCCGGGATACGACGCGCCCAAGACCGTCGTGAGCGAACCGGCGAAACCGGCGTCGCCGTGGGCGGGCATCTCGTCGACGCAGCGGGTCATGGGCGCGCTGCTGCCGCTCCTGTTCATCGTCACCATCGTGTTCATCATCGGCACCGGCGCCAGCTGGTGGTTGATCGCCATCCCGATCGGGATCAGCGTCGCCGGTGAAGGTCTCTGGGGCAAAGGCTGGGAGAACGCCCACAAGAAGCTCGGGAAGCAGCGTCGACGGGAACTGGACGGCTGATCCGCCCGTAGACTCGGAACGTGAGTGCCGAGAGACCGGACATGCGGCTGAGCGACGCCGAACGCCAAGACGCGCTCGAAGCGCTGGAAGAGCATGTCCGCACCGGCAGACTCGACCTCGACGAGTTCGGTTCGCGCTCGGCCAAGATCAGCGCCGCGAGGATGGCGAGCGAACTGGAACCGCTGTTCACGGACCTGCCCTCGCCCCGTCCCAGCGCCCTGCTCCCCCTGCCGCCGATGCCCGGCGTCGCCCAAGCGTCGGCGAAGAACGACGTCCAGCCGTCGAAGTGGCTGACGGCCAGCGCCGTGCCGATCGCCGCGGCGGTCGCGATCGCCTTGTTCTTCTTCACCCGCGGCACGTTCCTGGTCTTCCTGCTCCCGCTGGCGGTCGCGCTGATCATGAGCCGCCGCCGCTGAAGGCTCCGGTTACCCTCGAAGGGTGGAACCGGTGGAGATCAACGCGGGCGAGTACTACCTGCGGCAGCTGCGGGCGGACAAGGCGCTCGACGACCGTCCGGCGCTGGTCGCGGCCTTCGCCGACCCGACGCACCGCAAGTACGTCCTGAACTATCGCCTGCGGGACCTCGACGAGGCGACCGAGTACGTCGCGTTGCGCGCGGCGCAGTGGGCCGGCGACGAACGCTGCTCCTGGGCGGTGGCCGAGCCGACGACCGGGGATCTGCTGGGCGAGGTCGGCCTGCGGGATCTCGATCTCGACGTCGGCTACGCGGAGGCGTCGGTCTGGGTGCGCGCGGCCTCGCGGGGCAAGGGCGTCGCGAGCACCGCGCTCAACGCGGCCCTGCGCTTCGGTTTCGGCGGGCTCGGCCTGCGCGAGGTCAGCTACCGCTACGAAGAGACGAACCAGGTCTCGGCCTCGGTCGCCCGCAAATGCGGGTTCACCCTGATCGGGCCCGAACTGGAACCTGCCCCGACCGGGGAACGCCTCATCCGCTGGCGCCGTACCGCCTGACCTGCGTTTAGCGGGCTAATCGCGACGCGTTTAGTCCTCTGAATGCGGTAGTACGCGTCACGAACCACCGCATCCAGAGGACGAAACGCGGTGGTCGGCGACACCGACTACCGCATTCAGAGGACGAAATGCGTGGGGTCAGAAGGGGTAGGTCGGGGGTGGGTTCCGGACGGTGACCCAGCGGGTCTCGGTGAACGCCTCGATGTTCGCCGCCGCGCCGCCGAAGCGGCTTCCGGTGCCCGAAGCGGCGACGCCACCGAAGGGGCTGTTCGCCTCGTCGGAGACGGTCTGGTCGTTGATGTGCACGATCCCGGTCGGGACGCGGTCGGCCAGCTCCAGGCCTTTGAGGACGTCGCGGGTGACGATCCCCAGCGAGAGCCCGTATTCGCTCGCCGTCGCGAGGCGGACGGCCTCCTCCGCGTCGGAGAACCGCACGACCGGCGCGACCGGGCCGAAGATCTCCTCGGCGACAGCGGGCGCCGTCGGCGGCACGTCAGCGAGCACCGTCGCGGAGTAGAACAGCCGGTCGTATTCGGCGCCGGCGGCGACCCGCGCCCCCGCCGAGACGCTGGCGGTGACGAGTTCGTGGATCTTGTCCCGCTGCCCGGCGTCGATGATCGGCCCGAGCGCGACCTCGTCCCGCGCCGGGTCGCCGACCCGCAACGCGGCCGCCTTCGCCGCCAGCCGCTCGACGAAATCGTCGTAGAGCCGCTCGTGCACCAGGTGCCGTCCGGTGGTCATGCAGATCTGGCCCTGGTGGAAGAACGAACCGAACGCGGCGACACCGGCGGCCTCGTCGACGTCCGCGTCGTCGAGCACGATGAGCGCGGAGTTCCCGCCCAGCTCCAGATGTGCCCGCTTCAGATGCTTTCCGGCGAGTTCGCCGACCTTGCGTCCGGCGCCGGTCGAGCCGGTGAACGAGATGACCCGGACCGCCGGATGCGTCACCAGCGTCTCGCCGACGTCGGCGCCGCCCGGCAGCATCTGCAGTACACCCGGCGGCAGGCCCGCTTCCTCGAAGATTCGCGCGAGCACGACGCCACCGGTGACGGCGGTGCGCGGGTCCGGCTTCAGGATGACCGCGTTGCCCAGCGCGAGCGCCGGGGCCACCGAACGGATGCCGAGGATGATCGGCATGTTGAACGGCGAGATCACCGCGACCACACCGGCCGGGACGCGGCGCGCCATCGAAAGACGCGGTTCCTCACTCGGCAGGAGTTCGCCGTACGGACGGCCGGGCAGCGCCGCCGCCTCGTAGCACTCCTGTTCCGCGACATGCAGCGAAAAGCCCGCCACGCCCGGCACGGCGCCGACCTCGCGGACGTTCCACCAGCGGATCTCGTCGGCGTACTCGGACCACAGCCTGGCCGCCTTGCGCAGGACGGCGGCGCGCTGGACGTGCGGTGTCGCCGCCCAGGCCCGCTGCGCCTCGGCCGCGGTTTCCGCCGCTTTCGCGGCGTCTTCGGCCGAGGCGATCCCGATGCTTCCCAAGGCCGCGCCCGTCGCGGGTTCGGTGACCTCGCGGGTGCCGCCGGTACCGGGAACCCACGAGCCTCCGGCGAAGATCCGGTCCGTCCACGTCGACGAGTCGAGAAAAACCACTGCGCCACCTTCCAGGTCGGGGAGGGCCGACGCTATGCCAGATTCACTCGATCAGGCAACGATCTCTGCGCGCGTGGCACACCACGCGGCAGGAACGATCAACTCACCGGTTCGATGATCCCCGTCCGGGCTTCCGGCGCGGCCGAACGCAGCGCGTCGGCGGCCTCGTCGCTCGGCTGCGACTGGGACTCCCGTTCCGCGTCGACCCGCGCCGTGTACACCTCGACTTCGCGCTTCTCCTGATCCTTCGACCAGCCGAGCACTTCGCCGACCAGCGTCGCGACCTGAGCCGCGCAGTCGACGCCGCGGTGCGCGTACTCGATCGAGATCCGCGTCCGGCGGGCCAAGACGTCTTCCAGGTGCAGCGCGCCCTCGTGGCTGGCCGCGTACACGACCTCGACGCCGAGGTAGTCCGGAGCGTGCTCCAGCGGCTTCAGCAGTTCCGGCCGTCCCTCGCCGAGCGCGAGGACCTCGTGCACCATCGAGCCGTACCGGTCGAGCAGGTGACGGACGCGGTATGGGTGCAGCCCGTGCTCGGAAGCCAGGTGGTCGGCCTGGTTCACCAGCGCGTGATAGCCGTCCGCGCCGAGCAGCGGCACCTTGTCCGTGATGGACGACTGCGGCCTGCCGGGGAGATCGACGGCCGCGGCGTCGACGGCGTCGGCCGCCATCACCCGGTAGGTCGTGTACTTGCCGCCCGCGATCGCGACCAGTCCCGGCGCGACCCGCGCGACCGCGTGCTCACGCGAAAGCTTCGACGTCTCTTCGCTTTCCCCGGCGAGCAAAGGCCGGAGTCCCGCGTAGACCCCTTCGATGTCGTCGTGCGTCAGCGGTGTCGCGAGCACGGTGTTGACGTGTTCGAGGAGGTAGTCGATGTCGTGCTTCGTCGCGGCGGGATGCGCGAGGTCGAGGTTCCAGTCGGTGTCGGTGGTCCCGACGATCCAGTGATTGCGCCACGGGATGACGAACAGCACGGACTTCTCGGTGCGCAGGATCATGCCCGATTCCGAGACGATCCGGTCGCGCGGGACGACGATGTGCACGCCCTTGCTCGCGCGGACGCGGAACCGGCCGCGGCCACCGGAAAGCCGCTGCAGCTCGTCGGTCCACACGCCGGTGCAGTTGACCACCGCGGACGCGTGGATCTCGGTCTCGCGGCCGTCCTCGACGTCACGCACGCGAACGCCGGAAATGCGGTCCGCCTCGCGGAGGAAACCGACCACCTGGGTGGAGGTGCGCACCACGGCGCCGTAGTGCGCGGCGGTGCGGGCGACGGTCATCGTGTGCCGCGCGTCGTCGGATTGCGCGTCGTAGTAACGGATCCCGCCGATCAACGCGGACCGCTTCAGCGCCGGGACCATCCGCAGCGCCCCCGCGCGGCTCAGATGTTTCTGGCCGGGGACCGACCGCGCGCCGCCCATCGTGTCGTACATCAGCAGGCCGGCCGCGGTGTACGGACGCTCCCAGATCCGGTGGGTCAGCGGGTACAGGAAGCTCACCGGCTTCACCAGATGCGGCGCGATCGTCGTCAGCATCAGCTCGCGTTCCCGCAGAGCTTCCCGCACCAGGCCGAATTCCAGCTGTTCGAGGTACCGGAGCCCGCCGTGGAAGAGCTTGCTGGACCGGCTCGACGTCCCCGAAGCGAGGTCGCGCGCTTCGACCAGGGCGACCCGAAGACCACGCGTGGCGGCGTCGAGCGCGGTGCCCGCCCCGACCACTCCGCCACCGATGACGACGAGGTCGAACTTGTCCTCACCCAGCCGCTGCCACGACTCTTCCCGCTTGAGCGGTCCCAGCCTGGCGGGGCTGTTTTCGGCTTCGCGCTGAGAGCTTGCCACGTGACATTCCTCCTTGATGCCGCTGTGGCTCCAGCATCGCACGATCGGCCGCGACGGGTCCGTTATGCGGGTGACACGTGTGGCGTAACCCTCGTCGATCTTGAAAGAATTCGTCCGCTCAACGCCTGGAAGGAACAAATACGCGACGGTAACGTGCGTCGGACGTGGGTCGGCAAGGGCGCCGTAGCACACCGTGTACGACCCTGCGCGGAATGTCCAAAGTGGAGGTCGTACGGTGAGTGTGGGAGCCATATTCGTCTGGGAGCTGCTGGGAACGGCGGTCCTGATCCTGTTGGGTAACGGCGTGGTCGCCAACCACGTGTTGCGGAAGAACAACGGCCACAACGGTGGCGTCGTGATGATCACCCTCGGCTGGGCGTTCGCGGTCTTCACCGGTGCCAGCATCGCCGCGCCGAGCGGCGCGCACCTCAACCCGGCGGTCACGCTGGGCCTCGCCATCGCCGACAAGACGAAGTGGGCGGACGTCCCGATCTACTTCGCGGGGCAGATGATCGGCGCGATCCTCGGTGCCGTGCTCTGCTGGGCCACCTACAAACTGCAGTTCGACGACCACCCCAACCGCGACGAGACGCTAGGCATCTTCTCGACCGCGCCGCAGATCCCGAACAAGACCTGGAACCTGGTCACCGAGATCATCGGCACCTTCGTGCTGGTGGCGTGGATCCTGCTCAGCCCGGTCTACGCCAACGCCTCGGGTGAGGGCGGCACGCCGACCTTCGGCAACTCCGCGCTCGGTTACGCGGGTGTAGCGTTCGTCGTGCTGGTCATCGGCCAGTCCCTCGGTGGCCCGACCGGTTACGCCATCAACCCGGCTCGAGACCTCGGCCCCCGCATCGCGTACGCGTTCCTGCTGCCCATCAAGAACAAGGCCAACCCGAACTGGGGCTACTCCTGGGTTCCCGTCGTCGGCCCGCTCGTCGGCGGCGGCCTGGCCGCCCTCCTGTTCCTCGCCGTCCACAACCTGACCTGAGACTGGAGTTTCGATGACTTCGTACGTAGCCGCGATCGACCAGGGCACCACGTCGACCCGCTGCATGATCTTCGACCACTCCGGCCGCGTGGTCGCCGTCGACCAGCGGGAGCACGAGCAGATCTTCCCGAAGGCGGGCTGGGTCGAGCACGACGCCGAGGAGATCTGGGAGAACACGCGGGCCGTCGCGGCGGGTGCGCTCGCCAAGGGCGACCTGGTCGCCGGCGACATCGTCGCGGTCGGCATCACCAACCAGCGCGAGACCACGCTGGTCTGGGACCGCACCACCGGCAAGCCGGTGTACAACGCGATCGTCTGGCAGGACACCCGCACCGACAAGATCGTCAGCGACCTCGGCGCCCTCGGCGGCGGGCAGGAGCGCTACCGGGCGAAGGTGGGCCTGCCGCTGGCGACCTACTTCTCCGGACCGAAGATCAAGTGGATCCTCGACAACGTTGACGGCGCCCGCGCGCGGGCCGAAGCGGGCGACCTGATCTTCGGCAACATGGACACCTGGGTGCTGTGGAACATGACCGGCGGGGTCGACGGCGGCGTGCACGTCACCGACCCGACCAACGCGTCGCGGACCATGCTGATGGACCTCGACACGCTGACCTGGGACGCCGGGATCGCCGAAGAGATGACGATCCCGCTGTCGATGCTGCCGGAGATCCGCTCGTCCTCGGAGACCTACGGCAAGGTCCGCGAGAAGGGCGCGCTGGCCGGGGTCCCGATCTCGGGCATCCTGGGCGACCAGCAGGCGGCGACCTTCGGACAGGCCTGCCTCTCGCCGGGTGAAGCGAAGAACACCTACGGCACCGGCAACTTCATGCTGCTCAACACCGGCACCGAGAAGGTCATGTCGGACAACGGGCTGCTCACCACGGTCTGCTACAAGATCGGCTCGAACGACACGGTGTACGCGCTCGAAGGTTCGATCGCGGTCACCGGTTCGCTCGTGCAGTGGCTGCGGGACAACCTCGGCCTGATCGGCTCCGCGGCCGAGGTCGAGCAGCACGCTCGCACCGTCGAGGACAACGGTGGCGCGTACTTCGTGCCGGCCTTCTCGGGTCTCTTCGCGCCGTACTGGCGTTCCGACGCCCGCGGCGCGATCGTCGGCCTCACCCGGTTCGTCAACAAGGGGCACATCTCGCGGGCGGTGCTGGAGGCGACGGCCTTCCAGTCGCGCGAGGTGATCGACGCGATGAACGCCGACTCCGGTGTCCCGCTGAAGTCGCTGAAGGTCGACGGCGGCATGGTCGTCAACGAGCTGCTCATGCAGTTCCAGGCCGACATCCTCGGCGTGCCCGTGATCCGCCCGGTGGTCAACGAGACCACCGCGCTGGGCGCGGCCTACGCGGCCGGTCTCGCGGTGGGCTTCTGGAAGAGCGAGGACGACATCCGCAACAACTGGGCGCAGGACAAGCAGTGGGACCCGTCGATGGACGAGGCCCGCCGCGAGTCCGAGTACCGCAACTGGAAGAAGGCCGTCACGAAGACCTTCGACTGGGTCGAGGGCGAAGACTGACCCTCGCCCGCTGAGCACGCGGTCCGTGAAGGCCTCCTTCCCTACCTTGAGATTAGGGAAGGCGGCCTTCACAGACTTACGCATCTAGAGGACTAAATGCGCCGTGGTGGCTAGCCGAAAGCGCCGCCTCCGGTCTGCGGAGCGCCCTTCGGCGTCACCTTCACCTGCGGCGTCTTGCCCGGTGACGGCGTCCCGCACGGTTTCGTCAACGCCGCCGGAACGACGTCGCCCGCGCTCGACGACGGCGCACCGCTGCCGGGCGGTTTGCTCTGGGAAGAAGGCGGCTTGCTGCTCGACGACGGCGGTTCGCTGCTCGACGGCGGTTTACTCGAGGACGGCGGCGTACTCGAAGGCGGGGTCGTCGGCGGCAGGCAGGCGATCTCGAACTCGACGGTCGCCGTCCCGCTCGCGGCAGGCAGGTTCGGCCCGCCGTCGCAGTGGAAGCTCGCCTTGTACTTCCCGATCTTCCCCGCGGCCTTCCCGTGCCCGAGGTACGGCGCCTGGTTTCCCGACCCCGGCCTGCCTTCGAGCGTGACCGGACCGGTCAGGCCCGCCGACGTCACCGCGGTGCGCGTGCCGTAGCAACTGGCGGTGAATTCCAGTGCCTGCCCGGGAGCGACCTTCGCCGGGCTGACCCACAGTTTCGGCGGCGGCGCGGTGGCCGACGCTTGCGGGGCGAGGAACACTCCCGCCGTCATCGCGAGCAGCCCCGCGCCCGCGACGATTCCTTTCATTCCCATGATCTTTCTCCCTCAGTGCGAGCCCTCGCATCAGGAACACACCCGGGAAAGGGAATCGGTTGCCTTCGGAAGCGAAAAGCTCATGAGTGGTAATGCCGGTTCTAACCGGCATTACCACTCACGAGAAAGCGCCCCCACCTGTCTGCGGCGCACCTACCGGAATCTTCGAAACCTGCCGCCCCGAACCCGGCTTGATCGCGGCTCCCGGCGGCGCGGGTTTACTCGGCGACGCCGTCGGTTTCGGCGGTTTGACCGACGAGGTCGGCACCGCCGTCACTTCGATGTTGATCGTCACCGCCTTCGTCTTGCAGACCGCCGTGACCGCGTAGAAGCCAGGGCGCGCCTTGTCGTTGACGTGCGCGACGGCGCCTTGGATCACCGGATTCTCCGAGGTGACCTCGAACTTCCCGACGCTGTCCAGCACCATCGACTTCACCTCGCCGAGTTCGGCGACCGCGCAGCCGACGGAGACCAGGACGTCCTCGCCCGCCTTCGACTTCGCCGGCGAAACCGCGATGAACGGGTACGGCACCGGCGGCGGGGTGGCCGACGTGGTCGGCGAGGTCGAGACGTCCTGCGCGTACGCGACCGCTGGGACGGCCAGCACCACACCGCACGCCATCACCAAGGCGGACCGGTATTTGATCATGGATCTCACCTCGCGATCAGCCGAGCGAAAACGATGATGTTGTCGAGATAGTTGTGCGACGCCTTGTCGAAGACCCCGCCGCAGGTGATGAGCCGCAGCTCCGGCGCGGTGGTGTCGCCGTAGACGGCGTCGGTCGGGAACTTGTCCTTCGCCACGCGCTCGACCTTCGTGACCGCGAACTCGGCCGTCGTGCCGTCCTTGCGGGCGATCGAGACCTTGTCGCCGGGCGCCAGTTCCTTCAGCCGGAAGAAGATGCCCTTCTGCTTGTTCCCGTCCACGTGCCCGAGGATCACCGAAGGCCCGACCTCCCCCGGGGTCGGCCCGTTCTCGTACCAGCCCGCCTGCATCGGCTGGGTCACCGGCGGCACCTCGACGGTGTTGTCCGCGTTGAGCCCGAGCGGGACCAGGCTGGACTTCGCCTCGATCTTCGGCACGTCGATCGAGAGCGGATCGGCCTTCGGCATCCCCTCGACGGCCGCCCCGCCGTCCGCGGGCGCGCTCGGCTCACCCGGCTCGGCAGACGGCGTCTCCGCCTGACTCGCGGCCGCCGGCGGCGCCGCCTGGCCGGTCTCCCCCGGACCGGACAGGACGAACCCCAGTGTCGCCAGTACGGCCAGCAGGACGACCGCGAGCGCCAGCAGCGCCTGCCGCCCTCGCCACCATGTCGACTTCATGTTCACCCCTGTAGTGAAACGGCGTGATGGCGACCGAGCCGGTCCCGGCCCCCAGACCGGAACCGGCTCGTCGTTCACCCCCACGCCTGCCTGACGCCACGCACGCCCCGACGGTTGCCCGCTCAGGTCACGAAATGATCGCGATCCCTACGCCCGCACCGTACGACGACGGTACGCCGCGAAGCCGACACCGCCCGCGACCAGCGCGAGACCGCCCCCGACGGCGGCGAGGACGCCGGCGTGGTCGGCGGGCCCCTCGGTGCCGCCGGTCTGCGGGGCGCCGGAGGGCACCTTGGCGACCTGGTTCTTCTTGCCGAGCACCTCGAAGGTGACCGTCGACTTCTGCCCCCAGCAGGTCAGCGTCACCGGGTACTTGCCCGGCTTGATGTCCTTGACCGTCGCGGACCATTTCGCGGAGTCGATGGAGTTCGCGGAGTTGACGGTGAGGGCCGCCGAAGTGACCTTCGGGCCGAACTCGTTGTTCCGGGTGGCGCACTGGAAGTCCAGCTTCACCTTGTCCCCCGGCTTGCCCTTGGCGGGCGAGAGGGTCAGGCCCTTGAGGATCCCGACCGGCGACGCGTGCGGGCCGGGGCCGTCAGGGTCCTCGGACGGGGACGCCGACGGCGAGGGGGACGGAGAAGGCGAAGCCGAGGAAGAAGAAGGCGAAGGAACAGTCGTCGGAGAAGTCGCGAAAGCGACGCCCGGCGCGAGAAGAAGGAATCCGGCGACGGTACCGGCGGTGAGCATGACAGTGCGCTTCATGGAATTACCCCTGATGAATTGACCGTGGATGGGAATCGGACAAGAAGAATCCCCGCGCCCCTGTTCCCCCAGTGGCGGTTCTCTGTCTTTCCGACATACTCATGACGCCTCGACCGGGGGCCGGGTTGCCCGGTTTCATCACGAAAAGATCGCGAAATCCAGAGGCGAGAGGAATGACGCGAAAGCCACTTTCAGGACGCACTGGGTCGGGGTGGTCGTGAGTGGCGATTCGTGTTCTAACCCGAATCGCCACTCACGACCACCCCGACGAAAAACCGCCCCCGGACCGAGTCCGAGGGCGGCTGAAAGAAAGGGTGTAACTCAGGAAGCCATACTGCCGTCACCCGCGTGCGCGGAACCGGACGGCACCGCGCTCACCTGCCGGGCGGGCACGGAAAACGTCGCCGTATAAGACTTTCCGTTGCAGTTGACGGTCAGCGGGTAGTTCCCCGGCGCCGTGTCCTTCTTGAGCTCGACCTCGGCGCTGACGTTCGCCGGGACACCGATGAGCGGACCGTAGTCGTACTTCCCGATGCTCAGCACCGGCGAAGAGAACGTCGTCGACGTCGGCGCCTTCAGGCCTTGGCCGCCGGGGCACTGCGCTAGCGCCACGTTCGCGTCGCCGTGCACGTACTTGTTGACGAGACCGAGTTCGTAGGCCGTGTCGTCGTTGAGCTGCACCGTGACACCGCCGGGATCGGGCTGGGGCGCGGATTGCTGAGCGAGACCGGTCGCCGGACCCGCCAGCAACGCCGCACCGATCGCCACCACTCCGACGGCACCCCTGCGAACCCTGCGAACCACGAAAAACCCCTAGCTGTCACCGAAACACCGACACGCGCTAGACGCGGGCACCCCCGCGAGGGTTGCTTCCCCGGCGGGATCAGTCCAAGTCGTCGTGGCGCATCAGCTGACGGCCCGCCTCGGTGATCGATCCCGACAGCGACGGGTACACCGAAAATGTCAGTGCCAGGTGTTCCACTGTGAGCTGGTTCTGGACGGCGAGCGCGATCGGAAGGATGAGTTCGCTCGCCGTCGGCGCCACGACCACACCGCCGACGACCACGCCGGTGGCGGGGCGGCAGAACAGTTTCACGAAACCGCGTCGCAGACCTTCCATCTTCGCGCGGGCGTTCGTCGCGAGCGGGAGCATGATGGTGCGGGCGGGCACCTCACCCGAGTCGATCGCCTGCTGGCTGATGCCGACGGTCGCGATCTCGGGGTGGGTGAACACGTTGGCGGCGACGGTCTTGAGCTTGATCGGCGCGACACCCTCGCCGAGCGCGTGCCACATCGCGATGCGGCCCTGCATGCTGGCCACGGAGGCGAGCATGAGCACCCCGGTGCAGTCGCCGGCGGCGTAGATGCCGGGCGCGCTCGTGCGGGAAACGCGGTCGACGCCGATGAAGCCGCCGGGGCCGGGCTCGATGCCGACCTTCTCCAGGCCGATGTCGGTGGTGTTGGGCACCGAGCCGACGGTCATCAGCGCGTGGCTGGCTTCGATCACGCGGCCGTCGGCGAGGTGGATCTCGACGCCCTTTTCGGTGCGCACGACCTTGTCGGCGCGCGCCTGCTTGGCGACCGTGGTGCCGCGCTGCGAGAAGACCTCTTCGAGCACCGCGGCGGCGTCGGCGTCCTCGTGCGGGAGCACGCGGTCGCGGCTGGAGACGACGGTGACCTTGACGCCCATCTCGGTGTAGGCCGAGGCGAATTCGGCGCCGGTGACACCCGAACCGATGACGGCCAGGTGCTCGGGCAGCTCGCGCAGGTCGTAGAGCTGACGCCAGTCGAGGATGCGCTCGCCGTCCGGCACCGCGCCGGGCAGCACGCGCGGGGTGGCGCCGGTGGAGATGAGGACGACGTCGGCGTCGAGCACCTCGGTCGAGCCGTCGTGCAGGGTGACGGCGACCTTGTGCGTGGCGAGGCCGGCTTCTTCGTCGTCGAACCGGGCCTGGCCGATGACGACGCGGACACCCTCGCGCTGGACACGCGCGCGGATGTCGGCGGACTGGGCGAGCGCGAGGCCCTTCACCCGGCCGTGGACGGTCGGCAGGTCGACACTGGTGTCGGCCATGTCGGTGTTGATGCCGAGTTCGCGCAGATCGTGCATGTTCGCGAGCGCGCCGGAGGAGGCGATGAACGTCTTCGACGGGACACAGTCGTAGAGCACGCACGCGCCACCGAGACCGTCGCGTTCGACGATGGTGACGTCGGCTCCGTGCTGAGCCGCGACCAGTGCCGCTTCGTAACCGGCGGGGCCTCCGCCCATGATCACGATCTTGGTCACTGGTCTCCTCCTCGCAGCGGTGTCTGTGACTGCGTTTACCGTACGCGGGCGACCGCTGGGCGGATTGAGTGGCCGGACACGGCATGTGCGTCCAGCCGGGTGACCGGCGGGTCGCTACGCTGTCACCGTGCCGTTGTATGCCGCGTATGGATCCAATATGGAGCCCGCCCAGATGCTGGAGCGCGCTCCTCACTCCCCCATGGCCGGCACCGGCTGGCTGGAGGGCTGGAGGCTGACCTTCGGCGGCGAAGACCTCGGCTGGGAAGGCGCGCTGGCGACCATCGTCGAAGACCCGGGCTCCCGGGTCTTCGTCGTGCTGTACGACGTCACCTCCCTGGACGAACCCAACCTCGACCGCTGGGAAGGCGGCGAGATGGGCATCCACTCCAAGATCCGGCTCCGCGTGCAGACGATGGACGGCTCCGTCCTGGCATGGCTGTACGTCCTGGACGCCTATGAGGGCGGTCTCCCGTCGGCGCGCTATCTCGGCGTCCTGGCCGACGCGGCCGAGGCGGCCGGGGCGCCCTCGGACTACGTCGACGCGCTCCGCACCCGTCCCTGCCAGGGCATCTCCGGCTGATCACGCGAGTCCCGCCTCCAATCACGCGGGTCCCGGCTCTGATCACGCTAGTCGCGCCCTCAGTCACGCGAGTCGCGCCGTGCGGCGCTCGAACGCTCCGCGCAACTCCGCCAGCAACCTTCGCGGATCCCGCAGATCGGCCGCCGTCGCGCGGATCGTGATCCACCCACGCGCCGCCATTCGGGCATCTCGCTCCGCGTCGTAGTCCTGCCTGTCCTCATGAGCGGCGTAGCCGTCGTACTCCAGGGCGATGCGCAGCTCGGGCCACGCGAGGTCGAGTACGTACAGCTTCCGCCCGTCGACGGCGTGGATCTCGTACTGGGCGACCGGTATCGGCAGTCCGGCCTCCACGACGATCAAGCGAAGGATGCTCTCCGACGGCGAATCGGCCTCGCCCGTGGCGAGCGCGAGCAGCATCTGCGCCCTGTGGATACCTCGCCGGTCGCGACGGTCGATGATGCGATCCCGGACGTTGGTGTGCAGGATTCCCCGGTGGTCCGGCGCGAGGTTGTGCAGCGCCTCGTCGAGCGCGGCGAACGCTGTTCGCTTGTCACCGTCGCAGAGGTGATCGGCCAGCGCGCGATCCAACGAGAACACCGGAAGTTCGTCCAGTTCGAGGACATCGGACGGGTGAAATTCCGCCCTGTGCACCACGAGCCCCGACCTCGATTCGACCCGTCTCGAGTAGGGGACGGTCAGGTGGACCGTCGTACCGTCCGCAGCCGAAATCCCATGTAGGGCAAGAGAAGTGACGCCGGAAAGCACAGCGGGCTGTCCGACCGCGAGCAGTGCCGCCCGTGCCAGTGTCGGCAACTTGAGCAGATCTGCCGCGTGGACGACCACACCTCGCCAAGGCTGTGCCAGCACGCCACGCGCCAGCCCTTCGACGACGGCTCGCCGCCCCAAGATCTTGTCCGCCTCGCTACGCAAGACGGCCCCATGACGTACTCCCCAGTTGATCACACCTTCGAGGATCGAAGACCGGATCAGTCTTGAGAAGAGCCAGTTTTCCGAGTTGTGGATAACTTGTTCAGGCTGTGGATAACTCTGTGCACGGATGTTCGGGCCCGATAGGGCGAACATCCGTGCACAGAGACGGGACTGGCGTGATTGAAGCCGGAACTCGCGTGATTGGGCGGGGGTCAGGCCAGGGTGGCCAAAGCGGTGTGGACCAGGGTGCGGACCCCGCACAGGAGCGATCGCTCGTCGAGGGTGAAGGTCGGGCGGTGGATGTCGGCCATCGGGCCTTCACCGGGCCACACGCCGAGACGCGCGAAGGCGCCCTGGACGTGCTCCAGGTACCACCCGAAGTCCTCGCCGCCGGACGACTGCTCGGTCCCGGCCACGGCGTCCTCCCCCAGCGCGGCTTCGACACCGGCGCGCATCAACGCGTGCGACTCCGGGTCGGAGACGACCGGCGGCACGCCGCGGCGGTAGTCGAGGGAGAACCCGACGCCGGTCGGCGCGAGCAGCGACTCCACCGAAGACGCGACGAGCGGCTCCAGCATCGTCCAGACCTCGTGGTCCGCGGTCCGGAGCGTGCCGCGCAGCACGCCGTCCTGCGGGACGGCGTTCGCGGCCTGCCCGGCGTGCACCGCGCCCCAGACCAGCACGGTCCCGGACCGCGGGTCGACGCGCCGCGAAAGGACCGCGGGCAGCGACGTGATCACCGTGCCGAGCGCGTGCACCAGGTCCGCGGTCAGATGCGGCCGCGAGGTGTGCCCGCCCGGCGAGGTGAGCCGCAGCTCGATGAGGTCGGCGGCCGAGGTCAGCGCGCCTTCCCGCAGGCCGACCTTGCCGACCTCGAGCCGCGGGTCACAGTGCAGCCCGTAGATCCGCTCGACGCCCTCCATCGCGCCGGCGGCGATCATGTCCAGCGCGCCGCCGGGCATGACCTCCTCGGCGGGCTGGAAGATCAGCCGCACCCGCCCCGGCAGCTCCGGCGCGCCTGCCAGTGCCCGGGCCGCGCCGAGCAGGATCGCGGTGTGCGCGTCGTGCCCGCACATATGCGCGGCGCCGTCGGTCTGGGAGGCGTACGGGAGCCCGGTGGCCTCGGTCAGCGGCAAGGCGTCCATGTCGGCGCGGAGCGCGACACAGCGGTCACCGCTGCCGATGTCGCAGACCACGCCGGTGCCCGTGGGGAGCACCCATGGCTTGAGGCCGACCGAGCGGAGCAGGGACATGACCATTTCGGTCGTGGCGAACTCGTGGCGGGAGAGCTCCGGGTGCGCGTGGATGTGCCGACGCCACGCGAGGACGTCGGTGGCGTTCGCCCGGAGCCAGTCGTCGAGCCAGAAAGGGCCGCGCCCGGCGCCCAGATCATGCACAGGTGCCATGCTGACGCCGGCTTCGGAGATCAGCGCGGTGGGCGCCTCTTTAGGGGCAACGACGCGACCCTCGGGGTCGCCTGGAATGTCCGGACGTGAATCGAGCACCGTCACGCCGCACCTCCTCCCGCAACACAGTCACCTTCGTCTACCACCGTACGAGTGGTCGCTGAAGGCACGCTGGGTGCCATTCGATCTGTGATACGCATTTGCGATAGATCGTGCACCATGCAGATGACAAGCCGCTCGTCGAGTGATCGAGCCGGAGATGGCCGGTAGTGGATCTGCGATGAACGGCTGCGAGGAGTTCGGCCCGGGCTAAGCGGAGAGTCCTTCTACTTACGGGTAGCGGTTCAGGACTTCTTCTTCTTGGAGCGGGAGCGACGGCCGAGGATCACCAGACCCAGCAGGACGGCCGCGGCGATGCCCGCGATGACCTTGTTCTTGGTCTCCTGGCTGTTGGCCTTGTCGGTCTCGGCGGGGTCGAGCACCGGTCCCGGAGGCGCCTGTTCGAGCACCTCGTGCACCGCCGCTGCCTGCGCGATCGCCGGCGCGGGCGCCTGGATCTCAACGGCCTGCGCGGCAGGCGCGCAGACGATCAGCCCGGCGGCGACCAGTCCGGCCAGCTGCCCGAGACGAGACCTGGTAGGCATGACTCCCTTTCGTCGACAGAGTGCGTCTTCGATTCTGCACTTTGCCGCGTTCCCGCGTCAGCCGCCACGCGGAGGACCGGAGAACGCCTCCAGAATCCGTTGCGCGGCGAGCGTCGGGGTCAGTTCACCGTCCCGGACCGCCCGTTCGACGTCCGGAACGACCGCTCGCACGTCCGGATGCGCCGCGAGGCGGCCGAGCAGCTGTTCGCGGACCATCGACCAGGTCCACTCGACCTGCTGGCGCCGCCGCCGTCCGTCGAGTTCGCCGGACGCGGTCAAGACATCGCGATGGCGGCCGATTTCGGCCCACACCTCGTCGAGCCCGACGTCGGTGAGCGCGCTGCAGGTCAGCACCGGCGGGGTCCACTCGGCGTCGCGCCCGTAGATCATCCGCAGGGCGCCCGACAGCTCGCGGGCCGCGCGCTTCGCGTCGCGTTCGTGGTCGCCGTCGGCCTTGTTGACCGCGATGACGTCGGCGAGTTCGAGGACGCCCTTCTTGATGCCCTGCAGCTGGTCGCCGGTGCGGGCCAGGGTCAGGAACAGGAAGCAGTCGACCATGTTCGCCACGGTCACCTCGGACTGCCCGACCCCGACGGTCTCGACCAGCACGATGTCGTACCCGGCCGCTTCCATCAGCACGATCGTTTCGCGGGTCGCCCGCGCGACGCCGCCGAGCGTGCCCGAAGTCGGCGAAGGGCGGATGAACGCCTTCGGGTCCACCGCGAGCCGCGCCATCCGGGTCTTGTCACCCAGGATCGAGCCGCCGGTCCGCGTCGACGACGGGTCGACGGCCAGCACGGCGACCTTGTGCCCGGCTTCGGTCAGATCCGTGCCGAGCTGGTCGATGAAGGTCGATTTGCCGACACCGGGGACGCCGGTGATGCCGACCCGCCGCGCGCCGCCCGCGTGCGGGAGCAGTTCGACCAGCAGCTCCTGCGCCTGCGCCCGGTGGTCTTCGCGGTTGGACTCGACGAGCGTGATCGCCCGGGACAGCAGGCCGCGGTCCCCGGCGAGGACGCCCTTGGCCAGCGCCCCGACGTCGATCTTGCGCGGCAAGGTCAGGACTCCTGGGCGGTCAGCTGCCCGATCAGATCGATCGCCGCGTCGGCGATGACCGTGCCCGGCCCGAAGATCGCCGCCGCGCCCGCCGCGCGCAGTTCCTCGTAGTCCTGCGGCGGGATGACGCCGCCGACCACGACGATGATGTCCTCGCGGCCCTGGTCGGCGAGCTCGGCGCGCAGCGCGGGGACCAGCGAGAGGTGCCCGGCCGCCAGCGACGAAACGCCGATGACGTGCACGTCCGCCTCGATCGCCTGCCGCGCGACCTCGCCGGGGGTGGAGAACAGCGGGCCGACGTCGACGTCGAACCCGATGTCGGCGAAGCCGGTCGCGATCACCTTCTGGCCGCGGTCGTGGCCGTCCTGGCCCATCTTCGCGACCAGGATCCGGGGACGGCGGCCTTCCTCCTCGGCGAACTTCTCGACCAGCTCGCGCGCCTGTTCGACGTTCTCGGCCTTGCCGACCTCCTCGCGGTACACACCGGAGATCGTACGAATCTGACCGGAGTGGCGCCCCCAGATCTTCTCCAGCGAGTCGGAGATCTCGCCGACCGTGGCCTTCGCCCTCGCCGCGTCGATGGCGAGCGCGAGCAGGTTGCCGTCGGCCTGGGCGCCCGCCGTGAGCCGCCGCAGCGCGTCTTGCGTCGCGTCCTCGTCGCGCTCCTCGCGCAGCCGCCGCAGCTTCTCCAGCTGCTGCGCGCGCACGCCCGCGTTGTCGACCTTGAGCACGTCGATCTGCTCGTCGTCGGTCACCTGGTACTTGTTGACGCCGATCACGGGCTGGCGGCCGGAGTCGATGCGCGCCTGGGTCCGCGCGGCGGCCTCTTCGATGCGCAGCTTCGGGATGCCGGCGTCGATCGCCTTCGCCATGCCGCCCGCCTGCTCGACCTCGCTGATGTGGCCCCACGCCTTGCGCGCGAGGTCGTAGGTCAGCTTCTCGACGAACGCGCTGCCGCCCCACGGGTCGATGACGCGTGTGGTGCCGGATTCCTGCTGCAGCAGCAGCTGCGTGTTCCGCGCGATGCGGGCGGAGAAGTCCGTCGGCAGCGCGAGCGCCTCGTCGAGGGCGTTGGTGTGCAGCGACTGCGTGTGGCCCTGGGTCGCGGCCATCGCCTCGACGCAGGTGCGGACGACGTTGTTGTAGACGTCCTGCGCGGTCAGCGACCAGCCCGAGGTCTGCGAGTGCGTCCGCAGCGACAGGGACTTCGACGACTTGGGCTCGAAACCCTTCACGAGCTTCGCCCAGAGGAGCCGCGCCGCGCGGAGCTTCGCGACCTCCATGAAGAAGTTCATCCCGATCGCCCAGAAGAAGGACAGGCGCGGCGCGAACTTGTCGACGTCCAGCCCGGCCTCGACCCCGGCGCGGATGTACTCGACCCCGTCCGCGAGCGTGTACGCCAGCTCCAGATCGGCGGTCGCCCCGGCTTCCTGCATGTGGTAGCCGGAAATGGAGATCGAGTTGTACTTCGGCATGTTCCGCGAGGTGAACGAGAAGATGTCCGAGATGATCCGCATCGACGGCTGCGGCGGGTAGATGTAGGTGTTGCGGACCATGAACTCCTTGAGGATGTCGTTCTGGATGGTCCCGGCCAGTTTGTCCGGCGAGACACCCTGTTCCTCGGCCGCGACGACGTACAGCGCGAGCACCGGCAGGACGGCGCCGTTCATGGTCATCGAAACGCTCATCTTGTCGAGCGGGATGCCGTCGAAGAGCTGGCGCATGTCGTAGATCGAGTCGATCGCGACGCCCGCCATGCCGACGTCACCGGCGACGCGCGGGTGGTCGGAGTCGTAGCCGCGGTGGGTCGCGAGGTCGAAGGCGACCGAGAGGCCCTTCTGCCCGGCGGCGAGGTTGCGGCGGTAGAAGGCGTTCGATTCCTCGGCGGTGGAGAACCCCGCGTACTGGCGGATGGTCCACGGCTGGTTGACGTACATCGTCGGGTACGGGCCGCGCAGATAGGGCGCGACGCCGGGATAGGTCCCGAGGAAGTCCACTCCGGACAGATCGTCGGCGGTGTAGACCGGCTTGACACCGATGCCTTCCGGCGTCTCCCACGCGAGCGCGTCGGGGCCCTTGCCGGTGGCGGCGTGCAGTGCTTCGGTCCACTGAGGACGGTCGGCCGGCTCGGGGCTGCCGAGGTCGACACCGGCGAAGTTCGGGATGGTCATCACTGCACTCCGAGCTCGTTCAACGTGCCGGTCAGGACATCGAGGGCGTCGCAGCCCGTGAAGAGGTAGCCCGTGACGTCCGGGTGATCACCGGGTTTCCCGGCGAGAAGCACCGACGTGGCACCCGCTTCCTTCAACGCCTTCGCGACACTGTCGGCTTCCTCCGCGTAGGAGGTGTTGCTTCCGCAGAGGCAGGCGATCGTCGTCCCGCTCGCGCGGAATTCCGCGACGACGTCTTCGGGGGCGCCGGGGTTCACGGCCTCGATACCGCCCGCCTGGAACAGGTTCGCCGCGAAACTCGCCCGCCCGGTGTGCGCCGCGACAGGGCCGAGCGTGGCGAGGAAGACGCGGGGACGGCTGGGATGCGCGTCCGCCCGGTCCCGCAGGGCCTCGAACGCTCCCGCGTACCGGTAGCGCGGCAGTCCGCCGCCCGGCAGGTCTTCGACGGCGTCGCGGACGACCGCTTTTTCGGTCAGGTTGGGGAATTCGCTGACGCCGGTGATCGGATCGCGGCGCGTCCCGATCCGCTTCGACCGCTTTTCCCAGGTTTCGGCCAGCCGTCCGGCGAGCGCGCCGGAGGCCAGTTCGGCCTCGATCCCGCCCGCCGCCTCGATCGCGGTGAACTCGCGCCAGGCGGCCTGGGCCAGGTCCTCGGTGAGGTTTTCGACGTACCAGGAGCCGCCCGCCGGATCGATGACCCCGGCCAGTTTGGACTCCTCCAGCAGGACGGCGTGCGTGTTGCGCGCGATCCGCGCGGAGAACGCGTCCGGCTGGCCGATCGCGGCGTCGAACGGGAGGACGGTGATCGCGTCCGCGCCGCCGACCCCGGCACCGAAACAGGCGAGCGTGGTCCGCAGCATGTTCACCCAGGGGTCGCGCTGGGTCAGCATCGCTGGCGAGGTGACCGCGTGCTGCCGCATCCCCGCGCCCTTGCCGCCCGAAACCTCGGTGACGCGGGCCCACAGGCGCCGCGCGGCGCGGAACTTGGCGATCGTGAGGAACTGGTCGGCCGTGGCGGCGAGCCGGAACTCGAGCTGCGCGGCCGCGGTGTCGACGTCCAGCCCCGTTTCCGTGAGCGCGCGCAGGTAAGCGACGCCCGCCGCGATGGTCGCGCCGAGCTCTTGGGCGTCCGAACCGCCCGCCTCGTGGAACGGCAGGCCGTCGGCGACGATCGTCCGCACCTTCGGGTGACTCTTCGCGACCCGCGCCGCCAGCTGGGCGGCGGGCGCGAGCGGATGCGCCGTGCCGGTGCGCGCGGTCAGCCCGATCGGGTCTGCGCCGAGAGTCGCGGTGACCGCGCTCGCCGGGATCTCACGTTCGGTGAAGAGGGTGAACAGCTCGTTCGCGGCGGCCTCGTACTCCTCACCCGCGTCGAGGGTGACGGGCGCCAGGTCGACGTACACCTCGTTCAGCGCGTCGCCCAGCTCGGCGACCGGGACCCCGGTCGTGCCGGCGCGCAGCCAGATCGAGCTGACGCCGCCTTCGAGGTCGGCGAGGATCGCGGTGTTGGTGGCCTTGGCGTCGCGGCGCGCGTACCGGGCGCGGATGTCCCAGCCCGTCGTCACCGCCCCCTCGGGCCGGGCGCTCCTCACGAACGGCGGAAGACCGGGGAAACCCGTCCCTTCGACCGTGTCTTCGGCGGTGTAGAGCGGCTGGATCTCCAGGCCGTCATACGTCCGCGTGACCAGCCTGCTTTCGGGCAGGCCGTCGAAGTCCTCGCCGATCGTGCCGCTCTTGCGCAGCACTCCGGCGACGAGCTCCCGCCACTGCTCACGACTCACTTCGGGGAACTCAGCCGCGAGCATCAGCTCGTCCGGCTCGTCCGGCGCAGCGGGTCCATCGGGCGTCGGCACTGACTCCGTTCCGGCCACTTCGGTCATAGCTGACGATGCTAACGGCCCTTAACAACCCCTACCTGTGACGCTAGTCGCGCCAGGGAGACCCCGATTCACTCCGCCAGGGCACGGCGCATAGGGCCGCCACGGGGGCATACGACACAATTGGGCCGTGCCGTCCGACACCACCGAGTCCCCCGAGAGCCCCGGCGAAGAGAAGCGTGTCGTCGCCGGGCGATATCGGTTGCGCTCGGTGATCGGCTCGGGATCGATGGGCACGGTCTGGTCGGCCTACGACGAGTTCCTGCACCGGCCGGTCGCGGTCAAGGAGGTCCGCCTCCCGCCCGGCGTCCCGACCTCACAGGCCGACGAACTGCGCGAACGGACCCTGCGCGAAGCGCGCGCGATCGCCGTTCTGAGTCACCCGAACGTGATCATCCTGCACGACGTCGCGCGCGAGAACGACGAGCCCTTCGTCGTCATGGAGCTGCTGCCGTCGCGCAGCCTCGCGCACATCCTGCGCGACCACGGGCCGCTGACGGTCGAGCAGGCGGCCGCGGTCGGCATCGCGGTGGCGTCCGCGCTCGAAGCCGCGCACGCCGCCGGGATCACCCACCGTGACGTCAAACCGGGGAACGTCCTGGTCGCCGGGGACGGCCGGATCAAGCTCACCGACTTCGGCATCGCGCGCAACGTCTCCGAAGCCACCATGACCCGCACCGGGATGATGCTGGGCTCCCCCGCCTACATCGCGCCCGAGGTCGCCTCGGGCGGCGCGGTCGTCCCGGCCGCCGACCTGTGGGGGCTCGGCGCGACACTGTTCGCCGCCATCGAGGGCTCGCCGCCCTACGACGCCGACGGCGACCCGCTCGAAACGGTCGGCAAGGTCGTCAACGGGAAGGTGCCGAAGCCCGGCCCCGGTCCGCTGGCCGACGTCATCGGCGCGCTCATGAAGAAGGAGCCGTCCAAGCGGATCGCCCTGCGCGAGGTGCGGCGCCGGCTGTATCCGTTGCAGGCCAAGACTCTGATCGACCTCTTCCCCGCCGAGCTGTTCCACACGCCCGACGGCAAGAAGACCACCGCGCACCTGGACGCGACCGACACCCAGGTGATCAAGCCGGTCGCCCCGGAGAAGCCGGGCGAGGGCACGAGTTCCGAACTCGCCGCCGATCCCGGCCCGCTGCCGTTCCTGAACCAGTCCGCCGCGGCACCCACGCCGCCGGCCGAACTCCCGCCGATGCCGACCGTCGTCCCGCTGCCGCCCCGGCATCCGGGCCGGTCGGCGGTGGCCACCGTGCTGCTGGCGATCGCGTCGGTGATCGTCTTCCTGCTGGCGGCGGGCGGCGGGTTCGTGCTGGCCAGGACGGTCGGCGGGCAGGATCTGCGACCACCGGAAGAACTGCGGCAGGGCGACACGATCGTCACGCAGCCGCCGCCGAAACTGATCACGCAGCAGGGTGACGCCAGCACGGTGAACGGCATCAAGGGTGGCCGGTTCACCATCGGCGTCCCGGAGGGCTGGCAGAAGTTCGTCGCGCCGCACATCACCAGGGGTGTGCCGAGCACCGTGGTCCAGTACGTCTCGCCCGACGGCCGTCAGGTCATCCGGATCGAGCGGCTGAGCGGTTTCCTCGCCGAGAGCCCGCCGCCCGCCTACTTCAGCTGGCTGAAGACGCAGCATCCGGACATCGACCCGATCGGCGAGGCGTCCACCGTGCCCGGGCGGGGTGACAACAGCCTGCGCTACACCTACCGGACCATCGAGCGCGCCACCGCGACCAGGGAGACCACGAACGACACCGCGCGGCGCACGACGTTCATGGACCTGTTCAGCGGGGGCTCGGATCTGTGGATCTTCTCGGTGACCTCGCCGATCGAGCAGGAGACTTCGGCGAAGACCGCGGTCTTCGAGCCCGTCGCACTGTCACTGATCGTCGACGGCTAGCCGCGGGAGGCTGGCCGCCGAGCGAGCGCAGGTCGGGTGGGTCGTGAGTGGCGATTCGGATCAGAGCGTCTTAGGCACCTATCTGGATTCTGGCCGCGGGTCCGGTCCGTGAAGGCCTCCTTGCCTACCCTGAAGGTAGCGAAGGGGGCCTTCACTACCTTCGCGATCGCCACGTTCGTCCCAGGCGCACCAGCAGCCACAGCGACCGCGCGTGAAGGCCCCTTCCCTCGGCTCAGTCGAGGGAAGGGGGCCTTCACGCGCTTAGGTAGGTGCGTGGCGGTGGAGCCTCGGTCCAGGTGGTCGTGAGTGGTAAATGTCGTTAGAACGACCCAAAACACTCACGACTCACCGCACCACGAAAGGCCCCTTCAGCCCTCCTCGACGGCCAGCCGCGCGAAGTGCGCCTTCGAGGCACGCTGCTGCGCCAGCCTGCGCAATACCGAGAGCAGCCTGTCCCCGAGAACGGTCTCGACGACGGCGATCTCGATGATCCGCTCCAGCGACTCGACCCCGGCGATGCCTTCGAGGTCCAGGTCGGCGGTCCGGTCGGCGATCTCGGCGTAGGCGTCGAGTTTGTCGAGGTACCAGCCGTGCCCGACGTCCCGGATCGTGCAGAGGACGCCGACCAGGGCCTGGATGATCGGGTCGTCGTCGTCCTTGCAGGGCCAGTCGCGGCGGTCGGCCAGCTCCTTGACCGTGGCGAGCGCCCATTCCCGGCTCTCGTCGTCGACGGCCTGGCGGGAACTCGTGATCCCCTCCTGAGCGATGCCGAGGATGCGGTGCGGACTGGCCTCCCCGGCGTCGACCGCGGTGAGCACCTCACCGACTGTGGCGAGCGAGAGGCCGCCGACGTCCATCAGCGCTCTGATCAGCTTGATCCGCTGGACGTGCCCGTCACCGTATTTCGCCTGGTTGGGACTGGTCCGCTCCCCGGCAGGGAGCAGCCCTTCCCGCAGGTAGTACTTGATCGTGGCGACCGGGACCCCGGCTTTCTCGCTCAGCTCCGCCATCCGCACGCGTGGTAACTCCGATCTCGGGGACGGTTCCAGGGTCATCCCTGAAGACTTCTCAGGATGGATAGCTTAGCTTCCCATAACGGAGAGCTTGACTATCCATTCTGGGAGGGACCCGTGACCATCTTGACCGATCTCCGTGAGAGAACCCGCACCTGGCACCGTGGTTCGTATCGCTGCGGGCAGGCCTTCGCCGTGATCACCGTGCTGTGCGTTTTCGCCATGCTGATCGACCAGCGGACGCTGGAAGGCGCGCCGATCTGGGCGAAACCGTTCAAATTCGCCGTCTCCGGCTCGCTGTACTTCTTCGCCTGGAGCTGGCTCGTCACCCTGCTGCCGAAGTTCCGGCGGACGGCGGGCGTGCTGGCGAACGCGCTCGTCGTGATCTTCTCGGCCGAGTACGTGCTGATGGTGTTCCAGGCCGCCCGCGTCCGCGCGAGCCACTTCAACTACGCGACCCCGCTGGACAACGCGATCTTCCAGACCATGGGCGGGATGGTCGCCACGCTGTGGCTGGTCAACCTCGTCCTGACGATCGCCGTGATGTTCACCCGGCTCCCCGACCGCGCGACGGCGTGGGCGGCCCGGATCGGCGCCGTCCTCGGCGCGATCGGGATCTCGCTGGCGACGCTGATGACCGGCCCCACCCCGGAACAGCAGGCCATGCTCGACGCGACCGGCCAGTCCGCGATGATCGGCGCGCACACCGTCGGCCTCCCCGACGGCGGCCCCGGCCTGCCGATCCTCGGCTGGAGCACGGTCGGCGGCGACCTGCGGATCCCGCATTTCCTCGGCCTGCACGGACTTCAGGCACTGCCGCTGCTCGCGCTCGCCCTCGGCGTCCTGGCCGCGCGCTACCCGCGGCTGCGCGACGACGTCGTCCGGCTCCGGCTGGTGGTGATAGCCGGCGTCGGGTACGCGGGCCTTCTCGCGCTGCTCACCTGGCAGGCTCTGCGCGGCCAGTCGATCGTCGCCCCCGACGGCCAGACCCTGACCGCCTTCGCCCTCCTTGTCGCCGGCGTCGCGGTTAGCGGGCTGATCGCGATCGGGCGGCCGTCGAAGGACCGAGAGCTGGAGGCTTCCCTTCGATGAGCGTCGACACCCTGTTCACCTGGACCTTCCCGCTGGCGGCGCCGTTCTGGCTGCTGATGATCTTCCTGCCGGGCTGGTCGTGGACCCGCCGGATCATGTCCTCGCCGTGGGTGCCGCTCCTGCCGCTGATCCCGTACTTCGTGCTCGCCATCGCGCACCTCGGCGAGCTCTGGACGGCGGTCAGCAGGCCGGACCTCGGTGTGCTCAGCGCGTTCACCGGCACGCCGTACGGGGCGGCCACGATCTGGGCGCATCTGATCGCCTTCGACCTGTTCATCGCGCGCTGGATGTACCTCGAATCCCGCGAGCACCGGATCCATCCGCTGGTGACGGGCCCGATCCTGGCGCTCACGATCTTCCTGTCCCCGTTCGGGCTGGTGGTGTTCCTGCTCGTGCGAACCGTCCGGATACGCTCGTCGCATGAGTGAGAACGAGGTCGCGGCGGCCGCCGCCATCGCCGAACGCACCGGCGTCGAGAAGCACGACATCGCCGTCGTGCTCGGTTCGGGCTGGCGCCCGGCGGCGGACGTCATCGGGGAGCCCGAGGCGGAGATCCCGCTGGGCGAACTGCCCGGATTCGTCGCGCCGGGCGCGGTCGGGCACGGCGGAACCGCCCGTTCGGTCCACGTCGGCGAGAAGCGCGCGCTGATCATGCTGGGCCGCACGCATTTCTACGAGGGCAAGGGCATCGACCCGGTCGTGCACAACGTGCGCACGGCCGCGGCGGCGGGCGCCAAGACGGTGCTGCTGACCAACGCGGCCGGTGGCCTGCGCGAGGGCTTCCGCGTCGGGCAGCCGGTGCTGATCTCCGACCACCTGAACCTGACCGCGCGCTCGCCGATCGTCGGCGCGAACTTCGTCGACCTGACGGATCTCTACTCGAAGCGGCTGCGCGACATCGCGCGCGAAATCGACCCTTCGCTGGAAGAAGGCGTCTACGCGGGACTCACCGGGCCGCATTTCGAGACCCCGGCGGAGATCCACATGCTGCGGACGCTCGGCGCCGACCTCGTCGGCATGTCGACGGTGCTGGAGGCCATCGCCGCCCGCGCCGCCGGGGTCGAGGTGTTCGGGCTCTCGCTGGTGACCAACCTGGCGGCCGGGATGACCGGGGAACCGCTGAACCACGAAGAGGTCCTCGAAGCGGGCCGCCAGTCGGCGACGCGGATGGGGACCCTGCTGAAGGAACTCGTCACCCGCGCCTGAGAAGTGTCATGAAAGGGCCTTTCAGGACGAAAAACGTCTTGAAAGGCCCTTTCATGACATCCGGGGAGACTCAGCCCGCGAATTCGGGAAGCCGCTGAGCGACCTCCGCCGGCGACGGCATCGCGGCGACCTCGTCGGCGAGTTTCCGTGCCGCACCGAGGACGGCGTCGTCGGCGAGCAGCCCGCGCGCCCGCTCGTGAATGGCGTCCTCGGTGGCCCCCTCACCGATCAGCTGCGCGCCCACCCCGGCCGCGGCGACGGCCTCGGCGTTCGTGAACTGATCCGCCCCCTGCGGAAGCACCAGCTGCGGCAGCCCGGCACCGAAAGCGCCCAGCGTCGTCCCGCTGCCACCGTGGTGGACCACGAGGTCGACGTGCGGCAGGAGTTCGGACTGCGGCACCCACGCCTCGACACGGACATTGCCGGGGACGTCGCCCAGCTGCGCCGGATCCACCGTGGGGCCCGCCGCGACGATGACGTCCGCGTCGATGCGCGCCAAACCGCCGATGGCCCGCTTGAGCACGTCTTCGTCACCGAACGCGGTGCCGAGGGTGAGGTAGATCAGCGGACGGCTCTTGTCCCGTCCCACCACGCCCGCCGGGAGATCCCCGGGCTCGGCCCAGCCGACGGGCCGCAGCGGGATCCGGTTCGCCCCCGCCAGGAAATCCGGTGCCTGCACCGATTCCGGGCAGATGTCGACGACAGGGTCACCGAAGGAGAACAGGTCCGCGCCCTCGAAACCGACCTCCGCGGCGAATTCCGCGAGACGGCCGTTGATGACGTCGATGACCTCACCCGGCGAGAACCGGCCGAAACCGTGCCCGATCGCGGGGATGCCGGCGAGCCGGGCGGCGATGGCGCCACCGGCGTTGCCGCTTTCGTACACGACGAGATCCGGCCGGTGCCGCTCGAACAACGGCGTGAGATCGGCGAGAAACCGGCGTGGCAGCACATTTCCGAACACTTGCCCGATAATGGGATAAAACGCCTCGGGCGGGCCGTTCGAGGCCCGGGGCGGGTCCGTGTCGGGCCCGAAGAACGAGGCGAACGCCGCCTGCATTCCGAATCCGGCGCTTTCCGTGGCCAAACCGGCCTTTTCGACGACCGGCCGCATCTCGTCACCGGTGGCGAACAGGACGTCGTGCCCGGCGTCGCGAGCGGCGACGGCGAGCGGTAGTAGGGGATAGAGATGACCATGACTCACCAGAGAAGTGAAGATCAATCGCACCCTCTCCAACGTACCCGTAGGCTGACTCGGTGACGACTTCCTTGACCCCGGAACTCCGGGATCGGGCGTTCCGCTGGATCGCCGACGACCCGGACGACGATTCCCGCGTCGAGCTGCAGAACATCCTCGCCCGCGCGATGGGCGGCGAAGCCGGTGCCGCCGCCGAACTCGCGGACCGGATGGCGGGCCCGCTCGAATTCGGCACCGCCGGGCTGCGCGGCCCGGTGCGCGCGGGCCCCAACGGGATGAACGTCGCGGTCGTGACCCGCACGACGGCCGGAGTCGCGGAGTGGCTGGCCGCACAAGGACATCCGGGCGGCGTCGTGGTGGTCGGCCGTGACGCGCGGCACGGTTCGGAAGCCTTCGCCAAGGCCGCCGCCGAGGTACTGACGGCCGCCGGGTTCGCGGTCAAGGTCCTGCCGGGACCGCTGCCCACCCCGGTGCTCGCGTTCGCGGTGCTGGAGCTCGGCGCCGTCGCGGGCATCCAGATCACCGCGTCGCACAATCCCCCGGCGGACAACGGGTACAAGCTCTACGACGCGACGGGCGGCCAGATCGTCCCGCCGTCGGACGGCCGGATCGAGCGGGCCATCGAGGCCGCTCCCCCGGCGATCAGCGTGCCGCGCGCGCCGGGCGCCGAAGTCCTGGGCGACGAACTCCGGGACGCGTACCTCGCGAAGGTCGCGCTGCTGCCGCGCGGCCCGGAACGCGGGGTCAAGGTCGCCGCGACGGCGCTGCACGGCGTCGGCGCCGAAACCCTGCGCGCCGCGTTCGAGCGCGCCGGGTTCACCGAACTGAGCCTGGTCGCCGAGCAGTCCACGCCGGATCCCGACTTCCCGACGGTCGCCTTCCCGAATCCGGAGGAACCGGGCGCGACGGACCTTTTGCTGGCGCTGGCGTCCGAAGTGCACGCCGATCTGGCGATCGCGCTCGACCCCGACGCCGACCGGTGCGCGCTGGGCGTCCGCGAACGGGACGGTTCGTGGCGGATGCTGCGGGGCGACGAAACCGGGGTCCTGCTCGGCTGGCATGTTCTGTCCACTGTGGACAGAGGTGACAATGCCGATCCGCTGGTGGCCACCACGATCGTGTCGTCGTCGATGCTCGGCGAGGTCGCGAAGGAGTTCGGCGCGCGCTACGCGGAGACGCTGACCGGGTTCAAGTGGCTGGTCCGAGCGGGTGAAGGACTCGTCTTCGCCTACGAAGAGGCGCTCGGCCTCTGCGTGAACCCCGGTTTCGTGCGTGACAAGGACGGCATCTCCGCCGCCGTGCTCGCCGCGGGACTGGCCGCTTCCCTGCGCGCGGCGGGCCGCGGCCCGCTGGACGTTCTCGACGAGCTGGCCGCGAAGCACGGCGTGCACGTGACGGATCAGGTCTCGCTGCGGGTCACCGATCTGTCGGTGCGGGAGAAGCTGATGGCCGGCCTGCGAGCCGCGCCCCCGGAGTCGCTGGGCGGCACCGACGTCACCATGGAGGACCTGCTGCCCGACGCCGACGTCCTCCGCCTGACCGGCGAAGGGCTGCGCGTCGTCATCAGGCCGTCCGGGACCGAGCCGAAACTGAAGGCGTACCTGCAGGTGAAGGAGCCGGTTTCCGGCGACCTCGCCGAGGCGCGCGCCGCCGCGGACGCCCGGCTGGCCGCGCTGCGGGCCGACATCGAGTCCCGTCTGGCCTGACGATGCCCAGGCTGCTGATCGTCCACCACACGCCGTCGCCCTCGACGCAGGCGATGTTCGAAGCCGTGCTCTCCGGCGCGAATCATCCGGACATCGAGGGCGTCGACGTCGTGCGCCGCGCGGCCTTGGGCGCGACAGTGCCCGACGTCCTCGACGCGGACGGCTATCTGCTCGGCACACCGGCGAATCTCGGCTACATGTCCGGCGCGCTGAAGCATTTCTTCGACACCGTCTACTACCCGTGTCTCGATTCCACGCGGGGCCGTCCGTTCGGGTTCTTCGTGCACGGCAACAACGACACCGCGGGCACCGTGCGCGGAATAGAGAGCATCACCACCGGCCTCGGCTGGGAACGCGCGGCTTCTCCGGTGCTCGTCACCGGAGAACCGGGCAAAGCGGATTTGGAAGCCTGTTTCGAACTGGGCGGCACCCTGGCCGCCACCCTCATGCCCTGACCCTTCACGCATTTCGTCCTCTGGATGCGGTAGTTGGCAACACGAACGACCGCATTCAGAGGACGAAACGCGGGGAGAAAGTAAAGGGGCCTGTCACCGGAAGCCCTGGGGGTCGACCTCCGGCAACAGGCCTAGGTCAAGGGTTCGCCGTGATGGCGATCAACCTTGACTGACCAAGCGTACTACATCCGGCACGATCTTGTGCACCCACCGGGAAAAACGCCTCTCACTCCGTTGTCCGTACACCCCCAGGGCACGGATTCCGGAGCGAGAGGCCGGAACACGGTACGAAACCGCTTGACAACTGTAAACCACTGCATACATGTGCTGTCAACAGCTGCGGACAGGCTGAATCGCGTTACACTCCGACTACGGAACGGGGCTGTGACGGATGGGGGGATGATGTCGCCGGACCAGACCTTCGCTCAGAAACTGAGCGCTCTGATCGACTCGGCGCGCGCGGACGAAGGCGCGCCGCACAGCTATCGCGAGCTGTCCGCGGCGATCGATCGCGCCGGCGGGCCCGCGATGTCGCCCGCGTACCTCCAGCAACTCGCCACCGGCAAACGGATCAACCCGAAGATCCATTACGTCGAAGCGCTGGCGAGATTGTTCGGCGTCCCGATCACCTACTTCTTCGAAGAGCAGGAAGCACAACCCGCAGGGGAGGCGAAGCTCATGGCCATGCGCGCGCAGGAGCTCTCCCCGCAAGGCCGTCGCCAGGTCATGGACCTGCTCGAACTCGTCGAACGGTACGAACGGGCCGAGCGCGACCAACCGGGCGAGAGCCGATGAAGGAACGGGAGCTCCGCAAACGCTGCCGCAAGATGCTGAACAAGCTCGACATCGAACCTCCGCTCGACGTCGGCGTGCTCTGCGAGCGGCTCGGTGAGCAGCGCGGCAGGCCGATCCGGCTGATGCCGTATCCGCTGGAGGTCCCGGGCCCGTTCGGCTGCTGGATCGCCACCGGGACGGCGGACTACATCTTCTTCCAGCAGGAGACCACGAAGTCCCATCAGGATCACATCATCCTGCACGAACTCGGGCACATGCTCGCCGATCACCATCCCGGCGGCGACGCCGAACCCGCCGATTTCCTGCGCGGTCCCGCCCCCGGTCTCGACGGCGACGCCGTCCATCGCGCGTTACGCCGCACCTCCTACGATGAGGCGCACGAATGGGAAGCCGAGACCGTGGCGACCATCATCCTCGAATGGGCGTCGGTCTTGAACTACACGATTCCCCGTCGCGCCGACGACGATGACGTCCGCCGCGTCCAAGGCGCGCTGGGCGACCATCAAGGGTGGCTGTGAACTCACTGTTCTCCCCTCTCAACGTCGTGGCGATGGTGCTGTTCGCGACCGCGCTCGCCTGGCGGATCTACCAGACGTACCGGGCGCCCCGGGTCCTGCCGAACTGGGCGATCACCATCACGATCGTCTGTGTCGCCGGTTCCTTCCTCGCCCAGCAGAAGCTCATCTCCGGCTGGCTCGACGGCCTGACCGGCAAAGGCACCGGGCGGCTGGTCAACAACGTCCTGCTCGCCATCGGGGTCTGCGCGCTGCTGATCGTCTTCCTCGGCTCCGCGCTGGGCCCGCGCCGGCCAGGACGGGTCCTGTTCGAACTGCTCCCGCTGTCCGGCGCGATCGCGCTGATGCTGGTCGCCATGGCCGTCACCCCGCCGGAGGCACGCGGGCTCGCGCTGAGCCCGAAACTCGTGCACGAGCCCGGCGTGGCGCTGTTCTACCTGGGCGCCGGGCTGTACCTGATCTACGGCCTGTCCGCCTGCGCCTGGTGGATCCTCCGGTACATCCGCACCGCGGACCGCCATCTGCGGATCGGGCTGAAACTCAGCGCCGCCGGGCTGATCAGCCTTTCGGCAGGCAGCGTCTTCCGCGCGCTCTACATCGTGATCGCCTGGGCGTTCGGGCCGTCCATCCCGCTCCTGCTCGGCGTCGCCGTCCCGTTGGTGCTCCTCGGGATCGTGCTCTTCCTCGCCGGCATCACCTATCCCGGTGCCCGCGCGCGGTTCGCCGCGCTGCGCCGCCGTCGACAGCACCGGCTGCACCACGAACGGCTCACGCCGCTGTGGACCGCGCTGGCCGGGATCTACCCGAACATCGTGCTGCGGACGACGCCGCAGGGGCCGTGGGAACGGTGGCGCCCGCGCACGGTCCACCGCCGGTACTACCGCCGCGTGATCGAGATCCGGGACGGGCTCGTGCAGTTGAGCCCTTATCTGGAAACCGATCTCACCGCACTCGCCGCCGACGATCCGCGCGCGGCGGCGGAGGCGCTGAAGGCCGCGATCGCCCGGCAGGCCGCGGGTGAGGAGACCGACGGACGGGCGAAACTCGTGCTCCCGGGCGGCGCCTCGGACATCGAATCCGACGTACGGCCGCTGCTCGCGCTCTCGGCCGCGGTATCCCGGAACGGAGCATGACCTTGCAGCTTCTCCTGACGGCGGACCGGATCCTGCCGCGGCCGGGCACGCCCGTCCAGGACGGCGCCGTGCTCGTCGAGGGTGACCGGATCCTCGCGGCGGGCTCTCGCGCCGAGGTCGTCGCGCAAGCGTCGCCGGACGCCGAAAGACTCGACTTCCCCGGTTCGACGCTGCTGCCCGGTCTGTTCAACGCCCACGTGCACCTGGCTTTCGACGCCACCCGCGAGATGCTGCCGAACTTCCTGGCGAGCGAGGACGACGCGCTCCGCGCGGGCGCCAAAGACCGGTTGGGACAGCTGCTGCGCAGCGGCGTCACGACCGTGCGGGACCTCGGCGATCGCGGCGCCCTAGGCGCGCGCGTCCGGGCCGAGCTCGAAGCCGAAGGCACCGCCGCCCCGCGTCTGCTGACCGCGGGGGCACCCTTGACCGTCCTCAATGGACACTGTCATTTCTTCGGCGGCGTGGTCGGTGACGACGACTCCGTGCGGGCGATGATCGACGCCAACGCGGCCGCCGGTGCCGACGTGATCAAGGTGATGGCCAGCGGCGGCCAGATCACCGAGGGCGGCGCCGACATGTGGGAGTCCCAGTTCGACGTCCGCGCCCTGCGCCTGATCGTCGGCCACGCGGCGGCCCGCGGACTTCCGGTCGCGGCGCACGCGCACGGTTCCGACGCGATCGAGGCGTCCGTCGAGGCGGGCGTCCGCACGATCGAGCACTGCACCTGGATGACCGGGCCGCAGCGACAGGACCGGCGCGAAGGCGTCGCCAAACGGATGGCGGCCGAAGGCATCGCGGCGTGTTCGACGAGCAGCCGCAACTGGCGGATGCTCGCCGAGCGCATGGGCGAGGAACTCGCGAAGACCGTCTACGGCAGGTTGTCCTGGCTGGAGGAGCTGGGCGTCCCGCTCCTGGCGGGGACCGACGCCGGACTGCCCGGTTCGGTCTTCGACGATCCCGTCGGCGCTCTCGAACTCTACGAATGGCTCGGTTTCGGCAGGCGGCGGATCCTCGAGATCGCGACCGAGGACAGCGCCGCCGGACTCGGCCTCGGCGACGTCACCGGCCGGCTCGCGCCCGGCCTGAGCGCCGACGTCCTCGTGGTCGACGGCGACCCGCTCGCCGATCTTTCCGCACTCCGGAACGTCCGCCTGGTCCTCGCGCGCGGCTCCCGGGCCTGACTCCCGAAAGTGGGACGCCAAGTTTGGTGACACCGTTTTAAAACAGTGTTATCTTTGTCTTCGCTCCCCACCGCGCTTGCCTCGAAGGGAAAGACCATGGAAGGCCCGATCAGGCTGTTCACCGTCATCGCACTCGTTTCGCTGCCGACCGTGATGTACGGCGGCTACGCGCTGATGGGTGTCCTGCGCGACAGGAAACTGACCGAACACCAGCGCGGGATGTTCCGCGCCGGTCACGCCCACGCCGGCGTCCTGCTCGTCCTGGCGCTGGTCGCGCTCCAGATCCTCGGGCAGACCGGGCTCCCGGACACCGCGTTGTGGATCGTCTGCTTCCTGCTGCTGTTCGGCGTGCTCGCCCAGTCCGGCGGGTTCTTCCTGCACCTGGCGCCCGGCAAGGGCAAGCTCGGCGGCCGCGTCACCAGCGCCGGGGCCGTCCTGCTCGGGGCGGCGATCCTGACCACCGCGTACGGCGTGGCCTTCCCCTGACAAAAGCCCTGGCGACCGCTCGTTAAGCTTGCTGACGTGCCTGAATACCTGCCGACAGCCCCCGCCAAGGGGACCCGCGACTTCCTGCCCGCCGAGATGTCCGTCCGGACGCAGGTGTTCGGCCATCTCTACGACGTGCTCGAACTGCGGGGTTTCCTCCGCTACGACGGGCCGATCCTCGAACCCGCCGAGATCTACGAGCGGAAGTCCGGGCAGGAGATCGCGGACCAGCAGCTGTACACGCTGACCACCAAGGGCGGCGAGCGGCTGGCGCTGCGCCCGGAGATGACCCCGTCGGTCGCCAGGATGATCGCGGGCAACGCCAAATCGCTGCAGTTCCCGGTGCGCTGGTACAGCCACCCGAACTGCCACCGCTACGAGCGGCCGCAGCGTGGGCGGGTCCGCGAGCACTGGCAGATCAACGCGGACATCTTCGGTTCGGACAGCGCGAACTGCGAGATCGAGATCTTCGAGCTCATCCACGACATGATGGGCGCGCTCGGGGCGACCCCGGACATGTTCCAGGTGCGGGCCAACGACCGGAACCTGCTCTCCTCGGCGCTCACCGACATCGTCGGCGTCACCGCGGAGCAGCTGCCGCAGGTGTTCACCCTGGTGGACCGCTGGGAGAAGTCGGACCGCGCGAAGCTGAGCGACACCGCGACCGAGATCGGCCTGACCGAGAAGCAGTTCGAGAAGCTGGCCGAGATCCTGTCGTCCGGCACCGCGCTGCTCGACGAGCTGCCCGAGCAGGTCAAGGAGAACTCGAACCTGGTGAAGGTGCTGAACAGCGGCGCCGCGGACCTGATCAAGTTCGATCCGATGATCGTGCGCGGTCTCGCGTACTACACGTCGACCGTGTTCGAGGTCTTCGACACCTCCCCGGAGAACCGCCGTGCCCTCTTCGGCGGCGGCCGGTACAGCGACCTGGCGTCGTTGTTCACGTCGCAGCAGATCCCCGGGATCGGCTTCGGCATGGGCGACGTCACGCTGATCGACTTCCTCGACACCCACGACCTGACGCCGAAGCCGCGCAGCGAGGCCGACGTCGTGGTGATCCCGGTGGTCGAGGAGCTCACCGACGCCGCGCGCGAGGTCGCGGGACGGCTCCGCAAGGCCGGTCTGCGCACGTCCACGCCCGTCGAGCTCCGCAAGCTGGGCAAGGAACTCACCCGGGCCGACAAGGCCGGGGCGCGGGCCGTGGTGATCGTCGGCCAGGAGGACTGGGACGCCGGGAACGTGACGGTCCGCGGTCTCGCGAGCCGCGAGCAGCAGACCGTCGCCGTCGACGGTGTCGTCACGGCGGTCAATTCTCTTATGTGACAACGAAAGAAGCCGGCGCCCTCGACCGGGGTGCCGGCTTCTTTCGTGTTCAGCGCGACAGCGTCTTCAGGCCCGCTTCGGGGTACCGCTCCCCCGCGACCGCGTCGGCCGGGACCGCCGCCTCGATCGCGGCGACGTCCTCGGCGGTCAGCTTCAGGCCGACGGCCGCGACGTTCTCTTCGAGGTACTTGCGCCGCTTCGTGCCCGGGATCGGCACGACGTCCTCGCCCTGAGCCTGCACCCACGCCAGCGCCAGCTGTCCCGCGGTGACGCCCTTCTGCTCGGCCAGCGCACGCAGCGCCTCGACGATCGCCAGGTTCCGCTCCAGGTTGCCGTCGGCGAACCGCGGCTGGAGCGTCTGCCGGAAGTCACCGGCCTCGAAGTCCTCTTTGGACTTGAAGCGGCCGGTGAGGAAACCGCGGCCCAGCGGGGAATACGGCACCAGCCCGATACCGAGCTCACGGCAGACCGGGACGACCTCGTCCTCGATGTCGCGCGACCACAGCGACCATTCGGTCTGCACCGCCGTCACCGGATGCACGGCGTGCGCCCGCCGGATCGTCTCCAGACCCGCCTCGGACAACCCGATGTGCCGGATCTTGCCCTGTTCGACCAGCGAGGCGAGCGCGCCCGCGGTCTCCTCGATCGGCACGTCCGGGTCGACGCGGTGCTGGTAGTAGAGGTCGATGTGGTCGACGTTCAGCCGACGCAGCGACGCCTCGACCTGTTGCCGCACATAGAATTCGTCGCCCCGGATGCCGCGCTTCGTGGGTTCGGCCTCGTCGCGCACGATGCCGAACTTGGTCGCCAGCACGACCTTGTCCCGCTTGCCGGACAGGGCGCGGCCGACCAGTTCCTCGTTGCGGCCGAAGCCGTACATGTCGGCGGTGTCGATCAGGGTGACCCCCAGGTCGATCGCGCGGTGGATCGTCGCGATCGATTCGGTGTCGTCACCCTGGCCGTAGAAACTCGCTCATGCCCATGCAGCCGAGCCCCTGCGCGCCGACTTCCAGCGAGCCGAGCCTGCGGGTGGGCAGGGTGGAACCCGTCATGATTTCTCCAGTGCTTCTTCGGGATTTACTTGCCGGCGGCGCGGGCGAGCCGCTCCGGGTACCGTTCACCGGCGATCGCCTCGACGGGCGCGGCCTTCTCGATGGCCTCGATGTCCACTTCGGACAGTTCCAGCTCCGCGGCGGCGGCGTTCTCTTCGAGGTACTTGCGCCGCTTGGTGCCCGGGATCGGCACGACGTCGTCGCCCTGAGCCTGGACCCACGCCAGCGCCAGCTGTCCGGCGGTGACGCCCTTCTGTTCGGCCAGCGCGCGCAAGGCCTCGACGATCGCCATGTTGCGCTCGAAGTTGCCCTCGGCGAACCGGGGCAGCCCGCGGCGCATGTCGTCCTCCGGCAGGTCCTTCACCGACGTCACGCTGCCGGTGAGGAAACCGCGGCCGAGCGGCGAAAACGGCACGACGCCGATCCCCAGCTCGCGGGTGGTCGACCGGATTTCGCCTTCGATGCCGCGCGTCCACAGCGACCATTCGCTCTGCAGCGCGGTCACCGGGTGGACGGCGTGCGCGCGGCGGATCGTCTCGGCGCTGGCCTCGGAGATCCCGGCGAACCGGATCTTGCCCTCCTGGACCAGCTCCGCGAGCGCGCCCCAGGTCTCCTCGATCGGCGTGTTCGGGTCGACGCGGTGCTGGTAGTAGAGGTCGATGTGGTCGACGTTCAACCGGCGAAGGGACTCTTCGCAGCTCTGCTTGACGTACGCCGCGTCGCCGCGAGCGGACATCCCGCCGTCCTTGTCCCACACGATGCCGAACTTGGTCGCCAGCACGACCTGGTCCCGCTTGCCCTCGATCGCCCGGCCGACCAGCTCCTCGTTCGCGCCGGCGCCGTAGACGTTCGCGGTGTCGAGCAGGGTCACGCCCAGTTCGAGGGCGCGGTGGACGGTGGCGATCGACTCCGCGTCGTCGTTGCGGACGCCGTAGGCCTGGCTCATCCCCATGCAGCCGAGCCCCTGCGCCCCGACTTCCAGACCGCCGAGCCTCCTGGTGCTGATCACGCTGAAATTCCCTCCACGGTGGCGCCGATGCCGAGCACACTGCGCTCCACCTGGTCGTAGTGGTCGATCTTGTAGTCGAGGATGTCGAGGCAGGCCTGCAGCTCGGCGATCCGTTCGGCGACCGAGGTGCGCTGGTCGACGAGGATCGCCTTGCGCCGCCCCGCGCTCGCCGACCCGTGGTGGCGCAGGGAGGCGTACTCCCGCATGCGCTTGATGGGCATGCCGGTCAGGCGCAGCTTGGTCAGGAACCCCAGCCACCCGAGGTCCTCATCGGTGTAGGCGCGGCGCCCCGCGGCGTCCCGCGCCGGGGGCTCGACGAGTTTGATGCGCTCGTAGTACCGGAGAGTGTCGATGGACAGTCCGCTACGTCGCGCGGCTTCCGCTATCGAGTAGCTCATGTGAACGACACTACGACCTGGAGTGCGCTCCAGGTCAACTCCGAATCCGAGCGATTGATAACAGCGTTGCGATACCCTGTGATCATGCCCCGTCCCAGGACGCACGACGAGAACCTCCGGCTGAAACTGCTGGACCGCGCCGGTGAGCTCATCTCGGCCGATGGCCCGAAGGCCCTCAGCCTCCGCAAACTGGCCGCCGACGTCGGCACGTCCACCACCGCGGTCTATTCACTCTTCGGCGGGAAAACGGATCTGGTCGGTGCCCTCTTCGCCGAGGGGTTCCGCCGCTTCGGCCTGCGGATGTCCGGCGTCTCCCTGACCGGCGACCCGGTCGAGGACCTCGTGCGGCTCGGCGTCGCCTACCGCGAAAGCGCGCTGGCCGACCCGCACCTCTACGCGATCATGTTCACGAAATCGGTGCCGGGTTTCGAACCGGCCGAGGAGACGTCCGACCAGGCTCGCGCCACGATGGCGCCGCTGGAGGGGACGATCCGCCAGGCCGTCGCCGACGGCGTCTTCCTCGACGTGCCGCCCGAGGTCGTCACGGTCGCCTGCTGGGGCTTCGTGCACGGGCTCGTGTCGCTGGAGCTGAACGGGAACCTGCCGGAGGAGTTCACCGTGAGCGCGGCCTACGAAACCGCGCTGCGGGCGAACGCCTCCGGCTGGCTGCGCCGCTGACGCTTCGCCCCGCCGGTTCGCCCACCGCTTCGCGTTTAGCCCGCTAAACGCGATCAGTCGCGCGCCGCTCGCCCCCTACCGCTGAAGTTCCGTGAAGGACTCCTTGAGGGACTCTGGGTCCCTCAAGGAGTCCTTCACGGACATCGCGACCACCCTCGGGCCCCTGCGCGGGCACCTTGCGTTTAGCGGGCTAAACGCGATCTGCAGGCCAGGGACCCCCGACGCGCGTGAAGGCCCCCTTCCCTCGGCTGAGCCGAGGGAAGGGGGCCTTCACGCGCTTCCGCACCACCGGATCGCGATTAGGGGGCTAAACGCGATCCGGCGGTCGGCGCGGTCAGTAGAGCGGCAGGGTGCCCTGGTGCAGCAGGTTTCCCGCCGCGTCCAGGACGGTGATCCCCACCCGTGCGTTCTCGATGTCCTGACTGACGCCGTCCGGAATCCAAGCCCCGAAGGTCCCAGCACCGACCGTCGCGTCGATCGTCTTGCCGGTCCCGAAGTCGAGCTTCACGGCGGCCGCGGCTTCGGGCACGACCCCCAGGTAGGCGTTCCGCGGCTTGACGGCGGCCCCGTTCCGATCCACATTGCCGACCGTTTCGGTCCGTAACGCGCGAATCGACGACGGATCCGGCCGCTGAGGGAAGGCCCGGTAGAACGCGGTCTTCCCGTCCCGGTATCCGACTCCGCCCTGGCACACGATGACCTCGTCGCCGAGGCGGGCGACGACCACCGCGACGTCGTCGCCTTCGAGCAGCGCGCCGGCCCGGTAGGCGTCCACGTCGGGCACCGCTTCGAACGCCCTCTCCGTGCAGACCTTGAAGAACTCACCCGCCGGTGATTCCCGCTCCGGCGTCACCGGCCGGTCGATCGCCGACGCGGCAGGCAGCGACGCCGGCGGCAACAGGTACGGCGCCTGGTAGTGGAGAGTGCGGGACTGTCCACCGGGAGTGGGCCCGACCGAGTAGGCGGTCCTCGTCGGCTTCATCGACCCCAGGTACACGAACAGGTTCCCCCGCCGGAAGATCGGCAGGTCCCTGAAGGGCGAGGCGGAGTCGTTCTGCCCGGTGATCTCCACTTTCGGCCAGCTGGGGTCGGCGATGCCGGCGACGGTCCCGCCGTCGGTCATCAGCAGGGCCGCGGTCTTCCCGCCGTCGGTGTAGATCGGATGGTCGTCCGGATCGGAGACGGTCGCGGTCGTCCGCGTGGTCTCGCAGAAGAAGGGTTTGCCGCCGGCCGTCATCGCGACGACGGTGACCGCGGGCGAAAGGACGGTGAAGAGCGGTACCCATCCGTCCCGTGCCGGGAAGCTCGCGGCCTTGCCCTGGGCCTGGATCGCGGCCCAGCACCGGTCCATGGCCGGGATCGCCTTCGGCCAGTCGAGGGAGAAGTCAGGGTCGGCGACGACGGGCCCCGGCCCGTCCGGCTCCCGGATGATCAAGGTCGCCACCAGGGCGCCCGCGAGGACCAGGACGACGGCGGCCGCCGCGGCGCCGATCGGCCATCGCCGCCGCACGGGTTTTCCCATCCCCTCCCGCAGGGACATCCGCAGGTTGTCCAGCACTTCCGGGGGAAGTTCGCGCCTGCCGGGCAGGCCGAGGTCGTCGGTCATTTCTCCTCCAGGGCGACCCGCAGCTGCGCGCGGGCCCGAGAGATGTGGGCGCGAACGGTCACCTCGGCGACGCCGAGCAGTTCGGCGGCGTCGGAAAGGGAGAGATCCCCGAGAAGGCAGAGTTCGACGGCTTGGCGTTGCGACTTCGGCAGCTTCGCGACCAGCGCGAGCACTCGCCGGAGGCGCTCTTCGCCGTCGAGCTGGTCGACGACGGTGTCGGCATGGTCGGACACCGACCGCGGCTCCGGCAGCCGCCGGACGAGCCGGAGCCGTCTCCCGGAGCTGCGGTGCTCACTGCGCGCGAGGTTTCCCGCCACGGTGTACAGCCAGGGCAGCGCGCTGTCGCGGATGAGCGTGATGTCCGCCCGGCGCCGCCAGGCGGTGAGGAAGGTCGTCGACGTCAGGTCTTCGGCCGAGGCCCACGACCCCGTCAGCCGATACGCGTGGTTCCACACGGACTGGGCGTGGCGTTCGAAGAGCTCGGTGAACGCTCCGTGATCACCGCCCGCGGCCGCGTGCCAAAGCTCCGTGTCGTTCCTGTCGGGAGGAGGTCCGCACGAGTCCACCGGCACCCCCGCCGTTCCGGTCACTGTTCTGGTCACACCTGTCAGTGACCGGCACCCGGCGAGATGTTGCGAACGGCACCGGATCGCGGTTAGCCCGCTGAACGCGATCCGGTGCCCAGCGCGGTTAGCGGGCTAAACGCGATCCGGCAGGTCAGACGGCGCCGTACTGCCGGTCCCCCGCGTCGCCGAGGCCCGGCACGATGAACCCGGAGTCGTTCAGCCGCTCGTCGATGCTCGCGGTCACCACGCGCAGCGGCAGCCCGGTCTTCTCCAGATGCGCGATGCCCTCGGGGGCCGCCAGCGCGCAGATCGCGGTGACGTCGGTGGCGCCCCGGTCGGTCAGCAACCGGATCGTGTACTCCATCGACCCACCGGTCGCCAGCATCGGGTCGAGCACCAGCACCGGCCGGTCGGCGAGCGATTCGGGCAGCGATTCGAGGTACGGCGTCGGCTTCAGCGTCTCTTCGTCGCGGGCGAGGCCGACAAAGCCCATCTGGGCGTCCGGGATCAGCTTGTGCGCCTGGTCCGCCATGCCCAGCCCGGCCCGCAGCACCGGCACGAGCAGCGGCGGGCTCGCCAGCGCGTAGCCGTCGGTGCGCGCCACGGGCGTGTGGATCCGCTCGATCCGCACGGGCATGTCGCGCGTGGCTTCGTAAACCAGCATGACGGTCAGTTCGTGCAGCGCCGCGCGAAACGCCGCGCTGTCGGTGCGCGCGTCGCGCATGGTGGAGAGCCTGGCCTTGGCCAGCGGGTGATCAACGACGTGCACATCCATGCCGGTCAATTTATCTCCTCAGGGCTGCCGCGCGAACCAGCCGACCCAGCGGCGCTGCCACGGCGTCTCCACCGAACGCTTGTCGTGGTTCGCCCGCGCCCAGGCCACGGCCTCCTCGGCGGTCAGCCCGCCGAGCGTGGCCAGACAGGACAGCACGGTGCCGGTCCGGCCGACCCCGCCGTAGCAGGCGACCTCGACGCCTTCCCCGGCCGCGGCCCGCTCGTGCAGGTCGACGATCCGCCGTCGCGCGTCCGCCCAGTCGGTCGGCAGCAGGAAGTCGGGCCAGCGGATCCACGCCCGCTCCCAGTCCATTTTGTGATCGTGCTTCCGGTGCAGCTTCGCGCCACCGAGATACAGCCCGAAATCCGGCGAAGGTCCTTCCGGCCACGGGCGACCCAGGCCCCGTCCGCGCACCTTCACCCCGTCCGGCAGCTCCACGGCGCCGGGTAGTGAGTTCCCCATCATGGGAGAATGTCACGCCTCCGCCGGAAGGTGGACGCCCAGGCCCCCGACCGGCGCTAGGCTCCCGCACGTGAGCGAAGAGCCAGCCCTGCCGGGACCCGAACAGATGCGCATCTCCGACGCCGACCGTGAGCAGGTCGCGCAGGTGCTGCACGCGGCCATGTCCGAAGGGCGCATCACCATCAACGAGCTGGAAGAACGGCTCACCATCGTCTACGCGGCCAAGACCGTCGGGGACCTGAAACCGGTCACCGCGGACCTGCCGCAGCACTCACGGTCGGCGATCGAGCCCGCGACGTCGCGCGCGCTCGGCCTGCCCGACGACCGCATCGGCGGCCACCCGGGGTCCGGCGCCTCGATCGCCGTCATGTCCGGCGCGTCACGCAAGGGCAGCTGGGTGGTCCCGCCGCAGCACAACAGTTTCGCGTTCTGGGGTGGCGCCGAACTCGACCTGCGGCACGCGCGGTTCGCCGAGAAGCACTCGACGATCACCGCGGTCGCGATCATGGGCGGGATCGACATCATCGTGCCCGACGACATCAACGTGGACGTCACCGGAATCGGCTTCATGGGGGCCTTCGAACTGGAGGACCGCGCCGGGACGCCCGCCGCGCCGCCGACCGCGCCGACGGTGAAGATCACCGGCCTCGCGTTCTGGGGCGGCGTCGTCGTCAAGCGGAAACCGCGTAAGAAGGAAGTACCTGAAATCGAAATCTGAGCCGAACCTGGGGGATTCGTCTGATGCGCCGAAGTTTCGTCGCCATCGCTTGTGCCGCACTGCTTTCCGTCACCGCCTTCCCGGCGGCGGCCGCCGGGAAGACCGATCCGCGCCAGACCGCGATGGACGCGGCGGTCGCCGCGGGCATCCCGGGCATGGTCTCCGTCGCCGACGATTTCCGCGGCGCCAGTGGCGTCGCGAAGATCGACAGGCCGGGTAAGCCCGACGCGTCGGGCCGCTGGCGGATCGCCAGCGTTTCCAAGGTGTTCGTCGCGACGCTCGTCCTCCAGCTCGTCGCCGAAAAGCGCGTCGGGCTGGACGAACCCGTGCAGCGCTCCCTGCCGGGCCTGCTGCCGTATCCGGAGCCGATCACCGTCCGCCAGCTGCTGCAGCACACCAGCGGCCTCCCGCGCGACCTGGCTCCCGAAGACACGTGGGCGTCCTGGCCGGAGGTCGACACCGAGCGCTTCGAGCATTTCGACAGCGACGACCAGATCCGCTTGAGCGTGACGAAGCAGCCACTGCAGTTCAAGCCGGGGACGGGCTGGGCGTACTCCAACACCGGCTACAACGTCCTCGGCCTGCTGGTCGAGAAGATCACCCGGAAGCCGCTGGAACGCGCGCTGGCCGAGCGCATCACCGGCCCGCTGCACCTGCGTGACACCTCGCTGCCGCGTGACTTCCCGTTCCTGATCGGCGCGGCCGCCCGCGGCTACGAGCAGCTGTACGACGCGCCGCGCGGCCTCACCGACGTCACCACCTACAACTACTCGCGCTACTTCGGCGCGGGCGGCATGGTCTCCTCGGGCAAGGACCTCAACCGCTTCTTCGAGGCCCTGTTCGGCGGCCGCCTGCTGTCCGCGGACCTGCTGAAGCAGATGAAGACGACCGTCCCGGCCGGTGGCGCCCTCGAATACGGCCTCGGCCTGATGAAGCTGAACCTCAAGACCGCGGGCGCCTGCGCGGAGGACATCACCATCTGGGGGCACGGCGGCGATCTGCCGGGCTTCAACACCCTCAGCTTCCACGACGAGTCCGGCAAGAACATCTCCACACTGGCCACGGTGGACCTCACCGCGTCACCGGACGCCTCGCTCAAGCGGCAGCTGCCGATGATCAGCGAGTTCTGCTCGCCGGTGATCCCGACCAGGGCGGCCGCCCAGGCCCCGGTGCCCAGCTTGTAGGCCGCTTACACTCACCCGTATGACAGCTACGACCAGCTCGCCGGCGGCGACGGCAACCCCGTCGCCGCTGGCGGACGCGACTCGCGACGAGGCGAGCCTGCGCCGGTTCCTGCACGGGCTGCCTGGTGTCGACCAGGTCGGCGTCGAGCAGCGGGCCGCGGGACTCGGCACGCGCAGTATCAAGAAGGCCGCCAAGCTCTGGGCGATCGACACCGCCATTTCGATGGTCGACCTGACGACCCTCGAAGGCGCCGACACCCAGGGCAAGGTCCGCGCGCTCGCGGCGAAGGCCAAGCGGCCGGACCCGGAACGCCCGGACACCCCGCAGGTCGCGGCCGTCTGCGTGTACCCGGACATGGTCGAGACGGCTGTCGAGGCGCTTCGCGGCACCGGCATCCACGTCGCGAGTGTCGCCACCGGCTTCCCCGCCGGGCGCACGAGCCGCGAGATCAAGCTGGCCGACACCAAGATCGCCGTCGACGCCGGGGCCGCCGAGATCGACATGGTGATCGACCGCGGCGCCTTCCTGGAAGGCCGCTACCTGGAGGTCTTCGAGGAGATCCAGGCGATCAAGGCCGCCTGTGGCAGCGCTCACCTCAAGGTCATCCTCGAAACCGGTGAGCTGGCCACCTACGACAACGTCCGCCGCGCGTCCTGGCTCGCGCTGCTGGCCGGCGGCGACTTCATCAAGACCTCCACCGGCAAGGTGTCGCCCGCCGCGACGCTGCCGGTCACCCACGTGATGTTGCAGGCCGTCCGCGACTGGTTCGTCCAGACCGGTGAACTGCGCGGCGTCAAACCGGCCGGTGGCATCCGGACGACCAAGGACGCGATCAAGTACCTGGTCGCGGTGCACGAGGTCGCCGGCGAGCAGTGGCTGAACCCGGATCTGTTCCGGTTCGGGGCGTCCAGCCTGCTCAACGACCTCCTGCTGCAGCGCCGCACCCAGGCCGACGGCCACTACAGCGGTCCCGACTACGTGACGGTGGACTGATCCATGGGCATCTTCGAGTACGCGCCCGCGCCCGAATCGCGCGACCTCGCGAATCTCAAATCGCAGTACCGGCCGTTCGTCAACGGCCAGTTCGTCGACGGCTCGGGTGAGCCGCTCAAGACGATCAACCCGGCCACCGAAGAGGTGCTCGCCGAGGTCGGCACCGCGTCGGTGTCCGATGTGGACATCGCGGTCAAGGCCGCCCGCAAGGCGTACAACAATGTCTGGTCCAAGATGCCGGGCTCGGAACGGGCCAAGTACCTGTTCCGCATCGCGCGCCTGATCCAGGAGCGCTCGCGGGAGCTGGCCGTCCTGGAAAGCCTCGACAACGGCAAGCCGATCAAGGAATCGCGTGATTCCGACGTGCCGACGGCCGCCGCGCATTTCTTCTACCACGCGGGGTGGGCCGACAAGCTCGACTACGCGGGCTACGGACCGAACCCGAAGCCGCTCGGCGTCGCGGGCCAGGTCATCCCGTGGAACTTCCCGCTGCTGATGCTGGCGTGGAAGATCGCGCCCGCGCTGGCCACCGGCAACACAGTGGTGCTCAAGCCGGCGGAGACCACGCCGCTGACCGCGCTGGTGTTCGCGGAGATCTGCCAGCAGGCGGAACTCCCGCCCGGCGTGGTCAACATCCTGCCCGGCGCCGGGGACATCGGCGCCGCGCTGGTCGGCCACGGCGACGTGAACAAGGTCGCCTTCACCGGATCGACCGAGGTCGGCAAGGCCATCCAGCGTCAGATCGCGGGCACCGCGAAGAAGCTGACGCTGGAGCTGGGCGGCAAGGCCGCGAACGTCGTCTTCGATGACGCGCCGCTCGACCAGGCCGTCGAGGGGATCGTCAACGGGATCTTCTTCAACCAGGGCCACGTCTGCTGCGCGGGTTCTCGCCTGCTGGTGCAGGAATCCGTCGCCGAAGAGGTCCTCGAAAAGCTGCGCTACCGCGTCTCGACGCTGCGGCTGGGCGACCCGCTGGACAAGAACACCGACATCGGCGCGATCAACTCGGCCGAACAGCTCGCGAAGATCAAGGGACTGGTGGAGTCCGGCGACGCCGAGGGCGCGGAGCGCTGGACCAGCCCGTGCCCGGTGCCGGAACGCGGTTTCTTCTTCGCCCCCACGGTGTTCTCGGACGTCCAGCAGTCGATGCGCATCGCCCGCGAGGAGATCTTCGGGCCGGTGCTCTCGGTGCTGACCTTCCGCACGCCGGACGAAGCCGTCACCAAGGCGAACAACACGCCGTACGGGCTCTCCGCCGGTATCTGGACCGAGAAGGGCTCGCGCATCCTGTGGATGGCGAACCAGCTCCGCGCCGGTGTCGTCTGGGCCAACACGTTCAACCGCTTCGATCCCGCCGCGCCGTTCGGCGGCTACCAGGAGTCGGGTTTCGGCCGCGAAGGCGGACGCACCGGACTGGAGGCCTACCTCGATGTCTGACCGTATTTCGGTAGCCAAGACCTACAAGCTCTACATCGGCGGCAAGTTCCCGCGCTCGGAGTCGGGCCGCGTGTACCCGGTCTCCGACAGCAAGGGCAAGTTCCTGGCGAACGCCTCGCATGCCTCCCGCAAGGACGTCCGTGACGCGGTTTCCGCCGCCCGCAAGGCTTTCGGCGGCTGGTCGGCGGCGACGGCGTACAACCGCGGCCAGGTGCTGTACCGGGTGGCGGAGATGCTGGAAGGCCGTCGCGAGCAGTTCGTCGCGGAGGTTTCCGCGTCCGAAGGCGTCGCGGCGAAGAAAGCACAGTCCCTTGTGGACGCTTCGATCGACCGCTGGGTCTGGTACGCGGGCTGGACGGACAAGATCGCGACCGTGCTCGGCGCGGCCAACCCCGTCGCGGGTCCGTACTTCTCCTTCACCGTGCCCGAGCCGACCGGTGTCGTCGGCGTGCTGGCACCGCAGCAGTCGTCGCTGCTGGGCCTGGTGAGCGTGCTGGCCCCGGTGCTGGCGACGGGCTCGACCGCGGTGGTCGTCTCCAGCGCGGACCGGCCGCTGCCCGCGATCACGCTTTCGGAGGTCCTGGCGACGTCCGACCTGCCCGGCGGGGTCGCGAACATCCTGACCGGACGCGCGTCGGAGCTCGGCTCGTGGCTCGCGTCGCACGGCGACGTCAACGCCCTCGACCCGACCGGTGCGGAGCCTTCCGCGCGGGCGGACCTGGCGCGCGACGCCGCCGGCACCGTGAAGCGTGTCCTGACCGTCCCGGACGCCGAGCCGGACTGGACCGCCGACGCGGACATCTCGCGGCTGCGGCGGTACCTGGAAGCGAAGACCGTCTGGCACCCGCTGGGCGTCTGACCCCTCCCCTTCGCGTTTAGTCCTCTGAATGCGGACCCGTCCGTCCGGATCGCGTTTAGCCTGCTGAACGCGATCCGGTACGGGCCGCATTTCGTCCTCTGAATGCGTAGCGCGTCACGGGTCGAGGTCGGCCCCGGTCAGCGCCCGGCCCGGCAGCGGCTCGTTCGCCCCGGCCCGCAGGCCGTCGATCATGATGCCGATGCACCGCCGGATCGCCATCCGCGCGACCTCTTCGTTCTTGCCCGGCATCTGCCGCAGCAGCGTCGCGAACAGCATCGCGACGTCCCCGGTGGCGACGTCCTCGCGGAGCTTGCCCTCCGCCTGCGCGCCCTGGACGAAGCCGCTCAGCACCACCAGCAGCTCGTCACGCAGGGCCTTGATCCCCGGATCGCTCTTGAGGATCGCCAGCGCGCGTGGCGACACCATCGCGAGCTGGATGCTCAGCTGCAGTTCCATCGACTGGTGCAGCAGCCGGATCAGGGCGTCCCAGTCCGAGGACTCCTCGTCCCTCGCGGCCTTCGCGTCCCTGAGGACCCTGTCGAAGTTGTCGACGGCTACCGCCCGGATCAGCGCGTCGCGGTCCGGGAACCGCCGGTAGAGGGTGCCGACGCCGACGCCCGCCGAGCGCGCGATCTCCTCCATCGGGACCTCGGCGCCCTGGGCGGCGAAGATCAGTCTCGCGGCGGCCAGGATCTGATCCCGGTTCCGGCGCGCGTCGGCACGCAAGCGGGTCTCGGGGTCGGCTGTCATGGTCCTCGCCTCTCGAAGGTCCTTCAGGGCCGTGATTCTCGCACGTAAGGGCCTGCCCTTCACGCTTCCCGGGAAACCACCCCTTCGCGAGTGGACGACCCGCCTCCGCTTGAGTACCTTGGATGTCATAAGCGGAATGAAACCATCCGCATATGTTTTGGGGCCTCCTGTCCGATATCGCCCGAACCCACCCGACATCTGGGGAAGGACAAACCCGATGACTGACGTCGAGGAAACCACCGCGAACTTGCCGCTGATGCGCAAGTGCCCGTTTTCCCCGCCACCGGAATACGACACGCTTCGCACGGAAAGTCCGATTTCCCGGGTCGGTCTGCCTTCCGGGCAAACCGCTTGGGCGCTCACCCGGCTCGAAGACATCCGCGAAATGCTGAGCAGCCCGCATTTCAGCTCCGACCGGCAGAATCCGGATTTCCCGCTGATGATCAAGCGGCAGATCCGGCGCGAGGACAAGCCGTTCCGCGCGTCGCTGATCTCGATGGACCCGCCGGAGCACAGCCAGGCCCGGCGTGACGTCGTCGGGGAATTCACGGTCAAGCGCATGAAAGCGCTCCAGCCGCGAATCCAGCAGATCGTCGACGAACACATCGACGCCCTGCTCGCGGGCCCCCAACCCGCCGATCTCGTCCAGGCGCTTTCCCTGCCGGTTCCGTCCCTGGTGATCTGCGAACTGCTCGGTGTCCCCTATTCGGACCACGAGTTCTTCCAGGGCTGCAGTTCCAAGATGCTCAACCGGGAGGTCTCGGCCGAAGACCGGCAAGTGGCGTTCGAAGCGCTCGAGAGCTATCTCGACGAACTCGTCACCAAGAAAGAAGCGAACGCCACCGAAGAAGACCTCCTCGGCCGCCAGATCCTCAAACAGCGGGAAGCGGGGGAAGCCGACCACGACGAACTCGTCGGCCTGGCGTTCTTGCTGCTCATCGCCGGTCACGAGACCACGGCGAACATGATTTCGCTCGGCACCGTGACCTTGCTGGAGAATCCCGATCAGCTGGAGAAGATCAAGGCGGATCCGGGCAAGACCCTCGCCGCGATCGAAGAACTCCTGCGGGTCTTCACCATCGCCGAGACCGCGACGTCACGCCTCGCGACGGCGGACGTCGAGATCGGCGGCACGCTCATCCGCGCGGGTGAAGGCGTCATCGGGCTGAGCAACGCGGGCAACCACGACCCGGACGGCTTTGAGAACCCCGACGACTTCGACATCGAACGCGGCGCGCGGCACCACGTCGCGTTCGGGTTCGGGGTGCACCAGTGCCTCGGCCAGAACCTGGCGCGGATGGAACTCCAGATCGTGTTCGATACGTTGTTCCGTCGTATGCCGGGGATCAAGGTCGCCGTTCCGGTCGACGAGCTGCCGTTCAAGCACGACTCGACGATCTACGGCCTCCACGCCCTCCCGGTCACCTGGTAGGAGGAGCCATGAAGATCATCGCGGACACCGGGAAATGCGTGGGCGCGGGCCAGTGCGTGCTCACCGATCCCGATCTGTTCGACCAGAGCGAGGACGACGGAACGGTCCTCGTGCTGAACGCCGAGCCCGAGGGGGAAGAGGCAGAGGAGAACGCGCGCACCGCCGTGCACATCTGCCCTGGTCAGGCGTTGTCGCTCGCGTAGTCGCACCTCACCGAGGTACATGAAGGCCCCCTTCCTTGCGCCTGGCGCAAGGAAGGGGGCCTTCATGTACCTCTTACTTGACAGCGCCCATCGAAAGGCCGCGGACCAGGTGGTTCTGCGCGATCCAGCCGACGATCATCACCGGCAGGGACGCCAGCAGCGCGGCGGCGGACAGCTGCGCCCAGTACAGGCCCTCACTGGTGATGAACCCGACCAGGAACACCGGCACCGTCCCGGCCCGCGCGGCGGTGAGGTTGACCGAGTAGAAGAACTCGGTCCACGAGAAGATCACGCAGATCAGCGCGGTCGCGGCCACCCCGGGCGCGACGACCGGCATGATGATCTTCCGCAGCAGCACCGGCAGGGTCGCGCCGTCGATCCGGCCCGCCTCGATCATCTCGTGCGGCACTTCCAGGAAGAACGACCGCATCATCCAGATGGCCAGCGGCAGGTTCATCGACGTGTACAGGATGATCAGCGCCCACACGTTGTCCAGCAGCTGGGTGTTCTGCGAGATCACGTACAGCGGGATGATCGCGGCCACGATCGGCAGCATCTTCGTCGACAGGAAGAACCCGAGCGCGTTGCTCGTCCCCTTCACCGGCGCCAGCGACAGCGCGTACGCCGCCGGGATTCCCAGCAGCAGCACGAAGATCGTCGAAACCACGGTGACGAACGCCGAGTTCGACAGGTACGGCAGGAAACCGCGTTCGAGCACGCCCGCGAACTGGTCGAGCGTCGGGGTGAAGACCAGTCGCGGCGGATCGGTGTAGGCGTCGGCCTCCTGCTTGAAGGCCGTGAGGATCATCCACAGCAGCGGGAACACGAACAGGATCGCGATCACCCAGGTCGCGACCGTCAGCGCGCCCGGGCCGAAGCGGCTTTTCATTTCGCGCCTCCCTGGACCGAGAACGTGCGGAACATCAGGCGCAGCGCGAAGGTCGCCACGATCATCGTCAGGATCACGACGATCACGCCCATCGCGGACGACTGCCCGACGTCGAAACCTTGGAACGCCCGCTGGTAGATGTAGAACGGCAGGTTCGTGCTGGCCGTACCCGGGCCACCCTGCGTCATCAGGAAGATCGCGTCGAAGCTGTTCACGATGTAGATCGCGCCCAGCAGCGTCGCCAGCTGCAGGAACCGGCTCAGATGCGGCAGCGTGATCGCGGTGAACGTCCGCCAGCGGCCGGCGCCGTCGACCGAAGCGGCCTCCAGCACGTCCTTCGGCTGGCTCTGCAGCCCGGCCAGGATCAGCAGCATCATGAACGGCGTCCACTGCCAGACGACCTGGGCCATCACGGCGGCCAGCGGGAACTCCGAAAGCCAGTCGACGTCGGTGCCGAACACGAAGTGCAGCAACCCGTAGGTCGGATCGAACATCGTCGTCTTCCACAGCAGCGCGCCCGCCGCAGGCAGGATCAGGAACGGCGTGATCAGCAGGGTCCGGACCACGCCGCGGCCGAGGAACTTGCGGTCCAGCAGGATCGCCAGCCCCAGGCCGAGCAGCAGCGAGAAGAACACGCAGACGACCGTGAGGACGACGGTGTTCAGCAGCGCCCCGAGGAACGTCGAATCGGCGAAGACGTCGATGTAGTTCTGCAGACCGACGAAATGCCGCGAGCCCGGCCGCACCAGGTTCCACGACTGGAACGAGTAGAACACCGTCAGCACGAACGGAAGCTGCGTCACGGCGACGACGAACAGCAAGGCGGGCAACAGGGGTAGCCGTCGTTTGAACGGCGTGTCGGTGCCGCGCTTCGGAGCCGCCGTCTTCGCGTGGGCGGGCTCGGTGCGGGCGGGAGCGGAGAGCGTGGCCATCACTGCACCTCCTGATACGACTTGCCGACGGTCTGCGCGTACTCCTGGGACTGCTTCAAGGCTTCGTCCACGGTGATCTGGCCCGCGATCGCCGCCGAGAGCTGCTGGCTCACCCGGGTGCCGAGATCCTGGAACTCGGGGATGCCGACGAACTGGATCCCGGGGTAGGGCACCGGATTCGCCATCGCCTTGCGCTGGTCGGCGTCCGCGATCCCGTCCAGCGTCGGCTGCGCGTAGGCCTTGGCGGCCTCGCGGTACTGAGGAATGTCGTAGGTCGACTTCCGCACGCCCGGCGGGACGCGGTTCCAGTCGCCGAACTCCTTGGCGACGCGCTGCACGTAGGCCTTGTCCGTCATCCAGGACATGAACTTGAAGGCGGCGTCCTTGTCCTTGGCGACCTTCGGGATCGCCAGCGCCCAGGTGTAGAGCCAGCCGCTCGCCTGCGTCTTCTCCACCGGTGCCGGGGCGTAACCGGACTTCCCGACGACCTTGCTGGCCGACGGGTCCTCGTTCGTGCCCGCCATGACCGTGGCGTCGTACCACATCGCGGCCTGGCCCTGGGTGTACCGCGTGCCGCATTCGGAGAAGCCCGCGCTCGACGCGCCGACCTCGCCGTGGTTCCGCACGAGGTTCACGTAGAAGTCGGCGGCCGCCTTGAATTCGGGGCTGGTCAGCTTGGCGTTCCAGTCCTTGTCGAACCATTGCGCGCCGAAGGTGTTGGCGACCGTGGTGAACGGCGCGAGACTCTCGCCCCAGCCGGGCTTGCCGCGCAGGCAGATCCCGGCGACGCCCTTCGCCTTGTCGTCGAGTTTCGCGGCGAACTCGGCGATCTGCGACCACGTCGGCTTGGCGGGCATCTTGATCCCGGCCTGGTCGAACAGATCCTTGCGGTAGGCCAGGAACGACGACTCGCCGTAGAACGGCACCGCGTAGAGCGATCCGTTGTACGACAAGGATTCCTTGATGCTCGGGATGAAGTCGCCCGCGTCGTAGGAGGGATTCGCCGCGATATGCGGTTCGAGGTTTTCGAGCCAGCCGTTCGCGGCCCACTGCGGCGCTTCGTAGTTGCTGATCATGACGACGTCGAACTCGCCGCCCTCGGTGGCCGTCGACGCGGTGATCTTCGCGCGGGCCTGGTTTTCCGGCAGGGAGACGAACTTGAGGGTGACGCCGGGGTTCGCCTTCTCGAACTCGCCGGAAAGCTCGATGGCGTCCTTCATCTGCGGGTTCGCGACGATCCCGACGACGAGCGTCCGGTCTCCGGTCCCGAGCGCGCCCGCACCGGCGCATCCGGTGAGGCTCAGCAGGAGAACCGCGAACAGGGTGGCTGCTTTACGCACTTTCGCCTCCCGGTATTACCTGCACCTTCAAGCCGGCGCCGCTGCGCATGAGGTCGAGGGCTTCGGGGTACCGCTCCAGCGGCAGCGTGTCGGTGAGCAGCGCGCCCGTGTCGACGGCGCCACTGGCGACCAGGTCGAGCGCGGCACCGAAGCTGTTCATGACGGCCATCGAGCCGACGACGGTGATCTCGTCGTTGTAGATCCGGAACGGCGAAAGCGCGACGCGCGCTTCTTCCGGCGCGACCCCGAAGACCAGCAAGCGGCCGCCGCGCTGAAGCGAGTCGAAGGCGGCTTCGATGGCGGGCGCGGCACCGGTGCAGTCCGCGGCGGCTTCGAACTTCTCGTCGTCCAGATCCTTCACGTCACCCGCGACCGCGACCGCGCCGAGGTCCATCGCCCGGCCGAGCCGGGCGGTGTTGCGGTCGACCACCGTGACCTGCGCGCCCGCGCGCTGCAGCAGCTGCTGCATGATCAGGCCCATCGTGCCCGCGCCGACGACGAGGAACCGCTCCCCCGCCTCGACCCCGATCCGGCGCACGCCGTGGACCGCGCAGGAGACCGGTTCGACGAGGGCGCCCTGTTCCCAGGTCATCGTGTCCGGCATGCGGTAGCAGTTCGCGGAGGGAACGGCGACGTACTCGGCGAAAGCGCCGTTCACGGTGTCCCCGGTCGCGTTCCAGTTCTCGCAGAGGTTCCCGCGGCCGGACCGGCAAGGCTTGCAGTAGCCGCAGAACAGCGACGGGTCGACGGCCACCCGGTCGCCGACCTTCCAGCCGCCCGGCACGTCGGCGCCGAGTTCGACGATCTCGCCGGCGAATTCGTGGCCGGGGACGATCGGGTAGGGCGTCGGCGGGAAGTGCCCGTCGGCGATGTGGAGGTCGGTCCCGCAGATCCCGCAGGCACCCACCTTGACGACGACCTGGCGATCCCCCGGTTTGGGATCGGGTACCTCGCCGACCCTGATCTCCCCGGGCTTGTCCACGATCGCGGCACGCATGCCAGCTCCTCTTCTCTCCGCTCAAATGAGCGGGATGGGCCTATGCTTCGGACTGCACGTGTCAGGCATGGTGAACTTTTCCCAAGTGTTACGTCAACCTTTCGGGTTGATTTCGCGCTATAGTGCTCAGATGAGCGGGAAGAAGCAGGGTCCCGGCCTGGTGGAGTCGCTGCGCCTGGCCGCGGTGGCCCGGCGGTTCTACGAACAGGGCGCCTCGAAACTGGAAATCGCCGACGAGTTCGGGATCAGCCGGTTCAAGGTCGCCAGAATGCTGGACACGGCCAGGGAAACCGGCATCGTCACGGTCGAGTTCCGGCTGCCGGCGCCGGTCGATCTCGTACTGTCGGAGGAGATCCGCTCCGCGTATCGGCTCGACCGCGTTCTCGTGCTCGAACGAGCACCGGAACCGGAATCCCGCGAAGTGGCGCGGCGGAAAATCGGCTCTCTCGCCGCCCGTCTTCTGACCGAAATCGTCACTCAGGGCGACGTGATCGGCTTGTCCTGGGCACGTTCCGTGAACGCGATGACCGAGGCGATCGAGTCGCTGCCGAAATGCCCGGTCGTGCAACTGTGCGGGGTGCAGGCGGGCATGGACATGCGGGACCGGTCGGTGGAGACGGTCAGCCGGGTCGCGTCGGTGTCCGGCGGCGAGGCGTACCCGATCTTCGGGCCGCTCGTCCTCCCCGACCGCCGCACCACCGAGACGCTGCGCAGGCAGCCCGGGATCGCGGAGACCTTCGGGCAGTTCAAGAACCTGACCAAGGCCGTCGTCAGCATCGGCGCGTGGAAACCCGAGGAGTCGACGGTCTACGACGCGCTCGACGAGACGGAGCGGAGCGCGATCGCGAAACGCGGTGCCAAAGCGGAGGTTTCCGCGCGCCTGTTCGACGCCGACGGGACGCCGATGTCCACCGGGCTGGCCCACCACGTGCTGGCCATAAGCGCCGAAGAACTGCTGGCGGTCCCCGAGGTGATCGCGCTGGGCTACACGGAACCGAAGGCCGAGGCGATCGACGCCGTCCTGCGCTCCGGCATGGTCTCGACCCTGATCACCGACGCCGCCGCGGCCGTCCCGCTGCTCAAGCTGGCCGAGGCCCGCCCGCTCCCCTAGCCGCGTGTCGTCCCTCCAATCACGCGAGTTCGCCGTCTGATCACGCGAGATCGGCCTCCAATCACGCGAGTTCGCCGTCTGATCACGCGAGATCGGCCTCCAATCACGCGAGTTCGCGCAACTGGGTCGCCCTGTCCTGAGCCGCCATCACGTCGTCGCCGTGGCGGTGAGCCCATTCCCCGAAGGCCTCGATCGGCCCGAGAAGGCTGGCCCCGAGGTCCGTCAGCGAGTACTCGACCTTCGCCGTCCGACCGCAGTCACGCCGGTGGACCAGGCCGTTGAACTCCAGCCGCCGGACCGTTTCCGTGAGCACCTTCGTGCTGATCCCGCCCAGCCGTCGCCGCAGCTCCGCGGGTCGCGACGGCCCCTCGCGCAGCGCCCACAGCACGACCGGGTTCCACGTGTTCGCCATCAGGTCGAAGGCCAGCCGGGCCCGGCAGTCGGCGAGGAAGACGTCGTTCATGGGACCTCCGGTAACCACTTGGTACCCGCGCCGCTTTCTACGGTCGTGTCGTAACTCGATCATAGGGAGCGAACACATGCGGATCGGCATTTTCGGCGCGGGCGGGATGGCGGAGGCGCTCGGCGGCCAGTGGTCCGGGCACGAGGTGATGGTCGCCGCGCGCGACCGGGCCAAGGCGGAAAAGATCTCCGCTCGAACCGGGACCTGGGAAGAGGTCTCTCGCGCGAGCGAGGTGATCCTCCTGGCTCTCCCCGCGCCGTCGGTGACGGAAGTCCTTGCCGCGGCGGGGAAATCCCTCGCGGGGAAGGTCCTGATCGACTGCACCAACGCGGTCGGGCCCGGCGCCGTGCTCACGATCCCCGACCAGGCGGAGCGGATCGCGGCCGCCGCGCCGGACGCCCAGGTGGTCAAGGCGTTCAACCTGTGTCACGTGGACGTGTGGCGGATGACTCCCCCGGTGTTCGGCGGCCGTCCGCTCGCGGTGCCCCTTTGTGGTGCACCGGAAGCCGTCGAGGTGGTGAGCTCTTTGGTGCGCGACATCGGTTGCACGCCGCTGAACGCCGGCGGGCTCGACCGGGCGCGGCTCCTGGAGGCGACCATGGCGTTCACGGTCGGGCTGTGGTTCGGCGGACACGACGCCCAGGCCTGCTTCCCGCCCCTTCCGGTCTGATCTCAAGGTCGTCGCCGCGGGCCGAAGGGAACTTTCCCCGCATCTCACGCGGCGAAGGACGCTTTCCCCACGTCGCATGCGGGGAAAGCGTCCTTCAGCCCCTGCCTCAGAGCTGGTCCACCGCGGTGATCCGGATGACCGCCGACCCCGCCTCGTCCGAGGCCGCCAGATCGACCTCCGCGCTGATGCCCCAGTCGTGATCGCCCGCCGGATCGTCGAAGATCTGCCGCACCCGCCAGAGCTCCGTCTCCTTCTCGATGATCAGCAGCTTGGGCCCGCGCGCGTCCGGTCCGATGCCGAGCGTTTCATGCTCGTCGAAATAGTCCTCGATGGCGTCTTCCCACGCGTCCGCGTCCCAGCCCGAAGCGGCGTCCAGCTCGCCGAGCGTCCCGTAGGAGCGCCGGGCGGCGAGTTCGACCCGGCGGAACAGCTCGTTCCGCACGAGCACCCGGAAAGCCCGCTCGTTCCGCGTGACCGCGGGCGGCTCGGACGGCGGCCTGGTCGAAACCGGGCCCTCTTCTTCGGGGTGCCGCAAGGCTTCCCACTCGTCGAGGAGACTGGAGTCGACCTGGCGCACCAGTTCGCCCAGCCATTCGATGAGGTCCTGCAGCCCTTCGTCCTTGGCCTCGTCGGGCACCGTGTGCCGGAGCGAGTCGTAGGTGTCGGTGAGGTACCGCAGCACCAGCCCTTCCGAACGGGCGAGCTGGTAGAAACCGATGTATTCCACGAAGTTCATCGCGCGCTCGTACATGTCGCGCACGACCGACTTCGGCTTGAGCTCGTAGTCCTCGACCCACGGATGCCCTTGCCGGTAGCGGGAATACGCCGCCTCCAGCAGTTCTTCCAGCGGCTTCGGATACGTGACGTTTTCGAGCAGTTCCATCCGCTCGTCGTATTCGATGCCCTCGGCCTTCATCGCCTGGACGGCCTCACCGCGCGCCTTGAACTGCTGCTGCGAGAGCACCGGCCTCGGATTGTCCACAGTGGATTCCATAATGGACACGACATCGAGCGGATACGACGGCGATTCGACGTCGAGGAGGTCGATCACGGCCAGCGCGAACGGCGAGAGCGGCTGGTTCAGCGCGAAATCGAACTGCAGGTCCACGGTGAGCCGGACGATCCGGCCCTGCTCGTCGGGTTCGTCGAGCCGCTCCACGATCCCGGCCGCGAGCAGCGCGCGGTAGATCGCGATCGCGCGCAGGATCAGCTTCCGCTGAGCGGGACGGTCGGAATGGTTGTCCTCCAGCAGATGCCGCATCGATTCGAACGCGTTGCCGGGCCGGGAGACGACGTTCAGCAGCATCGAGTGGCTGACGTGGAAGCTCGACGTGAGCGGTTCCGGCTCGGCCGCGATCAGCCGGTCGAAGGTGCTCTCCGTCCAGTTGACGAACCCCTCGGGCGCCTTCTTGCGGACGATCTTCTTTTTCTTCTTGGGATCGTCGCCCGCCTTCTCCAGCGCCTTGGCGTTTTCGACGACGTGGTCCGGGGCCTGCACGACGACGTAGCCGTCGGTGTCGTAGCCCGCCCGGCCCGCGCGCCCGGCGATCTGGTGGAACTCACGCGCCTTGAGATGCCGTTGCCGCACCCCGTCGTACTTCGTCAGCGCGGAGAAGACCACTGTGCGGATAGGTACGTTGATGCCGACGCCGAGCGTGTCGGTCCCGCAGATCACCTTCAGCAGCCCGGCTTGCGCGAGCTGCTCGACCAGGCGCCGGTACTTCGGCAGCATCCCGGCGTGGTGCACGCCGATGCCGTGCCGGACCAGCCGGGACAACGTCTTCCCGAACCCGGCCGAGAACCGGAAGTCGCCGAGCATCTCGGCGATGGCCTCCTTCTCCGCCTTCGAGGTGACGTTGATGCTCATCAGCGTCTGCGCGCGCTCGATCGCGGCCGCCTGCGAGAAGTGCACGACGTAGACCGGCGACTGACCGCCGTTGAGCAGCTCGGACATCGTTTCGTGCAACGGTGTCAGCGCGTAGCGGAAGGTGAGCGGCACCGGCCGCTCCGCCGAGGTGACCACCGCGGTCGGGCGGCCCGTGCGCCGGGTGAGATCTTTTTCGAAGAACGAGACGTCGCCCAGCGTCGCCGACATCAGCACGAACTGCGCCTTCGGCAGCTCCAGCAGCGGCACCTGCCAGGCCCAGCCGCGATCCGGTTCCGAGTAGAAGTGGAACTCGTCCGCGATGACCTGGCCGACCGGCGCGTCGGCACCGAACCGCAACGCCATGTTCGCCAGGATTTCCGCCGTGCAGCAGATGATCGGCGCATCGGCGTTCACGGCCGAGTCCCCGGTCATCATGCCGACGTTCTCCGCGCCGAAGATCTCGATCAGCTGGAAGAACTTCTCCGAGACCAGCGCCTTGATCGGCGCCGTGTAGAAGCTGCGCCTGCCGTGCGCAAGCGCGGTGAAGTGGGCCCCGACGGCGACCAGGCTCTTACCGGAGCCCGTCGGCGTCGAAAGGATCAGGTTCGCCCCGGAGACCACCTCGATGATGGCCTCCTCCTGCGCGGGGTACAGCTCCAGCCCGCGCTCGGCTGTCCAGGTCGAGAAGGCTTCGAACAGCGAGTCGGGGTCGGGAGCCGCAGGCAGGAGGTCTGTAAGTGTCATCAGAAGGCCTATCGTGCCATCCGTTGGTCGCTTCTTGCCCAGGGGTGATCGCGCCCATCGGCGGAAACCCGTAGGCTTCGCGGTACCGCGCACTCATCGGGCAAGCATCGCCCGGCCGCGCGCACACAGGCGGTAATCCGAGAGGGCTAAGGAATGGCACAGGACATCATCCCGATCGAACTCGGCCTGCCACAGGGTGACGTCGTCACTCTCTGGGCGCCGCGCTGGCGGGAGGACGGCGAGGAGTGGGAAGCCTTCCTCGGCGACGAGGAAGACCTGTACGCCTTCCCGGACGCCGCGCACCTCGCCGCTTTCGTGCGGACCTCCGAGCAGCACGACCTGCTCGACCACCCCGCGTGGGAGGTCGTGCCGGCGCTGAACGTGCCCGAGCTGATCCCGGACGACGACCACACCTACGACCTGGTGGGCGTCCCCGAGCTGGTCGCCGAGAAGCCGGATCAGTGGACGCTGGGCGAGCTGGCCGAGATCATCGGCATCGTGCGTTCGCTCGCGGACGTGTGCGAGCTCGAAGAGGTCCACGAGGTCCTCGACGCGCACGAGAGCTTCTCGCTGCTGGACCAGGGCACGCTGCCCTTCTCCGGCCGTGACGGCGAGCGTCTCTGGGCGGACCTGTCGCAGGCGGTCTCCGAGAAGTGGGACACCGTGCTCGACGCGATCGACGGCCTGGTGACCGTTCCCGACGTCGACGAGAAGGTGCTGGAGCAGACGGCGGAGGAGCTCGCGACCTTCCTCGCGGAGTCCGCCGAAGCCGAAGCCGCGGCCGCCGAGAACGAGGACCTCGAAGACGTCGACGCGGACGACGAGGACGAAGACGACGAGCCGGTCGGTTTCTGGGGCGAGGTCGGCATCGACCCGATCAAGATCATCACCTCCGGCGCCGAGTACTACACGCTGCGCTGCTACCTCGACGACAAGCCGATCTTCCTCGGCAGCGAAGGCGAGATCGACGTCTTCACCTCCGAGAAGGCCCTCATCCGCGCGATCGCGGACGGCAAGGAGCTGGCGGGCAACGACCTCGCCCAAGTGTCCACTTGGGACGAGGTGACCACGAAGGCCACCGCGGGCGAGCTCGAGATCGACGTCGACACCGAGAACACCTACGTGTTGAACGGGATCGCCGACGACATCGCCGAAGGTCCGGAGTCGATCGACCCGACCCAGCTGGAGCTGGCCGTCGAGCTGATCACCGACGCCGCCGAGTGGGCCGACGACGACAGCGTCGAAACCGCGCTGGCCGCCAACGAAAGCCTCGGCTGGCTGGTGTCGTTCGTGCTGCGGCCGGACCCCACGCGCCTGGAGCCGAGCGCCCCGTTCGACGCGGAGCAGTCCGAGTGGCGCAAGCTCGTCGAGACCTTCGAGAACAGGTTGACCGTCGTCTGATCCACCCGTGAAAGAGCCCCTCAGGTTCGTCCTGAGGGGCTCTTTTCGTCTTTGACGGGCACCAGGGCCACGGCCAGCGCCGGGAAGACAGCGGCCACGCAGAAGGCCAGGGCGTAGCGCGAATCGCCGATGACCAGGCCCAGCATCGGCGGGGTCAGCGCGGCGGCGATGTTCTGGCCGGTGTTCTGCGTGCCCATCGCCCGCCCCGCCCAGGCGAGCCCGGCCATCTCGGCCGACGCGGTGAAGCCGAGTCCGTTGTCGGACACGGTGATCACCGCGGCCAGCACGAGCGCGAGCAGCACCAGCCACGGCCAGGTCGCGTCCCCGACGGCGACGAGAAGCATGACGGCGGCGCTCGCGACCGCCAATTGCCGCATCGGCCGCAGCCGGCTGCCGACGCGGTCGGACCAGCGGCCCGAAACGAGCCTGCCCAGCGCGCCGAGGATCTGGACGGCGCCGACGAACCAGCCAGCCGACGCGGCCGTCCAGTGGTGCGCGGTCACGAGGTACACGGGTGTGAACGCGGAGACGGCGAACTGCGGGACGACGAGCAGCGCGCTCGCGCCGTGGACCCGCCACAGCGCCGGCCGCCGGTACGGCGACGGCGGCTTCTCCCCCGTCGTCCCGGATTCCGGACGCGGCGGGTCGATCAGGAGCCAGGCCACCAGGAGCGCGACGACGACCGCGATCAGCGCGGGCAGCATGAGCGAGACCTGGAAGCCCCAGCGGTCCGCGAGCGGCGGGAGACCGAAGGCGGCGACGCCCACGCCGAGCGGCTGGGCCATCTGGCGGATGCCCATCGCGAAGCCGCGTTCGGCCGGGCCGAACCAGCCGAGGACGGCCCGGCCGCTCGCGGCGTTCACTGACGCGGTGCTCGCACCGGCGAGCAGGAACACTCCAAAGAGGGTCCCGAGCGAGTGGGCGGCGACGGCGGCGTACACGAGGAGTAACCCCGAGACGCCGAGTCCGAGGGCCATTACCAAACGCTCTCCGTAACGGTCGGCGGCCGCGCCCCACAGGATCAAGGTGAACAGCAGGCCAAGACTCGGCGCCGCGACCACCGTTCCCGCTTCGGCGAGCGTGAGCCCCTCCGCCCGCTGCATGGACGGCACCAGGAACGGGATCCCGTAGAGGAACGAACAGCTCGCGGTCTGCGCGGCGAGGCCGAGCGCGAGGATGAGCCAGCGCCGTTTGCCGCCGATCCCCACGTCCACGACCTGCGCCATCTTCGCCACCGTTTCACTATTTGGGATATTACTCCTACATAGTGAACGATAGTTGCCGGTGCTAACTAACGCAAGGCCGCGTACCCGGGCTTGATGACCGTGTTGATGATGTCGAGCCGCTGATCGAAATCGAGGAACGCGGATTTCATCGCATTGATGGTGAACCACTCGAGATCGGCCAGCCCGAAGCCGAAGGCCTCGGCCAGGGCGGCGAATTCGCTGGTCATGGAGCAGCCGCTCATCAGCCGGTTGTCGGTGTTGACGGTGACCCGGAACCGCAGCCGGGTGAGCAGGCCGATGGGATGTTCGCCGATCGAGCGCGCCGCTCCCGTCTGGACATTGGACGTGGGACAGATCTCCAGCGGGATCCGCCGGTCGCGGACGTAGGCGGCCAACCGTCCCAAATGGACCGTGCCGTCACTGTCGGTCTTGATGTCGTCGACGATGCGCACGCCGTGGCCGAGCCGCTCCGCACCGCAATGCTGAATCGCCTCCCAAATCGACGCGAGCCCGAACGCTTCACCGGCATGAATGGTGAAATGCGCATTATTCGTCCGCAGAAACTCGAATGCGTCGAGATTTCTGGTAGGCGGAAATCCGTCTTCCGGTCCGGCGATGTCGAACCCGACCACGCCGGCGTCGCGGTAGCGGACGGCGAGCCCCGCGATCTCGAGCGCCCTGGCGTGCTGGCGCATCGCGCAGAGCAACGTCCCGACGCGGATCCGGCCGCCCGCGGCCGCCACTCTCCGTCCACCTTCCTCGAAACCGGCCTGAACGGCCTCGACCACCGCATCGAGTGACAGTCCGCGTTCGACGAAGAGTTCGGGCGCGTACCGCACCTCGGCGTAGACGACGCCGTCGGCCGCGAGGTCTTCGACCGCCTCTGCGGCCACTCTGACCAGCGCTTCCTCGGTCTGCATCACGCCGCAGGTATGGGCGAACGTCTCAAGGTACGAGACGAGGGAGCCGGAATCGGCGGCGTCGCGGAACCATCGGCCGAGCGCGACGGGATCGGTGACCGGAAGGGCCTGGTACCCGGTCCGCTCGGCGAGTTCGGCGACCGTGGCGGGACGCAATCCGCCGTCCAGGTGGTCATGGAGGAGAACCTTGGGAGCGCGGGCCAGTACCGCCTCCGGGACGTGGGGTCTGCTGCTTTCAGAGGACATACGTAACGGTAACCAGGCTGTCATTCCCCTACATGGTGGTAAGTCTCGAGCGCTGGTTAACCCTCGGCTTTGTCGATCACGGGCTGAATCGGCCATCAGGGTCAGAGCTCGGCATTGTCCGATACCCGGGGGCCATACGCACAGCAATTTCGCAATGGATAAGCTTCACGTCACGTCCCTCCCATTTCCCCGCCCACGAAGGACACCGCAGTGACCACTGACAACCACATTGCAGCCCCGTCCTTCGACCGGATGCGCAACATGCTGGTGCGCGCGGCCGAAGTGCGTGAGAGCGAACAGCAGCAGATCTTCGACGCGCTCGACGACATCTACGCACGTCTGGCGCCGGTCGACTCGCTCGGCGCGGTCCGCAAGCGCCTCTCGGAGATGCCCGACCGCACCGAGACCAGCGTGCTCGCCGAGCGGCTCGACGAGACCATGTCGCGGCTCGAAGCGCAGGACACCGCGATCGCCGCGCTGACCCGCGCCGTGGAGAGCATCGTCGACAAGCTGGCCAAGCCGTTCGCTCAGCTGGACGGCCGCCTCGACGGCATGGCCGCGCGCCTCGAAGGCGTCGGGGGCCGGATGGACGGGCTCGAGGACAAGCTCCAGAACATCCACCGCCGTCTCGACGAACTCGGCGCGCACCTCGACAAGCAGGACGTGAAGACCGACTCGCTGCCGCAGTCGGTGATCGGCCCGGTGCGCGAGCGCGTCGAGCAGGCCGAGTCGACCCTGCGCGACCGCGTCGACACCGTCGACCGCGAGCTGCGGACCCGCGTCGAGAACCTCGACAAGGCCACCAAGGACAGCCTCACCGCGAACACCGAAGCGCTGAAGACCGCGCTGACCGAGACCGGCGAGATGATCGACGCCTCCGAGCGCCTCGACGGCCTCGGCGACCGCCTCGAGAAGGTCACGTCGCGGCTGGACGACCTGGCGGAGCGGCTCGACAAGGTCGAGGACGGCTTCACCGGTCGCCTCGGCGACCTGGACGGCTCGATCCGCAGCGGTCTGTCGAAGGTCGAGAGCACGCTGCAGAAGCAGCCGGACACCGACTCGGTCGACACGCTGGTGCGCAAGAGCAACGACGAGTCCGTGCGCCGCATCGGCGGCCAGCTGGACGAGGCCATGGCGACCTTCGCGGAGCTGATGCTCGGCGGTGGCCCGGCCGTGCAGCAGATCGCCCCGCCGCCGCCCGCCCCGCGTCAGCCGCGTCGCAGCTCGCGCAACGGCCGCGCCCCCAAGGCGGCCGACGCCAAGGCGAAGGCCGACGGCACCGACGAGACCACCGACTGAAGCCCTCCCCCTCCCGCGTTTCGTCCTCTAGTTGCGGTAGTTCGTACTACGCACTTCAGCACCCAGAGGACTAAACGCGACGGATGCGGGCGCGTACTCCTGAAGCGCGTGAAGGCCCCCTTCCCTCGGCTGAGCCGAGGGAAGGGGGCCTTCACTCTTCTCTGCCTCCCCCGCACCGACCTGCGTTTAGCCCCCTAATCGCGATCCGGCCCACGCGTTTCGTCCTCTGGATGCGGCCGGGACCCCGCGACGAGGGCGCGCGCCTGCGGTGCTCGGTGTGGTCGCCAGCGCCGGTGCCCCCAATGTGGCATTGGGGACGCTCGCTCCTGACAGGACCCAGCCGCCACACCCCGCGCGTCGCGTTTAGCGGGCTAAACGCGATCCGGCGCCCGGGCTCACGGCAGAGCGACTTTCGCGGGCTAAACGCGATCCGGCGGGGCGGGGCGCGGGCAGGGCGGAGCGACTTTAGCCCCCTAATCGCGATCCGGGCCACCGGATCGCGATTAGGGGGCTAAACGCAGGTCAGGCGCGCACGGTCTCCAGGACGAGCGGAGCGGAGTCCGGCGCCGAGGAGCCGATCGCGTAGGCGTCTTCGAGCGCAGCGAGAGCCGAAGCAACAGCGTCCGGCGTATCGGTGTGGAGCTCCAGCAGCGGCTGCCCGGCCGTCACCTTGTCGCCCGGCTTCGCCAGGCAGAGCACGCCGGCCGCGGCCTGCACCGGATCCTCCTTGCGCGCCCGCCCGGCCCCGAGCCGCCAAGCGGCGACCCCGACCGAGTACGCGTCCAGCGAAGCCAAGACGCCGGACGAAGGCGCCGAGACGACATGGACGTGCCGAGGCCGCGGCAAAGCGGCTTCCGGATCCCCGCCCTGAGCGGCGATCATCCGGCACCACGTCTCGTAGGCCCGGCCGGAAGCGAGCACCGCGGCCGGGTCCACATCGGACAGCCCGGCCAGCGCCAGCATCTCCCGCGCCAACGCCACGGTCAGCTCGACGACGTCCGCCGGGCCGCCGCCGCGCAGCACCTCGACCGACTCCGCGACCTCGATCGCGTTCCCGACGGCGTTGCCCAGCGGCACGTTCATGTCCGTGATCAGCGCCGTCGTCGCGACGCCGTGCGCGGCCCCGATCTCCACCAGGGTCCGCGCGAGCTCCCGCGCCTGCGGCAGCGTCTTCATGAACGCGCCCGAACCGGTCTTCACGTCGAGGACCAGCCCGGCCGCACCCTCGGCGATCTTCTTGCTCATGATCGAGCTCGCGATCAGCGGGATCGACTCCACCGTCGACGTCACGTCCCGCAGCGCGTACAGCTTCTTGTCCGCGGGAGCCAGCCCGGACGTCGCCGCGCAGACCACCGCGCCGACGTCGTCGAGCTGCCGGATGATCTCCGACGTCGACAGCGCGGCCCGCCAGCCCGGGATCGACTCCAGCTTGTCCAGCGTCCCGCCGGTGTGCCCGAGCCCGCGCCCGGACAGCTGCGGCACGGCCGCGCCACAAGCCGCGACGAGCGGCGCCAGCGGCAGCGTGATCTTGTCGCCGACCCCGCCCGTCGAATGCTTGTCGATCGTCGGGCGGCTGACCTTCAGGTCCAGCCGCTCCCCCGAGGAGATCATCGCGCCGGTCCACCGCGCGATCTCGCCGGAATCCATCCCCCGCAGGAAGATGGCCATCGCGAGCGCGGCCATCTGTTCCTCGGCGATGTCGCCGCGCGTGTACGCGTCGATCGTCCAGTCGATCTGCTCGTCGGAGAGCCGTCCACCGTCCCGCTTCGCGCGGATGACGTCGACGGCGGCGAACGCGCTCACGGCAGGTCGTCCGGCCCGAAAGCGTCCGGCAGCACCGACGACATCGGCAAGATGCCGCTGGGAGTGTCCACAAGGCACTCCGCGCCGCCGTGCTCGAACAGGATCTGACGACAACGTCCGCACGGCATCAGCAAATCGCCTTCACCACTGCGGCAAGCGACGGCGACGAGCTTGCCGCCGCCGGTCAGCCGCAACTGGCCTGCCATCGTGCATTCCGCGCACATTCCCAAGCCGTACGAAGCGTTTTCGACGTTGCAGCCGACGACGATCCGGCCGTCGTCCACCACCGCCGCGACACCGACGTGCAGACCCGAGTACGGCGCGTACGCCGACTTCGCCGCTTCGACGGCCTGAGCCCGCAAGGATTCCCAGTCGTACTCCGCCATGTCAGTCCTCACCTCGCCGGTACAGCGCGCCATCGGCCTTGGGCGGCCGCAGCCGCTGCGAAGCCACCGCCAGCACGATCAGCGTCACGAAGTGCGCCGTGTACGGGATGAGGTCGCTGGGCAGGTCGTCGTTGGTCCAGTAGATCGCGTACAGCGCGCCCGCGCCGACGACGCCGAGCGCGGCGGCGATCCACTGACGGCGGAACAGCTGCACGGCCACGATCACGGCCAGCAGGATCACCGCGCCGTACAGCAGCGCGAGCACCGCGGTGCCGCCACCGGCGAGCTGGAGACCATCGGCGTACCCGAACAGCGCCGCGCCGCCGAGCAGGCCACCCGGCCGCCAGTTGCCGAAGATCATCGCCGCGAGCCCGATGTACCCGCGGTTGTTGGTCTGGTTCTCCAGGTAGTCCGCGCCGCCGGCGAGCAGCACGAGCGACGCGCCACCCATCCCGGCGAGCCCGCCGGAGATGATCATGGCGACGTACTTGTGCAGGTAGACGTTCACGCCGAGGGACTCGGCCGCGACCGGGTTCTCACCGCAGGACCGCAGCCGCAGGCCGAACCGCGTGCGCCACAGCACGAGGTAGCTGATCGGGACCAGGGCGATCGCGATCATCGTCAGCGGCGCGACCTCGGTGACCAGGCCGTTGAGGATCCCGGCGAGGTCGGAGATGAAGACGCGCTGCATCTTCTCCAGATCCGACAACCAGTCCGAGAGGAACGTCGCCGAGTAGGTGTCGAACTTCGGGACCGGCGGCGACTGGCGCGGGTTCCCCGAAAGCGGGGTGAACACCAGGTTCGCCAGGTACTTCGCGACACCGAGGCCCAGCAGGTTGATCGCCACACCGGAAACGATGTGGTTGACGTTGAAGGTCACCGTCGCGACGGCGTGCAGCAGACCGCCGAGCGCGCCGAACACGACCGCCGAGATCAGCCCGGCCCAGACCCCGCCGTGGTACGCGCCCCACGCGGCACCCCAGGTGCCGAGGATCATCATGCCTTCGAGGCCGATGTTGATCACGCCCGAGCGTTCGGCCCAGAGCCCGCCGAGCGCGCACAGCAGGATCGGCAGCGCCAGCCGCAGCGCGGTGTGCGCGGTGTTGGTCGAGGTCAGCGTGTTGACGCCGGTGGCGTACGACGCGATCGCGAGCACACCGACCGCCAGCAGGCCCCAGATGGCGCCCTTGGCCCAGCCGGGAATGCGGCGCTTCGGCGGCTTCACCGGCATGGTGGTCCCGCCCGTGTTGGGCGAAAGAACGTCCGCGGTGGTCACACCGCACCTCCCTCGGACACGCTGGAACCCTTGCCCGCCAGCGCGCGACCCACGCGTCGCTGTTCGGCGGCCAGGTCGGCGCGGCGCACGATCTCGTACGCGATGACGACCGACAGCACGATCACGCCCTGCATGATCGTGGCGATCTCTTTGGACACGTTGATCTGCTCCAGCGACACCGCGGACCGGTCGAGGAACGCCCACAGCAGGGCGCCCAGCGCGATCCCGGCCGGGTGGTTGCGGCCGAGCAGAGCGACCGCGATGCCGGTGAAGCCGTACATCTGGGTCGAGGTGATGCCGTAGGTGAAGTCGCGGCCGAGCAGTTCCGGCATCGCGATCAGACCGGCGACACCGCCGGAAAGCAGCATCGCGATCAGCGTCATCTTCTTGGCGTTGACCCCGCCGGCCGCGGCCGCCGTCGTCGATTCGCCGGACGCCTTCAGCTCGAACCCGAACCGGGTCCGGTTGAGCATGAACCAGTAGGCCGCGCCGATCAGCGCCGCGATGATCACGAAGCCGAACAGCTCGCCCGAACCGATCGGGATCCCGGGGATCCGGCCGGTTTCGGCGATCTCGCGGGTGGCGATGTTGTTACCGGTCTGCACGCCGAACTGGTCGGCGTTGACCAGGAACGCCACGATGCCGCCGACGATCGCGTTCAGCATGATCGTCGAGATGACCTCGGAAACGCCTCGGGTCACCTTCAGCACCGCGGGGATCGCCGCGTAGAGCATGCCGCTCAAGACCGCGACGACCAGGATCGCGAGCACGTGGATCACCGGCGGCAGCTTCAGCGCCCCGCCGATGATCGCGGTGACGATGGCGGCGAACCGGTACTGGCCCTCGACACCGATGTTGAAGAGGTTCATCTGGAAGCCGATGGCCACCGCGAGCCCGGACAGGTAGTAGACCGTCGCGAGGTTCACCGTGTCGACGGCGGTCGAGCCCTTGAAGAGCTGCCCGACCATCGTGCCGTAGGCCTGAAGCGGGTCCGCGCCCGAAATGATCAGCGCGATGGCGGTCAGGATGACCGCGAAAACGATCGCGAGCAGAGGCGGCAGCAGCCTCGTACGCCAGGAACTCACGATGCACCTTCTTCTTCGGAGTCTTCGGAAGCACCCGTCATCGCGGAGCCCAGTTGCTGCGGGGTCACGGTCGCGGGGTCGGCCTCGCCGACCAGCCGTCCGCGGAGCATGACCTGGATGGTGTCCGACAGCCCGATCAGCTCGTCGAGGTCCGCCGAAACCAGCAGGACGGCCAGCCCGGCCGCGCGCGCCTGGCGGATCTGCTCCCAGATCAGCGCCTGCGCGCCGACGTCGACACCACGGGTCGGATGCGAGGCGATCAGCAGGACCGGGTCGCCGGAGAGCTCGCGCCCGACGATCAGCTTCTGCTGGTTACCACCCGAAAGGGCGGCGGCGGGGACGTCGATGCCCGGCGTGCGGACGTCGTACTCCTCGACGATGCGGCGGGTGTCCTCCCGCGCGCCGTCGATGTCGAGCAACTGTCCTTTCGCGACCGGCTTGCGCGTCTGGTACCCGAGGATCCGGTTGACCCACAAGGGTTGCGTGAGCAGGAGGCTGTGCCGCGTGCGGTCTTCGGCGATGTACCCGATCCCGGCCTCGCGGCGGGCGAGCGTCCCCAGTTTGTGCAGTTCGACGACCTCGCCGTCGGCCTCGGTCAGCTCGATCCGGCCGCCGCCCTTGCGCATGCCCATGATCGTCTCGACGAGTTCGGTCTGGCCGTTGCCCTCGACCCCGGCGATCCCGAGCACCTCGCCCGCGTGCACGGTGAAGGAGATGTGGTCGAGCACGTTCCGCTCGGAACCCTCGACCTTCAGGCAGACGTCGTCCAGGCGGAGAACGTCCCGGTCGGTCACGGTGGACTCGCGGGTCTCCGGGCTGGGCAGCTCCGAGCCGACCATCATCTCGGCCAGCTGGCGCGAGGTGATCGTCTTCGGATCGGCCGAGCCGACCGTGGTGCCACGGCGGATCACGGTGACCGTGTCGGCGATCGCGCGCACCTCGTCGAGCTTGTGCGAGATGAAGAGGAAGGTGAAGCCGTCCTTCTGCATGGCGCGGACGGTCTCGAACAGCGCGTCGACCTCCTGCGGCACGAGCACCGCGGTGGGCTCGTCGAGGATGATGATCCGCGCGCCGCGGTAGAGCACCTTGACGATTTCCACGCGCTGGCGGTCGGCGACGCCGAGCTCTTCCAGCAGCGCGTCCGGGCGGGCGTGCAGGCCGACCCGGCCGGCGAGTTCCGCCAGTTTCGCCCTGGCGGCGCGACCGATGCCGTGCAGGTTCTCCGCGCCGAGGAAGACGTTCTCCCCGACGGTCAGGTTGTCGGCCAGCATGAAGTGCTGGTGGACCATCCCGATTCCGGCCTTGATGGCGTCCTGCGGGTTGCGCAGTTTCACCGGTTCGCCGTTGATCGCGATGTCGCCCTCGTCCGGCTGCTGCATGCCGTAGAGGATCTTCATCAGGGTCGATTTGCCCGCGCCGTTCTCGCCGCAGACGGCGTGCACCTCGCCCTTGGTGACGGTGAGGTTGACGTCGGAGTTGGCCACGACACCGGGGAATCGCTTCGTGATCCCGGTCAGCTGCACGGCCGGTTCACCCCGGTCGGGGGCGTCGGTGACCTCGGCCTGGGGAGCGCTCATGAAAAAGCCATCCAGTTCTGGGTAAACAGGTTGGGGCTCGGAAGGGTTACCCTCCCGAGCCCCGTACCTGGTGAAGCTTACTTCTGCGGCTTGTCGGAGACGGTGATCGCCCCGGAGACGATCTGCGCCTTGTAGCCGTCGAGGACGTCCTTGATGTCGTCGATCTTGCCACCGGAGGTGGCGTAGCCGACGCCGTCGACCTTGAGGTCGAAGCGCTTCGGCAGCGACGTCAGGTCACCCTTGGCCAGCGCGCGCAGGTAGTCGAACACCGCCACGTCGACGCGCTTGAGCATCGAGGTGATGATGACGTCCTTCGACGCCTCGACCGTCTTCTGGTTGTACTGGTCGGAGTCGACGCCGATGGCGAGCGCGTTGTTCGACTTCGCGGCCTCGAACACGCCCTTACCGGAGGCGCCGGCGGCGTGGTAGACGACGTCCGCGCCCTTGGCGATCTGCGCGGCGGCCTTCACGTTGCCCTTCGCCGGGTCCTGGAACCCGGAGAAGTCACCGGCCGGGGTGAGGTACTCGTCCTCGATGACGGCCTTGGACGAAGCGGCCTTCACACCCTGCAGGAAGCCGGCCTCGAACTTCTGGATCAGCGGCGTGTTCACGCCACCGACGAAGCCGACGTGGCACTTCTTCGACTTGTAGGCGGCGGCGACACCGGCCAGGAACGAGCCCTGCTCCTCGGCGAAGACCAGCGGGGTGACGTTCGGCGCCTTGACCGAGTCGTCGTCGACGATCGCGAACTGGGTGTTCGGGTACTTCGGCGCGATGGCGCCGACGGCCTTGGCGTAGGCGAACCCGACCGCGATGACCGGGCTGAAGCCCTGCGACGCGAGCTGGTCGAGACGCTGCGACTTGGCGGCCTCGTCCTCGGTCGCGGCGGCGGTGCTTTCGGTGACCGCGGTGACGCCGAGCTCGCTCTTGGCCTTGTCGGTACCGGCGGCGGCGGAGTCGTTGAACGACGCGTCGCCGCGGCCGCCGACGTCGAAGGCCAGCGCGACCTTGAGCTTGCTGCCGTCGACCTTCTCACCGGCCTGCGCGGAGCTGGTGGAGGCGGCTGCAGCGGCGGGCGGCTTGGGCGCCGTCACGCAGCCGGCGGACTGGTCCCCAGAGCTCGCGTTGTTGTTGTTCCCCGCACCCGAATCCTTCGCGCACCCGGCAAGTACCAGTGCACCGGCCATGGCGGCGGCGGCCAGCGCGGTTCCACGCATGCGACGCAACGTGTGTCTCCCTCCCCGCTGATCCAGCGGATGGTCCGAAGAAAGCGACCCGGCGACGCTGCCGGGTTCGACCGGGAGACGGTACCTAACGGCCGCTTTGCTGCCATAGGAAAGGCACGCTACGTAACACAAACGTTTACTCATGAGTCGTAACTGCGACGAATGGAGCACTTACGGTGATCACGACGGAGTAGCCGCTAGTAGGCCTTCCCCCCGTTCGAGCAAGGAGGGAAGGCCCTCACGCCCTGATCAGGACCTACGCGCAGGTGAGCCGCGGAGAGGCCCGGTCACCCCCGGTCGTACTGGACGCCGTCGCCACCGTCGGTGAGCACGAGCCGCAGGTAGCGCCCGGGTCGAGGCAGGGCCACCCGCTCGACCTTCCACCCGGTCGGCGCCGTCGGCGAGACCTCCGGGGTGAACACCGGGACGCGGGCCTCGTCGGCCGCCAGGACCGTCACCTCGACCGGTTCACCCGACGGGAGGATGTCGACGCGACCGCCGCCAGCACGCCTTTCCCGCCCTTCTGCCGCGGCGTGAGCGTCCACTGTGGAGCGCTCCCCTTCGACTCGTTGCGCCGCCGATCTGTCGACGTGTCGACATCGCGGGTGTGCATGTCGAAGCGCCCAGTGATCACCCTCGGAATGGATGCGCCTGGCGCCGGGATGCGAACGGCGTGGCGCCCAGGACGAGCGTCTTCCGGCGGTCCATGTTCTCCATCACGGTTTTCCCTTCTCCGGGGCGACCGCGGTCTCGGGGTGACGGCGGAAGGGAGCCCGCGCACGCCGTCCACAAAGGACGGGTGAACACGGATAGGGCGACGTCCGTCACTCCATCGTGCACTCGGTCGAGTGATCAGATGTCTATCCGACCGAACGCAAGATATGAAATATGAGAGGTCAGCGCATTCCCGGTAGGCCAACCTCATTGGCCGATCGCAGCCCGGACCGTGGCGCGCGCCACTGACAGAGATCCGATGTTCGTCGCGGTCAGGGGCCTGGATCGGCGCGTAAGCGGCAAACCGGAGCGGACCCGCCGCAGTCACCCGCCACGGGGCGTGATGTCTGGTCGATCACACACACGAACCCGGAGGTGAGCCCACCGTGAGGTGCGGGTCTAGCATCCCTTTATCCACGCTCGATGACCATGATCTCGGCACCGTCGCCGGAGCCGTCCCCAGGTGGGCGTCCCGGCGGCAGGCGCGGAAACCAGCGGTCAGCGGGCCCAAGCCATGACGTTGGAGGCCGTTCACCGATGTCCACCACGGCTAGCACCGCCACCGAGGCGGCCGCGAGCGATCGGGCGGGTGCCTCACGCCGGCAAGGGACGTTCTACCGGGGCGACCCCGGTATGTGGTCCTGGGTGCTGCACCGCATCACCGGCGTGCTGACATTCTTCTTCCTTTTCGTGCACGTGCTCGACACCGCGCTCGTGCGCGTGTCGCCCGACACGTACAACGAGGTCATCGAGACCTACAAGACCCCGCTGGTCAACCTCCTCGAGGTCGGCCTCGTCGGCGCGGTGCTGTTCCACGCGCTCAACGGCATCCGGGTCATGCTGGTCGACTTCTGGGAGAAGGGACCCAAGTTCCAGAAGCCGATGCTCTGGACCATCCTGGCCATCTGGGTCGTGGTGATGATTCCCGGTGCCTTCTTCATGATGAAGCGCACCGTCGAAGTTATGTTCGGGGGTAACTGACCATGGCCGAACTCGCTCTCGAGCGCCCGCGCGCCCCGAAGCGCGCCGCCGCCCGCCGCAGCAACTTCGAGCTCTACAGCTGGCTGTTCATGCGCATCTCGGGCCTCGCCCTGATCGTGCTGGTGCTCGGCCACCTGTTCATCATGAACATCCTCGACGGCGGCGTGCACCGCATCAACTGGGGCTTCGTCGCCGGCCGCTGGGCCTCGCCGTTCTGGCAGTTCTGGGACCTGTCGATGCTGTGGCTCGCCGAGATCCACGGCGGCAACGGGCTGCGCACGATCATCGACGACTACGCCCGCAAGGACAGCACCCGGTTCTGGCTGAAGATCGTGCTGTACGTCTCGATGGTGCTGATCCTCGCCGTCGGCACGATGGTGATCTTCACCTTCGATCCCGGTATCTCGGCCAACTGACGCCCACCACACGTTAAGCGGAGTCCCTATGCAGTTCCACAAGTACGACGTGGTGATCGTCGGCGCCGGTGGCGCCGGCATGCGCGCGGCCATCGAGTCCGGCCAGCGTGCCCGCACCGCGGTCCTCACCAAGCTCTACCCGACGCGTTCGCACACCGGCGCCGCCCAGGGCGGCATGTGCGCCGCGCTGGCAAACGTCGAAGAGGACAACTGGGAGTGGCACACCTTCGACACGATCAAGGGCGGCGACTACCTGGTCGACCAGGACGCCGCCGAGATCATGGCGAAGGAGGCCATCGACGCGGTCCTCGACCTGGAGAAGATGGGCCTGCCGTTCAACCGGACGCCCGAAGGCAAGATCGACCAGCGCCGCTTCGGCGGGCACACCCGTGACCACGGCAAGGCCGCGGTGCGCCGCGCCTGCTACGCCGCGGACCGCACCGGGCACATGATCCTGCAGACGCTGTATCAAAACTGCGTCAAGCACGGCACCGAGTTCTTCAACGAGTTCTACGTGCTCGACCTGGTCCTGACCCCGGACGAGAACGGCAACCCGGCCGCTTCCGGCGTCGTCGCCTACGAGCTGGCGACCGGTGAGCTGCACGTCTTCCAGGCGAAGTCGATCGTGTTCGCCACCGGCGGCGCGGGCAAGATCTTCAAGACGACGTCGAACGCGCACACCCTCACCGGTGACGGCCTCGGCATCATCTTCCGCAAGGGCCTGCCGCTGGAGGACATGGAGTTCTTCCAGTTCCACCCGACAGGTCTGGCCGGGCTCGGCATCCTCATCTCCGAGGCCGTGCGCGGTGAAGGCGGCATCCTCCGCAACGCCGACGGCGAGCGGTTCATGGAGCGCTACGCCCCCACCATCAAGGACCTCGCGCCGCGCGACATCGTCGCCCGGTCGATGGTGCAGGAAGTGCTGCAGGGCCGCGGTTGCGGGCCGAACAAGGACTACGTCGTCCTCGACGTCACGCACATCCCGGAAGAGACGCTGAACGCGAAGCTCCCGGACATCATGGAGTTCTCCCGCACGTACCTGGGCGTCGACCCGGTGACGGAGCCGGTGCCGGTGTTCCCGACCTGCCACTACGTGATGGGCGGAATCCCGACCAACATCCACGGCGAAGCGTTGCGGGACAACGAAAACGTCATCCCCGGCCTGTACGCCGCGGGCGAGGTGGCGTGCGTGTCCGTGCACGGCTCGAACCGGCTCGGCACCAACTCGCTGCTGGACATCAACGTCTTCGGCCGTCGCGCCGGCATCGCCGCGGCGGAGTACGCGCTGGCGCACGAGCACATCGAGCTGCCGGAGAACCCGACCAAGGTCGTCGAAGACCAGCTGGCGCTGCTGCTTTCGGAGCACGGTGACGAGCGCGTCGCCGACATCCGCACCGAACTGCAGAAGACGATGGACTCGCACGCTTCGGTGTACCGCACGGAGGACACGCTGAAGCAGGCGCTGACCGACGTGCAGGCGCTGAAGGAGCGGTACGAGCGGATCACCGTGTCGGACAAGGGGAAGCGGTACAACACCGACGTCCTCGAAGCCGTCGAGCTGGGCTTCCTGCTCGAACTCGCCGAGGTCCTGGTCGTCGGCGCCCTGGCGCGCAAGGAGTCCCGCGGCGGGCACGCGCGCGAGGACTACCCGAACCGCGACGACACGAACTTCATGCGGCACACCATGGCCTACAAGCAGGGCGACGGCCTGTCGGCGGACGTCCGGCTCGACTACAAGCCGGTGACCTTCACCCGCTACGAACCGATGGAGCGGAAGTACTGATGACCACGGCCACCCCCGAGAAGTCGGAGGCCGTGTCCTCCGACCACACGCCGATCACCGTCACGCTGAAGATCCTCCGGTTCAACCCCGAGGTCGACACCGAGCCGCACTGGGAGTCCTACGACGTCCCGGCGCAGCGCACCGACCGGCTGCTGAACCTGCTCTTCTACGTGAAGGACTACATCGACGGGACGTTCTCGTTCCGCCGCTCGTGCGCGCACGGCGTCTGCGGGTCCGACGCGATGCAGATCAACGGCATCAACCGGCTGGCGTGCAAGGTCCTGATGAAGGACCTGCTGGAGACCGGCGGCAAGAAGACCACGATCACCATCGCGCCGATCAAGGGCCTGACCACGCTCAAGGACCTTTACGTCGACATGGACCCGTTCTTCGAGGCGTACCGTGCGGTGAAGCCGTACCTGATCGCCTACGGGAACGAGCCCACGCGCGAGCGGATCCAGTCGCAGGCCGACCGCGACCGGTTCGACGACACGACCAAGTGCATCCTGTGCGCCTGCTGCACGTCCTCGTGCCCGGTGTACTGGAACGACGGCTCGTACTTCGGCCCGGCGGCGATCGTCAACGCGCACCGGTTCATCTTCGACTCGCGTGACGAAGGCGCCGAAGAGCGGCTCGACATCCTGAACGACTCCGAGGGTGTCTGGCGCTGCCGGACGACCTTCAACTGCACCGACGCCTGCCCGCGCGGCATCCAGGTCACCAAAGCAATCCAAGAGGTCAAGCGCGCCCTGCTCTTCAAGCGCGTCTAACCCTCTTACTAGTACATGATGGCCCCCTTCCTTGCGCCTAGCGCAAGGAAGGGGGCCATCATGTACTAGGACTGAGTTATCCACAACGGGGTGGTTATCCACAGGTCCGGAAATCAGCACTGGTGACCCGGCCGATCCCGCGCTCATTCTGGCTGCATGACCAAGAGGGGGAGATGGGCTCAGCATCCCGAACTGCTGCTGGAGCGAAGCCGCAACGGCGTCGTCCGGGCTTCCGACCTGGAAAGCCTGGAGATGAGCAGCAGGACGATCTACACCCGTTGCCTGCCGGGCGGGCCTTGGCAGCGGCTGCTACCCGGCATAATCCTGCTGCACAACAACGAACCCACTGCCGGGCAACTCGTGACGGCAGGGCTTCTGCACGGTGGAGCGGACGCGGTTCTCACCGGGACGGAAGCCTGTCTGCGACACGGCCTCCGGAGGGCCTCGATGCCGCCGGATACCGGACTGCACCTGCTGATCCCGCACGACCGGAAGATTCGCAGCACCGGCTTCGTGACAATGGAACGGACGATTCGATTGCCTTCGCCGGTCGTCCGCGACGGAGTTCCCTTGGCACCGCTGATCCGGGCCACCACGGACGCGGTACGTCGGCTGGGGGATGCCGAGCAGGTCGAAGCGATCTTGATCGAATCGGTCCAGAACGGCGGGTGCCATCCCAAATCCTTGCTTCACGAACTCGATCACGGCTCGCTGAGGGGAACCGCTGTGCCAAGGCGGCTTCTGACGGGCTGGGTGGACCTCCGTTCCATGGCGGAGTCACGGGCCAAAATGCTCGGGCAGCGGCTACCCGCCCCGCCGAGTCATTGGAACGCGGCGATCTACGACCGCCAAGGGCGCTACATCGGGCGTCCTGATGCTTTGTGGGTGGACGTCGGTCTCGTCTGGGAAATCGACTCGTTCGAGTTCCATTTCCGGAAGGCGGACTACGCGCGAACCGTCGATCGCAACACGCGATATGCCGCGGCGGGCCTCGTCGTCGTGCAGACCCTGCCGTCCCGGCTGCGAGACGACCCGGATGGCGTCCTCGCCGATCTCACCGCCGCACACCGCATGGCCGCGTCCAGGCCCCGACCCGACATTCACCTCACGTCTGCCGCCTGAAGTACATGATGGCCCCCTTCCTTGCGCTAGGCGCAAGGAAGGGGGCCATCATGTACTTGCCTTACTTAAGGACCTACTTCACGGCGTCCAGGGCGTTCACGCGGCCGTGCCCGTAGTAGGAGTTGTCCTTCGCCGGGCCCTCACAGACCGGCGCGGCGGTGCCGCATGCGATCGCGTCGGCCTGGTGCTCCAGCAGCCAGGTCAGCAGCTGCGGCGGAGCGTGGCGGTAGCGGGACGCCAGCAGCGCGGCGACACCGGCGGCGTGCGGGGACGCCATCGAGGTGCCGCACTTGGTGCCGTACGCGCCGTTGAAGATGGTCGACAGCGGGCAACCGGCACCCTGGCCGGCGGGCGGCAGCTGGGCGCGGTCGCCGCCGGGAGCGGTGACCGAAACGTCGTTGCCGTAGTTGCTGTACGACGACTTCGAGCCCGCGTAGCCGATGGCCGAAACGGTCACGACGCCGTCGATGGCCTTGGGCAGGATGCCGCAGCTCGAGTCGACGGGGTGCGGGCGGTTCGGGTCGACGGTCTGCTCGTCCGGGTCGAAGCCGCTGTTGCCGGCGGCGGCGATGTTCAGCACGCCACGGCCGGTCGAGTAGGCCACCGCGCGGCGGACGGCCTCGTACGCGGCCGCGTCGCCCGGCTCCTTCGAGCAGTAGAACATGCCCGGGTCGATGTAGTAGCTGTTGTTCGTGACCGGGAAGCGGTGCTTCGCCGCCCACATGAACCCGCACACCGCGGCTTCGGGGAGGATCAGGCCGTCGTCGTTCACGACCTTCACCGACGCCAGCTTGACGCCGGGCGCGATACCGGTGAAGCCGCGTGCGGCGTCCTTGCCCGCGATGGTGCCGGCGACGTGCGTGCCGTGGTCGGAGTTCGTGGGCGCCCAGGCGGCGGGCGTGGTGTCGGGCGCGCCGGTGTTGCAACCGGCGGACGTCTTCGGGTCCAGGGCCGCCTTCAGCGCGGGGTGGGTGGGCTCGATGCCCGAGTCCAGCACGCCGACGGTCACCGAGCGGCTGCCACCGGAGACCTTGTTCGCCTCGGGAGCCTGGATCGCCCGCATGTCCCACTGCTGGGCCGAGAGGTCCTCGTCGACCGCGACGCTGGTGGTCTCTTCGCTCTCCTTGGTGTCGACCACGGCGGAGCGGGTCGAGCGGGACGAAGCCGCCGGCGGGAACGCCACGTCACGGCCGCCCGAGTAGGCGCGGAAGACGCCGATCTTCTCCTGGAAGTCGGCGTTGCGCGAGGTCGCCACCGCGACCCCGATCTCCGGGTAGTACGCGACCTTCTCGCCGCACTTGGCGCGCAGCTCGGTGTCGACCTTGCGCTCCGGGGTACGCGGGTTGTAGAGCACCACGTAGTTGAACGGCGCGCTCGCGGTGTCGCACTGCGGCGCGGGCGCGGCGCCGGCCGACGGGGCCACGAACACACTTCCCGCCGCCGCCACGACGAGCGCGGGGACGAGCAGGCGTCTGATCCGGGACATTCCACCTCCATGATTCGGTGGAGTGAACGTAAGCGAGCCGAAGCCCGCCCACCACCGTCAAAAGGACGACAAACCTGATCAGGCGTCAGCCTTTTCCCGCATCCCGTGACTTGGCGCCACGAAGCGTGCGCAGACCGATCAGGCCGATGATGGTGCCGAGCACGAACGAGACGACCGTCAGCACCGCGTGCACGATGAAGTAGGCGGTGGGCGAGCCGTCGGCCGCCCAGGCGCGGTCGCTGTCCCAGAGATTCTTGGCGAACGTGATCCAGATGATCCACGACCACACGCCGAAACCCAGCAGGAACATCGAAGTACCTCGCGAAATGCGCATGCCCCTGAGTATGCAGCGAGCCCGGCGACGCTACATTGCTCGGGTGCACAGCGCTATCTCCCGGTCGCTCCTGGTCCTCGTTTCCGGTGTGCTCGCCCTCGCGGTGACGCCGGTGGCCACAGCCGCCCCGAAGCCACCTGCCCAGGCGCAGCCGTGCGCGAACAAGACGACGCCTCCCGCACCGATCGACACTTCCGAGAAGCCGCGCCCCGGCGAGGCCGTGCCCGCACCGTTGCCCGTCCCGCCGGTCCCGGTGGGCGGCGACCGGATGGCCGAATGCGGGCTCGTGCTGCCTGCCCGCGCGCTGAACCCGCCGGACGGCAACACCTCCGCGTCCTGGGTGCTGCAAGACCTCGAAAACGGCGACATCATCGCCGCGAAGGATCCGCACGCCCGGCAGCGGCCCGCGTCGCTGATCAAGGTCCTGCTGGGGCTGGTCGTGGTCACCGACCTCAAGCCGGAGAAGGTCATCACCCCGACCAAGGAGGACGCCGAGCAGGAGTGCACCTGCGTCGGCATCGCCGCGGGCGGTCAGTACACAGTGGACCAACTGCTGCACGGGCTGCTGATGCATTCCGGGAACGACGCGGCGCACGCGCTGTCCACCGTGCTCGGCGGCGTCGACGCCACCGTCGCGAAGATGAACGAGCTGGCCACCCGCATCGGCGCCACGGACACCCGGGCCGCGACGCCGTCCGGACTCGACGGTCCCGGCATGTCGACCTCGGCCTACGACATGAGCCTGATCTTCCACTACGCGATGAAGAATCCGGAATTCGCGCAGGTGGTCAAGACCAAGAGCTTCGAAATCCCGCCCACCGCGGGAAAACCGGTCATCACGATCTACAACGACAACAAGCTCCTCGGGAACTACCCCGGGTTCACCGGCGGCAAGACCGGCTTCACCGACGACGCGCGGCACACTTACGCCGGTAGTGCGCTCCAGAACGGTCACCGGGTCGGGGTCGTGATGCTTCGTGCCGAACAGCGCCCGACGCGGGTCACCGAACAGGCCGCGAAGCTTCTCGATTACGGCATCGCGCTGCGTGCGGCCAAGGCCGAATCGGTGGGGCGCATCGAATACAAGGCGGCCGAAGCCGTGGACGCGGGTCAGGCGCCGGCCGCGCAGAACGCCGACGGCACGTCGAACAGCGGAGCCGCCGCGGCGGCGGAAGACCCGTTCGGGGTGACCGGCTGGATCATCACGCTGGTCGTCTTCCTGATCATCGTGGCGTCGTTCGTCATCGGCCACCAGCGCAAGAAGGCCATGACGGGCGAGTAGGAGATCAGGACTTGCGGCGGCCGAACCAGCCCAGTAGCGCTCCGGTCGCGAAAGCCCCGCCGACGGCACCGAGCCCCGGCCCCTGCTGAACGGTCACCCTCGGGTGGATCAGCACCGGGGCCGGCGGCTCGATGACCGTCTTCATGTTCTCTTTCGCGGTCGCCGTCCACGCGGTGACGAACAACAGGAACCGCGAAACGAGATTCGCGAACACGAGCAGGCCGATCACCGGGCCGAACAACGTGAACGCCGGTGATTTCGTGACGCTGCCGAGGTAAACGGTCGCGGCCTGCTGGAGCACGATGAAGCCGACGGCGGCGAAGATCGCGCCCTTGACCGCGCTGCGCAGCGCGACGTGCTCACGAGGCAGCCTCGCGATGACCCACAGGAAGACCAGGGTGTTGGCGAGCAGGCCGAGCAGGATCGTCGCGACCTTCAGCAGGAACTTCGCCCAGCTCTGCTCCTCCAGGCCGACCAGTTCGAGCAGGAAGCGTCCGACGCCGCTGCCCGCCGCGGTGAGGCCGAACGACACCACCAGCGCGAGACCGAGACCGACGAGCGACAGCAAATCCTTGATGGTCGTCGAAACCAGCGGCAACTGCTGTTTTTCCTGGCCCCACTGGGCGGTCAGCGCGTCACGCAGATTCGTCATCCAGCCGACGCCGGAGTACAGCGCGAGCAGCAGACCGAACACGCCGATGCCGCCGCCGGACTCCAGCGCGGCCTTGATGATGCTGCCCACCAGATCGCTCAGCCCGTCCGGCACCGACTTCTTGATCCCGTCGACGAGCTGGTTCGTCACCGCGGTGTCACCGCGGAGCACGATCCCGATGACCGCGAAGGCGACCATCAGGATCGGGATCACCGAAAGCACGCTGAAGTAGGTGATGGCGGCGGCGTAGTGGTTGCCGTAGCGCTCGGTGAAGGCGTCGTTGGCCCGGATGAGGTGATCGAGCCAGCCGTACTTCCGCCTCAGCCGCGGTAACAGCTTGTCCTCTTCCGGCTTCGCGCCGTCATCTTTCGCCACCGTCAAACGCTAACCACGCGGCGACGACATCGCAGCGTGAATCAGCCTGCCGGGGGAAGGAACCCGATGTTCTCGTAGACGTTCCGCAACGTCACCGAAGCGACTTCCCGCGCCCGTTGCGCACCGAGGGCCAGCGCCTTGTCGAGCTCGGCGACGTCGTCCATGTAGGACTGGACGCGTTCCTGCACCGGCGTGGCCCACTCGACGAACGCCTCGGCGACGCCCTTCTTCAGGTCGCCGTAGCCCTTGCCCTCGTAGGCGGTGACGAGTTCGGCGACCGGCTGGTCGGTCAGCGCGGACAGGATCGTCAGCAGGTTCGAGACGCCCGGCTTGTTCTCGGTGTCGAAGACGATCTCGCGGCCGGTGTCGGTGACCGCCGACCGGACCTTCTTCGCCGACTTCTTCGGGTCTTCGAGCAGTTCGATGAGGCCGTTGCCGGTCGACGAAGACTTGCTCATCTTCGCGGTCGGGTCCTGCAGGTCGTAGATCTTCGCCGTGTCCTTGACGATATGCGGCTCCGGCACGGTGAACGTCTTGCCGTAGCGGTTGTTGAACCGCTGCGCGAGGTTGCGCGTCAGCTCCAGGTGCTGCCGCTGGTCCTCGCCGACGGGGACCTCGTTCGCCTGGTACAGCAGGATGTCCGCGGCCTGCAGGACCGGGTAGGTGAACAGGCCGACACTGGCGCGATCGGTGCCCTGCTTCGCGGCCTTGTCCTTGAATTGCGTCATCCGGCTCGCTTCGCCGAAGCCGGTCTGGCACTCCAGCACCCAGCTCAGCTGGGCGTGCTCGGGCACCTGGCTCTGGACGAACAGCGCGCTGCGGGCCGGGTCGACGCCGAGCGCGAGCAACTGCGCGGCCGAGCGGCGCGTGCGCTCACGCAGCACCTTCGGGTCCTGCTCGACGGTGATCGCGTGCAGGTCGACGACCATGTAAAAGGTCTCGTGGGTGTCCTGCAGCCGCACCCATTGCCGCAGCGCACCCAGGTAGTTGCCCAGGTGGAACGAGTCGGCGGTCGGCTGGATCCCGGAGAGCACCCGCGGGCGCTTCAGTTCGTCGGACACGCCCGGATTCTGTCAGGCCGCGTCGCGGCGGGTCATCGGAGGTCGCTCCCGCCGAACGGTCTAAACGGTTAAACGCCACATACTTCCGACGGTTCTGGGCGCGTTGTCCGATTCCTAGCGTTCATGGCACCGGATCTTCCGGCCACACCGAAGGAGAACCCAGATGAAGGCACGATCCCTGCTGATGGGCTTGGCCATCGCGGCTGCGGCCGTGTTCACCCTTCCCGGCGTCGCCACGGCTGCCGAGCCCACCGGCGGCGTCCAGCCGAACATCGTCGGCGGCGGCAACGCGACCCAGGTCTACTCGTTCATGGTGTCCCAGCAGTCGAGCTCCGGCGGGCACCAGTGTGGTGGCTCACTGATCAGCGCGACCTGGGTGGTCACCGCGAAGCACTGCGGCACGCCGTCCCAGGTGCGCGTCGGCACCACGAACCGCACCAGCGGCGGCACCGTGGCCCGCGTGGCCCAGCGGATCGCCCACCCGAGCGCCGACCTGGCGCTGCTGCGTCTCTCGACGTCGGTTTCGCAGACGCCGGTCACGATCGCCGACTCGTCCGGGGCCGTCGGCACCGCGACGCGGATCATCGGCTGGGGCCAGACCTGCGCCCCGCAGGGCGCCTGCGGGGCCCCGATCACCCTGCAGCAGCTGGACACCTCGATCGTCGCCGACAACCGCTGCCTCGGGATCAGCGGCGCGAGCGAGATCTGCACCAACAACCCCGGCGGGAACAAGGGCGCCTGCTACGGCGACTCGGGCGGCCCGCAGGTGAAGCAGGTCAACGGTGTCTGGCAGCTCGTCGGCGCCACCAGCCGCGCCGGGAACAACAGCAGCACCTGCGCGACCGGGCCGTCGATCTACGTGGACGTCCCCTACTTCCGCAACTGGATCCGCACCAACTCCGGAGTCTGACCCGGTCCCCGCGTCGCCCCACCGCCCCCTGGGGCGGCGCGGTCCCAGCCGGTTCAGCAAGGAACCGTGCGGAAGTTCGAAGAGCCGCTCCAGCAGCGCGACCGCCTTCAGGGAGTCGCACCGCTCGGGGCGGCTCCTTCCTGTCCGCCAGTAGCTCAAGGTCGCGACACTGACCCGGACGCCCTGCTGGGCGAGCCGGTGGCGGATGCGGTCGAGTCCGAGGCCGCTGTCCGCGATCGCCTGGTCCAGGGCCCGGGGGAAAGGATCACCGGGCCGGTTGCGACGTTGCGTCACCGTCATGCACCCGAGCGTGGCGATCGCCGCGTACCTAAACAATCCGGGCCGGACTAGGTGTCCCTACCCAAGAAATCCGCAGCTTCGCCTTTAGCGGGCTGAACGCGATCCGCGCGCCCCTGGCACCGACCTGCGTTTAGCCCCCTAATCGCGATCCGGCCGGCTGGCGCCGACCTGCGTTTCGCGGGCTAATCGCGATCCGGCCGCGCCCGGGGGCAAAGCGACTTTCGCGGGCTAATCGTGCTCCGGCACCGACCTGCGTTTCGCCCCCTAAACGCGATCTGGTGCGGGGAGGTGCAGGTCAGGGGCGCCGCTGGCGAGCGAGGGCGTCGTCGGTGAGGACGGCCTCGGCCATCGCGGCGACGTGCGGTGCGGCCGACTGGGCCGGGGCGGCGGGAGCAGGAGCGGGCGCCGCGGCCGCGCGGGCCTTCCGGCGCTGACGGAACACACCGAAGGCCATGCCGACGATGCCGAGCGCGACGGCGATCAGGCCGACCGGGCCCAGAAGACCGAACGCCATCTCCGAGCGTGATGTCGACTCCGCGGCCGACGCCGGGACAGCGCCCGCGACGAGCAGCGCGACCGGGATCGCGACGACCGACGCGGCCCTGACCGCGGGCAGGGCCGAGCGCATCAGGAGATGAACTGGGTTCCGCACCGGAGTGCCTCCCGTGACGTGACTTTGCCGAACCGGAACGCTAACCCGAACGAGTGAGCATTTCCAGGTTGCTGGTCAAAAAACTACCGAGCGTGTCAAGACCTGTGGGTTCTGATCAACTCGGGGCACGAGACTAGCCCCTCACAGGGGGGATCTTTCGAGCACCCCTCTTCTCAGAGTTGTCGCGCACGAAATGGGTTTCTGACAAAAGCGGACAGCATTAGGCCGTTCGGATGTCACCACAGGGCCGAACAGGCACGATCCGACTTTCCACGGTTGGTTTCTTGTGCGCAATGGTCTATACCTGTTGGCCATACCCCTTAAAAGGTATAGACCAATATCTCCCTGCATGGTCCCCTCGTACGAAGGAGCCACCGATGTCTCTTCGACGTATTCTCGCGGCGGTCGCCGCCACCTTCGCCGCCACCACGGTCGCCGTGGTCGTCCCGGCCCAGTCTGCCTCCGCCGCAGACTGCGTGGCACCGTGGAACGCGAGCTCGGTCTACTGGGGCGGCAACACCGCCTCGCATAACGGACGCAACTGGTCCGCGAAGTGGTGGACGCAGAACGAAACCCCAGGTACGGCGCAGGTTTGGGCCGACCAGGGCGCCTGCGGCGGCGGCACGACCAACCCGCCGAACCCGTCCGGCTTCGTGGTCAGCGAAGCGCAGTTCAACCAGATGTTCCCGAGCCGGAACGCCTTCTACACCTACAACGGCCTGGTCACCGCCCTCAGCGCGTACCCGGCCTTCGCGGGCACAGGCAGCGACACCGTGAAGAAGCAGGAAGCGGCCGCCTTCCTGGCGAACGTCAGCCACGAGACCGGCGGCCTGGTCCACGTGGTCGAGCAGAACGAAGCCAACTACCCGCATTACTGCGACACGAGCCAGTCCTACGGCTGCCCGGCGGGCAACGCCGCGTACTACGGCCGCGGCCCGATCCAGCTGAGCTGGAACTTCAACTACAAGGCCGCCGGCGACGCGCTGGGCCTGCCGCTGCTGACCAACCCGTGGCTGGTGCAGAACGACGCGGCGGTCGCCTGGAAGACCGGCATCTGGTACTGGATGACCCAGAACGGCCCGGGCACGATGACCCCGCACGACGCGATGGTCAACAGCCGCGGCTTCGGCGAGACCATCCGCAGCATCAACGGCAGCCTCGAGTGCAACGGCGGAAACCCCGGCCAGGTGCAGAGCCGGGTGAGCAAGTACCAGCAGTTCACCGGGATCCTCGGCGTCGACCCCGGCGGCAACCTGTCCTGCTGATCCATCCAGGGAACGAGGGGCCCTTCACCGCGGATGACGCGGTGAAGGGCCCCTTCGTCATTCGAGTGAGCTCAGAAGCCTGCGCAGCGCGCCGTCCAGGACTTCGAGATCGCCACCCAGCGGCGAGAGCAGCTTCGCGACGTTCGCCGTGTGTTCGGTCATCGCGGCGTCGACGACTTCGAACCCGCGCTCGGTCAGCGTGACCCGGAAGCTGCGCCGGTCCTCGGGGTCGAGTGCCCGCTCGACCAGGCCCGCCGACTCGAGCCGGTCGATCCGGCTGGTCATCCCGGCCCTCGACATCATCAGCGTCGCGGACAGCTCGGACGGGATCAGCGTGTACGGCTTCCCGGATCGCCTGAGCGCCGCGAGCACGTCGAACTCACCTTGCTTCAAGCCGTGCTTCGCGAACACGGCCTCCACCATCGGCGTGGTCAGCATCGTCACGCGACCGAGTCGCCCGGCGACCCCGATCGCGGTCAAGTCCAGTTCCGGCCGTTCCCGTCGCCAGGCTCCGACCACCGCGTCGATCGCGTCGACGTTCCGCTCTTCACTCACGTCCCGCAGTCTATTCGACGGGAGATAGTTTGACAGCGAACTATCAGCGGTGGAACTATCAGGACATGACACAGAACGTCGAAACCCGCGAACCCGTCCTCGTCCGCGCCACCGAAGCCGAGACCGTCGGCGCGGCCCCCACCCTCGTCACCCTGCTCGCCGACGTCTCGACGACAGGCGGGGTCATGAGCAGCGCGAGAACACAACTAGGCGTAGGTGCCGACGGAGCGGCACCGCACTACCACACCGGCTCCTCCGAGATGTTCTTCATGCTCGACGGGAAGCTGGAAGTGCTTGTGGGAGAAGAGATCGTCACCGTCTCCGAGGGCGACATGCTCGTCGTCCCGCCACTGACCACGCACGCTTTCCGCGCGGCCGTGGACTCGGCGGCGGACGTGCTGATCGTGTTCATCCCCGGCGTGGAACGGTTCGACTACTTCCGGCTGCTGGAAAAGGTCGGCCACGGCAAGGCGACCGTCCAAGACCTCTTGGACAGCCAGGAAAAGTTCGACAATCACTTCGTCGAAAGTCCAGTGTGGACGGAGAGCGCGAAGTCCCGTCAGTAACCGCGCGGCGGATATCCCGGCGGCGGACCGTACGGCCCCGGCTGCGGATAACCCTGCGGCGGATAGCCGGGCTGCGGATACTGGGGTTGTGGATAGTGAGGTTGCGGATATCCCGGTTGCTGCGGCGGATACGGCGGCTGGCCGTACTGCGGCGGAGGCGGATACTGCTGCTGATACCCGGGATTCTGTGGCGGATGCGGCTGCTGCGGGTACTGGGGCTGCTGCGGCGCCGGCGCCGCGGGCTGCCCGCCACCGAGGTGGAACGGCAGCTGCGACACCAGGAGCCCTAGGTGTCCCAGCGTCAGGAGGACGGCGTCCGGCTTGGTCCGCCCGAACGTCGGATTCTCGACGTAGACCAGTTCCGCGCCCACCAGCGACCAGTTGTGCAGCTTCGACGACCGCATCGTGGCGGCGACCTGTGGCGTCAGCACTCCGATCGCGACGTTCGGGTCGGTGTCGATCAGCTTGTACCAGCGATTGAACTTCCGGTCCGCCGTGGCGGGCTCGGGGTACTGATCGACGTCCCAGGCGGTTTCGATGCTCGACACGATCTGGAAGTTCGGCATCGGCGCGGGCAAGGTGATCACCCAGACCGTGTCGATCGAGATCGTGTCGAGTTCGTTGACCTTCTTGTTGGTCCACCGCGTGTGCACACTCGTGACCGTCGGGCGGCGGTGGTAGTCGAACACGCTGAACTGGAGCCCGTTGTACGTGCCGCTCAGCGCGCCGAACGCCATCCGTTTGTCGCCGCGCTGGTTGAACGGCAGCACCGTCCAGCGCTCCAGGAGGTTCGGCGCGTCCGGGCTGAACTCCCACCCGTACTGGCCGGACATCGCGTAGCGCTCGGCGTTCGTCGCCTCGATCCGCCTGGCTTCGTTCGTTTCCATCGCTGCCCCAGATCTCCCGGCGGGTCAGCCGGAGTAAGTCGCCGTCACCGGCGCGTGGTCCGACCAGCGCTGGTCGTAGGACTCGGCGCGCTCGACCACGACCGACGTGCACCGCTCGGCCAGGCCGGGGGTGGCGATCTGGCAGTCGATGCGCCAGCCCGAGTCGTTGTCGAACGCCTTCCCGCGGTACGACCACCAGGTGTACGGGCCGGGGCCTTCCGGGTCGAGTTTGCGTTGCACGTCGACGTAACCGGCCTCGCTGAACACGCGGCCGAGCCACTCCCGCTCCTCCGGCAGGAAGCCCGAGCTCTTCTGGTTCCCTCGCCAGTTCTTCAGGTCGGTCTTCTCGTAGGCGATGTTCCAGTCACCCACCACGACGACCTCGCGACCACCGGCCTCGGCCTTGGCGCGCAGGTCGACGAGGTACGGCAGGAACGCCGCCATGAAGCGCTCCTTCTCGTCCTGGCGCGGGGTGCCGACGTCACCGCTGGGCAAGTACAGGCTCGCGACCACGACGTTCGGCAGGTGGATCTCGGCGTAGCGGCCGCTGTCCTCGAATTCGGGTTCGCCGAAACCGATGCGGACCTCGTCCGGCTCGGCGCGGCTGAAGAGCATGACGCCGTTGCGCCCCTTCTGCGCGGACGGCGCGTGCACCACGTGCCAGCCTTCGGGCGCGGCGGCACCGGCCGGCAGCTCCTTGAGCTCGGCCCGGACCTCCTGGCAGGCGACGACATCGGCCTTCGTGGAGCCCAGCCACTCGACGAAGCCCTTTTTCGCGGCGGCACGGAGGCCGTTGACATTCACAGTGGAGACGGTCAGCACCCTCCGCACGCTACCCGGGGGGTCCGACAGAACCGTCAGGGAGTTCGCTCTGCGAGACTGCGCGCATGAGCGAGCTGACCGTGCTGGGCAGCTGCGGCGCCTGGCCGGAACCGGGTCGGGCCTGCGCCGGGTTCCTCCTGGTCCACGAGGGTTTCAAGGTGGTGCTCGACCTCGGCTACGGGGCCGCGTCACGGCTGTTCGAACACGCCCCCGGTGGCCGGGTCGACGCGGTGGTGGTGACGCATGAACATCCCGATCACTGCGCCGACGTGAGCGCGCTCGGCCGTGCCCGCGCCTACGGGCTGCCGGACGAGCCGAGGATCCCGCTGCACTGCACGCCTGGCACGGTGCGGCGACTCGAAGCGATGGAGCCGCGACCGCATCCGACGACGATCTTCGACGTGTCCGACCTCGGCCCGCCGCGAGACGTCGGGCCGTTCCGGATGACGACGTTCCTGCTGCCGCACCACGTGCCGAACCACGGGGTCCGGCTGAGCGCGCCCGGGCTCACCGTCGCGTACACCGGTGACAGCGGGCCCAGCCCGGTGCTGGCCGAGCTGGCGCGCGACGCCGATCTGCTCATCGCCGACGCCACGCTGCAGGGCCCGTCACCCGACGAGGCGCCGCGGCTCGTTTCGACGGCGGGCGAGGCCGGGTACTGGGCCGAGCGCGGGGGTGCCCGGCGGCTGCTGCTGACCCACTTCTGGCCCGGTTCCGACCGCGCGGTCTCGGTCTCCGAAGCGCGGAGGGAGTTCAGGGGCGAGGTACTGGCGGCCGAGGAAGGCACCCACTTGCGTTTAGCCCCCTGATCGCGATCCCGCAGGTCAGGGCCCACTTGCGTTTCGCGGGCTAACCGCGATCCCGCAGGTCCGAGACGCCCACTTGCGTTTCGCCCCCTAATCGCGATCCCGCAGGTCAGGGGCCACTTGCGTTTCGCCCCCTAATCGCGAAGCCGCAGGTCAGGGGCCACACTTGGAGCCTTCGACCGGGGGCGCGAACTGGGCGGAGACCCACTTGCCCTCGGCGATCTTGCGGAAGCCGTTCTCGACCACGGGCTGCGCGTCGATCTTCGCGTCCTTGACGTACTTGCCGACGATCTTCTGTCCACCGGGGGTGTCGCGCGCGTTGAGCACGTCGGCCGTCACCACGACCTGGCAACCGGTCGGGCTCGATGCGCTCGACTCCCTGTCCTGTCCGGAGATGGCGACGACGACGATCAGCGCCAGTCCGCCGCCGATGAACAAGACCGGTTTCGAGATGGCCATGATGGTCACTCCTCGAACAAGGGAATCGTTTTCTGCCAAGACCAGAGTGGCAGAAGCCGGGGCGGTCGCCCAGATCCCGGATTGCCAACCACCCGGAGGCGCCAACCGGACGGCGGCCGTACTACCCAGGGTCACAACGCGAAAGGCCCCCTTCCGTGCGGAAGGGGGCCTTCACGTACCTACAGCGAGACTCAGCCCTGGGCGATCTTCTTGGCCAGGTTCTCGTCCAGCGTCGCGAGGAACTCCTCGGTGGTCTGGAACGCCTGCTCCTTGCTGATCAGCAGCGCGAGGTCCTTGGTCATCTTGCCGCTCTCGACGGTCTCGATGACGACCTGCTCCAGCTTGTTCGCGAACCCGATCAGCTCCGGGTTCGAGTCCAGCTTGCCGCGGTGCTCGAGGCCCCGGGTCCACGCGAAGATCGACGCGATCGGGTTGGTCGAGGTCGGCTTGCCCTGCTGGTGCTGGCGGTAGTGCCGGGTGACCGTGCCGTGCGCGGCCTCGGCCTCGACGGTCTTGCCGTCCGGGGTGCGCAGCACGGAGGTCATCAGGCCCAGCGAGCCGAAGCCCTGCGCGACCGTGTCGGACTGCACGTCACCGTCGTAGTTCTTGCAGGCCCAGACGTAGCCGCCCTCCCACTTCATCGCCGCGGCGACCATGTCGTCGATCAGGCGGTGCTCGTAGGAGATGCCCTTGGCGTCGAAGTCGGCCTTGAACTCGGCCTGGTAGATCTCCTCGAACACGTCCTTGAACATGCCGTCGTAGGCCTTGAGGATGGTGTTCTTGGTCGACATGTAGACCGGGTACTCACGGTCGAGGCCGTACTGCAGCGAGGCGCGCGCGAAGTCCTCGATGGACTTGCGGTAGTTGTACATGCCCATGGCGACGCCGCCGCCCTCGGGGAACTTCGCGACGTCGAACTGCATCGGCTCGGAGCCGTCGTCCGGGGTGTAGCTGATGGTCAGCGTGCCGGGACCGGGGACCTTGAAGTTGGTCGCCTTGTACTGGTCGCCGTGCGCGTGACGGCCGATGATGATCGGCTTGGTCCAGCCGGGGACCAGCCGCGGGATGTTCTGGATGACGATCGGCTCGCGGAAGATCACGCCGCCGAGGATGTTGCGGATCGTGCCGTTGGGCGAGAGCCACATCTTCTTCAGGCCGAACTCTTCGACGCGCGCCTCGTCCGGCGTGATGGTGGCGCACTTGACGCCGACGCCGTGCTTCTTGATCGCGTTGGCGGAGTCGATGGTGACCTGGTCGTCGGTGCGATCCCGCTCCTCGATGCCCAGGTCGTAGTACTCCAGGTCCACGTCCAGGTACGGGTGGATCAGCCTGTCCTTGATGAACTGCCAAATGATGCGGGTCATCTCATCGCCGTCGAGCTCGACGACGGTGCCCTGGACCTTGATCTTGGCCATGAGCAGCGGTGCTCCTTCCGCGGATCTTCGCGTTCTTCTTCAGTCTCTCCGGTAGCGGTACAAGCGTACTGCTTAACGGTCCTGGATGGTTCCAGTAGTGGTCGGTATCAAGTCTCCACGAGGCCGATGTGACCGACGTCACCCGGTCGGACGACGGCCATCCGGCCGTCACGGGATCACCGGAGACCGCGCCATCATCGAACCGCACTCCATTTTCGGCATTGCCGGCCACCGGAAGGGCGGTCCCCATGTCCACCAACCCCTACGCAGTGCAGCCGCACGAGCAGCCGTCGATGCCGGAGCCTTACCTGCAGCCTAGGCAAAGCGGCCGCGCCGCGCCCCGGGTGATCAGCGCGCTCGGCGGTGTCCTGCTCTCGCCGGTCGCACTCGGCCTGGTGATCTACGGCGGCTCACGGCTGCAGCGGACCTACGCGCAGGCCTACTCCGTCGGCGAAGACCCGCTGGGCTTGATCCTGCTGATCGTCGGCGGTCTCCTCCTGCTCGGCGTCGCGCTCCTCGGCGTGCTGTCCGGACTCGGGCCGGTCCTCGGCGGGCTGATCTGGGGAGTGATCCCGGGCCTGACCACGCTCCTGGGCGGGTCGAGCGTCATGAGCACCCTGTACGACATCGGCGGCCGCGAACTCGGCGTCGGCCTGGTGACCTGGCTGGTGATGGGCGCCCTGTTCGGGAGCGGGTTCCTGCTGGTCGGGGCCGGCCTGGTCGGGACCCTCGTCCGGCGTCGCTCAAGTCGCGTTTAGCGGGCTAAACGCGCTCCGCGGAGATCGAAGTGAACCGAAGGGGCTTCGCATCCGTAGTCCGGTTCAGGGAGGTGGCCCGCCCATGTCATCGCACCGGTACGTCGCGGAGTACGACGACGAGGACTACCAGGAGTACGGCGAGTACGAGCAGCCCAAGGACCCGCGAAGGCCGTACGAGGACGTCGAGTCGTATGAACCGTACGAACCCTTCGAAGACGACGTGGGCTCCGAAGACGCCCGCGCGGGCCGAGGCGTGCGTCGCGTCCTCAGCGGCGCAGGCGGCCTGATCCTGACGCCGGTCGCCCTCGGTCTGCTGTCGTGGGGCGGCCTGCGGCAGCAGATGCTCGTCCAGGCGACGCTCAGCACCCAGCGTGACGTCCTCAGCATCGGCCTGCTCGTGGGCGGCGGGATCCTGCTGCTGGCCGTCGGGCTGCTCGGCGCGCTCTCGGCGACCGGCCCGATCCTCGGCGGTCTCGTCTGGGGCGTCGCGCCCGGCGTGGCCACCGCGGCGGTCCCCGAATGGGGCTTCCGGCTCATGAAGTACCTGCCACAGAACGACGTCACCTACGGCGTCACGAGCTGGCTGTTCATCGGCGGCCTGCTCGGGACGGGCTTCCTCCTGATCGGCGCGGGCCTCGCGTCGAGACTCGCCCGGCGGCGCCGCTGAGCGGGCTGGGACCATCGGCGCATGGGATTGTTCACCGTTCCTGAAGCCCGCGCCGAACTCGCCCGGCTACGCCCCGTGCTCGACGAGCTCGTCCGGCTCCGCGCCGACGCGGCCGAACTCGCCGCGTCACTGCGCCCGGGCGGCCGGGAGACCGCGCTCGGCGGGATGCCGGAGTGGAAGGCCGCGCAGGCCCGGCTGGACGATCTGATGACCACCGTCCAGCGGACGGGCGCGGAGCTGAAGGGGTTCGCCCCGCTCCTGATCGACTTCCCCGCCGAACTCGACGGCGTCGACGTCCTGCTGTGCTGGCTCGAAGGCGATCCCGAACTGTGCTGGTATCACCGCGTCGACCTGGGTTTCGCCGGACGCCGCCGCCTGCCCGATAGGGTCGCCGTCGTGACCGAGGAGATCGCGGCCGGCCTGTTCGACGGCATCGCCGCACACTACGACGAAGACACCTTTCACGGCCTCGTCGCCGAAGCGCTTGTCGACGGCCTCGGCAGCAAGGCTCCCGAACGCGTTCTCGACGTCGCGACCGGCACCGGCGTGGCCGCGTTCGCCGCGCTCCGCCTGGAGCCGGGCGAAGTGCTCGCGATCGACATCTCGCCGGGCATGATCGCCCAGGCCGAGACGAAGGCGGCGACGCGCGATCCCGGCAAGGTCATCACCTGGCAGGTCGCTTCGGCGGTTCCGTCGCCGGTGGAGGACGAAGGCGCCGACGCCGTGCTCTGCGCGTCTTCACTGCATTTCCTGGGCGCGGCCGCGCTCCGCGACTGGCTGCGGGCGCTGCGCCCGGGCGGCCGGGTGGGCTTCAGCCTGCCGCTGGCGTCGGCGTTCCGGCCGTCGGAGGCGTTCGCCGCGATCGTCCCCACCGACCTGAAATTGCCGGAAACCGAGGACGACGCGGCGGAACTGGCCTCCGAAGCCGGCTTCACCGAGGTGACCGTGAAGCGCCTCGACGTCGAGTCCGGGGACAGGGTCCGGTCGGTGTTCGTGGTGCACGCGACCAAACCCTGAGCCCTACAGCGTCCTACAGCGGCGCGAAGAACGGCACGCACTTCGGCGCGGGCGCGCCGTCCGGGTCGAGCGCCTTGAGGATCAGGCTTGTCACGTTCGGGTCGATCGCCTGGCTCAGATGCCCGGAGACGTCCGCGCCGCATTTGTCCTGCAGCACGATGTCGGTCGTGCCCGGCTCGTTCAGTACCCCGCTGGTGTACGGCGTGACCACGCGATCGTGGCGGCTCACGATGCTCGTGTAGGTCGGCCCCGGCACGCTCACCCCGCCGCGGGCGAGGTCGTCGAGGAAGTCCGATGGCGGGAGGTACTCGCGGCACGCCCCGCATACGCCGTCGGCGAGCAGATCGATGCCGGGCAGCGAAAGCACGGCCTTGGCCAGCCCGGAAAGGCCGTTGAGCGACGTGCCCTTGAAGTTCGAGCCGAACCCGACGAAGTGCTTCACCTTCTTCGCGCCGCCCTCGAACTTGAGGTAGTACGCGGGCATCGTCGTGCCCTCGGAGTGGCCGACGATGTCGACCTTGTCCGCGCCGGTGCTCGACCGCACGCGGTCCACGAACGCGCCGAGTTCGACGGCGCTCTTCCGCATCGAGCCCAGGCCGCCGAACAACTGTCCACCCAGGACGGTCGCGCCGTAGGTCAGCGAATAGACGCAGTAACCGGCGTTCTTGAGTTTCGGCGCGTGGTAGAACCAGTTCGTCGTCGCGTTGCCGCCGAGGCCGTGCACCAGCACGACGGGCTCGGGGTGGTTCGCACTGGGCTTGCACGACCAGTCGTTCCAGCCGCTCGACGGCGCCGCGCTCGCCGCCGCCGGGACGGCGATCGTGAACGTCAAGGCCGCGACAAGCGTGGTGAGGATCCTCCTGGTCTTCGTGGCACCGCCGTTGGTGACCCGAGCCCGCATCCCTGCCTCCGGTTACTCGTCAGTATGTGACGCGAGTCATCATGCGTCACAAACCGGCGGCCGGAACCAGGAGAAGAACCAGACTTACGCGCTGCTTCTTGTGACAGTTCACAAGAGCTTCAGGCGCTGGCCACCAGTGTCACCCCGAGGGCGATCATCGTCGCGGCGACCAGACCGTCCAGCACCCGCCAGGACGACGGCTTGCGGAAGAACCCGCTGAGCAGCCTCGCGCCGAAGCCGAGCACGAGGAACCAGATCACGCTGGCCAGCACCGAACCGACGCCGAACGCCCACCGGCCGCCGCCGTGTCCCGCTGCGATGGCGCCGAGCAGGAGCAGGGTGTCGAGGTAGACGTGCGGATTCAGCCAGGTGAGCGCCAGCGTCGTCAAGACGATGCGGCGAAGCGATCCGCCGGTCTCCGGACCACCGGTCTCCAGTACGGCCGGCTTGAACGCGCGACGGGCCGCGAGAGCGCCGTAACACAGCAGAAAAGCGCCGCCGACCAGCGCGACGACGGTCAGGGCTTCGGGCGACGCCCCCACGATCGCGCCGACCCCGCCGACGCCGAGGCTGACCAGGATGGCGTCCGAGAAGATGCAGATCAGCACCACGACGAGCACCGCTTCCCGGCGGATCCCCTGCCGCAACACGAACGCGTTCTGCGCGCCGATCGCGACGATGAGGGCCATGGTGGCGCCGAAACCGGCGGCCGCGCTGAACAGAACGTCTCCCATACGGAGGACATTAGGAAGCAGATCGTCAACAGTACAGCTAAAGATTCTTACGTAACATTAGCGTTCATGATGAGCGATCTGCCTCTCGACCTGGTCCGCACGCTGCTGGCCGTCGCCGACGAAGGCACGTTCGACGCGGCGGCGTCGGCGCTGCACGTGACACCGTCGGCGATCAGCCAGCGCGTCAAGGCGCTCGAACAACGCACCGGCCGGGTGCTGCTGATCCGCACGAAACCGGTGCGGCTGACCGAATCCGGGCAGGCGGTCGTGCGGTTCGGCCGCCAGCTGGCCCTGCTGGAGGCCGACACCCGGGCCGAACTCGGCCTGACCGCCGGTGACGAACCGGTCCGGCTGCCGATCGCGGTGAACGCGGATTCGCTGGCGACGTGGTTCCTGCCGGCGCTCACGCGGGTGCCGGCCGGGCAGAAGATCTGCTTCGAACTGCACCGTGAGGATCAGGACCACACCACGACTTTGCTGCGGGAGGGCCTGGTGATGGCCGCCGTGACGTCGTCGCCGGACCCGGTCGCGGGATGTTCGGTCCACCGGCTCGGGCACATGCGCTACCTGGCCGTCGTGAGCCCCGCGCTCGGCACCGACATCGACCTGGCCGAAGCGCCCGTCGTCGTCTTCGATCGTCGTGACGACCTTCAGGACCGCTTCGCCCGCGAGCGCGGCACGCTCGCGAGTTCGCTGCGGCACTACGTCCCGTCGTCCGAAGGGTTCTTCGACGCCGTCGCCGCCGGAATGGGCTGGGGCATGGTCCCGCTCGCGCAGCTCGGCGACCGGCTGCGCGACGGCAGGCTCGTCAGTCTCGACCCGGACCACCCGATCGACGTACCGCTGTTCTGGCAGCAGTGGAAACTCGACTCCCCCGCGCTGGCGGCGGTGTCGGCCGCCGTCACCACCGCGGCCGCGGACCTGCTCGTCGACCCACACGGATGAGGACGCGCGCGGCGGCCCGGTCGTGAGATCCTGGGCGCATGACGCGCGCATTGCACCTGGTCGGGGACGAGGAAGCGGACCGGCTGCTGACCGAAGACCCGTTCGCGCTGCTCGTCGGGATGCTCCTCGACCAGCAGTTCCCGATGGAACACGCGTTCCGCGGCCCGCAGAAGATCGCGGACCGGATGGACGGTTTCGACATCAAGAAGATCCACGCGATGGACACCGAGACCTTCGTCGAGCTTTGCGTGGTCCCGCCCGCGATCCACCGCTACGGCGGCTCGATGGCCCGCCGGGTCAAGGACCTCGCCCAGCACGTGGTCGAGGTCTATGACGGCGACGCGGCCGGGATCTGGACCGCCGGGCGCCCCAAGCCGGACGGCCCCGAGGTCCTCAAGCGGCTCAAGGCGCTGCCCGGCTTCGGCGACCAGAAGGCCGCGATCTTCCTCGCACTGCTCGGCAAGCAGCTCGGTATTCACCCCAAGGGATGGCGCGCGGCCACCGGCTCGTACGGCGACCGCGGCTCCCGGCGTTCGATCGCCGACGTCGTCGACGCGAAGACCCTCGGCGAGGTGCGTGCCTTCAAGAAGGCGGCGAAGGCCGCTGCCAAGGCGCCGGCGAAGTAGCTACTTCTTCCCTTAAATCAACTTTCGCACAGAAAGACTATCGACAGCCGAAGAGGCCAGAACTGCTTAACCTAGACCCCAGGATAAGGTGCAGAACCAACGATCACAGCATCAAGATACTCCTTGATTTCTCTATGCCTAAATTGATATCCCGCGCCCGAAATGCGCAAAAGACCTGCCGCCCTGCCCCAGTCCATAAATTTGGCAAAGGCCCACGGTAATCCAAACCTTAGACTTCCATAAGTCGCTGCACAGAAATACCTAACAAAAGCAGAGCAGCAGAACCTTCCAAGCGCACACATTCCTCCAAACCATATGGCCACACTCACACCATACAATGGGAGATAATAGAGTATTCCATACGCCCCAAGGAGAAGACTTCCAAGAACCGCTACATTTAGATCATTCTTTATTACACGAATAGGCGAAAGCACTTCGTCGACCCCCGGAGGAGACAGTGAAGATCCCGCATTAAGGGCAATCATCAGAATTGCAATTAATCCATACAGTACCGCCATTAGCGAGTCAGACAAGAGTGCTATCACCGTGGAAATGGCAGCAACAGCAACGGCGAAGACCGCGGTTAGCATCGCAATACGTGGTACCCGGAGCAACTCTACACTGAGCCGACTTGGCTCTCGATCACGCGTAACGTAGAGCATCGTGCAAAGCATAATAGTTATATAGTTGGCACTCAAGGCTGAAAGTAGCCACAAGCCCGTTAATCCACCTTCTTCAACTCGATCATCAAAGAGCCCGAGAGTAAGACTCGGCAAATGCAAGAGAACGAAGGCGAAGAACAAGTGCAAAACCCGAACCTTTTTCTCTCCAATATTTTTCCACCAATCATAGAGAATTACTTCAGAGGTAACCTCGTTCGACGCGGTCATTGAATTCAAACGATTTACAATAACCAACAGGACGCTGATTCTTCTGGGGATATCCCGCGACTTAGAGTGTGCAGCAACACGCGAATAAACAAAGCTGCCCACTAAAGCATCTCGAACCCTCTTGACATATTCATCATTTTCCTCGCGCTTTCCATCGGATCTCGCCTGCAAAAGTACTTCGGGATGACCGCCACCCAAAAAGTAGACAACAGCAGCAGTGAGGCGCCAGGGAGTGCCAAGCACACCTTGAACATCCGTCGACTTGCGAGAACGTAGAGCCTGAAACACCAGTTCCCACTCATCAAATCGTTGAGAATTCGAGCAATGCACTCGGATGTGCCGCTCGATTTGCCGACCATCCAGCAGCGCTATGTTTACTACTTTCATGCCACGCAACCGACCAACTAGTCGATCATAGAGCCGATCACTGCGCGAAGTAACGACAATTTGACACTGGGAAGTGGTGGCCGTATATTCATTTATTCGCTCGACGGCTCTTATTGATCGCATCGTCTCACCACTGGGCCCCATCTCATCAAGCCCATCTAAAATTGGAATAATCCTCCCATCGTAAACTAAGCTCTTCACCATCTTCTCTTTGAGCGAAAATTCTAAGGATATTTCCTTTATCAGCCAGTTCTCGAGGTCGATATCACCCGGGTCCCACGATGCGAGCGACAATACAATGGGCACCCTTCCATTGCCGGATGCGCCAGCTATCAGCTGATCTGCCAGCTGTAGCGCAAGAACCGACTTCCCCGACCCGGGGGGACCGAGAATCGCCATTCTGCCTTTGGCATGGTTCGTAAAAAAATTCCCCAATTCCTCCCGTCCGATCGTACGACTCTTCGAACTTCGCCTGCCATGCTCATTTAGCACGAGCTGAAATGGAGCCGCCCTCGAATCCAGCCCATCGGTACTGAGCAACTGCGCGAGCGAGCGAGCCCCGCGCCGCTGCGATTTTGCAGCCAACTTGCCCGCCAGCTGCGCAAGGTCGTACTCCACCGAAATTAGAGTACTTCCCTTCTCCGCGAGTAGCATCAGAAAACCAACCGCCGCCAGCGAGTAGGCTAGAATATTTGCCCACCCGACTTGTCGATCGAAGACCTCAGAGGACGCACCGAAAGCATCTATTGGCAATTTAATCGCCGGAAATCCTATACCCGCAATAATTGCAATCAGCGCTACGGTGCGCAGCCATCGCCACGCGCGTTTAGAAAGCTTCAGCATTGCCCTCTATCCAGCTCATCCCAATCCACCCGCTTTCACGGCACTTATACCGACTTCTATCGACCATAGCCGGACAAGAAGGGTTCATCATCGCCCAAACAGTCGATAGTCGATACATTCGACGGTTGACGCATCGAGATCACTGATTTCGACGCGGCTACACCCTGCCGCATCAACAGGAACACCAGGATGACGACAGCGAAGAAAGATCTAGAATAGAAGCCATTGATGCGAGTCACTTCCAAACTGCACCCTTCGAGGTAGCTACTTCTTCGCCGCCCCCGGCCACGGCCCCGGCGTCTCGGCGGGCAGTTCGGCCTGCTCGACCTCGGTGCGGAACACCCGGAAGCCGCGTGCCTGGTAGTTCTTGAGCGCGGCCGGGCCGTCCGTGGTGCACGTGTGGACCGTGACGCGGCGCGTCGTCGTCTTGCCCGGCCAGCGCTCCGCGAGCGCCCACGCCTGCCGCAGCGCGACGGTCAGCAGGTGTCCACCGACGCCCTTGCCGACGAAGGACGACATCAGCCCGAAGTACGCGAGTTCCACGTCACCATCGACAGCGCCGTCGAGCTCGAAATAGCCGCACGGCGTCCCCTGCGCGTACGCCACCCAGGTCTCGACACCCGGCCTGTCCAGCCACTCGATCCACTGTTCCCAGGTCCAGCCGAGCCGGTCGATCCAGAACCAGTCGCCGCCGACCGCGGTGTAGAGGTAGCGGTTCAGCTCCGGGCTGACCAGCTCGGAGCGAGTGACCGTCACCGGCACGGCGGGCGGTTTCGCCGCGCTCAGGTCGTCCGGCGAGGTCTGTTCGAGGTGCCAGGTCGTGATCTCCATCCGGCGATCATTTCAGCCAGACCCGCAGCGGCCCCAATGTCGTGTAGCCGTTGCGCAGTGCCGCGTCGAGATCCTCGCCGCGTTCGTAGCCGGTGATCGGCAAGCCGGGGAAGCTCGCCGCGACGGCTGAAGTCGCGCCGCGCCACGCGTCGTCCAGCGCGCCCTGAGTGTACAAATTGGACAGTCCGGCGAAGTCGCCGTCACGGTTCGCCGTCACGCCGGAGACGCCGTCGGACCACACCGCGACGGACGGGTCGCCGAACCGGTCGTCGACCCGGGACCAGCCCGGTTCTAGCGGCATCCGCGCCGTGCGGGTGATCCACGTGGCCTCGAAGAGCAACTGGAAGCCCGCTGGGGCGAGATCCAGGCAGGCGAAACTGTCCTTCACCGCGCAGCCCGGCGACAGGTCGATCCCGTCCAGGACGTCCTCGACCGTCGCGTCCGGCGTCAAGGTCACCGCGTCCGGGTACAGCGGCGGTGTCCGGCGCTGCGACTTCCAGACGCGGGCGGTGAAAGTGCCCGTCCGGCACACCGTGTCACACCAGCGGGCGTTGACCCGCGCGGCGTCGGCTACCTCCGCGCGAACCACAGCACGTCCGGTTCACCTTGGGGCACCGGGATCTTCAGCTCCCGGACCTCACCGAACCGCGCTCGCAGCCGCTTCGCGAACGACGGCACCGACTCGGCGCTCCACACGCCGAGCACACCGCCGGGCCGCAGCCGTGCGGCGAGCATGTCGAGCCCGGCTTCTCGGTACAGCTTGGCGTTGCCGTCGGTGACCGTCCACTCAGGACCGTTGTCGATGTCGAGGCACAGCGCGTCGAACCGCTCTTCCGTCCGGCGCAACCACTTCACCAGATCGGCCTCCACGACGGTGACCCGCTCGTCGGAAAGGGCGTCGTCGTGGACGTCCTTGAGCGGGCCCTCGCGGTTCCACCCGATCACGGCGGGTTCGCGTTCGACGACCACAATCTCGCCGACGCCGGGGTGGTCCAGCGCGGCGCGCAGTGAATAGCCGACACCGAGGCCGCCGATCAGCATCCGGGCCTTGCCGGGCACCAGATCCGCCGCCACCGAGACGAGCAGGCGTTCGGATTCACCGTTCCGGGTGTCCATCAGGAAGACGCCGTTCGCGATGACCTCGAAGTCGTCTCCTGCCCGGCGGAGGACCAATTCGCCGCTCTTCCCGGCCACTGTGTCGAGTACGTCGGTCATCCGGGCAGCCTATCGGCGACGGTCACAGCAAGCCCGCCAATTTGTACAACACGAGACTGCCCGCGACGGCGACGTTGAGACTCGCGCCCGTACCCACCATCGGGATCTCGACGACGGTGTCGAGAAGGTCGAGTGCTTCCGGCGGAATGCCTTGCTGCTCATGGCCGAGTACGGCGATCGTCCGGCCCCGCGCGGGCGGGAGATCGGCCAGTCGCACGGATTCGTCGGCGAGTTCCACACCGACGATCGCCGTGCCAGCCGCCTTTTCCCGGGTCAGCCAGCCTGGCGGATCGTGCACCCAGTGCACACACGCGGGACGCCGCAACGTGTTCCCCCGGCGCAGCGCCTCCGGCACCCACGGAAACTTCGGCACGGCAAGGCAAGCGCCCACCGCGTCGCAGGTCCGCAGAAGTGTGCCGAGATTCGCGCCGTGCAGCGGCCACAGCGGTGCCGCGACGAGATGTCCCCAGCAGGAGTGGGCTTTCTTTCTTCTGGCCGCACGCAGTTCCGAGGGCGTGCGGACCCGGATCGACGGGCTCACCGGACGTGAGGCGTCGCGCCTCCAAGGATTTCGAGGATCATGCCCACACTGTAGCGGGATCACCTCCGACGCTCCTAACCTTGAAGCGTCGGAGGTGGTTCTCATGCAGGCGACCGTCGGAGACGAGATCCACGTGCACGGACGCACGGTGGGATCGGCCGAACAGCGCGGCGAAATCCTCGAGGTACGCGGAGAACACGGTGGTCCGCCGTACCTCGTCCGGTTCGCGGACGGGCACGAAGGGCTGGTGTTCCCCGGCTCCGACTGCGAGGTCCAGACCCGCGCCGAATAGGCGTCAGTCGACCAGCGCGGGCTGCCTCACGCGGCTCCGCCAGCCCACCACGACCACGGCCGCGCCGAGCGCCGTCAGCACCGCCGCGATCTCGGGCAGCAGGAGCGGGCCGCCACCGCTGAGCACCGCTCCCCCGACCAGGCCGGAGAGTCCGACGCCGAGATAGATCGCGGACGCGTTGAGCGAGAGGACGAGCCCCGCGTTCTGCTTGGACAGCTCGATCAGCCGGTGCTGGATCGGCGGGTTGATCGACCAGGTGGCCAGGCCCCAGAGGAACAGGATCACGGCCGCGCCGGCGACCGTGGTCGCCACCAGCGGCAGCATCGCGAGCACCACGGTGATCCCGCCGAACACGATCAGCAGCGGTCCCTTGGCGCCCCAGCGGTCGGTCGCGCGGCCGCCGAGGACGTTGCCGAGCGCACCGCCCGCGCCGTAGACGAACAGCAGCAGGCTGACCGTCGTGCCGTGGACGCCCGCCGTGGCGGACAGGACCGGCGAGATGAAGGTGTAGACGGAGAACGCGGCGAGGCAGCCGAGCACGGTCGCGCCGAGCATGGCGAGCACGCGTGGGTCCTTGGCGACGGTGAACCGTTCGGCGAACGGGACCGGGGGCGGCGCCGGGACGGCGGGCAGGACCAGCCGGACCGCGAAGGCGCCGAGGAGCGAGAAGGCCGCGACGAGCGCGAAGACGGCCTGGTAGCCGACGCTCTGCGAAAGGACGCTGCCGAGCGGGACGCCCAGGATCGTCGCGATGGTCAGGCCGCCGAAGACGAGCGCGACCGCGCGGCCCCGGCGTTCCGGCGAGGTGAGTTCGGCGGCGACTGCGCTCGCGGCCGGGGTGAAGACCGCGGCGCCGATCGCGGTGACGACCCGCGCGAGGAGCAGGGTCACGTAGCCGGGCGCGAGGGCGGCGAGGGCGTTGCCGATGGCGGTGACGACGAGGGCGGCGACCAGGAGCGTGCGCCGTTCCCAGCGGCCCGTGACCGCGGCGAACAGCGGCGAACCGACCGCGTACGCGATGGCGAAGGCGGTGACCAGCTGGGCGGCGGCCGTCTCGGAGACCGCGAGCTCGCCGGTCAGCGCGGGCAGCAGTCCGGCGACGACGTACCCGCTGGTGCCGACCGCGAAGGTGCCGAGCGCCAGCACCGCGGTCCTGGGTGGTGCGAATGTCATGACTCCCCAGCTCCAGACCCCTTTTACGTCGACTCCCCAGGCTGCGGCCGGAGCGCGTTTAGCCCGCGGAAGTCGCTCCGGGACCCCGGTCACCCAGGTGCCGCCGGATCGCGATTAGGGGGCTAAACGCAGGTCGGGCCCGGTCTCCCGGAGGCGCCCGGATCGCGATTAGCCCGCGAAACGCAGGTCGGTGCCGGAGCACGGTTAGCCCGCGAAAGTCGACTTGGGGTCGTTGTTCGATGGTTGTCGTAGTTCGATGAAGACCGTACTACGAACTCGCGGAAAGTTCGAGGGGCGTCGTACTATGGACGGATGGCCGCGACGACCCAGCAGTACGTCTACCCCGATCAGGACGAGATCCGGATCGAGGCGGTCCTCGCCGCGCTCGCGGACCCGGTGCGGCTCGACATGGTCCGCCAGCTGGCCGAATCCGGCACCGAGATCTCGTGCAGCGGTTTCGACGTCGCCGTGACCAAGTCCACACTCACCCATCACCTGCGCACACTGCGCGAAGCGGGCATCATCATGGGCCGCCAGCAGGGCACCGCGCGCTACAACTCCTTGCGCCGCAACGATCTCGACGAGCTCTTCCCCGGCTTGCTCCAGGGAGTGCTCGCCGCCCGCCGCTGAGGGTGGGCAGCCTCACCCGAAACCGGGATGACAAAGGCCCCCTCGATCCGTTGAACTGGACGCCGGACAGCTCGTCGACGTCGAGTCCACACGCGCTGTCTTCTTTTGTGTCCGAGACCTAAATCGATTCAGCTCTCCCATTCGCGACACTGGGCGAGTAATCGTTTACTCACGTACGACCCCGGAAGGAGAGCCGTGCCCGTCGCGCTGCTCGCGCTCGCCATCGGTGCCTTCGGCATCGGGACCACCGAATTCGTCATGATGGGCGTGCTGCCCGAAGCCGCCGCCGACTTCGGCGTGTCGATCCCGTCCGCCGGCTACCTCATCTCCGGGTACGCCCTCGGCGTCGTGGTCGGGGCCCCGCTGCTCACCGCCGCCGCCGTGCGGCTGCCGCGCAAGACCATGCTGCTGGCGATGATGGGCCTGTTCACGCTCGGCAACACCCTCTTCGCGCTCTCGCCGAACCAGGAGTTCGGCGTCGCCTTCCGCTTCCTCGCCGGCCTGCCGCACGGCGCGTTCTTCGGCGCCGGCGCGGTCGTCGCGTCCAGCCTGGCCAAGCCGGGCGAACGCGCGAAAGCCGTCTCGATGATGTTCCTGGGCCTGACCCTGGCCAACGTCGTCGGCGTGCCGCTCGGGACGCTGCTCGGCCAGAAGGTCGGCTGGCGCGCAACGTTCGGCGTCGTCGCCGTGATCGGCCTGCTCGCCATGGCCGCGATCGCGAAACTGGTCCCCCACCAGGGCAAACCGGTCGAGCCGTCACTGCGCGGCGAACTCGGCGCGTTCCGCCGTCCGCAGGTGTGGCTCGCGCTCGCGATCGTCACCTTCGGCCTCGGCGGCGTGTTCGCCTGCCTGTCCTACATCGCGCCGATGCTGACCGACGTCACCGGCTACTCGCCGTCCAACGTCACCCTGCTGCTCTCCCTGGCCGGGGTCGGCATGACGATCGGCAACATCCTCGGCGGCAGGCTCGCCGACAAGGCGCTGATGCCGAGCCTCTACGTCTCGCTGTTCGGGCTGGCCACGGTGCTGGCGATCTTCACCATCACCGCGAACGGCAAGGTCGGCGCGGCGGTGACGATCTTCTTCGTCGGGCTCGCCGGGTTCATGATCGGCCCGATGATGCAGGCCCGGATCATGGAGAAGGCGGGCGGGACGCCGTCGCTGGTCTCCGCCGCCGTGCAGTCGGCGTTCAACATCGCGAACTCCATCGGCGCCTACCTGGGCGGCTTGGTGATCGCGGGCGGGTTCGGCCTGGTCGCGCCCAACTGGGTGGGTGCGTCGCTGGCCGTCCTGGGGCTTTCGCTGGCCGTGGTGTCCGGCGGCCTGGACCGCCGCGAAGCGCGGCTCACCCCCGCGATGGCCTCCTGACCTTTCAGGACAGCGGGCCGCCGGTGATCGTGAAGGCGATGAACAGGATCAAAACGGACAACGCGCCGTAGGTCAGGACGTCGACCGGCTTGCCCCGGATCGCCAGCAGACCGGCCTTGGCTTCGGGCAGCGCCGCCCGGAGCAGGCCGGCGAGCAGCAGCGCCCCGCCGATCAGCGCGGCCCCCTGCCGCCAGTGGTACTGCCCGATCCGCAGGGCGGCGACGGCCACCACCAGCATCACCAGCAGGAACGGCAGGTGATGGAGCAGTGCCCCACGGTCACGCCGTTGTCCGGCCACCGCCATCAGTCCTCGTCCTTCACGGTCTCGCGGGCAGATGAGTTCACTTCGCCAGTATCCCGGGTGAGTGACGCGGCAGCAGGTCAGGGCGTCTTCCCGGCTGTCAAGAGCGGCAAAACCCACATGCGGGGTGCACACGAGCGCGGATACGGTCAAAATGTGACCGTGGCACAACCGACGACTCAGTTGAACGCGACCGAGCAGGACACCCTGGTCAAACAGATCGGCCTCGCCCTGCTGCGGGCCGCGCCGCGCGATTGGCGGAAGGTGACCGCCGAGTACCGAGCCGTCGGCAGGTACCACGAGATGACCGGCGAGATCATCACCGAGGACGGCTCCGCGCACGAATGGGTCGCGACGCACGACATCGCGACGCTGTTCGGCAGGCTCCGTGCCGGGATGTACCGCGACGGCCGCGGCACCTGGTTCAACGCCCGTTACCAGCTCGACCATCCATCCAGCTACAACCTCGAGTACAACCGCGACGAGCCCCAGTGGCGCCTCGCGCCGCCTCCCCAGGCGCTCTCCGACGAGCTGCGCATGTTCCCCCGCTCCGAGGAGAACGTGCCCGAATGGCTGATCCGGCGCATGTCCGGTCTCGGCCCGGAGCAGCCCGGACCGCATTTCCGCATCGCCCGCATCTTCGACACCATCGGCCCGGCCGGGCGTCCGGTGATCAACCGGCCCGATCTGGAGATCGAGGAGCAGGACAGGCTGCTCGAATACCTCGACCACGCGCCGCTGGTGGTCACCGAACGCGGCTACGACATCGACAGGCTCGCGCAGACGCCCGAGGCCACCGTCCCGGTCGCCTTCCACAGCGACGGGCAGTGGATCTGGCCCGCCGCCGTGAACTTCTACCTGCGCGAGTACGGCGTCTCGCCGGAGCTCGACCTGATCGACCACGTCCGCCAGAACGACTTCGCGCTGCCCGAGGTCGACGCCCCGACGCTGCAGGCCGCGGCGGGGTACCTCACCAGGGGGAATCAGCCCCCGCAGCAACGCCCCAACGGCCCGGGTGGGCCTGGTGGACCCAACGGCGCGCCCGTCGGCCCGCCTCCGCAGGGCCCGCCGCAGAACGGGCCCGCGCAGAACGGCCCTGTACAGAACGGCCCTGTGCCGCCGCAGCAGCAGGCCGCGGTCAACCAGCCCGGTCCTCAGGGGCCCGGTGGTCCCGCGGGTCCCGGTCCGAACCAGGCCGCTCAGCCGCCCGTTCCGCCGCCGCACCAGCAGGGCCCGGACCCGGCCGCGGTGGCCGCCGCCGCTGCCGCACCGGTCGCCGCCGCGGCGGCCGTTCCCGCCGTCGAGTCCACGGTTCCGGACCAGGCCGAGCAGGCCCAGCGGTACGAAGAGGACTACGACACCCAGGACTACCAGGCGCAGGACTTCCACGAAGCCGCCGCCGAGCAGCAGTACGAAGACGGCTACAAAGACCCGTACGCGCACGACGAGGCGCAGTTCCACGAGTCCGAACAGGACGTCTACGCCGACCAGGACCGGCAGGACGAGGGGTCGCATCAGCTCTCCGAGCCGGAACCGGAGCCGCAGATCGCCGACCCGGAGGCCACCACGTACGCGCGGCCTCCTCAGGTCGACGTCTACGAGCAGCCGCATGAGGAGGAGCCGGACCCGTACGCCCGGCAGGAGGAGACCCAGCCGTACACGCCTCCCGAGGAGGAGACGACCACCGGCTACACCCCGGTCGAGCAGGACGACGCCGTTCCTGAGCTGCCTCTCCTGACGCACGACGCGGAACCGAACGTGCCCCCGCCGTCGGATTCCGAGGTCACGCAGGTCGACGCGCCGCCGCAGGAGCGGGGGACCTTTGCTGCCGCCGCCGCGCCGATGCCCCGCCCGGAGCCCGAACCGCGGCGTGAGGAAGCCCCGCGCCGCGCCGAGCACCCAGAGCCGGTGCTGAACGAGCTCCAGGCGAAGTTCGACGACCTCGACGTGCCCGGCGACGTCTACCGCATCGGCGGCCCCGTCGACCACGGCTGGAGCGTCGAGCAGGTGGACGGCGGAGGCTGGCGGGTCGGCTGGTACGACGGGAAGCTGACCAACCCGGCGGTGTTCGGCGACGCCGAGGACGCGGCCGCGTTCATGCTGGGCAAGGTCCTGCTGAACCCGAACGGTGCCCCACCTGTCGACGAGCAGCCTTTGGACGAGCAGGGCTTCGACGAGGAGCCCGCCGTCGAAGAGCAGCCTGTCGAGCAACTGCCTCCGCCACGCCCTGTGCTGGCGACGCTGTCCCCCGAGGTCGCGACCGGTTCGCATCCGGTGCCGCCGAGGGAGGCGATCCCGCCGCAGGAGCAGACGGCGTTCACGACGGCCGAGGAGCTGCTCGGGGACGACCTGGACGACGAGCCCGCCCCCGCACCGGTCCCGCCCGCGCCCCCGGTGCGGCCGAACCCGGTGCTGGCGAGCCCGCCGCCCGCGCCGCCGCGCCGCGAACCGCCGGTGGCGCCGCCGCCGATGCGGCGTGAGGAACCGGCTCGCCCGCCCGCGGCGGCCAACGCCGGGGCTCCCGACGCCAAGCAGAACTGGCCGATCTCGCCGCTCAACGGCGAGCCGCCGCTGACGCTGTTCCGCGGCAAGGAGCTGCGCGAGCTGCCCGCGGGCAGCGAACTGGACCGCTTCGGTGGCCCGAACGGCAACCTGACCTACGCGGCCGGGACGCCGTTCGAGGAGCGCTCGCTCGTGCCGGAGTGGGTGAACCGGCCGTACCACGTGTACCGCGTGCAGCGGCCGCTCGAAGCCCTCGCCGGTGTCGCGATCCCGTGGTTCAACCAGCCCGGTGGCGGGTCGGCGTACCTGCTGCCGGCGTCCATCGAGGAGTTGCTCGCCGAGGGCGACCTCATCGAACTGGACCCGGGCGAACCGCCGATCGACTAGCGCTCAAATGTCATGAAAGGGCCGTTCCTGACGTTTTTCGTCAGGAACGGCCCTTTCATGACATCCGGGACCGTCAGTGGATGACGAGGCCGTGCGCGGCGGCGTAGGCGATCGCGGTCTCGGTGTCCACGTGCACGCCCGAAAGGTTCGCCTGCACCAGGCCGTTGGCGTCGATCCGCGCTCCCCGCAGGTCGGCGCCTTCGAGTGTGGCGCCCGCCAGCCGGGCACCGGTGAGGTCGGCGCCACGCAGATCGGCGCCGGTGAGGTCCGCCTCGGTCAGGTTGGCCTCGCGCAGCCGCAACCCGGAAAGATCCACTTTGGACAGTCGATTCCGGCTCAGCGAAACGAGCGAGAGATCACATTCGGTGAACGCGACCTTCTGGAACCGGCAGTCCACAAAGGACGATCCGAGCATCGAGCAGGAGCTCCACCGGGTACCGGCGAGCACACTGCGGTCGAAGGTGCACGAGCGGAACGCCGACGCTTCGTGCCGTGAGCTCTCGAAGTCGACCTTGGTGAAGTCGCACTGGTCGAAGGTGCAGCCCTGGGTACGCAGACCACGCAGGTCGGCCTCAGTGAAATCACAGCCTACGAAACTGCGTTTTTCCCACCATTGCTGGGAAAGGACGGCTTCTCGATAGTCTTCGGCGGTCTCGATCACCCGTTCAGGATCGCATACGCGCCTAAGGCCAGGTGATCCCGTCGAACAACGCGCGCAGTTTCGCCGCCCGCACCGGTGAGGACGCGGCGATCCAGCCGATGCGGCCGAGCAGATGGGCGCGGAAGTCCGGACGCGCGGCCCGGTTCTGCGCTTCCGGGCCGGTCCGGGCGCAGTTGTGGAGCAGGGCGCGCAGAGCGTCGTAGTCGGCGCGCGTCGCGGCGGGCGCGCTGTTGACCACCAGGCCCGCGACCCGTTGCCGCTGGTGCGCGGCGGCGACCGACGTCTTGTCGTCACACAGCCGGAAACCCTCGTCGGTCACGATCCGCCGGACGCCGGGCAACAACCGGTGTAGCGGCAGGGAATCCCCGGAGAACGCCAGGTCGTCGGCGTACCGCGTGTAGACCGCGCCCAGTGCTCGCGCGAGGCCGTCGAGCCGCCGGTCCAGGTGATGCGTGACGGCGTTCGCGACCGCGGGTGACGACGGCGCGCCCTGCGGCAGATGCGTGGCAGCGAGGTTGTTCAGCAGCCGCACGCGGGCCGGGTCCCGCCGTCCCCCGGGCGCGGTGGCGAGGACGTCGGGCGGGACGGCCGTGGTGAGCACGCCCGCCAGCGCCTCCGCCACGGCGGGCGGATATCCGGCGAGCGCGAGCAGTGCCGAGATCCGGCGCGCGGACACCGCCGGGAAGAACCCTTCGAGGTCCATCCTGACCACGGTCTCCCGGCCGGCGTGCGGTGTGGCACAGGACATCGGCGAACGTCCGCGCCGGAAGCCGTGTGAGGCCTCGTGTACCGGCAGTGCCTCGACGACGTGCCGCAGGATCCGGCGCTGCAACTCGGCGATCCGCGGCTTCGGCCGCTCGATCAGCCGCACCCCGCCCGAGGCTGTCGGGATCCAGCGGTAGCCGTAGTGCCGGACCGGCTCGTCCGCACGCCGGTTCCAGCCTTTCGTGTCGGCGAACCACGAGAGTTCGCCGGGCGTCAGGTCCAGCCCGGCGGCACAGTCGTCGAAGGTCGCCCAGCGGGCCACCTGCCACCGCCAGACCGGCATCGGCCCGAGAAGCGACGCGGAGGTGACTCTTTCTCCTGTCATCCGCGCGTACCCGCACGCGAAGCATGCCGCTCTCGCGCGGGGCGCCTTGTCTCGCTGTCTTCGTGCTCCCCGGGGTTGCCCCGGAGTGGGTGGTGCTCCACCGGCTCACCTCCGCGTCGCGATCACCACCCTACCGAAATCAACGGCTCGGGATGATCTCCGTGCCGGAGACGTACCGCATGGCCTCGATGAACTTCGGGTCGTTCATCCGGCGCTCCATCTCCGGGTAGTCGAGGTCGACCAGCCGGGTCTGGATCCACCACAGGTTGCCGAACGGGTCGAGTACCCGGCCGACGCGGTCGCCGAAGAAGAGTTCGGTCTGCTTCGTGACCTCCTTGGCGCCCGCGTCGATGGCCCGGCGCTGCGTCTCGATGCTGTCCTCGACGTAGAGCCGCAGGTACGCCGGGGTTTCGATCCAGTCGTCCTGCGCGTCGAACAGCATGACGACCGAGTCGCCGATCCGGACCTCGGCGTGACCGATCTTCCCGCTTTCGACGTACACCGGGTCGCCCATCGGCACGGCGTCGAAAGCGCGCTTGAGGAAGTCGATCACGCCCGCGGTGTCGCGCGAGATGATCCACGGGGTGACCGAGTTGTAGCCGTCGGGGATCGGGTTGGCCATCGGAGCTCTCCTCTGTCGTCGTGACGTTGAGAAGAACGCTAGAACCCGTATAGGACAGTTCGTGTCCTAATGCGATTTCAGCAGGAAAGAAGGCTTCGTTTCCCGCCACTCCGGCATGTCCAGCGAGTTGAGCGCCTCGACGATCCGCTTCTCCTCGTAGAAGAAGTGCGACTCCATGATCGCCGTGAGCCCGTCGAGTTCCCGCTGCACGTAAAGGATCTCGTCCTGGGTCGACTCCGGGCCGACATCGGCGACGAGTCGCTCCAGCCGTTCGAGGATCCCGGTGACGATGTCGTGATCGTGCGCGAGCTCTTCGAGCACCGGCCGGAGTTCGGGGAATTTCTCCGCCAGCACAAGGAAAGCGCCAGCGTCTTCACCGGTGTGATGCCTGGTCAGCGCCGAGCAGAAGGTGAGGCAATGCGCCCTGAGATCGCGCAGCCGCTCGGCGCGTCCCGCCGCGACCGACCCGAGGTCGTCGTGCAGCCTGGCCAGCTCTTTACGCAGCCACTGATGAACCTGAACGAGTTGATTTCCGAACGCCGTCAACCGGCCGTTCGTCCGAGAAGGGGTTTCCATGATTTCCCATGGTCCGGCGCCTCCATGCCCACGACGGTCTCTTTGCCGGGTGCACCGCGACGCTGGAGGAACTTCAGCACGGTCCCGGGTGATCGTCAAGAGGGTTCAGTGGAAGTCACGGGACTTGGCGGTGATCCGCAGCGGCAGGTGCCGGATCTGTTCGGCGAGGACGTTCACCACCTCGCCGGTGCGCTCGACCACGCCGCGGACCAGCAGCGCGGGACTGCCGCGGGCGACCCGGTGATAGCGCTGCCACACGCCCATCGTGCAGATGACGTTGATCATCCCGGTCTCGTCTTCGAGGTTCATGAAGGTGACGCCGCCCGCGGTCGCCGGCCGCTGGCGATGGGTCACCGCGCCGCCTGTCAGCACCCGCGCGCCGTGGGGGACCTCGCGCAGGCCCTCCGCGGTGACGACGCCGAGTTCGTCGAGGCTCTCCCGGATGAACTGGGTCGGGAAACTGTCCGGTGACACCCCGGTGGCCCAGACGTCCGCGGCCGCGACGTCGATCGCGTCCATCCCCGGCAGCATCGGCGCCTTGGCCCCGGTGGTGAGCCCCGGCAGCTTCTCCAGGCTTTCGCCGGCGACCGCGCCCGCCGCCCAGAGCGCGCTCCGCCTGCTCTCACCGAAACAACCGAAAGCGCCGGCCGCGGCCAGCGCCTCGACCTGCGGCGTGGTCAGCCGCACCCGCCGGGCGACCTCGGCCAGATCCGCGAACGGGCCGCCGCGCTCCCGCTCCTCGACGATCTCCTTCGCCAGGTTCTCGCCGATCATCCGCACGGTGGACAGGCCGCCCCGCACGGCGAGCAGTTCTCCCCCTTCCGGCAAGGGTTCCAGCGTCGCGTGCGGGAGGCTCGCGTTGATGTCCGGGCCGAGCACCCGCACCCCGTGCCGCCGCGCGTCGGCGACCAGCGACTGCGGCGAGTAGAACCCCATCGGCTGGGCGCGCAGCAGCCCGGCCAGGAACGCGTCCGGGTGGTAGTACTTGAAGTACGCGCTCGCGAACACCAGCAGGGCGAAACTCAGCGCGTGACTCTCCGGGAAGCCGAAATTCGCGAACGCCTTGAGCTTGCCGAAGATCTTCTCGGCCAGCTCTCCCTCGATGTCGTTCCTCGCGGCGCCTTCGAGGAATCGCCGTTTGAGCCGTTCCATCTTCCGCTCGGAACGTTTGGCGCCCATCGCGTGCCGTAACTGGTCCGCTTCCGCCGGGGTGAAATCGGCGACGTCGAGGGCGATCTGCATCATCTGTTCCTGGAACAACGGGACGCCGAGGGTCTTTCCCAGCGCGTTGGCCAGTTTCGGATGGTCGAAATCCCATTTCTCCTGCTCGTTCTTGCGCCGGATGTAGGGATGCACCGAACCCCCCTGGATCGGGCCGGGCCGGATGAGCGCGACCTCGACCGCCAGGTCGTAGAACTCCCTGGGACGCAAACGAGGCAGGGTCGCCAGCTGGGCACGGCTCTCCACCTGGAAGACACCGATCGCGTCGGCCCGGCAGAGCATTTCGTAGATGTTCTGGTCCTTGAGATCCAATTCGGAGATGTCGACCTCTTCCCCTTTGTGGTCGAGTACGAGATCGATCATATAGTGCAGGGCCGACAACATCCCGAGTCCGAGCAGATCGAATTTGACCAATCCCGCGGCGGCGCAGTCGTCCTTCTCCCACTGCACGACGCTGCGGTCCTCCATCCGTGCCCATTCGATCGGGACGACCTCGCTCACCGGTTGTTCGCAGATCACCATCCCGCCGGAATGGATGCCGAGATGCCGGGGGAAGTCTTCGAGCGCGCAAGCGAGTTCCACGACCTCTTCCGGGATGTCGTGGTCGTGATCCTTCTCCGTGGCGCGCAACGCGCCCCAGCGGTCGATCTGCTTGCTCCACGCGTCCTGCTGGCCGGGTGAGTACCCCAGCCCCCGCGCCGCGTCCCGGACCGCGGACCGTGCCCGGTAGGTGATCACGTTCGCCACCTGCGCGGTGTTCAGCCGCCCGTATTTCCCGTAGACGTACTGGATCGCCTCCTCGCGGCGGTCGGATTCGATGTCGAGGTCGATGTCCGGGTAACCGTCGCGATCCGGGGCGAGGAACCGTTCGAAGAGCAGGCCGTAGCGCACGGCGTCGACCTTGGTGATGCCGAGCGCGTAGCAGACCGCGGAATTCGCGGCCGAACCCCGGCCCTGACAAAGGATGTCGTTGTCCCGGCAGAACCGCACGATGTCCCAGACGATCAGGAAGTAGCCGGGGAAGCCCAGTTCTTCGATGATGTCCAGTTCGTGGTCGATCAGCTTCCGGGCCTTCTCGCGGTAGTCCTCGTCCTTGTTCTTCTCGTGCTCCTTCGCGCCTTTCTCGGTGAGATAACGCAAGTAGGACGCTTCGGTGTGCCCTTCCGGCACGTCGAACGGCGGCAGCTTCGGCTCGATGTGGTGGAGTTCGAACGCGCACTCCCGGCCGAGCAGCGCCGCCCGCTGTACCGCGCCCGGGTATCGCTCGAAGATCCCGGCCATCTCCTCCCCCGACCGCAGGAACGCCGTCCCCGCGGCGGGCAGCCAGCCCTCCATGTCCTCCAGCCCGCGCCGGGCGCGGATGGCGCTGAGCGCGTCGGCGAGCGGGGCCCGTTCCGGCCGGGCGTAGTGCGCGGCCGTGGTCGCCACCGTCGGGAGCCCGAACTCCAGGGCCATCTCGCTCAGCAGGTCGTTGTGCGTGCTGTCCAGGGGAAGGCTGTGGTCGATGAGTTCGACGTAGACGTTTTCCCGGCCGAAGCAGTCGATGAGTTCCTTCAGTCTCTCGACGGCCGCGGCGGGCCCTTCGGTGACGAGCGCCTTGCGCACCGCGCCCTTGCGGCAACCGGTGAGCACGACGCACTTCCCGTGGACCTCTTCGGCGACCGCGCGCAGGTCGTAGACCGGTCTGCCCTTCTCCGCCCTTTCCTTGGGCGACAACGACTCCCTGTCGAAGCCGTACAGCTGACCGGCGGTGATCGCGCGGTTCAGGCTCAGGTAGCCGTCCTTCTGTTTGGCCAGCAACAGGAGGTGCTCGCCCTCGGGATCGGCGAACCCGTTCTGCGGTCCGGACAGGCCGAAGCTGAGCTCCGTGCCGAAGACGGTGTGCACGCCCAGTTCCCTGGCCGCTTCGGCGAAGCGCACCACGCCGTACATGCCGTCGTGATCGGTGAGCGCGATCGCGTCCAGCCCCAGCCGCGCGGCCTCCTCCACCAGTTCCTCGGGATGGCTCGCGCCGTCGAGGAAACTGAAGTTCGAATGACAGTGCAGTTCGGCGTACGGCACCCGGCGCGCGGTGGCTCCGTCGTCCTCGCCGATCTGCCCCGTCAGGTCCGGGGGCGGCTGGTAGCCCTCCCGTTTGGCGCTCCACGCGGGGCTGTCACCGCCGTCGCCGGGCTGGACCTCGCCCGCGAGCTCGCGGGCGAGGTCCCTCCACGGCCGCGGAGGATTGTCCCAGCCCATCGGTCACCGGTTCTCGATCGAACGTCTCGGCGCGGGGACGAACACTTCCGCTCGCGGGACGCACGCCGCCCAGGCCGTGTCCAACTCGGCACGCTGCACCGGGATGGCCGGTTCCTCCAGCCAGCGCCGCACCAGCCGCGTGTACTCCTCGTCCATGTTCAGTCGTACTTCCCTTCCAGTGTCCACATCGGATTCCTGTGGTGTTCGAAGCGGAGCAGCACCGCCTCCTCGGCGTCCCGCCCGTCGGCCAGCAGCACCTGCACCCGGATCCGGGTGCCCGACCGCGCGTGGCCCGCCCCGGCCCGGACGCCGACCAGCCACGGCCCGGCCCAGGCCAGGACCTCGCGCGGCTCGGCGCCTTCGAAGCTCACGAGGAACGGCGCGGCGGTGATCCGGCGCCGCGCGGTGATCTCCACGACGCGTCCGTTCTCGTCCAGCACCTGGGCGGGCACCGGCCGGGCGAACACCGTCGCCGGGGAGGGCGACGGGAGCCTCCCGGCCCAGTTCGCGTCCGCCTGCGCCGACTTCTCCCGCCTGTCGCCCCACGGCACCAGCCGGACACGCTCGACCGGATCGCGACCGCCGTCGAGCACCGCGGTGAAGACGCTCTCCGGGCCGAGCAGCCCCTGCACCCGCACCAGGGCGCGACCGGCTCGCTCGCCGGACAGCCCTTCGTCCTCGGTGGCCGGGCGCAAGGTGCCCGACGCGCCCGATTGCCACAATCCGAGTTGCAGCGACCGGCCTTCGACGGTCTCCTCCGGCTCCAGCCGCAGCCGGACGACTCCGGATCGGGGCCGCGCCAAGGTGTCCCGGACCTTCAGCCAGCCCTCGAACTGCCAGCGCACCCTGTCCGCGACGCCGAGCGGGGTCAGCGGTTCGGCGCAGCGCCACACCCGGCCGAGTTGTTCACCGGTCTCGGTGGTGGCGTAGATGCCGAGGCGGGTGCAGGCCAGTCCGTGCGCGGAAAGCCCGGCGTGGAAACGTTCGCCGAGTCCTTTCGCCACGAACGCGGCGGCGTCGACCCGGTCGATCGGCGGGTCGAACGCCTTCGCGAGCGAGAGTTCCGGTGGCGGGCGACGGCGCAGCGGCGGGCGTTCGGATCGTCCCCGCGCCAGCCGGTGCGCGAGCACGCCCTCCATGCCGAAACGCGCTGAGACGTCGCTTTCGTCGAGCGCCGCGAAGGCGCCCAACGTGCGAAGGCCGAGCTGTTTGAGCAAGGTGACCAGTTCGGTTCGGCCGGCTTCGGGCTGGTCGAGTTCGCGGATGGGCAGCGGGGCCAGGAACTCCGCCGTCCCGCCGGGCCCGACCAGCGTCGAACGCCGGGCGGCGAGCGTCGCGGCGAACAGGCCCTCGGCGACGCCGACCTGGCATTCCACCCCCGCCGCCACGGACACCTCGTCCACCAGCCGTTCGAGGAGGCCGTGCTCGCCGCCGAAGTACCCGGCCGCGCCGTCGACCGGGACGGCGACGATCCCCGGGCGCACCACCTCGACGCCGACGGCCAGTTCCTCCACCGCCCGTGCGACGGATTCGAAGAGCCGGGCGTCACGGCCGTCGTCCTCGCCGAAGACCGCCAGCTCCGGGCAACAGGACTGGGCCTCGCGCCGCCGCATCCCGCGGCGGACGCCGTACCCTCTGGCGACCGCGGTACAGGCGACCACGCGGTTCGCCGAGAAGACCGCGGCCGGGCGGCCGACGGGCTCGCCCGCGACGGCCGCCGCGGCGACCGCGGGCCAGTCCGGGCACCACAGCACCAGCATGCGTACAGGTGGATTCACGCCGTCCCCCACCTCGTGGTGACCGCCGCGGGAAAGTCGGCCTTCCGCACCTCGCCCTCACTGGGAAACCGCAGCGACGCCGACATCGGCCGGGCGGCCGCACCCCGGCCACCCGTCCGTACCTCCACCTCACGAGCCCGCAGGTAGCCCGCGCCGTCGCCGGTGAGACCCGTCCAGCGCGAGCGACGACAGCTCAGCTCGACCTCCGCACCGGGCCAGGAGCCCAGTGAGAGCAGGACCGAGCCACGGTTGCGAGCGCGGGCGGACAGCCGTCTCGCCACGTCGGGCCGGGCGAGCCCCGGACCGACGACCACGAGATCGAAGCCGTCGAGCAGGGCCGCGGTCACCGCCGGGAACTCGGCGCCAGGACGGGGGACCAGCGCCAGCCTGCCCACCTCGACCCCGAGTTCCGCGGCGGCGACCACCCCGAGCGCAGGCAGGCCGACCGCGACCGCCCACGCACCGCCGGCGGTCGCGGCGGCCAGCAGAGCGAGCATCAGTGACGTGGACCCCAGCACCGAAACGGTGCTCCCGCGCCGGAGCCCCGCGGCGGGCAGCAGACCGGACAACGCCGGGGACACCGGGAGCACCCTTCCCGTCGTCCTCGCGTGTTCGGCCGCGGAAGCCACGCCACTGGCCGTGCTCACTCCCGGCAAGGCCGCCAGCCTCGCCAACGGCAAGGCCCGTGCCTCGACCACCTCCGCTGTCACCGGACCCCGCCTCCCCACGACATCTAGACCGTCCTTTGTGGACGGCACTGGACGCGCCACGGGGAAGGCGGCACTTCGAACGCTTGTTCGATAGCTCCAGTAGACCGGGTCTCGCGGTGGTTGTCAAGCGAGCCGGGAACGATCACTGGACCTGTCACGTCCGTGACCGGGAATCCCCGCGCAGGAAAGGAAAACCCACAGTGAACGACGCTTGGCCCGAGACGGTGAACGGCTGGGAACTCGCCAGGGAGGGCCACATCGAGAACTACCGCAAACGGCTGGCCAACCGGGTCACGGTCACCGCGATCTGGGAGAACGCGACCCCGCCGCGACCTGCGTCCTGGAGATGGCCGCGAACCTGCCCTCGCTGGAATGGCGCACGAGCCCGGCGCCCACGGCGCTGGCGGGGGACCGTGGCGGGCATGGTCGAGGCGAGGACGAGGAATTCGAAGAAACCGGCTCCGGCATCGACGACGTTCCCGACGTCGAAGAAGTCCTCTCCGGCCCGGACACCGGACACGACCTGGTCACCGTCCTCGACGAGCGGTTCGGGGTCACCGAGGACAACCTGCTGGCGCACGTCGACTGGTCCGCGCTCATCGTGGTGGGTGAACCCGCGGTGAGTTCGCTCATCGACCGGGGTGACGAACTGACCGCCGCGGTCGCCCCGAGGTGGTATCCGGTCGTCGCGGACAGGCCCGGTGAGCGTTGGGTCGTCCTGAAGCGCACGGGCCTTCGCTACCACGGGGAATGAGCGGCGGTTTCTGTCATTCTGGACGCCATGCCCTCGCCCGCCCTGCGCCGCGCCCTGACCGATCCCGGCGAGCCGCCGATCCGCCCCCCTGCCGGACGAGGTGAGCGAACTGCTGGAGGAACTGTCCGCTCCCCCGCGCCTGGCCGCGCATCTGCGCGCGGTCCACGACGTGGCTTGGTCGCTGGCCGGCTGGATGGAGAAGCGGCATCCGGACGTGGCCTTCGACCGCGAAGCGACCCTGTTCGGCGCGGCCGTCCACGACATCGGCAAAACGATCCACCGCGAAGAGCTGTCCGGCCCCGGCGCGGCCCATGAGCAAGCCGGTTACGAACTCCTTGTCTCCCAAGGAATCGACGCGAACCGGGCCCGGTTCGCGAGGACGCACGCCGCCTGGGGCGCGGACGTCGGCGTCGAAGATCTGCTCGTGAGCATCGCGGACAAGGTGTGGAAGGCGAAGCGGGTCACCGATCTCGAACAGCTGCTGGTCGACCGGCTGGCCGTCGCGAGCGGACAGCCGCCGTGGGAGGTCTTCCTGGCGCTGGACGATCAGCTCGACCGGATCGCGGCGGACGCCGACGGGAGGCTGGCCTTCCAGGCGAGCCATCCCGTCGGCGGCTGAGGCGTCAAGCCACGCGCGGCAGCGGGGCCGGGTGACACCGCCGGAAGGCGGGCGCGGCGGCGCCCGGCTCGCCGTGCAACCAGTCGTAAAGGAAGCGGAGTTCCGGCCCGAACCGGTTCGCCTCGGCGTTCAGTCTTTCCGGCGACGTCGACGGCCAGCGGCCGGTTTCGACGCGATCCCGCAGCACCCGCAACGCCGTCAGTTCCTCGGCGGCGGTGTGCTGGCAGTGCCCGCCCCGGTTCACGAACAGCTGCCGGATCCGGTCGGAATCGACACGGTCACCATAGGTCCGCTCGTGTTCGGGAGCGACGCCGTCGCCGATCGGGTGCAGCGTGACGACGGGTTGGTGTCCGCGTCCGGTCGGCGTCCCGACGCGGGCGAGCCAACGGGCGGCGGCGTTGTCGGCCTTGACGCGGGGCGCGGCGGCGAGCTTGGCGAGATCGGCGCCGAGGTCCAGTCCCGCGTCACGGTAGGCCTGGTTCACGAGGTCACGTTCACTCGACCGCGCGAGCAGGCCTCGGTAATCGATACCGGTGTTCCCGGTCGGGTTACCACCGGCCTGCTTCTCCAGATCGGCTCGGTGGGCACCCCACGCGAGCTGGTCGTAGACCGCCTGGACGAACTTCGTCTGCTGACGGATCTGCTCGGCGACGTCGGTGGGGCGGGGGTGGTGCGCCGTCGACCAGCCGGGGACGTCGGCGAAAGCGTTGGCGAGGGCGAGCCGCGCCCGACCATCGGGTGACTCCAAGGCCGTCGCGATCACCTGATGGGCTTGCGCCAGGTTCGCCTGGGGATCGGCGATCCGGACGACCTCCAGCTCGGGCGCCAGCAGTGTCCGGACCGCGAAACCGAGGTCCAGCGCCTGGCCGAACAACGCGGACCCACCCGCGACGGGGCCGCACATCGCCAGCACGCCGTCGATCCGCTGCGGAAGCCGCTCGGACAGCAGGACCGCGTTGAGCCCGCCGCCGGAGGCTCCCCAGGTGAGCACCTGCGCCGGGCGGCCGACGTTGCGGTCGAACCAGGACAGCAGTGCCGTCTGGTCGTGCACGGCTTCGCGGGCCGAGAAGCCGTGCGGCTTGCTGGCGGAAATGCTGGCAGCGCGGGGCTTCGCGGGAATCCGTCGAGACGCGGCTTCTCGTCTACGCTTCCCGCCGTACGAGCTCTTCCGCCAGCTCGACGGTGATCCCTTCCGGGCCGCGTACGTAGCAGAGCCGGTAACTGTCCTCGTACTGCACCAGTTCGCCGACGAGCTCGCCGCCGTGCGCCCGCAAGCGCTCCAGCACGTCCTCGATGCCCTCGACCGAGAACACGAAGTGGCGGATGCCGGGCGTGTTCATCGGCACGCGGGAGTGACCGTCCCGGCTCGGCGCCTGGTACTTGATCAGCTCCACCCCGCCGTGGCCGTCCGGCGGGCGCAGCACCGCGATGTCCGTCCGGACCTTTTCGAGGCCGGTGAGTCGATCGACGGTGTCGCCCTCGAGTGACGCCTCGCCTTCCAGTTCGAGACCGAGCGCGATGAAGAACCCTTTGGCCGCTTCGAGATCGTGGACGACGACGCCGATGTGTTCGAGCTTCATGCCCGCACCGCCTGACGACCCAGGAGCTCTTCGACGGCGGTGGGCAGGGTGTTCTCGAAGTCGATGAGCTTGGCCCAGGTCGGCGTCACCACGACACGGACCATGCCGTCATAGAGCGACCGCACGTTCTCCTCCCACTCGACCCGCTGCTCGGGTGTCATCTCGTAGGTGCCGTTCCACTGCATGTACTCGTCGGGGATGCCGTCGACATGGTCCAGCTCGACGGTGCCGCGGATGAGCAGGATCTTCGGCGGATGCGATTCGGTGTCGATGGTCAGGGCGACGGCGGGGTTGCGGCGCAACGACGGCAGCTTCGGCGCGTTCGTCGGGGTGCACATGACGATCTCCTTGCCGTTCCAGTGGATGCCGATCGGGATCGACCGCGGCGTGCCGTCGAGTGCGGTGTAGGCCAGCCGGGCCAGGTCACGGGCCAGGAGCTCCTGGCTGAGCGGACGGTTCAGGATCTCGTCGATCGTGCTCTGCTGCATGTCGCTCTCCTCGGGTCGCTTGCTTCGCGGACACCCCGGGGACGCCGCTGTCCCCCGCACTTCGACACCTTCGAAATGTGACCCGCGTCACATCGCCTTTAGCGGGCTAAACGCGATCTGTTTGTCGAAACGGGCCTTGGCCAGGCGTCGCGTCTGTGAAGGCACGAGAGAGAGGGACAGTCATGGCGAAGGAATCCGAGGTCCGCTTCGAGGGCTTCCTGCCCACCACGCCCGCCGACACCTGGGCCGCGATCACCACGGGCAGCGGCGGCTGGCTCTGGCCGATCCAGTACGAACCGCGCGACGGCGGCGCCGAGTCCGGCCTCACGCCGAACGGCGGCATGGTCACCGTCTGGAAGCCGTCACAGCGCTTCGTCACCTACGCGGAAGACGAGAACGGCTGGTTCAACACGCTCGAGTACGTCCTCGAACCGAAGGCCGGCGGCACGTACCTGCGCTACGAGCACAACACCGTCCTCGACGACTTCGACGTGGAGTACGACGCGTGCAAGCGGCACACGGCGTTCTACTACCACTCACTCGGCGAGTACCTGACGCACTTCAACCGGCGCGAGGTGAAGTACTTCAAGACCGACGCGCCCGAAGCGTCGAAGGCTCCGGAGGCGTTCGAGGTCGTGCGGACGGCCGTAGGAGCGACCGCCGCGGGTGACCGGGTGCGCTTCGAGGTACCGGGCGTCGGCACCATCGAAGGCGTCGTCGACTACCTGACGTCGGCCTTCATCGGCATCCGGACCGAAGACGCGCTGTACCGCTTCTACGGCCGGAACGTCTGGGGCTGGCCCGTCGGCATCGGGCACCACCTGTTCGCCGAAGACGCCGACGCGGACAAGGCCGAGAAGGCGTGGACGGCCTGGCTGAACGGCCTGTACGCCTAGCGGGGCAGGTTCTTCGCGATCTCGGCGCCGACGGACTTCGCCGCTTCGGCGGACTCCCCCGGCGGGATCGGCGAGTTCGTGAAGAACCCCTTGTCCCAGCCCTTGTAAGTGACGATGACGACGTACACGCCCTGGGTCAGACGCAGTTCGGCACCGCTGAAGGCGCTGTCGGTGTCGAGGGAGACGAGAACCGCCTTCTCCCCGATGCCCTGGACCTGCTGCTGACGCTCGGACGGCGCGGCCGACCCGACGGAGGATTTCGCGGCACGCTCCTGGGCGTCCGGTCCCTCGTGGCGGTAGACCATGACCTGGAGCGAGCGGTCGTGGACGTTGTCGCTTTCCGGCGCCAGCCAGGAGCAGCCGTACTGCTTGGTGACGAGGTCGCCCGCCTTGATCTCGTTCTCGCGGACGCCCTGGAAGCTGGTCATGAGCGTCTTGTTCAGGGCTTCCGGGGAGACCTTGCACTCGTTGGGCGGCTGCTCGGCGACCGGCGCCTTGCCGACCGACGAGTAGTACTCCGACGCGAAGATGCCGCCGGGGATGCCCAGTCCGAGCAGCACCACGCCACCCACGACCAGGCCGACGATCAGCCCGGTCTTTTTCTTCTTGGGCGGTTGTCCGTAGCCGGGCGGGACCTGACCGGGAGGCGGACCGTACCCAGGCTGCGGCGCGTATCCGGGCTGCTGCGCGTAACCCGGTCCGCCCGGCTGGGGCTGTCCGTAACCCGGCTGCTGTCCGTAGCCCGGCTGGCCTCCCTGCCCAGGTGGCGGGCCATGACCCGGCCCCTGGCCGTACCCCTGCGGCGGCTGGTGCACCGATCCTCCTACCGATCCTTGCGTACGCTCAGCGTCACGATTAGGGGGCTAAACGCAGGTCGTGCCCGGATCGCGTTTAGCCCGCTAAAGGCGACACGCGGCCAGCATGGCACGGCGGCCGGGGCCGGGCACCGGGAACGCCCACAGTCCGGCCCGCGGGCACCCCCGGATCGCGATTAGGGGGCGAAACGCAAGTATGCCACCGCGTCACGATTAGCCCGCGAAACGCAAGTCCGCCACCCGCAGGTCGCGATTAGGGGGCTAAACGCAAGTCCGCGACCGGATCGCGATTAGCCCCCGAAACGCAGGTCGGACCTAGTGGGCGAAGTGGCGCGTGCCCGTGAGGTACAGGGTGACCCCGGCTGCCTCGGCGGCGGCGATGACCTCGGCGTCGCGGATCGACCCGCCCGGCTGGACGACGGCGCGGACACCGGCCTCCAGCAGGACCTCGAGCCCGTCCGGGAACGGGAAGAAGGCGTCCGAAGCGGCGACGGAGCCCTTCGCCCGGTCGCCCGCCCGCGAGACCGCGAGCCGCGAGGAGTCGACCCGGTTGACCTGCCCCATGCCGACGCCGACGGTCGCGCCGTCGTTCGCCAGCAGGATCGCGTTCGACTTCACCGCGCGCAGCGAACGCCACGCGAACTCGAGGTCGGCCAGCGTCCGCTCGTCGGCGGGCGCGCCGGTCGCGAGGGTCCAGTTCGCCGGGTCGTCGCCCTCGGCGGCGATCGTGTCGACGGTCTGCACCAGCATGCCGCCGGAGATCGGCCGGAACTCGATCGGATCCGGCGACGTGATCGCGGGCAGCTTCAGCAGCCGCACGTTCTTCTTGCGCTGCAGGATCTCCAGCGCCTCGGCGTCGAAGTCCGGCGCCAGGACGACCTCGGTGAACACCTCGGAGATCTGCTCGGCGGCCTCGCGGGTCACCGGCCGGTTGGTCGCGATCACCCCGCCGTAGGCCGAGACCGGGTCGCACGCGTGCGCCTTGCGGTGCGCCTCGGCGATGTCCTCGCCGACCGCGATCCCGCACGGGTTGGCGTGCTTGATGATCGCGACGGCCGGGGCCTCGAAGTCGTAGGCGGCGCGGCGCGCGGCGTCGGTGTCGACGTAGTTGTTGTACGACATGGCCTTGCCGTGCAGCTGCTCCGCGTGCGCGAGCCCCGGCCGCCAGTGCTTGTACAGCGCGGCCTTCTGGTGCGGGTTCTCGCCGTAGCGCAGCACCTCGCCGCGCTCCCACGAAGCGCCGGTGAAGTCCGGGAAGCCGGAGTCGTCCGCGGGCGCGTAGACGTTGGCGAACCACGCGGCGACGGCGGTGTCGTACGCCGCCGTGTGCGCGTAGGCCTGCGCGGCGAGCCGCTTGCGGTCGGCCAGCTCGAAACCGCCGGCGGCGACGCGCTCCAGCACCCACTCATAGCGGGAGGGGTCGACCACGACGGCGACGCTGTTGTGGTTCTTCGCCGCGGCGCGCACCATCGCCGGGCCGCCGATGTCGATGTTCTCGACGCAGTCCTCCGGGCTCGCGCCCGACGCGACGGTCTGCGTGAACGGGTACAGGTTGACCACGAGCAGGTCGAACGGCGCGATGTCCAGCTGCTTGAGCTGCTCGACGTGCTCCGGGCGGTCGCGGTCGGCGAGCAGGCCCGCGTGCACGCGCGGGTGCAGCGTCTTGACCCGGCCGTCGAGGGACTCGGGGAATCCGGTGACCTCTTCGACCGGCGTCACCGGCACCCCGGCGTTCGCGATGACCTTCGCCGTGCCTCCGGTCGACACGATCTCGACGCCTGCCGCGTGCAGCCCGGTGGCGAGTTCGAGCAGACCGGCCTTGTCCGAGACACCGATCAGCGCGCGCCGGACGGGACGCTGTCCCTGTGCGGTACTCACGAAAACCTCACCTTTCGTCCCTCGACCGAGCACCCGCTCCGGCCGAGTTTCTCGATCGTTTCCACCAGGAGCCTGCGTTCCACGGCCTTGATCCGCTCGTGCAGGACGTGCTCGTCGTCGTCGGACTCCACGATCACCGGCTCCTGCGCGATGATCGGCCCGGTGTCGACCCCGGCGTCGACGAAATGGACCGTCGACCCGGTGACCTTGACGGCCATCGCCAGCGCGTCGGCCACGGCGTGCGCGCCGGGGAACGACGGCAGCAACGCCGGATGCGTGTTGATCACGCGGCCGGGGAACCGCGCGAGGAATTCGGCGCCGAGGATCTTCATGAACCCCGCCGAGACGACCAGGTCCGGCTGGTAGGCGGCGACGGCTTCGGTGATCGCCTTGTCCCACGCCGCGCGATCCGGGTGGTCGGCCATCCGCACGGTGAACGACGGCACGCCGGCGTGTTCGGCCCGCGTGAGCGCTTCGATCCCGGTGCGGTCCGCTCCGACGGCGACCACTTTCGCCGGGAAGTTCGGCTTTTCGACCGCGTCGAGCACGGCTTGCAGCAGCGTGCCGGAACCGGACGCGAGGACGACGAGCTTCACCGGAGTGGGCAGGTCCAACCGACTAGCCAGAACGGGCTCCTTGCCACGGCGGTACGCACTCGGGCGTACGGCGCTTCACCTGGTCGCGACAACCCTAACGGTCGCCGCCGGGCGCGCTTTCGTCGCCGGACCCGTCGGTGGACTCGGTCACAGCGACGTCCTGCTCGGGCGCGGTTTCCGCCGGGGTCTCGTCGAGGTTCTCGCCGAGTTCGCGGGCGAGTTCCGCCTCGGCCTCGTCGTCGAATTCCCTGGTTTCCTCGTCGAGCTCGGCTTCTTCAGCGGGCTCGGCCGCTTCGTCCGCTTCGGGCTCGACGGTCTCTTCCTCGACGGCGACGTCCTCGGCGATGACTTCGGCGTCGGGTTCGCCCGGCGGTTCGGGCGGCTCGTGTGCTCCGGCGAAGAACGCGACGAACCCGCCGGGGATGACGATCCAGCAGAAGGCGATCACGGACGCGACCCCGACCGGCACGCTGACCGGGTCGAACGGCCCGTCTCCGAGCCTGCCGCCGGCGAGGGTCCCGAGGACGACACAGCCGAACGCGACGAGGGCTCCCGCGACGGCAACCGCCCGCATCCGCAGCATCGGATCCTCGTCGACCGCGCGGATCTTCCAGCCGACCAGCGCGCCGACCAGGGCGGGCAGGAGCAGCAACGCCGGCCACCACACCGCGTGATGCGACGGGATCCCCGCCAGCACCGGCACGCCCGGCAGCCGGCCCTCGTGGTAGCCGAACATGCCGACGGTCAGCGAGCCGACCGAGAAGCCCGGCCCCGTCGTGAAGGAGAGCGCGGCGACGACCGCGTTCGGCAGGTAAGCCACGGAAAGCACGAACATGCCGAAGTTTGGGCCGAAGCCGGGCTCGAACAGACTGTCCACAGTGGACCACGAGAGCGCGGTGGCGGCGGTGAACACCACCGCACCACAGGCGATCATCGCGGCGAGACCGAGTGCGCCCGCTCGCAGGCCGTGGACGGCCACCGGGTCGAACCGGTCCCGCACCGCGGCCGGGAGGCCGCAGCTCTTGGCGACTCCCGCGACGGCGGCGAGTCCGGCGAGGAGTCCCGGCACGCAGAAGGCGGTCAGCGGGTTCACGTCGATCGGCGATCCGCCCGCCGACAGGGCGACGAGCACGCCGAACAGCGCGTGCGCCCCGGCGATCACCGTCACCACCGGGACGGCGTCCGCGGGGGTCCGGCCACCGATCCGGCGGACGGCCCGTGCGGTGGCCCTCGCCACGAGCCACGCGACGACGAGCGTCGGCAGCAGCGGCAGCACACCGAGCGGATGCCCGCCGAGGTCGAGTTCCACCTGCCACGAAGCGAGCCAGCCCGGCCCGGCGGCGAGCAGGGCGCCGGTGGCGGAGAACCGGGACCGGTCGGCGGAGAACGCGACCACCGCGAGGACGAGCGCGACGGCGGTGTAGGAGAACAGCAGGGGCGAGCAGGCCGCGGCGAGCAACACCCGAACCCGCTTCGCCCTGGACACCTCCGGCTCGGGGACGAGGTCGCTCACCGGCTCTTCGCCCGGCGGGCGTTCGTCGCGGGTGAGCAGCTTCATGATCCGCACCATGACATCCGTGCTGCTCCGTCCGGGTGAGGCACGCCGCCACCGGATGGCGCACGTGGCCCAACCCACCCGGTCGGGTAACCCGGAAAACGAAAACACCCGCTGTGACACGGAGAGTCACAGCGGGTGTCCTACGTTCGGAAGATCAGCTCTGCTGGCCGAAACCGCCCGGCGGCGTGCCCGGGTTCTGGCCCGACTCCGGCGAGGAGGACGGCGGCTGCTGGAAGAACTGGCCCTGCTGCGGCGCGTACGTCGTGGCCTGCTGACCCGGCGGCTGCGTGACCGGCGGCTGGAACCCGCCCGGCTGGGCGAACGGGCCGGACGGCTCGCCCTGCGGCTGAGGCTGCTGCCCCTGACCCGCGCCGGGGAACGCCTGGACCTGGGTGGCGGCCGGGCCCTGCTGACCCTGTTGGCCGAACGGACCCTGCGGGCCCTGCTGCGGGAACTGCTGGCTGTACGGGGCCTGCGGCGCCTGCTGCTGCGGCTTCGCGGCGGGCAGCTTGATGACGTCGTGCTCGAACAGGAGCGCCGCGACCGCGACCAGCATCTGCAGGATGCCGAGGATCAGCACCACGGTGAGGATTCCGGGGAGCGAGACCGCAGGGCGGCCTTCGCTGGCGTCGACGGTCGGGTAGCCGACGATCAGGTCGAGCGCGCCGAACGCGCCGAGCACGCTGAACAGCGCGGCGAACGGCAGCGTCTTCGGGCCGCGCGGCAGCGCGTGCAGCGCGGCGAGCAGACCGCTGACCAGGAGGAAGACCGAGACCTCCTTGGCGGCGTCGGCCTCGTCGGAGAACCCGATGAAGAACTGCACCAGGCCGAGGACGGTGACGGCGAGCGCGAGCAGCAACGCCAGGTTCAGCGGGGCCGCCTGTGACGACGGCGCCTGCTGCTGCGGAAAGGCTCCCGAGCCGGGGTTGGGGTTGTGCTGGCCGCCACCCTGCTGGGGGTAGCCGGGCCCACCGCTGGGATAGGACATCCGAATGCTCTCCTGTCGTTCGACCGGCACCCCGGGGCGCGCGGGACTCCCGGGACAAACGAGGCGGCTGTGATGCTCGAACGCTAGCGCACGCACGCGGTCACGTCGCTTCTCGGGCTCTGAGACGTCTGTACACCCGATCGGGTTCCCCACGGAACCCCCTCGCGACACCCAATTCGCGTTTAGCCCGCTAAACGCTACGCGCCCCACCGGATCGCGATTAGGGGGCGAAAGTCGACCCGGCCGCCCGGATCGCGTTTAGCCCGCTAAACGCTACGCGCCCGCCCAGATCGCGATTAGGGGGCTAAACGCACGTCCGCCCCGACCTGCGTTTAGCCCCCTAATCGCGATCCGGTGGCAGAAAGCAGGCGGGCCGGGCACCTGGTGCAGGTGCCCGGCCCGCCGGGGAAAGCTCAGTCTCCGAAGGATCAGAGGCTGTTGTACAGCTCGCGCGCCAGGACGGCGGTCTCGCTCGGGGTCTTCCCGACCTTGACGCCGGCGGCCTCGAGGGCCTCCTTCTTGGCGGCGGCCGTGCCGGAGGAGCCGGAGACGATGGCGCCGGCGTGGCCCATGGTCTTGCCCTCGGGCGCGGTGAAGCCTGCGACGTAGCCGACGACCGGCTTCGTCACGTTGTCCTTGATGTAGGCCGCGGCGCGCTCTTCGGCGTCGCCGCCGATCTCGCCGATCATCACGATGACCTTGGTCTCGGGGTCGGCCTCGAACGCCTCGAGGGCGTCGATGTGCGTGGTGCCGATGACCGGGTCGCCGCCGATGCCGACACCGGTCGAGAAACCGATGTCACGCAGCTCGTACATCATCTGGTAGGTCAGCGTGCCGGACTTCGACACGAGACCGATCGGGCCGGCACCGGTGATGTCGGCCGGGATGATGCCCGCGTTCGACTTTCCGGGGCTGATCACGCCGGGGCAGTTCGGCCCGATGATCCGGGTCTTGTTGCCGGTCGCGACCGCGTGCGCCCAGAAGTAGGCCGAGTCGTGCACCGGGATGCCCTCGGTGATCACCACGGCGAGCGGGATCTCGGCGTCGATCGCCTCGATGACCGCGTCCTTGGCGAACTTCGGCGGCACGAAGATGACCGAAACGTCGGCGCCGGTCTCCTTGATGGCCTCCTCGACCGTGCCGAACACGGTGAGGTCCTTGCCCTCGATGGAGACGGTCTGGCCTGCCTTGCGGGCGTTGACGCCACCCACGATGTTCGTGCCGGACTTCAGCATCTTGGTCGCGTGCTTCATGCCCTCGGAGCCGGTGAGCCCCTGGACGATGACCTTGCTGTTCTCGTTGATGAAGATCGACATCTCACGCACCTGCCGCGGCGAGCTCGGCGGCCTTGTCGGCCGCGTTGTCCATTGTGTCCACCACGGTGACCAGCGGGTGGTTCGCGTCGGCGAGGATCTGGCGACCCTCGACGACGTTGTTGCCGTCCAGCCGCACGACGAGCGGCTTGGTGGCCTCGTCACCCAGGATCTTCAGCGCTTCGACGATGCCGTTCGCGACCGCGTCGCAAGCGGTGATGCCACCGAAGACGTTGACGAAGACGCTCTTCACGTCGGTGTCGTTGAGGATGACGTCCAGACCGGCCGCCATGACCTCGGCCGAAGCGCCGCCGCCGATGTCGAGGAAGTTGGCGGGCTTGACGCCGCCGTGCTTCTCGCCCGCGTAGGCCACGACGTCCAGCGTGGACATCACGAGGCCCGCGCCGTTGCCGATGATGCCGACCTCGCCGTCGAGCTTGACGTAGTTGAGGTCCTTGGCCTTGGCCTTCGCCTCGAGCGGGTTCTCCGCGTCCTTGTCGACCAGGGCCTCGTGGCCCGGCTGACGGAACGAGGCGTTCTCGTCGAGGGTGACCTTGCCGTCGAGGGCGATGATCTTGTCCTGCGGGTCACGGACCAGCGGGTTGACCTCGACCAGGGTCGCGTCCTCGGAGACGAAGGTCTCCCAGAGCTTCACGACGACGTCCGCGGCCTCGTCGACCACGTTCTCCGGGAACTTGCCCGCGGTCAGGATCTCGACGGCCTTCGCCTTGTCGACACCGATGATCGCGTCGACCGGGATCTTCGCGAGCGCTTCGGGACGCTCGACGGCCAGCTGCTCGATCTCCACGCCGCCTTCGGCCGAGGCCATCGCGAGGAAGGTGCGGTTCGCACGGTCCAGCAGGAAGGAGAAGTAGTACTCCTCGGCGATGTCCGAGGCTTCGGCCACCAGCACGCGACGCGTGATGTGACCCTTGATGTCCAGACCGAGGATCGCCTCGGCCTTCTCCGCGGCCTCGTCCGGCGTCTGGGCCAGCTTGACGCCGCCGGCCTTGCCGCGGCCGCCGGTCTTGACCTGCGCCTTGATGACGACCTGGTTGCCGATCTTCTCGGCGGTGGCCTTGGCTTCTTCGGGGGTGTTTGCCACGGCACCCGGCAGAACCGGTACTCCGTGGGCGGCGAAGAGATCCCTCGCCTGGTATTCGTAGAGGTCCACTACTCCAGTCTCCTGACGACACGCCACTGTGGTGGTCCGTTGCCGGACCGCGCTGTCGGACCAGTCGAGGTTAGCGACCTGCGCAGAAGCAGGGGACTCCGCACCTGGTGAAGTCGGTCACCGTACGCGGTCAGACGGGGTTTCCACGGTGTGAGACCGCACACCGGAGACCCAGTTCGCCGCCTCTTCCAGGCTTTCGAAGGCGTTCTCGAATCCGCTCGGGCCGTTACCGACCGCGAAGAGAAGGACGCCCGGGAGTGTTTCGGCGACCCCTTCCGGTTCACTCTCGCCGCGCACGACACCGAGGATGTCCGGATCCTCCTGTTCGGCCGTCCGGACGAGTTGTTCGACGGTGTCGAGACGCCCGGCGTAGACGACCTCGACGCCGTCGTCGCGCAGCGCTCGCCCGAGCGCGACCGACGCGCCTTCCTCGACACCGAACTCGGCCAGCACGACGCGAAGGAGACGACGGGTCACGCGGACCGCCGTGAGCCCGCGACGGCCATCCCGGCCGCGACGAGGGAGACGACGGCGGCGCCCAGCGCGAGCCAGAACCCGATCCCCGCCGACGAGCCTTCGTACTCCGAGCCGACGAGCGGCAGTTCCGCCGCGCGCAGGCCGAGCACCAGCGCGGCACCGGCCAAGGCGGCCGCCGCCGCGACCGGCCGCGAACGCGGGACGAGCGTGCACAGGCCGAGGACGACCGCGAGCACGCCAAGCAGGCCCCACGACGCCGCGCCGAAGTCCGACCACAGGCCCGGAGCGGTGTAGCCGGGCGCGCTGAACACCGGCGTGCCAAAGGCGGCGATCGCCAGCACCGCCGCCGCGACGACCGGGGTCAGCACGGCGCCGTCGGCCCGCGATCCGGCCAAGCCGGCATCGGCGGTGTCGTCGGTATCAGCGGTATCGGCGGCTTCGTCGGTGACGTCGCGTTCCACGACACCGGTGATCACGGCGGCCAGCGCGGCCACGGCCGCCAGCGCGAGCGCGATGAACGTCCACGTGACGCCCTGAGCGGCCGAGAAGCCACCCTTGTCCGGCAGCGGCAGCGGAAGGTCGACGCCGAACGACGCCGGATCCACCGCCTTGTCCTCGGTCACCGACAAGGCCGCGCTGAGCACGGCCGCCGCCGCGAGCACGACACCCGACCACGTCACCGCGACGACTCCCCTGGCGAACGCCGAAAGCCGCGGCACGAAGACGAACAGCGCGGGCACGGCGAGTACCACGGCGGCGCCGAGCAGCAGCCAGCGCGACGGCGTCTCGGGCATGGGCGTCGGACCGTTGGCCTTCAGTACCGGCGTCAGCGCACCGGCGACCGCGGCCGCGGCGGCGAGCAGCGCCAGTCCGCCGGTGGTCAGCCGCCACCAGAACAGCCCGGGCAGCCTGGCCTCACCGGCCAGGTCGCCGGTGACCGTCTCCTCTGCTTCCGCGACGTCGAACCGGGTGAACGCCAGCCCGATCAGGGCCAGGCCCGCGATGGTCACCAGCACCGAACCCGGCGCGACCGAAAGCCGGTCCACGACCAGCCCCGCGGCCACCGGCGGCACACCGACCGCGAGCGCCGCGAGCCCCGCTCCGGCGAACCCACCCTTGCCGACCCCGGCCGAGGGCGAGCTCACCGCCACGAGGACGGTCAGCGGCAGCATCGCCGCGAGCAGCAGATAGCCGGCCATCGCGACCGTCGGACCCTCGAAGGCGTTCTTGGCCAGGAGGTACGCGTTGCCCGAGCCGATGGGTGCGAGCAGCAGGCCGACTCCGCCCACGACGCCCAGCACGGGCCCGAGCAGCCGCCAGCGGCGCCGTCCGTCGAGCGCGCCCGCCAGTTCCGCCTCGTCGCGGGCGGTCCCGGCGGCGAACGCACCGGCGGCGAGCGTGAGCAGATGGCCCGCCACCAGCGGCCACAGTCCCGGTCCCGGCGGAGGCAAGGTGAGCAGCCTGTCGGCGAGGAACAGTTCCGGACGCGAGGCGACGGATCCGTCCGCGAGCAGTTGCAGGTCCAGCAGCAGCCGCCCGGGCGCGAGCGCGGTCAGGCCGAGCACCAGCCCGGCGCCGAGCCCCGGACGTCCCGTCAGCACCGCGTAGAGCACGGCCACCGCGGGCGCCAAGGCCAGCACGACCAGCAGCGGACCGGCGGCGAAACCGGGGGAGCCACCCCGCACGGCGGGCATCAGCGCGCCGACGGCCAGCGCGACCGCACCGGCCGACACCAGCCCCGCCGACAGCAGGAGCGCTCGCGGGCGGGCGCCCGGTTCGCTCCGGAGAAGTTCGGCGGACGCGGTCCCGGGGACGGCTTGCCCGGCGGTTTCGCCGGGGTGCCGTGAGCGCGAAGTCATCGACGGCGACGCTAGCAAGCCGGGCAGGGCCGGGCCCGTCAGCCGGGGCACCGCAGGCCTCGGACACGGCTCGGAGCGGGTAAGCGTCCTTCAACATCACTGGGCAACCGGTTATTTCCCTCGTTTGCCTCCTTTCCGGCCCTCCGGTACCCCCGAACGGCCGCTTGATCTTGTAACGCAAATCACAAGGTTACGAGTAAACCTCTTCTAACTTTGGGTAATTTTCACTGGATAACGGCCAGATCTTCGTCGCCCGATCGGCCGAGAGCGCCGCCAGATCTTGCTGACCGGGGTGCCGCTTCGTTACTGTCCCCGGGTCCCCATTACAGTCAGATCACGAATGAGAGCACCGAACGAACCACCCCCGAGGTTCTTCACCGGGTTCCCCCGCCCGGGCTCTTGATCCGACTCCCCGAACACGGAAGGCCCCGTCTTGGCTTCACACCGCTCCCCCGGCGGCCAAGCTCCTTCCCCGGCGCTCGAGAACGCACTCGATGGTGCGGTCGTCCGCGTCCGGGGCTCGCACCGACTGTCGCCCCCGTCCTCGGCCCTTCGCGGCCGTGTCGTGGTCGCAGCCGTCGCTGCCGGCGCCTTCGCGGCCGCCGCTGCCGGGCAGACCCTGAAGTCCGTTTCGGAATCTTCCGACGCCGCCGTCACCCCGCTGGCCAGCACCCAGGACGCGAGCGCCTCGTTCGCCCTCGGTGGCGGAGCCGGTGGTGGCGCCCCCGAACTGCTCCCGACGAGCCAGTCCGCGAACGCCTCCGCCGAGGCCCAGAAGCTCTCGGACAACAACAGCATCACCCAGGCCCGCATGAAGCGTGAGGCCGAAGCGGCCCGCAAGGCCGAAGAAGAGGCCAAGCGCCCCAAGACCTGCATGCCGACCAAGGGCACCTTCACCTCGGGCTTCGGTGCCCGCTGGGGCACGAGCCACCTCGGCATCGACCTCGCGGCCCCGATCGGCACGCCGATCGTCGCGGCCTCCGACGGCACGGTCATCGAAGCGGGCCCGGCCAGCGGTTTCGGCCTCTGGGTCAAGGTCCAGCTCTCCGACGGCACTGTTCACGTCTACGGCCACATGAACTCGTTCTCCGTCCGCGAAGGCCAGAAGGTCAAGTGCGGCGAGGAGATCGCCGAGGTCGGCAACCGCGGTCAGAGCACCGGCCCGCACCTCCACTTCGAGGTGTGGCAGAACGGCACGAAGAAGATCGACCCGCGCCCGTGGCTCGCCGCCCGTGGCGTCAGCGTCGGCTGATCGAGCCTGACCTTCCCTTTCACCGCAGGACCTTTTCGCCGCATCGGTGACCCGCCCGATCCCATGGCGCGCCGGGCAATGACGCCCTGGCGCGCTTTCAGGGTCTCCGCTTCCCCCTTCGAGGACATCGGGAAGCGTCGTAGGCCCACCGGCTCGGAGCATGGGTGGCTTTTCGGGCCCTGAGCGCCCTCACGCGACGCCGTCGGGCAACTTCCGGACGAAGTACCCCACGGCGACCTGCCAGACCGTGCAGAGACCCGCCGGGCGACGTTCGATCGGCCGCCATCCGGCGAAGAGTCTCCCGGGAAATCCCCGTCGAAGAGTTCGGTACCCGGCTGGCCGCGGCCCGAACAGCCATCGCCGCGCGTGCCCGCACACGACACACCGTCCGGCCCCGTCCGGTTCGTGCGACCGCAGTAACGCGCGCCAGGCCGCGACCAGCCTGAGCACTTCCGGCGGTTCCGGACCCCGATCCGGCCCCGCCTCTTTTTCAACACCCCGCAAGTAGTCGAGTACCCCACTCGAGAGAACCCCAAACAAGACCCCGTCCACACCGTGCGCCCCCTCCCCTGATCGGGGTACACCGGCTTGTCCAGCATACCCCAGCGCATCGAACTCGTGTTCGACGACACAGGTATACGGGAAGGGTCCGACAGTTTTCGAAGGCGGCGGGGAAACCGCAGGTCAGAACTAGAGTTTGACCATCGGGACGCTGCCGATGAGCATCAGCCGGACCTTGCCGGCGGCACCGAAGTCGATCGTCGCCGTGGCCCGGGGCCCGGCGCCGTCGCAGGCGACGACCGTCCCGAGCCCGTACTTGTCGTGGCTGACCCTGTCGCCGACGTCGAGCTTGAGCGCGACGGTGTCCTTCCAGCCCTTGCCGAACGGGCTCGTGCTCGTCGACCTGGAAGACGAGGACGAGCCGCCACCGCGGCTGCCCCACGTCGTCGCGGCCCGCGGCGAACCGCCCGACGAACCGAAACCGCCGGAGGAGGAAGAAGGCGCGAGCCTGCGCCAGTCGACCAGTTCGGCGGGCAGCTCGTCGAGGAACCGCGAAGCCGGGTTCATCTGCGGCTGGCCCCAGGCCGAGCGCACCATCGAACGGGAGACGTACAGCCGCTTCCTGGCCCGCGTGATCGCGACGTAGGCGAGCCGGCGTTCCTCGGCCAGTTCGGTCGGGTCACCGAGCGCGCGCATATGCGGGAAGATCCCGTCTTCCCAGCCCGTGCCGAAGACGACGGGGTACTCCAGGCCCTTCGCGGTGTGCACGGTCATCAGGGTGACCACGCCGGCGTCGTGCCCGTCACCGTCGTCGCCACCGTCGGCCGCGGGGATCGAGTCCGCGTCCGCCACCAGCGAGACCCGCTCCAGGAACGCGGGCAGCGAGCCCGGCTCCGGCACCCCTGGGTCAGCCTCGGGGAGTTCGCCGTCGGGACCGGCGACCTCGGCGGTGAATTCGGTGAACTCGCGTGCGACGGTGACGAGTTCCGTCAGGTTCTCCACCCGCGACGCGTCCTGCGGGTCGTCGGACTCTTCCAGTTCCGCGCGGTAACCCGTGCGTTCCAGGACCGCTTCGAGGACATCGGCGACCTCGGCGCCGCTCTCGACGACCTCGCCGAGTTCGTCCAGCAGCTCGACGAACCCGGTGATCGCCTTGGCCGAACGCGGGTTCAGCAGCGGGATCTCACCGTTGACGGCACCGCGCAGCGCCTGCGCGAACGAGATGCGCTCCCGCTCGGCGTACGTCGCGATGACCGCTTCGGCGCGGTCGCCGATGCCGCGTTTGGGGACGTTGAGGACCCGGCGCAGGCTGACCGTGTCCTCCGGGTTCGCCAGCACCCTCAGGTACGCGAGCATGTCGCGGACCTCGCGCCGCTCGTAGAACCGCACGCCGCCGACGACCTTGTACGGCAGGCCGAGGCGGATGAAGATCTCTTCGAAGACCCGCGACTGGTTGTTGGTGCGGTAGAAGACCGCGACGTCGGAATAGTCCGCTTCGCCCTTGTCCGCCAGCGCGTCGATCTCGCCCGCGACGAACGCCGCTTCGTCGTGCTCGTTGTCCGCGACGTAACCGACGATCTTCTCGCCGTCGCCCGAATCGGTCCACAGCCGCTTGGCGCGCCTGTTCGGGTTGCGCGCGATGACCGCGTTCGCCGCGTTCAGGATCGTCTGGGTCGAGCGGTAGTTCTGTTCCAGCAACACGGTCCGCGCGCTCGGGAAGTCGCGTTCGAATTCCTCGATGTTGCGGATGGTCGCGCCGCGGAAGGCGTAGATCGACTGGTCCGCGTCACCCACGACGCACAGTTCGGCGGGCTCGATCCCGGCCTCGTTCGCCTCGGTGCCGACCAGTTCGCGGACCAGCGTGTACTGCGCGTGGTTCGTGTCCTGGTACTCGTCGACCAGTACGTGGCGAAACCGCCGCCGGTAGTACTCGGCGACGTCCGGGAAGGTCTGCAGGAGTTCGACCGTCCGCATGATGAGGTCGTCGAAGTCGAACGCGTTGGCCTGGTTCAGCCGCCGCTGGTACTCGACGTAGACCTCGGCGACGCGGCGTTCGAGATCGTTGCCGGCGTCGGCGACCGCGGTCTCCGGGTCGATCAGTTCGTTCTTGAGGTTCGAGATGTGCACGGCCAGCGTGCGCGCCGCGTACCGCTTCGGGTCGATGTCGAGATCGCGGGCGACGAGCGTGATGAGCCGCTTCGTGTCGTCCGAGTCGTAGATGGAGAAACTCGACGACATCTCCAGTGTTTTCGCCTCACGGCGCAGGATCCGCACGCACATGGAGTGGAAGGTCGACACCCACATGGCGTTGGCGCGGCGGCCGACGAGGTCGCTCACCCGCTCCCGCATCTCCGCGGCCGCCTTGTTGGTGAACGTGATCGCCATGATCTGGCCGGGGTGCACGTCCCGTTCGGCGAGCAGGTACGCGATCCGGCGGGTCAGCACCCGGGTCTTGCCCGAACCCGCGCCCGCGACGACCAGCAGCGGCGAGCCCGCGTGGGTCACGGCCTCGCGCTGCGCCGGGTTCAGGTCGTCGAGCAGGTCCGAGTGCCGGGGCTTGGCCGGACCGTCCGCTGGGAGATCGAAGAGGGTGTTCATCGCCGGTCCACGCTACAGCGCCGGGCGTAGGCGGTGTTGTCGCCTGCCGTCCGACGCGCGGGCGGTGTTCGCGGCGGAGGATCGGATGTCATGGACACCAACGGAATTCCCTCCCGGTTCAGGGCCGCGGACGCCGACCGCGAGCGGGTCGCCTCGCTCATCCAGGCCGCCGGCGGCGAAGGCCGGCTCACTCTCGAAGAAGTGGAAGACCGGCTGAGCGCCGTGTATTCCACCAAGTACACGGACGAACTCGCCACGCTGACTTCGGATCTGCCGAAACCCGCGCCGCGACGGCGTCCCGTCGCCTTCGGGCATCGAGCGGTGCGGATCCACCTCGCGGTCGTCGTGGTGCTTTCGGCGCTGCTGATCGTCCGCTGGCTGGCGTCGGGGGGCCCGTTCTTCTGGCCCACGATGCCGATGTTCTGGCTGGCCATGAGCGTCTTCGTGCACGCACGTGTCCGCGGGGCCCGTCGCGGCTTGAAGCCGGAGGACGGTCTCGCTGTGGCATAATCACGGTATGCGGCACCACGCGACGCGATTTTTTTACGGGACCCGGACTCCGGCTCCCGTGATCGTGTAGTGCCGAACTGCCATCACCCGAAGCCCCGGAGTCCGCGGACCCCGGGGCTTTACGCTGTTCCGGGGGCCAGCAGGGAATCCGGACCGAAGAGAGGTCCCGATGGACACCACACAGAAGCCGGACGCCGAAGAGCCCGTCGCCACCGCTGAAGAGATCGGTGAGCTCCGCAAGGAGATCGACTTCCTCGACGGCGAGATCCTGCGGCTGGTCAAACGCCGCGTGGAGGTTTCCAAGACGATCGGCGCGGCCAGGATGGCCGCCGGCGGCACCAGGATCGTCTACAACCGCGAGATGGACGTGCTGGCGCGCTACCGCGAACTCGGGCCGGAGGGACGGCAGCTGGCGATGGCGCTGCTGAACCTGGGCCGGGGCAGGCTGGGGCGATAGCAAAGGTCCCCTGCTCCCTCGACGTCACCCGCGGATCGCGTTTAGCCCGCTAAACGCGATCCGGCCACGTCACGATCCCGTGCCGTGAGGTGAAACTCAGGGTGTTCCCCGAGCCACGACGGCTCGGGACCAGGCAAACTGGACACATGATTAACCTCATCGCCGTGATCATCGCGATCGCCGGTGTCCTGGCGGCACTGGGCCATCTCGGTTATCTCGCCATGCTGAACAACGCGGCGGGTAAGCGCGCGGGCGGTACCCCGATCGCCCAGTACGTCAAGACGCGCTGGCCGATCGCAGCGGGTACCACCGCGGCCTCCCTGTTCGCCTGGTTGCTCACCAGTGGGGGAACGACGCTCGACATCATCGCCATTTTGCTTGCAGCGGGTAGCGGAATCACGGCCACCAAGGCCCTGCAATCGACCCAGCAGAAGTACCGCAGCGGCAACTGAACGGCTTCACCAGCACCGATAGCACCGCGTAACGTCACCGAGGCCCGTTCGGGCGCGCCCGACCGAGTGAAACATCTGCAACTTGCAGAGTGGGTGAAGACTTGCGGGGCGTCGGGCTCTTAATGTGGACGTCGTGAGGACCCTTGCGTCTGGGTCGGGCGATGCCCGCATGGCGCGCGGGGGCGATGGCCCCGCGCGCCCAGAGTCGCATGCGCGTGCATTTGCTCACGAGACTGCCCGGGAGTCTGCAAGCGAGGGATCCCGTGAAACCGCTGCTCCGTTCGGCTTAATCGGCGTCACATCGCCGTCAGGGGCGGCCCACGAGGGGGTCGCTCGGACATGAACGGCTGGGCGGAACACCAAGGACGGAACGGCGCCGCGCACGCGGGCCGTCACCGGGCGGGCGGTACCGAGAGCTGGACCCCACCCGTGCCGCCGAGGCGGCAGCGACCCACCGGGCACGGACATCACGCACACCGTGAGTTCGCCCCGCCCTCCACCGGTTCCCTTCCCCTGCCGCCACCGCGGAACAGGAGGGCGCCGAGCCCCGGCTACGCCCCATCGAGCGGCCGTCTGCCGCTCCCCCAGCCCGCTCGCGAGGTGCCCGTGGAACGCCCGGCACGCGTCGAGGTCTCGTTCACAGAGCCCGTCCTGAACCCCGCCGAAGAACGGCGCGCGAAAGCAGCGCAGCGCACGAAGGTGACGCTGACGGCGCCCGCTCCCCGCCGCTCCGAGCCGGTCGAGACCGACGCCGACGAAGACGTCCGTGTCTATATGGCCCCGCCCCTCGACGGGCTGAGCACCTTCGACCTCGGCTCGGTGCCCGCTTCGGTGACCCCGCCCAAGACCTGGCGCAAGGCCGCCTGGTTCGCGGCGGCGGCGTCCGCGCTGGTCGTCGTCGGCCTGCTCTTCGCCGGTTCGTTCCTGGTCGGCAAGCCCGTCCCGGAGCAGCAGAGCCAGGGCGGCTGGCCCGGGTACCGCGGCGGCAGCCCGCTGACCAACGAAGGCCTCGCCGGCAACCCGACCACTCAGCCGCAGGGCGGTGCGGCGGGCGATCCGTCCGATCCCGCGACCGACTCCTCCAGCCAGGACGACCGCAGCTCCTCCAACTCCGGCACGCCCTCGGACAGCGAAAGCACCGGCAACGGCGAGACGCGGCCCGGCCCGGGCGGACCGGTCACGACCGGGCGGCCCGCGTCGTCGTCGAGCGAGCGGCCGCAGAAGCCGCCGGTCATGCCCGCCGACCGCACCACCACGACGTCCCCCTGGTACGCGTCGCAGCCCGACGCGCAGGCGATGGGCGACAACACCGAGACCTTCCTCAACAGCGTCACCACCAACCCCCACGAGGCCGCTGCGGTGACCTCCGGCGGTCTGCGCGAAGAAGGCGCGCAGGGCCTCCGTGAGCGCTACGCCGACGTCGCCTACTTCGAGGTGAAGAAGGTCAGCATCGACCAGCGCCGCGGCGTCACGGTCAACACCGTCGAGGTCACTCACAAAGACGGCACGAAGACCATGGAGCAGCGCACGTTCACCTTCGGTGACGACGACAAGATCGTCGACGACGGCATGTAGCCCATCGCGCACGTGCAAGTGTCCTGTTCCTCTGCACGTGCGGTGCGACGAGCGGTTGTCCCTGGTCCGGGTGGGTGACCTAAGCTGCCGTTCGTCGTATCGCGACGGCATTCCGGCGACAGAGCCTGGCCGCGGACCGTCTCCACAGGGTTACCTGACGACAGCAAGGTTCGCACCGTTCAGAAGACGGCCGCGCGGACCAATGGCGTCGGCCGAACGGCCCAGCGCCTGCCCCGGACCAGAGCGAGGAATTTCGTGCTTGATCGACAGCGCATACGGCGTGAAGACGCCGTACGTGTCGAGGACGTCATCCCGGAAGAGATCCTGAACGACACCCGCGTCGACCGCGAGTATCTGGAGCAGGTCTTCCGCGAGCCGCAGAAGTTCGTTCCCGCCCGCACCCGCGAAGAGCCGTCGCCGCAGCCCGAGCCCCACGAGGACGAGCCGGAGAGCCGCGCCGCCCGTCGGGCCAAGATGGCCGGTCTGGTCGCCGCCGGACTGCTGGTCGCGGGAGCCGTCGTCACCGCGGGCGTGCTCGCGGGCACCCAGCGGCAGGGTTCGGTGACGGGCGCCGCCGCACCCGAGGTGATGAGCGGGGCCGCCGCGCTCGGCGGGCTCGCCGTCCCGGACTCCACCGAGCCGCAGCGCAAGCACGAGAAGCCGCAGTCCACGAGCGCCAGCACGACGGCCCAGCCGTCTTCGGGCACCGGCTCGGGCTCGCTCTCCAGCCAGAGTTCGGCGACCAGCAGCACCAGTTCGCAGCCGGCTGCGAAACCGGCCGCGATCAGCACGACCGAGGGCAAGATCGACGCGGTCCGGAAGTTCTACCGGGCCGTCGACGCCGATCCCTACGGCGCGAAGTCGCTGCTCACGCCGGTGCTCGCCGACTCCGAAGCCGGCAGGCTGATCGAGGCGTGGAGCTCCATGGACGCCATCCAGATCCAGGACATCCGCGAACAGGCCGACGGCACCATCCTCGCCGTGGTGACCATGCGCAATCCGGACGGCGGCCTGGTCCGGGTCACTCAGGTGCTGGAATTCGCCGACGAGACGACCGGTCTGATCACCGACGCCCGGCTGCTTTCCGCGCAGCACATGTGACGGATACCCGGCGTAGAACAGCCCTCCACCCAGGGCGATCAGAGCGTACCGCGTGTGTGTGCGCAGAGTGAGCGCCTAGCCTTGTCACGAGTCGGTCTCGGAAAAGCCGGCACACAGACCACTACATGTGCATACGCTCCAACGCTGTGGCGTGCTGAAGGCCGCACCACGAGCGCGGACGACTCCGCGACGTGAAGACGGAGCCCAAAGGGAGGTCGCGTGAGCGACGAGGGTCGCCTGGTCGCCGGTCGATACCGCATAGTCCAGCGGATCGGCACGGGCGCGATGGGTGCCGTCTGGCAAGCGCATGACGAGGTACTCGGCCGCACGGTGGCGATCAAGCAGTTGCTGCTGCAGCCCGGCCTCGAGGCCCAAGGCGCCGAAGACGCCCGCCAGCGCACGATGCGAGAAGGCCGGATCGCCGCCAGATTGCACCACCCGAACGCCATCTCGGTGTTCGACGTCGTCACCGACGACAACGGTCAGCCCTGCCTGATCATGGAATACCTGAACTCCACCAGCCTCGCCCAGGTGCTGCAGGAGGAGCGGACGCTGCCGCCGACGGAGGTGGCGCGGATCGGCGCGCAGGTCGCGGCGGCGCTGACCGAGGCGCACGCGGTCGGCATCGTGCACCGGGACATCAAGCCCGGCAACATCCTGCTCGCGCCCAACGGCACCGTGAAGATCACCGACTTCGGCATCTCGCGGGCGAAGGACGACGTCACGGTCACGAAGACCGGGATGATCGCCGGCACCCCCGCCTACCTGGCGCCCGAGGTGGCCATCGGCGGCGACCCCGGCCCGGAGTCCGACGTCTTCTCGCTCGGCTCCACGCTCTACGCCGCCTGCGAAGGCCAGCCGCCGTTCGGCCTCAGCGAGAACACGCTGAGCCTGCTGCACGCGGTCGCGGCCGGGCAGATCATCCCGCCGCGTCAGTCCGGCCCGCTCGCCAGCGTGCTGGCCGTGCTGCTGCACCCGGAGGTGCGGCACCGTCCCACCGCCGAAGAGTGCGAAGAGCTTCTCGCCGCTGTCGCGCGGGGTGAAACGCCGCTGGGCGGCCCCGCGGACGACACCATGCTCGCCGCCCCCGTCGCGGGCGCGATCGCCGGCGGTCTCGCGGGTGCGGGAGTGACCCAGGCGCTCGACAGCGAATCCGCCGGTCACTCGGGTTCGCTCCTCGACGACCAGGCCGCGGCCGGGTCGTACTACGACGACGAGGACGACTACCACCAGCCGCCCGCCTCGAGGTACCCGGAAGACGACTACGACGGGTACGACAACTACGACGAGACGGCGTTGCTGGCCGAACGCGGTCACCCCGGCGGCGGCCCCGCGCCCACGCGCGCCGTCCCGATCCCCGCGGGCGGCTACGACGACGATCCATACGACGACGACTACGACGATCAGCCTCCTCCTCCCCCGCCGCCGCCCACCCGGGCGCAGACCAGCCCGGTGGACGAGGACGACGACAAGCCGGGCTCGTGGAAGAAGCCCGCGATCATCGGCGGTGTCGTGGTCGTGGCACTCGCGGCGCTGGGTTTCTGGCTGCTGAGCCCGAACAACCCGGAAACGCCCGCGCAGGTGGGGAACTCCTCGACGAAGCCGTCGCCCACACCGACGTCCTCGGCGCCGGAGACGACGGAATCGCCGTCGGAGACGCAGTCGGCCGAGCCGCCCAAGGAGACGACCTCGTCGAAGAAGACGTCGAGCAAGGCGACGCAGACGCAGGAGCCGGACAAGCCGACGCCGACGAAGTCGACACCGAAGTCGAGTTCGAAGCCGCCGACCTCGTCGGAAGACCCTCCGACGAGCAATACTCCGAGCCCGACAACGACCCCGACTCCCGGAACGTGACCCGAGGCAGCAATTGAGTTCTGAAGGTTCCATCGTCGGCGGCCGGTACCGCCTGGACCAGCCCATCGGGCGTGGCCGGGCGGGCATCGTGTGGCTGGCGTTCGACACACGCCTGCTGCGCACGGTCGCGATGAAGCGCATGTACCTGCCCGTCGGCCTGCCGCCGGACCGGGCGGAGCAGGCCAAGGCCGTCGTCGTCCAGGAGGGCAAGGACGCGGCCAAGTTCGAGCACGCCACCGCCATCAAGGTGTACGACGTGCTGCCCGACGGGCCGGACGTGTGGCTGGTGATGGAGTACATCCCGTCGCGCGGGATGGCGACCTTCCTGGCCGAACACGGCAGGCTGACCGCGGAGCAGGCCGCCGCGCTGGGCATCATGCTCGGCCGCGCGCTGGCCGCGATGCACGAGGCCGGGGTGGTGCACCGGACCGTCGAGCCGGGCACGGTCCTGCTGGCCGACGACGGCGGCGTGAAGCTCACCGACATCGGCATCACCGGTGGCGGCGCGAGCCCGGCGTACCGGGCGCCCGAGGTGGCGCGCGGCGAGCCGGCGACTTCGGCATCCGACGTGTTCTCGCTGGGCGCGACGCTGTACACGGCCGTCGAGGGTGTGCCGCCGTTCGGCGAGGACGGCGAGTCTTCGGAACGGCCGCCGCAGACCGCCGGTCCGCTGGCGGGCGCGTTGCGCAAGATGCTTCGGGCCGAGCCGGACGTGCGGCCGACGATGGCCGACACGGTCCGCTCGCTGGGCGCGATCACGGAGGGGCGGCAGACGGCTTTCATCCCGCCGACCGCGCCCGCCATGCCGACCATGCCGGCGTCGATGCCGGTACCGATGCCCCAGACGCCTCCCCAGCAGCAGCCGGTTCCGCAGTTCCCCCCGCAGCAGCCGCAGCAGTATCAGCCACCTCAGCCGCCGCAGCAGCAGTACACGCCGCCGGCTCAGCAGCAGTACGCTCCCGCCGCGCCTGCTGCGGCGAAGTCGTCGCCGGACACCCGGAAGTGGCTGATCACCGCGGGTGCCGTGGTGGCGGCGATCCTCATCGGGGTGCTGTTCGCGGAACTGTTCCTGATCTGAGGGCTAAAGCTGTTCGCGGATCAGCGTCGTGAGTTCGACGGGACGGCTGAGGAACGGGCTGTGGCTCGCGCGCCAGGTCACCGTCATTTCGCAGCGGGCGGCGAAGTGGGCGACCATTTCCGGTGCGAGCGCCCGGTCTTCGGAGCAGACGACGTAGGTGTTCGGGGTGTCCTTCCAGGACGCCCCGATCGGCGATTCGGTGAAGATCGAGACGGGTTCCGGGCGCAGTAGTGCCGTGGCGCGCTCGGCGACGGCGTCCGAGCAGTCGGCGTACAAGGCCTCGCGGACGGCGGTGCGGTCGAGGTGGGTCATGCCCTCGTCGTCGAAGATCAACGGCAGCGACTCGGGTTCGCGGCCGGTTTCCTCCATGACCCGGTCGATCCAGTACCGGGCGGTCTCCCCCGGTTCGCTGACGATCGCGGCCAAGAGGATCAGGTGCGAGACGCCCTGAAGCCCGCTGGCGATCACTCCACCGTAGGAATGCCCGAGCACCACCGGTGGTTCGGCCGCGCTGTCGACGATCTCCTGGACGGTCCGGGTGACTTCGGCGATCGGGCGCGCGCCGACGTCGGGGACGGTGACCTCGACGCCTTCCCGGCGCAGGCGTCCGGCGACGTCGTCGAAATGGGCGGGCTGGTGCCAAGAGCCGTGCAGGATGATCAGCGGGCGCACGGAAGTCCTTTCACTGGCGGGATTCGCGGGTTCCTTGCCAGGTTGTCGACCGCCGGCACGCCTGTTCAAGCTCAGCCGGGTTTCCTGCCCAACCGGTCATTCCCGCCTACCCGTCCGGTCAGGCCGCTCGGGCGCCTTCGCGGATCGCGCCGAGGAATCGCCGCACCGCCGGGTGTTCCCTGGCGTGCGCGGCGACGGCCGCGTGGATGGACCGCACGGGATCGGGGCGGCGGACCTTGCGGATGGCGACGCCGGGATGCGGGGCGCCGAGCCCGAGTTCCGGGATCAGCGCGACCCCGAGCCCGGCGGCCACGAATCCTTGCGCCGTCTGGTAATCCTCGGATTCGACGACATGGTTCGGGGCGAATCCGGCCGCGCCGCAGGCGTCGAGCAGGATGTCGCGGCAGGCGCCGGGGAGACCGTCGACGCCGACCCACGGATCCTCCGCGAGCTCGGCGAGGTCGAGGACGCGTTTGCGGGCGAGCCGGTGGTTCTTCGGCAGGATCGCGCGGTACGGGTCGTCGAGGAGGTGGATGTACTCGGCGCCCTTGATGCGGGGCGTGGTGCTGGGCAGCACGATCATCGCGACGTCGGCCTTGCCGGACTCGATCTCGGGCAGTGAGTCGTCGGGCTCGACGAGTTTCAGGTCGAGGCGGACGCCCGGGAATTCCCGGCGCAGCGCGGCGACGGCCAAGGGCACCAGGGAAGCGCCCGCCGTGGCGAAGTAGCGGATCGCGAGCCTGCCGGTGCGGCCTTCCTTGAGTTCGCTGAGCGCGGCTTCGGCCTTGGCGAGCTGGGTGCTCAGCGTTTCCGCGTGTTCGGACAGCAGCGAACCGGCGGGCGTCGGCCGCACGCCGCGACCGACGCGTTCGAGCAGTTCGACGCCCGCTTCCCTTTCCAGCGTGGACAATTGCTGGCTGATCGCGGAAGGTGTGTAGCCGAGGTTCCGGGCGGCGGCGGTGATCGAACCGCTGCTGATCACGGCTCGGAGGACCTGCATGCGGCGGACGTCCAGCATGCCCCGATCTTACAGTTCTCCTTAAGGCTTCATGCAGTTATTTTCGCTTGTCCTTACGCGTCCTCCCGGCGAAGCTGGGCCAGGCACTTAAGGAGGACTGGGGTGGGCGAGACGAAGACCCTGCTGCGGATCGGCGCGCTGGCGCTCATGTGGGGATCGAGTTTCTTCTGGATCAAACTGGGGCTGGGCGCGTTTTCCCCGGTACAGCTGGTGCTGGCGCGGGTGGCGCTCGGCGCGGCCGTGCTGATCGGGCTCTGCTATCTCGGCCGGGACCGGCTGCCGTCGGGACGGCGGATCTGGGGACATTTGGCCGTCGCGGCGTTCTTCCACAACGCGCTGCCGTTCCTGCTGTTCGCGTGGGGCGAGCTGACCGTCGACTCCGGGATCACCGGCGTGCTGAACGCGACGACGCCGCTGTGGGTGCTGGTCGCCGCGCCGATGCTGGGCGCGCGCACGCGGATGACCGCGGTCCGGGTCGCCGGGCTGGTCGCCGGGCTCGCCGGGATCCTGCTGATCTTCGCGCCGTGGGAGGCGTCCGGCCTGCTCAGCTGGGGCGCGCTCGCGTGCCTCGCGGCGGCCGCGAGCTACGGTTTCGCGTTCGTGTACGAAGGCAAGTACCTCACCGGCACCGGTGACTCGCCGATGTCGCTGGCGGGCGGGCAGATGCTGCTCGCGACCGGGTTCCTGCTGCTGGCGATGCCGATGGGCGGCTTCGAACCGGTGCACCTGAGCACCGGCGCGATCGTGGCGGTGGTGATCCTCGGGATCGGGTCGACCGGGATCGCTTTCGCGCTGAACTACCAGCTCCTCGCGAGTGAGGGCGCCGTCGCGGCGTCGATCGTCGGGTACCTGCTGCCGGTGGTTTCGGTGCTGCTGGGGGCGGTGTTCCTGGCCGAGCCGCTGAACTTCCGGGTGATCGCCGGGATGGTCGTCGTGCTGGGCGGGGTCGCGCTGACCCGGCTCCGCCCGAGGGAGCGGGGGACCTTTGCTACCGCCCCCGTGGTGGAGCGCCCCCTCGCCGCTGCCGGGGAGGCCGCGCCCTGACCTGCGTTTCGCGGGCTAATCGCGCTCCCGCCGGCCCCCAGCCGACCGGCACCTCCCAGGACCGGCGGGAGCGACTTTCGCGGGCTAATCGTGACGCGGTGGGGCCTGGGGGCCTGCCGGATCGCGGTTAGCCCGCGAAAGTCGAAGCGGGCGTCAGAGAGCAGCGAGGACGAGCAGGGCGGCCATGATGATCTCGACCCAGAAGTAGAGCCAGCTCGGATAGAACCGCTCGGGCCGTTCCGCGAACCGCGCGACCAGTCGCCCGAAGGCCATCCCGACGAGCGCGACGGCCACCGCGATCGCCGCGCCCCGCTGGATCCCGCCGACGTCGAAAGCCGCGAACCCGAGCAGCACCGCGACAGCCACCCCGAAACCGCCGTAGACCGCGCGCACCTCGGTCCGCGCCGTCGCGGAGTCCAGCGTGATGCCGAACGGCCGGATCAGCCGCCGCGGATCGACGAGCCCGAGCAGCCCCATCCCCAGGAAGAACACGGCCACCAAGCCGATGAGGACGGCCGCCACCTAGACGAGACGCCGGTCGGAAGCCCAGCGCGAAAGCTCGTACCGGTTCGAAAGCTGCGTCTTTCGCAGCACGCTCGACACATGCGTCTCGACGGTCTTCACCGAGATGAACAGCTCGGACGCGATCTCCTTGTACGCGTACCCGCGCGCGAGCAGCCGCAGCACGTCGCGCTCCCGCGGCGTCAGCAGGTCCAGGTCGGGGTCGCTGATCGGCGCGGAACCCGGCCGGTCGGCGAACGCGTCGAGCACGAACCCGGCCAGCCGCGGCGAGAACACCGCGTCGCCGTCCGAGACCCGCACGACGGCGCGCACGAGTTCCTTCGACGAGATCGTCTTCGTGACGTAGCCGCGCGCCCCGGCGCGGATCACGGCGATCACGTCCTCCGCGGCGTCGGAGACCGACAGCGCGAGGAACACGACGTCCGGTAGTTCCGGCCGGACCCGGCGCAGCACCTCGGCGCCGCCGCCGTCCGGCATGTGCACGTCGAGCAGGACGACCTGCGGTTTGGTCCGCGCGATCCCGGCGACCGCCTCGGCCACCGAGCCCGCCTCGCCGACCACGCGGACGTCGTCGGTGATCGAGTCCAGTTCGGTGCGCACTCCGGCCCGGAAGAGCGCGTGGTCGTCGACGAGGAAGACCTTGACCGGCTCCCGCGTCTGCTGGTTCTCCGTCACGATGCTCCCTCGCTCGCCCTGTCCCGTGAGCATAGCGACCTCACGCCGCGCCCTTCCCCGCCTTGACCGGCATCTCCAGCTGGACCTCGGTTCCTTCACCCGGTGCGGTACGCAGTTTGAGCTTCCCGCCGTGCCGTTCCATCCGCCCCCGGATGGAATCGGCGAGACCGTGCCGATCGCTCGGCACGACGTCGGGGTCGAACCCCTTGCCCCTGTCCCGCACGAAAACCGTCACCGCTGTCGGCTCGACCTCGGCGTACACGCTGACCTCGTCGACACCCGCGTGCTTGGCGGCGTTGACGATCGCCTCGCGCGCCGCCTGGACCAGCGCGGTCAGCGGCTCGTTCAGCGTCGCCTCCCCCACGACGACCTGCTGCACCGAGATCGCGAACGCGTCCTCGACCTCGCCGCACGCGGCCGCGAGCACCTCCGACAGCTGCCCGCTGACGGCCTCCTCCTCGGTCTTCTTGCTCTTGCCGTACCCCGAAGGCCCGTACAGCCAGCCACGCAGCTCGCGTTCCTGACCGCGCGCGAGCCTGGCGACCTCTCGCGGCGATTCCGCCTGCTTCTGGATCAGCGCGAGCGTCTGCAGCACCGAGTCGTGCAGGTGTGCGGCGATCTCGGCGCGTTCGTCGGTGCGGATGCGGGCGGTGCGCTCGTCGGACAGGTCGCGGACCAGGCGCAGCCAGAACGGGACGGTCAGCACGGCCACCCCGATCAGCGTCGCGATCACGGCGACCAGCGCGAACTTGACCTGGTCGATGCTGCCGCTCTCCAGGACGACGACACCGATCCCGGTCATCACCAGCGCGACGCCGGCGACGACGCGGATCGCGGCCGACCAGCCCCCGCCGCCGAGGAACGCCGTGGCGACGCCGCCCTTGGCGCTGACCCGCCAGCGGCGTCGCTGCGACTCGTCGGCCTCCCGCCAGACGACGGCCGCACCGATCATGGCCAGCGCCAGCGGGATGGCGACCCAGCCGCTGATCAGGCCGGTCAGCGTGCCGCTCGCGACGGCGAGGCCGACACCCAGCGCCATCAGGCCGAAAGCCTGCTGCTTTTCCTTCGGCGCGGTTTTCTCCGGCTCGGCTTCACCGGACTGCTGTTGGACGAAGACCCAGAGCAGGCCGTACGCGAGCAGGCCGGCGCCGTTCAGCGCGGCCAGCAACGCGAACGCGGTCCGGACCCAGAGCACCTTGACGCCGAGGTGGTCGGCGAGGCCGCCGGCGACACCCGCGATGGCGCGGCCGGAGCGGCGGCGATACATCTTGGGTGGCTCGAACGGTGCCGGGGACAGGCTGCCGGGAACGGGCACCGGAGGGCGCTCGATGATCGTCGGCTTCACCTGACCGGCGAGGTCGTTGGGGGCGGATTCCTGCACGTTCTCCATGGTCACACGGAGTGCGGTACTGATCCATCGGGGAAACCCCTGACTCTTCCCGCTGGGGGAAACCTCAGGGACGTTCCCGGATGTGGCAGGGGGCAGCCGGGGCGCATTCTTTGTGGCATGAGTGGGAGTGAGACACACGTTCCGAAGCGCGGCCCCGCCGCCGGCTTCGAAGAGACCGTCAAGGATTTCTGGCGGAGCAGGCCGGTCCGCCCGGTACACGGCCGCAAGTTCGCGGGTGTCGCCGCCGGTATCGGCTACCGGTACGGCATCGACCCGACCGTGGTCCGCGTCGCGCTGGTCGCCGCGACCGTGTTCGGCGGGTTCGGCGTCTTCGTCTACCTGCTGGGCTGGCTGTTCCTGCCGCAGGAGGGCGACGCCGTTTCCGCGTTCGAGGGCCTCATCGGCCGGGGCCGCGCGTCGAGTTCGCCCGCGTTCGCGGTGCTGCTGCTGATCCTGCTTTTCCCCGGTCTCACCTGGACCTTGAGCGGCGGCTGGATGACCGACGGCACCGGGCTGATCGGCTTCGCGCTGATGGCCGTCGCGCTGTATCTGCTGCACCGCAACCGCGGTCAGTTCAACCGGCCGGCGATGCCCACCCCGGCGCAGCCGGCGGCCGCGTTCTCGATGGCGTCGGCGGGGTCCGCCTCGACGGCGACCCAGGGTGGCTGGGACCCGCTCGCGGCCGACCCGTCCGCTTGGGACCTGCCGAACGCTTCGCCGTCCGGTGGCCTGCCGCCGCAGACCCCTCCGCCGGCTCCCGCGCCGCCGGCGCCTCGTCGCCGCCGGTCGAAGATCGGCGCCGCGACCTTCGGGGCGGCCGTGCTGGTCGGCGGGGTCGGTACCGTCCTGGGCCTGGACGGAGAGCCGTGGTTCAGCTTGCAGCACGTCATCGGGCTCACCCTGGGCGTGGTCGGCATCGGGCTGGTCGCCGGTTCGTTCGTGCGGGGCGGTCGCGGGCTGATCGGGCTGGCGGTGCCGCTGGCGATCGTCGGGATGGCGCTGACCACCGTCTCGTTCGACGACTTCTCCGTGAAGGGCGGTGTCGGGGACCTGACGGCGACACCGAGCCAGGTGTCCGAGGTGCTGCCGGAGTACAAGCGCTCGGCCGGGAACATCGACGTCGACCTGACCAAGCTGCCCGCTGGGGCGTCGGTGACCACGAAGGTCTCCAACGGGGCCGGCAACTCGACCGTGCTCGTGCCGGCGGGTGCCGAAGTGAAGATCTCCTGCGAGACGGGGGCGGGCGATGTCGACTGCCTCGGCCAGTCGCGGTCGGGGCTCGGCGAGGACACGATCGACTTCACTTCGCCGGGCAGCAACGGGCAGAAGATCGATTTGAAGGTCAAGAACGGTGTCGGGAACGTGGAGGTGCGTCGTGGCTGACTACGACGACTACGACAGCACGCAGACCCAGGCGGCTCAGCCTGCGAAGCGCGGGGTGGACGTCATCACCCTGATCGTCGGGATCGCGACGCTGCTGGTGTCGGGTTACGTCCTCTCGGACGGCTCCTCGTGGCTCCCGCGGTTCGACTTCCGGTGGGTCATGGCGGGCGGGGCGATCTTCGTCGGCGTCCTGCTGCTCGCCGCTTCGCTGCGCAAGAGCCGCCGCTAGCGGCCCCGCTCACGATCCACCCCACTCCGAAGGCCCCGGCCCCTCGCCGGGGCCTTCGCCTTGCTCCCGACTTGCGTTTAGCCCCCTAATCGCGATCCGGTCGCCCAGGTGCCCGGGGCGCGCCGACCTGCGTTTAGCGGGCTAAACGCAAGTCGGTCGCCCTGCCGCTCGGGGCCCATCGGATCGCGATTAGGGGGCTAAAGTCGCTCCGCGCTCGCTCAGGCGCCCGGGCCGCCGGAGCGCGTTTAGCCCGCTAAACGCGCTCCCGGTCGCCTAGGTGCCCAAGGCCGACAGATCGCGATTAGGGGGCTAAACGCAGGTCGGAGCGGGAGCGGGTCACTCCCACTCGATGGTGCCCGGCGGCTTGGACGTGACGTCCAGGACCACCCGGTTCACCTCGGCGACCTCGTTGGTGATGCGGGTCGAGATCCGCTCCAGGGTCTCGTACGGCAGCCGCGTCCAGTCCGCGGTCATCGCGTCCTCGGACGACACCGGCCGCAGCACGATCGGGTGCCCGTAGGTCCGCCCGTCGCCCTGCACGCCCACGCTCCGGACGTCGGCCAGCAGCACCACCGGGCACTGCCAGATCTCACCGTCCAGCCCGGCCGCGGTGAGCTCCTCGCGCGCGATGGCGTCCGCCGCGCGCAGCGTTTCGAGCCGCTCGGCGTCGACGGCACCGATGATCCGGATGCCGAGCCCCGGCCCCGGGAACGGCTGCCGTTGCACGATCGTCTCCGGCAGCCCGAGCTCCAGCCCGACGCGGCGCACCTCGTCCTTGAACAGCAGGCGCAGCGGCTCGACGAGCTCGAACTGCAGGTCGTCAGGCAGCCCGCCGACGTTGTGGTGGCTCTTGATGTTCGCCGCGCCCTCACCGCCGCCGGATTCGACGACGTCCGGGTACAGCGTGCCCTGGACCAGGAACTTGTAGTCGCCCTCGGCCTTGAGGTCGCGCTCGGCCTGCTCGAAGACGCGGATGAACTCGCGCCCGATGATCTTGCGCTTCTCCTCGGGGTCGGTGACCCCGGCCAGCGCGTCGAGGAACCGGTCGCGCGCGTCGACGGTCACCAGGTTGACCCCGGTAGCGGCGACGAAATCCCGTTCGACCTGGGTGCGCTCGCCGGAGCGCAGCAGACCGTGGTCGACGAACACGCAGGTCAGCCGGTCACCGATGGCCCGCTGGACGAGCGCGGCGGCCACGGCGGAGTCGACCCCGCCGGAAAGCCCGCAGATCGCGCGGCCGTCGCCGACCTGCTCGGCGATGCGCTTGACCTGGTCGTCGACGATGGACGACGTCGTCCACTGCGGCTTGATGCCCGCGATGTCGTGCAGGAAGCGGCGAAGCACCTCCTGGCCGTGCGGCGAGTGGTGCACCTCGGGGTGGTATTGGACGCCGGCGAAGCGGCGCTCGACGTCTTCGAACCCGGCGACGGCGGCGCCGTCGCTCGACGCTGTCACGGTGGCGCCTTCCGGGGCTTTGGTGACGCTGTCGTTGTGGCTCATCCACGCGGGCTGGCTGCTCGGGAGACCGGCGTGCAGGACACCACCTTCACCGGCGACGCGAACCTCGGTGCGGCCGAACTCGCGGATCCCGGTCGGCTCGACAGTGCCGCCGAGGGCCTGCGCGAGCACCTGGTGGCCGTAGCAGATCCCGAGGATCGGCACGCCCGCGTCGACCAGCCCGGGGGCGAGGGCGGGAGCGTTCTCCGCATACACGCTGGAAGGACCACCGGAAAGGATGATCGCGGCGGGGTCCTTGGCGAGGATGTCCTCGGCGGTGGCGGTGTGCGGGACGACCTCGGAGTACACCTGCGCCTCGCGCACGCGGCGCGCGATCAGTTGCGCGTACTGCGCCCCGAAGTCCACGACGAGTACCGGACCGGTGGGACTGGGCACCTGAAACCTCCAGATCAGAGCAGTACGCTTCCCCACCATCGTCCCAGGTGGGCCCGGTCACCTTGCCGCCAACCCCCTCGCGATTCAGGACAGCGGATGACCGCGACGCGGCCTACCGTCCGCGGGTATGGGCATCGACTGGAGCAAGGAACTCTCCGAACAGCTCGACTGGCACTGGACGCGGCACCTCCGGCCCCGGCTGGACACCCTCGGCGACGACGAATACTTCTGGGAACCCGCCGAGGACTGCTGGACGATCCGGCCGAACGAGACCGGCAAGCTCATGATCGACTGGGCGTATCCGGAGCCGTCCCCGCCGCCGGTGACGACGATCGCCTGGCGCCTCGCGCACATCATCATCGGCGTCTTCGCGATGCGGACCGCGTCGCATTTCGACGGCCCGCCCGTCGACTACCAGACCTTCCCCTACGCGGCCTCCGCCAAGGAAGCGCTGGAGCAGCTCGACGACGCGTACGCACGCTGGCGTGACGGTGTCCGCGGCCTGACCGCCGAGGCCCTCGAGCACCCCTGTGGCGAGGCCGAAGGCCCGTACTCCGAGTACCCGATCGCGACGCTCGTCCTTCACATCAACCGGGAGGCCATCCACCACGGCGCCGAGGTCCTCCTCCTGCGGGACCTCCACGCGCGTCGCGATTAGGGGGCTAAACGCAGGTCCCGGCCGCGTCGCGATTAGCCCGCGAAACGCAGGTCCCGGCCGCGTCGCGTTTCGCCCCCTAATCGCGATCCCCCGGCCGAGATCGCGTTTAGCGGGCTAAACGCGACGCGCCCATACTGGGGCCAGCCCAGGAAAGGAGCCGCCTTGCGAGCGACTGTCATCTACGGCGCCGGCGACGTACGCGTCGAGACCGTCCCGGACCCGAAGCTGAGCGAACCCACCGACGCCCTCCTCCGCGTGGTCCGCTCCTGCATCTGCGGCAGCGACCTCTGGCCGTACGGCAGCATGCCCGCGCGCGACCGCGGCGTCCGGATCGGTCACGAATTCCTCGGCGTCGTCGAGGCCGTCGGCGCCGACGTCACCACGCTCAAGACCGGGGACCTCGTCGTCGCGCCGTTCGTCTACTCCGACAACACGTGCCAGTTCTGCCGCGAAGGCCTCCACACCTCCTGCCTGCACGGCGGGCACTGGGGCGCGAAGGGCGTCGACGCCGGTCAGGGCGAGGCCGTCCGCGTCCCACAGGCAGACGGCACGCTGGTGAAACTGCCGCACACCGAGGACGACGATCTGCTCGCCTCGCTCCTCACGCTCTCCGACGTCTTCCCGACCGGCCACCACGCCGCGGTCAAGGCGGGCGTGAACGAGCGCACCACGGTCACCGTCATCGGCGACGGCGCCGTCGGCCTCTCCGCGGTCCTCGCCGCGAAGCGACTCGGCGCCGAGCGCATCATCCTGATGGGCCGTCACCAGACCCGCACGGACCTCGGCCGCGAGTTCGGCGCGACCGATGTCGTCGCCGAGCGTGGCGACGAAGGCATCGAGAAGGTGCGAGAGCTGACGAACGGCGAAGGCACGCACACCGTCCTCGAATGCGTCGGCACGAAGCCCGCCTTCGAGATGGGCGTCGGCGCGGTCCGACCCGGCGGCACGGTCAGCCGCGTCGGCCTGCCGCAGTACGCCGAGGGCCCGATCGGCCCGTCACTCTTCCGACGCAACATCACCGTCACCGGCGGGGTCGCTCCGGCCCGCCACTACATTCCCGAACTCCTCGACGACGTCGTCGAGGGCAGGTACCAGCCGGGCAAGGTGTTCGACCGCACCATCGGGCTGGAAGAGGTGCCTGACGGTTACCGCGCGATGGCGGATCGCGAAGCGCTCAAGGTGCTCGTCAAGCCCTGACTGGAATACCTTGTCAACCATGGACATGATCACCCCGGAGCCGCGCCCCGCCTGGATCGCCGGCCGCCCTGAGCAGGGCGCTTCGACGCTCACCGTGCACCACCCCTACGACGGGAGCGAAGTCGCCACCGTCGCGGTGCCCGGCCCGGAGCAGGTCGAACGAGCGGTGAGCGCGGCGGTGAGCGTCGCGAAGGAGTTCCGGCGGTCCTCGGCACACAGCCGCGCCGCGGCGCTCGACCACGTTTCGCGGGTCCTCGCCGGCCGGGCCGAGGAGATCGCCGAGGTCATCACCGCCGAGAACGGCAAGCCGCTCAAGTGGGCCGACGCCGAGGTGCGGCGCGCGGTTTCGGTGTTCCGGATCGCTGCCGAGGAGGCCCGCCGGTTCAGCGGTGACCTGCAACGCCTGGACACCGACCCGGCGGGCGAAGGCAGGCTGGCCCTCACCCGCCGCGTCCCGCGCGGTCCGGTGCTGGGCATCGCGCCGTTCAACTTCCCGCTGAACCTGGTGGCGCACAAGGTCGCGCCGTCGCTCGCGGTCGGCGCGCCGATCATCGTCAAACCGGCGCCGCGCACTCCGCTGGCCGCCTTGATCCTCGGCGAGATCCTGGCCGAGATGGAGCTGCCGGAAGGCGCGTTCTCGGTGCTGCCGCTCGGCAACGAGGAGACCTCGGCGCTGGTCTCGGACCCGCGCCTGCCGGTCGTGTCGTTCACCGGATCGGGTCCGGTCGGCTGGTCGCTGGCGGACGCCGCGCCACGCAAGCACGTCGTGCTCGAACTCGGCGGCAACGCGGCCGCCGTCGTGCTCCGGGACTGGCCGGACCCCGAAGGCGCGGCGCACCGCATCGCGACCTTCGGCAACTACCAGGCCGGGCAGTCCTGCATCGCCGTCCAGCGGGTCATCGTCGAAAGCGAGATCGCCGAGGAATTCGTCCCCGCTTTGGTGGAAGCCGTTCAGTCACAGCAAACCGGTGACCCCTACGACAAGAACACCGACGTCGGGCCGGTCGTCGACGAAGCCGCCGCGGAACGGATCGTGGCCTGGATCGACGAGGCCGTCGCCGCGGGCGCGAAGATCCTCACCGGCGGCAAACGGGACGGCGCGACGGTGGAGCCGACCGTGCTCACCGACGTCCCACCGTCCACAAAGGCCTGGGCGGAGGAGATCTTCGGCCCGGTCCTCGCGGTGTCCATTGTGGATGGCGTCGACGAGGCTTTCGCTTCGGTCAACGAATCCGCGTATGGCTTGCAGGCCGGGGTGTTCACCCGCGACGTGCATCTCGCCTTCTACGCATCGACCGAACTGGAAGTCGGCGGCGTGATCATCGGTGACGTCCCGTCCTACCGCGCGGACCAGATGCCTTATGGCGGCGTCAAAGGATCGGGCGTCGGGCGCGAAGGTGTTCTCGCTGCGATGCACGATCTCACCGAAGAACGGGTCACGGTCTTCACCGGCATCGACCTTTAGGCCGGGGTGACGGCCTGTGCGAACCCGAACACCTTGTCCGGGTCGTAGGTCTTCGCCACCTGCTTGAGCCGGGTGGCGTTGTCGCCGTAGTAAGCCGTCATCCAGTCGGGCAGGGCGGGGTCGATGTAGTTGACGTAGCCCCCGCCCAGCCCGAGCCCCGTCACCACTTCCGCGACGGAATCGGTTGCCGCGGAACGATTGCGCGTATCGGCCTGGCTGTAGATCTGCACACTGCCGATCGCCTTCCGGTGCCAGAACGCGGTGGCATCCGGCGCGACGTCGGCGACGGCGCCGCCGAGACCGTCGACGAGAAGGTCCATGCCGCGCCTGCCGTCGAGGATCGACGTCAGCTTCGCAGGATCCACCGGTTCGCTGAGAATTCGCGAAGAGGCCACAAAGGACTGTCGGCTCTCGCTGCCGGAGAAGTACTTCATGGCACCGAGATAGTCGAGCTGTTTGACCGTTCGTGTTCCATTGATCTTCCCGGTCAGCTGGTCCAGCACCTTGGCGAGCGAAGCGGAATCGCCGACATAGCAGCCGGAAATCCGCGCGCCGACGGGAGATCCTCCCGACAGCACGACATTCGCCCAAAGTTCAGGCGGGGCTTCGGGCAGCCAGCGCTGCCACTCGGCGAGAACCTCGTTCGCGCTGCCCGCCGGGAAACGCAGGGAGAACACCGAAACGACCGAAGGCGACGGGTCGGTACGGAACGTGAACGAGGTGACGACACCGAAGTTGCCGCCACCGCCGCCGCGCAACGCCCAGAACAACTCGGGTTCGGAATCCGCCGACGCCGTCCGGAGTTTCCCGTCCGCGGTGACGACCTGCGCGGACACCAGGTGATCGCAGGTGAGTCCATATTTGCGGGCCAGGACACCGATACCGCCGCCGAGCGTCAGCCCGGCGATGCCGACGCTGGGGCAGGAACCCGCGGGCAGGCAACGGCCGGCGCCGCCCAGCTTGGCGTAGACGTCCTTCAGCTTCGCGCCCGCGCCGATCACGGCCCGTTCCCCCCGAACGTCCACTGAGGACATTTCGCCGAGGTCGATCATCAAGCCGCCGTCGGGAACCGAGTAACCGGCATAACTGTGCCCGCCGCTGCGAGCGGCGATCGGGACCCGCCTGGCCGCCGCTTCGACAGCGGCCTGCACGTCTTCCGGCTTGGCGCATTTCGCGATCGCGGCGGGCTTGCGCCCGTCGAAGGCGGGATTGAACACGCGTTTGGCGCTGTCGTAGCCGGAATCCCCCGGCAGGAGCAGCGAAACCTTGTTCCGCAACGCGGCCCAGTCCGGCGGGCCGGACGGCGCCGAGACGCTGGTGCTCGGCGGCAAAGACACACCTGGGGCCGACGTGGGCGCTTGCACTGGAGGTGCGGCGGAACACGCCGTCGCGGCCGCCCCGACCGCGGTCGCGCCGGCGAGCTTGAGAAAGTTCCTTCGCCCCAACTTCATACTTGTGAAGACGTGCGGGCCCTGGCGAGGTTGCGAGGATCACCCGGCCGAGTCAGCGGTACTCGGGTTCTCTAAGTCGAAGCGGCTGCCCGCGTCCCATTCCGATCGCTGGTTCCCGTACGCGGGAATACCGCCCGCCCGGTGCAGCATGGAGGCCAGATGCAGCAGATTCCAGGTCATGAAGGCGGTGTTCCGGTTGGTGAAATCGTTCTCCGGCCCACCGGAGCCATCGTCCAGATAGGACGGACCGGGACCCGCCTCACCGATCCAGCCCCTGCAGGTAGAGCTCCGGCCAGGCGTCGGACGCGGCGCCGTGCTCGGTCATGTCGGGCCAGACGCCTGTCGCGATGTCGTGGTCCGCGGCCCGGAGCACGGAGACCTCGACACCGTGTTTGGCCATGATGTCGCGGCTGATCGCGATGAGGCCGTCGGTGTTGCTCTTCTCCGGGGATCTCTTCAGGGTGCAGGGCACGAACAGGGCCTTGAGCCCGCTGAAGTCGTAGTCCATCGGTCAAGGACAGCACCGGCGGCCGTACGGGGAAAGCCCCCGAAGGCTTACGGATTCCTTAGAGCCAATGCGGGAGCGGCGGTACCTCGCCGTCCAAAGTGGATCCGTCACCGCGGCCGGTGATCCAGGCCAGGACGGCACCAGGGGTGCCGGTCACCTTGGCCGGATCGCCTTCGCCCATCCGCCACTCATGCCGCGTCCCGTCGCCGTCGACGGCGACCAGGAGGACAGCAGGCAGCCCCTCGCCGTACGAGGCGATGGCACTGCTCACCACGACCTCGAACTCCCGTCCGAGCAGCCCGGAGGCGCGGTCGAAGTCGTAACCGAAGTCCAAATCGACGAGGTGGATCGAGGTTTCGGCCAGCCGCTTGCGCAGCACTTCCTCACCGGTGACCGGCCTGCCCTGCCTGTCACGCGCCGCACCGGCCCACGCCTCGTCCGGCAGGGACGCGGCCAGGTCCGTGAATCGCTCGCCGGAGTCCACGACATCGGCGATGATCGCCGCGGCGGAGCGGGCGGCTCCGGCCTCGATACCCGCGTCGCGAGCTGTGGCCGTGGCGTACATCGGTGTCTCGACACCGGTCTTCGCCCAGGTCAGCAGGTTGCCGAGGCCGTCCGCGTTACGCGCGACGTGCGAGAGCAGATGCGCCCGCGTCCAGCCGGACAAGGCGCTGGGAGCGTGCACTGCGTCCTCGTCGAGCGCGCGCACCACCCTTGCCCATTCTTCGTGCAGGGCACGGACGCGTTCGAGCAGGACGTGGGCGCGTTCGGCGGCGGTCACATCCCCAACCTACCGCCGAAGCGCGGCGGGCGCGTCCGCCGGAACCGAAGGGTTCTTCGGCGCGATCGGCTCCAGGCGGGCGTACGCCGAGTCCTGCGACGGCCGATTGTCCTTTTCGCCCTTGTTGGGCCACAACGAGAACGCCCGCTCGGCCTGCGCGGTGATGGTCAGCGAGGGGTTCACGCCGAGGTTGGCCGTGATCGCCGATCCATCCACAATGGACAGACCGGGATAGTTGAAGACCCGGTGGTAGGGGTCGATCACGCCGTTGTCGGCCGCGGTGCCGATCGGGGCGCCGCCGATGAAATGCGCTGTCAACGGGATGTCGAAGATCTCGCCCCAGGTGCCGCCCGCCATCCCGCCGATGCGCTCGGCGGTGCGGAGGTTGGCCTCGTGCCCGGCGGGGATGAAGCTGGGGTTCGGCTCGCCGTGGCCCTGTTTGGAGGTGTACTTGCGGCGGCCGAAGAGGCCGGGCTTGGTGTAGGTGGTGATGGAGTTGTCGAGGCTCTGCATCACCAGCAGGATCACCGTGCGCTCGCTCCAGCGGTAGCCGTTGAGCAGGCGGACCGTCTGGACCGGGTGCTTGAGCATGAAGTTCACGGCCTGGCGCCAGCGCGGGACCGCCGAATCGCCTTCGGTGGCGATGGTCTGGAGCAAGCTCATCGCGTTGCTGCCCTTGCCGTAGCGGACGGGCTCGATATGCGTGTTGTCGTCGGGGTGGATCGACGACGTGATCGCGACGCCGCGGCTGAAGTTCCGCTCCTCGTCGACCGAGGTGCGGGCGGCGCCGATGATGGCCTCGGAGTTGGTGCGGGTCAGCTCGCCGAGCCGCGGCGAGAGCTTCGGCAGCTTGGCGGTGTCGCGCATGCTGTGGAGCAGGTTCTGCGTGCCCCAGGTGCCCGCGGCGAGCACCACCTGCGCGGCTGTGAGCTTGTGCCGGAACTTCCGCGAGGTGGTCCCGGTCTTCTTGATGCTCACCTCGTACCCACCTGCGTTCAGCGGGCTGATCGCGCTCACGGTGGTGAGCGGGATGACCTGCGCGCCGTCCTTCTCCGCGAGGTAGAGGTAGTTCTTGACCAGCGTGTTCTTGGCGCCGACGCGGCAGCCGGTCATACAGGCGCCGCATTCGGTGCAGCCGGTGCGCGCCGGGCCCGCGCCGCCGAAGTACGGGTCCTCGCTGCGCTCCCCCGGCTTGCCGAAGTACACGCCGACCGGGGTCGGGTGGTACGACTCCGGGACGCCCATGTCCGCGGCGACGCCCTTCATCACGACGTCCGACGGCGTGACGCTGGGGTTGGTGACGACGCCCAGCATGCGGCTGGCCTGGTCGTAGTGCGGGCCGAGTTCGGACTCCCAGTCGGTGATGTGGGACCACTGCGGGTCGACGTAGAACGGCTTCAGCGGGCGGTACAGCGTGTTCGCGTAGACCAGCGAGCCGCCGCCGACGCCCGCGCCGGCGAGCACCATGACGTCCTTGAGCATGTGGATGCGCTGGATGCCGAAGCAACCGACCTGGGGCGCCCAGACGTAGCGGCGAAGGTCCCAGGACGTCTTCGCGAACTCGTCGTCGGCGAAGCGACGGCCCGCCTCGATGACGGCGACGCGATAGCCCTTCTCCGTCAGGCGGAGGGCAGCGACACTGCCGCCGAACCCGGAACCGACGACGATCACGTCGTAGTCGAAGTCGTCTTCAGTGGTGGTGTTACTGGCAGTCACACCCTCGACTGTAACCCCGGCCACCCCTTCTGACCAGAGGTAAGTTACTCGCCGGTTACCTTTCGCCTGGTGCATGCTCGGACCGGTGATCGACGAGTTCGCGAAGGAATACCTGCACAGTGACCTGCGAGAGATCCGCGAAACGATGCTGCGGAAGCTCGACGGGCTGTCCGAGTACGACATCCGCCGTCCCCTGACCTCGACGGGCACCAACCTGCTCGGACTGGTCAAGCATCTGGCGACGTGGGAGGCCCGGTACTTCGGCGAGGTCTTCGGCCGGCCGTATCCCGAGGCCGTCCCCGAGCGTGGCACCGACCTGTGGGCGACGGAGCACGAGACCCGCGAGGAGATCGCGGACTTCTACCGGCGTGTCTGGGAGCACTCCGACGCGACCATCGCCGCCCTCGCCGTCGATTCGCCCGGCCATGTGCCGTGGTGGCCGCGTCCGGACGTGAAGCTGTTCAACGTCCTGGTCCACATTCTCACCGAGACCAACCGGCACGCCGGGCACGCCGACATCCTGCGGGAGCAACTGGACGGCACGGTCGAGGCGCCCGGCAAGGACACCGCCTACTGGGAGACCCGGCGGACGGAGATCGAACGCGCCGCCCAGGCCGCCGCGCGACTTTAGCGGGCTAAACGCGAAACTGGAGGGGCGCCTGGGACTGCTGGGGCCACTGGGGCACCTGAGCACAAAACGGCCCGGATCGCGTTTAGCGGGCTAAACGCGATCCGGGCCGGGGAGCGAGCGTCAGCGGCGGACGGTCAGGCCCACCCGCTGGAACTCCTTCAGGTCCGAGTAGCCCGTCTTCGCCATCGCGCGGCGAAGCGCGCCGAAGAGGTTCACGACGCCCTCAGCGTCCGAAGACGGCCCGAACAGCAGCGTCTTCAGGTCGACGGCGTAGTCCGGCCCCAGAGCCACGCGCGAACGCGGCAGCGACGGGTGCGCGGCCGCCGACGTCCAGTAGAGCCCCTGCCCCGGCGCCTCGGAGGCGGCGGCCAGCGGCGCGCCCAGCATGACCGCGTCGGCACCGCAGGCGATGGCCTTGGCGATGTCGCCGGACACGCTCATCCCGCCGTCGGCGAGCACGTGCACGTACCGGCCACCGGTCTCGTCGAGGTAGTCCCGGCGCGCGGCGGCGGCGTCGACGATCGCGGTCGCCATCGGCGTCCCGATCCCGAGCACGCTGTCGGTGCTCGTCACGCCGCGGCTCGCGCCGTGCCCGACGATGACGCCGGCCGCGCCGGTGCGCATCAGGTGCATCGCGGTGCGGTAGTCGCTGACGCCGCCCGCGATCACCGGGACGTCGAGGCGCCCGATGAAGTCCTTCAGGTCCAGCGGCTCGGCGTCACGCTGGACGTGCTCCGCGGAGATGATCGTGCCCTGCACGACCAGGATCTCGACGCCCGCCGCCAGCAGGTCCGGCGTGAGCTCGGCGGCGTGCTGCGGGCTGACCCGGGCGGCCACGGTGACGCCGGACTCGCGGACGGTCTTGATGGCCTCGGTCAGCAGGTCCAGCCGGATCGGGGCGGAGTGCAGTTCCTGCAGCTCGCGCACGATCGCGGTCGGGTCCTCGGTGTCTTCGGCGGCCCGGACGAGGCGGAAGATCGCCTCCTCGACGTTCGGGTGCCGGGCCCAGAGCCCTTCGGCGTTGAGGACGCCCAGCCCGCCGAGCTCGCCGACGGCCACCGCGGTACCCGGCGACACGATCGCGTCGGTGGGGTGCGTGACCAGCGGCAACTCGAACCGGTACGCGTCGATCTGCCAGGCGGTGGACACGACCGAAGACGACCGGGTGCGCCGCGACGGCACGATCTCCACGTCATCGAGGTCATACGCCCGCCGCGCGGTGCGGCCCATGCCGATCTCGACCAGATCCCGCACGTCAAGTCCCTTCTCAACGACGACCGTTACACCCCATTGTCGCTAGGCCGCGTGGGTGACCTGCGACGGGGCTCCCGAACCGGGCCCGAAGTCACACCAGCCCCACTCGCCCCACCCGTTTCGCGTTTAGGGGGCTAAAGTCGCGCGGGTGGGGCCGGTGGGGCACGTGGGTCAGAAGGAGACCTTCTCCACGGAGTCGGTCCGGAGGACGGATTCCTGCGCGAAGGCGGCCTTGTAGGCGGTCCGGATCTCTTCGAGCTCGCGGTTCGCGTCGCGGTCGCTGAACGGGTACACGACGACGATCACCTTCGACTTCTCCCGCGAGACGACCCCGTCCGAACCACGCCACTGGCCGCGTCCGGTCAGCTCGGTGAACCCGTCCGGGAACCTCGGCGTGACGACCTTGTCGGTGAACGCGGCGAACTCGGCGTCGGTCAGCTCCCCGCCACCCGGCTTCGTCGTGCCGAAGTACAGCTCGGTGCGCTTCCACAGCTCACCCGGCGACGCCTGGAGACCGGCGGCTTCGACGGACTGAGGCGTGGCGGGCGCGGCCGAAGCGCTGGGGACGGCCGAAGCCGCCACCCCGCCACCGAGCCCGAGGGCCGCGGCGGCGAAGACGGCCAGCGCGGTCCGGCGCGACGCAGGCGAAAAAGACATCCGGTTCCTCCCAGGAGACTTGATCAGCGGACCAAGTCTCCCGGGAACGGAACCGGATGGGTAAGTGTCCTCAAGGGCGGACTAACGGGTGGTGTAGTTCGGCGCCTCGACGGTCATCGTGATGTCGTGCGGATGGCTCTCCTTGAGCCCGGCCGCGGTGATCCGCACCAGCTGCGCCTCCTGCAGCTCGGGGATCGTCGACGCGCCCGCGTAGCCCATCCCGGACCGCAACCCGCCCACCAGCTGGTGGACGACGTTCGCGAGCGGCCCGCGGAACGGGATCCGCCCCTCGATGCCCTCGGGGACCAGTTTGTCCTCGCTCAGGACGTCGTCCTGGGCGTAGCGGTCCTTCGAGTAGGACTTCGCCTCGCCGCGCGACTGCATGGCGCCCAGCGAGCCCATGCCGCGGTATGTCTTGAACTGTTTGCCGTTGACCAGGATCAGGTCTCCGGGCGATTCGGCGGTGCCCGCGAGCAGGCTGCCGAGCATCACCGTGGACGCGCCGGACGCGATCGCCTTCGCGATGTCGCCCGAGTACTGGATGCCGCCGTCGCCGATGACCGGGATCCCGGCCGGGCGGGCCGCCTGGTCGGCCTCGTAGATCGCGGAGATCTGCGGGACGCCGACCCCGGCGACGATGCGGGTGGTGCAGATGGAGCCTGGGCCGACACCGACCTTGATCCCGTCCGCGCCCGCTTCCACCAGCGCCTGCGCGCCGGCCCGGGTCGCGACGTTGCCACCGACGATGTCGACGGTTTCGCCCAGTTCCTTCTTCAGCAGCGCGACGGTCTCGACGACGGCGCGGGAGTGCCCGTGCGCGGTGTCGACCATCAGCACGTCCACCCCGGCGTCGGCCAGCGCCATCGCGCGCTTGTGCCCGTCCGGCCCGACACCGACGGCGGCACCGACGATCAGGCGGCCGTTGGTGTCCTTGGAGGCGTTGGGGTACTGCTCGGTCTTGACGAAGTCCTTGACCGTGATCAGCCCGCGCAGCTTGCCCGCGCCGTCGACGATCGGCAGCTTCTCGATCTTGTGGCGGCGCAGCAGCCCGAGCGCGGCCTCCGCGGTGACCCCGACCTGCGCGGTGACCAGCGGCGGCTTCGTCATCACCTCGTGCACCGCACGCGTGTGGTCGACCTCGAACCGCATGTCGCGGTTGGTGATGATGCCCACCAGCGTCCCGGCGGCGTCCGTCACCGGCACACCGGAGATCCGGAACCGCGCGCACAGGGCGTCGACCTCGGCGAGGGTGTCCTCCGGCGAGCACGTGACCGGATCGGTCACCATGCCCGCTTCGGAACGCTTCACGACCTCGACGGCGGACGCCTGGTCGTCGATCGGCAGGTTGCGCTGCAGCACCCCCATCCCGCCCTGGCGCGCCATGGCGATCGCCATCCGGCCTTCGGTGACCGTGTCCATGGCGGCGGAGACCAGCGGGATGTTCAGGGTGACGTTGCGGGAGAGCCGGGTGCGGGTGCTGACCGCACTGGGCACCACATCGGACTCGGCCGGCAGCAGCAGCACGTCGTCGAAGGTCAGCCCGAGCATGGCGAACTTGCTCGGGACGGGGGCGGTGACGCTGTCGCTGGTCATAGCAGGCGAAGGGCCTTCCTAGCGGTGACTAATGAGAGCCGCCGTGGCTTGTGACAACACGGCGGGGGCCTGCCCCTCATGATATCCGGGCCGGGCGGCCGCCCGGCCCGGGTGGGCGCCCGGTAGCGTGCAGGCGTGCCGCAAGATGCGTTGCCCCCAGACCCGTTCGCGGATGACCCGGACGACCCGGCCCGCGCGTTCATCGACGACGCCGACCGGCTGGACGAGCCGATCAGCGACGAAGAGCGCACCGAGTTGCTGGCCGACCTCTCAGATCTCGCCGTCTACCAGGCGCTTCTCGAACCGCGCGGGGTACGCGGGATCGTGGTCGACTGCGGTGAATGCGACGAACCCCACTATCACGACTGGCATCTGCTGCGCGCCAGTCTCGAGCAGCTGCTCGCCGACGGCCGCATGCGGCCGCACGAGCCCGCTTTCGATCCGAACCCCGGTGACTATGTGAGCTGGGACTACTGCCGCGGCTTCGCGGACGGTGTCACGGCCAACGAGAGCGCCTACTGATCGCGTTTAGCCCGCTAAACGCGATCTGGGCCTGGTGAGATCTCTCTCACCAGGCCCTTTCGGCGTTCTGGGGTGTCAGTTCGTCTCTTGGACCGCGCCCGGCGCCTGCGCTCCGGCACCTGGCGTCGGCTCGTTACGCGAGCCACCGGGGTCGTTGCCCGAGGCAGGCGGAGTCGTCGACGTCGTGGGCGGCGGCGGTTCGCTGGACGAGGTCGGCGGGGTCGGGCTGGGAGTCGTGGTGCCCGGCAGGCTCGTGCCGGGGTTGCCGCCTCCGGGCAGCGACGTCGGCGGAGCCGTCGGCTGCGGAGTGGGCGGCGGAGTCGTCGCGACCGGCGTCTGCGTCGGCGACTGCTGATCCGACGGCAGCGGCTGCTGACCGGGGTTCTGCAGCTGGGCACTCAGCTGGCGGTGCTGCTCGAGCAGCTGATCGCGGTTTTCGTCGTCGGTCACCTGGCTCAGCGCGGCCTGCGCCTCGTCGAGCGCCTTGCGCGCGTCGTCGAGGCGCCCGCCGGCGAGCGCGAGGTTGGCCTTCTCCAGATCGAGTTTGGCCGCGGCGGCGGCCTCGACCGACCGGGCGTGGTCGGCGTAAAGCACCTTGGTCAGGCCCCAGAGCGTGTCACCAGGCTGCGCGTCCTTCGCGGCGAGACCGGTACCGGCGAAGGCGATGGCCAGGACGGCCGCGGCGGCGGCCACCGGGACCAGCAGCCGGCGTCTTCCCCCGTGTTTGCGGGCGAGCGCGGCGGTCTTCACGGTGACGACGGCGGTGTCGACGTCGACGAGCTCCGCGAGCGGCTCGCTGTCGATGTCACGCCGCCAGGCCAGCAGCAGCGCGTTGAGCTCCTGATCGCCGAGGTCGTCGGCCATCTTCGGGTCCGAGCCACCGAGGGCGTCGAGCAGCGCGTCATCGGCCTGAACGGCCGACAGATCAGCGGCGAACTCGGCTTCGGAGGACGTCAGCCCTCTCTCGAAGGCCGTCAGTTCACGATCGGTCCCAGGGGAGAACCGATGGTCGCGGTCGGTCACTCAGATCACCTCCTCAGCGGCCAGAACCTTACGTAGGCGCGCCAAGGCGCGATGCTGGGCCACCCGGACGGCGCCGGGGGTGGACCCCACGGCCTCGGCCGTCTCTTCGGCGGACAATCCCACGACCACGCGCAGGACCACGATCTCACGCTGCTTGTCGGGCAGGACGCGCAGCAGCTGCGACATGCGCTCGTTCAGCTCGCCCTGGAGGGCACGCTGCTCGGGGCCGACGCCGCCCTCGACCTCGTCGGGGACTTCGGCGACCGGCTCGGCGCGGTTGCGGGCCGCGGCGCGATGCGCGTCGGCCACCTTGTGCTGGGCGATCCCGTAGACGAAGGCCAGGAACGGGCGGCCCTGATCACGGTACGAAGGCAATGCCGTGAGCACCGCGAGACACACCTCCTGAGCAACGTCGTCTGCGGAAGCGAACGAACGCTCCTGCCTGCCAACCCGAGCGCGGCAGTACCGCACTACCAAAGGACGGATGGCCGCCAGCAACCGCTCGACCGCTTGAGGATCACCCTCAACAGCAGCGGCGACCGGCTCATCCAGTCCGTCCCCCACATTGGCCATCGCAGACAACAGTCCCAGTGTTACGTATAGGCGTGCAAAGAGTCCGGCGTGTGACTTCGGGGGCCACTACCGGTGACAGCTACCGTACCGCCCGGCCCGCCGCCTTTCGTTGACGGCCGTCATCGGCGTGCCGCCATTCGGCGAACACGCTGAAATCCGGGTCTTCGCCGGTTCCCTTCGCTCATGGTCGAAATTTCGACGAGCCGGAACACAGCGGGGTACGACGATCCGCCCGGAGGCGGACGCGCTCGGGCAAGAGTGCCCGAGCGGTGAGCATAAAAGCGCGAAGCGTGACAGGAAACACAGGTACGGGCCAGGGGTACTCCCCCGGCCCGTTCGTCACCCGTCGTGCGATCCAACCAGCGAAATCAAGAAAGCGTTGTCAGGAAACAAGTCCACGGCGGAATCCGTGGGCGACCGCCTGAGCGCGGTCCCGCACGCCGAGCTTGCGGAACAAGCGGCGCGCATGGGTCTTCACGGTGTCTTCGGACAGGTACAGCTCGCGGCCGATCTGCCCGTTGCTCTTGCCCTGGCTCATCCCGCGGAGCACCTGGAGCTCGCGCTCGGTGAGCTGGACACCGGGGTCGGACGGCTACCGGGGCGCCGGTACCGAGGTGCTGGCGAGCGTGTGCGCCAGTGCGGCGACCAGCTCGGGACGCGAGGCGTCCCAGCGCAGGTAGCCGCGGGCTCCGCCGGCGATCGCGGCGGCGATGCTGCCCGCGTCGTCCGGGGCGCCGAACACGATCACGTTCGCTTGGGGGTTCGCCGAGACGAGCCGCCGGGTGGCTTCGACGCCAGTCGGGACAGCGCGCTGGGTACCGACCAGCACGACGTCGACCGGCTGACGGGAGTACCGGGCCAGCAGCTCGTCACCGTGCGCTACGCAGTCGATGCGACTGACCCCTGGGACCGCGGACATCACTCGAGTGAGCCCTTCGCGGACACTGCGTCGGTCGTCGCAGATCAAGACCGTCGTCACGGGGTTTCCTTCCTGCAGCCGGGTGACATTCCACTTCCCCTATCGGACGCTTTAGCCCGAACCTTGACACGATCCGGTGGCTTTTTTTGAAGTTTCTTAGCCCGGTTGCCGGAATGGGCCCTCCAACAGGCTAGACGCCCTCAGAGGGGGACCCACGGAGATTCCCGGGCGAGCCACCTCCCGCAAGGATCTGCGTGCCGTAACACTGCGTGCAACAGTTCGGCCCCTCTGAATCGATACTCATCGGCGTGTCCTGCCGTCAGGTCGGCCGCGACCAGGCACGCGACCCACAGAAGTGAATTGAATTCGTATTTCCCGGCGGTTTCACGCGCGCTCTCCACCAGCGCTTTCGCGCGGTCCCGCTCAGCGGAACTTCCATTCGCGATGGTCACGCCGAGTACAAGCTGTGATTTGACGACATGCCGACACGCGCCCCGGGCCCGAGCCGTTTCCAGCGCCATTTCCGCAGGTTCGATCGCCGCGCCGGAAAGGTTACCGGCCAGTTCGATTTCCGCGCCCACCCAACCGGCCCTGGTCCGGCTACGCCAGTTGCCGGTGTGCGCGTGCGCACGCGCCAGCAGCCGCCGGGCGGCGGTCAGCCTGCCGCGCCCGAGGTTGTCCGCCGCGAGACCGAGGAGGGCGTCCGCCCGTGCCCCCTCGGCGTCCAGGCCGTCGGGGTCGGGCTCCCCGCGCGGCTCCGCGATCACCAGCGCGAGCGCCTCGCCGTCGAGGACGAGCGCCGCCGCGTGCCCGCCCAGCTGCCGCCGATGCGACGCCAGCGTGCTCGCGGCCAGCGACGCGAGCACCGGGTCTTCGCTCGTGCGCAACCCGTTCAGCATGGTGGCCGCCGCCGCGTACCGCCCGCGGGCGCCGAGCCCGATCGCGGCGAGCAACCGTCCGCGAGGTGACGCGGGCACCGCGAAGGAGTTCGGCGGCCGCACGCCGTCACCGAACGCGGCGGACCGCAAGGACTCTTCCATCGGTCCTTTCTATCGCCTCGCACCGACAAGAACGTGCTCGATCCGGTCGGCGGCCGTCGCCAGCTCGCCGAGCAGTTCGATCTTGTCCGGGAGCGTGGCGGGATCCCAGCCCGGGCCGCAGGCGAACAGCCTGCTGCGCTGACGGCCGCGGGACACCCTGGCGAACAGGCGCGGGTCCGCGGTCGCGCGCCGTCCCGACCACAGCACGACCGCCGCCGGGACACTGCGGCGGACCGTCACCGCGAGCACCTCGGCGGGCAGCGAGGCGCCGAACAGCTGCGCGCCGATCCGGCGGCACCCGAGCGCCGCGGCGAGCGCGTACATCGGCAGGTTGTCGCGTTCGTCCGGCACACAGGTCAGCAGGACCGGCCGCTGGTTGCGCGGTTCGCGGAGGACGGGTGTCGCGCGGACCAGGGCGGCGTACACGCATTCGGCGAGCAGGTACTCGACCTCCGCGCCGGCGCTGACGCCGCGCCAGCGGGCGCCCAGCGCGGTCAGGACCGGCGACACGACGCCGGTCCAGGCGGGCAGGACGCCGAGCTCGCGGATCGTGTCGGCGAGCATGCGCTGGACCGCGCCGAAGTCCATCGCGAGCGCGGCCGTGCTCAGGCGCCGGGCGAGGCGGGACGGGACGTCGTGATCCTCGGCGGGCGGCGCTGCGGTCCGCTCGTCCACTTGGACCACGGAGGATTCCGGGATCTCCGTGGCCGTCCGGGGCATCTGTTCGAGCGCGTATTTCGCGGCTTCGGCCGTCGAGGCGCCGCGGAGCAACGCGCGCTGCATCAGTTCGAGACGGCCGATGTCGGAGCTGCCGTAGCGGCGGTGACGGCCGTTGGTGTGGCGGCTCGGTCCTACGCCGTATCTACGGTCCCAGGTGCGCAGGGTGGACGGTGCGACCCCGAGCCGGCGAGCGACCGAGGCCACCGGCAGGGTGGGTTCTTCACTGCTGATCCGAGATCCCACTCGACCCAATATCCAGGCAGGCCGGGGCGGGGGCAACCGGAACGGAAAGTACCGCTCACACATCCGGGGGATGCCTAACGGCTGAATCGTCTTGAATCTCTTGAACAAGTATTGGCGCGCTTCTAACGTTACCGCCGTTGCACCGAATGGAGTATCCGCAGCGCAGCAGAGCAGGTAAACGCTTCGACCGGATGACGGAGGCGGTCAGGATGGCGGACACACGCAGGCTCCCGGGACCCAACGCGGATGTGTGGGACTGGCAGCTCGAAGGGTCGTGCCGGGGCATGGACAGCGCGTCCTTCTTTCACCCTGACGGCGAACGCGGGCCGGCCAGAGCCCGCCGCGAGGCGAGGGCCAAAGCCGTGTGCCTGGCCTGCCCGGTGCTGGCCATGTGCCGGAACCACGCGCTCGCCGTGCACGAGCCGTACGGGATCTGGGGCGGGCTGTCGGAATCGGAACGCGAGCACATCATCAAGGCGGACAAGCGCACATTGAGCATGTCGAACGGCTGATCAAGCCGAGTTCGGCAACGCGGAAGGGCGGCATCCGGGTGGGGTGCCGCCCTTCCGCTTCCCCGGCCCGGGACGCGTCACGATTAGCCCGCGAAAGTCGCTCCGCCCCGCACCTGGGCTCCCACGCCGCCAAATCGCGATTAGCCCGCGAAACGCAGGTCGGCCCTGGGTGTCGCTCGTGCCGAGCGCATCGCGGTTAGCCCGCGAAAGTCGCTCCGCCCGCGACCGCACTCCCCTGCCGCCAGATCGCGATTAGCCCGCGAAACGCAGGTCGGTGCGGGAACCCGGCGGATCGCGGTTAGCCCGCGAAAGTCGCTCCGGCGGGGCAGGGGTCGGGACAGCAAAGCGGGGCGGCACTCCGGGTGGAGTACCGCCCCGCTTCGAGGGTGGAACTAGTGCGCGTGGCCGTGACCGGCCGCGGCGGGCTCCTCTTCGGCCGGCTTCTCGACGACGGAGCTCTCCGTCGTGAGCACGAGCCGGGCGATGGAAGCGGCGTTCGCCACCGCGGACCGGGTCACCTTGACCGGGTCGACGATGCCGGCGGCCAGCAGGTCGGTGAGCTCGCCGGTGGCGGCGTTGAAGCCGTGCCCCCAGTTCTGCTCCTGGACCTTGTTCACGATGACCGCGCCCTCGTGGCCCGCGTTGGTCGCGATCCAGAACAGCGGGGCGGACAGCGCGTCGCGGACGATGCGCACACCGGTCGCTTCGTCGCCCTCGAGGCCGAGGCCACCGTCGAGCTCCTTGACCGCGTGCACGAGCGCCGAGCCACCGCCGGGCAGGATGCCCTCTTCGACGGCCGCCTTGGTCGAAGCCACGGCGTCCTCGATGCGGTGCTTACGCTCGTTCAGCTCGGTCTCGGTGGCCGCGCCAACCTTGATCACCGCGACACCGCCGCCGAGCTTCGCCAGCCGCTCCTGCAGCTTTTCGCGGTCCCAGTCGGAGTCGGTGTTCTCGATCTCCTTGCGGATCTGCGCGACGCGCCCCGCGATGTCGTCCTTGGTGCCGGCACCGTCGACGAGCGTGGTGTCGTCCTTGGTGACGACGATCCGGCGCGCGTTGCCCAGCTGGGCGAGCGTGGTCTCGGACAGCTTGTGCCCGATCTCGGCCGAGATGACCTCGCCACCGGTGACGACCGCGAGGTCGTCCAGGAACGCCTTGCGGCGGTCACCGAAGAACGGCGCCTTGACCGCGACGGCGGTGATCGTCTTGCGCAGCGAGTTCACGACGAGGGTCGACAGCGCCTCGCCGTCGACGTCCTCGGCGATGATCAGCAGCGGCTTCTTCGCCTCGACGACCTTCTCCAGCACCGGGAGCAGGTCGGCCAGGGCCGAGATCTTCTCGCGGACCAGCAGGATGTAGGCGTCCTCGAGGATCGCCTTCTGCTCCTCCGGGTTGGTCGCGAAGTGCGCCGACAGGAAACCCTTGTCGAACTGCACACCCTCGGTGATCACGAGCTCGGTCGCCAGCGTGGACGACTCCTCGATCGTGATGACGCCGTCTTCGCCGACCCGCTCGACGGCCTCGCCGAGCAGGGCGCCGATGGCCGCGTCACGCGAGGTGACGGTGCCGACCTGGGCGATGTTGTCGCGGCCCTTGACCGGGGTCGCCTTCTCCTTGAGGACCGCGATGACCTTCTCCGCGGCGGCCTCGATGCCGCGGCCGACGGAGGTCGGGTTGGCACCGGCGGCGACGTTGCGCAGGCCGACCTTCACCAGCGACTGCGCGAGCACGGTCGCGGTCGTGGTGCCGTCACCGGCGACGTCGTTGGTCTTGGTGGCGACGCTCTTGGCGAGCTGGGCGCCGAGGTTCTCGAACGGGTCGTCGAGCTCGATCTCGCGAGCGACGGTGACGCCGTCGAGGGTGATGGTCGGGCCACCGAACTTCTTGTCGAGCACGACGTGGCGACCACGCGGGCCGAGGGTGACCTTGACCGCGTCGGCGAGCTTGTTCACCCCGCGCTCGAGCGCGCGACGAGCGTCCTCGTCGAAACTGATCTGCTTGGGCATGGCCTGTTCCGCTTACCTTCCAGTTCTAAAGCACGGAAAACACGAACGCCCCGTTCCCCGGCAATGCGGGGCCCGGGGCGTCATGCGCTGAGAGCGGACGTCAGTTGATGACGGCCAGCACGTCGCGAGCGGAAAGGATCAAGTAGTCCTCACCGTTGTACTTCACTTCGGTGCCGCCGTACTTGGAGTAGATGACGACGTCGCCGACGGAAACGTCGAGCGGGACGCGGTTGCCCTTGTCGTCGATGCGGCCCGGGCCCACGGCCAGAACCTTGCCCTCCTGGGGCTTCTCCTTGGCGGTGTCGGGGATGACGAGGCCGGAAGCGGTCGTCTCCTCGGCCTCGCTCGTCTGGACAACGATCTTGTCCTCGAGCGGCTTGATGTTCACGCTCACCGGGTTGACCTCCACGGTCGTCGAAAGCGTTGGCAGGATGAGTTACGGCTCCTACCACCCCCGCCGTCGCGGGTGCCGGGGCGTGTTCGGGCCGTGCAATTAGCACTCTAGCCATGTGAGTGCCAGCTTCGCAAGGAGGGTCCGATCACCTTGTCCCCGAGCTCCTGACCGGCCCTTTTCCCGCGCTTGCCCCGCAGCGCGTGCCCGTCCGATTACAGCACCTTGCCATCGAGGGCGAGTTCGGACCGCGTGCGCCGTGGTGCCCCTACCTTCGGATCGGCACGCCGGAGGCGAGGAACGATGTCGCTGTTCCTCGCGCGGAACAAGCTGTCGGTGTATCTGCGCCTGATGCGGGCGGACAAACCGATCGGCGCGCTGCTGCTTCTGTGGCCGACGCTGTGGGCGCTGTGGATCGCGGCGGCGGGCAAGGAGGCACGCTGCCTGTTCGGTGTCCTGGTTCTGCTTTCCTTCCTGGTGGCGACGACGCTCAATTCCCTGACCGTCGTGCTCTCGGTGGTGGCGTCGGTGCTGGCGTGCGCTTATCCGTTCGCGAAGCGCTATACGCATCTACCGCAGGTGGTGCTGGCGCGGCGTTCGGCTGGTCGATCCCGATGGCTTTCGCCGCCTCGGGCGGATCCCTGCCGCCGGTTTGCTGGCTCCTGTTCATCGCCAACCTCTTGTGGGTCGTCGCGTACGACACGCAGTACGCCACTGTCGACCGGGACGACGATCTGAAGATCGGCGTGAAGTCCACGGCGATCCTGTTCGGCCGCCACGACCGGCTGGCCGTCGGCGTCTTGCAGGGCGCGATGCTGACGCTCATGGTCGCGATCGGCCGCGTGAAGTTGCTCGGCTGAACGTTCGATCTCGCCGTCGTGGTCGCGGGCGTGCTGTTCGTCCACCAGGGCAGGCTGACCGCGCGACGCGAGCGCGACGGCTATTTCCGGGCGTTCATGAACAACAATCAGGTCGGCATGGCGCTCTTCCTGGGCCTGCTGCTGGCAGATCGCGTTTAGCCCGCTAAACGCAGGTCGGGCGGCCGGAGCACGATTAGGGGGCTAAACGCAGGTCGGTGAGGGAGCCCACCAGGGCATCGGGCTGGAGAGCGGCGAGGGTCCGGCGCTTGGCGAGCGTCGTCGCGAGAGCGACCGAAGCGATACCGGCGTCGCGAGCGGCCAGGACGTCCGCCGCCGAGTCGCCGACCATGACGCATTGCCCGGGCGACGTGCCGAGAGCCTTCACCGCGGCGTCGAGGAGCGCCGGATGCGGCTTCAAGTGCCCAGGATCGCTCGTGGTCCGGGCACTGATCCGGCGGACGTACTCGGCGAGTTCGTGCAGCCCCAGGAAGGACCTGACCGCGTCGACGGAGTTGTTGCTGACGATCGTCACCGTGAACCCTTGCGCGACCCACTCGCGGAGCACCTCCGCGGCACCGGGAGCCGGCGAGACCTGCGCGACGGCCTCCCCCTCGAACCGGCTGAGCTGCCGCTCGACGACGTACGCGGCGTTCGGACCACACGAGGCCGCGTACCGGAGAACGTCGAACGGATCGGCGGAAGCACTCACCTCCGCGGGCAGATCAGGCTCGACGAGGCGCTTGAGCCTGTCCGCCACCTCGCTCGCCGTCAGCTTGGCGAACACATCGCACACCGGACCGTCGAAATCGAGGAAGACGTGGTCCTTCTCCTGCAGAAGCTCCTTCACCCCAGGCATGCCTCCACCTTGCCACCGACCTGCGTTTAGCCCCCTAATCGCGCTCCCGCCGGCCGACCTGCGTTTCGCCCCCTAATCGCGATCTGGAGGGACCTTACGGAAGAGGCGGGTTTCTGGTTAGGTTCCGACCATTGGGGTCGGTCCTGTTCAGCAGACCTAGTCACTGGGGGTAAACGCCCATGCCGCGTCCCTTCCGTCCCGTCACCCTCGAACCGCTCCGGCGCCGGTCCAAACGGACCGCCGGGCTCGCGGTCCTCACCCTCGCCGCCGGTCTCCTCGCCGCCGTCCCCGCCGAAGCCGCTCCGGCGGATCAGCAGCGGCAGCGGGACTTCGCGGCCGCCGCGCGGGAGTTCGGCGTCCCCGAGCACGTCCTGCTCGGCGTCTCCTTCCTGGAGTCGCGCTGGGACTTCAACGCCGGAACCCCGAGCACCTCCGCCGGTTACGGCCCGATGCACCTGACCGACCTGCGCGAAGCGGGCGCAGGCACGCATCATGACGAAGGCGGGGAGGACCCGCGCGGCGACGACGCCCGCCGGGCGAAACTCCCCGTGACACCGGCGCCGAAGCCTCCCCCGCCCGGCCTCCAGACCATCGACGAGGCCTCCTCGTTGATCGGCCAGGACGTCGCGACGCTGCGCACGAACCCCACGCAGAACATCCGCGGTGGCGCCGCTCTCCTGGCGAAGTACCAACGCGAAGCCGGCGACTGGTACGACGCCGTCGCGCGCTACAGCGGCGCGAAGGACGAAGCGGGGGCAAGGTCCTTCGCCGACGAAGTCTTCGACACGATCTCCAAGGGCGTCAGCCGCAAGACCGACGACGGCCAGAGCGTCGCCCTCGCCGCCACTCCGGTGAGCCCCGCCCGCGTTCAGGCGGAAGACCCGAAGACGGAGTGCCCGAAGAAGGTCTCGTGCCTTTCGGTGCCGGCGCCGTACCAGGAGCTGCCGAACAACGACTACGGCAACCACGACAAAGCGGACCGGCCGAAGAGCCAGAAGGTCGAGTACATCGTCATCCACGACACCGAGGGCTACTGGAACACGGCGATGGACCTCGTCCGGGACCCGACGTACGTGAGCTGGCACTACACGATCCGCTCGTCCGACGGCCAGATCGCGCAGCACGTGCCGACCAAGGACGTCGCCTGGCACGCCGGCAACTGGTACGTCAACGCGAAGTCCGTCGGCATCGAGCACGAGGGCTTCGCCGCGAAGGGCACTTGGTACACGGAGGCGATGTACCGCACCTCCGCGAAGCTCGTCGGCTACCTCGCGCGGAAGTACGACGTCCCGCTCGACCGCGCGCACATCATCGGCCACGACAACGTCCCGGGCACGATCCCCTCGACGATCAAGGGCATGCACTGGGATCCAGGCCCGTACTGGGACTGGTCGCACTACTTCGACCTGATGGGCGCGCCGCTGACGGGCTTCGGCCGTCCCGGTTCGCCGCTGGTGACCATCACGCCGGACTTCGCCACGAACCAGCCCGCGTTCATCGGCTGCGAGGGCGCCGGAAAGCCTTGCCCGGCAAGGGGTTCCGGTTCGGTCGTGCTGCGGAGCGAGCCGAACGACTCGGCACCGCTGCTCAAGGACATCGGCCTGCGCCCGGACGGTTCGGCGAGCACGATGGACGTCTCCGACATCGGTAGCCGGGCGGAGACCGGCCAGCGGTACGTGGTCGCCGAGCGGCGTGACGGCTGGACGGCGATCTGGTACCTCGGCCAGAAGGGCTGGTTCCGCGACGCGCGTACGACGAGCCCGGCGTTCGGCCTGGTCGTCACCCCGAAGCCCGGTCTGGCGACCGTCCCGGTGTTCGGGCGCGCGTATCCCGAGGCGGAGGCGTACCCGGCGAACGTGCCGGTGCAGCAGGTCGTCCCGCTGCCGTACACGTTCCCGGCCGGGCAGCGGTACTCACTCGGCAACGTGGTCGGCTCCGAGTACTACTCGGCGACGACGTTCGACCCGGCGAACCACGTGGTCGTGAAGGGCAAGACGCGGTACGTGCAGATCCAGTTCGGGCACCGCATCGCCTTCGTGAAGGCGGACGACGTCCGGATCCTGCCCGCCTTCTGACCTCCCGCCCCGGATCGCGTTCAGCGGGCTAAACGCGATCCGGGCGCGGGTCAGGAGTCCAGGGCGACCTTGACGCCGGGGGCGTGCTCGGTGTTCCGCCGCGTCTTCGACCAGCCGTTCCGGCCGCGGACCAGGCGGAACAGCGCCCGCCACGACGTGATGTAGAACGTGTAGATGTAGAGCGCGTAGGCGAAACCCATCCCGAGCCCGCGCAGGAGATTGCGGCTCTTCAGGCATTTGAACTGGTAGATCGGGCCCCACACGATGAACGGCAGCAGCCCGAACGAGCCGTAGATCGCGAACAGGATCCACGCGCCGTCGTCGGCGAACCAGGTCCACACCTGCGCCGGATCCCCGGCGGTGGTGAAGAGCAGCAGGATGAACGGGATCGGGTACAGCAGCGAGCCGAGCAGCTGCATCCACGGTTGCGCGAGGTAGTACATCATCTCCGCCGCGCCCAGCGTGCTCACGTGCGGCGAATCCCAGATCCGCCGCAGGTACCGCGAACACTGCATGGTGCCCTGGCCCCAGCGCGTGCGCTGCACCAGGAATCGCCGCAGGCTGTACAGGCCTTCTTGCTTCACATGGGAATCCGGTGTGTACCCGGTCCGCCAGCCCGCGGTCAGCAGGTGCACGCCGAGTTCGAAATCCTCCAGCAGCGAACCGCGCCACGGCTGTTCGTCGTCGCCGGCGATCGAGTCCAAGGCGGACAGTCGCGTGAACTGGCCGTTGCCGCCCATGGAGATCGTGCCGGTGAACCCGCGCGAGGTCTGGATCGCGGCGATGGCCGTGCGGAACTCGAGATCCTGCAGTTGAGCCAGTTTCAGCCCGAAAGCGCGGGAGAACCAGTTCCTCCCCGGCGGGCGGCTGTCGGCGTTGCCCATCCAGACGTCGAGTTGCACCGCGCCGATGGTCTCGTCGCCGAACAGGTGGTCCGCGGCGCACACTTCGAGGCAGTTCTCCGCCGGGCGGCCGTCCGCGTCGACGACCACGACGACCACGTCGTCACGGCTCGCGTCCGGGCCCATCCAGAAGTTGAGCGCCTGATAAGCGGCGTTGAGCGCGTCGCCCTTGCCCGTCCTCGCTTCCGGGCGCCGCCGGGGAACGAGGTGCAGATACGGGTCGTAGCCGCCGTTGCGCCGCCAGATCGACTTGACGACCCGGGCCGTGCGGTCCTCTGAGTCGTCGTCGACGACCCAGACGTGCGCATGCCGGAACGTCGAGCGCAGGTACCGCACCGTTTCGCGGATGACGGTCTGCTCGTCCCGGCACGGGACGAAGAAATGCCAGGTGAAGTCGGTCGCGTCGCCGACGGGCGCGGGTTTGCGCCGCAGGTACGGCACGACGATCACGACCACGTACACGATGAACGCGACGCTCATGGTCAGCGCGAACGCCTGGGTGATCGCGAGCAGGATCTTGATCGAACCGCTGCCCATCAGGCGGCCTCTCGCTCGGCCCGGGGTTTCCGGGTGCTCAGCCAGACGAACAGCACGAGGGCGATCGCGCCACCGAGGACGCTGACCATCGAACCGAGCAGGGTGTGACCCCAGTAATAACCTTCGTCGATACCCATCACGTTCACGAGGCCGACGATCGCCAAAACCCTCATCTGATTGACAAGAATGACCACCGCCGCCGAAATCGCCAGCGAGAAGAACAACCTCTTCGCATTCTTCGGGCGGAAATACAACATGACCGCGGTCACCAAGAGCAACGGCAGCAACATGAATGCCGAAGAGCATTCCGGCGTCATTCGTAACCCGAGTGGAGTATCGCCCGACAACCCAAAGTAGACAGTCTCGCGCTCACCGGCGACAAAGACACCCGATGAGGTGACAACCCTCAGTATCAACCCCGAAAGCTGCACCTCGAAAACCCGATACAGCCGTTCGGCCAGCACCAGACCGACCGCCGTGGCGATCACCGCCAGCACCGCCATACGCAGCTGGAACCGACTGGAACTCGGCAAAGGAGCGCTCGCAACGGCCACGATGACCCTCTCAGGAAAGGCGCAGCAGACGACGGGATTCAGCGAAGCGGACAGGGACCTCGCCGACGAGAGTAAGTCAGCGAGAACCAGTCCTTTCGGCCGGGGTTCGCATTCACAACGTGATCACGACCCCTTTCGGCACGATCGTGGAAAAACTGACTAGGCCGAAAGAGTGACGTTCTCGACGACCTGCGGACAACGCTCGGAGAACCACCCGATCCGGTGATCCTGGCAATTTTCGGTTCAATTTGAGAAACACTCGGCGATAGACGATCCGCGAGCCGAGTCTGGCCAGCTGAGGATTCGTCCGCACCGGTTGTGCCCACGTGCCGACCGCAGATGAAAGAAAACCCCACGAATCAATTCGGAGGACCAGTTGAAGAACACGCACCTCTTGCGACGAGGCGGACTGCTCGCCGCTGTGGTGGCGAGCGTGGCTCTCGCCGGTGCGGTGCCCGCCTCGGCGGCCCCCGGCGACGGCTCCGCGTATGGCGTCAAGGTCGATGTGAAACTCCTCGGCCTCGACGCGGTGAAGGCAGGACCGCTCGCCGAAGCGAAGACCTCCGGGCCGACCACCAACAGCCTCGCGAAGGCGGATCTCACCGGGATTCTCACCGCCGGCGCGATCAACACCGAAGCCAAGCGGGACGACAACTCCGGTGCCGTGACGGCCAAGGCCAGCACCGCCGATGTCGGTCTGCCGCTGCTCAAGGGCGCCCTCGGCACCGTCGGTGCCAAGGCCGTCGAAGCCACCTGCACCGCGACCCAGAAGGGTGTGCAGGGCGCGACGAACCTGGTCGGGGCGAACCTCGGCAGCGCGGGCGCCGTCGACTCCACTCCCGCACCGAACACCCAGGTCAAGGTTGGTCTCGGCGCCATCAACGTTGCGACGATCATCCTGAACGAGCAGATCAAGAACAGCGACGGCAGCCTTACTGTCAACGCGATCCACGTGAAGTTGGCCGGCGACGCGCTCACGCCGATCGGCTCCGGCGACGTGATCGTCTCGTCGGCCACCTGTGGTCCGGCGGGCCTGCCCGTGCCGCTCGCGTCGGGTGCCGGCCTTTGGATCGGTCTCGGTCTGCTCGGTGCCGTCGCCATCCCGGTCGGGATCCGCGTCGTGCGCGGGCGTCGACCGGCGACCAGCGCCTGACCAGGATTAGGTGAGGTCCGGATGTACAAGTTGCCTGGCGCCGGGGTCGGTGTCGCCGGTGGCGGAGTGGGTGCCCTCGCCGCCACCGGGGCCGATGTCGGCTGGTGGCTGGCGGTCGGCGTGATCCTGCTGGTTCTCGGAACCATCGCGGTCGTCGCCGGCTACCGCCGCACGAAACGGCTCGGCCGGACGGGGAGCTGACGCTCCCCCGGACAGAACGGCCGCCGGCGTGGGCCCCTCGCACGCCGGCGGCCACCACCCGCGTTGTGCGGGACACTCGAACTCGTGGATGAGGAGCGCGAACGCGTGGATGTGATGTTGCTGGCCGGGACCCGGCCGGAGGCGGTCAAGCTCGCTCCGTTGGCATTGGCGCTGGCGGAGCATCCGCACCTGCGGCCCTTCGTCGTCCACAGTGGACAGCATCAAGGCATGGTCGAGCAGGCGCTGATCCCGTTCGGCCTGCCGGTCGACGCCTGGCTCGACATCCCGCCCAGGACCACCGGTGCCCAGGCGGAACTGGTTTCCGGGCTGCTCCCCGCACTCGACCAGGTGCTGCGCAGGGTCGCGCCGTCGGCGGTCGTCGTCCAAGGCGACACGACGACGGGACTGGCGGGCGCGCTCGCCGCGTTCTGGCTGGGCATCCCGGTGGTGCACCTGGAAGCGGGACTGCGCACGCACGACCTCGCCGCGCCGTTCCCCGAGGAGGGCGCGCGGCAGATGATCTCACGCGTCGCCGCCCTGCACCTCGCGCCGACCCCGGGCGCCGCGGCCGCGCTGCGCACGGAAGGTGTTCCACGCCAACGGATCACCGTCACCGGCAACACCGTCGTCGACGCCGTGATCGCGATCGCCGAGCGTGATCTCCCGGCGAGGGACACCGCGCTCGCGTTGCTGGAGATGGAGATCGCCGAAGCGGGCGAACGTCTCGTCCTCGTGACATCGCACCGGCGGGAGTCCTGGGGCGAGCCGCTGAGCCGGACCCTCGCGGCCATCGAACTGATCGTCGCGGAGCACAGCGACGTCCAGGTGTTGTTCCCGGTGCACCCGAATCCGGCCGTGCGGGAGCAGGTCGTGACCGCGCTCGGCGGGACGCCGCGGGTGACGATCACCGAGCCGCTCGAGTATCCCGATCTCGTGCGAGCGCTGCGGCTCGCCGAGCTCGTCCTGACCGATTCCGGTGGTATTCAAGAGGAAGCGCCGACCTTCGGCACGCCCGTCCTCGTGCTCCGCGACGTCACCGAGCGACGCGAAGCCATCGAGGCGGGCTGCGCCTGGCTGGTCGGAACGGACACCGGCCTCATCGCCGACACCGCGGCGAAGATCCTGCGCGGCGATCTCCATCCGACGCACGCCGGAAACCCTTACGGCGACGGCAATGCCGCCGCGCTGGCGGTGGCGGCGCTGGAGGAACTGCTCAACCTCGCCCCGGCGCCGCGCACCGCCGCCGAAACGCGCTAGATCGAGACGATCTGGACCGGCAGCGCCGGATTCGCGGAGAAGTCGAGCGACGCCCGCGGACGTCCGGCGGCGACCACGTGCGCGCCGAGCGCGGCGATCATCGCGCCGTTGTCGGTGCACAGCCGCGGCCGCGGGACCCGCAGGGTGATCCCGGCTTCCGCGCAGCGCTCGGCGGCGAGTTCGGACAATCGCGAATTCGCCGCCACGCCACCGGAAATCACCAGCGTGTCGACACCGTGTTCCTTGGCCGCCCGGATCGCCTTCAGCGTGAGAACGTCGGCGACGGCCTCCTGGAACGACGCGGCGACGTCGTCGACGGGGATCTCCTCGCCGCGGCGCTCGGCGCCTTCGACCCAGCGCGCGACGGCGGTTTTCAAGCCGGAGAAGGAGAAATCGAACTTGGCGTCACGCGGTCCGGTCATGCCGCGCGGGAACGCGATGGCCTTGCCGTCGCCGTTCTTGGCGGCCTTGTCGATGGGCGGGCCGCCGGGATACGGGAGACCAAGGACGCGAGCGACCTTGTCGTAGGCCTCGCCCGCCGCATCATCCACAGTGGACCCGAGTTCGGTGATCTCGGACGCGATGTCGTCCACCAGCAGCAATTGCGTATGCCCGCCCGAGACGAGCAAGGCGAGGCAGCGCTCCGGCAACGGGCCGTGCTGGAGCGTGTCGACGGCGATGTGCCCGGCCAGGTGATTGACACCGTAGAGCGGGATGTCGAGCGCGGCGGCGTAGGCCTTGGCGGCGGCGACGCCGACCAGGAGCGCGCCGGCGAGACCGGGTCCGGCGGTCACCGCGATGGCGTCCACATCGGACAGTTTCAGCCCGGCCTTTTCGAAGGCCCGCTCGACCGTCGGGACCATCGCCTCCAGGTGCGCGCGGCTGGCGACCTCGGGCACGACGCCGCCGAAGCGGGCGTGCTGATCGACGCTGGAGGCGACCTCGTCGGCGAGGAGTTCGACCGTGTCGTCGTCGTGCAGGCGGACGAGACCGACGCCGGTCTCGTCGCACGAACTCTCGATGCCCATGATGATGCGCGGCATCAGCCCGCCACCTCGTCTCGGACCTGGGCCCGCGGACGGGCCATCGTGTAGGCGTCGGCGCCGGAGGGCTGGTAATAGCGCTTCCGGAGGCCGACGCGTTCGAAACCGTGCCGCTCGTAGAGCGTGATCGCCGCGTCGTTGTCGGTGCGGACTTCGAGGAAGACCGGCGCGGCGAGTTCGTCGGCGCGGGCGAGGAGTGCCTTGAGCAGGATGGTGCCGATACCTTCGCGCTGGTGGCCGGGATCGACGCCGATCGTGTGGACGCTCGCCTCGTAGTCGCCGCGGCGGCCGACGACGGCGAGTCCGGCGTAACCGATGACCTCGTCGCTTTCCTCCGGGCGGGCGACCAGGTAGTAACCGCCGCCGTCGAGTTCCGCGTGGAAGGCGTAGGCGGTCCACGGCGAATCGCCGGGGAAGAGGATCTTCTCTATCTCGACACAGCGGGGAATATCCTTGCGGCGTAAGGGTTCCAGCCTCACGGCGTGGTCACCTTCTTGCGCGCGGCCGGTTCGACGGCGTCCGGACGGCGGAGATAGAGCGGGGTGAGCGGGGCGGGTTCACTTTGGAAGTCCTCGCGAGCGGCTTTGACCAGTCCGAGCGGTGACGGGAAGCGCGGCTCGATCGGCCGGACGCCGAGGGCGTCCGCATAAAGGAGGGCGCCGTCACCCGCCGCGACCTTGATGGTCGTCTCGAGGTCGGCGGGCCGCTGGACGTGCGGGCCGTCAGTGCGGGAGCCGTCGGCGGCGTACGCGGCCCAGTAGACCTCGCGGCGCCTCGCGTCGGTGAGGACGAGGAAGGGCGCTTCGCCGGGGGCGACGTCGGCGGCGATCGCGTCGAGGCTGCAGACCGGATGGGCAGGGATGCCGAGGGCGTGGGCGAGCGACGCGGCGGTGGCCATGCCGGCGCGGAGGCCGGTGAAGGGGCCGGGGCCGACGCCGCAGACGATGGCGTCGAGGTCGCGAAGCGTGACGCCCGCGGCCTTGACGGCTTCGAGGGCGTGGGGCGTGATCAGCTCGCCGTGCGCGCGCGGGTCGACCGTGACGCGGTCGCCGCGTGACTCGAGGGCGTCGCCGTCCAGGGCGACGAGGCCCGCGGTGACCGCCGGGGTCGAGGTGTCGATGGCCAGTACCAGCACGGTTACCCAGCCTACGACCCACGCCCCGGATCGCGTTTCGCGGGCTAACCGTGATCCGGTGCCGGCCCCGCTCCCCCAGCGCCGGAGCGACTTTAGCCCCCTAATCGCGATCCGGCGGGCCCCGATCCTCCCGCCCCCGATCCCGGCGCCGGATCGCGGTTAGCCCGCGAAAGTCGCTCCCGCCTCCCCGCCCGCAGATCGCGTTTCGCCCCCTAATCGCGATCCGGAGGGCCGCACCCCTCCAGACCCGCAGATCGCGGTTAGCCCGCGAAAGTCGCTCTCGGCGCCGGGTGTGAAGCAGGTCGCAGGGTCGGGGAGGGTGGGGCGGTACGGTCCGGGGAGGGGCCCTCGGCTCCACGCGCCCCGGCCGTCGGAGTCGAGCAGGAGGTCACACGGTGCCCGATCGGTTGTTCCCCACGCTGGCGAGCGGTTCCGGCAAGGAAGCCCTCCGCTTCGGCGACACCTCCCTGACCTACACCGACGTCGCGACCGTCGCCGGCACGCTCGCCCGCGACCTGCCGCCCGGCCGCGTCGCCGTCTGGGCGACGCCGACGGTGCGCACCAGCGTCGCCGTGATCGCCGCGCTCCTCGCCGGCGTCCCCGCCATCCCGCTCAACCCGAAGATCGGCGAGCGCGAACTCGCCCACATCCTCACCGACAGCGAGCCCGTCCTCGTCCTCGCCGAACCGGGCGCGGACCTCCCCGCGGGTCTCGCCGATCTACCCCGCCGCGACATCGTCCTCGAAGGCACGCCCGGCGATCTCCCCGCGGAACCGGACGCCGAAGCCCCGGCGCTGATCGTCTACACCTCCGGCACGACCGGCCCGCCCAAGGGCGTCGTCCTCCCCCGCCGCGCGATCTCGACCACGCTCGACGCGCTCGAAGACGCCTGGGAGTGGACCGCGGGCGACGTCCTCGTCCACGGTCTCCCGCTCTTCCACGTACATGGCCTGATCCTGGGCATCCTCGGGCCGCTCCGGCGGGGCGGCTCGGTCCGGCATCTCGGCCGCTTCTCCACCGAAGGCGTCGCCCGCGAACTCGCCACCGGGGCGACGATGATGTTCGGCGTCCCGACCATGTATCACCGCATCGCGGGTGAGGTCGGCGGCGACCCGGCGCTCGCCGAAGCCCTGCGCGGCGCCCGGCTGCTCGTCTCCGGATCGGCCGCGCTGCCCGTCCACGACCATCAGCGCATCACCGCCGCGACCGGCCAGCGCGTGATCGAGCGCTACGGGATGACCGAGACCCTCATGAACACCAGCGTTCGCGCCGACGGCGGGCGGGTCCCCGGCACTGTCGGCGTCCCGCTGGACGGCGTCGACCTGCGACTCGTGGACGAGGCGGGCAAGCCCGTCGAGGAACTCGAGACCGTCGGCGAGATCCAGGTCCGCGGGCCGAACCTGTTCACCGAGTACCTCAACCGTCCCGACGCCACCGAAGCCGCCTTCGACGACGGCTGGTTCCGGACCGGCGACATGGCGACCCGCGACGCTGCCGGTTACGTGAAGATCGTCGGCCGGAAGGCGACGGATCTGATCAAGAGCGGCGGCTACAAGATCGGCGCGGGCGAGATCGAAAACGCGCTGATGGAGCATCCCGGCGTCGCTGAGGTCGCGGTGACCGGCGAGCCCGACGACGATCTCGGCGAGCGCATCGTGGCCTGGGTGGTGCCCGATGGGGAACGCCCGACCGAGTCGGACCTCGCCGACCACGTCTCGCGCCTGCTGTCGCCGCACAAGCGGCCTCGCGTGGTCCGCTACCTGGAAGCGTTGCCACGCAACGACATGGGCAAGGTCATGAAGCGGGCGCTCGGGTGAGCAGGCCCTCCGCCCGGTCGGTCATCAAGCAGGTCGCGACCGGTTTCGAGGATCTGGACGTTCCGCGTTCCGAGGAGCCGGACGACGGGCCTATCGACTGGCCGGGCTACCGCGCGGCACGCGAGGCCGCCGAGAAGCGGTCCGGCGAAGACGAGTCCGTGCTTTGTGGGACCGCCAGGATCGGCGACGTCGAAGCGGTCGTGATCGCCTTCGAGTTCGGCTTCCTCGGCGGGTCGATCGGTCAGCGGACCGGTGATCGCGTGGAGGCGGCGTTCGCGCGGGCGGTGGCGTCCCGGTTGCCCGTGGTGTCGCTGATCGCGACCGGCGGCAGCCGCATGCAGCACGGGATGCGTGCGCTTTCGCAGTTGCAGCGCATCGCGCGGGCGGCGGCCGGAGCCCGGTCGGTACCGCAGATCTCGGTCCTGCGCGATCCGACCACCGGAGGCGGCTGGGCGACACTCGGCGCGAGCGCCGACGTCGTTCTCGCGCTGCCCGAGGCACAGGTCGGTTTCGCCGGTTCCCGGGTACGCCCTGCCGACGCACCCGCTGAGGCGTACACGGCTGAAGCGAAGCTCGCGTGGGGACAGGTCGACCGGATCGTGGCGCCAGCAGACCTTCCCGCGACGCTGGAACGGTGGCTTCGCTTGCTGGCTTCGCCGTCGGCGGAAGCCGCCGAGCCTCCTGGCGCTCTCGGCTCGGCGGCCTTGCCCGAAAGCGGATGGGCCGCGGTTCAGACGGCGCGTGCCGCTGATCGGCCGAGGGCCGCGGAGTACCTCGACGCGTACTTCGACTGGCGTGAAGAGGTCTCCGGCGACAGGTGCGGCGGAGTCGACTCCGGCGTCCTGTGCGGCTTCGGCTGGCGAGACGGCCGTGCGGTCGCGTACGCGGCACAATGCGGAACGCCGACGCTGCCCGCTGGCTTCCGGACGGCGGCGCGTCTGGTGCGGCTCGCGTCGAGGCTCGGGATCCCTGTGCTCACCCTCGTCGACACCCCGGGTGCGGCGAACGACGCGGAGGCCGAGCGGACTGGGGCCGGGGCGGCGATCGCGGAGTTGTTCGAGGCGGTCGCGAGCGCGGCCGTGCCGATCACGACGCTGGTGATCGGGGAAGGCGGGTCCGGAGGCGCGCTCGCGTTCGCGGCGCCGGGGTCGACCTGGGTGACGCCCGGCGCGTATTTCTCGGTCACCTCGCCCGAGGCGGCCGCGGCGATCCTCAAGCTGCCCGCCGACGAAGTTCCCGCTCTCGCGGACCGCCTGCGGCTACGCCCCCAGGACCTGGTCGCCCTGGGAATCGCACGCTCCGTCGTCGGCCCCGCGGATCGCGTTTAGCCCGCTAAACGCGATCCGCGGGAAGCGACAAACGGTCGGAGATCGGCGTTGAACGGACACGCCATGCCGAGCGACGCCATCCGCGTGCGTGAATGCCACTGCCGAACATCCGGTACCGAACATTCCTTTCCTCGCGAACAACACCAGCACACTCGATAGCGCGAATACGGAATACTCTGCGTGTCACTATTTCCACAATGGGACAATGAGACGCACGCGCAACTACTCTTTCGGGTTACAGTGGGGCAATTCGATGGCCCGGAGCGAACTACGCTGACCGCTCAGCGCAGGATTCAGCGACCTTTCACCTACCGCCCCGTAGGTCCGAGAACTTCGTCCACAATGGCTTGTGTTGCGGATCGGCAACGACCGAATGCCGCACCAAAAAGGAAGCGGCTCCCCGTGCAGGGGGAGCCGCTCGAAGTTCAACAGCTCCATCAACCCGTTCTATGGAGGCGTCAAACATGCCCAGCGTAGCGCCGTGTTCCGGCGGTATGCCAGAGGAGTCACCCCAGCCGCAGGCGATGACCCCGGATAAGAACCAGGATCACCACGGCGGGTGTCACCCGGCAGAAGTCAGTCTCGACGAATTACTCGATTTGGCGAGCGAACCGGTCGGCATGGTCACCGACCCCGCGTGCCGTCGCGCCCATTTGCGCCCCGCGGCCCAGTGGCCCGATTTCTGGCGGAGCACGTTCTTCGGCAGCCGGGAAAACGCCGGCCGGGTCCTGCTCTATTGGTTCGCGTTGATCACCGCGCTCGTCGCGTTGACAGCCGTCGCGACGCCGGCCGCGCAAACCGGTGTAATCGGTTTCTGCGGATTGTGGTGGCTTCGCCATCGGCGCGGACGCGGCGGCCCGCAGGCTGAATCGACCCCCGCCGTCTAGACGGGGTGCGCATGCCGCTGTAGGACCCAGCGGCATGCGCACCCCCAAGCCCTCTTCGGGCAGGAAGGGGACGCTTCGCCGGTACGGCCCTGATGCGGCATCCGAGTGAGATCGCGATTAGGGGGCTAAACGCAGGTCGGGGGCCCGCGTCGCGATTAGGGGGCTAAACGCAAGTCGGCCACCCGGATCGCGATTAGCCCGCTAAACGCAAGTGCGCCCGGACCTGCGTTTAGCCCCCTAATCGCGATCTGCTGAGCGCGATTAGCCCGCTAAACGCAGGTCGGGCGTGCGGGTCGCCCAGGTGCCGTGCGGCTCCAGGGTGACCTCGCGGACGTCGTCTTCGCGACGGTCCAGGCGCACGACGAGGTAGTCGTCCGAAAGGCGCTCCGCCGCTCCCTCGCCCCATTCGACGACCAGGGCGGACCGCTCCAGTTCGGTGTCGAGGTCCAGGTCGTCCAGCTGCGAGAGATCCCCGCCGAGCCGGTACGCGTCGACGTGCACCAAGGCGACCCCGGCCTCGCCCGCCGGATGCACCCTGGCCAGCACGAACGTCGGCGAGCTGACCCGCCCGCCGACGCCGAGACCGTCCGCGATCCCGCGCGTCAGCGTCGTCTTGCCCGCGCCGAGCGGCCCGGCGAGCAGCACCAGGTCGCCCGCGCGCAGCGAACGTCCGAGCTCCCGCCCGAAATCCATCGTCGACTCGGGAGTCGGGAAAGCGAAATTCATCAGCGTTGCCACCACCACGTTCGCCGGTCGGAAGTCTCACCATCGGTGCCCGTGCACCGTTGCACCAAGTCGATCAGGTGACTGTTCACCAGTTCGGGTTGTTCCAGCTGCACCATGTGCCCCGCGCCGCGCACGCGCACCAGCTCCGCGTCCGGCAGTTCCGCCGCGATCCGCTCGGCGTGCGCGATCGGCGTGAACCGGTCGGAATCCCCGCCGACGACCAGCACGTGCGCGTGCTTCAGCCCGGCGAGCGCGGCGTACCGGTTGTGACTGCCGAGCGTGTCGACGAAATTCACGAGCCCGCGCACCGGCGTCACTTCGAGCATTTCCAGCATGAAGTCGACGAGCCGCGGGGACACGTCCCGGCTGCCGAAAGCCAGCCGGCGTACGGCCTGCCGGGTCAGCTGCCCTCCGGCCGCGCGCACGAATTCGACGAGCCCCGGCTGCCAGCCGGCCAGCCCGCCGACGCCTCGCGTGAGCGGGTTGTACTTCGAGAGCAGTGATCGCGGGAGCCCCCGGGCACCGACTTCGCCCGCCGCGGTCGCGATGAACGCGACGCCGCCGACACGGTCGTCGAACAGCTCAGGATGCTCCGCGGCGAGCTCCATGATCACCATGCCGCCCATCGAGTGCCCCATGAGCACGATGGGCCCGTCGGGCACGACCGAACGCACGACCATGTCCAGGTCGCGCGCCAGCTGCTCGATGGTGCTGGTCTCGGCGGTCGCGGCGCCGGATTGCCCGTGCCCGCGATGGTCGTAATAGACCTGCCGCACCCGCGGCAGCTTCAGCGACGCGAGGTCCCGCCGCTGGAAATGCCAGCAGCGCTTGGACAACGCGAAACCGTGCACGCCGACGACGGTCAGCTCCGGTTCTCCCCCATCGGCCGGATCGATCTCCTCGACCGCGAGCGGCGTGCCGTCCTCCGCCGCCACTGTCGACGTCCGATCCGGTTCAAGATCCCCCAACGGCTCGTCCACGAACGGATCCTCACTCTGCCGCCGCTGCTGTGCGGCGACGGCGATCGCGGCGGCGGTGCCGGTGGCCACGGCTCCGACACCGCCGACGATGGCCAGCAGTCGTCGTGAAGGTGTCACGAGCCCGCCTCCAGATACGTCCGGTGGATCCGCGGCCGGTACATCGAGGTCACGATCTCGTAGTCGATCGTCCCCAGCTTGTCGGCCCATTCCCGGGCCGTGGGCTCGCCGAGAGCGCCCTGGCCGAAGAGGATCACTTCGCTGCCGACGGCCGGTTCGTCGTCTCCGCAGTCGACGATGAGCTGGTCCATGCAGACGCGGCCGACGACCGGTCGCCGCCGTCCGCCGAGCCAGACGTCCATGCGTCCGGACAGGGACCGCGGTACGCCGTCGGCGTATCCGACCGGGACCAGGGCGAGGGTGCTGTCACGCTCGGCCGTCCAGCTGTGGCCGTAGGAGACCGATTCGCCGGCCGGGATCCGCTTGGTGAGGACGACCGACGATTTGAAGGTCATCGCCGGGCGCAGGTCGTCTTCGGTGGGCACCGGGTTCAGCCCGTAGATCGCGATCCCGGGCCGCACGAGGTCGAAGTGCAGTTCGGGCCTGGTCAGGACGGCTGCGGAGTTCGCGATGTGCCGCATCGGGTTCAGACCGGCCGTGCGGGCGATGTCGTAGGCCTCGTCGAACCGCTTCGCCTGCGCGTCGATGGAGGGATGGCCGAGCTCGTCGGCGCAGGCGAGATGCGACCAGATCGCGACGACCTCGATGAGCGGCTCGGCGGCCGCCGCGGCGTCGACCAGCGCCTGCCATTCCGCAGGTGGGCAGCCATTTCGGGACAGTCCGGTGTCGATCTTGAGGTGCACCCTCGCGTTCACGGTTAGCCCGCTAAAGTCGCGTGCCCGGCGCACGCCGTCGGCCACGCGGGCCAGCTCGTCTAGGGAGCTGACGGCGACGTCGATGTCTTCGGCGACCGCGGGCGCGAAGTCGGCTTCGGGAGTGTCGAGCCAGCTGAAGAGCCGGACGCCGATCCCCGCGCGGCGCAGCGCGAGTGCCTCACCGAGGGAGCAGGTGCCCAGCCAGGTGGCCCCGCCCTCGACGGCGGCGCGGGCGACCTCGAGGGCGCCGTGGCCGTAGCCATCGGCCTTGACGACGGCCATCGTCTGGGCACCGGCGGCGGCGCGGGAGGCGAGCAGGGCGACATTGTGCCGGATGGCGGACAGGTCGATGACGACCTCGGCACGCGGGAAACTGGCGGTCATAACGACCACCAGTTTCCCACGAACCGGCTCAGGACAGGCGCGCCCCGTCGGTGGCGGAGAACACGTGCAGCTCGTCGGGACGAATCCGCAGGCGCAGGGTGTCGCCCATGGCGGGCGGTGTGCGCGGGTCCACACGGGTCACGACGTTCGACTTCGTGCCTTCGGCGTCGCTCTCGGCGAGCTTGCCGTAGACGTACGCGTCCGAGCCGAGCTCCTCGACGAGGTCGACCTTGATCGGCAGCGTGCCGTCTTCGCTGGTGGTCACTTCCAGCGACTCCGGGCGGAAGCCGAGGGTGACCGTGTCGCCTTCGGCCTTCGCGAGGATCTCGCGGGTCAGCGGCACGCGGGCGCCACCCAGCTCGGCGCCGTCTTCGGTGAGCTTCGCGGTGACGAGGTTCATCGCGGGCGAACCGATGAACCCGGCGACGAAAGCGTTTGCGGGCTTGTCGTACAGGGCGCGCGGGGTGTCGCACTGCTGCAGGAGACCGTCAGAGAGCACGGCGACCCGGTCACCCATCGTCATGGCCTCGACCTGGTCGTGCGTGACGTACACGGTGGTGACGCCGAGGCGGCGCTGCAGCGCGGCGATCTGCGTACGGGTGGAGACACGCAGCTTCGCGTCGAGGTTCGACAGCGGCTCGTCCATCAGGAAGACCTGCGGCTCACGCACGATGGCGCGGCCCATCGCGACACGCTGGCGCTGACCACCGGAGAGCGCCTTCGGCTTGCGGTCGAGGTACTGCTCGATATCGAGCAGCTTGGCCGCGTCGAGCACCTTCTGCTTGATCTCCGAGGCCGGACGGCCCGCGATCTTCAGCGCGAAGCCCATGTTCTGGCCGACGGTCATGTGCGGGTACAGCGCGTAGTTCTGGAACACCATCGCGATGTCGCGGGCACGCGGCGGCAGCTGCGTGACGTCACGGTCGCCGATCCAGACTGCGCCTTCGTCGATGTCCTCGAGGCCGGCGAGCATCCGCAGGCTGGTGGACTTGCCACAGCCGGAAGGCCCGACCAGTACGAGGAACTCGCCGTCGGCGATCTCGAGGTCGAGTGCGTCCACAGCGGGCCGCTCGGAGCCCGCGTAGCGCCGGGTCGCCTTGTCGTAGGTGATCGTGGCCATCGGTTCAGTCCTCTTTCGGTTTCGCGGAAATGCCGTGCCCGAGTTCGCGGGCTTCGAGATGCCGTTGCTGGATCCGGCGCCCCTCGGCGCGGTCCGCTTCGGTCGGCTCGAGTGGGGTGTAGCCGTGGTTTTCCTGCCAGCGGGGAGGTTCCGTGCTGGAAGCGAGGGCCCAGGCCGCCTGTCGCGCGGCACCGACCGCGACGTACTCGGCGACCTCGGGGATGACGACGGGCACGCCGAACACGATCGGCGCGACCGCGCGGACGGCGGCCGACTGGGCGCCACCGCCGATGAGGAGGACCCGGCGGACTTCGAGCCCCTGCTCGACCAGGGCATCGAGACCGGCCGCGAGCCCGCACAACATGCCTTCGACGGCGGCGCGGGCGAGGTTCTCGGTGGTCATGTTCGCGCGGGTCAGGCCGAAGAGCGTGCCCTTGGCGTCCGGGAGGTTCGGCGTCCGCTCACCGTCGAGGTACGGCAGGAAGGTGAGGCCGCCGGCCCCAGGTGCGGCGGTGAGCGCCAGCTTGTCGAACTCCGTGAGCTCGACGCCGAGCATCGCGGACGTGGCGGTGAGAACGCGGGCTGCGTTGAGGGTGCAGGCCAGCGGGAGGAAGCGGCCGGTCGCGTCGGCGAATCCGGCGACGATGCCGGACGGATCGGCGCTCGCGGTCTCGGAGACGCCGAAAACGGTGCCGCTGGTGCCCAGCGAGACCACGACGTCGCCGGGCGCGAGTTCGAGACCGAGCGCGGCGGCCATGTTGTCGCCGGTCCCGGCCGAGACGAGGATCCCGTCCGGGGTGTGGCCCGCGGCTTCGGCGGGGCCGATGACCTTGGGCAGTTCGGGGGTACGGCCGCCGAAGGCGTGCGCGAGGAGGTCCTGGCGGTAGGTGCCGGTGGACGGCGAGAAGTAGCCGGTGCCGGAGGCGTCGCCGCGGTCGGTGACCGGCTCGGCGCCCTCACCCAGCAGCCGCCAGGTCAGCCAGTCGTGGGGCAGCAGCACACGGGCGACGCGATCCGCGAGCTCGGGCTCGTTCTCCGCCATCCACCGCAGCTTCGTGACGGTGAAGCTGGCGACCGGCAGCGAGCCGACGGACTTCGCCCAGTTCTCGGGACCGAGTTCGCCGCCGAGGTCTTCGGCCGCCTTCGCGGACCGGGTGTCGTTCCACAGCAACGCGGGCCGGACGACCTCGCCTGCTTCGTCGAGGGTGACCATGCCGTGCTGCTGACCGCCGATGCCGATGGCTCCGACGCCGTCGAGCAGGCCGTCGGTGGCCTCGCGGAACGCGTCCCACCACGCGGCGGGAGCGACTTCGGTGCCTTCAGGGTGCGAAGCTCGGCCGGTGCGGACGATCTCGCCGGTGTCCGCGTCGCAGACGACGACCTTCGTCGACTGGGTCGACGAGTCGATTCCGGCGACCAGGTCAGATTTCATATTCCGGCCCTTCCGGGTCGCATTCGACCTGCTCGATGGCCGTTCCGGCGTTCAGCGCGGCCTCGATCTCCTCGGTGGGCGTCAGATCGTCGGTGATCAGGAGGTCGTAGTCGCCGATGTCGCCGTGCGCGAAGGTGGCGGTGCGGCCGAACTTGGAGTTGTCGACGACCAGCACGTTGTGGCTCGCGGTGCGCAGCGCGGCCTGCTTGAGCGCGGCGTAGTCCTGGACCGGGTGGAACAGGCGGCCGACCGCGACCGCGGCGACCGAGACGAACGCGATATCGGCGTGCGTGCGCTCAAGGAAAGCGAGGACGTCCGGACCGGCGCACGAGTCGTACTCGTGGTGGTAGCGGCCGCCCGCGAGCACGACCTCGACGCTCTTGACCGGGCCGAGGATGCGGGCGGCTTCGAGCGAGTTGGTGATGACGGTGAGGTCTTCGACGCGGCCGAGGCGGCGGACGAGCGGGAAGAGCGTCGTCGAGTCATCGACGAAGACCGTCTGGCCGGAGTGGACGTGCGCCGCGGCCGCCTCGCCCAGCGTGTCCTTCGTGGCCTGGTTGAAGGTGTCGCGGAAGCGGGCGGCCGACTCCATGGTCGTCGCCGGGTAGGCCTCGACCTTGCCGCGGAGTTTGCGGAGAAGGCGGCGCTCGGCGAGGTCGTCGAGGTCGCGGTGCATCGTCATCAGGCTGACGCCGAACCGGGTGGTGAGGTCGTCGATGCGGACCTCGCCGGTGGCGATGACGTGGTCGAGGATCTCCTGGCGCCGGTGCTCGACGGCGGCGTCCGAAGGCCTGGTCTTAGACATGGGCGACACCGTTCACGACCCGGACCTGCGCGGTCTCGGCGGGGTGGGTGTCGGCGCTCACACCTGCTTCTTACCAGATTATTCGCCCGGAGTTAACACGTAACTCGATAACTCTCGCATTTCCCCTCACCGCTCTCTGGGGCCCACCGACTTGCGTTTAGCCCCCTAACCGTGCTCTGCGGGCGGGTGCCCTCAGAGCACGGTTAGGGGGCTAAACGCAGGTCGGGGCCCTGGTCAGGAGGTCAGCGAGCGGACGGACCGGAGGGCGTCCGGGACGGCACCGAGGATGCCGGAAGCCGAGGTCGGGGCGCCGCCGGCGGCCAGCGCCCCAGCGAGCGAGTGGACGTGCGCGCCGGCCCCGGCCGCCAGCCACGGGTCGAGCCCGGCGGCGAGCAGCGCACCGACCAGACCGGACAGCACGTCCCCCGAACCGGCCGTCGCGAGCCACGATCCCCGCGGCGTGTTCACCAGCGCGCGCCCGTCCGGCGCCGCGACCACCGTGCAGTGCCCCTTCAAGAGCACGACGGCGTCATACTTCCGCGCGGCCGACCGCGCCGCCGCGACCCGGTCCGCCCCCGGCGGCGAACCCATCAGCCGCTCGAACTCCCCCGCGTGCGGCGTCAGCACGAGCGGGGTGTCCGGATCCCGCGCGTCGAGCACGTCGGGCGATCGCGCGATGATCGTCGTCGCGTCGGCGTCCGCGCACACCGGCACGCCGCGCCCGAGCACGAACCGCAGCACGTCCCGCCCCTCGTGCCCGGTCCCGATGCCCGGCCCGACGACCCACGCCTGCACCCGGCCCGCGTCCGTCACCGAACCCGTCGCGATGACCTCGGGCCAGTGCCCGCGCACCACGTCGGCGGCATGGCCGGCGTACCGCACCAGCCCGGACGTCGCCCGCACCGCGGCACCGGCCGCGAGCACGGCCGCTCCCGGATACGTCGCCGATCCCGCCGCCACCCCGACCACGCCCTGGCTGTATTTGTCGTCATCCGGACCGGGCACCGGCCACGCCGCGGCGACGTCCGCCGTATCGAGCCGTCGCAGGTCGGGCTCGCCGAGTTCCGGCCGCAGCCCGATGTCCACCAGGGCGATCTCGCCGCACGACGCGGGCGCGAGGGCGTGCACCGGTTTGAGCGCGCCGAAAGTGACCGTCCGGTCCGCGACGACCGCCGGACCGTCGACGGCGCCGGTGTCCGGATCCACCCCGCTCGGCAGATCGACGGCCAGCACCGGGGAGCCCACGTACTCCAGCAGCGCGGCGGCGTCCGGACGCAAGGGCCCTCGCGCCGAGATACCGACGATCCCGTCGATGACGAGGTCCGCGCGACTGATCCACTGTGGACCATCCTCAAGGGACACAACTTTGCCACCGGATCGCTTCAAGGCGGCCAAACCAGGGCCATGAGCGCGTTCGGGCTTCACCAGAATCGCGGAGACGGCGACGTTGCGGCGGCGCAGGAACGCGCCCGCCCACAAGGCGTCACCGCCGTTGTTGCCCGACCCGACGAGCAGCGTCACCCGCCGCCCGGACACCGAACCCGTGTGTTCGGCCAGCATCTCGGCGGCGTGCACCGACAGGCCGAAGGCCGCACGCCGCATGAGCTCGCCGTCGGGCGTGACGGCGAGCAACCGGTCCTCCGCCGCGCGAATCCGTTCCGTGGTCCAGATTCCCTGCACGACGCCTCCGGTCTTCTACTCGACGGTGACCGACTTCGCCAGGTTACGCGGCTTGTCGACGTCGTACCCGCGCGTGCGGGCGATCTCGGCGGCCAGCACCTGCAACGGAACTGTGGAGACCAGCGGCTGCAGCAGCGTCGGGACGGCGGGGATCTCGATCAGCTCGTCGGCGAACGGGCGGACCGTCTCGTCGCCTTCCTCCGCGATCACGATCGTGCGGGCGCCACGCGCCTGGATCTCGCTGATGTTCGACACCAGCTTCGAGTGCAGCACCGCGCGGCCCTTGGGCGACGGCATCACCACGACGACGGGCAGGCCTTCTTCGATCAGCGCGATCGGGCCGTGCTTAAGCTCACCGGCCGCGAAGCCCTCGGCGTGCATGTACGCCAGTTCCTTGAGCTTCAGCGCGCCTTCGAGGGCGACCGGGAACCCGACGTGACGGCCGAGGAACAGCACGGCCTTCGAGTCGGCGATCCGGCGGCCGAGGTCGCGGACCTGGTCCACAGTGGACAGGACCTTCTGCACCGCGGCGGGCATGGCCTCGAGTTCGGCGAACTCGCGGGCGACCTCGTCCGGGTACTTGGTGCCGCGGGCCTGCGCGAGCGCCAGTCCGACCAGGTAGTTCGCCGCGATCTGCGCGAGGAACGCCTTGGTCGACGCGACACCGATCTCCGGACCGGCGTGCGTGTAGAGGACGGCGTCGGATTCACGCGGGATCTGCGCGCCGTTGGTGTTGCAGACGGCCAGGACGCGGGCCTTCTGCTCGCGCGCGTGGCGGACGGCTTCGAGGGTGTCCGCGGTCTCGCCGGACTGGGAGACGGCGACGACCAGGGTCGCGCGGTCCAGCACCGGGTCGCGGTAGCGGAACTCGCTGGCCAGTTCCACCTCGACCGGGAGGCGGCACCAGTGCTCGATCGCGTACTTGGCGACGAGGCCCGAGTGGTACGCGGAACCACAGGCGACGACGAAGACCTTGTCGACGTCACGCAGGTCCTGGTCGGAGATGCGCTGCTCGTCGAGGATGATCCGGCCGCCGTCGAAGTGGCCGCGCAGCGTGTTCGCCAGCGCTTCCGGCTGCTCGTCGATCTCCTTGAGCATGAAGTACTCGTGGCCGCCCTTTTCCGCGGCCGAGAGGTCCCAGTCGACGGTGAACGGCTTGGCCTGGGCGGCGTCGCCGTGGAAGTCGGTGACCTCGTATCCCCCGCGGGTGATCACGACGAGCTGGTCCTGACCGAGCTCGACCGCCTCGCGGGTGTGCTCGATGAACGCGGCGACGTCGGACGCGACGAAGTGCTCACCCTCGCCGACGCCGACGACCAGCGGCGAGGAACGGCGCGCGGCGACGATGGTGTCCGGCTGGTCGGCGATGGTCACGACCAGGGTGAACGCGCCTTCGAGGCGGCGGCAGACCGCGGCGACGCTGGCCGGGAAGTCGCCCTTCGTGTCGCCCTCGGTGTAGGCGCGGGAGATCAGATGAGCGGCGGTCTCGGAGTCGGTGTCGCTCGCCATCTCGACGTTGTCGGCCTCGAGCTCGGCGCGCAGGGCGGCGAAGTTCTCGATGATGCCGTTGTGCACGACGGCGACGCGCTGGGAGGCATCGCGGTGCGGGTGCGAGTTGCGGTCGACCGGGGCGCCGTGGGTCGCCCAGCGGGTGTGGCCCATCCCGGCGGTGCCGGCGAAGGCACCCCTGCCGACGGTGTCGAGCTGGGTCTCCAGGTTGGCCAGGCGGCCCGCCTTGCGCTCGACGTTCAGCGCGCCGGCGCCGTCCAGAACGGCGACGCCCGCAGAGTCATAGCCGCGGTACTCCATCCGGCGAAGCCCGCCGATGACGACGTCCAGGGCCGGGCGGTGTCCTACGTATCCCACGATTCCACACACGGCCACCAGCCTAACGACGGAAATTCGGCCCCTTCGCCCGGGCGGCCGCGTGCGCGTTTAGCGGGCTAAACGCGACGCGTGGGGCGGCGCGCGGGCCGGACGGGGGTGCGGGCAGTAAGGTCACGAGCATGGCCAGCAAGCCCAAGCAGCTGCTCGCGGAGCTGTCCCACCCAGGTCCGCACGAGGTGCTTCGCGGCAACCTCGCCCTGGTCGGACTGCCCGGTGTCGTGTTCACGCCCCGCTCGGGGCTCGGTCTGCCCGCGATCGCGTTCGGGCACGGCTGGCTGCAGCCCACCGGGAGCTACCGGCATCTGCTCCGGCACCTCGCGAGCTGGGGCATCGTCGCGGCCGCCCCGGCTACCCAGCGCGGACCGCTGCCGTCGCACCGGCTACTGGCCGGCGACCTGCTCACCACGCTCGACCTGATCACGACGGTCCGCCTCGGCCCGGACGGCATCAGCGTCGACCCGGCGAAACTCGGCCTGGCCGGGCACTCGACGGGCGGCGGCTCGGCGGTGTTGGCCGCCGCGCAGGCAGCCGAGAACGACGATCGGCCCCAGATCCGTGGCGTCGCGACCATCACCCCCGCGCAGACGCTGCCGCCCGCGACGGTGTCGGCCCGCTCGGTGACCGTGCCCGGTCTGCATCTAGCGGCCGGCGAAGACCTGGTCGCGCCGCCGGTCGGGCATGCCGAGGCCATCGCGGACGCGTGGGGCGGGCCGGTCCAGCTGCGGACGCTCGGGAAGTCGTCGCACCTCGGCGTCACCGAGGGCAGGCACTGGAGCCAGCTGCTGCTGCACGGGAAGCCGCACCGCGGGACCCAGCAGCTCACGAGGGCGCTGTTCACCGCCTTCTTCCTCACGCACCTGACGGGGACGACGAAGTACCAGCCCCTGCTGGACGCCGACGTCAAGCGGGCCCCGATCGCGGTCGCCGACGACCCCGCCGCCTGACCGGAGCGCGTTTCGCGGGCTAACCGCGATCTCCCTGGGCCAGGGCGATCCGGCACCGGATCACGTTTAGCCCGCGAAAGTCGCACGCCCGCCGGAGCGCGATTAGGGGGCGAAAGTCGACGCGGGGCCGGGCGGGCGAAGGGGGCGAAAGAGAAGGGCCCGGCTCTGGTGAGCCGGGCCCTGAAGTGCGGTGAAGCGGTCAGTCGACCATCCACGAGTTGTTCGAGAAGTCGTCGTCGTCGAAGCCCTTGTCATCCCTGGCGTGACGACCCCGGCGACGCGCCGGCGTACCGGGAGCTTCAGGAGCCGCCGCACCCGGAGTGGGCGTCGGCGCCGCGGCGGGCGGGACGTCCACCGTCGCCGGCATCCCGGGCACACCGGGCGCGACCGGGAGAGGCGGCGGAGGAGCAGGCCGCGAAGCGTCGGCCCCCTGACGGGCACCGAACTCCGCGAACCGGGCGTCCGGCTTGTCGTCGTCCTCGATGTCGAAGCCGATCGTGTGGTTCCGGTCGGCGGTCGTCTTGCCGGTCAGCCAGCCGCCCGCCTCCTTGCTCCGCTTCCCCAGTTCCTGCATGTGGGCGGCGTACTTGTCGTGGACGGCGGCGTCCTTCTGCATGGTTTCCATCGCCTGCGCCTTGGCGTCGGCGAGGTGCCGCTCCCGCAGCCCGCGCTGCTCCAACTGCTCTGTGATGGCGGCGTCCTGCCTGGACATGGCGGCCGCCAGCCGGTCAACAGCGCTCATCGGTCCTCCCTCGTTCCCCGGCTACCGATCATCGCTCGTAGCTGATCGAGCGGTCGCCGCCCTCGTCGTCGAGCGACCCGCTGATCCGGCCGCCCGCGCCACTGGTCTCGAAAATGCCACCCTCGACGCGGTATTGGCTCGACCCGCGCTGCGTGTCACCCCCGCCGCCACCGGCCGCGCCGCCCATGGCGCCCATTCCACCCATCATGCCGCCCATCCCGGCGGACGAGCTACCGGCGCCCGCACTCGCACCCGCGGGCGCCGGGTCCATCCCACCGGGAGCCGCCCCGAGACCGGCGTCAGCCCCGGCCGGCTGCGCGCCGCCCCCGGACTGCATCCCCGCCTCCAGCGAACCGGCTTCGTTCAGCGACCCAGACGAGCCACCTTCGCCGACGCCGCCGAGCGCGCCTTCGAAGCTGCCACCGCCTCCGCCACCGCTGGCCGTCGGCACGGTGCCCTCGCCACCCGCACCCGCCGCGACACCACCGGAAGCGTCCGCGGACGCCCCTGCGGTCCCTTCGGCACCGACGCCGACCTCGACGCCACCCGGAGCGCTGAAGCCGCTGCCGCCACCGCCGCCGGGAGCCAGACCGTCGGCCGGGGCGGGCATGGTGCGGACCTCTTCGGGCTTGCCGGGCTGCGGGTTGCCGGGATTCCGGTCGTCGAGACCGTTCTTGATCTCGTCCTTGTCGATGACGTCGCCGGGCTTGAGTTCCTTCTTCTCACCCTTTTCGTCGAGGGTGTACGTGGTCGGCTCGCCCTTGCCGTCGTCGACGGTCACCACGGTCGGGCCGTTGGGACCGTCCGGCTGCTCGGCGGTGATCTTGAGGTTGCCGTCCTGGATGTGGATCTTGCCGTCCGGACCGGGCCGGTAGACGCCGTCCTTGCCGGGCTCGCCTTCCTTGACCGCGCCCTGCGGCCCGAAGTCGCCGTCCTTGCCCTTGCCGTCCTTGCCCTCTTCGCCGGGCTTGCCGTCTTCGCCCTTGGGGTCGTCGAAGTCGAGCTTGTAGTCCTTCTCGTTGCCCTTGCCGTCGTCGACCTTGATGTCCATCTTGCCGTCTTTGTCCGGCTCGGACATTTCGATCTTGTTGTCGCCCTTTTGGACGGTCATGGTGTCCTGACCGTCGATGCCGTCCTTGATCGCCTCACCCGTCGCCGGGTCGATCGGGTACGGCTTGCCGGTCTCGGGGTCCAGTTCGAGCGGCTTCCCGGTGACCGGGTTCGTGCCCTCGGCGGGCTTGTCCTCCGGTTTCGGCGCCTCGGGGACCGAAGCGGCCGGCGGCGTGCTGGCACCGCCACCACTTCCGCTGCCACCACCGCTCCCGCTTCCGCCGCCCCCGTTGCTCCCGCCGCCGTTGTTCCCGCCGCCGTTGTCGTTGCCCTTGCCCTTGCCGTCGTCGGCGGGTGGCTTCTCGGACCCGGCCGCGGGGAACGGGTTCGTGTAGTCCTCCATGAACCGCGAAAGCTCGTGATACTGCGAGTTGATCGTGTCGTTCGCGTTCTTGCAAAGCTTCTTGAAGTTTTCGTATCGCTCGCCGAATTCCTTGGCGAACGACCCCTTGAGCCACTGCTTGGCGGCCCCGATCGCGTAGTCCTTGTTCTCGTCGTTCAGGTCGCAGTCGTCGGAACGCAGCCGTGAAGCGAGGTTGTTGCCCGGACACGCGGAGTCGAGCCAGTACGCGACGTCCATGAGCTTTTCTTTGGAATCGACCTTGCCGTTCGCGATTTCGACGACCTGCTTCGCGACATACAGCGGCGCCGTGGCGACCTTGTCGACACGCAGTTTCAGCGTCTCGTCGACCTTGAGCTTCAGCGCGCTGTAGATCTTGTCGATGGTCGAAGGCACCAACTTGATCGCGCCGTCCATCTGCGCGACGAGTTCCTGCGCGTCGGGCTGGATCCGCTGCTCGTACTTGACCTTCGCGGCCGTCGCGCCCTGGCCCTTCCAGTCGTGGAAGAGCGTGGTCAGCGCCGAAGTCGCGTCGGTCCGGGTCTGCTCGACGACCTTCTTCGCGTCGGTCAGGTCTTCGACCTCGTCGAACATCGCCTGGAAGTTGATCTCGCGGTTCTCGTTGAACCGGTCCCAGATGTCGGTCTTGTAATTGATGTCGGACGGTTTCTCCGGCATCTTGTTCCAGACCTGATCACTCCACTCGGAGAAGAAGTCCAGCGCGGGATTCCCGAGGTCGAGCACCTGGTCGGATTTGGTCGTGGAACCACCCGCGGCGGGCCGGGCCATCGAGTCGAGGTCCTTGTCCGCCTTGTCGGCGGCGGCCTTCTGCTTCTTGTCCGCGGCCGAGTTCGCGTCGCGCTCGGCCATGGCCTTCTCGACCGCGGCGTCGCCACCGAAGAGCAGCGCGTCCTTGGTGCCCTGCGTGATGTACGGGTCCTTGAGCAGCGCCTGCCGCTGTTCCCACGTGTACTTGCTCATTGCGTCCCCGCCTTGTTGGCAGCCGCGGCGTTCGCCTGGTCGGATGAGGTGTAGCGGGTCGACGCGGTACTGACCCCACCGGCGAGCTGAGTGAGCTGGCCCGCGTAGCCCTTCATCGCGTCGGAAATGGCGAGGATTCCGGCGGCGTAGCCCTTTTGGTAGTCCTTGTGCACGCGGCCGAAGTCCGCGGGCTGGACCTGGGTCGGCCCGACTTTCCCCGCCTCGGACGTCGTGTGCTGAGCCGCGCGATCCAACGACGTCGACGCCGTGAGCATCGCCTCTGAATCGGCTTTGTAGCCCCCGTCCGGCATGACCGGTGCCCCCTTCGTCCCGCTGTATCCGCCTCGTTGTCCTACCTACGACGCACGCCGACGGCATCGGGTGCCGTCGCATATGCACACAGAATGTACCCACCGGTCATCGAAGCCGCAGGAACATTCACACCTTTGCTAACTCAAACGATTCCGGCGCAAGAAGCCTGGTAGACCGCGTTTTCGCGGTTTCGCGCCCGCTTCGATCGCCTCGGCGAGGACGGTCGCCGCGCCCCGGATGTCGACCAGGCGGTCCAGCTCGTCCAGGTCGATGTCGATGCCGAACTCCACCTCGACCGTCGCCAGGAGCCGGACCCGGCGCCGGGAGTCGACGCCCATCTCGGCGAAGGGCGTGTTCTCGTCGATGGTGTCCGGATCGACGTCGAAGGTCTCGCAGACGAGGGCTTTGATCTCGTCGACGTACTCGCTCCCGTCAGCTGCCATGGGGGGATTCTGTCCCATCCGCCGTCCAATACCGCGTTCTGGCCGCGGAACGCGCGACCTTTCCGCTGGAGGTCCGCGGGAGCCCGCCGGGTTTCACCAGAAAGAAGGCACGGAGGCGCACGTCGTGCCGCTCGGCGACGGCGCGGGTGGCGGCCCGCGCGATCTCGGCTTCGTCGAAGTCAGGGGCCTTCCGGGCGCGCTCGGCGACCACGACGACGCCCTCCCCTTCGTCACCGTCGACCGCGAAGGCGGCGACCCGCTCGGGCCCGAGGAGAGAGTGGGCGGCGGCGACCGTCTCTTCGATGTCGTGGGGGCTGTGGTTGCGGCCGTCGATGATGATCAGGTCCTTGAGGCGCCCAGTCACGGAGAGCCTGCCGTTCCGGATCGTGCCCAGGTCCCCGGTGCGGAGCCAGCCGCCTTCGCCGTCGAGTTCGGCGTCGAACACCTCGGCGGTCAGCTCCGGACGCCGCCAGTACCCGGCCGCCACGTTGGGCCCCTTGACCCAGATCTCCCCCGCGTCGACTTTAGCGGGCAAACCGTGATCCGGCGCCGGAGCGACTTTAGCGGGCAAACCGTGATCCGGCGCCGGGACGACGCGGACCCGCTGCCCCCGGGGCCAGCCGATCTCGACGACCTCGCGGCCGTCCACTTCGGTCACCACCGGGCCGCCGGAATCGCCGCTGGCGACGTAGACCGTCGCCTCGGCCAGACCGTAGGACGGCCGGAACGCGCCCCTCGGAAAGCCGTGGGGTTCGTACGCGGCGAGGAACTCCCGGACGGTCGCCGCCCGCACCGGCTCACTGCCGCTGAGCGCGATCGACACTGTCGAGAGGTCGTACTCGGCGCGCTTCGCCTCGGGCACGGCCTCGGTCACCAGGTCGTACGCGAAGTTCGGGGCGGCGGTGAGCGTGTTCGGATACGCCGACATCAGCAGCAGCCAGCGCTCCGGGCGCCGGATGAACTCCAGCGGCGCGATGAACACCGTCCGGCCGCCGGAGTGCATCGTCCCCGCGACCAGTTGCGCCAGCCCCATGTCGTGGAAGAACGGGATCCAGCCGACGCACGTGGTGTGCGCGCCGACGTCGTAGGCGTCGCAGATCTGCCAGCACGCGGCCGACAGCGCCCGATGCGTGATGATGACGCCGGCGGGCGATCGCGTCGTGCCGGAGGTGTACTGCAGGTAGGCGGGGTCTTCGGGCGAGACCGGCGAGGGCAGTGAGCGGTCCGCCGGGTCCAGCGGCAAGGTGTCGACGGCGACGATCTCGCGGGGAGCAGGAACCGGCTCGGCCTCGGCGAACTCCGTCAGCCGCTCGACCAGGGCCGCCGACGTCAGCCAGATGTCGGCGTCGCAGTCGTTGAGGACCCCGACCAGCCGCTCTCGGTGAGCACGGACGTCCGGAGCGGACAGTGGCACCGCGACAGCCCCGGCGTACAGCGCGCCGAAGAACGCGACGACGTACGAGAGGTCCTGTCGCGCCGTGATCGCGACGCGGTCTCCCGGCTGGATCACCTCGCGCAGCTTCGCCGCGACGGCACGGACGTGGACGAGAAGCTCGGCCCAGGTCAGCGTGTCCTCGACGGGTTCGTGCCGGTTCGAGCAATCGAGGTGCGTGTACGCCGGGCGATCGACGTCGGCGCGTTCGAGCAGACGGTGCACGAGCGGGGTCCGCAGCACTTCGTCGGGCACTTCTTTTGTGGACACGGGCACATCCTCCGGCCGCGGCATGGGCATCATACGAGCGTGGACGACTTCTTCGTGCTGGACGACCCGGCGGACCGCGTCAAGGCCCTGCGCGACCGCGAGCTCAGCTCGAACCCGGGTGGTGCCGCCGCCGAGACCCCGAACCTCCTGCTGATGGACGGCGCGGACCACCGGCGGCTGCGCGCGGTCGTCAAGGAGGTCATCGCCCTGGTGGAGCCCCTGCCGGACGCCGTGCTCGCCGACCTGCGCGTCACGATTAGGGGGCTAAAGTCGCGTGCGCGGTTCGACCTGGTGGCCGATTTCGCCAGGCCGGCGGCGGCCAGGGTGACGGAGGCGGTGCTCGGCACGGTCGAGCCCCTCGGCGAGAAGCTGCTGACGAACCTCACGGAGACCGCCGCGAACCTGGACGTCTGGTCGGGCGGTCCGGGCGGCGCCGACACCGCCGCGATCCGGGTCGCGATGTTCTTCCTCAAGGCGAAGGCCGTCGAAGGCGGCGGGCTGGCACTGCTCCGCGAAGCGCACGAAGCGGGCCGCATCACCGAAGACGAGCTCATGATCACGCCGGTGATGCTCGCCCACGCGGCGTACGAGAACTCCATGAACTTCCTCGCCCTCGCAGGTCTCGAACTCCTACGCCGTCCAGACGTCCTCGACGACGTACGCGGCCTGATCCACGAAGTCGCCCCGACCCGCTTCGCCGCACGCCGCGTGATCGCGCCGTTCTCCTTGGCGGGCAAGGACTTCGCGACCGGGGACAAACTGGCCATCCCGCTGGGCCCCGGCGCCGAACTCGCGTTCGGCCTCGGGCGGCACACCTGTCCCGGCTCGCGGGTCGCGGTCACCGAAGGCGAAGTGGCGCTTCGCGCGCTCGCCGAGATCCTGACTCCCGACCACGTCGCCGAAGACGTGCGGTACAAGACGCACGCCGTCTTCCACGGCGTCGAACGGGCCATCGTGGCGCTGCGGACCTGACCGCTCAGGTCGCCAGCCAGTCGGTGTTCGCGAAATCGTCGTCGCCCCGGGCGGCCGCGCGACGATGCCGCCCTGTGGGACGTTCCTCCGGAACCGGCGCCGGAGGCGGCGGGGGTGGCGGGGGCTGCGACGGCACGGCCGGAGCAGGCGGACGGAACGAGACCGGCGGCTCCTCCGCCGTGCGGTACCCGGCGCGGCGCTCGTTCTCGGTCTCGTCCTCCTCGAACCCGAAGTCGCCGTCGTCCTCGACCTTGTCGGCAAGGGTCGACTCGGTCGCCCAGCCGCCCGCGGCCTCCGCCCGCCGTTTCTGCTCCATCCGCGCGGTCAGCGCCGCGCTCGTCTCCTGCTTGAGCTTGTCGCCCGCGGCCTGGGTCTCCTCGATCGCCTTGGCCGCCCGGTTGTCGACCAGGTACATCCGGTCGCCGTTCTCGCGCTCCAGCCCGGCCAGCTTGTGCCGGAGTCTGGCGAGATCCTCCTCAGGATTCACTGATCCCCTCCCGTGACCGCTAACGGAAGCCGATGACGCCGTCGTCGTCGAGCGAGCCGCTGATCCGGCTGCCCGTCGTCGTCGCGGTGTCGAAAAGGCCGCCGTCGACCCGGTATCCGCTGGACGTGCGCTGCTGGTCTTCCCCGGACCCCTGCCCGCCGGCCGCACCGCCGCCCATCATGCCCATACCGCCCATCATTCCCGCTCCGGCCCCGGCCGGGTCCTGGGCGCCCCCTCCGGGAGCGGCACCGAGCCCGGACGGCGCCGAGGGAGCGGCCGCGCCGCCACCGGCCCCGGCGGGATCCGACGTGTCACCGAGACCGTTGTCCCCGCCGTCGAGCGGGTTGCCCAGTGACTGGGCCGTCGTCGCTTCGGAAGGACCGTCGGCCGACGCCGCCACCGGTTCGACCGGGTGTACGGGTGCCGAAGCGGGTGCTCCACCACCGGTGCCACCGGACGTCGTTTCGTGCGGACCGGCGGCCTGTTCGGCGTGCTGGCGCGCGACGTCTTCGACCGGCCGGGCCGCGACGTTTTCCGCGGCATGCCGTGGTGCCGCCTGCGGCGTGGACTCCGGGCTCGCGTGACGGCCGCCCGCGGGCTGCGCCTCCTCACCCAGCGTGTACTTCGACGGATGCCCAGACCCGTCGTCGACGGTCACGAGCGTCGGCCCGTCGGGACCGCCCGGCCGTTCCGCGGTGATCTTGAGACCGCCGTCCTCGATGTGGATCTTGCCATCGGGGCCTGGCTGATAGGTCTGCCCGTGGCTCGCCGTGGGACGCGAGGCCGCCTGCTGGTCCAGCCGCTCGGCGGTGTCCTTGTGGACGGGTCCGCCCGCCGCGTCGCCGGTCCCGGGCGCGGCCTTGCCGTCGCCGAAATCGAGGTCGTAGTCCTTGGCCTGACCGTTGGCGTCCTGGACGGAGATCCCCATCTTCCCGTCGGCGCCCGGCTCGGCCATGGAGATCTTGCGATCACCCTGCTCGACCGTCACCGTCTCGGGCCGGGTGCCGTCGGTGTCGCTCTTGATCGCCTCGCCCGTACGCGGGTCGATCGGATACGGCTCCCCGGTGGCCGGGTCGATGTCGAGCGGCTTGTCCGTGACCGGGTTCTTCTCCTGCCCCGGCGCTTCCGGCGTTTCGGGCTTCTCCGGCTGCTTGTATTCGACGGCGCTCGGCGGCGGCTGCACACCGCCACCCGCCGATTTCCCGCCTCCACCGGAGGACGGACCGCCGCCTCCGCTGCCGGTGTCCTTGCCGCCGCCCCCCTTCTCGACGGGCTTTTCGCCGCCCGTCTCCGGGGTCTTGCCCAAGTCCGCGAACGGATTCTCGACCACCTGGCCGAGCGAATCGAAGTACGCCTTCCACGCGCCGTTGATCGCGTCGCGGGTGTTCTTGCACACCAGCTGGAAGTTCTCGATGTGCTTGCCGAACCAGCCGAGGAAGACGTCCTTCAGCCAGGCCACCGCCTGAGGTTTGATGACCTCGTCGATGGTGCTCTGGTCGATGTCACCCCAGTCGTCGTTGTAGGCGTTCTTGGCGTCGATGCTCAGGAATTTGATGCAGTGGATGATGTCGTTCTGGCTGCACGAGCCGTCGGCGATGCGGATGATCCGCTCGATGTCCTGCGCCGTGGCGTCGCCGACCTTGTCGGTGTACCACTTCTGCAGCCAGTCGACCTTCTCGCGGCAGAACTTGCCCACCGAGGCGTTGGTCCGCAGAAGCCCGTCACCGGCGGCTTTGAAGGCCTCGGCGACCAGACCGGTCTTGTCCGAGTAGGCCTTCTGATAGGCACGCGCCTGATCGGCCGCGGCGCCTTCCCAGGTGCCGAGCGAGTTCCCCAGCTTCCCGGCGACGTCCTGCGCCGAACCGGCGACGGCCGTGCCGACCGCGGTCAACTCGTCCGCGCTCGCTTTGAACAGGTTGAACGGGATGTTGTCCTGCTCGTGGTACAGCCGCTGGAGTTCGCCGAGCGCGACGGCCGCCCCGCCGCCCGCCAGGCCCAGCGCTCGGACATAGAGCGGGTGGAAGATCTCGTAGACCTTGAACCCCGACAAGCCGGGAACCATGATGTCGTTCGAATTCGCGCAGCCCGGGTCGGTCTCGGTGGCGCGACCGGCGATCTCCTGGGATTTCGCCGCGTCCTTGTTCAGGGTGTCGCGATCGCCCTGACGTCCGGCGGCCTGGTTCGCGTCGTACTTCTCGTGCGCGGCCTTGTAGGACTTCTTGACCTCGTCGATCGGCGCGTAATTGTCGTTGAGGTCGCTCTCGGTGATCCAGTCACCGTTCATCGACTTGACGTAGTCCCGGAAGCCGTTCCGATCGGCCTCGCTGGCGAAACCGCAGCTTTCCGGGCTCTCGTCCTCGATGTAGTCGAGGTAGTTGAGGGCGAGTTCGCGTTTGGTGTCGCGGTCGATGTTCGGGTCGTTGAGGATCTTCTCGACTTCGGCCCGGCTGGGAATGTCGTGCCCGGTGTTCCCGCCGACATCTGCGAGGCCCATCAGTGCTTCCTCATCTCGGCGGCGTTGGCGTCCTCATTGGACTGATAAAGGTCCTTGGACGCCGCGAGTTTGCGGCCGAACTCGTCCGACGCCGCGAGGTAGCTCCGTGCGCACTTCGCCATGCGCTGGATGCTCGCGGAGTAGCCGGTGAAGCAGTCTCCGTGCGCCGGCCCGAAACTCGCCGCGCTCAGATTGATCTGTTCGACCGCCCCGATCGGCCCTTCACAGGCCTGCTTGGGCAGGTCCTGCAACACCTTCGCGGCCTCGTTCAGCTGCGCCGGATCGACTTTGTGCCCTTTACCCGCCACCGTCACCCTCCCCTAGGTATCCGCACACGGAATGTACCGGGCCGGTAACCCGTGCGCAGCGACTTGGGAAGATCGTGAGGGGGCTTACGAGGCGGAGGAGACGACTCCCGCGAGCCTGTCGGCGGCCGCCTGTGCGGTGTCGTGCGCGGGGGCCTCGACCATGACGCGGACCAGCTGCTCGGTGCCCGACGGGCGCAGCAGGACACGGCCTTCGTCGCCGAGTTCGGCCTCGACTGCGCCGACGGCGTCGCGGACCGCGGCCGAGACGGCGACCGCCGCCTTGTCCGCCACGGGGACGTTCACCAGCACCTGCGGCAGGCGGTTCATGACGGCGGCGAGGTCGGCGAGCGACTTGCCGGTCGACGCCATGCGGCTCATCACGCGCAGCGCGGTGAGGAGACCGTCGCCGGTGGTCGCGTAGGCGGGGAGGACGACGTGGCCCGACTGCTCGCCACCGAGCGCGAACCCGCTCGCGCGGAGCTCTTCGAGGACGTAACGGTCACCGACGGCGGTGGTGACGAGGTTGATGTCGTGCGCACGCATCGCCAGGTGCAGGCCGAGGTTGCTCATCACGGTCGCGACCAGGGTGTTCTTGGTCAGCTCGCCGGTCTCGGCGAGGGCGAGCGCGAGGACGGCCATGATCTGGTCGCCGTCGATGAGCTCGCCCGAGGCGTCGACCGCGACACAGCGGTCGGCGTCACCGTCGTGGGCGATGCCGAGGTCGGCGCCGTGCTCGACGACGGCCGCGCGCAACGCGTCCGGGTGATTCGACCCACAGTGCTCGTTGATGTTGACGCCGTCCGGGTCGGCGTGGATCGCGATGACCTCGGCGCCGGCCTTGCGGTAGACCTCGGGGGCGGCGAAGGACGACGCGCCGTTGGCGCAGTCGACGACGACACGCAGGCCCGCGAGCGGGTGCGGGGTGGCCGACAGCAGGTGCTGGATGTAGCGGTCACCCGCGTCGGGGACGTCCTTGACGCGGCCGACGCCGATCCCGGTCGGGCGGGTGACGGGAGCGGCGAGACCGGCCTCGATCTCGTCCTCGATCCCGTCGGGAAGCTTGTGGCCGCCCGCGGCGAAGAGCTTGATGCCGTTGTCGGGCATGGGGTTGTGGGAGGCGGAGATCATCACGCCGAGATCCGCTTCGAGCGCGCCGACCAGGTACGCGACGGCGGGCGTCGGAAGGACGCCGAGGCGGAGCACGTCGGCGCCGGCGGAGGTGAGACCCGCCACGACGGCGGCTTCGAGCATCTCGCCGCTGGCCCGCGGGTCACGGCCGACGACCGCGACCGGACGGTGCGAACGGTCGTGGGCGGCGAGGACGCGCGCGGCGCTGGCGGCGAGCGAGAGCGCCAGCTCCGGGGTCAGTTCCTCGTTGGCGAGGCCACGTACGCCGTCGGTACCGAATAGACGAGCCATCTGTCGACCTCCTTGAAAAACCACCACGACAACCTAGCCAGTCTCCCCGCCTGCCTCCCCGCGCCCCCGGTTTCGCGTTTAGCGGGCTAAACGCGACGCGCGCGACTTTAGCGGGCTAAACGTGACACGGGTGGGGCGCATGTGACGGATGTGGCGGGTGGGACTGGGGCGAGTGGGGACCCGAAGGGACCCCGGAAACACGGAAGCGCCCATCCGAGAGACGGATGGGCGCTTCCGCGGGTTGCGCCAGAGGCGCGATCAGCGCTTGCTGTACTGCGGAGCCTTACGGGCCTTCTTGAGGCCGTACTTCTTCCGCTCCGTGGCGCGGGCGTCACGGGTCAGGAAGCCGGCCTTCTTCAGGGCCGGGCGGTCGTCGGCGTCGACCTCGACGAGCGCACGGGCGATCGCGAGACGCAGCGCGCCTGCCTGGCCCGAGATCCCGCCACCGTGCAGGTTGGCGAAGATGTCGAACGAGTCGGGCTTGTCGACCGTCACCAGCGGCTCACGGATGAGCTGCTGGTGCACCTTGTTCGGGAAGTACTCTTCGAGCGTCCGGCCGTTGAGCTTGAACTCACCGGTACCGGGAACGACGCGCACCCGCACGACGGCTTCCTTGCGGCGGCCGACGGTCTGGGCGTTGCCACCGGCGGCACGCGAGGGGCGCGGCGCGGCGGGGGTCTCGCTGGTCGCGACGGCGTCGCCGACCGGAGCGGTCTCCGTGGCCGCGACGGCCTCGGTCACGGTCTCCTCGGTGCTGGTCACAGACTGTTCCTCACTCACTGCGCGACCTGCGCGATCTTGGTGATCTCGCGCGCCTGCGGCTGCTGCGCGGCGTGCGGGTGCTCGGCGCCGGCGTAGACCTTGAGCTTCTTCGCCTGGGCGCGGCCGAGCTTGTTCTTCGGGAGCATGCCCTTGACGACCTTCTCGAGCAGGTGCTCGGGCTTGGTGTCGAGCAGTTCGCCGAAGGAGCGCTTCCGCAGACCGCCGGGGTAACCGCTGTGCCGGTACGCGAACTTCTGCTCGCGCTTGTTTCCGGTGAGCGCAACCTTCTCGGCGTTGACGATGATGACGAAGTCACCGGTGTCCACGTGCGGGGCGTAGGTCGGCTTGTGCTTGCCGCGCAGCAGCGTGGCGACCTCGGTCGCGAGCCGGCCGAGCACGACATCCTCGGCGTCGATCACGTGCCAGGCACGAGTGACGTCGCCGGGCTTGGGGCTGTACGTGGGCAAGGGTCTACCTCGTCGTCAACATTGCGTGTGGGTTCTGTGCGGGCCTAGCGCTTACGCGCCGCAGCGCACAACGACATATGAAGATACCCCCACGCCCGACCCTACTGCGAAGCGGGGGTCGGTCCGGGGTCCCATACTAGGACCGGCGCCCGGCGGGCGCCCCGCAACTGTACCTCGCCGGTGTGGCGGAACCGCCCACGGCATCGTCGTTCGCGGGAGAGGATGAGACGATCCGGACGCGCACCGCGCGCGGGGACTCGATCAGGGGAACGGCGATGAACAAACGGCCAACGACCATCTTGTGCGTGCTGGGCGCCGTGCTGGCGCTCACCACAGCCTGCGGCCAGGCGCGTGCGGGCACCGCCGTGCCGAAGGGCGACGACGCGGCGACCTACGTCGGCGCGAAGTTCGAAACGGCGATGAACAAGCTGCAGGACACCATCGGCGACCAGCGCGACGTCACCAGCGAATCGGGCGCCTACTTCCGGTTCGACGAGAAGTACGTCCGCAGCACGATCTCCTCGGCCCGCACCGGTTCCCCGGAAGCCCGGGTCAGCCGTCAGCGCTCCCAGAAGAACCCGGACGACAGCATCGACTGGTACACCCCGGCCGACGGGCCCGTCGAGTACGTGTACCTCGGGCCCGCCTACAAGAGCCTCGCCCCGACGCCGTGGGTCTCGATGCTGAAGTCCGAGGTCGGGCTGACGATTCCCTGCGCCTGGGTCGGGATCATCACCGCCTGCAAGATGGCCGACGCGATCGCCGTGTCCTACAACGCGGACAAGAAGGTCGTGAAGGGCGCCAAAAGCCTTCCGGACAAGCGGATCGAACTGACCGCCGACGTCCCGTTCGGCAAGTTCATCGAACGGCGGGTCGAGGTCCTGCCGCCGTCGATCAGCGGCGCGATCACGGACGAGATGAAGAAGGCGCCGGTGCTGACCACCGTCTCGCTCAACCCGGACGGGACACTGAACCAGATATTGATGGAGGCGAAGATCGAGGGCGGCGGGCACAAGGTCGAGCTGCGCTACGACTTCCGCTTCACCGGCAAGGCGACCACGCAGGACCTGCCGAAGCTGCCGGACGCCTCGCAGATCACCGTGCTGCCGGACAAGGCGGCCAAGGACGACTTCAACCGCCGGTTCAACGAGTTGAAGGGCGTCTGAGCATGACCGACCAGCAGCCTCAGCAACCCCAGCAGCCGCAGCAGTGGTGGCAGCCGCCCGCGAATCCCGCGAACCAGCAACAGGGCTGGCAGCAGGAGAGCCAGGCCACCGGACCGCATTCCGGGCAGTGGCAGCAAAACGATCCCAATGCCGCGACCACCGGTTCCTACACGGGACAGTGGCAGCAGACCGGCCAGCCCGGCGTCACCGGCTCGTTCTCCGGGCCCTGGCAGCAAAACGCGGCCCCGGCGCCGGGTACGGCGTGGCAGCAGCCTCAGCAACCGCAGCAACCGCAGCAGCAGCCGCCCGCGCCGCAGCAGGATTGGCAGGCACAGCAACAGAATCCGCCGCAAGGGCAGTACGGCGGCGGGTTCCAGCCCGCGCAACCCGCCCAGTCGTCGCAGTACGGCGGGCTCGGCGCTTTCGGCGCCGAACCCGCGAAGAAGCCGAAGGTTTCCAAGAAGACCTTGCTGATCGGCGGGATCGCCGCGGCTGTCGTGGTCGCGGGCGGCGTCGGGGCGTGGCTGCTGGGCGCGTTCGCGGGCGACAGCCTCGACCAGAAGTCGGTCCAGGACGGGGTCGCCCGGGTGCTCAACGAGCACTACGGGGAACCGGACGTGAAGAACGTGACGTGCCCGTCCGGTCAGCCGGTGGAGAACGGCACCACCTTCGATTGCACGATCGACCTTTCGGGACAGCAGAAGAAGGTCACCGTCCGAGTGCTGAACACCACCCCGGAATTCGAGGTCGGCGCACCGCACTGACCTGGATGCGAAAAAGCCGCGGCGGGAGTTCCCGTCGCGGCTTTTCCTTTGCCGCAAACGAAACGGCGGGCTCGGCATCCGAAGATGCCTGCCCGCCGTTGCTCGTTCGGAGCGTGAGACTCAGAACAGGCCGGTGACGCCCTGCTCCGTGGCCTGGTAGCCGTCGGCCAGCTGCGGCAGCACGCCGGCGACCTGCGCGAGGAGCTGCTTGAGCTCGTCGAACTTGTTGTCCCACTCCTGCTGCGCGGCCAGGTACGCGGTCTGCGCGTCACCCTGCCAGGTGTTGACCAGCGGAGCGAGGTCGCTCTTCAGCTGACTGAACAGGGACTCCAGCTCGCCGCCGGTGTTCCTGCAGTCGTCGGCCGCCGTGTGGATCGTGGCGTAATCGACCTTCATCTCAGCCATGATTTCCTCCAGAATTCAAAGAAAAGTTTTGGGGTGTCGGAACAGGTGGAGCAGATCAGCCGAGGACGCCGAAGCCCTTGTTGACCGAGTTGATCAGTTCCTGCTGCTGCTGCTCGGAAGCGTTGTACTTCGAACCGGCCTGCTCGAGCAGTTCAGCGATGTTCTGGAGAGCCCGGTTGAGCCCCTGGCCCGCCTCGTTGTAGCGCTTCATCACGTTGTTGAACGCGACCGACGCGTCGCCGGTCCAGCCCGCGCGGGTGGCCTCGATGTTGTCGCGAAGCTTGGCCAGGTTCTGGTCCATCGCAACGCGAACCTCGGTCACCCGCTTCTCGGACTGGGTGAACTGTTCGACGCTTCCCTGAAAGCCGCCAGCCATGGGAGCTACCCCCTTCGTTCGTGGTTTATCCGTACTTGGTGAAGTTCGTTTGGTACGGACCTACGACGGAGACACTGCCACGTCTGGTTCCCTCTTGTCGCTCCTTGGTTTCAAGTAGTTGCTTGCGTTAACGCTCCCGGCGGGAACCGCCTGTGAAATCCCGCCGGGCACGCGATGATTCATGCGAAGAAAAGGGCTTTCACCAGGGGATTTCGCAAGTGCACAGTGATCGCTCAATCGACGCGGCGCATGATTCGCGACTGCGAAAAGTCCTCATCGTCGTCACTCACACGTGGCCGTCTGGCCACCGGTTCTGGCCGAAAGGGAACCAACTCCGCCGCCGAGGGCAACGCGGGAACCGGAAGACCGGCGCCCGCGCGGAACCGTTTCGCTGCGTTCCGCAGGACGCTCGGGGTCGGCGCTATCTCGCCACCGGCGAGCCGTCCCTTGCCGAATTGCTTCGCCAGTTCGGCGTTCTCGCCGCGGCGTCGTTCGTACCGGGCCTTGGCCGTACGGGCGACCTGTCTGGCATAGGTGACCGCGTCGCGTCCTGTTCGCGCGAAGTGTTCGGCGGGGGTCTCGGATTCGGGTGGCATGCGCCTCCCCCTTCAGTTGACGACCGCCATCGTTTTGACGACCTGTTCACAGGCCGCGCTCACCCGCTGTTCGAGCGGTGAGCCGGTGCCGTACTGGCACCCGATGTGGACGCGGATCTTTCCCTGGGCGACGACGTACCAGTCGACGCGTGCCTTCGGCTTGGTCTCGCGGTAGTAGACGACGGTCTTGCCGGCGTAGTTCGCGGAGCCGTTGAAGCCACTGTATTTCTTGTCCGGGTCGCTTTCCGCGCTGGTGCTGAGTTCGGTGACGAGTTTCTGTCTGTCGACCGTGGCGTCGTAGTCCATCACGTACTCCTGGGCGACCACGAGGTCGTCCCCTTCGAGGGACTCGTTCGGATGGATCACCACCTGACGCTTGGCGACGCGGTCGTCGGTCTGTGTCCAGTCCAGCGGTGCGGAGAAGCGGTAGTCGTACTGGGCGAGCGTCCGGCCCTCCGGCTCGGCCTCCCCGCTGTTGACCGCGAAGAGGACACCGCCGACGACAGCCGCCACGGCGACCGCGGCCGCCGCGATGATCCAGGGCGTCTTCTTGCTCTTCCCGCCCCGCTCGGCGGGCTTGGTGTCGCGGGCGGGCTCACCCGGCCGCCACGGCGGCGGTGCCATGCCCTGCTGACCCATCGGGGGCGACGGCGGCCCCTGCTGCCGCGTCGCGTTTAGGGGGCTGAACGCGCTCTGCGGCGGTGGGGGCGGGGCGGGCTGCTGGGGGCCCGGAGGGAACGGGGGGCGTCGCTCGGCGGGAGCCGGTGCCGGTGCGCCGACCCGGGAGACCGCGGAGCCCGCCAGCGAGCCCGTCCGGTCCGGGTCGATCAGCACCGCGCGCAGGGCGCCGCGGGCGACCACGGTCTCCGGCTGGTCCAGCGTGGTGGGCACGACGCCGGTCCGCTCGTGCACCAGCCGGGACACCATCGGGATCCGGCTGGACCCGCCCACCAGGAAGATCGCCGTGAGCTGCTTGGGCCGCAGCCCGGAATCGTTGATCGCACCCACGGTCAGCTCGACCGCGCGGCCGAGCGGGCCCGCGATGAGCCGCTCCAGGTCCTCCCGCGTCACGTGCGCGTCGGCGAACGGCGGAGGCATCGGGACGTCGGTGTACGCGTGCCGGGACAGCGTCTCCTTCGCGCCGCGCACGTCCTGCCGCAGTACGCGGCGCCGTCGGCGATCGGTGAGTTCGCGGCCTTCGACCAGCTTCCGCCATTCCGGCGGATCGACGGACGACACCAGCGAACCCACGTGCTCCAGGAGCGCCTGATCGACGTCCGCGCCACCGAAGCTCGGATCCCCCCGGGTGGCCAGCACCTGGAACCCGGCGCGTTTAGCGGGCAAACTGCGGTCCGCCGGGCTGCCGGGCATGCGCTGGACCACGGAGACGTCGACGGTGCCGCCGCCGAGGTCGAGGACCGCGAGGGCGTCGCCGGGGCGGCCGCTGAACTCGACGGTGCGCTCGGAGTTGAGGTCGGCCGGGGCGAACGTCGCGGCGTGATAGACCGCCGCGGCGACCGGCTCCGGCACGAGGGCGACCTGACGCGCGAGCCCGCCCGCGGCCTGCCGGAGCAGGCGGGTCCGGGTCGCGCCCCAATCGGCCGGGTGGGTCAGGACGAGCAGTTCGACCTCGGCGTCACCGGCGAGCCGGCGCGCCTCGGTGACCGCGCGTTTCAGCACGGCGTGGACGACGTCGGTCACGCGGAGGACGTTGTCGCCCAGCAGCAGGTCGCCTTCGTCGATCCGGCGCTTCGGGTTCGGCTCGTAGCGCGACGGGTCCACCGCCGCCTGCCGTTCCGCCTCCTGGCCGACGAACAGCGTCCCGTCCGGCGCGGCGTAGACCGCCGACGACATCAGCGGCTGTCCGTCCACCACGACGACCTGCGGTTCGCGGCCGTTGATCGAAGCGACTACGCAGGTGCTCGATGTCCCGAAGTCCACCGCTACCCGCACAGTCACCAGCAACTCCCGCAGATCGTCGTCATCACCCCGAGCCCGGCCCGTCCCTCACCTGGTTCCGCGGGAGGTCAGTCCGGCTGGATCCACGAGACCTGCATGAGCTGTTTGCCGTGCTTCCGGGTGACGAGGTTGCCTCGGCCCGGCGGCATCTGGCTCGGCTTCACGTTGGCGACGAGGTTGCCCTCGTCCCGTGAGCCGTTCATGACCATACCGGGCGCCGCGATCTCCCTGAGCTTGCCGAGGATCGGGTCGAACATCGCCCGGCTCGCGCCACCGCTGCGGCGCACGACGATCATGTGCAGACCGACGTCCTTCGCCTGCGCGAGGAACTCGGCGAGCGGCTTCAGCGGGTTGCTCGTCTGCGTGGCGACCAGGTCGTAGTCGTCGACGATGATGAACAGTTCCGGGCCGGTCCACCAGGAGCGGGTCTTCAGCTGCTCCTGGGTGACGTCCGGGCCGGGGAGCCGCCGGGTCATCGACCCGTGCACGTCCTTGACCATGCTGTCCAGCTGCGCGGCGGACACCGCGTAGCCGAGCAGCTGGTCGCCGCCGATGAAGCCGAGCATCGTGCGCCGGTAGTCGACGAGGATGACGACCGCTTCCTGCGTCGTGTACCGCTCGGTGATACCCCGGGTGATCTGGCGCAGCAGGTTCGTCTTGCCCGACTCGCCGTCCGCGAACGCGTAGAAGTGCGAATCGGCGGCGAAGTCGAGGTAGATCGGCTGGAGGTCTTCCTCGTTGACGCCGATCGGCACCAGCTTCGTGGCGCGCTTGGAGTCGATGGACAGGACCTCGTCGTAGGTGACCATCTCCGGCAGCAGGCGGACCTGCGGCGCCGGGCGGCCCCGCCACGCGGCCTTGATCTTCGCCACCGCGTCGGCGACACCGGCGGCGACGTCGTCCGGGTTGCTCGATCCGTCGATCCGCGGAAGACCGGTCAGCAGGTGCAGCTTGTCCCTGGTCAGCCCGCGGCCGGGGCGACCGGACGGGACGTTCACCGCGACCCGGCGGTCGATGTCCGACTCGCTCGGGTCACCGAGGCGCAGCTCGAACCGGGTACCGATCATGTCCTTGATCGCCGGGCGGATGTCCGCCCACCGGTTCGCCGCGATGATGACGTGCACGCCGTAGGAAAGACCCTGGGTGGCGAGCTTGGTGATCGAGGTCTCCAGCTCGTCGAAGTCGTCCCGCAGCGCCTTCCAGTTGTCGACGATCAGGAACGCGTCACCGAAGGCGTCTTCCTCGGGCTTGATCTCGCCGCGCCGCTTGCGGTTGCGGAACTCGTTCATCGAGTCGATGCCCATGGCACCGAACCGGCCTTCCCGCTCGGTGAGCAGGGTGGTCAGCTCGGCCACGATCCGGCGGGCCTTGTCCGGCTCGCGCCGGGCGACGGCGACGCCACCGACGTGCGGCAGGCCCTGGAGACCGGCCAACGTACCGCCACCGAGGTCGAGCGCGTAGAACTGCGCTTCCTCGGGGGTGTGGGTCAACGCCATCGACATGATCAGTGTCCGGAGCATGGTCGACTTGCCCGACTGCGGACCGCCGACGATGACACCGTGCCCGGCGCCACCGGAGAAGTCGGCCCACAGGAGGTCACGACGCTGCTCGTACGGGCGGTCGACGATGCCCATCGGCACCTGCAGCCGTCCGTTGCCGAAGAACCCGACCGGGGAAAGACCGCGGTCGTCGGTGGGGTTCAGGTTCGGCAGGAGGGTGTCGAGCGAGTTCGGCTCCTTGAGCGGCGGCAGCCAGACCTCGTGCGCGGGCGGGCCCTGGCCGATCAGCCGGGACACGATCACGTCGAGCTCGCTGGGCTCGACGGCCTCCTCCGACTTGGCCTCCTCCACCGGGGCAGCCTCGATCTGCTGCGGCTCCGGTTCCTTCGGCAGTTCGACGAAGTCCGGGACGAACAGCTGCGGGCGCTTGTCGGCGCGGACCACGGTCGCGACCGGGCCCGCCGCCTTGATGCCCGCGGGCCGGTACGGGCCCGAGACGTACGAGGCCTTGAAGCGGACCAGCGTCGAGGTGTCGTACTTGAGGTAACCGCCACCGGGGACGGACGGCAGCTCGAACGCGTCGGGCACGCCGATCGCGGCCCGGGATTCCGCGGCGGAGAAGGTCTTCAGACCGATGCGGTAGGAAAGGTGCGAGTCGAGACCGCGCAGCTTGCCCTCTTCCAGTCGCTGCGACGCGAGGAGCATGTGCATCTGCAGCGACCGGCCCAGGCGGCCGATGGCGACGAACAGGTCGATGAAGTCCGGTTTCGCGGCCAGCAGTTCGGAGAACTCGTCACAGACGATGAAGAGCGCGGGCAGCGGGTCGAGGTCGGCGCCGTTCTCGCGCGCTTTCTCGTACTCCCAGACGTTCTTGAAGTTACCGCCGTTCTTGAGCGCTTCCTGGCGGCGGTTCATCTCACCGGCCAGCGCGTCCTTCATCCGGTCGACCAGCGTTACCTCGTCCGCGAGGTTGGTGATGACCGCGGAAACGTGCGGGGCGGCGTCCAGCCCGAGGAACGTCGCACCACCCTTGAAGTCGACGAGGACGAAGTTCAGCGTGCTCGACGAGTGCGTGGCGAGCATGCCCAGCACCAGGGTGCGGAGGAACTCGGACTTACCGGAACCGGTCGCCCCGATGCACAGGCCGTGCGGGCCCATGCCCTCCATCGCGGCTTCCTTGATGTCCAGCTCGACCGGCTGGCCGTACTCGCCGACGCCGAACGGGACGCGGTAGCGGTCTCGCACCGGGCGCGGCCGCCAGGCCTGCTGGACGTCGAAGGTCATCGGGTCGCCGGGGATGCCCAGCAGTTCGAGCAGACCGGGGTTGGACAGCAGCGGCTCTTCCTCGGCGGCGTCCTGCGCGGCGGTGCCGACGCGGTACGGGGCGAGGAGCCGGGCCAGCGCTTCGGCCTCGACGACGCTGAGCGTGTCCGGGCGGCCGAACCACTCGACGCCGCCCGCGCTGCGCGCGCCGAGACGGTCTTCCTCGACGACCAGCCGCAGACCGCGACGGGCCGCGAGGTTGCCGATGGAGTCGGAAAGGTCGATCAGGGTGACGCCGACCAGACCCTCTTCGAGGATGATCTGCTCTTCGCGGGTGACCTCGGCGTCGTCGACGATGATGACGATGTGCGGCTGGTCCGGGGCGGGCGTCGCGTTGCGGGAGAACCGCTGGCGGTCACGGAGTTCTTCGTCGAGCCACTGCTCGATCTGCGCGAGGGAACCGGCCATCATCCGCAGCTGGCCGATGCCGTCGGCGAGCGCCGGGTGCTGGGCGTGCGGCAGCCACTTCGCCCACTCCCACTCCTCCTTGGCACGGCCCGCTGTCGCGACCGCGATGAGGACGTCGTCGGGGCTGTGGAAGGTGACCAGCTGGGCCAGCATCGCCCGGGTCAGGCCGCGGGTGAGACCGCGGTCGCCCTGCATGCTGACCGCGGCGAACCCGCGGAGGGTGATCTGGGTCGGCAGGTCCGGGACGATCGAGTGCGCGCGGACGAACCGGCGCAGGGCCAGCGTGGCGATCGGCTCCAGTTCGTCGACCGGGCCGGTCTGCGGCGGCACGAGCCGCGTCGCGAGACGGTGCGAGCTGCGGCCGACGCGGAGGTGGAGGAAGTCCTGGTCGTTCTGGCGGCGCTCCCACATGCGGCGGCTCGCGGCCAGCGACCACATCGTCTGCGGGTCGGGGTGGACCCACTCGAGCGCGGCGCGCTGGTCGACCATGGCCTCGCGGGCCCTGTCGCGCATCTGGCCGAGGTAGCGCAGGTAGTCCTTGCGGTCCTCGTCCATCTCGGCTTTCTTGGCGCCGCCGCCCTTGCCCGCGCCGCCGGCCATCATGCCGACGGTGCTGAGCACCATCATGCCGCCCATCATCATCATCATGGGATTGCGTCCACCGGTGGTGAACATGAAGACCATCATCCCGAGGGAAGCGACGATCATCACCGCCGGGAGCAGCTTCATGACGATGTTGCCCGGGATGGTGCGCGGCACCTCAGGCGGCGGTTCGAGATGCACCTCGCCGCCCGGCGGCCGCGGCGCCGCCAGACGCGGTGACTTCTTGAACTGCAGCGTGCTCATCGAAGGACCCCTCTTCAAACTCGACGATGGCGGCCACCGTTGGTGCGCGTACGGGTGCGCGAGACAACCTATCGAACGTGGCCGGTGAAATCCGGACAACGCCGAGAACGGCCCCGGCCGGGACCATACGCATGCCGGAAGTGTAGGGCTCCGGCTCCGCCGACGTGCGTTTAGCGGCCTGACCGCGATCCGGCGGCCAGACGCCCGACGTGCGTTTAGCCCCCTAATCGCGATCCGGTGGTCGCGGAGCACCCGAGATACTTAGGCTCGCTACGCGTCACGGTTAGCCCGCGAAAGTCGACGCGCCGGGAGCCGGCGAGAGGGGCTTAGGGGGACGTCTCTCCTACTTTTGCCGGTCTTTTTCCGACAGTCGATGATGTGGGCACCCGGGTTCGGTATAGGTTCCCCGGGGACCAGACTCTCAGGGCAGGGGGAAGGCAGTGGCAACGGGCACGACGGTATTCAGCAGGGTGACGGTGGTCGCGCCACGCACCCGGATCGACGTGGCTTTGCCGGCTGACGTCGCGGTGGCGGACCTGCTGCCCATGCTGTTGGAAATGGCGAAGGAGGCGACGCCGGACGGCGGCGCCCGCCACGGTGGCTGGGCGTTGGCGAAGCTGGGCGACGCGCCGCTCGACCCGAGCCGGACCCTCGCGTCCCTCGGTGTCGTCGACGGCGAACTGCTCCAGCTGCGCAAACGCAACGAGAATCCGCCGCCGCCGCTGTACGACGACGTCGTCGACGCGATCGCCGAATCCTCCCCGGACAGCTTCCGTCCGTGGACCAAGGAGACGGCGCGCCGCTTCGGGCACATCGCCGGCGGCCTGGCGCTGTTCTTCTCGGCACTCGCGCTCTTCACCAGCGGGTCGTTCTACGGCGGCAACGGACTCGCCGCCGCGATCGCGGGCGGTGTCGGCGCGATCGCGTGCGTCGCGGTCGGCGCGACGCTGGCCAAGGCCTACCAGGCCGAGGCGACGGGCGTGCTGATCGCCGCGACAGGCGGTCTCCCGCTGGCCTTCGTCAGCGGCTTCTACATCGTGCCGGGGCTGTCCCTGTGGGCGAACCTGCTGCTCGCGAGCGCTCTCGTGATCATCGTGGCGGCGGTCTGCATCCTCGTCATCGGGCACGGGATCACCACCTTCATCGCCGCCGCGACGACGGCGACGATCTCGGCGCTGACGTTCCTGGCCGCGACGCTCATCGACACCCCGATCGCCGGGATCGCCGCGGGCGCCACCGCGTTCTCGCTGGCCTGCATCTCGCTGCTGCCGCGCGCGACGATCAAGCTCGCCGCGCTGCCGACGCCGCACGTCCCCGGTAGCGCCGAAGAACTCAAGGAAGATTCGGGCTTCCCGGACTACCGCGCCATCGAACGCCGTACCGCGGTCGCGCACGAGTACATGACCGGTCTGCTGACCGGCTGCGGCGCGGCCACGGCACTGTTCGCGATCATCGCCTCGACGTCGCCCACGGTCTTCGGCCCGATCCTCGGCGTGATCGCCACGCTGGTCCTGCTCCTGAGGGCCCGGGCGTACGCGAACGGCGCGCAGGCCATCGCCCTGCTGACCACCGGCATGGTGTCCGGCGCGGGCATCCTGCTCGGCTGGATGTGGTCGGCGAGCCCGCTGAACCGGGTCCTGTTCGTGTTCGGCGCGCTGCTGCTGATCGGCGCCGGCGCGCTCGTGGTCGGCGTGATCTTCCCGAACCAGCGCTTCTCGCCGCCGCTGCGGCGGACGGTGGAGATCTTCGAGGCCGTCTTCATCGCGACGGTGCTCCCGCTGGCGCTCGGCGTCATGGATCTCTACACCACGCTGCGCCACCTCAATTTCAAGTGACGACCCGATCGGATGATGCTCTGATGGCCGCAGCGCGGAAGTCCAGGGGGACGCGCGTCCGCCACCTCGGCCTCGCCGGACGTACCGGAACGGTGCTGCTGGCGGCCGGTATCGGTGTTCTCTCGCCGGCGTCGGTGGCGCTTCCGGCGTGGGCGCAGCAAAGCAGCGTCGCGCCGGACGCCGGTGGCTACTACGCGACTCCACCCCTGGTGGACCCGACCAAGAAGCCGAACGACGAGGGCAAGCCGGACAAGACCTACGAGCAGAAGACACTGTGCGTGCAGCGCAGCAAGCTCGGCGGCGACCAGGTCGACATCAAGAGCCGGCCGTGGGGCCAGGAGTACCTGCAGATCCAGAAGGTGCACGAGCTGATGACCGGCGCCACCGGTTCGATCGGCGGAGGTGTCAAGGTCGCCGTGATCGACACCGGCGTCACCGCGCACCCCTACTTCAAGAATCCTGTCGAATCGGGGGGCGACTACGTCGCGACTCCCAACGGTGGCAAGGCACCGGGCCTCGAGGACTGCGACGGCCACGGCACCGAGGTGGCGGGGATCATCGCCGCGAACCCGCCCGACAAGAGCATCGGGTTCCGCGGTGTCGCGCCGGACGCCACGATCATGTCCATCCGTCAGTCGAGTCAGAACTACGAGGAGGCGGAGAAGAAGCCGGAGCCGCCGCCTCCGCCTCCGTCCAACTCCGCCCCTCCCGGGTCGTCGAACAACCCGCCGGGCTCGCAGCTTCCGCCCTCCTCGCAGGGAAACGGCGCTGTCGGCGGCGCGGCGGACGGAACGGGGCCGGTCCAGGACAAGGGTGGACGGCAGCAGGAGCAGGGCAAGACCGCGGGCACGCTGAAGACGCTCGCGCAGGCCGTGGTCCGGGCCGTCGACAGGGGCGCCCAGGTGATCAACATGTCGGTCGACAACTGTCGTCGGGCCGACGGCAAGATCACCTTGGGCGAACAGCAGTTGCAGGCCGCGGTGAACTACGCCGTCAACCAGAACGTGGTCGTGGTCGCGGCGGCGGGCAACGTCGGTGACAATTGCCCGCAGAACGACCAGCCGGATCCCCGGGCGCCCAGAATGATCGTCACGCCGCCGTGGTTCGCCGACGACGTGCTGTCCGTCGCGGCGATCGACGACACCGGCGGCGTCGCGGAATTCAGCGTCAACGGGCCGTGGGTGTCCGTAGCGGCTCCCGGCACGAAGATCATTTCGCTGGACCCCGCGGAGGGGTCGAGCAGCCTGGCCAACCTGACCATCGAAGGCGGCAAGGACCCCGGCCCCATCCAAGGGACCAGCTTCGCCGCCCCGTACGTCGCCGGACTGGCCGCCCTCGTGCGCGCGAAGTTCCCCGGGCTGCAGGCCCGTGAGGTGATGAACCGGATCAAGGCGACGGCGCAGCACCCCGCGGCGCCGGGCGGCCGGGACAACTTCGTCGGCTTCGGGGTCGTCGACCCGATCGCTGCGCTGACGGCGATCGTGCCGTCAGAGGCGGACAAGGCCAAGGCGGTTCCGCTGCCCTCGAACCTGCCGCCGTCGAACGACCGGGATTCCGCCCCGATGATCGTCGCGCTCGCCGGGACCGGCGGGGGCTTGGTGGCTCTGCTCGTCACGCTGTTCGTGGTGCACTCGGTCCGCCGCAACCGGCCGACCACCGCCCCGGGCCGCAAGACCCCCTAAAGCACAAAGCGACTTTCGCGGGCTAATCGTGATCCGCCCGGGCGGATCACGATTAGCCCGCGAAAGTCGCGCCCGCCTGTGGGGGCAACTACTTGGCGGGCTTGGGCTTCGGAGCGGGTTTCTTCGGGGCGTCGTCTTCGCCGATCACCGGGGGGACGACCTGACCGGGCTCACCGACCACATCGGACGGTTTCGAGGCGGGCCGCGTCTTCGACTGATGCGCCATCCCGCCTCCGCCGCCCGCGCCCATCCCCATCATGGGCGCCATCCCCATCGGCATCATCGCCGATCCGGACCCGGCGACCTGCCCCGGAGCCGGAGCCGCCTGCACGGGCGCGACCTCCGGGATCGGCGCCTGACCTTGCTCGATCAGCGGTTCCTGCGACCCGGTCTTCCGGCCGTCGGCGGGATCGGCCGCGGACGGCGACGTCGACTGTTCCTCTGTCCCGGCGTCGGAATCCCCTTCGATGGCGGCCTTCTCCTGCGGCGGCGCGCTCGTCGGCGCGGACTCGTCGTGGAGCTTGAACTCGTCCTGCGGGTACCGATGAGCGATCTCGATGCTCCGCGACGCGCCGTCAGGATCGTCGACGCCATCACAAAGCCGGACGAAGCCCTCGATGACGTTGCGAGCGGCTTCGTACAGCGCCTTGGCCGACTCCTGCGCCTCCTCCAGCTGAGTCCGTGCCCGCCGGACGCCGCCGACCGGCAGCATCGCGGTTTCGGAAGTCAGTTCGGCCGTGTCGACCAGAACCTCGACGAGGTCGGTCAGGATGCGGCGGATCGACAGCACCAGCTCGTCGAGCGAACCCGCCAGCGTGGTGAGGGCGTCTTCGACGTCGGAGCCCGCGATCTTGATGTCCCCGATGTACGCGACGAACGCGTCGGCGTCCTTGCCGGACCAGCCGGCGTCGAGGCGGCCGAGATCCTCCGACAGTTCCTTCGAGACGGTGCCCGCGGTCGCTGCCGCTTTCCGGAGCCGGTCCGCCTCCTCCTTCAAGTCCTCCCAACGCCCGGCCAGCGGTGTCAGGTAGGCCTCGACGGGGTCGATCAGTCCCAGGTGGCCGGACAACTCGGAGACGAAGGCGAGATGCGGTGCCGCGGCCTCGACCAGGTCCTCCCCGCCCGCCCCCGTCGCGTTTAGCGGGCTAAACGCGCTCGGGTCCGCTTCGGGAGCGGCGGCGGCGCGGGCGGCCTTAGGGTGCGGGATGGAATCGGTCGGGTTCTCCGACTCGGCGATCATGCGGTTCAGAGCTCCACGGCGCGTTTGATCATCTGGGCGGCCTCTTCGTCGTGCCCGGCGTGTCTCGTGGTCACTGTGTGCAGGGCCTCCGACGCCGACCTCAACGCCGCCGCGCCTTCCTCAAGCTGACGTCGGATGGCCTCGGCCGCGCGTCCGTAAGACGCGCCGAGGCCCAATTCCTCCCCTAGCGCACCATGGGACTCGACGGTGATGCCATCCCCGGACACCTCGGCGGCCGCCAGCTCGAGCTCTCCGGCGGCCGCGTCCACCCGCTTCGCATAGTCAACGACGACGGTGCCGTCGATCTTCAGGCCGGCCACTGCACCCTCCACTCACCCGATACCGCTTGGGCGTTGAGACGCGCGCGCCGTCCAAGGGGTTCCCGCGATCAGTTGCCCGCGGGAGCGTTCTGCGACTGCGTGACGACCGAGCCCGCCCTGTCGTCGATCGGCACCGTGTCGAAGGTGCGAAGGACGTCCTGCGTGTTCAGCGAAGCACCGGTGGGCAGGATCCTGACGATGGACTCGGGCGCGGGAACGCGCTTGTTGAGCCCGATCGAGTCCGCCGTCACGGCGTCGGGAACGCCGTAGCGGATGCCGCGATCGGAGATCAGCTGGATCGGCCCCTTGTCGAAGGTCTCCTTGCCGGTCGCCGACTGGACGACCGCCGCGTAGCCGGGCTCCATGTAGAAGCTGTTGATCGGCGCGCCGACCGGGCCGGGAGTACCGATCTTGATGCCGGGCGCGGACCCGTCCGCGTTCCTGCCCTTCGGCAGCTTGTCGTCGACGTAGACCGCGGTGTGCCCGTCCCGGCTGGCGCCTTCACCGGTGATGGACCAGCTCAGGCAGGAGACCCTGGAACCCTGGGTCGCGTTGAGCACCGTCGGCACGGCCTGGGGGTACCCGTCGAGCTGGACGAAGCCCTGCTGCCCCGCGACCACCCGCGCGATGTTGCGGATCGCGCCCTGAGCCAAGGACCTCACCGAGGTGCTGCCGTCGTTCTTGCCGGTCTGGACGATGTCCGCGACCGCGGACGAAACGGGCTGGACCCCTTCCTTCAGGATGAGGTGGAAGTCCTTCCGGCCGTCGGCCTGCTCCGTGGAGAAGACGTCGCCGACCCTCATGCCTTCGATCTCGTAGTTGGGGGTCTCCCCCTTGCCCGGGACGTCCGGCAGCTTCAGCTCCGGCACCTCGGGAATCGCGTCCAGCAGACCCTGGGAGATGCCGCGCGGCTGGTCCGGCAGCTTCAACGCGGCGCGGACGGCGGCCGCGTCCGCCTTGATCTCGGCCTTGACGGCGTTGGCGTTCGGCAGGTTGGGATTCGCCGCCAGCCGGTAGATCAGATAGCTCCTGCCGTTGGTGCCCTGGGCCAGCAGCGCCTCGTTCTGACCGAGCTCACGGTTCCCGAGCTGCTTCACCCCCGCGTAGACGGTCGTCTCCGTTTTCGTCAGATCGGGCTGCGGCACCGTCGGGTCGTACATGACCTCGTCGCACACGCCCCAGTCCGAGCTGGCGCGCTGGGATTCCGTCGGCATCAGCTGCGGGCCGTTGGGAATGCCCATGAGCTGACCCCGCGGGATGTTCTTCAGCTGTTCGTCCGAGACGACTGTGGGGTTCTTCACTTCGGAAGCCTGTTGCGGCCCGGAAGGCTTGCTCCCCGCCTGCTGCGCCCCCTGCTTGGACTGCGCGATGATCAGCAGCCGCGCGGAGGCGAGGTTGAAGGTCGGGACGAGTTTCTTCGGGTTCCCCGCCACGACGTACACCGTCCCGGACTGCTCGCCGATGACGATGTTGCCCGCGTCCGGCACGGACGGTTTGGGGCTCAAGAGTCCCCAGATGACGAAGACCAGGACGCCCAGCGCGGCCAGCACGACACCCACGATGGTCGCACGCGTGTGCGTGCGCATCGGGTCGTGGAGCATGACGGCGTCGCGACGGACCAGCGCGGATTGCATCCGGCGCAGAACGAACTGATAAGCCTGAACTTGAGACTTAGTAGTCGGTGTTGATGGCATTCTCGACCTACAGTCCTCCCCGTCGCGGTACGGTTCCGCAGGATAGCCGTACGGGGACCGTCTGGTGTGGGGTTTCTACCAACTCCAGCTAGTGTCAGATTCCTCGGGACCGGCTTTCCGGGTACGCAGCACGCACGAGGGGAAGAGAAAGCGCGGATGTCCGTCACCACTCCTCCACGTCCGCCCGGCCCTCCGGGGCCGCAACCTCCTGGTCGTCCGCCGGGGCCGCCGCCGAGGCCCGGGAGACCGGGCGGCCCTGGCGGCCCGGCCGGAGGCCCGGGTGGTCCCGGTGTTCCTCGCGGTCCCGGTGGCCCTGGAGGGCCCGGCGGACCGCAGGGTCCTGGCGGCCCGGGAGGACCTGGTGGTCCGGGAGGGCCCGGCGGACCTGGTGGTCCCGGTGGCCCGGGAGGCCCCGGCGGCCCCCCGTCCGGTGGCCCCGGCCCGCAGCCCGGTCCCCCGCCCGCTCCGGCGGCGCGGATCGCCGCGCCCACGCGGCGACGGACCGGCGGGATCAATCTCGGTCCGCTGCCCGTGGCGAACCTGGTCGTGCTCGAACTCGGGCTCGCGATCGGTCTCGTCCTGCTCGCGATCGACATGAAGCTGAAGTGGATCGCGATCGGCGTACTCGGCTTCGCGATCATCATCGCGTTCCTGCGCTGGGGCGGCCGCTGGTTCACCCAATGGGCTGGACTCACCATGCGGTACATGTTCCGTTCGCACGATCGGGTGGCGAATCCCCTTCCGCCGAGCAGTATCGAGGAGCTCGCCGCCGAAGAGGACGCCGTCACCGGCCCTGACGATGCCCGCGTGAACCTGCTTCGTCTCGCCGTCCCCGACCTCGTCGTCGCGCACGGTGTGGACCACGAACGCCAGCAGGTCGGCCTCGCCTGGCACGACGGCACGTGGACCGCGGTCCTGCTCGTCGAGCCCGCGCCCGCGCTGATCACCCAGGCCGGTGGCGCGCCCAGCCTGCCGCTGTCCGCGCTCGCACCTTGCCTCGAAGACCGCGGCGTGGTCCTCGACTCGATCCAGATGATCTGGCACTGCTACCCGGGCAGCGCCGCGCTTCCGTCGGACTCGCCGGCGCTGAGCTCCTACATGGAGGTGCTCGGCCCGCTTCCCGCGGCGGCCCGCCGGACGACCTGGGTCGCCATCCGGCTCGACCCGCGCCGGTGCCCGGCCGCCATCCGCGAACGCGGCGGCGGCGTCGTCGGTGCGCATCGCGCGCTGATCGGTGCGCTGTCGCGGGTGCGCAACGCGTTGGAGTCGCAGGGCGTGCCGACCCGGCCGCTCGATCCGGACGAGCTGCTGCGGTCCAGCATTTCGGCCGCGGAACTGACCGCGGTCGCCGGTTCGCCCGCGAAAGTCGGTCTGCAGGAACGCTGGACCGGCGTCACCGCGGCGGGCATCGGGCACGCGAGCTACGCGATCACCAGCTGGCCGAAGGGCAAGATCAGCGGCAGCCTGAACGCGCTGACCAGTGTCCGCGCGCTGTCAGCGACGGTGGCGATGTCGATCTCGCCGTCCGCCGACGAGGGCAAGATCGGCCTGCGGGGAATCGTTCGCCTGAGCGCGCGGAATCCGCGTGAACTGGATGCCGCCGACCAGCGGCTGCAGAGTGTCTCGGACAAGCTGGGTGTGGCGCTGACGCCGTTGCGGGGCCTGCAGATCTCCGGGTTCTCCGCGACTTTGCCGATCGGAGGCACGGCATGAGCACCCGCATGCGCGACGCGGGCCAGAGCGCCGGTGTCGCTCCGGAATTCACCGTCGACCCGGCGATGCTCGACGCGATCAGCCCGTCCGGCGACCGGGGCGGCATCGTCCTTGGCTCCGGGCTCAAGGGCGAGCCGCTGACGATTTCCGCGCTGCGGTCGACGCCGACCCGGATCGTGCTGGTCGGCGGCCTCTACCTGGCTCGCCAGGTCGCGCTGCGGGCGATGGCGGTCGGGGCGTGGGTCGTCGTGGCGACCGGTCGCCCGGCCGCGTGGCAGGTCCTCCCGCAGGCCGCGGGGAATCAGCCCAACGGCAGGCCGTCGCCGCTGGTGCAGATCCGGCGGCTGTCGCCGGTGGATCTCCCGCGCCCGTCCGAGGACGCGCCGCTGCTGGTGGTTACCGACGGCGGCCCGACACCGCAGGACCTGTTCCCGCCGCGTTCGCCGTGGCAGACGACGGTCTACGTGCTGCCTTACCTGCACCCGCAGGCCGGGGCGACCGCGAACGCGGCCGACCTGGTGCTGATGCAGCGGCTCCCGCCGGGACAGGCCGAACTGGCCGCGCGGATCTGGCGGCTCCCGCCGCAGATGATGAAGCAGCTCACGACGCTGAAGGACGACCAGGTCGTCGCTTTGGGCCGGAACCTGTGGCGCCCGCTTCGCCTGGTCACCACCGCGAAAGAGCAGCAGCTCCTGGGCCCGGTACGCCGCGGCGACTGACCCACCCGCGTCGACTTTAGCGGGCTAACCGCGCTCCTCGGGGACACTGTCCACATCGGACAGTGCCCCCGTTTTGCGTCCGGCCCCGCGTGACGTTTAGGCGGCTAAAGTCGACGCGGGGCGGGAACTTGGCCGTCAAGGGGCAATCGCGCCGGCTGTGGATAAGCCGGGGGTTGTGGATAAACAGCCCCGAAAAGGCCGTGACGGCCGAGGGTTGTCGGACTTGTCGATCACTGTGTCGACATGACCAAACCCTTCGATTCATCTCATCTCCCCGACGTCTTCCGCGGCTCGGTGGCGCGCAAGGCGGGTCTCATCACGGCGAGCCAGCTGCGTGGTTCCAGCGTCCGAAGGCTGTTCCAGGACGTCTACACGCGCGCCGACACCGAGGTCACGCACGAGCTTCGTTGCCGTGGCGCCGCGTTGCTGGCACCACCGGAAGCCGTCCTGACCGGACGATCGGCCGCGACCGTCCAAGGCGTCGAGCTGGCCAAGCCCCTCGATCCGGTCGAGATGGTCGTCCCGGAGAAACAACGCTTCGGCCCGATCGTCGGTATCAAGGTACGGCGCACCGAGATCAAACCCGAAGAATCGAGACCGTGGAACGGCATTCGCATCGCACGCAAAACCCGGACCGCGGTGGACCTGCTACTCCGGCTTTCTCCTCGCAAATCCGGCTGGGTGCGACGACTCCGTATCGGCGTCCCGGATCTGGACCAGTACATGAGAGCCAACAGGTTGAGCGATCTGCACCTCAACCCGGAGTTCTACGGACGCCGGAATCGGGGAATCCGCTTGGCCCGTAACGCTTTGAGGCTCTCCGACCCGCGTGCGGAATCGCCCCCGGAATCGGAAGTCCGTGTCGTGCTGGCCGCCGGCGGCATCGCGGCGATACCTCAGGTCGAGGTCTTCTCCCGCGAAGGCCATTTCATCGCTCGCCTCGATCTTGGCGACAAGGAGCACAAGGTCGCCATCGAATACGACGGCCAATGGCACAACACGCCAAAGCAACGCGCCTACGACCGCAAACGCCGAAGACGCGCGGAAGCCGAGGGCTGGCGGTTCGTCATCGTCACGGCGGAGGACCTCGTGAACGACTTCAAGGGCATCGTCGAGGCCGTCTGGCGCGCCCGTCGCGGCGCGGTTAGCCCGCTAACTGTGCCGCGGCCGGGTCAGGAGGGGGTGCGCATGGCGCGCGTTTGATCGGCACGGGCCGCGAGTTCGGTGTCCGGCGGGTAGTCGACGGCCATCAGCGTCAGGCCGTGCGCGGGGGCGACAGCGCTGTCCCGCGTCCGGCTCTCCAAGACGCCACCGGGCCACTCCAGCGGCCGACGGCCGTCACCGACCAAGAGCAGCGCCCCCACCAGGCTGCGCACCATCGAGTGGCAGAACGCGTCAGCGGAGACGTCGACCTCGACAGCGTGCGGTCCGGTCCGCCTCCAGGCGAGCTTCTGCAGCTCGCGAATAGTCGTCCCGCCTTCACGCTGTTTGCAGAAGGCCGCGAAGTCCTGAAGCCCCAAGAGAGACTCCGACGCCTCGTTCATCGCGTCGATCGAGAGCGGCCGCCCCCAGGCGAGGGTGTCGTGCCGCCTCAAGGGATCCACGCCCCACGGCGCGTCCGAAACGCGGTAGCGATAGTGCCGCCGTACGGCCGAGAACCGCGCGTCGAACCCGGGCGCGGCCGCACGGGCGTCCAGCACTCGCACGTCACCCGGCAGGTACCGGTTCCAGCGATGACGCATCCGCCCCAGGTCAGGAATGCCCTGCTCGTCCAGTTCCAGGCGTCCGGATCGCGTTTTGCCTGCTAAAGGCGACGCGTCGACGTGGACCACCTGGCCGGCGGCGTGCACACCGGCATCGGTGCGGCCGGCGACGACGACGGACTTCGGCACCGAGGCCCCTGGGGGCTGCTTCGCGAGAGCCTCCTCGAGGACTCCCTGCACCGTGCGCCGCCCGGGCTGCCGCGCCCAGCCGGAGAAATCGGTGCCGTCGTAAGAAACATCCAGACGCAGACGAACGAGCCCGCCCTCCGCGATGGGAGTGGCGGGCTCGTCCGGGGTGTTCGGTGCCGTCAGGACGTCAGTCCTTCTTGCTGTCCGCGTCCGCGGCGGGGGCCTCAGCGGCCTCGTCGGCGGCGGGAGCCTCGGTGGCCTCCGGAGCCTCGGTGGCGGCCGTGTCGGCAACCTCAGGGGCCTCGGTGGCCTCCTCGGCGGCCGGGGCGGCAGCCTTCGGCTCGTCCTTGGCGAACTTCGTCTTGCGCGCGGCCTCGGCCTCGGCGGTGACGGTCTTCTCGGCCACCAGCTCGATGACGGCCATGGGGGCGTTGTCGCCCTTGCGCGCCATCGTCTTGGTGATCCGGGTGTAGCCACCCGGACGCTCCGCGAAGAACGGACCGATCTCGGCGATCAGCTTGTGCACGACGTCCTTGTCGCGCACGATGCGCTGGATCTGACGACGGTTGTGCAGGTCGCCCCGCTTCGCCTTCGTGATCAGCTTCTCGGCCAGCGGGCGCACCCGCCGGGCCTTCGCCTCGGTCGTCGTGATCTTGCCGTGCTCGAACAGCTGGGTGGCCAGGTTGGCCAAGATCAGCCGCTCGTGCGCGGGCGACCCGCCGAGACGGGGTCCCTTTGTGGGGGTGGGCATCGGTTCTCCTCGTTCAGCTCACAGCTGGAGGCCGGGGCTCCCCCACCCCTACCGGTGAGGGAGCCGTAGCTGGCCTTACAGCTGCTCCGTCTCTGCGTAGTCCTGGCCATCGTCGTGGCCGTTGTCCGAAATTCCGTCCGTGATGCTGTCGACGCCCTCGGACCAGCCTTCACCGTCGTAGCTGGCCGCGGCCGCGGTCGGGTCGAACCCGGGCGGGCTGTCCTTCAGCGCGAGGCCGAGACCGACGAGCTTGAGCTTGACCTCGTCGATCGACTTCGCACCGAAGTTGCGGATGTCCAGCAGGTCGGCCTCGCTGCGCGAGACCAGTTCGCCGACGGTGTGGATGCCCTCGCGCTTGAGGCAGTTGTACGACCGGACGGTGAGGTCCAGGTCCTCGATCGGCATCGCGTAGGCGGCGATGGTGTCCGCCTCCTGCGGCGACGGGCCGATCTCGATGCCCTCGGCGTCGACGTTCAGCTCGCGCGCGAGACCGAACAGCTCCACCAGCGTCTTACCGGCCGACGCGACGGCGTCCCGCGGCGTGATCGACGGCTTCGTCTCCACGTCCAGGATCAGCTTGTCGAAGTCGGTGCGCTGCTCGACACGGGTCGCCTCGACCTTGTAGGTCACCTTCAGCACCGGGGAGTAGATGGAGTCGACCGGGATCCGGCCGATCTCCGCGCCCGCCTGCTTGTTCTGCAGGGCCGGAACGTAACCGCGGCCGCGCTCGACGACGAGCTCGATCTCGAGCTTGCCCTTGCCGTTCAGCGACGCGATGTGCAGATCCGGGTTGTGCACGGTGACACCGGCCGGGGGCACGATGTCGGCGGCGGTGACCTCACCGGGGCCCTGCTTGCGCAGGTACATGGTGACCGGCTCGTCCTCTTCCGAGGAGACCACGAGCTCCTTGAGGTTCAGGATGATGTCGGTGACGTCTTCCTTCACCCCGGGAACGGTGGTGAACTCGTGCAGCACGCCGTCGATGCGGATGCTCGTCACGGCCGCGCCCGGAATGGACGACAGCAGCGTGCGCCGCAGCGAGTTGCCGAGCGTGTACCCGAAGCCGGGCTCCAGCGGTTCGATGGTGAACCGGGAGCGGGTCTCGTTGACCGTCTCTTCGCCGAGAGCCGGCCGCTGGGAAATCAGCATCTTTCCTAATTCCTTTCCAAACGGCGCCCGCCATATGACACCGAAAGGGATGGCGACGCGGCGGCGCACTCTGGGCGCCGCCGCGCGAACCCACACCGGGCCGGAGGATCTCCGGCCCGGTGATGGATCACTTCGAGTAGAGCTCGACGATCAGCTGTTCCTGAACCGGAACGTCGATCTGAGCGCGCTCCGGGAGCTGGTGGACCAGCACACGGAGGTTGGACGGAACGACCTGGAGCCACGCGGGAACCGGACGCTCGCCGAACGACTCCTTGGCCGCGACGAAGGGCAGCATCGCGAACGACTTCGGCCGCACGTCGATGATGTCCCACTTCGTGACCTGGTAGGACGGGACGTTGACCTTGACGCCGTTGACCAGGAAGTGGCCGTGGCTCACCAGCTGACGCGCCTGACGGCGGGTGCGGGCGATGCCGGCGCGGTAGATCACGTTGTCCAGACGGGACTCGAGGATCTGCAGCAGGTTCTCACCGGTCTTACCCGGACGCCGGACGGCTTCCTTGTAGTACCGGACGAACTGACGCTCGAGAACGCCGTAGGTGTAGCGAGCCTTCTGCTTCTCCTGCGACTGCAGGAGGTACTCGGACTCCTTGATGCGCCCGCGGCCGTGCTGGCCCGGCGGGTAGGGGCGACGCTCGAAAGCCTGGTCGCCGCCGATGAGGTCAACCTTGAGGCGACGCGAAATACGCGTCGCGGGGCCGGTGTAACGAGCCATTTCTTCTTACTCCTCCCCGTTCCTCAGACCCGGCGCCGCTTGGGCGGGCGGCAGCCGTTGTGAGGCTGCGGGGTCACGTCCTGGATGGTGCCGACCTCGAGGCCGGCCGCCTGCAGCGAGCGGATCGCCGTCTCGCGGCCCGAACCCGGGCCCTTCACGAAGACGTCGACCTTCTTCATGCCGTGCTCGGCAGCCTTGCGGGCGGCGTTCTCGGCGGCCATCTGCGCGGCGAACGGGGTGGACTTACGCGAGCCCTTGAAGCCCACGTGACCACTCGACGCCCACGCGATCACGGCACCGGTCGGGTCCGTGATCGAGACGATGGTGTTGTTGAAGGTGCTCTTGATGTGCGCGTGACCGTGCGCGACATTCTTCTTTTCCTTACGGCGGACCTTCTTGGCCCCCGCCGCAGTACGAGACTTCGGTGGCATGTTCTGAGGGTTCTCCTGTTAGCGCGCGTTCTCTTGGTGAGCGGCGACCGCTTCGGCCTGTCCGCGCCGGATGATCGAACCGGCGTCGGTGTACAGGTTGCGGAGCGCCATCGGGCGGGCGTAGAGCGCCTTGGGCGAGACACAAGCCGAGCCGCGGCGGTGAACGCCGCCCATCCGCACGACCTTCTTGCCCTGGACGCTCACTTCTTGCCAGCCTTCTTCTTGCCGGCGACCGTCTTCTTCGGACCCTTGCGGGTGCGGGCGTTCGTCTTGGTCCGCTGGCCACGGACGGGAAGTCCGCGACGCCAGCGAAGGCCCTCGTAGCACCCGATCTCGATCTTCCGACGGATGTCGGCGTTCACCTCGCGGCGAAGGTCACCCTCGACCTTGAAGTTCTCTTCGATGTAGACCCGCAGCTTGGCGAGGTCGTCATCGCTCAGATCCTTGACGCGAGTGTCCGCGTTGAGCTCGGCAGCCGCGATGAGCTGCTTCGAGCGGGTACGGCCGATGCCGTAGATGTAGGTCAGCGCGATCTCCAACCGCTTTTCGCGGGGGAGGTCTACGCCAGCGAGTCGTGCCATTGGCGTTGATGCTCCTTCATAGAATTCATCTCCAGGTCTGCTCCCCGTCCGGTCCCGGGACCGACTCGCCTGTCGTGCCCTTGGCTTGCGCTTCGGGTGTCCCGGCCCCGGCCTGAAGTCCGGGGGTGAACCGGGCCGTTCGCACGGCCCGGCAGGTGCGGGGAGATTGTGTAGCCGTCAATCCACTCTGTACGAGTGCGAGTGATCAGCCCTGCCGCTGCTTGTGCCGCAGGTTCTCGCAGATCACCATGATCCGGCCGTGACGGCGGATCACCTTGCACTTGTCGCAGATCTTCTTGACGCTCGGCTGGACCTTCACGTCTCCTGCTCTCCTGCTTGTGCTAACTCGTCGTGATCACTTGTAGCGGTAGACGATGCGACCACGAGACAAGTCGTAGGGCGAGAGCTCCACGACAACCCTGTCCTCGGGCAGGATGCGGATGTAGTGCTGCCGCATCTTGCCGCTGATGTGTGCAAGGACCTTGTGGCCGTTCTCCAACTCGACGCGGAACATCGCGTTGGGGAGCGGCTCGACTACGCGGCCTTCGACCTCGATGGCCCCGTCTTTCTTGCCCATGTCCTCCGCATTTCCTGTCGCTACACTGTGTGATCAGTCAAAGCTTGAGTGCTTGGCTGGGTGGTGCTTCGGCACACTCCTGCCCGGGTCCAATGTCCGTTCGCGAGAATTCACGAGCGCGCAGGATCCGGGCGCGATGAGTACACCGACTTGACAGTGTACGCAACCCGTGTCGTGAGCCCCAAACGGGGGGTAACTGTGTTAGGTGACCCCTGTGCCCGCCGGAAGCGGCCTCCACCATCGTACGCCTCCGCCGACCTGCGTTTAGCGGGCTAAACGCGCTCTGTCGGGCGGGTGCCCCGGCGCGCTCGGCGGGTGGGGTGCGCCCGATGGGGGCAGCGGGCAGGCTCCTCTTCGGCGGGCCCGGGCGCTGCGCCGACCAGCGGACGGACTTGCGTTTAGCGGCCTAACCGCGCTCCGGGCGCGTTCGCCTTTAGCCCCCTAATCGCGATCGGCGGAGCGCGATTAGGGGGCTAAACGCAGGTCCGGGCGCACTTGCGTTTAGCGGGCTAAACGCGATCCGGGGGTGGAGGGGTCAGGAGTCTTCGGGGGCGGTCAGGACCCACGGGCCGTCATCGGTGATGGCGACGGTGTGCTCCCAGTGTGACGCCCGCGAGCCGTCCGCGGTCACGACGGTCCACCCGTCCTCGAGCTCGACGGTCTCTCCCCCGCCACCGGTGAGCATGGGCTCGATCGCGAGCGCCATCCCGGTCTTGAGCCGCGGCCCCTTGCCCGGTTTGCCGAGGTTCGGCAGGAACGGGTCCATGTGCATCTGGCGCCCGATCCCGTGACCGCCGTACTCGACGATCATCCCGTACTCGATGCCGTCGTCCCGGCCGGCCTTCTCGGCCGCGGTCTGCACGGCGTACGAGATGTCCGTGAGCCGTCCACCCGCCGACACCGCGGCGATCCCTGCCCACATGGCGGCCTCGGTGGCCGCGGAAAGCGCGAGATCCGCCTTCGATACCTCGCCGATCGCGAGGGTGACCGCGGAGTCGCCGTGCCAGCCGTCGAGGATCGCGCCGCAGTCGACGGAGATGATGTCGCCGTCGTTCAGGACCTGCGTCTTCGACGGGATGCCGTGGACGATCTGCTCGTTCACCGAAGCGCAGATCGACGCCGGGAAGCCGTGGTACCCCTTGAACGAGGGAACCGCGCCGGCGTCGCGGATCGTCTGCTCGGCGAGTTCGTCGAGATCGGCCGTGGTCACGTCCGGCTTGGCGATCTCCCGCACCGCGGTGAGGGTGCGCCAGACGACCAGGCCCGCGGCCCGCATCGCCTGGAGCTCACCGGGGGTCTTGATTTCGATCATGCGCCCACGACGAAGCCGTTGCAGTACACGCAGTCCTCCGAGGTTCACGTGCGGTCGCGCAGCGCTTCCAGCACGCGGGCGGAGATCTCGTCGACCGAGCCGACGCCGTCGACCGTGACCAGGATGTCCGCGTAGTACTCGAGCAGCGGAGCCGTCTCGGATACGTAGATCTGCTGACGACGACGGATGACCTCTTCGGTGTCGTCCGAACGACCGCGGGACAGCAGCCGCTCGACGACGACGTCTTCCGAGACCTGGAGCTGGATGACCGCGTTCAGCTCGGTGTCGACCTCGCCGAGGATCTCACCGAGGACATCGGCCTGCTTGGTGTTCCGGGGGAACCCGTCCAGCAGGAAACCGACCTTCGCGTCGGGTTCGGCGAGACGCTCACGCACCATCTCGTTCGTGACCGAGTCGGGCACGAGTTCACCGGAGTCCAGGTAGCGCTTGGCTTCCTGGCCCAGCGGCGTCTGCTCGCCCACGTGGGCGCGAAACAGGTCGCCGGTCGAGATGTGCGGGATCCGGAGCTTCTCCGACAGTGCTACCGCCTGAGTACCTTTGCCCGCGCCAGGAGGGCCAACGAGAACCAGGCGCGTCACTTCAAGAACCCTTCGTAGTTACGTTGCATCAGCTGGCTTTCGATCTGCTTCACGGTGTCGAGACCGACACCGACCATGATCAGCACAGCCGTGCCACCGAACGGGAAGTTCTGGTTGTTCCCGCTGCCGGTGACGGACAGGAAGAAGTTCGGAAGGATCGCGATGATGCCCAGGTACAGCGAGCCCGGCAGGGTGATCCGGCCGAGGACGTAGCTGAGGTACTCCGCGGTGGGGCGCCCCGGGCGGATACCCGGGATGAAGCCACCGAACTTCTTCATCTCTTCCGCACGCTCGTCCACGTTGAACGTGATCGTGATGTAGAAGTACGTGAAGAAGATGATCAACGCGAAGTACAGCAGGACGTGCGCCCAGCTGGACTGGTTGACGATGTAGTTCTGGATGAAGACCTGCCAACCGGCGTTGCTGTTGGCGTCGCCGACGAGGCGGCTGATCAGGTCCGGCAGGTAGAGCAGCGACGAGGCGAAGATGACCGGGATGACACCGGCCTGGTTCACCTTGATCGGCAGGTAGGTCGAGGTCCCGCCGTACATGCGGCGGCCGATCATGCGCTTGGCGTACTGCACCGGGATCCGGCGCTGGCCCTGCTCGACGAAGATGACGCTGGCGATGATCACCAAGCCGAACACACAGATCAGGGCGAAGACGACGCCACCCGCGCTGCTGAGGATGTTGCCACCCTCGATCGGGATGCGGGCCGCGATGTTCAGGAAGATGAGGACGGACATGCCGTTGCCGACGCCGCGCTCGGTGATCAGCTCACCCAGCCACATCATGACGGCGGTACCGGCGGTCATCGTGATCACGATGATGGCCAGCGTGTAGACGCTGTTGTCCGGGATGATCGCGGTGTCACACTGCGGGAAGAGCTGCTTGCGGTCGGCGAGCGCCACCACACCGGTGGCCTGCAGGACCGCGAGGGCGATCGTCAGGTACCGGGTGTACTGGGTCAGCTTGCCCTGACCGGACTGGCCTTCCTTCTTCAGCTCCTCGAACCGCGGGATGACCACGGTGAGGAGCTGGACGATGATGCTCGCCGTGATGTACGGCATGATGCCGGTCGAGAACAGCGACAGCTGCAGCAGCGCACCGCCGCTGAACAGGTTCAGCAGCTGATAGACGCCCTCCTGCGACCCGGTCTCCGTACATTTCTGGACGGCGGAGTACGAGATGCCCGGGGCCGGGATGGTGGCACCGATTCGGTAGACCGCGACAATGGCTAGCGTGAACAGGATCTTCTTACGTAGATCCGGCGTCGCGAGAGCCGAGCGGAAGGCGCTGAGCACGCGGGGGACCTCCTCGGCGTCGTCGGCTGTCTTACCGACGATCGGCTTGGCCGACCTGGGGCCGGCGGGAACACACAGCTTTCTGGCACAAGCCAGGAACGCTTCGGGGCACACTCGTCCCGAAGCGTGCCGCCGACTCTAACAGCTTCACAGGGCGTGTCCGCAGTGCGTGTGGGTTTTCCGGACGAAGGTTGGTCCGCGAGGTTGATCGACTTACTCTTCTCGCTCCTGAACCTTGACAGATCGCCCTGTCGTTCCCTGCTTTCCGGCACCATCAGATCGCGGTTAGCCCGCTGAACGCAACGTGATCAGGAGCTCGAAGCGGCGAGAGCGCCGGCCATGCCGAGGAGTACGACACCGGTGCCGCGATCGACGTTGCGAGTCGCCCGGCGGGACAACCGGAGCGACTTCACGAGCGCGCCGGCTCCGACGTAGGTCGCGCCCGCGACGAACTCGGCGAGCAGGTAGACGGCGCCGAGAATCGCGATCTGGGCGGGGAATGAGCCGTGAGCTGCGTCGATGAACTGGGGCACGAACGCCGTGAAGATGAGGATCGCCTTCGGGTTCGTGATCGCGACGACGAACTCCTTCCTCGCGATCCGGAGTGCCGATACGGGTTCGGCGTCCCGTGGTGCCGCGACCAGCGCGGTTCGTCCGGCACGGAACGTCGACCACAGCAGCCGCCCACCGATCCAGAGCAGATAGGCGACGCCTGCCCATTTGATCACCGTGAGTGCAAGCTCCGAGGCCGCGAGGAGTTGCCCGAGCCCTGCCGCGACCGCTGCGATCAGCACCGCGAATGCGGCCAATCGGCCTAGCAGGCCGGCGAGCCCTTTCCCCGCACCCTGCGTCATGCCGTGGTGCAGGCCGAGCAGGTTGTTCGCCCCTGGCGTAAAAGCCACGAGCACGGCCGCTCCGAAAAAGACCGCCACCCAAGTCATCGGCCACCTCCTCCGCGCCCCGATACGAGAGCGCGTTTAGCGGGCTAATCGCGCTCCTTCGCGCCGGGATCCGGCGGAGGCGCGAAGGCCGAGTAGTCCGGCGGCCCGGGCCGCGGCTCCGGTGGAAGCACCGTGATGGAGATGCCGTCCTTTGGAGTCGGCATGTCCGCGAGACCAGGGTCCCCGACCATCGGGACTTCGTCCGCCTGGACGCGATGACTCATGATGGCCGCGCCCACTGAAGCGGCGACCGCGGCGAAGAGAGCCCACATGCCCGCTTCGACCGTTGTCGTCGTTTCGATGCTCGGCCCGATTCCGATGCCGATGCCCAGCATTCCGATGGTCGCCACCACGCCGATGAGGAACACCGCGGCGATGGTCGTCAGCCACCGGTCGAGACCGTTCGGCCGGCGGTAAGCCGCCCGAGCGCTGACGAGGAGGGCGGCGAGGAGCAAAACAGCCGCGAGAACCAAAGGGATGCCGACAGGGATCGCCGACTGCTTGAACGTCTCTCCCATTTGGACGAACTCCGACCCCCACGCGCTCTGCACCGTCAGCAGCTCGAAGCTCTGGCCTCGGTCGAAGTCCGTCCGATGCTGCGAGCGGAAGAGCGGGAAGAAACAGCCGACGAGGGTCAGGACCATCGCCAAAGCGACAAGACCCGCCGCCACCAACCGGCGCGGCTCGGGCCGGTCGTGCGACGTCGACGTGACCACCGGATCCGCGGGGCCCGACACCGACACGACCGTCGGCGGGGCGTCCGGCTGCTGCTGGAATGGCTGCCCGTCCTGCCCTGGAGGTGTGTCCACCTCGTGATTCTTCCAGCTCAGACCTCCGCCCGCCACGCTCGCGGCCCGAGGCCGACTCGCCTTTAGCGGCCTAAGAGCGATCCGGGCGGCGGGCACCTGGGCGACCGGCGACTTGCGTTTAGCCCCCTAATCGCGATCTGGGCCCTGGCCGCTCCCCTGGCGCCGGATCACGATTAGGGGGCTAAACGCAAGTCGGCGCGAGCGCCCGGAGCGAAGCGACCGGAGCGCGATTAGCCCGCGAAACGCAGGTCCGCGCAGCCGAGCGAAGCGAAGGCGAGAGACCCGAAGCGAGCGCAAGCGAAAGGCCCGCCAGGCGGAGCCGGGCGGGCCTTTCGGTGAAGCTGAGGCTCCCGCAGCGAAGCGGAGGGAGCCGGGTGAAGCGGGAGCGAGCTCAGAGCGTGGTGGCGGAGCCACCGGCGGCGGAGAGCTTCTCCTTGGCGGAGCCGGAGAAAGCGTCGGCGGTGATGTCCAGCTTGACGCCGTTCAGGTCACCGTTGCCGAGCACCTTCACGAGCTTGTTCTTGCGAACAAGACCCTTCGCGACGAGCTCCTCGTTGCCGACCTTGCCACCGTCCGGGAACACGCGGGCGATGTCGCCCAGGTTCACGGGCTGGTACTCGGTGCGGAACCGGTTCTTGAAGCCACGCAGCTTCGGCAGCCGCATGTGGATGGGCATCTGCCCACCCTCGAAACCGGCGGGCACGTTCTTCCGGGCCTTGGTGCCCTTGGTACCGCGACCGGCGGTCTTGCCCTTCGAGCCCTCACCACGGCCGACGCGGATCTTGTCGCGCTTCGCGCCCGGAGCCGGACGAAGGTGGTGGATCTTGATGGCAGTCATGCCTTGACCTCCTCGACCTCCACCAGGTGGCGGACCGTGTGGATGAGGCCGCGAACCTGGGGAGTGTCTTCACGCACGACGCTCTGGCGGATCTTGCGCAGCCCGAGGGTGCGCAGCGACTCGCGGTGAGCGTGCTTCGTGCCGATCTTGCTCTTGACCTGGGTCACCTTGAGCTGAGTCATGTCAGACCCCCTGACCCGCGCGCTGGCGCAGCATGCGAGCCGGAGCGACGTCCTCGAGCGGGAGACCGCGGCGGGCCGCGACCTCTTCGGGACGCTGCAGACCCTTCAGGGCCGCCACGGTCGCGTGCACGATGTTGATCGCGTTGTCGGAGCCGAGCGACTTCGACAGCACGTCGTGGACACCCGCGCACTCCAGCACCGCGCGCACCGGGCCACCGGCGATGACACCGGTACCGGCCGAGGCCGGACGGAGCAGCACGACACCGGCGGCTTCCTCACCCTGGATCGGGTGCGGAATGGTGCCACCGACGCGGGGAACGCGGAAGAAGTTCTTCTTCGCTTCCTCGACGCCCTTGGCGATGGCCGCGGGAACTTCCTTGGCCTTGCCGTAGCCGACGCCGACCTGACCGTCGCCGTCACCGACGACCACCAGGGCGGTGAAGCTGAAGCGACGACCACCCTTGACGACCTTGGCGACGCGGTTGATCGTCACGACCTTCTCAAGGTGCGGGGTCTTCTCCTGGCCGGCCCCGCCACGGCCGCTGTCGCGCCGGTCCCGGCGGTCGCGACGGTCATTGCGGTCGTTGCCGCCCTGCCCGCCGGGTCCGCCCTGGCCGCCGCCGAATTGCCGTGTACGTCCCGGCATCAGGCTGTCCTTCCATTCACGAGCATCTGCATCAGAACTCCAACCCCGCCTCACGGGCAGCGTCGGCGAGCGCCGCGATGCGGCCGTGGTAGGCGTTGCCACCACGGTCGAACACCACGGTCGAGACTCCGGCGTTCTTGGCACGGGCGGCGACGAGCTCCCCGACCTTGGCGGCCTTGGCCTTCTTGTCGCCGTCCAGCGCGCGAACGTCCGCCTCGAGGGTGGACGCCGACGCCAGGGTCTTGCCGGCGAGGTCGTCGATCAGCTGCACGGCGATGTGCCGCGACGAACGCTTGACGACCAGGCGCGGACGCTGGTCCGTGCCGTTGATCTTCTTGCGAAGGCGGAAGTGCCGACGGGCCTTCGCGACGCGGCGGCGGGTCGAGATGTCCTTGCCGACCGGCTTGCGCTTCGTAGTCGTGTCGCTCATGATCACTTACCCGTCTTTCCGACCTTGCGGCGGATCTTCTCACCCTCGTAGCGCAGGCCCTTGCCCTTGTACGGGTCCGGGCGGCGCAGCTTGCGGATGACCGCGGCGATCTGGCCGACCTTCTGCTTGTCGATACCCGAGACCGAGAACCGGGTGGGGGTCTCGACCTTGAAGGTGATGCCTTCCGGGGCCTCGATCTTCACCGGGTGGCTGTAGCCGAGGGCGAACTCGAGGTCCGAGCCCTTGGCCTGCACGCGGTAACCGACACCGTGGATCTCGAGCTTCTTCTCGTAGCCCTCGGTCACACCGACGACGAGGTTGTTGACCAGCGTCCGGGTGAGACCGTGCAGGGCACGGCTGTTGCGCTCCTCGTCGGGACGCTTCACCGCGAGAGTGCCGTCTTCGGCCTTCTCGACGGTGATCGGCTCGGCGATGGTGTGCTCAAGGGTGCCCTTGGGCCCCTTGACCTTGATCTGCTGACCTTCGATGGTCACCTCGACCCCGGAGGGGACGGCGACCGGCAGCTTTCCAATGCGTGACATGTCTGTGCCCCCTTCCTTACCAGACGTAGGCGAGGACTTCGCCGCCCACGCTGTTGCGCTTGGCCTGACGGTCGGTCTGGAGGCCGGACGACGTCGAGATGATCGCGACGCCGAGGCCACCGAGAACCGACGGCAGTTCGGTCGATTTTGCGTAGACCCGCAGGCCGGGCTTGGACACGCGGCGAAGGCCGGCGATGCTGCGCTCACGGTTGGGGCCGTACTTCAGCTCCACGATGAGGTTCTTGTGCTTCTCGCCCGGCTCGTCGCGGTAGCCCGAGATGTAGCCCTCGCGCTTGAGGATCTCGGCGATGTTCGCCTTGATCTTCGAGTGGGGAAGCACGACCTCGTCGTGGTAAGCCGAGTTCGCGTTACGCAGACGGGTCAAGAAGTCTGCGATGGGGTCGGTCATCGTCATGGTGACCTGTCAACCTTTCTCGCCCTGGTTCCCTGCGAATTCACTGCAAGGCCTGTGGCGAAGTGGGAGTTAAAAAAGACTCTTACCAGCTGGACTTGCGGACGCCGGGCAGCTCGCCCGCGTGTGCCATCTCGCGAAGGCAGATCCGGCAGAGCCCGAACTTGCGGAACACCGAGTGCGGGCGACCGCACCGCTGGCAGCGCGTGTAACCGCGAACCTTGAACTTCGGCGTCTTCGCGGCCTTGTGGACCAGTGCTTTCTTGGCCATCGACTCAGTTCTCCTTGAACGGGAAGCCGAGCTTGCGAAGCAGCGCGCGGCCCTCGTCGTCGGTGTTGGCGGTGGTGACGACAGTGACGTCCATACCGCGCGGGCGGTCGATGGCGTCCGGGTCGATCTCGTGGAACATGGACTGCTCGTTGAGACCGAACGTGTAGTTGCCGTTGCCGTCGAACTGCTTCGGCGAAAGCCCGCGGAAGTCACGGATACGCGGCAGCGCGATGGTCAGCAGCCGGTCGAGGAACTCCCACATCCGGTCGCCGCGCAGCGTGACGCGCGCACCGATCGGCTGGCCCTCACGCAGCTTGAACTGCGCGATGGACTTGCGAGCCTTGCGAACCTCGGGCTTCTGCCCGGTGATCGCGGCCAGGTCGCGGATGGCGCCTTCGATCAGCTTGCTGTCACGGGCGGCGTCACCGACACCCATGTTCACGACGACCTTGACGACGCCCGGGATCTGGTGGACGTTCTCGAAGGAGAACTCCGCCTGGAGCTGTCCCTTGATCTCCTCGCGGTACCGCACCTTGAGGCGCGGGGCGATCTTCTCTGCGGTGGTCATGATCAGATGTCCTTACCGTTCCGGCGCGAGACCCGGACCTTCTTGCCGTCCTCGCCGATGCGGTAGCCCACCCGGGTCGGCTTGCCGTCGGAGTCGACGACCATCACGTTCGAGACGTGGATGGGCGCCTCCTGCGTGACGATGCCGCCGGACTGCGCGCCGCGCTGGGTCTGGGAGATCCGCGTGTGCTTCTTGATCCGGTTCACGCCCTCGACCAGCACGCGCTCGCGCTCGGGGTAGGCCTGGATGACCTTGCCCTTGGCACCCTTGTCCTTGCCGGCGATGACGACGACCGTGTCGCCCTTCTTCACCTTCATGCTCTACAACACCTCCGGCGCGAGCGAGATGATCTTCATGAACTTCCGGTCGCGCAGTTCGCGACCGACCGGCCCGAAGATGCGGGTGCCGCGGGGCTCATTGTCGTTCTTGATGAGCACAGCAGCGTTCTCGTCGAAGCGGATGTAAGAACCGTCCGGACGACGGCGCTCCTTGCGCGTGCGAACGATGACCGCCTTGACGACGTCACCCTTCTTCACGCCGGCAGCCGGCATGGCGTCCTTCACGGTGGCGACGATGATGTCGCCGATGCCCGCGTAGCGCCGCCCCGAGCCACCGAGAACGCGGATGCAAAGGATTTCCTTCGCGCCCGTGTTGTCGGCAACCCGAAGCCGCGACTCCTGCTGGATCACGTCTACTCCTGTATGTCGCGCTGGTTCTCGCGGTGTGACGCGAGCCTTGCGGAACTAAGGGACTCAAAAAGAGCCCTACTTACTTGGCCTTCTCCACGATCTGCACCAGACGCCAGCGCTTGGTCGCCGACAGCGGGCGGGTCTCCATCAGGGTGACCCGGTCGCCCACGCCCGCCTCGTTGTTCTCGTCGTGCACCTTGACCTTGCTGGTGCTGCGGAGAACCTTGGCGTAACGACGGTGCTTCTTGCGGTCCTCGAGCTCGACCACGATCGTCTTGTTCATCTTGTCCGAGACGACATAGCCCTCACGGACCTTACGGTCGTTGCGGCCGGCCGCCTCGGTGGGCTGCTCGCTCATGCGGCACCTTCACTCTCGGCGTCAGGGGAAACGGACAGGCCGAGTTCACGCTCGCGCATGACCGTGTAGATCCGCGCGATGTCCGTGCGGACGGTACGCAGACGGCGGTTGTTGTCGAGCTGTCCGGTCGCCATCTGGAAGCGGAGGTTGAAGAGCTCCTCCTTGTATTCCTTCAGACGCAGGACGAGCTCTTCCGCGGTGAGCTCACGAAGCTCCGATGCCAGAGCGGCACCTGCCTTCGCCATCAGAACTCACCACCTTCACGGGTCACGATGCGGCACTTCATGGGCAGCTTGTGGATCGCGCGACGGAGCGCCTCACGGGCGGTCTCCTCGTTCGGGAAAGAGATCTCGAACATCACGCGGCCCGGCTTCACGTTGGCGATCCACCACTCGGGCGAACCCTTACCGGAACCCATACGGGTTTCCGCCGGCTTCTTGGTCAGCGGGCGGTCCGGGTAGATGGTCGTCCACACCTTGCCGCCACGCTTGATGTGACGCGTCATGGCGATACGAGCGGACTCGATCTGCCGGTTGGTCACGTAGCTGTGCTCAAGCGCCTGGATGCCGTACTCGCCGAAGTTCACCTTCGTACCGCCCTTGGCGGCACCGTGGCGCTTCGGGGAGTGCTGCTTCCGGTGCTTGACCCTGCGCGGGATGAGCACGTGTCAGCCCTCCGTCTTTTCTGCAGTCTCAGCAGCCGGGGCCTCGGTGGCCGCGGGGGCGGTGTCGTCGCTCTTCGCGGCGGCGGCCGCCCGGCCGGCTTCGGTCGAGGTCGGCGTCGTGCCCGACGAGCCGGAACGGCGCGGTCGGGACGGACGGTCACCACGGTCACGGCGCGGGGCGCGCTCGGCGGCCGCGGCGGCGTCACGCGCCTCCTTGGCCTTGAGGCCACCCACGAGCTCGCCCTTGTAGATCCACACCTTCACGCCGATGCGACCGAACGTCGTCTTGGCCTCGAAGAAGCCGTAGTCGATGTCGGCGCGCAGCGTGTGCAGCGGGACGCGACCGTCGCGGTAGTGCTCGGAGCGGGACATCTCGGCACCGCCGAGACGACCGCCGCACTGCACGCGGATGCCCTTGACCTGCGGCGAGCGCATGGAGGTCTGGATCGCCTTGCGCATCGCGCGGCGGAACGCCACACGGTTGCTCAGCTGCTCCGCGACACCCTGAGCGACGAGCTGGGCGTCGGCCTCGGGGTTCTTGACCTCGAGGATGTTCAGCTGGACCTGCTTGGCGGTCAGCTTCTCCAGCGCGCCGCGGATGCGGTCGGCCTCCGCGCCGCGACGGCCGATGACGATGCCCGGCCGGGCGGTGTGGATGTCGACGCGGACCCGGTCACGGGTGCGCTCGATCTCGACCTTGGAGATCCCGGCGCGCTCCATGCCCGTGGACAGCAGCTTCCGGATCTTGACGTCCTCGGCCACGTACTCCGCGTACTGCTTGTCGGCGTACCAACGCGACTTCCAGTCCGTGGTGATACCCAGGCGGAAGCCGTGCGGGTTGATCTTCTGGCCCACTACCGGCCACCTGCCTTCTTCTTGCCCTGTGCCTTCTTGGCCTCGGCCTTGGGACGCGACTCCACCTCGACGGTGATGTGGCTGGTCCGCTTGCGGATCCGGTACGCGCGGCCCTGGGCCCGCGGACGGATGCGCTTGAGGGTCGGGCCCTCGTCGGCGTAGGCGTTCTTGACCCAGAGGGTGTCCGGGTCGAGATCGAGGTTGTTCTCGGCGTTGGCCACGGCGCTGGCGAGCACCTTCGCGACCGGCTCGCTTGCCGCCTGCGGGGCGAACTGGAGCACGGCCAAGGCGTCGGCGGCGCTACGTCCCTTGATCAGCTCGATCACCCGGCGCACCTTGGTAGGCGAGTCCCGGACGAAGCGAGCCCGCGCGTAAGCCGTCGGCAAAGCCTCGGCCACGTCGTTCTGGGCGTTCATCGCTAGTTCCTTGTTCTCTCGTGCCCGCTCAGCGGCGGCGCGACTTGCGGTCGTCCTTGATGTGGCCCTTGAAGGTCCGAGTCGGGGCGAATTCGCCCAACTTGTGACCCACCATCGCCTCGGTGACGAACACCGGGACGTGCTTGCGACCGTCGTGCACCGCGATCGTGTGACCCAGGAAATCCGGGATGATCGTGGAGCGTCGCGACCAGGTCTTGATGACGGTCTTCTTGCCCGACTCGTTGAGAGCGTCCACCTTCTTGAGCAGGTGGTCGTCCACGAAGGGGCCCTTTTTGAGGCTACGTGGCATGTTCTTCTACCTCCCTGCTCAGCGCTTCTTGCCGGTACGCCGGCGGCGGACGATCATGGCGTCGGAAGCCTTGCGGCGGCGGGTGCGGCCTTCGGGCTTACCGTTCGGGTTCACCGGGTGGCGACCACCGGAGGTCTTACCCTCACCACCACCGTGCGGGTGGTCGACCGGGTTCATGACGACACCACGGACGGTGGGGCGCTTGCCGCGCCAGCGGTTACGGCCCGCCTTGCCCCAGTTGATGTTCGAGTGCTCGGAGTTGCCGACCTCGCCGATGGTGGCGCGGTTGCGCACGTCGACGTTGCGGATCTCGCCCGAGGGGAGACGAAGCTGGGCGTAAGGCCCGTCCTTCGCCACCAGCTGCACCTTGGCACCGGCGGACCGCGCCATCTTCGCGCCGCCACCGGGGCGGAGCTCGATCGCGTGGATCACGGTGCCGACCGGGATGTTGCGCAGCGGCAGGTTGTTACCCGGCTTGATGTCGGCCCGGGGGCCGTTCTCGACCGTGTCACCCTGCTTGAGCTTCTCCGGGGCGATGATGTAGCGCTTCTCGCCGTCGGCGTAGTGCAGCAGCGCGATCCGAGCGGACCGGTTGGGGTCGTACTCGATGTGCGCGACCTTGGCGGGAACGCCGTCCTTGTCGTTCCGGCGGAAGTCGATCAGCCGGTACGCGCGCTTGTGGCCACCGCCCTTGTGCCGGGTGGTGATCTTGCCGCTGGAGTTACGGCCGCCGGACTTGCTCAGCGGACGCAGCAGCGACTTCTCCGGGGTGGACCGAGTGATCTCGGCGAAGTCGGAGACGCTGGAACCGCGACGACCCGGGGTCGTCGGCTTGTACTTGCGGATGCCCATGTGTCAGCTCAGTCCTTTACGCGGTGGGTCCGCCGAAGATCTCGATCGGCTTGCTCTCAGCCGAAAGAGTCACGATGGCGCGCTTGGTGTCCTTGCGCTTGCCGAAGCCGGCGCGAGTCCGCTTACGCTTGCCCTGGCGGTTGGCCGTGTTGACGCTGACCACCTTGACGCCGAACACCTTCTCGACCGCGATCTTGATCTGGGTCTTGTTGGCGTCCGGGCGGACGATGAACGTGTACTTGTGGTCCTCGAGCAGCCCGTAGGACTTCTCGGAGATCACCGGCGCGAGCAAGATGTCGCGGGGATCGGGGATGGCGATCGCACTCACTGCTCGTCACTCCCTTCAACCTCGCTCGACCGCGCGCTGGCCTTCGCGCCCTTGCCCCGGACGGGACCGGCGACGAACACGTCGTAAGCGGCCTTGGTGAACACCACGTCGTCGTTGACCAACACGTCGTAGGTGTTGAGCTGGTCGGGCGTGATGATGTGGACCTCGGCCAGGTTCCGCAGCGAGTTCCAGCTCAGCTCGTCGTCGCGGTGCAGGACCACGAGAACGCGCTTGGCCTGGGTCAGCGCGGCGATGGCGGCCTTGGCGGACTTGGTGGACGGCTTCTCGCCGGTCACCAGTTCGGTGACGACGTGCAGCTGTCCGGCACGGGCCCGGTCGGAGAGGGCGCCACGCAGGGCGGCGGCCTTCATCTTCTTCGGGGTCCGCTGGGTGTAGTCACGCGGCGTGGGGCCGTGGACGACGCCACCACCGGTGAACTGCGGCGCACGGGTCGAACCCTGGCGGGCGCGGCCGGTGCCCTTCTGGCGGTACGGCTTCTTGCCACCACCGCGGACTTCACCGCGGGTCTTGGTGTCATGCGTGCCCTGGCGCGCGGCGGCCAGCTGGCCCACCACGACCTGGTGCATGAGGGGCACGTTGGCCTGCACGTCGAAGATCTCCGAGGGGAGCTCGACCGTGCCGTCGGCTTTACCGGCCGGGGTCTTCAGCTCGACGCTGGTCATGTTCAGTTACCACCCTTCGCGGCGCTGCGAACGAACAGCAGGCCGCCCTTGGGACCGGGCACGGCGCCCTTGATCAGCAGCAGGCCGTCCTCGGCACGCACCGCGTGCACGGTCAGGTTCTGCGTGGTGACCCGGTCGTTGCCCATCCGGCCCGCCATGCGCAGGCCCTTGAAGACGCGGCCCGGGGTGGCGCAGCCACCGATCGAGCCGGGCTTGCGGTGCACGGCCTGGGCACCGTGGCTCGCGCCCTGGCCCTTGAAGCCGTGACGCTTCATGACACCGGCGTAGCCCTTGCCCTTGCTGGTACCGGTCACGTCGACCTCGATACCGGCCTCGAACACCTCGGCGGTGATCTCCTGGCCGACCTCGTAGGTCTCGGCGTCGGTGGTACGCAGCTCCGCAAGGAAACGACGCGGGGTCACGCTCGCCTTGTCGAAGTGGCCGGTGCGCGGCTTGTTCACCCGGCGCGGGTCGACCGCGCCGAAAGCCAGCTGCACGGCCTTGTAGCCGTCGTTCTCCTGGGTCCGAACCTGGGTGACCACGTTCGGCCCGGCCTGCACGACGGTCACCGGGACGACCCGGTTGTTCTCGTCGAAGACCTGGGTCATGCCGAGCTTGGTGCCCAGGATGCCCTTCACTTGCCTGTCAGACATGAGTCTCTTACTCTCCGCCGCTCGCCAGCCGCTGCTACTGGATGTTGACGTCGACGCTCGCCGGCAGGTCGATGCGCATGAGCGCGTCGACCGTCTTCGGCGTCGGGTCGAGGATGTCGATCAGACGCTTGTGCGTGCGCATCTCGAAGTGCTCGCGCGAGTCCTTGTACTTGTGCGGCGAGCGGATGACGCAGTAAACGTTCTTCTCGGTGGGCAGCGGCACCGGCCCGACAACACGGGCGCCGGTGCGCGTGACCGTCTCGACGATCTTGCGTGCCGAGGTGTCGATCGCCTCGTGGTCGTAGGCCTTGAGCCGGATGCGGATCTTCTGTCCCGCCATGGTGGCTGCTCGTTCCTTGTCGTCTCGTGCCGCTTTTGTCTTTTCAAACCTCAGCCTGGCTGAGGTTTTCCCAGTTCAACGGCCCTGTCCCCGGTCCACGCGGTCGGGCGTGTCGGGCCCGACGCACAGACGGATCCCGCGGGATCTTCGTCTTGCCTGGTCTTCCTCAACGTGAGGAGGCATCGAGCCGGCCGAAATGCTGGATAGCCGTCTCAAACGCCCTTGCCCGCTAGCCTCACCCGAAGGAAGTGCTCCGCGGACCGTGGCCGCTCATACCAGGGCGGCCGGAACCCGTTCTCCGAAAGAAGTACGAGTTCGGCCGCCCCAGGACGAGCAACCTGAATAGTGTCGCACACGTGATTTGACGCCCCTAACCCGGGGGTGTATTGACCCCGGGCGGGGCGTCTAAATCACTTGTTGATCTTGGTGACCTGGCCGGCGCCGACGGTCCGTCCACCCTCACGGATGGCGAAACGCAGGCCCTCGTCCATGGCGACCGGCTGGATCAGCACGACGCTGATGTCCGTGTTGTCGCCCGGCATGACCATCTCGACACCCTCCTTGAGGGTGACGACGCCGGTCACGTCCGTGGTACGGAAGTAGAACTGCGGGCGGTAGTTGTTGAAGAACGGGGTGTGACGGCCACCCTCGTCCTTCGACAGGATGTAGACCGAGCCCTCGAACTCCGTGTGCGGGGTGGTGGTGCCCGGCTTCACGACGACCTGGCCGCGCTCGACGTCCTCGCGCTTGATACCGCGGACCAGCAGACCGACGTTGTCGCCGGCCTCACCCTGGTCGAGCAGCTTGCGGAACATCTCGACGCCGGTGACGGTGGTCTTGGTCGACTTCTCCTTGATGCCGACGATCTCGACCTCTTCGTTCACGTTGACGCGGCCACGCTCGATACGGCCGGTCACGACCGTGCCACGACCGGTGATCGTGAAGACGTCTTCGATCGGCATCAGGAACGGCTTGTCGAGCTCGCGCACCGGGTCCGGCACGTTCTCGTCGACGGCCGCCATGAGCTCGAGAACGCTCTCGCCCCACTTGGCGTCGCCCTCGAGGGCCTTCAGGCCGGAGACCTTGACGACCGGAGCGTCGTCACCCGGGAAGTCCTGGGAGGACAGCAGCTCGCGGACCTCGAGCTCGACGAGCTCCAGGATCTCCTCGTCGTCGACCATGTCGGCCTTGTTCAGCGCGACCACGATGTAGGGCACGCCGACCTGCTTCGCGAGCAGCACGTGCTCACGGGTCTGCGGCATCGGGCCGTCGGTCGCCGCGACCACGAGGATCGCGCCGTCCATCTGCGCCGCACCGGTGATCATGTTCTTGATGTAGTCCGCGTGACCGGGGGCGTCCACGTGGGCGTAGTGGCGCTTCTCGGTCTGGTACTCGACGTGCGAGATGTTGATCGTGATACCGCGCTGCTTCTCTTCCGGCGCGTTGTCGATCTGGTCGAACGCCGACGCCGTGTTCAGCTCGGGGTACTTGTCGTGCAGAACCTTGGTGATCGCCGCGGTCAGAGTGGTCTTACCGTGGTCGACGTGACCGATGGTCCCGATGTTGACGTGCGGCTTGGTCCGCTCGAATTTCGCCTTCGCCACTGGAATGTCCTCCTGGACTGTTTTGCTTACTCACCGGCCAACGTGGCTGTCGGACGGAGATTCGTTTCTTACGGATACCGCGGACGTTCAGGAGCGTTCCTTATGCCCGCGAGCGGACGGGAACTACTCCCCCGTCGCCTTCGCGATGATTTCCTTCGCGACGTTCGCGGGAACCTCGGCGTAGGAGTCGAACACCATGGAGTAGTTGGCACGTCCCTGCGTACGCGAACGCAGGTCGCCGACGTAACCGAACATCTCCGACAGCGGGACCAGTGCCTTGACGACACGGGTACCGGCGCGCTCCTCCATGGCCTGGATCTGGCCACGGCGGGAGTTGAGGTCGCCGATCACATCGCCCATGTAGTCCTCGGGCGTGGTGACCTCGACGGCCATCAGCGGCTCGAGGATGACCGGACCGGCCTTCTTCGCGGCTTCCTTCATCGCCATCGAACCGGCGATCTTGAAGGCCATTTCCGAAGAGTCGACCTCGTGGTACGCGCCGTCCAACAAGGTGAACTTCAACCCGACGAGCGGGTAGCCGGCCAGCACGCCGTACTGCATGGCGTCCTGCGCGCCCGCGTCGACCGACGGGATGTACTCCCGCGGCACGCGGCCACCGGTGACCTTGTTGTCGAACTCGTAGAGGGCACCGTCGGTGGACTCGAGCGGCTCGAGCTTGACGATGACCTTCGCGAACTGACCGGAACCACCGGTCTGCTTCTTGTGCACGTAGTCGAGCTTCTCGACCGTCTTGCGCACCGTCTCGCGGTAGGCGACCTGCGGCTTACCGATGTTCGCCTCGACCTTGTAGTCGGACTTCATGCGGTTGACCAGCACCTCGAGGTGCAGCTCGCCCATGCCCGCGATGATCGTCTGGCCGGTGTCCTCGTCCAGGTTGACCTGGAACGTCGGGTCCTCTTCGGCCAGCTTCTGGATCGCCAGGGACAGCTTCTCCTGGTCGGCCTTGGTCTTCGGCTCGATCGCGACGCGGATGACCGGCGCCGGAAACGTCATCGACTCGAGGACGACCGGGTTCTGCGGGTCGGCGAGGGTGTCACCGGTGGTGGTGTCCTTCAGGCCGATGACCGCGTAGATGTGGCCCGCCTGGGCCTCGTCGACCGGGTTCTCCTTGTTGGAGTGCATCTGGAAGAGCTTCCCGATGCGCTCCTTGCGCTCCTTGGTGGCGTTGATCAGCTGCGCGCCGGAGGCGACCTTGCCCGAGTACACCCGGATGTAGGTCAGCTTGCCGAAGAACGGGTGCGCGGCGATCTTGAACGCCAGGGCGGAGAACGGCTCGTCGACGGACGGCTTCCGGGAGACCGGGGTCTCGCCGTCGGGCAGCGTGCCCTCGACGGCCGGGACGTCCAGCGGCGACGGAAGGTAGTCGATGACCGCGTCGAGCATGGGCTGGACGCCCTTGTTCTTGAACGCGGAACCGGTGAGCACCGGGTACGCCTCGCGGGCGACGGTGAGCTTCCGGATGCCGGCCTTGATCTCGGCCTCAGTCAGCTCCTCGCCCTCGAGGAACTTCTCCATCAGGGAGTCGTCGGTCTCGGCGACGGCCTCGACCAGCTTCTCCCGGTACTCGGCCGCCTTGTCGGCGAGCTCGGCCGGGATGTCCTCGACGGCGTAGTCCTCGCCCTTCTGGACCTCGCCGCGCCAGGTCAGCGCCTTCATGCGGACCAGGTCGACGACGCCTTCGAACTCGCTCTCGGCGCCGATCGGCAGCTGGATGACCAGCGGGCGGGCGCCGAGGCGCTCCTCGATGGTGCGGACGGTGAAGTAGAAGTCCGCGCCGAGCTTGTCCATCTTGTTGACGAAGCAGATACGAGGAACCTCGTACTTGTCCGCCTGACGCCAGACCTGCTCGGACTGCGGCTCGACACCTTCCTTGCCGTCGAAGACCGCGACGGCACCGTCGAGCACGCGGAGCGAACGCTCCACCTCGACGGTGAAGTCGACGTGGCCCGGCGTGTCGATGATGTTGATCTGGTGATCGGCCCAGAAAGTGGTGGTCGCAGCCGAGGTGATGGTGATACCCCGCTTCTGCTCCTCCTCCATCCAGTCCATGGTGGCGGCGCCATCGTGGACTTCACCGATCTTGTAGTTGACCCCGGTGTAGAACAGGATCCGCTCGGTGGTGGTGGTCTTACCGGCGTCGATGTGGGCCATGATGCCGATGTTGCGGACCTGGTTCAGGTCGGTCAGCACTTCACGTGCCACGAGAGTGTTCCCCTGTCTCAAAATTGGGGCCCGGCAAGGCTTTGATCGGCAGCCGGGCGGTCATCACCAGCGGTAGTGCGCGAAGGCCTTGTTGGACTCGGCCATCTTGTGCGTGTCCTCGCGCCGCTTCACGCTGGCGCCGAGGCCGTTGCTCGCGTCGAGGAGTTCGTTCTGCAGACGCTCGATCATGGTCTTCTCGCGGCGGGCCGCGGAGAAGGAGACGAGCCAGCGCAGCGCGAGGGTGGTGGAGCGGCCCGGCTTGACCTCGATCGGCACCTGGTAGGTGGCACCACCGACGCGGCGGCTCTTCACCTCGATGGTGGGCTTCACGTTGTCGAGGGCGCGCTTCAGCGTGACGACCGGGTCGGTGCCGGTCTTCTCGCGAGCGCCTTCGAGAGCGCCGTAGACGATGCGCTCGGCCAGGGACCGCTTGCCGTCCTTCAGCACCTTGTTCACCAGCTGGGTGACCAGCGGGGATGCGTAGACGGGGTCAGAGATCAGCGGCCGCTTCGGGGCCGGACCCTTGCGGGGCATTAGCTCTTCTCCTTCTTCGCGCCGTACCGGCTGCGCGCCTGCTTACGGTTCTTGACACCCTGGGTGTCGAGCGAACCGCGGATGATCTTGTAACGGACACCCGGCAGGTCCTTCACACGGCCACCGCGCACGAGCACCATCGAGTGCTCCTGCAGGTTGTGGCCTTCACCGGGAATGTAGGCGGTGACCTCGATGCCGCTGGTCAGCTTCACACGAGCGACCTTGCGAAGCGCCGAGTTCGGCTTCTTGGGGGTTGTGGTGTACACGCGAGTGCACACGCCACGCCGCTGCGGGCTCCCCTTGAGGGCCGCGGTCTTCTGCTTGGCAGCCTTGTCCTGGCGGCCCTTACGGACCAGCTGCTGGATCGTGGGCAATGGACCAGCTTTCTGTTCGCGATCTTGCTACTACGTGTTGTCTCCGGCCCCCGCGGTCGGGCGTGTCGGCCCGCGTCACGGTCTTGCGACCGGTAACTTCCCGTAGGGATTTTCCGTCGGATCCCGCGTGGGCGAAGCCGGTGGACCGGATGCCTGAGCACCCCGTCCATGCCGCACGGCACACGGGACGGCCCGACGCCTGCCGGGCACGGTCTCCAAAGATACCCGGCCACTTCCGCGCCGACCAAATCGGGGGGTCGATAACTATATCGTGCCGGGCGTCACGCCGCGGCCACCCTGATGGAACGGCGTTTCGGGCCGTTTCTCCAGCCAGGCCCCGCCACCGCCGTCGACGGAGGCGCCGCGAGGCCGGCCTTCAGTCCTCGTCGGGCTTGGCGTGGTCCGCCCGGCCCGGGTGCGGGTCCCTGCTGAGGTCGATCAACGGGTGAACGGGCGCCCCCTCCGGCGCCGCGTGACTCCCCCGCCTGGGCTCCTCGGTGCTTTCCTGCTGCTCGGCGTCCACGACGCCCTCCCCTCGTACGTACTGTTACCGCCCTGCTCGGCGAACCACGCTACCTATTCCCCTAACGGGTGAGCCGAATGGATCCGGAAAGCACACCATCGCGTCAAACGTGTGAATGAGTCACGATGACACCGGTCACAGTGATGACCAGAGACACACCGCAAGCACGGGGAGGCTCCATGTCGGCCGAGTTCGAACAACTTGTCGCGGAATTCGAGAAGTTCCAATCCAGCATCCAGAACGTCGACGATCGGTTCGCGAACATCGGCGGTATGCAGGACGAGCTCAGCAGGCTCGAAGCGACGGCCACGTCGCCGGACCGCGCGGTGACGGTGGTGGCGGGCCCCGGTGGCGCCGTGATGGACGTCAAGTTCACCGAGGAGGCCCTGCGCCAGCGGCCGGAGGCCCTGTCCGCCGCGGTGATGTCCACCATCCAGCAGGCGGTGGCCGAATCGGCCCGCAAGCAGGCCGCCATCGTCGAAGAGCACATGGGCGACGACCTCAACCTGGTCGACCAGGTGCTGGAGACCCAGGCCGAACTCTTCGGGACCACGGTCGAGGACCTGAAGGCGCGGATGGACGAGGCCGCGCCCACACCGCCCGCGGTCGAGCAGTCCGACGACTATTCCCAGCGCTCCGTCCTGCGCACCGACGAGCCCGAAGCGCCGCGGCCCGCACCGCCGGCGCCGAGCGGCGGATCCGACGGCGACCGCTTCTTGAAGAACCTGTTCGACGAGGACGATCGCTGATGTCCGACGGCGCGGTCAACGGCGGATACCAGGTCGACCCGGGCGCATTGCGCCGCTATTCCGGCGAACTCGGCAATTACGGGGGCCAGACCGGGAAACTGAAGGAAATGGTCGGCCAGGCCGACGTCGGCAACGAGTCCTGGGGAATCGTCGGGCTGTTCACCAAGGACGGCTACACGCAGACCCTGCGGTCCCTCAAGGACTTGATGGAAGCCATGGCCAAGGGCCTCGAAAGCGCCGGCTCGAAGATGACCCAGGCCGCCGACATCTACCAGGGCGTCGAAGAAGACCACGTGACGACGTTCAACAAGCTGGAAGTGAAGCTCGACGGGCCGAAGTCCGGGGGGAAGCCGTAATGGCCGAGGTCCAGGACGTGACCGCGGGCGTGTCGATGAAGTCCTACAAGGACGACACCGTCATCCCCGGGATCAACACCGAGAACGCGATCAAGAAGACGCCGATCGTCGGCGACGCCGTCCAGCTGGGCAAGGACTCCGTGTCCGCCTACAAGCAGGTCTTCGACGGCAAGACCCAGGCCGACGGCGCCGACATCGCGATGGGCGTCACCACCATCGCGCTGGACGCCAAGACGCTGATCCAGTCCGGTTCGCAGACCATCGTCGACATCGCGACGGATCCGCTGGGCTGGCTGATCGGGCAGGGGCTGAGCTTCCTCATCAACGTCGTCCAGCCGGTGCAGGACGCCATCCACTTCGTCAGCGGGGACGGCCCGGCGCTGAGCAAGGCGGCGGAGAACTTCGGCGCGCTGGCCAAGGCGCTGCAGGACATGTCGGTCAACTTCGACCAGGTCGCGGACGAGCGCCTCGCGGGCTGGGCGGGCGACGCCGGGACCGCGGCGAAGAAGGGACTCGCCGAGTTTTCCAGCGGTATCAACGGTGTCGCGGCGAAAGCCGGGGACATGGCGCAGATGCTGCAAGTGAACAGCATGGTGATGACGTTCATCGAGGAGCTGATCAAGGCGATCCTCACCGAGGTCATCAGCTGGCTGATCACGTTGTGGGTGCCCGCGATCGCCGCGGCCGTCCCCACTTTCGGCGCCTCCACCGCCGCCGCCGGTGCCGCGACGCCACCGAAGCTCGCGGCCACCGCGACGAAGACGACCGGGTTCGTCAACCGGCTCCGGAAGATCCTGTCCGACGTGCTGGCGTGGCTGCGCAAGATGCAGGCCAAACTCGCCGACAGCAAGATGGGCAAGTTCCTGACCGACGGCAACCGGGCCACCGACCGGTTCGCCGACCGGATGAAGAACACCAAGTCCGGCAAGGGTTACGTCGACGCGCTGATGGGTGAGAAGGGCATGCTGGGCAAGCGGCTCGACACCCCTCGTCCGGTGTTCAACGCGACGAAGGACGCCGTGGACGTCGACGCGACCCTGCGCGGCGAGATGCTCAGGGACGTGGGCAAAGCGGCGAAGGACGGCGTCGTCAAGGGCCTGACCGGTTCCACGACCGGGGACTGGCAGGACAAGCGCGGCCGGGCGATCCTCGACGCCGGCGGCAAGGTGATCGGCTACGCCAAGGACGGCAAGAAGGCCGCGGACCACGGCGATCGCGGCCAGGAACAGTCCGATCAAGAGACCAAGAACGACCTGGATTTCTGAACGACTGGGAAAGGTGTTCGGGATGGTGTCGGCGCTCGATGCCGATTCGCCGATCGCGACGGCGGCCGGCGCGATCCTCATGCTCGTGGTCGGCGTCGGGCTCCTCGCCGTCGTGCTGATCGTCGCGTCCAAGGTGAGCGGACGGCGGGAGCGGCGGCAGTGGATGGCGGGCTTCGCCGCGGAGGTGTCCGGCACGTTCCACGGCGAGCACAGCGAGACGTCACCGGGTTTCGGGGTGGACCCCGTGAGCCTGGAACGGCCGCTCGCGGAGGCGGCGATCGTCCGCTGTGTCGAGTTCAGGTACCGCGATCACGACTTCGTCGGTGTCGACTACCTGGACGACCGGCACCAGCCGGGCGGGGACACCACGCAACGGGCCTTCCATTCGGTCCAGCTACGGGTGTCCGAGGCGGCCCCGCTGTTCGTGTCCGCCGACGGCGCGTTCCCGACCCGGGTCATGCGGGAGTTCGAGCAGGTGAAGACGTTCGACCGGGACTTCGACGGGGCGGTGAAGGTCCGCGCGGCCGACCGCGAACGGGCCGCGGAGCTGCTCACCCAGGACGTGCGTGACTGGCTGCGCGCGGAACCGCGTCTCGCCCAGTGGCCCGTGTACCGCGAGCGGGGGATCCTCCGGACCGGCGGGCGACGGCCGCTGACCCGGGAGACACTGCTCGCGGAGGCCGATTTCCTGATCGACGTCGCCGGCCGGCTGCCCGCCGATCGCGTTTAGCGGGCTGAACGCGATCCGGGGTCGCGGGAACCGAGGGCGGCGTCACGGAGTCCAAGGCGCCGATCACGACGAAGGAGGAGTGACCGAATGGGCGGCGGACACGAGGTGGTGATCGAGGCGCTGCGCACCTACTCGGGCAAGCTCGGGCAGGACGTGCAGATCCCGAACGAGGTCGGACGGCTGGTGCAGCAGTCCGACGTCGGCGACGAATCCTGGGGGGTGGTCGGTCTGTTCGTGAAGAACGAATACACGGAAATGCTCACCGACCTGCAGGATCTGGTGATCGAAATGGGAGCAGGGCTGACCGCGGCTTCGGAGAAGCTCGGCAACGCGGCCACGATCTACGAGCAGAACGAACACGACAACGTCAAGGCCCTCAACGACATCCTGAAGCTGCTGGAGCTGCCCGCGCAGTCGCGGATACCGCAGATGGGGCCTGCCAAGTAGCGAGGGGGACTGATCGTGGCCGATCAGAAGATCACCGGCGAGCACACCAAGATCGAGATCAACGACTACAACCCGGACACCATCCGCACGGACAAGATGCTGACGTCGCTGCCCGGGCCGATCGGCACCGGCTTCAGCACCTTCGACACGGTCAAGAAGGCGACCGCCGACGGGTTCCAGGCGAGCGACATCGGGACCATCGCGGCCAGCGGCGCGGGGTTCGTCAGCTCGTGCATGGGCGTGGCGGACATCGCCAGCGACCCGATCGGCTGGCTGGTGGGCCAGGGACTCAGCTTCCTGATGAACGTGTGCCAGCCGATCCAGGACGCCATCCACGTGGTGAGCGGGGACGGCCCGGCGCTGTCGAACGCGGCGGGCAACTTCAACAACATCGGCGTCTATCTGCAGAACTACAGCAAGAAGTTCGTCGAGGACGCGAAGTCGTCGCTGTCCCAGTGGTCCGGTGACGCGGCGAACGCGGCGGGCGACAAGCTGGCGAAGTTCGGGCAGGGCATCGACGGCATCGCCGCGCAGGCCGGGGACATCGCCCAGCTGCTGCAGATCTCCAGCATGGTGATGACGGTGATCGAGGAGTTCATCAAGGCGATCCTCACCGAGTTCATCACCTGGCTGATCATGATCTGGATCCCGGCGCTGGCCGCGGCCGTCCCGACCTGTGGCGGCTCGACGGCGACGGCCGGTGGGCTGACGGCCACCCGCGCGGTCTCCACGACGTCGAAGGTGCAGAAGTTCCTGAACAAGCTCCGCCAGCTGCTCGACAAGATCAAGCAGTTCCTGGGCAAGCTCAAGGAGTTCTTCGGCAAGTGGAAGGGCAACTACAAGGAGCTGATGGCCCACAACAAGGCCACCGGGCAGCTGGCGGCCGGACCGGGCGCGTCCGCGTGGGGCAAGTTCGCCTCGAAGGACGGCGCCATGGGCGGCAGGCTCGCGGACGGTTTCGGCGAGCGGATGACGTCGGCCACGAAGAAGGCCGCGCTGAACACCGTCGGGCTCGGCAAGGCCACGAATCCGGACGGCAGCTGGAAGACACCGGAGACGGGCCGCGAAAAGAGCGAGGTCGCGGCGGGTGTCGCCGGGAAGGTCGGCACGTACAGCTCCGGCGGGATCAAGGCGGGCCAGTACGGTTCCGTGGGTGACGACGAGCAGACGCCCGAAGAGGCTTCCGACAATCTGGACTTCTGAGCCGTGACCGAGTGGATCATCGCCATCGTCGCGGTGGCGTTGCCGGTCGTCCTCGCCATCTGGTGGATCCTCGCCGGGGCGGCGAAGAAACGCGGCCTGGCCACGCTGGCCAAGGAACGGGGCTGGGACTTCTTCAGCGGTGCCCGGCTCGGGCACGGCGCTTCGGGCGGGCGGCACGAGCAGCCCGCCCGGGGCCGCGCACCCGCCCCGCTACGGCGAGTCGGCGAGTCGATCGACCAGGCGGTGGTGGGCACGCACCGGGGGAAGCCCTTCGGGGTCTACCGGTACCACCAGCCGGGCTCCGGGTTCCGCCAGGACGGCACCCACGAATCCGGTTCGCTGCGGACGGTCGTGCACGTCGAGGTGGGCGCGGAAATGCCGGACTGCACGCTGTTGATCAGCGGGTCCGAAGTGGACTGCTCGAATCCCGGGTTCGTCCCGCGGCCCGAGGTCCGGGACTGGCTGACGGGGAACGCGGGCCGCTGCCGCGAGTTCCACACGTCCGGCCGGACGGTGGCGGTGGTCCCGAAGTCGTTGCCGAGCGGGAAGCAGCTTCTGCGCATCCTGGACTACCTGGCCGACGTCGCCGACCAGGCCCCGCTCGATCGCGTTTAGCGGGTTAAACGCGATCCGGGAGTTCCAGGGACTTCGCGAAGTAGTGGTGCGCGAAGGGGTCTTCGTTGAAGGGCTCGACAGTCTCGTAGCCGAGGCGCGCGTACAGGGCCCTCGCCTCGACGAGGTCGTCACGGGTGTCGAGGCGGATCAACGTCGCCCCGAGGCCGCGGGCGACGTCCTCGGCGGCGGCCACGAGCAGCGCCGCGCCGCCCTTCCCGCGCTCGGACTTCCGCAGGAAGACGCGGGTGAGTTCGGTGATGCCCGGGGTGGGGACCCGCAGCCCGGCGCAGCCGGCGAGCACCCCGTCGCGCCACGCGAGGAGGAAGGCGCCGGTCGGCGGGGCCAGGTCGCGGCTGTGGTGCTTCTCGATCGCGGCGTCGAGCTCCTCGTCGGTGACCTGGCGCTCGTAGAAGCGGGAAGCGATCTCGTCCAGGTACTCCCTCAGCAGCCGGGCGGCGTCCGGGTGATCGACGGGGGTGACTTCGAAGCTCCAGGTCATGATCCCATTCTGCCCACCCTCGCCACCCGTTTTCCCGACCACCGGATCGCGTTTAGGGGGCGAAACGCAGGTCCGCCGCCCGCCCGCCGGATCGCGGTTAGCCCGCGAAAGTCGACACGAGGCCCGGGATCGCGTTTAGCCCGCTAAACGCGACGCGCGGTCAGGAGGAGGCCCCCAGATCGCGATTAGGGGGCTAAACGCAAGTCCGGGGTCAGGAGGGGACGAGGCGGCCGGCGCAGGTCGCGACCTCCCCGGGGGCGGACTTCTGCGACGTGACGACGGTGCCGCCCACGGCCACCCGGCATTCGACGGCGCCCTCGCCCTGCCCCATCACCTGGACGGTCGGCGGGCTGCCGGTGTTCTTCCACGTGAGCTCCTTGCGCCACGGCAGCGTCACCTGCAGCTCCTGGTGCACGAGCCCCAGCCCGTTCGAGTCGTAGACCACGGTCGCGGTCCCCGTCCCGGCGAGCTCGTAGGCGATCTGCCAGTCGTTCGAAACCGGCTGCGGCTGCGCCTGGCTCAGCGTCCGCGTGATCGTGCGGTCCGGCCCCCTCGACGGTGCGGCCTCGGTCGGCTCGCCGACGACGGCCACGCCCTCCGCCGCCGGTTCCTCACCGCCGTTGAGCACCACCACGCAGGTCGCGAGCGCCGCCACCACGATGCCCGCGATGGCGATGCGCCCGATCAGTTGTCTGTCGGCCATCGGTTCTCCTTTCCTGAAGCACCGGAAGCACCGGAAACGGCGGCGCGGCCCCGGGACCAAGCCGGTGCCGCGCCGCCACGAGCATCAGGACGGCAGCAACCGGCCGGGCACGCCGTTGAGGGACTGGACGAGACCGAGCACCGGGACACCGAGCGGCGCGAACGTCCAGATGTTGTTGAGGTCGCTCGTGTCGGGTTCGTCGACGACCACGACATCGTTCGGGGCGGCTTCCGCGGCGAGCGCCGGGGCGGCCGAGCCGAGCACGACGAGACCGGCGAGCGCCGCGCCGGTGACCGCGCGGACGAGGGTCTTCTTCATGGGATTCTCCCTTACTGGTAACGGTTTTACGAAATGGGCGTGATGATCCCGTAGATCGGGACGAGGAGGTCGGTGGGCACGGGGACGGTCGGACCGAGCAGGCTGCCGAGGTCGACGCCCGGGATCAGCCAGACCGCGGGGTTGCCGCCGCCGGTGGGCAGACCCGGCAGCGGGTCGGCCGAGGCGACGCCGCCGGCGAGTCCGGACAGCGCGCCCGCGACGGCGAGCGGCAGCAGCACACGGGCCGCGATTCGCTTCATCTCTTCTCCCTTTTTCCTTACCGCTGCTGGAATCGAGCGGAATCCTTCACCGCAGTACCGAGCTGACCGGCACGATCGTGCCGTCGGGGATCCATTGCCCCGCGTAGTTCCGGTCGGCGATCATCCCGACGGCGTGCGGTTCGCCCGGGTACATCGGCATGGCGTTGACCTGGGCCGCGGCGAAGATCTGGACGTCGCCGTTCATCGACCGCCACTGGTCCCCCAGCCAGTTCCGGAATCCGCCGAGCGTGGGGCTTTCGCCGCCGAAGGCGTTGCCCGCGGCGACCGCGAAACTCACCGCGACCTGCTCGCGCGGGTCGAACCTCAGCGGCACCGAGGAACTGGCGACGGAGTTGACGATCGGGCCGTTGAGCAGCCAGGGCGCCAGGTACAGGCCGTACTGGTGGGTCGGTTTGAGCCGCTGGGACTCGGCCGCGCGGGTCATCGCCGTGTAGCCGCCCGCCCAGCCGGACACCACGACCAGTGCGGTGTTCGGGCCCGCTTCGGCCTGCACGGGAAGCCCGGAGCGCGCGGCGGTCTCCCGGACGAGTTTCGCGGCCGCGACACTGCGCGGTGAGTCATCCTCGACGAGGGTGAGCGCGGAAGGCTTGCGGCCGGCGAGGAACTCCACGAGCTTGACGAGAGAACCGCTGTCCTCACTCGAAAGCGCGTCGGCCGGGCACGACGTGAGGACTTCGCGGCGGTCGGCGATCAGACCGCCCAGTGCGGCCGAGGCGCATTCGGGTGCGTCCATGTCCGCGATGGCGAGCCCCTGCTCGTCACCCGCGTCGACCTCGATCGTCGTCTTCTCCTCGCCGCGGCCGATGATCAGGTCGCTGCGGCCCTTCGGCAGGTCGACCTCGGCCCAGGTGCCTTCGGCTCCGGGACGCACGATGGCCTTGCCGATCAGGCCGCCTTCGATCCCGGCGGAAAGTTCGTCGCCCGCGCTCGCGGGAAAGTGGACAAGGTTCTTGCCGGGCCGCTGCGGACTCACCAGCACCGGGAACCTCTGGTCACCGATGGCAGCGTCAGCAAGGAGGGCGACGCCGGGGATCGGTGGTTCGGGTGGTTTGGGAATGGCCGCGAGTGCGCTCCAGGCGACGAAACCGACGGTCACGGCGGCCGCGCCGAGCCGGTAAGCGCGCGTGGAATCCTTGCCGGAGAAAGAGAATCCGGCGACGACGGTGGCGAGTACGGGCAGCACGGCGATCACCAGCAACGTGACGCCGAAGAGCGTGCCGTAGATCCTGCGGTCGAAACCGAGGCCGGAAGAGAACAGCTGGACCGCGCCCGCGACGACCAGAAGTCCGCCCAGGGTCAGGGAAAGCGGGCCGAGCCGGAAGTTCGTCTGGCGCCACTGCTCGGCGGGCACCCAGCCGGAAAGAACGGTGACGCCGAACCACAAAGCCGCGGCCGCGACGTAGACGGTGTCGATGGCGAACTCGACACCCGTCCGCCCGAGCGAGGTTTCGAGCACCACGAGAGCGGCGAGCGCGAGGGACGCCCAGCGACCGGCGGACGGCCAGCGGATGAGGACGGGAATGACCAGCGCGAGCACGAGATGCACGATCAGCGCGATGACGTTGACGTCGGTCGCGAAGGCGGAAACCGCGGCGAGCGCGGCGGAAACCCCGCCGAGGGCGGCGATGGTGAGACGCAGGCGCTTGGGCAGTTCGCCCACCAGCGGGCGAAGGATTCCCGTGCCGGCGAGGAAAGCGGTCGCCAGCAGAAGGCCGAGCCGAAGCAGGACCAGGGTGATGTCGATTCCGGCGGAACCAGAGCTCGCCGGTATGACGTGGTGATCCATGGGGCCCCTTTTCCGGAGCAGGTCGGCGGGGCCGTGGGCGGCGGAGTTTGCCCGCCACCCACGGCCTTCCGCGCCGAGCAGGGTTACTTGAGATCCGCGTCAGCCACGACGAACAGTTCGGAGTGCGGCTTGGCGTTGCCGAAAGAGCCGTGTGGCCACGTCTTCCGGTTGAAGTTGATCCCGACCTGTCCGGTGAACTCGTCCCGGAAGTTCTGGTCGACCGCGATCTTCCCGTCCTCGCCCAGGTTCAGCAGGTTGACCTTGTGGTCACCGTCCAAACCGGACCGTGCGACGAAGTAGTTCGACACCGCGAGATGCTGCGGCTTGTCGGTTTCGCGGTAGTAGCCGTCACTGCCGAGCACGAAGTTGTCGTACGCGCCCCAGTGCGGGCCGCCGCCCGGGGTACCCGGGTTGATCGGTGCCGCGCCGACGACGGTCGGCAGGTCGCCGCCACCGCCCTGCTGGGACTTCTCCTTCGTGTCGATCCGGCCGTTGATGTTCTCGACCTTGTCGCCCGCGGCGAGCAGCTTCTGGATGTCGAGGATGTACACGCCACCGGTGGTGCCGGGGTCGTCCGGGCCGAGCGCGCCCTTGGACCGTCCGGTGATCGCGCGGTAGAGGTACTTGTCGTCGGGACTGGTCTGGATCCAGCCACCGTTCGAGCCGCCACCGTTGGAGTCGTTGTTCGGGTGGATCGCCTTGTTCGCGGCGCCGTCGTCGAACACCTGGATCCAGTGCGGCTCCTTGGCGGTGATGTCCGGCGTGTAGAACACCGCGCCGCCCTGCATGGTCTGGGCGAACGCGCCCTTGTGGCCGGGCAGGTTGGTCACCGTGGTCTCCATGACCGCGCGGCTCTCGGCGTGCAGCGGGTCCGCGGGATCGGCGCGCGGGCCGTCCGGCAGGTACGAGACCGCCTTGAGCTTCGGCTTGTTGCGGTCGGAGATGTCCCACGTGCGGACGGTCGGCCGCCGCAGGTACGGCGACGGCTGCTTCACCGGGTCGAGGATGATGTTGCGCGGCTCGGCGTAGTCACTGGTGACCAGGGTGTTGAGGTCCTCGCGCGCCTGGATGCCGTGCGGGTTGGCGCAGGTCGGCTTGTCCAGTTGCGGGAGGTTGTCGCAGAGCTTCTTGTTGTCGCCCTGCGGTGTGGCCGCCGGGGACTCGGAAAGGACCTGCGCGTTCTGGTCGAAGCGGACGACCTCGCCGGGGCTGCCGGCGAAACCGTTGCCCACCACGGTGGAACCGTTGGCATAGGTGTGCGGGCCGGGCACGACCGGGCCGCCCATGTACGTGCCGTACGCGGTGCCGTCCTTGAGCACCCAGTACGCGTCGGGCACGGAACCACCGAGGGTCTGGGTCGGCAGGCTGACGCCCTTGAGTTTCAGCTGCGGCAACGCGGAGACGTCGAAGGCGTACGTCGCGGCGGCGAACAACGCGCCAGCGTAGATGGTGTCGCCCTTGTGCCACACATACTGCATATGGTGCGGCTCGTTTTCGACGAGCGGACCGACGGTGGCGGTGTTGACGACCTTGCCGTAGGTCGGCGAACCCTGCGTCGCGTCGATCACGGCGAGGAAGTCCGGACCGGGCAACGCGTTCTTGATCTTGTTGAGGCCGCCGCCGAGCGAGCCCGGCAGGTTCTTGATGTCCTTGACCAGGGTGTCGGCGATGTTCTCGTCACCGGCCCAGACCAGCAGCCACTTCTTGCGCTTGCCGTCGCCGCTCCGGGACGCCGCGACGTCCTTGGACACCAGGTGGTTCTGGACCCAGTACTCCTTGCCGTCGGCCGCCTTCTTCGCGTCCTTGACGACCTGGACGTCGGCGTAGGCACTCGTCGCGGAACCGGTATAGGTCACCGTTCCCACGGCGAGCGCCACCGCCATGGCACCTATCACCACTTTTCGCCACTTGGGCGAGTTGGATAGCATTCTTTCTCCCTGTTTTCGCTACCGAAGCGCCAGACAATCGGCACACCTCTCCCCTGATTCGCGCAGGCGTCACCGGCGCAAGTGAAGGGGAAAGCAATCAGCCGCCGGTTCGCACAGGAAACCGTTGCGGCACAGCGGAAATCGTCAGCGCGCGAAGAGTTTGCGCATCCGTTTCGGATACGCGAATTCAGCAATACGCGACGAGCCCGGAATAGGTCAGGAATCCATACACAGCGCGCTTGCTTGCTGCCGCAAGTCAACGTGCCGGCGCCACACCAAGGCGACTGGGGATTGCATGGGCGAAATACTCGTGTGAAGCCGCCAGAGTGTCAATCTGGTGATCAAAGAATGGGACACGCCACGGCCGGGTGAATTTCCCACGATGCGGATGCGCCATTGGGCCGAATGGGTGGCGGTTTTCCGAGCACTGGGAATTAGACCACTTGGCGGCACTACTGCAGGTCACAACGGACCAGTAACCTGCATACGGCGCCGCTGTCGACGTTATGATTTCGTTACTCAATCCTGGGAACTCTGGTGCGACCAGGTCTCCCGGAGGCGCACGCTCACTCGGCGTTCGCCGCTCCGCGGCCCTCGCCCGACCTGCGCTTCCCCGCCCCAGATCGCGTTTAGGGGGCGAAACGCAGGTCGGCGCCGGATCGCGATTAGGGGGCTAAACGCAGGTCGGTCGCGAGGTCAGGCGGGGCCGCAGAGGGCTTCCCGCTTGAGGGTCGCCAGGGCGTCGTCGATGGGGTGCGAGGTTCCTTCGGCGTCCGGCTTGTGCCAGCGCACGAGGTTCATCGCGGCGGAGAACTGACGCCCGGTGTCGGCGCTGGCCCAGGACATCGTCAAGGCTCCCCACACCGTGCCGTCGTGTCCCCAGAAGGTGCCGTGCCCCGGGATCTCGGTCTTGTACAGGCCGAGCCCGTAGTCGATCAGCCGCCCGTCCTGCGCGATGACCGGGACCAGACGCTGCATCTCCGCCAGCGAGGACAGGCTGACGATCTCGCCGTCGAGCAGCTTGCGATAGAAGCGGTTGAGATCGCCGACGGTCGAGACCAGGCCGGCGCCGGTCATCACCCAGGACATGTTGTAGACGCTGTAGTCGCGCGGCGGATCGATCGCGCCGAACAGCGCTTCGTACATCCGCGAGTGCGGCCCCACGATCGGCGGACCGGCGGGGAAGCCGGTGTTCTCGAGTCCTGCGGTTTCGATGATGGTGCGGGCGATGTGCTGCTCCACCGGAGTGCCGGTCAGGTGCTCCAGGAGTTCGCCCAGGAGCAGGTAGTTCGTGTTGGAGTAGATCCCCGGAGTGCTTCCCGGCTCGCCGGTGGCGGGCGCGCCGACGCCCATCGCGATCAGCTCGTCCGGACGGAACCGCCGGAACCGGTTGTCGTCGAGGCTCCCAGGGGCGAGTTCCTGGAGCGACGGGAACGCGTAGGGCAGGTACTCGGCGAGGCCGCTGGTGTGGTTGAGCAGCATGCGGACCGTGATCCTCCGGCCTCGTTCACCGGGGACCAGATGCGGCAGATAGTCGCCGATCGGCGCGTCGAGCCCGAGCCGACCGGCCTCGACCTGGCGCAGAACCGCCGCCGAGACGAAGGTCTTGGTGACGCTGCCGACGCGCTGCCGCATCCCGGGCTCGACGGGGCGGCCGGTTTCGAGGTCCGCGACTCCGGCGGCGCCGCGCCAGATGCGCTTGCCCACGCGCACCTCGGCGAACGCACCCGGCACCCCCGCCCGATGGACACCGTCCAAAGCGGACCGCAGGTTCTTCGTGGCCATGTTCTCGTCTGTCACAGGAGATTCCATATGGACCATCCTTTCGACCGGCAGCCCCGGGATCGCCCGCCATCCGTCGCGCATCGAGGCCGATACCGCACCGTTCGTCGGCCGCCCTCGCCCCTGCGCCCGGATCACGATTAGGGGGCTAAACGCAAGTGCGCCCGGATCGCGATCAGGGGGCTAAACGCAAGTGCCCCCGGATCACGATTAGGGGGCTAAACGCAGGTCGGGCCGGGCGGAGCGGAGGGCGAGAAGGACCGGGCCGAGAAGGGCGGGACCCCGGAAACGGGAAAGGCCCCCGCCGGGTCGGCGGGGGCCTTTCTCGTGGTTATCGCTTCGGTCAGCGGAAGTCGCGGCCGAAGTCGTAGTCGTCCAGCGGCACCGCGGCGCCCGGCGTGGAGCCGAACACATCCGGGGTGTAGTAGCCGTCGTCGTAGGACGGGATCGCGTAAGCGGCGACCCGCGCCTCCTCGGTCGGCTGCACCTGGATGTTGCGGTACTTGTTGATCCCGGTACCGGCCGGGATCAGCTTACCGATGATCACGTTCTCCTTGAGGCCCACGAGCTTGTCCGAGCGGCCGTTGATGGCCGCGTCGGTCAGGACACGCGTGGTCTCCTGGAACGAGGCCGCCGACAGCCACGAGTCCGTGGTCAGCGAGGCCTTCGTGATCCCCATCAGCACCGGGCGACCCGAGGCGGGCTCGCCGCCTTCGGCGACCGACGCCCGGTTCTTCGCCTCGAACTTGGTCCGCTCGGGCAGCTCGCCCGGGAGGAAGTCCGTGGCACCGGAGTCGATGATCGTCACGCGGCGCAGCATCTGCCGCACGATGACCTCGATGTGCTTGTCGTGGATCGACACACCCTGCGCCCGGTACACCTTCTGGACCTCGTCCACCAGGTGCATCTGCGCCTCGCGCGGCCCCATGACCCGCAGGACCTCGTGCGGGTCCGGCGTGCCTTCGAGCAGCTGCTGGCCGACGGCGACACGGTCACCGTCACCCAGCGGGCCGTTCGGGGTGTTCGCGAGCCGCTGACGCTTGGACAGCTTGTCGAAGACGATCTCTTCGCTGCCGTCGTCCGGGATCAGCGTGATCTTCCAGAACCGCTCGCTCTCCTCGATGCGCACGCGGCCATCGACGTCGGCGATCGGCGCCTTGCCCTTCGGGACCCGGGCCTCGAACAGCTCCTGGACACGGGGCAGACCGGTCGTGATGTCGTCACCGGCGACACCACCCTGGTGGAACGTACGCATCGTCAGCTGCGTACCCGGCTCACCGATCGACTGGGCCGCGACGATACCCACGGCCTCGCCGACGTCGACGAGCTGACCGGTCGCCATGGACCGGCCGTAGCAGGTGGCGCAGATACCGACGGCCGACTCACAGGTCAGCACCGAACGCACCTTGACCTTGGAGATCCCGCTGCCGATGAGCTTGTCGATCGCCGGGTCACCGATGTCGTCACCGGCGTTCAGCACGACGTTGCCCTTGGCGTCGACCGCGTCGGTCGCCAGGTTCCGCGCGTACACGCTGGTCTCGACGTGCTGGTCGCGCAGGACCTTGCCGTCGCCGATGTCCTCACCGATCGGCATGTTGATGCCGCGGGTGGTGCCACAGTCGATCTCGCGGACGATGACGTCCTGCGACACGTCCACCAGACGACGGGTCAGGTAACCCGAGTCGGCGGTACGGAGCGCCGTGTCCGCCAGACCCTTACGGGCACCGTGCGTCGCGATGAAGTACTCAGCCACCGACAGGCCTTCACGGAAGTTGGCCTTGATCGGACGGGGGATGTACTCACCCTTCGGGTTCGACACCAGACCACGCATACCGGCCAGCGACCGGACCTGCGTCATGTTGCCCGCCGCGCCCGACTTCACGATCATCGCGATCGGGTTGTCGTCCGGCAGCGCCGTCTCCATGATCTTGTGGACCTCTTCGGTGGCCTGCGTCCACACCTTGACGAGCTCGTTGTTGCGCTCGGCGTGCGACAGCTGACCACGCTGGTACCGCTTCTCGACCTGGTCGGCCTTGCCTTCGTACTCGTCCAGAATGGCCTTCTTGCCTGCCGGGACGAGCACGTCGGAGATCGCGACCGTGACGCCCGAACGGGTCGCCCAGTAGAAACCGGCGTCCTTCAGGCGGTCCAGGGTCTGCGCGACCTGGGTCATCGAGTAGCGCTCGGCGAGGTCGTTCACGATCGCGGCCTGACGCTTCTTCGGCATCGGCTCGTTGATGAACGGGTAGTCCGCCGGGAGCAGCTCGTTGAACAGCACGCGGCCCAGGGTGGTCTCGGCCAGCCAAGCCTTGCCCGGCTCCCAGCCCTTCTCCGCGAGCGCCGCTTCGTCGGCCTTGGCGGGCTGACGGTCGGTGATGCGGATCTTGATCGGGGCGTGCAGGCTCAGCGCCTTGCGGTCGAACGCCATGATCGCTTCGGCCGGCGAGGAGTACGCGAAGCCCGCGCCGTCGGCCTTCTCGTTCAGGCGGGTCAGGTGGAACAGACCGGTCACCATGTCCAGACGCGGCATGGCGAGCGGGCGGCCCGACGCCGGCGAAAGGATGTTGTTCGCCGACAGCATCAGGATGCGGGCCTCGGCCTGCGCCTCCGCGGACAGCGGGAGGTGCACGGCCATCTGGTCACCGTCGAAGTCCGCGTTGAACGCTTCACAGACCAGCGGGTGCAGCTGGATGGCCTTGCCTTCGACCAGCTGCGGCTCGAAGGCCTGGATACCGAGGCGGTGCAGGGTCGGCGCACGGTTCAGCATCACCGGGTGGCCGGTGATGACCTCTTCGAGCACGTCCCACACCTGCGGCCGCGAGCGCTCCACCATCCGCTTGGCGGACTTGATGTTCTGCGCGTGGTTCAGGTCGACCAGCCGCTTCATGACGAACGGCTTGAACAGCTCGAGCGCCATGTCCTTCGGCAGACCGCACTGGTGCAGCTTCAGCTGCGGACCGACGATGATGACCGAACGGCCGGAGTAGTCGACACGCTTGCCGAGCAGGTTCTGACGGAACCGGCCCTGCTTGCCCTTGAGCAGGTCGGACAGCGACTTCAGCGGGCGGTTACCGGGACCGGTGACCGGGCGGCCGCGGCGGCCGTTGTCGAACAGCGCGTCGACGGCCTCCTGCAGCATCCGCTTCTCGTTGTTGACGATGATCTCGGGCGCGCCGAGGTCGATCAGCCGCTTCAACCGGTTGTTCCGGTTGATGACCCGGCGGTAGAGGTCGTTCAGGTCGGAGGTGGCGAACCGGCCACCGTCGAGCTGGACCATCGGGCGCAGGTCCGGCGGGATCACCGGGACGGCGTCGAGCACCATGCCGCGCGGGTCGTTGCCGGTGGCCTGGAACGCCGCGACGACCTTGAGCCGCTTCAGCGCGCGGAGCTTCTTCTGCCCCTTGCCGTTGCGGATGGTGTCGCGCAGGTTGTCGGCCTCGGCCGCGACGTCGAACTCGGTGGCCAGCTTCTGGATGGCCTCCGCGCCCATGCCGCCGGTGAAGTACTCGCCGTACCGGTCGATGAGCTCGCGGTAGAGCAGCTCGTCGGCGATCAGCTGACGCACGTCGAGCTTGGTGAAGGTCGTCCAGACCTCCTCGAGACGGTCCAGCTCGCGACCGGCGCGGTCACGCAGCTGACGCATCTCGCGCTCGCCGCCTTCCTTGACCTTGCGGCGGACGTCGGACTTGGCGCCCTCCGCCTCCAGCTCGGCCAGGTCGGCTTCCAGCTTCTGCGCCCGTGCCTCGATGTCCGCGTCACGCTTGGTCTCGAGGTTCTTGCGCTCGACGCCGATCTCGTTCTCGAGGGTCGGCAGGTCGTTGTGCCGCAGCTCGGTGTTCACACCGGTGATCACGTAGGCCGCGAAGTAGATGATCTTCTCGAGGTCCTTCGGCGCCAGGTCGAGCAGGTAGCCCAGGCGGGAGGGAACACCCTTGAAGTACCAGATGTGGGTGACGGGAGCGGCCAGCTCGATGTGGCCCATCCGCTCACGGCGCACCTTGGCGCGGGTGACCTCGACGCCACAGCGCTCGCAGATGATGCCCTTGAAGCGGACCCGCTTGTACTTACCGCAGTAGCACTCCCAGTCCCGGGTCGGGCCGAAGATCTTCTCGCAGAAGAGGCCGTCCTTCTCGGGCTTGAGCGTCCGGTAGTTGATGGTCTCCGGCTTCTTCACCTCGCCGAAGGACCACTGACGAATGTCGTCGGCGGTGGCGAGACCGATGCGGAGCTCATCGAAGAAGTTGACGTCCAGCACGTCTTTACATCCCCTTGGGGTTGATGCGACTAGAGGAGTTGGCGAGCGGAGGCGGGAGCCTGGCGGGCTCCCGCCTCATCGCGGGTCAGTGCACGACGTCGTCCACCGAGGGCGACTCGTTGCGGGACAGGTTGATGCCGAGGTTGGCCGCGGCACGCTCGAGGTCCTCGTCGTCGGAGTCGCGCATCTCGATCGCGGCGCCGTCGCTGGACAGCACCTCGACGTTGAGGCAGAGCGACTGGAGCTCCTTCAGGAGCACCTTGAACGACTCCGGGATGCCCGGCTCGGGGATGTTCTCCCCCTTGACGATGGCCTCGTACACCTTGACGCGGCCGACCACGTCGTCCGACTTGATCGTCAGGAGCTCCTGCAGGGTGTACGCGGCGCCGTACGCCTGCATCGCCCAGCACTCCATCTCGCCGAACCGCTGGCCACCGAACTGCGCCTTACCACCCAGCGGCTGCTGCGTGATCATCGAGTACGGGCCGGTGGAACGGGCGTGGATCTTGTCGTCGACCAGGTGGTGCAGCTTCAGGATGTACATGTAGCCGACCGAGACCGGGTACGGGTACGGCTCGCCGGAGCGGCCGTCGAGCAGCGTGGCCTTGCCGTTCTGCTTGACCATGCGCTCGCCGTCGCGGTTCGGCTTGGTCGCCGCGAGCAGCCCGGTGAGCTCCTCTTCCTTGGCGCCGTCGAACACCGGGGTGGCGGTGTTCGTGCCGGGGTCGACGTCGTAGAGCTCCTCGTTGAGGTTCTTCGCCCAGTCGGGCTCGCCCTCGATCTTCCAGCCCTGCGACGCCAGCCAGCCCAGGTGAAGCTCCAGGACCTGGCCGATGTTCATACGACGCGGGACACCGTGGGTGTTCAGGATGATGTCGACGGGCGTGCCGTCCTCCATGAACGGCATGTCCTCGGCGGGGAGGATCTTGCCGATGACACCCTTGTTCCCGTGGCGGCCGGCGAGCTTGTCGCCCGGCTGGATCTTCCGCTTCTGGGCCACGTAGACGCGGACCAGTTCGTTGACGCCCGGGGGCAGCTCGTCGTCGTCCTCGCGCGAGAACACGCGGATGCCGATGACCTTGCCGGTCTCACCGTGCGGCACCTTCAGCGAGGTGTCGCGGACCTCACGGGCCTTCTCGCCGAAGATCGCGCGGAGCAGGCGCTCTTCCGGGGTCAGCTCGGTCTCGCCCTTGGGCGTGACCTTGCCGACCAGGATGTCGCCGTCGCGGACCTCGGCACCGATGCGGATGATGCCGCGCTCGTCGAGGTCGGCGAGGACCTCCTCGGAGACGTTCGGGATGTCCCGGGTGATCTCTTCGGCGCCCAGCTTGGTGTCGCGGGCGTCGATCTCGTGCTCCTCGATGTGGATCGACGTGAGCACGTCGTCCTGCACCAGGCGCTCGGAGAGGATGATCGCGTCCTCGTAGTTGTGGCCCTCCCACGGCATGACCGCGACGAGCAGGTTCTTGCCGAGCGCCATCTCACCGTTCTCGGTGGACGGGCCGTCGGCGATGACCTGACCCTGCTCGACCCGGTCGCCCTCGTTGACGATCGGGCGGTGGTTGAAGCAGGTGCCGTGGTTCGAGCGGCGGAACTTGTACAGTCCGTAGCTCTTCCGCGTGCCGTCGTCGTGCATGATCGTGATCAGGTCGGCCGAGAGCTCCTCGACGACACCGGCCTGCTCGGCGACGAGCACGTCACCGGCGTCCACCGCGGCACGCAGCTCCACGCCGGTACCGACCAGCGGGGCCGAGTTGCGCAGCAGCGGAACGGCCTGACGCTGCATGTTCGCGCCCATCAGCGCGCGGTTCGCGTCGTCGTGCTCGAGGAACGGGATCATCGCCGTCGCGACCGAGACCATCTGCCGCGGCGAGACGTCCATGTAGTCCACGTCCAGCGGGTCGATCAGCTCGACCTCGCCGCCCTTCTTACGGACGAGGACGCGGTCTTCGACGAAGGTGCCGTCGTCGTGGATCGGCGCGTTCGCCTGCGCCTTCACGAAGCGGTCTTCCTCGTCCGCGGTGAGGTAGTCGACCTGGTCGGTGACGCGGCCCTCGACGACCTTGCGGTACGGGGTCTCGATGAAACCGAACGGGTTGACCCGCGCGTACGAGCAGAGCGAACCGATCAGGCCGATGTTCGGGCCTTCCGGCGTCTCGATCGGGCACATGCGGCCGTAGTGCGACGGGTGGACGTCACGGACCTCCATGCCGGCGCGCTCACGCGACAGACCACCGGGGCCGAGGGCGGACAGACGACGCTTGTGCGTCAGCCCCGACAGCGGGTTGTTCTGGTCCATGAACTGCGACAGCTGCGAAGTCCCGAAGAACTCCTTGATCGCCGCCACGACGGGACGGATGTTGATCAGGGTCTGCGGCGTGATCGCCTCGACGTCCTGCGTGGTCATCCGCTCGCGGACGACGCGCTCCATCCGGGACAGACCCACGCGGATCTGGTTCTGGATGAGCTCGCCGACGGTGCGGAGACGACGGTTGCCGAAGTGGTCGATGTCGTCGGTCTCGACCGGGATGGTCTGGTCGCCGACGGTCGCCTTGTCCTCGCCCGCGTGCAGGCGGACCAGGTACTCGATCGTCGAGACGATGTCCTCTTCGGTCAGCGTCCCGGTGTCGTACGGCGTGGTCAGGCCGAGCTTCTTGTTCAGCTTGTACCGGCCGACCTTGGCCAGGTCGTAGCGCTTCGGCTTGAAGAACAGGTTCTCCAGCAGCGTCTGCGCGCTCTCCTTGGTGGGCGGTTCGCCCGGGCGCAGCTTGCGGTAGATGTCGAGCAGCGCCTCGTCGGTGCCGGCGGTGTGGTCCTTCTCGAGGGTGGCGAGCAGCGTCTCGGAGAAGGAGAAGCGCTCGCGGATCGCCTCGGTGGTCCAGCCGAGCGCCTTCAGCAGCACGGTGACCGGCTGGCGGCGCTTGCGGTCGATGCGGACGCCGACGGTGTCGCGCTTGTCGACGTCGAACTCGAGCCAGGCACCCCGGCTCGGGATGACGCGGACGTTGAAGACGTCCTTGTCCGTGGTCTTGTCGACGCTGGTGTCGAAGTACACACCCGGCGAACGGACCAGCTGGGACACGACGACACGCTCGGTGCCGTTGATGACGAAGGTGCCCTTGTCGGTCATCACCGGGAAGTCGCCCATGAAGACCGTCTGGCTCTTGATCTCGCCGGTGTTGTTGTTCACGAACTCGGCGGTCACGAACAACGGGGCCGCGTACGTCATGTCCTTGTCCTTGCACTCCTCGACGGAGGCCTTGACCTCGTCGAAGCGCGGGTCGGAGAAGGACAGCGACATGGATCCGGAGAAGTCTTCGATCGGCGAGATCTCGTTGAGGACCTCTTCCAGGCCGCCGACCGGGTTTTCTTCACCTTCTTCGACGCGGCGTTCGAACCACGCCTCGTCGCCGGTGAACCATTCAAAGGACCTGATCTGCACGTCGAGCAGGTTCGGGGTGCTGAGCGGCTCGCGAATCTTTGCGAAGGAGACCCGCTTGGGGGCTCCCGGGATTCCCGTGGACTCCGAGCGAGATACAGCCGAGGTGGTCGCAGCAGTGGCCTGGTTCGCGGGAGAGACTGCCAAGATGCGTCCTTCCGGGGACAATGAGCGGTGAGCAGCCGCGTCAGCAACAGCTGAAGCGGACTGTCAAGGGTGCCGTGTGCCCACTATCCTAACTACCGGCTCCGGGCAGCCTGAAAGAGGGCAGCGCAAAGAAGCAGTCTAGCCCGAACGTCGCGGTCTGTCCAGGGGGCGCTCCCGATGGGGCCCAGCCTGCATCGCAACGTCTTCAGGTATGCCTCTCCTGGCTTCCCCGGGCCGTCCCTCCCGCAAGGGCACCGCCGGTTCTCGCCGTTGCCAGTAAGCGTGACCCCACAGGGGCTCTGAGTCAAGATGCCGCGCGGTGGTCCCGCCGGTTGGCGCAGCGTCGAAGTAGGTCCGCACGGGGTGCTTCACAGGACGATCATCCTGGTTACCGCCCGGTACCCGCAGGTTACGGCGCTGGGGCGCGGACCTGCGTTTAGCCCCCTAATCGCGATCCGGCCGCCGGGGTGTCCCGCAGGGTCACCGGGTCGGGGTGGGGCCGTTCCGGGGCCGCTGGCGGCCTGTGGCGGCTGTGAACGGTGAGTCGGCTGGTGCGGTGCACAGGGAGGCCCTCAGATCGCGATTAGGGGGCGAAACGCGACGCGGGCGGCCACTTGCGTTTAGCCCCCTAATCGCGATCCGGAGGGGCCTCAGGCACCCGCGGCCAGATCGCGATTAGCCCGCTAAACGCAAGTGCGACGGCGCGACGGGCAAGACGCCGTGAAGGCCTCCTTGAGGGACTCTGGGTCCCTCAAGGAGGCCTTCACGGAACGAGCACGGGCCCGCAGGTGGGCGCGGCACCGGATCGCGATTAGGGGGCTAAACGCAGGTCGGGGGCGCTACTTCGAGGGGGCCGGGGAAGCGGGGGGTGAGGCCGGGGCCGAGGAGGCCGTGGGGTTCGGCGGAGCGGCGTAGGTGTTCATCGCCGTGATCTTCCACTTGTCGCCCTGCAGCTCCGCGTTCAAATGCAGCTGCGCGCTCCCGGCGGTGGTCTTGTTCGTGTCGGCCCGCGTCGAGCTCTGGTCGACGAACACCATCACGTCGGCCCGGTCACCCTCCAGCCGGATCACGGCGCTGCGGGTGACCTTGCAGGTCACGACCATCTTCTGCTGCGGGGCCAGCCGCTTCACCTCGCCCATCAGCAGGTTGTACTTCGCCCGCACCTCGTCGTTGACCAGCAGGTCGCCCGCCGCGGTCTCGGTCTTCGAGATGTTCTTGTAGTCGTACGAGAACAGCGCCTCGGTAGCCTTCGCGACCTGGTCCTTGACCTGCGCGGTCTTCGCGACGTCCAGCAGCGCCGTGTTGTCCGTCGAGCTGGACACGTCGTCGGCCTGGATCTTGAAGAGCACCGCGGTCGCGGCCAGCAGCAGCCCGACGACGACCAGCGCGCCCGCCAGGATCAGCTTGCCGGACCCGGGCTTCTTGGGCTTCTCCTCGGAGGACTCGGCGACCTCGGCTTCGGCCTCTTCGATGTCGTCCGGCTTCTCCTCGGCGACCGCACGCGCCTTCGCCCGCGGACTCGGCTTCGCGACGACCTCTTCTTCGAGGGCCTCCTCGACCTCCGAAGGCTCCTCGACGGTCTCGACAGCCTCAGCAGCGTCCTCAGAGGACTCGACAGGCTCAGCAGCCTCGACGGGCTCCGGCTCGGGCACAGGGCGGGGAGCGGGCCGCGGCGACGGACGGCGCACCGGCGTCTCGTCGACCTCCGGCACCGAGACCTCCGAGACGGAGGCTTCCGAAGCGGAGGCCTCCGAGGCAGGGGCCTCGGGAGCGGAAGCGGGCCGTCGCAGACCGGCCACCCGGGGGCGGCGCACCGGCGGAGTGCTGCGAGGAGGCTGGCGACGGGAGGGGGGCACTACGAGGCTCCGTTCTAGGTGACGCTCTTACTGACCGGCCGCGACGAGGGGCACGTTGTCGATCCCGGACAGCTTCCACTCATCGCCGACCCGGGTCATCGAGACCTCCAGGCGCAACGCCTTCGAGCTCGACTTGTCGCCCTGGGTGACCTGGGTGGTGATGGCGGCGAGGAAGCTCGCCTTGCCCTCGTGGTCGTCGAGTTCCTCGACCGCGATGTCCTGGATCGTGGTCGCGACCTTGGTCTTCGCGTCGCTGAGCGCCTTGCGGTACGTCGGCTCCAGCTGCGACAGCTGCTGGCTCATCTTGTCGTCGGAGACGGCCTTCTGCTGGTTGAAGAACGCGTCGAGGTTCTCGAAGTCGACCTCGGTGTACGCCTTGATCGCGGTGCCGCCCGCCTTGGCCACTTCGTCCCGCGAGCGCGCCAGGTCGGCGTTGTCGTCCGACGCCGCCACCGCCCACTGGACACCGAAGATCGCCGCGGCGACGAAGGCGGCCAGGGCGAACGCCGCCGCCCCGAGGACCAGGGTCCGCGATCGAGAAGAACTCATGACACTCCAGGGTAGGTATACGGTCTCGGGCTCAGCCGGGCAGGCCCAGCAGCGCACCCAGGCTGGCCAGGCTGACCCCCGGGCTCTGCAGGACGCTCGGCATGCCCTGTGCCGCGCGCAGGGCGGCCAGTTCGTCGGCGGAACGGCCGGCGTTCGCCGCGACGTCGCCTTCCGACGGGATCTGCGGGACCCCGTTGTACGGCACGTTCTGCGAACCGCGCACGTTGATCGGGCTGCCCTTCGGCTCGGCGCAGTACGCGTCGTCCTTCGGCGGGCGAGGCGCCGTGTCGGTGCCTTCGCGGTACTTGTCGAGGCCGATGTAGCCCTTGGTGCACGAAGGCGGGTTGAACAGGTTGAGCGCGAGACCGAGGTGCGCGGTGCCGTCGTTGGCGACGCTGTTCGCGCCCGCGGCCAGCATCGGGTAGGTCACCAGGCCCTGCTCCAGCCCGTCGAGCCGGGTCACCAGCAGATTCGACGTCGTGAGCAGGTTCGCCGTCAGCGCGCCCAGCCCCGGGCCGGATTCGGCGAGCACCGAGCTGATCTGGTTCGCCACCTGCGGGGTGATCCCGATCAGCTTCCGGATGTCGGCGTCGGAGTTCTTCAGCGTGCCGGACAGCTTGTTGAGATCGGCGCTGAAGGACTTCATCGAGCTCGCCATGTCGTTCTGCGTGTCGAGGACCTGCCCGCCCTTTTCCAGCAGCTGGACGGTCTGCGGCAGGTACTCCTGCGCGGTCGCGGTGAAGCTCCGCGCGGTGTCGAGCAGCCGCTGCAGATCCGGTCCGGTGCCGTTGAAGGCGTTGTAGGACTCGTCGACGACCTTGCGCAGCGAGTCCGTCGGCACCGACGCCGCGAGGCTGTCGAGGTCGCCGATGAGTTGCTCGGTGGGCACCGGCGTCTTGACCTTGTCGGCCGGGATGACCGAGCTCGCGTTCAGGAACGGCCCGTTCTCGCTCTTGGGCCGCAGGTCGACGAACTGCTCGCCGACCGCCGACCGGTTCGCGACCACGGCGTCCAGATCGGCGGGCACCTGCGGGGCGTCCGGCGCGATGTTGAGGTCGGCTTCCAGTCCGGTCTTGGTCAGGCGCAGCTCGCCGACGCGGCCGATGTTGAAGCCGCGGTAGGTGACCTCGGCGTTCTGGAAGATGCCGCCCGACTGCTTGAGCTGGAGCTTCACCGTGTAGCCCTCGTCGCCGAAGACCTGGCCGAGCCCGGCGAACCGGATCAGCGCGTACACGATGGCGACCACGGAGATGATCGCGAACGCGACCAGCTGGATCTTCGTCCTGCGGATCAGCATCAGCCGGCACCTCCCGCCAGCACGCCGAAGATCCCGGCGGGTCCGGTCTGTCGCGGCTGTCCGCCGCCCTGCGGCGCGCTCGCCTGGCCACCCGCCTGGGTTCCGCCGACGCTGTCGGGGATCGGCAGCGGCGGGTTCACACCCGGTCCCTCGGTCCCGCCGGTGAGACCCGGCACCGGGACGATGTCCTTCAGCGGGTTCTCACGGCTGCGGCCGAGGTTCTTCAGGATCTCGTTCAAGTTCAGGTCGACCTTCGCGAACAGGTTGAAGTAGTCGCCCTTGACGCCGTCGTACGCGGCGTCGCTGAACGGGAAGGTCAACAGGATCTCCAGCGCCTTCGGCAGATCCGCGCCCGCCTCGCCGAGCTTCTGCAGCGTCGGCTGCAGCGCCTTGAGGTCGGCGACGAGGTCTTCCTTGCTCTTGTTCACCGTGTCGACGGCGACACCGGAGAGGTTGTTGAGCGCCTTGAGCATGGTCACCAGCTGACCGCGCTGCTGCTCCAGCACGCCGAGACCGGGGCCGAGGTTGTCGACCGCGCCGACCAGCTTGTCCTTCTGGCCGTTCAGCGTGAGCGAGAGCCGGTTCAGCCCGTCGAGCGCGCGCGTGATGTTCGCGGACTGCTTGTCGAGGTTCGAGACCAGCTCGTTGGTGTTGTTCAGCAGCGCCTTCAGCTCCGGCGAGCGGCCGTTGGTGGCGTTGTTGAGTTCCTTGGTGATGGTGTTGAGCTGCTCGACCCCGCCGCCGTTGAGCAGCAGCGAAAGCGCGCCGAGCAGTTCCTCGACCTCGACGCTGCGGTTCGTGCGGGCCAGCGGGATCACCGCGTTGTCGGCGAGCTTGCCCTGTCCGTCGGCGGGCGCGGCCAGCTCGACGTACTTCTCGCCGAGGAGGCTCGACTGCTTGACGTTGGCCAAAGCGTTCGCCGGCAGCTTCACGTCGCCGTTGACCCGGAGGGTGACTTCGGCGTTCCAGCCGTCCTGGGTCAGCCCGATCGCTTCGACGCGGCCGATGGAGACCTCGTTGACCTTCACCCCGGCCTGCGGAGTCAGGTCGAGCACATCCCGGAACTGCACCTTGACCGTGTACGGGTGGTCGCCGAGTTCGGCGCCACCGGGCAGCGGGACGTCGTAGATGCCGCTGAACCCGCAGCCGCCCAACGTCAGCGCGGCGACCGTTCCGGACGCGATGAGAGCGAGTGACTTCTTCATCACTTCCCCGCCGTTCCGTAGAGCTGACCGGCGATCGGCAGCGGCAGCGGCGGCAACTGGCCCGCCTGCGACGACTGGATCACCTGCGCGATCGACGGCAACGGCACCAGCTTGTCGACCAGTCCGGCGATCCCCTTGCACGCGTCGCCCAGCGCGTCGAGCGCGTCCGGGGTCTGCTTGAGCAGGTTGCACACCATCACCAGCGGCGGCTGCGTGAGCTCGTTGAGGTTGGCCCGCGCGTCGAGCGTGCCCGACGAGGCGTTGTAGGTGTTGACCAGGTTCCCGAGGCCGACCGGGGCGACGTCGAGGATCTCGGCGAGCGCGCCGCGCTGGTCCACGAGCACCTTGGTCACACTGGCCAGCTTGTCCACATTGGACTTGAGCCGGTCGCGGTTCTTCTCGACGAACGCCTGCACCGCGGTGAGCGTGTCGGACAGCTGCTTCACCGTCGCGGCGAGATTGTCCTTCTCCCCCGCGAGGAATCCGCTGACGTCGGCGAGCTGCCGCTCGAAGTCGCGGACCTGGGAGTCGCTGTTGACCAGGGTCTGGGAGAACGACCCGAGGTTCTCGACCGTCTTGAACAGGTCGTCCTTGTTGCCGGACAACGTGCCCGCGGCCTGGCCGAGCTTCGTGATCGTGTCGTGCAGCGCCTGCCCGTTGCCGTCGAAGTTCTTCGCGGCGGTGTCGAGCAGGTTCGACAGCGAACCGTTCTTGTTGGCGCCGTTGGGCCCGAGCGACCTGCTGACCCGGGAGAGGCTGGCGGCGAGTTCGTCGACCTCCAGCGGCACCTCGGTGCGATCGAGGCCGATGACGGCGCCGTCGGCGATCCGCGCGCCGCCCTTGTAGGCCGGGGCCAGCTGCACGTAACGGTCGCTGACCAGCGACGGCGACACGATGATCGCCTTCGCGTCGGCGGGCACCGCCACCGAACGGTCGTATTCGAGTTCGACGCGGACCTGGTTGCCCATCGGCTGGATCTTGGTGACCGTGCCCATGTCGACGCCGAGCATGCGGACGCTGTTGCCCTCGTAGAGGCCGACCGCGCCGGCGAAGTACGCGGTCACGTGGTTGCGGCCGGCGTCCTTGAGCGTCCACCACAGCGCGCCGGCGACGACCAGCGCGAGCACGATCGCGATGGTGAAGCCGCGGGCGAGGTTGGAACCGAGACGGGTACTCATTTCTCGTAGCACCCCTTGTCGTTGATCGGCCCGAACGACGGCAGGACCAGTCCGCAGATGTAGTTGTCGAACCAGCGGCCGTTGCCGATGGTGTTCGTGAACACCCGGATGAACGGCGCGAACCGCGCGATGCCCTGGCCCAGGGCGTCTTGGTTGCGCTGCAGCATCGAGGTCAGCTGGTCGAGCTGGGTGAGTACCGGGTCGAGCTGCGCGTCGTTGTCGTCGACCAGGCCCTTGAGCTGAGTGGCGAGGGTGCGCGAGCCGTCCAGCAGCGCGGTGATCGCCTCCTTGCGGCGGGACACCTCGCCGAGCAGTTTGTTGCCGTCGGCCAGGAGCTTCTGGAACTCGGCGTCGCGGTCGACGAGCGTCTGCGAGACCTGCCGCGTGTTCGCGAGCAGGTTCGCCAGCTGCGAATCCCGCGAGGCGATCGTGTCCGAGAGGCGGGAAAGGCCGGTCAGCGCGCCCTTCACGTCGGCCGGGGTGTCGGCGAAGGTCTCCGAGATGACGTCGAAGCTCTTCGCCAGCCGCGTCGTGTCGATGTCGTCGACGGTCTGCGAAAGCCCGCGGAAGGCGTCGAGGACGTCGAACGGCGACGCGGTGCGCTCACGCGGGATGGTCGCGCTCGGGTCGAGCGTGCGCTGCCCCTGCGGGTCGAGCGCCAGGTACTTCTGGCCGAGCACGGTCTTGATCTTGATCGCCGCGCTGGTCTTGTCGCCCAGCCAGGCGTCCTTGACCTTGAAGGAGATCCGGACCTTGTCGCCGTCGAGCTTGATGTCGGAGACCTTGCCGACCTTCACCCCGGCGACCCGGACGTCGTTGTCCTGCTGCAGCCCGGAGGCCTCGCTGAAGTCCGCGGTGTAGGTCGTGCCGCCGCCGATCACCGGCAGGTCCTCGGAGTTGAGCGCGGCGAGGAAACCGAGCAGCAGCACCGAGATGCCGACCAGCGCGATCGGGACCGGATTGCGTTTCTGGAACGACTTCATGCCGTGCACCTCGCCCGGTTCACCGGCAGCAGCGGCAGGTCGATCGGCGCGTTGATCAGCGGAGGCAGGGCGACGGCCCCCTTCAGCTCACAGGCGAAGAAGTTGAACCAGGAGCCGTAGTCGGCGGTGCGGGTCAGCGCGGTCACCTTCTGCGGCAGGAACTGGATGAAGTGCTCGACGATCGGCTGGCTGTCGTTGAGGTTCTTCGTCAGCGTGCCGAGCGCGGCGATGTCCTGCTTGAGCGGCTCGCGGGCCTCGCCGAGCAGGCCGGACGTGGTCTGCGCGAGGGTGCCGAGCGAGTCGATGGCGTCGCCGATCGGCTCGCGGTCCGCGGCCAGCCCGGAGACCAGCTGCTGCAACCTGACGATCAGGTCGTTCAGCTGCGGCGTGTGCGCGTTGACCGTGTCGAGCACCGAGTTCAGGTTGTCGATGACCTCACCGATCACCTGGTCCTTGTCGGAGATCGTGGTGGCCAGCGAGGCGGTGTGCTTCAGCAGGCTTTCGACGGTGCCGCCCTCGCCCTGCAGAACCTGGATGACCTCGTAGGACAGCTTGTTGATGTCGTCGGGGTTGAGCGCGGTGAACAGCGGCTTGAACCCGTTGAACAGCTGCGTCAGGTCGAGCGCGGGCGTGGTCCGCTCCAGCGGGATGTTGCCGCCGGGCTCCAGGTTCTTCCCCGAGGAATCCGTGCCCTGCCCGAGCGAGACATAGCGCTGGCCGACCAGGTTCCGGAACTTGATCTGCGCGGTGACCCCGGCGGGCAGCTTGCGGCCGGCGTCCACTTCGAACTCGACCTCGGCCTGGCGCCGGTCGACGATGCGGACGTCCTTGACCTGCCCGACCCGGACCCCCGCGATGCGGACGTCGTCGTTCGGCAGCAGCAGGGTCGCGTCACTGAACCGCGCCTTGTAGGCGTTGGTGCTGGTGGTGTTCACGTTGGCGATGCTGATCCCGAGGATCGTCGTGAACAGCACGGTGACCACGATGAAGGCGCTGAGTTTGATCAGCGGAGCGAGAAGTCCCCTCACTGGACGTGCACCTCCGCCCCACGGTAGAGCGGACCGACCAGCAGCGAACCCCAGCCGGGCACGTCCGAGGCGGACATGCCGACCTGCGGGGCGACCAGCTGCGCGAGGAAGTCAGATTCGGACGCGCTGTAGGACGGGCTGCCGCCGGGCGCTCCCCCGCCGTTGTAGCCGCCGATGTTCGCGAAGCCGTTGGAGGGCGAAAGGCCGTCGTTGGCCGACCGCGCCGGCGGTTTGACCGTGCTGCCGTCCTTGATCGGACCGTCCGGCGGGTACTGCGGGAACGGGTCCGGGAACTGCTTCAGGTCATAACATCGCGGACCGCGTTTGTCCTCGAACCTCGGCTCGTCCTTGCCCGGCAGGTACGGCCCGCGGTTGACGGTGATCTCGATGGTCGCGTGCAGGCCGGGCCGGTCGGTGCCCTTGCCGAGGGCCTTGTCGATCTTCGGCAGGTTGGCCGCCATCTGCCCGATCACGCACGGGTACTCCGGCGCGTACTTCGCCAGGAGCTCCGCGGTCGGGCGGGCGGTGTCGGCGAGCCGGATCAGGTTGTCGGCGTTGTTCTGCAGGAAGGTCTGCAGATCGACCGAGGCCTGGGTGACGCTGCCGTAGAGGTTCTGCAGGTTCATCTTCTGATCGACCACGGTGCGCGTGGTCGTGCTCAGGTTGTCCAAGGTCTGCACCAGATCGGGGGCGACGGCGTTGAGGTTGTCCGAGAACTCCGCGAGCTCCTTGAGGTTCTGCTGGAGCTGGGGCTCGTGCGGGTTCAGGTCCCCGACGTAGGTGCCGAGCTGCGCGAGGGTGTCGCCGAGCTGGTCACCGCGGCCGTTGAGGGCGGTGGAGATCGCCGAAAGCGTGCTCGACAGCTTCTGCGGCTGGACGGCCTGAAGCACCGGCATCAGATGGGCGAAGGCCTGTTCCAGCTCGACGGCGCCGGACGTGCGGTCCTGGGTGATCACGTCACCCTCGGCGATCGTCTTCGTCGAAGGATCGTCCGGGATTTCGAGGGAAACGAAGCGCTCGCCGAACAACGTCTTCGGCAGGAAACGCGCGGAAACGTTCTGCGGGATCAGTTTCGCCGACTCCGGATTCAGCGCGAGGGTGAGTTCGGCGCCGTCCGGGGTCGCGGCGATGTCCTTCACCGAGCCGACGATGAGGCCGCGGACCTTCACGTCGGACTGCTTCAGCAACTGGTTGCCGATGTTGCCCGACTGGAGCTTCACGCTCACGACGGGCGTGAACGCCTTTTGGTACAGCGCGATGCTCAACGCCACCCCGCCGACCAGCACGGCGACCAAGAGCAGGCCGAGCAACCTGCGCCGGACTGTCGCGATCATCCTGCGATCCTCACCGTGACGTCGGTTCCCCAGATCGCGAAACCGATGAAGAAGTTCATGATGGACACCGTGACGATGCTCAGCCGCACCGCCTTGCCGACCGCCACGCCGACACCGGCGGGGCCACCGGAGGCCCGGTATCCGAAATAGCAATGGGACAGGATGATCAAGACGCTGAACAACAGCACCTTGATGAACGAATACAACACATCCTGTGGTGGTAGGAACAGGTCGAAGTAATGGTCGTAGGTACCCGCTGACTGGTTGTAGATGTAGATAACGACCAACCGGGACGCGAGATACGAACTCAGCAGGCCGATGACGTACAGCGGGATGACCGCGACGAAACCGGCGATGATCCGCGTCGTCACCAGGTACGGCAGGCTCGGCACGCCCATGACCTCGAGCGCGTCGATCTCCTCCGAGATCCGCATCGCGCCCAGCTGGGCGGTGAACCCGGCGCCGACCGTCGCCGAAAGCGCGAGGCCCGCGACCAGCGGGGCGATCTCGCGGGTGTTGAAGAACGCGGTCAGGAAGCCGGTGAAGGCCGAGGTGCCGATCGAGTTCAGCGCCGAGTAGCCCTGCAGGCCGACGAGGACACCGGTGAACAGCGTCAGGCCGACCATCACGCCGACCGTGCCGCCGATGACGGCGAGCGAGCCGGAACCGAAGCTCACTTCGGCGAGCAGCCGCAGGACCTCTTTGGTGTAGCGGCGCAACGTCCGCGGCGTCCACAGCAACGCGCGGCCGTAGAACGACATCTGGTCACCGAGGTTGTCCAGAGTCTGCAATGGACGGTTGGCGGCTCGTTTGGCGCCCTGGAGGAAGGTCATGCGTCAGTCCAGCTTTCCGGGCACGACCTGCAGGTAGATCAGCGTGATCACGAAGTTCACCACGAACAGCATGAGGAACGTGATGACGACCGACTGGTTCACCGCGTCGCCGACGCCCTTCGGGCCGCCGGACGGGTTCAGTCCCCGGTAGGAGGCGACGACCGCGGCGATGAAGCCGAAGATCAGCGCCTTCAGCTCGCCGACCCAGAGGTCCGGCAGCTGAGCCAGCGCGGAGAAGCTCGCCAGGTACGCGCCCGGCGTCCCGCCCTGGAGGACGACGTTGAAGAAGTAGCCGCCGAGCACGCCGATGACGCTGACCATGCCGTTCAGCAGGAGCGCCACCAGCATCATCGCGAGCACCCGCGGCACGATCAGCCGCTGCACCGCGGAGACACCGAGCACCTCCATGGCGTCGATCTCTTCACGGATGGTCCGCGCGCCGATGTCGGCGCAGACGGCGCTACCGCCGGCGCCCGCGACCAGCAGCGCCGTGACCAGCGGACTGGCCTGCTGCACGGTGGCGAGCACCGACCCGGCGCCCGTGTAGGACTGGGCGCCGAGCTGGCGGGCCAGCGATCCGAACTGCAGCGAGATGACCGCGCCGAACGGGATCGCGACGAGCGCCGTCGGCAGGATCGTGACACTCGCGATGAACCAGGCCTGCTGGATGAACTCCCGCAGCTGGAACGGGCGCTGGAAGATGCCACGAACGATGTCGAGGCCAAGGGCGAACAGGTTCCCGGTCTCGCGCAACATGCCGATCCCGGGGATCTTCGCCGATGAAGCGGGAGAGCTCACGCGCCACCTGACCCCGGATCCTGTGGCCGCAAGCGGTGGTTGCCCGCTCTCCCCGGATGCGGGATGTGGGCGACCTGGTCGTCGGGCAGCTGCCCCTGGTGCTGGTTCGGCACCGGGCCGTCGTTCCGCGGCGCGGAACGGTGCCCCGCGGCGGCGAGCCGCTGCGGGCGGACGCCGTAGCGCTGCTGCTCCTCGGGGGAGAGCGACTCGATGATGCTCTGCTGCGCCTCGGGCGGGAGCCCGGACAGGATCTGCATGACGCGGTCCTTGCGGCGGACCGCGCCCATCCGGGTCGGCACGCCGGGCGTCGGCTGCATCTGCGGCGGCACCCCGCTGACGTCCTCGACACCACCCGAGTGGTGACCGGCCTCGAACATCGCGCGTTCGGCGGCGAGCTGGGCCGAGTCCTTCTCCTCGCTCATGCCGATCGGGCCGTCCATCTTGCCGTTGAGGAACTGCTTGACGACCGGCTCTTCGCTGGTCAGCAGCACCTCGCGCGGGCCGAACATGACCAGTTCCTTGCGGAACAGCATGCCCAGGTTGTCCGGGACGGTGCGGGCGAGGTTGATGTTGTGCGTGACGATCAGGAACGTCGCGTCGATCTGCGCGTTGACGTCCAGGAAGAGCTGGGAGATGTAGGTGGTGCGCACCGGGTCGAGACCGGAGTCCGGCTCGTCGACCAGGATGATCTGCGGGTCCAGCACCAGGGCGCGGGCGAGGCCGGCGCGCTTGCGCATACCGCCGGAGATCTCACCGGGCAGCTTCTTGTCGGCGCCGTTGAGACCGGTCATCTCGAGTTTTTCGAGGACGATCCGGCGGACCTCGGTCTCCGACTTCTTCGTGTGCTCCCGCAGCGGGAAGGCCACGTTGTCGTAGAGATTCATCGAGCCGAACAGCGCGCCGTCCTGGAACAGGACACCGAAGAGCTTGCGCACCTCGTAGAGCTGGTGTTCGGAGCACGTCACGATGTCGACGCCGTTGATCATGCAGCGGCCCTTGTCGGGCTTGAGCAGACCGATCATCGACTTCAAGAAGACGGACTTACCGGTTCCGGACGGTCCGAGCATCGCCGAGACCTCGCCCGGGGGCAGGGTCAGCGTGACGTCCCGCCAGATGGCCTGCTTACCGAAGGACTTGGAAAGACCTTCGATGACCACCTCGGCACCCATCGCACCTCCAGGAGCTGTTCCGCGTCGTCGCGCACTGCCGTCCCGCGCCACTGGCCCGGGAGGACGCATGCGTTCGCGCAGCGATACCCGCGTCAACCAGGTGCAACGAGCTGAGTGCGAACAGGTTACTCACCAGTTTTCTTTTCTGGCCAGACCCGCGGGTAACTTTTCGCGCAGCCCGCCGCCTGCCCGTGCACCGCTTGCAGCACCGTAGTGCACGTCACTCCCGCGCGCAGATCCACAACTCGCCGGTCCCCAGGTCGGCGCGGCACCGCGTCGCGATTAGGGGGCTAAACGCAAGTCCGGTGCCCGGACCGAGCCCAGGTGCTTAGCATGGCTACGCGTCACGATTAGGGGGCTAAACGCAGGTCCGGGCAGGGGCCGGAGACAGCGAAGGGGCGGGCATCCAGAGTGGATGCCCGCCCCTCCGGCGGTGCTGCGGTAGGCGCTACGCGCCCGAGATCACTTGATGGCGATCTTGGCGCCCGCGGCCTCGAGCTTCTCCTTGGCGGCCTCGGCGGCCTCCTTGTCGACCTTCTCCAGGAGGGCCTTGGGAGCGGCCTCGACCAGCTCCTTGGCCTCCTTCAGGCCCAGACCCGAGACGACCTCGCGGACGACCTTGATGACCTGGATCTTCTTGTCGCCGGCGGACTCGAGAACGACGTCGAACTCGTCCTGCTCCTCGGCGGCCGCGGCGGGGGCGGCACCCGGGGCGGCGGCGACGACGGCAGCCGGGGCGGCCGCGGTCACGTCGAAGGTGGTCTCGAACTCCTTGACGAACTCGGACAGCTCAAGAAGGGTGAGCTCCTTGAAGGCGTCGATCAGCTCGGTGGTGCTCAGCTTCGCCATGGTGGCTTTCCTCTCTGAAACGAACTAAAAGTTCGGGGTGGGGGGTGTTCAGCTCTCGGCGGGTGCTTCGGCTGCTTCGGTACCGGCGTTGCGCTGCTTCTCCTCCAGCGCGGCAGCCAGGCGAGCGACCTGGGACGCCGGCGCCTGGAACAGCGCGGCGGCCTGGGACAGCTTCGCCTTGAACGCGCCCGCCGCCTTGGCGAGCAGGACCTCACGGCTGTCGAGATCGGCGATCTGGTTGATCTCGTCCACGGACAGCGTCTTGCCGTCCATGAAGCCGCCCTTGATCACAAGCGCGTTGTTGTCCTTCGCGAAGTCGCGAAGCGCCTTCGCGGCGTCAACAGCTTCACCTTCGACGAAGGCGATCGCGGTCGGGCCGACGAACAGGTCTTCAAGGCCCTCGATGCCCGCGTCCGTGGCGGCACGCTTGACGAGGGTGTTCTTCGCGACCCGGTACTTGGCACTGGTGCCGAGAGCGCGGCGCAGCTGGGACAGCTGGGACACGGAGAGGCCGGTGTACTGGGTAACGACTGTGGCCGAGCTGCTGCGGAAGCTCTCCGCGATCTCGGCGACGGCCGCCTCCTTGTCGGGCTTCGCCATGGTCGCCTCCTCTCTTGGCTAGTGGTCCACTGGCCTTGAGAGCCCTGAAACGACGAAACGCCCCAGCGCAGACAGGCGCGGGGCGTCAGGGCACACGACGACATGCATCATGGGCGAGCCTCGTTCCTCCTGCGCGGGTCGCCCGCCCTAGCGGGGCCTTCGTTCTCCGGGCCAGATGACCAGGAGAAGACCAGCGGTCTTCGGTAGAACCTTGACAAGAATACGCGACCCTCTCCCGCCGCTCGCGCGGGGCCCCTTCAGGTCGCGTTTAGCGGGCTAAACGCGACCGGCGGAGTGCGCTGAAGGTCTCGCGAGGCATCATGGTGACGTGGCGGAGCAGCGTGATGACGGAAAGCCGGGCAACGAGCCCGGCACGGACATCGAGCCCAAGGCGGGAGGTCAGCCCGCGCCTCAGCTGGACGAGGAGCAACTGCGCCAATTTCAGCAGTTTCAGCAGTTCCAGGACTATCTGAAGTTCACCGAGGCGCAGAATCAAGGCCTCGTGCCGTCCCAACCCGCGCAGCCCCTGACCCAGCACTACGGAGGGCAGCCGCCGGCGCCTCCGGGTCCGCCGCCCGGCGAACTCGTGCACGCTCCTCGGCCGCGCATGCCGCGCTGGCTGCGGCGTCTCGGCGGGAAGCTCCTCGCTTGGGTGATCGTGATCTTGCTGATCTGCATCGGGGCCACCATCGCCTATCGGCAGATCTTCCCGAGCGACGCGGGGCAGGACACGGCGACTTTCGTCCAGGGCGGCGGCGGCAAGCACCACACCAACCAGGTGCTTTCGACCAATCCCTGGGAAGCCGTGCGGGCCATCTACGACACGATCGGCAAGCCGTACCCGCCTGCCACCCGGGTCGAGAAGGTCTGCCTGTCGATGAGTGAACAGGCTCAGGCCCAGTTCGCCCGCGACCTCGGCTACCCGGATTGCGCGACCGCCGTCCCGGCCTTGAATGCCAAGGTCACCGACATCACGCCGTACATCTACGCGGTGCGCCCGATGTCGAGCGTGGTCCCGCGGCAGAACCTGACGATCCACTCCTGCTGGTACAGCATCCGCGGCGGCCCTCTGCTGGGCAGCTTCACCCTGCAGGAAGTCGAGATGGGCCAGTGGCTGATCACCGGCCACGCGAACTCGCCTGAGCCCTGCCCCGCCCCTCCCGCCGGCAACTGACCCGCCGCTGACCTGGGACTCCCTGCCACCAGATCGCGATTAGGGGGCTAAACGCAGGTGCGGCCCGCGTCGCGATTAGGGGGCTAAACGCAGGTTGGGTCAGAGGTCGTGCGAGGCGAGGAAGCCGGTCAGGGTGGAGCCGAAGGCGGGGTGCATGACGGCGGCCAGGTGATCGCCGGGGACCCGGACGAGGCGGGCGCCGGCGATGGCGGCGGCCAGGCGTTCGGGTTCGGCGGCCAGGGGGTCAGCGTCCCCGGCCAGGACCAGGGTCGGGACGGCGATCGCGGTCAGGTCCAGTTTCGGGTTCGCCGTCCCGCGCGCGACGGCGGCCAGCGCGACGCGGTCGGCTCTCAACGCGTCGGCCAGCGCCCGGAAAGGCGCCGAAGACGGCGGCAGAGTCGACGGGTCCGCGGCGAGCAACGCCTCGCTGATCGCCTCCGGCGTGACCACCCGCGTGTCCACGCCCCCGAAGTCGACGATCCCCGAGCCGACCCCGCCGATCGCGAGGCACCGGATGCGCGGGTCGGCGGCCACCGCGCCGAGCGCGATCATCGCACCCATCGAGTAGCCCACCATCGAAACCTCGTCAAGGCCAAGAGAGTCGAGCAGAGCCGACACATCGCGAACCATCGCGTCGTCGCCGTAGCTCGCCTCGTCGTGCGGTTTCGCCGACCGTCCGTGACCGCGCGCGTCCAGGCTGATCACGGGCAGCCCCGCGTCCTGGAGGGTGTCGACGACGCCGGGCGCGATCCAGTTGGCGTTCGTGTCCGCGGCGAAACCGTGCTGCAGCAGCACCGGACGCCCTTCACCTTCCCAAACGGTGTAGCTCAGCTGGAGCCCGTCGAACGTCGCGAAGGTAGGCATACCCTCCAGCAAACACGAAAAAGGGGCGGCCCCGCCGTAGCGGGACCGCCCCTTTCTCAGTGATGTCTAACTCAGACTCACGCGTCCTCGGAGAGGAGGTTGCGGGTCCGGGCCGGGTCGACCGGGACGCCCGGGCCCATCGTCGTGGAGATCGTGACCTTCTTCAGGTAGCGACCCTTCGCCGACGACGGCTTGGCGCGCAGGATCTCGTCCAGCGCGGCCGCGTAGTTCTCCACCAGCTTGTCGGTGTCGAACGAGGCCTTGCCGATGACGAAGTGCAGGTTGGCCTGCTTGTCCACGCGGAAGTTGATCTTACCGCCCTTGATGTCCGCCACGGCCTTCGCGACCGCGGGGGTCACGGTGCCGGTCTTCGGGTTCGGCATCAGGCCACGCGGGCCGAGGATGCGGGCGATGCGCCCGACCTTGGCCATCTGGTCCGGCGTCGCGATCGCGGCGTCGAACTCGAGCCAGCCACCCTGGATGCGCTCGATCAGTTCGTCCGTACCGACCACGTCCGCGCCGGCGGCCTCGGCCTCGGCGGCCTTGTCACCAACGGCGAAAACAATGACGCGGGCGGTCTTACCGGTGCCGTGCGGCAGGTTCACGGTGCCGCGGACCATCTGGTCGGCCTTGCGAGGGTCGACACCGAGGCGCATGGCGACCTCGACGGTGGCGTCCATCTTCTTGGAGGAGGTCTCCTTGGCCAGCTTCGCGGCCTCGAGCGGGGCGTAGAGCCGCTCGCGGTCCACCAGCTCAAGAGCCTGACGGTAGGCCTTGCTGTGCTTGGGCATTGCTTCTGTCCTTAACTCTTCAACGGATCAGTGTGGTGTTGGAGCCAGCACTGGCTCTCCCACGGTGGTGCTGGGTGGAACTCAGTCGACGACCGTGATGCCCATCGAGCGGGCGGTGCCGGCGATGATCTTCGCGGCCTGGTCGATGTCGTGCGCGTTCAGGTCGGATTCCTTGGTCTTCGCGATGTCGCGGACCTGGTCCCAAGTGACCTTGGCGACCTTGGTCTTGTGCGGCTCGCCGGAACCCTTCTCCACGCCCGCGGCCTTCAGCAGCAGCTTCGCGGCCGGCGGCGTCTTGAGCTTGAAGTCGAACGTGCGGTCTTCGTACACGGAGATCTCGACCGGGACGACGTCCCCGCGCTGCGACTCGGTCGCGGCGTTGTAGGCCTTGCAGAACTCCATGATGTTGACGCCGTGCTGACCCAGCGCGGGGCCGACCGGCGGCGCGGGGTTGGCCGCACCCGCCTTGATCTGCAGCTTGATGATCGCCGCAAGCTTCTTCTTCTTGGGTGGCATTTCGTTTGATCCTTCTTACTGACTTGAGTCCCCCGCACACCTGCCAGTACGCGGGGACTGCCGGCCGTCTGGCGGCCGTCAGATCTTGGAGACCTGGTTGAACGACAGCTCGACCGGGGTCTCCCGGCCGAAGATCGACACCAGGACCTTCAGCTTCTGTCCGTCCACGTTGACCTCGGAGATCGTCGCGGGCAGCGTCGCGAACGGGCCGTCCATGACGGTGACCGACTCGCCGATCTCGAAGTCGACCTCGACCGCGGGAGCGCCCAGCTGCGACTCGGCGGAAGCGGCCTCGCCCTTGCCCGGCTTGGCAGGGGCGGCCGTCTCGACCTTGGGCGCGAGGAACTTGAGCACCTCGTCCACGGTCAGCGGCGACGGACGCGACGTGGCGCCGACGAACCCGGTGACACCCGGCGTGTTGCGCACCGCGCTCCACGAGGCGTCGTTCAGGTCCATCCGGACCAGGATGTAGCCGGGCAGCACCTTGCGCTGCACCTGCTTGCGCTGGCCGTTCTTGATCTCGGTGACCTCTTCGGTCGGGACCTCGATCTGGAAGATGTAGTCCTCGACGTCCAGCGTCTGGGTCCGGGTCTCGAGGTTGGTCTTCACCTTGTTCTCGTAACCCGCGTACGAGTGCACGACGTACCACTCACCGGGAGCGGCGTTGAGTTCCGCGCGCAGCTTCGCGACCGGGTCGACGTTCTCGTCGGCCTCGGGCTCGGCGGCGGTGTCGTCGGCTGCGTTGTCGTCGGTCTCGTCGGACGCCTCGGCGGCCTCCGCGACATCTCCGGCTTCGTCGACCTCGTCGCCTGTGGCGGGCACCTCGACGGAGTCCAGGTGCTCGGACTGCTCGTCGCCGAGTGCCGCGTGCACCTGCTCGTCGGAAAGCTCGGTCAGCTCATGACCGGCTGCTGTGCCGTTCTCGGAGGTCACGTTCCGTCCTCTCAGTTGATCGGTTGCCGTGGCGCAGGCCACCGTGCGGTGCGTTCAAGCACCGCGACCGGCTGCCTCAGCTGCCGAAGACGGCACCGACGACCTCTTTGAAGGCCAGGTCGAGGCCGCTCACCAGCGCCACCATGAACACCACGAAGACCAGCACCACCGCGGTGTAGGTGACCATCTGCTTGCGGTTCGGCCAGATGACCTTGCGCAGCTCGGCCCAGACCTCGCGGATGAAGCGCATCAGCCGGGCGAAGATCGACGCCTGCTTCGGCTTGCGGTCGCGCTTCGGGGTCGCCGTGCCCTTGGCGTCCTTGGACTTCTCGGTCTTGTCCCCGGCCTTCGCCTTGCCGGCGGGGCGGGTCTTGTCGTCCGACTTGGCGTCGGCCTTACCGGACGGGCGCGCGGACGCACGGCGCTCACGCCGGGCAGCGGCGGTCACCGGGCGGGACTGCTCGTCGGGCTTCTGCCCGGCGTCGTCCTGCGCCTTCTCACCGCTGGCGTCGCTGTCGCTCACGACCACTCCTCCGCCTTCACCAGTTCGCTTACGCAGGGGTGACAGGACTTGAACCTGCAACCTGCGGTTTTGGAGACCGCTGCTCTGCCAATTGAGCTACACCCCTTTGGAGCCCCGATGCTCTGGAGCTCCCGAGGACGCATTCCATCGTCCCCACCGCCGTGGCGGGGATCAACGTAGTGCGTTCCGAGACCAGAAGTCTACGGCAACCCCCGAACAGCTTCGCAACCGCGCCCCTCAAAGCGGCGCGGAGCAGCCTTCCGCGGGGAAACTCCCCCACGGCCGACCCCATGATCGTGCCACGATGTCGTCATGAGCGCTCCCGCACCCTCGTCCTCGACGGCCTCCCGCGTCTCGGCCCGGATCGGCGGCATCACGCCGTCGGCCACGCTGGCCGTCGACGCCAAGGCCCGGGAGCTCAAGGCCCAGGGCCGTCCGGTGATCGGTTTCGGCGCCGGGCAGCCGGACTTCCCCACCCCGGCCAACGTGCTCGAAGCCGCCGAAGCGGCCGTCCGGGACAAGGTCAACCACGGGTACACCGCCGCGGGCGGGCTGCCGGAGCTGCGCGAGGCGATCGCGGCGAAGACCGTCCGCGACTCCGGGTTCGAGGTCGACCCGGGCCGCGTCCTGGTGACCAACGGCGGCAAGCAGGCGGTCTACTCGGCGTTCGCGACGCTGCTCGACCCGGGCGACGAGGTGCTGCTGCCCGCGCCGTACTGGACGACCTACCCGGAGTCGATCGTCCTCGCCGGCGGTGTCCCGGTGCAGGTCACGGCGGACGAGACGACCGGCTACCTGGTCAGTGTGGAGCAACTCGAAGCCGCCAGGACTCCGCGCACGAAGGTGCTGCTGTTCGTCTCGCCGTCGAACCCGACGGGCGCGGTGTACCCGCGCGAGCAGGTCGAGGCGATCGGGCGCTGGGCGCACGAGAACGGCTTCTGGGTCATCACCGACGAGATCTACGAACACCTGGTCTACGACGGCGCGGAAGCGCCTTCGATGCCGGTCTTGGTCCCGGAACTCGCCGACCGGACGATCGTCCTCAACGGGGTCGCGAAAACGTATTCGATGACCGGCTGGCGGGTGGGCTGGCTGCTCGGCCCGCAGGACGTCGTCAAGGCGGCGACGGCGTACCAATCGCACTTGTGCGGCAACGTCTCGAACGTCGCACAGCGGGCCGCGCTGGCGGCGGTGAGCGGTCCGCTCGACGCGGTCCACGCGATGCGCGACGCGTTCGACAACCGGCGTAAAACGGCGCTCTCCCTGCTTTCCGAGATCGCGGGAGTGGAAACTCCGGTGCCACTCGGCGCTTTCTACGTCTACCCATCGGTCAAAGCGTTGCTGGGTAAAGAGATCCGTGGCGAGCGACCGGCTGACACTGTGGCGCTGGCCGATCTGATCCTGCGCGAGGCCGAAGTCGCCGTGGTGCCCGGCGAAGCTTTCGGGACTCCCGGGTACTTCCGGATTTCCTACGCGCTGAACGAAAACGATCTCGCCGAAGGGATCACCAGGATGGGCCGGCTGCTCGCGGAAGCACGGTGACCGTGATGCGCCTGGGGATCGCCCTTCCGCAGTACGGTCCCCTCGCGTCGCTGGACGCCGTCACCGGTTTCGCCGCGGCGGCCGAAGAACTCGGGTACGCGTCCTTGTGGGTCGGGGATCGGGTGCTGGCCCCGGTCGCGCCGTCCGACTTCTACCCCGGCGGCACCCCGGAACGGCCGTATCCGCCCGAATTCGTCACCTTCGGTGATCCGCTGATCCTGCTGACGGCGGCCGCGAGCGTCACGAAGAAGGTCCGGCTCGGCACCAGCACGCTCACCGGGACGGTGTATCCCGCCGTGGTGCTCGCGCGGATGCTCACTTCACTGGATCAGGTGAGCGGGGGCCGTCTGGACGTCGGGCTGGGCACCGGCTGGCTTCGCGACGAGTACACCGCGACGGGCACGCCCTGGAAGGGCCGCGGCGAGCAACTGGAGGAACTTCTCGACGTCCTCCGGACGTTCTGGACCGGCGACCCGGTCGAGCACGAGGGCGAACGCTGGCGGATCCCGGCGGCGAAGGTGGGGCTGCGGCCGGCGCAGAGCCCGCATCCGCCGGTGCTGCTGGGCGGGCGATCGGCGACGGCGCTGGAACGCGTCGGCCGCCGGGCGGACGGCTGGCTGCCCGCCGGAGTGCCCGCGCCCTATCTGGCGAAGCTGTGGGCGACCGTGACGAACGCGGCCGAGAAGGCGGGCCGCGATCCCGGCGCGCTGCGGCGGGTCCTGCGGATCAACCCGAAGCCCGGCACGGATCTCAAGGACGTCGCGGCGCAGCTGGAGGCGGCTGCCGAAACCGGGGTCACCGAGGCCTTCGTCGACCCGCATTACCTCGCGCGGGACGTCACCCACGCGCTCGAACTCGCCGCTGAGCTGCGCGGTCTGGTCCCGAACGACTGAAGGCCCCTCCCCGGGGACGGGGAAGGGCCTTCAGAGGTCAGGATTCGCCGTCGGCGAGCTGGACGAGCGCGTGGGCCTTCGCGGCGTACTTCCAGTTGCCGAGGTCCCGGACGGTCTTGATCTTGAGTTCGGCGAGGAGTTCGTCGTGCTTCGGGGTCAGGCCCTCGAGCGCGGACGGCGGAGCGTCCAGCAGCTCGTTGATGCCTTTGTCCTCCCAGGCCTTGTCGACCAGCTTGTTCAAGTTCAGGCTCACGTCTTTCGCCTTTCCTCGGGGCCAGGTACGCGACTCACCCTGAACGTGATCCACGTCTCAGGCAACCGGTGATCACCCGTTCACGCGCAGTTCACCGACGGTCGGACCGATGACAAGAGTGACCCGGGTCGCGTACAACGAACGGGTGACGCAGCGGAGAACTGGCGGCGGCTGCCTCTTCCTGGTGATCGTGCTGTCCGTCCTGGGGATCGCTTACCACCTTTGGGAGCGAGGGACGTCGGTGACACCGGCGGGGGTCACCACTTCGGACGGCACGGGCCGGTACGTGGCCTTGGGCGATTCCTACACGGCTTCACCGGGCACCGGACGGCCCGCGGGCACGCCGGTGGGCTGCGATCGCTCGGACAACAACTACCCGAGCCTGCTCGCCGCGAAGCTGCGTCCGGCGGAGTTCGCCGACGTCAGCTGTGGCGGCGCCACGACCGAACACCTCATCGGCGAACAGCAGACCCGGGACGGGACGAACGCTCCCCAGCTCGACGCCGTCGACGGTGACACGACGCTGGTGACGATCGGGATCGGTGGCAACGACGTGGGCTTCGCCGGTCTCGGGGCCCAGTGCGCGACGCAGCAGCAGACCGCTTCGCCCTGCAAGACCCAGCTGACCGCGGGCGGGCGCGACCAGCTCGCCGAGCGGATCGCCGCCGCGGCGGACCGGCTCGGCGGGATCCTGGACCGGATCCGCTCGAAGGCTCCCGAAGCGCGCATCGTGGTCGTCGGGTATCCGACGGTGCTTCCGGACGACAACGCGGGCTGCTGGCCGATCCTGCCGGTCGGCGAGGGGGACGTGGCGTACTTCCGCGACTCGCTGAGGCAGCTGAACACCACGCTTCAGGAGACGGCCAAGGAGCACCAGGCGGGCTTCGCCGACATGTCGACCGCGAGCAAGGGGCGGGACATGTGCAGCGCGGCGAACCGGCGGTGGGTGGAGGGGCCGGCGCCCTCGGTGCCCGCCGCGCCGCTGCACCCGAACGCGCGGGGCGAGGAAGGGATGGCTGAGGTCATCGAGAAGCTGCTGAAAGTCGCGTAGCAACGTCGGCTTCGGACGTTGTGAAAGCCACCTTCGCAACGTTGAAGGTGGCGAAGGTGGCTTTCACAACGCCGCCGACCCCCCAGATCGCGCCGGGCCGAAGGGGTCGTGAGTGGCAAGTGTCGTTCTAACCCCACTTGCCACTCACGACCACTCCGACCGACACCTCACCAGCCCCACCACCCACAAGAACACCTGCCGCGTCACCCCGCGTAGCGACGTTAGGCGGCTTACGCGCGCGAAGCGGCCCCTCTTAAGCCTGCGAAGCGCCCTTCGCGGAGCTTCGCAGGGCGCCGCAGTTCACTCGCGACCCGCTGACCTGCGAAAAGAGAGCAAGGGACCTTTGCTGTCGATTACTTAGGCATGCTAAGCGACGCTAGCAAAGGTCCCTTGCTATCGCTTTGAGTCAGGCGCGGACGACCGCTTGCGCCTTTCCGAGGACCGCCTTGCCCTCGAACTTGGCGGTGATGTCGACCCGAGCGGTGCCGTCGTCGTTGACCACGGCGACCTTCCCGGTGAACTCGATCGTCGCGGCGCCGTCGTTCGGCACGACCACGGGGCGCGTGAAGCGCGCGAAGTAGTCGACGAGACGGCCGGGGTCGCCGAGCCAGTCGGTGACGAGCCGCGACCCCAGTGCCATGGTCAGCATGCCGTGCGCGATGACGTCCGGCAGGCCGACCTCCTTGGCGAAGGCCTCGTTCCAGTGGATGGGGTTGAAGTCCAGCGAAGCGCCCGCGTAGCGCACCAACTGCTCCCTGGTGACCTCGACGGTCAGCGGAGCCAGTTCTTCCCCGGCGGTGAACGTGCTCACGCGCCCTCCCCTCGGACCACGAGCTGGGCGTACGTGGTGGCGATCAGGCCGCCGTCGGCGCCGGAGATCTCGGCGCGCAGGTTGATGAAGTCGTTCCCGGCGCGGGCCATGATGTTGTCGATGTACGTGGTGAGCGACAGGAGGTCGCCCGCGTGCACCGGCCGCGCGTAGGTGAACCGCTGATCACCGTGGACCATCCGCGAATAGTCGAGCCCCAGCTCGGGGTCGGTGACGATCGCGTTGATCGAAGCGAGGTTGATGATCGTGAGGAACGTCGGCGGCGCGATGACGTCGGGGTAGCCGGCCGCCTTCGCCGCTTCGGTGTCGCGGTAGAGCGGGTTCGTGTCGCCGAGAGCGTCGGCGAACTCCCGGATCTTCTCGCGACTCACTTCATAGGTACTGGTCGGCGGGTACACCCGCCCGGTGAACGACTGGTCCAAGGCCACCCGAGCAGGCTACCGAACCCGGAAAATACTCGAAGCCGCCCTGGTGACCAGGACGGCTTCGAGTAAGACTGGTAGAACCGCTAGACGCTCAGCGGGTCTCTTTGTGAGTCCGGTGCGTACCGCAGTTCGGGCAGAACTTCTTCATCTCCAGGCGATCCGGGTTGTTGCGCCGGTTCTTCTTGGTGATGTAGTTGCGGTGCTTGCACTCCTCACACGCGAGCGTGATCTTCGGTCGCACGTCAGTGGCAGCCACAGCATTTCCTTCTCTACTAGGCCTGGGAAACCCAGGATTACCGCGTAGCGGTGGCCGGACTTGAACCGGCGACACAGCGATTATGAGCCGCTTGCTCTGCCAGCTGAGCTACACCGCCCTTACATAACCCTAACCGCGACACGCTTGCGTGACGCGGTTGAGGTTGCGAGCCCCTTTACGGAATCGAACCGTAGACCTTTTCCTTACCATGGAAACGCTCTACCGACTGAGCTAAAGGGGCCTTGCCCTCTTGCGAGGACTTGGAAAGATTAGCAGGCCGGTTGAGGGGCCGTAACCGGGGGGCCGGTTACCGCAAAACCTCAGGTCAGCAGGGTCAGGACGGTCTCGGAGTGCCGTCCCGGCGAACGCGCGGTGCGCGCCTGCAGCCACGCCTCCAGGCGGTCCTCGGGCAGCGGCCGCGAGATGAGGTAGCCCTGCGCCACGTCACAGCCCATCGCTTCGAGCTGATCCCGCGCGACGTCTTCCTCGACACCCTCCGCCACGACCGTGAGGCCGAGCGAGTGACCCAGCTCGACGATGGAGCGCACGACGGCGAGGTCGCCGAGATCGGTGCCCATGCCGAGGACGAAGCTCTTGTCGATCTTGACCTGGTCGACCGGGAGCTGCCGCAGGTAGGCCAGCGACGAGTAGCCGGTGCCGAAGTCGTCGACGGCGAGCACGATGCCCAGCGAGTGCAGTTCCCGCAGGATCGGCAGCGCCTTCTGCGGGTCGGACATCACACCGGATTCGGTCAGCTCGAAGGTGAGCAGCTCGGGCGGGATGCCGAAGCGGTCGAGTTCGCGCGCGACCTTCGTCGGGAAGTCCTCGTCGGCGAGGTTGCGCACCGACAGGTTCACCGCGGCGGAGATCCGCAGGCCTTCGTCGAGCCACTTCCGCACGCGCTTCAACGACTCTTCGAGCACGAAGGACGTCAGGACGCCGATGAGGCCTGCCGCTTCGATGGCCGGGACGAACTCGTCCGGGCCGAGCCTGCCGAACTCCGGATGCACCCAGCGCACGAGCGCCTCGACGCCCTGGATCTGCCGGTTCGGCAAGGTGATCTTCGGCTGGTAGTGGACGCTCAGCTGGCCTTCTTCCAGCGACTGCCGGAACTGCGTGACCATCTGGAACCGGCGCATGAAGATCTGGCCCATGCTGGCCATGTAGCCGCGGACCTCTTCGCCGCCCTTGGTCGCGCGGACGGCGACGTCGGCGCGTTGCAGGAGCCCGTCGACGTCGACCTGCTCGTCGTCCTCCGCCGACGACGTGACGTAGCCGATCATCGCGTTCGCTTCGACGGAGAGCCGGTCCACCGGGTACGGGGCGACGAGTTCCGCGCGCAGCAGTTCCGCGGCGGCCTGGGCGCGTTCCGGCGCGCAGCCGACGAGGAGCGCCGCGAAGGAGGCGCCTTCGAGCCTGGCGAGCGGGACGTCGGGGCCGAGCGCGTCCCGGATCCGCCGCCCGGCGGCGATGACCATCCGGTCGGCCCACACGTAACCGAGGGCGTCGCTGACGGTGGAGAAGACGTCGAGGTCGACCCGCAGCACGACCGCGTCGACCTGTTCCCGCAACGGTTCCTTGGCGACCTGGCGGAAGCCCGGCCGGTTGAGCAGGCCGGTCAGCGGATCGTGGTAGGCGTCGTGGCGCAGGGTCGCGAGCAGGCGCCGGTTGTCCAGCGACGTCGCGAGGTGGCTGGCCATCGTGCCGAGCAGCTGGACGTCGTACTTGCCGAAACCACGCCATCGGGACAGCCTGTCGTGCGCTTCGACGACACCGAGGAGCTGGTTCGCACTCCGCAGCGGGACGACCAGCGCCTCCTGCGCGCCGCGGTCGAGCAACGCGGAGCGGACGTCGGGATTGGCTTCGGTGATCCGGAAATGCCGGACGTGCGCGCCGGGCAGGCGCAACAGCGGGTCGTCGGCGGCCGGGTCGACGGGCGGGAGTTCGTCACCCGCGACGACCATGCGCATGGTGTCCTTCGGCTCCAGCCGAAGGCGGAGCACGACGCGGCCGGCGGCGAGCTGGTCCTTGATGCGTTCGGCGATGGTCGCCCACTCGCGGACGTCCACTCCGCCGACGAGTTCGTCGGCGCGCCCGGCGGGACGCGCGGCGGCCTGCTGACCGGATCGCGCGACCATCAGGCTGACGTCGGACAGCGCTTCCATGTCGCGCTGTTCTCGCAACAGATCGGAGTACGCCCAGTACAACGCGGTGAGCCCGAGGAACACGGCCAGCACGAGCGGCCAGGCCTTCGGCGTACCGGAAATGACCAAATAACCGGAAAGACCGACCGAGGCGTTGACGAATCCGACGACGAGGATGCGGCCGGTCAGCCGGATCGCGGTGCTGACCCGCATGCGGCGGCGCAGCACGCGAACGGCGGCGAGCGCGAGCAGCGTGCTGACCAGCGGCGCGGTCAAAGTGCCTGCCAGCGCGGCGATCCAGGTCATGTCGTGGGCGCCGGAGGCCTGTTTCACCAGTCCCGCCACGGCGAACGCGCCGGTGATCTCCAGCAGGAAGGCGCCGGCGTTGTAGAGGACGCGGCCCGCGACCTTGCGGGCCAGCAGGGTTCCTATGCCCGCCGCGAGATGCGCGGCGAGAACGACTTCGAAAGGTGCGACGAAGAATCCGATGACCAGCGGGATCTCGGTGAACGAGATCGTCCAGGAGATGCCGCTGCGGACGTCGACGTTGATCCCGAGCTGTTCGGCGAGCAGGAACGCGAGCGCGAGGATCGGCCCGATCCACAGCAGATCGTCCGAGGCCTCGAAGTCCAGCCACAGGCTGACCGCGGCCGCGGCGGCGATGCCCATGGTGAGTACCGCGAAGGTGTAGACGCGGAACCGTCGCTCGTCGGTACGAGCCTCCGTAACGGCGCCTCCCTTGCCCGCTGCCGTCTGTGCGGCGCTCCCGGGCCTGCCGTTCGTGTCCGGCATCCGACCTTCCTTCCCGGCTGCCCAACCGGTCCTGTCCTACCGCGACCTCGGGGACGAGGGCAATACAGTACCCCGGAGGGCGTACCCAAGTCCCATTCGAGACAGTATGAGATCACCCCAGGGTTAACAATGGGCGCGTCGCGCTGACCTGCGTGGACCAAGGGGTGAAATGGGAGCGATATTCGCGTTCCTTCCGACTACCGGAAGTCACCTGGCGCCACGGTCAAGCCAATCTCGTGAAGTTCCCGTCGGACCCGTCAGTAGGGGCTTGAATAGTCCTATGAATAGCCACGCCATCGCCGCCGGACATGCCGAGCGGCTCGCCACCGTGGACGCCCTGCTCCCCGAAATGCCTGCACTGGAGCCTGTCGAGGGCTCCGTGTCACTCTCCGCGACAGCGGGCGACTCGGCCGCCGCCGGATTGTCGGTACGGACTGAAGCGGGCCCCGATTCTGTTGACTCTCCGTGGCGGGCCCTCGTCGAGCATCGGCTCGAAGCCCGGCTCACCGGACCTCGTCCGGAAGCGGCCCTTGACGCATTACTCACCCGATGGGATGAACATCTGAAGGCGGTCGCCCCACCTGGGGATGCCGAAACGGCGGCGACCGTGGTGCGGCCCAGCCGGGATTCGCCCGGCTCGGCCGAATTGCTGCGCCGCGGATTCGCGCCGGTGCTGGTGATCGCGGTCCGCCCGGCCGACCGGCTCGCCGTGACGGGACCGCCCGCCACGCCCGGAGTGCACATCCGGCCCGCCGAAGCGGATGATCTCGAAACCGCCGTGGGGCTCGAACTGGAATTGCAGCGTTATGACGCGCAGTTCGGTTCTGTCACTTTGCGCGAGGGCGCTGAGGAAGCGATCACCGCGGACCTGTCGAAACAGCTGAAGCGGGAAAACCCGACGCTGTGGATCGCCGAGCTGTACGGACGCCCGCTGGGCATGGTGCGGGTGCAGTTCCCCGGCGAGACGTCGTGGATCGGCGGCCGGGTCGCGGCCGACAAGGTCGGGTACCTGTCGTCGCTGGCGGTGGCCGAACCGGCGCGGTCGAGCGGTGTCGGGTCGGCGCTCGCCGCGCACGCGCACCAGATCTTCGACGAATGCGGGACCGAGGTCGTGCTGCTGCACCACGCGCTGGCGAACCCGCGGTCGACGCCGTTCTGGTACGCGCAGGGCTACCGGCCGCTCTGGACGTACTGGCAGCGGCGGCCGGCGGTGTCCTGATCCCGATAGGCTCTTTTCCAGGAGAGCAGGGGGTTTCTGTGACCAGGGACGATGACGCGGCCCCGGTGGCACCGACCGGGGTCGACACCGAAAAGCCGTCCGCGGCGAGGATCTACGACTGGTTCCTCGGCGGGAATCACAACTGGGCTGTCGACCGTGAGTTCGCCCGGCGGCTGGAACGGCAGTGGCGGTGGGTGAAACCGGGCGCGCAGCACAACCGCGAGTTCATGAACCGCGTCGTGCGCGCCGCGCTGGACGCCGGGATCCGGCAGTTCGTCGATCTGGGGTCCGGCGTCCCGACCGCCGGGAACGTGCACGAGATCGTCCGGGAGGAACTGGAGCCGGGCGATGAGGCGAAGGTCGTGTACGTCGACTACGAACCGGTGGCGGTCGCGCACGCGGAGCTGATTCTCGAACGGCACGAGGCGACCGATTGGGCCGGGATCGTCCAGGCCGACATGCGACGGCCGAAGGACGTCCTGCGGCATCCGGAGACGCGGCGGCTGATCGACTTCTCGCAGCCCGTCTGCCTGATGATGATGGCCGTGCTGCATTTCGCCGGGCCGCACGACGATCCGCCCGCGCTGGTCGCGACCTACCGGAACGCGCTGGCGCCGGGCAGCTGGCTGGGGCTTTCGCACATGAGCTTCGGCGGCCAGACCGGTGAGGACGCGGACGGGCTGCGCTGGATGGTCGAGCAGTACCGGAAGACGAGCAACCCGGTGTGGATGCGGGACCGCGAAGAGATCGAGCCGCTCTTCGGGGACTGGCCGCTGATGGAGCCCGGTCTCGTCCATCTGCCCGAGTGGCGGCCGACGCGGGAACTGCGGCGGGACGAAGAGGGCGCCCGGCCGTTCGCCTGGTGCGGTGTCGCCACCCACCCCTGACGCCCACCCCACCCCGTCACACTCCCAGACATCCGACCTCTAGCCCCACCGCGTCGCCTTTAGCCCCCTAAACGCGACGCGTTGGGGTGCGGAGGTCGGAGGGGTGGGTGATCGCTGACGGCGAACGCGAGAAGGAAACAAACGGGTCGATCGGAGAGTTGAGCTAGGCAGACTCAACTAACCGAGGAGTGCACAGATGACCGACAACCGCCTCCTGCCCGTCCTCCCGCTCGATGACGACGTCGTGCTGCCGGGCATGATCGTCCCGCTCGACCTCGCCGACACGGAGACGCGCGCCGCGGTGGAGTCCGCCCAGGCCAACACGCCTGCCCAGGCTTCCTTCCCGGGGATCCGGTCCAGCGCCGCCACCAAGGCCGAGGTGCTGATCGTCCCCCGCGTCCACGGCGAGTACGCCGAACTCGGCACCATCGCGACCGTCGAGCGCATCGGGCGCGTGCCCGGCGGCAAGACCGCGGTGCTGCTGCGCGGTACCCGCCGCGCCGTCGTCGGCCGCATCGCCGACGGTCCCGGCGCCGCCCGCTGGGTGCACGCCGAGGTCGCCACCGAGACCACCGACGACAACTCCGCGAAGCTCGCGTCCGAGTACAAGAGCGTCGTCCTCGCGATCCTCCAGCAGCGCGGCGGCTGGCAGATGATCGACGCCGTCCAGGAGGTCGAGGACCCGTCCGCGCTCGCCGACCTCGCGGGCAACTCGTCGTACCTGAACACCGAGCAGAAGCTCGAACTGCTCTCCGCGCTCGACGTTTCGGCACGGCTCGAAAAGGCCCTCGAATGGAGCCGTGAGCAGCTGGCCGAGCTCGAGGTCACCGACACGATCCGCAAGGACGTCCAGGAGGGCATGGAGAAGCAGCAGAAGGAGTTCCTGCTGCGCCGCCAGCTCGAAGCGATCCGCAAGGAACTGGGCGAACTCGACGGCACCGCCAACGACGACGACTACCGCGCCCGCGTCGAGGCCGCCGAACTGCCGGACGCGGTCAAGAAGGCCGCACTGTCCGAAGTGGACAAGCTGGAGCGCACCTCGGACCAGTCCCCCGAGGGCGGCTGGATCCGCACCTGGCTGGACACCGTCCTCGAACTGCCGTGGAACGAGCGCACCACCGACGTCCACGACATCGCCGCCGCGCGCGACATCCTCGACGCCGATCACGCCGGTCTCGACGACGTGAAGGAACGCATCATCGAGTACCTGGCCGTCCGCAAGCGCCGCGCGGAGTCGGGGCTGGGCCCGGTCGGCGGACGGCGTTCGGGCGCGGTGCTCGCGCTCGCCGGTCCTCCCGGGGTCGGCAAGACCTCACTCGGCGAGTCCGTGGCGAAGGCGATGGGCCGCAAGTTCGTCCGGGTCGCGCTCGGCGGCATCCGCGACGAGGCCGAGATCCGCGGGCACCGCCGCACCTACGTCGGCGCGCTGCCCGGCCGGATCGTCCGCGCCATCAAGGAAGCGGGCTCGATGAACCCGGTCGTGCTGCTCGACGAGATCGACAAGGTCGGCGCCGACTACCGCGGCGACCCGACGGCCGCGCTGCTGGAGGTGCTGGACCCGGAGCAGAACCACACGTTCCGAGACCACTACCTCGAGGTCGAGCTGGACCTGTCCGACGTCGTCTTCCTCGCGACGGCGAACGCGCTCGAAACCATCCCCGGCCCGCTGCTGGACCGGATGGAGCTGGTCACCCTCGATGGCTACACCGAGCACGAGAAGGTCACCATCGCCCGCGACCACCTGCTCCCCCGCGAGCTGGACCGCGCGGGCCTCGGCAAGGACGACGTCACGCTGACGGACGGCGCGTTCAGCCGTATCGCCGCCGAGTACACGCGGGAAGCCGGGGTGCGCAACGCGAACCGGACCATCGCGAAGGTGCTGCGCAAGGTGGCGACCAAGGTCGCGCTGGACGAGGTCGAGCTCCCGCTGACGATCGACGCCGACGGGCTGGAGACCTACCTCGGCCGCCCGCGGCACCTGCCGGAGTCCTCGCTGCCCGCGTCGACCCAGCGCACGTCGACGCCGGGCGTGGCGACCGGCCTGGCGGTGACCGGCGCCGGCGGTGACGTCCTCTACATCGAGGCGTCGCTGGCGGATCCGGAATCCGGCTCGACCGGGCTGGCCCTGACCGGTCAGCTGGGCGACGTGATGAAGGAGTCGGTGCAGATCGCGTTGTCGTACCTGCGTTCGCACGGCGCGGAGCTGGAACTCCCGGTCGGCGATCTGAAGGATCGCGGCATCCACGTGCACGTCCCCGCGGGCGCCGTGCCCAAGGACGGGCCGAGCGCCGGCATCACGATGACGACCGCGCTCGCGTCCCTGCTTTCGGGCCGGGTCGTGAAATCGGACGTCGCGATGACCGGTGAGGTGTCGCTGACCGGCCGCGTGCTGCCGATCGGCGGGGTCAAGCAGAAGCTGCTGGCCGCGCACCGGGCCGGGATGAAGACGGTGATCATCCCGCAGCGCAACGAGCCGGACCTCGACGACGTCCCGGCCGAAGTGCTGGCACAGCTGGACGTCCACGCCGTCGCGAACGTCCGCGAAGTGCTGGACCTCGCGCTGGCCCCGGCGACGGCTCCGGTCGCCCAAGCGGCGTAACGGCGCGAGACCGAAGGCCTCGGATCCCCTCGAGGGTCCGGGGCCTTCGTCGTCGAAACCCGGACGAACCCGGACATTAAACCTCCTTAAACTCTCTATCACGATTTGATAACGTACATTCCGTGCCATCCACCCGGAGGCCGCCACTGAGCCTTGAGAGGGCAAGGTCATGAGTCACGGAATCCTGCCGCCCCGGCGGCCGAGGCGAAGCTGCGTTTCGGCCGGTCAGATCGTTTGCCTGAGCATTCTCACCGCATTCGTCACGGCGCTGACCTTCGCCGGTACGAGCGCGCCGATCGCGGCGGGGATCGCGATCACTCTGCTCGGCGCCATCCTCCGCCCGGCGCCCGCACGGGCCCGCCGATGAACACCACCCTCACCACGGAATCGGAATTCATGGCGCGGTTGCGCGAACTCCGCGACCGAAGCGGTCTCAGCATCCGCGCGCTGGCCGCCGCGACCGGCCAGTCCCGCAGTACTTTGGCCGACTCGTTGGCCCGGAACACCTTGCCCGGCAACGAAAACCAGATGCGTGTCCTGCTGAGAGCCCTGCTCCGGGCCGTACCGGGTGAGCCAGGGCTCGACGAGTATCTCGCCGACTGGCGTCACCTGATCGGACGTCGTCACCACCGCAATGGCGGATGCGCGCCGCTCGACCGGATACTCCTCGCCCTGGAAATCGCCGAACAACGCGGTGGCGCCGAAGCGCCGGGTCTCCGCAAAGCGCGGGAAATAGTGCTGAGCGAAGGTTTCCTACGAAAGTTCCCTCCCACCGGCGAATACGCCGCGAATTCACCTGAAAGTCCCGTTCCGCCCGTAACCTCCCCTCCGCTCCTTCCCGCACCACCACATCAGCGGAGGCACGAGTGAAGCGACGGAATTTCCTGCGCGCGGCCGTGGTCGGCGCCGGCGTCACGGCGTTCGGAAACAGGCTCTCGGGGGCCGCGCTCGCGGCGCCCGCGCAGAACGGCCCCAGCCCGTACGGCGCGCTCCAGGCCGCCGACGCGAACGGGATCCAGCTCCCCGCGGGATTCACCAGCCGCGTCATCGCACGATCCGGCCAGAAGGTCGCGAGCACCGGTTACACCTGGCACAGCGCGCCGGACGGCGGCGCGGTGTTCGCCGACGGCAGTGGCTGGATCTACGTGTCGAACTCGGAGATCACGCCCGGCGGCGGAGCGAGCGCGGTCAAATTCGACGCGAGCGGGAACATCACCGGCGCCCACCGTGTCCTGGCGAACACCCGCCAGAACTGCGCGGGCGGCAAGACCCCTTGGAACACCTGGCTTTCCTGCGAGGAGATCGACCTCGGCTTCGTCTACGAATGCCAGCCGAACGGCCCCGCCTCGGCCGCCGTGCAGCGGCCCGCGATGGGGAAGTTCAAGCACGAGGCCGCGGCGGCCGACCCGGTGCGCAAGGTCGTCTACCTGACCGAGGACACCTCGGACGGCTGCTTCTACCGCTTCGTCCCGACGACCTGGGGTGACCTTTCCGCCGGGACGCTGCAGGTGCTGAAGGCGGGCACGGCGACGTCGGGCAGCTTCACCTGGGCGAACGTGCCCGACCCCGACGGCTCCCCCACCCCCACCCGCAACCAGGTGTCCGGCGCGAAGCGGTTCAACGGCGGCGAAGGGCTGCACTACGCCAACGACACCGCGTGGTTCACCACGAAGGGCGACAACCGTGTCTGGCAGCTCAACCTGACGAACAGCACTTATGAACTGGCCTACGACGACTCGCTGGTCAGCCCCGGCTCGGCGCCGCTGACCGGGGTCGACAACGTCACCGGGACCTCGTCGGGTGACCTGTACGTCGCCGAAGACGGCGGCAACATGGAGATCTGCATCATCACGCCGAACGACATCGTTGCGCCGTTCCTGCGGATCAGCGGCCAGAGCTCGTCGGAGATCTGCGGTCCCGCGTTCACGCCGGCGGGGAACCGGCTGTACTTCTCGTCGCAACGCGGTACCTCCGGTTCGTCGTCCGGCGGGATCACCTACGAGGTGACCGGCCCCTTCCGGTCCTGAGAAAGCCGTGCGGGGCGCCTGTCCCGGCGCCCCGCACGGGCTCACACGTTGGTGCGGTTCTTCTCACGCAGCCGGTTCACGACGAAGAGCACCACCGCGACGGCGACGGCGGCGATCACGAAGTACTGGAAGAACCCGGCGTACTCCTCGACCAGGTGCCAGCTCTCCCCGAGGGCGTAACCGGCCAGAACGAACACCGTGTTCCAGATCAGGCTGCCGAGTGTGGTCAGGGTGAGGAACCGCCAGAACGGCATCCGCTCGATCCCGGCGGGCAGGGAGATGAGGCTGCGGAAGATCGGCACCATCCGGCCGAAGAACACCGCCTTGGTGCCGTGTTTCTGGAACCAGGCCTCGGTCTTGTCGAAGTCGGACGCCTTGACCAGCGGGATCTTCGCCATCCAGCGGCGCGTGCGGTCACGGCCCAGCAGCAGGCCGAGGTAGTAGACGATGATCGCGCCCACGACCGACCCGAAGGTCGTCCACACCAGCGCTTCCACCAGGGTGAACGTGCCCTGGCTTGCGGAGAATCCGGCGAGCGGGAGCACGAGTTCGCTCGGGATCGGCGGGAACAGGTTGTCCAGTCCGACGATGATCGCGGCTCCCGGACCGCCCAGCGCGTCCATCAGTGACACCGCCCAGCCGGCGAGGCCGCCCATCGGTTCGCTGGCGGCTTGGGCGAGGAGGAGGTTCATGGCGGCCTTTCGTGGTCGTCTGCAGGTGTCAACGAACGTACGAATCGCCCGGGTTCCGCACCCTGCGGTGAAGGGGTACAGATCACTGTGGAAAACCGCAGTACCGATCTTCGGGTACCCCGCTAACCTGGCGTTATGCCTGTTCCGGCAGCGACGCGCCGCTACCTGCGCAAAGTGCTCCGCGGCACGCTGGGCCTGGCGATCGGCGCCATGACCGCGTTCGCGGAGTTCTTCTACGTGCTCTTCGGCGGCCTCGCGCTCACGATTCCCGCACTGCGGGAGCCTGTCTTCGCCGGTGCCCACGTACTGTCCGAAGTGGAGCGACGACGGCTGGAGAAGTACTTCGGCGATCGGAACGCCATCCTCTACGACGAACGCCGCGCGATGGTCTACCTGATCCCGCGCTGCGTCATCGGACTGCTCAGCGCCGGGGTCTTCATCCTGATCCTGCTGGGCGCAGCCTCGGGCGTGATCATCACCTATCAGCTGTTCAACGGTCAGTCTCCCGGCGGTGGAGCACCCGCCGACTGGTACGACCCCGTCACCACCGCGCTTTTCGGCGCACTGCTCATCTTCCTTTCCCTGCAAGGGCTGCTGGGCTCAGCAACGCTGGACCGCAAGCTGGCGCGGCGCTTTTTCGGCCCCAGCAAACAGGAACAGTTGCGCCGCCGGGTCTCCGCGCTCGCGACCAGCCGGGCCGAGGTGGTCGAAGCGGTCAACGGCGAGCGCCGCCGGATCGAGCGGGACCTGCACGACGGTGTCCAGCAGCGGCTCGTCGCGCTCGGGATGCTGCTCGGCCGGGCGCGGCGCACGAGCGATCCGGGCCACGCGTCGGACCTGCTCCGGCAGGCGCACGAAGAGTCTCAGCGCGCCCTGGAAGACCTGCGCGAGGTTTCGTGGCGGGTGTATCCGATCGCGTTGGACTCGGACGGGCTGCACCCCGCGCTGGAGGCGCTCGCGGAACGCTCCGGCGTGCCGATCCACCTGCGGGTCGACCTGCCGAAACGGCCACCGGCGGCCATCGAGACCGTCGTCTATTTCGTCGCTTCCGAGGCGGTCACCAATACGATCAAGCACGCCGCGGCGACGCGGATCGACATCGAGGCCGGCCGGGACGGGGACAGGGTGCGGGTGCGGATCACCGACGACGGCGCAGGCGGAGCGCGGGAGTCCGGCGGCGGCCTCTCCGGCCTGGCGCGACGCGTCGCGGCGGCGGACGGGGAGTTCACCGTGGACAGCCCGCCCGGCGGTCCGACCGTGGTGACGGCGGTGCTGCCGTGCGGGTGATCCTCGCCGAGGACTCGACCCTCCTGCGCGAAGGACTCGTCCGGCTGCTGGTCGAAGAGGGACACGACGTCGTGGCGTCGGTCGGTGACGGCGACGCGCTCGTCTCGACGACCGCCGCCTATCAGCCGGACGTGGTCGTCACCGACGTCCGCATGCCGCCGACCCACACCGACGAAGGCCTGCGCGCGGCGCTCGAAATCCGGAAACGCTGGCCGGGAATCGGCGTTCTCGTGCTGTCGCAATACGTCGAGAAGCGGTACGCCGCCGAGTTGATCACCGGCGACGGCGAGCGCGTCGGCTACCTGCTGAAGGACAGGGTCGCCCAGGTGGGCGAATTCCTGGACGCGCTCGACAGGGTCGCCGCGGGCGGCGCCGCGTTCGATCCGGAGGTGGTCCGGCGGCTGCTCGCGCGGACGACGCACACCGACCCGCTCGCGAAGCTGACCGTCCGCGAACGGGATGTGCTGGAGAAAATGGCTCAGGGACACACGAACGCCGGGATCGCCGAGTCGCTGTTCGTGTCGCTGAGCGCGGTCGAGAAGCACGTGAACGCCATCTTCGACAAGCTCGGGCTGGCCAGCACCGCCGGCTACAGCCGCCGCGTCCTGGCGATCCTGCGCTACCTCGGCTCCTGATCCCGATTTGACAGGCAAGTGACGACTTGCCTATAACGGGGGCGTGGACGGCGACCTGTTCAAGGCGATCGGCGACGCGACGCGGCGCACCATCCTGGACGAGCTGACCGAAAAGGACGGTCAGACCCTGTTCGAGATCTGCGGCAGGCTGACCATGAAGCACGGCCTGTCGTCTTCGCGGCAGGCCATCTCGCAGCATCTCGCGATGCTGGAGCAGGCGGGCCTGGTGCACAGCCGGCGACAGGGCCGCTACAAGTTCCACCACATCGACACGAGTCCGTTGCGGTCGATCGTCGAGCGGTGGCCCATCGACCGAGAGGAACCGAACCCATGATCCGGATCACCATCACCAGCGTCTTCGTCGACGACCAGGCCAAGGCGCTGGCCTTCTACACCGAGAAGCTGGGGTTCACCAAGAAGACCGACGTGCCCACCGGCGACGCCCGCTGGCTGACCGTGGTCTCCCCCGCCGATCCCGACGGCGTCGAACTGCTGCTGGAGCCGGACGGTCACCCCGCGGCGAAGCCGTTCAAGAAGGCCTTGGCCGACGACGGGATTCCGTTCACCCAGTTCGCCGTCGACGACGTGTTCGCCGAGGTCGAGCGCCTCAAGGGGCTGGGCGTCGAATTCACGCAGGACGCCGTCGACATGGGGCCGGTGGTCACCGCCGTCTTCGACGACACCTGCGGCAACCTGATCCAGCTCGCCACGATGAAGTAGCGAAAACGGGGCTTGGTCCACTGTGGACCAAGCCCCGTCTCGATGTTTCCTTACTGCTGCACCCATTCCACGAGTTCCACGGGCACACCGTTCGGATCGGTGACCATGAAGAGGCGTTCTCCCCACGGCTCTTCCCGCAGCGGCAACGTGATCTCGACACCTTCCTCGCGCAGGCGCTTCTCCTCGACTTCGAGGTTCTCGACCGTGAAGGCCACGATCACGCCGGCCGCGCGCACCTGCCGCAGGTTCTCCGGCAGGACCTCGATCCCCGCCTGGAGCAGGACGATGGCCAGCTTCGCGGTCTCATGCCCGAGGGAGACGAAACCCTCCGCGGCCATCTGCTCGGTGAAGCCGAAGTGCTCGGTGAAGAAGCGGCTGGAGGCGGCGACGTCGTCGACGGTCAGCGAGACGGTGGAGGCAAGGACGTTCATGGGCTATCCCCTTCGGTCGGCAGTGCGGTTCGGATGAGCTGATCGGTCAGTACGACCGGCGGCGCGGGACGCCGGTCGAGCGACGCACCGGCATCGAGCGGCCGGGGAACGGCTGCTGATGGCGGCGGTCGTTCCGGCGGGCCTGCGCGCGGTTGACGCCTTCGTTGCCTTGGGGGATTCGAGCGGGCAAGGAGCCTCTTCTCTCTCAGTCGGTAGTACGGACGTAATTTTACACTCGACCTACCGGAAGTCAAGGATATTTTTACGACGGTGGTAAACTTCGCTCATGACCAGCGCGGATGTGGGCTTGCGAGAGCTCAAGAAGCAGGAGACGCGGCAGCTGATCTCCGACAAGGCGACGCTCCTCTTCATCGAGAAGGGCTTCGAGGAGACGACGATCGCCGAGATCGCGACGGCGGCGAGGGTCGCGAAGAAGACCGTCACCAACTACTTCGCGCGCAAAGAAGATCTGGCGCTGGACCAGCACGAGGAATTCACGAACGGGCTGGCGAACGCCGTCCGCGACCGGGAGCCGGGCGAGTCGGCGCTGGCCGCGCTCCGGCGCACCTTCCTGGACGCGGTGGCGGAGCATTCGCCCGTGATCGGCTTCACCGGGCCGGTCTTCGCGAAAATGGTGCTGGAGAGCCCGACGCTGACCGCGCGGCTGCGTGAACTGCACGAACTGCGGGAAGAGGCGCTCGCCGTGCTGCTCGCGACCGAGACCGGAGCCGGCGCGGACGACGTCACCCCGGTCATGGCGGCCGCCGAACTCAACGCGATCGACCGCGTCCTCTTCCGCGAGGTCCTGCGGCGCTCGCACGCCGGCGAGAGCAACGACGAGATCGCCGAAGCGCTGACGAAAGCGACACAGCGGGCTTTCGAACTACTGGAACCGGCCTTCGGCGACTACGCGATCCGCGAGGAGGTCAGCACTGAAACAGCCTAGTGTTTTTGTCGGCGGTGCCCGCTAGGGTCCGCTGCATGTCTGAGGGGACTTCATTCGGAGTCATCTGTTGCGAGGGCTGGGATCCGGCCGCCCGTGCGCTGGTCGGCAGGCTCACGCCCGAGACCGCCGGGGAACGCGACGCCACCGGCGAGCAGTACGCCGTCGCGCTGGTCCGTCCCGGCACCGAGTCGCCGTCGGTGCTGCTCGAAATCGCGTGGCGGCACCACTTCGCTCGTTGCTGGCATGTCGACGAGCAAGGCAGACGGAGCGCTTCGTTCGAGTACCGCCTGCTCGAAGACGGCACCTTGTTCCTCGTGCGCGTCGAGCGATGGACCTACAAGGCCCCCGACCAGGAAGAATTCGACAAACAGACCGCGGGCCGCGTGGAGATGTCCTTCGGCCCCAAAGGTGAAGGGTGGATGTATCAGGCGCCCGACGGCTACGCGGGCGGCTCCAGCAGCGGGCGCGCACACAAGCCGTTGTCCGAGCTGACCATGCCGAAGCCTGCCTTCGGCGACTGGGAATCTCTCGCGAACTCGGGCCCATTGACCCTTCAAGTGCCGGCCACGCCCGAAACCGATTCGCCGCTTCCCGCCGAAAAGCGTCCCTGGCGCCCGTCGGTTCCGTTGCGGCCCAAAGACATGGTGGAGATGTTCACCGCGGGCACGCGCTTCGCGTTGAGCAACGACCACGGCCTGGTGGAGGTCGAGCTCCGGGACGCCGGGAAGCTCCGCATGCCCAGCGGCAAGCTCGTCGCCTCGGATCCGGCCTTCCTGGACGCGGATTCCGACCACTTCACGGTCCCGGCCCCACCCGGGGAACACCGGGTCGAGCTCGCCGTGATCCGGTTCGTCGACGAGCCGGCCCACGAGCGGGTCGCCGCCGCCAAACTCGTCGTCGCCGACGCTCCGGTGGCCGCATGGGAGGTCGCGCTCTGGCCGGGTCAGAACGCGCTCTTCTTGGGAGACGGGGAGTTCTACGGCTACGGCGTGGACAGCGGTACCGGCTGTTTCGCCGACGCCGCCGCGCTCCCCGAGGAGGTGGACGACGACCTCATGGAGAAGTTCGCCGAGGTGGATCCCCACGTCGACATCACCCCGGAGGGGGCCGAAGGCAACATCATCGCGTTCGCCACCGGCTGGGGAGACGGGAGCTACCCGACCTGGATCGGCCGGGCCGCCGACGGCACCCCGGTCTGCTTCGTCACCGACATGCTGGTGCTCAACGGTGCGCAGCTGCTCACGGCTTAGCCGAGGATGATGACGTGATGGCCTTCACCGAAGACGAGATCGCGTACCTGCGCTCTCAACCCCTGGCCCGCTTCGCGACCCTGTCCGAGGACGGCGAGCAGCCCGACGTCGTCCCGCTGGCGTTCGAGTTCGACGGGACAGGTTTCTGGGTCGGCGGCGCGGGCGCGTCGGTCCTCGTGACCCGGAAGTTCCGCAACATCCGAGCGGGACAACGGAAAGTCGCCTTGGTCATCGACGACCTCGTCTCACTGGACCCGTTCATCGCGCGTGGCGTCCGGATCTACGGCGAGGCCGCCGATCCCGTCGAGCGCACGGGGATCGTCGGTCCGGGCATATACGCGCGCGTCACTCCCACGGTGTCGTGGAGCTGGAACATGGCGGGCGAACCCGCGGGTGAGACGTGGTACCCGTCGAGGCGCGCGGTTCACGGCGACACGTAGAGGAGCATGTCCCGCGCCGTCCCGCCGATCTCCTGATGGGCAGGCAGCAGCCTTTCGCGCCGGAAGCCCGATCGTGCCGACCGCGGCCCCGTCGACGGTGATCACGAAGGGGAAGCCGCGCCCTTCGGCATGACGGGTCCGCTGCCGCACCAGTCTTCGGCTTCCTGGTGGGCCGGCGGCGTGGCGGGCCAGGGTGGCGGCTCGGTCATCGGTCCATTCTTGTCGGAGGGCGGCGGTACGGTCGGGCGCATGCGGGATCTGATCGTGACGGAGAACTGCACCATCGACGGCGTGATCGAACTGGCGGGTGACTGGTTCAGCGCGGGTGGTGGCGATCCGGACACCGACATGTCGGACGTCCTGGCCGCCCTTCGCGAACAACGTGAGGCCGCTGACGCGTTCCTGACCGGGCGCGTCACCTTCGAAGACATGCGCGGCTACTGGCCGAAGCAAACCGACGACACGACAGGTATCTCGGCTTATCTGAACTCGGTGAGCAAGTACGTGGTCTCCAGCACGCTGACGGAGCCGGAGTGGGAGAACACGACGGTGCTCTCCGGTGAGCTGCGTTCGGAGATCGAGGGGCTGAAGGCCGCCGAAGGCAAGGACATCGTGACCACCGGCAGCATCTCGCTGGTGCGGGCGCTCATCGCCGAGGGCCTCGTCGACGAGTACCGGCTGTTCGTCTACCCGGTCGTGGTCGGGGAAGGCCGCCGGCTGTTCGAGAACGCCACCGGCGTCCCGAAGCTCCAGCTGGTGGAAGAGCGGGCGTTCACTTCGGGGATCGTGCTGCTGCGCTACCGGGCTCGCTAGGGCCGGCGCGACCGGGAAACGCCCCAGGAACGAGATCGGCCCCGTGACTTGGTCACGGGGCCGATCTGGTGTGGCGAGTGAGGGATTCGAACCCCCGAAGGCAGTGCCGTCTGATTTACAGTCAAGCGTGCAGATGCGCCCTGACCTGCACGTTAGCGTCTCCCGCCCCGAACTTTGGGGCGTATTTGGCGCAAGGCCCGTCGAACCTTGACCGACTTGGACCCGTTCGGTCCGATTGCTGTCGGCGCACCTGTCAGCCGTCGTCGCCTGCCACTACGACAAGCCCAATCACGAATCCGTAAGGAACGCGTTCAGCGGGCAACCAAGGCAGTATGTTCACTGCCCAGTGCTGAGCCTTCACGTTGACAGAGCCATCAAGGTGGAACATGGTAGAGAATAGACAGGATCGCTTACTAGGCAGGTTTTGGCTTGCGGCAAACCCCGATGAGAAATTGACTGGCTGGCTTGACCTATCAGGTAGTCGACCACGAATCACCTTACATGGACAGCTGACTCCTCACGTCACATGGCAGCAAGCAGACGACGGCAGCATGATCGGAGTTCCCGCCGAAGACGAGCACGACACTGAAGGACATCTAATTCACGGCTATCTAGCCGAAGGCTTTGATCGCGCCGTAACAATATTCAATGCAATAACCGTGTCTAGACGCCAGAATATTATGACCATGGGAACCATGGGCAAGAATGACGAAGAGGGTGTCCACTCCCTTCAGGGAACCTGGGCCGCACGCGGTGCGCACCTCGACAACGAAGAACAGATTCAGTCCGCCCGAATCCGCTTCACCAATCTTGACGACTTTATTTGCCAAAATGGCACCAAAATGACCATTACGCTCAAGCCGAGCGAGTCCGTAAATATCGAGTACCAGAAGCCAGCTCGCGAAACGGCGCCATTGGCAACCATTGGCGGACACGTATCCACACGCTTCGTACGGCTATACAATCGACCAGATACCACTGGCGCCGAAGTTCGACACGCGGGATGGCTAGACTTTGACGATATAAACCAACAGAATCTATTTGCGCTACTTGACGATATTGTCGCGCCCACATTAATCCTCGCCTCCATAATGCTTGACGTACAGTGCAAGCTAACGCACGTGCAGGCACTGACAAGCAAGAGTGAAACCTATGTGAGGATTTACCATCCCCTCATTGAATACGCCGCAGAGTCCAAGGTGATTGAACCTGGTAATCGCTACATGGACTTGCGCCATACTGGTCTTCAGGTCGTGGCGAAGTGGATTGAATGCGCAAGCGAATTGGCGCCGGTTCCAAATATCCTCTACTCTGCACTTGAATGGCCGCAGGATCTATCCCTTGAAAGCCGCCTCTTGCAGCTTTCAACTAGCGCTGAGGGCTACGATCGCAGACGATATAGAGATGCCCCCATATTCGACCCAGAACTCGCTAAAGCGGCACGAAAAGCAGCCAAAGACGCCGCGATCGCAGCAACAAACGAAGAAATCGGCGAGAAGCTTCACCAGTCGCTCGCGCACTTTAATCAGGTTTCGTACCCGTTTCGGCTACGCAGACTTCTCTCGTCGGTAGAGGATGCCATCCCAGACGCGTTCGGCAACCAAAAGAAGTGGGTTTCCAAGATCGCCAATGCTCGCAATAGCTTTGCACACTTACTTAATGGCCCAGGGAACGGCTGGGAGGTCGACTTAATTCTAACCGAGTCTCTAAAATGGATCCTAGGAACCGCCTTCCTTCTGCAAGCCGGAGTCGAAAGCGAAACGATTAAGGCAAGATTAAAAGAACATCAGCCTTATCAATTTTTCCAACGAAAAGCGCGAAACCTTGCCCCCGAGATATATATGCAGACCGAAGACTCGAAGGATTAATATTTGCTCGTACGTCTCACGCCTTCTTGTCGTGTGTCATGCGAGCAAGCCCCTGCGCCTGGCGCCCCTCGGGCGGCACGCTGGGGTCGACCGTCGAATCGTCGCCATCGATCGAACCCGGCTGATACCGCGTCCCATTGGAGTGAATGGCGTCCACACGCATCTGGATGAGCCGCCGACGCGCCTCGTCTTCCTGCGGGTTCCAGTACGACTCAGCCGCCGTCGTCTGAGCGGGGTGCTTCCGGTAGAGCATGCTCGGTTCGGCGATGAACTCCCCCGGCGTCACTGCCTCCGCCGCCAACAGTGTGGCAATGGTCTCGGCCCCCGTGAGAGCCATCCAACCGCCCAAGGACCAGATAAGGTCCGTGTGCATCGCGACATTCGCCGCCAGCACCGAGAGCCTGTTCTCTGCCTGCTCCTTGTAGAAGCGGCCGGGCTCCACGGGACCATTGGGAGGGTCATACGGGCCGGGCGTTGTCGTCCCATCCTCGTGCAGGTCAAGACCTGCCGAGACGCACCACGCGACGCGGTGCAACGCGTCGATATCCCGCGCCAGCGCACCCGGCAGCAGCACGTCGTCCGCATCGAGGTTGCGAATCACGATCCCCTGCGCCTGCGAGAGTGCCATGTTGCGGGTGACGGCCGCGCGGCCGGCCAACCCGGTGCCGTAGTGGACGCGAGGATCATCGTCGGGAAGCTCTTGTTTCGGCACACCGCTACTGCCGTCTTCCTGAACGCACCACTCCCAGGACCAGCCTTCCGGCATTTCCTGAGCCCGTAGAGACTCGTAAGCCTCCTTGAGGTAGTGGTGGCCGCCCTCAAAGACGGCCGTCACTACAGAGATCAAGCGTGGCGTTGCCATTGCTTACTCGTCCCACTTTCGCAGCTCGGTGATGTACGACAGGGAAATTCGGTCCGCCGGAGTCAGGAGTTCCGCCACATCTACCGCACGCCCCGACGTGTCGTAACTGATCTTCAGAATGGGGATCACGGGCACGTTGAACGGGATGTCGTAGAGGGCCACCTCTTCCTCGGTGGGCATGCGCGCGGAAACGCGATCCTCAATCTTCCCTACCTCCACCCCCGCCGTGTAGAGCTGGTGAAGGGTACCGCCGGGCCATGGCTCGTTGGATGAGTCCAGCAGCGGCGGATGGTCCTTGACGAGCGAATAGGGCAGGTACGAAACCATCCTGCTGTAGCCCTCGCCTTCCCGGTATTGCCGCAGGTAAGTCCTGCGTAGGACGTAGTCACTCGACGCAAGCCCCATGATCTTGGCCACCTCTTCCGGCGGAGGTACCACCTCATAGGTGACCTTGTCGTCATTGACGGTGTCGATGTCGACCTTGGCGTCCCGCTCCGCCGAGCCATGGCGCCGACGAACGTCCTCTGGTTCTTTGACCAGGTCTTTTTCCACCTGATAGTTGGCATTCGATCGCGTCAGCTTCTGAGGCACCACGCGAACACGAACGGGCTGCCCTCGGCCGCCGGGCGCTAGAAGCCCCTCCCCCTTCAGGGTCTGCACAGCGGCGGAAACGACGTTCTTCCCGACACCAAACCGCTCTCGAAGTTGCTCAGTGTTCGGCAAGGTCTCCCCCGGCGCGAACTTGCCCTCGTGGATGTCCGCCCGGAGCTGCTCAGCTACCGCTTTCGCGTCCATTCGTTCCATGCCCTCATCCTCGCACACCATCCCAGGTTTCGAAACTCCATCCCGGGATGGGCTTGACAATGTCGGGATGCAGACGGCAAGGTTCTCGGTACGCCATCCCGGAATGGAGAGAACATCCCAGGATGAACCTGGAACCGAACGAAGGGGACCCGATGAGGTCGGCACACATCTCCCGCCGTCAGGCCGAAGCGTCGTTTGACGGGCTGGAGTTCGATGTTTCTGCTGTTCAGGCTGCCGCGCCGGTGGCCTGGGACTTCCTGGAGTACACCGCCGAGGAGCGCGAAGTTGACGCGCTGATCGCGTCGGTTGACGCGGAGCTGGCCGCCGCGACGGTTGCGGCGGACGTGCGGGTGACGCACTCGTTTACCGACGTCCGCCGGGCGACCCGCTCGGAGCGCCGCAGCGGCCGGACGGTGCTCCGGGCGTTGCCGTCGCTGCTGGACACCACCGCTGCCACGTCGTCTGAAGGCGAGGCCGCGTGATGCACACCTTCGATCAGGCGTTGCCGCAGGTCCAGCGGGCTCATGAGCACGTGCGGGACGACCTGCGTAAGGCAGACACGAAGGCGCAGACGCTGCTGTCCGTGGTCGCTGCCGTGCTGGCCGGTGTAGTCGCGCTGACCACACGATCGGTATCCCCGGTGGCCATGGTCGCGCTCTGGGCGGCCGCCGCGCCGGTGTTCGGGGCGGTGCTGGTGCTGCTGTCGGCCCTGCGTCCCCGGCTTTCCCAGTTCCCAACTCCGGGGACCTGGTTGGACGCGGTCTATCACGGCCCGGCCGCGCTGCTGGAGGCGGCGAGCTCGGCGGCCGCACAGACCATCGCGGCGGACGTGGTCCTCATCGGCGGGGTCGCGGTGCGGAAATACCAGCGGATTTCCCGCGCGGTCGGGCTGCTGTTCGTCGGGATCTGCGTCCTCGCCGTCGCCCTGGTCCTGGCGGTGCTGACATGACCGGCCGCCGCGTTCTCCCCGCCGTATCCGCTGTTTCTGACCCCGACCTGCGCGGCTCGAACCGCCAAGCACGCTCCGCGCAGACCGGGACTCCCCACCACCACGCAGGTAGCTACACGGGAAGGCCCCTCATGGTACGGAGCAGGAAGCAGAACGTCGTGCACATCGCCGACGGCGACACCACCCTTGTGGCGCTGGCCCGAGGGACCCGGGACGGGCTCCCGGTGTTCGGGTGGGGCGAGGCCCCGGCCGGACTGCTCACCACCACCCAACTCCGAGCGGCCGGGCTGTCGCCCGCTGGGCTGGACCCGCTGGCCCTGCTGGTGTTCCGCCACCGCAAGCCCTACGCCCGTCTGACCGTGGCGGAGCTGTATTCCGCGGTTGCGGCTGCCGCCCGCCCTGAGCCGACCGAGGCTCAGCGCGTGGCCCGTCTGCGGAACCTCGAATACGCCCAGCGAGCGCTGCGCACCTGCGTGGACTGCGCGCAGGAGAAGGACTACCGCGTGCCGACCAGCACTCGTCAGTGCTGGTCGTGCCTGGAAATCGAGATGGCCAACGCCGTGGAGGTGGCCGCATGAACACGCAAACCCTGATGATCCTGGGCGGCCTGGCGCTGGTCGGTGTGTTCAGCGTGTGGCGTGCCGGGCGAAAGTCCGCCACCAAGGCGCAGAAGGGCGTGCGGGAGGTGACCCGCATGACCGGCAACACGATCCGGCTCATCCTGGCCACCGCCGTCATCGCGTTCGTCCAGTGGCTTGTGGTCGTGAAGATCGGCAACCCCACCGCCACCTGGATCGCGCTCATCGTCCCGGCTCTGTTCGCCGCCGCCACCATCGTGCGGCTCATGGCCATCACCGAAGTCGTCACCACCACGCGGGGAGGTCGTCACTGATGGCACGCAAGAAGACCGAGGGCGAACAGATCGGCGACCGCGTAGTCCACACGCTCCTGTCCGGCATGAGGGCCAAGGACCGTCAGGCCGTCCTAGGCGAGCTGACCCCGGCCGAGCGGCAGGAAGTCCTGGAGTCCGAGCTGGACGGCCGCATCGCGCAGTGGGACCAGACGCACGAGACAAAGTGGGGGGAGAGCTGATGACCACCACCGACATCGCCAACGCTCCGCAGGACGCGCGGCACCAGCCGCTCACCGAGGCCGACAAGCTCCGGCAGGACGCCGAGTCAGCCGCTCAGGTTCGCCGTCTGGCCAACCACCCCGACGTGATCGCGCTGCGGGTGGAGAAGGTCCGCACTCAGATCGACGTGCTGTTGTGGGTCGGGATCTTCCTCGGTCTCGCCTTCACCATGGTCAACGTCCAAGCTTTCGCCGCCTCCGGGTCGGCCCCGTGGTCGCTCGGGTGGCTGTCCGCGTGGCTGCTGGACCCGATGGTGTCGCTCGTCCTGGTCGCCGTCCTGCGAGCTGAGCAGATCACCGCCCGCTACCAGGTCCAGACCGGCAAGTGGGCGCACCGGACGAAGTGGTTCGCGTTCCTGGCCACCTACGTCATGAACACCTGGAAGTCCTGGACCCACCTCGACGTCGCGGGGGTCGCGCTGCACTCCGTGCCGCCGGTGCTGGTGTTCCTCGCCGCCGAAACCGCGCCAGTCCTGCGGGACAAGCTCACCGAAGCCGTCATGAAAGCCGCCGGGCACACCTTCACCGGCGAGACGGACACGCGGGAGACGGCCCCGGCCGCCGAGGCCACCCCCGCCGGGACCCCGGACGCGGAGGAGCCGGTGCCCACGCCGGCACTCTCCCCGACCCCGAAGCCGCGCCGTACCGCCCGTAAGGCCAAGGCTCCCGCCAAGCAGGGCCGCAAGCTGCGCGCCGATTACCTCGCCGAGGCCCGCGCCGCCTGGGCGCCCGGCATCGAGATCACCCCGGCATGGGTTCGTGAGGTCTGCCCCGAGGTCTCGCGCGGCACCTCCAAGAACGTCGCCGACGACCTAATCGCCGAAACCCGCACCGCGCCCACCGTCCTGCCGGTACCCGCCCCGACCACCACCGCCCGCACCGACTCGGAGGAGGCCGCCTGATGTCCACCACCGCCGACCACACCCCCGCATCCGCGAACGGCCCCGAACCCGAGAGGGACACAACGGTGAACACGCCCAACCCGACCCCCGACACCACCTCTGACGAACGCCCGGACGGCCGTGTCGTGAACGGCAACGTGGTGGAGTTCAAGCCGGGCACCGCCCGCACCGCCGAGGAGATCCCCACCCCGCGCGACACCGCCACCGTGGTCCGCTCGAATGTCCTCGACGCAGAGATCGTGGACGAGTCCGAGCCCACTGCGAAGGTGGACCCGCCGGAGGCCAAAAAGTCCTGGTGGGAGACCGTGTCCGACGCCAAGGCCCGGCCGCTGGTCGCGTCCTGGCTGCTCTCGGCCGAGGAGTTCAAGTCCCGCGCGAAGTTCCTCGTGCAGCTCGCCGGGCACCAGACCGCGTTCCACGCGTTGCGGGTGCCCGTGTACGTCCCGAGCGCGCTTCTCAAGGCTCCAGGCGCGCTGTGCCGGGGGACCGTTCGTGTACACCGCTGGGTGTTCGACGCGGAGTCCAAGCCGGTGCGCATGGACGCCCGGGACCGGGCCGACGTGAACGAGTACATGAGGTTGCGCGAGGCCCGGAACGAGACCGTTCGCCGCCGCTCCGCGCCGGTGATGGTCGGCGTGCTCACCCTCATCGCCCTCGTCTATCTCGCGATCACCTACGTCACCCCGTTCTGGAACTGGACCATCCTCATCACCGCCATGACGTTGGTGGGCTGGTTCGGGGCGCCGAAGGACAAGCCCGTCGCCGGGCGCGCTGTGGACAGCGCGAAGGCGCCGAAGCTCACGTCGGCGATGATCGAAGACGCCCTTGGGGCGCTGGGTATCGCGGGGATCAACCAGGCCATCGCGAAGGGCCGGGGCATCGGGTTCCCGTCACCGATCGTGCGGGACGGCCCCGGATGGCGCGCGGATATCGACCTGCCGCCGGGCGTCACCGCGGGGGACGTCATCGACCGTCGCGAACGGCTCTCCTCCGGTCTGCGCCGTCAGCTTGGGTGTGTGTGGCCCGAGGGTGACCCGACCATCCACGAAGGCCGTCTCGTGCTCTGGGTGGGCGATAAGGACATGTCCACCACCAAGCAGGCCCCGTGGCCGCTCGCCAAGCCTGGGGCGACGGTAGACCTGTTCAAGCCGCAGCCGTTCGGCACAGACCAGCGCGGCCGGTGGGTGCCCATCACGATGATGTTCGCCTCCGGTGCCATCGGCGCCATCCCCCGCATGGGAAAAACCGTGTCCCTGCGCGAAATCCTGCTCATCGCCGCACTCGACCCGCGTTCGGTGCTCTACGCCTACGACCTCAAAGGCACCGGTGACCTGTCCGCGTTGTCGCAGGTCTGCCACGGCTACGGAGTCGGCGACGACCCCGAAGACATCGAGCGCATGGTGGTGGAGATGCGGGAACTCCGCGAAGAACTCCGCCGCCGCGCCAAGGTGATCCGGAACCTGCCCGAGAACGTGTGTCCGGACAACAAGGTCACCCCCGCTCTGGCGTCGCGGAAGGACCTCGGGTTGGCGCCCATCATCATCGGCGTCGACGAGTGTCAGGTGTGGTTCGAGCACCCCGAGCACGGCGACGAACTCAAGGAAATCGCGACTGACCTGGTCAAGCGTGGTCCCGCGCTGGGTATCGGACTGTTCCTGGCCACGCAGCGGCCGGACGCGAAGGCCATCCCGACCGACATTTCGGCGAACCTGTCCATCCGGTACTGCCTGAAAGTCATGGGGCAGACCGAAAACGACATGGTCCTCGGAACCAGCCAGTACAAGAACGGCATCCGCGCGACCACCTTTGCCTGGTCCGACAAGGGAATCGGCTACCTGCGCGGTGAAGGGTCGGACGCGCAGATCACCCGCTCCGTCTACCAGGACGGGCCGACCGCCAAGCGCATCGCCGCCGGTGCCCGCAAACAGCGCGAAGCCCTGGGCAACATCACCGGCTACGCCGCCGGGGAAGAAGTCGACCTGGACACCGCGCGCCTGGACACCCTCGCCGATGTCCTGAGCGTGTTCGAGAAGGGCGAGGAAAAGCTCTGGTCCGATGTGATCGTGTCCCGGCTCGCCGAGCTGCGCCCCTCGACCTACGGGAAGTGGAACCCGGCCGCCCTGGCCACCGCGCTCAAGCCGGACGGGGTGAAGCCCGGACAGGTGTGGGCCACCGACCCCGAAACCGGCAAGGGCAGCAACCGCAACGGCTACACCCGAGACGCCCTCACCAAGGCCCGCGATAACCGAAAGTAACGGCCGAGTGGAGCTAGGCGCGCTTCGCGCTCTAGACCGGAGCGCCCCTAGACCTAGACCCCCACTCTAGAACCCCGCGACTTTCTGACCAGGACTCTAGGGGCCTAGAGCGCCCCCGCGCCGACCAGCGGAAACCCGCGAAAACTCCAGCTAGCCGCCATCGCCACCGGCCCTAGCCCTGGTCGAGCGCTGCCCAAAACAGGCACACACAGTCACCGAGGATTGGACTCCGTTTTGACCACGCACACCACCGGCCGCGTCCTCATCGCCGCCGTCCCGCTCGCCCTCGTCACGCTGTTCGTCACCGGCTGCGAGGTCCCGGCCGCCACCGGAACCCCCGGCAGCCTCGACGCCACCACCGTCACCCGGCAGCTCGCCAAGCTCGCCGTGAAGCCCGCCGACACTGGCGTCCACTACAGCCGTGACGACTGGCCGCACTGGGACAGCGTCGGCAAGGGCTGCAACCGCCGTGAGGACACCCTCAAGACCCAGGGCCGCAACGTCACCACCGGCAAGGGCTGCAAGGTCCTGAGTGGAGAGTGGACCAGCCGCTATGACGGGGTGAAGGTCACCGACCCCGAAGGCGTCGATATCGATCACATGGTGCCGCTCGCCGAGGCCGCCCGCTCGCACACCCGCGACTGGACCGAGGCCCAGCGAACCCGTTACGCCAACGACCCCAACGTTTTAGTCGCTGTGTCGGCGAAGTCCAACCGCAGCAAGGGTGACCAGGACCCCGCGAAGTGGCTGCCCTCGCAGGACCGGTGCAGCTACGTCGCGCACTGGGTGCGGGTGAAGACCACCTACCGCATGAGCGTCGACCAGGCCGAGCACGACGCCATCGCCGCCGTCCTCAAGCGCTGCTGACCGACCGGTGACCTACCGCCCCTAACTGTCCTCTGTGGAAGGTACTTCGATGGACACGGCACACCCGCTCACCGATCCCGAACGCCAGTTCCTCGGCTGCCTCATGTGGCTGTCCGCCGACCAGGCCCGCCGCCTGCTCACCGGCATGCGCGCCGCCGACCTGGCCGACCCCATGGCGACGTTTGTGCTTCAACTGGCCATCGAACTCGTCGCCGACGGCCACCCACCGGCCCCCGTCGCGCTGTTCGTCCACGCCGTCCGCACCGGCCGCGCCACCGGCGAACACCGTCAGCACCGGCTCGGCGGGTGGCTGCGCGAGACCTACAGCGACGTCACACCCGCCCTCGCCGGATGGCTCAAAACCGTGGTCCTGGAAAACGCGTGGCGACGTGCTCTCACCGCTCACGCGCAGCGCCTCATCCAAGCCGCGGAATCCAGTCCCGCCGAAATCGTGCGGGACCTCGCCGACGACACCACCGCCGAGGAGCTGTGGACCCGCTACCGGGACACCCTCGGCGAAAGTGCCGGCATTCCCCGTCTCGACTCCCTCCGAGGAAAGGCCGCCTGATGACCACCACGACCAAGACCGGCGCCGAGCTGCTGTCCACGCTGCACGCCGCTCTCACCCGCTACGTCGTCATGCCCTCCGAGCACGCCACCGACGCCGTGGTGCTGTGGATCGCCGCCACCCACGCCCAACCGGCATGGGCACACGCGCCCCGGCTGGTCATCCGTGCGCCGGAACGCCGGTGCGGGAAGTCCCGTCTGCTCGACGTTGTCGAGGCGACCAGCCACAACCCGTTGATCACCGTCAACGCCAGTCCTGCCGCCGTCTACCGCTCCATCACCCCTGACCCGCCCGTGCTGCTCGTCGACGAGGCCGACACCATCTTCGGCCCCAAGGCCGATGGGAACGAAGACCTGCGCGGCCTGCTCAACGCCGGACACCAGCGAGGCCGCCCGGCACTGCGCTACGACGCCGCCAGTTCGACCGTGATCACCATCCCGACCTTCGCGATGGCCGCGCTCGCCGGGATCGGTGCCATGCCCGACACCATCGAGGACCGCGCGGTGGTCGTCCACATGCGACGCCGCGCCGCCGGAGAGAAAGCCGCCGCCTACCGCTCGCGCCGCGACCGTGACCCGCTGCGCGAACTGGCCACCCAGCTCACCGAGTGGCTGCGTGCCGACCTCGCCTCGCTCGAACGCGCCGAACCGGCCATGCCCGTCGAGGACCGGGCCGCCGACACCTGGGAACCGCTGATCGCCGTCGCCGACCACGCCGGGGGTACCTGGCCCGAACGCGCCCGCGCGGCATCGATCGCCATGACCCAGCAAGCCAACGACACCGGTGAAATGTCGGACCGGATGCGCCTGCTCACCGACTGCCGGACGGCATTCGGTGACGAACTGGCCCTGCCCACCGCCGAACTGCTTACCCGCCTGCGGGGCATGCCGGAATCCCCCTGGGGCGAGTACGGGCCGACCGGACTCACCTCCATGAAGATCGGCAGCCTGCTCCGCGAGTACGGCATCCGCTCCGACACCATCCGCTTCCCCGGAAGCGGTCAGGCCAAGGGCTACCGCAAGGCCGACTTCGCCGACGCCTGGACCCGCTACTGCCCTCAGAACACCGACCCGCAGACAGGGGAGCCGTCCCAGCCGTACCAGCCTCATAACACCAGCTCAGAGCCGGTACGGCTCGATTCCTGGTACGGCTCAAGCCGTACCACCAAAAAAGCCGTACCGCCCCTGACCAGCGAAAACGAGGCTGGTACGGCTGGTACGGCTCTCCCGCTCCGCGCCGTCAACGGCGACGCCTGAACGACGAGGCCACACCCGCCAGACCCGGCTATCCCGGTAACTGCGGTAACCCCGGTAACCGTGCAGGTCAGACGGTTACCGAGCCGAAATCGCTGCGGTAACTGCGGTAACCGGGTTACCGAGGTTACCGAGCCGAAAATCCCTCGGTAACCGTCTGACCAGCGAAGTTACCGAGGTTACCGCAGTTACCGACAACACCCGCTCAAACCACCGAGGAGCCCGCCATGCCCATCGCGCACGCCACCAGCACGCACCGCCGCGCGAGGAGAACCCGCCACCATGGCCACCACGAACTGGCTCACAGTCGCCGAGTTTTGCGCCGAGATGAAGATCTCGCGCCGAACCTTCCAGCAATGGCGCGCCACCGGGCGCGGACCTAGCTGCCTGAAACTGCCGAACGGTGATCTCCGTATCCGCCGTTCCGAGTACGAACACTTTCTGGACATGTGCGAGGAGGCTGCTGCCTGATGGCGACCACACACGACGTCCGAATCTGGACGCTTTACAAGTACGAGGGCAAGCGGAAGACGACGCACCGAGCCCGTTGGGTTGTTGCCGGTGAAAAGTTTGGCGAAAGCTTCGACACGCTCGCTCTCGCCGACAGTTTCCGATCCAAGCTCCTCACCGCCGCCCGTGAGGGAGAAGCGTTCGACACAGAGAGCGGGCTACCGGTCTCGATGCTTCGCGCGACCGAGGTCAAGACTTGGTTTGCGTTCGCTTGCGAGTACGCGGATATGAAGTGGCCAGAGTCATCGCCCAAGTACCGCGCATCTCTCGCAGAGTCGTTGATGACCATCACGGTTCCCATGCTCAAGGGGAAACCGCCATGCGACCCCAAGACCCTGCGAAAGGCCCTCAAGACCGCCTTTAACCTGAACACACGGAACGCTCCCCAAACCGAGGAAGTCCGACAGGCTCTCTCGTTCGCCGCGAAGGCAAGCCGCAATGTCGGTGAGCTGGCGAATGCGGACACGCTGCGCACTGTTCTACGCGCCCTGGATCTCAAGTTGGACGGAAAGAAGGCAGCGACCAACACCGTGCGGCTCCGCCGTGTCGCTCTCGGGAACGCCATCGAGTACGCAATGTCGCCCGAACAGAAGCTTCTGACGGCGAATCCGGTTGAGGACGTGAAGATGAAGAAACGAAAGTTCGTCGTCCACGAGGTAGACCCGAAATCCGTCGTGAATCCGATTCAGGGGCGAATGTTGCTCGAAGCGGTCGGCACGATCGGCAAGCAGGGGCCGCCCCTCGTGGCGTTCTATGGGCTGATGTACTACGCCGCTCTCCGGCCGGAGGAGGTAGCGAACCTGAACAAGGCTGACCTGTCGCTGCCCAAGGAAGGGTGGGGAGATCTTCTCCTCAGGAAGGCGCGCCCGGAGATCGGGCAGGAATGGACGGACTCCGGCGAGGCATCCGAAGAGGGGCCGCTCAAGCACCGGGCCGAAGAGGAGGAGCGGACGGTGCCGTGCCCACCTCAACTCACCGCGCTACTCCACGAGCACCTACGCCAGTTCGGGACCGCGCCGGACGGCAGGCTGTTCCGGGGAGCCCGCGACGGCGGCCGGGTCGGCAGCTCGGTCTACGGCCGGGTGTGGGCGACGGCACGCGAACGGGTCTTCACGGCTGAGGTGGCCGCTGGACCACTGGGGAAACGTCCCTATGACCTCCGCCACGCTGCGGTGTCCACGTGGCTCAATGGCGGTGTGGAGCCCACTCGTGTGGCCAAGTGGGCCGGACACAGCCTCTCCGTGCTGCTGAGGGTCTACGCCAAGTGCCTCGACGGCGGGGAGCAGGCCGCCCGAGACCGCGTGACCAGGGCTCTTGGCGGCGAGTAGCCCGGAAAACTTTGGCGCGTATTTGGCGCGGCCACCCGCTACCAGCCGCGCCGAGCTGCACACAACTGCACATAACAAGATCGGCCCCCTGACCTGGTTTCCCAGGTCAGGGGGCCGATCTTGCTGGTGTGGCGAGTGAGGGATTCGAACCCCCGAAGGCAGTGCCGTCTGATTTACAGTCAGATCCCTTTGGCCGCTCGGGCAACTCGCCGTGACCGGGTGTCCCCGGCCGAGACGAAAGAATACCCAATGCCGTGGCGGGCCGGTCAACCGGGTTCCACAGGGCTAGGGTGGAAGCTCCTGACAAGCGAGTACGAGGTGTGAGAACACGTGGCGGATCCCTCTTTCGACGTGGTGAGCAAGGTCGATCGCCAGGAGGTGGACAACGCCCTGAACCAGGCCAGCAAGGAACTCGGTACACGGTTCGACTTCCGGGGTACCGGGACCAAGATCGACTGGTCCGGTGAGGAGGCGATCGCGATCGAGTCCGAGACCGAAGAGCGCGCGCTGGCGGCGGTCGAGGTGTTCAAGGAGAAGCTGATCAAGCGCGGCATCTCCCTGAAGGCGTTCGAGGCGGACGAGCCGGCGTTGTCCGGCAAGATCTACAAGGTGGGCGGCAAGATCCTGCAGGGGATCGCGTCGGACAAGGCGAAGCAGATCGCCAAATTCATTCGCGACGAGGGCCCCAAGGGGGTCCAGGCGCAGATCCAGGGCGACCAGCTGCGGGTGTCCGGCAAGAAGAAGGACCAGCTGCAGGACGTGATCGCCTTGCTGAAGGGCAAGGATTTCGAGATCGCGCTGCAGTTCACGAACTACCGCTGACAGCGGCACGGCGAAGGCCACCTTCGGAAGTCTCGAAGGTGGCCTTCGTCATAGCTACGACGCGGTGACCGTCCAGGTCCCGTCGCCTTCCACCGAGAGGTAGGCCGGGCCGGACACGGGCACGCTGCCCTTGTAGTCGCCGAGCTGGTTCACGGGGAGCTCCGAGTAGTCGTCGCTGTGCACCCACACCGCGGTGCGGCCGCTGTTCTTGGTCGTGACGGCGACCGACGAGACAGCGTCGGGCACGGCGAAAACCGCTTCGCTCTTGCCCGAGAGGGGCTTGCCCGGTTCGAGCACGGGCAGACCGCTTTCGTCGGTGATGGTCAGCGTCCAGGCGGCGTTGGCCTTGATGGTGAACGTCTTCGCCTGGTGGTCGGGCATGTCGTTGATCCACTGCGTGCCCTTGTACGGGCCGATGTCGTTGACGATCAGCTCGTTCTCGGTGTTGACCGCGACGTGCCCGGAGCACTTCGGACAGTCGAAGGTCACGAAGCCGAGACGCATCGGCCAGGTCATCGGGACCGACGCGTTCCCCTTGCCCGAGTGCTTCTCCTCCGGCTGCGGACCGGGTCGCGGGGTGGTGGTCGACGTCGGCGGCGGCTCGGTGGTCGCCGAAGGCGAGCGCAGCCCTTCCGGAGTGGCCGCCTGCGGGACGACGCGGCCCAGATTCGACGGCGAGCAGGCCGTCAAGCCGACCGTCAGCACCACGACGGCCGACGCCGCGCACAAGCGCCTGTTCACGGACTCCCCCTAGTTGTTCGGTCATGGGATCTTCGCCGACCGATAGCCCAGCGTTACCGGGCCACCCGGCCGAGCGATTCGGGCCACCCGGGCGTGGGTTTCTGCCGCAACGCCTTCCTTGGAGTCCGAAAAGGACAAATGCCCGTGTTGTAATCCGGCGATCGCGTTCAAGGAAGGTCTCGATGAAGCGCCGTTTCAGCTCCGCACTCGCTCTCGCGCTGTCACTCACCGTGATCGCGTCCCTGTTCACCTCCGCGCAGGCCGCGGAGCGCCAACAGCTCGTGCCCGGCTACGGCTCGTACGCCCGGCTCATCCGCCTGGAGCATTCGTCGATCGGCCGCGGCCGCATCCTCGCGTCGCTGACCAGCGAAGACGCGAGCGGCAAGTTCACCCCGATCATGGAGAGCACCGACGAGGGCCAGACCTTCCACAAGATCGGCGAGGTCCGCGACCGTGACGGGCGCTACGGCATGTGCTGCGGGACGCTGTACGAGCTGCCTCAGCGTGTCGGCAGGCTCCGCGCGGGCACCCTGCTGTGGGCCGCGAGCTACCGCCAGGACGCCGGTCCGCAGCGACGGATCGGCATCAAGATCTGGTACAGCCGCGACGCCGGCCGCACGTGGTCCTTCCTGTCCGAGGCCGCCCGTTCGCACAACCACGACGGCATCTGGGAGCCGGAGTTCGTCGTCGACGCGGGCGGCACGCTCTGGCTGCACTACGCCGACGAGACCGAGGCGCCGCAGTTCGCGCAGGTGATGAACCGGGTCGCGTCCACCGACGGGGTGAACTGGGGCACCAAGCAGCGCACGATGGCCATCCCGCCTCACCGGGTGCGGCCGGGGATGCCGATCATCCGCCGCCTCCCCGACGGCCGGTACTACCTGGCCTACGAGATCTGCAACTACGGCGACCGCTACTGCGACCCGTATTTCAAGATCTCCTCCGACGGCGCCAACTGGGGTGATCCGCTCGATCCCGGCACCCGCGTCACCACCGCCAACGGCAACTACTTCCAGCACGCCCAGACGATCACGCTGTTCCCCGGCGGCCCGAACGGGGTGCGGCTGGTGATGGTCGGGCAGATCTACACCAACGCCGCCGGTGTCCCGCAGGCCAAGAACGGCCAGGTCCTGCTCGCCAACGACAACTTCGGCGCCGGGAACTGGTACGAACTGCCCGCCCCGGTGCACATCGTCGGCATCCACAACAACTTCTGCCCCAACTACAGCTCGACGCTGCTGCCGGTCGACGGTGGCAAGAACGTGCTGCAGATCTCCACCGAGTACAACCTGGGCTGTAAGGCCTATTTCGCGAAGGGCCCGGCGTTCTGATCCACCCGGTAGTGTGAGTCGTCGAGAGAGACGGCTACGGAGCGGGGGCTGCGGATGAAGGGCATCGTGCTGGCCGGGGGCAGTGGGACGCGTCTGCATCCCATCACCCAGGCGATCTCGAAACAGCTGTTGCCGGTCTACGACAAACCGATGATCTACTACCCGATCTCGGTGCTGATGTTCGCCGGGATCCGCGAGATCCTGATCATCTCGACCCCTGTCGACCTGCCGCATTTCCGGCGGCTGCTCGGCGACGGCAGCCAGTTCGGGCTGAGCTTCAGCTACGCCGAACAGGCCGCCCCCAACGGGCTGGCCGAGGCGTTCGTCATCGGCGCGGACTTCGTCGGCGACGACGACGTCGCGCTCGTGCTCGGCGACAACATCTTCTACGGCCAGGGGTTCTCCAGCAGGCTGCAGGCCGCCGCGACCGCGCTCGACGGCTGCGTGCTTTTCGGCTACCCGGTCAAGGATCCCCAGCGCTACGGCGTCGGCGAGATCGACGCCGATGGCAAGCTCCTCTCGATCGAGGAGAAACCCGAGAAGCCGAAGTCGAACAAGGCCATCACCGGCCTGTACTTCTACGACAACCAGGTCGTCGAGATCGCCCGTGACCTCAAGCCCTCCCCTCGCGGTGAGCTGGAGATCACGGACGTCAACCTCGCCTACCTGCGGCAGGACCGCGCGACCCTGGTCGACCTCGGCCGCGGCTTCGCCTGGCTCGACACCGGCACGCACGACTCGCTGCTGGAAGCGGGACAGTTCGTGCAGGTCCTCGAACACCGGACGGGCGTCCGGATCGCCTGTCTCGAAGAGGTCGCGTTGCGGATGGGCTTCATCGACGCGGACCAGTGCTTCGCGCTCGGCGCGAAGCTGGCGAAGTCCGGCTACGGCGAATATCTGATGAACGTCGCGCGCACGCAGGGCGCTACCGGCTGAACAGGTGCTCCCGCAGGGTGTCCCCGGTGTAGTCGGTCCGGAAGACACCCCGTTCTTGGAGATGCGGGACGACGTCGTCGACGAAGGCGTCCAGCCCGCCCGGGGTCAGGTGCGGGACCAGCACGAAGCCGTCGGCGGCGTCGCTCTGGACGTACTCGTCGATCGACTCCGCGACCTGCCGGGCGGTGCCGACGAACTGCTGGCGCGCGGTCACCTCGATGACCAGTTCGCGGATCGAGAGTTTCTTCTCCTCCGCGATCGTCCGCCATTTCGCGGCCACGGCCAGGGGATCCTTCTCGTGCCGGACGCGGCCCCAGGTCAGCGGCTCGGCGTCGGGGTCCGGGTCGACCTCGGGCAGCGGGCCGTCGGCGTCGTAGGCGGAGAGGTCCCGGCTCCAGACCTGTTCGAGGAACTGGATGGCGGTCGCGGGACGCACCTGCTGGTAGCGGATCTCCCGCGCGTACTCGTGCGCGTCCTCCTCGGTGTCGCCGAGGACGAAGGTCGCGGCGGGCATGATCAGCAGCTCTCCGGGCTCGCGGCCATGGGCGGGAAGCCGTCGTTTGACGTCGGCGAAGAACTCCTTGCCGCTCTCCAGCGAACCGTGGCGGCTGAAGATGACGTCGGCGGTCTTGGCGGCGAATTCCCTGCCCTCGTCGGAATCCCCGGCCTGGATGACGATCGGCTGTCCTTGCGGCGTCCTCGGGACGGTGAACTCGCCGTGGATGTCGAACTGCGGTCCTCTGTGGACGAATCGGCCGATGCCGCGGGCGAAGACGCCGTTCTCCTTGTCCCCCACCACCGCGTCGGGTGCCCAGCTGTCCCACAGCTCCCGCACGGTGGCGAGGAACTCCTCGGCGCGGTGGTAGCGGTCCTCGCGTTTCAGGAAGCCGCCTCGCCGGAAGTTCTGCCCCGTCCACGCGTCCGGTGAGGTGACGACGTTCCACGCGGCGCGGCCGCCGGAGAGATGGTCGATGCTCGCGACCTGTCGCGCGACCTCGTACGGCTCGTTGAAAGTCGACGAGAGCGTGCCGGCGAGACCGAGGCGGGTGGTGACCGCGGAGAGCGCGGCCAGCACGGTGGTGGTGTTCGGCCTGCCGACGACGTCGGAGTCGAGGATCTTGCCCGCGTGCTCGCGCAGGCGCAGGCCCTCGGCGAGGAAGAGGAAGTCGAACTTGCCGCGCTCGGCCGTGCGCGCGAGGTGCTCGAAGGACGAAAAGTCGATTTGGCTACCCGAACGCGGGTCGCTCCACACGGTCGTGTTGTTGACGCCGGGGAAGTGTGCGGCGAGTTTGACCTGTTTGGGCATCTGTCACGCCTCCGCGTACTGGTTGGCGGCGACCCCGAGGCCGAGGTGGTCGCGCAGGGTGGTGCCGGTGTAGGCCTGCCGGAACACGCCCGCGGCCTGCAGCGCGGGGACGGTCTCGGCGGTGAAGAGCGCCAGGTCGTCGGGCAGGACCGCGGGCCGGATGTGGAAGCCGTCGAGGTTCGCCGACGCCGCGATGCGGGGCAGTTCGGTGGCGAGGTCGGCGGGAGTGCCGGTGAAACTCAGGCCCGTCGGGAAGGGCGCGTAGGCCTCCAATGCGTGACGGCGGTCGATGGCCGCCTGTTCGGTCTCGGCGAGCACGATCGAGAGGCCGGCCAGGAGTTTGGCGTCCGGGAAGCGCTCGCGGGCGTCGCGGATCTCGTCGATCAGGACGACGTCGGCGCCGTGCGCGTAGGGCGAGTCGCCGTAGACGGCGGTGATGGGATGCCCCTGCGGCGGGCGCGGCGTGATCGAAGGTCCCTTGATGCTGAAGAAGCGGCCTTCGAAGTCGACGTAGTGCAGTTTTTCGCGGTCGATGAAGCGGCCGGTCGGCTCGTCGCGGATGATCGCGCCGTCCTCCCAGCTGTCCCAGAGGCGCGCGAGGACGTCGACGACCTCGGCGTTCTCCGCTTCGGCGTCCACCTCGGACGGCAGCGTGCGCCTGCCGAAGTGCGCGACCTCGGCTTCGGTGCGCGAAGGCACCGCGAGGACGCCTGCGCGGCCGCGGCTCGCGAAGTCGAGCGAAGCGACGGCCGTCGAGATGTGGAACGGTTCGGTGTGGGTGGTGGTGACCGTCGGGACGAGGCCGATCCCGCTGGTCACGGGGGCGATCGCGGCGAAGGTCAGCAGGGCGTCGAGACGTCCTCGGACGACCTCCTCGCCCCCGGGCTGGAGCGCGAGGGTGTAGTCGAGGGTGACGAAGTCGAGCGAAGCCGCTTCGGCGAGCTTCGCGTGGGCTAGGTAGTGAGCGGCGGTGAACAACGCGGCCGGGTGGACGTCGGACACCCGCCAGGCGGCCGGATGCTGCCCGGCCCCGTCGAGCGCGACCCCGAGGTGCAACTGCTGTGCGGAACCCATGCCCGGGGAACCCGCTGGCCCGCCCCTCGATTCCGGCTCCCACGAGGTGAGACGTCGCGTTTAGCCCCCTAATCGCGATCCCGGCACCGACCTGCGTTTAGCCCCCTAATCGCGATCCCGGCACCGACCTGCGTTTAGCCCCCTAATCGTGATCCGGTGGGGGTGGGCGCAGGTCAGAAGGGGTGGCGCGCCATTTCTTCCAGGCGCCGGATGCGTTCGGCGATGGGCGGGTGGGTCGAGAAGAGCTTCGAGAGGCCCTCGCCCGGACGGAACGGGTTCGCGATCATCAGGTGCGACTGCGAGACCAGCTTCGGCTCCGGAACGAGCGGGGCCGCGCGCGTGCCTTGGTCGAGTTTCCGCAGCGCGGACGCCAGCCCGAGCGGGTCGCCGGTGAGTTCCGCGCCCGACGCGTCGGCCTGGTATTCCCGCGACCGGCTCACCCCGAGCTTCACGACGGCGGCCGCGATCGGCCCGATCAGCACCAGGAGCAACGCGACCAGCGGGCTGTCGCCGTCCTCGCGGTTGCCGCCGCCGAAGACGCTCGCGAACATCGCGATGTTGGCGATCACGCTGATCACGCTCGCCAGCGCGCCCGCGACGCACGAGATGAGGATGTCGCGGTTGTAGACATGGGACAGTTCGTGCCCGAGCACCGCCCGCAGCTCGCGCTCGTCGAGCAGGTCGAGGATGCCGGTGGTGCAGCACACCGCCGCGTGCCGGGGGCTGCGGCCGGTGGCGAAGGCGTTCGGGGCCTGGGTGGGGCTGATGTAGAGCCTCGGCATCGGCTGACGCGCCGTTGTCGCCAGTTCGCGCACGATCCGGTACATCGCCGGCTGCTCGGCCTCGGAAACCGGCCGCGCTCGCATGGCCCGCAGGGCCAGCTTGTCGGAGTTGAAATAGGCGTACGCGTTGACGCCGAGTGCCACCACCAGGCCGATGACCAGCGCGCCCCGCCCGAAGAAGCCGCTGATCCCGACGATGAGCGCGGACAGCACGCCGAGCAGGACGACGGTCTTCAGCCCGTTCTGGTGTTTGTGCACGGCGTCCTGCTCCTCTCTTTCTCCGGGATTGGGGGGTTACTCATCGGAAACAACGCGATCGGGGGACGCGAAGTTCCTTCGCGTGCCCGGATCCCGGGTTATCGTCGAACCCCGGAACGATCATGGGGAGGCGCCCGTGCGAGGACCCGAACTGAGCCGCCGAGCCCTGCTCACGCTGGCCGCGGCCGGCGCTTCCGCGGTCGTTTTCGCGCCGTCGTCCAGAGCAGAGAAGGTGCTCGTCATCGAGGTCGGGGGCGCCCCGGATGCGGTCGCGGTGAATTCCGTCACCGGCTTCGCCTACGTCTCGGACCCGGCCACCGGCACGGTCGTCGTCCTCGACTCGCGGAGCGGCACCGTCGGCGACGTGATCCCGGTCGGCGGCGAGCCCGCCGGGCTGGCCGTGGACACCGTGACCAACCGGGTCTACGTCGCCAACCCGCCCGGCGGGACGGTCCTCGTCATCGACGGCCTGCGCAACGAGGTCGTCAGCGTGGTGCCCGCCGGTCCGGGCGCGTCCGATGTCGACGTCGACGAGCAGGCGAACCGCGCGTACGCGGTCAGCGATCTCACCGGGACACTCGCCGTCATCGACGGCGTCGGCTGCCGCATGCTGAGCCTCGTCCCCGGCCCCACGCGGTCGCTGGCGGCGACGGCGGTCGACAGCGGACGCAAGCTCGCGTACTGCACCAGCCCGGACACGGACTCGCTGGAGGTCTACGACATCGGCGCTGCGAAGTTCACCGGCGGGATCCCGGTCGGACAGTCCCCGACCGGGGTCGCCGTACACCGGCCGTCCGGGACGGTGTTCGTCGCGAATTCGGCGATCCACCATCTGTCCGTTGTGGACGGCGGTGCGCGCAAGGAGAAAGCGACCGTGCTGCTGCGCTCGGAATCGTCGGCGGTCGCGGTCCACGAAGGATCGAACACCGTCTACGCCAACGGAGGCCCCAACGGGGTCGCCAGGATCGACGGCGTCACGAGCCTGCTCACCGGTGACCTGTCACTCGGCGTGAACCCCGGCGCGGTCGCGATCGACCAGCGCACCAAAACGGTGTACGTGACGGATCCCTTGCGCGGCAGGGTTTCCTTGATCAGGGATTTTTGAGTTCTCACGTGGAGTAACTCCGGGTATACCGTCGATGACATGAAACTCGGTTTGCAGATCCCGGACCTCACATGGCCGAACGGGGCGAGCGCGCTGGGCGCCGAACTGGCGGCCGTCGCCAGGAAGGCCGACGAAGCAGGCTTCGACTCCATCGCCTTGATGGACCACTTCTTCCAGATCTCGGTGGTCGGCCCACCCGAGAACGACATGATCGAGGCCTACACGGCGCTCGGTTTCCTCGCCGCACACACCGAACGCGCGAAACTGCTCACCGTCGTCACCGGTGTGCACTATCGCGAGCCCGGGCTGCTGGCGAAGGCCATTACGACGCTCGACGTCCTTTCCGGCGGCCGCGCCATTCTCGGGATCGGCGCGGGCTGGAACGAAGAGGAATCGCGCGGGCTCGGCTTCCCCTTCCCGTCCACCGCGGAGCGATTCGAGCGGCTGGAAGAGACGCTGCGGTACATCCGGCAGATGTGGAGTGACGACGACGGTCCCTTCCAGGGCAAGCATTATCAGGCCGAAAGGCTGCTGAACGTGCCGCAGGCGCTGTCGAAACCCCATCCGCCGATCATGATCGGGGGCAGCGGGGAAAAGAAGACGCTACGGTTCGTCGCGAAATACGGCGACATGTGCAATCTCTTCAACGGCCCGGACCTCGAACGCAAACTCGACGTGCTCAAGCAGCACTGCGAAAACGAGGGCCGCGACTACGCCGAGATCACCAAGACCGTCTATCACACCTTCGACATCGGGCCGAAGGGCGAGAAGACCGGCGAACTGAACGACGCGCTCGGCAAGCTGGCCGAACTCGGCGTCGACGTCGCGATCGGGTCCATTCCCGGGCTGCCCGACCTCGACCTCGTCGAGAAGATCGGCGGAGAGGTCATCCCGGTCGCGGAAAAGCTCTGACCGGCACTCGCCCACCCCGTCGCCCGCGGGCATGATGGCGGGGTGAGCGAGTACGTATTGCGCGGCGGACTGCAACCGGACGTCTCGGCCGTGGCCGCCGTACTGGCGCACCACGGTGTCGAAGGGCCGGACGGGCAAGCGCCCGGTGAGGCGCTGGTGTTCGCCGTCTCCGGCGGCATCGGGGCCGGCTACATCCTGTGGGACTTCGCGCACGAGACGACGTCGAAGATCGTGTTCGGTTTCCGGGCGCGCTGGCAGTACCCGCGGGAATGGCTGAAGTCCACAGTGGATCGTCTCGGCCTCGACGCCGACATCCACACCACCGGCGGCAAACGCGCGGCGGGGAAACGGCTCACCGCCGACCTCGAAGCGGGGCGGCCGGTGATCGTCCTGCCCGACCGCGAGTCGCTCGGCTACTGGCACCTGCCGCCGGAGCTGTCCGGCGGTGGCGGCCACTTCGTCGTCGCGTACGGCGAAGAGGACGGCCGCGTGCTCGTCGACGACCGGAACCTCGCACCGCTGACCGTCGACCGGAAGACGTTCGACGCCGCGCGCGGCCGGGTGGGCTCGTACAAGAACCTGCTCGCGACGATCGCGCCCGGCGAGGTCCCCGACTGGCGGGCGGCCGTGCGCGACGGCCTCACGGACTGCGCGCGGAACCTGTCGGAGCCGTCGAAGTCGTTCTCGCTCCCCGCCTGGGGACGTTGGGCGAAGGCGATGACCGACGAACGTGACCCGAAGGGCTGGCCGCGCGCGTTCGGCGAGCGGCGCGGGCTCGTCGGAGCGCTGTTCGACGTCTGGGAGAACGTCACCCCGGCCGGTATGGAGGGCGGGCACCTGCGCGGGCTGTTCGCCGACGCGCTCACCGAGGCCTCCGGCCTGCTCGAACTCGACGAGCTGGCCGAGCAGGCCTCGACGTGGCGCGGGATCGCCGAACGCTGGGCCGAACTGGCCGAGGCCGCCGTCCCGGCGTCGACGGCGGAGTTCGGCTGGGTGCGCGGGCTGGTCAGCGCGGTGTCGGCGGGTGTCCGCGAGGGCGACGCGGGGCAGGACGCGGCCGCGGAGGCCGGTGCGGAGATGTGGAAACTGCGCGCGCACTACAACGACGAAACGCCGTTCACCGACGTCGAGGCCCGCGAACTCTTCGCCACGATGGGCACGATGATCAAGGACATCCACACCGCCGAGACCGCCGCGATCCGCGAGCTTTCCGAAACCCTGATGGAGTGAACCGGGCCGGTGTCCGTTGCGCCGCGCGGCCGGAACACCGCGCGATCGTTGAAGATCCACATCGTGCACGCACATCCGCTGGGGACGACCAGTGCGAGTCCCGCTTCCGAGATCCACCTCTACCGTCATCGCCTGCGTGTCACCGACCTGGACTACCTCGGTCACGTCGGGAACGTGCGACTGCTGGACTACCTCCAGGAAGCCCAGGTCGCGATGCTCGACCCACGACGTGAGCGGGTCTTCCGGACGAAGGGACCGACCTATCTGATCGCGAAGCACAACGTCAGCTACCTGCGCAGGCTGACGTTCCGCGACAACCCCGTCGAGGTGGAGACCGTGGTCGGCCGGATCGGGACCTGCGACGTCGTGGTGAACAGCAGGCTGCGCGACGAGAAGGCCGTCTACGCGCGCTGCCGCACCATCTGGGTCGCGTGCACCCTTCCCGAAGGCGGCACGCGGCGCCTCGACGACGAGGAACGCGAGCGGCTGGCGCGGTTCAGCGGGACGATCGACGAGATCCCCGCCGCCCGCTGAATCGGGTTTTTAACCGTTTATGCTCCATTTCCCGCATCATCGGAAAACCGCTGGGCCGTTCAGCGGCTGATCATCGGGCTTTTCGGCCGGTACCTTCGGAAGACCTCTCTCTCCCCTGCTGAGTTCCCCGGAGGTATTTCATGCCGAGGCCGAAGTCTGTCCGCTTCCTCGCGCCCCTGGTCGGCGCGATGCTCCTGACGAGCGGGGTGGCCGCCGCCGCCCCCACCCCCGAAGACCCCCAGTTCATCCGCCTGGCCAGCAGGACCTTCGATCCGCTCACCCAGCGGGCCGCCGTGAGCCAGGACTGGAAGGGCGCGTATCTGCTCCAGGTCCGGAACGCGCTGACCGACGCGCAGCGAGGGCAATTGCGCGCGCTCGGCGTGCGAATCGGCACCTACATTCCCGATTTCGCTTACGTGGTCCGGCTCAAGCCGGAGAACCGCGAATCGGTCGCGAAATTGAATTTCGTCCGCTGGCTCGGCGAATACCGGCCGGAGGACAAGACGGAAATCTCGATGGCCGGGACGGGCGGCTATCTGGTGACGCTGGTCGAATCGGACGCGCGGGATCAGCGCGCGGTGGCCGAGCGGATCCTGCGGCTCGGCGGCGGCATCGAGGCGATCTCGCAGAGCGGCCAGCACATCGTCGCCACCCTCGGCGCCGGCCAGGTCGCGACCGTGGCGCAGGGCGCCGAGGTGCTCGCGGTCGGCGCGATCACCGCGCCCGGGACCGATATGGCCAACGCCAGGGAGAGCGGGGGCGCGAACTACATCGAGAGTGTCGGCGGCTACCGCGGTCAGGGCGTGCGCGGCGAGGTGATGGACGGCGGGCTGCGCGCCACGCACCAGGAGTTCAAGGCCCGGCCGACCGTGCTGCACGGCTCGAACTCCACCGACACCAGCCACGGCACCTCGACCTACGGGGAGATCTTCGCCTCCGGGGTGAGCGCGCCGCGGCGCGGCCTGCTGCCCGAGGGCCAGGGCATCTTCGCCACCTATAACAAGCCGGACCGCTACGCGCACACGAAGGAACTGGTCGACGCGAACGGCAAGTACCGCGCGGTGTTCCAGAGCAACAGCTGGGGCGGCGGGCTGACGACGTCCTACACCTCGGTCTCGGCCGAGCTCGACAAGATCGTCTTCGACCTCGACCTGCTGATCTGCCAGTCTCAGAGCAACGCGGGGACCACGCAGTCGCGGCCGCAGGCCTGGTCGAAGAACGTGCTGTCGGTCGGCGGGCAGTACCACTACAACACGCTGAGCCGCACCGACGACAAGTGGAGCGGCGGCGCCAGCGTCGGCCCGGCCGCCGACGGCCGGATCAAACCGGAGCTGTCGAACTATTACGACAAGATCGACACCACGTCCTCGGGCAGTGACACCTCGTACACGACGTCGTTCGGCGGCACGAGCGGCGCGACCCCGATCACCTGCGGGAACGCCGGTCTGCTGTTCCAGATGTGGGCCGACGGCGTGTTCGACGGCGGCCCCGGCAAGGGGCGCGACGTCTTCACGAGCCGCCCGCACGCCTCGACCGCGAAGGCGCTGCTGATCAACGGGGCCGACCAGTTCGCGTTCAGCGGCACCTCGCACGACATGACCCGCACGCACCAGGGCTGGGGCACCGCGAACGTCCGGTACCTGCACGAACAGGCCAAGGCGAACGGGTGGAAGCTGCCGGTGCTGGTCAACGAGACGGATCTGCTGGCCACCGGGCAGTCCAAGAAGTACACGGTCGCGGTGAACGGGTCGAAGCAGTTCAAGGCGACGCTGGCCTACACCGACCCCGCGGGCTCGCCGAGCGCGTCGGTCGCCAGGGTCAACGACCTGACACTGAAAGTCACCGCTCCGAATGGGACCGTCTACTACGGCAACAACGGGCTGAAGGCCGGCAACTTCTCGACCTCGGGCGGGTCGCCGAACACCGTCGACACGGTGGAGAACGTCATCCTGGAGAAGCCCGCGGCCGGGACGTGGACGGTGGAGGTCGTGGCGACGCAGGTCAACGCCGACGGGCACCCGGAAACGTCGGCGACCGACGCGGACTACGCGCTGGTGGTTTCTTGACGATGTGAGCGGCGCCACTGGCCACTTCGCGTTTAGCCCGCTAACCGCGAAGTGGCCGGGTTCCGTGAATGCGCGGATCGCGTTTAGCGGGCTAAACGCGATCCGGAGGGGTCTGGAATCACCCTCGGTCACGGCCCTTCCGAGATGCCCGCGCCCGGATGGCGGAGGCACGTGCGCCGATGGACGAGACGTCAGGTTTCGGTTTCGAGACGGAAACGGGAGAGCCAGGAAAGGCCTGTAACGAGGTGGCCCGAGGTGCCGACGTCTGGGATACGTGACGCGAGCCAAGGAGCCTCTCGATGACCACCTGCCGACTCTGCGGATCGGCCCATCTCGCCAGCGTCGTCGACCTCGGGGCGACGCCGCCGTGCGAACGATTCCTGACCGCGGCCGGGCTCGCGGAACCGGAGCCGACCTATCCTCTGCACCTGCAGGTCTGCACCGAATGCTGGCTCGCCCAGATCCCGCCGCTGATCACCCCGGAAGAGACTTTCACCGAATACGCGTACTTCTCGTCGTATTCCGCCTCTTGGGTCGAACACGCCAAAACGTTCGTCGACGGCGCCGTCGGGCGACTCGGGCTCGATGAGTCCTCGTTCGTCGTCGAGGTCGCCAGCAACGACGGCTATCTGCTCAAACATGTTGTGGCGCAGCAGATCCGCTGTCTCGGCGTGGAACCTTCGGTGAACGTGGGCCAAGCCGCGCGTGACGCCGGGGTGCCGACGAAGACCGCCTTCCTCAGCCCCGAAAGCGGACGCGACGTCCGCGAGGAACACGGTCCCGCCGACCTCGTCGTGGCGAACAACGTTTACGCGCACATTCCGGACATCATCGGTTTCACGCACGGGCTCCGCGCCCTCGTCGCCGATGACGGCTGGGTCAGCATCGAGGTCCAGCACCTGCTGACGCTGATCCAGGAGAACCAGTACGACACGATCTATCACGAGCACTTCCAGTACTACACGGTGGAATCCGCGCGCCGGGCCCTCGCGCGCGGCGGATTGTCCGTTGTGGACGTCGAGCTCCTGCCCACCCACGGCGGTTCCATCCGGCTGTGGGCGCGCCCGGATGCCGTCGCCGGCGAACCGAGCGAGCGGATGATGCAGGTCCTCGACGCCGAGAAGGCGGCCGGACTGCACGAAATGTCCGGCTACACCGAATTCTCCGAGCGGGTCACCAAGGTCCGGCTCGATCTGAACAAGTTCCTCACCGACGCGGCGCTCGAAGGCAAGACCGTCGTCGGCTACGGCGCCCCTGGCAAGGGCAACACGCTGCTGAACCACTGCGGCATCCGCCCGGACGTGCTGCGGTACACCGTCGACCGCAACCCGTACAAGCACGGCCGGTTCACCCCCGGCACCCGGATCCCGATCCTCCCGCCGGAGCGCATCGAAGCGGACCGGCCCGATTACGTGCTCGTCCTTCCGTGGAACCTCCGGAAGGAACTGACCGCCCAGTTGTCCTTTGTGGACGAATGGGGCGGGAAACTGGTCTTCCCCATCCCGCACCTGGAAATCGTCGAGGTGAAGTCGTGAAGGTTGTCCTCTTCTGCGGCGGCTACGGCATGCGGATGCGCAACGGTGACGCGTCCGACGTGCCCAAGCCGATGGCCATGGTCGGCCCCAGACCCCTGATCTGGCACGTGATGCGGTACTACGCGCATTTCGGCCACACCGAGTTCATTCTCTGCCTCGGTTACGGCGCGCACCACATCAAGGAGTTCTTCCTCAATTACCAGGAGACCACGTCCAACGATTTCGTCCTGCGGAACGGCAAGGCGGAACTGCTGTCGACCGACATCGCGGACTGGTCGATCTCCTTCGTGCAGACCGGCCTCGAATCGGCCATCGGCGAGCGGCTGCGCCGGGTGCGCCCGTACCTCGAAGGCGACGAGATGTTCCTCGCCAACTACGCCGACGTCCTCACCGACGCCCCGCTCCCGGAAATGATCGAGCGCTTCCGCAACACCGACGCCGGCGCGTCGATGATGGTCGTGCCGCCGCAGTCGTCGTTCCACTGCGTCGAGATGAACGAAGACGGCCGGATCGGCGCGCTGACCCCGGTCAGCGAGATGCCGCTGTGGGAGAACGGCGGGTACTTCGTGCTGCGCCAGGAGGTCTTCGACCACATCCCCGAGGGCGGCGACCTGGTGGCCGACGGCTGCGGCGAACTCGCCAAGCGGGGCAAGCTGCTCGCGTACCCGTACCGCGGGTTCTGGAAGCCGACCGACACCGTCAAGGAACGCGTCCAGCTCGACGACGCGTACGCGCACGGAGACCGCCCCTGGGCGCGGTGGGAACGCGAACCCGCGCCGGTGGGCACGGCGTGATCGGACTGGGCACCGGCAGGATCGAGCGGATCGTCGCGCTCGGCGCGCATTGTGACGACATCGCCATCGGGGCGGGCGGCACACTGCTGACGATCTGCGCCGAAAACCGGGGCGTCCGGGTCGACGCGCTCGTCCTGTCCGGCGGCGGCACCGAGCGGGAGGCCGAGGAGCGCGCCGCGCTCACGGCCTTCTGCCCGGGCGCCGACGTCGAGGTCACCGTGCTCAAACTGCCCGACGGCCGGCTCCCCTCGCATTGGGAAGAGGCCAAGAACGGGCTGGAAGAACTGCGCCGCCGCACCGACCCGGATCTCGTCCTCTCGCCGCGCACGGCCGACGCGCATCAGGACCACCGCGGCCTGGCGACGCTGGTGCCGACGGTGTTCCGCACCCATCTCCAGCTGGAGTACGAGATCGCCAAATGGGACGGCGACCTCGGCAAACCCACCGCGTACGTGCCGCTTCCCGCCGAGCGCGCCGAGGAGAAGGTCCGCCTGCTGCAGGAGCACTACGCCTCTCAGCGGCATCGGCCCTGGTACGACCGGGAAGCCTTCCTCGGCCTCGCCCGCATTCGCGGCATCGAATGCGGGCAGCGTTATGCCGAGGCCTTCGACCTCAAGAAACTGACGCTCGACCTCACTGCGAAAGGCTGAAAGTCATGCGTGTGCTGCTGACCGGGCACAAGGGTTACCTGGGCACGGTGATGGCCCCGGTGCTGGCCGCCGAAGGCCACGAGGTGATCGGCCTCGACTCCGGTCTCTACGACACCTGCGTGCTGGGTCCCCAGCCCGAGGACCCCGACGGCTTCGAGGTCGACCTTCGTGACGTCACGGCCGAGCACGTGGCCGGTGTGGACGCCGTGATCCACCTCGGCGCGCTGTCCAACGACCCGCTCGGGTCGCTGGCGCCGGAGCTGACCTACGACATCAACCACCACGCTTCGGTCAAGCTCGCGAAGCTGGCGAAGGACGCCGGGGTCAAGCGGTACCTCTACGCCTCCACGTGTTCGGTCTACGGCGCTTCGGGCGGCGACGGCCTGGTCGACGAGGACGCGCCGCTGCGCCCGGTGACGCCGTACGCCGAGTCGAAGGTGCGGGTGGAGGACGACGTCCAGGAGCTCGCCGACGACGACTTCAGCCCGGTGTACATGCGCAACGCGACCGCGTTCGGCTTCTCGCCGCGGCTGCGCGGCGACATCGTGCTGAACAACCTGACCGCGCACGCGTTCCTCTCCGGCGAGGTCCTGGTGCTCTCCGACGGCACGCCGTGGCGGCCGCTGGTGCACGCCAAGGACATCGCGCGGGCCTTCGCGGCGGCGCTGGTGGCGCCCAAGGAAGCCGTGCACGGCAAGGCGTTCAACATCGGCACCGAACGCAACAACGTGACCGTCGCCGAGATCGCCGAAGAGGTCGTCGAGGCCGTTCCCGGCTCCACGCTGCGGATCACCGGCGAGGCGGGCGCGGACCCGCGCTCCTACCGGGTCGACTTCTCCCGGTTCCGCGCGGCGATCCCCGGCTTCGACTGCGACTGGTCGGTCAAGGACGGCGCGCTCGAACTGATCGACGCCTACAAGACCCACGGCCTCACCGAACACGGCTTCCAGCGCCTGTTCACCCGGCTGGCGCGGTTGCAGGACCGCACCGCCGCGGGCGAACTCGACGACACCCTCCGGCGTCGCTGATGTCGAACCGGGGCCTCGAGACGAGCGCCGACCTGCGAAAGCTGGTCGAGCGCTTGTACCCGTTGTGCCGCAGCATCACCGGCGACGGCGTCCGCCGCACGCTGGAGATCGTCGGCGAGCACATCCCGCTGGAGATCCACGAGGTCCCCACCGGCACCCAGGTACTGGACTGGACGGTGCCGCAGGAATGGAACATCCGCGACGCGTACGTCAAGGACCCCTCCGGCCGGCGCGTGGTCGACTTCCAGGAGTCGAATCTGCACGTCGTCGGCTACAGCGTCCCGGTTTCGCGGAAGATGTCGCTCGCCGAGCTGCGCGAACACCTCCACACCCTGCCCGACCGGCCGTCCTGGGTGCCGTACCGGACCAGCTACTACTCGCCGACCTGGGGTTTCTGCCTGGCGCAGGAAACCCTCGACGCGCTGCCGGACGGCGAGTACGAGGTCCACATCGATTCGACGCTGGCCGACGGGAGCCTCACCTACGCCGAGCACGTCGTGCCGGGCGAGGTCGCCGACGAGGTGATCGTCTCCTGTCACACGTGCCATCCGTCGCTGGCGAACGACAACGTCGCCGGGATCGCGATCGCCGCCGCGTTCGCGCAGAAGCTCGAAAAGCCGCACTACACGTACCGGTTCCTGTTCATGCCGGGCACGATCGGCGCCATCACCTGGCTCGCGCGCAACAGCGACCGCGTGGGCCGGATCAAGGCGGGACTCGTGCTGGCCTGCGCCGGTGACCCGGGATCGTTGACCTACAAGCGAAGCCGCCGGGGCGACGCCGAGATCGACCGTGTGCTCGCGTACGTCCTGGCCGATCGCGCGCACAAGATCGTGGACTTCTCGCCGTACGGCTACGACGAGCGCCAGTTCTGCTCCCCCGGCTTCAACCTGGGTGTCGGGTCGCTGACGAGGACGCCGTACGCGGGCTATCCCGAGTACCACACCTCGGCCGACAACCTCGATTTCGTCTCCACGGAGGCCATGGAGGAAACCCTCCGGACCTTGCGGGACACGTACGCCGTCCTCGACCGCAACCGCAGCTACGTCAACCTCAGCCCCTTCGGCGAGCCGCAACTCGGCAAGCGCGGCCTGTACGACTCGCTCGGCGGGCGGAGCGACGCCAAACAAGCCCAGATGGCCATGCTCTGGGTGCTCAACCTCTCGGACGGCGAGCACAGCCTGCTCGACGTCGCCGAGCGGTCCGGCTTGCCGTTCGATTCCGTCGTCGCGGCCGCCCAGGCGCTGCACGACGCCGGATTGCTCAAGGAATAGCCCATGCGATCACTTCTGCGTTCCCAGGCCATCCGCGCCATGGCCGGACGGCTCAGCTGGGGCCTCGGCGACCAGGCCGTCTCCAGCATCACCAACTTCATCGTCGGCCTCTACGTCGCGCGTTCGCTCGGCACGTTCGCGTTCGGCATGTTCAGCCTCGCCTGGGTCAGCTACGGCGTGGTACTCAACCTTTCGCGCGGGCTGACGACGGATCCGCTGATGGTGCGGTTCTCCGGGGTGTCCACCGAATCCTGGCGCGCCGCGACCAAGCGGGCGACCGGCACGGCGCTCACCGCGGGGGTCGTGGCCGGGATGATCAGCGTGGCCGCCGGGCTCATCGTGGGCGACTCCACCGGCGGGGCGTTCGTCGCGCTCGGCTTCGTCATTCCCACGCTGCTGCTGCAGGACGCCTGGCGGTTCACCTTCTTCGCCGCCGGGCACGGGAAGAAGGCGTTCCTCAACGACGTCGTCTGGGGGATCGCGCTGATCCCGGCGTTGTTCATCGCGCACCACACGTCCGACACCGTCGTCGCGTTCATCCTGGCGTGGGGCCTTTCCGGGGCGGTCGCGGCGGGCTTCGGCTGCCTGCAGTCCGGGGTCCGGCCGGATCCGCGCGGCACGCTCGAGTGGATCAAGGCGCACCGCGACCTCGGCACCCGCTACGTGATCGAAAACGTCAGCAACAGCGGCTCGTCGCAACTGCGGATGTACGGTCTCGGCGCGATCGCCGGGATCGCGAGCGTCGGCGCGGTCCGCGGCGCCGAGCTGCTCCTCGGGCCGTTCTTCGCCCTCTTGATGGGACTTTCCCTGGTCACGGTCGCCGAAAGCGCACGGGTGCTCCAACGGGCCCCGCACCGCTTCCGGAAGTTCTGCGCCGTCCTCGGCGCCGGCCAGGCGGCGGCGGCCCTGCTCTGGGGCCTCGCCTTGCTTCTGGTACCCCACGACGCCGGCCGGTTCGTCCTCGGTGACGTCTGGGATCCCGCTTCGGAACTGATCCTCCCGGTGACCATCGGTATCGCCGCGGCGGGGTTCAACACCGGAGCGGCCGCCGGATTGCGTGCGCTCGGCGCTGCGAAAAGGAGCCTTCGCGCCCAGCTGATCAACTCGGCCGGCTATGTCGGTTTCGGGCTCATCGGCGCCTTCTTGGCCGGGGCGTCCGGATCCGCTTGGGGGGTCGCGTTGGCGATCACCAGCGGGTCAGCGGTGTGGTGGCTTCAGCTGCACATCGCCCTCAGAGAACACAAGACTTCGGAGAAGGAAGAAATGAGGACGTCATGAGCACCGCTCCTCGGCTGAGCATCGGGCTCCCGGTCTACAACGGCGAGGACTACCTCGCCGAATCGCTGGACGCACTCCTCGGCCAAAGCTTCGCGGACTTCGAGCTGATCATCTCGGACAACGCGTCCACCGACCGCACCGAAGAGATCAGCCGCGAGTACGCGAAGCTGGATTCCCGCGTCCGTTACGTGCGCCAGCCGGTGAACATCGGCTGCGCGCCCAACCACAACTACTGCGTCGACGTCGCCCGCGGCGAGCTGTTCAAGTGGGCCTCCGACGACGACCTCTACGCGCGTGACCTGCTGGAGCGCTGCGTCGAGGCGCTCGACGAGCACCCCGAGTTCGTCCTTTCGCACTCGTGGACGGCGATGATCGACGAGAAGGCCGTCGTCACGCAGGCGCTGGAGTACCCGCTCAACACGGTTTCGCCGCACGCCGCGGAACGCTTCCGCAGCACGCTGTTCGCCCCCGGCGGGGACGACGACGGCGCCGTCATCCGCACCGAGGTGCTGCGCCGCGTCGCGCCGCTGGACAGCTACCACCACGCGGACCGCACGATCATCTCGGAACTGGCCCTGCACGGCCCGTTCCACCAGGTGCCCGACTGGCTGTACTTCCGGCGCGACCACCCCGGCCGCTCCGAACACGAGCACCCGACCGTGCGCCGCCGTGCCACCAACCTCGACCCGAAGCGGGCCGACAAGCTGCGTCACCCGATGGTCCGGCTGCTCGGCGAGTACGTCCTGGGGTATGTCAACGCGATCCGCAACGCGCCGATCTCCGGCGCGGAGAAGCGCGAATGCTTCCGCTACCTGCGGCAATGGATGCTGAACCGGGCCGGGAACCCGGCCATGGGACGGATGCCGGTCCAGGCCGAGGCCGAACTCGGCCCGCGCGAGGTCTCCGTCGTCTCGGTCGTCGCCGGCCAGGAGGGACGAGTCCCTTGACTCCGCCCGCGAGGATCGGGCTGTTCGGCCTCCTCGGATCGGGGAACCTCGGCAACGACGGTTCCTTCGAGGCGGTCCTCGGGTTCTTGCGCACGGATCATCCGGACGCCGCCATCAGCGTGATGTGCGGCGGTCCGGAAATCGTCGCGTCGCGCTACGGACTCGAAACGACCGCGTTGAACTGGTACGAGGGCGAGTACCGGACGGTCTCGGGACCGCTGTCCGTCGCCATGAAGGGCTTCGGGAAACTTGTCGACATAGTCCGCACGGCGACCTGGGTCCGGCGGCAGGACGTGGTGATCGTGCCGGGGATGGGTGTCCTGGAATCCACCCTTCCCTTGCGTCCTTGGGGTTTCCCGTACGCCCTGCTGCTGCTCTCGGCGTCCGGGCGGCTGGTCGGCACCAAGGTGGCACTGGTGAGCGTCGGCGCCAGCGTGAGCTCGCACCGGGTGACCCGCTCGGTCATCGGCTGGGCCGGGCGGCTGGCGTCGTTCCGCTCCTACCGGGACGAGCCGTCACGGGAGGCGATGCGCGCGATGGGGGTGGACGTCACGAACGACCGCGTCTACCCCGATCTCGCGTTCGCCCTCACGGCACCTTCGGAACCGGTGCTGCCGCGGTCGGTCGGGGTCGGGGTGATGGCCTACCACGGCGGGAACGACGACCGGGCCCGCGCCGACGACATCTACGAGTCCTATGTGGACAACATGACGCGGTTCGTCGCGCGGCTGGTCTCCGACGGCCGCCCGGTGCGGTTGTTCATCGGCGACCAGGCCGATCGGCGGGTCGTCGACGAGATCATGCGGGAACTGGGGTCCCCGCTGATCGCCGCCGCCGACACGTCCACTTTGGACGAACTGATGCGGGCGATGTCCGCCGTCGAATCCGTCGTCGCCACCCGGTACCACAACGTCCTGTGCGCGCTGAAGCTGGCGAAACCGACGTTGTCCATCGGGTACGCGAGCAAGAACAAGGTCCTCATGACCGCACTGGGGCTGGGGGAATTCTGCCAGTCGGCCAAGGAGATCGACCTCGACGCGCTGGTGCGCCAGTTCGCCGAGCTCGAGTCCAGGGCGGGGGAACTGACCGAGATCGTGGCGAAACGAGGCGCGGAACAAGTGCGACTACTGGACGAGCAGTTCGCCGAGCTGTCGGCCGCCTTCCTGCCGATGGGAGTCCGATGAAGGTGATCCCGGTGCCCGCCATCGCGGGCGCGTACCTGTTCGAACCGACCCCGCACACCGACGAGCGCGGCTTCTTCAGCCGCACGTTCGACGCCGCCGTCGTCCGCTCGGCCGGGATCGACCCGAACGGATTCCTCCAGGACAGTGTTTCCCGGTCCCGCAAGGGCGTGCTGCGCGGGATGCACCTCCGCTCCGGTCTCGGTGAAGCGAAACTGGTCCGGTGCTCGTGGGGCGCCGTCTTCGACGTCGTCGTCGACCTGAGGCCGGATTCGCCGACGTACCTGGCCAAGGAGACGTTCGAGCTCTCCGGGGAGACGCAGGTCTCGCTGTACATCCCGGCGGGCTGCGCGCACGGGTTCCAGGCGCTCACCGAGTACGCCGACGTCTCCTACCGGATCGACCGCGAGCACGACGCGAGCGAGGACGTCGCGATCGCGGCCGACGACCCGGACCTGGCGATCCCCTGGCCGCTCCCGGTGGCGCTGATGTCGGAGCGGGACCGCCGGGCCCTTCCGCTTTCCGCGGTATTACAAAAAACGAGGTGAGAGCATGACCCGTCAGCTTCCCAAGTCGATGCGGGCCAACGAGCGCCTCCACGCGATGATCCCCGGTGGCGCGCACACCTACGCCAAGGGCGACGACCAGTACCCGGAGAACCTGGCGCCGGTCATCTCCCACGGGCTCGGCGCGCACGTCTGGGACGTCGACGGAAACGAGTACATCGAGTACGGCTCGGGGCTGCGCGCGGTCAGCCTCGGGCACGTGCACCCGCGGGTCAGCGAGGCCGCCCACCGCGAGATCGACCGGGGCGCCAACTTCGCCCGCCCGTCCATCGTGGAGGAACGGGCGGCGACGAAGTTCCTCGAAACCGTCCCGACCGCCGAGATGGTCAAATTCGCCAAGAACGGCTCGGACGCCACCACGGCCGCGGTCAAGCTCGCCAGGGCGGTCACCGGCAGGCCGCTGGTGGCGATCTGCCGTGATCACGCGTTCTTCTCCATCGACGACTGGTTCATCGGCACCACGGCGATGTCGGCGGGCATCCCGGACGAGATCACCGATCTCACCGTGTCGTTCCCCTACGGCGATCTCCAGGTGACCGAACGGCTGCTGCGGGAGAACTCGAGCCAGATCGCCTGCCTGGTACTGGAGGCGTCCACCCAGCTCGAACCGCCCCCCGGGTATCTCGTCGGCCTGCGGGAACTGGCCGACCGGTACGGCTGCGTCCTGATCTTCGACGAGATGATCACCGGTTTCCGCTGGTCCGAGGCTGGAGCACAGGGTCTCTACGGCGTCACGCCGGACCTCTCGACGTTCGGCAAGGCGCTCGGCAACGGGTTCGCCGTCTCCGCGCTCGCGGGCAAACGCGAGCTGATGGAACTCGGCGGCCTGCGCACCAGCAAGGACCGCGTCTTCCTGCTGTCCACCACGCACGGCGCCGAGACGCATTCGCTGGCCGCCGCGATCGCGGTCATGGAGACCTACACCGAAGAAGGCATCGCCGCGCGGCTGCACGCGCTCGGCGACCGGCTCGCCGCCGGGGTCCGCGAAGTCGCGGCCTCGGCCGGGGTCGGGGAACACGTCGTCGTGCGCGGCCGGGCGAGCAACCTCGTCTTCGCCACGCTCGACGCCGGGAAGAAACCGTCGCAGGACTACCGCACGCTGTTCCTGCGGCAGCTGGTCACGGGCGGGGTCCTCGGACCGTCGTTCGTGGTCAGCAGCGCGTTGTCCGAAGAAGACATCGACCGGACGGTCGAAGTGGTCTCGCAGGCCTGCCTCGTGTACCGCAAAGCGCTCGACGCGGATGATCCGGCGCCGTGGCTGGGTGGTCGTCCGGTGAAGCCGGTTTTTCGGAGAAGGGTATGAGTTCTGGGATCGCATCTCGCTCGGCCGGCACGCGGACGCTCTGCGTAGCGCTGTCGGTACTACTGCTCCAGGTCTCCGTCGAAAGCACGGCGGAGGCAGCCGATGAGCCGGCCCGAGGGGTGTGCGGCACGACCGTCGGTGTCCCCTCCGCGCCGGAAGGTGCCCGGGTCGTCGAACCGGGCACCGATCTGAACGAGCTGACCCGGTCCAACCCGCCGGGTACCACGTTCTGGCTGACCCCGGGCACCCATCACCTGGCCGACGACCAGTTCGGGCAGGTGCAGCCCAAGGACGGCAACGTCTACCTCGGCGCACCCGGCACCGTGCTCGACGGGCGAAGACTCAACCGCGCGGCGTTCACCACGTCGGCCAAGGACGTGGTCATCCGCGGCCTGATCATCCGCGGCTTTCTCGGTCAGCAGGATCAAGGCGTGGTCAACCACGACTCCGGCGAGCGCTGGACCATCCAGGGCAACGTCATCGAGGACAACGACGGCGCCGCGATGATGACCGGATCCGGCCAGCGGGTGATCGGGAACTGCCTGCGGAACAACGGCCAGTACGGCATCAACGCCTACCGCGCCGGCGGCGGGCTGTCCGACCTGCTGATCGAAGGCAACGAGATCACCGGGAACAACACCGGCGACTGGGAGACGAAGATCCCGGGCTGCGGCTGCAGCGGCGGCGCGAAGTTCTGGGCCGTGAACCGCGCCGACATCATCGGCAACTTCGTCCACCACAACCACGGTGTCGGGCTCTGGGCTGACACGAACAACAACGACTTCCTCGTCCAGGACAACGTCATCGAGGACAACGCCTCCGAGGGGCTGTTCTACGAGATCTCCTACAACCTGGAGCTGATCGGGAACACGTTCCGGCGCAACGCGCTGGTGCAGGGCCGCAACCGGGCCGCCAAGGGCGACAGCTTCCCGGTCGCCTCGGTGTACATCAGCGAGTCCGGTGGGGAGCCGAGGCTGCCCGCCCGGACCAGCCAGATCGACATCCGGGGCAACCTGTTCTCGGACAACTGGTCGGGGATCACGCTGTGGGAGAACGCCGACCGGTTCTGCAACAGCCCGGCCAACACGTCCTTCTTCTCCTGCACGGCACTGGTCTCACCGACGTCCACCTGCTCCGATCCGGGCATCGCGACCGCGCCGCTGTACGGCGACTGCCGGTGGAAGACGCAACGCGTTCTGGTGCACGAGAACACGTTCGAGTTCGACGGGTCCATGGAAGGCTGCCTAGACCGTTGCGGCCGGATGGCCGTGCTCTCGAACTACGGGACCTTTCCGGCCTGGTCACCGTACCGAGGGAACGTGATCTCCGACGCGATCACCTTCCGGCAGGAGAACCGGTGGTACGACAACCAGTACTACGGGCCGTGGAAGTTCGTCGCCCACGACGCGTCACGGCAGCTGACGTCGGCGCAATGGCAGGCCGAGCCCTACCGGCAGGACGTGTGCAGCGGCTTCGGCGAGGCGGTGACCTGCTGAAGTTTCACCTGTAAGTGTCCATCTGGGACGGTCCCTAGTGGCTTACCGTTTTCGGTATGCCCGTGTTCCTGGTAGTCCTGCTGCTCGCGGCAGGAGTCGTCACGGCCTCCCCGGCTTCGGCGGCTCCTGCCGCGGCTTGCGCTTCGGGTCCGGTGAGCCCTTCGAAACCGGACGACGCCGTGGTCGTCTCGCCGGGGACCGACCTTTCCGAGAAGACGCGCGAGCTCCCGGCCGGCACGACGTTCTGGCTGACCGGGGGCAAGCACACCCTGGGCCAGGACGAATACGGCCAGATCATCCCGAAGGACGGCAACGCCTACCTGGGCGCTCCCGGCGCCGTGCTCGACGGTGGCGGCGTCAACCGCTACGCGTTCACCCAGCAGGCACGCGACGTCGTCATCCGCGGCCTCACCATCCGCGGTTTCGCCGCGCCGCGGGATCAGGGCGTGGTCAACCACGACTCCGGTGAACACTGGACCATCGAAGGCAACACCATCGAGGACAACGGCGGCGCCGCGATGATGGCGGGGCCGCGTCAGCGGATCTTGCGGAACTGCCTGCGGAACAACGGCCAGTACGGCATCAACGCCTACCGAGCGGGCGACGGGATCACCGGCCTGCTCGTCGAGGGCAACGAGATCACCGGGAACAACACCGACGACTGGGAAAAGCAGGTCCCCGGCTGCGGCTGCAGCGGCGGCGCGAAATTCTGGGCGGTGGACGGCGCCGACATCCGCGGCAACTGGGTCCACCACAACCACGGCGCCGGTCTCTGGGCGGACACGAACAACAACGACTTCCTCATCGAAGACAACCTGATCGAGGACAACGAGGCGGAGGCGTTGTTCTACGAGATCTCGTACAACCTCGTGGTCCGCGACAACACCTTCCGGCGGAACACCCTGGTGCAGGGACGCGCTTTCGCCGCTCGCGGGGACGATTTCCCGGTCGGGACGATCTACCTGTCGGAGTCGGGCGGCGAGCCGCGTCTCCCGGCGCGGACTTCTTCGGTGGAGATCGTCGACAACGTCTTCGAGGACAACTGGGCCGGGATCACCGCCTGGGAGAACGCGGACCGGTTCTGCAACAGCCCGGCGAACACGTCTTCCGGATCCTGCACCCGACTGGTTCCTTCGGTCTCTTCCTGTTCTTCGCCAGGGATCGCTTCTCGTCCTTTGTACGATGATTGCCGGTGGAAGACGCAGCGGGTTTCCATTCACGGGAACAAGTTCTCTCACGGGTCTTCGTGCACGGGGTTATGCGGGCGGATGGCGCTTTTGGCGAATTTCGGGACCTATCCGGACTGGTCGCCTTATCGGGGTTCTTCCGTTTCCGAAGCGGTGACTTTCCGGCAGGAGAACCGGTGGTACGACAACGCTTACTCGGGTTCTTGGCGGTTCGTCGTCCATGACACTTCGCGGACCGTGGGGGCTTCGGTTTGGCAGGCTGCTCCTTACTCGCAGGACGAGGGCTCGAGCTTCGCGGATGCTGGGCGCTGACTGGACCACTCGGCACGGCAGCGTTTCATGATCAACGGAAGATCGGGGACGTTGAGTGTCCCCGATCTTCCGTTGATCATGAAACGCTGCCGTGAGAGGTCCGGTCGCGCGAAGAAGAAGTGGATCGAGGCGGCGATCGAGCGCATCGTGACCTCGTGCGAAGAGGAACCTGGCCGAACGATCCGCTCCTGAACGGTGCCGCCGTGGTGCGTGGCGCCGATCTGAAGGCTATCGGCGTGCCGGGCCGGACCATCTCGCGCCGATGCGCTCCCGGCGGCCCCTGGCAACGTCTGTTGCCGGGAATCGTGCTGCTTCACACCGGACAGGCGAACGAAGAACAGCTGCTTCAAGCCGCCCTGTTGCACGGCCGCGCAGGCACGGTCCTAACCGGAATCCGCGCGCTCCAGCTTCACGGTCTGAAGAACCATCCGGCTCCAGGTGATGTACACATCCTCATTCCCGAGGAGCGCCGGATCATTTCCGTGGGGTTCGTGCACGTCGAGCGGACGAAACGCCTGCCCCGGCCACACCTACGAGACGGTCTCCCTGTCGCACCCGTCCCCCGTGCCGTCATCGACGCCGCCCGACGGCTCACCAACCCCGACGAGATCCAGGCGCTGATGGCCGAGTCCGTCCAGCGCCGCTTCTGCACCACCGACATGCTCGCCCGCGAACTCGACCAAGCAGGCCGGACCGGAACAGCCCTCCCCAGGAAAGCTCTGGCCCCGCTCCTGGCCGGAGCCAGATCCGTCGCCGAGGCCGACGCCTGGCACCTCTGGCGAAGATCCGGTCTCCCACCGGGCCACTGGAACGTCCCGATCTTCGACGCGAACGGCAACCACATCGCCACCCCGGACTTCTGGTGCGACGAGATCGCCTTCGCCTGGGAGATCGATTCCTACCGCCATCACGCGAACCTCGACGACCATCGCGCCACCGTCGCCCGCAACGCGCGGTACGTGGCCGCCGGGATCGTCGTGCTCCAAACACTGCCGTCCCGGCTGCGCACCGAGCCGGACCAGGTGCTCAGCGAACTTCACGCCGCTTTCCGGACCGCTCAAGCGCGGCCGCGGCCCAACGTCAGGCGGGCCGCCGCGTGAGGCGGTCCACCGTCCACCCCACCACCGGAACCACCGCGACAGCGACCCCGAAACCTCCGAAGGTGTCCGTCGGATAGTGCGCCCCCAGCGCCACCTCCGCCCACCCCATCGCCAGCCCCGCGAAAGCGACCAGCCCAGCCAGTACCCAAGCCCCGACGACGGGGCCGAGCTCCCGCACGTCGATCACCAGCAGCGCGACGACGGTCGCCACGGTCACCGCGAACGCCGTGTGCCCGCTCGGGTAGGAGAGAAACTCGCCGTGGATCAGCCTGCCGACCAGGGGTTTCAGGCCGGTGGTCAGCGCCACGGTCACCCCGCTGGCCGCCACCATGAGAATCGCGATCCGCGGCCGCCGGTGCCGCAGGCACAGCCAGCCGAACAGCGCGATGACGACGACCGCGCCGATCGGTTCGCCTGCGAAGTCGACGGCGGTCGCCACGTACCAGAGTGGACCTTCGACGCGGTCGACGACGGGGAGCACGAGGGCGTCCAGCCCGGCGAGGTGGGAGGTGCCGGCGTAGCGGACACCGAGAACGAGCGCGACGACGAAGCCGAAAGCGCCCAGGGTCCAGAGCGGGATCCGCGCCCGCGACGGGAGTGCGGGCGGACCGGCGATCACGCGAAAGACACCGCGTCGATCGCGGCCTGATAGCCGCCGACCAGGCGTTCCAGGCCGACCTTCGGCGTGAACTCCTGCTCGTAGACCAGCCTCGCCGCCCAGCCCATCTCCTGGTTCCGTTCGGCGTCGCCGACGATCTCCCGCAGGCGGGCCGCGAGGGCTTCGGCGTTCCCGGGTTCGTGCAGCAGGCCGGTGACACCGTCCTCGACGAGTTCGCGGAAGGCGCCGTGGGCCGAGGCGACCGTCGGGACACCGGCGGCCATCGCCTCGACGACGACCAGCCCGAAAGCCTCCAGCCATTCCGACGGCGCGATGACGGCGTTCGAGCGGACGATCAGGTCGCGACACTCCTCTTTGGACTGAAGACCGACGTAGCGGACGTCGTCGCGGCCGTCCGCCCAGCGTGCGACCTCGTCCTGCATCGGGCCGGTGCCGGCGATCACCAGCGGCGGCAGCGGGCCGCCCACCGAGACGAGCTGGTCCCACGCCCTCATCAACAGGCCGACACCCTTTTCCGCGGTGATCCGGCCGAGGAACAGCAGATGCTCCCCCGCGCCCTGGCGCGTCTTGCCGGGATCGGCCACGTAGTTGTACTTCACCCCGAGCCGGTCGGCCGGCATCCCCGCGGCGATCAGCACCTCGCGTTGTGCCTTGGAGATGCAGAAGAACCGCGAGACCCCGGACCACCAGCGGCTGCGGTTCAGCATCAGGCTCGCCGCCATCGGCACCGTCGCGAGCCCCGAGCCGCGATAACAGCCGTGCCGCACCGCGGGTACCGGCGACCGGCCCACGCAATCGGTGCACACCTGCCCGTCGCGGTACAGCGTGCCGGGAGGGCAGATCAGGGTGTAGTTGTGCACGGTCGCGACCGTCGGGACCCCGGCGTCGGCACAGGCGGCCAGCACCGACGGCGAAAGCAGCGGGAAGGTGTTGTGGATGTGGACGACGTCCGGCCGGTCGTCGGCGAGGCGCCGGGCCAGGTCCGCGCGCACGGCCCGGTTCCACGGCACCTGGAGCGGGACGAAGGCCTTGCGCGGCAGGGACATCTCCGCGATGTCGTCGCTGCGCCGCTCGAACAGGGAGACCTGGTGCCCGGCCTCGGCCAGCAGCGCGGTCTCCTGGTCGACGACGTTGTTCTCACCGCTGGGCTGCTCGGATCTGTACCGGTTGTGGATCACGAGGATTTTCACTTCGTCTCCAGAAACTCAGGTTCGTCGGCGGGCATACGCACCAGCAACGACGCGGCCAGGGCCAGATGCAACAGGTACGGCGACGCGTCGCCGAGACCCGCCTCGGTGTAGGAGGCGGAAAGACAGTAGGTGATCAGGAAGATCGCGCACGCCCTGGCGGGCGACGGCGGCCGCAGCACCGCGACCACGACCAGCACGAGCAGGTACGCCGCCACGATCACGATCCCGACGTACCCCTGCTCGTGGTACACCGCGAGCCAGCTGCTGTCGATCGGGAGCCCGTCGTAGGACTTGTCGGTCAGACCGACGCCGAACAGGTACTCCAGCGTCGTCCGCGGCGCGTCGAGCAGCGCGTCCCACACCTTCGCGCGACCGGTGAGACTGGAGAAGTTCTCCTCCGACTGCCCCCGCAGGAACCACGCCTGCAGCAGCCCGCCCAGCACGACCACGAGGAAGATCCCGCCGAAGACCAGCCCGGTGAACACCTTGCGGGCGCGGGCGCTGGACATCCATTGCGACATCAGCGCCACGATGGTCCCGACGACCAGGCCGAGCATCGCGGTGCGGGTGTGGGTCAGCAGCAGCACCCCGAACGACGGGACGATGACGACCAGCGCGTGCTTCCGCTCCAGCTTCTTCCCGAGCCACAACAGGATCGTGAGGCCGATGACGATGGCCGCGTACTGGCCGACCTGCGGCGGGGTCAGCGGCCAGACCGTGCCGGTGAGCCGTCCGCCGTACTCGAACGGCAGCGCGTTGCCGGGGCTCAGCCCGAGCCCGATCACCACCGTCACCAGCACCGCGCCGTAGGTGCGGATGTGCTGGCGGACGAGGTCGAGGCCACCGTCCCACCAGCGGCTCAGCAACCACAGGGTGCTGAGGAAGAGCGCGAACCGGAAGCAGCGGAACAGCGCGCCGAAGCCGCCTTCCAGGTTCAGGCTCGCGACGACGCTCAGGATGGCGAGCAGCGTGAGCAGGAAGAGATAGGCGTTCGGCCGGATCCGCAGCCGGGAGTTCAGGGCGAGCGCGATGATGAAGGCGGTGCCCAGCGCGCCCATGGTGATCAGCTGGCTGACCGACCTCGGCAGCGGGATGACCGTCTTCGCCCCGGTCGACCCGAGGGTGTTGATGATCAGCAGCGTCCAGGCGATGCCTGCCGCCGGGGGAAATCTCCGGATCGCCGGGGCGGGCCGGACTGCGGGATCGAGCATGTCAGCCTCCTCCCGCGCGGGTCAGTTTGCTGCCCTGGTCCTGACGATAGGGCGCGCCCTGCCACTCACCGAAGCCCAGCACGCGGCTCGGCTCGAACGCCACGAAATTCCACGGCCCGGAGTAGGTGTTGTCGTGGAACCGGTTGTCCTGGTCGAAGGTGATCGCCTGCTGGACGACCTCGCCCTTGTACGGCGACCACTCCGGGAAGGTGCCGAAGTTCGCGAGCATCGCCATCCGCGCGCAGCTCTCCTCGCAGCCGGTGACGGCCGGGTCGAGCGCGAACCGGTTGTGGTGGATCTCGACGCGCTGGGTCTTCCACCGGCAATCCTCGTTCAGCGCGCCCGACGCGATCGCGGGCTGCGCGCATTTCGCCTGTTCGGGCACCAGCCGCGTGCACGATCCGGACGAGGTGTTGGCCGGGCTGTTGCAGAACCGGTCGGAGTTCTCCCACAGTGTGACGCCGTTCCAGTTGTTCTCGAACGAGTTGCCGGAGATCTCCAGTTTGTCCGTGCGCGCCTTGATCCTCGGTTCGCCGCCGGACTCGGACACGTAGATCGACGCCACCGGGAAGCTGTCGCCGCGGTCGATGTAGCCCTTGCCGTCCACCCAGTTGTTCCGGCGGATGGTGTTGCCGCGGACGACGGCGTTGTAGCTGGTCTCGTACATCAGAGCGGAGCCGTCGTTGTTCTCGATGACGTTGCCCTCGATGAGGAAGTCGTTGTTGTTCGTGTCGGCCCACAGCCCGACGCCGCGGTTGTCGTGCACCCAGTTGCCGCGGATGTCGGCGCCGTCGACCGACCAGAACTTGACCCCGCCGGAGCAGCCGCAGCCGTCGATCTTGCGTTCCCAGTCGCCGGTGTTGTTGCCGGAGATCTCGTTGCCCTCGACTACTAGGCCCTTGATCGCGTTGCTCTGCGCGTAGGCGTTCATGCCGTACTGCCCGTTGCGCCGCAGGCAGTTCGCGCGGACCTGCTGCCGCGCGCCCGCCATCAGCGCCGCGCCGTCGTTGTCCTGGACGGTGTTGTGCTCGATGACCCAGCCGTCGGCCGAATCGTGGTTGACCACGCCTTCGTCGTGCGGCGCGGCGAACCCCTGCACGGTCAGGTACTGGATCTTGACGTCGGCGGCGTGGCCGGAGAAGGCGTACTGGTTGATCTTCCGGCCGTCGAGGATCGCGTTCGGCGCGCCGAGATAGACGTTGCCCGGCTTCGGGTTGACCTGGTCGTAGCGGTCGTCGCCGAGTTTGTGCGTGCCCGGCGCCAGCCAGAACGTCGTCCCGCCCGGGCTCGACCGCGTCTTCGCGGCGACGTCGCCGGGCACCGCCGGGTCGATCTTCACCGCACCCGCCGGCGCTTCGGCCGGCCCCGCCTTCGCCTTGTCGCACACCTGCGCGATCGAGCCGGACGGCGCCTGCGCCGGATCCGGCCCCTTCCCGGCCTCGTCGCCCGGTTCGGAGGTGCAGGCGGAAAGCGTCAGCGAGCCGAGCAGCACCAGAAGTGCTGCCCGGCGGAGACGGTGCGGTCGTGCGGTCACAACGGCGGATCCTCGTTACTGGTGTCGAAGGTGAGCTCTGTGGTGAAAGTGGCGCCGTCGGTGGCGATCCCGCCGCCGAAGAGGGTCCACGCGGGCTCGCGCCTGCCGAAACCGGCCGAGTACCAGCCCATCGGCAGGCCGGTCTCGCCGCGGTGCGCCGACCAGTCCAGCTCCGGCGGCAGTGCGAGCGAAGCCGTCCGGACCTGGCCGTCGGCCGTCCAGGACAGCGTCGCCGTGCCGCCGGAGAGCGAGACCTCGACGGCCGGGCCGAAGTGGAACGCGAGACGGCAGTGCTGGGCCTCCCCGCCGCGGACCTCGTCGAGGATCCGGAGCGCCGAGTCCTCCAGTTCCACCGACCTGCGGTGGATCGCCGGGTCGTAGCCGTCGTGTTCCGCGCTCCAGCGTGACGGTGTTCCCGCCGCGATCACCGTGGTGACGGCGTGTTTCGTCCACAGGAACGGACCGCCCGAGACGGACTGGTCGGTGCGGGAGAGTTCGAGCGTGTTGTGCGCCGCCGTGGACCGGAAGTACGACCGCCACTTCGGTTCGCCGTGGTAGCAGTAGGTCCCGGGGTCGGCGAGGATGTCGACGCCGTCGTGCCGGACCTCCACCGAGAGCGCGTCCGCGTGCGCGTGCGCGGCGATGGACAGGAAGCCGTGCGGCCCGCCGTCGCAACGGGCCCAGATGGCGCCGTCTCGCAGGATGGTCATCCCGGCGTCGGCGAAGTCGTCGCGGCGCCGCACCGGACGCGTCGTTCGGACGTCAATGTCCTTGGCCAGCGCGGAGAACAGCGTCGTGCGGACATCGCCGTCACGGGTCTCCGGCCACCAGTCCAGCCGTCCGAAAAGGACGGATCCGGTGTTGAGCAGCGAGGCCCAGCGGCTGGTCTCGTCGCCGTCGACGATGAGGCCGAAGCCGTCGTCGGCGTCACCCTGCCGCGGCGGCCGCAGCCGATTGTCCACAATGGACGCCAGCGCGTCGGTCATCCGGAGCAGCACGAGCCAGGTCGACTCGGGCACCGCGACCCCCGCGGCCTTCGCCTCCAGCGCCCCGGCGAGCCCCAGTTCCAGGACGAGCCCGTGGTACTCGGTGGCGAGTTCGCGGTTGATCCCGGAGTCGAAGGTGTTGTGGCCCAGCATCTTGTCCAGCGACGTCAGCGCCGCGTCCCGCCACTGGGCCGATTCCGGGAACCAGGCGAACGCGCAAGCGGCCGCGAGCTGCCCGGCGTCCTCGGCGATCACGTGGTTGTTCGCCGACGAACCCCGGCTCGGGAACGCGGCCAGCCAGCGCTGGTGGTGCCAGATCTGCGTGAGCGCCTCGGGATTGTCCTCGAACAGCGCCGGGGCCTGCGCCCAGCCGTCGAGCAGCCGCCGGACCCACACCCACGACAGCAGCCGGATGCCGAGTTCGATCCCGCTGACCCAGTGCACCCCGCGCATCGGCGGGTTGGCCGCCCACCACGACTTCAGGTGCGCGGCGACACGTTCGGCGTACCGGTCGTCGCCGGTCAGGGCATACGCGGCGGCCAGCACGGTGAGGTGCTGGTGCCGCGACGGCTCCCAGATCTGCTTGATGTCGCCGACGGTGTCCTCGCTGCGATACGGGACGTCGAAGGAGTACACATCGGACGGTGCGCGGCGGCCGGTCTTCGGGTCGTACGACCAGTCCGGGTCGACGAGGTCGTCCCGCTCGACGCCGAAGTACTCGGCGCGCCCGTCCATCAGGCGGTCCGCCGTGACGAGCAGATCCTTCACCGCTTCACCCGAGACGGCGGCGAGGACGTCTTCGCCGGGCACCGACGCGAACCGGCGGTCCGGCAGCCACGCCGGCTTGTCCCCCGCGACCCCGCGCCACTGGCGTTTGCGCACGACGTCGGTGACCCGGCCCGCGACCTCGGCCGGCCCCATCCGCGACAGTCTTCGCAGGTACCAGGAAGGATCCATCAGCCCAGACCCTCCTTAGCGTTGATCCGCACGGCCGCACCCGTCTCCAGGCTGCGGTTGACCGCGAGCGTCGCCAGCGTCGTCGAAACGAGCGACTCGACGGACACCGGCATCGCGACCCCGGTCCTCAGCGCGTTGACGAACGCCTCCAGCTCGGCAGCCTGCCCCTTGTCGCGGCCCTTGGGAATCCGCGAACTGGCCCACTTCTTGCGGCCGAACACCGAAGCGCGCGCGAAGTCGTCGAACTTCAGCACCTTGCCGTCGGCGGTGACGTCGATCGTCTCCTTGGGGAACGCCGACGAACCGCTGGTGGTGTAGGCGATCGACGCGGTCGAGCCGTCCGGGTAACGCAGCAGGATCTGCAGGTCCTGGTGCCCGGGCGTCGCGGTGGCGTACACCGAGACCGGGTCGGAGCCGAGCAGCCAGCTGACCGTGTCGATGAAGTGACCGCCCTCGCCCGCGAACCGCGAGCCCTCGCTGTCGGCCTGGTTGTACCAGCTGCCGGCGTCGAGCTGACCGGCGTTGACCAGGTACCGCACGGAAGCCGGGCCGATCCTCGGCCCGAAGTGGAGCACCGACTCGTTCAGCAGCGGGGCGAACCGGCGGTTGAACCCGACCTGCAGCCGGTCGTTGCCGGACTCCTCGATCGCGCCGAGCACGACCTCGAGTTCCTTCTCCGACAGCGCGAGCGGCTTCTCGACGAAGACCGCCTTACCCGCGAGCAGCGCCCGCCGGGTCAGCTCGGCGTGCGAACTGTGCCGGGTCACGATGAACACGGCGTCGATCGAGGAGTCGTCGAGCATCGTGTCGAGGTCGGTGGTGGCGCGGGCGAAACCGAACTTGCGCTGGGCGTTCGCCCCCGAGAGCGCGGAGGTGGTGACGACCTCGGTGAGGTCGACGCCCTCCATCTCCGTCAGCTGCGGCAGGAGCATCGAGGACGCGTAGTTGCCCGCGCCGATGAACCCGATCCGCACGCCGCCGGGCCTCGGCACCGCGCGCGTGGTCACCGTCTTCGGCATCGAGACCTCGGCCACCGGCTCGGTGGTGGTGGCGGCGCGCTTCTCGTACTCGAACAGCACCGCGACGGCCTTGAGCTCGCCCTCGTTCAGCTTCCGGTACGTCTCGACGGCGTCGGAGAACTCCGAAACGTGCGAGATCAGCGGCTCGACGTCGAGACGGCCGCTGCCCATCAGGTCGACGACGCATTCGAGGTTGCGGCGCTCGGTCCAGCGGACCTGGCCGATCGGGTAGTCGCGGCCTTCGAGTTCGTACTCCGGGTCGTAGCGGCCGGGGCCGTACGAACGGGAGAACCGGACGTCGAGTTCCTTTTCGTAGTAGGCGTTCCACGGCAGGTTCAGCGAGCACTTGCCGATGTCGATCACGCGGCCGCGGTCGCGGGCCAGCTTCGCGGCCAGCTCGACCGGCTCGTTCGTGCTGCCGCCCGCGGCGAGGTACACCTGGTCGACGCCGTGCCCGGAGCTGATCTCCGCGACGGCGGTGTCGATGACCCCGGATGACGGGTCGCCGCACTTCAGCGCGCCGAGCTGTTCGGCGAGCGCGCACCGCGACGGGTCCGGGTCGACGCCGACCACGCGGACCCCGGAGGCGACCAGCAGCTGCACGACCAGCTGGCCGATCAGGCCGAGCCCGATGACCAGCGCGATGTCGCCGATCTGCGGTTCGCCCTGGCGGACGCCCTGCATCGCGATCGAGCCGACCGTGCCGAACGCGGCGTGCCGCGGGTCGACCCCGTCGGGCACCTTGGTGTACAGGTTCTTGGGCACCCAGTTCAGTTCCGCGTGCAGCGCGTGCTCGTTCCCGGCGCACGCCACGTAATCGCCGACGGCGACGTCGTGGATGCCCGCGCCGACTTCCTCGACCACGCCGCACAGCGAATACCCCAGCGGCGTGTACGAGTCGAGTTTGTTCATGGCCTTGCGGTAGGTGGCGCCCAGCCCGTTCGTCGCGACGCTCTGCATCACCTTCGCGACCTGGTCCGGCCGCGCCTTCGCCTTGCCCACCAGGGAAAGGCTCGCCTCGGACACCTTCATCATCTCGGTGCCGGTGGAGATCAGCGAGTAGGCGGTGCGGACCAGCACACCGCCCGCTTTGCACGCGGGGACCGGGACGTCGAGGAGTGCCAGCTCCCCGCTCTTGTAGTTCTGCACTACCTGCTTCACGTCGCTCCTCAGCGATCAGGTGGTCCGGGCCGCGACGGCGCCGCGGTACCAGTACTCGAGGGTCAAGATGTGCCAGAGGTGCTTGGACCGGTCCTGCTGCCCGGACGCGTCTTCGTCGACGAGCTTCTGCAGCGCCTCCCGACGGAGGAACCCGGCCTTCACCAATTCACCTTCGTTCGTCACCTCGCGCACCAGGGGCGCGAGGTCGCGGCTCATCCAGGCCCGCAGCGGCGCGCTGAACAGGCCCTTCGGCCGGTGCACGATCTCGGCGGGAAGGATCGACAGCGCCGCTTCCTTCAGCGCCATCTTCCCTTGGCGCTTCACGATCTTCTGGTCACCGGGAATCCGGAACGCGGCCTTGACGACCTCGATGTCGACGAACGGCGTCCGCACCTCGGTGGAGGCCGCCATGCTGGACCGGTCGGTGTAGGTGAGGTTGAGCCCCGGCAGGAAGAGCCGGGAATCGGCGAGGCACATACGGTTCACGAAATCGGACAGCGTGTTGTCGTGGTAGGTGTCCGCGTGCTCGGTGATGACGTCGTCGACGGCCCCGGCGAGGTCCGGGTTCAGCAGCCCGGCGAGTTCGGCCCGGTCGTACATCGTGTAGCTGCGCCGGAACGCGGTCTCCTCCGGCAGTTCCGCGAACGAGAGGAACCGCTTGGCGAACCGGACCGACCGGAACCCGCGCTTCGACGTCGCCACCGGCAGCCTGTCCACAAGGGACTCGACCGGACGGCGGACCAGACCCGGGACCCGCTGGTACTGCACGGCGATCTTGTTCGCGAGGTGCTTGCGGTACCCGGCGAACAGCTCGTCGGCACCCATCCCCGAAAGCATCACCTTGACACCCGCCTCGCGGGCGGCGGTGCAGATCAGGTAGCTGTTGATCGCCGCCGGATCACCGATCGGCTCGTCGAGGTGATAGGTCATCCTCGGCAGCAGGTCCAGCACCTGCGGCGCGATCTCGATCTCGTGCAGGTCGACGCCGAACTTCGCGGCGACCTTCTTCGCGTACATCAGGTCGTCCGGCATCGCCTCGAATTTCGCGTCCTCGGCCCGGAAACCGATGGTGTACGCGGAGATCCCCGGCTGCTCGCGCGCGGCGAGCGCGGTCAGGTAGCTGGAGTCGAGCCCACCGGAGAGGAAGGTCGCGACCGGCACGTCGGCCATCAGGTGCTTGCGCGTCGAGTCCTCGATGACGGCGTTGAGGTCGAAGTCGCCCTCGTAGGCCGCTCCTTCTTCGGCGACCTGGCGCAGCGACCAGAAGCTGCCGCGTTCGACGTCGCCGTTCGGCCGGAACCGCGCCCAGCTGCCCGGCGGCAGCTTCTCGGCCTCGCTGAACGCGCAGCGGCCGTCCGGGACCCAGTAGTAGAGCAGGGACGCGACGAGCGCGGTGTCGTCGACGGTCAGCGAGCCGCCCAGCTCGGTGGCCAGCGCCTTCAGCTCGGACGCGAACGCGACCCCCTTGCCGCGGCGCACCAGGAAGAGCGGCTTGATGCCCAGCTGGTCCCGGACCAGGGTCAACGCGCCGGTGCGCTCGTCGAAGACACCGAACGCGAACATGCCGCGCAGCCGGTGCAGGCCTTCGGTGCCCCACGCGCGCCAGGCTTCCAGGACGACCTCGGTGTCGGACGTCCCCCGGAAGCGGACGCCGCTCGCTTCGAGTTCCTCGCGCAGTTCCGGCGAGTTGTACAGCTCGCCGTTGTAGGTCAGCGCGAGCCCGTCCTTGACCATGGGTTGCGCGCCGGTCTCGGTGAGGTCGACGATCGACAGCCGTCGATGTCCTAAGTGGACCTCACTCTCGCCGGCCCGGTGGTCGTAGCGCCCCGAACCATCGGGCCCGCGATGGGCGAGGATTTTCGTGAGCCGATCGGTGAGCGGTCCCCCGTCCGGCCAGAAGTAGGCCCCTGCGATGCCGCACATCTCTACTTGCTCCCCTTACAAGGCTTCGGCGTTATCCGGTGACACAGGCGAGAATCGTTTGGTCGGCTGATCGGCGTTGTCGTGGTCTTCGGGCCGCTTGTACGGCGTCGGCGGACGTCGTCGCGTGCTCTTCTTCTCCCGCGGCGGCTCCAGGACCCGCTCGACGGTGCGTTCGGCGTCCGTCTCGACCGGCGCCACCGTCGAGAGCCGCCGCACCGGCGCGTCCTCGTCGGGGAACATCTCGACCGGCTTCGGCGCGGGCCGCGGCATCCGTCGTTCCGGCGCCGCCTTCCGCTCGGGCAGGACCTTGCGCTCCGGCGCCACCGGGCGCGCCGTCGTCATCGGGCGGGCGGCCACCACCGGCCGCGCGGGCACCGGGATCGGCTCCGGCACGGCACTCGCGCGCCCGCGCAACGCGGTGTGCAGGCCGTCCCACAGCGTCCCGTCGGTGTGGTCGCGCGGATCCGGATCCACCACGACGACCCCGATGATCGGGATGCGCCGGTCCGCCAGCTGGCGGGCGACGGTGTGCAGCCATTCGGTGTTCGCGTGCGCGGTGCGGACGACGAGGATCGTCTCCTCACCGAGGAATTCGAGGTCGGTCCACGCCGTGCCGGGCTCGATCGACCCGACGCCGATGCGCCGTTCCTTTCCGTCCACCGGAGCGTCGCCGCGGTCCAGCACCTGGATCGGGGCATCGCCTGCCAGCTCGCGGAGGTTCGCCTTCGGCAGGTCGTCGACGAGCGAGACCGGCCCCTTCCCGGCCAGTTCGCGCGCCATGTCGACGGCGAGCGCGGCGGTGACCCGGCGGGCGCCGAGGTCGAGCAGCGACACCGAACCGCCCTCCTGCCGGACGGCGCGGACCAGCGTCGCCGCGGCCCGCTGCCGCCGGGCGACCGCCCGCGAACGCCGCAGGAACCGCGGCGGCTTGGGCAGTTGCGCGATCACGGAGGCGCCGAGGTGCCGCGAGATCTCCCGGCGCAGGACCGGCCGGTCCTTCACCACGCTCGTGATCGCCGCGAGTCCCAGTCCGGCGAGCAAACCCAGCGCGAGGCCGATGCCCATGTCGGTGCCGAGGGTCTTGAGGAACGACTTCGGCAGGATCCGCGGCGCGTCCACGATCTGCGTCCCGGCGGCGACCTTCGGCGTGCCGATGCCCGCCTCCTGCGCGCGGCCGTCGTAGTCGGAGATCTTGGAGGTCAGCTCCGCCCGGCGCGAGTACAGCCGCTCCAGCTGGGCGGGGTTGGCGTTGCGGCCCTTGGCCTCTTCGGTGACGATCGACGCTTCGATCGGGGTGAGCTCGTTCTGGGCCTGGTTGCGCTGGTCGAGCAGGGCCTTCTGCTGCGCGGCCGCGGCCGCCTGGTTGCGGCCGATGTACTCGGCGATGAAGGCGTCGGAGATCGCCTGCGCGCGGGCGATCGCCTCGTCCTTGGTCTTGCCCTTGACCGTCAGCTGGAGGACGTTGTTCGTCAGCCCGAGCCCGTCGTAGTCCTTGAGGAACTCCTCCGGGGCTTGCGTGCTGTTCAGTTTCTTGAGCGCCTCGCCCGCGGTCTTGGTGGTCTTGAGCACGGCGACGTCGGTCCGCATCAGCGTTCCGCTGTCGGTCGGCGAGTCGTCGGGGTGGATGACGAGGATCTGCGCCACCGCCGTGGGCGGCGACGGAAGGAGCATCGCGACCAGGCCGCCTGCGATCAGCCCCAGCAGAGCGGTGGCCATCCACAGGCGACGGCGTCTCCGGATCGAGACGACCAGCCGCTGGAGGTCGATGAGCGGTTCGGACTTGGTCTTTTCGGCGCTGGTCACGCGGTACCTGCCAGTGCTTCGTGGTCGGTCGGGGTGGTGGCGCCGGAGCGGGTGCGGGTCGGCTGGACCGGGCGGATCAGCACGGTGCCCACCACGGCGAGCCCGGCGTCGGCGACGGCTTCGGCGATCCCGACCAGCTCCCAGGCGGACCGGGAACCGAGGCCGGCCACGACGAGGATCCCTTCCGCGTCGCTTTCTTCGATGACGGGCCGCACCGGGGAGATCGTCGCCACGGTGAACCACCGGTCGGCGAGGGCGGCGAGCCGCTCGGCGGCCACCTTCCCGGCGTGATCGTCTTCGGCGGCCACGATCAGCAGCCGCCGTTGCGGGAGCCGGGAAACCAGCCGCCGGTAGTGGACCTCGACGTCGATCTCATCGGCGTGGACGTCGACCCTGGGGATGTTCCACGGTCTGTCGTCACGGAGGAGCTTGGCGCGCAAGGTCTTGCCGGTGGGTCGTTCTTCGACGGCGTCGAAGGTGGCCAGCACCGGACCGCCGACCGCGGCGGCGATCTCCTCCTCGTCCTTCAGCCGCCGGTCGGTGCGGGCGGTGAAGAGGTGCCCGAACAGGCCGACGAGGAAGAACAACAGCGCACCGCCCAGCGCCAGCTGCGGCAGCGTCGGCGCCGCGGGCGAGGACGGCAGCTGGGCCGAACCGAGGACGACCATGTTGCCGAGCCCGCTGGCGGTGTCGGCCGCGTTGAGGCTGGACATGGCCGACTCGATCGACGTCCGCAGGCCCTGCAGTTCGGTGCGGAGCTGGACGCTCTCCACGGTCGTCTTGCCTTCGTTGACCTTCGCGGAGAGCTCGCTGATCCGCTGGTTGGTCTGCGCGACCTGCTGCCGCAGCGTCTCGCGGCGTTCCTGCGCCAGCTGCACCGCGGCGTCGCCGGAACCGGCGATGATCTGCGTCGAGTACTTCACGAACTCGCTCGCGATCTGATCGGCCATCCGCTGCGTCTGTTCGGCGGTGTCACCGGTGGCCTCGATGGTGATGACATTGCCCTGTGCGACCGACGTGGCCACCTTGTCCCGCAGGTCGGCGCCGGTCTCACCGTCACCGAGTCCGGCGGCGGCGCGGTCGAGCACGACCGAACTGGTCGCCACCTCGGCCTGGGTGAGCAGTTCGTCCGCCTCGCGCGGGCCCTGCAGCAGCACACTGGACGACGTCCGGTAGCCGGGAGAAAGGATCACCGAGGATCCCGCGCCGATCAGAGCGCCGAGCAGGGCGAGGACCACGAGGGTCCGCCATCGCCCGCGCAGAACCTGTCCGATCATGGACAGGCGCACCGTGTCGTCAGTCAAAGCCGGGATCTCCCATCGGTGCGTGCGGGTGCAGCATCAATCCCGTCGAATCGACCGCGGTGTTGGTTACAGGATTGCTCGAGTCTTGTTCAAAACGCGATCGGGAAGTCGATCAGCGGACGGCGGCCGCGTAGGCCGCGAGCAGGGCTTTCTGAGAGTTCTCCCAGGAGAGCGGACCGGCGACGCGCTCCCGGCCCAGCTCGCCCATCCTCGCCCGTTCCTCCGGTGAGTCGAGCAGATGCGCGATCAGCTTCGCGAACTCCGGCTCGTCGTTCGCCGGCGCGTACAGCGCGGCCTCCCCGGCCGAGACCCGGGCTTCCCGCAGTTCGAAGGAGACGATCGGACGGCTCATCGCCATGTACTCCATGATCTTGTTCATGGTCGACACGTCGTTGAGCGGGTTCAGGGGATCCGGCGACAGGCAGACGTCGGCCGAGGACAGGTAGCGCAGCAGGTCCTCGTCGGAGATGCGGCCGGTGAACTCGACCTGGTCGTCGAGCTTCAGTTCCTTGGACAACGCCACCATGGCGTCGAAGGCGTCACCGGAGCCGATGAACACGGCGTGCCAGTCGGTGCGGCCGACTTCGTCACGCAGCGAAGCGAGCGCGCGCAGGGCGTAGTCGACGCCGTCCTGCGGGCCCATCACGCCGAGGTACGCCAGAAGATGCGGCTTGCCCTTCTTCAGCTCGGGCTCGGCCGGGACCATGTGGAACCGCTCGACCACGGGCGCGCTGCGCACGACGAAGACGTCGTCCGGCGCTTTGCCGCCGCGCTTCACGGCGACGTCCTTGTAACTCTCGTTGGTCGCGATGACGACGTCGGCCGTCTTGTACGTGCGTCTCTCCAGCGCGCAGACCGCGCGGTAGAGCAGGTCCTCGCCGCGGTCGAAGCGCGAAAGGTACAGCTCGGGGCAGAGGTCGTGCTGGTCGAAGATGAACTTCGCGCCCTGGCGCTTGAGGTACAGCGCGACGAGGAACAGCATGTCCGGCGGGTTGCAGGCGTGCACGACGTCGATCTTCCCGCCGCGGCCGACCTTGCGGGCGAGCCGGAGCGTGTGCCACAGCGCCGAGCCGTACTCCTGGACGTAGCCCGCCGGACCACCGGTGGCGGCCTTCAGCGGGTACCGCAGGATGTGGACGCCGTCGATGGTGACTTCGGCCTCGGTGTCCCGTTTCGTCCCTTGTGGACAGATGACGTGGACTTCCCAGCCGGCGTCGCGAAGTGTCTGGCACTCCTGCCAGACACGGCGATCGAAGGGGACGGAAAGGTTCTCGACGAGGATGAGAGCTTTACCAGGCAAGACCGACATATCCCTCTTCAGTCCGGCGCCGGGCGGCGTCGGGTACGCGGACGAGATCGATGATGGTGTGGCCGCCGCCGGCCGGGAGCGCCGCGAGGACCTCCGGATCGGCCGTGCCGACGAGGCAGACCTCGGCGTGGTCGACGACCTCTTCGATGGAGCCGGCCAGCAGCTGGCCGAGATGCGGCAACCTGCCCTCGATGTACTCGCGGTTCGCGCCCATCAGCCGGGAGAGGCTGACGTTGGCGTCGTAGATGCGGAGGTCGTAACCCTTGCCGAGCAGGCGCTCGGCGAGCTCGACGAGCGGGCTCTCGCGGAGGTCGTCGGTGCCGGGTTTGAAGGACAGGCCGAACAGGCCGATCTTGCGCTTTCCGGTGTTGGCGACCAGATCGAAGGCACGCTGGAGGTGTTCGTCGTTGGAGGGCAGCACGTGCGAAAGGATCGGGACGGCGACGTCCGCGCGGTGCGCGGCGTAGACCAGGCCGCGCAGATCCTTGGGGAGGCACGAGCCGCCGAAAGCGAACCCGGGGCGGAGGTAGGCGGGGCTGATGTTGAGCTTGCGGTCGGCGAGGAAGACGTCGATCACCTGGTGCGAGTCGAGCCCCAGGGCACGGCAGATGGCGCCGAGCTCGTTCGCGAAGCCGATCTTGAGCCCGTGGAAGGAGTTGTCGGCGTACTTCGTCATCTCGGCGACCGGGATCGCGACGCGGAAGACCTCGCCGGGAAGCCCTTCGTAAAGCGCCGCGACGACGTCACCGCTGGCCGGGTCGAGCTCGCCGATGACGGTCTTGGGCGGGTCGAAGAAGTCCTTGACGCTGCTCCCCTCGCGCAGGAACTCGGGGTTCACCGCGACGCCGAAGTCGACGCCGGCGGTGCGGCCGGACGACTTCTCGAGGATGGGGACGAGCAGGTCCAGGCAGGTGCCGGGGAGCATCGTGCTGCGGAAGACGACGGTGTGCCGCTCGGTCTTGTCCCTGAGCGCCTCGCCGATCTCCTCGGCGACACGTTCCAGGAACGCCGTCGACAGGCTGCCGTTCGGCGCCGACGGGGTACCGACACAGATCAGGGAGACTTCGCTGTCCGCGATCGCCTGTCTGACGTCGGTCGTCGCTCTCAGCTTGCCCTGGGCGACCACTTCCGCGGTCAATTCCCCGATGCGCTCCTCGACCACCGGCGCCTTGCCGCCGGAAATGAGGTCGATCTTCACCGGGTTCACGTCCACCCCGACGACCTCGTGCCCCTGCCCGGCAAGGCACGCAGCCGACACGCAACCGACGTAACCGAGCCCGAAGACACTGATCTTCATGACGAATTCCTCCAGCCGCTCTCCGCTGCCCGTTGGTCGGCGGACGGACCGGGTTCGTTACCGGTGTCCGTCGTTCGCCTTCTTTTGGCGGAATGCCTGCGCGGCAAGGGAATTACCCATCGCTCGAAGGACGCGAAACGCTACAGGGGACGCGTAACGATCTCGTGAGTTTCCAGGCGGCGGCTAGGGGTGGGTCGGGGTGGTCGTGAGTGGTAAGTGTCGTTAGAACGTCACTTACCACTCACGACCACCCCGGCCCAGTTATCCACAGCCACCCTCCCCGCTCACGCTGTTATCCACAGATCCGCTCCGCGGCCTCCACACCCTCCATTCAGCGGCGATCGTCGAAGGGTGCCCATACACAAACGCTGGTCCGAGGAGTCGATCCCGGCCGAACAACGCCCGAGCTGGCCAGTCCTCCTGGAGGAGCAACACGGAATCGTCTCGCGGCGGCAATTGCACGCGTACGGCCACACCATGTCGGACATCAGGGCGAATCTCGCGGGCGGGCGCTGGCAGCGGGTTCTCCCGCGCGTTTACTCGACGTTCACCGGCGAGTTGTCCCGCTCGGCGAAGATCCACGCCGCCTTGCTCTACGGGAGCGGTTACGCCGTCTTGAGCCATCGCACGGCCGCGGAAGAATGGAAAATTCTCCCGATCGTCAAAGGACCTGTCGAAATCACAGTCCCCTACACCTTCTCGGCGATCTCGCAGACCCCGGTGGTCATAGTGCACAGATCGCGCGCACTACCCCATATCGCCGCCGGAACGAATCCACCACGGACCAGGATCACCGACACGATCCTCGACCTTGCCACCGCTCAGCGGACACCGCAGCAGGCGACGAACGTCATCGTCGACCTCCTCGGCCGGACAAGGATCTCCGTGGCCACCATGCAGGCGTGTGTGCTCGTCCGGCCGCCGTTCCGCTATCGGCCCGCCATCCGATACGGCCTCGCGCTCGTCGGCGGCGGACTGATGTCGGTGCTCGAAGTGGAGTACAAGGAGAAGGTCGAAGACGAGCACGGACTACCCCGCGGAAATCGGCAAACCCCCATCGAAGTGGACGGCAAAACGCTTTGGGAGGACGTCACCTACGACTCGCACGGGGCAGCGGTGACCGTCCGGCTCGACGGCCGCGCGACCCACGCCATGCCCGGCATCGCTTTCCGGGATCGCCGCCGCGACAACGCGGCCGAACTGGCAGGACGAGCGCGGCTCGTCTACGGCTGGCAGGACGTCCGGGACTCACCGTGCGAAGTGGCAGCCGAGGTTCGCACCATCCTGGTCCGCGAGGGATGGGACCCGGCGGGCGCGCGAGCAGCGACCTGCCCACGATGCCGGAAGCGAGACCGGCGCGCGGCGTAGGAGCTGAGCGGGGAGGGCGGCGGTACCCAATGGGTCGGGGTGGTCGTGAGTGGTAAGTGACGTTAGAACGTCACTTACCACTCACGACCACCCCGACCCACGCCCACCGCCGTCCCCCCTCGGCCCTCTCCCGCTCCCCAACTCGCTCGCCAAGCGGACCTCCAGGCTCTAAATTCACGTTCGTCAACGGCGAGATGACTTGGGGGAACATCGATGCGAAGAACCCTGCTTAAAAGATCGATCCGCAACCTCGGCGCGCTGACAGCGGCCCTCACACTGGCCGGACTGGCCACCGCCGCTCCCGCGTACGCCGCGACCGGACCCGATCTACGGGTGACGGCGACGGTCCCGCAGGGGCGCTGGCTGCCGAACGACGAGATCCCCATCGACGTGACCATCACCAACGTCGGCGACGTCAAGGCGGAGGGGGTGAAGGGTCAGATCTGGAGGTTCTCCGGCCCGTATTTCACCGTCTGGCCGAACGCCTGGGGGGATCTCTACGACCGGGGAACCGGGGCCTCATTCGCTCCAGGGGAAACCCGGACCTATCGGGTGCACGGGTCTGTGGGCACGCTCGACCAAGGCGACCCCGTGTTCCGTGTCCGGGTGATCGGCACAGCCGACGCCGACGAGTCGGACAACGACCCCGAGGTCACGGTGGGTCTGGTGCCCGCGGGTACCACCGACCGTGTCGCGGGGCATCTCTACGGCGACGCCGATCACGACGGAAACCCTTCTCCCGGTGAAGACCTCGCCGGAGTGGAGATCCACTTGCGCAGCGGGGGCCCTGGAGTGATCGAGCGGGTCACGACCACCGACGCCGGCGGCCGGTTCACCTTCGACGCGGTCCCCGTCGACCGCTACTACTCCGTGAACTTCGACAGCTTCCCCGCCGGTTGGGTGAACCCGAGTTTCGGGCCCCTTCGGGTCGACGGAGCCGGGCAGAACACCGCGCTCGAAATCCGGGCCGGTCGACCGTTGACCGACTCGCTTCAGACGAGCGCACGCCTCGACAAGGCGAGCTACGCGATCGGCGAGACCGCTACCGGAACGGTCACCATCACCAACGTCAGCGACCGTCGGCTCACGAACCTTTGGGCAGGCTGCGATCCCGTCGGCAACGGCACCCATCTCGTGATACCACCAGGACAGTGGGGTGACTTCGAGTCGGCGAAGCAGGCAGGAGTGCTGGCCCCGGGCCAACGGGTGGAACTCAAGGTGTCAGGCAAGGTCACGGACAAGTCGAGCTACACGGGCCTGGCCCATCTCACCTGCTACCTCGCGGCGGGGAACGACACCTCCGGCCCGGTCGCGGCGGCCACGGGCAAGGTGCCCGGCAAGCGTGTGGACGACCGCGGGCAGGTCTGGACGGACAAGAACGGGAACGGCCGGGTGGACACCGGAGAAGGTGTCCCGAACACGACGGTCACCCTCGTCACGGAGGACAACAGGCTGGTGTCCTGGGCCCGGACCGACGCCAACGGTTTCGCGACCTTCCCCCAGGCCGGTGTCGGTGCTTACCGGCTGCGAGTCGCTGGACCATGGCAGACCATCGGCGACACGTGAAACTACGTCGTCGCACCGCCCTATCGTCTCGGCGATTGGTCTCAACAGGTGACACCGCGCTGAACAGCGAACGGCCCCGGAGCGGGTTCCGCTCCGGGGCCGTTGCCGTACGACGACTTCCCTCAGCCGACCCACTTCGCGGCTAAGCCCTCCCCGACGGAGGTCGCCTTCCCGTGGTCCTCGGTCGGCGACACCTTCGAGTTCTTGAAGCAGATGTAGGTGACGCCCGAGTCGACGCCGCCGTTCTTCGGGTCCGGGTTGATGCCCAGTGACTTCGCGGTCGCGTAGGACGCCTCGCCGATGATGTCCTTCGGGCCGGTGTCGCCGATGACGGTGTAGAGCACCTTGTTGTTGTAGATCACCGCGCACGAACCGGCGCCCTTGAGGCCGGCCTTCTCGAAGTTCCACGTGCTGCTGATGCTCGGCACGACGATGTAGGGCGTCTGGTCGGCGATCAGCGCCTTGCCGTCGGAGCGCGGGTACGCGGTGCCGTCCTGGAACCACGGGTCGGTGTTCTTGTTGCACCGCGGGGTCGGCTGCCCGTCGCAGTCGACGTCCATGTCTGCCTTCCAGAACACGGCGCTTCCCGCGTCGCAGACCGCGATGGTCCGGCCGGTTTCCTCGTCGGTCTTGTACTTGCCGTTCGAGATCTGGTTGCAGCCGGTGGTCTTCGCCAGCAGCTGCTGCGCGGTCGGACCCGCCTGTACCGAAGGGGCAGCCGAGGCCATCGCCGCGGGGGCCAGTCCTGCGGCCACCACCATCGCCGAGAACAGGAGTAATTTCCGCATACCGTGCACCCCTTAGTTAATAAGGCTTCTTTACCGAAGGGTGCTCAGGATGCCGTCGCGCCGGGGTCGACTCAAGGGCCGACAGGGGGTTGTTTTCCCACCACACAACGAAAACCGGTCAAAAGCGGGCAAGCCTGGCGACGCGCGCCATCATCCGTCCCGCTCGGCGGTACAGGCCATCCCGCTCACCGAGCACGCTGTCGATCCACTCCTGATCGACGTCGTGCCGGACCTCGGTCCGCGGCCGCAGCCAGCTGTCTCGCGACACCGCGCCGCCTTCGGTCGTGTAGACCCGGGTCGCACCGGAACGCCGGAGCTTGCTGAGCACGCGCCGGTCGTAAGCGCCGAACGGCGGCGCGTACGCGCGTACGGGTTTCCCGCTCAGGTCGGCGAGCAGCTTCGGCGCGACTTCGAGTTCACGCCGGGCGTGCCTGCCGTCGAGGCGCCGCCAGTCGCGATGTTCCCAGCCGTGCGAGCCGATCGACATCCCCGCCTCGGTCAAGCGCCGGAGGTCGTCGGCGTCGATGAAACCCCGCTGGCCGATCCGGCCCGCCAGCGGGAAGAACTCCGCCGTGAGATCGCGCTCCACCAGCCTGGGGAGCGCGATCTCGACGTCGGAGACGTTGCCGTCGTCGAAGGTGAGTCCGACGTCGTCACGTCCGGCCACCGTGTCGAGCACACGCTCGAACTGGTCGACCGTCACCCATGTCTCGTTTTCGCCTGGATCGAGCGCGCGCACGGGCTTGCCCACGCCGCCAATCGCCAGGATCACCATCCGCGCCTCATTCGGGACCGAGTGTGTTTCCCGATTAATCGAGTTGGCGAATGGAGTAGTTACACAATCCAGCGAAGTGTCCACGAACGGATTACTTGCGGATCTCCAGGGTGCAGCACTTCGGGCCGCCGCCGGCCTTCCTGAGCTCGGAAATGTCCACGAAGACGACCTCGTAGCCACGCTCGGTCAGCCGTGCCGCCAACCCGGTCGCCTCGACCGGCAGGACGACGTTGCGACCGTCGGACACCCCGTTCAGCCCAAAGCACTCCGCGTCGGCCCGGTCCGCGATTACCGCGTCCGGGAACATCCGCTCCAGCACCTTCCGCGACCCGGCGGAGAAGGCCTCCGGGTAGTAGGCGACCTGCGCGGGCGTGGTGTCGGTGGCCTCGGCGAGCACGAACAGCGCGGTGTCGAGGTGGTAGTAGCTCGGGTCGATCAGCCGCAGCGACACGACCGGGACACCGAGGACCTCCTGCGCTTCGGCGTGCGCGGCCGGGTCGGTCCGGAAGCCGGTGCCGGCGAGCAGGATCCTGCCGGTCCAGGCGAAGTCGCCTTCGGCCTCGTTGATCTTCTCGGGCATGGTGATGTCGCGGTAGCCGTGCTCGACGAACCAGCGGCGGAAGTGCTCGGCCTCGGCGGTGCGCTGCGGGGCGCGGAACCGCGAGCCGAGGACACGGCCGTCGACGACGGTGCCGGAGTTCGCCGCGAACACCATGTCGGGCAGGCCCGGCTGGGCGTCGATCTCCTCGACGGTGTGGCCGAGGCGTCGATAGGTGTCACGGAGTTCGGTCCATTGCGCCATCGCGGTGTCGACGCTGACCGGGACCGACGGGTCCATCCAAGGGTTGATGACGTAATCCACCGCGAAGTACCGCGGCGGGCACATGAGGTAGCGGCGCGTCGTGGGTACACGGGGCTGCTGCTCCAGTTCCGGCATACCCGAAGGGTAAGGCTCACCTAATTCCGCAATCAATCGCTGTTCGCTGCGCACATACCTGCTAAACATTGCGTGTGAACACCATCGACCAGCGAATCGTTTCATGCCTGATGGCCAACGCGAGGTCCAGCTACGCCGACATCGGCAAGGTCGTCGGCCTGTCCGCGCCCGCGGTGAAACGACGGGTCGACCGGCTGCTCGAAACCGGGGTCCTGCGCGGCTTCACCGCGGTCGTCGATCCCGAGGCGCTGGGCTGGGGCACCGAGGCTTTCGTCGAGATGACCTGCAACGGGAACATCACCCCGGCCCGGATCCGCGCCCGGCTGGAGCCGTTGCCGGAGGTCGTCGCGGCCTACACGGTGTCCGGCGCGGCCGACGCGATCGTCCACCTGCGCGCGTCGGACATCCATCACCTGGAGACCGCGCTGGAGCGGCTGCGCGGCCTGGAGATCGTCGACCGCACGGTCTCGACCGTCGTCCTTTCCCGGTTGCTGGAACGCCCGCCGACGCCGGAAGCGTGACACCCTCGGCCCGGTGACCGATCAGATCCGCTCCAGCCACGACGGCGGCGTCGCCGTGCTCACCATCGACGCCCCCGCGACCCGTAACGCCCTGACCCTCGACCTGTCCGCGCAGCTGGCCGCGGCCGTCGCGCGCGCCGAAGCCGACGAGAGTGTCCACGCCTTGGTCATCACCGGCGCCCCTCCCGCCTTCTGCGCGGGCGCCGACCTGGACACCCTCGCCGACGCCCGGGAGGACGGGCTCCGCGCGATCTATGCCGGGTTTCTCTCGGTGGCGCACTGTTCCCTGCCGACGATCGCCGCGGTCGGCGGCGCGGCCGTCGGCGCCGGATTGAACCTCGCGCTCGCCGCGGACGTCCGCATCGTGGGAAAAAGGGCGAAGTTCGTGGCCAGATTTCTCGATCTCGGCATCCATCCCGGCGGCGGGATGACGTGGATGATCCAGCGGCTCGTCGGACCGCAGAAGGCCGCGGCGATGACACTCTTCGGCGAGATCGTCGACGCCGAAGCCGCTGTCGAATGCGGGCTCGCGCTCCGGCTCGTCGAAGGGGATCCGGTCGAAGCGGCCCGTGAACTGGCGAAACCCGCCGTCGGCGCCCCGCGCGACGTCCTGCTGGCGACGAAACGCACGCTCCGGCACACCGCTTCACTGACCGACCATTCGGCCGCCGTCGACGCCGAGATCGAGCCGCAGATCGCGTCACTCACCGCACCCGCGTTCGCCGAACGACTCACCAAGCTGCGCGCGGCCATTACCGGCCGATGACCGTTCCTCGACCGGACTTCACTACGCTGGAACGAGATACGCCTCACAATCGGGGCGCATCAATGACCGTTACCATCGGTAACACATAAACCGGAAAACCCCCGCTCAGCGCCGAGCTCAGGACACTCGAGAAGTAGGTCCAGACCGTTTTTACGGCAACCTGGGAAGTGTGCCGAGGACTAACCTCGGGACATGGCACCTGTGACCTGGCCGACACCGCCGGGCGAGGCACCCGATCTCCGGCACGGCCGGGGACGACGCACGTCGGGAGAGAGGGAATCCCTGACCTATGAGCACGAGTGCGAACGGCAACGGCTCCTTGTCGGCCGTCAGGCCCACCGAGGTCGCCAAGCTGGACCGGGTGGTCATCCGGTTCGCCGGTGACTCCGGTGACGGCATGCAGCTGACGGGCGACAGGTTCACTTCGGAAGCGGCGGCCTTCGGCAACGACCTGTCCACCATGCCGAACTTCCCCGCGGAGATCCGCGCGCCACAGGGCACCATCCCCGGCGTCTCGAGCTTCCAGGTGCACTTCGCCGACTACGACATCCTGACGCCGGGTGACCGGCCGGACGTCCTGGTCGCCATGAACCCCGCCGCACTGAAGGCGAACCTCGCCGACGTCCCGTCAGGTGGGACGATCATCCTCAACACCGACGAGTTCTCGAAGCGGAACCTGGTCAAGGTCGGTTTCGAGAACGATCCGCTCGACGACGACACCCTTTCGGCGTATCAAGTGCACCGGGTGGCCATGTCGACGTTGACCAGGGGCGCGCTCGAAGAGACCGGACTGTCCAAAAAGGACGCCGAACGCGCTAAGAACATGTTCGCGCTCGGGCTGCTCTCCTGGATGTACCACCGGCCGACAGAGGGCACCGAACGGTTCCTCCGCGAGAAGTTCGCGAAGAAGGCCGACATCGCCGAGGCCAACATCCTGGCCTTCCGCGCCGGCTGGAACTACGGCGAGACGACGGAGTCGTTCGCGACGACGTACGAGGTCGCGCCCGCGAAGCTGAACCAGGGCACGTACCGCCAGATCACCGGGAACACCGCGCTGGCGTACGGGCTGGTCGCCGCCGGGCAGCAGTCCGGACTGCAGATCCTGCTGGGCACGTACCCGATCACTCCGGCGTCGGACATCCTCCACGAGCTGTCCAAGCACAAGAACTACGGCATCCTCACCTTCCAGGCCGAGGACGAGATCGCCGGGATCGGCGCGGCGCTCGGCGCCTCCTACGGCGGTGCGCTGGGCGTCACCTCGACGTCCGGGCCCGGTGTCGCGCTGAAGTCCGAGGCCATCGGCCTCGCGGTGATGACCGAGCTGCCCTTGGTCGTCGTCGACGTCCAGCGCGGCGGCCCGTCGACCGGGCTGCCGACCAAGACCGAGCAGGCCGACCTGCTGCAGGCGATGTTCGGCCGCAACGGCGAATCCCCGGTGCCGATCGTCGCGCCGCTGTCCCCCGCGGACTGCTTCGACGCGGCGCTGGAAGCCACCCGGATCGCGCTGAAGTACCGCACCCCGGTCTTCCTGCTGTCGGACGGCGCGATCGCGAACGGCTCCGAGCCGTGGCTGATCCCGGACGTCGACCAGCTGCCGGATCTGCGGGTGGAATTCGCCACCGAGCCGAATGCCGAGGACGGCTCCGGGGAATTCTGGCCCTATGTCCGCGACCCTGAAACCCTCGCCCGCGAGTGGGCGGTGCCGGGCGTGGCCGGTCTCCAGCACCGCATCGGCGGGCTGGAGAAGGCCGACAAGACCGGCCACATCTCCTACGACCCCGACAACCACGACAAGATGGTCCGCCTGCGCCAGGCCAAGATCGACGGCATCGACGTCCCGGACCTCGTCGTCGACGACCCGAGCGGCGGCAAGGCCCGCGTGCTGGCACTCGGCTGGGGCTCCTCCTACGGGCCGATCGGCGCCGCGTGCCGCCGGGTCCGCAAGGAAGGCATGCCGATCGCGCAGGCGCATCTGCGGCATCTCAACCCGTTCCCGGGCAACCTCGGTGACGTACTCCGTTCGTACGACACCGTGGTCGTCCCTGAAATGAACCTCGGCCAGCTGTCGATGCTCCTCAGGGCCAAGTACCTCGTCGACGTGAAGTCGTACACGAAGGTCGCCGGGCTGCCCTTCAAGGCGGAGGAGCTGCAAGGCGTGTTCACGGAGATCATCACCAGTACGGAGGCGGCGAAGTGACCGCGATAGACCTGGGGATTCCCACACTCGGCGGCCTGGACCTCGTGCCGACCGAATCCGAACCGCAGAAGGCGAAGGACTACAAGTCGGACCAGGAGGTCCGCTGGTGTCCCGGCTGCGGCGACTACGTCGTGCTCAACGCCGTGCAGTCGTTCCTGCCG
>NZ_BNAY01000007.1:0-350169 GCF_014654365.1 Amycolatopsis oliviviridis
AAGGGTTGTGGGAGAGTAGGACACCGCCGGACTAACATTGATAAAGGGGCCGAGGGCCTGGTCGAGAACCGAGAGTTCTCCCAGGCCCTCGGCCCTTTTCTCATACCCACACATCGCGTTTAGTCCTCTGGATGCGTGTCGTGTACCCACACGCATCCAGAGGACTAAACGGCCCGCATGCATTCAGAGGACTAAACGCGGGGGTTGGTGAAGGCCGGGAGGGTCTCGCCGAGTGGGCCGCGGATGACGGCGGTCGCCATGGCGTCGTACGGCGTTTCGGAGCCATTGCAGATCACCACATCGGCCCCGGCTCGCGAGGCGACACTGACCAGTGAAGCGGCCGGCTGCACGCTCAGCGAGGATCCGGCGACCAGCAGGAGATCGCTGTCGGAGACGGCGGCCCGAGCGGCCCGGAGCAGGTTCTGGTCCAGGTGCTGACCGAAAGAGACGGTGGCCGACTTCAGGATGCCGCCGCACACCGCACAGGGTGGATCGGTCTCGCCGGCGCGGACGCGCTCCAGCGTCGACCGCATGTCCCGTTGGTCGTCACAGGACAGGCAGACGGACTCGAACATCGTCCCGTGCAGTTCCAGCACCCGCTCCGGCGCGGAGCCCGCCTTCTGGTGCAGCCGGTCGATGTTCTGGGTGATGATGTGCGTCAGCTTCCCGGACTCCTCCAGGCGCACGAGAGCGTGGTGCGCGGCATTCGGCTTCGCGTCCCAGCCGGGATGCACCAGCCGGGCCTGCCAAGTCCGCTCCCGGACCTCACGGCTGCCTCGATACGCCTGGAGGTTCGACATCTGCTCCGCGGCCGGATCGCGGGTCCACAGACCCTGCGGGCCGCGGAAATCGGGGATCCCCGAATCGGTGGAGATCCCGGCGCCGGTCAGTGCGACGATCCGGCCGGCGCCGGTCACGAGCGAACGGGCCTTGCCCAGTTCGACATCGGGGTCGGTGGTCACCGTCCCATGATGACCGCTACTTGACCGCGCTGCCCGCCTGCCAGTCCGCCCACGACTTCGACCAGTCGCCGTAGAGGTCCCAGACCGGCAGCTGCGGGCCACCGGAGTTGGTCACCTCGACGACGTCGCCGAGCCCCAGGTTCTGGTAGAACCACTGCGCGTTGGCGGCGTTGAGGTTGATGCAGCCGTGCGACACGTTCGCGCTGCCCTGGGAGCCCACGCTGTTCGGGTTCTCGTGGACGAACTCGCCGTCGTTGGAGATCCGGAGCGACCACTTCTCGTTCGACTTGTAGTACCCCGGCTGACCCTGGCAGACGCCGTAGGTGCACGAGTCCATCGTGTAATTCTCGTGTTTGTCCGAAATGACGTGCGCGCCCAAATGTGTCGGCGTGGCGTCCTTGCCCATGGAAATGGGCATCGATTTCACCATCTGGCCGTTGTGGAAGATCTGCATCTGCTCGGTGTTTCCGTCGGCCTTCGCGACCCAGGAATCGTGCACCTTGTACGTTTCGGTGCGGTCGGTCGCGCCGTAGACGCCATTGCCGAAATCGACGCCGTAGATCATCGCCGACACCTTGAGCGTCGTCCCCGCCTGCCAGTACGTCTTGGGTCGGTAATGGACGTTCTTGTCGTCGATCCAGTACCAGGAGCCCTCCTGCTTCGGCGTGGACTCCACCGACAGCTTCTTCTCCACCTCGGCCTTGTTCTTCACCGGCTGGCCGAAGGCGAACACGATCGGCTGCCCGACGCCGACACCGCCGGAAGCGACCGCCGAGGGCGCCGGGATCAGGTTCGGGTTCGCCTGCTGCTTCGGGCTCAGGGTGGAGACCCTGCTCTGCTGCTCGACAGGCTTTCCGTTGGTGCCCTGGGCATGCGCCACGATCTTGTAGGTGCTGCCGTAGCCGAGCGGCTCGGTGGTCTTCCAGCTGAGGCCGTCGCTCGCCAGCTCGCCCTTAACCTGGTTGCCCTTGTCGGCGTTGCTGACCGTGACATCGGTCAGCTTGCCGTGCTCGGCCTTGACCACGACCGGCGTCGCCGGGTTGACGTTCGTCCCACCCGCCGGGTCGATGGTCACCGAAACCGGGGTTTCGTCCGATCCGGCGCTCGGGCCGGATGAATTCGAAGTCCCGGTGTCGCCGGAGGACGAGCACGCCGAGATCATCAGTATCGCGGCGAGCATTCCGGCCGTCGAAAGTAATGTTTTCTTGGGGAACATATCGGTCTCTTTTTACGTCGCGCGATCAGCGGAAGGTTCTCTTTCAAAACTACGCGACGAAGAAGACGTGATCGATGCCGGTCGGTTGCTCGTCACGCCACGACAAGACCCGGTGCGCCGTAAAGTCCCGGGCCATTGACACTCAATTCGCCCAAATAGGTCTTCGCGGCATCGTAGGCTTCGGCGGTCAGCGTCGTGGTGTGGCTGAAGTCCAGCGGGCTGACCCGCACCGGCTTCGGGCCCGGCACATAGACCACGGGCACCTCCGCCGCGGCGATCGGCGCTTCCAGCACGGCCTGGTTCCGCATGCTGATCATCGCGGTGAACATCATCACCTCGGCGAAGGTCTGCGGCGTTCCGGGCATCTTGCCGGGGAAGGCGCAGTCGAGGACGACGAGCGACTTCGCGCCCATCGCGAGGGCCTGGCGCATCGGCACGTTGGCGACCAGGCCGCCGTCGTAGAGCATCCGCTCCCCGAACGGCACCGGCGGATAGATCCCCGGAATCGCACAGCTGGCCAGCAAAGGCGCCAGAACGGGCCCTGAGCGGATCAGCAGGGGCTCGGCGGTGTCGACGTCCGTCGCGACGACACCCAGCGGCAGCGCGAGATCCTCGAACCGCACGCCTTCGCCGATGTGCTCGTCGACGATGGCGGCCAGGCCGGTGTTGGGGAACAGGTTGGTCTTGCTGTGCCGCAGGGTCCGTACCTGGCTGAGCACGCCGCCGGGGAACGCCTCGTGCCGCGTCATCCGCGACCAGATCCGGTCCAGCCGGTCACCCGATTCACCCCCGAGGGCGAGGACGGCGGCGTTCAGTGAACCCACCGAGGTGCCGACGACGAGGTCGGGCCTGATCCCGGTTTCCGTGAGAGCACGCAGCATCCCGACCTGCATGGCGCCGAGGCTGCCGCCACCGCCGAGGACGAAACCGATCGGCTGGGGCAGGTTCAGGGCGGCCATGCCCGGAATCTAGTCGTCCGCGCCGATCTTCGCCGGAGTGCCTTCTTCGGCTGTGACGGCGAGCGCTTTCTTCTTCTTGTAGCGCAGCAGAAAGAACACGGCGACGCCGACGAGCACGCCGACGATGACCAGGCCGCCGGTGTTGAGCGCGCCTTCGACCTTCTTCGCGGCCTCACCGAGGGCGGCGCCGATGCCGATGTGGATGGCCGACCAGCAGGCCGCGCCCGCCGCGGCGGCGGGCAGGAACTTGCGGAACGGCAGACCCGAGGTCCCGGACGCGGCCGGGGTCAGCGTGCGGATCACCGGGAGGAACCGCGCGAAGAACACCGCCCACGCGCCGCGCCGTTCGAGCACCCCCGTCGCCTTGTCCCAGGCGTCGAGGCCGTACTTGCGGATCAGTTTCGTTTCGCGCAGGCGCGGGCCGAAGCGTTTGCCGATCGCGTAGCCGAGCGAGTCGCCCAGCGCGGCGCAGACCGTCACGACCGCCCACAGGGTGAGGAATCGGGAGACCGACGTCGCCGTCGTGGCCGCGACCAACAGCCCTGATTCGCCGGGCGCGATGAAACCGAGCCCGATGGTGCATTCGGCGAACACCAGTCCGCCGGTCGCCGCGACCAGTCCCGGTTCCGGGAGTCCCTGCAGCCAATTGAGAAGATCCGTTACCAACGCCACCAGGTCACTTTACTGATTCGTGACCTGGTGGGTGGCGATGTCGAGGACAGGGTGACCGGAGTCACCGGGCCAGCAGCGAGCTGGCCTCCTGCGCGGCGGTCCCTTCGGCGGCGAGGTGCGCAAGGTTCTCCGACAGCGGTTCGCCGCGGCGGGCCTTAGTCTGCGCGAAGAGCCGCCCGGCGCGGTAGGACGACCGGACCAGCGGCCCGGCCATGACGCCGGCGAAGCCCATGGCCTCGGCCGCGTTCGAGTGCTCGACGAACTCTTCGGGCTTGACCCAGCGGTCCACCGGATGGTGCCTCGGCGAGGGGCGCAGGTACTGGGTGATCGTGAGGATCTCGCAGCCCGCGTCGACGAGGTCCCGCATCGCGGGCGCGACCTCGTCGGGGGTTTCGCCCATGCCGAGGATGAGGTTCGACTTGGTCACCAGACCGGCTTCGCGGGCCTTCGTGATGACCTCCAGCGATCGCGCGTACCGGAAGCCGGGGCGGATCCGCTTGAAGATCCGCGGCACCGTCTCCACGTTGTGCGCGAGCACCTCGGGGCGGGAGCCGAAGACTTCGGCGAGCTGGTCGGGGTCGGCGTTGAAGTCCGGGATCAGCAGCTCGACACCGGTGCCCGGGTTCAGCGCGTGGATCTGGCGGACGGTCTCCGCGTACAACCACGCGCCACCGTCTTCGAGGTCGTCACGCGCGACGCCGGTGACCGTCGAGTAGCGCAGGCCCATCGCCTGGACGCTTTCGGCGACCTTGCGCGGCTCGGTGCGGTCCAGCTCGGCGGGTTTGCCGGTGTCGATCTGGCAGAAGTCGCAGCGCCGGGTGCACTGGTCGCCACCGATCAGGAAGGTGGCCTCACGGTCTTCCCAGCATTCGTAGATGTTGGGACAGCCGGCTTCTTCACAGACGGTGTGGAGGCCTTCGCGGCGCACCAGGCCTTTGAGTTCGGTGAACTCCGGTCCCATCCGGGCGCGCGTCTTGATCCACGACGGCTTCTTTTCGATGGGAGTCTGGGAATTCCGGACCTCGAGCCGCAACAGCTTGCGGCCATCTGGGGCAGCACTCACACCGTCACCCTACGCCCGCCGGAGTAGTGGTCGCCGCTCACGCGGGGTCGGGGGTGACGCCCGTCAACTTGGTGGTCACGTCCCACAACGCGGCGCCGAGCGATTCACTCTTCGCGGGGGTCAGCGGCCGTACCTTGACCGGGGTGCCGCGAAGCCCGCCGAGCCCGCGGGGACCGATGTAGTCGCCGCCCTCGACCTCGGGGGACGTCGCCGCGAACAGTTGCGGCAGCGTGCCCTGGCGGGCGTTCTGCGCGATGAAGATCTCGCCGATCCGGTTGCCCCCGGCGACGAGCGCGCGGACCACCGGATTGCGGTAGGAACGGGCCATCCCCGAACCGAGTCCGGTCCACGTGTAGCCGGGGTGCGCCGCCACGCTGACGACGTCCTCGCCCGCGGCGCGCAGCCTGCGGTCGAGTTCGAGCGCGAACACCTGATTGGCGAGTTTCGACTGGCCGTAGGCCGAACCCGGGTTGTACATCCGGCGCTCGAAGTTCGGGTCCGCGACGTCGATACGCGCGCCCGTCGCCGCGACGCTCGACAAGGTCACGACGCGCGCCTTCGAGCCGCCGCGTAGCGACGGCATCAGCAGCCAGGTCAGCACCGCGTGCCCGAGATGGTTCGTGCCGAACTGGGTCTCGAAGCCGTCCTTGGTGTGGCCGCGCGGCGTCGCCATCACACCCGCGTTGTTGACCAGGACGTCGAGCTTGCCGCCCGACAGCTCCTGGACCTTCTTCACGGCTTCGCGCACCGAGTCGAGGTCTGCGAGATCCAGCCGGACGAGCTCGGGTGCTTCCCCGGCTGCGGCCGCGCGCACCTGCTCCAGCGCCGTGGCCCCGCGCTCGGGTGACCGGCAGCCGAGCAGCACGCGGGCCCCCTTGCCCGCGAGCACCTCGGACATGCGCAGTCCCAGCCCCGAGTTCGCGCCGGTGACGAACACGGTCCGGCCGGTCTGATCCGGGATGTCGGCCTCGGTCCAGCGTGCGTGAGCAGCCATGCCGGTCACCTAACTACATCGTCGGCGGTGCCGCCACGGCAGGTCAGGCGCTCGGCGCGAGCAACCGGAGCAGGTGACCCATGGGGCTGCGGCGGCGGGCGGGCTTCGCGTGCCTTCCGTGCCGGAGCAGGGTGGCGAACGCGCTGCCGACCTGGGTGATCTCCTCGGCCGGTTCGCCGCCGTCGGCCAGTCCCGCCGTCAGCGCGAGGGTGCGCAGTTCGGCTTCGTGCGACGGGATCAGCGCCGGGCACCGTTCGAGGGCCGCGTCGAGCACGGCGCGGAGCGTCTCGTATTCGGCGGTGGCGCTGTTCCAGGCACGGGTGACGGCTTCGACGCGGTCGAGCGCGAGGTCCTGGTCGGCGTAGTCCGGATCGGTCATCTCGGCGCGGAGGCGACCGGCGAACACCTGGTTCCACTTGTACCGGAGCGCGAGCAGAAGCTCGTCTTCGGTCGCGAAGTACTTGGTGGCGCCAGGGATGTCTTCGAGTGAAATCGCGTCGGACGGGTGGTGACCCGCCTGGCGCAGTGCGGCTTCGAGGATGTCGCGCCGCTGGTAGAAGTCGTTCCAGCTCATGATGTGGGCTCCCCTCCGTGACCCGGTTCATACCGCAGGTTTGCGGCATACTCCCGGTACGGACCTGACAGCAGTCAACATACCATGGGTATGGAGCGGGACCGGCGGCGTAAAGTTGTGAAGGTGGCGACAATGAGGTCAAGGCGGCTGGACTATTCCGAGTCCACCCGGTCGGCACTCGTCGAGAGTGCCGTGGAGCTGTTCACCAAACGCGGATACGCCGGCACGTCTCTCGACGAGATCGCCAAGCGGGCCAGGGTGACGAAAGGCGCGCTGTACCACCACTTCAGTGGCAAGCAGGCGCTGTTCGAGGCTGCCTTCGACACGGTCGAGAGCCAGGTGTTCGACAGGCTCGAAAAGATCATGAACGGACCGGACTCGCCCTGGGAACGAGCGCTCGCCGGGCTGCGCGGTTTCCTGCAGAGCTGTCTCGACCCGGCGTACCAGCGCATCGCGATCCACGAGGCGCCGGTGGTGATGGGCTGGGAGCGCTGGCGCGAGGCCGAGGAGCGATGCAGTTTCGGCCTGGTCCGGACCGGGATCCAGTCGCTCATCGAGGTCGGCGAGGTCGACGACGTCCCGGTCGACGTCACCGCGCGGCTGCTGTTCGGCGCGCTGTCGAGCGCCGCCATCGAAATCGCGAGCTCGCCGGAACCGAAGAAGGTCAGCGCCCAGGTCGAAGAGGTCCTGGTGCGGCTGCTCGTCGGTTTCCGCCGTGTCCCGCCCGCCGAGCACGGGAAAGCGAGCTGAGCACTCCGTCTATAGGGTGACGGCGTGGACCTCAGGATCTTTACCGAGCCCCAGCAGGGGGCCAGCTACGAAGACCTGCTCCGGGTGGCCAAGGCCACCGAGGACGCGGGTTACGACGCCTTCTTCCGCAGCGATCACTACCTGAAGATGGGGTCGGCGACCGGGCTCCCGGGGCCGACCGACGCGTGGATCACCCTCGCGGGTCTCGCCCGTGAGACCCGCCGGGTGCGGCTGGGCACGCTCGTCACGGCCGCCACCTTCCGGCACCCGTCGGTGCTCGCGATCTCGGTCGCGCAGGTGGACCAGATGTCCGGCGGCCGCGTCGAACTCGGCCTCGGTTCGGGCTGGTACGACGACGAGCACACCGCCTACGGTCTCGACCTGCCGCCGCTCAAGGAGCGCTTCGACCGCTACGCCGAGCAGCTCGCGGTGGTCACCGGGCTGTGGGAGACGCCGGAAGGGGAGACGTTCTCCTTCGACGGCGAGCACTACAAGCTCGACGGCTCGCCCGGCCTGCCCAAGCCGGCGCAGCGGCCCCGGCCGCCGGTGATCATCGGCGGTGGCGGCAAGAAGCGCACCCCGGCGCTCGCCGCCCGCTACGCGGACGAGTTCAACCTGCCGTTCGCTTCCCCGGAGGCCGCCGCCGAGCAGTTCGGCCGCGTCGACGACGCCGCGCGCGAGATCGGGCGCGACCCCAAGGAGATCATCCGCTCGGCCGCGCTCGTCGTAGCCGTGGGCCGCGACGAGGCCGAGGTCGCGAAGCGCGCCGGTGTCCTCGGGCGCGAGGTGAGCGAGCTGCGGGAGAACGGCCTGGCGGGAACGCCGTCGGAGGTCGTCGAGAAGATCGGGCAGTGGCGGGAGAAGACCGGGATCACCCGCCTCTACCTGCAGCTGCTGGACCTCTCGGATCTGGACCAGATCGAACTGATCGCCTCCGAGATCGCGCCTCAGCTGGACTGAGGCTTTCGCGCGTGAAGGCCCCCTTCCCTCTGCTCAGCCGAGGGAAGGGGCCCTTCACGCGCTTCGGGTCACTGGATTTCGACGCCGATGTCCAGGATCTTCGCCGGCCAGGAGATGGTCAGGTGGGACTCCGCCCCGTTGGCGGCCCATTCGCCGACGGCGTTGCCGCAGACCGGGCTGCAGTTGTACGCGGTCACCCGGTACGGGTGGGTGCCGTACGCGGTGCAGCTCGCCCAGGCGTACTTCGCCCCGTCGTGGCCGCCGGTGCAGCCGGGCGGCGGCGTGGCCGACGCCGCCGCGGGCAGGCTCACCGAAGCGGCGACCGCGATACCGACCGCCGCGAGAACGCGCGAAAACTTGCGCATGACTTCCTCCCAGTACGACCACCGGCGTTTCCGGCGGCCGTACCGGTGATCTTCGCAGATCTCAGTTCTGCAGGGCGAAAGTCACGCCAGGAGCGGCAGGTGCCTCGGGACGCGGCAGCCAGCGCTCGCCGCTCACCGGAAGGTCGCCTTCCAGCGCCGCGAGCACGGCGTCACGCGCCATCGGCAGGACCGACGCCACGGTGACCTCGCGGTCGAGCTCGTAGGACAGCGACGTCACGCCCGCGTCCCGGATGCCGCACGGGACGATCTTGTCGAAGGCGCCGAGGTCGGGGTTGCAGTTCAGTTCGAAGCCGTGCATGGTCACGCCGCGCTGCACGCGGATGCCGATCGCGGCGATCTTCCGTTCCACGCCGCGGTCGTCGGCGGGGATCCAGACGCCGCTGCGGCCCTCGACCCGGCCGGTGTGCACGCCGAGCTGGTCGCAGACGGTGATCAGGGCCTCTTCGAGACGCCGCACGTAGTGCACGACGTCGATCGGGTCGGCGAGTTTGACGATCGGGTAACCGACCAGCTGGCCGGGACCGTGCCAGGTGATCTTCCCGCCGCGGTCGACGTCGAGCACCGGGGTGCCGTCGGTCGGCCTGTCCTCGGCTTCGGTGCGCTTGCCCGCGGTGTACACCGACGGGTGCTCCAGCAGGAGCATGGTGTCGGGGCCTTCGCCGTCGGCACAGGCTGTCACGTGGCGGCGCTGGAGTTCCCAGGCTTCGGTGTAGTCGATCGTCCCGATCTCACGGACGTCGACGGGCTCGGTGGCGGCACGGCATGACGTGGTCGAAGAGCTCACCTGAGCGACACTACGCCGGGTCTTCCGGCCGGGGCAGCAGCCCCAGCGCGGTCGCCGAAATCAGGCCCACACCACCCACCGCGAGTACGGATCCCGCGGTGTCGGTCAGCCAGTGCACACCCAGCACGATGCGGCAGAGCGCGCCCACGAGCGTCGCCGCGACGGCGATCGTGATCGTGAGACGCGTCAGGTGCGGACGTGTCCAAGCACACAGCAGTACCACGACGAAACCGGTGCAGGCGACTGCGACGACGTGCCCGCTCGGGTAGCTCGGATCGGGGAATACGCGGGGGCGGTCCCGGTAGAACAGCGGTTTGGCGATCAGGCTGGTCAGGCGGCACAGCACCAGGACGACGGCCAGTTTGACGCACAACGCGGTCAGCTCCCGGCGGCGCAGCGCGATCAGCACCAGCACCGCGCCCAGCGCGAACGGCAGGACCGGGCCGAGCACGTTCGTGACCAGGTCGGCCACCTGGCCGAGGGGCCGGGTGTACTGCCCGCGGAACGTGTCGGCGAGGGCGACGTCGACCGGGGGCGGCCGCCGGTCGACGGACAGCCCGAGGACGACGAAGCCGATCAGCAGAAGGGCTCCGGCGAGGACGTACAGACCGCGCCGCGCGGTCATGTCGCGGCGGCCAGCGCGTCTTCCAGGGTCGGGTGGCGGAACTCGTACCCCGCTTCCTCCAGCGCCTTGGGCATGGCGCGCTGCCCGAACAGCGCCATCTCCTCGGCCGCCTGTCCGAGCGCGATCTTCATGGCGAATCCGGGGACCTGCCAGAACGCCGGCCGGTGCACGGCGTGGCCCAAGGCCTTGGTGAAGGCCGCGTTCGTGGCCGGCTGCGGCCCGGAGAGGTTCACCGCGCCGGACAGCGACTCGTTCTCCAGCGCGAAGACGATCGCGCCGACCTCGTCGTCGAGCGAGATCCACGGCATGTACTGCTTGCCGTCGCCGAGTTTCCCGCCGAGTCCCAGGCGGAACAGCGGCCGCAGGACGTCGAGGAGGCCGCCCTTGCGCGCGAGCACCAGCCCGGTGCGGATGCGCACGACCCGGGCGCCCGCGGTCGCCGCGGTCTCGGTGGCGCCTTCCCAGGCGGTGCAGAGCCCGGCGAGGAAACCGCGCCCCACCGGGCTCGATTCGTCCACAACGGACGGTCCGGGGTCGCCGTAGTAGCCGACGGCGGAAGCGTTGACCAGCACGGGGATCCGGTGTTCGGCGACGGCTTCCGCGAGCACCTCCGTCGGTTCGACCCGGCTGTCGAGCAGAACCTGTTTGCGAGCCGCGCTCCAGCGTCCGGGCAGCAGCGGCGCGCCCGCGAGGTTCACCACGGCGTCGACGCCGTCGAGCGCGCCGTCCGCGATCTCCCCGGCGGGAGGATCCCAGCGGCGCTCGTCGCCGCTTCGCTCCTCCCGGCGTACCAGGCGGACCACTTCGTGTCCGGAGCCGCGCAACCGCTTCGTCAGGGAGGTGCCGATCAGTCCGCTCGCGCCCGCGATCAGAACTCGCATGAACCGATCGTGTCCTATCCGCGATCCGGCCGCACGCTCAGGTTCTTGAGTTGCCCGGCGACGTCGGACGCGGCGGTGAGCAGCACCAGCACCGGGATCGTCGCGGCAGGCCGGAGCCGGTAGCTGCCGCGCTTGTCCTGCTCGACGATCCCGGCGCCGGTCAGCGCCTTGAGGTGGTGGTACAGCTGGCCGGGCGACCCGAGGTCGGCGGCCTCCTGCAAGGCGGGCGCGGTCTGCGCACCCTTCTCGGCCAGTGTCCGCACGAGCGCCACCCGCGCTGTGCTGGACAGGGCCGCGAGCACCTCGACCCGAGGCCCGTCCGCGCACGCCAGAATCGGACCGGGCGTGACGTTGATCGCCCAGCTCAGTTCGAGCGGGTCGGTCAGCTCACCGTGGTAGCCGACCAGCCCGCCGGGGCTCGCCGCGGACTCGGGCTGCTGCTGACCGTGCTGACTTTCGAGCGCGGCGACCCGGGCTTCGAGGGCGGCGATCCGGTCGGCGAGCTCAGCGTCCATACCGGCTATCTATACCTTCGCCTCAGCAGAGCGCTCGTTCCAGGGCGGTGAACCGCGCCGGGTCGGAGAGCGCCGCGAGGACGACGTCGATCAGCGGTAGCTCGTTCTGGATGTCCTGATCGGTCACGCCGTGGAGCAGGACGGCCGCCGTGCCCGAACGGCCGCCCGGCCACCGCACGGAAAGCCCCATGGTGAGCGTGCGCGGCAGCGCCCCGTCCTTGATGAGCACTTCGCTCGCGCCGGGCGGGACGCGGCCGGAAAGCGGGCGCGCGAGGATCTCACGGGCCTGCGGGTAGAGACCCCTGGCGATGTTGCGGTGGAGCGAGAACAGCTCCGACGCGGTACCTCTGGCGTGGCCCTTGACCCACGGCCACTGCGCGTCCGGCGTCCCCGGCATCTCCGGGATGCGCTTGAACGCTTCGGCGCGGAACGCGGGATCGGCCACGAACCGCCGGGCCACCGTGTCGCCCATCGCCCGCCGGACCGCGGCCGGGCTGCCGGGCGGGGGCGCGTACTCCGGCAGCATCAGCATCAGGACCTCGCCGCCCAGCGAACGGGTGTCCGGCCTCGCCCAGCCGCCGCGTGCCGCCGCACGATGAAGGGCGTCATCGCCGAGGCGGGTGCGGAGGTAGTCCGTGGCCGCGTTGTCGCTGAAGAAGATCATCGCTTCGGGGAGCCTCGCCAGCGGGACGCGTTGCTCGGGATCCTTGGCGATGCCGTAGTCGTCGCAGGGGACACCCAGCCATTCGAGCGCGTGGAAATGCGCGCGGCCGTCGGAGACGAACGGGTGGTGGGCGTCCCAGTCGCCGACCCGGACCTCTTCCTGCGGATCGAGCCTGCCCTCGGCGACGGCCACGGCGTACGCGCTGAGGTGCACGACCTTGACCGAGGACGCCAGCAGGCGCCGGGTGCCGGCGTTGCGGGCGGCACGACGGCCCGCGCCGTCGTCGATCACGATGGAGACGTCGCCCCGATGTGCGGCGATCCAGTCGAGCCAGCCCTGTTGGGTCGATGTGTCCGTTGTCGCGGCGGTCGCGATTCCCGGCAGGAACAGCGCGGCCGATCCGGCGGCGGCGCCCGCCAGCAGATGGCGTCTGGTCGGCATGGTCGATACCCCTCCCTCTTGTTTTCCGTAATTCCGGAATACTAGATTTCGGGGAGGCTGTCAAACTCCGCGTTTAGTCCTCTGGATGCGGTAGTTCGTGGTGCCAACTACCGCATCAAGAGGACGAAACGCGGGGAGGGAGAAAGGCGAAGGCCCCCGCCCCGCCGAAGCGGGACGAGGGCCTTCACCGGACTACCGGAGGATCAGAGACCGAGCTCGTCCTCGAAGTTGCCCTCTTCCAGACGCTGCTTGATCGTCGTGACGAAGCGGCCCGCGTCGGCCCCGTCCACCAGGCGGTGGTCGTAGGTCAGCGGCAGGAACGCCATCGACCGGACGGCGATCGTGTCGTTGCCGTCGGCGTCCGCGATCACGACCGGACGCTTCACGACCGCGCCGGTGCCGAGCATGCCGGACTGCGGCTGCACGATGATCGGCGTGTCGAACAGGGCGCCGTTGGAGCCGATGTTCGTGATCGTGAAGGTGCCGCCCGAAAGCTCGTCCGGCTTGATCTGGCCCGAACGCGCGCGGCCCGCCAGGTCGGCGATGCGGTGCGCGAGACCGGCGAGGCTCAGCTCACCCGCGTCGTGGATGACCACCGACAGCAGACCCTTTTCGGTGTCCACCGCGATCCCCAGGTGCACCGCACCGTGGTAGGTGATCTCCTTCGTGTCCTCGTTGTAGGACGCGTTGACGTTCGGGTGCTGCTTGAGCGCCTCGACGGTGGCCTTCGCGAAGAACGGCAGGAACGTCAGGTTGACGCCCTCGCGCTCCTTGAAGGCCGCCTTCGCCCGCTGGCGGAGCTTGGCGATCTTCGTGACGTCCACCTCGTGGACCTGCGTGAGCTGCGCGGAAAGCTGCAGCGACTCGCGGGTCTTCGTGGCGGTGATCTGACGGATCCGGCTGGCCTTCTGCACGGTGCCGCGCAGGGCCGCGAGCTCCGGCGAAACCGCGGCCTTGCGCGGAGCCGACGGGGCGGCGGCCGGGGCGGCGGCAGCGGGCTGCGCGGCGGGAGCCGGGGCGGCCTTCTGCTTGGCCTCGGCGGCCGCGAGCACGTCCTGCTTGCGGATACGGCCACCGACACCGCTGCCGGTCAGCGACGACAGGTCGATGCCGTGCTCCGAAGCGAGCTTGCGGACCAGCGGCGTGACGTACGGCGCGTTGTCCGAGCCGTTGTCGGTGCTCGCCGCGGTGGGCTTCGGCGCTTCGGCCTTGGGAGCCGGGGCGGCCTGAGGAGCCGGGGCGGGCTTCGGCGCGGGAGCCGCTTCGACCTTGGGCTCGGGCTTCGGTTCCGGCTTGGGCTCCGGCTTCGGCTCGGGCTTGGGTTCCGGCTTCGGCTCGGCCTTGGGGGCCGGGGCGGAACCGGCGGCACCGATCACCGCGAGCACTCCGCCGACCTCGACGGTCTCGTCCTCACCGGCGCGGATCTCCAGCACGGTGCCGGCGACCGGGGACGGGACCTCGGTGTCGACCTTGTCCGTGGAGATCTCGAGCAGCGGCTCGTCGACCTCGACGCTCTCGCCGACCTGCTTGAGCCACCGGGTGACGGTGCCCTCGGTGACGCTCTCGCCCAGCTCGGGCAGCTTCACCTCGGTGCCTTCGCCACCCGAAGCCGGCGCGGTGTCCGGCTGGGACGGCGCGGCGGCCTCCTCCTGCGCGGGCTCGGGCTCGGGCTCCGGCTCGGGCTGCGCCTCTTCGGCGGCGGGCGCGGCGGAACCGGAGGACTCCGGCACGCCACCGGTCCCGTCGTCGATGACGGCGAGCTCGCCGCCGACCTCGACGGTCTCGTCTTCCTGGGCGCTGATCTTCACGACCTTGCCGGCGACCGGGGACGGGACCTCGGTGTCGACCTTGTCCGTGGAGATCTCGAGCAACGGCTCGTCGACCTCGACGGTGTCGCCCTCCTGCTTCAACCACCGGGTGACGGTGCCCTCGGTGACGCTCTCACCGAGCTCCGGCAACGTGACGGAGTAGGCCATCGTTCGCTGACTCCCTTGATATGTCTTGCTTGGTCTGGTTCTTCGACGGTGAGACGTCAGCTGTGGACGTGCAGCGGCTTGCCCGCCAGGGCGAGGAACGCTTCACCGAGGGCCTCGGTCTGGGTGGGGTGCGCGTGGATGAGCGGGGCCACGTCCTCGGGGAACGCCTCCCAGCTGTAGATCAGCTGCGCTTCGCCGATCAGCTCGCCGACGCGGTCGCCCACCATGTGCACGCCCACGACCGGCCCTTCCGGAGCCTTGATCAGCTTGACCCCACCGGAGGTCTTGAGGATCTGGCTCTTGCCGTTGCCGCCGAGGTCGTAGGTGAAGGTGGTGACGTCGGAGCCGTACTTCTCCTTCGCCTGCGACTCGGTCAGGCCGACCGAAGCGACCTCGGGGTGCGAGTAGGTGACGCGCGGGATGCCGCTCTCGTCGATCACGCGCGGCTCCTGGCCCGCGATCTCCTCCGCGACGAAGATGCCCTGCTGGAACCCGCGGTGCGCGAGCTGCAGACCCGGGACGATGTCGCCGACGGCGTAGACGTTCGGCAGGTTGGTGCGCAGGCGGTCGTCGGTGAGCACGAAGCCGCGCTCCATCTTGACGCCTGCCTCCTCGTACCCGTGCCCGGCCGAGTTCGGGCCGCGGCCCACGGCGACCAGCAGCAGGTCGGCTTCGAGCGTCTCGCCGGACTCCAGCGACACGCTGACGCCGTTGTCGTCCTGCTTGGCGCCGGTGAACCGGACGCCGGTCTTGAAGGCGATCTTGCGACGGCGGAAAGCGCGCTCGAGCTGCTTGGACGCGTACTCGTCCTCGTTCGGGACCAGGCGGGGCAGCGCCTCCACGATGGTGACGTCGACGCCGAAGGACGCCCAGACGGACGCGAATTCGACACCGATGACACCACCGCCGAGGACGATGGCCTTCTTGGGGATGTAGTCCAGCGAAAGCGCCTGCTCGCTCGCGATGATGCGGCCGCCCAGCTCCAGGCCGGGAAGCGTCTTCGAGTACGAGCCGGTGGCGAGGATGACGTTCTTGCCGGTGTAGCGGGTGCCGTCGACCTCGACGGTCGTACCGCCGACGAACGTCCCGGTGCCCTCGACGAGGTTCACCTTGTGCGCCTTGGCCAGGCCCTGGAGGCCCTTGTACAGGCGCGAGATGATCCCGTCCTTGTACTTGTTGACCCCGGCGATGTCGATGCCTTCCAGCACGGCCTTGACACCGAAGGTCTCGGCGTCGCGGGTCTCGTCGGCGACCTCCGCCGCGTGCAGGAGGGCCTTGGTCGGGATGCAGCCTCGGTGGAGGCACGTCCCGCCAAGCTTGTCCTTTTCGATCAGGGTGACGGAAAGGCCCAGCTCGGCCGCGCGGAACGCGGCGGCGTAGCCGCCCGATCCGCCACCCAGGATCACAAGGTCGGCGGAGGTGTCGGTCACTTCAATAACTCCTCGGCAAGCGGTAGGGGTGGAGCTCTGGCGCCGCCTCGCGCGGTATACGCGCGCGCGGACACTTGCCATCTTGTCACTACGCGTGGAGAGCCTGCGACCTAGGCCGCGTCGTGTGACCCACGGGACACGGTCCACCCGGGTCGCCACGCTGAGCACACGCCCGCGTCGGGATAATGGACATCGGACGCGAATGGGAAGTGAGGTGGTCGGAGTGGGTCTGTTCGACTCGCTGCGCCGGCGCTCTAAAGGCGGGCAGAAGCCCGGTACGCTGCGAAAAGCCTCTTCAAACGACTTCAAGCATCTCGAGGAGTGGGCCGCTTCACGGACCGGTGTCGAGGCCTACGTGGAGCCGAAGACCAACGTCACGGAGACCACGGTCGTCCTCATCGCCCATGACGGTGAGTGGACCCGGCGCCGGATCGAGAGCCTGGACGCGGCGCAGCAGTTCGGTCACAAACGGTCGATCCCCGTGTACGAGGTGGCGCGGGTCGGCTACCCGAAGCGGATGCGGGAGTACACCGAGCGGAAGAAGCGCGGCGAAGCCTGACGCTCAGTGCGGTACGCCCCGAGCGCCACGTTCGAGACGGTGAGCGTCTCAGGCGTGGCGCTCGGGACACGCTCACCGGCCCCGGCGGATTTCACGCGGATTGGGCCAAAAGGAGCAGGTGCCGCTCCAGCAGCGCGCGGAACGTCGGATGGACGGTCGTGCCGAGCGCGGGGTCGATCTCGACCGCCCGCCACTGCTCGTCGGCGGCCGTCAGCAGCACGACGGCCGGGTCCGAGATCACGACGACACCGCCTTCCGCGCGGAGTTCCGCCGTTCCGAGCAACCGGGGGAAGACGACGTCGGCGGGCAGGCCGTCGCAGGTCTGGAGGAACTCGCGGTAATCGCCGGGCAGCCGGAGCCCGAGCCGCGCCTCGGCCGCGCCGATGGTGCGGGGTGACGCCGCCGGGGGCGCGGTGCCGCCGGCGCGGAGCCGGAGGATGCCCTCGACCATCTCGCGCCAGGAGCCGGTGTCGGGCGGGTAGCGCTCGTACAGCGCCGCGACCAGCGCCCCGGCGCACGGTCCGGCCCAGTCGCCGAGCCCCAGCGGGTCCGCGCCGCCGGCGAGCCTCGGCGCGAGCCGCCTCGACGCGGCGAGCACGGCGACGTCCGGGCGGTTCTGTCGCGACGCGATCTCGGCCCAGGCGTCCAGATCGCCTCGCGCGACGGCCTCGCGCAGCCGATCCGGCCGCGACGGCCCGAACTGCGAGACGGCCTCGCCGATCGGGGAGCCGGCGAGCAGGCCGTCGAGGTCGGACACCCGGCGGGCGAGGTACTCGTCGTGGGCGCGTTCCTCGGCGTCGAGATCGAGCGGGATCATCGCCGCGGCCCACTCCGGGTGCGTCCCGCGCGCTTCGAAGAGCATCGCCCACGCGCGGGCCTGCACGGCGCCGGGGACCAGTGCCGTGACGGGACGTTCGGTGAGCGCGTGCCAATGCGTGACCAGCCTGTCGGCTTCCGCCAGGTCGCCGGACGCGGCGAACAGCAGCGCCGCGTGCCCGATCCGGTCGTCGAGCGTCGCCTCGTCGCCGCTGAGCACGTCCTTGATCGCGTCTTCGAGATACGCGTCCCTGTCCACGACACCGACCTTGCCATAAAGCACGTGAAGGCCCCCTTCCCGCGGCTCAGCCGAGGGAAGGGGGCCTTCACGCGCGATGAGGATCAGCCGTTGGCGGCGATGTCCGCGAGGACCGCGGCGATCGTGCGGACCGGCACGCCGGTGCCGCCCTTGCCGGTGTAGCCCCACGGCCCGGCGGTGTTGAACGACGGGCCCGCGATGTCGATGTGCGCCCAGGGCAGGCCCTCGGTGACGAACTCGCGCAGGAAGATGCCCGCGGCGAGCATGCCGCCCCAGCGGTGCCCGGTCACGTTCGCGAGGTCGGCCAGCCGCGAGTCGAGGTCGGCGCGCAGCTCCTCCGGCAGCGGCATGGCCCAGCCGCCCTCACCGGTCGCCTGCGCGATCGACGCGATGCGGTCGCGGAACTCGTCCGAGCCCATGACGCCAGCGGTGCGGTTGCCGAGCGCGACGACCTGCGCGCCGGTCAGGGTCGAGGTCTCGATCAGGTAGTCGGGGTTCTCCTCGCCCGCGCGCACGATCGCGTCGGCCAGCACGAGACGGCCTTCGGCGTCGGTGTTGAGGACCTCGACGGTCTTGCCGCCGTACATGCTGAGCACGTCGCCCGGCCGGTACGAGGTGGCCGAGGGCAGGTTCTCCGCCAGCGGGATGTGCGCGACGACCTCGAGCGGGTACTTCAGCTTCGCGGCCAGCACCACGGAGGCGAGCACGGCGGCCGCGCCCGACATGTCCGAGGTCATGTGGTCCATGTTCGCGGCGGGCTTGATCGAGATGCCGCCCGAGTCGAAGGTGATGCCCTTGCCGACCAGCGCGACCTTCTTCGACGCCTTCGCCGGCTTGTAGGCGACGCGCAGCAGGCGCGGCTGCCGCGACGAACCGCCGCCGACGCCGAGGATGCCGCCGAAGCCCTTGCGCTTCAGGGCCTTCTCGTCGAGGACCTCGAAGTCGAGGCCGCTCGCCTCGGCCAGCGTCTTCGCGCGGTCGGCGAAGGAGGCCGGGAACAGGTCGTTCGGCGGGGTGTTGATCAGGTCGCGGGCGATGATGACCGACTCCGCGATGAAGGTGGCGGCCTTCAGGGTCGCCTTGTGGTCCTTCGCGGTGCCCTCTTCGGGGCTCACGAAGTCGACCTTGGCGACCGGGCCGTCGCCCTTCTCCGAGCGGTACTCGGTGAAGGTGTAGGTGCCGAGCGCGGTGCCCTCGACGGCGGCCTGCAGGTCGATCGCCGACAGCGTGACGAACGCGCGGTCGATTCCGCTCAGCGCCCGGGCGGCGGCACCGGCGCCCCGGCGGACCTGTTCGGCGGTGACGCCGTCCGCGCCGGCCTTGCCGAGGCCGACGGCCAGCACGACCCCGGCGGACAGCTTGCCCAGCGTCGGTACCTTGACGACCTCGTCGGCCTTGCCGGAAGCGCCGAGGGTGCCGAGGACCTCGGCGAGCTTGCCGTCGAAGGCGGCGTCGGCGACGGAGGAGCCGGCGGCGAGCGCCAGGCCGTCCTCACCCTGCAGGGTTCCGATGACGACGACGTCGGCGCGCGTCTTGGCCAGCGCCGCTTCGGCGTTCTCGGTCAGGGCAAGCTTCGGCACGGTCACTTCTGGCTCCTCGCGCGTTCGCGGTGGTACCGGGCGGCCGCCCGGTTGGATCGTGAGCCATGCTAATGACAGCGGGACCTGGGGGAACAGCGGGGCCGACCGGGTCACTCGGTGTACAGGAAGGGAGACGGCGTGCGGCTGGCGGGCGGTCTGCTCATCGCACTGGCGGTGGGCACCTCCGGAGCGGACTACTGGGTACTTCTCGCCGCCGTGGTCGCGGTCTTGGCCGCCGTCGCGGCGGAGGCACTGCTGCCGCCGGTGGGGGACACCCGGCCCGAGCGGATCGCGGGCGCCGTTTCACGGCTGGGTCTCGTCCTGGTCTTCGCGACGACGTTCGGGCAGTACCTCTTCCCCGCCGCACCGGGAGCCGCCGCCGCGGTGTTCGCCGTGGTGGCGGCCGTCGCCGACCTGGCCGGTGTCCGGCTCGGCGACTACGCCGCCCGCTGGGTCACCGGTCTGCTGCTGGTCGCGGCCGCGTCCCTGATCGCGATCTGCGTCGGCATCCCGCCCTTGGCGCAGTTCATCGCGCCGGATCCGCCGTCCGTGCCGGGCCTCGGTCTCGCCGTGCTGGTGCTGCTGCCGTTCCTGCTGCCCCGGCGTCCCGGCGCGGGCCGCGCGGCCGCGGTGGGCGTGGTGGCCGTGGCGATCATCGCCGTCGCGCTCTACCAGCTGGGACCGATCCGGCTGGGGCTTTCGGCGACGTCGTTCCGCGAGCTGCTCGCCGCGGCCGACGCGGTCTCGCTGCTCCCGGTGCTGACCGTGGTGGTCGCCGTGGCGACCGTGCCCGTGGCGGTGGACGCCTTCACCGACGGCCGGGAACGGCTTTCCCCGGAACGTCCGAAGGCGACACTCGCTTGTGGACTGATCGTGGCCGTCGCCGCCGCCTTCGCTGGGCCGGTCGTGGCCCTCGGGCTCGCGGGAGTGGGAACGCTCGCCGAACTGGTTCTGCGGGTCCGCGCCCGTCGGTACCGTTCGAGGAGTGACCGTTCAAGGCGTGCATGATCCTCTCTGGGCCCCCGGCGACACGGTCGTCGAGCGGTTCCTGCGACCGGACGGCTCGATCGGCCAGCATCACCCGCTGCGGGTCATCGCCGACGACGGCACCGTGCTGCTCGGCTGGCTCCCCGCGGACACCCCGATCATCGGCAGCAGGCTCGCCGACGGGCGCCTCTTCCGCGAGGCGCCGCTTCAGGAGCGGTTCCGGGTGCCGCGGGTGCGCGTGGCCGATTTCTGGCGCGACACCTCGACACTGCGCCGGATCGCCGACGACGAATGGTCGTCGGTCTGGTGGTTCTTCGACGCCGATGGCCGCTTCCTGAACTGGTACGTCAACCTCGAGGTCCCGCTCGGGCGCACGCCGTCGGGGCCCGACCGGATCGACGGCATCCTCGACGTCGCCGTCGAGCCCGGCGGACGCTGGCAGTGGAAGGACGAGGACGAGGCCGAGGAGGCCGTCCTGGCGGGCCGCATCACCGCCGGTCAGCTGGAGCGGTTGCGCGCGGAGGGCGAGCGGATCGGGGCGCTCGCGGCGGCGGAACGGTTCCCCTTCGACGGCACGTGGACCGACTTCCGGCCGGACCCGGACTGGCCGGCGCCCGGTCTCCCCGGCGGGTTGCTCTAGCCCGCGACGAGGAACAGCAGCAGCGCGAGCGCGACGTTGATCACCGCGAGGATGACCACCGATTTGGTGGACAGCTCGCGCGGGAACACCTTGCCCTGGACGTGGCGCCACCAGAAGATGCCGAAGATGCCGCCGACCAGGCCGAGGAACGCGCCGAAGCCGCTGCTCAGCAGGGCCCAGCCGTCCATCATGAGCAGGCCGGTGCCGAAGGTCAGCAGCACCGCCGTCACGAAGGTCTTCACGTCGGCCCCCGCGCCGGGGGTGGCGGGCTGGGCCGGGCGGGCGGGCTGCATCTGGTTGTACGTCACGCCGCCATCCTAGGGGCGCGAGGCCTCGCGTGTTCGTCGCAACGGACAGTTCGACGGTGGTAAAGATATGCGGACGTCCGACTAACGTGGGTCCGACCAAGCGTTATCGTCTAAGCATGACGACCTCGACGCAGTTCAGCCACCTCCCGCACCCGAGCCCCGCGAGCCCGGAACGCGTCGCGGACGTATTGGCCGCACCCGGTTTCGGGCTGCACTTCACCGATCACATGGTGACCGTGAAGTGGAGCGCCGAGCAGGGCTGGCACGACGCGACCGTCGGGCCGTACGCGCCCTTGACGCTCGACCCGGCCACTTCCGTGCTGCACTACGGCCAGGCGATCTTCGAAGGCCTCAAAGCCTACCGCCAGCCCGACGGCACGATCGCGGCGTTCCGGCCCGACGCGAACGCGATCCGGTTCCGCAATTCGGCCGAGCGCCTCGCCATGCCGCAGCTGCCGGTCGAGGTCTTCCTCGACTCGATCCGCGAGCTCCTCGCGGTCGACAGCCGCTGGGTCCCGACGAAGCCGGGCGAGTCGCTGTACCTGCGGCCGTTCATGATCTCCACCGAAGCCGGGCTCGGCGTCAACCGGCCCGCGAACGAGTACCTCTACGCGCTGATCGGCTCGCCCGCCGGCTCGTACTTCGCCGGCGGCGTGAAGCCGGTGAGCGTGTGGCTCTCGACCGAGTACGTGCGCGCGGTCCCCGGTGGCACCGGCGAGGCGAAGTGCGCCGGCAACTACGCGGCGTCGTTCGTCGCGCAGGCGCAGGCCGTGGAGAAGGGCTGCGACCAGGTCGTGTGGCTCGACGCGGTCGAGCGGCGCTGGATCGAGGAGATGGGCGGGATGAACCTGTTCTTCGTCTTCGGTTCCGGTGACGAGGCCCGCGTCGTGACCCCGGAGCTGACCGGCTCGCTGCTGCCGGGCGTGACCCGCAAGTCACTGCTGGAGCTGGCGAAGTCGTTCGGGCACCAGGTCGAGGAGCGGCGCATCTCCACCGACGAGTGGGAGAAGGCGGCGGCTTCGGGTGAGCTGACCGAGGTGTTCGCCTGCGGGACCGCGGCGGTCATCACGCCGGTCGGGCACGTGAAGCACGCGGGCGGCGAGTTCTCCGTCGCCGGCGGGCAGCCGGGCGAGCTGACGATGAAGCTGCGCGGCGCGCTGACCGGGATCCAGGAGGGCACCCGGCCCGCTCCGGAAGGCTGGATGTACCCGCTGAGCTGAGGTTCGCGGGTGCAATGAAAGGCCCCTTCATCGCAAAATTTGCGATGAAGGGGCCTTTCATTGCACGCCGGAGCGCAGTGGGTCAGGAAGCGGGGGCCTCGATCAGCGGCCCGCTCACCCCGGCCTGCTCGTGCGTCGCCATCTCCGCGAGCACCCGCGTCGCCATGAACACCAGCGGCAGCGCGGCGACCGCGCCCGTACCCTCGCCGAGGCGCACGTCCAGGTCCAGGATCGGCTCCAGGTCGAGGTGCTCCAGCGCCAGCGCGTGCGCGGGTTCACCGCCGCGCTGACCCGCCGTCCACCACTTCCGCGCGCCCGGGACGAGTTCTTCGGCGACCAGCGCGGCCGCGGCGGCGACCAGGCCGTCGAGGATGACCGGCGTCTTCCGAAGCGAGGCCTGCGCGAGGAAACCCGCCATGGCGGCGATGTCGGCGCCGGCGGAGGTCCGCAGCAGCGCGACCGGGTCGGCCAGCACGGTCCTCGCCCGTCGCAGCGCGTCCCGGACCGCCGAGGCCTTGCGCATCCAGGCGTTGTCGTCGATCCCGGAACCACGGCCGACGACCGCCACCGGCTCGCTGCCGGTCAGCGCCGCGACCAGCACCGAGGCCGGGGTGCTGTTCCCGATCCCGAGGTCGCCCGCGATGAGCAGGTCGGCTCCGCCGTCGACCTCGGCGTCGGCGATCGTCCTGCCCGCGCGGACGGCGGCACGGGCCTCGTCGTCGGTCAGCGCGTCCTCGACGTCGATCGAGCCGGATCCGCGCCGCACCTTGAACTCGCCGATCGACCGCGTGGCGGGGGCGTCGCTGTCGACGGCCATGTCGACCACCCGGACGCTCGCGCCCGCCGAGGCCGCCAGCACGTTGATGGCCGCGCCTCCGGTCAGCATGCTGCCGACGAGTTGCGCGGTGACCTCGCCCGGATAGGCCGAGACGCCCTTCACGGCGACGCCGTGGTCTCCGGCGAACACCACGACCCGGGGCCGCGTGAACGGACGCGGCGGCGACTGGCCCTGGCACGCCGCGACCCAGACGCCCAGCTCCTCGAGCCTGCCCAGCGAGCCCGCCGGTTTGATCAGTTTCGAGTGCAGCGCGATCGCCGCCGAGCGCGCGTGTTCATCAGGCTGCTCGACTTCGGCGAACTCGAGGTTTTCGTCGTCCAACGCCCTGCCCCTTCGGATCGCTTCGGTGGCCGGGCCCAACCTACCCACCCGCCTGTGCCAGAGTTGCCTGTGGCTCAGACGAAGGCCGCCGGGGTGGTGCTCGCGAGCGGAGCGGGCACCCGGGTCGGCGCGAAGCTCAACAAGGTCTACCTGCCGGTGGCGGGCAAACGGGTCGTCTCGTGGTCGCTCGACGCCTTCGCCCGGGTGCCCGGAATCGACGTGCTCGTGCTGGTCATCCGGCCGCAGGACACCGAACTCGCGCGCGAGGTGCTCGCCGCGCATCCGGGCGAGGTCGAACTCGTCCACGGCGGCGCGACGCGGCAGGGTTCGGAGCTGAACGCCTTGCGCCACTTGACTTCCCGCATCGACAGCGGCGAGATCGACGCGGTGCTGCTGCACGACGCGGCCCGCCCGCTCGTCACCCCGGACCTGATCGCGGACGTCCTCGCCGACACACGGCGGTACGGGGGAGCGGTGCCCGGCGTCGCGGCCGACGACATCGTGCGCGTCGACGGCGACAGCGTTTCCGGCGCGCTGCCCGGCGCCATCCGGGTGCAGACCCCGCAGGGTTTCCGTGCCGCCCCGTTGCTGGCGGCCTACGAAACGGCGGAGCGCGAGGGTTTCGTCGGCACTGACACGTCTTCCTGCATGGAAAGGTTCTCCGCGCTGCCGGTGCGGTGGGTTCCAGGCAGCGCGGAGAACCTCAAGATCACCTACCCGCACGACCTCGTTGTCGCCGAGCAGGTGATCGGCCGAGGTTAGGGATCTCCCTGTCCGGCCTTGGCTCCGTCAGCGGGAAGGATCGTGACCGGCTGGCGTGCCTCCATGGGGATCACGCAGTCCGGATGTGGTTGCAGCAACTGGATCGGTGCGGCGGCGTCGCCGGGCGGCGGGATCGTGAGCACCGCGCGCAGGGTCCAGTCGGCCGTCGAGTGGTACTGCCACGAGACGAGCGCCGGGTGGAAGACGTCCGTGTCGGGGAGGGTGGTGACCCGGAAGGCGCTCGCCCGTTCCTCGCCGCGCAGGATGAGGACGTCGGCGCAGGTGTCCCATTGGAAGACCGCGGCGCAGACCTCCGGCTCCTCGCGGGGGCCGAAGATGTAGACGACCCACCGGCGTCTTCGAAGCTCTTCGAGCAGTTCGTCGATGCTCAGATGGTTCATCGAGCCCCCCAACGGGTTTCGGGAACTCTGCGGAGAGTAACAGGTGTACTAGAGCACCGTCCAGAATGTGTACTAGTACGTAATAATGGGGTGTGAGCAGGATCCTTGGTGCTCGCCCATTGGTGTGCTAGAACGCTTGTGCGCACCGCGCGACCTTGTGAGGAGTCACCTTGCCCGCCGTCGACCGACCCGAACCGCCGTATCTCCAGATCGCGGGAAACATTCGCGACGACATCGTTTCGGGCAGGCTGAAGGAAGGTGACGCGGTCCCGTCCGCGCGGGAGATCGCCAGGAACTGGAACGTCGCGATGGCGACGGCGATGAAGGTGCTCTCCACGCTCCGGGCGGAAGGTCTGGTCCGCGCGGTCCGCGGGATCGGGACAGTGGTGCAGACCAGGGCACTGCACCGCTCAGCGCACGATCGGACGATCTCGATCGCGCGAACAGGCAAGGTCTATCCGCCGGGCCACTACGCGAAAATCCGCCAGGCCGGGCTCGTCCCGGCCCCGGAGCGGGTGGCGGGCGCCCTCGGTATCGACCAGGGCGCTCCGGCGATCCGGCGGCGGCGGACCACGTACGCCGGTCAGGACGTGCCGGTGTCGACGTCCGTTTCGTGGTTCGACGGCGCTGTCGCGGCGAAGGCGCCGTTGCTGTTCGAGCCGGTGCGGATCGTCGAAGGCACGGTCAAATACGTTGCGGACCGGACAGGCCGGGTTCTGACGTCGACTCATTCTCAGCACGCCGCGGGGCTGGCGGGTGCTGAGGAGGCGAAGGAACTCGGTGTGGCCGAAGGTTCGGCGATTTTGTTGAGCCGTAACAGGTTCTTGTCCGCAGAGGGAGACGTACTCGAGTACGGCGAATCGGCGGCATTGCCGGACCACTGGATTTTCTACGAATACAACATCGAGGACGGGGCATGAAGCACATTCACGCGGGTAAGGTCCGGGACCTTTACGAAATCGACGGCGACATTCTGCTCGTCGCGTCGGATCGCGTTTCGGTCTACGACGTCTCGCTGCCGACCCCGATCCCGGACAAGGGTGCGCTGCTGAACCAGCTTTCCGCCTGGTGGTTCGAAAAGATGGCCGACGTGGTGCCGAACCACGTCATTTCCACGACCGACGTCCCGGCGGAATTCGCCGGCCGCGCCACGCGCTGCAAGCCGCTGAAGATGATCCAGGTCGAATGCATCGCGCGCGGCTACCTCACCGGTCTCGGCATGCGCGAATACCGGCGCGACGGCAAGGTCTCGGGCGTCGAACTGCCCGCCGGTCTCGTCGAGGCCGACAAGCTGCCCGAGCCGATCTTCACGCCCACCACGAAGATCTCCGACACCGGCCACGACGAGTTCATGACCTTCGCCGACGTCGTGAACGAGATCGGCCAGGAGACCGCGGACCGCATCCGCGATCTGACGCTGGAGGTCTACACCAAGGGCGCGGAGCACGCGGCGAAGAACGGCATCATCATCGCCGACACCAAGATCGAATTCGGTTTCGACGCCGACGGCGTGCTGACGCTGGGGGACGAGGTCCTCACGTCGGACTCGTCGCGGTTCTGGCCCGCCGACGAGTACGAGCCGGGCCGGACGCAGCACGCGTTCGACAAGCAGTTCGTCCGCGACTGGTCCACGACCACCGGCTGGGACAAGACGCCACCCGGCCCCGCCATCCCGGACGAGATCGTCGAAGCGACCCGCAAGCGCTACACCGAGGTCTACGAACGGATCACCGGGAAGACCTGGGTATCCGGCGGTGGCCATGCCTGAACAGCAGGTCTACGACCCGTACCGGCTGATAGACGACGTCGAGGGCCTGCTGATCCAGCGGGGCCACCGGCCGGAGCGGCTCGACGGCCGGACCGGTGACCGGGTCGCCGGTGCGAGCAGGTTGTTGCGGGGCCTGGGAATCGACCCGTTGCGGGCCCCCGGTGACGCCCTCGATCTCGACGGTCAGATCGCGTACCAGTCACGGGTACACGGGGACTGACGCAAGGCGAACGTCGCGTTTAGTCGACTAATTGCGGGAAAAGCGTCCGCAATTAGTCGGCTAAATGCGTTCAGGGGGATCAGGGCGAGCGGGTCAGCGTCGGGTCGGTCTCGGTGACGCCGTCGAGGGCCTCGTCGATGGCGGCGAGCAGATCCGCGTCCAGCTTCACGCCGGCCGCCTTCACGTTCTCGTGCACCTGCTCCGGCCGCGAAGCGCCGATGATCGCCGAGGCGACGTTCGGGTTCTGCAGCACCCACGCCACGGCGAGCTGGGCCATCGTCAGGCCGGCCTTGTCCGCGAGCGGCTGAAGCCGCTGGACACGCTCGAGGACGTCGTCGTTGAGGAAGCGGGCGACCATGTTGGCGCCGCCCTTCTCGTCCGTCGCGCGGGAGCCCTCGGGCAGCGGCTGACCGGGCTTGTACTTGCCGGTGAGTACGCCCTGCGCGATCGGCGACCAGACGATCTGGCTGAGCCCCTCACGTTCGGACGCCGGGACGACCTGCGCCTCGATGACCCGCCACAGCGCGTTGTACTGCGGCTGGTTCGAGATCAGGGGCACCTTCAGCTCGCGCGCGATCGCGGCACCCTGGGTGATCTGCTCGGCGGTCCACTCGGAGACGCCGACGTAGAGCACCTTGCCCTGCCGGACGAGATCGGCGAAGGCGAGGAACGTCTCTTCGAGCGGGACGGTCCGGTCGAAGCGGTGCGCCTGGTAGAGGTCGACGTAGTCGGTGCCGAGCCGCTTCAGCGAAGCGTGCGCCGACTCCATGATGTGCTTGCGGCCGAGCCCCTGGTCGTTGGGGCCCTTGGGGCCGGTCGGCCAGTAGACCTTGGTGAAGATCTCCAGGCTTTCGCGGCGCAGGCCCTTCAGGCCGCGGCCGAGCACCGATTCGGCGGCCGTGTTCGCGTAGACATCAGCGGTGTCGAACGTGGTGATGCCGACGTCGAGCGCCGCCTTGATGCAGGCCTGGGCCTGGTCCTCTTCCACCTGGGACCCGTGGGTGAGCCAGTTGCCGTACGAGATTTCACTGACATTGAGGCCGCTGCGGCCTAGGCGTCGAAACTCCATGAGCCGAACTCTACCCCAGGCCGTTAGCCACGCTAACGACCCGGGTTTCGCCTGCTCAGGCTATGTGGCCACTCAGATCTTGTCGCCGGGGCTGACCCGCGGCTTGGGGACGCGCAGCTTGCGGATCTGGCTTGCGCGGATGAAGGAATACCAGCCGACAGAGGTGCCCTTGATCGCCTCGTTCGGGAACTTCAGGCGGACCATCTTCGCGATCCGGCGCCCGCTGAGCACGCCCTCGACGATCATGCCGAGCAGCATCACGGTGCACAGCAGCGTCGCGTACCGCTGCACCTCCGGGTACGGCAGGATCAGCGCGACGAACACCAGGATCGCCAGCGGCATGAACAGACCGAGCAGGTTGCGCCGCGAGTCGACCAGGTCGCGGATGTAGGCCTTGACCGGGCCGCGGTCACGGGGGAGCAGGTACTTGTCCTCGCCCGCCATCATCCGCTCGCGGCGTTCCTTGGCGGCGTTGCGCTGCTTCGCCTTGTACTCCGGGTCCGACTTCGCGGACTTGCGCAGTTCCTTGTTGCGCTTCATCGCCTCGCGCATGGTGGTCGGCGGGGGCGCCACCGGGCCGCGGCGCTTGGCCTCGGCCTCACGCCGCTTGGGCGTGGCCTTGCCCTTGCCGGGCGTATACGCCTTGGCCTGGACCTCGACGGCCTCGCTGTCGGGCGTCTCGGTGTCCGTCGTGGCGGAGTCTGTGGTGCTACGGCGCAGGAACCTCACCTCACCAGGGTAGTTGCAGCCGTCACGGTGCCACGCACCAGGCCGAGCGATATGTCACCATGGAGGGGAACAGATCGGGACTCCGACGTGTTGGACCATGTGCAAGACGAGTACCCGCAGCGAGTTCGACCAGAGGGAGAACCATGACGACCGCTGAGCAGGCAGCCGCAGCTCAGGCCGAAACCGCCGAGGAGACGCACGGCGTCACCTTGACCGACGCCGCCGCCGTCAAGGCGAAGGCCCTGCTCGAGCAGGAGGGCCGTGACGACATGCACCTGCGCATCGCCGTCCAGCCCGGTGGGTGCGCGGGCCTGCGCTACCAGCTGTTCTTCGACGAGCGCACGCTCGACGGTGACCTGTTCCGTGACTTCGACGGGCTCCGTGTGGCCGTCGACCGGATGAGCGCGCCGTACGTGTCGAGCGCCGTTATCGACTTCGTCGACTCGATCGAGAAGCAGGGCTTCACGATCGACAACCCCAACGCGACCGGCAGCTGCGCCTGCGGCGACAGCTTCCACTGAACCGCGTCGAGGCAGGAAGAAGGGCCGCGAACCTCACCCAGGTCGCGGCCCTTCTTCATGCCTGTGGCTCTAGCACCCTGCGGATCAGACGTAGGCGTCCAGATCGGCGACCTGGGCGAGACACCGCTCGTCCACGGTCCAGGGCGGAGCGATCTGCCGGGGCAGCGGCAGGTTCTCGGCCTGGAGGGACGACGGGATGCCGGCACAGTCGGCGATGAGTTCGCCGATCGATTCCGGCTCTAGGTGATACGCGGAAGTGGTCACGAACGACAAGTTAATGACTCATGTTCGAGTAGGACACCACTACCAACCGGTAGTGTTGATGGCCGTGCCTGAAGCAACCCGTATGGGGCATGACCTGCGGGTAACTTAGCCGTCCTCGTCTCCGCGAGGCCGACCGATCAAGGAGAACCGGTGGCAGACAGCGCCAGGATCGCAGTATCCGGCAGTATCGCAACCGACCATCTCATGCATTTCCCGGGCAGGTTCGCCGAGCAGCTCATCGCCGAGCAGCTGCACCGCGTGTCCCTGAGCTTCCTGGCCGACGACCTGGTCGTCCGGCGGGGCGGGATCGGCGCGAACATCGCCTTCGGCCTCGGCGTACTCGGAAAGCGCCCGATCCTGATCGGCGCGGTGGGCGCCGACTTCGCCGACTATCGCTCGTGGCTCGAGCGGCACGGCGTCGACACCGCCGGCGTGCTGGTCTCGGAGATCGCGCACACCGCCCGCTTCGTCTGCACCACCGACGAGGACCTCTGCCAGATCGCCACCTTCTACGCCGGCGCGATGGCCGAATCCCGCAACATCGAACTCGAGCCGGTCGCCGCGCACGCCGGTGAGCTGTCGCTCGTGCTGATCAGCCCGGACGACCCCGAGGGCATGGTCCGGCACGCCGAGGAGTGCCGCCAGCGCGGCTACACCTTCGCCGTCGACCCCTCGCAGCAGCTGGCCCGGATGGACGGCGAGCAGGTGCGCGCCTTCGTCGACGGCGCGAAGTACCTGTTCAGCAACGACTACGAATGGGAACTGCTGCTCCAGAAGACCGGCTGGAGCGAGGCCGACGTCCTCGACCGCGTCGGCATGCGGATCACCACGCTCGGGGAGAAGGGCGTCGAGATCATCGGCAAGGACGGCCTCGCGCTGCAGATCGGCGCCGTCCCGGAACGCGGCAAGGTCGACCCGACCGGCGTCGGCGACGGCTTCCGCGCCGGGTTCATCGCCGGCCTCGACGGCGGGCTCAGCCTGGAGCGCTCGGCGCAGCTGGGCTCGCTGATCGCCGTGCTGGTGCTGGAGACCGTGGGCACGCAGGAGTGGGCTTTCGACCGCACGGACGTTCTGGGCCGCCTGAAGGAGGCCTTCGGGCCGGAGTCGGCCGAGGAGATCGCCTCGATCCTGCCGGTCTGAGGCTGATCCAAAGCGCGTGAAGGCCCCCTTCCCTCGGCTGAGCCGAGGGAAGGGGGCCTTCACGCGTGTCCGGTGAGGATCCCGGCGATCTCGGCGGGGCGCGACATGTGCGGGCAGTGCCCGGCGTCGATTTCGAGCGCGGTGACGCCGAGCCGGTCCCGGGCGGCCTGGCGCATCCACTCCGGTTTCAGCGTGCGGTCGCGCGTGGGGACGATCACCGTCGACGGGATCTCCGGCGCGGGCCCGGCGCGGTGTGCCGCGAGGACCGCGGGACTGAACAGCCGCAGGCTGTCCAGCGCCAGATGTTCGGTCTCGGGATCGCAGTCGTGGAAGAGGAACTCCGACGCCTTCGCGGGATCCGCGGTCGGGTCCACGCCGATCCACTCGGGGGCGAACAGCTCCACGACCTCGTCGCGCAGGCTCCGGCCACCGGAGAAGTCGGGAATGTAGGCGGCGACCCACGTCATCGCCCGCGCGTCGAGCGCCTCGGCGATCGCGGGGAGCAGGACCCCGGTCCCGGAATGGGCCACCACGACCGGCCGCTCGCCGTCGTACTGGTCCCGCGCGTGCTGCGCGTAGCCCTCGACAGGCAGGTCCGCCGGGGTCAGCAGGTCCACCGCGATCGCGCGGTGCCCGGCGGCCCTGAGCAACTTGGCCACGCGGTCCCAGCCTGCCGGGCTCTGCGTCGTGCCGTGCACGAGGACGAAGTCCATCGCTCCATGCTGGCCTCCACCGGGTGAACGGTGAAGGCCAGCGTGTCGAGTCGTGACTAGGCCGTGTCCGGCGAGTCAGTTCGCGGTCTCCGCGCCCAGGCGGCCCCTGACGGCACGGCCGGTCCGGTCGAGTACAACCCGCGGTACGAGTCCGAACCGGCCGCACCGTCAGGAACCACCTGGATCACGGAGCCCATCGAACCGACTCGCCGGACACGACCTAGAGCTTCACCGGGTAGACGGGTTCCGGGATCTCGGGCTTGATGCGGTTCTCGACGAAGATCCCGTGCCACAGCATGAACACCAGCAGCGCCCACAGCTGGCGGCTGCGGTCGAGCTGCCCGGCCTTGTGCTCGTCGAGCAGCGCCAGGACGGCCTTCTTGTCGAGCAGCGCGTCGGTCTGCGAGTCCGAGATGATGCCCTTTGCCCAGTCGTACATCTCGTTGCGCAGCCAGAGCCGGATCGGCACCGGGAAGCCGAGCTTGCGTCGGTTCAGCACGTGCCCCGGGATGATCTTCGCCAGTGCCTGGCGCAGCGCGTACTTCGTGGTGCCGTGCGCGAGCTTCTGGTCGAGCGGGATGGTCGAGGCGACCTTGAACACCTCGGCGTCGAGGAACGGCACGCGCAGTTCCAGCGAGTTCGCCATGGTCACCTTGTCGGCCTTGACCAGGATGTCGCCGCGCAGCCAGGTGTAGAGGTCGACGTGCTGCATCCGCGCGACCGGGTCCCAGTCCTCGGAGATCTTGTACCAGGGAGCGGTGACGTCCTTGAAGCCGATGCCTTCCTCGTACGTGCGCAGCACCTTGCGGAGCTGGTCGTCGCGGAAGTTGCGGGCGTTGCCGTAGTAGCGGTCCTCCAGCGGCAGCGCCCCGCGCCGCAGCAGGTCCTTGCCGCGGGTGCCTTCGGGGATCTTCGTGGAGACCTTGCCGATGATCTTCCGCATCCCGCCGGGGATCTTCTCGAACGGCGCGAGCGAGATCGGCTCGTTGTAGATCGTGTAGCCGCAGAAGAGCTCGTCGGCGCCTTCGCCGGACAGCACCGCCTTGACGTGCTTACGCGCTTCGCGGGCGATGAACCACAGCGGCACGAGCGCCGGGTCGGCCACCGGGTCGTCGAGGTACCAGACGATGAGCGGCAGCGCTTCCATCATCTCGTCCGCCGAAACCGTGCGGACCACGTGCTTCACGCCGATCGCGGCGGCCGATTCGGCGGCGACGTCGACCTCGGAGTAGCCCTCGCGCTCGAATCCGGTGGTGAACGCGATCAGGTTCGGGTTGTGCTCCTTGGCCAGCGTCGCGGTCGCGGTGGAGTCGATGCCGCCGGAGAGGAACGCGCCGACCGTGACGTCGGGGTCGGAGATCATGTGCTTGCCGACCGAGTCGCGCATCACATCGGCGATGCGCTCGTACAGCTCGTCGGCCTCGGCCTGGCTGTTGACCGGCTTCGCGGTGAACTGCGGGTGGAAGTAGCGGGTGAACTCGACGTCACCACCGGGGACCACGCGGAACGACGTGCCGGACTCGACGCGGCGGACGCCGGTGTGCATCGACTCGGGCTCCGGCACGTACTGGAGCACCAGGTAGTGCTGGAGAGCCGTCTTGTCCAGCTCGTCCTCGACCCCGAGCACGCCGGAGAGCTCCAGCAGGCTCTTCTTCTCGCTGGAGAAGGCGACCTTGCCGGGGCCGGCCGAGTAGAACAGCGGCTTGATGCCGAACGGGTCGCGCGCGCCGAAGACGACCTTCTCCTGGGAGTCCCAGATCATGAAGGCGAACATGCCGCGCAGCTTCTTCACCGCGTCGTCGCCGAGGTAGTGGTACGCCGCGACGATCGCCTCGCCGTCACCCTCTGTGGCGAATTTCGCACCGTGCTCGGCGGCCAGTTCGTCGCGCAGCTCTTTGTAGTTGTAGATCTCGCCGTTGAAGTTCAGCGTGTAGCGCTCCGGCGCCTCCGGCGGACCCCAGATCAGCGGCTGGTGGGCGTGGTCGACGTCGATGAAGGCCAGCCGGTTGAAGCCGTAGACCACCTCGGCGTCGGCCCAGGTGTCGTGCTCGTCGGGGCCGCGGTGCCGCTGGCAGCGCATGGCCGCGTCGACGGCGTCACGGGCGCTCGCCGCGTCGGCTTCGGTCGAACAGATCAGTCCAAGCAGGCCGCACACGTCTAGTTCACACACCTCTTGTTGGCCGAGCGGGGGAGAAGGGCCCAGTATGCCGGTGGGTGTGTACACCCGGATGTGGTGGGGGATACGCGTGTTGTGGTTACCCCTTAGTCAGCGCGGCGCCGTAACTCGGCTAGGCTCCGCCCTGTCACAAAGATCGGTCGAGGAGGCTCTGGGTGAAAGGGCAAGGCGCAGTGGGAAATCCAGAGCGCATCCCGGTTAAGCGGGCTGGTCGTATCGCAGCGCTCGCCGCGCTGGTGATGCTGACCGCGACGGGCTGTTCCGGGGACGAGATCCTCCGCTTCGGCTGGCCGGTCGGGGTGACCCCGCAGGCGCACGACATGCGCACCCTGTGGACGTGGACGGTCGTCGCCGCGCTGGTCGTCGGTGTCATCGTCTGGGCGCTGATCTTCTGGACCGCGATCTTCCACCGCAAGAAGAAGACCGCCGACGGCGCGGAAGAGGAACTGCCCCGTCAGTTCCAGTACAACATCCCGCTGGAGATCTTCACGGTCGTCGTCCCGACGATCATGGTCTGCGTGCTGTTCTTCTTCACCGCGACCACCGAGAACCGCGTGCTCGCCGAGACGGACAACCCGGACGTCACGGTCGACATCGTCGCGTTCCAGTGGAACTGGGAGTTCAAGTACAAGAGCGACTCCAAGAACCACGACGACCCCGAGATCACCACGGTCGGCAGCTCGACCGAGATCCCGCTGCTCGTCCTGCCGACGAACAAGACGATCCAGTACAACCTGCGGTCGGCGGACGTCATCCACTCGTTCTGGGTGCCGGAGTTCCACTTCAAGCGGGACGTCATGCCGGACCCGGAGAAGAACAACCAGGACTTCACCTTCCAGAACTCGATCGACAAGGAAGGTTCGTTCGTCGGCCGCTGCGCCGAACTGTGCGGCACCTACCACTCGGGGATGAACTTCGAGGTCAGGGCCCTGTCGCCGGACAAGTACGCGCAGTACATCCAGCTCCGCGGGACGGTGAACCCGAAGAGCGGCAAGCCCAACACGGCTTCCGAGGCGCTGACGGCGATGAACTGCGGCGAACTGTGCTCGCCCTACGCTGTCACCACCACCCCGTTCAACACCGACCGCACCGCGCGGGTCGCGTCCAACTGACCCGGCTGTTCGAGCCCGAAACAGGAGTGAGGCAACGTCCATGAAGGTCGAAGGACGGATTTTCTTCCTCGTCGCGGTCTTCTCCGTCGTCGTGGCGGGTATCTACGCGTACATGACCGGAACGATGACCCGGGACGGCGTCGAGCCGGTCGGTGTGGTGGCCCTGATCCTCACCGGTGGCCTGGCCTTCCTGGCCGGGAGCTACCTGCAGTTCGTGGCGCGGCGCATCGAGCCGCGGCCGGAGGACCGGGAAGACGCCGAGATCAGCGACGGTGCCGGCGAGCTGGGCTTCTTCAGCCCGGGCAGCTACTGGCCGATCGGTCTCGCGGCGGCCGCCGCGCTGACCGGAGTCGCGCTCGCGTTCTTCCACGTCTGGCTGCTGATCATCGCGCTGGGCCTGGTCATCGTCGCCATCGGCGGGCTGGTGTTCGAGTACCACACCGGTCCGAACCACGAGTGACGTCCTGACGTCGAAAGCGGCGCCTTGGTCTTCGGACCGGGGCGCCGCTTTTCGCATTCAGAGGACTAAACGCGGGCGGGGCGGGCTTCGGGACGGGGTGCGGGCGCGCGTTTCGGGGCGAGGGCGGCCGCCAGGACGGCCAGCATCCCCACACCCTCCGGCCAGGTCGGCCGGTGCCCGTAGGCGAGGACGTCGACCACCACCGCGACCACCGGATAGACGTACGACAGCAGCGCCACCGTCGTGGTCGGCAGCTTTCCGATGCTCGCGTACATCAGGACGTACATCAGCGCGGTGTGCACCGTGCCCAGCAGGACCAGCCACAGCAGCCCTGAGGTGTCCGTGGGCAGCGGCGTGACGAGCAGCGCGGGGGCGAGCACGATCGTGCCGGTCACCAGCTGGACGGCCGCCAGGACGTGCGGGCGCAGGTGTTTGAGCTGCTTCGCGACGAACGAGGCGCCGGCGTAGAGCGCGGCCGCGCCGAGGGCGAGCGCGATCCCTTCCAGGCGCACGGGTTTGCCGTCGGCACCGTGCGCGGACAGGGAGATGAGCGTCACCCCGCCGAACGCGATCAGCGCCCGGATCAGCTGGCTCTTCGCCATCTTCTCGCCGAGGAACGCCGCCGCCAGACCGACCAGCATCAGCGGCTGCGTGTGGTAGACGACGGTGCTGACCGAGATCGACGACAGCGCGTATGAGGCGAACAGCAGGACCCAGTTCCCGACCAGGAACAGCCCGCCGAGGACGGCGAGCAGCAGGTCTCGGCGGGTGAGCGTCCACGGGCGGAGCCAGCCGCGAGCGGCGCTCCACACCAGGAGCAGCAGGCCACCGACCAGGCTCCTCGCGAACGCCAAGGCGGGCGCGTCGGCACCGCTTTCCAGGACGACGGCACCGATCGTGCCGGACAGCGCCATCGCGGCCGTCCACTGGAGCAGGGGGTTGTTCTTGTTCATGAGCACCACTTTCGCCCTCGTGCCCGCGCTCAACCAGTGTCAGAGATGACATCGACCGCAAAACTTGTGACACACTGCCCGGATGGATGTGAAGAAGGTCGCGGTGGTGCTCGCCGACCAGGTCTCGCCGTTCGAACTCGGCGTCGCATGCGAGGTCTTCGGCACCGATCGCAGCGCCGACGGCATCGAAGGCTGGGATTTCGCGGTCTGCTCGCCCGGCGGCGAGAACGTCCTGAGCTGGTCCGGTTTCGGGCTCGACGGGCTGGCGAGCCTGGACTTCGCGGCGTCCGCGGATTTGCTGATCGTCCCGACCTGCGCGCCGCGCAGCGCGAGCCCGCCGGAGCCGGTCCTTGAGGTCCTTCGCGACGCGGCGAGCCGGGGCGCCTGGGTCGCGGGCTTCTGCGCGGGCGTCTTCTCGCTCGGTTACGCGGGGCTGCTCGACGGGCGCAACTGCACCGTCCACTGGATCTACGAGCAGGAGTTCCGGTCGCGCTTCCCGACGGCGAAGGTCGACCCGAAGGCGTTGTACGTCGACGACGGCGGCGTCCTCACCAGCGCGGGGACCGTCGCCGCCGTCGATCTGTGCCTGCATCTGGTGCGCGAACTCCGCGGTGTCGCCGCGGCCACCACGCTGGCCAGGCGGATGGTCGCGGCGCCGCACCGGGTGGGCGGGCAGGCGCAGTTCGTGCAGGCGCCGGTCCCGGAGACCGCCGCGCCGGACGACACCGTGCTCGCCGAGGCGCTCGAATGGATCGAGCGACGGCTGGATCAGCCGTTCACCGTCGCGGAACTCGCCCGCCGCAGCGGATTGGGGGAGCGCACGTTCCTGCGGCGGTTCTCGGCGGCCACCGGGACGACCCCGCACCGGTGGCTCACCGAACGCCGTCTCGATCGCGCGCAGTCGTTGCTCGAAGAGGGCCGTCTGTCCATTGAGGACATCGCGGTCGCGTGCGGCTACGCCTCCGCCGCGGCGCTGCGGCACCAGTTCGGCAAACTGCGGGGAACGAGCCCCAGTGCCTATCGCAAGACGTTCTCCGTTGGCTAGAAAGACATTTCCTGGCCGACGGTGACCTGGACGTGGTCGGGGACCTCGTCGTGCCGGTCGCCGACGGAAAGCGTCCCGGTCGGCTCGAACAGCAACAGCGAAGCACCGTCCACTGAGGACGGTTTATGGAAGGTGCCGCGCGGGACGACGAACACCGAACCGCGCGGCAGCGTGACGACCCGTTCGCCCGCCTCCTCGCGCAACGCGATGTCCAGGCTGCCGTCGAGGACGAGGAAGAACTCGTCGGTGTTCTCGTGGACGTGCCAGACGTGCTCACCCGCGACCTTGGCGAGGCGGACGTCGTAGTCGTTGACGTGGGCGACGATCCGCGGGCTCCAGATCTCGTCGAATCCGGCCAGCGCGGTCTGCAGATCGATCGGTTTCTCGCTCATGCCCCGATCCTGGCCACTGGACCGGCGCGGCGGTGAGTGCTAGGAATCGCATATGTCGCAAGATTCCTCGCACAAGGTCGCCGTCCTGGTCGACGAGGGGTCCAACCCCTTCGAAATGGGCGTCGCGACCGAGCTCTTCGGCCTGCGGCGGCCGGAACTAGACCGGCCCTGGTACGGCTTCACGCTGTGCTCCACCGAGCCGTCCGTGCGCATGCACCTGGGGATGTTCACCCTCACCGGCGTCGCCGGGCTCGAAGCCGTGGAGGCCGCCGACACGGTCATCGTGCCCAACCGGCCCGATCCGGAGACCCCTGCTCGCGAGCCGGTGCTGGCGGCCATCCGCGCCGCGGCCGCGCGAGGCGCCCGGCTGGTGAGCTTCTGCACCGGCGCCTTCACCCTCGCGCAGGCGGGCGTCCTGGACGGACGGCGCGCGACGACACACTGGAAATGGGCCGAGCGGTTCCGGACGCTGTTCCCCGAAGTGCTGCTGGAGCCCGACGTGCTGTTCGTCGACGATGGCGACGTCCTGACCGCCGCGGGCAGCGCGGCCGCGCTCGACCTGGGGCTGCACCTGATCAGCCGCGACCACGGCGCCGAGATCGCCAACGCGGTGAGCAGGCGGCTGGTGTTCGCCGGGCACCGCGACGGTGGCCAGCGGCAGTTCGTCGAACGGCCGCTGCCGCCGGTGCCGGACACCTCACTGGCGCCGGTGCTCGAATGGGCGCGCGAACGGCTGGACCGGCCGCTCACCGTCGCCGACCTCGCCGCGCGGGCGGCGGCCAGCCAGGCGACGCTGCACCGGCGGTTCCGTGCCGAACTGGGGACGACGCCGCTGGCGTGGCTCACGACGGAACGGATCGCGCTGGCGTGCCGGCTGATCGAGCGCGGGGAGCAGCGGCTGGACCTGGTGGCGCGGGCTTCGGGTTTCGGCACCGCCGCGAATCTGCGGGCCCAGTTGCGGAGAGCTACGGGGCTGACGCCTACGGCTTACCGGGCGCGGTTCAGCACCGCTTCGTGACAGACGCATTTCGTCCTCTGGATGCGGTCCTTGCACACGCAACTACCGCATTCAGAGGACGAAACGCGCCATGGGGCAGGGCGTGGGTCAGGCGAAGGCGATCCACCGGGTCAGCAGGTCGGCCGCCGCGCCCGAGTCGACGGCCGAGGCCGCTCGCGCGAGCCCGGCCGCGAGGTCGTCTTCCAGTGACCCCGAGAACCCGGCGAAAGCCGCCAGCGCGGCCGCCGAGTTGAGCAGCACCGCGTCCCGCACCGGCCCGGTCTTCCCGTTCATCACCTGGCGGAACACCTCGGCGTTGTGCGCGGCGTCGCCGCCGCGCAGGTCGTCCGCGGTCGCCCTGGCGATGCCCAGCGACGAAGGGTCGAAGGTCCGCTCGGTGATCTCGCCGCCGGAGACCACCCACACCGAAGTGGTGGTCGTGGTGGTGATCTCGTCGAGCCCGTCGTCGCCGCGGACGAGCAGCACGGTCATGCCGCGCCGCGCGAACACCTCGCCGAGCACGCGCGTCTTGTCCTCGTACGCGCAGCCGATCAGGGAACTGCGCGGCTGCGCGGGGTTGGTGAGCGGGCCCAGCAGGTTGAACGTCGTCGGCACGCCGAGTTCACCGCGCGTCGGGCCGGCGTGGCGCAGGGCGGGGTGGAACTTCGGCGCGAAGCAGAAGCCGATGCCCAGTTCGTTCACGCTGCGCTGGACCGTCTCGGGTGGCAGGTCGATGGTGACGCCCAGTTCCTCCAGCACGTCGGCCGCGCCGGACTTCGACGACGCGCTCCGGTTGCCGTGCTTGGCCACCGGGGCGCCCGCCGCGGCCGTCACCACCGTGGCCATGGTGGAGATGTTGACCGAATTGGACCGGTCGCCGCCGGTACCGACGATGTCGACCGACGGCCTGTCGATCGTCACCCGTTTGGCGTGCGCCAGCATGGCGTCGGCCATCCCGGAGATCTCCGCCGGTGTCTCACCCTTCGCGCGCAACGCGACGGCGAATCCGGCGATCTGGGAGGGCGTCGCCGCCCCGCTCATGATCTGGTCCATCGCCCACGCGGTGTCCTCCTCGGACAGATCCGCGCGCGCGATGAGCTGGTTGAGCAGGGACGGCCAGGTCTTGGTGGCCACCGGTTCAGCCGTGCACGACTGGCACCCGCCGGGCGCGCAGCACGTCGGCGACCGTCTCGGCGGCGGTCAGCGGGTCGAGCGGGTGGACCAGCACCGCGTCGGCCTGCGACCAGGTCGCGAGCCAGCGGTCGTCCTTGCGCCGCACCGCGACCACGATGGGCGGGCAGTCCTCGATCTCGTTCTTCAGCTGACGGGTCAGCCCGATGCCGCCGGTCGGCTGCGCCTCGCCGTCGAGGATGGCCAGGTCCACGTTGCCCGCGTCCATCTCGACGAGCACCTCGGAGATGCCGGACGCCTCGGTGTAGTCCACCCGGCCGAGGTCGGCGGCGGGCCTGCGGCCGACGGCGTTGATGATCGCCTCGCGCACCTCCGCCTTGTGGCTGAACACCAGGATCCGCATCGCCTGCTCGCCCATGAGCGCGCCTCCGCCTCGTCTAGTCATGTCGACCCCGCGATGTTATCCGCCATGACCGACATCACGTGGACGCACCCGGCGGCTGGAGCGCGTCCCAGCCCACCGAATCCCCGCCGAGCCGCTGCGCGAGCCCCGCCATCCGCGACCGTTCCTGCGCGCAGTGCAGCGCGTCGAGGGTCTGGACGCGCAGGGCGTGCGCCAGCGTCAGTTCGCCGTCCGGCCCCTGTTCCCGCAGCTCCCAGCCGTCCTGGGCGAGGATCGAGGCCGCCTCGGCCACCTTTTCGGGCGGAAGTTTCAAGTGGTGACGCAGGATCGCCGGCGCTTCGGCGACCCAAGCGGGTGATCTCGCGAGCACCGAAGAATCCGCCTCGGCCGGGTCGAACGCCTCCGCGACGATCTCCACGCCGGGCGTGTCGATCGTCAGACCAGGGATCTTCGGCTTCTTGACCAGGTCACGAAGCCGATCTAGTAAACCCATGAGTAGCCCTGTTCCCACTTTCGTTCAGATGTGACCCGACACGCACGCGACTTGCCGTGGACCCACCCGGCGGGCCCCGTGCGTGAGAGGACATAATGCGACGCGTGACAACGGCAGCTCCCACCATCAGCCAGCGGGTCCACTCGCTGAACCGGCCGAACATGGTCAGTGTCGGCACCATCGTGTGGCTGTCCAGCGAACTGATGTTCTTCGCCGGACTGTTCGCCATGTTCTTCACCGTGAAGGCGCAGAACGCGACCGGCCAGTGGCCGCCGCCGCTGCACGGTGAGCCCTTCGAGTTGAACGTCGCCCTGGCGATCCCGTTCACGGTGATCCTCGTGGCGTCCTCGTTCACTTGCCAGTTCGGCGTGTTCGCCGCCGAAAAGGGTGACGTCTTCGGCTTGCGCCGCTGGTACATCATCACGTTGATCATGGGCGCGATCTTCGTCGGCGGCCAGGGTTACGAGTACCTCCACCTGATCGAAGAGGGGATGACGATCCCGTCCGGCCCGTTCGGCACGGTCTTCTTCCTCGCGACCGGGTTCCACGGCCTGCACGTCATCGGCGGGCTCATCGCGTTCGTGTACCTGCTCATCCGCACCAAGCTGAGCAAGTTCACCCCGGCCCAGGCCACCTCGGCGATCGTCGTGTCGTACTACTGGCACTTCGTCGACATCGTGTGGGTGGGTCTGTTCGCGGTGATCTACATCCTTCCGTGAACGAAGCCGCCACCACGACCTATCGGCCTGAACTGACAGCAAGGGTTGCCGCAAGATGACCTCCAGCAAGAACGACACGGAGCGCCGCTTCCGCAAGCGGTCGAAAGCACGCAGGCGGTTCGCCGGCGTGCTGGCGCTCGGGATCGCGCTCCTGAGCGTGGGCGGGCTGTACGCCGTTTTCGCGCCGGAGCCGCAGACCGCGCAGGCGCAGGGCGAGTCCGCCCTCCTGCGTGAGGGCGAGAAGCTCTACAACAACACGTGTATCGAATGTCACGGGCCGAAGCTCGAAGGCGTCACCGACCGTGGCCCGAGCCTCATCGGCATCGGCGACGCGGCCGTGTACTTCCAGACCTCGACCGGCCGCATGCCCGCGGTCCGCCAGGAAGCCCAGGCGCAGCGGAAGCCGCCGAAGCTGTCCGAGGCCGAGATCAACGCCCTGGGCGCCTACATCCAGGCCAACGGCGGCGGCGCGCAGCGCCCCACCGAGAAGGGTGACGCGCTGCGCGGCGAAGACGTCGCGCGCGGCAGCGAGCTCTTCCGCCTCAACTGCGCCTCCTGCCACGGCTTCACCGGCCGCGGCGGCGCGCTCTCGTCGGGCAAGTTCGCCCCGAACCTGGACCCGGCCACGGAAGAGCAGATCTACACCGCGATGCTCACCGGGCCGCAGAACATGCCCAAGTTCTCCGACCGGCAGCTGTCGCCGGAGGAGAAGAAGGACATCATCGCGTTCGTGAAGTCCGTGAGCCACGGGAACAACGCACCCGGCGGTAGCTCGCTCGGCGGTCTTGGCCCGGCCTCGGAGGGTGCGATCGCGTGGATCGTCGGGATCGCCGCGCTGATCGGCGTGACGTTGTGGATTGGATCGAAGGCATGAGCGCCGAAGGGCCGAAGCCGCCGACAGAGGCGGAATTGGCGGACATGGATCGCGACCAGCTCGTCAAGCTGGGTACCGCGCTCGACGGGGTCGAGATCGTGGAGTACCCGAAGCCGTGGCCGGTCGAGGGGACCCGGGCGGAGAAGCGCGCCGAGCGCTCGGTCGCCCTCTGGTTCGTGCTGGCCGCGCTGTCCGGCCTCGCGTTCGTGGTCCTCGTCGCGTGGCCGCACTGGTTCGAGTACAAGGAGCCGGGTACGACCGGCTACACCAAGTACACGCTGTACACGCCGCTGCTCGGGATCACCCTCGGGCTCGCGGTGCTCAGCCTCGGTATCGGGGTGATCCTCTACACCAAGAAGTTCATCCCGGCCGAGGTCGCGGTGCAGGAGCGCGGGGACGGCGGTTCCAAGGAGGTCGACAAGGCCACCATCGTCGCCCAGTTGGCTCACTCGGGCAACGACAGCACCATCGCGCGCCGCTCGATGATCAAGCGGTCCGCGGGTGCCGGCGCCGGTGTGCTCGGCCTCGCCGTCGCGGCGCTGCCGATCGCGTCCTTCATCAAGGACCCGTGGAAGGACACCGAGAACCGCGACTCGCTGTGGCACTCGGGCTGGAAGAAGAACTTCCCGGACGAAGAGGTCTTCCTGCGCCGCAACACCGGACGCCCGCACGAGATCTCCCTGGTCAGGGTCGAGGACCTCGACGCGGGCGCGATGGAAACGGTGTTCCCGTTCCGTGAGTCCGAGCGGGAGGACGAGCACGCGCTGTCGGCCGCCTTCAAGCGGGTCGACAACCCGGTCATGTTGATCCGCCTTCGCCCGACCGACGCCGCCAAGGTCGTCAAGCGGGCGAACCAGGAGGACTACAACTTCGGCGACTACTACGCGTACACGAAGATCTGCAGCCACGTGGGCTGCCCGACCTCCCTGTACGAGCAGCGGACCAACCGCATCCTCTGCCCCTGTCACCAGTCGCAGTTCGACGCGCTCCACTACGCCAAGCCGATTTTCGGTCCGGCCACGCGGCCACTGGCCCAATTGCCGATTACAGTGAACAAGGACGGCTACCTGGTCGCGCGCGGAGACTTCAACGAGGCCGTCGGACCGGCCTTTTGGGAGCGTAAGTCATGAGTTCACTCACCACCCCGACCAAGGGGACGAACCCGGCCGAGAAGGCCGTGGGCGCTGGTGCGAAGTGGGCCGACGACCGGTATCACCTGGCCAAGGGCATGCGGCACCAGATCAACAAGGTGTTCCCGACGCACTGGTCGTTCCTGCTCGGCGAGATCGCGCTCTACAGCTTCATCATCCTGCTGCTGTCGGGTGTGTACCTCACGCTGTTCTTCGACCCCTCCATGGAGGAGGTCGTCTACAACGGCAGCTTCACCGGCCTGCAGGGCGTCGAGATGTCGCGGGCCTTCGCGACCACGCTGGACATCTCGTTCGACGTCCGCGGCGGTCTGTTCGTCCGCCAGCTGCACCACTGGGCCGCGCTGATCTTCGTGGCTTCGATGATGGTGCACATGTTCCGGATCTTCTTCACCGGTGCGTTCCGGCGCCCGCGTGAGGCGAACTGGGTCATCGGTGCGCTGCTGCTGGTCCTGGGCATGTTCGAAGGCTTCTTCGGCTACTCGCTCCCGGACGACCTGCTCTCCGGTACCGGTATCCGCGCGACCCTGTCGGGCATCGTGCTCTCGGTGCCGGTCATGGGCACCTGGATCCACTGGGCGCTGTTCGGCGGGGAGTTCCCCGGCAACGAGATCATCCCGCGCCTGTACACGATCCACATCCTGCTGCTGCCGGGCATCATGCTCGGCCTGGTCGCCGCGCACCTCGCGCTGGTCTGGTACCAGAAGCACACGCAGTTCCCGGGCGTGCGCCGCAAGGAGACCAACGTCGTCGGCGTCCGCATCATGCCGGTCTTCGCGCTCAAGGGCGGTGCGTTCTTCGCGCTGGTCACCGGCGTCATCGCGCTGATGTCGGGTCTCTTCCAGATCAACCCGATCTGGAACATCGGCCCGTACAACGCGGCGCAGGTCTCGGCCGGTTCACAGCCTGACTGGTACATGGCCTGGGCCGACGGCATGCTGCGGATCTGGCCCGCATGGGAGCTCTACCTCGGGAACTACACGGTCCCGGCGGTGTTCTTCCCCGGCGCGGTCGGGATGCCGCTGCTGATCGGGTTGCTGGTGATGTATCCCTGGATCGAGCGAAAGCTGTCCAAGGACACCGCGCACCACAACCTGCTGCAGCGTCCGCGCGACGTCCCGGTCCGGACCTCGCTCGGCATCATGGCCCTGACGTTCTTCGCGGTCATCATGCTGTCGGGCTTCAACGACATCATCGCGTTCGCCTTCGACATCTCGCTGAACGCGACGACGTGGGCTGGCCGGATCGGTGTGCTGCTGCTGCCGCCGATCGCGTACTACATCACCTACCGGATCTGCCTCGGTCTCCAGCGGGCCGACCGCGAGGTGCTGGAGCACGGTGTCGAAACCGGCATCATCAAGCGCCTGCCGCACGGTGAGTTCATCGAGATCCACCAGCCGCTCGGCCCGGTGGACGACCACGGTCACCCGCTCCCGCTCGAGTACCAGGGCGCGTCGGTGCCGAAGAAGATGAACAAGCTCGGTTCGGCCGGTCACGCCGTCGCGGGTTCGACCTGGTCGCCGGACCCGGTCGAGGAGACCATCGCGCTGGAGCGCGCCCGGGCCAATGGGCACGGCTCCAACGGGCACGGCAACGGCAAGGTCGACGACATCGGCGGTGAGCCTTCGCAGGAGCGCAAGGAGATCACCTCCGGGCACTAGCTCGACGGAAGTACATGAAGGCCCCCTTCCCTGCGCCTGGCGCAGGGAAGGGGGCCTTCACACGTTGAAGCGTCAGCCGGTGACCTTGAGCTCCAGGGGACGCATGTTGTCGTCGCTCGGGACGATGGTCAGGCCCGCGGCGGTGAGGACGGCGGTGAGCGCCGTCCTCATCGCCGCGTGGACCGCGATCTGCTGCCGTACCTGGGGACTCTCCTTTTCACCGGCCACCAGGAGCCGGAAGGCCTCATCACGCCAAGGCCTTGCCACCACCCAGTCGACCCAGACCCCGCAGGCGCCCTCGAAGACGTCCACCTCGATCACGGCACCTCCGGCGTCCCGGTGATCGTCCGGATCGGGCTCGACGATCACCGGGAACCCCGCCGCCCGCAACACGGCTTCGGTCCGGTCGCCCAGAGCGAACAGCCGTTCCTGTTCGGCGGGGTGGACGCGGCGGAGCGAAGTCATCCGCCTGCTCCGCTACCCACCAAGACGCGCTGTTCCGCTTCGGTGGCCGTCGCCGAACCGGCGAAGAGGCCGCGCCTCTTGTAGGACTTCTTGATCATGTCGATCAGGCTCCCCTTGTAGATCTTGTCGATCTCGGGATCACCGGTCCACGGTACCGAGAAGGACGTTTTGAGGTCGGGTGCCATCTTGCTGACCCAATCCCGTTTGCAGTCGGGGCACGGTTCGCGTTCGCTGTAGAGGCCCTTGATGTTCTTGGGATCGAAACCCTGCTCGATGACCTGCTCGACGATGTGCTGCTCGGAGTGGCGGCCGGCGTCGTTGCTGTTGCCCGCCACGTAGCCGTCGGGGAGCTTCCCGTTCGGGTCCTTGTATCCGGGGAGATAGGCGACGGCGACGTTCCGGCTCGTTCCGTAGCCGTTTCCGATCCGGTAATCGAGCGCGATGCTCGGCAACGTTCCCCCGTTGTCACCGTGATCCACGAGCCCGCAGGTGAAATCGGGGATGTCCGAGGTCTTCGCGGTGGCCGGTACCTGGCTGATCCGGTTGCACCATTTGCGGATGGCGTTGAAGAGCGGTTTGACCTTGTCCGCGACCTTGCGGAAGATCGCGGACTTGTTCAAGAACTTGGAAATGTTCTGGATGATCTTCACGACCGCCGAAGCCACCTTGGGCAGCTTCAGGAAGACGACGACGATCGACGCGACGTTGACGACGGTCCAGATGCAGGCCTCGATGTTGCCTTCGCCGAAACACCGCTCCGCGTCACGCCAGCCGATCACTTCGAGCAGGACTTCGGCCCCGATCTCCACCAGGAACGACGTCACACTGCCGCCGTTCTTGGACTGCTCGGCGGCCTGGCGGTACTCGTCCAGCAGCATCCGGCCGAATTCGGTCGCCGAGAGCATGGCGACTTCTTCTTGGGTCAGATCGGGCAGCCCGGCACCCGTCTCCTCCGCCGCGCGGCGTCTCGCCTCCTCTTCCTCCTTGCGTTGCTGCTCTTCCGCGCGGTCGGCGGCTTGCTGGGCTTCGGTCGCGCTTTGCCGTGCCCGTTCCGCGGCGGCGGCCGCGTTGCGCGCGTGTTCTTCGGCCCGGTCGGCCGCCCCCCTGGCTTCCGCCGCCGAGGCTTCGGCCGCGGTCGCCGCGTCCCTGGCGAGTTGAGCGTCCCGTTCGGCACGCGACGCCGAGTCCCGCGCCGCCTGTGCCTCGCGTTCCGCCGCCGCGGCGTTCCGGCCGGCGATGGCGGCGTCGGCGTTGGCCTCGTTGGCCGCGGCTCGCGCGGTCTGCGCGTCCGCACGGGCGGCCGCGTCCGACGCGTTCGCCCGTTCGCCCGCGGCACGAGCCAGCGCGCCTTCGGCCGCGGCCGCGGCTGCCGCTTCCTGCGCTTCGGCCGCCGAGTTCGCCGCCGCGGCGGCTGATGCCGCTGCCCGCGCCGCCGCTTCGAACGCGGGTTTCACCTCTTTCTGCGCCCGAGCAGCGGCTTCGGCGGCCCGATCCGCCGCCAGCGTCGCTTCGGTGGCCCGGTCGCGGGCCGCTTGCGCCTGCTCGGCTCCGACCGCCCTGGCCTGGTTGGCGACCAGGATGACGAAGTCGGCGTCGAGGTCCGAACCCGCGTACGGCGCGACGACGATGATCGCCCGGTTGGCCGGATCGGTGATCGCGCTCGACGACGCCCGCGCGGCGGTGGACGCCCGCAGGGCGATATCCGCTTGCGTGGCCGCGGAGACCGACTCATTGAAGGCCGCGTCGGCCTCGGCGCGGGTACGCTCCGCCGCCATCAGCGAACGCATCGCCTCGCCGGCCGCTTGTTCCGCGAGCTGGACCGCGTTCCGTGCCGCCTCGGCCGCCTTGGTCTCCTCGGCGGTCGCCTCGGCCGCCTTCACGTTGGCCTGGGTGGCGTGGTGATGGGTCTCCGCCGCCGAGGCCTCGGCCCGGTTGGCCGCGTGGTTGGCCGCGGAGGCCGCGGCACGGGCTTCCTGAGCCGCGGCGCGGGCCCGTGCCGCCGCTCGGGTCGCCTCGCCCGCCGCTTGCCTCGCGACCACGGCGGCGCCGGTCGCCCGGTTGGCGGCGTCGCGGGCCGCGGTGGCCGCGGCGGTCGCGTTGTTGGCCTCGTTCCGCGCCGCGGCGGCGGCGTTCTTCGCGTCGGTCTCCGCCGAGGTGCCCCGTGCGGCGGCTTCGGCCGCGTTCAGCGCTTCCGCCTTCGCCTGCGCGGTCTGCTTCAGCCGTTCCGCGGTGAAGGCGGCGTCGCGGGCGGTTTTCGCCTTCCCTTCTTCGCTCACCGCCCGCTGTTCGGCTTCCCCGGCGAGCCGTTCCTGTTCCTGCGCGCGGAGGTTGGAGTCGTTGGCGATGCCGGCTTGGCGCTGGGCTTCGCCGCGGTGACGACGTGCTTCCGCGGCCGCTTGGTCGGCACGCTGACGGGCGGCGGCCGCGTTGGCCCGCTCGGCTTCGGCGACCCTGCGGGCGCTCTTCGCCCTGTCCCGCTGCCGTTCCGCCTCCTCGCGATGTGCGCGGGTGCGTTCGGCCGAGGCCCTGGCGGCGTTGGCTGCGGCTTCGGCCGCTTCGCGAGCCTGCTTGGCCCGGACGGCCGCGTCCTTGGCCGCCACCGCCTGCACTCGTGCCGCTTCCGCCACCTGTGCGGCAGCGGTCGCGTGCTCTTCGGCGTGCAGACCCCATTGGCGAGCCTGCTCAGCGTGTTTCTCGGCGCGTTCCTGGGCGTTGCGTGCCTGGTCGGTGGCTTCGGTGGCGTCGATCGCGTGCTGTGCGGTCTCCGAGGCGTGGACCGCCGCCTGCCCGGCCGCGCTCATGCCCCTCGCCATGTCGGCCCACTGAGTGCCGTAGGGGAGTCCGACGGCGACCAGTTCGGCGGCCTGGACGCCGGCCTGCTCGGCAGCGCGCACGGCATCGGCCGCGGCGTCGCGGGCGTTGCCGACCTGACGGGCGGCCTCGGCCTTGACCAAGGTGAAGGAGTCGGGCGGGTGGTTGCCCGCCGCGTCGTTCGCGTCCAGGATCTGCTTGGCCTTGCGGGCTTCGTTCCCCGCGAGCACCATCGCGTTCGCGATCCGCTGGAGCGCGCGCAGCGCATCCCCGTGCGCCACCATCAGGTTCCGCCGCGCGGTCATCGCCCGCACGGCCCGTTTGGCGAGGTCGCTCAGCTGCTCGGCGGCCCGTGCCGCGGCTTCCTGATCACGGATCTGCTTTTCCCGCTCTTCGGCGTCACGTTTCGCCGCGGCGAGGTAGCCGGTGTTCAGGAACTCCGCGATCGCCGCGTCACCCGCGTCGAGCGCGGCCTGTGCCGCCGTCTTCACGTGGTGCCCGGCGACGCCGAGCAGTGCCGTGACCCTGGCGCGCAGCTGCTCGGCACGCGCCTGGCCGCCCGCCGCGACCTGTGCGTCGCGCTCCCTCGCGATCTCCTTGCCGTAGGCGAGGAACTGCTCGCGGTCGATGTCTCCGCCCGCGAGGACTCGTTGGACCTCGGCGTTGAAGATCGGCCCGCCGGTACCCGCCATCGCCTGGATGGTGACCCGGTTCTGGCGCGCGGTCTCGGCTTCCCGCGCCGCGGCCCTCGCCTTGGCGGCGTCGAGGCCGGTTTCGAGGAATTCGTGCAATGCGGCTTCGGTGCCCGCGTCGAGCGCCGCGCGCGCGGCCTCACGTACTTCGGGCTCCTCGGCCAGCTCGGCGTGATCGGCGATGATCTGCCGGACGACGGGACTGCCCACCAGGGCGGGTACGCCCGATCGGCCGTCCCAGTTGCGGTACGGGTCTTCCGGCATGGGACGGGCCGGGGACGTCGGCGGTGGTGTGGTCGGTGGTGGATCGTCGGCCGCGACCGCGGGCGCCGGGTGAATCAGCCCGGCGAGTACCGCGGTCGCCAAGAAGACAAGAAACGTTCTCAGCAGGTATCTCGTTCTCGACATCAGAACCCCCAGAAATCGGTGCCTGCCGGTCGACCCGGCAGGCACCACCGGCTTGTCAGTTGTAATATTCTTTCGCGCCTTCGGCGGCGGTGTGTTCGATCCTTCCGTACTGGAAGTAGCTCACGCGTTTACCGGGTACGCCGGGGAAATCCATTTCGTCGGAAGTGGGATAGCCGAGCCTGCTTCGTTCGTATTGCAGTGTCGCCCACCGATCGAAAATGGCTCCGTAGATCAGCTTCGGACCGATGTTCGGGTGGTACCAGATGCCTCTGGGGCCGGCGAAAAGGTTCCGCATGCCCTTCCCGTCGGGCAGGTATCCCGTGTCCCCGCTGGGGATGAATCCCGGAATGTTCCGGCCGCCGGATTCGAGGTACTTGTTGAGCAGCGGGTCCAATATCCGGACCACGCCGTGCTGGGCCGACCAGAAGGCGCCGCCTTTTTGGAAGCGCTTGTACCGGATGCCGTTCAAGATGTTTTCCGGCTGGGTCTGCGGACCGAGGCCGTTCCAGCCCCACCAGTCCTCGTTGAGCCAGCGCTCGTCGATCTTCGTGGTGATCGAGGGGTTGGGGCCCACGGGAATCCAGCTGATGTCGGCGGCGAAGTTGCCGTCGGTGTCGAAGTTGTTCTCCTTGCTCAGGCCGTTGGCCGCCCAGAGCTCGCCCCAGTACTGCCGCAGGTAGCGGCCCGGATGCGCCTTCGCCTCCAGTGTCACGTTGGTCGGATTGCCGTCCCTGCCCGCCTTGGCGCACCAGGTGGCGTTGAGTTTGTAGACGTCGGTGCCGTCGTTGCCCGCCAGCTGGACCCGCAGGTTCGGCGCGATGCGCAGGTAGCTGCCGACCCGGGTGGCCGATTCGAGCGAGAAGCAGTTCGCGTCGGCGAGCCCGGGGACGATCTTCCAGGTGGCGTCGCCCAAGGGCGCGGTGACGACATTCGACGGCTGGGTTCCCGGGGTGGCCCAGGCATCGCCGCCGGCACTGCGGACGTGCCAGCCCCGCCGTCCGGCGGTGACTCCGGCGAACGCCTGTTCCAGCACGGTGTACTGGCCCCTGGCGAGGAAGTCCTTGACCTGGTCCCAGGTCCCGTTCGCGGCGACGTCGCCAGCCGCCGCGGCGAGCCGGGGACGGAGCCTGCTCGCGTCGGCCTTGGCCTTGATGTCGCGGACCTTCTGCCGGTCGGCCTCCTCCCGTTCCCGCAAAATCCTGGCGTCGTCCCTGGCACGGGCCTCGGCGACCCCGGTCCTGATGTAGCGGTCCCAGTCGGCCGCCACCCCGGCGAGGGCGACGGTGGCCGCGTCCTTGATCTCGCGGTGCGCGGGGTCGGCGAGCTCCGGGGTCTTCAGCAGCTCGCGGATGAAGTCGTCGTCGGCGAGGTCGAGCCAGGTCGCGACGGCGATGACGGGAACCTTGTCGCAGGCGTCCTTCTTCGCCATCCTGGCGGCTTCCCTGCGGGCGGCCTCCTGGTTCTCCTGGTTCAACCGGTCGAGGTAGTCGAGCTGGTCCTGGTGATTCAGCGCCCGGATCTTGTTCTCGATGAAGTCCTTCCACACCGCCGCGTCACCGCCGAACGCGTCGAAGGCGCCCTGCTTGAGTTTCGGCTGTTCCGGCCTCGCCTTCTGGTACACCTTGTAGATGAACATCTGATCGTTGTCGTTGAGCATGACGTCGTCGAAGCCGACGATGTCGGCGTCGATCAGGATCTCCCGGCGCAGCTGGACGGTGCGGTCCCAGGCCTCCTGGCGACGCTGCCGTTCGACGCGGTCGCGGGCGGCGAAATCGAAGACGCCGGTGCGGATGAACGCCGTGGCGTCGGGGGCGGCGTTGTTGTCGAGCATGACCTTGTAGACGCGGTAGGCCTCGGCCTTGGTGACCGGGAAGTTCGTCGCGTTGATCTTGTCGTAGACCTTGAAGACGAAATTCATGTCGGTGGCTTCGCGCCATTCCTTGGTGGCCTCGCCGACTTCGATCTCGAAAACCGCCCGCACCTTTTCGGTTTCGGTCGCGCTCGGCAGTTCGGCCGCGGCGGCGTCCGGGCTTTCGCGGGGAACCGGTGCCTCGGGGGCGGACGGGGCGGGCGCCTCGACGGTCGGGCTCGACGGTGCCGGGGGAGCGGCGTACCCGGTGGCCGGGGTGAACAGGCCGCACAGCACGGTCACGGCGGTCAGGACGGCGATACTTCCGGCTGGTCGTCTGCCGACGATCAGTGATCTTCGCATTTCGCATACCTTTGTTCGGGCGAAAGAGGCCAGCCGGAGGCCTGGGAGCGTTTCCCGGGCCCCCGGCTGGAGCAGGACGAAATCGATCAGTTGACGGTCATGAACACGAGGATTTCGTAAGTGCTGGAGTTCCAGGTCATGTAGCCGTGCTCGAAATTGCTTTGCCGTCCGATGGGGATGGTGAACTCGTCACTGGTCGGGAAACCGAGCCTGCCGTTTTCGGCGCCGAGCGAATTCCACCGGTCGCGAATGGAGCCCATCACGAATTTGGCTCCGGTCGACGGCGTCCAGTAGATCGCCATGTTGTGGCCGTGGAAGTTGATCATCGACCGGTTGGTCCCGTTGACCTGGTTGGTACTCGGCAGCAGCCATTTGTGCCCGCCGAGGCTCAGGTACCGGGTGAGGATCTCGCCGGTGATGAACTTCGCGCCGGTCTCCGGGCCCCAGTACAGGCGGCCGTTGGTGAATTCGCGGAACCGGACACCGGCGTCGTAGGTTTCCGCCGCCTTCGGATTACCGGCGAGCCCGCGCAGGCCGTCGTTGTTGAACCAGTCCAGCATCAGCGGCGTCGACACCTCCGGATTCGGTGCGACCACCCGCCAGTGCGAGTCCTCGACGAAGAGCCGGTCCGTGTCGAACCAGTTCCCGCCACCCTGCTGGGCGATCCAGAGCTGCGCGTCGATATGCCGCATGATCCGGCCGGGGTGCGCCTTCGACTCCAGCTGGACCTCGCCGCCGTTGCGCCGCGGGCACCAGGTGGCGTCCTTCTTGAACTGGTCGGTGCCGTCGTTGCCGTGCAGTTTGACCCGCAGATCCTGCTGCCGCAGGTAGTTCCCGGCGCGGTCGGTGGACTCCAGGGAGTAGCACAGCGGATCGGCGAGCCCGCTCGCCACCTTCCAGGTCGCGTACGGCAACGGCTTGGTTCCGTCGGTGCCGGGGTTCCCGGTGGTGATCCACGCGTCGCCCCCGCCGGTGTGGACGTGCCAGCCCCGGACGCCGGGGGTGTAGGTCCCGAACGACTGGGTCAGCACCTCGTACTGGCCCGTGCGCAGGAACGTGATCACCGCGTCGCGGTTGCCCGCCAGCGCCACGTTGGCGGCCGCGACCAGCCGCGGCCGGAGCCCGCTGTTCTCCGCGCGGACCTTGAGCTGCCGGACGGCGTCCCGGTTGGCCTGGTCTTCCTGTGCTTCACGGCGGGCCTTGTCCCGTCCGGCAGCCGCCTTGAGCCCGGTGTCGATGAACGCCTTCCACACCGCCGGGTCCGTGCTGCGGGAGGCGCGCTCCGCCGCGTCCTTGACCTCGATGTTCGCCGGGTTGGCCAGTTCGGGCAGCCGCAGCAGCTCACGGACGAAGACGTCGTCCTCGGCGTCCAGCCAGACGTTCTGGAAGGGGGCCGGGATCTCGGCGACGGCGGTGCGCCGCTTGATGTCACGCTCTTCCCGGGCCGCCTTCTCGGCGTTCTCCTGCCGGAGGCGTTCCAGGTGTTCGATGATGTCCTGCTCGGCGAGGTCGAGGATGGTGACCTCGATGAAGGTCTTCCAAACGGCGGCGTCGCCCTTGTACGCGGTCATCGCACCGCTCTGGACCTTGGAGCCGCTCTTGGCCCGGCTGGCGACCTGGAAGACGAAGTTCCGGTCGGTGAGGTCGAGCAGCACGGGGTCCAGCGGGATGATGCGGGCGTTCTCCAGTGCTTTCATCCGCGCGCCGATCCGGTCCCGCCGTTCGATGTCGCGGAGGATCTTCTCGTCGTGATCGCGCTGGACGAATTCGTGGATACCGGTCCGGATGAACGCCGAAGCGTCGGCGACGGTGAGACCGTAGATCCGTGACGCTTCCGCCTTGGTGCGGGGGAAGGCATCGATGCTGATCTTCTCGTAGACCTTGAAGACGAAGTTCTTGTCGGACAGCCTCAGCCAATCGTCGGTCGCCTCACCGACCTCGATGGCCTCGACGGCCAGCACCTTGTCCCGCTGTGACGCCGGGGGAACCGTGGTCGACCCGATATCGGGTTCCGCGGTGGGCACGGCGGGCGGCACACCCTGGCCGGGTGGCGTTTCGGCCGCACCCGCCGGTGCGCCCACCAGCCCCGTGAACACGGCGGCGACGGCGGCCACCGCTATGCCACGGCTGAGCCATGGCCTTGACATGGACGTTCTTCGCATACCCCAGTCACCTATTCTCGAGAGGAAGCCGCCGCGGGAAACCGGACGGCGGAATGATCAGCTCGGGTTCTTGATCCGCTGCTCGCCTTCGAGGGCTTTCCGCAGCAACGACTCCCAGTACTCGACGTTCTCGCCGGAGAGGGACCGGTTGTCCGTCCAGTCGCCTTCCACCGTCCTCGCGGGGTCGATGATCGCTTTCCAGTTGGGGTTCTGGGCGGCCTGCTGCGCGGCGAGCAGGATGGCGTGCCAGGTCTCCGCCTGCTGCTGGGCGAAGTCCCTCGCTTCTTCCCATTTCGACCGCACCGGCGAAACCTCGGTGCCGACCTTGCGCCAGGCGGCCGCGGCCCGGTCGCGGGCCTCCTTGCCGGCTTCGCCTTCGATTTCCCGCGCGGCCTTTTCGGCGGCTTCGGCGTCGACTATCAGCTGGGCGATCGTCAGCTGCCACTGGCGGTTCTCGCGCAGCATCCCTTCACGGAAGGTCTCGATGTCCAGCCGCGCGCCCTGCGCCCAGCCCCAGGCGAAGAAATCGGTCAGGTCGTCGTCGGTCGATCCCTCGCGGACCGCATAGGCCGCGGCGAATCTCACCTGGGTACCCGGATCCCGCTCGGCGAGCATCCGCACGTATCGACGGTCCTCCTCGACGAGGGCGCGTTTCTGCTCGCCGAGGTCGGCGCGGAACTTCTGATCACGCGCCTTCGCGGCTTCGTAACCGCCACCGTGGCAGAACTGTTCCCGTTTGGACGCGGTCGCCGTCAAGTGGTGGTTCGCCGCGTCGTAGACCTCCGGCGAGTAGGCACGGAGGTGGGTCTCCAGCAGCCGCCGGAGGAATCGCTTGTTGCCTTCGTCGCGGTTGAGCGCCTGCTGTGTCGCGTATTCGAGCCCGCCGCCGGGATAGCGGAGGAACTCGATGGACGCCGCCTCCGGGTCTTCGCTGAGCAGAGCGATCCACGCGTCCGTCTTCACCGTGCTGTGGACGCTGTACTTGGCGTAGCTCAGGACTTCCCAGCGGGCGATCTCGCCGGGTGTCATCGCCGCGGCCGTGGCGTGTACTCCGGTTTCGGCGGCGAGCCCCGCCGGAACGGCGATCGTCCCGGAGAACAACGCCGCGGCGCAAAGCGCGCAGGACAAAATACGCTTGTACACTCCAAGCCCCCAGTCAGCTTCGGTGCAGGGTGAATTAACGGGGACCCTTCCCGGACGGTGCCGGAAAGGGCGTCGGTGGCAACGGCATCCGGAATCGAGACCGGAGCCGGCGATGAATTCGAAGTTCTTCGAATCCTTGTCGGGAAAACGCCAGCGCTTTCCCGGTGACTGTTTCAGTCACCGGGAAAGGGTTCGGGTTTCGTCAGTGGCCGCGTTTCCGGCGGCTTCGATGACGGATCGGCGAGCCGCTCCCGCCGACGGGCGGCGTGGCGGCTCGCGTGGAGTGAATGTCGCGGCGATCGCCGCGATCCCATGACGGATCGATCATAGGTACATACCCCGGAATCCCCAGTATCGGAATTCCCCCAGTGAAATTCCGATTCTGATCCCACCTAACCGCGACTGGCCGGTTCGCGCAAGATGCATCCCGCCGGTGAAAAAGTCACCGGCGGAGCGGGATTCGCGTTGCCGTCACGCGCCTTCGACGCCGATGTCGAACGCGGACTCGCTGTCGGCCTTCGAGTACGAGCGGAACGCGATGTGCGTGACCGTGCTCAGCACGCCGGGGACCTTGCCGATCTTCGCCGGGATCAGATCCGCGAGGTCTTCGTGGGCCGCGACGCGGACCGAAGCGATCAGATCGACGTCGCCCGCGCAGGAGTAGACCTCGCGGACACCCTCGATGTCCGCGATCGCCTGTGCCGCCTCGGGGATGGCATCGGCTTCGACCTGGATCAGCACGATCGCGGTGATCACTACAGCGCCTCCTGTGTTCGTTGTCGCGCGCTGACGGAAACGCGCCGAAGGAGCGCAGCCAGCGGTCCGGCTAACTTGACCAGGCAGGCGCCCCTGCATCGCGTTCCCGTGGGCCTTCGGCCCAAAAGAGGCGCGCGAGGTGAAGTCTCCGTCGGGCGCGGAGCGCCCTTGGGGAGACCGCGTATGGTCCCGCCAAGCGAAGATCCTATCCCGCCACCCTCTCCAGCGCCGTCGCGCTCGCCGCCAGGTCGAGCCATTCCTGCCAGCCGCCGGCGGCGGCCGGTTCCGCCCACGGGTGCGTGGTGCGCACGAGCCGGACCCCCGGCCGGGTGAGCCAGCGCAGCAGGATGCGGACCTCTTCGGAGATCGCGCCGAAGAGCGGGCCGGGCCCCGGGAGCACCGTCTCCGCCGAGGCCACCAGCATCTCGACCACCGGCATCGGCGGAACCCCGCGCCGCGCGACGCCCGCCGACGCGAGCCTGCCGTGCCGGATCACCGCCAGTTCCCAGCCGCCGTTGCCGTCCGGCCCGGCGGCGATCAGCTCCGGGATGCCCGCGAGCGCGGACAGCCGGTGCGCCCGGCCGACCGCGCGGATCAGCCCGGCCAGCTGGTCGCGGTGCTGGGCGGCCTGCTCGTAATGCTCGGCCGCGGAGAGCCGGGCCAGCTGATCGGCGGCGGCCCGCAACGGCCGCCCGTCCGTCCCGGCGATGAGACCGGACACCGCCAGCACGCCGGGCCGATACGCCTCGACCGTCTGCTGACCGGCGCACGGCGCTCCGCAACGGCCGAGCTCGGCGAGAACACAGGGCTTGCCGTTCGGCGAGGTGGCCGAGATGCGCTGGGTGCACGTCCGCAGGCCCGAGGCGCCGGCGAGGGTGTCCGCGGCCGACCGGGCGTCGGTCTGGCTGCGAAAAGGCCCCAGCATCCCGTCTCGCGGCATGCGGACCACCGACAGGCGTGGGAAGGCCTCCTCGGTCAGCGCGACCCACCAGGCGTGCCGCGGGTTCTTGGAACGGCGGTTGTACATCGGACGGTGGGCGGCGATCAGCCGCAGTTCCCTGATCGCCGCCTCCAGCGAGTGGGCGCATTCGACCGCGTCGACCCGTTCGGCGAGCGCGACCATCTCCCGGATCCGCCCGCGGCTCTCGGAGCCGGTGAAGTACTGCCGGACCCGGCGGCGCAGGTCGGACGACGTCCCGACGTAAAGGACCTCGTCGCTCGGGCCGCGGAAGAGGTAGACGCCGGGCCGCGAGGGCAGGTGTTCGGCCAGCGAACGTTTGCGGCGCTGGGCCGGGGTGACCTCGGGCAGGTAGTCCAGCAGCTCTTCGAGGGTGTGGACGCCGAGGTTGCCTACCCGTTCGAGCAGCGCGTGGAGGACGTCCACGGTGGCGCGCGCGTCCGCGAGCGCGCGGTGGTTGGGCGTCGTGCGCGCGCCGAACAACGCGGCCAGCGCGGACAGGCGATAGCTGGGCGTCTCGTCGCGGGAGATGACCCGGCGGGCGAGCCGGACCGTGCAGACCACGGCCGTCTTGGGCCAGTGGTAGCCGTGGCCCTCGCAGGCCGCGCGCATGAAACCGGTGTCGAAGGCGGCGTTGTGCGCCACGAGCACGGCACCGGAGATGAACTCGAGGAACGACGGCAGCACGCGCTCGATCCGGGGAGCGTCGTAGACCATCGCGCCGGTGATGCCGGTGAGCTCGACGATCTGCGGCGGGATCGGCATCCCCGGGTTGACGAAGGTGGCGAACTCCCCGACGATCTCGCCGGCGCGGATCTTGACCGCGCCGATCTCGGTGATCCCGTCCGGGCCGGGTTTCGTCCCGGTGGTCTCCAGGTCGAACACGACGAAAGTGATGTCCCGCAAAGGGGTTCCCAGCTCGTCGAAGGCGAGTTGCGCCGCGCCGGGCCGCCGTCCGGTGTCCATGATCGGGCACAGTAGGGGTGGGTACCGACAATCCCGGGATGCGCACACGCCGTCCCATTGAGCGCGGCCCGGGGCCATGGGGCCTACGCTGGAGCGATGCAACCGCAGCCCGCAGTGCCCGAATTGCCCGAGGACGCCACCGGCGGCCCCTCGGGTGTCGTGGCGTCGGCGGGTGAGGCGGAGACGTCCGAAGAGGTACCGGCCGAGGGCTGGACCGCCCTGCCGGAGACCGTGCGGGAGCGGATCGCCGAGCTCGCGGCCGCCGCCGTCGGCAAGCTGCCGGTTGCCGACGTGCCGAGGCAGTTGCGCCCGGTCGCGAAGTTCGCCCCGGCGAAACGCGCGAAACTCGGCGGGACGGCGTTGCTCACCGCGCTGGGGGAGTCGTCGCAGTTCCGGGTCGCCGTCACCGAATGGCTGCGCGACCACCGCAAAGACGCCCTGGACCCGAACGCCCCCGACTCCGTCGCCGCCGCGGCCGCCGCCGTGCTGCTGGGCGAGGCGGGCGCGGCCGGCCGGGTCCGGCTGGTGGCGAAGAACGCCGAGGAGACGGCGTTGCGTGCCGAACGCGACGCGGCCCTGGCCCGCAACCAGCGCCTCGAGACCGAACTGGCCCAGGTGCGCGAAGAACTGCGCGAGGCCAAGGAGATCGCCGGCGGCGCGCGAGGGGAACGCGACGCCGAAGTCGACAAATTGCTGAAGCGCCTGCGGGAGCAGGGTGTCCAGCTGCGTCAGGCCAAGGACGCGGTCGCGGAGGCGCACGCGCAGCTGGAAAGCGGAGGAGCCGAGCGCGCCGAGGAGATCAAGGCGCTGAAGGCCCAATTGGACCGTGAGAAGCAGCGTGTGGCGACAGAGCGGGTGCGGGCGGAGAAGGCCGTCACGGACGCCGAAATCGCCCGTCAGTCGGCGCGTGAGGCCCGTCAGGCGGACGAGGTCCGGCTCGGGCTGTTGCTGGACACCATCGAAGGCGCCGTCGGCGGGCTGCGCCGGGAGCTTTCGGTGAGCGCGCGCGGCCAGCGTCCGGCGGACATGGTCCGCGGCGCGACGTCGGGTCTGGGGGCGGGCGGCAAGATCCAGGACGTCACCGCGCTCGACAGGCATCTCGCGCTGCCCAATGTGCACCTGATCGTCGACGGCTACAACGTCACGAAGACCGGGTACCCGGAAATGGCGTTGTCCGATCAGCGCGACCGGCTGATCCACCAGCTTTCCGCGCTCGCCGCGCGGACCTCGGCCGAGGTGACCGTGGTGTTCGACGGCGCCGGCGTGCTGTCCGTGCCCGCGGCGGTACCGCGCGGGGTGCGGGTGCTGTTCTCCGAACGCGGCGTGCTCGCGGACGACGTCATCCGGTCCCTGGTCGCGGCGGAGCCGCCGGGGCGGCCGATGGTGGTCGCGAGCACGGACCGGGCGGTGGCGGATTCGGTGCGGCGCAAGGGCGCGCATCCGGTGCCTTCGGCGGTTCTGGTGTCGCGGCTCAGCCGCGTTTAGCGGTACGGAAGCTCAGGTGACCGGGGAGGGCCGGAATGCGTTGTGAAAGCCACTTTCGCAACCTTCAACGTTGCGAAAGTGGCTTTCACAACGTCACCGTCCCGTCAGAACGCACCTGACCGGTGCACTTGCTCGCCTGAGGTACATGAAGGCCCCCTTCCTTGCGCCAGGCGCAAGGAAGGGGGCCTTCATGTACTCGGGAACGAGCCCTGGCCACTCACGAGGCCGAAACTGTCGGTGGTCGCTCTTAATGTGCTCCTCACCACTGAAAGTGAGGAGCCCGAGATGGACGACAAGGCCATCGCCGATATAGCGGACATAGAGACGCTCGTCATCGACTGCGACCGGTGCGCTGTCCGCGGTGACGCATGTCATGACTGTGTCGTCAGTGTTCTCCTCGGCGCGCCACTCGCGCTCGAATGGGACTCCGACGAGCGGAAGGCGGTCGACGCGCTCGCCGAGGCCGGGATGGTCCCGCGCCTCCGGATGGTCGAGATCGTCGGTCAGGAGCGCCGGAGGTCGGCCTGAGACACGCCGCGACCGGGACATTCGACGAGTGGTCGATCCGATCAGGTGAACGGTAGGTAGTCGAGATCAGCCCCAGGATGTAACGCCCGTCACAACTTTCCGCTCATGCTGGTCCGAAGGTGTTTCGGCGCATCACTGAGAGTTTTTGCGGTGGGCATGGTGGACGCGGTGCCCATGGTTTCGTAACCTGTCCGAGATCTCGTGGCCGGAAGTCGTCGCCAGACGGCGACACGGGATCGCCACCGAAGCAGCTTTGTCGGGGAGCTGCACCGGAACCAGCCACGCGCCAAACCTGTTGCGATAGCACTCGGCCAGGCGCGAGGCGGGAACGCGGGGAACCGCGCGGGCCTCACGGTCGGCGACGCGGCTCCGCGGAAGAGGGCCCCCGACCTCTTCGTCCCGGGTTTCGAGTCGGTGGCCGACAGCAAAGGAGACACGCGCGGCCGTGCAGTCGCATCCAGTCAAGCGCGTGGTGTCAGGAGCTTTGGCCGCGGCCGCGGTGATCACCGCAGTAACGGTCGCCCAGCCTGCTGCCACTGCAGCCCCAGCCCCCGCCCCCCAGCAGCCCCCCGCCGGCTCGGACGCCCTCGCCAAGTACCGCGACCTCGCGGCGCAGGCGGAGAAGGCGAACGAAGACCTCCTCAAGGCGAAGGACGACCTCGCCGCGAAGCAGGGCGAGCTCGACAAGGCCACCGCTGACGCCGCCGCCGCCAAGGACCTCGGCGTCAAGGCGGCCGGTGACGAGAAGACGTTCCAGGCCGAGGTGAACAAGTTCGCCGGCGCCTCCTTCACCAGCGGTGTGCAGCTGAACAAGCTGTCCTCGCTGCTGTCGGGCGCGTCGACCCAGGACTTCCTGGAGCGCTCCTCGGCGCTCGAGGTCCTCGCCGCGAACAAGAACACCGCCCTGAACAACCTGAGCGGCGCCGTCGCCCAGTCCGCGGCCGCCGCCAAGCAGGCCGCGGACGCCCAGGGCGTGGCCACCGCCGCCCGTGACACCGCCGCCAAGCTGACGACGGACATCGAGGCGCGCAAGAAGACGCTGGACGACCAGCTCAAGGAGATCCAGCGGGCCAGCGGCAACCTGAGTGCCGCGGACCGGAACGCCCAGAAGGACAAGGGCGGCGCGTTCCCCAACCTGCCCGCCCCGGGTCCCGCGGCCGCCGCGGCCCTCTCGGCCGCGAAGAGCAAGCTCGGCAGCCCCTACGACTGGGGTGCGACCGGTCCGTCCAGCTTCGACTGCTCCGGTCTGATGCTGTGGGCGTACAAGCAGGCGGGGCTCACCCTGCCGCGGTCGAGCCGTCAGCAGTCGACCTTCGGCGCCCCGGTGCAGAGGTCGCAGCTCCAGCCGGGCGACCTGGTGTTCTACAACTCACCGGTCTCGCACGTGGGCATGTACGTCGGCAACGGCATGATGGTGCACGCGCCGACCACCGGTGACGTCGTCAAGGTGTCGCCGCTGCAGAACAACTACGTCGGCGCCCGTCGCCCGACGGCCTGACGAACAGACGAAAAGGGGCGGTGCCGCGCAAGCGGTGCCGCCCCTTTCGCGTCTCCGGGGCCAAGTAGCCTGCAGGGGTGCTGAGGACCCTGCTGGTGACCAACGACTTCCCGCCCCGGCCGGGCGGCATCCAGAACTACCTGAACTCGCTGGCCACCCGCCTGCCCGCGGACGACCTCGTCGTCTACGCCCCGTCCTGGGAGTCGAGCACCGGCTCGCACGGCGAGTTCGACGCCGCCGCCCCGTTCGAGGTCGTGCGCCATCCGACGTCCCTGATGCTGCCGACACCGGACGTGCTCAAGCGGGCGAAGGAGATCATGCGGGCCCGCGACTGCGAGGCCGTCTGGTTCGGTGCCGCCGCGCCGCTGGCGTTGCTGGGGCATCCGCTGCGGTCGGCGGGCGCCCGCCGGGTGCTGGCGTCGACGCACGGCCACGAGGTCGGCTGGTCGATGCTCCCGGGTTCCCGGCAGGCGTTGCGGCGGATCGGCGACACCGTCGACGTGATCACCTACGTCAGCAAGTACACGCGTTCCCGGTTTTCGGCGGCTTTCGGCCCGATGGCGGGGCTGGAGATGCTGCCGTGCGGCGTCGACACCGAGCTCTACCGGCCGGACGACGCCGCTGGCAAGGAGATCCGCGACCGGCACGGTCTCGGCGACCGGCCGACGATCGTCTGCGTTTCGCGGCTGGTGCCGCGCAAGGGCCAGGACATGCTCATCAAGATCCTGCCCGAACTCCGTGAGCGGATCCCGGACGTGGCGCTGCTGATCGTCGGCGGCGGCCCGTACCGCAAGACGCTCACCGGGCTCGTCGGGGCGCTGGGGGTCGAAGACAGCGTCGTCATCACCGGATCGGTGCCGTGGAAGGAGTTGCCCGCGCACTACAACGCGGGCGACGTCTTCGCGATGCCGGCGCGGACGCGCGGTAAGGGCCTCGACGTCGAGGGATTGGGCATCGTGTACCTGGAAGCCTCGGCGACCGGGCTGCCGGTCGTCGCCGGGAATTCCGGCGGGGCGCCGGAAACGGTGCTGGACGAGGTCACCGGGCACGTCGTCGACGGCCGTGACGAACAGCAGCTGAGGGACACCCTGGCCGCGTTGCTGGCCGATCCGGTACGGGCGCGGCGCATGGGGGCCGCCGGCCGCGAATGGGTCGGCGAGAACTGGCGCTGGGACACCATGGCGGGCAGGCTTTCCGGCCTGCTCGACGGCGACCCGGTCGCGGCCGTGCGCTGACGCGTCAGGGTTCGTAGCGCGCCGGGTGCTTCGGGTCGTCGACGCGGATGACCACGTCGGACAACGCCGAGGGGTCGACTTCCTGTTCGTAGCGCTCGTAAGCGGGGAGCGCCCAGGCGTCGGGCACCCGCCGTTCGAGCGCGGCGGGTGAGAGCCACAGGTGCACGCTCAGGTCGAAGGCGAGCCCCGCGCCGAACAGGAATTCGCCGTCCAGCAGGACGACGCCGCCTTCGGGCAGTTCGACGCGTTCGGCCCGGGTGGCGCGATCGCGCACCGGATCCCACAGCGACGGCAGGACCAGGCCGCTGCCGTCTTCGGCGAGCGGATCGAGCACTTCGCGGCGCAGGGCGCCGAGGTCGAGCCAGTCGGTGTAGCGCGAGTCCGGGTCCTCTTTGCCGCGTTCGAAGCGCAGTGAGGCGGGGCGGAGGAAGTCGTTCGCCGAGATCCGCAGCGTCGCGTGACCGGCGACCCGCAAGGGATCGACCAGGGCGTCGGCGAGTTCTGTGGTTTCGGTCGCACCGGCCGCGCCGTCGACCGCGACCGCGATCCGGCGGCGGCCCGTGATCGCCGTGATGCGGTCGGTCAGTTCGGAGACCAGCAGAGCGGGAGAAATCGGACGGTAGCGCACAGGAAGAGATCCTCCACCCGGACCGGTGACTGTCGCACGGTACACCCGGTGGGATGATGGCCCGCGTGACCAAAGCAACGGCCAAAACAGCCGGAAGTGGTTGGCAGGTAGGCGTTTCCCAGACGGTGCCGTACAGCGGCGCGCAGGTGTGGGACTTCCTGGTCGGACGCGAGGGCGTGGGGATCTGGCTCGGCCCGGGCGCCGAACTCGGCACCGAGCTGGGCGCGCCGTACGAGACGGCCAACGGGACGACCGGCGAGATCCGCGATCGTTCCGAAGGCGGCAAGCTCCGGCTGACCTGGCGGCCGAAGGACTGGGACCACGACTCGACCCTGCAGATCACGGTGAGCGGCACCGAGCAGAAGACCACGCTCCGGTTCCACCAGGAATGGCTCGCGGGCGCCGACGAGCGCGAGGAACAGCGGGCATACTGGACCGAAGTGACCGAGCGAGTGGTGGCCGCGCTGGCCGAACGCTGACCGGAGCGCTGGGGAGGCGTACCGATGGGGGCAGCAGAACAACTCACGGCCCTGGCCGAGGATCTCGTCCAGGAACCGCACCGGGTCTCCGCGCTGCTGCGGGAAAGCGGCCGGGTCCAGAAGGTGCGCATGCCGCGCGGCCTGGCGGTCTGGATCGTCACCGGCCACGCCGAGGCCCGTGCCCTGCTCTCGGATCCCCGCCTGGGCAAGGACACCGGCGAGGTCCGGCGTCTCTTCGAACGCGACGGCTTCGAATCCGCCGGTGACGGCGCCGTCCGCGCGCTGACCGGGCATATGCTCAACTCGGATCCGCCGGACCACACGCGGCTGCGCAAACTGGTCAACCAGGCCTTCACCTCGCGCACCGTTTCCCGGCTGCGGCCGAGGATCGAGCAGATCGCCGCGGAACTGCTGGACGGCATCGGCGACGCCGAGCGCGCCGACCTGCTTCCCGCTTTCGCCGTCCCGTTGCCGATCAGGGTCATCTGCGAACTGCTCGGCGTCCACGCGGGCGACCAGCCGTCGTTCGCGAAGTGGTCGAACACGATGCTCGCCTGGTCGACGCCGGAGGAACTCCGCGCCGCGGCGCGGAAGATGCACGCGTACCTCGTCGACCTCATCGAGGAAAAGCGCGCCGAGCCCGCCGACGACCTGCTTTCCGGGCTGATCCACGCCAGCGACGAGGGCGACTCGCTTTCCGGGGAAGAACTGCTGTCGATGGCGTTCCTGCTGCTCGTGGCGGGGTTCGAGACGACGGTCAACTTGATCGCGAACAGCGTCTTCGCGCTGCTGCGGGAGCCGGAACAGCGGGCCGCGCTCAGGGCCGATCCCGCCCTGCTGCCCGGAGCGGTCGAGGAGTTCCTGCGTTACGACGGCGCGATCCACCTGGCGACCATCCGGTTCACCAGGGAAGCCGTCCAGGTCGGCGACGTCGAGATCCCGGCGGACGAGTTCGTGCTCGTCTCCCTGGTCGGCGCGAACCGGGACGCCGAACGCTTCGAAGACCCGGACCGGCTGGACGTCACGCGACCGGCGACCGGGCATCTCGCGTTCGGGCACGGGATCCACTACTGCGTCGGCGCCCCGCTGGCCAGGCTGGAGGCCGAGATCGCGTTGCGCGCCTTGCTGGAGCGATTCCCCGGCCTGAGCCTGGACGCCGATCCGGAATCCTTGCGGTGGCGGGAAAGCACCCTCGTCCACGGCCTCGAAACTCTCCCTGTGCGCCTGCGCTGAGCGAGGCGTGTCGTAGGGTCGCCGGATGGACGCCGCCGAACTCCTCGCGCTCGACGCGGAACACGTCTGGCACCCGTACGGGCCGATGCCGAGTCCGATCGACTCCTTGCTGGTCCGCGAGGCGAGCGGGGTCCGGCTCACCCTCGACGACGGCCGGGAGCTGGTCGACGGCATGTCGTCCTGGTGGGCGGCGATCCACGGCTACCGGAACCCGGTGCTGGACGCGGCGCTGGCCGAGCAGGCGGGCCGGATGAGTCACGTGATGTTCGGCGGGCTCACCCACGAACCGGCCATCAGGCTGGCGAAGACGCTGGTCGACCTCGCCCCGGACGGCCTGCGGCACGTGTTCCTGTGCGACTCCGGATCGGTGTCGGTCGAGGTCGCCGTCAAGATGTGCCTGCAGTACTGGCAGTCGGTGGGGCGCAAGGAGAAGCGGCGCCTGATGACCTGGCGCGGCGGCTACCACGGTGACACGTTCACGCCGATGAGCGTCTGCGACCCCGAGGGCGGGATGCACTCGCTGTGGCGCGGGATCCTGCCGGACCAGCTGTTCCTGCCCAAGCCGCCCGGCGGGTTCGACGACGAGCCGGACCAGGACTACCTCGACCTGCTCGCGACCGAGATCGAGCGGCACGCGGGCGAACTCGCCGCGATCATCGTCGAGCCGGTCGTGCAAGGCGCGGGCGGTATGCGGTTCCACCCGCCCGCGTACCTGCGCGTGCTGCGCGAGATCACCGAGGCCAACGGCGTCCTGCTCATCTTCGACGAGATCGCCACCGGGTTCGGCCGCACCGGCCGGATGTTCGCCGCCGAGCACGCCGGGGTCACCCCGGACGTCCTGTGCCTTGGCAAGGCCTTGACCGGCGGTTACCTGACGATGGCGGCGGCGTTGTGCACCCCGGAGATCGCCGACGGGATCTCGCGCGGCGAACTGCCGGTGCTGGCGCACGGCCCGACGTTCATGGCCAACCCGCTGTCTTCGGCCGTCGCCAACGCCTCGCTGGGGATCCTGGCCGAAGGCGGCTGGAAGTCCGACGTCCCGCGGATCGAAGCCGCGCTGAAGGCCGGTCTGGAACCGGCTCGCGAGCTGCCTTCGGTCGCCGACGTGCGGGTGCTCGGTGCCATCGGCGTGGTGGAACTGGACCACCCGGTGGACATGGCCGTCGCGACCGAGGTGCTCACCGCGAACGGTGTCTGGCTGCGCCCGTTCCGGAACCTGATCTACACGATGCCGCCCTACATCTCCGGCGCGGAAGACCTCGCGACGATCACCTCGGCCGTGGTCGCGGCCGCGCAAAAAGCTTGAAAAGGGCCGAATTCAACCGAAAGAGTGTGACGGCGGCCACAGCAATCCGCAAAGGCCACGCTGGGTACAGAGCGTGGTCGCAGGGTGATCGTGGTCAAGCGAACGGGCGAGTCCGATCGGGACCATTCTCGGGTATTTTGTCGCGAAAAGGCGTTATGCCCTAGTTCTTCGCCGCACAAGCAAACCTGAGAAACCTTTGCGTAGCGGACTTTTGCGCGCCGATCGGGTTTCCTGCCCCCATGATCGACATCGTTGGTGACGAGCACGACACCGGGCCCCCGGGCCGCCGCAACCCCGCATCGACCCTCCTGAAGAACCTTCGCCACGACGTCCCGGCTTCGGTCGTCGTCTTCCTCGTGGCGGTCCCGCTCTCGCTCGGCGTCGCACACGCCGCCGGAGCCCCTTTGCTCGCCGGACTCATCTCCGCCGTGGTCGGCGGACTCGTAGCGAGCTTCTTCGGCGCTTCCGCCCTCCAGGTCAGTGGCCCTTCCGCCGCCCTGACCATCGTCATCGCCGAGACCATCGCGAACTTCGGCTGGGCCGCCACCTGCGCGATCACCGCCGCGGCGGGCGTGGTCCAGATCCTCTTCGGGCTCAGCCGCGTCGCACGGGCCACGCTGGCGATCTCGCCTGCCATCGTGCACGGCCTGCTCGCCGGGATCGGCCTGATCCTCGTCCTCGGCCAGCTGCACGTCGTGCTCGGCGGGGTGGCGCAGAGCTCCACGATCGCGAACATTCTCGCGCTGCCGGGCCGGATCGTCGGTCACCACGACCAGGCCGCGCTCATCGGCGTGGTCACCGTAGGTGTCCTCCTGGCGTGGACCCGGATGCCGCGTTCGGTGCGCCGCGTCCCCGGTCCGCTCGCCGCCGTCGCGCTGGCGACCGGTCTTTCCGTCGCGGCCGGCATGGACCTGCCGCGCGTCGACCTCCCGAACGGCTTGCCGGGACTGGGTTTCGTCCCCGAGGCGCCGTCCGGCTCCTGGGTGGCGATCATCGCCGCCGTCCTCTCCATCGCGCTCATCGCCAGCCTGGAGAGCCTGCTTTCCGCCGTCGCCATCGACAAACTGCGCGACGGGCCGCGCACCGACCTCAACCGCGAACTGATCGGCCAGGGCCTGGCGAACGTCGCCGCCGGATCACTCGGCGGGTTCCCGGTCACCGGCGTCGTCGTGCGCACCATGACCAACTTCGAAGCGGGCGCCCGCACCCGGATGTCGGCGATCCTGCACAGCGTCTGGATCCTCGGCTGCTGCCTGTTCCTGGCGGGCGCGCTGCGGCAGATCCCGCTCGCCGCGCTCGCCGGTCTCCTCGTCTACGTCGGCGCCAAACTCGTCAACGTCGCCAATCTGCGCGAAGTCCGCCGCCACGGCGACCTGCCGGTCTACCTCGCGACCCTGCTCGGCGCGGTCGCCGTCAACCTGCTCACCGGTGTCGCCGCGGGGATCGCGGTGGCGCTCGCGCTGATGCTGCGCCGGATGTTGTTCTCCGGGATCCATATCGAACAGGACGGTTCGCGGACCCGTGTCGTCATCGAAGGCGCGCTCACTTTCCTTTCCGTACCAAGGCTCACGACCGTCCTGGCCGAAGTCCCCGCGCGTTCGGAAGTGACGCTGGAGCTCTTCGTCGACTACCTCGACCACGCCGCTTTCGACTGCCTGCGCGGCTGGCAGCGCGCGTACGAACGCACTGGGGGAGTCGTGATCGTCGACGAGGTCGGGCACCCGTGGTTCGAACGTGGCAAAGCCGGTGTGCCGACCGTGCGCCGCGGCGTCGCGTCGCGCGTGGTGCCGCGCTGGCTCGCGCCGTGGTCGGAATGGCAGGCCGAACACCTCGAACTGCCGGGCCAGCGTGGCGGCAGCGTCCCGTTGTGCCGTGGCGCCTCGGAATTCCAGCGCCGGACCGCGCCGCTGCTGCGGACCACCTGGGACGGGTTGGCGAACGGCCAGCAGCCGCACACCTTGTTCGTCACCTGTGGCGACGCGCGGATCGTGCCGAACCTGATCACCACCAGCGGGCCGGGGGACCTGTTCACCGTGCGGAACATCGGAAACCTCGTCCCGCACGCCGGTGCCGCCGCGGATTTCTCGGTGGGGGCGGCGATCGAGTACGCAGTCGGTCTGCTGCGCGTGCGGGAAGTGGTGGTGTGCGGGCATTCCGGCTGCGGGGCGATGAAGGCCTTGCTCGGCGACGCGCCCGCCGGGCTCGCGCACCTCGGCGGCTGGCTGCGTCACGGTGAGGAGACCTTGCGGCGCAGGGAAAGCGAAGCGCCGTTGCTGCTCGACGGTGCCCGTCCCGACCACGAGGCCGATCGGCTCGCCCTGCACAACGTGGTGCGGCAACTGGAAAACCTGCGTTCGTACCCGGTGGTCGAGGCCGCGCTGGCCCGGGGCGAACTCCGGCTGACGGGGATGTACTTCGACGTCGGGAAGGCGAACGTGTACCTGCTCGACGCGGCGCGCCGGTCGTTCACTTCGGCCGCTTCACCGGTGAAGTCCTGAGTCTTTGCGGGGTCTCACCAGTTGGGACCCCGCAAAGCCTTTCGCAACACCGACGACATCTCCAGGCAACAAAACGGCCCGAAAGTGGCCTACGCCACCCTTCTGAAGGACGATATTCACTCGATCAGGTGGTGCATAGCGGACAAATCACCAGTTTCCTGGTGATCATGAAGTCCCAACGACTCGCCGTGCTCCGTCACGACCTGCCCGCATCCTTGGTGGTGTTCCTCGTCGCCGTCCCGCTTTCACTCGGGATCGCGCTCGCGTCAGGGGCGCCGATCGTCGCGGGGCTGATCGCGGCCGTCGTGGGAGGTGTGGTCGCCGGTGCCCTCGGCGGCTCCGCGCTTCAGGTCAGTGGCCCGGCCGCCGGCCTGACGGTGATCATGGCGGAAACGATCGCCACCTTCGGCTGGAAGACGACCTGCGCGATCACCGTCGCCGCGGGCGCGCTCCAGATCCTGCTCGGGCTGAGCCGCATCGCCCGCGCGGCGCTCGCGATCTCTCCCGCCATCGTCCACGGCATGCTCGCCGGTATCGGCGTCACGATCGTCCTCGGCCAGCTCCACGTCGTGCTGGGCGGAACGGCGCAGAGCTCCGCGCTCAAGAACATCGCCGAACTGCCCGCGCAGATCGTCGGCCACCACGACACCGCCGCGCTGATCGGCGTGCTCACCATCGGCATCCTGCTGCTGTGGCCGCGGCTGCCGAAGTCCGTCCGCAAGGTACCCGGCCCGCTGGCCGCGATCGCCCTGGTCACCGTGCTGTCCGTCGTGGCCGGGATGACCCTGCCGCGCGTCAACCTGCCCGGCGACCTGCTCAACATCCGCTTCGCCCCCGAATTCCCGGACACCGGCTGGGGCGCGTTCGCCCTCGCGGTCATCACCATCGCCCTGATCGCCAGCGTGGAAAGCCTGCTGTCGGCCGTCGCGGTCGACAAGATGCACACCGGGCCGCGGTCGAACCTCGACCGCGAGCTGATCGGGCAGGGCGCCGCGAACATGACCTCCGGCGCGCTGGGCGGCCTCCCGGTCACCGGCGTGATCGTCCGCAGCTCGACCAACGTCGCCGCCGGCGCCCGCACCCGCGCTTCGGCGATCCTGCACGGGGTCTGGATCCTGGTGTTCGTCGCCGCGTTCGCCGGGCTGATCCAGAACATCCCGCTCGCCGCGCTGGCCGGTCTGCTCGTCCATGTCGGCGCGAAACTGGTGAACCCCGGCCACATCAAGCAGGTCCTCAAACACGGTGACCTGGGGCTGTACCTGGTGACGCTCGCCGGTGTCGTCGTCTTCGACCTGCTCACCGGCGTCCTGCTCGGCATCGGGCTTTCGGTGCTGCTGATGCTGCGGCGCACCGTGTGGTCCGGGATCCACGCCGAACGCGACGGCGACGAATGGCGCGTCGTCGTCGAAGGTGTCCTGACGTTCCTTTCGGTGCCGAGGCTCAGCAGAGTGCTCGCGACCGTGCCCAGCGGCGCGAAGGTGACCTTGGAGCTGGTCGTCGACTACCTCGACCACGCCGCCTTCGAGAGCCTTTCGAACTGGCAGCAGGGACACGAACGCGCCGGCGGCGAGGTGATCGTCGACGAGGTCGGGCATCCGTGGTTCGCCAACGGCAAGTCCGGCGATCCCACCCTGTCCAGGACGGCCGCCGCGCGTTCGGTGCCGCGGTTCCTCGCGCCGTGGTCCGACTGGCAGGCCAAGGACGTCGAACTGCCCGGTCAGCGCGGCGGGCCGACGCTGCGCGGGGCGACCGAGTTCCAGCGGCGCACGGCCGCGCTCATGCAGCCCGCGCTCAGCAAGCTGGCCGGCGGACAGTCGCCGCACACCCTGTTCATCACCTGCGGTGACGCGCGGATCGTGCCGAACATGATCACCACGAGCGGTCCCGGCGACCTGTTCACCGTCCGCAACATCGGGAACCTGGTGCCCGCCCGCCGGGCCGACCCGTCGATGGGCGCCACCGTCGAGTTCGCCGTCGGCGTGCTGAAGGTGCGCGAGATCGTGGTCTGCGGGCATTCCGGCTGCGGCGCGATGCAGGCGCTGGCGACCGGCGCTCCCGACGGCGCGCCGATGCTGTCCTCCTGGCTGAAGCACGCCGAGCCGAGCGCCAAGCGCAAGGCCTCGGTGACCCTCGACGGCGAACGCCCGGACACGGAGACCGACCGGCTGGCGCTGCAGAACGTGCTGCAGCAGCTGGAGCACCTGCGGCACTACCCGCTGATCGCCGAGGCGGAGGCACGCGGCGAGCTCCACCTGACCGGGATGTACTTCGACGTCGGGGCGGCGCAGGTCTACCTGTCGGACGAGGGGAGCCCGTCGTTCACGCCGGTCGGCGCCGTCACCACTTCCGGGGGCTAACGGACGCCGTTCAGCGGGACTCGATCCGGACCGACTACGGTACTTGTACGTGAGCATGCTGGTCATGACCGGCACCGGTACGGGTGTCGGCAAGACGATCACCACCGCCGCCATCGCCGCGCTGGCCGCCGGGCAGGGCCAACGCGTCGCCGTGCTGAAACCGGCGCAGACCGGGGTCGGGCCGGACGAGCCGGGTGATCTCGCCGACGTCCTCCGCCTCGCGGGCCCGGTCACCACTCGTGAGCTGCGGCGATACCCGGATCCGCTGTCGCCGGAGGCGGCGGCCAGGCTTTCGGGCCTGCCGACGCTGCCGCCGAGCGAGATCGCCGCGGCCGCGAGCGACCTGGACGGCGAGCACGACCTCACGCTGATCGAGGGCGCGGGCGGCCTGCTGGTCCGGTTCGACGCCGACGGCGCCTCGCTCGCCGACGTCGCCTGGTCGCTCGGCGCGCTGGTGATCATCGTGGCCGAGGCCGGGCTGGGCACGCTCAACGCGACCGCCCTGACCGCCGAGGTCGCGACGAAACGCGGGCTCACCGTGGCCGGGGTCATCATCGGCTCGTGGCCGGAGGACCCGGACCTGGCGTCGGTGTCGAACCTGCAGGACCTGCCGGTCGCCGCCGGTGCGCCGCTGCTGGGCGTGCTGCCCGCCGGTCTCGGGGACGCCGAGCCTGAGGAGTTCGCCGCCAAGGCCAGGGCGGGTCTCTCGCCGTGGTTCGGCGGCGAGTTCGACCCGGAGTGCTTCGTCGGCCGGGCGTCGGCCCAGAAGTGATCTGCGTCGCTGTGGCCGAGGCGCCCGGTCGTGCACGATGATGTGCCTTCGCTCTACCGCCCCACCCCGAACAGGAGCCGCCTCGTGACCACAGCCCCGGAGACCGTCGACATCCTCGCCGTGGCGCGTGACCAGGTCCTCGAGCGTGGTGTCGGGCTCAGCGAAGAGCAGCTCGTCGAGGTCCTGCGGCTCGACGACGACCGCCTGACCGATCTGCTGGCGCTGGCCCACGAGGTCCGGATGCGCTGGTGCGGGCCCGAGGTCGAGGTCGAGGGCATCATCAGCCTCAAGACCGGCGGCTGCCCCGAGGACTGCCATTTCTGCTCGCAGTCCGGCCGGTTCCCGACGCCGGTGCGGTCGGCGTGGCTGGACATCCCCGGCCTGGTCAAGGCCGCTCGACAGACCGCCGAGACCGGCGCGACCGAGTTCTGCATCGTCGCCGCCGTCCGCGGCCCCGACAAGCGGCTGCTCTCGCAGGTCCGCGAGGGGATCAAGGCCATCCGCGAGGACGGCAACGACATCCAGATCGCCTGCTCGCTCGGCATGCTCACCCAGGAGCAGGTCGACGAACTCGTCGAGATGGGCGTGCACCGCTACAACCACAACTTGGAGACCGCGCGTTCGCACTTCGCGAACGTCGTCACCACGCACACGTGGGAAGAGCGCTGGGAGACCCTGCGGATGATCCGCGAGGCGGGCATGGAGGTCTGCTGCGGCGGCATCATCGGCATGGGGGAGAGCGTCGAACAGCGCGCCGAGTTCGCCGCGCAGCTGGCCGAGCTGAACCCGGACGAGTGCACGATGAACTTCCTCATCCCGCAGCCGGGGACGCCGTACGAGGGCTACGAGATCGTCGAGGGCAAGGACGCGCTGCGCACCGTGGCCGCGTTCCGGCTGGCGATGCCCCGTCCGCTGCTCCGCTTCTCCGGCGGCCGTGAGCTGACCTTCGGTGACCTGGGCACCAAGCAGGGCATGCTCGGCGGCATCAACGCGATCATCGTCGGCAACTACCTGACCAACCTCGGCCGCCCGGCCACCGCGGACCTGGAGATGCTCGACGAGCTGAAGATGCCGGTGAAGGCGATCAGTGACGTCCTCTGACCGACCGGCGTTCTGCGTCCACTGTGGACAGACGTCCGACGGTGGCGCGGAGCATCCCGCCTGCCACAACCCGAGAACGGCACTCGAACCGCCGCGCTACTGCACCTTCTGCGCGCGGCGGATGGTCGTCCAGATCACCCCGGTCGGCTGGACGGCCCGGTGCAGCCGTCACGGTGAACTCGCTGGCTGACTCCCGCATTTCGTCCTCTGGATGCGGTACATGCGTGTGCAAGTACCGCATCCAGAGGACGAAACGCGAGAGATGCGTGCCGGGTTGCGTGCGCTGGGGGCGTCATTGGTTACGCTCTGCACAAGCAGCGTGAGGGAGGAGTCCGGGTTTGGGCGAGACGACGGGCAGACCGGCACACCTGTCTTCGAGCGTGCCCGACCCCTGGTCGGTGCCCGTGCTGCCGAAGCCGCGCCGCCCGCACCCCAAGGTCGTCGTCAAGGCCGATCTGCTTCCGGCGGTGAGCGTCCTGTCCACGGCGGGGCTGCTCGGCTTCCCGCTGGCCTGGCTGTGGTCGCGGCTCGCGCCGCCGCAGCGCATGCGGGTGATCAACGACCGCGGCGGCCTCGCACCGCTGGAACTCGAGAGCTGGCACCGCTTCGACGACCTCGCCATCTACGGCTTCCTCGCGCTCGGCGCCGGATTACTGATCGGCATCGTGACGTGGCTGCTGCGGGAACGCCGCGGCCCGGTCGTGCTGATCGCCGCGACCGGCGGCGCGGCCCTCGCGGGCTGGCTGGGCACGACGATGGGCGTCTCGTTCGCCAACGGCCGCTACGAGATCGCCTCGGCGCCCGCTGTCGGAGACATCATCGCGAAGGCTCCGCAGATCGAATCGCCTTGGATCTTCCTGGCCGCTCCGCTGATGACCACGCTGGCCTACACGCTGCTGACCGCGTGGAGCGGACGAGAAGACCTGGGGCGCCGCCTCGGCTGACGAATTTCCTCTAGGGTGGGCGGCAACTTCTCTAGGGGGCTTTCTTGACCGACGACATCGAGGTTTCCCGGCACAACGCCGTCCGCTTCCCGGGCATCAGCCCGCGCGCCTACGAGCACCCCGTGGACCGCGGCGCGCTCGCCACGCTGCGCGCGGTTCCCGGATTCGCGCAGGTCGTGAAGGCGGTTTCAGGCTTCTACGCCGAACGTGGCGAGCGGCTCATGGCGCTCGCGTCCGCGATCCGGGTCGGCCCGAAGCAGTATCCCGAGCTGGACAAGCTGCGCCACGAATGCGCCGAGACGCTCGACCTCGACCGCGTGCCGAACCTGTTCGTCGCCCGCAGCCCTGAGGTCAACGCGCAGACGATCGGGATGGACGAGCCGTTCATCGTGCTCAACACCGCGGCCGTCGAGGCGATGGACCTCGCGTCGCTGCGGTTCGTGATCGGGCACGAGATGGGGCACGTGCTGTCCGGGCACGCGGTGTACCGCACGATCATGATCCGGCTGATCGGCCTGCAGATGTCGATGTCGTGGACGCCGGTGAGCGCGATCGGCATCCGCGTCGTCATCGCCGCGCTGCGCGAGTGGTACCGCAAGGCCGAGCTGTCCTGCGACCGCGCCGGGCTGCTGTGCTCGCAGGACCCGACGGCTGCGCTGCGGTCGCAGATCCTGGTCGCGGGCGGGATCGACCCGTCGAAGATCGACATCCCGGCGTTCCTGCAGCAGGCGTCGGAATACGAGTCGGTCGAGGACATCCGCGACAGCTATCTGAAACTGCGCTACGTCGAGACGATGTCGCATCCGCTGGCCGTCGTGCGCGCCGCGCAGCTGCAGAAGTGGGCCGCTTCGGAGGAGTACCGGACCATCCTGGCCGGCGAGTACCCGCGCCGCGACGCGGACGCGCCGTCGTCCACCTGGAGCGACGACCTGAAGTCGGCCGCGAAGTCGTACAAGGACTCCTGGAACAGCTCGACCGACCCGCTGACGAAGGTGTTCAGCGACGTCGGCGAGGCGGTGTCCGGGGCGGCGGGCAAGGTGTGGAGCAAGTTCGGCGGGGGCAACGGTTCGGACGGCGAGAGCGGTCCGGAGTCCGGTAAGTAGGTCTCACGCGCGCTATGAAAGGCCCCTTCATTGCAAAATTTGCAATGAAGGGGCCTTTCATAGCGCTTGAGGGGGGTCAGTTCAGGTTCGAGGGGCGGGTGAACTCGCCGAGTTCCCCCGGCGGCATCGGCACGGCGCCGAGGGTGCTGAGGAACCCGGCCTCCCGCGTCAGCAGCCGGCACGCGATCCGCAGCCGCCGCAGCGGGTTGGTCTCCTCCAGCAGGCGCTGCCGGTCCTCCAGCGGCAGCAGGCAGTCCGCGGTGAGCCGGTACGCGAGCGCCGCGATGTCGCCGTCTTCGGGCGGGGTGGTCCAGTCCTCGGCGTTCCAGGCGGACTCGCAGTAGCGCCGGTGCGCGGCCTTCGCGACTTCGGCGAGCCTGGCCACGGTGTCGCCGTGCACCGAGGCGACCCGGTCGTCGGGCACCCACTCGACCGAGCCGATCAGGTACGGCGCGGAAACGCGGTCGATCTCGAGCAGCCGGAAGCGGCGCCGCGCGGTGGTGACGACGTCGAATCTGCCGTCCGGCAGTCTTTTCGCCTCACGCAGCACCGTGCTGCAGCCGACCTCGTGGACGTGCTCGGGCCCGCGCACCTCCCTGACCATCGCCGAACGCAGTGCGACGACGCCGAACTCGCGGTCCGGGACGACGTCGCCGACGAGGTCGGCCATCAGCTGCCGGTACCGCGGCTCGAAGATGTGCAACGGGAGATGTGTTCCGGGCAGAAGCACGGTCTGTAGCGGGAACAACGGCAAGATCGCCTTCCCGGAGGACTCATCGCTCGGCTCGGTCACCCGTTCAAGGTACGGGGACCGCGAGGACTTCGCAGGACGGTCACTTCCCGGCGGGCGGGCGGAACACCGCGAACGGGTCGGTGATCTGCATCCCCTTGCCCGCGAAGGAGAAGAGCGCCGCCGGGCGTCCGCCGCTGCGCCCGGGAGGGGCGGTGTGGCCGGTGGGGAGGAGCAGCCCGCGCCGGGACAGCACACGCTGCAGGTTCGTCGCGGACACCCGGTAACCGAGCGCAGCCGAGTACAGCCCCCGTAACGCCGAAACGGTGAACTCTTCCGGGGCGAGCGCGAACCCGAGATTCGAGTAGCAGAGCTTCGAACGGAGCCTGTCCCGCGCGCGCAGCACGATGGACTCGTGATCGAACGCCGTCCTCGGCAGCTCGGAAACGTCATGCCACTCGGTGTCTTCCGGGATCTCGGGGTCCACATCGGACGGTACGAGACCGAGGAACGCCGTCGCGACCACGCGCGGGCCCGGCACCCGGTCCGGCGCGCTGAACACCGCCAGCTGCTCCACATGCTTCAGCTGGCGTACGTCGACCTTCTCCGCGAGCTGCCGCCGAATGGACGCCTCGACGTCTTCGTCCGGGCGAAGCCTGCCGCCCGGAAGGGACCAGCGGCCCAGATGGGGATCGAGCGCGCGCCGCCACAGCAGGACCCGGAGTGTGTCCGAGCGCACTTGCAGGACCGCTCCCAAAACCTCGTGGGCGAGGGGGGTCTGGGTGTTAAGATGACTTCGCACGGTTTTCGATTGTAAGGCGAAAACCGACAGTGGACAAATCGGTCCGGAGGGCCAGAACGATGACGATCACGTTTGAGAACGAACTGACTCCCTACGGTGGCGTCGTCGCCGACGCGGCTTGGGCGGAGGAGGTGCGGAGCCTCGCTCGCAAGCGTGACGCCGTCCTGCTCGCGCACAACTACCAGGTTCCCGAGATCCAGGACATCGCCGATTTCACCGGCGACTCCCTCGCGCTGAGCCGGATCGCGGCGAGCAGTGACGCGTCGACCATCGTCTTCTGTGGCGTGCACTTCATGGCCGAGACGGCGAAGATCCTGGCGCCGGAGAAGACGGTCCTGATCCCGGACGCGCGGGCCGGTTGTTCGCTCGCGGACTCGATCACCGGCGCCGAACTGCGCGCCTGGAAGGCCGAGCACCCCGGCGCCGTCGTCGTGTCGTACGTGAACACCACGGCCGAGGTCAAGGCGGAGACCGACATCTGCTGCACCTCGTCGAACGCCGTCGACGTGGTCGCCTCCATCCCCGCTGACCAGGAGGTTCTGTTCCTGCCGGACCAGTTCCTCGGCGCGCACGTCAAGCGCGTGACCGGCCGGGAGAACATGCACATCTGGGCGGGCGAGTGCCACGTGCACGCCGGGATCAACGGTGCCGAACTGGCCGAGCGGGCCTCGGAGAACCCGGACGCGGATCTGTTCATCCACCCGGAATGCGGCTGCGCGACGTCGGCCCTGTACCTCGCCGGAGAGGGTGCCGTCGCCCCCGAGCGGGTCAAGATCCTCTCGACCGGCGACATGGTCCACGCCGCCCGCGACACCAAGGCGAAGTCGGTGCTCGTGGCCACCGAGATCGGGATGATCCACCAGTTGCGCAAGGCCGCGCCGGAGATCGACTTCCGCGCGGTGAACGACCGGGCGTCCTGCCGGTACATGAAGATGATCACGCCGGCCGCCCTGCTGCGGTCGCTGCGTGAGGGTGCGGACGAGGTCCACGTCGACGTCGAGACCGCCGCCCGGGCCCGCGCTTCGGTGCAGCGCATGATCGAGATCGGACAGCCTGGCGGCGGGGAATGACCGGCCCGGTTACCGCCCTCCAGTCGAAAACCCTTCCCGTTTGGGAGGCCGCCGCCGATCTCGTGGTGATCGGCAGCGGGGTGGCCGGGCTCACCGCGGCGCTGCGCGCCCGCGAACTCGGTCTGCACGTCCTGGTGGTCACCAAGGCGGCGGTCTCCGACGGGAACACCCGGTGGGCCCAGGGCGGGATCGCGGTCGTGCTGGAGGGTGAGCACGAGCCGGGCGATTCGGTCGGCAAGCACGCCGAGGACACCCTCACCGCCGGTGCCGGACTCTGTGACGAGGACGCCGTCCGCGCGATCATCGCGGGCGGCCCGGCCGCGGTGGCCAGGCTGCGGGCCGAGGGTGCCCGCTTCGACCCGGCGGCCGGGGGACGGCCCGAGCTCGCCCGCACGCGGGAAGGCGGGCACAGCGCGTTCCGCGTCATCCACGCCGGCGGGGACGCGACCGGCGCGGAGGTCGAGCGGGCGCTGGTCGCGAAGGCGGGCGGCCGCCGGATCCCGGTGCTGGAGCACCACATCGCCGTCGACGCGATCCGCACGCCCTCGGGCGAGGTCGTCGGCGTGACCGTCCTGGACCACAACGGGGTTCCCGGCGCCGTCCGGGCGCCCGCGGTGCTGCTGGCCAGCGGCGGACTGGGACAGCTCTACCACGCGACGTCGAATCCGGAGATCGCCACCGGGGACGGGCTCGCGCTCGCGTTGCGCGCGGGGGCGCAGGTCGCGGACGTCGAATTCGTCCAGTTCCACCCGACGGTTCTGTTCACGCCCGGCGCGCGCGGCCGTCTCCCGCTGGTCACCGAGGCGGTGCGCGGCGAGGGCGCGACCCTGCACGACGCGACGGGCGCTTCGGTCATGCGCGGGGTGCACCCGCTCGGTGACCTCGCGCCCCGTGACGTCGTTTCGGCGGCCATCACGCGCCGGATGGCGCAGGCGCCCGGCGGCGTCGACGATCACGTTCTCCTCGACGCCACAGGGATCTCCGGATTCTCGAAGCGGTTCCCGACCGTGCACGCGGCGTGCGCCGCGATCGGGCTCGACCCGGCGAAGGAGCCGATCCCGGTCACGCCCGCGGCGCATTTCTCCTGCGGCGGCGTGGTGACCACTGTGGACGGACGATCCAGCGTCCGCGGGCTCTACGCGGCGGGCGAGGTCGCGAGGACCGGTCTGCACGGCGCGAATCGCTTGGCCTCCAACAGTTTGCTCGAAGGCCTGGTCGTCGGGCAGCGGGTGGCCGAGGCGGTCGCCGCGGACCTCGCCACCGGGCGGCTCGGCGACCCGCGCCGGGGCGTGCTCGCGCACCGGGCGACCGTCCCGGTGGCCGACCGTGACGCGATGCAGCGGGCGATGAGCCGGTACGCCGCGATCGGCCGGGACGCGGAAGGTCTGTCGGTCGTCGGCTCCGTACTGGATCTTTCGATGGTCGAGAGTCCTTTGCGGACACCTCGGATCGTCGAGGACGCGGCGCTCACGCTCGTGGCGGAGGCGCTGGTCGCGGCGGCCGCGCGCCGGACGGAATCCCGCGGCTGCCACGTGCGGACCGATTTCCCCGAACGTGACGACAACGCCTGGCAACGCGGCCAGCTCATCCGGCTCAGCCCGTCGGGGCAGCCGGTGCTGGCCGATCCGATCGCTTTGGAGGGTGTGGCATGAGCGAATTCTCCCCGTGGGTCACCAAGGCGCTGGCCGGGCACGGTCTCGACGTCGCCGACGTGCGGCGCGTCGTCACCACCGCCTTGGCCGAGGACCTGCGCTACGGGCCCGACGCGACGACGAACGCCACCGTGCCCGAGGCCGCCGAGGCGCTGGCCGAGCTCACGCCGAGGACGGCCGGTGTGGTCGCCGGGATCCCGGTGGCGCTCGCGGTGTTCGACGTCGTGCTCGGTTCGGGCCTGGAGGTCCTGGCTACCCGTGACGACGGTGACCGGCTGACCGCCGGCGAGCCCGCGCTGGTCGTCCGCGGCCCGGTGCGCGGCCTGCTCACCGCCGAACGCACCGCGCTGAACCTGCTGTGCCACCTGTCCGGCATCGCCACCGCGACCGCCGCGTGGGTGGCCGCCGTGGAGGGAACCGGTTGCCGGGTCAGGGATTCCCGCAAGACCCTGCCCGGATTGCGGTTGCTGGAGAAGTACGCCGTCCGCGCGGGCGGCGGGGTGAACCACCGGCTCGGGCTCGGTGACGCGGTGCTGATCAAGGACAACCACGTGATCGCCGCGGGTTCTGTGACCGCCGCGCTCGCCGCCGCGCGCGAGCACGCGCCCGAACTGCACTGCGAGGTCGAGGTCGACGACCTGGCGCAGCTGGAGGAGGCGCTCGCCGCCGGTGCCGACGAGGTGCTGCTGGACAACTTCACGCCCGACGAGTGCGCGAAGGCCGTCGACAGGCGCGACGAGGTTTCGCCGAAGACCCGCCTGGAATCCTCGGGCGGATTGCGGCTGGACGCCGCGCGGGCGTACGCGGAGTCCGGTGTGGACTTCCTGGCCGTCGGGGCACTCACCCATTCCTCACCCGCACTCGACCTCGGGATGGACCTGCGCTAGCTTCCGGCACTAGAATTTCCTTGTGTGACAAGGGAATTCTGGAGGAATGGTGGGTTTTGCCGGTAAAAGTGCCGTCGCGGGAGGCGCTGCCTTCGTAGCACTGCTCGGCACCCCCGTCCCGTCGGCGGCGGTCGCCGAGCAGTGCGCGAACCCGACCGGCACCTACACCGCGGCCGTCCCGTGGGGGCAGCGGCTGATCGATCCCGTCCGGATCTGGCCGCTGTCTCGCGGCACCGGCCAGGTGGTCGCGGTGATCGGCACCGGGGTTGACGGGAGCAACGGCCAATTCGCGCGCGGCCAGCTCGTCGGCGGCCAGGGCACCGAGTCCGACGACTGCGACGGCAGGGGCACGATCGCCGCCGGGATCGTCGGCGCGCAACCGGATGCGTCCACGACGTTCGTCGGGATCGCGCCCGGCGCCAAGATCCTGCCGATCCGCTACACGCAGACGAACGGTGGCGGCGATCCCGGGCAGCTCGCGTCCGCCATCGAGACCGCGCTGAACCGCGGCGCGGGGATCGTCCTGATCGCCGTCCCGGCCGCATCCGACAGTCCCGCGCTCGGCGGCGCCGTCTCGCGCGCCAGGGAGAAAGGCGCGCTGATCGTCTCTCCCGCCGCGGGGACGCAGCAGGGCCAGACGTCGTACCCGACCGCGACCCCAGGCGTGCTCGCGGTGGGTTCGACCAACCAGGCGGGCGAAGCGGTGCAGACGGAAGCCGGTTCCTACGTGGGGATTTCCGCGCCCGGCGCCGAACTGGTCAGCACCTCCGCGGGGGCGGGCGGGACCGTGGCGCACCGCTGGCCGGTGAGCGACCCGAGCCTGGCCGCCGCGCACGTGGCGGGTGTCGCCGCGCTCGTGCGCGCCTATCACCCCGAGCTGACCCCGGAACAGGTCGTCGCCAGGCTGACGCTGACCGCGCACCGCGGTCCGAGCGGCGGGCACGATCCCCGGCGGGGCTGGGGCGCGCTCGACGCCTACGCCGCCGTTTCCGCCGCGATCCCGGCCGGCACACCCGGCCCGGGAGGACCGCCGAGCGTCGGCCCGGACACCTACGTCGTCCCCGCCGCGGCACCCGCCCGCGCGGGAACCGACAAGGTCTCCGGTGTGCTCGCGATCGTCGGGGTGGCCACCGCGATCGCGGCGGGAGTGGTGGTGGCCGCGGTCCGGCGGGGCAAGCGCCGGGGCTGGCGGCCTTCGCGATTTCGCGCCTCGTGAGCGGCAGCGGCGTACTGGGGGACACCACTGCCGCTCACGAGGTCTTTTTGCGACCCCCTGGGTTCTTGAGGTTCCTAGGGGACGGATACGCAGGCCGTCGAGCCCACGATGGCCACGCCGTCGCCGGCGCGGGAGACATGCACGTTGAAGTCGGCGCCGTCACGGCTGAACTGCGCGATCAGCTCACGCGGGTTGCTGCGGTCGCGCGCTCGCCAGCCCTGACCTTCCAGCATCGGCAGGACGACGTCGACGAGTTTGCGGACCGCGTCGGACGCGTCGTCCACGCGGAGGCCGTACTGCCAGCAGAGCAGCCGGCCCGGCTGGGTCGGGTCGCAGTCCAGTTCGCCCTCGACAGTGCGTTCCGCGGTGGTGCCGAAGGTGCCCGCGACACCGTCGATGACCGCCGTCAGGTCTTCGGCCAGCGGGTCGAGTTCGGTGTTTCTCGTGATCATGACCAACCCTCGATGTCTGTCGGTGAACCCGCGACCGCGATCGACGTCGCCACGGCGCTAGTTGGCTTGGTAAGTCGCGGCCGGCGTTCAAGGGCGCCGTGGCACCGCGATAGCGGGGCCTTCGGCCAGGGCGGGTTCACGCGTTCGGTCACCGCTCGCAGCCCTCCTCTGCTCCGCCACCCGTCCATCACAAGCCTCGTCCCACGCCTTCGACGACCATCTCGCCCACGGAGCCGCTCGTGAAGCCCTCGTTCGTGAGCGGTCCGCCCGTGGTCACACCGTAGATGTTGTTCCACGAATCCGAACCGGGTTTGAGCACGCCGCTGTGGGAATCGAAGCCCCACTGCAGGTCGCCGTTCGCGTCACGGCCGGTTTCCAGTTCGACGACGCCGGGGAAGCGGTCGGGGTCCGCTCCGTGCCCGGCGCCGAGCCATTCGAAGAGGCCCGCGTTGCCCTGCGCGACCACGATCGGGTCGAAGGGGGCCGTCATGGAGTAGCGCTGCACACCGGCCTGGCTCGCCGGGAGATCGCTCGGGCTCCAGATCCCGTGTCCCATGCCCGCGGACTCGACGTGCAGCACCCGGTCGGCCTTCAGCCCGAGCTGCTCCGCGAGCCCCACGGTCGCGCCGCCGTAACTGTGCCCGACGGCGGTGACCACGGTGTCCGGCCCGGCGTGACTGTCGATCTGCCCGCGCAGTTCGTCGCCGAAGGCCTTGAGATCGGGCGCCATCGTCTGCGCGTAATGCGCGGCCGGTCCCTCGGTGACGACGTTCTGGGGGAAGACCCCGTCGGCCCAGACCACCATCGCGGTCCGCCCGGTGGCGTCCGCGGCGACCAGGCTCTTGCCGAGGTCGGCGTAGCTCTGGAAGTTCTGGAACGAGGTGTTGACGCCGGGGACGAAGAGGCCGACGTTGCGGGTGCCCGGCTCGATCCGGCCGACCAGCTCGGCGATGCGCCCGTTTCCGGACGGATCGAACCGCAGGATCTGCCGGTCGTTGGCGAGGATGTCCTCGTACAGCGCGATCCTGGTGCGCGCGTTCGCGATGTCGTCGGCTTTCCCGCCGTTCGCCAGGAGGTTCGCGAGCCGCTCGCGTTCGGAGGTCAGCGCGTCGGAGACCTTCGTGCGGTTCTCGGCGATCGCGGTGGCCCACTGCCCGGTGTCGGCCGCACCGCCGACGCCCGCCGGATTCCCGGCCTTGGGCAACGGGTTCTCCGGCATCAGCGCCCGGTACGACGCGGCGACCTGGACGTCGGCGCGCCGGTAGCCACCCGCCGCCGACGTCAGACCCTGGTGGATCACCGTCGCCTTGGTGATCTGGCCGTCGAGTTTGCCCGCGACGTCCTTGATCGTCTTGGTATAGGTGGCCGAAGCCGCGCTGGACGCCGAAACCTGGCCGAACGCGGTGGCGGGGACGTTCTCACCCGCCAGCGCGGTCTGCGCCGTCTTGAGCACGCCGGCACGCTGTTCGAGTTCCGCCGCCGCCGCTTCGAGCCTGGCGGGGGCGACTCGGTAACCGCCCGCACTGGATGCCATCACCGAGCCGCCTCTCCGAATTCAGGGGAATCAGTACTGTTCGGGTTCTTCGCCGAGCACGGCCGGAGCGACCGGGGAGGACTGACCCCAGACGTTCTCGGTCTCCACGAGCCACGGCGGGATCCGTCGTCCGGAACCCATGTCGCCGCCCGCGCCCATACCCATCGGCATCATGGGCATCATCGGCATCGCGCCCTTGGCCGCCGCCGCGCCCGCGGCACCGGCGGCCCCGCCCGCGAGCCCGCTCATGGCGCTGCCCGAGCCGCCGTCGCCCGCCAGACCGGAGAACGCGGCGGGCGCGTCGCCAGGCCCGGAGACCCCGCCACCGCCGATGGCGCCGCCGTCCAGCGAGGGCGCGCCGCCCCCGCCGATCGGGATGCCGCCACCCGCACCACCCGCGGTCGCGCCTGCCGCACCGGCGCCTCCGCCGACGGGCTCACCGTTCTTGTCCTTGCCCTCGTTCGGGTTCTTGCCGTTGGCCCACCCGGGAACGCGCGGCATGATCGAACCGAACCGGCCGAACGCGGCGGCCGAGGCCGCGGCGAGACCGGCGGTGAACATGTCGCCGAACAACGGGTTCGATTTCGGGACCTGGCCCGGCTGCCCGGTGGTGGGCGGGGTCGAGCCGTCCGACGGCAGCGGATGCGTGTTGTCCCCCGGCAGCACGCCGACACCGGGCGTTCCGCCGATGTTGTTGCCGACGGAGCCGCCGCCCGGGGCCGAGCCGCCCCCGGTGACCGGCGGCGGGGCGACGGCGTTCGGCGAGGCCGGAATGGACTCCTCCGCCGAGGTGTAGTCACCCGCGAGCTGGGTCATCACCACGATCGCCTTGCTGTGCGCCGCGTTGGCCGCGCCCGCGGCCTGCTGCTGCGCCTCGACGTTCGCGATGGCCTGCTGCCGTTGCTGGGCGGCGTTCATGATCGTCGCCGGGGACGAGTCCGGGGGCAGCAGAGGCGGGTTGACCGCCAGCGCGACGTCGGCCGGGGAGACGTCCGGCACCGCGACCGGCGGCGGCATCTCCTTCTTGGCCTTCACCAGCGCGTCCGCCGCGTCCTCGAGGAGATGGTTCATCGCGTGCGCGGTCTGGGCGACCTTGCGGATTCCGCCGACCAGGTCGGTGATCATCGTGTGGTACTTGTCGGCGGCACCGCCGGTCCAGCTGCCGGAGAAGTCCTTCAGCTCCCCGGTCAGGTTCTCGGCCTGTTCGAACAGCCCCGAGCCGGTGGACTGCCACTTGTGGGCCGCGTGCCGGGCCGTGTTGGGGTCGCCCGCCTGCAGCATCGCGTAAAGCTGCTGGTGCGAGTAGGCGGCGAAGTTCGTGTGCGCGGTGTCGGTCATCCCTTGTTCCCCCCGCCGTTCGAGCCGCTGTTACCACCCAGCACGCCGCCGAGGACGTTGAGCAGCGGATCGAGCAGCCCGGTCTGCTGGCTGGAGTGGTTCATGTCGCCGGCGACCGAGTCATCGGCCGCGGCGTAGCCGTCCGCGACGGTCGTGGTGACGTCCTGCGCGAAGGTGATCGCGCCCTTGACCTGGTCCAGCAGCCCCTGCATCTCGGCGACGGCCGCCTGGTGCGCCTTGTTGAGGGAACCCGCCTCCCCGAACTCGCCGAACAGCAACGGTTGCTCGCTCAGGGTCAGCAGGAAGTCGTTCGGCTTGGACATCGCATGGATCTGGGTCTCCAGTTCCCGCACGAAGTCCTTCAGTGATTCCAGATGGACGTAGTACGACTGGTCTTGCATTGATCCCGGCTCTCTCGTGATCGGCCATGCCAACAAAGGACGACGACGCGCAAAGCCGGCCGGCCGGTGCCGAGGGGGGTGAAAGCACCGGCCGGCCGACGGATGGGGATCAGCCGGCGAACAGGCCCTGGTTACGGTTCTCCAGGCTGTGCTGGAGATCGTGGGCGTCGCCGACCTTGCCACCGAACTGCGCGATGATCGCCACGATGTCCGCGGTGGCCTGGCGCAGGCGGGTTTCAGACGCACGGGCGGCCTCACCGGCGGAGCTGCCGGAGGCGTACCAGGTCTGAGTGATCGGCTGCAGGTTCGTGTGCAGCTGTTCGAGCTGAGAAGTGAGCGCCTTGGCCTTGGCGGCCAGCGAGGCCGAGCTGTGCTGCAGCGCGGCGAAGTTGATTTCGACGACGTCAGCCATGATTGGTGGTCCTCTCGCGGATCAGGGGTTCAGCCGGTGGATCACGGTCTGGTCGACGGTGCCGCTGACCCCGGTCAGGCTTTCCCGGACCTGCTCGTCACCCGAGTTGTAGTTCCGGTTGCTTTCGTGCACGAGACGCGACATGGTGTTGAGCTCGTTCACGGCGATGGTCATCTTCTCCTGCAGACGGCGCTGCAGGTCCCAGAACGCGACCGCCTGGTCACCCTTGTAGTTGTGCAGGGTCTGGGTCAGCTCGCTCTCCAAGCTGGCCATCGTGGTCTTGGCGTTCGACGCGGTTTCCTCGAACCCCTGGACGGCGCGCGCCATCGCAGCTGCGTCTGCCTGATATCCCGTACCGGTCATTGATGGGCCACCTCCTCTCATCTCGCTGGAAATCCCGGTGAGCACCAGGGGACGCCCTGTCTGCTCTTGTGAAGGACACGCTAGAAAACAGGGGAGTGTGGTCAAACGGCACAACTGCCGGTTGCGGTGACGGCACTATTACCCACAGGTCGGCGGTAGGGCCTTCCCCACCTTCGATCCGGGGGAGAACTCCAGTGTTCGATGTGGAGCTCCCCGGCACCCTCGATTCCATGGTGGACAAGGGATCCAGGACAGTACTGCATCGCCCGCTGATGATCTTGGCGGCGGCGATGGCGGTGCTCGGGGTGATCGCGCTCGGCGGCCTCGTTCTCGACGATCGCAGCCTCGTCAACGCGCCCATTTGGCTCAAACCGCTCAAGTTCACGATTTCCGTGGGTCTCTACGCGGTGACACTGGCCTGGCTGATCGGGCAGCTGACCCGGGGCAAGCGGCTCGGGTGGTGGCTCGGGACGGTGTTCGCGGTCGGCCTCGGCATGGACATGGCGCTGCTGTTCTGGCAGATCGCCGTCCGCGGCCGGACACTCCACTTCAACCAGGAGACCCCGGCCGACCAGTGGATCAACAACATGGTCGCGAACGGTGCCTTCCTCGGCTGGGGAGCGACGGCGGCCATCGCGGTTCTCCTGTTGTTCCAGCGTCTTCCCGACCGGGCGATGAACTCCGCGTTACGTGCGGGTGCCGCGTTGTCGGTCGCCGGCATCGGGATCGCGCTGCTGATGTTCGGGCCGAACGAACAGCAGATGGCCCAGTTCCGCTCCGGCGAACGGCCGTCGATCGTCGGGGCGCACGCCGTCGGTGTACCCGACGGTGGCCCGGGGCTGCCGGTGCTGGGCTGGAGCACCGTGGGCGGGGACATGCGGATCCCGCACTTCTTCGGGATCCACGCGATCCAGGTGCTGCCACTGGTCGCTTTCGGGCTGCTGAAGCTCGCCCGACGGTATCCGGTGCTCGAATCGGACTTCGTGCGGCGGAACCTGGTCCGGACCGCATCGGCCGGTTTCGCGGGGTTGCTGGCGCTGCTCACCTGGCAGGCTCAGCGGGGACAGTCCATCGTGCATCCCGACTTCTGGACGCTGGTCGCGGGTGCCGGGATCATCGTCGTGGTGGCCGCCGGTTCGATGCTTTCCCTCCGGGCGCCGAGGCCGATGCACCAGCTGACGTGATCTTCACCGTATCTCCACGAGATCCACTCGGGACTTTCTGCCGCATCGGATAACTTTCGGTCCGATGAAGGGGGTAAGCGTGAATGGAACGCGGACTTATCGGCGGTTTTCGGGCAGACGCGCGGGTGTGGTGCTCACCGCCGCGGCGGTGCTGATCGGTGGGGTGGCGTGTTCGTCGTCGCCTGACGCGCCTGGCTCGTCCGGTGCGTCCGGCGACGACAAGGCGGCCGCACCCGAGAAGTTCGGCCCGGCGGGATACCGCGGGCTGACCCTGGGGATGGCCAAGGACGCCGCGCTGGCGGGCGGCAAGCTGGCTCCGGCGCCGACGTCCAATTTGGATGGTTGTGCTGACTTCTCCTACGTCGGCGGTCCGGCTCCCGACCCGGCGCGGATGAAGGCGGAAGCCGATGCCGAGGCCAAGGCGAAGGACCTGAACAAGAAGGCCGACGAACTCGAGGCGGACCCGGAGCCGAAGCCGGGCGCGTCCGCGGAGGAAAGCGCGAGGTCGGCGGAGAAGTCCGCCAAGGACACGCGACTGTTCGCCGACGCCGCTCTCGCGTCCGCCGAGCTGGCGGGCAAGCGGGAAGAGCGTGACAAGGCTTTCGTGGCCGCTGGTGGGGCCTCGTTCGGTAAGGAGGGACTGCGTGAACTCGCCGCTCCTTCGGACGCGAAGACCGCCGAGGGGATCGGCGCCGGTTCATCACTCGCGGAACTGAAGGCGGCCTACGACGCCAAGGGGATGAAGGCCGGCGACAACGGCCGGTTTCAGGTGCCTGTAGACGGGAAACCGGACTGGATCTACGAGTTCACCGTCAACGGGGAGAAGGTCGGTTCGGTGTCGATGATCAACCCGAAGTCGAAGTGTTCTTGAGCCAGAAGCGTTTCTGATTCAAGAGTTCGGGGGAAGGTGGGAAAGGGGCCGTTCGGTTTCGAACGGCCCCTTTCCCTTCGCGGTCGGACTCCGCGGTCAGACTCCCGCGGTGGTGCGGATCCAGCTGCGGCTCGCCGCGACGCTGGCGTAGTTCTGGGTGCCCTGCGGGTTCGTGCCGGAGTTGCTGCCGGTCGAGCAGACGCCGACCTGGACGCCGCCCGAGAGCTGCGGGCCGCCCGAGTCGCCGTGCCATGCCGAACCGTTGACGCCGACGCTGGCGATGGCCTGGCCGCCGTAGGCGTCGCTGCTGGTCCCGGTGATGCGGACGTTGGCCGTCTTCAGGACGCTCGACGGCGGGTTGCTGCCCTGCGTGCGACCCCAGCCGTAGATCTGGTTGGTGGTGCCGTTGGCCGGGTTCGCGGTGCCGAGCTTCATGTACGTGGTGCTGACCGCTGTCTTGAGATGCAGCAGCGCGATGTCCCCGCTGGGAGCCGCCTTCTGCTGGTCGACCTCGGCATTCGTGCCCTGCTGGAGGTTGACGTTCCCGACCTTCACGTGCATGCCGGGGGCGTTGAGGCAGTGCTTCGCGGTGAGGACCCACTGCGGCGCGATGATGGTGCCGGAGCAGTTGAAGCCGCCGTACGCGGTCGCGTCGTTCCAGTAGATCTGGGCGCCCCACGGCGCGGAACTCACGGTGCCGCCGCCGATGATGTCCTGGCCCGCGTTCGCGGCAGGGGTAGCGGCAACGGTCAGCGCCGCGGCGGCGCCGGCCACCGCTGCGACGATCTTGGACATACGCATGAATACGCCCTTCGGCCTGCGTCGGGGAGTTCGTTTCGACTTGAAACGGTTTCACCAAGTTATGCGGCGGTAAGGGTTTTTGTAACCTACCGAAGTCGGTAAGCGGTGCGAGGAAAGTATTGGGCCGTCCGGGTGGGATAGTCGGGTGTGGACATCGATGACCGATTGGCTGACGTCAGGTCCCGGCCCTCCATGTACGGGATCGCGACGCTTCGGGACGCTTGTGTGTTTTTGTGCGGGTTCGACGCTGCTTCGGAGAACCGTGTTCTGCGCGGCTTTCAGGAATGGGTGGATCCGGGTCCTTTGGTGTGGACTTCCGTTGTATCCGGTTTGCTGGAAAGGCGTGATTCATCGTTCCCCGGTCTCGGTGACGGGGAACAGGTGGCCGCGCTTTTCGATCTGGTGGCGGAGTTCCGGGCGGAGCGAGGTGATCCTCTGCCTGGACCACCGGGGCCTCGGCGTGCTCGTGTGGCGACTCAGGTGATCGTCTTGAACGGTGGGTCCAGTTCGGGCAAGTCCGGGATCGCCCGGTGTCTGCAAACGGTGTTGCCGGAACCTTGGCTCACCTTCGGCGTCGACACCTTGATCGACGCCATGCCCGCCGCGGTGGACGAGGGGATCGACTTCGCGGCGGATGGTGAGGTCAGCGTCGGATCCGGTTTCCAGCGGCTCGAAAACGCGTGGATGACCGGTGTCGCGACGATGGTGCGGGCGGGTGCCCGGGTCATCATCGACGACGCGTTCCTCGGTGGCGCCGCGTCACAACAGCGCTGGCGCGCCGCGTTGGACGGCGCTGGGCTGGACAGGAACGCGGTGCTGTGGGTCGGGGTTTGGTGCGACGGCGCCGTTGCCGCGGGGCGGGAGATGGCGCGTGGGGATCGGGTCGTCGGGATGGCTGAGGCGCAGGCCGAGATCGTTCATCGGGGTGTGGTTTACGACTTCGAGGTGGACACGGGGGTGAACGAGGCTCTGGCCTGTGCCCGGGAGATCGCCGCACGGATCGAGTGACGTTCCACTGTGTTCAGGGTCGGCGGGTTCAGGCCGCCCGCTCGTCTTCATCCGGTGCGGTCCGGGGTTCGTGGAGCGGTTCGGGTGCCGTCTTGTAGGTGTGCCCGCTCGGAGTGGTGATGATCATTCCGCCGTTGCCGGTGGGCTCGGCCGACCAGCCGGGTTCTTCCTTGAGCAGGTTGTGGATCTTGCAGTATCCGTGCCCGTTGTGGTGATCGGTCTTACCGTCGCGGGCCCTGGCGGTGATGTGGTCGATCTCGGAGAACTCGGCGGGACGGTGGCAGCCGGGATGGGTGCATTCCCGGTCCCGGGCTTTGATCAGCCGGGCGAGTGAGGCGGGGAAGCGATAGGTCTCCGGACCCGCTTCGAGCAGCTGCCCGGTGGCGGGGTCGGTGATCAATCGCGACCACGTCGAGGTGGGCTCGGCCGCGATCTCGCGGACGAGCCAGTCCGGGATGGGCCCGTAGCCGGCGAGGAACGCGGGGTCCTTGCGGGCGCCGGTCAGAGTCAACAGGTCCACGTAGACGTGGATGTGCGGACGTGGCTTGCCGCGGCCGCTCTCGGCGAGCAGACGTTCGGCGAACACGTCGGCGCGGTGCTGCTCGAGCGTGCGGGACTTGTCCGCTTTCCGTCGTGTCTGTGCCGCGCGGCTCATCGAGGCGTAGATCGAGCCCGCGACCTCGGCGGGAAGATGGCCGGAGAGCGTGGACATGGTCTCGTCCTCGTGCTTCAGCGATACACGCCGCAGGGCGCGTTTCTTCGCCGCTCGCTCCCGGTAACCGTCGGGATCGAATTTCTGCACCGCGTAGTTCACCGACCCGCGGATCGCCGCGGGGTCGCGTTCGGCCAGACGTTTGGCCATGAACTCGTCCACCTGCGCGGCGACCTCGTCCGACACGTCCCTGGTCAGCTGCGTGACCTTCGACGCCTTGAACAAGTCGATCTCGCCTTTGTCCAGTGCTGCCAACGTGTTCGGCAACCGGGACACCAAGGCGCAGGAGATCTCCAGCAGCAGGCACGCGCGATTGCGAGAGACCGAGAAGCGCAAGGCGACTTCCTCGGTCATCGATCTTCGCGAACCGCCCACCGCGGCGAACTCGGCCAACGCTCGTACCTGGCGACCCTGCGAGCCTCGAAGTGAAACTTCTTCGGCGAACGCGGAGTCCAGAAAACGAGCGGCTTTCAGATTAGGAGCAAGAGTTTGGGTCATGTCCATGATGGTAGTCGAACGTGAGTTCGATCACCACAGAATTCGTGATCGGATTTACGCGGAGAGTGAACGGGCATCTGAGAACAGTGGCCGCGGGCGATCTCGGCGAGCCGGCAGAAGGAGGGAACCAGGCTCGAAGTCGCATCTTTCGCGGGAAAACCCTGGCCCGTCAGGTGTTTTCGAGGCATGGTGGCTGAATTTCCTTTCGGTGGGACATTTTGCGTGGACTCCTACGCTCGGCTCAGGCGAATCCGGTGCGCTTTCGGGGAAACAGAGGGAATTCCCTGAACTCATGGAGGCGGTCCGGACGGCTCGCCCGAACCCGTGGGTGAAGATCTGACCGCAGTGATCGGCTGATCACCCGGGACGTGCCGCCGTCACTCGGGTGGGCGAGCCGCTCGCCCGTAGACCTGGATGGCCCTGTTACGGGCGCCGGAATCCTTGTAGCGTCGTGGCGGCATCGTGAGGTCGCGTGACGACCTGGCCCCAGTTGGAGCGGGACCTCAGACAGGTCAACGAGATTCGAGGAGAGCGCTCCTGTCAGCGGGCACGAAATGACCTCCCCCGAGGTCACTCGGTTTCCCGCGTTCTGACGAGTGCGGACGACCTGACGACGTCGGGCGTGGGCTATCCCTGATTGGCGACTTCCAGTGTCAGCCACAGAAAGAGAAGCACGCATCGCAGAGGCCACCGCCGATCTGGCGAACCGTGCCGCTGATTTCGATGCCCTGGACCTGCTTCACGATCTGACTCACCACGCGAACGGTCTCTTGCGGGTGCAAGGCGCCGGTACCACCGTGATCGACGATCGGGGCCAGGTGCGCTATGCCACCGCGTCCGACGAACGGTGCCGGGGACTGGAGGAAGCCCAGGTCGAGCTCGGCGAAGGGCCCTGCCTGGAGATCACCCGCACCAACGCGGTCCTGCCGCCGACCGGGTTCGGGGACGGCAGCCCGGGCGCCGAACGCTGGCCTCGGTTCGCCGATTACGCCCGCGAGGCGGGTGTGGTCGCCATCGCGGCCGTGCCGTTGCGCACGGTCGAGACCACTGTGGGCGCGCTGAACCTGGTGAACACCGGGCAGCCGGTGATACCCGTGACGGATCTGCGCATCGCCCAGGCCTTCACGGAGGCGGCCATGGGATGTTTCGCCTACCACCACCGTGTGAACGGCCTCGAACAGGTCGTCAGCCAGCTCGAAGGGGCGCTGCACAGCCGGGTCGCGATCGAACAGGCCAAGGGGGTGCTGTCCGAACGTTTCCACATCCCGCTGGACGAGGCGTTCGCGCGCCTGCGCGGGCACGCCCGCAGCCGGAGCCTGAAACTCAGGGCCCTGGCGACCGACGTCGCCCACGGACGCGGTCCCTCCGAGCTGAACCGTCAACGCTGACGGGACGCCCCTCAATCCTCCACTGGCTTGGTCCAAGCGACCTGGACCAGTCCGGTCCCGTGCCGCCGTGACACCAGTACACCCCGCCCAGCGGGCTGGGGCCCCGGCTTGACGTCTCCGAGCAGCGCACCCTCGTCCCGCGACCCGGACATCACGAGACCGGGTGAACCCAGCTCGCGAATCCGTTGCAGCACGGGTTCGAACAGCGAACGGCCCGCGCCGCCACTCCCGCGCGCGACAATGAGGTGAAGTCCGATGTCCCGGGCCTGTGGCAAGAATTCCAACAGCGGCAGCAGCGGATTCCGGCCGACGGTCGCGACCATTTCGTAGTCGTCGACGAGCACGAACAGATCCGGCCCCCGCCACCACGACCGGTTCCGCAATTGCTCGGGCGTGACGTCCGAGCCGGGAAGCCGGTTCCGCATCGCCTGCTGGCATTGCTCGATCAGTCCGGTCAACGCGGTTTCGGAACCCGCGTAGCCGAGCAGATGCGACTCCGGCACCGCGCCCAGCATTCCGCGCCGGTAGTCGGCGACCACGATCGCCGCTTCCTCCGGCGAGTACTTCGCGGTGATGCCTTGCGCGATCGCGCGCAGGAGCGAACTCTTGCCGGATTCCACGTCGCCGAAGGCCACGAAATGCGGTTCGGTGGCGAAATCGAGGTACACCGGCCGCAGATTCGACTCCGCGATGCCGAGCGTGACCTGCTTGCGCGGCCCGGCTTCCAGCGAGTCCAGCGGCACCTCCGCAGGGAGCAGCCGCACGGCGGGCGCGGGACTTCCCTTCCAGGCGGCGGAGATCCGCCTGTTCAGGTCGAGGCCGCCGGCGCCGACCGTGTCCGGCCGCTGGTCCGAATCGATGCGCGGGAGCGCCGCGAGGAAGTGCAGCTTGTCCGCGGTCAGCCCGCGTCCCGGCCGGTCCGCCGGGACGTTCTGCGCGATCTTGCGGTCGATCAGCGAGTCCGCCGGCTCACCGAGCCGCAGTTCGAACTTGGTGCCGATGGCGTCGCGCAGCGGCGCCCGCATGCCCATCCACTGGTTGATCGAGACGACGACGTGGATGCCGAAACCGAGCCCGCGCGAGGCCAGGCTGGTGATCTGTTCCTCCAGCTGTTCGTATTCCTGGCGGATCGTGGTCCAGTTGTCCACGAACAGGAAGACGTCGCCGAATTCACGGCCTTCCGTGCTCTCGCGGAACTCCGAACGCCGCTGGCGGAACGTCGTGATCGACTCGATCCCGTTGGCGGAGAAGAACTCCTCACGCTGTTCGAGCAGGGTGGTCAGTTCCGCCACCACGCGGCGGCAACGCTGGGCGTCGCGCCGGGTCGCGTAGCCGGACACGTGGGGCAGCCCGGCGATCGGCGCCAGCGCGCCACCGCCCATGTCCAGTACGAACAGCTGGACCTCTGCCGGGGTGTGGGTGAGCGCGAGCATCGCGGCGATGTCGCGCATCAGTGTGCTCTTGCCGCTCTGCGGCGCGCCGACGATCAGCGCGTGCCCGGCGGCACCGGAGAAATCGGCCCACAGCATGTCGCGCCGCTGTTCGAAGGGCTTGTCGACCAGGGCGACGGGGATCATCAGCTTGCCGTTGCCGCCCCAGCCCAGCGGGCACAGCCCGCGTTCGGGATCTTCGCCGAGCGGCGGCAGCAGCTGGTCCAGGGTGGGCGGTTCGGCCAGCGGCGGCAGCCAGATCTGGTGCGCTTCCGGGCCTTTGCCTTCGATCCGCGAGATCATCGCGCCGATGATCGTCTCGCCGGTGCCCTTTTCGACCGGTTCCTCCGCCTCGACGGTCACCGGGATCTCCACCGGTGCCAGCGTGAAGGGCATCAGCCCGAGACTCTGCCCGTCCTTGCGCACGATCTTGCTTCGCGGCGGCAGTTCCCCCGAGACGTACGCGGCCTTGAGCCGGATCAGGGTGTCGTTGTCGGACTTCAGGTACGCCGAGCCCGGCACGGGCGGAAGCTGGTAGGCGTCCGCGACGCCGAGCACCGCGCGGCTCTCCGACGCGGAGAACGTCCGCAGGCCGATCCGGTACGACAGGTGCGAGTCCAGCCCGCGCAGCCGTCCCTCCTCCAGTCGCTGCGACGCCAGCAGCAGGTGGATCCCGAGACTCCGCCCCAGCCGTCCGATCGCGACGAACAGGTCGATGAACTCCGGTCGCGAGGACAGCAGCTCGCTGAATTCGTCGATGATCACCAGCAACGACGGCAACGGCCGCAGGTTGACGCCGGATTCCCTGGCCTTTTCGTAGTCCCGCACCGACGCGTAGTTCCCGGCCGCGTGCAGAAGCTCCTGACGCCGCAACAGTTCGCCGTTCAGCGCGTCCGCCATGCGGTCGACCAGCGCGAGATCGTCGGACAGGTTGGTGATGACGGCGCAGGTGTGCGGCAGTCCGGTCATGCCCGCGAACGTCGCGCCACCCTTGAAGTCGATCAGCGCGAGATTGAGCTTCTCCGAGGAATGCGTGACAGCGAGCGCGGTGACCAGCGTCCGCAGCAGTTCGCTCTTGCCGGACCCGGTCGCGCCGATGACCAGGCCGTGCGGGCCCATCCCGCCTTCCGCCGACTCCTTGAGGTCGAGATCGACCGGCCTGCCCTCGGGGTTGATGCCCAGCGGGATCCGCAGCCGGTCCCGCGCCGAACGCGGCGCCCAGGTGACCGCCGTGTCGGTGTCGCGCGGATCGCCGATGCCGAGCAGCCCGGCCAGCCCGAACGTCGCCGACATCGGCGCCTCGGTGACCACGGCCGCTCCTTGGAACAGCGGCGTCAGCATCCGGGCCAGCGCCTCGGCGGCCCCGCGGTCGAGGGTGTCCGGCATGCCGAGGAACCCGAGCCGCTGCTCGGTCCCGTCGCCGACGACCATCCCGAGCTGCTCCGGGCTCATGTGCAGGCTCAGCAGCCGTTCGGACGACACCGACCGAGGCTGCTCGGTGCCGATCTCCACCACCGTGACGCCGAGCCTGCCCTCTTCGGCGACGAGCCGCGTGTCGGCGAGGGTGTGCCCGCCGTCCACGATCACGACGACATGCGGCAGGTCCAGCCGGGAGTCCGGCCGCCGGGTGAACGCGGGCCGGTCGCCGAGATCGGGACCGAGGAGGTCGGCGAGCTTCCCGGCGTCGGCGTCGACGAGCCGTCGCGGACCGGCGGCGTCCGCGGCGGTGGAGGCGACGTGCGGCAGCCACTTCGCCCATTCCCAGTCGTGCAGCCGGTCGTCCTTGACGCAGAGCGCGATCCGCAGGTCGCCGGGTGAATGGAAGGTCGCGAGCTGGGTCAGCAGCGCCCGCGCGGTCCCGAGCGTGTCCGGACGGCGGCCGGACAGGCTGACCTGCGCGAACGACCGCAGCGAGACCGCGACCGGGAGCCCGTCGACCGTCGAGTAGGTCCGGATGAAGTGCTTCAGGTTCGTCGAGCACACCGGGTCGAGGTCTTCCAGCGGCACGGTTTGCGGTGCCTTCAACGGTGTCGCGAGCCGCTGCGGCCCCGTCCCGACGCGGACCTGCGCGAACTGCGAGTCGGACCGGCGGCGGTCCCACAGCTTCCCTGTCTCGATGTACGCCCACAGATCCGCCGGATCGGGCTGCAACGCCGACATGGCCGCGCGCTGGTTGTCCGCGATTTCGCGGACCTGGCCGCGCAAACCGGTGAGATACCGCTGGTAGTCCCGGCGTTCCTCGTTGATCTGCGCCTTCTTCGCCGCGCCACCGCGACCGAGCGACATCACGACCATGCCCGCCATCGCGGTGAGGAACAACGCGCCGAAGATGTACGTCATCACCCCGCCGTCGCGTCCGATGTAGACGAACGACATGGCGCCCATGCCCAGCATCATCGGCATGAACATCAGCAGCTGCATGGCTCCACCGGAGGAGCCCTTCGGCAGCATCGGCGGGGACTGCAGGACGATTTCACCGGGCTGCTCGCCCAGGGCCGGCAGGCGGTCGCGAGTGGCGCTCATCAGGGTCTTTCTGGCCGCTTGTGGGTAATCCTGCCGATCATTCTGGCCACTCGTGCCGCCCTTGCGGTGGGTACTTTTGCCGTCCGCTCACGTCTGGTGGCGAACTTACGCTGCTGGTCAACGCAGACGTGGGGGAACGAGAAAAGGAGAGCCATGGTCGGCACGGGCGAGTACCGGGCGGAGCCCGAGGCCATGCGCTCGGCGGTCGGGAACCTGGGCGGCATCATCATGCAGGGCATCAACGTCGTCGGCGACCTCGAACGCACCGTCCTCCAGCCGATGTCGTTCGCCACCTTCGGCAGCGCGGTGGCGGCGGCCAACACGGCCATGCAGAGCCAGCAGGTGGTCGCGGTCCGCACGCTCCTTCAGCTGCTGCAGCAGATCAACGGCTTCATCAAGAGCAGCGCCGACGCCTACCAGGCCGCCGACGAGGCGGTCGCGGGCGGGTACGGCGGCCGCCCGGGTGGCGGCGGCGCCGGGTCGACGTCGTCGATCTGGGGGAACTCGCACGCCTCCGAACTGGCGACGCTGGCCATCAACGACAGCGCCGGCGGCAACGGCGAACCGTCGTCGGTCGGCAACGTGCTGCGCTATCTGGGGGACGCGCGGCTGGGGCAGCTCGGCGACCACCCGATCACCGACACCCGGTTCCACGGCGTCTCGGACTTCAACGACTGGCTGGCCGGTGACGCCGACAACCAGGCGCGAGTCGGGGTCATCGAGGTCTACGCCGGTACGGCGCGCAATTTCGGCGACGTGCCCGGCGGGGTGCACAGCGGTGACGTCGTCGTGGTCGAACCGCTCCTGTTCTCCGACAGCAAGCCGATCATCGCCATCGCCGGAGAGGGCGGGCTGCTCTACAACCACGGAATCGTCGAAGCGGACATCAACGGCCTGGCGAAGGTCAGCGTCTACCGCCCGGCTTCCGTCTGACTTCCGGCCTGAGGAGCGACATGCTGACTTACCCCAATTCCAGCGCGATGGACGCGACCGCGGGCTCGGGCGGGCCGATCACCATCCTGCCGCAGATCCTCACCGGTCAGCCGGAGCAGATCGCGAAGCACGTGCTCGAGGTGCTCAAGAAGGCCAACGAGTTCCTCACCATGTACAACGAGGTGACGAAGGCCGCCGAGCAGCTGAAGAAGATCTGGTCCGGTGGGGCGTCGGACTCGGCGCTGAAGAAGATCACCGACTCCCTGAACTCGCTCACCAAGATCATCCAGGTCGTGCAGAAGGGCGCCGAGCTGCTCGGCATCGCCGGGACGCTGATCAAGACCGCGCAGACCGCGTACAAATCGGTGGTCGCGGCGGTGAACCCGACGGTCGCGGGCCTGATGTCGAATCCGTGGACCTACGGTGCCGCCGTCGCGCTTTCCACCGCCACCAGCGCTTCGCTGCGCGCGTTCATCACCGCGATCGGCGCGCTGCTGAAGGCGCTCGGCGTGGTCGACCTCGCCAACCAGATCACCCAGATCGCCACCATCATCGGCGAGGTCCAGAAACTGTTCGGGCACAACGACGCCGGCGACAACGGCGCGGCGGGCAACTCGGCGGTCTCGGGCACCCCGGTCACCAATCCGCAGGCGCCGGGTTCGGTCGCCAGCGGCTCCGGCCAGGCCGCGATCGGCGGTTCCGGCGGGGGCGCGGGTGGTGGTGCGGGAGGCGCTTCCGGTGGCGGGACGACGCCGGGCGAGACTCCGCCGTTCACCCAGTACCGCCCGCCCGCGCTGGGCGGCAACGGATCCCAGGGGAACTGGCCGGGTGGCGCCGACGCCTGGATCCCGGTGGACAGACCCTCCGGCGGGGGCTCGGGTTCCGGCGGCTCGCTCCCGGGCGCGGGTGCGGGCAACGGGAACACGGTCACCATCACCACCGACCTGAGCACCGGCAAGTCCACCGTGCAGGCGCCGGGCGGGCAGGACATCGATATCGACATCGACATGAACTACGGCGGCAAGCACTTCGAGCAGCACATTGACATCGACGCAGGCGCGGATTCACCGGCGAAGGGCAGGTAAACCGTGTCGGGGAGCGGTGTGGTCGACGCGTCGGGCGTCGTCAGCTCGATCCTGTCGAACTATCGGCGGCTCGTGGTCGAGTACCAGCGGCGCGTCACCGGTGATCCTTCGGCGCTGAACGCGGCCGGTCAGCGGTGCGGCGACCGGGCGTCGACGGTCTCGGGCCGGGCGGACGAGATCGGCAAGGCGGCGAAGGCGCTCAACGCCTCCTGGGAGGGCGACGCCTACACCGCGTTCGCCACGTCCGCGGCGAAACTGAGCCAGGAACTCACCGAGCTCGGCACGAAGCTGAGCGATCAGTCGAACCGGCTGCGCGCGGGCGCGCAAGCCTTGCAGGGCGCGAAGTCCTGTGTGGACTCGATCCTCGCCCAGTTCGACCAGTACGCCGCTCAGCTCACCAGCCAGGCGCGGACGGCGAACGCGAACGCGGTCAACGCCTTCATCTCCGCCGCCCGCCAGCTCGGTGAGCGGGCCGCGCAGGCGGCGCAGGAGATCGCCGACGAGCTGAGCGAGGAACTCGCGCGGCTGTTCCCGCCGGAGGGCACGGGCCGGATCGAGCACGAACTCGGCAAATGGGGCCGCGGCCCGTTGTACTGGCTCAACGGCGAGGCGCTCGACGGCCGCAAACGCCCGCGCTCGCATCCTTCCTGGTTCGGCAATTCCGGCTGGAAGAAGCTCACCTGGGACGGTCTCGAAGGCACGCGTGCCCCGCGCGCCGGCGACACGCCGTTCGGCAGGCCGAAGCCGGAAGGCCTGCGCGACAAGGCCTGGAACAGCACCGAGATCACGTATGCCAAGTGGAAGCAGGAGCAGGACGGCTTCACCCCGGGGTGGGACGCCAAGGTCTCCTCGCAGGGCTGGGATCTCAAGGCGTCCGGTCACGCCGAATTGGCCGCCTTCAAGGAAGAACTCGAAGGCAAGAAGGAATGGGGCGTCGCTTCGGGCAGCGCCAAGGGGACCGCGTTCGTCGGCGGCGAGGTGAACGGCTCGTTCCAGGCGGGCGCGCACGGTGTCGGCGTGCACGCCAACGCCTTCGTCGGAGGTAAGGTCGAAGGCGAGCTCGCGGCGGACGTGGCCGGGGTGGGCGTCGGCGCGAGCGGCACCCTCCAATACGGACTCGGCGCGCAGCTCGACGGCCAGGCGGTTTACGACGCCGGGCACATCAAGGTCAACTTCAAGGCGGGCGTCGCCCTCGGTCTCGGTGCCGGGATCGGCGCGAAGATCGACATCGACCTGCCGAAGATCGCGGACACCGTCGGCGAGTACGGCGGCGCGGCCGTCGACGCGGTGAGCGGCGCGGCCGGCCAGGCGGCGGACGCCGTCGGCGAGGCGTGGGACGACGCGGTCTCCTACGTGGGCACGTGGTGACGGGAATGAGTGCTATGGCGACGCAGGACCGGGTTTCCCTCCCGCTCGGATTCGACATCCCCGACGGCTGGGTCCCGGTCGAGCCGTCGTCCGTCGGCGCCGAGGGCGCCGTCTTCGTGGCCGTTCACCCCGGAACGGACTCGGAGTTCACCCCGAACATCACCCTGAGCGTCGGGCAGCGGCCCGATAAAGCAGAGATCACCGACATCGCCGACGAGGCGGTCGAACGCCTCGGCCGGTCGATGGCCGCGCTCGAAGTGGTGCGGCGCAAGGTGATCGGCACCGGGATCGCGCCGGGGGTGACGCAGGTGCTGCGCATCCGCACCGGCGAGGGGCAGGACCTCGTCCAGACGCAGGTGCAGCTGACCGTGCCGGGGGCGAGCCCGGCCGAGCGGCTGATCCTCGAGATCGCCTGCACCGCAACGCCCGAGGCGGCCCGCGGCCTCGGCGACGACTTCCGGCGGTTCGTGGGCAGTGTCCACGTCCGGCGGGATTTCACCGCAGATGAAGGAGAAGATTCGTGACCACCGACCCCTACGCCATGCCGGACATGGACGAGTTGCTGGACCAGGTCCGCAGGCAGACCGAAGAGGTGCAGCGCATCCAGCGTTCGGTCGAGGCGATGGAGGTCAAGGCGCACTCGCGGCAGAACGAGGTCACCGTCGTGCTGCGCGGTGACGGCCGGTTCACCTCGATCGACATCGACCCGCGCGCGTTGCGCCAGTACGACGCGCGCAACATCTCGGAGATCGTGCTGGAGGCGGTCAACAACGGGCTGCAGAAACTGGCCGAGGCCAGCAGCGCGAAGTTCGCCCCGGTCATCGAGTCCGCCAAGTCGATCGAAGCATGACGGCCGCGATCGCGGGCTCCACCCGGCGCGTCACGGTGGTGACACCGAGGGCGCGCGTCGACGTGGCGCTGCCGCAGCAGAGCACGTTCGCCGAACTCGTCCCGCAGCTCGTGCGGCTCGCGGGCGCTTCGGGGCAGGCGTCGGCCGAGCATCCCGGATGGGTGCTGTCCCGGCTCGGCGGCGCACCGCTCGCGCTCGGGCTCACGGTCGCCGCGGCACAGGTACGCGACGGCGAAGTCCTCCATCTGACCCCGCGGGAACGCCCGCGGGGTCCCTTGCTGTTCGACGACGTCGTCGACTCGATCGCCAGCGTCGCCGAGACGGGCACCGGCCGATGGGGCCCGTCGGTGGCGCGCAAGGCGGGCATCGTCGCGTCCGTGGTGCTGCTGCTCGCCGGTGGCCTGCTGGTGCAGGCGGCGGCGTCCGGCAGTGTGCTGGCGCCGATCGGGACCGGGCTGCTCGCGCTGGTCCTGGTGCTGGGCGGCGGCGCGCTGAGCCGTGCTTACGGTGACGCGGAGGCCGGTGCCGCCGGCGCGCTCGCCGGTGTTGGCGCGGCGCTGCTGGCCGGGATGTCGATCCTGTCGCCGCATCCGTTGTTCTCTCTGTCGGCCGGGCCGCTGGCCGCCGGGCTCGCCGTGGTGACCGTGTACGGCGTGATCGCGGCCGTTTCGGTGGCGGACCGGCTGCCGTGGTTCGTCGCGGTGACGGTGTCGGCCGGACTCGGCGCGATCACCACCGCCATCGTCCTGCTGGCCGACGTCCGCGCCGGCTCGGCGGCCGCCGTGGTCGCGGTGGTGGCGACGGGGCTGGCCGCGGTGGCGCCGATGATGGCGCTGCGGCTCGGCAGGCTGCCGCTGCCGCGGGTGCCCGACGACATGGACGCGTTCCGCGCCGACGAGAATCCTTCGCTCGGCGAGGACATGGTCGGCGGCACGACCTACGCGCAGGCGTTGCTGACCGGGCTGCTCGTCGCGCTCGGACTCACCGTCGTTTCGGCTTCGGTGGTCCTGGCGTCTTCCGGCGGGGCTTGGGAAGCGGGTTTGTGCGCGCTGCTGGGGCTGGCGCTGATGTTGCGTTCGCGCGCGTTCGCCGGCCGCTCGCAGCGGCTCGTGCTCATCGGTTTCGGTGCGGCCGCCTTGGCATCGGCCGGTTTCTGGCTCGCCGCGGGTGGTCCGCGTTCATTCGTCTTCGCCGCGGGCTGCGCGGTCGTCGTCGCCGCCGGTGTCTGTCTCACTTACGCGACCCGGGTCGCGAAGGGACGTCGTTCCCCTTACTGGGCAAGGACTCTCGACATCGTCGAGTTCCTGGTGCTGCTCTCGCTGATCCCGTTCGTCGGCATGATCGCCGGTGTCTACGAGGCCGTCCGGGGCTGACCCCCTTCACGCGTTTCGTCCTCTGAATGCGGTAGTTGCCCTACGCAACGACCGCATTCAGAGGACGAAACGCGTTTTACGTCCGTGGAGGATTCCTGCCCTACCCTCAGCGAGGAAAGGAATCCTCCACGGACCGTCCCCTCAGTTCTCCAGCGCCAGCGGCAGGGTCCGGCGGACCGCCGACGCGTGCCGTCCGTGCAGCGGGGTGACCGCGATCCCGGCGGGCCGTGCCGTCTCCGCCCCCGGCCGTCCGCCGACCCGGATGGTCACCTCGGACTTTTCCCGTCCGCCAGGCGATCGGTGAAGCGTGTACGAAGTCGCGGTGAACGCCGAGCCGGGGACGTGAAGATCCAGTGTCCGCGCGAGATCCCGCTCCGACCGGGGCCGGTAGCAGACCTGCGACGCGCCGCCCCAGTCCCAGGAACGCCAGCCCTCCACCGGCGCGTCCTGGCCGCTGCCGAGCGCGACGCGTAGTTCTTCGGCCACTTCACCGGCTTCGAGCACGGTGCTCTCGAACCCGGCCTCGGCCAGGGCGCCCATCAGGGACAGTGCCGCGCAGGCGGTGCTCCGCAACGCGCCGAGTTCACCTCCGCCGCGGGCGAGCGCCGCGATCGGCGCGTCCTCGGGCCGGTACCGGACGGTGAGCCACCGGACCCGGAGCAGCGACTGTCCATTCGGGACCGTCCAGGTCAGCAGTTGCGCGCTGGACAAAGGGATCCCGGTGCTCGCGTACGCCTGGCGCAGGATCCCGGCCAGAGTGTCCGGTCCGGGCTGCATGGCACCCGGGGTGAGCCGCACGATGGCGCTCCAGCCGTCGCCGACCTCGGCGACGCCGAAGCGGTTGCCCGCGCGGTCGACGTGCTGGCGCACCCGGACGGGACCGGCGAGCCGGTGCAGCGGATCGGGGACTTCGTTCTTGTCGCGGCGCTTCAGCCGGTAACCGGCCCAGGTGAGCAGCCAGCCCGCGGGATGCCGTCCGGCGAACCGGACCGACGTCGTCAGCACAAGGACACCGCCCGCGGCGGCGATGCTGATCTGAGCGGCCTGGGGGATCCCGTCGACGGTGAAGGCCAGCAGGATCGCGATCCCGGCGATCTCCCAGAGCGCCGCCTGCAACGGGCGGATCGGCAGCAGCCAGGGCAAGGGCGCCGCGCCCGCGACGCCGTGGGCGGGCGCCTGTTCCGGGGCCGGGCGGGGTGTCCCCACCGCCGGGGCTTCAACCGACAAGGAATTCCCCTCCTCCGTGCACGCGCCCGACGGTAGCCGCGCCCCACGCGGGGGAGGGGCGTAAAAATTACCCTCACCGTCGGCCGGGGCCGGAATCTAACGTGAGCACCCTCGAATCGGGGTGGGCACGAACGGCGGGGGACGGGAGCGTGTGGACGCAGCGGGACCAGATCCAGGCCTACCAATTCCTCCGCAGGAGACTGGTTTCGGCACTCGTCTCGGCTGACGCCAACCATCCGGTGGCCCCGAGCCGCAGGCTGGTCATCGGAACCCTGTGCGGCCTCGGCGTCGCGCTGCTGATCACCGCGGTGTTCGGCGTGATCGGCCTGCTGAACCCCTCCGGCGGCAAGGACTGGCTGGCGGGCGGCAAGGTGATCGTCGAGGAAGGCACCGGCGCGCGCTACATCCTCGGCCAGGACGGTGCGCTGCATCCCGTGCTCAACTACGCCTCCGCGCGGCTGATGGCGGGCGGCAACGGCGAGGCCACTGTGACCGTCCCTTCGGACAAGCTCGCGAAGGCCCCGCGCGGTTCGCAGATCGGCATCCCCGGCGCCCCCGACTCGCTGCCCGCGGCGGCCGCGCTGGTGAACACCCCGTGGACGAGTTGCTCGCGGACGACCCAGGACGCGCCCGCGTCGGCCGAACCGGAGACGACGGTGCTCCTCGGCGCGCCCGCCGCCGGGATCGACCTGCCGAGGGATCAGGCCGTCGTGGTCCGCGTTCCCGAGGGCGAGCGGTATCTCGTGACGGCGGGACGCCGCTACAAGCTCACCTCGGAAGCCGCGACCGCGCTGCAGTTCGACACCTACCCGGCGATCGCGGTGTCCTCGCGGTGGATCGGCACCGTCGCCGCCGGACGTGATCTGGCCTACCGCGCGGTCGAAGACGCCGGACGGCCGGGCCCGAAGGTCGGCGGCGTCGCGACGAAGGTCGGTTCGGTGCTCGGCGTCGTGGACGCGATGGCGTCGCCCAACGACGCGACGTCGTACTACCTCGTCCACGCCGAGGGGCTCGAACCGATCGGCCAGACCGAGGCGAGCCTGCTGATCAACACACCGCAGAACGCGGACGCCTACACCGGTGTCCCGGCCCCCGTCGCGGTGCGCGCGGCCGGCGTCGCGGCGGTGGCGAAGGTCGGCACGGCGAGGGCAGGCGGGGCCGATCCCGCCGAGTATCCGGACCGGATCCCGCGAAAAGCGCCCGTTACCGGACAGTCCGTGACGCTATGCGCGCAGGGTTCTCGAATCGTTATCTCCGCACAGGTCCCGTTGCCGCAAGGTGCGAAGGCGATCCCTGTGACGGCACGCACGGACGCGCTGGTCGCCGATGCTGTCTTCGTGCCTCCGTCGGGAGGCGCGGTGGTGGCGGAATCCGGTTCCGGCACGGTCTACATCGTGACCGACACGGGCCAGAAGTACCCGGTGGCGAGCAACGAGGCACTCGCCTCCCTCGGATACGGCCAAGCCGAACGGCAACCGGTTCCGAATGGATTGCTGGCACTGGTGCCGCGCGGAGCCGCGCTGGATCCGGGGCAGGCGGGCCGGGCGGTGTCCGCGGCAGGTGGGACGGGGTGAGCGGGAACGTGCAGATGACTGAAGACAGGCCGGAGACCGACCGGGTCGACGTCGCGGTGATCGAAGACCATCCGTTGTACCGGCACGCCGTGGTCCGGGTCCTCACCGAGGCCGAAGGGATCGAACTCGGCGCGGTGGTCGATTCGGTCGCCCGGTTCCACGTCCATCCGCAGCCGCCCGGCAGCGTGGTGCTGCTCGACCTCGGCCTGCCCGGGACCGCCGGGGCGGCGGCCGTGCTGCAGGTGTGCGAACTGGGGCATCACGTGCTCGTGGTGTCCGCGCAGGCGGAGTCCGAGCAGGTGCTCGGCGCGATCGCCGCCGGTGCCAAGGGATTCCTGTCCAAGGACGTCGACGTCGACGAGCTGCTGACCGCGATCAGGACGGTCGCGCAGGGCCGGGCCTACGTTTCCGCGGTGGTGGCCGGAATGATCATCAAGGACAACGCCGACCGCCCCGCGCCCGCTCCGGACGTCGCGCTCTCCGCGCGGGAGAAGCAGGTCCTCCGGCTGGTCGCGGCGGGCGAACGCGACGTCGACATCGCCCGCATCCTGGGCATCGGGGTCCGGACGGTCCGCGGTTATCTGGACCGGATCCGTGACAAACTCGGAGAGAGAAGGCGGGCCGGTCTGGTCCGCAAGGCCATCCAGCTCGGGCTCGCGTCTCCGCCGGAGGTGCCCGGCCCGTCTCGGCCGGTCGCGCCCCGCGACGACGCGGGCGGATTCGAAGGACGCCGGTGAACGCAGACGAGCAGCAGCCGAAACGCACCACACCGATCAACGTCGGGGTGATCGAAGATCATCCGCTGTACCGGGACGCCGTCGCGCGTGTCCTCACCGAAGCGCCCGACATCGAGCTGGGCGCCGTCGCCGATTCCGTCGCGCGGTTCGCCGTCCAGGAGCAGCCGCCGGGCAGTGTCGTCGTCCTCGACCTCAAGCTGCGCGGCGTCCAGGACGCCGCCGCGGTGCTCGAAGTCGGGCAGATGGGGCACAAGGTGCTCGTGGTGTCCGCGCACGCCGAACAGCCCGAAGTGCTGGGCGCCATGCAGGCCGGCGCGAAAGGCTTCCTCTCCAAGGACGTCGACGGCGACGAACTCCTGCGCGCCATCCGCACCATCGCCGAGGACAACGCGTACGTGTCGCCGACGCTGGCCGGGATGATCATCCAGGACAGCGAAGATCGTCACGCCGGACCCAAGATCGTGCTGTCCGAACGGGAGAAGCAGGTGCTGCGGCTGGTCGCGGCCGGTGAACGGGACGTCGACGTGGCGGAGATCCTGAACATCAGCGTGCGGACCGTACGGTCCTACCTCGACCGGATCCGGGACAAGACCGGGGAACGGCGCCGGGCCGGGTTCGTGCGGGTGGCGATCCGCGAGGGCCTGCTGCGCTAGGGATCCACGCATTTCGTCCTCTGAATGCGGTACTTGCCCCGCGCAAATGCGCTAGAACCGGGGCCCCGAGAAGTTCACCCGCAGCGTGTAGACCGAACTGGACGCGGTGATGAACAGGTCGTTCCCTCGCGGCCCGCCGAAGGTCAGGTTCGAACAGACCTCCGGCACGCGCAGCTTCCCGATGTGCGTGCCGTCGGGAGCGAAGCAGTGCAGGCCGTCGTGCGCCGCGGCCCAGATCCGCCCGGCCGCGTCCAGGCGCAGCCCGTCGAAACCACCGGCGTCACTGGTCGCGAAGACCTCGCCGCCGGAAAGCCGCCCGTCGTTCACCGAGAAAACCCTGATGTGGCTGGGATCCTGCCGCGTGTCCGCGATGTAGAGCAGCGACTCGTCCAGTGAGAACGCGAGCCCGTTCGGGCGCGTGAAATCGTCCGCGACGATCCGCACGGAACCGTCCACCGGGTCGACGCGGTAGACATGGCAGGCTCCGATTTCGCTCTCCGCCTGATGTCCCTCGTAGTCGCTGTCGATCCCGTAGCTGGGGTCGGTGAACCAGAGCGCGCCGTCCGAGCTCTCCACGACGTCGTTGGGGCTGTTGAACTTCTTGCCCTGATAGGTCTCCGCGAGCACGGTGGTCGTGCCGTCGTGCTCGGTGCGGGTCACCCGGCGGCCGCCCTGTTCGCAGCTGACGAGCCTGCCCCGCCGATCGACGGTGTGCCCGTTGTGGAATCCGGCGGGCTCGCGGAACACGCCGACCGCGCCCGTGGTCTCGTCCCACCGCAGGACACGGTCGTTCGGGATGTCGCTGAACACCAGATACCGGCCGGCGGGGAAGTAGGCGGGCCCCTCGGTCCACCGGCAGCCGGTGTGCAGGCGCCGCATCCACTCGTCCCCGTTGACGCGGGCGAACCGCTCGTCGAGAACCTCGAAATGTGCCTTGACCATGTCCATGAAGATCCCCAGGTCTCTGAATGATGTACTGCAATCATCATGAACCGGCGAACTTGATATGGTCAACCTGTGGATGACATAGATCGCATGCTGCTCGGTGAGTTGCAGCAGGACGCGACCCAGGCGTACGCCGCGCTCGGCAAGGCGGTCGGGTTGTCCGCGGGCGCCGCGCACGAACGGGTCCGCAAACTGCGCGAACAGGGCGCCATCCGGCGCACGACCGTCGACGTCGACCCGGCGGCGGTCGGCCGGGGTGTGATGGCGTTCGTGCTGGTCGAGGCCGGTTCGTGGATGGGCGATTCGCCGACGAAGGCCGCGCTGGAGGCGTTGCCGGAGGTCGTGGAGGCGCACATCATCGCGGGCCCGGCCTCGCTCCTGGTGAAGGTGCGCACGCCGACCACCGAGGAATTGCAGGCGTCGCTACGCAGGCTGTACGCCATCGAAGGCGTCACAGGGACGCAGACGATCGTGGTGCTCGAATCCTTCTTCGAACGCCCCGTGGACGTCAGAGGCGGCGGTTCGCCAGAGCGCCCGTCGCCGCCCGAGCCTGCCCGCTGACCGCCGGATCCACGTCGACGACCACCAGTTCCGGCCCGGCGCCCAGCTGAGTGTGGACGCGGCCGAAGCCGTCGGACACCGTCGAGTAGCCGATCCCGGTCGGAGCCTTCGGGTTCACCGGGGTCGACGTCGTGGCCGGATCGGCCTGCCCGCAGCCGAGGACCCAGCAGCCGGAGTCGAGCGCGCGGGCGCGCACCAGCACCTCCCACTGCTCGCGTTTGCCCTCGCCCGCGCCCCAGGACGTCGGCACGAGCACGATGTCCGCGCCGTCGTCGGCGAGCTTCCGGAACAGTTCGGGGAAGCGGATGTCGTAACAGGTCGCGACACCGAACGTGACCCCGTCGACCTCGAAGGTGACGGGTGCCGTCCCCGGCGCGACCGTGTCGGACTCGGCGAACCCGAACGCGTCGTACAGATGGATCTTGTCGTAGCCGAGGTGATGTCCGGCGCCGGTGACGAGCACCGTGTTGCTCACGCGCCCGTCGGGTGACGGCGTGAACATGCCCGCGACGACCACGACGCCGTGCTCTTCGGCGATGGACGCCACGGTGGACGCCCACGGCCCGTCCAGAGGTTGCGCGAGGGGCTTCAGCGAGACCCCGAAACGGACCATCGTCGCCTCGGGGAAGACCACGATCCGCGCGCCTTCGGCCGCGGCGGCCGCCACGCCTTCGCGAATCAGCTTCAGGTTCGTTTCGGGATCCTCGGCCGTCGTGAGCTGGCACAACCCGATTCGCGGCACGGAGGCCTCCCTCATCGTGGGATCGCTGGTCACCACCCCAGTGTGCCTGCTCGGGGCGATCGGGCCACCTCGTACCCTTGACCCATGCTGAACCGTACCGACCTGCGTGGACAGGTCCCGTCCGTTGCCGAACTCAGGAGCACGCTCCCGCGTGCCGAGTACGACGTGGACGCGGCGCTGCATCACGTACGGCCGGTGGTCGAGGCGGTCCGCGATCGCGGCGTCGAGGCGGTTCTCGAGTACACCGAGAAGTTCGACAAGGTCCGTCCCGCCGGTGTCCGGGTGGCCGCCGCGGAGCTCACGAGCGCGCTCGCGAACCTGGACCCGGCCGTCCGCGAGGCGCTGGAGGAATCCATCGCCCGCGCCCGCAAGGTCCACGGTGAACAGCGCCGTCAGGACGTCACGACCGAGGTCGTCGACGGCGGCACCGTCACCGAGCGCTGGATCCCGGTCGAGCGCGTCGGGCTGTATGCGCCGGGCGGGCTCGCGGTGTACCCCTCGACCGTGGTGATGAACGTCGTCCCGGCGCAGATCGCCGGTGTCGGCACGCTCGTGCTGTGCTCGCCGCCGCAGGCCGCGTTCGGCGGGCTCCCGCACCCGACGATCCTGGCCGCCGCCGAACTGCTCGGTGTCGACGAGGTGTGGGCCGTCGGAGGCGCGCAGGCCGTCGCGCTGCTCGCGTACGGCGGCACCGACACCGACGGCGCGACGCTGGAGCCGGTCGATGTCGTCACCGGGCCGGGCAACATCTATCTCACCGCGGCCAAGCGGCTGCTGCGCGGCATCATCGGCATCGACTCCGAGGCCGGCCCGACCGAGATCGCGATCCTCGCCGACGAGACCGCCGACCCGGTGCACGTCGCCGCCGACCTGATCAGCCAGGCCGAGCACGACCCGCTCGCCGCGAGCGTGCTGGTCACCACGTCCGAGGAACTCGCGGACGCGGTCGACAAGGAGCTCACCGGCCGCGTGGCCGCGACCAAGCACTCCGAGCGGGTGACGGAAGCCTTGAGCGGCAAGCAGTCCGGCATCATCCTGGTGTCCGGAGTGGACGACGGTATCCGCGTCGTGGACGCGTACGCGGCGGAGCACCTGGAGATCCAGACCGCGGACGCGCGCGCGGTGGCGGCCCGGGTGCGCAACGCGGGCGCGATCTTCGTCGGGGCGTACGCGCCGGTCTCGCTCGGCGACTACTGCGCCGGGTCGAACCACGTCCTGCCCACCGGCGGGTTCGCGCGGCACTCGTCCGGGCTTTCGGTGCAGAGCTTCCTCAAGGGCGTGCACGTCGTCGACTACAGCGAGGACGCGCTGCGCGAGATCGCCGGCCGCGTCGTCGCGCTGGCGAACGCCGAGGACCTGCCCGCGCACGGCGAGGCCATCACGGCGCGGTTCGAGGGGGAGCGGGCATGACCATCGGCGAGGAGATCACGCTCGACGCGCTCCCGCTGCGGGAGGACCTGCGGGGCAAGAGCCCGTACGGCGCGCCGCAGCTCGACGTGCCGATCCGGCTCAACACCAACGAAAACCCGTACCCGCCGCCGGACGCGCTGGTGGCCGACGTCGCCGAGGCCGTCCGCGCCGAAGCAGCGTCGCTGCACCGGTACCCGGATCGCGACGCCGTCGCGCTGCGCCAGGACCTCGCGGACTATCTCGCGGTGTCCACCGGCGTGCTGGTGTCGGAGTCGAACGTCTGGGCCGCCAACGGGTCCAACGAAATCCTGCAGCAGGTCCTGCAGGCCTTCGGCGGCCCCGGCCGGTCGGCGCTGGGCTTCGAACCGTCGTACTCGATGCACCCGATCATCTCGGCGGGCACCCGCACCGACTGGCTGCCGGTGCCGCGCCGCGATGATTTCAGCCTCGACACCGAGAAGGCCGCCGCGCTGGTGGGCGAACGCCGTCCGGACATCGTCTTCGTGACCAGCCCGAACAACCCGACCGGTGGCTCGATCCCGTTCGGTGAGCTGCGCGGTCTGCTCGAAGCCGCGCCGGGGATCGTGGTGGTCGACGAGGCGTACGCGGAGTTCTCGTCGCAGCCGAGCGCGGTCGAGCTGATCGAGGAGTACCCGGCGAAGCTGATCGTGTCGCGCACGATGAGCAAGGCGTTCGCCTTCGCAGGCGGGCGGCTCGGCTACCTGGCGGCCGCGCCCGCGATCGTCGACGCGCTGCAACTGGTGCGGCTGCCGTACCACCTCTCGAAGCTCACGCAGGCCGCCGCCCGGGCCGCGCTGCGGCACGCGGACGCCACCCTCGCCTCGGTCGCCAAACTGGCGGCCGAACGCGACAGGGTGGTGGAAGCGTTGCTGGGCTTGGGATTCACGCCGGTCCCGAGCGACGCGAACTTCGTCCTCTTCGGACGGTTCGCGGACGCGCCCGCGACCTGGAAGTCCTATTTGGACAACGGTGTGCTGATCAGGGACGTCGGCATCGAAGGGCATCTGCGGGTGACCATCGGGACGCCGGAAGAGAACGACGCCTTTCTCGAGGCCAGCAAGGAGGTGCCGCGATGAGTCGCGTCGGCAAGGTGGATCGCACCACGAAGGAATCGTCCATTTCGGTCCAACTCGACCTGGACGGCACGGGACAGGTGGAGATCGACACCGGTGTCCCGTTCTACGACCACATGCTCACCGCGTTCGGCGTGCACGGCTCGCTCGACCTCAAGGTGCAGGCGACCGGTGACGTGCACATCGACGCGCACCACACCGTCGAGGACACCGCGATCGTGCTCGGCCAGGCGCTGCGCCAGGCGCTCGGCGACAAGAGCGGCATCCGCCGTTTCGGCGACGCGTGGATCCCGATGGACGAGACCCTCGCGCACGCCGCGATCGACGTTTCCGGGCGCCCGTACTGCGTGCACCTCGGCGAGCCGGAGCAGTTCAACAGCTTCACCATCGGCGGGAACTACCCGTTCGTGCTGACGCGGCACGTGTTCGATTCGCTGTCGTTCCACGCGCAGATCGCGCTGCACGTGCGGGTGCTGCACGGCCGGGACCCGCACCACATCGCGGAGGCCGAGTACAAGGCCGTCGCGCGCGCTCTGCGGGCCGCCACCGAGCCGGACCCGCGCGCGGGCGGCATCCCGTCCACGAAGGGCGTCCTCTAAGCCCCGCGTTTCGTCCTCTGAATGCGGTCCTTGCGTGTGCAAGCACCGCGTTCAGAGGACGAATTGCGTGGTGCCGCACCCGGCGCGGTCACGCGGGTGTGGGTGTGGCAGCCTGACGGGCATGAGTAACACGACCATCGCCGTGCTGTTGTTCGCGCTCGGCGGCTTCCTGATCGGCGGCGTCTACGCGACCTGGAAGAGCGTCAAGTTCATGGCCATCGTGCTGGGGATCGGCGCGCTGCTGGCGATCGGCGGCGCCATCGCCTGGCTGGCCTGAGCCGCGCGGCACGGACCTGAAGTGCATGAAGGCCCCCTTCCTTGCGACAGGCGCAAGGAAGGGGGCCTTCATGTACTTGCCTACTTCGAGGAAGCGTCGACCAGCTCCCGCTCGTCAGGAGCGTCCAGCTGCTTCGCGAGCTTCTCGCCTTCGACGTCGACATCCGGCAGCACGCGGTCCAGCCACTTCGGCAGCCACCAGGCGCCGCGGCCGAGCAGCGACATCAGCGCGGGCACGATGGTCATCCGGATCACGAAGGCGTCCACCAGCACCCCGAAGGCCAGCGCGAACCCGATCGACTGGATCAGCGAGGACTCCGCGAGGACGAATCCGGCGAACACGCTGATCATGATCAGCGCGGCGGCGACCACGACACGGGAGCCGTGCCGGAAACCGGTGACCATCGCCTGCTGCGGGTCGGCGCCGTGGACGTATTCCTCCCGCATCCGCGTCACCAGGAACACCTGGTAGTCCATCGCGAGCCCGAACAGCACGCCGATCAGCAGGATCGGCAACATGCTCATGATCGGTCCGGTCGTCTTCACCCCGAGCAGATCGGTGAGCCAGCCCCACTGGAACACCGCCACCACGGCGCCGAACGTCGCGACCACGGAGCCGAGGAAGCCCAGCGTCGCCTTCAGCGGCACCACGACCGAGCGGAACACCAGCATCAGCAACAGGAACGCGAGCCCGACGATCAGCGCGAGGTAGGGCAGCATCGCGTCGGCGAGTTTCTCCGAGACGTCGATGTTGGCCGCGGTCTGTCCGGTCACCGCCAGCGACGCGCCGGTGGCCGAACCCAGTCCCGCGTTCAGGCCGCGGATGTCGCTGACGAGGTCCTCGGTCGCGGTGCTGCTCGGACCGCTCTTCGGGATGACGGTCAGCAGCGCCAGGTCGCCGCCCCGATTGGTCTTCGGCGGCGTGACGATCGGGCGCTCGGGGAGTCCGCTGATCCCCGCGGCCGCCTGCTGGAGCGCGGCCTGCCGGTCGGTGCTGCCGTTGAGGTCGACGACGATCACCAGCGGGCCGTTGGCGCCTTCTCCGAAGCTGCGCGCGACGGTGTCGTAGGCCTTGCGCTGGGTGGTGTCCGGCGCGGCGGTGCTGTCGTTCGGCAGGCCGAGCTGCATGCTCGCGGCCGGGATGGCGACGATCGCGAGCCCGGCGATCGCGGCGATCAGCACCGGGATCCGGTGGCGGGCCACGAAACGCGCCCAGCGCTCGCCGTGCGTCGTCGTGCTTTCCTTGCGGCGCAAGCGGATCTTGCCGCCGGCCAGTTTGCCGCCCGCGAATCCGAGGATGGCGGGCAGCAGGGTGAGCGCGATGACGACCGCGATGGCGACGGTGATCGCCGCGGCGATGCCCATCTCGCCGAGGAACGGGATGCCGACGACGGTCAGGCCCGCCAGCGCGATGATCACGGTCAGCCCCGCGAACACCACGGCTGATCCTGCCGTGCCGGTGGCTCGTCCGGCGGCTTCCTCCGGATCCCGGCCGATCGTCAGTTCGTGCCGATAGCGGGAGACGATGAAGAGCGCGTAGTCGATGCCGACGGCGAGGCCGATCATCAGCGCGAGCACCGGCGTGTTCGTGTTCAGTTCGAGGAATCCGGACGCCGTCGTGATGCCCGCCATGCCGACGCCGACGCCGATGAGCGCGGTCAGCAGGGGGATCCCGGCCGCGAGCAGCGAGCCGAACGTGATGATCAGGACGACGGCGGCGACGGCGACCCCGAGGCCTTCGGTGGCGTTCGTGGCGGGCATCGCCTGGACCGCGTCACCGCCGAAGTCCACGGTGTATCCGGCCGCCTTGGCGGAGTCCGCCGCGGCCATCAGGCCGTCGCGGTCGGCATCGGTGAGTTCGAAGCCCGGGACGCGGTAGCTGACCTGCGCCAGCGCGACGTGCTTGTCGGGCGAGATCGCCTGCATCTGCAGCGGATCGACCACACCGGCGACCTTCGGCGCGTCCTTGAGTCCCTTGACGAGGCCCGCGATCGCCGCCCGCCCGGCCTCGTCGGTGATGTCACCGGGCGCGGAGATCACCACGCGCGCGGTCGCGCCACCGGCGGCGGCCTCCGGGAACCGGTCCGCGAGCTGGTCGATCGCCTTCTGCGATTCGGTGCCGGGGATGGTCACCGAGTTCGAAAGCTGGCCGGACAGGGTCAGCGCCCCCGCGCCGAGGGCCACCAGGACGGCGGCCCACACCGCCGTCACCAGTGCCCGGCGCCGGAACGAGAACCGGCCCAGGCGGTACAGGAAGCTGGCCACAAACTTCTCCCGTTCACTCGATCAGGTTCATTCCAAGCTAGCCGATCGGCTAGGGGCCTACAAGCCGATCGGCAAGTGTGTGACTAGCCGCACGGCTAGTACTCGTTTGGCCAGGCGGGCACGCTTGACGTAATCTCCGACGGCTGAACGAGGAGGGATCATGGACGTCGTCCACGCGGAGGACACCCGCACGCGACTACTGAACACGGCGTTGCGGTTGTTCACCGAACACGGCGTGGAAGGCACCTCGCTGCAGATGATCGCGGACGCCCTCGGCGTCACGAAAGCCGCTGTCTACTACCACTTCAAGACGAAGGCGGAGATCACCGAATCCGTCGCCGAGCCCGTGCTGCTCGAACTCGAAGGCATCGTCGACGACGCCCGCGCCCAGCGCACCCGCGGCGCGCAGATCGACCACCTCCTCGACGGTTTCGTCGACCTCGTGGTGCGGCACCGCTCGCTGGTCGCCCTGTTCTCCAGCGACCCCGGCATCGCCCGCGCGATCGAGAAGTCCGTGCACAGCTCGGACAGTTTCAAGAACCGCCTGCTGGAGATCCTGGTCGGCCCGGATCCGGACCTCACCGCGATCGTGACCGCCCAGGTGCTGCTGGCGGGCATCGCCGTCGCCGGCGGTTCGCCCGAGGTCGCCTCGCTCGACGACGAGACGTTGCGCGAAACGCTCCTCGCCGTCGGCCGCAAGCTCTACAACCGCCCGCGCCGCCGCACCACGTGACCGATGTGTTCAAGACAGGCGCCGCGATCCGCGCGACCCTGTCGGCATGACCATCGACATCGATTCCGCGGCCACGTTCATGGCCACCCAGGCCCGCCTGCTCGACAGGCGGCGTTTCGAGGTCCTCTTCCGCGACGGTGACCCGGCGTCGGCGCTCGCCGCACTGGAGGGATACCGCAATCCGGACGGCGGCTACGGCCACGGGCTCGAACCCGACTGCCGTTCCGCGACCAGCCAGCCCGGAGGCGCGCTGCACGCCTTCGAGGTCTTCGCCGACATCGGCCCGGTGACCAGCCCGCGCGCCGCCGAACTCTGCGACTGGCTCGCCTCGATCTCCTTGCCCGACGGCGGGATCCCGTTCGCGCTGCCGATGCCGGATCCGTTCGGCAGCGCGCCGTTCTGGGCGAGCGCGGATCCATCGGTCTCCTCGTTGCAGATCACCGCGATCGTCGCGCTGGTCGCGCATCGCGTCGCGGCGCACGATCCCGCCGTCGCCGCGCATCCCTGGCTGGCCAGGGCCACGGGCTACTGCCTCGGCGAGATCGAGAAACTCGACGAGGTGCCGCACGCGCTCGTGCTCGCCTTCGCGATGAAGCTGGTGGACGCGCTGGGCGAAACGCGCCTGGCCGGGAAACTCGGCCGGTTCGTCCCGGACGACGGCGTGGTCGCCGTCGGCGGCGGGATCGAGGGCGAGGCCATGCGCCCGCTCGACTTCGCCCCGGACCCGGACGGGCCGGCGCGGAAGCTTTTCCGGTCGGAGGTCATCGAAGCGGATCTGCGCCGGGTGATGGGCGGGCAGCACGAAGACGGCGGCTGGCGGGTCGACTACACCAGCTATTCGCCCGCGGCCGCGCTGGAATGGAACGGGATGTTCACCGTGAACACGCTGTCGCTCCTGCGAAACAACGGCCTGGTTTAGGGAAGACGGCGCAGGAACTCCGGCGGGACCGCGGCGGTGAGCCAGACACCGTTCGCGCTCACCTGGAACTCGTGCCCGGCGGTCGTCATGCCCCGCGTGTCGACGACGAGCACGACCGGGACGCCGCGCCTTCCCCCGACCGTGCGCGCGGTCTCGATGGTCGCGGAGAGGTGCACGGCGTGCCGGTTCATCGGCCGGAGCCCCTCGTGCAGGATCGCGCCGAGGAACCGGGACACGGTGCCGTGGTAGAGCACGCCGGGCGGCGTGGCGGCGGGCAGCGCGAGGTCGACGTCGACGCTGTGGCCTTGGCTGGCACGGATCCGCAGGCAGTCTTCGTCGAAGGCGAAGCGCCGCTTGTCGTTGCCCTCGACGACTTCGTCGAGTTCGGCGCGGGTGAGGCGCAAGCCGTTGCGGCGCAAGGCGGCCAGGAGCGTGTCGATGTCGACCCAGCCGTCGGGGGTCAGCGTGATGCCGATGTCACCGGGGGCGTGCCGCAGGTGCCGGGAGAGCCGTTTCGAGGCTCGGATGAGGTTCTTCTTGTCCATTTCGCGTCCCAGTGACGCATATCCGGCCCCCGCGTGGCAACGGAATTCAGATGCCGCCCTCGGAAGCCGGGCGCAGTTTCCCCGCGCCGGGGCCGAAACGGGACATCTGGTCGTCGGCGTTGTAGAGCCCGCAGCTGCGCAGGGACAGGCAACCGCAGCCGACGCATCCGGTCAGCCTGTCGCGCAGGCGCTGCAACGCGTCGATCCGCGCGTCGAGTTCGTCCTGCCAGCCCCGCGAGAGGCGGGCCCAGTCGGCCTTCGTGGGGGCGTGGTCCCTGGGCAGGGTCTCCAGCGCCGAGCTGATGTCGTCCAGGCTGAGCCCGACCCGCTGTGCGGCCCGGATGAAGGCGATCCGGCGCAGCACCGACCGCGCGTAGCGCCGCTGGTTGCCCGCCGAGCGCTCCGAGCTGATCAACCCTTTGTCCTCGTAGAAACGCAAAGCCGTATGGGGCACGCCGCTGCGGTCGGCGACCTGTCCGATGCTCAGGTGTTCAGCCAATCTCGTCACGTCGCCAGGCTAGCCTTGACTTCGACCTAAGTCGAGGTTGCACGCTCGGTTCATGACGACGGACACCAAGACCGGCTACGAGGATCTGCCGCGGCTGATCTCGCTGATGACCGGGGACGAGAAGCATCAAGCCGCCGCGGAGTCCACTGTGGACGTCCTGTGGGTGCTCTACGACCGCGTGCTCGACATCACTCCGGAGACCTTCCGGGATCCCGGGCGCGACCGCTTCCTGCTGTCGAAGGGGCACGGGCCGATGGCCTACTACGCCGTGCTGACGAAGAAGGGGTTCATCCACGAAGAGGAACTCGCCGATTGGACGTCGGCGGAGTCCCGGCTCGGGCATCACCCCGACCGGGCGCGGCTGGCAGGCGCCGAGATCGCCAGCGGGTCGCTCGGGCACGGGCTCCCGCTGGCCATCGGCACCGTGTTCGGCCTGCGCGCCAAGGGATACCGCGACGCCAAGGTCGTCACCCTCGTCGGCGACGCGGAACTCGACGAAGGTTCCAACCAGGAGGCCATCGCGGTCGCGGGCCGGATCGGCATGCCGCAGCTGACCGCCGTCGTCGTCGACAACTCCTCGGCCACCCACGGCTGGCCGGGCGGGATCGCGCGCCGGTTCGAGGTCGAGGGCTGGGTCACCCGCACCGTCGACGGCCGTGACCACGAGGCGCTCTACGAAGCCTTAACCACACCCCATCCGGACCGGCCGCTCGCCGTGGTCGCGACCGTCGAGCGAAAGGCCTGAAACCGTGGACATGCGTGAAACGTTCCTCAGCGCCGCCGCCGAGGTACTCGATACCGACCCGAACGTCGCCGTCGTGCTCGCCGACATCTCCGCGGCGCAGCTCTCCTTCGCCGCCAGGAAACATCCGGACCGGGTGCTCAACGTCGGCATCCGCGAACAGCTGATGATGAGCACCGCGGGCGGGCTGGCGCTGGCCGGGATGCGCCCGATCGTCCACACCTTCTCGTCGTTCCTCGTGGAGCGGGCGTTCGAGCAGATCAAACTCGACCTCGGGCACCAGGACGTCGGAGCCGTGCTCGTGTCTTCGGGCGCGTCCTACGACATGCCCACGGCGGGACGGACGCATCAGGCGCCCGGGGACGTCGCGCTGATCGACACGCTGCCGGGCTGGACCGTGCACGTGCCGGGGCACCCCGAGGAAGCACGGCGGCTGCTGCTGGAGTCCATCCCCGGCGACGGGCGCGTCTATCTCCGGCTTTCCGCGCAGGAGAACGCGAAACCGCATCTGGGAACCGGCCTGCAGACGCTGCGCGAAGGCGGCCGGGCCGTCGTCGTGGCCGTCGGGCCGATGCTCGACAGGACGCTGGAAGCGACCGCCGATCTCGACGTGACCGTGCTCTACACCTCGACGATCCGGCCGTTCGACGCCGCCGGGCTGCGCGCGGCCGTCGAAGCCGCGGGCAGCGCCGACGTCGTGCTGGTCGAGCCCTATCTCGCCGGGACGTCCGCGCACGTGGTGAGCGGCGCGCTGGCCGAGACGCCGCACCGGCTGCTCTCGCTCGGTGTCCGGCGCGACGCCGAAGTGCGGATCTACGGTGAGATGGCCGATCACGACCTCGCGCACGGCCTCGACGCCGGTTCGATCGCCTTGTCGGTCAAGGAATTTCTCCGCTAGCGTCGCCGGAATGACGAAGATCCGCCCGCTCGCGCTCGGGATCATCCGCCGAGGCGAAGACCTTCTCGTGTTCGAAGGCCGCGACAACGCCAAAGGGGAGACCTACCACCGCCCGCTCGGCGGCGGGATCGAGTTCGGGGAGACCGCCGTCGAGGCGCTCCATCGCGAATTCGATGAGGAACTCGCGGCGGAGCTGACCGCGGTCGAGCAGATCGCCGTGCTGGAGAACGTGTTCACCTTCGAGGGCAGGCCGGGGCACGAGATCGTGTTCCTGTTCACCGCCGATCTGGCCGACAAGTCGTTCTACGAGCGTGACGAGGTCGGCGTGGTGCTCGACGACGGCGCGCGCGTGCACTGGCTGCCGATGGCCGACGTGGCGGACGGCAAGGCGATCCTGTACCCGGACGGACTCGCGGACCTCCTTTCAGCGCAGGACTGACCGCGCGGTCGGGGCCAGTTCTCGTTGTGACCAAGGGCGTTCGAGCTTGCTTTCCAGCTCGGCGCCCGTCTTGGCGAGGAGTTCTCGGTGTTCTTCGGTGACCTTCGCGAACCAGACGAACACCGTCTCGTCCTCCCGCACGGGAAGCCGGGGGAAGGTGTTCTCCGCGGGCTCGGTTTCGAAGTGGCCGAACGTCTCCACGCCGGATTCCCGCAGCGCCGGGGCCACGGTGTCCGCGAAGAATTCGGAGAACTCCTTCACCGGTCCGGCGGGATGGCACACCGTCACCAGCACGCGGGAATCCGCGGCCCCGCCGGGACCGGGGAAGCCCGGCCCGGACGGGCGCAGCAGAAAGACGTCCGAGGCGTCGATCATCGTTTCGTTCGCCGCCGGGCCGTGTTCGCCCCACACGGGCCCGCCGTAGAACGATTCGAGCGCGGCCCGCCTGGCCCCCATGTCCCGGAAACCGCGAAGCCACACGAACTTGTCCGGCTCCGCCGGTTCGCGGAACAGGCCGAACAGACGCATGCCACAGGCTTCCTGGCTCTCCACGAACTCGCGTTCGAAGAGCGCGATCAGCTCGTCCCGGCGGCCGGGGTGCAGGGTGTAGCGGCGTAGCTCGACGACGGACTGGAACTCGGCGGAATCGGTCATGCGCGGGACCCTAGAGGCCCGCACCGACAGTTTCGGGGGCTCGGCTCGGCTTTCCGGTGATTCAGCGGAAGGCGGCGATCCCGGTGACCGACTGGCCCAGCGAGAGCGCGTGCATCTCTTCGGTGCCTTCGTAGGTCAGCACGGTTTCGAGGTTCGACATATGCCGCATCACCGGGTACTCCAGCGAGATCCCGTTGGCGCCGAGCATGGCGCGCGCGGTCCTGGCGACCTCCAGCGCGGAGCGGACGTTGGCGAGTTTGCCGAAGCTGACGTGGTTGTGGTGCAGCGTCCCGGCGTCCTTGAGCCGTCCGATCCGCAGCGCCACCAGCCCGGCGCGGTTGACCTCGACGACGAGGTCGGCGAGCTTGCGCTGGGTCAGCTGGAACCCGGCCAGCGGCTTGCCGAACTGCTCCCGGCTCAGCGTGTACTCCAGCGCGGTCTCATAGCAGGAGCGAGCGGCGCCGACGACGCCGAACAGGATCCCGTAGCGGGCCTCGTTCAGGCAGGACAGCGGCCCGCGCAGCCCCCGGACCTCGGGGAACACTGCGGACTCCGGCAGGCGGACGCCGTCGAGCACGAGTTCCGCGGTCAGCGAGGCGCGCAGCGACAGCTTGTGCTTGACCTCGTTCGCGGTGAAGCCCGGCGTGTTCGTGGGGACGACGAAGCCGCGCACACCCTCGTCGGTCTGCGCCCAGACGACCGCGACGTCGGCCACGGTCCCGTTGGTGATCCACATCTTCGAGCCGCTCAGGACCCAGTCCGAGCCGTCTCGCCTCGCGCGGGTCCGCATGCCGCCCGGGTCGCTGCCTGCGTCCGGTTCGGTCAGGCCGAAGCAGCCGAGCGCCTCACCGGAGGCCATCCTCGGCAGCCACTCCTGCTTCTGCTCTTCGGTGCCCCATTTGTGGATCGCGTACATCGCCAGCGAACCCTGCACGGAGACGAAGCTGCGGAGCCCGGAGTCGACGGCCTCCAGTTCGCGGCAGGCGATGCCGTAGGCGACCGCACTGGTGCCTGCGCAGCCGTAACCCTCCAGGTGCATGCCGAGCAGCCCGAGCTGCCCGAACCCCTTGGCGAGCTCGGCGGCGGGCAGGGCGCCCGTCTCGTACCATTCGGCGATGTTCGGCAGGAGCTGGTCGTGCGCGTAGGAGCGCACGGCGTCGCGGATGGCCCGGTCCTCGGCGGTGAGCTCGGCGTCGAGATCGAGGAAGTCGCGCGGATCCGGGCTGCTGCTCATGCGGTCACTCCTGGTCGGCTCGGTGGGTCACCTTCCCAAGAAGAAAACCACACACCGGACCGGAGTCGGGTGTCAGCGATCGCGCCATCCGGTGGTCTTCGTCACCTGAACCGATGCCGAGGCCGTCACCGAGGGAGCGGAGCGCCGCTTCTGCTCCGGGATCAGCAGCTCCGCGAACGTAGGGAAAGGCACGCTCTCGATGTCTTCCCGCCACGCGTTGAGCAGGCAGGTCAGTTCGTCGGCGTCCTGCATCGTTCCTCCATAAGTGCAGGGCGGTCCTGCGCCGGCCTTTCACTTGGAGGCGTTATTACCCAGTCGAGTGAACATCGAAACAGGGAATCCGCAGAAAATCCGGTCCGCTAACCTGGGGCGCGTGGCTACTCCTCGCGTGGTGATCCTGGACTACGGGTCCGGCAACCTCCGGTCCGCCGAACGCGCCGTCGAGCGCGCCGGGGCGCACGTCGAGGTCACCGCCGACCCGCATGCCGCGCTCGAGGCCGACGGCCTGGTCGTCCCGGGTGTCGGCGCCTTCTCGGCCTGCATGGAGGGCCTGCGGTCGGTGTCGGGGGAGAAGATCATCGGCAAACGCCTCGCCGGCGGCCGTCCCGTGCTGGGCATCTGCGTCGGCATGCAGATCCTGTTCGAACGCGGTGTCGAGCACGGCGTGGAGGCCGAGGGCGCCGGTGAGTGGCCCGGCACGGTCGACAGGCTGGAGGCCGACGTCCTGCCCCACATGGGCTGGAACACCGTCCGCGCCCCCGGGGACTCGCAGCTGTTCGCCGGGCTCGATGCGGACACGCGATTCTACTTCGTGCACTCCTACGCGGCGCGGACCTGGGAACTGGACTCCGGTCTTGCCGGCCAGCAGCCCAAGGTGACCTGGGCGAACCACGGCCAGGACTTCGTCGCCGCCGTCGAGAACGGGCCGCTGTGGGCGACGCAGTTCCATCCGGAGAAGTCCGGGGACGCCGGGGCGCACCTGCTGCGCAACTGGCTCGAGACCCTCGCTTAGAGTGTGCGCGTGACTTTCACGCTCCTTCCCGCCGTTGATGTGGCCGATGGCCAGGCCGTGCGACTCGTCCAGGGCGAGGCCGGCACCGAAACCTCCTATGGCAGCCCGCTGGAGGCGGCGCTCGCCTGGCAGCGTGACGGGGCGGAGTGGATCCATCTGGTGGACCTCGACGCCGCCTTCGGCAAGGGCTCCAACCGCGAACTGCTCGCCGACGTCGTCGCGAAGCTCGACGTCCAGGTGGAGCTGTCCGGCGGCATCCGCGACGACGCCTCGCTGGAGGCCGCGCTGGCCACCGGCGCCCGCCGGGTGAACCTCGGCACCGCCGCGCTGGAGGACCCGGAGTGGACCGCGAAGGTCGTCTCCTCCTACGGCGACCGCGTCGCCATCGGGCTGGACGTGCGGATCACCGAGGCGGGCCACCGGCTGTCCGCGCGCGGCTGGACGCAGGACGGCGGTGACCTCTGGGAGGTCCTCGACCGGCTCGACCGCGACGGCGCGCAGCGCTACGTCGTCACCGACGTGAGCAAGGACGGCACCCTCCAGGGCCCGAACATCGACCTGCTCCGCGAGGTCGCCGCCCGCACCGACGCGCCGGTCATCGCCTCCGGTGGCGTGTCCAGTGTGGACGATCTCCGCGCGCTGGCCGCGCTGGCCCGCGACGGTGTCGAAGGCTCCATCGTCGGCAAGGCGCTCTACGCCGGGGCGTTCACCCTTCCCGAGGCGCTCGCCGCCGTCGCGGAGTTCTGAGCTTTACCTCCCGGGTAATCGACGCCACGCGCTCGTTCGGTCAGGATTCCTTCCAGGACAACAAAACCTGGGAGGACATCATGACCGCGTACGGCATCGCCCACCTTCGCCCCACCGTCGCGCCGACCGAAGAGGTTCTCGAGTACCTGGAGCGGATCCAGGCCACGCTCGACCCCTTCGGCGGCGAGTTCCTCGTGCACGGGGCCGAGGTCGAGGTGCTCGAAGGGGAGTGGCCGGGAGCGCTGGTGATGATCGGGTTCCCGAGCATGGCCGTGGCCCGCGAGTGGTACGCGTCGCCCGCCTACCAGGAGATCCTGCACCTGCGGGCGGACCACATCCCCGGCGACCTGATCCTGGTGGAGGGGTGCGGCCCGGACCACGACTCGGCGGCCATGGCGGCGGAGCTGCGGGCACTGCAGACCTCGTGAGTGGTAAGTCGTGTTCTCTTGAGGGGTAAGGCAAAGGTGTCATGCTCGCTCAGCGGCGTGCCGGCTTCGGATGTTGTGAAAGCCACTTTCGCAACCTTCAACGTTGCGAAAGTGGCTTTCACAACATCGCCGACCCACGGGACCGCACTGGGCCGAGGGAGTCGTGAGTGGCGATTCGTGTTCTAACCCGAATCGCCACTCACGACCACCCTGACCGAACGGTCACCGCCGCTCCTGCCCGCTTGCCAGTACATGATGGCCCCCTTCCTTGCGCCTAGCGCAAGGAAGGGGGCCATCATGTACTTGAGCCGCCGCGAAGGTCGAGTTTCCTCGGCTGAGCCGTGGGAAGGGGGCCTTCACGGACCGGACTCACGCTCCGCCACAGCCAGAACCCAGCAGCTACCTAAGACACGGTCGGCTCTAACCCGAATCGCCACTCACGACCACCTGACCCGGCTCGCTCCACCAGGTCGCGACACCCGAAGCCGGCAGACACACAAGCGGCCGAGCACGACACCTTCGCCTTACCCCTCAATAGCGCGACTCACCACTCACGCTCTCACGGGTCATTCCGCCAGTTTGATCGCGATCCCCACGGTCCGGTCCTTCGGTCCCCGCAGCGTGCTGAAGAACATCGTCACCCGTCCGGTGATCCCGTACTTCCGCGCGATCACCTTGCGCACGCGTTCGGTCTCGTCGAGGTCCAGCAGCCGCGCCTTGCCCGCGACGACGTCGCCATGGGTCTTCTTGCCGCGGAGGTCGCAGGCCTGGACCTCGACCCGGCCGCTGTTGCGGATCCGCTTGACCTTGCCCGCCTTCCGCTCGGACCAGAGCACCAGCTCGCCACCGTCGCCCGCCGCCCAGACCGGCGTCGGCACCGGGGTGCCGTTCTTGCGGAAGGTGGTCAGCACGACGTACTTCTCGGCGGCGAGCCGCTCGAACTCCGATCCCATGTGGAGAGTTTAAGGCGTTCGACGACGGAGCGTCGCCGCGCCGAGGACCAGCGCGGCCAGCGCGCACGCGCCGACGACGAGCAGGTTCCGGATCAGTGTCGCGTCCACGGTGCCCGAAGTGGTGACGCGGGTGAGCGCCTCGACGGCGTACGAAAGCGGCATCACGTCGGAAAGCCGATTGAGCAGCCAGCCCATCTCCCCGCGCGGCACGAACAGCCCGCACAGCAGGATCTGCGGCAGCACGAACAGCGGCATGAACTGCACCGCCTGGAATTCCGTCCGCGCGAACGCGCTCACGAACAGGCCGAGCGCCATCCCGAGCAGGGCGTCGAGGACGGCGATGAGCAGCAGCATCCCGATCGACCCCGCGATGTCGAGGCCCAGCCAGGCCAGGGAGATCCCCGCCGCGACACCGACCTGCACGATCGCGATCGAGCCGAACGCGATCGCGTAGCCGAAGAGCAGGTCCACCCTGCCGATCGGCAGGGTCATCAGGCGTTCCAGGGTCGCCGTGGTGCGCTCGCGCAGCGTGGTGATCGAGGTGATCAGGAACATGATCAGGAACGGGAAGACGCCGAGCAGTGCCGGGGCGACACGGCTGAACACCGCTTCCGAGTTGAAGACGAAACGCAGCAGCACCATCAGCAGTGACGGGACGACGATCATCATCACGACGGTGCGCGGATCGTGCCGGAGCTGCAGGAGGATGCGGTGGGCCGTGGCCAGCGTCAGGGCGGGGTTCACGACGCCACCTCGCTTTCCCGGACCAGTCGCAGGAACGCCTGCTCCAGATCGGTCGTCCCGGTGCGTTCGCGCAGTCCGGCAGGGGTGTCGTCGGCGAGGATCCGGCCTTCGCGCATGAGCAGCAGCCGGTCGCAGCGCGCCGCTTCGTCCATGACGTGGCTGGACACCAGCAGTGTCGCGCCGCCGTCGGCGAGACGGCGGAACAGCGCCCAGAGTTCGTCGCGGAGCACGGGATCCAGGCCGACGGTCGGTTCGTCGAGGACGAGCAGTTCGGGCTTCCCGAGCAGTGCGACGGCGAGGTTCGCACGGCTGTGCTGACCGCCCGACAGGGACCCGACCAGTTTGCCGGCGTGGTCTTCGAGCCCGACCTCGCCGATCACCCTGTCCACATCGGACATCGGCGCGCGCAGCACGGAAGCGAAGTAGCGCAAGGCTTCCGTGATGGTGAGGTCGGCGTAGATCGCCGGGTTCTGGGTGGCGTAGCCGATCAGCCGCCGCAACGGCGGGCTGCCGGCGGGATGCCCGAGCACGGTGACCTCGCCCGCCGCGACGATCTGCACGCCGACGATCGAGCGCATCAGCGTCGTCTTGCCGCAGCCGCTGGGCCCGAGCAGGCCGGTGATCCGGCCGCGCGGTGTCGCGAAACCGATGTCCCGGACGACCTCACGGCCGCCGCGGACGACCCGCAGGCCCGTCACGGAGATCGCCGAATTAGCCATACGTTTAATTCTGCGCCCGTTGAGAACCACGAGTCAAGAGGGTGAAGGACGGGTGAGGTGTCGGTCGGGGTGGTCGTGAGCGGTAAGTGTCGTTAGAACGCGACTTGCCACTCACGACCACCCCGGCCCAGCGCGGCCTGGTGGTTCGGAGGTGTTGCGAAAGCCACCTTCGCAACGTTGAAGGTTGCGAAAGTGGCTTTCGCGACGCTTCCGGGATTCCGCTACCCACAAGGACTGCGAGACCTTGGGCGAAGGGGACTTTCCGTGCATCTGATGAGGGGAAAGTCCCCTTTTGCCTTACCCTTCAGAACCGTCCGTGCCGCTCACGCGGGAAGCCCTACGGCACCAGGACGAGCTTGCCCCGGACGTGGCCCGCTTCGCTCTCGTCCTGGGCGGCGGCCGCTTCGGCGAGCGGGTAGACCCGGGAGATCGGCAGGGTGAGCTTGCCTTCGGCGGCGAGCGCGGCGCCTTCGGCCAGCGAGCCGGGGACCTGCTCCGCCGGGGAACCCGACGTGAAGCGCACGTCGTGGTCGGCCGCGTCCGGCGCGGCGATGGTGATGACCCGCTTCGGGCCGCCGGTCAGCTCGACGAGGGTGGCGAGGGAGTGTCCAGAGGCGTCGAAGGACGCGTCGATGCCGTGCGGCGCGACGGCGCGTACGCGCTCGGCGAGCCCTTCGCCGTACTGCACCGGGATTGCGCCCAGTGAGCGCAGGTAGTCATGGTTCGCTTCGCTCGCGGTGCCGACGACGGTGAGCCCGCGCGCCACGGCCAGCTGGACCGCGATGGTGCCGACACCGCCCGCGGCGCCGTCGACGAGCAGCGTCTCGCCCTTCTCGAGGTCCAGCAGGTTCAGGGCGCGATAGGCGGTGTTGACGACCACGGGCAGTGCCGCGGCCAGCTCCCACGAGAGCGACTCGGGCTTGCGGGCCAGCTTCGCCGGATCCGCGAGGACGTACTCCGCGTATCCGCCGATGCCGGAGCCGAGGACCTCGTCACCGGTGGCGAAGCCGGACACGCCCTCACCGATCGCGTCGATCACGCCGGCGACGTCCCCGCCCGGGACGGCGGGGAACTCCGTCGGGAACACCGCGGCCATCAGCCCGGCCCGGATCTTCCAGTCGATCGGGTTCACGCCCGCGGCCCGGACGGCCACCCTGACCTGGCCGGGGCCCGGCTCGGGAAGCTCGCGTTCGAGGACCTGCAGGACCCCGGAGCCGCCGTACTCGGTGAACGCGATGGAGCGGTAGGTGTCCGTCATGCCGTCGACAACCGCCGCCGGCCCGCCCCTATTCCGGCGCTTTCCCGAACCAGCCGTAGTCGCCGGGGACGAGCTGCAGGGTGTCGGCGATGTCGAGCAGCGCGGCCTGGTCCCGCTTGCCCGACACGGTGAGCCACCGCCCGCCGTCGAGCTGGACGGCGACCGTTTCGTCCTGGGGGCCGAGCCCGCTGTCCCGTTTCGGGAGGTAGTAGCCGTCGGCGCCCCGGACCTTGAGGGGGACCGGTTCCGCCCCGGCGACCTCCGGCCGGTCGCGGCGTAGCGACGCCGTGACGACCGCCGCCGCGGTGGGCTGCCCGACGACGGTGGCTTCGATATCGGTCGCGCCCCCGCCGACCGTCATGAACGTGCTCACCCCCGACAGTTCCAGATCGGCGGGCAGTCTGCCGAACCGCAGTTCGCCCGAAACCCGGGCACGGTCGTCCCTGATCATCTCGTCGGCGACCTGCTGGCCGATCGCGCGCGGGTCCCTCACCCCGTACAGCGTCAGGCTCAGCAGGTAGACGTCGTCAGGCGACCAGGTCAGCATCGTCACGTCGCGGTCCAGCTCGGAGACCATCCCGACCCTGCCCTGCACGATGATCTGGTTCGGCGCGGGCGCGACCTTCCACGGTTCGCCCGGTTTGGCCAGCGGGGTGGTGGTCAGCTGGATCTGCCCCTGGTCGCCCGCGCTCCACTCCCGCGTCTGTGGCGCGGGATAGGGCTTCGCGGCCCGCCGGTTCTCCTTGAAGCCGTCGGGCAGCCAGCCGGGCTTGTACGGCAGCACCGCCCAGTCGACGTTGCGCTGCGCAGCCGGGGGAACCGCGGTGAAGGCCCGCAGGCCCAGCGGCACACCGAGAGCGATGATCGCGACCGCCGCCGCGACCAGCGCCAGCGACATCTTCGACCGGCTTCGCGACCGCTGGGCCAGCACTTCGCGGATCTCGGCCCCGTCGGGCGCCCGCGTCGCCAGCTGTTCGAGGCTCTCCCGGATCAGGTGCTCGGCGTTCTCTTCACTCAGGCGGGTCATTTGCGGGCTCCCGTGGGCTGAACAGACGAGGACGGCTCGGTTTCCCGCAGCGTCGCGAGCGCGCGCGAGATCTGGCTGCGCACGGTCGACGTCGCGCAGCGGAGCACCGCGCCGATCTCCTCGTCGGAGTAGTTCTCGTAGTAGCGGAGCACGATCGCGGCGCGTTGCTTGCGCGGGAGCTTCGCGAGCCGGTCCAGCATCGCGTCGCGTTCGTCGTAGTCGACGGCGTGATCGGAGACCGGCGGGCTCACCAGGTCGAGCACCTCCGGCGACGACGGCACCACGCGGCGGACCGCCAGGCGCCGTCGCCACGAGAAGTACTCGTTGGTCACCATCCGGCGGACGTACGTCGGCGGCGAGTCGATCCTGTGCCAGCGTTGCTGAGCGCGCAGCAGCACCTCCTGCACGATGTCCTGCGCCAGGTACGGATCGTCGGTCAGGACGGTCGCGTAGCGCAGGAGCCCGTCCAGGCGATCCGCGACGAACTCGTCGAAGGTCGCAGGCACGTGTTCCCCCTCAGCCGGTGGTCTCGCTCTATGGACGCACGAGACCACCGTGCTGATGCATCGGGAGCCGAACTTTTCCGGGTGAACGTGATCACCGCACGGCGGTCTCCAGCCGGACGAAGGCGAACCCGGTCGTCGCGAGCTCCTCACCCGAAGGATCGGTGGCCGCCGGACGGCGTTCGCCGTCGTGCACCACCAGCAGGCCGTGCGGGTACAGCGGGCCCAGCGGCCTGGTGGTGATCGCGGCGCCGTCGGAGTGCTCGACCGAGTCGGTCCCGCGTCCCGCCACGATCCGGAAGTCGCGGCGCGGAGTGCCGGCGCGGTCGTAGACGACGAACCGCGAGTCGCCCTGGCTGGACGCGAGCAGCTCGCCGTCGGCCAGCGCCAGTCCCTCCGCGTCCGCGACCAGCCACTTTCCGCCGAAACCGGGATCGGGACCGTCGGCGACGCACTCTTCGGTGGCCTCGTCGAACCGCTGCGGCGCCCCGAACGAACGCACCTTGTCGATCAGCTCGGGACGGCCGAACCCGCCGCCGTTCACCGGGATCCGCCAGATCCCGACGTCCTCCTGCGCGGTGTAGAGCACGCGGTGCTCGACGTCGAGCACCGAACCCTCCAGCTGAGGCCGCTCGTCCGGTTCGCCGCACGGCGACCACGTCCTCCCGTTCGGCAGCCGGAACTCCGACGGCAGGTCGACCGTGCCGATCGGTGCCGTGCCGACGGTGCCGTCCGGTTTGTCGACAAGTCGCAAGAGCGCCACGCGGGTCTCGTGCCGCCGGGTCACCGCGACCCAGCGCGCGCCAGTGCGCGGGTCACGTCCGGCGGTGAGCCCGTACGCCGTCCGCTGTTCGTCCACTTCGGACTCCGACGCGGAGAAAACCGGTGCGGCGGAAGGATCCGTGACGTCCCGCAACACCCGCGATCCGGCCGCGGCACCGGCGGGGTCGATCCGGTAGACGCGCACGCGGTCCCGGCCGCGGTCGCTCACCACCGCCAGATCGCCGACGACGTCGACGTTGTTGAACCGGCCGGGCGCGGCGTCCTCGGCAGGCGCCTTCGGGGCCGGGAGCAGCTGGAGCTGCCGCGCCTTCAGGTCGAACGCGGCCAGCCCGCCTTCCTTGAGGGTGCCGAGCACGACGCTGGCCGAGGGGTTCTTCGGATGGACCCAGATCGCCGGGTCGTCGGCGTCGGCGTTCGCCGGGTCCGCGCCGGAGTCGTCGACGAACGCCCTGGTCTGCGCCACGGGCGAGGGGTTCTGGCTCGCTTCGGCCGGCACGCCGGTGAGCAGGGAGGCCGCCAGCAGGGGGACGGGGAGGAGAGCTGCTTTGCGCATCCTTCGAGAATGGCAGCCAGGCAAGGCCTGTCCCTTGAGGGTGGTGGTGGGGCGGGGTCTGGGCTAGCCGCGCGGGGTGTCCGGCCGGTGAACGCCGTCGGTCAGGTAGTACTGCGCGACCGGGGCCAGCATCGCGACGACCTCGTCCTCCGAAGCGGCCACGAGCGGCGGGAGCCCGATCACGTAGCGCAGCAGCGCGAACCCGACCATCTGCGCGGCGATCCCCGCCACCCGGACCTTCGGCACGCCGCGCGCCTCGGCGACCCGCGCCAGCACCGCCCGTTCCAGGAACTGCCGCATCATGGTCGCGACCTGCTCGTTGGTGGTCGCGGACCGGATCATCGCCAGGAACGGCGCGCGGCCCTCGGGGGCCTGCCACAGGGCGAGGAACGCGCGGACGAGGCGCTCGCCGATCTCGTCTTCGGGGCCGTCGAGGATGCGGGGGACCATTTCGCCGGGGTCGACCGGCAGGTTCATCGACGCGGCGAAGAGCCGCTGCTTGGTGCCGAAGAAATGGTGCAGCAGCGCGGCGTTGACCCCCGCGTCGGCCGCGATGCCGCGGACGGTCGCCCCGTCGTAGCCCTGCTCGGCGAACCTGCGCCGCGCCGCCTCGAGGATCTCCTCCCGCGTCTCGGTCTGCCCCGGCCGCCGCCCCGCCTGTGCCATTCCGCGAGCTTAGAACGCCCTTGACTACGCTTGTCCCCATGTCAGTCGCAGTCAGGGTCATCCCGTGTCTCGACGTCGACGCGGGCCGTGTGGTGAAGGGCGTCAACTTCGCCGACCTGCGCGACGCCGGCGACCCCGTCGAGCTCGCCCGCCTGTACGACGCCGAGGGCGCCGACGAGCTCACGTTCCTCGACGTCACGGCCTCCTCCGGGGACCGCGAGACCACGTTCGACGTCGTCCGCCGGACCGCGGAGCAGGTGTTCATCCCGCTCACCGTCGGTGGCGGCGTGCGCACGAACGACGACGTCAACCGGCTGCTGCGCACCGGCGCGGACAAGGTGAGCATCAACACCGCCGCCATCGCGCGGCCGGAGTTCCTGCGCGAGGCGTCCCGCCGGTTCGGCGCACAGTGCGTCGTGCTGTCGGTGGACGCCCGCCGCGTCCCCGAGGGCACCGAGCCGACACCGTCCGGATTCGAGGTGACCACGCACGGCGGCCGTCGCGGCACCGGGATCGACGCCGTCGAGTGGGCCGCGCGCGGTGAGGAACTCGGCGTCGGCGAGATCCTGCTCAACTCGATGGACGCCGACGGCACCAAGAACGGCTTCGACCTCGAACTCCTGACCCAGGTGCGCGCGGCCGTGCGGGTGCCGGTGATCGCCAGCGGCGGCGCCGGCGCGCTCGACCACTTCCTGCCCGCCGTCGAGGCGGGCGCGGACGCGGTGCTCGCGGCCAGCGTGTTCCACTTCGGACAGTTGAAGATCGGCGAGGTCAAGGACGCGCTGCGCGCCGGGGGAGTCGTGGTCCGATGATCCCGGCCAAGTGGAAGGCCTCCACCGAGGTCAAGGTCGTCTGCGCGCTGCTGCTCGGGCTCGGCCTCGCGTACGTCGGGATGGCCGCGATCCTCATGTTCGCGCCGTACTCCTCCGCGCGGACGTTCCTGCTGCCGGGAACGTCGGTGGTGCTCGGCGGTCTCGTCGTGGCGGGTCTGGTGCTGAAGATGCGTTCGGCGCGGTTCGCCGGTTTCGGCGTCAGCTTCCTGTTCGCGTTGCTGCACGCGCTGTCCATGCTGGCGGCGGAACTCTTCTGGGTGAAGATCGTCTCCGGGATCCTGTTCGCCGGGTACATCTACACGGCGGTCCTGCTCAACTCGATGCCGGTGAAACGGCACCTTCTCGGAGCCACGAATGACGCTTGATCCCGCCTTGTCGGATCGCTTGAAACGCAACGCCGACGGGTTGATCGCCGCCGTCGTCGTCGAACACTCCACATCGGACGTCCTGATGATGGCGTGGATGAACGACGAGGCCCTCGAACGTACTCTCACGACCCGGCGCGGGACCTACTACTCGCGCAGCCGCAAGGAACTGTGGGTCAAGGGCGAGACCTCCGGCCACGTCCAGCACGTGCGCGAGGTGCGCATCGACTGCGACGGCGATACCGTCCTGCTGCGCGTCGACCAGACCGGCCCCGCCTGTCACACCGGCACGCACACCTGCTTCGACACCGACGAACGGCTGCTGCTGGCCGACGAGAGCGAGAACCCGTGAATGTCGTCGCCAACGTCCTGGTCGGCATCGTCGCCCTGATCCACCTGTACATCGTCGTGCTCGAGATGTTCCTGTGGACGACCCCGCGCGCCCGCGCCTCCTTCGGCACCACGGAAGAGTTCGCGAAAGAGAGCGCGCCGCTCGCGGCGAACCAGGGGCTGTACAACGGTTTCCTCGCCGCCGCGTTGATCTGGGGCCTGATCGCGACCGGAAGCACGGCTTGGCAGTTCAAGATCTTCGGCCTGGCGTGTGTGATCGTGGCCGGGCTCTACGGGACGGCGACGGCGAGCAAGAAGATCTTCTTCGTGCAGGTGGTCCCGGGCACGCTGGCGTTGATCGCGGTGCTGATCGCGGGCTGACGCGCCTGCTCACTTGCACGCTCGCCGCGCGCTCGCGGTTGCCCTGGCGCGAGAAGGAACTCGTTGGCCGGGAAAGAGCGCGGTTTCTCGATTAGCCTCAGCGGATGAAACCGGGGCGAGGGAAGAAAAGATCGGCCGAGGGCGGCCGTCCGAGACGACGATCGCACGTCGCCGGGCGGCCGTTGTCCGCCGCGGATGTCGACGCCGTCAGAAGTGTCGCCGCACAGACGGTCCACGGAGAAGTCGCCACTCCGCTGATCGAGAAACTGTCGCGATTCAAAGTGCGCGCACTGGCTCTGTCGGTGCTCTGGATTGCCTTCTTCGTCGCCTGCCAGCTGGGTATCGATCTGCTCCAGCGGGATGCCGTGGAGCTGGCGAGAACCGGGATTCAAGTCGAGGGCACGGTACAGAAAGTCGAGGGGCCCTCCAAACGGAACCGCTTCAAGGTCACGCTTACCTATTACGCGGGCTCGAAGTCGCATACGACCACGGTGTCTTTGGAAGCAGCTCTTGGACCCAAGGTGGGGAACCAGGTCACCTTGGCCTACGCCCCGGGAGACCCGCAGCGACTCGTGATGGTCGAAGGGCGCGTCCTGGGCTTGCCCGAAACCGGCTTGCTCACCCCGTTGTCCTTCTCCGCCTTCCTGGGCTTTCCGGCGTGCCTGGGCGCCGCCTGGCTCTGGCGCGAACGGTATCGGTCGGTCTCGCGAACCGGCTTGCGCGAGGCCACGGCGACGGTGCGGCCCGGCTGGTTGTTCCCCAAGATCGACGTGTACTTCGAAAACGACTACAAGTTCCTCGCCACGCGCCGGTCGCTGAGGATCGCGCCCAAAGTCCGGAAGGCTCCCGTTTTCGTCGGCGGCGAGGGAACGGACATGATCGTGATCTTCCCGCGCGGACGGTTCCACAAGGACACGCTCTACGCGGTTCCCGTCAAGGAGATCGAGCCGGACACGGACTGACCCGTGAGTGGCAGGGTTGCCGGCTTCGGATGTTGTGAACGCCACTTTCGCAACCTTCAACGTTGCGAAAGTGGCTTTCACAACGCCGCCGCCCCACCAGACCAGACCGTCCGCCGAACCCAGTCAGTCGATGTCCCCGGTCAGGTAACGCTGAACCGTCGGCGCGATCGCGGTCACCAGCGGTTCGATCTCGCTCGAAGCCATCGGCTCGAACTTCGCGACGTACCGCACCAGCCCCATCCCGACCAGCTGCGAAGCGCAGAGCGACGTCCGCAGTTCGACGCGGTCCGAGCCCAGTCCGGCGATGATCTTCGTGAAGAAGTTCTGGAAGAAGCTGCGCAGCACCAGCGCGGCCTGTTCGTGCCCGGCGACGCTGCGGACGAGCGCCTGGAACACCTCGCCGCCCGCGCCGTCCCAGCGGGTGAGGAAGGTGCGCACGATCCGGCGGCCGAACTCCTCGTCGGGGCCGTTCGTCAGCTCCGCGAGCAGTTCGTGCGGGTCGAACGGCAGCTTCAGGACGGCCTGCGCGAACAGGCCTTCCTTGCTGCCGAACCAGTGGTTGACCATCGCCGCGTCGACCCCGGCGCGGGTCGCGATCACGCGTACCGTCGCGCCGTCGAAGCCGCTCTCGCCGAACACCGCGCGCGCCGCTTCGATCAGCGCGGTGCGGGTGTCCTGCCCGCCGGGACGCCGTCCCCGGCGCCGGACGGTAGTGTCTTCACCAGCCATGGCGTCATCATGAACGGGCCGGGCGCGAAATTCAACATTCCTTGAATTCATCCCCCCGGTCCCGCCCGTCCGGTGGTTGCAGCACAATGAGCGACATGGTCAGCGCCGCAAACGCCAGCCCGTCGGGGCTCGGCTCGGTCAGCCCTTCGCGCGACGAGTTCCGCGCGCTCGCCGAGGGCCGTCGCGTCATCCCCGTTGTCCGTCGCGTGCTCGCCGACGGTGAGACCCCCATCGGGGTCTACCGCAAGCTCGCCGCCGACCGGCCGGGAACGTTCCTGTTCGAATCGGCGGAGAACGGCGCCTCCTGGAGCCGATGGTCGTTCATCGGCGTCGACAGCCCCGCCGCGTTGACCGTGCGTGACGGCCGGGCCGTCTGGACCGGCACCCCGCCCGTCGGCCTGCCGACGGAGGGCGACCCGCTCACCGTGCTGCGCGAGACCGTCGCCGCGCTCCACACCGAGCAGCTGCCCGGGATGCCGCCGCTCACCGGCGGGATGGTCGGCTACATCGGCTACGACGCCGTCCGCTGGCTCGAACGGCTCCCCGAACTCGCCGAGCGCGATCTCGACATCCCCGAGCTCACCATGCTCCTGGCGACCGACCTGGCCGCCTTCGACCACCACGAGGGCACGGTCACGCTGATCGCCAACGCGGTCAACTGGGACGACTCGCCCGAGCGTGTCGACGCCGCGTACGACGACGCCGTCGCGCGCCTCAACGCGATGACCAAGCAGCTGCACGTCGCGGCCCCGGCCACGGCCGCCGTCTTCGACCGTCCCGCGCCCGAGTTCACGCGCCGCCGCTCCAAGCCGGACTTCCACGCGGCCGTGGAGAAGGCCGTCGAGGCGATCAAGGCGGGCGAAGCGTTCCAGATCGTTCCGTCGCAACGCTTCGAGATCGCGACGCGGGCCGACGCGCTGGACGTCTACCGCGTGCTGCGCACGTCCAACCCGAGCCCGTACATGTACCTGCTGCGCCTGGACGGCTTCGACATCGTCGGCTCCAGCCCGGAGTCGCTGGTCACCGTGCGGGACGGCCGCGCCACCACGCATCCGATCGCGGGCACCCGCTGGCGCGGCGCCGATCCGGAGGAGGACGCGCAGCTGGCCAAGGACCTGCTCGCGGACGAGAAGGAGCGCGCCGAGCACCTCATGCTCGTCGACCTCGGCCGCAACGACCTCGGCAAGGTCTGCAAGCCGGGCACCGTGCGCGTCGTCGACTTCTTCGACGTCGAGCGCTACAGCCACGTCATGCACATCGTGTCCACGGTCACCGGCGAACTCCTCGACGACAAGACGGCCTTCGACGCCGTCACCGCCTGTTTCCCGGCCGGGACGCTCTCGGGCGCGCCGAAGGTCCGCGCGATGCAGCTGATCGAGGAGCTGGAGCCGACCCGCAGGGCGCTCTACGGCGGCGTCGTCGGCTACCTCGACTTCGCCGGTGACGCCGACACCGCGATCGCGATCCGCACCGCGCTGATGAAGGACGGCGTCGCGTACGTCCAGGCGGGCGGGGGAGTCGTCGCCGATTCGGTGGCCGACTACGAGGACAACGAGTCGCTCAACAAGGCCCGCACCGTGCTGTCCGCCGTCGCGGCGGCGCAGACGATGATCGCGGCGGACGAACTCGACCCGGCGGGTGACAGCACCCGTGTCTGAGGCCCCGAAAAGCGAAACCGCCGAAAGCGAAGCCCCGGAAAACGCCGCCCCGGCGGCGAAGAAGGCCAAGCGTCCACTGTGGATCGCCGTGGTGGGCCTGCTGCTGGGCGCGGTCGCGCTGTGGGGTTCCTCGCAGCTCGTGTGGTTCGCGGAATTCCGCGACGGTGGGGTCCGCGGCACCGTGGTGTACACGGAAATCGGTTCAACACGGGCGATCGCGCTGATTCCGCTCGCGTTGCTGGCGCTCGCCGGCACGGCGGGGCTGATCGCCACCGGCGGCTGGCCACGCCGGGTGCTCGGTGCGGTACTCGCCGTGGCCGGCGTCGCCGCGGCGTGGATCGGCGTGGCGGACGGCCCGTTCACCGGGTTCGCCGACGGGCTGCCAGCGGCCCAGATGCTGGGAGCCCGCGGCCTGGCGATCCTCGGGGGAATTCTCGTGGCAGCCGGGGGGTTGGCAGCCATCAAGGGCGCGGGCCGGATGCCACGCCTCGGCGCGAAGTACTCGGCGCCGGGGGCGAAGAAGCGGGCCGCCAAGGATCCGGAGACCGAGCTGTGGGAGGCGCTGTCGGAAGGCGAAGATCCCACCGCGACCCGGTGACGGCGACGGATTTCGCGGGTTTCGGGGATCTTTCCCGGCAAAGATGACACGGTTGGCATTCGGAGTAACGGACATACCCGGAACCAGACCGTATCCGTGCGGGGGTTAGCATCGTTTCGGCGGGAAGGGGAAGGTTTTTGTGAGCGACCTTGCGAAGGAATCCGTGAGTACGACAGCCGGTGAGGGACTCCGGTGAGCGTGCTCGAAGACATCGTCGCCGGCGTCCGTGCCGATCTCGCCGAGCGCGAGGCGGCTCTGCCGTTCGACGAATTGAAGAAGCGTGCGACCCAGGTCGCACCTCCCCGTGACGTGCTCGCGGCCCTGCGCGAGTCCGGCATCGGCGTCATCGCCGAGGTGAAGCGGCGCAGCCCGTCCAAGGGCGAGCTGGCCGAGATCCCGGATCCGGCCGCGCTGGCGAAGGACTACGCCGACGGCGGCGCCCGGGTGATCAGCGTGCTGACCGAGCAGCGGCGGTTCGGCGGTTCGCTCGCCGACCTCGACGCGGTCCGCGCGGCGGTCGACATCCCGGTGCTGCGCAAGGACTTCATCGTCAGCCCGTACCAGGTGCACGAGGCGCGGCTGCACGGCGCGGACATGGTCCTGCTGATCGTGGCGGCGCTGGAGCAGAACGCCCTGATCGCGTTGCTGGACCGGGTCGAATCCCTCGGGATGACAGCGCTGGTCGAGATCCACAACGCCGAAGAGGCCGACAAGGCCCTCGAAGCCGGCGCGAAGGTGATCGGCGTCAACGCCCGCAACCTGCACACCCTCGAGGTCGACCGGGACGTCTTTTCGCGGCTGGCCCCCGGTCTGCCGATGGACGTCTTCAAGATCGCCGAGTCCGGTGTCCGGGGTCCCGGCGACCTGATGTCGTACGCGGGCCACGGCGCCGACGCGGTCCTCGTGGGCGAAGGGCTCGTCGCTTCGGGTGACCCGAAGGGCGCGCTGGTCAAGCTGGTCACCGCCGGTTCGCACCCCGCTTGCCCGAGGCCTTCTCGATGAGCGTGGAGTACACCGAAACACCGCACGGCGAGCACGACCCGGATGGCCGGGGCTACTACGGCCCCTACGGCGGCCGGTTCATGCCCGAGGCCCTGATCGGCGTCGTCGACGAGGTCGCGGCCGAGTACGACAAGGCGCGGACCGACCCGGACTTCGTCAACGAGTTCCGTCGCCTGCTGCGTGACTACGCCGGCCGTCCGTCGCTGCTCACCGAGGCCAAGCGCTTCGGTGAGCACGCCGGCGGCGCCCGGGTCTTCCTCAAGCGCGAGGACCTGAACCACACCGGTTCGCACAAGATCAACAACGTGCTGGGCCAGGCGTTGCTCACCAAGCGGATGGGCAAGAAGCGGGTCATCGCCGAGACCGGGGCCGGGCAGCACGGCGTGGCCACGGCCACCGCCTGCGCGCTGCTCGACCTCGAATGCGTCGTCTACATGGGCGAGGTCGACACCGAGCGGCAGGCGCTGAACGTCGCCCGCATGAAGCTGCTCGGCGCCGAGGTCATCCCGGTGAAGACCGGTTCGCGCACGCTCAAGGACGCGATCAACGAGGCACTGCGCGACTGGGTCACCAACGCCGACACCACGCACTACCTGTTCGGCACGGCGGCGGGCCCGTACCCGTTCCCGATGATGGTGCGGAACTTCCACAAGATCATCGGCGAGGAGGCCCGCGCCCAGATCCTGGAGCAGGCCGGACGCCTGCCGGACGCCGTCGCCGCCTGCGTCGGCGGCGGGTCGAACGCGATCGGCATCTTCCACGGCTTCATCGACGACCCGTCCGTGCGCCTGGTCGGTCTCGAACCGGGTGGCGAGGGCATCGAGGGCAACCGTCACGGCGCCACGCTCACCAAGGGCACTCCGGGCAACCTGCACGGCGCGATGACGTACCTGCTGCAGGACGAGGACGGCCAGACCGTCGAGTCGCACTCGATCTCGGCGGGCCTGGACTACCCGGGCGTCGGCCCCGAGCACTCGTGGCTCAAGGACAGCGGCCGCGCCGAGTACCGGCCGGTGACCGACGCCGAGGCGATGGACGCGTTCAAGCTGCTTTCGCGCACCGAGGGCATCATCCCGGCGATCGAGTCGGCGCACGCGCTGGCGGGCGCGCTGGTGCTCGGCCGTGAGCTGGGCCCCGACGGCCTGATCATCGTGAACCTGTCCGGTCGCGGCGACAAGGACATGGACACGGCCGCGAAGTACTTCGGCCTGGTGGAGAACGCATGAGCGCGCTGGACGAGATCTTCGCGAAGACCCGGGCGGAGGGCCGCGGAGCGCTGATCGGCTACCTCCCGGCGGGCTTCCCGACGGTCGACGGGTCGAAGGACCTGCTGGCCGCGGTGGTCGACGGCGGCGCCGACCTGGTCGAGGTGGGCGTGCCCTACTCGGACCCGGTCATGGACGGTCCCACGATCCAGGCCGCTTCGGTGAGCGCGCTGTCGGGTGGTTTCAAGCTCAAGCACCTGTTCGAGGTCGTCGAGTCGGTGTCCGAGCGGGGCGGCAAGGCCGTCGTGATGACGTACTGGAACCCGGTGCACCGTTACGGCGTGGACCGCTTCGCGCGGGACCTCGCCGCCGCGGGCGGGCTCGGGATGATCACCCCGGACCTGATCCCGGACGAGGCCGACGAGTGGATGGCCGCCTCCGAACAGCATGGTCTGGACCGGATCTTCCTGGTCGCGCCGTCCTCCTCGGAGGAGCGGATCGCGAAGACCGTCGCGGCCGCTTCCGGCTTCGTCTACGCCACCGCCGTGATGGGCGTGACCGGCGCTCGTGACCAGGTCGGCGTGCACGCCGAGGACCTGGTCGAGCGGACCCGCGCGCACACGGAGCTGCCGATCGGCGTCGGGATCGGCGTCCGTTCCGGCGAGCAGGCGGCGCAGGTCGCCGGGTTCGCGGACGGCGTCATCGTCGGCTCGGCTCTGGTGACGGCCGCCGCGAGCGGCGTCGACGCGGTGCGTGAGCTGTCGGCCGAACTGGCCGCGGGGGTGCGGAAGACCGTCGCCCCCGCCTGAGTTTCAGCGCGTGAAGGCCCCCTTCCCTCGGCTCAGCCGAGGGAAGGGGGCCTTCACGCGCTAAAGGGCTCAATGCCGCCACCGCTGAGCCTCGGTGATCTCCTTCGCGCTCGCGCCCGCTAACCGCTCGATCTCCGCCCGCCGCACGTCCACGATCGTCGTCGCCAGCGGAGCGCCGAACGCGGTCGCCAGCTCCTTATCCGCTTCGAACGCCGAGACGGCCTCCGCGAGGCTCGTCGGCAGCCGTTCGATCCCGCGCGCGGCACGTTCCGCGTCGGACAGCGTCCCCGGATCTACGTCCACCGGCTCCGGCAGCGACGCCTCCTCGTCGGCGCCGGCCATCCCGGCGAACAGCAGGGCGGCGGCCAGCAGATACGGATTCGCGGTCAGATCGAAGCATTTGACCTCGAGGTTCGCCGCCGAGTCACGGTTCCCGGCGACCCCTTGCACCAGCCGCAACGGCGTCTCGCGGTTCTCCAGCCCCCACGCGGCGTACACCCCTGCCCAGTGATGCGGCTCCAGCCTCAGATAACTGACGACCGACGGCGCCCCGACCGCGAGCAGCGCGGGCAGCCGCCGCAGGATGCCCGCGCTGAACGCCTCGGCGACCGCGGTCAGCCCGAAAACCCTTTCCCCGCCGGAGAAAAGATTTCGAGGGCCGTCCCAGACGCTCAGATGCACGTGTCCGCCGTTGCCGACGCCGGCGGGCGCGAACTTCGGGGTGAAGGACGCCTTCAGCCCGTGCCGGTGGCTGAGCGCGCGGATCGTCTCCTTCGTGAGGACGGCGACGTCGGCCGCCCGCACCGGATCGGCGGCCGCGACGGACAGTTCGAACTGGCCGTCGGCGTACTCCGGGTGGATCTGTTCCACCCCGACGCCCTGCTGGTCCAAAGTGGACACCAGGGCGCGGAGATAGTCCGCGTGCTCGGAAAGCCGCGCGTAGCCGTAGGCCGGGCCCGCGGTGGCCGACGTCGGATCGTCCGGGTTGTCGGCGCTGGTGACCACCCATTCGAGTTCGAAACTCATCAGCGCCCGGTGACCGCGCGCGGCGAGCCGGTCCACCGCCGTCGCCAGCAGCGCGCGCGGGTCCTGCGGATGCGGCTCGCCGTCCTGGTCGAGTTTCGTCACCGGTGCCCAGGCCCAGCCGGGCTGCCCGGCGAGCACGGTCAGCGCGTCGAGGTCCGGATGCAGCCGCAGATCGCCGACCGGACCGAGGGAGTGCTCGCCCCCGGTGATGACGTCGTCGAAGCCGAAGAAATCGAAGCAATTCGAAGCACCGACACCCCAGGCGGCGGCGGACGGCAGCTTCCGCAGTGGCACGGCCTTGACCCGCGCGATCCCGGCGTTGTCCACGAAGGTCAGCGCCACGAGTTCGACACCCCGGGCCCGGAGATCCCCGGTGAGGGCGGTCGCGCGGGCGGTCAGTGCATCCCGGTTCACCATGGTTCCCCATCCTGGCCTCATCGCGGGCCCCTTGCCATGCCCGGATCCGGCCATAGGGTGAGGCCGCATTCGTCGATCACGAGAAGGGACGCGCTCATGCCGGGACCCGGGATCCTGCCGTTCGTGGCCGAGACGCGGCTGGTGGACCACCACTGCCACGGCGTCGTCACCGGTGACCTCGGCCGGATCGAGTTCGAGCAGCTGCTCACCGAGGCCGACACCGTCTCGTCACTGGGCACGACCCTGTTCGACTCGCTGATCGGCCTCGCGGTCCGGGCCCGCTGCGCCCCGCTGCTGGACCTGCCGCCGCACGTCCCGGCGGAGGTCTACCTGGCCCGCCGCGCCGAACTGGGCGCCACCGAGGTCAACGCGCGCTTCCTGCGTTCCACCGGCACGACGGAGTTCCTGCTCGACGGCGGTTTCCTGCCGGACACGCTGACCACGACCGAACAGTTCGCACAGCTGTCCGGGGCCCGGGCGCGGGACGTCGTCCGGCTCGAACAGGTCGCCGAAGCGGTGATCGTGTCCGCCACCGCGGCCGGATTCGCCTCGGCCTTCGCCGGGGAGCTGGCGAAACGTGCCACGACGGCGGTGGGCTTCAAGTCCATCGCCGCCTACCGGGTCGGTCTCGAACTTTCGGGGGAGCGGCCCACGGACGCCGAAGTCACCGACGCGGCGGGACGCTGGCTCGCCCGGATCGAGGACGGCGAACCGGTCCGGCTCGCGGACGAGGTGCTGCACCGGTTCCTCGTCTGGACCGGGATCGACCTGGCCCTCCCGATCCAGTTCCACGTCGGCTTCGGCGATTCCGACGTGGACCTGCACCGCTGCGATCCGCTGCTGCTCACCGGCCTGTTGCGGGCGACCCGGTCACACGGAGTACCGATCCTGTTGCTGCACAACTATCCCTTCCACCGGAACGCCGCGTATCTGGCGCAGGTCTTCGAGCACGTATTCATCGACGTGGGCCTCGCGACGCACAACGTCGGTCACCGTGCGCCCGCGATCATCGCGGAGACAATGGAGATAGTGCCGTTCGGGAAGCTGCTGTTCTCCACGGACGCGTTCGGGCTGGCCGAGCTGTACCACCTCGGCACCGCGCTGTTCCGGCAAGGACTGTCGGACTTCCTGTACGCGGGGCTCACCGCGAACGTACTGTCCGAAGTGGACGCGCATCGGATAGCGGCGCTCGTGGGCCGCCGCAACGCCGAACGGGTGTACGGGCTGGAGGGGACATGACGGAACTGGACGAACTGCAGGACCGGTGGGAGGCCGCCGTCGAGGCGGAACTGCCGTCCGCGATCGCGCTGCGGCACCGCGTGCACGCCGATCCGCGCGCTTCGGGGGACGAAGAGGACACCGCGCGCGTGCTCGTCGAGGCGCTGGGAGCCGGGGAAGGGGTCCTGGTCGCCAAGACCGGGCGTGCCGTGCTGTTCCCCGGCACCGGGCCGGGACCGGCCGTGGCGCTGCGCACCGAACTGGACGCGCTGCCGGTCACCGAGCGCACCGGGGTCCCGTGGGCCTCGGAGACGCCGCTGATGCACGCGTGCGGGCACGACGTGCACATGGCCGCGCTCGTCGCCACCTGCCGCGCGGCGGCCGCCGTCGGGGTGCCGCGGCCGCTCGTCGCGCTCCTGCAGCCGCGAGAGGAGACGTCGCCGTCCGGCGCCCTGGACATCGTCGACTCCGGCGTGCTCACCGAGTACGGCGTCGAGGCGGTCATCGGCGCGCACGTCCAGCCACGGCTCGCCGCGGGCGTGGTGTCGGCGGTGCCGGGACCGGTCAACGCCTCCACCGACGAGTTCGACGTCGTCGTCCGCGGCCAGGGCGGGCACGCCGGGTACCCGCATCTGCTGCGTGACCCGATCCTCGCGCTCAGCCAGATCGTGGTGAGCCTGCAGCAGCTCGCGAGCCGCCGGGTCGACCCGGTGTTCGGCGCGGTCTGCTCGGTCGGCCGGATCGAGGCGGGGAGGACGGCGAACGTCGTGCCGAACGAGGCCCGCCTGTCGGGCTCGCTGCGGCTGATGCGCGCCGAGGACCGCGACCTCGCGCTGGAAGGGCTCGCCGAGATCGTCCACGGTACCGCGAAGGCGCACGGCTGCCGCGCGGAACTGGAGATCAGCCCCTGCGAACCGGTGCTGCACAACGACGCCGGACTGACCCGGCGCGCGCACCGGCGGCTCGTCCGGGCCGGGGCGGGCGTGGACACCGATTTCCGCTCGTTCGGCGCCGACGATTTCGCGCACTACTGCGGGACGACACGCGGGCTGATGATGTTCGTCGGCCTCGGCGACACCGCGGGCGCGCCGAGTCTGCACGACGAGGTGTTCCTGCCGCCGGACTCCGCCATCCGGCAGGTCGCGTCGGCGCTGATCGCAGGCTATTTGGCCGCCGTCGAGGGCTGACGGCCCCAAGAAGTGGATGAAGCGCTACGGTGGCCTCCGTGAATACCGCCTCGGCAGCGTTCCTCGCGACCATCCCCAGCCCCGACCAGGGCGTCTGGCATATCGGGCCGGTCCCGATCCGGGCGTACGCCCTGTGCATCATCGCCGGCATCATCGTGGCGATCTGGCTGGGTGAGCGGCGCTGGGTGAACCGCGGCGGCACGAAGGGCACCGTCATCGACGTCGCCGTCTTCGCGGTGCCGTTCGGCCTGGTCGGCGGGCGGTTGTACCACGTCATCACCGACAACCAGCTGTACTTCGGCGAGGGTAAGAACCCGCTGAACGCGCTGAAGATCTGGGACGGCGGCCTCGGCATCTGGGGCGCGATCGCGCTCGGCGCGGTCGGCGCGCTGATCGCCTGCCGCCGCCGGGGGATCCCGCTGCCCGCGATGGCGGACGCGCTCGCGCCCGGGATCGTGATCGCGCAGGCGATCGGGCGGCTCGGCAACTACTTCAACCAGGAGCTCTACGGCGCGCACACCGACCTGCCGTGGGGCCTGGAGATCTACCAGCGCTACAACCCGACCAACCCGGACGACTTCCTGAACGGCATCGCGATCGGGCACGTCCCGCTGCCGGACAGCCCGGTGCACCCGACGTTCCTTTACGAACTGATCTGGAACCTCGGTGTCGCGCTGGTGGTCATCTGGGCGGACAAGAAGTTCCGCCTCGGCCACGGCCGCGTGTTCGCCCTCTACGTCGCCGGGTACACCGCGGGCCGGTTCTGGATCGAGATGATGCGGACCGACTCCGCGAACCACATCCTGGGCCTGCGGGTCAACGTATGGACCTCGATCCTGCTGTTCGCCGCGGCGATCGTGTACTTCGTCCTCGCCGCGAAGCGGGGGCCGCGGGAAGCCCCGGAAACGCTGTGGAGCAAGGACGTTCCGCGGGAAGGCGAGTCCGCCGACGGTGCGGAGAAGGACGGGGAGGACTCGTCGAAGGACGAGGCACACGCGGAAGTCGCTGCGGCTCCGGACACCGTCCGGGACTCCGCCGCCGACAAGGCGACCGAGGACCCAAAGCCCGACGCCGAAAAGTAAGCTCCAAGTACATGAAGGCCCCCTTCCTTGCGCCTAGCGCAAGGAAGGGGGCCTTCACGTACTTCCCACCCGCCGTGGTGTGCTTGAACACGGATCACGCGTGTGTCCGACCGAGACTCGCGTGATCAGAGACGGAACTCGCGTGATCAGGAACGGAACACCAAGTGCGGGCTCCAGTCACGTGAGTTCCGGCTTCAATCACGCGTGTTCGGTCCTCAGCCACGCGTGTTCGCCGTTGAAGCACGCTCGACTCGCCCCCGGCGCTCATGTACTTCAGGGGGAGACCAGGCCCCGCCCCGTCACCAAAGGCAGGTCCAGCGCCGTCAGCAGCCCGGGCGGAGCCGCCACCACCGCCGGGATCGCGTTCACCAGCCGCATCGCGGTCGCCTTCAGCCCGGCCGTGTTGTGGTCGCCGTCCTCCCCGACGAGGCGCAGGTCCAGCTCGTAGTTGGGCTCCCCGGTCACCTTGACGCGGTAGCAGCCCTGCCCGCTCGGCTGCGGCCAGTCCGGGCCGAGGTCGCCCCGCAGGCGCGTGATGTGCTCCAGCACGCACACCGCCCGCCCGCCGCGCATCCCACGCACCTCGAACCGCAGCGCCGCCGCCGTGCCCTCCTTGATCGTCCCGGAGGCGATCTCGAACGTCTCGGGCGCCGGAAGCCGTTCGTAGACCTCCTCGACGGCGTCGAGTTCGACGTCCAGCCCGGCCGCGAGCTGGCGCACGACGCTGCCCCAGGCCAGCGAGAGGACACCGGGCTGCAACAGCAGGGGCAGGTCGTCCATCTCCCGGCCGAAGCCCATGATGTCGAACAGCACCTTGCCCTGGTCGTACGTTGAGTAATCGAGGATCTCCATACAGCGAACCTCGTCGATCCGTTCGCACACACCGGTGAGCACCAGCGGCAGCCAGTCGTTGGCGAAGCCGGGGTCGATGCCGTTGACCCACAGTGAAGCGCCGCCTTCGCGTGCGGCCTCGCGGATCGGCTCGATCATCTCCGGTGGGACGACGCCTTCGGGGTACTGGAGGAACACCGGGCTGCTGGACACCACGTTGATCCCGGCGCGCAGGAACCGTTTCAGGTCCTCGACGGCTTCGACGAGCCGGTCGTCGGCCATCGCGGTGTAGAGCACGCAATCCGGCTTCAGCGCGATGAGCGCGTCCGCGTCGGTCGTCGCGGAGACGCCGAGCGAACGTCCCAGCCCCGCCAGCTCCCCGGCGTCCTTCCCCGCCTTGGCCTCACTCGAAACCCAGACCCCGGCGAGTTCGAGATCGGGTCGCGCGGCCATCCCGGCCAGCGCGTGCCGTCCGACGTTCCCGGTACTCCACTGGACCACGCGCACGGCGTTCGCCTCCTACAGATCGGGCAGGCCCAGTTCGAGGTTCGGGGCCTGCAATCCACCATCGACTTCGATGATCTTGCCGGTGACGTACCGGCCCGCGCCGGACGCCAGGAACACGACGGTCGCCGCGATGTCCTCGGCCTCGCCGATCCGGCCAAGGGGAGTGGCGGCCTCCATGCGGCCGCGCAGCTCGTCGTTGCCCACCACCACTTCGAGCGCGGACGTCGCCACCGAACCGACCGAGATCGCGTTCACCCGCACCTTCGGCGCGAGATCGGCCGCCGCGAGCCGGGTGTAGTGCGCCAGGGCGGCCTTCGCCGTTCCGTACGCTGCGAAACCCCGGCCCGCCACCCGGCCCATGACCGACGAGATGTTGACGACCGACCCGCCCGTCTCCAGTAAGGACGGTGCGGCCGCGACGGTCAGCGCGTGCGCGGTGGAGACGTTGAAACGAAAGGCTTCTTCGAGGAAGTCACTGCCGGTTTCCAGCAACGGCCGGGGATAGGTGCCGCCGACGTTGTTGACCACCAGGTCCAGCCGGCCGAACTCCGTCGCCGCGATCCGCGCCAGCTCTCCGGCGGCGGCCGGGTCGCTCAGATCGGCGGGCACCACATGAGCGCGCCTGCCGGTGGCGGCGATCAAGGCCGCCACCTCGGTGAGCTGGCTTTCGGTGCGGGACGAGATCACCACGTCGGCGCCCGCCTCGGCGAGCGCCACGGCCGTCGCCGCGCCGATCCCGCGTCCGGCGCCGGTGACCGCGGCGACCTGGTCGGTGAGCCGGAAACGGTCCAGGATCATGCGCGGAACGGTAACACGTTCTAGTTGTGCGGCCCAGTGCGCGAAGAGTGTCCGGAGTGACTAGAGTCGCCTCACCGCGTCTCTTGACATCCCGGAACAGGGCATATACTTAGCGGAACGAACTACCGCGACCCCATCAGGAACTCAGTCGTTCCGGGCATCCAGATCGTTACCCATCGGCGGGCTTTCCCGCCCTCCGAACTGATGCCGACGTGTTTCACAGGTGTTAAAGTCGCGCTAACGAACGGGCCATCGTCGTCCCGTGCGCATTCCCCCGGCCGGCCCGTCCGGCCGCTGAGCACGACGACGAAGGAGGTCCCTTCATGATCTTCTCCGCCATTCCAGGCAAACAGGGGCTTTACGATCCCGAATCCGAACAGGACTCCTGCGGTGTGGCCATGGTGGCCGACGTCCGCGGGCGGCGCTCGCACGGCATCGTCACCGACGGTCTGTCCGCGCTGACCAACCTCGACCACCGCGGTGCCGCCGGCGCGGAGCCGACCAGCGGTGACGGCGCGGGCATCCTGGTGCAGCTGCCCGACGAGCTGCTCCGGGCGGAAGTGGACTTCACGCTGCCCGAGGCGGACGCCGACGGTCACCAGACCTACGCGACCGGGATCGGTTTCCTGCCCTCGGACCTCGAAGAGCGGGACAAGGCCATCGCCCTGATCGAGCGGATCGCCGGTGAAGAGGGCCTCGACGTCCTCGGCTGGCGTGAGGTCCCGGTCGACGCCGATCGCGCCGACATCGGCCCGACGGCGCGTTCGGTCATGCCGCATTTCGCGATGGTGTTCCTCGCGGGCGCGGAGACCGGCGGGCGATGTCCCAGCGGGCTCGAACTGGACCGTCTGGCCTTCTGTCTCCGCAAGCGTGTCGAGAACGAGAGCGTGACCGCGGGCTGCGGCACCTACTTCCCGTCGCTGTCCTCGCGGACCATCGTCTACAAGGGAATGCTGACCCCCGAGCAGCTCCCGCTCTTCTTCACGGACCTGACCGACACCCGGCTCGCCAGCGCCATCGCGCTCGTGCACTCCCGGTTCTCCACCAACACCTTCCCGTCGTGGCCGCTGGCGCATCCGTTCCGGTTCGTCGCGCACAACGGCGAGATCAACACCATCCGGGGCAACCGCAACCGCATGCGCGCCCGTGAGGCGCTGCTCGAATCGGACCTCATCCCCGGCGACCTCACCCGGCTGTACCCGATCTGCTCGGCCGACGCCTCGGACTCCGCCTCCTTCGACGAGGTACTGGAGCTGCTGCACCTCGGCGGGCGGTCGCTGCCGCACGCGGTGCTGATGATGATTCCCGAAGCGTGGGAGAACCACGCCGGGATGGACGCACAGCGTCGTGCGTTCTACCAGTTCCACGCGAGCCTCATGGAGCCGTGGGACGGCCCGGCCTGTGTCACCTTCACCGACGGCACGCTCGTCGGCGCGGTGCTGGACCGCAACGGCCTGCGCCCCGCCCGCTGGTGGCGCACCGCCGACGACCGTGTCGTGCTGGCCAGTGAGGCCGGTGTCCTCGACGTCGCCCCCTCGGACGTCGTGGCCAAGGGCCGCCTCAAGCCCGGCCGCATGTTCCTGGTGGACACCGAAGCCGGCCGGATCGTCGACGACGAAGAGGTCAAATCGGCGCTGGCCAAGGAACTCCCGTACGAGGGCTGGCTGCACGCCGGTCTCCTCCAGATCGCCGACCTCCCCGACCGCGACCACATCGTGCAGAGCCACGATTCCGTGCTGCGGCGCCAGCTTTCCTTCGGCTACACCGAAGAAGAGCTGAAGATCCTCCTCGCGCCGATGGTGGTCAAGGGCATGGAGCCGATCGGCTCGATGGGCTCGGACACCCCGCCCGCGGTGCTGTCGCAGCGTTCGCGGCTGCTTTACGACTATTTCAAGCAGAACTTCGCGCAGGTCACCAACCCGCCGCTGGACGCGATCCGCGAAGAACTCGTCACCTCGATGAGCCGGATCATGGGTCCCGAGCGGAACCTGCTCGCCCCCGGCCCGGCCTCCTGCCGTCACGTGCAGCTGCCGTATCCGGTGATCGACAACGACGAACTCGCCAAGCTGATCCACATCAACGACGACGGCGACCTCCCCGGCTTCGCGTGCAGTGTCCTTTCCGGACTGTACGAAGTGGACGGCGGGGCCGAAGCGCTGGCGTCCGCGATCGAGCGGGTCCGGCGCGAGGCCTCCGAGGCGATCGCGGCGGGCGCGCGCACGCTCGTGCTGTCCGACCGCGACTCCGACCACCGCATGGCGCCGATCCCGTCGCTGCTGCTGGTGTCCTCGGTGCACCACCATCTGGTGCGCACCAAGGAAAGGCTCCGCGTCGCGCTGGTCGTCGAGACCGGTGACGCCCGCGAGGTCCACCACGTCGCGCTGTTGCTCGGCTACGGCGCCGCGGCGGTGAACCCGTACCTGGCCTTCGAGACCATCGAGGACATGATCTCGACCGGTGCGGTCACCGGTATCGAGCCCGCCAAGGCGGTCCGCAGCTACGTCAAGGCGCTCGTGAAGGGCGTCCTGAAGATCATGTCGAAGATGGGCATCTCGACCGTCGGCGCGTACACCGCGGCGCAGGTCTTCGAATCCTTCGGCCTGGCCCAGGACCTGCTCGACGAGTACTTCACCGGGACGTCGTCGAAGCTCGGCGGCGTCGGCCTGACCGTGCTCGCCGAAGAGGTCGCCACGCGTCACCGCCGCGCGTACCCGGACAACCCGACCGACCGGGTCCACCGCGGACTCGAGACCGGCGGCGAGTACGCGTACCGCCGCGAGGGCGAACTGCACCTGTTCACCCCGGAGACCGTCTTCCTGTTGCAGCACGCGACGAAGACCGGCCGGGAAGAGGTGTACCGGGAGTACTCCGACGAGGTGCACCGCCTGTACCGCCAGGGCGGCGCGCTGCGCGGGCTGTTCTCCTTCCGCGAGGGCACGCGTGAGCCCGTCCCGCTGGACGAGGTCGAGCCGGTCGAGGCGATCTTCAAGCGCTTCAACACCGGCGCGATGTCCTACGGCTCGATTTCGGCCGAGGCGCACGAAACGCTCGCCATCGCGATGAACCGCATCGGCGGCCGGTCCAACACCGGTGAGGGCGGGGAAGACCCCGAGCGGCTCTACGACCCGACGCGGCGCAGCGCGATCAAGCAGGTCGCGAGCGGCCGCTTCGGTGTCACGAGCGAGTACCTGGTCAACGCCGACGACATCCAGATCAAGATGGCGCAGGGCGCGAAGCCGGGCGAAGGCGGTCAGCTGCCGCCGAACAAGGTGTACCCGTGGATCGCGCGCACCCGGCACTCCACGCCGGGTGTCGGGCTCATCTCCCCGCCGCCGCACCACGACATCTACTCGATCGAGGATCTCGCCCAGCTGATCCACGACCTCAAGAACGCCAACGAGAACGCCCGCATCCACGTGAAGCTGGTGTCCTCGCTGGGCGTCGGCACGGTCGCCGCGGGCGTGTCCAAGGCGCACGCCGACGTCGTGCTGATCTCCGGCCACGACGGCGGTACCGGCGCCTCCCCGATGAACTCGCTCAAGCACGCGGGGACGCCGTGGGAGATCGGTCTCGCCGAGACCCAGCAGACGTTGCTGCTCAACGGTTTGCGCGACCGGATCACCGTGCAGGTCGACGGCGCGATGAAGACCGGCAAGGACGTCGTCATCGCCGCGCTGCTCGGCGCGGAGGAGTACGGTTTCGCGACGGCGCCGCTGATCGTCGAGGGCTGCGTCATGATGCGCGTCTGCCATCTCGACACCTGCCCGGTCGGCGTCGCGACCCAGAGCCCGGATCTGCGCAAGCGGTACACCGGCCAGGCCGACCACGTCGTCAACTACTTCCGGTTCGTCGCCGAAGAGGTCCGGGAAACGTTGGCGGCGCTCGGTTTCCGCACTCTCGACGAGGCCATCGGGCACGCCGAGATGCTGAACACCGACGACGCGATCGAGCACTGGAAGGCCTCCGGGCTCGACCTCGCGCCGATCTTCGAGATGCCCGCGGAAACCCCTTATGGCGGGGCGAAGCGGCGCACGCGCACTCAGGACCACGGTCTGGAGCACGCGCTCGACCGGACGCTGATCCAGCTCGCCGAGGCTGCGCTGGAGGACGCGCATCCGGTCCGGCTGGAGCTGCCGGTGCGGAACGTGAACCGGACCGTCGGCACACTGCTCGGTTCCGAGATCACCCGCCGCTACGGCGGCGAGGGACTGCCCGAGGACACGATCCACGTGCTGCTGACCGGTTCCGCCGGCCAGTCGCTCGGCGCGTTCCTGCCGCGCGGCATCACGCTCGACATGGTCGGCGACGCGAACGACTACGTCGGCAAGGGCCTCTCGGGCGGGCGGATCGTCGTGCGCCCGCATCCGGACGCGAAGTTCGCGGCGGAAGGCCAGACCATCGCCGGGAACACCCTCGCCTACGGGGCCACCGGCGGCGAGATGTTCCTGCGCGGCCAGGTCGGCGAACGTTTCTGCGTGCGCAACTCCGGTGCGGTGGTCGTCGCCGAAGGCGTCGGCGACCACGCCTTCGAGTACATGACCGGCGGCCAGGCCGTGGTGCTCGGCCCGACCGGGCGCAACCTCGCGGCGGGCATGTCCGGCGGCGAGGCCTACGTGCTCGACCTCGACCGCGGCAAGGTCAACGAAGAGATGGTGAACCTTCAGGCACCGTCCTCCGAAGACCTCGCCTGGCTCAAGAAGACCGTGCAGAAGCATTACGACCTCACACGTTCGGCCGTGGCCGCGTCGCTGCTCGGCGACTGGCCGCGTCGCTCGGCGGCGTTCACCAAGGTGATGCCCCGCGACTACCAGCGTGTCCTTGACGCGGCGAAGGCGGCGCGCGCCGCGGGCCGCGACGTCGACGAAGCGATCATGGAGGCCGCTCGTGGCTGATCCGACGGGTTTCCTCAAGTACGAACGCGAAGAGCCGAAGAAGAAGTCCAAAGAGGACCGTCTCGCCACCTGGGGCGAGGTGTACGCCGACGTCGAACCCGGTGAGCGCAACGAACAGGTGCGCAAGCAGGCTTCGCGGTGCATGGACTGCGGTATCCCGTTCTGTCATTCCGGTGGTTCGGGCTGCCCGCTGGGCAACCTGATCCCGGAGTGGAACGACCTGGTGCGCCGCGGCGACTGGGCCGCGGCGAGCGACCGGCTCCACGCGACGAACAACTTCCCCGAATTCACCGGGAAGCTGTGCCCCGCGCCGTGCGAGGCGGGCTGCGTCCTGTCGATCTCGCCGCTGTCCGGCGGTCCGGTGTCGATCAAGCGGGTCGAGCAGACGATCGCCGACCAGTCCTGGGAAGCGGGCTACGTGCAGCCGCAGATCTCGGCGGTGTCGTCGGGCCAGCGGGTCGCGGTGGTCGGCTCCGGCCCGGCCGGGCTCGCCGCCGCGCAGCAGCTGACCCGCGCCGGTCACGAGGTGACCGTCTACGAACGGGACGACCGGCTCGGCGGCCTGCTGCGGTACGGCATCCCCGAGTTCAAGATGGAGAAGAAGGTCCTCGACCGGCGGCTCGCGCAGCTCCGCAAGGAGGGCACGAAGTTCGTCACCGGCTGCGAGGTCGGCGTCGACCTGACCGTCGAGGAACTGCGGTCCGGCTACGACGCGGTGGTGCTGGCCGTGGGCGCGCTGCGCGGCCGCGACGACAAGACCACGCCCGGGCGTGAGCTGTCCGGGATCCACCTGGCGATGGAACATCTGGTCCCGGCCAACAAGTACGTCGAGGGCGACGGGCCGTCGCCGATCGACGCGGCGGGCAAGCACGTGGTCATCATCGGCGGCGGTGACACCGGGGCCGACTCCTACGGCACCGCGACCCGTCAGGGCGCGCTTTCGGTGACACAGCTGGACCAGTACCCGACCCCACCGTCCACAAGGGACGACGAGCGGTCGCCGTGGCCGACCTGGCCGTACATCCTGCGCACCTACCCGGCGCACGAGGAGGCGGGCGAGCGCAAGTTCGCCGTCGCGGTCACCCGGTTCGTCGGCGACGACGAGGGCAACGTGCGCGCCGTCGAGCTCCGGCAGGTCCGCGTGGTCAAGGACCCGGAGACCGGCAAGCGCATGGTGACCCCGGTCAACGACGAGGTCGAGGAGCTGCCCGCCGACCTCGTGCTGCTCGCGATCGGGTTCGAGGGTGTCGAGCACATGCCGCTGCTGGACGAGCTCGGGCTGTCGCTGACCCGGCGCGGCACGCTTTCGTGCGGCCCGGACTGGCAGACCTCCTCGCCCGGCGTGTTCGTCTGCGGCGACGCGCACCGCGGCGCTTCGCTGGTGGTGTGGGCGATCGCGGAGGGACGTTCGGTGGCGAGCGCGGTGGACGCCTACCTCACCGGTGCTTCGGACCTGCCCGCTCCCGTGCACCCGACCGCGCTTCCGCTGGCGGTCATCTGATCCCGGGGCGCGCCGACAGCGTGGTCGGCGCGTTCCCTCACCCCGGATTGATCGCCAGCAGGCACGCGACGGGCGGATCGAGGTCGAGGGTCTCGACGCGGATCGTGGTGAATCCGGCCTCGACGAGCAGATCGTGATGTTCCTGGGCCGCCCTCGCGGTGGTGGCGCCGTCGGCGCCGGGACACCGCGGCTGGATGGCCAGCGCGATGCGCCCCGAAGGCCGGAGCAGGCGGCGCAGCTCGCGTAACCGTGCGGCGGGCTCCTCCCAGAACTTCGCGGAATTGACCGCCAGGATCACGTCGAGAGGTCCGCCGAATTCCGGCAACCGGTCCACGGAAGCGTGCACGAGCCGGACCCGGCCGTCGCGGACCGCGCGGGAGTTGCGCCGGGTGGCCTTCCGCACCATCGCCGCGGAATGATCGATGCCGTGGACCTGGCTCGCCAGGCCCGCCAGATCGGCGATGGCGAGACCGGGACCGAAGCCGATTTCGAGAACCCGGTCCGTCGGCTGGATTTCCAGCAGGGAAACCACCCAGCCGTTGCGCCGCCGGTTGGCCGCACTGTTCGCCATGATCCAGCCGACCAGCTGCCCCACCGGTCCGCGAGGATGGCCGAACTGCCGGAAGAGCTTGGGGAATACGTATCCGGTGAAGAATCCGCCTGTTTTCGTCATGAGCCGAGTCAACGGCTTCAAGTACGCTTGAAGTCAAGATGGGCGAAGGCGAGCTGACGATCGGCGAATTGGCGGGCCGTACCGGGGTCGCCACCTCCGGCCTGCGCTACTGGGAGGAAATCGGCCTCCTGCCGCCTCCCGCCAGGGTCTCCGGACAGCGGCGGTATCCACCGTCGGCGGTCGGGCGGGTCGGGGAGATCCTGCTGCTGCAGGACGTGGGCTTCACCTTGCGCGAACTCAAGGACCTGATCGCCGCCCGTGAGCGGGCCGCGGAGGGCTGGCGCGAACTGCATCGGCGGAAGCTGACCGAACTCGACCAGCGGCTCGCCCGGATCGAGGCGGCGAGGACCGCGATCGCGCACGTCCTGGCCTGTCCGCACGAGGACATCCGGACGTGCCCCAGCTTCGCGCGCGTCGTCGAGACGCGTCTGACCGAGGGTGTACTGAAGGAAGCCCCTTCTCCTGCCGAAGGTTGAGGTCCCGGATCAGGCTCAGGTCCGACGCGGTAGGGCCGCCCGTCGCGCCAGGCTTCCCGCATGAGAAAAACGTTGGCGATACTGGCTTTCCTGCCTCTGGCCCTGGCCGTCCCGGCGACAGCCGAAGCGGCTCCGGCGCTGAAGTGGACGTCCCCCTGTCCGGACTACGGCGTGACACCCTCGCCGACCGAGGGCCTCGAATGCGCGAAGCTCAAGGTGCCGCTGGACTACGCCGACCCCGGCGGGCGGACCATCGAACTCACCGTTTCCCGCAAGGCGAGCACGTCACCGAAGCGTCGCGGCGTGCTGCTGATGAATCCCGGCGGCCCGGGGAGCCCCGGCCTGGCCATGCCCGCCCAGCTCGCGCAGCGCCAGGGGAACAGCGGCCTGCTCGACAGCTACGACGTCATCGGGTTCGACCCGCGCGGGACCACCTACAGCACTCCGGTGACCTGCGACCTGACCGAGGAACAACGGTTCATCCTCGTCGGCCCGTACGCCGACGGCCCGCGTGACGTCACCGGGAAGGCGGCGAAATCGCGAGTGGTGGCCCGGAAGTGCGCCGAGTCGAAGACCGCGGCCCTCCTCCCGCACATGACCACCGCGAACACCGCGCGCGACCTGGACCGGATCCGTGAGGCGCTGGGGGAGCGGAAGATCTCGTACTACGGCGTCTCGTACGGGAGCTACCTGGGAGCGGCGTACTCGTCGCTGTTCCCGGCGAGAACGGACCGGATCGTGCTGGACAGCCTCCTCGGCCCCGACGGGCTGGACGTCCGGGCACACCAGCGTTTCGCGGACGGTTTCGACGACCGCTTCGGCGATTTCGCGGCTTGGGCGGCGGCGCGCGACGACGTCTACCACCTCGGGCGGACACCCGCCGAGGTGACGGCGAAGTTCTTCGAACTGGCCGAAGAACGTGGCCAGGGAATCCGGGCCGACACCTGGGGAGCGCTGTACGACGACGCGAACTTCCCCGGTCTCGCCGCGCAATGGGCCGCTCCGTCGGCGAAGGCACAAGCCGGGCCGCTCGACGGCGACAACCACGCCGCGCTCCAGCTCCAGGTCCTGTGCAACGACTCCGACTGGCCGGAAAGCGTTCGCTACTACCAAAAGGCGGTCGAACGCGCCCGCGTCACGCATCCGATGTTCGGTCCCGCCGCCGCCAACATCACTCCCTGCGCGTTCTGGCCTGCCGAGCCCCGCGAACGCCCGGTGCGGATCCACGACCGCGGCCCGTCGAACATCCTGCTGGTGCAGAACCTCCGCGATCCGGCGACACCGCTGTCCGGTGCCCGGGAACTGCGTTCGGCGCTGGGCGGGCGGGCGAGGTTCGTCACGGTCGACGCCGGCGGGCACGGCGTCTTCACCAAGGAGAACGCCTGCGGCAACGATTTCGTCGTGCGCTACCTGCGGGACGGCGTCCTCCCGGTCGCCGATTCCCACTGCCCGGCTCATCTGCCGAAGTAGATGACGATGATCGTCAGCCAGTAGCCGAGGCCGCCGACCAGGATCCCCAGCAGGACCCCGGCGGCGGCTTCGGGATAGGTGCGTTCGCCCCGCGCGACGAGCGACCAGCACACTCCGGCGACGAGGAGCCAGCCGAGGTGCATCAACGGTCCGAAGGTGAACGTCAGCACGACGATCGCGCCGGACACCGTCGTGGTGTGCGGCGCGATCCCGACTCCGAAGACCTTGAACAGCGACCACACCGCGAAGGTCAGGTCATCGCACTGGGCCGAACGGCCCATAGAGGAGAACGGATGCGGCCGAACGGTCCCTTGTACGTCCGGTAGTCGGACAAATACTTTCGAAATGTCGTGCAAGTCATACGGCAATTCACCGGTGGCGAAAGGTGGTACGCCATGAAGAGGACGGCTTTCCGGACGGGGATCCTGGCGGCGCTCACGGGGCTGGCGGTGACGGCGCTGACAGCGGTCGCGAGTCCAGCGCAGGCCGCGCCCGCCCACCATCAGGCCGCGGTCGACGCGCGGGCCGTCGCCGCCTACTGGACACCGGAGCGGATGCGTTCGGCGGTGCCGATCGAACAACTGGTCTCCGCGCCCGCCTTCACGCCGAAGGACGTCGCGAAGGGCGAGAGCGCGATCATCAAGAGCATCCCCAACGGCGGTGGCGCGTGGACGGGCGCGGGCAAGGTCGTGCAGACCGCGGGCCGGGTGTTCTTCACCATGGGCGGGCGGAACGCGTCGTGCTCGGGTGACGCGGTCACCAGTACCAACGGCAGCGTCGTGATCACGGCCGGGCACTGCGTGAAGTACCAAGGCGCGTGGCACACGAACTGGACCTTCGCGCCCGGCTACAACAATGGAAACACCCCCTACGGCACCTGGGCTGCGAAGAGCACGCTGACCACTCCGCAGTGGGAAGCGAGCGAAGACATGAACTACGACGTCGGCGCGGCCGTGGTCAACCCGCTCAACGGGCAGAAGCTGACCGACGTCGTCGGCGCGCAGGGGATCGCGTTCAACCAGGCTCGAAACGCGTCGATGTACACGTTCGGGTACCCGGCGGCGGCGCCGTACGACGGCACGAAGCTGATCTACTGCAGCGGCACCACGTTCACCGACTTCCTGCTCACCAAGGACCACGGGATGAAGTGCGATATGACCGGTGGTTCGAGCGGCGGCCCGTGGTTCCTCGACTTCAGCGAGGCGACCGGTGCCGGCGTCCAGGCCTCGGTGAACAGCTTCGGCTACAACTTCCTGCCGGGTTACATGTTCGGACCGTACTTCGGCGCGGACGCGCAGAACCTCTACAACAAGGCTCAGGCCGCCTGATCAGTCCGCCGCCCGTCCACCTTTTGGGACTTTCGTCCCGGTGGGCGGGCGGCTTTCGGCCGGGCATATCCTGGTGCCCGTGAACTGGACAGTGGACGTTCCCGTCGACACGCTCCCCGAACTGCCCCCTCTACCCCCCGGGCTGCGCGAGAGGCTCGACGACGCGCTTTCCCGGCCGGCCGCGCAGCAGCCCGAGTGGCCGGACGCGGAGCTGACGAAACGCGTCCGCGGTGTGCTGGAAAGCGTGCCGCCGATCACCGTCCCCGCCGAGATCGACCGCCTCTCCGACAGGCTCGCCATGGTCGCCCGCGGCGAGGCGTTCCTGCTGCAGGGCGGCGACTGCGCGGAGACGTTCGAGTCGAACACCGAACCGCACATCCGCGCGAACCTGCGCACCCTGCTGCAGATGGCCGTCGTCCTCACCTACGGCGCGAGCCTGCCGGTGGTGAAGGTCGGCCGCATCGCGGGCCAGTACGCGAAGCCGCGTTCGGCGTCCACCGACGCGCTCGGCCTGCCGGTGTACCGCGGCGACATCATCAACTCGCTCGTCGCCAAGCCCGAACTCCGCGTCCCCGACCCCGGCCGGATGATCCGCGCCTACGCCAACGCGGGCGCCGCGATGAACCTCGTCCGCGCGCTCACCGGCGCCGGCATGGCGGATCTGCACCAGGTGCACGACTGGAACAAGGACTTCGTGAAGTCCTCGCCCGCCAGCGAACGCTACGAGGCGCTGGCGTCGGAGATCGACCGCGGCCTGCGGTTCATGTCGGCCTGTGGCGTCACCGACACCTCGCTCCAGTCCACCGAGATCTTCGCCAGCCACGAGGCGCTGCTGCTGGACTACGAGCGCTCCATGCTGCGGATGGACCGCGCGGACGCGGCGAACCCCAAGCTGTACAACCTGTCCTCGCACTTCCTGTGGGTGGGCGAGCGGACCAGGCAGCTCGACGGCGCGCACATCGCCTTCGCCGAACTGCTGGCCAACCCGATCGGCCTCAAGATCGGCCCGACGACCACGCCCGAGCAGGCCGTCGAGTACGTCCGGCGGCTCGACCCGCGCAACGAGCCCGGCCGCCTGACGCTGATCGCCCGGATGGGCAACGGCAAGGTCCGCGAGGTGCTGCCCGCGATCGTCGAGAAGGTCGAGGCGTCCGGGCACAAGGTCATCTGGCAGTGCGACCCGATGCACGGCAATACCCACGAGGCGTCGACCGGGTACAAGACCCGGCACTTCGACCGGATCGTGGACGAGGTCCAGGGCTTCTTCGAGGTGCACCGCAAACTCGGCACCTACCCGGGCGGCATCCACGTCGAGCTCACCGGCGAGGACGTCACCGAATGCCTCGGTGGCGCGCAGGAGATCTCGGATCTGGATCTTTCGGGCCGGTACGAGACCGCTTGCGACCCGCGCCTGAACACGCAGCAGTCGCTGGAACTGGCCTTCCTGGTCGCGGAGATGCTGCGCGGCTGACGCGGGACCACGACAAGCGCGTGAAGGCCCCCTTCCCTCGGCTCAGCCGAGGGAAGGGGGCCTTCACGCGCTTCAGTGAGCAGTGTCCAGCAGGCGCGCGGCCGACTTGAGCACGCCGTCCCGCAGCGAGCCCACGTCCGAAACCGCAGCCCCGTTCGCCTGAAGTCCGATGTGGACCGAGTCGCGGTAGGTCGCCACCGCGATGCCGATCGCCTGCCGCGGCGCCAGCGGAACGAACGGGTACACGCCTTCGATCTTCGTCCCGTCGAGGCTGAGGCGGTTGGGCGGCACCGGCACCGTGGTCACCACGAGGTCGAACAGCAGCGGCGCGGCGAGCCCGGCGGCCTTCGAACCGAGCCGGTGCAGCATGGGCGGCATCCGGTCGGCGAGCAGCGGGAACGCGCCGGCGCCCCGGGCCGGGCCCGCGGCCTTGTTCCGGCTCATCTCCCGCTGGACGGCCAGCAGCCGGTCCACCGGATCGTCGAGGCCGACCGGCAGCTCGCAGAGGTAGCCGGACAGCTTGTTGCCGCCGAGTTGCTCGGCGGACCGCCCGCGCACGCTGACCGGGATGAGCGCACGTAGCGTCCGGTCGTCGGCGCGCTGGCCGCGGTTGATCATCCATTCGCGCAGCGCGCCGCTGAGGATTGCCAGCACGACGTCGTTGGCGGTCCCGCCGTGGGCCCGGCGGATCCGCCGGATCTCGCCGGTGTCCAGCCGGACGAAGCCGAGCCGTCGTTCGGTCGACGGCGGCGCGCTGATCGGGGACAGCGGCGAACGGGTCGCGCGGACGACGGAAGAGGCGATCCCGGCGGTCTCCCCGGCCTGGGCCAGGGTGGTGCCGAGAACTTCCTTGACCGCGTCCACAGGGGAGCGTGGGGCCGGTGGCTCGGCACCACTGTGCGTGCGCTTCGTCACCCGCGGGAGGCCGTCGAGCAGCCCCACGGCGACGGCGTACGCGCCCGCCCCGTCGGTGAGCGCGTGGTGCAGTTTCAGCAGCAACGCGAACTCGCCGTCCGGCAGGCCGGTGACGAGATGCAAGTCCCACAAGGGTTTTCCGGTGTCGAGCGGCCGTCCCATCCAGCGCGACGCGTAGGCGGAGAGTGGGTCCGGTTCGTACAGGGAGCTCAGGTGGTGATGTGAAATATGTTCACTGGCAACGAAATCCGGGTCCTCGGCCCAGATGGCGGCGCCGGGCGGGAACAGCGCGGTGCGAGGGCGCTGACGCAGCTTCGGGAGCAGCGCGGCACGTTCGGCGAGCAGCGCGGTCAGCTTGCGCGCGTGCACCTGCCCGTGCGGGCGGAAGGTGACCACCGCGCCCATGTGCATGGGCGTCGTTTCGCTTTCCATGCAAAGGAAAGCGACATCGAGTGCGCTCAGCTGGGGGCCTGGCATCAGTGACCTTTCTCGGTACTCCGGCGATGGCTACAACTGCACCAGCCTGACATGACGGGCGGGTGGTCGTCATGTTTCGGGGGCGCTAACTACCGCTGCTTTCACTCGAACGATGGGATCACGTTCGGACATGGACCACGGCTCTGCGGCAGATGGTGGACAGCGTGCCCGGCGGTATCTCGATGGCGGATCATCGGCGGAAACCGGCAGACTGCACGACCATGACCGAAGAACCCCAGCGTCCCGAACCGCCGCTCACCGGCGACGAGCGCACCCAGCTGAACGGCTTTCTCGACTTCCTCCGCGCCACCGTGGTGTGGAAGTGCTCCGGCCTCACCGACGAGCAGGCCCGGCGGCCGCTCGTGCCCAGCGAGCTGACCACCGTCGCCGGTCTGCTCGGGCATCTGACCCTGGTCGAGCAGTACTGGTTCAACGTCGTGCTCAACGGCCAGGAGGACGTCTGGAAGGAAACCCTCGAAGCCGATCCCGACGCCGAGTTCCGGGTCGCCATGCAGACCCCGATCGAGCAGCTGATCGCCGCCTACGAGGCCGAGTGCGAGCGGAGCCGCAAGATCGTCGCGGGGATGGGCCTGGACGACAAGGTCCCCTTCCGCGGGGATCGCGAGGTCAACGTCCGGTTCGTGGTCGCGCACATGGTCGAGGAGACCGGCAGGCACGCCGGCCACCTCGACCTGCTGCGCGAAATGATCGACGGTCTCACCGGGGAGTGAGGCGGCGAGGGGGCAGCGGGAAGAACCCGCTGGTCCGCTCGACGTACGTCGCGTATCCCGGCCGGGAACGCTGCAAACCCTTCTCCAGCAAAGGTTTTCCGGTTCCCTTGGCCAGCGTGTACGTCATCGCGATCGGCGACAGGATCGTCGCCGCCCCCACCCAGCTCGAACACGCCAGCAGATACAGGCCCCACCACACGCACGCGTCCCCGAAGTAGTTGGGATGCCGGGTGTAGCGCCACAGCCCGCTGTCGAGGACCTTGCCCTTGTTGCCCGGGTCGGCCTTGAAACGGCGCAACTGGTCGTCACCGATCGTCTCGAACCCGAAGCCGACGAGCCACACCGCGACGCCCAGCCACGCCGTCACGCCGAAGGAGTCGCCGTACATCGCGAACTGGACCGGCAGCGAGACGAACCAGAGGACGACCGCTTGGACCAGGTACACCCGGACGAACAGCTTGAGCGCCGGATTCTCCCCGGCGCTCTCTGCCATCCGCACGTAGCGCGGGTCTTCGGGCAGCTTGTGGTTGCGCAGGTGGAGGTGGACGCCGAGGCGCACCCCCCAGACCGCGGTCAGCAGCGCGGTGACCACGCGCAGCGCCGGCGACCCGTCCCCGAGCGGGGCCGCGACCACCGCGACGAGCGCGAAGCCCGGCCCCCACAGCGTGTCGACGGTGTCGTATCGCTTGCGCCACCGGGCGATGCCGAAGGTGACGACGAAGGCCACGAGCGTCGCGCCCGCCGTGACCGCGAGGGTCCCCCCGAGTGGCATCAGGACCACTCCCTGGTGGCGGGCAGCGCGCTCAAGCCCGTGTCGGAGGAGCGGACCGCGAGGATCTGGTCGACGCCCATCCGGTTCTCCTCGAACGCCAGCGCGCCGCCGACCAGGTAGAGCCGCCAGACCCGCGCGCCGGACTCACCGATGAGCGCCACGACGTCGTCCCAGTTGCTCTCCAGCGTTTTCTCCCATGCCCGGACCGTACGCACGTAGTGCTCGCGCAGCGCGTGGACGTCGCGGATCTCGAAACCGGCGGTCTCCAGGTGGCCGAGCGTGCGGCTCACCGGCCGCATCGTCATGTCGGGGGCGATGTAGCGCTCGATGAACGCGCCGCCGCCGGGGGCCACCGCGCCGCGGGACATCTGCTGCAGCACCAGCCGTCCGGTGGGCTTGAGCATCCGGTACAGCGTCCGCGTGTACTCGGGGTAGTTCTCCTCTCCGACGTGTTCGCCCATCTCGATCGAGGCGACCGCGTCGAACGGCTCGTCGGTCAGCTCTCGGTAGTCCTGCCTGCGGACCTCGACGCGGTCCTCCAGGTCGTGCTGGGCGAGCCGGCCGCGGATGTGCTGCAGCTGTTCCGCCGACAGCGTGATGCCGACGGCCTGGACGCCGTGGTGCTTCGCCGCGTGAACCAGCAGCGAGCCCCAGCCGCAGCCGACGTCGAGCAGCCGCATCCCCGGCCGGAGACCGAGCTTGCGGCAGATCAGTTCGAGTTTGTCCCACTGGGCCTGTTCGAGGTCGTAGCCGTCCTCGTCGGAGGTCCAATACGCGGACGAATAGGCCATCGATTCGTCCATCAGCAGCTGGTAGAAGGCGTTGCCGAGGTCGTAGTGATGCGCGATCGCCGACTTGTCGCGGAGCAGGGTGTGCAGCTTCCCGGACAGCCTGGCCTCTTCGGCGGGCGGCTTGGGCGGCGGCCCGACGACGCCGAGGCCCACCGCGATCCGCAGCGCCTCGGCCCACTCGCGCGGGCCGAGCTTCGCGCCGCGCACGGCACCCGAGCGGGTCAGCGCCCAGATCCGGCGGAATCCGTCGGCGAGGTCGCCTTCGACGTCGAGGTCGCCCGAAACATAGGCCCTGGCCAGGCCCAATTCTCCGGGGGCGTAGAGGAGACGGCGCAGCGCGCGCCGGTTGCGGAGCACCACGGTCGGGGCATCCGGGGGACCGGCGCGTACGCCGTCCCAGGTACGGAGACCGACCGGCAGGGAGCCGCCGAGGAGCCGCTCGACGAACGGCACTAGGCGAGACGCGGGACTGTTCGGCATAGTCGTCATTCGGCCCCGGACAGGAAAAGGATGGGTCGTGTGATGCCCCGGTTCACCCGGTCCAATCCGGCCCGGACCCTGTTCCGAATCCCCTTCGTGCACACCAAGGGTCTACGCATCGGAGTCATCGGCAGCGGCGTGGCTGGCCTCACGGCCGCCTACCTGCTGCAACGCCGCTATGAAGTGCTGCTGTTCGAAGCCGACGACAGGCTGGGCGGGCACGCCCACACTCACGACGTCCCGAGCGCGCACGGCGGCACCGTCGGCGTCGACTCCGGGTTCATCGTGCACAACGAGCGCACCTACCCGAATCTGCTCCGCCTGTTCGGCGAGCTGGGCGTCACCACCCGCGACACCGAGATGTCGATGAGCATCCGCTGCGACGGCTGCGGCCTCCAGTACGCCGGGGCCAAGGGCCTGAAAGGACTGTTCGCCCAGCCGCGCAACCTCGCCCGCGGGCGCTACCTGCGGATGCTCGCCGACGTCAAACGCTTCCACCGGCACGCGAAGCGCGTCCTCGAATCGCCCGAGGCCGGGGACGTCACCCTCGGCGCGTTCCTCGCGATCGGCGGGTACACGAAGTACTTCGTCGACCACTTCATGCTCCCGGTGGTCTCGACGGTCTGGTCGGCCGACCGGACCGACACGCTCCAGTACCCCGCGCGCTACCTGTTCGAGTTCCTGCGCAACCACGGGATGCTGTCGGTCGGCGGGTCCCCGAGGTGGCGCACCGTCGTCGGCGGCTCCCGCGAGTACGTCGACCTCGCCGCCAAACAGCTGACGGCCGTCCACCTGTCGACGCCGGTCCGCTCGGTCAAGCGCACCGGGCGGGGGATCGAGGTCCGCGACGACGCCGACACCCGGCACCGGCTCGACAAGGTCGTCCTGGCCACGCACGCGGACCAGGCGCTGAAGCTGCTCGCGTCGCCGACCGAGGCCGAACGCGACGTCCTCGGCTCGTTCCGGTACTCCAGCAACGAGGCGTGGCTGCACACCGACACCGGGGTGCTCCCGACGGCGGAATCGGCGCGGGCGGGCTGGAACTACGCCACCCCCGCCTGCGGCGCGAACGCGGGCGCGGTCCAGGTCTCCTACGACATGAACCGCCTGATGCGGCTCGACGAGCCGAAGGGCTACGTGGTCACGCTTAACCCCGGCACCGCGCCGGACGACGGTTCGGTGCTGGCCAGGATGACCTACGAACACCCCGTCTACACGCCGGGATCCGTGGCCGCCCAGCGCCGCCTGCCCGAACTCAACGACGGCACGGTCGCCTTCGCCGGCGCGTACCACGGATGGGGGTTCCACGAGGACGGCTGCGCGTCCGGCGTCCGCGCGGCCGAGAACTTCGGGGTGCGATGGTGACCGCCATGGCCGTCCTCTACGACTCGACGGTGGCGCATGTCCGGCGCAACGACCCGCCGATCTCGTTCGCCCACCGTGTCTATCTGTGGTTCGTCGACCTCGACAGGCCGCCGAAGCTGCCGTGGTGGCTCCGGCCCTTCGCCCGCTTCGACTCGCGAGACCACTTCGCATCCGACGACACCTCCAGCATCCGGTCCAAATTGGACCGCTGGCTCGCGGCCCGGGGCGTCGACCTCCGGGGAGGCCGGGTGCTGATGCTCGCCGGCGCGCGGATGCTCGGGCACAACTTCAACCCGATCACCCTCTACTGGTGCCACCGCCCCGACGGCGGACTCGAATGCGTCGTCGCCGAGGTCCACAACACCTACCGCGGCAGGCACGCGTACCTCCTGCGCCCGGACGCGAACGGGAACGCCTTCGCGGACAAGGAGTTCTACGTCTCGCCGTTCCAGTCGATGGACGGCGAGTACCGGATGGAGGTGCCGAAGCCGGAGTCGCTGCTCTCGGTCAAGATCGCCCTCCGCCAGGGCGGGACGACGCCGCTGACCGCGTCACTGCGCGGGGTGCGGCGGCCCGCCACCACCAAGTGGCTGGTGCACCTGCTGATCACCCGTCCGCTCATGCCGCACCGGGTCTCCGCGCTGATCCGGCGGCATGGGATCAGACTGTGGGTGAAGAAGGCGCCGATGACCCCGCGGACGCCGCAGACGGTCGGAGGCAGACTTGATGGATGAATCGGCACGTCCCCGCCGGATGGCGCCCGTTCCCGCACCCGATGGCGAACCGGCCGGCCCGACGGCCGAGGACCTGCTCGTCCGGGTCGCGAAGGGGGACGAGCGGGCCTTCGACGCCTTGTACGACAGGCTCGCCGGGCCGGTCCTCGGCCTGGTGCGCCGGATCCTCCGTGACTCCGCACAGTCCGAAGAGGTCACCCAAGAGGTCATGGTGGAGCTGTGGCGCACGGCCACGCGCTACTCCCCGGAGCGGGGGAGCGCGCTGAACTGGGCCATGACGCTCGCGCACCGCCGTGCGGTCGACCGCGTCCGCTCGGCACGGGCCAGTTCCGACCGCGAGGTCAAGGCGACCTTCGAGGCCGCCCGCGCCCGGCCCTTCGACGAGGTGGCCGAGGCCGTCGCGGCCCGCTGGGAACGTTCGCAGGTGCGGCGGTGCCTGACCAGTCTCACCGAGCTGCAACGGGAATCCGTGCTGCTCGCCTACTACCAGGGCTACACCTATCGCGAGGTCTCAGAGGTGCTGCAGACCCCGCACGGGACCATCAAGACCCGTCTCCGGGACGGCCTGATCAGGCTCCGGGACTGTTTGGGGGTGACGGCATGACCATGCCCGAAATGCACACGCTCACGGGGGCCTACGCCGTCGACGCGCTGTCCGAAATGGAGCGTGCCCAGTTCCAGCGGCACCTCGGGGAGTGCGCCTCGTGCGCCCAGGAGGTCCTCGAACTCCAGATGACCGCGACCCGGCTCGGTGCCGCGCTGGCCGAAGACCCGCCGCCCGAGCTCAAGCACCGGGTGCTCGCGGAGGCGATGGCGACCAGGCAGCTGCCGCCGAAGACGCGCTCCGAAGCCGGAGAGCGTTTCAAGGATCGCCGCCGCGTCCCGCGCTGGGCGATCGCCGCGGTCGCGGCGGCCGTCGTGGGCCTGGCGGGCACCGCCGTGTTCGGCGGCCTCGCCTACCAGAACCACACGGAGCTGACCGCCGCGCGGGAACGGGCCGCGCAGTACGCGGACCGGTACGCGCCGGTCGCCGACGTCCTTTCGGCCGCCGATCTCCGGACCGGGCACGCCGAGACCTCCGCGGGCGGCGGCGGGACCGTGATGATGTCGCGCACGAAGGACCGGCTCGTCTTCATGGCGGCGCAGCTGCCGAAGAACGATCCGGGCCGGACGTACCAGGCCTGGCTGATGTACCCGGGCACCGCGCCCAAGCCCGCCGGGCTCATTTCCGGTGGTCAGGACGGTGCGCTGCTGGTCGCCGAGGGGCTCGGCGGGGCCGAGAAGTTCGCGCTCAGCGTCGAACAGGCGGGCGGATCACCGACCGGATCGCCGTCGAAGGACGTCGTCATGGTCATGTCGATGCCGACCTGATCTTCGCTTTTACCAGGCCGCCGTTCGCCGCTGCGACCGGGTCTCGCTCTTGCGCCCGCGAACATGTTGTGGCAAAACACCTTTGCGACACACGGCGTGGCTACTGGATTCGAGCCAGCCTGGTGCATACCGTCCTGCTTCAACGTCGGCAGTTGACATAACTCTCAATCTGAACTTCAGCTCGAGGGTTCGGCACACGCTCAGCGACCGGCGGGCAGCACGGGCACACACGATCAGGAAGGCGGCCCCGATGACGCCCCCGCACAACTACCTTGCGGTGATCAAGGTCGTCGGTATCGGCGGCGGCGGAGTGAACGCCGTGAACCGCATGATCGAGGTCGGCCTCAAGGGTGTCGAGTTCATCGCGGTGAACACCGACGCTCAGGCACTGCTCATGTCCGACGCCGACGTCAAGCTCGACATCGGCCGGGAACTGACCCGCGGCCTCGGTGCCGGCGCCGCCCCCGAGGTGGGGCAGAAGGCCGCCGAGGACCACCGCGAAGAGATCGAAGAGGTCATCAAGGGCGCCGACATGGTGTTCGTGACCGCGGGTGAGGGTGGTGGCACCGGCACCGGTGGCGCGCCCGTCGTCGCCCAGATCGCGCGGAAGCTCGGCGCGCTGACCATCGGCGTCGTCACCCGCCCGTTCACCTTCGAGGGCAAGCGCCGCAGCAAGCAGGCCGAAGAGGGCATCCAGCAGCTGCGCAACGAATGCGACACCCTCATCGTCATCCCGAACGACCGGCTGCTGCAGCTGGGCGACATCGGCGTCTCGCTGATGGACGCGTTCCGCTCGGCCGACGAGGTGCTGCTTTCGGGTGTCCAGGGCATCACCGACCTGATCACCACGCCGGGTCTGATCAACCTGGACTTCGCCGACGTCAAGAGCGTCATGTCCGGCGCGGGCTCCGCGCTGATGGGCATCGGCTCGGCGCGCGGCGAGGGCCGGGCGATCCAGGCGGCGGAGAAGGCGATCAACTCGCCGCTGCTGGAAGCGTCGATGGACGGGGCGCACGGCGCGCTGCTGTCGATCGCGGGCGGGTCGGACCTCGGCCTGTTCGAGATCAACGAGGCCGCGTCGCTGGTGCAGGAATCCGCGCACCCCGACGCCAACATCATCTTCGGGACGATCATCGACGACTCGCTCGGCGACGAGGTCCGGGTCACCGTGATCGCGGCCGGTTTCGACGCCGGCACGCCGACCCACAAGAAGCTCGACCCGTCGACGTTCGGTTCCCGTGCGAACTCGACCGCGTCCGCCCAGGCAGGCCAGGTCAACGGCGGCGGGGCGACGCCGGTGCAGAGCCCGCCCTCGGGTGCCACGCCGGTCCCGTCGACCGGTTCCAACGGCTACCCGGTCGCGCCGCCGCGCACGCACTCGCCGATGCCGCCCGCCCGCAACGAGGGCAACGGCTCGCTGTCCGGCGGGCTCCCGCAGCCCGGCGGCGGCTCGCGCGGCTACTCGCCGATCGGGTCGAACTCGACCCACGGCAGCCTGCCCGGTCGCGCCACCCCGGTGCACGACGACCCGTCGGACGACGAGGTGGACGTGCCGCCCTTCATGCGGAGGTAGCTCGCCAGTACGTTCCGTGAAGGCCTCCTTGACTACCTTGAAGGTAGTGAAGGGGGCCTTCACTCAGGTCTAGGAGGAAACGCGTGCGGGTACGGCGGGTTGTCACGACAAGGGCGGGCGGGGCTTCCCGGCCGCCTTACGACACCTTCAACCTCGGTGATCACGTCGGTGACGACGCGGGCGACGTCTACGCCAACCGCAAACGTCTCGCCACCGAACTCGGCCTCACCGAGAACAGGCTGGCATGGATGGAGCAGGTCCACGGCCGCACCGCCACCGTCGTCGACGGCTCGGAGACCTCCGCCGCCGAAGCGACTGACGCGCTCGTGACCGCCCAGGCGGGTCTCGCGCTCGTGGTGCTCGTCGCCGACTGCGTGCCCCTGTTGCTGGCCGACGCCGAAGCCGGTGTCGTCGCCGCCGTCCACGCGGGCCGCGTCGGCGCCAGGGTCGGCGTCGTCCCCGCCGCGGTCGAGGCGATGCGCTCGCTCGGCGCCGAACCGGCCAGGACCGAAGCGCTGCTCGGGCCCGCGATCTGCGGAGACTGCTACGAAGTCCCGGCCGACATGGCCGCCGACGTCGAGAAGCACGTTCCCGGCAGCGCCTGCAAAACCCGGAAAGGCACGCCGGGGCTCGACCTGCGCGCCGGTCTCTGGCGGCAACTGGCCGACCTCGGCGTCGGCAAGATCGGCGTCGATCCGCGCTGTACCAACGAAGACAAGACACTGTTCAGCTTCCGCCGCGACGGCACCACCGGCCGGATCGCGGGGATCACCTGGCTGGACGCGTCGTGAGTGACGCTCGCAAGGGGGAACTTGCGGCCTCTCTTGCCGAAGTGGAAAAGCGGATCATGGCCGCGTGCGAAGCGGCAGGCCGGGCACGCGACGAGGTCAAACTGCTCGCGGTCACCAAGACCTTCCCGGCACTCGACGCCGCGCTGCTCGCCGACCTCGGCGCGCTCGACCTCGCCGAGAACCGCGATCAAGAGGCGGGGGCCAAGGCCGAAGAGGTCGCCGTCCTGCGCCCGGACGCCCGTATCCGCTGGCATATGGTCGGCAGCCTGCAGCGGAACAAGGCCAAATCGGTCGTGCGCTGGGCCGACGAGGTCCAGTCCGTCGATTCCGAGCGCCTGGCCGACGCGCTCGCGAAAGCCACCAGGTCGGCGCTCGATTCCGGGCAACGTGATCACCCGTTGGACGTCCTCATTCAAGTAAGTCTCGACGACGATCCGAAACGCGGGGGCACTCGGGTGAGCGAAATAGGCCGGCTGGCGGAGCGGATAGCCCATGTGGGTGATATACGCCTCCGAGGGCTTATGGCGGTCGCTCCGTTGGGTATAGACCCCGCAGAGGCGTTCGAGAAGCTTGCTCGCGCGTCGGAGCGTCTACGGGACGACCACCCAAATGCCCGTGAGATCTCCGCCGGAATGAGCAATGATCTCGAGCAGGCGATCGCGCACGGCTCGACCTGTGTGCGTGTCGGAACCGCGTTGCTCGGTGGACGCGGTTTAGCCTCGCCTTAGGGAATACCGTCTCGTCGTTACGGGGAGTGGCGGCGAGGGCGGGGGAGCACGGTGCGGGACGCGGCTAAGGCTAGGGAGAGGCATGAGCGCGCTGCAGAAGCTGAAGGCCTACTTCGGGATGGTGCCCGCGGACGAAGACGGCTATGACGTCGAAGAGGACTACCGGCGAGGCTACGCCGAAGACGAGTACGACTACGACGACGAGCCGCCGGCCCGGTCACGGGGAGGACGTTACCGGGACGTTGACGACACTTATGACGAGCCCGCGCCCCGGCCTCGGTCACGCTCCGTGGCCAGTCCGGAGCCTGCGGTTCACGGCGCACTGGCGATGGATCGTCAGCCGGAGCCGGTCGCGCGGCTGCGTCCGGTCACCGAGCCGGTCCGTCCGGCCGTCCGTGACCCGTTGAGCCGGATCACGACCCTGCACCCGACGAGCTACGCCGAGGCGCGCGCGATCGGGGAGCACTACCGGGAGGGCATCCCGGTGATCATGAACCTCACGGAGATGGAGAACGCGGACGCGAAGCGTCTCGTCGACTTCGCCGCGGGGCTCGCTTTCGCGTTGCGCGGGTCGATGGACAAGGTCACCAACAAGGTGTTCCTTCTCTCACCGCCCGATGTGGACGTCACCGCGGAGGACCGTCGGCGGATTGCCGAAGGCGGATTGTTCCTGCGCGGCTGATCACCCGGTGACCGCTGGGCGCAGCCGGATGTGATTTTGTCGACTCATCGGCATCTCGGGCCCGTCAACTGCGTCTTTTGACGCGGGACATGGCAGAGTGGTTACGTGAATGCTGTGTTGCTGGTCGTCTGGTACGTGCTGTTCGCCTTCTGGCTCCTGCTGACGGCACGGATCGTCGTCGAACTCGTGCGTGCTTTCGCTCGCGAGTGGCGTCCTGCCGGAGGGGTTGCGGTAACGCTCGAGACCATCTACACAGTGACCGACCCTCCGGTTCGTCTGTTCAGACGAATCATCCCGACCGTACGAATCGGCGGCGTCGGACTGGACTTATCGATTATGGTGCTGCTGTTGGTTGTGTTCTTTGCGATGCAGCTGGCAACGCCAGGGTGATTTTCGGGGAAACCCCGGTGGACCTGCAGGCCATGGAGTGCGTGAGGTGATCTGATGTCGTTGACCCCCGCTGACGTGCATAACGTCGCGTTCAGCAAGCCGCCCATAGGCAAAAGGGGCTACAACGAGGACGAGGTGGACGCGTTCCTCGACCTGGTGGAGACCGAGCTTGCCCGGTTGATCGAGGACAACAACGAGCTGCGGCAGCAGGTCGAGCAGCTCGACAACGAGCTCGAGACCACCCGTGGTGAGCTCGAGAACGCCAAGGCCGGCGCCGTCGGCCCGCCGCCGCAGGTACGCGACGAGCCGTCGCGCCGCCTGGCGCCGGTGCCGCCGCCGCAGTCGGCGATGGAGCAGACCCAGGCCCACTCGATGGTGCCGGACAACGGGGAGCCCAACGTCCAGGCCGCGAAGGTGCTCGGGCTGGCCCAGGAAATGGCGGACAGGCTCACCGCCGAGGCGAAGACCGAGTCGGACGGCATGCTCGCCGAAGCCCGGACCAAGTCCGAGCAGCTGCTGTCGGACGCGCGGTCGAAGTCGGACTCGATGGTCAACGAGGCGCGCACCCGCGCCGAGACCATGCTGAACGACGCGCGGACCCGTGCCGAGACCTTGGAGCGCCAGGCGCGCGACAAGGCGACGACCATGGAGCGCGAGGCTCAGCGCAAGTACACCGAGACCATGAACAACATGAACGCGGAGAAGGGCTCGCTGGGCAAGAAGATCGAAGAGCTGCGCACGATCGAGCGGGAGTACCGCACGAGGCTGCGCGGGTTCCTCGAGTCCCAGCTGCGTGAGCTCGACGACCGCGGCTCGGCCGCTCCCGCGTCGGCGTCCTCGACGAACTCGGGGCAGCCGGCGTCGTCCTCGGGCGGCGGACAGGGCTACTCGTTCGGCCCCCGGGCCGAAGCGGGCTGATTTTTTCACCGGCCCGAGTTTCTACTCAGTGGAACGGCCTCGGCACTCTCCGGAGGGTCGGGGCCGTTTCGCTTGCCGCTCGTGTTGTAATTCACCGTGCTCTACATCGTCCTGGTACTGGTACTGGCGGCTCTGGGGCTGCTCGTCGCGGCGCTCATCACCGCGAACTCCCTGTGGGCCTGGATCTCCATCGGTCTTTCCGTCGTCGCCGGGTTGCTGCTCGTCTTCGACTGGCTGCGCCGCCGGAAGAAGCGCGCGGCGGAGGCCGACGCCGACTCCGAGCAGACCGACGCCGAAGACGCGGAGGAAGCCGACGATTCGACTCCGGCCGAAGAGAGTGGCGCGGACGACGAGAAAAAATCCGAGGACGCCGAGCAGACCGTCCTGATGCCCGCCGCGGGTGAACTCGACGGCACCGAAGAGGCGGCGGAGCCGCAGCGCACCGGTGATCCCGGCGAGGAGAAGAGCGATCCCGAGGACGTGGCGATCGTCTCCGAACTGGAGACCGAGGTGGTCGTCGTCGACGAGTACCCGCGCTATCACGTGACCTCATGCGCGTGGCTCGAATCGCGGGACACGATCCCGCTCGGCATCGGCGAGGCGCGGCAGCTCGGGTTCACCCCGTGCGCGCTGTGCACGCCCGACGCCGAGGTCGCCGGGCAGCACCGCGACAAGACCAAGGCTGACAGCTAAGCGTTCTTGAGCGCCTGAGCCGCTTCGCCGACCGCGACCACGTCGGCGGCGATCGTGTCGAGCACCAGGCGCTGTTCCTCGTCGGCGTCGCGCGGCGCCGGGATCTCCGCGGCCTCTTCGGTTCCGAGCGTGCGGGCCGCCTCGTCGACGGCTTCCGCCGCGTCGGCCGTTCCGGGCCGCAGCAGAAGCGATGACGCCGTGACGGACAGGCCTCGCAAGGCCTCGGCGGCTCTCTCCAGCGCGTCCCGCTGGCCGGGCGCGGGTTCCTTCGTGCCCGGCTCCGCGCCGAGCAGGCCGTGCTGCGCGATAGCGGCGTCACGGAACTCGCGGCCGAGTGTCCGCGGGTCGACGTCCTCGCCGCGTAGTTTCCTGCCCACCGAGCCGAGTAGCGCCCGGGTGGCACCGACGGCGCTCTCGAACCGTTCCGCCGGGCCGGGTTTAGGGACGCCGGGGATCGCGGCGAAACCGAACAGCAGGGCGATGGCGCCGGCGAGGACCATCAGGAGCAGGTACTCGACGAGCACGTAACGCGGGTCCAGATGCCTGGTGGTCGCGTTCATGCCGACCGACATCAGGACCATGCAGCCGTTGAACACCGCCGGCCGCGTTTGCATGAACGAGAACCCGCCCAGCAGCGCGACGAGCCCGATCGGCAGCAGAAACCCTTGCGGCAGAAGCCAAAGGACGAGGGTGAGCACGACAGCGCCGCCGAGCGAACCGCCGATGCGCTGCCAGGCCTTGCCGAGGCTGTCCCGCCATTCCGGCTGCATGATGGCGAAAGTGCCGAGCAGGAACGACACGGTGAGCGGGTCGCCGGGCCGGAAACTCGCGACCACGAGCGCCAGCGCCAGCCCGAGCCCACAGCGGAGCGCGTGCCGGAACTGCGGTGACTGCCAGGAAAACGCGCCACTCAGCTCGATCCGGCGCAGTTCCTTCCGGAGTCCTTTCGGGACATCCACACGCGACTCGTCACGTTCGGTCGCCGCGGTCCGGATGGTTTCGAGAGAATCCCAGAGCGCGGTGACGAGCCTGGCCGTCGCGCCGGGCAGCCCGGCGGGTTCCTCGCGCCGCACCGGTTCGACGTCATTCGGCGCTGTCGCGCTTCGGACGGCCTCGGCGAGCCTGACGGCCTCTTCCTTGGCCGCGTCGAGCGTTTCGCCGATTTCGGCGTGGCTCAGCCGTTTCCGCCGGACCTCCAGCAACCCGGTGGCCGCGCGGTAGCGGAACATGCCGCCGAGAACCCTGCCGGTCCAGCGCCGTGGCCGGTCCGCGAGCCACAGCTTCGCCGCGCGCTCCTGCGTTTCGGAGGCACTCGACGCGAGCGCGTCGGCCAGCGCGTCCCTGGTCGGCTTGGACGGATCCTTCGCGCCCATCAGCACCCGCAGCAGGAGCACGACCCCCACCGCGAGCGCGGGCGCGCCCAGGATCTGCCCCGCCGACGCCGTCCCCGTCAGCTGGAAGCCGTACCCGAACAACGACGCCATCCCGAGTCCCAGCCCGACCGTGACGAACCGCGCCCCGAGCACGGGCAGCAGCCCGGCGAGGACCACGATCACCACCAGCAGCCCGATCGCCGCCCACTGCGACACCGCCCCCAGCAGCCGCGGCACCCCGACCGCGAGGATCAGCGCGGGCGCGAACCACGCCAGCAACCGCAGGTCCGCCCACAGCGGCCCGCCGACCGCCGCCATGAGACAGAAGAGCGCCGTGAGCGCCGCCAGCACGGCCGCGTTGCCCAGTCCCAGCAGGAATCCGAGCCCGCTGACGCCGCCGAGGACCACCAGCAGGACGACGAGGAGGCCGGGCCCTTTCATCGGGCCCCGTAGATCGACATACCGTCAACCTAGATGCGGCGGCGGGGACGGCAACTCGGGCCTTAGTACGTTGCGGTCCATGTCAGAGTCCAAAGCCCCTGATCACGGCGAAGACGCTGGTCCGCCGCGCCGCACCGCCAAGCGCGTCATCGGCGGCATCGTCCTGATCCTTTTCGCGGGCGCCCTGTTGTTCGGCGGGATCCAGGCGCTCGTCGATCCGGACGCTGTCCTCGCCCGCTCATCGAGGACACCGCGCAGCGCGGACACCGAGGCCGAGGCGAAGATCGGTGGTCTGCTGCTCTGTTCTTTCGGGCTCACGGTGCTGTTCTACGGGGTTTTCCTGTTGAGGAAGAAGAATCCCTCCGAGGGTTCTCCGTTCGGCAAAGCTCCTGAGTGAATCGTAGACGATCACCGTGGGTTGTCGAGTCGGGTGGCGCACTGACCCCTTGAATTTGCCTATAGTCTGAATATCCTATAGAACAGGTGTTCGACTTCGGGTAGCGTCGATTCCGTGGCCAGCGACAGCGCATCCCAGACGACGCCCACCGAGTGGTGGCGTGTCGACACGGCTGCGCTGCATGCCCGCAAGCAGGAACTGGAAGTCCTGAAGCGTCAGCTGGATGCCGAGCAGAACGCGATCCTCGCGGAAATCAACATCCGCGGTGTGCGTGGTTGTTCCGGTCATTCGACGTTGGCGGCGATGATTTGCGAGGACTTCCATGTGACGGAGAAGGAGGCCAAAGACCGTGCTGATCGGGTGCTGGCTTTGTATCCCGGTCCGTCTGTAGGCGGAGATCCTGTTCCGCCTTTGGCGCCTCTGACTGCTGGGGCTTCGGCGGAGGGGGCGATCGGTGGTTCGCAGATCGACGCCATCATCCGCACTCTCGCCCGTATCCCGTCTTTCGTGCCGGAAGAGGAGGTGCGGGGTGGGGAGAAGATCCTGGTCGGTCTGGCTCGTCACGCCGGGCCGCGTGCTATCGCCCGAGCCGGACGGCGGCTCCTGGACAAGCTCGACCCCGACGGAAAAGAGCCCCGCGACGAGGATCCCAAAGATGTCCGTCCGGAACTGCGGTTCGTCAAACACCGCGACGGAACCCTCGGCCTGAAGGGCACCCTGGACCTGGAAACGTATGCCCGGTTGAAGTCCGACCTGGATCCGATGGCCAAACCGCACAAGGCCATCGACGGAGTCCGCGATTCTCGCACTCAAGACGAACGCTACGGGGATGCCTTCATCGACTACGTTCGCTTGAAGACCACGAGCCGCAATTTGCCCGGCCAGGCCGGTGAAGCGACCCACATCTTGGTGACCATGTCCTATGAGGATCTGATCAACGATCTCGGCGAAGCACACCTGGATCTGGTGGGGCCGATCAGCGCGACCGATGCCCGGATCCTGGCCTGCGATGCCCGCGTCCGACCAGGTGTCCTCGGCACCGCGGGCGAACCCCTCGATATCGGCCGCTCGAAACGCACCGTTTCATTGGCCCAGAAGTACGCACTCACGATCCGCGACGGTGGCTGCGCGTTCCCGGGTTGCGATATGCCGGTGCCGCGTTGTACGGCTCACCACATCGTTTTCTGGCGGCACCATGGCGAAACGAAGATCGATAATCTCGTGCTCTTATGCGCGAAGCATCACCGGTTGATCCATCACAGCGAGTGGAAAGTCCGTATCGCCCAGGACGGCCTGCCGGAGTTCACCGCCCCTGCCTACCTCGACCCCAGCGGGGAGCCGAGGCGCAACACGATGCACCTCAGGACATAGGCCGACTCGCGATCTGTATAACGACCTACACGGCTGCGTTTTCAGAAGCCGACGTGGCGGATTTGTCGCGCCGTGTTCCATGGGGTGCGGTCGAGAGCAACGAGATCAGTGAAGGCGAGGACCGATTCGTCGAGTCGCTGGAAGAGCAAGCCGCCCTCGTGGGTCTCCTCCAGTTCACCCGCCACCAGCGCCAGCGGCCATGCCCCGATCCGGAAGTGAACTTCAGCCAGGAAGTGCTGGTCGAGGAAGACAGCCACATGCTCGATCGGGCCGGTGGGCAACTCGGGAAAGGACCTCCAACGATAGATTCCATCCCAGCGGCCGCCGTCGTGCGAGTTGTCCGACGAGCGGCCGCGGAGGCCGAATCCATCGTCGTCCTGGTAGGTGTCGATCTCCACCTCGCTGCCGTCGTCCAGGCAAGCCCGAAGCCAATACAGCTGAAGGCAAGGAATATCGGGATCGGCGAATCGCGGGCCGGATCCAGCCACGTCCTCCCACAGGGCCATCTCCACGCCGGTCCACCTGTCGACCCGCCTGCCGCGCAGCGCGGTGAAGTTCCGGGCCTGTCCGGCCAGCCAGTCGTCTCGCGGCATATCCGCAGTATCGCCGAGACCCCGGATGACCGGGTGACAACCCGGTTGCCCCCGCGCGCTACCCTTGACTCAACTGGCACCGATCCGGCCATCACCGGGGAGCCTCCGGAAGAACAGGGCCCGCGCCCCCAGTAGAACCGGACGGGTACGGCCCGTCACAGCCGTCGAATGAGCGGCCCAGCCGGAACACCACCGGCCGGGCAAGCGGGGTGGTACCGCGGAACGCGCCGGGAACGGCCGTCTCGTCCCCGTGTGGGTGGAAGCCCGTACGAGACGAACCGCGAGGAGCACCGAAGATGTATCCCAAGGCACAGGTGGACGGCGAGACCGGCGTCCCGTCCCAGCCTTCGTTCCCCGAGTCGGAAAAGCGCGTCCTCGCGTACTGGGAGTCCGACCGGACCTTCCAGGCCTCCATCGACGCCCGCGACCCCGGCGTCAACGGCTCGAACGAGTACGTCTTCTACGACGGCCCGCCGTTCGCCAACGGTCTCCCGCACTACGGTCACCTGCTCACCGGGTACGTGAAGGACCTGGTGCCGCGTTACCAGACCATGAAGGGCAAGCGCGTCGAGCGCCGCTTCGGCTGGGACACCCACGGCCTGCCCGCCGAACTCGAGGCCATGCGCCAGCTCGGGATCACCGAGAAGTCCGAGATCGACGCGATGGGCATCGACGTCTTCAACGACGCCTGCCGCGAGTCCGTGCTGCGCTACACCGGCGAATGGCAGGACTACGTCACCCGCCAGGCCCGCTGGGTCGACTTCGACAACGACTACAAGACGCTCGACCTGTCCTACATGGAGTCGGTCATCTGGGCGTTCAAGCAGCTGTGGGACAAGGGCCTCGTCTACGAGGGCTACCGCGTCCTGCCCTACTGCTGGCGCGACGAGACCCCGCTGTCCAACCACGAGCTGCGCATGGACGACGACGTCTACGCCAGCCGCCAGGACCCGGCCGTCACGGTCGGTTTCCGCCTGGAGGGCAACGACAACGAGCTCGACGGCACCTATCTGCTGATCTGGACCACGACCCCGTGGACGCTGCCGTCCAACCTCGCGACCGCGGTGCACCCCGACGTGCGTTACGTCGTGGTGGAATCCGAGGCGCAGGAGGGCAAGCGGTTCCTGCTCGCCGAAGCGCGCGTCGCGTCCTACGCCCGTGAGCTGGGCGAGGAGCCGACGGTCGTCGGGCACTACACCGGGACCGAACTGCTCGGAACCCGTTACGCCCCACCGTTCCCGTACTTCGCCGGGCACGAGAACGCGCACCGCGTGCTGTCCGCGGACTACGTGACCACCGAGGACGGCACCGGTGTCGTCCACATCGCGCCCGCCTACGGTGAAGAGGACAAGGTCGTCACCGACGCGGTGGGCATCGTCCCGGTCACGCCGGTCGACGCGCAGGGCAAGTTCGACGCGACCGTCCCGGACTACGCGGGCCAGCAGGTGTTCGACGCCAACCCGAACATCATCAAGGATCTCAAGAACGGCACCGGTTCCGCCGGCCGTCAGGGCGCGGTGCTGCTGCGCCACGAGACCTACGAGCACCCGTACCCGCACTGCTGGCGCTGCCGGAACCCGCTGATCTACCGCGCCGTCTCGTCGTGGTTCGTCGCGGTGACCGAGTTCAAGGACCGGATGGTCGAGCTGAACCAGCAGATCACCTGGTACCCGGAGAACGTCAAGGACGGCCAGTTCGGCAAGTGGCTGGAGAACGCCCGCGACTGGTCGGTCTCCCGCAACCGGTACTTCGGCACGCCGATCCCGGTGTGGCAGTCCGACGACCCGGCGTACCCGCGCACGGACGTCTACGGCTCGCTCGACGACCTTGAGCGCGACTTCGGTGTCCGGCTGGAGAACCTGCACCGGCCCTTCATCGACGAGCTGACCCGGCCCAACCCGGACGACCCGACCGGGAAGTCCACCATGCGCCGGATCGAGGACGTGTTCGACGTCTGGTTCGACTCGGGCTCGATGCCGTACGCCCAGGTGCACTACCCGTTCGAGAACACCGAGTGGTTCGAGCACCACTACCCGGGCGACTTCATCGTCGAGTACATCGGGCAGACCCGCGGCTGGTTCTACCTGCTGCACGTGCTGGCGACCGCTTTGTTCGACCGGCCGGCGTTCCGCACCTGCATCTCGCACGGGATCGTGCTCGGCTCGGACGGCCAGAAGATGTCCAAGTCGCTGCGCAACTACCCGGACGTCAACGAGGTCTTCGACCGCGACGGCTCCGACGCGATGCGCTGGTACCTGATGGCGAGCCCGATCCTGCGCGGCGGGAACCTGGTCGTCACCGACAAGGGCATCCGCGACGCCGTCCGCCAGGCCGTGCTGCCGCTGTGGAACTCGTACTACTTCCTCGCGCTCTACGCGAACGCCGAGGGCGTGGAAGGCCAGTGGCGCACGGATTCGAAGCACGTCCTCGACCGGTACGTGCTGGCGAAGACGCACGAACTGGTGACCGACGTCGAGCACGCGCTCGACACCTACGACGTCGCCGGTGCCTGCTCGACCGTCCGTGACTTCCTCGAGGTGCTGACGAACTGGTACGTGCGCCGGTCGCGCGACCGGTTCTGGGCGGGCGAGCAGGACGCGATCGACACCCTGCACACCGTGCTGGAGGTGACGTCGCGGGTGGTGGCGCCGCTGCTGCCGCTGACCACCGAGGTCGTGTGGCGCGGGCTGACCGGCGGCCGTTCGGTGCACCTGGCCGACTGGCCGAACGCGCTCGACCTGCCCGCCGACGCGGCGCTGGTGACGGCGATGGACCGGGTGCGCCAGGTGGCGTCTTCGGCGCTTTCGCTGCGGAAGTCGAACAAGCTGCGGGTGCGGCTGCCGCTGGCCAAGCTGGTCGTCGCCGCGCACGAGGCCGACTCGCTGCGCGAGTTCACCGACATCCTGCGCGACGAGGTCAACGTCAAGTCCGTCGAGCTGACCACGGATGTCGCCGCGCACGGCGGTTTCGAGGTCGCGGTGAACGCCCGCGCGGCCGGGCCGCGGCTGGGCAAGGACGTCCAGACGGTGATCAAGGCCGTCAAGGCGGGCGAGTGGACGACGTCGGAGAGCGGCGCCGTCGTGGCCGCCGGCATCGAGCTCGTCGAAGGCGAGTACGACCGGCGTCTGGTCGCCAAGGGTGGCGGCGCGGCCGCGGAACTGCCCGGCGGCGCCGGACTGGTCCTGCTCGACACCGAGGTGACCGACGAGCTGGCGGCCGAGGGCCTGGCCCGCGACCTGGTCCGGGTCGTGCAGCAGGCCCGCCGTGACGCCGGGCTCGACGTCGCCGACCGGATCGCGCTGACGGTGGACGCGCCGGAAGACGTGGTCACGGCCGCGAAGACGCACGAGGAGTTCATCGCTTCGGAGACGCTGGCGACTTCGGTGGCCTACGGCGATGTCGCCGACGGCTCGGCCGGGACGGTCGGGGAGGGCACGAAGGTGACCGTGGCGGTCGCCAAGGCCTGACCTCGCAAGTGACATGAAAGGCCCCTTCATTGCAAATTTTGCGATGAAGGGGCCTTTCATTGCATCCGCGAGGTCCCGATCACCGGGATCACGAAACGGATTCGGAATAGTCGCTTTCTCGCCGCCCTCCCGCCTTGCGCGGGCGAAATCGGCAGGCTGACGCCCGGGGGCGCGCGCGAGGGGCGCGCGCCGTATGGGGGAGAGCGAATCCATGAGTCCTGCCCGGAAAAGAGGGATCCTGATCGGCGCCGCGCTGGCGGTCGTCGCCATCGTGGTGGCGGGGGTGGTGCTGCTGGTCAGGGAGGATCAGGCGCCCGCCGCCGCGGGCGGCCCGGGGGAGCCCACCGGGAGCGCGAGCGAAAGCCCCGCCCAGGTCGCCGCCCGGTTCCTGCGGCAGTTCGACACCGGTGACCTGACCGGTGCGCCGGTCGACGACCCGGCGGCGGCCACCGCCGCCCTGTCCGCGACGCGCGGCGCGCTCGGCGCGGCGCCGGTCAAGACGACCTTGGGCGAGGTCCCGACCACGGCGGGGGACGCGCCCACGACGTCGGCCACCTTCCACGCCGCGTGGAGTTTCCCGGGCGACAGCGTCTGGCGGTACGAAGGCAAGCTGGAGCTGGTCCGCAACTCCGGGAAATGGGTGGTCCGCTGGGCGATGTCGGTGATCCACCCGAAGCTCGAAGCCGGTCAGCAGCTCTCCCTCGCCCGCGCCACGGCCAAGCCGGTCGTGGCCGACAGGGACGGCAAAGCCCTCGTCGGCGGTGACGCGGCCGGTGTCGCGCCGCTCCTGCAGGGAGCGCTGTCCACGGTCGCGTCCGGGCAGAACGGCGGCACCGGGACCCCGGCCACCGTCACCGTTTCCCGCGTCGACGCGGCCGGCAAACCGGTCGAAACGCTGTTCGGGCAGGCCACAGAGACCGACGAACCGCTGGTCTCGACCTTGAGCGTGGCCTCCCAGACCGCCGCGCAGAAAGCCGTCGACGGATTCAAGGGGCCGGCGATCATCGTCGCGATGAAGACTTCGGGCGAACTCCTGGCGGTCGCGCAGAACGGCGCGGCCGGGAACCAGCCGAAGGCGCTCAGCGGCCTGTACTCGCCGGGTTCGGCCTTCAAGATCGCCACGGCGACGGCGGCGTTGCAGCAGGGCGGGGTCTCCGCCGACGCGCCGGTCGCCTGTCCGGGCAGCGAGCAGATCGGGACCCGCACGCTCAAGAACGAGAACGGGTTCGACCTGGGGACCGTCTCGCTGAAGACCGCGTTCGCCGCGTCGTGCAACACGACCTTCGGGCGGCTCGCCGGGCAGCTGCCCGCGGACGGCCTCGCGAAGTCGGCGACGCAGCTCGGCCTCAACGCGGACTTCGAGATCCCCGGGCTGGCCACCGAGACCGGGAAGGTCGAACCGTCGAGCAGCGGTGACGAGAAGGTCGAAGCCGGCATCGGACAGGGAAGGGTGCAGGTCAGCCCGCTGGGCGCGGCGCTCATGGCGGCCACGGTCGCCGCCGGGAAGCCGGTGGTGCCGAAGCTGTGGCAGGGGCTGGAGACCAAGGTCAACGCCGGTTACCAGGCCCCGCCCGCCGGGGTGCTCAACCAGGTCCGGGCGATGATGCGCGAGGTCTGCACGACGGGGACCGCGAAGGCGTTGAAGAGCAGCGGTGCCGTCTTCGGGAAGACAGGGACCGCGCAGTTCGGCTCGGGCGCCGACGCCAACGGCTGGTTCGTCGGCTATCGCGGGGACGTCGCTTTCGCCGTCCTGCTCGAAGGATCCAACGACTCCGGACCCGCGGTCGGACTGGCGGCGAAGTTCCTGGCGGGCTGACGTTTCGGCTCCCGCCGAACCGTGGGTCTTCTACGGTGAACGCATGGAAACGATCGCCTTGGCCGAGGTCGCGGCCGTGCTCGCCGACCCGAGCCGCGCGTCGATGTGCCTCGCGCTGCTCGACGGGCGCGCCTGGACGGTGACCGAACTGGCCGGGGCGGCCGAGGTCGCGACGTCGACGGCGAGTGAACACGTGACGAAGCTGACCGACGCGGGGTTCGTCGTGCGGGTCAAACAGGGGCGGCACAGCTACGTCCGGATCGCCGACCCCCGGGTGGCCGAGCTGATCGAGCATCTGGCGCAGCACGCCGAACACCGCCCGGTGAAGGGATTGCGCTCGTCGGTCCGGGTGAAGCGGCTCGAGTTCGCCCGGACCTGCTACGACCACCTCGCCGGCACGGTCGGCGTCGCGCTGCGGGACGGGATGCTCGCCACCGGGCTGATCGACGAGGCCGACGGCCTGACCCTGACCGCTCGCGGCCGTGAGGTGCTCGGCGGGCTCGGGGTGGAGATCGCCGACGGTCGCCGCCCGATGTTGCGTGACTGTCTCGATTGGACAGTGCGCCGTGATCATTTGGCGGGCCGCGTCCCCGCGGCGTTACTGTCTCACGCAGTGAGCGCCGGCTGGCTGTCCCGTGAGGGCAACCGCGCGGTGAAAGTCCTGCCCGCGGCCGGAAAACCGTTCGCGGACCTCGGTGTCGACCTGATGGCCCTGCGCAGTCCGTAAAGGACAGTCTGTAACACAGGCCAACCGGACGGTTTTCGACCGGTACACGATCGAGTGACGACCGCCGCCTCACTATTCTGGAGCCCTCACGGCGACCGGACGGGAGGCGACATGGAGCAGCTCCCGCTCATCCTCGGCACCGGCGGTGCCGTGCTTCTCGTCGCCGTGATCGCCGTCCGGGTGTCGATCCGGGTCGGCCTGCCCTCGCTGCTGCTGTACCTGGGGATGGGGGTCCTGCTCGGCGAAGCCGGGTTCGGCATCCACTACGACAACCCCGAACTCACCCAGTCGCTCGGCCTCGCCGCACTCGTGATGATCCTGTCCGAAGGTGGCCTCACCACCCGGTGGACGGCCGTGAAACCCTCGCTGGGCATCGGGATCGCACTGTCCACAGTGGCCGTGGCGGTGAGCATCGCGGTCACCGGCGCCGCCCTGCACTGGCTGCTGAACCTGGACTGGCGGATGGCGTTGCTCTGGGGCGCGGTGCTGGCCTCGACCGACGCCGCCGCGGTCTTTTCGGTGCTGAGATCGGCGGGCATCGGGAAACGGCTCGTCGGCGCGCTGGAGATCGAGTCGGGGATCAACGACGCCCCGGCCTACATCGCCGTCGTCGTCCTGGCCGAGGGCACGACCGTGGACTGGTCGCTGCCGTTGCTGGTGGTCTACGAACTCGCGGCGGGCCTGGTGATCGGCCTGGCCTTCGGCTGGATCGGGGCGCAGGCGCTGAGACGGGCCGCGCTCCCGGCGACCGGCCTGTACCCGCTGGCCACGATGGCGGTCTGCGTCGTGGCGTATTCGAGCGGGCAGCTCGCCCACGCGTCCGGTCTGCTGGCCACCTACGTCGCGGCGCTCGTGCTGGGGAACTCCAAGCTGCCGCACCGTTCGGACACGCTGTCCTTCGCCGAAGGGCTCGGCTGGCTCGCGCAGATCGGGCTGTTCGTGCTGCTGGGACTGTTCGCCTCGCCGAGCAGGATCTTCGAAAGCCTGGTCCAGGGCCTGGTCGCGGGCGCGGTCGTGCTGTTGCTGGCCCGGCCGCTGTCGGTGCTGCTGTCGGCGCTGCCGTTCAAGATCCCCTGGCGAGAACAGGTGTTCCTGTCCTGGGCCGGGCTGCGCGGGGCGGTCCCGATCGTGCTCGCGCTGATCCCGCTGTCCTCCGGCGTTCCCGGCGCTCAGGAGCTGGTCGACGCCGTGTTCGTGCTGGTCATCGTGCTGACGCTGCTCCAGGGCGCGACGCTGACCCCGCTCGCCAAGGCGCTCGGGCTGGCCCAGCACGCCGAGGCGCACGAGATCGACGTCGACTCCGCGCCGCTCGACGAGATGGGCGCGGAACTCCTGCAGGTCCGGATCAACGCCGGGTCCAAGATGCACGGCGTCTACCTGGCCGAACTGCGGCTGCCGGTGGGGGCGACGATCAGCCTCCTCGTCCGCGACGGGGCCGGCTTCACGCCCAACAAGAACACCCGGCTCCAGGAACGCGATCAGTTACTGGTCGTGACCACCTCCGGCGCCCGTGACGCGGCCGAACGACGGCTTCGCGCCGTCGACCGCGCCGGTCGCCTCGCCAGGTGGAAGGGCGAATCCGGCCAGTAGGTCACGAACCGGCACCAGCTGTTCGTCGGTTTATCTCTGAAAATTCTTCCCTTTTGTACTCCTTTTGGATTACTTTCCCCGCAATCGACTCCATCGAATGGGTGAGTGTCACGGGGTAAGGAGTACGCAAGGTGACGAAACTTCCTGCACGGTTCGCCGGTCTGGGGGCAGCGGCCACTCTCGTCGGGGTGATTCTCACCGCGCCGATGGCGACGGTGGCGTCCGCGGCCGGCGCGTTCCCGGCGTTCGGTTTGCCCTTCGACGCGGGCCAGTCGGTCTACTCGGCGGGGATCCACTCGGACAACGGCGACTCCGGCGTGAAGAACGCCATCGACTTCAGCCCCGGCGACAAGACCGTCCGCGCCCCGCTCGCGGGCACGGTCCGGATCCAGCACTGCTCCGGCGGCGACTGGGTGACCGTCGACCACGACGGGGGCTGGCGGACCGGGTACTACCACATGGAGCGCATTTCGGTCACCGACGGCCAGAAGGTCGCCCCCGGCGACGCCCTCGGCCGGACCGGCAACGCGCTGCCCTGCGGTGGCAGCAGCACCGGCGCCCACGTGCACTTCACCCTCTGGACCCTGCCCGCGGCCGCCGCCCAAGGCGGCGATTCGCGCGACTTCGGCGTCGGCGCGGGCAACTGGAACGGCATGTCCTACGACGAGGTCTCGACCAAGGTCGCCGAGGCCTACGGCGAAGCCGTCGACGGCAAGACCTTCGGCGGCTGGCAGTTCACCGCGGGCACCGATCAGTACTCCGGTACCGCGACCGAGGTCTCTTCGCGTTCCGTCGTCCCGCTTCCGGGCCGATTCCGCGTCTGACCTCCCGTTGCCCGGCGCGGCGCGGCGCCGGGCAACGGTTCTCCTCGCTTGCGGAACGCGTGATCGGCGTCTCAACATCCGGACAAGGGGTGGCTTGATCGCCGGTACGTCCGCTAACTTCGTTCCTAGGTCACGAGTGTCAGCGTCAAGCCCCGGCTAGCTGACCGGCAACCCTCCTTCCGCGGTGGGGTGCCCCGGGTGAGGACCTGGCTCGTCGCGTGGTGCGACGGGCAAGCGCGGGATCCTCGTCGGGTCCCCTGGCCCGGAGGATGACCATGACGCTCGCTCTCGAACGCACGAACGCCCCCGCCGTTGTCGCGGAAACCGTTGTCTCGCACGAAATCCCGACGGTGGCTTGTGCCGGTCTGCGGGTTCCGCTGGTCACCGGCGGCGAAATCGGGTACGCCAACCTCGATCACGCGGCGAGCGCTCCCTGTCTGGACAAGGTGCGCGACGCGGTCGACGAGTTCCTTCCGTGGTACGCCAGCGTCCACCGCGGCGCCGGATTCGCCTCGCAGATCTCCACCAAGCTCTACGAGCGCACCCGCGGGATCCTGCGGGACTTCGTCGACGCGCGGTCGACCGACACCGTCGTGTTCACCCGCAACACCACCGATTCCTTCAACCTTCTCGCCCGCAGCCTGCCGAAGCACACGTCGGTCGTCGTGTTCGACACCGACCACCACGCCGCCCTGCTGCCGTGGAAGGGTCCGAACGTCCGCCGGATCCAGACGCCGCGCACCCGCCTCGCCGCGGTGTCCGCTGTGGACGAAGCCCTCGCGGACTGCCCGCAGGGCCCGCGGCTGGTCGTCATCACCGGCGCGTCCAACGTGACCGGGGAACTGTTGCCGGTCAAGGAGATCGCCGCCGTCGCCCGGCGCCACGGCGCCCGGATCGCGCTCGACGCGGCGCAGCTCGCGCCGCACCGCAAGATCTCCGTGCGCAAACTGGACGTCGACTACATCGCGCTGTCGGGCCACAAGCTGTACGCACCTTTCGGCGCCGGTGCGCTGATCGGCCGCGCCGACTGGCTGCGCGCCGCCCAGCCGTACCTCGCCGGCGGCGGTGCGACGAAGCTCGTCACCCGCGACACCGAAGACCTCGGCGTGGTCTGGAACGCGGGCGCCGAGCGGCACGAAGCCGGTTCCCCCAACACCGTCGGCGTCTACGCGCTCGGTGTCGCCTGCCAGGAACTGGCCGGGAACTGGGACGCGATCGTCGCCCACGAGGACGAGCTGCTGGCGCGGCTGCGTCGCGGTCTCGCCGGTATCCCCGGATTCGCCGAGCTGCGGCTGTTCGACGCGCCGGTCGATCGGGTCGGCACGCTCAGCTTCGTCGTCGACGGCTTCGAGCCGGGCTGGGTCGCCGCCGTCCTGTCCGCGGAGTACGGCATCGGCGTCCGGGACGGCGCGTTCTGCGCGCACGTGGCGACCAAGCGGCTGATCTCCGCCGCCGGATCGACCGGGCAGCAGGCCATCCGGGTCAGCCTCGGCCTCGGCAGCACCACCGAACACGTGGACCGGCTCGTCCTGGCCCTGCGCCAGATCGTCGCCCGCGGCGCGCGCTGGCAGTACGAAAAGCCCGAGGGCCGCTGGGTGCCGGAGAACGATCCGCGCGAACTGCCCCCGTTCTGCGCCTGACCCACTACCCTCACCCCGCATGGGGAACGAGCGACCGCGTTACTGGTTTCCGCTGGCGTTACTGGGATTCGCCCAACTGGCGGTGGTGGCCCTGTCCGTCGGTACCGGCCCGCCCGGAGGGTGGTTCGCTTACACGCCTTACGGGAGCGGCGGCGTGTTCGGCACGCTCCAAGGTGTGGAGATGAGCCGCGAGAACGCGACCGCGGTCTCGGTCGTCGGCATGAGCAGGATGGACAACTGGCTGTTCGCCGTCCTCGCGGTCTATCTCGGCACGGTGCTCTTCTACGCCTATCGGTCGCGACCCGTGCGATGGTGGAAGGTCGCCGCGATCGCGGTCGGCGGGCTGGTCGCCATCCTGCTGGCGGATCTGGTCGGTTTCTGGGAATTCGAAATCGAGGGCGACGCGCGGAGCGCGATCCTGCTCACGCTGGGCCTGGTCGCGCTCGCCTGGCTGGACCGCAGCGTGCTCGTGCTGGTCGTGACCGCGGCCTACGTGCTTTGCGCGGTCGTGCTCGCTCAAGGACAGCTCGCGCTGGTGCTTTCGTCGCTGGTCGCGCTCGCCGGTGCGTTCGCGGCCCTGCTGAGCAGGCCGAAGACAGCCGCCGAGGAGACCTGAGCACGCTCCGTGGACAATGGGGGAGTGAGTACAGAGCCCGAAACCGCGCCACCGGCGCCGCCGCTGCCCAAGAAGCGCGTCGCCGTCGTGTTCGTCGTCGCCGCGGTGCTGTGGGGGATCGACCTCCTCACCAAGCAGATCGCCGTGTCGACGCTGGAGGGCAAGCAGCCGGTCGAGTTCCTCGGCGGGCTGGTGTACTTCCAGCTGGTGCGCAACCCCGGTGCCGCCTTCTCGATGGCGACCGGGCTGACCTGGGTGCTCGCGCTGGTCGCGGTCGCCGTCGTGGTCGCCATCGTCTGGCTGGCCCGGCGGCTGCGTTCGGTCGGCTGGGCGATCGGCCTCGGCCTGGTGCTGGCGGGCGCGCTCGGCAACCTGACCGACCGGATCTTCCGCGCCCCCGGCCCGCTGCAGGGTCACGTGGTCGACATGATCTCCGCGTTCGCGCCGAACGGGCAGGGCTGGGCGATCTTCAACGTCGCCGATTCCGCGATCTGCGTCGGCGGCGTGCTCATCGTGATCCTTTCCTTGCTGGGCAAGGACTACGACGGATCGTCTACAAAGGACAAGAAGAAGGCGGCGAGCGAATGAGCGCGCGGATGTTACCCGTCCCCGACGGGCTCGACGGCATGCGCGTCGACGCGGGACTGGCGAAACTGCTGGGACTTTCCCGCACGGTCGTGGCGGAACTGGCCGAATCCGGTGAGATCCTGCTCGACGGCAGGCCCGCCGGGAAGTCGGACCGGCTGTCCGCCGGCGGGCTGCTCGAAGTGACGCTGCCCGACCCGGCGTCGGCCATCGAGGTCGTCGCGGAACCCGTCGAGGGCATGAAGATCCTGCACGACGATGACGACATCGTGGTGATTTCGAAGCCGGTCGGCGTCGCCGTGCACCCGAGCCCCGGCTGGACCGGCCCGACCGTCGTCGGCGGGCTCGCCGCGGCCGGCCTGCGGATCGCGACCTCGGGCGCGGCCGAACGCCAGGGCGTCGTGCACCGGCTGGACGCCGGCACCACCGGCGTGATGGTCGTGGCCAAGAGCGAGCACGCGTACACCGTGATGAAGCGGGCGTTCAAGGAACGCACCGTCGACAAGGGCTACCACGCCATCGTCCAGGGGCACCCGGATCCGACACGCGGCACCATCGACGCGCCGATCGACCGGCACCCCCGGCACGACTACAAGTTCGCCGTCGTCCAGGGCGGACGGCCCAGCGTCACGCACTACGAGGTCGTCGAGGCCTTCCGTGCCGCGTCGCTGGCCAAGATCAAGCTGGAGACCGGCCGCACGCACCAGATCCGCGTGCACTTCTCGGCGCTCAAGCACCCGTGCGTCGGTGACCTGACCTACGGCGCCGACCCGGTGCTCGCGCGCAAGCTCGGGCTTTCCCGGCAGTGGCTGCACGCGAAGACGCTCGGGTTCGCGCATCCGTCCGACGGGCGCTGGGTCGAGTTCGAGTCGGAGTACCCGGACGACCTGGCGAACGCGCTACGGATCCTGCAGGACGAGAACTAGCCGCTGCGCGTTTAGTCCTCTGAATGCGGTCCGCGTTCAGAGGACTAAACGCGGGTTCGGGCGACCTCAGTCGTCGATCGACCAGGTCAGCGTGCGTTCGTCCGGTTCCGGTCGCGGTGACCAGCGCACGGCGACCACGCGGGTGGCGTCCGGCAGCACGTAGACGGTGTGCCCGCCGAGCGTCTCGCCCGGCCGGACGCCGATCTTGTGCGGCGGCCGCGAGGTCAGCGAGACCGGCGCCTTCGCGATCGGCTTGCCGTCCGCGGTGAGCAGTTCGAGGTAGTTGTCCGGAAGCGACACGAACGGGATGTTCCCGCGGTTGGTGATCTCGGTGTGCACCACGACCGACCGCTCCCCGGTCTCCAGCGAGTAGCCCGCCGCGCTGAACAGATAGTCGGCCGGGTCCTGGACCTCGAGCAGCTGGACGGTGAGCTGCTCGCCCTCCAGTCCCTGGGTCTCCATGACGTCGCCGGTCTTGCCCTTCTTGCCCTCCGGGGCCTGCCGCGGCGAGGGCTGCTGCTCGTCGCCGCGGGCCCAGGACGAGGTCTGCGGGACACCCCAGGTGCTCATCACCGGGTCGGCGGGCGCCGGCGGGGGCGCGAACTGCTGCTGCGGCGGGGCGGGCGGACGCTGGAGCGGAGGCTGCTGAGGCGGCGCCATCGGCTGGCGCACCGGAGCCGACGGCGGACCGGGGTAGCGGCCCGACGGCGTGCCGTGCACGTTGTAAGCGCCCGACGGCGTCCCCTGGACGTTGTACGGACCGGAGGGCGTGCCTTGGACGTTGTGCGGCCCGGAATGCCCCGGCGGTCGCTGAGGCTGAGGGGGCTGCTGGGGCTGGGGAGGCTGCTGAGGTTGTTGCTGTGCCCACGACGGCGGTGAGCTCGCGATGGCCGCCCGTAACCCGTTCGGGTCGCTCTCCACGCCGACGAGCAGCGGCAACCCGCTGCCGGAGAGGGCGACCAGGCGGTACGCGACCTCACGCGGATCCATGCCGACCTTCGCCGCGAGTTCGTGCACGGCCGCCTTGCCCAGGTCCGCGAGGGCGGCGAGCAGGCGGATGTCCACGGGATCGGTCACGGCCACGTCCGGGAACGCTACCGTCTCGCTCCGGGCACCGTGGGAGTGGCCGCCCACGCGCGGCAAAACCCGGCTTCGGTAGTACGCGGTCTCCATTAGGGTCGGAGGCACCGCCTCCACCGACCCCTGGGGAAGAAACATGAGCGAAGTCTCCGCCCTCGCCGACGAGTTCGTCGAAGTCCTGTTCGACGCCGAGCCGGTCATGCCCGCCTTGCAGGGCTTCCGTCCCGAATCGACCGGGCTCACCGATCTCGGCGAGGCCGCGGGAGACGCCTTTCGCACGAAGCTGGCCGAGCTCGCCGGGAGGGCCGAGGCGCTCGGCACCGAGGGCCTGAGCGCGGAGGAGAAGACCACCCGGGACGTCCTGATCGCGACGGCACGGGCGAGGATCGCGCTGCTGGACTCACGGTTCGTCGAGTTCACGATCAGTGACCTGTTCATCTCGCCCGCCGCCGAGGTGCTCACCGTGCTGCCGATGATGTCGGTCGGCACGGGCGCGCAGGCGGAGGCGCATCTCGGGCGGATCGCCGCGATCCCGCAGTACCTCCGGCAGGCCGCGCAGCGGCATCGTGACGGCGTCGCCCGCGGCCTGGTCCCGGTCGCGTACCTCGTCGACGCCGCCGTCGCGTACCTCGACCGTCACCTCGCCGAGCCGTCGGCCGACCCGCTGCTGCGCCAGCCCGCGCCGGACGAGGACTTCGAGACCCGCCGCGCCGACCTGCTGCGCGACGTCGTCCGGCCCGCGATCGCCGAGTACCGCGAGGTCCTCGCGACCGAGATCGCGCCGCACGGCCGTCCCGAGGACAAGCCCGGCGTCTGCTGGCTGCCCGACGGCGAGCGCATCTACGCGCTGCTCGCCGAGATGCACACCACGACCGTCCGCACCCCGCGCGAGCTGCACCAGACCGGGCTCGACGTGATCGCGAACCTCGCCGCCGAGTACCGCGAGTACGGCTCCCGCGTCTTCGGCACCACCGACCTCGCCGACATCTTCACCAAACTCCGCACCGACCCGGCCCTGCGCTGGTCCAGTGCCGACGAGCTGCTGGACTCCGCCCGCGCGGCCATCACCAGGGCCGAGACCGAGGCACCGAACTGGTTCGGCCGGATCCCGCCGCAGCCGTGGACGGTCGAGCCGGTCCCCGCCGAATCCGCGCCCGGCGCGCCCGCCGCGTACTACATGTGGCCCGCGGTCGACGGCTCCCGGCCGGGGATCTACTTCGCCAACACGCACAAGGCCGAGGAGCGGTTCCGGCACGCGGCGGAGGCGACGGCGTTCCACGAGGCCATCCCGGGCCACCACTTCCAGCTGAGCCTCGCGCAGAGCCTCACCGAGTTGCCGCTGCTGCGCCGCATCGGTGACTTCACCGCGTACGCGGAGGGCTGGGGTCTCTACACGGAGCGTCTCGCCGACGAGATGGGGCTGTACTCCGACGACGTCGCCAAACTCGGCATGCTGACCATGGATTCGATGCGCGCCGGACGCCTGGTCGTGGACACCGGGCTGCACGCGCTGGGCTGGAGCCGCCGTCAGGCCATCGACTTCCTCACCGAGAACACGCCGATGGCGCTGGTCGAGATCGAGTCCGAAGTGGACCGTTACATCGCCTTCCCCGGCCAGGCGCTGTCGTACATGGTGGGACGGCTGGAGATCCAGCGCATCCGCGCCGAAGCCGAGCTGACCCTGGGCAGCCGGTTCGACATCAAGGCCTTCCACGACGTCGTCCTCGGCGGCGGGGCGCTCCCGCTTTCGGTGCTGAACGGCGTGGTCCGCGACTGGGTCGCCGGCCACGGCGACACCCCGAACGGCCTCGCCGAAGAGCTGATGGAGCTCAAGTTCGAAGAGCTCCCGCTGTGGCGTTCGCTGCTCGGGCTCCCCGGTGACGAGGGCTCCATGCCGGATCCGAGCGCGGAGGCCGCGGCCGCGCAGCGCGCGTCGGCGGTCGCCATCGCCGAACGCGCCGAAGCGTTGAGCACCGAAGGGCTTTCCCCGGCCGAGGCGGTCACCCGTGAAGTCGTGATCCAGCAGGCGAAGGCGATGGTCGACGTGATCGACTCCCGCGCCGCCGAGTTCTCGGTGAGCGACGGGCTGGCCTCGCCCGCGTTGTTCTTGCTCAACGAACTCGCGGTGCTGTCGCTGAACGACGAGGAGAAGGTCCGGGGGTACCTGAAGCGGCTGAACGGATTGGGCGCCTACCTGGACGCCCTGATCGTGCGCCAGCGCGCGGCGGCGGCCGACGGGCTGATCCCGCCCGGCTTCCTTGTCGAAGGCGGGATCGCTTACGTGGAGCGCTATCTCGGTGACGAGGCGGGTGACCCGCTGGCGCTCACCGCGTCCGTTTCCGTGGAGGGATACGAGGCGGAACGGGACCGGCTGCTGGCCGAGGTCGTCCGTCCCGCGTACACCCGGTACCGCGATTTCCTCGCCACCGAGCTGCGTCCCGTGGCGAAGTCCGAAAAGGAGCCGGGACTGTGCGCGCTTCCCGGCGGGCAGGAGAAGTACGCCGCGCTGATCCGGGCGCACACCTCCACCGAGCGCACCGCGCGGGATCTGCACGACACCGGGCTCGGCATGATCGCGAAACTGGCCGACCAGTACCGCGAACTGGGCGAGAAGATCTTCGGTACCAAGGATCTCGGCGAGATCTTCGAGCGGCTCCGCACCGACCCGGCCCTGCGCTGGCGAGACGGCGACGAACTGCTCGACGCCGCGCGTGATGCCATCACCCGCGCCGAAGCCGTTGCCCCGCAGTGGTTCTCGACCATTCCCGAGGAGCGGTGCCAGGTCGAGCCGGTCCCGCCCGCGGAGGCCCCCGGTGGCACGCTCGCGTACTACATCGAGGCGTCGCTCGACGGGACGCGGCCGGGCACCTACTACGCGAACACCCACGAGGCCGAGCAGCGTCCCAAGCACACGAGCGAGGCGATCGCCTTCCACGAAGCCGTTCCGGGGCACCACTTCCAGATCTGCATCGCGCACAAGCTCGAAGGCCTGCCGATGCTGCGCGGGCACGCCGACGTCAACGCCTACGTCGAAGGCTGGGGGCTCTACTCGGAGCGCCTCGCCGACGAGATGGGCCTGTACTCCAGCGAACTGACCAGGTTCGGCATGCTCACCCAGGACTCGATGCGGGCCGGGCGGCTGGTCGTCGACACCGGGATGCACGCGCTCGGCTGGAGCCGTCAGCAGGCCGTCGACTATCTCGCCGAGAACACGCCGATGGCCAGGGTGGAGATCGAGGCCGAGATCGACCGCTACGCCGCGGTTCCCGGGCAGGCGCTGTCGTACATGGTGGGACGGCTGGAGATCGAGCGGATCCGCGCCGAGGCCGAGGCCGCCCTCGGCGACCGCTTCGACATCAAGGGCTTCCACGAGGTCGTGCTGAGTAACGGGATCCTGCCGCTGCGGGTGCTGGACGACGTGGTGAAGGCATGGGTGGCCGCTCACTGACGTGAAGAGCGACGTGAGGACGGCGGGTGCCCTCGGGTACCCGCCGTCTTGCCTTCGCGGGGGTCTCACGCGACACTGTTGCTAAGCAACCGCTCAGTAACTTCGCTAGGAGACGACGATGAGGATCGGGACCGCGATCAACTACGCCGGCGGGTTCGCCGAGAGCGTGGCGGACATCGTCGAGCTGGAGAAGGCCGGGCTGGACATCGTCTTCGTCCCCGAGGCCTACTCGTTCGACGCGGTCAGCCAGCTCGGCTACGTCGCGGCGAAGACCGAGCGCGTCCAGATCGCCTCCGGCATCTTCCAGATCTACACGCGGACGCCGACGCTGACCGCGATGACCGCCGCCGGGCTCGACTTCGTCTCCGACGGCCGGTTCACCCTCGGCATCGGCGCGTCCGGTCCGCAGGTCATCGAGGGTTTCCACGGCGTGAAGTACGACGCGCCGCTCGGCCGCACGCGCGAGATCATCGACATCTGCCGTCAGGTGTGGCGGCGGGAGAAGGTCGTGCACTCCGGCACGCATTACACGATCCCGCTGCCGCCGGAGCAGGGCACAGGCCTCGGCAAGCCGCTGAAGCTGATCAACCACCCGGTGCGCACGCGGGTCCCGATCCTGCTGGCCTCGATCGGCCCGAAGAACGTCGCGCTCACCGCCGAACTCGCCGAGGGCTGGGAGCCGATCTTCTTCCACCCCGAGAAGGCCTCCGAGGTCTGGGGCGCGTCGCTGGCCGAGGGCAAGGCGAAGCGCGACCCGGAGCTGGGCGAACTGGACACCTTCGTCGGCACCGCCCTGGCCATCGGCGACGACGTCGACGGGATGCTGGATCACCTGCGCGGCATGCTGGCGCTGTACATCGGCGGGATGGGCGCCCGGGGCAAGAACTTCTACAACAGTCTCGCCCAGCGGTACGGCTACGAGGCCGAAGCCAAGCTCATCCAGGACCTCTACCTGGACGGCAAGAAGGACGAGGCCGCCGCGGCGGTGCCGAAGGAGCTGATCAGGGCGATCTCGCTGATCGGTCCCGAGGGGTACGTCAAGGAGCGGCTGGCCGCCTTCCGCGAGGCGGGCGCGACCACGCTGGTGGTCAACCCGATGCTGCCCGGCCGCGAAGCCCGCGTCGCGCAGGTTTCGAAGTTGCGCGAACTCGTTGGTTAGCCACGCGAAGGAGTCGAACCTCTCACCTGTATCGATACGGTATACTTGACCTGCGCCGGTGTAACCCCTTCGTGGTCAAAAAACGGCCTCCCGGTGGAAAGGGAACGTAAACCACGCCTGAACGGCCGGAAAATCCGCCATTATCAGGAGTGGAAGCGAGACCTCGGGGGAATACGTTCGCGACGAAGGTGAGGTGCCTCGCGTGCGCAAGCAGATCGGCGAGCCGTCCGCCGCGGTCCTGGACGTCGGGTCGTTCAGCGCGCGGCTGGTGGTTCTGGCCAAGGGTGGTTCGCCGCTCGATCCCGTGCTGAGCCACCAGACGCGACTGCGGCTCGACCGGGAACTCGACGATGACGGAAACCTGACCAGGCGCGGCATCGACGCGGTCTCTTCCGCCGTCGAGGCGGGCATGACCATGGCCGCCAAGCACGGCGTCGAGGACGTGTACCCGCTCGCCACCTCCTCGATCCGCGACGCGGCCAACGTGAAGCAGGTCGTCTGCGACGTCGCGAAGGCCACCGGGGTCAAACTGCGGTTCCTCACCGGCCGCCGCGAGGCCGAACTGGCCTACGTCGGCGCGCGCCGGTGGTACGGCGCTTCGGCCGGTGGGCTGCTGGTGCTCGACATCGGCGGCGGGACCGTCGAGCTCGCCGCGGGGAACGCCGAAGAAGCGGAGTTCGCGCATTCGCTGCCGCTCGGGGCCCGCTCGCTGACGCGGGACTGGTTCGCCACCGAATGCCCGTCGCCCAAGGTCGTCCGGGCGATGCGGGAGCACGTGCTCGACGAGGTCCGCGACGCGATGCAGGACGTCCTGCCGCAGATCCGCGACCACCGCGCCGTCGGCTGCTCCAAGGTGCTGCGGCAACTCGCCCGCCTCGCCGGGGACAGGCCGTCCCGCTCCCGGGAACTGCACCTCGACGACCTCCGCGCGTGGATCCCGCGGCTGGCGAAACTGCCGGCGAAACGCCGCGCCGAACTGCCGGGCATCTCGCGGCAGCGTTCGCACCAGGCGCTCGCGGGCGCGATCGTCGCCGAGGCGCTGCTGACGCTCTCCGGCGGCCAGGTCGCCATCTGCCCGTGGTCCACCAGGGACGGACTGCTGCTCGGCATGCTCGACGGGCTCGTCACGCTGGACGGCAAACCGGCGAAAGCCGCCTGACTAATCCACCTGAAACCTGGCGTATCCGGCCGTGAACGGGTACCCCGGACATATGAGGGAAACGAAGAAGAGCTTCGGGCAGGACGACGAAGAAGACCTCGACGACCTCCGCGGGATCCAGCCGAAGACCGACGTGCCGAGCGCACCCAACCGTGATCTCGGGCCGCACGGCACCGACGAGGTCGACGGCGTCCCGGGCAGCGGGGAAGTGCCCATCGAACCGCCGGACTGACCTGGTCAGGAGCTCTTCGGCCGCCTTCGCGCCGGAGCGCGGCCCGCGGGCTGAGCCGGAGCCGGACCCGGATCCAGCGCCGGGATCGGCATCCGCACCGGTTCGGAGTGCACCGTGAAGGTCTCGCCGTGGTGCGCCAGTTCCAGCGGCTCCCCGGTGATCACGTGATACGTCGCGCCCTCGCGGTCGATCTCGACCTGGAACCGGGTGCCGCGGAAGGTCAGCCGGAACGCGATCCGCCGCAGTTGTGGCGGCAGGCGCGGCGCGAAGGTCAGCCGTCCGCCGTGGTCGCGGAGCCCGCCGAAACCGGCGACGGTGCCCTGCCACGCGCCCGCCAGTGAGGCCAGGTGCAGGCCGTTGCGGACGTTGTTGTGGACGTCGTGCAGATCGGTGAGCGCAGCCTCGGCGAGGTAGTCGTAGGCCAGGTCGAGATGCCCGACCTCCGCCGCCACCACGGCCTGAGTTCCCGCCGACAGCGAGGAATCCCGCACCGTCCGGGCCTCGTAGTAGGCGAAGTCGCGCGCTTTTTCCTCCGGGGTGAAGGAATCCCCGCACAGGTGCAGCGCGAGCACCAGGTCCGCCTGCTTGACGACCTGCTTGCGGTAGAGGTCGAAGTACGGGAAATTCAGCAGCAGCGGATAGAAATCAGGGTCTGTGGCCTCGAAATCCCACTCGTCGTGCTCCAGGAACCCTTCGGACTGCGGGTGGACGCCGAGATCCTCGTCGTAGGGCACCAGCATCGCCTCGGCCGCCGCACGCCACTGCGCGACCTCGTCCTCGGTGACCTCGAAAGCGGCCGCCACGTCCGCGTGCGCGCCGCAGATTTCGGCGGCGTAGAACAGATTCCGCCGCGCCATGAGGTTCGTGTAGACGTTGTTGTCCGCCACCGCGGAGTACTCGTCCGGCCCGGTGACACCGTCGATCCGGAACCGGCCCCGCCGGTCGAAATGGCCCAGTGACGACCACATCCGCGCGGTTTCGAGGAGCAGTTCCGCGCCGCAGGTCCGCATGAACTCGTCGTCGCCGGTGGCGTTGAGATAGCGCACGACGGCGTCGGAGATGTCCGCGCTGACATGGAACGCCGCCGTGCCCGCCGGCCAGTACGCCGAGCATTCCGCGCCGTTGATGGACCGCCAGGGGAACGCCGCGCCACGCAAACCGAGCTGCGCCGCCCTTTCCCGCGCTTTGTCCAAAGTGGAGTGACGCCAGCGCAGCGCGTCCCTGGCGGCGTCCGGCATGCTGTAGGTGAGCACGGGCAGGACGAAGGTCTCGGTGTCCCAGAACGCGTGCCCGTCGTAGCCGGGGCCGGTCAATCCCTTGCCCGCCAAGGCCCTCGTCTCGCCGCGGGCCCCGGCCTGCAGGAGATGGAAGAGCGCGAACCGCACCGCCTGCTGCAGTTCCGGATCGCCGTCGATCTCGATGTCGGAGGTCTGCCAGAAGTCGTCGAGGAAGTCCTTCTGCTCGGCGAGCAGGCCCTTCCAGCCGGTCTGCCGCGCCCCGGCGAGCGCGGCCTCGACCTGGGCACGCACGGCGGGCACCGAACGCTGGGCGGACCAGCCGTAGGCGAGGAATTTGGTGATTCGCAGCCGTGCGCCCTTGGGTACGTCCACGGCGATGGTGAGGCGCGCCAGGTCTTCTTCGGCTTCGATATGCGTGCGGACGCCATCGGAGACGTCGATCTTGTGGTCCATCGCGGCGGCCATCCGTAGCCCGGACTTGCGGGTCTGGTGCACCAGCACGGCGTGGTAGGCCTCCGCGTGGTGGTATTCCCCGACCAGCGGTGACTCCAGCGCCGCCGCGACCCGCGGGTCCCGCGTGTCGGACTCGACCGGTTCGTTCGCCAGCAGATCCGACTGCACCACCAGCTGGAGATCGTCGTCGAGCGGTTCGACCTCGTACCTGATCGCGGCGACGGCCCGCTGGGTGAAGGAGACCAGGCGTTCGGTCTTCACCCGGACCCGGCGCCCGGTCGGGGAGGACCACACGGTGTCGCGCGCGAGCGTGCCCTTCCGGAAGTCGAGGACGCGGTCGTGGTCGGTCGCCTGCCCGTACCGCATGTCGAGCGGTTCGTCCTCGACCAGCAGCCGGATGACCTTGCCGTCGGTCACGTTGACGACGGTCTGTCCCTCTTCCGGGTAGCCGTAACCGGTTTCCGCGTAGGGAAGGTCGTGCTGCTCGTAGAAACCGTTGAGATAGGTGCCCGGCAGGCCGCGGGGCTCGGCCTCCTCCAGTGTGCCCCGCAGGCCGATGTGCCCGTTGGACACCGCGAACGCCGATTCGGTGCGCTGCAACGCGTCGACGTCCATGCCGTGCCAGCGCAGCTCCCAGGGCGAGACCTCGTAGCCGCGGAGAAACGATTCGGTCACTTGTGGTCCTCCAGGAGTTCGGCGAGGTCGTCGACCACGACGTCGGCGCCGTGCGAGAGCAGTTCGCCCGCCTGGTGCGCGCGGTTCACCCCGACCACGTAGCCGAATCCGCCGTCCTTCCCGGCCCGCACACCCGCGAGCGCGTCTTCGAACACGGCCGCGTTCTCCGGGGCGACGCCGAACGCTTCGGCTCCGGCGAGGAACGAATCGGGGGCCGGCTTGCCGCGCAGGCCCTTCTCGGAGATCACGATCCCGTCGATCCGCGCTTCGACGAACTTGGTCAGATCGGCGGCGTCGAGCACTTTCGCGCCGTTGGCCGACGAGGTGACGACGCCGATGCGCAGTCCGGCCGCCTTCGCCGCTTCCAGGTACCGCACGGAACCCGGGTACGGCGTGACGCCCTCGTCGTCGATGATCTTCAGCACCAGCTGGTTCTTGCGATTCCCGACCCCGTTGACGGTGGCGGCGTCGACACCGTCGTCCGGCTTCCCCTCGGGCAGCTCGATCCCGCGCGACGCGAGGAAGGTGCGGACGCCGTCGGCCCTCGGGCGCCCGTCGACGTAGGCCGCGTAGTCGGTGTCGGTGAAGGGGGAGAACGAGTCGCCGTCGCGGGCGCGCAGGAAGTCGTCGAAGGTGCGCTTCCACGCTTCGCGGTGCTGGGCCGCGGTTCCGGTCAGCACGCCGTCGAGGTCGAAGAGGCAGGCCGTGATGGTGTCGGGCAGACCGATCATGCCTCCGAACGCTACCCCCGCTCGCCGTTGCCCGCGCGGATCACGAGCGCGACGTGCCGCGCGGCCCGCTCCAGCGGATCGGGTGACCGGCGGATCCGGCTGACCAAGAGGGCGCCTTCGAGGTTGTTCACGATGGCCGTGGCGAGGTCCTCGGCGTTCTCGGCGCCGTGGCCGGTGAGCAGGTCCACCAGCAGCACGTGCCACGCGGCGAAGGCGTCCTGACACGCCTTGGTGATCGCGGGCGAGGCGTGCGCCATCTCCAGCGTGATCGTGGCGAGCGGGCAGCCGCCGCGGTAGCCGTCGGCGGCCAGCGCCTCTCCCGCCTTGCGGTACCACCAGCTCACGGCGTCCTCGACGGTCTCGTTGCGCTCGAAAGCGCGACGGATCGTCTTCGCCACGACGGTGGTGCCGAGTTCGATCGCGGCGACCGCCAGCTGCTCCTTGCCGCCGGGGAAGTGGTGGTACGCCGACCCCCACGGCGTGCCGGCCTGCTCGACCAGCCTTCGCCACGAAGTCGCCTGATAGCCCTCGCGGCGGAAGAGTGTCATCGCCGTCGAGACCATCCGCTCGCGGGTGGTGGTGTCGGACACGTCGGCCAGCATAGCCCTTGACTAGGACGATCGTCTTAGGAAATTCTAGGACGATCGTCTTAGGAGGCAGCCATGACCGTCGACGCCACCGCGGAGACCCGGCAGAAGACCGTGACCTGGCAGGATCCGCTGCCCACCGCCCGCCTCGGCCGCGAGCTGTCCGGGCTCGACTACCTGACCGGGATCGCCGAAGGGCGGATCCCGCCGGCGCCGATCTCGGCCCATTTCGGCATGCGCTGGGTGAGCGTGGCCGAAGGCGACGTAGTGCTGGCCGCGACGCCGGACGAGTCGCTGTACAACCCGATCGGGACCGTGCACGGCGGCGTCGCGGCGACCCTGCTGGACTCGGCGGTCGCGTGCGCGGTGCACTCGACCCTGCCCGCCGGGGTCGGGTACACCTCGGTCGAGCTGAAGGTGAACTACCTGCGCGCCATTTCCGGCTCGGTGGGGGAGATCCGCGCGCACGGCTGGATCGTGAAGGCCGGTTCGCGCGTCGCGTTCGCCGAGGGCGACATCCGCGACGGTCAGGGCAAGGTGCTCGCGACCGCGTCGAGCACCTGCCTGATCATCAAGCCCTAGAACAGCAGCAACGGCGTAGCCGGCGTTTCGGTACCTCAGGTCCGGCTCGACGCGGCCCGCGACTACCCCATCCGGCGGGGCCCCGCGCCGGGTGTGCCCGCTGGAGGTGGCGCGGTGAGCAGCGGCACGTCGGTCCAGCCCTGGATCGCGGGTGACTCCCAGCGCGGGATGCGGTTGGCCAATGCCTGGCTGGCGCCGAGCACGACCGGCCCCGGATGGCCGTGCTGGAGGCCAGCACGGCGGTAGTGAAACGACAACACACCGAATACGTTCCCGTTCCCGGTGTGCAGCGGGTAGGACGCCACAGCGCGGGTGCCCGCGTCCAGGATGAGATCGAGCGTGGGCTGTCCGGTGAAGATCAGGCTGCGGGTGACGTCGTCGACCAGGACGGGCCGTCGGGTGGTCAGCGCGGCGACACACGCGCTGGGTTGGGTGGCCGTCAGGGTGCCGAAGGTGGTCAGGAAGGCGGGGGAGAAACCGTGCTGGGCGCGGATTCGTAGCGTGCCGTCGTGTGGATGGTAGAGCTGGAGGTCGCACGAGTCGGCGGCACCGACGGTCAATGCGGCGAACAGGATCGCCTGCATGACCGCCGGCGCGTCGGCGAGGCTGAGGAACTCGGGGTCGAACAGGACATCGGTCGCGCGGTCGCCACGGCGATAGGCCTCGCAGATCAGGGTACGGCGCGTCACGCGCGTCTCTAGGTCGATGTGGGCTTGCTGTCCCCGGGCGCTGAGCAGTTCCCCTCGCGCGCCCGCCCATCGCGATGCCACAACAGGCCGGTGAATCTCCCCCGCACTCATCGAGGTCGGACCCTGGGGACGTCCGTTGATCTCTTTGCCGTTGATCGCCATAGGACCACCCATCCGGCGTTGATCGACCGCCCTCACCGACGCCACGTTTGCACCCACGTGCCGACAAGCTGACGGCATTGCAGCCTTGCGGGTTCCAACCTCAGGCTATAGCGCATCCAGGTCGCCCGGCAGGACACAACGGGCTAGGTGTCACCAAGTCCGCAGCGATCGGGCTGCTGGCCGCCAGCAGCTCCAACCGCCGCGCACCGCTCGGCGCCCTTCGCGTGCGAGAACAAAGGTCGGGGGTGGACGCGTCACTCCTGATTGGATCACCGCTCTGGCGGCGTTCCTCGGCCCCGCGACCGGTGCTCTCACCGGCCAAGAGAACTTTGCCTTTCCAAGCCCTGGAACATCTCCGCGCCGGGCGGCACCGGCTGCTTGACGTCCCAGTGCTCCACGATGAGCCCGTCCGTGACACGGACGATGTCGACGACGGCCGCGCCGAGTTCCTCACCCGGCCGGACGACGTGCAGGTGCACGACGACGTGCTCGTCGTCGGCGATCACGCGTTTGACTGCGACGTCCGCGCCCGCCATCGGCGAGTTCCGCATCGCTTCGACGAAAGCGTCGCGGCCGGACGGGAAACCTGGGCTGTGGGTGACGAAATCCGGGTGCACGTTCGTGCTCGCGGCGTCGAAGTCCTTGTGCACGAACATGTTCTCGAAGCAGTCGAGGACGATCTTCTTGGCTGTGGTCATAGGGGCATGGTTCCGCGGCGATGCGCGGCCGTCGATTACCGCGGAGGTAATCGCCACATCTAGGCCGCGCCGACCTTCCGTTCGAAGACCAGGCCCTCGGCGGCGCGCAGCCCGACGCTGATCGCGCCGGTCAGGACGCCGTCGTCGCCGAGTTCGCCCTGGACGACCGACGGGACGAGCGGGGTGAACGATCTCAGCGCGCGGTCGATCGGGTCGAGCAGCAGATCGGCCGCGGTGCCGATCCCGCCGCCGAGCACGATCAGTTCCGGGTCGATCACCGCCGCCACCGAAGCCACGGTGTAGGCGAGCCTGTCCGCCTCCGCTTCGACGGCGCGCAGGGCGAGCTCGTCGCCGTCGCGGGCGAGCCGGAAGACCTCGCGGGCCGATTTCGCCGTGCCGAGGCCGAGTTCGCGCGCGCCGCGGACGACGGACTGCGCCGCCGTCGCCTCTTCGAGGTGGCCGCGGACCGGCGGGGGCTCTTCGCCTTCGGCCGCCGCGCGCGACTGGCCGTAGGGCAGGTAGCCGATCTCGCCCGCCGCGCCCGACGCGCCGCGGAAGACCTGGCCGTCGACCATCACGCCCATGCCGACGCCGGTGCCGATGGTGATGCAGGCGAACACGGACGCGCCGCGAGCGGCACCGCGTTCCCCTTCGCCGACGGCGGTGAGGTTCGCGTCGTTCTCGACCATGAGATCCGGGCCGAGGACGCCTTCGAGTTCGTCGAGCAGACCGGCCTTGCCCCAGCCGGGCAGGTTCGGCGCGTGCCGGAAGCAGCGCTTGTCCGGATCCGCGACCCCGGGCGAGCCGAGGACGCGCACGACGATGTCCGCCTGGCTCAGTCCCGCTTCGCGCACCGTCGCCGCCGCGAGAGCGCCCACGGCGCTGACGAGCGCGGTGCCCGAACGCGACGTGTTCCGCTCGTCACGGCGGGCGACCACGGTATGACCGAGGTCCGAGACGGCGACGCGGAGATGCTCGCGTCCGATGTCGACACCCAGCACGTACCCGGCCGTGGGGTCCGCTTCGTACAGGACGGCGGACCGGCCGGTGCCGGTCGAGGTGTGCCCGGTCGCCCTGGCGAGCCCGGCCGCTTCGAGGGCCAGTAACGCTTGGCTCACCGTGGGTTTCGAAAGACCGGTGTCCTTGGCGACCTGCGGCCGCGTGGCGGGGCCGGTGCGGCGCAGGAGGTCCAGCACGGCGCGCTGATTGATCTTCCGCATCCCGGCGGGGGTGCCGACGGGCGGACTTTCTGCGCCAACCACGAGCTTCGCCTCCTGTCGAACCAAGGTGTTCCCACCAAAGTTATCCGGGTCCGGCCCGAAAAGGGCAAGAAGGTTTACATTCGGTGGCTCCCCGGCGACGATAACCGCGCCCAGGCCACGATTCGCGCACGCCGCGCGTGAAATCCGGTGAATCACCCGGTATTCGGGCGCGTGCTCCCAGTGACCGGAAATGGTCTAGACCAAGACGGTGAAGCCTCGGTGCGGCTCAGGTCAGGCGACGTGACGGCTCGCCGGCCGCCGGAATCCCCTGTGCTGACGGGGGCGTTCGGGGGCCTCACCGGTTTCGTGGCCTGATTCCGCGGGGTAGCCGTCCGAGGTGTCGGCCGTCGTCGCGGGGCTGGGGCGGTTGCGCTGGCGGTGCTGGCGGTTCACCACGTACAGCAACAGGAGCCCGGCGACGACCAGCCCGTGGGTGAGCACGCGCCCGGCGGTGACCTGGCCCGCGACGAGGTCGCCCGCGGACAGCGCCAGGAGGAGCGCGACGAAACCGGTCAGCGCCGGCAGCTGCCCGGACGCCGCCTTCGTGCGGACGGCGGCCCAGCCGAGCCCGACACCGACGGCGAGGTTCCACGCGCTGCTCTCGTGGGAAAGGTGCCCGATCAGGGATTCGGAGCCGTGGCCCGCGGCGTGGTCCTCGACGCCCAGCAGCTGGGCGAACGCGAGGCCGAGCTGCGCGATCGCGACGATGGCGAGGGCGATCCTGGCTGGCCAGCCCTCGCTCGGCGGGGCGGGGGTGCGTTCCAGGATGACGGCGGTGAGGTCCGGGACCGGGGGTGCCGGGCGCAGCAGCATCGTTCGGTGCAGCCGCTCGGCACCGGCGAGCCAGGACCGGCAGGCGGCGCAGCCCGCCACGTGCCGGTCGACCATCTCGGACGGGACGGGTTCGGTTTCGCCGTCGAGCCGGGCCGACAGGGCTTCACGGCAAGTCACGCACTTCACGTCTCACTTGTCGGGCGCGGGCCTGCCCTGGTTCCCGGGACGCTGCTACGTTTCTCGTATGGCCGGGCCGCGCAACCACGACGACGAGCGGGTGACCGAGCTCGCTCTCGCCGCCGCCCGCGGCGACCGGCGGGCGCTCGAGGACTGGGTGCGGGCCACCCAGGCCGACGTCTGGCGTTTCGTCGCGCACCTCGCCGACGTCGCCGCGGCCGACGATCTCACCCAGGAGACGTACCTGCGCGCGTTCGGCAGCCTGCGCCGGTTCGCCGGCCGGTCCTCCTCGCGGACCTGGCTCCTGTCGATCGCGCGCCGCGTGGTCGTCGACCGCATCCGGGCTGCTTCGGCCCGCCCGAAACTCGCCGACGTCGACTGGGAGGCCACCGCGGAGCGTCGCGGTGCCCGTCAGGCGGAGGGCGTCGCGGGCTTCGAGGACCTGGTGGAGCTGCGGATGCTGCTCGACGGGCTCGACCCGGAACGGCGCGAGGTCCTCGTCCTCACCCAGGTGCTGGGGCTTTCCTACGCCGAGGCCGCCGAGATCTGCGGCTGCCCGGTCGGCACCGTGCGCTCGCGTATCGCGCGCGCCCGCGAAGACCTGCTCGAAGCGGACCGGGAGCGCGACTCCATCTGACCCATTTCGTCCTCTGCATGCGGTAGTTCGCGCTGGCAACTACCGCATTCAGAGGACGAAATGCGAAGCGCACTGTGGCGCGTCACACATTCGGGGGCCGCTCGCTGTCACCTCGTCACACAGATGAGCTGACACGACTACTCCGCGTTGACTAGGCCGAATGCCGATGCCTAGCGTGTCGCCATCCAACCCCAGGCCGCGCGAGGGTCCCCGCCTTCACCGCGCGCTCTCGAAGGGATCTTTCCCGATGGCCAGTCCCACCACTGGAACCCAGGAGCAGGACCCCGGCGGCCTCGGCCGTCGCCGGTTCCTGACCTTCCTCGTCGCCGCGCCCACCCTCACGATCGCCACGAAGATCGGTATCGACACCGTCGCGCCCGAAGAGGCCGAAGCCGTCATCCCGACCCTGCCCGGACCGGCCGAGATCCTCGACCTCGGCGATGTGCTGATCCTGTCGAACGCCCCCACCGCCGGCCTGCTCGTCCTGGAAGTCCGCGAGGACGGCCGGGTGCGGCTGGAACTGCCGCGGACCGAGGTCGGCCAGGGCATCACCACCGCGAACGCGATGCTGGTCGCCGAGGAACTGGACCTGCCGCTCGACCGCGTCGACGTCGTGCTCTCCGACGCCCGCCCGGAACTGCTGTTCAACCAGCTGACCGGCGGCTCCAACACGATGCGGTCGCTCTACACCCCGGTGCGGACCGCGGCCGCCGCCGCCCGCGCCCGGCTGGTCGCGACCGCCGCGCGGCAGTGGGGCGCCAAGGCCGACCGGCTGTCCACAAGGGACGGTGCGGTGATCGCGCCGGACGGCCGCCGGCTGGACTACGGCGCGCTGTCCAAGCCCGCCGCCCGCGCCGACCTGGGGAAACTCACCGCCACCCCGAAGGCGGAATCCGCGCACAAGCTGGTCGGCACGCCGCAGTCGCGCAAGGACGCCCGCGCGATGGTCACCGGGCAGCTGAAGTACACGCTCGACCTGGACATCCCCGGTGCGAAGCCGGCCATGGTCCGCCGTCCGCCGACGATCAACGGCACGGTGAAGAAGGTCAACAACGAGGCCGCCGTCCGCGCGATGCCGGGCATCCTCGACATCGCCGTCATCAAGACCGGGGTCGCGGTGCTGGCCGAGACCTTCGGCCAGGCCCTCGACGGCAAGAACGCCCTCGACGTCACCTGGAACACCGGCACCGTCGACGGCGAGAACAACGCGACGATCAAGAAGAAGCTCCAGGCCGCGGCGCTGCCGTTCGTCGTGCCGCCGCTGCTGACCCAGTACGTCGACGGCGAGTTCGACTTCGCCTTCGCCAGCCACGCGCCGCTGGAGACCAACTCCGCGGTCGCCGACGTCCGCGAGGACAGCGCGACCATCTGGTCGGGCATGAAGGTCCCGATCCTCGCGAAGCAGAACATCGCGCAGGAACTCGGGCTGCCGGAGAACAAGGTCACCGTGCACGTCCAGCAGGCGGGCGGGTCGTTCGGCCGCCGCCTGTTCTCCGACGGCGCGATCGAAGCCGCGCGGATCTCGAAGGCGATGAAGCGGCCGGTGCGGCTGATGTGGAGCCGCATCGACGACATGCGCCACGGCCGCGCCCGTGCCGCGAGCCACCACAAGATCCGTGCCACCTTCGCGCTCGGCCAGGTGCTCACCTTCGAACACCGCGTTGCCAGCGTGGAGACCGACTGGAGCCACGGGCTCGGCGAGGTCCTGACCGCCTTCGCCGCCGAACTCCCGGTCGGCGGCAACCTGAGCTTCGCGCAGACTGTGTTCTTGCTGACGGTGAAGTCGCCGTACAACTTCGGCGTCACCACGCAGCTGCTCAACGAGGTCCCGGTGGACTTCCACACCGGCGCCTGGCGGTCGGTGTATTCGTCGAGCACGCGCGGCGCGGAAGAGATCATGGTCGACGAGATCGCCGCGAAACTCGGGAAGGACCCGGTCGCGTTCCGGCGCGAGTTCATCAAGAACGACCGGCAGCGCGCCGTGCTGGACAAGGTCGCCGAACTCGGCGAGTGGGGCAAGAAGATGCCCAAGGGCTTCGCGCAGGGTGTCGCGGTGCACGGCGAGTACAAGTCGTACACCGCCTGCCTGGTCGAAATGGACGCCCGCGACCCGAAGAACCCGCGTGTCACCAAGGCGACCATCGCCGTCGACGTCGGCAAGCCGATCAACCCGCGCGGGATCGAGGCGCAGATGCTCGGCGGCCTGACCGACGGCATCTCCACGACGCTGACCGCCGGGCTGCACATCGACAAGGGGCTCCCGCTGGAGGGCAGCTACTCGCAGTTCCACTACGCGCGGCAGAAGAACTCGCCGATGGACGTCAAGGTGCACGTGATGCCGGAGACGGGCGAGATCGGCGGTGCCGGAGAACTCGGCGTGCCGGCGCCGGTCGGCGCGATCGGGAACGCCTACGCGCGGGCCACCGGGATCAAGCCCCGCAGCTTCCCGATCAACTTCCCGGTCGACTTCGAACCCTTCCCCCGCTGACTTTCCTTCCCCGCCAAGGAGTTCCGATGCCCAATTACACCTTCACGGTGAACGGGAAGACCGTCACCGTCGACGCGCCCGCCGATCTGCCCATGCTGTGGGCACTGCGGGACAAACTCGGCGTCCGCGGCCCGAAGTACGGCTGCGGGATCAACGTCTGCAAGGCCTGCACCAGCCACCTCGACGGCGAGGCGTTCAACCCGTGCGTGACGCCGGTGTCCGACTGTTCGGGCAAGGACGTCACCACCATCGAAGGCCTCGCCGACGGCGACGACCTGCACCCGGTTCAGGAGGCCTGGCTGGAGCAGGACGTCGCGCAGTGCGGCTACTGTCAGCCGGGGCAGATCATGGCCGCGGTCGCGCTGCTGAAGAAGACGAAGAACCCGACGGACGCCGAGATCGACGCGATCCAGAACGTCTGCCGCTGCGGCACCTATTTCCGGATCCGCGAAGCCATCAAGAGCGCGGCCGCGAAGATGTGAAATCCCGCCGGTGCGGAGAAAATCCTGGCTTTTCGCCGCACCGGCGGAGTATTTCGGCTTCGACAGGCCACTTCCGGGCAAGTCGTGTTAGATGACGTCCCCAGGGGCTCGACGAGGTGTCCCTGCCCCGGAGGACGTCCATGCACTACCGAACTGTGCTCCGCGAAGGCTCGGCCGTCGTCGTCGCCGAATTGGCCGTCGAGGTCGAAAAGCAGCTGCCCGGGGTCATCGAGTCCACCGTCGAGCAGATCCGCGCCGAAATGCCGGTGTACCACGACGCGCAATTCGTCACCCTCGCCGAGCTGCGGACGTCCGTGCGGAACAACCTCGAATACGTCATGCGGACCCTGCGCGGTACCGAGGAACCCGATCTCGCGCAGGCCAGGGCGACCGGGCGCGCGCGGGCGCTGCAGGGCGCGCCGCTGCCGGAACTCCTGCGGGCGTACCGGATCGGGCTCACCGAGGTGTGGAACCGGTTCGTCGCACTGACCGCTTCGGACGACCATCAGGACCTCCGCGGCCTCGTCGCCGCGACGTCGGCGATCTGGGCGTTGATCGACGATTACGCCGAGGCGCTGACGACGACCTACCGCGACACCACCGCCGAAGTCATGCTGGCGCACCAAAGCAGGCGCTCCGCGTTGATCGAGGCGCTGTTCGCCGGCGGTACGGCCACCGAGGGCACGCTGTGGGACATCGCCCGGGTGCTGGAACTCTCGCTCGACGGGACCTACGTCGTCGTCGCGGCGGAGACCCCGCGCGTCGGGCACGAACCGTTGCCCCAGATCGAAAACCGGCTCAGCGACCGGCATCACGCGTCCGCCTGGCGGCTCACCCCGGACCTCCAGGTCGGCGTCGTGTCCATGCGGGACCCGTCCGCCTCCCAGGTGATCATCGAGCTGCTGCGGGAGGACCAGACCGGCCGGATCGGCGTCAGCCCGGTGTTCACCGGACTCGGGAACACTTCCCGCGCCCTGCACCTCGCGCGGGTCGCGCTCTCCAGCATGATGCCGGGCACCAAGGGAATGGTGCAGTTCAACGAATCCCCGCTCGCCGGACTCGTCGCCAGCGCGCCCGAGGCGTCGGTCCAGCTCGCGCACCACGTGCTGCGGCCGATCCTGGACCTGCCCGGCGACGACCGGAACGTGCTGCTGCTGACGTTGCGGGCGTGGTTCGAATGCCAAGGCTCCACGAAACTGACGTCGGAGCGGATGTTCTGTCACCCCAACACGATCCGGCACCGCCTGAAGCGGATCTCCGAGGAACTCGGCCGTTCGTTGACCGATCCGGCCGACATCGCGGAACTCGGCGCCGCCCTGCGTGCGCTCCATATGTTCCCGGACACCTCGCATCTGCCCTCGCCGAGGGATCCGCTGCGCTAGGTTTCTTCGTATGGAACAGTTCGCCATCGGTGGAGACCTGACCGTGCGCCGCCTCGGGTTCGGCGCCATGCACCTGCCCACCGAAGCCGGATTCGCGCGCGAGAACGCGATCGCCGTCGCCCGGCGCGCGGTCGAACTCGGCATCACGCTGATCGACACCGCGTATCTCTACGGCGGGGGAGCGAACGAGGAACTGCTCGCCGAAGCGCTCCACCCGTACCCGGACGACCTGGTGGTCACCACGAAGGTCGGCGTCGTGCGGACCGGCGACGACTGGAAGTACGACGCGCGGCCGGAGTCCCTGCGCGTACAGGTGGACGAGGGACTGCGGAGGTTGCGCGTCGAGCGGATCGAGCTGCTGCAGCTGCACCGCATCGACCCGGAAACCCCGCTTGCCGACCAGCTCGGCGCACTGCGGGACCTGCGTGACGCGGGCAAGATCGGCCGGATCGGGCTGTCCGAGATCACCGTCGACGAACTCACGCGAGCGCGCGAGATCGTCGACATCGCGAGCGTGCAGAACCGCTACAGCCTCGTCGACCGCGAGCACGAAGCGGTCTTGGAGGCGTGCGAGGCGGCCGGGATCGCTTTCCTGCCTTGGCGTCCGGTGCTCGGCGCCGCTTCGAAGGCCACGGCCGCGATCACCGCTGTCGCGGACGAACTGGGGATCACCACGGCGCAGGTCGGGCTCGCGTGGCTGCTCGCGCGGTCGCCGGTGATCCTGCCGATCCCGGGGACGGCGAAGATCCCGCATCTTGAAGAGAACTTCGCCGCCGCGGAGGTCAAGCTGACCGGCGAGCACCTGCGGCTGCTGGGGACCTGAGCCGGGCCATGGCGATCACGCCCAGCAGCGGGCCGACGGCCAGCACGGGAGCCGCGGCCCGCCAGCCGACGGCGTCGGCGAGCACCGGCAGGCCCTGGATGGTCAGCGCGCTGAGCAGGAACCCGATCGCGGTCTGCGCGGTGAGCGCGGTGCCGATGTAGCGGGGATCCGCGGCTTCGCTCAACGCGGCGGAGAACTGGCCGGAGTCGGCGATCGCGGCGACACCCCAGACGAACAGCAGCGTGCCGAGCACTGCGGGGTGAGCGCCGAAGACGGACGCCGAGACCAGGCAGCACGTCCCGCTGACGGCCAGCGCCGCGAGCGCGACGTCGATCCGCCCGAACCGGTCGGAAAGCGCGCCGCCGAGCAGGCAGCCGATCGCCCCGCCGACCCCGATGACGGTGAACGCGAGCAGGCTCACCGTGCCCGGTGAGGCCGTCGACGCCGCGGCCGCGTAGGCCGGGATCCAGGTCCAGAACGCGTAAAGCTCCCACATGTGGCCGAAATACCCGAACGCGATCAGCCGCTGGCGCCGATCACGCGCCATCGTGATCAGGTAGCGCGGTTCCCACGGCGGCGAGCGCCGGGCGGCCGGGCCGACGCGGACGAAAAGGACGGCGAGCGCCGCCGCGCCGAGGGCGAGCAGGGCCGCGACGACCAGTACCGTCCGCCAGTCCGGGAGATTCCCGGCCAGCAGATGGGGTGACGCCGAGCCGAGGGCGAGCGCGGCCAGCAGCACGCCGAGCGCGAGCCCGCGGCTGTGCGGGAACCAGGAGACGACGATCTTCATCCCGACCGGATAGACCCCGGCCAGCGCCATCCCGGTACCGAACCGCAGCAGCACCGCGAGCCAGAACTGGTTGCCGCACAAGGGGAAGAGCAACGTCAGGACGGCACCCGCCGCGGCGCTCGCGGCCAGCAGCCGTTCGGGCCGGAGCCGGTCCGCGAGAGTGGCGACGGCCGACACCAGCGCGCCGGTCGCGAAGCCGACCTGCACCGACGCCGTGAGCAGTACGGTGCCCTGAGTGGACAGGGCCCATTCGACGCGCAGGGCGGGGACGACGCTCGAAGCGGAGAACCACAGCCCCATGGCGAGGATCTGCGCGGCGGAGGTGAGCGCCAGCTGGCGCGGTGCGGAGCTGGACACGCCCGCAGGTATCGCACCCGCGAGCGGGTCCGCTCAAGACATCCCAGTGGTGATCACTCGAACGTGTTGCCGGGCTTGACTGGTTCCGGTGTTCAGACGGCCGGCCAGGTGAGCGTGGTGGTCGAGGTGGGTGTCGTGCTGGGGTCGGCGCCGGCCAGCAGGATGTGGACGTCGGATTCGGTGGAGCCCGCTGGTTGCCGATAGCAGGCATAGATCACCTTGTGGACGGTCGCGCCGGAGGGTGCGTTCTCGTGCGCCCAGCGCAGTGCGTCGTGGACGTCGCATTCGGTGAGTTCGTATTCGACGGCGTCCCACGCGTCATGCCCGGTGTCATCGGCGGTGACGCGCCAGAATTCGACGAGGTAGCTGGGCGCGTCGGTGCTGACGACATTCCCGGATCCCGTGTATCCGTCGGTCACCTTCATTGCGGGAGGATGTCATACCCCGCAAGGGAGAGTTGCTGTCGGGCTGTCCACGACCGCAGCTTGGGGGATGCCGCGCCAGACCGCGTTCACCGAAGCCCTTCCGAACCAGACCGTGTTTTCAGTGCCGTCGCAGTTGTATCCGATCTGCTTGTTCTCGACGGAGACCTGGCCGGCGTTGGTCGAGGTCGGAGCCTCACCGTGCGTGGTTGTCGTCCCGCCGACCACGGCGTACATCTGGCCGGTCAGGGAGATGGTGTCCATGATTTCGTCGCAGGTCATTTTCGGTTTGAAGCCGACGACTTTCTTTGCTCCTGAGGTGCGTAGGTAGGTGTTTCCCGTTTTGAGTTCGCAGTGCGGCGCGAGGATCGCCTTGCCGGTAAGACTGGTGAAGGTGACAGTGACGGCGTGAGTGGCTTCTGTCGTGGCAGCGACGGCTCTTGGCATGAGAAGGGCCGGGGTGATAGCGAAGACCGCGAGAATCATCGAGCGCGTTCGATTGATCACGTGTCCCGACGCTACCGGGAGGCTGGAGTCGGGCAAAGCTGTTTCGGGGCAATCGCGCGATGGTGTGGCATCGTTGCGCGTAGTGTGACACGGCGCCGGTGATCACTCGAACGTGTTGCCGGGCTTGACGGCCTCGACGAGCACCCGCCGGGAATGCGCGACGAACTTCCCGTCGGTCTCGATCAGCCGATGGAGCTCCGCGAGCTTCTCGCGGTACTTCGCCACCTCGAACCCCGGCACGATCCAGATCACCTTGCGCAGGAAGTGCACGACGGCGGCGAGGTCGAAGAACTCCATCCGCAGTTTCGCCGGTTCGAGCCGTTCCACCCGCAGCCCGACGGCCTCCGCCTCGACGCGCAGCACTTCCGGCGTCCAGTCGCCGTAGTCCTGCGGGCCGAGGAAGAACTCCTTCAGCTCGCGGACGGTTCCGGCGCCGATCTGTTGCGACAGGAAGGTTCCGCCCGGTCGCAGCACGCGGGCGATCTCCCGCCACGGGTTCTCGACCGGATGGCGGCTGCTCACCAGGTCGAAGGACTCGTCGGGGAAGGGCAGAGGCTCGTCGTCCGTCGCCGCCACCACCTGCCCGCCGAGGCGCGCGAGGTTCTTCCGCGCGACCTCGACGTTCGGCGGCCAGCCCTCGGTGGCGGCGAGGACCGGCGGCGGTTCCGGGATGCCCGCGAGCACCTCCCCGCCGCCGGTCTGCAGGTCCAGCCCCGCCGAAGCCGCCGCCATCCGTTCACCGAGGAGCCGCGAGTAGCCCCACGGCGGCCGTTCCTCCGTGGCGCGGCCTTCGAACCACGAGAAGTCCCAGCCTTCGACCGGGACGGCCGCTCCTTCGGCGAGCTGATCTTCGAACGTCATGTCCGCAGTCTCGGTCCCGCCGCCCGGCGGGGCAACGCGATTTCGCGACCCGCACCCTATCCGGCGTCGGTGGACCGCTTCCACAGATTGATGTCGGCCTCGGTGGCGTAGCGGTCGATCTCGGCCAGCTCCTCGTTCGTGAAGTGCAGGTTCTTCAGCGCGCCGACGTTGTCCTCCAGCTGGGCGACGCTGCTCGCGCCAATCAGCACCGACGTCATCCGCGGGTCGCGCAGGCCCCACGCGAGGGCGAGCTGAGCCAGGGTCTGGCCGCGTCGCTGGGCAATCTCGTTCAGTGCCCGGATCTTGTCGAGGGTGTTCTCGGTGATCGTGTCCGGGTTGAGCGATTTCCCTTGCGCCGCACGGGAATTGTCCGGGACGCCGTCGAGGTAGCGGCTGGTCAGCAGGCCTTGGGCCAGCGGTGAGAAGGCGATGCAGCCCGCGCCTTCGGTTTCGAGTGTGTCGAGCAGCTTGTCGCCTTCGAGCCAGCGGTTGAACATCGAGTACGACGGCTGGTGGATCAGCAGCGGCGTGCCCAGTTCCCGCAGCAGTCGCGCGGCCTCGGCGGTCTTCTCCGACGAGTACGACGAGATGCCGACGTACAGCGCGCGGCCGGAGCGGACGGCGGTGTCGAGCGCGCCGACGGTCTCTTCGAGCGGTGTCTCGGGGTCGAACCGGTGCGAGTAGAAGATGTCGACGTAGTCCAGGCCCATCCGGCCGAGCGACTGGTCCAAAGAGGACAGCAGGTACTTGCGCGAACCCCATTCACCGTAGGGGCCGGGCCACATGTCGTAGCCCGCTTTGGTCGAAATGACCAGTTCGTCGCGGTACGGCTTGAAGTCCGAGGCCAGCAGCCTGCCGAAGTTCTCCTCGGCCGAGCCGTAGGGCGGGCCGTAGTTGTTGGCGAGGTCGAAATGGGTGATGCCCAGGTCGAACGCGCGCCGCGCGATGTCCCGCTGGGTGCCCAGTGGCTTGTCGTTCCCGAAGTTGTGCCACAGGCCCAGCGAGATCGCGGGCAGCTTCAGGCCGCTGCGCCCGGTGCGGCGGTAAGGGATGCTCTCGTATCGGCCCTCGGCCGCGACATAGGTGCTCACGGCCCGATGCTAGCTCCCTGACGCCCGGGAGAAGAGGGTGGCGACGGCGCCGAGGTGATCTTTGAACGCCGAAGGGCTCTCGACCTCGAAGGGCGCACCGATGGCGGCGAGGATCAGCACGGGCCAGTCGAAGGTGTCGACGTTCATCCTCAAGCGGCAGGACGTCTCGTCGATCGCTTCGAGCATGCCGCCGACGTACCGGACCGCGGCCTCGACCCGAGCCTTGGGCGCCTCGACCCGGACGACCAGCGTATGCGTGGTCGGCCTGGCCTTGATCTGGGCCTCGACGAACTTGACCGCGTCCCCGCCGGGGAGCTCGCGCGGCCGGTAGCGGGCGCCGGTGGTGCGCGGGTCGCTGAGCCTGTCGACGCGGAACGTGCGCCAGTCCACCCTGTCGAGGTCCCACGCCACCAGGTACCAGCGCCGACCGAGCGAGACGAGCCGATGCGGTTCGACCAGCCGCGCGGACTCCTCACCACCGCGTGCCGCGTAGTCGAACTTCAGCCGCTCGTCGTCCCGGCACGCCTGCGCGATCACCGTTAGGCTGGCGGCGTTGACCCGGGGACCCGTGACGGCCGCCGGCGCCGTGTACGCCTGGAGCGCGTCGACGCGTCTGCGCAGCCGGGGCGGCATCACCTGGACGACCTTCGTCAGCGCCCGGACCGACGTCTCCTCGATGCCCTCGACCGAACCGCCCGCCGCCGTCCGCAGGCCGACCGCGATCGCCACGGCCTCCTCGTCGTCCAGCAGCAGCGGCGGCATGACCGTGCCCGACCTCAGCTGGTAACCGCCCGCGACGCCTCGGCTCGCGTTGACCGGATAACCCAGCTCGCGCAGCCGTTCGACGTCACGCCGCAGCGTCCGCTCGCTCACTTCGAGCTTGTCGCTCAGTTCGATCCCGGTCCAGAAGCGGTGTGTCTGCAGCAGGGAGAGCAATCGCAGCATCCGCGCACTCGTGTTCGCCATGAATCCAGGTTCGCTCCGATTCCGGTCAGAAAGTGGCCGGAATTGACTTTAGCGTTGTTCCCATGACGATGACACTGGACGCCCCGAGCGGCGTGACCACGGAAAACACGCTCGTGGCGAAGCCGTACCGCTGGCGCTGGCCCGCGCTGTTCGTGATCCTGACCGGTTCGGTGATGGAACTGCTCGACATGACGGTCACGAGCATCGCCGGACCGGTCATGCGGGCCTCGCTCGGCGGCGGCACGGCGATGATCCAGTGGCTCGGCGTCGCCTACACCCTCGCGATGGTGTCCGGCCTGCTCACCGGCGGACGGCTCGGCGACATCTTTGGCCGCAAGCGCATGTTCCTGATCGGTGCGATCGGCTTCGTCGCCGGTTCGCTGCTCTGCGCGGTCGCGGTCAGCCCCGAGATGATCATCTCCGCCCGGGTGGTGCAGGGCCTGTTCGGCGCCGCGATGGTCCCGCAGGGCCTCGGCATGATGAAGGAGATGTTCGCAGGCAAGGAACTGCAGTCCGCGTTCGGCATGTTCGGCCCGGTGATGGGCCTCGCCGCGGTCGGCGGGCCGATCCTCGCGGGCTGGCTGGTCGACGCCGACCTGTTCGGCACCGGCTGGCGGATGATCTTCCTGATCAACCTCCCGATCGGCGCGCTGGCCGTGCTCGCCGCGGTGAAGTTCCTTCCCGAGTCCCGCCCCGGCGGATCGCTCACCCTCGACATCCCCGGCGCGCTGCTCGCCACGACCGGTGCGCTGCTGATCGTCTTCCCGCTGGTCCAGGGGCGTGAGTACGGCTGGCCGCTGTGGACGTTCGCGATGATGGCGGCGTCGGTCGTGGTGTTCGGGGTGTTCGCGTGGTTCGAGAAGCGCAAGAGCCGTCGCGGCGGTGACCCGCTGGTCGAGCCCGGCCTGTTCCGCAAGCGCAGCTTCCTCGCCGGGATGGCGACCGGGACGATCTACTTCGCGGCGTTCTCCGGCTTCGGTCTCGTCTTCACGCTGTACCTGCAGCTCGGGCTCGGTTTCTCGCCGCTCAAGGCCGGGCTGACCGGGGTGCCGATGTCGCTGGGGATGATCGTCGGGATGGGCCTGGTGCAGGTGGTCCGCAAGCACGGTCGCAAGGTGCTGCACACCGGCGCGCTGATCATGGCCGCCGGCGTGGTCGCGCTGCTGTCGCTGCTCGGCCCGGAGACCGGTCCGTGGCTGATCGCGCCCGCGTTGCTGGTGGTCGGGATCGGATCCGGGCTGATCATGGGCCCGTACTTCGAGATCGCGTTGTCCGGGGTGGAACCGGCGGAGGCCGGGTCGGCGTCGGGCGCGCTGACCTCGCTGCAGCAGGTCGGCGGCGCGCTGGGGATGGCGTTGCTGGGCACGGTGTTCTTCGACGCCGGGACCGCGGACCCGACCGGCGCCGCCCAGCGGACGTTCTGGGTGGTCGCGGTGATGGTGATGCTCACCTTCGCGGTCGGGTTCTTGCTGCCCAAGCGGATCCGCGACGTAGAGTCGGCCGGGTAGGCGATCGAGCTGGGAGGCCGCGTGGCTGGGACCGGGTACTTCACATCCGTCGAAGACGTGACGGCGAAGCTCGCCGACACCGGCTACCTGGCCTCGGCCGCCGTCGCCACCACGGTGTTCCTCGCGGACGCCCTCGGCAAGCCGTTGCTGATCGAGGGCCCCGCGGGGGTCGGCAAGACCGAGCTGGCGAAGGCGGTCGCGCAGGCGAGCGGCTCCCGGCTCGTGCGGTTGCAGTGCTACGAGGGTGTCGACGAGTCGCGGGCGCTGTACGAGTGGAACCACGCGAAGCAGCTTCTCCGGATCACCGCGGGCAAGGACGAGACGTGGGACGAAGCCCGCAACGACATCTTCGGTGAGGAGTTCCTGCTGGCCCGGCCGCTGCTGACGGCCATCAAGGGCGACGAGCCGACCGTCCTGCTCATCGACGAGACCGACAAGGCCGACGTCGAGATCGAGGGACTCCTGCTGGAGGTGCTCGGCGACTTCCAGATCACCGTCCCGGAACTGGGCACGATCACCGCCGGGCGCAAGCCGTTCGTGGTGCTGACCTCGAACGCGACACGGGAACTCTCCGAGGCGCTGCGACGGCGCTGTCTGTTCCTGCACATCGATTTCCCCGACGCCGCACTGGAACAGCGCATCGTGCGGCTCAAGGTCCCGGGCGTCGACGACGCGCTCGCGGCGTCCGTGGTCAAGGTGATCACCGCGCTGCGGGCGATGGAACTGCGGAAGGCGCCGTCGGTCGCCGAGACCATCGACTGGGCCCGGACCTTGCTGGCGCTCGGCGCGGACAGCCTCGGCGACGACGTCGTCCGCGCGAGCCTCGGCGTCATCCTCAAACATCAGGACGACGTCGTGAAGGCGGACGCGCGGCTGGAACTCGGCAAGGTCCTCGACTCGTGAGCGGCGTGCCGGGCAGGCTCGTCGAATTCGTGGAAGCGTTGCGGGAACACGGGATCCCGGCAGGTCCCAGCGAGACGGTCGACGCCGCCGCGGCACTCGAAGTGCTGGGCCTGGCCTCCCGCGAGCAGATGCGGGAAGGGCTCGCGGCGGCGCTGGTCCGGCGCGGCGGCCAGCGCGCGGTGTTCGACGCGACGTTCGACATCTACTTCCCGCTCGGCGTCGGCGCGCCGTCGCAGGACCCCGTCGACGACCTGGCCGCGTTGCGTGACCGGCTCGCCACCGCGCTCGCCGCGAACGACCAGACGGAACTGACGCAGCTGGCCGGGCTCGCCGTCGACATGCTGGGGGAGTACGGCGGCACGGCGGGCACCGGGGGCTGGTCGGCGCACCAGACGCTGGAACGGCTCCAGCCGCAGACGCTCGTGGTCCGCGTGCTCGAAGCGATCCGCGCGGGCGCTGTGAACGATTTCACCGACAGGCTGGACCGCGACGACGTCCGCCGCCGTGTCGAAGGCTTCCGCGGGTTGGTGCGCACCGAAGCGCGGCGGCGAGTGGCGGAAGTCCGTGGCAGGGAAAGGGTTTCGCGGCACGCCGTCCCGCCCGCCGCCGACCGCGTCGACTTCCTGCTGGCCAGCCGCGCGCAACTCGCCGAACTCCGCCGGGTCGTGCAGCCGTTGTCGCGCAAGCTCGCGACCCGGCTGGCCGCCCGTCGATGGCGGCACGCGCGCGGTCAGATCGACCTGCGCCGGACGTTGCGGCGTTCGCTGTCCAACGGCGGTGTCCCGATGCGGCCGTCCTACCGGCGGCACCGGCCGGGAAGGCCGGAAATCGTGCTGCTGTGCGACATGTCGGGATCGGTGGCCGGGTTCGCGAACTTCACCATGCTGCTGGTGCAGGCCCTGCGGGACCAGTTCAGCAAGGTGCGGGTGTTCGCGTTCATCGACGCGTGCGACGAGATCACCCACCTCGTCGACACCGGCGCGGCCGATCCGGAGGACCTCGGCGCGCGCATCCTCGCCGACGCCGAGCTGACGCGCTGGGACGGGCACAGCGACTACGGGCACGCGCTCGGCGAGTTCGTCGAGCGGTATCCGGATGCCGTGGGCCCCAAGACATCCGTGCTCATCCTCGGCGACGCCAGGACCAACGGTGGCGACCCGAACCTGGCCGCGGTGCGCGGCATCGCCGCCGCGGCGAGGCATACGTACTGGCTCAACCCCGAGCGGACGGCGCTGTGGTCCACCGGCGACTCCGAGGCGCACGCCTACGCGGAGGTCGTCGAGATGCACGAATGCCGGAACGTGCATCAGCTGACGAAGCTGGTCACCCGGCTTCTGCCGGCCTAAGTCTTCAGCGCGGCGCGGGCGCCGGTTCCGGCTTGAGCGCTGCCTTGCCGTACGCGTCGGCGTTGCTGAACACTTCCTGCCCGTACTGGGTGGAGTTGTTGTAGGTCAGCACCGCGGTCCACCAGCCGGCGGGCTTGCCGAGGTCGCCGCCCCGCGCGCACATGTACTTCGCGGTCGTCATCGCGGCGTCGTCGATGTTCTGCGGGTCCGGCGCGGCGCCGTCCCCGTTGGCGCGGACGCCGTACCGCTTCCAGGTGGCGGGCAGGAACTGCATCGGGCCGACCGCGCGGTCCCATTTCGCGTCGCCGTCGAGCGCGCCCTTGTCGGTGTCGACGACCGCCATCACGCCGGGGGAGCCGTCGAGCGGGATGCCGATGATCGGCGGCGTCACGACGCCGTCCTCGCCCGCGCGGGAACCGTCATGCCGGGCGTGCTGGGACTCGGTCCGGCCGATCCCGGCGATGGTCGCCCAGGTGATCTCACAACGCGGCGCGGACTTCGCGGTCTTCTCGGCCGCGTTCACGTACGCCCGCAGCGTGCGCGAAGGGATGTCCGTGTTCTCCGACACCTTCGCGATCCAGGCGTCCTTCGCGGCCTCAGCGGGCAGCGGTCCGGCGTCGCCAGGGATCGCCGAACGCGGCGCGGGGGTGAGCGCGGGCACGGTGAACACCGGTTTGACGGGTACCGGTTCGCGGTCGTTGAGGCTGACCACGACCCAGACGGCGCCCGCCACCAGGGCGCCCACGACCAGGAGCGCGAGCATCACGCAGCCACGAGGGCCGCGTTTCCTGGGCGGAGGCTGCCACTGGTCCATCAGGTCCAGAGCCGAAGGGGACGAAGCGGTCACCGCATCCACGGTACGTGACGGTTGTGGAGAACTTGTGTGGCCCGTTGCCCGGGTGAGCTGAGCCACCCCGCGTTTCGTCCTCTGAATGCGGTAGTTGCGTGTGCAAGTACCGCATTCAGAGGACGAAACGCGTCAGGCGAGCCAGGTGTCGATCTCCGCGTGGATCGAACGCTTCAGCTCGGCGGGTGCGAAGGACGCGTCGACGGACGCCCGGGCGAGACCGGCGAGAGCGAGGTCGTCGTAGGCGAACGCCTCCCGCGTGCGCAGGAACTCCTCGGTCAGCGTCGTCCCGGTGATCGACGGGACGTCGGTGCTGAGGGTGACGACGAGTCCGGCGTCGACCAGCCGGGGGAGCGGGTGCTCCTCGAACGACGGCACGAGGCCGATCGTCACGTTCGACGACGGGCAGACCTCCAGCGCGATCCCGCGTTCCCGCACCTCGGCGACCAGCGCGAGGTCCTCCAGGATCCGGATCCCGTGGCCGATCCGTTCGCTGTGGCCGACTTCGAGGGCTTCGCGGATGCTGGGCGGGCCGGCGTCCTCCCCGGCGTGGTGGATCAGGCGCAACCCCGCCTCCGCGGCCTCGTCGCAGATCCCGGCGAACGGCGCGAGCGGGTACTTCTCCTCACCGGCGAGGCCGATCGCGAAGACCCCGTCCCGGTCGTACCGGCGGGCGAGGTCGAGGGTGAGCCGGGCGCGTTCGACCGACCGGCGGCGCGAATGGTCCAGGATCACCCGCCAGTGGAGCCCGTGTTCGGCAGCGCCCGCCGAGAGTCCTTTGAGGACGGAGGCGAGCGGCATGTCGGGCTCGCCCAGCCTCTCGCCGTGCGACGCCGCGGTGAAGGTGACCTCGGCGTAGCGGACGCCGTCCGCGACCTGGTCTTCGCAGAACTCGCGCGCCACCCGTTCGAAGTCCTCCGGTCGCTGTAGACAGGACCGCAGCAGGCCGTTGTAGTCACCGAACGCGCGGAACCCGTCGAACACGGGTTGCTCCTGGGGGACGGCGATGCCGTTCGCCTCCCCGAGGTCACGGAGCGTGTCCGGGCGGATGGTGCTTTCGAGGTGGATGTGCAGATGGGCCTTGGGCAGCAGCGAAAGATCCCGCATGGGCCCGAACCTAGCGGCCCTGCCCCTCGTCGCGCGCCCCGTTTTCCCGGCGTCCGATATCCGAAATGAGTGATTTGGCGCGCTGCGGGGAACCCGAGAGCCACCACCGGTCGTTGAGCAGGACAACCAGACGACCCCGAGGAAAGGGACCATCGTGGCTCTACTGCGGAAGTTGACCGCCCTGGCCGGCACCGCCGGGGCCGTGCGCGCCTACGTGCGCAAGAACCCCGAGAAGGTGTCCAAGGCCGTGAACAAGGCCGCGACCTTCGTCGACCACAAGACCAAGGGCAAGTACCACAACCAGATCGACGGCGCGGTGCGCAAGGTCGACGGGATGACCGGCCGGTCGCCCCGCCGCCCCTACCAGCCCTGAGTCATAAAACGGCCTAGGCTCCGGCCAGCGTCTCGAGGATCTGCTCGCCGTACTTCGCGAGCTTGTTCTCGCCGACGCCGCTGACCGTACCCAGCTCCTGCAGCGTGGCGGGCCGTTTGGTGGCGATCTGGCGCAGGGTCGCGTCGTGGAAGATCACGTACGCGGGCACTCCCTGCTCCTTCGCCGCCGCGGCCCGCCACGAACGCAGCAGTTCGAACACCGGTGCCGCCTCGGCGGGCATGTCCGCGGCCGCGGCCTTCTTCGCGCTGGACCGGGCCGCGGCCTTGGCCGCCCGCTCCGGCTCACGCCGCAACTGGACCTTCCGCTGCCCGTTCAGCACCTCGGCACTGCCCTCGGTCAGCACGAGCGAGCCGTAGTCACCCTCGACCGCCGCGAGCCCCTGCGCCAGCAGCTGCCGGACCACGCCCCGCCACTCGGGTTCCTTCAGCTCCGTGCCGATCCCGAACACCTTCAGCGAATCGTGCCCGTGCTGGGCCACCTTCGGCGTCGTCTTGCCGAGCAGGATGTCGACGATCTGCCCGGCGCCGAACTTCTGCCGTCGCTCGTTCTGCAGCCGGACGATGGTGGAGAGGATCTTCTGCGCCGGAACCGTGCCGTCCCAGGTCTCCGGCGGGGTCAGGCAGGTGTCGCAGTTACCGCACGGCTCGCTCTTCTGCCCGAAATAGCTCAGCACCTGCACCCGGCGGCATTCGACCGTCTCGCACAGCGCCAGCATCGCGTTGAGGTGGGCGCTCAGCTGCCGCTTGTGCGCCTCGGAGCCCTCCGATGTGTCGATCATCTTGCGCTGCTGGACGACGTCCTGAAGGCCGTACGCCAGCCACGCCGTCGACGGCAGCCCGTCGCGACCCGCACGGCCGGTCTCCTGGTAGTAGCCCTCGACGGACTTCGGCAGGTCCAGATGCGCGACGAACCGCACGTCCGGTTTGTCGATGCCCATGCCGAACGCGATCGTCGCGACGACGGTCAGCCCGTCCTCGCGCAAGAACCGCGACTGGTGCTTCGCCCGCGTCCGCGCGTCCAGCCCGGCGTGATACGGCACCGCCGGGATCCCGTTCTCCACCAGGAAATCCGCGGTCTTCTCCACCGAATTCCGCGACAGGCAGTAGACGATCCCCGCGTCGCCCTTGTGCTCGGTGCGCAGCAGTTCCAGCAGCTGGCGCTGCGGCGAGTTCTTGCCGACGATCCGGTACTGGATGTTCGGCCGGTCGAAGCTCGCGACGAAGTGCCGCGCGTCTTCGAGGTTGAGCCGGGACGCGATCTCGGCGTGCGTCGCCTTGGTGGCGGTGGCGGTGAGCGCGATCCTCGGCACGTCCGGCCAGCGTTCGTGCACCGCGGACAGCATCAGGTAGTCGGGCCGGAAATCGTGCCCCCACTGGGAGACGCAGTGCGCCTCGTCGATCGCGAACAGCGAGACCTTGCCGCGGTCGAGCAGCCGCACGGTGGATTCGACCGAAAGCCGTTCCGGTGCCAGGTACAGCAGGTCCAGTTCGCCGGCGACGAACGCGGCCTCGACCCGGTTCCGCTCGGCGTAGTCCTGCGTCGAGTTGAGGAAGCCCGCGCGCACGCCGAGGTTGCGCAGCGCGTCGACCTGGTCCTGCATCAACGCGATCAGCGGTGAGATCACCACGCCGACCCCGGGCCGCACCAGCGCGGGGATCTGATAGCACAGCGACTTCCCGCCGCCGGTGGGCATGAGGACGAGCGCGTCACCGCCCGCGATGACGTGTTCGACGATCGCCTGCTGGTCTCCGCGGAAGTCGTCGTAGCCGAAGACGCGGTTCAGCGTTTCGAGGGCTTCCGAGGTACCGATGTCGGGGGCTGCCACCCGGACGATTCTAGGGGCGGGGTCCGACAGCCGGCGCGCCCGCGCTCCTCAGCGCGGGATGTCCCAGTCCAGCGCCCGTTTCTCGGTGACGACCGGCCGGTAGCCGTCGATCACCGGCCCGCCGGTTTCGAGCGCCGTCGCGGTCTGCTCCAGCAGCTCGGTCAGGGTCGGCGGCCAGCGGCCGGAACTCACCGATCCCTCGTGGTCCCACTCGCCGAGCCGCCCGGTGCCGGTGCGCTGGTCGAGGAACAGCCCGTTGCCGCCGCCGTCGACGGCGATCGGCACGAACCGCCCGTGCCACCAGGAACCGACGTTGCCGTCCAGCCCGCTCGACGTCAGTACTTCGCACATAACCTTCGCTTCGCGTTCCACGGTTTCCGCGGAAGCGGGCTGGTGGAACGGCGGAAGGTCGAAGCTTTCGCTCGTGTCCGAAACGCCGTCGTGCCGGAGAAGGGACGCGACGAGTTCGGCGGGGAAGGCGACGCCGCTCTGTCGTTGCGCCTCGGTGATCCGGGCGATCGTCGCGGGCGGGCGGAGGGTCGCCGCCGTCGCCGGCGCTTTGGCCTTGAGCCAGCGTTCGACGCGGTCCCAGGCGGCGTTCACCCGGCGAGTGGTGGCTTCGGGGACCGGATCGAGCGTGGCGGGGCCCTGACCGAGGCGGCAGCCGCTGTCGACGGTCAGCGTCGGCCGCGTCGTCGGCAGGGGTGCGGCGGTGGAATAGGACGGCGTCCTCGGAGTCGTCCAAGCGGGCTGTAGCGCAGACAACGACTGCGTGCTTTCGGGTTCTCCGCTCCGCATCGTGACCGCGAAAACGAGCCCCAGCACGATGACGACGCTCGCGACGGCGATCACCACGGCGCGCATCCACTTCTTGCGCATGGCCGGAGCCTAGGGCGTGTTTCAGAAGTCGGTTCGATGGGCTTCGTGATCCAGGTGTCCTCTGGCGGTGCGGCGGGATCGCCCTCGTACCGGGTTGTACTCGGGCGCATCCCGCCGTGCCGTCAGAGGACACCTGGGCGCAAAGACCGCGAACCCGGCTTCTGAAACACGCCCTAGTCCTCGGCGGCCTTGTCTTCGGCGGCTTTCCGCCGTTCGCGGCGGCCGCGCGCGATCTCGGTGGCGAGCGCGTCGAGCGGCCCGGTCCAGAACCGCCGGTACTGCTCCAGCCAGCCGTCGATCTCCTTGAGCGGGCCGGGATCCACCGAGTACAGCCGGCGCGCGCCCTCGGCACGGACCGTGGTGAAGCCGTTCTCGCGCAGGACCCGTAGATGCTGGGAGACCGCGGGTTGCGAGATGCCGAATTCGGCGCGCACCACCGTGGTCACGTCGCCGGAGCTCAGTTCCCCGCCCGTCAGCAGTTCCAGGATCCGGCGGCGCACCGGATCCCCCAGGACGTCGAACGCGTGCATCCGGCAACTATCACGGCCTGGGCTTATATAAGTCAAGGGTGCAAGGCAGGGGTCACCTCGCGGTGGCATCGTGGGCGGGAGACGCCGGAAGGGGAATCGATGAAACTGGCCGAGGTGCTGGCCGACGGGTTCGGCCGCGTCCGGGAGGTCGTGCACGAAGCCGTCGAAGGTCTCGATGCCGGGCAGCTGGTCTGGAGCCCCGCGCCGGGCGCGAACACGATCGCCTGGCTGGTCTGGCATCTGACCCGGGTGCAGGACGATCACATCGCCGACCTGATGGGCACCGAGCAGCTCTGGACCTCGCAGGGCTGGCTGGACCGGTTCGCGCTGCCGTTCCCGGCGGCCGACATCGGCTACGGGCACCGTCCCGAAGACGTCGACGCGGTCCGGGCCGGCTCCGCCGACCTGCTGACCGGGTACTACGACGCGGTGCACGAAGCGACGGCGGCCTGGGTCGGCGGCCTCGCCGAGGACGACCTCGACCGTATCGTCGACGACGCGTGGGACCCGCCTGTCACCCTCGGGGTTCGCCTGGTCAGCGTGCTTTCCGACGACCTCCAGCACGCCGGGCAGGCCGCGTACCTCCGGGGGCTCGTACTCCGCGCTACGTAGCCGAGGTGCCGCTTCTCGACGGACGACGCGAGACGCGTCCGCCGAGACACTGGGCGCATGAGTACTTCCACAGTGCGGCGACCGCCGAGGACGCTCACCCCGCGGTGGCGGAAGCTCGTCCTCGTCGTCCATGTCGTCTCGTCGCTCGGCTGGCTCGGGATCACCCTGGTGAACGCGGTCCTGACCTTCACCTCCGTGTTCACCGGTGATGCCCGGCGCCAGCACGCGGCCATCCTGATGATGGACCAGATCGGTGGCTACCTCCTGGTGCCGGTAAGCCTGACCGCGCTGCTCAGCGGGATCGTGCTCAGCGTCGGCACGAAATGGGGGCTGATCCGGTACAAATGGGTAGCGATCAAACTGGTGCTGACCCTGATCGCCACCGGGCTGACGCTGTTCTCCCTGCTGCCGGGGCTCCGCGAGCTGGCGGCGGCGGCCGAGTCCACTATGGATGGTGTGCTGGTACCGGCTGGCCGCCGGGTGGACGGGTTCTACCCGATCATCGTGTCCTCGACGATGTACCTGACGATGACCGTGCTGTCGGTGTACAAGCCGGGCGGGAAGACGGCTTACGGACGCCGGGTGACCGCCAAGCCGGTTCGTGAACGTCAGCCCGCCTAGAACACGGCCTAGAACTGCTTCAGGGCTTCGTCGATCCGATCCGCTTCGGCGCGCAGATCGTCCAGGACGGTCTGCGCGGCGGTCGTCTCGCCGTTCGCGGTCTCCTCTTCGAGTTCGGCGTCGGCGAGCCGCCGCCGGAGATCGTTCGCCTTCTCGGTGGCTTTTTCGGCCCGGCGTTCGGCGCGGGAGACGTCGATTTCGGCCTGTTTGCAGGCCTTCGCGAGATCGGCCGCCTCGCGCCGGAGCCGGTTGAACTCCGCCAGCCGTTCCTGTTCACGTTCGGCCTCTTCGCGGGCCTTGGCGATCCGCTCCTGCTCGGCCTTCTCGGCGGCCTCTCGTTTCGCTTTGCGGCGATCGTCCAAATGCGACACGGTGGCGGGCTTTTCCCGCTCCGGAGCGGGTTTCACCCGTTTCGGCTGCGGGATGAACCCGCTGGTCAGCCATTGGTCGCCGGTGCTGTCCGCGCCGCTGCTCAGGCGACCGGCCAGCGCCAGCGCCGCCACTTCGGGATCGGCCACGACGGCTTCGAGGGTCGCTTCGACTTCGCGGGTGACCGGGTCACTCATCGAACGCTCGTCCCGCAGGATCCGGTTCACCAGTTCCTGACGCCGCCGGGTGAGCTCGCGCAGTTCCGCGCCCGCCAGCGCCGAATGCGCTTTGCGCAGATCGTCACCCAGCCGGGCCAGTTCCGCCAGCTCCGGCGAGCCTGCCCGGCGATTGAGGATCGTGGCCGCGAGCGTGGGTTTCCGCAGCGCGCGGATCCGTTCGGCCAAGGCCGCTTCACCCGCCGCCTTGGCTTCTTTCGCCCGCTGGTTGCGCACCGGCACGAACTCGGCCGGATCGCCGGCGTAGAGCTCGTCCGCGACCTCGTCGAAGTCCATCGTCCTCCGCAGGGTCAGGTACCGGTCACTGCCGGATCAGGTGGCTGTCACGTCTGACGATGATCCCACGAGACTCCGGAGCTTTCAGCTTTTCGGGGATATCCGGTCACGTTCCACTCTCGCCTCGACGACCCGCTCGACTTTGTGGACATCGGGCATCGAATCGGCGACGCCGCCCGACGCCTGGGACGCGCTCATGGCGGCGGTGGCCCATTCGAGATCGGCGTGGTCGAAATTCCGCTTCTTCGCCAGGACCCGGTGGATCCAAGCCGCGCTGAACGCTTCCCGGGCACCGGGGGTGTCCCGGAGCCGGGCCGGGAACTCGCCCTGCGTGCCCGGCATCGGCTTCCGCAACTCCCAGCGGTCGCCGATCAGGAAGTCGATGTCCCCGAAATGCTCGTAAAGCGCTTGCGGATCCTTCACCGGAGGTGACGGCCTGACGACGACGAGAGGTACCTGCCTCGTCCGGAAGGGGCCTTGAGCACAGCGACGACCGGTGACATCGCGTTCGGCGTGATCTTGACCAGATCCGTGCTCAGCCCCTCGCGATCCAGGTAGCCGGTCAGCTCCCGCCCCGGGCGCGGCGTCGACGATCGCGAGTTCGGACGGGGGCACGAGTTCGGACGGGGGCAGCTGACCGGCGACCCGCCGGATGACCGTGTCCGCCGCCTCCGGCCCCAGGCCGTCGGCGGACGTGGCCCGCTTGACGATGGGCAGGTCCAAGAGATCCGTTCCGGGCCACCGTGAGCGCCTAGCCTATCGGCTTTCCCGAAGCCACCCGCCGGACCGGTGAATCCGGATTGCCCGGAGCCGGTCGGACCAAGGACAGATCGGCACTTTGGAGGTGGCGGGCTCCCCGCGGCGGAACGACGATGAGCGTCAGGGGGAAGCCATCTGCCGCTGGAGGAACGAATGTCCGTGACCGAACGCGTTCCCGTTACCCCACAAGCGAACTTTCTCGGCTCCGGACCGTATCCGGAGCATCGGTGGCGGGTGGTGCTCTGGTCCGTCCTCGCCGGTTTCGTGCTGACGGTGATCTGGTCCGCGCCCTTTGTGGACAGTGTGATCGGCGACAGTGTCGCCAACACGCTGCTGGGGCACAACGCCAAGGAGACTCCGATCGGCGGTGTCCTCGCCGGGACGCTCTTCGCGTTCGTGTCCGGACTCGCCGGAACGTTCACCGCGTGCAACATCGCCGCCTTCGGCGCCGTCGCCCCGCTTGTCGGCGGGGAGACCGGCGGGCGGCCGAAGTTCGTCGACACCCTGAAGCCGCTGGGCTGGATCGCGGCGGGGATGCTGACGGTTTCCGTGGTGTACGGCGTGATCGTCGCACTCGTCGGCACGCGGATGCCGCAGTTCTCGACCGCTTCGTCGCCGGGCGGGCTCACGCCGCGGAACATCCAGTCGATGATCGTCTACGGCGTGATCGGGATCGTGTTCATCGTGCTGGGGCTGGCTTCCGTCGGCATCGTCCGCAATCCGATCGCCGGGCTCACCCGCCGGTTCCCGCACGCGCCACTCGTCCTGATGGGCGCGCTCATCGGCGGCTTCCTGATCGGCAGGCCGTTCCCGCTGTTCCGGATGATGTTCCGCAGCGCGGCCGAAAGTCACAACGTCCTCTACGGCGCGGCCGCGTTCGCCCTCCAGTCGGTCGGCAACATCGTGGTGATGGCGCTGTTGTTCCTTCTGCTCACGCATGGCACGGGCGGGCGGCTGCAGCGGTGGATGCTCGCGAAACCCACCAGGATCGCGGTGGTGACCGGTGCCGCGCTGCTGGTCGCCGGCACGTTCACCCTGTTGTACTGGGATCTGCGCGTGCTCGGCCGGACCGGCGTCATCTGGTACCCGACCGTCAAGTGGTGAAAAGCCTCGCCAGTACCTGCCCGACCGAATCCTGAAGGCACCTCGCCGCGTCTTCCCGGCCGGCGAGGTGTTTCAGCAGGCCCTGCTGGAACAGGCCGTCGAAGAGCGCGTATGTCGTCGACGGCGTGAGATCCAGCGGCTTGCCCAGTAGTTCCGCGTACCGGGAGACGACCCGCCAGATCATCAGTTCGAGTGTCTCGTCGATGGCGAGCACGTCGGCCTGGAACAGCTTTTCGAACAGGCTCTGATTGCGCAGGTCGTACCAGAGCCGGTGCAGCCGGGCATTCTCGCGCAACGTGCTCGCCGTCGCGGCGCCGAAGGCCAGCTTCAGGTCTTCGGCGGTCTCCGCGGTCTCGACTATCCGGTCGTACCGGGTGACACATTCGGTCTTGTACTGCTTGACGCAGTAGGTGATCAGCTCGGCCTTGTTCCGGAAGTAGTAGTGCAGTACTCCGTGGGAGAACTCGGAGTTCTGGGCGATCTCCCGCAGGCTCGTGCGGGCGTAGCCCAGTTCGGACAAAGTGACCAGTGCCGACATCGCCAGTTGCGCGCGTCGCTGATCGAATCTGTCCACCTGGCGGGTTTCGTCACCGCTGCGGTCCGCCACGTCGGTCACAGTTCCCGGTTCCCGTCGCTTCGGGTGCCCGCCCACCACGAGCACGTCGTGGGATTCTAGCCCGGGAAAGGGTTTTCTTGCGGCCGACAGAATTTACTCGAGCCACTCGGTGATGAACCGGTCGCTCTCGTGGATGTGGACGGCCTCGTAGATCTCCGGACCGATCACGGCGAACTTGTGCGGGGTGTCCGCGGGCACGACGAGGACGTCGCCCGCCCCGCCTTCGCGTTCGGCGTCCCCGACGGTGAACCTGGCCCGGCCGCGGATGATGACGAACGTCTCGCGGTACGGGTGCTGGTGCAGCCTCGGTCCGGAGCCGTCGACGCCGGTCCGTTCGCGGATGATCGAGACTCCGGAACCGATGTCGCGGCCTTCGACGTTTTCCAGGGTTTCAGTGGCCATTCCTTCACCATAACCCCGCTCCCGCGAGCCGTGGGGCTATTCGCCCCGGTCGACCACGAACGCCGAAAGGCCGACGAGCAGCGCCCTGGCCGGACGGTCGGGGAGACCGAGCGCGAGATCCCGGGCCTTGGCCGCGTAGCCGTGGGCTTCGGCGAGGGCACGTTCGACACCGGCGGACTCGCGCAGGAGATCGAGCGCCTCGCGCCGGAGCCCCGGATCCGGGACCGGCCCGTGGCCGACGATCTCGCGCAGGCGAGCGGCGTCGGGGCCGTGGTCGTCGAGCGCGTGGAGCATCGGCAGGGTGACGATCCCTTCGCGGAGGTCAGTGCCCGCGGACTTGCCGAGGTCGGCCGTGGACGCGGAGATGTCGAGGACGTCGTCGGAGATCTGGAACGCCACACCGATCAGTTCGCCGTACTGGCCCAGCGTTTCGACGATCCGCTCGTGCGCGCCCGCCACCTGGGCGCCGAGCCGTCCCGCCATCGCGATCAGCGACGCGGACTTGTCGGCCATCACCTGGAGGTGGTGCTCATGGGGTGCGTGCCGTCCACAGTCTTCGAACGGCCCGGTCGTCTCCAGGAACTGGCCGCGGACGAGCCTGCCGAAGGTCTCCGCCTGCTGACGCAGCGCGTAGTCACCGAGCCCGGCGCCGACCCGGGCCGCGCAAGCGAGCACGTAATCCCCGATCAGGACGGCCTTTTTGTTGCCCCACAAGGAGTTCGCACTCTTCACCCTGTGCCGCATCGGCGCCTCGTCCATGACGTCGTCGTGGTAGAGCGTCGCGACGTGGACGAGTTCGACGAGCACGGCCGCCGAGATCGCGTCGTCACGTCCGTCGCCGAACGCCGCTCCGGCCAGCGCCATCAACGGCCGGAGCCGTTTCCCGCCCGCGCGGACGAGATGGGTGGCGGCTTCGGTGAGATCCGGATATCCGGGGCTGCGCAACACCTCCTGAAGTCTTTCTTCCACCTGGGACAACCCGGTGCGGAGTCCGGCGGCGAACTCCGCGTGCCGCTCGTCGGCCGGGTCCAGGCCGAGTTCGGTGACGATCGTGGTCGTGTTCACGACCTCCAGCATCGGAGCCGGTGGCCCGCGATCGCATGGCGCGTAAGGGGGAGACCGGTCCCTCCCGAGAGGGAAACCGCCGGTTCAGAAAGGCGGCTCCGGGTTTCCCGCCGCCACCACCGTCCGTTTCTCACCTTCCTTGGTCTCGAACGATCGCTGTTTCAACCTGCCTTGCACGATCACCCTGGTTCCCCGGGTGAGTGATTCGGCCAGGTTCTCCGCGGCCTGTTTCCACAGTGAGCAGCGCAGGAACATCGGGTCGCCGTCGCGCCATTCCCCGCTCGCGCGGTCCAGCACGCGCGGTGTCGACGCGACCGTGAAGTTCGCGACCGCCGCTCCCGACGGGGTGAACCTCAGTTCCGGATCGGTCGTCAGGTTGCCGATCACCGTGAGCACCGTTTCTCCGGCCATGGGACTTCCTCCTCGCTTCCGCGCGCGGGCCCCGGCCGGGCCCGCTGTCGCCTGGGAAGAGGAGACCACCGGGGTACGACAGTTTCCGGCGCCCGGCGGCGGCCGGATGTCAGGAAAGGGCCTTTCAAGACGAAAAGTGTCCTGAAAGGCCCTTTCATGACATCTCGGCGGCCGGAAAGCAGTCCCCGAGCCGCGAGAGCCCTTCACCGATCCGATCGGAACCGACCAGCCCGTAGCCGATCACCAGCCCGCCGCGTGTTCCCCCGTACGCGGCCAGGCTCTCGACCGCCACCCCGGCCCGTGCCGCCTCCGCGACGACACCGTCCACAGTGACCGCCGCATGTGGATTAACCACCGCGCACAGATGAAGTCCGGCACTCGAAGGGACGACTTCCAGCACGTCCCGGAGTTCGTCTCGGACGAAGGCCAGGATCCGGTCCCGCCGCACCGAATACTCCCGCGTGGCCTTGCGGACGTGACGGGCGAGCAGGCCCTCGTCGATGAAGCTCGCCAACGCCGCTTGGGTAACGAGGTCACCGTGCCAGTCCATCAGCTGCTTCGCCTGCCGCAACGCCGGCCGAAGCGACGCGGGCGCGACGAGGAAACCCAGACGCAGCAAGGGAAGCAGGGTCTTCGAGAACGACCCGACGTAGAGCACCCTGCCGTCGCGGTCCAGGCTTTGGAGCGGTTCGAGCGGCCGATCCGAGAACCGGTACTCGCTGTCGTAGTCGTCCTCGACGATCACCGCGTCGTTCCGTTCCGCCCACGCCAGCAAGGCCGTCCTCCTGGCGAGCGACATCGGCGTGCCGAGCGGGAACTGGTGCGACGGCGTCGTGTAGATCAAGCGAGTGCCCTTGACGAGCGCGGTGACGTCGAGGCCTTCGTCGTCCACCGGCACCTTCACGACCCGGGCGCCGAGAGCGGTGAAGAGCCGCTCGGCCGGGGGATAGCCGGGATCCTCGACGGCGGCGCGCGTCCCGGGTTCGATCAGCACCCGGCCGATCAGGTCGAGGGCCTGTTGCGCCCCTTGGGTGACCAGGACGTCCTCGCCGCCGGCCCGCACCGACCGGGCCGCGCCGATGTGCCGCGCGATCGCCACCCGCAGCGTTTCGAGCCCGGCGGGGTCGGCGTATCCCGAAGGCGGCGGCAACGAGGGCCGCAGCGCCTGGCTGACCAGCCTTCGCCAGGTCCGCAGCGGGAACAGGGCCGGGTCTGGGACGCCGACGCGGAAGTCGAAATCAGGGGCGGGCCGGTCGTCGCCGAGCGGGACTGGAAGCGAACGCCAGCGGGCGATCGGCCGCACCCCGGCTCCGGACGGCGCGGCACGCTCCGTCCGCGCCACGGGATCGGCGCAGACGAACGTCCCGCGCCCGACGTGGCTTTCGAGGAAGCCCTCCGCGGTGAGCCGTTCGTAGGCGACCGCGACGGTGTTGCGCGAGACGTCGAGTTCGCGGGCGAGTTCCCTGGTCGGCGGCAGGCGTTCGCCGGAACGCAGGCGCCCGTCGAGGATGCCGTCGCGGAGCTGACGGTAGATCCGGGCGGCGAGGTCGGTGTGACCGTCGAGGCTGATGTGGAACGGCACGCCTCGAGCCTATATTGGCCCAACCAGAATGGCTGGCATTGGAGCTGGGATGTGGCCAATCCGGAGCCTAGCTTGAGTCCATGGAGTCCACGAAGAGACTGGCTTTGGCCCAGCTGATCAGCTCCGTCGGCGACGGCGCCTACTACGTCAGCTCGGCCCTGTACTTCACGGTGATCGTCGGGCTTTCGCCCGCGCAGGTGGGCCTCGGCCTCACCGTCGGCTGGGCGGTCGGCTCGGTGGCCGGCGTCGCGCTGGGGCACGTGGCGGATCGTCGAGGGCCGAAGGGAACGGCCGTTTTCCTGGGACTCGGCACCGCCGCGTCGGTCACGGCGTTCCTCTTCGTCGGCTCGGTCGCCGCGTTCGTGATCGCGGCCTGCGTCTACGCCTGCTTCCAATGCGGCCTCGGCGCGGCGAGGCAGGCGTTGCTGGCCGGTCTCATCGACCCGGCCGAGCGCACGACGTTCCGTGCCCGGTTGCAGGCGCTGTCCAACGCGGGGATCGCGATCGGCGCGGCACTCGGCGGGATCGCCCTGGCGCTCGGGACGCGCGAGGCCTTCCTGACCGTCTTCGTCGTCGACGCGCTGGCGTTCGTAGCCGCGGCTCTCGTCCTCCGCGGGCTGCCCTTGGTGGCGCCGGTGCCGGTGAGGGCCGGCGAGCCGTCCGCGGCCGTCCTCCGCGACCGCCCGTACGCGCTGCTGGCGCTGCTCAACATGATGATGTTGCTCTACATGCCGCTGTTCAGCCTGGTCCTGCCGCTGTGGATCTCGACCAGGACCGCGGCCCCGGGCTGGCTGGTTTCGGCGATGCTCGTGCTCAACACGGCGAGCGTGGTGGTCTTCCAGGTGCGGGTCGCGCGCGGCGTGACCGGTCTGCGCAGCGCCTCGCGCTACGCCCGGTACGCGGGTCTGCTGCTCTTCCTCTCCTGTTTGATCTTCTCGTTCTCCGCCATGAGCAGTTCCGCGTGGACTGCGGCGCTCGTCCTGCTCGCGGGGGCCGCGTTGCAGGTGGTGGGGGAGATGGCGCAGGCGGCGGGCTCGTGGGAGATCGGGTTCGGTCTCGCCCCCGACGGCAAACAGGGCCAGTACCAGGGACTCTTCGGCGCCGGGACGGCCGTCGCCCGCATGCTCGGCCCGGTCCTGCTGACCGGTCTGATCCTCGTGGGCGGCGCGCTCGGCTGGGTGGTGCTGGGCGGGCTGTTCCTGCTGGCGGGCACGCTCATCACGCCCGCCGTCCGCTGGGCGGAGCGGACCAGGTCACCGCGGCATGAACACGTCGGAGCCTGTCAGGCAGCGTAAAGAGGTCCAGCCGGGACGGGGCCCGGAAATCAGCCTTCGAGTGCTTCGCGGAAGTGATCGGCGAGATCGAGTTCAGCGGCCTCTTCCCGGGTGTACCAGGCGAAGGCATCGTGTTCCTCGGGGTCGATCACGACTTCGGCGGGGTCCGCCTCGCTGAGCGCGTACACCGTGGCGTGGATCCGCATCGGCCTGCCCGCGACGTCGTCCCAGCTGTGGGTGCCGTGTTCGCCGGTGACGCGGACGGTCAGCCCGGTCTCCTCGGCGAACTCGCGGACCACGGTCTCGGACGGCGGCTCGCCCGGCTCGACGGTTCCGCCCGGCAGTTCCCAGTGCCCGCCGAGGAAGGATCCCGGCCGCCGCCGGATGAACAGGAACTTCCCGTCGCGGATGAGCGTGCCGTAGGCCAGGTATTTGTCCGTCACCCGCGCATCCTCCCGTATCCGGGAAGCCGATCCGATCGAGGACCGAACCTGTCCGCAATGGCTCGTAGCGTAGGCGTCATGGCAAACACCGAGATCCGCCCCTTCCGCCTCGACATCCCCCAGGAGCAGCTGGACGACCTGCACGCGAAGCTCGACAGCGCGCGCTGGCCCGCCCCGCTCCCCGGCGACGGCTGGGACACCGGGGTGCCGGTGGCGTGGCTGCGCGGACTCGCCGAATACTGGCGCGACGGCTATGACTGGCGTGCGGCCGAACGCGAGATCAACCGCTTCCCGCAGTTCACCACCGAGATCGACGGGCAGAACATTCATTTCCTGCACGTCCGCTCGCCCGAAGCCGACGCGACGCCGCTCGTCCTCACGCACGGCTGGCCGGGTTCGGTGGTGGAGTTCCTGGACGTCATCGGTCCGCTCACCGATCCGAAAGCGCACGGTGGCGACGCGGCGGACGCGTTCCACGTCGTGATCCCGTCGCTGCCCGGCTTCGGTTTCTCGGGCCCCGTCACGGATTCCGGCTGGACCATGCCGAGGATCGGCCGCGCCTGGGCGGAGCTGATGCGACGTCTCGGCTACGAGCGCTACGGCGTCCAGGGCGGCGACCTCGGTGCTTCCGTGTCGCCCGAGGTGGCCCGGTCCGCGCCGGACAAGGTGATCGGCGTGCACGTCAACGGCGGCCTGACGCCGATGCCCCCGATGTCGCTGTCGGAGGAGGAACTCGCTTCGCTCACCGACCTCGAACGCGACCGCATCCAGCGGATCCGCGCTTTCATGCAGGAGGAGTTCGGGTACATCGCGATCCAGTCGACGCGGCCGCAGACGCTGGGCTACGGGCTCGTGGACTCCCCGGTCGCGCAGCTGGCCTGGATCATGGACAAGTTCCGCGAGTGGACGCATCCGCGCCCGACACTGCCCGAGGAGATCATCGGCCGGGACCGGTTGCTGACCAACGTCATGTTCACCTGGCTCACCGGTACGGCGGCTTCATCCGCGTACGTCGGCTACGCGCAGGCGGCGACCTGGGGAGCGGTGGAGAAGAACTCCGGGGTGCCGACGGCGGCGCTGATCTTCGCGCACGACGTCGGGATCCGGCGATACTCGGAGGAGACGCACACGATCGTGCGGTGGACCGACGTCGATCGCGGTGGCCACTTCGCGGCGATGGAGGAGCCCGAGATCCTGGTCTCGGACGTGCGAGAGTTCTTCCGGTCCCTCAAATGACGACTACGGCCGCTTCCCCGAGGAAGCGGCCGTAGTCGTCCACTTCGGACTCCAGGCCGGAGATGGCGGACCGCGAAAGCGTGGCGAAAGGTTCGATGACGACCTTCGTCTGCTTCGCGGTTCGCTTGGTGTGCCAGGTCCCGGCGATCTTCCCGTCGATCAGCACGGTGGGCGCGATCATCCCGCCGCCGGAGTTGACCCGCTTCGCCTCGGCCGGGTCGAGGAGCAGATCGCGGTCGCGATAGCCCAGCAGGAACGTGTCGAAGGCACCGAGCAGGCGCGGAGGACACGGGGGAGCGGACAGCTCGGTTTCCGGGAGAGCGAAGCCGCGGCCGGCGGGAACGAGATCCAGTGCGCCGAAGGCCTCGCGGCACAGGCCGAGCGGGAGCCCGGACCAGGCGCTGAAGTCCTCGGTCGTCGCGATGCCGTAGGCGGTCAGGTACCGGTGGGCGAGTTCCATGAGCGGTTCGTCCGGTGCGCTGTCCTCGGTGGTCCACTCGTCGAGGAGGACGTACGTCGGTTCAGTGCCGTCGTCCTGGCCTCGGCAGATCAGGCCGCGGTTGGCCGCGTACGCCAGGAGATGGGCAGGCGCTTGGGACTTCGCGTCGAGCACGATGCCGCCGGCGGCCAAGCCGTCCACGATCCACTGCCGGGTGAGTGCCTTGCCCGGCAAGAGATCCTGGAGGAGCAGCAGCGCGCGTTCGCAGAGTTCGTCGGTGAGGTCCAGCTGCCTGCGGCGTCCTTGCCCCGCCTGGACGTTGCGCGGGCCGAACAGCCGGTTCAGCCACTGGAGGTCCGCCGACGGCACCAGATGGAGCGTCTTGCGCATCAGCCAGGTGCGCGCCACCGCGCGGGACGCGTCGACGTCCGGCGCGGTCAGGCCCCGGCTGCGGGCCCGGATCGCGAGCCTCGCGGCGGGACTCGACTGCGCCTGGATCGCGGCGACGGACTCGGCCACCGAGACCACGTCCGCGGCCGGGGCGCCGAGCAGCTGCGCGTGGGCGCGGACGGCGCGGATGTCGTTGTCGGACAGCGTCACCCGCTGACGATCTCATGGAGCTGCGACGGCGGGGAAACCCCACCAGCCGGCGACGCGCCGAATCCGGCTACGGTGGAGGCGTGACCCAGCCCTCGTACCCGGCCGCCCTGCGGTGGCTGTTGCTGTGCGTGGTGGCGCTGGGACTGGTCGGTATGCATCACGTCATCGCCGAGTCCGGTCACGGCGCGGGGCACGAGACCGCCGCGGTCGCGATGGCCGACCCTTGTTGCGCGGACACCACTTCGCACGACGACGGTGGACACACTGGACTGCATCTGTGTCTCGCGGTGCTCGCCGCGGCCGTGCTGCTGATCGTCACCTGGCTGCTCGTCCGAAAAGGACGGACGACGGGAACGGGGAAGGCGCGATCGGGCACCGGCTCGGCTTCGGGCCGTGACCCGCCGCGCTGGAGACCGGTACCGGAGAGATTGTCCTTCCTCTGCGTGTTGCGGGTGTGACAGGCGAGTTCGTCTCGCCCTGCCCGAAACCGATTTGAGGAAGAACCATGACCAGCAGGAAACTGGTCGGGGCGGTCCTTGCCGCCCTGGCCTCCTTCGCCGTGCTCACCGGCTGCGCGAGCTCCGACACCGCTTCCAGCGGGCACGACATGTCCACGATGAAGGCACCCGATCCCCAGCGGGCCGGCCACAACCAGGCCGACGTCACGTTCGCGCAAGGGATGATCCCGCATCACGAGCAGGCGCTCACGATGGCGAAGCTTGTCGACGGCCGCACCCGCAACGCGAAGGTCGTCGACCTCGCCGCGCGGATCCAACGGGCGCAGGACCCGGAAATCCAGCAGCTGAACGGTTTGCTGAAGAGCTGGGGAGTGGCGCCGTCGGGCGACCACTCCGCGCACGGCTCGATGTCCGGCATGATGACCGAGGACGATCTCGCGAAACTCGGCAAGGCCAAGGACGCCGCGTTCGACAAGCAGTGGCTGGAAATGATGGTCAAGCACCACGAGGGTGCGCTCGCGATGGCGAAGACCGCGGTGCAGCAGGGCAGCGACGCCGAGGTGAAAGCCTTGGCGCAGAAGGTGATCGACGGTCAGCAGGCCGAGATCACCGAGATGCGCGCGCTACTCGGCTGAGGGTGACGGTGGCGCGGGCCGGGATCATCCCGCCCGCGCCACCGCCGCGCGGAAATGCGCGCACTGGGTGAAGTCGTCGTGCTCACATCCGAGCGCGCAGTCGATGATCGCGAGCGAAGCCTGCGCGGCTTCGACACGTCGCGTGAGTTCCTCCTTGTGGCGCCTGAGAACCGCCTCCCGCGCTTCGGGTTTCTGGAACATCTCGCGGATGCCGTCGAGGCTGAGGCCCGCTTCCTTCGCGCGCAGGATGACCGAGACGCGGTACAGGTCGGCGTCGTCGTACCGCCGACGGTCGCCGGACCGCGCCGGTTCGAGCAGGCCGACGGACTCCCAATGGCGCAGGACATGCGTCGCCAGGCCGAAGCGTTCCGCGACCTCGCCGACGCTCAAGGTGCTTGACTTCATGTCGTCATTAAGTCGGACGATCCCCGGTATGTCCATGTTGCAGCGGCTCGACGCCGCCGATGCCCTGCCGGGAGCCGCCGAACTGCGGGCCCGGACCTACGACCTGCTCCGGCTCACGCCCGGCTCCGCCGTGATCGACGTCGGCTGCGGCGCCGGGCTGGCCGTCTCCGAACTGTCGTCGCGGGGCTTCAGCGCGGTCGGTGTCGACATCTCGACCGAGATGGTCGAGGAAGCCCGGCGGCGTTCGCCCGAGGCGGATTTCCGGTCCGGGGACGCCTACGCGCTGCCGGTGGACGGCGGGTTCGCGGGATACCGGGCGGACAAGGTGTTCCATGAACTCGCGGAACCGGAGCGCGCTCTCGCGGAAGCGCGCCGGGTCCTGGCCCCGGGCGGGCGGATCGTGTTGTCCGGGCACGACTGGGAAGCGCTGATCGTCGATTCCTCTTATCCGGCGCTGACGCGGGAGATCGTGCGGGCCCGCGCCTCGGAGGTCACCGCGCCCCGGGCCGCGCGCGGATTTCGTCGACTACTCGCGGGGAACGGGTTTCGCGAGGTTTCGATGGAGGGGGTCGTCGGATTCTTTGGCGGGTACTCGTTCGCTCGCGGGTTGGTGGAGGCGGCCGTGCGGTTGGGAGCGGTTTCCTTTGCGGAGGCGGAGATTTGGCTGGCGGAGCAGGTCGGCGATGGGGGTTGTGTCGCCGTGCCGCAGTTCTTGGCGTCGGGGGTGGTTTGACGGAGGTCTTTGATCAGGAATTGTCGGTGGCCGGTTGTACCGTTCTCGTCGTGGACACAGTCCATCGGCTGTCACCGTCGCAGGCATAGCCGTGATACGGGTCTTGCTGCGCCGCCGCCACCAGATTCAGGACCTCAGCCGAGGTCGCGGGCTGGCGATACACGTACTCGCCGAAGTACTCGCCGCCGTAAAGAACATGACGCGGTGCGTGCAGCCTGCCCGTCCAGCAGTTGTCGGCAATGCCGGTGTAGAAGGGACCAGGAACGTTCAACCAGAGCCGGTCTTCCCAACGCCCGCTGAAAGACCCCTCAGGCTCACCTGCTGGAAGCGCCGCCAACGGTTCCCAGCGCGGCTCCTCGTAGATCACCTGCGAAGTGTAGGGCCCGCTCGCCGAAAGCGACGCCGGTCGATCAGCCGACCCTCCAAGCCGGCCATCACAAGCGAGTGCCGAGTACCGACATGCCGAGCACCAGTTCGTTCGCCGGATCGCAGCCGAGGAGATCCTCGACCAGTTCGTCGCGAAGCGCCGCGGTGAAGGTGACGTTCAGGCCGAGTGCCGTCGCCAGCAGATAGACGGTCTGGCTGAGGTGCCCGACGTCCATCAGCAGCACCCGATAGGTGCGGCTCACCGGGTACTTCCATTGGTTCCGCTCGATGACGCTCGTGTAGATCAGCAGCGCGCCGGCGTTCCGGGTCCACTGCTGATCGCCGGCGAGCGCGATCAGTTCGTCGTCGTCGATCTTGCCGTCCAGGGGTGTGAGCCCGTGCCGGAAGCCGTCGTAGCGGTAAATTCCTCGATCCAGGCCCTCGACGTTCCGCGCGTAGACGTACACCTCGGTCGGGTGCCGTGCCCCGCCCGACGGGCTCGTCTTGAAGACGTTCCCGGTGGCCGGGATGTCGGGATGCGTTTCCGGCCGCGTCGGCCGGGCCGCCGTGAGAAGCGTGCTCAAATCGTGCAGCCGCAAGGGTTCTTCGCCGAACTCGCGGACGCTTCTGCGCTTGCTCAGCGCGTCGCCGAGCCCGATCGCGTTCAGCGGGTCCGGCGACGGTTCGGGCAGCGCTATGGCGTCGCACTCGCCCGAAGGCCTCACCGGAGAAGGCGGAGGGCTGACCTTCGCCTTCTCCAGCAAGGTTTTCGCGATCATTTCGCTGGTCGTGAACTCGGTCTCGCGCAAGGAACGGGTCCCGAAGTGAAAAGCCCGCGCGGACGTTCCCCAAGGACCCCAATCCCGAAGGATCTCTTCTTCCCGCTGGTGCCGGGAAGAACCTTTGACCACCAGCACGTCGTACCGGATCATCGCTCGCGCGATACGGACGAGTCTTTCCGCCGTCTCGGGATTTTCGTCCGCTTCACGAACCGATTCCGGTTCTCGCCAAGAACTGAACCATCGCAGGACGCGTTCGGCCCCTTCGGCGAGTTTGAGCTGGCGATGTCCGAGGTGATCGTCCCAGACGACGTCACCCTCGGACCAATAGAGCGTTCCGCAAGAGGAAACCCTGACCAGCATCGAAAGTCTTGTGCCCCAGTCCCCAGTAATGTTTTCCGATTATCTCAGGTCATTCAGTGTCGCGCACGGAAAGGAGGACCGCCGTGCGGCGGTGGCTCGAACCCGCCCCAGTTGCTCTGCGCCTTGTACTCCGCTTCGAGCTCGTACAAGAACTCGTCGTCGTCTTCATCATGCATGTCGCCGATCCTCTCCGTGAGCGGTTACTCCGGTCAAGCGAATATACCTACGCCATCAGAGTACCGGAGCAGAACGGAGAATTACGCCGAGTAATCGTTCAGGTGCTGTTTGAGTTCGCGGGCTTCGGGCGACTCCAAGATGCCGAGATCGGTGTATAAGCGTAAAGCGAAGCGGCGATGACGTTCCGCATTCAGTTGCTCACCGAGAATGTCGAAAGCGGATGCCAACTCCTTGTGGGCGATCGGCAACATGCTGCGATTCCCGGTCGATTCGAGCACTTTCATCGCGGTCCGGAACTGGGTGACCGCGAGTTCGCCATCGCCGAGTGCACGCGAATTGATACCGAGAGCGAGAAGGCATTCCGCCTCGAGATCGGGTGATTCGTTCTCGTGGGCCAGTCTCAGCGCTTGGTCGAGTTCCGCGGCTGCTTCCGCATAGCGCCTGTTCTCGGTGAGGATCAGTCCGATCCGATGCCTGGCGCGGGCTTCGATGAGCACGCTGCCGTGGGCGTGGGCCGTCTCGCGGACCCAGCCGAGATGTTCGATCGCCTGGTCGGACTCGCCCTTGAGCCAGTGGGTGACCCCCGAATTGCCCCTGGCCCGGCACTGCATCCGCACGTCGCCGGTGGTCGACGCCAGCTCGAACACCTCGTTGAACAGTCGGTTCGCTTCGGTGAACTCGTTGAGCCGCCACAGGGTCAGCGCGTACATGTGCAGGGCCTGGTACTCGAGGACGACGTTCCCCGTGACCCGCGCGGCGGACAGGGCGAGGGTCTCCAGCTCCCTGGCCTGACGGTAGTAGCCGCGGTTGTCGAAGTAGCGCCAGACCGCCGCGCAGAAGAGCACCAGGTCCGAGTAGCGCTGGTGGTTGTTCATCGCGACGGCCACCGGCAGGACGTTCTGCCATTGGGCGTCCATCCAGTGCGCGGCCTGGTCGTAGTCGGCGAACGACTGTCCGAACTCGCTCTTCGGCGCTTCAAGGCCGCCTGGCTCGTCTTCGGAATCGGGGTCGATGAAGTCCATCGCGGCCGCGACGGTGCTGCGGTAGTAGTCGAACAGCCGCCGCATCATCGCTTCGCGCTGGTGTTCGGGCTCCTCCGCGAGCAGGAGTTCGCGGCCGTAGCTGCGGAGGAGGTCGTGCATCTCGTACCGGTCCATCGACGGCTGCCGCAGCAGGTTCACGTCGACGAGGCGTTCGGCGAGACGGCGGGCCTCGCCGAGGTCCACTTCGGCCAGGGCCGCCGTCGAGTGAAGATCGAACGCGGCACCGGGATGGTGGCTCAACCGGCGGAACACCCGGCGCTCGGCTTCGGACAAGTTCAGATAGGACACTCGGAAGGCACCCGCGACATCGCGTTCCCCGGCGGTGAGCTCGCCGAACCTGTTCCGCTCGTCGCGCAACTGCCGGGCGACGAAGTCGAGCGTCCAGGACGCCCGCGCCCGCAGCCGGCTCGCCGTGACGGCCAGCGCGAGCGGGAGGTCACCGCACAGGCTCGCGACCTGGTCGGCCGCGTCGGGGGATTCCCGCTTCAGCCGGGAAGGCCCGACGATCCGGCCGAGCAGGTCCACCGCGTCGGCCCGGCTGAACGGTTCCAGGGAGAGCAGTTCGGCGCCGTCGAGGTCCACGAGCCGGGTCCGGCTGGTGATCAGCACGCAGCAACTCGCCGAACCGGGTAGCAGCGGGCTCACCTGCGTCGCCCCGATGGCGTTGTCCAGCACCACCAGCATGCGTTTGCCGGCGAGGCAGCTGCGGAACAGCGCGGCGCGCTGGTCGGTCGCGGCGGGGATGTCCGAACCCTGGATACCGAGCGACCGCAGCAGCGCTTCGAGCGCGGCCCCCGGGTCGACGGGATCGCCCGCCGGCGAGAACCCTTCGAGGTTCACGAACAGCTGCCCGTCGGGGAACAGCGGTGCGAGCCGGTGCGCGGAGTGGACGGCCAGTGCTGTCTTGCCGACCCCGGGCATGCCGTCGATCGCGATCAGCCGCGGCCCCGTCATGGAGTCGTCCTGGCCGATTTCGAGGACCGTCCGCAGCTCGGCGGCGCGACCGCCGAACGCCGGGAGGTCCGCGGGAAGCTGCGCGGGGCGCGGGAAGAGAGCCTTCTGCGCGTCCGCGTCTTCGCGTCGCCCGCCGGTTTCCCTCCCGGCCCGGAGCCCGCCGACGCCGTACCGGACGAGGGCGGCGTCCTGCATCAGCTCGGCGTCGGTACGCAGGATCTGCTGGTGGAGCGCGCTCAGTTCGGCACTCGGGTCGACGCCGAGTTCCTCGGCGAGCGCGCTCCTCGTCCGGTCGAACGTCCGGAGCGCGTCGGCGCCGCGGCCCGCCCGGTAGAGCGCCAGCATGGTGAGGACCTGGAGCGTCTCGCGGGTGGGATGCCAGGCGGCCAGGTCGAAGGCTTCGCGGGCGGCCGCTTCGGTCTCGCCCAGCCGGAGCCTGGCGCCGATCAGGAGCTCGGAGGCGGCGAGGCGTTCTTCGTCGAGCCTGCGCGCCGTCTGCTCGATGGCGTCGCCTTCGAGACCGTCGAAGGCCGGGCCGCGCCAGAGTGCGAGCGCGTCCGAGAGCTTGGCGGCCGCCTGGGAGAGCAGCCCGGCCGCCAGGAGCTCGACGCCCTGGTTGTAGTCCGCTTCGAAGCGGACCGAGTCGACCGTGGCGCTGCTGGTGACGACACGGTAGGCGGAGCCGGTGGTGACCACGGCGGACCGGGCCACGCCGAGGTCGTGCCGAAGCCGCGCGATCGCGTTGCTGACCTGGCGGACAGCGGTCTTCGGCGGCCGCTCCGGCCACATCGTGCCGATCAGGTACGAGACCGGGACCAGCCTGCCCGCGTTGATCAGCAGGGCGGCGAGGAGGCGCTGTTCACGGCGTCCGCCCAGCCGGACGGGCACGCCGTCGACCTCGGCCTCCAGCGGGCCGAGAACGGAAAAGCTGAGCTGGGATCGCTGACCGGGGTGTTTCGGATCGCCGGGGGTGAGGGCGGATTCCGCCGAATCGGGTAAACGATCAGCGGTCATATGCGACTATGTCGTCCGAGACCGTGAGCGTGCTCACGCACTACCTCCAGTCCGTTCGCCGGCTGACCGGCACCCTAGCCCACCGCGTCGGTCTCCAGCCAGGTCGGCGCGGGTACGCCGTGCGGCATTCGGCCTAACGGGCGGGCACTCGCCTGCCTTCAAACCGGTTCGATTCTACGCCTGGCCGCTCCTGAACTGCGCGGATGCCGTCGGTGACGAGCCGATGTAATTCCGATGCAGGGCCTTGGAAAGCTGAAGACATCAGCTGACGGGCACGGCGCGACGGGGCAGCGCGCCGAACCGTGTGTAGGGGCTCCGCGGCGGTTGGCCTTCGTACTGGGGGTGGCCAACCGCCCTGGAAGCCCTTTCTTTCGTCACAGGTTTCTCCCAGCAAGGCGCGGCACACTGGACCAAAGAGGAGTGTGCCGACATGAGTGCTCTTGGCGATCTGCTGGGCGTCCTGCTCACCCTGTTCCTGATCGTGCTCGTCGTCCGGATGGTGCTGGACTGGGCCGTCAACCTCGCCACCAGGCTGCCTCCGTGGACCTTCCGGGCGCGCGGGATCGCCCACCGGGTGACCGAGCCCGTGCTGGCGCCGGTCCGCCGCGTGGTCCGCCCGGTGCGGGCGGGCGGGGTGGCGTTCGATCTGGCCTTCACCCTCGTGTTCCTCGCGGTCGTCCTCCTGCAGTCCCTCGCGTTCAGCCTCTGACCAGGTGTGATCCGCCGCCGTCGCGGGTATCAGGCGCTTGAGGAGAGGAGTGTGCCCATGCGCCCGGTCTGGAGCGGTTCGCTTTCGCTCGGTCTGGTGACGGTGCCGGTCCGGCTGTACAGCGCGGTCGAGGACCACACGGTGCGTTTCCGCCAGTTCCAGCGCGGCACCGAGGACCGCGTCCGGTACCGGCGGGTGAACGAGCGCACCGGCAAGGAGGTCGACTTCGACGACATCGTCAAGGGATACGAGCTGGACAGCGGTGAGTACGTGGTCGTCGAACCCGCCGAGCTCGACGAGATCGCCCCCGGCCGGTCGAAGTCGCTCGACATCGAGAGCTTCGTCGAACTGGACGCCATCGACCCGATGTTCTTCGACAAGACGTACTGGCTCGCGCCCGCGAAGGACGAGTTCGAGCGTCCGTACGCGCTGCTGCTCGAAGCGATGCGTTCGTCGGGCAAGGCCGGGATCGCGAAGTTCGTCATGCGCGGCCGCGAGTACCTGGCACTGGTCCGTTCGGGCGACGGCGTCATGGTGCTCAACACCCTGCATTTCGCCGCCGACCTGCGGGATCCCGCCCAGGAGCTGCCGGATCTGCCGGGCAAGGCCAAGGCGCGCGGCAAGGAACTGGACATGGCCGTCAATCTGATCGACGCGATGAGCGACGACTGGCGGCCCGAGGAGTACCGCGACACCTACACCGATCGCGTGCGGAAGCTGATCAAGGCCAAGAAGAAGGGCGAGACCATTACGCCCGCCATCGAACCCGGCGAGCCGACGAAGGTCGTCGACCTGTTCGAGGCGCTTTCGAAGAGCGTCGAGAGCGGGAAGGCCAAGAAGTCCGGGGCGAAGAAGCCCCCGGACAAGAAGGACCTGTCCTCGTTGTCGAAGGCGGACCTGGAGAAGCTCGCGAGGGAGCGGAACATCAAGGGGCGTTCGAAGATGACGCGCGCCGGTCTGGAGAAGGCGCTCAAGGCCTCCTGAGTTCCCCCTCGATGGTCTCGATCAGGAGCCGGACGTCCTCGGCCGCGGTCGCGTGCAGCCCTTCGGAAACGATCAGCACGTCGGACGTCGTGGCGGAGACCGCGGAATGCCCGCTCTGCCGGTTTGTCCACCGCCGCGCGTGGGCTTGCCCGTCTTCGTCGGCGAAGATCACCTCACCCGGGTTCGGATGCTCGACAGTGCCCGCGAAGGTCACGTATTTCTCGTCGCCGCGCGCGTGACGAACTTCGAGGGAGCCGCTGATCTTCGAGACGTCGAGCACCGCGACCGGGATGGCGTACGCGACCGAGACCGCGTTGCAGAGATCGATCACCGGGTGGATCCGGGGGAGCGACCTTTCTTTCCGGAGACGGCGCAGCAGCGACTCCGAAGCGCAGCGGTACTGCGTGGGCTTCAGGCCCATCTTGGCGAACGCCCGGCGCCAGGCCTGGATCTCGGGGAATTCCGATTCCGGGCCGTCCGCGAGCCGTCGCGTCGCCCGCTCGATGAACTTTTCGAGGTCGACAGGCATTTCGGGAGTGATACCGGTGGCTTCGAACGTGCCGACGGCGAGGGTGGGGTGCTCGGCGCGGACGTCGGGGTGGTGCTGGAGTCGCATGGGAGACCTGTCTACTGGGTGGTGAACGCGAGTTTGGCGCCGAGCGCGGCGAAGGAACCGGCGAAGACCCGCCGGGTCCAGGCGAGCACGCGCGGCCGGGAAAGGACGTGGTGGCGCACGCCGGCGGCGAGGACGCCGTACACGCTGAACACCACGAACGTCGCCAGCATGAACACCCCGCTCAGCAGCAGCATCCGCGGGACGGAACCGGGTTCGCCCGCCGGGACGAACTGGGGCAGGAACGCGAAGAAGAACAGCGTCAGCTTCGGGTTCAGGACGTTGATCAGCACGCCGGAGGTGATCGTCCGCAGCGCCGACGCCGGTTCGGGATCGCCCTCGACGACGATCGCCTCCCGGTCCCTCAACGTCGCCCACGCCATGTAGAGCAGGTAGGCCACGCCGAGGTACTTGATGATCTCGAAGGCCACCGCGCTCGCGTGCAGCAGCGCCGCGAGGCCGGTCACGGCGGCCACCATGTGGGGGACGATCCCGAGGGTGCAGGCGGTCGCGGCGATGATGCTCGCGCGGCGGCCGCGGGCCAGGCCCGCGGACAAGGTGTAGACCACGCCGGTGCCGGGCGTGGCGACCACGATCAGCGTGGTGATCAGGAAGGCGATGCTCACGCCGTCCACTCTGCGCCCCGTTTGGTCTGATGGACAGGACCAAAGCCGCGTCACTCCACTGGACCAAAGGCTTGATCGAGGCGGCCGGAGCCCGTCACCGGATGGAGTGGCATGATGCACGCTCGCACGTCGACGAGGAAGGCCTTGGTTTGAGCGCGCGCACTTCCCAGGTGGACGACCTCCGGCTGGTGGCACAACCGAACGCGGTGTTGTGCTCCGAGCTCTTCGTCCGTCTCATCTTGTCGGATTGGTCCTTGCGGCCGTTGCTCGATCAGGCGAAGACCGCCGCCGCCGCTTTGGTGGGCACGCTGGTCGACGCCGCCGATCCGAAGGAGCCGCCGTTCCTGACGCTGAGATTGCGCCTGCGGTCGGATGTGCTGGTCATCGAGGTCGACCACGAGCTGGACGGGCTTCCCGTGCCGACCCCCGCGCCCGGCGAGCGGACCGGGGTGGCGCCGAGCGAGACCGGCGGCGTGACCTTCTGGTGCGAGCTGCCGCTGCCCGGTGGCCTGTCCGCCGGACAGGTCCAGCTGCCGCGGCGGGGCGACCGCCGGACCCTGGTGGACGAACCCGTCTCCGGGGGACCCGTCGGCGCCGATCCCGAAGTCCTGGAACGGCTTCTGACCCGGCTGAGTGGCTGGTCCGGCTGATCTTCGTGAAAGGATCGGGTGATGGCTTCGAAGCGCGTCACCACACCGGTCCTGGAGATCGAGTACGAACATGCCGGTGAGGCGGGCGCGCCACCGGTGATCCTGCTCCACGGGTTCCCGTACGACGTGCGGGCCTACGACGAGGCCGCCGCCATCCTCGCGGCCGGTGGCGCCTCGGTGTACGTGCCGTATCTCCGCGGTTTCGGCGGGACGCGGTTCCTCGACGACGCCGCGCCCCGCTCCGGGCAGCAGGCCGCGCTCGCGCAGGATCTGCTCGACTTCATGGACGCGCTGGGGCTGGAGAAGGCCGTCGTCGCCGGATACGACTGGGGTGGCCGCGCGGCGTGCATCGTGGCCGCGCTCCGGCCCGAGCGCGTGCGCGGGCTGGTCTCGGTGGACGGCTACAACGTCCAGAACCTCGCTTACGCGGGCGAACCGGCACCGCCCGACTGGGAACGAACCTACTGGTACCAATATTATTTCCACTCCGAGCGCGGCCGCCGCGGGCTGGCGGAGAACCGCGAAGAACTGTGCGCCCTGTTGTGGCGCACCTGGTCGCCGACCTGGGCAGGCGCCGACGCGGCGTTCCCGGCCAGCGCTCCCAGCCTCCACAACCCGGACTTCGTCGACGTCGTCATCCACTCGTACCGTCACCGCTTCGGCCTGGCGGAAGGCGATCCGCGGTACCAGGCACTCGAAGACCTGATCGCGAAAGAACCGGTGATCACGGTGCCGACGGTCGTGCTGGAAAGCGGGGACGACGGCGTCGGCGGGCCCAGCGCCGAGGACGACCGCGAGTACTTCACGGGCCCGTACGACCACCGGGTCCTGCCGGGAGTCGGCCACAACGTTCCCCAAGAAGCTCCTGAAGCGTTCGCGGCCGCTGTAGCTTCCCTGCTTGAGTGAAACCCTTCCGGCGAAAGGAACGTCCGTGACCGACACCCCGCCCGCGCCCCCTGTCCCGCCTGGGACGTTCCTGCTCGAACTCGTGCCGGTTCCGGTCAGCGACGTCGATCGGGCGAAGGAGTTCTACATCGACCGGCTGGGGTTCCGGCTCGACGTCGACGTCACGCCCGCGGGCGGGGTCCGGATCGTCCAGCTCACGCCGCCCGGTTCGGCCTGCTCGATCATGTTGAGCACCGGGCTCGCGACGCTCGACATGCCGGTCGGGACCTTGCGCGGGCTGCATCTCGTGGTGGCCGACATCGAAGCGGCTCGCGCCGAGCTCATCGCCAGGGGCGCCGAAGTCGGCCCGGTCGAGGACATGGGTGGCGTCTTCTACGCGGCCTTCAGCGACCCGGACGGCAACACTTGGACACTCCAGCACATGCCGTGGCGCGTGGGGTGAGGGCGATCACCCGTCCGTGCGCGTGACGAATCCTGATCTTCGGTTGTCCTTCCCGTGTACGGCGCACGATCCGCGCGCCACGGACGGAGGAGGACCCGATGTCGTTGGGCGACAAGATCAGCAACAAGGCCGAAGAGCTCGGCGGTAAGGCCAAGGAGGCCGCCGGCGACGCCACCGGCAACGAGGAACTGCGCGCGGAAGGCCAGACGGACCAGGCGAAGGCCGGTCTCAAGGGCGCCGTCGAGAACGTGAAGGACGCCGTCGGCGACGCGGCCGACAAGATCCGCGAAACCTTCAAGAAGTAGCGGCTCGTTCCGGGCCGGGGCAGCGGTTTCCGTGCCCCGGCCCGTCCTTCACTCGCGCGGGTCAGCCGTGCAGGAGTACCGGCAGGCTCGTGAGCCGCGTGCCCCGGATGCCGCCGAGGAACGTCTGCCGGAGTCCGGCATAAGGCACGGCGAGCCGGGCTTTCGGGAAGTCCGTGCGCAGAATCGTCGCGGCCGCCCGAAGTTCGAGCTGCGCGAGCTGGGCACCGACGCAGAAATGCGGGCCCGCGCCGAAAGCCAGATCCGGGCCGGGCCGCCGGCCTGGATCGGTGTTGATGCCCTGGATGTCGACGAGCACGGGCGCCCGGGCGGGGAGCCGGGCCCCGGCCAAGTCGAGCTCCTCGGTGGTGAACCGCCAGAGCGTGAACGGCGCGGGCGGATGGTCCCGGAGGGTTTCGCGGACGAGGTCGTCCTCGGATGCCTTGTCCCCATTGAGAAGTCGCGCGACCAGGAAGCCGATCGAGGCGTCGGTGGTCAGCTGCCCGGCGAAGATCAACCCGAACAGGTGATACCTCAGGTCGTCTTCGGTCGTCCCGGGCGGGACACGGTCGCGTAGTTCCGCCGCGAGCCCGTGCCGGTCCGGAGTCAGGCCCGCCGCCGCGAGACCCGCGATCGCGGCGATGGCCTTCCCCTGTGCGTCCGGTTCCGGACCGGACATGCGGCGGCAGGCGTCGGCGGCGGCGTCCACGAGGTCGAGCGGGATGCCGAGCAGGTCGAGCAGCACCATCAGCGGGAACCGGGTGGAGAACCCGTCCATCAGGTCTACGGGTTCCTCGCCCAGATCCATGAGCAGTTCGCGGGCGATCTCATGGATCCGGCCGGATTGCGCCTGGATCCGCTTGGCGCTCAGCAGCGGGGCGTGCGCCCGCCTCAGATTCGCGTGATCGGGGCCGTCCAGCGTGGTCAAGGACGGCTGTTCCGCCGCGGTCTGTTCCAGCCCGGCGCGGTCCCAGCTTTCGGGAGCCAGCGCGGGATCTTTGGCGATGCGGGGGTCGGCCAGGACCTCGCGGGCCAGCTCCTCGTCGGTCACGATCCACGCGCTTCCGCCGGCCGGGGCGGCCACTTCGACGAGGGGACCGGCGGCTCTCAGCGCGGGGCGGACGGGGTCGGGCTCGGTGATGCCGCGCGTCGTCGCGGCGAAGGGATCGGGGAGCACTACAACTCCTTCATGAGAAAGTAGCTTCATGATGAAGGTATATTTGCGGCCGGTAAGTTGTCAAAGCACGGATCCGAGGAGGGGTGATGGAGGACGACGTCGTGGCGCGGACCACGTCGCTGCTGGACGGCCTCCGCGGCTTCGGGGCGAACTACACCGAGTTCACCAGGCGTTTCGCGAACTGGCTCGGCCTGCACTCCACCGACGCCGCCGCGCTCGTGGAGATCCTCTACGCCGAAGACACCGGCTCGCCGCTATCCCCGGCACGGCTCGGCGAACGCATTTCGCTGACCTCCGGCGCGACCACGAACCTGCTCAACCGGTTGGAGAACCTCGGCTACGTCGTGCGGACCCGCGAGAGCGCTGACCGGCGGAAAGTGACCCTGCGCAGCGGTCCTGACATCCAGGGGCCCGCGCGGGAGTTCTTCGGCCCGTTCAGCGCGGGGCTCGCGGGGCTGGTCGCGAAGTATCCGGCCGAGGAGATCGACCGGATCGAGGCCTTCCTGCGGGATCTGCGGTCCACAATGGACACCGTGCTCGACGAACAAGGGTGAGACGCGGACCAGTCCGATCCGCTCCCGGCACCGAATCCCTCCCAGACGCCTAGGAACCGCGTAGCCGGGCGTCGGGTGAGGTGGAGGCAGCTTGATGGTCGAGGGTGTGCGGACGAGTCCGCGCGGAAGCGGTGGCATCGGCACGGGGTCCGCCGAGGCGAGCCTGATGCAACGAGTCGCGGCCGGTGACGAACAGGCGTTCGCCGACCTGTACGACGTCGTGGCAGGACCGGTCTGGGGAGTGGTGAACAGGGTCGTTCGCAACGGCACGTTCGCCGAGGAGGTGACCCAGGAAGTCCTGGTGGAGGTGTGGCGGACGGCGGCGCGGTTCAAACCGGGCAAGGGGAGCACGCTGGCCTGGGTGCTCACCATCGCGCACCGGCGGGCCGTGGACCGGGTGCGTTCGCATCAGGCCGCGCTCGACCGGGACGACCGCGCGGGCAGGCTCGACTTCCGTCGCCCGTTCGACGAGGTCGCCGAATCGACGATCACCAACCTGGAACAGCAGCGCGTGCGCCAGTGCCTGTCCGCGCTGACCGACCTGCAACGGGAATCGGTGGTGCTGGCCTATTACAACGGCTACACCTACCCGGAAGTCGCGGAAGTGCTGAAGACCGCGCCCGGCACGGTGAAGACCCGCATCCGCGACGGCCTGATCCGGCTGCGTGACTGCTTGGGGGTGGGGCAATGACCGCGGAACTGCACACATTGACCGGGGCTTACGCCCTGAACGCCGTCCCTGAGGAAGAGGCCGAGGCGTTCAAGAAGCATCTGCGCGGCTGCCCCGCGTGCGCCCAGGAGGTCCAGGAGCTGCAGGAGACCGCGGCGCGGCTGGGGACGGCGCTCGCCGCCGTTCCGCCGCCGAGGCTGCGGGAAGCGACGCTCACGCAGGTCGCCCAGACCCGCCAGTGGCCCCCGCTGGTCGCGGCCGTCCGGCGAACCCGGCCGGCGAAGAAGCCACCTCTGCGGATCGTCTTGTGGGGTGCCGGGGCGGCCGCCGCAGCGGCGCTGGTGTTCGGCCTGGTCACCGCGAACACCGAACTGGGGACCGACCCGGCGCAGCAGCAACTCGCCTCGGTGAATTCAGTGCTCACCGCACCCGACGCCTCGACGGCCAAGGGCGCCAAGCCCGGGACGACCACGGTCGTGACCTCGCGGAGCCAGGGCAAGATCGTCGTGATGGCGGGTGAGCTGCCGCCGTTGGCGCCCGGCAAGGCGTATCAGGTCTGGCTCATCGGAAAGAGCGGCGTCCATTCCGCCGGGCTGCTGGCCGACGACGGTCCACATCGGACTCGCCCGGTCCTCGCGGACCTGCCGGGCGGGATCGACCGGATCGGCATCACCGCTGAACCCGCCGGGGGCTCACCCGCCCCCACCGTCCCGGCGGTCGTCATGGTGAATCTCGCCTAGGACACGGACCAGATACTGGTCAGCCGCTCGCAGGATTGCCAGAGTTCCTGGCGCTGCGCGGCGGTTTCCCGGGTCTTGCCGAGGTAATGCGTCGGCCGCTGGACGCGGTCGTGCCAGAACATCCCGTTGTACCGGGCGGGTTCCTCGGCCGCGGCGAGCCAGACGAAGGTGTCGGCGCCCTGCTCGGCGTTCCGCAGGATCGGCCGGGTCAGTTTCTGGAACGTCGGCAAGGAGGTCGCGACCCCGGGGGTGTCGGCCCAGCCGGGGTGGGCGCTGTGCACGGTGATCCCCGAGCCGTCCAGCTCGTCCGCCCAGAGCTCGGCGAGCACCACCTGCATGCGTTTGGTGCGCGCGTAGCCGGCGGCGGGCTTGTACTCGCCCTGGTGGTACTGGAGGTCGTCGGTGCGCAGCGGCTGGCTGTACATGCCGCCGGAGCTGACCCAGATCACCCGCGCCCCGTCGGCGAATTTCGGCCGGAGCGACGCGGTGAGCAGATGTGGTCCGAGCACGTGTGTCGCCAGCATGACCTCGTTGCCCTCGGCCGTTTCCGAACGCTCGGCGGGCATCACGCCGGCGTTGTGCACGAGGACGTCGACCTCGCCGTCGAGGTCTTTCGCATAGTCGCGCACGGAAGACATCAGGCTGACGTCGCACCGGTCGACGACGATCCGCGCGCCGGGCACGGCACGCTCGATCTCGGCGCGGGCGGCGTCACCGTCGCCGCGGACCGCCATCCGCACGGTCGCCCCCAGCTTCGCCAGCCCGATGGCGGTCGCCTTGCCCAGGCCCGCCTTCGCGCCGGTCACCACCGCGACCTTGCCCGCGAGCGCGTCCGGCGCGGGGTCTTCGGGCCACCACCGGCGTCGCAGGAAGTGCCCGACACTGCTGTAACCGAGCAGGGTCCGGTCGAGCACGGTGTCGGCGGCCCGGGTCACGGTGGACATGCGAATGCTCCTCAACGTTCGTAGTAAAGCTGCGCGGGAACCAGTGCCCACACCGTTTTCCCGGTCCGCTCTTCGCGGAAACCCCAATCGAGGGTCAGCTGATGGATCAGCCGGAGTCCGTGATGCGCGCTTCCGGATGAGGATCGCAAGGCTTCCAGGTCGGGGTCGTCATCGGAGACTTCGACCATGAAGCTGCGGACGCGCCGGTTGACGCGCAGCTCGCCAGGTCCGCCGGTGTGCCGGTACGCGTTGCTCACCAGTTCGTCGACCACCAGCAGCAGGGCACCGAGCGGCTCGTCCTCGCCGCGGCCGAAGCCGAGCTGGTCGGCGACGATGGAGCGGATATCCCGTAGTTCGGGGAGTTCTCGCAGGTCGAGCGTGACTTCCGCGGCGCCGGCGACGCGGCGGCACAGTCGGTCGAGTTCCGCTTCCAGCTCCGCTTGGCCACCGCTCACCGCGCCCAGCTCCCCTCACCGATACACCTCTCACGAGGCGTTCGGAGCCGGCGGGCCCGCGGACGGGTGCTAAGTGATGCGGGGACCGGCCTTGGCGGAGAAGCGGAACTCGATGGTCATCGGCAGCTCGTCGAGGTCCAGTGCCTGACGCAGTCGCGGCAGCCCGTCCTCGGTGATCCGCTCGCGGATGGCGGCCAGGTCGCCGTCCTGCGCGGCGCTCAGCACCACGGCCAGCACCGGCGCGTCCTGGGTGCCGCCCAGCGTGGCATGCGCGGCGTGGACGCCGGGGTAGGTCGCGACCTCCGCGACGAAAGGTTCCACCGCGGTGCTCGCGGCCAGCGCGGTCTGGCCGGTGTCCTGGTCGAAGCGCCAGGTGCGGGACCTGGGTTTGCGGGCGGGCTGCGCGATGAGCCAGCGCAGCGTCAGCAGGCCGAGGACGACCGCGCCCCCGGCGACGGCGTACCAGACCCAGCCGGGCGGCAGGGCCGTTCCGGGTACGAGCGTGGTGCCGCGAGCGAGCAGGGGGATCTTGCCGAAATGGGTGCCGACGGCGAAGAGGCCACCGGCGAGCAGCACGAGCCCGGTCAGGATCAGGAGGGTGCGGTTCAGCCGGGCGGGACGGTTGAGGTCGGTCATGACGCGCTCCTCGTGGCCTTGACCCGGACCCGCACGGCGGGGACGGTGGCGGGGCCGATCTGGGAGAGTCGGTGCTCGATGGCGGCGCGGACGGCGTCGGCGAGCCCCGCGGTGTTCGTCCGCCCGGTGGTCACCACCGAGACGATCGCGCGTCGCTTGAGCTTCAGCTTCGCCGCCGAGACGCCGTCCACAGTGGACGCGGCGGTGCGCAGGGTCGAGCGGTAGCTCCGCCGGGAGGCGCCGGAATCCGGGCCGCCGTCGAGCGGCAGCACGGTCGGCCTCCCCGGGACGATCGCGCTCACCAGGAGCAGCAGGCCGATCAGCGCGACCCCGCCACCGGCGATCGCCGGGAGTGGATCACTCCATCGGGTGCCGTGCAGTGCGGACGCGACGGCGTCGTAGCTGATCCACGGCTTCTCCCCGATGATCGTCTGGACCGCGACGGCGGCGGCGAGGACACAGCCGGCGAGCACCACGAGGGCGACGAGCACGGCCGGGACACTGCGGCGAGGACGTCGTTTCATCGGACCCTCCTCGTTTCGGCCTCCGCGGAGTGCAGGGCCGTGACGGTGATGTCGACCCGTGTGATCGTCAGGCCCGAGAGTTCCCCGACGCGGCGGAGCAGGTGCTCTCGCGCGGTTTCGGTGGTGGCGCGGACCGAAAGCGGATATTTCACCGAGAGCCGGACATCCAGCGTGGCCGTCGAGCCGGTGACGTTCGCGCTCACCTTGGCGCCCTGGCCGAGGTCCTCGCCGCCGACCGCGATCCCGAGCACCCGGGAGGCCGCGCCGCCGATGCCGTCGAGTTCGGTGATCGCCTGCGCGGCGATCCGCTCGACGGCACCGCCGGCCACGGTCAGCCCGCCGCGCCCGTCCGTGTCCGGCGCGGCGGCGGTCATCGTCGTCATGGCGGTCAGCCCCTGTCGCGGCCGGCCAGGGCCGAAAGGTCGAGCTTGCCGTCGAGGAACCGGCCGACCAGCAGGCCTAGGACGGCGAGGACGAGTACGACGAGGAAGGCTCCGAAGCCGCCGAACGCGCCGGCCACGCCGAGCACGAGACCGGTCAACAGGCCGAGATGGGTGGCGTTCATGAACGTTCTCCTTGCTGTCGGGCGCGGGCCGGCGCCGATGGTCACTGGACGCGGCCGGACTCGGTGTGCTCGTCGGCGTCGTCGTCGCCCGGGATGTGGACGTCGGACACGTTGATGTTGACCTCGACGACCTCGAGCCCGGTCATCTGCTCGACCGCGCCGATCACGTTGCGGCGCACCGATTTGGCGAGATCCGCGATCGCGACGCCGTATTCGACGACGATCTGCAGGTCGACCGCGGCCTGGCGCTCGCCGACCTCGACGGAGACGCCCTGCCCGGCGGACGCGGTGGCGCCCGGGATGCGCTCGCGCAGCGCGTTGAAGGCGCGCACGGCACCGCCGCCGAGGGCGTGGACGCCGGTGATCTCGCGGGTCGCGAGGCCCGCGACCTTCTGCACGACGGTGTCGGCGATCGTGGTGACGCCCTGGGTGGAGGCCAGCGCGCTGTTCTCGGCGGGGGCGGGGGCGGCGGAGTTCGAGTTCGGCTTGGCGGTGGTGGCGGTGTTCGTCATCGCAATCTCCTCGGTTCGGATTCCGTTGCCTGTCGCGGAAGTTCGCGGTGTCCCGGTTCGCTTCCACACTCCATAGACCCAGCCGGGAGAAGATCGTCACGACCCGATCGTGTGGTCTGGATCTCATCGCCCGTGGGTATCCCTGTCGGGCTTGTCTGGTGTTCGCGTGGGTTCTCTGTTAGGAAAGGTTCCTAACTAATGGGAGGCGATGTGCGCGGACGCGGTCTGGCGGTGGCGACGGTTCTGGTGGTCCTCTGTGGTGGTTCGGCCGCCGTCGCGGAGACGACGACGGCGGGGTCCGGGGCGCGGACGGCGCGCAACATCATCTACATCCAGGGCGACGGCCTCGGTCTCGGCCAGCGCGACCTGCTCCGGCTGGCGCTCAAGGGCAAACGCGGCGAACTGGCGATGGACGGGCTCGCGGCCACCGGTCTCGTGCGGACGTCGTCCGACGACGAGGACGAGATCGTCACCGATTCGGCCGCGGCGGCCACCGCGCTGGCGACCGGGCACAAGACGCGTAACGGCGCGGTCGGGGTGGACGTCCACGGGCGTCTGCTGGAAACGATCCTCGAACGGGCGAAGCGGGCGGGGAAATCGACCGGGCTGGTCACCACCGCGCAGGTGACGGGCGCCTCGCCCGCGGCCTTCGCCGCGCACGTGCCCAGCCGGGATTCGCAGAGCGACATCGCGAAGCAGTACATCGAGAACAGCCGTCCGGACGTGCTGCTCGGCGGCGGTGAGGACTGGTGGTACCCGAAGGGGAATCCCGGGCTCTGGCCGGACAAGCCGGGGGAGGAGAGCCGCAGCCCGTACGGCAATCTGGTCGAACGCGCGCAGCGGACGGGCTACACCTACGTGCGTGACGGAGACGAGCTGCGGACCACGCGGGCGAACCGGATCCTCGGCCTGTTCGCGAACGAGGACATGGTCGACTACGGCCCGGACGGCGTCGGGAAGTACGCGCCGCGAGTGCCGCTCCAGCAGATGGCGCGCAAGGCGCTGGATACGCTGTCCAAGAATCCGCGCGGATTCTTCCTCTTCTTGGAGGAAGAGGGGACCGACGGGATGTCGCACGAGAACAACGCGCACGGCGTGATCGACGCCGGCCGCGCGCTCGACGCCACGGTCGCCGAGGTCCTGCGGTTCGTCCGCGCGCACCCCGACACGCTGGTGATCATCGGCGGCGACCACGAGACCGGCGGACTGAGCATCGAGAACTACGACGCCGACGACACCGACCCTGAGCAGGACGGTCCGTTCGATGTACCGGGTTCGAAGCTTCGGTTCACTGTGGACTGGACGACCCACGACCACACCGGCGCCGACACCCCGGTCACCGCCGAAGGCCCCGGCTCCGCCCGGCTGGGCGGCACGGTCGAGAACACCGACGTCTACTGGGTGATGCGGACGGCCAGCGGCCTGTAAAGAAAAAGGCCGCCTCACCTCCGGCGACGGAGGTGAGGCGGCCTTTCCGGCTTCGTCAGCCGATACTCTCGACGACGGCCTCCGCCACGGCCTTCATCGTGGTCCGGCGGTCCATCGCGGTGCGCTGTATCCAACGGAAAGCGTCCGGCTCGGTGAGCCCCTGACGGCTCATCAGCAGGCCCTTGGCGCGGTCGATGACCTTCCGCGTCTCGAGCCGGTCCGTGAGGCCCGCGACCTCGGACTCGAGGGCCTGGAGCTCGGCGAACCGGCTCACGGCCAGCTCGATGGCGGGCACCAGGTCGCGCTTGGCGAAAGGCTTGACCAGGTACGCCATCGTTCCCGCGTCCCTGGCCCGCTCGACGAGGTCGCGCTGGCTGAACGCGGTCAGGATGACGACCGGCGCGATCCGGTCGCCGGTGATCTTGGAAGCGGCCTCGATCCCGTCGAGCTTGGGCATCTTGACGTCGAGAATCACCAGGTCGGGCTTCAATTCGGTGGCAAGGTTGATGGCCTGTTCGCCATCCCCGGCCTCACCGACAACCTCGTAGCCCTCTTCGCGGAGCATCTCGACGAGGTCCAGACGGATGAGGGCCTCGTCTTCGGCCACGAGCACCCGCCGCTGGGGTGCGGCGACGGCACCGTTGGCCTCGGCAGCCTGCTCGGTCACCGGGGTCCTCCTGAAGGTCGTCGGGCAATTCGGCTCGCGGACTGTCCGCGAACCTGAAGCCTACCGGGAACGATCCAGTCGGCGAGATGGCGTTCACCACGTCAGACGGTCGTCACACTCCCGGGCCCGGCGAAAGGCGCACTCCCGGGATCCCGTAAAGTTCACCCCCGTACCGCCCCCGTAGCCCAACTGGCAGAGGCAACGGATTCAAAACCCGTCCAGTGTGAGTTCGAATCTCACCGGGGGCACCAACAGCAACCCCACAAGCCGACCAGGCGCGCTGCGCCGGGAGGCATGCCGGGAGCTTGATCGTGATTGTCGCATGGTCGCCGTCGTCGTGGACCACGATGGCGAGCTGAACGGATTCGAACAGGGCACGTAGATACGGTTCTGGCGCCTTTGCGAGGTTGATCGCCAGGTAGGGAAGTGCGTCGATCGGGGGCAGTTCATCTGACGTCATCCCTTGGGAGAGTCAGATCCGCCTCGTCCAGGTCGGCGATCTTCGCCTGGAGTTGCTTCTCATCGCCGCCTAGTTCGGCGAGTTGTCGCTTGATTCGGGCTCGTTCTTCCTCGCGCTCGGATGTGGCGTGGTCGTCGGCGTCTGCCAGGTCTGCTTCGAGGATCGAACGACGTTCAGGGCCGAACACGCGGTCGGCGAAGAGCAGAAACGACAAGTCGTCGGGCGTGGGCTCCTGAAGCCCACGCAAGCCGCAAAGGCGATCCAGGAACAGATCCCGTTCTGTTTCACCAGGGCCCTCTTCACCGCTGCATGGAAGAAGCTCGGCGTGCGCCCTCCTGTCGGCGACCCTCATCCGGCTACACCCAGGCATACATTGCCAAGCTCGTCCGCGACTGTGGCACCGAAGCCGGTTTCCGGAGTCTGCTCGAGACAGCTCCCAGAGACAAGGAGACCGGACAGTGGGTCGGCCCTCCTCCACCGAACGCAACACCACCATGGAAGCGGCCGGAACCGCCCACGGCGCGCTCGGCCTGAAGTAGACAGCTGGCTGCGTGAGAACGAAGCCGCTGAGTGTCGGCTGGAGCAGTTGTGGCCTGAGCGATGCGGTTCGTCGTCGTCGGATGCTGCCGTAGACGAGGTTGTTCAGGGCGAGTAGACGGTCCGCCAGCGGTACTCGCGCTACGCCATCGCGAGCAGCTCCGTCTTCGGCGCGCGGGTACGCACGTTGCGAGGCGTTCTTCGCGGGCACTGTCGGGTTCAACGGCGCGACCTTCTCTGGCACCATCGATTTCGATGAGGTGACTTTCACTGGCAAAGTTTCGGGAAGATGGTCGTGCGGAACGTCTGAAGGCGCGGCCTGCCGGCACTCGCCGGCGCGGGCGCGCAAGGCATCGCGTGGAGTCGCTCAGTTCGTCAAGGAACCTCAGTCTAAAGTGGATTAATTCCAGTTTTCTCAGTGACGAAAGGGCGGTCCGGAGCCGTGATCGGGCAATTCTAATCGTCGGCCAGGGTGCGCTCCTATACCGTCCCGAACATCGAAGACCTCGCGCTTTTCTGCTGCGACAGCGCAGAATTCGGACGAAAGGGTGTTTCGGACGATGAACCTCGGACAGGCTGAAGTCGGATTGATTCCCGGCCAAGGGGCCTACCGCCCCGGTGCGCTAGCCGGCCTCTGGGCGCAGGGTGACGAGCCGGTACACGAGGTATTCGAAACGCTCGACGAGGTCCATCGATCCCGCACCGGCCGCACGGTCAGTTCGGTGGTGTTTACTCCTGAGGCGCCTTCGATCGAGGAAATGCTCACCCGGCACCCTGACGAACTCCAGTTGACCATCTTCGGTGTCTCAGTCGCCGCGCACCGGATGCTCGTTGTCCGCGGCACGGTTCCGGATTTGCTGGTCGGACACAGTTTCGGTGAGATCGCAGCCCTGGTGGCGGCCGGAGCGTACTCGGTGGCCGACGGTGCCTCGATCGTCTGCGATCGCAACGAGGTCCTGCGCGCACACGCCTCCGAAGGGGGATTGCTGGCACTGCGCTGTGGCCGGTCGAGGGCCGAACTCCTGCTCGCGCTCGCGGACCTGCCGGGGCTGACTCTCGCGGTGGACAACGCTGCGGAGCAGACTGTGCTCTCCGGTCCTTCCACACAACTGGCGACGGCAGGTGCGGTGGCGGAAGCGCTCGGAATCGGTGTTGGAGAAGTGTCCTCCCCCTATGGGTTCCACAACCACGCACTTGTACCGGCGGGACGGGCGCTGGCCGCGAAAGTCGCCGAGTACAAGACAGAAACGTTCGACACCCCGGTCCATTCCCCGATTCTCGGTCGCCGGTACCGGGACGGCGATGACCTGGCGACTTTGCTGGGCCTCCATTTGTCCCATCCGGTTCTGTTCCGGGAAACCCTGTCGGAACTCTATTCTGCGGGAAGGCGGTCCTTTGTGGAGCTGGGCGCGGGTGAAACCCTCAGCAAGCTGGTCCGCGTGGCTTTCCCGCTAGCTTCGGCGGTGAGCGGCCTGGCGGAGACGGGGCGCCCCGCTCCGATCTCTCAGCCTCGGCAAGCGGACCCGGCTCCAGCGTCGACCCAGGTGGTGCCGGAGCCGGAACCTGGTGCGGCTCTGAGCCGTCAAGAAGTCCTTTCCCGGCTTCAGGAACTGTATGCCGAAGCGCTGGAGTACCCGGTCGAGGTCCTGGCGGAGGACGCGGCCCTGGAAGCGGACCTCGGAGTCGACTCGATGCGCCAGACGGAGTTGCTGACCAAGGCGAGGCGGATCTTCGATCTGCCCTCGCCCGAGCCGGGGTTCCGTAGTACCGACCTCGACACGCTCGCCAAGGTCACCGACTACGTGACCAACAGCAGGTGAGTCCTGTGGAACAGGAACTGAGGGGTCACGTGGCACTGGTGACCGGCGGCGCGGGTGGGGTCGGTTCCGCGGTCGTGGAACTGCTGGCCCGACGCGGGGCGGTGGTCTATCTCAACTGCTTCCACTCCTTCCGACGCGGGAAGGAGATCGCCGGGCGGCTGACGGCCGAAGGGCTGGACGTCCGGCTCGCGCGCGGTTCGGTGGCCAAGGACGAGCACGTCGGGCAGATCGTGGATGAGATCGGGGAGGCCGAAGGGCGCCTCGACATCCTGGTCAACAACGCCGCTCTCGGGATCTTCGGCACCGCCTCGGGGATCAGCGAAGACGACCTCGACCGCGCTCTGGCGATGAACGTCAAGGCCCCGTTGCGCTGCGTGCAGCGGGCTCGCTCGCTGCTGACCGCGAGCGGGCGGGCCAGTGTGGTCAACGTGTCGTCGGTGGGTGCCCGCTCGGTGTTGCGGGACTATCTCGCCATCGGAGTGACCAAGGCCGCGCTCGAGGCGATGACCCGCTATCTTGCGGTGGAACTGGGGCCGGCCGGGATCCGGGTCAACACCGCCTCCGGCGGGCTCTTGGACACCGCGGGCGGGCGGATGTTCCCGGGTTTCCAGGACTTCGCCTCGATGATGCGGGCGCGGACGCCACTGGGCGGCAGGCTGGGTGAGGTCGACGAGTTCGCCGAACTGATCGCCTTCCTCGCGTCGCCCCGGTCGCGCTGGATCACCGGACAGACGGTCAGTGCCGACGGCGGCGTCGACCTGATGTGTGGGGATCTACCCGAGAATCTCCGGGCGGCCAAGGAACCTTCGTTGCCGGCTGTGGAGGCTGCCGTGCCTCCCGAGACATCGGAGCCTGAAGCGAGCACAGACGACCCGGTCGTCGTGGTGGGGATGGGGATGGCCGTGCCCGGGGCATCGAGCCCGGACGAGTTTTGGGACGTACTGGTCGGCGGGCCGAAGCTGTTCACGGAGGCCACTTCCGATCGCTGGGTGACCGGCGCGTTCAGCCCGGACCGCAACGACGTGCCGGACAAGGGCTCCCAGCCGGTCGCCGGGCTCATCACCGATTTCCGTCCCGATCCCCGACTCGCTGCCGAAGCACCGGATGTCACTGCCACCGACTACAGCACCCTCTGGTTGCGGCACAGCCTGTACCAGGCGCTGGAGAACACCAGCGTCGGCACGAGCGACCGCGTCGCGTTCTGTGTCGGGCTCACAGCCGATGGCAGCCAGCACCTGTCCGAGACGCAGGTGGTGACCGCGGTGCGGGAGGCACTCGGCGGGCCGCACGCACAAGGCCTGACCGACGAGGAAAGAGCTCGGGTGGAGCGGGGTGTTCTCGACCGGTTCCGGCATGGCCGCGGTGATGCCAGGCGATCGTTGCCACACGCTATCGCCCGGGAAGCGATCGAAGGAATCCTTCCCGGCGACTCCGCCGTGCACGTGGTGGACACCGCATGTTCGTCGTCGCTGTACGCGCTGGACCGCGGCATCCGGGAACTGAATTCGGGCCGCTGCGACGTCGCCGTTTGCGGGGGCGCGGCGGTCATGCAGGTGACCTACATGGTCGCCTTCGCGAAGATGGGCGGGCTGTCGCCGACCGGCGAGGTCCGTTCGCTGGACGAAGGCGCCAACGGCGTGCTGTTCGCCGATGGAGCGGGATTGGTGGCGCTCAAGAAACTGTCCCGCGCCTTGGCTGACGGTGACACCGTACTCGGCGTCGTCCGTGGTGTCGGTCTCTCCGCTGATGGCAAGGGCAAAGCCATCAACGCACCCGCCACCACGGGGCAGGTCATGGCGGCCCGGCGGGCGCTGGCCAAGGCAGGCACCGGCCCGGACGAGATCGACCTCGTCATCGCGCACGCCACCGGCACCCCCACGGGCGACACCGCTGAACTGCTCGGCATCGCCGAGGTGTACGCGCCCGACCGTCCGGTCACCGTGGTCTCCAACAAGTCCGTCATCGGGCACACCGGCTGGCCCGCCGGTGTGGTGTCGCTGATCCATCTGCTGCTGTGCCTGCGCCACGACAGGATCCCGCCTCAGCACAGGTTCGAACGCCTGCCCGCCCGGGTCTCGGCACATACCTCGATGATCGAGGTGCCGCGCCAGGTCACCGATTGGCGGCGCGAACCCGGCGACAGGGCCAGGACCGGCGCGGTGGCCGCCTTCGGCTTCGGCGGAACGAACGCGACGGCCGTGGTTTCCGAGTACCTCCCTGCGCGATGGCATCCGCGCGCTACCACCCCGGTGTCCACCCGGTCCCGGCCCTTGGCGGTGATCGGCTGGTCGGCCTGCGAGCCGGAGGCCGGCAAGACCTCCTTCGGCGCGGTCTACCCGGTCCACCGGATCGACGGCGTCGCGATGCCACCACCGATGATGCGGCGGATCGACCGTGCACAGCTGATGGCACTGGAGTGCATGTCGAAGCTGCCCGAGCCGGTCCGGGAACTGTGTACGCGGCACCGCGACCACACGGGAGTCCTGTTCGGGGTCATGGGGCAGACCTCTGCGATGCACGGCGCGCAGTTGCGGGTGCATTTCGACGACATCCGTGCCGCGGCAGGTGATACCTCCTCACCCGCGGTGGCGGACTTCCTCGACCGCCTGTGGTCGGAGGTGGACAGCACCTGGCCCGCGATCAGCGCGGACACCCAGCCCGGGGTGATGCCGAACGTGATCGCCTCCCGGATCGCCAACCACTTCGACCTACGGGGCCTGAACCTGGTGGTCGACGCCGGGGAGGCGTCGTTGCTGCGTTCCTTCGAGACCGCCGCTCGGTTCCTCGAAGGCGGCGACCTGGACTTGGCCCTGGTCGGTGCGGTCAGCGCCAACCCGCATCCCGCGTGGATCCGGTCGCTTCGGAACGGATCCTCGGATCAAGCAGGGGAGGCCGAGGGCGCCTACCTCTTCGCCGTCACATCGCCGGAGAAGGCCGAGGAATGGTCTCTTCCCGTGCTCGCTCACCTCGAACCCTGACGCAGACCGCTTGGGAGTTGTCATGAGCAATCCGGACCGGGGTACCCCGCATCTCTATGGCGCGGAGGGAGCGCGCGAGCTGCTCGACGTCCTGACCGGCACGGTTCCCGAGCAGGTCATCAGCCGGGAATCGGCCGGCCGACAGGCTCGCTTGCGGGCCAGTTCGCCGTCGGCACCGGAGACCGTGCTCCAACGGTACGAGCTCTCCTGGCAGCGGGAAGCGGGCGATCCCGAACTGCCGGCCGGACCGCTGTTCCCCGACGGCACGCTGGTGGTCCTCGACGACAACGCCCCGGTGCCGGAGGGCATGCCCGAGGACACGGCCGTCCTCCGGTTCGGCGACACGGGCTGGAGCTTCGGCGACCGGCGCACGGCCGACGGCGAGGAACTGCTCACGATGCTGTCTGAATGGTCCTATCGGCATGTGCGCGTGCTCGCGACCCTCGAGCCGTGGAACCTCGCGCGGAAGTTCGCCCCGGCGGCCGTGCTCCGGCTGCACGATGCCTGTTTCCTGGCTGCCAAGGCCTCCGGAGGACTGGATACCTACGGCATCGCCCTCTCCGGCGGCGCCGACGGGAACGGCGTGGTCCACCCGTACGCGGGCCTGTTCACCGGCCTGGTCAAGGCGATGGAGCTGGAGCCGGTGGTGACCACGGCACGCTTCTGCGTGGTCCTGACCGCCGCGGACGCCGGGGCGGCCACCGCGCAGCTCGCCGATGAGATGCGAGTCCGGCATGCCCTGCCGGGAGTCGTCCTCGGCGGCGGCAAGCGCTGGGTGCGGCGGGCGCGACCCGCCCCGGTACCGCCGGCGCGGGGGGCCGTCCTGGGTGAGGACGCCGTCGTGCTCGGTGCGGGTACGAGCCGGGGTATCGGCATGCTCACCCTGCTCGCCCTGGCCGAGAACTGCCGCCCCGTCATCCACATCCTCGGTACCAACGACCTTTCCACCTACGAGCCCGAGGAACTGGCGGAGGATGACGAAGCGCATCGGCTCCGCCGCCGAGCCGCCCTGGTGGCCGCTGCGCGCGGGGAGAACGGGGGTGTTCCCGCAGTCAATGCCCGGCTGCGAAGGCTCGCTCAAGCACGGGAAGTTCACGCCGCGCTGACGCGCCTGAGCGAGCTCTGTGGCCAGGGCCGGGTGCACTACCACGTCTGCGACACCGGGGATCCGGATCAGGTGCGGCGGGCGGGCGCGGAAGTGCTGGCGGCACAGGACGGGCGGCCCGTCGATCTGCTGCTGAACTTCTCCGGGCTGACCCGCTCGGCCGAGTTACCCGCGAAGTCGCTGGAGAACTTCCGCGTCGTGCGCGACATCAAGGTGAACACGTATCACGCGCTCAAACACGCTTTCGCCGAAAACCCGCCCCGGCGCTGGATCAACGCCGGGTCCCTGGCCGGACTGTTCGGCATCCAGGGTGAAACCGACTATGCCGCAGCCAACGACTTCCTCTACACGGCCGCGGACGTGGCGGAGGGGACTGCCGAGACCACCTTCGGCTGGGGGCTCTGGGATGGTACGACCCGCTCCACCGAACCACTGGTGGCCGAGGTCCTCGACCGTCATCTGTCGAGGATGCCCGCCGAAGAAGGCGTCGCGCACTTCCTCGCCGAACTGAGCAGGCCGGGAGCCGTGCCCACCCTGGCCCACTTCGGCGCGCTGGAACGCCGCATCATGGGCGAGCGGCACCCGCAGCGGGTAGCGGTCTGGACGCCGGGGCCCGAGGAGACCGGATCCGGACCGGAGCCGCCGTTCGACGAGATCGTGGAGCGCGGTCCCCGAAACCTTGTCGCCCAAAGGGAATTCGCTGTCAGCCGCGATGCCTACCTGGAGCACCACCTCGTCGGAGGTCATCCGACCGTACCCGGGATGGTCGCCCTGGAGCTCGCCGCGCAGGCGGCGAAGGCGCTGGTGCCAGGCCGAGTTCCGGTCGGTGTGCGGGACCTCGTGCTCGACCGCTTCATCCGCGTGTTCCGCTCTTCGGCGCGACCTCAGCGGAAGAAGATCGTGGCGGAGATGGAAGAGGACGTGCCGGGTGTATACGGCGAAACCGTGGTGAACGTGCGGATCCTGACCGACGTGGTGGCGCCGGACGGGACGATACTGGCTACGGATCGCGAGCACTGCCGGATGTCGGTGGTGCTGCGTGACCGGCCACTTGAGTGCCCGAGACCCGCGCCGGACCGCCTTCCTCGCGCTGCCGGAGCGCCGGAGCTGGCCAATCCCTATCAGCTGCCCAATCCGTTCGCCGAGTTGTCGGGAGTCTTCGCCGCGAACAAGCTCGTTCAGTCCGGTCCCGAGGGCAAGCTGGCCACGTTGACGCTTGACGGCATCGAGGTGGGCCGCTGGTTCGGGCACGCGGTCCTGCCCGCGGTGGCCTGCGACGCGCTCGCACAGGTCATGGCGACGACCGCCGACGACGGCTGGAGCCCGATCACGGTGCCGCGAACGGTCCGCCGGATCGACTTCTACGGCGGGCTCAACGACGTCGCGCTGGCCGACGGGGAATTGACCCTCAGGGCCACGTCCGGACCGGACGGTGGTGTCTGGGGAGGAGTGTTCACCGCGGACGGGCGGCTCGTGCTGCGAGTGGCCGGCGCGACCGGCGAAGCACTGGGCTACGTACATCAGGAAAGCGGACGGACACGGACGGTCGAGGAACACCGCGGGGAGACCCCCGCGCCCATGACACAGCCTGAGGCGGGGTTGTCGGAGCCCGGTGAGGAGAACGAACCAGCCGTGCGCCCGCACCTGCTCGCCTACGACACGACCGACTTCGCCCGGCCGGTGCAGCGCTGGGTGACCGAGCCCGTGCCGCGTCCCGTGGACCCGATTTCCGGTGCTCTCCGTGGACGCCGGGTGCTCCTGCTGGGAGCGCACGCCGCGACGACCGAGGCGGTGGCGGAGCAGCTCACGGCCGGCGGCGCTCACGTGACCACGGCCGGATCATCGGCGCGCGTGGGCGAATTGTCGGCGGAGGCGGCAGGGTGGGATGTCATCGCCGACCTCACGCTGACCGGCCTGGCGGACTACGAGCTGGGCGACACGGCGTGGCGGGAGGCGTTGCTGACCACCACCGCGGCGTTGCAGGCCGTCTACGACCATTGGCTGGGTTCGGCCGAGGCGGATCGTTTCCAGTACCTGACGGTCGGTCACGGTGACGGCTTGTTCGGCCGGTCCGATGACACCGTGCCCCAGCCCCTGAGCAGTGCTTGGGCGGCGATGGCGAAGAACCTGATGGTCGAGCTGCCGGGACTCAGCACCACGAGCATCGACCTCGACCGCCTCGACGTCGCCGAGATCGCCCGGGTACTCGACGTCGAGGCCGGTCGCCCCGAGGCGCAGGAAGTCGGATACCGCGACGGTGTCCGTCACGTTCAGCGCGTTCTCGTCAGTCCTCTGCCGTCGGACCGGTCGTCGGAGCCAGTGGTTGGTCCGGACGACTGCGTGCTCGTCTCCGGTGGCGGCCGAGGCGTGGGTTTCGCCCTCGCCGAAGAACTCGCCCGGCTCGGCGCGGAGGTGGTGGTGACCGGACGGCGGCCCTTGACCGGGCCCGGCGCGGAGCTGGACGACGTCGACTTCGCCGCCTGGCGCAAGTCACGGTTGCTCGAAGCGGCCGGGGGACCCGGTGGCGTGCGCGAAGGCCGTCGTGCCGTCGAGAACGCTGAGTTCGTGCGCACGGCGGTGGCCAATCTCGCGGCGGCGGCCGGCCGCGGCGTGCGGATTCGCTACGAACCGTGCGATGTCATCGATCGGGACCAGGTCGAACGGCTGGTGGCAGGGCTTGAACGAACTCCGACCGTGCTCGTGCACAACGCCGCCACCTATCGGGGAGTGCGGTTCTCCCGCCTCACGCCGGAGGAGGTCGTGCGTGCGGTCGAGGTGAAGGTCACCGGCTTCGCCACGCTGTTCGCGGCGGTCGCGGCGCGCGCGTCCGAGGACCGGCCGCTGCGCTTCGTCTCGTGCGCGGGGTCCATGTCGGCGAGCGGAGGAATGGTCGGGCACACCGCGTATGCGGCGGGCAGTGGCGCGCTGAGCAGACTCGGACTGTGGGCGGCACGGCGCAGTGGCGTCCCGGTCCACACGATCAGCTGGCCGACCTGGGAACGCATCGGAAACATCGTGCACTACCTCGGCGCGGCCCGATACGGGTCCACAATGGACTCGGCGGACGGGACCGCGCACTGGCTCGCGGAGATGTCAGGGTCGGTCCGGAATCGAGAGCGTGGCGGCGAGTCCGGCTACTTCGGCAGACTCGGGGTGATGACCCGGCCGCACCAACTGCGCGCCTTGGCCTGGCCGGCGGGCAGTCCCGACCGGACCCGGGTGGACACGGGACTGGCGTTCCTCGGTGAGGTCCTCAGATTCGTCGAGCATGAACGCTTCGTCACCCGTCATCGGTGGTCTCCTGCCGAACATCCCCATCTGTGTGAAGCGGGCGGCAAGCTTTCGATACCGATGCTGCTCGAATACGTCCTCGCCGTCGGCGACTGGGTGCGCCCGGAAGGACATCCACGTCAGCATCTGTTTTCCGTGTCCGATGTGGACGTACGGCTCGGCGGATTGTCGGTGGACGAGGGGACACTGGCCTTGGATTTCGACGCCGTCGGCGGATGGACGGACGGGACCTGGCAAGTGCGGGTGACGGTGAACGACGCCCGCGGCGCGGTGGCGAGCGCGGTGCTGGACTACGGCGAGCGTCCGCCCGAACCCGTTTCCGTCGCGGCCGGGCCGTTGACCGACGTGCGGGCCCATGCCGACGAGGACCTGTGGTGTGGAACGCCGACGCCCGCGGCGTGCCTGCCGCATCCGGCGCTGGCCGCGATCCTCACGGCCGCCGCGCCGATGGGGCGTGTACCGGACCGGCTGAAGATCGCCCGGCTCGTCGCCGTTCCGGGATGCCGGGACGTCCGGACCGTCCGCGCCAACGCGTCCTGTGGACTCGCGGCGAAGGACGGACGCGCGATGCTGGAGGTCCACGGGGTCGAGAAGCTGAGTGAACTCCAGGGGCGGGAGGGCCGGTGTGACAGCGGCGTCGGGACTGCTGGGCAGCTTCGTGCGAACGGTGGCTGAGGTGGGCTCGACACGATCAGGACGTGGCGGCCCGCATCAGCCGCGCGGTGCGTTCGGCGACCATGATGGTCGGCGCGTGGGTGTTCGCCCCCGGGATGGTCGGCATCACCGAGGCATCACCGATGTGCAGGGCTTCGATGCCGTTGACCCGCATGGACGTCGAGTCGACGACCGCATCCGGGTCGGTGCCCATGCGGCACGTGCCGACCGGATGCCATTCACTGCCACCGCACGACCGGATCCACGCATCGAGGTCCTGATCTTCCCACTTGAGCGGCCCGAGGGCGGTTCCTCCGGTCGCTGCCTTCAGCGGCTGGGTCTGGAACAGACGCCGTACCAGGTGCAGACCGGCACGCAACTGTTCGAGATCAGCCGGCACGTCCAGGTATTTCGGATCGACCAACGGGGCCACGGCTGGATCGGCAGAGGCGAGTCTGACCTCGCCTCGGCTGCTCGGAGTCAGGAGGCTCACCGCACACGTCACCGCAGGCTGCTCGTACAAGTTCCCGGTGGCGTCCACGCCGACCAGCGCCAGGGTCAGCTGGATGTTCGGCCTGGAGAGATCGGGGCTGGTGGAGACCTTGCCCGTGGCCTGGGTGAACGAAGCCAGAAGGCCACGGCGCAGGAGGTGATAGGCGCGCATGTCCGCTTCGGTGACGGTGGTCCACAAGGGACTCCCGTCGAGGACCGGCCAGGAGGTCGTGACTCCGGGGTGGTCGTGCAGGTTGGTGCCGACTCCGGGCAGGTCGTGAACCACGCGGAGCCCGTGCTCCCGCAGATGCTCCGCCGGCCCGATCCCCGACAGCATCAGAAGCTGCGGCGTGCGCAGGGCACCTGCGCTGAGTACGACCGAGCGCCGTGCGGAGACCCGCCGTACGGTTCCTTCGCCGTCGATGCACTCGACTGCGGTGGCTCGACCCTGTTCGACGACGATCGACTTCACCAGATTCCCGATCCGCACGGTGAGGTTCGAACGGCCCAGTGCGGGCAAGAGATAGCCGTGCACGACGCTGTGTCTGCGGCCGTCGTCCACATTGGACTGAATCAGGCCGAAACCCTCGCGCTCGGCGCCGTTGAAGTCATCGATCACGGGCAGGCCGAGTTCGGCGCCGGCGGCGACGAAACCGAGCGCGAGCGGACTGGCGTCCCTGGCCCTCGACACCCGCATCGGCCCCTGGGCGCCGTGCCATCCGTCGTTGATCTCGCTGTGCTCGATCGCACGGAAGATCGGCTGCACTTCGTTCCACGCCCAGCCTGTGGCGCCGCCCGCGTGCCAGTCGTCGTAGTCGGCCGGATGCCCGTGGAACCAGGCCATGCCGTTGATGCTGCTGCCACCGCCCAGACCGCGTCCCTGCGGCAGCCCGACTCGCCGGCCGTTCAGGGACGCCTGCGGAATGGAGGCATCGGACCAGGACGCCGGACCGTTCCACAGGCGCATGGTCGCACCCGGCGTCTGTGCTTCAGGTTCCAGTCCGCTCGTGCTGCCGGCCTCCAGCAGCAGAACGCGGCAATCAGGCTCCTCGCTCAGGCGCGCCGCCAGAACACAACCAGCGGCCCCCGCGCCGATGACGATGACGTCGACCTCCGTCGGGAGGTCGCCGGAAATGCGGTCCGAGATCGAGCGGTCATGGTCGGTCACGGTGGGGTGTCCTTTCGGCATTGACGATGCAAGTCGAGTTCAGCAGTACAAAGGGGCTGACGGGTAGTGGTGGTTCGGCATGATCGTCATGCCGAACCGGCATACCCGGCAACGGTCCGGGAAGGGAGCGACCGTGGAACTGCGGCACTTGCGCTATTTCCTGGCGGTCTTCGACGAAGGCAGCATTTCCCAGGCGGCGAAGCGGCTCGATGTCGCGCAGCCGGCCCTGTCGCGGACGATGAGAGCGTTGGAAGACGACCTGGGCGTGCCACTGCTGACCAGAGTCTCTGGCTCGGCAACACCGACAGAGGCGGGCCGGGTACTGGCAGACCACGCCCGCGCGGTCCTGGAACGGATCGACACGATGGTGGAGCACACCCGGGCGACGAGTGTTCGTGGTGAGCACGTCCGATGCGCGGCGGCCACAGGTGACGTTCCGCTCGCCATGCAGCTCACGTCGTCCTACCCCGGCGCCGAGATCATCACCGGCGAGCCGGGCACGCTGCTGGGCAGGCTGTGGGCGGACAACTGTGACGTGATCCTGATTCGCGGACCGTTCGACAGCCAGGGTTTGGACACGGAAGTCGTGCGTACCGATGCTCGGGTCGTGCTGCTGCGAGCGGGTCATTCGCTGGCCGCCAAGGAGCGTTTGCACATTTCTCACCTGCGCGACGAACCGATCACGATCTGGCCGGCGATGAGTGATGTCGAGCGCGAGCACTGGGCAGGTGCCGACCTCGACCGGCACCAGTGGCGTGAGGGGCCGACCAACACCACCGCGACCGATGTGATGGTCGCCGTGCAGAGGGGGCAAGCGATTGCCTTCATCCAGGGGTCCTTGTTGCCGGAGGGATTCGAACCACCGGGGATCTGCGTGCGCCCGGTCGATGGCATCTCGCCCAGCACGCTGCGCCTGGCTTGGCGGGAGGAGTCGACATCCCTTGCCATCGCGCGTTTCGTGACGCATATAGTCGCTGCCGCTGGTTTCGGGCGTGGAGTTTAGCGCCGCCGGACCCCTGTCAGTGACCTTCCGGCAGCAGATGGGACTTGCGCCAGAAGTACATGCCGGGTTTGCCGACCAACCCGGATTCCAGCAAGAACGGCATGATCTTCTCGCCCGCCCACCGGATGGTCGAGTGCCAGTGCGGATTGCTCCACGCCGCTTTGGCGCCGTCACGCGGACGGATCCCGACAGAGGCGAAGAGATTCGGGTTGACCAGCGAGCGGATCACCAAGAACGAGATCTGCGCGGCCATGGCCTGCTGGTAGGCGAGTTCGATCTTCGGCATCTTGGCCATCCCGCGGGTGACCTCTCCGCGGGCGAAGGTGACGTGCCGGGCTTCTTCGAGGACGTGGATCCGGTTCACCATCCGCACCAGGGGTTGGATTTCCGGGGCGTTCATCTGCTCGCGCCCGATCCGGTCGAGAACTTCTTCCGCGACGAGGATCGCGGCATAGCGGGCGGGACCATAGCTGAGGGTCGGGAGCAGCTTCGCCAGCCGCCGCATCCAGGGAACCGGGCCGTAGACCGGGCAATCCATCCACACGGTCAGCCGGGCGAACATGGTCGAGTGGCGGCATTCGTCCGCGATTTCGGTCAAGGCGTACTGGGCGTGAGAGCTGATCGGATCTCCGTCGTAGAGCTCCTTGAGCAGCATCTGCATCACGAGATTTTCGAGCCACAATCCCAAGCCCGCGATCTGGGCCATTTCGTGTTTACTGAGTTCGATGCGTTGTTCTTCGGACAGTGCGTCCCACAGGTGCGTCCCGTAAAGCGAGGACCGATGGGGGAGCATGAAGCCCTTGCCCTCCACGACCGACGCGTTCCAGTCGATGTCGACTTCCGGATCGTAGAACTTGTCCGCAGAGGACTTGAGCAGCCGGACCGCTGTCTTCTCCCGGTCGGTTTCCCTCATCGCAGGAGCCATGACGATCCACCTCTGTCCATATTCGTGGTAACAGCCGCCGAAACCGGCTCGGTTGCCACCTTCGCGGCGGCTGCGGTGATCGTGCGTCACGCGATACCGATATTCGCACCCTTGACCCCGCTGGGCGTCCGAGACGAGTCTCCAGGGAAGACTTGCGGCAATTTCGGGCAATTCCCTTTTCGGGACGGTTTCTCTCGAGCACTTCCCGCATTCGCCGTCGGGCGCTGGTCAGAGTATTTGGGGCACAGTGCTTCACCAGGTCTGCCCCGCGTGTGGCTTGCCCGGATCACCGGCAGGTTGTCCGCGTAACACTTGCGCCCGTCAGCGAAGTCAGACGTGAGCACGCTCTCTTGATGAGAGAGCACTTGCACAAGCTTGCGGTGAGGCTCTACTGTCTTCGTGAAAGTTGACTCTCATAAAGGAGTGGGCATGGCGCGGATTTCGATCGTCGGGCCGGAGGACGGCGAGATCGCTCTCAGCGGCCCGATCCGGCTGCGGATCCTCGAGGACGGCAGCACGACCGACCACCGCCTCGGGCTGGGGGAGATCGTCGTCGCTCCGCACGTGGAAGGCCCGCCGCAGCATCGGCACGCCCAACACGACGAAGGGTTCTACGTCGTACGAGGGACCGTGCGCTTCACGGTGGGGGACGACGTCCACGACGCACCGGCCGGAAGCCTGGTCATGGTGCCACCCGGAGCCCCGCACACCTTCGCCAACCCAGGGGACGAACCTGCGGTCATTTTGAACACCTTCACCCCGGATCTGTTCGTCCAGTACTTCCGCGACCTGGGTGAGTTCGCGGCCAAGGCGGGACGTCCGGCGAACGGCGAGGAGATCACGGAGATCATGAGCCGCTATCACACCGAGCCCGCGACCACCTACGCCGAAACGGGCTCTGCCGCTCCAGCCGAGCCCGAGATCGAAGAGCGGGTGCTCGACGACGGTCTCGTGGTGCGGGTCGAAAGCCGTGGGATCGGCAAGCCGGTGTTGCTGGTCCACGGTGGCGCGGGGCCGGCTTCGGTCGCCGGTCTGGCCGCCGCGCTCGCCGCACGCGGTGTCCGGGTGCTGACTCCGGTCATCCCGGGCTTCGACGGGACGGCCGGATCCGACCTGGTACGTGACGTCCCGGAGATCGCGCGGGTATTCCGCCGGCTCATCGAGGAGCTCGACCTGCGGGACGTGCTCGTGGCGGGCAACTCCGTGGGCGGCTGGATCGCGGCACAGATGGGCGTCGACGAGCAGTCGGCCCGGGACGACGAGCCCGAAGGTATTCGCCGGGTCGGCGCGCTCGTCCTGCTGAACGCGGTCGGGATCGCCGTCGACGGACATCCGATCACCGACATCTCGGCCCAGCCGCCGAGTCGTCTGGCCGATTTCGTGTTCCACGACCCGGAGCGGTTCCGAATGGATCCGGCCGCGTTGCCGCCGGGGCGCCTCGCCGCGATGAAGGAGAACGCCGTGGCGCTGAACCGCTATGCCGGTGACCCGTACATGCACGACCCGTACCTGCGTGAGCGGCTCGAGGCGGTACGACTTCCGGTGCGGGTCTTGTGGGGGGAGAGCGACGGAATCGTCGATGTCGCCTACGGCCGTGCCTACGCGGCGTCGTTCGCCGGTGAGAACGACGAAGGCGCGAAGTTCGCCGTCATCCGGGAGGCGGGGCACCAGCCTCAACTCGAGCAGCCGGACCGTACCGCCGACCTCGTGCTCGGTGACAGCGTGATCGGCTGAGAGGTACCTGCCCCATGTCGAGTCCCGTGTCCTCACCGTCTGGTGTGCTGAGCACGTCGAGGCTTCGTGTCGCTTTCGCCGTCCTGTTGCTTTCGATGCTGCTCGCGATGCTCGACAGCACCGTCGTCGGCACCGCCATGCCGACGATCGTCGCCGAACTGGGCGGCCTCGACCACTTGTCGTGGGTCGTCACGGCCTACACCCTGACCACTGCGGCGTCCACCCCGATCTGGGGCAAGCTCGGCGACCTCTACGGGCGCAAGGGCGTCCACCTGAGCGCGCTGGTGATCTTCACCTTGTCTTCTGTCGCGTGCGGCTTCGCGCAGGACATGGGGCAGCTGATCGCCTTCCGGGCGGTCCAGGGACTCGGTGGCGGCGGGCTCACCGTCGGCGCCCTGTCTTTGATCGGGGTGCTCGTACCGCCCCGTGAACGCGGTCGATACCAGGGCATGATGGCCGCCTTCATGGCCGTGGGCCAGATCGGCGGGCCGCTGTTCGGCGGGATGATCACGACCTTGCTCGGGTGGCGCTGGAACTTCTACCTGAACCTTCCGCTGGGACTGCTCGTGATCGCCGCCACCGCGATCGTGCTGGTGGTGCCGCCGGTTCCGCGGCGTGAGGTCCACCTGGACCTGCGCGGTGCCTTCCTGCTGACGGTCGCCGTGACCGGGCTGCTCCTGCTGACGAGCACCCTCGGCCACACGGGCCCGACCGCCGTGCTCGCCCTGATCACGGCCGGCGCGCTCGTCGCCTTCGTGGTCGTCGAGCGGCGCAGCGCCGACCCCGTCCTGCCGCTGAGCATGTTCGCCCGGCGCAACACCCTGATGACCACCGTGATCACCTTCGTGGCCGGTGCGGTCAGCTTCGGCGCGATCACCTTCATCCCGGTGTTCCAGCAGAATGTCCAAGGCGCGACCGCGTCGGACTCGGGGCTCCTTCTCCTGCCGATGACGCTGGCCGTCGTGGTCGCCTCACAGCTCGCGGGCCGCCGCAGCAGCCGGACCGGCCGATACCGGGCCTTCCCGATCGCGGGCGCGCTCTTCCTGACCGCCGGCTGTGGCGTGCTCGCCACCCTCCACGCAGGAAGCCCGGTCTGGATCATCGGCATTGCTCTGGCGCTCGTCGGCTTCGGACTCGGGCTGAGCACGCAGATGGTCATGCTGATCGCGCAGAACTCGGTGCCTGTCGGCGAGATCGGCGTCGCGACGGCGAACACGACGATGTTCCGCACCATCGGCGGCGCCCTCGGCACTTCGGTGTTCGGGCTACTGCTCACCGCGGGCGGCGCGTCGGCTCAAGGGCTCGTCACCGGCTTGTCGCATATCTTCGTCGTCGCCGGGATTCTGAGCCTGCTGGCGCTGGCCGCCGCTTGGCGGATCCGGGAACTCCCGCTCCGCCGGACCACGGGGGAGAGCGAGCAAGCGACGGCTCCGGCGGCAGGTGCCCGGTGACCTGCGAAGGAGGTGGCCAGCCGCTATGAGGCCACCGCGGGTAGTGGGAAAGAGCGACCTGACCGTTTCGCCTCTCGGTCTGGGTACCTCGACATGGGGCACGAAGACCGAATACGACGACGCCGTCGCCCAGATGGGGGCCTATCTGGACGCGGGCGGAAACCTCGTGGACACGGCCGATGTGTACGGTGCGGGTCGCGCCGAGGAGAGCATCGGGCAGATGCTCGCCGACGGACTGCCGCGCGACTCCCTCGTTCTCGCGACGAAGTCCGCGGCCGTGATCGTCGAAGGAAGACCGTCCGCGGACGCGTCCCGCGACCATCTGCTCGCCGCCCTGGACGCGTCGCTCATCCGGTTGCGTACCGACCATGTCGACCTGTGGCAGTTGCACGCCTGGGATCGCCGCGTCCCGATCGAAGAGACACTCGACGCTGTCGACACGGCGATCGCCTCGGGCAAAGTGCGTCATGCCGGCGTGTGCAACTACGCGGGCTGGCATACCGCGACCGTGGCGGTCCATCAGTCCGTCAAGGACGGTCCGCCGCTCGTCAGCACACAGGTCGAATACTCGCTTGTCGAGCGTGGAATCGAACGGGAAGTGGTGCCCGCGGCCGAGAACCACGGCTTGGGGATCTTTCCGTGGGCTCCCTTGGGGCGAGGTGTGCTGAGCGGGAAGTACCGCGACGGCGTGCCGGAAAAGCGGGCCGCGGGCCGCTTCTTCAAGTGGTACGTGGGGAGGCACCTCAACGATCGCGCCGCCGGGATCGTCGAGACCGTGGCGTCGGTCGCCGGTGAACTCGGTGTCATGCCGGTCGAGGTCTCGCTCGCGTGGGTCCGTGACCGTCCCGGTGTGGTGGCTCCGCTGGTCGGCGCCAGGACCGTCGGGCAACTGAGGGAGTCGCTCGCCGCCGCGGATCTCTGTCTGGCCGAAGAGCATCGCCGTCGACTCGACGACGTTTCGAGGCCGTATGTCGGTTATCCGGAAACAAGTATCTGAGCAGAGGGGTGCGTGAACCCATGACGGCGCATCGGCGACCCGAGTATCTGAGCACGTCGCGCTACACCGCTGATCCCTACGGGGTGCTCCGTGACGTGTGTGACAAGGCACCGGCCGCGCAGGTCGAGGTCAACGGCTTCCGGATGTGGGCCGTCACCGGATACGACGACATCCGGAAGATCTTGGCGAATCCCGGGATGTGCAAGGACATCGTCGAGCATCGCAAGAAGGTCGTCCCGCGGTCCATCATCCGGCCCGAGTACAGCGCCAAGCTCGCTTCGGAATCACGGCGCAGCCTGCTCGATCGTGACGGTCCCGATCACCGCAGGCTGCGGAGCCAGCTGACCGGTGAGTTCAGCGCGACGCGGTTGGCCGGGCTGCGGCCGTCGATTGAAAGCACGACCGCAGCCCTGCTCGACCGCTTCGATCCAGGTGAAGAGACCGACCTGATCGCGGACTACGCGCTGCCGCTGGCCACCACGGTGCTGGCCGACCTGCTCGGCCTTCCCGAAACCGAACGTGGGGGATTCCCGCACTGGCAGATGTCCATGCTGACCGGGGAAAGCGTTTCGGAAGTGGAGGACGGGGCGAACCGGCTGCACCAGCTCGCCTTGCGCATGATCGCGCTGAAACGGCGGGAGCCGGGCGACGACCTGCTGACCCGATTGCTGCGGATCCACGACGAAGGCGGATTGGATGCCGACGAACTGGCTTCCACTTACGTGGTGCTGTTCATCGGTGGCTCGGAGCCCGCGACCGCGATCGGCACCGGGCTCGCCTTGCTGCTCGATCGCCCGGAGGTCGTCGAGCGGCTGCTGGCTTCGCCCGAACTGTTCAAGGACGCCGTCGAGGAGATCGTGCGCTACGAATCCCCGTTCAAAGTGCTGCCGCCGAGGTTCAGTGACGAACCGACGGTCCTCGACGGCGTGACGATCCCGGCGGGTGAGCTGATCTTGACCGCGCCCAGCGCGGCGAATCGCGATCCGGACCGCTTCGACGATCCCGATACCTTCGACATCGATCGGGACACTCGCGGGCATCTGGGGTTCGGGCACGGCCCGCACCGGTGCCTGGGAGCCGAACTGGGTCGCTTGGAGACCGAGATCGCGCTGCGCGCGTTCTTGACGCGATTCCCCAGGACCCGGCCGACCGGACCGCTGAGTGAACTCGCTTGGCGGCCGGGCTCTTTTATGCGCCGTCTCCACAGCTTGCCCGTGGTCCTCGGCTGATCCGTCGCCTGAATCAAGATCACCCGAAAGGGTGGTTCTTGGGTGGTGGAATCCGACCTCGGCGGGGTCCTGGCCGAGGTCGGATCCGCTTTGCCGACAGACCTCACCGGTCAACGGGATGGGGGACAAGATCCGTGGCGACACCGATTTTCGTGGAAAATGACGGCCCGCCGCCGCGCGGGGAACGGAATCCGGTACTTCTGGGCAGAGGTTCGGGACAACGGGGCATTCCTGTCGTGTCGGCTTTAGTCTCTTCGTGACGCGACCGTCCGACGATTCCTGTGGGAAGGGGTGCGCCATGAGCGATGCCGACGGAGCGGACCAAGCGGAGGCGGCTCTCCGCGCTCTGGAGAACGCGAGAGTGGAACGCGAGCGGCTCGGCGAACTGGGCCGGTGGAGCGAGGCGGACGAAGTCGCCCTCAGCACTTTGCGTGACGTGCTTTCCGTCGCCTCGCCCGACATCATCGGTCCGGATCTCGGCGGTCTGGTCTATGTCGCGGGAAGTCCTAGGAAGGGTTCCCATGCCCGTGCGCGGCACGGGGTCCCGGTCCCGGCCGAGCGACTCACCGCGACCTGCGCGATGCTGCTGGCGAATCGCGGCCGAGACCCGGAAAGCGTGGTCGAAATGGCCACGAAGGCCCTGGCGTCGTTCAACTGGCGCGACGTGGGCACGCTTTGGTATTCCGTCCTCTCGCTCGCGTACGCCGACGAGGGGGAAGCCGCCCGGCGCTTCCTCGATCACGCGATGGCCCGTTCGGGATGGGCGGCGTCGACCGCGATCCCGGCCCTTCGCGCCCGCGTCGCGGGTCTCGGCGGAGCCCCGGCGACCGCCGTCCAGATCCTTGAAGACCTGGTGGCGCCCGGCTCCCAAGACCAGTTCACGGAAGTGGCGGTGGCCTGGTCGGTGGAAGCGCTGGTGGATCTCGGCGACCTCGATCGCGCCGACGACCTCCTGCGCAAGCATGGGTTCAACCACAGTCTGGACCGCGTGACCGACACCGCCGAGGTCCTCGCGGCACGGGGCGCGCTGCACCATGCCGCCGGTCGCACACAGCTGGCCTATGAGGACTTCACCGCCTGCGGCCGGGAACTCGCGCGCTGGGGTGTGGTGAACCCCGCGATCATCCCTTGGCGTTCCCAAGCGGCGTTGTGCGCCGCCGCGATGGGCCGGGAAGCACTCGCTCTTTCCCTGACCCAGGAGGAACTCGCCCACGCGCGACGATGGGGCACGCCGCGGGCGATCGGCACTGCCCTGCGTGCCGCTTCCCTCGTGTCCATGGGTGATCAACGCCTCGCGGGGATGCGGGAAGCTGTCGGACTCCTCGCCCGCAGTGGTGCGAAGGGCACGCTGATCCGCGCTCAGTACGAACTCGGTGTCCGGTCGATTTTGGAAGGACAGCACGAAGACGGGTGTGCCGCGTTGCGGGACGCCCGGGAAACGGCGGGTTCGGTCGGCAACCAGGTGTGGACGGGCCGGGTGGACGACGCGCTGGGACATTGGGCGGGGATCGCCGAGCAGGACCGTAGGCTGACCCCCCAAGAACGCAAGATCGCCAACCTCGCCCGGGCGGGGCTGAGCAACAAGGAGATCGCCGGCCGGGCCGGCGTGTCCAGCTCCACAGTGGAATTCCACCTCTCGAACGTCTATCGCAAGCTCGAGGTCTCCGGACGGAGCGGGTTGCGTTCGATCATGGTGGCCGTGCTCTGACGTGCCGAGGGTGACTCCTGCTCGTTGGTGGAGTCCTTCGCCGGACGCAGGCAGTGACCCGGCCTGTGATCGGCCGCTCCGGTGGCTAGGGCGATGATCGCCTGCCGTGTCTCCCTGTCGCGGAACGCCTCCGGCCGGCCGAGGTCCAAGCCGACGACGCAGGCGCCGGTGTCCGCGGCTTCGAGCGCCAGGCGCTCGACGAAGTGACGATGGGCCTCATCCTCACCGGCCACGCTCAGCAGCGTGATCAGCCGTCCGTGTCCAGCGGTCGACGCGCCGAGAAGCGGATGGAGCAAGGCCAGGTCTCGCCGGCGGTTCCCGGACGTGAAAGACCAGGCGTCCACCACCACGTCGATCCCGCCCAGTTCGCGAAGCGCCGAGGCGGCGACCTGCGTTCCCGCCCCGGGTGCGGTGAGGTCGACATCCGAGACCGACGACTTTCCGCGCGTGGTCCCGAAGACGTCGAGACCGGGCGATTCGGCGCGGAGCGCGTTTCCCACGACGAGAACGGACATTCCCGCAGTGGTGAATTCCGTTGTCAAAGCTGATCCCGCTTCGGGCAGCCCACTGAGCAGGACCACACGAAGTGCCGGTGGCGCCGTCGGCTTGCCTGTCGACGAGCGTGGGATCTCGTGGACGCGTTCGAGCAGCCGGACTCGCTTGTGCGGTGTCACGCGTCCCGCGACGTGGCCGAACAGATCGGAGAGTGGCACGTCCCGGGGCATGACGACGTACGCCTTCGGCACTTCGCCCGCGAGTTCGTCGGGCTCTCCCGTCACGATGACGTCGCTCACCGCCGGATGATCGAGCAGGATCGCCTCGAGTTCGGCTGGGGCTACCTGGTGCCCCTTGTATTTGATGAGCGTCTTGAGCCTGCCGACGATGCGCAGGAAACCGTCCTCGTCCCTGACAGCCAGATCACCGGTGTGGAACCAGCCGTCGAGACCGCGCACCGGCGGTGCCGAGGATTCGAGGTAGCCAGGGGTGATCTGGGGGCCGCTCAGCAGCAGTTCTCCGGGCTTCCCGGGGGCGGCGTCCTCTCCGGTCTCCGGATCGATGAACCGCGCCGTGGTTCCGGGAAGGATCTGTCCCACCGTTCCCTTCGGACCCGGGCGACCGTCGGGTGGGAAGGAGACGCATCCCGCTTCCGTCATGCCGAAGCCTTGGACGAGTGGCTTGCCCAGCTTGGCGACGCACCCGTCCGCCGCGGCCGGGGCCAGCGGACCACCGCCGGAGACGACGAGCCGGAGGGCCGGCAGTCCGGGAACGTCCGGCAGGGCCGCGATCCCGGTGATCACACTGGGCACGAGATAGGCGACCGACACCTTTTCGCTCGCCATCATCCGCAGGAAGCCGTCGAGCGCGAAGCGGGTCGAGCCGATCACCAGCGTTCCCCCGGCGCGCAACACCGGGTTCATCGCCATCTGCATGCCGTAGATATGCCGCAGCGGTCCCGCGCAGGTGACCGAGTCCTCCAGGCCGAGACGATGCTTCGTCTCGACCTGGTCCAGACCCGCCGTGAGGTTGCGATGGGTGATCCGCACCTTCTTCGGTTTGCCCGACGTGCCGCTGGAGGACATCAGGACGGCCGTCCGGTCGCCTCCGGGCGGTGGCCCGCCCGGCTGCGCACCGTCCACAGTGGAAGGCGTGGTCACCGCGTCCCAGGAGCGACCGGCGCCCGATTCCGGAAGGTCACCGATGTACACACATCCTTGGGGAAAAGACGGTGGCGCCGCCCAGAGCGCGGTGTCCACGATCAGGGAGCGTGCCCGACAGGTGGCTATGTCCTCCAGCCAGTCCCGCCGTGTGGCCCGCGGATCGAGAGGGAGCACCACGCCGCCGGCGGCGAGGACGCCGTAGTAGGAGATGACGAACTCCACGCTGTTCTCCGTCAGGACAGCCACTACGTCGTCCTGACGGAGACCGGAGGCATGGAGCCGCCCGGCCAGCGCGAAGATCGCGGATTTCAGCGCCGCGTAGCCGAATCGCCGGATCTCCGGACCTGAACAGTCGACGACGGCGAGACCGTCGTCGATGGATTCCTGCCCGAACACGTGGCTGACGACGTCCTTGGAGGACCCGTTCTCGGCACTCGACATCGAACTCCCTCAATTATCCGCGGTCTTCGGGTCCTGGCGGGTGACGAACCGGTCGAGCACGTCGGCCGCCGCGCGGACGTCGGCGTCCAAGGGCCGGTCGGTGACGATGGGGGGCACGACGTCGGCGAGCGCGTCCAGCAGCACCGCGCACCTGCGCGCCTTCGGCCTGTCCTGCCTGAGGTACGCCGCCTGCCGCAGGCCGACGGCGAGGCTGCCGTGCAGCACCCGCAGGCAGCGAGCCTGCTCCAGCGCGGTCAAGGCCGCCTGGGTGCCGAACGGCACCACGTCCTGGTTGTGGAGATTGGTCGGGATGCTCTGGATGCTGGCCGGGACGCAGGCGCGCCGCATCGACGCCACGACGGCCGTCGTCACCAGCTGCACTCCCTGGACGGCGTGCGTCACACCCGGATCAGGGGACAGCATCGGCGGCAATCCGCTGCTGCGGACGGGATCGACCAGCAGATCCAGTTGCCGCTCGGCGAGATTCCCCATCTGCGTGGCGATGATCGACAGCATGTCGGAGGCGAACGCGGTCGGCTGACCGAAGAAGTTGCCGCCGTGGGCGGTCAGGTTCTCGTCGGGGAAGAACAGCGGATTGTCGCTGACCCCGTTCAGATCGCGTTCGATCACGCCGCCCGCCCAGTCCAGCGCGGACCGCGCGGCGCCCAGAAGCTGGGGAACGCACCGAACGCTGTACGGCTCCTGCAAGGGGCGATCCCCGGAAGCGACGCTGCCGGCAAGGTGGTCTCGAAGCCGTTCGCCCACCTCCGCGGTCTCCGGGTGGCCGAAGGCACGCAGCAAGGACGGACCCAGGAAATCGCTACCGGCTCCGAGGACATCGGTGAGCAGCGCGCTCAGCACGATCGCGGACTCGAACGATCGTCGCAGGATGGCCACGGTGAGACCGCCGGCGGCGCTGGTGACCGATGTGCCGTTGACCATCGAGAGCGCGTCCCGCCCGGTGAACACCAGCGGTCGCAGCCCGATCCTCGCCAGCGCCGTCGCCGCGGGCAGCCGCTCGCCACCGAGCCACGCTTCACCCACACCGCGCAGGCTCTGCGCGACATACGCGAGCGGTACGAGGTCTCCGCTCGCCCCGACCGAGCCGAGCGAGGGCACGACCGGGGTGAAGTCCGTCTCCAGTACCGCGCCAAGCATTTCCAAGGCGGTGGGTGAGATGCCGGACAGGCCTCGCGCCAGGGACCACGTCCGCATGAGCATGGTCGCGCGGACCACTTCCGGCGGAAGTTCAGGCCCTTGCCCGGCCGTCAGATGCTGCAGCGCGTTGTCGCACTGGGCCTCCTGACTGTCTCGGCCGCCGAAGGTGACGAGCGGACCGAACCCGGTCGTGGCGCCGTAGACCGGGCGCCCGTCGGTCAGGCATTCGGACACGAACCCGTGCCCCCGGCGCACCCGGCTCTCGACATCGTCCGCGAGCACGACCTTGAGTGGTCCGGCGGCTTTCTCCAGCATGTCCACGGTGAGGGCTTCGGCCGGGTTCAGCACGGTTTCCACGGAGACCGGGATCATCGCAGCTCCTTCTTGCGAGCGAGGGTGAGGCCGTCGGCGATCGAGAGCAGCACCGACTCGACCCGGTCATCGGCCCGGACGTGGGCGTTGAACTCCTTGATGGCGAGGCCGTTGCCCGTCGGATGCTCTTCGGCCGCTTCGCCGTAGTAGAGCGAGTTGTCGGCCAGGATCAGGCCCCCCGGCCGCATCCGAGGCACGAGTTGTTCCCAATAGCCCTGGTATCCGGTCTTGTCGGCGTCGATGAACGCCAGGTCGATCACCGGCTCGTCAGGCAGCTCGGCCAGCCCCTCGGCCGCCGGACCGATGTGCTGCTGAATTCGGTCGTACACCCCCGCCTCCTTCCAGGCGGTGGCGGCGAGCGCGGTCCATTCTTCGGAGAGATCGAAGGTGTGGACCACGCCGTGCGGCTCCAGCCCACTCGCCAGCGCAAGCGTGGAGTAACCGGTGAACGTGCCGACCTCCACGATGGTGGACGCGCGGATCGATCGGCTCAGCAAGGTCAGGAAAACGGCCTGTTCGTGCGGAATCTGCATTTCGGCGACGCCCCCGAGCCCTGTGGTCACCTCCACGAGCGCGCTCTGCGCCGGTGTGGGTGGCTCAGCCTGCGCGCTGATGTAGGCGCCGAGACGCGGAGTCAGCTGGATTCGTTTGTCCTGCTCCATGGTCTTCCTCCAAGGCGATGAGTGCGAAACGTTCGAGCCGGCGGCACACGGTGTCCTGGAACCTGTCGACGCTCTCGTGTCCGTAGCGCGCTGTCAGCGGATGCCGGGCCAGGTCGGTCAGCGCCACAGTGGTGCGGCTGATGAGCTGTGCGACGAACTCGTGGCGGCAGAGGTCCTTGCGCCGGGTGCGGAAAAAGTCGTCCGCGGTGTCGCGTTCGGACTCCGAGATGGCGCTCTGCGCGTGACCCGATTCGCGCCGCAGCGAGGGGCCTTCCGGAACCAGCCGGTTGGCCAGCGACGCGTGTGCCAAGCGGTTGAACCGCATGGCGGCCTTCGCCTCGACGCCGAACCCGAATCGCTGCGTGAGCCGCGCGGACAACTCCTGGATCCTGGCGTTGTCCCGGTACCAGAGCCCGCTGAACCCCGGATGCGCCTCCGCCATCCGCACGCGGATCACGGTCTCGTAGACCTTCGGGGTGCAGCTTCCCGCGTACAGCAGCAACGCCGAGTAGGTGTCGAAGAGTTCGGCGATGCGCCGGTCTTCCCGGGACCGGGCGATCTCTGTCGTCACCGCTCGGGACAGGCTTTCGTGGAGCAGCCGCCATGCGCAGAAGGACAGATGGTGCCCGAGCATCCAGCGTCCCCAGGCGGTGGCTTCCTCTTCGGCGACGGCCGGTGTCCCGGACCACGACCCCGCGATGGACGCGTCCTCTGTGTCGCTTCGGGAGATTTCCCCGCAGCCAGGGCAGTCGGCGAAGGAGGTTTCCGGCATCGGCAGGTGCAGCCAGGCCGGTTCGAGGCCAGTGCGAGCGGGCACGGGGGGCGCCGGAAACCGGAACGACAAGAAGGATGAGTTGTCGCTCATGTGATTTCCTTTCAGGGGGAGGGAATCTCCTGCCGCTTGCGCGCGCTCGTCGTGATCAAGATCTTCGGATCCAGAAGTCACCGGGGGCAAGCGGTTGTTCCGGGTCACGGAACCTGGTTTCACCGGACTACCTCGAACTGGCCCATCATCGAATGTGACGAGTGGTCCATGAAGTGGCAGTGGAAGGGATATCGCCCGGTATAGCCGTCGAAGGTGGCCTGAATACGTACCACGTCCCCGGGGTTCGTACGGACCGTGTCCTTCGGGTACGCGTCGTAGGACGGCTCCGGATGCCCGTTGCGGTCCAGGATCTGGAACTGCACCAGATGCAGATGCATCGCGTGCGGGATCCCCAGCGCGCCGTCACCGTTGACGATCTCCCAGATCTCGGTGGCACCGTGCTCGATCGTCGCATCGACCCGTTCGGGGTCGAAACCCCTGCCGTTGATGTGGAACTCATGGGTGTTCGGGTCCGCGCTGAGCACGAACCGGCGGTGCTTCGACGGGGTTCGTCGCGGTGGAGCCTCGATCGGCCAGTCGCGGATACCCAGCCCGCGCAGGAAACCCTCGGCGGACGACGCGCGCGCGACGATGCCCGATGGGCCGCCTCCGCCGACGCGGAACTGCATGATCGGTCGTTTCAGGTCGTCGGCGGCGATGGAGTTCTCAAGTACCACTTGGCTTCCCGGCCGGACGGAACGGAAATCGACCACCACCTCGGCGCGTTCGGAGGGCCACAGGTCGATTTCCCTCCGCATCGCCGGAACGGGGAGGAAACCGCCATCGGACGCGATCTGCAGGAACGAAGCTCCCTCGGTGAGGGTGAAGCGGAAAGGTTCGAGATTGGAACAGTTGACCAGCCTGAGCCGGTACACCCGCCGCTCGACGTCCAGATAGGGCTGTGGGCGCCCGTTCACCAGAATCGTCGGCCGGTTCAGGTAGTCGTCATACCGGTAGACGAGCCGCCCGTCACCGCCGAACTTCGCGTCTCTGATCAGCAACGGGATGTCGTACCGTCCACTCGGGAGCGGGAGACGGCGGCCGACCGGGTCGGAGAGCAGATACGCGCCCGCCAGTCCGCGGTAGACCTGTTCGCTTTCGGCGTGGTGTGTGTGGTCGTGGTACCAGAGGGTCGCGGCGGCCTGGTGGTTCGGGTACCGGTACACCCTGGAAGTGCCGGGCGCGATGGGATCGAGTGGATGGCCGTCGCTGGACGCGGGGACGTTCGCGCCGTGCAGGTGCACCGTCGCGGGCTTGCCCATCCTGTTGGTATGCCTGATGACGGTTTCCCGGCCGCGCGTGGCGCGGATGGTCGGACCGGGGAAGCTCCCGTTGTAGGTGAGGAGCCGGGTCCGCGTGCCCGGGAGGATCTCGTGCTCTGTCTCGGAGATCTCGACTTCATAGAAGTCCGTGGTCGAAGTCCGGTGTACGGGCATCAGGTCCGGGGGAAGAGACAAGGGCATCGAGAACGGAGCCGGCATCGGTGGGTCGTCGGACAGGGCGGACGCCAGCCGCCCGGCGGGGAAGAGCATGGCCGCGCCGGCGGCCGAACCGAGTTTGAGTACATCCCGGCGGTTGAGCATGGGGGATCACCTTCCCGAGTGCGACCGGGCCCGCAGGGCGGAAGCCGCGGCGAAGAGGAGAGCGAGCAAGAACGAGTACTGCGACACCGTGATCGCCGCGGCGAGGGTATTGCCGAAGGAGATCGCGTTGCCCACGGTCAGGCTCGCGATCGGCACGGTGGACACCGCGGCGAACACCGAGCAGGACGCGGCGAAGAGCACCGAGGTCGTCGTCCGGCCGGCCGGTACCCGGCGGCGGGCGAGCGCGGCGGAGGCCGCGACACCGCCGAAGGTCGCGTGCACGGCGAGCAGCGCGATCCCGGCGAGATTCGGGGCCTGTTCCCTGAGCACCGCTGGTGGCGGAGCGAGGGTGCCCAGGGCGCCACCGTGATGCCCCGCCCCGGACGGGTTCATGATGGCGGGCGGTTTCCCGGTGTCGAGGACCAGTGACCAGTCCCGGATCGACCAGGCGATCACCGCCGCGATGGCCACGGCGAGCAGGGCCAGCGACGACGTATGCCACCGGAATGAAGGTGTGGCAGGGCGGTTCACCGTGTTCGTGATCATGATCGAAGTCCTCCGCGCCTATCCGGCCGGAAGGGTTTCGAGGGCCACCCAGTGCTCCAACAGCCTCCCGTCGCGGACGCGGAACAAGTCGGCGGAGAGCACTTCGGGATCAGCGAACAGGTTCTTCAGGTGGGCGTACACCAGGACCAGGTCTCCCTCCGCGACGACGAATTTCACGTCGGCCCGGTAATCGGGCTGCGCTGCGTATACGGCGTCCATGAATTCGACGAGTGCCGCGGATCCGTTCGGAACGCCGGGGAAGTGCTGGTAGTAGGTGTTGTCGCCGATGTACCGGTCGATGCCCTGCCGTCGCAGTGCGGCGTCGGGCTCGTTGATCACCTCGGCGAAGAGGCCACCGGCGGCCAGCTTGCTGTCCGCGTCGGTGGACAACGGCAATGGGCGTGACACCTGTGGTGCGCTGAGGGTGGAGAACATGTCGTTGCCGATGGCCGACGCCGCGGGAACTTCCTGGCTCACTTCCCACTGCTCGGCGATGCGCCCGTCATCGAGGCGGAAGACGTTCATGACCGCGATTCCCGCGTCGCCTCGTTCGCGTACCAGGTTGCCGTGCACCACAACGAGGTTTCCTTCGGCGAAAAGACGTTTGATGTCATAGCGGAGCTCCGGGTGCTTCGCCCGAAGTGCGGCCTGATGACGGAGGAGGGCTTCACGGCCGTTCGCCAGACCGGGTTTGTGCTGGACGAGATCGACGTGCAGCGCTCGGCCCGCGGCGGTGAGGTCTCCGCGGTTCACCGCGTGAAAGAACCTCTTCACGAGGGTCTTGTTCGTGGTTTCCCTGGCCTGGACGGCAACCACGGTGGGGGAGTACTGCTCAGACGGCGCCGTGCCCCACGCCACAGGGTGTGTACTCACCAGGGTCGCCGCGACGACGCCGATGACGATCAGCAGTCGCCGCGAACGGCGCATCGCGATGGTGACGGACATGGTGAACCTCGCCTTCGAATCGGAACCGAGATGCGGCCGCTTCGTGTGTGCCGGGAGTCGAATGCCGTCCGGCGGGCCGGTCTCTCCTGTCACCGACGGCGACAGGATGGGCAAAGGCTAGGTGTCCTCAACGAATTCTCAAGACTTCTGTTCCAGGGGGCGGAAAACCTGGCCGAAAGTCGACCCTCGCCGCCGTGAAAGCTGCCTGGATGGTGATGGTGCCCGGGAGGGCGCAGATGTCACGATGAGGGTGCACGGGAATTCCGCCGGACGAGGGCAGGGTGATTCCCAATGCGGGAAAGGAACGGAACCGGTCAGGAGGCCACGGGCATGCGCACCGGGACGAGAACATCCCGGGCCACCGGCGCAGGGAAGGCCGCCGAGTCGTGGGCGATGATGGCGGCTTGGACGCGGTTGGCGCAGCCGAGTTTGGTGAGGATGTGGCTGACGTGTCCTTTGACCGCGCCTTCGCTGACAAAGAGAAGGCGGGCGATTTCGGCGTTGCCGAGTCCGTGGACGAGGTGAGCCAGCACTTCGCGTTCCCGTGCGGTGAGCCGGTCGATCTGCTCACGCGCGGCGCGTGTGCGGCCGCGATCGACCCGCAGGAAGCTGTCGATCACGCACCGGGTGATCGCGGGGGAAAGGAACGCGCTGCCTGAGGCGACCGCGGAAACCGCGTCGATCAGTTTCCGGCTGGAGAATTCTTTTTTCAGGAACCCGCTCGCACCGGAATCGAACGAACGATAGATATCGTCTTCGGTCGCCACGGAGGTCAGGATGACGACCTTCGTCGTGGGCAGTTCACGGTTGAGCCGACGGGTGGTCTCGATCCCGTCCCATTCGGTTGTCGGCATATCCGTGATGAGGACATCGGGGCGGTATCGCCGTGCCAGTTCCACCGCACGACGACCGCTTTCGGTATCGGCTACGACGTCGACGGTCCCGGACGCGCGCAGAATGCTGCAGATCCCCGCGCGGGCCAGTTCGTCGGCGTCCGCCACCACAACACTGATCATGGGACTCACTTTCCGAAGCGAGTGGTCGCTGGGTCGGGTGGACCACGTCGATGAGGTGAACCTGCCCGGACCATATGTTTCCGGTCGTGTGGGCGACCAGGGGCGTCAGGGCACAGACGTTCGCCGAATCTCCCCGAGATCGGCTTCTGGTCGGAAGGTATCCCCCTGGCCTCCGTGAGGTAGCCGAACGGCCAGGTCGGCCGGCGTTCGTTCTGGCGGATCGGCCATCGAATGCCGTGCCGGAATTGTGCAGAATTCCCTCAGGGCCGACGGAGGGGATCCAGGAGGAGCCGGTCCTGGGAAACCTGTTTCGCGACCAGGTTTCGATTCGGTGTTCCGGGCTTCGAAAGGTATGTGGTGATGACGAAGCAGGTGTCTGGTGGTCTGGGGAATGTGATACCGGCGGGGTTCGAGCGGAGGCGTGGGGAACAGTCGATTCCGGAGGCGCGCTGCGCCGCGAGCAAGGTTTTGGTGGTGCTCGGCATTCTCGATGCGAGCAGGAAGCCGCTCACGCTCACCGAAGTGAGCAGCCGCAGCGGATTCCCCAAACCCACCGTGCACCGGTTGTTGTCGGTGTTGCGCACCTATGAGCTATCGGCCCGTACCGAGGACAACAGGCACGTCGCCACCCGCAACGCCTCGATGTTCGGAGCGGGATCCGAGGGACTGGGCGCCGGGACCGATTCGGTTCTGGCGTTGCTGCGGGCCGAGTCGACGCCGTACCTGGTCGACCTTCACAACCTGACCGGCGCGACGGCGATGATCAGCGCTCTCGTCGACGGCGGGGTGCAGATGGTGAACCAGATCCATGGGCACCGGGGGGTGCGGGTGAGCGGCCCGCTCGCGGTGGTCGAAACCGCACTCGGCGCCCAGACCGATCGCTACCGTTCCAGCACGTCGATCGTCGTCGCGCGGGAACTGTTCGAGTTCCGGCGCTTCGGCGTCGCGCAGCGGGTCGATCACGCCGGCAGGCTCGCCAGTGTGGCCGCGCCGATCTACCACAACGGCGTTCCCTTCCCGGTGCCGATCGCCCTGTCGGTCAGCTTCCGGCCGGGCGAGTGCGCGCTCGAACGCGTTCCGGACCTGGTACGGCGCAGCGCCCATTCTTTCGCCTGCGCGGTTCGGCGCGCGCTGGCCATGTCCGCTGTCGCCGGGGCGCGCGGGAGTGAAAGCGAGGCCTCGCGATGAAAGCGGCGATCCTGCGTTCCCCCGGCTCACTGGCCGTGACAGAGGTGCCGGACCCCGGTATCGAGCATCCGTCCGACGCTGTCGTGCGGGTGGTGGCCGCGGGTATCTGCGGTACCGACCTGCGGGGCTATCAGGGCAGGCCCGGCCCGGTCGAAGGGCCGCGATGCGGGCACGAGTTCGTCGGTGTGGTCACCGAGACCGGGGCGGAGGTGCGCACTGTTCGGCCAGGGCAGCTGGTCGTGGCGCCGTTCATGTTCTCGGACGGGGACTGTGTCCGCTGTGTCCGCGGCAATCAGCCCTCTTGCGCGCGGGGCGGAATGTGGGGCATCGACGCGGGTGGAGGCCAGGCCGAAGCAGTCCGCGTTCCCTTCGCCGACGGCACGCTGATCCGGGTGCCGATGGACGAGCGGGACGAACGGATTCCGGCCGTGCTGGCGCTCGCGGATGTGATGGCCACCGGGCACCATGCCCTGCACGCGAGCGGCCGGGCCGCGCCCGCGACGGTCGCCGTGGTGGGCGACGGGGCGGTCGGGCTGTGCGCGGTCCTCGCAGCGCGGAGGGCCGGTGCCGAGCGGATCTTCCTGTTCGGGCACCACGAGCCGCGGCTGGCGGTCGGCCGGGGGTTCGGCGCCACGGACATTGTCAGCGCTCCTGCTACCGCGGGGCACGCCGAGGTTCTCGAGGCCACCGGCGGCGCCGGTGTCGATCTCGTGGTCGAAGCGGTCGGCGCGCAGAGCGCCATGGACACCGCGGTGGCGGTGTGCGCCGATGGAGGGGCGATAAGCCTGGTCGGTGGGCCATACAGCACCGTCGACGCGCTGGCCTGTCATTTGCGGAACGTGAGTTTCACCGGGGGAGTCGCGCCGGCTCGGTCCTATCTGCCGGAACTGCTGGACGACGTCGTGGCCGGGCGCCTCGACCCGAGTCCGGTCTTCGACCTCGGCGTCCGGCTCGACGGGATCGGCGACGGCTATCGCGCGATGGCCGACCGGCAGGCGATCAAGGTGCTGGTCACGGTGTGAGACAGCGGTGGCTGTCAGGAAGGAGTGAGTCGATGATCGGGTATGGAACGCATCGAAGTCCGTGCTCTGCTCCGGAGCCGAGGGAGGCGCTTGACGAGGGTGCACCGCGGCCACGGGTACTCATCACCGGCGGTGGTCGCGGCCTCGGCAAGGTCTGCGCCGAGCGACTGGCGGCCGACGGCGCATCGGTGTTCGTCACCGGCAGGGATGAACAGATGCTGATCGAGACGGTCAAGGGCATCCGGCATGACGGAGGGGTCGCGGAATTTCTCGGGGTCGACCTGACCGCCGCCCACTCCGCAGCCGATCTCGTGACCTCGGTTACCGAAGCCTTCGGTGGGATCGATGTGCTCGTCAACAACGCCGGCAATGCGGGCCCGCACGGACCGCTGTGGAGTGTCGACGAGCGCGAATGGTGGCGGACCCTGGAAGTCAACCTCCGCGGTGCCTGCACCCTCACCAGTGCCGTCCTTCCGGGAATGATCGCTCAGGGCGGTGGGCGGGTCATCACGATGGTGAGCCGCGCCGGAGTGACCCGCTGGCCCTTCGCCAGCGCCTACGCCGTCTCCAAAGCCGCCCTCGTCTCCATGACCGCCAACCTCGAAGGCGAGTTACGTGGAACCGGCGTCAAAGTGTTCGCCTTCGACCCGGGCAAACTCGAGATCGGTATGACCGGAACCCATTTCGAGCGTGGGCACACCGGTAATCCTTGGGAAGACCACATCCACGACTGGCTGAGGGAAACGCGTGACCGCGGAGGATTCACACCCGTCGACACCGCCGTCCGGGCTTTCACGAACATGGTGAGCGGTTCGTCCGACCACTTCGCCGGCCGGTATGTGACCACTGAGGATCTGGTTCCGGGCGAGGTCTCCACAGGTGCGTTCGGCGCTCCCGGCTCACCACACGGGGATCATGAGTGACTGGAGCTCGTTCCGGCCGGAGATCCTCAGTTTACGGTAGGCGTTGGAGAGATGGAACTCGACGGTGCTGGTGCCGAGCCGGAGGTATGCCGCGATGGACTTGTTGCTCAGTCCGGACAACGCGAGGTTCAGGACCTTGAGTTCCTGGCCGGTGGGCTTTTCGTCGAGCTCGCTCTCCGCCCAACGCCGGATCGCTTTGTCGATCCTCTTCGTCCAGACATCACTCTTCATCCGTGACGCTGCGTTCCGTGCCGCCCAGAGTGCCGTCTTGCCTTCTTCCCGGCGGCCACTCAGGCACCATTTCGTCCCCAGTTCGTACTGGGCCCGCATGAGAGCGCCGAGGCTTCCGTTGTGCGACAGATGTTCGACCGCTTCCTCGAGGAGTTTGTCGGCGCGCTCGTCTTCGGAGACCAGCGCGACGGCCCGGAGCGCGGCTCCGATCGTCTGGGGAGTGCCCCAGCGTCGTGCGTGGAAGAGTTCTTCGTTCGCGAGTGAGAGCGCGAGACTGCGTCGATCGGTTGTCGCGGCACAAAGCGCGCCCTGTGATCGCCAAGGGATCACCGCCGGATTGGTGACGCCCCAGGGCGCGAGCTGTCGGCCGCAAAGTGTGAAGTCGTCGTAAGCCAGTTGAAGACGTCCCGTCGCCGCGCGCAGGGCACCGCGGGCCGCGAGCACCTCGGCACGGTCGTTGACGCCGTCGAGAGTCTGGCCGAATCCGCGGGAGAGCAGAAGGTCTTCGGCGCGGTCGAGGTCGCCGAGATCCACCAGGGCAGTGATCGCCCAGGCGACGGCGACTTCGGTGAACTGGTCGAAAAGTCCGCGTTTCAGGGCGCTGTCGAGCAGTTGCCACGCGGTGAGCGGATCTCCGCCGAGCGCTGCGACCCGTGCGCGGAGAACGGTGAGCGCCGAGATGTGCGGGGGCAGACCGGACCAGCCTGAGCGCGCCACGGCCTTGTCGAGATGCCGTTGTGCCTCGTCGAGTTCGCCGGCGTAGGCCAGTGCGAGCACGCAGTACCAGAAGGCTCCCAGATCGCGCCAGCCGTAGTTCTCCATCGCCCGGCGCGCCAGCTCGATGGCGGTCTGCGGTTCCCGGCCTCGATTGACCAGCAGCATCGCGTATGTCGCGGATAGCCGTTCGGGCGGCACCGGGCCCCAGTTGCCGCGCATCCGTTTGCGTTCAGGCCGGGGGCTGCCCGCGACGTAGATCAGTCCACCCAGATCCGGCCCGGAGATCTCGGGGGAGCCGACCGTGAGAACGTCGCGCAGGGCGACCAGTACGGTCTCGTCGGCCTCACTCCAGCGTCCGAGGCGAGCGAGCCGTTCACGCTCCGCCCGCGCGGCTTTCAGATTGGCGAGGACCTTCTTGACTTCTTCGGATTCCTCGGGCTCCGTCATGTCACCCCCTTTCGATACCTGTTCGATGAAGCCAAAGTGGACGTTCACCGTAGCCGTATCGTGCGGCAGCTCGAAACCTTCTATCGGGGAGAAGGAGCAATATCACCCCTCGTGGTGAATCTCGAGCGAGAAACAGGAAATGACGCCGCGGGGGCTTGAGAGTCCCGACGGCTCCCAAGCCCCCACAGTCCGTGAGTGAACCGTGATCAGAAGGCGGTCAAGGTGATCCGGGCACTGCGCGGGTTGCCATCGTGGACGAGTGACTCGAAGTGCCCGACGTCGTCGAAGGCGAAGCCATAGGCCTTGCCGTCGACCATCTGGTCGTGCACGGCCTTCGAGTAGTGGTCGGTCACTCGCTGCTGGTAGAACCGGCGGCCGTCGTAGGTCGGCTGAGTGTGCAGGTATCCCAGCGTCGACCGGTGCAGCGCCGCGCACAGCGTCCGGGCGATCGGCCCGACGACCTGGTCGTTCGGTGCTCCCAGTCGCCCGTCGCAGTTGAAGACGTCGCGTGTGGACGGTTTACCGAACGACGCCACCGTCTTGCCCGAGGCGTCGGTGAAGCGAAGGACGCCGTCACCACCGGTGCGTCCGGTGAACTTCTTGCCGGGATCGGCCTCGAACGGGACCACGGTCAGCGGACGCGACTTGTAGGTGTTCCACGCGTTCGTGAGGTAGCCATCGAGGTAGTTCGGCTTGAGCAGCCCGGTCTCGAGACCCTTGCCAGGAGCCAGCACGCGCAGCTTGGTGCCGTCACGGCGTTTCTGGACGAGCTTCGAGAAGCCCGGCTGCTTCTGCAAGGCGTTGAAGATGTTCTCGCGGCCGTTCGGCTTGAGGCGACCGGCCTCCTTGTTCTCGCCGGCGCCGTTGGTCAGCCCGACGGTGTGCGGGACGCTGAACATGTCGACCTGCGAGCTGTTGATGAACAGTCCCGCGTTGTCGTAGGTGAACTCGCTCCAGTCGAACAGGATGTCGCGGTTCGGGTCGCTCCCGGCCCACGGCGCCGGCTGCACCAGGCCGCCCGGAGCGAGGGAGAACTTCAGCTTCTGGCCGAACGACAGGTAGACGCGGCCCGAGAGCATCTTCGGGATCTTCACCGTGGTCGAGCTCCCGTTGCCGGGCCCTTTGATCGCGACGTCCGGCGCCAGGCCGGGCGGGTTGGCCCCGGGCGGCCACGCGCTGAAGACACCGCTGGAGTTGACGTATCCCAGCTTTCCGGTGTTCAGATCGGTGCCGAGGACGTAGAGGTACAACGCGTCGGAACGGTGTGAAGTGTTGCTGATGGTCAGCGGCAGCAGGTTCGGTCCCGCGGCGGTCGCGCTCGACGCGGAAACCGCGACGACGCCGGTGGCCAGCGACAGAACGGCCGTCACCGCGGTCAGAACGCGCCGGATCTTCTGGCGGATGTGCAAGCTTTCTCCTCGATCGATCCCGCCGTGGTGCTCGCGATGGTGCGCGGCGGGTGCGTGCGAATGACACTGGAGATCTCGCCCCGCCTCGACACTGTGGCGGAGGGATGGCAGCGGAAGCTACGGAACGCTTGACCCGTTTGTCCAACTACGTCGTCCGTCACCCGGCAAGTGGGGAATTCCGGTGCGACTTTGTGCCTGAAGGTCACTGGTTTCGGATCAGGCCGGTCGGTCGTGCGTACGGTCCGGTTGATCTGTGGTCCAAGAGAGGAGCTGAGTTGTCTCTACACGCCGCTAGTGGTGCCAGGGCGCGTGGCGGGACACGAGCACTCAGAATCACGCTGTGCGCGCTCTTGCTGACGACGCTCGGGGGCTGTGGTCTTCTCGGTGCCACCGAAGCGTCTTCCTTCTCGGACGGCACTCTGGAGAAGCCGCGGATCAAGGTGGCCTTGTTGCCGGCCTCCGATCTCGTGCCGCTGCGCCTGGCGCAGGAGACCGGTCTCTTCCGCGCCGAGGGGCTCGAAGTCGAGGCGGTCGAGGCCGCCAGCGGGCAGGCATCGATGACCCAGATGATCGGTGGAGACGTCGACATCGCCTTCTCCTCGTACATGCCGTTCTTCATCGCCCAGAGCAAACACGTCGCGGACATCCGCGTGGTCGCCGACAGTTCCTCGGCCAGCCCGAAGAGCAACGCCGTGGTGACCGTGCCGGCTTCTCCGGTCAAGACGATCCAGGACCTCGCCGGGAAGCGGATCGCGATCACCGACATGAACACCGCGTCGCATCTGCTCACCATGTCGGTGATGGCGGATCACGGAGTGGACACCAGTGGCGTCCAGTGGGTGACGCTTCCCTTCCCGAACATCGCCAAAGCGCTCGCCAACGGCCAGGTCGACGCCGCGTTCCTGACCGAACCGTTCCTGACCCAGGCCGCCCTGGTCGCGGGCGCGGTCCCGGTCGTCGACATTTCGACAGGTGCCACTCAGGACTTCCCGCTGACCGGCTTCGCCGCCCTCGGCAGGTTCGTCACCGAGAACCCGAAGACACTGGCGGCTTTCCAGCGCGCACTGAGCAAGGCCGTGCGCGACTCGGCCGACCGGTCCAAAGTGGAACCATTACTGGTACGGCACGCCAAGATCGACCCGGAGACCGCAGCGCTCACGAACCTGCCGACCTATGGCGCCAGGGTGGACGCCCGGCGGCTGCAGCGTGTGCCGGATCTACTGCTGCGGACGGGCGTCCTGAAGACCGCACTCGAAGCGGGACCGATGCTGGCACCTCAGGCCGGCTGAGCGGTTCTTCGGGCGAGGTTCTGCTACTGGCGGCGCGCGACGGTTTTCGAGCTCATGAGGAACTCGCTGAGGAAACCGTCGTGGGGAAGACCTGGGCGGAACCAGTCGGTCCGCCAGCCTCCGATGTGGACGTTCCCGATCGCCGGGTTCTCGACGAGCGCGTCGATCAGGTCCTCCCGTTCGGTCAGCGCGGTCACGACCAGAGAGCCGTGCAGCGAGGCGAGTCCGCCGGAAGGATCCCAAGGAGCGAACCACGCACACGGGAAGGGCATTTCGATCCCGGTCTGCCGCGATCCCGGCCCGGCGACGACGTGCAGCGCCGGGCGCAGGACAGCGCCGCCGTCTTCCAGCGGCGTGGCCGCCCCTTCGAAACCGGGGACCGCGCTCGCGCCCTTGGCCTTGGTTCTGAGGTAGGCCTCAAGGCGGCGAGCACCTTCCTCGGTGGCGACGGGCAAGGAAGCCTCTTCGTGTTCCGGCGGCAGAGCACGCAGAACGCCGAGTCGCTCGGCGACAGCCTCCGCGAGTTCGGTGGGCCGCCGCTCGGCATAGACGGCCGTGGTGTTGCGACAGGTCAGTCCGGCGTCGTCTGCGATCGAAGCGACGATCGCGTCGAGGTGGTCCTCCCACTGCACGTCGTCGGTGATGACGATCTTGGCCCGGCCCGGACCCTGCACGAGGACCTTCGGATTTGCCGCGTACTTCCGCGTGACCTCGTCGCCGCCGTACACGAGCGCGAAGTCGGCGAGGTCGATCAGGCGGTCCACTTGGGAATGCTCGGTGGGCAGGAGGACCAGCTGATCTCGCCCGATTCCGGCTTCGTGCAACGCGGCGACCAGACGATGAGGTGTGAACGGTTCCTGAGTGGATGGCCGCAGGACGACGCGGTACCCGACGGCGAGCGCCTCCAGCCAGAGACCGTGCACCGCCGGATGATTACCGGCCGCGATGACCGCCAACACGTCTCCCCGGCGGCCCCAGACCGCCCGGCCGTGGCCGATGCCGGGGTCGCGCCAGTCACAGGCAGCGCTTCCCGGCCGTCCCGCCAACGAAGACGTCTCGATGGTGGCGAGGACACGGGTGAGCGCCTGGGCGGCATCCGTCACGACCCGCAGCGGAATCCCGGAACCCCGGCTCACCAGGTTCCGGTAGCCGACGGGGTCAAGGCCGTTGACGACTCCTTCGGAGAAGATCGCCGCCGCTCGTTTGATCGCGGCCAGCCGCTCGGCGGCGGGCATGCCGTCGGCGGTGCGTACGGCCGCCACGGTCCGGCTCACATAGCCTGACGGCACCACGCTGAGTTCCGCGATCGGCCGCCCGGTCACGTCGTTCAACACGAGCGGCCGCAAGGTCCGGTAGGGCCCGGACACCCCGATCGCCGACAGGGAAAAGAGGTCGGCTGTGGTCATCAGTACACACCCTCGATGACGTCCTCGTCGTCGAAGGAGTCCAGCGGCTCGACATCGGCCACCGAATCGCCGACCTGGCCAGGCGGGGCCTCGATCCGCAGCGCGGTGTCCCGTTCCAGATTGTTCGGGAGGAACATCGCCTTGCCGACGTGATTCACCAGCACCTGCCCTCGCTCGCCGTACGCCACCTTCTCTCCGGTTCGCGGGTCCAGCACGGAGAACGTCAGGTGGTGGGTACCGCTGTCGAACACACAGGGGTCGGTGGCGCGCAGGCCGGGCCGTTCCTTGGCCGAGCCCAGGAACGTGGTGCTGCCGTACGAACCGACGATGACCTTGCCCGGGAACAACTCGGTCCGGTGGAAATGACGGTTCTCGGCGTTCATGTGCGTGCCGCCCCACAGGATGGTGGAGACCTTGGCTCTGATCAGTTCGACCAGTGCGGGGCGGCCGGCGATCCGGTCGAGCATCGGCGGTGACGCCAGCAACGTCCGGATGTCCTGGGTTTCCAGGACGTGGGCCGCCTGGTCGACCAGGTGGTCGGCGTAGGCGGCTGCGCCGGCCACATCCCCGGCGGCGATCAGCTTCTTCACCCAGCGCGGGTCCATGTCGATGGAGAACTTGTGCCCGCCCATCTCGGCGGCTTCACGCTCGGTGAGACCGCCGATCATGTGCGGGCCAGTGGGCAGCAGGGCCAGCCAGTTCCCGCCGGGGACGACCCCGTGCCGCAGGAAGGCGGTCTTGCCGATCGCCACTTCCCGATCGAGCCAATCACGGGTGAAGATGATGCGTTTGGCCGCGCCGGTCGTCCCTCCGCTTTCGTAGACACCCGCGATGTCCGGATCCGGGCCGTATCCGCGCGGGATGAGATCCTCGATCGGAACGGACCGCAGGTCACCGGAAAAGTCGGGAAACAGGCGCAGATCCTCGAACGACTTCACGTCGGCGAGCGGATCGAAGTCCAGTAGCTGAGCCCTCTCGAACCAGAACCGCGAAGCCGTCTCCGGGCTGAAATGCCACTGCATGGCGGCCCGGATGAACTCGTCCGGGGCCGGCACGGAGTCCAGCGGGTAGTTCAGAATCTCGGCAGCGTCGATCACGAAGACCGTCCTCTCCAAGGGCAGGGTCAGCCGACGAGTTCTTCCACCGCACGGCGGATCCGGTGCAGGCCCTCTTCCAGTTGCTCGTCGGGAAGCGCGTAGGTGATGCGCACGTGTCCTTCACCGCGGTCACCGAAGGCCGTGCCGGCCACCACGGCCACCGAATGGCGATCCATCAGATGGTCGGTGAACTCCTGCGCGGTGAGCCCGGTGCCACGGATGTCGGGGAAGACGTAGAACGAGCCGTCGGGTACGGGGCAGTTGATCGCCGGCAGGGCGTTCAGTGCGGCGACGACCTTGTCGCGTTTGGCCCGCAGTTCGGCCAGGATCCCCGCACGGTGATCCTGCGGACCGGTGAGCGCCGCGTGTGCGGCCAGTTGCACGAACGCGGGAACGTTGGTGACCGAGTTCTGCTGGAAGACGTCGAGTGCGGTGATCAGCCGCTCGTCGGCGACGCACCAGCCGATCCGGAATCCGGTCATGATGTAGGTCTTGCTGAAGGTGTCGATCACGATCGACTCGTTGGCCATCCCGTCCACCGCGGCGATCGTCTGGTGCGAGGCGGGCCCGTAGACCATGTGACTGAAGATCTCGTCCGAGATCACCTTGATGTCGTTCTCCAAGCAGAGGTCCGCGAGCTTGTCCAGGCCCTCGACCACCATGCCGTTGGGCCGTTGTGGACTGTTGATGATGAGCAGCTTCGTTCGGTCGTTGACGATCTCCCGCAGCCCGTCGAGGTCGAACTGGAAACCCGGTTCGATGAGCGGCGCGTGGCGGACCCGGCCGCCGGCGTAGGTGATCCAGAACTCGTCCGGCGGGTAGCCGGGATTCGGGAAGATCACTTCGTCGTCGCGGCCGACCAGGCTCAGCAGACTCTGGGTGAGCGCGTGTTTGGCGCCCATGGTGACCAGGACCTCGGATCGTTTCGTGGGACGTCCGCGCCGGGTCATCTCCTCGGCGATCGCGTCCCGTAACTCAGGCAGGCCCGGCCCCGGCACGTACCGGACATGGCCATCGTGCAGTGCCTTCTCGCAAGCCTCGAGGATGTGCGGCGCCGGGTTGAACTCGTCACCCTGGAAGTCGCCCTTCTCCAGGTGGATGATCTTCTGCCCCGTGTCGCGCTCCAACTGTTCGGCCCGCCGCATCGAAGCCCACTGCTTCGGCAGCACGAAATGGGAGGTACGGCTCGACAGCGCGGGGAAGGAATCGCGGATCGACAACGACATCGCTCGGTCACTCCACTCTTGAATAGGTGAAAAGCGAATCGGCGATGCCGGACCGTGTCGAAAGGAGCCCGTTCTGCCGAGTCATCTGCTGGGAAATTACTACCAAGCGTCCCGGTCGGTCACAATGTCGTGATGTCTAGTCAGTGCTTTCGGCAAAGCTATCTGCCCTTTCGGCCCACCTGGCTCTTTGAGGCTGCTACCAGCGACAACGGTGCTGAAAGCGGTCTGTGTTGTCGCGTCTAGTGCAAGCTTCGCTCGATCGAGAGGACAACGCTTCCCAGCGTGTCGTATGCGGCGTATTCGGCCTTCAGGCGGAGGGCGTTGTCTCGGAAATATCGGTCGCCGAGCACTTTTTTCACGGCTTTTTCCAGTGTCGACGAAGTAGGCGTGCCGGTGTGCAGATTGATTCCTGCGCCTGCCCAGTCGACCCGGGCCGCCACGTCGGGTTTGTCTTCCGTTTCCCCGCCCAATACGAGCGGGACGCCGTGCGCGAGCGCGGCGTGCACGCCACCGAGGCCGCCATTGCTCACCATGACGTCGGCGTGGGGAAGCACCGCGTGATAGGGCAGATACGGCGCCACCCGAGCGTTGCGAGGCACGACGAGGGAGCCGGGGACCGGTCTGCCGCCCAACGTCGCCACGACCAGGGCATCGGAGTCCGCGAGCGCTTCCAGGGTGGGTGAGACGAGTTCGCCGAAATCGCTGTTGTTGACGGTGCCCTGCGTCACGAACACCACCCGGCTTGCCTGTTCGACGTCGCCCCACCAGTCAGGAGGGGTGAAGGCCCGATCGGCGACCGGCGGGCGCCCGGCGAAGGAGATGTGTGCCGGCAGCCCGCGCCGCGGGTATTCGAGACCGGGTACACCCAGCAGAAGTGTGGTGTCGGCCAGGAGCGAGTGGGCGTCCCAGTAATAGGGCGCTTTCTTTTTCGCGCCGGTCACGGCCAGACAAGTCTCCAGGTGCCGTTGCACAGGAGCGAACCGGCGCTGGACCTCGCTGTTGAGCTCGTGGTTGCGCGCTCTCCCGGCGACGGAGTCGTCGGGAGGCAGTGTGACGGTGTAGGGGGCGGTGTCGTCACCGCTCAAGGTCAGCACCGAGACGCCGAGGCAGACCACCCCGGCGGGTCGCAGCCCCTCGGCGCCCAGCAGGACCGGCCAGAGGCCGTGGAAGAACCCTTCGTGCAGGACGACGGTTTCGGCGGGGTCCCCCTCGGCTAGGACCTCCTGCATCGCGGTGTGCTGCTGTGGGATCGGCGGGATCCACAGGTAGCGCGCTCCGCGATCACGCCGGTGAAGACTCGGATCGGGGTCGGTGAACTCGGGAAAGGTCTCCGGTATCCGGGTCCCGTCGAAGTCCGCGGTTCCTTTGAGCGGACGGAATCGGGCGCCGGTCGCTTCGACCTGACCGCGCAGGGCGGATCCGGTCAGGAACGTGAGGTCGTAACCCCGTTCGACCAGTCCCCGGCTGATCGGCAGGAGTGGAAGCAGATGTCCCAGCAGGGGGATCGAAGCCATGATCAGTCTCGTCACGTCCCTGACGATGACGCCCTGCCACAAGGGATCCCTACCTGACGAGTCTTCCGGACATCAGGTCTGCACTGTTCTCCCTGGCAACAGTGCAGAAGCCTTCATCGCGTCACCGCCGTGCCTTCGGTTTTCGTCGCGGCACCGACGATGTCGGCGTTCTTGTATTTCGCGATCTCGTCGAGCCGCACCAGCCGCGCGGCGAGCCGCCTGCCGAGGCGGTAGCGGCGCAACCAGGGCAGAGCCCGGCGGAACATCAACTGCATCCGGTTGTCCACCACGAAAATCCGGCGATCGGCGGACGCGCCGTCGAGGTAGTGCTCGACGTAGGGCCGCAAAGCCTGCTCCCACGCGGAAAGCGCGGCTCCGACGTCGTCAGGATGCCGTTCGAGCATCGTGCCGAGCAGTTCGGCCCCGGTGAGGCCGGTCGAGACACCCATCCCGGCGTAAAGGGTGACACACCAGGCGGCGTCTCCGACGAGGACCACCCGTCCTCGGTGCCAGGTGTCCATCCTGACCTGCTCGGCCGAGTCGAACAGCAACTCGTCGGTGGTTTCCAGCCCGTCGAGGACGTCGCCGAGCGTGGTGCCCAACGGGCGGTTCGCGAACACCGAGCGAAGCCGTTCGACGGGAGACTCGCGGAATTCCGCGGCGACGTCCTCCGTGCGATAGGTCAGCAGGATCGTCGGGTCGTGGTCGCGGTAGGCGAAGACCCACATCGACCGGTCCGGTTCCAGCAGCGTCACCGCCTGTCCGGGCCGGAGTCCGGCTGGGGTGCCGCGGAACTGGTAGGCGGCGATCATGTATCCGAGGTGACGCAGGTACTGCCCGGACGGGCCGAAGGCCAGTCGCCGGACCGTCGAGTGCAGGCCGTCCGCCCCCACCACAAGTTCGAACCGTTCGGTGGTCGACGTTCCCGCCCCGGTGTCCAGCAGGGTGACGTCGACCCCGTCTGTGTCCTGCTCGATCAGGGTGGGCACCACGGAGAAGCGGAGCTCGACGTCGTCCGGCAAGATCGAGAACGCGGCGTCCTCGATGTCTCCCCGAAGCATCGTCCACGGCTTGCCTGGCAGTTCGGAGAACGACATGCCAGGCCGTCCGGTGCCGTCGCGCTCGATGTCGAGCTTCGGGACGGTGGTGCTCCTGTCGTGCACGGCGTCGAGCAGGCCCAGACGTGCCGCAGCCGCCTTGCCCGCTCCGAAGAGGACGATGAAGTACCCACCGGTGCGGCGCGCCGGCGCACGTTCGACGAGCACCGGACGCCAGCCCGCCCGGCGCAGTCGGGTCGCCGTGGCGAGTCCGCTCACACCCATCCCGACCACAAGGACCCGCCCGCGTTCGGCGCCCACGGCTAGACGACGAACGATCGGGCGAAGTCCGCGACCTGCCGTGTGCTGGTCGGATCCTCGAAGTAGAGGATCAACTCCTGTACCCCGGCTTCCTCGAAGGCGGCGATGCGCCGCTTGACCGTGTCCAGCGTGCCGACCAGCCCGTAGGAGCCCAGGTCACCCGGGAAGACGAAGTTCGACGCGGCCGGGATCAGCGCCCTGGCTTCCGCGGCGCTGTCCCGGATGATGCAGGGCGTCGTGACCGTGCGTTTGATCGTTTCGTAGTCACGGCCGACGTCCTGACAGTGGGCTCGCAGTACGTCGAACTTGTGTTTCGCGACTTCGGGGGAGTCCATGATGTTGCAGGCGTCGCCGTACTGGGCCACGAGACGCAACGTCATCTTCTCGCCGCCTCCGGCGACCATCAGCGGGATATGCGGCCGCTGAACCCCTTTCGGCTCGTTGACCGCGTCCTGGATCCCGTAATACCGGCCCTCGAAAGTCGCGTGCTCCTCGGTCCAGAGAGCCAGGATCACCTGGATCGCCTCTTCGAGTTTGCGCAGACGGCCGGCGGCGGTGCCGTACTCGTAGCCGTACTGCCGGTGGTCGGTCTCCAGCCAACCCGCGCCGATCCCGAAATCCAGCCTGCCTCCGGAGATGACGTCCAGTGTGGACGCCATCTTCGCCTGCAAGGCCGGGTTCCGGTAACTGTTCGCGGTGACCAGCTGACCGACCCTGATCCCGGTCGTCTCTCGTGCGAGCGCGGTGATCAAGGTCCAGGCTTCGAAGACCATGTCGGTCGACGGCTGGACCGTGGTGAGGTGATCGGGTACGAGCAAGGCGGCATAGCCGGCGTCGTCGGCCAGTTCGGCGATCTCCATCAGCCGGGCGTACACCGCGATCGGATCGCTGAACCCGGCGAACTCACGGGCGAAACCGGTGGGCAGAAAGATGCTGAACCTCATCGCGTTTCCCCATCCTGGAGGAATTCGGTGATCCGCGCCCACAGACCGGCCCAGGCCGGGTCTTCATGATCGATGTCATGTCCGAGTCCGGGCACGGCGATCAGATCAACGGACAGTCCTTCCAACTCTCCCCACCCGGCCAGTTCCTCGGACTCCTCGAACGGGGTGACCGGGTCGGCGTCTCCGTGAATCAGCAGCAACGGCGCGGCGACGTCGCCGAGCGCACTCAACGGCCGCCGTTCCGGGGCGGCGAAGTACTTCTCGATCGAGACCGGATCACTCTCCGCACGCGGCGGGAGCAGCGACCCCGGACGTTCCTGGTTCGCCTTGACGAACCCGACGGGATCGTAGAACCCCATCAGCAACACGCCGTGCCGCCACAGATCGGGCCCGCGTTCCAGCGCGAGCAGTGCGGAATACGCCCCGCGGCTGGTGCCGAGGATGTCGATCCGTGACTCGTCGATCTCGGGCAGGCCGGCGAGGTACCGGGTCGCCTCGATCACGTCGTCGATGTCCTTGCCGCCGATCTCGGCCAGCGCGCGGAAATCCGGTCCGTGGCCCGGTGCGCCGCGCTGGTCGACGAAGAGGACCGCGAATCCCGCGGCGTTCAGCGGTGCGTGGGCACTGGTGTGCCGGTAGTCGCCTTCGGCGGTGAGGACGCCGCCGTCACCCGGGAGGCACACCACCACGGCCGGATGCGGGCCCGGCCCGTCGGGCAGACTGAGGTGGCCGTACACCACCTTCCCGTCGGCAGACGGGATCTCGTGGACGGTCAGGCGCTCGGTCGCCGGGATCTCGGCCTTCGCCCGGTCGAGTTGGTCGCCCAACAGGTCGGTGAGCACGGCGACGCTAAGATTCCGCTGCAGCCTCGCCGACGGGATCGCGACGCCGAGATGCTTCTGCAGCAGCACGCGGAGTTCGACGGCGGTGAGCGAGTCGACGTCCACGGCCTGCTGGTCGCCGAGCTGTTCCGCGCTCAGACCGGTCGTGCGCTCCAGCAACGGGGTGACGAGCGCCGGCAGTAACGCGGCGCGCTCGTCCGGGCTCGCCTCGCGAAGCCGCTTCGCCGGCGATTCCTGCCCGGCGAGTTCGGCGTCACCGTCCGCGGCGCCGTCCGGCACCACGGCACGGAACTTCGGCAGCGCCGCCAGCTGCCGATTGGCACGGGACCACCGCGGCCAGTCGATGTCGGCGACCGAGACCTCGGTCGGCCGGGTGTGGAGCAGCACCCCGAGTTCGGCGACCAGCCGCGAGGGCGCCATCCCAACGTGTCCGTTGCGCCGCAGGACGTTCCCGACGTGGCCTTCACGGCTGACCGCGACACCTACGTCGTCGATCATCCCCCAGCCGACGCTGATCGCCGGCAAGGCCTGCGCGCGCCGATAGCGGGCCAGCCCGTTGAGGTACTCGTTCGCCGTCGCGTAGGCGCCGGCGCCCAAGGCTCCGATCTGCGCGGCGACCGAAGAGAACAACACGAGGAAGTCGAGGTCGTCGCCGAGGGTTTCCTCATGCAGGTTCCAGGCACCGTCCGCCTTGGGCCGGGTGGCCTTGACGAGCCGGTGGCCGTCGGTGTCCGCGAGCACCACGTCATCGAAGTCCGCGGCGCCGTGCACGATGCCGCGGATGGGCGGGAGGTAGTCCCGGACCCGGGCGAGGAAGGAACGTACCTGCTCCCGGTCCCCGACGTCGACCTTGTGCACCCGCACCTTGACCCCGCGCGCGACCAGGTCGGCAACGTCCTGGGCCGCGGCGGAGGAAGTGATCCCGTTGCGTCCCGCGAGCACGAGGTACCGGGCTCCGTGGTCGGCGAGCCAGCGCGCCACCGTGCGGCCGAGGCCACCGAGACCACCGGTGATCACATAGGTGGCGTCGTCCCGGATCGGCCGGTCGGGCAGCGTCGCCGCCGGCACCCGGACCGGTTCGCCCGCCATCCGGATCACGACCTTGCCGTGGTGTTCGGGCCGCGCCATCCGCCGGAACGCCTCATCCACCTCACCGGCCGGGAATTCCGTGCACGGCAGGGGAACGATGGCGCTCTTGTCGTAGAGCTCGACGACGGCGCGCATGCACTCTTGGACGTAGTCCGGCCGTAGAGCCATCATCTGGTCGTAGTCGAAAGAATGGAACGACAATGCCCGCCGGGTCGAGGCCAGCCGGACGGCGTGGTCGGCGACGTCCCCGGGTTTGCCCAGTTCGACGAACCGCCCGAAGGTGGCGAGCGTCCGGAGGTTGGGCTCGATCATGTCGGCGGGCAGGGAATTGACGATGACGTCGGCCCCGGCACCGTCTGTCCAGTCGAGGATGTCGTCGGCGAAGGATGTGGACCTCGAATCGGTGACCTTCGCGAAGCCTTCGCGCCGCAGTATCTCCCTCCGCTGCTCGCTCCCTGCCGTGACGAAGACCTCCGCGCCCAGCCAGCGCGCGATCCGCGCCGCGGCCAGGCCGACACCACCGGCAGCGGAGTGGATCAGCACACGTTCGCCGCGCCGGACTCCGGCGAGCCGGACCAGGGACAGGTACGCCGTGACCGCGGGGAGCAGAGAAGCGGCCTCTGCGTGTGACAGTGTCACTGGCTTCTTCGCCACGCGGATCGCGTCCAGGGTCACATGCGACACGAACAGGTCCCGGCTGTGGACGAACACCTCGTCCCCGGTCCGCAGGCTGGTCACCCCCTCGCCGACGTCCACGACCGTGCCCGAGCACTCCAGGCCGAGGGTCTTCCGGGAGTGGCTGCCTTCCACGGCGCGTGGGGAAAGCAGCCCGGTCCGCTTGAGCACGTCCTTGAAGTTCAGGCCGACGTGCGAAACCTCCACTTCGACCTCGCCGGGGCCGGGAGGACGGCGGGTGGCCGCGACGAAGCCGACGTCGTCTCCAGGTCCTTCCAGCGCTCGCAGACGCACCGGTATGCGGTCGGTACGAACGAGGACGTGGTCGAGTTCGGAAGCCTCTTCGGGCGGCTCCAGCCGGCGAACGAACCGGCCGGCGGGCCGGATCGCGACCTCGTCGAGCCCATCGTGCGTGAGTTCGGTGAACAGCGCGTCGAGCAGCCCGTCGTTCGCGCCGGGCCGCAGATCGGCCGAGGCGACGTCGACGAGCCGGCAGCGCAGTTCCGGTCGCTCGGCGGAGACGACCCGTCCGAACCCCCACAGCGACGCGGCGGACGGCGCGCTCGTGGGGTCGTCGCCGGAGACACTCTGGGCGCCGGAGGTGACCAGGGTCAGTTGCCCGGCCTCGGGGGCGAGTTCCTGGACTAGCCGCAGGGGCGGTGCGACCGGACCACACGCCGGCGATTCGTCGCCCTCGCCGTCTTCGACGTAGACGACGCCCCGGCAGGGACGGTCACTCTCCACTTCGGACACGACCTGTTCGAGCCAGCCGCCGTCTGAGAGATCCGTGCGCACCACGTCGCCCTCGCGTTCGGCCAGCCCCCGGGCGATCTCGTCGGCCAGAGCCGAGGCGCCCACGACGACCCAGCGACCCGCCGCGTTCGCGTCGTGCTCCAGCGGTTCCCGATGCCAGGCATGTCGGTAGAAGAGTTTCGGGGGACTGCTCTTGGCTTCGGCCAGTCGTTCGGCACGCAGACCTTCCACCTCGGCGACGACTTCGCCGTCGTCGGTCACCAGGGTCAGATCGCATTCGATCGTCCCCGCCGTCTCGGTGGCCCGGCCGCGGGCGTGGATCCACAGCGAAGAGCCAGGCGACCGGAAGAAACGGAGCGCGCCGATGCGGGCCGGGACGTAGGTGCCGGGTTCGACCTCACCACCGAGCAGGTGCGCGCCGATGATGGCCGCCTGCAGCGCGCCGTCGAGCAGCGCCGGATGCAACCGGTGCCCTTCCTGATCGACCGGGTCGAGCAGCAGCTCCCCGAAGACCTCGCGGGTCTGCCGGCGCCACCACATCTTCCGCACGACGCGGAACGCCGGGCCGTACTCCAGCCCGGTACCGGACAACCGCGCGTAGACGTCGTCGTGGCCTAGTTCCGGAAGGCCTTCGGTGAGCTCGGCGATGCTCGCGGTGCGCGGCTCCACGGCGCGCGCCTTGGCCAGATGGCCGTGCCGGAGTTCGGCGTGCGACGTCCAGAGGTCGTCGTCGGGCTGGGCACGGCTGTGCAGGGTGAGCAGCCGTCGCGCCGGGTCCCGGCCGACGCGCAGCGTGGTCACCGACGCGGGCGGCAGTTCGAGAGGCCGGTGGAAGACGACGTCTTCGAGCAGGCATGGTTCCTCGTCCGGGAACGCGGCCAGCGCGGCCTCGAGATAGCCGGAGCCGGGGAAGACCACGGAGCCGCCGACCTTGTGGTCGACGAGGTACGGGAATGCCGCCGACGACAGCTCCACCTCCCGGATCGGCCTGGTCCCGGCGACGGCGTGTCCGCTCAGCAGCAGCCCGCCGGACCCCAGCCGCCGCTGCCGGGACGAGGCCGACTCGATCCAGTGGCGTTCGCGGTGCCATGGGTAGCGAGGCAGCTCCAGCTGCTCTCGGAGCCCGGGGTGGACCCGTTCCCACGCGGGTTCGGCACCGGCCTCGTACAGCGAGCCCAGGGTCTCCACGAGCTGCTCCCACTGTGGCCGGTCGCGCCGCAGCGAAGCCAGCCGGATGACGTCGCCGGTGCGCTCGGCGAGCGCTTCGTCGATCGCCGAGGCCAGCACCGGATGCGGGCCCACTTCCAGGACCGCCCCGATGCCGCGGGTGAGCATCTTGCGGAAGGCGTCGGCGAAGCGCACCGGCTGCCGGACGTTGCGCCACCAGTGGTCCGCGTCGAATTCGTGGCCCTCGACCTGATCACCCGTCACTGTCGAGAACAGCGGCACCTTCGCCGGTCGCGGGCGGATGTCCGCCAGCGCGGCCAGCAGCGGCTCGCGGATCTCGTCCATCTGATGGCTGTGGTAGGCCACTTCGACGCGCAGCGGCTTGACCGGCGCTCCCAGCGCGGTAAGCGTTTCGCTCACCTTCGCCACGGCTTCGCGGTCGCCGGCGATGGTCGTCGCGTGCGTGCTGTTGACCGCGGCCACGGTCGCCCCGCCCACCAGATGCGGGGTCACCTCGTCCACCGGCAGGCCGACGGCCGCCATCACGCCGCGGCCCGCGAGCCGTGCTTGCAGGTTCGCGCGGTGGAAGCTCACCGTGAGCGCCTCTTCGAGGGAATACACGCCCGCCGCGTAAGCCGCCGCGACCTCGCCCACACTGTGCCCTGTGATCACAGAGGGCTCGATTCCCCAGTCACGCCAGAGCGCGGTGAGTCCCGCCTGGACCACGAAGTTGGCCACCTGCGCGTACACCGTCGACGTCAGGCGCGATTCCGCCTCCTCGCGGGACAGCTCCTCGCGCATCGAGAGGCCGAACCGGGCAAGCACCTCGTCACAGGCGTCGACGACTTCGGCGAAGCGTGGTTCCTCCGCCAGGAGTTCGCGGCCCATGCCCCACCATTGGGGGCCCATCCCGGTGTAGACGAACGCGATGGCGGGCCGGCTCGTCCGGTCCGGCGTCAGTTCGGCGCTCCGGAGCTTGTCCACCGCCTCGCCCCGGTTGCGCGCGACGACGGATGTCCTCATCGGATGGTGCTCGCGCAGCCGTGAGGCGGCTCGCGCGATCCTCCGCAGCGCCGGGCCGTCCTCCTGCTCCAGTAATTCGGCGTAGGACTCCACGAGCGACCGCAGCGCCTCCGGGCTCCGTGCCGAAAGCGGAAGCAGGACCTGCCGTCCGTCGTCGAGCTCGGTGTCCTTTGCGGACTCCCTTGGCCACTGTTCGAGAATGGCGTGCGCGTTGGTCCCGCCGAAGCCGAACGAGTTGACCCCTGCGCGTCGCGGGGTGTCCCGGTCCGGGAACGGGATCGCCTCCGTCGGCACCCGGATCGGCAGTTCGTCGAACGGGATCTTCGGGTTCGGCTTCTCGAAGTGCAGGTTCCGCGGGATGATCCCGCGCTGCAGGCACAACGTCGCCTTGATCATCCCGGCCACTCCGGCGGCGGCCTCGGTATGGCCGAAGTTCGATTTCACCGAGCCCATCCAATGCGGCCCGGCCGAATCACCGAGTACTTCGCCGATGGCGATCGCCTCGACCGGATCCCCGGCGGCCGTGCCGGTGCCGTGCGCCTCGAAGTAGCCGACCGACGCGGGTTCGACCCCGCCGACCTGACAGGCCCGTTCGATCAGGGTGCGCTGGGAATCCACCCGCGGCACGGTGATCCCAGGGGTGCGTCCGTCCTGGTTCACCGCGGTTCCCCGCACGACCGCGTGGATCCGGTCGCCGTCGCGCACCGCCGCGGACAGCGGTTTCAGGAGTAGTACGCCCGCGCCTTCCCCGCGAGCGTAGCCGTTGGCCCGGTGGTCGAACGACTTGCACCGGGCGTCGGGGGAGAGGAACTGCCCCTTGGACATGAGGATCGAGGTCGCCGGGTTCACCATGACGTTCACCCCGCCGGCGATCGCCAGTTCGCAGTCACCGAGCGCCAGTGCGTTGCACGCCTGATGCACCGCCACCAGGGACGAGGAACAGGCGGTGTCGACGGTGAACGCCGGACCGCGCCAGTCGAAGGCGTAGGACAGCCGGGCCGCCAGCATGGTCATGCTCACGCCGGTCGGTGTGGCGGCGCTGACCAGGTGCCGATTCGCCTCGGCCAGCTGCAAGGTCGCCGCGTCGAAGGTGAAGCCGCCGATGTAGACCCCGACGGTGGCGCCGGTGGTCGAACCCGGTGGGATACCGGCGTCCTCGAAGGATTCCCAAGTGACTTCGAGTAGCAGGCGTTGCTGGGGATCCAGGGCCGCGGCTTCCCGCGGTGGCATCCCGAAGAACCCGGCGTCGAACGAGTCGACCGGCGTGTCGAGGAAACCACCTTCCTTGACGAACATGCGTCCCGGTGTCGCCCGATCGGCGTCGAAGTACTCCGAGATACGCCAGCGATCCTCCGGGATCCCGGTGATCGCGTCGGTCCCGGATTCGAGCAGTGCCCAGAATCCTTCGGGATCCTTCACATCGCCTGGGAACCGGCAACCGATACCGATGATCGCGATCGGTTCGGTGGCTTCGGACATGATCGGGCTGGGCGCCATACGCTGACTTCCTTAGAGGTCACTGAACCGGTGGGGAGTGAGGAAAGTCGTGCTGGTGAAAGCGATGCCGGGTTAGCGGGAAGCCGGGACCACCGGCACCGTGCGGCGCACCGTCACAGCCGCGACCATGCCCAGCAGCAGAACCGCCGCAGGCAACAGCAAGGTCTGTCTCGCGGCGTCGGTGAGTCCGAAGTGGATCGATTGAGAGAACAGTTCCGTAGCGCGCGCGGTGAGTTCTGACGGCAAGCCCGGTACCACCGGGGCGCCCTCGCCCGAAACGAACTCGCCGGCGGACGCGGCCGCCTTCGTCGCGGTTTGGATGAACGACTGCCGGTACTGTCCCGGCAGTCCTTCCGCCGCGGCATTCGCCTCGGTGGTGAGAGAAGCGGTGATCCGCGCCTGCATGAGGACGCCGACCGCGGCGCTGCCGAGCACGCCACCGACCTGACGACCCGTGTTGAAGATGCCCGACGCCGCGCCCATCAGCTGTGGTTCCACCGAGCCCATGGCCAGGTTGCTGACCGGTGCGAGGATCAGGCCGAAACCCATGCCGCACACCAACAGCGCGGGTAGCAACGCCCACGGGGAAGTACCCGGGGTCATCTGCAGAGCGAGGACGGCGAGTCCGGATGCGAGAGCGCCGAGTCCGGCGAGGACCAGGTACCTGCCGCTGACCCGGTCCGAGAGGCGGCCGACGAACGGGCCCATGAGCCCGGTCAGGAGGGCCATCGGCGCCGTGAGCACCCCGGTCATGGACGGTGTCAGGCCCAGCACCGACTGGAAGTAGATCACCAGCGGGAGGATCATTCCCGTCATCGAGAATCCGACGGTGGCCCATACGATGGTGCCCGCCGAGAAGTTCCGTGCCCGGAAGACCCGCAGGGGTACCAGTGGTTCCTTCCGGTTGACGCGCTGCCAGAACACGAAAGCCCCGAGCAGTACCACGCCGAGTCCGATGATCTCGGACACCGAGATCGAGCCGAGCACGGCGCCCCAGTCGTACTTTTGCCCATTTTGGACGCCGAAGACGATGAAGAACAGGCCCGTGCCGGAGAGCAGGATGCCGGCGAAGTCGAATGAACGGGCGCGCTCCGGCCGCCAGTCCGGCACGAACCGCAAGGTGAGCAGGAAGGTGACCACACCGATCGGGACGTTGACGAAGAAGATCCACGACCAGCCGAGGTACTGCACCAGCACACCGCCGAGCAGTGGTCCGGCGATGGTACCCAGCCCGGCGACGGCTGCCCACAGTCCCATGGCGGCGCCGCGCCGGGCGGCAGGGAACAGGAAGCCCACGAAGGCGAGGGTCTGCGGGGTCATCAGGGCCGCACCGAAGCCCTGGACCGCGCGTGCGGCGATGAGTGTGTCGATGCTGCCGGACATGCCGCACCACAGCGATGCGAGAGTGAATATGGTCAGCCCGGCGAGGAACACCCGGCGAGGGCCGAAGCGATCACCGAGTCTGCTGGTGAACAGCATGAGGGTCGCGTAGGCGAGCAGATAGACACTGATCACCCAGACGATCGCGTTGAGGCTCGCGGACAGACCGCGGACCATCGACGGGACCGCGATCGGGACGATCGTGGTGTCCATTATGATCGTGAAAAAGCCCAGGCACAGCGCGGAAAGCGCTGCCCATGGCTTGACAATATTCGTCATCACTGTTCGTGTCCTAAGGTGAGGTTGACACGGGTCGATAGGCGCGAAACTCCTCAGAGTGAGTGCGTAACTGCCGTTGGTGAGATGGTCGCGGTCAAGTACCGCGATGTCGATTCCTTGCGGACTGGATTCGTAAATTCTTCTAGCGAATTTGCCTCATCGGGCACAGTGTTTTCCGGAGCACGAACGAGATAGTTCAGATGGAGCAGGGGACTCTGGGGCAGAATGGCGGCAACGCCGGGCAGAATCGTGATCAGGAAAGACGGGCGGAGTGACGCGTCCGGCATGGTGATCGTCCGGCCTCATGCCGGCATTTCCGCGGGAGGATAGCGATGGCCGTCGCCGACCATGTGGACCTACCGAAATTCATCGAGGGTGTCCGGAAGCGGAACCCCGGCCAGGACGAGTTCACCCAGGCCGTCCAGGAAGTGGCTGAGGACGTCTTCTCCTTCATCCAGGACAAAGAGATCTACCACGAGTACCAGATCCTGCGAAGAATGGCCGAGCCCGACCGGGTGGTCAGCTTCCGAGTCTGCTGGGAAGACGACGAAGGGAACATCCGGGTCCAACGCGGCTGGCGCGTGCAGAACAACAATGCCATCGGCCCGTACAAGGGCGGTATCCGGTTCCATCCTTCGGTCACCGAAAGCACACTTAAGTTCCTCGCGTTCGAACAGACCTTCAAGAACGCCTTGACCGGCCTGCCGATGGGCGGCGCGAAAGGCGGGGCGAACTTCAACCCCAGGGGCAAGAGCGACCACGAGGTCATGCGCTTCTGCCAGAGTTTTATGACCGAGCTCTACCGTCATGTCGGCGCCGACGTCGACGTGCCCGCCGGAGACATCGGTGTCGGAGCGCGCGAGATCGGGTACATGTTCGGCCAGCACAAACGGATCACGAACAGTTTCACCGGAGTGCTCACCGGCAAGGGGATCGAGTACGGCGGCTCCCTCATCCGGACCGAGGCCACCGGCTACGGAACCGCGTACTTCCTCGCCGAGATGCTGAAGACCCGGGGATGGGATTTCGAAGGGCGCACCGTCGTCGTCTCCGGCGCGGGCAATGTCGCCGTCCACGCCGCGGAGAAGATCACCCAGCTCGGCGGTACCGTCGTCACGCTCTCGGACAGTGAGGGATTCGTCCACGACCCGAAGGGTTTCGACGCGGACAAACTCGCCTGGGTCAAGGCGCTCAGGAACCAGCGCCGGGGCCGGATCTCCGAGTATGCCAAGGAGTTCCCGGAAGCGGAGTTCTTCCCCGGCCGCCCACCGTGGGCCGTGACGTGTGACATCGCCGTGCCGTGCGCCACGCAGAACGAGCTCACCGAGGAGGACGCGCGCGTCCTTCTCGGAAACGGCTGCGTCGCGGTAGCCGAAGGCGCCAACATGCCCTGCACGCTCGAAGCGGCCCATCTGTTCAAGTCCGCGGAAATCCTCTACGCCCCGGGAAAGGCCGCGAACGCCGGCGGGGTCGCCGTGTCCGGGCTGGAAATCAGCCAGAACATGGCCAGGATGTCCTGGAAACAGCACGAGGTCGAGCAGTTGCTCGTCGACATCATGACCGACATCCACCAGCGCTGCGTCGAACACGGTGGCCGGGCGGGGACGGGCCATGTTGACTACGTCCGCGGTGCCAACGTCGCTGGATTCAAGAAGGTCGCGGACGCGATGCTCGCCTTCGGGGTCGTCTGACCCTCCCGCAATTAGAGGACTACTTGCGGGGGTCAGGCGGGAATTCCACCACCCTGGCGGGTTTCCAGCCACGCGTCCGCCCGGACCGCACGAGCCGGGAACCCAGGAACGCCAGGAAGACGAGGATCGGCACACTGACCGCCGCGCCGACGGCGAGAAGCGGGCCGGCGCCGCCGGGCTGCGCGGATGGCGGCAAGGGAGCGAGTTCGGCTGTGACAACGGGTAAGCCGGTGCCGCTCTCCTCCGGTAGCACCGTGGTGACCGCCGCCGTCACGTTGACCGTGCCCCAGCCGAAACCCGGGTCCGGTACCTTCGCGGCCGGGCGATCGGCGGTCACTTCGAGCCGGTGCTTGACCTGCTCTGCGGACAGTTCCGGATGGTACGAGCGCACCAGGGCAGCGACACCGGCGACGAACGGCGCCGCGTAACTGGTGCCGCTGCCGAGCCAGTGCCCGGCACCGCGGGGTCCGACGCTCGTGACCCCGACACCGGGCGCGACGAGGGAAAGGAACTTCCCGGTCTGGGAGAAGTCCGCCTTCTTCCCGGACTCGTCGATCGCCCCGACCGCGATCACGGACGGGTAGGCCGCCGGATAGGTGACCGGGTCCCCTTGCTGGGCACTGTTCGCGGCCGAAGCCACGACCACGACGTCGCTTGAAGCGGCGTAGCGGACAGCTTCTTCAAGGCCATCGTCGGGCACCGAGGTGCTGGCCGAAATGTTGACCACCTTGGCCCCGCCGTCGACGGCGGCACGGATGCCATTGGCCATCTCGGTCGCGGTCAGGCTCGGCGGGGAGCCGTCCTGGCTCGCGACGGCGCATCGGATCGGCAGGATCGTCGCCTCCGGTGCGACGCCGGAGAAGCCCGTGCCCCGGCGGGAACCGGCACCGATGATCCCGGCGACGAAGGTGCCGTGCCCGAAACAGTCGTCGTCCGCGGGCTTGCGCTCCGGGGTCGTGACGTCGACCCCGCGTTTCACCCGGCCACCCGCGAGCTGCGGGGTGCCCGCGTCGACGCCCGTGTCGACCACGCCGACGGTGATCCCTGCGCCTTTCGTCAGCGACCAGACCCGGTCCGGCGCCAAGCGTTGCTGAGCCCACGGCGTCCCGGACTCGGTGCTGGTCGGCGCCGGAAGACAGCCCTTCTGGTTACTCGGAAGGGGTGCGGCGCTCTGCTGGGCTGAGGCCGGTGTCACCGGAGTCAGTGCCCACACCAGTCCCGCGACGAGCAGGCTCGCCGAAAACGTTTTCGTCATCAAAGCCTCAGCCTCCTCCTGGCTCAGTGCACCAACCGGGACTCAAGGAAGTCTCTACGGCTCTTCCGTCTCGGTCAGCGGTGTCTGCACTAGCCGGACCGACCTGCGACGGTTGATGAACTGCGCGCGGCCGGCGGGCAGCACCCGGGGTTTGAGGTTCCCGAGGAATGCTCCCTCGGTCTTGGGACAGGACAGCAGCAGCGCCGGCGTGCCGAGCTCCCACATGCGGCGGATGGCCGAGTTGCCCATCGACCGGCTTGCACCCGCGGTGCTGCGAGCCAGGATCACGTGGATCCCGACGTCGGACGCTTGGGCGAGGACCGGCATCAGCGCCTGCAACGGGCCCGCGCTGCCCGCCGACTCGGACAGCTCGAAGTCGTCGATGATGATGTAGAGCCGTCCGCCCTGCCACCAGTCACGCAGCGGCAGCCTGCTGGGGCTGATTTCCGGCCCGGGAATGCGCTTTTCGATCACCGAGGCCGCACCCGCGATCGACTTCGTCAGTGCCTCCGCCCCGACCGCGTACTCGAGCTGGTACTCGGCTGGGATCGAATCCCGCAGTTCGCGCCGGAAGTCGCCGAACATGACGCGGGCTTCGTCCGGGCTGTGGTGCGCCACCACCGACCGGGCGATGTGCCGCAACAGGTTCGTCTTCCCGGTTTCGGCGTCTCCGTAGATCAGCAGGTGCGGGCTGGCGTCGAAGTCGTGCCATTCGGGTTCCAGGTGCACGTCCTCGAGACCGAGCGCCATCCGCATCTCGGCGGACGGTGTGGGGGCGTGCGGCCCTGGCAGATCCTTCACGAGCAGCGTCTGCGGCAGGAGCCGGACCTGTGGCGCGCGAGGTGCTCCCGGCGGCGCCAGAGACTCCGCGAGTTCGACTGTGGCGTCGGCGAGGTCGTCCGTGCGGGACTCGCCGTCGATCCGCGGCAGCGCGGCGAGGAAGTGCAGCCGGTCCGGTGTGATGCCCCGGCCGGGGATGGCGGGCACGGTGGCGGCGAACCGGCTGTTGATCTCCGAATCGACCGGGTCGCCGAGTTTGAGCTCGAAGCGGGTACCGATGACGTCCCGCAGCCAGGGCCGCATTTCCGACCACCGGTTGGACGCGACCACGAGGTGGATGCCGAAGCTGAGGCCCCGCGCGGCGAGTTCGGTGAACTTCTCCTCCAGGTCCTCGAAATCCTGGCGGATGGTGTACCAGCCGTCGATGACCAGGAAGACGTCACCGTAGGGATCGATGTCGCGGTACTGGCCCTTCGCGCGGGCGCGCCGGTAGCTGGCCATCGAATCGATGTTGTGCTCGGCGAAGATGGCCTCGCGCTTGGCCATCAGGTTCGTCACTTCGAGCACGGTGCGGGTGACCCGGTCCCGGTCGAGCCGGTTGGCGATGCTCCCGATGTGCGGCATCGCCGCGAGCGCGGACAGCGTCCCGCCGAAGTCGAGGCAATAGAACTGGACCTGCTCCGCGGTGTGGGTGACGGCGAGCGCGCAGATCAGCGTCCGCAGGATGGTGCTCTTGCCGCTCTGCGGTCCGCCGACCACCGCGGCGTTGCCCTTGCTGCCGGAGAGATCGGCGAGCAGCAGCTCACGCCGTTGCTGCGCGGGCAGGTCGATCAGTCCCACCGGGACGATCAGGTCCGCGGTGTCCAGTTCGCCGACCGGGCGCGGACCGTACCGCGGGTGGTCCACCAGTGGCGGCAGAAGCTGATCCAGCGTGGCGGAGACCTTCAGCGGCGGCAGCCACACCTGGTGCGCCCGGGGCCCGATTCCGCGCAGCCTGCCGATCAACACGTCGATGACTGTTTCGGTGCCTTCGTCGGACTGGTCGTCCTCTTCGAGCGGTTCGGGCGGGGCGGTGACGGGGGAGTCGACGAACCGCGTGCTGAACGGGACGATGTGCTGCTCGACCGCGAGACCCTTCTGCCGTCGTTTCGCCCGGTAGGGCGCGGACGAATAGGCGCCCTTGAACCGCACCAGCGACGTCGTGTCCGGCCGGAGATAGCCGTTTCCTGGGCTGTTGGGGAGTTCGTAGGCGTCGGGTACGCCGATGACGTTCCGGCTTTCCATGGCGGAGAAGGTGCGCAGGCCGATGCGGTAGGAGAGGTGGGTTTCGACCTTGTGGATGCGTCCTTCGTCGAGTCGCTGGGAGGCGAGCAGGAGGTGGACGCCGAGGCTTCGGCCGAGGCGTCCGATCATGGCGAACACGTCGATGAACTCGGGTTTGCTGGAAAGCATTTCGGAGAACTCGTCGACGACGATGAACAGCGCGGGCATCGGTTCCAGCGGGACACCCTGCGCCCGCGCGGCCTCGTAGTCCCGGCGGGACGCGTAGTTGCCCGCCGCTCGCAGATGTTCCTGACGGCGGTTCATTTCGCCGGTGAGGGCGTCCTGCATGCGGTCCACGAGTTCGAGTTCCCCGGCGAGGTTGGTGATGACCGCCGAGGTGTGCGGCAGCTGGTCGAAGCCCAGGAACGCCGCACCGCCCTTGAAGTCCACCAGGACGAAGTTCAGGTCGTCGGAGGAGTGCGTGGTCGCCAGGGCGAGCACCAGGGTGCGGAGAAGCTCACTCTTGCCCGAGCCGGTCGCGCCGACGCACAGCCCGTGCGGGCCCATACCGTCCTCGGCCGCTTCCTTGATGTCCAGTTCCAGCGGTGATCCGGCCCCCGCGATGCCGATCGGCACTCGCAGCCGGCGTTTGCCGGTCATCCGCTCGCGCCGGTATCGCACCGGATCGAAGGTCGCCACGTCGCCGATGCCGAGCAGGTTCGCGAGATCGTAGTCGGCGGCCATCGGCTCTTCGTCCTCGCTGGCCTCGCCGACCCGGAACCGCGCCATCGTCCGCGCCAGGGCGTTCGCCGCGATCTCACTGAGATCGTCGGGACGGCACAGGGCGGCGGTCTCCTGCTTGCCCACCCTGTCGAAGGAAACGGTCCGGGCCTCGTCGGCGTCGACCTCCAGGAACAGGGCTCCGGCACGCTGTTGCCAGGGCAGGGAACCGGAGACGTCGACGATGACGGCGTTGCGATAGCCCTCGTCGGCCATCCGGTGGTCGGCGGGCACGCTCACCCCGTCGAGGACGAGGACGACGAAGGGCTCGGAAGCAGTGATCGGGGTGTCGGCCTCGAACCGCGGCCTGCCGGTGAAGGAGGGACCGCCGAGCAGCAGTTCGGCCTGGTTGATGTCGTGGGCCGCGAGCCGCCGGGCGCCCGCCGCGTCCCGGCTGTCGGCGTCTTGGTTGTGCGGAAGCCATTTGAGCCAGTCCCAGCGCTCCAGCCGCCGTTCGTCGGCGCAGACCGCGATGCGGACGTCGCCGGGCGCGTGCGCCGTCGCCAGCTGGGCGAGGATCGCCCGGACCAGGCCGAGTACCGCGTCGTCGTCCCCGCTGAACTGAATCTGGCCGAAACCGCGCAGGTACACCGCGATCGGCGAATCGGGCAGGGTGTTGTAGGCGCGCATGAAGCGGCGCAGGGCGTGGGCCGTCAGCGGCTCCAGGTCCTCGATCGGCTGGCTTTCCGGCTGCACCAGCTTGTGCGCCGAACGCTGCTTGCCCAGCCCCAGCCGGATCTCACCGAAGTCGTCGTGCGCCGGCCGGCGTTCCCAGAGCCGGTAGCCGAGTGCCATGGACCACAGCGAGTGGGGATCCGGGTGGATCCAGCGGGCCGCTTTCCGCTGCGCCACCAGGGAACCGCGTACCTTCTTGCGCAACTGGCCGAGATAGCGGATGTAGTCGCGCCGGTGACCGTTCAGTTTCTGTTTGTGAGTGACGGAGTTCCTCAGCATCTGGGTGATGAGCATGCCGATGGCCGACACGACCATCAGGCCGCCGCCGACATAGGCGAACGCCCCGGCGCCGGGCCGGACGAACATCATCACCATCGCCAGCGAGCCGAGCCCCATGGGGGCGTACATCAGCACCGAACTGATCCCGCCGCCTGTGTTCTCCGGCACACCGGGTGGTGGCTGCAGTTCGATTTCGGTGTCCGGGACCGGCGGTTTGGGCCGTCGGGCCCGCCGGGCGAATAGCGTTGTACTCACGTGCTCTCCCTTGGTGAGCCGACTTCCCCTTTTTCTGGCCGGTGGTCCCGGAGCGGGCCGCGGCGACTGTTCGCGGCATTACCGTCGGGACCGGTCTCGTGGCTGGACCGGCTAGGGAAGGGCCTTGGGCTGATGGAAGAGCAAACACAGCATCGCACAACAAGCTCGGCGAGGCTACGGTTCGTTTTGGGTGATCAGGTGCGGGATCTCGCACTCCCGGCGGAGGTTCCGCTGGTGGATCTGCTGCCCGCGGTCCTCATCCAGTTCGGCGCCGAGATGATCGAGCAAGGTGCGGAACACGAAGGGTGGGTACTACAACGGGTCGGCGAGGCGGCGCTGGACGAAGACCGCACGCTGACGCAATTGAACGTCTTCGACGGCGAGACCCTCCATCTGCGGCCTCGCGCGGACCAGCTCGCCGCGATCGACTACGACGATCTGGTCGACGGCGTCGGTGAGCAGGTCCGAGAGCATCCGGGCGCGGTCACCCCCGCGCGCGTGCGCTGGTTGTTCCACACCAGCGCCATGGTCACACTCCTTCTCAGCCTGTGGCTGGTGTTCGCCGAATCCGCCTTGGTGGGACAGGTTCTGCTTTCAGCGGGACTGACGCTGGTGCTGCTGGTGGCGGGCGCTCTCGTCGCGCGCGGGGCGGCGAAGCCGGAATCGGCGGTGATCCCGGTGGCGGCCGCCGTCGGGCATGCGGCGCTTACCGGGCTCCTGCTGGTGGAGATGGTCGATCCGGCGGCGAACTCCATGGTGAAGATCACCGGGGCCGCAGCGGGTGCCCTGCTGGCCCTCATGGCCGGGCTCATCGCGGTCGCGGACGCGGCGCTGCTCTTCGTCGGCGCGATCCTGTTCGCCGCGGTCTTCCTGATCACCGGGCTGATCGGTTCGGTGACCCCGGCCACCTTCGCCCAGACGACAGCGGTCGGCTTGGTGCTGTCGCTGATCCTGGGACTCTTCATACCCACCGCGGCTTTTCGGCTCTCCGGACTGACCCTGCCGATGTTGCCGACCGGTGCCGAAGAACTGCACGAGGACATCGATTCGGTGCCGCACAAGGTGGTGGTGGATCGCGGCGCGGCGACGTTCGGCTATTCGACGGCGTTGTACACCGGGCTCGGGCTGGCGCAGGCGATCCTGCTGCCGTTGCTGATCGTCGACGGTGACGTCTGGCACATGACGCTTTCCCTGCTGATGACACTGCTCCTGCTGCTGCGTTCCCGGCATCCGAACGGGATGATCCAGCGGTGCGCGGTGCTGCTGCCCGCGGGAGCCGCGCTCATGGTGAACGTCGTCGCCTGGGGTGAGGCGATGCCGCCCGCCACCCGTTTCCTCTTGGTGATCCCGCTGATCATGATCGCCGGACTGTTCCTGCTGGGCGGGGAACACTTGCCCGGTAAACGATTCCGGCCGTATTGGGGTCGCGCGGTGGAGATCTTCGAGCTGATCACCGCGATCGCCATCCTGCCGATCCTGTTCCAGGTCCTGCACGTCTACACCTTCATGCGGAACCTGGCCGGCTGATGAAATCACGCAAAGATCAGGTCCAGGCCTACTTCTTCGTGGTGGGCAGGCTGGCCGCCGCGGTCACCCACGGGAAACCCGACATCCTGGAAGCGCCGAGCAAACGAATGACGACCGGGACAGTGCTCGGCTTCGTGCTCGCCGCGGTCATCACGGGAATCTTCGGCATCTACGGCATGTTCGTGCCCCCCACGGGGAACACCGCCTGGCGGCAGGAGGGCGCGATCGTGATGGACAAGGTGAGCGGTGCTCGCTACGTCTATCTCGGCGGGCAACTACGCCCGGTGCCCAACTATTCCTCGGCCCGGCTGGTGTCCGGCACCGGCGAAGTGACCTCTGTCGCGCCCGGCGCGCTGGCGGGTACCACCGTCGGGCAGCCGATCGGTATCCCCGACGCGCCCGATTCCCTGCCGGCGGCCGACAAACTGAACCCCGGACCGTGGTCGGTGTGCCTGCGGCCCGCCGACATCCCGGTCCGCGGACAGCCGGCGGAGGTCACCCTGCTGCTGGGCGGTCCCGGTGGCGAGGTGCTCGGCGACGACAAAGGACTGCTGGTGTCCGTTCCGGGTGGGAAGACCTACCTCGTCGCGGGCGGGAAGCGGTTCTGGGTACCGGGCCGTTCAGCCATCGCCGCACTGGGCTACAGCGCGATCCGGCCCCTCGACGTCACCTCGAACTGGCTGAACACTATCCCGCAGGGCGCCGATCTGAACGCGCCGGCCGTACCGGGAACCGGGGAGACAGGGCCGGTGCTCGAAGGACGGCAGAGCCTGATCGGCCAGGTTTACCAGGTGCGCAACACCGCGCTGGGTACCGAGCAGATCTACGTGGTCCGCCGGGACGGCCTCGCCGCGATCAGCAGGACCGTCGCCGCGCTGCTGCTGGCCGCGCCGACCACGCGGCAGGCCTATCCCGATCTTCCGGTCGAGCCCATTCAGGTGGGACCGGCGGCGCTCACCGGCGTGCCGATCACGGCGGCCTCCGGTCTGCCGAACGACCTGCCGCCGGTGCCGCCGGAAATCGTCACGCCCCCGGTCGGCACCCAGTCCTGTGTACGCCACACCTCCGGCGGCGCGGGAGATCCGAATGTGGTGACCGAGTTGCTGCCCGGCGACCGGGTCACCCAGGTCTCCGCCCCGCTCGGCAAACATCAGGCGGGCAAGACCGCCGACCGGATCTCCATTCCGGCGGGCGGGGGTCTCCTCGCGCGGAACCGGTCGGCGTCCGGTACCGGCGGCGTCATCTACCTCGTCACCGAGGTCGGGAAGAAGTACGCCCTCGCCGACGAGGGCACGATCACCGCGCTCGGGTACACCGAAGGCACCGCCGTCACCGTCGACGGGCAACTGCTCAACCTGCTGCCGACGGGGCCGGTGCTCAGCGTGGGCGCCGCCAGGGAGACCCAGGCCGTACAGCAGTGAGCGGTTGTGAAAGGAGCTTCGAGTCTCGCATTCTCAAGGGATTCTCAAGGGCTCCTTGACGAAATTGCGATTGTGCGAGAAAGGGGTTTCAGGTGGCACTGAAGTGGATTTCGTGAGCCGACTTCCTATCATTGTCCGACCAGGGCGGAAAACGGCCGAACAGGTGACTCCTGGCATTTAATCTTTGATTGTGGTCGTGCCGACTACGAAACGTAGGGCTCGTCAACGTCGTAGCAGCGAACGCAGGAGGAATTGAGAATGTCGAACACCCAGCTCAATAGCAACGACATCAACGCGCAGGCCAGGGCGCACGATGAGACCGCCGACAACATCAGCGGCCAGCTCGACCAGTTGCGGTCGCAGATCGAGATGACCCTCGCCGCCAGCAACAGCGCGGCGACCAAAGCGCTCAGCACCACCTGCACCAACTGGGTGGAGTCGATGCGCAAGTCGACGATCGAGCACCTGCGGACGATGGCGCAGAACATGCGTGCGGAGGCGGGCCACGGCGAGGCGACCGACGCCGACAACATGCAGCGCATCCTCAGCATCCCGATGGAGACCGGCAACTTCCTGGGCGCTTCCTGATCTTCAGGACCCCACCACAACCTTTTCACCTCAAGGAGACTTCACATGGCTGACGGAACGATCACTTACGACTACCCGGCGCTCGAAGAGTGTGTTTCGGCGATGCAGCAGCGCGCCAACGCCATCCAGAACGAGACCGACGACCTCGCCGCCGGTGCGCAGCGCCTCATCGACGCCGGCTGGTCGGGTGCGACGGCGGACGCCTACAAGAAGCTCGCGGACGACCTCCGGAACGACCTGGTCGCCAACCGCGAGAACCTGGAGAACCTCAAGCGTGCGCTCAGCGACGGTGCGGGCGGCATGCAGTACACCGACAAGAACGGCGCGAAGGCCTTCTGATCGTCACGGTGTGCCGGGTGTACCGCCCGGCACACCGTTTTCCTTGAACACTGCGTCAGTCGCAGCCGAAAGCGCGGGGAGTGGCCATGTCCACCAAATTCGACGGCGACGCCATCAGGGCGTCGGCCGGCAACATCGGCAAGATCATGGACGACATGAGTGCGTTCGAAGCGTTGAAGCCGCAATGGCCGAACGCGGGAAAGTTCAAACTCGCCGTCTGGCTCGAGCGGGTCGTCGACGACCGCCGGAACGGTATCGTCGCGCACGCGGAGCATCTCAAGATCGCCTTCGCGGAGATCGAGGAAAAGCTCAACGCCATCGCGAACGATTTCGAGAACGCGGACGGTGAGAACGCCGAAAAGATCAAGAACAGCCTCGCCGAACTCGAAGGCCTGATCATCGGTGAAGTCAACGACTTCGACACCGACACCGAGAACGAGCAGCACAACCACACCACGGATCCCGGTGCTGCCAACGATGCGCACGACGGTGACGGGTACAACGACAACATGAACGACGAGGTCACCACCTGACCTCGGCCTCCAACAGGAACAGGTCGGTCCGCGGGCTCACCGCGGCTGTCGGCCTCGGTATTGGCTGCCATCTCGGTTAAGGATTATTCATGTCCGATTCTCAAGGTACGCCGCCGCTGGTCGGTCAGTATGCGGCGCCTTCGCCTTCGCTGGATCCGTCGTACTTCTCCTCGGTGGAGGCGATCGACAGCGCCGTCAACGACATCGTGTTCAACTCGGATGGCTCCCAAGCGAGCTTGTCGCGGTCCACGTCCGCTGAGGCGTGGTACACGCTCGAAGGGAACGTGAACGTGGCGACGGAGGCGCTCGCGGCCATCAACGACAGGTTCGCGAAAGAGATCAAAGCGCTGAGGGACGCCCTGGAGGGCGACACCGGCGACGGTTTCACCAAGTACGCGACGGCGATCCTCAACACGAGCGAGGACGTCTACAAGACACTGGCCGAGAAGCAGTTCGGTCGCGCGATGGGCAACATCGGCCACGCCTCGCAGATCTTCGCCGACGGCTACTGGCGTATCCACGAAGCCGCTGACGAGACCAGGCAGAACCTGCTCAACTCGCTGACCACCAACGCGGAGAACCAGGTCGGCCAGGCCGAATCGGTCGCACAGGTCTCGCAAATCCAGGCGCAGTACGACCTGGACGTCAAGGCGATGTACGAGAAGATGGACATCGCGCTGCTGAAGGATCTGCAGAACGCGCTGGGCGCGCTGGGCACGCAGTACAACGACCGCGGGGCCGAACTGGTCCCGCTCTACATCTCCGACGGCAACACCGCCACCGCCGCCCCACTCGCGCAGCCCAACGAGCCCAAGCGGGTCATGCGGTCCGTGGGTCCACAGCAGACCGGGAGCGCCGGGCAGAACCAGGCCCAGCCCAACTTGCCCGCCGAGCAATACAAACCCGACACCGTCGTCTCGGGCGAGGGCGCACAGCCGAATCTGCCCGCCGAGCAGTACAAGCCTGACACCGTCGTCCCGGGTGAAGGCGCGCAGCCGAATCTGCCCGCCAGCCAGTACGGGCCCACCACCGCGATCCCGACCGAGGGGACCCAGCCGAACCTGCCCAAGGAGAAATACGAGCCCGACACCGTGGCTCAGCCGAACCTCCCCAAGGAGAAGTTCGAGCCCGGTAGTCTCGACTCGGCCGGAGGCGCCACGCAGTCGACCCAGTCGCCCGGGCCCACGAACCCGGGCGTGAGTCCGGAGGCGCAGCAGGCGCTGTCGGACGCGAAGAACGCCGCGGGCGCGGCGATCGACGGCCTGACGGATCCTGACGGCGCGTCGGGTGGCGGCGAGTCGTCCGGGGGAGCCGGCGGTCCGCTCGGCGCCGGACTCAATCCTGCTTTGGCTGACGCGAAGAACGCCGCGGGCAAGGCCATCGACGGCCTCTCCTCGGGAGCGGACGACCCGGAGCGCTCGAAGGCCCTGAAGGATGCCAAGCAGGCAGCCGACGACGCGATCGACGGCCTGACCGACCCCTCCGCCGCGCCGGGGCAGCTCACCGGAGGCCCCGAACAGGCGAAACTGGAAGAGGCCAAGCAATCGGCCGCCAAGGCGATCGACGACTTGGCCAAGCCCGGAGATTCCCAGGCCAGGCAAGAGGGTCTGGACTCGGCCAAACAAGCCGCCATGGACGCGATCGACGGTCTCGGAACGCAGGACCCGACGGCACCGGGTGCCGGTGATCCCACTGGGGCGGACCAGAACCCGAACCGTGAAGTGCTGATGGACGCGAAGAACGCGGCCGAGAAGGCGATCGACAGTCTCCTCAAGGACTGCGACGACCCCGAACGCAAGGAAGCGCTTCAGGACGCAAAGGTCGCGGTGAGCGACGCGATCTCCAAGACGGCCGCTCCCGAACACTTCCAGCGTGTCGAGGACGCGCGGAACGCGGCGGACAACGCGATCGACGGACTGCGCGGCGCCGGGGACGACGCGGGCAGGCAGCAGGCCCTGGACGAGGCGCGGGCCACTGCGGACAAGGCCATCGGCCAGATCAACGACGCCGCCGGGCTCGACGGCCCCCAGCACGATCAGGCGCTGAACCAGGCGAAGGAGTCGGCGGACAAGGCACTCGACGCGCTCTCCCAGCCCGGTGACTCGCCTGCCGAGCGGCAGGCGCTGGCCGATGCGAAGGAGGCCGTGCACAAGGCCATCGGCGAGATCGGTGGTGGCGGCGAAGACGACGCCATGCGCCAATTCCTGGAGCCCGGCAAGGGAAGTTTCGAGCCACCTCGCGGCGGGATCGGCGGCGGAGCGGGTGGTGGGCCTGCCGGGACCGGCGACATCGGCCTGACGTCGGCGGACCCATCCGCCGGTGGCGCCGGTGCCGGAGGTGCCTCGGGTGGCGGTGCGGGAGCGGGTGGTGGTGCCGCCGGTGGGCAGAGCCCCGCCAGGTTCGACACCCAGCCGTTGCAGTCCGCTCCGGCCGCGGCGAGCGCTCAGAGCGGTCCCGGCATGAGCCCGGGCGCTGCTCCCGGCGGAGCCGGCGCGCAAGGAGGCATGCCGATGTCCCCGATGGGCATGGGCGGTATGGGCGGCGGCGGTCAGCAGGACAACAAGGAACGGGAGCCGCAGATCTGGATGCAGGCCGAAGAGGGTGCCTGGGGCGACGGGGATGACGCCGCCTCGCAGAACCAGGTGCTGGGCAGGACCTGATCCGTGGAAGCCCCCGAACCCGATCCGGTTGACGACCCGGAACTTCAGCTCCTCACCGCCGATCAGCTCGCGCAGCTGATCAACGAAGTGAGCCCGAATGTCTTCTACGAGCGTGCGGCCGCGTTCGACACCGCGATGGCGAGGCTGGAACAGGTCCAGGACGACCTGCGGCGTCAAACCCGGAACCTGTGGGAAGCCTGGACCGGCCGGGGCGCGGATTCGTTCGAGGAACTGGTGCAGCGGGTGACCGGTGCCACCGGCTCGGTCGTGCAGGCCATGGCCACCCCGGGCTACGGAGAGGCCCTGCGCCGGACGGGCGACGCCCTGGCCCACGCGCAGCAGCGGATCCGTGACTTGCAGACGCAGAACCGCAGTGGCGACGTAGACGCCACCCGACAGGTTCTGCACGACCTCGGCACGGCCTATCGCGACATCGGCGTCGGCGTCGTGCCGCTTCCCGAAGCCGTCACCGAGCAGAAGCAGGCGGCCGCCTCCGGAGCTGCCGGGGGCGGGGGCGCGCGGCAGACCGTGCAGAACCTTCCGGCAGTCATCGTGCACCCGCAGACCGCCGGCCGGCCCGCCGGACACGAACCCGGTATGGCCGCGCCGGCGGCGCTGGCTCTCGCACCGATGGCGGCGTCCGCCTTTGCGTCCGGTACCGGGTCCGTGGGGCGGGGCTCGTCGGCCGCCACTCCGGTTTCGGCTTCGCGGACGGATGAGGACGCCGTCGTCCCCGCGGTGCTGGGACGGGGTGACGCGGCGGTCCCGATGGCGATGGTCCTTCCGGCGGCCGCCGGGCTTCACACGGTCGGCGCGTCCGTGCTGGGCCGTACGGCGAAGCCCGCCGCGTCCCGGCCCGCCGGAGCGAAGCAAGAACATGGCTTCGCCAAACGCGAGCGGGATCGCGAGAATGCGCGCGAGGAGCGGCCGGAGAAGGTGGTCTCTACGTCGGCGGGTCCGGAGCTTCGCGAAGCGTCGGCGCCCCAGAAGGCGAGCGCAGCGGCACAACCGGCCACCACGGCGGCGCCCGCACCTGTGGCGCCCGCGACGTCCGCAGCACCAGCGACGTCCACGACGCCCCAGGTTGCGACCGCGCACGCGACCGCCACGCAACCCCTGCCTCCGCTCCAGAACGCCCCCGACCCCGGTCGCGGACCGGTCGGTTCGTCGGCCCTGCCCGGCGGAGCCCTGTCCGCGGATATTCTGGCAGCGCCGGGCAAAGGTCCCCTGGAAGCAGCCTTGCCTGCTTCGCCCGCCTTCCGTCCGGTGCCGGGAGAAGCTGCCGGGACGACGCTGCCCGACACACCGCTGCTCGCGCCCCATTCCGCGAGTACGGGCAGAGCAGGCGATGCCGCGTTCATCGGTGGTTATGGAGGCCACATTTCCCGGGGCGCGCAGGGGCACGAAGATTCAACGAACGATCACCATCCGGCCGGTTTGCTGGGAGCGGACTCCCAAGTTTGGAATGCTTCCAGTGAGGGCGCGTTGGTACTCGGGCGCCCTGTGGCGCCGCCTCCGTCCGTCGATGAAAGCGACCGCGATCCCTTGCCGGGCAAGGAAGTCGGCGGCGCTGACCCTGCCGCGTCTTCATTGCCCGTGTTAGGTCGTCCCGATTCGCGTAAGGAGAACTGAGATGTCCACAGAGAACCGGTTCGATCCCGACGCCGGTATCGAGGAGGCCATGGCCGCGCTGGAACGGGAACGCGAGAAGCTCGGCAAGCTCAGCGAACACTGGCGTGACGGGCGGACGACGGTCCGGGCGAAGGACCAGTCCCTGTCGATGACGTTCGACGGACGAGGCGAACTCGTCGAGATGTCGTTCAACGAAGCCAAATACCGCAAGCTCGCGCCGGCGCAGCTGGCCAGCGTCGTCGTCGAGACACTGCAGCGTGGACGCGCCGAGAGCGCTGCCAAGATGTCCGAGCTCATGGGCACCGGCAGCGCGACCGGCCTGAACTTCCAGGACCTCGCCGCGGGCAAGGCGGATCCGCTGGAACTGCTGGACACCTTGATCTCGCCGATGCTCGACCAGGTGGGCGGCATGGAGGAGATCTCGTCAGGCAGGTCCAAGAACCGTGACGGGGGCGACTCCCATGGCTGAGCAGTTCCGGATCGACCCTGACGGCGTGCGGCAGGCGACGGCCGGTCTGGCCTCGGTCACCAGCGATCTGATGGCCGCGCTGGGCGCGCTCAACGGAACCCTCGACCAGTACGAAGGGTGCTGGGGTGACGACGAGATCGGCAAGAAGTTCGCAGGCGGCTACAAGGGCGACTCGGAAGGGGCCCGGCAGACGCTCGGGCAACTGACGGAGGGTCTGGGCGAGACGGTCACCGGCGTCAACAAGACCGTCGACGAGTTCGTGGGCCTGGACGAGGACAACGCCAAGGCCTTCGACCAGCAACTGGGTGAAGAGATGCGAAAAGCCGGCGGTTGAGAAAGCCGTTGCTGTGCCAAGAATGAGTCCGTGGTGGTGATCGTCGGGTAAGGAGGTGGCAAGTGGCAGAGGGTGGTTCCGTCGAGTTGCCCAAGTCCTTGCAGACGTTCTTCAAGGTCACGCTCGGCATGGAATGGCCCGAGGCCAACGTCGGCAACATGCGGGCCATGTCGCAGGCGTGGGCCGACTTCGCCGAAAAACTCGAAGAGTTCATCGGTGACGCGGGCGACGTTTCGAACGCCCTCGACCGCGCGATCGACGGCGACTACGCGGAATCCATGCGGGAATGGTTCGCCGGCAAGCTTCTGCCGTCGGCCGACCAGCTCAGGGAAGCCGCGGCCGCCTTCGCGAAGATGATCAAGGCGACCGCGGCGGACGTCGAGAAGTCGCAGATCCTCATGATCACGATGGCGCTGCTTGCGTTGGCGACCGTGATCGAGTTGATCGCCTCACTGATCTTCGCCTGGATGGTCCCGGCGGTCACCGCCGCGACCCAGTTGTCCCTGCGCCTGATCCTGCGGATGCTGCTGAACCGCATCACCTCGATCACCGCCGCCCAGGCGGCGAAGGCGGCGGGCAGGCTCACCATGGACATGGCGGCCTTCGCCGCCATGGGCGCCGGCCTGATGGTGGCCATTGACTCGATCGCCCAAGGCGTTCAGATGGCCTACGGCGTCCGGGACGACTTCGACTCCGAATCGCTCGGGAAGTCCGCGATCGGCGGCGCGATCGGCGGTGCGGCGGCCGGTCTGACGCACAGCATCGCCCGGTTCGTCGTGAGCGGCGCCAAGGCCGCGGCCACCGTGGCGAGCAAGGAGATTCCTGGCTGGATGGTCGCGCTCGGACAGGCGGGTTACTCGACCGGACAGGTCGCGGCGGTCGCCTGGAGCAACCCGATCGTCAACATCGCCGTCGATCAGCCCGACGCGTTCTGGGGCGGCATCCTCGGCGCGCTGGGCGCCTTCGGCGGCGTCGGCAAGCCGAGCGATACCGGCGGATCCACGAACACCAAGCTCGACGACATCGACCTGACCTTCCCCGGCGAAGTCGAGGCGCCGCCGGCTTACGAAGTCGGGCCCGACGGTTCGTTCTCGGCGTTTCCGGACGAGAAACCGCCGGTATATTCGGAAAAGCCGTCCGCCGGTGAGATCACTGGGGACAGCACGGCTCCGCTGCGGGAGAAGCCGTCGGCCGCCGCGCCCGACACCAGCGGTGGTCAGCCACTGGTGATCCCGCGCCAGCCCGGTGAGGTGCTTCCCGGTGTCATGGATTCCGGCACCGTGCAGCAGATCCCGGTCGTTTCCAGCGGTGGGACGTCGCTCGGGCAGTTGTTCACCGAGAGCCCGCAACAAGGTCTGGGAAGCGGCGAGGGCCGGCCGGTAACCGAAGGCGCTCCGGTCACCGGCGACGCTCCCGCTGTCGGCTTCACCCCGGTGGCAGGCGGGATTTCGGGTGGTACCGGGAGTTCTGGGACCGGCACCACTCCGGCCTCGTCCGGGTCCGGTGGGACCGCGACGACACCGGCCGTGGGCACCGCTCCGGCCACCAGCGGCGCCCCCGTCACGGGCACCGCCCCGGCCACCAGTGGCGGTTCCACCGCTCCGGTCACAAGCGGCACCCCGACCGGCTCGACCACTCCGGCCGGCCCTGCCGTCGGTGCCACGCCTGGTACCGGGACTTCGAGCGGTGCTCCGGGCGCGGGAACCACCCCCGCGACGAGCGCTGCGCCGTCCACCGGTACGGGGACATCCAGCCCTTCCGCGGGAACCGCACCTGCCACGAGCGGTGCTCCGGGCACGGGGACCACGCCGACGACGAGTGGCGCGCCCTCCACTGGAACCACACCCACCAGCGGCCCGACCGTGCCCGCCACGAGCGGGACCCCGATCACTCCGACGACCGGTACCGCTTCCGCGTCGGGCGCGACACCTGCCACCGGCGCCACTCCAGCAACCGGCACCACGCCTGTCACGGGTCCCTCGACCTCCAGCGGCACACCGCTCGCCTCGACGTCGCCGTCGACCGGTGGCGCCCCGGGTTCCTCGACCTCGAACACCGCTCCGGTCACGGGCGCCGGCGCCGCTTCGCCTTCGAACGCCGTGCCGTCGTCCAGCAGCGGTCCGTCGACGGGTGGAGCACCCGCCGCTTCTTCGCAGACACAGCAGTTCTTGCGCGGCGAGACGCCGAAGGCGCTTCCCGAAACCGACGCGACGCGGACCCCGTCGACAACGGCGGGATCGTCGGCCACACCGCCGACTCCGCCGGGCACACCGCCCGCCACACCGTCGGGCACCACAAACACCACACCGTCGTCCCCGGCCACCCCGTCGAGCACGCCGACCCCGTCGGCGACGACCACACCGCCCGCGCCCCCGACTTCTCCGCTGACTCCGTCGACGGCCACGCCGACCACTCCGGTGGCCACGCCCGCCTCGTCGACGACTGCGCCGGGGACTCCATCGACCCCAGCCACCCCGCAGGGCACCACACCGTCGTCCGCGACCCCGGCGACTCCGCCCACGTCCCCTGCCTCCGGCACACCGTCGAGCCCGTCCCCGGCCACCCCGGCGAACCCCTCCACGCCGAATGCGCAGCTGACTCCCGCGCCGTCGGCAGACTCCGGCACCAAGCCCCCGGCGCAGACCAGCTCGCAACCGCGGACCGACGCGGGTCCGCGACCGGCGGATGCCGAACCGCCGAAGCCGAACGTGCCGCCGGACCGGCCGAACACCGCGTCCGCCGGAACACGGTCCGGGGGAGACCGGGCCCCGGGCCAGCTGGAGCCACAGCATCCCGCGGCGGCGGATGGACGTGGGCCGGACAAGGTCACCGGCGGTCCCGCGCGGCCGCAGCGTTCCACGAACACGACGGACGCCACCGACGCCCAGGCGGCCGCGCTGGCCGCTCAGTTCGGCCTGAGCAGGCCGGACGACACCGCCGTCCCGAACCGCAGTGACGCTGCGGAGTCCCGACCCGATCTCGTTCCCACAGTGGAATGGAACGCCGTCCGTGACCAGGTGGCGCCGACCCGGCATCGAGCAGAGCGGCTGGAGCCGGACGAGGCGGGCGGTGAAGGACTGATCCTCCAGACCCGCTTCGACGTGCGTCGTGGCGAAGTCGGCCAAGGGCGCTGGGTGCGCGAGGTCTCGATCCCGGTCGACCTGATGTCCTCGTCGGGCGCCGTCGACGCCGGTGCCCGTCGTGAGTGGGCTCAGGACCTGCAGCGAACGCTGGACGAGCGGGTCAACGGCCGTCACCGGTTCCCCAACGGCGATCAGCTGCACGTCGTGCTCGATGCCCGGACGCCCAACGGCGTGCCGCGGCCGGGATGGGAGACCGATTCGGCGCGGCGGGTGCCCGTCGAGGTCGTGGACAACGCGGACCGGTCCGGGCAGCTGACCTGGCGCCTCGGCGACACCCGCGACGCGGTAGCGCAGATGTTGCGGTTCACCGGCACCACCGTGGCGCCAGGAAACCTGCGTCTGTCCACATCGGACATAGTGGGAATCGACGAGACCATCCGCCTCACCCCGGGCGAGACGACCGCGGCGGCTCCGGACTCCGCGGCGGCGCAGCCCTCCGTCGTCACCGACGGCCCCGCGACGGTGCCGGACGGGCAAACCGCCGGCCCAGGCAGGATCGTGTGGTCGCAACGGTTCGAGACCGCGGGCACGTCGTGGACCCGCGGTGAGGACGGCTGGTACCTCGCGGATGCCGCCGGTTCCCTGGACCGCGGCCGGGGCACGGACCCGGTCGTGCTGCCGAAAGGCACCAGGGCCGTGTTCGGCCCGGACGGCGAGATGCGGCACGTGGTCCTGCCGGACGGCATCAGCTACGAACGTGATCTGCGTGGCGAATGGTCGCCGCCGCGCACCGAGGGCGGGGATGTGCGAGCCCGCAAGACCGACGAGACGACGACGCTGCGGGCGGCCGACGGGTCGACGCTGGTCGAGCTGAAGGCCGAGAACGAACTCATCTACGACCGCAATGGCGGCGAGCACGTCGTGGCGTACCGGCAGATGAAGGACAACGACGGCAAGCGGTTGCCGCAGCCGCGTGTCTTCGTGCCGGACGAGGCCGGTGGCTGGCGCGAGCAGGTGACCGACACCCTTACCTACGAGGCCTGGCTGGCCGGTGCGAACAAGGCGCACGAAGCGGCTCGGACACTGTCCGACATCGCGGCCCGCTCCGCCGACGGTGTGCCCGAACAGGAGCGGCTGACGAACATCACGATCGACCAGCTCCGGGAGCTGTACCACGCCGGTTCCGAGGCGGACACGTTCGCAGCGGTGTTCGAGCTGATTCGTCGCGAACAGGGGATCTCCCTGCGCTGGACGCAGGTTTCGGCCGTGCACGCCTTCGGTGCCGGGCGGGTGGTGAACATGGCCGCGGGCGAGGGGAAGTCGTGGCTGTTCTTCGCCCACGCGGCGGTGCATGCCGCGAAGCCGGGCGTGGACGGCGTCCAGGTCACCACCACCCGCGGGAACCTCGCAGACCGCGAGATGGACCACTACACGAGCCTGCTGGGTCAGCTCGGCGTCGACGTGCACCGGCTCGACTCCGACTCTCCGCCGTCCGCGCCGGTGGACGGCAAGCCGACCGTCTACCTGGGCACCGCCGAGGACGTCGGGTTCACCTACCTCAAGCACAGCACGCTGCCCGGGCAGAACCGGCCTTCGGATCCGGTGGTGCTCAAGGTCAGCATCGACGAGATCGACGAGGCGCTGGTCTACTCGAACTCTCAGTACATCCTGAGCGACGGCGTGCAGAACGAGGCGCCGCCCGAGGTCATCACGCAGATCCAGTGGGCCCACGACGTCCTGCAGGACAGCCTGCGCAGCGGCTGGCTCACCGAGGCCGACTTCGGCCGCGCCGAGGGGCAGGCCGGTGGTGCGGCGCGGCTGACCCCGGAAGGCCGGGAGAAGCTGGAAATCCTGCTGGGCGAGCCGCTTTCGGACGCCGACGTGAACCGCGTGAACATGGCCGGGGCCGCGCGCTGGGAGTACCGCGAGAACGTCCATTACGTCCAGCACCAGGGCAAGATCTACATCATCGACCAGACGACGCACAACGTGCTGTTCAATCCGGAGACCTCCTCGGAGAGCCGGTGGAACGGCGGGCTGGCGCAGGCCGTCGAGCTCAAGCACGGTCTGCAGATCCGCAACGACTCCGCCAGCAGCAAGAGCGTCACCGCGCACGAACTGCTCGGCAAGAGTGAGTACGCGCAGAAGACCGGCGCGTCCGGCACGGCGAAGGGCCACGGCGAGCAGTTCGCTGAGAAGGGTATGTCCCCGATCGTCGAAGACATGCCGCGGTACTACGAGTCGAGGCTGAAGAAGTTCGACGACGTGGTGTCGCAGGACGAGGCGGCGAAGCTGGACAAGATGGCCCAGGACGTCCGCACCATGCAGTCTTCGGAAGGTACCCAGCAGCCGCAGCTGATCCTCGCGCACCGCAACGACCTGGTGCGCGAATTGTCCGGCAGGCTCTCGAATCTCGGTGTCGAGCACGAGGCGATCGACGCGAAGTGGTTCCTGGAGCAGGGAATCAACAGTGACGCGGCGTTCAAGGACATCATCGACCGGGCGGGCGCCCCCGGCAAGGTGCTCGTCATCAACATGCAGGGCGCGCGCGGGGTCGACATCTCCACCACCGACGAGGCCAAGGCCCGCGGCGACCTGCAGGTGCGGATTACCGCCCACTCGGAGCTGTCCGCGGACATCGACGTGCAGGCGGAGAACCGGGCGGGGCGCAGCGGTGGCGGCGGTGGCGTCGTCTACTACTCCTCGCCCGCCGACGAGATCTACGCGCTTTCGCACAACCCCGACGTCCAGCTGGCCGTCATCAAGTACACCGACGCCGTCACCACCGGCGACGCCAACGCGCTCTCTTCGGCCGAAAGCGATCTGCGCGAACTCGTTCCGCGGCTGCAGCCCAACTCTGAGCATCCGACCGTCGACACCACCACGGCTCAGCCCAACGCGCCGCCGTCCGGCACCGGCTCCGGTACGACGACTCCCACCCTCGAGCCCGCGACGAGGCCGCCCGACGAACGACGTGCGGACGAAGCCCGCCCGACGCTGCACCTGACCTACCACGAGGGCCTTGCCAACGCGCTCAACGCGGCCGAGCAGGACTTCGACGACCAGCTCGCGCACTGGCGGACCACCAATCCCGGCTCCTTCCTGTCCGAGCGGGAGGTCGAGCGGATCCGGGAGGAGTTCCGGGCCGCCCGCGAGGCCGACTTCGACCAGCGGCTCGGCGGTTTGCGCACGGAAGCTTTGCCCGGCAGGGAAATCCGTGACGGCTGGAACTCGTGGCTGGCGCAGCTGCACGCCACGACCGACACTCTCGATGGCCGGTTCGCGACTGCGGCGCGGCCGTCGCTGGACTTGACTTATCCGGAAGCTCTCGCGGATGCGAGGGAAGCGGCTGGGCGTGATTTCGTCGGTCAGCTCGTGCGGTGGCGAGAAACCAATCCCGATGCCGTTCTGCCGGAGCAGCAGCTGGAGCGGATCCGGGACGAGTTCCAGTCCGCCCGCGAGGCGGAGTTCGAGCATCTCTTCGGTGAGCTGCGCACGGAAGCCTTGCCCGGCAGGGAAATCCGTGACGGTTGGCAGTCGTGGACCGAGGGACTCCGCGCCGCGGGCGAAACGCTCGGCGGCGAGTTCTCCGGAGCGAGCCAGGAGACCGGCCCCGGCCGGGACCTCGCCGGCGATGGCGTCGTGCTGGCCGAAGACGGTTCGGTCGCCGATGCCGCAGGGCTGAGCACCGGCCGGTTGCTACCGGAAGTGGAACGGGGTCTGCCCTCCGGCGTGCTGGGCCGCTGGCAGAAGGCCCGTGCGGTGCTGGGCTCCTCGAAGCTGCCCGCACGGATGGTGGACGGCCTGGCCACCAGGGCGGGCCAGCTGCTGTCCGATGTCTATCAGACCCAGACCTTCATCGCCCCGGTCAGTCCGGCCCAGCGCGACCTGATCGCCCGCGACCGCGTCCTGCGCACGATCGTCGCCGGCCAGCGGATCCAGGACCACCAGGCGGGTGTCCGGATCCCCGAAGCCGAGCGGCGCGTGGTGAGCCTGGGACGCGGGCTCGCCGAGCTCACCGAGTCACCGCGAACCCGTGGCGCGCGTGGAGCCCGAGGCGATGACACGACGCAAAACCAGGGGACACCCGCCCGGAGCGTCGAGGTTCCTCCGGCGGCGACGGCGTACGCCCAGCGCCTGCACACGCTCCTGACCGGGCCAGGACCGGTGGACTTCCGGGCGATGCTGGACACCCTGCGCTTGGCCGGTGCCGACCGGGATGGCTCCGGATTCCCGGCCGACTTCAGGCGGCAGACCGGAACGGATCTGGTGTCGGCCGTGCACGGCGCCGGTGTCGCCGGCCGGTTGACCGACGAGCAGGTCTACCGCCTGCTCGAACGCATCGGCGCGGTCCCGGAGACCGAATTGCTGATGGACGCGGACGTCCCGCCCGCGCCAAGGGTCTGGGTCGACGCCCCCGAACGCCCCGAAGACCAGGAACAGGTCCGGGAATTCGCGGCGGCGCTGCTGGACCTGGTCGACTCCGGCCTCGAAGACGACGCGCTGGCGTTGCTGGAACGCGTGGACCGCGACCTGCGGGTGTTGTGGGCGGTGCGCGACGCGTACTGGCGGCTGATCGGCGAAGACGGTGCAGAGGGCCGTGACCTGCTCCTCGACCTGACCGACGCGTTGCCGGAGGAACGCGACTACCTCGGCCACCTTTGGGCAGAACCCACGCCGGAGGTGGCGGCCTGGCACGAAAACGCCACTCCCGAGCCGGTCGAGTGGGAGACGGCGCTGGAGTGGATGCGCGAGCTGCGGTCGATGACCCTCGACCTGCAGATGGCCTCGATTCCCGTGCCGCACGAATACAGCGAGAACGGGTGCCAGCTCCGAGGGCACCTGGCCGCTTTGAAGCTGCTGAGCCTGGGCACTTTCCCGCGCAAGATCTACGTTTCCGCCTCTGGCAGTGGCCTGAAGGTGACCGTCGACCGGTTCGGGCAGCCCGAAGACATCGCCTGGGTCTATCACACCGCGCCGCTGGCCTATGTCCGCGGACCGGCGGGCGCCGAGTGGATGGTCGTCGACAGCAGCCTGGCAGACCGCCCGCTCTACCGGTCCGAATGGCTGGCCATGATGGGCGTCGACTCGGCGCTGTCCCCGCTCGAAGGTCCGGTCGGCCAGGTCGTCGACGTCATGCGGACGCTGGGTGAGCAGCCTGAGTTGTGGGGCGACGACGACTATCTGCTCGCCCCTCAAGTAGTCATCACCGATTCCCAGGCGCTGCCCTGGGTTATGCGGAAGAACAGCCTTGACCAACTGGGCACGTTGCAGGACGCGGACGAGGCGGTCCGGGGCCAGGCGGTGACCGAGCTGGTGACGTATTCGGACAGGTTCGCCGCACGCACCTTCGCCGACCAGATCGAAAGCCAGGTCGTCGGGCACTGGTTCGGCAAGCTGGAAGCAGGCGAGGAGCCGGTCGAAGACGAGGTCTACCAGCTGGTCTGGTCTTCGCTGGCAGACAACGTCTACCGGTTCGGGCTGCTCGACGACAGTCCGTCGCTGGCGACGGCACTACACGCGCTGCTGCCGAACCGGTATCCGGAGTTGCTGGCCGCGACGGCGATGCCGGACTTCGACGACCTCATGATGATCGACGGCCCGGAGCAGTCTCCGGCCGTGGAGCCGCGGGTGGGAGAAGAAGCCATCACCCCGCCGGAGTTCCCGGCCGATCGGGCGGGCGCGCTGGAATGGGTGGCAAGCGAAAGCAGCCGCGCCTTCGCGGGCTTCGCGGATATGCCGCTCGGGAACGTCCTGGGGCAGCTGGAGAACGCCGCGTCGATCATCGCCTTGTATCACCGGGCGCCGGAGGCCGCGACCGAGAGCGATCCGACCGGTCCGGCACTGGCCGAGTCGGAGACCAACTTCGGCGTCCAGAACGTGATCGCCGACTTCCTTCTGCGGGGCGGAGACCTGCCCGGGGCGTTCGCGCTGGCGCGCGGCCTGGCGGTGGCGCTGGGCACGTTGACCCCGGGCCGGTCGGACGTGGCCTTGCCGCAAGTGCCGGCCGGGCGTGCGGAAGCGGCCACGTGGGTGCGGGAGACGGCCGAGGAGGGCCGGGCCTGGGTCGGGAAGAAGCCCGCGGCGGCGGTCGAGGCGGAGCTGGAGCGGGCGACCGGTCTGGTGTCGCGCTATCACCGCGTTCCACTGTGGATCGAGGAGCCCGCCCCAGAGCAGCGCGAGGCGGTGCGGCTCAACAACGATGTAAAGGACCTGATCGCGGCTCTGCTGGTGCGCGGGCTGCACGAGGGTGACGCGCACGCGCTGGCCGTGGACTTGGCGGCGAAGCTCGGCATCCTGCGGACGTCCGCCGACCCGGTGTTGCCCGGTGGCGCGGACGAGGGTCCGCCCGCTCCCGTGGGGGAAAGCTCGCACACCGATGCCGCTGCACGCCTGGACGCTGTCGACTATCTGCTGACCTGGCGGCCGTCCGTTTGGAACGATGCGCAGACGTGGCGGGCCGAGCTGGACCGGCTGCGTGATCAGCTGCCGTCCACCTTCGACGTGCCGCCGCCGGGGCAGAGACTGACGGGCAACGCGGCCGCTCTGCGGAAGTCCTGGGCCCTGGGGATGCGAGGTGTCGTCGACCCGCGCACCGACATGGAAGTCACGGCCGGTGCGGTCGCGAAGATGACCGACCCGACGCTGTCGATGGATACGCCGCGAAGGTGGTGGCGGGAGGCTCGGGCCGCCGAGGCAGGCGAAAGCGGTGCCGCGGCGACGGGCGCCGAGCGCGCGATCGGCTCCCCCGAAACGTTGTGGGAGTTCAAGACCGCCAAGCCACGGTCGGGCAAACTGCAGGTGGACAACCTGCGGGGGCTGTTCGAGGACGTGGGACCGGCGATTGTCGCGCGGCACAGAGAACGGGGCGCGAGCGGGCTTCTGCGCGAAGACCTCCGGTTGGTCGCCCAGTCCGGTCTGGCGCACCGCAGTGCTTTCCTGTCTTCTCTGGCGAGGCTGACCAAGGCACACGATTGGCTGATGCAGGTCGTCGGTGGCGGACAGGCGGAACTCCCGAGCGAGGACCTCAAGATCACCCGCATGCTGGTCGATGATCGGCAGGACTGGCGTATGGCGCTGGTCAGGTTCCCGGATTCCGGTGAGCAGTCGCAGGCGTACTACCGGAACGCGTCTTCGGCCGACGTGACGTTCTCTTCGCTGACGGAAGCGATGCCGGTCGTCGACGAGGATCGGGTCCGGTTGATGGCCGCGGGTGCGGTACGGCGCGCGGCGGCCGAGGGGGCCGAGCCGCTCAAGATCACCTTCTCGCTCGGGCCGTTGCTTTCCGACACCGACGTCAGGCGGACGGAGCGCCAGGCGTACTTCACCCGGCTGGTCGCCGAAGGCGCGGGGCGAGGCCGTGTGCCGAGTGTGGAGGTTCACTACACCGGACCTTCGAGTCTGAAGGGGGATGCCCCGGTCCAGGTCTCGGTCGGGAACGCGGCTCGTGACCTGCCCGCCCCCTGGACCATCTCGGTCAAGAGCGCGCGGCACGGTGTCTCCGAAGTCGACCGACGCCTGCTGGCGGCCTGGACCGATCAGGTCGCGCCCGTCGCCCTGCGCCGTCATGGAAACAACGAGCGGCCGCTGGACATCCGGCTCGCTCACGGCACCCAGGTGACGGCGGAGTTCCCTGACGACACGGTGATCTCCGTGGTGCGGGAACAGCTCACGAGGTCGCTGACGGCGGACCAGGGGCAGGGGCTCCCGGCCGATCTCGACTACTCGTTTCCGCTGGGGCGGCAGCGGTTCCGCAAGGCCGACGTGGAGCGCGGCGCGACGCTCGGGTACTCGCTGACCGTGCACCCGGAACCGCGTCCCGGGTGGCGGCTGCGGGACTACCGGGCTGCCCGGAACCTGACCGGTATGGAGTTCGTTCCGGGTGCCGTGCGGCTGGTCGAAGCCTCCGAGTGGGACCTTCGGCAGGTGATCACCGGGGCCGTCGAGCGGGCGGCCGGCACTTCGGACCAGGTCGTCGCGGTCGATCCGATCACGATTGTGATCGACCGGAGGACCATTGAGAAACGGTCGCTGACCGAAGAGCGGAAGCAGTATCTGCAGGGGCTCGCGGAAGACCTCGCGGAGGCCGCTTCGCGGCGGTTCGAGGCCGAGGGAACGCGGATCGAGCCACCGGTGGTGACGGTCCGTGAGGGTGAGCTCAAGACGAGTCCGACCGTCGCCCACGCCTTCCTCCCGGCTGCGACGGAATCGCCGACGGCTTCTCTCGCGGCCGAGGACTCCGAAACCACGACACCGGTGGCCGCACACGGTGAATCGCCTGAGGCACGAGCCGGATCGCCGGTCGTGAAGGTCGAAGAGACGGCCGGAGAAACGCCATCGACCGAGGATGTGGTGCCGGATGCCGTCCGTTCCTACATGGACGAGTTCGAGTTCTCCCTGGGCGCGATGGACACCGAGTTCGGACAGACCTTCGAGGGGCAGCAGGGCTTTTCGTTCGAAGGTCTGCCCAGCTGGTCCGATGACGAGGAGTTCCTGGAGAACCTGGACACCGTCGGGACGGCCTGGGAGGCGTTCGACCTCGACGACGAGGCCGTCCTGCGCGAAATCTCGCCGGCCCGTGCGGACGAGGCCGAGCGGGCGAGGCGACGGAGCCGGAGGCTGTCGCGGCCGGCGGAGCCGGACAGCCCGGAGTCCGAGACTCTCGTCCCGCCGGTGTTCCCCGCTGACCGCGCGAGTGCGCGGGAATGGCTGATCACCGAGGGCGAGCGGCTCCTCGAACGGTTCGAGACGATGGGCCGGGGGAACGTCCAAAGCCATATTGACACCGCACAGCACTTGGTCGACCTGCATCACCGGGTTCCGCACGCTGAGAACCTGGATCACCTGACCGACCCGGAACTGGTCGATCTGCAGACGAACGTCCATGTGAAGAACCTGGTCGCCGATTTCCTGTCCCGAGGTGGGGATCAGGTTTCGGCGCTCGGTTTGTCACGCCGTCTCGCTCTGACCCTGGACACGCTGACGCCAGGACGGTCCGATGTGGACTTGCCGTCCGTTCCGGTGTCGCGTGACGAGGCTGTGGCGTGGGTTCGGGACGAGGCGGAGCAGGCCCGTGCTTCGTTCGGAAAGAAGTCCGCGGAGGTCGTCGAAGCTGGGCTGGAGCGGGCGACGGCGTTGGTGTCGCGGTATCACCGGGTTCCGGTGTGGATCGGGGAGCCTGCTCCGGGGCAGCAAGAGGCGGTGCGGCTCAACGATGACGTCAAGGACGTAGTGACGGCGTTCCTGCTGCGCGGTCTGCATGAGGGTGACGCGCACGCGTTGGCGATGGAGCTGGCGGCGAAGCTCGGAACCCAGCGGACCTCGTCGGCGGCTTTGCCCGGTGGTACGCCCGGGAAAGCGCAAGCGGCCGCTGGGGAGAGCTCGCGCAGTGGCGAGAACGCCGCGCTCGAAAGGCTTCGTACTTGGCGCCCTACCGTCTGGGATGGTTCGGAAACCTGGCGGGACGAACTGGAGCGGGTCCGCGAGCAGCTGCCTGCGGGTTACAAGGTTCCGGAGCCCGGAAAGAAACCCGTGGGCGACCTGGTCGCGGTGTGGAAGTCCTGGGCCGTGGGCATGGAAGGGGTCGTGGACCCGGGCACGGGCAAGGCCGTCCGGTCGACCGAGGTGGCGAGGCTGAGCGGCACCGGCATGACACGCGATATCGCGGGCCGGTGGTGGCGAGAAGGCAAGCAAGCGGTCGGGGAGGACACACCTCCGACCGTGAAGCTCTGGGAGACGAGAATCGTCCTCGGTAAGTCCGGATCGGCGCAGCGACTCGACTTCCAGGAGCTGCGCGGGAGCGTGGGCGCGGAGATCCTCGCGCGGGAGGCGGAGCGGAACTCGGGTGGTCTTCTTCGTCAGGACCTGCGTCTCGTCCTTCACCTGAACGCGCCGAATCCGCAGCAGATCACTGAAGCCAGGAGGTACCTGGCCGAGGCACACCGGCTGGTGAGCGGGATCCTCGGCGAGGTCAAGGTCACGCCGGTGGTCGCCACCAGGAGCAGCGGTCAGCAGCGGGTGGAGCTGCTGCGGTACCCGGACGCCGACGAAGTGTCGCTGGCGCATCACCGTGGTCTGCGTTCGGTGGATGTGTCCCTTTCGCCGCCGATGAACGCGATTCCGGTGGTGGACGAAGACCGGATCCGGTTGCTGGCGGAGGCCGAGGCGCGCCGTGCCATTGATGAGGGTCGTGATCTCCAGGCCTTCTCGTTCGTGCTCACCCCGCCATGGACGGATTCCGACGCGCGACGGGCGGAACGCAGGGCGTACTTCACCCGGCTGGTCGTCGAAGGTCTTGCCACCGCGGACCCGGCGAGCGGATGGACTCCCACGGTGGATGTCCGGTACGACGGCATCCGGGCGGCCGGCGAGGTGGCGGTGCGGGTTTCGGTGGGCGACGCTGTTCGCGAGGCACGGCCCCTCGAGTGGTCGATCCGCAATGACAGCGCCAAAGCGGGCGTCTTCGAGGACGACCGCGCGTCCTTGGCGGAGTGGGCCGATCAGGTCGCGCCGCTGATTCTTCGCCGTCGTGACAACGACGAGCGTCTCCTCGACATCCGGATCACCCACCACCGGGCCAACCGCGGCACCGGTGACTTCGACGCCACTGTGATGGACCTGGTGCGCGAGCACCTCGGGAGGTCACTGGCCGCCATCGACCCGGAGCGATCGGGCCTGCCGCTCCTCGCGGACCTCGGCTACACGTTCCCAGTGGGGAGCCGAGCAGTCACCGCGGCCGAAGCGGCGAAGGGGGTGACCGCGGGCTACTCGCTGACCCTGCTGCCCGATCCTCATCCCGGCCGGCGGTCGGCCGACTACCGGAACACCCGGAGTCTGGGGGAGCTGGCCTTCGTGCCGGGTGTCGGGCGGCTCACCGAGTCCTCGGAGTGGGCGCTGCGGCACGTGGTCGAGGGGGCCGTGGAGAGAGCGGCCGCGAACGCCTCCGGAACGACCGGCAAGGTCGAACCGATCGCGATCCTGATCGACAAGCAGATCGGCGAGGCGGTCTCGCTGACCACCACGCGGACGAGGTACCTCCAGGAGCGCGTCGAAGGTTTCGTGCGCGATGCGTTGGACGGCAAGCAGATCGAGCCGCCGACCGTCACCGTCGGCAAGGGGAAGGGGAAAGCCACCGGCGAAACCGTCGCGCGTGTCTTGCTCTCTCCCGGGGTCGCGGTTCCCGAAGCGAGTAACACCAGAGGTATCGCGGGGCTGCCCGAATCGGTGATGCGATCGCTGCTGCGCGAGGCGGGCAGCCCTGGGCTGCAATGGCAAGGGCAATTCGAACGGCGCGGGGTGCGGGACGCGGATGTGGTGGCCCTGCGGGCTTGGGCGTCGGCGATCGTTCCCTTGATGCGCGAGCGGGTCGAGCAAGGGATCGAGCCTTTCGACCTGCACCTCGTCCGGTCGTTGCAAGCTCTTCCACGCGACCCGCGGAAGCACGCCGCCACGGTCGACCAGGCCAGGACGATCGTCCTCGAGGCGTTGGAGGCGGAGGCGGGGCCGGAGGGAATCCCGGTCCACGAGGGTGCTTCCGGCCCGCTTCTGTCGGTGACGTTGCGAGCCGGTTTCAGCCGCCGGGATTGGCGCCTGTGGACACGTCCTGACGCGGGTGGTCCGGTCGAGGGCTATCGAGCCGCTCGGAATCTGGACGTGTCGTTCGAGCCGGGCAGGGTGGAGCTGGCTCCGGCGGTGGAGTGGCGGTTGCGGCAGATGCTGTCCGGCGCGGCCGGGCAGTACGAGGGCGGCGCGCCGGTGTCGATCACCCTGATGGCGGCACCCGACCAGATGTCCTCGAACGACCGCCGTGGGGAGTACCTCACCGGCCTGGTGACGGAGAACTTCGGCGCGGCGGAAGTACGGCTGGAGTCGCTGTCGGAGGGCACGTGGCCTTCCGGTGCCGCGGCTGTGTCGGTACTGGTGGGTGACGGCACGCCCGGTGAGGTACCCGCCGGGGTGGCCTTGCCGGGGCGCGGTCGTCTGGTGGTGCCGTCGTGGACAGCGGATCTCTCGATCGAACGGAGGCAGAAGAGCCCGGGCGAGGTGCTCCCGGATTCCCGCCGGCTCGATAAGCGGTCTCCCGCCGACGTCACCTTGCTCAACGTCCACGACGGGGACCGGCTGGACGAGATGGCCGGACGGATCGCGGCGCAGTGGCGTGGTGTGGCCGAGGGGTCGCGGCCCCCGGTGGTGCAGATCCAGTCGCTGCTGACCCGGCAGGACAGCAGGCACCAGGACGACGTCCTGGACGCGGTGTCGGCCCTGGTGAGGGAACGGCTGCGCCGGCAGGGAGTCGATGCCGGATCCTGGACGTTCTCGGAGCGCGTTTCCGTGACGAAGCAGACCGTTCCGAAGGTGATCGTCGCGGTGTTGCCTTCACCCCTGGTGACCGACGCACAGGTGAAGGCCGCCGACTCGTGGGAAGACGATTTCGCCGGCGATTTCGCGGAGGGTGAGGCGGGCGTCGGCCGCGTCGCGACCAATGATCTGGCCCCGGAAACAATCGCCCAGATCGGCGTGCGCGTGCGTGGATACGCGGCGAAGGTGCTCTCGCAGACCGGCGACACACCGCCGTTGATGCTGGTCGACATCACCGGCCGGAACGTCACTCAGCTGGCGAAGCGTAAGAACAAAGCGCGCTCCGCCGTGTGGGACGCCCTCCAGGAGGAACAGATTCCGGGGCGGGGAGACGTCGATCGCTTCATCGACTCGCACTTCCGGTTCCGCGAACTGACGGATGACAGCACTTTCCAGCGTGGCGACCTGCACTTCCTGGAGATCGCCCGGGAAGTCGTCGAGAACTCGGTGGCCCAGGACGCGCCCGCGGCCAACGCACCTCGGACGCCCGGAGTGGTCTCGCCGGAAGCGAGCCTGCCCGACGTTATGGAAACCGGCGACGCTCTGGGGCTGATCGCTTCCTTCGAGGGACAGCAGGGTTTCGCCGCGGACGGTATGCCCAGCTGGTCCGACGACGACTTTCTGAACGATCTGTCCACAGTGGGCGAGGCCTGGCAGTCGTTCGAGCTCGGGTTCGACGACTCGGCGTGGTCGGCGGGACAGGATCCGAGCTGGATTTCACCAGGCCGTGCGGCCGCCGCCGAGCAGGCCCGGCGGCGGGGCCGTGAGGCGTCGCGGCCGTTGGCGTCCGAGAGCTCTGAGCTGCGGGCCGACCTGCCCGCGGTGCCGGTGTTCCCGGCCGATCGTGTGGGTGCGCGGCAGTGGGTGGTGACCGAGGGCGAGCGTGTTCACGACCGGTTCGAGGCGGTGGGCCGCGAAACTGTTCGAGGTCATATCGGTGTCGCTCAGCGGTTGGTGGATCTGTATCACCGGGTTCCGATGGCCGCGTCTTTGGCGACGCTGACCGATGCGGAACTGGTGGCGCTGGACACGAATTTCCAGGTGAAGAACGTGGTCGCCGACTACCTGTCCCGTGGTGGGGATGAGTTGGCGGCCTTGGGGTTGTCGCGTGGTCTGGCCGTGGCGCTGGGCACGCTGGTATCCCCGCTGTCCGATGTGGACTTGCCGGATGTTCCGGTGTCGCGTGCTGATGTGGTGGCGTGGCTGGGTGGCGCGGCTGATCATGCCCGGACGTCGTTGGGTAAGCGGTCGGCGGATGTCGCTGAGTCGGCGTTGGTACGGGCGACGGCGTTGGTGTCGCGGTATCACCGGGTTCCTGTGTGGATCGGGGAGCCTGCTCCGGAGCAGCGGGAAGCGGTCCGGCTCAACGACGATGTCAAGGACCTTCTCGCGTCGTATCTGGTCCGTGGTCTGCATGAGGGTGACGCGCACGCGCTGGCTATGGAGCTGGCCGCGAAGCTCGGGACCCAGCGAACCGCGTCGGCGTTGCCCGGTGGTGCGCGCCAAGAGGCGCAGGCGGTCGCCGGGGAAAGCTCTCGCAGCGGCGGGAGTGCCGTGCCGGAACGGCGAGTGGCGAACGACACCGCTCCGGCTCCCACCGGGAACGCGGTCGAACTGTGGTCCGGCGGATTCGTGCACTCGAAGTCGCACACTGTCCGTGAAGAGCACTTGCGGACGCTGCGCGAGAACGTGGCGGCGGAGCTCTCCACACGGGACGCCGAGCGGACGGCAGGTGGCTACCTTCGCGAAGATCTGCGACTGGTCCTGCGTGCCCAGGTCAGAACCCCGGCCGACATCACCGCCGCCCACGCGAGGTTGGCTGAAGCGCACCTCCAGGTCATGGAGGTTCTCGAAGCGGCGGGAACCGAAGTGGTGATCAGCCCGGTGCTGACCTCGCTCCGGACAGGGGCCTCGCGGCTGGAACTGCTCCGGTCCCCGGACGGCTCCGCGTTGACCGCCGAGGACTACCGTGCCGCGACGTCGGCCGAATTGACGCTGTTCCCGTTGATGAACGCGGTGCCGACGGCGCACGAAGACCGGATCCGGGCGATGGCGGCCGGTGCGGCGGAGCGTGCGGCGCAGGAAGGACAGGAGGCGCCCACCTTCACCTTCTCGCTGAGGCCACTGCGGGTGGAAACCGAGGCGGCTCGCGCGGCACGGCAGGCGTATTTCACGCGCCTGGTGGACGAAGGCATGGCCGGGGCCGAGGAGACGGAGCAGCGGACGGCCGCCTGGGCGCCGACCGTCGAAGTCCGCTATGCCGGTGGCCGGGCTTATTCCGAGGTCACGGTTCAGGTCGCGATCAATGACGCCGTCGGTGACGGCCGTGCAGGGCCATGGCTGCTCTCGTTCATGAATGCGAGGTCGGGGGTGTCCGGGCAAGACCGGGCGCTGCTGGCCGGCTGGGCCGACACGCACGCTTCCCTGATCGTGTTCCGTCACGGAAACCGGCAACGCCCACTGGACATCCGGCTCACTCGCCTCGTGTCCAACCACAACCAGGACGGCTACCCGGACGCAGAGGTGTCGGCCGCGATCGGGGAGCAGCTGACGAGGTCGGTGCTGGCCGCGCTGCCCGAGCGGTCGGTGGAGGCACGGCCGGCGGAGCTCGGCTACGAACTGCGCACCGGGTTCAGGAAGCTCAGCGACAAGGAAAAGGCCGACGGCCTGTCGGTCGGCTATTCGCTGACCGTCGTGCCGGATCCGCGGCCGGGGTGGCAGGTTCCCGACTATCGCGCTGTCCGGCAGCTGGACGAGCTCGTCTTCGTCCAGGGCAAGCCGTCGCTGGTCGACGCGTCCCGGTGGGACCTGACGCAGATGATCACCGGGGCCGTCGAGCGAGCGGTCGCTTCAGGACGGAACGGCGTGGAGCCGATCACCTTCGTGGTCGACAGGCAGATCGCCGAGTCGGCTTCCCTGAGCCGGGCTCGTGAGGAGCATCTGCGGGCGCTCGCCGAAGACGCCATCCGGGAGCTCGGGCAGGAGGCCGGAACGCGAATCGATCCGCCGCGGATCACGGTGGAACAAGGCAAGGGCCGCAAGACCGGCCAGATCGTGGCACAGGCCGGCTTCTCGGGGACCGGTGAGACTCGCGAGAGCCGCGAGGCCCGCGATCTCGCCGCAGCCGCGACGATGGGGCGGGAGCTGCGCTCGGCGGATGTTCCTGCCCGGCGGCAGACCGGGGAAACCGCGGTGCGGGACATTTCGCCGAACCGTGCGGGTGAGGCGGCGCAGGCCAGGCAGCGGGCTCGGGCGTTGTCGCGGCCGGCGGCGGCCGACAGCCCGGAGTCGCGTGCGGCCGGCCTGCCCGCGGTGCCGGTGTTCCCACAGGACCGCGAAGGTGCGCGCCAATGGGTGGTGACCGAGGGCGAGCGTATTCTCGGCCGGTTCCGGGCTGCCGGGATGAACACGGTCCAGAGCGTCATCGGGGACGCGCAGCGATTGGTCGATCTGTATCACCGGGTGCCGACGGCCGCTTCCCGTGACAGCCTGACCGATGCGGAGTTCGTCGAATTGCAGACGAACGTCCATGTGAAGAACGTGGTCGCCGACTTCCTCGTCCGTGGTGGGGATGAGCAGGCGGCGCTGGGGTTGTCGCGTGGTCTGGCGGTGGCGCTGGGGACGTCGACGCGGGATACGTCCGATGTGGACTTGCCGGGGATCCCGGTCGAGCGTGACGATGCGGTGGCGTGGCTGGGTGCCGCGGCCGATCGTGCTCGGACGTCGTTGGGCAAGCGGTCCGCGGAGGTCGCAGAGACGGCGATGGCGCGGGCGACAAGCCTGGTGTCGCGGTACCACCACGTTCCCGTGTGGATCGAGGAGCCCGCTCCCGAACAGCGGGAAACCGTCCGTCTTAACAATGACGTGAAGGACCTTCTCGCGTCTTACCTGGTCCGTGGTCTGCATGAGGGGGACGCACACGCTCTGGCGATGGAGCTGGCGGCGAAGCTCGGTACCCGGCGCACGTCTTCGGGGGCGCTGCCTGGTGGTTCGGGCGAGAACTCGCCTGCGCAGGCGGGCGAAAGCTCTCGCGGTGGCGAGAATGCCGTGCTGGAGGGGCTGCGTACCTGGCGTCCGTCCACTTGGGACGGTTCGGAGACCTGGCGGGACGAGCTGGAGCGCCTTCGCGCCGAGCTGCCGCCGCACTACGAGGTTCCTTCGGCAGGGGAGAAGCTCACCGGCGCCGCGGCGGACCTTCGGAAGTCGTGGGTTCTCGGCATGCGGGGCGACCTCGACCCCCGGACCGGCCGGGAGATCAAGGGCACGGTGGTGGCGGAGCTGGCCGGCCGGGACGTCGCACCGGGAACCCCGTCGGTCTGGTGGCGGAACGCCGGTATGTCGGCCCGCCCCACTCTGGAACCGGCGGCCGCGGACGCTTTCGAAAAGGTCTGGGAAGGACGATTCGACAACTCGAAGTCGCGCACCGTCCTCGCGGCGGATCTGGACAGGTTGCGCGACGAGGTGACCGCGGGACTCTCCGAGCGGGCCGCCGCCCGGGACGTGGGTGGATTCCTGCGCGACGACCTGCGGCTGGTGGTTTCCGGTCAGATGAGGACTCCGGAGGACGTCGCTTCCGCCCGGGTGAAGCTGGCCGAAGCGCATCGCCAGGTCATGGAGGTTCTCGACGCGGCGGGAACCGGCGTGGTGATCAGTCCGGTGCTGCTGTCGCTCCGGACGGGGTCGGTGCGACTGGATCTGCTCCGGTTCCCGGACGTCTCCGCGTTGACCGCCACGGGGCACCGGGATTCGGTGTCGGCTGAAGTGACGCTGTTCTCGACGATGAATTCGTTGCCGGTGGCACACGAAGACAGGATCCGGGTGATGGCGGCCGGTGCGGCCGGGCGTGCGGCCCGGGAGGGGCGAGAGGCACCTGTTTTCAGGTTCTCGCTGAGGCCGCCGCGGGTCGACACCGATGCGGCTCGTGCGGCACGGCAGGTGTACTTCACGCGGCTGGTGACCGAAGGCATGGCAGAGGCCGCGGAGACGGCGCCGGAAACGACCGGCAGCACGCCGAGGGTGGAGATCCGCTATACCGGCAGCCGGGCGGACAGCGAGATCGCGGTTCGGGTCTCGGTCGGCGACGGCGTGCGTGACGACCTGATCGGGCGTTGGCAGGTATCGGTCTCGAGTGCGAAGGCAGGGGTGTCCGAACACGACCGGGCGCTGCTGGCGGCCTGGGCCGAGGCGAACGCTCCCTTGATCGCTCTTCGCCAGACGAACCAGGAACGTCCGCTGGACATCCGGATCACGCGCATCGACGGCGGCGTCAAGAAGCGCGCGTACCCGGACGACACGGTGTCGACCGTGATCACGGAGCAGCTGACGAGGTCGTTGGCGGCCGCCCTGCCGGAGGGAGCCGCGCAGTCGACGTTGGCGGATCTCGGCTATCACTTGCCCATCGGGGGCCGGAAGATCACCGCGGAGGAAAAAGCGAGCGACCTGCCGGTCGGCTACTGGATGACCGTCGTGCCGGATCCGCACCCGGGCCGAAGGGTTCCCGACTACCGGGCTCTTCGCCAGGTGGACGAGCTCGCCTTCGTTCCGGGTACTTCGTTGCTGGCCGACGCGTCCCGGTGGGACCTGCGGCAGATGATCACCGGTGCTGTCCAGCGAGCTGCCGCCGAGGCGGGCGCCGGCCGGGCCGGCGTGGTGGAATCGATCGCGCTGGTGCTCGAGAAGCAGACGGCCGAGCCGAACTCCCTGACCCAAGAACGGATGTCCGGGCTGCGGGCGCTCGCCGAGGGCCTCGTGGGCGACGCCGTCCGGGAGCTCGCGCAGGACACCGGGTCGCGGATCGATCCGCCGCGGATCACGGTCGAGCGCGGCAAGGGCCGGAAGACCGGTCAGACCGTGGCGCACGCCAGGTTGCAGGACGCCGGGGTGCGTACGGCGACGGCCGCGTCGGGTTCCCTGGCCTGGGCGACCGGCCGGACCGCGGCGCACGCCGGGTTGCCGGCGGCCGCGGCCGGGACGGGATTCGAGGCCATGCGTCCGTTGGTGCGCGGGGCGGGCATTCCCGGCTGGCAGTGGGTCGGCGATCACCGGAGTGACCGCTGGGACGCGGACGTGCGGGCCCTGCGTGAGTGGGCGAACGCGATCGTGCCGGTGATCCGGGATCGGGCCACGCGCGGTATCGAGCCGCTGGACCTTCAGCTCGTCCGCTACATGAACAATCTTCCGGCGGATCCCGGCGCCCGGAACCGCTTGGTCGAAGCCGCGCGGAACGTGGTGAAGAGCGCGCTCGAAGCGGCGGCGGGGCCGGATGGCCTCCCGGCTCAGGCCGGGGCCGCGGAACCACCACTGTCGGTGGTACTCGCGTCCGGGCAGTTCCGTCAGGACTGGCAGCTGTGGTTGCGTCCTGGCCCGAACGGTTCGGTCGAGGGCTACCGGGCGGTGCGGACTCTGGACATGCCGTTCGATCGGGGACAGACGACGCTGGCTCCGGCGGTGGAGTGGCGCCTGCGGCAGATGCTGTCAGGTGCCTCCGAACAGCACGGTGACGGCGTGCCGGTCTCGTTCACGCTGATGTCGTCGCGCGATGAGGAGACCCTCGGCGGCGAGCGTGGGCGGTACTTGTCCGGGCTGGTGGCGGAGGACTTCGGCGCGGCGGAGGTCCGGCTGGAGACCGTGGCCGAGGGCACCTGGCCCGCGGGTACCGCCGCGGTGTCGGTCCTGATCGGTGACGGGACACCGGACGAGGTGCCGGCCGGGGTGACCCTGCCGGGGCGGACCCGGCTGGTGGTGCCGTCGTGGACTGCCGAAGTCGACGTCACCCTGGCGAGGCGGGGTCGGGTGTCCGTCACCGTGCTCGGTGACGACGGCGAAGCCCGCTTGGACGACCTCGCGGCCCGGATCGCGGGGCAATGGCGAGGCACTACCTCGGGTACGCGGCCGCCGATCGTGCACCTGCGGCTGATCTTGCCCCTTCCGGACAGGCCGCAGGGGAGCGGCGCGCTCACCGCGATGTCCGATCTGCTGAAGGAACGGTTGCGGCACCACGGAATCGACGCCGCGACTTGGGAATTCGACGGGACGACCTCGTCGACCCAAAGCGATTACGGCAAGGCGATCATCGGGGTGACACCCTCGCCGCTGGTGACCGACGCGCACCTCGGCGCGACCACCTGGTGGGAAGGCGAGTTCGCCCTCAAACTCGACACGAGGGCCGTCGGCCCGGCGTACACCTCGACCACGACCCTCTCTCCCGAGACGAAGGCCCGGCTCGGAGAACGGGTGCGCGGGTACGCGAGGAAGGTTCTGGCGAGCGGTCAGGAGACGGCGCCGTCGTTGTTCGTCGACGTCTCGGGCAGCACCAGGAGCGTGATCAGAAGCCGGCAAGACGCGGTTCGCACGGTGGTGCGGGAGGCGTTCGCCGACCTGACCGTGCCGGGAGACCCCGACCGCTTCATCGGGCAGTGGGTGACCTTCCGTGGACTCTTGACCGACAAGACCGTCGGGCGAGCGGATCTGCGGATCGTGGAGGTCGCGCCGACGGCCGAGCCTGCCGGGGAGACCGAGCCCGGTGACGTCGCCGTCGAGGCACGACCGGACTCCACGCACACCACACCCGCGCCCACTCCGGCGCCGGCGCCCGACCAGGCAACCACACCGGAGCCCGATGAGACACCGGCCGTGGTCGAGCACGACGGCGCCGCTGACCTGCCTGACTTTCTCGCAGCCTTCGATGCCTTCGAGGAAACCCTCGGGCTTTCGGACCCGCGGTACGACTTCTCCGCGGATGGGCAGCCTTTGGTGGCTGAGGACGACGAGTTCGCGCGGAACGTTGCCGCCCTCGGCGAAAGCTCGGAACCCTTCGACTTCGACTTCGGCGGAGAACCCGACCTGTTCTTCGGGCAGGAGCCGATGCGGGAGATTTCGCCGGGGCGTGCGGGTGAGGCCGAGCAGGCGAGGCAGCGGGCTCGGGCGTTGTCGCGGCCGGCCAGGCTTGAGAGTCCGGAGTCGCGGGCGTCTGTGGCTCCGGCCGTGCCGGTGTTCCCGGCCGATCGTGTGGGTGCGCGGCAGTGGGTGGTAACCGAGGGCGAGCGTGTTCTCGATCGGTTCCGTGGTGCGGGGCTGGGCACGGTTGCGGGGGTCATCGGGCATGCTCAGCGGTTGGTGGATCTGTATCACCGGGTTCCGACGGCCTCGGACCCGGATCGGTTGAGCGATGCGGAATTGGTGGCGCTGGAGACGAATCTTCATGTGAAGAACGTGGTCGCTGATTTCCTCGTCCGTGGTGGGGATGAGGTGTCGGCGCTGGGGTTGTCGCGTGGTCTGGCGGTGGCGCTGGAGGAACTGGAATCTCCACTGTCCGATGTGGACTTGCCGGCGATCCCGGTATCGCGTGCTGATGTGGTGGCGTGGCTTGGTGCCGCGGCTGATCGTGCCCGGACGACGTTGGGTAAGCGGTCAGCGGATGTCGCTGAGTCGGCGTTGGAGCGGGCGACAGGTCTGGTGTCGCGGTACCACCGCGTTCCCGTATGGATCGAAGAGCCGGTTCCTGAGCAGCGGGAAGCGGTCCGTGTCAACGACGATGTGAAGGATCTGCTGGCGTCGTATCTGGTTCGTGGGTTGCCTGAGGGTGACGCGCACGCGCTGGCGTTGGAGCTGGCTGCGAAGCTCGGTACGCAGCGGACGTCTTCGCGGTCGTTGCCGGGTGGCGCGGACGAGGACTCGCCCGCTCGGGCTGGGGAAAGTTCGCGTAGTGCCGAGGACGCGGTGCTGGAGGGGTTGCGGACGTGGCGTCCGTCCACTTGGGACGGTTCGGAGACGTGGCGGGACGCGTTGGAGCGGGTGCGCGACCAGCTGCCGCAGGGTTACG
>NZ_BNAY01000007.1:350179-532558 GCF_014654365.1 Amycolatopsis oliviviridis
ACCGCCGGCGAGAAACCGACCGGTGCCGTGGCCGAGCTGCGGAAGTCGTGGGTTCTCGGCATGCAGGGGACCCTGGATCTGAGCACCGGCCGAGAGGTCCGTGGTGTGGCGGTGGCGAAGCTCGCCGGGGCGGACATGCCGAACCGGATCCCCGCCGCGTGGTGGCTGTCGGCCAGGGACACCGGCGAGAACGACGGGGTTCCGGGTGCCACGACGTTGTGGGAAGGAAGGGTCGACACCAAGGCGCCCACCTTCTTGCACGACGAGGATCTGCGTGCCCTGCGTGCCGAGGTGGCGGCGGAGATCGTCGCGCGGGAGACGGACCGAAGCGCGGGCGGGCTCCTGCGCGAGGACCTGCGGCTGGTCCTGCATACCGCGGCCCAGAACGCGAGTTCCATCGCCGCTGCCAAGGTCAGGCTGGACAAGGCGCACAGCGGCTTGATGGACACGCTTGCCGCGGCGGAGGCGGCCGCGGACCTCGCGGGCCGGGATCTGAAGGTCACCCCCGTCCTCCTGCCCCAGCGGAAGGCCCGGACACGCTTCGAGTTGCTGCGATACCCGGATTCCGGGGACTCGTCCGTGGCGCACCACCGGAGTTCGACATCAGCGGACGTGACCCTCTACGCCCTGACGAACGCGCTGCCGGTGGTCGACGAAGACCGGATCCGAGCGATGGCTGAAGGCGCGGCACGGCGCGCGGCCGACGAGGGACGTGGCCTGCCGTCCTTCACGTTCACGCTCAAGCCGTTGCGGACCGATTCCGACGCCCTCCGCGCTGAGCGCGCGGCGTACCTCACCCGGCTGGTCGCGGAAGGCGCCGCCACGGTGGCGTCGGCCGGGCAACCGCCCGGAGTGGACGTCCGCTACGGCGGTGGCCGGGCGGACCGCGAGGTGCCGGTCAAGGTTTCGGTCGAGGAAAGCGTGCGCGCCGGGGCGATCGCGGAGTGGTCGGTTCCGGTCATGAGCGCGCTGGCGGACGTCTTCGAAAGCGACCGGTCGGCGCTGGCCGCCTGGGCGGGAGAGATCGCGCCGCAGGCACTCCGCCGTCATGAGAGCGGGGAGCGCCCGCTGGACATCCGGTTCGTCCGCAAGGACACCAGCAGCAGAAAAGAGGTGTATCCGGACGCCGCCGTGAGCGCGGTGGTGAACGAGTACTTCACCGCGGCATTGCCGGCGGGGGAGCGGACCGCTGCGGATCTCGGGTACACCTTCGCGCTGGGAACTCTGCGGATCCCCCAGAGCGAGGCAGCCAAGGGAGCGTTGGCGGGTTACTCGCTGACCGTTCAGCCGGACCCGCGTCCCGGATGGCGAGCGTCCGACTACCGGGCCGCCCGCGCTCTGGACGAGCTGGCCTTCGTGCCCGGTGAGGCACGTCTGGTCGACGCCTCCGAGTGGGACCTGCGGCAATTGGTCACCGGCGTCGTCGAACGGGCGGCAAACGGCACTGCCGGCCGCACCGGCTCGGCTGAGCCGATCACGGTGCTCATCGACAAGGTGACCGCCGAGATGAGGTCCCTGACCGACGCGCGGACAAGGTACCTGACGGAACTCGTCGAAGGTGCCGCACGGGAGGCCCTACGACGGTTCGAGCTGAGCGGTACGGAGCTCGCCCTGCCCGCGGTCACGGTGAGACTGGGCAAGGGGAGGATGGCCGGCCACACCGTGGCCCGGGTCAAGGTCTCCGCCGACGCGTCGTCCGCGGCCCCCACACCGGCTGCCGAGAGGACCGCAGCAGGCCACTCCAAGGCGACCTTGAGGCCTCTGGTGCGCGAAGCCGGCAGTCCCGGCCTGCAGTGGCTGGGTGAGTACTTCAGAGGTGTCCTGGTCAGCGAAGACCTGGTCGCTCTTCGTGAATGGGCCGTGGCGATCGTGCCCGTGCTGCGGGAGCGGGGCGCACGCGGTCTGGAACCGCTGGACCTTCGGCTCGTCCGGTTCCTGCGCCAGCAGCCGGATGACGCCGAGTCTCGCGCTCGCGTGATCGAGGAGAGCCGGGCCGTCGTGCTGAGCGTGCTGGCGGAGGCCGCGGGTACGGAGGAACTGGAGGGTACCTCGGCGCCGCTGGTCTCGGTGGCGTGGGCGAGCGGCTTCGCTCGCCGAGACTGGCACCTGTGGCTGCGGCCGGGCCAGGACGGTTCTGCCGAGGGATACCGGGCGGCACGGTCCTTGGACCTGGCCTTCGAGCGGGGGCAGGCGGAACTGTCCCCGGTGGTGGAGTGGCGTCTGAGGCAGATGCTGTCCGGCGCCGCCGAGCAACACCGAGGAGACGGCGCCGGAGTGCCGGTCTCCTTCACCGTGGTCGCCTCCCGCGACGAGGCGTCGTTGAACAGCAGACGAGAGGAGCACCTGTCGAGGCTCACGGGTGAGGCCTTCCCGGGGGCGGACGTCCGATTCGAGTCGCAGGAGGACCGCATCTGGCCGCAGGGGACGACCGTCGCCTCGGTGGTCGTGGGCGACGGGACTCCGGCCGAAGTGGCCGCCGGGGTGAGCCTTCCGGCACGCGGTCGTCTGGTGGTGCCGTCGTGGACCGCCGACCTCTCGATCGAGCCGCTGAAGAAGTCGCGTGGTCCCGCCCTGACCGTGACCCGGCGCCAAGAGGAACGTGCTCCGGCGGCCGTCTCCTTGTTCCGGCCCCCCGACGAGGCCGACCTGGACGAGATGGTGGCCCGGATCGCGGCGCAGTGGCGTGGTGTGGCCGCGGGCACCAGGCCACCGGTCGTCCAGATCCAGGCCGTGCTGACCCACCGTGAGATGAAGCACGAGGACGACGTGCTGGACACGGCGACGGCCTGGGTGCAGGACCGGTTGCGCCGCAACGGGGTCGACACCAGGACGTGGAAGTTCGCGGAGTCGCTCTCCATAAGCCGCGACCCGGTGGCGCAGGTGCTCGTGTCCGTGCAGCCGTCGCGGTTGGTGACCGACGACCAGGTGGCCACGGCCACCTGGTGGGAAGGTGACTTCGCCGCGAAGTTCGCCATGACCAGGACCGGCCCGTCCCGGGGCACGACCAATGAACTCTCGCCGGCGGCCAAGGCCCAGCTCGAGATCCGTGTGCGTGCGTTCGCGGAGAAGGTGCTCGTCGGCGAGGAAGGCTCGACGCCACTGCTGCTGGTCGATACCGCCGGGTACGTGGCGGCGCAGGTGTCCGCACGCGACGCGGTGGTGCGGGAAGCGGTGCGTGACGCGCTGGCCGGTGTCCGGAGCATCGAGGATCGCGACCGCTTTCTCGACCGGCACGTCAGGTTCCGCGCCATGTTGGCCGACAAGGCGCTGAAGCGAGCGGATCTGAGCCTCGCCGAGATCACGCCGGAAGCCGCCGCGGCCATGGCCGGTGGCGCCGCGCCCGCGGAGAGTGACGAACGTGTGGCGGGCTCGCCCGAGGTGCTGGAGCTCGCCGGTCCACCCGCCCTGGACGAGGCCGAGGGTGAGACGACGCCCCAGGTGGAAGCCGAAGAGGCTCCGCGGGAAGCGCCGTCGCCGACCGGCATGCTTCCGGATGCCCCCGCTCCGGACGTTGAGGTGCCGGATGCCACGGTTCCGGACATCGTCCGAGACCTCATGGAGGAGTTCGAGGCAGGCTTTGTGCGGGTCGGCTCGTTCGGCGAGGAGTCCTCGGGTGCGACCGGTCAGCAGAGCTTCACCACCGACGGCCTGCCCGCTTGGTCCGACGGTGACGAGTTCATGGAGGGACTGCAAGCCACCTGGAACTCGCTCGATCTCGGCTTCGACGATCTCGAACCGCTCCCCGGCCTGCGCGGGATCACGCCCGAACTGGCCGCGGAGGCGGATCAGGCCAGGCAGCGAGGACGTTCCGCGGCCAGGGAAACGGCCGAAGACGACGGTTCTCCGTTGCGCAGGAAGACCGCCCCGAAGACGCCTACGACGCCCGCGGTACCGGTGTTCCCCGGGGACCTGGAAGGGGCACGCCAGTGGGTGCTCGTCGAGGGCGAACGTGTCAGGGCCTCGTTCGCGACCACGGCCGAGGACACGGTCAACGGCCACATCGAGGACGCCGTCCGGATCGTCTGGCAGTATCACCGGACCCCGCGGGCAGCGGATCCGACGAGCCTCACTTCCGGTGAGCTCGCGGAGCTGGAAACGAACTTCCACGTCAAGAACGTGGTCGCCGGCTTCCTGTGGCGGGGCGGCGACCGGCTGTCGGCCATGAAGCTCTCGCGGAAACTCGCGATCGTGCTGGACACGCAGGCCTCCTCACTGTCCGATGTGGACTTGCCGGAGATTCCGGTGTCGCGTGACGAGGCCGTGGCGTGGGTTCGTGACGCGGCGGAGCGAGGCCGTGCTTGGCTCGGGAAGAGGCCCGCTGAGGTCGTCGAGGCCGAGTTGGCGCGGGCGACGGCGTTGGTGTCTCGGTATCACCGGGTTCCGGTGTGGATCGAGGAGCCCGCTGCCGGACAGCGGGAAGCCGTTCGCCTCAACGACGACGTCAAGGATGTTCTGACGGCGTTCTTGTCGCGCGGTGCGCATGAGGGTGACGCGCAGGCACTGGCGCTCGAATTGGCGATGAGGCTCGGGACTCAGCGGACTTCGGTCCTGCCCGGTGGCGCGGATGAGGAAGCGCCCGCTCGGGCCGGTGAAAGTTCGCGTAGTGGCGAGGACGTGGTGCTGGAGGGGTTGCGGACGTGGCGTCCGTCCACTTGGGACGGTTCGGAGACGTGGCGGGACGCGTTGGAGCGGGTGCGCGACCAGCTGCCGCAGGGTTACGAAGTGCCGCCCGCCGGCGAGAAACTGACCGGCCCCGTGGCCGAGCTGCGGAAGTCGTGGGCTCTGGCGATGCGGGGGACGGTGGATATCGCCACCGGTAAGCAGATTTCGGCTGCCGCCGTGGCGCGGCTGGGGGGTGGCGACCTGGGGCGACGGACGATGGTCAACTGGTGGCGGCCCGCCCCGGGAACGGTGCCGGACACGACGGTGTCGGCCGAACGTGCCACCGACGCGCCCGAAATCCTGTGGCAGGTCCGGGTCACGGCCCGGGCGACCGACCGCTTGAAGGAAGACGACTTACGCGCTCTTCGTGATGGTGTTGGGGAGTGGATCGTCGCGCGGGAGCGTGAGCGGAGCGCGAGCGGGTTGCTCCGCGACGATCTGCGGCTGATCCTTCATACCCAGGCGCACCTGGCCGAGGCGGTCAAAACCTTCCTGCCGAAGCTGGGCGGTCATCATGACTTGCTGATGGGGATCGTCGGCGAGGCGGTGGCGGCCGCGGGTGTGGACGGCCGGGAAATCAGGGTCACGCCGGTGCTGGCGCCGAAGGCGGGCGGTGGGCAGAGGCTGGAGCTGGTGCGGTACCAGGATCCGGCCGGTTCGCCGCTGGCCGCGTATCGGGATTCGACCTCGGTGGACGTGACGCTGAACTCGGTGATGAACGCGCTGCCGGTGGTGGACGAGGACCGGGTGCGCCTGATGGCCGAGGGGGTGGCGAGGCGCGCTGTCGCGGCGGGGAGCGGGCTGCCGGGATTCACCTTCTCGCTCAAGCCATCACGAGCCGATACCGACGTCACCCGTGCGGAGCGGGAGAGGTATTTCGCCCGGCTGGTCGCCGAAGGCACCGCCGGCGTGGCGGATCCGGCGGACCTCGCACCGAGGGTGGATGTCCGTTACCTCGGCAGCCGGGGAGAGCGGGAAATCGCCGTCCGGGTCGAGGTCGGCGATGTCGCTCCCGTCGATCTCACCGAGCAGTGGTCGGTGTCGGTTCCGAGTGCCCGGGCCGGGATCTTCGCCGAGGACCGTGCGCGGTTGGCGGCGTGGGCCGACGGGATCATGCCGTCGGTACTGCGGCGCTTCGATCGCGGCGAACGTCCGCTCGACATGAGAATCGTCGTCCTGACAGCCCACTACACCGACGATCGAGACGCACTCGGAACGGCGCGCGCCCAGGTGGAGGATCAGTTCCTCCGCTCTTTGGGCGCCGCTTGGGGCAGTCGGCAGGGAAATGCCGACCTGGCGCGGCTCGGCTACACCCTGCCGGTGGGCTGGCGGAAGATCACCAAGGACGAAGCCGCGAAGGGTATGCGGCCGGGATTCTCGCTGTCCGTTCATCCGGAGCCGCATTCTGGCTGGGGGCTGCCGGAGTATCGGGCCGTTCGTGAGCTGGACGGTCTGGAATTCGTGCCGAACACCCCGCGTCTGGTCGACGCGTCGGCATGGGATCTGCGGCAGCTGGTCATCGGGACCGTCGAGCGTGCGGCGGAGAATGCCTTTGGCGGCACGGTGGAGCCGATCACGATCCTGCTCGACAAGCCGTCGAGCGAGGCGGTCGCGTTGACCGACGCGCGCTTGAAGTACCTGCGTGAATCTGCCGCAGGCTTCGTGGGTGAGGCACTGGGCCGGTTCGCCGGTGAGGGTACGAAGCTCGAACCGCCGGTGGTGACGGTCCAGGTCGCCAGGGGAAGGGCCACCAACACCACCACTGTCGCGCGGGTGACGGTCTCCTCCGCGGAGGCCGAGTGGTCCGACCACAAGACCACGCCGGAGATGATCAGGTCGATGTTGGTGCCTTTGGTGCGGGAGGCAGGGCATCCCGGACTGCAATGGTTCGGCGAAGCCGTCCAAGGCGACCTGGTGAAGGCGGACGCTCAGGCCGTTCGTGAGTGGGCCGCGGCGATCGTTCCGTTGCTCCGGGCCCGGGCCGAACGTGCTCTGGAGCCGCTGGACCTGCAGCTGGTCAGGCACCTGTCCTCGTTGCCGAAGAACCTGGACCACCGGGCCCGGTTGGTCGAGCAGGCCCGGGCCGTGGTGACGAGCGCGCTGGAGACGGCCGCGGGTTCGGAGCGACTGGTGGGTGCGGCGGCGCCACTGGTTTCGGCGAGGCTGGCGACCGGCCACGCGCGTCGTGATTGGCAGTTGTGGTTGCGTCCGGGCCAGGACGGTCAGGCCGAGGGATACCGGGCCGCGGGCACGCTGGACGTGGTGTTCGAGCGGGGTCAGACCGAGCTGGCTCCGGCGGTGGAGTGGCGTCTGCGGCAGGTACTGGCGGGGGCGGCTCAGCGGTACCGGGGCGATGACGCCGGGGTACCGGTGTCCTTGGCGCTGATGTCGTCGCCGGATGAGGCGCCGGTGAACGGTGGGCGTGCGGAGTACCTGTCGCGGCTCATTGCCGAAGAGTTCGCGGGTGCGGAGGCCCTGGTCGACTCGCGGGAAGAGAGCACTTGGCCGCAAGGGACTGCGGTGGCTTCGGTCGTCGTGGGGGACGGGACCCCGGGCGAGGTTCCTTCCGGAGTGACGGTGCCGGGGCGTAGCCGGTTGGTGGTTCCGTCGTGGACCGCCGAACTTTCGATCACTCCGTTGCGGAAGCAGCGCAACCGGACTCTGGCGGACGCGCGGCGGCGGGACGAACGTGCTCCTGCCGAGGTGACCTTGTTCGACACCCGTGCCAGGGCGCGTCTGGATGAGCTCGCGGCCCGGCTCGCGATCCAGTGGCGTGGTGTGGCGGGGACGAGGTCTTTTGTCGTCCGGATCCAGACGATTCTCTCTTGGGCGGATCTCAAGTACGAAGACGACGTGATGGATTCGGTGTCGGGGTGGCTGCGGGACGCGTTGCGTCGCAACGGGGTCGATGCCGGATCGTGGGAATTCACCGAGATCCTGTCCTCACGGCAAGCCGGCGACCCGCTGGTGGTCGTGGCGGTTTCGCCGGCCCCGCTGGTGACCGAGGCACAGCTGAAGGCGGCCACCTACTGGGAAGGTGACTTCGGTACCAGGTTCGCGGTCGGCGACACCGGCGCGATCCGCGTGAACACCAACGATCTCGACCCGGAGAGCAGGGCGCAGATCGGTGTCCGGGTGCGCGAGTTCGCGCGGAACGTCGTGCTTTCGCGAGGGGGGCGGCCGGGATCGCTGATGCTTGTCGACATCGACTCGCACAACTCGGCGCAACGGTCGGCACGTGAGGGGGAAGTGCGGTCCGCGGTACGCAAGGCGCTCGACGGTCTGCAAGGTGTCGGGAACTCGGACCGCTTCCTCGACGAGCACTTCAGGTTCCGTTTCTTCGCCGACGGCCAGGCGTCCAGGCGGGCCGAACTGCGGATCGCGGAGATCACGCCGGAGGTCGCCGAGACGCTGACGGACGGCGAATCTCGTGTGGTGTCCAAAGCCTCGGTTCCGGAACCCGGTCAGCCGGGGACGCCGGTCTTCGACAGGGACCCGCTGCCGGTCGCGGAGGCGAACTTCCTCTCGCCGAGCCAGTTCGGTTTCTCGGCCGAGGGACAGCCTGCTTGGGCCGAGGACGACGACTTCTGGCGGAACCTGGACGCGTTCGGCGAAGACCTGGGGGTGCTCGATCTCGGAGATTTCGAGCGGTTCTTCGGACAGGAGTCGGTGCGGGGGATTTCGCCGGGGCGTGCGGGTGAGGCTGAGCAGGCGAGGCGGCGTGCTCGGGCGGTGTCGAGGCCGATGGCGCCGGAAAGTCCGGAGTCGCGGGCTGACGCGCCTGTGGTGCCGGTGTTCCCGCGGGACCGTGCCGGTGCGCGGCAGTGGGTGGTCGCCGAGGGCGAACGTGTACTGGGGCAGTTCCAGCGTGCGGGGCTGGACACGGTCCAGGGAGTCATCGGTGACGCGCAGCGGTTGGTGGATCTGTATCACCGGGTTCCGGTGGCCGCGTCTCTGGAGGCGTTGACCGATGCGGAACTGGCTGCGCTGGAGACGAATCTTCATGTGAAGAACGTGGTCGCTGATTTCCTCGTCCGTGGTGGGGATGAGGTGTCGGCGCTGGGGTTGTCGCGTGGTCTGGCGGTGGCGCTGGAGGAACTGAAATCTCCACTGTCCGATGTGGACTTGCCGGAGATTCCGGCGACGCGTGACGATGCCGCGGAGTGGGTTCGCGATGCGGCTGGTCGTGCTCGGACCACGTTGGGTAAGCGGTCGGCGGAGGTCGCTGAGTCGGCGTTGGAGCGAGCGACGGCGTTGGTGTCGCGGTACCACCGGGTTCCCGTGTGGATCGAGGAGCCTGCTCCGGAGCAAGTGGAGAATGTGCGGCTCAACAACGATGTGAAGGACCTTCTCGCGTCGTATCTGGTCCGTGGTCTGCATGAGGGTGACGCGCACGCGTTGGCGATGGAGCTGGCCGCGAAGCTCGGAACCCAGCGGACCGCGGCTGCCCCGACTCTGCCCGGCGGAGCGCGCCGAACCCGGCTCGCTCCCGCGGGCGAAAGCTCGCGCGGTGACGAGAATGTCGTGGCGGAAGGATTGCGTACCTGGCGTCCGTCCCAGTGGGACGGTTCGCAGACGTGGCACGACGAGCTCGAGCGGGTGCGGGAACAGCTTCCGACGGCCTACGTGGTGCCACGGCCGGGCCGGAAGCTGACGGGAGCCGTCGCCGACCTGCGCAAGGCCTGGGCCCTGGGGCTGCGCGGCACTGTGGATCCGCGCACCGGCAAGGAAATCAGCGCTCCGTCGGTGGCGAAGCTCCTGGGCGGTGAGGTCACGGACCGGGCGGTGAACCTGTGGTGGCGCGCGGCCAGGGAAACGGACCGAGACGCCCCTGAGCCGGCGGTCGTGCCCGAGGCCGCTGCCGAGCGCGCCGCGGACGGACCGGTGAAACTGTGGGAGGGCACGTTCGTCACCGTGCGCTCGGGCCGGCTGCGGGATGAGGACCTGCGGACCTTCGCCGACGATGTGGCGACGGACATCGTCGCGCGGGACGGGAGCCGGCTCGAGGACGGCCTGCTCCGCGAAGACCTGCGCCTGGTGTTGCGGACTTCGGCGAACAAGCCGGACCGGATCGCCGCGGCCAAGATGAAGCTGAACGAGGCGCTTGGCGCCCTGACGGAGATCCTTGACGCGGCGGCGCAGACGGGCGAGCGGCCGCGGATCACCCCGGTGCTGGTTCCCAAGTTCTCAGGTGAGCAGCGACTCGAACTGGAACGGCACACCGGCCCTGCGGAGTCGTCGCAGGCGGCCCACCGGGAGCTGACCTCGGTCGAGGTGACCTTGTACTCGGTGCTGGACACGTTGTCGGCGGTGGACGAGGACCGGATCCGCTCGATGGCCGAGGGTGCGGCGGGGCGTGCGGCCGCGGATGGACGCGAACTTCCCACGTTCAGCTTCTCCCTCCGGCCCTTGCGGGTCGACTCCGACGCCGGCCGGGCAGCGCGGGCGGCGTACTTCACGCGGCTGGTCGAGGAAGGGGCGGCCGCGGGCGCTCCGACGGTGGCGGTCACCTACCTCGGAAACCGGGCGGAGCGCGAGATCCCGGTGCACGTCGAGGTCGGCGAAGCCGGGCGCCGTCCGCCCACTGGACAGTGGTCGGTTCCGGTCGTGAGCGCGAAGGCCGGCGTTTTCGAGGACGACCGGACGAGGCTGGCGGCGTGGGCCGACGAGGTCGTGCCGATGGTCGTCCGGCGTCTCGAAGGCCAAGAGCGTCCTCTGGACATCCGTTTCCTGTTGAAGGACATCCAGAACGCCGATTCCTCGAAGGTGAACGAAGCCGTTCGGACCCTGGTGCAGGAGTACTTCACCCGGTCGCTGGCGGCCGTCCGGCCGGAACGCGCGGCGGATCTCGGCTACACCTTCCCCGTGGGGAGGCGTATCGCCCATGGCGAGGCGGCGAAGGACGCGATGGTCGGCTACTCGCTGACCGTGCAGCCGGATCCGCGTCCCGGCTGGAAGCAGTCCGACTACCGGGCCGCCACGGAACTGGAAGGCCTGGAGTTCGTGCCGGGCCAGGCGCGGCTGGTCGACGCGGCCGAGTGGGAGCTGCGGCAGCTGGTCACGGGAGCCGTCCAGCGCGCGGCGGAGCATGCCGCCTTCGGGACCGCCGCGGTGGACCCGATCGTGATCACCGTCGACAAGATGGTCAGCGAGCAGAGCATCGTGACCGATGCCCGGGCGACGTACCTGCGAGACCTGGTCGAGGGCTTCGCCCGCGAGGCCTCGCGGCAGATCCGGGTCGGCCGTGGGAAACCGCGCCCGCCCGTGGTGACGGTCGAGCGTGGCAAGGGGCGGCCGGTCGGCGACCACACCGTCGCGCACGCCAGGGTCGATTCTCTCGGCGAGGTGCGGTCCACCGGGACCAAGACGGACACCGTTCGCGAGATGTGGCAGCCGCTGGTGCGTGCGGCGGGCGCTCCTGGACTGCAGTGGTGGGGCGAGTACCAGACCGGCAAGCTGCGCACCGCCGATGTCCAAGGCCTCCGCGAGTGGGCCGAGGCAATCCTGCCGATGATGCGGGAGCGGAACGAACGCGGTGTGGAGCCGCTCGATCTGCACCTCGTCCGCTTCCTGCACCAGCTGCCGTCCGACCCCGGCGGCAGGGTCCGGCTGCGCGAAGCCGCCCGGGCGACGGTGATGAACGCGCTCGAAGAGGCGGCGGGGCCGGACGGACTCGAGAGTTTGGTGGACGCCACCGGGCCGTTGCTTTCCGTGGTACTGGCGACCGGTGTCAAGCGCCGCGACTGGCAGCTGTGGCTGCGGTCCGGCCCGGAGGAGGCCGCCGAGGGCTATCAGGCGGCGCGTGCTCTCGACGTGCCGTTCGACCAGGGGCAGACGGAGCCGGCACCGGCGGTCCAGTGGCGGCTGCGGCAGCTGCTGTCCGGTGCCGCCCGTCAGCACCCCGCGCCGGGCACCGAGGTGTCCTTCACGATCGTTTCCTCGCCTGACGAGGCGTCGTCCAACGACCGGCGCGCGGACTATCTGTTCAGGCTGGCCGGCGAGTTCTTCGAGGCGACGGACGTCCGGGTCACCTCGCGGGAGGACGGCACCTGGTCCGCCGGAACCGCTGCCGCGTCGGTGGTCGTCGGTGACGGGACGCCGGGCGAGGCACCCGCCGGTGTCACCGTGCCGGGGCACACCCGGCCGGTGGTGCCGTCGTGGACCGGTGATCTCGGCATCGAGGCCAGGCGGAAGCGCCCGAACGAACAGCTCGCGGCAACGCGACGATTCGACGAACGCGCACCGGCGGACGTCAGGCTGCTCGGCTCAAGGGCCCGGGCCGGTCTGGACGAGTTCGTGGGCCGCCTCGCGGCGCAATGGCGCGGCATGGCCGAGGGCACGAGGCCACCGGTCGTGGAGATCCACGCCCTGCTGCCGCGCCAGGAAAAGCGGCACGAGGACGACGTGTTCGACAAGGTGTCGGAATGGCTGAGGGACCGGCTGCTCCACAACGGGGTCGACGCCGGATCGTGGAAGTTCGCCGAGAGTCTCTTCACGACCACGGAGCCTGTTTCGCAAGTGGTCGTCGCGGTGCAGCCGACGCCGTTGATGACCGACACTCAGGTGAAGGCCTCCACTTGGTGGGAAGGCGATTTCGTCGCCAAGGTCGCCGTGTCGCGGGCCGGGATGGTCCGGACCAGGACCAACGACCTCTCGCCGGAGACGGAAGCCCAGCTGCGGGAGCGGGTGCGCGAGCACGCGCGCAAGGTGCTTTCCGCGACCGGGGAGCCGGCTCCTTCGGTCTTGATCGACATCACCGCCAACAAGGCGATGCAGTTGCGGATCAGGGAAGGCGAAGTGCGGTCCGCGGTGCGCAGGGCCATCGAGGATCTGCCGGGGATCGGGGATTCCGATCGGTTCGTCGAGCAGCACTTCCCGTTCCGGCTGTACACGACCGACAAGGGCCTCCGGCGCGCCGAACTGCGCATCGTGGAGATCGCCCCGGAGCCGGAGTACCGCACGCCGACGCCGGTCGACGACGCTCATTGGCTTTCCGAAGGGCACTTCGGCTTCTCCGCCGACGGTCAGGCTGTCTGGGCGGAGGACGACGAGTTCCTGCGCAATCTGGCCGCCCTGGACGAGGGCCGGGATCCGTTCGAGTTCACCGCCTTCGAGCCGTTCTCCGGAGCGTCGCGGGAGATTTCGCCGGGACGGGCGGGCGATGCCGAACAGGCGAGGCGCCGGGCCCGTGCGGCCTCGCGGCCGCAAGCCGACGAGGCCGACAGCCCGGATCCCGTGTGGACCGAGGCACCGGCCGTGCCGGTGTACCCGCGGGACCGCGAAGGGGCACAGCAGTGGGTGATCACTGAAGGTGAACAGGCTTTCGCCCGGTTCGAAGAGCTGTCCGACGAATTCCCCCAGGGCAAGGTGGCCGAGGCCGAGCGGATCGTCTGGCTGTATCACCGTGCTCCGAAGGTCGAAGACCTCAATGCCCCCACCGACTACGCGCTCGCGGAGCTGCGGACGAACTTCCAGCTGAAGAACGTGATCGCGGACTTCCTGCTGCGAGGCGGGGACCAGGTGTCCGCGTTCGCATTGGCTCGCGGACTGGCTGTCGTGCTGGAAACGATGACGCCGGCGCCGGCCGAGGTCGAGCCGCCCCGGGTCCCGCGGACGCGTCGCGAAACGGAGGCCTGGGTGAGCGATGCGGCCGAGCGCGCTCGCACCTCGCTCGGCAAGAAGTCCGAGGACGAGGCAGGGGACGCGGTCGAGCGGGCGACGGCGCTGGTGTCGCGATACCACCGGGTTCCGGTGTGGATCGAGGAGCCCGCTCCGGAACAGCGGGAGGCGGTGCGGCTCAACAGCGACATCAAGGACGTCCTGGCCGCATACCTGGTGCGTGGTCTGCACGAAGGCGATGCGCACGCTCTGGCGCTCCAGCTGGCGACCGGACTCGGGACGCTGCGGACCTCGTCCGACCCCGCCCTGCCCGGTGGCGTGCGCCCGGACGGCGCCGCGCGGCCGGGAGAGAGTTCCCGTGCCGGCGCTGTGCTCACAGAACCAGTGGCCGATGAGGATGTGGACGCCCTGGTGGAAAGCCTGCGCACCTGGCCGCCGGTTTGGGACGGGTCACAGACCTGGCGGGACCGGCTGGCGGAGGCGCTGCCTTCGTTGCCATCGCGGTACTCGATGCCGGCCGGCCAGGGGCGTCGCACCGGACCGGCCTGGGACCTGTTCAAGGCATGGGTCGGAGGACTGGCGGGGACCACCGACCCGGGTACCGGCCACGCCGTCACGGCGGCGGACATCCCGAAGCTGGGCGGCTTTTCGGTCACCAAGGCGTGGGTGAAGGAGCTGTTGCGTGAGCGCCAGAAGCGGACCGCGGACACTTCGGCAGCGCCGACGACGCTGTGGGAAGGTCACTTCGCCGTTCGTGGGAAGCACGAAGTGCAGGAAGCCGACCTGAACCGGCTGGCGGGTGTGGCCGAGGCGGTCCGAGCGGAACAGTCGGCACGCCGGGCCCAAGGGCTCGAGCCGGTGGACCTTCGCCTGGTCCTGTACGTCCCCCGCATGACCGACGGGCAGAGGGAAGCCGCGCTGGTCAGGTTGGCCGGCGCCCAGTCCACGGTGCTCGCAGCGCTCGGTTTCGGCGGCTCGACGGATCCGAAGATCTCGACGGCGCTGGAGAAGGACCCGTCCGGCAAGCTCCGTCTGGAACTGGTCCTGCACGCGGAAGCCCGTACGCCGGAGCATTACCGGGGTCTCCAGCAGCTCGACGTGACGCTCCTCAAAGGCGTCAACGAGCTACCCCACGCGCACGCGGACCGGGTCCGCCTGATGGCGGCGGGAGCGGCCGAACGTGCGCGAGGCGGCGAACTGCCGCGGTTCACGGTCGAGGTCGCCTTCCTGCGCAACGACACCGACGCCGCTCAAGCCGCACGTGAGGCGTACTTCGCCCGCTTGGTCACCGAAGGGGTGAACGAGGGGCGTCCCTCCGCCGACCTCGTGCCGGACCTGTCTGTCCTCTACAGGGGGCGGGCGAGCATCACGGGTGCCCCCGTGCGGTTCACCGTCGGCAGCGAAGCCCGCACAGCGGGGAAGGAGATGTGGGCCACCGGCCTGACGAGCGCCAAACAAGGCCTGTACGAACGGGACGAGTCCCGGCTCGCGGCGTGGGCCTCCGGATTCGCCGCGGAAGCTCTCGCGCGCTACAGGGCGGGGCTGGCGCCGCGTGATTTCCGGGTCACCGCACACTATTCCGCGCAGATCCCCAGCGAGAAGGCCGCGGTCGGCGACGCGATGACGACGGTCGGCCGGCACGTGAGCCGTCAGCTCGCCGAGGCGGTGAAGCACCTCGAGAGCGGTCTGCCCGAAGAAACCGCCTCGGCTGCCCTGGGTTTGTCCTTCGCCGTGGGCAAGAACACTTTCACCAGGAGCGAGCAGGCCGCGAAGAACGCGCAGAGCCGGATGTCGCTCACCGTGCATCCCGACCGGCGTCCCGACTGGACGGCCGCCGACTACCGCGATGCCCGCGAGCTGGCTGATCTGGCCTTTGTGGACGGTGTCGTGAAGCTGGTCGGGGCCGCGGAGTGGCAGGTGCGGCAGGCTGTCGCCGGGGCGTTCTCCCGTGCCGTGAAGGCCGCGGAGGCGGCCGGGCTCACGACCGGCGAACTGGAGCCGATCACGGTGGAGTTCGTGAGTCGTGAATCCAACGTCCTGGTTCCGCAGCGGCGCGAGTACCTGTCCGGCTTCCTGCACGACGCGATCGCCCGCGCCCAGGCGGAAGCCGCGCGGAACGGCACCCTCCCGGACGGGATGGTCGTCACCGCGCCGACGCTCCGCGTCGTCGTGACCGAGGCGAAGGCGAAAGGCCTTTCGACGCTCCGCCTCGCGTTCGGCGGCGAGGCCGAGGTGTACAACCAGGACGCGGGCGACCTGAGGGTGACCAGGGTCGGCCGGTACCAGGTTCTGAAGAAGAAGGCGGCGGAGGAGGAGATCCTCCAGAACCTCCGGCAGGCACCGGGGACGGCCGGACTGCAGTGGCGGGGCGCGCTCTCGAACACGGATGAGGTCCCTGCCTCCCTGACGAAGTGGGCGGACGATCTCGTTCCGCTGGTGCTCGTTCGCGCGAACGAGGGTCGCGAGCCGTTCCACCTCGAGGTCGTCCACTTCACGACTCTCACGGGGAAACGCCAGGACTGGCCCCGCATCGCGGCGAACGAAGTAGATCGTTTCGGGAAGCTGCTCTCCGAAGCACTGGAGAGGGCAGGTGCGACGCTTCCCGAGGGATACCCGGCGCCGGTGGTGTCGGCGACCGTGCGTGCGCGCAAGGTGCACCGGGCAGGCGTGGAACTCTGGCTGCGGCCCGATCCCGCCGGCACCATCGCGGGGTATCGCGAGGCTCGGATGCTGGACCTCGCCTTCGAACCGGACGGGGTGGACCTGGCACCGGCGTTCGAGTCCAGGCTTCGCTGGCTGCTCGAAGGTCTCGCCGATCGGGTGCGGAGCGGCGAGGAACGCCACGGCGTCACGGTGTCGATCGAGGTGCTGACGGGTCCCGGTGAGCAGGAGACCAACGCCTGGCGGGTCGGCTCCTTGACCCGGCTGGCCGGCGAGGTGCTCGGTGACCTGGTCACCGTGGCCGCGCGTGCCCAGGAGGTCGCTGACTGGCCGACGGGCATGGCGGTCGCCTCGGTGGTGGCCGAGGAGGTACGGGCACCGGCGGTGCCGGACGGTGTCGTGGTTCCGGGGCCGACGCGCCTGGTGCTCGCGCCGTGGAGCGGAGAGCTGAAAGTCGAGCCGGTGCGCAAGAGAGCGCGCGGGACGGTGGAGGAGCACGCGCAGGTTTCGCTTCGCGATCGGGATGCCGCCGGACTGGACGAGTTCGCCCGCGGCCTCGCCGCGCGGTGGAAAACCGTGCCTGCGGGCACGATGATGCCGGACGTCAGGATCCGCTTGAAGGGGCCCAAGACGGCCATCAAGCACAAGGACGCGCAGCTCGGCTTCGTGGCGGAGCGGTTGCGGGAGCGGCTGCGCGCGCACGGGGTGAACGCGACGGGCTGGGAGTTCGGCGAGTCCGCTCAGCTGTCGCTCTCACTCCTGACACCTCAGGTGTCGGTCATGGTCGTGCCGACCCCTTTGGTGACCGAGCGGCAGATCATCGAGCTCCCGTGGTGGGAAGGGAGCTCTCTCGGCAAGGTGATCAAGGCGGACAAGAGCTACCGCCCCGAACTGCACGAACTGCCTCCCGCCGTGGAACGTCAGCTGAAGGGATGGGTGAGGGAGCACGCCGGCCGGGCGATGCGCGCGCAGGACAAGCCGTTGATCGTGGTCGAAATGGCCGTGCAGTATGAAAAGAAGCTGCACGACCACATCGGCACGATGCGCTCGGCGATCCGGAGGGCATTGAGCCGGATGCCCGGCGTTCCGAAGGACCTGGACGGCTTCATCGCCACCCACTTCCGGTTCCGGTCCGCCTACGAGTGGGACACCCCGGGGCAGGACGTCCGCCTGCTGGAGGTCCCAGCAGACCTGGTTCCGGAACTGGACGCCGCTCTCACGGCGGACGTGCGGGATGCCGCGTTCGCAGCCCGTTCCACTCGGGGGGACTTGCGGACGGGTGACGTCTCCCGGCCGGGTGAAGCGTCTGCCGGTGTCGCGACGGATACCGCGGACAGCCCGGTTCTGGGCGGTCTCCTGCCAGGTGAGCACCAGGCCGCGGACGTGGTCATGGGCGGCGCGAGCCCACTCGCCGAGCCGGGGTACGTCGACTACGGGCGTCTGGCTGAGGACTTCGCCGCCTCGGTGAACACCCTCGACGGTGACTGGACGGGGCAGGTCTCCGGGGAGTACTCCGGTTACGGGACCGTCAATTTCGCTTTGCTCGACGAGCTGTACGGCTCGGCCGGGCTCTTCGACGAGTTCGGGCCGGAAGGCCCCGAGTTCCTCGCGCCCCTGGATCCGGGGACGGCCGAGGAAGGACGCCGTGGAGTATCTCCGGGGCGCAGGGCGGACGCCGAGCAGGCCCGGCGGCGAAGCCGGGCGTTCTCGCGGCCGGACGAGTACCTCGGTGAACTCGATCCGGAGCCTCTGGGCCTCCTTGAGGGCGACGCCGTCAGCGCCTGGGTCTCGCGGATCCGGTCGGGAGTGCTGGTGGGCGACCCGTCGTCCACGGTGGCGGGAGCGGCGAGGTACCTGCCCGTCGTGGACGGTGAATTCGCGGTCGTGGTGCTCGACGACACGATGCGTGATGTGGCGTTGGTGGGCGAGGCGCTGGAGTCGGGTGGCTGGAACGGCACCGACGTGGTCCGGCTGTTCACTTGCGATGTCAACGGTCTGGCGGAATTCGCGCTGGGGGTACGGGAGGCGTTCGGCGCGAGGACTCTGCGTCCGGTGGGGAAGGTGTGGTTCGGCCTGGAGGGTGCGGCCAAGGCCGCGCAGGTGGGTGAGGTCCACTGGGACGCCTTCGGCCGCCCGTACTTCGAGGAGATCGAGCAGGGCTGGGCGGAGGATCTCCCGGCGGACGCCGGGCATCCGGAGCCTCGGTCGCTGATTTCCTCCTACGACACGGCTTTCCCCGCCGACGCTCCCGACCGGTACGACCTGTCAGAGGCGGAGCACCTCGCCCCGTCGGACACCGCTGCCGAGCCCAGCGCCGCCGAGGTGGCCTTGCGCGCTTGGCGCCCGTCGGACGGGGACGAGGCCCGGACCTGGCGTGAGCGCTACGAACGCGAGCTGGCGGCGGGCACTCTCCCCATCGGTTACAAGCCCGTGCGCGGACGCCTCACCGGCCGGCTGGCGCAGCTGGTCAAGGACTGGGCGCTGGGTGTGCTGGCCGAGTGGGACGCCGACGGGGTCCACCTGTCCACGGCGTCGAGGGTGGCCGAGTTGGCCGGTCCCGGCATGGTCAAAACCGGAACGCTCCGGGACTGGGTGAAGCCACGTGCCCGGAAACGGCACGATCCGCCCGCCGAGGCGGACCGGCAGGGCCCACAGGAGATCTCGGAGGAGGTCGCCGCTGAACAGAACCGCGTGGTGGAGGAGCTGCGGACCTGGCGCCCCACGGACGGGGACGAGGCGCGGACCTGGCGTGAGCGTTACGAGCGGGAGCTGGCGGCGGGGAACCTCCCTCGGGGATACGAGCCCGTGGGCGGGCGGCTGGCCGGGCCGCGGGCGCAGCTGGTCAAGGACTGGGCGCTGGGTGTGCTGGCCGAATGGGCCAGCAACGGTGCCAGCCAGCCTGTCGCGGCCAGGGTGGCCGCGCTCGCGGGTCCCGAAGTGGTCAAGCCCGCGACACTGCGGGAGTGGAGCAAGCCGCGCGCTCCCAAGCGACCGGCCTCGCCGGCCGCGGTCGGGCAAGACGTCGCGGAAGCTCCGGTGGGGGCTCTTCCGGAGGTCGCAGACGAAGAGAACCTCGCGGTCGAACAGCTGCGGAACTGGCGTCCGCCCGCATCGGGCGACACCCGGTCACCCCAGACCTGGCGGGCGGCGTTCGAGCGGTTCCTGGCCGCTGGTGAACTGCCGCCGGAGTACGGACCTCAGGTCGACGGCGGAAAGGTGACCGGTCCCACCGCGCGGCTCTTCAGCGCCTGGATCCTGGGCATGAAGGACTTCCCGAATCCGGCCACTGGCAAGCCCTTCACGGCGAGCTTCGTCAAAGAGCTGGCCGGCGATCAGCCGATGACGGTCAACAGGATCTTGCATCTGTGGGCCGCGCTGCGGCCCGAGCCGGTCGACCCGGGCCTGTTGTGGACGGCCCGCTTGGAGGCCCAAGGGGTCGCCAAGGTGCTCCCGGAGGCGGCTTCGGACTCACTGCGCACGGTGCGCGACACCGAGACGTGGACGACGGACGACGATCTGCGCCTCGTCCTCACCGTGTCCACCCACAAGGAGATCACTCCGCAGCGGGCCAAGCTGGCGAAGCTCATCGAACAGGTGCGGGACCTGCTCGGCGGCCAGGACATCGCCCTCACTCCGGTGCTCAAGGTCGTCAAGGGACCGATGAGGCTGGACCTGATCCGCCGGCCCGGCGGCGGGAGGTCCGCCGGGCACTACCGCGATCTGCCGTCGCTGGACCTCTCCGCTGTCCCGAGACTCCCCGGACGCCTGCCCGCGGCGTACGGAAAGCGGCTGCGACTCTTCGTGGAGGGCGAGGCCGCTCGTGCGTGGGCGGAGCGGCGTCCACCGCGGACGATCGTGGTGGAGCTCAATCCGTTCACCTCCGACACGCTGGAGAGTCGCGAGGAATGGCTGAAGCAATTCGAAGACGTGGTCGCCGGAGGCATGGCCGATTTCGCCGAGAAGCTCCCGGCAGGCGAACGGGAATCGCTCGACACGGCCGCGTTCTCACCGCGGGTGCGAGTCCGCTACTTCGGCGTCACGCAGGCGAACGAAGCACAAGGTCGTGTCACCTTCGTGGACGACGGTGCCCTGCTGCCGGAGAGCTATCCGGACGGTGCGGTGAACCAGGTGTGGTCGATCACCCAGACCAGTGGCTGGGCTGGCGTCCACCTGCAGGACCGGACGGCGCTCGAGGCGGCCTTCGGCAAGCTGGCCGAGTTGTCGGTCCGGCTCCGCGACCAGCAGCGCCGCCCACTGGACATCCGCGCCTCGTTCGTGGCCGGGAACACGGTCATGAGGCACAACAACGACGACGCCGGGCACAACGCTTCGGTTTCCGCCGTTCTCAAAGCGGCCTTCGACGCAGCGCTGAAGCATGCGCACCGCACCGGCGTCGTCGCCGATGATCTGACCACGGGCGATCTCGGTCTGACGCTGCCCGTCGTCAGCTACCTCGGGCCCCGCAGCCCGTATCTCGGCCAGTCGGCGGCCGGGTTCGTCGTCGAGGTTCTCCCTGATCCGCATCCCGGGTGGACTTCAGGCGACTACCGGGACGCCCGGGTGCTCGAGGAAGAGTTCGTCTGGGGACGCGGGGAACTCCGTGACGCCGCGCTGTGGGCGGTGCGGCAGATGCTCGAGGGAGCTTTCGCCCGCGCGATCGGCCGGGACGGCACGGTCGAGAAGATCACCATGACCACGCACGAAACGCGGTACGACAGTGCGGAGCTCAGCACCGCGAGGACGGCCTACCTGCGAGAGCTGATCGACACCGCGCTGACCTACGCACGGGCGAACGGCACGATCGCCGACCCCGAGGTGTTGATCACCCGGGGCCGTAAGCGGCAGGACGGAAAGTCCGTCCTGCGGGTCACCATCGGTGAGAACCCGACGGCCACCGGCGGGGCGGCGTTCGCGAGGCCCGCCGCCGCGGCCACGAGCAGTGTCCGCTACGACGTGGTGCCATGGGTGGGCGATCAGCTGACCGGTGCCGCGTGGGCGCGGCGGCAGGAGCCCGGCGTTCCGGGCCGCCAGTGGAGTGCGCGGTTCACCGACCGTGGCGAGATCGTCCTTGCCGGCATGGACGCGGCCGATCTCCGCTCCTGGGCCGAAAGATTCGTCGCGCAGGCACGGCGGCGCGCCGCGCAGGGCCTGCCACCGCGGGAACTGCGCGTCGTGAGGTACAAGAAGCACCTGCCGAGGACAGCCGGTTTGCCGGCGTTGCGGCAGGCGGCCAAGTCGTTCGTGGTGGATCGGCTGCGCGCCGCGGCGGGTCCGGAGGCCTATCCCGACCAACTGGTCTCCGTGGTGGTCCGCGAATCCGCGGTGGGCGGCCGGCACGGCGGGCTGGATGTGTGGCTGCGGCCCGAACAGGCCTGGTCGGTGGTGGGCCACCGGGCGGCCCGCGCGCTGGACGTGGAGTTCGAACCGGGTGAGGTGTCGCTGTCTCCGGGCGCGGAGTGGGGATTGCGGCAGATGCTGCAGGACGCCGCGGAGCAGGCGACCGCCGTCGAACGAGGCGAGGGCGTGGGCCGGGTCCGCGTGTCGGTGGCGCTGGTGGCGGCGCCGGAGAGCCCCATCCTGGCGGCGGCTCGCAGGAACTACCTGAAGTCGCTGGCGGAGCGAGTCTTCGAAGACCACGCGGGCGACCGGGTGGCGGTCGACTTCCAGGACGCCGGATCCGCGGCGGAGAAACTCTGGCCGCGCGGGACCGCGGTGGCGCGGATCGTCGTGGATGACGGGGAGGCACGCCCGGTGGCTCCGGGCGTGGAGGTGGCCCGTCCGGTGCGCCTGGTGCTTCCCTCCTGGTCGGCCGAGCTCGCGATCACGGAGAAAGCGAAGACGCCGTCCGTGTCACTGGCCGAAAACGATGACCTTGACCGGCTCGGTGCGTTCACCGATGAGCTGGCGCGTCAATGGACCGGCCTGAGGACCGGCGCGTCGATGCCGGACATCCACGTCCGCATGACCTTGGTGGCCAGGGAGACGAAACACCAGGGCGAGGTGGAGAGGTTCGTCGAGACCCGGTTGCGGGAACTGCTGCGGGACCGGGGCACGGACACCGCCGGCTGGAGGTTCACCTCGGTGCCGGTGAAAGGCAGGGGACTCGACTCGGCCGTCGAGGTGATGGTGCTGCCGACGCCGTTGCGGACCGAGGAACAGGTGCGGTCTTCGGTCACGTGGGAAGGTGCTTTCCTCGGCTGGTCGGCCGCGGCGGCAAGCGGCGACCGGAAGCTGCCGATCTCGGACGAGCTGTCCGAAGCGATGAAGCAGCAGATCGCGTGGCGGGTCCAGACGTTCGCCGAGCACGTGCTGGCGGCAGAGGACGGCCAGGCCCCCACACTCGTCGTCGAGTACGTCGCGACGAGCTCGCGCTCCTCGGTCGAACGATCGACACAGCTGGCGACCGTCATGCGGGCCGCGCTGGGCAACGGGGGGCTCCGGCGGCTGCGCGGGACAGTACCTGGAGAACTCGACAGGTTCCTTCGCGACCATGTCGAGTTCAGGCTGACGAACTCGGCGACGGGGCATGAGCAAACCTGGGCGCCGGGGGTGGATCTCCGCATCACCGAGGTTCCGGCGGACAACCAGTCCACAGTGGACCTATTGGCTCGCGGTCGATCCGCATCGCCGGACGTCCTCGACGAGATGGTCGTGAGCCCGGTACCGGATGATTCGCCGCCGGTGGCGGATACGGTGCCCGGGGACGTGGAGCCGGTCGTCCCCACGATCGACTATTCGCAGGAGTTCGCCGATTTCGCCGCGTCGTTGGAGAACGAGCACGTATTCGGCTTCGCGTATCAGGACTCGTACGGCCAGGCGGAACTGGACCTGATCGACCAGATCTACGGATCCGGAAGCCTCTTCGACGCCTTCGGCCTTGGCGCGCTCGATTTCGACCAAGTCGAGGATCCGGTCCTCGGGACCGCCCTCCGTGATGTCTCGCCTGGACGCCGGGAGGAGGCCGAGCAGGAGCGGGGTCAGCGCCGGGCTCTGTCGCGGCCTGGCCCGTACGAGGGCGGCACCGCCTTCGAACCGCTGGGCGTTTTCGAAGGAACTTTCGTCACCGGCTGGGTGACGCGGATTCGTTCCGGTGTCGTGGTGGGCGATCCGACGTCCGAGGTGGCCGTGGCGGCGGGGTATCTGCCGCGGGTGGACGGTGAGTTCGCCGTGGTGGTGCTGGACGACACGATGCGTGACGTGGCGCTGGTGGGTGAGGCGCTGCGGGAGGGCGGCTGGGACGGCACCGATGTGGTGCGCTTGTTCACCTGCGATGTCAACGACGCGGCCGGATTCGCCCTGGGCGTGCGCGCCGCGTTCGGCACGAGGACGCTGCGGCCTGCGGGCAAGGTGTGGTTCGGCCTCGAAGGCCCGGACAAGGCCGTCCAGGTCGGCGACATCCGCTACGATGACTTCGGCCTGCCGGTCTTCGAGGAGGTCGAGCCGGGCTGGCTGGAGGATCTCCCGGCGGACTCCGGGCACCCGGAGCCGTGGACGATGCCGTCGGCCTACGACGAGACCTTCCCCCTCGACGCGCCTCACCGCTATGACCTGGACGAGCCGCGGCACCTGGCGCCGTCCCTGCGGACGTCCGTCGAGACGAACCGCAGCGGACGTCAGGAACGTGGCCGGGCCGGTTCGGGAGAACTGCGGACGCGGCGTTCGCGGTCGGCCTCCGGCTGGCGATCCCGTTCGGTGTCGGTGGCGCCGTCGTCGACGGTGCACGAAGGAGCCCCGGTCATGTCGTCGGATCCGGTGATCCGGGCGGCGCAGGAGCTCGCGGACCAGGCGCGGCTCGATCGTCCTTCCGTGGTCGGCGACGTCGACTTCGCCGCCGTGCGCGACTCGGCGCTCGAGCAGCTGGCCGCGCTCGGGGAGAAGCGCGAGGACTGGCAGCCGTGGATCGACGAGAAGTTCCCGGATTCGGAGCTCCGGCAGTTCGAGCGGACCCTCGAAGCGATCCACGACGCGGACCGGGACTTCGAGGTCGAGGTCCAGGTGATCCGGATCGGCGCCGCCACCGACGCCGTCGACGGCACCGGCGAGCAGACGCGGGAGCACCAGAGCGAGCCGGTCCTGACCGAGACCGTTCACGAGGCGACCCGGACGCCGGTCAACCCGACCCAGCAGAGCGCGCCGATCGGCCCGGTCACCGTCGGCGGTGCCGTGAAGGGCGTCGGGACCGAGTCGACCACCCGGATGCGAGCCGCCGGCGAGGTGCGCAGGTCGGTCGACGTCCGCGGCCAGGGCCCGGTCAGCCAGTCGGAGCACGAGGTGGTGCATCGGATCGTGGTGCGGCCGCAGCAAGGGCGGTTGTTGCACAGGGACCGGGCCGCCGAGACGCGGGAGGTGCCGGTGCGGATGCGGCTGGAATGGCCGCTGCATCAGGCGGGCGCGGGTCCGAGCGGTCGTTCCCTGCCGTTGTCCTATCCGCAGATCGCGCACGACGCGACGCCGAAGCAGCGCGCCGAGCACCACAACGCTTTCCGGCAGGCGCGCAAGGCGATCAAGCACGTGGTACTCGCCGGGTTGTCGCCGCTGTTCGACCAGATCTGTCTCCAGCTGGGCCTCGACCGGACCGATCCGGAAGTCACCGTCCTGGACCGCTGGCTCGACACGATCGCCATGGAACACGGCGTCGATCTGCTGACCGGTGGGCTGGCCCGCAAGGAGTTCCTGTTCCGCAAGTACAAGCGGCCGGTGGAGATCGTCCTCGGGAAACAGCTCGACAACGACGCGGTGGCGAAGTACGTCGGCCGGGTCCAGCAGAGCGTGGGCCGGAAGCTGAGCACCACCGACACCCACGGCGCCGAGCACCGCGGCAACCAGGGCTGGGGCGGAGAGGTGTCCGTGGGCATCGGGGAGGACATCCTCGGGCTCGTGGGCGGCAAGCTCGGCGTTTCGGTCTCCTACGGCCGGACAGCGGAGGAATCCGAACAGCGCCTCGCCGGCCTGGTGCGGGAACTGAACGAACGGTCCACCGGCAGCGGTGAAGGTTACGACGTCAACTTCACCTTCACCGTCTCGGCGGCGGAGCCCGACCAGTCCGCCCACCAGGACGAGGACGAGACCGGCCGCCACTTCCGGAAACTGGTCCACCGCCACGAGGTCCCGAAGGTGGCCTTCTGGGTCAAGGGCGCCGCGCGCCTGACCGCGGCCGACGAGGCGGATCCCGACACCGATTTGTCGACCAACGCCGGCAGCAGGGCGAACTCCGATTCACGGGGCCCGGCCGGGCTCACCCACGCCGAGGTTCCCGACTACCTGCGCAGTGTGTGGCGGCTCAGCGAGCAGACCGTGGCCGACCTCGCGGGCCGGCTCGTGCATCGGCTCGCCGAAGACGGCGTGATCCCGGAGGACAAGGCCGGACGGGTCAAGGACCAGCTGATCACCGTCCTCCGAAGGGATGAGCCCCGGCCGATGCTCGACGGCGGGGACGGCATCCGTTTCCCGTTGGAGGGCGCGGAAAAGGACCTGTTCCTCAGCGGTGTCGTCGACTCCGGGGCGGGAGTGCATCTCGGCCCGGTGCCCACCAGGGAACTCGAAGGCCTGATCAAGACCACCGACAACGAGCAGGTGGAAAGCCAGCGCTCCCGCGAGAAGAAGATCGCCGTCTCGGTCGAGGGTGAGGCCGGACCGGTCTCCCTCAGCGGGGCGCTCGCGCTGGCCTCGGGCAAGGAACGCGGCGGAATCATCGCCAAGACCGTGGAACATGAACGCGCGTGGTCCGGCGAAGGCGATATCCACCTTTACCGCTTCCCGGTCCGGATCGAGGCCAGGCTCGGGGTGGACTGGCAGCACCTGGAGCCGCCGATGCGGTGGCGCAACGAGAAACCGGCCACGGCCGGGCAGGCCGGCCCGGTGGAACCCGAGTACGACACGGAGATCCCGGGGCGGGTGTCGATCGCGGTCGCCGCGCGGTCAGGGATCGGCGTCGAACTCGACCAGGTCCCGGTGGCCGAGGAAACGGGCTGGATGGACGAGGATCCGCTCCGGTCGGGCCTCGTGTCCTCGATGCGGCCCGGTGCGCTGCCTTCGCGCTACGACCTGGATTCGGTCGCCCCGGTGCGCAAGCTGACTTCGACGGCCACGGAAATGCTTACCCCGCCGTCGGCGGAGGGCGCCCGCGGCAAGGCGTCCTCGGTGGCCAAGCGCGTCGCACTGGGTTCGGAGCCAGCTCCACTGGCACAGCGTGCCGAAGGCGAGGCCAGCCCGTCGGCTTCCCAGCAGGCGCTCGAAAAGTGGGCGAGCTGGCCATCACGGCAAGGCAGGTTGGGGCTGGCCGCCGGTCCGTCGGACCAGTTGCGACTGGAGCAGTACAACGACGGCGGCGAGCTCGGCTTGGGTGGCCGTGACCTGATCGGGACTGCCACGTTGAGCACGGTCTACGGCAACCCGCGGGTCGTCGACCGCGAGCTGGAGCACCTCTTCTCCGGCGCCGAAGGCACCCAGACGGTGCTGACCAGCGGCACCAAGAGGCAGCGGGGACCGGAGGCCTCATTCGGTGTCTCCGCCGAAGCTCCGGACATCATCAGCGGCGGCGTCGAGACCACGGCCGCCTACCAGCGCGGACCGGTCGCGAACGAGGTCGACGTCGTCGCCACGCGCAGCGAGCACCAGCGCGTCGAACGCGGCTACCTCGTGGAATTCGACGCGCGGCACCTGCTCGACACCTCGGTGCACGAGAACCTGGTCGGCCCGCTGGGCGGCAGGCACGACCGGCCCGCGGTCACCGCCGGCAAGCTCAAATTCGTGCCGCGCGCAGTCAAGGTCTGGGTCCCGGCGAGCGAACTGCACACGGTGGGCGAGCTGTCCCGGCACGACGTGCAGGAGAACCTCTTCCCCGAGGACAGGCAGTCGTACCGGCTCGCGGGGGAGACCCGGCGCCCCTCGGTCCCGGCTCCGGACAACCCCGCGGAGCTGGGTACCTACGAGCCCGCCCGGGCCACCGCCGTGACCGATCTGGTTACTGGGGTCCGCGCCCGGCTGCGGGAGTGGGAAGCGACGATCGCGGACAGGGAAGTCGCCACGGAATACGCGCTGCTGCACGACGAACTGCTGCGTTCGTTCGGCAACCGGCTGGTGCTGGGCGGCTTCAACACGATGATGAACGCGATGCGCAACGGTGGCGTGGAGCTCTACGCCGCCCGCGTCGGGAAGTCGGGCAAGCTGGAACAGCTCGTTCTGGTCAGCGCGAGGGAGACCTCGTCCCGCTACCGGGGCGAGACCCCGCGGCACACGGAGCGGCAGACGATCACCACCACCAGGATGGTGCGGGAAGGGATCGTCACCTCGGTCAGCTACGGTTTCACCGCCAAGGCCACACCCGCCATCCCGATCCCCGATTTCTCCGGCTCGAACTTCCTGCTCGACGGCGCGGTCGACCCGACCGCGGCCATCGAAGCCGGCAGGACCACCCGCGAAGAGCGGGTGCGGACCGAGAAGCACACCACGGAGTACCGGCGCACCGGGAAGTCGGACGAGTACGAGCTCGACCTCGTAGTCGACGTGCTGATGCGGCCCTGGGCCCGCTCGGGCATCTACCGGCGCCGGGTTCCGTTGTGGCGCAAGACCCCCATCACCGACGCCTACAGCGCACCGGCGTTCGCACTGCCCGGCGCGGTACGGTCGACGATCCCTTCGATCGTCACCCTCGGCTCCGGGTTCCTGGACAGCCTGCCGGGTTCCCTGCGTGCGCATTGGCGGCGCGCCGGCCTCACGGCCGGTGTCCCGACGGACGCTTCGGTCGAAGCCTGGCCGTTCGCTTCGCCCAAGCTGCACAACGAACTTCTGACGCTGATGAAGGAGCTCAACGCCCGCCGTGCCTACTCGCTGCTCGCGGGCAGCCGGGCCGATCAGCTGAGCCACCACTTCACGGCCGCTCTCACCGAGGACGGCTACATCGTCACGGTGGACAGCCGCACGGTCTCCAGCGTCGCGATCACCTTCGACCTCACGGACCTGAAGCTCGTCAGCGCCATTCCCGGCGCGACCACCAGCACGACCCACGAGTCGGACGACACGACGAAGCAGGACGCCGGCACCGACGGTGCGATCACCGCGACCGTCCTCGGTGGACTGGCCGCCGCCGTCGCCGGTGACGCGGCTGCCTTCACGAGGGAGCCCGGCACCGAGCTTCCCGAGGAAGAGATCGACGCCGAGCACGCCGACACCTCGGCGAACCGGCCGCGGCTGCCGTACCTGGTGAAGGCGACGCTGCACCCGACGCTCGTCCTCCGCGGCCGTGACAGCAAGGCGGCGGAAACCCGGCATCTGCGTGCCGACGGCGAGATCAGGCTGCGAGTGGACGAAGCCGGAGCACGCGCGCTCGGCCTCGATCCCGCGGCGGCCAGGCCCGCGACCGCGGACGGTTCCAGCCCCGTGCCGGAGACAGGGAACGTCCGCTCCCTCTCGGCGCCCGCCCAGGCCACGGAGCTTCCCATGACTTCGTCGGCGACCGCGCTGACCCGGCCGCTGGGCACCGGCGCGGCCGCCACCCGGGCCCGGGTCGGCGCGATCCTCGGCGATCCCGAGTCGGCCACAGGAAAGGCCGCGGCCTGGCTGCCCGCCGAACAGGGCGTCTTCGGACTGGTCCTGCTCGACCACGATCTGCGGGACGTCCCGACCCTGCTGGCCGCGCTCGACGCCGGGAACTGGCGCCGGGGCGTCGACCGGATCCGGCTCTACACCTGCAATGTGAACGACCTCGCCGGGATGGCCGACGGGCTGCACCGCGCGGTGAACGCCGACGTCGCCTGGCCCCAGTCGCTGCTGTGGCTCGGCGTCGAGAACGCGGGCACCACCGTCCGGGTCGGGGACTTCGGCGTCGGCGCGGACGGCAGGCCTCAGTTCCGTGAGCTGGAGAACGGCTGGAACGTCGCCACCGGCGGCAAGAAGCGCGTGAAGAAGACCGGCTTCCCGCAGTACGACGAGACCGTGCCCGCCGACGCGCCGACGCGTCTCGGCCTCGCCGAGCCGCGGCACCTGGGACCGGGTCGCGGAGAGAGCTCCCGTGCCGGTGAGCCAGCCGCCGAACCGGTGCCGCCGTTCGCCGGGGCGCAGTGGGAACCGTTCGCCGGAGGCGCCGAACTGCTGTGGTCCGGGAACTTCGCCGGGCAACGCGCCGCCGAGCACAACGACGTCCTGACAGCGGACGCCGACGCGACACTTGCCCGGACGATCGTCAGGCTGGTGCCGGATCTGCTGCGTCGTGGCGAACTCGGGATCGAGCAGCCGGATCTGCGGGTGGTCTACGACCTGCCCCGCCAGGCCACCACGAAACTGAACCGGCCGGGAATGCGGAGGCATCGCGAGGCGATCGTCCGGATCGTGCTCGACCACGTCGATCAGCGGATCCGGGACTTCACCGGCGGGGATCGGGCAATCACCGCCGCCGGTCTGGGACTGACCGTCGACGCGATCTACTGGCGGAAGAAGGACGACGACAGCTCGCCCAGTTCGTACTCGCTGATCCGCGTTCCCGACCCGGGTCTGCGGCCCGCGGACTACCGCGCCATGTCGGTGCTGAACGTGGAGTTCCCGCTCGGTGTCGCGGAGCTTCCGGCGGCGCACGCCAACCGGATCCGGCAGCTGGTCGGCGGAGCGGTGGAGCGGTGGGTGACCACCTCTGCGGGCAAGATGCCGCCGATATTGCTGGAGTTCGCGCGCCCGCCTCGGGAGAAGACGGCGGTCTTCGCCGAACGCCGACGCCATCTGCAGGACCTTGTCCAGGCCGTGGTCCGTGAGGAGGTCGTCCGGCACGCGCCGCATCTGCGGGCTGACGAGGTGCTGCCGGAGCTCGACTTCCGGGGGCCGGAAACCGCGGAAACACCGACCAATGGCGCGTGGTTGACGGTGACCATGGGCGATGGCGTGAGTGCGGGCACCGGTGTGCGTCCGCGGTCCGCGGTCGGCGAGCTCGAATCCTGGCGTCCGGGGGACTCGGCGTCGGAGACATGGCGCGAGGAATGGGGACGGCTTCTCGCGGCTGGATCGCTGCCACCGGACTTCGAGACGCCCGTGGTCGGTAAATGGCCGACGGGACGAGTGCGCAAGGTGTTCCGGGACTGGGCGAACGGGATGCTCGGCGAGACGGTCGCCGGCGACCGCGCGTTCAGCAGGCCGGAGATCGTGGCGCTGGCCGGTCCGGCGATGGTCACGCTCGAGGGGTTGAAGAACTGGTCGAAGTCCTTGCCCGCGCGGATTCCCGGCGCGTACGACGCGACGGTGGACGCCTTGGCGGCGTGGCGGCCGTGGGCGTCGGAGTCGCCTTCGTGGCTCGCCGAACTGACGTCCCTGCGGGCGCGGGGTCTGCTACCCGCGGCGTACTCCGTGCCCGCGGAAGGGGAGAAGGCGACCGCGCACACGGCGAAGGTGCTGCGAGCCTGGGTGCTGGGCATGAAGGGCGAGGTACGTCCCGAGGGCGGTCAGGTCACCGGGCCGGACGTCGCGCGGTGGGCCGGGGGGAGCCTGCTGGAATCCCGCACACCCAAGGATCTGTGGCGGGACGCGGTGCGAAGCCGGACCGGTCCCGCCGTCGCGTCGCCTGCTTTGGAGGCGCTCGAAGCGTGGCGCCCCTCTGCGCAGGGCACGCAGACCTGGCGTGCGGCTTGGGAACAGGCGCACGCGCAGGGGACACTGCCCGCCGGCCACGCCGCGCCCGTACCGGGCGACTACCCGGTGGGGGAGATCAGGCGGACGTTCCGGAACTGGGCGATCGGCATGCTGGGGGAGCAGGCCGCTGGTGGGCCCGCTTTCACCGCCTCGCAGATCGTGAGGCTGGCCGGTCCGGTCATGGTCACGCTCGACACGCTGCGCAGATGGCGGGGGTTCGTGCCCGAGCCGGACGGCACCGCGCCAGGGGTCGACGCTCTGACGTCCTGGCGGCCGTGGAACTCCGCCTCTCCGACGTGGCTGGACGAGCTGACGTCGTTGCGCGCTCAAGGCTCGCTGCCTCCGGTGTACTCCGTGCCGGGGACCGGACAGAGGGCTCAAGGAGAGACGGCGAAACTCCTGCGCGCCTGGGTGCTGGGGATGAAGGACGCGGTCCGTCCCGAGGGCGGTCAGGTCACCGGGCCGGACGTCGCGCGGTGGGCCGGGGGGAACCTCATCGCCTCCACGAGGCCCGCGCAGCTGTGGCGGGAAGCGCGGTACAACGCCCTTCCCCCGTGGCAGGACGATCCCGCCATCGCCGAAGACGGAGTGGGCGAGGGCCTGGTCCGTGCCGACGACCTGCGGGAAGGGTTGCTGTCCGTCGCCGGTGCCTCGGCCGCCCGGTCCGAGGAACCCTTCGACCCTTGGCTGGGCTTCGATCGGGAAGACCTGGAGTACCGGGACCTGCTGGACGATCTGCGCGACACCCGGGTTTCGGAGCCGGAGTGGCGTGACCCGGCCGATCTCGCCTTCGCCCCCGGACCTTCCGGCGTCCTGGCCGGCCGGAGCCGGCAGGCCGAAGACGCCCGGACCCGGCAGCGCCGGGACTCCCGTGCGGACCGCACGATCTCCCCGGCAGGTCACGACTCGCCGGGCGAGGACGCCGTCCCGATGCCCGCGCGCACCGAGGTCCGGTACTCCGCTCCGCGGGGAACCGCGCTGCAGACCGGGTCGTGGCGGCACGCGACCGACGAAACGGCCGGCTGGTTCGCGCCGTTGTCCGAGCCCCTTCGCCCCGAGGAATGGCGCGAACTGCGGTCTGTCGCCGAGGTGCGCACGGTGGACACCGAGCTGGTGGACCCGAAGGTGTGGGCCGGGTTGGCCCCAGGGCTGCGGCTCGACCGATACCACCAGCTGGTGCGTTACGACGTACGCCGGATGGAACCGCGGCCGGGCCGGTTCGTGCAGGAGTACACGGTGCGGCTGCGTCCTGCCGGGATGGTGGCGGCCGATCTGCTGCGCACTGTCGAGGCCGAGGTGCGAGCCGGACTGGAGGCACTGGGCGCTACCGGCGGAGTACGGGTGCCGGGCGGTGATCAGCTGTACGTGCGCTTCGAGTTCGTGGGTGCCGACGAGCCCGCGCACGCCGAGGTCCTGATCCAGGCCATGGACGATCAGCGGGGCAGCGACCAGCTGCGGTGGAACCCGCGGGACGGCAGGGCGCTGGCCCATGAGGTGCTGCACTTCGTGGGCCTGGTCGACGAAGGTCTGGACGAGCACCGGGTCTTCCTGCGGGACACCGGCCGCGGCCGGGTGATGTCCGACAACGGGCCGATGGGGCCGGCCGTCCACACTGGCGCGAAACTCAAGCCGCGGCACGCCTGGCTGATCGAGCGGACGATGACCGGCCAGCTCGGCCCGATCGAGGGCTGGAACCCGCTGCCCGTCCAGCGGGTGCTGCCCGACCTCGCCGGGTCGGACGCGGACGGTGGCAACGCGGTTCCGGTCTCGGAGCCTCCCTCCGCGCCGCGGCTGCACGGCCGTCGCTTCGAAGCGCGAGTCGCGGCGCCGGCGAGGCTCGCCGAGGCGGGTTACGCGACTGTCGTGAGTGGACTGTCCGAAGTGGAGGTCGCCGCCGAGCTGATCTCGGCCAAGGTGGCCGGATTCGTGGCCATGGCCGACTCGGGCGCACTCGTTCACCACGCACTGCCCAAGCGTGCCCGGGGACAGCTGATCGAGCTGAATGGCTCGCTCGCCGCGCATCCCGACCCCGCGGTGAAGGAGCAGGTGCGCACCTTCGCCACCGAAGCGCTGCTCGCGGCTTCTCTGGTGCCCACCCGGGAACGAGCGCTACGTCCGAAGCGGTCCGACGGCGGAGTGGAGGTGGACCGGCGGGCGGTGCGGCTGGTCACGCCCGAGAGGCTCGGCTGGTTGCTCGACGTCCTGAACTCCTACGTCGAGCGCGGCGAAGATCCCTTCACCACGCCGCGATCGCCCGTGCACGGCCTGGTCGTCTCTCCGGACGCCGAACTGCCCGTGCGCCTGACGGTGCTCGGTCTGGCGAACCTGACCCGGCAGGCGCGGACGGCACTGTCCAGAGATCCTCTGATGGCCGCCCTGCTGAGTGATCCGGCCGCGCTGACCGAGGCCCTGTTCGCCGCGGCCGGGCACGAGGAGCAGTACTTCCTCAACACCTGTGTCGCGGCCTCGGTGAACACCGCGGTGCGGACCAGGGTGCCGACAGTGGCGGGACTCCTGCAGGTCGGCCGGGCCATGGCGGATCTCACCGAACACGCCCTCACCCAGGTCGCCGCCGAGGTGCGAACCCGGCCGGACCGGCCGTTCGGCCGCACCTTGGAGGGCATGGTCCGCGAGCGGGTCGCCGACGCGCGCGCCGAGTTCGCCGGCATCGGGGACCAGGCACTGCGGCTGGTGGCGGCCGACCAGACCGACCCGGCCGTACGGCGGGAATGGCACGCGCTGAGCGAGCGCTGGGGCCGGTCGATGCAGAAGCTCGCCGCCGCCGCCGTACTCGACGACCGGCCGCCGGTGCTCACCCCGAAGATCGTCCGCGGTGACTGGTGGACCAGCCTCCTGCTGACCTCGCCGCTCGTCGTGGACCGGGGTGCTCGCAGACTCACCGGGATCGATCATGAGTCCTACACCGCCCGGTTCCGGTCGCAGCTGGCGCCGGAACCCGACGGCGCCCCGTTCGGCGAGCACGACGTCCTCGCCGACGAGGGGTCCGGTGTTCCGTTGCCCGAGGCACTCCGTACGCCGGGGCGCCGGGCGGCGTTCTGGCATCGGTTGAGCACGGTCGAGGGAGCGATCGTGTACACCCCGGGTCACGCGGTGTACCTGCAAGCGTCCACAGTGGCCGGTCAGCCGGTGTTCGTGATGAACAACGGGATGAACTCCTATCCGGCGGTACTGACGCCGCAGGAGTTCGCGGCCTGGGCGAACAGGCACAGCGCGCTGGCGAGTGCGAGGTTCTTCCCCGGGCCGGGTGGCCGGACGGTCGGCGGACCGGCACCGGAACCCGACCCGGTTCGCGGTGACCGTGGCCCACGCCCGGCGCACGAGACTTCGCGGTCGGCTCCGGCCGAAAGCCTCCAGGACGTCTCCTGGTCCGACGGCATGGACGTGGACGGCTCGTCCGTGATGTCCGAGTCCGACGCGGGGTCGTCGGACGCGGACCGGGTATTGCGGGAAGAAACCGCCGCGGAACTCGCCGTGGCGCGGCACTACACCGTCCACACCACGCAGCCGCGGCTCGACGGCCCCGCGGCGGACGAGGACCTGCGGAAGCTGGCGAGCGCGTTGCGCATGGCGGTGCGGCTGCAGCGAAGTGACGGCCTGGAGGTACCGAAGGTCGAGATCACCGGTGCGATGCGCGACGCGGTGCTCCTCTCCGGCCTCCTGCGGGTCGAGCTCGCCAAGGGCGCCGCGCTGCCTTCACCGGACATCGCGGTCGGCCCAGGTGCGCCGGGCCCGGTCGCGGTCCGGGTGTCGATGCCGGTCGTGCCGCGGGGGGCCGTGCACGCTCCCACCGGAGACGTCGTCGGCGGGATCAGCTTCGACTCGGGTGACGTGCCTGAGCGGGCCGACTGGGAGCGGCTGCATCAGGCACTGCCACCGGAATCGGGCCGGTCCGGGTTCTTCTACGTCTATGCCACCGGCCGTGACGGCCGATTCGTCGTCGGTGGCGAGGCGATCGACGGCGCGACCCTGGCCCGGCATGTCCGCAATTCCCCCGGATTCCTGCGGTACGCCCTCGGCGCGTCGGTGCCGATCAGGCTGGTCGCCGCCGATCCGGCGGATTCGGAGGGGATGATGGACGCGGCGAAGGAGTTCGCGGAGGCGCTGCGAGGCGACGGCGGGTTCCGCTCGGTGTTCTCCGCGACGGATCCGCTCGCGCTCGACTCGGCGGGCCGGGCGGTGCTGGAAAACAACGGTTCCTACGATCTGGTCTCGGAGATCCGGCCCGACGACGTGCGGTGGACGCTGCTGAAGGACGCGCACAACCGGCCGTTCGGCATGGGCTTCGAGACACCGGACCGCACGGGCTCCGTACACCACGAGGATCTGGCGAGGACCACCGATCACAGCCTGCGCGCGGTGAAGGTGTTCTGGTACGGCGCCGACGGCAAGAAGCGTTCGGAAAGCAGGATTCAGCCGTGGGCGGCGGAGACCGACGGCGCCCGTACCCGGCCGATCCAGCTCTTCCACGAAGTCGTGGGAGACCGGTTCAGCATGCCGATCACCGACGGCTCCTTCTTCACGGTCCGCGCCGAACTCGCCGCGGAGCTGACGGTGCGCTCCGCGGCGTTCCGGCAGTTGACCTCGGGTACGGCCCGCCCTTCGCTGATCCTGCTCAGCCAGGCGGATCCGGCGAAGGCCACCCCCGAGACACCTCAGGCCAACCGGCTTTTCCTGGACGAGGTGTGGGAGCAATTCGGGCCGTGGCAGACCTACGACTACATCGGTCCACTCGCGGTTCAGCGCAACGCCGTTCTGTCCGTTCCGAAGGGTGGCGATTTCACCGAAGGCCCCTTGCCGACAATGGACGAACTGGTCTTCACAGCCTCCGACGAGGTGTTCGGTTTCCCCGTACCCGGCGGAATGCGCGAGCCGTCGGCGGAACGCGCGATCCTGGAGTACCTGATCGACAACGACTCCGCGGATCTGAGCGGGCCGTGGGGGCCGAAGAAGCCGTTGATCGTCGCGGTCGACTCGCCGGACGGTACCTTCGCGCGGATCGGGGCCGAGCTCGGCGGCGTACTGGAATTCGGCGGTCGGCGGCTGGGGGAGTTGCTGCTGACCGATGAGGAGTTCCCTCGGCAGCTGCGGGCCGATCCGACGCGGCCGGTCGTTCTGGTGGGGAACGCCTCCGGCGCGCGGGTCGATTTCGGTGGTCTCGGCTTCGATTTCGCCGGGGCGCTGCGAAAAGCAGGTTTCTTCCATCCCGTCTACGCGCCGGACGGACCGGCGTGGGTGGAACGGGATCACCTCGCGACCAGCGGCGCGGGATTCGCATTGGTGTCGCGAGTGCGGTCCGGCGACGTCCGGATCGAGGCGCTGACGAACCGGGACGGCGTGGGCGTCGGGCTGTTCCTCCGCTATCCCGGTGACGAGGAGGCGTTCCGGAAGACGCAGGAATGGGCGGAGAAGACGACGGGCGGTCGCGTGGCGTCGTACCTCGTCCGCACCGCGACTTCCCAGCTCGCGACGCATGCGACGTGGCGGCCCGGCACGCTGCCGGTGTTCCTGTTCACCGGGCCGGGTGAACACGGATACCCGGCTATCCGGACCGACGCGGCGCCCCAGCGGTTCGGACCGGATGAACTGGCGCTGATCTTCCGTGACGACTTCCGCCTGCGGACCATGCTGGGCAGGGGAGAAGGCGATTCGACGGATCGCCCGCTGGTGCTCGCCACCCTGGAGGGGCTGACACCGGGTGTGCCCGAGTTCTCGCAGGCGTTGCTGCCCGGCGGGTATTCCCGGCCGGTGCATCACCTTCAGGGCGCGCTCACGCTGCTGCCCGACGGAGGCATCGCAACGGCCGGAACCACGTTCGCGACCGAGCGCGCGCCGATGCCGGGGTCGGAGGACATCGTCAGCTATGCGATGGCCAACCGTGCTCTCGGTGTCCACGGCGAGTTCTTCCCGCTCACGGCGCAGGACGCCCAGGACATGTTCCTGCCCACGGTGCGCGACACCGCCGTGCGACAGCAGTACTACCTCCGTGACATCAAGGAGCTGGAGAACGGCGTCGAGACACGGAGTGTGCACCCGGTCATTGCGCCCTGGGCCGGCAGCAGCATCCCGCCGTGGTTCCTCGACGGGCACGGGCTCGACAGTTCTGTCCGGTTCGGTTTGAAGACCGGCAGGCCCCTGCACCTGGGGGACACCGTGGAACTGGACGGCGCCGCCGCCGCGCGGATCATCGCCGGGACCCAGGTGTACCGGCAGGCGGGCCCGCATCCCGCAGCCCCTCTCGCGCTCGGCCAATGCGACCTGCAGAAGATCGCGGACGGCACGGGCGCGGCGCCCGCGGAACAGCTCAAACTCGAATGGCACCGGATCGTGGGACCGGCCCAGGTCTTCGGTGCCACCGAAGCCGTCGCCGTCAACTACTTCGCGGCCACTCGCACGGTCGAATCCGATGGACGGTTCACCGAGGCCCTGCCCGCCGGGGATCCCGTGCCGGAGGTTCCGCTGGCCGATCTCGCGGTGAGCGAGATCGAGGACGTCGAGTTCGTCTTCCCTTCCCCTGCCCCGATCCTGCCGGAGGAGGCGGTCGAGGATGTGCGCCTGATCGCGCGGCAGGTCGCCCGGGCGGCGGCCTGGCGGCTGCGGAACGCCGCGGACCTGCCCGAGGTACGGATCCGTGGGGCGAACGGCACCGATGGACCGGTCGCCGGTCGGGCGCGCGCGGCCGCGGCCGCGGCGGTGTTCCGTGGTGAGTTGACGGCCGAAGCGGTGCGGCTGGGCAGACTGGGCCTGGACATCCGCCCGGAGCAGATCACCGTCGAGGTGGCCGGTGCCGAGGCCCCGGCCGGCCTGGGACGCGGTGCGCGGATCGAGGTCCGGCTGTCCCCGCAGGACCTCGGCGAAGCCGCCGTTCTCCGGGTCACCGGCGGTGACCGGACGCCCGGGGCCATCCGGGAACTCAACCAGTCGTTCGCGGGATTGGAGCGCGGGTACATCGCCCGTGCGGAGTCCGATGTGGACATGGCGAGTCCGGTGGGTTCGGAGCGGGACGCCGACGGCGAGAGCGATCCGGAGTATCCGTCCACAGTGGATGAATCCGCCTCCGAGTACGAGGCCTACCGGACGGCCCCGGCCCGGCAGGACCTGAGCCGGGACGAAGCGAACGCGGAGCTGGGCGCACCGCGGTACTACACCGTCGATGCCACGGTTTCGCATCTCACCGATCCCGCCGAAGCAGCGGATCTGAGGACGCTCGTGGACGCGCTGGAGACATCGGCACGGTTCCAGCGAGCCGATGGGCTGGCGGTGCCCAGAGTCGAGATCTCCGGGCTTCAGCGGGACGCGCGGGTCATCGCCGATCTCCTGCGGACGAAGCTGTCCGGAGCGCACGCGCCGCCGAGGATCGAGATAGGACCAGGCGCACCAGGCCCGGTCTCGGTCGAGGTGTCGGTACCCGACCGGCCGGAGGGCGCGGGATACGCACCCACCGAGAACTCCGCCGGTGGACTCAGTTTCGACTCGGGCAGCGTCCCGGAGCGGAGCCGCTGGGAGCACCTGCACGACGCTTTGCCCCGGACCGCGGGCAGGACCGGATACTTCTTCGTCTACGTGACCGGCTGGGACGGGCGTTTCCTGGTCGGGGGCGCGCTCATCGACGGTGCGACCCTCGCCCGTCACGTGCGGAACTCCCCGGAATTCCAGCGGCACGCCGCCGATCCCTCGGTGCCGATCCGGCTGGTCGCGGCGGATCCCGCGAACGCGGACCGCATGCGCGACGGGGCGGAGGAGTTCGCGGAAGCGTTGCGCGGCGACGGCCCGTTCCGTTCGGTGCTCGCGGCGACCGATCCGCTGGAGCTGAACGCCGACTGGCAGGCGGTCCCCGCGAACGGCGGAGCGTACGTCATGGTGGCGGAAATCCGGCCGGACGACGTCGGGTGGCTGTCGCTCACCGACACGGCGGGCCGGACGTTCGGCATGGGCTTCGCCACCCCGGCGCGGCTCGACTCCGACATACCCGCGAAGTTGTCGCTGACGACCGAGCACAGCCTGCGTGCGGTGAGGGAGACCTACACCGACGCCGACGGCACGGAACTCGCGGACGTCGGGATGTCGAAATGGGCCGCGGAGACCGACGGTGCGCGGACCCCGCCGGTTCAGCTCTTCCCGGACGTCGAGGCGGGCCAGTTCACCGTTCCGCTGTCCGACGGCAGCACCTGGTTGCTCGATCCCGACCACACCGCCGAGCTGACGGCGAAGTCCTCGGCTTTCCTGCGCTTGACGCAGGGGCCGACCCGGCCTTCGCTGATCATGATCAGCCGGACGGAGCCGGGTGCGGAAGCGGGGACGGGCGAGGCGAACCAGCGGTTCCTGGCGAAGCTGCGCGAGCTGAGCGGACCATGGCAGAGCTACGACTACACCGGTACGTACTCCGTCAGCAACGAGGGTGTGCTGTCCGTCCCGTCAGGGAGTGACTTCGTCGAAGGCCCGGTGCCGTCGCTGGACGAAATCGTGCACGCCGTCACGGACGGCGTGTTCGGCTTCCCCCGGTCCACTGAGGTGAGCGACACCGCGGCCACTGACGCCTTCATCGACGCGGTCGTCACCGGTACCGCGGACCTGCGCGGGCCATGGGGACCGGCGAAACCGGTGATCGTTTCGGCCGATTCGCCGACCGGGGCGTTCGCGCGGCTCGCCGTCCATGCCGGTGGCGTGCTGGAACTCGACGGCCGCCGGCTCGGGCAGATGCTGCTGGCCGACCCGGAATTCAGGAGTCATCTCGCCGCGGACCGGAACCGGCCGGTGGCGCTGGTGGCGTCCCACGCCGGTGCCCGGGTCAACTTCGGAGGCTTGGGTTTCGATTTCGCGGGCGCGTTGCGAGCCGAAGGATTCTTCAATCCCGTTCACGCGCCGGACGGTCCCGTGGGCTTCGCGGGCCGGATCGGCACGGCCGCGAACACCGGATTCCGCCTGGTGTCGCTCTTGCGGACCGGCGACGTGCGTGTGGAAACGCTCGTCGGCCGCGACGGTGAGGGGATCGGCTTGTTCGTCCGATACCCGGGTGACGACCGGGCCCTGCGACGGGCACGGGAGTGGGCGGAGAACGCGACGGCGGAAACCCTGGCGACCTACCGGGTCGGCGCCAGCTTCTCCCGGCCGGCCAAGGAGTCGCCGTGGCCCGCGGACACGATGCCGGTCTTTTTGATCACCGGTGGCGGGGGCCGCGGTTACCCGGCCGACCGCCAGGACGGGATCAGTCTGCGGCTCGATTCGGTGGAACTGTCGCGGATCGCGCGCAACGACCCGGATCTGCGGGCCATGCTGGGCAGGGCCCGGGGAAAGGCCACGGACCGGCCGATCGTGCTTGTCGCCCTGGAAGGCGGTGTCCGAGGCGTCCCCGAGTTCTCGCAAGCGCTGCTGTCCGGCGGTCTTTCGCGCCCGGTGCACCACACCAAGAACAAGATCACGTTGTTCGGCAATGGCCGCATCGCCACCGTGGGCGAGGAGTTCGAGACCGAAAGGGCGCCGCTGCCCGGCCCGCACGACATCGTCACTTACGCGATGGCCAACGAGATCCTCGGCACCCATGGCCAGTTCTTCCCGCTCCACGAGGGTGACGCCCAGGACATGTTCCTGCCCACGCGGTTCGACTCCGCCGTGCGGCAGCAGTACTACAGCCGTGAGATCGAGGAGGTCGTGGACGGTCTCACGATCAAACGGCAGGTGCCGGTCATCGCGCCTTGGGCCGGGAGCGGCGTCGCGGCGTGGTCACTCGACGGGCACGGCACCGTGGGCGTCCTCGGTTTCGGGTTGAAGACCGACCACCCTTTGCACATCGGTGACAGCGTTTGGTTCGACGGCGCCACCGCCGCGCGCATCGTCGCCGGGACCCAGGTGTACCGGCAGGCCGCGCCGGACCCGGCGGCCCCGATCACACTCGGGCAGTGCCGGTCGATGGAACCCGCCGCCGGGGCGAACGGACCGACGGCCGCGGAACGATTCCAGGTCGAGTGGCAGCGCATCGTGGGGCCTGCCCCCGTGTTCGGCGCCACCGCAGTCGTGAACGTGGCCGCGATCAACGCCACCAGGGCGGTGCTCTCCGCGGGCAGGTTCGTCGAGGCGTCATCGGACGGGAGTCCCGTACCGGAGGTCCCGCTGGCCGATCTCGTGGCGAGCCGGATCGACGGGGCGGCGATCGAGTTCCCGTCGAGGAGCAAGACCGTGCCGGGAACGGCGGTCACCGACGTGCGCCGGACCGCCCGCCTGACCGCCAGGGCCGCGGCCTGGCGGCTGCGGAACGCCATGGAACCACCCGAGGTGACGATCAGCGGCTTCGGACGCCTCGGGCGGTTCACCGGGACCAGGTGGGCGACGGCGACGGGACTGGCACGGGCGGACGCCGTCGCCGCGGTGTTCTGGGACGAGCTGACGGCCGAGGCGGCACGGCTGAACAGGCTGGGGCTGGACCTGAGCCTGGAGCAGATCACCGTCCGGGTGACCGGCGCGGTGGCACCGTCCGGCTTGCGACCCTCCGCGCGGGTCGACGTCCGGCTGACGACCCGTGACCTCGGTGAGGACGTGCTCCGCCAGTTCGTCGGCGAGCGCGGCAACACCCCTGCCAACGTCCGGAGGCTCAACGAGATGTTCGCGGGACTGGCGCCGGGGAAGGCGGCGAACACCACCGCGATGCTCGACGCGTCGTCCGGTTCGCCGGTGCCGCGTGGCACCGAACCCGACACCGGTATGGCGATGTTCTCCGGCGATCCTGCGATACTCGCCCGATGGCGCGCCTTCCACGACCGGCTGCCCTCCCAAGTCGGCGAGGACGGCCACGAGCCGTTCCCGGTCTTCGTAGCCATGCGGGACGGCGAGTTCGACCTCGACGGTGAGATCGTCGGCGGGACGGAGCTGGCCGGCCGGCTCGCGCGAACCGGGATCTACCGGCAGGAGGCGGCGACCGAGCCGGAGCGGGAAGTGACCGTCTTCGTCACCGGCCGGGACGGGGCCGCGGCCGATCGCACTCTGCGGGAGTTCGCCGAGGCCCTGCGCGGCCCGGGTCCCTACCGGCAGGTCACCGTCGCGGACTTGCCCGCGGCCAACGAGTCGTGGCAGGGAGCGGTCCACCGGATCTCCCGTCCTCGTCTGGAAGACGTCCGCTGGCTCGCGCTCTCGGACGCTCGCGGCCGGAGCTACGGCGTCGGCTTCCCGAGCGACGAGGGCACCGAGATGGCGTGGGAGACGTCGGTCGATCTCTCCACCGAGCACGCGCAGCGAGTACTCGCCGAAAGCACCGAATCCGCCGAAGGCGCGGATGACGGCTCGTCGGTGAGCAGCGACGCCTCCGACCTCTCCGAGGAGGAGACCGAACTTCTCGCGCCGTGGGCGGACGCCACTGAGGACGGCCGGGCGAGGCCGCTGCATCTGCTGCTGGAATCCGAGGCCGGGCTGCACGTTGTCCAGCTCCAGAAGAGCGAACGCGTCCTGCGGGTCTCCGACGAGGAGATGACGCACCTGGTTTATGCGACCGATGTCTTCGCCCAGGCGAGCCGTGACCGGGTGCGGCGGCCGCTCGTCGTGGCCACGGACGAGCTCACCGCCGGAACGGGCGAGCGGGATCCGGCCGCTGGGCTGCTGGCCGGTTTGAGGAGACTCACCGGCCCCTGGCAGGGCTTTTCCTACACCGGCCCGGTGCGGCACGGCAGGTTCGGTTACCTGCAGGTGCGGCCGGGCGAGCGGTTCACCGAATCACCGCTCCGGCTCGAAGACCTGGACCACGTGGTGGCCGGCTCGGTCTTCGGCTTCCCCACCGGCGCCGATCGCACCGCTGAGGCGGAGGTGTTGCGGCGCTTCGCCGGATCGGTCGAGACGGGGACAGCGCGGATCGAGGGCCCCTGGGGCGAACAAGACCCGATCTTCGTGACGCTCGACGGCGCCGCCGCGCACGTGAACCTCGGGCTGTCGAACGGCCCTCTCGTGGAGCACGACGGCGGGCGAGTGGCGCGGCATCTGCTGACGGAGCCCGCCTTCGTGGCTCAGCTGGACGACGAGCCCGCTCGGCCGGTCGTGCTGCTGTCCCGCGACGGTGCGGTGCGCAAGAACTTCGGCGGTGCCGGGTTCGACTTCGCCGGGGCATTGCGCGAAGCGGGACACTTCCCGGACGTCTACGCGCCCACCGGAGACGTCCGCATCGAACCTGACGGCATCGTCCAGGCCGAGGGGTCGGCGTTCGAACTGGTCTCGACCTGGCGCGCCGGCGACCTGGAGATCACCGATCTGCACTCGCCGGATCTCAGTGTGATGGTCAAGGTGCTGCGCTCGGACGGCGACCAGCAATTCCTGGCGGGTCTGCGTAGCTGGATCTCCCGGGTGAGCGTCGATTCGTTCGCCGCCTACCTCGACGAGCACGGGCAACGCCACGACGGCCCGTGGGACCCCGACGAACCTCCGCTTCTCGTCGTCGCCCGGTCCGGGCCCGGCGGCTACGCGGCGACCCGGCGGGACGGCGCCCACGGGGTGCTCGACGCGAAGACGGTCGGCGACGTTCTGCGGGACGACGAGAACCTGCGCCTGGTCATGGGCACCGCCGGGCAGTGGCCGCTCGCACTGCTCGGAGTGGGCGCCGTGGCGGGAGGAATCCGCGACTTCGCCACCTCGATGGCCTCAGGCGGCTATTCGCGGCCGATTTTCCAGCCGCTCGGGCGCGTCGGCTTCTCGCCGACGGGCGAGCTGATCGTCGAGGGCGGTCGCGTCGAAACGGTCGGACCGATCACACCCGGTCCCGGTGACCTGGTCGGCTATCCGCATGTGGGGTCGGACGGGGTCGTGCACGGGCAGTTCTTCCCCACGCGTGACTTCGACGCCACACTGGACGTGCTGAACGGGCTGAGGTACGCCGGTGCCGCGCAAGAGACTTATCACCGGATCTTGCCGAGCGAGGACGAGGACGTGGTGACCGCGGTCGCCGTCGCGGCCCCGTGGGCCGGCCGAGACCCGTGGCTCGTCGACGGGCACGGCCAACCCGCCAAAGGCCTCGCCTTCGCGATGGCGACCGGACGGCCGCACGTCCGGGGTGACGAGCTGTGGCTCAACGGCGAGGTCGCGGCGCGCGCGATCTACGGCAGCGAGATCTTCGCCCGGGCCGGAGCGGCGGGCCGGCCGGTGCTGCTGGGCCACTGTGAGAGCAACGCCGCTCTGCCAGGACGGCCCTCGGTCGCCTTCTACATCAAGGAAGCGTGGGAACGGGACTTCCGGCCGGTCACCCTGTGGGGAGCCGACGCCGAGGTCACGTTGAGCACCTCGGGAACGAGGGATGTCGCGATCGGCGGCCGGTTCGACGAGGTCGGCGCGGCGTCCCTCACTGGTCCGCAGACCATGGGTAGCGCGACGCCGAGTGGCGGTGGCGCCTCGGTCACCAAGGGCCCCGGCTCGTCCTCCGGCGCTCCGGCCGCGGAAGCCGCGGAACTGCCGGGCCTGAGCGCCGTCACGCACGCCGATCCCGCCGCGGTGGCAGACCTGGTGCGGCGGCTGGAAGGCATGGCGGAAGTCGCCGGACGGCGCGAGGAGCACCGGCTGCTGGGCCCGGACCTGTTCGGGTTCGGCCGGACACCGCAGGCCCCGGAAGCCTTACGCGGCTTGGATTACGATCGGCTGAGCGCGGTACAGGGTGCGCACCTGTTGCGTCGCTTGGACATGACGGTTCCCTTCCCCGACGCGCGGGCGCTGACTCCCGAAGCACTGGCGGAGGGCGAGCACGAGGTTTTCGTCTCGGAGTGGCGCGAGGACGAACTCCGGTACTGGCGGTCGCGAGGCGTGGACACCTTGCCCGCCCGGCGGGAGACTCCCCGCCTGCTGCACGGGATCTGGCTCGGCGGCCCGCTCGCGGACGGTGGCACCACCGGGGACTTCCAGGAGCGGTTCGCGGCGTCGGCGAGGACGGCGGGCGGCCGGGCGGTGCTGTGGACCGACGTTCCGCGCAGCCGCGTCGCCGCCGCGTTCGCGGAGGATTCCGACGGCTCGCTCGCCGGGGTGCGGGAGATGATCCGGTGGGCGCACGAGAACGGCGTCCACCTGGTCAACGTCGACGAGGTGTTCTCCGCGGACGCGCCGATGCGCCTCGACGCTTTCTACCGCGCCGAGCTGACCAAGAGCACCGGCGCCGGGTACGCCGAAGCGTCGGACAGCCTCCGCATGAACGTGCTGTCCCGATTCGGTGGCCTCTACATGGACGGCGACGACGTCCTGAACGACGCCGACATCCTGCGGAAGCTGCACGAGTCGCCGTGGGGAGCCGCCCTCAGCGGCCGCCGGATGCTCGCGTCCACCGGCAGGCCCTCGGTGTTCTACAACAACAGCCCGCTCGCGATGGCCAAGGGCCATCCGCTCGCCGGGATCTACCTGGACGTGGTGGAGCAGAACTACGGGCGGACCCAGCTCGAACTTTTCCCGCAGTCGGCCATCGCCGCGCCCCGGGAGAGCCACGCGACCCCGCGCGGCCGCACCCGGCGCAACTCGGTGATGTGGCGGACCGGACCGCTGGTGATCTCCCGGCTGATGGAGCGGCTCGGCGTCACCGAGATCCCGCTGCTGTCCGGGGTTGAGGTGCGGAGCGGGCAAAGCTGGGTGCCCGGTTCGCCTGCCCAGGTGCGGCGTGCTCCCGTCTCGGCGGAGGACGCCGAAGGTACGGCCCTTTTGGCGGCGAAGGTGGTGCAGACCCTCGTTCGCCAACTGCGCAACCGGCAAGGAGACCTGCACCTGACCGAGGTCGCCGACGTCGTCCTCCGGCACGAGACTCCGGAAGTGGTCTGGATGGCCGCCTTGTCCTTCTTGGCGTCCATGCCGGCGCTTCGGGACGAGGTTCGTTCGGTCACCTTGGAACGGTTCACCTCCGAAGGCACTGCGGTCGTCGCGCTGCCTTCAGAGGCGGGCTCACTTCTCCGCGTCCGAGAGGGAAAGCCCGCGCAGTTCCTGGGCGACACGGTGCGTCCTGCGACCCTTGGCGAACCCACCCCGGGCGCTGCGGGAACGCCGGACTTCGCCGAGGAGATCCTCAAGCGGCAGAACCAAGAGCAGCGGCTCACCGCACGGCGCAGGCCGCCGCCTCCGCCCCCGAAGCCGGGCGGGCCGTCCCGGTCCGGCTGAGCGGGTGAAGCGAAAAGAAAGGGACGATGATGGGCACCATGACCGAGACAGACGACGGCACCACGGCGGGTGACTCCCGGGAGAACTGGTTCCTGCTGATGGACCCAGCCTGGAGCCCGTCCACCGGCGACGAACCGCCGCCGATCGAGGCGGTCGTCGGCTTGTGGCCGCTGGAAGAGGGGAAGGTCGGCAAGTTCCGGGCCAACCCGTCCTACACGCCGACCGACGAGAATTCGCCGTCGGACCCGCTCGACGCCGTGCTGCGCCTCGTCCTGCAGGGACGGGCCGAGGCCGAGCACATCCAGCTGATGCTGCGGGACACCCTCTTCGACGTCGCCATGAACGGTGACGGCCGTCCGCTGGCCACGAAGTCGCCGGACGACATCCTGTGCGCCGTCGTGGCCACCGGTGAGCCGCACCGGCGCCGGATCGCCTCACCGGACTGGCGGCGCGTCGATCTCGGCGAACTGGTCGAACTGATCGACGGCGACCTCGACGTGCTGTTCAATCCGGCAGGGCCGGCCGCGGTACGGCTGGCCGGTGAGTTCCTGCGCGACACGATGGTGATGGACGACGAGCGGGTCGCCGAGCTCTACGCGAGCGCAGGGCAAGACGCTTCGGGTCTGCAGGTGATGCCTTGGGACGCCACCGAGAAATAGCGAAGGCCTTCACGGACTGGTGTTGGTGGCGACGGGCGAGGTGAAGGGGACTTCCTCTCATCGCTTGCGTGGGAAGGTCCCTTTCGCTTCGGGGCTCGCGTCCTCGTGGGCGGTGGAGACTCGGAAGCGTCCCGAAAGCCACTTTCGGGACATCTGAAGTCGCGAAAGTGGCTTTCGCGACACCCGAAGTCGGCGCGACGGCGAGCGAACAGGACAACTTTGCCTACCCCAGAAGATAGTGAAGGCCTCCTTGCCCACCCTCAAGGTAGGCAAGGAGGCCTTCACCACTTCCCCGGAAACAGGCTCAGGAGGTCGGTGCCGCGTACAGGAGCCGGTTCGGTGAACCCGCGCCCGGATTGGTCAGCTTGTCCTTGATGGACGCGTCGATGAGTGCCGTTGCGACCTTGTCGGGTGTCGCGTCGGGATCGTTCTGCAGATAGCGAGCGGCCATGCCGACCACGTGCGGGGTCGCCATCGAGGTGCCGCTGATGGTCTTGGTCGCCGAGTCGTCGGTGTTCCACGACGAGGTGATGTCCGTGCCCGGCGCGAAGATGTCCACCACGTCGCCGTAGTTGGAGAAGCCGGAGCGCGAGTCGGTCTTGGTGCTCGAACCGACGGTGATCGCCTCGGTGACGCGAGCAGGGGAGTAGTTCGAAGCCTTGGCGTTGGAGTTGCCCGCGGCGATGCCGTAGGTGACCCCTGCGGCGATGGAGCGGCGGACGGCGCCGTCGAGGGTGCTCGAAGCGCTACCGCCCAGACTCATGTTGGCCACCGCCGGCTTGACGTGATTCTGGGTGACCCAGTCGATGCCTGCGACGACGCCCGCGGTGGTCCCGCTCCCGGAGTCGTCGAGCACCCGGACGCCGTAGATCGTGGCGCCTTTGGCTATGCCGTACTTCGCGCCCGCGATCGTGCCGGCCACATGGGTGCCGTGTCCGTGCCCGTCCTGGGCGACGGCATCGTCGTCGACGAAGTCATGGCCGTCGTGCGCACGGCCACCGAAGGTCTCGTGGCCGATCCGGACGCCGGTGTCGATGACATAGACGTTCACGCCCGCTCCCGTGGTGGTGTAGCCGTAGCGCTGATCGAACGGGAGATCGCTCTGGTCGACCCGGTCCAGTCCCCAGGAAGGGGGGTCGGTCTGGGTGTCGTCGGCGTGAACGCGCTGGTTCTGCTCGACGGAGGCGACCGACGGGTCGGCTGCCAGGCGCTTGGCTTGGCGCTCGGACATGGTCGCGGAGAAGCCAATGAGCGAACTGCTGTAGACCTTGTCGACCTTCGCGCCGAAGCGATCGGCGAGGGTGCTGACGGAGCCGGTGTCCTTCAAGGTGACGATGTAGCTGTCCGGCACCGCCTCTGCGGATCCGGCGGCGAGGATCCGCCCTTCGGCCGCCCGCGCGGGGGCGGCGGCGATGACACCGAGCACGACGGCGGCCACACCGGCCACGGCGACGGCGGTCAACCGGCGCGACTCTCGAATCGTTCGCATGCGTTCGTCCTGTCTTTGGCATGGACCGGCCGAAGAAGGACCATCGCGGTGGAAATGGTCAGGCCGGTTATGGGGAACTGTTTCCATCGATGCCAGGCGAATCACCGGCGTCGGTCAAGTGAAAGCCGGGAACAGGTGAATACAATGTTTGCCGACCTCTTCCGGGTCGAACGTTGCCGATGATTTTCGTCAGGTCGCGAATTTTTGTCAAGAAGGTGATCACGAGACGTTCCATGTGATGGAAACGAGTGCCGTCAACCGGATACGAGACGTTCGATTTCCAGGTCGAAGTCGATCCGCGATGACTCGGTGCCCAACGGGACGAGGTCGTAGGTGCGTTCGATGAATTCGGCCAACTCCCAGGCGTTCGCCTTCATGAACGCCGAGCCGTCCGGGGATTCCAGTTCGATGTGGACGCACTCGATATGGCTGTGGCAAGGCGTGAAACGGATATCACCCACGCCCGAGGTGGTCACGAGACCCTCTTCGAGCAGGTCGCGGGCGAAAAGCCACTCGACCCCGTTGGGGAAACGGGCCTTGACCGCAAAGGGGTCGCCGGGGTCGTAACTCATCTCGACACCGAACTTGACCTTGAAATCCTTTGTGGAATCGTCGATGAAGTCGACCATCTCACGGTGCACCTCGTGTCCGGGTGGGGCGCCGTCCTGTCCGCGGAGCTGCTTTTCCTCGTTCATGGCACCAGTGTCGGCGACGAGACTTCATTCCGGCTCTACGTCGCGAACGGGTCTCGTCAGCTGATCCAACCGTGTGTAAGGGCGAGTGCGATGAGTCCCTTCCGGATCTCGACGATCTGCTGGCCGGTCAGTGAGGGCGCGCCGAGCAGCAAGACCTCGGTGAGTTCGTCGCGGAGAGCCTGGGCCGTCATCGTTTCGCGGTCGGGCCGCCGATCCGTGCGAGAGTGCCGAGCTTGTCCGGACGGCTTCTCGTTGCCGCCGCGGCCCACCAGCATCACCTGGGAGGCCTTGAGACCCCGTTCGCCCTCCTCGGTGGAGAACTGCACCTGTACTCCCTCCGAAAGGAGGCGTTTGTCGAAGGTAAGGTCGTTGACGTGGAGAAAGACGTCCTCGTCTCCACCGTCCGGCGCCACGAAGCCATAACCGCGCGATTCGTCGTAACGGATTACCTTGCCCGTCATCACCATGGGCGTCTCCTTGGGGCCAGGTCCGGGCACAAAAGGTCGGTGTTCCGCCCGTGTCCTCGGGTCAGCATGATGGCGCCCCGACGCGCTTCGAGGGCGCCGTGTCACGGATCAAGGTGCTTTCGGCGGGAGAACGTGCCCGAATTTCTCGCCCGAATCCGGCCGAACATCGGAGAACAATGAACCTTAGGGCAGGGGACGACGACTGAACGCCATTTCCTCCTGCCTCACCGCCAGAATAAGTGGACAGTCCGTGAGACCTGGGAGAGATGAATGAGCCACCCCCTCAGCTTCGAGCTGCACGAGACGCTGCTTCGGGTCGCCGGCTGGCTGCCGGACGAACAGCTCAGCACCGCCCGGAGTCTCCTGGCCGAAGGCCGGTGCGGGGAGGCCGCGAGCCTGATCGCCTTCGCGGGCCGCCGGACGGTGCTGCCGCTGATCGACGACGACCTCGACACCCTGGCCGAATTGCTGGAAGAGGAGGGCCGGGATCCCGCGGTACTCGACGCCGTCGAACTCGCCGCCGACAACGCTCCGCTCCTCTGGAGGTTCTCGGCGGAGTGGAATACCTCCGACGAGGCCGAGGAGAATGACGAGAAGAACCAGACCATGCTGGTGGCCGCGTTCGCCGAGCAAGATCTGCTCGCGGCGGTCGGGGAAGAACCTGGTGTGCGTGCCCTCTGGAGCGCGATCCGCCGCCCCGCCGACGAATCGCCTTATCCGCGGCCGCGGGTGGTCTACGTCGTGGAGGTCGACGACGACGAGATCGACGGGCTGGGCGAGCTGACGGGGCGGCTCCAAGAGCGGTTGATCGCCGCGGGAGAACGTGACCCTCAGGTCGAACTGCTGTCCATGTACGGCGGATGGCCCACCTATCAACGGGCCGTGCGAGCGATGGGCAGGCTGCTCTGGGCGGCCGACGCCGATGTGGAGATCAGGGTCGCCAAGATCTTCGACGAGGTCGACCCCGAATCCGGTCCTAGCTTCTCGCCGGACCGCGCGAAGATCGTCGACGAGGAGTTCCGCGCATCGCTCATCGACTACCTCAAGGCCGGCACCGAATTGCTGGTGACCACGGCGACTTTGGAGGATGTCGTGGAGCCCGCCAAGGGTTCGGTGGTACCGATGAGTTTCCGCACGGACGGCGCCTGGGTGTGGACCGATGCGGTGAGCTATTACCTGGAGAACTACCAGCTCACGCCGGACCCCGAACTGGTCGAACACATCCAGCTCGCCGACGGCCCACCGTCCGCCATCGACAGCGTCGCCCGCCGTCGCGCGATGGACGCGCTGAGGCCTTCGCCGGACAACCAGCCGGTGTGGTCCGGCTCCTGACTACCCCCGCCCTTGCCTCCTCTATCCGTGAATGCCTCTGTCCCCCTGTGGGCGGGAACAGAGGCATTCACGGATAACCGGCCAGGTCAGGAGGACTCGTCGTCCAGACCCGCCAAGAAGGCCCGTGCGACATCGGCTTCCTCTCCGTCCAACCGGACGAAGATGTCGAGCGCGCGATGAGCCAGCTCTCGGGCCTGGGCGAGGCGTGAAGCCTGCTTCTGCAGTGTGGCGATCCCCAGCAGTGCCAATGCTTCGTGATACCGATCGCCCAGTTTCCGGCATAGCCGCAGTGCGGCTTCGTACTGACGCAGCGCCATCGCGGGATCGCCGAGATCCCGGTGAGCGTGGGCCGTGTTCACCAGCATGTTGGCTTCCAGCAGGCTCGCGCCGGCCGCTCGCGCGGCTTCGAGTCCGATCGCGCCGTACTCGAGCGCCTTTTCGGGTTGGTTCGACTCGGCGTACAACTCGCACAGTGAATCGAGGCATCCGGCCGTGCGGTAGTCGCCGCCGAACTTCTTGGTGAGCTGGAAGGCCTCCTGGGCGTACTGGATGCCCTGGTCGTACTGCTTCATTTCGCGAAGGGTCGACGCCAGGTTCACCAGCAGCCGCAGCAACAGATCCTCGTTGCCCGCCGGGCGGGCGAGGGCGACGCCCCGCTCGAGATGTCGCACGGCCTCGTCGTTGCGCCCAAGCCGAGAACTGGCGATTCCGAACTGGATCAGGATCCGCATCTGCGGTTCCGGATCCTCCAGTTGCTCGGCTGAGACCAAGGCGACGGTCAGCAGTTTCCTCCACTCGGTGAGCTGGCCGGTGGAGTAGTAGTGCTCGTACATGCACCAGGCCAGCTGCCAAGCGATCCCGTACTCACCCAGCTCAGTCGCCCGCTCGGTGAGAGCCAGGACGTTGAGCGCCTCCAGTGCACACCAGGCACGAGCGGCTTCGGGAGAATCGAGATCCGGCAGGTCATACGGCGTGGATGGGAGGTTCGCAGGGAACAGGTGATAATCGGGGAGAATGCGTTGAATCGCCGACCGCGCGCTGAACAGGTACCAGGCCAGCAAGGAGTGCATGGCCGCCGCACGTTCTTCTTCGGTCTCCTGGGCTTTCACGAGTTCGCCGGCGTAGGTCCTGATGAGATCGTGAAAGTGGAAGCGGTCGCCGGAGTCGTCGAGCAGATGCTGATCGCTCAGGCTCCGGAGCAGGTTCTCGGTCTCCGTGCCTGTCGCGCCGACGAGGGCAGCGGCCGCGGCGATGCCGACGTCGGGGCCGGGAAGCAGGCCGAGGTACCGGAACGCCCTGGCGAGCGCGGGGTCGAGGGAATCATAGGACCAGGAGAAGATTCCACGCACCGAGGACATCTCGTCGTCGTCGAGTTCGAGTGCGTCGAGCTGCTCGTCGATCAGGTTCTCGACAAGTTCGTGAAGACTCCGGTCCGACCTGGACGAGATCTTCTCCGCCGCGACTCGCAAGGCGAGCGGAAGGTACCCACAGAGCTGAGCCAGTCTCGCCGCCTCGGCCGGTTCCGCGTCGACGCGCTCGGCCCCGATGGCGTTGCGCAACAGCTCCAGCGCCTCGGCTTCGGTCAGCAGGCCGAGCGTCAACCGGCGTGCGCCGTCACGCGCCACCAGCCCACTCAGGCGATTCCGGCTGGTGACGAGCACCAGACTGCTCGACACGCCCGGCAACAGTCCGCGCACCTGTTCGGTGGACACCGCGTTGTCCAGCAGGATCAGGACCCGCTTGCCGGAGAGCAGGCTCCGGTACAACGACGCCTGGGCTTCCGGCTCCTGGCGCCGGCTGGAGCTGCCGAGTGCCCAGAGCAGGTGGCCGAGTGCCTCTGAAGGGCTGAGGGGCGGGCGATTCGGATCGAAGCCGCGGAGATCCAGGTAAAGCTGGCCATCGGGATAGTTCGGGGCGACCTGGCGGGCGAAGCGCACGGCGAGTGAGGTCTTGCCGATCCCGCCCGCACCGTCGATGGCCGAGATGACGAGGGCCTGGCCGGTCGACGCGGTGCCGATGCGCCACTTCGCCAGTTGCTCGATTTCACCTGCCCTGCCGACGAAGTCGGCCACTTCATGGGGAAGCTGGGCGGGGATCGGCGACCGCGTGCGAATGCTTGTTCCGGCCGGTTCGAGGCTCGGATCGGAGCGCAGCATCCGCAGGTGCAGATCGCGGAGTTCGGTGCCCGGGTCGAGGCCGAGCTCGGCGACGAACAAGCGGCGTACCATGTCGAATTCCGCCAGGGCGTCCGCCCGTCGTCCGCTGCGGTACAGGGCCAGCATGTGCTGGGCGCGGAGCCGTTCCCGGAACGGCTCCGCCTCGACGGCCTCACCCAGTTCCGTGATCAGCTCCTGATGCCTGCCGGTGGCGAGCATCAGCTCGGCCCGCTCTTCGATGAGCTGATAGCGCAGTTTGGTCAGGCGGACACGCTCGGCTTCGGCGAATGGCCCCGGGATCCCGAACAGTGGCGTTCCTCGCCACAGGGAAAGACTTTCGGCGATGACGTCCGCCGCGGCGGAACGGCCTCCTGCGGTGGCCAGTTCGCGTGCCCGGCGGAAACCGGCTTCGGCGACCGCCAGATCGACGTCGTCAGGGTCGAGAACGAGCCGGTATCCGGATCCGGCCCGCACCAAGACATCTTCGCCGGCCACGGACAGCGCACGACGAAGCCCGTAGATGTAGGTGTGCACACTGCCGTCGACGGACGGCGGAGCGGTAGTGCCCCAGACACCATCGATCAGTTCGGTGCGCGACACGGTCTGACCGGCGCGGATGGCGAGAATCGCCAGTACCGCACGTTGGCGAGGCGCACCGAGGGCGATCGCCCGGGTGCCCACGCGTGCGGCGACTTCTCCCAGTAGTTCGATTCGCAGGATTTGCCCGGCACCGGCCATGTCGTTTCTACCTCCAGCCGGTACTCAGTATCGCGGAACAGGTGCGGACGACCTTACCAGCTGGTGCATTTTGCCCTTTTTTACCGTCGACTCTGACCGAGTCGCGGGACACTCTATCGAGTCCTTCGCATGAGTTATCACGTAGAGAAGTAATGAAGAGTGGCAGCCGATGGTGCGACGACGAGGGGACAGTCGAACCTGGATGGTGATCGGGATGGCAACGAATCGGGTGGAGTTGAACCGGCGGGAGCGCGCGATTCTCGATGCGGTCGCGTCCGGGCGGGCGACGCTGATCTCCTGCTGTGAACCGGATCTCCTCGTGGACGGCGGTTGGTGCGATCACGCCGCGGTGCACCGGTTGCGGGAACTGGGTCTCATCGAAGGTGTGGCGCAGGTCCCGTTCGGGGAGTTCACCCCCGCGGTGGCGACCGAAGCGGGCAAAGCCGCTCTGGAATCGAACGGGGGCCTTGCGGCGTAGTGCATCCGGCCTCGTTTGCCCGAAAGGGCACATACATTCTCCGGTCGTCCTTGTCTTCTTGACTTCGGATTATCGGGTGATCAGATGGCCGGGAAAGAAAGTCAATCTTTTGAACCTTTCCGGATTGGATCCCGTGTTCATTTCGCAGGGTCTTTCGGAAGGGGCGGAATAAACGGATGTAAGGAGAAGATCATGCGAAGGAACCGGGTCGTATCGGCCATCGCCCTCGTCACCGCGGGTGTGTTCTCACTCGCGGCTTGTGGTTCGGAGCAGCAGGCGGCGGTCCCACCCCCGGACGCGGCCCAGCAGGTGGACACGGGCGCGGCCCCGGTTCTCCTCGCGGGGACGGCGAAAGCGAACAACGCGCAACCGAACACGGGCGACTGGGCGGTCGGCGAAGACGGCACCGCGAACACCGCGAAGCGGGAGGTCTCGCGGAACTGGGTCCAGCTCAAGGCGGACGAGGCGGGTGCGCTCGATCCGGTGGTCGTCAACGGGGCCGGCCTGACTCTCTACCGGTTCGACAAAGACACCGCCAAGCCTTCGAAGTCGACCTGCAACGGCGACTGTGCCAAGACCTGGCCTCCCGTGCTCGTGAACTCTGGGAGCAAGATCTTCCTCGCCGGGGTCAAAAGGTCGGCGGTCGGGACCGTCAAGCGGGACGACGGCACGCAGCAGGTCACGATCGGCGGCTGGCCGGTCTACCGGTTCGCCAAGGACGCCAAGGCCGGTGACACGAAGGGGCAGGGTGTCGGCGGCACCTGGTTCGGTGTCGCGCCGACCGGTCAGAAGTCCGTGGCACGAGGCGGGGCTCCCGCGTCGAACGAGCCGTCTTCGCCCGAGGACCGGCAGAACGCGACCAGTGCGATCCTTTTCGACGGCAAGAACTTCAGTGACAACGAGCCTTCGCAGGGCCTGTCGGGCACCGGCTGTAAAAACGTCGCGCGTCCCGGCGTCACCTCGTCGATCACCACCTCGGGTTCGCTGAAGCTGTGGAGCGAGAAGGACTGCAAGGGCAGGTCCGTCGTGATCGAGGGTGACGTCGCCGACCTCAGCGAGATCAATTTCGACGATACGGCCGCTTCGGTGTTTTTCGGATCCTGAGGCGGTCTTCGTCAGAAGTGAAGAAGGGTGGAGAAGCGGCACGCCCGGCGCCGATCCGGTGGCGGGCGTGCCGCTTCCACCCGGTCCCCAGGGATTTCGGCTCCTGACCGTGGCCGAGCGCGATCCCGAAACATCCTTCTGGAGGTATGAAATGAGACCGGTCGACATGATTCATGAGCCCGACGTGGTGCAGGAGACCGCGACCGGCTACATGGATCTGATGGCGTTCAAGCGCACGAGCTTTCGTTTTCAGTCTTGCCAACGATATCGGGTCGGGGGTGTGGAGAAAGCCGCCTTCGAGACCTTCAAGCAGACGGGTGTCTACGAGCTCGCCCAGGATGATCCCCGCTTGCTCCGGCAGCGCACCCAGCTCAGCGGGGGCCGTGTCCTGCAACGCGTTCAGCTGGTCGTCCCGCCGTTGTCGGACTATCTCCGGTTCGCCTTCGTCTACTTCGATCACTTCGCCCGCGCGGGCGAAGATCTGCGGATCCTGGACGTGTCCAAGATGGATTCGGACGGCTTGCCGAACCACGACTTCGTCCTGCTCGACGATGAGATCGTCATCAAGTTCAGGCACTCGAGTGAAGACGGCAGCGTCATCGGCAGGGAACTCATGACGAACGCCGACCTCGCCAGGTTTCGCGGCTACCGTGACCGAGCGCTGGAATTGGCAGTGCCCTTCGGCGAGTATCAGGAAAGGGGATGACTTCGAGGTGGCTCAGGCGGGCCTGCCGGTGTTCCGCGTGTCGTCCGGAACGCGAAGAATCCTTGTCGGCCGAACCGTTCGAAGAGAACCGCGGGTGGCGCCGGCGAAGCCCGGCGTCGATCGAACCCGGTGTCCGAGGTTTCGTTGACATGTTCCGGGTGACGCGACCGTTACGACGCCGGGGTGCGCGCGACTGAGCGACGATGCCGTGGCGGGAAGGCCCTTCCTCACGCGAAGCGGACGTCGGCGCAGGCAATCCACGCTCCGGCGGTACCCGCGACGCCGGAGTCGTCTTCGTTCCCGCTCACCGGTGTATCCCGGGGGAGGATTGGCCAAGCTTTCAGGCCGAAAGGGTAGATCGGCCTTCGCCGATCTTGCCGGGAGCTCGTTCGGCTCGGTTCAATCGGAAGCTGAGTGAGCTTGAGGAGAATGTCCATGGGGAACCCCCTTTTCGCTCCGCGTGCCGTCTTGTTCGCGAGCTGACCGATGACCGCGACAGGAGCCGACGGACGGCTGCCCGCCACCATGCGCGCGGTGCGCTTCGACTCGGTCACCGGAGATCTGAGCCTCCAGGAAGTACCCGTACGCGCCCCGGACGTGGACGAGGTCGTGGTCAAGATCGCGGCCTGCGGGATCTGCAACTCCGATCTGGACCGGATCGACGGCAGGGTCACCCCGGTGCTGCCGGTGTTCACTCCCGGCCACGAAGCGGCCGGCGTCGTCGTCGCGGTCGGTGAGCGGGTGAGCCTCTGGGCACCCGGTGATCGCGTGGTCTTGGCCGCCGGGCGGGAATGTGGCCACTGCGCCGAATGCCGGGTAGGCGGTGGCCCTGACGACTGCGCCGATCCGCATCTGATGGCGGTCCACTGCGACGGTGCCTGGGCCGAGTACGTGACGACCTCGGCCACGGCCCTCGTCGGGGTCCCGGATTCGATCCCGCTCGAGCAGGCGACCGTCCTATCGGGATCGGTGTCGACGCCTTACGGTGCCATCGACACCGCACGGTTGCGGCCCGCCGAGGCGGTCGGTGTTTGGGGACTGGGTGCCCTCGGTACGCATCTGGTGCAGCTGGCCCGGATATGTGGCGCTTCCCCGATCATCGCTCTCGATCCCCGCCCCGTGGCCCGCGAGCGCGCGCTGGGGCGAGGGGCCGACGTGGCGCTGGATCCGGCGAACCGCCAGGTGACCTCCTACATCAAGGAGATCACCAAAGGACGTGGGCTTGATGTGGCCTTCGACCTCGTGGGATGTCCCTCTACCTTCGGGCAGGCGCGGGAGGTGCTGCGCAAACGGGGCAGGCTTGTGATGGTGAGCGCGTCGCCCGACACGCAGGAGGTCGGCCGCGAGCTGCCGCTGGCGCGCAACGATCAGATCGTCGTCGGGCACACGGGATACCGGGTCACTCACCTCGAAGGCGTGGTGGAACTCATGGAGCGCGGGCGTCTCGACATCGACGGATCGATCAGCGCGATCCTGCCGCTGGAGCAGGTGATCGAGGGGGTGCGCAGGATGCGCGAGCACGACGACGCCCCGATCAGGGTACTGCTGCGTCCTTGAAGATCTTTCCGTATTGGCCGTCGTTCAACGCCCTGGCCTGGGGCGTTGAGAGATCGTGAAGTTCGGTTTCCCATGCTCGAAACCAAGAGATTGGCAAGAGCGGGAGGCCTACGATGGAACCGGTACGTGTTGCGGTGCGGGCAGTCGATCCGGTCATGCAGGCGGGGCTTACGAGTTTCCTCCGGGTGCGGCCCGAGCTGACCGTCGTCGACCGGTGTGAACTCACCGAGCGGGATGTCCTGGTCGTCCAGATCGAGCGGATGACGCCCCAGGCTGTCGCCGATCTGCGGGACGACGGCGTCCCAGGCCGCGTGTCGAAAGTGCTGCTGGCAGGCGAACTTCAAGAGAGTGACCTGCTGACCGCGGTCGAATGTCAGGTGGTGGCCGTACTCCCGCGCGCCCGGACCACGGGCGACCAGCTCGTGGAGGCCGTTCTGTCCGTTCCAGGACAGGGACGCCTGCCTGCGGACCTCCTCGAAGAGGTGCTCGACAGTGTCCGGCGGCTTCCACGAGAAGTGCTGATGTCGCGTGAGGACGGTGCAGCAGGACTGACGCCGCGTGAGGTGGATGTGTTGCGCTTGATGGCGGAAGGGCATGACACCGAAGACATCGCGGACAAGCTGTGCTATTCCGCGCGCACAGTGAAGAACGTCATCTACGAGTTGACCAGCCGGCTGAACCTGCGGAACCGGCCGCACGCGGTGGCGTATGCCATGCGAGCGGGCGCGATCTGAACCGGTCAGGCAGATCTGTTGTCCCGAACGTCACGCCGGGGACGCTCACCGTCTCGAACGTGGCGCTCGGGACATACTGCCTTCACGGACTTGGTGCCCTGAGTGGACCTGGAGGGCTCCGGTGAGGGCACACCTCAAAGCAGGCCTCGGTTCGCGGACCCTGTACGGTCCGGTGCGACAGCAGAAAAGCTTCGGCGGTTTCTGCGTCGATGCGGCCCTTCGTCACCAGCTCGACGATGTCGCGTTCCACTGCCGACGAGGACGACCGTCGGTCTCGCGGGGCGACGATGTCGGGCGCCCGCGCGGCTGCCCAGACCCCGTGTAATCGATTACTCGCGCAGTGAACATCCCAGCTGACAGCCAAAACGCCGAGGTGACGCAGGACTGTCCCGGTGTGGTGTCTCGTGCGCAGGAACCGGTCTGTCAGCAGGAAGTCGTAGCTTTCCCGCTCGCTGGCACCGTCCACATCGGCCAGTCGCTTGGCTTCACGTTCGGCCACGCAGAGTTCACACCGCGTGGGCTCCGCCAGGCGGAAGCTACTTCGGCGCCGCCAGATCTGTGACGTATGGGGCGCGTCGTCGCTCCCCGCGGCCCGGTCCGGGGCGCTGCCGGCCTCCATGGCGAGTTCGAGCGGTTCCTGACCGAGCCGGACCATCACGACGACGTAGGCGGCGAGGAGCACTTCGCGACGCGGATCGTCGGTAGGGAAGTCGTCCAAGGACCGTCGCAGCAACTCGGCCGCGACCAGGGGAGAACGGTTCGTCAGGGACTCGTGGTGTTCCACGAGCCAGTCGATGACCCAGTCGTCGATCGCTGTGGGTACGGCCACCAGCTGGTGCGCGATCTGTTCGACGTCCGAACCGATGTCCGCCAGCGCCATTGCGGCGCGGCGATGCCAGTCGGCCCGCATGTCGATGGGGATCTCGTTGTACAGCGCCCAGCGGTGCATGGGGTGCCGGAACGCCAGCTGGGTGCCGGTTTCGACGATGATCCGCATTTCCATGACCTGCTCGAAAGCTCCGAGCAGCTCGGACGGCATCTTGTCCATCGTCGCCGCGACCTCGGTCAGCCCGAACTCCATGCCGAGCACTGCCGCGCGGCGGACCGTCTCCCTGGCGTGGTCGTCCATCATGTCCAGGGTGCGGGCGATCGCTTCGAGCAGCGACTCGGGAGCTTCCACGCTGCTGTGTGTGTCAGAGGTTCCGTCAATAGTCTCCAGGGGGCGCCCGTGCGTCAGCGCATCGGTCGTCTCGCGGAGATAGAGGGGGTTGCCCGCGGCCTTGGGAACCAGCGATCGCAGCTGTTCGCTGGGCAGGGCCCCGAGCAGATCGGCGAGTACGGCTTCGGCGTCCGCGTCGGCGAGCGGTTCGAGCTTGATCACTTCGAGTCCGCGAGATTCGGCGGCTCGGCGCACCTGCTCCAGTTTTTCCCGACGCGGCACCGGACGTGAAGTCGCGACCAGCAGCAGCGGCAGCTGTCTGGCGGCCGTGGACAGCCGGTTCCACATGAGCACACTGGCCTCGTCAGCCCACTGAAGGTCGTCCACGACCAGCAGCAGCGGCGCGGTGGCGCAGAGTTCGTCGATGTAGGCCAGAATCCGGTCCGCGGTCGCGGCGGGCAGATCCACGTTCGCCGAGGGCGGCCGTGCTTCGGTCTCGTCGATCTCCAGCCCGAGAGCGTCCATGATCACTCGCAAGGGGGAGGGCCGGTCCAGCTCGCCGGCGGCGCCCCAGGCGACGTGACAGCCGCGCTCGCCGAGACCTGCCAGCGCTGTGCTGAGTAGTTCCGATTTCCCGATCCCGGGTTCGCCGTCGATCCACGCCGACCGGCCGTGTCCGTTCAGGACGTCGTCGGCAAGCCGGCGGAGGATGGCGAGTTCGGCTTCACGGCCATGGCACGAATGCGGGTTGGTCCGGCGCTCCTCGATGGTGTGGGACACCTGTGCCGGGAAGACGGAGAGAAGCTTCTCTTGTGGGGCCACCGCCGGGGAAGACGGTGCCAAGGCGGGATCGTCGGTCAGGATCTGCCGGTGCGCCTCGACGAGCTCCCGGCCGGGAGCCGTGTTCAGCTCGCGCCGCAGTACCTCGCGCGCGCTGCGGAACGTCTCCAACGCCTCCGTGGTCCGGCCGCTGCGGTGCAGGGCGATCATCAGCGCCCGCCAGAGCGGCTCTCGCAACGGATGCTCCCGCACCAGCACGGTCAACTCGGGAACGAGATCCTCGTACAAGCCGAGTTTGAGCAGCCCCTCGGCGCGCATTTTGAGGGCGAGGACGCGCTGTTCGGTCAGGTTCGTGCGCAGTGATTCTGCGTAGGGGCCGGTAATACCCGACAGCGCCTCACCCTTCCACTGCGCCAGCGCGAGGTCGAGGGTCTCGACCGCCTGACCGATTTCGCCGTCCTGCCAAAGCATTCGCGCCGCTCCGACGTGCCGTTCGAACACGCGGATGTCGAGCGCGTCGTCGTCCAGCCGGAGCCGGTAGCCTGCGGAGTCCGACACGAGCAGGCCGTCGGTCGACCACTTGGTCCGGCTCGGGTCGAATCCGCGGCGCAGCCCGGAGATGTAGGTGTGCACGCTTCCGTTGGCGCTGGCGGGGGCGGCGTCGCCCCAGACCGCCTGGATCAACTCGCTCCGGGTAACCGGTTGAGTCACCGCCCGCGTCGCCAGCGCGGCGAACACAGCACGCTGCCGTGCGGGGCCCAGGTCGAGCTCTTGGTCACCGAGCCAGGCGCGCAGCGAACCGAGCGCCTCCACCCGCAGTTCGTCGCCGGTCATCCGTACCTCCGGCGGATTTCGGTCTCGACTCGCCGCTTCGCCCGCCGGGCGTCCAGCACCGCGCCGAGATCCTCGTAGCCGCTCAACGCCGCGTGCAGAGCCGTCCCCGCTCCGTCCTCATCGCCGTTCTTGGCCGAAAGGACAGCCGCGTCCTCCATGGCCTGCGCTTCACCGAAACGGTCGCCGGCCGACCGGAGCGCGGCGGCGACGGTGAGCGCGGCGCCGGGATCGTCGTCGAGCAGTGCCCGGCACCTGAGCGCGGCCGCCTCCTGGCCGGGCGTTCGTTCGCACAGCAGGGTCGCCAGCTTGGCGTGGTCGTGTTCCTGCAGGTCGACCGCGAGTCGGACCAGACCGGGCATCCAGGGGCAGACGATCTCGTCCTCGACCTCGAGCATGCTCGCCAGCAATCCGAACGCGACAGTCGGCCGGTCTTCGGCCTCGGCCAGCAGCGCGTTGGTCGCGAGCATGAAATCGGTGCCGTCGGTGCCGAATTCGCCCGCCGGTGCCAGTGCCCAGATAGACATCAGATGGGCGCGGGCGTCCTGGACCTTCCCGCGGTGCGCGGAGATCGCTGCCGCGACGCCGCTGAGCTGCCGCAGCGCCATGGGGCGGCCCAGGGTCTGGCGGGCGAGGGTCACGCCGCCGCTCAGCCGGTCGGTCAGCTCCGCCAGCGGAGCGTCCCAGTGGCCGGTCCAGTACGAACTCGTCGCGCCGAGCCCGGTCGTGGCCCGCTGGGCAGGGATCCGGGGCCCAGCCGCTCCGCTGTCGGCCGTGCAGACAGGCCACCAGCCGACCCGCGTTCGGGACAGGAGGGCTTCCTGCACCGTCCGCCAAGCCGGCGGGGTGTCCGTGTCGTTCAGCGCTTCCTCGAGTACTTGCGTCGCCTGGGCGACGTCACCGCGCAGCAGGCGTGAATAGGCCAGGAGCCAACGCATCTCCGCCACCACGTCGGCGTTCTTGGTCTGCGCGGCGACCTGGCCCACCTCGGCGCAGAGGTCGCGTTCGAGCCAGAGTGTCAGCCGCGCCGTCGCGATCCCGAACTCCTCGCGCAGGGCGGCGGGGACGGTGCCCGAGCTGTTCACCTTGTGCAGTAACTGCATGGAGGACAAGGGCGCCCTCGGCGCGAGGGTGTAGACCTCGCGTGCCAGCCAGTCGCAGAACCACTTGTCGACCGGAACAGGGGCGGACAGAAGCTGGGAGGCGACCCGCTCCACGGGGGCGCCCGATCCCGCGAGGGTCTCGGCGAGCTGCCTGTGCAGCGCGACACGGATCGCCGTTGGTGTCCTCGCGTAGAGCGCCTCGCGGACGACCGGATGCTTGAAGGCCATCCTGCCGCGGGCTCGCACCACCAGGCCGACGTCTTCGACCTCGTCGAGGACGTGGTCGAGCTCTTCCGCAGGCCGTCCCATCGCGATGGCGAGGTCACCACGGGTGAAGAACCGGTCCAGCAAGGCGGCCCATCGGAGCACCTCCGAGGCGGCCGCTGACAGGAAACCCAGCCTGCGGTTGAGGGTTTCCAACGCGGCGCGGGGGATGGCGGGACAAGCACCGGTTCCACCGTGCTCCGGTGGCTCGGTCCCGTCGAGCGCCTGCACGATGCTCCTGACGAAGAGCGGATTGCCCGCGGCGGTCCGGGCGAGTGCGAGCAGTGCCGGTCCTGGCACCGTCAAGTTGAGCCCGATGAGGAGGTCGCGGACGTCCTCATCGGGCAGAGGAAGCACTTTTTCGATCCGGGTGCCCATCCTGGCGAGTTCCGCGCGAATGTCGTGGAGCCGGTGACGGCGTGACACCCGGCGGCTGACTCCGATCAACAGCAGCGGGAGCCGGGCGCACCGGGCCGCCAGCAGCCGCCACACCTCGAGGCTTGCGGGGTCCGCCCACTGCAGATCGTCGGCGACCAGGATCATCGGCCGTTCCTGGCTGAGTCCCGTCACCAGATCGACGATCAGGGCCACGGCAGTGGGAACGGTTGCTTCGTCGGCCGTCAGCTGCCGAATGGCGCGGGCCACCTCACGGCGGCGGGGCTCCGGGGAATTCATCCCGATGTCCAGGCAGTCGAGAATGAGTTGCAGCGGTGGGCGCTGACCGACTTCGTCCGCGGAGGCGGTGGCGACAGTGCACTCCGTCGCGCCCTCCAGGCCGGCGGAGACCAGCGCGGACTTACCGATACCGAGCTCGCCCTCGAACCACAGGGAGCTCCCTTGGCCGTCGGCGATCCCCCGCACCGCGGTCTGGATGACGGCGAGTTCGCAGCCGCGTCCGACGAAGACCGAGGGCCGGTCGCCCTGCGTCGGACGAGCAGCGACCGAGGTGCGCGGGGCGTGTGTCACGTCACGCCACAGTGTCGGGTCGTCCGCCTTGATCTGCTCGTAGCGGGACGTGAGGTCGGCTCCGGGTTCGATACCGAGCTCGTCGATGGTCTCGGTCCGCAAGCCTTCGAAGACCTTCAACGCCTCTTGCCGCCGTCCGCAGCGGTAGAGCGCGAGCAGGTGGAGACTCTGGAGACCTTCGCGCATGGGGTGCTCCGCCGCGACCGGGCGGAGGTCGGCGAGCAGCTTCTGGTGTTCGCCGGCGTCGAGCATCAGTCTGGCGCGCCGTTCGATGACGTCCAGCCGTAGTTCCCGCAGGCGTTCACGCTGTGTAGCGGCGAACGGGCCGCCCAGCCCGTCCAGAGGATCGGCCCGGAAAAGACTCAGGGCCTTGTCGAGCGCAGCGAGCGTTCCGGGCACATCGCGTCCGCGTTCGCACAGCCTGGCCCGTTCACGCAGGTTCTCGAAACGGACGACGTCGATCGACTCCGAGTCGACGCGCAGGCAGTAACCAGATCCGCTCGAAGCCAGAACCTCGGTCGATTCGCGACGCATCCGGTCGGGGTCGAGCGCGGTCCGCAGTGACGAAACGTAGGTGTAAATACTGCCATTCGCGCTGGTAGGAGCCTCTTCGCCCCAGATGGCGTCGATCAGCGTCGGGCGGGTGACCACCTGGTTCGCGTGCAGCGCCAAGACCGCGAGCAGCGTCCGCCGCTGGGCCGAGCCGAGCACTACCTCCTGGCCACCCCGCCAGGCCCGGACCGGACCGAAGAGATCAACTTGCAACCGCATCAATGCCTCCGCGGTGTGCTGCGCGACTACTGTATGTCGTCACCGTTAGGCCTAAACCGCTGGAAAAAGTGGTCACCCGTTCGCCCTTTTGACCACGGATGGCTTGAAATGATGATCCAACGGCTACTCGGCGTATACGTCATCCCGGGTCGGGATCCTGTGGTTCCTCCACAGGTAGTGGTGACGAACGCGGGTGTGATTCACCTTTGCGGTCGCCTGGCCGGGGGTTTTCCTGGTCGGCCCGCGCCGGGCGGCGGGCGCGGGGGAGACCCCCAACCGGGCGTCGGATGCGGAACTCACCGTGCTTGAAAGACCCGATGATCGGACTCTCAAACCGTGGGCGGCGGCGGTCGTCCCCACGGCGTGGCAAGCGTCTTCAGAGATTCTCAAGGCCGCTGGATCCAGCATTTAGGCCGGGCTACAGTGCGTATTCAACATTCGGGATCTTCAGCCGAAGGGGTCGTCTCGTCGGCCCCTGGACAGATCTTCGTGACGGTACTGTCGCGATCTGTCCGGCGTCTCGAGCGGTAAGAACCCATCTGCGACAGGGGGTGAGACATGGTCGAGAACCGGTGGTCGTGGGCGTCCACGGCCGGGACCGTTCCGGAGCGGGGGTCGTTCTGGCAGGTCTCATCGGCGTCGCATGAGGAATGCCAGGCCGAGGCGGCTCTCTCGTTGCTGGAACAGGGCGTCGACCGGGCGGGCGCGGTGCATCACGCGGAGTCGGCGCTGGCGGACGAGGTCTGCTCAGTGCGCGCCCGATGTCAGTGGCGCGCACTGATGGTCCTGCTCGCTGCCGGTGAACTGGTGAGTGCGGACGCCCAGCTCCGGCGGCTGGAGAACGCCGGGGAAATCGACGTCACCGGAATGCTCGTCCTGCTGCGGGCCGGTCATGCTCGCCTTTCCGGGGATCTCGCGGGCGCGGGGCGCGCACTGCGCCCCCTGGTGGAGGAAGCGGTGGAGCCGTTCGTGCATCGGCTCGCCGTGGCCTGTCTCGTGGAGACGCTCGTTGTGGGCGGCGACGTCGAAGCCGCGGATGAACTACTCGGCGAACACGACTACGAGCAATGGACGGCCGACGACGAAGCCGCCAGGCCGCTGTTGCTGGCGGCGAGAGGAACCGCCCATCTGTCGGCCGGACGCTACCGGGAAGCCGCCGCGGATCTGTTGCGGTGCCTCGAACTGCCGGCAGCGGACCTGATGGGACATCCCGCGGTGATGCGCCGCCGGGTCCTCGCGGCGCTCGCGGCCAAGGGGCTCGGACGCCTTCGGCTCGCCACGACTTTGGCGGAGCAGGAGGAGAAGGCCGCGCTGACGTGGGGTTCTCCCGCGGCCGTGGGTTCGGCGCTCTATGTCCGCGCGATCGTCGACGATTCGGAACGCGCGATCGGCATGCTCACCGACGCCATCGAACTGCTGGAGGTCTCCCGTACCCGGGTCGGGCTCGCCGTCGCGCGGTACGAATTGGGGACGCGACTCGCAGCCATGGGAGATCTCATCGCGGCGAAGGAACAATTCAAACAGGCAAGGCGTGCCGCACTGCAGATCGGCAGCGACAAGCTCGCGGAAAAACTCGAGAGTGCCGTGGGTGAACTGCATCACGAGGGCGAAGCCCGATCGCTGACCGCTCAAGAGGTCAAGATCGCCGAGCTTGCGCAATCCGGCTACACCAACAAGCAGATAGCGGACAAACTCTTTCTCACCATTCGGACGATTGAGTTTCATTTGTCGAATGTCTACCGAAAGCTCAAGATCACCGGTAGGCGTGAACTGATGTCCGGTGCGCGGAAGCTGACCTGATCGTCGTGTGATCACCGTCTTGGCGTATTCGCTGTGTGTCACCGAATACTACGGTTGGGCACCACTGATCGGCGGTGGACGGAAACGTGAATCCTGAGAAACCATGTGTGGCGGCTCCGGAACGAGACGGAACCGTCGTCAGGATCGGGAAACACGACGAGAGTGAGGTGCGCGTGGTGGGGCAGCGAGGGCAGAAGGATGAACCGGCCGGGGAATCGGGGGGTGCATTCGGACTGTTCGGGGTGGGCATGACGGGCGGTCTCCCGGATCATCCCGCAGGTATGCTGGTGCCGGCGCTGGAATTGGCCGCACGGCTCGAATACTATGTGGCCGAATTGATCCGGGTCGTGCCGGAGTGTCCTGACCGGCGGATGAATGAAGAGCGTCTCGACCTGCTGGTCGGACTCTGCAGCGCCGCCGATGCCCTCCGTTCCTCCGAGCGTCGCGAACACGAACAGGCCGAATATCAGCTCCGGTCCGCTCTTGCTCTGCTGCGAGGGGTTGACCCGGGCAAATTCATCAAGCCCCTTCCTTGATCTTTCACTCCTGGGACTTTAGGGCAGGAACCGACGATGAATGTGTTGAATTCCAGTCGGTGAGCGCGCCGTGACGGCGGCGGATGATAGAAATTTCTCGTGGCCGAAAATGACTGTGAAGAAACCTGCTTGGAGCGTATCGAGCTCGCGCTGCGCTGCGAAAGCTCGTATTTCTACTTCAGTGAGGGCACGCAGCTGATCAACCCCGGCGTGCCCACCGTTGGCGGGATGATCACGGCATCTCCCGGAAAACTGCAGCTGCAGGTTCCCTGGCGGGCGCGCACCGCGAGGATCAAGGTGGAGACCTACCGCCGGGAACCTGCGGTCCTGCTCGACGACTACGACGACGCGATCGAATTCGGCTATTGGTCCGCGACGGGTGACGCAGCGGTTCTGGACTCCTCGCGCACGCTGGTGCACGACCTCGGCCGGCTGCCGATCGGCGCGGGGGACTACCGGTTCCGCTATCACGTCCGGGAGTTCGATGCGACTCCTTCCTCGCCAGGCGAGGCGCGGATGCTGCTCCAGATCTGGCCGGATTTCCTCGGCGCCATGGAGGAGCTCAAGATCACCGGCCGGCACGGGAACTTCTGGCATCCCGGTCAGATGCTCCTGAAAAGCCTGGAGATCTGAGCTGCGGCGAAGCCCGTGCCGGGCTGCTGGCGGCGACGTGTCCGAACGTGACACCAGGCTCTCCCCAGGGCCTAAGTAGTCCGTGAATGCCTCCTTGAGGGACTCAGAGTCCCTCAAGGAGGCATTCACGGACTTGAAGCATGGGCACGTCAAGTTCCTGTTTCGCAGGGGCCCGAGGGCATGAAGATTATCCGAACATCCCGACTATGGAAGGTCAGCTTCCGCCTCGGCGGTCGATGGAGGGTAATTGAGCCATCACGTTCGTGATTCACACGAATTGGGTAGCGAATAGACCGAACGGAGTGCGGAGCATGAGGTGCTATCGCAGGCCAGCCGCGCACGACACGCGCACACCGCGTGGCGCTGCCCGTGATTCCCGGGCCCGGTGGTGGCGTTCACTTCCCCGGGTCCTCGCCGTCGCCGCATTGGTCGGTCTGCTCTCGTCCTGCGGAATCTCCGCGACGTCCGGATGGCACGGTGACGTTCCCGGCCTGGACCACCAGAAGCGTACGAACTTCGAAGCCCCCTTCGGCCCGCTGTATCCGGCCGACATCGCCGTGCTCGTCGCGGTGTCCCAGGCGGGGTACTGGGAGGCGCCGACCAGCGAGCTCATCGCCAACGAGAGCAAGAATCCGAAGGTGAAGGCAGTCGGTGCCCAACTGTCCAAGGAGCACCACGCGCTGAACATGTACAACGAGGCCGCCGCCGCCCGGCTCCACGTGCAACTGCCACTGTCGGCCACGCCGCAGCAAGAGGGCTGGCGCAAGCAGATCGAGGCGGCCAGCGGAGACGAGCGCGACCGGCTTTACGTCCAGCTGACCAGAGCGGCTCACGGCTCCGTCTACATGAAGGTGGCGACGGTCCGCTCGACGACGCAGAACGACGTCGTCCGTTCTCTCGCCCAGGTGGCGACCGAGTACGTCGCCCGGCACATGGCCCTGCTGGAGAGCACCGGCCTGGCGAACCTGGATTCACTGGCCGTGCATTCCGCGACGGACGCGGAGTACCAGCCGACGCCTACGACGGCGGAATGGGCTTTCGGGGGCGGGGTGGCACTGGCCGCCGCGGTGGGCACCCTCGTCGTCATCCGCCTGGCGTCACGGCAGACCGAGGAAGCGACCGAAGACGGGGTGGGCATCGAATGAGCATCGCAGTTCTGGCCTCGGCCGAACCCGTCCTGGCCGCCGGATACACCGGTTTCGACCAGGGTGCCCGGACCGTCGCGGCCTTCTCCGCGCGGATCGCCTACCTGGCCATGTGTCTGACGCTGTGCTGGGGCATCCTCACCGCCACCGGCTGGGTCCGGCGGATCACCGGGCATCAGGCGCTGCGCGCCGGGCACATCATGCTGGCCTCCGCGACCATCGCCACCGTCATCGTGCATGCCTTCGCGATCGTCAGCCTGGACGAACAGGTCGTCGTCGGCACCCAGGTCTTCATCCCGTTCCTCAATGGCTACGTGCGGCACGCGCTCGGCATCATCTCCATGGATCTGATGGTCGCCATCCTGATCACCGCGGGAATGCACCGCTTTCTCCGGTATCGCAACTGGCTGCGGTTCCATCAGACCGCCTATGTGGCCATCACCCTGGGCGTGGTGCATTCCTGGTGGGGCGCCTGGGCGAACGGGAACCTGCAGCTGGTGTGGCTCGGCGGTCTCACCGTGCTCGCCCCGGTGGTCGCGCTGACCACGGTCCGGTTCCTCCCGGCGAACGTGCTGGTGAAGATCGGTCTTGTGGGTGATGGCCCCGCGACACAGAACCAGGTCGTCAAGACGGCGCCGTTGAGGGTGCACGTCGACAACCAACGGTGCCACCGCTACGGCTTCTGTCAGTCGGAGGCCCCGGACGTATTCGAATTGCGCGAGGACGGCCGTCTGGCGTACCGGAAGGATCCGGAACTCACCCGGAATCTGGATGTCATCTCCGCGGCGCGGGCCTGTCCGATGCGCGCGATCCAACTGGAAGGGAGGAACCATCATGAGTGAGCTGCCACGGATCGTGATCGTCGGGGCAGGACTGGCAGGCATGTGCGCGGCGGAACGACTGCGCGAGCTGGGATTCGACGGGGAAATCGTCATCATCGGCTCGGAGTCGACGATGCCGGTCTACCGGCCCGCGCTGACCAAACAGTTCTTGACCGGCGAACTCGGTCTCAAGGAAATCCTCACCGCGCCGACGCACGACCTCGACGCCGTGTGGCGCTTGAACACGGTGGTATCGCAACTCGACGCTAAGAAGCGGGTCGTGCACCTGCCCGGCGGCGAACAACTCGAGTACGACGGGCTGATCATCGCCAGTGGGGTCGAAGCACGCAGCCTTCCGGGGGCGATGAGGGCGGGTTCGCGGGTCGCGGTCCTGCGTTCGATCTCCGACAGCAAGCGTTTGCGCCAGGCGCTGACCGGTGCCCGCGCGCCGATAGCGGTGATCGGTACCGGTTTCATCGGCTGTGAAGTGGCGTCGAGCATCAGGTCTCTCGGGCAGAACGTCGTCCTCATCGGACAGTCCAAATTGCTCATGAACAACCTGCTCGACCCCGGGCACGCGCAGCGGCTGACCGAACTGCACCGGCGGAACCGGGTCCAGCTGCAGCTCGGGACGAAGGTCGAGGAATGGGGTGCGAGCTCCTCGCGTGTTCAGCTCCGCCTCTCCAACGGACGGCAGCTGGACGCGGCGTTCGTCGTCGTCGCGGCAGGCTCGGTCCCGGCTGTGTCGTGGCTGCGGGATTCCGGGGCCACGCTGGACAACGGAGTCGTGTGCGACCCCACCTGTCACGTCGCCGGTATGGAAGACGTCGTCGCGGCCGGTGACGTCGCGAGCTGGCCCAATCTGCGCTTCGACACCAAGCCGCGTCGCGTCGAGCACTGGACCAACGCGATCGAGATGGGCCGGGCGTCGGCGGAGAACTTGCTGACCGGGCGGGAATCGGCGGTGCCGTTCATGCCGGTGCCCAGATTCTGGTCCGAACAGCACGGTCTGCGGTTGCAGGCGGCGGGGATGCCGGCGGTCGGCACCGAACGCGAGCCGATCGACCCGACGACACCGGGCGGGCATTCTCTCACCGGCTACTACCGGGACAAGAAGCTCGTCGGTGTCATCGGCTTCGACAACTCGGCGGCGGTGCTGCATTACGCGAAGAGCTTCGTGGACAAGGCACCTGTCGGTGGACGGGTGCGGACGGAATCCGCGGGCGAGCCGGAGGACAAGTTCAAGAACGGCCAATCCGGACCGACGAGGGCGAGCTCCGTGCCTGAATTCCTTCAGGTCTAGCGCGAACGCCCCGAATCGAAAGGACATCGTATGCGACCGAACGTGCTGGCGATATTTTCCGTCGCCGCGCTGGCCGCAGCCGCCGCGCTCGCGATCCAGCAGTCACCGAACTTCTCGTCGCAGACGACCGGCCTGTCCCTGCTGACAGTGGACACCCCGGACTACCGCTTCATCGTTGTTCCTTTGCCCTACCGGGAGGAACAGCGGATCATCCGGGCGCCGGTCCCGGCGACGGAGATCGCGACGGCCTGGGCGACGCCGGAGAAGGACCCGATGGCGCCGCCGGAAACCTCCGCTTCACCACCGGACCCGCCGAAAGCGACCGGGGAATCCGCCCCGCCGTCGCCGACGCCGACGTCCTCGAGCAGGCGGTCCGACCCCGAGCACACGGGAGCGGCCGCCGGTCATACGCCGGAGGGGCGATGAATAGAGAAGAGCGGGTGGGGTTGGCGACGGATCGCCACATCCCCGCGATGGGACGGGCCGAGCCCGACGCGGTCCGGTTCGGCGGCTGGTCCGACTACGCGGAATGGGCCGACCACGACTTCCGGGATCGCAAGCCGCACGAGGAACCGACCTCGACCGGGCAGCATTCCGTCGTGGTCGAGGTGATGACCGCGGTCGTGCCGATCACGCTGCCGGAGGAACCCGCGGACGACTACGTGTCCCGGACCTCCTGCCGGATCGTCTCGCCGGAGGGCTACGACGACGTCGAAGGCATCGACCTTCTGCTGGAGGTCGACGACCAGACGGCGCTCGTCCGCCCCTATCTCGGGTTCGACACACAACCGGGGATGCGGCACGACCTCGCCCTGGAGACCGTGATCGAGACCACCCGGCCGTACTCGACGCTGCCGATCGCCACCTTGGGCGAGGACCAGCGGCTGGTCTGCCGAGCTTGCGTGACCCCCCAATCGGTCGCGGAGATCGCGGTCGGGATCGGGGCACCGATCGGGCTGACGCAGATGCTCATCGGAGAAGGGATCGACAGGGGATTTCTTCGCGTGCACAGTTCGGCGCTGCCGACGAAAGACGGCCTGCCGTCCATCGAGTTGCTGCGTCGTGTCCATCGAGGACTGTCACGGCTGGTTTGAAACGCATTTTTGACGGAGAGGCACGATGAACGACGAAGCGAAACGAGGACGCGGCATCGACCCGCTGCTCACGGGTTTCATCGTCCTTTGCGCTGCACTGATCGCGGTGGCGAGCCTGAGCGCCGTCGGTGTGTGGTTGCCGGCGGAGTGGCCTCCGTTACTGGCGATACCGCTGGCGCTCGGCGCACTCGGGGTCGGCGCGGCCACGTTCACGACGCTGCGACGGACGCGGCGATCGTTGGACGAGCTGCGCCGTGAGGTCGATCAGGTCGGGCGTCAGCACCTGCCCGAGATCATGCGGGAGGCCATCGACAACAGGGACGCGCGACTGCTGAAGATGCGCCTGCCCACCGTCTCCGACGAACATCTGAGGACGTTGGTCGACGACGTCGGGAAGCTCTGCGACACGGCGGTGCGGCTCGCCTCGGACCAGGACGAGATCCGCGCCGGCTACGCCGACGTGTTCGTCAACACGTTCCGCCGGACCCAGACACTGCTGCTGCGCCAGCTGCAGATCATCGAAGGCCTGGAACGCAGCAACCGGACCCCGGCCGACCTCAACCGGTACTATCAGCTCGACCACCTGGTCATGCGCATGCGCCGGAACAACGAGAACATCCTCGTGCTGTCGGGTACCGAACTCATGCGCAAGACCAGGGACGCTGTCCCGGTCAACGACTTGCTCCGCGCCTCGATCTCCGAAATCGACAACTACCAACGGGTCCGGCTGCTGAGCACGCCGTCGATCCGGGTGTCGAACACCGCCGCCGGTGACCTGATCCGTATCGTCGCCGAGCTGCTGGACAACGCCACGTCGTTCTCCCCGCCGGACAAACAGGTGACGGTGAAGGCGGAATTGGCCCGGCACCGCGGTCTGTCGATCGGCGTCATCGACAACGGCATCGGTATGTCCGACTTGGACATCCGTAAGGCGAACGAGCAGCTGCGGCGGCTGGGGGCCGCGGAGATCGCCCGTTCACGCCGGCTCGGTCTGCTGGTGGTGGGCAGGCTGGCCGGACGTCACGGATTCCGGGTCGAACTGTTCGGTGGTGACGAGGTGGAGGGCGTCTCGGCCCTGATCTCGGTGCCGAGCTCGGCCCTGCTGGAAGAGGACGAGGTCCGCGCCACCCTGCCGGGTGACCTGAACCGCGGCTCCACCATGGGCCCGCGTGCTGTGGCGAACCGGGCAGGCCGGGGCGATTCCGCGGTGCCGATGACGGTCACCGTACGACGCCCGGAGAAGCCGTCGGGCGACGAGGCCGCGCCGGTCCGACGTCCGTCCCCTTGGCACAGCAGGAAACGGAAGGCACATGTGGCGCGCCGGCCGACCGTCATGGCGGAGTCGCCGGACCTCGTCGCGCAGGCTCATTCGGACGTTCCCGGCGAGCTTCCGACGCGGATTCCCCAGCCGTCCACCGGGCTTCCGGAAGGTGCGGGGCCGGTCCGGCGGACACCGTCCCGCTGGTTCCAGGCACGGAGCGCGACCCGGCAGGCGAGGCTGGACTCGGGTGCGCGGGGAAACGGTCCCGAGACGGCGCAGGACGCCGTGGACGACTGGAAGACGAACGTGGACAGTGCTTGGAGAAAGGCGGAAGGCGCCGCTCACGCCGACGAGTACACCTACACCGAAGACGGGCTGCCGCTGCGCCAGAAAGGTGCGCATCTGATCCACGGCAGCGTGCAGAGCGGAACCGACGGCGGGAACGGGCGAGCGGCGAAACCGATCGAACGGGACGCGAAATACACCAGGCGTCGCTTGTCGAGCTATCAGCAGGGCGTGCAGAAGGCCAAGGAACAGGAAGCCCGTATGCGCGGGACCCCAACGCATTCCGGTGGCTGGACGGTCCTGGAAGTCGACAACTGACGGTTAATCGGTAATTCGAAAGGAAACATCATGACTGACAAAGATGAGGCCTTGAGCGAGTACGCCTGGCTGATCAACGACTTCGTCGACCGCGTCCCCGGTGTCGCGCACGGTGTCGCGGTCTCTTCCGACGGCCTGCTCATCGCTTCCTCGAGCACTCTCCCGCAGGACCGGGCCGACCAGCTCGCCGCGGTCGCATGCGGCCTGGTCAGCCTCACAGAGGGCGCGGCCGGCTGCTTCGAAGCCGGCAACGTCAACGAGACCATCGTCGAGATGGACGCGGGGACCATGCTGCTGATGGCGATCAGCGACGGGTCCTGCCTGTCCATCCTGGCCGACCCGGGCTACGACATCGGTCAGATCGCGTACGAGATGACGCTGCTCGTCGACCGGTTCGGTCACATGCTGACCCCCGAACTCCGTGCGAACGAAGAGGAAGCCACCGCGACGGCAGGCGGCCGGGCCAACTAGTCCCTGGATCGGAAGGAAAACTCAGATGAGCAACGACAGGGTCGGCTCCACCGGGAAGACCGGGAAGAAGTCATTGCTGACCTCGAAGATCGTGGTGGCGGGGGGATTCGGGGTCGGCAAGACGACGTTCGTCGGCGCGGTCTCCGACATCAAGCCGCTCACCACCGAGGCGATGATGACCGTCGCGAGCGGCAAGCTGGACAACACCGAACGGCTTCCGTACAAAGGCTCGACCACCGTGGCGATGGACTTCGGCCGGGTCGCGCTGGATGACGAGTTGCTGCTGTACCTCTTCGGCACGCCGGGTCAGGAGCGCTTCTGGTTCATGTGGGACAGCCTGGTCCGCGGCGCGATCGGCGCGGTGGTCCTCGCCGACACCAGGCGTCTGGCGGACTCGTTCACGTCGGTCGACTTCTTCGAGAACCGCAACATCCCTTACGTCATCGGCGTGAACACCTTCGACGGGATTCTCCACCACCCGCTCGAACACGTGCGGCGCGCGATGGCCATCAATCCGTCCATTCCGATCTTCCGCTGTGACGCCCGGGACCGGGACGAGGTCAAGGACACCTTGCTCGGACTCATCGAGCACGTCATGAAGCGCGTGGAACAGGTGGCTGAGCCTTCGATGGCGTGAGCGGGCTTCGGGGCACACCGGCCCCCAGGGGAAGGAAAGGGACGAAATGGGAGTCAGCGACAAAGAAATCGTCGATCTGGACATCGAGAAGTTCAACGACATCACCAAGATGGACGGCGTCGTCGTCATCCATCTCTCGGCGGAGTGGTGCGGGCCCTGCCAGGCGTTCACCGCGGTCTTCCACGAGACGGCGGAACAGCACGACGACGTCATCTTCGCCTCACTCGACACCGACACGCAGCCAGAGCTGGGGGCGGCGTTCAACGTGAAGTCCATCCCCACCATCGCGGTGATGCGTGGCGGCGCGGTGATCTTCACGCACGAAGGATCGCTGAGCGAGAACGCGCTGAACGACGTGATCCGGCAGGCGCGGGCGATCAAGGTCGAAGAGGTGCGCAAGTCCGTCCAGGCTGGTCTGAGTCAATCCTGACCGCATCCATCACAACCTGTAAGGAGTGAGCCTTGGGCATCCAAATCGGTTCCCGGGCGCCGGACTTCACGCTTGACGGAAGTCATTCGAAGCCGGTGACCTTGTCGTCTTTCGCCGGCGACAAGAACGTGCTGCTCGTGTACTACCCGCGAGCGTTCACCCCGATCTGCCGGGGAGAGCTGTGTCAGCTGCGCGACGAAGTCGACCTGTACCAGAAGTACGACGTGCAGATCATCGGCGTGTCGGTCGATTCACCGTTCTGCCTCAACGCCTGGGCCGAGCAGCAGGGGTATCCGTTCCCGCTGCTGTCGGACTTCTGGCCGCATGGCGAGGTCGCTACGACCTACGGCACTTTCGACGATTCCGCCGGCGTCGCCCGCCGGGGGACCTTCCTCATCGACACCGAGGGGATCATTCGATTCGCCCAGGTCCAGAAGGAGGACGTCGCCCGTGATCAGGATCATTGGAAGGACGAGGTCGTCCGCATTCTCGGACCGCAGAGCCGCAAGGCGCCCCTGGTCACGGTTCCGGCCGCTCCCGGGGCCTGGATCTCGATGAACCCCGACCAGTAGGGAGGGACACCAGCGCCAGAGGCGCGCCGGTCGCCGCCGCCGTCGTACGGCACGGAACGTCGAGGTTTCCGTGCCGAGTATCGACATGCTCAAAGACTACTGAGAGTCACTTTTGTGTTTATGGTGTGACGTTGAACTGGAGAATCTTTCCGAAATCTGGCGATCGAAGGTAACGGATTGTAGTAGAGACCCGGTGAAGTGGCCCGCGTAAAGCTTTTCCTGTCCGAGCTGGACGGAAGGAGTGGCGGCATGGAGCTGGTGAAAGTCCTGGTGCACGGCGGCGACGAGATCACCGAAACCGCCGTGAGCGCCATGCTCGACGCGAACGAACTCCTCCAGGTGATCGCACCCGATCCGGACAGTCGCCCCGACGTCATCGTCGTGGTCGCCGACGACGTGATCGGGAGCAGCACCTTCTCGTTCCTCCGCCGCTTCCAAAGCGCCGGCGGTGCGCAGGGGCCCCGGGTCGTGGTCGTCGCCGATAGGTTCCGGTCCGAGGACATGCTCGTCGCGGTGGAGTGCGGGGTGACAGCCCTGCTGGCCCGGAACGAGATCAAGGAGAGCACCCTTGCCTCGGCGGTGCTGGCGGTGCACCGCGGGGCCGCGCTCATTCCCTTTCGCCTGCAGGGCATCCTTCTCAGCCAGTTGAACCAGCTTCGGTTGCAGGTGCTCACACCCGCGGGATTGACGCTGACTGGCGTCGAAGCGCGGGAACGTGATGTCCTGCGGCTCATCGCCGACGGCTATCAGACCGACGAGATCGCCGGGATTCTCAGCTATTCCGAGGGTACGGTGAAGAACGTGCTCTACGGCTGGATGGCCCGGATGCGCCTCAATTCACGGGCACAGGCGGTGGCCTACGCCATGCGGGTCGGCGTGATCTGACTCGATCCTTTTCACTCGTCCGCGCGGTGCTCCACTTGCGCCGCCGTGATCACGGAAGAAACGACATGGAACCGGTACGCGTAGGAATAAGCGCAGTCGACCCGATCACTCACTCCGGGCTGGCCAGTTTTCTGTCTGCACGCGACGAAATGGTCGTTGTCGACGCGGCGGAACTGACCGAACGCGACGTTCTTGTGGTCCAGGTCGACCGGATGACGCCACAGGTGATGACCGAACTCCGGAGCCAGGGCCGGGAACTGGTGCCCAAGGTGCTGGTGACCGGCGAACTCAAGGACAGTGACGTGGTGAGCGCGGTGGAATGCCGCGTCGTCGCCGTCCTGCCGCGGAACCGGATCTCGGAGGACCGGTTGGCTTCGGCGGTGCTCTCCGCCGCTTCGGGGAGGGGCCTCATTCCGCCCGAGATGCTCGGCAAGCTGTTCGACAACATCCGGCGGTTGCAGCATGAAGTGCTCGCGCCGCGCGGCCTCGGTGCGGCGGGACTCACCGCGCGCGAGGTCGACGTGCTCAGGTTGATGGCGGAGGGGCGCGACACCGGGGAGATCGCCGGGGAACTGTGTTACTCGGAGCGTACGGTCAAGAACGTGGTCTACGAGCTGACCAGCAGGCTGAACCTGCGCAACCGCCCGCACGCCGTCGCCTACGCGATGCAGGCCGGAGTGATCTGATCCACAGCGATCCGATCCGGACTGGGATGCGCGCTGCCCGGGTGGATCACGAGGTTTCACCGGTGTGAGCCGGCACGGGTCTTCCGTGCCGGCTTTTTCCTTACACTCCAGCCGTACTGGCAGCGCCCCCGGGGTGCATAGAGTTTTCGTTGAGTCGTTCTTGCTGAAATCAGGCTGATCCGCGGAAGAAGCGGAAGGTTCGGGTTATCGCCCGAGGAGCCGGATTCGGAGGAACGGCGGGATGACGCGTCAGGGTGAAGTGCTCGTGGGACAGCGAACGGAGCTCGCCGTCCTCGTCGAGGAACGCTCGATGCCGGGCGTGACCTTGGTGTACGGCTTGCCCGGCAGCGGGAAGTCCGCCCTCCTGGCGAACGCGGCGCACGTGATCGGTGAACGCGGGAATCCGGTGCTCGCCGTGCCTTCGCGGAGCGACCGGCCCGACTGGGATCTGTTCGGCGTCACCGAGGTGCTCGCGGCGGTCCGCGACCGGTACGAGGACTTCGTCGCGGACACGCGGCTGCCGGAGACCATCGAGACCGTGAGCCGGCTGTGCGCGGAGGACGCCTATTCCGATCCGTGGAAGAGGTTCTGCCTGTTGCACGCCCTGGGCACCCTGTTCACACAGCTGAGCAGGACCGGTCGGGTGACGATCGTCCTCGACGACGTCGACCGCCTGCCCGATCCCGTGCCGATGGTGGCTTCGATACACCGCGCGGGCCATGCGGTGATCGCCGCGTGCCGGACGACGTCCGCGGAATGCCCAGACCTCCTCGACGGCACGGAGACCCACACGGTGGAGCTCGGCCCGCTCACGCTGGAGGACACGTCACTTCTGTTGCGGCGCAGGTTGAACGCACCGGTCTCGCCGATTGCCGAGCAGGCTCTCCGGACGGCGCTCGGTCCTCTGTGGGGCAACCCGGCCGCCGTGCTGTCGACCGCGGCCGAACTGCGTGAGAGCGGCCGTTTCGAGGTCGTTCACGGTTTGGTTTGCCTGCGTGCCAAGGAAAAGCCCATCACGTTGCCTGTGGGGCACTCCTACTTCGCCAATCTGGTGCCGTTCGGTGACGTGGGTAGGCGGCTGGTCGCGCTCGCGACGAGTCCCGCGGGTCTGTACGCCGAGGATCTGCGGCTGCTGGTAGACGGTGGACGGCCGACGATGCCGGTCGGCCGGATGGCGGATGAGCTGGTCCGCGCCGGGCTCCTCGACTGCGAACCCACTGGGAGGATCCGCTGCCAGGTACCCGCCATGGGTAACACTGTCGCCAGGGAAGAGACCGATGAGGCGCACCGGCGGCTCCGGAGCGAGATCGTCCTGCGCCTGACCGGCACCGGGGAGACGCTGGGAAGCGGCCGCGAAGATATCACCAGGCATATCGCGGCGGCCGGGAACGACCTGCCGCGCCGTGCTGAATTCGTCGGTCCGCTCCGGTCCGCCGAAAGCTCCCTCGCCGCGGACTCTCCCGAACGCACCGACCACCTCTATGCGGCCTGGTGGCACCAGGGTGAGGGCCCTGGCCGGGCCGACCGCCAGACGGAACTCGTCCGTCATCTGGTCCGCATCGCCGACTACGCGCGCCTTGCCGCCTTCACCGCCGAAGCGGTGCACGGCGAGCCGGACGCGGGAGAACGTGAGGAACTCGGTTTCGCGGCCGTGCTGGCGTCCGTGCACCTGGGCTGCCCCGTGCCGGCAGCGGTCCGCGGCACGCTGAGCCGGGACGCGGTGTCCGCGGCGGCTTTCGGGCTCAGCGATCGCTGGTTCGACGGCGGCCGGATCGGCCCAGACGAGGTGGCGGACCATCTGCTCCCGGTGTGGCGGCGGATCAGTTTCGCCGCGCCGCGGCCCGGCCGGAGATTCGGCCACGGTGGGCACCTCGACGCCTGGCTCGCCGACGCCTGCGCAGTCCGCGACCTGGTCCCGATCCTGCGCGCCGTGCTGGGCCGGGATTACCGCGTACCCGTCTCCGGCCCTCTCGCCGACTACCACCGCGCGCTCACCGGACACGCGGAAGGACGCTGGGAAGAAGCGCTTGAAGCCGTCCGGGAGCTGGAACTGCAGGAGAACGCGGACGAGCTGTGCCGCGAGCGGGCCCGGCTGCTCGCGGCTGAGATGCACGGCTGGCGAGGTGAGCACCGCCAAGCCGCCGCGTGGCTGGCCACAGTGCCCGAAGACGGGGGCTTTCCGCTTCTGAAGGCCTGGGTGGACGCCGGTCTCACGCACCATTCCGGAGCCGTCCGCGAGGCGTTCGAGATCGGGCGACGTGCTTACCGGAATCACCCCGGGACGAGGGACGAGGTCGGCGCGGCGCGTCTGCTCTTGCGGCTTGCCTGGTTCGCCAACCGGCTCGGAGCCGAGCTCCGTCGCGCTGTCGTGGACTTCGCTGAAGAATGGCACGGCCTGCGGGGTTCCCGGCGTTCGTACGAACTGATGACGCTGGTGCGCGGTCTCGCGGCCGGTGACGAAACCGGGATCCGGGTGACGGAGAAGCTCGTCCGGAGACGCGGGGACCGGCACGGCCTTGTCCTGCTGAGCGAAGCCGCGGCGGCGCGGGAATCCGGCTGCCCGCAACGATGGTTACGCGAGATTTACGAGACCACCCGCCCCGGCGAGCAGTCCCGGCCGCTCGCTCCGGAGAAGGACACGACCGCCGGACCGGACGATCACGGACAGCTGTCCGAGATCGAGCTGGAGATCATCGGCCTGGTCCGCGGCGGCCGGACCAACCGACAGATCGCCAGGGCCGTACGGATCAGCGAGAAGACGGTCGAAAAGCACCTGACCAGGCTCTACACGAAGGCCGGCTGCCGGACGAGGTACGGCCTCGCGACATCAGGTCTCGCCAGGCACCCGGACGCCGTCGGCGCCTGAAGTTCCCGCCCGGTCCGCACGCACGTCCGCTCGAGCAACGCGAAAGGCGAATCCGATGTCGCTTCTGCTGAAAGTGCCGCGCTTGGTTCGCCGCAAACCGCGTGTGCACTGCGAACCGGTTGGCACGGCCACGGTCGTGTTCGAGGCCGACGGGATGACCGTCCAGGCGGGCAGACTGGCCATGTCGTTGCCACCGGATCATGAACACACGCTTGTCCTCGTGGACGTTCCCGCGGCCCGGCGATCCACCGCACTGTGGGAGACGCTGGCAGTAGCCGTGGAGGCGGCGGGGAAACCGCTACGTCTGCTCCCGTCCGAGGCGGCGGGTGAGATCGATCTCGAGTCTTCCGCGTGGCTTTCGAACCGTCTCGGCCAGTCGGTGCTCTATCCCGACGGGCAGGTCCTGAGTAGCGCGAACGGACTCGTTTTCCTGCCACCGGACGGCAGCCGTGGCTGGGTTGCGTGCGCGCCGGGAAAGAAGCCCTCCAGGGTCGGCAGGCGGTTCCCGGTACCGGACTGGGAAGGCCTGATCGCGGCTGATTCGTACCGGGTGGGGCGCTCGACGACGGCAGAGCCACTACCCGCCGGGGTCTGGCTTCGGCCCGACGGACCGGAGCCCTGGCTGGAGGCTGGGCGGGCGAAGCTCACCCGTTGGCTCTGCGTCCGTTCCCGTGAGCTGACCGTCGTACTCGGTGGCCACGGGATACCGGCGCTCCCTCTGGCGGACGTGGTCCAGTGGTGGGCGGCCTTGTCGCCCGACCTTCGCGCTGGGGTGCGGTTCCTCTGCTACGGCGCGATCGGTGCGCCGGCGGGGGAGGAACCCGGTCAGGCGCTGGCGGACGCACTGGGCGTGGGCGTCGTGTGCCACGGAGGCTTCCCGGTCGGTTCGCCCGACTGCCCGGACGTCTTCACGATGCTGCGCGACGGATCGCACGGTGTCCGTACCTTCGCCGAACAGCTGACCTTTCGTCCTCGGCGGGGCAAGGCGGCCGAACCGGATGCTCCCCAGCTTCGTCGGTGGCGTCGGCCCCCGGGCGAGCTGACCGAAGTCGGGCCGGGGCTCTACCGGCATCGCTCGGAGGCGCTCGTCGAAGTCGTGCAGGCCGGGCTATGGCTTCGTTCCGCGCGTGAACACGCGCGAGCGGGAGAGATCCGGCGGATGGCACCGGATCCCGGCGGGGTGCTGGTGTTCCACGATCCTGAGGAGGAGGCGGTCACCACGCTCGTGGCGGAGATACTCCACCGGCAGGAGAGCAGTCTCCGAGAGAGGACCATTCCGGTACCACTCCCGTCGCCGTCGAGGACTCAGAGGCGGCAGGCCTTCGCTCCTGACCTCACGACACCGCTGTCTCCCTTGCCACGGCTTTCACGGCTGCTGCGTCGGCACGACGAACAGACGGTGGCCTCACCGCCTTCCGCTGTCGCCGCGATCCCGTCCCAGACGGACCTTCGCGCCCGCCTGGAGCCCGACGGTGAGCGAACCACCCGGCTGGAGCACCCTGCCAAGACCATGCCCGAGGTGGAGCTGGAGACCGGCTCGCCGATCCTGCAACCGGAACCGCCACCGGAGTCGCGAGCCTGGCCGCTCGCCCCGGATTTCGAGGCGCACGGGAGCGTCGTCCGCGAGAACCGGGAGGACGAGTTCGACGCGCTGGCGGAACGGATGACGAAGGTTCTGCGCCGCTTCTCCGCCCACCCCCGGACTTCGGAAAGCGGACTGATCGAAGCTGTAGCCGCCGGGCTCTATCTCGCTCGGCACGATCCGGACGTGGACGGAGGCCTGCGCGCGGGGACCGACGGCACGCATGTGTCCTTCGCCCGCTGTGCGGCCGCCGGTCTGCACAAGATGCCGGTCCACCGCAACGCCGCGGCTATCACCGCGGTGGATCCGGGCCCGCGGGTGTGGAAACTGCTGAAGACCCTGCCCGTGGTGCGTGATTGGGGATTCTCGCACCTGTTGACCGCGCCCACCGAGGACGAGACCGGTACCGCCGATCTCGTCGTGTGGTCGTTGACCGGGCGGCTCACCGCGCCGATCGAACCGGCGGACGACGCTGTGACCGGGCGGGTCGTCTTCCTACCCGGTACCGCGTTCAAGGTGCTCGACGTCGTCGAGCCTGGAGAAGGGGACAGGGGAGTGATCCTGATGCGCGAACTGGCTGACGTCGAGCTCGGCGGAGACGGCAAGGGGACGGGCGGGAAGGCCCGGGACGACCTGGTGAGGTCGTCACTTCGGAAGCTCGCCAAGCGCACCGGCGGACGCGGCTCCACCGTGCCCATCGCCCACCGGCACAGGTTCAGCCGCGTCCCCGGGTTCGCGGAGGTGCCGGACCACCGGGACGACGAGCGGATGGCCAGGTGAGCGTGGGAGAGCCGGTGGGCAAGCTCATGCTCCTGGTCGACCCGGCGTTCGAGGCCGCGGAGGAACACGCGGAAGGGCCGCCGGTGGACGCCGTCATGGGCGGCTGGCAGGTCGGCGACGCGGGAGAACGAGGCCGGTTCCAGCCCAACCCGTACTACCGACCCCGTTCGGCGGAATCACCGTTCGATCCCGTGGATGCCGTCCTGCGCGCGCTGTCAACGGGAAAGGCGGTCTCGGACCAGCTCATCCCGGTGTTGCGCGACGGCGTCCTCGGCATCGCCGTCGACGGCGCGGGGACGGCGGTGCTCCGCTCCGCACCGGACGGCGTTCCCTGTGTGCAGGTGACCAGTTCCTTTGTCGCGCGGGCCCGGTCCGGCCACGACGGGGCGTGGAAGGACACCACCGTCGACGAACTGGCCGCCACGCTGCCCGCGCGGGACGTGGATGTGCTGCTGAATCCGGGTACGACGGCCGCTATGCGTGTGGTCGCCGACGTGATCAGGACCGCCGCGGACGGTAAGGCCTGATCCTCCCCGGTCATAAACTCAGCACACCGTTCGCCATCGCCGTGGACAGTTCGATGCGAGAGCGGTAGCCGGTCCGGGTGAACAGCCGGCTCAACCGCCCCGCCACGCTCCGTTCGCTCGAACCCAACACCACGGCGATCTCCTTGTTGCTGAGCCCTTCGGCCGCCAGCACCGCCAGCAGGCGCTCGTTCTCCGCCAGCGTCGTGCGCCGCCCCGGCACACCGATCCCGTGCTCCTGCATGAGATTCCGGGTCTGTGCCCGCAACAGCAGGGCGCCGAGATCCCCTAGCAGTTCGTAGGCTTCGCTGAGCAGGGCCGGGGCCGCGACTCCGTGCTTGACCAGGCGGACCATGGTCGAGGCCAGTTCGAACGGCTGGCCACGTCGCCGGGCGAGTTTCAGCGAGCGGGCCCCGGCGGCCTCGTCCCGGGTGACCACCGCTTCGACGAATTCCGCCAGCAGGACGGCGCGGCCGCCGGAGTACCGCGCAGCGGCGAGCCACTGCGCGGTCTTCAAGCACTCTTTCGCCGTGTCCAAGTCGCCCAGTACCCAGGCCAGCTCGGCCAGCTCCGCGTTGGCGATGTCGGTCCCGATCACCAGCCCGCGCTCGGCCGCCGCGGCCAGCGCCGCCGTGTACCGATCCGCCGCACCCCGGTCGTCACCGAGCGCGCGATCGATCTGCGCCTCGGTGAAGTCCAGCAGATGGGCGAGCACCGGCCGGGTGGCTTCGGCCGCCGTCGAGAGCGCGCGAGCGGTGGCGAGACGTCCCTGGCTGACCAGAGCGGAGACCGTCGCGTGGTACATCCCCGCAGTGGCAGCGGCGAACCCCGGCGCGGATCTTTCCGCCACGATCCGGGAAACCAGCGCGGTGGCCGATCGGAAGTCCCCGCGGAGAGTGGCGGCGAGCGTCCGCACGCACGGCCGGGTTTCCTCCCACACCAGACCTTCGGCGACCAGCAGGTCCTCGGCACGTCCGAGTTCACCGGTCAGCAGCAACCCGGTGAGGTGTGCGTCGACCAGCTCCTCCCGGTACCGCCCGACCTCGCGGGCCGGCCAGTTCTTCCGGTCGCGAAGGCTCCGGTCGAAGGCTTCAGGTTTGCCCTGCCATAACGGTGCGGAGATCCCGATGAGCCGCGCCAGCACGGCTTGCCGCTTTCCCTCTTCCTTGGGCGGCGCGACGTTGGTCAGGTGCACTTCAGCCTCCGGCCAGCGATCGAGCATTCCGCAGGCCAGCGCCCGGATCACCAGACGCGAGCCCGGGCTGCCCGGCAGCCGTCGTGTTCCGTCCGCGATCTCGCGGAGATCGCCGGTGCGGCCGAGGCCGCTGAGCGCGTGGACCAGCAGCGACTGCACTTCGACCAGGGAGTCCGCGCTCAGCCGGTTCAGGAACTCGCCGAGCAGGATCCGGGCGCCGTCGAGTGTCCGTTCGTGATCGCCGTGCCCATGACTGACAACGGTGAGCAGCCGCAGCGACTCCGCGCGTCGTGTCCGGTCGTCGATGAGGTCGGTGGCGGTGGCGATCCAGCGCATTGCGGACCCTGGGTCTTCGTCGCCCGTCTCGGCCGCCCGGGTGAGCAGCTCACCGGCCGCCCGCGCGGGGTCGACGAGCCGTCCCGCGTCGGCCACGAGGTCCGCGCGGCGATCGGGATCGGCGCAGGCCGCGGTGCCCGCCCACAGGGCTTCGACGCCCGCCGCCGCGAGTTCGCGGCGTTCGCAGGGGCCACAGGAGTCGGCGAGAGCCAGGGCGGCCAGCGGCATGGTGAACCGCCAGGAGGCGCCGCCCCGTCCTCGGTGGAGGATCCCGGCCCGGCGGAGTTCTTCCAGCAGTTCCAGGGCATGCTCTTCCGAGGTGCCGAGCGACTGACCGACGAGCCCCGGCATCGCCGCGCCGAGCGGGTGAAGGATCGCCGCGGCCTTGGCCGCGTCCCAGACTTCCCGGCCCAGTTCACGGACCCGCTTGCCGAATTCGCTCTGCCAGAGTCGTCCTTCGGTCGCGGCAGGAACGAGGTACGCGGACCGGTCGAGCACCCGGATCGCGCCGAGGCCGCGCAGGTTCTCCATCACTTCGTCCACCGCCGCGTGGACGCCACCGCTGAGTGCGTGCACGTGGTCGACCAGCGCCGGTTCCGGAACCACGGAGAGCGTGTCCGCCAGCCTCTCGGCGAGGAACCGTTTGTCCCAGGGCTTCAAGCGCACCGTGTGGACGAGATTCTCCGCGCGCAGGCGGGAAAGCGTATCCGGCCCGTAACGCGCGGCGGCGCCTCCGGCGGGGACGCGTAGCGTGCCGACGAAGGTGACCGGCCGCCCGTCCAGCAGGCGGATCAGCGCTTCCAGGACAGCGAGCGAATCGCGGTCGATCCATTGGAGATCGTCGAGAAGGACGACGCCCTCCCCAGTGCGCCGCAACGCCATGGCCGCCGCGCGAGCCGCCTGCTGGGCCACGCCCGGTTCGTCGGCGGCCCTCGCGACCGGGCCGATGGCCGCCCAGACCGGTTCGCCCTTGACCGGCCCGCGCAGGCGGGTGGCGGTCGGGGTGAACCGGGCGGGCACGACGTCTCCCCGAGGGGTGAACCGCATCGCCGACACATGCCGGCCTTCGGCTTCGTAGCGCTCACCGAGCAGCGCGAGTGTCGTGGTGCGCCCCACGCCGGCGAGTCCGGTGAGCAGGACCAGAGGTGGGCCCGCCGATCTGATGGTGTCGATGATGGGGTCCACGTCTCCATCATCGGCGGCGCGGTCCATGTTGCCGCCAACGCCGGGAAAACGCGGGAGATTCCGCAAAAGATCGTGCCCGAAGTTCCTCTTCCGGCGCCCTCGCGCGCGTCCGGGACGTTTCCTGCCCTGGATAGAGATTTAGTTGAGTCCCGAGTGGTCGGCTGATATCCGGACCAGTCCGTGATGTGCGCGAGGAAACGACGAAGGAGACCGGAACGTGAGCCAGAACGTCATCATGGTCACGCAGACGCCGGGGCATGGCTACCGGCGGATCGGTGACGCGGTGGCCGCGGCGCCGGAGGGTGCGCTGATCGTCGTCGGTCCCGGCCGTTACAGCGAGAACCTCGTCCTGTCCAAGCCGGTGACCATCACCGCCGAAGAGGGCATCGGCACGGTGACGCTCTTCGCCGGCTCCGGCGTCGTGGTCACGGTGACCGCGCAGTCGGCCGCCCTGTCCGGGATTTCGGTGGAGTCCAAGGACGACGAGAACCCGGCTGTCTTCGTGGCACAGGGCCAGCTGGGGCTCACGGAATGCGTGCTGCGCGGAGCGAGCTGGTCCACGGTCTTCGCTTCAGGTGAGGGCACTATCCTCATGCGAGGATGCGAGGTGAGCAACGGCACCGGTGCCGGCGTCGTGGTCACCTCACCGCACGGCGGTGTGCTCGAATCCTGTCGTTTCGACGGGATCGGTACCTCCGCCGTGGTGGTCGCCGACGACGGCGCCCTGCTCATGCGCGCCTGCACCGTCGATACGGCCGCCGCGAACGGCATTTGCCTCAACGGTCGCGGCAGGCTCACCGTCGACGACACCGCCATCACCGGCACGGGCAAACCCGCGGTCGCGGTCGAACAGCAGGCGGCGATCGCCGCTACGCGGCTGACCGTGTCCCGTGTGGACGGAATCGGGTTCTACCTGGCCAGCGGCGGCAAGGTGGTCCTCGACGAATGCGTCGCGGAAAACCTTGGTGCTGAAGGAATTTTCGTGGCCGAAGGGTGCAAACCCGCGATGCGCGGTTGCCGTATCCGCGCCGCCTCCTCGCGCGGGGTGCATTTCGCGGCGCGTTCCGGAGGCAAGATCACCGACTGCGAGGTCTCGGAGGTCGACGGGGTCGGCGTCAACGTGACCGAGCGCGCGACCCCGGAGTTCGATCGGCTCTCGGTCGTCGGCTGTTCGATCGCCGGCGTCCGGGTGTCCGACGCGGCCGACCCGTTCTTCCGCCGGTTGCGGGTCCAGGGTTCGGACGGAGTGTGCGTCGAGGCCGACGGCGGCGGTCGCGGGACGATGGAGAACGTCGAGGTCGACGGAGGAGAGGTCGGCCTGCGGGTGGCCGGAAACTCTCGGTTGTCGGTGACCGGCCTCAGCATCCGGAAGACCGCGGATACCGGGGTGCTGGTCGCCGACGCCGCACTGGCGCTGACCGACGGCGCCATTACCGGCTCGGGCGGGAACGCCGTCCATGCGTCCGGCGGGGCGAATCTGTCGGTCCTGCGATGCCGGGTGCACAGCAGTGTCGGCGTGGGCTGTCTTTTCGCCGAAGGCGCGGCGGGGTCCGTGTCCGAGTCGGAGTTCTCCGGCGGGAAGACCGACGGCATCCGGCTCGAGACCGAGGATGCCGTCCGGGTCGCGAACTGCACCGTGCGGGACAACCAGGGCAGCGGGCTGCGCCAGACCCGGCCGGGGACCGGGATCGAAGTGATCGACCTGATCACCACCGGGAATCTCAAGCCGGACGCCTACGGGACGACGTCGTCGATCGAGCTCACTCAGGCGCAGCCGAAGCCCCCGCAGCGACGTCCAGACGCCGAGGACCCGCTCCTGCAGTTGCAGGGTCTCGTCGGCCTGGACGGCGTCAAACGCGAAGTGACTTCGCTGATCAATCTCAACAAGATGGCGAAGCGACGCCAGGATGCCGGGTTGTCGGCGCCGCCTATGGCCCGGCACCTGGTCTTCGCCGGCGCGCCCGGCACCGGCAAGACCACCGTCGCCCGCCTCTACGGCCAGGTCCTCGCCCAGCTCGGCGTGCTCCGGGAAGGACATCTGGTCGAGGTCGCGCGGGCCGACCTGGTCGCGCAGATCATCGGTGGAACCGCGATCAAGACCACTGAGGCGTTCACCACCGCGCTCGGTGGCGTGCTGTTCATCGACGAGGCCTACACCTTGAGTTCCGGCCAAGGCGGGAGCGGGCCCGATTTCGGCCGCGAGGCGATCGACACGCTCGTGAAGCTGATGGAGGACCACCGGGAAGACGTCGTGGTGATCGCCGCGGGCTATTCGAACGAGATGACGAAGTTCCTCGAGTCGAACCCCGGTATGGAATCCCGGTTCAGCCGGACCATCGAGTTCGCCAACTACACCGCGGAAGAACTCGTCACGATCGTCCGGACCCAATGCGCCAAACACGACTATCACCTCCAAGACGAGGCGGCCCAGGCGCTCCATGAGCACTTCGAAGCGATCCCGAAGGACGGGACGTTCGGCAACGGCCGTACCGCTCGCCGGGTTTTCGAGCGTATGACGGACAGGCAAGCGTCTCGGCTCGCGGAGGCGGAGTCGGTCACGCAGGAGGACCTGACGTTGCTGACCGCCGACGATCTCGAAATCGGCGTGCGATGACGAAGATGCTCAGAGATCACCGGTCAGCTCGAGGGCCCGCTGAGGCAGGAGACAAATGACCCGCAATCCCGTGGAACAGGTCGCCGTCGGCCTCGTCGCCGAGTGGCGTAACGGATACTTGCTGATCCGTCAGCACGACGAACACGATCCGCCCGTCGGCGCCGCAGGGACATCTCCTGTGCCAGGGCAAGCTTTCGTGCTGGTGTCGCCCGCTGCCTCGCAGGACCCTGCCCTGAGCACGGCATTGCCCGCGCTGCTGTACCGGAAGCTGGCTGCCGCGGACGCCGGAGCCATTCGGATCGGCCTGGCCGGGCTGGGAAAGAATCCACTTGTCGCCCAGGCGCTGGCCGATGTGCTGGACAAGGAGATCTTCGCGCCGGACGGGACCTTCGTGTCGGTGGCGGGCGGGGCGCTCTATGCCGGCTACGGGACTGGCGGTACAGGCTGGATACGATTCCGGCCGGGCTCTCCGTCCGTGCCCGGCGGGCTTCGTCATCCCTTGCCGCAGTGGGAAGAGGCGTTGCCCTCCACACCGGTGACGATCGCCGGAGCCCGGGTCGAGCCGATCCCCGCCGGGGTCCTGGTGCGGCGTGACAAAGGACAGCAGGTGACGCCGGCGGACCCCGCGTTCGCGGCGGTGGTGGACTTCGGTGTGGCGACGATAGTCGTGCCTGAGGATGCCCCGGATCCCGCGACCGTGGCCGCCGTCGTCACCAAGCTGTCGCCGGCGCGTACTCAGCTCGCCGTACTCCCTTCTTTCGCGGCTGAGCACCCCTGGCTGCGCGCCTGCACCACGGCACTCGGCAGGGACGTCGCCGTGGCGGGGTTGTCGTTCGCCGCCGCTAGTGGTGGCTCTGCAGGGATGACAGGCCCGTTCGTGGCGAAGCTCAGGCAACGCGTGGACGGCGCCCAGGAGGTCATCGAGGCCGCCGAGCCCCCAGCGGGATGGCAGCGTCATGGCCGCACGGGATATCGGCTCGGTGATGTGCTGGCCGACGTCGTACCGTCCGGTGTGGTGCTGCGTACCGGTCCGGGCGATCCCGCTGCGGGACACCCGCCATTCTCCCCGTACGAGTGGACTCTCTACCTGGGGACACCAGGAGTACCGATCAAACCAGACCTCTTGCACGCCGCGGAGACCTTGCTCGCCGCGTTGGCGCCCGAGGTCCGCGACGTGGCCCGGCTCCAGCTGAGCGGGGTGCTCGATGACCGGGCGCGGGCGAGTTTCGAGCACGTGCCGGACCTCTCCGAGCCGGAGTTTCCGGCACGACCGGCCGAACTCGCGGATCCGCGGCAAGAGGCTCCCGCGACCGCACGTCGCGCGTCGGTCGTGTCCCGCCCGCTCACCGTGTCCGCCGCGCCGGTCCCGACGATTTCGGGGGCACCGACTCCGCTAGCGGAAACACCCGCGATTCCCCCGGAGGAACCCGCGGCGCAGGCGAAGACGGCAGCGCGATCTCCTGAGCCCGCGGAGGTAGTGAGCCAAGAGAACGAACCGGGCAGCGAGACGTCAGCCGAAACCGGGCAAATGGTGACGCGGGCCGCGCCGGGTACCCCGGTTGTGATCGCCGATCGGTCGAGCGCGGCCGCCGAGCAGGCCAGATTCGCTGCTTCCGCCGGCGAGCTCTTCACCGAAGCACTGGCCACGGTGAACGCGGCTTTGGCGACTTGGCCGTCGATGCGGCAGGAGGACACTGCCGGGGTGAAGGCGGACTTCGTGGCCGTGTGCCTCTATCTCGGCCGGGGAGCGGGAAATTCCCATGACCTGAACGAGGCTGTGCGCTCGGGCACCGCCGAAGCCATCGACGACCATGTCCACTGCCTCGTTTCGGGGCTGCGCCGACTACCCACACACCGTCGCGCCGTGCTCCGGCAAAGCAAGGCGGCGCGACCCTTGGAAAGGACCGTCGATCCGGGTGTTTTGCTGACCGAACCGGGTTTTCTCTGCGGTAGCGCGGATCTCGATGTGATGGTGCCGGGCGCGGATCTCGACGTGCTGATCTGGCCGGCGTCGGCGCGGCGGACCTCGGCGCTCAGGATCGGTCAGTCGGTGAACGAGGTCGTTTTCTTCGGTGGGGCCCGATTCAAAGCCCTCGCGGTACGCACGGCCGAACCGCTCGACGAACCCGGTGAGGAAAGGCCGACGCCGCGGGACGCGGCGCTGTTTCGTGAACTCGCTCCGGACGAGCCGGCGCCCGTGTCCGGCGAGCTCGACGAATACGATCTCGCGGCGCTGGCGAAGTTGGATCGGGCACTGGAGACGCGGCGCCGTAGCACGCTGAGGGTTGTCGAGGAACCCGATGTGACAGGCCGGTTGACGAGTTCGATGCTGGAATGGCGCGATTCGGCGACGGTCGCCCGGACAGCGACCTTGGCTTCGTGAACCAGCGCTACGGCTCGGACCTGTCGACCAGCGCGCGGGTCAGCGTCGTGGCGGTCGAGACGATACTGGTGATCGCTTCTTCGGCGGGCATGCCGCACTGGTCGAGCAAGCAGAAGAGCGATTCGGCGCCGATGACGACGGCAAGACCTTCCCTGAGGCGGGCGAGCCTCGCCGCGTCGATCGCCTGACTTTCCCCAAGAGGCGCCAAAGCGAAATCGATGAGCTCGAACCTCAGGCCCCGGCGGGTGGTGGGCGCGTCGTCAGGGGCCACGATGGTCGTGGCGATCGTCGCGCGTATCGCTTTCTGGAAGGTCAGAACGTGCCGGAGCAGGTAGTCGCAAGCCGCGGCGACACGCTCCACCACGTCGCTCGAGTCCGCCACGTGCGCCAGCGCTTCGCGCGGATCCGTTTGCTGCGTGGCCATCGCCTTCTGCAGCAGGGTAGCGATGTCGGGAAAGTACCGGTAAGCGGTGGCTTCGGAGACGAGTGCCCTTTCAGCCACCTCGGGCATCGTGACCACCCGGTCGGTTCGCGTCAGCTCGACTGCCGCCGCGAGGATGGCGTTGTAGGTGCGTCGCTTCTGATTTTCTCGACCTCTCGTGCCTGGTTCGGTCACGAATCCCTCCCTGACTCCCGGCTCGGACGACGCGACTGTAGTCAGGTCGTCGTGCCGCCGGGCGTACGCGATACGAGCGCTGTTCAAGGGCTCGCTTACTCCCCTCGACGGGTGAGATTAGGCGCGGCACCCGCGTTTATGCAAGTATCCTCTCACAAGGAGTCTAGTCTCTCATCACGGCGCTCGTGATCAGCGACGGAAGCCACCCCGGCCTTTCGACGCCGCCCCCTGTACCGCCGGCTAGGAGCTGAAAATGCCCCCTGAGCACACCGTCACCCGCGGGGCGCGGTCCCGCGTGCTGATCGGTGCGGCGATCGGTCTTGTCGGCGGATTCACCGCGACCTTCTTGGCGACGGTCGGTCAGTTCATCCGTCCGATCACTGCTGAATTCGGCTGGGGCCGTACCGAACTGTCGATAGTGGTGGTCATGGCCGCGGTCGGCTCAGCGGTCGGCTCGCCACTCATCGGCCGCTTGGTGCAACGATTCGGCTCTCGGCCCTTCCTAATGCTCTCAGGGGTTTTTCTCGCGGCTGCTTTCGTCGCTTTCGCTGCTGCGCCGGCCGAAACGGGTTACTTCGCGCTCTTGTCCTTTCTGGTCGGCTTGCTGGCGGTCGGCACGACATCCGCCGCGCTGCTCGCCGTGGTACCGCGCTTCTTCGACCGTCGGCTCGGACTCGCCCTCGGCGCGGTCATGGGCGGGTCGGCGGTGGGTACGGCAATCCTGCAGATCGCTGTCGGATCAGCGTTGGTGCACCTGGGTTGGCGGTCGACCTACCTACTGCTCGCCGGTGTCGTGGTCGTTCTCATAGGTGTCGCCGCACTGATCGGCTTCCCGCCGGGAACCGGCCCTCAGTACGAGGTGACGGCCGTGACATCGGGCGGCCTGGTCGTGCGCGAGGCCCTGCGCTGGCCCCGCTTCTCGCTCCTGCTCGGCGCTGTTCTCCTGTCCGCGGTCGGGACGGCCGGTTCCGCCGCACACTTCGTCCCGTTCGTCATCGATCAGGGGATCGAACCGCAGGTGGCGGCAGGTGCGTCGGCCGCCGCGGGTTTCGGGGTCGCCGCCGGCCGTTTCGTCAGCGGTGCCCTGCTCGACCGAGTGAACGCCCCCCGGTTCGCGGGAGGTGTGTTCCTGATCGCGGCGACCGCTCTCGCGGTGTCGGCCACGTTGCCGCCGTCGCCAGTTGTCGTTTACGCGTCCTGCGCGCTAGCCAGCGGTTTCGCCCTGGGCGCGGAAGGCGACATCATTCCGTTTCTCCTGCGGAGGTACGTCGGCGTCCGTGCCTACGCGCCGGTTCTCGGTATCGGCATCGGCGTCTTCACCCTGGGTGGTGCGATCGGTACGGCCATGTTCGGGCTCGTGTTCGACGGGTTCGGCAGCTACGTGCCGGCTCTCTTGACGGCGTCATCCGGGCTGATCGTCGCCGCGATCCTCCTCCAGTTCATGGGGCCCTACCGGTACCCCGGACTCCGACGTCGCACCGAACTACTCACCGGGGCGGCCGAGTCCTGATCGCGGGGCTGACCAGGATGTGAACTCGCACAGCGCGTCCATCTTGCTATCGCGCGGCTCCCGCAGGCGAGCCAGTGGTGAAGGTGACCTGCCAAGCCTCAAAGCGAACATGTGTTCTATGGTCGTGCGAGGCTGTGGGAGCAGCGACAGGGATAGGTGCAGGTCAAGGAGGTGGGCGGGCTGAGTTGGCTGGTTCGAGAGCGTGTCACTGGGTGTGAGTGGCGCTTCGAGACAAGCGACATGGCATGGGACGCCGGCGGCTATGACCTCCGGCGCTTTGAAGTCCACGTGATCGGCGAACGAGTGGTCGGCGCGCCGGATGGCTACCCAGACTCGATGCCATCCTCCGATGGTGCTCCTGGAGCGTCTCCACCTAGTCTTGCTTGCCCCGGCTAGCGTTCCGGCCGTCGATGTTCGGCAACCGAGGCATCGTGGGCGCTGGGCGGCGTCGGTTGGTACGCGAGGCCGCCCAGCGGGGTTACCCACCCAGCCCGAGGAGATCTCGGGCGCGAGTGCGGCCGATGTGGCGCGTGAGCTCGTGGTACATGTGCGGGGTGCGGAGGTCACCAAGCCTAAGGAACGGTTCGACAGGCGGCGTTGCTCCCGGTCGGGACTCGATTGTCACGGGCGTGCGCACCCCGAGCCGCAGTACGTCCTGACCGACGGTCGCTTCGGTTGCCACGAGCTACTTGCTGGCGAAAACCAGTAGCTCGGCGCCTGCTTTGACCACGGACGAGTACGCCAAGTTGAGAAGTAGTTCCAGGCGCCGAAAACGCAGCAGCTCCGCGCTCAGGTCCTTCTGCTCCTCGGATACGCGGAGCTGCAGGTACACGGTCTCGGTGAGATGGGGCTGAACGATGATGACTTCGCGCTTGTCCGACTCCCCGAGGATCCGCAGACACTCGATGAACTCCTCACGACCGGTCGCCGGCTTCCCGTCGATCCAGCTGGCCTTGCCTGCCGCTGAAGCCGCCAGCCGGTCGATGAGCAGTTCTTTGTCCAGGAAGAGCAGGTTCTTGGATGCTTGCGCCGCGACGACCTCATAAGCGGACGTCGAGACTCGACGTCCTGGGGCATGGCTTTCGGCACCTTTGATATGGATGAGGCGAAGAGTCCCGTCCGGTCCGATATGGAGGAAGTCGGCGATCTCACCGCTGCCGTCATCACAGATCAGCCAGCCATCGTTCCATCGTCGGGCAGCCCAGCGAAAAAGGGAATCGTCGCCCTCCACGTTGATACAGCGATGGATTTCAGTGCTGGATAGAAGGTCGAAGGGTTTTTCCCGGCTCACCTTCGTGTCGTGGAAGTCCTCGAACCGCCAGTTTCGGAAGGGCGCCACTCTGGATTTACGTTTGGATATGCGGCCACCGGAGTAGACATGGCCCGACTCGTAATAGACGGATAAGAGATCGCTGGATGTGATCGCGTCAAGGATCCGCCGGGTAGTCGCCGGAACGGCGGGCTCACCGCTGAATCCTGCGTTGAGCTGGAAGCCATGAGACGTAGGTTCGGGCCTGATTCCCAAGGTGCCGCTGGCGCTCCCGTTCAGTCCGACATCGAGTTTGAACCTGGCACCCGTGCTTCCGTCCACGACCCGAAGCACGGCGTTCTGAAGAATTTCGGCCGCTGCCTGAACCTCTTCACCCTCGGCGACTGTGGACGGAAGCTGTTCCAGGTCGGCGACAGACACGTCGTACGCGCCATGGACTTCCGAGAGATCGGATACCTCCCTCGCCAGTTGCGGGAAAGCTTCGGTGACCGCTTCGGGGGCTGCTTCCGCGGCCTCGATGAGATCGAAGATCTCTCCGATGGCCTGCAGGAAGAGCTCGAAGGTCTCCATCGGCTTGAGCCACAGCTGAGACGTGCTCAAAGTGGAGCCGATCCGGCCGGTCAAGGCGGTCAGTCCCGGCGCCCGAGGGAGCTCACATCGAGCAGAGGACAGGGAGTAGGCGCCGTCATCGAAGTCGTCGAGTGTGTCCTGCAGCCGCATGCCGACGCTTGTCTTCGCGTCCGGCCGGCGAGTCGTCCGTCCGCTAGCGCCTTGCAGCCACAATCCCTTCGCTTCGCCCTGCAGGAAGGTGTACTCGAGGATGAGCGGCTTGATCCTTTCCACCGTCGAGGCACCGTTTCGGTCGATCCATTTCTGGAACCGGTCCGCGCACCCATTGTCTGGTTTGACGGCGATGAGTCCGCCGCGGCGGACAACAAGATTCAAGTCATATGTGGTGTTGAAGAACTCGAGGCCTTCACCGGCCCATGCTGGCGGTGACGTCGACTCACGCACGAAGGCGGCTAACTGGTCCATGCCGGTCGACGTCAGCGTCGCATCGTGTGTGCTAGGTGCCGGATCGTCGACCGCCGACTCGGCCGCCGCGACGATCCGGACGCGCTTACGCGCCCTCGATGAGGCGTCCGTGTGGAGCTGACGCCAGACGGAGTCGTAACAGTGGCCGGGATCAACCTGCGGTCGGCATCTCAGAACCGCCACCGACAAGTACGGGTGGAGCTCGGCCCAAGGGAGAATGGCCAGGCCATTAGTAGTAGTCATCTTCGCAAACCCCGCTGTCGTTTCCGCGACGTGACGAGCCGACCGCGGAACCCCCCGAAGATCCGGATGATGTAAGGGCAAAGTCTGCAGTTCGACTCTGCTTGCAACACGATACAGCGAATGTTCACTCGATTGGAGCACTATCATGCGTGAGCGGCAGCGCGGCGAGCCACACCAGAATGACGGGATATCGGGGTGAGCTGGCCGTCGGATGCTCGCCGCAGTTCGAGATGAGCGAGGAGCCCAGCTGAGGATCGGCTGATCCCAGATCGTGCCCGCTATCGGACCGCGGCGGCCGCGAAGACCGACGCCGCCGCAGTCGCCGTGCACCTGCAGACCGCGCATGACCGGTGCGGCTAACGTTCACCGCGCCGAACATGATCAAGGCCTACCTGGCTGCTGTCGTCGAGACTCTGCTGCTCTGGCTCCGGGCTCGATCTCCGAACTGGGCGCCGCCACGCTCCAAACGCGGTTACCGCGCGGTGGGGGCGTGGCGCTGATACTTCTCACCGTCACGTGCCGACTTTCACCGACCTATATGCCGTGATCGAGATTGGATCATCAACAACCTAGCCGCCGTCATCGAACGGATCGGACTAGGTCTTTTGCGGAATTGTGTTCTGGAGGAGTCCTTCGTCGCGCCATTTCCTTAGGATGCGGCGCCCGTAGTTGTGGGTGCCTGCGATCCGGTCGAGGTCGGCACCGGTTGGTGTACGCCCCTGGTCCTGCTCGGCAAGGTAATGCGTCCACATGCGTTCTTCTGCGTTCATCTCAATGGCGGGCTCCGGACTTGGTGCGGAGAGGACCTGGATCGCGTCGTCGCCACCTGCGGCGCAAGCCGCCGGTGGTTCGTTCACTTTGTCAGTGACTGCGGAGCGGTGTCGTTTGAGCGCGCGGTTGAGGAGTTCGACGGCTAGGAGCAGGGCCAGGGGTGGGCAGGCGGCGACGGTCACGCCGAAGATGCTGAGGTCGGCGGTGGAGCCGATGTTGGCGCAGAGCGATAGCGAGATGCCGAAGACGAAGGCGAGCCATGCGGCCCAGCGGCCGCCTGCGTGTTCGTGGTCGGTGGGTTTCCAGAGTTCGACTGTGGCGATCATGAGGAGGCCGTCGACGATCAGCGGCCAGATCGCCGCCGTGGTGTGGTCCGCGCCGAACTGTAGGGCGAAGTCTCGTCCGTGGCGGTAGGAGGCGTAGGCGGCGCCGAGCGCGACCAGGGCCGTGCAGCCGCACTGAACGGCTAGAGCGGGATCGCGCCGCAGCCGGGACGAGGTTGCTCCGTTTGGGTTGCTCATGGCGATCACCGGGCTTTGCGGCGGTGCCGCTCGATCACGGTGCTTGCGGAGATCCGCAGCTCACGAAGGGTTTTTGGTTCGTGGGGTTGTTGTCGGAATCGCGCCGGGGGCACGCACAGCATCTACACGAATGTCGGCCGCGCGCTGAGCGGGCACGTTCTGTGTAGGCATGGCGTCGGTGATCCTTTCCGCCGAGATGGCGACTTCAGGAAGCTGGTCGGCGGGCAACCGGATGGTGATGGTGGCCTCGTCGCCGCCGCGATTCAGTTCCACCTTGAGTTGGGTGATGTCGAACAGCGTACCGAGTAGCGTTCGCGGCGCCTGGGCCAAGTTGAGCGCCAGATGGGGCAGCGCGTCCAACAGATCGATGTCCGTTGCGTCGAGTGGGCGTGGCTCGGCTTTGTCGGCTTCGTCGAGTTCCGCGATCGACGCCAGCGCCTCGGTCTTGCCCCCTTCCAGTTCGTTGTAGCTTCCGCGGAGAGCCTTGGTGAAGGGGTCGTCCGGCTCTCCTTGCTGAGCTTGCGCCAAGAGCGATTTCTGGCGCTGGGCGATGTCGTCGAGCTGCCGCTGGAGCCGTTCCCGTTCATTCTGACGATCTTGGGCGGCGCGATCATCCACTCCCGATAGGTCGGCGGCGAGGATCGCGCGGCGGTCCTGTCCGAAGACACGGTCGGCGAAGAACTTGGTTACTGCGTCGAGGATGGCGTCTTCCCGTACATACAAGGCTTTCTGGTGATCGGCGTATTCGTCCGGCCGGCCTCGGTTGTTGTTCCTGATCTGGCAGAGGTAGTAGGCGGCCTTGTTGCGGACGCATCCGTACATCCGGCGCCCGCATCCGCAGATGATCCTGCTTCGGAAGAGATTGGTGCGGGCCGTGAGGGGATGTTTGTTGGTACTTGGTCAGGTCGGCGATACCACCGTCACGTGGGATCGGGATGTCGAAGCGCTCGTAGCCCGCGCCGCGGCCCCGCGCATCCAGTTCCCTCCGGCCGGACTCGACGTCGAAAGAAGTGCGCCACGACGATCCAGGACTCCGGGATCGCCGTCTTGCAGTTCCGTAGCTGTCGGATCAGGGACTGTCGCGGGTCCTGCTGGTCTTCGGTCGACGTGCGCCCGAGGAATGCGACCCTGACCTCGTCTCGCAGCAAGGCCGTGGGCATGCCGAGTGGTGAGACGTCGAAGTCCGACAGACCTGACGGTCCGGAGACAGGACCTGGTGGAGACATGCCACGGCGCGTCAGGGCCGGGGCAGGCGGGTCGACCACAGGGGCGCCAGGCATCGCCATGCTGATCGGTCATCCTCGAATTCTTGCTCGCCCGCTCCAGCTCGGCCCACTGCAAGAGGTCATTGATGACGGCCGCGAAGACGCACGGATTCTGCGCCCGGAGGTCGTTGAACCGCCGATCCCGCGGTTGCCGCGTTTTGACGGTTTCGGGAGTGGCGGCGAATAGACGGAGATCGACAAGCCCGTACCCCCTGCTCGCATCAAGGTCGGCCGCTCAGTCGAGCGGTCGGTTTGCATATCACATTCGTGTACCAGCAAATCGGGTGACGGTCGCGATAGTCAAGGTCGTAGTAGCTGTCGTGGCGGTGCTCCGGGAACTGTCGATGCGACGGCAGGGAGGGGGCGGGCAGGGCAACGACTTCAACCGCAACGCCGTCGATATGCAGGGTGAAGAGCAGCTTGACGACGTTGCCAGTCGCTCATCGACGCTGCCTTGTGCCGCGTCCTCGGTGGAACAGCCCTGACCTGACGCATGGTCAAACCTCGATCGCGCGCAGGCACCGTTCCGCCTGTTGCCGGAGTGCGCCTTCGAGTTCCGGCGGTCCGCTGACCAAGGTGAAATCGGTCTGCACCGAGGTGATCATCCACACCAGGTCGGGCGTCGTCGGGGCGCCGAGGTGCAGGAGGCAGCGGTGCTCGTCGACGGCCTCGACGGCGCCCATTCCCGGCCACACCCGGTCGGCCACCGCGTCGGCCGATTCGTGCAGCTCGACCGTCGCCTGGCACGGCCAGGTGCGCGCGGAGAGCTGTTGCGCCAGATAGGCCGCGACGTCGTCGAAAGGCGGCTCGCGGGGTGTGAACCGGGCGCCGGCGGGCGGCCGCGGGGTGAGGCGATCGACGCGGAAGGTGCGCCAGTCGTCGCGGTCGACGTCGAAGGCGACGAGGTACCAGTGCCTGCCGAAGTTGACCAGGCGATAGGGCTCGGCGTGCCGCCGGGAGGCACCGCCGCGCGGGCTGAGGTAGTCGAAGCGCAGGCGTTCGTGGCGGCGGCTTGCGTTCGCGATGGTCATCAGCGTGTCCGCCGAGATCTTCGGGCCGGGCGCCACCCCGGCGCGCACGGTCGCGGTCTGGAGTGTGTTCACCCGATGCCGAAGCCGCGACGGCAGCACTTGCTCCAGCTTGGTGAGCGCGCGCAACGCGGTCTCCTCGATACCGGTGACCGAACTGCCGGTGGCGGTGCGCAGTCCGACGGCCACCGCGACGGCTTCGTCGTCGTCGAGCAGCAGCGGTGGCAGGGACGCGCCCGCGCCGAGCCGATAGCCGGGTGTGCCTTGGAGCGCGTGCACCGGGTAGCCGAGTTCCCGCAGGCGCTCGACGTCCCGTCGTACGGTCCGCGTGGTGACGCCGAGGCGTTCGGCCAGGTCGGTACCCGGCCAGTCGCGGTGGGTCTGCAGCAGCGAAAGGAGCTTCAGCAGCCGTGCGGAGGTTTCCAGCATGGTTTCATTCTGCCGCCCGGTTAGGACCGAAGTCGTCCTAACCGGCTTCTAGCGTGGTCTCATGACACAGGACATCCACCCTTTCTCGATCGACATCCCGCAGGCCGACCTCGACGACCTCGCCACGCGCCTGGCCGCCACCCGCTGGCCGAGCGAACTGCCGGACGTCGGCTGGAGCCGGGGTGTGCCCGCCGGTTACCTCGCCGGACTCGCCGAATACTGGCGGACCGGTTTCGACTGGCGGGCGCAGGAGGCCGCGATCAACGCGCATCCGCAGTTCGTCACCACCATCGACGGTCAGCGCCTGCACTTCCTCCACGTGCGCTCGCCGGAGCGGGACGCGACGCCGCTGATCCTGCTGCACGGGTGGCCGGGCGGGGTGACCGATTTCCTCGACGTGATCGGGCCGCTTTCGGACCCGCGGGCGCATGGGGGAGACCCGGCCGACGCCTTCCACCTGGTGATCCCGTCCTTGCCGGGGTTCGGGTTCTCCACGCCGCTGGCCGGCCCGGGGATGAGCGCCGCGAAGATGGCAGGCCTGTTCGCCCGGCTGATGGCCGCGCTCGGCTACGAGCGGTACGGCGTGCACGGCTACGACACGGGTTCGTGGGTCGCGCCGGAGATCGGCAAGCAGGATCCGGGGCACGTGCTCGGCGTGCACCTCACCGCGATGATCACGTTCCCGATCGGCGCCGAGGGTGAACTGGACGACCTCCCCGAGGCCGACCAGCGTCGCTGGGCGTCGATGCAGAACTTCAACGACGGCTACCTGCAGTGCAACTCCAAGCGTCCGCAGACGGTGGCCTACGGCCTGCACGACTCGCCCGCCGGTCAGCTCGCGTGGATCGTGGAGAAGTTCAAGGAACTGACCATGCCCGAAGACGCGCTGCCCGAGGAATGCGTGGATCGCGACCGCATGCTCGCGACCATTTCGTTGTACTGGTTCACCGGCACCGCCGGTTCGGCCGCCCAGATCTACTACGAGGAGATTTCGGCGAACGACTGGAGCGGCGGCGAATCCGGAGATTGGGGATCCGGCGATTGGAGCGGCGCCGCGGCGCCGGCCGTGCCCACCGGTGTGCTCGTGTCCGCGCACGACGTGACCGTCCGTCGCTGGGCCGAGCGCGACCACCATGTCGTGCACTGGACCGAACTCGGCCACGGCGGGCACTTCCTCGCCATGGAGGCTCCCGCCGCGCTGGTCGACGACGTCCGCGTGTTCTTCCGGAAGGTGCGCTGAGATGGGCGCCCGCGGGACCGCGGTGCTGAGCCCGCGGGCGCTCAACCGCGCCCTTCTCGGCAGGCAACTTCTCCTCGGCCGTGTCGATCTCGGGGTGGCCGAGGCGACCGAGCACCTCTTCGGACTGAACGCGCAGGACCCGGATCTCGCGTACTTCGCGCTCTGGAACCGGCTCGAACGCTTCACCATCGAGGACCTCACCGTCGCCATCGAGCGTGGTGTCCTGGTGCGGTCCACGATGATGCGGGCGACTCAGCACCTGATGTCGGCGGCCGACTTCCGGCTGGTCCGGCCGGTGCTGGCGCCGCTGCTGCGGCGGGTGCAGCGCAACGGCTTCGGCGGCCGCACCGCCGGTGTCGACCTCGGCGAACTGGTCGCCGACGCGGCCAAGCTGCTCGACGGCAGCCGCGTCCTCACCCGGCCCGAGCTGGGGCGGGCGCTCGCGCGAACCCGGCCGGGTGCCGACGCGCAGGCACTCGGCTGGACCGTGCAGTACCTGCTCGCGCTGGTGCACCCCGCTCCGAGCGGAACGTGGGGTAAACGCGGCGCGACCCCGTTCGCCGTCTTTCCCGGTGTACCGGAAGCCGCCACCGCCGACGACGTGCGCGAGCTGATCCGGCGCTACCTCGCCGCGTTCGGGCCGGCCACCGTCGCCGACGCCCGGACCTGGTCCGGGGTGAGCGGACTACGCGAGGTCTTCGAGCGGCTGCGGCCGGAACTGCGGACGTACACCGACGAAGCGGGGCGCGAGCTGTTCGACCTGCCGGACCACGAGATCCCTTCGCCGGACCTGCCCGCGCCCGTCCGGCTCCTCGCGGAGTTCGACGCGACCCTGCTCGCCCACGCCGACCGCACGCGCGTGATGACCGAGCCGATCCGGCGTCAGGTCTGCCAAGGCGCGGCGGTCGCGGCCACCGTGCTCGTCGACGGCACGGTGGCCGCGACCTGGACGAAGGACCGCACGGGTGTGCTCACCGTCGTACCGCTGCGCTCGATCTCCACCGCCGACCGAGAAGCCATCGAAGCCGAAGCCCTGCGGCTACTGGAGTTCGCCGCACCCGGCGCCGTTCACGACGTCCGGTTCAGCGGATAGCCCACAGATGACCGAAGCCGTGTGGAGCGTCGCGCCCGAGCCGAGTACCACGGCCGTCGCCTGTGGCGGAAAGTTGCTCTCACGGCATAGGTTGCCGGGTCTACTCCGTTTCCGATTGGGCTCGGTTGCCGACGTAGAGCCCTACTGAACGCCACTAGGTGACATGGTAGAGCTGCGGACTTCAATCCGTGGGTCGAGCATCGAGCTGTCTGTCGGAGAAAGTCTTCATGCCGGGTGGATAGCTTCGTGCTGGGGCAGGCTCGACCGTGTCGCCCGGGTCGGACAAGCAGGGGGCGCTTTCGGCCCGCCACTTTCGGAGGATGCGGCGGCCGTAGTTGTGGGTGCCGGCGATCCGGTCGAGATCGGCGACGGTGACACCGAAGATGCTGAGGTCGGTGGTGGAGCCGATGAGGGCCTTTCGATGGCGCTACACGAAAACGGGGTCCTCGATCCGGACTTGGGCCAGACAGTCAACCACGATCTCGCCGAATACCACATCGCGACCAACGCCGACATCGAAGACGTACGCGCGGACTGGATCGACGAGCACGATCCGCACCTCAATCCCATGTAGAGCAAGGGAATCGGCGAGATCGGCATCGTCGGCGCGGCGGCGGCGATGGCCAACGCCGTCCGCGACGCCACCGGCGTGCGAGTGCGTGATCTGCCGATCACCCTCGACAAACTCCTGCCCGGAATGCCCGATGAGTGAGCCTCGCCCCGCCTGGACTCAGCGCTGTCCCGTTTTGCTCTTGAGGTAGCCCGCCGCGGCGGTGGCGACGAACAGCACGGCACCCACTATGACGAGCCAGAAGAGCCCCTTGATGACGAAGCCGAGCACCACGCACACCAGCCAGACCACCAACAGGAAAACCAGTAAAGCCACCATTTCAACCTCCGCACCCGACGTGGTCTTCGAAGCCTATTCCGGCGTCTGCGCACCTGCCAGCTGAACGAATCAGCCCTCAGTAGCAGCTGAACCGGACTGTCGACGCTCGATCGTTCTGCAGCTCCAGCGTCCACAACAGACACTGCATCAGCACCGCCACCACCTCGGCCGGTGTTCCCTGGGTGGCGAGGTCGGAGTGGATCTCAAGGTCTCCGGCGTCCCTGTTGAGGCTGGCGGACAGGGCACGCAAGGCGGAACGCGGACCAGGGGGCAGGACCTCCACTTCGACCGGCTCGTCATGCTCGGTCGTCACGTCGAAAGTGAACAGAGCGCCGCTTTTTTCCTGAATTCGAGCGCGAATCATCCGGGCGCTGGTGCCGACGAGTTCCCGCAGGAGGGCGCTCGCGCGGGCGCGCGAACTGTTCGCCGCCAGCCTGGCCAGGACGTCTGCCACGTAGTCGTGGTCGCCATTCCTCGTGGTCGTGACGAGCTGCTCGGTCAAGGCACCGATGCCCATGTCGAAGTCGGTCATTCTCGGGGTTACCCGCTGTGGCCTTCGGTAATCGCCCAGAGAAGGAGCACTCATCATCGAGGACGGCGGGCCGTCCGGGAAAACCGGCCCATTCCGTCGTGCGATCGCCGCGCGGAAGCCCTTCGCGCGGCGGCCTGGCCGTAGCTTGGTTCGCTGTCGGTGGATGAGGCCGGGCGACCCGGCACGGTCCGAGTAGCCCGGCCCCATCGTCTCGCCGCCCCGATCGGCGACTGAATTCGATCTTGTCAGAGATCGTGATCGCCGCCGGCCGGGGGCGTTCCGGTCCGGCCGCCGCTTCGCTCTGCGTAGTGCGATCTGTCCTTTTCGGAGTAGAGCCACTAGGCCGTCTGGACCGTTTTCGTTGCGGGATAACGGGAAAATGACTGGCATGCCGAAAAAGAACATCTTCGTGATCGGTTACGACCGGGACAACGCGCGCATTCTGGGGCGGCTGCGAGATGCCGAGCGGTACGTCTTCCATGGTCTGCTCACTCCGGAGGAGCTGCAACATGGCGAGATCGACATCGTCGCTCTCGTGGAGAAGGCACAGAAGCAGCTCGACGCCTTCGAGGGTGATATCGACGCCATCGTGGGGTACTGGGATTTCCCGGCCGCGACGATGGTGCCACTGCTCGCCGAACGGTATGGCCTGCCGCACGTGCCACTGGAAGCCGTCCTCAAGTGCGAGCACAAGTACTGGAGCCGGATCGAGCAGCGCGAGGTGATCGACGAGATCCCGAACTTCGGCATCGTCGACCTCGAAACCGACCGACCGGTCGTGCCGGAGGGCGTGGGCTTTCCGATGTGGCTGAAGCCGGTGAAGTCGTTTTCGTCCGAACTGGCCTTCCACGTCGCTGACGAGGACGATCTGGCCGCCGCGGTCGCAGAGCTTCGCGAGGGCATCGGCAGGGTGGGGGATCCGTTCGACCACGTGCTGGGCCAGGTTGACCTGCCCCTGGAGATCGCCGACGTCGGAGGCGCGGCCTGCCTTGCCGAGGAAGAGCTGCGCGGCGTCCAGGCGGCGGTGGAAGGGTATGTCTATAAAGGACAGGTGGTGGTTTACGCCGCCTTGGACTCACTCGACTACCCCGGACACTCGTCTTTTCTGCGGCACCAATACCCCTCGCAGCTGCCCGAAGACGTCGTCGAGCGGATGCGAAACGTCGCCGAGCGGGTGATGACACGGATCGGGTTCGACAACGCCACGTTCAGCATCGAGTTCTTCTACGATCCCAGATCGGGGAAGCTGGGTCTGCTGGAGATCAACCCGCGGCACTCGCAGTCGCACGCGGAGCTGTTCGAGTTCGTCGACGGCGTCGCCAACCACGATCTCATGGTCCGGCTCGGTCTCGGCGAGCGTCCCGAACCACGTGGCGGCAGCGGCGAATACCGGATCGCCGGACGCTGTTACTTGCGTCGTTTCTCCGGCGACGCGCTCGTCACCCGCGTCCCGGCCGACACCGAGATCGCCGCGTTGGAGCGCCAACTTTCCGGAACGGTGATCGACGTCGTCCCGAAGGCCGGCGAGCGGCTGTCGGACTTGCCTGAGCAGGACAGTTACAGCTACGAGCTGGCTGAGATCCTCATCGCGGCGCAAAGTGTGCACGAGCTGGAGGAGAAGTACGAGCGGTGCGTCGAAGGCCTGCGGTTCGAGTTCGACGAGCCCTGATACCGAATCGGGGCATCCCTTTTCAGGTTCGCCTCCCGTTCCACCCCCTCGCGTCGGCGACCGCGCTCTCCAGCCTCGTCCTCGCCGTTGTCGTCGGCGCCATGGCACACAGTGCGGACACCTCGGGCAAGGCGCCCAGTGAGTTCTTGTTCGTCAGTGACGGTTCGGACGAACTCGCCGCCGCGACAGAAGCGGCGCTGCGGACCACGAGCGTTCCGGAGCACCGGATTTCCGTCCTGGTCGGACCGGGTACGCGGCCGTTGTGCGAATCGTGATCACCGGGCCACCGGCAACGTCGGAACCGCGCTGCTCGCCGCCCTGGCCTTGGGCGGCGATGACCTGATCGGCGTGGCCCGGAGATTGCCCGACACGACGGCCACGCCGTATCGGGCGGCGAGCTGGTGTGCGAGAGACCTGAGCGAACCCGGTAGCGAACGCGAACTGGCGGTGCTGCTGGAAGGCGCGGACGCGGTCATCCATCTCGCGTGGGCGATTTCCCCAGAGCGCGGGGAGCCGCCGATGTGGCGCACCAACGACCACGGGACGCGGCATGTGCTCGACGCGGTGGCCGCGGCCGCGGTCCCGCACGTGGTGGTCCTGTCGTCTGTGGCTGAGTACGTGCCCGCGCCGTCGAGCTACTCGACCACCGCCCGGTCGGTGACGCGGCCGTCCGGCATTTGCCGGCCCACCGCCCACGATGTTCTCGTTTCGAGTGATCGCGCTCGTTCCGGACCACTTGCCGTTTGACCTGGGCGACGGCGGGGTAAACGCGAAGAGCAGTCTCGTCGACCGGGATATCCAGCTGACTCGAAGGGTGTGGACGGAGGAGGGCTCGTGGAGCACCAGGAGGTCGGGATCACGCCGTTCAACGTCGAGTCCGCGCTCGTGCTGAGCTTCTCCGGTGTGATTTCCGCCGAGACGGGGCCAAACCTCGCTGCAAGACTCGCTGATGTGGTCGCCGTGCTGCCGCCCCCGCCGTTGGTCGTGCTTGATCTGCGCAGGGTCATCGAGCTGTCCGCGTCCGGGGCCTGTGTGCTCGCCGATTTCGTTCGGGATCGGGCCGGGAACGATATCCGGTTCGCCGCGGTGCTTGACATTGGCTCCGTCGCTTCGGGCACGCTTCGCCGTCAGATACCTGGCGACGTCCTTCCGGTCTACGCGAGTGTGGATGCGGCGATTTCCGCCGACGAGACCGACGCCGAGGCACTGATCGGTGACTTGGATGTCCAGCTGGCCGCGTTGACGAGGGTGCTGCTCGAAGCGGATACGGTCGAGCAGGCGCTGCGGCAGGTGGTAGCTGCCGCGGTGGCCGTGCTTCCGCACGCTCGAGTCATCAGCGTCACTCTGCGTGATTCTGCGGGCCGGTTCTCCACCCCGGTTCAGACCGACAGTGTCGCCGCGGAACTCGACCGGATCCAATACGCCACCGGCAGTGGCCCGTGCGTCGATGTCGCTCGGCCCGAGAGCCCTGGTTATGTCCTCGCCCAGGACCTCACCGGCCCGACCGCATGGCCCCAGTTCTCCGCAGTCGCCACGGCGCATGGCTATGGTTCGGTGCTCTCCACCGCGCTGCAGCCGCTCACCCGGCCCGCCGAGGTCGGCGGTGCGCTGAATATTTACAGCCACCGCCACGGTTTCACCTCTGACGACCGCCATCGCGCCTTGCTGCTGGCCACCCATGCCACGCTCGTCTTGGTCCGCACCAGTGATGTCGAGATCGCCGATCTGAAATTCGGACAGTTGCACCGGGCGATCGAATCCCGCGATGTGATCGGGCAGGCCAAAGGAATTCTCATGGCCCGGCAAGGGCTCACCGCAGGCGAAGCGTTCGATCTGTTGCGCCGGACGTCTCAGGACCTCAACGTCAAACTTGCCGACATCGCCGCCACGCTCGCCGAACGGCACGATGAGCTCGACGCGTTCGAAGGAGAACCCACGCAGTGAACACTGCGAGCGGACGGAGTTGCCTTCGGCTGGGCTGTTGCCGCGGCAAGACTCGCCCTACGGTGTCGATCTGGATCGGAGATCGATCGAATCGGCGCCGGTGCTCGCGCTGCGTCATGGGCCTCATCCAGCGGACAACGAGCCGGATAGGACATGATTAGGCGTCCGGGTTTGTCGAGTTTGTGTGATGTTCGGGTGCGTGTGGAGGTCGGTGGTGGACGGGCTACGCCGTGATCGGTTGTGGCAGGTCGTCACCGAGCGAGCGGGCGGCAGTTGGCCGGAGGCCGGTTGGGTCGGTGTCGTGTGTTCGGTGGCGGGAGAATGCACCGAGGCGGACGGCGCGGCCATCTCCCTGCGCGCGCAGGGAGACCGGCAGGAGTTGGTCGCGTTCACCGACGACTGGTCCAGTCACCTGGAGGAACTGCAGTTCACGGTCGGCGAGGGGCCTGCCGCGGAGGCGTATGCCACGGGCGGGCCGGTGCTGGTGAGTGATCTGGCGTTCGAGGAGTACCGGTGGCCGGGGTTCACGGACGGGGCGGCGGAGCACGGCCTTCGCGCGGTGTTCGCGTTCCCATTGCAGGTCGGTGCGATCCTGCTGGGCACGCTGAGCCTCTACCGGCGCGTGCCGGAGGCGTTGGGCGTGGACGCGCTGGGTGATGCGCTGATTCTCGCCGACATCGCCACATCGGCGCTGGTGAGCGACGCCAGTAGCGTGAACGGGCCGATAGCTCCTTGGGCGCGCATGGAGGCCGAGGGGCATTACGACGACGTGAACATCGCCACGGGCATGCTCGCAGCCGAACTCGGGATCAGCCTCGGTGAGGCGTTACTGAGGCTACGCGCGCATGCGTTCAGTCATCGGATCCCGATCACCGAGGTAGCGAGAATGGTCATGAACCGGCAGCTGCGCTTCGACACGTCCGCCGACTAATGCCGCGCCACGAGCAGGGACCATGTGGCCGCCGTATGCTGTCCGATGTGAGTACCCCCAGCCAATTCAGCGACGAAGTCGCGGGTATCACGACGCTGCTGGCCGCCCGCCACAGCGCGTTGACCATCCTGCGCGCCGTGACCGAGGCGTGCGGGACGGTACTTGCCGCGGAAGCCACCGGAATATTGGTCCGCGACCCGCGTGGCGGTTTCGCGGTGGTCGACGCATCGGACGACAAGGTCCGATTCAGCGAGTTCCTGCAGGCACACCTCGGCGAAGGACCGTGCGTGGACTCCATCGACGCCAACGAGGTCGTCAACACCGACGACCTCCGCGCGGAAGAAAGGTGGCCGCGTTTCGTGTCGGAAGCGACCGCTGCGGGCTTTCACGCGGTCTACGCCTTTCCGATGCGGTTGATCGACCACGCGATCGGCGGGCTCAACATCTTCTTCGCCCAACCCGTCTCGCTCACGGACGAGCGGCTACGGCAGGCACAGGTACTGGCCGACCTCGCTGTGCTCGGCCTGACCCAGGAGCGGGACCAGCGGCGGATCGAGCGCCTTGCCGAGCGCACGATGGGCACCCTCAACGACCGTGCTCGGGTGCAGCAGGCGGTCGGGTTCGTCGCCGCGACGCTGAACATAACCCCGAAAGCCGCTCGCGCGGCCATCGTCGTGTTCACCAGCAGGGCCACACGGTCGATCCAGGACGTCGCCGAAGACCTCATCAACGGCACCCTCGAACCGGCCGCGATCACGTCGCCCAGGCCCTAGCCGGCTCTCAGTCCCACCGCACATCGGGGTCCGCACGGCTTTCCGCGGTGGCGTTGACAATCGTGATCATCCTGGCCGCCTTGACACTACAGACGGCTTGCTCCAGCGAATCTCGCAGATGATCGCGCGCTTCCTCCCGGCCGCACACTCGTTGAACCTGCAGAATCCCCACGGCGCGATTCACCGTCGCGCGCACCCGCATCTGATCCAGCAGATTCCAGGCAGCCGCTTCTTGACACGCCATGGGCTCCGGCGACGGGAAAGTCACATCACCACGGTCCCCCACCTGAGCGCGAGATACCAGGGCGGACCGGGAACACGCGGCATTCCGCCTCACAAAACCACCCCGATCGCGTTGTTGCGCGCGTCCTGGCGGGCCGGACGAGTTCACAGTTGAGCTAGGTGTCGCCGGGGATGGTGAAGGCGGCCCAGAGAAGTTCGGCGGCTTGGCGTGCTTCTGGTGTGGGGACGATGGCTGGGGTGCCATCGGGTGTGGGCTGGGGCGTGTGGCTGAGGTGTTCGATGAGGGCGACTGCGAGGTCGCGGATTTTGACGTTGAATTGCTGGCTGGTTCGGCGCAGGGTGGCCCAGGCTTCGTCGGGACCGCAGTGGCGAGCGGCGATGATCGCGCCTTTGGCCTGCTCGATCACGGCGCGGGAGCGGATCAGCGCGATCATCTGCTCGGAGTTCGCGCTGGTGTGGGCTTCGGCGACGATGAGGGTCGCGATGACGATGGCTTCGTAGCGGGTCAAGACCCGAAGAGCCTCGCTGGTGCCGGGGTGGTCCAGGGTGACGGAGAGGACCAGGAGAGTCCCCCCCCGTCGTCGTAGTAGGTGGGCAGGGCGGCTACGCCGTGAACTCGGGCCCAGGTCGAGGCCAATGACGGGAACTGACAGGTGATCGTGTCGAGAGTCAGTTCCGGCCATCGGGGGTCGGTGAACAGATCATCGGTGAGGACGGGCTCGGCGGTGGCCGCGGCGTCGGGGATCGGCCCGCCGAACAGCTGAGTCTGGGCGGGTGCGACGTGTTCGGCGATGCCGGTGGTGACCAGGACGGTAAGGGGTTCCCCGTGGTGGGTGATGCTGACAGCGGCGCCGAGGGCGCCGGGGATGTCCGCGCTGATGCGGTCCAGCAGGGTGTGCAGCAGGGCGGCGGCGGGGATGTCGTCGGTGGCCGGCGAACGTGGCGTGTGCGCGGTCATCCTCGTCTCCTTCACACTTCTTGTCAGCGGCTTCAAAGCTGAACAGGTTCAATGTCGATCATGTCAGGGCCTGTGGCTATTCGGCATGCTGTGCCGCTCAGCCAGGGCGCGGATGTGAGCGAGGCGGCAGGACTCGACGCCGATCTTGCGTGTCCGTCCGCCCCTTACCACCCCCGGCGGGGTGTCCTGGCGGGCCGGGCCTTCGTCTGGGTAGCCGGTGGTTCAGGGAGGTGACAGCCTGATGCGATGCGCGATGATGTCGCGGGCGACGCTGAGCAGCGGACGGTCATGGCGGTAGGCGTAGGCGCGCAGTAGCGCCAGCGCCGGCCCGGGCTGGATGCCGAGTTGGACGGTGAGGATGCCGGTGGCTTGGTGAATCTCGGCGCGGTGCAGCGCAAGATGCTTGCCGTCGTCGGTGGCGAGTGGACCCATCGGGGTTTGCAACAGGAGTTGCAGCATGACGACGGCGAGGCGGCCGAGTTCGTGCTCGGTTCCAGGGGCGAAAGGGCCGGGGGTAGACCGGTAGCCGGTCAGCACACCGAGTGGCCCGGCGCCGAAGATGAGTGGGATGGCGATTATGGCGCGGATGGGGGTCCGGAGCGCGGCGGGCTGGAACGCCGGCCAACGGTCAGCGGGAACTGAGGTCAGGTCGGTGACGATGACCGCTTCGCCGAGGCGGGCGGCGTCGGCGCTGGGACCTTCTCCCAGGATGTATTGCAGGTCGTCGAGGTCGTCGAGACGCCGGCGGGCGGGGTCGGACCAGAGAAGTTCCAGGTGTCCCTCGGCGGTGACGACACACAGGGTGAGGCCGTCCAGTTCGAGCAATGTCGCGGCGGTGGCGGGGGACGCGGCCGAGAGATCCCGGCCGGTGTCGGCGGCGCGGCGCAGGTCGGTCAGCAGCGCGGCGAACGGATCGTGTGAGGGCCCGGTGGCTCCGGGCGGGGTGGTCATCGCGTCGGTTCGAGCTCGGTGGGTCCGTGGCCCAAGGCGACGTCGACGGCCAGGTCGCTGAGCGGGATCCGCCGGGCTCTGGCGTGGTCACGCAACCTGGTGAACGCCTCGTCCATGGAGATGCCGAAACGCTCGGTCAGGACTCCTTTTGCCTGTTCGATCGCCACTCGGGTGTTGAGTGCTCCGACGCTGGTCTCGGGGGAGCGTAGCGGCACGGCCGCGATCGCGACGATGCCCGCTCGGTGGGCATGGAGTGCGAACCTGGGCCAGCGGGCCGTGCCGAGACTGTCGTCTCCAAACGCCACGGGGCCAAGCGAGCCTCGGCTGCGGGTGCTGTCCAGACAGGGACCTTCACCGAGCTCGACCTGGATTTCCTCCAGTTCTCGGCAGCGTTCGTCGGACGCGGTGGCGTAAGCGACCCGGCCCCTGTCGTTGATGATGGTGATCCCGGCACATTGCACCGTCAGCAGCGCGGTCGCATGGCCGGTCAGGTCGTGGAGCAGTTCAACGACATCGAAGTCGTCGCCCCTGTGTGTGAGGTCGATTACCGCCTCGGCAATCCGAGCGTCTCGTTCCGTGGCAGGGATAATGCGCCGCCGATCAGTCGTGTCCCGCATCCGTGACCATGGGCAGGGGCCCGGCGCACGACCGACGAAGAGAATACGGTGACCTTGTGGTGAGGCCATGTCGTGCACGCTGACAGGGAACGTTCGCCTCGAATCCTGCTCGCCCTGTCCAAGGTCCCGCTGCAATGACTGCTTCCACGCAATCCCGGCAACTTACGATGCGTAAGTCACCCTACGCCTTCACTTGGCCGGTAACTAGGAACCGTTACCCCGCGAAAAGGCGTCACGTCCGAGCACCTCCAGGACGCGAGGGTCGGCGCCGCGGCCCTGCTTGTGGCCGGGCGGGGTGAAGGCCAAGCCGCCCTCGCGGCGGTAGGACTCGATGGCTTCCAGCACTGGGGCGCGCGAGTGATCTCCTGTGAAGGTCAGCGGCCCAGGGCGTTCTCTAGTTCCTTCTTGGTCATGCTGGAGCGGCCTTTGATGTCGCGCTTTTTCGCCTCGTTGTAGAGCTGGTCCTTGGTCGGGCCGCCCGGTCCCTCGCGGTTGCCGTACCGCTTCCCGCCGCGCTTCTGCGGGGAGGTGTCACGAGTGGAACTTTTGCTGGCGGAACGAGATTCACCGGACTGCGCGCGGTTCTTGTTGACCGTCCGCGCGGCGATCTCCTCGGCACGGCCAGTACTGGCGCCCTGATTCGTCCTGCGGCAAAACAGGGAGGATCGCGAGAGCGTCCCGAATTCACCCGATCTGGAGCCGGCTTCGCGCTCGAGCGCTGATCCTGTTTCACGCCGGCGACGCGGGGTACACCGAGGGATCCTCATCGGGAGGTCACCTTGGTGACATCGAGACACTCCGGCGAACCCGACGGGCCGACCGACCTGCCGCGGCGATCGTGGTGGGCCGTCCTCAAGCGGACGGTCGTCCAGTTCGTCCGCGACAACCAGTTGGACTGGGCTGCCGCGCTCACCTATTACGGCGTCCTTTCGCTGTTCCCCGGCCTGGTGGTCCTGACCGCCATCCTCGGCCTGCTCGGGCCGTCGGCCACGCAGGCGCTGATCGACAACGCCGGGCGGATCGTGCCCGGTGAAGGACGTGAGATCCTGATCGACGCGATCGAAGAGCTGTCCCGATCGAGTGGGGTGGCCGGTACGGCGGCGATCCTCGGTGTGCTCGCGGCACTCTGGTCCGCCTCGGGCTACATCGGCGCGTTCATGCGGGCTTCCAACGTCATCTACTCGATGCCCGAGGGCCGCCCGGTGTGGAAGACGTGGCCGTTGCGGCTCGGTCTCACCGTCGCCCTGCTCGTCATTCTCGCTCTCTGCGCGATCGGGGTGGTCGCGACGGGCGGCATCGCCCGTGCGCTCGGTGATGTCGTGGGGCTGGGTTCGACCGGCGTCCTGGTCTGGGACATCGCGAAGTGGCCGGTCATCGCGATGCTGGCGGTCCTGGCGTTCGCGGTGCTCTACTGGGCGAGTCCCAATGTGCGTCAACCGGGGTTCCGCTGGATGACTCCCGGTGGCCTGCTCGCCGTGCTGCTGTGGGCGGCAGCGACGGCCGGCTTCGCCATCTATGTAGGAAATTTCGCTTCGTACAACAAGATCTACGGCTCGCTTGCCGGGGTGATCGTCTTCCTGGTCTGGCTTTGGATCTCGAATATCGCGCTTCTGTTCGGAGCCGAACTCGACGCGGAACTCGCGCGAGGCAGGGAGTTGGCGGCGGGACGGACGGCCGAGGACGAGCCGTTCCTCCCGCCACGTGACACCAGTTCGATGAGCGAGGAAGAGACCGCCGATATCGCCGCCGTCGAGAGCGAAACGCGGGGTGACAACACGAAGCCCTGACTCGATACCACGCACGCTCTCAGTCGATTCCGCGGGCACGTACCCGATGATCGAGCCGGTTCACCAGGCGAATCCTGCCGTGGTTGGGCACCGAACGGATCGGGTGACCGGCGAGACCCCACTGCTGGAGGAGTGAGTTGGCCGCGACCCAGCCCGTGGTGGCCGCGCGTTCCATGAGGGCGACGGGAAGGTCGACGCGGATGCCGTCTCCCGCGAGCGCCAAGGCCGTCTCGGGCGTCTCCACTGTCGGTCGCCACTCGAAGTCGCCGACGCCGAACAGCGGGCAGTCCTGGCGCCACAACGTGTTCTCGCCGACGACGCGGGCGTCACGGGTCTCCGGGTAGATCTCGTGCAGGCGGGAATCGAGGGCTTTTTCCAAGATATCCGCGGTTGCCGTCGTCGCCGCGTAGGCGTGCAGTTCCACGACCGATCCGCCGGTGCGAGCGGCCCAGCGCCGTGCTTCGCCCTCATACCGGTCGAGCACGCTGATGTTGTCCAGTGGCGGGACGCTGCCGGTGCCGAGGAACGGTGGCCGCTGTGTCCCGACCGGACGGTCGAGCCAGAGCCGCCGTACCAGGAACGGCGGCGCGATCCGCAGGCTGGTGATCGCGGCCCGCCAGTCCTCGGTCCCGATATCGGGCGAGGCTTCGACGATCTCGCGCAGTCCGGCGATGTCGCAGGCGAGTACGACGCCGTCGAAGGTTTCGCTGTGATCGCCGGTCTCGATGGTGAAGCCGGTGGGTGTCCTGGCCAGCCGATCGACCTTCGTCCCGGTGCGGAGTTCGACGCGGCGGCCGGTCAGGTAGCCGGCGAGCGGATCCCACAGCGCTTGCGGGAAGGGCTCGTTCGGCACGTCGAAGAGGAGCCCTTCACTGGAGCCGAGGAAGTAGAGGTGGAACATCGTCGCGAGTTCGGCCGCCGACAGTTCGTGTGGTTCCGCGAAGAAGCTGCGGGAGAACACTTCGAACGCGAGATGCCTTGCCGCGTCGGGGAAGTTGAGCGATTCGAGGAACGAGGCGGCGTCGGTCCGGTCGAGCAGGTGGTAGGTCTCGGGCACGCTGACCGTCGCCAGCGGCAGGGCGTTGCGGCCGTCGAGCCGCAACAGGTCCTTCCAGGTGAAGGTCGGGCTTCGCAAGGCGAAGGCGACCGCGTTCCAGGGAGGTGTGCGGGGGAGGCCCGCGAAGGTGTCGACACGTCCGTGTGCGTCGAGCAGCGGGTAGTCGGTCAGCGGCGTGAGCCGATCCAGGCGGGGGTCGGTGCGTTTGAGCAGCGCGCGCAGGTTGTAGTACTGCCGGAAGAACGCGTGGAAGCCCCGGCTCATGGTCACCGGGGTGCCGTCGGGCAGCTGTTCCCGCCAGCCGCCGACCCGGCCGCCGAGGTGGTCTTCGCGTTCGAAGACGGTGACGGCGACGCCACGTTCGGCCAGTCCGGTCGCCGCGGTGAGCCCGGCGATACCGGCTCCCACGATCGCCGCGGTCGGACGTCTGCCGAGCTGAGCGGCGTCGATCAGCCCTGGGGACGCCGGGTGCGTGACGATCCTGGGGTCCCGCGGCCGTGTCATGGAGCTGTCCCGGTCACGGTGTGGACGATGCCGCGTTGCCAGCCGGGGACGGTCTCGGCGCGGACGTCCACGAAGCCCGCGTCGGTGAGGCGGCGGCAAAGCGCCGTGATGCCGTCGAACTCGAGCACGCTGCGGCGGAGGTGGCGGTAGAGGGTCGCGTCGCCGGTGGTGATCTTCCCGAGCGGGATGATCACACCGGAGCACACGGCGTTCCAGACCCGGCGGGCTCGCCGGGAGTCCTGGACGGAGTACTCGTGCACCGCGATCCGGCCCCCTGAGTGGAGCAGACCGCGTAACCGTCGTAGTTGCCCGGTCGGATCGGTGAGGTTGCGGAGCAGGTATGCGGCCAGGATCCCGTCGAACGGCCCGCGCACTTCCGCCAGTTCTTCGACCGGGGTGTGGACGAATTCGACGGAAGAGGGCCAGTCTTTGGCGCGGGCCCTGGTCAGCATCTCGCCGGACGCGTCGAACGCGGTGATCCGCGCGTCCGGGGCCACGGACAGCAGTGCGGCCGTCGACGCCCCGGTTCCGCATCCGGCGTCCAGCAGGCGGGGGCCGGTGACACCCAGCCGCCGGGCGGAGAGCCGGAGGTGCTCGTGGTAGCCGGGGTTGGCGGCGACCAGCCGGTCGTACCAGCGTGCTTCGGTGTCGAACGCGGACGGGACCGCGGTACGGGGCAGGCCGTCCTTCGCCATCGCGTTCACGAAGCCTCCTCACGCGGCCGGGACCGTTCCCAGGCCAGCAGGACCGCGGTCACCAGGGCGAACCCGAACAGGAAGTCCTCGACCGGGATGTCCCAGGGAAACCGCAGGCCGGTGACGTGCTCGGGGGCGTAGAGCACGATCGGTGCGGACAGCTTCGTCAGCCAGCCGTCGACGGGGATCTGGAAGGCGGTGACGATCGCCATCGTGAGCCAGTACGCGAGCTTGCGGAACAGCCCGGTCTTCAGCAGAACCAGTTCGACCGCCACCACCACGACCACCGCGGCGACGGCCGGAACCGTGTAACCCCAGGGAATCATCGCGAGGCCACCTTCTCGCTCCGTCGCCGGACCGCGGTGAGCGTGACCTGGACCGCCTCGTAGGTCAGCACTCCGCAGACCGGGATCACCACGAAGAACAAGATTTCTTCCAGCGGGATGGAGAACGGCGCCCGGATTCCCGTGACGAACCCCGGCGCGTAACCCCAGACTCCACCGGCGATCGCCAGGGCGTCCCAGATCAAGAAGACCACCGCGACAGGGAGTATCGCGCCGGCGAGCCGCTTCGGCCGCCGGTAGACGCGCGCACCGGCCATCTCCAGCGGCAAGGTCACGAGCACGCACGCGGCCAGGACGATGAGGTATTCGGCCTTGCCCACTCAGCTCACCGCCGGTATCGGTGCGGCGTGCCTGATCCGGGCCAGCCCCGTCCGGGCCAAGGCGCCGCAGGCGACCGCGAGACGTCGTCGCCGGGACACTGTCGCCCGGCCCGCGAAGACGTCGTGGTCGGCGTCTTCGATCCGGTCGAGGATGCGGCTGTACAGGGTCGCCGCGGTGGCCACGCAGGGCCGGGAGACCGGATGCAGCATCGCGATCCCCGGCCGGGCTTCGGCGTAGATCCGCCGCGTCACCGCGATCTGCTCCTTGATCGCGGCCCGGACCGGTGCGTCAGCGCGGCCGTGGCGGGCACACCAGGAGAGCCGGTCGCGGTCGACGCCGTGTTCTTCGAGCTCGTCGGCGGGAAGATAGACACGTCCGCGCTCGAAATCCTCGGCGACGTCACGAAGGAAATTGGTGAGCTGGAAAGCCTTGCCCAGCGCGGCGGCCCGGGGAGCGGCTTCCGCCCGCGGCGAGACCGCTCCGAGGATGGGCAGCATCTGGAGGCCGATCACTTCCGCCGAGCCGTGCATGTAGACGTCGAGGTCGGCCCGGGTCGCGTAATCGGTCACGTGCAGGTCCATCCGCATCGAGGAGAAGAAGGCGCGGAAGAGCCGATCCTCCAGTTCGTATCTCGACGCCGTGTCGATGACGGCGGTCAGCAGTGGGTCGTCGCTGGCGCCCTCGGCCAGATCGGCGAGGAAGCGTTCTTCCACTTCGGACAGTCGCTGTGCCAGCGAGCGAGGCGTGGCTCCGGAGTCGGGCTCGTCGACGATGTCGTCCAGCCAGCGAGCGAAACCGTAGAGCGCGTGGACGGCGGGCCGCTGCACCGGGGCCAGCATCCGGGTCGCCAGGAAATAGGTGCGGCCGTGCCGGGCGTTGACGCCGCGACACCAGGTGTAGGCGGTACGCAGAGCGGGTTCGTGGATCCCGGCGGCGTCGAGTTCGCGTTCGGTCATCGGCTTGCCTCCGCCGCCAGGTCGAGTACGCGGGCGCGGTGGCCGGTCACCCCGGTGACGCGGTCGGCGGCGAGCCTGCCGGAGATCAGCACGGTCGGCACCCCGACGCCCGGTACCGTCGCGCCTCCCGCGAGGACGACGTTCTCCGTTCCCCGTGGGAGGTTCTTGGGCCGGAACGGTCCGGTCTGGCCGAAGGAGTGCGCGTAGCTGAAGGGAGTTCCCGCGACCAGGCCACGGGCGGCCCAGTCGGCGGGGCTGATGACTTCCGTGAACTCGGGTTCGAAGCTCAACGACAAACGCTCTCGTGCCACGGCAAGGATCTCCTCGGCATACGGTCCCGCTTCGGCCGCCCAGTCCAGCGGACCGCGGTGGAGGTTCGGAACCGGCGCGAGGATCGAGTAGAGCTGACGGCCGGCCGGCGCGAGACCGGGATCGGTCGCGGTGGGCCGGGTGATCAGCAGCGAGGGGTCGGTCATGCGGCGGCCGCCGGTGATCAGTTCGTCGAAGGTCGAGCGCCATGCCCGCCCGAACGAGATCGTGTGGTGCCCGCCGTCCGGTTTCCCGCCGGGGCCGCCGGTGTGCACGACCAGGGCCGATGGCGCGGGTCGCAGCGGAATCACGCGTTTCGGTGCCCGGCCGAGGAGGCGGTGACTTTCGGGTAGTTCGGTGGTCAGGACGACTGCGTCGCACGGATGGCGTGCGCCCGAGGTCGTGCGGACCGCGCTGACGCGGTGGCCTTGGCGTTCGAGTGTCCGCACGGCGTCGCCATAATGGAACGTGACGCCGTTCGCGGCGGCGACCCGGGCGAGTGCCTGGGGGAGTGCCGCGACGCCGCCGGGCGGGAAGTAGACGCCGCCGACGGTGTCCATGTAGGAGATGACGGCGTAGAGGGCCAGTGCTCGCATCGGTGACTCGCCCGCGTAGAGCGCTTGGAAAGTGAACACGCGTTTGAGCCGCTCGTCGGACAGGAATGTGCCGATCTTGGGTTCCAGCCGCCGGAAACCGCCCAGCGCCGCCAGCCGGGCGAGATCCGGGCGGAGCATGCCCAAGGGGGAGTCGATGTTCGAGTCGATGAAGCGGCGGAACTCGGTGCGGTAGAGGCGGGTCAGCCACTCGCGAAGCCGGACGTATCCGGCCGCCTCGGCGGGACCGGCGAATTCCCGCACCGCGTCCGTCATCGCGGTGGCGTCGGTGTGCACGGGAAGTACGCTGCCGTCCGCGAATCGCGCGACGTATGCCGGATCCAACCGCGTCAGTGGCAACTCGTCCGACAGCTCCGCTCCGACGGCGCCGAAGGTGTCCCGCAGGATCGAGGGCATGGTGAGCACGGTCGGCCCGGTGTCGAGCCGGTAGCCCTTCCGCTCGATCCGCCCCGCGCGGCCGCCGGGAACCGGATCCCGTTCGAGGACGACGACCTCGCGGCCCCGGCCTGCCAGGTGCAGCGCCGCCGCGAGCCCTGACAGTCCCGCACCGACCACGACGATCCGGTCCGTCCGGCCGGGTACGGTTTTCACTGGTCCCGCTCCGTGCACCGGGTGGCGAGTGTGGCGAGTGCGTCCGCCGCCGGGGCGGGGAACACCGCCGGATCGATCGCGGCGAGTGCTTTGTCGGCTCGTTCCCGGATGAGCTCGCCGAGACGTTCGTGGGCGCCCGTGGCCTCGATGAGGTCGCGCCATCGGGAAACGGCTTCGTCGTCCACTTCGGACAGGGCGAGCAGTTCGTCGAGTTCCGCGCGCTGCCGCCGGTCGGCCCGCTCGGCGGCGAGGACGACGACGCTGGACGCCTTGCGTTCACGGAGGTCGTCCCCGGAAGGTTTTCCGGTGACCGCTGGATCGCCGAAGACGCCCAGCAGGTCGTCCCGGAACTGGAACGCCTCGCCGACCAGGCTGCCGTATTCGGCGAGGGAGACGAGTACGTCGGGTCCGCAGCCCGCCAGGGCTGCCCCGAACTCCAGCGGCCTGCGCACGGTGTAGTTGCCGGATTTGCGGCGCAGAACGTCGAGCAGGGTGTCCCAGCCGGGCAGTGTCCGTGCGTCGTTCACCAGGTCGGCGAGCTGGCCGACGGCGAGTTCTTCGCGCATCAGGTCATACCGTGGCCAGCCCCGCGCCAGTGCTTCTTCGTCCAGTCCGGATTCGCGGAGCATCCGCTCGGACCAGACCAGGAAGAGGTCGCCGGACAACGTGGCCGCGGCCTCGCCGAAGCGGCGGGCGGAACCGCTCCAGTCTTTTTCGCTGTGCCACCGACCGAAGCGGACGTGCAGGGAAGGCCGACCGCGCCGTAGCTGCGAGCCGTCCATGACGTCGTCCTGTGCGAGCGCGAAACAGTGCAGCAGTTCCAGACACGCCGCTGCCCGCACTGCGGCGTCCGAGTCCGGGGCGCCGCACCTCCAGCCCACGTAGGCGAACATCGGGCGAAGACATTTCCCGCCACTCGCGAATTCGGGAAGGATGGATTCCGCGAGTTCGCCTTCGCGACGGCCGGAGAAGCACTCCGTCGCCCGATCGTGGACGAACGCGTGCGCTTCGGCCAGGCAGCGCTCGCCCAGCCCCTCCAGCAACGGAATGGACGCCGCGCCCGGAGGCGCCGCCTCCTTGGTCAACGCCGACGTCATCCGACTGGACCTCCTGCTCACTGAAATACGATTCACAACCGGCTCATGATCCATACCTCTTCATCGGCGGGTACCCAGTCGGCCGGATGTCAATCCTGTGATCACTCTTCTCGCTGTCGAAGCGTTGCGGGATCGCTTCATCGGCCTGAGGATGGTTTTAGTGGACGTTGTCGTCGAGCGGGAGAGCCACAGTGGACTTCAGGCGTCGAATGCTCCGGGCATGGCCGTCTACCTGGCCGGTCCAGCCCTTCAAGGAACCCGCCTGGGCCAGGCAGGAACCCACTTTTCAGGACTGTTCCCCGGCTCTCATCGATGCTGCTGTCAAACGTGCCGACGCACGGACGGCGGGCAACTGGTTCGTCGCGGGGGCGAGCCGGGAGATCAGCCGGGACAAGCCGTTCGGTTTCCGGGTGGGGGACCGTGAACTGGTCGGTTGGCGCGATCAGGGCGGGGCGGTGGTCGTCGGAACCGGCGCGTGCCCGCATCTGGGCGCTCCGCTGGATCAAGCCCGCGTCCATTGTGGAGAGCTGGTCTGCCGCTGGCACGGAATGCGGATCGGTCCCGAGCGCCCGGGCTGGTCACCCTTGCCGTCCTACGACGACGGCGTCCTTGTCTGGGTACGGCTCGATCGGTTAGGCGGCGAGACACCCACGGAGAAACCTGTCGTGCCGTCGCGACCCGGCGGCGAGACAGTGGTCGACGCCGTCGCGACCTTGACCGGCGTCTGCGAGCCACTGGACGTCGTCGCCAACCGGCTCGATCCCTGGCACGGCGCCTGGTTCCACCCGTACTCCTTCACCCGGCTCCGCGTTCTGTCAGCCCCGCAAGGAAATGACGTGACCGAAGCCGACGACCGGTTCGTCGTCGAGGTGACCTTCCGGCTCGCGGGCAAGCTGGGTGTCCCGGTGATCGCCGAGTTCACCTGCCCCGAGCCGCGGACGGTGGTCATGACGATCGTCGATGGCGAGGGTGTCGGCAGCGTGGTCGAAACCCACGCGACCCCACTCGGGGCGGGCCCCGACGGTCACCCGCGTACCGCCGTGATCGAAGCGACCATCGCCACTTCCGAAAGGCCTGGTTTCGCTGCGGCCACCAGGATCGCTCCGGCCCTGCGCCCCCTCATGCGCCGAGCGTCGGCCCGGCTCTGGCGGGACGACCTCGCCTACGCCGAACGTCGTTATGCGTTGAGAACCGGTCGAAGCTGAGGGCCTGCGTGCCGTCGGAGCGAGCGGACATTGCCGAACCACTGGACCTTACGCTGAAGCGAGGTGATCCGGTTCATCGAGTTCCGCGAGCCAGGCCGACGCCTGCTCGGGATCCAGGCACGGAATATTCAACTCTCGGAGCCGACGAAGTTTCGCGGTGTCGGCACGGCTACCGCGGCCACTGAGTACGGCGTGGTCGGCGACCGCGCAGACCAGCGCGGGATGCGGAATCTCGACTGCGCCGAAACCACGCGACGCGGCGGCCCCGATGATCTTTCCCAGAACGGCAGGGGCACCCAGGTAAAGGACCGTCCTGCCGTGCGGCCGTGAGGTCATCCGCTTCCACCATGTTCGCATGATGTGCGAATGCCCGGTGAGCACGCGAACAAACCATGAGCGGACACAAAAACGTGGCCGGTCTCGGAGCCGCCGCGGTTTTCGAGAAAGGTCTTGAAGCGGTCGAGGTCGCCGTGGACGCGGCGATGCCCATCAGACGGCTCGTGGTGACGTGGGGCGACGGTCGATGGTGCCGGCGATGCCGCCGAGGGCGATCATGCCGAGGGCCAGGCCGAGGTGCAGCCAGTTGTCGGCGGGGTTGACGGGTACGAAGTTCGCCGGGGAGTCGTGGTCGATGACGAGGCCGTAGAGCCATAGCAGGAGGTAGATCACTCCGCCGCCGATCAGGTAGCCGACGGCGCTGCGGGATGTGCGGGCCAGGAGAAGCCCGGCGACGCCGAAGAGCAGGTGCACGATGTTGTGCAGGACCGAGACCATGAAGACGCCGAGCAGCATCGCGGACGAGTGGTGTCCGGCGAAGGAGAGCTGGTCGTAGTCGGTGGTGAGGCCTGGGATGAAGCCGGCGATGCCGACGAGCAGGAACACCACTCCGACGGCGGCCGCGGTCAGCTGTGCGGGCGTCCGGGCGGTCTTGGTGGCCGTGGTGGTTCGGGTCATGGCGAAATCTCCTCGAACTCGACGATGATTTTCGCGAACCCTCAAGCGATACCCGGTGTGGTGCGGGCGAAACGACGAGACGGAATCGGTGCGAGGCCGTCGACGGCCTCGACGACGGCCGCGGGCCGGATACCGTCGAGGCAGGGATGGCCGGGCACCGGGCAGACCCGGGCTCGGCTATCGCGGCAACCGGCGTGCTGGTCGCCGAGCAGTGCGGCCGGAACGCCGTATGGGGCCCAGCGCGAAGCGGGTACGACCGGCGCGAAAAGCGAGACCACCGGGGTCCCGACGGCCGCCGCGAGATGGGCGGGACCGGTGTTGGGCGCGACCACCGCGTCCGCTCCGGCGAGGACGGCGGCCAGTTCGGCCAGACCGGTGCGACCGCCCAGATCGAGCGCGGTCCCCGCGACCTCCGCGGTCAAGTCGCTTTCCGCAGGTGACCCCGTCACGACGACCCGGCGCCCGGCGGCTTGCAGTGCCCGGACGATCGCCGCGGACCGACGCGCCGAGGGCTGCCGCGCCGGAACCGACGCGGCGGGGTGGACGACGACGTAGCCTTCGCCGGGCCCGCCGACGAGGCCATCCACGTCCGGAAGCGGGTGGCGGATCGCGAGGCCGCCGTTGTCGTTGTACGGCAAAGAGAATCCGGCCGCCTGCGCGAGAGAGAGCATTCGGAGCGCTTCCGGCGGATCGCCGGGGACGTGGTGCCGGAGGTCGAGCAGTGAGCCGGGATAGTCGTCGCAGACCGCGCCGATCCACGGCACCCCGGCCATTCTCAGGAGCAAGGCCAGCGGCAAGGGGGACTGGTGGAACGACGTCAGGATCAGCGCGGCGTCGAGGAACAGCTCTCGCAGCCCATGGACGAACGCCTCGGTTTCTCCCGGATCGATCGGCGGGGGGTCGGGATCGATCCACGGCGCGCACCACGTGAGGACTTCGTCGACGCCGGGAAGGAGCTCACCCGCGGCACGTCCTCGCGGTCCGGTGAGCAGGGTGACCCTGGCGGAGCCGGCCGCGACGGCGCGGACGCAAGGGCCCGCGAGCAGGACGTCGCCCAGATTGTCCATCCTCGCGACGAGCACGTTCCCCTTCATCGGGAGCCCGTGACGGCCAGGTGTACCGCCTCGGCGAGATCGCGGGCGACGGTCGCCCGGCGGCGCGCCCGGTCGACCTCCTCGGAACGGGTGCGGGCCGTCGGGATCAGGATCCCGCGGGCACCCGCGGCGGTCGCCGCGTCGACATCGGCGCCGGTGTCGCCGATGACCACGCAGCGGCGGACGTCCACCCCGAGCGCTTCGGCGGCCCGGCGTATCAAGCCGGGAGCGGGTTTCCGGCAGACGCAACCGTCTTCGTCGTCGTGCACGCAGACCTGCCAGGTACCGAAGGGGCCTAGGAGCTCTTCGACCCGGCTGTTCACCGCGGTCAGGCGGTCGGGGGTGATCAGGCCCTTGGCGACACCGGATTGGTTGCTGACGACCCCGATCCGTATTCCGGCCGCGCGCACGTCGTGGAGGAGTTCTTTGGCGCCGGGGACGGGGCGGACGCCGTCGGGGTCGTCGAGGTACGGGACGTCGACGATCAGGGTGTCGTCCCGGTCGAACAGCACCGCGTGCGGTCGCCGGTACAGCCGATGCCGCAGTTCGCCGCGCAACCGGTGGTAACAGGCCGCGGGCGGGATCAGCACACTGGTCAGCAGCATGCGCGAGACCTCACCCGGGGTGAGCGGGCCGGTCGCGATCCGGCGGGCGGCGAACTCGGCGGTCAGCCCGGTCCAGAGGCCCGCCGCGGCGGTGGCGGCCCTACGCCGTCCGAACGCGAACAATGCCGCGGCGGCCAGAGCGCTCGTGGTGGTGAGCGCGTGCCGTCCGAGCCGTCCCCGACCGGCTCCGGTCTGCTGCCGCCACAGCACGCCGTGACTGCGCCGCATGAGCGCGTCGTCGGAATTGCCGCGCTGGGCACGCAGGCTGGCGAGCGGACCGGATCGTTTCGGCGGATGCGTGGTGACCCTCTGGCCTTTCGCGATCAGATAACCGGCTTTGGCGACCTTCAGCGCCAGGTCGGAGTCCTCGCGGTAGGCGCGGGGAAACCGTTCGTCGAAGCCGCCGACCTCGGCGAGTACGGCACGCCGGTAGGCCATGTCCGCGGTGATCCACCTCGCGGTCTCCAGCCCGGCCGTCCCGCGTTCGTCGTCAGTGGGACGCCGTTCTCGCGGCAACGGCACAGTGATCCGTGCCTGGGATGCCGCCGTCTTCGCGTCGAGCGGAAGCAGGTCTTCGGCGAGTTCCCGCGACCAGTCGGCGCCGACCTTCACGTCGTCGTCGAGGAAGGCGATCCATTCGGTGCTCGCGCGCCGCCAGCCGGCGTTGCGCGCGGCGGCGGGACCTCGCCCACCGCCGCGGATCACCTCCACCTCCGGGGTCATCGGGAGGAGCCGCAGCTCGGCGCCGTCGGGGCGGTCGTCGACCACGATGATCCGGGCAGGCCTCGGCTCGCCGGCGGCTTCGATCCCGCGGAGCAGCTCGTGCAGGTTGTCGCGTCCGGTGGTCGGAACCACGATGGTGTAGTCGAGAGGGCTCACCTGATCGCGATACCCACTGGGGACACCACCAAACGCAACCGTCCACAGTGGAGTGAAGGGCTTCTGAGGTGTCACGGCCGCCGAACCGGGTAACCGACGGGCATGGTGAAGATCCACAACCCCGCAGACCTGGAATCCGTGCTCGGCTCGGCGAAGAAGGCGGCCCGGGACTGGGCAGCCACCCCGGCGGCCGAACGCGGAGCGGCGATCAAGGACGCGGCGAGAGGACTGCGTGAGCGGGTGGGCGAGCTCGCCGCCCTCCTCGAGGGCGAGACCGGGAAACTCCGCGCCGAGGCGGAGGAAAGCGTCCTCGCCGGTGTCGGCACGCTGGAACAGTACGCCGAACTCGGGCCGGTGCACCGCGGCCGCTCCCTGCTCGGGAACCCCGGCGCCACCGACCTGATGGTGCCCGAGCCGCGCGGCGTGGTGGTCGCGCTGACCCCGTGGAACGATCCGATCGCGGTGGCCTGCGGCCTGCTCGGCGCGGCGCTCGCCACCGGCAACACGGTCGTGCACAAGCCCAGCGAACGGTGCCCGGACACCGGAGCCAGGCTTGGTGCGGCGCTGTCTTCGACGCTGCCGGACGGAGTACTTCAGACGGTCCAGGGGGACGGTGCGGTCGGGGCCGCGCTGGCGGAGAGCCCGGACGTCGACGTGGTGGCCCATGTCGGGAGCACTGCGGCGGGCCGGTCGATCGCGGCGGCGACGGCGCGAACGGGAGCGAAGGCGTTGCTGGAGAACGGTGGCAACGACGCGCTGGTGATCGACGCCGACGTGGATCCTCGGTGGGCGGCCGCGCAGGCGGCGACCGGGGCTTTCGCCAACGCGGGGCAGATCTGTGTGGCCGTCGAGCGGATCTACGCGCACCAGGAGGTTGCCGAGGCCTTCCTCGACGCGCTGGTCCAGGAGGCAGGGAACCGTGAGATCGCCCCGCTCGTCGACCGGCGCCATCGCGAAGGTGTGCACGACCAGGTGGTCGAGGCGATCGCGCAGGGCGCGGAACCGCTGACCGGCGGGAAGCTTCCGGACGGGCCGGGCTCGTTTTACCCGGCGACCGTCCTGGCGGGCTGCACCGCGGAGATGCGGGTGTTCCGGGAAGAGACTTTCGGCCCGGTCGCGCCGGTGTGCGTGGTCCCGGATTTCGAGCAGGGGCTGGAGCTGGCGGCCGCGGACGACTACGGGCTCGCCGCCACGGTGCTCACGTCGTCGATGGAGCACGCCCAGCGCGCCTGGCGGCGGCTGCCCGTCGGCACGGTGAAGATCAACGACGTCTTCGGGGGCGCCCCCGGCGGCTCGGCGCATCCGCGCCGGGCCAGCGGGAGCGGTTATGGTTACGGCCCCGAATTGCTCGACGAGATGACCCAGACGAAGGTCGTTCACCTCGCCCCGCCCGGGCCCTGAGCCGCTGTTCCCAGCCCGATGACGGTGAAGCCCGCTTCGCCGACGGCCGCCGGATCGAGGAGGTTCCTCGTGTCGACGACGATCGCCTGGTCGGTGGCCGCGGCGAGGCGTGCCCAGTCGAGTTCCCGGAACTCGGGCCATTCGGTCAGCACGACCAGCGCCTCGGCGTCTTTCGCCACCAGGTACGGATCGTCGACGACCTGGACGATGTCCGGCGCGGCGCTCGCGACGCCGGGGTCGTAGCCGGTCAGAATCGCGCCGCTCCTGGCGAGTTCACCGGCGATCGCCAGCGCGGGGGAGTCCCGCAGATCCCCGGTGCCCGCCTTGAACGCCAGTCCGAGCAGGCCGATCCGGGTTCCGGTGAGTGAACCGTCCGTCGCACCGGTGATCGCGAGGCGGATCTTGCGCACCACGGCCGATTGGTGCCGGGCGTTGGCTTTCAGGACGTCCCGCAGCATGCCGAAGTCGACACCCGCGCGTTCCGCCGTCCGCACCAGTGCGGCGGTGTCCTTGGGCAGGCACGAACCTCCCCAGCCGGGGCCCGGCCGCAGAAAGGCGGGCCCGATGCGGGAGTCGAGGCCGATCAGCCTTCCGACGGCACGGATGTCGGCTCCGTGGTGCTCGCACAGTTCCGCGAGAGTGTTCACATAGGACAGTTTCATCGCCAGGAAGGCGTTGCTGGCGTATTTCGCCAGCTCGGCGCTCGCCGGGTCGGTGAACCACACCGGCGCGTCGATTCCCCGGTACAGCGCGGCCACCCGTTCGGCGGCGGGACGGTCTTCGTCGCGAGAGCCGAGCACGATCCGCTCCGGGCGCAGGAAATCCTCGACGGCGTGGCCTTCACGGAGGAACTCGGGATTGCCGACCACCGGGAGATCCGCGTCGCCGAGCAACTCCGGCAGCCGGTTCCCCGTGCCCACGGGGACCGTGGACTTCGTGACGACGACACATCCCGGCGTCAGTAGCCCGGGCAGTCCGGTCACCACTTCTTCCAGCGCCCGGACGTCCGCGTCGCCGCCTTCGCCTTGGGGCGTGGGCAGGCAGAGCAGGACGACGTCCACGGCGGCCAGTCCGTCCGTCTTGGTGCTGAACAGCAGACGCCCGCAGATCAGGCCGTCGCGGACCAGCTCGGCCAGTCCCGGCTCGGCGATGGCGACCTCGCCCCGGTTCAATTCGTCTACTTTGGACTGATCGCTGTCGACGCAGACGACGTCGTGGCCAAGGTGGGTGAAGCACGCGGCGCTCGTCAAACCGACGTACCCCGCCCCGATGACGCCGATCCGCTCAACCATGGGAAGCACCGGCCCGGAGCAGTTCGCCCGCCGCGGCGATGACCCGCTCTTCGCGGAGCAGCAGAAGACCCGCGTCCGGCTCGCCCGCGTGCGGATCACCGACGTCGCCCACCCAGAGGACCGTGTGCTGCCGTGCCTCGGGCGGCGGCCCCCAGAGCCGGGGCGGAGTCGGCCCGAACAGGAGGACCGACGGCGTGCCGTAGGCGGTGGCGAGATGGCCGACGCCGGTGTCCCCGCAGACGACCAATGCCGCTTCGGCCACGGTCGCGGCCAGTTCCGCGAGGCCGGAGTCTCCGGCGAGGACCGCGTCCGCGGGGAGGCCCGCTCGGTCCGCGACCTCGCGCGCGAGCGGGGCTTCCGGCGCGCTCCCCGTGATCACCACCCGGTGCCCTCCGGCCAGTTCCCGCGCCACCCGCGCGTAGCGTTCGGCCGGCCAGCGCCGGGCGGCGAAGGCGGCACCGGGATGGATCACCACCGCCCCGGGCGCGGGGCTGGGTCCCGGTGGCGGTGGGAGGGCGAGGTCCGCGCGGTCGGCGGGGATCCGCGCGGCCTCCAGGAGACGGCACCAGCGGTCGACCTCGTGGACGTCGGCCGGCCAGTCCGGGCCGTCGACGCCGGGGAAGTCGGGATGCCGGTGGGTGATCAGCTCGACCGGATCCTGGGCGGGCAGATCATGGATGCTCTCCGGACCACGGCCGTGCAGGTTGACCGCCAGCCGCGGCGGCTCTCCGGGCCAGGACAGCTCACCGAGCCCCGCTGTCGGGAGTAGTTCGTCCACGGCGTCGATCAGCTCGACGATGTCCCGCAGGTTTTCCGGCGCGGCGAGCACCAGCCGTTCGCCGTCGAAGGCGCGGCGCAGGGCGCGCAGCGCGGGGACAGCGGTGAGCAGGTCACCCAGGCCGAGCGCGCGCAACACCAGGATGCCGCCGCTCATGGCCACGACCCTTCTTCGGAGGCGCACACGACGAGTTCGCGGACCTCGCATCCGGGCGGTTGCGAGAGAGCGAACACCACGGACGCGGCGACGTGCTCGGGCTGGTTGAGTTTCGCGTCGGGTGGCGGCTTGTACTGTGCGGCACGGTCGTCGAAGAACGCCGTGTGCATCCCGCCGGGGACGAGCAGGGTCACACCGACGCGGCCTGCGAGTTCCATCGCGAGGGCCCTGGTGAAGCCCACGACACCGAACTTGGAGGCGCAATAGGCACTCGCGTCACCGGCGACCCGCAGTCCCAGTGTCGAAGCGCAGGTCACGACGGTGCCGTGGCTCAGGCGCAGATGCGGCAGCGCCGCGCGGACGACCGCCGCCGTGCCGAGCAGGTTGACCTTGACCACCCGCTCCCAGTCCTCTGTGGACACGTCGTCGAGCGCGCCGCAGGCGTCGGTGCCCGCCGCGGTGAACACGCCGTCGAGACCGCCGGCGCGTTCGGCGAGTTCGTCGACGGCGTTCGCGGCCGCGGCGGAGTCCGCCAGATCGGCCTGGACGAAGGCGACGTCGTCCGCGGGTCGCGCGCGGTCGATGACGAGCGGGGTGCCACCCGCCTCGCGGACGGCGTCGACCGCCGCCGCACCGAGCCCGGAGGCGCCGCCGGTGATCAGGACATTGCCGAGGGGAGGCATCATGCTCCTTCCGCCGCGGCCACCAACCGGGAGGTGGAATAGCCGCGGATGGTCGGGATCAGGACGATTTCGCCGCCGTGCCGTCGCACCACGGCGCTTTCGGGGAGTTCTGTGTCCGCGTAGTCGCCGCCCTTGACCCAGATGTCCGGGCGCAGACGGTCCAGCAACGCGGCCGGATTCGGTTCGTCGAACACCGCCACGGCGTCGACGGAACTCAATTCGGTCAGCAGGCGGGCCCGGTCTCGGGCGGCCACGATCGGCCGTCCTGGCCCTTTCAGCCCGCGGACCGACTGGTCGGAGTTGAGGCACACGACGAGGGCGTCACCCAAGGCACGGGCCTGCCTCAGCAGACTCGCGTGTCCGGGATGCAGCAGGTCGAAGCACCCGCCGGTGGCGACCAGCCTGCCGCCGCGGGCGCGCACTCGCGCGGCGACGTCGAAGGCCGACAGCCCGCGATGAGCGGGTTCCGGCGCGGGGGCGTAATCCACAGTGGACAGTGCGGCGGCACCGCCGGTCGCGACGAAGCGTGCCGCCGTCTCGACACCTGTGGCCACCGCGTCGGCGGTGGAGGCGCCGTCGAGCAACGCGGCGGCGGCAGCGGAGGAGAACCGGTCGCCCGCGCCGCAGGTGTCCTTGGCGGCGATGCCCGAGGGCGGCCGGAACGTCTCGCTCCGCCCGTCTTCGGCGAGCACCGCCCCGCGCGAGCCCGTGGTGACACTGACCGCGTCGACACTCCAGGAACAGCGCATCGCCTCGGCCAGCTCCCCGGCGTCGGCCCGCCTTCCGGCGAAGTGACAGGCCTCGGTCAGATTCGGGGTGACCAAGCGGATCCCCCGCGTGGGCCGCGCGCCGCGGGGATGCGGATCCCAGACGATGGGGATCGTTCCGGCCAGTTCGGCGAGCAGCTTCCGGATGCCCGGATGTTCGGTGACTCCGCGTCCGTAGTCGGCGACGAGGATCGCCCCCGCCGAACGCACCGTCTCCACCACCGCAGGGGCCGGGGGAGCGGCCCCTGCCGTACCGTCGCCGCTGTCGAGGCGGACCAGCGACTGCCCGGCGGCCCGCACCCTCGTCTTGGTGACGGTGGTGCCGTCCATCGGCATCCGGATCAGCCCGACCTCGCGCTCGAGCAGGCCGGCCAGGGCATGCCCGGCCCGGTCGTCGCCCATCGGGGTGACCAGGAGGACCTCGGCGGTGGACCGCGCCGCGAGCAGGGCGGCCAGCCCGGCGCCACCCGGTCGGCGCCACTCACGGGCGACGTCGACGACGGGGACCGGCGCGTCCGGGCAGAGCCGCTCCGAGGTTCCCTCGACGTCCACGTCCAGCAGGACGTCACCGAGCACGACGAGCGGCCTCACGTGGGCACCCCGAGCGCGTCGTCCAGCGCGGTGCACAGGGCGTGCACCAGGGCCAGATGGATCTCCTGCACCGTGGCCATCGACGGCGCCTCCACCGGGATCGCCTCGTGACAGAGCGCCGCGAGCGGATTGGGAGAGGGCCCGGTGAGCGCCCAGGTCGTGACGCCCACTTCGTGTGCGGCCTTCGCCGCCGCGACGACGTTCTGGCTACCGCCGCTGGTCGACAGACACACGAGGACGTCACCGGGACGACCGTGCGCCCGGACCTGCCTCGCGAACAGCTCGTGTTCGCCGTAATCGTTGGCGATGGCCGTGGCCGCGGAGGTGTCCGCGTGCAGGGCGATCGCCGAGAACGGCCGCCGATCGTTGCGGAAGCGGCCTACCAGCTCACCGGTGAGATGCTGGGCTTCGGCGGCGCTCCCGCCGTTTCCGCAGGCGAGCAGCCTGCCGCCCGAGGACAGTACGGCGGCCAGATGGTCACCCCAGTCTCGGATCTTCGGCCCCCAGGAAACGGATTTCCCGGCGGCCTCGCTCAATGCGGCGAAGTGTTCTTCGATCACGACACACCTCCAGCGGCGTTCGGGAATTCAGGGACGACGGACCAGGAACGGTCCGAGGGCGAGCACGTCGATCGGGGCCGAGCCGAAGCATTCGAGCGCGTCCCTGGGGGAGTCGACCATCGGCCTGCCGGCGGTGTTGAGGCTGGTGTTCACCACGGCCGGAACCCCGGTCCGCCGCTCGAAGGCACCGAGCATCCTGGCGGTGAGCGGGTCCTGGGCCGGGTCAACCGTCTGCACGCGGGCGGTCCCGTCGACATGCGTGACCGCCGGGATCCGATCCCTCCACTCCTGCGCGACGTCGTGCACGAAAAGCATGTACGGACTGGGAAGCGGGCCGCGGGAGAAGATCTCCCCGGCGCGTTCGGCGCGCACCATCGGGGCGACCGGACGGAACTGCTCGCGGCCTTTGACGTCGTTGAGCCGCTCGAGGTTCGCCTCGTGACCGGGATGGGCCAGCAGCGAACGATGGCCGAGGGCGCGCGGACCGAACTCGGAGCGGCCCTGGAACCAGGCCACGATCCGGTTCTCGGCCAAGGCTTCGGCGACCGACTCGGCGACGTCGTCCGGCCGCTCGTAGCGCAGTTTCGCGGTCCGCAGCGCGTTTTCCAGCTGCGCGTCGGTCCAGCCGCGGCCGAGGTCCGCGCCCGGCATCGGCTTGCCGCGGTCACCGAAATCGAGTGCGAGCTGCAGGGCGGCCCCGAGCGCGGTCCCGGCGTCGCCGGCGGCGGGCTGGACCCAGATTCGGTCGAACGGGCCTTCGGCGTGGAGCCGGGTGTTGGCGACGCAGTTGAGCGCGATCCCGCCCGCCATCGCCAGATCCGCTCGCCCGGTGTGCTCGTGGAGCTTGTGCGCCAGGTCGAGGAGTACATCCTCCAGACAACGTTGGACGCTCGCGGTCAGGTCCGCGTGCACCCGCCCCGGCTCTTGCCCGGGTTCGACGGCGGGAGCGAAGGACTCCCAGTCGATTTCGTCGGTGCGGAACCCCATGCCATTGGTGTGCACGCTTTCGGCTATCCGGTCGAGAAACCGCGGCTTCCCGTACGAAGCCAGTGCCATGACCTTGTACTCGTCGCTGGACCGGGCGAAACCGAGATGCTCGGTCAGCTCTTCGTACATCAGCCCCAGGGAATGCGGAAGCCGCTGCTCGGCCAGTTCTTCGAATTCACCGTCGCGGTATTCGCCCGCCAGGTAGGACGTGCTTTCGCCGCGGCCGTCGGCGACCAGCACCGCGCAGTCGCCGAACGGGGCGGCGAGCGCGGCGGAGGCGGCGTGCGCGACATGGTGCCGGACGAACCGGACGTTCGCCGGATCCAGGCCGGGCAAAGCGGTCTTGAGGAAGGCGGGCGCCCGTCGGGCGAAGTCGGTACGGAGGCACTCGTTCTTGCCGTCGTGGCCCGCGAGCCCGGGCTCGACCAGCGCCGGATCGTAGGAGTAGCCGACGGCGTCGAGGTCCTGAGGGGCGATCCCCGCCTCGGCGAGGCACCACGCGGCCGCCTCGGCGGGTTGTTCCCAAGCGGAGAAGGGGACCGGTCGCTTGCCGTGCTTGCGACGGCTGAACCGTTCCTCCTCCGCGGCCGCCACGATCTCGCCGTCGATGACGAGCGCCGCGGCCGGGTCGTGGAAGACGGCGTTGACACCGAGAATGCGCACCTGCCACCCCTTCGGTCGGAGACGCGGACCGTGACCCGCGCTTACTTCCGTAGCGCTACCCGGTGGAGTCGGGGATAAACGATTCGGCGCGAAAGCCCAGGACGTCGCTACTCAGAGAAGCGTCTCCACGGGGCTTCACGGAGCCGGAGGGGCTGAGCCGAGCGTCCGGGCGAACCAGGCGACGGTGCGGGAAAGTCCTTCGTCCATCGGGACTTGCGGAGCCCAGCCGAGCTCGCGGCGGGCGAGGGAGATGTCCGGGCACCGGCGGGCCGGGTCGTCGACGGCGGCCTCGATATGTTCGATCCGGGACGGGCTCCCGGTGATCGCCAGGATCTCTTGGGCGATCCGGAGAACGGTGAGCTCGTGCGGATTGCCGAGATTGACGGGGCCCGGCACACCGGAGTGGGCGAGCGCGACGAGGCCGCGGACGGTGTCGTCGACGTAGCAGAGCGATCGGGTCTGCCGGCCGGACCCGGTGACCGTGAGCGGAACCCCGCGCAGGGCCTGGCCGATGAACGCCGGGATCATCCGGCCGTCGTCGGCGCGCATCCGCGGTCCGTAGGTGTTGAAGATGCGGGCGATGCCGGTGTTCACGCCCCGCTCCCGCCGCATCGCCGAGGTGAGCGCCTCGGCGTATCGCTTGGCTTCGTCGTAGACGCTGCGAGGGCCGATCGGGTTCACGTTGCCCCAATAGTCCTCTGGCTGGGGATGCTCGCCGGGATCGCCGTAGACCTCGCTGGTCGAGGCGAGGACGAACCGCGCACCGTCGCGTTCGGCGATGTCCAACGCGCCTTCGGTGCCGTGGGAGCCCGCCCGCAGTGTCTCGAGGGGGAGTCGGAAATAGTCCCGGGGAGAGGCCGCCGAGGCGAGATGGAAGACGACGTCGAACGGACCCGGCACGGTCATCGGCGCGGTGACGTCCTGTCTGGCCAGCTGGAAGTCCGGCCGTTCGAGGAGGTGCGCCACAGCGGCCGCGTCGGAGGTGGCGAAGTTGTCGACCGCGACGACCGCCGAACCGGCCGCCAGCAAGCTCTCGCACAGGTGTGACCCGACGAAACCGGCGCCCCCGGTCACCAAGGCACGTTCGAATACTGTGTCCATGGGACCGCCTACCCACCCCGGGCGTCGAAAAAACAGTGTGAACCGGGCGAGGACGGGTAAGCGACGGGCATGCGTGCACTGGTGATCGGCTGGGCGAGCTTCCGGCACGGCGAAGCGACCGCGGGGGACGTTCTCGGCATGCGTCAGGTCGACGAGGTGTTGTCCACCATCGGGTTGCCGCACGACTTGGCGTGGAGCCCTGTCTACCGTCCGCACGAGTTGAGCTACGAAGAAGTGGACCCGGCCCGGTACAGCCACGTCGTCTTCGCCTGCGGTCCGGCTCACGGATGGCAGGTACGGGAAGTGCACCGGCGGTTCGCCCACTGCCACCGGATCGCCGTGGGGGTTTCCGTGATCGATCCGGAAGACGAGACGGTCACGGGGTTTCACGAAGTGCTCGCCCGCGATCGAGACGGGATCGGCAGCCCTGATCTGTCACTCACCGCCCCGACCGACGAAGTGCTGGTGACGGGAGTGATCCTGGCACCGGCTCAGGGAGAGTACGGCGAGGCGGGCCGTCACGCGGACGTCCACGGCTCGCTGACCGAGTGGATAGCCGGTGTCGACTGCGCCAGGGTGCCCCTCGACACCCGGCTGGCGGCTTCGGATTGGGAGCGGTGTGAGACCCCCGATCAGTTCACCTCGATCCTGTCGCATCTCGACGTCGTCGTCACGACGCGGCTGCACGGTCTGGTGCTGGGCCTGCGCGCGGGGGTCCCGGTGCTGGCCGTCGACCCGATCGCCGGAGGCGGGAAGGTCAGCGCGCAAGCCGACGCGCTCGGCTGGCCCGCATTGGTCAACGCGGAAGATGCAGGTAGTCCGCAGGCTCTCGACTCCTGGTGGCGGTGGTGTTCGTCGGTCCAGGGTCGATCGGTGGCCGCGCTGCGTGCGCTGCCCAGCGACAACGCCGTGGTGAGGGACTTCGTCAGGGCGCTCAAGAGCGGCCCGGTGCGATGACGGTGGCCCGGACGACCGTCGTGATCGCCACCCGCGACCGCGTGGACGAACTGGACCGCACCCTGACCGCCTTGACCGCGTTACGGCCCGCCCCACCGATCGTGGTGGTCGACAACGGATCGTCCGATGGCACCTTCGCCCGGGCTTCCGCGTTCGCCGGGGTCCACGTGATCCGGCTTCCCCGCAACATCGGTGTGGCGGCCCGGAACCTCGGGGTCGCGGTGGCGCGGACACCGTACATCGCGTTCAGTGACGACGACTCGTGGTGGGCGGAAGATGCGCTCCTGCAGGCCGAACGCCTTTTCGACGCCCACGGCGACGTCGGGCTGATAGCGGCGAAAACCCTTGTGGGAGAGGAGGAGCGCGAAGATCCGGTGGTCCCCCTGATGGCGGGTAGTCCGTTGGGCAGGCCAGACGGCCTCCCGGGGCCGGAGGTACTCGGCTTCCTCGCCTGCTCCGCGATCGTGCGGAGGACGCCCTATCTCCAGGCCGCGGGCTTCAATCCGTTGTTGCACTTCGGCGCCGAAGAGCGGCTCTTGTCCTATGATCTGGCCGCGAACGGCTGGCGGCTCTGCTACGCGGAAAGCGTGCGGGCCCACCATCATCCGTCGTCGCTGAGGCCGCCCCGTGACTGGCGTGAACGCGCCGAGTTGCGGAACCGCCTGCTGATCACCGTGATGCGGCGGCCCGTCCGCAGGTGCCTGCTCGAATTCTTCCGCACGGTGGCCAGGGCTCCGCGGGACCCGGCCGTGCTCCGTTCCCTCGCCGGGGTGCTGCGGCGGCTGCCTTCGGCGCTCGCCGAACGGCGCACGCTACCCGCCGAGGTCGAAAGCCGGATCCGCGTTCTCGAACACGCACACGGAGGGTGAAGTGGAAGATCGCATCACGGTCGTGGTGATCACGCACAACCGGCGCGAGCAGTTGCTGGAAACGCTCGGTGACCTGTCGACGCTGCCCGACGAAGCACCGATCGTGGTGGTGGACAACGCTTCCACGGACGGAAGCGCGGACGCCGTCGAGAAGCTCTTTCCCGAAGTGCGGCTGATCCGTGCGCGCCGCAACCTCGGCGCCGTGGCGCGCAATGTAGCGGTCGACACGGTGACCACACCCTTCGTCGCCTTCTGCGACGACGACACGCGGTGGCAGCCGGGCGCGCTGCGACGGGCGGCCGACCTGCTCGACCGACACCCCGCAGTGGGCGTGGTGACCGGGCGGTGCCTGGTCGAACCGGAATTGCGCGAAGACCCGATCACGCCGGAACTGCGGCACTCGCCCGTTCCCGGGCCGGAGTGGCTGCCCGGGCCGGCGTTGCTGGGTGTCATGGCCGGTCTTTCGGCTGTCCGGGTCCGCGCGTTCCACGAGGTCGGCGGGTTCTCCGAGCGGATGTGGCTCGGGGGAGAAGAGGAACTGTTCGCCCTCGACCTCGCCGCGCGGGGCTGGTGGATGTGCTGGGACGAAGAGATGGTGATCCACCACGCTCCTTCGGCCGTCCGCGATCCGCGACGGCGCCGTCAGCTCGGCATTCGGAACACCCTGTGGACACTGTGGCTGCGACGGCCTCCGCGGAGCATCTCGCGCAGGATGTTCGCCGTTCTGCGCACAGCTCCTTTCGACCGGGCGACGATCGCGGCCGTGGTGGAGGCGTTACGAGGGCTACCGTGGGTGCTGAGGGAACGCCACGTGGTTCCCGCCGGGGTCGAGCGAGGGCTGGTGCTGCTCGAGGAGTCCCAGAGGAACTCGTCCGCCCGGCGGTACGTGGGATGAGCTACGACGTCGAAGCGGCCGTGACCGCGACCGAGCCTCCTCGCAGGACTCGCTTATAGGCGCGCAGGCAGTCGGAGGCCACCCGGTCCCACGAGTATCGCGCTCGTGCCCGGTCGACCCCGGCCAGACCGAAGACGTCACGCATCGAGCCGTCCTCCAGGAGTTTCCCGAGAGCCCCAGCCAGTTCCCGCGGATTGCGTGGCGGAACGAGCAGCCCGGTGACGCCGTCGACGACGGTGTCCGTCAGCCCTCCGACCGCGCTCGCCACGACCGGCACGCCGCACGCCATCGCCTCCAAAGGCACGATGCCGAACGGTTCGTACCAGGGCGCGCAGACGACCGCGTCGGCCGACCGCAGGAGGGCGGGCATCTTCTCCCGCGAGATCAGTCCCGGCAGGCGCACACGGTCGCCGACGCCGGCCGCTGCGGCTATCTCACGCAGTCGCCGGACTTCAGGATCTCGCTTGAGCGCGACGGAATCCGGGCCGCCCGCGATGACCAACTCCGTGTCCGGCACGGCCCGCAGCGCGGTGATCGCCGTGTCGAAGCCCTTGCGCGGAACCAGCCTGCCGACACTGACGATCCGGTGCTGGGCCCTACGGGGAGCGACTTCGCCGTAAGGCGTGAACTTTTCGAGGTCCACCCCGCAAGGGACGACGGCCGCGCGTGACCGGGGCAGTCCCATCCGAGCGAGCTCGAACACCTCGTCCGAACAAGTCGCGATCACCTGGTCGGCCTGTTTGGCGAGCATGCGCTCGATGCGGATCCGATCCGCCGGGCTCGTGTCGTTCTCGCCCTGGAAGCGGCGCTTCACCACGCCCAGCGCATGAAAAGTCTGCGTCACCGGGATGTCGAGGTCCTTCGCCGCGAGCATGGCGGCGAGGCCGGACATCCAAAAATGCGCGTGGACGACGTCCGGCCTGTCCTTGGCCCAGTGAGACCGCAGCACGCGGCCGAATTCGCCCATATACGGCAGCAGTTCGTCCTTCGGGACCTTCTTCGCCGGACCGGCCGGGACGTGGACGACACGGTAGCCGTCCGGCGCCGTCACCGTCGCGGGGACGCGCCGGTTCTCACGGCGCGTGTAGACGGTGACGTCGTGACCCTGCCGGCTCAACGCCGCGGAAAGCTCGGCGACGTGGACGTTCTGACCTCCCGCGTCGGCTCCTCCCAGGGCGGCGAGCGGGCTGGCGTGTTCGGAAACCATCGCGATCCTCATCGGACTCCTTCCCTCCCGCACGCGGCGGGGTCAAGCGGTCACTTCGGTCAGAAGGGCGTCCCAGCGAGCGAGGAACGCGTCGAGCCCGTAGTGGGCCAGCGCGAATTCGCGAGCGGCCTTGCCTGCCAGCACGGCGAAATCGGGCTCGTGGATCAACTCGCGGTAAGCCTTCGCCAAGGCGGTGACGTCGGTGGAGATCGCCCCCGCGTCAGGCGGCACCGCGAGTACGGCCTCCGTGGTCGCGAGCGCCACGACCGGCATTCCCAGATGCATGGCTTCGAGCAGGGACAAGCCGAGCGATGTCCACCGGGCGGTGTGCAGGTAGACACGGTGCCTGGCGACTTCGGCGTGTAACTCACGGCTTCGGAGGTCGCCGCCGGACCGCAGTGCGGGGTGGCGCCCTCCGAGACCCTCGCTGCCGATTCCGTACACGTCCACCGGGGCGATTTCCGCGAAAGCGGGCAGCAGATCGGTCCCGGTGATCCGTCCTCGCCGGACGGGTTCGTTGATCAGAGCCGCCCCGCGCGGAAGTTCGCCGGTGTAGCGCTCACCCGGGTCAGGAATTCCGTGCGGGATGACCACAGTGGGTGCGAGACCCGAGTCCCACATCAGCTCGTTGAAATGCGTCACGTGGACCAAAGGGATGTCGTTACGGTCGGCCAGCGAGTGACGGGTGGTCGCCGCGGCCGGGCGTGGGGTGTTGTGTTCGACGAAGACCGCGGGCACGTCTTGCCCGGGGCGACGGCGCAACCCTTGGCCGATCAATTCGATTTCTTCCGGCCGCTGCAGGATCACCACATCGGGGTCGAGATCGGAGAGCCGGTCGAGCGGTATCTCCTCGGCGGCAGGCCAGTCGCGACCGCTCAGTCCGCGGCCCCACTGGCCCCCTTCAGGCGACGAAGGAATGAAGTAACGATGTTCGCCTCGTACGAAGGACTCGGTCCACGACCCGTGCACGTGCCACACGAGAACCCGGAGTGGCGCCTTTTTCGTCATACTGAAAGGTTTCCCGCAGAAGACGAGTTAAACGCGAGGCGCTCGCGGTTCGGTTCTCAAAACCGGAATGGAGCCACAGGCGGCGGCCGTGGGTTTTCCGGGTTCGCGGGGCGGGTCATCCGAAAGACAATGCTTCGACGAGTTCGCCGGTCTCGGGGTTCGGCAGCGCCCGGGCGACATCGGCCTGCGCGACCACTCCGACGAGGTCGTGGCCATCGATCACCGGGAGCCGGCGGACCTGATGCGCGGTCATCGTTCGCATGATCTCTTCCGCGTCGTCGTCGGCACCGATGGTCACGGCCTCGCCCTGGGCCACTTCGCCGGCGTGGACGGCGCGCGGGTCTTTGCCTTCGGCGATAACCTTCACCACGATGTCGCGATCGGTCAGCATGCCTTTGAGCCGGTTGTCCTCACCGCAGATCGGCAGTGCTCCGATCTGCCCACGCGCCAGCATCTGCGCCGCGTCGTGCACCGTGTCGGATTCCCGTACACAGGTGGCGCCGGGTGTCATGATTTCACGGGCTGTCGTCATTTCTCTCTCCTAACCTGGGCTTTCTCGCGGGCTACCCGTTACGTGGGCGGATACACGTGACCCGGCCGGCTCATCGACCGCGAGAAGGCCGGATGCCCTCCTCACCCCTTGGACCCCGAGTTCGCGTGCTTTGACGTTTTCGCGTTGAGACTGCTCGACCAGCAGGATGAACGCGTCGTCGGTCGGCGCCGCCGTCCAGGCACGGTGAAGTACTCCCGGGTGGCGTACGGTGGGTGTCACGCGTGGTTCAATCCGCAGCTCCGCGTGCACGACGCCGATATTTCGCCGCCGCGCCCTACGCGGGTTCGTGTGCGGCTTGGCGACGCGTTTCCGCGAGTTCCTCCGTGCACACCGCGCAGGCCCGCTTGGCGGCCGTGTCGTCCCGATCGCCGGGAGACCACCGATGACTTCTACCTCGCCCTATCGCCACGACGAAGATTCCGCCTCGGTACTCACCGCGGTACCGCCCGACGGGCTGGGTTTCTACTCCCGGCACCTCGGCGCGTCGCCGACGCGGGTCTGGGAGCAGACCACCACGACCGATTTGCTGATTCTCAGCGTGTCCGGCGACCTCGACACGCTCACCGCCCCGGTACTCGAACGAAACCTTTCCCAGCCCTTGCCCACCGCGACCGTGCTCGACCTCTCGCGAGTGTCCTTCCTGGGCGTGGCCGGACTGCGGGTGCTGGAGGCCGCGGCGACCAGGGCGGGTGCCGAACGCCGCCGAATCGGCCTGGTGACCGGCTCCGCCTCGACGCGGCGGATCATGCGGCTGTTCGACCTCGATCTGCGCGTCGCGGTATACCCGCGCTTGGAGGAGGCGGTGCGGGAGCTGACCTAGCCAGGAGAGGACGCACGGTTCCGTGCTGATCGTGATCGGGGTCCTCGTGGTGGGCGTCGCGGGATTCTTCGTCCTACGCGCCTTGGGCCTGCTCTGAGCGAACGGCCCGAAGACCCCTCCACGCGCTGTCGCGGAAGGGGCCTTCGAGTCGTGTCTCAGTTCTTGGACTTGCCGCTGGCTTTCCGCTTCGCCGCCTTGGCCTTGCCCTTCACCGTGCCCACGGCGTCCTGGATCGGCGCGTAGGTCCCGAAAAGCGCGGGATCCGGCTTGGGAGCCGTCCCGGGCCCGCCGAGCGGGTCGGGATTCTGCAGGTAGTCGATCCCCTCGCCGCCGAAGCTCCAGCCTCCCTTGGCTCCGTCCGTACCGTCGGAGAGGCGCCAGACGGTGTTGTTGTGCTCCTGGTTCTCCTCGTCGAACAAGGCATTCGGAGCGATGTCGCTTTCGAGTCCGTCGGCCTTCAGCTCCTCGATCGCGGCCAACCATTGTTTCTGGTGCACCGTGTCGCGGGCGAGGTTGAATTGCAGCATCGCCTTCACGCCGGGGTCATCGGTCATGTTGTACAACCGCGCGGTCTGCAACCGGCCCTGAGCCTCGGCTGCCACGTTCGCCCGGAAGTCGGCCAGCAGATTGCCCGAGGCGACGATGTACTTACCGTTCCAAGGGGTACCGTTCGAATCGGCGGGCAGCGCGCCACCCCCGCCGACGATCGCCTGCTGGACGTCCATCCCGCCCAGGATCGCCGCCATCGTCGGATCCTTCGCCGCCTCCGCGGTGGCCGTGGCGGGAGCGCCTTCCAGCAGCCGGGCGACCATGGTGGCGAGCATCTCCACGTGCCCGATCTCCTCCGTGGCCGTGTCCATGATCAGATCTTTGTACTTACCCTCCATCCGGCAATTCCAGCCTTGGAAGAGGTACTGCATCGTCACGGTCATCTCGCCGAACGCGCCGCCGATGAGTTCCTGCAGCTTGCGTGCGTAGAGGGGATCGGGCTTCTCGGGCTTCGCTTCGAATTGGAGCAATTTGGTGTGGCGGAACACAGGTTGCCTCCATGAGGGAGGACACCCACACAACGGGAGTCCTCTGCCGAGGTGTCGGATCCCGGACGGTGTTTTCCAGCCGGGAACCACAGACACCGGATTGATTACCCCTCGAGTCCCTTCCCACACCTCATCGATGGGGTTTGTCCGGCGCCTGAAGGGCTAACCACTGTGGACAGGTCGAATCCCCAGGAGGCGAAATGAAGGCAGTGGTGTGGCACGACGTCGGCGACATCCGGCTCGACGAGGTGCCCGATCCCAAGATCCTCGAGCCGAGCGACGCGATCATCCGGATCACCCGGAGCGCGATCTGCGGTACCGATCTGCATCTGGTGCGGGGGACCATGCCGGGGATGGTGCCGGGCACGATCGTCGGTCACGAGGCTGTCGGCGTGGTCGAGGAGGTCGGCCCTGCCGTCCGCGGGCTGACCCCGGGTGACCGCGTGGTGGTGACGTCCACGATCGGGTGCGGTACCTGTTCGTATTGCCGCGCGGGCTACTACGCGCAGTGCGACACCGCGAACCCTAACGGCCCAGGGGCGGGCACGTCCTTCTTCGGCGGTCCTGAGACGACCGGTCCGGTCGACGGACTCCAGGCGGAGTACGCGCGGATCCCGTTCGCGATGACCACGCTCGTGCCTGTTCCGGACAGGATGAGCGATGACGACGCGATCCTGGTCTCCGACATCTTCCCGACCGCGTGGTTCGGTGCCCGCCTGGCGGAGGTCGGCACGGGGGACAGCGTGCTCGTGCTCGGTGCCGGCGCGGTGGGGCAGTTCGCGATCGCGTCCGCGAAACGGCAGGGCGCGGGCCGGGTGTTCGTCGTCGACGGAATCCCTTCCCGGCTGGATCTGGCTCGTGGCCAGAACGCGGAAACGATCGATTTCAACGCCGAGGACCCGGTGGCCCTCGTGAAGGAACTGACCGGGGGGATCGGGGTGGACCGGGTGATCGACGCGGTCGGCGTCGACGCTCAGCGCCCCGCGCGCGGCCCCGCCTCCGGACAGGGGCAGGATCTCGAATCGGAACAGGAGCTCGCCGCGCCGGATTCCGCTCCGGACGGCGACCTGTGGGTACCGGGTGAAGCGCCCAGCCTTGCCGCGCGCTGGGCCGTGGAAGCGGTCGCGAAGGCCGGGACGATCGGGGTGATCGGTGTCTATCCGCCGGGATTCGACCGGTTCCCGTTCGGCGCGGCGATGAACAAGAACCTCACCGTCCACATGGGCAACTGCAACCACAGGCGCTATGTGCCAAAGCTGCTCCAGCTCGTGGCCTCAGGCGGTGTCGATCCGAAGCCCTTCATCACACAGCACGAGAAGCCCGCCTCGGCGATCGACGCCTACAAGACTTTCGATCGTCGCGAGGAGGGCTGGATCAAAACGGTGCTGGACGTCGGGTGACCCGGATCTGCACGACCAGGGTAGCCCCGAGTGGAGAAGGAGATGGTCATGGGAAAGCGTTTCAGGAAGGGTGACAGGGTCCGCTGAAACAGCCATGGTGGGCAAGCCGAAGGCGAAGTACTCGCGGAGATCACTTCGGACACCGAAGCGGCAGGCCGCACAGTGCGGGCATCGCAGGAAGAGCCGCAGTACCTGGTCCGCAGCGACAAGAGTGGCGGGGAAGCCGTGCACAAGCCCGAGGCCTTGGAGAAGACGTGAGCGAAGACTTCCGGAATGCGGTCAACATGACTCCGGCTGAACTGGACAAGCGGCTGGATACCGACGAATCCCGAGAGGTCGGCCAGCATGCCGGTGGTGGCGAGTCGGTCGGCCATGAATCCGGTCGGCGTATCGTCACCTTGTTGCGTAAGAAGAAGGCCGATCTGACGGTGGACGACGAGAAACACATGCGGAAGGTCGTCGGCTACGTTCACCGGCACCTCGCGCAGCGCCCCGCCGGTGACGTCCGGAATACCCGATGGCGCTACTCCCTGATGAACTGGGGGCACGACCCCTGCAAGTGACGGGATCTTATGTTGGCCGGATTCAAGAGCGGGTACGGCGCGGGCAGGGCCGGTCGGATCGGGGCCGACCAGACCGCCGCACCCCCAGGCTCCGTCGGCTGAAATTCGTCGCCATGGTAGGCGCAGCAGTTCTCGCCGCGCTCCCCGTCACGTGTGCAGCTTTCACCGGCTGCCTGCTGCGACCGCGGTTGGGTCACCGGCGATCCGGCCGCCGTCATCGGACGGCTCAGAGGAGGGTTTCCAGGAGTCGTGTTCTGGAGAAGTCCTTCGTCGCGCCACTTCCGTAAGATGCGACGGCCGTAGTTGTGGGTGCCGGCGACTCGGTCGAGGTCGGCCCCAGTGGGGGTGCGGCCTTCGGCTTGTTCGGCCAGGAAGTGTGCCCACATGCGTTCTTCAGCGGTCGGCTCGACGGTTGGCTCCTGCTTGCTCGTCGAGAGCGCTGGGGTAGACGTGGTGTCGTTGGGCGTACCTATTTCGACTTCGTCATCATTGCTCCGGTCTCCGGACGGGCTGTCAACGTCGGTCCGGTGTCGTTTGAGTGCTCGGTCGAGGAGTTCGACGGCGAGCAGGAGAGCAAGAGGTGGACAAGCTGCGACGGTCACGCCGAAGGTGCCCGATAGGAGGCGTAAGCGGCGCCGAGAGCGACGAGGGCGGTGCAGCCGCTCTGCATGGCCAGCGCGGGGTCGCGCCACGGTCCTGACGAGGTTACTCCGTTCGGGCAAATTTCGCGGTAGCCGTCGGCACGGACGAACTCCGGGACAAAGCTGCCGAGCGGTTGAGCCCCGAGGGGTTGCCACACGCGCCATCGAAGGCGATGGCCGGACGGCCTCGACGTCGAAGAAGCGCCGCGACGACGATTGCCGTCGCGTCGACGTGTGGGGTAGCCCGAGAAAGGGCATTGCGGAGCCGAGCCGGCTGCCGCGTTTCTTTTTTCACCGGGATGGCCCGGCGGCACAGACTGTTACCCGGAGGAAGTCGAGTGCGGGCTTCGCGACCATTGCATTGCATGCCGGAGGCAAAGAAGCAACGGGCATTCGAGCGAATCGGCTGCTGCGGAAAGATTCTTCGAGGACGACTCCGCGTGGTAGTTCACGCGGATTTCACCGAGCTGTTGCGTGCGGTGCAATACCAAGACTGTTTGACAGAGTCTTTGCCAGTCCTTTACTTTGGTTGGGCGATGATCAATCCACATCGTGTTCCCCGAGCACTCCGGAGGCAGCGTATGAACGAGCTGGTCAGGAAAATCGCCCAGGACAGTGTGTGGACCAAGTGGGTCGCCGCGAACTCGGCGCCCGCCGCGAACAAGGACGGATGCATTTCCCGGGCCAAGGAGGGCTGCATTTCGCGATCGCAGAACCGCGGCTCCTGACGGACTCCCGGGCCGGTGGCCGGTGACCGTGACGCGGTCGCCGGCCATCGGTGCGGCATTACATGACGGGTGACCATGACGAGCCAGTTCGCGAACGACGTGGCCGGGATGATCGACCAGGTCCGCGATATCCCGATTTACCGTGATTCCATCCGGACCGGCGAGTTCCCGGTACTGGAGAAAGCCGCCATCGCGGACGGATTCCCGGACAACTGGATGACGCCGAAGCTCCGAGCGGCCCTCGACTCGGGGGAGGCCGAGTTCGTGCTTTCCACCGGCACGAACCATGCGCGAATGCAGTTGATCCGGCCGCCGTATTTCCTGCTCAAGTCCTATTACCGGCTGTGGAGCGAGCATCCCGAACTCGCGCGCACCTGGGAACTCGGTTGCCCGCGGGTGTCGATCACCACGGTGCTCGCGACCGAGCATGTGGCGAGGGTCAACGCCAAGGCCCGTGGCGAGACGGCCGCCGAGTACCCGAGCCTGGCTGATCGGCGCCTCGACGACCGTACGGTTTACGTCAACCAGAAGCTGGATCCGGCGTTGTGGGACCGCGGCGACGTGGAGCGCATGCTCGACGAGATCGAGCGGACACGGGCGTCCCACCCCGCCGGGCGCTATCACCTGGACTGTTCGGGTTACCACCTCGCGCACCTGGTGCTCAAGGCGCGTGAATGGGGATTGGACGAACGGTTCCCCGAGCCGGACAGCATCATCCACGCCTACGAGTACACCCCGGACAACGTGTCCCGTTTCCTGCGCGAGCGGTTCGCTTGCCCGATCGTCGATCTGTTCGGCAGCACGGAACTGGGCTATCTGTATTACAGCGACGGTCGGACCACCTATCGACCGTATCTTGACCGCATGAATGTCGAGCTGATCCCGGTCGAAGAAGGCAGCAGTCTGTTCAGCTTGATCGTCTCCAGTGTGCGGAATCCGTACATGCCCCTCATTCGCTACCGGTCCGGTGACTGTGCGCGCACTGTCGACGGAAGTCCCGACCCCACCCGGATATCGCGTTTCTGCGGCAGGGAGAAAGAACTCGTCCGGGTCGGCGGTACCCTCGTCTGTCACGGTGACCTCGATCGTTGGATAGGTGAATGCGCGCCCGCGATCTTCCTTTATCGGCTCCGCGTCGGTGACGGCTCCGACGCGGAGCTGGAATACACCACGTTCGACGGCGCGCCGATGGACCCGGCGGCCTCATCCGCTCTGGTCGCCGCCTTGTCGGACAACCTGGAAATGTCCGTGACGCCGGTATGGCGCGAACATGTCCCGATCGGGAAATCGGGGAAGTACGCCTGGCTGCACCCGGAATCCCGAAACACTTAGGAGAATCGTGTCCCTTGTCTCCGAGGCCGATCTGCGCTCTCTTCTCGGTGAGCCGTTGTACACCGAGGTGGTCGACTATTTCACCGGGAAGACGGGTGAGCCTGCCGAGTACGTGTCGCGCCAAACGCTGGAGTGCCTGCGCTACCTCTACCTGGTCTCCGCGCACCACGACGAACTCGCCGGTCTGTTCCTGCCGGTGGAGCAGGAGATCGACGAGATCTGGCACTACCTGATACTGCAGACCAGCGAGTACCGGGACTTGTGTGAGCGGCTTCCCGGCCGGTTCTTCATCGAGCACCGCAGCATCAGTTACGGCGAGTACCAGGAGGAACCGCCCCGCGAGCAGGCCGCGGCTGAAGCCTTGCGCTGGATTCCGCTGTACATCGGGGAATTCGGTCCGTTCGACGAGGGTGCTTTGCCGCACTGGACGATGGTGCGGTTCCTCGTCGAGGAACTGGGCATGTCTCTCGAGCAGATCGCCGAACTCGACGCGGCGGCCGTCAGCTGACGGCCTTTTCCCGGAAGACGCCGGCGACGACGACACAGGTGAGCAGCTGAACCCCCAGTACGAAACCGAAGGCGGTCGCGTGGCCGTGACTCAGTGCCACCGAGAACACGGTGCCGAGCACGGCCACACCGACGGCCATCGACCCCTGCTGTGTGGTCACCAGCACTCCACCACCGACTCCCGCGTAGGCGGGGGGCACCGCGCCGAGTACCGAAATGTTCGCGGCGCCCACCACCAGCGCCTGCCCGAGCCCGATCAGCACCAGACCCGGTAGCGCGGTCCACCCGGCGTTGCCCAGCCAGCCCAGCGACACCGCCGCGAGCAGCCAGCCCACGCCGAGTCCCTGTACCAGCGCGCCGCCGGGAACGACCCTGCCGGTGAACCTGGCGCGCAGCGCCGGAACGACGAAGGAACCGATCAGGAAAGCCAGCGACATCGGGACCACGGCGAGCCCGGCGGACAGCGGGGAGAGGCCGTAGCCGTGCTGCAACGTCAAAGGCAGGGCGAACAGGAAACCGCCCCATGCCGCGAGAAACGGTCCGAGCATCAGCAGCCCGCCACGCACCCGCGGTTCGGCGAGCACGGTGGGCGGCAGCAGTGGCACCTTGCCGGACCCGGACACCCGCTTCTCCGTGCGCCACAACGCGATGGCAGCGACCGGTGCCAGCAACAGCGGCACGATCGACCACCAAGGCCAGCCGAGCAACGGGCCGCGGTTGACCGGTATGAGGATCAGCAGCACTGTCGCGCCGAGTAGCGCCGTGCCCCGCAGATCGACGCCGACCGGGTGGTCGGACCTGGATTCGGGGATCAGGATCACCGCCAGCACCGCGGCGGCCAGCCCGAGCGGCAGGTTGACCAGGAACAGCAGACGCCACGACGTACCCCACAGATCCAGCTGCAAGAGGACGCCGCCCAAGAGCAGTCCCAGGACCGCGGCCAGTCCGCTGACCGCGGCATAGAGGCTCATCGCCCGGGCACGGCGGTCAGCCGTGACAGTGGCCTGGATGGTGCCGAGGACCTGGGGCGGGATCAGCGCCGCCGTGGCGCCCTGCGCGATCCGGGCGGCGACCAGCCAGCCCGCGGACGGAGCGAGCGCGCACAGGAGCGACGTCAGCACGAATCCCAGCAGCCCGAACACCAGCACTCGGCGCCGCCCGAACGCGTCACCGAGCCGTCCGCCGAGCACCAGCAACAAAGTGAACGCGATGCCGTAACCCGCGACGACCAGTTCGAGATCGGCGTTGCCCGCGCCCAGATCCCCGGCGATCGTCGGCAATGCGACGTTGACGATGAAGGAGTCCATCATCGGCAGCAGCGTGGCCAGCAGCACGATGCCGAGTCCGAGGGCCGACAGCGACGGATGCCCGGCGCGTACGGACGTTGCGGTCTTGTGATGGCTCATCGCGTCCCCGGTCCCGGCAAGGTTTCGCGGGACAGAGTGAACCCGCGATACCCTTCCGAGGCCACGGAATCGCAGATACGGCGGTACACGTCAAGCCCGCCTGCGTAGGGCATGAACACCCGTGCCTTGCCGTCGATGTTGGCCCCGAGGTAGTAGGAGTCGGCGTGGTGGTAGAGCGTCCGGTTCGCGGCCGCGGCCACTTGGGCGGCCCAGTCCTCTTGGGCCGCCGGCTCGGCCTCCGCGACCAGCCGGTCCGTCGAGCGCAGTGTCAGCAGCAGATCCCTGATCCAGCCGACATGGTGTTCGATCGCCCGGAGCACGTTCGACAGCACCGTCGTGCTTCCGGGACCGGTGATGGTGAACAGGTTCGGGAATCCGGCCATGGCCAGCCCGAGATAGGTCTTCGGGCCCTTTTCCCACTGCTCGGCGAGCGAGACGCCGTCGCGTCCGGTGATGTTCATCCGGGTCAGGGCACCGGTGAAGGCGTCGAACCCGGTGGCGAAAACCAGGACGTCGAGGGGGAAGGTGTCACCGGTGGTGCGGACACCGTCGGCGGTGATCTCCTCGATCGGCTCCGTGCGAAGGTCCACCAGGCGCACGTGATCCTGGTTGAACGCGGCGAAATAGCCATCGCTGACGCAAAGTCGTTTCGTGCCGATCGGGTACCCCTTCGGCACGAGCCGTTCCGCGGTCTCGGGATCGGTCACCGTCGCGCGGATCTTGTCCCGGACGAAATCGGCCAGCAGCGCGTTCGCCCGGAGGTCCCGCCCGGTGTCGGTGAAGGCGGCCACGATGGACGTGCCGCCGAGCGCCCAGCGGTCTTCGAGCACGGCCAGCCGATCATCATGCCCGGTGTTCAGGATCGGCTGTCCGGTGCCCGGAACCACGTGTCCGAACCGGGTCGTACTCGCGAGGGTCACCCGTTCGTCGTACTTCGCGGGTTCGGCGGCCCGTTCGGCTTCGGTCAGCGGGCGGTTTCCGGCGGGCACGCTGAAGTTCGGTGTCCGCTGGAAGACCACGACCTCGGCGGCTTTCCCGGCGATCTCCGGGATCACCTGGATCCCGGACGAGCCGGTGCCGATGACCCCGACGCGTTTGCCCGCGAGATCGACCGGTTCGCGCGGCCAGCGAGCGGTGTGGAACCGTTCACCACGAAACCTCGACAGCCCTGGGATTTCCGGTGTCTGCGGCGCGGACATACAGCCGACCGCGGTGACCAGGAACCGGGACCGCACTTCGTCACCGTGTTCCGTGCGCACCGACCAGACGCTCGACGACGTGTCGAAGTCCGCGGCGACGATCCTGGTGTCGAACGTGATCAGTGGCAGCAGCCCGGCGCGGTCCGCGAAGTGTTCGGCGTAGCGCAAGATCTCCGGCTGGGTGGCGAACCGCTCGCTCCAGACCCAGTCGTGGTGCAGTGTCCGGTCGTGGAGGAAGCAGTAGTCGACGCTCTCGATGTCACAGCGCGCACCGGGATACCTGTTCCAGAACCAGGTCCCGCCCACGCCGCTACCGGTTTCGTAAGCACGACAACGGAATCCTGCCTTTTTCAGTTCGGAGAGCATGTGCAGCCCGGCGAATCCGGCTCCGATCACAAGGACGTCGTAGTCGATCCACCCGCGGTCACCCAAAAGGTCCTCCTCCAGGCGCCATCGAAGCGCCGTGCCCGATCCGTCTGATCAACAGTACCCGTGAAAAGGATCATTTGGACAGATCGGTCACCCGACCGCCTCGCTGTGCACTGCTTGCCCACCGAGCTCGCCGTCGTGAGACTGGTGACGATGTCCATAACGTCGGTGACTCTCTGTGCGCTACGCTGACCTCGCGGCCACTTGTCCGGGGCCGTAGGTCATCGCGGGTGCTGATCCACATCAGGGGAGGGAAGTCCGGTGATCACGGTCTTGATCTGTGATGACCGGCGGCGGGTTCGCGAAGACCTCACCCGCGCGATCGCCGCCGCTCGCGGTGTCAAGCACCTCGACTGCGTCGCCCGTACCGACGAACTCCTGACCCGGTACGCCCGCGTGCGTGCCGATCTGGTCCTGATCGGCACCGGGCGGGCCGCACCGAGCGGAATCGAATCGGCCCGGCGGCTTGTCGCGGCCGACCCCGGCGCCAATGTCGTCGTGTTCGGAGAACCGGACGACGTACGGGTCATCGCGACCGCCATCGCCGACGGTGTCCGCGGCTACCTGCGTTGGGACGCCTCGCGGCCCGAAGTCCTCGCCGCGCTCGCCATCACACTGGCGAACGTGTCGATCCCCGCCCCGCGGGTACACTCGCCGTCCAATGTGGAACTGACCGAACGTGAACTGCAGGTGCTTCACGGAATGGTCGAAGGCAAAAGCAATGGGGAGATGGGCCGTGAGCTGTCCCTGGCCGAAAACACCATCAAAACCCACGCCCGCAGCCTGTTCGGCAAGCTCGGAGCGCGCGACCGCGCACACGCGGTCGCGCAGGGATTTCGCCGTGGCTTCATGACCTGACGCCGAAGAGTGTGTCCCGGGCGCCGAACGTGATCAAGGCCTACGTGGCCGCCGTCATCGGACGGAGAGGGCTGGTCCTGCTCGGCAAGGTAGTACCGCCACATGCCTCCTTCTGCGTTCATCTCAATGGCGGGCTCCGGACTGGTGCGGCGAGTCGACGGCAGAGGCGCGTGCACGCACGGTGCCGTGAGCTTGTTCCGTGGGACGGAACAAGCCATGGCTGGAGCGACCGTTGCGAGTTAGCCTCGCGTTGGAGGCGATTGGTGAGGCACACGGGAGACGCTGGATGGGTTCACCCGATGCGGGCCGCACGCCTGACCCTCCGCCGTAATACGCGTCTATCGCGGAGAAGTATGGCCAGCTCACTGGGCCGCCCCGGACCTCGGCGGCCCGCTGAGCTGGCTTCGCTGTGTTCGGCTGAGGTACAGCGGAAATCCGGTGTCGGCAGGGCTACCCTGGTAGGCGGTCGGTGATGTGACCTCGAGGCGCGGCATTGCGATAGGAGCGGCATCGTGGAAGCCGATCGTGCGGCGCGGCACTTGGACAGCGGGATAGCGCCGGGCTGGTGGGGTGCTCCGTGCCCTGCGGTGGTGGTGTCAGGGCGGGCGGTCGTGGCTGTCAACGCTGCGGCTTTGCGGATCGGGATGGTCGCAGGGGAACAACTCGACAGGACGCCGTTGCATCGGCTGTCGGAGACTTCTGATCCGGGGGAACCCATCGCCACGCTGATCGGAGAACGCAGTTTCGAAGCCCATGAAGTTCCCCACGGCGACGGGACCGTAACGTGGTGGCTGGTCGAGGACACCAGGCTGCGGCACGCGCATGCGCGGCTGCGAACGGAACTGGACCGCGTGCAGCTTCTGAGCGAGATGTGTGCCTCGCTGCCGGCGGCCGCGGATCCCGATGAGTGCATCCGGGTGACAGCGCAGCTTGCTGCGGACCATCTAGCCGATGCCGCATGGGTCATCACCCCTGGCGGTCTCGAAGAGTTCCCGGTGACGATGTGCGTGCGTGGCGATGCGCCGGTACACAGCAGGGTCGCGGTCTGCGCGGACGAGCTCGAAGGGCTCGGCGAGGTCCTGACCGGATTACCACCCGTGCCCTCATCGTGGATCGATCCGGCGTCGGCGCCTGCCTGGCTGATTCCCGAGGACTTCGGGGAGATCGGCTCGATCATGGTCACCGCGTTACCCGGCCCTGGAGTGCCGGTGGGCGCCCTGGTGCTGCTGCGCCGATGCGACCGGCACAGCTTCACCGAGCAGGATGAGGCGTTCGCCCGGCAATTCGCTGCGCGTGCGGGTGCCGTGATCTCGACGGCGCGAGCGTTGTCCGCTCAGGCGTCGGTCACCGAGATGCTCATGCGGGATCTGCGCCCGCCCGAGCCGGCACCCTTCAACGGGGTGGAGTTCGCGGGGCGCTACCGCCCGGCATCCGAGTCCGACTTCGTCGGTGGCGGCTTCTTCGACGTGTACTCGGTGGATGCCACGGACCCGTACGATGCGTCCGAATGGCTGGCGGTACTGGGGACAGTCGGTGAGAGGGAAATGGCAGCGGCGGTCCTGACCGGGAAAGCCCGGAGCGTTCTGAGCGCATTGGCGCCGGTCACCCGAGATCACCAGCTGATGCTTCGACTGCTGCACAACGCAGTGGCGGGTCCCCATCAAGTCCGGTTCCCCTCGCTCGCTCTGGCATCAGTAACTCGAACGGGCGCTCGCCTGCACCTGCGGCTGACCTGCGGCGGGCACCTTTCGCCGCTGGTCGTGCGCAGCGACGGCGCGGTGGAGGAGGTGTCGACCTCCACCGTGCAGAGCGAAGCGATGCCGCAGATCGTGTCGTCGACCGCTGCGGTGGCGCTGCGCCTGGGGGATATGTGCCTGCTGTATACGGCCGGGATCACCGAGGCGGTCGGCGGTCCTCAAGGCGATCAGCACTTCGGCGACGACCGGTTGAGGGCCGCGCTGGCGGCGATGGCGAACACGACCGCTTCCGCTGTGGCGGAGCACATTCACATGCGAGCCGCGGAGTGGAGCGAACACGGCCACCATGACGACATCGCCCTGCTGGCGATCGCCGCATCGGAGGGAAGGCATCTCGCCGCCGTTGACGGGAGGGCCAGGAGACGGTAGTCCATGGCACTACGGTCCAGTTCTGTCGCTGGGTTCCGGGCTGCTGCGAGTACGTGTCAGCGAAGGTGACCCAGTAGCAACCCGTGAGCGTGGAGGCTTGCTGTGCGCAGCACGGTCTTCGCCACCGCTGGCTCGAACCGGTCCCGCCGGCAACCGATACTCAGGGCCGCGATCGGCTGCTTCGACGCTCCGAACAACGGGACTGCCATAGCCTGGATGCCGAGGTTCTCGCCTCGCAGGTCCATCGATGACCCGGTCTTCCGAATCTGAATCATCTCAGTGGCAAGGTTTGCCGGCGGCTTCGCATGCTCCGGACGTCCGCTTCCGGGTACGTGCGGGGCGCACCGCGCGGATACGAGATCGGGGTCGTACGCCAGCAGGGCTTTACCTGCCGCGCTGGTACACAAGTCTGTCTTGCCTTCGATGAGGTGGATCAGCTTGGTCCACTCCTGGCTGTACATCAGGTCGACCCACTCGATCGTGCAGTCCACCGCGATCGCCAGTCCGGCCAGGTATTGGGTTCTGGTGTGCACGGTGATCAGCAGCGGACGGAACACGCGGCGCAACGCGATGGCCTGTCCATGGTCGCCAGGCCCCGCCAGCGCCTGCACGGTTTTGCCGAGCTGGTATCCACCGCTGGTCTTGTGTACTGCTGCCAGAACAAGCAGCTCAGCGAGTAGCCGGTGCACGGTGCTCTTCGGCAGACCGGTCTTGCGCGCGATGTCGGACAAGGTGCTCGGACTGTCGGCCTCGCGTATCGCCTGGAGGATCGCGAACGAGCGTCCCAGCGGACTGTCGCGCTCCGGAGTCGGCCGGTCCTCCGAACGTGTCAAAACTACGGCTCTGACCATCAGGATCGCCTATTCCCCGTCACTTCAAACCCTGCCGAGTATCTGAATCCTGCGGCAGTGAAGCGGGATCCGCGTGATGCACGTCAACGTCGCACGGCTTGGAACGTTCACTGCCCATGAATGCTACACGGCGGCGGTCGTTGAACGCCAGGGGAGAACTGATTCACCGGATATGGTCATCGTCTTGCTCCGGATGGCCGAATATCAATTTCGGCAGGGTTCCTGCGATCGGTAGCCGAAGTTCGCGCCTAATGTCAAACGTAAACCGGCGGAGCGGCGGCCGTAAGATCGCGCAGAGAGGAATTTGCAAAATTTGAGAGAAGGCGGAGGTTGATTTTCGAAATCCGTCACCTCCGTGGCTTTGTTCTCCACGTTAGAGCAGCCATTCGCGTTGATCGACCGTCGACTACGCAGATCCGCGTACCCTGAGGTCGGTACCGCGTTCCGAAAGGAATTGTCGCGGCCTCGGCTCCGGCATTTCGTGAAGTACTCGGACCTCGTCGATCCCTCTCGTGAATCGGCCGCGACGGTGATGAGCCGCCTCGGCGCCGACGATCTTGACAGAGGTATGGATAACCGTTATCTATACCTCTCAGGTGGAGGTGCGATCGGATGCAGGACGTGGTGCTGGCGCTGCTGGCGAAGGAGCCCGCGCATGGGTACGAGCTGCGGGCCAGGGTGCGTGACGCGCTCGGTCCGCTCGGAGACGCCATGAACGCCGGGCAGATCTACGTGACCCTGACCAGGTTGACGAAGGCCGGGATGGTGACCTCGGAACGTGCCGAGGGCTTGCCGGACCGGCCGGACCGGCGCGTCTACGCGCTCACTCCCCGCGGCCAGGACAGGGTCACGTCGTGGTTGTCGGAGGTGAGCTGGCCGAAGCCCGATCTCACGGAGTTCCACCTCAAGCTGGTGTCCGCCGCCACCGCGCGCCTCGCCGATCCCGTGGCGCTCGTCGACGCCCAGCGGCGTGAGGTACTGCGCAGGCTGCGGGACGCGCAGCGGGCAGCCTTGGACAGATCGGTGGACCCGGTCGCCGCGCTGCTGCTGGAAGGTGTCGTGCTCCGGTTGCGAGCCGACCTGGAATGGCTGGAGGCGTGCGAACGTACCTGGCAAGGGCGAAGGACGGGCGCATGACCGAGGAACTGCTCCGGGCACACCGGCTGAGCATGCGGTACGGCCAGGGCGAAGGGCTGGTGCGCGCGGTCGACGAGGTCGACCTCTCCGTGCCCGCCGGGCAGACGCTGGCCATCATGGGCCCCAGCGGCTGCGGGAAGTCCACGCTCCTGCACCTGCTGGGCGGTCTGCAGCGCCCCACCGCGGGACGGGTGTGGCTGGCCGGTCGCCGGACCGACACGCTCGGCGAGCGGGCCCTGGCCCGGCTGAGGCGGAGCACGGTCGGGTTCGTGTTCCAGTCGTTCCACCTCATGGAGGAGCTGACGGCGGTGGAGAACGTCGAGCTGGCCGGGTTGCTGGGCGGGCAGTCTCCCCGTGCGGCGCGGCGGCGCGCCAGGTATCTGCTGGACCGGGTCGGGCTCGACGATCGGGCCGGTCACCTGCCCTCGGCCCTGTCCGGCGGCCAGCGCCAGCGGGTCGCCGTCGCTCGCGCGCTCTGCAACGAACCCCTCGTCGTGCTGGCCGACGAACCCACCGGGAACCTGGACAGTACGGCGACCCTGGAGATGCTGCGCTTGTTCGAGGATCTGCGCTCCATGGGACAGACGCTGGTCGTGGTCACCCACGACACCCGGATCGCCGCGGTCGCCGACCGGGTGATCACCATGCGCGACGGGGCTTTCGCCGACGACAGCCGGCTCGCCGGCGTCACTTCGGGGCTCCTGCACGACGGGTGGCGCTGACGTGGCGGGCCGCCTGCTGCTCGTACTCCGGCTCCTGGTGCGAGACCTGCGCCGACGCCCCGCCGAGACCCTCCTGCTGCTGATCGCCATCACCGCCGCGACCGGCACGCTGACCCTCGGCCTCGCGCTCGACGACGGCGCCGCCCTGCCCTACGAGCACACCCGGTCGGCCACCGCGGGCCCCGACGTCGTGGCGAGACCGCTGTCCACCGGCGACGACGCGCTGGCCGACCTCGCGCCGCTGACGACCGCGCCCGGCGTCACCGGCCACAGTGGACCGTATCCCGTCGCCTTCCTCGAACTGACCGCCCGCGGCAATGCCGTGCAGGCCGTCGTCGAAGGCCGCGACACCGCGCCGTCGGCCCTCGACCGACCGGCGATCATCGACGGTACCTGGGTACGCCCCGGCGGCGTTGTCGTCGAGCGCGCGTTCGCCGAAGCTCTCGGAGTGCACCCCGGCGACACCGTCGACGTCGGCGGCCACGCGCTGCACGTCCTCGGGATCGCGGTCACGGCGGCCAGGACCACCTATCCCTATGCGGGATGGCACTTTCCCGGCAGCCCGTTGAGCGAGCGCGGCGGCCTGGTCTGGGTCCACGACCGGGACATCGCGACGCTCGCCGGTGGCGAGCCGACGACCTACAGCTTGAATCTCGCGCTCGACGACCCGGCGGCGAGCGAGGCCTTCATCGACAGGGTCCGGCCCTCACTCGACCGTGCCGACTTCGACGGCGGGCTCACCCTCACCACCTGGCAGGTCATCGCCGACCTCGACGGCAGACCGGTCGAACGAGCACAGGAACCCTTGCTGATCGGCAGCTGGCTCCTCACCGCGCTCGCCGTCGCCGGTGTCTCGGGGATCGTCGCGGGCAGGATCGCCGGGCAACGCCGCCGCGTGGGCCTGCTCAAGGCAGTCGGCGCCGGCCCGGCCATGATCGCGTTCGTCCACCTCGCCGAGTACCTCGTGGTCGGACTGACCGCTGCGGGCGCCGGCCTCGTCACGAGCTGGCTCGCCGCACCCGCGCTGATCCATCCGAACGCGGGCCTCCTCACCACGGCCGGTCCCCGGCCACCCAGCTTGAGCGTGGTGGTCGTCGCTGTGGCACTCGCCATCACGATCGCCGTGGCGGCGACACTGGCGCCCGCCGTGCGCGCGGTCGCGACCAGCACCACCGCGGCACTCGCCGACAGTGCGGCACCGCCGCGCCGCAGCCGGTGGCGCATCCGGCTTTCGCGCCGCCTGCCCGTCACTTTGCTGATCGGAGTGCGCATGAACGCGCGTCGGCCACACCGCGCGTGGCTCGTCACGGTGAACACCTTCGTCACCACGACCGCACTGGTCGCCGTCCTCATGAACCAGGTCCAAGACCGGTCGTTCCCTGTCGGCGACGCGGACTTGGCCAACCCGCTCACCGAAGGGACCGGCCAATCCGTGTTCGTCGTGACCATCGTCTTGGTCGTCCTCGCGGTGATCAACACCGCGGTGAGCACATGGACCGCGGTTCTCGACACCCGGCACCCACTGGCCGTCGCCCGTACGCTCGGCGCCACACCCGGGCAGACCGGGATGGGCCTGACCGTGGCTCAGCTGCTCCCTGCCCTTCCCGGTGCCGCCGCCGGGATCCCTTGTGGCCTCGGGCTTTTCCTGTTCGCCTGGCGCGGCCGGCCCCAGTACCCGCCCGGTTCCTGGCTCCTCGCACCCGGACTCGGGATCCTGCTCACCATCACCCTGTGCACAGTCATTCCGGTACTCGTTCTCTCGCGACGCCCGGTCGCGGACGCACTCCAGAGAACTCCGCTCTTTCGCGTGTTGTGAAGCGTCGAGGCCGACTATCGGTCGGGTTGTATCACTGGATCGAGAACGTGACCCCGCTCGGCGCTGGAAGGCCGGCGTGTTTCAGGACTGCTCCAGGGAAATGGGGTCAGGAACTCACGGAGCGCCGAGGCGAGGTCGCCAGGGTTCTCCTCTGCCATGTGGTGTCCGGACTCGATGGCGGACCCACGGACGTCCACGCTCCAATCACGCCAGATGGCGACGGGATCGCCGTAGAGGTGTTCGAGGTCGTCGAGGCTGGACCACAGTACGAGTACCGGGCAGGCGATCCTGTTGCCGGCCGCTTTGTCGGCGTCGTCGGCTTCGCGATCGAGGCCGAGCCCCGCGCGGTAATCCTCGAGCATGGCGTGGACGGTTTCAGGATCGTGGATCGCGCGAAGGAAGTCGGCGTGGTTCTCGGCGCCCATCGCTTCGGGATCGCCGCCGTACCAAGCGTCCGGATCCGCGTTGATGACCCTCTCGGCGGGTTTCGCGAGCTGGCCGAAGAAGAACCAGTGCCACCAGGCCTGAGCGAACTTCGCGTCGGCGCGGCCGAGATGCTCGCCGATCGGGACACCGTCCAAGACGGCGAGTTTCGTGACGGACGCCGGATGGTCAAGGGCGAGCCGGTAGGCGACCGAACTACCTCTGTCGTGACCTGCGACGGCGAACCGCTCGTGGCCGAGATGGCGCATGAGCGCGACGATGTCGTTAGCCATGGCACGTTTCGAATGCGCGGAGTGATCTTCGGTGCTCTCGGGCTTCGAGGATTGGCCGTAGCCGCGAAGGTCCGGGCAGACGACGGTGAATGCGTCCGCGAGCCGGGGCGCGACGTCGTACCAGGTGGTGTGTGTGCGGGGATGTCCGTGCAGGAGCACGAGAGGCGGCCCCGAGCCGCCGTGGCGGACCCTTAGGGTCACTTCGCCGACGTCGACTTCTTCGAGCGTGAATCCTTCGAACATGGGTTTCCGTTCTTTGCGGCGTGTTTTCGTCGGCTATGACCCTTGGAAGGTCCCGAAACGGCGTACGAGGCGAGCCTGGTCCGCGAACCCGACTTCCACGAGGCTCCCGCGGACGCGGTGGAGCCAGCGGACGGAACCCTGGTCGGCTCGACGGGTATTGGCGGTTGCGACACGGCTGGTCCTCACTCGGTGGCGGGTCTTCACGAGTACCCCGCGAACTTGGATTTTGAACCGCTACATCGCAGGGGAGTCGGCGTAGCGAGACGGTGAAGTGGTGGGCGGGAGCTGGCTGGGCCCCCGGCTGCTGAACCGGCTCGTCGGCAGGATTCGCGGTGTCGCTCGCGATCGCGGGAATCGGCCTTAGCGCGGCGACGAACGCCGGGACGGCCGTGGTGGGGGAGACCGACCGCGGCATCGACTCCGGTCTGCTCAACACCGCGCCGCAGCTCGGTTCCGCGCTCGGCACGGCAGTGGTCAGCACGGTAGCGCTCGGGAGTGGTGCGCCGGATCTGCCCTCGGGCATCTTCGTGGCGCTGGGGGCCGCTGACCTGGGCACATTCGCGACCCTGGGGGTGAGCGGGCCGCGAGTCGCGGCTCCGCGCCGCTGATCCATCCCGCGTGCTTAGCCGGCCCTGAACGAGGGTACGTGAAAGGAGATCGACGAGAAGGGAGTCCCATGTCGGACGTCCGCGAATACCTCTCCGAAGTCGAGTACCCGTGCGAGCGCGCTGACCTGCTCCGCAGCGCCACCGCCCAGGGAGCCGGTGACGACGTCCTCGGCCATCTCGGCAAGCTGCCCGAGCAGCGGTACGAGAACGCGAATGCGGTGCACCGACTACTGGGTCAGGACGTCGACCCCCGGGAGATGCCATGAGGCGCGAGTCGCCGAGGAAATCCCTGGTGACCTGAGGAGATTCATGGCTGGACGTCCTGCCAGCGCGGTGTCCCTGTTCACGGCTGTCGGCACGGCCCTGGTTCTGCTGGTCGGCCTGATGGCTCTGATCCGTCACTGGGTGCCCGGCTATTTCGTCCTGTGGTGCGCCGTGCTCGCGGTCGCGGTGGGTTTCCATCTCTGGGCGGCTCGCGGTTCACGGGATGAACGGAAATGATCACTCCAGTCGTGACGGCAGCGGGTGGACGCCGTCCGGAACTGACCTAGGCAGGAAAGGCGGTGGCGCCCTTAAGCCCTTGCCGTCTCGTCGCGACGCGACGCCGACTGCTCGACGCGACAACGGGAACCGTCCCGTCCGAGCGCGGAATGACCCCTGGCGAAGCTCTTCAAACCTGATTCCCGTCCACACTGCCGGGTCGCGACAGGTCTGTCACCGTGAAGACCATGACCACCCCCGGACCAGAGCCACAGGATGCTCCCGGCTTGGAACCTGGCGGTTCCGTACCGCCCGGTGATACCCCGCCGGACGCCGGGCAGACCTCGGGCCTGTCCCATCCGCAGCCGATCCCGTCGCGCAAGCCCGCGGTCATCACGATCATCGTGATCGGGATCCTCGTGGTGGGTGTCGCGGGGTTCTTCGTGCTTCGCGCGCTCGACCTGCTTTGAGAGGCCGAAGCCCGCGGTGAACATGTTCAGGACCGCTCTCACTCGGGTAATCCGCCGGAAAGCACCCGACCGGAGGGAGTCTTCGATGGCCGACAAACTGCGTCCGCCGCAGCAGCAGGAGCCGCCCGGCCTGACGTCCGAGATGGACCCGCGGCCGCGCGACTCCATGGAGGACTACGAGGGCCGTGGCCTGCTGAGCGGTAAACGCGCGCTCATCACCGGCGGCGACTCCGGGATCGGCCGCGCGGTGGCCATCGCCTTCGCGAAGGAGGGCGCCGACGTGGCAATCGCCTACCTCAGTGAGCACGAGGACGCGAAGTACACGGAGGAGCGCGTGCGCGCCGAGGGGCGCGAGTGCCTCCTTCTGCCGGGTGACCTGGCCGAAGCGAAACAGTGCCGGGAGATCGTCGATCGCACGGTCGCGGAACTCGGCGGCCTGGACATCCTGGTCAACAACGTCGCCACCCAATGGCCGGTGGACTCCCCGGAGGAACTCACCGACGAACAGTGGACGCACACCTTCGACGTGAACATCCACAGCTTCTTCCGGGTGACGAACGCCGCGCTGCCCCATCTGGGCGAAGGATCGGTGATCATCAACACCGGTTCGGTGAACGGCCTGCGGGGCAACAAGTCCCTCATCGACTACTCCGCGACCAAGGGCGCCGTGCACGCGTGGACGTACGCGATGGCGCAGGCGCTGGCCGACCGCGGCGTCCGGATCAACTGCGTCGCACCGGGTCCGGTGTGGACACCGCTGATTCCGTCGACCTTCCCGCCCGAGAAGGTGGAGAAGTTCGGCCTGCAGGTCCCGTTCGAGCGCGCCGCTCACCCCGACGACCTCGCGCCGTCGTACGTCTTCCTGGCGTCCAATCGCCTTTCGTCGTACTACAGCGGCGAGGTCATCGCGGCGCTGGGCGGCGAGACCACCCCGGGCTGACCGCTGGTCAGGCGGGGATCGAGCCGGTCTTTCGCAGCCACGAGCGATGCTCGCCCAGTTGAGCGGTGAACGAGGCGAAGAAACCGTCGGGGAGACTCGCCTCGGCCGCCGTGGTGGTGACCACGCCCTGGTCGATCAGGGTTTCGACGTCGTCGGCCAGCTTCGAGGTCACCCCAGCCCGGCGCAACAGATCCAGCCCGGAGCCGAACGCGGCCACTGGCTTCCCGTGCTTGTAGGCCTCGGCGACGAAATGCACCGCATAGCCGTCGCGTTCGAGGATGGAGATCGCACTCGGGCCGCACGGGACGACGACGGCGTCATAGAGCACCGACGCCATGGTGTTGAGCTGCCTGTCCGGTCGAAGGGGATCGCCCTCGCCACCCGGCCGGAGTTCGGCCTCGGTGGGGGAGAGGACCTCGGCGATCGCGCCTTGCTCGGTCAGCGCCTCGACGACGCGCCCGACACCGATCGTGTCCACCCCGTCGGCGGCGAGTACGGCGACTTTCCGGCCGGCCGCCGTGCCGGAAGGCTGGTTGAGCTGGGAAAGCGCGGGCGAGGTGCGGTCGTGGTGCGGCGCGGCCGGCGCGGCAGGCACGCTCACCCCGATCCCCTCGGCCACCCTGGCCGCCAGGTCGTGGTCGACGTTGTTGAGTTCGGTGACCGTGCGGGCCCGGACCTCCCGGTCCTCGACCTTGCCGAGTTCGAACCGGAACGCGGCGACGATGTGCTCGCGTTCGACCGGGGACATGCTGTTCCAGAACAGCGTCGCCTGGCTGTAGAAGTCCTTGAAGCTCTCGCTGCGTTCCCGGATCTTGTGGCCCGAAACGGCTTCGGTGTAGTGCCGGAAGACCCCCGAATCGGCGATCGCCGGGCAGCCGCCGCCGAGCGAGTTCGGGAAGTAGCTCGTCCGTCCCTTGTGGACGTTGTGCTGGCTGTGCCCGTCGCGCTGGTTCGTGTGCACCGGCGCGATCGGCCGGTTCACCGGGAGCTGGGAGAAGTTGGGGCCGCCGAGCCGGATCAGCTGGGTATCGAGGTACGAGAAGTTCCGTGCCTGCAACAGCGGATCGTTGGTGAAGTCGATGCCGGGCACGATGTTGGCGGTGTGGAAGGCGATCTGCTCGGTCTCGGCGAAGAAGTCGTCGGGATTGCGGTCCAGGACCATACGCCCGACCGGCTGGACGGGCACCAGCTCCTCGGGGATGATCTTCGTCGCGTCGAGCAGGTCGAAATCGAAGTCGTGCTCCGCGTCTTCGTCCACCAACTGGACACCCAGTTCCCATTCCGGGTACTGCCCGGACTCGATCGCGTCCCACAGGTCGCGCCGGTTGAAGTCGGGGTCCTTGCCCGCGATCTTCTGGCATTCGTCCCATACCAGGGAATGCGTGCCGAGCACGGGCTTCCAATGGAACTTCACGAAGGTACCCTTGCCTTCGGCGTCGACGAGCCGGAAGGTGTGGACACCGAAGCCCTGCATCATCCGGTAGCTGCGGGGAAGCGCGCGGTCGGACATCAGCCAGAGCACCATGTGCAGGCTTTCCGGTTGCAGCGAGACGAAGTCCCAGAACGTGTCGTGCGCCGACTGCGCCTGCGGGATCTCGTTGTGCGGCTCGGGTTTGACCGCGTGCACGAAGTCGGGGAACTTGATCCCGTCCTGGATGAAGAACACCGGCATGTTGTTGCCGACGAGGTCGTAGTTCCCCTGCCGGGTGTAGAATTTGGTCGCGAAGCCGCGCACGTCGCGGACGGTGTCGGCCGAGCCGCGCGAACCGGCGACAGTGGAGAACCGCACGAACACAGGGATCTTCTCACCGCTGGTGAGGAACTCGGCGACCGTGTAGTCCGCCAGTGCGTCGTCGTAGGCCTCGAAGAAGCCGTAAGCACCCGCGCCGCGCGCGTGCACCACCCGCTCGGGGATGCGCTCGTGGTCGAAATGCGTGATCTTCTCGCGGGCATGGAAATCTTCGAGCAGGGTCGGGCCCCGGGTCCCCGCCGTCAGCGAGTCGTCCGTGTGATCGACCCGGACGCCCTGCTGCGTCGTCAACGCGGTGCCGTCCGGATCCACCCTGCTTCCGTGCAGTTGTTCGTCCTTCGCGTCTTCTCGGTGCTGTGCCACAGATCTCGCCCCTTCGCAGTGGTGGGTTCCCTCGCGGCTACCCGCGCTCGGGATCCGCAAACGGGCAGGTGTGCGAGACGGATACCCGGGGTAACCGGATTGCGAAATCGCGAGGAGGTGCGAATGACGGACGCCCGGAACCGCTGGGCGGCACCATTCGGCTGGATCGCCAGGGCGTTCCGGGTTCCGGGGGAGGAACGCCGGAACCTGGTCCAGACCACGAAGGCCGCGGTGGCGGCGGTGCTCGCGTGGATCGTCGCGACCTCGGTGCTGGAGTTGCCCCAACCTTTCCTGGCACCGTACGCGGCCGTGTTCCTCGTGCAGGCCACCGTCTACCGGTCGCTGCGCGGCTGGGCGCAGCAGGTCGGCGCGGTGAGCGTGGGAGTGCTGCTCGCGGCGGGCGCCGGCCAGGTCATCCCGTCGGTGACGGTGGCGCTCGGGCTGGTCGTCTTCACCGGGTTGCTGGTCGGTTCGTGGCGGGGATTCGGCGACTCGGGCGTGTGGATCGGGGTCACCGGCATGCTGCTGATCTCCTACGGCAGCGCGACCGAACCCATCCTGCTCGCGGACAGGCTGCTGGAAACCGCACTGGGGGCTGCGATCGGCGCGGTCCTGAATGCGGTGGTCCTGCCACCGCTGCACGGGGAACGCCTGCGGGCGGCGACGTCCCGGCTGGCCTCGGCGATCGCGGACGTCCTCGACGAGACGGCGGCGCTGGTCCGCGGCGGCGAACCGCCCGAAGCGGCCGACCGCCTGCACGACCGGATGCGTGACGTCCGCAGTCTGGTCGCCGAAGCGGAGGACGCGATCGACTGGACCAGGGAAGGCCGGTACCTGAATCTCCGCGGGCGGCGTGAGACCCGTGAGGAGCCGCTGGCGAACCTCGTCACCCTGTGGCCGCCGCTCGCCCAGCTGATCGACGCGGTGAGCGAAGCCGCCCGGAGCGAGCAGCCGTTCCGGCATCCCGGCGAGTACGCGCGCGGGGTCGTCGGCGAGCTGCTCGAAGCGCTCGCCGCGGTGACCCGTTCGGGTGACCCCCAGAGGCTCGATCGATGCCGTGAGCTGGTCGGAGAGATCGACCACCTGCTCGTCACACCCACCGACGAGGTCACCACGTCGATCGGGCTCGGAGCCATGGCGCTGCCTGCCCGGCGTCTCGTCCAGCGGCTCCACGCCGATTAAGTCGGGGCGACGATGGGTAACCACACCCATGGCCAGCAACGGCAAGCGGATCGTGGTCACCGGTGCCACCGGCAATGTCGGCACCGCCGTGGTGCGCGCGCTCGGCGCGGACCCGGACGTGGGGTCGATCGTCGGCGTCGCAAGGCGCCCCACCCAGTGGCAGAGCCCGAAGACCGAGTTCGTCACCGCCGACGTCGCCCGCGACGACCTTCGTGCTGTGTTCGACGGGGCCGACGTGGTGATCCACTTGGCTTGGCTCTTCCAGCCCACGCATCGGCCCGAGGTGACGTGGCGGTCCAATGTGCTCGGTTCGATCCGGGTTTTCGAAGCCGTCCAGGCGATGCGGGTGCCGGCGCTGGTCTCCGCGTCGTCGATCGGGGCCTACTCGCCGCGGGACGACGATCGTCCCGTGACCGAGGATTGGCCGACCCACGGTTCGCCGCGATCCGCGTACACTCGCGAAAAGGCTTATGTGGAAAGGGTTCTCGAGGCGTTCGACCGAAGCCATCCGCGGCTGCGCGTCGTGCGGTTGCGCCCCGGTTTCCTCTTCCAGAGGGCGGCAGCACCCGAACAACGACGCCTGTTCGGCGGGCCGTTCGTGCCCGGCAAGCTCGTGCGCCCGTCGCTGATCCCGGTGATCCCGGACATCCCGCAGCTGAGAATCCAGACCGCGCACACCGAAGACGTGGCCGACGCTTATCGGCGCTGTGCGCTTCAGGAGGTCAAAGGGGCGTTCAACGTCGCCGCCGATCCCGTGCTGGACACTCGCGGACTGGCGCGGATCTTCGGTGCCAAACCGGTGAAGGTGCCGGCCGTCCTCGTCCGGCGCGCGCTCGCCGCGGCCTGGTCGCTGCATCTGGTGCCGGCCACACCAGGCCTGTTCGACGCCGTCCTGCACCTGCCGGTGATGGACTGCACGCGTGCCAGGGAAGAACTGGGCTGGACGCCGCGGTACTCGTCGGAGGACGCGATCCGGGCGTTCCTCGAAGGACTGCGTGAGGGCGGAGGGTTCCCGACCGAACCGCTGAGAGCGGACGTCGGCAGGGGCCACGAACTGGCCACCGGCGTGGGGGAGCGGCCGTGAACGAGAAGGCTCTGCTTCACACTGGGCTCGCGCACTACGAGAGTGAACAAGGTCCTCGAACCGCGAAGGTGCTGATATGAGGGAACGATTCCATGGCGAACTGGGCGTCCTCGGCGACCTCCTGTCGACCATGTGCGGCATGGCGTGCGAGGAGCTGCGCCTGGCGAACCGGGTCTTCCTCGACCGGGACGTGGAAGCCGCAGTCGAACTGGCGACGGTCGAGGCGAAGCTGAACGCGGCGCGGACCGAATGCGAGGAGACGGCGCAGAAGCTGCTCGCTTTGCAGGCGCCGGTCGCCGGAGACCTGCGGACCGTGCTCGCGGCGGTGTTCTGCGCCGACCGCCTGGAGCGGATGGGTGACCTGGCCCAGCACATCGCCGAGCAGGCCGCGCGAGAGCCCGAATTCGCCGTCCCTGCAGCGCTCGCCGGCAGGTTCGGTGAGATGGCCGGTCTGGTGTGCTCGATGGCGGAGGATCTCGGAGCGGCGATCGAAGGACCGACGGCCGAGGTGTTCCATTCGCTGGCCCGGACCGACGAGCGGGTCGACGCGTTGTACGAGGAGCTGATGACGCTGGTCACCGGCCCGGAGTGGGCCGACGGTGTGGGACCCGCGATTTCGGTGGCGCTGCTGGCGCGGTTCTACGAGCGCTTCGCCGACCAGGTCGTCTCGGTGGCCCGGCGGGTGGACTTCACGCTCACCGGCGAGCTGCCGGAATCCTCCGTGCGCGATGCTCCCGTCGAGCTGTGAGCGCCGGCGCGTGAGGGCGGCACAACGACCACGGGACGTGGTCCACGACTGAGCGTTCTGGTACTTGCCGGTGGCGAGATCGGCCAGCCGGGCAAGGTCTCGGCGAGCTCAGCGGCTCACGGCGATCTCTCGCTCCACGCTCGACAGCTTCTCAGGATTCCGTACGTGGTAGGCGCCGGTGACGTAGCCGTTCTCGACCCGCACCGCGAGCACGCCATCGATCTCACCATCGACACGGATGAGCAGCCCTGGGCCACCGTTGATCTGTACGAGCTCGACCGACCTTTTCGCCTCGCGTTTCCACCAGCCGATGGCCAGCAGGCGAGCGACCTTATCGGCGCCCACGATGGGTCGCGGCAGGGCGTGTTTGACTCCTCCGCCGTCGCTGAGGGCGACGACGTCCGGCGCGAGGATGTCGAGGAGGCCTTGTAGGTCGCCGGTTTCGACCGCTACCTGGAAGGCTTGGAGCGCGGCGCGGTGTTCGGTGGGGGAGCCGGTGCCGCGGGGTCTGCGTGCGGCGACGTGTGCCCGTGCCCGGTGGGCGATCTGGCGGACGGCGGCGGGGGTTTTCTCGACGGCTTGGGCGATTTCGTCGTAGTCGAGAGCGAAGGCCTCGCGCAGCACGAACACAGCCCGTTCGGTCGGTGCGAGCGTCTCCAGCACCAGCAGCATCGCCATCGAGACGCTCTCGGCCAACTCCACGTCCTCGGCCACGTCCGGCGCGGTCAGCAGCGGCTCGGGCAGCCACGGGCCGACGTAGGACTCCTTGCGCCTGCCGAGCGTCCGCAAGCGTTTGAGCGCCTGCCGGGTGGTGATCCGGATCAAGAACGCGCGCGGGTCCAGCACTGTGCCGAGGTCGACGCCCACCCACCGCAGCCAGGTCTCCTGCAGGACATCCTCGGCATCGGCAGCCGAACCGAGCATCTCGTAGGCGACGGTGAACAGCAGGTTGCGATGGGCCACGAACGCCTCGGTGGCCGTGTCCGTCGGTTGCTCGCGTGGTTCGCTCGTCGCCGATTCCTGACTCTTCGTTCGCGCCTGTGCCATAGCCATACGATCCCGGCTCTCGCTGCTTTGTGACATCGACGGTCGGTGGCCTCCGTCACATGGCCGAGCTGTCACAAGGAGGGGATCACCGGGATCTCTTGCTCGTCATGGCACACCGGCTCGAGCAACCGATTCTCGGCATGCCCCCGGCCAGAACTACAGCGAGTAGGAGAGGCAGATCATGGACATCACCACTTTCGCGGTGGCAGGAGCGACCGGGCGGCTGGGCCGCCACGTCGTAGACGTCCTCGCCGAACGGGGGCACAAGGTCGTGCCGATGTCCCGGGCCACCGGCGTGGACATCATCACCCGTGAGGGGCTCGCCGAGGCTCTCAGCGGGGTCGACGTCATCATCGACGTCGCGTCGTGGCACGGCTCCGAGCAGGAAGCGGCGACGGACTTCTTCCGCACGTCGGCCCGCACTCTGCAGGAAGCCGGCCAGAAGGCAGGCGTCGCCGGGATCACCGTGGCGTCCATCATCGGCGTCGACAAGGCCACCGCCGGCTTCCTCGCTGCGAAGAAGGTGCACGAGGAGCTCCTCCTGTCCGGCCCGCTCCCCGTCCGTATCCTGCGGGCCTCGCAGTTCCACGAGTTCGTCGGCCAGCTCCTGGACTGGAGGCAGGGCGACATCGCCTACCTTCCGAGCTTGCCGACGCAGCTCGTGGCCTGCCGCACCGTGGCGGAGGAACTGGTCGACCTGGCCACCGCTCCCGCTCCCGCCCAAGGAACACGGATCCCTGAGATCGCCGGGCCCCGCAAGGAAACCCTGGCGGACGCGGCTCGGCTTCTCGGCGCTCGCCGGGGCATCAAGGTCGTCAGCGTCGACGACTCCGGAATGCCCGATGCCGGGATCGCCGCCAAGGGTGGTTTCCTGCCCAGCCCGCACGCCAAGCTCGCCGGACTCACCTTCCAGGAATGGCTCGACAGCCAACCCTGAGCAGGCCGTAAGAGGCCGTAAGCCAAGACGTCACGTCTCCCACGATCCCGGAGGAAGAACAGAATGACGACACCGCTGGAATTGCCGCTGCACATGCGCCGGAACGGGCTCGACCCGGTCGAGGAGCTGGCGCGGGCTCGCGACCGCGAGGGGGTGGTGCGGGTGGAGACGCCGTTCGGTCTGCCCGCGTACCTGGTCTGCCGCCACGAGGACGTTCGCCGGGTCCTGTCGGATCCGGCCAAGTTCAGCAGCGCGCTGACGCCGTTCCCAGGAGCCGAGCAGATGACCGCCGAGGAACTGGCCAAGATGCAGGCTGGGCAGCTGATCGGGTTCGACCCGCCCGAACACACGCGGTTGCGCCGGATGCTCACCCCGGAATTCACCGTGCGCCGGATCCGCAGACTCGAGCCGCGGATCACCGAGATCGTCCAGGCGGCTCTGGATGATCTGGAGCAGGCGGGCCAGCCGGCCGACCTGGTCGAGCACTTCGCGCTGCCGGTGCCGTCGCTGGTGATCTGCGAGTTGCTGGGTGTGCCGTACAGCGACCGCGCCGAGTTCCAGGAGCGTTCCGTTCGCCTGCTGGACACCTCCTTGCCGATGGAGCAGCGCATCGCGGCGCAGCGGGATGACCGCGCCTACATGGCAGGTCTGGCGGCCTCCGCGCAGGCGGATCCGGGCGAGGACATGCTGGGCATGCTGGTGCGCGAGCATGGCGACGATCTCGGTACCGACGAGCTGATCGGCATCGCGGGACTGCTGCTGCTGGCCGGGCATGAGACGACTTCGAACATGCTCGGCCTGGGCACCCTGGCCCTGCTGCGGCACCCGGACCAGCTGGCGATGATCCGCGAGGATCCGGCGCGGGTCGAACCCGCCGTCGAGGAGTTGTTGCGCTGGCTGTCCATTCTGAACTCGCTGCCGCCGCGCACGACCACGACGGAGGTGGAGATCGCCGGGCACGTCATCCCCGCGGGCTCGCTTGTGATCTGCTCGCTTTCCGCCGCCAACCGCGACCCTGCCGTGATCGACGATCCCGAGCACCTCGACATCACCCGGGAATCCACCGGCCACGTCGCCTTCGGACATGGCGTGCACCATTGCCTCGGGGCGCCGCTGGCACGGATGGAGATGCGCATCGCCTTTCCGGCGCTGCTGAAGCGCTTCCCCGGCCTCGCCCTGGCCGATCCGGATGAGCAGGTGGACTTCCGAGCCCTCAGCCTCGTATACGGCGTGAACAGGCTGCGGGTGACCTGGTGAGCGGGAAGGCGCGTACTGGGCTCTGAGCAGGGGTACAGGGAAATGAGCTCAACGAGAAGGAGGTTCGACACGAGAAGCCGCTCGTGTTCGGCGAACCAGATGGGTTCCGGGTTCCCGTCGGGTATCCGCTGCCTCGGTCCATTGTGGATCGAGTATCACCGCGGCCACCACCACACCGAGGTGCTCGACGTCCCGCAGGGCAAGGGATCGGCCTGCCGGACGGCGCACGCCAAAAACCATCCGGTCGTGGAACGACGATGTGGCCGGCCCCGTGCTGGGGCCGGCCACATCGTGTGCAAACGGCCTGGGTTGGGAGAACCGGCCGTCCTCCTCACCGCGTGGTCGGGCAACGACCCTGGTGCGGTGAGGTGGTCTGAAAGGGACTAGGACTGACCAGGGCGCTGCACGTCACCGCGCCAGGCGCCGGTCTCGGAACCGCCGCGGTTTTCGAGGAAGGTCTTGAAGCGGTCGAGGTCGCCTTGGACGCGGCGGTCGAGGATGCCGAGCTTGTCGGCGACGTTCTCCACGAATCCTTCGGGATCGATGTCCATCTGGACGGTGACCCGGGTCTTGTGTTCGTCGAGGCGGTGCACGGTGACGACGCCGGCGTGGTTCGGGCCGTCGTCGGACTTCCACGCGACGCGTTCGTCCGGGTGCTGCTCGGTGATGGTGGCGTCGAATTCCCTGGAGACGCCGGCCACGGTGATGGTCCAGTGTGTGTGAGTGTTGTCGCGCTGTTCGACTCGTTCCACGCCTTCCATGAAGTGCGGGAAGTCGGCGAATTGGGTCCATTGGTTGTAGACGTCGGTGACCGGCGCCTCGACGTCGACGGACTTGGTGATCGTGCTCATCAAGCGCCTCCTTGGGGCTGGCCTGTTTCGTGTTCGCCTCCTGATACCCCGCCACGGCCGGTCGAAACCAGCGAACGTCTCCATCGGCGGGATCAGTCCGACCAGCCGACCACACCGACGTAGGCGAAGTTCTGGTAGCCGCAGCCGGTCCAGGTGACGAGGTAGCCCTCGGCACGTTTCTGCTGGGCGAGCTGAGAGCCGGCGGTGTTGCACTGGGCGAGGGTGGATCCGGTGATCGTCTGCTGGTAGTACGCCGGCGTGGCTTGCGCGGGCGTGGCGATGGTGAGTGACAGGGCGATGATCGCCGTGGCGGTACGCGGTTTCTTCAGCACAGGGACAGTCGAACACGTCGTCGGCTCCCGCCCTGTGGGTAGTTTCCGCAGTGAGCGAGCCGTCGAGACCGGCCTGACGTCGACGAGTGAAATCCGGCAGAACGGGTAAAAGTTCGATATGACTGAAGGTCGAGTGGCGGTGTTCGCGCCGTCTCCGCAGCTGACGGTGACAGTGGAAGAGCTGGACGGGGCGCCGGACGTCCACGTGCACGCGGGCGGGCAGGGGGTGTGGCAGTCGCGGATGATCGACGCCCTCGGCGGACGGGCGGTGTTGTGCTGCGCCCTGGGTGGGGAGACCGGGCGGGTGTTACGGCATCTGGTCGGCGTCGATGCCGAGGTCCGCGATGTCGCGGCGCGCAACGGCGCCTACGTGCACGATCGGCGTGATGGCCGACGGGACGAGGTGGTGCGGATGCCCGCGGACGCGTTGACCCGGCACGAACTCGACGATCTGTACGAGCTGATGTTGGTCCACGGTTTACGTGCGGACGTGGCGATCCTCAGCGGGCCTGACGAGGACGACGTGCCGGTGCCACATGCGGTGTACGAGCGGCTCACCCGCGATCTGGGCAGGCACGGCACGCCGGTCGTGGTGGACCTGTCCGGGGAACGACTCACCCGGGCACTCGCGGGCGGTCCGGCGGTGATCAAGGTCAGTCACGAGGAAATGGTCGAGGACGGGCTGGCAAAATCGGATTCGTTGTCCGATCTCGCGGACGGGTGCCGTGAGCTGGCGTCGGGCGGCGCCCGGGCGGTCGTCGTTTCCCGCGCGGCCGACGAGACGCTCGCCTGCCTCGAAGGCAGGCTGGTTCTGGCGGAGTCGCCCGACCTGACGCCGGTCGACACCCGCGGCGGCGGGGACTCGATGACCGCGGGGCTCGCGGTCGGCTTGGCGCAAGGCCGGTCGCTGGAGGACGCGGTGAAGCTCGGGGCCGCGGCGGGTGCGATCAACGTGACACGACACGGTCTCGGTTCGGGTAGCGACGGCGCCGTGCGGGAACTCACCGGACGAGTACGTCTGAAACCGTGGGAGGCTTCCTGATGCGTGCCCTGATCACCAATGACGACGGTATCGATTCGCCGGGCCTGACGGCGCTGGCCCGGGGCGCGGCGGACCACGGTTGGACGGTGGTGGTCGCCGCACCCGCGGCGGAAGCCAGCGGAACAAGCGCGGGGCTGACCGGCGCCGGGGGAGCGGGACGGGTCGCGGTCGAACGGCGGGACCTGCCCGGCCTGCCCGGTGTGCCGGCGTTCGCCGTCGCCGCCCATCCCGGGCTGATCGCCTTGGCGGCTGCGCAGGGAACGTTCGGCGAGCCTCCGGAGATCTTGCTGTCCGGAGTGAACCACGGGGCGAACGTCGGGCGGGCGATCCTGCACTCGGGCACGGTCGGCGCGGCGCTGACCGCGTCTATCAACGGCGCCAGGGCTCTCGCGGTGTCTCTCGACGTGGGATTGGACCCCGGCCCGCGACCTCACTGGAACACCGCCGTCGCTGTCGCCTCGATCCTGTTCGACAGGCTTACGGAACTGCCCGCCGGCACGGTCTTGAACCTCAATGTGCCCGATCGTCCCGAGGCAGGGGCCCCGAAACGCACCTGCCTGGCCGAATTCGGCGCCGTACGCAGTCACATCCAGAACGGCGAGGACGGCGCGTTCACCCTCACCGCCGTCACGGGCGAGGGGCAGTTGTCGCCGGGCAGTGACGCCCGCCTGCTGAGTGAAGGCCACGCGACGGTGACCGCGCTGAAGTCGGTCGCCGAAGACCCTGGCCTGGACTGGTGAACGCCCGCATGCCTCCCGACAACCGGGAAAACTGCTTATCCGCCGAAGAGCTCGCTGAGCTGAACCCGCAGCAGCGAAAGGCGCGGCTGGGCCAGGTGCTGTTGCCTCTCGTGCAGGAGCACCAGCCCATCCTGGCCGTGCACGTCACGAAAGCACTGCTGGAACTGGAGGACGACGAGGTGCTCGCCTTGCTTGAGAACCGCTCGCGCCTCGAACGAAAGATCGAGGACGCGACGGCCGAACTCGCGAGACAGGACGAATTGACGCGACGAGCCGGTCTTCGTCGGCACACCGACGGCTGAACCGGCCCCGGCGCGGTTTTCATCTTGTCGTTCCCGTCGCCGTGATGGACGGCAGCGTGCGGTCGGTATCGGCGATCCTGGCGAACCTCGCCGTCAGGGGTGCCAGTACCGGTGACAGGAGTGCTTTGTCGGCCATCCTGCGCAGCGCCAGGCCCTGCCGGGTCCGGGGGAAGGCGAACGGTTTGATCCAGCGGGGGAGTTGCTGGACGTCGTCGACGAGTGGCCGCATCCAAGCCTCGTAGGCCGTGAGGCCGGTGGCGAGCGAGCCGGATCCGGTGTCGGACAGGCAGGCGGCGAGGACGTAGCCGCTGACGAGTGCGAGCGAGGCGCCGCCGCCACCCATCGGGGTCACGCACCAGGCGGCGTCACCGGCCAGGCATACCCGCCCGCGGTGCCAGGTGGGCATGCGGATCTGGGTGAGGTGGTCGAAGTAGACGTCGTCGGAGCCGTCGAATCCGTCCAGGATCCGGCGAGCTTCCCAGCCCACGCCGGAGAAGCGATCCCGGATCCGGGCCAGTGCCTCGGCCTGGTCGAGCCGGGTCGGGTCTTCGGCCTCGGTGCAGGCGAGGATGGCGCGCGTGGTGCCGTGGTTGTCCGGCCGCAAGTGGACCTGCCGTCCGCCGACCGTGGTGTACCAGCGCCATCGGCTGTCGTCTTCTGTGGTGCGCGGGATGGTGCCGAAGACCATGGTGATGCCCAGCGCGCGGCGGTCGACCTGGCCCTCGAAGAGCAGGTCGCGGGTGGTGGAGCGCACGCCTTCGGCGACGACCAGCAGGTCGGCGTGCAGGACCCGGCCGGCGTTCGTGGTCACGGTGACCCTTTCGGCCTCTTCCTGGACCGCGGCGATGGTGTCGCCGTAACCGATCTCGACTCCCTCGGGCAGGTGCCGCAGGATCGTGCGGGCGAAGTCGCCGCGCAGGATTTCGAGTTCGGCGGTCGCGCCGTCCGGGCCGTCGGAGGGCAGTTCCACGAGCACTTCGCCCGAGGCGTCCACGAAGACAGTGCCGGTCTCGGTGGTGTTCTGCGCTCTCACCGCCTCCGTCAGGCCCATCTTCGCGAGTACCTCGCGGCCGACGCCGCGGACGTCGACGTTCTGCCCGCCGTCGCGAAACTCCGTCGCCCGCTCCAGCACGGTCACCTCCCAGCCGGTGCACCGAAGCCAGAAAGCGGCCGAGAGCCCGGCGATGCTCGCGCCGGACACCACAGCGTGTCGAGTGGTCATCCGAGTTCCCTCTCGGTAGCCGACATAGTAGCTTTACTGCAAAGCTACTATGCTGCAAAGGAGATCGCCATGGTCGACGCCGACCCGTTGGCCGAGAGCTGGACGCCGGCCCAGATCGAAGTGATGCAGCGGCTTCGGGACTGGGCGGTCGGCTTCGGTGAACTGCATCGGCATCTCGCCGTCTGGATGCGGCTGCCCGTTTCGGACGCCCAGGCGCTGGGCCAGATCACCTGGGCCGCCGAAGCGGGCACGCCGCTGTCGCCCGCGGAGCTGTCCCGGCGGATCGCCATGACCACCGGTGCCACCACGATTCTGCTGAACCGGCTCGAGGACGCCGGGCATGTCCAGCGCAGCCGTGAGAGCAGCGATCGTCGCCGAGTCACCCTGCGTCCGACCCCCGACGCGCGCGAACACGCCCGCCGATTCCTCGCCTTCGCCGGGGCCGAGATCGCGGCCACGCTCCGCGCCGCCGACCCCGAGGAACTCCGCGTCGTCACCACGTTCCTGTCGAAGATCACCGAAGCGATGAATGACGCCAACCGGCGCTTGGACCACGGCCCGGCGCCCGACCGCACATCCTGAGGCCGGTGGGTGCGAAACGACAGTCGAAGTCCGAAGTAGACTTAGCGAAGCCGACGGGGCAAACCCGGTCAGCCGGACTGGGGATCGGTGTCGTCGTGCGGGTCACCGGAGGACGTCCCTTGTTCGCCCCGGACTTCCTCGCGCTCGTCCGACTCCGTCTTTCGCTTGTTCTCGTCCGGTCCAGTGGCCTTCTCGCCGTCATTCGTCATGACTTCGAATACCCGCTCCCCGCAGCACCAATCGTGCGCGTTTGGTGAGGTGCGGCGAGGGTAACCCTGAGAGTCGAAGGAGATGATCATGGGACAGCGTTTTCACAAGGGGGGAAGCGGTGCACAAGCCCGAGGCCTTGGAGAAGACGTGAGCGAAGACTTCCGAATTGCGGTCAACATGACTCCGGCTGAACTGGACAAGTGGCTGAACATCGACGAATCCCGGTCGGCGTATCGTCACCTTGTCGCGGAGGAAGAAGGCTGATCTGACGGGCCTGAGTTCGGCCGGTTCGCGGCCGAGATGACGGGTACCCGGGGGTATGAGCGACTACCGGCACACCGCCACCATCGAGATGCCCGCCGCCGATCTGTTCGCCTACTTGCGCGAACCACGGAATCTGCCTCGTTATTTCCCGCAGATGAGCCGGGCCGAGCCTGAAGGCGGCGATGTGGTCCATGTCGAAGCCGATGTCCACGGTGAACATGTGGAGGGCGAAGCGTGGCTGAAGGTGGACGAAAGCAACCGTTCACTACGCTGGGGTGCCCAAGGGCCGCATGACTATCAGGGGGAGTTGTCGATCGACGACGCCGGTCCGGCGGAGTCCCGCCTCACGGTCACTCTGCACAGCGTCCGTGATGCCGACGACGAAGAAGTTCAGCATGGACTCGAGGAGACGGTGGCGGCGCTGGCACACCGCGCGACCGCGGAATCCGATGTGGACGCCGCGGAGCAACAAGGCGGTTGGGCCGGGCACTGACCCGACGATCCCATAGGAAAGCAACGAAGATCTTGTTCGAGTGAAAGGGATCCGGCCGATCCGTGAGTGATCGGCCGGACCCTTCGGCTCGTCAATGTCGTGTTCGGTGGTGCCCCGTCCCATCTCAGGGGTGCAGGACGACTTTCGTCCAGCCGTCCTCGCGCTTGTCGAAGTGTTCGTAACCTTCCGCCGCCTGGTCGAGGTTCAGCTTGCCCTCCTTGGCGAGGTCGCCTTCGGCGCCGGGGTCCTGGGGAACGTAGACGCCGACCACGTCGATACCGCCTGTCGGTTTGACCGCGGCCACCAGCTCGTTGAGCACGATCTCCGGCTGTTCGGTGCCGTCAGGACCATGAGCCTGGTAGCCGACGGCGTCGACCCCGCGATCGGCGCCGCCGTCGGTGAGGTCGGTGATCCGCTCGACGGCGTCGCCCGCGGACCGATCGATCGGGGTCCCGCCCACCTGTTCGGCGAGTTTGAGCCGGTCCGGCTGATGGTCGACGACGAAGACGCGCGATGCTCCCTTGATCGCGGCGGCGTGCGCGGCCATGAGGCCCACGGGGCCCGCACCGTAGATGACGATGGTCTCGCCCGGTTGCATCTTCGCCAGCTCGACGCCGTGCCAGCCGGTCGGGAATGTCCGAGAGCATCGTGTAGTCGAGTTCATGCTCGGTGCCCTCGGGGAGTACGAGGGCGTTGAAATCCGCCCACGGGACACGCAGGTATTCGGCCTGGCCGCCGTTGTAGGGGCCCATGCTCGCGTATCCGTACGCGGCACCGGCACTGCCGGGGTTCGCACGCAGGCAGAAACCGGTCAGCCCCTTGAAACAGTTGTCACAGCTCTCGTGCGTCCGTGACCGTCCTTGACGGCGACGTCGAACGGTCCTTGGTAAACCAGTGCCCGCATGGGTGCCTCTTTCGAACTTGGTAAATGGGTACGGATCCGTCGGATCAAACGTCCGCTCGTTTCCTGGCGGGTTTCCGCTCCGCGCCACGAGCGACGGCTATGCCCACGGCGAGCGCGGCAAGCGATGTCAGCGCGTGAAGGACGTTGTCGGCCCAGTTGAAGTTCACCGTGTCGCCGGCCGAAGTGGTCGCTGCCGAAAGAACGCCGAAGGCGGTCAAGCCCGCGAAGGCTATGAAGACCATCCACATGTAGCTGTAAATCGCCGACGGCTTCAGCACCGCCGCCACTCCCAGGACTCCGATGACGGCGCGGATGATGTTCAGCATCCCGGTGGCACTGAAGATCCAGATCGTGTTCTCGCCTGTCTGGTTGGCTTCCGGCAAGAAAAAGAAGCCGAGCACGCCCAGTACGAGATGGACCAGCGCGATGACCAGTACCACCGGTCGTAAAGACCGTCCTATCGTGTTCTCGTTCATCGAAATGCCTCCGTTCGAAGGCCTGGCGCTGTGCTGGATCCGGGAACCGGCGGCAAACCGGTGCTCGTCAACGACGCGGCCGGGCCGAGCGCGGCGGTGGCCGACCGGCTGGCTGCTCAACAAGCCGACCACCATTCAACTGGTACCCGTAGCCGGTGCCGTCACACGCGAAGTCCTCATCGGATTCGCTACGGTCACAGTTCGAGGTGATGGTCCACAAGCCAGGTGGCGACCTGATGCAGTTTCAGATTGGCCGCTTGGGACGCTTCGACCAGCAGCCGGAAAGCTTCGACCGGCCCGATGCCGTGGTGGTTCATCAGGATTCCCTTGGCCATGCCGATGACGTCCCGATGTACGAGGGCGGAGTGGAGGTGGGCCTCGGTCTGGGCTCCGATGAGGGCGATCGCGGAGTGGGAAGCGAAGATCTCCCCCTCCCGCTGGGTCCGATCGCTGAACGCGCAGACACCGCGTGAGTAGAGGTTCAAGGCACCGAGAGTGGTTTCGCTGACGAACAGCCGGTAGGAGAGCATCGAGCGCACCCCGGTCTCGGCAGCGGCGAGGGTGAACGCGGGCCAGCGGTCTTCGGTGGTGAGATCTCCGGTGCGATAGCTCTGGTGATCGGCGATCGCGTCGAGGCAAGGACCCTGGCCGGTGCGGTACTGCACTTCGTCGATGGTGGCCACCACTTCGTCGGTGGGGGCGACCGTCCGGATCCGGCGCTTGCGTTCGACCAGGGAGATCCCGGCGTAGTCCGCCCCGGGGACATGGTCCACGGCGGCCTTGACGATCGCCGCCAAGGTCGATTCGACGTCGGGTTCGGCTTGCAGGGTGCGGGCGATCGAACCGAGTGCCGCGCTCACGGTGTCGTCCACGAGACTCTCAGGGCTGGACACGGCCGCCTCCTTCGTCGCCCGTACAACGCAAGGTCTGCCGTGAGGCTCGGTGAACCGCAGGCGCCACTGGGGGAATACCTCGCGACAGAGGCGTCCAAACTCGTCGGTTGCAGCGTCCTGTGAAGATCGGCTGTGTGGCGTACGGTGGATCACGCGTGGGGTTCAAACCCGCAGCTTCGCGTTTACGACGCCGATGTCCGTCGCCACGCACGCGCGTGGCCGGCGACGCGTTTCCGCGAGTTTTCCTTCGTGCACACCGCGCAGGCCTGCTTGCCGGCCGTGTCGTCCCGATCACGGGAGACCACCGATGACTTCGTTCTACTCGCCCCGCCATGAAAACGGCCGTTCTGCTGCCGTTCTCGCTCCGGAACATCCCAGCGAGCTGGGGTTCTACGCCCAGCCTCTCGGACCCGCGTCGCCGACGCGGGTCCGGGAACACACCGTGGCGACCGATCTGCTGATTCTCAGCGTGTCCGGCGATCTCGACGCGCTGACCGCGCCGCTGCTTGAGAGGAACCTCTCCCAGCCTCTGCCCGTCGCCACGGTGCTCGACCTGTCTCAGGTCGGCTTCCTCGGCGCGGCCGGTCTCCGAGTGCTGGCCGCCGCGGCGACCGCGGCGAGGGCCCAACATCGCCGGATCGGCCTCGTGATCGGCTCCGCACAGGTGCAGAGGATCGTGCGGCTGTTCGACCTCGATCTGCGCGTGCCGGTGTATCCAGCGGTGACGGACGCGGTCCGGGCGCTGACGTAGGCCGGGGGGTGAACGATCATGACCGCACCCGGACCGGAGCCACAGGACTCTCCCGGCCTGGAGCCAGGCGGATCCGTGTCGCCCGGCGACACTCCTCCCGACGCCGGACAGACCTCCGGCCTGTCCCATCCGCAACCGATCCCGTCGCGCAAACCCGCTGTCATCACGCTCATCGTGATCGGGATCGTCGTCGTGGGCGTCGCCGGGTTCTTCGTGCTACGCGCTCTGGACTTGTTCTGAGCGAACCGATCGAATGCCTTGGAAGAGTCATGACCGCGATCACCGATACAGCTACGCCAGACCATTTGGTGGTGACCCATGCCGATCGGCCGTAGGACGCGGGTGCGGATCGAACCGGGCGGACCCCTCTTGGTCGAGGGGCCCGTCGAGATCGTCGCGCCGGACGGCGAAACGGTCACGTCCGATCGGTTCGTGGTCGCGCTCTGCGCCTGTCGCCGCAGCAAGAGCTACCCGTTCTGCGACACCAGTCACCGCCGCCGGTCACGGCAAGGGGTGCAGCGGCCTGAGAAGTGAGGACTCACCGGCCGACCAAGTGCCGAGCAGGTGCTCGGTCAGCCGGTTCTCCAGCAGGGTGGTGGCCTGGATACCCAACACGATGTCCTCGGCCAGCTCGGGTTCCCGCTCCAGCAGATCGCCGATCACGTCATGCCTCATCACCTGTTCGTGGACGGCGTCGGCCTCGATGTGCTCGGTGTAGAAGTAACGGCATTCGGCCGCTCCGCCCAGCCGTCGCAACGCCTCGTCCATCCGCCGGGCCGACGGCGCGGTGGTGATCTCGGTACTGGCGAAATGCCCGACGAGTGCACCGCGAAGGCCGCGGTGCAGACCGAACAGCGACATCATGTTCACCGTCGCCAGGGTGTGGGCGGGAACATGATCGAGGTAGGCGAGGTAACCCGGCGAAAGCCCGGCTCCGGTCAGCAGGTCGGCGAACAGTTTTGCATGGGCCTGAGCGGCCCGTCCGCCGCCGAACTCGTCGAATTCGACGGCCACCAACGCCGCTTTGGCCCGCCCTCGCAGCCGCGGGATCACCCACGCGTGGGGATCGGCTTCCTTGAGGTGGTAGATCGACCGGTGGGCGAAGTACTCCTCGACCTGCCACCACTCGCCTTCGTCACGTAGGAAGTGTGAGACATCTTCGCCTTCGACCGGTTCGACCAGCAGTTCGTCGAGCAGGGTCGCCACGTCGTCCCCGCCGGGCACGGCCATGCGGATCCCGTCGAGGAAGGCCCGTTCCAGCGTGGCCCGGAAACCGAGCAGGTGCTGATCCCACTCCCAGCCGTCGTCCACTCCGGCGAAGCCCTGGTAATGGAGTTCGTAGCAGACGTGCAACGCCAGCTGCAGATCCTCACCGAACGGATCGGCGCCTAGGGCGGCGTCCAGGTCGAAATCGTCGCGGCGGTCACCCGTCAGTGTGTCCACCACGGCGGTCGAGAGCGGGCCGCGGGCCTCCGGCAGCGTCGCGGCTGTCATGCGGTCGATCGTCGTCATGCTCGTGGAATACCCGGTTCACGGGCGTGGAACCGTTGCTCGCTTTGCAGGCGCCGGTAGCTGGTGACCTGCGGACTGTGCCCAGCACATCGCCGAGCTTTGAGCGCCAGCGCGCGTGAAAGCCCCCTTCGCTCGGCTGTGTCCTTGGAACAATGGCCGAGTGAAGGGGGCCTTCACGGGAGATCAGGTCGTGCGGTCCTCCAGCGCGTCCCGGATCTTGTCGATGAACGCCGTCCCCGGCGCCAGGATCCGGTTGGCGGGCGGGTGGTCGGGAGCGGCGGGATGCGGCCGGGTCGGCGCGATCTCCTTGGCCCGCAACACCTTCTCGCCCAACTCCCGCAGGTCTTCCGGCGAACAGGCCGCCTGCAGCTTCGGCAGCAGGTCGCTCTCTTCCTCTTCGATGTGATGCCGGACGTCCTCGATCAGCTTGCCGACCAGCTCGTCGAACCGTTCGTCCTTCGGCTCCAGGCCGATGAGGTCCTTCATCACCCGCTCGGCTTCGGCGTGTTCTTCGAGCTCGTGGCCGACGACGTCGTCGCCGTTCGCGATGTGCTTCCGCGCGGCGGGATACATGTGCTGTTCCTCCGCGACCGAATGCCGGACCAGTTCCGCGATCACGTGGTCCGCGAGGTCTTTGCGATGCCGGTCACCGCCCTTGCCGGACTCGAGCTCCTTGAAGATCCGTTCGAAGGCCCGGTGATCTTCGGTGATCACCGAGACGAGGTCGTGTTTCGTGGTGGTGGTCATGGACAACTCCTGTCCGTGGTCGTCAGTTCGGCAACCCACGGGTACCCGCCGTTCGCGGTTCAATCACCCGGATTCGTCGGTTGCCTGATGCGGCGCGCCGACGGGTTTGGACTCCGGGGAACCGCGCTGACGCAGGTACACGCTGAACACCGCCATCGAACCGATGGCGAGGAATTCCGACTGCCAGTTCTGGAGTGTGCGGTTCCAGAAATCCGAGGACGCCAGATAGCCGAACCACGACACCGGATCGCCGAATTCGGCGAGCTGCTCGGCGTTGTAGGCGCTCATCCCGGCGACGGATTGGGCGAGCCAGGAAAGCAGGAAGAGGCCCAGCATCACCAGGCCGAGTGACACCGAGAAGAGCCCTGTCCGCCAGCCACCCGCACGGACCCACTTCGGCGAGTCTGCCGTCTTGTGCTGTCCGACCTGCTGTTCTTCGTCCGTTTCCAGGCCTGCTCGGCCGGCGGGTTTCGATTCGGGTGAACCCCGTTGCAAAAGCCACACGGTCGCGAACACGTACAGGAAGAACTGGAGGTATTCCGACTGCCAGTTTTCGGCGACGTCGACGGCGAAAGTCGCGGACGTCACGTAGTCGAACAGGCCGACGGGTTCGGCGGCGTGGCTGAGCCGCCCGTCGTTGTAGTCGGCCAGGCCGGCCAGCGCCTGCCCCGCGAGACTCAGCAGGAACAGCAGCCCGAAGACCAGCGAGAGCGCGTTGTCACGAAGAAAGCGCCGCATCATTCCGCCCCTCACCGGTGCAGCAGGCCCAGCAGGACGCAATAGCCGAGCACGGCCACCACGAAGACGAGGTAGACGGTGAACACCGGGCGCGCTCTCATGGCCCGCCCACCAGGCAGTCGTAGACCTGTTCGTTGCGGTGGTGGCAGCCGGCGCCCGTGATCAGCCAGCCGCTGGAGGACTCGTGCAGGAAAAGGGTGTCGCGGGCGGTCTTCACCTGAGCTTCTTCGCTCCAGACCGAGGCCGCTTCCGGTGTTCCGCCTGGGACTTTCGCCGCCGCCAGACCACGTTCGCAGGTTTCCGGCGCCCAGGATTCCCGCGCCCGGGGCGCCAGCAAAGCGCATGCCGAACGGTGGTCACCCGACGCGACAGCGCCGAGGAACCGTCCGGCTGCCTCCTTCACCGGCTCTTGCCCGCTCGCTCCGGTACACCCGGCGAGCACCAGGCAAGCGCCGAACACCAGCGCCTTGACGATCACGGACGGCGGATACCCCGCCGTCCGGTCGCCTACACTTCGCTGTCGATCATGAGGCGGGGTACTGGTTTTCCCGCAGCAGTTTCGCCAGGTGGACGGCGTTGGCCGCCAGTGTCGAGTTGGTCGACTCGACCGCTTCGGGTGTTTCTTCCAGGTCGTTGTAGTCGCCGCCCTTCATCGCTTCGCCATTCCAGTAGGTTCCGCCCTGCGCGGGCACCGTGAACCCGGTGTCGTTGAGGGCCTGAAACAGGTCGGCGGTGATCTTGTGCGCGCCGTCCTCGTTGCCGACGACGGCGGTGACGCCGACCTTGCCGAACGTCGTGGGCCTGCCTTCATCGTCCGTTTCGGACAGTTCGGCGTCGAGCCGTTCCAGGACGCGTTGCGCCACACTGGACATGTGGCCGACCCAGGTCGGCGTCGAGATCAGCAGGATGTCGGCGGCCTGGATCTTGCGGCGGATCTCGGGCCAGGCGTCGCCTTCGCCCATGTCCGCTTCCACACCCGGCTTGATGTCGTGGTCGACCACGCGCACGAGTTCACCGGTGGCGCCGTGTTCGGCCAGCTTGTCGAGAAGCTGCTGGGCGATCAGGGCGCTGCTCGACGGCGCGGGTGACGGTTTCAGCGAGCAGACCAGCGCGAGTGCCTTCAAGGGCTGGGTCATCGTGTCCTCCTGTCCATGCCCGCTGGCTACCCGGGCGATGATCGCCGGAAACCCGGCTACCAGACAAGAAGATCCACGACGTCCTCCGCACGTCGCCGCTTCTCGAATCGCGCCCGTTGACGGTCGGCGCCGCCGCCTCCGGTGACCAAGCGGGCGCAGCCGTCGCGCACGAAATCGAGGTCGCCGGTCTCTTCGAGGGCTCCGGCGGCGAAGGTGACGACGTCGTCGAGCACGTCGCTCGCCGGGGCGAGTTCGCCGGTCCGGAAATGTGGGCAGCGGCCGGAGAGTCCTTCCCGCGACGCGCGCCAGATCTGGGCCCGTAAGACCTCATTGGACAGGTTCGCGGCGCGCCCCTCCGCAGCGAGGATCGTGCCGACCAGCCCGCGGATCAGCACCCCGAACAGGACCGCCTCGCCGGGAGTGGCCGCGACGTCGGCGAACCGGAACTCCACGGTCGGCTGGCCCTCGGAGAGCCTTACGTCCCAATAGACCATCGCGCGGTCGAGGATGGCGCCCGCGCGGAGCCAGGCGTCGACGATGCTTTCGTAGTGGTCCAGCGAGCCGAACCTCGGCGGCGAACCGGCCGAAGGCCAGCGGCTCCACTGCTGGTAGCGCCAGCTCGCGTACCCGGTGTCGTAGCCGTCGCAGATCGCGGAATTGGCGGTCACGGTCAGCAGCACGGGCAGGAACGGCCGGACGTGGTCGATCACCCGGATCCCGGTCTCCCGGTCGGGGATGGCGATGTGGACGTGGCAGCCGCAGGTGTGCGACGTCCGCGCGGTCGCCCCGAAGTGCTCGGACATCCGTTCGTAGCGCGGATTCGGCGTGATGGCGGGCAGACTCGTCTCTGCCAGCGGCGCGCAGCCGCTGGGCAGCAGGCGGCAGTCCCGCCGGGCGGCGGTCCGGGCCAGTTCCGCCCGCAGCGTCGTCAGCTGACGCTCGGCCTCGTCGTGGGTCGTGCAGATGCCGGTGGCTGACTCGGCCTGGGACCGGGTGAGTTCCTGCTGGAGTTCGCCTTCGTCCTCGTCCGCGGCCTCCACGACGGCGGCACCAGCCTGGGAAAGACGGCCGTCCCGGCCCACCACGAAGAACTCCTCCTCGACCCCGAAAGTGAGCACGTCGTCATTCACAACCGCGCATACCCCGGGCCTTCCCGGCACAAACGCGGTATCCGCAGGTCGCGGAGGTTCGAGTGCATGAACCTGACTCGAAGATCGTCGCCGCCGCGGCAGGGCGGGATTCGGTGACGAGCCGCCGGAACGCGTCGTAGTTCCCCGTTTCCAGCGCGTCGGTCAGCGCGGACGCGGCGGAATTCACCTCGTCCAAGTCTCCCCGCACCGAGTACTCGTTCGATCGCCTGCGCGGACTGCTTGGACGAACCGGGCGACCCGGGCCGCGGCCGGGGCGATGGTCTTGCCGCCGAGGTAGCAGACGACGATGAGGTCTTCGCCGGAGTGGTTTTCGATGGCGATCGCCCAGCCGTGGACTTCGTCCCAGAGCAGGGCTACGTCCCGGTCGGGGTGGCCGGGGAGCCTGCCGTCGAGGGCGATGTAGGCCGAGACGGGGCTGTCGTTGTCGACGGTGCAGGATTCGAGACCGATCCCCAGGGCGTGGGTGACTTCGGCGAGGTAGTCCCAGAGGGCGGAGTGTCGGGCCGGCGCGGTGAGCGACGCGGTCACCAGGATGTCCTTTCTTCGACGACTGCCCGTGGTGGGACCGGTGATCGGCCGGTCCCACCACGGACACGGCGCTCAGGCCTGGATTTCCTTGCGATCGGTCTCGGAGCCG
>NZ_BNAY01000008.1 GCF_014654365.1 Amycolatopsis oliviviridis
GATCGAGGCATAAAAGTAATGCTCTCAAAGGAACCTCAAACGAGGTTCAAAATAAGCTCTACTGGCTTAGTTCACTAGCACACTGTTGAGTTCTCAAGCAACACACCCCAGATCGCACCGTGGCTACACGGCCTTATCCGAAGCGGTCATTCCTAGCAGTTTTTGGTGGGACACCCACTCAATCGCTATGAGCGAGAGCTTGGTTCGTGTCCCGGTCGGCCGCTCGGTTTCCCTGGCGACGAAGAGAACTTTACATGGCCGGAAACCCTCGAAAACAGGGGGGTACCTTAACGGCGTTTACGCAGGTCAGGAGCCATAAACAGGGTCGACCGGGCCGATCACGCGGTGATCGGCCCGGGAGACCCCAGGTGAACTCCCAGGCAAGAACATTGCTCCGAGTACATTGCACCGTATTGAACCCATCGATTGCACCGATTAGCGTCGGGCTCATGAGTACTGCGGAACTCGACGGCATCTCCGTCGCTTACGACGACCTCGGCACCGGGTTGCCCGTCGTCCTCGTCCACGGCCACCCCTTCAACCGTTCGATGTGGCGTCCCCAGGCCGAACGCTTCAGCCGGGAGGGCTACCGGGTCATCACCGCGGACCTTCGCGGGTACGGCGAGACCGCTCTCCCCGCGCAAAGCGAGAAGACGGGGCTCGACGTCTTCGCCCGGGACATCGCCCGTCTAGCCGACCGCCTCGGTCTCGGGCGGTTCGTACTCGGCGGCCTCTCCATGGGCGGGCAGATCGTCATGGAGTTCCACCGGGCCTACCCCGAGCGCGTCGCCGGCCTCCTGCTCGCCGACACCTCTCCTCAAGAGGAGACCGAAGACGGCAAGCGCGTCCGGAACGAGACGGCGGACCGGGTCCTCGCCGAGGGCATCGGCTGGTACGCCGACGAGGTGCTCACGAAGATGGTCTCCCCGGACAACGTCCGCACGATGCCGGACGTGGCGGCGCACGTCTTACAGATGATGCGCACGACTCCCCCGGAAGGAGCAGCGGCCGCGCTCAGGGGACGGGCCGAACGCCCGGACTACCGGGACAGCCTCTCCCGTGTGAAAGTGCCGAGCCTGATCGTCGTCGGGACCGAGGACGAGTTCACCCCGGTCTCGGACGCCGAACTCATGCACGACCTGATCCCCGGCTCCACCCTGGCGGTGATCGAGGGCGCCGCCCACATGCCTAACCTGGAGCGCGAGGCCGAGTTCAACGACGTGTTCGCACGGTTCTTGAAAGAGACAGACTGATGCCCTCCATGCCCCAGAAGACCGTTTTCGTGACCGGTGCCAGCGCCGGGTTCGGCGTCGAGATCGCCCGCCGGTTCGCCGCGGACGGCGCCAAGGTCGTCGCGGCCGCGCGCAGCAAGGACCGGCTCGACAAGCTGGCCGACGAGCTGGGTGACAACGTCCTGCCGATCGAGCTGGACGTCCGCGACGCCGACGCGGTGGCCGCGCTCCCCGGCACGCTGCCCGCCGAGTTCGCCGAGGTCGACCTGCTGGTCAACAACGCCGGCCTCGCGAAGGGCCTCGAGCCCGCCCATCGGGCGAAGCTCGACGACTGGGACCAGATGATCGACACGAACATCAAGGGGCTCGCGCACCTCACCCGCGCGTTGCTGCCCGGCATGGTGGAACGCGGCCGCGGGCACGTGATCAACATCGGTTCGGTCGCGGGCACGTACGCGTACCCCGGCGGCAACGCCTACGGCGCGACCAAGGCGTTCGTGCACCAGTTCAGCCTGAACCTGCGCGCGGACCTGCAGGGCACCGGCGTCCGGGTGACCAACGTCGAGCCGGGCCTGGTCGGCGGGACGGAGTTCTCGGTCGTCCGGTTCGAGGGCGACCAGAGCAAGGCCGACAACGTCTATAAGGGAACGACGCCGCTGACCGCCGCCGACGTGGCCGAGTCCGTCTTCTGGGCGGCTTCGCAGCCGGAGCACGTGAACATCAACGTCATCGAGCTGATGCCGGTGGTCCAGAGCTTCTCGGCGCTTCATATCCATCGGGAGAGCTAAGGGCGAAGAGGTCGAAGAGCGCCTGCTGTTCCGGGTTCCGCTCGGTCAGCAGGCGCCGCGTCCGCGGGCGGCCGCCGGTGGACGGATACCGCAGCACCGTCTCCCCTATCCCGGCGAGACTGTCCATCAGTTCGCGGACCGACAGGTTCATCCCGGCGCGGTCGGCCTCGCGCCGCATGAGGTGGGTGACCGTCGACGCGAGCACCGTGACCAGCGTGTGCACCGCGATCCGGTGCGGGGTCCAGTCCCAGCGCGGGGCCGGACCGGCGACGGCGGGACCGGTCAGCCAGCGGAACGTCGAGTCGAGGTGGGTCCGCGCCCGATAGGCCGTGACGACCTCGGACACCGGCCAGTCGTGGTCGGTGACCAGCACCTGTTTACCGAAGAACTCGTCATGCAGCCTCGATACGGCGGTGTCGTCGACCTTCCAGGTCAGCCGGATCTCTCCCGGTCTGGTGCCCGCGAGCGACGGCGAGAGCACCCGTTCGACGCGGCGGCCGCGGGTGATCCGCGCGATTTCGGCGTTCACCTGGCCCCGGTCGCCCCGATAGGTGCCCGACGCCAGCGCGGCGTCGAGGCCGGCGAGCTCGCGGGTCGCGGTGCCCAGCTCCTCGCCGAACGCGCGGGCCTGCGCGTTGTGCAGGGTTTCCGAATGGGTCAGGAGCACGCGCCGCCGCACGCCCGCGACGACAGCCCTGGTGTCGAAGGCGGTGAGCCCGGCGAAGCGTTCCGGGTCGACGGGCTTGCGCGCGGACGCCGGTTTCGCCAGCAGGTCCGGGTACTCCGAAAGCGGCAACGCGCCGACGAAATGCCGTCCGAGGTCCAGCTGGGCGGCTTGGCCCGCGGTGAAGATCAGCGTGACCTCGCCCGGGTGGCGGTCGCGGAGGTCGTCGGCGAGCGCGGCGAACGGCGGCGCTCCTTCCCTCGGGTACGCGTGCGACGCCAGCGGGATCGCGCCGTCCTTGGTCACCACCAGGCCGAGCCCGGCGAGTTCGCAGTGGCAGGGGTCGGCCGTGCTGAACGTAGCGAACTGCGGGACGTCGACGGCGAGCGCGGCGTTCCCCGTCCCCAGCCAGGAGAGCACCGCGTCGGCGACGGCGGCCTCGATCCGCGCGATCCGCTCGGGGGTCAGCCGTTGCAGCGCCCGCCAGTGATTCGGCAGGTCGGCCTTCAGGAACTCCCGCGCGACGCCGTCCTCCCACCAGGCGGCCAGCTCCGTGTCCGGCGCCGTCGCCCGGTGCAGGACGGCGAGCGCGAGGTGCGTGCCCAAGGTGGTCGCGGCGCGCTGGGCTCCGACGGCGTCGTCGACCCGGCGCACGAAGTCGAGCCGACGCAGCGTGGCCCATACGGCCGCGACGTCGCCGAAGGTCCGGTGCCGCGCTTCGCCGGGCGCCGAGACGTCGCCCTCCATCGCGCGCCCGATCTCTTCGGCGGTGCCGAGGTAGCGCTGGGAGACGACCCGCGGCTCGCCGTCGACCCGGGCGGAGGTGACGAGGTAGTAGTAAGTCCGCCCGCCGACCTTCTTGCCGATCACCGAAGCCACACTTTAGGTAATACACCCCGGCCTGCTGATCGGCAACGAAGATCATGCGCTGACCAGCGCAAACAGTGACCGTACCCACATGGGTGACGCGGTGGCGGGATGCACACTGGCAGGTGGAGCGAGTCCGGCCATAGCGTGCGGGAATGGCATCCCCTGCTGACGCGACCGCCCCCACCACCTCGGCGATGCGCCGTGCGCTCGCCCGGGCCCGCGACGGGAAGACCCTCGACCTCACCGAAGCCTCGATCCTGCTCCAGGCGCGCGGCGACGACCTCAAGACGCTGTCCGAGCACGCCTCGCGTGTCCGTGACGCCGGGCTCGTCGCGGCCGGCAGGCCGGGCGTGGTCACCTACAGCCGTTCGGTGTTCATCCCGCTGACCCGGTTGTGCCGGGACCGCTGCGGTTACTGCACCTTCGCGACCGTTCCCGGCCGCGTCGAATCGCCGTTCCTCTCCCCCGACGAGGTCCTCGACATCGCGCGCAAGGGTGCCGCGATGGGGGTCAAGGAAGCGCTGTTCACCCTCGGCGACCGTCCTGAGGACCGCTGGACGGCGGCGAAGGACTGGCTCGACGCGCACGGTTACGACGACACGCTGTCCTACGTCCGGGCGATGGCGATCCGGGTCCTCGAAGAGACCGGCGTGCTGCCGCACCTCAACCCGGGCGTGCTGACCTGGCAGGACTTCCAGCGGCTCAAGCCGGTCTCGGCGTCGATGGGCATGATGCTGGAGACGACGGCGAAGCGGCTCTACACCGAGAAGGGCGGCCCTCACTACGGCTCGCCCGACAAGGATCCCGACGTCCGCCTGCGGGTGCTGGAGGACGCCGGCCGCAGTTCGGTGCCGTTCACCACCGGCATCCTGATCGGCATCGGCGAGAACTTCGAGGAGCGCGCCGACGCGCTGTTCGCGATCCGCAAGGTCGCGAAGACCTACGGCGGCATCCAGGAAGTCATCGTGCAGAACTTCCGCGCGAAGCCGGACACGAAGATGCGCGCGACCCCGGACGCCGATCTCGAAGAACTCGCGGCGACCATCGCCGTCGCGCGCCTGGTGCTCGGGCCGACGATGCGCATCCAGGCGCCGCCGAACCTGATCGGCCAGCAGTACGAGCTGATGCTGAACGCCGGCATCGACGACTGGGGCGGCGTCTCCCCGCTGACCCCGGACCACGTGAACCCCGAACGCGCGTGGCCGCAGATCGACGAGCTCAAGCGCCGCACCGAGGCGCTCGGGTTCACCGTGCGCGAGCGGCTGCCGATCTACCCGGAGTACGTCAAGACCGGCGAGCCGTGGCTGGACCCGCGGATGAACGCGCACCTCGCGCCGCTCACCGAGACCGAAACCGGCCTGGCGATCGAAGAGGCCATTCCGGTGGGCATCCCGTGGCAGGAGCCGGACGGCGGCTGGAAGGAGGCCGGGCGCACCGATCTGCACGTCGAGGTCGACACCGTCGGGCGTACCGAGGACCGGCGCAGCGACTTCGACTCGGTGTACGGCGACTGGGACGAGATCAAGGGCAACATCAAGACCGGACCGCAGCGGTTCGACACCGACATCCGGGATGCCTTGCGCAGCGCGGAAAAGAACCCCGCCGGGCTGTCGGACGACGAGGCACTGGCGCTGCTGCACGCCGACGGACCGGAGCTGGAGGCGTTCACCAAGATCGCCGACGACCTGCGGCGCGAAGTGAACGGCGACGACGTCACCTTCGTCGTCACGCGGAACATCAACTTCACCAACGTCTGCTACACCGGCTGCCGGTTCTGCGCGTTCGCCCAGCGGCGCACCGACGCCGACGCGTACACGCTCTCGCTGGAGCAGGTCGGCGACCGGGTCGACGAGGCGTGGGCCGCGGGCGCGACCGAGATCTGCATGCAGGGCGGCATCCACCCGGATCTGCCGGGCACCGCGTACTTCGACCTCGCGGCCGAGGTGAAGCGCCGTCAGCCGGACATCCACCTGCACTCCTACAGCCCGATGGAGGTCGTCAACGGCGCTTCGCGGACGAACCTCTCGATCGAGGACTGGCTGGCGCGCGCGAAGGAAGCCGGCGTCGACTCGCTGCCGGGCACGGCCGCGGAGATCCTCGACGACGACGTCCGCTGGGTGCTGACGAAGGGCAAGCTGCCGACGTCGGAATGGATCAACGTCGTCACCACCGCGCACAAACTCGGCATCACGACGACGTCGACGATGATGTACGGCCACGTCGACACCCCGGCGCACTGGGTCGGGCATCTGAAGCTGCTGGCGAAGTTGCAGCGGGAAGGCCTGGAGCGCAACGGGCGGCGCGGGTTCAGCGAGTTCGTGCTGCTGCCGTTCATCCACCAGAGCTCTCCGATCTACCTCGCCGGGCTGGCCAGGGCGGGCACGACGCTGCGCGAAAACCGCGCGGTGCACGCGCTGGCCCGGCTGCTGCTGCACGGGATGATCGACAACATCCAGAGTTCGTGGGTGAAACTCGGCGAAGAGGGCAGCCGCGCGGTGCTCCAGGGCGGGGTCAACGACATCGGCGGGACGCTGATGGAGGAGACGATCAGCCGGATGGCGGGTGCGGCCAACGGGTCGTACAAGACGATCAGCGACATGCGGGCGATGGTCGAGCCGCTGGGCCGTCCGCTGCGGCAGCGGACCACCGAGTACGGCACGCCGACGGCGGAGCGGATCGCCGCGGCGCAGGCGTCCGACGGCGTCGCGACCGCGGTGCGACGGCCGCTGCTGCCGCTTGTCACCAGCTGACGAAAAGTCCGTGACGGCCCCCTGACCCTCGTACAACGGGAGACAGGGGGCCGTCACGTTCCGTGTGGCACCGCTCACAAGGCGCGGGGGTCACGGGCGTTTTCTGTGCTAAACCCGAGAATCACTTCCGGGCAGCCGAGAGGACGTCGATGACCGCGAGCGCAGTCCAAGTTGCCGACACCGCCCGCTATCCGCTCTCCGAACCGGGAAGCCCGGCGTGGCGCGAAATCGTTTCCCGGACCCGCTACGAACTGCGGGAGACGGGCTGCAGCGTACTGGCCGACTTCATCCGTCCGGAGCTTCGCGACGTCCTTCGCCACGAAGGCGCGAAGATCGCTCCGGAGGCGTACGCGAAGGTCGAACGCGTCAACGCCTACAACATCGCCATCGACACTCCGCTACCGGAAGACCATCCCGGGCGCACGATCATGGAACGCGGCAACGCCTTCGTGGCGCGGGACCGGATCCCGGCGACCGCGGTCATCCAGCAGCTGTACGCGAGCCCCGAGTTCCAGCGGTTCGTCGCCGACTGCTTCGAACTCCCCGCGCTGCACGAACTCGCCGATCCGCTTTCGGGCCTGGTGCTCAACGTGATCGAACCGGGCCGCTCGCATCCGTGGCATTTCGACACCAACGAGTACACCGTCAGCATGCTCACGCAGGAAGCGGCCGAGGGCGGTGTCTTCGAATATTGCCCGAACATCCGCTCCGAAGCGGCGGAGAACTTCGACGACGTCCGTGCCGTCCTCGCGGGCGAAGGGGATCACCTGATCCGACGACTCACTCTGCGTCCTGGCGATCTTCAACTGTTTCGCGGACGCTTCGCGTTGCACCGCGTGAGTAGTGTTCAGGGGGCAGTCGCCCGCCATTCCGCGATCTTCGCGTACAGCGAGCGCCCTGGGGTCATCGGCAGTCCGGAACGGACCAGACAACTGTTCGGCCGGGTCCTGCCGGAACACGTCGCTTCGGCGGCCGTCCGGGGCGATCAGCTGCTCGACTAAGTCAGGAGCTTGGCCGTGCCCTTGGATGCCACCGGCAAGATCAATTTCGACGACATCTACACCGAGCCCGATCCCCGTGCCTTCTTCGGCACTTTGCGCAGGCTGGACTACGACATCCCCCAGCAGGCCAAGGCCTACTTCGCGAAGCTGATCGACGAGTACCGCTCGGAGCGGGACGTCAAGGTCCCGACCGTGCTCGACCTCGGCTGTTCCTACGGCGTCAACGCGGCCCTGCACAGATGCGACACCACCATGGAGCGGTTGTACGACCACTACGCCTCCGCCGAAGCGCTGAGCCGGGACGAGCTGATCGCAGACGACCGGCGGATGGTCGAGAGGCTCGCCGTCGGCGACGAAGTCCGCTTCATCGGTCTCGACGCCTCCGCGCCCGCGTTGGACTACGCGCTCGCCGCGGGCTTCATCGACGAAGCGATCCACGCTGATCTGGAGAACGAGGACCCGACGGAGGACCAGCGCGCGCTGCTGGCCGACGTCGACATCGTCATCTCGACGGGCTGCGTCGGCTATGTCACCGAGAAGACCCTCGTCCGGATCGCGCGGGAAAACCGGCCGTGGATGGCGCATTTCGTCCTCCGGATGTTCTCCTACGGCCCGGTCGCCGACAGCCTCGGCGAGCTGGACTACGAGACCGCCGGGATCGACGGCGTCTTCCGGCAGCGGAGGTTCGCTTCGGAAGAGGAACAGACGCAGATCCTGGACAATCTGTCCGTCGCGGGTCTCGACCCGCGTGGGCTGGAGGCCAACGGCCGGCTGTACGCGCGGCTGTTCGTCTCCCGTCCGAACGGCGCGGCGGGCGGGCTCGCCTCCGCGCTGAACGCCCTTCCCCTTCGAGATCAAGGATGATCGTGAGCAGTCCGGAACTGTCCACCCGCACGTTCGGCAACGAGGACGTCCTGCCGCGGGTCCCCGTCCCCAGCCTGGAGGACACCTGCCGCCGGTTCCTCGAGTGGTGCTCGCCGCTGCTCACCCCCGGAGAACTCGCGGAGACCGAAGGCGCCGTCGCCGAGTTCCTCGCGGAGGGAAGCCCGGCGCACGAACTGCAGTGCGCGCTGGAGGCCTACGACAGCCGCGAAGACGTCCGCAGCTGGCTCGACACCTTCTGGCCGTACCGCTATCTCGGCCGCCGCGACCGGATCGCGCTCAACGCGAACTTCTTCTTCCTGTTCTCCGAATCCCCGCTGGGACAGCTGGAGCAGGCGGCCGAACTGGCCGCGTCGGCGGTGGACTACAAGCTGAAGCTCGACGAGGAACTGGTGCCGCCGATCGTGCTGCGCGGGCAGCCGCAGTCGATGGTGCAGCACAAGTTCCTGTTCTCGGCGACGCGGATCCCCGGCGCCGTGCAGGACACCGCGCGCACGCCGTACCGCGAGGACTGGCCGGGGCCGTCGAGGGCACGGCACATCGTGGTCTTCCACCGCGACACCCCGTTCCGGATGGACGTCATCGCGCCGGACGGCCGCCCGTACTCCCCGGAACAGCTGGTCGCGGGGCTGCAAGCGATCCTGAAGTCCGGGAGCTTCGTCGAAGACCCGCAGACCGCCGCCGGGCACTTCACCACCAAGGCCAGGGCCGAGTGGGCGGCGACGCGGGAGGCGTTGCTGGCCGCCGGGAACGCGGCCGCGCTCGACGACATCGAGACGGCGTTGTTCTGCCTGTGCCTGGAGGACTTCACCCCGGCGGACACCCAGGAGGCGTGCGACAAGCTGCTGCACGGCGACAGCGGGAACCGCTGGTTCGACAAGGCCGTCTCGCTGATCGTGTTCGAGGACGGCACGGCGGGGATCAACGTCGAGCACTGCGAACTGGACGGGACCACGATCCTCGGGTTCACCGACGCGCTGCTCAGCGGGACACGGCTGGAGCGGCCGCCCGCCGACGGCGTCCCGGCGTCCGAGGTCATCGAGTTCGTCCTGGGTGAGGCCCTGCGCGAAGACGCCCGTGCCGCGGCAGCGTCCTTCGCCGCGTACGCCGACGCGACCGCTACGAAGACGGTGTCCTTCACCGACTTCGGCGCGAAGCGGGCGAAGGAGCTGGGGATGTCCCCCGACGGCTTCGCGCAGATGGCGTACCAGCTCGCGCACAAGCGCGCGAAGGGCATCACCGGCGCGACGTACGAATCGATCGCGACGCGGCAGTACCAGAACGGGCGCACCGAAGCGATGCGTGTCGTGACGCCCGAGGTGCTGTGGTTCGTCCAGGTGATGACCGATCCGGAGGCCGACCGGCAAACACGTCAGGCGGCTTTCCGCGCGGCGGCCGCGAAGCACGTCACGCGGGCGAAGGAATGCCAGGCGGGCGACGCGCCGGAGCAGCACCTGTGGGAGCTGCAGCTGATCCAGAAGCGGCGCGGCGTCGAGGAGTCGCCGTCGCTGTACTCGTCGCCGGGCTGGCTGAAGATGCGCAACGACTACCTGAGCACCAGCTCGGCGCCGTCGGTGAACATCCGCTACTTCGGTTTCGGGTCGACCAGCCCGCAGTGCATCGGCGTCGCGTACGTGCTGCTGCCGGACTCGTTGAATCTGTACCTGTGCACTCCGAAGCACGTGGCGCACGAGATGGAGCTGTTCGCGGCGGAACTCGCCACGGCCGTGGTGGAACTTCAGGAGCTGCTGGCCTGATCGAGCGATGAGGCCAGGTGCCTTGGCGGGGTGAAGGGGGCTTTCCCCTCATCGCACGCGCGGAACGTCCCCTTCACCTCGGGTCCTCACGGTCCGCAGGAGGGGCACGCCGCCCGAGAGGGTTGTGAAAGCCACCTTCGCAACGTTGAAGGTTGCGAAAGTGGCTTTCACAACACCCCCGGGTCGATGCAGCGGAGGGACAGAGCACGTCAAGATCGCCTTCCCCGCATCGATAGGATCCGCGGGTGCTGGGGAAAGCGATCTTGACCGTGGCCGGGACGGCGCTGGTTGTGGCGGGGTGCAGTACGCCCCCGCCACCACCGCCGGCCCCGCCGACTGTCCTCACTCCCGTGCCGGGCGAGGTCGAACCGGCGGGCTGCCTCGGCACCGGGGTCACGGTGAAGTCCGGGCCGGTCGAGGCCGCGTTGGGCCATCGCGCGGTCGTGCTGACCCTCACCAACTGCGGCACGACTCCGCGCACACTCACCGGGTATCCCGAAGTCCGCTTGCTGGACAAGGAAAAGCGGCCGATGGCCGTCGAGGTCGAGCACGGGACGTCGTACATGGCGATCGACCCTGGCGTCAGCCCGCAGACGGTCCAGCCCGGCGGGACGCTGCTGTCGGTGGTCTCGTGGTCGAACACCGTCACCGCGGGTTCGCCGGAGGCGGGTGCCTATGTGACCGTCGCGGCCGCCCAGGGTGACCCGGAGCAGCGGATCACGGTCGACACCGACCTCGGGACCACAGGGAAGCTGACGCTGACGGCTTGGAACGCCGAGCTCAAGCACTGAGGTTTGTGACGAGACCGCACGGCTCTGCGACGGTTCCGCCGCGAATCCGGGCGAGTGCGACGAAGCGCCCTTACGATCGATGAGCCTTTCGATCTTGGGGGAATCATGCCGCGCATCCTGCTCGTCGAGGACGACGTCGCCCTGGCCGAAGCGCTCACGCTGGCGCTGAAAACGCTCGGTCACGACGTCGTCGTCGCGCCGACCGGGGAGCGGGCGCTGGAGGCGCTGTTCACCGACCGGCTCGAACTCGACTTCATCCTGCTCGACGTCATGTTGCCCGGGATGGACGGTTTCGAGGTCTGCCGCCGGATCCGGGCGCGCAGCCGGTTGCCGCTGGTTCTGCTGACCGCGCGCGGCGACCCGATCGACATCGTCGCCGGGCTGGAATGCGGCGCCGACGACTACGTGGTGAAACCCGCCGAACCGCGGGTGATCGACGCGCGGATCAAGGCGATCGGGCGGCGTGCCACCACCGCTCCCGGTCCGTCGGCGGGCCAGTTGCGGGTGGGACGGCTGGAGATCGACGCGGGCGCGATGAGCGTGACCCGCGACGGCGTCGAACTGGCGCTGACCGCGACCGAGATCCGGCTGCTCGTCGAGTTCGCCGAACATCCGAACCAGGTGCTGGGCAGGCAGATCCTGCTGAAACGGGTCTGGGACTACGGCTATGTCGGCGATTCGCGGATCGTCGACGCGGCGGTCGCGCGGCTGCGGGCGAAGATCGAGGACGATCCGGCGAATCCCGTGGTGCTGAAGACCGTGCGCGGACTCGGGTACCGGCTGGTGAGCGAATGAGGTTCGGACTCCGGGCCCGGGTGATCGCGGCGGTCGTGGCGGTGACCACGACGGCGACGGCGGTCATGGCCTTCAGCGCGGCCAGGATCCAGGAGGACGACGCGCGCGACAGGTTCACCGCCGCGGCGAAGACGTCGTTCGGAGCGATGTTCGGGCAGGCCTGGCCTCATCTCGAGCAGTTCATGACGGGCAACCCGCAGGCCTTGGACCTGTTCTCCCAGGGCATGGACAAGGCGGCGGCGGACTGGATGCTCGTCACCAGGTATCCGCAGATGACCAATGACGACTTCACGACACCCCGAGGACCTGCCGAAGTCGTCAGATCCTCGTCGATGACCGTCGATTGGACGACCGGCGCCGACAACAGGACTCCTCCGGACCGAAAGGCCGCGTTGGAAGGGGTGAAAGACGTGGTCCTGCTGCGGACCACGGGCCCGGAAAACCTGCTGTCGACGGTCACGGTCGATCCGGCGACCGGCCGCGAGCTCCTCGTGGTGAGCGCGAACTTCGTCGCGTACTGGGTGGTGCAGTTCTTCGACCTGACCAGGTTCGAGCAGGATCTGACGGCCCAGCGGTGGCAACTGGTGTGGATCGCGCTCGGCGTCACCGTGCTCGGCGTGGCGGCCGCCGTCTTCGCGGCCGGCCGGATCCAGCGGCCGGTGCGCCGGGTCGCCTCCGCCGCCCGGGAGCTGGGCGACGGGGCCTTCGACGTGCGTGTCCCGGTGAAGGGGCGTGACGAGCTCGCCGAGCTGGCCAAGTCGTTCAACACGATGGCCGATCGGGTCGGCACCGCGATCGAGGAGCTGCGCGCCAAGGACCGGCAGCAACAGCGGTTCGTCGCCGATGTCGCCCATGACCTGCGGACGCCGCTCTCGTCGATGGTCGCCACGGTCGGGACGCTCGACAGCGCCGCCCCCGAGATCAGGACCCGCGCGACCGAGCTGCTCGGCACCCAGACCCGGCGGCTGGCGCGGCTCGTCGAGGATCTGATGGAGATCTCGCGGTTCGACGCGGGTTCCGCGGATTTCCGCCCCGAGCCGGTCGACCTGCCCGCGCTCGTCGAGGACGCGATCGGGACCGCCGCGCCGGAGACGCCCGTCGAGGTGACGAGCACCGGGGACACGACCGTCGTCGCCGATCCGCGCCGTCTGCACACCATCGTGGTCAACCTGCTGGTCAACGCCGCGCGCTACGGCCGGACACCGATCACCGTGACCTTGACGGGCGGCGCGGACGCGGTTCGGATCCGCGTCGCCGACTCCGGGGCGGGTATCCCCGAGGACCTGCTCCCGATCCTGTTCGACCGGTTCGTGCGGGGCGATCACGCGCGGCAGGCGACCGAGGGCAGTGGGCTGGGGCTGGCGATCGCCCGGGAGAACGCGCTGATCCACGGCGGCTCGCTGGAAGCCCATAACGACCATGGCGCCGTCTTCACCGTAAGTCTTCCACGGGAGTCACCAGCGTGAGCCCGCGCGGCGCGTAGCCGTCGAAGTACGGCATCGGGACGTGCGTGAGGACAAGGAACAACGCGGTCAGCACGGCCATCTGCCGAAGTTTCGCTTCGCGGTGGCCGAGCCAAAGCCACAGCACGACGACGAAGTTGGTCACCAGCAGGAATCCCCAGCGGGCGTCGTCCCAGCCGCCGAACGCGAGCAGGGTCGGTGCCGCGATCGCGGCGACGGGTACCGCGGCCGCGAGCGCCGGGCGGTGCAGGTACAGGAAGCCGCCGACCACCACGATCGCGATCGGCAGCAGATAGAGCAGCACGCCGGTGATCGAGTACAGCCGCCAGCTCTCGGTCTGGGTGCGTCCGAACAGGGCCAGCGCGTCGGCACGGTAGGGGAAGTCCGCTGTGGACAGTGACCGCCGGAGCCGGTCGATCGCGCCAGGCCCGACCGGCGGCAACGCGAGGATCACCGCGCCGAGTAGCGCGGCGGGGGCGACCAGCGCGCACGCGCGCCGGAACGGAACCTTTCGCAGCAAGGCGAACCCGAACACCGGCAACACGGTGAGCAACGCGATCTCGTGCACCATAACCGAAAGCGTCATCATCGCGCTCGCGACCGCCGGCCGGTTCCGGTGCAGTGCCCACAGCGCGCCGAACAGCAGGAGATACAGCATCTGGTCGAAGTAGCCGACCTCGTGGAACAGGTACCCGCCGGTCGGCAGCAGGAGCCACGCGACGATCAGCAGCCGCCGGATTTCGGTGCGGCTACGGAAGAACGCGAGTGTCACGGCCACCAGTACCGCGCCGAGGACGACGAAACTCGCGACCGCGAAGACCAGGTAGCCGTGCCCGAACGGCTTCAGGAGCGTGCCGACGAGAAAACGCCGGTGGAACCCGTCGGTCAGGGACACGGCCTGCAGGGTCGCCGCCCACTCCCCCGGCGGCCGGAATCCGGTGTATCCGGCGACGAACAGGGCGATCACGAACAGTGCCGTGACGCTTCGCCGCGGAGTCTTCGCGGCGACGGGAACCGGAGCTCGTTCGAGCAAGGTGGTCATGTCGCCAAGCTAGGAACGGATCATGCGGTTCCCGTGATAGTCGTGAGACAGTTCCTGCACAACTCTGTTACATGGTTGTCGAAGTGAGAATCCCCTGTTCGGTCCCGTCGGCGACGAACGCGGTCCGCGCCTTGCCGTTCGCGGGCAGCTCGCAGGAAAGCCACTTCACCCCGGACGGGACGAGGCCCTTCAAAGGCTCGGGCACCGCAGGGGAACCCGCCTGGCACTTGTGCTCGTCCAGCACCTTCGCGGCGGCCTCACGACGCAGCTTCACCACCGCGGACAGCCGGTAGTCGGTCGGCCCGGGCGCCGCGACGCGGCCTTCGGCGGCGCCCATCTTCTCCTCGACCCAGGACGTCTCGACGATCTCGCCGACCTCCGGGAACGTCTCGGCGACCGGCGCCGGATCGGTGTGGACGGCCGTTTCTGCCGGCGGTGCCGGGTCACAGGCCGCGATCAGGACGACCGCGGCCGTGATCCCCAGCGTCTTCCCCATGGTGCGCATGGGGACATCTTGACTCAGACGGTGAGCTTCAGGATGTCGATTCCGCGAGTGTTGTCGGCGACGTAGACGTAACCCTTGTGCCAGTAAGGCGCCCACGCGGCGGCGTCGGCCGGGCGGAAGTAGGCGATCTGCTTCGGGTCGGTCGGGTCGCTGACGTCGAGGAACCGCGTTCCCTGCGCGTAGAACGACTGCACGAGGACCTTGCCGCGGAGGTCGAAGTAGTGCGCGGAGCAGTCACCGGTCGTCGGGTCGCTGCCCTCCTGCCCGGCGACGCTCCAGGTGCCGACGGACTTGAGGCGGAACGGCTTCTCCGGCGTCGAACGCCAGCCTTCGCCGTTGTACGAGTTCTGCAGCGACGAGATCGTCAGCACGCCGTCACCGGCGCAGCCGTCGAGGAAGCTCTCCTCGGTGGCGTAGATGAGGTCGCGGCCGTGCCAGCGGTTCGAGTCCGCGCCGTCGGCCGAGCGGCGTCCCGACGGGTGGAAGCTGTTGTGCATGAACTTCGACGGCGCCGCCGTCTCCTCGATCCCGCCGCCCGCGTACGGCACCGGACTGAACGCTGTCGCGCGGCGCACCTTGCCCTGCACGGGATCGCGGTGGTAGCCGCTGGTCCAGTAACCGCGGACACCGCCGCGACCGGACACCCACGCCACCCCCTCGTCGTCGACCTGGACGTCGTGCACGTAGTCGGTCTTGCCGTCGTTGCGCGCGAGTTCGATCGGGTCCGGGGCGGTCTTGGGGTTGCGCGGATCGCGGATGTCGGTCACCCAGATCGGGCGTCCGCCCCAGTCCGCGGGCTGGTTCGCGGCCTTGGCCGGGCCGCCGGTCCAGAGGTAGCGGCAGTCGTCGACGCAGCTGGTCGTGTGACCGGCGGGCACCTTGGTGTAGCTCAGGATGGCCGGCTTTTCCGGGTTCTTCAGGTCGATGATGTAGATACCGGACTCGCCGGTCTGCGTGGTGCCGCCGAAGGCCCGCGGGTCGCGCGCGAGGAAGACGAGCTTGCGCTTGACGTCGACCTCGGTGTCCTCGGTCTCCCACAGGCCGGGCAGGCTGACCTCACCGATCAGCTTCGGCGCGGCGGGGTTCTTGGTGAGGTCGTAGACCTTCAGGCCGAACTCGCCGGAAACCGCCATGACGTCGCGGTGGCCGTACTGGAGGAAGCCCATGGCGATGGCGCCTTGCGCGTCGGGCACGTTGCCGACGGCCTTGACGTTCTTCACCGCGCCGGGCGCCCCCGAGACCCGGACCTTCTCACTGGCCGGTTTGTCCTCTTCGCCGCACGCGGCGGCGGGCAGGCCGGTGGCGATCAGGGTCGCGGTGACCGTCGCGATCGCCAGGCTCGATCGGAGCAACCAGTTTCCTCGCACAGAAACCTCCCAGGCTGGTGACCCCACCCTATGATCACCACTTTGCCCGCACAACCGCCGATGGTCGGTCCGGGACTGCTATGACATGACCATGCGCTTGCGTCTTCTGGCCCCGCTCCTCGCCGCCGCCCTGGTCGTGGCGGGCTGCTCGGAATCCGACGAACCGCCCGCACCGGACGTACTTCGCGTGGGGTTGCCCGCGCCGGTCTCGACCAACCCCGCGGACGCCCGCGACCAGAGCGGCAGGCTCATCACGGGCGCGCTGTGGACGCCGCTGGCGGACTACGACCCGGCGACCGGGAAGACGACCCCGCGCGCGGCCGAGTCGATCGGCAGCACCGACCGGACGACGTGGACGGTCAAGCTGAAGGACGGCGGGAAGTTCCACGACGGCACCCCGGTCACCGCGCAGTCCTATGTGGACACCTGGAAGGCGGCGCCACAGGAAGGCTGGGCGAGCGCGCGGGTACTGAAGGATCTGGTGCGGGCCAAGGAGATCACCGCACCGGACGCACTGACGATCCGGCTCGTGCTCGACCGGCCGTCCGGGCAGATCCCCGCCCTCCTCTCCTCCCCGGCCCTGGTCCCGCTGCCCGCTTCGGCCCTGGCCTCGCGCGACTGGGTCCGCTTCTTCTCCCAGCCTGTCGGCAACGGCCCGTTCCGCATGGAAGGCGGCCTTCAGGCCACCGGTGCCAAGCTTGTCCGGGTCGCGGACGCGCCGGGCAAAGCCCGCGTGATCGAACTGCGGATCGGCGACCCGGCGGCCCTGTACGACGGCGTCAAGAGCGGGAAGCTCGACCTCTCCACCGTCGTCCCCGGCGAGCGGCACGAAGCGATGCACGCGGATTTCGCGCAGCGGCACGTGATGTGGGCACTCCCGAATGCCTCCTACCTCGGCTTTCCTTTGACAGCGGCACATTTCTCCGACGCCACCGTCCGGCACGGTTTCGCGCTCGGCGTCGATCGCGCCGCCCTGGAAGCCGGCGTCCTGGACAAGCAGGTGGACCCGGCGAAGTCGCTGCTACCGCCCGCCGTCGCTCCCGGGGAGCGCAGCAGCACCTGCCGTCCCTGCACGTTCGACGCCGGAGCCGGGAAGTCCCTGTTGACCCAGGCGGAGTTCCCCGCCGCGCCCGTCCAATTCGGACAGTTCCAGCCTCGCTGGCTGCGTCCGCTCGCCGAGCAGGTCACCAAGGCCGTCGGTGTCCCGCTCGCCGCAGACCCCGGCACGGGGCCGTTCGCGATCGACCTCGACCTCGTGACGCCGAGCCCGCAGGAGGTGCTGACCGAGATCGTGAAGGCCACCGGTTACGCCAGTGACGGGTTCGCCGACCTGCTGAAATCGGCCGAGGAGACCGAAGCCGCCGACAGCGGCGAGGTCTACCGCCTGGTGGAGAACCAGTTGCTGCGCGATCTCCCGGTCGCGCCGTTGTGGTCCGGGCACGGGCACGCCGTCTGGGGCGAGCGGGCGGGCGACGTCACGGCGACGACGTTCGGCGGCGTGGACCTGTCGGCGATTTCCCTGCACTGATCAGAGGGTGCACTCCCCCGCGACGACGTCGATGAAGGCCGACGTCAGCGGGTCGGGCGTGCTCCGGCAGTAGGCGGCGAGCGTGCGCCGGATCGCCGGTTCGGGGCGCAGGACGCGGCCGTGGAAGCCTTCGGGCAGCACGTTCGCCGGGACCAGCGCGGGACCGAGCCCCGCCGCCGCGAGCACCGGGGCCGCCGCGGTCTGCTCGGTCCGGACCGCCGCCCTCGGCTGGAATCCCGCCGCGGCGCAGGCCTGGTCGACGAGATCGGCCAGGCCGTTGCCCGGCGCGTAATGCACCCACGCGCAGTCGGAGAGGGTCGCGAGGTCGACGACACCGGTGCCGTCGTCCTCGCGCGGCCCGTCGATCGGCAGGACGACGACGAACTCCTCGGCGCCGAGCTCGCGCACCGGCCCGTCCCAGCCCGGCGGGACCGGGCCGACCGCGACGTCGGCCTCCCCCGCAGCCATGGCGTCCCGGAGTTCGTCCGCGTGCCGGAACTCCACCAGCCGGACGTCGACGTCCGGCCGCTCCCGGCGCCACACCCGCAACGCCGTCGGCAGGACCCCGATGCCGACCGAGTAGACCGTGGCGATCTGGAGTTCGCCGGCTTCCAGCCCGGAGGCCTGCCGGGCGGCGCACCGCGCGCGTTCGGCGTCGGCGAGGGTGGCGCGGGCGTGCGGGAGCATGGCACGGCCCATCGGCGTGAGCCGGACACTGCGCGGCAGGCGTTCGAGCAGCGGGCCACCGACCCCCTTCTCCAGTGCGCGCACCTGGTGTGACAACGCGGGCTGCGTCACGTGCAGCAGCTCCGCCGCCCGGGTGAAGGAGCCGGTGTCGACGACGGTCACCAGGTACTCGAGCTGCCGCAAGCTGGTCATGAAAAGAGTTTATCGAAGCGGTGATATCTATGCCTTGGACTTATCCACGCGACGGGTCCAGGCTCGATGACATGAACGAAGAACGCAAGGTCGCCCTGGTCGCCGGGGCCAACGGGGTCATCGGCAAGAACCTGATCGAGCACCTGGAGACCCGGCCCGGCTGGCGGGTCATCGGCCTGTCGCGGCGCGGCGGCCCCGGTCAGATCGCCGTCGACCTGCTCGACGCGGACGACACCCGCGCGAAGCTCGGCGGCCTGGACGACGTCACGCATGTGTTCTACGCGGCGTATGTCGACAAACCGACCTGGGCCGAGCTGGTTCCGCCGAATCTGGCGATGCTGACCAACCTGGTCGACGCGATCGAGCCCGCCGCCCCCGGTCTGCGCCACATCAGCCTCATGCAGGGCTACAAGGTCTACGGCGCCCACCTCGGCCCGTTCAAGACCCCGGCGCGTGAGGACGACGCCGGGCACATGCCGCCCGAATTCAATGTGGACCAGCAGCAGTTCCTGGAGCGACGGCAAGCCGGGAAGACCTGGACGTGGTCCGCGATCCGGCCGTCGGTGGTCGGCGGGACCGCGCTGGGCAATCCGATGAACCTCGCGCTGGCCATCGCCGTCTACGCGTCGATCTCGAAGGAACTCGGCCTGCCGCTGCGATTCCCCGGAAAGCCCGGCGCGTACGACAGTCTCCTGGAGATGACCGACGCCGGGCTGCTGGCGAAGGCCACCGTCTGGGCCACCGGCTCGGAAAACGAGGCGTTCAACATCGCGAACGGCGATCTGTTCCGGTGGAGCGAGCTCTGGCCGAAGATCGCGCGCTACTTCGACCTGGAGGTGGCGCCGCCGCTGCCGATGTCCCTGGACGTCGTCATGGCGGACAAGGAAGAACTCTGGACCTCGATCGCCGCGAAATACGGCCTCGAAGTGCCGTACAGCGCGGTTTCGTCGTCGTGGGGCTTCGCCGATTTCGTGTTCGGCTGGGACTACGACATGTTCGCGGACGGATCGAAGGCGCGGCGGGCCGGGTTCCACGAGTACGCCGAGACGTCGGCGATGTTCTTCCGGCTGTTCGACGAGTTCCGGAAGGCGAAGGTGATCCCGTGAGGCCAGAGGGTTAGCCCCGTCCGATGTACGGCATCGCGGTCGCCGTGACGGTCAGGAACTGCACGTTCGCCTCCAGCGGCAGCCCGGCCATGTACAGCACGGCGTCCGCGACGTGCCGGGCGTCGAAGGTCGGCTCGGCCTTCACGCTGCCGTCGGCCTGCGGGATGCCGTCCGCCATCTTCAGTGTCATGTCGGTGGCGGCGTTGCCGATGTCGATCTGTCCACAAGCGACATTCCAGGACCGGCCGTCCAGGGAGATCGACTTCGTCAGCCCGGTGACCGCGTGTTTCGTCGCGGTGTAGGCGACGGACGCGGGACGCGGGGCGTGCGCGGAGATCGAGCCGTTGTTGACGATCCGGCCGCCGCGCGGGTCCTGCGCCTTCATCAGCCGCACGGCCTGCTGCGCGCATAGGAACATCCCGGTCAGATTGGTGTCGACGACGCGTTTCCAGTCCGCGAAGGACAGTTCGTCGACGGTCCCGCCCACCGAAACACCCGCGTTGTTCACCAGAAGATCCAGCCGCCCCCACTCGGCGCGCACCGTTTCGAACAACGCGGCGACGGACTCGGGATCGCCGACGTCGGTGGGCACGGGAAGCGCTTTCGCGTCCCCGCCGGCGGTCTCGGCCAGCGCGTCCGCGCGGCGCCCGGCGAGCGCGACCCGGTAGCCGGCGCCGAGTAACGCGCGGGAGATCTCCCTGCCGAGCCCGGAACCCGCCCCGGTGACGACCGCGCTCCTGCCGTTGCCCATCGATCCTCCTCGCAGACCGTGCCGGACCGACCCGGCTCGGTGATTGTTTTCCGATTACCCGCGTCCGTTCAGGCTAGCGCGCCACCGCCGGGGCGAAACGTTCACCCGGCGGCCGTCGCGCCTTAAGGAAAACCGGTAACCCCTTCACCGCATCGAGGCGATTCACCGGATGTGCCCAGGGGGAATTCACACCGTCCACGCGTGCGAAGGAGCACGGAACGGTGAAGAAGAATCCACGCTTCCAGCTGGTTCAGACCGGCGAACAGACCATTCGATGGCGACTGCTCGGCGGCAACAACGTGTCGCTGGGTTCCGCTCCTTCCGACTATCCGCGAGCCGAGGAATGCCTCGTCGCGATCGCCTGGCTCAGTACGAACATTTCCGAGCTGACCAGCGATTTCAGCCATCTCAGCGGAGGTCGCTGGCGGTGGCGCCTGCATACGGACGACCGGATCGTCGCGATCGCCACCCACGCGTACGGACGGCGTATCGAGGCCCAGCGCGGACTCGACCGGTTCCGGTCCGCCACCACCGAGGCCGCTATCGGCGAAGGGATAGAGACCATAGCCGATTGGCGCCGGAAATACCGTCGTGATTCCGGCGGTCATTCACCGAATCGTTCTCCGTGACGATCGATCACGGAAAGTGCGTTCCCCGGAGATTAACCATCAGGACGTCGGGCGGGAAGGCGAAGCACCGCCGCCGGACAGTGTTGCGGAGCGAGGATTGTGCCAAGTCACGGAATCCCGTGACGACTTGGGGACTAGAGAAAGAGTGCAAACAAGATGCGTGCTCGTACCACTCGGTTTCTCGGCGCCACCGCGATCGCCGCGTGTGCCTGCCTCACCCTGACCTGCACCGCCTCGGCGGTCGCCCCCGCGAACGGCCTCCCGGAGGTCCTGGCGGCGGCGGGCTCGGACACCACCGTCGACATCACCGGCGCGGTCCTCGCCAACGCGAACAGCGCCGCGTGGAACACCGACCCCGACAACTACGTCAACGTCCCGCCGCTCCTGGCCCCGGGCACGACCTTCACCGTTCCCGGTGACCCGTTCAACGCTCAGGTCGTCTACAACACCACGAACAACCTGCCGCCGAACGGCTCCTCCCAGGGCAAGGCCGCGCTCAAGGCCTCGGGTGACGCCGGTGACGGCAAGATCGACATCGCGCGTTCGTCCTCGCCGCGCAGCTCGTCCGACCCGGCGACCTTCGAGTACTACGCCTTCGGCACCGACGGTGTCACCTGGTCCTCCTCGGCCACCGGTTCGGGCGCGGGCCTGACCCTGTCGCTGGCGCAGCTCAAGGGCATCTACGACGGCTCCATCACCAACTGGAACCAGGTCGGTGGCGCCAACGCCGCCATCGTCGTCTACCTGCCCCAGACCGGCTCTGGCACGCTGAGCTTCTTCACCAGCACCGTCCTCGGCTTCGACCCCACCACCAAGCCGGTCACCATCAAGCGCTTCCAGGAGCACGACGGCAACTCCATCCCGGCCGCCGACCGCGCCCGGGCGATCGCGCCGTTCTCGATCGCGCAGTGGATCGCGCAGGGCAACGCGGTCGTCGCGGACAAGCGGGCAGGCTTCACCGTCAACCCGCTGACCGGCGCCGGCTTCAACGGTTCCCCGGTCACCGGTTCGGCCGGCAACTACACCCCGGCGTTCACCACGGCGTTCCTCGGTTCGCGCAGCGTCTTCAACGTGCTCGACACCCGGACCCCGAGCTACGACCAGGCCCAGCGCGCCGTCGGCTTCGCCCCCGGTGACACGGCCGCGACCGCCGGCCCGCTGTGCGGTGGCCAGCTCACCACCACCATCAAGCGGTACGGCTTCCTGACCATCTCGGGCCCGAACGGCCTGTCCTGCGTCAAGTCCTGACCCCTCCAAGCGCGTGAAGGCCCCCTTCCCTCGGCTGAGCCGAGGGAAGGGGGCCTTCACGCGGAACGGGATACTACTTGGGCGCGACACCCAGCGCGGCGAGCGCCGGGCCGGTCATGATCACGCCGGCCCCGGTGACCGGGTCGAAGCCCGGGGCGCCGAGGTCGATCGCGGTCGAGGTCAGCGCGTTCCGGATCTCCGCCGGGGTCGCGGCGGGCTTGCCCTGCTTCAACAGCGCGGCGATGGCGGCGGCGCTCGGCGCGGCGGCGGAGGTCCCGAAGAACGGTTGGAAACCGCTCACCGAGGTCGCGACGCCGTCGGCCGCGGTGATGTCCGGCTTGTTCCGCGTCGCGCCACCGGTCGAGGACACGTTGCCGGGGGTGATCACCGAACCGTCCGGGTTGTAGAACTGGTGACGGCGACCGTCCGAAGTGAACCGCTCCCATTTGCTGGCGGCGGTGAACAGGCCGGGGAACGGACCGGCCGGGTTCGCCGGGTCACCGGTTTCGAGCGCGCGGCCGAAGGCACCGGCGGCCGGGGCGGCCGCGACGCTGAAGGCGTTGACCGCGGCCGAGTGGCCGGAGGTGACACCGTTGGTGCTGAAGGCTTTCAGCGAACCGGAGGTGACGAAGCGACCGCGGATCACGTTGAGCGCGATGAACCGGTCGGCACCGCTGTACTTGACCACGGCGACCTTGAAGCCCGAGCCGCTGGCCGGGACCTGGGCGATCTCGTACGGGTTCTGGGTGCCGTTCTGCGTGCCCTCGCTGGAGGCGACGACCGAGCCGGACGAGTTCAGGACGAACAGGTCGTAGTCGCTGGTGGCCTTGCCCCACGGGTCGGACCAGAACAGGGTGACGTAGCGGCCGACCGAGTTCGGCGAGAGCGCGTTGTACAGCTGGGTCGTGCCGCTCGGGTCGAAGTCGTGCGGAGTCCCGGTGATCCCGGAGATCTTGCTGCTGGAGCCGCGGAAGTCACCCTCGTAGTAGCCGCTGGTGCCGTCGGTCAGGTTGCCCGAGTTCCCCGCGGAGGAGAAGTAGAGCACGCCCGCCGCGGTCACGTCGTTGACGGCTTGCGCGACCGGCCCGTCCTGGAACGGCGACTCGTCGAAGTAGGACACGTCGTCGACGATGATCGTGCACTTGCCGGTCGTGCGGAGCGCGCGGATGTTGTCGGCGAAGCTCTGCTCGCTGGTGAACGCGGTCGCGAAACCGAGCGTGGCGCCGGGCGCCATGTCGTGGATGATCTCCAGCATCGCGGTGCCTTCGTCACCGCTGCCCGCCTGACCGGGGAGGACGTCGACGGCGGGGAGCTCGCCGGCGGTCTGGGACGCCTGGAGCGACTTGACGCCGTCCGAGAGCACGCAGACCTTCTGCCCGGCGCCGGTGACGCCGTACTTGGTGCGGGCGGTGTCGTTGCCGTGCGCCTTGTCGCCCTCCGCGACCTGCAGCGCGGCTGCGGCGGACTTCTTGGCGGCGACCTGCCGCCGGTCCTGCGGCGCGGACTCGTTCCAGGTCATCGCCTGGGAGGCGGCCTTGACCTCGGCGACGTCCCCGCGTCCGGCGATCGTGTCGACGGCGCCGAGGGGCAGGTCGGCGCGGATCGCACCGGCGGGAGAGGCGTAGCGGACGCTGCCGCCCGCCGCCTTGACGGCGTCCACCAGCGACTGCCCGGCGCCCTTGATGTCCACCGCGACGGTGCCGGCGTCGCTGACGCCGAGCCCGGTCCGGTATTCGGGCAGCTTGCCCGCCAGGCCCTTGTCGGCGCGCAGGCGCTTTTCGACGACGAGCTGACTCGACTGCTTGCGCTCAGCCGGGGTGAGGCTGTTCTTGATGCTCTGCAGGGCGGTGATCCCGGCCTGCGTGCGCGCCTCCTCCGACGGCTGGGCACCGGAAACCGCGGTCGACAGCAGCAAAGCGCCGACCGCGACCGGAACCGAGCATGTGACCACTCGGCTGAATCTGCTCATCGAACTCTCCCTGTTTTGCAGCAACACAGCGCACTCCGGCTAAAGCGCGCTGACGGCGTGACGCCCCGTCACAGGAATCCCTTCGGCTGCCCGAATGAATTACCCCTGATCGAGTGCAATGGGGAGAATCTAAAGAGCGATCGGTGACGAGTCCACCCACCAAAGTCTGGAACGGGCGAAGATCCACAACGTGAGACGGATTCCGGTCCGAAAAGACCGAAATCCTGGTTTACGCCCAGGCCGGGAATAATCGCCAAAGCGCCAAGGCCGCGAGCGCGCCCATCGTGAGCAGTACCGGTCCGGTGATGACGTAGGTCGAAACCGGACGCCACCGGCGATAAAGGAATGTCGCCCCGGCCGCCGCCGCCACGAAACCGCCGAAGGCCAGCACCAATCCGGCCCACGCGGCCGTGTCACCGGTCCGGCCGTCCTGCGCGTCCGCCCGGCCGTTCTGCGGGGTGGGCCGGAACGGCCGCCCCTGAAGGACCGCGGTCACCACGGTCGCCTCTTCCGACGCCAGCGGCCACCAGGACGCCGACGTCACCAAGGTCAGCCGGTCGTTCTGGGTCTTGCCGTAGTCGGCGCCCTCGTCGAGCGGCCGGGTCGCCGTCCCGGTCACCCGGTAGACGGACTTGCCCTGTGTCGTCGCGACGACGATCTCGTCTCCCTGCCGCAGCGTGTCGAGCGCGCCGAACGGGCCGCCGTATCCGGCGTTGCGGCCCGCGATCACGGCGTTGCCGGGCTGCCCGAGCCCGGCCGTTCCCGGTACGTGCCCGGGCCCGGCCGCGGTCTCGCTGCTCGACGCGCCCTCGATGACGACCTGCTGCACCTTGAGGGCGGGGATCTCCAGCACGGCCACCGGCTTGCCGAACTCGACCGGTTTCGCCGGCGGCGCGCCGCTGAACAGGCTTTGGCTGGCCCCCAGCGCCAACGCCATCTCGCCGCGGATCTCCCCCAGTGCCTTCCGCTGGTCACTCGACTGCAGCATCGGGCCCAGCGCGTAGACGACCAGCGCCAGCGCCACCAGCGTGGTGGCCAGCCAGGCGAACACGACCGCGCCGATCCAGCCGGGGCCGAACCGCAGGAACCGGGTCTCCGGTTCCGCCGCGGGAGGCGGCTCGGTCGCCGCGTGCCTGCCTTCGAGGTAAGTGCTCATGCGGCCCCACCTGCCGGTTTACGCCGCAGGAGACCGAAGAGCATGGCGAACGCGGCCCCGATCCCGGCCAGCGCCACGGTCAGCCACCTCGGCACGGGGCGCCCGGCGGCGACGTACGCCGTCGCGGACGGGAGAGTCGCGAGGATCACCAGGGCCACCAGCGGAATGAGGGCGCCCAGCACCCCCGCCCCGGCGAACTTGGGGATGGTGATCGACTCGGCGAGGTTCTTGGCCGCCAGCACGCTTTCCGGCGTGGAGGTGGCCGCGGGGGCGGGCCCCATGGCGGCGGCCGTCCCCGACGTCCCGGCCGTCGAACCCGGCCCCCCGGCGGGACCGGTCAGCGAGGAGTTGGCGACCGGCGTGGCACCGGTGCCGCCGGCCGGCGGCGGATTCTTCGCCTCTTCCCGCTCCTGGCAGGCCTCCTTGGCCGTCCCGGTGCCGATCTTGGCCGCCCGCTCGATGGCGGTGGCCGCCAGCCCCGGAGTCAACCGAGGCATCCCCGAGGCGCCCTGCCCTTGTCCGTAGCCCGCGGCGAAGTTGACGAATTTCCTCAACTGGGCCTGCTTTTCCGGCATCGGTTTGCAGGTCGCGTCGATCAACGGATTGACCGGCGCGACCATGTACTCGACAAACGTCAGCGGGTACGCGCCGTCCTTGGTCGCCGTGCCGACCTGCAGGGTCCCGTCCTCGCCGACCTTCATCGCATTGGCGGCCAGCGCCAGACTCTCGTCGGTCGGCCGCACGAAGTTGCCCTTGCCGTCCGGAATCGCGACCGGCGCCCACCCGTAGGCCCTGGCTGTCGCGAGGTCGGTGATCACCCAGTTCATGCAGCCGCCGGCGCACCCGGCTCCGCTTCCGGCGACGGCCTCGTTCACGGTTTTCCGCACGGCCAGCTGACCGGTCTTCGCATCGACGTTGTTGATCGAGAATCTCCCTGGATCAAGGGCGTTCAAATCGGAAATCACTCCCGGTGATTTCCCATCCAGTTCCCCGAAATAGTCCTTTCCTTTCGACGGGAAGACCCATCCGGCCGCCGCCGTCTCGGAAAGAACCTTGCTCAACGTGAGCGGAACGGTCCCCGGACCGCCCTCGCCGGTCACACCGAAGAAACTTGTGCTGTTGAGGACACCGGCTCGGATGATCGGCGTCGTCAATTCATTTCCGGCGTCCATCGCCGAGAGCGCGGGATTGCGGCCGACCAGCGCGGAATCATTCCGGAAAATGCCACCTCGACCCGAGGCCGCGGGGTCCTGGCCACCCTTGGTGAACATGTTCGCCAGTTCGTCACGGGTGAAGCGCATACCGCCGGTGAACTTCGCGTTGAGCCTGCCGCCGCTGTCGTCCAGGTCGGTCGGCGACCAGCCGACCGCGGCCACGACTGCCGCGTTGACACCGACCGGGACGTACTGCCTGTCGCGCACGGCCTGACCGGCGAGCACACCCCCGCTTCCGGTGATCGCGAGATCGGAGGTGCCCTTGTCGAACGCGGTGAGCCCGGCGTCTTCCGTTTCACTCACGATATTGGCGGGCTGCTCGGCTTCGGTGGGCGCGCACAAGGCCTGGTTCCAGGTGACCGCGGTCCGCCCCAGCCGTTCCGGCATGCTGGCGTTGAGCGTGTTCTGCCCGCTTCCCTTACATCCCTGGACGCCGATGTCGGGCCGCGCCGGAGTGAACTTGATCGCGTCGTCGGCCCAGGATACGAACTGTCCGGCGGAGTTCGGAGCACTTATCCGGAGCGCGAAGGTACAAGGATTCTTCTCGTCGCACTTGAAGGAGAACTGCCTTCTCGTCTTCGCGCCAGTGCCCGGATCCACAACCTCGGGATTGTCCGCCCACGGGAAGAAGTTGTTCTTCACATACGAGGTGTACAGCGGATCCATGGGGACGAACTGCGGCTTGAGGCTGCCGAGCGGCATCGAGAAGTCGAAGACGATGTCGCCGGACGTACTGCTCCGCTTCCTCTCCACATTGACTATTTCCACCCGTGCACCGACAAGCTCGTCGTTGAATTCGCCACAGTAGGAGCTCACCCTGACGTCGAGTGAATGCTCGGGCGGAAACGGCGGCTTGAACACATTTCTCTTCAACAGATTGTCCGGAACGTCTTTCGGGCAGATCAACAGCTTCGCCGTCGCACCGGCGGGCAGCCCCGACAGCGTGATCCGCACCGGATCCCCGTTCCGGACGGACGTCAGATCGGCGGGCTCGGTCTTGAGCGTGTAGGGCGGGTTCGCCGGTGCTTGCACCTGTGCCGCGGGGACGGACACTCCGGTGACCATCAGGACCCCGCAGATCAGCAAGATCCCGACTTGTCTTGCGCGGACGAAGAACACGGACGACCCCCAGGGTGCGCGGGCATACGGCGGAGAGCGGGACTCGATCACGAACCTCGCCGAAACCAACGTCCCCGAGTCGCCCATTCGGGGTCAACCGTCCCCGGACCCGCCCTGGCACAGATTCACACGCGCCCCGTCGGGCGTTCTCCGCGTGGACACCTTTCGCGGTATCGGGCCCCACATACTGGCCGCACTGAGGGGCGACGTGGTGTGCCCTCATTTCGCTTGCTTACCGAGACGAAGGAAGCCGCTCGTGACCGTCGCGCCACCCCGGCCCGACCCGTCCCCACCGGGAGCACCGGTGCGGCGGGCGATCACCGAAGTCCTTTCCCGGGCCGACCGGGCGTTCCGCCGGGTCACCACCGGCGCCGGGCTGGCCATGCTGGGAATCCTGCTGGTCATCGGCTTCTTCCTGGTGTACCGGTCCGGACCCGCCTTCGAGAACAGCGGCTTCGGCTTCTTCGGCACCATCCGGTTCGATCCGGCCTCCGGCGTGCTCGGCGTCCTGGGCCTGCTCTACGGCACGGTGGTGGTCGCGCTCATCGCCGTCCTGGTCGCCGTGCCGCTGAGCATCCTCGCGGCACTGTTCATCACCGAGTACTCCAGCGGCCGGATCCGCGGCTTCCTCACCGGCCTCGTCGACCTGCTCGCCGCCATCCCCAGCCTGCTGTACGGCCTGTGGGGATTCAGTTTCCTCGGACCGCAGATCGTCCCGGTCTCGACGTGGCTGACCGAGAACCTCGGCTGGTTCCCGCCGTTCGCGGCCAAGGAGAACACGCTGTACATCCAGTCCATGTTCATCGCCGGACTGGTGGTCTCCCTGATGGTCCTCCCGATCACGACTTCGGTGATCCGCGAAGTGTTCGCGCAGACTCCGCCCGGCGAGAAGGAAGCGGCGCTCGCTCTGGGCAGCACCCGGTGGGGGATGGTCAAAACGGTCATGCTGCCCTTCGGCCGGGGCGGGATCATCGGCGGCTCGATGCTCGGGTTGGGCCGCGCGCTCGGCGAGACGATCGCCGTTTCCCTGCTGCTGCCTCAGGTTCCGGAGATCTCGCAGCACATCGTCCAGTTCGGCGGCGCGACCATCTCCGGGTTCATCGCCAACAACTCCGGCGCGTCGGGGCTCTTCCTGTCCGGGCTGATGGCGGCCGGCCTGGTGCTGTTCATCTTCACCCTGGCCACGAACTTCACCGCGTCGGTGATCATCTCGAAGAGCCGGTCCGGCGCGGGAGTGGATGCCTGATGACCACGACAGTGACTCCCCCGGTCACGTCCGGCCCGCGCAAGCTCGTCAAACGCCGCCCGTCGGAGACCACCCGGCAGGACAGGCTGGCCGCGCTCGGCTGCGCGGTGTCGGCCACGCTGCTCACCTGGTTCGTCATGCACCTGCTGCTGGACTCCCCCGGCTGGCTGGCGGATCTGATCGTCGCCTACCTGCTGTACCTGGCGATGCTCTACCTGGTCACCCGCGACCGGCTGGGCAAACTGGTCGCGTCGGACCGGATCGTGTCGACCGTCGTGGTCTCCGGGGCGCTCACGCTGCTCGTCCCGCTGCTGTTCCTGCTGGGCTACATCGTGATCGAGGGCGCACCCTATCTGCGCCTGGGTTTCTTCTCCCACGACATGTCCGCGGTCGCGCCGACCGATCCGGTCACCGCGACCGGCGGCCTGCACGCGGTGGTCGGCACCCTTCAGCAGACCGCGCTGACCCTGGTGTTCGTCGTCCCGATGGGCCTGCTCACCGCGATCTTCCTCAACGAGACCCGGTCCCGGTTCCGCCGTCCGGTGCGGATCATGGTCGACGCGATGAGCGGCCTCCCCTCCATCGTGGCAGGCCTGTTCATCTACGCGGCGCTGATCATCCCCGGTATCCAGGCGGGCGTCGGATTGTTCAGCTACAACGGTTTGATGGCCACGCTGGCGTTGACGATGGTCATGCTGCCGACGGTGACCCGGACCGTGGACGTGGTGCTCCGGCTGGTGCCCGACGGGCTGCGCGAGGCGTCGCTGGCGCTCGGTGCGAGCCGCGCCCGGACGGTGTGGTCGGTGGTCCTGCCCACCGCCCGTACCGGTGTCACCACCGCCGTCATCCTCGGGATCGCCAGGGTGGCGGGGGAAACGGCACCGCTGCTGTTCACCTCGTTCGGCTCGCTCGCGATGAACGCCAACCCGTTCTCCGCTCCGCAGGAGAGCATTCCGCTGTTCATCTTCCGCTTCATCAAGCAGCCGCTGGAAAACGTCCAGCAGCGCGGCTACGTCGGCGCGCTCGTGCTGATCCTGCTCATCTTCAGCCTGTTCGCGATCGCCAGGTTCGCCGGGCGTGACCGATCGAAGCGCAAGGCCAAGAGTTCGAAGAAGACCTTGAGAACACAGGAGAACCGGTGACCGACACCACCGAATTGTCCGATGTGGACACCAGCAGGCCTCAGGTCACCTTGACCGGTGGTCCCCCGCCCGGCGCGGCCGCACTCGAGTCGCGGGAGATCGGCGCCTGGTTCGGTGACCGGCTGGTCCTCGAAGGCGTGTCGTTGCGGATGCCCGCCAAGGAGGTGACCGCGCTGATCGGTCCTTCGGGCTGCGGCAAGTCGACGTTCCTGCGCATCCTCAACCGGATGCACGAACTCGTGCCGTCGGCGTCCCTGACCGGCGAAGTCCTGCTGGACGGCCAGGACATCTACGCCGACGGAACCCGGCCCCAGCAGGTCCGGCTGCGCATCGGCATGGTGTTCCAGAAGCCGAACCCGTTCCCGGCGATGTCCATCCGGGACAACGTGCTCGCCGGGCTCAAGCTCGCCGGCGTCAAATGCGACGACAAGAACGCGCTGGTGGAACAGAGTCTCGAACGCGCCGGGTTGTGGCGCGAGGTCCGGGACAGGCTGAACTCCCCCGGCGGCGCCCTGTCCGGCGGACAGCAGCAGCGGCTCTGCATCGCCCGTTCTCTCGCGGTACAGCCGAACGTGCTCCTGATGGACGAACCGTGCTCCGCGCTCGACCCGACGTCCACCCGGCGGATCGAGCAGACTATCGCCGAGATCGGGCACGAGGTGACGGTCGTGATCGTCACGCACAACATGCAGCAGGCACAACGGGTTTCGGATCATTGCGCGTTCTTCCTCGCGGCCGAGAACGAACCCGGCCGGGTGATCGAACACGGTCCGACGGACACGATCTTCAACGCACCTTCGGACGAACGCACCTTCGACTACGTGAACGGGCGATTCGGATGAGGCGGAAAGAAGCCTTGCGCCGGCTGGGCTCCTTGGGCGGCGCCTCGGCGCTGCTGGTGTCGCTCTCGGTGGCGGGCGCACCCGCGGCGGCGGCGCTGAGCAGGGTCACCGGCTCCGGGTCCAGCTATGTCGGCGTCGCGATGACCGACTGGCAGAACGGCGCGACGTCGCGGGGAATCCCGGTCAACTATTCGGCCACCAACTCACCGGCCGGGGTCAACCAGTACGGCGACCGGACGGTCGACTTCGGCGGGACCGAAGCCGAGGTCTCCTCGCTCCTCGCGGCGGGCGGGGGCGGGGTGAGCGCGCAGACCCGCGGTTATCAGTACGTGCCGGACGTCGCGGGCGCGGTCGCCGTCATGTACAACGTGACCGACCAGGCCGGGAAGCGGGTCGACTACCTGCACCTCACGCGCGAGGTGATCGGCCGGATCTTCAGCCGGGACATCACCCGCTGGAGCGATCCGGCGATCACCGCGACCAACGGCGGGAAATCGTTGCCGGACCAGCCGATCACACTGGTCGGGCGGACCGGCCAGTCCGGGACGACGGCGCTGTTCTACGACTTCATCGCGTACGCGGCGCCCGACGCCTACCAACGCTTCGTCTCCCGCAACGTCGGCAACGGGATGGGCAACCTGCCCTCCGGGGTGCGCCCGATCCAGCTGCCCGAACGAGGACCGGACGCCGATTGGTACCGGCTGCTCGCGGACTCGGATCAGATCGCGCAGGCCATCGGCAAAGCGACCATCCCGTTCTCCATCGCCTACGACGAATTCGCCTACGCGCAGCGCCACAATGTGCCGTCGGCTTGGGTGCAGAACGGCGCGGGTCAATACACCCAGCCTTACGCGGAGAACATCGCGTCCGCGCTGAAGTTCGCGGAACTCCGCCCGGACCTCAGCCAGAAACTCGACAAGGTCTACTCGAACGCCGACCCGAAGACGTACCCGATTTCGGCGTATTCCTACATCATGATGCCCTGCACGACCGGCCGGGACACCTGCCGTGGCGGCTACGGCGACCAGGGCAAGACCGACACGATGACCGCGTTCCTCGAACACGTCGCGTGCGACGGCCAGATCAACATGGCCCGGATCGGCTATTCGCCGCTGCCGCCGAACCTGTCGCAGGAGATCATGAACTCCAACTCGCGGCTCACCGGGCAGCCGCCGAAACAGCTGAACGCGGGCAACTGCGGCAACCCGACCTTCCGCGGCAGCCTCGGCGCGGGTGCCACCAGCCCGGCCGACCCGCTGGTGACCGGCGGGATCATCAACCCGGACGGGAAACCCAAGGCCGGTCCGGGCGCCGCGGGTCCCAGCGCTTCCGCCGGGCCCAGCACGGGTCCGGCCGGCGGCGACAAGACCGCGACCGCGACGGCGGGCCCCGACGACGAGTCCGCGGGCGGCGGCTCGAAGAACTGGCGCGAGGCCTCACCGGCGGCGTACGACGAAGGCGGGTTCGGTGGCTTCGGTGGCTGGGCGGCGCTGGTGCTCTTCGTGGCGATCGTGGCGCCCTTGGCGATACGCGGGTTCATCCGGAAACTGCGAGGCTCTTGAGGGCGGGTCGTCGGGCAGAATGTTCGGATGCCGGCCCTCGATCCGGTTCGCCTTGCCCGGTGGTGCGTGGAGCATTTGGGCAGCCCTCCGGCGGAGGAGATCTTCAGATCAGGGCAACTGTCCGCGGTCATCGGGCTGCGGCTGGCCGACGGCCGTGAGGTCGTGGTCAAGGTGCGTCCGGACTCGCCGCGGACGGCGGCCTGCGTCGATGTCCAGCGGCGCGTGTTCCAGGCCGGTTATCCGTGCCCTCGGGCGCTCACCGGCGCCGAGCCTTTCGGCGAGGACATCGCGACCGCGGAGGCCTACGTCCCCGGCGGCGCCCCACTCCCGGGCGACGACCACGCGGCCCGGGCCTTCGCTGAAGCGTTCGCGCGGCTGATCAGGCTCGCTCCAGCACCGGCTGAGGTGTCCACGCTCGACCCGGCGCCGTCGTGGGCGGCCGGCGTCTGGACCCGGGCCTACGACGCCAAGTATCAGTACACCGTCGGACGGCCCATCACCTCGCTGTCCGAAAGTGAGGCTCGCGAGCGCCTCCGTCGCAGCGGGACCGGATCGCTGGGTCCATGACCCGGCCCGAGCCCACTGCCGAGCGGGCCCCTCGCGGTCGGCTTCAAAGTAGAGCCCTGCGGCGCGGCCTGACACTGGTCGCGGGAGAGCTGGATGCGCCCTCGACTATCCACAAGGGACAAAACCTTTAGTCAGAGTGCCCGGCTTGGGCGCTTTGACTGACTTTTCGACGGGTCGTGAGTGGTAAAGGGGGGTTCTATTTAGGGGTAAGGCAGAGGTGGCGTGTTCGTGGGCGGGTCAGTGGCTCTGCGCGATGCCGGACCTGGGGCACCCACTGTGTGGATTTTGGTGCGTTGGATGCGCGGAAATCCACACAGTCCCGCGTGACCGGACCGGTCGCGTCAACCGGACATCCTTGCCTTTCCCCCAATAAACCCTCTCTACCAGTCACGACCCCTCGACAGGGGCGGCGCTGGGCCGGTTCCGGCGGTCGGGGTCAGTGGGCATGCCGAAGGGCCCGTCGCCGGGTTGGCTGGCGGGCTCCTCGGGTCATGCGGGGTTTCAGGCGTGGTGGAGGGTGTTGCGCCGGGATCTTCGGAGCGGGTCCAGATACTGGGGCGGGATGAACTCCGGCAAGCCATCGGCCGCCATCCGGACTTCCCAGTCGCCGTGGTGGATCAGCCGGTGATGGAAGCTACAGAGCAACACCAGGTTCCGAAGATCGGTCGGGCCGCCGTCTGCCCAATGCTCAATATGGTGAGCGTGACAATTCTTCGGCCTCCGATGACACCCCGGAAACGCACAGCCCCGGTCACGGATGTTCAGCGCCCGTCGCTGGCCAGGAGTGACAAACCGGCGTAGCCGCCCCACATCCAACGGCTCGCCCGCGGCGTTCAGCACCACGGGCAGCATCAGGCAATCGCAAGCGACCATCCGCGCCTCGCGCGCGGTCATCGTCCCGACGAAGTCCAGGCACGCCTTCCCGATCCCGGACTTCAACTCATCCAGCCCGATAGTGACGTGAACCAACGTCCGGTAACCGCTCGTTCCGGGCTGGTCCGGGCACGCGATCGCGAGGTCGATGAGCTCGGCCCAGGCATCGCCCAGCCGTTCGCACTTCATCCGCAGGTCAGCTTGGCCGAATTCGTCCACCGGGCGCGGCTTCGCGTAGGCCTCCAGCGCCGCGGCGGTCCGGGCACCGGTCTCGTCGTCAAGGAGCCCGTTCAGCTTCCAGAACCCGTCCTTACGGCGCTCCAGCGTGACTTCCCGACGCGGCTGCTTCGGCTCAGGCTCCTTCGGCTCGGTCCCGTCCGGGTCCAGCCAGCCGAGAATCTTCGCCTCCGCGTCCACCAACTCCCGAGGACCAGCATTCCGGGCGAGGTCGCCGAGGATCTTCTCCGCACTCTCCCGATCCTCCGCAGAGGTGTCGGCAGGGATCCTCGCCAAGATCTCCAAGATCTGCTGGATCCGCTCGCCCCCGACCAACCCTTCCGCCGCCACAGCAGCGGTGACGGGTGCGAGCGCCGGAACTTCCGCGCCGTCCAGGGCCCGGGTCGGGTTCAACGCGATCGCCCGATTCACGATCGGACTCGCCTCACCCCGCGACAACCCCGCCACATCAGCGAACCACGCCGCCGTCGACCCATACCCGAACAAGTCCTTGACGCCCCGAGACTCGACCTCCGCCAAGTACCGCCCCAAACCGGCGGACGCTACCCGCATCACCTGCAGGAACTGCTGCACACCATGCGCAAGCTCCAGCTTGCCGGCACGCCACAACTCCTGCGGCAACTCGGGAAGAACAGTCTCGGACACCCCTCCAGAATAGCCGAACAAATCGAACAAGTGTTCGTAATTTCAAGCAACAATGGAACCCGCGCATTCACCCCTGAAGAGTGATAGCGACTCAACGGCGGCGTAACACCGCGTACAGATCGAACGAGTTCTTCCCGCAAGAGTCACGACCTAGCGGGAGAGCGTCATGTACATCCCACCCGAACCGTCCGCGTACCCGGCAAAGCCCAAACGCTGGCCGTGGATTCTCGGCGCCGTTATCGCCATAGCCGCGCTTTCGACCACCTTGGTCCTCGTCCTGCTCGGCAACGAGCGTGACGGACGCACCGACTCCGCGGACGCGAAGACGTCGACGGCATCACCTTGCAAGAGCCAGGATCTGAGGCCGCCCTGCCAAGGCGTCAACGGCTGGGTTCTGGCGGACGGCTCCTACGAAAGCACCACGCGCACGCCCACGCCCACCTATACGGCGCCGGTGACCAGTCGGCCGCCGCTCACTCCCGCCGATTTCACACTCGATTTGAAGACCTACTCCAAACAGTGCTTCGGATCCGCCGGCTGCAATGTCGTCGTCGAACCGGCCTTGACTTACAAGGGCACAGCGGACGACATGCTGGGCCATGGGACGTGCTCGATGACCTACGAAATCACCGGCGACGAATCAGGAACGATCACCGACACACTCACTTTCATCGGAACCAGCGTGACAATGCACCGTTCCGTTCTCTCGACGCCGTCCTCGAAAACCAAGGTGACCGTCAAGATCGTCAGCGTTTCCTGCCCCTGACCGAAGCAGGAAACGCCGCCCGCCCTCACGGGAAGGTCAGCACGACCTTCCCCCGCCCGTGCCCGGTCTCGATCTCCCGGTGCGCCGCCGCGGCCTCGCCGAACGGGTACGTCCGCCGCACCAGGAATCGCAGCTCTCCCTTGGCGTACAACGACGCCAGCATCCCCAGCCGCTCGGCCGACCGGGTGCCGGTGACCACTCGCGCCCCCTTCTCGGCTGCCCGCGCGTGGTCGACCATGGTGAGTACGCGGTCCGGATCCCCGACCAGTTCGAGCGAGAGGTCGAAGGCGACCCCGCCCGCGCCGTCCAGCGCGGCGTCGATACCAGCAGGCGCGAGGGCACGCACCCGGTCGGCGAGGCCGTCGCCGTAGACCACCGGCTCGGCGCCGAGGGAACGGACGTAGTCCTGGTTCGCCTCACTCGCCGTCCCGATCACCCGCGCCCCGCGCAGCGCGGCGAGCTGGACGGCGGCCGTGCCCACCGCGCCCGCCGCCCCGTGGATCAGCAGCGTCTCACCACGGGCGACGCGCAGCGCGTCCAGCGCCAGGTACGCCGCCTGTGTCCCGGCAGTGAAGCCGCCCGCGACCTCCCAGGGCATCTCCGCCGGCTTCGGCGTGACGTTCTCCGCGGGCACCACGACGTACTCGGCGTAGGCCTGCACGGCGGTGAAACCGAGCACCTCGGCCCCCGCGACGAGGCCGGTAACCCCGGAACCGACCTCGTCGACGACCCCGGCGAACTCGTTCCCCGGGACACGCGGCCAACGCAGCTCGAGCCCCGGGGGTTCCCAGCCCGCCCGCACGGCCGCGTCGTACGGCTGCACCCCCGCGGCCTTCACCCGCACCCGGACCTCCCCCGCCCCGGCGTGCGGCTCCTCCAGTTCCAGCACCCGGAGCACTTCCGGACCACCGGCTTCCGTGAACGCGGCCGCTTTCATCTCGTTCCTCCAGTTCGTTCCCCAGCTGTCGGAACCCAGCCTGGTATCTCCAGTTAACTGGAGGTCAAGAAGTGTCAGTGTGACGTTCTAAGCTGCCGACGTGACGAGCTACCGCATCTCCAGGGCAAGCGCTTCCGACGCCGACAGAGTGACAGCGCTGGTGCAAGCATCGGCCGCCTATCAAGGGGAGTACGCGTCGATTCTCGAGGACTACCGGGTCACCGAGGACTACCTCGCCACCCATCCCGCGTTCGTCGCGCACGCGCAGCGGGACGTGGTCGGCTTCTACAGCCTGATCGAGTACCCGGCCGAGCTGGATCTGCTGTTCGTCGCCGACGCGGCACAGGGCACGGGCATCGGCGCGTGGCTGGTCGAGCACATGCTCGGACAGGCCGCGGACCTCGGGATGACCGAGATCCGCGTCGTGTCCCACCCGCCCGCCGCCGGGTTCTACGAACGGATGGGCGCACGCCGGGTCGGCGCCGTGCCGCCCAGCCCGCCGAAGATCACTTGGGAACGCCCGGAGCTGGTCTTCGACGTCAAGCACCCACCGCGCGACTGAACCGGCCGATCAGTTTGCGCAGATGCCCGGCGAACTCCGGCGAGTCGACGACGTCGAAGTCGGCATCGAGCAAGCCGAGGTAGAGCGCCAGGTACTCCAGCGTGTCCGCACCGGCTTTGAGCAGGCAGGTCCGCTCGTCGACGGCCTCGACGACGACGGCGGGCGGGACCTTCGCCGCGGCTTCGGCGGCCGGGGCGTGCAGCCGGATCGTCGCGTGATGCCGCCACAACGCCGCGCCCACCCCACGCTGCAGGTAGGCGACGACACCGCCTTCGGGTGGTTCGCGCTGCTCGAAACGTCGCCCGTGGGGCGTCCGCGGCCGCACCCGATCCGCGCGGAAGGTGCGCCAATCCTGCTTGTCGACGTCCCAGCCGACGAGGTACCACCGGCGGCTCATATGCACGACACGATGCGGCTCGACCTGTCGCCGCGTCTCGGATCCGTTGTGCCCCACGTAATCGAACCGCAGGGTTTCGCGATCGCGGCAGGCGCCGGCGATCACGGAAAGCACCTCGGAGTCGACGGTGGGGCCGCCGCCCTGCACGGCGAGCGTCGCGGAATTCAGCGCCTCGACGCGGTGCCGCAGCCGTGACGGCAGCACTTGCTCCAGTTTCGCCAGCGCGCGCACCGAGGTCTCCTCGATCCCCGCGATCGTGCCGCCCGCGGCCGTCCGCAGGCCCATCGCCACCGCGACGGCTTCCTCGTCGTCGAGCAGCAGCGGCGGCATGGCCGCGCCGGCACCCAGGGTGTACCCGCCTGAAACGCCAGGGGTGGCGTCGACCGGGTAGCCCAGTCCGCGAAGCCGCTCGACGTCGTTCCGAATCGTCCTGGTCGTGACGTCGAGCCGGTCCGCCAGTTCCGGCCCCGTCCAGGTGCGCCTGGCCTGCAATAACGACAGGAGTCGCAGCAGTCTCGCCGAAGTTTCCGCCATGGACCCCACCTTGTCCGCAATCGCGGAACGAACCTTTCCGCAATGGCTTCTACCTTAGCTCCCATGAACGAAATCGAGCGCTTCCGCATCGCCGTCGACCAGGCCGAACTCGACGACCTCAAGGACCGGTTGAACCGGACCCGCTGGCCGCGCGAGGTCACCGGCGACTGGAGCCGCGGCGCCCCGGTCGCGTACCTCAAGGGACTGGCGGAGTACTGGGCCGACGGCTTCGACTGGCGCGCCCAGGAAGCGGAACTGAACAAGTTCCCGCAGTTCACCACCGAGATCGACGGCCAGACCATCCACTTCCTGCACGTCCGCTCCGCCAAGCCGGACGCGCTGCCGCTGATCCTCACGCACGGCTGGCCGAGCTCGCCGTTCGAGTTCCGGCAGGTCATCGACGAGCTCGCCGTCGACTTCCACCTGGTCGTCCCGTCCCTGCCCGGTTACGGCTTTTCGACACCGGTGCGAGGGCCTGGCTGGGGCAACCTGTTCCGCGTCGCCCAGGCGTGGACCACGCTGATGGACCGCCTCGGTTACGAGCGTTTCGGCGTCCACGGCACGGACGCCGGCGCCGGGGTCGCGGGCATCCTGTCGATGATCGCCGCGCACCGGGTCGCCGGCGTGCACCTCACCGGCACCAGCGCGGGCATGCCGTTCGGCCCGGGCGTCGATCTGGACGGGCTCTCCGGGAAAGACCGTGAGCGCGGCGAGCGCTTCAACCGGTTCCAGTCCGACGGCCTCGGCTACCTGCACCTTCAGGCGACCCGGCCGCAGACGCTGGCCTATTCGCTGAACGACTCCCCGACCGGCCAGCTCGCGTGGATGGTGGAGAAGTTCGCCGAATGGACCGACCCGGCCAAGGAAACGCCGGATCAGGCCGTCGATCTCGATCACCTGCTGACCGCTGTCAGCCTGTTCTGGTTCACCGGTGCGGGCGCGTCCTCGGCGCATGCCACGTACGAGGGCATGGAGGCGTACCGGCAGCTGTCGCAGGGCGGCTGGGACGGCGAAGCGCCCGCCGGGCCGCGACGCGGCATCGCGGTCTTCGCCGGGGACACCACGATCCGGAGCCTTCAGGACGGCCCGGTGGAACACTGGTCCGAATACGACACCGGTGGCCATTTCCCGGCGATGGAGGTCCCCGGACTGCTCGTCGAAGACCTTCGCTCCTTCTTTCTCGGGAATCGCTGATGACGACCGAAATCCTGAGCCCGCGAGCGCTCAACCGCGCGACCCTGGCCCGGCAGCTCCTGCTTGAGCGTGCCGATCTGCCCGCCGTCACCGCGATCGAGCGGCTGGCAGGCCTTCAGGCGCAGGCACCGGACTCGTCCTACGTCGGTTTGTGGTCGCGGTTGCGGGACTTCCAGGTGGACGAGCTGGCGAAACCGCTGACCGCTCGCGAGGTCGTCCGGTCGACGTTGATGCGGGGCACGGTGCATCTGGTGACGGCCGGGGACGCGCTCGCCCTGTGGCCGGCCGTGAAACCGGTGGTCGAACGCGGTTTCCTCGGCCATTACTCGCGGGAGGTCGCCGGTCTCGATCTCGCCGCGATCGCCGAGGCGGGGCGGACCCTGCTGACCGGAGGACACCGCACTCGTGCCGAGATCCGGACCGCGCTCGCGGACCGTTGGCCCGACGCCGACCCGACCACCCTCGCCTACGCGGTCAACAGCCTGCTGCCCCTCGCGCACGTGACTCCCCGAGGGCTGTGGGGCCGGTCGGGACCGGTGGCGTTCTCCCTGCTCGACGACTGGATCGGCGCACCGATCACAGACGGCATGCCGCTCGACGACCTGGTGCTGCGCTACCTCGCGGCGTTCGGCCCGGCGACCGTCCGCGACGCCCAGGTCTGGTCGGGACTCACCAAGCTCAAGGAGGTCTTCGAACGGCTCCGGCCGCGGCTGCGCGTCTTCACCGACATCGAGGGGAAGGAGCTGTTCGACCTCCCCGACGCGCCACGGCCCGACCCGGAAACCCCCGCACCGCCCCGGTTCCTGCCCGAGTACGACAATGTCCTGCTTTCGCACGCCGATCGCGTGCGCGTGATCCCGGACGGTCGTCGCGTGCCCTTGCCACCCGGGCCAGGGGGCCGGAAGGGCACTCTTCTCGTCGACGGTGAATTCCTGGCCATTTGGGCGATCAAAGGGGCGACGCTGACGATCGAGTCCCGGAAACCCTTGCCGGATCAGGATTCGATCACCGACGAGGGCCTTCGGCTCCTGGAATTCGTAATGCCGGGTGAAGCCCACGAGGTCCGTTTCGGCATCGGCGGATAACAGTCCGGCCTTTTGCCGTAACGAAGGGCGCCGTTCGGGCGAAGCACGCCGCAAGAGCCTGAAGGGAGAGCGGGCCATGAGCAAGAACTATGGATTCCTGACGGTGCTGGCCGGGCTGAGCGCGCTCGCGGTCATCGCGGTGGCGGCGGTCTGGCGGTACCCGAACACCTCGGACGTCACGGCGGTGATCACCGCGGCGGGAACGGTGATCGGCACCGTGGTGGGCGCCTTCTTCGGCGTGAACGCTGCCTCGGCGGGACGGGTGAAAGCCGAGGAAAGCCGGGATCAGGCGACGGCGGCGCTGGTGAAAGTGGCCACCAAGGCGGACGAGGACAGCGACGTCGCCAAAGCGGCGATGGAAGGCGTACGCTGACAGTCCTCTGTGGACACTGTGAGCGCTCAGCCGAGCGCGTCGAGCAGGCCGAGGTCGGGCGGGACGAGCGTGGTGGAGAGCACCAGCTCGCGCAACAGGTTGTCGTTCAACGCGTTTCCGACCGGCTCGCCGACCTCCTCGCGCCGCAGGCCGTAGACGCCGCCGGCGGACAACCGCGTCCGGACGTCAATGACGACGTGCTCGACGCGGCGGCTGGTCCATGTCTCGCTCGGGCGGAGTTCCGCGAGCACTTCGGCCGTCTGCTGGCGGGACAGCGGCTGCGGGTTGAGGTCGTGCAGCAGGTAGCGCTGCCCGAAGACGACCAGGACCAGGCGTTCCTCCGCGCTGAGGCGCCAGCGGCGGGGCGGCACGGTGACGTCATCGTGCCGGGTGGCGGGCTGCCCTCCCTCTGGACCGGCGACGTACAACTCGAGCAGGTGCTCCCTCCTGCCCGAACCGCGGACGAACAACGGCGTGTAACCATCCGACAGGGGGATCGGCTCCTCGCCCCGGGACAGCCAGCGGGAGTCCGGCATCCGGATGGGCAACTGGCCGGTGTTGCTGACCCACCACTGCCCGCCGGTGAAGTTCAGCAGCCCGTGCCTGCGGCTGACCTGCAGATCGTTCTCGCCCACACAGACGTCGACCTGCGGCCGATTGCGCCCGAAGGAGATCTCGCTGTCCTCGCCGGGGTCGACGGACACGCCGCCCGCGAGCGTGAGGGCGAACACCGCGCCGGGGGCCGACCGGGGCACGCCGAGCGCCAAGCTCTGGTGCGTCGTCGTGAGCCGCTTCATCGTGCCTCCTCCTGTCCCCGGCAGTATGCGGCACGCTCTCGGGGAGGGGTCCCCTGTCGCGTTCGTCCGTATCTTGGAGTACATGATTGACTTCTCCAAGGACACCGTCTTCAAGCTCACGCCCTGCAAGCCGAAGGACATCGCGCCCACGGTGCAGCCGATCATCATCCCGGGCGAGGAGATCATCTCGTCGTTCAAAGCGGTGCGCGACTTCGTGGTGTTCACGAACAAGCGGCTGATCGCGGTGAACGTCCAGGGCATGACCGGCAAGAAGAAGGACTTCACTTCGCTGCCCTACAACCGGATCCAGGCCTTCTCGATCGAGACCGCGGGCACCTTCGACCTGGACGCCGAGCTGGATCTCTGGTTCAGCGGGCTGGGGAACGTACGACTGGAGTTCCGGGGTTCGGACATCCGGGCGATCGGCCAGCTGATCGCCACGCACACGCTCTAGTTCCCCTCCCGCAATTAGTCGACTACTTGCGCGGCGAGCGGGCCGCGGGTGGCGCGCTGTGGGTGGGCGCTGGGTCGAGATGGTCGTGAGTGTTTCGGGTCGTTCTAACGACACTTACCACTCACGACCCACCTGCCCTCACGTTCTTGCGTCGCTCTGGCTCCCCGCGTTGTGAAAGCCACTTTCACAACGTTGAAGGTTGCGAAAGTGGCTTTCACAACACGCCCTCTGGCTCGCTCACGCGGGCCGACCACTTACATGTTGATCATGTGGCCGGCGAGGCCGTGCACGGCTTCCTTGACGGCTTCCCCCAGGGTCGGGTGAGCGTGCACGTTCCGCGAGATCTCGTGCACCGTCAGGTCCCACTGCTGCGCCAGGGTCAGTTCCGGCAGCAGTTCGGTCACCTCGGGGCCGATGAGGTGCGCGCCCAGCAGCTCCCCGTGTTCCCCATCGCTCAGGATCTTCACGAAACCGACGGCCTCGCCGAGGCCGTGCGCCTTTCCGTTGGCGGTGAAGGGGAACTTCGCCACCTGGACGTCGAAGCCCTTTTCGCGGGCCTGTTCTTCGGTCCAGCCGAAGCTGGCGATCTGCGGCTGGCAGTAGGTGGCGCGCGGGATCATGACGAAGTCGAGTTCCATGGTCTCGGCGCCCGCGATGGTCTCGGCGGCGACGACGCCCATGGACTCCGACGCGTGCGCGAGCATCAGTTTCGCGGTGACGTCGCCGATGGCGAAGATGTGCGGGACGTTGGTGCGGCCGCGCGAGTCGATGGCGATGGCGCCGCGGTCGGTGAGTTCCACGCCGGTCTTGTCCAGGCCGTAGCCTTCCACCCGCGGCTGGAAACCGATGGCCTGCAACACCTTGTCCGCTTCCAGGACCCGGGACTCGCCGTTCTTCGACACCGTGACCAGCACGCGGTCACCGGTGTCGTCGATCGTCTCGACCTTGGTCGAGGTCAGCACCTCGATGCCGAGCTTCCGGTAGCGGCGCGCGAGTTCGGCGGAGACCTCGGCGTCTTCGAGCGGGACCATCCGGTCGAGGTATTCGACGATGGTCACCTTCACGCCGTAGTTGTGCAGCACGTAGGCGAATTCGACGCCGATCGCGCCCGCGCCGGCGATGACGATGCTCTCCGGCAGTGCGTTTTCCATGATCTGCTGTTCGTAGGTGACCACGCGGTCGCTGCGCGTGGTGCCCGGCAGCAGGCGCGCGGTCGCGCCGGTGGCGATCACGCAGTTGTCGAAGGTGATCCGCTCACCGTTGACCTCGATGGTGTTGGCGTCGAGGAACGTGCCGTGCCCGTCGTACTCGGTGATCTTGTTCTTCTTCATCAGGAAGTGCACGCCCTTGACGCGACCGTCCGCGACCTTGCGGCTGCGGTCGAAGGCGGCCTGGTAGTCGAAGGTGACCTTTCCCTCGACCTGGATCCCGAAGGATTTGGCCTCTTTGGTCACGATGTGCGCGAGTTCGGCGTTGCGCAGCAGGGCCTTCGACGGGATGCAGCCGACGTTGAGGCACACCCCGCCCCAGTATTTCTCCTCCACGACCGCCGCGCTCAGCCCCAGTTGCGACGCCCGGATCGCCGCCACGTAACCGCCGACCCCGGCCCCCAGGACAACGACGTCATAGTGTGCACTCATACGTCGAAACCTACCCCTCACCGGGGCCGTCCGAAGGGTGAGACTGCCTACTCGGGGCGGGAGCCGCGGATCTCGATCAGCAGGTCCGTCACCGCGGCCATGATCCGCGCGGTCGCCTCCTCCAGCACCTCGCGCGACGGCGTGGACGTCACGAGGTCCGAAAGGTCCACCGGCGGACCCGCGACCAGGTTCACCGTCTTGCGGGGGAAGGCGCGCGGCAGCACGGCGTCCGACGGCAGCAGGTGGTGCGTGCCCCAGTTCGCCAGCGGGATCACCGGGACACCGGTCTCCAGCGCGATCCGCGCGATCCCGGTCTTGCCACGCATGGGCCACCCGTCCGGGTGATCGCTGAAGGTCGCTTCCGGGAAGATGACGACGCATTCACCCTCACGGACGGCGCTGACGGCGTCGCGATACGCGTCCGACGCGGTGGCCGCCCCTCGGTACACCGGGATGTGCCCGCCCGAGCGCATCACCGAGCCGACGACCGGCGCGTCCCAGAGACTCGCCTTCGCCAGGTACCGCGGCACGCGGCCGTGCGCGAGGCAGTACGCCGTCACCGTCGTCGGATCGGCGAAGGAGAGATGGTTCGACGCGACCAGGAACCCGCCCGTCGACGGCAGGTGCTCGCCGCCGCGCACCCGGAACCGGGTGAACAGCACCAGGAAGGGCCACACGACGTTGATCGCGAGGCTGAACCAGGCGCCCCGGCCGGCGCGGGCGAAGCGCCGGCCGAAGGCGATCATCTGGCGGAACGTCAGCAAGTCACCCGAGACGGGGCTCAGTGCGGTCCAGCGTTCACGGGGTCTCAGCACCATGGACGTAATTCGTAGCCGAACACGCTCCGGTTCGGCTGGATCCCCGCGCGAACGCGGCGCGGATCACACGCGTTCGAGGACAACCACGGGGATCTCGCGGTCGGTCTTCTTCGCGTACTCGTTGTAGTCCGGCCAGACAGCGGCGAGCTTCTCCCACAGCTTCGCGCGGTCCTCGCCCTCCAGCGTCCGGGCCCGCGCGGTGAACTTGTCCGCCTTGACCTGCGCCTTGACCTCGGGGTTCGCCTGCAGGTTCTTGTACCAGCCCGGGTCCTCCGGCGCCCCGCCCTTCGAGGCCACGATCACCGGGTTGTTCTCGTCGTCGAACTGGTAGATCAGCGCGAACTTGCGGTCCTCGCCGGTCTTGCGGCCCTTGGTGGTGAGGACGAGGCAGGGCGCGCCCTTCTCCCAGTCGTGGCCCACCTCGCCGTCGGTCTCTTCGTAGCGACGGACGTGCTCGTCACCGAAAAGCATGTCTGCGTTCCTCTCCTCGTGCTCGGGTGTCGTGGCGCCCCGCCAGTGTGACGCGAACCGGTCGGTCGCGCTGATCAACTCGTGCAGGATGCCCGGCTCGTCGAACGCGTGACCGGCGTCGCCGACCATCACCAGTTCCGCGGTCGGCAGCACCTGGCCGAGCTCCCACGCGGTGATGGCCGGGGTGACCACGTCGTAGCGTCCCTGGACCAGAACGCACGGGATGTCCCGAAGCTTCCCGGCGTCCCGGAGCAGCTGATCCTCGGCCAGCCAGCCGCCGTACCGGAAGTAGTGGTTCTCGATCCTCGCGATCGCGAGGGCGAATTCGGGATCGCTGAACGCGTCGATCACTTCGTCCCGCGGGCGCAGTTTGACCGTCTCCCCCTCCCAGCGGCTCCACGCGATCGCGGCGGGTCCGTGCACGGCGGGATCCGGATGACTCAGCAGTTCGTGGTACACCTCGATGAGGTTTTCCTGGCGGCGCGAAAACGGCACCGGGGCCAGGAAACGCGACCACGCCTCGGGGAAGAGGAACGCCGCTCCCCCGCCGTAGAGCCATTGCAGTTCCTTGGCCCGCAAAGTGGCCACCCCGCGCAGCACGAGTTCCGTGACGTGCCCGGGATGTGTTTCCGCGTAGGTCAGTCCGAGCACACTCCCCCACGAGCCGCCGAAGACCATCCAGTGTTCGATGTCCAGATGCTCGCGCAACCGCTCGATGTCGGCGACGAGGTGCCACGTCGTGTTGACCGAGAGATCCGCCTCCGGTGTGGCACAGTTCGGCGTGCTGCGCCCGCAGCCGCGCTGGTCGAAGAGGACGATCCGGTACCGCTCCGGATCGAACAGTCTCCGATGTCTCGGGCTCGAACCACCTCCGGGGCCACCGTGCAGGAAAATCACTGGTTTGCCCTCGGGATCGCCGCATTCCTCCCAATAGATCTCGTTGCCGTCACCGACAGGCAACATCCCTTGGACGTAAGGTTCGATTTCCGGGTAAAGGCCGAGCATGTCCGCCACTATGCCCCAAACGCCAGCTTGGAGGTTCGATGAAGGCCCGCCCCCACGTGACGCTGGAAGATGTGGCGCGCACCGCGGACGTGTCGCTCGCGACCGCGTCCCGCGTACTCAACGGCACCGCCACCGTCCGGGGAGATCTCCGCGAACGAGTGATCGCCGCGGCGGCCGACCTCTCCTATACCCCCAATGCTCACGCTCAGGCATTGGCCGGTGGCTCACAGCCCACGGTAGGGGTGATCTGCCATGACGTCGGTGACCCGTATTTCGCCGCGATCGCCGGCGGGGTCATGCGCGTGGCGAGCGCGAACGACCTCCTGGTGATGCTCGCGAGCACTTTCCGCGATCCGGCCAAGGAGGTCGCGTACGTTTCGACGCTGCGCGCCCAGCGCGCGTCGGCCATTCTGCTGATCGGCTCCGCGTTCGAAGACAAAGCGTGGGAAAAGGCGATGGCCGCCGAACTCGAGCCGTACCGGCGCGGCGGCGGGCATGTCGCGGCGGTCAGCAGGCATCGCGGGCTCAAAGTGGACACCGTCCAGCCCGACAACCGGGGCGGCGGCGCCGAACTGGCGAAGGCGTTGCTGGACCTGGGACACCGGAAGTTCGCCGTACTCGCCGGGCCGAAGAGCCTCACCACCGTCGTCGACCGTCTCGACGGCTTCGCCGCGGAACTGCTGGAGCACGGCGTCGAACTGGCCGAAGACGCCGTCGTCGAGGCCGCGTTCACCCGTGACGGCGGCTACGAGGCGATGGAGAAGGTTCTCGCCGGGCCGCGGAAGCACTGGCCGACGTGCGTGTTCGCGGTGACCGATGTGATGGCCATCGGCGCGATGGCCGCGCTGCGTGACGCGGGTGTCTCCGTACCCGGCGAGATGTCGATCGCCGGTTTTGACGACATCCCTGTAGTGCGCGATCTCACGCCGGCGCTGAGCACGGTCGCGCTGCCGCTGGAGAAGCTGGGCGAACGGGCCATGGACCTGGCACTCAAGGCCTCTCCAGGAACCCGGCCGCGTGTGGTGCGCATGTCCGGCGAAGTGGTCCTGCGCTCCAGCACCGCTTCCCCCGCCCGCTGAAACCCTTGTGCGGCGCCCGCGGCGTGACTTAACGTGGTCTGAGAAAGCGCTTTCTCACACCCCGCGCCACGGAGACCCGATGACCTTGATCGCCCTGCCCACCGCCGATGGCGGACTGGTGGAGTGGACGCCACAGGGGGCGGAAACGCCCGCGAAACCGGCGTCGCCGCCGACCTCCCGTATCGCCTACGCGGCCGCGCACGTGGTCGCCGACCCGTTCGCCGCCGCCGACCCCGAAGAAGGCGCGGTCCTGGACTGGGACACGACGCTCGCCTTCCGCGAACACCTGTGGTCCTGCGGTCTCGGCGTGGCCGAGGCGATGGACACCGCGCAGCGCGGGATGGGCCTGGACTGGGGCACCACCCAGGACCTCATCCGGCGCACCGGCGCGCTCGCCGCCGGACGGCCGTGGGTGGCCGGTGTCGGCACCGACCAGCTCCCCGCCGGTGGCGCGACTCCTGAGTCCATTGTGGACGCCTGGCGCGAGCAGCTGGACCTGGTCGGCGAGGCCGGGGCGATCCCGGTCGTGATGGCCAGCCGCGCGCTGGCCGCGTCGGCGTCCGGCCCCGCGGATTACCATGCCGCGTACGGGAAACTGCTCTCCGGCGCGGACCGTCCGGTCCTGCTGCACTGGCTGGGCGAGCAGTTCGACCCGGCGCTGGCGGGATACTGGGGCCACGGCGACGTCCGGGCGGCCGCCGGGGAACTGGGCAGGCTCTGCGCCGAGCACGCCGGCGCGATCGCGGGCGTCAAGGTCTCGGTGCTCGACGCGTCGATCGAGACCGCGTTCCGCCGCGCGCTGCCCGAAGGCGTCGCGTGCTACACCGGCGACGACTTCAACTACCCGGAACTGATCGCCGGGGACGATCAGGGCCACAGCGAAGCACTTCTGGGCATCTTCGACGCCGTCGCGCAGGTCGCGGGCGCCGCGCTCGCCCGGCTCGACGAAGGCGACAAGGCGGGCTTCCACGGCCTGCTGGACCCGACGGTGGCCCTGAGCAGGGCGATCTTCCGCGCCCCCACCAGGAACTACAAGACCGGCGTCGTGTTCCTCGCCTATCTCAACGGGCACCAGAACCATTTCCGGATGGTCGCGGGCCGCGAATCGGCCCGGTCCATCACGCATCTGGCCGAACTTCTCAGGCTGGCGGACGCCGCCGGTGCGCTCGCCGATCCGGACCTCGCCGTCGCGCGGATGCGGCCGCTGCTGGCCGCGGCGGGGGTGGCGTGATGGACCGGTTGAGCCTCAACCAGATCACCACCAAGGCGTGGTCGCTGCCGGAGGCCGTGGCGGGCTGTGCCGAGGCGGGCGTCCGCTGGATCGGCCTGTGGCGGGACAAGGTCGCCGAGACCGGCGTCGCGGAGACGGCCCGGCTGCTCAAGGAGTACGACGTCGGCGTGTCGTCGTTGTGCCGTGGCGGTTTCTTCACCGGGATCACCCCGGAAGGGTCCCCTGTGGACGGTGTCGCGCAGACCAGGGAGGCGATCGACGAAGCGGCCGCGCTGGGCGCGGACGTCCTCGTCCTGGTCGTCGGCGGGGTGAACGGCGATCTCGCGTCGTCGCGCCAGCGGGTCGCCGACGCGGTCGGCGAGCTCGCCCCGTACGCCGGTGAGCGCGGTGTGCGGCTCGGCCTGGAGCCCCTGCATCCCATGCAGTGCGCCGAACGGTCGGTGCTGTCCACAGTGGATCAAGCGCTGGCCGTCGCGCTGGAGCATCCGGCCGAACAGGTCGGCGTGATCGTCGACGAGTTCCACGTGTGGTGGGACCCGCGGATCGAGGAGTCGATCGCCGCGGCGGCCGGGCGGATCGCCGGATTCCATGTGTGCGACCAGAAGGTGCCGCTGACCGACACGCTGCTGGGCCGGGCGCTGCCCGGTGACGGCCCGATCGACCACCGGCGGCTGAAGGCGTGCGTCGAGGCCGCCGGGTACACCGGGCCGATCGAGGTCGAGGTGTTCGACGCCGACCTCTGGCGCCGTCCGGGCGGCGAAGTCCTCGCGGAGACCATCGCCGCGTACCGGGATCACGTCGCCTGAGACCTGACGAAAGTAAGGGGCACTCGCTGCCCTGGGTGGGCTGTCCGGGAGGCCGTGGTTTCCTAGCGTTCGCGGTATGAAACCACGGCTCCTCTGGTGGCTGGGCACAGCGCTGCTCGTGCTCGCCGTCCACAGCGACTGGAACGTCCCTCTCGCCGCGTGGGTGTTCCCGATCTTCCTGCTCCGCTACGCCCGGCAGGTCCCCGTCCGGCGCGCGATCCGGATGGTGGGCCTGTCCCTGCTGATCGGGCAGGTGTTCTGGCTAGGGGTCACCGGCCTGCTGTTCGTGCTCTCCGGTCTGCTCGCCTTCCTCCTGCTCGCGGTGCTGCAGACGACGGCGTTCCTGGCCGACCGCCTGTACGCCGATCGCGCGGTACCGTTGCGGACACTGGTGTTCCCGGTGACGCTCGTCGCGGGCGAGTACCTCTTCACCGTGATCACCGGCTTCGGCGACTTCGGCGCGCTCGGCAGCACCCAGTCCGGGAACCTGCCGCTGCTCCAGACGGCGTCGGTGACCGGCGTGTACGGCCTCACCTTCGTCCTCGCGTGGTTCGCCTCGGTGGTGAACACCGGGTGGGCGGAAGGGTGGCCGCGGGTCAGGCGCACGGCGCTCGTCCACGCCTGCGTGCTCGGCCTGGTGTTCATCGCCGGTGGCGCGCGGTTGCTGTTCGACGCCCCCACGACGAACACCGTCCGGGTCGCGGGGATCAGTCCTTCGGCCGACGCCGACAAGGCGAGTTCCGGCGCGCTGGAGCGGATCGGGGTGAAGTACTGGCGTGCCCAGGAAGTCGGCGCGGCCGACCCCGTCGCGGTCGGCGCGGCATTCGCGCCGGTCACCGAAGATCTCGTGACCAGGACCCGGCAGCAGGCGTCCGCGGGGGCGAAGATCGTTGTCTGGCCCGAAACGCATGCCCGCGTGCTGGAACGCGACCAGGACGCGCTGCTGAAGCGGGTCGGCGCCGAAGCGAGGCAAGCGGGGATCCACGTGGGGCTCGCCTACGCGCTGTACACCAAGCAGGCCCCCTATATCCGCAACCTGGCCGTGCTCGTCACGCCGACCGGCGAAGTGGCGTGGACCTACGACAAAACGCATCCGACGCCGATGGAACCGATGACTCCCGGTCCCGGCATCGTCCCCACCGCGGATTCGGCATACGGACGGCTCGCGACGGTCATCTGCTACGACGCGGATTTCCCGGGCCTGATGCGCCAGGCCGCGGACAAGGAGACCGCGCTGATGCTCGTCCCCGCCAACGACTGGCCGGGATTCGGCTCGCTGCACGCGGAAAAGGCCACGTTCCGCGCGGTGGAAAACGGTTACTCGCTCTTCCGGCACTCCACCCACGGAAATTCCACAGCCGTGGACAGTCAGGGCCGGGTACTCGGGCACGCCGACTACTTCCGCACCGATCAGCAGACGCTCGTCGCGGATCTTCCGGTACAGCCGAGAACACAGACCGTGTACAGCCGTGTCGGCGACGTGTTCGCCTGGCTGTGTCTCGCCGTCGCCGCACTCTGTCCTTTGTGGACATACCGACGCGGGCGCACAGGGAAACGTTAGCGCCCTGTTACGCAATGGGTGGTGTTCGTAACGTCTTAGCCGAAAAGAACAGTGTTCAACGGTTAAGCTCCCCCGCATGCCGAAACTGCTGGTGGTGGAGGACGACGACGCGATCGGCGGCGTCCTCGAATCGACCCTCCGTCTGCACGGCTACGAGGTTTCCTGGCAGCGTGACGGCCGCACCGCGCTCGCGGCGGCGGAGGCCGACGACATCGACTTCGTCCTGCTCGATCTCGGCCTGCCGGATCTGGACGGGGTCGAGGTCTGCCGCCGGCTGCGCGCGGCGCTCCCCGGCGCGGTCCTGGTCATCCTGACCGCCCGGCAGGAGGAGATGGACGTAGTCGTCGGCCTGGAGGCCGGGGCCGACGACTACCTCACCAAACCCATCCGGCTCGGCGAACTCCTCGCCAGGGTGCGGGCGCATCTGCGGCGCGGAACAGCGCCGCCGGAGAGCAGGCCCGCGATCGCCGTCGGGCATCTGCGGGTGGACACCGCCGGACGGCGGGTCAGCGTCGGCGGGCGGGAGATCTCTTTGCGAGCCAAGGAGTTCGACCTGCTCGCCCGGCTGGCCGAGCAGCCGGGCGTCGCGGTCAGCCGGGACACGCTGATGTCCGAGGTGTGGGACGCGCACTGGTACGGCTCCACCAAGACCCTGGACGTCCACATCGCGGCGCTGCGGCGGAAGCTGACCGAGTCGGCGCCCACCCCCGAGCAGGCGCCGAGGATCTCGACGCTGCGCGGCCACGGCTATCGCTTGGAACAGCCCTTCGAGGGCTAGTTCAGGGCACGTCCAGGCAGGCGGCACCGGAGCGCACTGGGCCGGGGTGGTCGTTGTGAAGGCCACTTTCGCAACCTTCAACGTTGCGAAGGTGGCTTTCACAACGCCGCCGACCCACCAGACCACCCCGATCCGCGCCCGCGGCGCCCACAAACCACCAACCGCGACGCGAAGGGCGCTTTCCCCGCATGGGACGCCGGGAAAGCCCCTTCACCTCACGCGACCGCCACTTTTGCCCTACCCCCTCGATAACCAGCCTCACCACTCACGACCCGCGCGCCCAGGCAAGCCGCGTTCGCCCTACTTCTCAGTAGTCCCGCAGGTCGGAAACCTCGTCGCGGGCGGCGAGTTGCGCGATCCGCGCCGACGCCGCCACGCACGACACGATCACCACCGCCCCCAGCAGCGCGAAGTACCCGTGGGGGAAGGCCACCCATTCCGCCGGGGTGAGCAGGACGAACAACACGCCCAGCAGGTGCCCGGCGATCAGGCCCCCGCCGCCGACGATCAGCGCGTCGCCCGCGATGAACGTCGCCACCTGACGGCGTTTCCCGCCGAGGGTGCTGACGATCAGCAGGTCACGACGGCGTTCGTTGAGCGCCAGTCCGAACGACGGCCCCGCGGCGGCCGCGGCGAGCACGAGCGAAGCCACCCGGTCCACATTGGCCGCGACGCAGCCATCCCTGGTCAGGGCGGACGAGATCGCGAACGCCACCGCCAGCGCGACCAGCGCCACCGACCGCGCCAGCAGCGCGCTCCGCCACGAAATGGACAGCGCGAGCACCCCGGCGAGCCCCGACACGAGCGGCCTGAGCATTCCGCCGATCACCCGTTTGCCCTTGCGCAGCCCCAGTTCCACCAGCCGCCACAACAGCATCGTGCCGCCCGCCCAGCCGAGCAGCGGCCAGACGAAGGCGAGCGCGAGCAGGACGAGGTCGAGGCCGTAGGGCGACCACCAGGGCGGACCGTCGTCGGCGGGGACGAAATACCACTCGCGCAGGACCGGCGGCAGGACGGCGATCGCCGCGACGACCAGCCCCGCGAGCAGCAAGAGAACGATTTCCCGGACGAGGGACAAGCCGGTTCCGGGGAGGAATCCCCCCACCAGCGACAGCACGACGCCGGCGAGGCCACCGGCCAGTCCGGCGACCGCGGCTTCGGCGGCGGCGAGTCCGACGACCTGCCCGCCGGTCGCGCCGCGGGCACGCAGGAGGTCGTGATCGCTCCGCAGCGAACGCTCCGACGGGGCGGCCAGCAGGACCGCCAGCACCGTTGCGGGCACCCATGGCGGCGCCGGTTCCCATTCCCAGCCGTGCGCCGCGAGCAGGGTGGTGACGAGCAGGGCCCCGGCCGCGGGCATGCCGAGCCGGACGGGGCGCACGCGCGCGATCCCGCCGACCCACAACGCCATCGCCGCGATCACCGGTCCCGCACCAGCTTCCCGTCGACCATCGCCCAGCGTTCGCCGAACAACTCCGCCGGGGCCTGCTCGGCCGTGGCCACCAGCAGCCCGGCGGCCAGCCCGTCCGCGGCCCGCACGAGCCTGCCGAGAAGCCGCTCCGCCGCCGGACGGTCCAGCCAGCCCGCCGGGTCGTCGGCGAGGATGAGTTTCGGCGCGGGCGCGAGCGCCCTGGCCAGGATGGCCAGCCGGATCTGCTCGCCGGTCAGGTCGCGGGGCGCCTTCTTGGCGAAGCCCGTCAGGCCCACCAGCTCCAGCGCGCCGTCGACGGCGTCGCGGACCGCGGTGCCGGTCCGGCCCGCGAGGACCAGCGGCAGGGCGACGTTCAGCCGGACGTCGAGATCGCGCAGCAGCCCGCCGTCCTGCAGCACCAGCCCGATCAGGTCGGGGCCGGGCGGCGACGGCTCGAACGCGGGCCAGTCGATGGTGCCCGCAGTCGGCTTCTTCATCCCGGCGAGCAGGTGCAGCAGCGTGGTCTTCCCGGCGCCCGCCCTGCCGGTCACCACCGCCCGGGTCTCCGCGCCGATCACGCAGCTGACGCCGTGCACGGCGACCACCGCGGTCAGCCCGGAACCATAGGTGTGCGCCAGCTCGTCGGTGCGGACCAGCGGGGCGGTCACGCCACTCTCACGATCCGGTGCGCGGCCGCCGCGATCTCGGGGTCACGGGTCGCCACGACGACGGCCGTCCCGCGGGCCGCGACGGCGCACAGCAGATCCATGAGTTCGAGTGCGGCGAGCCCGTCGAGTTCGCCCGCCGGTTCGTCGGCGACGACGACCTCGGGTGCCCCGGCCAGGGCGACGGCGACCCCGGCCCGCGCGCCTTCCAGCGCCGACAGCTCGTCCGGGTAGGCGTCGCCACGCCCGGCGAGGCCGACCAGTCCGAGCAGGTCGGCGGCGTTCCCGGGGGAACGGCGGCCGGCGAGCCGTCCCGCCAGCAGGATGTTCTGCCCGACGGTGAGGTGGCCGAAGAGGTTCCCGCGCCTGAGCAGCACGCCGACACCGGGAGCGCCCTCGGGGGCTTCACCACTTCCGGTGGGCAGCACGGCCACACATTCGCCCGGGACGGCGAACCGGACGAGGGGGACGGATCCGGGCCCCGAGCCTGCCATGACGGCGGCACGTCGGCGCATGGCCCCAAGGTAAAGCGAACGGGGTCAACATCGCCTTGATCTCAGGCCAACGGACGGCAAAATATCGCGTCGGGTGGGTGATCCTCTCCCGTTTCGGCCACACTTTGTCGGTGCGCCGCCGGATCGTCACCCTCACCGTGCTGGCCGCGGTGCTGGCGATCACCCTCTTCGGGGCGCCGCTGGCCATCGCGGTCGCCCGGTTCCACGAGGGCAACTCGACCCACGACCTGGAACGGGTCGCCGACACGGCCGTCCTCGACGTGACCGGCGACCTCGCCAACGGCCGGGTCCCGGAGCTCAAGCCGGTCAAACCGGACGAGGACCGGATCCGCGGCATCAAGGTCTCGGTCTACACCCCGACCGGAAGGCTCCTGGTCGGCGACGGCCCTGCCACCGAAGACCGGTATGTCCGCGAAGCGCACTACACCGACATGGCGACCGGGACGCGCGGCGACGAGGTGGTCCTGGCCGTCCCGGTGCTCAGCGGCCCGTCGCTGGTCGGGGTGGTCCGCACCGCCCATCCGCGGTCCGAACTGGACGACCGGATCCGGCTGACCTGGCTGAAGATGGCCGGGCTCGCCGTCATCGCGATCGGGACCAGCTGGCTGATCGCGCGCCGGATCGCGACCCGGCTGGCGCGGCCGCTGGAGGATCTCGCGGGCGCCGCCGACCGCCTCGGCGAGGGCGACTTCACCGTGCGCGCCGGCCGCACCGGGGTCCGCGAAATCGATCAGGTCGCCGAAGCGCTCGACTCCACCTCCGTCCGGATCGGTGAGACGCTGGAACGGGAACGGACCTTCTCCTCCGACGCCTCCCACCAGCTGCGGACGCCGTTGACCGGGCTGCGCCTGCAGCTGGAGGCGGCACTGGAGAGCCCGGATCGCGACCCCTACGCGACGATCCGCGACGGCATCGCGTCGGCCGACCGGCTGGAACGCACCATCGACGACCTGCTGGCGCTGGCCAAGCAGACCAGGGCCCCGCGTGCGCTGCTCGACCTCGGCAAACTCTTCGAGGAGGTCCGCCAGACCTGGCACGGCCTGCTCGCCGCACGCGGCCGCGCGCTGCGGATCAGCGGACGGGAGGCGCTGCCCGCCCGGGCGGCGGACGCGGCCGTGCGGCAGGTGCTCGCCGTGCTGCTGGACAACGCGGCGGCCCACGGCCGCGGCACGGTCACCGTCCTCGCCCGCGACGCCGGCGACGCGCTGGCCATCGACGTGAGCGACGAGGGCGTCCTCCCCGACGGGCACGATCCGTTCGTGACCGAGGAGCGGAGCGAGGACCGCGAAGGCCACGGGATCGGGCTGCGGCTGGCGCGGAGCCTGGCCGAGGCGGAAGGCGGGCGGCTGCGGCTGACCAGCCCGTCGCCGACGACGTTCACACTGCTCTTGCCCGCCGAACGCCCCTCCACGCAGTAAGGCCGCGCAGTAAGAAGGCCCGGGCCTGGCGAGCTAGGGGGGGTTACTCGCCAGGCCGGGCCGGTAGGAGGCAAACGCGCCCCGACAGCGCGCACGGCATGCCACCTGAAAGAAGACGGTAAAGACCAGCGGGCCAACAGACGGTACACGCCGGATTAACTGACACTTTGCTTTTATATGTCACAGCGATCCGGTGACCATCCAGCCGGGCTGAATCGATCGTGGGAAGATTGAAGGTATGACGACCGAGCCGACGCCGAAATGGCGGAGACTGGAGCCGGACGAGCGCAAAGAGCAGATCTTCGCCTGTGCGGCACGTCTTTTCGGCGAACGACCGTACTCTGAAGTGTCCACTTCGGACATCGCGGCGGAGGCCGGGGTGGCCAGGGGTCTGATCAACCACTACTTCGGCACGAAGCGCGAACTTTATCTGGAGATCATCCGGCGGGCGCTGACCGTGCCCCGGCTCGCGGTCGAGATCCTGCCGGACGGCCCACTGGAACTGCGCGCCGACGTGGCCATCGACTGGTTCCTGGACATGGTCACCAGCCAGGAGAAGATGTGGCTCGCCGCGATCGCGCCGGAAGGCATCGGCCGGGACCTCGAAGTCGAACGGATCCTCGAAGAGGCCGATCGCGAATCGGCGGACCGGGTACTCGAAGCGGTCGGCCTGTCCCGCGAGAGCGAACACGGCCAGGAGCTGAACGCGCTGGTCCGCGCGTTCGGCGGGATGGTCAAGGCGGCGGGCCGCGAATGGCTCGTCCGCGGTTCGCTCGACCGCTCCCAGGTGCACACCCTGCTCAGCAAATCGCTGGTCACGCTGGTCGGCGAGGTCTTCCCCGAGATCCAGCGCGCGACGTGAGAAGCCCCCGGCACCTCGAGGGGGAGGTTGGTGCCAGGGGCTTCGGAACCGGTGACTGAGCACCGGTATTCCTCCACACTACGCCGATTCCCTGTCAGCGCTCTGTCAAACTTCCGAGCGTGTCCAACTGGCTGAGCCGGAGTTCGAGCCCGTCGAGGCAGCGCTCGACCGCGTAACCGTAGAGCCGCTCGTAGTAACCGGCCGCGAGATCGGGGTCGGCGACCAGCGCCGCGACCGATTCGCCCAGCGCCGCCATCCCCGGCAGGTCCGTGCGGGTGCGGTACGCCGCGTAGCCCTCGGTGCGGTCCAGCTGCAGCGCCATCGCGCTCTCGCGGTCGTCCTCCATCGCGACGAACTGGCAGGCGGTGGCGAGCAGCAGGTTGTAGGCGAACGGCGCCTCGGTGCCGAACCCGGCCGCGAGCAGGCGGCCGATGCCGGTGTTCATGGTCGGCACGGCGGCGGCGACCGACGGCCCGAACAGGGCCAGCCGCCGCGCCGAACCGGGATAGCGGCGCAGCACGGTCCGCACGGTGGGCAGGAACTCGGTGAACCACTCCCGCCACGGCAGGGCCTCCTCGGGCAGGGTCAGCTCCCCGACCACCCGGTCCAGCACCGCGACGACGACGGTGTCCCGGTCGCCCACGTGGTGGTAGACCACCGCGGGGTAGGCGTCGACGGCGGCCGCGAGCTGCCGCAGGGTCCAGTTCTCCAAACCGGACTCGGCCGACAGCTCCAGCGCGGCGTCGATGATCCGGTCCTTGGTGACCGCCGGCCGTCCGGAAGCCACGCGTGACCGCGGCCGGGAGCCCGTGTCTTCGGAGAAAGTCGGCATGCGGGCTACCGTATCCGCATTCCGGTGGTACTGAAGTGGGGGCTTCCGGCAGGATCGGGCCATGCCCCGCGCGCGTGTGAACGGTCTCGAACTCGAGTACGACACCTTCGGTTCCCCCGCGGACCCGCCGCTCGTCCTGGTGATGGGCCTCGGCGCCCAGATGGTCACCTGGGAGATCGGCTTCTGCGACCTGCTCGCCGAGGGCGGGTTCCACGTCGTGCGGTTCGACAACCGCGACATCGGTCTCTCGTCCTATCTGGACGACCTCCCCGCGCCGGATCTGGCCGCGCTCGCCGCGGGCGACCTGACCTCCGCGCCGTACCTGCTCTCGGATCTCGCGTCCGACATCACCGGCTTGTTCGACGCGCTCGGGTTCGTCCGCGCGCACGTCGTCGGCGCGTCGATGGGCGGGATGATCGTCCAGCAGCTCGCGATCGACTCGCCGGACCGGCTGCTCAGCCTCACCTCGATCATGTCGACCACCGGGGATCCCTCGGTCGGGCATCCGGAGCCCGCCGCGCTCGCCGGGCTGACCCGGCCGCCCGCCGCCACCCGCGAGCAGGCCATCGAGGACGGCATCGCGTGGTTCAAGCTCGTGGGCTCGCCGGGTCACCCCTCCGACGAGGAGTTCCTGCGGATGAAGGCCACCCGCAACTACGACCGGGCGAACCATCCGGCGGGCGCGTTGCGGCAGGCCGCCGCCGTCGTCGCTTCGGGTGACCGCACCGCGAAGCTGCGCGAGGTCCGCGTCCCGACGCTGGTCATCCACGGTGAGAGCGACCCGTTGATCAACGTCAGCGGCGGGAAGGCCACCGCGGAGGCGATCCCGGACGCCGAACTGCTGCTGTTCCCCGGAATGGGTCACGAACTGCCGAAACAGCTGTGGCCCGCGCTCGCCGAGGCCGTCGTCACGCACGCGCGCAAGGCCTGACGCGCCAGGATTTCGCCAAAGGTACCGGCCTTTCGCCGGCCGGTGGGTTCAGCGGGCGACGACCATCGCGACCACGGTCGTGAAGGATCCGCCGACGTTCAAGGTCAGCACGTTCCGCACACCGTCGATCTGAAGCGGCCCGGCGGTCCCCGCGACCTGGCGCGCGGCGTCGTGCACCATCCGCACCCCGGTCGCGCCGACCGGATGCCCGAGCCCGAGCAGCCCGCCGCCCGGGTTCACCGGGAGGACGCCGTCCCGCGCGATCCCGCCGGATTCGATCAGCCGTCCCGCCGCCCCCGGCGGGGCGGCACCGAGGTGTTCCAGCGCCACGAGCGCGGTGATGGTGAAACAGTCGTGCAGCTCGACGACGTCGATCTCCTCGGCGCTGGGGACCTTCGCGCGCCAGTACGCGTCGAGCACCGCGCCCCGCAGATGCGGGAACAGGTACTCGTGCCCTTCGGCGCGATCCAGCTTGCCCCGCAACGACAAATGCGCCGTCCGATGGCCGAAGCCCGCCAGCCGGGGGACGGTCGAGAGGTCACGGCCGACGCGTTTCGCCCAGTCGGCGGCGAATTCCGGTGAGGCGAGCACGATCGCGGCGGCCCCGTCGGAGATGCGGCCGCAGTCGTTCTTGCGCAGGACACCGGCCACGACCGGGTTCAGCCGGTCGTCCTGCTCGAACGAGCCGTCGGGAAAGCCCCAGTCCCGCGCCTGCGCCATCGGGTTGAGCGCGGCGTTCGCGAAAGCGTTGCGGGCGAACAGGCCGAGGTGCGCGGGATCGAGTCCGTACCGCCAGTCGTAGACGTCGGCGATGTCGGAGAACAAGGCGGGCCAAGGGAATTCGGCCGATCGAGCCTCCTCGCCGACCCAGGCCGCGGAGCCGAGATGACCGGCCGCGGACCGCGCGTCGGTGTTGCGCATGAGCTCCAGCCCGGTCACCAGCGCGACGTCGTACCGCCCGGACTCGATGTCCGAACTCGCGGCGAGCACCGCCGTCCCGCCCGAGGCGCACGCGGCCTCGTGCCGGACGCTCGGCACGCCGTCCAGATCGGGGATCGCCGCCACCAGCAGCCCGCCGAGGTGGGCCTGGCCCGCGAACAGCTCGGCGGCCAGGTTGGCGACGTGGGCGACACCGATGTCGCACGTCTCGACCTGCGCGTCCACCAGTGCGTCGGGCACGACTTCGGCGAGCATCTCGAAGAGCCCGCCGCCCTCTTTCGCGAAGTTCCGCGCGAAATCGGTCTGTGCCCCGCCCAGTACGAAGACCGTCATCGGCCCGTTCCGCCTTCTGCCTTCTGGTTCTGGTGCCGTGCCCGGGTCGCCCCACCCCCTGGAAGGGGCGACCCGGACGGCGGCTTTTCCGGCCCTTCGCCGCCTGCCCACACCCCTCTGGTGGGCGGGCGCGAAGGGGATCACTCAGTTACAGGAAGGTTCCAGCTGATCCGCCCGTACCCAGGTCGCGTGAAAACCGAGCGGGACACGCTGGGGCAACAGGACCCTGGCCACGGGTCCGGCAGTGAGATCGGCGGCGTCGAAGATGTCCAGCTCCGAGCGCCCCTCACGCTCGTCCTGGACGAAGGTCACCAGATAGCCGTCATCGGAATCGGCGGCCGCGCCGTCGCGGGGTGCGAACGGCGCCTCACTGCCCCACCGGCCCGGACCGAACCGATGTTCGGTCTTGGTGCCGGCACGATTGTCGTAACACACCAGGCCGTCGAACTTGAGCGTCGAGTCCGGCGAGATGTGCACCGCGTAGGAGAAGCGATTCCGGCCGCCGACCACCCTCGAGTCGACGGACGGAAATTCGGTGTTGTCGTCGTCGAGCTGGTTCTCCAGGCACTGCCCGGTCCGCAGGTTGAACCGGTAGCGGTGCAGCGAAGCGTCCAGCCGCAGGTACGAAAGCATCTTGGCGAGCGGTGTGTGCGCGTCTGCTCGTGGCTGCGGACGCTGGACGCGGCAGACGTCGAGGACGATCTCCTCGCCCTGCTCCCAGGCGTTGACGACGTGGTAGATGTAGCACGGGCCGGCTTCGAACCAGCGGATCTGGCTACCGTTGCCGTAGCGAGGCAGCACCCCGAACCGGCTCGGCAGCGAGCGGTCGAACAGCAGCTTGTGCCTGCCGTTGCGCGCCGCTTCCAGGTCCTGGATCAGCGGCAGGTCCATCAGGACGGCGTAGTTCTCGGTGATCGCCATGTCGTGCGGCAGCCGCGGTCCGGGGAGTTCGATCTCGGTCGTGCTCGCGACCTTGCCGTCCGCGCTGATCACGCCGTAGCGCAGGTACGGCGGCCGCGGCCCGTAGTCGAACCAGAACATCTCGCCGGTGCGCTCGTCGACCTTCGGGTGGGCCATCATGTCGCCGACCAGCGTGCCGAGGAAGTCTTCGGCGCCCAGCGTCTCCAAGGAGAGCGGGTCGACCGCGTACGGCGTGCCGCACATGTACCAGGTGGAGAGCACCTGGCCGCGATGGAAGATCAGGTCGGTGTTGGCGCTGTCCTTGGCTTTCAGCCCGTGCGTGTTGCCGAACGGGTTGCCTTTGGGCGACTCCATGACGCCCTTCCAGAGCGCCTTGCCCGCCTCGGATTCGGCCTCGAAGGCCTTGGTGCGGATCCAGCGGTTGCGGTAGCGGGCCTTGCCGTTCTCCAGGTGGACGGCGTGGATCATGCCGTCGCCGTCGAACCAGTGGTAGCGGCCCTCCGGCTCGAACCGGGGGTTGGGCCCGTTGCGCAGGTACACGCCGTTGAGGTCGTTGGGGATCTTGCCGATGACCTCGAGATCGCTCGCGTCGATCTCTTCGCCGACCGGGGCGTAGACGCCCATCAGGTACGGGTTGACCTCGGGTTCCCCGGTGGCGGCGGCCACCAGGATCGGCTGGTCGGAGGTGCTCGTCATCGGTTCTCCCCGGTTGGTTCGCGTTGACCGATTGGCTGAGACACTATGATTTCTGTAGTCAGCTGTCAATAGGCTTCTTTTGCTGTAGTCAGTAGTACGCTGACGGCGACACCACCCTCGGAAGGAACCACGTGACAGAGGCGACGGCGCACCGCGTCAGGCCGGCAGGCGATCCGCTGCGCCGGGCGCTCGAACTGCTCGGCGACCAGTGGACCCTGTTGATCCTGCAGAGCCTTTTCCTGCGCTTCCGCCGTTACGAGGAACTCCGGCTGCGGCTGGGCATCTCCCCCACCGCGCTGTCCGGGCGGCTGCGCGAAATGGTCGACGCGGGCATGCTCGTCCGCACGCCGTACCGCGACGCGCGGCGCACGCGGCACGAGTACCGGCTCACCGAACGCGGCCTCGAACTGTGGCCGCTGCTGATCTCGATCTGGGCGTGGGAACGGGAATGGGTCGAAGGACGGCGGGCCGTGCTGCCGACACTGATCCACCTCGACTGCGAACTGGCCACCTCGGCGCCGCTCGGCTGCGCCACCTGCGAACGCCGCGTCGACGCCCGCGACGTCCGCGCGCGACGGCTCGACGACACCGGCGTCGTCGAAGCGACCGCGACGAAACGCTTCCGCCGCAAAGACGCCGAGTCCCTCGCGGGCGATCCGCTGATGTTCTTCCCGGACACCATGGAACTCCTCGGCGACCGCTGGTCGACCGGCCTGGTCGTGAGCGCGCTGCTCGGGGCACGGCACTTCTCGGAGTTCGAACGCGAGCTCGGCATCGGGCCGAGCGTGCTCTCGGGCAGGCTGTCGAAACTCGTGGAGGTCGGCGTGCTGCGGACCGGGATCGCGAAGACCCGCACCGACGCGCACGACTACCGGCTGACGGCGAAAGGCCTCGCGTTCTTCCCCGCCCTGGCCTTCATCGCCGAGTGGTCACGGGGGTTCGAGGCGCCGGGGCAGGAACCCGACATCACGCTGGACCACGTGGACTGCGGCAACCGGCTGAAGCCGATCCTGCTGTGCGACCACTGCTGGCGGCCCCTGCGGCGGAACCGGATCCAGTTCGGCGGCCCGGTCCAGCTGCCCGCCCCGCCCAGGTGACGTAAATCGACTCGCCAAGCCGTTCCGTTCCTGACAGGCTGACGTGGTCACACGTCGTCACCTCGGAGGTAGCAATGACTGAACCGGCACCGTCCCCAGCGGATGGCGAAGAGGACGACACGAAGCGCAAGTTCCGTGAGGCCCTGGAGCGCAAGCAGGCTCAGGCCCGCTCCGGATCGGCCCACGAGAACGGCGGCGGGAAGAACCTGCACGCGCACGGCCCGGCCGCGAACAAGCGCACCTTCCGCCGGAAGAGCGGCTGAGTTCCCGGCCCGCAAGCGCAATGAAGGGGCCTTTCATAGCAAATTTTGCTATGAAAGGCCCCTTCATTGCGCTTGAGTGACCTACACCGTCAGGATCGACCGGAGGCCGCCGACCTCGGCCATCCGGCGCTCGGCCAGCCGGTCGGCCGCCGTCGACGGCGGGACCCCGTCGGCCTTGGCCAGCGCGAACACCGCCTTGGTGGTGTCGAAGATGGCCGTCGTCTTGCGCTTCGCCCGCGCGAAGTCGAAGCCGTGCCGCTCGTCGTCGACCTGGATCACGCCACCGGCGTTGACCAGGTAGTCCGGCGCGAAGAGGATGCCGCGATCGTCGAGCTGCTTGCCGACGCCGGGGTGCGCGAGCTGGTTGTTGGCCGCGCCGCAGACGATCTTGGCGCGGAGCAGGCCGACGGTCTCGTCGGTGAGCACCCCGCCCAGCGCGCACGGCGCGAAGACGTCGAGTTCGGTGCGGATCAGCGTGTCGAGGTCTTCGACGACCTCGACGGCGGGGTACGCCGCGCGGGTGCGTTCGATCGCCGCGGGCGAGACGTCGGTGATGACCACCTGCGCGCCCGCCTCGATCAGATGCCCGACGAGGATGTGCCCGACCTTGCCGACCCCGGCGACGCCGACCTTGCGGCCCGCGAGGTCCGGCACGCCCCAGACGGCGTCCGCGGAGGCGCGCATGCCCTGGTAGGTACCGAAAGCGGTGAGCACCGAGGAGTCGCCGGCGCCGCCGTTCTCCGGCGAGCGGCCCGTCACGAACTCCGATTCACGGGCGACGATGTCCATGTCCTGCACGTAGGTGCCCACGTCGCAGGCGGTGATGTAGCGGCCGCCCAGTGTCTGGACGAACCGGCCGAAGGCGCGAAGCAGTGCTTCGGTCTTGTGCTTCTGGGGGTCGCCGATGATGACGGCCTTGCCGCCACCGAGGTCGAGCCCGGCGAGCGCGTTCTTGTAAGCCATCCCCTTCGACAGCGCGAGGACGTCCGCGAGCGCGGCTTCCTCGGACTCGTACGGGTAGAACCGGGTCCCGCCCAGCGACGGCCCGAGCGCCGTCGAATAGATCCCGATGATGGCCTTCAGGCCGGTGGCCTGGTCCTGGCAGAAAACGACCTGTTCATGGCCGGTGCCATGGCCGAACACTTCGGTCACTGTGGTGACTCCTTGTCATGGAGTGCACGCTGCTTGTGGCTCACGTGCGAAGTTCCTGGAACAGGCACAGTCCCTGCACGAAGGTCATCCGGCGGCGACGGTGCCACATCCGCAAACCTAGATCGCCCCGGTCCGTTCGCCAAGCCGGGGGCGAGCCGTCTCAGCCGTTGACGACCTCACGGAGGACGCGGAGCGAGGAGTCGAGCTGGCTGTCGGACAGATACGGCGCCGGGCCGAACCTCAGATACGCGCCGCGGCTGTCGGTCCGGACGCCGCGTTCGGCGAGCGCGGCCTGCAGGGCGCCGGCGTCGGCGCACCGCAGCGACAAGAAGCCGCCGATGCGGTCCAGCGGGGTCTCCCGGTCCCGGGTGACGACGTCCTCGGGCAGTCCGAGCTTGTCGAAACCCTCCGCGAGGAAGCCGACCTGGTGCCGCGACACCTCCCGCAGGAACTCGGGGGTGAGGCCCTGTTCGGCGAAGAACCGGAAGACGCGGGCGCCCCGGTAATGGCTCGTCGGGTCGTAGGTCGCCCCGGCGAACCGGTCCGATCCCGCGGCGTAGGCCACCTGGCCGGGACGGCGCTCGTCCGCGAGCGCGCCGAATTCGGCGTACCAGCCGGTGACGACCGGCCGCAGTTCCTGCGCGTGCGCGGGCATCCGCAGGAAGCAGTTGCCCTCGCCGAGCTGGAGGTACTTGTAGCCGCCGCCGAGCACCCAGGCGTTGGTGAGCCCGAGGTCGTGCAGCGCGAACGGGACGACGCCGAGCGCGTGGTACGCGTCGACGACGAGGTTCACCGACTTCGAGAGGCAGACGTCGGCGAGATGGGCCAGCCCCGGCACGAGCCGGGAGGTCTCGAACAGCACCGCCGAGACGAGCACGGCGGCGGTGTCCTCGGTGACTTCGGCCGCGACGCGTTCGGCCAGCGTGCTGACCGGCGACGCGGGGACGCGGACGACCTCGACGCCTTCCTCGGCGAGCCTGCCGAGCTGGCGGCGCAGCGTGTGGAACTCCCCGTCGGTGGTGACCAGTCGCGGACGGCGAGGCAGGTCCATCGCCGACAGGAACCGGATCACCAGGTCGTGTGTGCTGGCGCCGAGCGCGATACCGCCGTGCGGGTCACCGAGCAGCGCCCGGAACCCGGCCCGCATCTCCTCGGCCTTGATGAACGCGCGGTCCCACTTCGTATCGACCTCTTCGGCCGCGTCGGCGAAGGCCTCGAGAATGCCTTCCCGTGCGACGTCCGGCCATGCCTGGTGCGAATGCCCCGTCAGCAGGATCCGGTCCGCCACACCGAATTCCGTGTAGTGCGCCGCGAGCGCGTTGGGGTCGCGGCGGAGTTCGTCGAGAGTCGTCACAGCCTGCTCCGCACCGCCCAGAGGTCCGGGAACATCGGGGAGAAAAGCGTCGTACGCAGGTAGTGCGCGCCCGACGAACCCCCCGTCCCGGTCTTGTCTCCGATGGTGCGCTCGACCATCTTCACGTGCCGATACCGCCACTCCTGCATCCCTTCGTCCAGATCGACCAGGTGCTCCGCCACGACGGACGGCCCGGTGTCGTCGCGGTAGACCCGCAACAGAACCTCTTGGAGCCCCGGAGAAGGTTCGAGTGGCTTGGTGACATCGCGCCCGGTCGGGACGTCGTACCCCTTCACCGCGAGGTAGGTGGTGAAGGAGTCGAAGAGCGACGGCCGTGACATCGCGTCCGCGATCTGCGCACGCTGGTCACCGCCCTCGGGGTAATGCGCGAACACCCGCTCGTCCCGGCGGCCGAGGACGGCCTCCAGTACGCGGAATTGAGCCGACTGGAACCCGCTCGAAGCGTCGAGTCGCGCACGGAAACTGGTGAACTGGCTCGGAGTCATCGTCTCGAGCACATCGATCTGCGCGACCACCACCTTGAAGATAGTCAGGATTCGGCGCAGTGTGCGGACAGCGTGAGCCGTGTTACCCGCTTCGAGTTGCTCCTGCAGGTAAAGCGCCTCGTGGAGAACTTGTTTGAACCAAAGTTCATACACTTGGTGGATCACGATGAAGAGCAATTCATCGTGTTCGTCGGACCGGGGATGCTGCGCGTCCAGCAATTCGCCCAGCGAAAGGTAGGACGTGTAACTCAATGCGGCCTGGGTGTCGTCGTTCATGATTCTGTCACTCCATCGAAATGGCGTTGGGCCGCCGGGGCCAGTGTCTGGTAGAGGTCGTGGAACAGCTCGACCGCGGCCGCCCGGCTCGGCGGAGCGGGCACCAGCTCGACCGGGAGCTCCGGATCGAGCGACGGGAAGGCGCGGAAGGTGTGCGTCAGCCAGGTTCGGGCCTGGAACGCCTCGGCGTCAGGCAAGTCGCCTGAATACCCGCCGAAATCTCGGACGAACGCGTCGTAGCGCGCGGCGAGGCCGTCGAGGTTCCAGGCCCGGCCGGCGAACCGCCGGACGTCGAGCGCGGCCGACGGTGTGCCGAGCATCAGCCCGGCGTGTTCGGAGACGTCGAGTTCGGTCAGCAGGGCGAGCACCTCGGCCTCGCGGTCGTGCGGCGCGATCCAGGTGCCGTCCTGCACCGGGCCGAAGCCGAGGAAGCGCAGCCGGCGCACGAGCCGTTCCCGTGCCTGGCGACGGCTTTCCGGGATGCTCTGCCACAACACGGTCCACTCCCCGACCTCGCGTTCGCGGCGGCCGAAGGAGAAGATCCGGCGGTCGCCGTCCTCCAGCAGCGCGATCGTGCGGCGGGTCAGCGAGTAGTGGACGAGCCTGCCCGCCTTGTGTCTGGCGAGCAGGTCGCGGCGAGCGAGCCTGGCCAGCGCGATGCGCGCGGCGCCGTCGGAGAAGCCGAGCCCGGCGAGCACGGCGACCAGGCCGCCGGACCAGACACGGCGGCTCTCGCGCGGCGACACGTAGGTGCCGAGCAGCGTCATCACCAGCTCCTGGGGACCTGGGTCGCCGTGGGGCGTGGCGGATTCGGGCATGCGCGCAACTCTATACACCTCAGGCCGCTGCGGTGTAGCTTGATTCGAGTGACGTACTTCGCGGATTTGAGCTCGCCCCAGGTGGCCGCGCTCGCGTCCGGCGCGCGCGTTCCCGTGCTTCTCCTGCCGGTGGGCGCCGTCGAACCGCATGGGCCGCACGCGCCGCTGGGCACCGATCCCCTGATCTCACGAGGGATGTGCGAACGCGCCGCCGCGCGGCTGGCGGGTGACGCGAGCGTTCGCGTGCTGATCCTGCCAGAGGTCCCCTACGGCGTGACCCGGTTCGCGGCGGGGTTCGCGGGCGGCGTCTCGATCGGCGAGGAGACGCTGTACGCGCTGCTCACCGAGATCTGCGGCGCGCTCGCCGAGCAAGGACTCCCCCGGATCCTGCTGGTCAACAACCACTTCGAACCCGCGCATCTGGCGGTGCTGCGGCGCGTGGCCGAGACCACCGGCGTCGGCTTGGTCGATCTGGTCCGCCGCCGGTACGCGGCCCGGCTCACCGACGAGTTCCGCTCCGGCGAATGTCACGCCGGGCAGTACGAGACGTCACTGGTGCTCGCCGACCGGCCGGACCTCGTCGACGCCGCCGTCCAGCGCGACCTGCCCGCGGTCCACGTCGACCTGGCGCGCGACGGGGTCACGGACTTCGCCTCGGCGGGGATGACCGAGGCCTACTGCGGGACCCCCGCCCAGGCGACCGCCGAAGAAGGCGAGAAGACCTTCTCGGTGCTCACCGACATCCTGGTCGAAGCGATCCGGGAGCTGGCATGACCTTCAACCTGGCCACCCATTTCGTCGACCGCCTCCCCGGCGAGCGGACGGCGTTGCTGTGCGGCGACGAGGAAGTCACGTACGCGGAACTGGCGGCACTGGTGAATCGCGCCGGGAACGTGCTGCGCGAACTCGGTGTCCGAAGTGGACAGCGGGTCTTGCTGGCACTGAACGACAGCGTCGAGTTCGTGGCCGTCTGGTACGCGGCGCAGAAGATCGGCGCGGTCACCGCCGAGGTCTATTCCTTCCTGCAGCCCAAGGATTACGCGTACTACCTGAAGTACACCGAGGCCGTCGTCGTCATCGCGGACGGCTCGACCCTGCCCGCGTTGCGCGAGGCGGGGGCGCGGAACCTGCTCGTGATCGGCGATGTCGACCTGGAGCCCGGCGAACACTCGTTCACGGCGCTGGTCGCGTCGGCCTCCGCCGAGCTGGAGGCCGCGCCGACCACTTCGGACGACGTCGCGATCTGGAAGTTCACCACCGGGAGCACCGGTTCGCCCAAGGCGTGTGTGCATCCGGCGCGCAGCGCGCTGGAGAGCTTCGACCGGTACGCGCTCGGCGTGCTCGGCCTCCGCGAGGACGACCGTGTGCTGGCCGTGCCGAAGCTGTTCTTCGGCTACGCGCGGGATCTGACAGCGTTGTTCCCGTTCGGCGTCGGCGCGTCGGGAATCGTGTTCCCGCAACGCAGCACCGCCGATCTCTTGTTCTCGCTGATCGAGCGTTACCGGCCGACGATCCTGGTCAACGTGCCGACCATGATGAGCGCGATGATCGCCCATCCTTCGGCGTCCACTGTGGACATGAGTTCACTACGGCTGGCGACGTCGGCGGGCGAGGCGCTGCCTTCGGAACTGCATCGCAAGTGGGACACCTTGTTCGGTGTCCCGGTGATCGACGGGATCGGCTCGTCGGAGGCGTACCACATCTATCTGTCCAATGTGCCCGGTGCGCAGCGGGTCGGCAGCCTCGGCCGCGAAGTCCCCGGCTACACCGCGCGGATCCTGGACGAGGGCGGCGACCCGTTGCCGGACGGCGAGATCGGCACCCTGGAGGTCACCGGTCCGACCATCGCGCGTGAGTACTACGGCGACGCGGAGAAGACCGCGCGGACGTTCCACGGCGACACCCTGCGCACCGGTGATCTGTTCAGCCGCGACACCGACGGGTTCTTCCACCACCACGGCCGCGCCGACGACCTGCTGAAGGTGTCCGGCGTGTTCGTCGCGCCGAGCGAGATCGAAGACTGTCTCATCGGCCATCCCGCCGTCGTCGACTGCGCGGTGCTGGGCGTGACCGTCGACGGCCTGGTGGTCCCGCGAGCGTGCGTCGTCCTGGCGGACGGCGCTTCAGTGACCGCGGAAGAACTGAAGGACCACGCGCGGGCGCAACTGGCGAAGCACAAATATCCGCGTGAGGTGGTGTTCGTGACCGAACTCCCCCGCACCGCCAACGGAAAACTCGATCGGCGCGCGTTGCGCCGGGTGGAGGCAGAGTGAGCAGGATCGTCGTCGTCACCGGCGGGACGCGCGGGATCGGCGCGGCCATCGCCGCCCGGTTCCGGGCCGCCGGGGACAAGGTGCACGCGCCCGGCCGGGCCGACTGCGACGTCACCGACGAGGACGCCGTCGCGCGGTACTTCGGCGGCCTCGGCCCGGTGGACGTCCTGGTGAACAACGCCGGGATCTCGGCGAGCGCACCGCTGGCGAAGACGTCGCTGGAGCAGTGGCGGACCCAGATCGAGGTCAACGCGACCGGCGCTTTCCTGTGCACCCGCGCGGTTCTGCCCGGCATGCGGTCACGCGACACCGGCCGGATCGTCACCGTCGCCTCGACGGCGTCACATATCGGCTACCGCTACACGGCCGGGTACACCGCGTCGAAGCACGCCGCCGTCGGCCTGATGCGCGCGACCGCCGCCGAGGTCACCGGCACCGGCGTCACCGCGAACGCCGTCTGCCCGGCCTTCGTGCGCACCGACATGACGGCCGCCTCGGTGGCCCGGATCCAGGAGCGGACCGGCCGCGACGAGGCCGACGCGGAAGCCGCCCTCGCCGCCGCGTCCCCGCTCGGCCGCCTGCTCGAACCCGACGAGGTCGCCCACGCGGTGACCTTCTTCGCGGCGGCCGAAGCCGCCGCGATCAACGGACAGACACTCGTCCTCGATGGAGGTGGGATCCAGTCATGAGCCCGTTCCGCGCCACGCCGCCGATCACGGCGAACTGGGAGCATTTCGAGTTCACCGTGGACGACGGCGTCGCCACGGTCACCTTGGACCGCCCCGAAAAGCTGAACGCGCTCACCTTCGACGTCTACGCCGACCTGCGCGACCTGCTGGCCGAACTGCCGCACCGCGGCGACGTCCGGGTGCTGGTCGTCACCGGCCGCGGGCGCGGGTTCTGCTCCGGCGGCGACGTCGAAGAGATCATCGGCGAACTCCAGAAAATGGAGTCGGCGGAGCTGCTCGAATTCACCCGCATGACCGGCGCGGTGGTGAAGGCACTGCGCGAGTGCCCCATCCCGGTGATCGCCGCGGTGAACGGTGTCGCGGCGGGCGCGGGTTCGGTGATCGCGCTCGCCAGCGACTTCCGGCTGCTGGCGTCGTCGGCGAAGTTCGCTTTCCTGTTCACGAAGGTCGGTCTGGCCGGGGCGGACATGGGCTCGGCCTACCTGCTGCCGCGGCTGGTCGGCTTGGGGCGGGCGACGGAACTGCTGATGCTGGGCGACAAGATCGACGCCGCGCGGGCCGAGGCCATCGGGCTGGCCTCGCAGGTCGTTCCCGATTCCTCGCTTCTTTCTGAGGCTTCTTCGTTGGCACGGCGTTTGGCCGATGGCCCGGCGCTGGCTTACGGGACGACGAAGGTGCTGCTGACGCGGGAGCTGGACATGGATCTGGGAAGTTCCATCGAGCTTGAAGCGATCACGCAGGCCTTGCTGATGACGGCGAAGGACCACGGGGAGTTCTACGCGGCCTGGACGGCCGGGCGGTCGCCGCAATGGACCGGCCGGTGACCCTTCACCGCAATTAGTCCTCTGAATGCGGCCGGTGCAGCCACGGTCCAGCCCGCGTTGTTGCCCCGGCCGGAATGCCTTGAACAGGAATCCGAGTGCGCCAGAAGGCTCCGCCCACAGGCATGCCGAGGGGCCCGTCGCCAGTGTGGCTGGCGGGCTCCTCGGGTCGTGCGGGGATGTCAGGCGTGGTGGAGGGTGTTGCGCCGGGATCGGCGTAGCGGGTCCAAATACTGGGGCGGGATGAACTCCGGTAAGCCATCGGCTGCCATCCGGACTTCCCAGTCGCCGTGATGGATCAGGCGGTGATGGAAGCTACAGAGCAACACCAGGTTCCGAAGATCGGTCAAGCCGCCGTCTGCCCAGTGCTCAATATGATGAGCGTGACAATTCTTGGGTCTCCCATGACACCCCGGGAATGCACAACCACCATCACGGATGTTCAATGCACGTCTCTGCCCTGGAGTGACGAACCGTCTCAGTCGCCCCATATCCAGCGGCTCACCCGACGCGCCCATCACCACCGGCAACATCAGGCAATCGCAGGCCGCTAGCCGAGCCTCCCGCGCCGTCATCGTTCCCACGAAATCCAGGCACGCGGTGCCGAGACCCGATTTGAGTTCCTCCAGCCCGATGGTGACGTGCACCAACGTCCGGTAACCGCTCGTTCCGGGCTGGTCGGGGCACGCGATCGCCAGGTCGAGCAGGTCGGCCCAGGCGTCTCCCATGCGCTCGCACTTCATCCGCAGATCCGCCTGACCGAACTCGTCCACCGGCCGCGGCTGGGCGTGCGCTTCCAGGGCGGCGGCGGTGCGGGCGCCGGTCTCGTCATCGAGGAGGCCGGTGAGTTTCCAGAACCCGTCCTTACGCCGCTCCAGGGTGATCTCGCGGCGCGGTTCCTTCGGCTCCGGCTCCTTGGGCTCGGTCCCGTCCGGGTCCAGCCAGGCGAGAATCTTCGCCTCGGCCTTCACCAGCTCACGAGGCCCAGCGCTTCTGGCGAGGTCGGCGAGGGTCTTCTCCGCGCTCTCCCGGTCCTCCACCGAGGTGTCCGCCGGGATCTTCTTCAGGATCTCCAAGATCTGCTCGATGCGGTGCTCACCGATCGCACCCTCGGCAGCCACCGCGGCGGTAGCGGGCGCGACGGCCGGAACTTCAGGGCCATCCAAAGCCCGGGTCGGGTTCAACGCGATCGCCCGATTCACGATCGGACTCGCCTCACCCCGCGACAACCCCGCCACATCAGCGAACCACGCCGCCGTCGACCCATACCCGAACAAGTCTTTCGCGCCCCGAGACTCAACCTCCGCCAAGTACCGCCCCAAACCAGCGGAAGCCACCCGCATCACCTGCAAGAACTGCTGCACACCATGCGCAAGCTCCAGCTTGCCGGCGCGCCACAGCTCCTGCGGCAACTCGGGGAGGAAGGTCTCGGACACCCCTCCAGAATACACGACCAATTCGAACACGTGTTCGCAATTTTAAGTCACTACAAACTTGCCCATTTCCCACTGACGGGTGACCGATAATCTCGCAATTAGTCCTCTAAATGCTTCACGCGAGCGTCCCGGGCGGCACTCGGGACCCGAGCAACGCACCGCATTTAGTCGACTAAATGCGGTGACCAGAAGCCCCTAACAAGCGGTCGGCCAGGATCCGGCACCGCTCTTCCAGCTCCACCGGCTCGATCACTTCGAACGAATGCCCCAGCAGCACCACGTGCATCAGCAGGAAATCCAGCTCCCCGGCCCCGCTCAAAACCTCGCACCGCGAACGTCCACGCGAGCGAACCACCGCCGCCGAAGCCGGGATCTGCGCTCGCACCACCGAAGCAGGCGCGTGCACCAGAAAACGCGCCTGATGCCGATAGACCCGGCTGGCCACGTTCTCCTGGACATAGGCCGCCGCGTCAGGCGCCGGACGCGGGCGGAAACGCCACGACCGCGCGGAAACCTCGGTCATCTTGTCGACACGGAACGTGCGCCAGTCGTCCCGGTCGAGGTCGTACGCGAGCAGGTACCACCGCGGCCCGGAAGCCACCAGACGGTACGGCTCGACCCTGCGCGGCGAAAAGCCGGAAGAGGACGGATACCCGAAGCCCGCCTCGACCTCGTCGCGGCACGCGCGGGCCAGCGTCATGAGCACGTCGGGGTCGATCGGCGCGCGGCTTCCGTCGAAGGCGACCACCGAGCCGGACAGGGCGCGGACCTCGCGCCGCAGCCTGGTCGGCAGCACCCGGTCGAGTTTCGTCAACGCCCGGAGCGCGGCCTCGCCGTTGCCCGCGCCGGCGAGCAGCGAGACCGCGGTGGCGATCGCCTCCTCGTCGTCCAGCAGCAGCGGCGGCATGTCGTGGCCGGGGCCGAGCTGGTAGCCGCCACCGACGCCGTTGCTGGCCTGCACCGGATAGCCGAGCGCGCGCAGCCGTTCGACGTCGCGCCGGATCGTGCGCGGGGTGACGCCGAGCCGGGCCCCCAGTTCGGGCCCGGTCCACACAGCGCGCTGCTGAAGCAGGCCGAGCAGGGTCAGCACCCGCTCGGTCGTCCCTCGCTCGTCCTCCACGTCCCCCATCGTGTCAGAGATAGCGGACCGATCCTGTCCGCTAGGCGTGTCAGGGTGGTCCCATGAACCGCAAGAGCCGCGAATTCCAGGTCAGCTTCGACGCCCACGACCCGAAGGCCCTGTCCATCTTCTGGCGCGACGCCCTGGGCTACGTTCACCCCGGCCCGCCCGGGGTGGAGGTACCCGAGGGCACCGACCCGCTGGACGCGTGGGACGAGTTCCTCGAACGTGTCGGAGTTCCCGAAGATCAGCGCAACACCCGCTCCGCCCTCGAAGACCCGGACGGCGTGGGACCGAGGATCTTCTTCCAGCAGGTCCCCGAAGACAAGGTCGCCAAGAACCGCGTCCACCTCGACATCCGGGCCGCGCCCGGCTTGGAGGGGGACGAGCGCATGGCGGCGTTCGAAGCCGAGTGCGACAGGCTCATCGCACTCGGGGCGACGCGAGTCCAGCGCTTCGAGCCCGAGCAGCCGCTGAGCCTCGGGTTCATCGTGATGCAGGACCCCGAGGGCAACGAGTTCTGTATCGACTGAGTCAGACTGACGTGACGGCGATCGCGTTGTCCTCCAGGGAGCCGAAATACAGCTTCCCGGCCCGTTCGCGGACCCCGACGAGCACGTGGAACCCGTCGATCTCCCCGCGCAGTTCGTGGACCTGCTTCCCGTCCGGAGTCACCCCGCGCACCCCGCACTCCCTCGCGGGTGCGGGCTGCAGGGCCGTCGGCAGCGCCCGGACGCCGGCCCGCAGCGGCGCGGGGAGCTTCTGCACCAAGGAAAGCGCGGGCACCTTCGGGCTGGCCACGGTGATCCAGATCAGCCCGTCGCTGCCGGTGGAGATGTTGTCGGGATAGCCCCACAGATCGTCGACGAGATAGTCCCGCGTGCCCGCCTTCTCGCCGGTGAGCCACACGCGCGACACCCGGTAGGCACCGGTCTCGGCGACGGCCACATAGGACTCGTCGGGCGGCAACGCGACGCCGTTGGCGAACTGGAAACCGTCGGCGAGCTGGTCGATCTTCCCGTCGGGCGTCCGGCGCAGCAGGCGACCGCCGCCGGTCTGCTCAATCAGGTCGTCACGCCACTTCTCGATGCCGAAGAGCCGCGACGAGTCGGTGAAGTACACGGTCCCGTCGGCGGCTACGGCGGCGTTGTTGCAGAACACGAAGTCCAGCCCCACCGCGGACGTCGCCAAAGTGGTGATGTCGCCGCCCGCCAGCGGCATGGTGAGCAGTCCGGCCTTGGCGTCGCAGATCAGGAGGTCGTCGCCGAAGAACTCCAGCCCCAGCGGGCGGCCGCCGGTGTCGCCGAGGACGTCGATCCGCTTGCCGTCCGGCGAGACGCGCAGGATCCGCCCGTCGTCGACACCGGTGTAGATCCGCCCTTGGTCGTCGACCACGACGTCCTCGGGACCGTGCCCGTTGACCGGGATGACCGTGACCTCGCCGAAAGCCATGGCTTGTCTCCTAGCGGTAGGTGAGCAGTTCCGCGGCTTCCGCCTCGAAATGCGGATGTTCGTTGAACGACAACAGGGTCACCCCGCCGCGGCCGGACACCAGTTTGGTGATGCCCGCGTTCACGGTGACCCGGTTCAGCTTCAGCAGCCCGGCCTCGGGCGTGCCCATGAGCGCGCCGCAGACCGTCGCGATCACGCCGCCGGAGCTGAACACGACGGCGTGCTCGCCCTTACCCAGCGACGCAACGACATCCGCCAGCGCGCCCTTGACCCGTTCCAAGAACTGAGGCCAGGTTTCGGCGCATGGACCGGAGGCTCCCGCCGCGACCCAAGCACTCAGCGCACCGTCCAAAGCGGCCTGATACGCCCGAGAGTCGTTCTGCTGCACACCGTCGGCGTGGTACTTCGCGATGTCGACGTGGTCGTACTCATTCCAGCGTTCGTCCTCGACGACGGCGATGCCGGAGCCGAGTGTCTTCAACGCCGTCGCGGCCGTGTCCCGTTGGCGGGCGAGAGAACCCGACCGCGCCTGGGTGAAGTCGACGCCGCGCCGCAGCAGTTCCTCACCGACCACAGTGGACTGTTCGAAGCCGCGCGGCGAGAGCTGGTCGTAGTTCTCCGCGCCGAACGACGCCTGCCCGTGCCGGACCAGGTAGATCGCTCCCATCTACGCGTGTCCTCCTCCGATGATCCGGCGGCAGCGTCCGTCCAGATAGCCGACGAACTGCCAGAGATCCTTCAGCGCCGGGTTGGTCGTCTGTCCCGCGTGGAAACGGTAGTAGATCTGCTGGATCACCACCGCGAGCCGGAACAGGCCGTAAACCTCGTAGAACGTCCAGTCGCCGATGGCGAGGCCGGATCGCTCCGCGTAGCGGCGGACGAATTCCTCTCGCGTGTACATCCCCGGCACATGCGTCGGCTGGCGGCGGCTGAGCTTCATGACGTCGTCATCGTCGTCCTGCACCCAGTACGCGAGGGTGCTGCCGAGTTCCATCAGCGGATCGCCGAGGGTGGCCATCTCCCAGTCCAGGACGCCGATGATGCCGAGGTCGTCGTCGAGCACCAGGTTGTCGAGCCGGTAATCGTTGTGGATCAGGCAGATCTTGACCTCGGACGGCTGGTTCTCCTTCAGCCACGCCATCACCTCGGCGCAGTCCGGGACGTTCTCCGTGCGCGCCTTGAGGAACCGCTCCGACCAGCCACGCACCTGGCGCTCGACGTACCCGGCACCCTTGCCGAGATCGGCCAGCCCGGCAGCCTCGACGTCGACGGCGTGCAGCTCGACCAGCCTGTCGACGACCTTGCCGCACAGCTCGCGCGCGCTCTCCGGCGGCAGGTCGAGATCCGCGGGCAGATCTCCGCGCAGGATCAGGCCTTCGAGGCGTTCCATCACGTAGAAGTCGCCGCCGAGCACGGATTCGTCGTCGCAGAAGGCGAGGACCTCGGGCACGTAAGGGAAGACGGGCCGCAGCGCCTGCTGGACCCGGAACTCGCGGCGCATGTCGTGCGCGGACGCGGCCTTGTGCCCCAGTGGCGGGCGGCGCAGGATCAGGTCCCGGTCCGGATAGGTCAGCAGGTACGTGAGATTCGAGGCACCGCCGGGGAATTGGCGGACCTCGGGCGGCGTGTCGCCGAGCCCGGGCACCCGTCCGGCCAGCCAGGCGTGCACCGCGGCGGGATCGAACGAGTCTTCGCCGCGTACCTCGACGGTCTTGTCCGCGGCCAGGGTCATGCGAACTTCTTCAGCACCGACACCGGGACGAACCGGAACACCTTCGCCAGCACGCTCCACGGCCACGACGGGACGAACGCCTTCGCGTTCTCGGACTCGATCGCCTTGACCAGCGCCTGCGCGCCCGCCTCCGCCTTGGTGGCGAGCGGGATCTTCGAGATGTCCACGTTCATCTCCGACTCGATGAACCCGGGCAGCAGCTGGGTGACCTTGATCGGCGTCTTCATCAGCTCGATCCGGGTGCCCTCGGTCAGCGCCGAGACGCCCGCCTTGGAGGCGGCGTACGCGGTCAGGTTGCCGGGGAAGGCGCGAAGCGCGGAGAAGGAGGAAACCACGACGAGGTGGCCTTCCTTCTGTTTGCGGAAGATGCCGACGGCGGCCTCGATCTGGGCGGCCGCGGCGAGGAAGTTCGTCTGCAGGGTCTGGCGGTTGGCGTCGAACCGGCCGGAGCCGATCGGCTGTCCCTTGCCGAGCCCCGCGTTCACGATCACGCGGTCGAGGGAGCCGAGTTCTTCGCGGAACTCCTCGAAGACGGTGAAGACCTGGTCGTGGTCGTTCACGTCCAGCTTCCGGGTGACCACGGTGATGCCGGGATAGGCCTTCTTGAGTTCCGCGGCGAGGGCGTCGAGCCGGTCGAGACGGCGGGCGGCCAGCGCCAGATTGCGGCCTCTGGCGGCGTACTGCCTGGCCATTCCTTCGCCGAGTCCGGAGCTCGCCCCGGTGATCAGGATGTTCTTCCGCAGGACCATGGCTGGAGCTTACCCGTTGGTAACAAGTCCGGCGTCCCCTCGGACGGATGGCTGCCCCCGGCGCCTGGAGTTCGCCGGGGGCAGCCTGTCCGCAAGGGTCTTACTTCACCTGGAGCAGCTTGTTCGCGGTGCCCCCGGTCGGGTTGCTGATCTTGCCGTCGGCAGCCGCGGCGACCAGGCCTTCGGCGACCTGGGCCGGGGTGGCGTCAGGGTGAGCCGAGAGGTACAGCGCGGCAGCGCCGGCGACGTGCGGCGAAGCCATCGAGGTACCGCTGATGGTGTTGGTGGCGTCGTCACCGGTGCCCCACGTCGAGGTGATGTCGACACCCGGCGCGTACAGGTCCACGACCGAACCGTAGTTCGAGAAGCTGGCCTGCTTGTCGGTCTTGTCGCTGGCGGCCACCGTGATGGCCTCCTTGACGCGAGCCGGGGAGGTGGTGCCGGCGTCGGAGGACTCGTTGCCCGCCGCGAGCGCGAAGGTCACGCCCTTCGAGATGGCTCCCTTGACCGCCTCGTCCAGGGCGTCGTCCGCGCCGCCGCCCAGGCTCATGTTGGCGACCGACGGGGCCTTGGCGTTCGCCGCGACCCAGTCGACACCGGCGACGACACCCTCGGTGGTGCCGCTGCCGTTGGCGTCCAGCACGCGGACGCCGACGATCTTGACGCCCTTGGCCAGACCGTGGTCCGTGCCGCCGATGGTGCCGGCGACGTGCGTGCCGTGGCCGTGCTCGTCGTTGGGGGTGTCGTCGTTGTCGACGAAGTCCTTGCCGCCGGTCGCGCGGTCACCGAAGTCCTTGTGCGAACCGCGGACACCGGTGTCGATGACGTAGGCGGTGACGTTGTCGGCCTTCGTCGGGTAGGTGTACTTGTTGTCGAGCGGCAGGTCCGCCTGGTCGACGCGGTCCTCGCCCCACGACGGCGGGTTGTCCTGGGTCTCGCTGATCTTGAACGTCTTGTTCTGGACGACGTACGCGACCTGCGGGTCGGCGGCGAGCCGCTTGGCGGCGGCCTCGTCGGCCTTGATCGAGAAGCCGTTCAGCGCCGAGCCGAACGTGCGGGAAAGCGTGGTGCCGTACTGACCGGTGAGGCCCTGGGCCTTCGAGGCGACGTTCGCGGTGACCTCGCTCGCCGCGGCCACGCCCTGGCCGACCGCGGTGGGCTTGAGGACGACGATGTAGCTGCCGCCGACCGCGTTGGCCACACCCGCGTCGCGGATCTCGCCCAGCTGCTCGGCGTTGGCCGCACCCGCGCCGAACGTGGCGACAGCCGCGGTCACACCGGCGAGCGCGACGCCCGCCACGAGTCCGCTACGGGTCTTTCGGGACTTCAGGTTCTTCCGGGACTTGCTCACTGGTTCCCTTCCTGCCGCGCCGTGCGGATCACCCGGGAGGATGATCGTTGCTGAGGCCATGCAAACCGGTGCGCCAGGTGGCGGGCAATGATTCACAGTTACCAGTACTAGGCCAAAAGGAGCAGCGACGCTCGTCCGGAAAGTCGTTTTTACCTGGCAGAAGGCGCCCCTGGAGTGTTACCACCGGCTGATAAAGTTATTCGTGTTGTTATCAACCGGACGGTGTCACGAAACGGCAGGCGGGGGCGGTCGGGCGGCATATGGTGGCGGGGAGCACGGCGGACCGGGTGACCACGGACGATGAAGAAGAACCGCGTACCGCCTTCGCCACGGCGCTGCGTTCGGCCATCGCCACCAGTGGGCTGAGTCTCGACCGTATCCAAGCGCGGCTCCTGGCTCGAGGCGCGTCGGTCAGTGTCACCGCATTGAGTTACTGGCAGTCCGGCAAACGCCAGCCGGAACGGCAGAGTTCGCTGTCCGCGGTCCGGGTCCTCGAGGAGGTCCTGGCGATTCCCGCCGGTTCGCTGCTCAGCCTGCTGCCGCCGCCGCGGCCGCGCGGGGCGTCGTCACGCCGGAGCCGGGCCACCACCGAGCAGCCGCTGACCTTCCCGCTCGAAGCGCTCCAGGCGCTGCTGGAGAAGGTCGGCGCGCCCAACGCGCTCGAACAACACCATCAGCTGAAGCTGGTCGGCCTGCACGACCTGTGCGAGATCGCCGAGGACGGCGGGCAGCGCGCGGTGACCGCGCGGGCGGTGTTCCAGGCGGGCGCGGACGGCCAGGACCGCTGGCTGCTGGTCTACGCCCAAGGCGACCCGGAAGCGGGCCCGCCGGTGCTGAACACCCTGCGCAACTGCCACGTCGGCCGCGCCGAGGTCGACGACGAGCACGGGCTCACCGTGGCCGAGCTGCTCTTCGACCGGCCCATCGACCGAGGCGAGACCCACCTGATCGAGTACTCCCTGACCAACCCCGGGCCGCCGTACCCGGAATGCCGGAACACGCATTACCGCGAGTTCCGGCGCCCCGTCCGCGAGTACCTGCTGGAGATCCGGTTCGACCCGGACACGATCCCCACGAAGTGCTGGCAGTACAGCGCACATGGGCCCTCGGCGGGAGCGAGCACCTCGGGCCTGGGCCAGGGTTCCTCCCCGCTGGACCGGAAGGAACTCACCCTGGACCAGGGCAGCGGCGTCCACGCCGTCGCGCTCGACTTCGGCCCCGGCGTGTTCGGCATCGACTGGGAGTACTAGTGCAACTTGTTCCGCAGCACCTTCCCGGTCGCGTTGCGCGGTAGCTCGTCGAGGAATTCCACGTCGCGCGGCACCTTGTAGCGGGCGAGGTTGGCCTTGACGTACTCGCGCACGCCGTCGACGTCCAGATCCGACTTCTCGGCCCGCACGACGAACGCCTTCAGGCGCTGCCCGAACTCGGGATCCTCGACGCCGACGACCGCGGCCTCGAGCACGTCCTCGCGTTCGACCAGGAGGTTCTCCACCTCGATCGGGAAGACGTTCTCACCGCCGGAGACGATCATCTCGTCGTCACGGCCGTCGATGAACAGCAGCCCGTCCTCGTCGAAGTGGCCGACGTCGCCGCTGGAGAGCAGGCCGTCGATGATCTCCTTGTTCCGGCCGTCGGTGTAGCCCTGGAAGCTCAGCCCGCTGCCGACGAACACCCGGCCGGTGACGTGCGGCTCGGTGATCTTGCCGCCCTTCTCGTCGTACAGCGCGACCTTGCAGCCCACCGGCGCGCGGCCGACGGTGCCCGGCGCCTTGCGCCAGTCCTCGGGGGTCGCGACCGTCGCGACCGCGACCTCGGTCGAGCCGTAGAGGTTGTGCACGACGTCGCCGAACGCGGCGGTCGCACGGTTCCCCAGGTCCGGGGACAGCGCGGAGCCGGCGACGAAGATGATCCGCAGGGACGAGGTGTCGTACTTGGCGCGGACCTCTTCGGGCAGGTCGACGATCCGCTGCAGCATCGTCGGCACGAGGACCAGCGTGGTGCACCGGTTCTCCGCGACCCCGCGCAGCGTCTCCTCCGGCACGAACTTGCGCCGCATGACGACCTTCGAGCCGAGCGCGAAGGACAGGATGAACTGTGACAACCCGGTGCCGTGGAACAGCGGCGCGCCCATGTAGGTCGCTTCGCCGGTGCGCAGCGGGATGCGGTCGAGGAACTGCGCGGAGGCCAGTGCGGAGGTGTGCGGACGCGGCGCGCCCTTCGGCGTCCCGGTGGTGCCGCTGGTCAGCAGGATGAAGCCGCCCGGTTTGGCGGGCGCGGGCCACGGACGGTCGTCGGTGCTGGCCACCAGTTCGGTGACGACCGGGATGTCGCGGGGGCGGGCGGTGTCCGAATCGACCCAGGCGAGGTAGTGGTCGACCTCGCCCTCGACCGCGTCCAGCAGGTCGGTGAACTCCTGGTCGTACACGAGCGCGGTGACACCTTCGCGCTTCGCGACGTCCGCGAGCTGCGGTTTCGCGAACCCGGTGTTCATCAGCAGCAGCTTCGCGCCGAGCTTGCCGGAGGCGAGCATCGTCAGCACGAGACCACGGTGGTCGCGGCACAGCGCGGCGATCACCGAACCCGGGCCGAGTCCGCGTTCGGCCCACGCCCTGGCCAGCGCGTTCGACTGGGTGTCGAGCTGCTTGAAGGTCAGGGGGCCGAGCTCGTCGATGATGCCGGTCGCGGTCGGGTCGCGGCGGGCGGCGATCATGTTCGCCCCGGCGAAGGGGCCCCACTTCCGCACCATGACCAGCGAACGCAGGCCCTCGTCGACCCGCGGGATCGGGAGCAGGCCCGCTTGGCGCATCACGTCGATGCTGCGCACGGTCTCGGTCACCTTGCCCGCCACCAGGGTGGCGAGGCCGGTGGGGTTTCTCATCCGGGCACCTCCGTTGCTGCTGCGGCGAGACACCATGCCGACGGCGTTCGCGTACCGGCGGTATGGGGTTGCTACTCGACAGTAGCCGACCGATAGCGCAGGCGCACTAGCCGTCTGATGACAGAATTGTCGGTGGGAACCACCACAATGTGAGTGTGCAGGCGATCGCAGGTCAAGAGGAAGACGGCGACTTCGCGATCTCGATTTCCGGACAGCCGCCGCGGCTCGGGCTGAAGATCCCGGAGTTCGTGGACGAAGTACGGAGAGTGGAGGCCGAGCACTCACCCCGATGGGTGTTCCCGTCGGTCGAACAGGCGTACCCGGCGCTGATCAAGGCCGGCGTCCGGGTGCGGCGCTGTCACGACCTGGCGCTGACCGAGGGGCTGCTGCTGGCCCACGAGGGTCGCCCCCAGGAGTCACGAAGCCTGCGCGCGGCGCTGGCCAGGGCGAACGGCGAGGAGCCGCCCGCCGACGAGCCGCCGCTGTGGGCCGAGGACGACCAGCCGACGCTGTTCGAGACGCGCGGCCCGCGCCTGCCGTCCGGCGTCACGCTGGTCGAGGCGGCCCGCCGGGTGCTGGCCGAGCAGGAGAAGCGGGTCGCGCTCACCGAGCATCCGGAGCGGCTTCGGCTGCTCTTCGCGGCGGAGTCGGCGAGCGCGCTGGCGGCCGCGGAGATGTCCGCCGACGGGCTGCCGTGGCGGGCGGACCTACACCTCGAACTGCTCGCCGACCAGCTCGGCCCCCGCGTCCCCGCCGGGCACCGGCCGAAGAAGCTGGTCGAGCTGGCGGCGAAGATCAGCGACGCGTTCGGCGGACGCCCGGTCAACCCGGACGCCCCGGCCAGCGTCGTCCGCGCGCTCGGCCGGGAGGGCATCGAGGTCACGTCGGCCAGGAAGTACCTGCTGCGCGACATCGACCACCCCGCCGTCCCGCCGCTGCTGGAGTACAAGGAACTCGCGCGGCTGCATTCGGCCAACGGCTGGACCTGGCTCGACGAATGGGTGCACGACGGCCGGTTCCGGCCGCATTACGTCGTCGGCGGGGTCGTTTCCGGACGCTGGGCGAGCCGGGGCGGGGGCGCGCTGCAGATCCCGAAGGTCCTGCGGACCTGCGTCCGGGCCGATCCGGGCTGGAAACTGGTGGTCGCCGACGCCGCTCAGCTGGAGCCACGCGTGCTGACCGCGTTGTCGGGCGATCGCAAGCTGGCCGACGTCGCCGCCGCCACGGATCTGTACGCGAGCCTCGCCGAGGCGATGTTCTCCGGGGTGCGCCGCGTGCCGGTGCCCGCGTGGGACGACAGGGACGACCGGGACAGGGCGAAGATCGCGATGCTGTCGGCGATGTACGGCGGCACGTCCGGGGAGGCGGGACCGCTGCTGGCGTTGCTGCGGACCAGGTTCCCGGACGCGGTGTCCTATGTGGAGCGTGCCGCGCAGGCCGGGGAACGCGGCGAGCGTGTCCGCTCCCGGCTGGGCCGGACCTCCCCAGCGCCGTCGGAGGCCTGGCGCGCGCTGACCGGCGGCGTCGCGGAGGACGAGGCCGGCGAGCTCAAGGCGCGGCAGGCGTCGCGCAACTGGGGCCGGTTCACCCGCAACTTCGTCGTGCAGGCGAGCGCGGCGGACATGACCGCGGTCCTGCTGGCGACCCTGCGCGGCAAGCTCCCCACCCCGGCGCATCTGGTGTTCTTCCAGCACGACGAGGTCCTGGTGCACACGCCCGCCGAGTTCGCCGACGAGGTCTCGCAGTCCATTGTGGACAGCATGACCGAGGCGGCGCGGATGCTGTTCGGGGAAGCCTGCCCGGTCCGGTTCCCGCTGCACATCGCCGCCGTGGACACCTACGCCGACGCGAAGTGACTGCATTTCGTCCTCTAAATGCGAGCCACGGCCGCGACGCTCATCCGGGCGGTGAGGGTCCTCGCATTCAGAGGACGAAATGCGGTAGTTGGCGGCACGAACTACCGCATCCAGAGGACTAAATGCGGGCAGCGGCGGCGTCGTCGAGGGCCTTGATCACGCGCTTCAGCGAGACAGGGTGGGCGGTCCCCAGCGTCTGGGCGAAGAAGCTCACCCGCAGTTCCTCGATCATCCACCGGATCTCTTGTAGCGCAGGCGACGAAGTCCCGGGCGGCAGCGCGTCCAGCGCCGCCTGGTACTCGTTGCGGAGCCAAGCGATGTCGCCGGTCCGCTGGATGTCGCGGGTCGGCTCGGTCGGGAGCTTCTCCAGCCGCCGTTCGATCCCGCGCAGGTACCGGACGACGTGCTTCAGCCTGTCCTGCCCGGTTTCAGTGACGAAACCCTTGTGCACCAAACCATCCAGCTGCGCCCGGACGTCCATGAGCGAGTCCTTCGGGCCGCGGGTGTCGGCAAGCCGCGTCTCGACGTCGTTCGCCGCGCGCAGGATCTTCTCGACGTTGGTCAGCACGTCGAGCACTCCGGCGTTCAGCCCGGCCCGCACCTTTTCCAGCAGGACGGCGAAACCGGCCTCGTCCCAGCGCGGGCCGCCGTTGTCGGCCACGAGTTTGTCGACCGCGCAGTCGACGCAGTCTTCGAGCAGCGCCGCCACCGAACCGTGCGGATTCCGGTTCAGCACGAGCTTCGAGGAGTTGCCGAGGTTGCGGGTGATGAACTTCATCGGCGACGGGATGTTCAGCCGCAGCATCCGCCGCGTGCCCGCCCACATCGACCGCTCCTGCTGCCCCGGCGTGTCCAGCAGCCGCACCGCGACGGTGCCGCCCTCGTCGACCAGCGCCGGGTACGCCTTGACGTCGTGCCCGCGCTGCTTGCTCGCGAACACCTTCGGTAGCTCGCCGAACGCGGGCGTCGTCAGGCCTTGGCGCTCGATGCTGTCCGCGGCCTTCGAGATCGTCGCGCGCACCTGGCCGCTCAGATCCCGCTTGAGTGCCTCGACGTCCTTGCCCTCGGACACCTTCTTGCCGCGGACGTCGACCACGCGGAAGGTCATCTTCAGGTGTTCGGGGACCGCTGGCAGCTGCCAGGCGTCGTCGGGGATCACGACCCCGCGCAGTGCTTCGAGCTCGTCGGCGACGACGTGCAGCAGCGGCCCGTCGGCCGGGCCGACCCGCGACAGCACCAGTTTCGCGTGATCCGGCGCCGGCACGAAGTTCCGCCGGATCGCCTTGGGCAGCGATTTGATCAGCTGCGTCACCAGTTCTTCGCGCAGGCCGGGGACCTGCCAGTCGAAGCCGTCCGGGGTGACCTGGTTCAGCACGGGCAGCGGGATGTGCACGGTGACGCCGTCCGCGTCCGCCCCCGGCTCGAACTGGTACGTGAGCTTGAAGGTCTGGCTGCCCTGGGTCCAGAAATCGGGGTAGTCGGCCTCGCGCACGCCGCCCGCGGTCTCGTTGATGAGCATCGTCTTCTCGAAGCTCAGCAGATCAGGCTCGGTGTGCCGCGCCTTCTTCCACCAGCTGTCGAAATGCCGCGCGGAGACGACGTCGGCCGGGACGCGCTGGTCGTAGAACTCGAAGAGCGTCTCGTCGTCCACCAGGATGTCGCGGCGCCGGGCCCGGTTCTCCAGGTCCTCGACCTCGTCGAGCAGCGCCCGGTTCTCGCGGAAGAAGTGGTGCCTGGTCTCCCAGTCGCCCTCGACGAGCGCGTGCCGGATGAACAGCTCGCGGCTCATCTCGGGGTCGATCCGCCCGTAGTTGACGCGGCGGTCGGCCACCAGTGGCACGCCGTACAGCGTCACCTTCTCCAGGGCCATCACCGCGCCCTGCTTGCGTTCCCAGTGCGGCTCCGAGTAGTTCCGCTTCACCACGTGCCCGGCGAGCGGCTCGACCCATTCCGGCTCGATGCGCGCGTTGACCCGGCCCCACAGGCGCGAGGTCTCGACCAGTTCGGCCGACATCACGAACCGCGGCTGCTTCTTGAACAGCGCCGACCCCGGGAACACCGAGAACCGCGCCCCGCGCGCGCCGAGGTAGTCGCCCTTGGCCGGGTCCTTGAGCCCCACATGCGACAACAGCCCGGCGATCAGCGACGTGTGCACACGTTGCGGATCGGCCGGGCCGGTGGTCACGGTGGCGAGGGTGATGCCGAGCGGTTTGGCCAGCTGACGCAGCTGGCTGAAGATGTCCTGCCATTCGCGGATGCGCAGGTAGTTCAGGTACTCGTTGCGGCACAGGCGGCGGAACTGGTTGCTGGACAACGCCTTCTGCTGCTCGCTGACGTACTCCCACAGATTCAGGTACGCCAGGAAGTCGGACGTCTTGTCCGCGAACCGAGCGTGCTGCTCGTCCGCTGCCTGCTGTTTCTCCGCAGGCCGCTCACGCGGGTCCTGAATGGACAGTGCGGCGGCGATGATCATCACTTCGCGGACGCAGCCGTTGCGTGAGGCCTCCAGCACCATCCGCGCCATCCGCGGGTCGACCGGGAGCTGCGCGAGCTTGCGGCCGGTCTCGGTGAGCTTCTTGCCGTCCGACATCTCGAACGCGCCGAGTTCCTGCAGCAGCTGGACGCCGTCGGTGACCTGGCGGCGGTCCGGCGGCTCGACGAACGGGAACGCCGCGATGTCGCCGAGGCCGAGCGAGGTCATCTGCAGGATGACCGACGCGAGGTTGGTCCGCAGGATCTCCGGATCGGTGAACTCGGGCCGCGCGTCGAAGTCGTCCTCGGAGTACAGCCGGATGCAGATTCCGTCGGAGGTCCGGCCGCACCGGCCCTTGCGCTGGTTCGCCGACGCCTGGGAGACCGGCTCGATCGGCAGCCGCTGGACCTTGGTGCGATGGCTGTACCGCGAGATCCGGGCGGTGCCGGGGTCGACGACGTACTTGATGCCCGGCACGGTCAGCGACGTCTCGGCGACGTTGGTGGCGAGCACGACGCGGCGCCCGGTGTGGCGCTGGAACACCCGATGCTGGTCCGACGACGAGAGCCGCGCGTACAGCGGCAGGATCTCGGTGTTCCTGAGGTCCTGTTTGGACAGCGCGTCCGCGGCGTCGCGGATCTCCCGCTCGCCGGAGAGGAACACCAGGATGTCGCCGGGGCCCTCGTGCTGGAGCTCGTCGACGGCGTCGCAGATGGCCTGCGTCTGGTCTCGGTCCTGATCGGCGTCCGGATCGTCGGGATCGATGATCGGCCGGTAGCGGACCTCGACCGGATACGTGCGGCCGGAGACCTCGACGATCGGCGCGTCGCCGAAGTGCTTGGAGAACCGCTCCGGATCGATCGTGGCCGAGGTGATGATCACCTTGAGGTCGGGGCGGCGCGGCAGGAGCTGTTTGACGTAGCCGAGGATGAAGTCGATGTTGAGGCTGCGCTCGTGCGCCTCGTCGATGATCAGCGTGTCGTACTGCCGCAGCATGCGGTCGGTCTGGATCTCGGCCAGCAGGATGCCGTCGGTCATCAGCTTGACCAGCGTGTCCTGGCCGGACTGGTCGGTGAACCGGACCTTGTAGCCGACGGCCTCGCCGAGTTCGGTGTTCAGCTCGGAGGCGATGCGGTCGGCGACCGTGCGCGCCGCCAGCCGCCTCGGCTGCGTGTGCCCGATCTGACCCCGGATCCCGCGGCCGAGTTCGAGGCAGATCTTCGGCAGCTGGGTCGTCTTCCCGGACCCGGTCTCGCCCGCGACGATCACCACCTGGTGGTCGCGGATGGCGTCGGCGATCTCGTCCTTGCGCTGGCTGACCGGCAGCTCTTCGGGATAGGAGATCTTCGGGACGCCGTCGCGGCGGCGGGTGACCCGCAGCTCCGCGGCCTCGATGTCGGCCTCGATCTGCGCGGCGATCGACTCGGCGTTACGCGCTTTCCGGGCACCGTCGAGCCGGCGCCGGAGGCGGTGCTCGTCGCGCGACATCAATTCGGGCAGGCGAGCGCGCAGGGCGCCGAGCGGGGAAGGTTGAGAAGCCATGACCGGCACCAGGATAGCCGTGCGTGACGATCAGGGCCTCCGAATATCCCCCACGTCACCGCCACGCCACGTCCACCCCGCGCGTTTCGTCCTCTGGATGCGGTGGTTCGCGCTGCCAACTACCGCATCCAGAGGACGAAACGCGGGGTCAGGCGTGCCGGAGGGAGGCGGGCGTGAGATCGGCCAGGGTGCGGTGCCCGGACAGGCCCATGGTCAGGTCGAGGTCGGCGAGCAGGCTCCGCAGCACGTGCCGGACGCCGTCCTCCCCCGCGTGCGCCAGGCCGTAGACCCACGGCCGCCCCACCAGGACGGCCTTCGCCCCGAGGGCGATCGCCTTGGCGATGTCGGCGCCGGTGCGGATCCCGGAGTCGAACAGGACCTCCAGCCGGTCACCGACCGCGGCCACGATCTCCGGGAGCACGTCGAGCGAGGCGACGGCGCCGTCGACCTGGCGGCCGCCGTGGTTGGACACGACGATCCCGTCCATCCCGGCCTCGACGGCGCGGCGCGCGTCGTCGGGATGCTGGATGCCCTTGAGCACGATCGGCCCGTCCCAGTGCTCGCGCAGGAACGGCAGCCGGTCCCAGGTGCTGTCGGTGCCGGTGATCATCGAGATCCAGCGCAGGATCGCGGTGGGCGCGTCCTCCTCCGGCGTCTTCTCCAGCAGGCCGCGGAACACCGGGTCGCTCAGCGGGACACCGAGCCCCTCGCCCTTGATGAAGGGCAGGTACGCGTGGTCGAGATCGTTCGGGCGCCAGGCGAGGGTCCAGGTGTCGAGCGTGACCACGAGCGTCGTGAAGCCCGCGGCCTTCGCCCGCGCCAGGATGCTCGCGCAGACGTCGTTGTCGGTGGGCCAGTACAGCTGGAACCAGCGCGGCCCCTCGCCACTGGCCGCGGCGACGTCCTCGATGCTCGTGGAGGACGCCGTCGACATGACGTAGGGCAGGCCGACCGACGCCGCCGCGCGGGCCGCGGCCGGTTCGGCGCCCTCGTGCACGATCGACTGGACGCCGACCGGCGCCAGCAGCACCGGCGCCGGCATCGGCGTCCCGAGGACGGTCGTCGACAGATCGCGTTCGGTGGCGCCGGTGAGCATCCTGGGCACCAGGCGCCAGCGGTCGAACGCCTCCCGGTTGGCGCGGGCGGTGGCGCCCGAACCGGCCGCCCCGGCGACGTACCAGAACGGCCCGGGCTCCAGGATCTCCCGCGCCGACTCCTCCAGCTTCGTGGCGTCGGTGGAGCACGGCGGGAAGGTCCCGCCGAGCCCCTGCAGGTAGATCTCGTTCTGGTAGCCGCCGAACCGCTCGGTCACCCGGGCCTCCTCGTCACGTCACCGGTGCCGGCTCTTCGCGGTCCCGGGTGGTCGAATCCTCCCGGACGATACTCGCCGGTAGCAGCCAGGTGAGTTTCTCCGAGCGGATGACCGCCACTGGACCGATCACGGCCAGCAGCAGGACGTAACCCGCGACGAACGGCGCGACCCGCGAGTCCAGTCCGGCCGCGGTCGCCATCGCGGCGAGCACGAGCGAGAACTCGCCCCGGGTGAGCACGGTCAGCCCGATGTTCACCCCGGCCTGGCGGCCGAACCCGTTCAGCCGCGCGGCCAGCGCGCCCGCGCCCAGGTTCAGCAGGATCGTCAGCGCCACCGCGATCAGCACCGGCACGACCACCGAACCGACCGCGTTCGGGTCGATGCTGAGCCCGAAGATGAAGAAGAACAGCGCGCCGAACGCGTCCCGCAGCGGGAGCACCAGCTTGTGGATCCGCGGCGCGACCTTGGACCCGCCGAGCATCATGCCGACCATGAACGCGCCGATGGCGTCGGACACCCCGACCTCCTCGGCGACGGCGGCGCCCATGACGGCGACCCCGACGAAGCAGACGGTCAGCAGTTCGTCGTCGGCCGAGCCGAACAGTTTCGACACCACCCGGCCGCCCCAGCGGGCGAGCGCGACCATCACGATCAGGAACAGGAACGCCTTGCCGAAGTCGGCGGCCGCCGAGCCGAAGCTCCCGGCGCCGGACAGCACCGGCTGCAGCAACGCCAGGTACAGCGCGAGGAAGATGTCCTCGATCACGATGATGCCCATGATCAGCCGGGATTCGGGGTTGTTCATCCGGCGGGATTCGAGCAGGAGTTTGGTGACGATCGCCGACGACGAGATGCCGATGGCACCGGCGATGACCAGCGCTTCCCTGGTCCCCCAGCCCAGCAGGAAGCCGAAGGCGAGCCCGCCGCCGATGTTGAGGATCAGGTAGATCAGCCCGGACCAGACGAGTTTGCGCCCGCCCTTGGCGAGGTCGTCGAGGGAGAACTCGAGGCCGAGGTAGAACAGGAGGAAGACGAGACCGAGCCCGGCGAGGACACCGAGTTCCTTCGGATCGTCCACAAGGGACAGTCCGGGGGTGTTGGGGCCGAAGACGAATCCGGCCAGCATGAACAGGGGGATCGTGGGCAGCCCGATACGGGCGCCGGCTCTGGCGATGACACCGGCGGCGAGGAAAGCCCCGCCGACGGCCAGCAGGGCATGACCGGAACTCATGGAGACCTCCGATGGTGGCTGATGCGGGAGTGAGGACCGGATCAGCCAGGAGGCGCCCGTGCGGGGGCCTGGGGCACCGCACGGGTGACGACGACGGGTTCGCCCTGTTCAGGGGCGCGACCGGCGTCGGGAAGGTCGACGGTCGCCGTTTCGGCGGGCACGTCGGCCAGGGGAACGGCTTGGCCGCCATGGAAGGCGGGCAGCGGATGGGTCGCGAAGACGGCGACGGGGTCTTCCTTCGCCGTGCGACCGTGCCCAGGGGGAACGGTCGGCGTCACGAAGGCGAAGACGAGCAAGATCAGCAGGAAGAAGACGGAACGATGCCGTGTCGCGGGGGCACGGTTCGTCGTCATCTACCGCCGACTTTACCATTCCTTTATAGACATATCGACGAGAGATCTGTCACGGTTCGCGCCACATGGGCAGCATCGGCGGCCCGCCCTCGACCGCGAAAGCAGGGCCGTGGTCACGGAAACCCAGGCGCCGGTACAACTTCGCGCTCTCCGGGCCACTGGCCTCCAGGTACGCGGGCACGGCGCCGTTGCGGTCGAGTCCGTGCCGCATCAGCCGCGCGCCGATCCCCTGCCGCTGCGCGCTCCTGCGGACGCCGATGAACAGCGCGTGGTGGTACTCGCCGCCGGGGGCGTGTTCGGTCATCGACTCGAACACCGCCGCGAGCCTGCCGATTTCTTCCCCGGTGAGCCCGGCGAACGCGTCGTCGTCCGTGTCCTCCTCGCCACTGGGCGTCCACAGGACGGCGGCGGACAGGTCGTCGGTGACGTCGACGTGGCCACCCGCGGCCAGGGTTCCGCGCACGATCGCCCGGTGGAAGATCGTCAGCGCCGCCGGACGGCGCTCTTCGCCGGGAAAGACCCACGCGCTGACCGGGTCTTCGTGGAAGGCCTCGGTCAGCACGTCGGCCACGGTGTCCATTTCGGACGGTCGAGCGGAGCGGACGATCATCGTCCCGCCCGGAGTTTCGCGGGTTCTTCGTCTTCACCTTCGAGCGGGCCGCCGATCGCGGCATAGGTCTCGGGATCCCGTGTCCGCAGCACTTCCGCGCGCAGGAACCCGGCCAGCGCCGCGACGACCACGAGCCCGGGCAGTCCCCAGCGCAACAGGAAGTTGCCCGCCGGGCCGAGCAGCAGATCGAAGTTGAGCAGGATCAGGGCGAGGACGGCCGACAGCGCGAGGATCGCCAGGCCGGGCGCGATCCAGCGCCGCCAAGCGTTTTCGGCCTGGCGGCGGCGTTTGAAAAAGCCGATCACCGAAAGCGAGACGGCGATCATGATCACCACGACCCCGGTCGACGCCGTCGTGCCGAGCCAGGTGAACAGTTCGGTCACCGGGTCGCGGCCCGCGATCGCGAACAGGGCGACGACGACGAGCGCGAGCGCCGTCTGCGTGAGCGAGCCGGCGGCAGGCGCGCCGGTGCGTTTGCTCGTCTTGGCCAGCGAACGCGGCAGCAGCCCTTCCCTGCCCAGCGCGAAGAAGTAGCGCGCGACGGCGTTGTGGAAGCTCAGCAGCGCCGCGCACTGGCCCGTCACGAAAAGCGTGTACGCGACGGCGGAGAACGTCTCGCCGAGATGCTGACCTGCCAGGTTGAACAGCAGATCCGGGCCCTGCGCGGCCGCGGTGGTGACGATAACGTCGGGTCCGGCGCCCACGGCCAGCGCGAGCGACGAAACGACGTAGAGCACCGCGGTGAGACCGATCGCGGCGAACGTCGCCCGGCCGACCGTGCGGCTGGGTTCGCGCGTCTCCTCGCCGTAGGTCGCCGCGCCCTCGAAACCGATGAACGCGGCGGCGGAGAAGGCGAACACCGCGCCCACCCCGGTGGTGAACAGGCTCGACGGTTCCAGCGGGACCCAGGAAACGCTGCCACCGGCGGGATTCGCGAACAACGCGATGTCGACGATCGCGACGACGGCGACTTCGAGGCACAGCGCCACCCCGAGCACCTTTGCGTTGAGGTCGACCCGCAGGACGCCGAGCGCGCCGACGACCAGCACCATCACCAGCGCGCACAGCCACCACGGCGGCGGCGATCCGGTGAGCGTGCCCAGCCAGGTCGACACCGACCAGCCGAACAGGCCGTAGATGCTGATCTGGATGGCGTTGTAGGAGATCAGCGTGACGAACGCGATGCCGGCGCCGGTGGATTTGCCGACCCCGTTGGCGACGTAGGGATAGAAGGCGCCCGCGTTGGTGATGTAGCGGCTCATCGCCGCGTACCCGACCGCGAACAGCCCCAGGATCGGGGCGAGCAGGAGGAACGACAGCGGAACGCCGACGCTGCCGGTGACCGCGTAATTCGTCGGGACCCCGCCCGCGATGGCGAAGAGCGGACCCGCCGCCGCCACCACGAAGAAGACGATATGAGCGGCTCCGAGCCGCCGTTGGCCGAGGCCGCGCCGCGGCCTGTGCGTACCCATGAACCGTCCCCCCGGACGTCGGTTTGTCGGCGAACACGGTCGGTTCGCGTTCTTGATCTTGCGAAAGCCATCCCACCCTAGGGCCGGGCACCCCGGCGAGGTACGTCCGTTCAGGCTAAAAACGGACCTCGGGTCGCAGTGGTACGCGGGCTACCGCTACTTTGGCCGTCCCGCACTACAACGCCGGAGGGCGTGCCATTCATGCGTCGGCTGACGTTGGTCGATTCCCTGTTCTTCCTCGCCCACGACGAGTTCACCGGAAAACCCGCGCTGCGCCGCACGGGACTCGGCATCGGAATGGCCGGTGCCACGCTCTGCGATCTCCTCCTCGCCGAGCGGATCACCGTGGAACGCAAGCGAATCCGGCCGCTGACCCGCCGCGGCCTCGCCCATCCCCCGCTGGATCGGGTGTTCTCGGAAATCCTCGGCGAACGCGAGTGGCACACCGCGCGGGAATGGGTCGACCATCTCCGCCAGGATCTCGGGGAAACGGTCGCGGACAATCTGCTCGCCGCGGGAGTGATCGACCGCGAGACCGACCGGGTGCTCATGCGGAAGAATCACCGGTACCCGCCACGGGATCTGCTGATGTCGACGGCCGCGCGCAGCAAGGCGAGGACGGCCGTCCTCGGCACCGAACGACCGGATCCGCATTCGGTCTGCCTGGCCCTGCTGGCCTGGACCATCGGCCTCGACGACCTCTGCGAACCAGAGCTCGACCGCGCTGGGTTGCGGACCTGGGCCGAGGCCACGCACCGGGAACTCCCGAGGGCGCTCGCCGAGCTGATCTCGGGGGTGGACGCGGTGGGCGCCGCCGTCGTCTACACCGGCGACAGGCGGTGACCCCTTGCCGGAAACTGTCACCCATGGTTATGGTGTGCCCACGCCGCAGTTACACCGATGAGAAAATGACAATTCTCTGTGGAAAGGGACACCTTTCATGAGTGACACCCTGCGGCCCGCGATGCGTCGTGCTCTCGGCGCGCTTTCCGTCCTCGCCCTCGCCGTTTCCGGCCCCGTCGCGATCTCCTCACTCGCCTCCGCCGAGCCCGCCCCGGCGTCGGCGTCGATCTTCGTCTCCGGCGGCGACCTCGCCTCGCCGGAGAAGAAAGAGATCGCGATGCAGATCGTCTCCAGCGCGGAAAACTCTTCGCTGGACTGGAAAGCGCAGTACTCCTACATCGAGGACATCGGCGACGGACGCGGGTACACCGCCGGCATCATCGGGTTCTGCTCCGGCACCGGCGACATGCTCGAACTCGTCGAGCGCTATACGAACTCGGTCCCGGACAACCCGCTCGCGGAATACCTCCCGGCGCTGCGAAAGGTCGACGGCAGCGATTCGCACGAAGGTCTCGGCAGCGGTTTCGAAAACGCGTGGCGGGAGGCCGCCGGGCGTTCGGACTTCAAGGAAGCGCAGAACGGCGAGCGCGACCGCGTCTATTTCGACCCGGCGGTGAACCAGGCCAAAGCGGACGGACTGGGCACGCTGGGACAATTCATCTATTACGACGCCATCGTGATGCACGGGCCGGGCACCAGCCAGGACAGCTTCGGCGGCATCCGCTCGGCCGCGATCCAGCAGGCGAAGCCGCCGTCCCAGGGCGGTGACGAGAAGGCGTACCTGAAGGCGTTCCTCGACGCGCGGCGCGTGGTCATGAAACAGGAAGAAGCGCACGCGGACACGTCGCGGATCGACACGGCCCAGCTGGTGTGGCTCAACGACGGCAACCTGGACCTGCACACCCCGCTGAAGTGGAAGGTCTACGGGGACCCGTACGAGATCAATTAGCTCCCGGCACGCGTCCGCCGGATGTCATGAAAGGGCCGTTCAGGACGAAATATGTCCTGAACGGCCCTTTCATGACACACACCGGGCGGGCAGCCGAGACCTGCTAGCGCGAGGCCAGCAGGTCTTCGGCGGTCCGCGTGTTGATCACCCGGTCCGGCTCGATCCCCAGCTCGGTGGCCCGCACGCAGCCGTAGACCAGCCAGTCCAGCTGCCCCGGCGCGTGCGCGTCGCTGTCGATCGCGAAATCGCAGCCCAGGTCCACGGCCAGGTTCAGCAGCCGCGTCGGCGGGTCCCGGCGTTCGGGACGCGAGTTGATCTCGACGGCGACGCCGTTGTCCCGGCAAGCGGTGAACACCGCCTCCGCGTCGAACTCCGACTCGGGCCGCTTCCCGCGTGCCCCCATCACCAGCCGCCCGGTGCAGTGCCCCAGTACCCGGACCCGCGGATGCCGGACGGCGGCGATCATCCGCGGTGTCATCTCCCTGGCGGGCATCCGCAGCTTCGAGTGCACGCTCGCGACGACGAAATCCAGCTGTTCCAACAGGTCTTCCTCTTGGTCCAGCGTGCCGTCGAGGTGGATGTCGACCTCGATGCCGTGCAGGATCCGGAACGGTGCCATCGTCTCGTTCAGTTCCGCGACGACGTCCATCTGCCGTCGCAGCCGTTCCGGCGAGAGTCCGTTGGCGACGGTCAGCCGCGGCGAATGATCGGTCAGCACCATCCATTCGTGCCCGAGCGCGCGGGCGGCCTCGGCCATCTCCTCGATCGGGCTCCCGCCGTCGGACCAGTCCGAATGGGTGTGGCAGTCGCCGCGCAGCGCCGCCCGCATCGGGCCGCCGTCGGGCAGCTTCGGCTCGCCGATCTTCTCGAAGTACGCGGGACGGCGTCCGGCGAGGACGTCCTCGACGACGGCCGCGGTCGCCTTGCCGATGTTCGGCAACGCGGTCAGCGTGCCGGCCTCGGCGCGTTTGCGCAGGTCATCGGGCTTGACCTTGGCGATCACCGAGGCCGCCTGCCGGAAGGCCCGCACCCGGTAGCTCGGTTCGCCCGCGCGCTCCAGCCGGAACGCGATCTCCCTCAACGCCTGCGCCGGTTCCATGGCTCCTGTCTACCCCGTCAGCGGCGAAGAGGCAGCTCATGCAGAGCGACATCGCCCAGCTCGCCGTCCCGGATCTCGGCGGTCTGATACGTGCAGAACGGCTGCCGCCGCCGGTCGGTCGGCGAACCGGGGTTCAGCAGCCGCAGCCCGTTCGGCGTGACCGTGTCCCAGGGGATGTGACTGTGGCCGAACACGAGGACGTCGGTGTCCGGGAACCGGTCGTCGCAACGCCGCTCGCGTCCCTGTTTGCCGCCTGTCTCGTGAATGACCGCCAGGCGGACCCCGTCGAGGTCGGCCCGCGCGATCTCCGGGAGCCGCGCCCGCAGGTCCGCCCCGTCGTTGTTGCCCCACACCCCGATGAGCCGCTTGCTCCGGGCCTCGAGTTCGTCCAGCAGGGCGACCTCGACCCAGTCCCCGGCGTGGACGACGACGTCCGCCGCGTCGACCTCGCGCCAGACCTGATCCGGCAGTTTCTTCGCGCGCGGCGGCAGATGCGTGTCGGCGATCAGCAGCAGGCGCATCACTTGTCTCCGATGGCCCCGAGGATCCGGTCCAGGAAGTCGCCGATGTGGGCGCGCAGCAGCCCGGCCGCGCCGTCGGCGTCACCTTTCTTCGCCGCCGCCAGTACCGCCTTGTGCTCGTTCCATTCCTTGCGCCAGCTGGGATTCGCCTCCCAGCCGACCACGCTGATCAGCGCGGCACGATCTTTGAGGTCGTCCAGCATCGAGACCATCAGCGGATTGCCGCAGCCGCTGTAGAGCGCACGGTGGAACCGGCGGTTGAGCAGGCTGAGCGCGGCCTGGTCCTTGTCCGCGATCGCCGCGGACGCCTCCTTCAGCGCCTCCGCGGCGTCTTCGAGCAGATCCGGCGAGCGGCGTTCCACCGACCGGCGCACGGCTTCGGGCTCCAGCACCATGCGGACGTCGTAGACCGACTTCGCCAGCTCCGCGTCCACCACGCACACCGACGCGCCCTTGTACGGGCTGAACGTCACGAGCCCCGAGTTGGACAGCACCTTGAGCGCCTCGCGGACCGGCGTCTTCGACACCCCGAGCCGGGCGGCGAGCTCGGCTTCGACCAGTGGCTGCCCTGGCTTGAGCTCGCGGGTGAGGATGCCGCGGCGGATCTCTTCGAGCACCACTTCGGTGCGGGAAGCGGGCAGGTTGAAGGTCGATGACATGGGTCAATCATATATGAGATGCCATACTCGGAGCATGAAAGCCCCCAAGGACCTCCGCAGCCACCGCTGGTTCGGCGGCGACGAACTACGCGGTTTCAGCCACCGAGCCCGGAGTAGGCAACTCGGCTACAACCCGGAGGAGCACCTCCCGCTGGAATTCCCGGTCGCGACGCTTTCGGAGACCTTCCAGAAGCCGACGCCGATGCTCTACCGCAACCTGCTTTCGATGGAGACCGAAGAGATCCTGCGGTCCTATCCGATCGACGGCGCCGTCCTCATGGGCGGCTGCGACAAGTCGACGCCGGCGTTGCTGATGGGCGCGGCGAGCGCGGGCCTCCCCGCGATCTTCGTGCCCGCGGGCCCGATGCTGCGCGGGCACTGGCGGAACGAGGTGCTCGGCAGCGGCACGGACATGTGGAAGTACTGGGACGACAAGCGTGCCGGGCTGATCGGCGACGCGGAACTGTCCGAATTGGAGCGTGGGCTCGCCCGCTCCCCGGGAACCTGCATGACGATGGGCACCGCGTCCACGATGATGTCGGTCGCCGAGGTGCTCGGGCTGACCCTGCCCGGCGCGGCGTCGATCCCCGCCGTGGATTCGGCGCACCACCGGATGGCCGCGGCGAGCGGCGCGCGCGTGGTGGACATGGTGTGGGAGGACCTCACCATCACGAAGATCCTCGACGAGCGCGCGTACGCCGACGCGATCACCACCGTGCTCGCGCTCGGCGGGTCCACGAACGCCGTCATCCACCTGATCGCGATGGCGGGCCGGGGGCGGATCCCGTTGTCCGTCGACGATTTCGACGCGATCGCGCGCCGGGTCCCGGTGCTGGCGAACATCCGGCCCGGCGGGGACCGGCTGATGGAGGACTTCTATTACGCAGGCGGGCTTCCCGGCCTGTTGTCCCGGCTGACCGATCTTCTGCACACTGATCGTGTCACGGTCACCGGGCGAACCCTCGGCGAGACACTGGAAACGGCGCGGGTGCACGACGACGACGTCATCCGAACGCGGGACAACCCCGTCGCCGCGGAAGGCGGAGTCGCGGTGCTGCGCGGCAATCTCGCCCCTTCGGGCGCGGTCATCAAACACCTCGCCGCGGAGCCTCACCTGCTCGTCCACACTGGACCCGCGGTGGTCTTCGACGACTACCAGGACTTGAAGAAGCGCATCAACGACCCCTCACTCGGGATCACCGAGGATTCCGTCCTGGTGCTGCGCGGATCCGGTCCGCTCGGCGGCCCCGGCATGCCCGAGTACGGGATGCTGCCGCTGCCCGATCACCTGCTGGCCAAGGGGGTCCGGGACATGGTCCGCGTGTCCGACGCCCGGATGAGCGGCACCAGTTACGGCGCGTGCGTGCTGCACGTCGCGCCGGAATCCCACGTGGGCGGGCCGCTCGCGCTGGTGCGCGACGGCGATCCGATCACTTTGGACGTCCCCTCGCGACGGCTGAGCCTCGACGTCGATGATGCGGAATTGCAACACCGCCGGGAACAGTGGACCACACCGTCCCCGCGGTACGAACGGGGTTACGGCGCGTTGTACGCCGAACACATCACGCAAGCCGACGAAGGCTGTGACTTCGACTTTCTCGCGAGAGTGGGTGAAAACCCGGAGCCTGACGCCCAGTGACCACCCGACGGAGTGACCGGCTCACCCAACCGGGCGAGTTGCAGGCTCACAAAACGCCCCCCGTATCTTGAAGGTACGTCCGGAACGTGTGGAAGGCCCGGATGTTCGATCACGACGTCCGGCCTCACCGGACCGTGGAGGGTGGAGAGTTGCCGCAGGAACCGCGCTGGCCCGAGTCCCACGCTGAGCAGACGGACATTCTCCCGGTCGTCACGCCCGGGTTCGCGGAGTCTGCCACGCCTCAGGAGCCCACGCCACCGAAGCGCCGTCGCAGCTATCGCAAGGCCGCCTTCATCGGCGGCGGCGTGTTCGGCCTGCTGGTCGTCGCGTACGCCCTCGACGTGCTGGTCTCCCAGGGCAGCGTCCCCCGCGGCGTCACCGTCGCCGGGGTCGACGTCGGCGGGATGGACCGCACGGCGGCCGAGAAGGAGCTCAAAGGCACCATCGAGCCGCGGCTGACCCGGCCGGTCAAGGTCGTCGCGGGCGACGCCGAGGAGTCGCTGGCGCCGAACAACGCCGGCCTGCGCCTCGACTGGCCCGCGACCCTGGACCAGGCGGGCGACCAGCCGCTGAACCCGTTCACGCGGATCGCGTCGTTCTTCTCGACCACCGAGGTCGGCGTCGTCACGCAGACCGACGACGGGAAGCTCACCGGGGCGCTGGAGAACCTGCGCGACAAGGTCGACCGCGACCCGGTCGAGGGCACCGTCCGCTTCGAGGAGGCCAAGCCGGTCGCGGTCGAGCCGAAGACCGGGCAGAAGCTCGACGTCGACGCCGCCCAGCAGACCATCCTGGACCGCTGGGCCACCGGCGAGCCGCTCACGCTCGCGGTCACCCAGACCCCGGTCAAGGTCTCGCCGGAGGCCGTCCACGCCGCCCTCGACCAGATCGCGAAGCCCGCCGTGGCGGCGCCGATGGTGATCAAGGGCGAGGGCAAGGACGCGGTCGTCGAGCCCAAGGCGATCGCGGCCGCGCTGACCTTCGAACCCGCCGACGGCGGCGTGCTGAACCCGAAGGTCGACAACGCCAAGATCATCGAGGCCGCGGGTCCGCAGCTGAAGTCCACCGAGAAGGAGGGCAAGGACGCGCAGATCGTCTTCGAAGGCGGCAAGCCGACCGTCCAGCCCTCCGAGGACGCCAACGTCGTCGACTGGGAGCCGAGCCTCAAGCCGGTGCTCGACGTGCTCAAGCGCGCCGCGCCCCGCGAGCTGCCGGTGACCTACAAGAAGACCCCCGCCAAGGTGACCACCGAGCAGGCGAACCAGCTCGGCATCAAGGAGGTCGTCAGCGAGTTCAAGACCGCCGGGTTCGCGGCGGACTCGGGGACGAACATCCGGGTCGTGGCGCAGAAGGTCAACGGCGCCATCGTGAAGCCGGGCGAGACGTTCAGCCTCAACGGGTTCACCGGGCCGCGCGGCGCCGCGCAGGGCTACGTCGAGGCCGGTGTCATCAAGGACGGCGCGCCCGGCCGCGAGGTCGGCGGCGGGATCTCGCAGTTCGCGACCACGCTGTACAACGCCTCGTACTTCGCCGGCATGAAGGACACCGAGCACAAGGAACACAGCTACTACATCAGCCGCTACCCCGCCGCGCGCGAGGCGACCGTGTTCCAGAACCACAACGGCGGCAGCGTGATCGACCTGAAGTTCACCAACGACGGTGACACCGGCGTCGCGATCCAGACGGTCTGGACCCCTTCGGACATCACGATCCGCCTGTGGGGCACCAAGAAGTACACCGTCGAGTCGGTCGCGGGCGGCCGCACCAACCCGTCCGAGCCGCCGACGAAGCCCGGCCCGGCCGAGAACTGCAAGCCCAGCAACGGCGCGCCCGGCTTCACCACTTCGGACACCCGGATCATCAAGGACGCCGCGAGCGGCCGCGAGATCCGGCGCCACACCCGGAACGTGCACTACAACCCGCAGCCGAAGATCACCTGCGGCACGGAGTAGCCCTCGCAAGTACATGAAGGCCCCCTTCGCTGCGTCTAGCGCAGTGAAGGGGGCCTTCATGTACCTACAAGCCTGAGTGAGCAGAGCACCGGCACGGGCAACGGCGAGTGCGTTGGGCTGTGGTTAGAGCCCGATCTGATGAAGATTCGGTCAGTAAGGCGCCGAAGGGTCCAAGCTGATCTTGCGTGGCGCAAGTGCTCCAGGTTCAGTACCTGAGCGACGTGCACAGGTCAGACACCAAACCGACAGCGGCTGGGCATCTAGGTACATCCGAGCTCCCCGCTTTCTGACCCACCCGCTGTCAGCCCCAGTGCCATGCTCCACAGCTGGGGACGAAGGGGATGGTGGATTGAGCGATGCCGAAGTGGTCGCCGCAGCACTCGGCGCCGCCGTCATATCCCTTGAGCAGGCAGAACAGGCAACGCAGGAGGCCGCTGAGGGCTTCCGCGATTCCGCCTTGCGTCTTGGACAGGCTGTCCACGGAACCGGTGATCCTGAAATAGGCGCCTTGCCGGGGCTGTACGACGAGCTACGCCGCTCCGCTGAACAGGCGGTCAGCGGCTTCAGGATCGTGAAGGCGAGAATCTCGGCATATCTGGGCGCGATCGGCTTGTCGGCGACACCGACGAGCATCGAGGTCACAGGGCCGAAGCGGGAGGATGGAGCGCGCAGTCGACCTGGTGTGCACACCACGACCGCGCCGGAGAAACCCATTCCGGTCTCGCAAGGCCGAGTTGGCGAACTGAAGCGAGATCTTCCGCCGCGCGTCGACCGTGGAGAGGGGCAGAAGACACACGGGCTGTGGGTCACGGGCTCGGGTGCAGGAGACGCCGGGCGCATCGTGAGCGGCCGTGACGACATGGAAACCGCAGCGGTCCAGTTCTTCAAGGACCAGGGTGCCCGGCGGATGCCTTCCACCACTGCCGACGTCGAGGTCAAGCTGGCCGTTCACATGCAGAACGAGGGCATCACCAATGCAACCGTCGCCGTGAACAACGAGGTGTGCAAAGGCCCGTTCGGCTGTGAGACCTTGGTCCCTAAGATCCTTCCCCAAGGAAGTGCGCTCACCGTGTATGGCACCACGCCGGACGGAACACCGATCGGGACCACCTACCTCGGACAGAGAAAGAAGCCATGATCGAAGCTTGGTACGACGGTAACGCGACCGAAGCGACCACGATCACGACAGCAGCCGATCTCGACCACGTTCTGGACGCCTTGGCGGCCTTGAATGGACCGACGCTCGCCGAGCTGTATACGGACGGCGACCCGGAAAAGTCGTGGCTCGAGATCGGCCTGCACGGCGAACGGGCGAGCCTGCGGTACGTCGGTGACGACGCACCGAACGGTGCGTACTCGAAGGGCGGGACCTTTTCGCTGCCGACGGGCGGCGAGGTTCTCTACTACTTCATGAACAACCCTCGGGAGTACCCGGACGACGCCGAGATCGCCGTGGACACCGCCCGGCGGGCCGCTCACGACTTCCTGACCTCCGGCGGGCAACGGCCGTCCGGTGTGCAATGGACCGAGCAGGATGGCCCGCTGTAGCACTTGGCCACGCGTGGCTGTGTTACGGGGTCAGAACTTTGTACGCGCTCCTTCTCGGGCTTCCGTGCCTAACTTTGATCATGTTGGTGTGGCTCACCTACAGATACGATCGACCGGTCTCGATCTCTGTAGGACGGTGGCTCAAGGTCATCGCACCGCGCCGTAACGACCGGTCGTTGCACCCCAGCCTGGAGGGGCAACCTCGTCCGTCGTGTCCCGCCCGGGTTGACCTCGGGGTCGTCTACCAAGTCATGAGGACGGCCTCTGCCGATACGGAAGGGCTCGAACTGGCGACGGCCAGGCCTGACGAGCACGGGGAGAGTGGCAGCGATGGGCCAATAAGGGTTCACTGAACGCTTCCGAAAGCGTACTGTGCGTGGTGAACCCGAGCGAGCGGGGGTGGCCACCTCATGACCTCGACGGCGACCTTCCGGCAGATCTTCGCGGTCGGCGAACTGCGGGCGATCTGGTTCGCGGAACTCCAGTCGATCCTCGGCGATCAGGTGGCCAGGGTCGCGCTGTCGGTCCTGGTGTTCCAGCGGACCGGTTCGGCGACCTGGCCCGCGCTGACCTACGCGCTCACCTATCTGCCCGATCTGATCGGCGGGCCGCTGCTCGGCGGGCTGGCCGACCGGTTCCCGCGCCGCGCGGTGATGGTCTGCTCCGACGTCGTCCGGGCGCTCCTGGTCGCGGTGCTCGCCGTCCCCGGCATCCCGTTGCCCGTGCTCGCCGCCGTGCTCGTGGCGGTGCAACTGGCGAACGCGCCGTTCACCGCCGCGCAGGCCGCGGTCCTTCCCTCGGTGCTGACCGGGGATCAGTACGTGCTCGGCCAGTCGCTGCTGAAGATCACCAATCAGGTCGGCCAGCTCGCCGGATTCGCCTTGGGCGGCGCGGTGATCGCCGCGATCGGACCGGGCCGCGGGCTGGCCATCGACGCGGCGACGTTCGGCGTCTCGGCGATCGTCCTGCGGCTGGGTGTCCGCGCCCGGGCCGCTTCGGGTCCCGGCGGACCGGCGACGTCGACCCTGCGACGGCTTTCGGCGGGCGCCCGCACGATCTGGCGCGACCGCCGGTTGCGCGCGCTGGTCGGCCTGGCGTGGCTGGCGGGCTTCGTGATCGTGCCGGAAGGTCTCGCGGTGCCCTACGCCGCGGAGATCGGCGGCGGGGCGGCGACGGCGGGACTGCTGCTCGCCGCGCATCCGGCGGGGATCGTGCTCGGCGTGTTCGTGCAGGGCCGCTTGGTACGGCCCGAAATCCGGCTGCGGCTGGTCGGGATCCTCGCGCTCGGCGCGATCGTGCCACTCGCGGCGTTCTGGTTCCGGCCGTCGCTCCCCTACGCCGCCGGACTGCTGGTGCTGTCCGGGATGTGCGCGGCCTACCAGGTCACCGCGAGCACCACGTTCATGCGGTTGGTGCCCGACACCGAGCGAGGCCAGGCCTTCGGCCTCGCCGGGTCGGGACTCATCGCCGTGCAGGGAATCGGGCTGATCGCCGGCGGCCTGCTCGTCGGCGTGCTCGGTTCACCGGCGACGACGGTCTCGGTCATCGCCTTGGCCGGTCTCGTAGTGGCTGTTCCGGCCACCCGGGCTTGGCGCCACGTGGCCCCACCGCACCCCCTTTAGACCGGAACCCGGTACTCACCAGTTCTGCCCGCGCATAGGGCTCACCCCCTCCGCCTACCCGATCCCGGTCACGCGTGGTGCACCCACGCCTACCCATACAGCGTAGTGACACCTAGTATCCAACCGATTACGTTCGTCACCGTGGCGCTAACGAATTGGGCGCTGTGGCGGCTACCCAACCGCGGTTTGATCGGCTTCGTCCTCATGGTGGACGTCGCGGCGATCGCCGGATCCGCCTGGTCTTTTCTCCGGATCCCGTTCACTCAGGGCGACGCCATCCCGTTCGCGGTCCTGATCACCAGTGTCGTTCTTTACACAGAATTGTCGCGGCCGGTGGAGCGGGTGCGGGAACGGTTCGCAGGAACGCCGCACATCTCGCTCGACAGCGTCTGGACCTTCGCCGCCGTACTGCTGGTGCATCCCGGACTGGCCGCGCTGGTCATCGCCGTGTCCTTCTTCTACCGCTGGTTCCGCGGGCAGCCGAACCCGCTGTTCCGGCGGACGTTCTCCATGTCGGCGACCGTGCTCTCGGGCTTCGCGGCCGCCGCCTTCCTCTCCCGGTACGCGGTCCCGTTCGACGAACTCCCCCGCGACGTCTCGTCGTTCGGCTCGGTGGTCGTGGCGGGCGGGGTGTTCATGCTGGTCAACACCGCGCTGATGACGGTCGCGGTGTACTACGGCACCCCGCACGACAGGCTGCGCGACGCGCTGGCGAAACCGTTCGAGTACGCGCTCGAAGCGGCGACGATCGCGCTCGGCGTCATCGTGGCGTGGGCGCTGCGAGACTGGCCGGTGGTGCTGCTGATGGTCGTCGGGATCACGCTCGTGCTGCACCGCGGAGTCCTTTTACGGCAGCTGAAACGGCAAGCGAGCAGTGACGCCAAGACCGGGCTGCTCAACGCCAAGGCGTGGCGCGAGGCCGCGGCCGACGAACTCGACCGCGCACGGCGCGCGGGACGGCACACCAGCCTGCTGATGGTCGACGTCGACCGGTTCAAACTGATCAACGACCGGCACGGGCACCTCGTCGGCGACCGGTATCTCGCGGCGATCGCGGAAACGCTGCGCGCCGAGGTGCGCGGCACGGATCTGGTCGGGCGGTTCGGTGGCGAGGAGTTCGTCGTCCTGCTGCCCGGCACGCCCGCCGTGCACGCGCACGCGATCGCGGAACGGATCCGGTCCAGTGTGGCCACCCGGCACGGTGACCTGCCGGAGCACGTCACCGTGTCGATCGGGCTGGCCGACCGGCCCGGGGTCACCGACCTGGACACGGTGATCTCCGTCGCGGACCGGGCGCTTTACGAGGCGAAGAACACCGGGCGGAACCGGACGTCGGGCTACCAGGTGACCGGCTGACCCCTCCTCGCCGCTTGCGTTTCGTCCTCTGAATGCGGTCCTTGCGCGTGCAACTACCGCGTTCAGAGGACGAATTGCGCTCAGGGGAGGCCGGCGAGCGACTTCTCCAGGGCCTCATCCGGCAGCGCGTGATCGGAGATGTCGCCCGCCAGGTAGGCGCCGTACGCCGGGAGGTCGAGGTGCGCGTGCCCGCACAGCGCGGTCAGTATCACCTTCTCCTCACCGGTTTCCTTGCACCGCAACGCTTCCTGAATGCACGCGGCGAGCGCGTGCGTCGGCTCCGGCGCGGGGATGATGCCCTCGGTCCGCGCGAACCGCACACCCGCGGCGAAGCAGTCCTCCTGCCCGATGGCGAGCGCCTCGATGAGGCCGAGTTCGTAGATGTGCGAGATCAGCGGTGACATCCCGTGGTAGCGCAGGCCGCCGGCGTGGATGGGGTCGGGGATGAAATCGTGACCGAGGGTGTGCATCTTCAGCAACGGTGTCAGCCCGGCGGTGTCCCCGAAGTCGTACGCGTACTTCCCGCGGGTGAGTGTCGGGCAGGCGGCCGGTTCGACGGCGCGGATCACCGGGTCCATCCGTCCGGCGAGTTTCTCGCGCAGGAACGGGAAGGCGAGCCCGCCGAAATTGGAACCGCCGCCAGTGCAGCCGACGAGGACGTCCGGGGTGTCCCCGGCGAGTTCGAACTGCTTGAGCGCCTCTTCGCCGATGATCGTCTGATGCAGCAGCACGTGGTTGAGCACGCTGCCGAGCGCGTAACGGGTGTTGTCCGCCTGCGCCGCCTGCTCGACGGCCTCACTGATCGCGATGCCGAGGCTCCCGGTCGATCCCGGGTCGGCGGCCAGGATCGCGCGGCCGGATTCGGTCAGCTCGGACGGGCTCGGGTGCACCGTCGCGCCGAAGGTCTCCATCATCAGCTTGCGATATGGCTTCTGGTCGTACGAAGCGCGGACCTGCCACACCTCGCATTCGAGTCCGAAGGTGGCGCAGGCGAACGCGAGCGCGCTCCCCCACTGTCCGGCCCCGGTCTCCGTCGTCAGCCTCGTGACCCCCTCGGCCGCGTTGTAGAACGCCTGCGGCACGGCGGTGTTGGGCTTGTGCGAGCCGACCGGGCTGACACCCTCGTACTTGTAGTAGATCCGGGCGGGCGTGCCGAGCGCCTTCTCCAGCCGCCGCGCGCGGAACAACGGCGACGGACGCCAGAGCCGGTAGACGTCCAGGACCTCTTCGGGGATGTCGACGTAGCGTTCGGTGGTGACCTCTTGGGCGATCAGCGCCTGCGGGAACAGCGGCGCGAGATCGTCCGGGCCGACCGGCTCGCGGGTGCCCGGATGCAGGGGCGGCGGCGGTGGCTCCGGCAGATCCGGGACGACGTTGTACCACCTCGTCGGCATGTCCGCTTCGTCGAGGATGAATTTCGTCCGCTCCGCCATTGAGCCTCCTCCGTCCGTCTCTTCAACCTAAAGGGACGGACGGCGCGGCACCAGGGACGACTACTACGGTGTGGTGATGGGGAATCTCGTACTGCTGGACGCACCGTCCAACCTCGGCCTGCGACCGCCCGCCGAAGGGGTCGTCCCGGGCTGCTACAAAGCGCCGGGCGCGCTGCGTGACCACGGCCTGCTCACCCGTTTGGACGCGACCGACGGCGGCGTGGTCACACCGCCGCGATATCTGCCCGCGTGGTCGCCCGGCAGCGGCGTCCGGAACGCGGACGGCATCGCGACCTACACGGCCACCCTCGCCGAGCGTCTCGCGAAGATCCGCGCGGACGGTGGCTTCCCGGTCGTGCTCGGCGGCGACTGCTCGATCGCGCTCGCCGCGATGCTGACCCTGCGTCGCGAAGGACGCTTCGGCATCGTCTACTTCGACGGGCACGACGACTTCCGGCACCTCGGCAATTCCGACCACGTCGGTGCGGTCGGCGGCGAAGCCCTCGCCGTCGTGACCGGCCGCGGCGCCCCGGAACTGGCCGATGTGGACGGCCTGTCGCCGTACGTCCGCGACGAAGACGTCCTCGTGCTCGGTGTCCGCGCGGAAGAATCCGCCGAGGCGCGCGAAGCCGGGCTTCGCGTCGTGACCAGCCAGGAGATCATGGCGTCCGGCACCGACGGCGCGCTCGCCGCGGCCCGCGAGATCTTCACGCCGCTGGACGGTTTCTGGATCCACATCGACATCGACACCCTCGACCCGGAGTTCGTGTCCGCTGTGGACAGTCCCGATCCCGGCGGGCTCAGCCCGGACAAGCTCGTCGAACTGCTGCGCGGCCTCGTCGCGCTCCCCGGCGCGGCCGGGCTGGAACTGACCATCTTCGATCCCGACCTCGACCCCGACGGCACCCAGGCCGCCCTGGTGGCGGACTGTCTCGTGCGCGCACTGGAAGGAACCCGATGACCCAGGTGACCGTCGCCGACGGCTCGTTCGACGCCCCGCTCTGGCTGCCCGAATCCGGCTCCGGCCCGGGTCTGGTGCTGATCCAGGAGATCTTCGGCCTCGACGACTACCTCAAGTCGGTCGCCGCCGACCTCGCGAAGCTGGGCTACGTCGTCGCCGTGCCCGAACTGTTCTGGCGGATCGCCCCCGGCTGGTCGGCCACGCACGATGAAGCCGGGATCTCGGCGTCGATGGAGGTCTCCGGCAAACTCGACCCGGCGCGCGCCGTCACCGACATCCTCGCGACCCTGGCGATGCTGCGGGCGCTGCCCGGGACCGGTGGCCGCGCCGGTGTCTTCGGCTTCTGCCTCGGCGGCTCGATGGCCTACGCCTCGGCCGCCGAGGGCGATCCGGACGTCGCCGTCTCGTACTACGGTTCGACCGTGCCGGGGCAGGTTCCGTTGCTGGACAAGATCACCTGCCCGATCCAGTTCCAGTTCGGCGGCGCCGATCCCTACATTCCCGTCGAGGGCGTGCGTCGCCTGGCCGACGCGGTCGCTTCTCACGACGGTGCGGAGATCCACATCCACGAGGGCGCCGGGCACGCGTTCCACAACCACGTGGCGCCGATGTTCCACCAGCCGGAGCCTGCCGCGGCGGCGTGGGAACTGACGCTGGAGTTCCTGCGGCGGGTGTTCCCGGCGTAGGTGAGTGGTGGGTCGGGGTGGTCGTGAGTGGTAAGTGTCGTTAGAACGTCACTTACCACTCACGACCACCCCGACCCAGGCCGTCGCGCCGGAATATGTCGGTGCCTCGCGATAGTTTCCCCACCATGGCCACATTGGTGAGTTTTCACGCCCACCCCGACGACGAGTGCATCGTCGCGGGCGGCGTCATGCGCAAGGCTTTCGAGGAAGGCCACCGTGTCGTGCTCGTCGTCGCGACCAGGGGCGAGGTCGGCGAGGTCCCGGACGGGTTCCTCGACGAGGGAGAGGAGTTGTGGCAGCGCCGCGTGCAGGAGACGCACGCTTCCGCCGAGGTCCTGGGGGCCAAGCGCGTGGAGTTCCTGGGGTACACCGACTCCGGCATGATGGGCGAGCCGCGCAACGACGTGCCCGGCACGTTCTGGCAGGCCGACGTCGAGGAGGCCGCCCAGCGGCTGGCCGAGATCCTGCGCGAAGAGCAGGCGGAGGTCCTGACCGTCTACGACGACAACGGCGGCTACGGGCATCCGGACCACATCCAGGTGCACCGCGTCGGCATGCGCGCGGCCGAGCTGGCGGGCACGCCGCGGGTCTACGAGGCGACGAGCAACAGTGACGAGATGCGCCGCGGCATGGAGGAGGCCGTGCGGACCGGGCAGATGAAGGCCGAGGACCTCCCCGACTTCGAAGACGGTTCCGAGTTCGGCAAGCCGGAGGCGATCCTGACGGCGAGGGTCGACGTCACCGCGTACCTGCCGCACAAACGGGCCGCGATGCGCGCGCACGCCAGTCAGATCAGCGAGGACTCGTTCTTCCTCGCGATGCCCGACGAGGGTTTCGCGCAGGCGTTCGGCGTCGAGTGGTTCATCCGCGCGGGCCAGGGTCCGGGCATCACCGAAACCGATCTGATGGCGGGGCTCTGACCGAATGGGCATGTGCGGCGCGTACCTGCGCGTCACCTCCGGTGACCTGCGCGAGCTGATCGAAGAACCCGATCGGTACTGGGAGTACGCGGAGAAGGCCGACGGCACCGAGCGCGCGGTGGACGTCGACAAGGCTTGGAACGCGCTTTGGTACCTGATCGGGCGGGCCGGGTTCGAGGTCGACTTCGTGCTGGGCGGAACACTGCTGGGGGAAGCCGACAGTGACGGGCCGCCGCGATACTTCGACGCGGGCGAGGTGCGGACGATCTCGGCGGAGCTGTCGCGGACCGGATTCGACGAGCTTTCGCAGGGCGTCACACTCTCGGACCTCGAGGCCGAGGGGATCTACCCGTCGATCTGGGACGAGCCCGACGCGCTGGACTACGTGCGCGAGTACTACGACGTGCTCGTGCCGTTCTTCGCCGATGCCGCGAAGGCCGGGGACCCGGTCGTCACGATCATCACCTGACGGGCGCAAGTCCGTGAAGGACTCCTTGAGGGACCCAGAGTCCCTCAAGGAGTCCTTCACGGACACCCAGGACGACGCCAGGTCAGGCCGTGGCGGCGGTGACGTCGAGTTCGACGAGCTGCCCGGGGTAGCCGAGCTGCGCGACACCGAGCAGGGTGCTCGCGGTCGTGAAGGCCTCTCCGATCTCCGACTCGACGAACCGGTCCCACACCGCCGAGAGCACCTCGGCGTCCGGCGTCACCACGTAGATCACGGTGCGCACGACGTCGGCCGGGGTCGCCTCGGCGAAGGCGAGTGCGGCGGCGGTGTTCGCGACGACCTGGTCGACCTGCGCGAGCACGTCGCCGTCGACGACCTTGCCGTCTTCGGTGAGCGGGCACTGACCGGCGAGGTGGACGTCCCGGCGCCCTTCGACGACGGTCACGTGGTGGTAGGTGGGCGTGGGGTGCAGACCGGGCGGATGGTGGCGTTGAATGGTCACGATCCGCATCTTCATCGACCCGGTCACGACCGGCCAACTGGATTTCCGGGGGAACCTCGCCATGCGCAGGACGATCGACTGGACCGGCGACGCGGTCACGATCATCGACCAGACCGCGTTGCCCGCCGAGTACCGCGTGCTCGAACTGCGCACGGTCGGCGATCTCGTCGGCGCGATCCAGCGGCTCGCGGTCCGCGGGGCGCCGGCGCTCGGCGCGGCGGGCGCGCTCGGCGTGGTGCTCGCGATCCGCGCGAAGGGTGACGTCGAGGCCGACGCGCGCCGGGTCGCCGAGGCCAGGCCGACGGCGGTCAACCTGAGCTGGGGCGTCTCCCGCGCGCTCGCGAAGCTTCCGGAAGGGCCGGAAGCCGTCCTCGCCGAAGCGCTGGCGATCCTCGACGAGGACGAGCGGATCAATCACGAAGCCTCACGGCTGGCGGCCGAAGTGGTGCTCGCGCACTGCGGGCAGCGGCCGTTGCGGCTGCTCAGCCACTGCAACGCCGGACATCTCGCGACGGTCGCCTGGGGCAGCGCGCTCGGCGTCGTCTGGCATCTGCAGACCCGTGGCCTGGTCGAATCCGTGCTGGTCGACGAGACCCGGCCGCTGCTGCAGGGCGCCCGTCTGACCGCCTGGGAACTGGCCGAAGCCGGTGTCCCGTACCGGATCCAGCCCGACGGCGCGGCCGCCGCCGCGATGAGCCGCGGCCTGGTCGACTGCGTGCTCGTCGGCGCCGACCGGATCGCCGCCAACGGCGACGTCGCCAACAAGATCGGCACCTACGGTCTCGCCATCGCGGCGAAGCACCACGGGATCCCCTTCGTGGTCGTCGCCCCTTCGTCCACTGTGGACACCACGATGCCGGACGGCGCCGGGATCGTGATCGAGGAACGCGATCCCGGCGAGGTCCTGAGCTTCGGCGGTACGACGGTCGCGCCCGAAGGCGCGGAGGTGTTCAACCCCGCCTTCGACGTGACGCCGCACGAGCTGATCACCGCGGTCGTCACCGAGCAGGGCGTGCTGCGCCCGTGAGCAGCTTGGTGAACAAGGCGGCCGTCTCGGCGTCGTCGTAGCTCAGCGGGAGCGTGTCGAAGTAGTACCGGACCAGGCCGGGCCGGGTGCTCACGATGAGCCCGAAGTCGATCGTCCGCCCCTTCGCCCGCACGGTCCCGCGGTACTCCTGGAACTTCGTGTGCGGGCCGGCGGCCGACTGATCGGCCGTCAGCCGGACGTCAGTCATCGCACCCGACAGCCTGCCGAGGTAGGCGGCGTGGCAGCCCGGATCCGTCACCGGTGCCGTCAAACCCGGCCCGGTGAAGGCCGGTCCTTTCCGGGGACAGTCGACGGCGACACCGGCGAACAGTTCACGGAGCGCTTCCTTTTCGAGGGGGCGGAACCATTCCGTCCGATCGTGGTAGCGGCGCCCCTGGGTGACTTCGCCGTCCTTGAGCACCACCCGGTAGACGGCCGGGTACCGCACCGTCCGCCCGGCGATCACCGCTTCGTTGGCCGCTTCGTAGAAGACCGCGTCCCCGTTCACCACGATCTTCACCGGGGTGAACCGGAACGTCGGAAAGGCTCCCAGCAGGGTCCGCAGGTTGTTCTCGATGTTCGCCCTGCCCGCCACCGGCGCGGCGCTGCCCGATTCGGCCAGTGTCCCGTCGGCGGCGAAGATGGTGCCGTACAGCCGGACCCGGGCTTCCCGCGCTTCGGGCGTGTCCGAAAGCATGGCGCCGAATTCCGTCTGTTTCGTGATGAAGGCGCAGGCGGACGGCGAAACCGTGCCTTCGACCCGGTCACCCAGCCGCTCCAGGATCGGGCAGCCCTCCTCCGCCTGCGCCATTCCGCTTCCCATCACCGTCGCGCCGAGCAGAACCGCCGCGATACCAAGGAATCTCTTCACTTTTCGCACTCGGCCACCTTGGCAAGGGCGACCGGGCGAAGTCGATTACCCGCCAGGTAATGCCGGGCTAGAAGGATTCCAGGCAGGAAGGCTCGCGGTCGGTGGCGAACGCCGCCGTCGCGCGCGAAACAGCTCCCTCGGTTCGCTCCTTGATCCGGCCCGCCGCGGCGAGGGTGCTCGGCCGGGTGCCGCCGAGGAAGATCGCGCCGAGGTCGATCACGTCCAGTTCGAGATCCGGCGCGTCCTCCACTCGCGTCACCGCGGCGTTCCCGTCGGCGCCGGCGGTGAGCCGCCAGTTCCCGGTGTTCCACGGGCAGAAGGCGTCGTGCACGCCGAACACCAGGTCCACCGGACCGCGGTAGCGGCGGGTGACCAGGGCGCGATCGACGTCGACGAGCCGCACCCACAGCGAGTCCCCACCGGACCGGCTCATCTTGCGGGGGTCGGCGAGCATGTGGATGAGCGGTTCGTCGAGGGCGGCGTTCACCTCGATGGTGCCGATCAGGTCGTAGTCGAGCAGAAAGCGATACAGAGTCGCGTACGCCCGGGGTGTGGTCGCGACGAGTTCCTGCAGGCTCAGCGTCCCGCGCGGCCCTTCCTCGTCCCAGTCGCTCTTCACCCGGTAGATCGCGTAACCGTCCGGCAGGACGGCGAACTTCATCGCCGACGCGCCCTTGTGCCGGACCTCCCGGTCGTCGAGGTTGAACTCCCACGCCGATTCGGGCCGGTCGAGCGCGCCGACCCGCAGCGGCGCCTCCTTCTCGTAGATCGCCTTGATCAGCGGGATCGCCTCCTCCCGCGCGACTTCCCGGACCCGTTCGGCTTCGAGTTCGACACCCGGCCGGAAAGCGGCCTTGGACCGGAGCTTCGCCCGGAAGAACTGCGCCCCGAGGCCGTAGCCGAAGCGGGGATAGATGACCGATTCGGACGCCCACAGCGCGGCGATCGGTTCGCCGCCGTCCTCGTGCAGGCCGTGCAACTGCGCCCGCATGACCCGGGTGAGCACGCCGCGCCTGCGGTGCCCTGGTGCGACCCCGACCGAAGTCACCGCGGCGAGCGGTGTCTGCCCGGCCCCGGGAACGGTGATCTTGCGGGTGAGCAGTTCACCCGCTCCGATGAGCTCGTCTCCGTCGAAGACGGCGTGCGAACGCTCGGGCTCGAACACCAGCCCTTCGCGGAACTGAAGGCCTTCCTCGTTGTCGGAGAGGAACGCCCTCGCGAGCATGGAGGAGAACGCGGGCAGGTCGTCGGTGGTCAGGGTCCGGATGGCCAGGCTGTCATCGCTCACCCAGCCGTCCTACGCCGTTTCACCGACGACCGCCACGCATTAAAGAGCGGACTTCAGGGCCGCGGCCCGATCACCGCACCGTTCTCCACCACTTCGATGGCCATGGCGGGGCAGGAATCCGCCGCGTCCAGCACCATCTCGTCCGGATTCACCTCCCCCTCGACCACCGTCGCCGTCGCGCCTTCGAGCTCGAAGACCTCCGGCATCAGCGCGGCACACATCCCCGAGCCGATGCACGTGTTGCCATCGACCTCGACTTTCCAGCTCATGCTCACCATCCGATCGGCATGGAGCGGGGCCCCCGCACCAGCATCTGCGTCTTCCACACGATATCGCCGCCGAGGCGCAGTCCGGGAAGATCTCGCAGCAAGGCCCGCAACGCCTCCTGCAGTTCCAGCCTGGCGAGCGGAGCGCCGAGGCAGTGGTGCACGCCGTGCCCGAAACCGAGGTGGGGGTTGGCTTCCCGGCCGAATTCGAGGGTTTCCGCCGAGGTGAACTGGAGCGCGTCCCGGTTGGCGGCACCGATCGCGACCATCACCGGCTCGCCCTCCTTCACCAGCACGTCACCCACCTGGATGTCTTCGGTGGCGTAGCGGGCGAACCCGGCTCCGGCACCCAGCGGGATGAAGCGCAGCAGTTCCTCGACCGCGGCCGGGATCAGGTCCAGGTCGGCGCGCAGGCGAGCGAGCTGCTCCGGCTGTTCGAGCAGGGCGTAGACGAAGTTGGGGATCTGGCTGGCGGTGGTCTCGTGCCCGGCGACGAGGATGCCGATGCACATGTCGACCAGTTCCAGCTCGCTCAGCTTGTCGTGGACGTCGCGCGCTTCGATCAGCGCGGTCATCAGGTCGTCCTGGGGCTCGGCCCGGTGCTGCTCGACGAGCACGTGCATGTACGCCCGCAGCTCGTCCTGGTTGGCCATCATCTCTTCGGTGGTCAGCGGGCTGGTCGACAGCGCGGCGTCGCTCCAGACGCGGAACTTCGGCCGGTCCTCGACCGGGACGCCGAGCAGCTCGCAGATGACCGCGACCGGGATCGGCAGCGCGTAGTCCTCGACCAGGTCGGCGGGCTGCCCCTTGGCCTTCATGTCCTCGATCAGGCTCGCCGCCAGCTCGGCGACCCGCGGCCGCAGCGTTTCGACGCGGCGCATGGTGAACGCCTTCGCGACCAGCGTGCGCAGCCGGGTGTGGTCGGGCGGGTCCATGCTCAGGATCCCGCCGGGCCGCCTGCCGGGCGCCATCCGCGGCTCGTCCTTGTCCACGGCCATCGCGCGGGAGAACCGCCGGTCGCCCAGCACCAGGCGCGCGTCGGCGTAGCGCACGGCGAGCCACGCCGGCTCACCGTGCGGGAGCCGGACCCTGAGCATGCCCTCGGCCTCGCGGGCGGCGGCGTAGGCCGCGTCGAGTTCGAGACCCGCTTCCTGGTTGAACGGATAGGAGACGAATTCGGTGTCAGTGGTGGTCATTTGTCCGGAAACCCCCCGGCTCGGCGGTTTGTAAGCAACTGCTTACAACGCTAACCATGATCACGGTGAGCGTCAATGCGCCTACCGTGCGACGCCCCGTTAGCCTGTGCGGACCCGGGAGGCTCGATGACGGAAGAACCGCAGGTCCGCAAGCGTGACGCGGCCGCAACCAAGGCGGCCTTGCTCGACGCGGCGGCGGCCCTGTTCGCCGAGCGCGGCTTCGATCGGACGACGGTGCGGGACATCGCGAAGCTCGCCGGGGCCAACCAGGCGCTGCTGTTCCGCTACTTCGGTTCGAAAGACGCGCTGTTCGAGGAGGTCCTGGCGCGCGGCGGACGCGAGCAGATCGCCACCACACCACCGGGTGAACTGCTCGGGACGGCGTTGCGCAGCATGCTGGAGTCCGACAAGGGCCGCGATCGCACGCTCGACGCCTACCTGCGGTCGACGGGGCACGACAGCGCGGCGGGCGCGGTCCGGCGGCAGCTCGGCGAGGAGTACGCGAAGGTGCTCGCCACGCTGACCGACGCCGACGACGCGGATCTGCGGGCCGACCTCATCCTGGCCTGGCTGCTCGGGATCGGCCTGGTCCGCGAGATCACCGGCAAGGAACCGCTGGCCAGCGCGGATCCCGACGACGTCTGCCGCCTCGTGCTCGGCGCGGCGCGGACGCTGCTGGAACACAGCGGGTAATTGCGTCGCCGTCCCCGGCGCGGTGTTCTACGGTCGGTTCGTGATCTCGTTCCCGCCCGCCGGCACCGAAGCCGAGTTCGACGCGCTGACCAGGCAAGACCTGCTCCCGGCGGTGACGTCGCTGACCGGGTCGCTCGGCCTCGGCGAGGTCGTCCCGTTCACCGAGGGCTCGCTGCCGGTGTACGCCGTCGGCGACGATCTGGTGCTCAAGCTGTTCCCGCCGGTGCACCTCGACGAACTCCCCACCGAGCGGACGATGCTCGAGGCGCTGCACGGGAAGCTGCCGATCCCGACGCCCGCCGTGCACGATGTCGGCGAGCGGGACGGCTGGGGCTACGTGCTCATGGAGCGTCTGCGCGGCGAAACGCTGAAGGACGCCTGGCCGAAACTGTCCGCGGAGGACCGGAACCGGCTCGCTCCCGAGCTCGGCGAGGCGCTGGCGGCGCTGCATTCGCTGCGGGACCCGCGGCTCGACGTCCTCGATCCGCCGGATTGGGCCACGTTCATCGCCGAGCAGCGCGCGAACGTCGTCGAGCATCACCGGCGGACCGGGCTCGACGAAAGCTGGATCGCGCGGATCCCGGCCTTCCTCGACTCCGTCGACCTGGGCAGCCCGCCCGTCGTCCCGTTGCACACCGAGTTCATGCGCGACCACGTCATGGTCGACCACGACGGCGAACGCCCGCGGCTGACCGGCCTCTTCGATTTCGAACCGGCGATGCGGGGCGCGGCGGAGTACGACTTCGTCGCCGTCGGCCTGTTCGTTTCCGGCGGGGACAAGGACTTCCTGCGGCGGCTGCTCGCCGGGTACGGCGCCGAACCGGACGAGGAGTTCTCCCGGCGCTGCCTGGCGTACGCGTTCCTGCACGTCTACAGCAATTTCACGTGGTACTTCAAGGTTCTTCCGGCGCCGGCCGAACCGACGCCGGAAGCCCTCGCGCGCGCCTGGTGGTGACTCACGACCATCCGCACCGACCACTCACGAGGGCGGCAGCGCGCGCCGCAGCAGTTCGGCCAGGTGCAGTGCCCGCCGCCCGTCCAGCTGCTCGATCTGCGTCCGGCAGCTGAACCCGTCCGCGATCACTTCGGTGCCCTCGGCGGCGGCCCGGATCGCGGGCAGCATGCGGTCCTCGGCGCAGGCGACGGAAACGTCGTAATGCCCACGTTCGAAGCCGAAGTTGCCCGCCAATCCACAGCATCCGGAATCCATTGTGGAATTGTGGATACCCGCGGCGCGCATCGCGGCCTCGTCGGCGCCGAAGCCGAGCACGGCGTGCTGGTGACAGTGCACCTGGCTCAGCGCTTCGACGTCCAGTGACCGGAATTCCAGCGGCGAGTCCTCGACGAGTTCGGCGAAGGTGCGCGTGCGCTCGGCGAGCAGTTCCACCACTGGGTCACCGGGCAGCAGCGCCGCCAGGTCGCCGCGGAAGAGCGCCGTGCAACTCGGCTCCAGTCCGGCCACCTGATAGCCCGCCCGCAGATACGGTTCGAGCACGGAAAGCGTGCGGCGCAACACGTTCTTCGCCACATCGAGCTGCCCGGTGGACACCCAGGTGAGCCCGCAGCAGACCTCGCGATCGGGCAGGACGACGTCGTAGCCCGCCGCGGTGAGCACCTCGGCGGCGGCGTCGAGGACGTCCGGGGTGAGGTAGTTGTTGAAGGAGTCCGGCCACAGCACCACCCGCCGGGACCCGGTCGCCCAGCGCTTGAGGTCGGCGCGGCGCCGGGTGAACGGTGCCGGGGCGAACGTCGGCAGATCCCGTTCCGGCGCGATCCCGCCGAACTTCTTCAGCAGACCGGAGAACCGGCGCGACATCGTGTTCGCCAGCCGCGGTGCCAGCGAGGCCGCGCGCAGCCACACCGGGAGCCAGCCCATCGAGTAGTGCGACGCCGGGCGCAGCCGCCCCTTGTGGTGCTGGTGCAGGAATTCCGCCTTGTAGGTCGCCATGTCGACGTCGACCGGGCAATCGGACAGGCAGCCCTTGCACGACAGGCAGAGATCCAGTGCCTCGGCGACCTCTTCCGAGCGCCAGCCGTCGGTGATCAGTTCGCCGTTCACCATCTCGGCGAGCAGATGCGCGCGGCCCCGCGTCGAGTGTTTCTCCTCGCGCGTGGCGCGGTAGCTCGGGCACATCACGCCCGCGCCGGTGGTGTTCCGGCACTTCCCGACCCCGACGCAGCGCCGCATCGCCTGCCCGAAGCTCCCCTGATCCTCCGGGTACGCGAGCGCGGTGACGTCTTCGAGCTCCAACGGCGCGCGGCGCACCCGGAGGTCGGCGTCGACCGGCCGCGGATTCACCAGGATGCCGGGGTTCATCCTGCCCACCGGGTCGAAGATCCCTTTGAACCGCGCGAAAAGCGCGAGCATCTCGGGGCTGTACATCCGGGACAGCAGCTCCGAACGCGCCTGGCCGTCGCCGTGCTCGCCGGACAGCGAACCGCCGTGCGCGGCGACGAGGTCGGCCGCCTCTTCCAGGAACGAGCGGAACCCGGCGATCCCTTGCGGGGAAAGCAGATCGAAGTCCAGCCGCAGATGCAGGCAGCCTTCGCCGTAATGGCCGTAGACCACGCTTTTGCGGCCGTGCGCGCGCATGAGTTGCTTGAATTCCCGCAAGTAGGCACCCAAGCGCGCGGGCGGGACGGCCGCGTCCTCCCAGCCGGGCCAGGCCTCCTCGCCCCCGGCCAGCCGGGTCGCGAGGCCGGCGCCTTCCTCCCGGATCCGCCACAGCCGCTTCTGCGCGGCGGCGTCGTCGAGCAGCACGGATCCGGTCACCGCGCCGCGCAGGCCGTCGATCAGCCCGTGCGCCCGGTCCGGATCGGCCATCTCGACGAACAACCAGGCGCCACCCGGCGGCAGGCCGTCGGCGCGGCCCGGCTCCAGGAGCGCGACGAGGTCCGCGTCCACCCCCTCCACGGTCAGTGGTGACCACGGCAGGATCGCCGGGACGGCGTCGGCCGCGGCGATGTCGGACTCGAAGCCGAGCACCGCGAGCACCTTGCGTTCCGGCACCTCGGCGAGGGAGACCGTCGCCCCCAGCACGGTGACGCAGGTGCCCTCACTGCCGACCAAGGCCTTGGCGACGTCGAAACCGTTCTCCGGCAACAGGTGTTCCAGCCCGTACCCGGACACCCGCCTGCTGAAGGAGGACAGTTCGGTGCGCAGCGACGCCAGGTTGTCGCGGACGAGCGCGCGAAGTTCCGAGAAGACCCGGCCTTCGGTACCGGGCCTGGCCGCCCGTGCGTCCACTTCGGACGGTGAGGTCGGACCGACGGTCATCCGGGTGCCGTCGTAGAGCAGCACGTCCAGCTCGCGGACGACGTCGACCGTGCGGCCGTAGGCGACCGAATGCGATCCGCAGGCGTTGTTGCCGATCATCCCGCCGATCGTGCAGCGCGAATGCGTCGACGGGTCGGGGCCGAAGCGAAGCCCGTGCGGCGCGGCGAGCGCCTGGAGATGGTCGAGGACGGTCCCGGGTTCGACCTTGGCCGTCCGCGCCCCGGGATCGAGGTCGAGGACGCGGCCGAGGTGGCGTGACGTGTCGATCACGACGCCGGGCCCGCACGAGTTGCCCGCGACGCTGGTGCCGCCGCCGCGGGCGATCACCGGCAGCCCGGCCTCACGGCAGGCGGCGACGGCCGCGATCACCTCGTCGACGCTCCGCGGCAGCACCACCCCCTGGGGCACGTGCCGGTAGTTGGAGGCGTCGGTCGTGTACAGCGCCAGTGTCGCGGCGTCGGCCAGGATCTCCACGGAGTCCATTCAAGACAACCGCGGGCCGGGACGCACACTCGCACCCTCTCCAGTCGGGTATGTCCGAAAGCCGCTCCGGTGTGCGATCGTGAGCGCGTGACGGCGAGACGGCACGTCGTTGAAGACCTCGCCGCCGAGCACAGCGCGGTGCTCGGCGGGCTTCTTCGCGAGCGGGAAGAGCTGCTCGCGACCCTCGACCGGGTGGCGGCGCTCAACGGCACCGCGCGGCTGATCCGCGAGTCGATCGGCACGCATTCCGGTTTCGTCGCCGAGCTGACCGGGCCCGAAGAGGCGGTCATCCGCTGGATGTCGGGCACCCGCACGGACGCGCTGCAGGACCTCGCCGTGCCCATCGGCCAGGGCATCGGCGGCCGCGTGCTCGCGCTGGGCAGGCCGGTCCGGGTCAACGATTACGTCAGCTCGCGGAGCATCACCCACCAGTTCGACGCGCAGGTCCGCGGCGAGGGCCTGGCCGCGATGATCGCCGTCCCGATCGTCAGCGGGACCGAGACCGTCGCCGTCGCGTACGCCGCCATGCGCGAGCCCCGCGACTTCGGCGACGACGCGGTCCAGTCCCTCGAAGACATCGCGGGCGAGGCCGGCCGGGCGCTGAAACTGGCGTCGGTCGCCGAGTCCGACCGCGAGACGGCCCTGTCCGCCGAACGGCTGCGGATGCAGAGCGCGCTGCACGATTCGGTCGGCGCGCTGCTGTTCTCCATCGGCGTCCAGGTCCGGAACCTGCACGAGGACATCAGCGACAACCCGGCGCTCGAATCGCGGCTGCGGCGGCTGGAAGGCGACGTTTCGGCCGCGTCGCGGGCGCTGCGCGAGTCGCTGCTGGCGCTGTCGGAATCGAGTCCGGAACGGGCGCTGCCGGTGGAGCTCGCCGAGCACTGCCGTTCGTTCCAGGCCCGCTGCGGCGTCCCGGCCCGGTTCGTCCAGCTCGCCCCGGTGCCGCGGCTGGACGCCGAACGCACCGGACTGCTGGTGGCGGCCGTCCGGGAGGGCCTGCTCAACGTGGAGAAACACGCCGGCGCGTTGTCCGTCGTGGTCAGCCTGCTGCCCAGCGACGACGGCGTGCAGGTGGTCGTCGCCGACGACGGGACCGGTCATCGCGCCGAAGACGCCGGGGAGCCCGGACCCGGCACCGGGATGGGGCTGCGCGCGCTGGCCGAACGCGCCGCGCGGCTCGGCGGCCGGGTCAGCCTGGTCCGCGACGAGGAAGACGGCTGCACGCTGCGCGCTTGGGTGCCGGAACCGTGCCGTCGCCGGTGACCGTGCTCGTCGTGGACGACCATCCGGTGGTCCGCGACGGGGTGAGCCTGCTGCTGCGCTACGACCCGGCGATGACCGTGGTCGGCTCGGCCGAGACCGGCCGGTCCGCGATCCGGCGGGCGGGCGAGCTGAAGCCCGCGTTGATCCTGCTGGACCTGCGGCTGCCGGACATGCTCGCGCCCGAGGTCATCGCCGGGCTCCGGCGCACGCATCCGTCCGGGCGGATCGTGGTGTTCACCGCGCACGGCGACCATCAGGGCGTGCGGGCCGCGCTGGATTCCGGGGCGCACGGCTGCCTGCTCAAGGACGTCGCCGGGACCGATCTGGTGGCGGCGTTGCGGCAGGTGCTCAAGGGTGAGCGCGTCGTCGATCCGCGCATCTTCCCCGACGACGGCCGCCGGTCCGACGCGCTGGCCCGCAGCGGCCTGACGCGGCGCGAGTACGAGGTTTTACGACTCGCGGCGCAGGGGCAGACGAATCCGGAGATCGCGGAGTCGACCGGGCTGGCGCGGAACACGGTGAAGACCTATCTCCAGTCCGCTTTGCACAAGCTCGGCGCGCGGAACCGGGTCGAAGCCATCGGCAAGGCCTCCGAAGCCGGCCTCCTCTAGCCCCCGCCGCAATTCGTCACCTACTTGCGCTGATCACACGCCGAACCACCGCAAGTAGGTGACGAATTGCGGTGGTCGAACGCGACCCACGACGGTCTCCCCAAGGGCGCCCCGCGCCCGACGGAGACTTCACCGTCACGCGCCCTCTTTTGGGCCGGAGGCCCACGGAAACGTTTTGTAGGGCGCCTCCAGTCAGAACGTGAGTTTCCAACGAGTTCTGCGCCCTGCGAAACGTTTCCGTCAGCGCGTGACAATTCAACACAGTCTCCAGGTGGGGGTAACGCGACGGAGGGTGCCCACGCAGGATGACCGCCACCGATCGTGACTCGTGTCACACGGACGGAGGAGGCGGCTTGCTGAGTGTCCGTGATCTTCAGGTGCGGTACGGCCGTTCGGTGGCCGCGCTGCACGGGGTCGACCTCGACGTTTCACCTGACGGGGTGCTGGCCGTCCTCGGCAGCAACGGTGCCGGGAAATCGACCCTGCTGCGGACGATCTCCGGCACGCTGCGTATGCACCGGGGCTCGGTTTCCGCGGGCGAGGTGCGTTACGACGGCAAACCACTGACCAAAGTGGACCCTGCCCGCATCGTCGGTCTCGGCGTGGTCGGTGTCCCCGAAGGCCGCCAGGTCTTCGCGCGGATGACGGTCGAGGAGAACCTCCGCGCGGGCGGGATCGGTGCCCGCTCCCCTTCGCAGCGCGCCGCCGCGCGCAAACGCGTCGACGAGCTCTTCCCCGTCCTGTCCGAGCGGGCCAAGCAACGCGCCGGGCTGCTGTCCGGCGGTGAGCAGCAGATGCTCGCGATCGGCCGCGCGCTGATGTCCGGCCCGCGGCTGCTGCTGCTCGACGAGCCTTCCCTCGGTCTCGCGCCGAAGATCGTCGAGCGGATCGGCGCCATCATCCGCGAGATCCACGAGCAGGGCACGGCCGTGGTGCTGGTCGAGCAGAACGCCGTGATGGCGTTGCGCGTCGCCGATCACGCGATCGTCCTCGAAGTGGGCCGCGTCGCCCTGGCCGGGACGACGGCCGAACTCGCGGCGAGCGAGGAAGTCCAGCGGCTCTACCTCGGCGGTCATGCCGAATCACAGGCCACCGCCGAAGCCGAGGCCGTCGACGCCCGCGTGCACCGCGCGGGCCGGAGCCTGTCGAGGTGGGCCGGATGACACCTCCCGAACTGCACATCGAGAACGTGACCCTGCGCTTCGGCGGGATCCGGGCGCTGGACGACGTCTCCTTCAGCGTCGGCTCCGGTTCGCTGCACGCGCTCATCGGCCCGAACGGCGCCGGGAAGTCCAGCTGCTTCAACGTGATCAGCGGCCTCTACCGGGCGAACTCCGGCAGCGTCCGGCTCGGCGACACCGTCCTTTCCGGACTCCCGCCGCATCGGCTCGCCGGGCTCGGCGTCGGCCGGTCGTTCCAGAACGCCGCCCTCTCCGCCGGTTCGACCGTGCTCGACAACGTCATGCTCGGACGGCACGCGCTGACCAAGGGCGGTTTCCTCGCCTGCGGTCTCCGGATGCCGTGGACGACGCGGGCCGAACGGCGGCATTCCGCGCGGGTCAAGGAGATCTGCGACTTCCTCGGCATCGGCGCGCTGGTCGATCTCCCGGTCGGGGCGCTGCCCTACGGCGCGGTGAAACGCGTCGACCTCGCCCGCGCGCTCGCCGTCGAACCGGTCCTGCTCCTGCTCGACGAACCCGCGGCCGGGATGAACGCGACCGAGACGGCCGAACTGGCGGGCACGATCCGCGACGTCCGCGACGAACTCGGCATCTCGATCCTGCTCGTGGAACACGACATGGGGCTGGTGATGGGCATCGCGGACCGGGTCACCGTCCTGGACTTCGGCAGGCGCATCGCGGACGGCACCCCGGCCGAGGTCCAGTCGGATCCGGACGTGATCAGGGCATACCTCGGCACGGAGGCCACGGCGTGAACACTTTCCTGCAACTCGTGGTGAACGGACTCGGCAAGGGCGCGGTGTTCGCGTTGCTGGCGCTGGGTTTCGTGATCATCTTCAAGGCCACCGAAGTGGTCAACTTCGCGCACGGCTCGCTCGTGCTCTTCGGCGGCTACCTGGTGGTCGTGACCCGCGAATCGCTCGGCTGGGCCGGCGCCTCCCTGGTCGGCGTCGTCTCGGCCGGCCTGCTCGCCCTGCTCCTGGAACGCTTCCTGCTGTCCCGTTCGCGGCACGCGGACGCGAACAGCCTGGCGTTGCTGACCATCGGCGTCGACGTGATCATCACCGAGGAGATCGTGCGGCGCCTGGGTGTCACGTTGCCGTTCCTCGGCGACGCCTGGGACGCGCAGCCGTTCCAGCTCGGCGGGATCACGCTGTTCCGCACGCATCTGGTGGCGCTGCTCGTCGCCGCCGTGCTGATCACCGCGTTCACCCTCGCGTTCAAGTACTCGAACTGGGGTGTCGCGATGCGGGCACAGGCCGAGAACCGCGAGGCCGCCGCGCTGATGGGGATCCGCAGTTCCCGGGTGACGGCGACCGCGTGGGTGGTCGCCGGGGTGCTCGCCGGGGTCGCGGTGCTGTTCATCGCCACCCAGGACTTCTCCGGCGCGGGACTTTCCCGCGGCACGCACTCCATCGCGCTCGCGGCGTTCCCCGCGGCCATCCTCGGCGGGCTGGACTCGACCGCGGGCGCGGTGGTGGGCGGCCTGGTCGTCGGCCTCGTCGAGGCGCTTTCGGCGCAATACGTGTCGTTCGACTTCTCCAAGAGCGCGGTCTTCCTGGTGATGCTCGTGGTCCTGGTGGTGCGGCCGTCGGGGTTGTTCGGGACGAGGGAGAGCACCCGTGTCTGACACCGCCGTGAAAACCCCGGCCGCCGCTCCCCCGGCGCCGCCCGCGAAACACGATCGGACGCGACTGCTGCGAGTCCTGGCCTGGGTCGCGCTGCTCGTCGTGCTGCTCGCGATCCCGCTGTATCTCGACGCCGCCTGGCTGAAGGCCGGGCAGTACATGATGATCGGCGGCGTCGGCGCGATCGGCCTCACGCTGCTGGTCGGGCAGGCCGGGCAGTTGTCGCTGGCGCACGCGTTCTTCCTGCTCGCGGGCGCGACCGGCTACACCGTCCTTTCCGGACCGGCCGACGACGAGCGCGTGATCGGGCTCGGTCTCGATCCCGGCCTGTCGCTTCTCGGCGCGGTGGTCATCGCCGCGCTGCTCGGCCTGGCGTTCGCCCCGGTTTCCGGGCGGCTGCGCGGGATCTACCTCGGTGTCGCGTCGCTGTCGCTGGTGTTCCTGGGACTCTACTTCGGACAGTCCGCCGAGACGCTGACCGGCGGGACGTCGACCGGACGCACACCCGAACCGTTCTCGCTGTTCGGTTTCCCGTTCACCAACGACGGTCCCGAAATCGAGCTGATGGGCGTGCCGATCCGGCAGGCGGAACGGCTCTGGTACCTGTTCCTGCTGCTGACCGTGCTCGCGTTCGTGATCGCCAAGGCGGCGGTGCGCAGCCGGGTCGGCCGGTCGTGGCGGGCGGTGCGGGACAACGAAGCCGCCGCGTCCGTGATGGGCGTCAGCGTCACGAGGGCCAAGGCGGGCGCGTTCGCGGTCTCCTCGGCGTACGCGGGGCTCGCGGGCGCGATGACCGTGCTGTGGTTCGACATCCTCAAACCCGACGAGAGCGAATTCGGCACGTACGGCATCAACATCTCCATCGCCTTCCTGGCCATGGTGATCATCGGGGGACTCGGCTCGGTGCCCGGCGCGCTGGTGGGCGCGCTGATCGTCAACGGGCTGCCGCAGGTGCTTTCGCTGTATTCCGCCGATCTCGGCTGGTTCTCCGGAACCGGGGACGGCGCCCTGACCCCGATCCTGGTCAGCTCGTTCGTCTACGGCGCCGCGATCATCCTCGTGGTGCTCTTCGAACCGGGCGGGCTCGCCGCGCTAGGCCGCCGGATCACCTTCACCGGTAAAAACCGTCACCCAGAGGAGCAAGGCAGATGAAGCGCACATATCCGGCCGTCGCACTGGCGGCGGTCCTCGCCCTCTCGGCGTGCAGCACGAAAGCGGGCGACTCGGGGTCCTCGGGGGCGGACGGTTCGGGAGTCAAGGCAGGTAAAGGGGTGACGTCGTCCGAGATCACGCTCGGCGTGATGACCGACAAGACCGGGGTGTTCAAGAACCTCGGTCTCGGCATCACGCAGGGAAACGAGTTGTGGGCCAAGGACTTCAACGCCGCAGGCGGGGCGTGCGGGCGTCAGGTGAAACTGGAGACCGTCGACCACGGCTACAAGGCGGACACGGCGAAGACGCTCTACCCGCAGATCGAGCCGAAGGTCCTCGGGTTCGTGCAGTTGCTCGGCTCGCCGGTGGTGGCCGCGCTGAAACAGAACATCGCGTCGGACAAGACCGTCGCCGCGCCCGCGTCGTGGTCTTCGGAACTGCTCGACAACCAGTACGTGATGATCGTCGGGACGACGTACGACCTGGAGATCATCGACGGCCTTTCCTACTTCCAGGAGAAAGGCCTGGTGAAGGACGGCGACACGATCGGGCACGTCTACATCGACGGTGAATACGGCAAGAACGGCCTGCGCGGCTCACAGTTCTACGCGAAGAAGCACAACCTGACCGTCAAGGAGGTCAAGGTCACCTCCACGGACAACGACCTCACGAACATCGTCACCGGGCTCAAGGGGGACGGCGTCAAGGCCATCGTCCTGACCACGACCCCGGCGCAGACCGGCTCCGCGCTCGCGGCGAACAAAGCGCTCGGGCTCAACGTTCCCGTGCTCGGCAACAACCCGACGTTCGACCCGGTGCTGCTCAAGAGCCCGGCCGCGAACGCGCTGGACAAGCTGACGATCGTCGCCAGCAGTGTCCCGTTCTCCGCCGACATCCCCAAGGCCAAGGAGGTCGCCACGAAGTACAAGGCGGCCTACAAGGAGACCCCGAACGGCGGGGTCCCCTACGGCTACGCGGTCGGCGAAGTGTGGGGCGCGGTGCTCAAGAAGGCCTGCGAGAACAAGGATCTGACCCGTGAGGGCGTCGCCGCCGCGCTGAAGCAGACCACGTCGGCGAGTACGGAGGACCTGGTGGCGGCGCTGGACTTCTCGAAGGCGGGCACCCCGGCGACGCGCCAGGTGTACGCGGCGACACCGGACGCGTCGGCCGAGGGCGGGGTCCGCTACGTCAAGCCGCTGTTCGAGGCTCCCGAGGCGAAGGAGTACGTGGCTCCGCACCAGAAGTGAGCCTGGCTTCGGCGAGTGCGTCCGCTTCGGCCATCTTCTTCGCATTTAGTCGACTGAATGCGAAGAAGTTAGGGGTCGGCGTCGCGCCGTCGACCTGCGGAGCCTGTCACCGCCGGCAGCGACGATCTCCTGATCCACGTCGCCGCGCAGGACGTCGAACAGCTCCACGCATTCCTGGTGGATCGTTTGACGAAACGCAAGGAGATCGTCGGGTTCCGCAGTTCGATCATTTTCCGGCATCTGCGCAAGACCGAGCTGGAGCCCCTTCCGCACCGAATACCGGTAGAAAACCCCTAGGTGGGTACCCGGGATTACACGACTCGCCACCCTGAGTCCGCCCGAAATCCCGGACTTCGCACCGGAGAAGACGGAAACTGTCGGGGGTGTGGGTTTGACTGTTCACCAGCGGAACAGAAAGGAGGCACGCCATGGACGTTCGGACAGAGCTGAACCATCGTGAGCGGGCCACCCTGAGAGCCGTGGCCGAGGGCCACGCCGAGATCAGCTGCAGCTGCGAGCCGGACCTGTTCGTCGACGGGCTCGCCTGCTGCGACCAGCACACCGCGCATCGCCTCGCCCACCTCGGCCTGGTGGCGCCCGCCAGGGGCGGCCGGTGGGGCGAGCGGGTTCCCGCGCTGCTCACCGAGGCGGGGGTGGTCGCGCTGGGCGGCCTCGCCAGTCCCGGAGTGGCCGCGTAAACGAGTTGCCTCCGCGCCCTCGCGGCGCCACGCTTCGCGGATGCGTGTCTTCCTGGAGACCGAGCGGCTCCTGCTGCGGCAGTTCACCGGCGCCGACGTCGACGACCTGTTCGCGCTCTACGACGACCCCGAAGTCATGCGTTATCTCAACGGGGGCGAACCTGCCGATCGGGCGGAGATCGAAAACCGTGACCTTCCCGCCTTTCTCGATTACTACGAGCGTTTCCCCGGTTACGGGTTCTGGGCGGCGATCGAGAAATCCGGCGGGGCTTTCCTGGGGTGGTTCCATTTCCGTCCGTTGCGCGGTCATCACACGGACGATCCCGAACTGGGGTACCGGCTGAACCGGTCTTCGTGGGGCAAGGGGTACGCGACCGAGGGATCGCTCGCACTCCTGGAGAAGGGTTTCACCGAATTCGGGGCGACGCGGATCTGGGCGGCGACCATGGCGGTGAACCTGGGCTCGCGGCGGGTGATGGAGAAGATCGGGATGCGGCACGTCCGGACCTTCCACGAGCACTTCGACGACCCGATCCCCGGGACCGAGGAGGGCGAGGTCGAGTACGCCATCACCCTCGCCGAGTGGCGCGCCCGCCCTTCCCGCATCTAGAGGACGAAATGCGGGAGACCGGGGGCCGACGAGACCGCATTTAGAGGACTAAGTGCGGGGGGTGGGGAGCCACATCTCGCCGGTTTCGGAGGTCAGGGCCTCCCCGCCGGTCAGGTCCGCCAGCCAGGCGTGGAAGGCGTCGCCCTGATCCGGTGCGAGCCCGACGTCGAAGTGCGCGACATCCTCGAACCGAGTCGCGTGCAGCAGGTACGGCGACGAGCGGATGTCGTTCTCCAGCCGTCCGGCCCGGTCGTAGTCGACGACGACCTCGACCAGCCGCAGCCGCCGGTACTCCCGGACCCCGATGGCGTCGACGGCCTCCGAGACGGCCTGCCCGTACGCGCGGATGAGGCCGCCGGCGCCGAGCAGCACCCCGCCGAAGTAGCGGGTCACCACCGCGACGGTGTCGGTCAGCTCGCGGCGGCGGAGCACCTCGAGCATCGGGGTGCCCGCCGTGCCCGCGGGCTCGCCGTCGTCGCTGGAGCGCTGGGTCCTGCCGTCCGCCCCCAGCACGAACGCGTGACAGTGGTGACGGGCCGCCGGATCGGCCTTCTTCCGGGCGGCGATCACCTCCCTGGCGGCCTCTTCCGAGGTGACCGGGGCGAGCGCGCACAGGAAGCGCGAACGCCGTATTTCGATCTCGTTGACGCCGGTGCCCGCCACGGTGAGATAACGATCCGCCATCGGCCAAGCCTCTCAAACCGGGCAGGACGCTCTGCCGTTCGGGCGATCCGGTGGTCACCTCGGGTCACCGCAACACCGGCGAAACCCACTCCGTTGCGCGATCCAGGTCACACTATCGAGCGACGTGAGCGATCGTTTACGCAGGTCAGAGGGCCAGCGCCCCACTCAGTGGACATGTCATTCCAGTCAGTGGGCAGATGATGTTTGAAGTCAACGCCAGCGTGGCATTTCCCACCCCGACCAAGCGACGTATGTCGATAACAGCGATTTCACACTATCGTCATAAGACCGGCGAACCCGGGAGTAACACGTGTACCCGTCAGCCGCCCACCACAGTGGCCAGACGACACCCACGTGCACAGCAGTACCGATAAGCGCATCGGCCGCCCAGTGCAGTGCGGCTCTACGAAGCCTGCCCCCGTTTCGCGGGCAGGATCGTTCCCTCTCGACTGACCATCGCGGTCCCGGACCACTTCGTTAACTGGTTCCCTGGTGAACCACCCGAACGGAGTGGTACCGGTCGCGCCGACGCCTTGGGAGGCGGCCAGCCGTGACCCACCATGCCAGCAACAAGGGCAGCAAGGCCCCCGAAGGCCTGTATGACCCGGAGTTCGAGCACGACGCCTGCGGTGTCGCGTTCGTCGCCGATCTCTCCGGAAAGCGCGATCACGGCATCGTCGCCAAAGCGCTGATAGCGCTGCGGAACCTGGAACATCGCGGAGCCCGCGGCGCCGACCCGGAAACCGGCGACGGCGCCGGGATCCTCATCCAGGTCCCCGACGAGTTCTATCGCGAAGTCGTGGACTTCGGCCTCCCCGAGCCCGGCGCCTACGCCGTCGGCACGGCTTTCCTTCCCCAGGAGGAGATCCCGCGCGGCCGGGCGATGACGACCATCGAGCGCGTCGCCGCCGAAGAGGGCATGCGCGTGCTCGGCTGGCGCGACCTCCCGGTCCACACCGAACACGTCGGGACCGGCGCGGCCGAGACCATGCCGCATTTCAGCCAGCTGTTCCTGGCCGGACAGGACGCGCTGGACGGTCTGGCGCTGGAACGCGCCGCCTTCGTGGTGCGCAAACGCGCCGAGCACGAACTCGTCGAAGACGACGTCTACTTCCCGAGCCTGTCCTCGCGGACGATCGTCTACAAAGGAATGCTCACCGAGCCGCAGGTCGAGAAGTTCTTCGCCGACCTCACCGACGAGCGCGTCACCAGCGCCATCGGCCTGGTGCACTCCCGCTTCTCCACCAACACCTTCCCGTCGTGGCCGCTGGCGCACCCGTACCGGTACGTCGCCCACAACGGTGAGATCAACACCCTGCGCGGCAACCGGAACTGGATGGACGCGCGTGAGGCGCTCCTCGAATCCGACCTGATCCCCGGCGACCTCAAGCGGATCTACCCGATCATCACCCGCGGCGCGAGCGACTCGGCGTCCTTCGACGAGGTGCTCGAACTGCTCCACCTCGGCGGCCGTTCGCTGCCGCACGCGGTGCTGATGATGATCCCGGAGGCCTGGGAGAACCATCAGGAAATGGACCCCGCGCGCCGCGCCTTCTACGAATTCCACTCGACACTGATGGAACCGTGGGACGGCCCCGCGCTGGTCTCCTTCACCGACGGCACCCAGATCGGCGCGGTGCTCGACCGCAACGGCCTGCGCCCGGCCCGGTACTGGGTCACCGAAGACGGCCTTGTCGTCCTCGCCAGCGAGGTCGGCGTGCTGGAGCTGGAGCAGTCCACGATCGTCCGGAAAGGACGGTTGGAACCGGGCCGCATGTTCCTCGTCGACACGGCCGCCGGCCGGATCGTCGAGGACGAGGAGATCAAGAACGAACTCGCCACCGCGCACCCGTACGACGAATGGGTCGAGGACGGCCTGCTCCCGCTCGAAGGGCTCCCCGCGCGGGAGCGCGAGATCCCGCCGCACACCGCGCTCGTGCGCCGCCAGCAGGCCTTCGGCTACACCGAAGAGGAACTCGACGTCCTGCTCGAACCGATGGCCCGCACCGGCGCGGAGCCGATCGGCTCGATGGGCAACGACTCCCCCATCGCGTCGCTGTCCAGCAGGCCGCGGCTGCTGTTCGACTACTTCATCCAGCTCTTCGCCCAGGTGACCAACCCGCCGCTGGACGCGATCCGCGAGGAACTGGTCACTTCGCTGGGCACCCAGCTGGGCGCGGAGCCGAACCTCCTGGAGGCCGACGCGAAGTCGTGCCGCCGGATCGCACTGCCGTTCCCGGTGCTGGACAACGACGAGTTCGCGAAGCTGGTGCACGTCAACGACGACGGCGACCTGCCCGAGTTCCAGTCGGTCACCGTGCACGGCACCTACGACGTCAACGGCGGCGGCGAGGCGCTCGTGCGGCGGCTCGCCGAGATCCGCGCCGAGGTGTCCGCGGCCATCGCCGAGGGCGCCAGGCTGATCGTGCTGACCGACCGCGGGATCGACGAAGACCACGCGGGCATCCCGTCGCTGCTGCTCACCGGCGCGGTCCACCACCACCTGGTCCGGGAGAAGACCCGCACGCAGGTCGGCCTCATCGTCGAGGCGGGAGACGCGCGCGAGGTGCACCACATCGCGCTGCTGATCGGCTACGGCGTCGCGGCGGTGAACCCGTACCTGGCGATGGCGACCGTCGAGGAGATGGCCGACCAGGGCCTGATTCCCGGTTCCACCGCCAAGCAGGCGACCGCGAACCTGATCAAGGCGCTGGGCAAGGGCGTCCGCAAGACGATGTCGAAGATGGGAGTGTCCACAGTGGCCTCCTACACCGGCGCGCAGATCTTCGAGGCGGTCGGGCTCGGCGACGAGATCATCCAGGACTGCTTCACCGGCACCACTTCCCGGCTCGGCGGCGTCGGCTTCGACACCATCGCGCTGGAGGTCGCCGAGCGGCACCGCCGGGCGTTCCCGCGCGACGGCTTCCGCGCGAACCACCGCGAGCTGGAGACCGGCGCGGACTACCAGTGGCGCCGCGAGGGCGAACCGCATCTGTTCAACCCGCAGACGGTGTTCAAGCTGCAGCACTCCACCCGGGCCGGGAAGTACGAGGTCTTCAAGGAGTACACGAAGTCCGTCGACGACCAGGCGCAGAAGCTGTACACGCTGCGCGGGCTGTTCGACTTCAAGATCGGCCGGCGGCCCGCTGTGCCGATCGAAGAGGTCGAACCGGTCTCCGAGATCGTCAAGCGGTTCGCCACCGGTGCGATCTCCTACGGGTCGATCTCGTCGGAGATGCACGAAACCCTGGCCATCGCGATGAACCGCCTCGGCGGCAAGTCGAACACCGGCGAGGGCGGCGAGGATCCGGAACGGCTCTACGACCCCGAGCGCCGCAGCGCGGTCAAGCAGGTCGCGAGCGGCCGCTTCGGCGTCACGAGCGAGTACCTGGTCAACGCCGACGACATCCAGATCAAGATGGCGCAGGGCGCGAAGCCCGGCGAGGGCGGCCAGCTGCCCGGTGCGAAGGTGTACCCGTGGATCGCGAAGACGCGGCACTCCACGCCGGGGGTGGGGCTCATCTCCCCGCCGCCGCACCACGACATCTACTCGATCGAGGATCTCGCGCAGCTGATCCACGACCTCAAGAACGCCAACCCGGCCGCGCGCATCCACGTGAAGCTCGTGTCCGAGGTCGGCGTCGGCACGGTCGCCGCCGGTGTCTCCAAGGCGCACGCGGACGTCGTGCTCATCTCCGGGCACGACGGCGGCACGGGCGCTTCCCCGCTGTCGTCGATCAAGCACGCGGGCGGACCGTGGGAACTCGGGCTCGCCGAGACGCAGCAGACGCTGCTGGCCAACCGCCTGCGCGACCGGATCGTCGTGCAGACCGACGGCCAGCTCAAGACCGGCCGTGACGTCGTCATCGCCGCGCTCCTCGGTGCCGAGGAGTTCGGGTTCGCGACCGCTCCGCTGGTGGTGTCCGGCTGCATCATGATGCGCGTGTGCCACCTCGACACCTGCCCGGTCGGCGTCGCGACGCAGAACCCCAAGCTGCGCGAGAAGTTCAGCGGCAAGGCCGAGTACGTGGTGAACTTCTTCGAGTTCATCGCCCAGGAAGTCCGGGAGTACTTGGCGGAGCTGGGTTTCCGCTCCATCGCCGAGGCCGTCGGCCACGCGGAGATGCTCGACAAGCGCAAGGCGATCGACCACTGGAAGGCCGCCGGACTCGACCTGACGCCGATCTTCCACGTGCCCGACACGGCCCCCGCCGGGCTGCGGCACCAGCAGACGGCGCAGGACCACGGGCTGGAGAAGGCGCTCGACAACACGCTGATCCAGCTGGCCGAGGGCGCGCTGGCGTCCGGGGACAAGGTGCGGCTGGAACTGCCGGTCCGCAACGTGAACCGGACCGTCGGCACCATGCTCGGCCACGAGCTCACCAAGCGATGGGGCGGCGAAGGCCTGCCGGACAACACGATCGACGTCACCTTCACCGGGACCGCCGGTCAGTCGTTCGGCGCGTTCGTGCCCAAGGGCATCACCCTGCGGCTCTACGGTGACGGCAACGACTACGTCGGCAAGGGCCTCTCCGGCGGACGGCTGATCGTGCGGCCGCCCGAGGTCGCGCGGTACGACGCCGAAGACCACATCATCGCGGGCAACGTGATCGGCTACGGCGCGACCAGCGGTGAGATCTTCATCCGCGGCAAGGTCGGCGAGCGGTTCTGCGTGCGGAACTCCGGCGCGCTGGCCGTCGTCGAGGGCGTCGGCGACCACGGGTGCGAGTACATGACCGGTGGCCGTGTCGTCGTGCTCGGGGGCATCGGCCGGAACTTCGCGGCCGGGATGTCGGGCGGCGTCGCCTACGTCCTGGACCTGCCGGCGCACCGGACGAACCCGGAGATGGTCGACATCGACCCGCTGGATTCGTCCGATGTGGACTTCCTGCGCGAGGCGCTCGAAAAGCATTACGACGAAACGGAATCCGCGGTCGCGCGCACCCTGCTCGCCGACTGGGACGCCGCCGTCGACCGGTTCGGCAAGGTCATGCCGAAGGACTACAAGCGGGTGCTCGCGGCTCAGGCTGAGGCCGAGCGTGACGGGCGTGACGTGAACGAGGCGATCATGGAGGCAGCTCATGGCTGATAATCGCGAAGCCGGCTATGAGTGCCGACTGGGTGCGGGTATCCCGCAAGACACGGAGGCCGCACATGGCTGACCCCAAGGGCTTTCTGACCACCACTCGCGAGACGCCGAAGAGCCGTCCCGTCGATCTGCGCCTGATGGACTGGCGCGAGGTTTACGAGGACTTCGCGACGTCGAAGCTGCAGAAGCAGGCCGGGCGCTGCATGGACTGCGGTATCCCGTTCTGCCACCAGGGCTGCCCGCTCGGGAACCTCATCCCCGAGTGGAACACGCTGACCTGGCGCGACGATTGGCGCGACGCGGCGGAGCGGCTGCACGCGACCAACAATTTCCCGGAGTTCACCGGGACCCTTTGCCCGGCGCCGTGCGAGACGGCGTGTGTGCTCGGGATCAACGACGATCCCGTCACCATCAAGCGGGTCGAGATCTCGATCATCGACCGGGCCTTCGAAGAAGGCTGGGTCACGCCGCAGGAGCCGGTCGCGAAGACCGGCAAGAAGGTGGCGGTGGTCGGGTCCGGTCCGTCGGGACTCGCCGCGGCGCAGCAGCTCACGCGCGCGGGCCACAGTGTCGTGGTCTTCGAGCGGGCCGACAAGATCGGCGGGCTGCTGCGCTACGGCATCCCCGAATTCAAGATGGAGAAGCACCGGCTCGACCGCCGTCTCGACCAGATGCGGGCCGAGGGCACGGAGTTCCGGACCTCGGTGAACGTCGGCGTCGACCTCACCGTCGAGGAACTGAAGTCGTCCTACGACGCCGTCGTCCTCGCCGGCGGTGCGACCGCGTGGCGCGATCTGCCGATCCCCGGCCGGGAGCACGACGGCATCCACCAGGCAATGGAGTTCCTGCCGCACGCCAACCGCGTCGCGTCCGGCGACCTGGACGTCACGCCGATCAGCGCTGAGGGCCTCGACGTCGTCGTCATCGGCGGCGGCGACACCGGCGCGGACTGCGTCGGGACCTCGCACCGCCAGGGCGCGAAGTCGGTCACGCAGCTGGAGATCATGCCGAAGCCGCCGCTTTCGCGGTCCGACGCGCACCCGTGGCCGACGTACCCGATGATCTACCGCGTCTCGTCCGCGCACGAAGAGGGCGGCGAGCGGCTGTACTCGGTCAACACCCAGGAGTTCGCCGCCGACGCCGACGGCAGGGTGCGGGCGCTGAAGCTGGTCGAGGTGCGCAACGAGGGCGGCAAGTTCGTCCCGGTTCCCGGAACGGAACGCGAACTCCCGGCACAGCTGGTGCTGCTCGCGATGGGCTTCGTCGGCCCGGAGCGGGAAGGCCTGCTGGAGGCGCTCGACGTCGAGCTGGACCAGCGCGGCAACGTCGCCCGCGACAAGGCGTTCAAGACCAGCGTCGACAACGTGTTCGTGGCCGGTGACATGGGCCGCGGCCAGTCGCTCATCGTGTGGGCGATCGCCGAGGGCCGCTCCGCCGCGGCCGGGGTGGACGCGTTCCTCACCGGACGGGACGTCCTGCCCGCTCCGATCGCTCCGACCGACCGGCCGCTCACCTAGGCACCTCCGCTCCCCAACGCAATTAGTCCTCTGCTTGCGGTGGTTCGACGACGAACTATCGCAAGCAGAGGACTAATTGCGTGAAGGGATCACCGCACTGGTCCTTTCGGGTGATAAAGCTCTCGAAAGAGCATACTTGAGGGTGATCACAGCGGGCTTTCGGTATCGGTTGTATCAAGGAGTAAGTCCCGCACGGCGGTGGGGACCGGCAAGACCTGCCGGGGCCGCCGGACGGGATTCCCATGGAGGGGGTTCCTTGTTATGCCCATTGATCTGAGCGTGCCCTTGGAATGGAGAACGGCGACCGGTGACGCCGCGAAGATGCTCGACGAACTCCAGCCGAACATCCTCAAAGCGCACTCGCGCGACCATTTCTCCGCGCTTTTCCTCCGGTTTTCCGAGGAGAAGAGCGCGAAAAAGTTCCTGGCGTCACTCGTCCCGCTGATGAAGTCGGCGAAGACCCACCTGACCGAGGTCGATCGCTTCAAGGCCGAGGGCGTGAAGGGGTCGCCCTACGTCGGCGTCGGACTGACCGCGACGGGCTACCGATTCCTGAAAATCGAGTTGCCGCAAGACGAATCCTTCCGTCGCGGCATGCGTGCACAAGAGACCCGGGAGAAGCTGAGCGACCCGCCTCGGTCCACGTTCGACAGTGGATACCAAGACGAGATCCACGCCGTCGTCATCGTCGCCGACGCGGCCGACGCACCGATGACCGCGCGCCGGAACGCGGTTCTCGCGCTGATCCCGTCGACGATTTCCGTCGTCGCCGAGGAAACCGGACTCGGCCGGGTGAATTCCCGCGGCGAGGGGATCGAACATTTCGGCTACGTCGACGGCCGGAGCCAGCCGCTCTTCCTGGTCGAGGACATCCACGCGGAAAAAACCGGAACGGACGGGGTCAGTGTCTGGGATCCGAGCGCGCCGTTGAACCAGGTGCTCGTCCCCGATCAGGCCGCCCCTGAACCCGGTGTGCATTTCGGCAGCTACTTCGTTTTCCGCAAATTGGAACAGAACGTCCGGCGATTCAAGCAGGCGGAAGAGGCGCTGGCCGACCAATTGGGTCTCACCGGTGAAGACCGGGAGCGGGCGGGCGCGATGATCGTCGGCCGCTTCGAGGACGGCACACCGCTGACCGCGCAACGGCAGGAGGGTGCGGAAAGCCCGGTACCGAACAACTTCGACTACGGAAGTGACATCGCGGGCGCCAAATGCCCGTTCCAGGCCCACATCCGGAAGACGAACCCGCGGGGCAGCGGCGGCGCCGAGTTGCCTCCGCAGGAGCGTCTGCATCTGATGGTGCGGCGGGGTGTGCCCTACGGCGAGCGAGCCGACGACCCGAACGCCGATCTGCCGCCGTCGGCCCGGCCGAGCGGCGGGGTCGGCCTGTTGTTCATGGCGTTCAATTCGTCGCTGGACAACCAGTTCGAGTTCACCCAGGAGATCTGGGCGAACAACCCGGGGTTCCCGATCCCCGCGGCCGGGGTCAAGCCGCCGGGTCTCGATCCGGTCATCGGGCAGGGCCCGCGCCCGGAATCCGTCTACGCCAAGGACTGGGCGGGCACCGGGACGGTGACCGCGGATCCGTTCCCGCAGGCGGTGACGCTGAAGGGCGGTGACTACTTCTTCATGCCGTCGCTCGCCTTCCTGCGCGGACTCGACAGAAAAGGCTGATTCTTCACGCACTGCATCCGGTTCCGGTGACCGAATGGCGGGCTATCCGCTAAACGTCACCGGAATGGACGCAAAACGGATATTCAGCCCGTAGCGGAGTCGCTAATCTCCGAATCGGGTCGGCCCTGGGCGTGCCGGCCACGGGCGGGCGCCGGTCACACTGGGGGTGGCCGGCGCCCGCTTCCCGGCGTCCCAAACCCGCCGCTTCTCTCCGACCGCATCGCGACGCGTAGTACTTTGTCCGGTGCGGTAAGCGACATCGCGCTTCGGGGAGGGAGCTCGGATGAACCGGCATGAACGGCTGACGGCTTTATTGGACATGGTGGGAGAGCGGGAAAAAGTCGACGTCGAGGTTTCGGCGGGCGAACTCGGCGTCTCCCCCGCGACGATCCGGCGGGACCTCGATCACCTGGCGGGCCGCAACCTCGTGGTCCGCACCCGCGGCGGCGCCGTCGCGAGCAACGTCGCCTACGACCTTCCGTTACGGCACAAGGCGGCGCGCAACGCGCCGGAACAGCAGCGGATCTCCGCCGCCGCGGCGAAAATGGTCGACCCGGGCATGGTGGTCGGCCTCAACGGCGGCGCCACGAGCACCGAGGTGGGCCGCGCGCTCGCGACCAGGCCGGACATGGGCGAGTCGAGCGGCGGGCCGCTGCTCACCGTGGTGACGAACGCGCTCAACATCGCCCACGAACTCGCCGTGCGGCCCAATATCAAGATCGTGGTGACCGGCGGGGTCGCGCGGCAGCAGTCGTTCGACCTGTCCGGGCCGCTGTCGCAGCTGTTCCTCGACCAGATCTCCCTGGACCTGGTGTTCCTCGGGGTGGACGCGTTCGACCCGGTGCACGGCGCGCAGGCGCATCACGAGGGCGACGCGAGCACGAACCGGCTGATGGCGGCCCGTGCCCGGCAGGTCGTGGTCCTCGCCGACAGCGGGAAGCTCGGCGGCCACGCCTTCGCGAAGATCTGCGCGACCGCCGACGTCGACGTCCTCGTCACCGACGGCCGCGCGGATCCTCAGCGAGTGCACGCCTTCGAAGAGGAAGGCGTGCGGGTCGTCAAGGCCTGAGCCGGTTGGCGGAGCTGAGGTGTGTCCGGAGAAGTGACCGGACGCGCACGAACCCGCCCCGGCCGAAGGCCCCGCTATCGCGGTGGCAGGACGCCCTGTCCGCATCCGCGACGAGGACGACCAGACGGCGTCCTGCCGACGTCGATCGCGGTCGCGGGTTCGTCATCAAACACTGAGCCGGTCCAGGGCCAGCAGGGCCGCGCCGAGCCTGCCCGCCTCGTCGCCGAGCTGGGCGATCCGCAGTTCCGGCATCCGCTGGAACTGCAGGTTCGCGCTCAGCCAGGCCCGCACCGGTTCGAGGACGTAGTCGCCCGCGGTGAACAGGCCGCCGCCGAGGACGACGACCTCGGGCGCGAGCAGGGTGACCAGGGTCTTGATGCCGTGGCCGAGCCCTTCGAGCGCGTCGTTGACCACGGAGATCGCGGCCTCGTCGCCGTGCCGCGCGGCGTCGACGACCTGCTCGGCGCCTTCGGCCGGACGTCCGGTGTGCTCGCTGTAGCGGCGGGCGATGGCCGACGCCGAGGAGATCGCCTCCAGGCAGCCCGTCGCGCCGCAGCCGCACGTCAGCCGGTGGCCGACGTCGATGTGCCCGATCTCGCCGCCCTGCCCGCCCGCGGCGTACAGCTTGCCGTCGAGCTGGAGCGCGGCCGCGATCCCGGTGCCGACCGGGATGAAGGCGGCGTCGGTGCAGCCCTTGCCCGCGCCGACGCGGAACTCCGCGAGCCCGCCCGCACGGACGTCGTGCCCGAACGCGAACGGCAACCCCAGCCTGCTGTCGAGCATCTCGCCGAAGGGGACGTTCCGGAAGTCGAGGTTCGCCGAGAACCGGGCCACCCGCTCGACCTCGTCGACGATGCCGGGGATGACCACGCCGACGGCGTCCGGCGTACCGGTGCCCGCCTGCTTGCCCAGCGTTTCCACGATCCGCGCGACCTGGTCCGCGAGCGCCTCGCCGTCCGCTCCGCGCGCCGTCGGCTCGCGCAAGCTGGCCAGGTCTTTCAGGTCGGCGTCGTACAGGGCCGCCTTGATGGACGTTCCGCCGACATCGAGTGCCGCCACCGCAGGTGTCATAGCTGGATTTTGACATGCGCCCCGCCGCGGACGGCAGGGTTCCGTCAGCCGCGCGGTGTCAGGTAGCCCTGGGAGAACGCGGTGGCCACGGCCGCCGCCCGGTCGTTGACGCCGAGTTTCGCGTACACGTGCAGCAAGTGTGTCTTCACCGTCGCCTCGCTGATGAACAGGCGCTTCGCCGCCTCGCGGTTCGTCGAGCCCTGGGCGATCAGTTCCAGGACCTCCAGTTCGCGCTGCGAAAGCGGTCCTGAAGCAGGCTGCCGCAGCTGCCCCATCAGCCGGGCCGCGACGGCGGGAGAGAGCATCGCCTGCCCCTGCGCGGCCGCTTCCACCGCGCGGAACAGTTCCTCCCTCGGCGCGTCTTTCAGCAGGTAGCCGGTGGCACCGGCCTGGATGGCGGGCAACACGTCGCTGTCGGTGTCGTACGTGGTGAGCACGAGGATCCGCGAGGTCACTCCCCGTTTCGCCAGCTCCGTGATGGCGGTGACGCCGTCGGTCCGGGGCATCCGCAGATCCATGAGGATCACGTCGGGCCGGAGCCGCACCCCGGCGGTGATGGCTTCCTCGCCGTCACCGGCCTCACCGAGGACCTCGAAACGCGGGTCGGCGCCGAACATGCCCCGCAGCCCGTCCCGGACGACCGGGTGATCGTCGACGATCAGCAGGGAGATCATCGCCGCGCCCCGGCCGGGATCGCCGGTACGGAAGCCGAGATCGCGGTGCCCCCGCCGGGTTCCGACTCGATTTCGAGCCTGCCCGCGAGGCGCTGTACTCGCTGGCGCATCCCGGTCAGCCCGAACCCGTGGTCGGGGAAACCGCCGGGGTGCCCGGTGCCGGGCTCGAAGCCCACCCCGTCGTCGCGAACGTCGAGTGTCACCAGGTCCTCCATATACGACAGGGTCAAGCCGACTCGGCTCGCTTTCGCGTGCTTGGCCACGTTGGCGAGTGCTTCCTGCGCGGCCCGGAGCAAGGTCACTTCGACGTCGGCGTGCATCGGCCGCGGGTCGCCGGTGGTGGTCAGCACCGCGTCGATGTGGTTCACCTCGGCCCACTTCCTGGTCACGTCGCCGATCGCGTCTTGGAGCCTGCCCTCGGCTAGTGCCTCCGGCTGCACCGCGTGCACCGTCCGCCGGGCCTCGGTCAGGCTTTCCCTGGCCAGGTTCATCGCGTTCGTCACGTGCCGTCGCAGGACCGGGGGTTCGGCCATGGTCTGTTCGGCGGCCTGGAGCTGGGTGAGGATGCCCGCCAGGCCCTGGGCCAGGGTGTCGTGGATGTCCCGCGCGATCCGCTGCCGCTCGTCGAGCACCCCGGCCTCACGCGCCTGGACCAGGAGCTGGGCGTGCAGTCCGGCGTTCTCCTCCAGCGCGGCTTCGAGCCGGGTGTTCGCCTCGTGCAACTCGGCGAGCGCCTGCCTCTGCATGACGATGCGCTGGTCGGCCCGCTCGGCGATCCGTGAGAACGCGGCGGCCAGCACCGTGCTGATCACGCTGATCGCCGCCCACGCCGGCCACAGGTCCCGGGCATTCGCGAGGCCGCCCAGGTACGCCATCGCCGAGATCATGGACGTGACGGTGACGCCCGCGTAGCGCCAGTGGCCCTTCAGGTAGTGGAACGCCTGCGGGTAGCCGACGAAGGTGAACAGGCCGTACCAGGGCGCGACCGCGACCAGGCAGGCGATCAGCGCCATGAGGCCCGCGTAATACCCGCCCTTTCCGTTCCCTTCCGGGTGGAGCGTGTGGAACCAGGCCATCCAGGCCGCGACCGCGACCGACAGCCCGATCACCGTCGGCAGGGACACCGGCACCCGCCAAAGCGGAAGCAGCAGCGCGATGAACAGGCAGATCGCCAGCAGCACGTACGGGAGGACGGCGAAGACCGTCGTCTCCGTCCGCTCCCAGCGGTCGAACTCCGCGCGCAGTTCCGCTTCGACGCTCACGCTTCACTCCCAGCGGAAGTACCGGGCGGCCAGGCCACCGGCGACGATCGTCCACCCCAGCATGACGGCCACCTGCAGTGGTTGCGGCCAGTGACCGGCGGTGGCGTCCTGCAATGATTGCACGCCCGCGCCCAGCGGGGTGAAGTCGCTGATCGCGCGCAGGACGTCGTTCATCTCGGCGCGCGGCACCCAGAGACCGGCGAAGAACACCAGCGGGAAGAACGACAGGGTGCCGATCGCGCCGGCGCTCTTGCCGGTCGGCGCGAACGAGCCGATCAGCAGGCCGATCGCGAAAACGGACAGCGCGGCCAGCAGGTAGCCGATCAGGTACGCGGGCAGGTTCCGGGGCAGGCTCACGTCGAACGCCAGCCTGGCGATGGCCAGCACGACCAGCATCGTCGCCACGGACAAGACGGTGGACATCAGCAGCTGCGCACCGAGCAGCACACCCGGCTTGACCGGGGTGGTCCGCATCCGGCGCAGGATTCCTTTCTCCCGATACGTGGCGAACAGCTGGGAAAGGCTGCTGAGCGCGTACAAGGCGAGGCTCATCGCGATGATGATCGGCACGTAGACGCTGATCGCGCTCGCGCCGCCGAGGTCCTCGCTCGGTTCCCGCATGGCGGGGATCGCGCCGAGGATGACGAGCAGGATGGGCGAGAAGGCGAGCACGAAGAACACGAGGATCGGTTCGCGGAAGAAGAGTTTGGTCTCGACGGCGGTGAGCCGGGTCAGGGCGGACATCGTGGTCTCCTCAGGAGTCGGTGGCACGGCCGGTGAGCGCGACGAACGCGTCGTCGAGGGACGCCTGCTCGACCCGGAGTTCGGCGGCGGTGACCTGGTTGCGGGCGAGCACGGTGGTCACGGCGAGCAGCAGGTTCCCGGTGCCGGTCACCACGAGCCGTTCGCCGGCCCGCTCGACCGAGACGACCTCGGGCAACGCGGTCAGCACGGCGGGGTCCAGCGGGACGGACGGCCGGAACCGGACGCGTTGCCGGTCGTCGACGCGGGCGACGAGCCCCGCCGGGGTGTCGAGCGCGACCACCTTGCCGGAATCGATCACCGCGATCCGGTCGCAGAGTCGTTCCGCCTCTTCCATGAAGTGCGTGACCAGCAGGATCGTGACTCCCCGGTCGCGGACGGCCTCGATCAGGTCCCACGCGTCGCGGCGGGCCTGCGGGTCGAGACCGGTGGTGAGCTCGTCGAGCACCGCCACCCTCGGATTCCCGATCAGCGCGAGCGCGATCGACAACCGCTGTTTCTGCCCGCCGGACAGCCTGCGGAACTGCGTGTCCACCTTGTCCGTCAGGTCGAGGGTGCCGAGCAGTTCCCGCCAGTCCGCCGGTTCGCGGTAGAAGGAGCTGTACAGCTTCAGCGCCTCGCCGACTTCGAGCCTGTCCGGCAGCTCGCTTTCCTGCAGCTGCGCGCCGAGCAACTGCCGGAGCTCACCGGTTTCGCGTCGCGGGTCGAGCCCGCAGACCCGGATGGTCCCGCCGTCCGGGACGCGCAGTCCCTCGACGCATTCGACGGTCGTGGTCTTGCCCGCGCCGTTGGGCCCCAGGATGCCGAAGATCTCGCCTTGTTCGACGCTGAAGCCGGCCCCGTCCACCGCGGTGTGGTCGCCGTAGCGTTTGACGAGGCCGTCTACCTCGATGATTGCCATGAGAAAACGATGCCGTCCGGCGAGGGTGTGCCGAATCGACCGGGCGGCCAAGATCCGGTGGATGCCCCCTCCACCGATCGGTGGATGCCCGCCGGCGGCGAGGGCCGCGATTCCGGTGGTAACGAGCCTGCGCCGAACGGGTTCCGTCACATTGACCGGACGCTTCGCGGCGACCTACGCTCGACCGGCCAGACGACGGGCACCCGGAACGCGGTGAGAATCCGCGCGGTCGCGCCACTGTGACCTCGAACCAGCCGGTTCGGGGAAGCCAGACCCGGAGCCGTCGTGTCACCCCTGAAGAGGCCGCGCTAGCCCGAGGAGGTCCCACCGCCATGTCCGAAGCGGTAGCCGCAGTACCCGTCCCCGTCCGGATCCCCGTCCGCGAGATCCTGCCCTGGGCGGTGCTCGTCATCCTCCTCTCGCTGATCACGCTGTACTTCATCAGCGCCGAGCAGGGTGCGGTGTCGGTGTTCGCGAACTCGTACGTCCACGAGTTCGTCCACGACGGCCGGCACCTGCTGGCCTTCCCCTGCCACTAGGCGGCACGCGCCCCATGATGAGGTCCTTGCTGGTCCGCGGCATGCTCGCGGGCCTGATCGCCGGTGTCTTGGCGACCCTTTTCGCGTACTTCCTCGGTGAGCCTTCGGTCGAGACGGCCATCGGTCTCGAAGGCGGTGCCGCGCATTCGCACAGTGCTCCGGGCGCGCACGAACACGAGCCCGCCCCGGCCGAGCCGGCGGAGGAAGAGCTCGTCACGCGCGGCGTGCAGAGCACCGTCGGTCTGCTGACCGGCGTCGGCCTGTACGGCGTCGCCGTCGGCGGGCTGTTCTCGCTCGCGTTCGCTTTCGTCTACGGACGGCTCGGCACGCTGCGGCCGCGGGTGACCGCGGCGCTCCTCGCCGGTGGCGCCTTCGTGGTCGTGTTCCTGGTGCCCTTCCTGAAGTACCCCGGGAATCCCCCGGCCGTCGGGCAGGCGGGCACGATCGGGAGCCGGACGTCGCTGTACTTCGGCTTCGTCGCGCTCTCGCTGCTGATCGGTCTGCTCGCGGCGGCGTTCGGCCGGAAGCTGGCCGACAAGCTCGGCGCGTGGCGGGGCGGCCTGATCGCCTCGGGCGGGTACGTCGTGCTGATCGGCGTGGCGGCGGCGCTGCTGCCGTCGATCGACGAGGTCCCCGACGGGTTCCCCGGTTCCACGCTGTGGACCTTCCGGCTGGCCTCGGTCGGCACCCAGGTGGTGCTCTGGACCGCGCTCGGCCTGACCTTCGGGGCCCTGGCCGAGAAGGCTTTGAAGACCAAGGACGCCGTTCCGGCGAGCTAGCGTTTCGTCCTCTGAATGCGGTCCCTGACAAGCAAGGACCGCATTCAGAGGACGAAATGCGTCAAAGGACGCCGGGCGGTACGAACGGCAGGCCGCCGTCGGGGCCGTGCTCGATGAGTCGCAGGAGTCCGGCGGTGTCGACGTGCTCCTCGACGGCGTCGGCGAGTTTGTCGAGCATGGCTTCCCGCAGCGCGCCGAAGCCTCGCGCCCCGGCAGCCGGTGACCAGTCCGCGACCTCGCCCAGCCAGGCGCGGCGGAAGCCGTCGTTCTCGAAGGCGCCGTGCCACATCGTGCCCCACACCGCACCCCGCCGGTGTCCGTCCAAAAAGGACTCGGCGGGACCGGTGGCGGTCACGGTGCCGTGGTGGATCTCGTACGCCTCGACGGGCAGGCCGCGCCACTCGCCCGTGGGCCGGGCCAGCACCTTGTCCGCGCCGAACGAGACGCGCGTCGGCAGCAGCCCGAGACCGGGTACCGTACCGGCGCCGGATTCGACGTCGTCCTCGATCTCGGCGGCCAGCATCTGATAGCCCCCGCAGATCCCGAGTACCGGGCGGCCCGCCTCGGCCCGCGCCAGGACGGCGTCCGCCAGACCGCGTGCGCGCAGCCACGCCAGGTCGTCCACGGTCGCGCGGGAACCCGGCAGGATCACGATGTCGGCGGACAGGACCGTGTCCGGATCGGCCGTCAACGCGACCGAGACGCCGGGCTCGGCGGCGAGCGCGTCGACGTCGGTCGCGTTGGAGGCACGGGGAAAACGCACGACGGCGATCCGCAGGGAGCCGCCCGAGGCGCCCCAGCCCGCGGCGGCCAGCGCGTCCTCCGAGTCGATCCACACCTGGTCGAGCCAGGGCAGCACGCCGAAGACCTCGCGGCCGGTGAGCTTTTCCAGCGTCTCCAGTCCCGGCCGCAGCAGACCGACGTCACCGCGGAACTTGTTGACCAGCCAGCCCGAAACCAGCGCCTGATCCTCGGCGCACAGCAGGGCGAGGGTGCCGAACATCGCCGCCATGACGCCGCCGCGGTCGATGTCGCCGACGACGACCACGGGCAGGCCGAAGCGCCGCGCCAGCCCCATGTTGACGTAGTCGCCCTCGCGCAGGTTGATCTCGGCCGGGCTGCCCGCGCCTTCGCACAGCACGACGTCGAAACGCGTCCTCAGTGCGGCGAAGGTGTCGAAGGCGATCTCGGCGAGCCCCGCCCGACCGGTCGCGTACTCCCCCGCTTCCAGCGTGCCGAACGGTTTCCCGAGCGCGACGACGTGGCTGCGTCGGTCGCTCCCGGGTTTCAGCAGCACCGGGTTCATCGCGGCCTCGGGTTCGACCCGGGCGGCCCGCGCCTGGAGCCATTGCGCGCGGCCGATCTCGGCGCCGTCCGCGCACACCATCGAGTTGTTCGACATGTTCTGCGACTTGAACGGCGCCACCCGCACGCCCCGGCGCGCGAGCCAGCGGCACAACGCGGCGGTGACGAGGCTCTTGCCCGCGTCCGACGTCGTCCCCGCGACGAGCAGGCCGCTCACCGCGTGACCGCGACCGCGACGGCGAGCGCGGCGAGACCGACCGCTCGCGAAAGCCGGACCGCGCGGCGCACGTCCACCGGCTCCGGTTCGCGGCCGTCACCGAGGACGCCGCGGCGTTCGGTGCGGCCGCCGTAGCTGTTCGTCCCGCCCAGCCGGACCCCGAGCGCGCCCGCGAACGCGGCTTCGACCTGGCCGGCGTTCGGGCTCGGATGATGTTTCCCGTCGCGGCGCCAGACGCGGAACGCGGATTTGGCGAACCCGCCCGCCAGCGGGGCGGACGCCACGGTCAGCGCCGCGCCGACCCGCGCGGGCACCAGATTCGCCAGGTCGTCGGCCCTCGCCGACGCCCAGCCGAAATTGGCGTACCTCGGCGAGCGGTAGCCGACCATCGCGTCGAGCGTGTTGAGCGCGCGGTAGCCCAGCAGACCGGGGATCCCGGCGACCGCTCCCCACAGCAACGGCGCGACGACGGCGTCCGAAGTGTTCTCCGCGATGGACTCGGTGGTCGCGCGAGCGAGCTGTCCGGTGTCGAGATCGGTGGCGTCGCGGGCGCACAGATGCGACAGCCGCTGCCGCGCGGCGGGCAGATCGCCGTCGTCGAGCAGGCGGGCCATGTGCGCGCCCTCGGCCGCGAGCCCCCGGCCGCCCAGAACCACCCAGGTGGACGCCGCGGTGAGCGCGAACCGCGCGAAAGGACGCTTTCGGGTCACGAGCTGGGCCGCGACACCCAATCCGGTGACGGTGCCCGCGCAGACGGCGGTGTACGCCGCGCCCCGCACCTTCGAATCGGCCCAAACCCGCTGCTCAAGGGCTTGCGCGGCGCGGCCGAAGCCGGCGACGGGATGCCTCCGCCGTGGATCTCCGAACATGGCGTCGGCGACGTAACCGGTAACGAGTCCGGCTGCGGTGGCGGCTTGTCGGAGTGGCACGTGGCGAACGGTAGCGCGTGCACGAGAATGCGGGGTATGACCAAGCTGACGCATCGCCTCGCGGGGGTTCTCGAGTCCCTCGCGAGGGCACTTCGCCGCTACTCGCGCGACGACGGCAAGGTGCTGATACTGGGCGGCGTCCGCTCTGGGAAGTCTCACCACGCCGAGGGCCTCGCGTCCCGCCACCCGCACCTGACCTACGTCGCGCCCGGACTGCCGCCGAGTGCCGAGGATCCCGAATGGGCCGCCCGGGTGGCCGCGCACCGCGCGCGGCGGCCCGCCAACTGGAAGACGGTCGAGACCACCGACCTGGCCACGGTGCTGCGCACGGCGACGCATCCGCTGCTCATCGACTGCCTCGGCACCTGGATCAGCCGGGTGCTCGACGAGGTCGGCGCCTGGGAGCAGCGCAAGGGCTGGGAACGGCGGCTCGACGACCGGCTGGAGGACTTCCTCGCGGCGTGGGCGCAGGCCGACGTGCCGGTGATCGCGGTCAGCAACGAGGTCGGCAGCGGTGTGGTGCCCGCGACGGTGTCCGGACGCGTGTTCCGTGATGTGCTGGGCGCGTTGAACAACCGGGTGTCCGCCGTGTCCGACCGGACCGTGCTGGTCGTCGCCGGACGGATGCTGGACCTGCCTTAGGGAGTCGTCATGCGTATCGCCACCCCGGACGCCACCGCCGAAGCCGCCGCGCGCGCCAGGCTGGACGGCCTGGTCAAGCCGCTGGGTTCGCTCGGCAGGCTCGAAGACCTGGCCGCCTGGCTCAGCGCGGCGCACGGCACCGTCCCGCCGCGGCCGCTCGACGACGTCCGCGTGGTCGTTTTCGCCGGGGACCACGGGGTTTCCGGGATGTCGGCGTATCCGCGCGAGGTCACCGCGGCGATGGTCCGGGTGTTCCTGGCCGGGAAGAGCGGGGTCGGCGTGCTGGCCGCGCAGGCCGGGGCGAAGGTGCGGGCACTGGACATCGCCGTGGACTGGGACGGCGCGGACGTGCCGGCCGAGGTCCTCGCGCACAAGGTCCGGCGGGGTTCCGGTTCGATCGACGTCGAGGACGCGCTCGCCGAGGGCGAGGCGCGGACGGCGTTCGAGCACGGGCTGGCGATCGCGGACGAGGAGATCGACGGCGGCGCGGATCTGCTCATCCCCGGCGACATGGGGATCGGCAACACGACGATCTGCGCGGCCGTGGTCGCTTCGGTGCTCGGTCTTTTCCCGGAAGACGTCGTCGGCACGGGCACCGGGATCGACGAGGACGGGCGCGCGCGGAAGCTCGCGGTCGTCGAAGCCGCGTTGATCAGGGCCGGTGCGGTGAAAGACCCCTTCGCACTGCTGACCGCTCTCGGCAGCGCCTGTCTCGCCGCGACGGCGGGCTTCCTCGTGCAGGCCGCGGTGCGCGGGGTGCCGGTGCTGCTCGACGGCGTGTTCTCCGGGGCCGCGGCGCTCGTCGCCCGCGAGATCGCGCCGGGCGCCGAGCAGTGGTGGCTGGCCGGGCACCGCTCGACCGAACCTTCGCAGGCGTACGCGTTGAAGGCGCTCGGACTGGAGCCGATCCTGGACCTCGGGCTGCGGCTCGGCGAGGGCAGCGGCGCCGTGCAGGCGGTGCCGACGTTGCGGGCGGCGCGGGCGATCCTCGCGGACATGGGCCTGCTGGCGGATCTGGCTTGATCGCCGACGCGCTGAAAATGGCGGTCGGGACCCTGACCACGGTCCGGGTCCCGGCGCCGAAGCTGATCGACCGGCGGGTGGCGGGCGGCGCGATGGTGCTCGCCCCGCTGGCAGTCGTGCCGCTCGCCGCCGTCGCTTCGGTGATCGTCTTCCTGGGCGACCTGATCGGCTTGCCCGCTTTCGCGTCGGCCGCGCTCGCGATCGGCGCGGTGGCGCTGAGCAGCCGCGGGCTCCATCTCGACGGGCTCGCCGACACGGCCGACGGGCTCGGCGCCTCCTACGACCGCGAACGGGCGCTGGAGGTCATGCGGCGCGGGGATTCCGGGCCGACCGGGGTCGCGACCCTGGTGCTGGTGCTGCTCGTGCAGGTCGGCGCGCTGGCCGGGGCGATCTCGGCCGGGCACGGGGTCGCGGCGGCCGCGGTCGCGGTCTTCGCCGGACGCGGTGTGCTCTCGCTGTGCTGCGCTCACGGTGTCCCTTCGGCCCGGCCGGACGGGCTGGGCGCGACCGTCGCCGGTTCGGTGCCGGTGTGGACGGCCGCGGTGGTGTTCGCCGTGCTCGCGGGCGCGGCGGCGCTGGTCTTTCCGTGGCGGCAAGGGCTGATCGCGGTGGCGCTGGGGTACCTGGCCGCGTCGGCGCTGCTGGCGCGGTGCGTCCAGCGGCTGGGCGGAATCACCGGGGACGTGCTCGGGGGCTGCGTCGAGGTGGCCGTCGTGGGTGTTCTGCTCGGCTTGTCGTTCTGAGGGTCATGAGCGGCAAGGCCGGATATTGGGGGGTAAGGCAAACATGCCATGCTCGCTCGCGTGCATGTCGGCCCCGGATGTTGTGAAAGCCACGTTCGCAACGTTGAAGGTTGTGAACGTGGCTTTCGCAGCGCCTCCGCCGCCCATGAGGCCCGCAATACCTGAGGTGAAGGTCGAGTTCCCTCGGCTGAGCCGCGTGAAGGGGGCCTTCACGCGCGACCGCTGTGACTGCTGGTGCGTCCGGGGCGGACGTGGCGATCACCGCGGTCCGCTCACGAGGAGGCAGGGTCACCGGCCGCGAGTTTCTCGTCGATTTCCGGGATCCAGAAGCACAGTTCGAGGGTCTTCATCGCGGCCCACAAGCTGAGTTTCCGGGCCTGCGCGACCAAGGTGAGCGACGCGGACAGAAGCAGCACCGCGATCCCTGCGGCGATGAACGGATGCTTGCCCGCGAAGATCTCGACGATCGCGGCGACCGCGCCCAACAGCAACGGCGGCGCGCAGTTGCGCACCATCAGCCCGGACGCGCGCAGTCTCGTGACGTCGACCGCGACCTCCTTGTCGTGCAGTTGCAGCGCGCACAGCAGGAGATGCGTGTTCTCCTTCAGGAACGGGCGGTCCTTGGCGGCGGGCGAGCGCTGGAGGAACACCTCGACCGGGTTCCGGTCTCGCCTGCGCGGCACGATCCGCTCCAGCGCCTCACCGAGCGGATACGCCAGATAGCCCAGCAGGAAACTCAGCACCACGATGACGACGACCAGCACCACCGTCGGCACGCCACCGATGCTCGCCGCCGTCAGGATGTGGAGCTTCGCCCCGAGGTAGCCGAAGAACGCGACGTACAGCGCGCCGGGGATGGTGTAGGCGAAGAGATCGAAGACGCCGATCACGAAGTTCACCGGCTCATCCAACCATCTCGCGCGCGATATGCCGTCGGAATCGGAGCTATCGCACGCGGGCCTCGGCGACTTCGTCGGCATGCGGGACGGTCGCGGCGATGATGCCGTCCAGTACGTCCCGGGTCGCCGTCATCTCGTCGATCGCGGTACTGATCCTTTCCCGCTCCCGGTACAGCTCGGGCAGCAGATCGGCGCAGGCGGGCGCCAGGCCGTTCCCCAGATCGACCATGCACGGCAACACTCCGGCGATGGTGGCGGTGCTCAGCCCGGCGGACAGCAGTGTGCGGATGTTGCGCACCCGCCCGACATCCTGTTCCGAATACTCGCGGTAGCCACTTGCCCTGCGCACCGGATGCAGAAGGTCCTGTTCCTCGTAGTAGCGAAGCAGCCGCTCCCGCACACCGGTCCGCCGTACCAGCTCCCCGATCCTCATGAAACAACCTTTACACGATCGGGAGTTGACTCTCACATCGATGTGAGACTTTAGCCTTTCGCCATGACCGAACAAAAATCTCCCGTGACCGTCGTCGGGCTCGGCCCGATGGGTACGGCTCTCGCAGGCACGCTGCTCGACCGAGGCCATGAAGTGACCGTCTGGAACCGTTCCCCCGGCAAGGCCGCTCCCCTGGTGGCGAAAGGCGCCCGGCAGGCGAGCGACATCGCGGACGCGGTGTCCGCGAGCGGGCTGCTCGTGGTCTGCCTCGCCGACTACGACGCCCTGTACTCCGCGCTGGCACCGGCCGGAGAAGCGTTACGCGCCCGTGTGGTGGTGAACCTGAATTCCGGCACGCCGAAGGAGGCGAACGAGGCCCTCCGCTGGGCCGAGCACCACGGAGCGGGCTATCTCGACGGCGCCATCATGGTTCCTCCGGCGATGGTCGGCCACCCCGGCTCGGTCTTCCTCTACAGCGGTTCGGCCGAGGTTTTCGCAGCGCACAAGGACACGCTGGCCGAGATGGGCGACCCGACCTATTTGGGCACGGAACCGGGCCTGGCGGTGCTGTACAACACCGCACTGCTGAGCATGATGTATTCGTCGCTGAACGGTTTCCTGCACGCCGCCGCGCTGGTCGGCAGCGCCGGGGTCGCGGCGACCGAGTTCACGAAGCTCGCCGTGGACTGGTTTCTGCCTTCGGTGATCGGCGGAATCATCAAGGCCCAGGCGCCCACCATCGACGAAGGCGCGTACCCCGAGGACGCCGGTCCCCTGGAAATGAACATCACGACGCTGAAGCACATCATCGGAACCAGCGAGGAGCAGGGCGTGGACACCGAGATCCCGTTCCGGAACAAGGAACTGCTGGAGAAGGCGGCCGCGGCCGGATTCGGCAAGAGCAGCTACACCTCGGTGATCGAAGTCCTCAAGCGGGCGGCTGCCTGACCTCGGCAAGGGCGGCCAGGAAGCGGTCCACCGTCTCCCGGTCCCGGACGGCGATCCGCAGGTACCGCGAGTCCAGCCCCGGGAATGTGTCCCCGCGCCGGACCGCGAAGCCCTTCTCCCGCAACCGTTCCCGGACGCCGTCCGCGCCGGGGAGGCGCACGAGCACGAACGGTCCCCGCGGCTCCCCCAGCACCTCGACGTCCAGCTCGGTCAGGCCCGACACCAGGTACTCCCGGTCCGATTCCGCCGCGGCCGCCAGCTTTTCGGCTTCCTCCAGTGCCGCCGGACGGCAGCACGCCACCACGGCGACGGCGGCGAGCGAGGACACCGACCAGGGTGGCTGGACCGCGCGCAGACTGTCCACAACGGACTCTTCCGCCAGGACGTAGCCGGCGCGCAGCCCGGCGATGCCCCAGGTTTTCGTCAGGCTCCGCAGGACGGCGAAACCGGGTTGCCCCGCAACGCTTTCGGACTCGCCGGGAACGGCGTCGAGGAAGGCTTCGTCGACGACGACCAAGCGGCCCGGACGTCGCAGGGCGAGCAGATCGGCGGCCGGATGCAGCACCGAAGTAGGGTTCGTCGGGTTCCCGACGTAGACCAGGTCCGCGTCTTCCGGGACGCCGCCCAGCCGGAAACCGTCGTCAGCGGACAGCAGGACCCGGTGCACCGAATGACCGGCCGCGCGCAGAGCGGCTTCGGGTTCGGTGAACTGCGGATGCACGACCACCGCGCGCGAAGGCCGCAACGCCGTGGCCAGCAGTGTGAAGGCCTCAGCCGCGCCCGAAGTCACCAGCACCTGGGACTCCGGCAGACCGTGCCGAGCGGCCACCGCCGACACAGCGGCGGTGACGTCGGGATACGCGGCCAGGTCGTCCAGGGCCGCCGCCAGTTCGGCGCGCAGCCAGGCGGGCGGCGCCGGGAGCCGGACGTTGACCGCCAGGTCGACGAGCCCTTCGCCGACCTCACGGTCCCCGTGGTGCCAGAGGTCGTAGTCAGCCATGAGCGTGGACCGCGGCGGCGAACCGCTCGGCGAGTTCGGGGTAGCCCGCCCAGTGGACGTGCAGGTACGACGCGTGCAGCGACGCCGACGCGAAGCCGTCGGGCGTCCGGTCCCATCCCCAGGCCGGGGTCGGGCCGCTCCCGGGTTCGACGATCGTGCGGTGGAACTCGTGCCCGGTGACGCGCTGCCCGGCCACGGTCAGCACGGTGTCCGCGGGTGAGAAAGCCTTGCGGTAGCCGAGTTTCCCGCGTTTGGTCATGGTGGCCGAGGCGTCGAGGACGCCGGTCATCGGCATCCCGTCGATGTCCTGGCACAGGTACAACAGTCCGGCGCATTCGGCGACGACGGGCATTCCGTCGCCGACCGCGCGGGCCACCGCCGTCCGCAACGGGACGTTCGACGACAGCTCTTCGGCGTGCACCTCGGGAAAGCCGCCGCCGAAGTACAGACCGGCGCAACCCTCGGGAAGTTCCTTGTCCTGCAACGGATCCACTTCGACGACGTCGACGCCGGCGGCGGCCAGCAGTTCGTCGGCCTCGGTGTAGCGGAACGTGAACGCCGGACCGGCCGCGACGGCGACGACTGAACGCCGTCCCTCGTGCGCGAGCGTAGGCCGCCAAGGCTCGCCCGAAAGCCGAGGCGCCGAGCGCGCGACCTGGACGACGGCGCCGAGATCGACGCCCTCGCTGATCCATCCGGCCAGTTCCGGCAGCAGCCGCTCCGACTCGCTCGCCCGCTCCGCCGCCGGGACCAGGCCCAGGTGACGGCTGGGCGCGTGGATCTCTTCGTTGCGGTACAACGTTCCCAGCAGCGGGACGCCGGTCGCTTCCAGCGCGGTGACGATCTCGTCCGCGTGCCGCTGCGAGCCCAGTTTGTTGAGGATGACGCCGGCGAGCCGGACGCGGGTGTCGTACTGCGCGAAGCCGAGCACGGTCGCGGCGACACTGCGCGACGCCGCCGAGGCGTCCACGACCAGCACGACCGGGGCGTCCAGCAGCCGCGCGACATGCGCCGTCGAGGCGTACCCCTCGGTGCCCAGCGCCCCGTCGAACAGGCCCATCACGCCTTCGATGATCGCGATGTCGGCCCCGGCGGAACCGTGCCGCAGCAACGGGATCAGCCGGTCTTCACCTTGCAGGAACGGATCGAGGTTGCGGGCGGGCCGCCCGGTGGCCAGCGCGTGGTAGCTCGGGTCGATGAAGTCGGGGCCGACCTTGTGCCCGGACACCTTCAGCCCCCGCGCGCGCAACGCCGCCATGAGGCCCGCGGCGATCGTGGTCTTGCCGTGCCCGGACCCGGGCGCGGCGATGACCACGCGATTCACCATTCGATGCCTCGCTGGCCTTTTTGCCCGGCGTCCATCGGGTGCTTCACCTTGGTCATCTCGGTGACCAGATCCGCCGCCTCGATCAGCTCCGGCGGCGCGTACCGGCCGGTGATCACCACGTGCTGGTGTCCCGGGCGCCCGATCAGCGTCGAGACGACGTCGTCCACTTCGAGCCAGCCCCATTTCAGCAGGTAGCTGAACTCGTCGAGGACGTAGAAGTCGTGGGTTTCGGCGGCGAGACGGCGTTTGATCTCGGCCCAGCCCTCGCGGGCGTTGGCGGCGTGGTCCTCCTCGGACCCGGACTTGCGCGCCCAGCTCCAGCCTTCGCCCATCTTGTGCCACTCGACAGCGCCGCCCTGGCCGGTGTCCTCATGCAGCTTGCCGAGAGCGCGGAACGCGGCTTCCTCGCCGACGCGCCATTTCGCCGACTTCACGAACTGGAACACACCGATCGACCAGCCCTGGTTCCACGCGCGCAACGCCATCCCGAACGCGGCCGTGGACTTCCCCTTCATCTCGCCGGTGTTGACGGCGAGCAAGGGCCGGTTGCGACGCTGGCGGGTGGTGAGCCCGTCGTTCGGCACGATCTCCGGTTTGCCCTGCGGCATTACGCGGCCCTCCCGGAAATACGTGTGCGTACGGCGCCCGCGAGCGTGTCGGCGGCGACCTCGGTGACCGGAACGTGTTCCGCGCCCAGGTGTTCCGCCAGTTCCGCGGCGAGCCCGAGGCGCATCTTGCCGCTCTCGCAGTCCATCACGACCGAAGTCACGTTCCCGGCCAGCAACCCGGCCGCCTGCTGTGCCCGTTTGACGGCGTCCGCGCCGCTGGTCGCCCGGCCGTCGGTGACGACGACGAGCAGCGGGCGCCGCAGCGGATCACGGACCGCCTCGATCCGCAGAACCCGTGCCGCTTCAAGGAGTCCCTCGGCGAGCGGGGTCCGGCCGCCGGTCGCGAGACCGTCCAAACGGGACGCCGCGGCGTCGACGCTGATGGTCGGCGGGAGCGCGAGTTCGGCGCCGGAGGCACGGAAGGTCACCAGGCCGACCTTGTCGCGGCGCTGGTAGGCGTCGAGCAGCAACGACAGCACGGCGGTCTTGACCTCACGCATCCGCTGGCGTGCGCCCATCGAGCCGGACGCGTCGACGCAGAACAGCACGAGGTTGCCTTCGCGCCCTTCACGCCGGGCGAACCGCAGGTCCTGAGGCCGCACCACGAGTCCGGCGCCGCTACGGCCGCGAGATCGCTGATGCGGCGCGGCCGCGCGTACGGTCGCGAGCAGATGCGGATGCCCGTCCTTGGTCCCGGCGGGCTGGACGCCGATGGTCCGCCCGTTGTCGGTGATCGCCCTCGACCGCCGTCCGGCCGCGCCCTCTCCGGTGCCCTTCACCTCGAAACGCCTGGCACGAAAGGCTTCCCCGGCTCCGACCGGCTTCTGATCACCACCGCTCTGGCCGCCGCCCGAGGGCTCTTCGCCGCCTTCAGACGGCGGCGGTCCCGAAGTCTCACCGCCCTCCGGCGGGGCACCGGAACCGGGACCGTCATCGTCGGGGCCTTCAGGACCGGGGTCCTCGGGTTGCGCGTCCTGCAGCGCCTGCTCCAGCTGTTCTTCGGAGATTCCGGGCGCGTCGAAGGGATTCCGGCGACGACGATGCGGCAGCGCGAGCCGGGCCGCGACACGGACGTCCTCGGTGGTGACCTCGGTCCGTCCGGCCCAGGCGGCGTGCGCGACGGCGGTCCGCGCGGTCACGATGTCCGCGCGCATGCCGTCGACCTCGAACGAGGCGCAGACCTCGGCGATCTGCCGCAGCGCGTCGTCCGGCAGCTTGACCGACGGCAGAAGTCGTTGCGCCGCCTCGATGTCCGTGGCGAGTTCGGCGTCGGCCGCGGCGTACTGGCCGGCGAAACCGTCGGGGTCGGCCTCGTAGGCGAGGCGCCGCCGGACGACCTCGACGCGCAGTTCGGGATCGCGGCTCGACGCGACCTCGACGGTGAGCCCGAAGCGGTCCAGCAGCTGCGGCCGCAGCTCGCCTTCCTCGGGGTTCATCGTGCCGATCAGGACGAACCGGGCGGCGTGCGACACCGAGACGCCCTCGCGTTCGACGGTCGCGCGGCCCATGGCGGCGGCGTCGAGCAGCGTGTCGACCAGGTGATCGTGCAGGAGGTTGACCTCGTCCACGTACAGCAGCCCGCGATGCGCGGCCGCGAGCAGACCGGGCTGGAAATCGGTGACGCCGTCGGCGAGCGCGCGTTCCAGGTTCAGCGAACCGATCACGCGGTCTTCGGCCGCGCCGACCGGCAGTTCCACCAGCCGCGCGGGACGACGGTGCGCGGCCGCCCCCTCGGCGTGCGGGCCGTCCGGGCAGGCGGGGTCGGGCTCGACGGGGTCGCAGGAGAACCGGCACGCGTCCACGACGTCGACACCGGGCAGCAGCCCGGCCAGCGCGCGCACCATCGTGGACTTCGCCGTGCCCTTCTCCCCGCGCACGAGCACCCCGCCGACGGCGGGTGAGATGGAGGAAAGCACCAGCGCCAGGCGCAGATCCGGCATCCCCACAACGGCGGTGAACGGGTACGGCTTCACAGCTCTCCTCGTCGTCGACGACCTCCGGCCGATCATCGCACAGGATTTCCGTCGTCTAGCGTGACGAACGTGCGCGAAAAATCACCCCTGACCGTGGTCGGGATCGGGGCCGACGGCTGGTCCGGCCTGTCCGGGCAGGCCAGGGAAGCGGTGCTGCGCGCGGACGTCGTCGTCGGTGCTCCGCGTCAGCTCGCGTACCTGCCGGCCGGGGTGAAATCCGAGCCGTGGCCCAGCCCGCTCCTCCCCGCCCTGGACGACTTCCTCGCGGGCCGGAGCCGCGTCTGCGTCCTGGCCAGCGGCGACCCCCTGCTGTCCGGGATCGGCACGACGCTGATCCAGCGCGGCTACGACGTCGAGATCCTGCCCGCGCTCTCGTCGGTCACGCTCGCCCGCGCGAGGCTCGGCTGGTCGGCGGAGGAGACCGAGGTGGTCACGGTCGTCGGCCGCGCGATCGGCCGGGTGAGCCGGGCCCTGACGCCCGGCCGGAAGATCCTCGTCCTCGGCGCGAACGCCGAAGACCTGCTCGACCTGCTCAAAGCCCGTGGGTACGAGAAAAGCCGCGTCACCGCGCTGTCCGATCTCGGCGGCCCCGAGGAGCGGATCGGCCCCGGCACGCTGACCGTGTTCGCCATCGAGGCCGACGGTCCCGCGCTGCCGCTGACCGGGCTGCCGGACGACGCCTTCGAGCACGACGGCCAGCTCACCAAACGCGACCTGCGCGCGTCCGCGCTGGTCAGGCTCGCGCCGACCCCCGGCGAACTGCTGTGGGACGTCGGCGCGGGCGCGGGCAGCGTCGGGATCGAGTGGTCCCGCGCGCATCCGCTGAACCGGGCGATCGCGATCGAACGCTCGCCGGAGCGAGCCGCCCGGATCACCCGGAACGCGCACGCGCTCGGCGTCCCGGAACTCGACGTGGTGATCGGTGCCGTGCCGGCCGCACTCGACGGACTGACCAGGCCGGACGCGATCTTCCTCGGCGGCGGGCTGACCGTGCCCGGTGTCCTCGACGCCTGCCTGGCGACCGGCGCGCGGATCGTCGCGCACGGCGTGACCCTCGAATCCGAACAGGCCCTGGCCCGCGCGTACACCGAACACGGCGGCGAGCTGATCCGCGTCGGCGTCGAGCAGGCGGCACCGCTGGGCGGATTCACCGGCTGGACCCCGGCGCGGGTCGTCACACAGTGGAGCAGAACGTGACAGTGCACTTCATCGGCGCCGGTCCCGGTGCCGCCGACCTCATCACCGTCCGAGGCCGTGACCTGCTCGGCCGCTGCGGAACCTGCCTGTACCCCGGCAGCATGACGCCGACAGCGCTCTTGGCGTACTGCCCGGACGACGCGGTGCTCATCGACACCGCGAACCTCGACCTGCCCGCGATCGTCGAGCGCATGGCCGAAGCCCACAGAGACGGCCACGAGATCGCACGGCTGTGCTCGGGCGACCCGTCGATCTACAGCGCGGTCGCCGAGCAGATGCGCCGCCTCGACGCGGCGGGCGTTCCGTACGACGTCACCCCCGGCGTCCCCGCGTTCGCCGCCGCGGCCGCGTTGCTCAACCGCGAGCTGACCGTGCCCGAGGTCGGCCAGAGCCTGGTCATCACGCGCGCGCAGGCCCGGTCCACGGCGATGCCCCCGGGTGAGACGCTGGCGAACTTCGCGCGCACCGGCACCACGCTCGCGCTGCATCTGGCGATCAACCGGATCGAGCAAGTAGTCGACGAATTGCGACCGTTTTATCAAAAGACCTGTCCGGCGGCGGTCGTCGCGCTGGCGAGCCAGCCGGGTGAGCAGGTGCTGCGCGGCACGCTCGGCACCATCGCCGCGCAAGCGCGCGAGGCCGGGATCAGCCGGGCCGCGATGATCTTCGTCGGAGAAGTCCTTGCGGCCGAAGGATTTCCCGATAGTTTTCTCTACTCGGCCACCCGTGATCGCGCGAACCAACCGGAGTCGTTGTGAAGAGTCTTCGCTGGGGCCTGCTGGCCGCCGGGACCATCGCCGCCGAATTCGCGGCGGGGGTAGAAGAGAGCAAGCACGGTGTCCTGGAAGCCGTCGCCGCGCGATCCGGTGACCGGGCGGCCGAGTTCGCGAGCCGCTTCGAGATCCCGAAATGCTATGGCTCCTACGAGGATCTGCTCGCCGATCCCGACGTCGACGCGGTCTACATCTCGACGCCGCATCCGCTGCACGGCGAGTGGGCGATCCGCGCGGCCGAGTCGGGCAAGCACATCCTGTGCGAGAAACCGCTGACCGTGTCGGTCGGTGAGGCCGAGAAGGTCATCGAAGCGGCGCGGGTCAACGACGTCTTCCTGATGGAGGCGTTCATGTACCGGCTGCACCCGCAGATCCGGCGGCTGGCCGAGCTGATCTCGTGCGGCGCCATCGGCGAGGTCCGCGCGGTGGACGTCGCCTTCAGCTACGACTTCGTGGTGCCCCGGCTCACCGATCCCGCGCTGGGCGGCGGCGGGATCTTCGACGTCGGCTGCTACTGCACGTCACTCGCGCGGCTGGTCTCGCAGGCGGCGACCGGGCAGGACGTCGTCGAGCCCGAAGAGGTGCTCGGAATGGCGAGGCTCGACGAGAACGGCGTCGACGAGGTCGCGTTCGGGCTGCTGCGGCTGCCGGGCGGGATCCTCGCGCAACTGGCTTGCGGCTTCCGGCTGACGCAGGATGACCACATCCGCGTCTACGGCTCGCAAGGTCAGCTGTACATACCGAAACCGGCGTGGACCCACGAAATGCGCAAGCCGAGGACCTCGCAGATCGTTCTCACGCCGGAAGGCGGCGAAGCCGAGGTGATCGAGGTCGAAGCGACTCAAGGCCTCTTCGCTCGCGAGGCCGACCACGTCGCCACGCATCTCGCCGACCGGCAGGCACCCGAACTCACCTGGGCCGAAACGCTCGCCAACCTGCGCACGCTGGAACGATGGCGCGCGGCCGTGGCGCGATGACGCTGCTGATCCTGGGCGGCACGGGCGAAGCACGGGAGCTCGCGAAGGAACTGGTGGCGCGCGGCGAACACGTCGTGTCTTCACTGGCGGGCCGCGTCGCGCGACCGAAACTGCCCGACGGCGAAGTCCGTCTCGGCGGCTTCGGCGGTCCCGAAGGTCTCGCACGCTGGCTGACCGAGAACGACGTCGACGCGATGATCGACGCCACCCATCCCTTCGCGGAACGCATCGGTGCCAACGCGGCCGAAGCCGCGCGCGCGACGGGCACACCGTTGCTGAGGCTGGCCCGGCCCGGCTGGACAGAACAGCCCGGCGACACCTGGCATTGGGCCGACGACCTCGGCCACGCCGCGCGGCTCCTGCCGGCTTTGGGTGACCGCGTGTTCCTCACCAGCGGACGTCAGGGGCTCGCCGCGTTCGCCGGACTCGGCCTCTGGTTCCTGATCCGCTGCGTCGATCCGCCCGGGGTACCGCTCCCCCGGCGGCACGAAGTCCTGCTGGACCGGGGGCCGTACACGGTGGAGAAGGAACGCGCGCTCATGGAACGGCACGACGTCGGAGTGCTCGTCACGAAGGACAGCGGCGGCGCGATGACCGCCGCGAAACTCACCGCCGCCCGAGAGCTCGGCCTGCCCGTGGTCGTCGTCCGGCGTCCGCCGCGCCCCGAAACGGCCAGCGTATCGACAGTTCAGGGCGCCATAACCTGGATCGGCACCGCGACGAAGGGCAGCCCTGCGTAAGCCGTTCGGACCAGACCCGTTAGCGTTGCGCCGATGCGTTTGATCGCTGTCACGCTGGGGTTGCTCTCCGCCTTGTGCGCATTGGCTTTCCCCTTCCTGCCGGTGGTGCAGGACACAGCGGAGGTCGTCTGGCCAACGGGCGGCGACACCCGCTCCGTCAACGCGCCCTTGACCGGGTACTGGGCCCAGGATCTGCGCGTCGACCTGCCGTGCACCACCGTCCGGTCGCTCGACGCGCGTTCGCAGGGCCAGGCACTGCTGTTCTCCACCGTGCCCGACGGCCGCACCGACCCGCGCGCGGGCAAGGGCGTCGGCCTGCAGCTGCGCATCGACAACGGCGTGCTGCTCGCGTCCAGCCAGGGACAGCAGATCGTGCAGCAGCCGCTGCCCGCCGACAACTGCGACATCAAGCTGTCGGCGGACGCGAACCAGATGACGCTGACCGTCGCCGAGACCGTGGTCTTCCACGCCGAGGGCGACGTCCGGCCGCGGCTGGTCGGGATCTACTCGTCGATCAACGCGGGCAAGGACCCGATCGCCGGTCTGCACGTCTCGGTCGTCCCGGACACCCGCTACCAGACGTCGCCGACGGTGTGGAAGTGGATCATCGGGGTGATCGCGGCGCTGTCGTTCATCGGCTGCCTGATCGCGGTGTGGCGGATGGACTCCGGGTTCGCCCGCCGTGCGCCGCGCTGGGCGCCGGTCGGCTGGTGGCGGCTGACCGCCCGTGACGCGACGGTGATCATCGCGCTCGGCGCGTGGGTCTTCATCGGCCCGGTCACCTCCGACGACGGCTACATCCTCACGATGTCGAGAGTGGCCGAGGAAACCGGCTACCTCACGAACTACCACCGCTGGTTCGGTGTCGCCGAGGCGCCGTTCGGCTGGTTCTACCACGTGTATCAGCTGATGGCGCACGTCAGCACGGTGCCGCCGTGGATCCGGCTCCCGTCGTTCGTGCTCGGCGTGCTGAGCTGGCTGCTGATCAGCCGCGAGGTCATGCCGCGGCTCGGCACCCAGGTCCGGATGAGCCGCGCCGCGGGCTGGGCCGCCGCCGCGGTGTTCCTGGTCTGGTGGATGCCGTTCAACAACGGTGTCCGGCCGGAGCCGGTCGCCGCGCTGGGTTCGCTGCTGGCGATCTGCGCGGTGGAACGCACGCTGGTGACCCGCCGCCTGCTGCCGTTGTGCCTGGGGCTGACCGCCGCCGCCTTCACCCTGGCCGCGACGCCGACCGGGCTGATCGCGGTCGCGCCGTTCCTGGTGGCCGCCCGCCCGCTGTTCAAACTGGTCCGCCAGCGCGCCGAGAACGGCTGGCTGCCGGTGCTCGCGCCGGTGCTGGCCGCCGGGCTGCTGGTGCTGGTCGTGGTGTTCGCCGACCAGACCTTCGCCACCGTGCAGGAGGCGACCCGGATCCGCACCCTGGTCGGCCCGAACCTGTCGTGGTTCCAGGAGCTCGCGCGCTACCAGTTGCTCTTCGAAAGCCTTCCGGACGGATCGGTGCCACGCCGGTTCCCGGTCCTGCTGGTGCTGCTGTGCACCGGGACCTGCCTGGTGGTGCTGCTGCGCCGCGGCCGGATCCCCGGCGCCGCGCTCGGCCCCAGCCGCCGCCTGATCGGCACGGTCGCGCTGTTCTTCCTGCTGCTGGCCCTGACCCCGACCAAGTGGACGCACCATTTCGGCGCGTTCGCCGCGGTCGGCGCGGCCATGGCGGCGTTGACCGCGTTGGCGACGAGTTCGACGGTGCTGCGGTCGAGACGGAACCGGGCGGCGTTCCTCGCCGGGCTGCTCGTGGTCGGCGCGCTGGCCGCGACCGGGCCCAACTCGTTCTGGTTCGTCTCGAAACTCGGGGTGCAGTGGACCGCGGTGGCGCCGTCGATCGGCGGGATCCCGCTGTCGACGATCCTGCTGGTCGCGGCCGCGATCTCGGGGATCTACGCGTTCGTGGAGAACGTCCGCGCGCACCGGCCAGGACAGCAGGCGGGACCGCAGGAAGGACGGAGCCGCTCGCTGCGGCTCGGTTCGCTCTCACTGGTGGTCGTCTGTGGCCTGATGGCCGGGGGCGAGTTCGTCAGCATGGCGTGGGCGATCCACAACCAGCAGGGTTCCTACAGCCTCGGCGCCGCGAACTTCGGGCATCTGTTCGGCAAGAGCTGCAATCTCTCCGACCATGTGATGGTGGAACGCGACGCCGCGACCAGCGTCCTGCGGGCCCAGCCCGAACAGCGGACGGTGCCGGTCAAGAAGGAGGAGCCGCCCGCCGGGCAGACCCCGCCGCCGCTGCCCGATCCCGAACAGGACAACGGCCGCGTGCAGACCGGGTTCCACACCCGCGCGATCGACGACAAGGACCCGCTCGCCGAACCTCCGCACGGCTTCAAACCCGACGAGGTGCCGATGTGGAGCAGCTTCCTCGACCCCGAAACGCGGGCCGGACGGCTGCGCAGCGACTGGTACGCCCTCGCCGAGAAGCCCGCCGACGGCCAGATCGTGGTCGCCACCGCGGGCGCGGCCCGGCGGCCGACGTCGGTCAGCCTCGACTACGGCATGAACACCCCCGAAGGCGTGAAGGTCGTCCGCAGCCAGTTCGTCCTCCCGCCCGGCGCCGGGACCAACGGCTGGAACGACACCCGGATCAACCTGCGTGACCTGCCCGCCGAGACGACGTCCGTGCGGATCAACATCGTCGACAACGACCTCACCGAGGACGGCTGGATCGCCGCGTCGGCGCCGCGCGTGCCGACGTTCACCACGCTGACCGAGAAGATCGCGGGCAAACCGGTCTACGTCGACTGGCCCGCGTCGTTCGTCTACCCGTGCGTGCAGCCGGTGACCTCGCATGACGGCATCTCGAAGATGCCGGAGTACCGGATCACCGCGGGTGCCGTCGCGGACGAGGCGAACTGGGCGTCCAGCACCAACGGCGGTCCGATCGGCTGGCTCGAAGAGGTCGCCGCCGAACCCGAGGTGCCCAGCTACCTGATCGGCCAGCCCAGCCAGTCGTGGGGCCAGCTGCTGCAGGTCGAACCGTTCACCGAGGGCATCGCGCCGACGATCATCCACGGCGAGAAGGTCGTGCCCGGCTGGTGGTCACCGGGTCCCGGGCCGCGGCAGCCGAACGGCAAGGACCCGACGCGCTGAGCGACAACTCGTCACTCACGTGTCTGAACCCGTGACTCGCGTGCTTGGAGGCGGAACTCGTGAGTTCCACCTCCAAGCACGCGAATGCGGTGTCTGATCACGCGAGTTACGGGTTCAGGCACGCCAGCGCGGACGGCAACGCGCCCTCGTGCAGCACCCCCAGCCGCTGCGTAGCGCGGGTGAGCGCCACGTACAGCTCAGCCGCGCCACGCGGGCCGTCGGCGAGGATCCGCGCCGGGTCCACGACGAGGACGGCGTCGAACTCGAGCCCCTTCGTCTCCGAAGCGGGCACGGTCCCCGGCACCCCCGGCGGCCCGATCACGACGCTGGTGCCCTCACGACCCGCCTCGTCCTTGACGAACTCCTCGATGGCGCCGGCCAGCGATTCCTCGGAGACCTGCCGCGCCCACGGCCGGACACCGTTGGCACGTACCGATTCCGGCGCCCGGACGTCCGGCGCGAACTCGGCGAGCACCGACGCGGCGACGGCCATGATCTCCGACGGCGTGCGGTAGTTCACCGTCAGCGACCGGTAGACCCAGCGGCCCGGCACGTACGGCGCCAGCATCGCGTCCCACGACCGCGCCCCGGCTTCGGACCGGCGCTGCGCCAGATCCCCGACGACGGTGAAGGACCGGTTGGGACAGCGCCGCATCAGCACCCGCCAGTCCATTTCGGACAGTTCCTGTGCCTCGTCGACGACGACGTGCCGGTACGTCCAGTCCCGGTCCGCCGAGGCGCGCTCGACGAGGCTGCGCGTGTCGTGCTCGACGAAGCGGTCGGCGAGTTCGTCGGCGAAGAGGAGGTTCTCCGCGGACAGCATGACGTCCTCGTCCATCTCCTCGCGGTCGAGTTTCATCGTGTCCAGCACGCCTTCGGCGTACTCGGCCTCGGCCTTCTTCTCCCGCGCGAGCGCCTTTTCCGCCGCCTGGTCCGCCGCCTTGTCGCGGCCGAGCAGGTCGACGAGCTCGTCGAGCAGCGGCATGTCCGACACCGTCCAGGCCTCCCCGTCAGCGCGCAGCAACGCCTGGTCGGCGCCCGCGGCCGCCAGCCTCTCCGAGGACGAGAACAGTGCTCCCAGCAGGCTTTCCGGCGTCAGGATCGGCCAGAGGTCGTCGAGCGCGGTGGTGAACGTCTCGCTCTCGGCCAGTTCCTTGAGCAGGTCCTTCCGCAGCCGCTCCCATTCGTCGCGGTCGTCCCGGCTGAGCCAGCCGCGGCCGATCCGCGCGATCGCCCGCTCGGTCAGCACGTAGGTGACGATGTCGGTGAACGTCACCCGCGCTTCGTTGTGCGGCAAGCCACTCTTGCGTGCCTCGTCCCTCGCCCATTCCGCGGTCTCGGCGTCGATCCGGACGGTGACGTCGGCCAGCTCGATCAGCACCGGCTCCTCCGGCAGCCGCTGACGATCGGCGACGGCGGCCTTGAGGACGTCCAGCATCTTCAGCGACCCCTTGAGCCGCGTCGCCTCCGGGCCGTCCTCGGCGGTGACATGCTTGCCGGGCACGAAATCGCCGGTGGTCATGAACACCACGTCGGTCTCGCCCAGCGACGGCAGCACCCGGCCGATGTGGTGCAGGAACGCCGGATTCGGCCCGACCACGAGCACGCCGTGGCGTTCCATCCGCTCGCGCTGCGTGTACAGCAGGTAGGCGACACGGTGCAACGCCACGACGGTCTTCCCGGTGCCCGGCCCGCCTTCGATCACGAGCACTCCGGGATGCTCGTGCCGGATGATCTCGTCCTGCTCGGCCTGGATCGTCGCGACGATGTCGCGCATCCCCTCACCCCGCGGCGCGTTGACGGCCGCGAGCAGCGCCGCGTCACCCTCCGCGTCGCCCCCGGGACGGCCGAACACCTCGTCGGTGAACCCGAGCAGCTCACGCCCGTGCGTGTGGAACTGACGGCGGCGGCGCATCTTCTCCGGCGTCGCCGCGGTCGCGGTGTAGAACGGGCGCGCCGCCGGAGCCCGCCAGTCGAGCAGCACCGGTTCGTAGTCGTTCTCCTCGTCGAAGAGACCGATGCGGCCGATGTGGGAGGTCTCCCCCGCGAGGCTGTCCAGCCTGCCGAAGCACAGGCCGTTGTCCACGACGTCCAGCCGCCGCGACTCCCTGGCCAGCGCGCGCACCTCGACGTCGCGTTCCATGGCCGTCCCGCCGGTCCCGCCCAGCGCGGCCTGGAACTCCCCCTTCACCCGGGCGCGTTCGGCGTCCAGGCGCGTGTAGAGCCCGGCGACGTAGTCGCGTTCGGACCGGAGCTCTTCTTCATGACCCTGAGTTGACACAGACTCCCATTTCGCCAGGTTTCGGCTACGGCGAGTGAGTGTGCGGCATGACCGGGGTCTTGTGGCAAGTCCCCCCATGCGCTATATGTTTATTACGGAGAGAGTTTCTCTACCGCTTTTCTCATGCACCGCACGGTGGCGCGTATTCGAGCCCCGGAAAGTACTTCTCCCACTCTTCCCGCGTGATCCTCGGCGTCGCCAACCGGCAGATCTCCTCAGCCACCCGCGCGGCGTCCGTCTGCCACAGCTGCACGCCGCTGCTCCCGATGGCGAGCGTATGCCCGTCGTCGCGGAACGCCAGCGAGTTGACCGTCGCGGCGAAGCCGGTGAGCTGCGCCGATTCGACCGGATTCCGCGGATCGGCCAGGTCCCAGACCCGCACGGTCCGGAACGCCGAAGCCGCCAGTTCCCGTCCGGTCGGGCCGAACGCGAGATGCCCGACACCTTCGGGATTGCCGCCCAGTTTCGCCAGCCGCACGGCGTGCGCGCGATCGGCGATGTCCCAGAGGTAGACGTTGCGATCGCTGCTGCCCGCGGCGAGCGTGTGACCGTCGGGGCTGAGCGCCATCTTGAACAACGCGCCGCCGTCGGGCCGCAGGCTCGACACCAGAGCGGGCCGTTTCGGGTCGGCGACGTCCCACAGCGTCACCACGGACGAGTCGAGACCTTGAGCCGCCGCCAGCGTCCGCCCGTCGGGGGTGAACGCGAGCGACCAGATCGTGCCGTCGCCGACCGGCAGGACCCGTGGTTCGGCGAACCGCGTGGCATCGCCGACGTCCCAGAGCTGGACCGGCCCGTCGTCGTGGCCGGAGGCGAAGGTCTTCCCATCCGGGCTGAACGCGAGCGAGTACGTGGGTTTCACCTCGGTCGACGCCGTCAGTTTCGGTGCCGTCGGATCGCTGATGTCCCAGCGCTGGAGCACGAACGTCCCGGCGACACCGGCACCGTCGTGCGCGGCCAGCGCGAGGCTGCGCCGGTCCGGGCTGAGCGCGACGGCGGTGACGGTGGCCGGGCCGGGGAGCTTCGCGAGCTGTCTCGGCGCGCGGAGGTCGTCCATCGCCCAGAGCCGCACGTCGTCCCCGGCGGTGACCAGGATCCGCCCCTGCTCGGTGAACAGGCCCGCGTTCCAGCCCGCGCTCGACGCCAGCGCCAGTTCGCCGACGTCCTGCAACCGGACGGTCCGGTCGGCGCTGGTGGACACGATGGTCTTGCCGTCCGGGGAGAACGCCGCCCACCAGATGGCGTTCGTGTGCCCGGACAGCGGCGGCAGTTCCTTCGCCTGTCCCGTGACGTCCCAGAGCCGGACGGACTGGTCGTCGCCCGCGGTCACCACGAGCCTGCCGCTCGGGCTGAACCCGGCTGCCCAGACCACGGCCGGGGTGGTCAACGTCGTCAGCGGACGCGGTGCCGCCGGATCGGCGACGTCCCACAGTTTCGCCGTGCGGTCCCAGCTGGTGGTGAGCAGCCGTTTTCCGTCCGGGCTCCACGACGGGGTGAGCTGCAGGTCCTGGTGTCCGGAAAGGACGGAGCGCTTCAGCGGCGCGGACGGCGTGGTGACGTCCCAGAGTTCCGCCGTCCAGTTCGTGTTCGTGACGGCGAGCAGCCTGCCGTCCGGGCTGAAGACGGCGCGTTCGAGCTGCTCGGCCGGGATCGCACCGAGCGGTTTCGGCGCGCCGAGGTCGCCGACGTCGGTGAGCCGGACGCTGTGGTCCACCGAGCCGGTGACGAGAACACGGCCGTCGGGGCTGAAATCGGTGGAGAGCACGGTGTCCTGGTGGCCGGTGACGTCGGCTTTCCGCACCGGACGCCGGGGATCGGTCAGATCCCACAGCCGGACCCGGTGGTCCCGGGTGGTGGTCGCCAAAGCCCGTCCGTCGCGGCTGAACGCGAGCGGCCCGCGGACCTCCTCCGAGCCGGGCAGCGTCGCCAGGAGCGCCGGACGCCGCGAATCGGCGATGGACCACACCTGCGTCGCCCGGTAGGAGTCGGCGGTGATCATGAGCTGCCCGCTCAGGGCCACCGTGACGTCACCGGGATCGAAGGTCATCCGGGTGGCGAAGGGCGCCGCCATGGACGCGAGCAGGCCGTCGTGGGTCTCCTGGATCGGCGCGAGCCGGTACGCGGCGAGGCTGAGCTGCGCCGACAGCGCCGGGTTCGACTCCCGCAACGTCTTCGCGTCGACCACGGCCTTGCGCGCGAGCGCGACGTTCCGCTGATCGGTCGCGGTGTTCTCGGCATCGACGGCGTACACGATCGCCACCACCGCCAGGATCAGCAGCACATGAAGGAGAACGACGAGCCTTCGCAGCCTCCGCGTCCGTTTGCGCCCGACGGCGGTCTCCTCCGCTTCGGCGTCGAGCCCGGCCTCCAGGAACCGCCGCTCGCGCATGCTCAACGCGTCCGGCTCCCTGGCCGCCCATTCGGCGGCGAGACCCAGCCGCGTGCCGCGGTAGAGGCTGCCCTTGTCGCGGTCCAGCGACTCCCACAGCTCGGTCGCCTCGGCCAGCTGCCGATGCAGGCGGTGTCCTTCGCGGTCCTCCGCGAGCCAGTCGCGCAGCCGGGGCCAGCTGCGGATCAAGGCCTCGTGCGCGATCTCCACGCCGTCGCGGTCGAGGACGAGCAGACGCGCGTCGGCGAGGCGTTCGAGGACTTCCGTGGTAGCAGGATCGTCGTCGAGTTCGCGCCGGTTGAGGCGGCGCTTCGTGTCTTCGGTGCCTTCGCCGAGCGCGGTCAGCCGCAGGAAGATCTGCCGGACGACGCTCTGCCTGTCCGGTTCGAGATCCGTGTGGACCGCCTCCGCGGTCTGCGCGATCGCGTTCAGGATCCCGCCCGCGGCCTCGTACGCCGCGCTGGTCAGCGTGATCCCCTGGCGCCGCCGCCAGGTCTCCAGCAGCGCGTGCGAGACGAGCGGGAGCATCGCGGGCTGGCCGGTGGCGTCGGCGACGAGCGTCGTGACCAGTGCCGCCTCGACCCGGCAGCCCGCGCGGACGGCGGGTTCGACGATCGCGGTCCGGAGTTCGTCCGCGGTCATCGGGCCGACCATCACCTGCGCGTCGGTCAGCGCCTCGACCAGACCGGCGTGACGGCAGAGGTGACCGTAGAAGTCCGCGCGGACGCCGAGGACGACCCGGGTCCCGTGCTCGTCGCCGGCGAGCGCGAGCAGCGCGTCGACGAACTTCTCGCGTTCGGTCTGGTCCCGGCAGAGCGTGTAGACCTCCTCGAACTGGTCGACGATCAGCAGCCGCCCCTCGGCGTCGATATCCGCTTCGAGCGGGTGCTCGCCCGGCGTGCGGAGGACGACAGGGCGTTCGCTCGCGGCCGCCAGCCCGGCCCGCAGGACGGACGACTTCCCCGAGCCCGACGCGCCGAAGACGCCGACGAGCCGTCGTTCGGCGAGCTTGCCCGTCAGCTCGGCGACCAGGCGCTCGCGGCCGAAGAACCGGCCGGCGTCGGCGGTCTGGAACGCGGCCAGCCCCAGGTACGGGAGCTCGGTGTCGTCCCGTTCGCCGGAGGCCGCGGCGAGCCCGGCGGCGACCGCGCGCCAGCGTTCCTCCCAGGCCGCGACGTCGCCACCGCACGCGGTGACGTACGCGGTCGTGACCGCGAGCCCCGGCAGCTTCCGGCCGCCCGCGGCTTCGGACAGCGCGGCCGCCGAGTAGCCGGCGCGGGTCGAAAGCTCGCGGTACGTCGGCCCTCCGGCCTTCTCGCGGAGCAGCCGGAGATCCGCCGCGAACCGCATGACGACGTCGTCGCCCGGCCCCAGCGGGCGCTCGCGTCTCGGCACCAGGCCCCCCGATCGTCGAAGCGTTATCGAATGGACATTGTTCACCGAAAACGGCCGGACACTGTACAAAAGTTCTGCGCTACAACCGATGGCGTGCCGATTCGAACCCCAGTGGTGAGTGTGGTCTTCGCCGGTGTCCCCGAACCGCCCGTGTCTTCGGAGCTGGAGGTGGTCGCCCATACCCCCGACGAACGCGAAGCGGTCTGGCACGCCATCGCGCTGCACCCGGACGTCCTCGTCCTGTCCGTTCACCCGCCCGCGCTCGACGGGCTCGCCGTGACACGCGAAGTGTCTTCCCGCGTACCGGGAACCGCGGTGCTCGCGCTGACCCCGCCCGGCGACAGCGACCTCGTGGTCGCCGCGATGCTCGCGGGCGCCCGCGGCGTCCTGTCCCGGAGCGCGGCCCACGACGATCTGGTCCGGTTCATCCGCGAGGTCGCGGCGGGCGCGGTCGTGTTCGGCGAACGCGCGGCGGACCGGCTCTACGGCCTGCTGGCCGCGTCCGAGCCGATCCGGGTGTTCCCGCGGCTGACCTCACGGGAGCACGAGGTGCTCGACCTCCTGGCGGGCGGGCTGGTGATCGCGCAGGTGGCACGGCAGCTGGGGCTCGCGACCAAAACCGTGCGCAACGTCGTGTCGTCGATCCACGCCAAGGTGGGCACGGACGACCGTGAGGTGCTGCTCGGCCAAGCCCGGAACGCCGGGCTTGGCCGTCATTCGTAACTGCGCGGCGTCCAGACCACGCCGTTCTCGGCGCGGGTCTTCGACGAACCCACGATCAACAGGCAGCGCATGTCCACTTCCGCCGGCTCCAGGGTGCCGAGGGTGACGACGCGGATGTCCTCCTCCGGTCCGCCGACGTCGCGGGCGACGACCACCGGGGTCTCCGGCGCGCGATGCCGCAGCAGGACGTCGCGGGCCTGCGCGAGCTGCGTGATCCGCGTGCGGGACGCCGGGTTGTACAGCGCGAGCACGAGATCCGCCGCGCCCGCCGCGTCGAGCCGTCGTTCGATGATCTCCCATGGTTTGAGCCGGTCGGACAGCGAAAGCACGCAGTAGTCGTGACCCAGCGGCGCGCCGACGCGGGACGCGGCCGCCTGCGCGGCGGTCACCCCCGGCACGATCCGCACCCTCGTGCCCGCGCCGTGCCCGGCGGCGACCTGCTCCAGCACGGCCGACGCCATCGCGAACACCCCGGGATCACCCGAGGAGACCACCGCGACCTTGGAGCCGTTCGCGGCCAGTTCCAGCGCCTCGACGGCGCGTTCGGCCTCGACCCGGTTGCCCGACGCGTGCCGCTGCTGGCCCGCGCGTTGCGGGACCCGTGCGACGTACGGGCCGTAGCCGACGATGTGCTCCGCCGCGGCCAGTTCCTCGGTCGCTTCGGGCGTCAGCCAGCCAGGGCCCGCCGGGCCGAGGCCGACGACCACGACTTCTCCGCCGGTGTGCGTTTCCCGCGTCCGGGGGGCTTCCGGTTCGTCGGCGAGCCGGGACGCGTACGCCGGGCTGGGCAGCAACGCGAGCGAGAAGTACGGCACCGACTCCGGGTCGACGTCGGCGAACGGCTCGACGCGCTGCGCCTGCCAGGTCGCGCGTTCGACGTAGAAGGCGTCGTCCAGCTTCCCGGCCTCGGCCAGCGCCTCACGGACGTTGCCGAACGTGCGGCCGAGTTTCAGCACCGCCGCGGCCTGCGTGTCGGCCAGGCGCCGCGCGAGCTCCGGCGCGGGCAGCGTGCCCGGGAGGATCGTGAGGACCTCGTCGCGCTGCACCAGCGGACGGCCGAGCACTGACGACGCCGCGCTGACCGACGTCACGCCGGGCACCACGGTCGCCTCGTAGCGGTCCGCGAGCCGTTCGTGCATGTACATGTAGGAGCCGTAGAAGAACGGGTCGCCTTCGCAGAGCACCACCACGTCGCGTCCGGCGTCGAGGTGTTCGGCGAGCCGCTTCGCGCTCAGCTCATAGAAGTCGGCGATGGCGCCTTCGTAGCCGCCGGGATGGTCGGTGGTCTCGGTCGTGACCGGGTAGACCAGCTTCTCTTCGAGCTGGCCGTCCCGAAGGTACGGCTCGGCGACCGACCGCGCGATGCTCCGGCCGTGCCGCGCGCTGTGATAGGCGATGACGTCGGCCTCGCCGATCAGCCGCGCGGCCTTGACCGTCATCAGTTCCGGGTCACCGGGCCCGAGCCCGACACCCCAGAGTTTCCCGAGCCCGCTCATTCGACCTCACTCGCCATCGCGTTGATCGCGGCGACGGCCATCGCGCTGCCGCCACGTCGTCCGTGCACCACCAGGTACGGCGCGGGTGCCCGCTCGGCGAGTTCCATTTTGGATTCGGCGGCGCCGACGAAACCCACCGGGACACCGATGATCGCCGCCGGGGCGCCGACCCCCTCGTCGAGCAGTTCCAGCAGGCGGAACAACGCGGTGGGCGCGTTGCCGATCGCCACCACGGAACCGGGCAGCTTGTCGCGCCAGAGTTCCAGCGCGGCCGCGGACCGGGTGGTGCCCATCCGCTCGGCCAGCCCCGGCACCTTCGGATCGGACAGCGTGCACAGCACCTCGTTGGCGGCAGGCAAACGTTTGCGGGTCACGCCGGAGGCGATCATGTTGGCATCGCAGAGGATCGGCGCACCCGCTTCGAGGGCGGCGCGGCCGGATTCCACGACGTCCAGGCTGTAGCGGAGGTCGTCGACCAGGTCGACCATCCCGCAGGCGTGGATCATCCGCACGGCCAGCACCGCGACGTCGTCGGGGAGGATCGCGAGATCCGCCTCCTCGCGGATGGTGGCGAACGAATGCCGGTAGATCTCGGCCCCGTCCCGGATGTAGTCGATCACTGCTGCCCCTTCACTTCGGCACTGCCCTTCTCCGCCAACGCCTTCGCCAGCTCGCCGACCGGGACGAACGCCCCGTCGACCAGATAGCCGTCCTCCGTCGCGAGGACGTCGACGTGCTCGTGCGCGGGTTTTCCACAACGCCGTGCACAACCGGCGAAATGAGCTCTCGGGGCCCGGCCGATCCGCGCCGCGTCGGCCCGGACGTCGGCCAGCGACTTCGCGCAGCCCGGCCGTCCGACGCAGGCGCTGATCCCGAGCGACGGCGCGTCCGGATCGGCGATCAGGCCCGTGTCCGGCTCCAGGGGACCGAGGACCAGGATGGATCGCCACGGGGTGACCACGGCGTCCCCGGCCCTCGCGATCGCGCGCGCCTGGGCCGAGGTCAGGCGGCCGAAGACCGGGGCGACCGCGATCGCGTCACCGATCGGCCCGATGGGCAGGCCGGGCCTGGTTTCGAAGCTTTGCGGCTCCTTTGTTTCGCCTGGTATACCCCTGATCAGGGGTTTCGTGTCGGCGAGTTCGCTGATCCGCCAGGCCGTCCCCCGTGTCCGGAGGAACGCGCGCGCGACCGAGAGCAGCGCGTCGACGGCGTGCTCGGCGGGAACGCGCAGGCCGGTGTCGTCGCCGGCGAGCAACACCGCGCCGTCGCGCCAGCAGACGTCGGTGCCTTCTCCCGCGACGTCTCCTTCGCCGCCGTCGAGCGCGAAGAGGAAGCGTCCAGGGAGTTCAGCGAGTTCGGGGTCGGCGCAGAGGGCTCTGTCGAGCGCGGCGGCAAGTTCCTGGGCGACGTCGCTCAGGGGCGAAGCAAGGATGTTGCGGACGCGTTCGTGCGACGGCGAGGGCAGCAGCCCGGCCTTGACGAGCCTGTCCGCGAGACCGGGACGGGTGACGCCGCGCAGCTGGACGTTGCCGCGCGAAGTGAGGTGGAGGGCGCCGTCGCCGAGGTCTTCGGCGGCGTCCGCGAGGGCCAGGAGCCTGTCCGCGGTGATGGCGCCGCCGGGCAACCGGACCCGGGCGAGCGGACCGTCCGCGGCGTCGTGCGTGGCGAAAACACCGGGGCACGCGTCGGCTCGGACACGTGCGCTCGTGGACATGCGCTCACTGTAGATGGCCCATCTTTTAAATGCGCACGGTCGGGAGGAGTAATCATCGGACCGAATGTAGTAGGTGTGCTACATTCGATCGCAGCACTGAGATGGGGGTGACCTATGAGAGATCCACACGACGTGATGATCTCCGTCCGAGATCTCCGGATGCGGTACGGGACGAACGACGTCCTCCACGGCGTGGACTTCACCGCGCACCGCGGCGAGGTGATCTGCCTGCTGGGGCCGAACGGCGCGGGCAAGACCACGACGATCGAGATCCTCGAAGGCTTCCGGATGCGGTCGGAGGGCGAGGTCAGCGTGCTGGGCATCGACCCGGCGCACGCGGACGAGGACTGGAGGGCGCGGCTGGGGGTCGTCCTGCAGTCCTGGCGTGACCACGCGAAATGGCGGGTGCGGGAGCTGCTGGAGCACCTGGGCGGTTACTACGCGCCGTACTCCACGGACCGCATCAAGCGGCCGTGGGATCCGGACGAGCTGATCGCCGCGGTCGGGCTGACGGCGCACGCGGACAAGCGGGTCCGGATGCTCTCGGGCGGGCAGCGGCGCCGCCTCGACGTCGCGATCGGCATCGTCGGCCGCCCGGAACTGCTGTTCCTCGACGAGCCGACCGCCGGGCTGGACCCGGAGGCGCGGCGCGAGTTCCACGAACTCGTGCACCGGCTGACCGATGACGACGACACGACGATCCTGCTCACCACGCACGACCTCGACGAGGCCGAGAAGCTGGCCGACCGGATCCTGATCCTGAACCACGGGCGGATCGTGGCCGACGGTTCGGCCGACGCGCTGAGCAGGCAGATCGCCGGCGAGGCCGAGGTGCGCTGGACGCTGGACGGCCAGCGGTTCGTGCACTCGACGACGGAATCGACGAAGTACGTGCACGAACTGTTCAAACAGCACGGGGAAGCCATCGGTGACCTGGAGGTCCGGCGGGCGTCGCTCGAAGACACGTACATGACCCTGGTCCGCAAGGCCGAGACGCCGCTCGTGGAGGTGGGTGCGCTGTGAACCCGGTTCAGCACAGTGTCCGGATGGGCGTCAAACGAGGCTGGCTCGAGACGCTGCAGACGATGACCAACCGCGAAGATCTGTTCAACACCTTCATCTTCCCGGCGATCTTCATCGTCGTCATGTTCTTCATGCGCGACGCGAAACTGCCGGGCATGGAGTTCTCGCTCGGCGCCGCGACCGTGCCGAGCGTGCTGGGCGCGGGCATCGTGTTCAGCGGCATGCTCGGCATGGCGGGCGTCCTCGCCGTCGAACGCGAGGACGGCACGCTCCTGCGTGCCAAGGCGACCCCGAACGGGATGCTCGGCTACCTCGTCGGCAAGGTCGTCACGATCTCCATCGGCACCGTCATCGGGATGCTGCTGGTGCTGATCCCCAGCCTGATCCTGTTCGACGGCATCGCCCCGGGCGGGCTGACGTCCTGGCTGGGCCTGCTGTGGGTACTGGTGCTCGGGCTGCTCGCGACCATGCCGCTCGGCGCGATCTTCGGCTCGCTGACCACCAACGCGCGCAGCATCGGCCTGATCATGCTGCCGACACTGGGCATCGGCGCGATCTCCGGGATCTTCTACCCGATCACCGCGCTGCCGGAGTGGCTCCAGGGCATCGGCCAGGTGTTCCCGATGTACTGGCTCGGCCTCGGCATGCGGTCGGCGCTGCTGCCGGACTCGACGGTGATGATCGAGATCGGGCACTCTTGGCGGCCTTGGGAGACCCTCGGCGTACTGTCCGCGTGGTCCGTGATCGGATTGGTACTGGCCCCGGTGGTCCTGCGGCGGATGGCGCGCCGCGAATCCGGGTCCTCGGTGGCGGCACGACGGGAAAAGGCGATGCAGCGAATTGGCTAGCTCATGAGCGAGGTCGTTTACAACCGGATCGCGATGCTGCGGGCGGAACGGGGCATCTCCCGCCGCGAGCTCGCCGATGCGCTGGGCGTGCACTACCAGACCATCGGCTATCTCGAACGCGGCGAGTACAGCCCGAGCCTCTACCTCGCGCTGCGGATCGCGGAGTTCTTCGAGGTGGCGGTGGAGATCATCTTCTCCACCGCCCCCTTCCCGCGGATCGGTGATTCCTCGTCGGAGCGGTCGGCGTGAGCCTGCTGGAGCGGGCACATGCTCACGCGGTCCGGCTGGGGCGGGATCGGGTCGGCGGCGAGGAACTCCTGCTCGCCATCCTCGACGAGAGTGTCGGGTACGCGCTTTTCAGCTCCCTGGGCGTCTCTCGCGATGTCCTCATCTGGCAACTGGAGAAAGCGGCCGCCTCGGACACGACACCGGCCGTCGAGACCGTCGAAGGCTTTCCGGTCACCGCCGAGGTCCGCGAAGTGCTGCGGCGCGACGGCTTCATCGAGTCGGTCGCCGGTTTGTCGGCGGCAGGCGGCGGACCGGCTCGCGTACTGGGCGAACACGGGGTGACGGAGGAGCTGATCCGGGAGGCCCATGCCCGGATCTGGGCTCCCCTGCTCGACGAGAACGCCGTCTGGGGCGGTCCTGGCCCCGGCACCCCGGTCCGCGGACCCGCCGACCCGCCGCCCGAGATCGATCTCCTGACTTCGGAGATCGCCGAATATCGGCGACGCAAGGAAGCGGCCGTCGACGCTCAGGAGTACAACCAGGCGGGCGTCATCCGTGACCAGGAGAAAAAGGTCGTTCGGCGGCGGTCCGAGCTGATCCGGGAATGGGCCGCGACCGTCGATCCGGTGATTCTCGCGGAGGCCGTCGTTTCTCTTCGGGAGGAGATCGCCATACTCCGACGGCCACGCAATTAGTCGACTAATTGCAGACGGTGGTGACTGGGCCCGAGCGCCACGCCACGCTCGCGTGACGCATTTAGAGGACTAATTGCGAGATTTCCGGATCACCCATCAGTGGGAAATGCACGGGTTTGTGGTGACTTAAAATTACGAACACTTGTTCGATTTTTTCGGGTATTCTGGAGGGGTGTCCGAGACTGTTCTTCCCGAGTTGCCGCAGGAGTTGTGGCGCGCTGGCAAGCTGGAGCTTGCGCATGGCGTGCAGCAGTTCTTGCAGGTGATGCGGGTCGCTTCCGCCGGTTTGGGGCGGTATCTGGCGGAGGTCGAGTCTCGGGGCGCGAAAGACTTGTTCGGGTATGGATCCACGGTTGCGTGGTTCGCGGATGTGGCGGGGCTTTCATGGGGTGAGGCCCGGCCGGTGGTGAATCAGGCGATCGCGTTGAATCCGACGCGGGCTCTCGATGGGAGTGCGCTTCCGGCTGTCGCACCCACTACCGCTGCGGTGGCGGCGGAGGGGTTGATCGGGGGCGAGCGGATCCAGCAGATCCTGGCGATCTTGGCGAGGATCCCGTCCACCACGTCGGTGGAGGATCGGGAGAGTGCGGAGAAGACCCTCGCCGACCTCGCCAGAAGCGCTGGGCCTCGTGAGCTGGTGAAGGCCGAGGCGAAGATTCTCGGCTGGCTCGACCCCGACGGCAACGAGCCGAAAGAGCCGGAGCCGAAGCAGCCGCGTCGGGAAGTCACGCTGGAGCGTCGCAAGGACGGGTTCTGGAAGCTGAACGGCCTGCTCGATGACGAGACCGGTGCCCGCACCGCCGCAGCGCTGGAGGCGTATGCGAAGCCGCGTCCGGTGGACGAATTCGGTCAGGCGGATCTGCGGATGAAGTGCGAACGGCTGGGCGACGCCTGGGCCGAACTTCTTGACCTCGCGATCGCGTGTCCTGATCAGCCCGGAACGAGCGGTTACCGGACGTTGGTGCACGTCACCATCGGGCTCGAAGAGCTCAAGTCTGGGATCGGGAAAGCGTGCCTGGACTTCGTCGGCACCATGACCGCTCGCGAGGCCAGGATGGCCGCCTGCGATTGCCTGATGCTGCCGGTGGTGATGAACGCGGCCGGGGAACCCCTCGACGTGGGACGACTACGCCGGTTCGTCACCCCAGGCCAGCGACGGGCACTGAACATCCGCGACCGAGGCTGCGCGTTCCCCGGATGTCATCGAAGACCCAAGAACTGTCACGCTCACCATATTGAGCATTGGGCAGACGGCGGACCCACCGACCTCCGGAACCTCGTACTCCTCTGCAGCTTCCACCACCGCCTGATCCACCACGGCGACTGGCAAGTCCGCATGGCAGCCGACGGACTCCCCGAGTTCATCCCACCCCAGTACCTGGACCCGCTCCGAAGATCCCGGCGCAACACCCTCCACCGCGCCCCGGCCTAACCTGCACGACCCGAGGAGCCCGCCACCCACACCGGCGACGGGCCCCTCGGCATGCCCGCGGACCGCATCCGACCGGCACATCCGCTCCCAACTCACCCGTCGCCTGGGTCGGGGTGGTCGTGAGTGGCGATTCGGGTTAGAGCGGACCTGCATTTACCTACCCACGCCTGAGCTGCGCGAGGGTGGCGGTTCAGCGGCCGCCGGGCTCGACGGTGCAGGAATTGGGACATTGAGTGTCCCGATTCCTGCACCGTCGCGTGGATCGCCCGGCCTCGGACCTTGATCAACGGAGGATCGGGGACACTCAACGTCCCCGATCCTCCGTTGATCAAGGTCGTACCGGTCACGACCGGCCGCAGACGAGATGACAGGGGAGGATTCCGGACGTTCAACGTCCCAATTCCTCCGCGCTCGGCCGCCAGTCACACCAGTGGGTAGGTAAATACGATTCGGGTTCTAACCCGAATCGCCACTCACGACCACCTTGACCAGCACGAACACCGCGCCACCCCGTCTGAAGGACACATCACCTTGACTCCCGCCGGACCGCACCGGAGAGTGAGCGGGAACCCGCGCGACGGCAGAGGGAGGAACCCGGTGAGAGTCCGGGGCGGTCCCGCCACTGTCACCCCGACGGAGCCCGCACAGGCACCGGAGAGGGAAGCCAGGAACTCCGGCCGTCGCGACCGCACGACCCGGGGCGCGGACACCCCGAGTGAGGACTGCCGTGATCCTGCTTCTGTCCACTTCGGACACCGACCTGCTCAGCGCACGCGCCAGCGAGGCCGACTATCGGCTGGCCAACCCCGCCCGGCTCGATCTGAGCGAGCTGCCCACGTTGCTCGACGGCGCCAAGATCGTCGTCGTCCGGATCCTCGGGTCCGAGCGGAGCTGGCAGGAAGGGCTCGACACGGTCCGCGCGAGCGGCGCGCACGTGGTGGTCCTCGGCGGCGAGCAGACGCCGGACGCGCAGCTCATGAAGCTGTCCACGGTCCCGGCGGGCACGGCGGCGGAGGCGCACGCGTATCTCGCGCAGGGCGGCCCCGCCAACCTCACCCAGCTCCACCGATTCCTGAGCGACACGCTTCTGCTCACGGGTGACGGCTTCGAGCCGCCCGCCGTGCAGCCGCTGTGGGGCGTCCTCGAACGCGAGCCGAAACACACCGAAGGCCCGGTCATCGCGATCCTCTACTACCGCGCGCATCACCTGTCCGGGAACACCGAGTTCGTCCACGCCCTCTCCGACGCCATCGAGGCCGCCGGGGGCCGCGCGCTCCCGATCCACTGCGCGTCCCTGCGCACCCGCGAGCCGGAGATGATGGCCGAGCTGGCCAAGGCCGACGCGCTCCTGGTCACCGTGCTGGCCGCCGGCGGCACGAAGCCGTCCGAGGTCGGCGCCGGCGGGGACGACGAAGCGTGGGACGTCGCCGAGATGGCCGCGCTCAACATCCCGATCCTCCAGGCGCTCTGCCTCACCAGCGACCGCGAGACCTGGTCCGCCAACGACGACGGGCTCTCCCCGCTCGACGCGGGCAACCAGATGGCCGTCCCCGAGTTCGACGGCCGGCTCATCACCGTCCCGTTCTCGTTCAAGGAGATCGACGACGACGGCCTCCCCAAGTACGTGCCGGACGCCGAGCGCGCTTCGCGGGTCGCCAAGATCGCGCTCGCCCACGCCCGCCTGCGGCACACGCCGCCGCGGGAGCGCCGGATCGCGTTGATGCTGTCCGCGTACCCGACGAAGCACTCCCGCGTCGGCAACGCCGTCGGCCTCGACACCCCCGCGTCCGCGATCGAGCTGCTGCGCCGCATGCGCGACCAGGGCTACGACCTCGGCGAGGACCCGTTCCCCGGCGTCGAGCCCACCGGCACCGACCAGCCGGACGGCGACGCCCTGATCCACGCGCTCATCGCCGCGGGCGGCCAGGATCCGGAGTGGCTCACCGAGGAACAGCTCTCCGGCAACCCGATCCGTGTCCCCGCGGACAAGTACCGCGCGTGGTTCGCCGAACTGCCCGCCGAACTTCGCGAGGGCATGGAGGAGCACTGGGGTCCCGCCCCAGGCGAGCTCTACGTCGACAACGGCGACATCGTGCTCGCGTCTCTGCAGTCCGGCAACGTCATCCTGATGATCCAGCCGCCGCGCGGATTCGGCGAGAACCCGGTGGCGATCTACCACAACCCGGACCTCCCGCCGAGCCACCACTATCTGGCCGCGTACCGCTGGCTGGAGGAGGAGTTCGGCGCGCACGCCGTCGTCCACCTCGGCAAACACGGTTCGCTGGAATGGCTTCCCGGCAAGACCGCGGGTCTTTCGGACTCCTGCGCGCCGGACGCCGTCCTCGGCAACCTGCCGCTGATCTACCCGTTCCTGATCAACGACCCGGGCGAGGGCGCGCAGGCGAAACGGCGCGCGCACGCCACGATCGTCGACCACCTGATCCCGCCGATGGCCCGTGCCGAGAGCTACGGCGACATGGCCCGCCTCGAGCAGCTCCTCGACGAGCACGCCAACATCGCCGCGATGGACCCGGCGAAGCTACCCGCGGTCCGCGCGCAGATCTGGACGCTGATCCAGGCCGCGAAGCTGGACCACGACCTCGGTGTCGAGGAACGCCCGCACGACGCGGAGTTCGACGACTTCCTGCTGCACATCGACGGCTGGCTGTGCGAGGTCAAGGACGCCCAGATCCGCGACGGCCTGCACATCCTCGGTGCCGCGCCGGAAGGCGAGGCGCGGATCAACCTCGTGCTCGCGATGCTGCGCGCCCAGCAGATGTGGGGCGGTAAACAGGGCGCTGTCCCCGGCCTGCGCTCCGCCTTGGGGCTCAAGGAGAACAGCGACGCGCCACTGTCCGAAGTGGACGCCATCGAGCAGACCGCCCGGTCGCTCGTCGAGGCGATGGAGGCCAGGGACTGGTCCCCCGCCGCCGTCGCCGAGGTCGTCGCCGAAGTGCCGGAACACCAGGAGGTCGCGCGCGTGCTGACCTTCGCCGCGACCGAGATCGTGCCACGGCTGGCGGGCACCGGCGCCGAGATCGACGCCGTGCTCCACGCGCTCGACGGCGGCTACATCCCGGCGGGCCCCAGCGGTTCTCCCCTGCGCGGCCTGATCAACGTGCTGCCGACCGGCCGCAACTTCTACACCGTCGACCCGAAGGCCATCCCGAGCCGCCTCGCCTGGGAGACCGGCCAGGCCCTTGCCGACTCGCTTCTCCGCCGGTACAAGGAAGACACCGGCGACTGGCCGCGTTCGGTCGGCCTCTCGGTGTGGGGCACGTCGGCCATGCGCACCTCGGGTGACGACGCCGCGGAAGTCCTGGCCCTGCTGGGAGTCCAGCCGGTCTGGGACGAGGCGTCGCGGCGGGTCACCGGGATCGAGGCGATCCCGCTCGCCGAACTCGGGCGCCCGCGCGTCGACGTCACCGTGCGGATCAGCGGGTTCTTCCGCGACGCCTTCCCGCACGTGATCACGCTGCTCGACGACGCCGTGCGCCTGGTCGCGAACCTGGACGAACCGGACGAGCAGAACTTCGTGCGCGCCCACACCCGCGCGGATCTGGCCGCGCACGGCGACGAACGCCGGGCCACCACGAGGATCTTCGGCTCCAAACCCGGCGCGTACGGAGCGGGCCTGCTGCCGCTGATGGATTCCGGGAACTGGCGCGACGACAAGGATCTCGCCGAGGTCTACGCGGTCTGGGGCGGGTTCGCCTACGGCCGCGACCTCGACGGCAGGCCGGCGCGCGAGGACATGGAGAACTCGTACAAGCGGATCGTGGTCGCGGCCAAGAACACCGACACCCGTGAGCACGACATCGCCGACTCCGACGACTATTTCCAGTACCACGGCGGGATGATCGCGACGGTCCGCGCGCTGACCGGCACCGCGCCCGCGTCCTACGTCGGTGACAGCACCACGCCGGACGCGGTCCGCACCCGCACCCTCGGCGAGGAGACCGCCCGCGTCTTCCGGGCCCGGGTGGTCAATCCGCGCTGGCTCGCGGCGATGCGCAAGCACGGTTACAAGGGTGCCTTCGAGCTGGCGGCGACGGTCGACTACCTCTTCGGTTTCGACGCCACGGCCGGGGTGGTCGGCGACTGGATGTACGAGAAGCTCACCGAGTCCTACGTGCTCGACGAGGTCAATCAGGAATTCCTGCGCCAGGCCAACCCGTGGGCGTTGCGCGGCATCATCGAGCGGCTGAACGAGGCGGCCGATCGGGGGCTGTGGGCGGAGCCCGACGCCGATCTTTTGGCTCAACTGCGCGAGGTCTACTTATCGCTGGAGGGGGACCTCGAAGCCTGACATCACCCGCTGGAACCGGGGCATAGCACTCCCGGCGGTACCAGTGTCGTATGCGCAGAACTTAGCGTGACAAGGGCGGTGGGATGACAACGATCGGGAGGACAGCGATGATCAAGCGTCTGTTGAAGGTCGTGCTTCGCCACGGTTGCTGCTCGGCGTGCACCGGTCAGGGCTGCGGCTGCTGCGACGCCTGCAAGTAGTTCACAGGTGGACACCCGCGATGTGGGTGTTCGCGCGGCGGACGTCGGCGGCGAGGGCAGGCACCTCGATCACCCGGCGTCCGGCCGCCTCCAGTGTCTCGGCGCCGACGCAGTCGACGAACACCGACGGCTCGCGCCAGGCGAACACGACGCGCGGGATGCCGGCGTCGAGGATGAGCTGGGTGCAGCTTCGCGGATGTGACGTCCGCGAGCTGCACGGCTCCAGCGACGTGTACATCGTCGCCTCCGCCAGTCTCGGGTCCCCGGGTTCGAGTTTGGCGAGCGCGGCTTCTTCGGCGTGGTTGGCGGGATCCCCGTCGCCCGAGTAGCCGGTGGAGATCACTTCGCCGCCGGCGTCGGTGATGACCGCGCCGACGCGGAAAGTCCGCGGCGGACAGTTCTCGGCGAGGGCGATGGCCTCACGTAGCCGCAGGATGTCCACTTCGGACGGTTCCGGCGTGGCGTGGTACTCCAGCACGGCGATGTCGCCCAGCCGCGTGCTGCCGACGAGCGTGAGGCCGCGCGGGAACGCGCCGGGCCCGGTGAACCGGGGGGCTCGCGGGTCACCGACGAAGAACGGCGCGACGGCCAGGTGGAGTTCGTCGACGAGCCCCTCGGTGAGAAACTGCGTGTGGATCGCGCCGCCGCCTTCGACCATCAGCCGCCGCACGCCCCGCGCGTGGAGGTCGGCCAGCATTCCGCGCAGGTCCACCAGGTCGACGACCGTCGCCTTCACCCCGGTGACGACGCCGGGCGGCGCGTAGACCAGCTTCTCCGCGTCCCCGACGGTGAAGAACTGCGCCGCCGGATCGAGCGACCCGCCGCGGGTGAGCGTGACCTTGACCGGTTGTTCCGGGCGGCCGGCCGCGACCCGTCCGGCGACCAGCTCCGGCGAGCGGACCAGCAGGCGCGGGTCGTCCGCGCGGACCGTGTTCGCGCCGACGAGGATCGCGTCGGACGCGGCGCGCAGCCCGTCCACCCTGGCCCAGTCGTCCTCGTTGGACAGCACCAGGCGGGTGTCGGTCGCGTCGTCGAGGTATCCGTCCAGCGAAACCGCGGCGGACAGCAGGACGTGGGGTCGTTCGGTCACGCCCGCCAGTATGCCCCCGCGAAAACCGGTCGCCGGGCGGCCACCCGCGGGCTACCCTGACCCGGTGATCTTCTGAGACGAACCTGCGCCCTCATCCCACCTCCTTCGCAGGGAGTCTCATGTCTTCTTCCTTGACGCTTTCCGACGTCACCTTCACCTGGCCCGACGGCGTCCCGGTGTTCGAGCGTCTTTCGCTCACCATCGGGGCAGGCCGCACCGGCCTGGTCGGCACCAACGGGTCAGGCAAGTCCACGCTGCTCAGGCTGCTCGCAGGACGGCTGGAAGCCACCACGGGCTCGGTGACCGCGCCCGGCGAACTCGGCTATCTGCCCCAGAACCTCGTCCTCGACACCGAACGCCGGGTCGACGACGTCCTGGGCGTCACCGCGGTCCGCGCGGCCATCAGGGCCGTCGAGAGCGGCACCGCCACCGAGGAGCACTTCAGCACCATCGGCGACAACTGGGACGTCGAGGAACGCACCCGCGCGATCCTCGACAGGCTCGGCCTGGGCGCCGTCCGGCTCGGCCGGCGGGCGGGCGAACTCTCCGGTGGTGAACTCACGCTGCTCGGGCTGGCCGCCCTGCTCCTGCGGCGTCCCGCCGCGCTGCTGCTCGACGAACCGACGAACAACCTCGACCTGCGGGCGCGCGAACTCGTGCACCGCGAGGTGGCGGCCTGGAGCGGGATCCTCGTGGTCGTGTCGCACGATCGCGAGCTGCTCCAGCTGGTCGACCGGATCGCCGAGGTCCGTGACCACGAGGTCACCTTGTACGGCGGCGATCTCGCGGACTACGAGCACGCCGTCGAGGTCGCCCAGGAGGCCGCGCGGCGGCATCTGCGTGCAGCGGAATCCGACGTCAAGCGCCAGAAACGGGAACTGATCGAAGCCGGGATCAAACTCGCCCGGCGGGCCCGGTACGGCCAGAAGATGTGGGACCAGAAACGCGAACCCAAGGTGCGGATGCGCAAACGTCAGGAGGACGCGCAGATCGCCGCGGGCAAGCACCGGAACCTGCACGCCGACAGGCTGGAGGACGCCGTCGAAGCGCTGAAGGCGGCCGAGGACCTGGTGCGCGAGGACGCCGAGATCCGCGTCGAACTCCCGGAAACCACGGTCCCGCGCGGAACGGACGTGCTCCGGATCGACGCCGTGCCCCGGTTCGGCCCGCCGGTGAACCTGCACGTCATGGGCCCCGAACGGATCGCGCTCGTCGGCCCGAACGGGTCGGGGAAGACCACCCTGCTGCGGACGATCACCGGCGAACTCCCGCCGGAGTCGGGCGAAGCGGAGCTGTTCGTCCCCGCCAGGCTGCTCCCCCAGCGGCTCGACATCCTCGACGACGCGATGTCCATTGTGGACAACGTGCGCTCGGTCGCGCCGTCGCTCACCGACAACGAGATCCGCGCGCGGCTGGCGCGGTTCCTGTTCCGGGGGACGACGGCCGACCGCGAGGTGGCGTCGTTGTCTGGCGGGGAACGGTTCCGGGCGGCGCTGGCGACGCTGCTGCTGACCGAGCCCACACCACGGCTGCTGCTGCTCGACGAGCCGACGAACAATCTCGACCTCGCGAGCGTCCGCCGGCTCACCGAGGCGTTGTCGGCCTATCGGGGCGCGCTGATCGTGGCGAGCCACGACCGGCCGTTCCTCGCCGACATCGGCATCACCAGGTGGCTACCCCTCGGCATTTAGTCCTCTGGATGCGGTACTTGCGCACGCAACTACCGCATCCAGAGGACGAATTGCGGGTGGTCAGGCGTCGAAATCCACCGTCACGGCGTCGGACACCGGCACCGACTGGCAGGTGAGCACGAACCCGGCGTCGACCTCGGCCTTCTCCAGGGCGAAGTTGCGCCGCATGTCCACCTGGCCGTCGCAGATCTTCGCCCGGCAGGTCCCGCACACCCCGCCCTTGCAGGCGAAGGGCAGGTCCGGGCGGTACTTCTGCGCGCCGTCGAGCAGCGAAGAGCCGCGCGGCAGCGTCATCGTCGTCGACCGGCCGTCGAGGACCAGCGTGACCTCGCTGGACGAACCCACGACGGCCGGGTCGACGTGCCGCACCGGTTCCGGCGGAGTGTCCACATAGAACAGTTCCTGATGCACGCGTTCGTCGGCGACGTCCAGCGAGCGCAGCAGATCCTGCGCGCCGGTCACCATCTCGAACGGCCCGCACAGCCACCAGTGCGCGACGTCCTCGACCGGGATGAGCACGGTGCACAGGCGCCGCAGTTTCTCGACGTCGAGCCGTCCGGTGAACAGTTCGGCCTCGCGTGGCTCTCGGGAGAGCACGTGGACGAGTTCGAGCCGCGCGGGGTAGCGGTCCTTGAGGTCCGCGAGGTCGTCGGCGAACATGACGGTGTCCGTGCGCCGATTGCCATAGAGCACGGTCACCGTCGCGTCCGAGTCGCTGAGCAGCGAGGACGCGATCGACAGCACCGGCGTGATTCCGGAGCCGGCCGCGATCAGCACGTGGTGCCCGGCGGCTTCGAGATCGGGGCTGAAGCTGCCGGTGGGCGGCGCGACCTCGATCTCGTCGCCGGGTTTCACCTCGCGCACGAGCCAGGACGAGAACAGCCCGCCCGGCACCTCGCGGACGCCGACCCGCGGCGCCGCACCGGCGGGCGCGCAGATCGAGTACGACCGGCGCTCGTCGCGGCCGTCGACCTCGCGGCGCAGGGTCAGCGACTGGCCTGCCTTGAAGCGGAAGGTCTCCGCGAGGTCTTCGGGCACGTCGAACGTGACCGCGACGGCGTCGTCGCACAGCCGCTGGACGTCCGCCACTTTCAGGGAGTGGAATCCCGTGCGGCGCGGCGCGGTTGCAAGAGATGTTGCGGTCACGCTAGATCTCCTTGACGTGTTCGAACGGTTCGAGGCAGAACCGGCAGCGGCGCAAGGCTTTGCACGCCGTCGCACTGAACCGGGACTGCTCCTCGGTGTCCGCGGAGCCGCAACGCGGGCAGCGGACCGAAGACACCGCCGGGCTCAGCGTGAGCGGGATCGGGCCGGTCCGCCGCGGCGCGGCCCCCGGCGGCGCGATCCCGGCCTCGGCCAGTTTCCGTTTGCCGTCCTCGGTGATCCAGTCGGTGGACCACGCGGGCTGAAGCACCGTGCGGACCTCGACGTCGCCGTAACCCGCGCCGGTGAGCGCGTGCACGAGGTCGTCGCGCATGGTGTCCATCGCCGGGCAGCCGGTGTAGGTCGGCGTGATCGCCACGACCACTCGACCGTCCTCTTCGGACACCTCACGCAGCACGCCGAGGTCGGCGAGGGTGAGCATCGGCAGTTCCGGGTCGGTGACCGTGGCCGCCACGGCGTACGCGGTCACCATGTCGCGTCCGGGTGTTCCCTGGCGACACTTTGCAGGGTCGCCAGCAGGAAGCCCATCCGCTCGGTGTGCACGCCGTCGCGCCCCATTCGGCCGGAGACCCCAGCAAGCGCGCCGACCTCAGGCCGTGTCAAGTGAGCGACGGCCAGAACCTGGTCGAGGATCGCGTCGAACTCCGGGCGCAGCGACGGCGAATCGACGAACTCGGCCTCGTGCGCGACGAAGAGCTCGCCCACGTAAGGCCAGACAGCGTCGAGCCCCTCCTGCATGCGCTCGTGGGACAACTCGGTGCCGTCGCCGAGCCGGACGGCCCACTGCGCGGCGTAGTCGCGGTGGTAGGCGACTTCCTTGACGCCCTTGTCCGCGATCGCCGCCAGTACCGGGTCCACAGAGGACTGAAGCCGCTGCAAGAGCGCCAGCCGCCAGATCGAGAACACCAGCAGCCGCGCGATCAGGTGCCCGAAGTGCCCGCCTTCGAGCTCGGCGAGCCGGACGTTGCGGTACTCCTGCTCGCTCCGGAAGAAGGCGTAGGAATCCTCGGTGCGCTCACTGCCGTCCGCTTTGCCCGCACGGGCCAGCAACAGCCGCGCCTGCCCGAGCAGGTCGAGCGCGATGTTGGCGATCGCGACCTCGTCCTCGAGTTCGGGCGCGTTCGTGCACCACTCCTGCAGCCGGTGCGAGAAGATCAGCGCGTCGTCGCCGAGCATCAGGCAGTAGGCCGCCAGCCGAGCACCGTCCACACCGGACGGAACTCCTGTGTCCACACCGGACAGCGGATCCTCGAACCCGGTGCCGAAGGCCCAGCGGGAGTCGTTCTCCTCGGTGATCGCCTCGTAGGCGTTGTCGAAGCTCATGTCAGATGTGGGGAACGTTGTCGGGGATGTCGTAGAACGTCGGGTGCCGGTACACCTTGTCGCCGCTGGGCGCGAAGAACGGGTCCTTCTCGTCCGGCGAGGACGCCGTGATGTCCGAAGCCCGCACGACCCAGATCGACACGCCTTCGTTGCGGCGGGTGTACAGATCCCGCGCGTGGTGCAGCGCCATGTCGTCGTCCGCCGCGTGCAGCGAACCCACGTGCACGTGGTTCAGCCCGCGCTTGCCCCGGACGAACACCTCGTACAACGGCCAGTCGTGTTTCATGCCGAGGCACCCTTCTTCGCGGCGTGGGCGGCCGCGGCTTCCCGCACCCACGCGCCGTCTTCCTGTGCCCGCCGCCGGTGCGCGACGCGCTGGGCGTTGCAGGGGCCGTTGCCCTTCAACACGTTCTTGAACTCGTCCCAGTCGACGGCGCCGAAGTCGTAGTGCCCGCGTTCGGCGTTCCACTTCAGGTCCGGGTCCGGGAAGGTGACGCCCAGCGCCTCCGCCTGCGGGATGGACATGTCGACAAAGCGTTGCCGCAGCTCGTCGTTCGTGTGACGTTTGACCTTCCACGCCATCGACTGCGCGGTGTTCGGCGAATCCGCGTCCGGCGGGCCGAACATCATCAGCGACGGCCACCACCAGCGGTTCACCGCCTCCTGCACCATTTCGCGCTGCTGCGGGGTGCCGCGCATCATGGTCATCAGCAGTTCGAAACCCTGCCGCTGATGGAAGGACTCTTCCTTGCAGATGCGGATCATCGCGCGGGCATACGGCCCGTACGAGCTGCGGCACAACGGGACCTGGTTGCAGATCGCGGCGCCGTCGACCAGCCAGCCGACCACGCCGACGTCGGCGAAGGTCAGCGTCGGGTAGTTGAAGATCGACGAGTACTTCTGCTTGCCGTTGATCAGCTTGTCGGTCAGATCCGCGCGGTCGGCACCGAGGGTGGCCGCCGCCGAGTACAGGTACAGCCCGTGCCCGGCCTCGTCCTGCACCTTGGCGAGCAGGATCGCCTTGCGCCGCAAGGAAGGCGCGCGGGTGATCCAGTTGCCCTCGGGCTGCATGCCGATGATCTCCGAATGCGCGTGCTGCGCGATCTGGCGGATCATCGTCTTGCGGTAGCCCTCGGGCACCCAGTCGCGGGGCTCGATGCGCTGGTCGCGCTCGATGGTCGCCTCGAAGTGCTTTTCGAGGTCTTCCTCAGGAAGGGTGGCCGTCATGACTGCTCCTTGGCGACGAGGGTCAGGACGTCGTACTTGGCGACCGAGTCGCCGTCGGCGTTGGTGACGTCGGCGTCCCAGCGGACTTCGCCGTACTCCTGGTCGATGCGCGGGGTGATCTGCTTGGCGGTCAAGGTCACCGTGAGGGTGTCGCCGACCTTGACCGGGGTGAGGAACCGGAGGTTCTCCAGGCCGTAGTTGGCCAGCACCGGACCGGGTTCCGGGGAGACGAACAGCCCGGCGGCGAAGGAGACCACGAGGTAGCCGTGCGCCACGATCCCGCCGAACAGCGGGTTCGCCGCCGCGGCTTCGGGGTCGGTGTGGGCGTAGAAGGTGTCGCCGGTGAACTCGGCGAAATGGTCGACGTCGGACTGCAGGACCTCACGCGGCCCGGCGACGACGGAGTCGCCGATCTTCAGCTCCGCCAACGACTTCCGGAACGGGTGGACGTCGCCCTCGGTCCTCGGCGCGCCGGTGACCCAACGGCCGGTGACCGTGCTGAGCACTTTCGGGCTGCCCTGGACGGCCGTGCGCTGCATGTGGTGCAGCACACCGCGGACGCCGCCCATCTCCTCGCCGCCGCCGGCGCGACCCGGGCCACCGTGCACCAGCTGCGGCATCGGCGAACCGTGGCCCGTCGACTCCTTCGCGTCGTCGGCGTCCAGCACCAGCAGGCGGCCGTGGTACGGCGCGACACCGAGCACGACCTCACGCACGAACTCCTGGTCCGCGGAAACGATCGAGCCGACCAGGCTGCCGCCGCCGCGGGCGGCGAGTTCGACGACCTGCTCGGTCGAGGTGTAGGGCAGCAGCGTCGAGACCGGGCCGAACGCCTCGATCTCGTGCGGCTCGGAGCGCTCGGGATCCGCCTTCAGCAGCACCGGCGAGAGGAACGCGCCGCGTTCGGCGTCCGCGCCGACGACGTCGACCTGTTCCGGGTCGCCGAAGACGACCGTGCCGACGTCCAGCAGCGCCTTGAGCGACCGCCGGACCTCCTCACGCTGCTCCAGGCTGGCCAGCGCGCCCATCCGGACGCCCTCGGCGGCAGGATTGCCGACGGTGGTCTTCGCCAGCCGCGCGCTCGCGGCCTCGGCGACGGCGTCCAGCAGATCCGCGGGCACGAAGGCGCGGCGGATGGCGGTGCACTTCTGGCCGGCCTTGACCGTCATCTCGGTGGTGAGCTGCTTGACGTAGAGGTCGAACTCGGTGGTGCCGGGCTTCGCGTCCGGGCCGAGGATCGACAGGTTCAGCGAGTCGGCCTCGGCGTTGAACCGGACCGAGTTGCGCACGATGGCGGGGTGCGCGCGCAGCTTCTGCGCGGTGGACGCGGAACCGGTGAACGAGACGAGGTCCTGCGCGGTGACGTGGTCGAGCAGGTCACCGACGCTGCCCGCGACGAACTGCAGCGTGCCCTCGGGCAGGATGCCGGATTCGATGATGATCTCGACCAGCCGCGCGGTGAGGTACGCGGTCTGACTGGCCGGCTTGATCAGGCTCGGCACCCCGGCGAGGAACGCGGGCGCGAACTTCTCCAGCGGGCCCCAGACCGGGAAGTTGAAGGCGTTGATCTGGACGGCGACGCCGCGCAGCGGGACGGCGATGTGCTGGGCGACGAAGGTGCCGCCCTTGCTCAGCGGCTCGACGTGGCCGTCGACGTAGACGGTGTCGTTCGGCAGTTCGCGCTTGCCCTTGCTGGAGTAGGCGAACAGCACGCCGATGCCGCCGTCGATGTCGACCATCGAGTCGCCCTTGGTGGCGCCTGTCCTGGCCGAGAGCGCGTACAGCTCCTCGCGGTGTTCGCGCAGGTGAGAGGCGAGAGCCTTCAGCAGCGCGGCCCGCTGGTGGAAGGTCAGCTCACGCAGCGCGGGACCGCCGGTGCGGCGGCCGTACTCCAGCGCGGCGGCGAAGTCGACGCCGTCGGAGGAGACCCGGGCGACCTCCTCGCCCGTGGAAGCGTCGTGCAGCGGTACGCCGTCGGTCTCCGCCGTGTGCCACCCGCCGGAGACGTAGCTGCGCAGCAATGCCATGAGTCGACCCTTCACCATGGTGGGATTTACAGACCGTCCGTTCAGTAATTGACTGTAGCTCCTGACCCGGGTCTTGCAAACCCCCCGACGGCGGTGGACCCTTGACATCTGCCCGAAAACACGCCTTTACTGGCGACACCCTTTAACAACCGTCCGTTCGGTCAGTAACTAGGTGGTTTCGGTTTGACTAACGCCGCGCACACGATGTTCGCCGACGACCTGGCCTCCAACGCGCTGGGCATCGAGCTAGTCGAGGCCGCCGAAGGGCACGCCGTCGCCACCATGCGGATCACCGAGACGATGGTCAACGGGCACGACATCGCGCACGGCGGCTACGTCTTCCTGCTGGCCGATACGACTTTTGCCTGCGCCTGCAACTCTGTCCATGCGCCCTCGGCGGGAGAAAGTACCTCGGAACGGCACGGCCCGGTGACCGTCGCGTCCGGCGCGGAGATCTCCTTCGTCGCCGCGGGAAAACTCGGCGACCACCTCGTCGCCACCGCCACCGAGCGGACGCGCTACGGCCGCAACGGCATCTACGACGTCACCGTGCACCGGGAGACCCCCGACGGGCCGGAGGTCGTCGCCGAATTCCGCGGCCGCAGCCGCACCATCCAGAAAGCATGATCATGAGCGCCTTCAGCGACGAAGCCGAGAACCTGACCATCGACGAACTCCAGGCGCTGCAACTGAAACGCCTCCGGTGGACGCTGCGGCACGCCTACGACAACGTTCCGTTCTACACGCGGAAGTTCGACGAGGCCGGGGTCCACCCGGACGACTGCAAGGCGCTGGAAGACCTGGCGAAGTTCCCCTTCACCACCAAACAGGACCTGCGCGACAACTACCCGTTCGGCATGTTCGCCGTGCCGGAGTCCCAGGTCAGCCGGATCCACGCGTCCAGCGGCACCACCGGGAAGCCGACCGTCGTCGGGTACACCGCCGAGGACATCGACACCTGGGCGACGGTGATGGCGCGGTCGATCCGCGCGGCGGGCGGGCGGCCGGGCGACAAGGTCCACGTCGCCTACGGGTACGGGCTGTTCACCGGCGGTCTCGGCGCGCACTACGGTGCGGAGAAGCTGGGCTGCACGGTGATCCCGGCGTCGGGCGGCATGACCGCACGCCAGGTGCAGATCATCACCGACTTCAAACCCGAGATCATCATGGTCACCCCGTCGTACATGCTGACACTGCTCGACGAGTTCGAGCGGCAGGGCATCGACCCGCAGTCCAGTTCGCTCAAGGTCGGCATCTTCGGCGCGGAACCGTGGACCGAGCAGATGCGCACGGAGATCGAGGAGCGCGTCGGCATCGACGCCGTCGACATCTACGGCCTGTCCGAGGTGATGGGCCCCGGCGTCGCGCAGGAATGCGTCGAGACCAAGGACGGGCTGCACATCTGGGAGGACCACTTCTTCCCCGAGGTCATCGACCCGTTCACCGAGAAACCCACCGACGCCGAGGGTGAACTGCTGTTCACCTCGCTCACCAAACAGGCGCTGCCGATCATCCGGTACCGCACCCGCGACCTCACCCGGCTGCTGCCGGGCACCGCGCGACCGGCTTACCGGCGGATGGAGAAGGTGACCGGGCGCAGCGATGACATGATCATCCTGCGTGGCGTCAACGTCTTCCCCACGCAGATCGAGGAAGTCGTGCTGGTGACCCCCGCGCTCGCGCCGCATTTCCAGCTGATCCGGTCCACGAAGGGCCGGATGGACCACCTGACCGTCCGCGTCGAGGCACGTCCGGACGCGACTGCCGACCAGCGCGCCGAGGCCGCCGCCCGGCTGATCGCCGGGGTCAAGGACGGGGTCGGGGTGAGCGTCGGCGTCGAGGTCGTCGACCCGGACACCCTGGAGCGGTCGCTGGGCAAGATGCGCCGCGTACTGGACGAGCGGGACCGCGGTTGAGCACCCCCGCCCGCCGGGGCCGCCCCGGGTACGACCTCGAGTCGCTGCTTCAGGTCGCCGTCCGGCTGTTCAATGAACGCGGCTATGACGGCACCAGCATGGAGGACCTCTCCCGCAAGCTCGGCATCACGAAATCCGCGATCTACCACCACGTGCCGAGCAAGGAGGAGCTGCTGCGGCTCGCCGTCGACCGCGCGCTGAACGGCCTGTTCGCCGTCGCCGCCGAGACGGAATCCTTCGAGGGCAGGGCGATCGAGAAGCTGGAACATCTGGTGCGAGGCAGTGTCCTCGTGCTGGTCGACCAGCTGCCGTTCGTGACGCTGCTGCTGCGGGTGCGGGGCAACACGAAGGTCGAGCGGGCGGCGCTGGCGCGGCGGCGCGAGTTCGACCGGCTGGTGACGGACCTGGTGAAACGGGCCGAAACCGAGGGCGACGTGCGGCCCGACATCGATCCCGCGGTCACCGCGCGGCTGCTGTACGGCATGGTGAACTCGCTGATCGAGTGGTACCGGCCGCGCCGGGGCTCGGCGGGGACCGAACTGGCGGACGCGGTGTGCAAGATCGCCTTCGACGGCCTGCGGACGCAGTAGTCACTCCCCCGCGGCCTTCGGCGGGCACCGTGCCTGCCAGATCAGCGCGTCGCGCAGCTGCTGGATGAGCTGCTCGTCGTCGGCCTCCGACGGATCGCCCCCGAGCGGGATCCAGCGTTCACCGACCTCGACCCCGTTCTCGAAACTGGTGATCACGATCCCCGCGTAGGAGACGCATTCGTCCCCGGTGTCACCCTGGATCCGGACGTCACGATGCTGCAATCGGACACTGACCCACCGCCCGACGCGGCGAACCGGATCTCGTTCAGCACTGGTCATTCGTCCCTACCCATGACACCCGGTACCCCCGCCACGAACGTCGGTTCGAAGGCTCTCGGAGTTACCGGCGGGTCGTTCCGAATGAATAACGGCAGGCGGCCACGTGAAACAGTTACGCTCGGCCCATGAGCACCGATCCGGAGACGCCCGTTCTCTCAGGTCGGCGCCGCCTCGAACCGGCCGCCCGCCGCGCCGAGATCCTGGCGGCGGCCCGGCGGCTGTTCGGCGAGGGCACGTACGCCTCGGTTTCGACCTCGGACATCGCGAAGGCGGCCGGGGTGGCGAGGCCGCTGATCAACCATTACTTCGGCGGCAAGCGCGAGCTGTACCTGGAAGTCGTCCGGCAGATGATGATCGTCCCGGCGCCCGTGATCGAGAACCTTCCCGACACCACCGCCGAAGAGCGGCTCGCCATCAGCGTCCGGCACTGGATCGAGGTCGTCGAACGCAACGAGCAGGCGTGGCTGACGGCGATCGGCCCGGAGGCCGTCGGCCGGGATCCGGACATCGAGCGGATCATGCTGGAGGGCGACGAGATCGCCGCGGACCGGGTCCTCGCGGCCGCGCTCATGAGCGACGTCACGGAGGGCCGCGAGGAGCTCCGCGCGATGATCCGTTCGTACGGCGGGATGCTGCGGGCCGCGTCACGCGAGTGGCTGGTCCGCGGCACACTCGGCCGGGACGAACTGCGCGTCTTCCTCACCGATTCGATCCTGCACCTGCTGCGGGTCACCTACCCGGCCGTCCTCGCAACGCGTTCCGACGGGCGTAGGCCGCCGGCGTCATCCCCTTCCAGCGCTTGAAGGCGTAGATGAAACTCGACGCCTCGGCGTAGCCCAGCCGCAGCGCGACGTCCTCCACGCTGAGCGCGCCGGTGTCCAGCATCTCCTCGGCGAGGGCCTGGCGGACCTCGTCCAGCAGCGCGCGATAGCCGGTCCCGGCCTCGAACAGCCGCCGTCGCAGCGTGCGAGGGCTGAGCGCGAGCCGCCGCGCGACCTCCTCCATCCCGGCGTCGACCCCGCCGAGCCGCACCAGCCGTTCCCGGACCTGCTGGGCGATCCCGGAGCGTTCGCGTTTCCGCGACACCAGCAGATCGCATTGCGCGGCGCAGACCGCGACCGTCTGATCGTTGGCCTGCGGCAGCGGCTTGTCGAGGAAGAGCGGGTCCAGGGTGGCGAGATGCGAGGACGCGGAGAACGACGGCGCGATCCCGAAGGTCCGCACGTATTCGTCCACAGTGGAGGGTTTCTCGTGCCGGAAGGCCAGCGAGCGCAAGGAGATGTCCGGCAGGATGTCGCGCATGACGGTATGGATGGCACCGAGGTCGCGCAACACCAGAAAGCGGGTGACATCGCCCGGCACGCGGCTGTCGTCCATGGTCAGCGCGAGCCGCCCGGCCTCGACGGTCACGTGCGGGATGCAGAACGTGAAACTCAGGTCCAGGTACCGCAGCGCGAAGCGCATCGCGTCCCCCAGCGTCGGACTGCTGATGCACGCGAAGCCGAAGATGCCGAAGGCGCTGACGCGGTACCGCCTGCTCAACCGTAGTGCGACGTCGTCCGCGCCGCCGAGCCCGCGAACCAGGCTTCGGACCACCGCGAGCTCCTGACGCGCGTCGACCTGGCCGTCGATCGGAGCGTGCTCGTAGGACTCCAGTCCCGCGATGCCGTTCTCGGCGGCGAAGCGGGCCATGAGCACGATGCTCGCCGTTCCGCGCGGGTAGTCCCAGTCGCGGATCACCGGCGGCGGTAGTTCCATGGCCGGGATTATGGATCCCCCGGCAACGATCGGCGCATTGAGGACCGTAACTGTCCTTGATCCCGTTTAGGGTGAACGGCATGTCCGACACGTTGAGCAGGCGCGCGCTGAACCGCGCCATGCTGGACCGGCAACTGCTGCTCCGGCGTTCGAAGATGACCGCACTGGAAGCGGTCGAACATCTCGCCGGATTGCAGGCCCAGGCGCCGAACCCGCCGTACTTCGCGCTGTGGACGCGGTTGCACGGTTTTCACCAGGAAGACCTGGCGAATCTGCTGCTGGACAAGAGTGTCGTGCGGATCGCGCTCATGCGTGGCACGGTGCACCTGGTGACGCCCTCGGACGCGCTGGCGTGGCGGCCGATCGTGCAGCCCCTCTACGACCGCTCGGTGACCGGCAACACCCAGTTCGGCCCCGACATCAAGGACCTCGACCACCAGGAGATCGCCCGCACCGCCCGCAAACTGCTCGGCGAACGGCCGCTTTCGGCCGCCGGGCTCGGCGCGGAACTGGCGAAGCACTGGGAGGGCGTGGCGCCGTCGTCGCTGGTGCACGTCGCGCGGGCGCTGCTGCCGCTGGTGCAGGTCCCGCCGCGCGGCGTCTGGGGCAAGTCCGGGCAGCCGACGTATCAGACCACCGAAGACTGGCTCGGCGCCGAACCGGACGCGGCGCCGTCGCGAGAAGCGATGTTCCGGCGCTATCTGGCCGCGTTCGGGCCGGCCAGTGTGCAGGACACGCAGGCGTGGGCCGGGATCACGAAGCTCGGCGACGTCGCCGAGCGGCTGCGGCCGGAACTGCGGACGTTCCGCGACGAGAACGGCCGCGAGCTCTTCGACCTGCCCGAAGCCTCGCGCCCGGATCCGGACACGCCCGCACCTGCCCGGCTGCTGGGCCCGTTCGACCAGACCGTCCTCTCCTACGCCGACCGCACGCGGGTGATCAGCGACGAGCACCGCAAGGTCGTCATCACGCAGAACGGCCTGGTCAAGGGCACCATCCTGGTCGACGGGTCGGTGAAGGGCTTCTGGGAGATCAAGACGGCGAAGAAGGCCGCGTCGGTGGTGATCACGCCGTTCGAACGCGTCCCGAAGCGGGATCTGGACACCTTGGAAAGCTCGGCTCACCGCCTCCTGACCTGGGCACATCCGAAGGCGGAGTCCCACTCGGTGCAATTCGTCCTCTGAATGCGTTTCGTCCTCTGAATGCGGTAGTTGGCAACGCGAACGACCGCATTCAGAGGACGAAACGCGGGAGGACCGTGGCCGAAAATCTCGATTAAGTGTCCGTTTGTGCACTTCCGGGCGGGGTGGGCGGTGCGTACCTTCGGTCGGCATGGGCGAGACGAGTGTGCTGATCGTAGGGACGGGCTTCGGCGGCGTCGGGACGGCGATCGAGCTCAAGCGCGCCGGGTTCGACGACTTCACCATCCTGGAGAGCGCCGAAGAGCCGGGCGGCGTCTGGCGCGAGAACACCTATCCCGGCGCGGGCTGTGACATCCCGTCGCCGCTGTACTCGTTCTCCTACGAGCCCAATCCCGACTGGCCGAAGCGGTTCTCGCTGCAAGCCGACATCCACGCCTATCTCAACCGCGTGGTGCGCCGCTACGGGCTGGAACCGCACATCCGCTTCGGCTCCCGGGTCACCGGCGCGGCCTTCGACGAAGAGCGCGGGCTGTGGCGGGTGGAGACCGCGGGCGGCGAGACCTACGAGGCCAAGGTCTTCGTTCCCGCGGTCGGCCAGCTCTCGAGGCCCGTCCAGCCGGACATCCCCGGCCAGGAGACCTTCAAGGGCGTCAGTTTCCACTCCGCGCGCTGGGACCACGACGTCGATCTGCGCGGCAAGAAGATCGCGGTGATCGGCACGGGCGCGAGCGCGATCCAGTTCGTGCCCGAACTCCAGCGCCAGGCCGGCGAACTGACGGTGTTCCAGCGCACCGCTCCGTACATCATGGCCAAACGGGACACCGGCTACCGACGCTGGCAGCAGCGGCTGTTCCGGCGTTTCCCGGCCACACAGCTCCTCGGCAGGCTCCGGGTCTTCGCCCTCACCGAATACGCGACCTACGCGATGACCAAGAGCCCCGCGCTGCTCAGGCTCCTCGAACTGAGGGCGGCCCAGCTTCGCCGCAAGCACCTCAAAGATCCGGCGCTGCGCCGGAAACTCACCCCCGACTACTCTCTCGGCTGCAAGCGTGTCCTCTTCACCAACGAGTACTTGCCCGCGCTGGCGCAGCACAACGTCGCCGTGGAGACGCGGCGCATCAGCGCGATCACGCCGTCCGGCGTGCTCACGGAGGACGGCGTCGAGCACGAGGCGGACGTCATCGTCTACGGAACCGGTTTCGCGGCGACCGACTTCCTCGGCGAGGTCGAGGTGAAAGGTCTCGCCGGCAAGGCTCTGTCCGACGTGTGGAAGGACGGCGCGCGGGCGTATCTCGGTATGACCGTGCCGGGTTTCCCGAACCTGTTCTGCGTCTATGGGCCCAACACGAACATCGGCGCGGGGTCGGTCATCTACATGATCGAACGGCAGGCCCGCTACATTCGGCAGGCCGTCGAGCACCTGTCCCGGCCGGGAGTGTCCTATATGGACGTCGTCCCGGAGGTCGAGCGGACTTACGACGAGGAGATCCAGCGGCGGCTGGGCAAGACCGTGTGGACGACCTGTGCGAGCTGGTACCGCCAAGAGAACGGCCGGGTGAGCACGAACTGGCCGGGGCTGCTGTCCGAATACCACCGCCGGACGAAGACGCTCGACCTCGGCGACTACCGGACGGCGGCACCGCGATGAACTACGACGTGCTGGTGATCGGCTCCGGCTTCGGCGGCAGCGTGACCGCGTTGCGGCTCACCGAGAAGGGGTACCGCGTCGGCGTCCTGGAGACCGGCCGCCGGTTCGCCGACGACGAGTTCGCGAAGACGTCGTGGCGGCTGAGGAAGTACCTGTGGGCCCCGAAACTGGGCTGTTACGGCATCCAGCGGCTGACCCTGCTGAAGAACACCTTCGTGCTGAGCGGCGCGGGCGTCGGCGGCGGTTCGCTCGTCTACGCGAACACGCTCTACAAACCCCCGGACACCTTCTACGAAGACCCGCAGTGGGCGCACATCACCGACTGGAAGGCCGAACTCGCCCCGCATTACGACCAGGCGAAGCGGATGCTGGGCGTCACGGAGAACCCGCTGGTCACCCCGGCCGACCGCGTGTTGCGCGAGGTCGCCGAAGACATGGGGATCGCGGACACCTATCGGCCGACGCCGGTCGGCGTCTACTTCGGCAAGCGAGACGTCGACCCGTTCTTCGGCGGTGAAGGCCCGCGGAGGAAGCCGTGCACGCACTGCGGCGAATGCATGACGGGCTGCCGCGTCGGCGCGAAGAACACGACCGTCAAGAACTACCTGTACCTGGCGGAGAAGGCGGGCGCGGAGGTCCATCCGCTGACCACCGCGGTGTCGGTCCGGCCGATCGACGGCGGGTACGCGGTCGACACCGTCCGAACCGGACGGTGGGCAAGCAAGGGCAAGCGGACCTTCACCGCCGAGCAGGTCGTGTTCGCCGCCGCTTCCCTGGGCACGCAACGACTTCTGCACTCGTTGAAGGACTCCGGCACGCTGCCGGGGCTGTCGCCGCGCCTGGGCCTGCTCGCCAGGACGAACTCCGAGGCCGTGCTCGCCGCGCGATCGCTGAGGAAGGACACGGACTTCACGCGCGGCGTCGCGATCACGTCGTCGATCCATCCCGACGCGGTCACGCACGTCGAACCGGTGCGCTACGGCAAGGGCAGCAACTTCATGGGCCTGCTGACGACGGTGCTCGTCGACGCCGAGCCGGGCAAACGCCGATGGGTGCTGGGCGCGCGCGAACTGTGGCGGAACCGGCGGCGGCTGGTACGGCTGCACAACCCGCGACGCTGGTCGGAGCGGATGGTCGGGCTGCTGGTGATGCAGACGCTGAACAACTCCGTGACCACGTACACGAAACGCGGGCTCTTCGGCCGCCGGATGACCACGAAACAGGGCATTGGCGACCCGAACCCCGAGTGGATCCCGGCCGGGCACGAGGTTACCCGGCGGGTGGCGGGCAAGATAGGCGGGCTCGCGCAGGGCGCGTGGACGGATCTGGCGAACATCCCGATCACCGGCCATTTCATCGGCGGCTGCGCGATCGGCGACAGCCCCGAGACCGGCGTCGTCGACCCGTACCAGCGGGTGCACGGCTACGCCGGCCTGCACATCGCGGACGGGTCGGCGATCTCGGCGAATCTCGGGGTGAACCCGTCGCTGACCATCACCGCGCAGGCGGAACGCGCGATGTCGTTGTGGCCCAACAAGGGTGAGACGGACCCGCGGCCGCCGCTCGGCACTCCCTACCGGCGGCTGTCCCCCGTCGCCCCGCTCAAGCCCGTCGTGCCCCCGGAGGCCCCGGCCGCCCTGCGCCTCCCCCTCACCCCGCTCTGACCCCACGCAATTCGTCCTCTGGATGCGGTAGTTCACCCTGCCAACTACCGCATTCAGAGGACGAATTGCGTGGGGAAGGAAGTGGAAAGGGCGAGGCACCATCGCCCGCGCGACGACGATGCCTCGCCCCGGTCTAGTGGTTCATCACGGGAGGCCGGCCAGACCCGCGCTCACCGTGTTCGACCACGCGTAGCCCTGCGAGGCGTCCCAGTTGATCGACCAGGTCATCGCGCCCCGGATCGTCGGGTACGTCGTCGAGGGCTTGAACGAACCGCAGTTCGTGCCCTTCGCGAGGCAGTTCAGCGCGTTGACCGTGTTGCCGGGCGCCTGGTAGCCACCGCCCGCAGCCGAACCCGAGGCGGGCAGGCCGAGACCGACCTGGTCGGGCCGCAGACCGCCCTGAAGCTGGATGCAGGCCAGCCCGGTGAGGAAGTCGACAGTACCCTGCGAGTAGACCTTCTGGTCGCAGCCGAGCATCGAACCGCTGTTGTAGTACTGCATGTTGACGATCGTCAGGATGTCCTTGACGCTCAGCGCCAGCTTGAAGTACTCCGCGCCGGTGCTCTGCATGTCGATCGTCTGCGGCGCCATCGTGATGACCGTGCCGCCGCCCGCGTGGATCGCCCGCAGCGCCTGCGCCATGTAGGTCGCGTTGACGCCGTTCTCCAGGTCGATGTCGACACCGTCGAAGCCGTAGGTCGCGATGAGCGACTTCATGCTGTTGGCGAAGTTCGTCGCCGCGGCCGAGGAGTCGACGCGGATCGTGCCCTTCTCACCGCCGACGGACAGGATGACCTTCTGCCCGCGCGCCTGCGCCGTCTTGACGTCGGCCTTGAACTGCGCGTCGGTGTAACCGCCGAGCTGGCTCGACAGACCCGAGTCGAGGGTGAAGGTGACCGCGCCCGGCGTGGTCGTCGCGTCGGCGAAGGACACCGCGATGATGTTGTACTTCGTCGGGACGTCGGCGAGCTTGAGCGCCTTCGCGCCGTTGTAGAAGTTCTGCCAGTAGCCGGTGATCACGTGCTTCGGCAGGTTCCCGGTCGGCGGGGTGCTCGTCGTGGTGGTCGGCGGGTTCGACGTGGTCGGCGAGGTGCTGGTGGTGGGCGACGACGTGGTCGTGGTCGGTGTCGTGGTGGGCGAGCCGCCGGGGCCGTCGAGGTTGACGTCGTCCGCGAAGTACGCGGGCTGGCCGTACCACCCGTGCAGGTAGATCTCGACGCTGGTGGTGGACGCGCCGGTGGTGAAGCTCAGCGACAGCTGGGACCAGCTGCCGGTGCCCGGGGTCCAGGTGTTCTTGTCACCCGTTCCGGTGCCGGTGACACCGAGGTAGGTGTAACTGCCCTGCACCCAGGCCGACAGCGTGTACGCGGTGTTGGCCTTGACGGGCACGCTCTGCGAGCAGCGGGCGTTGTCCTGGCCGGCGGGGGTGGCGCTGAGCGCGCGGGTGCCCGAGTGGACCGGCGTGCTGACCACCGCGGACGTACCGGAGCAGGTCCAGCCGCTCGTGGTCCCGAGTTCGAAGCCCGGGTTGGTCAGGATGTTGGCGGCCGAGGCGCTGCCCGAGACCGCGAAAGTCACCCCCAGGCACACGGCCAGTGACGACAGCAGGGCGAGGAACGCGTGTTTCGGCTTGACTTTCACTACTGGCCTCCACGAACGGGTGATGTCGGCCACATCAAAATGGTACAGACCAATCCAACTGTCAAGGGTTCGGTTAGGGGAGGCCATACGAAAGTCGCCTCGGCACGAGCGGCAGAATGCAGGGTCCGAGAGCACCCGAGGGCGGATTCAGGAGCGTGGGAGTGAGCGTGCAGGACCTGCAGACAGTCGAGCAGAAGATCGCCGAAGAACTCGGTGTGCGCGAGGGGCAGGTCAAGGCGGCCGTCGACCTGCTGGACGGCGGATCGACCGTGCCGTTCATCGCCCGGTACCGCAAGGAGGTCACCGGGATGCTGGACGACGCCCAGCTGCGCACGCTCGAAGAACGCCTCCGCTACCTGCGGGAACTCGGCGAGCGCAAGGTCGCGGTGCTGGAGTCGATCCGCAGCCAGGGCAAGCTGGACGAGGCACTCGAAGCGTCGATCATGGCGGCGGACACCAAGTCCCGCCTCGAAGACATCTACCTGCCGTACAAGCCCAAGCGGCGGACGAAGGCGATGATCGCCCGCGAGGCCGGTCTGGAGCCGCTCGCCGACGGGCTGCTGAGCGACCCGAACACCGATCCGCAGGCCGCCGCCGCGGTGTTCGTCAACGCCGACAAGGGTGTCGCGGACGCGCAGGCCGCGCTGGACGGCGCCCGCGCGATCCTCGTGGAGCGCTTCGCCGAGGACGCCGACCTGATCGGCGAGCTGCGCGAGAAGATGTGGACCGAAGGCAGGCTGGCCTCCAAGGTCCGCGACGGGAAGGCCGAAGAAGGCGCGAAGTTCTCCGACTACTTCGAGTTCTCCGAGCCCTACACCAAGCTCCCCTCGCACCGGATCCTCGCGATGCTGCGCGGCGAGAAGGAAGAGATCCTCGACCTGTCGATGGAGTCCGAGGAACCCTCCGAGGAGCCCAAGACCGGGCCGACCGAGTACGAGAACCGCATCGCGCACAAGTTCGGCATCGCGAACGAGGGCCGTCCCGGCGACAAGTGGCTCGGCGACACCGTCCGCTGGGCGTGGCGCACGAAGATCCTGCTGCACCTGGGCATCGACCTGCGGATGCGGCTGCGTCAGTCGGCCGAGGACGACGCCGTCCGCGTGTTCGCCGCGAACCTGCGCGACCTGCTGCTCGCCGCCCCGGCGGGCACCCGCGCCACGATGGGTCTCGACCCGGGCTTCCGCACCGGCGTCAAGGTCGCCGTCGTCGACGCGACCGGCAAGGTCGTCGCCACCCACGTGATCTACCCGCACCAGCCCGCCAACAAGTGGGACCAGTCCATCGCCGAACTCGCCGCGCTGTGCGCCCGGCACAAGGTGGACCTGATCTCGATCGGCAACGGCACCGCGTCGCGCGAGACCGACAAGCTCGCGGGCGAGCTGATCAAGAAGCACCCGGAACTGAAGCTGACCAAGGCCGTCGTCTCCGAGGCGGGCGCGTCGGTGTACTCGGCGTCGGCGTTCGCGTCGCAGGAGCTGCCCGGCATGGACGTCTCGCTGCGCGGCGCGGTCTCCATCGCGCGACGGCTGCAGGACCCGCTGGCGGAGCTGGTGAAGATCGACCCGAAGTCGATCGGTGTCGGGCAGTACCAGCACGACCTGTCGGAGATCTCGCTGTCGCGTTCGCTCGACGCGGTGGTCGAAGACTGTGTGAACGCGGTCGGCGTGGACGTCAACACCGCGTCGGCGCCGCTGCTGACCCGCGTCTCGGGCATCACGACGACGCTGGCGGAGAACATCGTGGCGCACCGCGACGAGAACGGCCCGTTCAAGACGCGGACCGGGCTCAAGGAGGTCGCACGGCTCGGCCCCAAGGCCTTCGAGCAGTGCGCGGGCTTCCTCCGGATCCCGGACGGCGACGACCCGCTCGACTCGTCCTCGGTGCACCCGGAGGCCTACCCGGTGGTGCGGCGGATCCTGTCCTCGACCGGCACGGACATCCGTGCGCTGATCGGCAACACGCGGACGCTGCAGGCGCTGAAGCCGTCCGAGTTCGTCGACGACACCTTCGGCCTGCCGACGGTGACCGACATCCTCGCCGAGCTCGACAAGCCGGGCCGCGACCCGCGTCCGGCGTTCAAGACCGCGACCTTCGCCGAGGGTGTCGACAAGATCGGCGACCTCAAGCCGGGGATGCGCCTGGAAGGGGTCGTGACGAACGTGGCCGCGTTCGGCGCGTTCATCGACGTCGGCGTGCACCAGGACGGGCTCGCGCACGTCTCGGCGCTGTCGAAGAACTTCGTCAAGGACCCGCGTGAGGTCGTGAAGCCGGGCGACATCGTCAAGGTGAAGGTGCTGGAAGTCGACGTGCCGCGCAAGCGGATCTCGCTGACGCTGCGCCTGGACGACGAGCCGGGCAAGCCCGCCCGTGAGCAGGGCGGCCGTGACCGCGGCCAGGGCGGCGGACAGCGTCAAGGTGGCCAGCGCCAGGGCGGTGGCGGTCAGCGCCAGGGCGGCGGTAATCGGGGCGGCCGGGACCGGGGCGGCAACTCCGGTGGCGGCGGCGCCATGGCGGACGCGCTTCGGAAGGCCGGCTTCGGCAAGTAGGTCTCTTTGCGCGTGAAGGCCCCCTTCCCTCGGCTCAGCCGAGGGAAGGGGGCCTTCACGCGATTCAGGGTTCTGGAGTCTTACGGGTTCATCGCGTAGGCGCCGGAGAGATCGCGGACGAGGGACCACACGTGGTCGAAGCGGGCCGCGTCCACGACCGGCTTCCGGATCGACGCCAGCGCGAGCGCCTGCTGCGCCTCGGTCGAGGAAGACTTCCCGTGCAGGTCGATCGCGGCGACGCTGAAGTCCTGCACGAGGACACCGAAGATCTGGTCGACGACCTCGGTCTCGATACCGGTGATCTCCGCCTGTTCCAGCACCAGCTGCCCGTAGACGACCAGCGTGAACAGCTCGGTCAGCGCGAGGCCGAAGTCGAGGTCCTGCTGCTGCGCCTCGTCCGGGGCCGCGTCGGTGAACAGCTTCACCAGCGCCTCGGCCTGTTCGGTGAACCGCGCGACGTTCGGGATCGCGGACGCCTTGGCGTAGGCCTGGCGCCAGTCGTGGAAGCGCACCTTGGACAGCCCGCGCGCGGGGCCCTGGCGGAACAGGAACTCGTCGTCGGCGGCGTCGGTCCGCGTCGGCACGGGCTCGTAGTCCTGCGGCGCGAAGAGGTACGCGGGCACGAACTTCGCGATCAGCGCGAGGTTCACCGCCACCGTGCCTTCCAGCTTCGGCAGGCCGTCGATGTCGTTCTTCGACATCGCGAGATAGGTGTCGGCCTCGAAACCCTTGGCCGCCACCACATCCGCGACCAGGCCGATGACCTTCTGCGCCTCGGTGGTCACCTTCATCTTGGTGATCGGGTTGAAGAGCAGGTAGCGGCGGTCGTCCGCGTTCGCGCTGCGGAAGTAGTCCACGGCCCGGTCGGAGAACAGCTTCATCGCGACGAGCCGCGCGTACGCCTCGACGAATTCCCGGCGCACATGCGGGAAATCGGTGACCTTCTTGCCGTAGAGCACCCGGTTGTGCGCGTGCGTGATCGCTTCGTACAGCGAGTGCGTCGACATCCCGATGCCGCCGAAGCACAGGTTGAACTTGCCGATGTTGACCGTGTTCAGCGCCGCGGAGAACGCCTCCGCGCCGACGTGCAGGATGTCCTCTTCGGACACCGGGTAGTCGTCGAGCGCGAACTCGGCGACGTACATCTGCGACGGGACGACGTTCTTCACCACGCGGTAGTTCGGGTGCTCCGCGTCCGCGTAGAAGAACACGTACTGATCCGGGCCCTCGACACCGTCGATACGGCCGAACACCGACACGGTCCGCGCGCAGTTCCCGTTGCCGATGTAGTACTTCGACCCGTTCGCGCGGTAGCCGCCTTCACCGTCCGGGGTGAGCACGAGGTCCGACGAGTAGATGTCGGCGCCATGCTCCTTTTCGGACAGTCCGAACGCGGCGACGCCGCCGTCCGCGAGCGAGTCCGCCGCGCGTTTGCGGGCGGCCTCGTTCGCGCTCTGCCACACCGGGCCCAGGCCGAGGATGGTGACCTGCCACGGGTACCAGTAGTTGAGTCCATAGAAGCCGAGGATTTCCGACAGGGCCGCGACGCGCGCGGTGTCCCAGCGCTTGTCGGGGTTCCCCTCGGCGTTCGCACCGGGAGTGAGGAACGTGGCGAACAGGCCTTCCTTGCCCGCGAACTCGATGAAGTCCGCGTAGAAGGTCCGGTCGTGGTAGTCCTCGACCAGCTTGCGCTTGCCACGCTGTTCGAACCACTCGATGGTGGCACGCAGCAGGCGACGCGTCTCCGGGTCGAACTGCCGTGGGTCGTAGCCACCCGGGTTCAGCAACAACGCGGTCGCCTTTTCGCTCATGGTCACTCCTGATCAGCCGAAGTTACTACCCGGTAACCGTAGCGCGCCGCTTCGCCGTCCGGCCACCGAACTCGACCAGCGTCACCTCCCCGTGGTCGTCCCGCAGGAAGCGGGCGGCGGGCCGGCGGGTGTCGGCGGCCGGGGCGATCGCGTCGTCGGACACGAAAACGGCCTCGAACGGCGGCGGCGACGGGAAGCCCTCGACGTCGACGACCATCTGGGCCCAGAGCGCGCCGTCGCGGTCGGTGAACTCGTACGCGAGCTCTCCGGTCTCGTAGCGGCCGGTGTACTCGGCCAAGGCAGGCGACGGCAGCGGCGGCACGCTTTCGACCTGCGGCAACCCGACGAGGTTCTCCAGGCACCAGTCGACGACCTGCCTGCCCAGCGCCGCGCCGCCCGCGCTGTTGGTCAGCACCGTGACGGCGAAGTCGTGCTCCGGCAGCGTGACGAACTCCGACAGCTGCAGGTTGCTCACGTTGCCGCCATGCCGGACCAGCCGGGCGGCGCCGTGCGTCGTGTGCAGCCAGCTCAGCCCGACCTCCTCGAAGCGCAGCGCCGCCTTGCGCTGCGGCGTCCGCATGAGGTCCCTGGTCGCGGCGGACAGCGGCGCCTCGCCCTCGGACTCGCCGGTCAGGAAGAACCGTGCCCATTTGAGCTGATCCCCCGCCGTGGACCACAGGCCGCCGCTCGCGCTGCTCGAACGGGTCAGGCCCACGGTGTGCGCGACCGCCGCCTCGCCGTCGGTGACGATGTGCCCGACCGCGTGCCGCCGGGTGAGCACTTCCCACGGCAGGTAATACGACTCGGTCATGCCGAGCGGCTCCAGCAGCCGCGTGCGGACCAGGTCCTCGAACGTCTTCCCCGACACCACCTCCGCGACGCGGCCGGCCAGCTGGAAACCGGAGTTGCAGTAGGAGAACACCTCCCCGACCGGGAAGATCTGCGGCAGTTCGGCGAACCGGCCGACCGAGAGGGAGAGCGCGTCGTCACCCCAGCCGCTGTCGAGATCGACGTCGCCGAGGAAGCCCGCCGAGTGCGTGAGGAGGTGCCGCGTGGTGACCGTCTTCCGCGCGACCGGATCGGACAGCCGGAGTTCCGGCAGATACTCGGCCACGGGCTTGTCCAGTTCCAGCGAGCCGTCCTCGACCAGGGCGAGCAGCGCCGCCCCGGCGAAGGTCTTGCTGGTGGAGCCGATCATGAACAGCGTCCCGGGATCGACCGGCAACCCGGTGTCCACACTGGACACTCCGGTGGCGAACACCGACTCCCGCCCGTCGTGCCGGACACCCACGACCGCACCGGGGACTTCCGCCTCCCGCGCCCCCTGGTCCAGCAGGCCTTGCAGTTCCTCGACGTTCGACACTCGCGACCCCTTTCGTCCTGGTCCGGCCAGGGTTTCACCGTGGCACGGCAGGTGGGTCGTGGAAACCGACGAACATCGGCCGTCCACTTCGTCGGCGGGCGCGATCCGCGTGCGGGGGAAATCACGTAGCCCGCGAGATCACGGGCCGGGTACACTGGTGACGCGGTCCGCTCAGTTCTGCCTCGGGCCGCGTTTCGTTGTCGAAGACCACGCGCCGCGGCCCCCGAGGTCTGCGCCGGGCAGGACAACCCTTTCTACTCTTACGGAGAGACCAGGGCGCACCCGCGCCCATACGCTTATGAGCACACCTACTTTCACCGAACTCGGCCTGCCCGGAACCCTCGTCGACGCGCTCGCCGAGCAGGGCGTCACCAGCCCGTTCCCCATCCAGGCCGCCACGCTGCCGCATTCGCTGGCCGGTCGGGACGTCCTCGGCCGCGGCCGCACCGGCTCCGGCAAGACCTACGGCTTCGTGCTGCCGGTCCTCGCCCGGCTCGCCGACGGCCCGACCCGGCGCCGTCCGGGCCGCCCGCGCGCGCTGGTCCTGGCGCCGACCCGCGAACTGGCCACCCAGATCGAGGCGTCGTTCCTGCCGCTGGCCAAGCCGCTCGGCCTCAAGGTCACCACCATCTTCGGTGGCGTCAGCCCCAACCCGCAGATCACCCGGCTGCGTGACGGCGTCGACATCGTCGTCGCCTGCCCCGGCAGGCTCGCCGACCACATGCGCTCCGGCGAGGCGAAGCTCGACCACGTCGAGATCACCGTGCTGGACGAGGCCGACCACATGGCCGACCTCGGCTTCCTGCCCGACGTCCGGCGCATCATGGCCGAGACGCCGGAGCGCGGGCAGCGGCTGCTGTTCTCCGCGACCCTCGACGCGGGCGTCGACGTGCTGGTCAAGCGCTTCATGCACGACCCGGTGACGCACAGCGTCGACTCGGCGCAGTCACCGGTCTCGACCATGACGCACCACGTGCTGCACCTGGAGGAGACCCACCGGCTGCCGGTGCTGATCGACCTCACCGCCGCGCCGGGCCGCACGCTGGTGTTCACCCGGACGAAGCACCGCGCCAAGCAGCTGACCCGCAAGCTCATGGCCTCCGGCGTGCCGGCGGTCGAACTGCACGGCAACCTCGGCCAGACCGCGCGCACCCGCAACCTGGAGGCGTTCGCCTCCGGCGCGGCGAAGACGCTGGTCGCGACCGACATCGCCGCCCGCGGTATCCACGTCGACGACGTCACGCTGGTCATCCACGCCGACCCGCCGGTCGAGCACAAGGCGTACCTGCACCGCTCCGGCCGGACCGCGCGGGCCGGGGCGTCCGGCACCGTCGTCACGCTGATGACCGACGCGCAGGTCGGCGACGTCCGCGACCTCACCCGCAAGGCGGGCATCAAGCCGACCACGACGCAGCTCGGCCCCGGCCACCCGCTGCTGTCGGAGCTGGCGCCCGGCGAGCGTTCGTTCACCGCGTCGCCGCGGCGGCCGATCGTGGACACGCGTCCGAAGCGGGTCACCGCCTCCGGTGAGGCCATCCCGGCCAAGGGCGAGGACGAAGACCGTCCCGCCGGTCAGGGCCGCGGCGGTCGTGGCGGCCGTGGTGGTCGCGGACGCGGTCCCTCGGCCGGTGGCCGGGGCGCTTCCGGTGGCGGCTCCCGTCGCGGTGGCTCCTCGGACGGCCGTTCGCGTCAGCCCCGCTCCGAGGGAGACCGCCGCGCTTCCGGCGGGCAGGGCCGTCGTGCCGGCGAGTCCGCCGGGCGTCGGGAAGGCGCGGCCAAGGGCGGCGGCCAGGGTCGTCAGGGCCGCCACAGCGCCGCCGAGTCTCAGCCGCGCCGGGGTTCCGGTGCCGCCAAGTCGCAGTCCTCGCGGAACCAGTCCGGTGGGGCTCCGGCCCGCCGGGGCGGTGCCGCCGCGTTCTCCTCGGGAACGCGCGCCGGCTCGCGCCGCTCGCGCTAGTTCTCTCCGGACACGCGTGATCCCCGGCGGATCACGCGTGTCTGGAGCCGGAACTCGCGTGCTTGGAGGCGGATCACGAAGTTCCGGCTTCAAGCACGCGAGTTCCGTGTCTGATCACGCGCGTCGGGCGGCGGAGCGGGCTTCGGCGGCCGCGCGCCGCTCCTCGAAACGCGACGCCTGGGTGTCGAGCGCCTTCAGGAACCGGTCGAGTTCGTCGCGCGCCTTCTCCCCCACCTCGCCGAGCCCTTCCAGTTCGAAGACCTTCCACTGCCGCAGCAACGGCCAGATCACCTCGTCGTGGTGGATCCGCAGGTCGTAGATGCCCGCCTTCGCGATCAGCGCGGCCTTCCGCACGAAACTCGGGATCACCGCGCCCGGCATCTGGAACTGGACGACCTCGTCGGTGATGGCCCGCATCATCGCGTCGGGGGAAAGCTCCAGCGACGCCTGCACCAGGTTCCGGTAGAAGAGCATGTGCAGGTTCTCGTCCATCGCGACCCGCGCGAGCAGCTTCTCGCACAACGGATCCTGCGTGTACTTCCCGGTGTTGCGGTGCGAGATCCGCGTCGCCAGCTCCTGGAACGACACGTACGCGAAGACGTTCAGCAGCGCCTTGTCGCCGCTGTCGTACCCGGCCTCCATGGTCTGCATCCGCGCCCGTTCCAGCTCGACCGGGTCCACCGCGCGCGTCACCAGCAGGTAGTCGCGGATGCAGATGCCGTGACGGCCTTCCTCGGCGGTCCAGCGGTGCACCCAGGTGCCCCACGCGCCGTCGCGGCCGAAGGCGCGCTCGATCTCGCGGTGGTAGCTCGGCAGGTTGTCCTCGGTGAGGAGGTTGACCTCCAGCGAGGTACGCGCGATCGGCGAAACCCGCGACTGCTCGGGATCCCACGCCTCCCCGCCGAGGTCGGCGAAGTTCCGGCCCTCGTCCCAGGGGACGTACTCGTGCGGCATCCATTCCTTCGCGACCCCGAGATGCCGGTTGAGGTTCTCCTCGACCGTCCCCTCGAGCTCGAGCATCAGCCGGGTGCTTTCGGGGACCGTCGTCATGCGTTTCGTTCCTTCCAGGGTACGGAAAACGCTACCTACGACACCGTAACTTACGGTGTCGTAGGTAGGCCACCTCCGGAAGATGAACTCACCGGGGCCACTACTCGCCGGGCACGGCCGCCAGCTTCGGCACCAGCTGCTCGATCGCATACGGGACGCTCAGCACCGTGTTGAACGAGATCGCGGCGCCGACCGGCGGGTTCTCGTAGGTGATGAACAGATCCCGTTTGCCCGCCGAGACTTTCAGCCGCCCGTACACCGGATCCGCCCGCACCCTGGCCTCGGCGCCGGCATCGGAGTTCAACCACACCAGGCGGTCCGCGTCGAACAGGTCGAACCGCTCCGAGGTGACGTCGACGACGTTCTTCGCCGGTTCGCTCTCCTTCACAACCGGCGGATGTGGCTGAAAACCCAGCTCCGTCATGAAGATCATCTTCGGGTCGGTCGTGGTGAACGCCGAGAACTTGCCCGCTTCGAAGGTGTCGGCGACGACCATCGACAGCTTCGCGAACTCGGGATGTTCGGCACGGGCCTTGGCGAACCGCGCGTCGATCCCGGCGATCAGATCGTCCGCCTTCTGCGCGAGCCCGAGCGAGCGGCCCACCATGCGGGTCATTTCCCGCCATGGTGCCGCGTAGTCCTCGAACTTCGGCGGCTGCGCGACGACCGGCGCGAGCTGCGACAGCTTGTCGTACTGCTCCTTTTTCATTCCGCTGTACTGGGCGAGGATCAGATCCGGCTTCAGCGCGGCGATCTTCTCGAAGTTGTAGTCGTCGCGTTCGCCGACGATCTCCGGCGGCCTGTCGCCCCAGAGCGCCTGCGTCCACGGCCATTTCCCGTACGGCCGTTCCTTGAACCAGTCGACGGCCCCGACCGGCCGGATCCCCAGCGCCAGCACGGCGTCGTGGTCGGACAGGCCGAGCGTGACGATCCGCGACGGCTGTTTTTCCACCGTCGTCGACCCGTACTTGTGCTCGACGGTCACCGGGAAGGTGCCGCGGGCCTCCGGCGGCACCAGGGTTTCGTCGGCCGGTTGCGAAGAACCGCAACCGGCCACCAGCAACGACATCATCAGCGCGGTCAGGGTCGCCTTGACCCGCACACCGGAAACGGACATGCGGATAAGGTTAGCCTGTCCAAAGTCCTAAAGGGACGCTGTGAGACCTCGCGCACGCAGGACCGAACGCTCCAGCGGCCGGAACACCAGCAGCTCGATTCCCACACCCACCAGCAGGATCAGGAAGATCGCCGAGATCACGCCCTCCATGCTGTTGAACGACGAGCCCTCGTTCAGATAAGCGCCGAGCCCCTTGCCCAGCGCGGGCGACAGCGCGATCAGCTCGGCGGCCATCAGCGAACGCCACGAGAACGCCCAGCCCTGCTTGAGCCCGGCAAGGAAGCCGGGCAGCGCGGCGGGCAGCAGGATGTGCCGCGCCGACGAGAGCCGGTTCGCGCCCATCACCTGGCCGACCCTCGGCAGGATCGGCGGGATCTGGTCGATACCCGAGACGAGGCCGTTCGCGATCGAGGGCACGGAACCCAGCAGGACCACGAAGTAGATCGACGCGTCGTTCAGCCCGAACCACAGGATCGCCGCCGGCACCCAAGCCACCGACGGCAGGCTTTGCAGCCCGGTCAGGAACGGCCCGACCGCGGCGCGGACGAGCCGGACCTTCGCCACCAGCAGCCCGAGCGGCGTCCCGATGACGACGCCGATCAGGAAGCCGAGCGCGGCCCGGTGCACCGAGGTCCACACGAACTCGAAGATGTCGCCGTCGACGGTGATGCCGACGAGTTCGTTCCACACCGTGAGCGGCGCGGGCAGCATCGACTCCGGCCAGAACGCGGCCGCCCACAGGGCCTGCCACACCGCGATCAGCAGGGCCAGGAAGACGACCGGCGGCACGAAGCCGCGCAAGAACCGCTTCCCCCGGCTTTCCCGGCGTTCCCCGGTCGGGGTGTCGAGCGAGTCGAGACCCGCACCGACGGCCTCGTCCGCCTCTTCCGGGGAGGTGTCGGGGCGGTCAAGCCGCGGCATGGGTACTGATCACCTCCCGGAGGTGACCGGTGATCTCCAGGGTCAGCTCTTCGGCGTCGGAGGCCTGGACGTCGCGCCATTCCCGCACGACGCGGCCCGGCCGCGACGAGAGCAGCACGACCCGCTGGCCGAGCCGGACGGCCTCGCGGACGTCGTGGGTCACGAACAGCACCGAGGTGCCGGTGCTGCGGTAGACGCGCAGCAGCTCGCCCTGCAGGACGTCGCGGGTGATGGCGTCGAGCGCGGCGAACGGCTCGTCCATCAGCAGCAGCGACTGCTCCGGGTCACCGCCGACGCGCAGGGTCGCGGCCAGCGCCCTGGCGAGCGCGACGCGCTGCCGCATCCCGCCGGACAGCTCGTGCGGCCGCTTGTCGCCCGCGCCGCCGAGGCGGACGAGTTCGAGCAGTTCGGCCGCCTTCTCGCGGCGTTCGGTCCGGGTGAACCCGGCGAGCCGCAGCGGCAGTTCCACGTTCCGGGCTGCGGTCAGCCACGGCATCAGCGCGGCCTCCTGGAACATCACCGCGGGCCGGGAGGTCTCGAGCGTGATCGAGCCGGACGTCGGCCGGTCGAGGCCGGCGACCAGGTTCAGCAGCGTGCTCTTGCCGCAGCCGGAGGCGCCGAGGAGACAGACGAACTCGCCGGGCGCGACCGTCAGGTCCATCCCGTCGAGGGCCACGACGGCGCGGCCGGTCGGCCCGAAGGCCTTCCGGACCCCGTCGAGCCGCACGGCGACACCAGTGGACAAGCCGGGCTCCAAGGTGGTCGTCATCGCTGATCTCCTCCGGTCACTTCGTCAGCCCGGGCGCGTCCACGCCGGGCTTGCCCTGCTCTTTGAGCACGGCGTTGAGCGGGCCGAAATCGGCGAACCCCTTGAGGTCCACCGCGGACTTCACCACGCCCGCGGTCACCGAGTCCTGCGCGAGCTGGCTGAAAGTCGACGCCACCGGATCGATGCCGAGGTCGATGCCGGAGAACGCGCGGTCGAGAACGGCCTCGCTCAGTGTGCTGCCCGCGAGCGCCTTGAGTTCTCCGTTGACCACCTTCTTCGCCTCGGCGGGGTTGGTCTTCGCCCAGTCGATGGCGGCGAGTTCACCCTTGAGGACGGCGGTGACGGTCTCCGGGTGCTGCTGAAGGAATTCGCTGCGGACGATCACGACGGTGGTCGGGAACTTCCCTTCTGGCCACAGGGTCTTCTCGTCCAGCAGGACCTTCGCGCCCGCGTCCAGCACGAGCCGCGAGGACCAGGGCTCCGGCAGCCAGCCGCCGTCGAGCTCGCCCTTCTTGAACGCGTCGAACGTCTTCGGGTTGTCGAGGTTGGTGATCTTGACGTCCGGCAGCTTCTTCTCGGCGATGAACTTCTTGAGCGCGACGTCCTGGGTGTTCGCCAGCGACGGCGTCGCGATGTTCTTGCCGGTGAGCTGCTCGGGCGTGGTGATCTCGGGCTTCACCACCAGCTGCGCGCCACCGGAGACCGCGCCGGAGACGAGCTGGATGGCGCCCTTGGACTTGGTGAAGGCGTTGATCGCCGGACCGGAGCCGATGAAGGCGATGTCGAGCGAGTTGCCGAGCAGCGCGTTGACCTCTTCGGGTCCGGCGTTGAACGTCTGGGTGGTGAGCTTCGTCGAGCCGAGTTCCTTGGCGAAGTAGCCGTTCTTGACGCCGATCAGCGCGGGGGCGTGCGTCACGTTCGGGAAGTACCCGACGCGCACCTCGGCCGCGGCGCCCTGGCTCTTCTGCTCGGTCGTCGACGCGGCGTTGTCCGCGCGTGAACACCCCGCGATCCCGCCGGCCAAGGTCAAGGCGGCGAAGGCCGCGGCCAGCAGGCGGGTTCTGTGGTGGGTGCTCACGGGAGTGTCGCCTTTCGGGGATACAGCTCGGCCTCAGGTGGTTGGCCGCAGAGTCGCACGTTCACCCACCTGCCTGCATCGCCATCCGGATGACGGGAAACATCCTGAGAAACCTTGACACCAGGCGGAACCGCTGTTCCACATTTCAGGACGGGCGTCCCGGACCCGGCTCCCCCGATCGAGCACCCTCCCGGTGTAACGGTCCGGGCCGAACGGGCGAATCACGCTAAGTGGTGACGCATCCTCGGACCGTCGCGATGGCGGGCGTGCTGACCGCCGGGATCGGGATGGGCGTCGTCGCGATGACGCTCAAGATCGCCGACGGCACGCACACCGCGCTCGACACCGTTCTGTCCACGACGACCGGGTTCCTCTTCCTCCTCGCCGGCGCCGTCGCGCACGTGCGCCGCGCCTCGAATCCCATCGGCCTGCTCATCGCGCTGGCCGGGCTCGCGCTGTTCGCCGAGGACCTCCAGTTCGCCAAGAACCCGGTCGCGCACACCGCCGGGCTGGCCCTGACGGCCGCGTCCAGCCCGGTGATCGCGCACCTCGTCCTCGCCTTCCCGCACGGGAAGCTTCAGTCCCGCTGGGAACGCGTGCTCGCCTTCCCCGCGTACGCCGTGGTCTTCGGGGCGGCCGTCCTCGGCCTGCTGGTCAACGACGATCCGGGGAACCTCGCCGCGGTCGCCGCCTCCCCGGAGGCCGAGGCGCTGGTCAAACGTCTGCTGGAGCTCCTCGGCGCGCTCATCGGCGGCGGGGTCGTGGTGATCCTGCTCTACCGCTGGCTCTCCGGACGCCTTCCGCAGCGGCGGCTGCTCTCCCCTGTCGTCGCGATCGCCGTCCTCGGCGCGGTGAGCACCACGGTCGGCAGCGCGCTCGGCTCCGCGAACCCGGCGTCCGATCCGCTGCTGGACGTCTACCGGATCTCGTTCTGCCTGTGGCCGCTGGCGTTCCTGATCGGGGTGCTGCGGGCACGGGTCGGCAACGCGGAGATGATCCGGCTCCTGCTGGAACGCGACGGCTCCGGGCTGGCCGCGCTCGTGCAGGACGACGAGGTGTGGAAGGACAGCCGGTCGATCGACGCGCTCAACGCCGCCGCCGGGCTGGTGCTGGACAACCAGCGGCTCGCCGCCGAACTGGAGGAACGCCTCGTCGAGGTCCAGGCCTCCCGCGCCCGCATCGTGGCCGCGGCCGACGACGAGCGGCGGCGGGTCGAACGGGATCTGCACGACGGCGCCCAGCAGCGGCTGGTCAGTGTCGTGCTGTTGCTGCGCATGGCCGAACGGAGGCTCGGGAGCGACCTCACGCCACCCGTCGCGACCCTGCTGACCAGCACCATCGACGAACTTCAGGCCACCGTCACCGAACTGCGCGAACTCGCGCGCGGGCTGCGGCCCGCGATCCTCACCGAAGCCGGGCTGATCCCGGCGGTCCGGTCGCTGCTGGACCGGGTCCCGCTCGCCGTGGCCCTCGCGGGGGCGGACGTGCCCCGGCTCAGCGGCGCCGTCGAGGCGACGGCCTACTTCGTCGTCTCGGAGGCGGTCACGAACTCCCTGAAACACGCGCGGGCGCAGGAGGTCAGCGTGCGCATCGGCGTCGAGGAGGACGGCCTGCGGGTGGACGTCCACGACGACGGCACCGGCACGGCCGACATCGACGGCGGTTCCGGGCTGCACGGCCTGCGCGACCGGGTCCGCGCGCTCGGCGGGGAACTGACCGTCGCGAGCGAACCCGGCTCGGGCACCACGGTTTCGGCCGTCATTCCCCTGGACGGTTAGCCCCGGCTGTCGATGAGCGCGGCCAGGCCGTCGAGGATCCGCTGCAGGCCGAATTCGAAACCGCTGTCGACGGGCGCGCCGTCGACCGACTTCGCCGCTTCGAGCAGCGCCGGGAACAGGTCCGGATTCGCCGTCACGTGCCCGCGCAGGCCGCGGTCGCCTTCCCAGGGCTGGGTCCCGGCGTTGTTCGTCGACTGGGTGTTGCGCAGATGCCCGCTGATCAGGAAGACCGCGTCCATCCGCTCGGCGCCGGTCAGCCCGGTGCCCGCGAGCGCGGCGACCGCGGACTCGGTCCAGCCGATCTCCCTCGGTCCGGTCGGGCGGACGCCGACCGTGGCGTCCGGCAGCCACGGATGCCGGTGCCAGGTCTCGCGCATCCCGAGCGCCCACGCTTCGAGCCGTGAGCGCCAGTCGCCGGGGACGGCCATCAGGTCCGGCGCGGGACCGATGGCCAGTTCGGTCATCACCGCGAGCAGCTCCGCCTTGTTCTTCACGTGCCGGTACAACGCCATCTTCGTGACGTCGAGCCTGCTCGCGACCAGGTGCATGGAGACGCCCGCGATGCCGTCGGCGTCGGCGATCGCGGTCGCGGCGTCGGCGATCCGTTCGATCGTGAGCACCGGGCGGGTGCGTTTCGGCTCGCGCCGGGACAGCTCCCAGAGCAGGTCGGTGCTGCCGACGCCGGGTTCCGGGCCGGCTCCCGTCGAGGTCGCCATCGTGCACTCCGCTTCGGACATTCAGGGCTTGTCATCCGGTCTCGGATGTGTCTAACGTACACCATGTGTCCGGCGGACACTTCGCTCTCCTGGGGACACAAGAGCGTCCAAGAGAAACTTCACGGGGAAGGAACAGCGCCATGCGCAAGTTCAAGCTGCAGGTCCAGACCACCGTCGACGGCTACATGGGCGGCCCGGAAGGCGAGATGGACTGGATGACCATGCCGTGGACCGACGACGTCAACGCCTACGTCGGCCCGCTCTGGGAGCCGGTCGACCTCATCGTGCTCGGCCGGAACCTGGCCGAGGGCTTCATCCCCGTCTGGCGGTCGAATCCGGAAGGGGAGACGCAGGAGACGATCGACATGATGAACAACACGCCCAAGGTGGTGATCTCGAACAGCCTCACCGAGTCGCCGTGGGAGAACGCCACCGTCGCCGGCGGCGACCTGGCGGAGATCGTGCACAAGCTCAAGGACCAGCCCGGCGGCGACATCATCACCTCGGGCGGCGCCCGGCTGGCGGCGGATCTGATCGCCAAGGGCCTGCTGGACGAGATCCACCTGTTCGTCAACCCGGTCGCGATCGGCGCCGGACTGCCGGTGTTCCCCGCGCTGGACGCTCACCAGCACTTGCGGCTGGTGTCGTCCAAGACGTTCGAATGCGGCATCACCGCGCTGCACCTGGAGCCGAAGAACTCCTGAACCACGGAGGGTGTCAGGCCAGCCCGCGGATCGCGCGCGCGGGCGGCCGCACCCCCTGGATCGACGCGATCATCTCCAGCACCTGCCGGGTGCGTTTCACCTCGTGCACCCGGAACACCTTCGCCCCCTCGGCCACCGCCCAGGCCGTCGCGGCGAGGGTCCCGTCGACCCGCTCCGCGAGTTCCACGCCGAGCGTCTCGCCGACGAAGTCCTTGTTGGACAGCGCCATCAGCACCGGCCAGCCGGTGTCGGCCAGCTCGCGCGCGTGCCGCAGCAGCGCCAGGCTGTGCCACGTGTTCTTGCCGAAGTCGTGGGTCGGATCGATCAGCACCCCCTCGCGCGGCACACCGAGCGCGACGACCGCCTCGGCGTGTGCCGCCGTCTCCGCGACGACGTCCGCGACGATGTCCGGGTAGCGCACCCGGAACGGGCGGGTGCGCGGGACCGCGTTCCCGGTGTGCGAGCAGACGTACCCGGTACCGAACTCCGCCGCGACCTCGGCCAGCTTCGGATCGGCGCCCGCCCAGGTGTCATTGATCAGATCCGCGCCCGCCTCGGCCGAACGCCTGCCCACCTCGTGGCGCCAGGTGTCGACACTGATCACCAGGTCGGGGTGCAGTTCGCGGATCCGTTCGACGAATGGGACCACCCGTCGGATCTCTTCCTCGACGTCGACGTCCGCGCCGGGGCCCGCCTTGACGCCGCCGATGTCGACGATGTCGGCGCCTTCCTCCACCGCCCTCGCGACGGCCGCCAGCGCGTCCGGATCCGAGAAGGTCGCGCCCTTGTCGTAGAAGGAATCGGGGGTGCGGTTGACGATCGCCATGACCAGGGCGCGGTCCCGGGCGACGCGGCGCCCGCGGAAGGTCAGCTCGTTCACGGACCGATCGTAGGCGAGCGGGCGGCTTCGGAGGAGAGTGCCGCCCAGCGGGAAGAGGTCGGATCTCTCTTGACTCGCCGTCGAACACCCGAGTAGACGTTGTCCCACAAGGAAATACCGCGGTTCCCGGCGCAGAAAGGGCCTCGAATGTCCTCGGATCCTCTTCGCGCGGCACGTCTTTCGCGGCGCACGGTGCTGGCGGGAACCGCGGGCGCCCTCGGCGCGCTCGCGCTGCCCGGAGCGGCCACGGCGGCGCCCGCGGATCTGTCGCGAGCCGTCGTCGACTCGACGATGAAGCGCTGGACCCCGGCCACCCTCGGCGGCTGGGGCTACACCCGCGGTCTCTACCTCTACGGCCAGTACCTGGTGTACCGGCGCACCGGCGAGCGGGCCTACCTCGACTACATCCTCGCCTGGTACGACCGGTTCGTCACCGACAGCGGGATCTCGAACGGGTTCACCAACCTGGACGCGATGCGCTCCGGGCAGATGTTCCCCTTGCTGTACACCGAAACCGGACAGGCGAAGTACAAGATCGCGGCGGAGCAGCTGCGCCGCCGGTTCCCGTCCTATCCCCGGACGTCCGACGGCGGGATGTTCCACGCCACGAGCAAGAACGGGCAGTTGTGGGCGGACGGCGTGTACATGGCGCAGCCGTTCCTCGCGCTGTACGGCAAGACCTTCGGCGATTCCGGCTACTGCTACGAAGAGGCCGCGAAGAACGTCATCGTGTACTTCGACCGTCTCAAGGAACCCACGAAGGGCCTGCTCTACCACGCCTACGACGAGGACGGGTCGGAACCGTGGGCTTCGGGCGCCGGACGGCATTCGAAGTACCACTGGGCCCGCGCGATCGGCTGGCTCGGGATGACGGCCATCGACCTCCTCGAAACCCTGCCCGCCGGGCATCCGCGACGAGGACGTCTCGTCGACATCGTCAAGTTCCTCGCGGCGGGCTACACCCGCTGGCAGGACCGGGCTTCGGGCCGCTGGTTCCAGATCGTCGACCGGGGCGGCGACAAGGACAACTGGCTGGAGACCTCGGCTTCGGCGATGTACACCTTCCTGCTCTCCAGAGGGGTGGAGCGCGGCCACATCGGCGCGGAATACGGGCCTGTGGCCGCGATGGGCTACCGCGGGGTCCTGTCCCAGGTTTCGACCGGTTCCGACGGAACGACCGACATCGCGAACATCTCCGAGGGCACCAATGTCGGTGACACCGCGTATTACTACGGACGTAAACGCAACACCAACGATTTCCACGGTCTCGGCGCGTTCCTCATCATGAATGAGCAACTCGCCTGCTGAGGTCGCCGCACCGGCCGGAGGACACCTTTCCCACGCTCGACCTGGGGAAAGTGTCCTTCGGTCGTTTTCGGGGGCAGTGCCGGGTATTGACGGGAGGCGCTAACATCGCGTGCTGCGACGCCCACTCCCAGGAGGGACGACCGGATGCGCGAGACGCCACCCCAGGCCTCTTATACCCGGCTCGAACTCGGTGACACCAGCACGATCCCGGTAGGTGTGACGGTTTCCCCGCACGTCTCCTTGGTTTCGATGCTCGTCGAGGTGGTCGGCGGGTACGACCGCGGCCTGCCCGCCACCTGGCGACGCCAGGTCGGCTCAGCGATCCCCGAGCAGGGATACCGCGCGGCGAGCGCGCTCGCCCGCCGGGGCACTTCGGTACAACCGGACTTCATCGTCCCGATCAGCCCCGGCGAGGACTCCTCCGCCGCGGCGCAGGCGGAAATGCTGCGCGAGCTGACGGAAACCGACGTCCTCAAGGGCCTGGAGGAGGTTTTCGGGGACCGGTTGCCCGCCCAGTGGCGGCAGGCCGCCGACCATCCGAGACGCTGGGTCGCCTCGCTCGCGGACGCCTTCACCGCGACCCGGCTGGCGACCGAGAACCTGTGGACCAAGGCCCGTCCCCTGCTCGACCGCGAGATCGAACGGATCGGGGTCGCCTCCGTCCGGGGCGGGACCGACGCGGTACTCGGCCTGCTGCGGCCCCATTTCCGGTTCAGCAACGGTTCCCTGCTGCTGCCCGACGCCGAACCGGCGCGGTACACCACCCGCGGCCGCAAGCTGATCCTCGTCCCGATGCTCGCGGGCTGCCGGTCGGCGGTGTCGAACTTCGACGAAGAGGACGCCATCTGGATCGGCTATCCCCTGCCGGGGCTGGACGGCCTGGTCGAGAACGGCAGGCCTGAAACGGCTCCCGGGGTCGACGGGCTCGACCTGGTGGTCGGCGCCCACCGGGCGAAACTGTTGCGGCACCTCGGGAAACCCGCCCGGATGGGGGAGATCGCGAATCTCCTGTCGTGTGCCGCGAGCACCGCGACGTACCACTGCGAGCAACTCGTCTCCGCGGGACTGATCCAGCGGCACCGCGAGGGTCAGGTCGTCCTCGTGGTCCGGACGCCCCGCGGTGACGCCCTGGTGGACCTGCTCTCGTGACCGGCGGTACAGCGTCGTGCTGAAGGGGACTTTCACCGCATGCGATGCGAGGAAAGCGCCCTTCACCGCGTGAGACGAGGTGAAGGACGCTTTCAGCCCGGCGGTGCTCCCTAGACCTTCTGGAGCCCCGGCTTCCCGGCTTCCACGACGTAGCTGCGGTCCGCGGCCAGAGTCACCTTCGAGAAGTCGTACTCGGTGGTGTCCGAGACCGTCATGAAATCCGCCCGCAGCTGGCTTTGCGACGCCGTCACCCGCACATAACCGCGTTTTCCCCGGCAGTACTTGATGTGCGGGTTGTTCGCGAGCCACGCCGACGACGGGTCGGTCGCGGTGTCGCTGTTGCTCGTGACCGAGGTCGTCACCAGTTCCGAACCGAACACCGGGTCGCTGTGGTTGAAGTAGTCGCGGCGCAGATCGGCCGCCCAGTGCCGGTGCACGTCACCGGTCAGCACGATCGGGTTCGGCACCTTGCGGTCCACGATGCCCTTCGCGATCCGGTCACGGGAGGCCTCGTAGCCCTGCCAGGAATCGGGACTCTCGCAGGTCGCCTTGTTGCCGTCCCCGTCACGGGTGGCGAAGAAGACCTGCTGGCCGAGGAAGTCCCACTTCGCCGGCTGCGTCTCCAGCGCCTTCAGCAGCCACGCTTCCTGCGCGGTGCCCAGGATGCTGCGCGACGTCGACCGCATGTCGGTGCACGACGGGCCCGCCGAACCGGAGGGGTCGGGCACCTGCGCGTTGCGGTACTGCCGGGTGTCGAGCATGTGGAACCGGGCGAGGTTGCCCCAGCCGAACTGCCGGTACAGGCGGATCGCCGCGCCGCTCGGCTTGGCGGTGGACCGGATCGGCATGTTCTCGTAGAACGCCTGGAATCCGGCGGCCTTGCGCGCGTCCGTCGCCGGGCTGGTGGTGCCGTTCCAGTTGTTCATCACCTCGTGGTCGTCGAAGACCACGATCCACGGCGCCATCGCGTGCGCGTTCTGCAGATCGGCGTCGGTCTTGTGCTGGGCGTGCCGGGCGCGGTACTGAGCCAGCGTCGTCACGTCGTCGGTGAAGGCCAGTTTGCGCGGATTCCGTTCGGCGGCGGCGCGGCCGGACTTCTTCTCGTACATGTAGTCACCGAGGAACAGCACCAGTTCCGGGTTGTCGGCGAGCATGCCCTTGTACGAGTGGTACCAGCCCTCCTCCCAGTGCTGGCAGGAGGAGAAGCAGTACTTCAGCTGGTTGACCGCCGCGCCGGCGGCGGGGGCGGTCCGGGTCCGGCCGACCGGTGAGATGTACCCCTCGGCCTTGAAACGGTAAAAGTATTCACGTCCTGGCGCGAGTCCGACCGGTTCGATGTGCACGCTGTGCCCGGAGGCGCGGGCCGCGGTCGCGTTGCCCTTCTGCACGATCGAGGAGAACGCCTGGTCGTTCGCGATCTCCCAGTCCACTGTGTACGAAGCGTCCGGCATCCCGCCGAAACCGTCGGGGTTCAGCGGGGCGGGCGCGAGCCGCGTCCACAGCACGACACTGTCCGGCAGCGGGTCACCCGAGGCGACACCGAGCTGGAACGGGTCGCGGATGGCGGGTGCCGCCACCAAGGTTCTCGCGTTCGCCCACGAAGGCACCGTCGACGACAACGCCGCCGCCGAAACCGCCGCGGCTCCACCGAGGAGGACCGCCCGCCGGTTCACCTGACCCATGAGAATTCAACCTTTCGAAGTGGGGAAAGAACGGGGAGGAATTTCACGCGGCGTAATCGGTGAGGCCGCCACTGCACGCTTCGAGCGTCGGATTCGCGGCGGCGTTGGCGACGCAGACCTTGTAATAGACCCACGATCCCTTCGCGACCGGGACGGCCTTGTCTACGTGGGTTCCGTTGCCGCCGGAAGCCCAGACGTAGAACGGGCCGGCGCCACCCTTCAACCAGTAGGCGACCACGGCGGACTTGCCGTCGGCGTCCTTGTCGTAGACCAGGAAATGAGCGTCCGACGACCGGAACTGACCCTCACCGGCGCAGACGCCGGTGGAGCATTCGGCGCTGCCGGAACCGACCCCGCAGTCGGGGGCGATCCGCTGATCGGAACCCGTGTAGACGTACCCGTCGGAGATGTAGCCGCCGAGCGCGGGGACGTAATCCCACAGCGTCGTCTTGCCCAAGGGGCCGGTGACCTCGGTCCCGATCGTCTGGCAGTCGATGGTCACCGAGGCGCCGTTGGCCACCGTGCGTACCGCGGTCGAGGTGGTGCTCGGGGCGCGGCGCACGTTCAGCGGGTCACCCGCCGTCTTCACGGTCCCGGTGGCCGCGGCCAGTGCGGGAGTGGCGCCGGCGAGGCCCAGGGCACCCGCCGTCACCAGCACGAGAAAGAAACCGGCGAGCCGCCGGACACTTGAACGCTTCATGACGTCAGCGTCGACCGGCGTCGTACACATCACGTACAAACGCCGACGGCTGTCTGCACATGCATGCGAATGGATCTAGCCACCATGGCGGGACGGCAATATTATCGGCGGATATGGGGCTCCTGCCGTATTGGCGGTTTAGGTGACTATTCTCGGGTTTCGCGTTCTCGGTCCGCTCGAAGTGGCGGTGGACGGACAGGTGGTGCCGCTCGGCGGCCCCAAACCCCGTCTGTTGCTCGCCGCTCTTCTGCTTCAACCCAATGTCGTCGTCTCGACGGAACTGCTGATCGAGGTCCTGTGGCCCTCGTCGGCTCCGCGTTCCGCGGCGGCGAACATCCGTACCTACGTCCATTCACTCCGCAAACGTCTCGCCGACCACGACCCCGGGCTGGGGGAACGGATCGGCAGCCGGGCATCCGGCTACATCCTCAAAGCCGGCCCTGAGGAGATCGACCACATCCGATTCGGCGAATTGGCCGCCCGCGCCCAGGACGCGCTCGGCCACGGGGACGCCGAATCCGCTCTCGACCTGCTGGACCAAGCCGAAGCGCTGTGGCGTGGGGAAGTCCTCGAAGGGCTCCCCCACGACCACGGCTGGGGCGCGACGGTGGCCCGGCTGACGGAATCACGGCTCGCGGTCCAGGAACAGCGGCTGCGGGCGAGGATCGAACTCGGCCGCACCGCCGAAGCCGTCGCCGAACTGCGCGGCCTGGTCACCGAGCATCCTCTGCGCGAGGAACTCTGGCAGCAGCTGATCGTCGCGTTACGGGCCGACGGCCGCACGGCCGACGCGATCGAGGCCTACGAAACGGCCGAGAAGGTGCTGGCGGAGGAACTCGGCACCGAACCGGGGCCGCGGCTGCGGGAACTGCGGGCTTCGCTGGTCATGGCGCCCTCGACGACGGCGGACGCCGTGGCCGTGACCCTCACCCGGCCGTCGGCGCCGGTCTGCCAGCTGCCGCTGGACCTGCCGGACTTCACCGGCCGCGACGAGGTGGTCGGCGAACTCGTCGACCTCTTCCGCCACCGTCGCGATCAGGGGAAACCCGCGATCGCGGTGCTTTCGGGGGCCCCGGGGATCGGCAAGTCGTCGGTCGCGGTCCGGGTGGCGCACGCGGTCCGGGAGGACTTCCCGGACGGTCAGCTGCACGTCGATCTCGCCGGGACGTCGTCCTCGCCCCGGCCCCCGATGACCGTGCTCGCCGAGTTGCTCCGCGCGTTGGGCGTCCCCGACGCGGGGCTGCCGCGTGATCTTGCCGAACGCGCGGCGCTGCTGCGGTCGCGGCTGGCGACCCAGCGGATGTGCGTCGTCCTCGACGACGCCGGCAGCGCGGCACAGGTCCGGCCCTTGCTGCCCGGCGCGGGTGCCTGCGCGGTGCTGATCACCAGCCGGGTGCGGATGCCGGATCTCGCCGGGGCCACCCCGGTCGACGTCGACCTCCTGACCGAGACCGAAGCCGCGACGCTGCTCGAAGGCATCGTCGGCCTCGACAGGGTCACCGCGGAACCGGAGTCCGCGACGGCGATCCTGCGTCACTGCGGGTATCTCCCGCTGGCGATCAGGGTCGCCGGGGCGAAACTGACCCACCGGCCGGGCTGGACGCTGCGGGTGCTGGCCGACAGACTGCGGGACGAGAGACGAAGACTCGACGAACTCCGCGTCGGCGATCTGGCCGTCCGGGCCAGTGTCACGCTCAGCTACGACCTTCTGCCGATGTCGGCGGCGAGCGCGTTCCGCGGCCTCGGCGGGCTCGGTTCGGTCCAGTTCCCCGCCTGGGTGGTCGCGGCCCTGCTCGGCCGCGAGCACGCGGACGACGTCCTCGACGTGCTGGTGGACGCCCATCTGGTCGAGCTCATCGGCTCGGACGGCACCGGTGAGCCCCGTTATCGCCTGCACGACCTGTTGCGGTGCTACGCCGCCGAATTGCGCGCGCACGACATCCCGGCGAAGGCGCACGCCGCCACGAAACGGGTGCTGGAGGGCTATCTCGCGCTCGCGCTCGAAGCCGCGGACCGGATGCCGATCCATTTCTTCGGGCTCTACCGCGACGACAGTGCCGGCCTGCCCGTCCTCCCGCCGGGGGCCGGGCAGCTGGTCGAGGATCCGGCCGCGTGGTTCGCCGCCGAGCGGCACACCTGCGTCGCCGCCGTCTCGCTGGCCGCCGACCTCGGGTTCGACGGGCTGGCGTGGCGTCTCGCCGCCGCGCTGGCGCCGTATTTCGACCAGCGCGGTCACCAGGACGACTGGCTGCACACGCACGCCGTCGCGCTGGCCGCCGCCCGCCGCTCCGGCGAGCTCCGCGGGGAGGCGATCATCCAGCGCAACCTCGGCCAGGTCCAGCTGTACCAAGACAGTTACGCCGAGGCCCTGGTCGCGTTCGAGCAGTCGCAACTGCTGTTCGACAAGGTCGGCGAGGCGCGGGGTGCGGCGATCGCGCTCGCCGGGCTCGGCACCGTGCTGCGGATCAAGGGCGAAGACACCGTCGCGCTGGAGCATTGTCACGCGGCGCTCGACCAGTTCTCGGCGGCCGGGGATCCGCACGGCGAGGCCGTCTCGCGCATCGCGATCGGCGCGGTGTGGCTGGCACGGCGCCGGTTTTCCGAGGCGGAACGCTGGTTCACCGAAGCGCTCGAACAGTCCGCGCGCATCGGAGACCGGCATCGGGAGGCGCACGCGTTGAAGCGGCTCGCGATGCTGCGGCAGCACCAGGGCAACCTCGCGGGCGCGCGGGAACGGGTCGACCGCGCCATCGCGATCTTCAACGAGCTCGGCGACGATCACTGCGTCGGCTACGCGAACCAGAACCTCGGCGAGTTGTATCTGCACAGCGGCGATCTCGCCCACGCCCAGCTGCTGCTGGTCAATTCGCTGAGCGTGCACCGGCGCAACGGGGACCGTCGCTCCGAGGCGGAGGTCTCGCAGCTGCTCGGGGAACTGCACGAGGCGCTGAGCCAGCCCGAGCGGTCGCGGACTTACTCGGAACGCGCGCTGGCGTTGTGGCGGGAGCTTTCCGCGCGGCCACAGGAATCCGCGCTCGCCTCGCGTCTGCAGGAGGCCGCCGAGGCGTCATACGACGACTCCGCGAGCGCCTGACCCCTTCACCAGTCGGCACCTGGTAGCGGTTCACCTACCGCGACCAGGTGCCGACTTGCTTTTGTATCGATCGTGTACAGGTCCCGGCGAAGCTCCCTTCGTAGCAACCGAGAGTGCTCGAAGGGAGACCGGAATGGTCCGGACCGTGAAGGCCCGCCGGGTGATGGCGGCCGTGCTGGCCATGGGGGCGGTCACCGCGCTGGCCGCCAGCCCCGCGAACGCGGCGCCCGAAGGAAGCTGGCGCGCCGATCTGTCCACTGTGGATGGCGACGACGTCAACGTCCGCAGTGACGGCGGCGTGCTCAGCCTGGAAAACGCCGCCTGGCACAGAAAACCCGACTCCATCGGCAGCCAGGGGTACCTGCTGCTGGCCGAGCAGAAGCTCGGGAAGCCGGTCAACCGCGTCACCGCCCAGGTGACCGCCGACGCGCCGAAGGGCACCGAGGTCGAGGTCGACGTCCGCGGCAAGCTCAACTCCAACGACTGGACGGAGTGGACACCCACTGACGGTGGCGCGGCCCAGCTGTCCACTTCGGTCTCCACCGTCCAGGTCCGCATCGGACTGCGCACCCTGGCCGACGGCGTGACCGCGAAGGTCAGCGACGTCACCCTCCAGGGTGAGCTCGGCCCGCAGGCCAACGCGATCGGCGCGGCCGCCGCCCCGCTGACGTACAAGGTCTTCGGCACCCGTGAGGGTCTCGTCGGCGGCACCACCGCCAACGGGCACGTGATCAAGTCCCGCGACCACTTCGTCGCCCTGCCCTCGGGCCGCGGTCTCGCGCCGAAGAACACCGGCAACTACACCGTGCGGATCTGCCGCACCGACAACAGCCGCTGCGAATACGCGCCGGTGTGGGACGTCGGCCCGTGGAACACCAAGGACGACTACTGGAACCCGTCGGCCACCCGCCAGATGTGGAAGAACCTGCCGCAGGGCAAGCCCGAGGCGCAGGCCGCGTACCAGGACGGCTACAACGGCGGCAAGGACGAGTTCGGCCGCAAGGTGGCCAACCCGGCGGGGATCGACCTCGCGGACGGCACCTTCTGGGACGGTCTGAAGATGACCGACAACGGCTGGGTCAACGTCTCGTACCTGTGGACCGGCTCCGGCCCGACCGGCGTGGTCAGCACCGCGGGCGACCCGATGAACGTCCGGGCGTCGGCGAGCACCAGCGCGGCGATCAAGGGCCTCGCGGCGAACTACGCGAAGGTCAACATCGAATGCTACGTCGAGGGTGACACCGTCACCGGCAAGTTCGGCACCAGCAACATCTGGGACCGGATCGGCCCGGGACATTACATCTCCGACACCTACCTGCAGACCGGCTCGGATCTGCCGGTGGCACCCAAGTGCTGACGCACTCCTGATCGCGAAGGCCCGGCGTACCCCATAACGCCGGGCCTTCGCCCTTTTCTGATGTCCCACTGAACGGCGCTTTATTCACAACCATGAATGGTCTTCACAAGCGCGTAATCGTCGTGCGAAACTCCCGTGACGCATTTCCCACTGACGAATGGCGGGCATTGTGAGCGTTTCCCGGCGAACCCTGCTGACCACCGCCGCCAGTGCCGCCGTCGCGGCGACGGCGATCACCCCGGCCGCCAGTGCGGCGACGAAAGAAGCCGACGGGCTAAGGACTTTCCGCCGGACGGCCGACTACGCGGTGACCAAACTGCGCGCCGTCGCACCCGGTGTGACGTCCTTTCCGGAGATCACCAGGTTCGAGAAATGGACCTATTCCGCGAAGGGCGGCTGGATCGGCGGTTTCTGGCCCGGCACGCTCTGGCTCGCCTCGATCTACAGCGGCGATCCGCAATTCCGGACCCTCGCGGCGGCGTCCGCGGAAAAGCTCGCGCCCCGTCAGCACGAGACGAGCGATCACGACCTCGGATTCCTGTTCTACCCATCCTGGGTGACCGGCTGGCGGCTCACCGGCGACGAGAAATGGCGCACCGGCGCGCTCAACGCCGCCGCGTCGCTCATCCAGCGGTACAACGAAAAAGGGAAGTTCATTCGGGCGTGGGGCGCGCTCGACACCCCGGGCAACGCGGGCCGGGTCATCGTCGACACGATGATGAACCTGGACCTGCTGACCTTCGCGAGCAAGCAGACCGGCGACCGGAAGTACCTCGACATCGCCGTCACGCACGCCAAGACCACCGAACGGGTCTTCGTGCGGCCGGACGGTTCGACCCCGCACGTGTTCGACTTCAACCCGGACACCGGCGCCGAGATCGGCCCGAACTCCGTGCAGGGCTACAGCCCGACGTCATGCTGGTCGCGCGGTCAGGCCTGGGCGATCTACGGTTTCACGACGATGTACCGGCGCTCCGGCGACCCGCTGTTCCTGCGGACCGCGCAGCGCCTGGCCGACTTCGCGCTCCGCGCGCTGACGCCGGACAACGTCCCGGTGTGGGACTACCTCGCACCGCAGGCCCCGCACGACATCAAGGACTCCTCCGCCGGCGCCGTGATGGCGTGCGGCCTGCTCGACCTGGCGAAGGTCGCGAACCGGCCGCGGTACCGCGAGGCGGCGATCCGGATCCTCACCGCGTTGTGCGAAACCTGCCTGACCACGAAGTCCACCCGCGCCGAGGCGATCGTGGCGCGGGGCACGCGCAACCGTCCCGCCGAGGACGGTGTCGAGGTTTCGTTGCCCTACGGCGATTACTACCTGCTCGAAGGCATCCTGCGAGTACTGATGCCGAAGGAGATCGACAAGGCGATCGACCTCTCGGCCGTCTGACTCCAGTGGGTCGTGAGTGGTAAGTGTCGTTCTAACGGCACTTACCACTCACGACCACCCCGACCCAAGTCCCTCCGTGCCCCTCAATGCGCGTGGTGCCCTTCGTGCCCACCGTGGTGCGCATGGACCTTCGCGTGGCCCAGTCCGCGCCCGATCATCCACTTGTTCACCGGCACCGTCAGCACGAACGCGACGGCCAGCGAGAACACCAGCGCACCCCAGAAGAGGAAGCTCCCCAGCCCGGCGTCCATGGCGCCCGGCACCACCACCATGACCCCGTTGTCGACGATCTCCATGACCGCGATCGACACGGTGTCGGCGGCCAGCGCCACCTTGAGCGCGGCGCCGAACGCGAGGCCCGACTTCAGCACGCCGCGCATGGTCAGCGCGTAGCCGAAGACGAAGGCGAGCGCGACCGAAAGCGCGATCGTGCCCGCGTTGTGCAGGCCGAGCGCCGTACCGATCACCATGCCGAGGACCTCACCGATCGCACAGCCGGTGAGGCAGTGCAGGGTCGCCGACGCCGCCATCGACCAGCTTGCTCCATGCCGTGTCTCGTTCATGCGGGGAAATATACCCCCCACCCGTATCTACGGCGCGGTGATCCGCGTCTCTTGATCGCTCACCGTCACCCCCGTAGGCCGACTTGGTAATCAGCCCAGGTCGATGAACTCACTTCCGTAACCCTTTGCGCTCATCCGGTTGACCGGCGTAACCGAAGACCTTAGTTTCGCCGGAGGTCTCCACCGCGCGCAGACCGATCGGCTGGTTTTCAGGTAGTTCCGTGACTTTGGGGTGGAGATGCGAGGGCCGACGAAGAAGCTCGTCGTGGCCACTGTGCTCGCTTTGGGCATGGTGTTCGGGCTGACCGGCTGCGGCGGTGAGGAACCCGCCGGGACGGCGGTGAAGCCGATCCGGATCGCGTTCGTGCCGAAGGTCGCGGGCATCCCGTACTTCGAGGCGATGAACGTCGGCGGGCAGGCCGCGGCCAAGCAGCTCGGTGTCGAATGGACCTCGACCGGCCCGGCCACCGTGGACCCCGCGGCGCAGGTTTCGATCGTGCGCGGCCTCGTCGACCAGCGGGTCGACGTCATCGCGATCGCCCCGAACGATCCCCGGGCGATCGCGCCGGCGATCACCGACGCGCGGGCCAAGGGCGTCCACGTGATCACCTCCGACACCGACGCGCCCGGCACCGATCGCGAGCTTTTCGTCAACCAGGCGACGCCGGAAGGCATCGGCAAGGCGCTCACCGACGCCTTGATGAAGAAGATGGGCGGCGCCGGCAAGTACGCGATCGTCTCGTGCGGCGAGACCGCCGAGAACCTCAACGCGTGGATCGCCGTCCAGCGGGCGTATACCACTACAGGGTATCCCCGGGCGCAGCTCGTCGAGACGGTCTACGCCGGTGAAGACAAGGACAAGGCCGCCTCACTGGCCAAGGACCTGATGACGAAGTACCCGGATCTCACCGGCCTGGTCGGCGAGTGCACGACATCCGCGCCCGGGGTCGCCGAGGCGGTCCGCTCCCAGCAGAAGATCGGCCGCGTCTTCACCGTCGGCATCGGGACGCCACAGGTGATGAAGCCTTATCTGCTGGACGGTTCCGCGTCGCTTTCCGTGCTGTGGAACGTCGAATCGCTCGGCTACCTCACCGCCTGGGCGGGCAAGCAGGTCGCCGAGAACAAACCGCTCGGCCCGACGAACAAGGTCAACCTCGAACTCCCGGCGATCAAGTACGAAGCAGACAAGAAGACCGTGCTGCTGGGCGACCCGCTGCTGATCACCCGCGAGAACGTCGACCAGTTCAAGTACTGACTCACCGGGCCCGCCGGACGGCACCCGCCGCCGCTCCCCCGCCGAGGATCAGCACCAGCGCGGTCAACCCCCACCGCCGCTTCTCCTTCGTACGGGCGTGCGAATCGGTCTGCGCCGCCGGCTTCCGTTCCTTGGGGGCGGCCGCGCGGGACGGCTTCGGCACGGGAGCGAGCGGCGGAACGACCTCGGACGTCGGCGACTGCGAACGCGGGGTCGGCGACGGACTCGGCGACGGCGAACTCGGCGTCGGGCTCGGTGAAGGCCGAGGCGACGACGTCGGCGTGAGACTCGGCGACGACGTCGGACCGGGTGACGGGCTCGGCGTGGGGGCCGGGGTGGGCGTGGGCGTCGGGTTGGGCGTCGGCGTAGGTGTCGGCTTGGGCGGCTCCGGTTTCGGCGGTTCCGGAACCTCGGGCGCGGTGAGACAGCCCGCGGCGTCCGAACCCGCCAGCGGCGGACCCGAGCGCACCTCGGTCACCTGCCCGCCCCAGTCCAGCCGGTACAGCACGCTGCGCCCGCCGATCCGGTTCGCCAAGGCGTACAAGGCACCGTCGCGCGCGAGCACGACGGAGCCGTAGATGTCGGCGGGCGGGAACCGGGCGTCCTCGGCCTCGATGACCTTGCCGGACGCGGGATCGATGGTGATCACGGCGCCTTTTCCGCGCCAGGTGGTGGAAACGCCGTAGAGCAGTCCGTTGTGGTAGGCGAAATCGTTGACGTCGTGGGCGAGGGTGATCGGCCGCAGGAACACCGTCTTGATCACCCGCAGGTACCGCTCTCCCGGCGTCAAGTCCACTGTGTACAGTGTGCCGTTCCTCAGCAGGTACCAGGAGTTCCCGCCGATCGCGCCGGCGGTCACCCCCGCGACGGGGCTCCACGCCGGCAGCCGGTTCCCGGCGCGGGTGATCGGGCCGAGGTCCTGGGTGCGCCCGTCGCGGTCGATCGTCACCGCGTGCGCGCCGCGGCTGAGTCCTTCGGCGACACCGAAGACGAGATCACGGGTCGCGGAGTAACCGAGCGCGTTGAGCCGGTACCCCGGCTCGGTCACCCGCGAGGTGGTCCCCGACCCGACGTCGAGCCACCGCAGCTTCGTCTTCCCGTACGAACCGGTCTCCGCCTGCACCACCAGGCAGGACTCGGCGGCCCGTGCGGCCATCGGGGCCAGCAACGCCGACGCGCCGACCAATCCGGCGACGGCCGCCGTCGCCGCCGCCCGCGTCACCCCGTCCACAGTGCCCACCGGCTCAAGTGAGCCTTGTCAGCGCGGCGGTGAACGCGTCGGGCGGGATCCGCACCCCGCCCCCGAACGGGTTCTGCAACTGGTAGATGGCGAACAGCAGCAGCGTGACCGTACCGGCCAGAGTGGACACGATCACCAGATGCGCGGCCAGCCGGGTGCCGCCGAACAGGTTGGGCAGCAGCACCGAGATGAGACTGCCGAGAATGAGCGCGAACCAGACGACACCGCCGACCCGGCCACCCTCGACCGCGTTGAGCCGGTCCTGCCGGGCTTCGTAGACCTGCCAGAGCTGGGCGGACGCCTCGGTCTTGCGCTCGCGGAGCCAGTCGTCGTCCGAGGAGGCCTTGTCGACCGCCTTGCGCAACTGGTCGAGCTGCTTCCAGCCGACGTCGGAGACGAAGTCCCCGCCGCCCGCCATCTGCGGCCACTCCTTCTTCTCCACCGTGGAGATGTAGTCCACGCCCAGCTTCCGGACCTCGGCCTTGACCTCGTCCCCCAGGGAGTCGGCGGCCCAGACGGCGGCGACCAGGCTGTCCGCCTCGTGGTACGAGCCCTCCCGCGCCGCGCTCGCGGAGTCGAACAGGGAGATCAGGATGAACGCGACCAGTACGGCGTGCAGTCCGCCGACGATGGTGAACACCTGGCCGGCGGCGTCGTTGTTGTCGGGCCGCCCCTCGTCCCAGCCGAACTTGCGGACGAGGTAGCCGACGAATCCCGCGAGGGCCGCCGCACCGACGACCCAGGCGATGCCGGTCAGGTAAATACCCATTCGACTCCTTCCCTGCGATGACTGCTGAAACTAGTTCACGCTTCGCCGGGCGGAAAAGACCACTTGAATCAATTCATACAAGCGGCGGACGAATCCCGGATGATCATCACCGGCTCGGCCCAATTTCTCATATCGCGAAACGAATTCCGATACGCGCAGGAAAGGCGCGTCACCAGTCGGAGAGCACGGCGTCACGACCGAGTGAGGACCCGCCACAAGACGTCACCAACGGCGCCGTATACCGACATTTCGAGCAGCTTCGTGGCCTGAACGGCCGCCGGTGACTGCCACTTCCGGCCCAATCCGGCAAACAGGTGAACCTCCCGCGAGACCCGATCGAGTTGTTTGTCCGGGCATTACCGCTTGCTATGTTGACTTTGCGCCTGCCCACTCGAATGGGTATCCGCTAATTATGGAAACAGCGGTTCGCCAGGCCGCCGGCCGGTTGAGTAAACCCGTCGACTACGAGACTGAAAGGGAGTCCGTTGACGACCATCGACACCCGCACCGGTTCCCGGCCCGCAGGCGAAGTCCTGACCTGGAGCCGGAACCTGCTCGATCCGGCGCTGCGAGAGGCCGTCGACGGACTGCCCGAATCGATGCGGCTCATCGCCGGCTATCACTTCGGCTGGTGGGACGAACACGGCCATCCGTCCACTTCGGACGGAGGGAAGGCGTTGCGGCCGGCACTCGCGCTGTTGTCGGCGCAGGCTGTCGGCGGTGACGCCGAAGTCGCCGTCCCGGTGGGGGTCGCGGTCGAGCTGGTGCACAACTTCTCACTGCTGCACGACGACGTGATGGACGCCGACACCACCCGGCGGCACCGCCCGACCGCGTGGACCGTCTTCGGTACGGGCGCGGCGATCCTCGCCGGGGACGCCCTGCTGTGCCGGGCCTTCGAGGTACTGGCCCCGTTCGGACAGGTCGCGCTGCGAGTGCTGAGCACGGCCGTGATCGACCTGCTGGAGGGGCAGAGCGCGGATCTGAAGTTCGAAGAACGCGGTGACGTCGACACCGCCGAATGCGTACGCATGGCCGAGGGGAAGACCGGCGCGTTGCTCGGGGCGTCCTGCACGCTCGGCGCGCTCGCCGGGGAAGGGAGGCAGGATCAAGTCGACCGGCTGACCGAGTACGGGAGGGCACTCGGGCTGGCGTTCCAGCACATCGACGATCTCCTCGGGATCTGGGGCGATCCGGAGGTGACCGGGAAACCGGTCCATTCGGATCTTTCCAACCGGAAGAAGTCCCTGCCGGTGGTGGCCGCGCTCCACTCCGGGACCGAAGCCGGGCGAGAGCTGGACACCTTGTACCGCAAGGAAAACCTCGACGCCGCGGAATTGCCCCACGCGGCGGAGCTGGTGGAACGGGCGGGCGGCCGGTCATGGAGCCAGGAGCAGGCCGACGCACTCCTGACCGGCGCGCTGCACCATCTCGCCGTCTCGAACCCGGTGCCCCGCCCAGGCGCCGAGCTCGCGGCCCTCGCGAAACTGGTGGTACGGCGACGATATTGAAGACGGGCGCGGAAAGGCAGGGGTGGGCCGGTCGAAGCGGCCCGGCCCACCACTGTCGGGCAGCGGGGGGTCAGCGCCCGGGGCGGGTCAGCCCCTGCTCACCGGCTCCCCGGCTGAGGACGACCTCGTCGGTGGCCTTGAGCGCTTCCGCGCCGGCGTCCCCGCCCTGCCCGGCGGTGAGATCGAGCAACCGGATCGGCGGGCCGAGCTGGACCAGCGTCGGGACGTACTCGGCCTTGTCGACCTTCCAGCGTTCGCCGTCGCGCACGAACCGGAATCGCGCGGCCGCGCCCTGTTCGGTCGAGCCCTTCGGTTCCGAATGCCGGGCGACGCTGTTGCCGAGGCCGTAGGCGACCCATTTGCCGTTGATCCGCTCGAAGGGCTGAACGACGTGCGCGTGGTGGCCGATGATCAGGTCGATCGAGTCGTCACCGAGGAGTTTCTTCGCCAGTGAGCGCTGTTCGGCGGTCGCTTCGTGCTGGTACTCGGTGCCCCAGTGCAGGCTCGCGAGGACGACCTGGGCGCCCGCCTTCCGCGCGGCCTTGGCCTGGGCGATCACGTCTTCGGCGTCGATCTGGTTGACCAGCCAGGGTTTCCCCGCGGGCACCTTGATCCCGTTGAACCCGTAGGCGAAGGAGATCTGGGCGACCTTCACTCCCTTGACGTCGACGATCAGCGGCTTCTTCGCCTCTTCGGCCGAACGCGCCGAACCGGTGTGCTTGATCCCCGCCTCGTCGAGCTTGTCGAGCGTCCGCGTCGCGCCTTCCGCGCCTTGGTCGATCGTGTGGTTGGACGCCGTCGAGCAGTTGTCGTACCCGGTGTCCTTGAGCGCGTCGACGATCTCGGGCGGCGCGCTGAACGACGGGTAGCCGCTGTACGGCCCGCCCTTCGGCGCGAGCGGGGTCTCCAGATGACAGATGCCGAGGTCGGCCCCGGAGATCAGCGGTTCGATCCCGGCCAGCAGGGGCCGGTAGTCGATCTCGCCCTTGCCGTCCTCCTTGGCCTGGTCGGTCAGCGCGGGGTGGATCAGCACGTCACCGGTGGCGACCACGGTGAACGACCCGTCCGGCGCCTGGCTCGTCTGGGGCTGCGCCTCGGAAGCGACGGGTGGCTGCTGGTCCTCGGGGGCCGCGCCGCACGCGGCGAGCAGCAGGGCGGCGCCGAGGAGGGCGCTGGTCTGACGGGCGCGGGAGCTGAACATCGGTTCCCTCGATCGGGTGACAAGTCCCTTTCATCCTGCCTTACGCCGAATGGGTACGACACCCAACCAAAGTCAACAAGACCGATCGGACAAACTTCGGACAAGTTCCACAGGACCGCTCGCCGTAGTGCACGGCTTCCGACATGCGATTAGTACGACCACAGCCGTCCTTCGTGACTCAATCGCGCCTTGACGTCACCCGGAAGAGTGCTTAGTAATACGAGTCACACTCTTCCGCTTCGTCCTGGGAGCATTCGATGTCCACAGCTTCGCACAGGTCCCTGCCCTGGCGCATTGTTGGTTCTTGTTTGATTGCCGGTGTCGTGTTGACCGGCTGCTCCTCCGGCAAGGAAGCCGCCGCGCCGCAGCAGCAGGCCCCCGCGAGCGGCAAGGTCACCCTCTTCTACCTGCAGAAACAGGGCGATCAGCAGTACTTCGTCGAACAGGCGCAGGGCGCGCAGGAGAAGGCGAAGGAGCTGGGCGTCGAGCTCAAGGTCGTCAACCTCGGGCAGGACGCCAACAAGGCGATCACCGAACTCGACGCCGCGCTCGCGCAGGGCGCCAACGGCATCGCGATCGTCGTCCCGGACCAGGCCATCGGCCCGCAGGTACTCGACAAGGCCAAGAGCGCGGGCATCCCGATCATCGCCTCCGACGATGTGATCAAGGACGGCGGCGGCACGAAGTCGCCGTTCGTGGGCTTCAACGGATCACAGATGGGCGATTCGGTCGGCAAGGAGGCCGCGAAGCTGTTCAAGGCGGCGGGATGGACGGCGGCCGACACCAAGATCATCAGTGCTTACAAGCAGGACCTGACCGTGTGCTCGGATCGTGTGTCCGCCGCGAAGGCCGCGTTCGACAAGGACGCCGGCGCCCAGGTCCCGGTGATCGAGGTCGGCACCGACAACACCCCGGTGGACGCGCAGAACCGCACCGGCGCCGTGATCGGCTCGAACCCGGGCGTCAAGCACTGGGTGGTCTGGGGCTGCAACGACGAGAACGAGACCGGTGCGGTGACGGCGCTCGCGAACTCGGGCGTCGCCGCGGACGACATCATCGGCGTCGGCCTCGGCGCGTACCTGACCTGCAAGGACTGGGCCGCGGGCAAGGACACCGGCAACAAGTCGGCGCTGTTCATCTCCGGCGCCGAGGTCGGCCGCACCGCGATCCAGCTGCTCGTGGACAAGGTGAAGAACTCCAAGGACCTGCCCCCGGAGACGATCGCGAAGACCCAGATCGTCACCAAGGACAACTACAAGCAGGCCGGCGTCAACTGCATCTGATCCCGCGTGGAGGCGTTTCCATGGCCACATCCGAACCCGCGGCGGCGCTGACCGCCGAAGGGATCAGCAAACGGTTCTCCGGGGTGACGGCGCTCGACGGCGTCACCCTGGACTTCCGGCCCGGCGAGGTCCTCGCGCTGATGGGCGAGAACGGCGCCGGGAAGTCCACCCTGCTGCGCGTGCTGTCCGGCGACCACGGTCCCGACGACGGGCACCTGCTGATCGACGGCGCTCCGGTGACCTTCGACAGCCCGCGCGCCGCGATGGCCGCCGGGGTCCGGGTGATCTACCAGGAGCCGGAGATCATCCCGCACGTTTCGGTGGCGGAGAACGTCTTCGTCGGCGAACTGCCCGCGCGGGGACGGCTGGTCAACCGCCGGACCCTGCACCGGATGACACAGGAAGCGTTGCGGGAGTATGGGTTCGAGGGCGTGCTGCGGCCGGAGACGCTCGGGAGCAGGCTGTCCGCCGCGCAACGGCAGCTGGTCGAGATCCTGCGGGTGCTCACCGCGACGACGCCGCCGAAGGTGATCGCGTTCGACGAGCCGACGTCGTCGCTGTCCGAACACGAGGTCGACGCGTTGTTCGCGCTGATCCGGCGGCTGCGCGGCAGCGGGGTGGCGGTCGTCTACGTCTCCCACCGGATGAAGGAGATCTTCCAGCTCGCGGACCGCGTGGCGGTGCTGCGCGACGGACGGCTGATCGGCGTGAAGGACGCCACCGCCACCGACGAGAACCAGTTGGTGCGCATGATGATCGGCCGCGACCTGTCCACTTTGGAGCGCAGGGTCACCCAGGAGACCGGCCGGGTCGTGCTGCGGCTCGACCACGTCACCACCGACGACGTCACCGACATCTCCCTGCAGGTCCGGGCGGGCGAGGTCGTCTGTCTCGCCGGGCTGGTCGGTGCCGGGCGTTCCGAACTCGCGCACGCGATCGTCGGCGACCTGCCGGTGCGCTCGGGCACCGTCGAACTGGACGGGAAACCGTTGCGCGCCCGCACTCCCGGCGACGCGGTCAAGGCGGGGATCGGGTTCGCTCCGGAGGAACGCAAGACCGACGCGTTGCTGATGCAGCGGTCCGTGCGGGACAACGTCTCCATCGCCGTACTGGACCGGCTGCGCCGGTTCCGGGTGGTGCGGCGGGCCAAGGAGCGCGAACTCGTCGCCGAGTACGTGCACGAACTGCGGGTGCGGACGCCGTCGATGGAGCAGGAGGTCCGCAAGCTCTCCGGCGGCAACCAGCAGAAGACCGTCCTCGCCCGCTGGCTCGCGCGGCGGCCGAAGCTGCTGATCCTCGACGAGCCGACGCGCGGTGTCGACGTCGGCGCGAAGGCCGAGATCTACCGGATCATCGACGGTCTCGCCGCCGAAGGCATCGCGCTGCTGGTGATCTCGTCCGATCTGCCCGAGGTGCTGAGCCTCGCCGACCGGATCGTCGTCCTGCGCGCGGGCCGGGTCGCCGGGGAGATCGACCGCGACGACGCGACCGAGGAAGCCGTGCTGACCCTGGCCATCCCCGCCACCGAACCCGCCGTCGAAGAAGACCAGGAGATCGCCTCGTGAGCACCCCCACGCGCACCGAATCCGAAGAACGGTCCGCCTCTTCCGGCACGGAGACCGAGCGGGTCTCCCCCGCCCGGCGGGTGCTGACCGCGATCGGCGTGCAGAACTCGAGCCTGCTGCTCACCCTGATCGCGCTGGTGATCCTGATGAGCTCGCTGAACGAGAACTTCTTCCGCACCAACAACCTGCTGCTGATCGGCAGCGCGATCACCATCATGGGCCTGCTGTCGCTGGTGCAGACCCTGGTGATCATCCTCGGCGCGCTGGACATCTCGGTCGGCTCGATGGCCGGGCTCGCGTCGGTGGTGTCGGCGATGGTGTTCACCTCGACCGGCTCTTCCGCGGTCGGCACGCTGGCCGCGATCGGTGTCGGCGTGGTGTGCGGCCTGGTAAACGGCATGATCATCATCTTCGGCCGGGTCAACCCGGTGGTCGCGACACTGGCGATGCTCGCGACGTACAAGGGCATCGCGCAGGTGATCTCGGACGGCAAGGCGCAAGGCTACACCGGCGCCGACGACCTGTTCATCTTCCTGGCCAAGGGGTCCATCGCCGGGCTGCCGACGCTGGTGTGGGTGTTCCTGATCGTCGCGGCGATCCTGCACTTCCTGTTGCGCTACACCGACATCGGCCGCAACATCTACGCGATCGGCGGCAACGACACCGCCGCGCGGCTGGCCGGGATCAACATCAACCGCTACATCATCGGCGTGTACGCCCTCGTCGGTGTGGTCGCGGCGATCGCGGGCCTGCTGATCACCGCGCGCACCGGGTCCGGGCAGCCGACTTCCGGCTCCGAAGGGCTCGAACTGCTGGCCGTCACCGGCGCCGCGCTCGGCGGCACGATGCTCAAGGGCGGCAAGGGATCCATCATCAGCACGGTGCTGGCGGTGATCATCCTGGGCGTGCTCAACAACGGGATGTCCGGGCTCGGCGTCAACCCCTTCTGGCAGAACATGGCGACCGGGTCCCTGCTCGTCATCGCCGTCGTGCTCCAGCAGGTCCGCGGCGGGGAACGCCGGGTCGGCCTGCCCGTATGACCCGGCATGCCCGGATCGTCGACGAACTGGGCAGGCTGATCGTTTCCGGTGTTTTCGGGACCGAGCGGCCGATCGTGCCGGAAGACCTCGGCCGCCGGTTCGCCGCGTCGCGCACGGTGGTGCGGGAAGCGTTGCGGGTGCTGGAAACCAAGGGCATGGTGACGGCGCGGCCGCGGGTCGGTACCTGGACGCGGCCGCCGGAGCACTGGGACGCGATCGATCCGGACGTCATCGCCTGGCGGGTCGCCGGCCCCGAACGCTCCCGGCATCTGGCGGAACTGCACGAACTGCGGCTGGCGATCGAACCGCAGGCGGCGAGAATGGCCGCGTGGCACCGTCGCCCGGACGAACTCGCGGTCCTCGTCGCGGCGTACGGGCTGATGGCCGACGCCACCGATCTCCCGGCGTTCCAGGAAGCCGACCGGGCGTTCCACGCGGCCCTGCTCCGCGCGTCCGGCAACCCCTTGATCGCGCAGTTGCACGTCCCGGTCGTCGCGGTGCTGGACGAGGTCCCCGGCGACGACATGCTCGCGGCGCATTCACTCGTGGTGGCGACGGTGCTCGGAAAGGACGGTGACGGAGCGGAAACGGCGTCACGCCGCTTACTGGAAACCGTTGTGCCGTACCGCTCATCGGCATCTTGACACCCTGAGTGGTACACACCATTCTCGATTCCGGGTTTCCGGGCACGGAGGCTCACCGCCGCCGCGAAGTGCTTGAGGAGGACGCTTCATGCGTTTCCCCGGAATTCGCCGGGTCACCTTGTTCGCCGCCGCGGCACTGGGCGCGAGCCTGCTGGCCGTGCCGCACGCCGTCGCCGCGGAACAGTGCTCCGTGGCGAAGTCGATGATCGCGGCGGGCGACTACTGGGTCACCCACGGGACGGATCTCGCCACGAATTCGTGGCAGAACGGCACCTTCCACGTCGGGAACCTCGCGCTGGTGCGGACGACGGGCGTCTCGAACCACAAGACACTTCCGTGGGCGCAGGACAACAAGTACCTGCTGCAAAGTGATCCGGCGCGGCCGTTCTTCCCCGATTTCCAGGCCGCCGGCGAGGCGTATCTGGACCTGTACTCCTTCCACCCCGACGCCCCGGTGATCGCCGACGTCCGCAAGCGGGTCGCGGACGAGGTCGCCAGTGTCGAGCGGGGCGATACCGGCTACTGGGACTACGTCGACGCGCTGAACATGGCGATGCCGTCGCTGGCCAGGATCGGAGTCATGGACGGCAGCGAGCCGACCCTGGCCGCGATGCGGAAACTGTTCCGCTCGGCGGAAAAGAAGCTGTACGACGACGCGCTGGGGCTTTGGCGCCGCGACGCGGGCAGCGACGCCTACTGGTCGCGCGGCAACGGCTGGGCGCTCGCCGCGCTGGCGAAGGTGCTGCAGGTCCTGCCTTCCGGCGATCCGCGCCGTCCGGAGTTGCTGCGGGTGTTCACGAAGATGGCGAACACGCTGTGGTTCCTGCAGCGGCGGGACGGCTTCTGGAACACGGATCTGCTGCGGCCGTGGAACCACGGCGGCCCGGAGAGCAGCGGGACGGCGCTGATCACGTACGGGCTCGCGTGGGGCGTCAACGCCGGGATCCTCGACCAGGGCAAGTACCGGCGCACCGTCGACAAGGCCTGGGAAGCGTTGTCCACCAAGGCTTTGCGGGCGGACGGATTCTTCGGCTACGTGCAGCCGGTCGCTTCCGGCCCCGGTCCCGTCCGGGCCGGTGACACGGGCGCACACGGCGTCGGCGCGTTCCTGATCGCCGGTCAGCAGGTGGCCCGCCTCACCCCGGCCTGCTCCTGACGCGTTTCGTCCTCTGAATGCTGTTCTTGTACAAGAAAGAACAGCATTCAGAGGACGAAACGCGGGAGTCAGGCCAGGCAGTCGGAGGGGTCGCCGCGGCGCAGGGCCGGGTCGTCCTGAGGAAAGGTGCGTGCCACGCCCGGGCCGCTGGACCGCGTTTCGAACCGCACGGTCACCCGCCCGTGCCCGGCGCCCTGCACCCAGCCGCTCCCGTGCTCTTCGTGCACGACGTCGTCCCCAGGCCGCCAGCTCGACGACGGGACCGCGGCCGCCGGAGCGGGCGCCCGCTCGACCACGGGCACGTCCGGGACCGGGACGGACAGCGTGAACAGCGGATCCTGATGCGGCACCGAAAGCCCGGAGAGCGCGACCCCGGCCAGCCGGACCCCGCCGAACTCGGTCGGGTCGATCAGCAGCCGTTCCGCCATCGAGGCGAGCTGGTCGAATTCGTCGGTGGGCGAAGCCATCGTCTCCGACCGCGTCACCGTGCTGAAGTCGGTGTGCCGCAGCTTCACCACCACCGTCCGCGCGACCCGGCCGGCGTTGATCAGCCGCCGATGCGCGTGCACGGCGAGATCGCGGACCTCGCGCCGCAGGCTCGGCAGGTCGATCAGGTCCCGGTCGAAGGTCGTCTCGGCGCTGACCTGTTTGAGTTCCGCGCGGTCGGACACCGGCCGGTCGTCGACGCCGGTGGCCAGGCGCCGCAGGTCCCGGCCGACCACACTGCCCAAAGTGGACACCGCGTCGGCGTCGGTGAGCGCGGTCAGCTGGCCAAGGGTCCGGACGCCGATCGCCCGCAGCTTGCCTTCCGCCACCGGGCCGATCCCCCACAGCACCCTGGTCGGCAGCGGGGCGAGGAAGTCGCGTTCGGTGCCCTGGTCGACGACGAGCAGCCCGTCCGGTTTCGCCAGATCCGAGGCTACTTTCGCGACCTGCTTCCCCGACGCCGCCCCGATCGACGCCACCAGGCCGATCTCGGACCGGATGTGCTCACGCAGGCGGGTACCGAAGTCCCGTACCTCGGCCGAGGTGGCCCCGGCCAGCGACGGCGGTTCCGCGAAGGCCTCGTCGAGCGAGATCCGTTCCAGCACGGGCGCGTACGTGGCGACGAGGTCGAACACCCGGGTGCTCAGCAGTTCGTACAGTTTGAACCGCGGCGGCAGGATCACCCCGCCTGCCGGCAGCAGCCGTCGCGCCTGCGACATCGGCATCGCCGATTTGATCCCGTGTTCGCGCGCCTGGTAGCTCGCCCCGGCGACCACGCCACGCGGGCCCGCGCCGCCGACCAGGACGGCACGCTTCGCCAGGGTCGGCCGGGTCAGCTGTTCACAGGAGGCGTAGAACGCGTCCATGTCGAGGTGGATGACCCACCGGTCATGCCCGCCCATCGCCCGGTACCTCGAGAAGACGGTGCAGGGCCTTCGTGTACTCCTCGAACGCGGCCCGGCCCCGGGTGGTCAGCTCGACCAGCGTAACCGGCGTGCGGTGTTCGAAGGCCTTGGTGATCTCGACGTAGCCGGCGTCCTCCAGTTTGCGCAGATGCGTCGACAGGTTGCCGGGCGTCATGTCCAGCAACTGCTGCAACCGCGGGAAAGTGATGCGGTCCCCCGGCCCCAGACTGGACAGCGCCACGGTGACCCGCAGCCGCGCCTGCGCGTGGATCACCGGGTCGAGCTGCGGCAGCCCGTCTTCGCTCATCGCGACCGCACCAGGAAGACCAGTGACGCCACCAGGAAGCCACCGCCGCCCGCGAGACTCAGCACGAGGAAGTTGTGCGGTCCCCCGGCCAGCACGCTCGCCGCGCCGCACGCGATGATCCACACGCCGAGGCCGTACTGCAGCTTGCTCTGCCACAGCATCCCGCCCGCGAGGTACATCAGGCCGGTCAGCATGAGCGAGGTGCCGGACCACAGCAGCGGGATCAGGTCGGCGTCGAGGCCGAGGCGCATCAGCGCGGTGTTCACCACCGTCAGGCCGCCGAACGCGATCATCCAGCTCCAGCCGTACATCGCTCCGACGAGCCGGGACGGCCCGCGCACGCCGCGGCCGGCGCGGATGCCGTAGATCGCCGAGTACGCCATCGCGCCGGCGAACCCGGCGACGGTGATCGCCCCGGCGACCCACATCGGCATCAGGGCGGTGGGTGGCGCGGAGACGTAGACGAGCCCGAAACCGAACAGCCACACCAGCCCCCAGACGGCGAGCAGCACGGACGGATTCGGCCCGATCTCGCGCCGGGTCTGCTCCGACTGCCTGGCGATGAGCGCGAGCGACTCCTCGGGCGTCATCGGCCGCTCGTCGTCGGCCCGTTCATCCTCCACCACCTGGGAAAGCTAACACGCGGTCACAGTCTCGCCGTGTCAAGCCGGAACCTCGCCATCACCACGAGCGCGGGCACCACGAGCCAGGCCGCGAGCACTCCGAGGGCGGTCAGCGTGCTCGAACCGCCGAGTACCGGCGCGCGGCCGATCTCGCCCAGCCAGTAGGTCGGCATGAGGTGCCCGGCGGTGTTCATCCAGCCGGGCAGGATCTGCAGCGGGATCCACAGCCCGCCGAACATGCCCAGCGGCAGCATCAGCGCGCCGGTCACGGCCTGGACGGTGTCGCCCTTGCCGAACAGGCCGATCATCAGGCCCAGCACCGCGAAGGGGAGCGCCCCGAGCCACAGCGAACCGAAGATCGTCAGCCATTGGCCGGTTTCGAGCCGAATGCCGCGGATCATCCCGGCCGCGAAGATCACCAGCAGCACGGGCAGCGCGACGAACAAGCCCGCCGACACCTTGACCATCAGGTAGCCCGGCGCCCGCATCGGCGTCAGCCGCAAAGTGCGCTGCCAGCCGTCGGTGCGCTCGGTGGCGACACGGGTGCCAGTGAACAGCGCGGCGGTCATGGCGCCGTACGCGGCCATGTTCACCATCGTCACCGTCGCGGTCGAGATCCCCGGAGCGATCTCGCGGGCGCCGAAGATCCCGCCGAACAACAGGAACATCGCCAGCGGCATGCCGATGGTGAACAACGCGAACTGCGGGCTGCGGACGATGCGCTTGATCTCCAGCGCGAGGTAGTTCAGGTTCATCTCAACGCTCCTTCAGGCGCATCGGTGGTCAGCGCGATGAAGGCCTCTTCCAGTCCCATGGCGGTGATCTCGATGTTCACGGCGCGCGGGAACTCCCGCAGCAGAGCGCGGATGGCGAGGTCGGAATCGGCGCAACTCAGTTCCGCGTGCCCGGCCCGCAGCACCGCGCGCGACACCCCGGGCAACGCGGCGAGCGCGGCTTCGGTGTCTTGGGTGGCATCCGGGATGACGGCGCGCAGCATCCGGCCCGCGACCGCGGCCCGGACCTCGCCGACCGGGCCGTCCGCGACGACCCGGCCGTGCCGCATGAGCACGACACGGTCCGCGTAGTCCTCGGCCTCGGCGAGGTAGTGCGTCGCGAAGAGGACCGTGCGGCCCGTCTCGGTGTACTCGCGCATCGACGCCCAGAACCGGCGGCGCCCCTCGACGTCCATCGCCGCGGTCGGCTCGTCGAGCACCAGCAGCTCCGGATCGCCGACCAGCGCTAGCGCGAACCGCACCCGCTGCTGCTCGCCGCCGGAGAGCTTCCCGCAGCGGCGGTTCGCGTACTCGGTGACACCGGCGCGCTTGAGGACCTCGCGGGTCGGCAGCGGATTCCGGTGCAGCGAGGCGAACAGGCCGACGAGCTCGGCGACCGTGGCGTCCCTGAGCAACGTCCCGTTCTGGGCCATCGCGCCGACCGTCCCCCGGTCCATCGCCTCGGCCGCGCTGACCCCGGCGACCCGGACCTGGCCCGAATCCGGCCTGGTCAGGCCCAGCAGCATGTCGATCGTGGTGGATTTGCCCGCCCCGTTCGGTCCCAGCAGCGCCACCACCTCCCCCGGTGCGACCCGCACACTGACGTCGTCGACGGCCAGGACGTCACCGAAGCGCTTCACCAGCCCTTCGAGGCTGAACGCGTCCGCCATGACTCTCCCCCTTCGAGCACTCTGAACTACAAAGCTCACTCCGCACTTTGTAACACAAAGCTCCCTGCGGCGGAAACCCCGAAGCGCGTGAAGGCCCCCTTCCCTCGGCTGAGCCGAGGGAAGGGGGCCTTCACGCGCATTCCGTCAGGCGGGTTAGGCAGGCACCCGGGAGGTATCCGCGCCGGAGGTGGAGGCGGAGACCGCCGGTGGGGTGGGCACCGGGAGCGGCAGCGGCGCGCATTCGACGTCGGCCGTCCGCCCCGGCTTGCGGTCGGGCAGCGCCCCGGTCGCCAGGTAGTCGGCGATCCGGTTGTCGACGCACGCGTTGCCGCGCGGCGTGATCGCGTGGCTCGTGCCGCCCGGCTCACCGATCAGGCGAGCGCCGGGGAACCGGCTCCGCACTTCGAGGCTGCCTTCGTACGGCGTCGCCGCGTCGAGCGTCTCACCGATCATCAGCACGCTCGGCACCTTGCTGCCATCGACCTTCACCGGCTTGCCGGGCTTCGCGGGCCAGTACAGGCAAGGCCCGTTGTACCAGGCGTTCTGCCAGGTGAAGTACGGCGCCTTCTGGTAGGTCCGCCAGTTGTCGTGCTTCCACTGCTGCCAGCTCTGCGGCCACTTCACGTCGGTGCACTGGACGGCGAGGTAGACGGCATAACCGTTGTCGTCGCCACGGCCGCTGAAGCCCTCGAACAGCCCCTTCATGGTCTGCCAGTCGCCCTTGTTGACGAACTTCGCCAGCGCGTCACCGAGCAACGGCCAGCGCAGCTGGTAGTAGGAGGCTTGGTTGAAGACGTCGAGGAGTTCGTCCGGCCCGATGTAGCCGCCCGCCGGGACCGCCGCGACCTTCTTCAGCTGTTCGTCGAAGACCTGCTTCACCGCGGCCTGGGTCTTGCCGAGGTGGTAGGCGTCGTCGTGCGAAGCGACCCAGCCGAACCAGATGTTGAGGTTGACGTCGTAGGCGAGATCCTGGTTCAGGTTGGCCTGGTACCAGACGTTGCGGGGGTCCACAGTGGAATCGAGGATCATCCGCCGGACGTGCTGCGGGTACAGCGTCCCGTAGACCTGGCCGAGATAGGTGCCGTAGGAGTAGCCGTAGAAGTTGAGCTTCTCCACGTCGAGCGCCTTGCGGATGCTGTCCATGTCCTTGACCGTGTCGGTCGTCTTGATGTTCTCCAGCAGCCCGCGGCTGTTCTTGTCCGCGCACGCGTCGGCGTAGGACTTCGAGCGCTGAAGCCAGGTCTTCTCCAGCTGCCGCGTCGTCGGCAGGTAGTTCGGCCGGTTGTAGTCCATGTAGTTCGGGATGCACGAAAGCGCGGGCTTGCTGGAGCCGACGCCGCGCGGGTCGAAACCGACCCAGTCGTAGGCGTCGCCCGCGTGGTTCGGCACGCGCGGCCCGCGGGTCGCGAGCAGCAGCCCGGAACCACCGGGGCCGCCCGGGTTGGTGAGCAGGACGCCTTGATACTGCGCTTCGGGCGTCTTGTGCTTGACGCGGCTGAGCGCGAGCTGGATCTTCTCGCCGCGCGGCCGCGAGTAGTCCAGCGGGACCGGCAGGAAACCGCATTCGGCGCCGGCGGCGATCAACGCCGGATCGGTGCACGCTCCCCAGGTGATCGTCTCGGCGGGCTGCGCCGACTCCGCCGCGCCGGCGGGCGTGGTCACCGCGACCGAGGCGAGCGTGGCCACGGCCAGCGCGGTGATGAGAACACGTCTCAAGGTTTCTCCCTTTCCCTCCAAAGGTGAAAGCCCCGAAACCCTATCCACGTCCGTGACCGGCGGAAGCGTTCCGGCGAAGGTACCTACCAACGGCGGGTCCCGATCGCGGCAAACCGGGCAGCCGGTTAATCACTTGGGAGGCCGCGCGCGACGGGTTAGGATCCCGATCATGATCTACTACGTCCGCATCCGCACCGCCTGAGACGGCGTGACCGCCGGGCCGCCCGCGATCGGGTGGCCCCCTTTCTGCGCGCCGTCTGACGTCCCTTCACGGATCCAGACAGGACATCATGCAGAACCACCACATCGGGATGATCGGCTGCACCGCGCCGAGTCACATCTATCCGTCGCTGGCGATCATCCGTGAGCTGGTCGCTCGCGGGCACCGCGTCAGCTACGTCGTGGGCGAGCCGCTCACCGGGCTGATCGAACCGACCGGCGCCGAGGTCGTCCCGCACCCCTCGATCCTCCCGCTCGGCGACCAGTCGGCGTGGCCGGAGGACCCTGCGTCGCAGATGCGGGTCTTCCTCGACGAGGGCATCCAGGCGATGCCGGTGCTGACCGGGTTCTACGACGACAACCGCCCGGACCTGTTGCTGTACGACATCGGCGGGCTCCCGGCGCCCCTGCTCGCCAGGCGCTACGGCGTTCCGGCGGTGCAGCTCTCCCCGACGTATGTCGCTTGGGAAGGCTACGAAGAGGACATGGGCGAGATCCTCACCTCGATCCGGTCCTCACCGTCCGGAAAGGACTACTACACCACTTTCACCCAGTGGCTGAACGAAAACGGGATCGAGGCCGACGCCTGGGACTGGATCTCCCATCCGGAGCAGGTGCTCGCGCTGCTGCCGAGGGCGATGCAGCCGAACGTCGAGCGGGTGCCGTCGTCGGTCCGGTTCGTCGGCCCGGCGCTGGACCCGGAACGGCTCGCCGACCGGAGCTGGACCCCGCCCGCGAACGGCAAGAAGGTCCTGCTGATGTCGCTCGGCACGGCGTTCACCGACCAGCTCGACCTGTTCCGCGCGTGCGTGGACGGGTTCCGCGACTCGGACTGGCACGTCGTCATCTCGATCGGGCAGACCGACCCGGCCGAACTCGGGCCGCTGCCCGAGCACATCGAGGTGCACCAGTTCGTCCCGCAGCTCGCGGTGCTGGAGGCCGCGTCGGCCTTCATCACGCACGCCGGTATGGGCGGCAGCACGGAATCGCTGTGGTACGGCGTGCCGACCGTCGCGATCCCGCTGGCCACCGACGGTTTCGGCAACGCGGCGAAACTGGCGGAACTGGGCGTCGGTGAGGAACTCGCGGCCTCCGACGTGACGGCCTCGACGTTGCGGGCCGCCGTCGAGCGGGTCGCCGGGTCGCCTTCGGTGGCGGCGCGGCTCGCCGAGGTGCGGGCGGAGACTCGGGGGAACGGCGGGATCGAACGGGCGGCCGACGCCGTTGAGTCCTTCCTGAAGTAGCCCTGCCCACTGCAATGAAGGGGCCTTTCATAGCAAAATTTGCTATGAAAGGCCCCTTCATTGCACGCGTGTCAGGTGCCCCGGATCTCGTTCAGGTAGTTGTAGATCGTGTACCGCGTGACGTCGAGTTCCCCGGCGAGGTGGTCCACCGAGTCCTTGATGAGGAAGAACCCCGCCTCGTCCAGTTCCCGGACCACGGCCGCCTTGTGCCGCTTCTTCATCAGGTCCACCGGGATCCCGGCCTTCGTCACCGCCCGCCCGATCAGGAACCGTTGCAGGCTGTCGACGTCCGGCGGGAACGTCTCGGGTTCGTGCCCGTTCGCCTTCGGCGCGCCGTCGGTCAGCCGGTTGACGCACAGGCAGCCGATCGCGACGCCGTCGGCGTCCCGCAGGAACAGCGTCGAAGACCGGATCGCGCGCCCGTCGGGGCCGTGGGTCTCGTAGTTCGTCAGATCCTGCGTGGTACCGCGCCGGACCAGGCCCAGCAGCAGATCCGTCATCGGCCCGCCGACCGTGCGGCCGGTGAGGTCGCCCGCGATGGCGACGATCGAGTCCGGCAGCCTGCTCAGATCGTGCAGCAGGACTTCGTTGCCAGGCCCCAGCATCGCCGCGAGCGCGTGCACCGCCGGGACGAGCGCCGTGAGCAGATCCCCTGACGCCACGGACGGCACCACGGGACCACCGGAGGAAACGAAAGCCGGTTTCTTCAGCCGGCCCAACGCCGAGCGCACCTGTTCCGCCGCGCTCGCCGGGGTCGACGCGTGCGGGGACAGCCGGACGTGTTCCGGCCGCACGGTCGCGGCGATCCCGGCGTCCGCGAGCGCGGAACCGACCTGTTCGGCGGCGTGCCCCGGCAGGGTGAAGGCGAGGATCCCGGCCCGTCGCTCGACGGCCGAAACCACCTCACCTCCCAGCGACTTCACGACTTCTTCGAGTTCTCCGACCCGTTCGGTGATCCGCCCGGCGATGGCGACGACGCCCGCTTCCTCGACCAGTTCCAGCGCGGCCGCGAACGCGCCCGAGGTGATCGGGCTGAGATTCGAGATCGACCACGCGGCCGCGGTGTCGTCGGCCGGGTGGATCTCGTCGTCGAACAGCCCCGGGTCACGGGCGCCGGTCCAGCCGGACAGGATCGGTTCCATCCGCTCCAGCGCGCGGTCGGACAGCACGGCGAAACCGGTGCCCCAGCCCGCCCGCAGCCACTTCTGACCGCCGACGACGAGCACGTCCGCGACCTCCCACGGCGCTTCGGTCACGCCGAAGCCCTGGATCCCGTCGACGACGAGCAGCCTGTCCCCTGCCACCTCGCGGATCGCCGCCAGATCGGCGCGATACCCGGTGCGGAAGTCGACCGCGCTCACGCTGACCAGCGACGTCTCCGGCGTCAGCGCCGCTTTGACCGCGTCCGCCGTGACGTTCCCGAGCGGCAGCCGCCGCACGGTCAGCCGTCCCGCCTGTTCGGCCCGCGCCCACGGGTAGGTGTTGGCCGGGAACTCCGACGCCGACACCAGCGCCTCCCCGCCGGGAGCGTTGAACGCGGCCTGGAACAGTCCGAGACTGGTGTGCGGCAACAACACCGTGTGGTCGGTGTCGCTGCCGGAAAGCCGCGCGGCGGCGGCCTTGGCCCGGGTCTCCTGCCGCATCAGGTCGTCCACAGTGGACGGGCCGGCCTTGGTCGAGGCGTCGAGCAGGCTCGCCGTCGTGTCGAGCACGGCGTGCGACGGCGGGCCGAACCTGGCGAAGTCGAGGTACCCGGCCGGTTCGTCGAACTGCAGCAGGTACCGCGGGGAGATCCGCGTCATGCGAGGACCCGCGCCAGGAACTGCCGGGTCCGCTCGTGCTTCGGCGAGCTCAGGATCTCCCCCGGCGGGCCGGTCTCGACGACCGCGCCGTCGGCCATGAACACCACCTCGTCCGCGGCCTCGGCCGCGAACCCCATCTCGTGCGTCACCACGACCATCGTCATCCCCTCCGCGGCCAACGTACCCATCACCGCCAGCACCTCGCCCACGAGCTCCGGGTCGAGCGCCGACGTCGGCTCGTCGAACAGCATCAGCTTCGGTTTCATCGCGAGCGACCGGGCGATCGCGACCCGCTGCTGCTGCCCGCCCGAGAGCTGCGCCGGATAGGCGTCGGCCCGATGCGCGAGGCCGACCCGGTCGAGCAGTTCGAGCGCCTGCTCCCGGGCTTCGTCCACCGGCACACCGAGCACTCGCACCGGTCCTTCGACGACGTTCTGCAGCGCGGTCCGGTGGCCGAACAGGTTGAACCGCTGGAACACCATGCCGATGTCGCGCCGCTGCCGGGCGACCTCGCGTTCCTTCAGCTCGTACAGCTTGCCGTTGCGCAGCCGGAAACCGATCGGTTCGCCGTCGACCCAGACCTGTCCGGCGTCGATCGTCTCCAGGTGGTTGACGCAGCGCAGGAACGTGCTCTTCCCCGCCCCGGACGGGCCGAGCAGGCAGACCACCTGTCCTTTGTGGACTTCGAGGTCGATCCCGCTCAGCACCTCGGTGTGGCCGTAGCTCTTGCGGACGCCGACGGCCTTCAGCAGTGCTTCAGCCACGTTCACTCCTCACCAGCGGCGCGGTGCGCAAGGCCTTGGCGGCACGGGAGAACGGACTCCGCGACCGGTCCTCGGCGTCGAAGGCGCGCTCCAGGTAGTGCTGCCCCACCCCGGCGACGGTCACCACGACCATGTACCAGACCGCGGCCGCCAGCAGGGTCTCCATCACCAGCAGGTTGTTGGACGAGATGTTGTTGGCGGCGTGGATCAGTTCGGTCACGCCGATCACCGAAGCCATCGACGTCCCCTTGAGCATGTTGATGAAGTCGTTGCCGGTCGGCGGGATGATCACCCGCATCGCCTGCGGCAGCACCACGCGGCGCAGCGTCGCACCCGGTGACATCCCGATCGACTTCGCGGCTTCGGTCTGTCCACTGTCGACACTGTTCAGCCCGGCGCGGACGATCTCCGCCATGTAGGCGCTTTCATTGAGCGCCAAACCGAGCAGCGCGGCGGTGAACGCGGTGATCAGCACGTTGGTCTGCTCGTGCAGCAGGTAGCCGCCGAACGGCAGCGGGATCGAGATGAACTCGAAGACCAGCGCGAGGTTGTACCAGATGAGGATCTGCAACAGCACCGGAAGACCGCGGAACAGCCAGATGTAGCCCGCCGCGAACCAGCGCGCCACCGGGTTCGCCGAACGGCGCATCAGCGCGATCACGATCCCGATGACGATCGCCGAACCCTGCGCGATCACCGCGAGCAGCACGGTGTTGAGCAGGCCGACCGCCATCACGCGGTACCACAGGAACTCCGGGACCGAATCCCACTGGATCTGCGCGTTCCCGAGCGCGATCCCGAGCAGGACCAGCAGCACCAGGATGATCGCGGCGCTGACCCAGCGGCCCCAGTGCTTAAGGCGGACGATCGGCAGCGGCTCGGTGTCCGGCCGCTCAGCTCCCGCCATTGAGCTTCGCCTCCTTGACCGCGCCCTGCTCCACACCCCAGGCCTGCAGGATCTTGCCGTAGCCGCCGTCGGCGATCAGGGACTGCAACGCCTTCTGGATCGTCTCGGCGAGCGGCTTGTTCTCCTTGTTGACGCCGATCCCGTACGGCCCGCCGTTGATCGGCTCGCCCGGGACGACCTCGAAGAACTTGCCGTCGCCCGCGGTGCGGGAGATGTAGACCGCACTGGGCAGGTCGTTGAGGATGGCGGCGACCCGGCCGGTGCGGAGCTGGTTCTGGTTCTGGGTGTCGGAATCGGTCGCGGTGACGGTCAGCGCGGGCTTGCCGGCCTGAGCGCATTTCCCGTTCTGTTCTTCGGCGAACTTCTGGTGGCTCGTACCCTGCACGACCGCGACGTTCTTCCCGCACAAGGTGTCCGGACCGGAGATCTGGTCGGGGTTGCCCTTGCGGACCATGATCGTGATGCCGGAGGAGAAGTAGTCGACGAAGTCGATCTGCGCCTGACGGGTCTTGGTGTCGTTCATCGCGGCCATCGTGAGATCGACGCGGCCGGACTGGAGGCTCGTGATCAGCGAGCCGAACGCCATGTCCTGGTGGTGCACGGTGACGCCGAGCTTCTTGCCGATGGCCTTGGCGAGGTCGACCTCGTAGCCGATCGGGGTCTTGCCGTCGGCGGCGTAGAAGTTGTTGGGCGCGGACTGCAGGTTCGACGCCAGGTGCAGCATCCCGGCCTGCGCGTACTTCGCGGGCAGCGTGCCGGCGACGGCGGCGTCCTTCTGGACGGCCTCGATCAGCGCGGTCGTGTCCGGGATCGCGGAAGGCGCTCCCGGCGCCGCGGGTTCCTGGCCGCCGGCCCCGTCGGGCCCGCCGCCGCAGGCCGCGGTGACGAGCGCGGCCAGGCCGGTGAGCACGGCCAAGCGCCAGGTTCGGGTCAGGGTGTGCGGCGTCGACGGCATGACGGACCTCCACGGTGCCTCGGGTGGTCGCCGACGCTACAACTGGCTGTTGAAGAGGTCAACTGAGAGTTGAAATCTTGTCCGGTGGATGTCAGGAAAGGGGCGTTCAGGACAAAATTTGCCCTGAACGCCCCTTTCATGACACTTCAGTGACCGGCTGCCGCCCGATCAGACCGCGATGTAGTTCCCCGAGAGGATCAGCAGGACCTGCACGGTGATGCCGGTGCCGTAGTAGTCGGTGGCGTTCGGCGTCCAGGTGGTGACGCGGGTCCACAGCTTGTCCAGCCAGGCCTGACTGCCCGGGTCGTTCATCGCCGCGATGGCGAACGACGCGGTGAAGCAGGGGTGCTGCCCCGTCTCGCCGGCGAGCTTGCCGCCCGCCAGCGTGTAGCCGGTGGTGATCTTGGCGGGGTCGCCGCCGGTCGTCTGCTGAATCCAGGTGTTCATCTTCTTCACCTGGCCCTGCGCCGGGCTGCCCGACACGGTGATGCCGTCGACGCCGAGCCGCCACGGGTCACGGCAGGCGTTCCACGCGAAGTGCGGGTCGTGGTCCTCGAGGAAGCCGTCCGGAGCGGGCTTCGGGGTGGAGTTGGTGTTCACGACGAAGTCCGGGATCAGCCCGGTCTTCGGCGAGTACTTCTGCTGGAGCTGGGTGACGGCCTGCTCCTGACGAGTCCGGACCTGCCCCCAGAACGAGTCCCCCGTGGCCTTTTCGAACGCGCGCAGGTGGCCCGGCATCCAGTCCGACGAGCGCGAGCTGTTCGTGTACTCGGCGTCGTCCGCCCAGTCGGCGAGCCGCATGAACTTGGTACTGGAGTTGACCTCGCTGCGCTTGATCGCCTTGATGATCCGCAGCGCCTCGGACTTGTAGTTCACCGAACCGGTGCTGCCCCAGACCTTGTCGGCGATGAGCAGGCCGTAGGCGATTTCGAGATCGCCGTCGGTCGCCGAGTCGACGCCGTTGACGCTCTTGCAGCTCTCGTTCTGCTCGGCGGCGTGCAGGTCCTTGTCGATCGACGACGGGTGCGCCTTCACGAACTTCAGGATGCCGTCGAAGATGGCGCGGGCCTGCGAGTCCTTGTCGCCCATCATGGCGGCGATGGTCATCCCGTAGCCCTGGCCCTCGGCCACGAAGGCGTGGTCGGCGTCCGGCGCCTTGACCGCGTAAGTGCCTGTCCCGCACTTGGTGGTCAGGAAGTTCTTCTTCCAGAAGTCGTAGTACTTGGCGAGCGCCGCGTCCTGCGTCGCCTGTGACACCGACGGGCGCAGAACACCCGGCAGGTAAGGGGTTCCCTGAGCGGTGGCCGCGGTGGCGGGGGCGGTCGTGGCGACCAGCCCGGCGGTCAGCGCGGCCGCGGCCAGCACTGTCCGAACGGTCTTTCTCATGGCTCCTCCGGAAACTTCGTTGATGGCGGCGGCGCGTTTCGAGAGTGACAGCCGGATCGGCCAAAAACAAGAGAGTTAAGAAAGTTTCCTTACTATTACCTCAAATGACGTTTCCGTGACCGTGCCCTAGCGTTGACACCATGAAGATCGACTTGAGTGCGCGCGACGAGTCCTTCCGGCACTTCTGGACCGAGCGCCACCTCGCCACCCTGACCACCGTCCGCCCCGACGGGACCCCGCATGTCGTCGCGGTCGGGGTCACGGTGGACTTCGAGGCCGGGATCGCCCGCGTGATCACGTTCCGTTCGTCCAAGAAGGCCCGGATGATCAAGGAAGCGGGCGAAAAGGGCATTCCGGTCGCCGCCTGCCAGATCGACGGGCCACGATGGTCCACTTTGGAGGGACACGCGGTGCTGCGCGAAGACCCGGAGTCGGTGCACGACGCCGAGAACCGCTACGCCGCGCGCTACCGGCAGCCCAAGCCGAACCCGGAACGCGTGGTCATCGAGATCGCGGTGACCCGGGTCCTCGGCAACGCCTAACCGGCGAGTACCAGCCGGGTGTATTCGTCGAGGATCTCGCCGAGTTCGGTGAATCCGCCCGCCGCGGCCACTTGCTGATACCCGACCAGCATCGCCAGTCCGAGCGAGGTCACGACCTCCGCGCGACGCTGGTCGGGGATCAGTTCCGCGACCACCTTCCCGACCGTCTTGACCCGGGCGTCGTCGACGCGTTTCTGGGCCGCGCGAACGGTTTCGTCGTTCGCCGCCCAGGCGCGGATGGCCGCCTCGGCGCGATGCCGGAGCCCGCGCGTCAGGCTCATCAGCGCGGCGAAGTCCGCCTCGGGACCGCCGGAACCGAAGTCCAGTTCCCGCAGGATCCGTACCTGCCGCTGCTCCCAGAATTCGAGCAGCGCGCCGACGAACCCGGGCCAGCCGCCGAAATGGTGGTAGAAGGATCCGCTGGTGACGCCGAGGCGTTTGCCGAGCGCGCCGACGTTGAGCCCGGCGAACCCGGATTCGGCGAGGAGGTCCAGCGCCGCTTCGAAATAGCTTTCCCTGCTGACGATCGACGGCATCAGACGGCGCGCTCCCGCCCCTCCCAGTACGGGCGCCGCAGGGTGCGCTTGAGGATCTTGCCGGTCGCGTTGCGCGGCAGCGCCTCCACGATCTCGACCGTGCGCGGGCATTTGTAGTGCGCCAGGCGTTCCCGGCAGTACTCGACGAGCTCGTCGACGTCGACCTGCTCTCCCTCGGCGGGCGCGACGACGGCCTTGACCTGTTCGCCCCAGCGCTCGTCGGGGACCCCGATCACGGCGACCTCGCCGACCGCGGGATGTTCGGCGAGGATCCGCTCGACCTCGGGCGAGTAGACGTTCTCGCCACCGGTGATGATCATGTCCTTGACCCGGTCCTCGATGAAGACGAAGCCGCCGTCGTCGACCCTGCCGACGTCGCCGCTGCGGACCCAGCCGTCGACGACGGTCTCCGCGGTCGCCTCGGGTTTGCCCAGATAGCCCGCCATCGCCTGATCGGTGCGGAACCACAGTTCGCCCGGCGTCCCCGGCTCGGTGTCTTCGAGGGTGACCGGGTCGACGACCCGCATCCGGACCGCGGGCAGCACCGTGCCCGCGGACGCCAGCCGTTCCGGCCGGGCGGGGTCGCGATGCGCGTCCGGATCGAGCGTCGTCACCACGCCGGACAGTTCGGTCATGCCGTAGACCTGCACGAACCGGGTGTCCGGCCAGGCCGCGAGCGCCTTCCTCAGCAATGGCAGCGGCATCGGTGAAGCGCCGTAACCCAGGTACTTCAGCCGGCTGAACGCGGCGACGGCCCGCTCCCCCGCCTGCATGATCCCGGCGACGACGGCGGGCACCAGGAAGGCGTGCGTGACGCCCTCGGCCAGCGCGCCCAGCAGTGACTTGCCGTCGGGCTCGCGGGTCATCGTCGTCGGCCGGCCGTAGTGGAACCCGTTGATCGCGTAGCAACTCCCGCCGACGTGGAACAGCGGCATCGCGACCAGGTTCCGGTCACCTTCGGCCATCGGGAACCGAGCGCCCGCGTTGCGGCTGTGCGCCAGCAGGTTCCGGTGCGTCAGGACGGCGCCCTTGGGGAAACCGGTGGTGCCGCTGGTGTAGATGACCAGCGCGCCGTCGTGCTCGTCGACGTCGGGCGACAGCCCGGCGGGGGCCGCCTCGGCCAGGAAGTCCTCGTACTGGTCGTCCTCTCCCCCGACGACGATCACACGCTCGACCGACGGCAGCCGGTCCCGCAGCGCCTCGACGGCGGCCACCAGTTCCGGTCCGGCGAAGACGACACGCGCGCCGCTGTCACCGAGGACGTACGCCAGTTCTTCCGGCGCGAGGCGCCAGTTGACGACCGCGTTCGCCGCGCCGAGCGAGGACGCGCCGAAAGTCACTTCCAGGCAGGCGGGTGTGTTCTTGTCGACGAACGCGACCCGGTCGCCCCGGCGGCCGCCAGCGCGCCGGTGACCCGCCTCGCGCGCTCGTCGAGTTCGGCCCAGCCGAGCCGTCGCCCCTGGAACGACAGAGCCTCCCGCTCGGGGATCTCCTTCGCCCAGTGCGCGAAAAGTTCGCCGAGAAGCCGCACATCCGGACGCGCGTCGTCGGGCATACCGGACCCCTTTCTCCTGGTCAGAGCCACCATAGAGAGGTCTATGGTGACCCGTCGCCCGCCACGCGTCAAGCCGCTGAGCGGGACAACGAATGACCTCTCCCGCTCACGCGACGAACAGGCTGAGCAGCCCTTCCACCGAACGGACGATCACGCGCGCGGCGGCGCGTTCGGCGTGCGCGGCGTCGGCCCGTTCCGCCTCGTGCCGCCAGCGGACGAGCGCGTTCTCGGCGCCCGCGTGAATCTCGGCGGGGTCCGCGTCGGGTTCGAGGCCGAGCCGCTCGGTCGGTGCGAGGCCCTGCGCGCCGAGCAACCGGGCGGCCTCCTCGGCGATCTCCCCGGACAGTGCCGTGCGGCCACCGCGGATGCCGGCGATGAGCCGCAGTTCCCGGAAGTCGTGCGCGGCCGCGGCGAACCGCTCCACGCGCGCGGCCAGCCGGTCGCCGTGCTGGAGTGGTTCGGCGGCGAGCAGACCCTCCAGCCGCAGGACCGCCGTGCGCGCTTTCAGCGCCTCCGCCCTGGCGACGAAGCATCCGGCGAGCGTGTCGCGCAGGTCACCGAGACCGCTGCGATGCACGAGTTCCGCCGAAAGTTTGAGCCTGCTCTCGCAGCCGGTGCGGATCAGGGTGATCGCCAGCCGGACGCCGTAGAGCCCGAACCGCGAGACCAGATGCTTCCGCGACTCCGGCGAGACCCGAATCGGGAACGGATCGTCCACAAAGGAATCGACCGACAGGAGATGGCGCTCCAGGTCCGGACGGGAGACCGACGCCAGCGCGCGCAGTACCTCGAACTCGTCGTCCCGCAACGCCCTTCCGGCGTAGCCGAGCTGCCCGGCGACGGCGATGACTCCTTGGAATCCCGCGCAATCCGGGTCTTCGCGCCAGGCCCGGCGCGCCAGCTGTTTCGCGGTGAGCAAGGCGTCGATCCGGCCGGCGCCGACCTCGTCGGCCCGGCCGAGCACCAGCACCGTGTTCACCGCGGTCTGCCGGGCGAACGCCGAACCGCCCACCTGCCGGGTGCCTGCCAGCTCGTCGGGTTCGAGATGACGCACCAGGCGCACCGTCGCGTCGACGTGTTCAGCGGGCGCCGGGGTGTCGAACAGATCGATCTCCCGCAAGGCCCGCGTCGGCCACTCCGACAGCGCGGAGACCAAAGTGGACTTTCCGGTCCCCGGGGTGCCGGCGAAGCCGACCCGCAGCGGTTCTTCCAGTCGTTCCAGGCATTCCCGCAGCATCGCGACCGCGTGGGGACGGTCCCGGTAGTGCGCGGCGGCCTCGTTCAGCAGCTCGTGGACGTCCAGACCGGTCACGCGGAGAGCTCCCGGCGCGGCGCGGCGCCGCTGCCGAGCGCCCCCGCCTTCCGGTGCAGAGCGGCGAGCCGGTCGATCTCCTTCTTGACCCGCTGGGTGCGCCGGTCCCGTTCGGCGGATCCGGCGATGATCAATTCCCGTTGGCGCGTCAGCTCTTCGGCGAGCTGGTCCGACAGCGCGGTGAAATGATCGCGCAGGCGCCGCTGGACCTGGCGGACCTCGTCCTTGATCTCCTTGCTGAACCGGATGAACACGTCGTCGACGTGGCGCTGCGCCGCGGCCTTCGCCAGCGCTTGGCGCCGCTGGAGCCGCATCCCGCCTTCGTCGCGCACGCTCTTGGTGGCGAACGCGACACCGGCGCCGAGGGACACCGGATTGATCAGCGGCAGCCCGGCGAGACTGGTGACCAGGCCGAACATCAGCACGCCACCGTAGGAACCACGCAGTCCCGTGAAGAGTTTCTGCCCGATCTTGAACCGTTCGATCTTGGGGGCCCCGACCTCGGGGATCGACTCCACGCCGGATCCGGTCAGCGGCAGGTCGGGGGCCTGACCGTACTGCGGCCCGAAACTCGTGGCGACCGCGTGCGCGATCCAGGTCGACCGGTCGGACACCCAGTTGTAGTTCGTCTCGACGGCCTCGGCGAGGTTTTCCTCCAGCCAGGTCTGGAAATCCGGCCAGATCTGCACCGGGTCTCCTTCGTCGAAGGTGCGGTCGATGTGCCGCACGATCACCCGTGTCCGTTCGCGCAGGTCGTATTCGGCGTCGGAGACCAGGTCGGTGATCTCGTCCGAAAGCATGTTCTGCCAGCGGACGTTCTGCCGCCGCAGTTCCTCGGTGCGCCGTTGTGCCTGGTGCAGCAGGGTGACCTGGTCGATCCCGTCGTCCCGCGAGACGGCGTCGAGCCGGGTCTGCAGTGTCTCGACCAGTTCGACCGCCGCCGCGCGGACGCTCACCGCGGCGGCGAGCGCGCGGGTGCGTTCGATCGGGCGCGCGGCCTGTTCCCCCACCCAGTTCAGGAGTTCCGGGAAACCGGACTGTCCGTTGAGGACGGCGTCACCGGTCTTCGCGGCGGCTTGCCGCACCGTCGCGGACACGGGGAAGACGTCGGCGACGACACCGGTCTCGGAAAGCGCGGTGCGACTGCGCGCGGCGAGTTCCCGCCAGTCCGGGCTGACGTCGATCTTGGTCAGCGCCAGCACCAAGGCCGGGCACCAGGTCCGGATGTGCCGCGCCAGCGCGAGTTCGGCGGGCTGGAGTTCCTGTGTCGCGTCGGAGACGAGGATCACCGCGTGCGCGTCGGCGAGGGCGTCGAGGGTGGCCGCCGTGCGCGGCGAGCGGGGATCCCCGATCGCCGGGGTGTCCACCAGCACCAGTCCCGTGCCGAGCAATTCGCGCGGCAGGCCGACCTCGACCCGGCGCAGCGAACCGGGCGGGCGGACCTCGAGTTCCTTGGCCAGGTCACCGACCGGCACGTTCTCCCGGCCGTGTCCGACCAGCGTGGCGGCGGGGTCCGCGGAGTATCCGATCTCCGTGGGTACGGCGGGCGTGCTCGCGTCGCCGACCGCGCAGACCGGGGCGTTCAGCAGCGCGTTGAGCAGGTAACCCTTGCCCTGCTTGGGAAAACCGACCACCGCGATCCGGGTTCCCGGGGTCCGCTGGTCCCGTCTGCGCCGGAGGCGTTCGGCCAGGTCGGCGCGACCGTGGGCGGCACAGGCGTCCAAGGTCTCGTTGAGCACGTCGAGCCAGGCGGGGGCTGTCACGGGGATGCAGTGTTCCCTTAACCAAGCGCGGAATCAATGTGGCATGGGCCAACATGCCGCGAGGGCCCCGCGACCTGGTGCGATCGCGGGGCCCGTGCACACGGCAAGAGATGAAAGTTATTCAGCTCAGCCGATGTGGATGTCGTTGCCCGAGCCGATGTCACCGACGTGGACGTCGTTGACGTTGCCGATGGTGTGGCCGATGTTGTTGCCGACCTCGGAGACCACGTCGTGGACGTCGGAGACGCCCGCGTGGTTCGCGACGCTGGCGACCTCGTTGGCCACGTTGCCCGCGACGTTCCCGGCGACGTCACCGTGGTTGCCGAGGTTGTTGGCGATGTCGCCGTGGTTGCCGAGGTTGTTGGCGACGTCGTGCACCTTGGTGGTGACGTCGGCGACGCCGGTCTGGCCGATGACGCTGGTCAGGTCACCGACGGTCGACAGGAAGTCGGGGGCACCGCCCGCGACACCGTCGGCGCGCGGCAGGTCGCCGCCCAGGTCGCCGACGGCCGGAACCGAGTCGACGGCCGGGAGCCCGGCGGTGTCCACGGCCGGGACGGCGTGGGCGAGGTCGGTCGCGGTGTCGACGGCGCCGGTGGCGACGTCACCGGCCTGGGCGACGGAACCGGCGTCGAGGCCACGCGAAAGGTCGTCGGTCAGGCCGAAGCTGCCCACGGTGTTCTGCGCGAGCGCGGTCACACCGGCGGCGGCGTTCGACACGTCGGTCACGTCGGAGACGGCCGGGACGGCGGGCACACCGGGGAGGTCGACCGGCAGGTCGCCGACGGCGGGCACGGCCGGGACGGCGGGCAGGCCGCCGAGCTCCGGAAGAGCGCCCAGCTCCGGCAGGCCCGGCACGGCCGGGACACCCGGGAGACCGGCGCCGGGGAGGCTCGGGACCGAGGGCAGGGAGGGGAGGCCGTCGACACCGGGGACCGCGACCGGGAGGCCGGCGGTCAGCGCGGTGAGCTGGTCGATCGCGCCCTGGACGCCGTCGGCGCACTCGCCGTCGGTGCCGTCGACGACGCTGGTGACGCCGCCGAAGCCGGCCAGGTTGTCGGCGGTGGCCGCGGCGGTTCCGGTGGCGTCGGTGACGGTGCCGACCGGGACGAAGTCGAGCACCAGCGGGACGACCTCGTGCACGTCGGCGGCGTTGATGTCACCGAGGCCGGCCTCGGCCAGGACCTGCTGCGGGTCGTTGGCGAACGCGGCGCGGGCGGCGGTGTCGTTCAGCAGGTTCAGCGTGAAGTCGTGCAGGGTCTGGACGGAACCCATGAAAGGACTCTCCTGGGGGTCTAGGTCGGTGGGGCCTGCTCAGCGACCGGAGGGCACGGCTGAGCGCAGGTCACCGAAGTTAGTGAGGCGGAACCCCGGGCACATCGGGGATCACTCCCGGTCGTCTCTCACTCAGCCAATAGGGGATCGGTATGACATCGTTAGGGCGTTAGGGGCTTAACCGAGACGCATCCGGTTGGGTTTAATGCCAACCCTCACCCGGATGGGTCAAGCCATTCAGGTGAGTGGCCCTATTTGGTCCTTAGGGGCTGGTCAAGCGAAGGAGGATGCGCGTTGCCCTACGTCCTCGGCATCGATATCGCCTCGACCCGCACCACCGCCGCCACCTGCGTGAACCAGGGCGACGGCTGGGGCGTGCCCGAGCCGTCGTGGCTCGGCGCGCGCGGCCCGTCGGCGGCGTCCGCGGTGTTCCTCGACGACGACGGCTACCTGCTCACCGGGGACGCCGCCGTCGAAGCGGGCCTGTCCGCGCCCGCCCGTCTCCTGACCGGGTTCCATGAACGGGTCGGTGACGACGTCCCCGTGATCGTGGGCGGCGAACGGTTCCCCGCCGAATCCCTCAGCGCGGTCCTCGTGGACGCCGCGGTGGATCAAGCCGCCGAGCGCTTCGGCGAGAAACCGCAGCACCTCGTGCTCACGCATCCGGTCGGCTGGGGGTCGTACCGCCGCGACCTGCTGCGCCGGGCGCTGGCCGAAGCCGGATTCCAGCGCGCCGTGCTGGTACCCGCGCCGGTCGCCGCGTTGCACGCGTTCCTCGCCCCGCGAGGCGACGTCACCGCCGGGGTCTGCGAATTCGGCCCGGACGGCGCGGTGGTCACGATCGCCGCCGCCGGCGTCAACGGCTGGCTGCCGGTCAAGACGGTGGAAGGCGTCGACCCCGGCGAGGCCGTCGGCAAGGTCTTCGAACTCGCGCACGGCGCCGGGGTACCGCCGCAGGCGCTGGCGGGCATCGTGGTCTGCGGTGAGGCGCCGCCGGTTCCCGGCCGCACGCCGTGTCCCGTGTTCGCTTCGAGCGACCCCGTGCTCACGGTGGCGACCGGTGCGGCGAACATCGCCGCGCGACGTGACATTCCTCAACCCGGCAGCCCGCGATCGACCGCCCTCGCCGCGGTGGAAACCGTGGAAACCACCCTTCTCCCCCGGGTCGACGCACTCGAAGAGCTCACCGAACGGCCCGAACGGCCGCCGGTCGACATCACCCCGTTCCCCTTGCCAGAACGCACCGGGGCGGCGAAACTGCTCAGCCGACGCAAGCCCATCGTCGCCGGCGCCGCTGTCGTGGTACTGGCCGCGACCACGCTGTTCCTCACCCTGACCACTCGGGAAGCCACCGCAGACAAGGGTCCCGAAGCCCCTCCCGCCACCTCGAGCTCGTGCGCGCCGTCCACCCCCGGCGCCGCGCCAACATCCCCCGAAGGTCGCTGTTGAACGCACTGCTCGACAAGCCCGGCATCATCCATCCGGGTGCCCGGCCCCTGCTCGACGAGGTGACCGCCGCCCCGGACCTCCCGGTGCGGGTCACCGTCGTCGCCCCCGGCGGGCACGGGAAGACCCATCTGCTCGGCCTGCTCGGACGCCACTACGCGGGCGCCGGGGTCGAAGCGATGCTGGTCGACGACGCCGACCAGCTCGGCGACGACGAGATCTCGAAGATCAAGGCGCTGGCGGAGGAAACGACGGCACCCGTCGTCCTCGCGTTCCGGCCGGCCGCGCGGACGACCACCTTGCGCGCGCTCGCCGATTCCTTCGGCAGGTCGGTGGCTTTGGGCGCTTTCGACGTCGACGACGTCCGGCGGCTCGTCGAGCACGCCGGCGGCGACGCGGCCACCGCCGAAGCCGTCCACGCCAGGACCGGCGGCGTGCCGGGACTCGTGCTCCGCGCGGTCACCGGCAGGCTCGCGGACTTCCGCGGTGAGCTGGAACAGCTGGACGACGACGTGCACCGCTACCTGATCGCGGCGGAAGCGGGCGCGGGCCGGAATCTCGATCTCCTGGCGGCGCTGCTCAACCGCGATCGCGAGGGGCTGCCCGAGGTCTTCGACGGAGCCAGGGCGACCGGGCTCCTCGGCGAGGACGACATCCTGCTGCCCATCGCCGCCGAAGCCGTCCGGGCCTGGGGTTCGCCGGGGCGGCGGCTGACGGTGCTGCAGCGGCTGGTGGAACTCCAGTTGCGTGACGGGCTTCCGGTGCTCGACCTCGCTCGATCCCTGCTGGGCACGGGAAGTTCGGGCGCGAGCGCGGCGGCGGCCTTCGAGGCGGCCGCACGTGAGGCGATGCCCGACGACACGAAACTCGCCGCGCGGTTCTACGAAGCGGCGTCCGAGGCCGGTGGGCGCGGCGCGGCGCTCACCGTCGGCTGGGCGCACGCCGCGGCGCTGGCCGGGGACCTCGACACCGCGCTCCGGCTCGGCGACGGGATGCTCGGCGGTGCCGACGATCCTGATGCCGCCGACGCCAGGGCGGCGGGCGCCGAAGTGGCCGCGACCGTACTGGCGCATCGCGGCGAACTGGCGCACAGCGCGGAGCTGTACCAGTGGTCGGGCCGGGCCGGATCGAAGGCGTTCGCCGCGATCGCCTTGCTAGGCACCGGAAAGCTCGAAGCCGCGCGGGGCGTGCTGGAGACCCCCGAAGTCCCGACCTTGTTCGCGGGCGCCGCGTCACGGACGGCGCGCGCGATCACCGATTCGGTGTCCGGCTGCGGCGCCGAGACGCTGTCGGCCCTGCTGGGCGCGGCTTCGATGCTGGAATCGGCGGGAGCGCCCGCACCGCTTCCGGACAGCCCGGCCGCCCTCGCGGCGTTGGTGGGCCTGCATTCCGGCGAACTCGCGCTGGCCGAGTCGGTGCTGAGCCGCGCGGTGGCCGGGCGGATCGGCGGAGACCTGCTCGCGAAACGACACCGGCTGCTGCTCGGCTGGGTCGCGATGACCGCGGGCGACCTCAAAACGGCGGCGGAGTCGCTGATGCCGCCGGACGGTCTCGAAGCGCGCGACGAACTCTTCGCCGCCACCCTTCAACTGGGCCTGGCTCGAAGGGCGAGCGATCTTCCCGGCCTGCAACGATCCTGGGACCGCGCGTATCAGGCGTCGATGCGGCAGCAACCGGACCTGTATTCGCTGCTGCCGCTGGGAGAACTCGCGATCGCGGCCGCACGGGGCGGCGCGAGCGCCAAACTGGCCGGTCAGCTGGAGCGCGCGCACGCCGTGCTCGACGCGCTCGGCAACCCTCCACTGTGGACGGCCACACTGCGCTGGCACGAACTGCACGCCGCCATCACCGTCGAAGATCATTCTTCGGCCGGGGAGCATCTGGCCTCACTGAACGCTTTCGCGCCGTGCGGCCGCTATCCGGCGGCGCTCGCCGACGCCGCGACCGGCTGGCTCGCGGTCCTGACCGGGACCTTCGATCCCGAAGCGATCACCGCGGCCGCGTCGGAACTGCACGAGCTCGGGCTCGCCTGGGACGCTTCCCGGCTGGCCGGGCAGGCGGCGATCCGGACCTCGGACCGGAAGGCGATGGTCCAGCTGCTCGAAGCGGCCCGGCAGTTCCAGGGACGCGCGCCGGAACCCGTCGCCGCGACCGGGCTGAGCGCGCTGAGCGAACGGGAACTGGAGGTCGCCCGGCTGGTCGTCGACGGGCTGACCTACAAGCAGGCCGGGAGCAAACTGTTCATCTCGGGGAAGACCGTGGAGCACCACATGGCCCGGATCCGGGGGAAACTCGGCGCCGGGGACCGGCGGGAACTGCTGGCCATGCTGCGGGAACTGCTGGCCGCGGGCGAGGGCTGAGCGTCATCGGCCCGGGTTCGTCGCCACAGTGACTTTCTGGACGTCGATCCCGACCGGGGTTCGGTGGGTGTCCAGGTCCGTGATCCGCCAAGGCCTGTCGAATAGGGCGGTGAGCGCGATGCGGACCTCCAGGCGAGCGAGGTGGGCGCCCAGGCAGAAGTGGATGCCGTGGCCGAAGGACAGATGGGGGTTGGGCGTCCGGTCCGGGTCGAAGGTGTGCGGGTCGGTGAAGACCTCGGGGTCACGGTTGGCCGCCGTGATCATCGCGACGACCCGGTCGCCCGGGCGGAGTTCCCGACCGCCGAGCATGGTGGGCCGGGTGACGAACCGGTCCGTTCCGCCCGTGGCGGGCAGGTAGCGCGAGACCTCCTCGACGGCCAGGCGCAGGTCGTCCGGTCGCGGCCGGGAGGTGAGGCAAAGAACGGCGTTCACGAGCAGGGTCTTGGTGGTCTCGTGGCCGTTGATCAGCAGCAGCGCGCAGAAGTCGATCAGCTCGTCCTCGGTGAGGTCCGACGCCATCAGGGTCGCGATGATGCCGGTCGGGCGCTCGAACTCCTCGCGGAAGTAGTCACCCATTTCCTTCAGTGCCTGATGGAAGGCGGTCCGGCGGGCCTCGTCCGCGGTGAACGTGCCGAAGAAGGACGTGATGGCCTCGGTCCACCGGACGAAATCCGGCCACCGCGACGGCTGTACCCCGAGCAGATCCGCGATCGTGTGCACGGACAGCGGGTAGGCCACCGCCCCGATCAGGTCGAATCTCTCCCCGGCGTCGGCGAGCAGGGCGTGGACCCTCGCCGTGATCGACGGCTCCAGCGACGCCACGGCCCGGGGTGTGAAAACCTGGCTGACGATCCGGCGCACCGCGTGATGCCGGGGCGGATCCATCGCCTGGAGGCCACGCAGCAACGGGTTCGAGCCGTGCGGGATCGGCTGGGCGCTGTAGCGCAGCTCGTCGGAGGAGAACACCGCGTGCTCGGTGAGCACTCTGTCCACTTCGGAATGCCGCGTGACCACCCAGCCGCCGAACGACTCGGCGAACCGCACCGGCCCCACTTCTTGCTCGTGGAAAGCGAAAATCTCCTCAACGGACATACCCACAGGGTGCTATCCGGCGACGGCCGCCGCTTGGAAGAAACGGTCACACGACGACCCGACCGCGCGCCGGAACTCCGCGATCATGTGCGGCTGGTCGTAGAAGCCACTGCGGACGGCGATGTCCGCCCAGTCCGGCGCCGATGCCGACCGCGCCAAGGCCATCGCCCGGTGCAACCGCACCACTCGCGCGTACGCCTTCGGGCTCAGCCCGACCGCCACCAGGAACCGCCGCCGCAACTGCCGCTCGGACACCCCGGCCGCGGCCGCGTGCCGGGACACCATAAAGCGACTCTCGCCGACTGTGAGCGTGTCCTGGGTTCCGACCACCCCTATACCTTGGCCTCTCGCAACAACCTCTCCCTCGCCTACCAGGAAGCGGGACACCTCGAGCAGGCAATCCCGCTCCACGAGGCGGCACTCACCACCTGTGAGCGTGTTCTGGGCCCTGACCACCCCGACACCCTGCTCTCCCGCAACAACCTCGCCAGCGCTTACCACAGGACTGGGGACCCGCAGCGGGCCATCCCGCTCTTCGAGGCAGTACTCACCAGCTGCGAGCGCGTCTTGGGCCCCGACCATCCCACCACCAAAGCCGTAGCCGCCAATCTCCTCAGCGCCCGCGTGACCTGACTCCCGGATGACCGGACACCGGCCGAGACGGAAGCCGAAGCCGTCCCGGAATACGGCCTGTCGGCGGAAAGCGCGTGATCGAAGGTCACCCAGGCCCGGCGAAAGTCACGGTCGCCTCTCTCACCGGACCGTTCACTCTCCGCTTAAAACCAGTCACGATTCCAGTCGATTTCGAACGTGCGTTCGACTATGATCATCGGCATGACCACAACTCTGGTTCACAACCCGAAAGCCGCTCGCTTTCTTGACACCGCGTACTCCGAAGAGGTTTCGCTTCGGAAGACGCAGGGTCGTCAGGCGCGGGCGTTAGCCGAGTTCGCCGCTGTCGGCGGTTCGCGAAGATCGGTGACCGAGGAAGTCGCTTTGCGCTTCTCGGTCACCCGCAATCACGCGTTCCTGCTCGTCGAAACCTCCTGCGCCCTGGTCTCCCGCCTGCCGAACACGCTGGCGGCGTTGGAGCGCGGCGATATCGACCTGTACAAGGCTTCCAAGGTCATGCAACTGACCAGGGAAGTGTCGGACGAGGTCGCGGCACAGGTCGACGCCTGGCTGGCCCAACGTCTCGCCGATCGTGATCCCGGCTCGATCCGGAGGTCGGTGAGCCACGCCGTGCAGAAGTTCGACCCCGCCGGATATCGCGAACGAGCCGCCAGGAAACGCGCCCTGCGGCACATCTCGCTGGAACACAACGACGAAACCATGTCCACGCTTTCCGGCCATCTGCCGACGGAAGTCGCCAGTTCCATCTACGCCTCGATGAGCCGAGCCGCGCGCACTCGGCGAAACAAGGACAAATCCCGGACGCTCGAACAGCATCGTGCGGATATCTTCGCCGAACGCCTGCTTGCCGAGGACGGCCGAGGAAAACCGCGGGCGCATATCCACGTCTATGTCGACCTTTTGACGCTCACCGGTGCACGCGAGGACCCCGCGACACTTGCCGGGTACGGCCCCATCCCCGATTGGCTGGTCCGCGAGATCGCCTCCGACCCCGATTCGACCTGGTCGCGGCTGATCACCGACGCCGCCACCGGCCAAGTGCTCGAAGCCGGCGCCGGGAAGTATCGGTCACCGGCGTCCCTGGCACGGTTGATCATGGCGAGGGACCGGGAGTGCACCCAGCCGGGCTGTCACCGTCCGGCCGAGTTCTCCGAGATCGACCACATCATCGGCCGGGCTCGCGACGGCAAGACCGACCATCACAACTGCCACCTGCACTGCAAGGCCCACAACCTGCTTCGCGAGGAACCCGGATGGTCGGCCGAGCCCACCGGCAACGGCGGCATGATCATCACCACGCCGAGCGGGCACACCTACGAGACAGCGCCGGAACCGTTCCACGAACCCCGTGCGGAGCCCGACGATGACGCACCTCAGCCCTGAGCACGGAACGCCGCGGCCGCCGAGAACTCACGCGCGAAGCAGCTCAAACCCGTGTCTGCAAGGCCTTCAATGCCGCCCGAACCACTCGCTTCGACGGGTCGTCGGCCATCGGCCTCACCAACTCGACCGGAACTGCGTCCAGAATCCGAAGAGCCCCAACGGCTTGAGCCCGCACTCGAGCCACCGGATGGTTCAGCAGGGGATGCAGCAACGGTCCGTCGTCAGGGCGTCCCGACTCCGCGAGTCCGGCGATGGCACCGAGCGAAGGCCGCCCACCGGAGACCGCGGATCGGTACCGAGCCATGGCATCCGTCCCAGTACGCCGGGCGGCGTCCCGGGCCAGCGCGCGGATCAGCGAAGAACGATCGTCCAGCAACGCGACGATCTCGTCGAGCTGCCCGAGCCTGGCGAGCCCGGTCAGCGCGCTGATCCGCACCTCGTTGTGCCGGCAGGCAGCCAGCTTGCGCAAGATGTCCACGCGACCGGTCCAAACGGCCTCCCGAGCCGCGGCCTCGCCGGCTCGCGCGCGAAGGCTCTTGTCGAGGCTCCTCAAAGCGAGCTGGACGAGTTCGTCGAGCTTGAAGTCAGCTCGCCGTGTCCTCACCTCGAACGCGAACCTCGGCACAGCGACGTTCTCCGAACGGATCAGCTGATCGAGCACCTGCGCGGGAGCTTCGTAAGCAGCCGCGTACAGCTGCTTCACCCCGAAGTCGCCGCGGTACCGGCGCTTCAGGTGGAGCATCGTTTCGGCGGCCGCCCGCAAGTACGTCACCGGGTCGTCGTGCAGGAGCCGGACGACACCCATGCGAGCGACGTCGCTGACCGGCGACGCCCAGTCCGTCATGCGCAGCAGCAGAAAGGGGAGGATCGCCGGGCTCGGCTTCTCCAGCAGTTTCGTGACCGCGAGTTCCCGGACCCGGCCATCGCCGTGCGAAGTGGCGAGGGCGGTCGCCAGCGGCCCTGCCTTAACCGCCTTCAGTCGCCGCGCGACGTCATCCAGAGCCCTTCGATACCGGCAGTACTCGTCGATGGTCACGACGAGCGCCGGAGTCTCGGTGATCGTCTCGAAGGCGGCCGTGATTTCGGCGGCGTCGCCGGACCTGTCGACGCGCACGAGCGCCTCGACGAGCACATCGACGCGGCTGCCCCGGCTCTCCAGCGTTTCCCGGAGTGCCTCGGCCACAGACGTCCTTTTTCCGAAGATCACCCGGTGATCCTCCCCCATCCACCGCCCGCCGCGCTCATCCTTTTCGCGGGTAGACGTCCGATGGCGCGGGCGCGTAGGAACGAAGAATGGCTGAGGAAAGGTCCAGACGAGTTTTCCTGTCCACGTCGGCCGCGATTTCGGCGGTCGCGCTCACCGGAGTCCCGGCCGGTGCGGAGGAGCCGGGCGATCGCGGCGCCGGCGAAACCCTCTCACCGCAACGACCCGACGCGGAACTGCGCACGATTCTGCGGGAGATCGACGAACACCGCATCGAGGCCACCGTACGCAGGCTCGCCGCCTTCGGCACACGACACACGTTGTCCTCACAGACCGATCCCGTCCGGGGAATCGGCGCCGCCCGTGACTGGATCTTCGCGGAGATGCGGAAATCCGCGGAACGGTCGGGCGGCCGGATGAAGGTCGAGTTGCAGTCGTACGTGCAGCCACCCGCCCCACCCAGGATCCCCGTCGCCACCACGATCACCAACGTCGTCGCCACCCTGAGCGGATCCACCACACCGGAACGGGTCTACGTCGTGTCGGGTCACTACGACTCGCGGTGTTCGGATCCGCTCGACGCGACAAAGGACGCTCCGGGCGCGGACGACGACTCCTCCGGAGTGGCCGTGACGATGGAGCTCGCCCGGGTGCTGGCCACTCGCCGCCCGGCCGCGACCATCGTGTTCGCGGCGGTCGCGGGCGAGGAGCAGGGCCTGTTCGGCGCACGGCACCTGGCCACGCAGTACAGGACGGCGGGCACGAACGTGCAGGCGATGTTCACCAACGACATCGTCGGTTCGAGCCGAGCGGACGACGGGACCCGCGACCCGCGCACGATCCGCTTGTTCGCCGAGGGCGTGCCGACGTCGGAAACCCCGGCACAGGCCGAGATCCGGCGCTCGGTCGGCGGCGAGAACGATTCGCCGTCCCGCCAGCTGGCCCGGTTCGTACGCTCGGTCGCGGAGAACGACGCGACCGGCATGTCCGTGCGGGTGATCTACCGGCGCGACCGCTATCTCCGGGGTGGCGACCACATCCCGTTCCTGGAGCAGGGTTATCCGGCCGCGCGGTTCACCGAACCGCACGAGGACTACGCGCATCAGCACCAGGATGTCCGGGTGGAGAACGGCAAGCAGTTCGGCGACCTGCCGGAGTTCTGCGACTTCCCGTTCATCGCCAGGGTCGCGCGGGTGAACGCCGCCACGCTGTGGTCGCTGGCGACGGCCCCCGGCACCCCCGAGGACGTCCGGATCCGGACGAACCAGCTGACGAACGACACCGATCTGGTGTGGCGGCGCGGAACCGATCCGGATCTCGCCGGTTACGAGGTCGTCTGGCGGGAGACGACGGAGGCCGAATGGACACACGTGATCGGGGTCGGCGACAAGACCGAGGCTAAAGTGGATCTGTCGAAGGACAACGTGTTCTTCGGTGTCCGCGCGGTCGGGAAGAACGGCCGCCGCGGTCCGGTCGCGTTTCCGACACCTTTGAGCTGATGCCACGATGACAATCACCCCCGACGACCTCGACGCGGCGATCCGGAGTGTGACCGGCGACCTGGGCCAGGCGTCGGGCCGTGACTGGTCGGCCGCACCGGGCACCGGCGACCTGAACGCCTGGCGAACGGCCGAGCACCTCGGCGACTGCCTCGTTTCCTACGCGGGGCTGCTGATCGCTCGGCCGTCGACGCCACGTTTCGTCTGTTTCGAAGCCGTCGCCCACCAGACCGCGACGCCGTCGGAGCTGCTGGAGTTCGTCACCGTCGGCGGCGGCTTCCTGGGCGCCGTCCTCCGAACCTCGGCCCCGGACGTCCGCGCGTATCACCCGAGCGGCCACGCCGACGTCGAGGGCTTCGCCGGTATGGGGTGCGTCGAGGCCCTCGTCCATGGTGAGGACATGGCCAGGGGGCTCGGCGTCACCCTCGATCCGCCACGCGACGTCTGTTCGCGGGTGCTCGCGCGGATGTTCCCGGAGGTCGACGCCGGCGACGTCGATCCCTGGACGGCGTTGCTGTGGGCGACGGACCGGACGGAACTGCCGGGACGCCCCTCCCGTGCCGGCTGGCAATGGCGAGGCGCGCCACTCCACCAAGCGACCGCCTAACCCAGCAGCCGGCTAATCCAGCAGTCGCCGGATGTGCGCGGTCATCACCGCCCCCCAGGATGAAAACGCTGCTGAAAGCGCTTTCTCACGTACCGTAGAATCCGCAGGCGCCGGGGGGGAGGAGGAGCGCGAATGGTCCAACAGGCCCAGAGCACTCTCGGTGACGTCGCGAAGGCGGCCGGGGTCTCACTCGCGACCGCGTCCAGGGTGCTCAACGGCACCGCGAGCGTCGGCCCGGCACTGCGTGACCGGGTCAAACGGGCGGCCGAACGGCTGGCCTACTCCCCCAACGCGCACGCGCAGGCATTGGCCCGTTCCTCCAGCCGCACGGTCGGGGTGATCTGCCACGACGTCGGCGACCCGTATTTCGCCGGTATCGCGCGCGGGGTGATGCGCGCGGCGAACCGCCACGATCTCCAGGTCGTCCTCGGCAGCACGTTCCGCGATCCGGACCGCGAAGCCGCCTACACCTCGATGATGCGCGGACACCGGGTGTGCGCGATGTTGCTGATCGGGTCCGGCTTCGAGGACCGGGAACGGCAGGAGGGCCTGCGCCGGGAGCTGGACCGCTACCGCGCGACCGGCGGCCGGGTCGCGGTGATCAGCAGGCATCGCGGCCTGCGGGCCGACGCGGTTCTGCCGGAGAACCGGGAAGGCGCGGCCGACCTGGCGCGGGCCCTGCTCGGGCTCGGGCACCGCCGGTTCGCCGTGCTGTCCGGTCCCCCGCTGCTCAGCACGGTCGTTGACCGCGTCGAAGGTTTCCTCGAAGCCCTCGCCGACGCGGGCGTCACGGTGGAGCGCGAAGACATCGTCGAGGCCCCTTCACCCGTGACGGCGGTTACGAGGCCGCTCAGCGGCTCATCGGCCGCGGTCTGCGCGCCACCTGCGTCTTCGCCTCGACCGACGTCATGGCCGCGGGTGCGCTCGCGGCCTTGCGCGACCTGACCCCGCCCCTGACCACTGTGGCCCTGCCGCTGGAAGACCTCGGCGAACGGGTGCCGGAACTGGCGATGCTGCCGGAACGCGCCGCCCGGGCCCGGATCGAACGGGTCCGCGGCCACGTCGTCCTGCGCGCAAGCACCGCCCGGCACTCCGACGGTTCCTGACCGTCACCGGAGTCCTACGAGGAGTACGCGGGTACGGCCGATCGGCGCAATTTCGTGGTTGAAGCGTTTGTCACGGCGGAATCCGGGAACTTTTGCGGCATGTCCAGATGGCGAACCACCAGTAGGAGCAACACGGCCGTGCGGGTCATCACCGGCATCGGCGCCCTGTTCGCTTTCATCGAGCTGCTGTACATGGTCATGGTGCTCGCGGGAGCCAACGCGGGCAACGGTTTCTACATCTTCATCCAGGCGCTGGCCAGGCCGCTGGCGTTGTTCTGGCCGGGACTCTTCCCGGTGAGTGACCCGAATCTCGCGGTCATCCTCGACTACGGTCTGGCCGCCGCGTTCTGGGTGATCGTGGCGGGCGTGATCGCCCGTTTCGCGGCCCGCTGACCCCCTGCGGCAGCATCCGGCGTCCCGTTCGGCGACACTGGTCGGATGAGCGAAGGCAGATGGTTCGAGCTGAACCCCCTTCCCGAGCTGTTCGGCCTGGCCGCCGCCGGGCGGGCGCTGCTGCCGAACGTGCCCGTCACCCCGGCCGCGGTGCTGAAGACCGTGACCGAACAGCTGGTCGGGCGGCGGCTGACGGCCAAAGTGGACGGCCACGACGTCGGGCTCACCCTGACCGGGCTCGACTACCAGGCCGACAGCCTCAGCCTGGCCGCCACCGGCCGGATCGGCGACGTCCGCATCGTCGTCGAGGACGTCGACTGGCCGGACACCCCACTGAGTCGCATCACCGTCCTGGCGTCGAACGTCCGCCTTCGTTCACTCCCGTCCCCGGCGGCCATCCCCGAACAGGTGAAGATGGCGATCCGGGTTTCTCCTGAAGTCCTTCAGGCACGGGTGACCGAAGCCCGGCCGGGCATCATCGTGACCCCTGGCAACGACGGGCATTTCCACATCCGCTGGGAAAAACGTCCACGCTGGGGTCATCTCGCCCTGGAGTCCACTGTGGAGGACGACGCCGTCGTGCTCCGGCCGATGTCCGTCCACATCGGACGACGCCGGTTCGGTCCCCCGGCGAGGCTCAAGCCGATCGTGCTGCCCCTGCCGGAACTCCCGCAAGGCATCCGCCTCACCGCGGTCGAGGCGCACGACGGTCACCTGGTCCTGCACGCGCTGGCCGAGGAATGGCCGGAGAAGCTGTCCACCGTCCCGCTCGGCGACCTGCTGGGCTGGGTGACGACGGCGGTGACCACCTTGACCCTGCCCAGGCTCGGCGGCCGATAGCCACACGCGTGACCATCGGCCGCCTGGCGATCAGCTGTGGAGACGTCCTTCGGCGACACGCACCGGAGGCGCGGCAGGTGTCACCGCGGCGCTTTCCGCCTGCGTCCCGGCGGCTGCGGCGGAGGAGGACCGCACGAGCCCGGCGGACTTCCCGCACACCTTCTTCTTCTCGTCCGAGGTCATCTTCTTGCCGACCGTCCTGGTCTGGCCCACGACACCGGGAGCCGGGCCTTCACCGCTGAAGTTCCAGACGTACCACTGGTTGTGGCCCCACCGGCGCTTGTCGTACCACATGTCGTACGAGCCGCTGGCCACCCGCATCACCGGCGAACGGTCCAGGCCCGCCCAGTAGCCCGGGTTCACCTCGATCCGGGTCTCGACGCTTTCGCTGGTCTCCCAGCCCCATTCCTGGCCCCACGTGCGCTTGTAGGCCACCGACCAGTCGACGAGGAATTCGAAGCCCGCGCTCACGCTGATCTCGTTCGACACCGTGTTCTTGCCGCTGCGGGTGTCGCGTTTGCCGATCACCTGGGTGATCTTGTTGGCGCTGCAGTTGTAGACCGTGTCCACCCGGCCCCAGCTGCCGTAGAAGTCCTGTCCGCGCTGGTCGACGTGGGCGTTGCAGGTCTTGGTGGCGCGGCCGCAGTCCTTGAGCAGTTCGGCGCGGGAGGGTCCGCGCGTGTACTTCACCGAGCTGCCGAGGTCGTTCATGTTCGACCCGTAGTTGCCGCTGTCGTTGGCGTACCACTCCTGGGAGCCGCCCTGGTATTCGGCGTGCTCGTACATCGTGATGTAGCAGTTCTGGAAGGTCTGGAACGAGGAGATCTTGTCGTTCCAGTCGCCGAGGAAGCCGAGGTTCTGGCTGGTGCCGTCGGTGCACGGCGACCCGGTGACCGCGAGGCTCGCGCCGCCGAAGTTCCCGTGTTCGTACAGCACGCTGATCACCGTCGCGGAGGCGCCGACCTCACCCGCCGACGCCGCGGCGAGGGATTCGCCGACGCTGCCGAAGCACTTGATCACCCCGGTCGCCGTGTCGGCGACGCAGTGGTCGTCACGCTGCGCGGCGTTCGCCGGGACACCGCCGGCGAGGCACGCCATGACCGCGGCCAGGACGGCCGCCCCGAGTCTGTATCTACGCACGTCTGAACTCCCTGGGAGAAACGGAACGCCGACCAGGACAGGATCGGCGTTACGCAGTCCACCACGGGGAATCCGGCTTGCCCATGCAGAACTACCGGCAGACTGTGCTTCCGCTGACCGGTGATCGGAACACTTTCAGGCCTCGCCCCGCTCGCGCAGATAGCGCGTGTGATCGGCCTGCTGGTGGACATCGCCGGCGTAGAACCGTTCCGCGACGCGGTGCGCCTCGGTCTCCAGCAGCTCCAGTTGCGCAAGGAGTTCCTCGGCCGCGCTGGGCTCGCCGCTCGCCCGCCGTTTGGCGGCGAACCACCACGGCAAGTTGAGGTAGGTCTCCACGGAAAGCGGCAGGTCGGTGCGCGCCGACCGGGTGACAGCGTGCTGGACGTCCGGGTTGGCCGCCCACCGTTCCGGCTTCGACAACAGGTCGTCGAGAATCCCGACGATCCGGCGCACACTGTCCACAGAGGACTCCGGCATCCGCTGCGCCTGCGCGGTCACCTTGCCCACCAGCGAACCGAGGTCCGCACGCAGCTGCCCGGCCTCGGCGACGACGTCCACCGGCACCAGCCGGACACGCTCGGGCGGCGCGAGCAGAGCGAACACCGCGTACAGCCCGGCGACCACCACCGGCCACAGCCCGCCGACGACGCCGGCCAGGTACAGCGCGAGCCCGATCAGCCCGCCGACGCAGCCGGCGAGGTTCTTCGTGGAGCCGAGGTACCGGATCATTGGTAGCCGCGGATTTCCTGGAACACCTTGGGCAGCACGTCACCTCGGGCGTCGAACACGTTGCCGCCGGTGCGTTTCGCGACCTCGCCGAGTTCGGCGGAGTTCCCCTCGCCGAAGATCACGGTGAACACCGGGACCTGCCGCATAGCCTCCGGCAGCGACGGGAACCTCAGCTGGAAATCGGAGAACGTGGCACCGTTCGCGTTCTGCCCGTCGGTCATCAGCACGATCGACGTGAACCGGTCGGGGTCCCGCGCGACCAAAGGTCCCATGATGTCGTACGCGCGCTGGAGGCTGTCGTAGATCGCCGTCCCGCCGTTCGCGTCGAGGCCTTCGGCGAAGGTCTTGATCTTGTCCAGGACGGGCTGCGGGTCGCCTTCGGGCACCGCGAAGGTCTCCGGGCGGCCGGGCACGGTGTCGAACGGCAGCATCGTGACCTCTTCGCGGCTGCGGAACCGGCGATACCGGCCGGTCAGTGACCCGTCGGCGCCGGTCAGCCCGATCAGCGCGGTGCGCAGCGACTCGATCCGGTCGCCCGCCATGGAACCGGAGGTGTCGAGGACGTACAGCGTCCGCGACGGACGCCGGATCTTGTCGAAGTAGGCGCCCAGCAGCGCGTCCACGGCCTGCTGCGTCGCGGGGAACGGCAGCTCCACGAGATCCTTCTGCGCGAACTGCTGTCCTAATGGGACACCTGGGACGACGGGGCGGCGCTGCGTGGTCTCCATGATCTTGCGTTGCGTGTCCGGTGTGCGCAGCCGCTCGGCCAGCTTGCGGTGCGCGTCCCGGGCGTCGGAGTTCGCGCTCTGCAGCAACGTCAGCGGGTAGTCGGCGGTGACGACGCCGTCGGACGGATACACCAGCGTCAGCGGTTCGGGGAGTTTCCCGCTCGCGTTCATCGACAGCAGGACGGACTCGTAGTTGATCAGGCCGTCGACCTTCTTGCCGGGGTCCTGGCCGCTCGCCCGTCGTTGGTAGGCCTCGGAAAGCCAGCCGGACGAGCCCGCCGACATCGCCTGCGCGCTGAAGAACTCGGTCAGTTTCGGGGTGACGGAAGCGATCTGCTGAGCGTCGACGGCGTTGCCCGCGCCCGCGAGCGCGGACGCCACTCCCACCAGCGCCGAGAAACCGGAGTTCGACGCCGACGGATCGGTCATGCCGTAGGTGAAAGCCTTCTTCCCGGCCGCCTCGGCGATTTCTCCCCAGCCGACCGGCCGCCCGGCCCAGCCGAGCCGTTGCGCGGCCGACGCGGACAGGCCGAGCACCACCGGCGAACTCATGATCTTCACCTGCTCGCCCAGCCGTTTCGCCGCCTCCGGAACCGCCGCGGGATACCGGTTCGAGGAGAACCAGACGGCGTCGTACTGGCCGTCCACCTTCCCGTTCGCGAGCGACTCGGTGCCTTCCAGCGTCCCGGTGAACTGGAACTTGACCTTGACCCCGGTCGCCGCCGCTTCCTGCTCCAGCAGCGGTTGCAGGTCCGCCAGCTCACTGCCCGCGAGCACCCGCAAGGTACCCGGCTCGGCCTCCCCCAGGCCCCGCGTCTCCCCCTTGCCCGAATCACAGGAAACCAGCGACAGCGCGCAAACCACGCTGATCGCCAAGACCGTCCAGCGTTTCACGATGCCCCCTCGGCCGTCGCCGTCTCGTGAGACCGGCGCAGATGGTCTTCGGCCCGCCGGATCTCCCCGGACAGTGCCTCCACGGTCACCGCCATCGTCGAGACGGCCCCCGCCTTGTACTCGTCGATAGCGTCGATGCTGCGGTAGATCCGGTCGAACGACTCGCGGATCGTCGCCACCGCGACGGCCGGATCGCTGCCCGCGCGCTGGATCTCCGCGCTGCGCAGTTCCAGCATTTCGGCGTTGGCCTTGAGCTGGCCGTCGGTGGTGGCCTGCACGGCCTGGACCTCGTCGAGGACGTCACGCTGTCCGGCGAGCGCGCCGCTCACCAGCAACGCGACCCGCAGCGCCGCGACCGTGGTCGACACCGCCCGTTCGATCCCGCGGATCAGCTCGTCGTTGTTGCGCCGCACCAGATCCAGCGCGAGATAGCCCTGCGCGCTCACCGCGAGCTGGGTCAGCAGGTCCTGGTGGCGCTGCCGGATCGGGTGCAGCGCGTCGGCCCGCAACCCCTTGGCCCGGGCAGGATCGGTGAAGTCGAAGATGCCCGCCTGGCGATCGACCGCCGTGTCGACGGCCTCGGCGAACGCGGCCGCTTCGGACAGTTTGCCGAGCGTCCCCCACAGCCGTTCCCGTTCGCCCTTGAGCGCGGCGTTGTCGCGGCGCAGGACGTCCTGCCGGGCCCGCAGGTCCAGGACCAGCGCGTTCACCGGTTCGTTGGCCGCGCGGTAGCGGTCCAGCGCCTTCTTCGCGCTGCCCGCGACCGGGATCAGGCCCATCAGCTTGCGGCCGGTGATCGGCAGCTTCGCCGGGTCGATCTCCGCGACGGCCCGCCGGAGCCCGGCCAGGCTCACCGTCGCCTGTTGTCGTGGTGAACCGATTTCCGCCAGCGCCCGGGTCGAACGGTCGAGCAGCGCACCCGCGACGGTCGCCGCAGCGCGCATGTCGGACTCGCCGACCGCGAGCAGCTCGTCCAGGACCCGGGTGAACTCGGGTGAGCGGACGTCGAGCGCTTCGAGCCGCCGGGCGAAACTCTCCGCGCGCTTCGCGACTTCGGCGTGGACCTCCGGGCCGAGGGTGACCAGGCCGGCCGCCCGCTCGGCCGGGATCGCCTCCACCGGTTCGGGTGGAGTGAGCGTGAAATCGTCCATCAGTACCGCTTCTTGACGGCGTCGAGCAGGCGTTCCAGCGTCTCGTACGACGGCGGCTCGACGGCGTCCACCAGATCCGCGGGCACCGGCGCCTTGGCCGCCGCGATGACGTCCGCGAACAACCGCGGGTCCCCGGTGCGGAAACCGAAGGTGGCGGCGAGTTTCCCCAGTTCCGGGTCGGTCGCGAGCAGCCTGCCCACCTGATCGCCGTTCGGTTTCAGCGGGACGAGCGTGTGCTTCGAGTACACCGTCGGCGCCGTGTAGAGCAGGCGCATGTCCGGCCGGATCGAGCCGTCGGCCCGAACGAGCCTGTCGACGAACTGCGACTCGTAGATCAGCGCCATCGGCGTCTTGCCCATGCCCGCGGCGAGGTAGTCCTCGAACGGGCCTTCGGTGCTGTTCTGCGTGTAGCCCTGGTCGATGAACAGCTTCGACACCCCGGGCAGCACCTTCGCCTCGGCCTCGGGCGTGCTGACCACGGTGTTCCCGTTGGCGACGAAGGAAACGATCGACAGGTACATCGCCGCCGAGTTCGATTCACGCGGGTCCGTGGTCGTGACCAGCACGTTCTTGCGGGCCGGGAAGGCGGTGTTGCCGGGCAGCTGGTCCCAGCGGGTGCCGTTGCGCGCGAGTTCGAGGTACTTCGCGACGTCGAGCACCTGGTAGTCACCGGCGCCCTTGCGCACGATCCCGTTGGCGCTCAAGAGGTTCACGATCGGCTCGAAGGTCGCGATCGCCATCGGCGACTGGAACGGCGTGTGCACACCGGTCACCTTGTGGTCGCGCTGGATCCGCTGCGCGGCGGGCGACGAGGACGGGAACGCGAACTCGTACGCGCCGAGGTCCATGCTCGCGATCTGCCGCGACCCCGCGGTGTCCACTTCGACCTTGAGACCGTGTTTGGCGAACGAGTCCGCCACCCGCTTGTCGGAGAAGAACGCCAGCTTCTCCGAACCGATCACCCCGCGCACCGTGGTCAGATCCGTACCCTGCGCGGTGTTCTCGTCACCGCCCCGGCCCCAGACGATCACGGCGACCACGGCCAGCAGCAGCACCACTGCCAGGCCGATCGACAGACGGCGTTTCACCGGCCCACCCCCTCGTTCACAGGCTTGATCCTTCAGCCCGTTCGACTCTTTTGACGCGCGGGCGAGCCATTTCGAAGTGAACGATCGATGAACGGAGGAAGTCGTCAGTTTCTGGCGAAACGTTGGGATGGAAGGGAAATCAGATCACGGACTGCTCCGAGACCGGCAGGCACACGGTGAATCGCGTGTCACCCGGTTCCGAATCGACCCGGAGGTCGCCCTGATGCCGTTCGACGACGATGCGCCAGGAGATGTCCAGGCCGAGCCCGGTCCCCTGGCCCACCGGTTTCGTGGTGAAGAACGGTTCGAAGATCCGCTGCCGCACCTCCGCCGGGATCCCCGGTCCGGTGTCGCCGATCTCGACGTGCACGTGATCGTCGACCCGCGACGTCCGCAGGGTCAGCGTGCCCTCGGTCCCCATGGCGCCGAGCGCGTTGTCGATGACGTTCGTCCACACCTGGTTCAGCTCACCCGCGTACGCCGGGATCCGCGGCACCGTGTGGTCGTACTCCTTCACGACGCGGATGCCCGGCGCGATCTTGCCCGCCAGCATGACAAGGGTGGAGTCGAGTCCTTCGTGGACGTCGATCCACTGGTGCGGCGCGCGGTCCATCTGGGAGTACTGCTTGGCCTTGCCGACCAGCACCGAGATCCGGGTCGTCGAATCCTCGATCTCGCCCATCAGCATCTCGGTTTCGAGCGCGTACGCGAGCCAGCGGACGGCGCCGTCGAGGAAGGTCACCCCGACCGAATCGAGCAGCCGGTCCAGGTCGGGCACGGTCAGCCCGGCTCGAACGTAGATGTCGGCGAGGTCCCAGCCCTGGTCGATGCCGTGGTCCTCGAACCAGTCGCCGATCTCGTCCTCGCGGTCGGCCTGCTGCATCGCGGTCAGCTTCGGCGCCGCGGCGACCTGTTTGACCAGTTGCTCCTGGATCTCCAGCAACTGCTCCAGCAGCGTCGGGTCGACGTTCTTCTTCGCCAGCATCGCGAGTTTGTGCCGCATCCCGGCGACGCGCTCCCGCAGCGACGCCGTCGCGCGGACGGCCGCGGCGGCCGGGTTGTTGAGTTCGTGGGTCAGCCCCGCGGAAAGCTCGCCGAGCGCGAGCAGCCGCCGCCGCGAACCGATCACCGTGTCGCTGTTGCGCCAGCCGAGGTACATGCCCTCCAGCAGATGCGTCGCCATCGGGAACCAGCGGCGGAACTCGGTGGCGAACTCGGCCGCGGGCAGGGTCAGGAAGGTGAGGTCGCTGACCGCGTGCACCGAAGCGCCGTAGGTGTGTTCGGTCTCCTGGTGCACGAAGAACTGCGTCGCACCGCAGTACGCGCCGCGCTGGTCGGACCGGATCGTCTCGACCTCGGTGCCGCCGACGAGCCGCGTCATCCGCAGCGCGCCGGAAAGCAGGAGGTAGAAGCAGGTGGCCGGTTCACCCTCGCGCATGACCGTGGTGCCGCCGGTGTACTGCTCCAGGACGGCGTGCTCGTCGATCCAGTCCAGCTGTTCTTCGCTGAGGTGTTCGAAGAGGAAGAGCCCGCGCAGTTCCTCCCTGGGCAGGACGCTCATTGCTCCTCCAAGTACCGGTGGACCAGGGTGACGGCCATGGCACCTTCGCCGACGGCCGACGCGACGCGCTTCACCGACGCGGCCCGGACGTCGCCCGCCACGAACACGCCGGGGATCGACGACTCCAGGTAGTGCGGGTCGCGGTCCAGCGGCCAGCCCGGCGGCGGGCCGCCATCGGTGAGCAGATCCGGACCGGTCCGCACGAAACCGTGGTCGTCGCGCTGGATCTCCGTGCCGAGCCAGTCGGTGCGCGGCGCGGCGCCGATGAAGATGAACAGGTGGCCGGTCGGCACGGTCTCGGTCGCGCCGCCGTTCTCGCACAGGGTCAGTTGTTCGAGGTGATCGTCGCCGTGCGCCTCGACCACCGTGGTCCGGGTGCGGACGTGGATGTTCCCGATCGCGGCGATCTGCTCGATCAGATAGTGCGACATGGACGCTTCGAGCGACTGGCCGCGGACGAGGATGGTGACGTCGGCCGCGTGCTTGGAGAAGAACACCGCCGCCTGGCCCGCCGAGTTCGCGCCGCCGACGATGTAGACGTGCTCGCCCTTGCACTCGGGTGCCTCGGTGGCGGCCGAGCCGTAGTACACGCCGCGGCCGGCGAGCTCGGCGACGCCAGGAGCCTCCAGCGCTCGGTAGTTGACGCCGCTGGCGAGCACCACGGAATGCGCGGAGATCTCGGTGCCGTCGCCGAACAGGACCACCCGCGCGGAGCCTCGTGCCTCCAGGCCGACGACGTCGCGGGCGGTGAGCACCTCGGCGCCGAACTTGAGCGCCTGCCGCCGCGCGCGGTCGGTGAGCTGCGCGCCGGAAACGCCGTCCGGGAAGCCGAGGTAGTTCTCGATGCGGGAGCTGGTGCCCGCCTGCCCGCCGGTGGCCTTGCGCTCGACGATCACCGTCCGCAGGCCCTCCGACGCGCCGTACACGGCCGCCCCGAGTCCGGCGGGCCCGCCGCCGATGACAATCAGGTCGTAGAACTCCTGCGCGGGGCGCGTGGACAGGCCGACGGCGTCGGCGAGTTCGGGTCCGGACGGCTGGCGCAGCACCGTGCCGTCGGGCGTGACCAGCACCGGGATGTCCTGGGGTGCCGCGTCCGCCGCGTCGAGGATCCGGCGGCCCTCGTCGTCGTCGACGGAGTACCAGCGGTACGGCACGGCGTTGCGGGCCAGGAAGTCGCGCAGGTGGAACGACGGCGACGAGTACCGGTGGCCGATGAGCTTGATCTCGTCGACCGGCCGCTCCCCCACCGCGCGCCAGGTCTCCACCAGGGCGTCGATGACCGGGTAGAGCTTCTCCTCCGGCGGGTCCCACGGCTTGAGGAGGTAGTGGTCTACGTCGACGACGTTGATCGCCTGGATCGCGGCGTCGGTGTCGGCGTACGCGGTCAGCAGCGCGCGGCGCGCGTTCGGGAACAGGTCCATCGCCTTCTCGAGGAAGACGATGCCGTCCATCTGCGGCATCCGGTAGTCGGCGAGGATCGCGGCCACGGCGTCGCCGCGCAGCTTGATCTCGCGCAGGGCTTCGAGGGCGTCGGCACCGGAATCGGCCCGGATGATCCGGTAGTCCTTCCCGTACCGTTTGCGCAGGTCGCGGGCGACCGAACGGGACACGGCGGGATCGTCGTCGACGGTCAACAGGATCGGCTGGCTCACCGGTTCAGCCTAAGCGATCCGGCGTAGCGTCGGGGCGGTGATCATCGAGGCGGAGCGCGTGCTCCACGACCGTGCCGTCGTCGCGTGCGAAGCGGCCACTGCCGCGGGACTCCCCGGCCGTTTCGAAGCGTGGCGTGAAGACGGGCTGTTCGTGGTGCTGGCCACCGCGCCGGAACTGGGCTTCCTGCGCACGATCTCCGGCGTCACCGTCGAGAACCTGCCGTCGGCCATCCGGCTCGCCGGCGCCTCGTGCTGGGACGGGGACCGGCCGACGCTCGTGCTCCCGCCGGGCTTGAACCCGACCGGTCTCGTGCCCGTCGCCGTCCGCCCGATCGCGATCCTCCCGCTCGCCGACCTCCCTCCGACGGCTGCGGACGTCGACGACTCACCCGACATCGACGTGTTCCTCCGCATCCTGCTCGAAGGGTACGAAAGCGGCGGCGCCGTAACGGAGTTCATCGCCGCCGAGCACCGCGATCCGCGCATCCGGCGGTCTCTGCTCGTCGAGAACGGTGTGCCGATCTCCGCGGCGGCCATGAGCTCGCACGGGCCCGGCGTCCTTCTCGGCGGCTCGGCCACGCCGCGGGCCCATCGCGGCAAAGGCGCACAGGCCCGGCTGCTCCTCCACGGGCTGGCCGCGGCCGCCCGGGAAGGGCACCGCTTCGCCGTCGCGACCGCCGTAGAGGGCTCGCCGAGCCTGTCGAACCTCAGCCGCGCCGGGGCGCGGGTCCACTTGCGACAAGCTTTCAGGCTTGGGTGAGTTTTCGCAGCCGGAAGGCCAGGACGAGCAGCATGATGCCGTACAGCAGGGCGTAGATCCCGACCAGCAGCGCGATCCCGTAGGCGCCGGCGATCGGGTTGATCACGATCACGATGCCCGCGATCAGCGAAAGCGCGCCCGCCGCGATGAGGAAGGCCTCGCCCTCGATCTGCTTGCGCAGCCGGATCGCGGCGACGATCTCGACGATGCCGGTGAAGATCGCCCAGAACCCGACGAGGAAGGCCAGCACCAGGACGGTGATCCCCGGCCAGAGCAGGACCAGGACACCGGCGGCGATGCCGAGCACGCCGAGGACTCCGTAAGCGGCGCGATGGGCGGCGTCACCCGGCCGGAAGGCCTGCATCAGGCCGCCGATGCCGTCGATGATCGCGTAAATGCCGTAGATGATCGCGAGGGCCAGGACGGTGGCGCCCGGCCAGATGAGCGCGAGCACGCCGAACAGGATGGCGAAAACCCCGCGGACGGCGGCCAGCGGCCAGGCCAGGCGGGGTTCGACGACGGTGAGACCGACGAGAGGCATGCCCCGAGTATCGGAGCGCCCGGAGACGAGCGCGCGGCATGCCACCCGGAGGGGTGAAAGGCCGGTGCGCGCCGCGACCGCCATCACGGCGCGCACCGGGGTCCATCAGGGATAGGCGACCAGGTTCGCCACGTTCGAACCCGAATTCGCCGGTCCGCCGCGGTCGTTGACGACCCGGCTGATGGTCCCGTTCCCGCCGAGGGAGACGGCGACCATGCTGCGGAACCGGACGTTCGGGTTGTTCGGCGCCTCGATCGCGCGATCCGCGACCACACTCGGATTCACGTTGAAGAAGCAGTAACTCCCGAGCCCGTACGCCTCGTGGTTCGTCACCGAGTTCGCCACTTTGTAGGCCGCGTAACCCCGCGTCGAACCGTTCATCCACGCGGCCTGATTCGGTGGGTCGTAAGGCATTTCGTTCTGGTAGAAGTACGTCCGGCCGCGGTTTCCGTTCCAGAGCGTCTGGTACTTCTGGTAGTGCTCGACGAACAGGCCGTACATCGTGACGTCGTCGCCGTCGACGATCAGGCCGGTGTCGGCGGTGTTGGTGTTCCAGCCGACGCCGCTGCCGTGGTCGGCGCGCCAGATCCACAGGTGGTCGCCGATGACGTCGTCACTGTTGACCACCAGGCTGTTCGTGGCCTTGCCGACGCCCGCCCCACCGACGCGGAAGAACACGTCGTGCAGCGAAGTCGGGTTGGCCGCGTGATCCTGCGCGGAGTTCGCGGGACCGACCTCCATCAGCGTGTTCGAGTTCGTGGTGCCCGCGTCGATCAGCACGCCGGCGACCTTGACGCCGTCGACGTCGGCCACCGTCATCGCGGTGATGCCGTTGTCCGGGATCAGCGTGGCCAGGCCGAGTCCGAGCACGACGGTGTCCGGCCGGGTCACGCGGAGCGTCTCGTTGAGGTGGTAGACGCCCGGGGTGATCAGGAGGTCCTTGCCCTCGGCGAGCGCCGCGTTGATCTGCGACGCCGTCGTGCCGGGCTTCGCGATGAAGAACCGGCTGATCGGCAGCGACGAACCCGGCTGGTTGCCGTCCCACGTGATGCCCGAGGCATTGGTGCGCGTGGACGGCACGAACACCTGGTACGCGCCCGCGCCGTCGACGTAGAGGAACGGCTTCTCCCGCACGACCGGCGTCGTGTTCACCGTGGTGTACGGCGGATTCGGGAAACTGGTCGACGGCGCGCCGTTGACTCCGGCGAACACCATGTTCCAATTCGAGCCGCTCCAGCTGCCGAACTGCGAGTTGCGCGAGATCCACTGCTGCTGCGAGCCGGACCGCACCTGGCCGTCGACCTTGACGTCGGACATCCAGCCGCCGCTGGACCACCCTCCGTCGTCGAGCTGCAGGTTGCCGCGGACGTGCATGCGACGGTAGGGCGCGGCCTGCGAAACGGCCCAGCGGTCGGTGCCGCCGTTGGGGTTCACGGACAGGTTTTCCGCGCCACGCCAGAAGTTCTGCGTCGCGTTGCCCTGGAACCAGTCGGCCTCCGCGTGCACCGCGCCGTTGATCGTCACGTTGTCCGGTGAGAGGCCGAGCCCGAGCACCTGCGTGTAGAACCCGACGTTGACGTCGACGTTGTACGAGCCCGGTTTGAACAGCAGCGCCTTCCGGTTCGTGCCGAACTGGTTGGTCTCCTGCTGCGAGAACACGCTGTTGACCTGGGACTGGATCGCCGATTGCGACATACCGGGGTCGAAGACGAGCACGTTCGGCCCGAGGTCGGGATTGGCGGTGCCGGTGACCGGCGTGAGCCGGAAGGACTGGGCGCCGGATCCGTTGCAGGAATACTGCTGGAGCTGGGTGCTGTCCTGGGTCGAGAGGCCCGGGATGTCGAGGCACCTGCCGCTGTTGCGGCTCACGAAGTGATACGCCCCACCGGGTTCCTCGACCGGCTGCCACTGCTGGTTGTTCCCGCCGCCGTAGGCCCACAGGTGGATGAGCCCGCCGTCGGCCGTCGACACCTCGGCGACGTCCCACACCTGCGCCGGGTTGTTGCGCGTGTTGACCCGGTAGTAGCCGCCCGAGGTCGGCTGGAACTGCCACTGCTGAGAGAAGGTCTGGTTGCAGGCGTACTGCTGGACGACCGTCCCGTTGGCCGACCCGGCGGCACGCGCGTCCACGCATTTCCCGCTCGTGGTCGTCACCGTGTACCAGGTATCGGGAACGATGGCCGCCTGCGCCGCCGGAGCCACCACGATCAGCGCTCCGACCAGGGAAAACAGGGCTATCAGGGCTGCTCTGGCCCTCATCAGGACCTCCTCCGCGTCAGTGAGCAGGGCGAGCTGAGGCGGAGCCCAGTGGAGACGCGGCGTAGCGGGCGGGGACCTCGGCGTCACGATGGTCGAAAACGTAACGGCGGTCACACGCGGAGTCAATACACGTCTAAAAATAAGTCTCAAAGATGCAGGTCAACACCGTTTCCGGCGATCGGGACCGCGTAGAGTGACCCCCGCGTGAACGGCCCTCGCGAGCGGTGTAATGTATGGACACACGAGATGCGGAGTACAACTTCGCTCCGGGGCTATGGCGCAGCTGGTAGCGCACCTCACTGGCAGTGAGGGGGTCAGGGGTTCGAGTCCCCTTAGCTCCACAGTGACGAAACACCGCCCACTCGGCAGACTTGCTGAGGTAGGGCGGTTTTTTCGTTACGCCTCACTTTGGGAATTGACGCGGCGAACTGCAGTCACTGTTCAGTAGCTGGAGCAAGTGTTCTCAGCCTTATGTGTTGGCGCGGATTCGCTACGTGCACCCGCGCCAACACATCGGCTTTCGCACCGGAAGACCTACCCGGAGCAGGCAACGGATGTTCAGCGACTCCGGCTTACCGCGAGCGTGTCAGCCAAGGCAGTCCTGGACGGCCTTGCTCAGGTTCGCCGCCCGAGTGTCGTCGGGCCGGTAGTTCCAGAGGTTCGTGACGTAGCCGAAGCCGACACCGGCGTCCGGGTCAGCGAAACCGATCGACCCTCCGGAGCCGGGGTGGCCGAACGAACCAGGACCGAGCATGGGCAGGGCCGGGCAGGCGCGCCAGAACCCGAGGGACATGTTGAAGGAGCGGTCGGCCGGGATGTCCAGTCCTGGCGGCAGCCCGTACATCGTGGTCTTGTCCGTCTGGATCTCCGTCATCGTCTCGACCGTCGGAGGGTCGAGCAGCCGGACGCCGTCGACGTCGCTGACGGTGGCGGCGTACATCCGTGCCAGCGATCCCGCGTCGGCGAGCATGTTCGCGGCCGGGAATTCCGCCGCGCGCCAGGCACGAGTGCGGAAGTAGCCGGTCGCTGGATCCAGGGCACCGCCGAGCACACCGGCCCGGATCTGGACCGCGTCCGGGGTCCACATGGACTCGACCCAGGCGGTGACCGTCTCCTCGTCGAGCCCGGTCGTCGCGATCATGCCGGCGAGCAACTCCTCCACGGTGAACGGAGCGGCGTCTTCGAACCGGGCCACCCTTGGCTCTTCTTCCTCGGGCAGCCCGATCCAGGCGCTCAGCCCGAGCGGTGCGGCCACCTCCTCGGCGAAGAACGTGCCGAGCGACTTGCCGGTGATCCGACGGACGATTTCCCCGACGAGGTACCCGTATGTGACGGCGTGGTAGACGTGCTCGGTACCCGGTCGCCACAACGGTTTCTGTGCCTCGATCGCCCGAGTGACCGGGTCCCAGGCACAAGCCTGCTCGAAGGTCAGCGGTCCGTCGACGATCGGCAACCCGGCCTGGTGCGACAGCAGCCAGCGCACCAGGATCTCGTCCTTGCCCGCGGAACCGAATTCCGGCCAGTAGCGGACCACCGGGGCGTCCAGATCCAGCTCACCGCGCTGCACCAGCAGATGCGCGCAGATCGCGGCGGCGCCCTTCGTCGTCGACGCGACCTGGACGATCGTGTCCTTGCCCCACGGCCGGTTCGCCTCCCGATCGGCGAGGCCGCCCCACAGATCGACGACGGGACGGCCGCCCAGGTAAACGCTGCACGCGGCGCCGATCTCCCCTGGGGTTCCGTCGAAGTTCGCGCGGAACGCGTCGGCGACCTTCCCCCAGCCGTCCTCGACATGACCGCCGAAGTGCGGTCCGGTGGTCTCGTTCGTCATGGTCTTGTTCCTTCCGGAAAGTCAAATACCGGGCTCCGAGTTCGGCTGCCCGATGTCCACGATCACCTCCTGCACTGACACCGGGCAGTCACGGCGCTGACACGCACGCGGCGGTGTGGCGATTTCAGTGCCCTGGATAGCCGGATCGCGCACCGGCTTCCGGGACCTGTTGTCCCGAAAGCCGATCAGCCGGCGCCAGGACAGCAGAGAATGGTGTGACCACCACCTCGACGAAACCCACCAGAGAAAGTGAGACCTGTCGTGGCCGACCACAAAGCCGATGGCATGTGGGATCTGATCGTGACACCCTGGCACCTCGACGAACACATCCCGGCCTTCCCGATCCCCGCTGCCGCGACTCAGGTCGGCTTCCCCGCGCTCCCCGCCGGAACGGTTCCCGCCCGGATGAGCCTGCTGCACCAAGCCGCCCGCGACGCGGTGACACTGGCCGCCCGCCCCTTGGTGCTCTCCGGTGACTGCCCCACCTCGCGCGCGGCGGTGGCCGGGCTGCAGCGCCGCCACCGCGACCTGGCCGTGCTCTGGCTGGACGCCCACGGCGACTTCAACAGCCCTGCCATCTCGACCAGCGGCTACATCGGCGGCATGGCGCTGGCCATGCTGACCGGCCGCACCCCTGGCCTGTTCGGCGACACACTCGCCCTGTCCCCCATCCCCGACACCAGCGTCGTGCTCGCCGACGCCCGCGACCTCGACCCGGCCGAGCGCGATGCCCTGACCGCCAGTCGCGTCCGCCGCGTGCCTGCCGATCCCGTCGAGATCGCCTCCGCCCTCAACCAGCTCGGCGACGTCCCCGTCTACCTCCACCTCGACATCGACGTCATCGACGGCGCTCAACTGCCCGGCGCGCGTTTCCCCTCCGGCCCCGGCCCGTCCCTCGGCCAGATCGAAGAATGCCTGGCCGCCGCCTGCGCAACCGCCGACATCGCCGCCGCCTACCTCGCCTGCGCCTGGCTCCCCGGACACGCCGGCGACCAGACCAGCCGCCAGACCATGACCCGCCTCACCACAGCACTCGGCGCCGGCCTGGAATGGCCCGACACCTGGCCCGGGAAACACCGGATCGGGTGACCGCAGTGCCGACCTAAGCCCAGCGGACTCGGGCACGTCATATTTTCCTTACCCCTCAATAAGTACACAGTCACCTCCGCGCACGGCAGTGCTCAATGAAGAGAGGGCATAAGCCAACGTCCTGTCATGCCGACGAGAGCGCGATCCAGCGGCGGTAGCGGGCATGATCGGCATCCAGGGCTGTCGAGTTCGAAGCGAATGTGGCCATGGGTTGGTCTTCAGAGGATCTACTCTTGAGGCAGGACATCGAGAATGGAACGTCAGAGGGCAAGCTGATGGCGACACGGCTAAGCGGCCGATGGAAGCTCGGTCAGGAACCGAAAAGGGCGCGGATTCCGCCCAGTGTGGTGAATCTGGCCCATAGGTCACTGTCGGGCGAGTGCAGGATCTGCCCGGTGATCAGCAGTTCGAGGAAGGCGCTGTGCAGGTCTGGCCGCTTGCTGCGGCCGGCCTCCATCCGGGCTGTGGTGATTCGGTAGCCACCTTCGCAAGGGGCGAAGACGGCGTCGTAGACACACTGCCCGGCTCCGGCGCGATAGAGGGACAGCCGGTCGCCTTCGACCAGCGCCACCCATTTGTCGTCCATGTCCTTCTCCTGTAGTCCCAGCCTGATCCGCTCCCATTCCGAGCTGGTCCACAACCGCTGCGGAGCGGGCAGCTCGCGGGGGTTGGCGATCGGCAGCAAGGCGTGTTTGAACGAGGCTCGGGTCACGGGTTGAGACATGCGGTGAGGGTACTTCGGTGACACGGCAGCACCCCGCAGTGACCATCGTGGTTGTCCACGGATCGCCTGCTGACCGCGGTCCGGTGGTCGACCCAGTCGTAGGTGTGGACACAGCCGGGCTGGACATGCAACTCGCAGGGTTCATCGAGACACCCCTCTGTCCATAGTGGAGAAGGAGAACACTGTGTCCCTGGGGCACACTCAAGCCGACTCGCTCTTACTTCCTAAGTATTAAACGGCCTCATCCTCGCAGAGGGCGCGCGAGGAACGATCCGGTTTTAGGATCGGATCACCAGACGATCAAGCGCCCGGCGCGAACTGTGCCGCTGGGGCACACGCAATCCGATCGGGGGACAGATTGTCTTCCGTCGCCGTCGAAATGATTGTCTGGACCACGCTTGATCCACGAATCAGTGGACGCCCGCCGTCATCGGCCACAGGAGGAACCATGATCGAGGCGATCGGCCTCACCAAACGCTACGGGAACACGGTCGCCGTGCGGAACCTGTCGTTCACCGTCAAGCCCGGCAAGGTCACCGGGTTTCTCGGCCCGAACGGGGCGGGCAAGTCGACGACCATGCGCATGGCGCTCGGCTTGGACAACCCCACTTCCGGCGAGGTCCGGATCGACGGCGAGAAGTATCGCGACCTGAAGTACCCGTTGCGCAAGATCGGCGCGCTGGTGGATCCGAAGTGGGTGCACCCCAACCGCTCGGCGCGGGCGCATCTGGCTTGGATGGCGCGTTCCAACGGCATCCCCGGCCGCCGGATCGACGAAGTCCTCGACACGGTCGGCCTGAACTCGGTGGCGGGCAAGAACGTCGGCGGGTTCTCGCTGGGCATGTCCCAGCGTCTGGGCATCGCCGGCGCGCTGCTCGGCGACCCCGAGATCCTGATGTTCGACGAACCGGTCAACGGGCTCGACCCCGAGGGCATCCTCTGGATCAGGACTCTCATGCACCGCCTCGCCGACGAGGGCCGCACGGTGTTCGTGTCCAGCCACCTGCTCTCCGAGATGGCGCTGACCGCGACCGAACTGGTCGTCATCGGCCGGGGCGAACTGATCTCCCAGTGCAGCACCACTGAATTCGTGGCCAGGGCGTCTGACAACTCCGTCCGCGTCCGCGGCCCGCATTTGCCCCAGCTGCGCAGGTTGCTCGCCGGAACCGGCGCGAGGATCGACGACTTCAGCGACGACGCCGGTGCCGCGCTCATCGTGTCCGGAATGGACAGTGAGCGCATCGGCGAAGCGGCGGCGGCCAACGGTTTGGTCCTGCACGAACTGAGTCCGCAGCGTGGCTCGCTCGAGCAGGCGTTCATGCAGCTCACCGGCGATTCCGTGCAGTACCAGAGCGATCTGGACGGCAACGCGCCCGATCGGGTCCTGGCCACCGGGAACAACTGACTTCGAAGGGATTTTCACCCATGACACTGCTCGCCGTCGAACGCATCAAACTGTTCTCCACCCGCTCGCCGTGGTGGTGCATGTTCGCCGCCTTGGTGGTCACCGTCGGCATCGCGGCGGTGATGAGCGCGGCCTCCGACTCCGTCACCATCTCCGGCAGCCAGACCGGCTACACCTTCGGCATGGCCGTGGTCATGGTGCTCGCCGCGCTCGCCGTGACCACCGAGTACCGCTTCGGCACCATCCGAACCACCTTTCAGGCCGTCCCCCGTCGCGGCGCGGCGCTCACGGCCAAGGCCGTGGTCGCCGGTCTCCTCTCGGCCTTCATCGGCCTGCTGGCGGGCTTCGGTTCCTGGGCGATCGCGAAACTGCTCTCGCCCGGCGCCGACCTCGCGCTGAACAGCACCGACCGGTGGATCAACGTCGCCGGGATCAGCGTGGTCTACGGGCTCGCGGCGGTCATCGCGGTCGCCGTCGGCATCCTCGTCCGGCAGAGCGCAGGCGCGGTGTCGTTGCTGCTGATCTACATGCTGGCGGTGGAAAACCTCGTCCGGGTGATCCCCACCGTCGGGGACAAGATCTACGCCTGGCTGCCGTTCACCGTCGCGGACCGGTTCATCAGCGGCACCGGCCAGTCGACGTCGAGTTCCCCGCTCAGCCCGGGCTGGGCTTTGGCCTATTTCGCCGGTGTCGCGGTGGTATTCCTCGCGATCGCCATCGCGGTGGCGAAAAAACGGGACGCGTGAACGGCGCCCGGCACCAGTGACGTGGTGTCACACGGAAGTGATGACGCACGGGCACTGCCAAGCGCCACCCGGCATTGATGGAATTCGGCCATGATCATCCACAGGAAGGCCCGGCGATGACGACACGTACTCTTTCGGCCGCACGGTGGCGCCCCCGGCGTTCTCTAGCGGCCGTGGCCACCGTGGCCGCACTGGTGACCACCCTGACCGGCGCCGCCGCGGCGGCCGCGGTCACGGCCCGGCCGGCGGGCGCCGCGGTGGCCACCGCGGACAAACCGGTCACCCACAAGGACAACGATCGTGTCCCCGAGGGCGCGGCGTGGACGCAGCACTACTTCCCGTCTTCGGACGGGTCCACTGTGGAATTGCACGCGGACGTGCTGCGTCCGGAAGGCGTGCCCGAGGGGCGGAAACTGCCGGTCATCCTCTCCATCGGACCCTACTTCGGGCATTCGGGTCAGCTGGCCTTCGAGCACCCCGCGCACACCGGCCCCTCGGGCCGGTTCAACGACCTCATCGAAGGTGCCGATCTGCTGGGCCGCGGCTACGCCCTCGTCTTGGTCGACCTGCGCGGCTTCGGCGGCTCCACCGGCTGCCTCGACGCCACGGGTCCCGGCGACCAGGCCGACATCAAGGCGGCGATCGACTGGGCGGCGAGCCGTCCGTGGTCCACCGGCGCGGTCGGCATGTACGGCAAGTCCTTCGACGCCATGACCGGCTTGGTCGGCAACAACCTGAACAACGACGCCCTCAAGGCCGTCGTCGCCCAGGAACCCATCTGGGACCTGTACCGCAACATCCGGTCCAACGGCGTACCCCGCACCACCGCGGTCAGTATTTCCAACGCCTACGAGAAGATCGCCACCCTGCCGCAGCTGCCCGACGACGAGGCCCGCTACCGCGCCGCCGCCGACTACGAGAAGGCACACCCGGAATGCCTTCTGACGAACCGCTTGGGGTATCAGACCGCCGACCCGGACTCGGAGTACTGGAAGGCCCGCGACTACGCGAACCTGGCCAAAGGCAGTGACACCCCGCTGTTCTTCACCCAGGGCATGGCCGAATGGAACACCGAACCCGAGGCGATGCAGGAATTCCTCGCCAACCACCAAGGCCCGGAACGCGGCTGGATCGGCCCGTGGGATCACGTGCGTGGCAACGAAAAGGCCGAGGACGGACGGTTGAAGATGGGCCGTGAAGGCTGGTTCGCCGAGACGATGTCGTTCTTCGACCAGTATCTCAAGGGCGTCCAGCCCTCGGTCCAGTACCCGAACTACGCCGTCCAGGACAACAACGGCACCTGGCGCGCCCAGGACACCTGGCCGGTGGTGAGCGAGTCCGCCACCATCCCGCTCAAGGGCGGTTCCTATGTGGACAGTGGCGCCGAAGCCGGTCCCGCCCCGGACGACAGCTTCGTCCACTGGTCCGCGCCACTCGGGCAGGCCACCCGGGTGACCGGCACACCGCGGATCTCCTTGAACACCGCCCAGGGCTTCGGCACCGTCATGGTCCGGCTCCACGACGTCGCCCCGGACGGCACCGCGACCGTGTTCGACGAACAGGTCTCCACGATCGGACCGGGGAACACGACCTTCGACTTCAAAGCCGCCGATTGGACCCTGCCCGCCAGCCACTCACTGGCCGTCGAAATCGGCACCACGCAGGCCAACGTCCTCGGCGACTGGCTCGACACGCCCTCCGGCAAGACGATCGGCATCACCGGCGCCGAGCTCGAACTGCCGTTGGACAGTCCTTCCGACGATCAGGCCACCCCCGGCGCTCGGGCGCCCTATCTGGACACGTATCTCCTGCTCAACAAGACGAAACCGGCCCCCGGCAAACCGTCGTTCACCCTTTCGGGCCAAGGCGAGGACGGCTGAGCCCGCCGCCCACGACGCCCTGAAACCGGCAGATGGGCAAGCGCGCATCGGGCGTTTCATCGGTATTTCATCAACGCTCCCTACCGTTCGACGGGAAAGATCAACAGTGGGGAGAAACCGATGAAGAGATTCAGAACCCGCTTGTTCACGACCGCCGTCCTGTCGGTCGTCACCCTGGCAGGCGCGATCGCCGGTCCGGGCGCGGTGGCGCAGGCGGCCGCCGCCCGGCCGGACGGCGAGTGCGGGCCGGTCATGTTCGTCGTGCCGGGCTACCGGGACGGCGGCGCGCAGAAACTCCTGGATCCGGCACTCGCTCCGGGCGGCGCCAATCCGGTGCGCATCCCGTACCCGAACAGCGAAGCGGACATCAACCTCTACACCGACGTCGACGCCGGCGTCGCCAACCTGAGGACCGCGCTCTACAACCTCTACGTCACCTATGGCTGCAACCTCGACACCAAGGTGTACATCGTCGGGTTCAGCCTCGGCGCCCTCGTCGCGGGCACCGTCCTGGAGACCGAGCCGCCCGGGCGGAACGTCCAGGGTGTGCTGTTCGCCGACGGGCGGCGGCAGCCGGTCGAGTCGAACTGGCCGGGCGACCCCGGCGGGCTGATCGGGCACCTGCCCGTGCCCGGGCCCGGCGGCGCCGGTTTCCGGCCGCTGGATTCGTTCCGATATCCGACGCTGAGCCTGTGCAACGGCCCGAATTCCGCGGGCGGCGCCGATTTGATCTGTTTCGGCGGCACCAATCTGGACAGCTACTTCACCTCGCATCCGTATTACAGCTTCGAAGTGGGCAACGAGCTGAACATTCACGGCGAAGGCCCGTACCCGAACAACCTGCGCAACCGCGTCATTCCGTAACCGGCGCGGCGTGATCCACGGTCGCCGGTGCGTCGCCCAGGTGGCGCACCGGCGCTGCCCTACCCGCAAAAGCCGGACATAACAACCTTTTCGCCTCCGCCGACCTGGGAGGTTGCCCGCCAGGCCGAGGCTTGCCCCTGGGGACAGGACGGGCCGGACCTTCGGGCAAGCCTGCGCCGTACGAGCCCCCAGGCGCAACCCGATCGCCGTTCTCACGTCTTCCGGACAAAGCTTCAGAAAATGACGCGAGAGGGGCGCAGCAATGAAATTCACCGCGAAGAAGACCATCAAAATGGCCATTGTGGGCGGGGCGGTCGCCGCCACCGCACTCCTTTCCGCGTGCAGCGGAAACGGTGTCGCCGGAAATGGATCCCCGGTGCGGAACGCGGCGGAGACGGCAGCGGCCGAGCAGGTTCCGGAAGGCGCGGGCCAGGGGGCGGCCTCGGGCGGGACCGGCGGATCCGGTGCCGCGACGTCGAACGGTGACGTCAACTGCAGCACACGCGGTGGTCAGGTCGGCGCACCCGGCAGGCAGAAGATGGACCTGATCGCGGTGGCCGCCACCGACGGCACCACGCCGGGCTGCACCGAGGCGTTCAACGTGATCGCCGAGTACTACCAGAAGCTGCCGCAGGCCGAGGGCCCAGGCGAGCGCGTGCTCGACGTCCAGGGCCGCTGGACCTGCGCCCGCCAGGCGGACGCCGCGGGTGCGCAGGGCGCGGTCGTCTGCGGCGTGCCCAACGACTCCCTGCAGCTGGAGACCCGGCCCTCGGGCGGCACCGGGCAGGCTCCCGACAAGCAGGTCCGCAAGTTCCCGAACTCCACCCACTCGGTGCAGTTCACCGGATACGACGCCGACGTGCGGATGGCCCGCTTCCAGCTGACCGTCCCCGGCAAGGGCGGCGACGCCAGGCCGATCGACGGCAAGACCTACCGGCTCTCGCTGCAGCCGGGCGGCAAGGTGTTCAGCGCGGCCACCCTGTGCCCGAGCGAGTCGGGCACGGTCACCATCGACGACGCAGGCCTCGGCAACGGGCCTTGCAGCCAGGACAAGCTGATCCAGCAGCTTCAGGAAGGCAACCCGGTGCGTGCGCAGATCAGCGTGAACGGCGACGACCAGATCTCCTCGGTCAAGGAGATCTACCACCCCTGATCCCTCGCACGGGAGGCCGGCGGCCGGGAATCACCCGGCCGCCGGTTTTCGTGCCGTCGCTCAGAGCCACGCCTTCAGATCGGCCAGGTCCACCACGGGCATGCCCCAGCGCAACGCCGCGACTTCGAGGTCGGCGCTGCCCGCCATCGTGCCGTCGGGATTCATCACCTCGCAGCACACCCCGACCGGCGGGAGACCGGCGGCGGCGCACAGCGCGACGGTCGCCTCCGTGTGCCCGGACCGTTCCGCAAGCAATCCCGGCCGCGCGGCGAGCGGGAAAACGTGTCCAGGGCGCAGGAAGTCCGCGGCGGTCGCCGCCGGATCGGCCAGCTTCCGCACGGTGGCGGCACGTTCGGCCGCGGACACCCCGGTCCCGGTCCCCGCCGCCAGGTCGACCGGTATCGACCAGGCCGTCCCCTGCCGGTCGCCCTCACCCGGCATCGGCGCGATCTCCAGTCGCCGCAACACTTCCGGCGCGCACGGCACCGCCGGGAAACCACAGACCTGGGTCAGCAGGAAGGTGAACGACTCGGGACGGAGCCGGGCGCCGGCGAAGATCACGTCGCCCTCGCCCTCGGTTTCCGGATCCCAGACGACGACCCCGCCACCCGCGGCGAGCTGGCGCAGCACCTTCTCCACGCCGACGCGTCCGTCGACGTGGCCTGCCCACGGCAGCCGCGGCAACACCTTCGCCACCGACGACGGGGGCGACTTCTCCACCAGACGGCAGACCAGGTCGAGTTCCAGATTGACCCGGTCACCGGCCGTCAGCTCGCCGAGTGTGGTGGCCGAGCGGGTCATCGGCAGCAGCACGACCGAAATCCGGTCCCGCAATACCTCGGCGATGGTCACGCTGACCCCGTCGAGGGCGATCGGCGACTTCGCGATCAGCCTGTCCAGCAGGCGCACCGGCGGCCGGATCCAGATCCGGCGGGCACCGCCTTCGTCGTCGATCCGCAGCACCTTGCCGACCGCGTCGACGTACCCCTGGACCAGATGACCGTCCAGCGGGTCGCCGATCTGAAGCGGCGTCTCGACGTTGACCGCGTCCCCTGCGGCGAGCGCGTCGAACGTCGAACGACGCCGGGTCTCCGCGGAGAGCACCGCCTCCAGGACGCCGTCGACCGGCCGCACTGTCAGCCGTACTCCGCCGACACACACCGATCCGCCGTCCCCGACGCGATCCGCGCTCTTCGGCGCGCGCACGCGCAGCACGTCACCCTTGATCTCTTCGATGGAACCGAGCTCGCCGATTCGTCCGGTGAACATGAATAGACACCCCGTTTTGACGCCGTACCCCAGCGAAGCCCGGTGACAACCGGGCACAGGGGACGCGGGGTCTCACCGCCTGGCCCCGGAATCGCACCGGGTCGTTCCGCCCCGTCGGCGGAACCGGCCGGCTATACGGCCACACCGTGGAATCGCACCACGAACCGATCATAACCACAGCGAGGCACGGTTCTCGACCGATCGAATCCAGATGTTCCGAACATCTGATATAAACATCTGGACCGCCTGCCCTGGACGAAACCGGTTTCCCATGCGTGTGCTCTTCGCCGCCCTTGCCTCGGTCGGCCATACCTATCCCCTGATCCCCCTCGCCGTCGCCGCCCGGGACGCCGGGCACGAGGTGCGGTTCGCGGCGGGCGAGAACGTCCACCCGCCCCTGCGCGGCAACGGATTGCACCCCTTCCGCCCGGCAAACGCGTTCTACGAGATCTACGCCGAGGATCTCGAACCGGAGCTGGCCCGGCTCCGGCCCGACCTCGTCGTGCACGAATGGGGACAACCGGGGGTGGCCGTCGCCGCGGAGCGCGCCGGGATTCCGTCCCTCTGGCACGGATTCGGGCGCATGTTCCCCGAGGGAATCGGACTTCAGCGCCCCGCCGCACCCGACCGGCCGCATCTCGACATCTGCCCGCCTTCGTTGCAGGACAAGTACTTCCTCGCGTCGACGGAGCGCATCGAACTGCGTCCCGTGCCCTACTCCGAACCGGCGCCGTGGCGCTGGGAGAGGTCGTCGCGGCCGCTGGTCTACCTGACGCTCGGCACCGCGTTCGGCACGCCGGAGGTGCTCACCACGGCGATCCGGGGGTTGACCGCCCTGGACGCGCAGGTGGTGGTCGCTTCGGGACGGATCCGCCCGGAGGAACTCGGCGCGCTGCCGGACGACGTCACGGTGCGCGGGTGGCTCCCGCAGGCGGAACTGCTGCCGCACGTCGACGCGGTCGTGCATCACGGCGGCAGCGGCACGATGCTCGGCGCGCTCGGCGCCGGTGTCCCGCAACTGGTCCTTCCCCAGGGAGCCGACCAGTTCGCCAACGCCGAAGCCCTCACTGCCGCGGGCGCCGCGCTGAGCCTCCTCCCCGACGAGCTGAGCGCGGAAGCCGTCGCCGAGCGCACCCGGGAACTGTTGCCACGGCACGGAAACACCGAACACCGTGACGCGGCCCGCGCGATCGCCGGGGAGATCGCACGGATGCCGTCGCCCGACGAAGTCGCCCGCACACTGCCGGAATGGGCCGCCTGACGTCACCCGAGCCCGAGCACCTCGCGCAGCACGCGGCGCAGTTCGTCCTTGTGCCCGACGCCCACGACCCGCGTCAACGGGGACCGCGCGGCGAAGGCGACCGAGGGATCTCGCGCGGCGGCGATGCGATCGGCGGCGCGACCGGTCCCGCTCAGGACGACGACCGGCGTCCCGCCGCGAAGGCTGTGCCCGACGTCCCCGAGCGTCACCTCTCCCCCGTTGATGACGAGCGTGGCGACGGGCAGTCCCTTCGCGATCACGCGCGCCACGCTGGACAGCCAGGGCGATTCGTCGCCCCATTTCGTTCCCGGCACCGACACCAGATGCGTGTGACGCGGTTCGGGGAGCGCCGAACCGGGAGCGGGCGGCCGGGAGTCCGCCAGCGTCCCCTCGGCCGCCACACCGACCAGCGGGAACTCCGCGCGGACGGCGGCGCGGGCCAGGCCCAGCGCGCGCATCACCCCGGAATCGGTACCGCCGTCGACGACCGTGATCCCCGCCGAGGCCACGAGCGGGATCACCACGTCGCGCAACGCCGAGTCGCTCGCTTCGCCGTGGGCCGAGGACATCTTGGCGGCACCTCCGACGACCACGAGGACCCGTGAGCCGTGCCGGAAGCCGGCTTTTCCCAGTGCCGCGGGCAACGCGGCGAGGCTGTCCACGGAAATCCGGTTCACCGCACGGAATCCTACCGGCGCGCGCTCACCATTCGATGCCGAGCGCGGCGACCCGTTGCCGCTGCAGGGTGGTCGCCGTGGTGGTTCCCTCCGAAAGGGTCCGGAGTACCGACACCGCCGCTTCGGCGGCGGCGCGTCGATCCGCTTCGTCGCTGTCTGCCCGGAAAAGGAGTTCGGCGTACCGGAGCCGCGCCTCGGCCACCGCCGGCCGGAACCGGCCCGGTGACGCCTTGGCCACCCGGTCGAAGAGCTCGACCGCGCGGTGCGAGTCGGCGAGGGCCTGCTGGAGGTATCCCGACTCGGCGAGCCTCGCGGCGCGGCATTCGTGGGCACTGGCCAGCAAATGCTGATGTGCCCACGGATTCACCTCCGTCAGCTGCTCGCAGTGCTTCACCGCCTCGCCGGCCTGGGCCAGCGCCTCGGTATGGGCACCGGACTCGGCCAGGACGTCACTGAGCACCGGGAGCGCCGCGGCGAGATCGGGCCGGTAGTTCGGGTCGTTGTCCACCAGCCGGGTGAGGATGTCGACGGCTTTGCGCGCATCGGCGAGCGCAGGGGCGCCGTGTTCGCCGCGGATCTCGATCTTCCTGGCCGCCAGGTTGGCCAGCGCCGTCCCAGAATTGACCCCGACCGTCGACTCCTTGAGCTCCCGCACGCGCCGCTCGGCCTCTTCGGCGAGCGCATAGGCCTTCCCGGTCTCGCCGAGCTCACCGTGGATCCGGCTGCTGGTGATGAGCGCCTCGCACAGGACGTCGGCGTGTTCCGCGGCCTTGGCGGCGTACTGCCATTGGTAACCCTCGACGGCCCGCGTCACGGCGGCCTGTGCCGCCCGCAGATACCCGGCGCGGTGCTGGGCGACGCCGAGCCGCAGCTGGAGAGCCGGGTCACCGCGCCCCGATCGCCGCAGCGCGCTGGTCACGAGGAGCGTTTCGAGCCGGAGGATGGCCTGGTCGAGACTGACGTCGCAGGCCGACGGCGCGGGCAGCGCCGAGCGGATCCGGTCGAGCAGGGCGAGATCCATCACCTCGTCCTCGGCGAGCCCGACGACCGCGCCCAGTCCCTCCCCGCCGTGACGGCAGGCGAAGCCCGGATCGTCCTGGAGCAACGGTTTCACGCAGCCGAGGTAGAACGGGTAGGAGTCCGTCGAGAGCCGGGCCAGCATCACGAGCGCGTTGGCCATCGCGGTGCTCATGCCGTCGTTCCGCTGCCCCAGGTCGGGCAGTTCGCGCAGCAACCCGGCCGCCCAGTCCGGGTCCGGCTCGCCGGACGCCGCCGGGCTCCCGCTCAGCGTGTGCAGGACGAGCGCGTCGGCCAGCAGCGACGGACCGGGCCGGGGCAGAAAACCGTTCTCGCCCGGATAGAACGAGCGATAGCGATCGGAGAGCGCGGTCCACTCGGCGGGCTCGCGGATGATCCCGTGGTCGAGCGCCAGCTTCTGCGCCACTTGGTGCGTGCAGGGCCCGACCAGGGCCGTGACGAAGCACAGCCGGGAGAGGGCGACGTCGGCCTCTCCCGGCGGGTCACCTTTCCGGAACCGCGCCTCGTGGTCGAGTATCGCGACGGCCGCTCGCCGGGCGTCCGGCAGGGCTCCGGCCGGAGCGAGCACGGCGGCGACGGCGATCACGGGGATCTCCTCGACGGAGAGCTTGCTGATGACGGGCCTCGCCGGAGCGGGCAGGGTCGTGCCGGGCAGTTCCTCCCGCAGGACGTCGAAACAGCGCGAGAACACCATTTCCGGTGTCGGGTCGAGGACGTCCCTCGTGGCGATGACCTTGCGCGTCGCGTAGATCCGCCGCTGGGCCCATCGGGTGTGGCACTCCTGCCACCAGGCGCCCGCGCTGGGGGCGATGGTGAGCACGCGGACCGGTCCGGCGCCGGGGCGCCGGAGTACCTCGACCAGGCTGACCAGATGCTGCGGATGCCACGTGTCGGCGCGGTCCACCACGACGAGGACGCCTCGCCGGCCGTCGCCGGGCAGCTGTTCGATCAGCGACGGCGCGGTTTCGGGATCCTGCCGGGCACGGAAGACCGTCCAGCCCTCGGCTTCGCATTCGGCGGCGAACCGGTCGGCGAGCTGGATACGGGTCGCGTGGTCGCCGCCGCTCAGCAACATGACCGCGGCCGGGGCGGTCCCCTGCTGCCAGGTCCGCAGTTCCTGGTGGACATACGGACGGGACGTCGCCGCCCGCAGCGCCTGGTTCAGCAGCATCGAGGGTTGCCCGCGCCGCGGCGAAGGGCTGTCCCGGTAGCTGACGGGCTGGAGCCAGTAGGACCCGCTGCGCCCTTCGGCCACCGTGATGGTCACCAGCACCGGGGAGGCCTGCACGGTCGTGCCGACCGGACGGGGGATCTCGAAGCAGTCGCCGTCGACGGTGTGGACGACGACCTCCCTGCCCGCCGAGCGGTGGCGCCGGGGCGGACCGCCGCTCACGTCGTACCACCGGCCCGGGAGCCCGGGCGAGCTGACCTTCAGCATCAAGGGGGTGACGTCGTGCGCCTCGATGTAGAGGGCGGCGTCCTCCACGGTCCCTCCGACCAGCAGGTCGTCCCCGTCCCAGCGCAGGGCGATCCGCCGGTCCGGGAACTCCCGGGCCACCGGCCCGAGCAGGGTCCGCACCCGGCGGCCCGCCGATTCGGCACCGTCGGACAGCAGGTCTTCGACGCGGGGCGCGGGGATCACGTCGTAGGGCCGTTTGGCTTTCGCCATCAGCGTGAGGTGCCACGCCTCTTCGCGTTCGAGGAGCGACACCGGCAGCCTTCGGCGCGCCTCGATCACCCAGTCCGCGAGCGGATCGTTGTCGCCCTCGGCCAGGGACCGCAGCGGCCGGTAGAGCAGCTTCGCCGCCCGGTTCAGCCCGGTGGCCGACCCGGGGAAAGCGAGCCAGGTGACGCTTTCCTCCAGCCGCAGCGCGGAGGGCAGCGAGCGGTGCGCCGCCGCGATGACCCCGCGCAGACGCCGGATCGGATCGCCCGCGCCCGCGCGGCTCAGCCTCCCGGCCAGCGCCTCGCGCAGGCCGGGCAACAGCTCCTCGGCCAGCAGCACCGTGTCCGGCTGCCGCTTGCCGATCCAGGCGCTGAACCAGAAATCGGCCTCGGCCCCGACGTCGAGCGAGGTCAGCACGCCCAGGCGGACGGCGCGGACCAGTTCCGGTTCGATCGTGGTCGCGATGCTCAAGGCGACCGCGATTTCCACGTCACCGGGCCAAGGTTCTTCCCGGAGGGCATCGGCGAGGAGGTCCACGAGTTCGGTCATCGCGCCCCCGAACCGACGGCGCCGCGCACGGCGGCCGCGGTGGTCGTGCGGTCCCAGGACAGGGTCGGCATCAGCCCGCTCAGCCAGCCCGGCACCCGGCTCGCCGGGAACGGCAGCAGCGCCACGGGCGCGACGTCCCGCTCGCGCCACCGTCCGACGAGCCGTCGCCATGCCCGTCGATCGCAGAAGGTGTGCGGAAGGACGTCGAACGCCGAGACGATCAGGACCCGCGTTCCCGGCGGGCAGCGCAGTTCCAGGGCGGGGTCGGGAGACTCCGCGAAGAACCAGCTCACCGGCGTGGTCCGGCCGGTGAGCGCCCGGACGCCGGCGATCAGATCGGCCTGGTCCCGCTGGAACGGCGCCATCGCCTCGCCGCGGTCGAGCAGCAGCCGGACCCCGAACCGCGTGGTGGGCACGGGACGGCGGGGCAGCTCGCCGACCGGCCGGTTGGCGCAGATCCGGTCGATCAGCGCGGGGAGATCGATGTCCCCGCAGCGCTCACGTCTGCTCAACGCCGCTTGGAGGATGTCGCGCGCGGTGCGGTGCGCGAAAAGCGGTTCGTGCGGCAGGGAAGCGGGAGGCGGCTCGTAGCCGGGCTGCTGGAGCCAGACCGCGTCATGCCAGGGCGGCGGCTGATCGCCGAGATCCCGGTAGGTCGTGCGCAGCCTCGCCACGTATCCCTGCGAGGTGGCGGTTTCCGGTGAGACCGCGGCGTGGTTCGCGTCCCGGGCGGGCACCTGCGTGGGTTCGGGGCCCTCGTCCCGGGCGACGGGTGGGGTGACCCCGGGCACCGGACAGGTCGCCGCGGCCGTGGCGGTGTCCTCCCGGGCTCTCGTCCGCGAATCGGTCGCCGGGCCCGCGGTGGGCAGGCCCAGCAGTTCCTTGATCCCGGTCACGTCGGCGGGTCCCGGCGCGAGCAGGTCCACCGCTCGGACGAAGTCGCCCCACCAGACCTCGCTCACCGGGCTCCCCCGGCACCGGCGGGTCTGTCCGGGTCCTTGTCGAAGATCATGCCGATCAGTCCGGTGAAATCGTCGCGGACGTCCTGCGGCAGCCGGACGCAGGCGCGGACGGCGTCGAGGAATTCGGCCGTGCTCGGGGCCCGCCGGTGCTTGGCCTTGGCCGTGGTCTTCGCCGCGGCCAGCCGATCGAGCAGCAGGTCGACCAGTTCCGCCGGGGCGCGCTCCAGCCCGTCACGGTCGAGATGCCGCTCGACGATCCGGCGGAGATCGTCCTCTTCGTGCCCGGGCAGGCGGTGCACCACGCAACGGCGTTCGAAGGCGGGCGGCAGATCGCGTTCCCGGTTCGACGTGACGACGATGACGCTCCGGGCCGCCTGGGCTTCGGTCACTTCGAGACCGCCGGTCACGTCGGACACCGTGAACCTGCGGTCGGCGAGCGGCGACAGCAGGCCGTTGGGCAGATCGGGGTCCGCCTTGTCGATCTCGTCGATCAGCAGCACCGCCGGCCGGTCCCGGTGCCGCTCGTTCCAGTCCCGCACCGGTTCCTTGGCCCGTTGGGCTTCCAGCGCCGACGTCCGGTCGAACGCCCACCAGAACACGCCTGGCACCACGTAGTCGTTGTCGGGCGGGAGAGCCCGCTGCCCGCCGTGGGCCTGGGCGTCGCCCAGCCTGCGGACGCTGTCGAACGACCACAGCAGATCCCGCGCCTGGGTGCGGGCGGTCGTCACGTGCTCGTAGTAGCGGTATCCGCCCGTCGCGGCGATGTACCGCGCCAGGCTGGACTTCCCGGAACCGGGATCGCCGTACAGCAGCAAAGGCCGTTCCGTGGCTTGGGCGACCCGGACGGCGAGCCGCAGCCGATCCGACGGCAGATAACGCTCGCCCGCCTCGCTCAGGGAATTCTCGGTCAGGTGGCCGGTCATCGGGCTCCCCGGTTCCTCAGGTCGTTTTTGATGAGGGTCATCGTGGACTGCGCCTCCATCTGCCGCTGGGGTGGAATCAGCGGGATCGGGAGGTACCGGGAGCCCAGCCGGTCCGAAAGGCCGGTGTCGAGCGGCGTCTGCGCGCTCAGGGCGAGGACGACGATCACCTTCCGGCACCGGTTGTGGATCTCCCGGACAGCGTCGATGGTGGGGTGCAAGGAATCCGCCACCGTCAGGACGTACTGGGGATCCACCTGCTCGCATTCGGTCCCGGCTCCGTGCACGCAGGCCAGTTTCATGGCCGGGTTGTCCTCCTCTTCGTCGTCGAAGTCCAGGAACAGCCGGGCGACCTGGGCGGCGATCGCGTTCTGCCCGCCGTTGGCGATCGGGTCGAACTCGACGAGGTTGTACCCGCCGCGGCTGTGGAACGCGCGGGCGAGGTAGTCCTTGGCGATCTGTTTGCGCCGGGAATCCTGGTGGCTCCTGACCACCGGGATCGACGGCGACTCCCCGTCGACCCGGAGTCCGGCGGCCTCGTCGAGGGTGAGCCAGGTCGGCCCGATGATCGCGACGAGCCGCCGGTAGCGCTCTTCCAGCAGGCTCAGCCGGACGACGGCGGCCGCCACCTGACGGCTCAGCTGCGCGCGGATCAGGAGTTCCGCCAGCCGTTCCCGGGTCTGCAACCGGACCGCGTCGGTGGTGCGCGCCTCGCAGAGTTCCGGGAAGTACGCCCCGATCAGCTCGTCGGCTTCCAGGTCGGTCACCGAGAACAGGCCGGCGAGTTCTTTGATGGTCCGGTATTCTTCACGGTTACCGGTGTCGAGCGCGGGCAACTGCCCGTCGATCCACTCCAGGGCCTTGACCGCGCTCGCGAGGATCTGTTGCGCGTCTTCGCTTTCCGGGACCTCCAGGACCTGATAGTCCTTGAGATCCCGGAAATTCCGGTAGTCGGGCTTCGCGTCCAGGTCTTTCTTGGTGATCCCGATCAGCACGGCGAAGATCGCCTTCTGCTGTGCGGAAGCCCTGAGCCAGTTGTATTCCCGGGCGGGCCATTCCTTGACGACGGCTGTCGCGTCGAGGAGCAGCACCCCGAAATCGGCCGCCCGGAGAGAATGTTCGATCTCGGGACGCCACTGGGTTCCGGCGCCGATCGACTTGTCGGTCCAGACGGCGTAGTTCGGGCCGAAGGCCCCTTTGAGATCACCGAGAAGCCGTGCGGCCACCCCCGTGGTCTTGCTCGCGCTGTGACTGACGAAGATCCGCCAGAGTGGTTCGTGGTTCATGGTTCACTGGTCTTTCTCCGGGGTTTCCGTTCCGAGCCTGCGCAACCAGCTCTCGTTCTGCCGGGAGAGCACTCGCTCGCACGCGGTGACGAAGGCGTGGTCGGTCAGCGATTCCCGGTCGGTCACCAGTTCTTCGAGCAGGTCGGCCGTGGCGCGGTACTCCGCCACCAGGAACTCGTACTCCGCCTGGGCGGAATGGGCGGCGAGAGCGGCGGCCACCGTGGTGAGCACGCCGATCCAGGCGGTCAGCGCGTCGACGTGCAGCACACTCGTGAAAGCGAGCAGGCCCGCGGCCGCGACGCCGAGAATCGTTTCGAGGACACGGTAGCCGCCCAGTTTTTTCACGTACTGGTCCGCTTTGCCGCGGAAATACGGGATCTGTCCGTCTTCGCCGGTGAGTCGCGAGCACACATAGGAATCGACGTCGTCGACCTCGGGCAGCGGATCCACCGCGTCGAGGACGGTCCCGTTCGTCAGGTGGTTGCCCGCCTTGGCGCACAAGGCGTTCGCGTCGTCGAGCAGCCGCCGGTGAGCGATCCCGCGGTAGGGCGCGACACCGGAGAGGTACAGGAAGACCTGGGCCTTGAGCGCTTCCGATACCGACCGGGCGGTGGCCCAGTCACCCGGCGAGGCGGTGGACGTCCGGCCGCGGACGAAGGCTCCGGCTCCGACGGCGAGCGCGGCGATCACCGCCAGGGTGGTGGCGGCCGGGCGCGAAACCGCCGACAGCTGAGCCGCCGCGGTGCCCGCCACCGCCCCGGCCAGCAGCGAGAGGAGAGCCACCCGCCGTTTGCGTTCGACCTGGGCCTTCCCGCGATCGGCGGTCCTGGACCAGAGTTTCTGCCGCCGCCAGACGATGCCCACGACATCGAGCCGCGTGTTCATCTCCACAGGACCACCGCCATGGTGCCCAGGCCGATGAGCAGCCCGAGCGTGACGAGGACGATCGCGAGCACGAGCACGGACCACGTGGTCTTGAGAATCGGGGCGACACCGGTCAGCGCGGCGTGGAACCGCCCGAGTCGCGTCGTCGATGGCTGCTGTCGCACGGTGCGCCGCTTGGCGGCGGCCCGGTCGAGGTAGATGGCTTGGTTGCCCGTGCCGAGCCAGTTCGTCAGGCCCCGCGCGATCTCCTCCTGGGTCGCCTTCTCGTCGGCGGTGCCCAGGAGCAGATCCAGGATGGCGGTGAAGCAGAGGTCCTTTTTGGACTGGGGCACCTCTCGGAGGATCTCGTCGAGACGACCGGCCTGCCATCTGTGCCAGATCCGCCATCGCTCGTCGACGGAAAGCGAAACCCGGCCCTGGCCCGGAAGCGCCGCGGCGAGCTCGATCGCGGTCCGGGCGTTCATGATCCGCTGCCACACCGGCTCGGGGGGTGCCACCACGACGGGCTGCGGCGCCACCACTTCGGACGCGGTTTCGTAGGTCGAGGACGAACTGGGCTGCCCCTGCCGGGGCTTGCTGAGGGGCTCGTGCACCACCGCGGTGGTGACGGAAGGCAGGTCGTGTTCCACAGTGACGTGCTCCGGTTCGTCGGGTTCCGGGACGGGCTGGTCCTCCAGGTCGGGCAGCTTGCCGTGGACACCGCCCCGGGCCTCGTCTTCGTCGGATCGCGCCGTCTCCGACGGTGACTCCAGGGCCAGGTTCAGCCGCCGCGAGGCGAACTGGGCGAACCGGTCGGTGAAATCCTCGGCGCGCCCGGTGTGCTTGCCGATCTCCGCGCGCAGTTCGAACCAGTCGCGCACTCGCCGATGCTGATCGGCGGTCCCGGAATGCCAGATCTCGCGGAGGCTGTCGTACAGCCAGGCGGCGGCCTGCCGGTGCATCGCGCTCGCCGGCACGCGTCCCGCGAGGTCGGCGACGACGCGGTCGCCGGACGTCAGCTTGTCCGGCAACCGGCGCAGGAAGACGAACTGGAGCGACCGCTGGGGGACGAACCCGTCTTCGAAGCTGGAAAAGGTCCACGGCCGGGGCCGTCGCCCCACCGCCGTGACGAGTTCCTTGACCGCCTGCAGCGCGGCGGGCACCAGTTCGGTGTCGATCCCCGCGACGTCGAGTGCCTGGTGCGGATACTGGCAGGCCAGGGCCAGCAGCCCGATCAGGCGCTTGCGCGGGATGTCCGCGGAGCGGTGGAGCAACTCGATCCGGTTGGGCCGCGACCAGACCGGGAAGGTCGCGGGATCGCTCGGATGCAGGATGTCGTGGGAGTCCTCGGCCTGCATCCAGCCGCGCCAGAGGGTGGCGGGCAGCGCGATTTCGTCGAGCACGGACGCCGGGCCGACGACCGCGTGGCAGAAGTTCCGGCCGATCCCCGATCCCCCGGCGAGACGGCGGAGCACCGCCGCCTGCCCGTCTTCGAGGTGGGTGAAGGTGAAGGCCTCTTCCGGCGGGGTCCCCGTGCCGTCCTTCAGCCGATAGTGCGGCGCGAGCTGCTCTTCCCACCACGCCTTGAGCGGTCCGGCGTCGTCGCTGGCGTCCATCGAGCTGTTGACGATGCTCATGCCCACGGACCGGTCCTCGCGCACCAGGACGTGGTGGACGACCTGGCCGGTCACGGTGTCGCCGGTCACCGGCCGACTCTTTCGGCCTCGGCACCGTCGAGCACGTCGGTCATCGCCAGCAGGGCCAGGATGGGCTGCAGCACACGCATCGGCCGGACACCCCGCGGATACAGCTCCCGGCCGGTCTCCTCTTCCGTCGTCGCCGAGCCGCCGGTCGCGGAGACGAAATGCAGGGTGCACCGCGAAAACCGTTCGGCCACTTCGAGCATCGGTTTCGCCTGGTAGCGCTCCAGCACGGCGTAGACGTCGCGGCTCTCCGCCCGGAACTCGTCCGCGTGGAGTTCGCCCGAAACGTCCTCGCGCCGCAACCAGTGGTCGACCGGATAGTCGTACCGCAGTTCGTCGGCCTTGGTCAGCGCGATCGCCGCGGGGACCCGGCTGCCGTCCGACTTCCCGTGCAGGCGGGCGATCGCCCCGGCGAACGCCCGGTTGTCCTGTTGGGACGCCTTGAGATCGCGCGTGCTCTTCGCGTTGGGCCGCCACAACGGCAGTCCGCGCGCGGGGTCGTCGACGAACAGCAGCGCGTCCGCCCCGAGGACGAACTGCGCGCGCCGTTCGCTGGTCATGCCCCGCTCGACGAAGTCCTCGCCCTGGACGTCGAAGAAGATCAGCGGCCGGGTGGGTTTGCCGGGACGGCGGACCAGCAGATAACTGGTGAACGACCAATGGTCGGAGTCGGTCGCGCCCAGCACGTCGCCGCGGCGGAGCCGTTCCATCTCCTGCGCCGATTTCTCGTGCTGGATCTTGTCGGCGACCTCGAAGGTCAGGTCGTGCTCGTGGAGGCCGCCGCGGAGCATTTCCGACAGCATGGTGATCAGCAGATGGGTCTTGCCCGACGTGCTCCGGCCGACGACCCCGATGACGATCGGCGCGCCGTAGTCGTCGTGCACGGCGGGCAGGTAATGCGTCGGAGTGCCGTCCTGGGACGGATTCGGGCAACGGACGTAAGCCCGCGTCCTCGCGTACTGGTACTTGTCCGGGTTGGTCTGCCGGGACAGGTCGAGGGCTTCCCAGACGAGCTGCTGTTCCCGGACGGTCGGCCGGAACAGCTGCTCCGGCCAGGGAATCCGGTCGACGCAGATCGGGCACAGCACGATCCGCCGGGCGGCGGGCTTCGGTTCGGGGGGTTCGGGCTCGGTCATGCGGTCACCACCATCCAGATCGCGAGGCCGACGAGCATCGCGGCGCCGACCGCGACCGCGACGAAAGCGGGGATCTTCCGGTTGAGGGGAAGGACCGGTGGCGGTTCGGGCGGTGACGGCGGCACGGTCAGGACGGGAAACTCGTCCGTCGCGACGGGGTACCGCGTGTCGAAGGCGTACCAGCCCCGGCGCAGCGCGTGGTCGACGTCGATGGGGTCCGGCAGTTCGGCGTGCGCCTGCATGGCACGCACGACCTGCGCGGCGGACGGGCGGCCCGCGGCCTGGAGCGCGAGGGTGCCGTGCAGCTCGGCGTCCAGCCGCTTCTCCAGTTCGGCGGGCGCGGCCAGCTCCGCTTCCGTGGGCGGACGGCCTTCGAGCCGTTCGAAGTAGGCGACCCCGGCGGCCCGGATGTCGTCGGCGGGATCGGCGGGACCGGTGGGCAGCGCCCGGTTCGCCAGGGTGATCGGACGTGACCGCGGCTGTTCGTGCCTGCCGGCGGAGTGCTCGAAACCCAGCAGCTGGAAGCTGTCGGCCCGCCAGCAGAGCGTGCCGAGCTGCACCGCGCCGTGGACCAGGTCCACCGCGTGCACCGCGGCCAGCGCGCGGAACAGTCCCTCCCGGAACTTCCGGCGTTCGCTGACCATCAGGATCCGGCGCTGCTCGCCGCCGTCGGGCTCCTCGGCCTGGATGCTCGCCATCAGCACGAACGGTTCGACCGCGTCGAAGTCGTAGCCGACCAGATGCGGCAGTTCCGCGGGATACTCGTGGGCGTAGCGCGCCCACAGCCGCACCAGCGCCCGGATCTCGTTGTCCAGCTGACGTTCGGCGATCACGAGGTCTTCCGCGCCGCGGACCTCGGCGGGCAGGCGCTTGCGCAGCAGGCGATCCTCGCCGGTCGTCTCGACCACGTCGATCCTGAGCAGGGAGGTCGTGTTGGCGACCTCCGCCACCGGCCGCACCCGCCAGCTGCCCGGATCGCCCAGCGGGGTCATGCCGGTCAGCTCCACGTACTCGTCGTCGTCCATGTTCATGTCTCCTCCGGCTGGATTTCTTCCGCCTGGCGGACGTATTTGGTGAAGAGCGGGACCAGCCGGAGCACGCCGACCGCGTTGCCGCCGGGGCGGAGCAGTTCGTAGTCCGGGTCGAGCGCCGGATCGGGCAGGTCGGGCGGGGCGAAGTGCACCATCGTCACGTTGTCGAACGACAGGAGCCTCAGATCGCGGGAGCGGCACAGCTGCGGGAGAGGGCTGCGTGGCCCGGCGAGCAGGATCCGCCTGCTCTTCGCCGATTCGTGCCAGAGCTGACCGGTCAGAGCCTGGCGGTGCTCGTCGTCGGGGCGGCCCGGGGGCGGCACGGTGATGCCGTGGTGGTCGACGTGATGGTTGTACCGCGCGAGATGTTCCCTGGCCTCGGTGCGGCATCGCTGGTCGTCGCCGGTCAGCGGCGCGTCGACGGCGATCTCGCCGAACACCGGCCGCAGCACGTCGGTGGCGATCAGCGCGAGATCCCGCCGGAGCACGAGCGTGAGGCTCCCGGAGCTGTCGGGGACCGAGCCGGAACCGGGACCGAACTGGTCCGCGGTCTCCCCGAACGCCTTCGCGACGCCGTCGAGCGCGGCGGCCACGGTGAACAGAGAGTCCGCCAGCCGGGTCAGTCCGGCTATCGGCAGCCAGCGCTCGGTGACCAGCCGGTCCATCGTCCCCGTCAGCTCCCGGTGCGCCGCGGACGCGGCTCGCAGCGGCAACCGCGCCGTCCAGCGGGACACCGCGTCCCGCCACGCCAGCATCGCGGCGGACACGACCGCGGCGGCCAGGAGGAGGCCGAGGACGAGGGTCGCCGGGAACGTGGAAAGCCCGGGTGGCGGCAGGAACCTCAGCTTGTGTCCCACCGCCGCGCCCACCGCGGCGACGCCGACCACGGACAGCAGCAGCCGGGTGGCGTTGGCCGCCCGCGCGGGACCGCCGTAGAGCATCCGGTGCAGCAGCCCGATCCAGAGCACCACCAGCGCCGGTCCGACGACGACGCCGGACGACCCCAGCGCGGCCCCGGCGGCGCATGTCAGCAGGACGGCGGCGAGCAACGCCGCCATGGGATACGGCCAGACCTTGAACGCCGGCGCTCGCCGGACGCGTTCGGCCGCCCTGGCCGCGGTCTCGAAGCCGCCGCGCAGGGCCGGGTCGTCCGGGCGGATGAGCGCGTTGCCCTTCTGTTTCGCCTCCCTGGCCAGGCCGGGCAGTGGCCGCCCGGCGACGAGACCGGCCTCGACCGTCTCCTCCAGCACCTCCGCGAGCTCGCGGCTCCGCGGCGCGACCGGGGCGGGCAACCCGGCGTCGACGAGTTTCGCGGTCTGGGGCGGCCCGCCCGCGGCCATGCCGGTGATCGCGCTCGCGATCTCGCCCACGATCCGCAGATAGGCCGCGAGCGCGTCGCCCGCCTCGCGGAACACCTCCGCCGGGTTCAGCCGCCGCCGCACCAGGGTCAACGGACGGGACAGCACGTCGACGGCGTCGCGCGCGGCCGCCAGTGCGGAACCGGACGCCGCCCGGGCCCGGTCGAGCGGCGATCCCTCCTGGACCAGCGCGGTGGGATCCGCCTGGTGTCCTTCGAGGAATTTGTCGATGACCGAGTCGATCGAACCCGCGTTGCCCGAATCGCCCTCCGGGGAGGCGAGATGCCGCAGCGCGCGGACGCGCAGCAGCCGCAGGGTGGCATCCGGCACCGTCGCGTATTCGATGTCGAGTCCCGGGCTGACCGCCTGATGCGGGATCTGGCTGACGGCCTTGTGGACCCGGGCGAAGACCAGCGGCTGGCGCAGGGCGGTGAGGAGGTCGGCGAGCGTCACCTCCTCCGTCCGCTCGACCGCCCGGTGCGAGGCGCCGTTCCACAGCACCCCGGATTCGTCACCGACCCACAGCGTGACCCCGATGCTGCGCAGCGCGGCCGGGGTGCGCAGCATCGAGCCGCCGTCCTCGGCGTTCAGCGGACCGGTCGCGACGAGGACGACTCCTTCGAGCTGGGACAGGCCCGCGAGCCGGCGGAACGCGGCGTCGTGGGCGGGCAGATCCCGCACGCACGCCACCACGACCACGTAGCCGGGATACAGCTCGGCCACGTCTTCGTCGGCGGCTTCGAGCTGGGTTCGGTCATGGCCTGGCTCGCGCACGTCGAGCACGAGTACCGGGTCACGGGTCATCGGCCGTAGCCTCCGTGCAGTTCGTCGTGGACCCACCGGTGGAGGTCGGCGAGGTTGTCCTGGATCGGGTTGTTGACACTGCGGAACGAAAGCGTGAGCGCCTTCGGGAAGGTGTCGGTCCAGAACTCCCGCAACGCGGTCAGATGGGTGCGGCCGCTGGCGCCCGCCCGGTCGGCGAGCGTGGCGTCGATCTCCGCGATCTGCGCGGCGGGCAGCTTCATCAGCCGCTCGAACAGAGCCGAGGGCTGCCGCGGCGTGCGGTCGACCCCGGCGGGCACACAGGACGTCAGCTGGTCGCACAGATCGCGACGAATCTGCTCGTCGTCGGCGAGCACCCATTCCTCGTACGAGGTCAGCACGCTGGCCCAGCTGGACAACCTGCCGTAGGGCCGCAATTCCAGCCGCATGCTCACCTCGGCGGAACCGACGCCGACGGTGATCAGCCGCGGCGACTCCTCGTCCTCGTCCTGGCCGATGCGGACCTGGTCGTTCCAGATCGCGCACAGCAGGTGGTGGAGGATCCGCTCGCGGTGTTCCGACGTGGTCGCGAGATGACCGAAGTCGTACCCGAGGCGCTGCCGCCATTTCAGGAAGTCCTGGCGCTGCTCGTTGCGCAGCGCGTCCGACCAGTGCTTCAGCACCTCGCGGACCTCCGGCACCTCGGTCAGCCCCATCGAGGTCCGGAACAGCACCACGGCGATGGTCTCGGCGGCGATCGGCCGGAACTCCACGACCGTGTCCGCCGACCGGGGCAGCGCCACCTCCTGCCGCAGGTACTTCTCCAGTTCGGCGTCCTTGGTCGCCGCGGGATAGGAGAACAGGATGCGCAGGCGGCCGGTGCCGCCCGGCGCGAACCCGCCGGGCACGAGACCGGCGAGTTTCTCCCGGAACTGCAGGAGATCGTCCTCGGCCACCGAGACCCCGGTGCGGCCCGCCGCCGCCGCGAGGAGGTCCTGCAGCGCGGGCAGGAGCGGGCGGTACTGGCCGTCCCGATGGTCGAACAGCCGCTTGACGGCTTGCTTCGCGCGGTCGCGGACGAAGGCCACGGCGGCCGCGGGATCCCGGTTCGCCACCATGATCTCCCAGGCCTGGCGCCAGCCCTGCTCACCGAGGATCTCGTTCAGCAGGTCGCCCGGCGTCGCCGTGGGACGCAGGCGGCCGTGCGCCGTGTGGTACTCGACGAACCGGCGGAGAACGGCCTGGTAGAAGGAATCCAGCTCGCCGTGCCGGGGCAGCAGATAGGTGACGCCGACGCGCTGCTGGTAAAGCTCCTTCGCCCGCACGTGGAACCGGCGCGAGTCGGCCTCGGCGTGCCCGCGGAACGCCCCGGCCAGGGCCGTGATGTCCCGGACCAGGCTCTGCACCTTGCCGTCCCACCGGCTCGACTGGTCGTTCCACGCCGCGTTCCAGGCGCGTCTGGCCCGCCACGCGTACCACTCGTCCTGGCGGACGATCGAGGCGCGGACCGCGGGATCGGCCCATTTGAGCTGGCGAAGGAGTTTCTTCGTGATCCCGACCGGGGCGGGCGGGTTGAGCGTGATGCCCGCCGGGGCGGGTGGTTCGGCCCGGCGCAGGCCCACCAGCTTGCTGAACCCGACCGCGCCGAGGCCGTCGCCCTGCCCGTCCCCGAACACGATCCGGCTCAGCCGGAACACGTCGACCTCCTCCAGCAGCGCGCGGACCGCCCGGTGCGGGTCGAAGTTCTGCACCAGCTCGGGCACCTGGCCGGTCAGCTGCTGCTCCAGCGTGCGCAGCGCGGACTCCATGGTCCGGGCCCGGGTCGCGAGCGCGTTCTGGATGTTCTCCGTTCCGCTGGCCACCGCGGGTTCCTTGATGGGCAACGGCGCCCGGAGCCGCAGCGCGTCCAAGTTGGACTCTGTGAAGAATCGTTCGACCAGGTTCGCGTTGCTCTCGGCCTGTCCGGGCGGCGCGACGGCGAGTTCGGTGACCGCCGCGGCGACGAGCCGGGACGCGACGATGTCCGCGATGTCGTCGGCGGGGATCGTCATGGACGCGACCGAACTCGTCGACACGCCGCGGTTCCCGATCCCCGTGGACGCCGGGGTCTCCCGTTCGACCGCGCTGTTGATGAAACTGTCCGCGAACGACATGTAGTCGCGCCGGTCGCCGTACCGCAACGGGTCGGTGTCCCCGCCGATGTCGGTGCCCACCAGGGACAGCACCAGGGAGACGATCGAGCGGTGCAGGTCGTCCCGGCGCACACCCGCGCCCATGCTGAACAGGAACGCGGTCTGCACGGTGGCCGCGCGCAGCCGGATCTCGGACTGCCCCGGGTAGCGGACGGCCAGTGTCCCGCTCACCCCGGCGTGGTCCAGTTCGGTACCGGCCTGCTGGGCGTTCTGGTCGTCGACCAGCCGGAACAGGTCGAGCAGCGCGCGGCCCGCGTTGAGCCGGGCGGCCCGGCCGCCGCCGAGCCCCTCTTCGAACGCCGACGGCATGAGCACCAGCGGATAGATCCGTGCCCGGTAGTCGTTGCGGCTGAACGCGTCGCCGATCAGGTGCAGGTAGTCGTAGAACAGGCCGCTGCCCGTGCCACCCGCGACCGAGAACGCCACGAAGACGTCGCAGGACATCCCGCGGTGCCCGCCGCCGAGGACGGACAGTTCGCCGAGGGAGTTGTTGATGTTGCCGATCGCGCGGGTCAGCGGTGCCTGCGCGGGCGCCATGCCCGCCCGGAAGGTCTCGAAGAGCGCCGCCCGCCCGATCGTCGGCAACTGTCCCGCGCCGCGCGAGAGCGGCCCGATCCGCGGTTCGCCCGCGGGCTGGGGCAGCCACGGGGAGACGTAGTCGTCCGCGGACAGGCGCAGGCTCCGCGCCACCTCCGGATAGGTGTCGTGCTCCGGGATCAGGTCGCGGACCAGGTGCATGGTGCGTTCGGCGGCGGCCAGATGCTCGGGATCCGGCACCACGCGCCGTTCCAGGCCGCCGAACTCGTCCTCGCTCAGGTCCGCGTAGACGAACTGCAAACAGGACGGCAGCTGATACGGCAGGAAGTTCTTGCCCTGCATGACTTCCTGCAACGCGGCGCCGTCGGGGCCGCACAGTTCCTCGCGCAGCCGCCGTTCCAGCTCCGCGCCGACCCGGCAGCCGGTCCCGCCGAGGCCGACGAACATCATCGGCTGGTAGATCTGCATCAGGGGTGGTCCTTTCTCGGCGTTCTCAGAGCAGGTCCGTGTAGCGAGCCGCCGCGCCGAACTCGGACTCGCCCTGCTCGCCCTCGTGCTCGGCGGCGAGCGTCATCGCGCCTTCGTCCCGGATCTCGAGTTCGAGCCCCTCGCCCGCTTCGCAGCGTTCGCCGTCGTGCAGGAGATAGCGCTCGCCGTACGGGGTCAGCAGGGTGAACCGCCTGCCGTCGCGGGTGAGCCGGTACACCTCCTCGTCGTCCGGAGCGGGCGGCGCGAGCTGGGGCGCCACGCCGTGCCCGGACCGCAGCACGAACGGGAACCGCGTCTCCCCGCCCGCCGGCGCCGCGATGTCGCTGATCTGGCGGCCGCGTTGGAACAGGAACACCGCGAGCCCGCTGACGCGGCGCCTCCGGTACCGGGCCCGCGCCCACAACCCGAGCGCGGCGAGCACGATCAGCGCGCCGGGCACCCCGAGGTAGAGCCACCATGGCGTCGGTGGCCGCGGATAGCCGATCTGGATCGACAAGGGATAGTTCGCGAGCGTGGTCGCCGGGTTCGCGTCGTCGACCAGGCTCACGGTGAGCCCGTTGGTCCCGTTCGCGCTGTCCGCCGCGAACACGACGTCGAACGGGAAGTCCGCCCGGCCGGTGGCGGGCACCTCGAACACCGTGCGATCGCCCGGGATGCTGGCCTTGGTGCCCGGCGCCGGATCGGTGATCTGGAGACGGACCTTGGCCCGGACCCCCAGCAGGCTGTCGACGGTGACCGTGCCGGACACGGAACGGCCGGGCTCGACGAGGGTCGCCTGGTCCAGGGCGATCTGGGCCGCCAGCCCGGGACGGCCGTCGGACAGCGTCGTGAGCACGGTCCTCGTGTCCCCGCTGACGCCGATGCCCTGGACGCTGCCGACGAACCTGGCCGTCTTGGCCGCGGTGTCCGGGACGACGGCGGAGCCGGTGTAGACGCCGTCGCCGGCGCGGTCGTCGCCGTTCGTGCCGCCGTCGGCCATCGGCACCTCGGACGTGGCCGTCCCGCTCGTCATGGTCACGCTGAAGGTCAGGCCCGCCAGCTGGGCGGGGTCGCGGATCGGGCGGTTGCGGGTCTGCAGGGTCAGCAGGACCTTGACCCGCTGCCCGCGTTGCGGGGCGGGCGGGTCGACCGTGAGCGACGCCCGGACGGCGCCCTGCCAGAGCACGACCGCGCTCACTTCGATGTCGGGCACTCCGGGCAGCGACGTCAGCTTGACGGTCCAGTTCCCCGGCTCCGGGTTGCTGATGCGGAGAGACTCGACCGGCCCGTTCGCGCCGCTGCCCTGAAAGGCCGAATTCCCCAGCTGTCCCGTCTTCGGGACTTCGCGGCCGTGCGGGTCGAAGAACCGCACCGAGACGCGGGCGTCCTGTTTCACCACGACGATCGAGCCGTCGGTGGCGATCTCGGGCACGTTCAGCGCGACCGCCTCCTCTTCGCCCGCCCCGAGCCGTCGTCGCTGGATGTCCCCGCTGCCCGCGCAGCGCGCGGTGCCGAAGGCCTTGAGGAGGAACCCCGACACCGCGGCGGCGTCGGCGGCGACGGTCGCGGACGGCCGCGGGACCGTCGGACCGCAGGTGCCCTGGAACCCGCCCGCGGCGAAACGGTCGAGCTGGCCGCGGTCGACGTCGCCGAAACCCAGCGGCCAGACCTGGACCCCCGCCTCGACCGCTCCGCGCAGCGTGTCGTCGAGCCCTCGCGACGCCGCTTGGTTGCGCTGGTCCCCCGCGTTGTCGGGCCCGTACCGCGGACTCTCGGACACATCGAGTTTGCCGTCGGTCAGCAGGAAGATCATCTTCGGCTTCGTCGCCGAACCGGGCGGGCCGTCGCCGAGGTAGGCCATCGCCTGCTGCATGGCCGCGTAATGATCGGTGCCGTCGCCCTCGGCCTTCTCGCGCTTGCGGAGCTTCCTGATGCAATCGGCGAGACTTTGCTGGTCCTGCGCGGTCTTCACGGTGACCGGCGGGCATACGACGTCCACCGGGGACTGGTTCCCGTTGTCGCTGGCGAAGCCCACGACAGCGACCGAGGAACCGGGCGCGAACTCGCCGAGCGCAATCGTCGCGGCGGCTTCCCGCTCCCGCTCCAGATCGCCGGGGCCGATACTGCCCGATTCGTCGACGAGGATCACCAGCCGCGCGGGCTGGACCTGCGGCGGTTCCTGCTGACGAACGGAAAAGTGCCGGTCCGCCGCCTTCGGGAATTGCGCCTCGGCGGGAGTCCCGGCGACGAACGTCGCGAATATCGCCCACAGCGCGAGTGCCCGTACTGAGCGGGAAACGCTTTGCCCATGCGCCCTCGTCCGGACGCGGCGGATGATGAACAAGAAAAGCACCCCGCGCGATCGATGAAAGGTGAAGTGTCCTCGGCGGACACACGCAACTGTCGGCGACAGGACGACGTTCGTTACGCCTTACGGAGCAGGGGAGTTTTCTCGACAGAAAACGGGAAAGCGGCGTGTTCTTGTCCAACTTTCCGGCGGGGTATCGCGGTGCGATTTCGCCATGGCGAGCGCGAGACGCGGTGATCTTTTGTCCAAGATGGACTGTGACACCACATTTCACCCTCGCTTTGTTCGTGTCGTTTTTTCGAACGAATTCGAAATGCGTGACAAACTTCGCCATCGCTCAGATCGGGCCGGCACTCACCTTCTCGACCGCAAGTCGAAGTGCCGGGTTCGGATGTTGTGAAAGCCACCTTCGCAACGTTGAAGGTTGCGAAAGTGGCTTTCACAACGCCGTCGCCCCACCAGACCGCGCCGGGTCGGGGTGGTCGTGAGTGGTAAGTGTCGTTCTAACCCCACTTACCACTCACGACCACCCCGACCCGGCACCGCCAGACACGCTTTCCACCCGAGGGAAACGAAAAGAGCGGCGCCCGAAGGCACCGCTCTTTCCAGGTCACGACCCCGGTCAGAAGCCGAACAGCGCCTGCGGAACCTCGTGCTCGTCCGGCCAGGTCAGCCAGGCGACGTCGGTCGGGCCGATGGCGTAGCGCGCCAGGCGCCAGGACCGCGGGTCGTCGTCGACGGTCGTCTCGCTGGTCTTCTTGAGCAGGGCGACGTAGACGTCGGACATGACGCCGTCGGCTCGCTTGTTCTCGTAGATGGTGCCGGCGTAGTACGGGCGTCCGGCTTCGACGCCGCGCATCGTCCCCTGCAGGAACACCCAGGGACCGAGCCGGTCGAGCTGGTCCACGACCACCCGGACCTGATCGCCGAACTCCTCGTCGAGCCGGGCGGTGGCGGCCTGGAACACCGCTTCCCGGACCGGGTCGCCGGGGCTCAGCGCCTCCGGGAACGATCGGGTGTACATCAAGCTACCTCCCACTTGCGGGACAGCGATGCGGCCGCATCGGCTTGCCCGGTGCCGCTATGGCGTTCTGTCGGATCAGGTCGGCGGGGTGAGGATCTTCACGAGGCCGCCACCGCCGCCCATGCTGATCTTCTGCGAACCGTCGGGGTTGACGTTGTTCGAACCGATGAACTGGCCGTCGCCCGCGTACAGCACAACGTGCCCACCGTTGTTCGAGATCACCACGTCGCCGGGTTTCGCCTGGGAGAGCGGCACTTCCTTCCAGCCATCCGCTTGGAGGTTGGCCGTCAGGCCCGCAACCGAGGCGCTGGCCTGCCCCTTGTCGATGAGGCCCGCCGCCTCCAGGCAGCCGGAGACGAAGTTCGCGCAGTTGACGTTGTTGGGCACCCACGACTGCATGGCGGGCAGTTCGCCGCTGCCCTTGAGGTCGCCGGCGTTGCGGCCGAGGAACTTCTCGGCGATCTTGGCCGGGTTGTCGCCCCGGGCGTCGATCGGCTTGGCGGGCCGCCCGTCGCCCTGGACCCCGGCGACGCCGCCCCCGCCGCCACCGCCACCGTGGCCTCCACCGCCGCCACCACCGTCCCCGCCGCCGTGGCTGGGCACGTGGTTGACCGGGGTGGCGTGGACGCTCGACGCGGTGGTCCCGCCGGTGTCCGCGGGCACCAGCTCCAGGAAACCGCCCTCGATCTCCAGGCCGAGCGGCTTGAGGAGGTCGTCGATCTGCTTCTCGGCGTCGTCGAGCGCCTTCTCGATCTCGTCCTTCTTGCCGTTGGAGTCCTTCTCGTTGAGCTGCCGGAGCCGCTCGATGTCGGACGCGGCGATGGCGATCTCGTTGTCGTCCTTGGAGCTGTTCTTCCGGCGGCGGGCCGAGTCGATCAGCGCGCGGTTGTCCTTGTCCTTGTCGTTGGCCTCCTGCGCGAGCTGCGCGACCTTCTTCTTGACGTCGTCCAGGATCTCGGACACGCGCTGGAGGATGTTCTTGGCCGCCTCGGCCTTGTCGCTCACCTTGTAGCTGGCCTTGCCGAGCTTCTCGAGGTGGTCGGCGACGGCGTCGGCGTCCTTGCCCTCCCAGTGGCGCAGGACGTCCTCGCGGAAGACTTTGAGGTCGTCTCCGAGGTCGTTGGCCCTGGTGGCGGCTCCGCCGACCTTCCTGGCCTGGTCGTTGACCGCGCCCGAGTTGAGCTTCTGCGCCTGCTGGGCGTGCTTGTCGATGGCGTCCAGCGACTTCGGACGGTCGTGCGACGGGTCGTCGAGCGTGCCCGGATTCCGCTCCGCGGTGGTCATCGGTAAATCCCCCTGGTTCCGGTCTTCAGTCCGATCAGTCCCGCTCGCGGCCGCGGAGGGTGTGGACACCCGCGGCTTCGTCGTTCCGCATGCGCTGGGCGGCGTTGGACAGCGCGATGGACGCGGCGTCGACGAGCTTCGAGGCGGCGTCCAGATGCGCGTTCACGCCCTGGTGGAACCCCTTCATCGTCTTACCCGTGCTGGCCGCGTTGCTCAGGTCGCCGAACGCGCCCCCGGGGTCGCCGTCGCCCAAGTCCTTGCTCGTCCCGTTGAAGCCGTCCTTGAGCCCGCCGACCTTCTTGGCCAACGACGCGATCTGCTCCGGATCGAATCGGCGAGTCATGGATGATCCCTCCAGTCACGGCGCCTGCGCCCGCACTTCGTCTGCCCACATTGCTGTACCGCGCACCCTATGAGCTCCCGCCCACCCGTGCGCGCCGTTTCCGGAAACGGCGATGCCGCCGTTCGTGTACATCGACGCACCCGGCAGCGTGTTGGTTCCCCGACGTCGGCCCGAAGATCTTACCTCTTCGGCGACCGCCGACGGCCGGATGCCGACAGCGCCCGGGTGAGGCGACCCGACCGTGATCGACTACCTTCAGTAATCGATCATCGCTCGTTCGGGTGTCGCGCCGCCGGCTGCGCGACAGTTCCCTGTGGAAGACTGCGCGCATGCCCATTCCGTATTTCTCGCAATGGGAGTCCCCCGAACTCGCGACGGCGATCGTCACCGGCGCGATGTCCGCCGCCGACGACCCGCGATGGGCGGATTCCGGCGCCGTTTCCGCTCGGGAGTATGAATTCTGGTCGTGGCGAGCCTGCGGCATGGCGTGCTTGCGGATGATGCTGGCCCATCGGGGACAAGAAGTCCCGCCGAGCGTCGAACTGGCCAAGGAATGCGAGCGGTTCGGCGGCTACGTGCGGCACGAGAACGGCGTGCACGGCCTGATCTACGCGCCTTTCCTCGACTGGGCGGCGGACCGGTTCGGGCTCGACGGCGAGGTGCGGGTCGATTTCGGCCTGTCCGAGCTGCGGGACCTGGTCGCGCGGGGACATCAGGTGATGGCGTCGGTGCACAAGTCGATCAGGGAACCGAAGAGCGAACCGCCCAGGAAGGGCGGGCATCTGGTGCTGGTCACCGCCGTGACCGAGTCGGGCCTGGTGATGAACAACCCGTCGGGGACCGGCCCGCACGGTCAGCAAGACGCCTATGTGGACGACGAGGACTTCGCGCGGTTCTACGCCGCGCGCGGCATGGTCTTCGGCCGCGCGGGACAGGACAGGACCTAGACCAGGCCGAGTTCACGTGCCCGGACGCCCGCCTGGAAGCGGGACTCGGCGCCCAGCGCGGACATCAGCTCGGCCACCCGGCGCCGGTAGGTCCGCACGCCGAGGCCGAGGGTCCGGGCGGCGGCCTCGTCCTTGACCCCGCTGCCGAGCAGGTCCAGCACCGCGGGCGCGAGCCGCCGGATCTCGGTGACCTGCGCGTCGTAGACGTCGAGCTCGGTCGCGGCTCGCCAGGCCGTCTCGAACAGCGACATCACGCCCTGAACGGTCTCGGGCTGGGTGATGACGCTGTAGCCGCGCTGTCCGGCGGTGAGGTCACCGGCCAGGATCACGAGCTTGCCGTCCATGACGATCGTTTCGTTGACGTCCTCGGTGGAGATGCGGATCCGCGCTCCGAACCGGTCTCGGACCCGCCTCAGTTCCTGGGCCGATCCCTGGTCGAGCAGCAGCCCGGCCCGGTAGATCTTGCGGATCCGGACCTCGCCCGCGCGGCGCTCGGCGGCCTCGGTGAGCTCGTCGGACCTGCGGTCGGCCACCCAGGTCGCGAGGTCGTTGGCGGCACAGGCGAGGTCGGTCACGGTCGAGAACAGGTGCCCGACCCGGCGGAACAGCTCCTCTTCGCCGCGCACGACGACGACCGAATCGCCCGCCCGCGTGAGGCCGTCGCTCGTCCGCATGACCTCGATACTGCCCCACTCTCGCCGCTCGCGACCAGGTGGCAGCTTGTTGCCATTTTCTGACTTCCGGCGGGCCCGTCGCGACGCTGATGGGTATGACGAATCTTCACGACAGCACCTGGCGGCTCGGCGACCTCACCGTCAACCGGGTCGGCCTCGGCGCGATGCGGCTGACCGGGATGCCCTGGGACGAGAAACCCAAGAGCCGCGAGGACGCCATCGCCGTCCTGCGCCGCGCGATCGAGCTCGGCGTGAACCACATCGACACCGCTTCGTTCTATTTCACCCCCACACGCTCGGCGAACGAGCTGATCAGCACCGCGCTCCAGCCCTACCCCGAAGACCTCGTGATCACCACGAAGGTGGGGGCCGGCCGGTCCCGCGACGGCGAGTTCTTCTACGCGCGCCCTGACCAGCTTCGCGGACAGGTCGAGGAGAACATCCGGCAGCTCGGGCTCGACCACCTCGACGTCGTCAACCTGCGCTGGGGCGCCGCGATGGGCAAGGAGCCCGGTTCGGTGGCCGACCATTTCGGCGCGCTGGCGGAGCTGCGCGAGGCGGGCCTGATCCGCCACCTCGGCATCTCCAACATCCTGCCGGAACAGCTGCTCGAAGCGCGGATGATCGCGCCGGTGGTCTGCGTGCAGAACCGCTACGGCCTGACCGACCGCGAGGACGACGCCCTGGTCGACCTGTGCGCGGACCACGGCATCGCGTTCGTGCCCTTCTTCGCCGTGACGACCTCGGTGCCCGGCGCCACCACGCCCGGCACCGTCCCGGGCCAGGCCGAGATCGCGAAGGTCGCCGCGGCGCACGACGCGACCCCGGCGCAGATCCGGCTCGCCTGGACGCTGCACCGGGGCGCGCACGTGCTCGCCATCCCCGGCACCGGCGACCCCGGGCATCTGGAAGAGAACGTCGCGGCGGGCGCCATCCGGCTCGGCGACGACGAGCTGGCCCTGCTCGACGCCATCGCGCGCGGATAGCGGGCTCGTTCGGCCACTGATTCAGCTCACCGGTTCAAGTCACTTGCGGATCCGGTGGTCCACGGCGACCCAGTTCGTCTCCCAGGTCGTCCCGCCGTCGGCCGAGAACGCCTGCTCGAACCGCGCGTCGTCCGGACCGGGCCGGAAGATCAGGAAGCGCACCTTGATCGGACGGCCGCCCAGGGTGTCGTCGCCGCGGAAGTCGCCGACGCCGTCGCGGAACCCGCCGTAGACGGCCGGGGTGAGCAGACCGTCGCGCATGTTGACGAAGGTCAGGCTCCACCGCTGCGCCTGCGGTTCGTACAGCCGCAGGTTGAGGGCGTCGATGCGGCCGTCCGGTCCCGAGACCTCGAACTCGAGGGCGTTCGCGCGGCGGTCCATGAGCGGGCGCACGGTGCTGGTGCCCGCGAACCGGAGCCATTCGTCCGCGGACTCCGAAAGCGGTTCGGCGAGGACGCGCACGGTGGAGCGCCAGGTGCCGATCTCCCAGTCGAAGGCGCGTTGGCCGTCGGCGGCGCCGGGAGATGGCGAAGCGTCGCCCGACGCCGCCGTCGCGATCAGCAGGACGGCCGAAAGGCACACCGTCAGGATTCGTTTGTATGGCACGGTCATGGTCCGACTATCGGAGCGGAGCACGGCCATGGACAAGAAGGCACCTTCGGGTAACCTTTCGCGCCCCAACCCACTGCCGGGCTGCCCGATGGCCGCCGCGTTCGCCGCCATCGGCGGGAAATGGAAACTGACGCTGCTGTACTGGCTCGCCCACGGCGAGTCCCATTTCGCCGGGCTTCGCCGCCGGGGCGCGCCGATCACGCCCAAGGTGCTGGCCGAGCAGCTGCGGGAACTCGAAGCCGACGGACTCGTCGAACGCGTGGTGACCGGGCCGATCCCGGCGCCCGTGATCTACCGGCTCACTCCCTACGGGACCACGGTCCTGCCCGTGGTCGAAGGGGTCAGGGTCTGGGGCGAGGCGCATCTCCGGCACGTCGGCGGCGAGGACTCGCCGAACCCGGCGATGGGGTGCGCCGACGCGATCGGCTAGCGGCCCGCGCGGGTCAAGTGGGTCGAGTGGGTCGGCGGCGTTGTGAAAGCCACCTTCACAACATTCAAGGTTGCGAAGGTGGCTTTCACAACGTCCTGAACCCTCCACACTCGGTCTTGTGCGGGTGGCAGGGGAAGATGCCGGCCGTTGAACGTCCGGAATCTTCCCTCGTCATGTCGTATGCCACCGGTCGTGACCGGCACGACCCTTGATCAACGGAGGATCGGGGACGTTGAGGGGTAAGGCAAAGGTGTCCGGTTGACGTGGCCGATGAGGGCGCGGAGTGTCGCTCAGGGTGAGGGGTGTGTGGAAACAGGGACGTTGAACGTCCCTGTTTCCACACACCCCTTCGCGACCGGTCCGGTCACGCGGGACCGTGTGGATTTCGGTGCATCCAACGCGCCGAAATCCACACAGTGGGTGCCCCAGGTCCGGCATCGCGCAGCGCCACTCACGACCACCCCGACCGACAGCTCACTCGCGCCCTCGCCTCATTTGGCTCCGGTCCGGCGGGCGGCGGCCGCCCTGGCGAGGGTTTCGAGGATGTCCTGGGTGGCGGCGATGTCGACGCAGGCGTCCGTGATCGACTGCCCGTAGGTGAGCGGCCGGTCGGGGTGGAGGTCCTGGCGGCCAGCCTGGAGGTTGGATTCGAGCATGACGCCGACGATGCCGCGCTGGCCGTTCCTGACCTGCTCGGCGATCTGCTCGGCGACGACGGCCTGCCGGAGGTGGTCCTTGCGGCTGTTGTCGTGGCTGGCGTCGATCACCACGCGGCGCGGAAGCCCGGCGTTCTGCAGGGTGGTCAGCGTCGCGCGGACGGACGCCGGGTTGTGGTTAGGCGCGCTGTTGCCCCCGCGCAGGACGACGTGGCAGTCGGGGTTGCCGACGGTGTGCAGGATCGCGGGCAGGCCGCTCGGGTCGACGCCGGGGACGACGTGCCGCGCCTCGGCGGCCCGGATGGCGTCGACGGCGACGGTGACATCGCCGTCGCGCCGGTTCTTGAAGCCGACGGGCATGGACAGGCCGCTGGCCAGCATGCGGTGATTCTGGCTTTCCACGGTCCTGGCCCCGATCGCGCCCCACGAGACGGTGTCGGCGAGGTAGGCCGGGATGGTGGTGTCCAGCCATTCGCACGCGGCGGGCAGGCCGGCCTCGGCCAGTTCGAGGAGCAGGTCCCTGGCGATGCGCAGCCCGCGGTTGACGTCGCCGGTGCCGTCGAGGTGCGGGTCGTTGATGAGCCCTTTCCAGCCGCCGACCGTACGGGGCTTTTCGAAATAGACCCGCATGACGATCAGCAGATCGTTGACGAACCGGCCGGCGAGGGCGGTGAGGCGGTCGGCGTATTCGAGCGCGGCGGCGGGATCGTGGATGGAGCAGGGTCCGGCGATCACGAGCAGCCGGTCGTCCGTGCCGTCGAGGACGCGGACGACGGTTTCGCGGCCCTGTCGCACCGTGTCGGCCGCGGTGGCGCTGAGCGGGAGTTCATGGTGCAGCAGGGCGGGGGTGACCAACGGGACCAGACGGTCGATGCGCTGGTTGTCGAGTTCGACGGCGGCGATCGTTGTCATCACAGGTATCCAGGATTTCTGCCCGCCGAGAGCGGTGGGAAAGCCGGGATTTCCCACCGCACGGCAGGCGGTCTCGGGTGAACGACGAAGCTAGCTCGGGAAAAGCCCGGCCTCACTCGATGCGAGGAGATTTTTCGGTGTTTTCTCTTACCCCGAAATCTCCCACCATCCGTCACTCAAGACAACGGAAAAAGCACCGTCCAACCCGGCCGCCGCGCGATCGGCGATTCTATCGCCCGGTCCAAATCGGATCCCGTTTCTCGGCGAAGGCGCGGGCGCCTTCCTCGGCGTCCGCGCTCCGGCGACGGCGTTCTTCCCACGGATACGAGGCCTCGAAAGCCTTTTCCAAGGGGAGGTCCAGCGACCGCGACGCGGACTCCTTGATCGCGCGGACCGAAAGCGGGGCGGCGCGCACGAGATCGTCCGTCCATTCCGCGACACACCGATCCAGTTCGCTGAAAGGAACGACTTCGTTCACCAGTCCGTAGCGCAACGCCGTCGCCGCGTCCATGCGGCGTCCGGTCAGCAGATATCCCATCGCGACCTTCTGCGGAAGCTGCCGCGGCAGCCGGAACACTCCCCCGGCACCAGCGATCAGCCCGAGCCGCACCTCCGGCAACGCGAAGACGGCCTCCTCGGAGGCGATGGCGATGTCGCACGCCAGCACCAGTTCGAAACCGCCGCCCAGCGCGTACCCGTGCACGCGGGCGACCACCGGCTTCGACAACGTGAACCGGTCGGTCAGCCGCGGATGCCCCGGCTGGCCCGCACTGCCGAACGTCGAGGCCTCCACCCCCGCCTCGGTCAGCCGCGCGCGTTCCTTGAGGTCCTGGCCGACGGAGAACGCGCGGTCTCCCGCGCCGGTCAGGACCACGGCCCTGACGTCGTCGTCGGCCTCGACGTCGTCCCAGATCCCGGCGAGTTCCGTGTGCATCCGCCGGTCCATCGCGTTCAGCACCTCGGGCCGGTCCATCGTCACGTAGGCGACGTGGTCCTTCTTTTCGTACCGCACCCCGGTTTCGCTCATCGCGCACCCACCGCGAAACCGTCCACCTTGCCGATCACGTCCGCCCCGTAGATGCGCAAAGCCTGCTGCAGCGCGAATTCGGCGATGTACCGGCGGAACTCCTCCGGTGGCTCCTCGGCCAGGTTCAGCATGCGCCGGTTGGCCACCACGGCTTCCCCGTCGAGCCGGGCCAGCGCGCGGTCGATCGCCTCGTCCATCTCTTCGGGCGGAACGACCTCGTCGACGATCGACCGGGCGTCCGGCTCGTCCGCCCGGAGCCGGCGGCCGCCGAGGATCACCTGCCGGGCCACACGCGGCCCGGCGATCCGGGAAAGCCGGAAGTTCGACACCCCGGGGATGATCCCTTCCTTGGCCGCGGGCAGGCTGAGGTAGGCGTCGGACGCCGCCAGCACGTGGTCGAAGATCAGCAGCAGCTGGGTCCCGCCGCCGATGGCGAAGGAATCCACGGCCGCCATCCAGGGCTTGTCGGTCAGCCGTGAATGCCAGGAGTCCTCCGTGAGCAGGCCGCGGAAGATCTTCTGGAGGTAGCCGACTTCCCGCCGCAGCAGGAAATCGACGAGCGGGATGTCGCCCGAGCTGAGCTTCTTGAGGTTGATGCCCGCGCAGAACACCCGGCGGCCCAGATAGCGCGGATGACTCATCACCCCGCCCCGCAGGAGTCCACTTCGGACGGACGGATCGAGCAGGGTCAGATCGACCGCGGTCTCCATGTCGTCGACCTGCTGCGCGTCCTCGGCGTTCAGGCAGTCGTCCCGGCACAGGGTCAGGTGCGCGACGCCGTCCCGGCGTTCCAGCCGGACGGCCTCCATCTCCACGACGCCGGTCTCGACGAACCCGGGCAGCAGCTCGATCGCCCTGGCGGTGGGGCGGAGCATGGCGTCGAGCAGATGCGGACCGGCCTTCGGCGCGCGCAGGATCCCGCGCAGGAAGATGCCCTGGTCGATCTCGCGCCCTTCCTTCTCCGCTTGTGGCAGGGAATTCTCGGCCGTCATCTGCTCTTCCGAGGGCACCAGGCCGGGGTACGCGAGTGCCGCGGCGCGGACGAGTTCGTCGATCCTCAGGTATCGCGTCCTGCCGTCGGTGAGTACGTCGTAGATCTCCTCGGCGTGCGCCTCGACGAAGGCCGTGCGCAGCGCACGGATCTCGTCGTCGGCGCGGTGGGCCTCCCCCGCCAGGGCCCGGAGATCGGGCCCTGGCGCGAGCGTCGTCACGACTTGGCTTCCCGCCGCAGCGCCCGGTCCGCCGCGGCCAAGTGAGCGCCGAGAGCCTCCTCGAAGGTGGTCGAGCCCGCTTCGAAGATCAGCTGGCGACGGATCGCCGTCTCCGCCCCGTCGGTGACCCCGGCCAGCCCGGCCAGTGTCTTCGCCGGCTCCGCGGACACCTCGTCGATGAGGTTGAGGGCGAGCGCGCGGTCGGTGTCGATCGGGGTTCCGAGCAGCACGGCCCGCCGGATGCCCGCCGCACCGGCCTGTTTGGTGAGGCGGTACACGCTCATCCCGGGCCAGGTGCCGCCGCCCGCGCCCGCCAGCCGCAACCGGGTTCCCGGCTCGGCGATCCGGACGTCGGCGGCGAGGAGGAGATCCAGCGCCATTCCGGCGCACTCCCCCGACGCCACCGCGACGGTGAGCCTGCCGAGCCGTTCGAACCGGCGGACGACCCGCTCCCATTTGGACACCAGGCCGACCGTCAGCCCCTTCGCCCAGTCCGCGGGCGGGGCCCCCGTCACGTGGACGATGACCGGCCCCGGTTCCCGGTGGTCCTCGGCACGATCGCAGAGGGTGCCGATCTCCTCGACCGCCGCGGCGGTCACCGTGCGGGCGCCGTCGAAACGCAGCACTGGCTCACCGTTCACTTCTTCACGCGTCACCATTGAATAAGCGCCATTTCGATTGTGGAGCCGGGCCCCATGGTCATGAGTACGCCGTATTCCCCGGGGCGGGCGACGTCTTCGTCGGCGAGCCGCTCGTAGGAGAAGAGGAAGGAGCCGCTGGAGAGGTTCCCGTAGTCACGCAGCACACCGGTGGTGTGGCGGACGTCGTGCCGGCTGAGGCCGAGGTTGACGACGACCGCGTCGATCACCTTCTTCCCGCCCGAGTGCACCAGCCAGTGGCCGATGTCGCTGCGGCGCAGGCCCGTCCCGCCCAGCAGCCGGTCGATGACGATCTCCGCGTGCGCGCCGACCACGTAGGGGATCTGCGGGTCGAGGAAGAAACTGAACCGGTCCTGGTCGCGGTCCCAGTCGTACCGCATGGCCTCGACCGCGTCGGTGATGATGTAGCTGGCGAACTTCAGGACCCGGGGACCGGGCACGCGCCCGTCACCGGAAACGAGGGCGAGGGCGGCGGATCCGTCCCCGAAAAGACTGTTGACCACCGCGGTCCGCATGGTTCCGTCCAGGGCGTAGGCGGCGGAACACGCCTCGCTGCACAGGACGACGCCGAGTTCGCCGGGGTGCGCTGCGGACCAGCCCGAGACCACGTTGAGCGCGTTCAGGCCGGCGTTGCAGCCCATGCCCACGATGTCGGAGCGGCTGCAATGCGGGTCGATGCCCATCTCGCGGATGATCAGCGCGCTCAGGCCGGGGGTCAGGAACCCGGTCGAGGTGACACAGCACAGGTGACGCAGCTCGGAAAGCGTCGCGCCCGCCGACTTCAGGCAGGCCTCCAGGGCCCGGCATCCCATGTCGACGGCGATCTTCTTGTGCTTGTCGAGGAGGTCGCCCTGCGGTTCGGACACGCGTCCGCCACCGGGGCTCTCCGGGGGAAGGGTGAGGAAACGCCGGTCGATGGCGCTGTTCAGGAAGACCGACCGGATCTTCGGATCCTCGACGTCGAGGATTTCGAGCAGCTCGGTCTGCGAGTAGGACGACTCGGAGACCGCGGTTCCCACGCCGGCGAACCTGGTGATCTCGGTCAGTCCGTTGTGGACGGACAGGTCTTCGAAAGATTCGGCAAGGGCAGTCATCGATACATCCATCCCCATGTTCTCAACTTGCTTCGGAGTAGCTGCTTGAACCGCGCAGCGGGCATCGATCTCACCTTTCTCGTGCAGTGGTGGACGCTTTCGCTTTCGGGATCAGGTGGCGAGGGGGACGCCGGAATACCGGCGTTCGAGTTCCTGGCTGGTGGCGTAGTCCGGCAGCAGCCCCTGCCGTTCCGCCTCGGCGAGCGTGATCGCCACCTGGTCCCGTTCGGACAGGATCGGTTCGACGCCGGGGTCGATGGGCAGGCCGAGCGCGGGATCCAGGACCGACAGGGCGAGTTCGTTCTCCGCCGTGTAGGCCGTGGAAAGCAGGTACCACATGACGGTGTCGTCTTCGAGCGCCACGAACGCGTGGCCGACGCCGACGGGGAAGTACATCGCCCGATGGTGCCGCTGGTCCAGCACGACCGCGTCCCACCGGCCGAACGTCGGCGAGCCGACCCGGATGTCGACCACGATGTCCAGGGCCTTGCCGCTCGCGCAATAGACGTACTTCGCGGTACCCGGCGGTGTCGTCGTGTAGTGGATCCCCCGCACCACGCCGCGTTTGGACCGGCTGTGATTCGTCTGCACCACCGGGAAGAGCGGGCTTCCGTGGGCCTCGGTGAAGGCCTCCTCCTGGAGCGGCGAGACGAACAGGCCCCGGTCGTCGGGGAACACCCGGGGGGTGAACTCGATCGCCCCCTCGACGGCGAGTTTGCGTGATTGCACGGCTGCTCCCGTGGTCGGCGTGATCAGAGCGCGGACAGCACTTCGCGGACCGCGTGGATGACCTTGTCCTGCAGGTCCGGGGAAAGCGCGGGGTACATCGGCAGCGAGAAGATCTCGGTCGCCAGCTTCTCGGTGACCGGCAGCGATCCCGTCTCGTAGCCGAGGTGCGCGAATCCGGTCATGGTGTGCACCGGCCACGGGTAGCTGATGTTCAGGTGGATGTCGTACGCCTTGAGCCGCTCGATGATCTCGTCGCGTCGCGGGTGCCGCACCACGTAGACGTAGTACACGTGCTCGTTGCCGGGCGCGGTCCGCGGGAGCTTCAGCTCGGTGTCGCCGAGCCCCTCGACGTAGCGCTCGGCGACGGCCCGCCTGCCCGCCGTGTACGCGTCGAGCCGCTTGAGCTTGCGCCGCAGGATCTCCGCCTGGACCTCGTCCAGCCTGCTGTTGTGGGCGGGCGTCTCCACCGTGTAGTAGCGCTCTTCCATGCCGTAGTACCGCAAGCGCCGCAGCCGCCGGTCCACGGCCTCGTCGGAGGTGATGGCCGCGCCGCCGTCGCCGTACGCGCCGAGCACCTTGGTGGGATAGAAGGAGAACGCGGCCGCGTCGCCGGTCGTTCCCGCGATCGTCCCGTTCTGGCGGGCACCGTGCGCCTGGGCGCAATCCTCCAGAATGGACAGTCCGTGCTTCGCGGCGAGTTCCTTCAGCGGGGCCATGTCCACGCACTGGCCGTACAGGTGCACGGGCAGCAGGCATTTGGTGCGCTCGGTGATCGCGGCTTCGACCAGGCCGGTGTCCATCAGGAAGTCGTCCTCGCGGACGTCGACGAAGACCGGGGTGGCCCCGGTGCCGTCGATGGCGACGACGGTCGGCGCGGCGGTGTTGGACACCGTGATCACCTCGTCGCCCGGCCCGACACCCAGCGCCTGCAGGGCGAGCTTGATCGCGTTCGTCCCGTTGTCGAGACCGACGCAGTGCCCGGCTCCGTGGTACGCGGCGAATTCCGACTCGAAGCCGCGCAGGCTCGCGCCGAGCACGAGCTGTCCCGAGTTGAAGACCGTTTCGACCGCGTCCAGCAGATCGAGCCGCTCCGTCCCGTATTCGGCCAGGTAATCCCATACGCGCGTGGTCATGTGCGAACCTTTCCATGAACTGATGACGTCAAAGCGGCGACAGTGCGACGCACCCCTTCGGGCAGCGAGATCTCCGGACGCCAGCCGGTGATCGCCCGAAACGGCGTGGAATCGATGGTGATACTCAGGAAATCCGTCTCGGGCGCGTGCGACGGCGGTTCCACACAGGTCACTTCCACCGGGCTGTTCCCGGTGTGCTCGGACATCTCCTCCGCCACGAGCCGGAAGACCTCGCCCAGCCGGTCACCCCGGCCCGCACCGATCAGCCAATGCCCGCCCGCCAGGGAATCCGGATGATCCAGCGCCGCCGTGAACGCGGCCGCGACGTCGTCGACGTGGACCAGGTCGCGCCGCACCGTGCCGTCTCCCCAGATGGTGAGCGGCAGGCCTTCGAGTGCCCGCCGCGCCATGGCGGACACGACGCCGCGGTCGTGGTTCGCGTCTTCCGTGACGGTCTCGCCGAAGATGGTCGGCAGCCGCAGGCTGATCCCGCGGACCAGGCCGTCGGCCGTGGCCTTCTTGAGAAACTGTTCCGCCGCCAGCTTTTGCACGTCGTAAGGTGTCGCCGGGTGGTCGGGCTCGGTCCCGTCGAGCGGTTCGCGGGGCGGTACCCCGACCTGCGAGGTGGAACCGGCGAACACCACTACCGGAGGCGGCCCGTGGCCGCCGCCGATGATCTCGACGAGGTCCCGCAGCACGCCCGCGTTCACGCGTTCGGCGCCCTCGGCCGCGCGCCAGCCGCCCTCTCCCAGCAGCAGGTACACGATCGCGTCCGATCCCGCGACCGCGCCGGCGAGCGCGGCCCGGTCGGTGAGGTCGGCGCTGACGACGGTGGTCTCGGCCTGGCCTGCCGGCGGCGTGATCCGCCTGCGCGCCACCGCCCGCAGCCGGATCGGCCTCCGCGCCAGCGCGCGGGTGACCGCCGAACCGACGAAGCCCGACGCGCCGAGGACGGTGACCGTCTTCATGTCAGGCACCGCCTTGAGGCTGCGCCGCCGCGGCGTTGAGGCAGGCGAGCAGCGTACGCGCCTCGACGTTGACGTAGTGCCCGTGCCGGGTGAGCGCGGTGAGCTGGCCCGGGGTGACCCAGGCGTAGCCGGGCGGCGGGTCGACCGTGTCGTCCGCCTCGATCGCGAGATAGCGGGCCCTGACACTGAGGAAGCGGCCGCCTTCCTCGGAATGGATCGCCTCGTAACGGATCCGCGACCGCGGCGCGCCGAGGACGGCGTCGAGGAAGGGCGGGCGTTCCTCCGCGGGCAGATGCGTGTAGTTCTGAGGCGTGCACTGGACGGTCGGCGCCAGCTCGACCGTGTCCAGGAAACCGCCGTCGGCGCGGGCGTGCACCAGGACGTGCGGCACGCCGCCGATCTCGCGGACGAGGAACGCGATGAGGCCCATCCCGACCGATTCGATCAACGGCTGGGTCCAGGTGACCTTCTCGCGGTTGCTGCCCTTGACCGCGACCGCGAGGACCTTGAAGTAGCGGCCGTCCTCGTGCTCGATCTCCTCGACGCCCTGCCTCCAGTCGCGCACTTCCTTGAGCGGGATGCGGCTGGCGCGGATGTCGTGCCGCGAGCGCTCGTTCGTGAACCACGACAGCAGCTGGACGTCGGAGAACAGCGCGCCGGGTGCCTTGTCGTGGTACGGCAGGCACGACAGCACGCTCCTGGCGTTCATGTTGATCGTCTCGTCCTCGTGCATCAGCTCCGCGATCTGGCCGAGGGTGAGCCAGCAGAAGTCGTCCCACAGCGGCACGTCGTCGACGGTCTCGACGATCATGTTGCGATTCGACTTCTGAAGGAACCACGAGCCCTGTTCCGCCTGGAGGACGTCGACAATGACGTGCTCCGGATCGGGCGGGGCGAAGTACTCGATCAGCTTGACGTTCGTGCCGCCGTGCGCCTTGGTGTAGTTGCTGCGGGTGGCCTGCACGGTCGGCGAGAGCTGAACCAGGTTGGGGTTCCCCGGCTCCATCTTGGCCTGCATCAGGAAATGCAGCACACCGCCGAACTCCTTGGCCAGGATGCCGAGGATGCCCACCTCGGGCTGTTTGATGACCGGCTGCTGCCATTCGCGGTAGGGGCCGTCGCCGTGCGGGCCGTCGGCCTCGACGACGTGCAGGCCCTCGATGGTGAAGAACCGCCCGCTCCGGTGCACGAGGTTGCCGGTGGCTTCTTCGAATCCCCATTGGTCCAGCTCCGCGAAGGGGATGCGTTCGACGTGGAACACGTTGGCCTCGCGGCGTTCGGCGATCCAGGCGCGGACGTCCTCGGTCCGCAGGTGCGCGCCGTCGGTGGTCGAGGCGGACAAGGCAACGCGGTCCGCGTGGCCGAGGGCGTCACGGGGACGCACCGCGGCCGGCGGGTCAAGGAAGGGCGGCGCCAACGGACTCCTTGTCATGACCGGCTGATCCCCTTTGCGTGCCAACGAAAACTTCGGTCTCTTCCGCCCCGCGTCCGACCGGAAAGGACTCCTGGAACGGTAACTTCGGTCCGGTGTGGCGGTCCAGGTCGTCCAATCCCCACAGAGCGTTAAAGCGGTTGTTCCTGCTCGCTTTTCGCCGGTTGCGAAGACCACGCCCGGTGCTCGGACTCGCGGACTTCTTCCTCGGCGGTCTGCTCCAGCCTCTTCATCGCGAACCGCAGGATCGGCGGCGCCATCAGCGAAGTGACGATCGCGACCAGGATGATGATCGTGTAGATCTCGACGCTGAGGATGCCCAGCCGCAGCCCCACCATGGCCACCACGATCTCGATGACACCGCGCGCGTTCAGTCCGGCGCCGAGCGCCAGCCCCTCCCATTTGTTCAGGCCGCTGAGCCGCGCGCCGGCGTACGCGCCGACGAATTTGCCGACGATGGCCAGTGCGAGCACCGCCAGCCCGGTGAGCAGGACCTGCGGGCGGATCAGCGCGGTGAGATCCATCCGCAATCCGGCCGTGGCGAAGAAGACCGGCGCGAAGACGGCAAGGACGACCGTGCGCAGCGGAGCCAGTTTGGCCGGTTCCACCTTGCCCGCGGTGCTGATCAGGATGCCGCAGAGGAAGGCGCCGAAGATCGCCTCCAGGCCGAGCGCCTGCGTTCCGGCCGAGGCCAGGAGGATCAGGACGACGGCGGCGGAGACGGTGAGCCCGGGACCGTCGGATCTGGCCGCCGCGCGCAGCACACCCCGGACCAGCGGCCTGCCGAGGGTGAGCGCGAAGACGATGACGCCGATCAGGTAACCGAGCGAGATGAGCACGGCGCCCGCGGACACGGCGGTGACCGCCATCGCGCTGACGATGGACAGCATGAACCAGCCGAAGGCGTCCTCGATCGCACCTGCGGCGAGCGTGAGCTGCCCGACGTTGCGGTGCAGCAGTTTCATGTCCATCAGGGTCTTGGCGATGACCGGGATGGCGCTGACGCACAACGCCACGCCGAGGAACAGCGCGAAGACGGTGCTGTCCGTGCCTTCGGGAACCAGCACCTTGGGCAGGACGTACCCCGCGCCGATACCGAGTCCGAGAGGGACGATCAGGCCGCCGAGACCCACCCCGGCGGCCGCGGCGCGCCGCCGCTTGAGCAGGCCCATGTCCATCTGCATACCGGTGAAACCGACCAGCAGGATGACACCGATCTGCCCGACTGCGTCGAGAAGGTGGTACTGCTCGTCGACGGCGGGGAAAAGCCAGCCGTGCAGCCCCGGTGCGGCCCAGGCCAGCAACGACGGACCCAGGATCACCCCGACGACCAGTTCGCCGACCACCGCGGGCATCCCGAACCGGGCGGCCAGCCGCCCGAAGACGACGGCGAGCAGGAGCAGCAAACCGACCTGCAGCAAGAAGATCAGGAGACTGTGGGCGGCGATCGGGGCGACCGGCGCCGGAAGCGAGAGAAACACCTTCCTCCTTCGGGAAAGTTCGGTTCGGCGTCAGCCGTGACGGGAGACCCTGGTGCCCAGCCGGCGGGCCGCGCCCACCGAGTCACAGCCCGCGAGGCCCAGCGCGTTCCGGAATTCGACGGCGAGCAGGTCGAGCAGCTCCCGGGCGCCGTCCTCGCCGCCCGCGGCGAGCCCCCACATCACCGGCCGTCCGACCAGGACGGCCGACGCCCCCAGCGCGATCGCCTTGAGGATGTCGCCGCCGCTCCGGATCCCGCCGTCCAGCAGCACTTCGCAACCGCCGGAGACGGTGGCGGCGATCTCGCCCAGCATCTCGATTCCCGGCACGGCGCCGTCCAACTGCCTGCCTCCGTGGTTGGACACCACGATCCCGCCGACGCCCGCGTCGACGGCACGGCTCGCGTCCTCGACCGCGAGGATCCCCTTGAGCACCACCGGGAGCTTCGTGTGCGCACGGACCGCCTCGACGGATTCCCAGGTGGCCGGGGCGAATTCGCGCGCGGTGTGGTCCGCGACCGCCGAATGCCCGCTGGACCGGCGGTGCGCGGCGTCCCCGGCGTCGAAGTTGGCCGCCGTCACGGAATCCGGCAACGCGAAGCCGTTCCGCAGATCACGCAGGCGCCGTCCCATCCACGGGACGTCCACGGTGAACACGATCGCCTCGCAGCCGGCGTCCTCCGCGCGGCGGACGAGATCGAGCGATCGTTTCTCGTCGCGCAGCCAGTACAGCTGGAACCAGGGCCGTCCGCCGACGGCCGCGATCTCCTCCAGCGGGACACTGCTCAGCGTGCAGATGGTGTACGGCACGCCGGCGTCCCGGGCGGCGCGGGCCGCCGCGAGTTCGCCTTCGGGATGGAACAACCGCTGGTACGCGACCGGCGCGACCGCCACCGGCAGTTCGGCGCGGCGGCCGAGGATCTCGGTCCCGATGGTGCCGCCGGTCAGCTCACGCAGCATCCGCGGGATCACGAAGATCCGCTCGAGCGCGGCGCGGTTGGCCTCCAGGGAGGCCTCCGCGCCGCTGCCCCCGGCGAGGAAGTCCCAGATCTCGCCGGGGAGGACGGCCCGCGCCGAACGCTCGAGATCGTCCAGGCAGAAGTGGGTCATCGACGGACGGGGCCGAGCTTGCTCTGTCCGGTCCGCTCCAGCTCCACGGCTTCGTACAGGGCCTTGATGTTGGAGCTGCCGAAGGTGCCGGCGCCCTGCCGCTCGATGATCTCGAAGAAGATGGTCTTCCGCGGATGCGTGGAGGCGGTGAAGATCTGGAACAGCTGGCCGCCGTGGTCCTCGTCGGCGAGCAGCTTCGTCGCCCGCAGGTCGTCCAGCGAGTGCGTCTCCAGTTCGATCCGCTCGCCGAGCAGGTCGTAGTAGGCGTCCGGGGTCTTCAGGAACTCCACCCCGCGCGAGGAAAGCTCCTTGACCGCGCGGACCGCGTCCGGGCTGGTGAAGGCGATGTGCTGCACGCCGGATCCGTGGTGTTCCTTGATGAAGTCGTCGATCTGGCCGGGGTCGGCGTTCTTGTCCGGCTCGATCAGGGTGAGGGTGACCGCCCCCGAAACGCTCTGCACGACGGTGGAGTTCATCGCCTGGGCACCGACCACGATGTGCTCTTCGAAGATCTGCTTGAACCCGAGGGCGCGCTCGTAGAAGGCCACCGTGGGGCCGAGATCCCCCGCGTTCAGGCAGACCGCGAAGTGGTCGATCGCGAGCAGTTCCAATACTCCCTTGCCGCGGAAGGCGTCCGGCGATTCACCGGAGACGTCCCGCTGGATCAGGGTGTGCACGACGTCGCCGAAGCCGCTGACGGTGGCCGTGACGACCGAGTCCGCGCGCTCGCCCGGCTCGCGGATGGCCTCCGCGCCCGCCTTCACCGCGGCCTCGAAGGCGGCGGCCACGTCCGGGGTGCGCAGCGCGATGTCGGCGACGCCTTCACCGTGGGTCTGCAGGTAGGTCGCCCCGGGGTGCCGGTCCGACGTCGGCTCGGTGAGGACCAGCGCGATCGGTCCCTGTCGCAGTGTCACGCTCCGGTGGTCGGCCGACCGGTCGGTGGAGGCGACGGAGAAGCCGTACTTGTCCATCCAGCCCGACGCGGCGACCTCGAGGTTGGCCACGTACATTTCCACATAGTCGATCTCGAAGCTCTGCGTGCTTTCTTGAGAAGACAAGGCATTCCTCCGTGGAATAGATGTGATCCTCATGCACAGGATGACCCGAAGCCCCTTGTGCATCAATGGTGTCCGCTTGACACTCTCCGTCCACACAGGACGGACATGGACTCAGCGGCCGATGAACCGCACCGGGAGTTCCCGGTACCCCTGCACGACGATCGCGCGCAGCCAGGCGGGTTCGGCCACCAGGTCCACTCGCGACACTCGCTCGGCCACCTCCCGCAGCACGACCGCCAGTTCGATCCTGGCGAGCGCGGACCCGAGACAGTGGTGCATCCCGTGCCCGAAGGCGATGTGCCGGTTGGGTTTCCGTCCCGGCCGGAACGTGTCGGGATCGTCGAACACGGCGGGATCCCGGTTCGCGGCGGGCAGCCACGCGACCACCGGCGTGCCGGGCGGCAGGTCGCGGCCGTTGATCGTGACGTCGCCGGTCGTCACCCGCAGCACGTGCATCGCGGGCGAAGTCCAGCGCAGCACTTCGTCCACGACCGTGTCGACGTCCGCGCCCCCGTCCCGCACCTGGTCCAGCAGGCCCGGCACGGTGGCGAACGCGTGCACCGCACCGGTGATCGCGTGCCGGGTGGTCTCGTTGCCGCCGATCAGCACGTTGTCGCAGTTGAGCACGACGTCGTCGATCGACAGTTCGTCGTCGGTCAGCAGCGTGCTGACGAGGTCGTCGCCGGGGCTCGCGCGGCGCGCGCCGATCAGCTCGTCGAAGTAGACGAGGATCTCGGTGTGCGCCTGACGCGGCGTCATCCCGTCGAACAACGCGTCCTCGCCGCCGAACGCGTGATTGGTCAGGTCGATGAGCATGTCCTGGTCCTCGGCGGGGACCCCGAGGATGTCGCAGACGACCGCGGCGGGGATCCGCGGGCCGATCTCGGCGGCGACGTCGCACACCTCGCCGTCGAGCACCCGGTCGAGCACGCCGCTCACCTCGGTCCGCACCCGGTCCGACAGTTTTTTCGCGGCCGCCCTGGACAGCAGCGGCCCGACCAGTTTGCGCAGTTTCCGGTGCTGGTCCTGTTCGGACACCACCATCATCTGGCCACCCGAGGTGTCCGGGTGGTCCCGGTCGAAGCCGATCATCATCCCGTACTCGGAGGTGAACGGGGCGTTCGGCCCGAGGACCGCGGCACACGCCCGATGCGAGAACACCGACCAGAAACCGGTGGGAGAACTGCCCGGCTCGCTCCACACCATCGCGTCTTCCGCCGCGTGCTCACGCCACCGGGCGTGGCGGTCCAAGGTCGTGTACAGATCGGGGTCGCCGAGGTCGACGGTCTTCGTCGTCTGCATGAAGGGATCTCCAGATCAGGTGAGTGCGCCGTCGAGCACCTTGGCGAGCTGTGCCACGGTCGGCGCGTCGAAGAAGGCCTGCACTCTCAGCCGGATCTTCAGGCTTTCGCGGATACGGCTCACCACCCGGGTCGCGAGCAGCGAATGGCCGCCGATCTCGAAGAAGCTGTCCTCGACGCCGACGCTGCCGACACCGAGCACGTCGGCGAACAGCTCGGCGAGCAGGATCTCCGTCGGGGTGCTCGGCGCCCGCCCCGAAGCCGCGCGCTCGGCGCTCTCCTCTTCGGGCGTGGGCAAAGCGGTCCGGTCGACCTTGCCGTTCGGCGAGACCGGCAGTTTCGGCAGGCTGACCACCACGTCGGGCACCAGATAGGAAGGCATCCGTTCCCGCAACGGCGGGAGGAGCTCGTCGGCCGTCACGCGCGCGCCCCCGGTGCCGACCACGTAGGCGACGAGCCGGTTGTCGTGCGCGGTCACCACCGCCTGGGCGACCCCGTCCACGGCGAGCAGCGCGGACTCGACCTCGCCGGGCTCGATCCGGTGGCCGCGGACCTTCAGCTGGTCGTCGACCCGGCCGACGAAGACGAACTGGCCGTCCGGACGCGTCCGCACCCGGTCGCCGGTGCGGTACATGCGGCCGCCCGGTTCGCCGAAGGGATCCGGCAGGAATCGCTCCGCGGTCGCGGCCGGCCTTCTGAGGTAGCCGCGGGCGAGACCGGGGCCCATCGTGTACAGCTCGCCCACGTCCCCGTCCGGGACGGGCCGCAGCAGCTCGTCCAGGACATAGGTACGGACACCGGTGATCGGCCTGCCGATCGGCGGGGTGTCCTCACCGGTCAGCGGTTCGCTCGCGGTCACCGCCACGGTGACCTCGGTCGGGCCGTAGGCGTTGATCATCACGCGGTCCATGGCCCAGCGTTTCGCGACCGGTGCCGGGCACGCCTCGCCCGCCACCAGGAGGGTCAGCCCGGCGGGCAGGCCGCCCGACTCCTCCAGCGGTGCCAGCGCGGACGGCGGCAGCGTGACATGGGTGATGCCCTGTTCGCGCACCAGCCTGCCGAGCGGCTCGCCGGGGACGAGGTCCGGCGCGGAGGCCAGCACTAGGCAGCCACCCGCCTGCCAGATCGGCCAGAACTCGGCGACCGCGGCGTCGAAGCTGGGGGAGGCGAAGGCCAGCAACCTGCTGTCCGGCACCAGTTTCTGACGGCGCACATAGTCGTCGGCCAGGTTCGGGATCCCGCGATGCGTGACCAGCACGCCCTTCGGCTTCCCGGTCGAGCCCGAGGTGTAGATGACGTACGCGGGATGGTCGGGTCTCAACGGTCCGAGCCGGTCCTGGTCGTCCAGGTTCGGCGCGGAAAGCCCCGGCTCCCGTTCCACGCTCAGGACGACGGCGGCACCGGGCACGTCCTGCCCCGGCAGGCACAGCAGGACCTGCGCCGCCGTGTCGTCCAGCATGTGCCGTTTGCGTTCCTCCGGATAGTCCGGGTCGACAGGCACGTACGCGGCTCCGGCCTTGTGCACGGCGAGGATCGCGATGACGAACTCGATCGACCTCGGCATCGCGAGCGCGACCAGCCGCTCGGGACCCACCCCGCGCGCCACGAGCCGTCGCGCGAGCCGGTTGGCTTCCCCGTTGAGTTCGGCGTAGGTGAGTGTGGTGGTGTCCATCGCCACCGCGGGCCGATCCGGCAGCACGGCTGCGGTCGCCTCGAACAGGGCCGGTGTCGTGGCCGCCGAAAGGACGGTCATGCGGTCTCCCCCAGTGTCTCGCGGGATTCGGTGCGCAGGAACCGGATCAGCTCGCGGTTCACCGCTTCCGGGTTCTCCAGGTAGCCGAAATGCCCGCACCCGGGAATCGTGCGGTGCGTCGCGCCGGGGATCGCGGAGGCCAGCTCGCGTCCGGCGGCCGGTGGCGCCACGAGGTCGTGCCCGAACGAGACGACGTGGCAGGGCACCTTGATCGAGCGGTAGGCGTCGAGGCGGTCGGGCAACGCGCTCAGCAGCAGTTGCTCGCGGACACCCGGCCCCCAGGAACCCGCCGCGGCGAACAGGTCGAGCCAGTCGCCGGCGAGGTCGTCGTCGGCGAGTGTCGCGGGCCCCAGGTTGTGCATGGCCCTTACAGCGGCGAGGAAACCCGGCGGCAGCTCGATGCCTTGCTCGATCAGCTTCGCTTCGCCTTCCGCGAGCTCTCGCTGCACGAGACTGCTCTTGCCGCAGGCCGCCATCAGCAGGACCGAGTCCAGCAGCTCCGGCCGGGCGAGGGCCAGTTCCTGCGCGATGTAGGAACCCATCGACGTGCCGATCACGCGGCACGGCGAGGCGTCGAGGTAGTCGATCAGGGCGGCCACGTCCTCGACGAGGTCCTCGACGGTGAACCCGCCCGCGCCCTCGTCGCTCGGCGGGATCCCGCGGTTGTCCATGGTGATCACGCGGAATCCGGCGGCGCGGAGCGCGGGTACCTGATGCAGGTCCCAGACGGAGCTCGGGGCCCCGGTGCCGGTCAGCAACAGGACAGCCGGACCGTCGCCTTGATCGTGGTAAGACAACCGGATCCCGTTCTCGGTTGTCATCAGCATGATGGTCCTTCCCCGCTCACCGCGGATCCACGGCGCGCAGCGACATGGCCGCCGGCGAATTCCGCCGGCGCCGGTTTCCGTCTGATGTGGAACGTGCGATCCCCAGATCCGCGGCGCACGGGTGTGACCGTACCTTCGGATATCGATTATCCGGAAGGATCAGGAACTGGACATGGACGGAAATCGCGTCCACGATTCCTGCTTGACACTTCGGCACCGCATGGAAATCCTAGCATTTATGGATTCGAACGGTTTGTCCACCCATTTGGACATGGCAGCGCTGCACGGATCGCTCACCGACCCCGCCATTTCGTCGATGAATCTGCTCAACGAGCTGATCGACGAATATCCCGTGGCCATTTCCATGGCGGCAGGCCGTCCCTACGAAGAGTTCTTCGACATCCGGCTCATTCACGATTATCTCGACGCCTATTGCGACCATCTCCGGCGCGACCGGAAAGTGGACGAGGCCGGGGTCACCCGCGCGCTCTTTCAGTACGGCACCACCAAGGGCATCATCGCCGACATCATCGCCCGCAACCTCGCCGAGGACGAGAACATCGACGCCGCCCCGGAATCCGTGGTCGTCACCGTGGGCGCCCAGGAAGCGATGTTCCTCGTGCTCCGCACGCTGCGGGCGAACGAACGGGACGTGCTGCTCGCCCCCGCCCCCACTTACGTCGGGCTGACCGGGGCTGCGCTGCTCACCGACACCCCCGTCTGGCCGGTGCGCTCCACCGAGAACGGCATCGACCCCGACGACCTCGTCCTCCAGCTGAAGCGGGCCGACGAACAGGGCAAGCGGGTCCGGGCCTGTTACGTGACCCCGAACTTCGCCAACCCCACCGGCACCAGCATGGATCTGCCGTCCCGCCACCGGCTCCTCGACGTCGCCGAGGCCCACGGGATCCTGCTGCTGGAGGACAACGCGTACGGGCTCTTCGGGGCGGAGCGCCTCCCGACGCTGAAGGCGCTCGACCGGTCGGGGACCGTGGTCTACATCGGTTCCTTCGCCAAGACCGGCATGCCCGGCGCCCGGGTCGGGTTCGCGGTGGCGGATCAGCGGGTGGCGGGCGGCGGCCTGTACGCCGACCAGCTCTCCAAGCTCAAGGGGATGCTCACGGTGAACACCTCCCCCATCGCCCAGGCGGTGATCGCCGGGAAGCTGCTGCTCAACGACTTCAGCCTGACCAAGGCCAACGTCCGGGAAACCGCCATCTACCAGCGCAATCTCCACCTGACGCTGAACGAACTCGACCGCAGGCTCGGCGGGGCACCCGGGGTCGGCTGGAACACCCCGACGGGCGGGTTCTTCGTCACCGTCACCGTGCCCTTCGTCGTCGACGACGAACTGCTGGCGGACGCCGCCCGCGACCACGGTGTGCTGTTCACCCCGATGCATCACTTCTACGGCGGCAAAGACGGGTTCAATCAGCTCCGGCTGTCCATCAGCCTGCTCACGCCGGAGCTGATCGAGGAGGGCGTGAGCAGGCTCGCCGCGCTCATCACTTCGCGGCTGCCGTGACCTCTCGCACGACCGCTTCCACCAGCACCATGTCTTCACGACCCGCGCTGGTGGAAGCGAAGGGGGCCTGCGCGGTCACGTCGAAGCCGGCCCGCCCGAGTTCCTGCACGATCCGGTCCACCGTGACGAGCCGCCGGCGATGCGTGCAGACGACGAAGGGATCCGCGGCCTCGTCGGCGGGGTAGATGGTGATCTCCTGGAGCTCCTCCGACGGCAGGATCTTCACGTGCAGCACGTACCGCGTGCCACTGCGGCCCGGCAACTCCTGCTGCCGCTCCGTCGGCTCGGCCTCGACGGGCTTCGTCAATTCCAGGCTGAGCAGGAATTTCCCGCCGGGTTCGAGATGCTCGCGGACCGAGGCGTACAGGCCTTTCCGGTCGGCCTCGTCGAGTTCGTTGATCGAGCCCGAGCTGATGACCGCCGTGCCAAAACGCTTGTCCAAAGCGAAGGCGCTCATGTCCCCCTGCACCACCGTGCAGCGCTCCCGGAGGTCCGGCGGCGTTTCCGCCAGCCGCTTCCGGAACGCGGCGACCACCGTGGCCGACAGCTCCAGGGCGGTCATGTCCCAGCCGAGTTCCAGGAAGGGGAACGTGAGCCTGCCCATTCCGGCCGCGAGCTCCAGCACGGGTCCGGGATCCCCGGGAACGCGGGCGGCGAATTCCCGCGTTTCCAGGGTGCCGTCGGAGTCCTGGATCAAATCCCGATAGGTGTCCGAGCCGTCCTCGTCGTAGAAGTCGCACAGAACGCCTCGGTCACCCGCCGAGGCCAGCAGAACACCGGCGTGCGCGGTCCGTGCCGGGCCACGCTCGAAGTGATCGGTCATCAGGACTACCTCCAGGTCGACATTCTTCTTCGGCCCGATTCAGCCGTTTTCCTCACGAGCGATCACCGGCCAGGTCGTTTCCCCGTATCCGCCGTCCGGCGAGCTTTTCCCGGCGTGCTTTTCCAGTTGCGCGAAAAGGTCCTTTTCCGGACCGTGGAGCATCGCCATCTGAGTCGGGTAGAGCCGCAGCGCTTCGAATTTCCGGATCCGCGACGCCGGTTCGACGGAGACGAAATCGGGAGCACCGAGGCGGGAACCCGCCGGGAGTTCGGCGGTGTCCGGCGCGAACATCGCGTGCGGGAGGTCTTCCCACAGCCGCACCGGGATGCCCTTCTCCCGCGCGACGAGCAGCGTCGCGTCCCGCGCGATCCGGTTGTCGATATGACCGCTGGCGGCCGCGCTGGTCAGGATCAGCGCCGGCGCGCACTCTACGACGACCGCCCTGACGTCCTCCGTCACCGCGGCGAACAGCTCCGGATCGTCTTCCGGCGTCCCACTGCCGATGGACAGCTTCTGCCTGCCGGGCACGTTGTCGGCCAGCCATCGGCCGTCCGGCGCCTTGCGATAGATCGCGTCGAGGAACCGGCCGTGCCGGTACTCCGCGCCCAGGTGGCCGAGCGCGGCGATGTCTTCGTCGCGGCGGTGGAGCGAAGCGTCCTGATCCGGCGAGAGGCCCCAGATCGAGTGCAGCCGGTCCGCCGCCGGTGAGAACGGGGGCTCGGCGGTACCGGCGAACACCGTGTGGACGGTCACCTTCGCGCCGTTCTCCACCGCCTGGGCGAGCCCGGCCCCGAAGGACAGCACCGCGTCGTCCAGATGCGGGGAGATCGCCACGATCCTGGCCGCGTCGAGGTCTCGGGTCACGGCGATCAGCTCACGTGCACGTTCGGCACGTACCGGATCCACTGCCCGCCCGAGTCACGGAAACCCTGCTCCGCGTTCATGATCTCGTCGGCGTGGTTCCAGGCGAACAGCAGCGCGTACTCCGGGTGGTCGTCGGCGAATTCCCGGTACTCGCGGACCGGGATGTGCTGCCCCGGGCTGAGCCTGCCCTGTTTGGCGGGCGTGGTGTCCGAAATGAACTCCACCAGATCCGGGGTGATACCACAGAAGTTGGTCACCGTGGCGCTCTTGGCCGTCGCGCCGTAGCCGACGACGCGTTTGCCCTCGGCGCGGAGCTTGGTCAGCAGCGCGATCAGGTCTTCCTTGATCTTCTTCACGTTGGCGGCGAACCGTTCCAGCGTGGCGTAGTCCGCGAGCTTCCGCTCCGCTTCCCACGCCAGCAGCTCCGCCACGGCCTCGGTCGGTTTGCGGGCACCGGCGAGGGCGAGGGTGTAGCGGACCTCGCCTCCGTGCACCGGGATGCGCTCGACGTCGACGAGTTCGAGACCGTTGCGCTGGGCCATCTCCTGGACCGAGCGCGCCGTGAAGAAGAAGAAATGCTCGTCGTAGATCTGGTCGAACGACGTGCGCTCCACGATGTCGCCGAGGTACGGGTCCTCGAACACGAACACGCCGTTCGGGCCGAGCAGCTGGGTGACGCCCTTCAGGATCGAGTCCATGTAAGGGATGTGGCACAGGGTGTTGGCCGCGTAGATCACGTCGGCGGGGCCGTCGTGCTCGCGGATGTCGATCGCCGTCGCCTCTTCGAAGAAGTCCTTGCGGACTCGGATTCCCTTGGCCGCGGCCAGATCCGCGACACTGCCGGACGGTTCGACACCGAGCTGGCGCACCCCCGCTTCGGCCACGGCCTTCAGCATGATGCCGTCGTTGCAGCCGAGTTCGACGATGAACGGGTCCTCACCGGTCAGCTCCGTGGTCAGGAACCGCTTGGCCAGTTCGCCGAAATGCGTGCGCATGACCGCCGAACCGGAGGACAGATAGGGGTACGCCTCGTGGAACATCAGGTCCCTCGGGACCTCTTCCATCAGCTGCACCATCGTGCAGGTGTCGCAGATCCCGGTGGCGAGCCGGAAGAAGAACTCCTTCTTCTCCTCGCCGGGGACCACGAACGCGTCCGAGAGCGGCTGACGCCCCAGATCGATGAACTCCTTGACGGTGCCGTCACAGATGCGGCACTGGGACGTGGCTGACATGCGGTCTCCTCTGTGCTTTGTCGTCGAAGAAAGTCGGTGCGCGCGCTCAGGCGGGAACGGTGAGCTTGCCCTGGCCCGCGGCCTCGAACAGCAGTTCCGCGGCCGCCGTCCGGCCGTCGGTGCGGACCCGCTCCGCCACGGCCGCCGCCCGCGCGCGGGTTTCCGGGGAAAGGGCCTTGGCGAGCGCGGCCGAAAAGGTGTCGAAGGTCGGGACCGGACGTTCCTCCAGCGCCACCCCGATACCCAGCTCGGTCACGCGGCCGGCGAAGTAGGGCTGATCCGTGTGCCGGGGCAGCACGAGCTGCGGGATGCCCGCCCGGGTGGCCAGATGCAACGTGCCCGCGCTGCCCTTGTGGAGGGCGGCGGCCACCCGGCCGAACAGCGCTTGGATGTTCACCTCGCCGACGCCGAAGCAGTCGGCCCCCTCGTCGGGCAGGACCAGATCGGCCCAGCCGCGGGAAAGGATCACCCGGTGGCCCTGTGCCCGGATCGCCTCGATGGCCGTCTTGGTGGCGTCTTCGAGCCCGGGGCCCGACGCGCTGCCGAAACCGACGTACACCGGCGCCGGACCGGCGGCCAGGAAGGCTTCCAGATCCGCGGGGAGCGGCCGTTCGTCCGGCAGGATCCACGCGCCGGTCTGGACGGCGTCGAGCTCCGGGTCCACCGGGGCAAGGACCGCGTCCGCCGCCAGCCACGGCCGATCGCCGTAGCCGTAGCGGAAGACGTCCTCCACCGGGGGCAGGCCGATCGCGGCACGCCTGCTGTCGAGCGCCTCCCCGTACCGCTCGGAAAACCGCTGGGCGCGTTCGGCCCACAACACTCCGAAATCGGTCACGCCCGGCGTGGTCCGCTCGTCCTCCGGCGGATGGTAGTTCGACGACGGCAGGTAGTTCGGGCTGTAGGCGGCGTAGAAGTAGGGGATGCCGAGTTTCTCGGCCACCGACCGGACGCCGGTCGCGTGGGCCAGCTCCCCGGTCGCCACCACCACGTCACAGCCCTCGGCACCCGGGGGGACCTGGTCGAACTGCATGTCGATCGCCATGGCCGCGAATTTGCGTTCCTCTTCGGCCGACGGCGGCGGCATGCCTTCCTGCAGCAGCATGCCCTCGTGCGCCAGGCCGACCGGCACATGCGGCACACCGGCTTCGGCGAGCCGGTCCGCGGAGGAGGGCGACGCGCACATGCGTACTTCCGCGCCGAGCTCTCGCAACCGGACCGCCAGTGCCACCAGCGGTTCGACGTCTCCGCGGCTTCCGCACGTCGACAACAGCACACGCATTTCGCGTCCCCTATCTTGGTCGGTTCTGGGTGTCACGCGGAAACAGCGGACTTGGCCCGGCTGGCCGCGTCGAGCAGCAGCTCCGCCGCCACCGTCGTCCCGTCGACGCGGATCTCCTCCGCCACGGCCGTCGCCCGGACGCGGATCTCCGGGGTCAGTGCCGTGGTGAGCGCGGCCGACAGGGAGTCGAAAGTCGGGACAGGACCGTCGTGCGCCACCCCGACACCGAGTTCGGCCACCCGGCTCGCGTAGTACGGCTGGTCCGCCATCTGGGGCAGCAGGATCTGGGGCACGCCCGCCCGCGTGGCCACATGCGTCGTGCCCGCGCCGCCGTGGTGGATGACGGCGGCGACGCGGCGGAACAGCAGCTGGTGGTTCACTTCGCCGGTCTCGAAACAGTCGTCCCGGTCGTCGGGCAGGACCAGATCGGCCCAGCCGCGGGAAAGGATCGCCCGGCGGCCCTGGGCCCGGATCGCCTCGATGGCCACCCGGACGGCGTCGGCGGGGGCGCGCAGGCTGCCGAATCCCAGGTACACAGGCGGTGTCCCCGCGTCCAGGAAAGCCTGCAGCTCCGCGGAAAGCGGCCGTTCGTCGGGCAGGATCCACGCACCGGTCTGCACGGCGTCGAGATCCGTCGGCTGCAACGGGGCCAGTACCGCGTCGGCCGCCATCCAGGGGTGATCGGTGTAGCCGAAGCCGAAGATGTCCTCCACCGGCGGCAGGCCGATCGCTTCCCGTTGGCTGTTGAGCGGGCCGCCGTACCGCCGGAAGGCGCTCTGGTTGTTCCGCTCCCACAGTTCGCGGATGTCGGTCCCGGCCGGGGCGGGCGGTTCACCGAGCGGGGGCGGCGGCGGATAGTGCGGCGACGGCACGAAACTCGGGCAGTGAAAGGCGTAGAAGTAGGGAATGGCCAGCTTTTCGGCCACCGACCGGACGCCGATCGCGGCGGCCAGGAGCCCGGACGTCACCACCGCGGAACAGCCCTCGGCCGCCTCCGGGATCCGCTCGAACTGCGTGGCGATCGTCTCGGTCATGAACCGCTGCATGTCCTCGCGAGTCGGCGGCGCCGCGTTCTTGACCGGTTCGCGCGCGGAGGCTCCGACGGGCACATGCGGCACACCGACCTCGGCCAGCCGGTCCGCGCAGTCCGGCGGTGCGGCCAGCCTCGCCTCCGCGCCGAGCTCCCGTAGCCGGACAGCCAGCGCCACCAGCGGTTCGACGTCGCCGCGGCTTCCGCACGTCGCCAGCAACACCCGCGTCACGTTTCCCCCGTTCATGCCGGAACGGCCGGCTTCTCGGCACCGGCCGCGTCGAACAGCAGTTCCGCGGCCACCGTCGTCCCGTCGACGCGGATCTCCTCCGCCACGGCCGCCGCCCGCGCCCGGGTTTCCGGGGCCAGTGCCGTGGTGAGCGCGGCCGCGAGGGCATCGGCGTCCGGGACCGGACCGTCGAGCGCCACCCCGATCCCCAGCTCGGCCACCCGGTCGGCGTGATACGCCTGCTCCACCACGTTGTCCACCACGCGGCGCACCACGACATGGGGGATGCCCGCCCGCATGGCGAGATAGGTCGTGCCCGCGCTGTCGTGGTGAATGGCGGCGGTCACCCGGCCGAACAGGTCCTGGAGGTTCACTTCACCGACGGCGAAGCAGTCGTCCCCGTCGTCGGGCAGGGCCAGCTCGGCCCAGCCACGGGAAAGGACCACCCGGTGCCCCTGCGAGCGGACCACGTCGATGGCGACCTTCGCGGCGCCCGCGGTCCGGGCTCCGGACGAACTGCCGAAACCGACGTACACCGGCGGTGGCCCGGCGGCCAGGAACGCCTCCAGCTCCGCCGGGAGCGGCCGTTCGTCGGGCAGCATCCACACCCCGGTCTGCACGGTGCCGGTGTCCGCCGCCGGCCGCGGGGCCAGGATCTGGTCCGACGCCAGCCAGGGCCGCTCGGTGTAGCCGTAGTCGAAGAGCTCCTTCACCGGCGGCAGGCCGAGCTCGGCCCGCTTTTCGCCGACCGTGTCACCGAAAAGCCCGTAGGAGCCCTCGTTGTACATGTCCAGCTCCGCCCGGCTGTGCACCGACGGGAGATGGTCCGGGGACAGCACGACGTAGCGATACGGGACGCCCAGCTTCTCGGCCACCGACCGGGCGGCGACCGCGGCGGGCAGCAGACCGGTCGTCACCACCGCGGTACAGCCTTCGGCGGCCGCCTGGACCTTGTCGAACCACTCGGTGACGACCTCGGTCACGATCTCGGGATCCCCCGGCGCCGGTTCGCCCGGCCCGCGTGCCCCCGCGCGCACCGCCGGGCCGACCGCCACCATCGGCACCCCGACCTCGGCGCACCGCTCCGCGTAGTCCGGCGGCAGGCACATCCGCACCTGGACGCCGAGTTCCCGCAACCGCACGGCCAGCGCCACCAGCGGTTCGGTGTCCCCGCGCGATCCGCACCCCGTGATCAACACCCGCATTTCGCATCCCTTGTTTCGTAGGTCCCCGGGCCCGTCGCGCTCAGGTTCAGGCGGGGTGGTGCGGCAGCCACTTCATGCCGTCGGGCGAGGTCACCAGGCCGCCGGGGAACAGCGGCAGCTCGGGTTCGGCGTCGTCGCCGAGCAGTGCCTTCATCTGCACCTGGCCCGCTTCCTGCATCGCCTGCTTGACCACGGTCGACTTGAACATCGGCACCATGTCGTCGCCGTCGCCCGCCGCCATCTTGTCGACGGCGGCGGCGAATTCGGCGCTGTTCGCGGCGATCCGGTCGGCGGCGGTCAGCGCGGTCTCCCCGGACGACACCCCGCCGATCAGCTCGACGAACGACTCGATGTCGGTGCTCTGGTTCTGCGTGACCTTCTTGGCCTGCCAGAAATACGATTCCTCGTTCACGTTCATCTGATAGAAGGACACGAGGAATTCGTAGAAGACGCCGTACTCGCGGCGGTAGCGCGACTCGAACTCGTTCAGCGCGGTCTTCTCGTCCAGATCGCCCGCGAGGACGCTGTTGATCGACCGGGCCGCGAGCAGCGCGCTGTAGGTCGCCAGGTGGACGCCGGAGGAGAACACCGGGTCCACGAAGCAGGCGGCGTCGCCGACCAGGACCATCCCCGGCCGCCAGTAGGACTCCTGCTGGTACGAGTAGTCCTTGCGGACACGCAATTCGCCGTACCTGCCGGTGGTCACCCTGGTCGCGTCCGAGAGGTACTCCGAGATCAGCGGGCACTCGGCGATCAGCGCGTTGAGGGCCTTCTCGCGGTCACCCTGGATCTTGTCGGCGTCCTCCCGGCGCACCACCGCGCCGACGCTGGTCAGCGTGTCGCTCAGCGGGATGTACCAGAACCAGCCGTTGTCGAAGGCGACACTCAGGATGTTCCCCGAGACCGGCGCGGGCAGCCGCTTGCCACCCTCGAAATAGCCGAACAGCGCGAGGCTGCGGAAGAACTCCGAGTAGTTCCGCGAACCGCCGACCTTGGTGTAGAGCCTGCTCTTGTTTCCCGACGCGTCGATCACGAACCGCGCCGACACCTCGCGTTCGTTGCCGTCTGGATCGGTGTACCGCGCGCCGACGACCCGCTCGCCGTCTTCCACGACGTCGTTGACCGAGCAGCCTTCTCGCACGACGACGCCCTTGCTCCTGGCGTTCTTCAGCAGGATGTCGTCGAACACCGCCCGTTCGACCTGATAGGCGTGCGACGTCGAACCGGCCATCTTGGCGGAGATTCCGAAGTGGAACGTCCACGGCTCCGGGCGGGCGCCCCAGCGGAACGTGCCGCCCCGCTTGATCGGGAACCCGGCGGCGGCCAGTTCGTCGGAGACGCCGAGCATCCGGCACACGCCATGCACCGTGGCGGGAAGCAGCGACTCCCCGATCTGATACCGCGGGAAAACCTCTTTCTCCAGCAACAGGACCCGGTGACCCTGCATCGCCACCAGGGTGGCGACGGTCGAACCGCCCGGCCCGCCACCGGCCACCACCACATCGAAGTCTTCGACCGCCATGTCCCACCATTCCTCTGTCGAGTGTTGAATTGCCGGCGCCGGTTTTCCGATCCGGATCGCGCTACCAGGCGACTGGAACCCGATCAGGGCAGTCGACGAACGCGCTTCGGTACTTCACTTCCGCGATGGGGGCCGCCAGCCGCAGCCCGGGGAACCGCCGCCACAGGGTCTGATACGCCATCCGCAGCATCGAGCGGGCCAGCGCCGCGCCCACGCAGTAATGGATCCCGTGCCCGAAACCGACGTCCGACACCGCGGCGCGATTCGCGTCGAGCACGCCGGGATCCGGGGTCAGTGCTTCGTCCCGGTTGGCCATGAGGACCGAGCACAGGACGTAATCCCCCGCTTTGATCAGCTGCCCGTCGATCACCACGTCCTTGATCGCGAGCCGCGGATTCGGCGCCTGCACGGGGGACAGATACCGCACCAGTTCGTTGACGACACGATCGGCCTTTTCCGGGCTTTCGAAGAGCAACGGGATCTGGCCGGGATTCTCCAGCAGGGCGAGCACGCCGAAACCGATCATCCCCGCGACGGTCTCGACGCCGCCGAGGATCAGGGCCGTGCACAGGCCCTTCAATTCCTCGTCCGTGACGTTGTCGCCGTGCTCCCGCACGATCATGCCGAGGAAACCGTCGTCGGGATCGGCGCGCTGCCGGACGATGAGATTGTTCAGATAGCGGTTGAAGGCAGCGCTGTCGGCCGCCCGCGCCTTGAGCCCGCGGCTCAGATCCGTGTTCCGCCTGAGCCTGCGGACGAATTCACGCTGATCGTCGCGGGGAATGCCGAGCAATTCGCACAGGGCGTGCGCGCCGACCGGGTCGGCGAACAGCGCCTGGAGATCCGCGGGCGATCCCTCGGCCTCCAGCAGATCGAGGCGATCGTCGATGAGACCTTGGATCGCGGGTTCCATCCGGCGGATCCGCCGGACCGTGAATTCCGGCGTGAGCATCTTCCGCAGCCGGGTGTGCTCGGGCGGATCATAGGTCGAGATCTGCCCGACGAACTGGGCCTCCACATGCGCCGCCGATTTCGCCTGGGTGAATTGCGGCCGCGTCGTGAAATTCTCGTGATCGCCCAGGATCTTGCGGACGACGTCGTAACCTTGGGCCTGCCAGACGAAATCCCTGCCCAGCTGGGCGGACGATTCCCCGGCTATCCGGACCAGCGGCCCGTGCGCCCTCAGCTCGAAATTGTCCTCGTGCGGATCGCAGTCGTTCCTCAGCTGAAAGTTCGCCGGCTCCCGCAGGAGTGGCGCGACCTGATCGATACCGTGCCCCATCCGACTGGAAACTCCTTGGTTGACCGGAAAAGTGCCGTTCGGCTTCAGCGGCCCGAACACGCCGACGCCCCAATTCCACCCGCAATCTCCCGGCACGTCCAGCGACGCGGGTGGACGGACCCGGCGATCACCAGGAGACCATCAGTTCGGTCAAACCGTACGCGGGAGTGGTCAGACGGAATTTGTCCTCCTGCGCGGGATCCGCGAGCCTCAGCGCGGGAAAACGCTGCCACAGCGTGGTGAAGACCGTGCGCAGTTCGAGGCGGGCGAGCGCGGCGCCCAGGCAATGGTGGATCCCGTGCCCGAAAGCGATATGCGGCACGGAATCACGGGTGACGTCGAGCCGCTCCGGATCCGGCACCAGAGCGGGGTCGCGGTTCGCTGCCGGGAGAGAACAGATGACGCTGTCGCCCGTCTTGATCACCTGATCCCCGAAGGTGACGTCCTCCTTGGCGATCCGGGGCGTCGGGCTGTACGGCACGGTCAGGTACCGGATCAGTTCGTCGACGGCCCGTTGCGCCTGCTGCTCGTCACCCTGGAACGCCGCGATCTGTTCGGGATGCCGCAGCATCGCCAGCACCCCGAGCCCGATCATGCCGGAGATGTTGTCGTCGCCCGCCAGCATCACCTGAACGCAGAAACCGCGCAGTTCCTCGTCCGTGGCGTCGTCGCCGTATTCGGCGACGACCGCTCCGATCATCCCCTCCCCCGGCTCCTTGCGTTCCCTGGCGATCATCGCCAGCAGGTAGCGGGAGAACTTGTCGCCGAGCGCCGCCCGCCGCTTCTGGCTGAGCGACGCGTCGAGATGCCCGTGACAGAGCTTCATGAACATGTCCCGGTCGTCCCTCGGCACGCCGACCAGTTCGCACAGCACGGCGCCGGGCACCTTGTCCGCGACGATCGAGATCAGATCCGCGGGGGATCCCGTCGCCTCCATCTCGTCGAGACGTTCGTTCACGATCTGCTCGATGTAGGGCCGCATCCGCTGCATCTTCCGCAACGTGAAGCCGGGCATCAGTTTCTGCCGCAGCCGCGTGTGCTCGGGCGGGTCGTAGTCCATCAGGTTGCCGACCAGTTCACGCGGCCGGAAGATGCCCTTCCCGCCGATCTCGTCCCGCGGATCCCACCGGCGCCGGGTGCTGAACTGCTTGTGGTCGCCCATCACCTGCCGGACGACGGCGTGCGCGGTGGCCATCCAATGGGTCTCGGCGTCCGCCCCGGACCCGACGGTGACCCTCGTCAGCGCTCCGGCGCCGAGCAGTTCGTCCGCCGGATCCAGGCCCTGCCTGCGGATGTGCAGCGGGCGCGAGTCGTCCTCGCTCAACGGGAAACTCCTTTGCTCACAAGATTTCGTCCCCCGGCGCTACCAGTCGAGCAGCAGGGCTTCCACGTCGAACGGCGGCGGGCCCAGTTTGATCTCGCGATCCGGTTCGGCCAGCCGGAGCTTGGGAAAGCGGTGCGTCAGCGCCGGGATCGCCGCCCGGAACACCATTTCGGCCAGCGGCCTGCCGAGGCAGTGATGGATGCCGTGCCCGAACGTGACATGCGCGGGCTTTTCCCGGGTGATGTCGAACCCGTCCTCGGGATCGGGAAATTTCCGCCGGTTCGAGGCCAGCAAAGAACAAGTGACCGCGTCGCCCGCCTTGACGAGCTGATCGCCGATGTGGACGTCCTCCCGCGCGATGCGCGGAGTGGTCTTCTCGTCGCTGGTGAGGTACCGGGCCACCTCGTTCAGCCAATCCGGGACGGTGTCCGGCTTGTCCCGGAGCACCGCGAACTGTTCGGGGTGCTCGACCATCAGCCACGCGCCCGCCGCGAGGAACCGGGCCACCTGATCGCCGCTCGCGCCCATCACGAACGCGGCCACGCCCAGCAGTTCCGCGTCGGTGATGTCGTCGCCGTGTTCGCGCACCACCGCACCGAACATGTCGTCACCGGGTTCGCGCCGCGTCTTGGCCGCGACCTGGCCCATGTACGTCCAGTACTTGTTCCCCGCCGCCACCCGCCGTTTCCCCGACCGTTCGGCCCGGCTCGCGTGCAGGGCGCGCGACAGGTCCGCCTGATCGTCCCGCGGGATGCCGAGGAAATCGCAGATCACCGTCGTCGCGATGGGCCACGCGAACCGGGGCACGAAATCCACCGGGCCACCGGTCGCCTCGATGTCGTCCAGGGTGGCCTCGACGATCTTCTCGATCTTCGGGCGGAAGTCCTGCATGCGCCGGAAAGTGAACGCCGACGCCACCATCCGGCGCAGGCGCGTGTGTTCCGGCGGGTCGTACTGGTTGAGGAAGCCGGGCCAGATGCGGCCCGCCGCCGTCCCGCCGTAGAGCAGCTTGGCGCTGAACTTGTCCGAGCCGAGAACCTGCCGCGTCTCGTCGTACCCGGTGGCGAGCCACCCGGTCCGCCCTTCGGGGGAATCCTCGGACTCCATCACGGACATCGGGCCCTCGGCCATCAGGGCGCGCAGCTCCGGTCCCGGATCGAAGCGTTCTCTCCGGTGGATCTCCGTGCCCCGGAGGGCGTTGTTCTCCTCGAACACTGCACAGGGTCCTTTCGGCTCACCCTCGATGAATCCGTGCCAGGCCGGTTGGACGAGCACCGGGCTCGTCCAACCGTCCGCATTGCGCGGCTGGACACCTGAAGGTCAGGCGCCGGCTTCCTGCACGAGGCTCTTGGGCCGGAGGTCCGTCCAGTGCTCCTCGACGTAGGCGAGGCACTCCTTGCGGCTGGTCTCGCCGTGCACCCGGGTCCAGCCCGCGGGCACCTCCGCGAAGGCAGGCCAGAGGGAGTGCTGACCCTCGTCGTTGACCAGCACGTAAAAGGAACCGTCTTCGTTGTCGAAGGGGTTGCTCATCGTTGTGTCCTTTCCCCCTCCGGCCGCTGCCGGAGTTTCTCGGCGACGATGGCTCCAATCTGGCCCAGCGCCGCGGTTTGCACCATGTCGTAGTGGTTGGACGGGATGTCGTGCGCTTCGATGGCGCCGCTGGTGAAGTCCTTCCAGCTGGCTTTCGCCACCGAGACGGGCAAATGCTCGGGACGGTCCACAGTGGCCACGAAGAGCAGGATGTCCCCGGCGAACGGCGAAGAGGTGTGCCGTGGCCCGACTTCCCAGAGGTTGCGCATGACCGCTTCGAGGCGCGACCGCGCGGCCTCCCCCTTGACCAGCTGACCCGCGAGATCCAGGTCCGCCTGATTCCGCTTCGAGAGGGCCGCTTCCTCGCTCGCGGCACCGTTCGTCTTGCGTCCCATGTAGACCGGGTAGGCGTCGAGCAGGGCGAGCAGGCCGACCTCCTCCCCTTCCGCCTCCAGCAGCCTGGCCATCGCCTGCGCGATCCGGCCGCCGAGCGACCAGCCGAGGAGGTGATACGGCCCGGCGGGCTGCACGGCGCGGATCTGCGCGAGGTAGTCGGCGGCCATCTCCTCGACGCTGCCCGGCAGCGGTTCGGTCCGGGCCAGGCCGCGTGCCTGCACGCCGTAGACCGGCTGATTCGCCGGGAGGTACCGCAGCAACGGCTCGTAGTTCCAGCTCAGACCGCCGCTCGCGTGGACACAGAACAGGGGCGGGCGGTCGCCTTCGACCCGGAGCGGCAGCAGGATCTCGAAGTCGCCCGTCTTCACCGCGGCGGGAGTCCGCCGCCGCTCGCCCACGACGACCAGGGTCTTCGCGGGAGTCTTGCGGGCCAGCAGCTCCGTGCGCAGCATCCGGTGCCCCTCGTCCCCGAACGGGCAGGGCACGGTCGGCAGCTCGGCCGGTCCCTCGTCCACCGCCGGACCGGTGACGTAGAGATCACCGACGACGCCCGGGGCGACGGGCCGCAGGAGATCGTCCAGCAGGAGCGCGCCGAGCGGGCCGTCACCTGCCAGGTCCGCGATCACCCGGGGTACCTCCCCGGCCCAGCGCGCGGGGGCGATGGGCGGACGGCCGCGTTCGAAGTCGTCCAGGAAGAGGTCCAGCTCGCTGATCCGCCGCCGGGGATCCTCCGCCACCTGTTCGAGGACGCGGACCAGCCGCCGGGCCAGTGACTCGGCCGTGGCCTGATCGAACAGATCGGTGGCGTAGCGCAGCGCGCCTTCGAGGCCGCCGGGTTCGTCGTCGTCATCGAAGCGTTCGGTGAGCTCGACCGCGAGATCCAGCTCCATGGCCTCGGTCCCGCCGGGTTCGACGCCGGTGCGCAGGGCGGGCAGCTCCGCCGCGGACCATCCGTCGATGTCCTCCTCGTCCACCCGCAGGCCCACCTGGAACACGGGGTGGCGGGAAAGCGAGGCCGGCAGGTCCAGCAGCTCGACGATCCGCTCGAAGGGCACGTCGAGGTGCTCGCCCGTGGCCTGGACGGCCTCCTGCACCCTGGTGACGACCTCCAGGAAACCCGGATCTCCCGAGACGTCGGTGCGCAGGGCGACCGGCCGGGTGAACGGGCCGATCATCGGCTCCAGATCGAAGAGTTCCTCGTCCCGGGGCAGCGTCGTGCCGATCACCACGTCGTGCCCGGCGCCGGATTTGGCCAGCAGCATGGCGAGCGCGGCGTGCACCAGCCCGAGCGTGTCCGCGCCGACGGACTCCGCCGCCTCCGTCAACCGGGCGTGCGGGCCGGCGTCCAGCCGCACCGCGACCGACTCGGCCCGCCGCGACGGGACGGCCTGCCGCGGCCGGTCGAACGGGAGCACCGTCTCCCCGTCGATGCCCGCCAGGTGGTCCCGCCAGAAGGCGACCTGCTCGTTGATCAGGCTGCCCGGCTCGTTCTCGTCCGCGAGCAGCCGCTGCTCCCAGAGCGCGTAGTCGGCGAACTGCAGGGCCAGGGGCGCGCGCTGCGGGACCCGGCCCTCGCGCCGCGCGCCGTAGGCGGCCGCCAGGTCGCGGAAGAACACGTCCAGCGAGTCGTCGTCGGCGAGGATCCGGTGCACCTGGAGGTGCAGCACGTGTTCCTTGTCCGACAGCGCGAAAAGGTCGCACCGCCACGGCACTTCCGAGGTGAGGTCGAAGGCCGTCTCGCGCCGCTCGGCGAGCACCCCGGGCAGATCCTCCTCGGTGACCGGGATCGGCGTCGTCTCGATCGCCACGGTGTCGTGGACGTGCTGGCGGACGCTCTGCGCGTCACCGGGGAAGGTCGTGCGGAGGAGTTCATGCCGGGCCGCGACGTCGCCGAGCGCCGCCACCAGCGCGGGCACGTTCAGCCCGCCGCGCAAACGCAGCGCGACCGACGTGTGCAGCCCCGCCGTCTCGCCGCCGGGATCGGCCAGCAGCCAGGCACGCAGCTGCCGGGCGATGAGGGGCACCCGGTCCGGCCGCTGGGCGACTTCCAAAATGGGACGCGACTTGGCGGCCAGTGCCTTGGCCAGCCCCGCGGGCGTCGGTGAGGAGAACAGCTGCCGGATGGGCAGGTCCTCGCCGAGTTCCTCACGGATCCGCGCGACGAGCCGCATGGCGAGCGCCGAACTGCCGCCGAGGTCGTGGAAGGCGTCGTCCACCCCGACCTGCTCGACGCTCAGGATCTCGGCGAACAGCGCGCACAGGACCTTCTCGGTCTCGTTCTCGGGTGCCTTCTCCGACGTGCGTCCCGCGAGATCCGGGGCGGGCAGGGCCCGGCGGTCCACCTTGCCGTTGGGGGTGACGGGCAGGCCGGGCAGGGCGACGACCGCGATCGGGACCATGTAGTCGGGCAGGACCAGGGCCATCTGACGCCGGATCTCCTCCGGTCCCGCGTCGCTGCCGTCGGAGACGAAGTAGCCGACAAGGCGCTTCTCGCCCGGCTGGTCTTCCCGTGCCAGGAGAACCGCTTCGACGACACCCGGCTGGGCCGCCAGCACGGACTCCACTTCGCCGAGCTCGACCCGGTAGCCGCGGATCTTCACCTGGTCGTCCGCGCGGCCGAGGAACACGATCTCGCCGTCGCGGGTCCAGCGCGCCCGGTCGCCGGTGCGGTACATGCGTTCGCCGTCGAGGAACGGGCACGCCACGAACCGGTCGGCCGTCAGGCCAGGGCCGTTCAGGTAGCCGCGGGCCAGCCCCGTGCCCGCGATGTACAGCTCGCCCGCCACGCCCGGCGCGACCGGGCGCAGGAAGGCGTCGAGGACGTAGATCCTGCGGTTGGTCATCGGGTGCCCGATCGGCAGCTCGTCGCCCACCACGTCGCCGGGTTCGATCGGCAGCCACGTCGCGCACAGGGTGGTCTCGGTCGGCCCGTAGGTGTTGCGCACCCGCAGGCCGGGCTGGGCCCGCCGCAGGTTCTCCACCGACTGCAGGGGGACCACGTCGCCGCCGGTCCCGATCTCGACGAGCCCGTCGAAGCATTCCGGCGACGTTTCGGCCAGCGCGCGGAAGGTACCGGCGGTGAGGTGGACGAAGGTCGCGCCCCGTCCCACGGCCTGCCGGACACCGGCCGCGTCCAGCACTCCCGGTTCGGTGAGCAGGACCCGGGCACCCGAGACGAGCGGCACCCACATCGCGTAGAGCGACGGGTCGAAGACGTGCGTCGCGTGCATCAGCACGCCGTCGCCCGCACCGATCTGCCAGCCCTCGTCACCCGCCAGACCGGCCACGGCACCGTGCGGGATGCCCACGCCCTTCGGCAGGCCGGTGGATCCGGAGGTGTACATGACGTACGCCAGATCGTCCGCGTGCGGCCGGATCCCCGGCGCGGCGCAGGCTTCCACGGCCGCGCGCGTTTCCGGCGCGTCGAGCACGATCGCGTCGTCCGGCACGACGGCGGCGGTGGCTTCGGTGCACACCACGGTCGAGACGCCGGAATTCTCGAGGATGAACGAGATACGCTCGGCCGGGTACTCGACGTCCACCGGGACGTAGGCGGCGCCCGCCTTCCAGATCGCCAGGAACGCGATGATGAGATCCGGCGACCTTTCCATCGCCACCCCGACCCGGTCGCCGCGACCGACGCCACGACCGGCGAGGTGGCCCGCCAGCCGGTCCGACGCCCGGTCGACCTCGGCGTAGGTCAGGTTCGCGCCGGCGGCGTCGGTGATCGCCACCGCGTCCGGCGCCGCCGCCACCCGCCGGGCGAACAGCTCGACGACGGAGTCCCCCGGCACCGGGCCCGCGGTCGCGTTGAAGTCGTCCAGGACCAGTGCGCGCTCGGCGTCGCTCGCCAGGGTCAGACGGCCGACGAGGACGTCGGGCTCGGCGACCAGCCGCTCCAGCACGCGCGCGAGCGCGCCGACGACCGATCCGGCGGCCTCGGAGTCGAACAGGGTCCGGTCGTAGTCGAGGATCAGCGGCATCCGCTCGCCGGGTCCGGTGATCAGCGTGAACGGGTAGTGCGACGAATTACGTCCCCGCTTCACCGGGATCAGGCTCAGGCCACCGTCCGACGGCCTGCCGAGTCCCTTGCGGGGGAAGTTCTCGTAGATGACGAGCGTGTCGAAGACCGCCCCGGGACCGACGACGGCCTGAACGTCCTGCAGGCCGAGGTGCTGGTGGGCCATGAGCGCCGACTGGTCGCGCTGCAGCCGGGCGAACAGTTCGACCGCGCGCTGCCCGCCGTCGAGCCGGACCCGGACCGGCAGGGTGTTGAGCAGCTGGCCGACCATCGCCTCGACGCCGTCCAGATCGGCGGGCCGCCCGGAGGCGGTCGCGCCGAACACGACGTCGTCACGCCCGGCGAGCTGCGCCAGCACGACGGCCCACGCGCCCTGCACGACGGTGTTCAGCGTGAGGTCGTGGCCGCGCGCGAACCGGGCGAGGCCGTCCGTCAGCTCCGTGGACAGCTCGACCACCGTCGTGTGGATGTCCGGGACGCGGGCCGGATCGGGCGCGGCGACCGTGGTCGGCGTGTCCGGCCCGGCGAGCTCGTCCCGCCACGCCGCCCGCGCCACTTCCTTGTCCTGCTTGCCCAGCCACGCGAGATAGTCCCGATAGGACACGGTGGGCGGGAGCCCGGACGCGTCCCCGCCCGCGGCGTAGATCGCGGCGAGCTCACGGTGCAGGATCGGCATCGACCAGCCGTCCACCAGCACGTGATGCAGGGTGTGCACGAGCCGGTGGCTGTCCGGGCCGAGCCGGATCAGATGCAGTTTCATCAGCGGCGCCGCTTCGATGCGCAGCCGCTCGGCGAGCTCGTCGGCCGCCAGCCTGTCCACCTCACCGTCGGCGACGTCGTCCGGCAGCCCGGTGAGATCCGTTTCACGCCAAGGGATCTCCGCTTCGCGGGCGATCACCTGGACCATCTGCGCGCCGCTGACGTAACGGAAACAGGCCCGCAGCGCGGCATGCCGGTCCACGAGAGCCTGCCACGACGTCCTCAGCAGACCGGCGTCCAGCGGTCCGTCGATGGCGTAGACGGTCTGCACGGTGTAGGTGTCGCGACCCTCGTCGTCGAGGGCGGTGTGATAGAGCATTCCCTCCTGCAGCGGGGAAAGAGGCCAGACGTCCTCCACGCTGGAGCGGCGCTTCGCGCGAGTGTCGTCAACGGTCACGATGTGCTCCTTAGTACCGGTCATTCGCCGGCCAGCCCGGCCTCGAGTAGGTCCATCTGGTCAGGGGAGAGAGCGACGAGCGTGCCCGCGGCGGGTTCCGGTGCCGCGGCGGTCTCGTCCTCGTCCGGAAGTTCCTGGGCGATCGCCGCCAGCCGTTCCGGCGTCTTCTCGTCGAACACCTGCCGCGGGGTCAGGCGCAGCCCGGTACTGCGGGCCCGCACCGACAACTGCATCGAAGTGATCGAGTCACCGCCGAGTTCGAAGAAGCTGTCGTCGGGCCCCACGTGACCGAGCCCGAGCACCTCCGCGAACAGTGCGCACAACTTCGCTTCCACGGGGGTGCGCGGGGCACGGTCCGAGGTCATCGCGGCGAAGTCGGGGGCCTGCAGCGCTCGGTGGTCGAGCTTGCCGTTCGGGGTGAGCGGCATCTTCTCCAGCGGCACGAAGGCCGCGGGCATCATGTAGTCCGGCAGGCGTTCGGCCGCCAGCTCCCGCAGCGCGGAGGTCAGCGTGCCGTTCTCGGCGGCGGCATCGGCCGACGGCACGACGTAGGCCACCAGCCGCTTCTCGCCCGGCCCGTCCCTGCGGACCGAGACCGCCACCTGACCGACCCACGGATGCTCCGCGAGCACGGCTTCGATCTCGGCGGGCTCGACCCGGTACCCGCGTATCTTGACCTGCGCGTCGACCCGGCCGGCGAAGAGCAGCTGGCCTTCCCTGGTCCAGCGGAACAGGTCGCCGGAGCGGTACATCCGCTCGCCGGGGGCGAACGGGCTGGCGACGAACCGCTCCGCCGTCAGGCCGGGGCGCCCGAGGTAGCCGCGCGCCAGCCCGACACCCGCGATGTAGAGCTCGCCGACCACGTCCGGCGGCACCGGCCGCAGGAACGCGTCCAGCACGTAATGCCGCACGTTGTGGATCGGGCCGCCGAGCGGGACCTGGTCGTGTCCCGGGGACAGCGGGGCGCTCATCGTCGAGCAGATGGTCGTCTCGGTCGGGCCGTAGGCCTGGATCACCCGGCGGCCCGGCGACCAGCGGTCCACCAGCGCGGCGGGCAGTGCCTCGCCGCCTGTCAGCACGGTCCGCAGGGTGTCCGGCAGGTCGTCCTCGCTCGCCAGCACACTCGGCGACACCGTCAGGTGCGTGATGCCCGCCTGGCGGATCGCGTCGCCCAGCGTCACCCGGGGCGGCATGCTCGCCGCGTCCGGCAGGACCAGGGTCGCGCCCGCCAGCAGGGCCATGTAGACCTCGGAGACCATGGCGTCGAAGCCGATCGCGGACAACTGCAGGATCCGCGAGGACGACGTCACGGCCATCCGTTCGATATGCGCGTATCCCAGGTTGACGAGTCCGGAGTGGGTGACCAGGACGCCCTTCGGCACCCCCGTCGACCCCGACGTGTAGATCACGTACGCCGCGTCTTCCGGTGCCACCGTCGGCAGCTCGACGCCCGGCTCGGCGGCGGGCAGCTCCTCCAGCTCCAGCACCGTGCCCGCGAACTCCGCGGGCACGAACGACCGCGTCGCCTTGGTGCACACGAGTACTTCGGGAGCCGAGTTCGCGAGCATGAACTCGACGCGGTCACGCGGATAGTCCGGATCGACCGGGACGAACGCGCCGCCGGCGAAGGTGACGGCCAGCAGGGTCACCGCCAGGTCGACCGAACGCCCGACCAGCACGCCCACCCGGGCCTCGCGCCGCACGCCCGCCCCTGCGAGCAGCCGTGCCAGCGCCTCCACTTCGTCGAGCAATCCTTGGTACGTAAGGCTTCGCGCCCCGTCCTGGACCGCGACCGCGTCCGGCGTCCGGTCCGCCTGCGCGCGGACCAGCGCGGGCAACGTCTCCGCGGTGAGCGGCGCGTCGGTCCGGTTCCACTCGTCCACCACCAGACGGCGCTGCTCCGGGCCGATCAGGCCGATCCGCCCCACCGGTGTCCGCGGCTCGGCCAGCACCTGGTCGAGCGCGCGGAGAAGCGCGGCGAGCATCTCCTCGGCGCCGTCCCGGTCGACCACGTCCGGCCGGTAGATGAGTTCACCGCGGACGGGACCTCCCGCCACGGACGCGCGCAGGGACAGCGGATAGTGCCCGTCGTCGTCGGAATTCCCCGCCGGGCGCAGGACGAGCGCGTCGGGGCCGTCGAGCCGGGGCGGCGGGGGCGGGTAGTTCTCGAACACCACGATCGTGTCGAACGCGGCGCCGCGACCGGCGGCCTTGGTGATCTCGCTCTGCCCGACGTGCTGGTGCGGCAGCAGCGCGACCTGCCGTTCCTGCAGGCCCTTCAGCATGTCGACGACCGGTTCGGCGCCGCTGAGGCGGGCCCGGACCGGCAGCATGTTCATGAACAGGCCGACCGCGGACTCCACACCGGGGATCTCGGGCGGGCGCCCGGCCACCGCGGCACCGAAGACGACGTCCTCGCGTCCGGTCAACCGAGCCAGGTGCAGCGCCCAAAGTCCCTGGAAAAAGGTGTTCGGCGTGACCCCGTGACGGCGGCTGAACTCCGCCAGCCGCTTGCTCGGTTCGTCACCGAGTTCGAACCGGACGCGTTCGGGTTCCAGCGGCGTGAGGATCGACTCCGGCGGGACGACGTGGGTCGCCTCGTCGAGGCCCGCGAGCTCGGTCCGCCACGCCTCCAGCGCGGCCGCCTTGTCCTGGCGGGCGATCCACGCGAGGTAGTCGCGATACGACGCCGCGGCGGGCAACGCCCGGTCGTCACCGCCCGCTTCGTACGCCGCCAGCACGCCGGTGGCGATCAGCGGCAGGGACCAGCCGTCGACCACGATGTGATGCGACGTGAAGACCAGGCGGTGGCTGCGTTCGCCGAGGCGTACGAGATGCAGGCGCAGCAGCGGTCCCTCGGCCAGGTCGAACCGCGCGGCGTGCTGTTCCTCCGCGAGCCGGTCGAATTCCGCCAGCGCCTCGTCCTCGGGCAGCCCGGACAGATCGGTCTCCCGCCAGGGCAGCGTGACCTCGCGGGCGATCGCCTGCACGGCCGTCCCGGATTCGAGCTGATGGAAACTCGCCCGCAGGGCGGCGTGCCGGTCGAGCAGGGCCTGCCAGGACGCGCGGAACCGGGCGGCGTCCAGCGGGCCGTCGAGGGCGAGGGTCCGCATGCTCGCGTAGACGTCCGGGCCCTCCTCGTCCGCGGTGTGGAACAGCAAACCCTCCTGCAGCGGGGAAAGCGGCCAGATGTCGAGCAGGCCCGGCACGGCGGCCTCGACCTTCTCCACCTCTCGCTGCGTCAGCGTCGTGAGCGGGAAGTCGGACGGGGTGTGTCCCCCGGCGCCGCCGTCGACGTGAGCGGCGAGGCCGGTCAGCGCGGCCAGCCACGCGTCGGCGAACGACTCCGCCTCGGCGTCGTCGAGAATCCGCCGGGCCCAGGTCACGGTCAGCGAGAACTCGGGGCCGTCAGTGTTGTCGGGGCCATCGGTGCCGTCGGCCACTACGGCGTCGATCTCCAGGACATGCCGCAAAGGTGTGTCCAGCTCGGCCACGCCGCCGGTGATTCCCGTGATCTGCCAAGGCCGCGCGTCACCCTCGGACCGCGCCGAGAAGCGGCCGAGATAGTTGAACCCGATCTCCGCCTTGGGCAGCGCCGCGAGGACCGGCCCCGTCTCCGCGTTGAGATGCCGAAGCATCCCGTAGCCGAGCCCGCCGTCGGGCACGGCTCGCACGTTTTCCTTGACCTGCTTCAGCAGACGACCGGGCGCGCTCGCCTCGGTCACGTCCAGCCGGATCGGGTGGATGTCGGTGAACCAGCCGAGCGTCCGCGACAGGTCCATCTCGCCGAGGGGCTGACGGCCGTGGCCTTCGACGTCCACCACGACGGCGGTGCCGCCGCGCCAGCCTGCCACGGCGCCGGCCAGGGTGGCCAGCAGTACCTCGTGGACACCGCAGTGGAACGCCGAGGTGGCCTTCTCCACGAGCGTGCCCGCCGGCAGGGTCCAGGTCCGGCGGCCCGCCGTCGACACGGTGTCGCGCCGGGGATCGAGTTCGCCCAGCCGCGACTGCGCGCGGGCGAGGATCTCCGTCCACGTCGCCAGCTCCGCGGTCCGGGTCGCGGCCTCGGCGGCCAGCGTGCGCGACCAGCGCCGGAACGAGACGTCCGGCGGGTCGAGCGACGGCCGCCCGCCCGCGAGCACGGCTTCACAGGCCGCTTGCAGGTCCGCCACCAGCGTTCGCCACGACACCACGTCGACCACGAGGTGATGCGCGGCCACGACGAGCCGTCCGGTCCGTCCCGGTCCGGCGTCCACCCAGACCGCCCGGACCATCACGCCTTCGACGGGATCCAGGCGTGCCCCCGCGTCGGCGGCCCGGTGATCCGCGATCTCCCCGATTTCGCCACTGTCTTCGCCGTCGGCGTCGACCCGTTCGACGAGCGTCGCCGCGTCCACCGTGCCCCGCTCGGCCACGATCAGCCGGGGCCGGTCGCCCTCGGGCTCGACGATCCGGCTCCGCAGCAGGTCGTGCGTGTCGATCACCGCGCCCAGCCCGGCCGTCAGCGCGGCCACGGAAAGGTCGCCGGGGACCTCCACGGTCACCCACTGCGCCATGGCTCCCCGGGTCAGCCCCAGGGGATCGCGTTCGAGCAGTGCCAGCGCCACCGGCGTCAGCGGGACCTCACCGACGCCTTCGGTGTCCTCGGCCCGCGGCCGTCCGCCGTGTTCGGCGACCGCCGCGATCCCCGCGGGCGTCTTCCGGTCGAAAACCTGCTTCGCCCCGAAGACGAGATTCTCGCGCCGAGCGCGGGCGGCCAGCCGCATCGAGAGGATCGAGTCCCCGCCCAGTTCGAAGAAACCGTCGTCGGCGCCGACCCGGTCCAGCCCGAGGATCTCGGCGAACAGGTCGCACAGCACCCGCTCGGTCTCCGTGCGCGGTTCGCGTCCGGTCGCCCGCCCGGCGAACTCGGGGGCGGGCAGGGCCGCGCGGTCGATCTTCCCGTTGAGCGTCAACGGGAAACCGTCCAGCACCAGCACCACCGAGGGCACCATGAACTCCGGCAGCCGCGCCGCGAGCCGCGCGCGGACCGCGTCGGAATCCAGTCCCTGTCCCGGTTCCGCGGTCACGTACGCGATCAGGCGCTTCTCGCCGGGGCGTTCTTCCCGGGCCACCACGACCGCCTGCGCGACGTCGGGGACCTCGGTCAGCGCCGCCTCGATCTCGCCGGGTTCGACCCGGTAGCCCCGGATCTTCACCTGGGAGTCGGCACGCCCGCCGAACAGCAGCTCGCCCTGATCCGTCCAGCGCGCCAGGTCGCCGGTCCGGTACATCCGCCCCGGGGTGAACGGGTTGGCGACGAACCGCTCCGCGGTCGACGCGGTGTTGCCCAGATATCCGTGCGCCAGACCGGCTCCGGCGAGGTAGAGCTCGCCGGTCACGTTCGGGGCCACCGGCTGCAGGAACGCGTCGAGCACATAGGCCTGGCGCCCGGCCAGCGGTCCGCCGATCGGCAAGGTGGCGCCCGTTTCGTCGCCCGGTTCGAGGACGAGCCACGTGGCGCAGAGGGTGATCTCGGTCGGGCCGTAGAGCTGCCGGACCCGGACGTCCGGGCACGCCCGGCGCATCCGCTCGACGGAGGCGAGCGGGACCGCGTCCCCACCGGTCAGGATCTCCCGCAGCCCGAGGAAGGATTCCGGCGCTTCCTCGGCCACCGCACGGAAAGCGCCCGCCGTCAGGTGGACGGTGGTCACGCCGCGGGAGATCGCCTCGCGGAGGCGTTCCGCGTCGACCGTGCCCGGTTCCGCGACCACCACGCGGGCCCCGCTGACCAGCGGCACCCAGATCTCGACCAGCGACGCGTCGAAAGCGTGCGACGCGTGCAGCAGGACCCGATCGCCGGGGCCCTGGGACCAGCCCGGGTCGCTCGCCAGCGCCGCCACGCTTCCGTGCGGCACCGCGACACCCTTCGGCACCCCGGTCGATCCCGACGTGTACATCACGTACGCGACGTCGTCCGCGCCGACGGTGACCAGGGGCGCTTCATGCCGTGCCCCGTCGATCGCCGGGGCGTCCGCGAGCACCGGCTCGACCCCGTCCGGCACCGCCTTGCGGGTCGCTTCGAGACAGACCGCGACCGCCACCCCGGCGTCGGACAGCATCCGCTCGATCCGTTCCGCGGGGTAGTCCACGTTCACCGGGACCTGCGCGGCACCCGCCTTCCAGACCGCGAGCAGGGCGACGAGCAGCTCCGCGCCGCGCGCCATCACCACACCGACGCGGTCACCACGCCGTACGCCGACGGCGGCCAGGTTCCCGGCCAGCCGGTCGGATTCCCGGTCGAGGACGGCGTAGGACAGGGTCCGCTCGCCGTCCATGACCGCCACCGCGTCCGGCGAGGCGCTCACCTGCCGCCGGAACAGCCCGAGCACCGACGTCGTGTCGGCCGCCTCGCCCGTCGCGTTCCAGCGTTCCACCACCGCCGCGCGCGCCGGTTCGCTCGTCACGCCGAGGCGGCCCACCGGCAGCGAAGGCTCCGCCACCACCTGTTCCAGGACACGCACGACCTGCCTGGCGATCTCGGCCGCCGTCTCGCCGTCGAACCGATCGGGCCGGTAGGACACGTTGACACGCAAGCGATTCCCGAGGCTGACGTTCATCGTCAGCGGATAGCCGGTGCCGGTCCGGGTGACGACCGCGCTGATCGCGACACCGCCGTCGTCGCCGAGACCGTCGGCGGTGTGCGGGTAGTTCTCGATCATCACGATGGTGTCGAAGACCGCGCCCGTACCCGCCACCTTCTGGATCTCCGGCAGCCCCAGGTACTGGTGTTCGGTCAACGCCGCCTGGCGTCCCTGCAGGTCCTGGAACAACTCCAGGAGCGGCTGACCGCCGTCGAGCCGCACGCGAACCGGGACGGTGTTGATGAACATCCCCACCATCCGCTCGACGTCGGCCACCTCCGCCGGGCGCCCCGACACCACCGACCCGAACACCACGTCCGTCCGGCCCGCCAGCCGCGCCAGCACCAGCGCCCAGGCGGCCTGCAGGATCGTGCTCGTCGTCAACCCGTTGCCCCGGGCCAAGTCGGTGAGCGCGCGCGTCGTCTCCTCGGACAGCAGTTCGGCGTGCTCGCCGGGCAGCACCAGCGTCTTGCCCGCGTCGGCGTCCACAAGGGACGGTTCTTCCGCGCCGGCGAGTTCGGTCCGCCACGCCTCCCGCGTCCGGTCGCCGTCCTGACCGTCCAGCCAGGTCAGATAGTCCTTATAGGACGGTGCCGCCGACGGGATCTGCCCGCCCGTGTAGGCGATCGACACCTCGCCCAGCAAGAGCGGCGTCGACCAGCCGTCCAGGACGACGTGGTGCGAAGTCAGCACGAGCCGGTGCCGGTCGGTGCTGAGCCGGATCAGCGACAGCCGCAGCAGCGGCGGCGCGGTCACGTCGAACCGCCGGGCCTGATCGTCGGCGAGCAGCCGTTCGACCTCGGCGTCCGCGGCCGCCTCGTCGAGGTGCGAGAGATCCACCTCCCGCCAAGGCAGTTCGGCCTCACCCACGACGACCTGCACCGTCTCGCCGGACCCCAGCTGGTGGAAACCGGTCCGGAGCGATTCGTGCCGGGCGAGGACCCGGGTCCAGGCCGCGTGCAGCCGTCGCGCGTCGAGCGGCCCGTCGAGGTCCAGGATCCGCTGGCTCTGATAGACGTCGACGCCGTCGGTGTCGAAGGCCCGCTCGAAGAGCATGCCTTCCTGCAGCGGCGAGAGCGGCCAGATGTCGGTCAGCCCCGGCGCCGCGGCCTCCAGCTCCGCGACGTCGCGCTGCGTCAGGCCGACGAGCTCGAAGTCGGAAGGGGTGTGCCCGCCCGCGCCGGGATCCTCGGCGAGGGCCGCGAGGCCGGTCAACATCTCCAGCCAGGCCTCGCCGAGCCGTTCCACCGCGGCGAAATCGGAGTCCCGGGTGTCGATGGCCAGCCCCAGCCGGGGTCCGGACGGCGTGTCCTGGACTTCCGCGCTGACCTCCACGGCGTGGGCGAGGACCATGTCCGGACCGCCACCGAGCGGCCCTTCTCCCCCTGGCTGCCACGCGGTGTCCTTCGGGGCGAGGACGGTCCGGCCGAGATAGTTGAAGCCGATCCGCGAGGACGGCAGCCCGGCCAGCCTCGCCGCGGTGCCGGGGTTGAGATGACGCAGCAGTCCGTAGCCGGACCCGTCGCCGGGCACCGCGCGGATCTGGTCCTTGACGGTCTTCAGCACCGGCCCGGCGGCCGTGATGTCCACATCGGACAGATCGAGGCGGACCGGGTGCACGCTGGTGAACCAGCCCACGGTGCGCAGCAGATCCTCGCCGTCGGCGGCTTCGCGGCCGTGGCCTTCCACGTCCACCAGCAGCCCGCGGCCGGTTCCGCGCAGCCGCGCCAGCGCACCCGCGAGACCGGCCACCAGGACGTCCTGGATCCCGCAGTGGAACGCTCCCGGCAGGACGGCCACGAGGTTGCGCGCCTCGGAGCCGGACAGGCTCGTGGACCACGAGTGCGACTGCCCGGTGTGCTGTCCGGTGTCCTCGTCCCAGGACGGGTCCGCGTCCTCCAGCAGAGCGGCCCACTGCTCCAGTTCGGCCACGGTGCTCTCGCCGCGCGCCTGCTCGGTGAGCCGTCGCGCCCACTGCCGGTACGACGTCGCCGGGGCTTCGAGGGCGGGGGTCCCGCCGGCGAGCAGGGCTTCGTACGCCGACCGCAGATCCGGCAGGAGGATCCCCCACGAGACCGCGTCGACGGCGAGGTGATGCGCCACGAAGGCCAACCGGCCCGGCTCGGCGTCCCCGGCGTCGACCCAGACGACCCGCGCCATGATCCCCGCCGACGGGTCCAGCGTTCCCGTCGCCGTCCGGACCTCGCGCGCGGCGATCTCGTCCAGTTCCGCCGTCCCGGCGGCCACCCGCTCGACCAGGCTCGCCGCGTCCACCGCACCGCGCTCGGGCACGATCAGCCGTCCGTCCTGCTCCACCCGCGCCCGCAGCAGATCATGGGTGTCCAGCACCGCTCGCAGGGCGCTCACCAGCGCGTCCAGGTTCAAGCCCGCCGGCGTGACGACGACCCTCACCTGCGCGAAACCGGGGCGCTCCGCGTCGTCCCCGAGAGCGAGCATCACCGGCGTCCGCGGGATCTCCCCCACGCCCGGGACGACCTCGGCGCGGGGCGTCGTGCCCGCCTCCTGCGCCAAGGCCGCGAGACGCTCGGGGGTCCGGTGCTCGAACACCTGCCTCGGGGTCAGCGGGAGCCCCTCGCGACGCGCGCGGGCGGCGACCTGCATCGACGAGATCGAGTCGCCACCCAGTTCGAAGAAGCTGTCCTCGATGCCGACCCGGTCGAGGCCGAGCACCTCGGCGAACACTCCACAAAGGACTCGTTCGGCGTCGGTGACCGGTTCCCGGCCCGCCGACTTCGACGCGAAGTCCGGTTCGGGCAGCGCCCGCCGGTCCACCTTTCCGTTGACCGTCAGCGGCAACGCGTCCAGCGCCAGCACCGCGGCCGGGACCATGAACTCGGGCAGCGTCTCGGCGAGCAGTTCGCGCAGCCGCGCCGGGTCGACGTCCTGCCCCGTTTCCGGGACCACGTAACCGATCAGCTGCTCGTGCCTGGCGAGCACCACGGCCTGGCCGACCCCCGGCAGCCCGGCGAGGACCACCTCGATCTCGCCGGGTTCCACGCGATACCCGCGGATCTTCACCTGATCGTCGGCCCGGCCGGCGAACGCCAGCGCGCCCTGCTCGGTCCAGTACGCGAGGTCCCCGGTCCGGTACATCCTCCCGGCGGGCACGAACGGATCGGCGACGAACCGCTCGGACGTCAGCGCCGGACGGTCCAGATAGCCTTGCGCCACACCGGCTCCGGCGACGTACAGCTCTCCCGCCACCCCTGCGGGCACGGGCCGCAGGAACGCGTCGAGGACGTAGACCCGCCGCCCCCGCAGCGGCCGCCCGATCGGCAGCACCGCTCCCGAGGGCGCGCCGGGTTCGAGCAGCCACCAGGTCGCGCACAGCGTGGCCTCGGTCGGGCCGTAGAGATGCCGTACCCGGACGTCCGGGCACACCTGCCGCACGCTGTCCACCGCGGCCGGGGGCACCGCGTCGCCTCCGGTCAGCACCTCGCGCAGACCGGCGACGGACTCCGGCGATTCCTCGGCCAGCACCCGGAAAGCGCCCGCGGTCAGGTGAGCGGCCGTGACACCGGCGGCCACGTGGCGCGCCAGCGCCTCGCCGTCCACCGCGCCCGATCCGGCCAACACCACGCGCGCACCCGACACCAGCGGCACCCACAGCTCGAACAGCGAGATGTCGAACGCGTGCGAAGCGTGCAGCAGCACGGCGTCACCGGGGCCGACTCGCCACCCCGGCTCCCCGACCAGCGCCGCGACGTTGCCGTGCGACACCGCGACGCCCTTCGGCGTCCCCGTCGAACCCGACGTGTACATCACGTAGGCGAGGTCATCGGCGCTCGGGCCGGTCGACAGGCGGGCGCTTTCCGCCACCGCCCGCCGCGTCCTGGGATCGTCCAGGACGATCGGTTCGAGGCCGACGTCCAGCACGGTGTCCCGGTACGTTTTCGCGCACACCACCGCCGCGGGCCCGGAATCCGCCAGCATGAACTGCATGCGTTCCACCGGATAGGCGGGATCCACCGGCACGTACGCCGCGCCCGCCTTCCACACCGCGAGCAGCGTCGCGATCAGCTCGGGCGACCGGTCCAGCACCACGGCCACCCGGTCCCCGCGCCGGACTCCCTTGCCGTGCAAGTGACCGGCGAGCCGCTCCGCGTGCTCGGCGAGTTCCCCGTAGGACAGCGTCCGGTCGCCGTCGGCGATCGCCACCTCGTCGCGGTGGTGCTCCACCTGGTGGGCGAACAGCTCCGGCGCGGTCCGGCTCGGCGGCGTCTGGGACGACGCACCCCAGGCGTCGACCACCAAGGCGCGTTCGGCCGGGCTCGTCACCTCGACGTCGGCCACCGTGAGGTCGCCCGCACCCGACAGTTGACGCAGCACGCCCGTGAACCGCTCCAGGATGGCGAGCGCGGTGTCCCGATCGAAGAGATCCGTCAGATAGTCCAGCTTGAAGTACAGCGATTCGCCGGGGACGGCGACCAGCGTCAGCGGATAATGGGCGGCCACCCGGCCCTGGTGCACCCGGATGCCGAAGGTGTCCGCGGAGCCCAGTTCACCGGAATCGTGGTGGAACTTCTCGAAGACGATCAACGTGTCGAAGACGGCGCCGGGACCGGCCTCCTGCTGGATGTCCGCCAGGCCGACGTACTGGTCGGGAATGAGCGCCGACTGCCGTTTCTGCAAGTCCGTCAGCAGTTCGGCGACCGGCGTCCCGCCGCGCAGCGACACCCGCACGGGAACGGTGTTGAGGAACAGCCCCACCATTCCCTCCACGCCGGGCAGATCCGGCGGGCGTGCCGACACCGCGGCCCCGAACACCACGTCCGTCCGGCCCGTCAGCTGCGCGAGCACCAGTGCCCAGGCGCCCTGCACCACCGTATTCAGCGTCAGGCCCCGGCCACGGGCCAGCGCCCCCAGCTCTCGCGCGACGTTCTCCGGCAGCTCGGCCTCGACGCTCTCCGGTTCGGCGGGCGCCCGGCCCGGGTCGGCCGGCACCACCAGCGTCGGCTCGTCGACGCCGTCCAGCCGCGCCGCCCACGCCGAGAGCGACCTCGCTTTGTCCTGGCGGCTCAGCCACGCCAGGTATTCGCGGTAGGAAGTCACTTCCGGCAGGTCCACCGGGCCGCCGTCCGCCGCGTACAGCTTCGACATCTCGCCGAGCACGATGGGCAGCGACCAGCCGTCCATGATCGTGTGATGGCAGGTCACCACCAGTCGGTGCGTGGTGTCGCCGAGCCGGATCAGGGTCAGCCGCAGCAACGGCGCCCGCGTGAGATCGAACCTCGTCGTCCGGTCCTGTTCGGCCAGTTCCCGCACGGCCGTCTCGGGCCGGTCGAGGTGGGAAAGATCGACCTCACGCCACGGCAGGTCCACCTGCTTGGCGATGATCTGCACGGTCTCGCCCGATTTCCGCTGCCGGAAACAGGCGCGGAGCGGGGCGTGCCGGGCAAGCAGCGACTCCCAGGCCGCGCGCAGCCCGGCCGCGTCCACCGGTCCGTCCAGATCCAGGATCCAATGACCAACGTAGACGTCGGGCCCTTCGCCGTCGTAAACCGCGTGGAAGAGCAATCCGGCCTGCAAGGGCGACAGCGGCCAGATTTCCTCAATCCGCGACTGGTTCATCACTAATCTCCCTCAATCAGCGAAGGGCGTCGAATTCGCCGAACTCAGCTTGAATTCCCCGGCCCGGTTCCGAAACCGGATCGAGGAGGGCGACGTCTTATGCGGGAATACCCCCGTGGAAGGATCATCCCTCTGCCCGGCCTCGCCGGACAACCCCGTCCAGCCGCGCCGTTCTCTTTTCAGGGCAAGCGTTTCGTGGTCGGCCGGGTGGGTCGTGAGTGGCAAGTGCCGTTCTAACGACACTTACCACTCACGACCACCTCGACCGACGCGGTCCAGCCGCGTCAACGGCCGCTTTCGAACTCCGCTTCGAATTCGTCGATCTCGTCTTGGTTCAGTTCGAGGAGGGCGACATCGGACGCGGCGTGTTCCACCGCGGCCGGGGCACCAGCACCCCGTTCCACGACCGCCGCGATCGCCGCGGGCGTCCGCTGTTCGAACACTTCGCGCGCACCGAAGGCCATTCCCGCGCGGTGGGCCCGCGCCGCCAGTTGCATCGAAAGGATCGAATCCCCGCCCAATTCGAAGAAACTGTCGTCCGCGCCCGCTCGCTCCAGGCCGAGCACTTCGGCGAAGAGCGCGCACAGCAGCCGCTCGGCCTCCGTGACCGGCTCCCGGCCCGTGACGCGGCCGTTGAAGTCGGGATCCGGCAAGGCCTCCCGGTCCACTTTCCCGTTCGCCGTCAACGGAAGCGCGTCGAGCACCACCACCGCGGCAGGCACCATGTACTCCGGCAGCCGGGCCGCCACCCCCGCGCGCACGGCGGCTTCGTCCACCCCGGACACACCGGACACACCGGACTCTCCGGCAGCGGTCACGTAGCCGATCAGCCGTTTGCCGGTGCCGCTGTCGCGGGCCAGCACCACGGCCTGCCCCACCGACTCCTGCGCCACCAGGGCCGCCTCGATCTCGCCGGGCTCGATCCGGTAGCCCCGCACCTTCACCTGGTCGTCGACGCGGCCGGCGAACACCAGTTCCCCGTCCGCGTTCCACCGCACCAGGTCGCCGGTCCGGTACATCCGCTCGCCGGAACCGGACGGGTCGGCCACGAACCGCGTCGCGGTCAAACCCGCCCGCCCCAAATATCCCCGGGCGACACCCTCGCCTGCCACGTACAGCTCGCCCACCGCACCCGGCGGGACCTGCCGCAGCCACGAGTCCAGCACGAACGCCCGCATGTTCGTCGTGGGCGTGCCGATCGGCACCACCTCGCCGGACGGGGCCGCCTGCCCGGGTTCGAGCCGGTACTCGACGCATCCGACGGTCGCCTCGGTCGGCCCGTATTCGTTGACCACCACGGTGTCCGGGTACGTCCGGCGCCACCGCGTGATCGTGTCGACGGACAATTGTTCGCCGCCGAGCAGGAGATCACCCGGCACCGCGATTTCCCGGGAACCGGTGTCCAGGGTCTTCAAATGGCTCGGTGTGGCCTTGAGGAACAGCGACGGGGCGTCCTCCACCGTGCCGATCAGGTCCTCCAGCGCGCCGACCTGGACCGTTCCCCCGACGGTGAGCGGAGTGAGCATCGCGGTCACCGTCAGGTCGAAGGCGATCGACGAATGCATCAGCGATCGTCCCCGCAGCCCCGGGAACGTCCGACCGCAATGGTCCAGATAGTTCGCCAGGTTCCGGTGGGTGACGACGACGGCCTTGGGGCGTCCGGTGGAACCCGAGGTGTAGATCAGGTAGGCCGGATGACGCGGATCCAGCGGCCGGGCACGGTCGGCGTCGGTGACCGGCGTGCGATCCCGTCCCGCCATCTCGTCCACGGCCGACGGATCGTCGATCAGCACGGTCGACGGCCGGTCCGCCAGCACCTCACCGGCGGGCGAGCCCGACAGCGCGGCGCTGGTGATCACCAGTGCCGGTTCGGCGTCGTCGAGCATGAAGGCGACGCGATCGGCCGGATAGACCGGATCGATCGGCAGCCAGGCACCACCGGTCTTGGTGACCGCCAGCACCGTGACGATCAGTTCCAGCGACCGGGGCAGCATCACCGCGACCAGGCCTTCGGGCCCAGCGCCCCGCTCGATGAGCCAGCGCGCCAGTTGATTGGCGCGTGCGTCGAGTTCGGCGTAGGACAGCGACCGGTCCTCGAAGGTCACCGCGATCGCTTCCGGGGTGGCGGCGACCTGCGCGGCGAACGACTCCGGCAGCGTCCGGTCCGGCACCGGCCGCGCGGTGTCGTTGCGCGACAGCAACTCCCGCTGTTCTGCATCGGACAGGATCGGCACCGCCGGGAGCGGCGTCCGCGGCTCGGCGACCACGGCTTCGAGCACCCGGGTGAAGCGGTCCAGCACGGCACCGGCCTGCTCGGTGGTGAACAGCGCGGGCTGGTGCTCCAGCCGCAGCCGCAGGACGTCGCCGGGGACGACAGCCAGCGCCAGCGGGTAATGCGTGGCGTCGGCGGCGGTCATTCCCCGCACCCGCAACCGATCCGGTTCGGTGTCACCGGTCTCGTCGGGCCTGGGGTAGTTCTCGTAGACGACGAGGGTGTCGAACAACCGGCCCAGTCCGGCGGTCTGCTGGATGTCGGCGAGCCCGACGTGGTGATGGGCCAGCAACGCGATCTGCTCGTCCTGGATCCGCCGCACCAGTTCGGCGAAGGTCTGCTCCGGCCTCGTCCGGACCCGGACCGGGACGGTGTTGATGAACAGGCCGACCATGGTCTCGATCCCGGGCAGCTCGGCCGGTCGCCCGGACACCACCGCCCCGAACACCACGTCGTCGCGTCCGGTGGTCGCCGCCAGCACCAGGCCCCACACCGCCTGCAGCATCGTGCTGACCGTGACCCCGCATTCCCGGGCCCGCGTCGCCAAAGCGGCGGCGAACGTCTCGTCCAGTTCGGCCCACATCTGCCCGGGCACCTGGACCGGTACCGGCCGGTCTTCCGCGACCAGTGTCGGTTCCGGCAAGCCGGACAGGGCCTCGCGCCACGCGGCTGTCGACGCGTCCCGGTCGGTTTCGCCGACCCAGGCCAGGTAATCCCGATACGGGGTGACCGGCGCCAGCGCGGACGGAGCCGCTCCGCCTTGGTACAGCGTGAGCAGTTCGTCCACCAGCAGGGGGGTCGACCAGCCGTCGAGCAGGATGTGATGGTTGGTCAGCACCAGCCGGTGGCTGTCCGGTCCCAGTGCCACCACGGTGATCCGCAGCAGCGGGGGCTTGGCCAGATCGAACGGCCGTGCCCGCTCGGCCGCGGCCACCGCCGTCGCCTCGGCTTCCGGATCCGCCGACCCCGTCGCGTCCACAAAGGACACCGGTACTTCGATGACGCCCGGGATCACCTGGTAGGCGGGCCCGGCGGCGGCGTGCCGGAATCCGGCTCGCAGATTCGGGTGCCGCTCCAGCAGCCCGCGCACCGACTTCCGCAGCAGCAGCATGTCCAGCGGACCGCTCAGGTCCAGCACGGCCTGCGCGGTGTAGACGTCGACGCCGTCACCACCGTAACCGGCGTGGAACGCGAGCCCGTGCTGCAGCGGCGAAAGCGGCAGCACGTCGGCCACCCCACCGGCGTCCGCGTATTCGGCTTCGAGGGCTTCGATCTCGACCTGGTCCAGGGTGACGAGATCGAAGTCGGACGCGGTGTGCCCGCCCGCGGCGGGATCGTCCGCCTGCCGGGCCAGCCCGGCCAGCATGTCCAGCCAGTCCTGGGCCAGCCGTTCGACGTCCGCCTCGTCGAGCACGTCGTCCTGCCATTCCAGCAGGAGGGTCAGTTCGGGACCGTCCGGCGAATCCTGGACGATCGCGTTGACCTCGAGCGCGTGCGGCAGGCCCATCCCGGGTTCCAGCGAACTGCCGAGCTCACCGACCGGCTGCCACGCCCGCACGTCGCCCTTCTCGGCGGCGGCGAACCGGCCCAGGTAGTTGAACCCGATCCGCGGCGACGGCGAGTCCGCCAGGACCGGCCCCGTCACGTCGTTGAGATACCGCAGCAGGCCATAGCCGAGCCCGTCGCCGGGCACGGCCCGCGACTGCTCCTTGACCAGCTTCAGCAACCGCCCGGCCGCCGGGCCACCGGCGGCCACGTCCGCCAGATCGGTGTCCGCCACGGCCAGCCGTACCGGATGCGCGCTGGTGAACCAGCCCACCGTCCGGGACAGATCCGTCCCTTCGGCCGGATGACGGCCGTGGCCTTCCACGTCCACCAGCACCGTGTCGCCACCGCGCCGGCGGGTCACCGCTCCCACGAGCCCCGCGAGCAGGACTTCGTTGACCCCGCAATGGAAGACCACCGGGGCCCGGCCGACCAGCACCGACGTCTCCCGCTTCGGCACCACCCACGACCGCGAGCGCACCTCGCCTTCCGCGGACGGCGCGTGCGCACCGATCGGCTGGTCCCCCGTTCCGAGGATCGCCTTCCACGCCGCCAGTTCCGCGACCCGTTCCGCGGAGACCGCCTGCTCCTTCAGCAGGCCCGCCCACCGCTTGAACGACAAGCCCACCGGCTCCAGCGCCGGGGTCCGTCCCGCGGCCGCCGCTTCGCAGGCCACCTGCAGATCGGAAAGCAAGACCCGCCAGGACACACCGTCGACCGACAGGTGATGCACCACGACCACCAACCGGCCCGCCCGATCCGGTCCGGCGTCCAGCCACACGGCCTGCGCCATCACGCCCGCCGACGGGTCCAACCGGCTCACGGCCTCGCGCGCCGCGTCCTCCACGGCCTCGTCCGGCGAACGGCCGTCGATCCCGACGCGGGTGACCCACCCGGCCGCGTTCACCGCCCCGCGCTCGCCGACCACCAGCCGCCGTCCGCTCGCGTCGTCGACGACGCGGGCCCGCAGCATGTCGTGTGTGCCGACCACGGCCGAGAATCCCGTGACCAAAGCCTTTTCCGTCAGACCGGAAGGCGTCCCGACCACCATCCACTGCGCGAATCCCGGTCCCGTGACGCCGTCGCCCAGCAGCGCCATCACCGGTGTCCAGGCGACGTCGCCGACGCCGTCGGATGTCTGGGACGGAACCTGTTCCGGCGGCGCCGATTCCTCCGCCAGCCGCGCGATCCGCTCCGGGGTCTTCCCGTCGAAGACGTCCGCCGCGCTGAACGTCAGCCCGGAACGCCGGGCCCGCGCCGCGAGCTGCATCGAGAGGATGGAGTCCCCGCCGAGGTCGAAGAAGCTGTCGTCCACCCCGACCTGGTCCAGGCCGAGCACGCCGGCGAACAGCTCGCACAGCACCCGCTCGGTCTCGGTGGCGGGCTCCCTGGCGGGCGTCCCGGTGACGAAATCCGGATCGGGCAGCGCGCGCCGGTCGATCTTCCCGTGCGCCGTCAGCGGCAGGACGTCGAGCGCCACCACCGCCGCGGGCACCATGTACTGGGGCATCCTGGACGCGAGATGCGCCCGGACCGCCTGCGTGTCGATGTCGCCCGGTGTCACGTAGGCGATCAGGCGGTCTTCGCGGACGGTCACCGTCGCCTGGGTGATCCTCGGGTACGCGGACAGGGCGAACTCGATCTCGCGCGGTTCGACCCGGAAGCCGCGGATCTTGACCTGGTCGTCGGCCCGCCCGGCGGACACCAGTTCGCCCTGATCGGTCCAATACGCCAGGTCCCCGGTCCGGTACATCCGCTCACCGGGGGCGAACGGATCGGCGACGAACCGCTCGGCCGTCAAGCCGGGGCGGCCCAGATAACCGCGCGCCACCCCGATGCCCGCCAAGTACAGCTCACCGGTGATGCCGGGCGGCAACGGACGCAGGAACGAGTCCAGCAGATAGCCGCGCACCCCCGGGACCGGCCCGCCGAACGGGATCGGATGCTGCCCCGGCGACAACGGCATGCTCATCGTCGCGCAGATCGTGGTCTCGGTCGGCCCGTAGGCGTTGATCATCCGATGGTTCGCGGACATCCGGTCCACCAGGCCCGGCGGGCAGAGTTCTCCCGCCGCGACCACCGTGTCCACCCGGTCCGGCAACGCGTCGACCGTGCCCAGCACCGACGGTGGCGCCTTCACCTGCGTGATGTCCCACCGCGCCAGCGTTTCGGACATCGCCATCCGCGGCGGCAGCTCCTGCTCCGGCGGCACCACCAGGGTGGCTCCGGACAGCAGCGCCATCATCACCTCGGACACGATGGTGTCGAAGCCGAGCGCCGCGAACTGCAGGACCCTCGACGACGGCGTCACGGCGAACCGTTCGATATGCGCCAGTGCCAGGTTCCCCAGCCCGGTATGGGTGACGACGACCCCCTTCGGGGTTCCCGTCGAGCCGGACGTGTAGATCACGTACGCCGCACTGCGCGGATCCACCCGCGGCAGCTCGTCCTCCGACGCCGCCGGCAGCTCGGTCTCGTCGATCACCAGGAGCCGGTCCGCGTACTCCGCGGGCACCGTCCCGCGCGTCGACCCCGCGCACACCACCAGCATCGGATCCGCGCTGCGGAAGATCGTTTCCTTGCGCTCGTCCGGATACGCCGGGTCCACGGGCACGAAAGTGCCGCCCGCGAGCAGCACGCCCAGCATGCCCACGGTCCACCAGGACGACCGGCCCACCACGAGGCCGACCCGGGATTCGGATCCGACCCCGTTGGCGCGCAACACGGCGGCGAACCTCACCGACCGGTCCCACAACCGGGCGTACGTCAGGTCTCCCTCGCCGTCCGCCAGCGCCACACCCTCCGGCCGCCGGGCGGCCATCCGCCCCACCAGCGTGTGCAGCGGCTCCCCGGACACCAGCGGCGGTTGCCAGTGGCGCGTCTCGGCCGTGCCCACCCCGATCCGCCCCACCGGACCGGCCGGATCGGCGACCACCGCGTCGATGGCGCCGACGAACCAGTCCAGCAGCGAATCGGCGACGGCGTCCGGGACCTGGCCCTGCCAGTAGCCGAGCTGGATCTTGAACCGGTCCCCCGGCGTGATGCCGAGGGTCAGCGGATAGTGGGTGCCCTCGATGGTGCGCAGATACGTGTACCGGCCGGCGTACTCCCGCGGGTAGTTCTCGACCACCAGCAGCGTGTCGAAGGTCGCGCCGGGTCCGGCCGCCTTCTGGATCTCCGGCAGCCCCAGATGCTGATGCGGCATGAGGGCCATTTGACGGCCGTACAGGTCGGTGAGCGTGTCCATGACCGTTCGCTCGCCGTCCAGGGTCACCCGGACCGGCATCGCGCTCATCAGCAGCCCCGGCATCGACTCGATGCCCTGCAGTTCCGCGGGGCGGGTCGCGACCATGGTGCCGAACACCACGTCGGTCCGCCGCGTGAGCCGCGCCAGCACCATCGCCCAGGCGGCGTGCACCACCGTGCTCGGTGTCAGCCCGTGCTCGCGGGTGAACTCCAGCAGCCTGGCGTGCAGCGCGGGCGGCAGGTGGGTGACGCGGTAGTCGTAATCCGTCGCGGCGGACGCCGACGCGATCAGCGCGGGCTCGTCGAGGTCGGCGAGCTCCGCCCGCCAGGCCTCGCGTGCCGCGTCCTTGTCCTGCCGGTCCAGCCAGGCCAGGTAGTCACGGTAGGTGGCGCCGCCTCGTCGTTCCGGCAGCCGCCCACCGGGTTCGTACGCCTCGAACGCCTCGTTGAGCAGGACCGCCACCGACCAGCCGTCGACCAGGATGTGGTGGATGACGACCAGCAGCCGGTACCGGTCCTCGCCGAGCCGGACCAGCACCAGCCGGATCAGCGGCGCCTTGGCGAGATCGAACCGCTTCTCCTGTTCCTCACCGGCCAGGGCCTCGAAAGCCGCGTCGACGTCTTCGGCGCCCGTCAGGTCCACCGTCTCCCACGGCAGGGTGACGTCCCCGTGGACCGCCTGCACCGTCTTGCCCGACTCGAGCCGGTGGAAGGTCAGCCGGAGTTCGGCGTGCCGCCGGACGACCGCTTCCCACGCGGCCCGCAGCCGGGCCTCGTCCGGCCGCCCGTTCAGGTCCAGGATCACCTGCACCTGGTAGATGTCGGGCCCTTGGTCGTCGAGGATCGATTCGAAGAGCAAGCCCTCCTGAAGCGGTGCCAGCGGCCAGATCTCGTCAGCGCCCGGAGCGGCGATGGCCAGCTCCGCCTCCTCCGCCTCGGTCAGGGCGAGCAGGGGGCTCTCGCCGGACCGGCCGGCCGGGAGGTCGCGCGCCACGGCCGCGAGCCGGGCGGGAGTCGTCTCTTCGAAGATCTGGACGGGCGTCAGCAGCAGGCCCGCCTTGGCCGCCCGCGCCGCCAGGCGCATCGCGAGGATCGAATCCCCGCCCAGTTCGAAAAAGCCGTCGTCGACCCCGGCCCGGTCGACCCGGAGGACTTCAGCGAAAAGTCCACAAAGGACACTCTCGGCCTCGGTGCGGGGTTCCCGGCTCGTGGCGCTCGCCGCGAACTCGGGCGCGGGCAGCGCCGCCCGGTCCACCTTGCCGTTGCCGGTCAGCGGCAACGCGTCCAACACGAGCACGGCGACCGGGACCAGGTACTCCGGCAGCTCCGCCCGGAGACGCTCGCGGACGAGCGCGGGATCCAGGTCCCCGCCCGCCACCACGTAACCGATGAGCCGTCCGTCGACCGCCGCCACCACGGCGTCCTGGACGTCCGGCTGGGCGATCAGCGCGGCCTCGATCTCACCGGGCTCGATCCGGAACCCGCGGACCTTCACCTGGTTGTCGGCCCGGCCCGCGAACAGCAGCTCACCGTCGGCGGTCCACTGGGCGAGGTCGCCCGTCCAGTACATCCGCCGCCCCGGCCGGGACGGATCCGCCACGAATCGCTCCGCGGTCAGCCCCGCCCGATTGAAATAGCCCTCCGCCAGGCTCCCGGAGAGGTACAGGTCGCCGACCACACCCGGCTTCACCGGCCGCAGCGACTCGTCGAGCACTTGGACTCCACGGCCGGCCAGCGGACGCCCGATCGGCAGCACCGAACCCAGTACGTCGCCCGGCTCCAGCAGATGCCACGTCCCGCACATCGTCGCTTCCGTCGGGCCGTACATATGCCGGACCCGCGCCTCCGGACAGGCTTCCCGCACCCGCTCCACCGCGTGCACCGGCACCACGTCACCGCCGGTCAGCACCTCGCGGAAACCCGCGAACGATTCCGGCGATTCCTCCGCCACCGCACGGAAACTGCCCGCGGTCAGGTACGCCCTCGTCACCCCGGCCGCGGCCGCTTCCCGCAGCCGCCGGGTGTCCACCGAGCCCGGCTCGGCGATCACCACCCGGGCGCCGGACGCCAGCGGCGTCCAGATCTCGAACAGGGACGCGTCGAAGGCGTGCGGCGAATGCATGAGCACGCCTTCGCCGGGATCCATCGTCCAACCGGGATCCCGCACCAGCTCCGCGACGGAGCGCTGGGCGATCGCCACGCCCTTCGGCGTTCCCGTCGAACCGGACGTGTACATCACGAACGCCAGGTCCTCCGGGCGCACCGCGGCGACCGGCGTTCCGGCCACGTCGCCGTCCGTGACGGCGTCCGCCACGAGCGGCTCGATCCCCGCCGGGACGGCGGCACGCGCGGCGGCCGAACACACCGTCAGCGCGGCCGCCGAATCCGACACCATGAATTCCACGCGCGGCGCGGGGTAGGCGATGTCCACCGGGACGTAGGTCGCCCCCGCCTTCCACACGGCGAGCAACGCCACCACCAGATCCGCGGACCGGCCCATCATCACCGCGACCCGGTCGCCGCGGCGGATGCCCCGGCCTGCCAGCCGCCCGGCCAGCAGGCCCGCGTCCTCGTCGAGCCGCCGATAGGTCAGGACCCGGTCGCCGTCGACCACGGCCACCGCGTCGGGCGTCCGGTCCACGTGCGAGGTGAACAGATCGAGCACCGTCGAGGCGGGCCGCGCTGCGGAATTCATCGTCATCCTCCGAAACCCATGTATTGGATCGCCGGCTCGGGCTCTTCCACTTCGGCTTCTTCGATCTCCGGCTTGGGGGCGTCGCGGTCCGGGTTGGCGAACTGCGTGTGATAGAGCTCGGCGTAAAGACCGCCCTGCGCCAGCAGTTCGTCGTGCGTGCCGCTCTCCCGGACCCCGCCGCCGTCGATCACGAGGATCTGGTCGGCCTCGCGGATCGTGGACAACCGGTGCGCGATCACCATCGAGGTGCGGCTGCGCAAGGCGGTCTTGAGCGCCCGCTGCACCGCGGCCTCCGACTCGGAGTCCAGATGAGCGGTGGCCTCGTCGAGCACGACGATCGAGGGCGCCTTCAGCAGCAGCCTGGCGATGGCCAGCCGCTGCTTCTCCCCGCCCGACATGCGATAGCCGCGATCACCCGAGACGGTGTCCAACCCGAGCGGGAGGGACTCGATCAGGTCCCAGATCTGGGCCCCCTTGCAGGCTTCGATCAGCTCGTCCTCGGTGGCGGTCGGCCGGGCGTAGAGCAGGTTCTCCCGGATCGTGTCGTGGAAGAGGTAGGCGTCCTGGCTGACCACGCCCACCGTGTCGCGCAGCGAGGAGAACGTGAGGTCGCGCAGATCGTGCCCGCCGACGCGAACGGACCCGGAGTTCGGGTCGTACAGCCGGGAGACCAGGTGGGTGATGGTGCTCTTCCCCGCGCCGGACGGGCCGACGAGCGCGGTGAGAGTGCCGGCCCGCACGTGGAAACTCACGTCGCGCAGGACGTCCGGCGACACTTCCCCGCGTTCCCGCTCGGTCCGCAGGTGCTCCAGCGACGCCAGCGAGACCTCGTCCGCGGTGGGATAGCGGAACCGCACGTTCTGGAATTCGATGTCCGGCGCCACGTTCTTTTCGAGCTCGACGGCGTCGGGGCGTTCCTGGATCAGCGGCTTCAGGTCGAGCAGCTCGAAGACCCGGGAAAAGCTCACCACGACGGTCTGCGCGAGCTCCTGCATCCCGGACAGCTGGGTGATCGGCCCGAACAGCCGCGAAAGCAGGGTGGCGATGGCCACCAGCGTGCCGAGCTGGAACGCGCCGGCTAGCACCAGCTCGCCGCCGATGCCGTAGACGAGCGCGGTGGCGAGCGAGGCCATCAGCGCCATCATCACGAAGGCCGTCCGGCCCCAGACGGAAAGGCTGACGCCGATGTCGCGGATCTTCCCGGACCGCTCCTTGAATTCGGCCATCTCCTCGTCCGGCCTGCCGAAGAGCTTGGAAAGCATGGCGCCCTGCACGTTGAACCGCTCCTGGAGCAGCCCGCCGAGGCCGGTGTTCGCGTCCATCTGCCCCACGCTGCGCTTCTGGATCACCCGCCCCACGCGGATCCAGGGCACGAGGAAGATCGGGATCAGCACCAGCGTGATGAGCGCGACGAGCCATGAAAGGTAGATCAGCTCGGCCAGCACCACCACGACCATGACCACACCGGTGGCCGCCATGAGCAGACCGGTGAAGTGCTGCTGCGCCATGATCAGTTCCGAGTGCAGCCTGCCGACCAGGATCCCGGTCTGGGTGCGCGTGAAGAACGCGATCGGCAGCTGCCGGACATGGGCGAGCGCCTGGACCCGGAGGTCGTAGGTGATCCCCTCGCCGATCTTTCCGGAGATGTACCCGGAAACCAGCGCCAGCACCGCGGCCACCACGGCGAGCCCGGCGGTCAGGCAGGCCATCAAGATCACGACGCCGGAATCGTTCTTGACGATGCCTTCGTCGATGAGTTCCTTCAACAGCAACGGAGTCGCGACGACGATGGCCGCCTCCAGCGCCGCGACGAGCACGAACAGCCCTACTTTGCCGATATGCGGGCGGAAGTAGGTGAGCACCCGGCGCACCGTTCCCTTGTGGACCTTGGTGACCCAGGGATCGGGATCGTCATCGCTCTTGTCCACCCCCCCGAACCGCAACACCACGTCCATTCGGTCACCTCTCTCACGAGCCAAGTCGGCGATCTCAATCGTGCTTAATCGAGTCGATGTCCACGAGTCGGTCCAAGCGAGCACTTTCGGCACTTGGACGTGTTTTTACCGCCTGGCCTAGCGCTTCGCGGGGATGCGGGCATGGCCGTCGACGCCGCGCCACAGCAGATCCGTCACCCCGGCCAGGTCCCCGGACCGCAAGGCCGAGGCCGCCGCCGCGAGGTCGTTCGCGACCCGGTCGAGCACTTCGGCCACCGGCAGCGCGTTCCCGGAAAGAATCTCCCGCCACAGCAAGGGATTCCCGGCTGCGATCCGCGTCACATCGCGCAGGCCCTGCCCGGCGAGGGTCAGCGCGACGTCGCCGTCGCCGGTCAGGCTCGCCGCCACGGCGGAGGCCACCACGTGGGGAGCGTGCGACACCAGCGCCACCGCCGCGTCGTGCTCGGCCGGGGACACGGTGACGGCACTCGCCCCGCACAGCGACACCAGCTCCCGCACCAGCCGGACGGCGTCCGCGTCCGTCCCGGTGCCGGGGCAGAGTGCCCAGGGGCGGCCCGAAAACAGGTCGGCCCGGGCCGCGGCTGGGCCGGACCGCTCGCGTCCGGCGAGCGGATGTCCCGGCACATAAGCGGCCAGGTCGCAGCCGAGCCGCTCCGCGTCGGCGATCGGTTCGGCCTTCACACTGGCGACGTCGGTGTAGGCCCTGGCGACTTCCCGTTTCTGCAGCTCCGCCAGTCGTTCCCCGACGAGCCGCGGCGGGACGGCGATCACCGCCAGGTCGACCTCACCGCCGGTCCATTCCCGGCCCGCGCCGAGTTCCCGCGCCAGCTCCGCGGTCCGGGCGTCGACGTCGGAGAGGTACACCACCACGTCCTTCTCGCGAAGGGCCAGCGCGACGGAGGTGCCGATCAGTCCCGTACCGACGACGAGCGCCTTCTCGATGGTCACCTTCACTTCTTAGGCCGCCCACCTGGCGATGTCGAGACGCCGGCCTGGTCACCGTCCACTGAGGACTCCGGTGTCCAAGCACGGACCTGGACACCCCGCGGCGGGGCGAACGCGAAAAGGGGACCTTCACCGCGCACCGCGCGGGAAAGTCCCCTTCGCTCCAGGTTTTCGCGGCGCCGGCCGCGTCGTTAAGCGATCACTCCCGCGGCGAGATCGGTGGCACGGTTCTCCAGGTGGTCCGCGAACCCCGCCCAGACCCGGGCGTGATCCCTGGCGAATCCGGCGACCACGCCGTACAGATGCGGCGGCACGCCCTGCAGGATCCGCTCCCACTCCTGTCCGTCGATCGAGTGCATGGTGAGCATGCGCAACAGGATCCGGCCCACCTCGCTCAACCGCAGGGTGGGATCGGCCTTGAGCTTTTCCAGTACGGCCAGGCGCTCCCGGTCCAGCGCGTGGCCGAGGTCGGGCTCGGTCAGGCTCAGCGGATGCTGTTTGGCCCGCAGCCTCCGGTTGCCGTTCGGGGTCGGGCTCTCGCCGCGCTCCAGCCTGCCCCGCACGTCCCGGACCGTCTCCGGGGAGATGCCCACCTGTTTGGCGACCTGCCGGAGCGAAAGGCCGGGGTCGTTGCGGATGAGGTCGGCGGCGAGCCTGCGCCGCTCCGAACTGTCGACGGGCCGGATCCGCCCGTCCCGCCCGATCCTGGCCTCGTTCCCGTTCTCCCCACCACGTCTTCGGAGGTCCGCCACCGTTCCGGCGGAGATCCCGGTCGCCGAGGCCACCCGCCGATCGGACCACTGCGGATGCGTTCCGATGATCTGGACGGCCGCCCGTTTGCGGTCGGCCAGCGAAAGCGGCAGGCCGTGCCGGATGTTCGCTTCCACCGCCAGGACGAAGGCATCCGATTCGGTGCCGTCGATGAACCTCGCTTGAATCTTCGTGTCGCCTCGGACTTGCGCCGCCTTGAGCCTGTGCAGGCCATCGACCACCCGCATCGTCGGTCTGTGCACGAGAATGGGCGGAAGTTCCCATTCTGCGGACAGCAATGTCTCGACGTGGTCCGGATCCTCGCCCGAAGTTCGCGGCGAGGACACGGACGACAGCCGTGACAGCTCGATTTCGACGACCGGGAGAGCGGACAGGTCAACTCTCGTCGGATCCACCTAGCCCCCACTGAATCTCTTGTTCGCCAGCTTTGTGGCATGGCTTTGAATCCACCGTCCAACTGCTTGGCTTCGGTGGTTGGACACCACGATCCCGGCCGGCGCGGATCTCGGCCGCGCGGCGGGCGTCCTCGACGGTGAGGACTACTGGAAACGCCGCCGGCGGTCCCGCGTTCGCGGGCCGCCTCCACGGTCTTTCCTGAAGACCGTGCGGCAGCGTGGACTTCGACGAACCACAAGGCGGCAGGGCATCCTGCTTTTCGCCTCGAACAACGCTCTCCTCAAGACATTCGCTCAGCGACTTGAGTCCAGCAAGGGCCGCACCCGGTCAGCCCGAAGAAGCCGGTACCCGTCGCGGGACGAGGGTCTCGGAAGTTTTCATCCGGTGTTCAGGGAACCGGTGGGATCAGTGGCCGATCGGCCGGAATCTCTCACTGCCTCGCAAGACTCGGTCGCCCCCCTCTCGGTCCCCAGTAAGCGCGCACCCTGTCAACCCCAGCGGGTTGCGCACCACTTCAGCATGGCACGGCAAATCGTTGTCGGCAATTGACGAACAGCGTAATTCGCAGCGAAGAGGGCGCTCAAGATCAATATTCGAAACTTCAACTTCGGTATTGACCCGATCGCCCGGAGTGAGTAGCCCGCTCCCGCAAACGCTGGTCACAGACCTGCGGGTTGAGCTGTTCGCGGGAAGCGTTAGCCCGTTCGCGGGACCCGCTTTCCGATGTTGGACGATCACGGCCGTCGCCCGCCCGTGTGCCGCCCTTCGAAACTTATTCACACGAACGGTCGAGTCCGGCCCTCCCGGCGGTTGGTCCGCTACCGCACGGTCTATTCCGGTTTGTTCCGCCACAAGAGTTCACCCGGGGGATTTCGCGCCACGAACCAGGTTCACCCCGGCGGAGCAGCCGCGAGGGTGAGAGCAAAGCGGGGGATGCCAAGGTGGACGGGACCGAGAGTCCGTCCACATCGAGGTGGTCGGCCGCCTACCGGTGTTCCCCGCCTCTTCACCCGGGAGACGAGCGCGCGCCGATCGATTCGAAGGAGATTTCCGTGTATACGGCCCATCCGGGCTACCCCGGCCGAGTGACAAGAGCAAACGGGTCGCTTGACAGAAATGCCGCGGGTGCCACCTAGGGGCACCCGCGGCATTACTGTCACCGACCGGGCGGACACCGGTCCTTTCCCTGCCGTCAGGCGATGGGAAAGTCGAAATAGGTGTCCGGATACGGTTCGTTCTTCAGGGTGTAGTGCCACCACTCGCACTCGTACGAGCTGAAGCCGCTGTCCTCCATGACGGAGCAGAGGTGCTCGCGGTTCTTCTCCTGCTCCTTCGTGATGCCCGCCGCGCCGTGGTGCGAGACGACGTCCATCACGTCGTGGTCGCCACCCATGTCGGCGAGTTCACCGGTGTCCAGGTGGTAGAGCGTCAGGTCCACCGTGCTGCCGCGGCTGTGCCCCGACTTGGTGGCGACGTAGCCCTGCTCGAACATCTGGGGACGGTCGATGTTCGGGTAGTGCCTTGCCTTCTTCCGGCCGTCTTCGGGCTCTTCCGCCCAGCGCATGAAGCGATCCACGGCGCGCTGTGGACGGTAGACGTCCCAGAGAAGGATGCCGAAGCCGAGCGACTCGGCCTTGTCCCGCGCCTTCTCCAGCGCCGCGCAGAACGCGCGCGTGCCGACGACGCGGTTCACCAGGTAGCCGTCCACCGGCTTGCCGGTGAAGTTGTCCCAGGTGGCGTACTTGGCGTCCCAGCGGATTCCGGACACAACCTCGTCTACGAAGACGAAATCGTCTTTCATCCGTTGCGGCCCGCCAGGGTCAGCGTCACCAGCCGGTCGATCACTTCACCGAGCGGGATGCCGGCGGCCGCCATCATCCGCGGGTAGCGGCTGTAGGAGGTCAGGCCGGGGAGCGTGTTGACCTCGTTGAGGACGACGCTTCCGTCTTCCTTGAGGAAGAGGTCGACCCGCGCGAGCCCGCTGCAGCCCAGGGCGCGGTAGATGACCTTCGCGGTCTCCTTGACGAGCGTGCTCGACTCCTCCGGGATGTCCGCGGGAACGATGAAGCTCGAGTTCTCGGAACCGGTCTCGGGGCTCTCCTCCTGGTGGATCTTGAAGAAGCCGTGGGTCAGCGCGACCCGGTCCACCTCGCCGGTCAGCAGGTCGTCGCCGCTGCCGAGGACCGAGCAGCCGATCTCGCTGCCGACGACGGCTTCCTCGATCAGGATCTTGCCGTCGTACTGACGCGCCTCCGCCAGGGCGGCGGGCAGCTCTTCCTTCGAGGAGACCTTGCTGACGCCGAAGGACGAACCCGAGCGGGCGGGCTTCACGAAGACGGGGTACGTGAGCTCGTCGGCGTCGATGTCGTTGTCCGCCGTGACGATGTGGAAGTTCGGCGTCGCGATGCCCGCGCTGCGGACGACGGAGTAGGTGAGCGACTTGTCGATGCACATGACCGAGCTCGGGAGGTCGCAGCCGACGTAGGGGATGCCGGAGAACTCCAGCAGGCCCTGCACCGTGCCGTCCTCACCGAACTTGCCGTGCAGGACCGGCAGCACCACGTCGAGGGCGATCGTCTCGTACTTGCCCTCGTCCAGGACCAGCAGGCCGTGCACGCCGCGGTCCGGAGACAGGACGGCGGGGCGGGGGTTCGCGGTCTGCTCCCAGTCGGCGGAGGGGCCGTCGCACAGCAGCCAGGAACCACTCTGCGTGATCCCGATGTAGTACGGCTCGTACTTTTCGAGGTCGAGGTTCTTCGCGACCTCGCCCGCGGACTTGATGGAGATAGGATGTTCTTCGGAAAGCCCGCCGAACAGAATTCCGATTTTCAGCCTACCCATGCTACTTCCCGCTTTCGAATTGGAGACAATTGATGATGCTGTTTTCAACAGTGTCACTCAGCGCGTGGTCGGTGTAATAGGCGGTATGCGGACTGACGATCACGTTCGGCAGATTCTGCAGCCGCAGCAGCGGTTTGCCGTCGATGGCCTTGTTCCGGCAGTCGGCGTAGAATATCCCTTCCTCACCTTCGAGGACATCCAGCGCCGCTCCGCCCAATTTCCCGCTTTCCAGGGCCGCGATGAGGGCCTCGGTCTCGATGAGCGGGCCACGACCGGTGTTGATGATGTACGCACCGTGCTTCATCCGCTCGATGGCCTGCCGATCGAGCAGATGGTACGTATCCGTGGTGAGCGGCACATGGAGCGTCACGATATCGCTCTGCTGGAGCAATTCCTCGAGCGGGACATAGTCGGCCGACGCGGTCAGGATGGTGTCGTAGGCCAGCACCTTGCACCCGAAACCGCGCAGCCGTTCCAGCACCGCGACCCCGATCCGCCCTGTTCCGACCACCCCGACGGTCAGATCGCGCAGCTCTTTCCCGCGCACCTCGTTCAGCCGGTAGTCGTGCTCGTCGGTGCGGCGGATGATGGACTTGGCGTCGCGCACCGCCATCAACATCAGCATCAGCGTGAAGTCGGCGACGCTGTCGGGCGAGTAGGCGACGTTGCCGACGGTGATGCCGACGCTCGCCGCGTAGTCCACATCGATGTGGTTGAAGCCGATGCTCCTGGTGGAGATGTACTCGATGCCGATCTTGCTCAGCGCGAGAAGAATCGAGTTCGTAATGGGGGTCTTGTGACCGATACTGATGCATCGATTTCCGACTGCCAGTTCGATATTGGCCTCGGATACCGGTTCCTCAGCGATTGTCGGCGTAATGCCGAAACGGGGCGCCATCTCGCGGAACAAGGCGGCCTCGTCCTGCCCGCAGCCATAAATCGTGATTCCCCTCGCCAAGACGGCCGAGGAGGACGCGGACGCCAGCGATCCGGTGCTGGGGGCAGCTGATCGCGCTGGTTCGCTGTAGGTCATGCCGGACATTGTAGGCAGCGCGATATTCCCGGCTCGGATGGGGTTTTCGAGGCGCCGACAATAGGTTACCGCTTGGTAGCGGCGTGTGCACGGCGTGTCGATCGTCCGTGGTGAGCCCCTGCTCCACGGGGCCGGGCCTGGCCCCCGCCTGCTCCACGGGCTCCTGACCACCGATCTTGCCCGCCCGGCCGCCGGACCGAAACCGGCCCGTGACGGGTGCCACAAACCCGCGTCACCTGGTGATCGACACCTCAGCCCCGCCGGGGGCATGCGACGCGGCTCACGCTAGCCGGATCACGGCCCGTCCAAGTCCGAAACAAAGAAATCGCCTCGCATATTCACTCTGCGTATTCGACTCTCGTTACTTAATCGATCAAGAAGCCGCCCCGATACCGGATACGAGTACAAGAAGGCCCCCTTCACGGCGCCAGGCGCGGTGAAGGGGGCCTTCCTGTACTTCAGCACCCTCGAACGGTCAGCGAACACCCTGCGAAATGAGCTCCCCCAGGCCTTCGACGTCGTCGAGCGCTGCTCGCAGCTCGGCGGCGTACTCTTCAGCCCCGGCCCGCAGGCCCCGTTCGACGACACCGGCGGTGTCGAACGCCTCGACGTCCCCGCCGCTCAGCGTGGCGACGGACTCCTTGACGAGAGCGCCGAGCAACACCTCCTCGGGCACTCCCGGCGTTCCTTCCAGCGGCCAGACGAGATCGTCCAGCACGGCCTGCCCGCCCACCTCGCGAATCAGGCCCGCCGCGGTGATCCCCGGCACCCGGAAGCCTTCCGGCAACACCGCGCGAACACTCAGGTTGCGCGAAAGCCAGTACAGCAGCTGAGCGTTCACGTCCAGCTTGACGAGCCTCGGCGTCAACCACAGCGTGAGGTTCACGTAGTACTCGGTGAGGCGGTCGAGCACCTCACCACCCTTCTCGAAACCCCACAGGTTGATGTCGAAGTAGTGGTGCCACGTGGCGTCGGCGACGATCCGCCCGACCCCGGCCGCGGCGCCGTCGTACACAGTGGACACCCCGTAGACCTGACCGTTGCGCTTGTCGGTGCCGTGCGCGACGATCTCGGGCTTCGGTTGACCCAGGCGCCCCGCCGGCCAGACGTCCGCCGGGAACCGCTCGGGAATGAGCAGCTGCCCCTCGTGCATGTGATCCGGGAAGACGGTGATCGGCCCCCGCCTGCCCTGGAACAACGCGTGCGGCCTGCCGAACCGCTTCCGCAGGATCAGCTCCTGCGGGTACGGGTCGAGGTCGTTCGGGATCGTGTTGTTGATGTCACTGCCCCACGGGTCCGGCGTGTGGGTGTTGTGGCTGAACTCGATGCTCGCGTCCGGCCGGTCGTTCCACTCCCGCAGCTCACCCGCGCGCGGGACCCTGTGGCCCAGTGCCCGCCCCAGGTTCAGGTATTCGGACAGCGACGGATCCGCTCCCGGCGGACGCGGGTTCGAGTGGTCGCCGGTGATGAGCACACCGCCACCGGCGTCCATCCAGGACCGCAGCGCCGCGACCTCGGCGTCCACGAGCTCGTTTTCCGGCTCACCCGGCATGTTGGACTGCAACAGCCCGAAGAACCACACCTGCTCGTATCTTCCGAGTACCTCCGGAGTCAGTTTGTTGACAGCGTGCCCGCCGCTGTGCCGATTGATCAGATCGATCTCGAACTCGGCGAAGAACGGCTGATTTCCCAGGATCAGATCGCGAAGAATGCCGAGTGAGAAACCATCGGCGCCACCGAATCCGACGAAATCCGTGTAGAACAGGATTCTGATCTTCGGCTTGGCGAGCGGGCTCACATGATCAGCGGTGATACGTGCGTCGAACATCGAAAAATCCCCCTTGCTCGGAGCGCCTCGCCGTCCTCCCCGGCAACGCGCTCCCTTCCACGTATACCGGAACTTTCGAAGATCGTGCAGGCATCGGAAGCCCGGCTGAGGAATTCGCCGCGGGCAAGCGACGGAGCCGCCGGAATCCCTTTTTTCAGGTCACGATTCGTCGGTGACGTCGTTATCGCGCGGCGAGGAGGCTTCGGTCGGGGTGGCCTGGCGGGTCGGTGGCGTTGTGAAAGCCACTTTCGCAACGTTCAAGGTTGCGAAAGTGGCTTTCGCAACATCCGCAGTCGGCACACCGGCGAGCGAGCACGACACCTTTGCTCCCCGGAACCGGAATCGCCACTCACGACCACCTGCACCGACGCGCCACTTCGCCCGTGCCGGGTGACCTTCGCAAGACGACGGCCTGCCACGGTGGACCCACCAGACCGTCTCGGGAGGATGCCGCATGGTGCCACTGTCGCTCGACGAACTCCCCGCGTACCGGATCCGCCGTCCGCGCTGGGCGCACCGCCGCCGGAAAACGGGACGACGCAAGGAATCCCGCAATCCTCTTCGGGGTATCGCGGGCAGACTGAACACCGGCGCGCCGCCGGTTTCGTGGCCACCGGCGGACCAGCGGGACTCCGGCGGGCCGCTGCCCCGCGCGCTGGTGGTACTGCTGGGGTCCGCCGCCGCGGTCATCGTGCTGGCCGGGTTGTACGCCGTCGCCTGGCTCGTCGGGCCGGTGTTCCTCGCCCTGGTCATCGTGATCACCCTGGACCCGGTGCGCACCTGGTTGCGGCGCAAAGGCTTGCCGCGCTGGCTCACGGTCGCCGTGCTGGTCGTCACCGTCTACGCCGCGTTGCTCGTGCTGTTCCTGGTGGTCGTGGTGTCGCTCGCGCAACTGTCGGCCCTGCTCCCCCAATACGCCGACCATGCCGACGAACTGCTCCGGAACGGGATGACGTTCCTCGGCCGGTTCGGGGTCGGCGAACCGCAACTCCGCGAGATGCTGTCCTCTGTGGACGCCGGAAAGCTGGTCGGCTTCGCCGGTTCCCTGCTCGCCGGTGTCGGCGGTCTGGTCACGAACCTGGCCTTCCTGCTCGCGCTGATGTTGTTCCTGAGCACCGAATCGGCGTGGGCGGGGCAGCGCCTCGGCCGGATCGCGCGCGACCGGCCGTGGATCAGCGCGTCGTTGAAGCGCTTCGCTTTCGGCACCCGGCGCTATCTGGTCGTGACGACGGTGTTCGGCGCGGTGGTGGCGGCACTCGACACCGTCGCGCTCGCCCTGCTCGGCATCCCGGCGGCCGTGTTGTGGGGCCTGCTGTCCTTCGTCACCAACTACATCCCCAACGTCGGCTTCGTGATCGGGGTGGCCCCGCCCGCGCTCATCGCGCTCCTCGACGGCGGCTGGCGGGCCATGCTCGCGACGATCGTCGTCTACGTCCTGCTGAACTTCGTGGTGCAGTCGCTGATCCAGCCCCGGTTCGTCGCGGAGTCGGTCGGTCTGTCCACTTTGGTCACCGTACTCGCGCTGGTGTTCTGGACCTGGTTGCTCGGCCCGCTCGGCGCTGTCCTGGCCGTGCCGGCGACGCTGCTCGCGAAGGCGTTGCTCATCGACGTCGATCCGCGCGCCCGCTGGGCGGAGGCGCTGCTCTGCACGCCGAACCGGGAGCCGGAATGACCGGTCGCTCAGGTCAGGCCGTGGTGGCGGGCGACCACCACGGCCGACCGGCGGTTGTTCACCCCGAGCTTGCCGTAGATGGACCGGACGTGGGTCTTCACCGTGTTGACCGAGACCGTGAGGTCCGACGCGATCTCGTCCAGCGAACGCTGGGACGGCAGCCGCCGCAGCACGACCTGTTCACGATCGGTCAGCTCGCTGGGCGGGGTATTCGGGACGAGTCTGCCTCGGACGGACTGGGCGAAACCGTCCAGCGAGCCGAAACCGCCCGAATGGTCGATCAAGAGATTCCTGACCCGCGGCTCGGCGAGCGCGAACGGGCGCACCAGCCGGTGCGGGCGGGCGAGGGTGAGCGCACGGTCCAGGGCGTGCAGCGCCAGGGTCCGCCGATGGGAACGCAACGCGAGCGCGGTCTCGGCCAGGCAGGTGTCCACCGGCGTGGCGGGCAGCAGCGCGGGAGCGGACGCCGTGGCGCGCAGGACTTTCTCGGCCAGGTCGGTCTCTTCGACGGCGAGGTGGGCGCGGATCTGGAGCAGGGCGAGCTCGGCGGTACCCGGCAGCCTGTCCTGGGCCCACGCGAACACTTCGGCCGCGTGCAGGCCTTCGCCGCCCACGAGCGCCGCGTGGTGTTCCGCGACCGTGCACATCGCGGTGATCTCGCGAGGCAGTTCGAGGTCCGCGAGCCGGTGCCGGGCCACCCGCATGGCCTGCGAACCCATCGCCCGGTCGCCCGCGTCGAAGCGGACCATGCCCTCCAAGAAGCCCCGGAGCGGCCCGAGAACCGGCGCGGAGCCGGGCACCTCCGCTCGCGGGGCCTGTGCCAGCTCGCCCGCCGCCGCCACCGGCTCGAAGCGCATCAGGTCGTCGTAGGCCAGCATCAGATGGCATTCGGCGACACCAGGAGAGCGGCGCCAGCCGTGCCGTCGTGCGACGGCCAGCGCTCCGATGCACGCCCGCCGCATGGCCGTGTGGTCCCCGAGCAGCGCGGTCGCGACGGCGAGCGCGAGTCTGCTGTGCAGGACGAGATGTTCGAGACGTTCGCCGTGCGCCGCCCGCAGCGCCTCTTCGGCGCGGGTGACGGCGTGACGGCGGGCGCCCCGGTACAGCGACCGCCAGACCAGGTCGAGTTTGTCCCACGCGACGGCCTCCGGGGACCGCGCCACCGGCGGGACCGCGCTCTCGGACGGCCGGATCCCGGTCAGCAACGCGAGATGGGGCACGGCCAGCAGGCGCAGGCCGTCGTCGCCGAGATCGCCGGCGGCGGCGGTGAACTCTCCTCGCTGGACGTGGTCGAGCGCGGACGCCAGCCGGAGTCGCGGGCTCGCCGTCAGCGCCCCTTCCCCGAGGAAGGCGAGCGCTCCCCGGACGAGTTCCCCGTCACCCGCCAGCACTTGGCGCACCGCGTGATCGCGTGCCAGACGCAGGACGCTCTGGCGGTCGCGGCCCGCGACGGCGTGTGTCAGCGCTTCCCCGAACCGTCCCTCCCCGGCGTACCAGCGGGCGGCGATCCCCTGCAGCCGCAGCACCCGTGCGGGCGCCCGCCGCGCCAGCTCCGCCTGCAGGAAACCGCGCAACAGAGCGGGAAGCCGGTAGGTGTCGGCCGGGGTGCGCACGACGAGCCCGGTGTCGCGCTCCAGTTCGTCCAGCGTCACCCCGGCGTCCGGTGAGCCCGACAGGCGGGCCGCGAGCGTCGCGCTCACCGTGTCGCAGACACTGATGCTCAGCAAGAGATCCGAGGTCGCGGAGGGCAGCCGCGAGAGGACCTCGTCGGCGAAGAACCGGGCCACGGCGAGCTCGTCACCCCCGACGTCGGCGACGAGTTCGTCCGCGTCCTCGGCGCCGCGCACGGAGACCGCAGCCCAGCCGAGCGCGGCGGCCCAGCCCGAAGTGCGCTCGGTGAGTTCGCGGACGCGGCCTCCGCTCACCACGGCCCCGGCTGCGCGGAACAGGCTCGCGGTCTCCTCCGCGCTGAACCGGAGTTCCACGGCACCGAGCCGCGAAAGCGTGCCTTCGACCTCGAGCCGGGCCAGCCGGAGTTTCGGCTCCGTCCGGGTGGCCAGCACCAGCCGCAGCATCGGCGGCTGGTGCCGGGCCAGCGCGGCGAGCGCTTCCACCGGCTCCGGGCGGGAGATCTCCTGGACGTCGTCCAGGACGAGCCACACCGGTTCGGACAGCCCGGCGAACGCGTCGCCGAGATCGGCCAGGAACTCGGTGCGCCGCCCGGGCAGAGGCGGTTCGAGCCGGAACACCGGACTGTCCTCCGGCAGGCACGGACTTCGGCGCAGCGCGGAGAGGATCGCCGCCCACAGACGGCGTTCGTCGTTGTCGTCGTCGTCGAGCGAAACCCAGGCGACGTCCCGTCTGCCGCGGGCCCACCCGGCCAGCGCCGTGGTCTTCCCGGAGCCCGCCGGGGCCCGGAGCACGGTCACCGGCCGGATGGTGGCATGGTCGAACAGGGCCGTGAGCCGGGCACGCGGGACGAAGATGCCCGGCACCCGCGGCACCGTCACTTTGGCTCCGGGAATCCGCCAGGACCGCGATGTCGTTCGAGCGGGCAAGTCAACCTCTCGATCGTCCGAAGGATCGCGGCCCCGGTTCCGCGGCGGCCACGACTTGTACTGCTCAGCGGTATGGCCTACGGGTCACCAAATCTCGTACGTGGCCTCATCTCCGTGCACGAGCACCGCCCAGATCACCAAGACGTCCAGTGCGATGACCACCACACCCCATATCGGGTAAGCGGACAGGAAAACCAGCTGCCCCAGCGCGTTGAACCCGGCGAGCACGACGGTGACGATCCGGGCCCATGGGGCGCCGGTGAACAACGCGCTCCCCGCGACCACGGCCAGTGCCCCGACGATCAGGTGGATCCACCCCCAGGCACCGAGGTCGAACACGAGCAACCCCGACGGGCCGAGCAGGTAATAGGTCTGGTCGAACAGCGCGACCAGCCCTTCGACGGCGGTGAACAGGCCGGCCATGATGGTGATCGACCCGGCGAACCAGATCCAGCCCGACCGGCGGGACCGGGCGACGGCCGGGTCCGGCGGGGACGGCGGCGGCCCCGTCCCGGCCGTGGTGCTCCAGTGATGCGCTCTTTCGCTCATGGTCCCTCTTTTCCGGAGGAGCGACTGCGGACTCGGGCGATCATGGTGCGTTCACCGGGAGGTGGGCCTCGCCCGCGTCAGGTGAGATCAGGCCTGGCCGGAGCGGTTTCCGGCTCACACGGCGCGGGCGATGCGAGGCGACGGCGCCCCGAGCACAGTTCCGCTCGGAAACCCGATTCGCCGACCGAGGAGGACCTCAGCATGAGTTCGCTGACCGTATGGGCCTTTCCCACCGCCGACGGCGCCGAGAACGCGCTCGGGCTGCTGGAACGACTGCAGAAACAACAGCTCATCTCGATCGCCGACGCGGCCTATGTCACCTGGCCCGAAGACCGGAAGAAGCCGAAGACCAAGGACCTGGGCTCCATGACCGGCGCGGGCGCGCTGGGCGGCGGCTTCTGGGGCCTGTTGTTCGGACTGATCTTCCTGGTGCCGCTGCTGGGAATGGCGGTCGGCGCGGCGATCGGGGCGCTGACCGGTTCACTGACCCACGTCGGCATCGACGAGGACTTCATCGCGACCGTCCGGACGCATGTCACGCCGGGTACCTCCGCGCTGTTCGTGATGGCGGACGACGCCGTCCTCGACCGGGTCGCCGAACCGTTCAAGGAGACCGGCGCCACCCTGCTGACCACCAACCTCTCCGACGAGGAGGAGGCCCGGCTGCGGGCCGCGTTCGGCGAGTTCCCGCTCCCCGAACGGCTTTGAGCACGCGGCGCGTAAGTCCGTGAAGGCCTCCTTGAGGGACCCTGGGTCCCTCAAGGAGGCCTTCACGGAACTTCCTCATACAACTTGCCTACCCGCCGAAGGGGACTACTCCATTCCCGAATCGCCGCGCATCCGGGTAATTCCCGCCGCTCTCCTGCGCGGGGAGTTCCCGGACCCGGTGCACCGAGTCCACCCGCATCCCGAGCGCCTCGAGCGACCGCAGAACGCGGGAAATGCTTCCTTGATCGGTCACGGTGCCGAAAACGATCATCTCGTTGCCGATCGGGACGACGAGCATTCCCCGGAAATCGTCTACCGTCCCGTTCGCCTGTTCGGGGATTCGACCACTGCCCCGGAAGACGTAATTCACTCCGGCCAACGGTCCACGCTGGACCGGAATCGACAGAGTCATCCGTTCCCCTTTCCCCGGCCCGCCCGCCCGGCCAGGAACCACGCCGAGGCGAGTACCGCCAGATCGACCGCCGCCATGATCGATGACCAGGCATGCGACGGCAGGAACACCAATCGGGCGAACAGATCGAGACCGGCCCTGACGGCGAGGCGGATCGAGGTGACCGCGCTCAGGGCGGCGAGCATGACGGCCGCCGAGAACACCACCGCCTCGGCTCCGACGCGACCGGTACGCAGGACGTCGAGCACCACGAACTCGACGGGACCGATCCAGAAGAACTGCGTCGCGATGAATACGGACGTCGGCCGTTTCCGGCCTTTCTGTTTTCTCCAGTAATCTCCACGAGCCTTCACGGGGCACACGATTCTGGGTACGTCCGGCCTTTTCCTCGCCCAGCGCGGGTGAGACGGCCGAATTGCGTGGCAGGATCCGCCGGGACGATGTGAAACTGGCCGCAAAGGAGGCTGGCACATGATGACGGACCATGACATTTCGCCGCGAAGACGAGTTCCGAGGACAAAGGTGACCATCCCGGATCCGCCGGAGGATCTCGTTTCGCGGCCGCGTTTGCTCACCACCCTGGACGACGGGGCGGAGCAGGCCATGGTCTTCGTCGGGGCGCCGGCCGGTTACGGCAAGACGGTCCTGCTCGCCGATTGGGCGAGCCGCCGCCGCGGTGCGGTCGCCTGGGTGTCCGCCGACGCCGAGGACGACGACCGTCTCTTCTGGTCCGCGGTCCTCGCGGCGTTCAGCGGTTGCGCCGGGATCCCGGCGGAAAATCCGGTGCGGTCGCTCGCGGTCCCCGCCGAACCGGGCGCGGATCTCGCCTTCCTGGCCACGATCGCCGACGGGGTGGAGGCGCTGCCCGAACCCGTCCTGCTCGTCGTGGACGGTGCGCAGGAGATCACCGATCCCGGCACCTGGCGGGGACTTCAGACACTCCTGCGGCATCAGCCGTCGGGGCTGCGGCTGGTGATTTCGAGCAGGCGTGAGCCGCCTTTGCCGCTCGTGCGCGCCCGGGTCGCGGGACGGCTTCTCGAAGTGGGTGTGAACCGCCTGCGTTTCTCACCGGAGGAGGCCGGAACGCTCGTCGGGACGACCGGGCCGGGTATCCCGTCGCATCAGGTCGATCTGCTCGTGGCCAGGACGGGCGGCTGGCCCGCCGGGCTGCGGCTGGCCGCCGCTTCCGCCGCACGGCACGGAAATCTCGCCGATTTCTTCGCCGGTCGGGACAGGGCGGTGCTCGACTACCTGACCGACGAGGTGCTCGCGCCCCTGACCGTCCCCCAACGGGACCTGCTGCGCGCGATCAGCATCTGCGACGAAGTCCCGGCCGGGCTGGCGGCCGCCTTGTCCGACCGGCCGGACGCGGAGGCGATGCTCCGCGAACTCGGCGAACCCGCCGGACAGGTGGTCCACTCCGGCGGGACCCCGGCACGCCATCGGCTGCCGCCCCTGCTGCGCACCTATCTGCGGGCCGAGTTGCTGCGCCGGGCACCGGAGCGGACGAGGAGCCTGCACGCGGCGGCGGCGCGCTGGTTCGCCGAACACGACCTGCCCGCTCCCGCGCTGCTGCACAGCGTCCGCTCGGGCAACACCACCCGCGTCGGCGAACTGTTGCGCCGTCACGCGGTGGCGCTGTACCTCGGCGGCGAGCACAACGTGCTGCGGCTCGCCCTCGCGGTCCTCGGCGATCGGCGGTCCGTGTCCTCTCCCCTGCTGGCACTGGTATCGGCCGCGCTGCAGTTGGAAAGAGGTGAACCGTCGTCGGCCGAGTCGCAGCTGAGCTGCGCGGACGTGGCCTGGCCCGCCGAGCCGACGGCGGAGCTGACCGTGCTGCGGCAGCTGGTGCGGTCCCGGCTCGCCCAGGTCGATCGCGGTCCGGCGCAGGCCGCCCGCGCGGCCGAGCAGATCGACGGGCAGCTGGCGGCGGACACCGAACTCGGCGGGCTGGCGACCTTGCACCGGATCGGCACCCTGACCGCCCGCCGCGACCGGGGCTCGGCGCGGGAGGCCCTTGCGCGCGTCGCCGACGCCGCCGAGAGCGCGAACCACCATTTCCTGGCCACCCAGTGCCTCGTCACCCTGAGCGGGCTGGCCGGGTCCGATGGCGACTACCGGGTGATGGACACGCTGGCCCGCCGGGTCCAGGCCCGGCACGCGGCGCACGATCCGCATCGCTCGCTCGAAGGCGCCCAGGTGTCGGTCCAGCTCGCTTTCGGTGCCTTGCTGCGCGGGGACGCCGCCGAGTGCGTCGAACACGCGAAGCAGATCGCGCGGATGCTGGGCGACGCGCCCGCCAGAGCGGCCCGGAACCTCGGTCTGCTCGCCGAAACCCTGCGCGGCGCGGCCGAATTCGAGCTCGGCGGCTGGCATTCGGGACTGCGGAGGATGCGCCGGGCACGCACCAGGCTCGGCACCGGGCGGAGTTTCTCCACCGAGCACGCAGCGTGGTGCGCGATGCTGGAGCATCGCGCGGCGTTACGGCTCGGCGCGGCCGATCAGGCGCGGGAGACCTTCCGCTGGGCCCAGCCGATCATCGCCGGTTCGGGCGAACTGCTGCTGATGCGGGCCAGGACCCAGCTGCGGCTGGGCAGACAGGGAGCGGCGAGTTCCGTGCTGCGCTCACTGTCGGAAGAGGACGCCCCGATGCTGTTGCCGTGGGCGGGGATCGAGGCGTCGCTCATCGGCGTGCGGGCCGCGCTGGCGGCCGGGGCGCGGGAACGGGCGGTGCGGTCGCTGGACGACGCCTTGCGTACCGCGGAACCCGGCGACGTCCGGTACCCGTTCGTGTTCGCGCCGTCCGACGTCATCACGTTCCTGACCGCACGGCTCGGCAAACTGGGCGCCGGCGAGCGGTTCGCCTGCCAGGTGCTCGCCCAGCGCCGCGAACTGCGCACCCCGCCGCTGCCCGCGCCGCTGACCGAACGGGAACGCAACGTGCTGCGCCTGCTGCCCACCCAGCGGTCGATCGACGAGATCGCCGAGGACCTGACGGTCTCGCCGAACACCGTCAAGACCCACGTCCGCGGCATCTACGCGAAACTCGACGTCCGCAGCAGGCGCGACGCCGTGGCGACCGCGCTCCGCCGGGGTCTGCTGGACACCGAGGTCGGCGATTTCACGGGTTGACCCCCGCTCGCCTCACCCGGCTCGGGTGAGGCGAGCGGGCCCCGGATCCGGTCGAGTGACAGGGAAACGTCCGATCCGGTGTGAGGAGAGATCATGGCCATGGCGAGCGCGGACTACCCGTTCTCCGAGCTGATGTGGACGATGCTGGTGTTCTTCTGCTGGGTCGCCTGGTTCTGGTTGCTGTTCCTCGTCCTGACCGATCTCTACCGCAGGCCGGCCATCTCCGGCTGGGCCAAGGCGGGCTGGACGGTGCTGGTGTTCGTGCTGCCGTTCGTCGGCGTCCTGCTGTATCTCGGCACCCAGGGCAGACATCCGCGATCTTCGTCCACAACGGACCAAAGCCCGGCGGAGCAGATCGCCGAGGCGAAGCGGCTGCTGGACCAGGGCGTCATCGACGAGGAGGAGTTCAACGCGCTCAAGCGGAAGGCGCTCTCGTCTTGACCGCGGCGCCCGGTTGGCGGTTCTTCCACCTGGCGGTCCTGCGGCCGCTGCTCACGGTCACCGTGCTGCTGTGCCTGTACTACCTGCTCCCGGTCGATCAGGGACTGCACGCCTGGACCGTGACCACCTTCGCCTGCGGTCTCGCCGTCGTCGTCCTGCTCGTCGCCGGCGAGGTGCGGATGATCCTCCGCTCGCCGTTCCCCGCCCTGCAGGGAATCCAGGCACTGGCCCTGATCGTGCCGCTGTTCCTGCTGCTGTTCGCCGACGTCTACTACATCCTGGCCCAGGACCGGCCCGGCTCGTTCGGCACCGAGCTGTCCCGGACGGACGCGCTGTACTTCACGGTCACGATGTTCACCACGGTCGGTTTCGGGGACATAGCGCCGGTTTCGGCGACTGCGCGGATCGTGGCGACGATCCAGATGGTGGCGAACCTGATGGTGCTGAGCGTCGCCCTGCGGCTGATCGTGACCGCCGTCCGGCATCGGCGTTCGTCCACATCGGATGATTCACCGCGGCTTCGGGAGCGCTTTCGGGAGCGGTTTCGGGATCAGCAGGGCGGCGACCAGGCCGCCGACGGCGACCAGCGTCAAGGTGGCGAGCGCCAGCGCGAAGGACGTCCCGCCGGGTCTCGTCACCCCGGCCAGCACGGAACCGGCCAGCGCCGTCCCCACCGAAGAACCCAGGTTGGACACACTGCGCGAGACCCCCGAGATGTCGCCCTGGGCCGCGTCCGGGCTGCGCGACTGGACCAGGTTCACCGACGCGGTCAGCATGATCCCGACACCGGCGCCCAGCAGGAACAGCCCCGGCACGGCGCTCGCCACCCCCGAATCCGCCCGCACCAGCAGGAGCACGAGCACCAGTCCCGCGATGGCGAGCACGAAACCGCCGCGGATCAGGCGACGCTGTGAATGCCGCCGGGCCATCCGTCCGGCGGCCGCCGAGGCGACGAGGATGCCGATCGTCGCGGGCGTCAGCATCAGCCCGGTCCGGATGGCGTCGTAGCCCCGGACCTGTTGCAGGAACACGGCGATCACGAAGAACGAACCCTGCAGGACGAGCCACTGCACGTGCTGGGTGGCCAGGCCGAGGCGGGTGGTGCGGTCGCGGAAGAGCCCGGGTGAAACCAGCGGTTCGCGGCCCGTCTGTTCCCGGGCGTGGATATGCGCGGCGAACACGGACAGGACCCCGGCGCCGATCACGAGCAGCACCCAGAACCACGAGCTGCCCATCTGGAGCACGCCGACCACGACGAAGAACAGGCCCGCCGCCGAAAGCACCGCCCCGGCGACGTCGAACCGGGCCTTCTCGGGCACACGCGGCGGCTCCGCGATCCGCAGCGCCAGCACGACGATCAGGACGACGATGAGCACCTGCAGGAGGAACGAGGCCCGCCACCCCAGCCAGGTCGTGACCAGCCCGCCGAACAGCGGCCCGGCGGCCGCCCCGAGCGCGCCCGCCCCGCTGACCACGCCGAACCGGCGTGCCCTGGTCTCGACGTCGGGACTGGTGACGGTGACCAGGATGTAGATCGGCGGGATCATCAGCGCCGATCCGATGCCCTGCAGCAGGGAATACCCCAGCACCAGCAGCAAGGGCCCGTGCGCGGCCGACGCGAGCAGCGCGCCGCCGCCGTAGACGACCAGGCCGAGGAGGAAGCATCTCTTGCGGCCAAGGAAGTCGGTCAGTTTGCTGCCGGGCACCATCAGCGACGCCATGGTGAGGGTGAACAGCGTGATCGCGGTCTGGACGCCGAGCACCGTCGTGCCGAGATCCTCGGCGATCACGGTGACGGCGACGGTCATCGTCGTCGCGGCGTAACTGGCGACGAACTGAGCGAGGGCCAGGGGCGGAACGATCATCGGCGCGGCCTTCCTTCTCGGATGCCGCACACGGTGTCGTGCGCGGCACCCCGGCCACCTCACCCCGAGCGGATGAGGCAGTGGCCGCCCGCCGGGACGACGGTGATCTCCGACCGCACCCGATGCCCGAGGAGGCGCCATGCCCGAAACCGCGATCGCCGATCACGGCATGATCGGCGACCTGCAGACCGCCGCACTGGTCACCACCGGCGGATCGATCGACTGGTTTTGCAGCCCACGCTTCGATTCACCGTCGATCTTCGGCGCGCTGCTCGACGACGAACGCGGCGGCCGGTTCAGCGTCCACCCCACCGGCCCGTACACCAGCAAGCAGATGTACTACCCGGACACCGCGGTCCTGATCACCCGGTTCACCGGCGCGGACGGGATCGGCGAGGTCGTCGACTTCATGCCACCGGCCGACGGCGACGCGACCGCCAAGCACCGGATCGCCCGCCTCGTGCGCTGTGTCCGCGGGAAGATCACCTTCGAGATGGTGGTCGCGCCGCGCTTCGACTACGGCCGCCGCCCGCACGAGGCGATCCTCTTCGGACACGGCGCCGTCTTCGTGTCGAGCGAGATGTCGCTGACACTGCACCCGGTCCGCGAACCCGGCGACGAGCACCTCGCCGAACCCCGGATCGAAGGGAGCGACGTCCGTCTGCGGCTCGGCCTGACCACGGGACAGGTCCGGGGCGTCGTCCTCGAAACGGACACCGCGGAACCGCCGCGCGAGATCCGGCTCGCCGAGTTCACCGACCTGTTCGACGACACGGTGGGCTGGTGGCGTTCGTGGCTGGCCCGCTCCACCTATCGCGGGCGGTGGCGCGAGATCGTGGCCCGTTCGGCGATCACCCTGAAGCTGCTCACCTACCGGCCGACCGGCGGGCTGGTCGCCGCGCCCACCCTCGGCCTGCCGGAGGAACTCGGCGGGGAGCGGAACTGGGACTACCGCTACACCTGGGTGCGGGACGCGTCGTTCTCGGTCTCCGCGCTGCTGGCCCTCGGCTTCACCGAAGAGGCGGCCCGGTTCGGCGGCTGGCTGGGCGACCGGATCCGCGAAGGCGGCCGCGACCAGGCCGAGGGCGGGCCGCTGGCCGTGCTCTACCGCGTGGACGGTACGACGGACCTCCGCGAGGAAGACCTCTCGCACTGGTCCGGCTATCGCGGGTCGACCCCGGTCCGGATCGGCAACGACGCGGCGGGACAGTTGCAGCTGGACATCTACGGCGAGGCGCTGGACAGCGTCTTCGCCGCCGACCAGGCGGGTTTCGGATTGCCCCACCGCGGCTGGACCGCCGTCCGCGCGGCGCTCGACTGGCTCGGCGAGCACTGGGACCAGCCCGAAGAGGGCATCTGGGAGACCAGGGGCGGGCGCCGGTCCTTCACCTACGGCCGCCTGATGAGCTGGGTCGCCTTCGACCGCGGCCTGCGGATGGCGAGCACGCACGGCCGTCCCGCCCCGGTCGAGGACTGGACGTGGCAGCGCGACAGCATCTACGACCAGATCCTGAACCAGGGCTGGCACCGGACGCGGCAGGCGTTCGTCCAGCACTACACCGGGGACGAACTGGACGCGTCGCTGCTGCGGATGCCCCGCACCGGTTTCCTCCCGTCACGGGACCCGCTGTGGCTCTCCACGCTCGACGCGATCAGGAACGACCTCGTCACCGACAGCCTGGTCTACCGGTACGACCCGGCGGCGTCCCCGGACGGTCTCACCGGTTCGGAAGGCACTTTCTCCTTGTGCAGCTTCGCTTACGCCGACGCGCTGACCCGAGCGGGGAGGCTGGACGAGGCACAGGCGGCGTTCGAGAAGATGCTGACCTACGCCAACCACGTCGGCCTCTACGCCGAAGAGATCGCGCCGAGCGGCGAGCAGCTCGGCAACTTCCCGCAGGCCTTCACCCACCTCGCGCTCATCGACGCCGCGGTCACCCTCGACGCCGCCCTGGGGTGATTGCGCGAAGATGCGGGGATGGCCTACCGGACCTGGATGCGGTACTTCACACCGTCCGCCGTGCATCGACGGCTGGGTCTGGTGTGCCTCGGGGTCGGGCTCCAGCACGGTGCCCTGCCCGTCGTCGGGCCCCGCGTGCTCGATCACTACGTGGCCGTCGTGGTATCCAAGGGACGCGGCTGGTTCGCCGTGGCGGGCGGGGAGCGGCAGGAGGTCGTCGCCCCCGCCCTGCTGTGGCTCGTCCCCGGGGTCGGGCACCACTACGCGCCCGACCCCGGACAGGGCTGGGAAGAGTGCTTCGTCGACTTCGACGGCAGTGCCGTGGACGCCTACGTCGAGCTCGGCTACGTCACGCCCGGGACGCCGGTGGTGCCGCTGGGCGACGTCGAGGCCGTCCGCGACATCGTGAGCCGGATCGTGCGCTGCGCGCGCGGCGGCAGCCCACTGGCCCAGGTCGACGCCTCCGCGGCCGTGCATCATCTGCTGGTGGCGCTGCGGCGGGCGAGCGCCGGCAGCACCCCCAGCGGCGGTTCCCTGCTGGAGGCGCTGGCGCGGGACGCGCTGCTGCCGATCAGCGTCGCCGAGATCGCGGCCCGCCGCGGCATGACGCTGCCGGAGCTGCGCGCCGCCGTGCGCCGGAGCACCGAATCGGGGCTGAAGGACCACCTGCTGACGCTCCGCCTCAACCGCGCGAAGGAACTCCTGGCCACCACACGGATGCCGGTGCAGGAGGTGGCCCAGGCGATCGGCTACGAGGACGCCGCCTACTTCAGCCGGCTCTTCACCCGCCGGGTCGGGGTCTCGCCCGGCCGCTTCCGCGAATCGCGCGTCCAGGCCGTCCCCGGCGGCTGGAGTTCCCGGGTCCCGCCTCCCGACGACCCGCCGCTGGTGCCCGACTGACCCCTTGGACTTCCGTGGCGCACCGCTTGGACTTTCCGCGCACAAAGTGCATGAACAACGCTTGAAGTTGAGCGAAAGCGTTGACTTACGCGCAATAACGTTCATAACATCGGCGACCGCCCCGCCAACTGTGGTGCGGGTCACCGCCTAGAACGCATTTCGTCCTCTGAATGCGGTAGTTCGACGTACGAACTACCGCATTCAGAGGACGAAATGCCCTTGGGAGAGAGTCATGCGGACCCTGCCTCTTCTCGGCGCCGCGGCACTGGCCGTGGCGGCGACCACGGTGGTACCGGTGTCGTCCGACGCCGCGCCGCCGGACGCGACGTACACCATCACGGTCGACGCGAAGAAGTCGTTCAGCCCGACCACCGACACCCCGGCGAGTAGCTATGTCGACAAGGACGGCACGTTCTACTTCCAGCAGGCGGCCGCGCTCTACGGCGCCGACCAGCCGCGCGAGTGGGACTTCTACAGCGGACGCGATTTCGACAGCTTCACCAAGAACCCGATCAGCCAGGCGGTCAATCCGGCGAATCCCGCCGACCGCAACGACGACACGACCTGGCGTTGCAACAACAGCCCCACCGGCAAGGAATCCACGAATCCGCCCGCCGGATCGGGCTACTCGCAACGGAACTTCTGCGACCTCGTCGGCACCTGGGTCGATCCGGATACCGGCGACTGGTACGGCCTGATCCACAACGAGTTCACGCCCGAGCCGTTCGGCGCGTACTCGTTCTCGCACTACGACGCGATCGACATGGCGGTGTCGAAGGACCAGGGCAAGACCTGGGCCATCAAGGACCACGCGATCACTTCGCCCTACAGCACGAAACGCGGGGACACGTCGGCGTTCCCGCATCAGACGTTCGACTACGGCGACGGCGACCCGCGCCTGTTCGTCGACATCGCCTCCGGCTACTTCTACGTCTACTACGGCTCGCGCATCGTGCCGAAGGCCGGCGCCGGCGGCCCGATGACCGGGCTGGCGCACGTCGCCCGCTCGCCGATCTCGGCCAAGATGGCGACCGGCTCGTGGCAGAAGTGGTTCGACGGCGGCTGGTCCCAGCCCGGCGTCGGCGGCCGCGAGAGCAACATGGTCCCGGTGTCCTCCTCCGCCGACACCGGCTACACGCCCGTCGCGGACGACTACGACCCGGCCAACACCGGCAACGTCAGCCAGCAGATCGCCGCGGGGCAGCTGCCGCGCAAATCCGATCTGTTCATCATGAACATCGCCTACAACGCGCATCTGGGGCTCTACATCGGCGCGCCGGAGGCCGTGGACAGCGTCGTCCCCCAGCGGTACTACGTGACCGACGACCTGACGACGCAGAAGTGGCGGCTGATCGGCGACACCGGGAGCTACACCAACCAGTCCTGGTACCGCTGGTTCGTCGACGCCGCGAACAAGACGAACTCGACCATCATCGGCAAGCAGTTCCGGTCGTACTGCGCGGTGGCGTGTTCCGGCGGCGCGGGCGGCGAGTACACCACGCAGACCATCACGTCGTCGGCTCCCGCACCGTCCCCTGTGGACACTTCGCGCAAGTACCGCATCGGTCTCGGCGACGGCCGGGTTCTCGCACAGGGCAACGGAACCGCGACGACGTCCGTCGCGAGCACGACCGGCTCCGACCGCGAGGCGTGGCAGTTCTCCTCCGACGGTGACGGCTCGTACCGGGTCACCAACGCCGCCACGGGCCAGTCTCTCGGCGTCGACGCCGTGCAGGCGGGACGGGCGTGGGGCGCGAAGCCGACCGTGTCGTCTTCCTCCACGGTCGGGCAGCAATGGTTCATCATCCCGTCCACAGTGGACAAGGGAACCTTCCGGCTGGTGAACCGCTACAGCGGCCTCGTACTCGGCCTGTCCGGCAAGACGTCGCGCCTCGCGGAGACCACGCCGCTGCGGTCTTGGACCGACACCACCGGAAACACCGTCGGCGGCGGGCGGACCGCGGCCGAGCAGACGCTGAAGTTCACCGACGCCGGCGCGGGCACCCTTGAGGGCGTCCGCACCCTGGCCGCGTCCGGCAAGAACCTGGACGACCCGGATTCGTCGACGGCGACCGGTACGCCCTTGGTCACCTGGGCGCCGAACCAGGGCGCGAACCAGAAGTGGCTGTTCACCAAGCAGTCCGACGGGTCCTACACCCTGACCAACACGCATTCGAAGCTGTGCGCCGACGTCGAAGGCGGAGCCACGACCGCGGGCGCGCGCGTCATCCAGTGGACGTGCACCGGCGGCCCCAACCAGCGCTGGACCGCGGCGAAACAGCCAGACGGAACCTACAAGATCGCCAGTGTCCGGTCGGGCCTACTCCTGACAACGGCGTCCACTTCGGACGGTGCCGCCGTCACCCAACGGGCCGACACCGGCTCCGCACTTCAGTTGTGGGCGATCAAGTAGCCCGCTTTCTTCTTGTGCGGCCCGCCCCTCGTTCGAGTGGCGGGCCGCACGGTTGCTTATGTGTGGCCCATCACACTCTCGGTGCACGTTCATGATCCGCAACCGTCTCCCCTAGTGAGAGCACTTTCGGTGAAAAGCTCACCGAAGCGTGGAGGGAGAGCATCATGAAGCACACCGGCATCATCCGCACCGCCACCATCACCGGCGTCGCCGCCGCGCTGAGCCTCGGGGCCATCGTCCCCGCGCTGGCCGCGCCGTCGACCGACCCGGTCACCACTGTCGCGGACCTCGACGGCGACGGCGAACTCGAAACCGTCACGGCGCAGCTGACCGGCGACAACGATCAGGTCATCTCCGCGACCGTGAACGGCACGTTCACCTCGATCCACCTCGGCGCCGACAGCTACGCCGGCGTCCAGGCCCCGCGTGTCACCGACCTCAACGGCGACGGCCGCGCCGAACTCATCGTCACCCAGTCGGTGGGCGCCAACACGACCTTCTTCACCGCGCTGCACTACGACGGCCGTAACCTCAGCCAGGTCGTGGACAACGACAGCAAGCCGCTGTCCGTCGCCGAAGGCGGTGGCGTCGCCGCCCACCTCGGCTACCAGTGCACCCCGCTCGACGGCGGTGGCCGCACCTTCGAGACCGTCGCCGCCGAAGCCGACGACATCAGCGCCGACCCGCTGACCTACAGCGGCACTCGCACCGTCTACACCCTTCGCGACGGCGCGCTGACCACGCAGAACACCGTCTCCATCGACCACCGCCCGGTCACGGACCCGGTGCTCGGCACCGACGCCGCCAGCTGCGACCAGGCCGGCAGCTGACCGCCCGCGACTCCTGACCGAAAGTCCGTGAAGGCCCCCTTCCCTCGGCTGAGCCGAGGGAAGGGGGCCTTCACGCGCTGTCACGGCGCCTCCGCCGGGGGCAAGCGTTGCGAAAGCCACTTTCGCAACGCTGAAGGTTGCGAAAGTGGCTTTCACAACCTGCCCCCATGCCTCCCGCCCGAACTAGCGCCCACGTCGGGTGAAAGTCCGTGAAGAGTCGACGGCAGCAGATGCTTACTTGGTGTAGGTCAGGCAATTCGCCGCGTGGTCACCTTCACCCGGTCCGACACGGACACTCGAAGCGGTGCATTCCAAGGCGGAATTGTGCCGGCAATCGGACCGAGAGCAGGCGCCCACCTGCGCGGTCACCCGATCGAGGCCGCCTTTGGTGTTGAGCGGGACGAACGTTCCGCAATCGGCCGATCCGTTGCCGCCGCCCACCGTGATGGCGAAAGCGTGACAGCCGTCGTGGTTGTAGGAGCAGCCGCTGACCGTGCATTCGTGGACAGCGGGCATTTCCGTGGTGGTCATAACGACTCCTGTACTTCGTGGTGGTGGTGTCGTTCGGTATGACCAGGGTTACACCGCATTCCGCACCCGGCAATTCGGGGAAATTCATTCACGTCCGGCGAGCAGCCGTTCCAGCCAGGATTCCCGTGCGGCGAGGCACGATCGGGCGACGGCGGATTCCGGCGCGAGGTCGTAGAAGCCGTGAAAGGCGCCACCCCAGACGTGCAATTCCGCCTCTCCGCCGGCGGCCCAGATCGCACTCGCGTAAGCCACGGCCTCGTCCCGGAACACTTCGACCGCGCCCACGTCGATGAACGTCGGCGGCAACCCGCTGAGATCCGTCGCGCGCGCCGGAGCCGCGTACGGCGAGACGTCCGGCGAGCCTCGCCGCTCCCCCAGCACCATCGTCCACGCCGTCAGGTTGCTGGTGCGATCCCAGACGCCGACTCCGTCGTACTCCCGCGCCGACACGGTGTCGTTGCGGTCGTCGATCATCGGGCACTGGAGCAGTTGCCCGAACAGCGCGGGCCCGCCTCGATCCCGCGCCATCAGCGTGACCCCCGCGGCGAGGCCGCCTCCGCCACTGCCGCCGAAGATGACCAGCCGTCCGGGGTCGAATCCCAGCTCGTCCGCGTGCGCGGCCATCCAGTCCAGCCCGGCGTAGCAGTCCTCCACCGGCACCGGATGCGGATGTTCCGGCGCGCGGCGGAATTCGACGGTGACCGCGACCGCGTCGTACTTCATCGCCCACTCGATGAGCGGATGCGCCGACGCGAACCGGTCCGCCATCACCATTCCGCCGCCGTGGACGTGATAGATCCCCGGCCCGCCACCGCGGTGATCCTCGCACGCGATGACCGAAACCACGATCTCCGCGCCGCCGTACCCAGGAATCGTGTGATCGGTCCAGGTGACCGGACGATCGCCGATCTGCTCTTCGATGGACGGGAACTTCAACGACCGGTAGCGCTCCAGCTGCTCCGCCGTCATACCGACCGGGACATGTCCCGCCAGGGCGGGCAGCACGGCGGCGAGTTCGGGATCGTATGCGGGCTCGACCATCGCGCGAGCCTAGCCACCGGTCGCCGACAACCCGTATACGACGAGGTCAGAGATCGACGTCGAGCCGCGAAGCCGCACGGGAGACACAGCAGAACATGCGGCCCGGCGCCGCGCCGATGTCGTCACGGTGTTCCGGTTCACCACCGACGACGCCGATCTCGCAGCTGCCGCAAACCCCTTCACGGCACCCGGACGGGATCCGGAACCCCGCGTGGTTCAAAGAGTCCAACATGGACTCTTCCGCGGCGACCGGGACCGTCCGTCCTGATCGGGCACAGTGCACCTCGAACGGCGTGTTGGGCGCGAATTCCTTGATCACCGGCCGGAAACGCTCAAGGTGCAGGCCTTGCGCGGGAAACGCCGCCTCGGCCGCGTCGAGCATCGAAGCGGGACCACAGCAGTAAACCAGCGCCTGCGGGCCGAGTTCGGCCGCCAGCGCGGCGAAATCGGGCCTGCCTTGTTCGTCGGTGACGTGCACGCGCACCCGGTCGCCGCGAGTGGCCCGGAGTTCGGCGGCGAACGGCATGGCGGCCAGAGACCGGCCGACGTACACCAGCCTGGCCGAAGCGCCCGACGCGACCGCGGCCGCCAGCATCGGCACCATGGGCGTGATGCCGATCCCGCCCGCGACGAACAGGTACTCCGGCGCGGGTAGCAAGGGGAAGTTGTTGCGCGGCAAAGAGACTTCGAGGCTTCGGCCCGCGCGCAGGAACAGGTGGACGTACTCCGAGCCGCCCCGGCTGAGCCTGTCGTGCCGGACGGCGACCCGGTAGCTGCCGCGATCGGCCGGGTCCCCGCACAGCGAATACTGCCGGGTCAGCCAGTTCGGCAACGCCAGATCGATGTGCGCGCCCGGCTCCCAAGGAGCGAGCGGGCCTTCGGCTCCGCGCAGGACGAGGGAGACAGTGCCCTCGGCGACCGGTTCGACACGGTCGAGAATGGTCTGCTGCATCAATTCCCGCTCCCCTCAGTACAACTGCCGGTAGCTGGTTTCGAGCATGTCCTCCAGCACCGACGGATCGAGGTCGAGGCCCATCTGCTCGGTGGCGATCTCGCCGGCGGACGGCAGTTCGTCCGCCAGTGCCTGGCTCGCCGGATCCCAGAGCCGGGACCGGACCAGCGCGCGTCCGCAGTGGAAGAACGTCTCGGCGACCTCCACGATGATCGCCAGTTCCGCCTCCTTGCCTTCGGTGCGCATCCGGGCGAGGACGTCCGGCTCGTCGGTGGGATACGCGCGACCGTTGACCCGGAACACCTCCCGCAGACCGGGGACCACGAACATCAACCCGATCCCGTCGTTCTCGGCGAGGTTGCGGAACGAGTCGGCGAGCTTGTTGCCGGGCCGGTCGGGGATCGCCAGCGTGCGTTCGTCGAGCACCTTGACGAAGCCCGGGTAGTCGCCGCGCGGCGAGCAGTCGGGCAGGCCCGTCGCGTCCGCCGTCGCCATCGCCACGAACGGGGAATGGGCGATGAACCGATGGCCGTGCCGGTCGACGCGGTCGTGGACCTTGGCCTTGATCATCGCCTCCGGTTCGCCGAGCCGGGCGCGGACCTCCTCGTACGAGATCCGGCGAGGACGCCTCTCATTGGCGACATAACTGCTGGTCATGGCACAATTATGAGCAATTGTTCAGCCTGCCCGCTACTCGCTTTCAGGCCGCTTCACCGGGAGTGCCATGCCGTCGGACCAGCGCCGCATCCAGCCACGTAAACAGCCGCGTCAGGTCCGGGCCGAGCTGACCCGGCAGCGCATCCTCACCGCCGCTGCTCACATTTTCGCCGAGTACGGGTACGCCGCGGGGACCACGAACCGGATCGCCGAACGCGCCCGCGTCTCGATCGGTTCGCTGTATCAGTACTACCCGAACAAGGACGCGATCCTGGCCGAGTTGCTGACCCGGCACCTCGACGGCGACCGGGGTACCGCGACGCTGCGCAGGTACAAGGAATCGCCCGAGCCGCTCGAAACCATCATCAGGGACTTCGTGCGCACGGTGATCGACAACCATCTCGATGATCCGCAGCTGCTGCGGATCATGATCGAGCAGGCGCCGCGCTCCGGCGAACTGCTGGAGCGGGTCACCCGGGTGAAGTGGGAGATGATCGACGATCTGCTCGATCTGCTCCACGCCCATCCCGAGGTCCGGGTCCAGGACAAGGACACCGCGGCCCGGCTCGTCACGTCGACCGTGGAGCTGACCGTGCATCAGCTCATCGCCGCGCCCGGCTCCATCGACCTCACGCGGCTGGAGAACGAACTCGTGGCGATGATCACCGGTTACCTCCGCGCCTGATTTTCCGGGATTGACCAGGCGCTGAGCGGGTACTCACCGGTGTGATCCGAGCAGAGAACAGGATTCGCGGCCTCGCCGCTCACTGGCGGCGGAGAGGCGGCACCCTCGCGTTGGCCTGGACGGTGATCACCCTCGGCCTGGTCACCATGCTGTGGGTGTCGGATTTCCGTTCCTGGCCGGTGTATCTGACGGCCGCACCGGGTGCCGTCGTGTCCGTTCTGCTGTGGGTCGGCGTCGCCCGCGCCCGCCGAAGGCCGGGCTAGCGCGTCGCGCGCGTGGCGAGCTTGTCGAATTCGCGGTCCGGCAGGGTCCTGTTGAGTTCGAGGAGTTTCTCGGCGAGATGGCCGACCGCGTACCGCGTCTCCGGGCGGCCGGCCTCGATGGCAGCGCGGATGGCGTCCACGACGACGGCGGGGTCCGAGCCGTCGGCGAGTCCCGTTTCGCCTTGCCGCGCCATGGCTTCCGCCATCGCCCCGTACGCCCCGCCGCCGGAGATCTCGCGGAGCTGCGCGGACGTCTGATCCTCGAACTCGGTCTTGATGATGCCCGGCTGGATGATCACGACGTCGATGCCGAACGGCTCGACCTCCATCCGAAGCGTGTCGGAGAAGGCTTCAAGCGCGTGCTTCGACGCGTAGTACCAAGCGCCGAGCGGCAAGGCGATCTCGCCACCGATCGACGAGACGTTGACGATCGTGCCGGACCGCTGCGCCCGCATGGTGGGCAGGACGAGCTGAACCAGCCTGGCGGGCGCGAGAAGATTGACTTCGAGCTGGTCGCGCGCGCTGTCGAGCGGGACGTCCTCGATGGCGCCGTGCAGGACGGTCCCGGCGTTGTTGACCAGGACGTCGATCCGCTGCTGTTCGCCGAGAACGGTGTCGACCGCGCGACGGAGATCGCCCTCGTCCCGGGCGTCCATCTTCAGCGGATGGCCGCCCGCCGCGCGGAGGTCGTCCATCTTCTCCACGCGCCTCGCGGCACCGTAGACCGTGTGCCCGGCGCGCAGGAGCTCCAGCGCGGTGGCGTGGCCGATCCCCGACGAAGCGCCGGTGACCAGGCAGACCTTGGTCGTCATCCCTTGTGCACCTCCCGATCTCTTCACCATTCACGAAACACCGGATTTCCTCTCGCAGCAACGACACTTCTGTGTTCCCCCAGTTGAAGGGCCTACAATCGATGCAATGACCATGCAGCTGAATGCACCGGAGCGGGTGAACAGGTGCCGGGAAACCGCCTGACCCACGACGAGCGCAGGCACATCGCTTCGGGACTGACGGCCGGGCTCACCTACGCCGAGATCGCCCGGCGGCTGGACCGCCCGAAATCGACGGTCATCCGCGAGGTGGCGCGCAACGGCGGCGCTCACGGTTACCGCGCGGGACAGGCGGAGCAGGCGACGCGGTGGCGGGCGCGTAGACGCAAACCCGGTCCGCCGCCTGTCGCCGACCCCGCCGAGCGGACCCCGGAGGCGCTGCGGGACTTCGAGACCGAGTTCGCCGGGATGATGGCCGCGACCGGGGTGCCGTCGATGATGGCCCGGGTCCTGGCCTGCCTGTTCACCGGGGACACCGGCGGCAGTACCGCCGCCGAACTCGTCGCCAGGCTGGAGGTCAGCCCCGCGTCGGTGTCCAAGGCCGTCGGCTGGCTGGAACAACGCGGTCTGATCGGCCGCGAACGCGACGGCAGGCGGCAGCGTTACGTCATCGACGACCAGTTCGGCTACCGGGCCTGGCAGGCCAGCCTCGAAGCGATGACCGCGTGGGCGGACGTCACCCGGCGCGGCGCCGGGCTGTTCGACGGCCCGGCCGGGGCGCGGCTGGAGTCCACCAGCCGGTTCTTCCGGCATCTGCACAAGGACATGAGCGAGGCGGCCGAACACTGGCGGCGCACGAGCCCGCGGTGACGTCATTTCGACGGTCTCCCGGCGATTCCGGTCATGTCAGGATCCGGTCATGGGAGTGGTGGTCGCGGCGCTCGCCGCGGGCTGCGCGGTGCTGGCGGTGTTCCTCCCCGGTGGGGCGGCCCGCCCGGACCGGCCGGATCTCGAAGTGGCGCTGGTCGCCGCGGCGTCGGTACTCGCGGCCCTGCTGACGTTCGGGAAGTCCACCGGAGCGAGGGTTTCCGCGCTGGTCTGCGCGGTGGGCGCCACCGGCTGGGCGGTCTACTGCCTGAGCACGGATCTCGGCAGCGGCACCCCGGGCGGTGCGACAGCGGTGCTCGCGGTGGCCGCCGCCGTCACGCTCGGGGTGGCGAGCCTCCCGCGACCGGTCCGGTGGTGGCTCGCGGTCCCGCTCGTGGCGGTGCTCGCCGCGGGGACGGTGACCGCCGTGACGACCGTGCCCGGCCTGGCCGTGCGGTCGACGACTGCCACGGCCGTCACGGCGCCCGCGCCCGCCGACCGGGTGACGGCCGTGCCCTGGACCTGGACCCCGTCGTCCCCGGTGCTCGACGTGGTCGCGGCAGGCACCGGGGTGGCGGTCGCCGGGACCGGCGGCGAGGTCACCGCGCTCGACGGGCCGACGGGCGCGGTGCGCTGGACCTACGCCCGCCCCGGCGCCCACGTCCGCGCGCTCGTCCCCACTCCGGACGGGCTTCTGCTGCTGGCCGTCTTCGCTCCCCGCGACGGCGGGAAGGACCGTCATCACCTCACGGTTCTCGACGCGTTCACCGGCGCCGCGGTCCAGGAGACGCTGATCGACGACGTCCACGGCCCCGATCTGCTGGCGCCGACGTCCACCGTGCTGCCGTCGCTCACCTACCTGGGGGACAACGACTTCCGCGTCGACGCGCTCGACCTGCGCGGCGGAATCCCGCTGTGGTCGTGGAAAGCGCCCGAAGGGTGCGTTTCCCCGTTCGCGCTGCCCGCGAGCGGCCGTGACGTGGTGCTGGCGCCGCTGCTGTGCCAGGACCGGCTCAGCGTGCTCGGCCTGGACGAGCGCACGGGCACGCCACGCTGGGAGCACCGGCTGCCGGTGACCCGGCCGTCGGACGAGAAGGCCGACTACTATCTGCACGCGTCCCCCGGCGGCGGCAAGGTTTCCCTGTCCCTGCGGTACTCGGGCCTGGCGAGCGGCCGGAACACCGACGTCGTGCTCGACGCCGCCACCGGAACCCTCGTGTCCACAATGGACCCCAAGGCGCCGGCGCGGATCACGCTCGGCCCGGTGGCCGTCTCGGAACGCGACGAGAACGGGAAGACCACCGCGGCCACCCTGGACGGCGGGGTGGCCGTCGACCTCGCCGCCTGCCCGGACCGGCGGGCGCAGGCCACCACACCGACGGCGTACCTGCGCCTGTGCGGCTCGCCCGGCGGCGGGATGGTGGTGCACCGGCAGGAGCTCGACGGCTCCCCCGCGTCCACCCTCCCGGTCTCATGGCCGCCGCCCGGCGAACCGATCGGCGGCCTGCTCTCCGGCTCCGGCCGCCACGCGCTCGTCCCGGCCCCTGGCGCGCTAGTGGCCGCCCGGGCGGGCGACACCCCGGTCGTCGGGTTTCCCGCGACCGGGTGATCGCTTTCGCCGCGCGTGAAGGTCTTCTTGCCTGCCGGGTCGCTGACTGTGTGGATTTCGGTGCGTTGGATGGGTAAAAATCCACACAGTCCCGCGTGACCGGTCCGGTCGTGAAGGGGTGTGTAGAAATAGGGACGTTGAACGTCCCTATTTCCACACACCCCTCACCCTGAGCGACACCTCGCGCAAGGCGACCTTCCAAGCGTCGAGGTAGGCCGAAGCGGGCACTCGGGACCGCCGTTCGAACACGGGATCCCCGGGATCGTCCGTCTCGGCGATCAGCACGTCCTCGCCCTCGCGCCAGATCAGCAAGAGCCAGCATTGGTCGGATTCGAAGAACGGTTCCCGCGGGGTGCCCAGCGGGACGTCGTCGAGCGTCCACCCTCGCAAGGTCACTTCCACGTTGTCCCACCAGGAGAACTCGGCGAGCACCGTGTCTTCGCCGTCGATGAACCGCAACCCGTCTCCGAGCCTGCCTCCCCGCGGGAACAAGCGCACGGCGAATCCCTCGACCGGCCTGAACGTACTGGTGTCCAGGTCCGCGATGACGTCGTCCACGAAGACGACTTTACGGAGAAGGGCGGGCGGCCGAAGCCGCCCGCCCAGGACTCAGCGAGGTCACCCGCGCTTGAACTCTTCCCAGGTCACCTTCTTCACCTGCGGGCCGTCGTCCTTGGCGTGGCTCGCCAGGCCGTTGAGGCCCTTGAAGTAGTCGCCGGCCTGAGCCTGCGCCTGCGGCGACATGTCGGTGTCGCTGATCGCGATGCCGTGGATGTGCTCGGCCCAGTCACCCTGGCTCGGGGTGCGGTGCCACGCGGCGAACCCGACCTCACGCAGGGCCTTCACCGCGGCGGTCTTGTTCGAGATGTTGTTCACCGAGATGTCGACGGCACCGCCGCCGTCGTGCGTGCCACCCGAAGCGCCGACGCCGCCGGCGTTGTACGAACCCTGGGTGATGGTGAACTTGACCCCGGCCTTCTTCTCGGCGGCCGCGATCATGTCGGCGGTGCGCTTGTTCACCGTCTTGCCGTCCAGGCTGGTCTTCGAACCGACGCTGATCGGCGCGGTCACGGTGTAGCGGCCCTTGCCCAGTTCGGTCAGCGAACCCTTGCCCGGCAGACCGGTGGCGGCCAGGCCGCTGTGCCCCAGGGACTTCTGGTACTTCTCGTACGCCTTGACCGTCGAGGTGCCGAAGTGACCGTCGACCTGCTTCTTGTCGAGCAGGTTCTTCGCCGCCAGTGCCTCTTCGACCACCTTGACGCTCGGGCCGGAACCCGGCGTGATCGCCTGGTCGGCCTTGTACGGATCCCACATGGCCGCCTTGATCACGGCCTCCATGTTGACCGACGGCGCGGCCACCGCGGGCTGTCCCGCCGTGACCCCCATGAGCGCGGCTCCGGTCAGAGCGGTGAACGTCGCGGCGGTTGCCACCTTGCGCATGACTGCTCCTTCACTCGGTGCTGCTCCCTGTGAACAGCTCGTGACCGACACTGCCCTGAACGCGGGGGCGTCCGGAACCGCTTGTACGCAACGTCTGACGTCAAAAACCGCAGGTTGACAGCGTTTGACAGCGTGGGCGCCAGAGCGATTCCGCTGGTCGGCACGGCGATCGGGACGAAGTTCGCGATATAGTCACCTGGCCGCGCAGAGTGACGAAAACAGTTGTCACGTTGGACACGAACGCGAGGGGAAGCGTGCCGGGAGCGCAAGCGGAAGAGCGGACGCCGGAGCTCGAAGCGTTCATGGACGAGCTGCGGAAGCTCCGGACGCGGGCCGGGGAGCCCTCCTTTCGGAAGATGGCCGCGAAGTCCGGCGCGGTGTCGCACGCGACCCTGCATCTCACCGTCACCGGGCGTCGGCTCCAGCCCTGGGAGACCGTCCGGGAGTTCGTCCGCGCCTGCGACGGTGACGAGGAGGAGTGGCACGCCCGATGGCAGGGCGTCCAGCTCGTGCTCTCCGCCGACCGCGAACCGGATCCCGCGCCAGACCCCGCGCCGGCCCGGTCACAGTGGCGGTCCAAACGGGTCCTGGTGCCGCTGGCCCTCGTCGTCGCCGCCGCGATCGCCGCCGTCGTGGTCGTCCTGCTGCCGGGTGGCGAGAACGCGCCCGAACCGCCGCATCCCGGCGATGCGAGCAAGTTCGTCGCCGACGTGACCATTCCCGACGACACCGTCGTCAAACCGGGCACGCAGTTCGTGAAGGTGTGGGAGCTGAAGAACACCGGCACCGTCGAATGGAAGAAGCGGTACCTGCGCCGCACCGACCTCCCGGTCGCGCCCGGCGCCTGCCGCACCCCGGACCGGATCCCGGTCAACGACACCGCGCCGCAGGGGAACGTGCAGGTGACGGTCACCGTGGGCACCCCGCCGACCGCCCCGGCCGACTGCAAGGTGTTCTGGAAGATGGTCGACGAACAGGACCGGGAACTGTTCCCCGGCAACCGGCCGATCTACTTCTCCGTACTCGTGCGCCCCTGAGCCGAATCACCGGAAAACACCTCGTTCGGCCGGAAAAGTACGCTAGCCGCCTGATTCCCGGCTGCCTACGCTGAATTCCGCGCACGGAAATCACAAAATTCCTCGGGAGTCTCCCATGAGAACAACGAGAATCGTGTTCTGCGCCTTATTCGCCCTCGGCGCCGCGTGCCTTTCCCCCGCGGCCTCGGCGGCCCCGAACGCGTTCGCCCTGTCCAGTACCGCTTTCGCCAACGGCGGTCTCATGCCCAAGGTCCACGAATGCACCAGCGGCGGCGGGCAGGACCCGGCCAAGAGGAACGAGTCGCCGCCGCTGGCCTGGTCGGGCGGTCCCGCCGCGGCCAAGAGCTACGCCATCGTCATGCGCGACCTCGACAACAACAACCTCATCCACTGGGTCATCTACGACATCCCGGCGGCAACGGCCTCGCTCCCCCAGAACGTCCAGCACGTCTACCAGCCGCCCGTTCCCGCCGGCTCCCGGCAGATCTACTACCGCGGGAGCGCGAGCCTTTACGGCTACCAGGGACCGTGCTCACCCTCGACGGTGAACACCTACGAGTTCGTCGTGCACGCCCTCAACCGGGCGTCGCTCACGAATCTGAACTCCAGCTCGTCGACGCAGACCGCCGCCAGGGCGATCACCGCGGCGTCGATCGGCACGGCGAGGATCACCGGCGAATCGTAGCTCGGTGACACCGCCGGGATACGCAGAGCCAACCGGCGTCCGCCCCGGTGGGCCCGCTGATCACCCGTGGCAAAATCGGCCCAATGCAGATCGGGATGCTGGGCTCCTTCGAGGTTCGCACGGATGACGGCGGGCTCGCCGACGTCCCGGGCGCCCGGCTGCGAGGGCTGCTGATCGCCCTCGCGCTCGAACCGGGCCGGGTGGTCCCGAAAGCGACGCTCGTCGACTGGATCTGGGGCGAACAGCCGCCCGCCGACGCGACGAACGCCTTGCAGCGCTTGGTTTCCCGGCTGCGGAAGGTACTGCCGGAAGGGGTCGTCGAGGGCCAGCCGGACGGCTACCGGCTGAAAGTGGCGCCCGAAGACGTCGACGCCGTGCGGTTCGAACGCCTCGTCGGCCAGGCCCGCGGCGACGAGGAGCCGAGGCGGCTGCGTGAGGCCCTCGCCCTGTGGCGCGGTGGGGCCATGCAGGACGTCGGCCTGCAGGACAGCGAGGCGTTCGACGCCGCGGTCACCCGGCTCGAAGGGCTCCGCCTGACGGCGCTGGAGGACCGGTTCGACGCGGAGATCGACCTCGGTCACGGCGCGAAACTGGTCACCGAACTGACCGACCTGGCGGCCGCGCATCCCTTGCGCGAGCGGATCGTCGCCGCGCTGATGCGGGCCCTCGCGGCGACGGGCCGCGACACCGAAGCTCTGCTCGTGTACCAGCGCACGCGGGAAGCCCTCGCCGACGCGCTGGGCGTCGACCCTTCGCCGGAACTGTCCGCGGTGCACGTCGCGCTGCTGCGCGGCGAGCTGGGACGGCGGGAGGAGAACCGCAAGACCAACGTGCGCGCCGAGCTGACCAGTTTCGTCGGCAAGGACGCGGACGTCGCCAAGGTCCGCGACCTCGTCGCCGTGCACCGGCTCACCACCCTGATCGGTCCCGGCGGTTCGGGAAAGACCAGGCTGGCTACGGAAACCGCGCGCACCCTGCTCGGTGACCTGCCGGACGGCGCGTGGCTGGTGGAACTCGCGGCCATCGGCCCGGACGGCGATGTCGCCCAGGCGACGCTCGCGGGCCTCGGGCTGCGGGACGCGCTGCTCGGCGACTCATCGAACGCCGAACCCGCCGACCGGATCATCGCCGCGATCCGCGATCGCGAAGTCCTGCTGATCCTCGACAACTGCGAGCACGTGATCGAGGCGGCCGCGGCGTTCGCGCATCGAGTCCTCGGGGAATGCCGCCGTCTGCGGATCCTGGCCACGAGCCGGGAACCGCTCGGCATCACCGGCGAGGCGTTGTGGCAGGTCGTGCCGCTGGCCCTGCCGGACCCGCACGCCGCGCCCGGCGAGGTCGAGTCCTCCCCCGCCGTCCGGCTGCTGCGGGACCGGGCGAGCGCGGTACGCAAGGATTTCGTGGCCGACGAGGTCACCCTCGCCACGATGGCGCGGGTCTGCCGGGTGCTGGACGGGATGCCGCTGGCGATCGAACTCGCCGCGGCCCGGCTGCGCACGATGTCCATCGACCAGCTCGCCAACCGGCTCGACGACCGGTTCCGCCTGCTGACCGGCGGCAGCCGGACCGCGCTGCCCCGGCACCGGACGTTGCGCGCCATGGTCGACTGGAGCTGGGAGCTGCTGAGCGACGCCGAGCGGACGGTCCTGTGCCGGCTCTCGGTGTTCTCGGGCGGGGCGAGCCTGGAAGCGGCCGAGCACGTCTGCGTGAGTGAAGCCGTCGAGCAGTACGAAGTGCTCGAACTGCTCACCGCGCTGACCGAGAAGTCGCTGCTGGTCGCCGCGGGCGACGAAGCGCCGCGCTACCGGATGCTCGGCACGATCAAGGAGTACGCCGAACTCCGGCTCGCCGAGGCGGGGGAATCGGCGCTGGCCCGCGACGCGCATCTCGCCTACTTCATCGAGCTCGCCGAGGCCGCGGAGCCGATGCTCCGCGAGGCCGAGCAACTGGACTGGCTCGCCAAGCTCAACGCCGACCACGACAACATCACGTCCGCGATGCGCCGCGCGCTCGCGGCGGGCGAGGCACCGGCGGCGATGCGGCTCGCGGCGGCCTGCGGCTGGTACTGGTGGCTCAGCGGGCACCGCACGGAAGGCATGGAACTGGTCAGCGCGGCCGTCGAAGTCCCCGGTGAGACGCCGGACGAGGTCACGGCCGTGGTGTACGGACTCGTCTCGCTGTTCGTCAGCTCCGGTTTCGCCGACGAGAACACCGCGGCGAAGTGGATCCACGAGTCGTACCGGCTCAGCCAAAGCGGCGCGAAACACCACCCGCTGTTCGGACTCGTCGGTGCGCTGCAACGCATGCTGACCGGAGCGGAACCGGCGGCCGCGTGGGAACCGGTGCTGGAGGACGAGAATCCCTGGGTACGCGCACTGGCCAGGCTGCATCTCGGCAAGCTCCGGATCACGCTGGGACAGCCCGGCCCGGAGGCGGAGGCGTACCTCGAACAGTCACTCACCGAGTTCCGCGCCCTCGGCGAACGATTCGGGATCTCGTTCGCCCTGACCGAACTGGCGGACCGGATCGCCACCCGCGGCGAGTTCGCGACCGCGTGCGAGTACTACGGACAGGCGATCACGGTGGTGACCGAGGTCGGTTCCGTCGAGGACCTCATCCGGCTGCAGTCGCGGCAGGCCCAGCTGTACTGGCTGATGGGCGACGAGGAAGCCAGCGCGGCCGCCGCGATCGAAGCGCGGCGGCGCGCCGAACAGGTCACGTGGCCGGGCGCGCTGGGCATGCTGGCCCTCGCCCGCGCGGAACTCGCGCACTGGCGCGGTGAGACCGAAGAAGCCGCACGGGAGCTCGACATCGCGCTGGCCGTGATGGGCAACGAAGCGGATCTGGGACACGTCCGTGCCATCGCCCACGACCTGCAAGGCTATTTCGCGGACGACCTCGGCGAAGCGAGGGAACACCGGAAAGCGGCCTGGGAGGCGGCGAGCGAGGTGCGGCACGTGCCCGTGATCGCCCACATGATCGTCGGGATCGCGGACTACGCCCTGCGCCGCGACGATCCGGAGCAGGCCGCGCGGCTGCTCGCGGCGGCCGACGAGCTGCGCGGGCTGCCGGACCGGTCGCGTCCCGACGTGGCGCGGATCGAGGAGACAGTGCTGCGCCGCCTCGGCGAAACGAAGTTCGCGGAGGCGGCGCGAGAGGGCACCACTGCGGATTGGACCGAGCTGGTCGAGGTCACGCTCGCTTCTTGAACGTCGAGGACGCCCACAGGTAGCCGACCAGCGCGATCCCGGCGCACCAGCCGAGGGCGGGGAACACGTCGCTCGCGGCGGGCGCCCCGTTGAGAAGCCCGCGGAGGGTCTCGATGATCGGGGTAAAAGGCTGGTACTCCGCGAATTCCCGGAGTCCGGGGCCCATCTTCTCGGCGGGCACGATCGCGCTGCTGAAGAACGGCAGCATGACCAGCGGCACGGAGGCCATGCCCGCGGTCTCCGGGGACTTCGCCGCCAGGCCGAGCGCGATCGTGAGCCAGCCCGCCGCGAACCCGAGCAGGACGACCATCCCGACGACGCCGAGCCAGTCGAGGAAACCCGCCGACGGTGAGAAACCCAGCAGGAAGGCCACCCCGGTGAGCGCCGCGATGGCGATCAGGTTGGTCAGCAGGCTGGTGACGACGTGCCCGGTCAGCACCGCGCCGCGGGAGACGTCCATGACCTTGAAACGGTTGATGATGCCCTTCGTCATGTCGGAGTTCACCGCGGTCGCGGTGGCCCCGAGGCCGTAGCAGACGGCGAGCAGCATCAGGCCCGGCGTCGCGTAGTCGATGTAGTCGACGCCGACGCTGAACGCGTCGCCGAACACGTAGACGAACATCAGCATCATCACGACCGGCATCAGGATCGCGTTGAACACCGAGGTCGGGTTGCGGGTCAGGTGCTTGAAGTTGCGGCGCAGCATCACCAGCGAAGGCGACTTGGCGCTCATGGTGGCGGCAGGGGTCTGGGTGGTCATGGTCCGGGTAGTCACTTCACTGCCTCCGTGTCGCGGCCCGTCAGGGCGAGGAAAACGTCATCGAGATCAGGGGTGTGGACGGAGAACTCTTCGGCGGCGAGCGAGTGCCCGTCGAGCCGGTCGAGCAGCTCCCGCAGGGATTTCGTCCCGCCGTCACTGGGGACCCGCAGGGCCAGCGCCTCGTCGTCCCGGGTGGCACCGCGGAAGATCGCCGCCGCCGCGTCGAGTTCGGTGACGCTGGTGAACCGGAGCCGGACGTGCGTGCCGGGCATCCGGCGCTTGAGTTCGTCGGGGGTTCCGGTGGCGACCAGCTGTCCCTGGTCGAGGACCGCGATCCGGTCGGCGAGCTGGTCGGCTTCCTCGAGGTACTGGGTGGTGAGGAAGATGGTCACGCCATCCGCGACCAGGTCGCGGATGATGGACCACATCGTGCGACGGCTGCGCGGGTCCAGTCCGGTGGTCGGCTCGTCGAGGAAGATGATCCGCGGATCGCCGACGAGCGTCATCGCCAGATCCAGCTTCCGGCGCATGCCGCCGGAGTAGGTCGAGGCCGGCTTCTTCGCCGATTCCACCAGGTCGAAGCGCTCCAGCAGGTCGGACACGACCCGCTTGCCCCCGGCGGCGCGCCGGTTGAGATCCACCATCAGCTGGAGGTTCTCCTGCCCGGTCAGCAGTTCGTCCACCGCCGCGAACTGGCCGGTGACGCCGATGGCCGCGCGGATCGCCTTGGCCTCGGTCGCGAGATCGTGCCCCGCGACCCTGGCCGTGCCGCCGTCGGCCTTCATCAAGGTGGTCAGCAGGTTCACCGTGGTCGTCTTGCCCGCCCCGTTCGGGCCGAGCAGGGAGAAGATGGTGCCCGCGGGGACATCCAGGTCGATGCCGTCGAGCACGACCTTCTCGCCGAAGGTCTTTCGCAGTCCGGAGACCGCAATCGCTGTGTCGTTCATGGGAGCCACTTTGGGCGGCCCGCCTGACACGCCTCCGCCACCGCCCTGACACGGGTGGTGTCAGCGCCGTGTCAGCCTCGTGTCAGGCCCCGCGAAGAACGTGGTCGGCACAACCACCACGAAAGGCAACCCGATGACTGAGACGGTTCCCGTCCCGCAGGGCCTCCCGATGCAGCGCGACGCGGGTCCCTTCGCCCCGCCCAGCGAGATCACCCGGCTGCGCGCGGCCCGCCCGGTCAGTCCCCTGGTCTTCCCCGACGGTCACGAGGGCTGGCTGGTCACCGGCTACGACGAGGTCCGGCAGATGATGGCCGACACCCGGTTCAGCTCCCGCCAGGACATCGGCGTCCTGCACATGCCGTACGAGACGGGGATGCCCGCCCAGACCGAACCGTCCCCGCCGATGCCGGGCATGTTCGTCGCGATGGACCCGCCGGATCACGGCCGGCTGCGGAAGCGGCTCACCGGCGCTTTCACGGTGAAGAGGATGAAGCAGCTCGAAGAGCACATCGTCGAGATCACCGAACAGCACCTGGACGCGATGGCGAAGCTCGTCCCGCCGGTCGACCTGGTCAAGGAGTTCGCGCTGCCGGTGCCGTCGCTGGTGATCTGCGAACTGCTCGGCGTCCCTTACGAGGACCGCGAGAACTTCCAGGCCAGCTCCGCCCAGCTCATGGTCCGGGACCAGACGCTGGAAGAGAAGATGGCCGCGTTCATCGGGATGAACACCTTCCTCACCGAACTGGTGACGCGCAAACGCGAGACGCCCGGTGACGACATCCTGTCCGACCTGGGCCGCTACGACGACCTCACCATCGAGGAACTGGCGGGCGCGGCGTTCCTGCTGCTGCTCGCCGGGCACGAGACCACCGCGAACATGCTGGCGCTGGGCACTTTCGCGCTGCTGGAGCACCCCGCGCAGCTGGCCGAACTGCGGGCCGACGCGGAATTGCTGCCCGGTGCCGTCGAGGAACTCCTTCGCTATCTGTCCGTCGCCGACATCTTTTTCCGCTACGCCACGGAAGACCTGGAGCTCGGCGGCGAAACGATCCGCGCGGGCTCGACCGTCATCGTGTCGCTGCTGGCCGCCAACCGCGATCCGCGGCGCTTCGAGAACCCCGACACCCTGGACCTCCACCGCAACGCCCGCGGTCTCCTTTCCTTCGGGCACGGCATCCACCAGTGTCTCGGGCAGCAGCTGTCGCGGATCGAAATGCGCGCGGGTTTCGAGGGGTTGCTGCGCCGTTTCCCGACTCTCGCGCTCGCCGTCCCCGCGGACGAGGTCAAGCTCAAGACCGACATGAACATCTACGGCGTGCACGAACTGCCGGTCACCTGGTAAACGCTCGTCGCATTCAGTCGACCAAATGCGGGTGTCGGGTCCCGGCGCTCTGTGCCCTCGCTCGCCTGAGGTACATGAAGGCCCCCTTCCTTGCGATAGGCGCAAGGAAGGGGGCCTTCATGTACTTACGACCTCCGGATCACTTCTTCAGCCACTCCAACAGTTTGACCGTTCCGTCCCCCTTCGCACCGGTCTTGTGGATCTTCGGTTCACGGGAACCCTCGACGTAGTAGGAGGCCCCGGCGCCACCGCCGCCGCCCGCCGAGTCGTTGGTGCCCGACTCGCCACCACCGCCTCCGCCGCCACCCTTCAGCGCGTATCCCGCGCCGCCGCCACCGCCACCACCGGCAGTCGACGCGCCAGGCGCGCCTTGGCCGTTGTCGCCCTTCGACGTCTTCGCGGTACCACCGCCTCCGCCGTCGCCGCCCACGCCGAGCGACCCGCGCTCACCGCTGTCGCCCTTGTGCGGCTTCTCGTCACCCGCACCGCCGTCACCGCCGCGGGCCACCAGCGAGCCACCGCCGGCGCCGCCTCCCCCGGCCGCGACGATCAACGGCACGTCGCCGCGGCAGACCGCGCTCGACCCGCCACCGCCTCCGCCGTTGCGGCCGGAATCGGATTCCCCGGACCCGCCTCTGCCACCGGTGGTGAACCCGGAACCGCCGGATCTGCCTGCCTGTTTACCGACATGGATTTTGAGTGTTTCCCCGCCTTTGACCGGCACCGTTGCCTCGACCTCGGCACCGTGGCCCGGGCCGCCGGAATCCGCGTTACCGTGCCCTCCCTGTCCTCCTCGCAGGGAGAAGCGGCCCCACTTCGCGTCGGCGGGGACTTGGATTTTCTGTTCGCCCTCAACGGCTTCGAAGGCGTCGGTGGTCACGGTCTCGGTCATGATTCCTCCTGGGTTCGCTGCCGGAGATCCCAGTCTGGAATGCGCGATCCGTCTGCGGACAGTGCACGATCGGGCACGAAAAGACTTCGCTGCGTTTTCGGCCGTGTCCATTTGTACCAGCGTGGAGCAACCCGGTTATACCTTCGTGTAATGACCGAGATTCGCGGCGGCCCGCTGCGGCCGTTGGTGACTTTATTGCGGGAACTGCCGAGTGACCGGTCGGCATTCACCGACGAACGCCGGACCCTGACATTCGGGGAATTGCTGGACTCGAGCGGCCGGTTGGCCACGGGACTCGGAATCGCGCGGGGCGACCGGGTCCTGGTCCATCTAGGCGCCCGCGTCGAATTCGCCGAGTACTGTCTCGCGGTCCTGCGCGCGGGCGGGGTCGGGGTTCCGGTGAGCGCGCGGTCGACGGCGGCCGAGCTGACGCGGATCGCGGACGACTCCGGCGCCGGTCTGCTGATCACGGAGGCCCGGCACGCGGAAGTGGTACGCGAAATCCAGGCGGAGCGGCCACGGTTGCGGGTGGTGTTCGTCGAGGACGAGCCGATGCCCGCCCGTGGCGAACCGCGCGACGATCTCGGTCTCGACGAGCCCGCCTGGCTGCTGTACACCTCCGGCACGACCGGCCGCCCCAAGAGTGTCCTGACGACGCAGCGCGCGATCCTCTGGTCGTCGGCCGCCTGCTACGGCCCGATGTACGGGATCTCCGGCACCGACACGCTGCTCTGGCCGCTTCCGCTGCACCACGCGTACGCGTTGTCGCTGGCCTTCGCCGGGACGATCGCGCTGGGCACGCACACGAGGATCGTCGGCCACGACCTGCGGGGAGCGCTCATCGCGCATCCGGGCGGAGTCCTCGCCGGAGTGCCGGCGACCTTCCTGAATCTGCGGCAGGAGGTGCGCGGCGGGCTCCCCGCGCCGCGGCTGTGCCTGTCCGGAGGCGCGCCCTGCACCCCGTCGGCACGCGCCGCGGTCCGGGACCTGTTCGGCGTCCCGGTCCTCGACGGCTACGGCAGCACGGAGACGGGCGGCAAGATCGCCGTCCAGCTCACCGACGGCGAGGGCCTGATCCCGGTACCGGGCATGGAGATCCGGATCGCCGACGGGCAGATCGAGGTGCGCGGTCCCGGCGTGGCGCCGAACGTCGAGGGCGTGGACGGCTGGTACCGGACCGGCGACATGGGCCGTCTCGACGGCGGACGGCTCACGCTCGACGGGCGGGCCGACGACGTCATCGTGTGCGGCGGCCAGAACGTGCATCCGACGGAGATCGAGGCGGTCATCGCCGAACTCCCGGCGGTGCGGGACGTCCTCGTGGCGGGAAGACCCGACGAGGTCCTCGGCGCGGTTCCGGTGGCGTTCCTCGTCTCCGACGAGCCGGACCTCGACGAAGTACGCCGCCGGTGCCGGCGGCGGCTCTCCTCCTACAAGGTTCCGGTGGCCTTTCACCTGGTCGAGCGGCTTCCCCGGACGCCGTCGGGAAAGGCGCTGCGGCGGGAATTGCGGGTCCCCCGGCCCGGCGACGTGGAAACGCTGGTGCGCGAGGCGATCGCCGAACTGGGCGAGGGGGACCCCGGGGAACGGTGGCGCGACCGGCCGTTCGCCGAACTGGGCCTGACGTCGCTGCGCGGCGTGCACCTGCGGCACCGGCTGGCCGAGGCGACCGGCCGCGAGCTCCCCCAGTCACTCGTCTACGACTTCCCGACCCCGGCGGCGGTCATCGGCGAACTGAAGCGGCTGCAGTCCGGGCGCGGCAGGCCCGTCACGACGGAATCCGCGCCCGCGCGCGGCGATGACCCGATCGCCATCGTCGCCACGGCGTGCCGGTTCCCCGGCGGGGTGACCTCGCCCGAGGATCTGTGGAACCTGGTCGCCGCCGGTGTCGACGCCACCGGCGACTTCCCGGCCGACCGGGGCTGGGACCTGACCGTGCGGTACGACCCGGATCCCACCCGGATCGGCGGTTCCACCACCCGCCGTGGCGGTTTCGTCTACGACGCCGCGGATTTCGACCCCACGCTGTTCGGCATGTCGCCGCGCGAGGCGCTGTCGACCGATCCTCAGCAGCGGCTGCTGCTGGAGACGTCGTGGGAGCTGTTCGAACGCGCCGGTCTCGACACCGCCGCGCTGCGGGGCAGCGACACCGGCGTGTTCGTCGGGGTGATGAACGAGGACTACGCGAGCCGCCTGCAAGGGCATCAGCTGGAAGGACGGCTGGGCATCGGGTCTTCGCACGCGCTCGCGTCCGGCAGGATTTCCTACACCTTCGGCCTGAACGGCCCGGCGGTCACGGTCGACACGGCGTGCTCCTCGTCGCTGGTGGCCCTGCACTGGGCCGTGCGCGCGCTGCGGGCCGGGGAGTGTTCGCTCGCCGTGGCCGGTGGCGCGACGGTGATGTCGTCGCCGCGCACCTTCCTCGAATTCAGCCGCCAGCGCGGCCTTTCCCCGGACGGGCGATGCCGTTCCTACGCGGCGGGCGCGAACGGCACGGCCTGGGCCGAGGGCGCGGGTGTCGTGCTGCTGGAGCGGCTGTCGGACGCCCGCCGGAACGGGCATCCGGTGCTGGCGCTGGTGAGCGGTTCGGCCGTCAACTCCGACGGGGCGTCGAACGGGATCACGGCGCCGAGCGGACGCGCCCAGCGCGCGGTGATCCGGTCCGCGCTGGCCGACGCCGGCCTGGCCGCGCCGGACGTCGACGTCGTGGAAGGGCACGGCACGGCCACCCCGATCGGCGATCCGATCGAGGCGGAGGCGCTGATCGCCGCGTACGGCGCCGGGCGGGACCGGCCGCTGTGGCTCGGATCCGTGAAGTCCAACATCGGGCACACCCAGGCCGCGGCGGGCGTGGCCGGGGTGATCAAGATGGTGGAGGCGTTGCGGCACGGGCACTTGCCGCCGTCGCTGCACGCGGGCGATCCGAGTCCGCGCGTCGACTGGTCGGCGGGCGAGGTGGCCCTGCTGGCCGAAGCCCGCGAATGGCCTGCTTCAGCGAAACCCCGCCACGCAGGGATTTCCGCGTTCGGGATCGGCGGTACCAACGCGCACGTGCTCGTCTCGGAAGCGCCGATTCAGGTCGACGCCGGACGCCGGACTTCACCCAAGGCGCCGTGGGTGCTGAGCGCCGCGAGCGACGACGCGCTGCGGGCGGTCGCCTCCCGGCTGCTGGCGACCGCGGGTGGCCGCGACGAAGACGATGTCGCGTTCACGCTCACCACCCGCGCTCCACTGGAGCATCGCGCGATGGTCTCGTCCGGCGATCTCGCCGCCCTGCGCGCGCTCGGCACGGGTGAACGCCGCGGCCGGATCGTGCGCGGACCGGCGACCGCGGCGTTCCTGTTCAGCGGACAGGGCGCGCAGCAGGCGGGCATGGGGAAGGAACTGTCGGACACCTTCCCCTTGTTCCGCAAGGCGTTCGACGCGGCCTGTGAAGCCGTCGGCGGTCAGGTCCGTGACGTCGCCTTCGACGGCGGCGAACTGCTCGACCGGACCGATCACGCGCAAGCCGCGTTGTTCGCCTTCGAGGTCGCCCTGTACCGGCTGCTCGAATCCTGGGGCGTCCGGCCCGCCGCCGTCGCCGGGCACTCGATCGGGGAGATCGCCGCCGCGCACGTCGCCGGGATCCTCTCCCTCGAAGACGCCGGTGCCCTGGTGTCCGCGCGCGGACGGCTGATGGCGGCTTTGCCCCCGGGAGGCGTCATGATCGCGGTCCGGGCGGCCGAAAGCGAGGTCGCGCCGCTGGTGGGGGAATTCGCCGACCAGGTGGCGATCGCCGCGGTCAACGGCCCCCGATCCCTTGTCCTGTCCGGATCCGAGAGCGTGACGGAGGCCGTCGCGGCCCAGTGGCCGGGTTCCACGCGGCTGCGCGTCAGTCACGCGTTCCATTCGCCGCTGATCGACCCGATGCTGCCCGCGCTCCGCGAGGTGGCCGCCCGGCTGCCCCATCGCGACCCGGAACTCACCCTGATCTCCGGTCTGACAGGCCGCGCGATCACCGGCCTCGGCCCCGAGTACTGGGTGCGGCAAGCCAGGGACACGGTCCGGTTCGCCGACGCGCTCAACACCGTGGCCGCCGAAGGAACCGATATCTGCCTGGAGATCGGGCCGTCGGCCGTCCTGAGCAGGGCCGCGGGAGCGATGCTGCCCACAGTGTCCACTATGGACACCAGTCATGGCGTGCTGGAAGCGGTGGGCGAACTGCACACCACGGGTGTGCCCGTGTCGTGGCGATCGGTGTTCGACGGCAGCGGCGCACGCCGGGTCCCCCTGCCGACTTATCCCTTCCAGCGCGAGCGTTTCTGGCTCGACCCGCAACCACGCCGGAGTCCGGCGGACAGCGGGCACGCGATGCTCGGCCCGGCGCTGGTCGCCCCCGGCTCGCCCAGGATCGTGCACGGTGGCTCGGCGGGCGTGCGCACGCACGGCTGGCTCGCCGATCACGTGGTCGGCGGCACGACACTGTTCCCCGCGACGGCTTTCGTCGAACTGGCCTTGCACGCGGGCAAAACCGGCGTGGCCGAGCTGACGATCGAGGCACCGCTCCGGCTCGGCCGGGCCGAGGACGTCGCGCTGCAAGTGGTCGTGGACGGCTCCCGGATCGACATCTACGCCCAGGATTCCGGCTCCTGGATCCGCCACGCCACGGGTCGCCTGGCGCCGTCCGACGTCTTCGCTCAGCCATGGAAAGGCGAGTGGCCTCCTCCCGCGACCGAGCCGATCGAGCTGGAGCGGGCCTACGCCGCCCTCGACTACGGTCCCGCTTTCCGCGCGGTGACGGGTTTGTGGCAGGACGGCGACGAACTGTTCGCCGACGTCACGCTCCCCGAAGGTGTCGACGGCCGTTTCGACTTGCATCCCGTGCTGCTGGACGCGGCGGTGCACACCTTGGCGCTGGCCGGACCGCCGGACTCCGAGGTGCGGGTGCCGTTCCTGTGGACCGGCGTCCACGTGTTCACCGCGGCCCCGCGCCGGGCACGAGTCCATTGTGTACGGTCAGGTCCCGGCGAAGTCCGCGTCGAACTCTTCGACGCCGACGGAATGCCTGTCGCGGTAGTGGAATCCCTGCTCACCCGGCCGCTGCCCGCCGGGAGCACGATGCTCTACCGCCCGCATTGGATCCCCGTGCCCGCCTCGGGCGCCGACGACGTCCGGATCATCGACGCGCGCGGCGAAGACGTCCGAACCGTGCTCACGGCGTTGCAGGACACGCTTCCGCGCGGGGAACGCACCGTCGTCGTCACCGGCGACCCCGCCGATCCCGCGGCGGCCGCCGTGTTCGGGCTCGGGGCCGCGGCCTCGACCGAATACCGCGGCCTGATCACCGTGGCAGGCACCGAACTGCCGCTGGAGAAAGTGCGCGAACTCGTCGGCGGCAACCCCGAACCCCAGCTCGCGATCCGGGACGGCGTGCCGCACGCGCTGCGGATCGCCCGGACCGCGCCCGCGTCCGCCCGGCCGATCGATCCGGCGGGGACCGTGCTGATCACCGGGGGCACCGGAGGTCTCGGCGCGGCGCTGACCCGGCATCTCGTGTCCGCGCACGGTGTCCGGCAGCTGCTGCTGGTCAGCAGGCGAGGCCCGGACGCGCCCGGCGCGGAGGAGCTCCGGCGGCTCCCCGCCGAAGTGCGGATCGTCGGCGGCGACATCGCCGATCCCGCTTTCGTCCGGCGGCTGGTCGACTCCTGCGACCCACCGCTGACCGCCGTCGTGCACTCCGCCGCCGTCGTCGCCGATGCCGCTTTCACCGCGCAGACACCCGCGGGGTTCGAGACCGTCTTCCACCCGAAGGCCGACGCCGCCCGGATCCTGCACGAGGCCACGCGGCGTCTTCCACTGTCGGCGTTCGTGCTCTTTTCCTCGCTGGCGGGCACTTTCGGCAATGCCGGACAGGCGAACTACGCGGCGGCGAACCGCGTTCTCGACGCGCTGGCCGTCCGGCGGCGGGCCGAGGGCCTGCCCGCGACGTCGATCGCCTGGGGCCTCTGGGACCTGGAAGTCGGGCTGGGCGCGCACATTCCCGACGCGGCGAGGCATCGCATCCAGTCCTCCGGGGTGGCCGAGCTGACCCTGGAGCAGGGAATGGCCCTGTTCGACGCCGCGCTCGGCCATGCCGAACCGGTCCTGATCGCCGCCCGGCTCGACCCCACCGCCGCCGGCCTGCCCCCGATCGCCGGCGGACTCGGCCGCGCCGCGCCGAGACCGGCGCCGTCACCGGATCGGCGCTGGCCGGACCATCCCTCGGAGCGGGAACTGCGAGACCTGCTCCGCGTCGAACTCGCCGAGGTCCTCGGCCACCAGGACCCGGGCACGATCCCCGAGGACAAACCGTTCACCGACCTCGGGCTCGATTCGCTGGCCGTCATCGACCTGCGCACCCGGCTCCGGGAGCTGACCGGCGTGGAGGTCCCCGCCCGCGTCCTGTTCGACCACCCGACCGTCATCGAGCTCGCCGAGCACCTGCGAGCGTCTGGCTGAGGGTCAACGCGGTGAGGGCGATGGCGAATCCGGCGAGCTGCCAGCCGGTGAGGGTCTGGCCGAGAACCAGGAAACCCGCCGCCGTGGCGACCAGCGGGTTGGTCAGCGTCAGCAGCGAGAGCGACGTCGGGGCGAGCCGGTCGATGCCGCGGAACCACAGCGGGTAGGCCAGCGCGGTGGTGACGATGCCGATGTAGCCGTAGCCGATCAGGTTCGCGGTCGTCAGCGCGCCGGGGAGGCCTTCGAAGAGGAGGGTCGCCGGAGCGAGGACGAGCCCGCCCAGGGTGAGCTGCCAGCCGGTCATCGCCAGCGGATGCTCCGGACGGCCCCATTTCTTGGTGAGGACGATGGCCACGGCCACGAGCGCGACGGCGCCGAGCATCGCGGCCAGGCCGAGCGGGTCGAGCCGGGCTTCCGACGAAAGGGTCAGCAGGGCGACACCACCGGCACCCACGATCGCCGCGAGCACGGTCACCGCCGGTGTCCGGACGCGAAGGACGACCAGCGCGAGCCCGGCCACCATCAGGGGTTGCAGGGCGCCGAGGGTGGCGGCCACACCGCCGGGAAGGCGGTACGCGGCGAGGAAGATCAGCGGCAGGAAGGCGCCGAAGTTGAGCATTCCGAGCACCGCCGTCTTCCACCACCAGGACCCGTGCGGGAGGCGCCGGGTCAGCGCGAGCAGGAGCAACCCGGCCGGGAGCGCCCGCAGCACGGCGGCCAGGAGCGGCCGGTCCGGGGGAAGCAGGGTCGCGGTGACGACGTAGACGGTGCCCCAGCTGGCGGGTGCCAGCGCGGCGAGCCCGGCGTCACGGAGTGTCGGTTTCGCGGCCGTGGGCTCGGTCAGGACAGGCCGTTCGGCGATGATCGCCATGATGTCTCCTCACTGATAATCTCAACATTGAGATATCACCAGCGAGTTCTGTCAATGTCAAGTCTCTTAATGTTGAGATGAGTGGGAGGTGGGTCATGGCCGACGCGGTGGACGCGGTGATCGGGCTTTGGCGACACGAGCGGCCGGACCTCGAAGACAAGCTCTGGCCCGCCGAAGTGATCGGGCGCGTCCAGCGGCTGTCCCGGATCCTCGACCGGAAGCTCAAGGAGTTCAACGCCGAGCACGACCTGGAATCGTGGGAGTTCGACGTGCTCACCACGCTCCGCCGGTCCGGGGAAGCCGGCGGCCTGACGCCGGGCGCGCTGCTCAAGGCCGCGATGGTCACCTCGGGCGCGATCACGAACCGCATCGACCGCATGGAGACCAAGGGCCTGGTCGAGCGGGTGCGCGACGGCGACGACCGCCGCTCGATCAAGATCCGGCTGACCGCCAAGGGACGGCAGGTCGTCGACGAGGTCTTCGTGCTCCACTTGGAGAACGAGGCCCGGCTCCTGCCGGAACTCAAGCCCGAGCAGTGGGCCGAACTGGTCGGCGGCCTGCGGCTGCTGCTCGAACACTTCGGCGACACGTCATTGGAGTGACTCCAGCGCGGCGGCAGCGGCGGTCAGCGCGTCACCCGGGTCGACGCCGAGCTCACGAACGGCACGCGCGTAGTCGTCCGCCGCGGCTCGCAGCAGGGCGGCCTTTTCCGGACGATCGGCGGCTTCGGCGACGACCGTGCCCCTGGCGCGCGCGGTCTGCACCCAGCCGTTCTCTTCCAGCTCACGGTAAGCCCGCGCCACCGTGCCCGAAGCCAGCGCCAGATCCCTGGCGAGCTGCCGGATGGGCGGCAGCCGGGTGCCCGGCGCCAGCGCGCCGGTGGTGATCAAATGGACGAGCTGGTCCCGGACCTGCCGCCACGGCGCGATCCCGAGATCCGTGTCGACGACGACCTTCAGCGGCATCAGACCGCTTCGGCACGCGATCGGGCGGCTTCCGCGCGCGAGCGGTGGGCGAGGTGGTACCAGCCGGCGAATCCGGCGACGACCAGGATCAAGGACACCAGGTTCAGCACCTCCGGGATCGAAAGCGTCACCATGGCGGCCAGCCCCAGCCCGGCCGCGACCCGGGCGCTCCGGACCCGCAACGCGGCATCGGCCACACTGTCTCCTGTGGACGGACGACGGACGGCGAGCAGGATGACCAGCCAGGTCACCGCCGAGACACCCGCGGCGACCCCGAGCTGCGCCCACCACTGGTTGACCGCGATCCACGCCGCCGCGGCCACGGCGATCACCGCGTAGGTGACCAGGCCCCAGACCGGAATGAGCTCGCGCACCCCGCGGCGATCCAGCGTCGCCTCGCGTCGGGCGCCCTTCCGGGGGCGCTGGGCCAGCACCTCGGCGATCAGCGCGCCGACGAGCAGGGTGGCCAGGATGGACGAGGTGCTGTCGCCGCGCACCCCGGCGGCGTCGGCCAGCAGCGGCAACCCGAGGTACAGCCACGGATACCAGAACCGGCGGCGACGCAGATAACGCACGGCTTCGGCGAGGTCCGACGGCGAGGGATCGTCGACGCCCCAGCGTCGCAGCACTTTCTTCCCCTGCTTGTCACCCGGCCACAGCGCGATCAAGATCAGCAGACCGAACAGACCCATGAACAGGGCGACGGCCACGATGTTGTCGAACGGCACGATCAGCCTCCTCTTGTATCAAGTACACGGTACAAGACTGCGCGAAGGCCGGCACGGTGAACGGTGGGTCAAGCGGGGTCGGACAGGATCCCGTTGACGTAGGTCCCGGGGTGCGTGGCGGCGTCCTGGCGCAGCACGGGCAGGTCCGACGGCCACGTCGCGGTGAGCGCCTGGGTCTGCCCCGGCGGGATGGTCGTGACCTGCGTCGGCGTCCACGTGGGCTCACCCGCCGCGGGCTTCAGGACGGTGATGGTCGCGGTCGCGGTGGACCCCGCGGGAACGTCGTTGTACTTCACGCCGTTGTCCACCCTGGTCAGGTGGTAGACCGGGCCGTTCGGGTCGGCGGGGCCGTTCAGGTCCGCGCCGGGAACGCCGTACAGCGCACACGTCCTGGACGACTTGTTCTTGTAGGTCAGCGGAACGTCGAGCTGCGTCGGCGAGTTCGGGGACGGCTTCGGAGAGCCGAGCGCCAGCGAAAGATCCGTTGTGGCGCAACGGGGATTGTTGCCCGACCCGGCGGGTTTCCCGGGAGCGGACGGTTTCGGTGTTCCCGTTTGCCCGCCCTGCGGCGCGGGAGTGCCGGTGGCCGCGGAGGTGGCGGTGGGCGCGGCGGACGTCTCGACCCCGCCACCACCCGCCGGGGCAGACGGCGGCTGCGCGGCCGAAGGGGTACCGGAGTTGTTGCAGGCGACGACGGCGAGCACACCGGCGCAGGCGGCGATCACCTTGGCGACCCGCGTGGCGTTCGTTCGAATGGATCGGTGGCTCATCGTCTTCTCCCCGTTCGGCCCTGCTCGCTGTGGATCAGTCACCAAGCAGGATGCCCAGCGGGGCGGGAAAGATGCGTCACGATGACGCTGCTCTCACAAAAGCAACCTCGACGGCCGTGACGCATCTTTCCCGTTAGGACGGTGAACTCTGCCCGTTCGGTCACGCCCAGCCGAGCGGGGTGACCTCCGCCGCCGACGTCCACGGCCCGCGCCCGCCCGCCTCGGTGAGCGCGCGGAACCGCACATAGCGGGCCCGGGCGGGCCAGAACCGGAGCGTCTTCCGGGCGGCGTCATCGGCGAAAGTACCCGCGGCGACAGGGCTCCCCCAGGCCACACCGTCAGCGCTCAAGTAGACCTCGTAACCGCCGACGCGACCATGGTCGGAACCGTCCTGGCGCGGCAGGTAGTCCAGCCCGGTGACGGTGCGCGCGGCACCCAGATCGAGCTGGAGTTCGTGGGGCAGCGGGTCTTCCCCGCCGGACCACTTGCTGTGCCAATGGGTGGCGGGATCGCCGTCGACGGCGTTCGTCGCGGCGCCGGATTCACCGGTGGTCTCCTGACTGTCGGCCGAGCGGACGGTGGCGGCGAGCGGCCCGGAGCCCATGACCGGGTCGCTGATGGTCTCGGCGCCTGTCTCGACGTGACCCGCGAAGCGACGAACGAAGCCGTCCGGCCCCTGGACCGTCAGGTCGTACCAGCCGCCCATTCCGCCTTCGACGCTGAACCAGTCCTCGACCGGCGCGCCGGAGCCGACCGTGTACGTCCACGGCCCGCCGCCCCGGTTTCCGGTGCGCACCGTCAGCTCACAAGCGGCTCCGGCGTTGGTCATCTTCAGGTACACGACACCGGATCCCGGCCGCAGCACGACTTCCGGATTCGGCTTGCCCGCCGTGGTCGCGGTGATCCGGTTGCCCGCGAACCGCCGCAGGAAACCGTTGGGGCCGTGCGTGGTGAGGTCGTACGCCCCGTCCGGGGAACCCACCTGCCAGTAGTCCGACAGCGTGGCCCCGGCGCCCACGGTGTAGCGCCACGGCCCGTCGGTCCGGTGCGCGTTGGCATAGACGTAGAAGTGCGCGCCCGCGGCTCCGGTGTTGCCGAAGTCGATCCAGAACCGCTCCGCCGTCACCCGTCCCGACGCCGTCAGCTGATATGGCAACGGCCGCGCCGTCCGGACTTCGGCCTCCGAAACGGGCGGCTTCTGCACGGAAGGCGGCTGCGGCTCGGTGTTCCACGGCCCGCTCGTCGGCACCGGTTTGGTCAGCGCCGGATAGCTGGCACTCGGCGCCGTGGTGTCCAGCGCCGACGTCAGATCCCCGCAGACCGTGCGCCGCCACGGCGAAATGTTCGGTTCGGCGACGCCGCTCCACCGTTCCAGGAAGCGCAGCACGGAGGTGTGGTCGAAGACCTCCGAACACACCTTGCCACCCCGGCTCCACGGCGAGATGACGAACATCGGCACCCGTACGCCCAGCCCGATCGGCTCGGCGGAGACGAATTCGTCGGTCGTGGCGGCCGAACTCTTGCCCTCGTCGTCGGAAGCGGGCGGCGCCGGCGGCGGCATGTGGTCGAAGAAACCGCCGTCCTCGTCGTAGGTCAGCAGGAACAGCGTCTTGTCCCAGACCCCGGGTTTGGACGCGATCGTGTCGAGGATCGACTTGACCAGATCGGCGCCGGTGTTGGGCCCCCAGGCGGGATGCTCGGTCTGCGACTCCGGCGCGACGATCCAGGACACCGACGGGAGTTCGCCCGCGTCGACGTCGGACTTGAAGGCGCTCAGCAACTGCTTCGGCGCGACCCTGGCCAGACCGCGGTCGTACAGGGCCCGCTCGGTCGCGTTCAGGGTCGCCACCCCCGCCGCCAGCCCGTCGAGCAGGCGGGTGCGTTCGGCGGCCGAGGCCGAATCCAAGGCGTAGTAGAAGTACTCCAGCTTCGGGAAGGCCTTGCCCGCGGAGTCCTTCACCTTCGACAGCGCCTTGGTGCCGACGGCGAGGAAACTGCTGAAGTAGTCGAGCGAATTGTCGCCGTAATTGTCCCATTCCTGATAGACCCGCCAGCTGCGGCCGGCGGCCTGGAGGCGTTCGGCGTAGGTCTTCCAGGTGTAGCCGGTGTGCCCGGGGTTCTGCCAGGCGTCGTTGCCGATGGCGCGGGTCTTGCCATCCGGCTCGAAGCCGAGTTTGCCGGTGAACAGGTACAACCGGTTCGGGTTGGTGGGCCCCATTTCCGAGCAGTGGTAGGCGTCGCAGACGGTGAACGCGTCGGCCAGCTCGTGATAGAACCGCAAGGCCGAACGAGTGTGGTAGGTCAGCGAACGAACACCCTTGGCCGCGCGCCACGCGTCGTGACGGCCCTTGTTCCACGCGCGGTGCCCGCCGGACCAGCTGTGGTCGACGTCGGCCATGAACTGGTCGTCGATCGCGTAGGGAAGCAAGGTGCCCGCGCCGTCGGGCTGCTGGAACACCGACGCCCCCGAAGGAAGCCTGATCGCGGCCGGATCATTGAAACCGCGTACGCCGCGCAGTGTCCCGAGATAGTGGTCGAACGACCTGTTCTCCTGCATGAAGACCACGACGTGCTCGATGACGTCGAGTCCGCCCGTCGGCGCTTCGGCGGCGAGCGCCTGCCGGACGCTCTCCGGGAGCAAGGTGAAAGCGGAAGCCGCGCCAGCGGCCTTCAGCAGGGTGCGACGGCGCACAGAGCCCTCCAGAAATTGCGTTGAACCCGTTCGAATGTGATCGAAACTGCACCTTTGATGCGATCTGCGAGCAGATAGAAACATAGGTGCCTGCTCGGTTCAAGGGTTCCGCCGTCGGGCTGCATGATCGGAGCAACAGGTCGCGACTTTCGGATGGTCGTGGGTGTTCCCTACTCAAGGGCTGTGCCGGAAAAACCGAGGTGGGGGCCGCCCCCCTTGAGCGTCCCCCACCCCGGTCCACCCGGCCCGCACCGGCCGGACGTCATTCGTCCCCGTTGCCGGACCTCCCGAACGAAGCGGCCAGCGCGAGCACCATGACGACCGGCCAGAGCACGATCAGCACCGCGGCGCCGCCGAAGGTGATCGCCGTGACCGCGACCGCCGTCGCGATCAGCCCGCCGACCGGCGACGCGTAACAAAGCCCCAAGGGCCCCAGGAAGAGAGCCCACAGCAAGGCCGTCTTCACCGACTTGGCGGGCGGGCGGGGAACCGGATACCGCCCCGGGCCGAGAACCTCGTGGTCGGTGCTCTGATACCAGCCGCCGGACATCAGCGGCGGGTGTGGCGCGAAGGAAGCCGGTCTTCGCCCGAACGCCTTGGGCGTGCGGGGATTCGCCTCGGCGATCACGTGGCGGTGATCCTTCGGCCGTCTCATGACACTCTCCGCACTGCGCATGACACCCCTCCCCCGTCGCCGGCCCGAGGCCTGGTGAAGTGACCTCTCGCCTGGCACAATTACCGGTTGCGGTTCGAAACTTTCCGGGTCGTTCTGCCCACTGACCATGCTGACGAGTCGGGGGAGTGGCTGATGCGTCATATGGAACACAGCGCCGAAAAGGAACCCGGCGCCGGATCGGCTCCCGGGGCACCGGAGGGCCAGGATGACCGGTTCCGCCACGGGTGAGTACGGGGACCGCGGAACCTGGCATCGGCTGACTCCCGAGGAACAGTCCGCTCTCCGGAGCGCGGGACACGTGAAGGTATGGCAGCCCGGCCAGATCCTCGCCCTCCAGGGCAGCCCGCCCACCAGCATGTTCGTCGTCCTGCACGGCTGGGTGAAGATCAGCGCGACCAACTACCGCGGTGAGGACGCCCCGCTCGCCGCCCGCGGCCCCGCGGAGATCGTCGGCGAACTGGCCCCGATCAGCGGACTCCCCCGGTCCGCCACGATGTCGGCGATCGACGAGGTGCACACCCTCGTCGTGCCGCGGGAGAAATTCCTGGGCGTGCTGCGCGACAGGCCACGCATCGCCGAGGAGATCTTCCGTACCGCGGCGATCAGGCTGCAACAGTCGGATCGGCTGCGCCTCGAGTCCGGCGGACCGGATTTCCCGCAACGGCTCGCCGCGGTCCTCGTGGAACTGGCCCTACAGCACGCCCTCGACTGGACGGACGGGAAACAGGTCGATCTCCGGTTCAACCAAGGGGAATTGGCGAGTTTCGCCCGGGTCTCGCGCAGCACCTTGATCCGCGGTCTCGAAGAGCTCCGGCGGCTCGGCGTGGTGCGCACCGCACGCCAGCGCGTCACGATCACCCGCCCTCGCGCATTGCGGGAATTGGCCGCCGGGAGGCCCCCGCCGGAAGACAAGGCCTGATCGAACACCGAATGTCGGCTATCCTTGTCGAGGTTCAACTCTCGCAACCGTTTCACGGGTGGAGGGAATCGGCACGATGAGTTCTTTCTCGGCAAGCACGGAACCGGACATCGAATCGGCGTTGATCGATCTCGACGAGGTGTCGTTCACCGCGTTACGGGATCTGGACAGTGAAGCCTTCCGCCATTCGGCGCACCATGTCGTCGAACGGACCACCCTTGTCCGCGCACGCTATAGAAGTAGCAACACTGGGACCGGTGAGCGCATCGACTGATGCCACCACCAGGCGAGGCTCGCCCCGTGTTCCACCGTTTGTCATGGCGAGACTTCGACGCACTCGCGCGCCTTGACGGCGACGAGGACATGGCACGTCGGCTGCGCCGGGCCGAGCGGAGCCGGCGCAAACTGCTGATCCACGCGCTCCTGACCGAGGCCATGAAGACCTCGGCCGACCCGGGTCCCCTGCCGTCGCTGGATTCGGCCTGGGAACTCCTCGCACGTGCCGAAGCACGAGCACCCCGGGCGGTGAACCGGATGCTCACGAATCCGTACACCGGGAGCTGGGCTGGCTACACGACTCGCTTGATGCGCAACGGAATCGACGGCGTCGGTCCTTTGTGGATGCACCTCGGGCACGCGCACGCGATCGCGGCGGCCGCGGCGATCAGGGCGGAACTGGATTTCGAAACCGTCATCCCGGCCTGGCATGGAAACGCCATGCTTCCATCCCTGGGAATGGCCAGATTTCCCGGCACCGGAGCGTTTTCCTCGGTCGTCGTGCGCGGCGTCAATGGCCGGTACTTCGTTTCGGATGCCGAAACAACGGTCCGCCTGCCGGAAGCACCTGAATCCGACGCTCCGGGCTGGTGGGGAATCCGGCGGGTACGGAGCCAGGTCGGCGCGCACCGGTTTTCGTTGTGGCTGGACGACCTCGATCCCTATCGCGGACTTTACGAGCCCGTCCCACCGGAACGGTTGCCGGACAAGGAATTGGCGGAGTGGCAACGTCGGATCGACGAGGCCTGCCGCCTGATCGCCGCCCATCTGCCCGGACTGGCCCGGATCATGCCGGTGGGATTGGCCTCACTCGTACCGAAACCTCAGGTGCTGTTCCGAAACCCGAGCGCGTCGACCGGGGAGGCGTTCGGGAGCGCGGTGGTCGGCCTGCCCACCGACGGCGAGTCCCTCGCCGAAACCCTGATCCACGAATTCCAGCACATCGTGCTCGGTGGCCTGCTGCACCTGGTCGAGTTGTACGAGCCGGATCCGGGTGAACGGATTTATGTGGCTTGGAGGGATGACCCCCGCCCTTTGAGTGGTGCCTTGCAGGGGGTGTTCGCCTACTTCGGTGTCACCGCTTTTTGGCGTGCGCTGTATCAGGCCGGCCACAGTTCCCGGCGCTCCGGTTTCGAATTCGCGTACTGGCGCGAGCAGACCTGGCGCACCCTGCGGGTCCTGCGCGCGGACGCGACGTTGACCGTCGCCGGACGGCGATTCCTCGGCAACATCGCCGACCGCCTGGGCCCTTGGCGGGACGAGCCCGTGCCATCGGAGGCGAGCGCACTGGCCACGGCCGCCCGACGGGATCACCTCGCGGGCTGGAGAGCCCGGCACCTGCGCCCTGATCCGTCCGTGGTCGCCGAACTGGCGGCCGCCTGGCTCAGTGGACGGTCGAGGCCACCCGCCACCCTCGACGCCACCGATCTTCCCCCGACACCGGTACCGGACGGCAGCTGGTCCCACGCCCGGATGGACCTGATCCGGCTTAAAGTCGGGGGCGCGCCGACGTCGCCGGACAGACGACCGCCGGCTGTTCCCGGGGCCACCACCGCGGACCTCGCTTACACCGGCGGTGACTTCCTTGAAGCCGTCGCGGGTTACCGGCGAGAGCTCGCCACGGATCCGGATCAGCCGACGTCTCTGGTCGGACTGGGCCTCGCGCTGTGCGCGCGAGGCCCCCATCCCGCCGCCCGTGCCCTGCTGCACTGCCCTGAACTCGTCCGGGCCGTGCACCGGCACCTGCGAGCCGTCCCCCGGCCACCGACCGTGGAACAGCTCGCCTCGTGGATCGGGCAACTCGTACCGGACTGAGCTACATCAGCATCGGGTCGATGTCGCAGTCGGCCCGAGCGCCGCGCCCGGCCGCCTGCGTTCCCGGGTGGGCCTCGCCGAGAACCTGGCGGTACTTCACCAAAATCGGGTCGCGGAACGGCGCGGCCTCCTCGTCCCTGCCCAGCGCGGCCAGGTCCAGCCCGAGGTTGAAGGTCGCCGCGAGGACGGTGGGGTGCTCCTCCCCGAGCACCTGCTTGCCACGCTCGACGGCGTCCCGTCCCAATTCCAGCGCCCTGTCGAGTTCGCCCAACGCCACGAGATCACTCGCGAGGTTGATCGTGACGATGACGGTGTAGGGATGATCCGGTCCGATGGTGCTGCGGAAATGCTCGAGAGCGCGTTCGTCGAGAATGCGGGCGGCCGCGGGATCGCCCAGCAGCCGCAACGTCACCGCGAGGTCGACATTGGCCGCCAGGGTGTGCGGATGATGCTCGCCGAGACCACTCCGGTATCGCTCGAAGGTTTCCTCACCGAGCTTCTTCGCCGCTGCCAGGTCACCCGAATGACGAAGGTCGATCGAATGGGCGAGCGCACAGGCCATCGTCGTGGCGTGGTCGTCACCATAGGCGATCCGGAACCTCCTGAGGGCTTCCGTGGACAGGCTGAGCGCACCCGGGTGGTCACCGTCCTTCCGCCTGGTGATCGCCAGCATGAACGTGTTACCCGCCGCGTCCAGCTGGTCCGAGCCGAAGCGAGCGTAGAAGTTCTCCGTGAGCCTTTCCTGCTGGACCCGGGCCTGGCCGTACTCGCCCGCCTCGCGCAGGTCCACGATCAGCGCGCTGTTGACGCCGAAAGTGCGGATGTGGTCGCGGCCGAGCACCTCGATCCGCCGCCGGAGGGTGTCCTGATCGAGTTCCGCGGCCTCCCGGTAGGCACCGGCCAGCCGGAGACTGATGGCGTGCTGGTACGCGGCGTAGAGCGTCTCCGGGTCGTCTTCACCGAACATGCGCTTGGCCTTGTGATAGATCTCTTCGCTCAGTTTGCTCGCCGCCGCGAAGTCGCCCTGTGCCCGGAGATCGATCGTGATGTTGCGCTGCAGAGCGAAAGTCTCTTCGTTCTCTTCACCGGATATCTGAAGGCGCAGGGCGAGCGTGCGCTGATTGAGCTCCGCGGCTTCGGTGTACCGGCCGATCGCCCACAGATAGAGACCGAGCCTGGATGACACTTCGAGTGTCTGCGGATGCGTGGGGCCGAGGGTGTCGGTGAGCTGTTTCCGCGCTTCGAGGCCGAGCCGGGCCGCCTCTTCGTGGTCGCCGTACTCGAACAGGTACCGCATCAGGTTGATGTGGAGCTGACGCGGCCAGTCGTCGTCGCAGTTCAGCACATTCGCCGCGTAGGCGTGCGGCAGCAATTCGCGGTAGCGCGACCAGTGCCTGCTGGATTCAGGGTCGTTCGGGTCCAGCGCGGCGAGCAGCTGATGGGCGCCGTGCTGCATCCGGGCGTGCACCTGACGGGCCATGACCCGGTTACGCAGAACCAGCTGAACCAGACGGTGCAGCTGGAGAGTGTTGTTGCCGTGGTCGATCTTCGCCAGGCCATAGCGGTTGATGTCGCGGATGGCGCGGGCCAGTTTGATCGGATCGCGCAGCGCGGCGTCGAGTTCAGGGGAGATCGACACCCGGCTGACCCCGGTGAGCAGATCACGCGAAATCGGTTCCGGGGAAAAGAAAGCACAGATGTGCAGGATCTGGTGGGCCGCCGGGTTGCGGGTCTTCAGTTCTTCGAACGACACGTTCCACGCCGCGGCGACGGAGACCTCGTAGTCGGGCGCCGAGGCGGTGTCGAGGATTTCCTCGACCGACTCGTCGAACAGCCGCAGGTACTCCTGCACCGGCATCCCGGTCACCGCACGCCAGGCCGCCGCCTGTTCGACGGCCAGCGGCAGATCGCCGAGTTTCTCGGCGAGCTGGTCGGCGTCGGCCGGATCGATCTCGGGGCCGCGGCGGCCGAGCAGTTCGACACTTTCCTCACGTTTGAACACCGCGAGTTCCAGCGGGCGCGCGATACCCGCCCAGTCGGAGTTCCGTGAGGTGATCAGGATTTCGCCCGGGCCGTTGCGCGGGAAGAACGGCAGGACGGTCTCAGGACTTTCGGCGGCGTCGAAGACCAGCAGCCAGCGACGGAACGGTCGTCCGGTTCGCAGCGCCTCGATCACGGCGGGGACGGCGATGTTCGCCTCGGACGCGCCTTGCAGGCCGAGGAGACCGGCTAGTTCGGTGAGGCCGGCGCGGATCTGCGTGGTGTGCGCGGCGTCGATCCACCAGACGAGGTCGTAATCCTGCAGATGCCGATAGATGTACTCGGTGGCCATCTGGGTCTTGCCGATACCGCCGAGACCGTGCAGCGCAGAGGGAAGCACCGCGGTGGTACCGCTGCTCAACCGCTTGGTGAGCTGGTCGAGCAGCTCGTCACGACCGGTGAAGTTCGGGTTGCGCGGCGGGACGTTCCCGAAGACCAAGGGCGGGTCCTCGGGCTGCCGGGCGGGGAAGGTCCGGGAGGTGTCCGACGCCGAAGGGTGCACGATCCTGGTGGTCGGCTCGTTCGATTCAGGCTCACCGAGGTAGGACGAGCGCCCCTGCGTCGCCGGCGTCAAGGCAGGTGGACGTTCGGCCGTCTCAGGCATGTTTGGACTCGCAGTCTTTGTGGATGTCTGTATGGATTCAGACACAGTTAAGGCGGGATCTGGGTCTTGTACCGCGTTCCGCAGCCGGTCGGCCCGGGACAGGTACGGGCCGGAGAGCGCCCGCATGAGCGCGCTCTCCAGTTCCACGTCGGCCGAGGACTCGAGGGTGAGCACCGGATCCGGCGTGTTGTTCGGGTCGGCGATGGCGTCTCGGAGGTGACCGAGCAGCGGAATCCGGCCACCGAAATGAGTGGCGGCCACCCGGACGACCTTGGCCGTTTCCGACCGCCGCGCGCCGCTGAGCAGCAATTCCCGGACTGCCTCGGGAAAAGCGAAGACCCCACCTGTGTCCCAAGTGGACTTCCCCTCCCTGAGTCCGGGAGCGTACATGATCCCCGAAAGCAGCAATTCGAGGAGGTGCTCCAGCCTCGCTTCCGGCACGAACTCTTGTCCCACCAGCTTCGCCACGTCGAGACGGACCGGAACCGCCGCGAGCAACTGTGCCAAGCGTAGCGCCGGCGGCGACGCAACACTGCGGAATCTGTGCACTCTTTCGGCGGGTGACAAAGTTACCGGTGAGTCGCCGGAATCGGACTGGAAAATCCGTTCCGTGGCGAGGACGACCGTTCCTTCCGCGTCGGTGTCGTTTTCGCCGGTCATCAGTCCGGCCCACCAGCCCAGCGCCTGTGGCCGCAGTTCGAGCACCGGCACCGGCACGAGGTCGGCGGGCACCGCCGAGCCGGGTTCGAGCCAGGCGTCCGCGAGGTCGCACACCCACCGACCGTTGGGGGCCAACACGTTCGGGACTCTCAGCCGCGCCTTGTGCGGGCTCATCCCGCACCGGCCCCACAGCCATTGCGGCAGCAGGTGCACGATGCTGACCGGCATCTTCCTGCCCCACCGCGCCAGTATCGGATACAGCGCGTCCTTCTTTTGCCAGGCGTCCCCGACACCGTCGGTCAGCAGCAATACCACGCGCCGTCCCGACGAATCCATGATCTCGTCGGGATCGCGGGCGGGCGCGCCGGAAGTACCACCGCGGAGAACGAGATCTTCCTGGTCATTGTCCTTCGCGGTTTCCAACAACCGGACCTGAATGGTACGGAAAGCACCCACTTGCCTGAGCAATTCGACAAACGCGGACACCCTCGGCCGCCACAAGGCCATCGAGGGGCCGTTGTCGAGGACGAGCGTCAGGTCCAACCAGCGCTCTTTCCTCGATCGGGTGACAGGCCACCACCGCCCGGTCTCCGCTGCCCGGACGGCGGTCGCCACTTCGTCCAGGACCACATTGTTGTGTCGCTGCGAAGCCCTCTCCCGTTTCAGGGTTTTCAGCGCGCGGAAGTACGCAAGTGACTCGAGAAGAACGACTCCGCCCGGTCCCGTGCCGTCCACCGCGGGTTCGGGCAGCTCACCGGGGACGGCCTCGATCTCGACGGCCGCGGCGTCGTCTTCTTCGTCCGGCCGCCGGTCGTCTCGCATCGTGGACAGCCGCGGCTCGGGAGGCTCGGGTAGTTCCCCACGTTCCTGGAGTGCGTTGCGGATCCGTACGTCCTCGGCCGGCGGCTCCGGCTCCTCGGCGGGAGCGGGCTCCGGGCTCGCGCGCCGGGGCGCGATGGCCGCGGCCAGCCACACGATGTCCGCGACGTCGGTCCAGTTCAGGTCCTCGAATGCGAACCGCTTGGCCCCTGGGGGAAAACCGGTCCTCCGCCGCTCCGCCACCGGGGCGGAACGCGAGTCGGAGGTACCGCCCGGCCCGTCCATGTCACCGCACCGTCAGACGTTGCCAAAGAGCGTCCACCAGCCGCGGCCATGCCTCCTGATCCGGCTGGTACGCGCCCGACGTCGCCAGATAGACGGCGTCGAGCAGCCTGTCGGTCGGAAGACCGCCTTCCGCCTTGCTCCGTTCGGCGAACTCGCGGATGAGCTCGTCCCGGTGCTCGCCGTTCTCGCCGACCAGATGACTGGCCACGATCGCCGCCAGCTGATCCTCGCCCGGGTTCTCGATCCGCAATTGCAGGCACCGGCGCAGGAAAGCGGGCGGGAATTCCCGCTCACCGTTGCTGGTCATGATCACGATCGGGAAGGCGCGGCACCCGATCCGGCCGTCACGGACCACGGCCGTGCGCTCCGGATCGGCGGTGTGCACGGTGACCTCGGGATGCCGATTGCGCACTCGCGCCAGCTCTTCGACGATGAATTCGCCGTCCTCGAAGATCGACAACAGATCATTGGGCAGATCCGCCTCGGATTTGTCCAGTTCGTCGATCAACAGCACCCGCGGCAACTTACTCGGCAGGAAAGCCGTGCCCAGCGGGCCGAGCCGCACGAAATCACCGATCGGCGGCTCCTCGGCCTCGCCACCCAGCTGTGCCTGAGTCGTCGCCGCGGCCTGCACCCGGCCGATCGCGTCATAGCCGTACAACCCCGAACTCAGCGCCGTGTGGCTGGTGATCGGCCAGCGCAGCACCCTGCCCAGCCCCAGCTCCCGCGCGATCCGGTACGCGAGACTCGACTTCCCCGTCCCCGGATTGCCCGTCACCAGCAACGGCCGCCGCAAATACAGCGCCGCGTTCACCATGTTCAGCTCACCCGCGTCGACATCCTGCTCCGAAAGCATGAACGCGCTACCCAGACGACGCTCCGCCTCCCCGTCGTCGGGCGGCGGCACATCGTTCTCCGGCGGCGGGTCACCGCGATAGGAACGCCAAGGCGGCGGCGCGGGAAGGAGTTCCGCGAGGTCGATGTCGTGGATCGGCATTCCGGTGCCGCGATAGATCCACCAATCGGGTGCATCGGTCTGCGACATCCGGCCGTTCGCGGTCGCGTCCTGATCGTTCCCGCTCATCCGCGGCATCCCCTTACAGTCGAGTCGGGATCAACGGCTGGTCCAGGACGATCACCCTTTTCGGGTCGTCCCACATTACCACCAGATCGTGAGCCAGAGAATTCTTGAACGGTACGGCCGCACCCGAATTCGCCAGTTTGCGGCGATCCGGAAGTTCGATGAATCCGCTCTCCGCCGCCAATACCCAGTCGAGCAACCCGCGCAGCTTCTCCGGATCGGCGTCCGGATGCCACAACACCACCGGCAGGCCGCTGCGCAGGGCACTTGTCAACTCGTCCGGTGCGGAACCCGGTTCCGCCCGCGAGGACGGAGGATTCGTCAAGACGAGCCCGACCCAGTGCTCGTCGCTCAGAATTGCTTCGATCGGGTGACTCTCGGACCCGGTGCCTCCGGGATAGTGCAACCGGTCCGCCGAGGGGTCCTTCACCATGGAGTCCCAGCGAACATTCCATTCGCGATGCCAATGCTTCGCCCGCATCCTCTCCAGCGACCGTATTCCGAGCCGGTATCCGTAGCGCAGCGGTTGGGGCTGGCCGGTCCCATGTTCCTTCGCCCACCGCTGCACGGGCAAATTGATCAAGGTCCTCGGCAGGAGGAATTCCACCGACGCGGACATGCTCTGACCGGACCAGAAGGACTCAGTCTCCAGGATGACGTCATCGACCCGGAACTCGACCTCCGCTATGTCGATTTCCCGCACGCCGCCGAGGGCGGGCGGCCACACTTCCGGATCGTCCTGACGCCAGAATGCGAGAGTGCACCGCGTCGGATCGGCGGAAACCGGTTCGAGCATGATGATCAAATGCAGATGGGGGCGCTCGGGAATGGGCGGCCTGCTCTGCCGCTGATGCACGAGAGCCGGGGCGAGCCGGAGCGCCCTGGCCTGATCGGCGATCCAGCCCGCGATCATGGCGCCCTGCTCGCCTTCCATGTTCTCCGCGAGCAACCGCAGGAACGTCACCGCCGGCGGGATCCCGTCCGGTCCGGCGTTGAAATCGGTGAGCAGCTGGAAAGCCCCCCACGCGTCGGTGATGCCCTCCAGCCGGGGCAGCGGGACGGCGGGACCGAGTGCCCGGCTCATCATCACGGCCAGATGAGGCACTTCGATGCTGTTCAGCCGCTGGTGCAGGCCCGCCAGATCCTTGCGGGGGATCAGATCCAGCACCGTGCTGTCGGCGATGAGCAGATCCTCGGCGGCCTCGATCTCGAGAGACGGTTTCAGGACCGGGGCGGTGACCTCCCCGTGCAGCCGTAAATAAGCCGTTCCGGTGAAATTCTTGACCAAAACCGGGATCGGACCGTACAGCTCGGGCAACAGGCCCGGGTCTCTCGCGATGACGTCGGTGAAGAAACGCTCCGAGCAGATGAACGCGATCATCCGCCCGGATTCCGCGAACGCGTCCTTCGCCGTTTGCGCGTCCAGAATGCGGAAAGCGATGTCGACCGCCTCGCCGACCCAGCCGTTCCCGTCGTTCAGGACCTCGCCGGAGTTGAGACTCACCCGAAGCCGGATCTGCGCCTGCGGGGTCCGCGTATGGTTGTACCGGCGGAGCGCGACCGCGACCCGATCCGGTAACCGGTCGGCGACCAGGCTTTTGGTCGTTCCCGGCGGGAGCAGGACGAGCGCGCCGTCACCGCGATCCTCATGAGCGCAGGAATCGAAGTCGACCCCGCTTTCGGCGAACGCGGTCTTCAGCACTTCGTACATGCCTTGGCGCACGGCGATCCGATCGAGCGGGTACCGGTCCGGGGCGGTGAAGCCCACGACGTCCACCACGACGATCGTGCGGTCGAGAGGCTGCGTCGGTTGCGCCACTGGCCCCCTCCCAAGGTCCATGGCACCGACACCGGCGCCGAATCCCACATTATCGCGTCATCGGCGCGGAGCTGAGTATCAAATGACAAATCAGTCCGGACATTTCCGTGCTGGTTATTTGCCCACGAAACACGGAGCCCTCCCCGACCGCGCCGGGGAGGGCTCCGCTTTCACCGGTGATCAGACACCGGCGACCTGCTGGATCCAGCTGCGGTAGCGGGTGATGTTGGTGTAGGCGGTGTTGTTCGACCGGTCACTGGTCGAGGCGACACCGACCTGACGGCCACCGGAGAACATCGGGCCGCCCGAGTCACCGCCGGCGGTGATGCCGTCGACGCGGTTCGCGCAGACCGCGACACCGCCGTTGTAGTCACTGCAGTTGACCGAGTTGACCCGGACGGTGGCGACCTTCAGGTAGCGGGACTGGCAGTTGATCTCCGACCCGCACTGGCTGGTCGCGCCCCAGCCGTAGACCTGGACGTTCTGTCCGACCGCGACGTTGCTCGTGGTGCCGAGCGGCGAGTAGGTGGCGTTGACCGAACTGGTCAGCTTGACGATGGCGAGGTCCGCGCCCGAGTGCCGGGTGATGGTCGAGCCGGTGGCCATGGTGCCGCCGCTCTGCTGGTCGAGGCTGCCGATCCGGAAGGTGTAGGTGCCGCTGCTCGCGACACAGTGCTTGGCGGTGAGGATGTACTGCGGCGCGATGATCGTCGCGGTGCAGTTCTGCTGGCCGTTCACGAACAGCCGGGCCGCCCAGGGACCGCTCTGCGCGTTCTGGCCTCCGATGATCATCGGCTGCACGCCCGAGGGCTCGGCGGCGGTCGCGGCGGGGGCGGTCGAGCCGAGCAACGCCATGAAGGCGGTACCGGCCAGCAGGACGAGGGAGCGCAGTCGCATGTTCCGACTCATTTCTGCGGCCGGGGTCCGGGCCGCGTCAGTGGGGACAACGCGCTGATTCTGTGTCGTGCCAAGGGAATCCGGAAACCGACGAAAGTTCGCGTGCGCTACCTATTTAATTCCATGACGCGCGGAAGAGATTTTTGAGTATGCGCCGAAGATCATTAGGTAGTCACTCGCCGAGCAGACGCCAGGCGGTGAGGGCGAGCCGGGCCCTGGTCAGACCGGTGGGTTCGGTCAATTCGATGGCCAGGCTCTTCCCGATCTGCGTGAGCCGCCGGGCGACACTGCTGTGGTGCAGATGCAGGGAATCGGCGGCCTGGCGCACGGAACCGGTGGCGCAGTAGGCGTCCAGGGTCCGCAGGTCCTCCGGATCCGCCAGGCGGGTGATCGCGACGACGTCGGCGTTGGTCCGCGTGTCCTCTTCGGGGATCCGTGCGAGCAGTGCCAGCGCCCCGAGGTCGTCGTAGTGGATCACCGGCTGACGGGCGGTCGTGAACCGCAGCGCGGTCCCGGCGTCCCGCCAGGACCGATGCGGGCAATCGGCGGCTCCGATCCCCGCGCGCACCCCTTCCGGGAACCGGGCCGGATCCACCGTGGTGGCCAGGATGACGCCCGCGTCCGTGAGTGCCGCGGCCTTGACCGGGCGCCTCGGGCAGATCAGGGTCCCGATCTTCTCGAGCGGGACCTTCGACCGGACGACGACAACGCGGATCGGCGCGTCGGCGGGAAAGCCCAGCAGCCGCAGGGCCCGGTGCCTGGCCGCGTCGTCGCCGTCGGCGCCGATCACGAGTTCCACCAGCGCCGGATCGGCCATGGTGGTGCGGGCCGGGCCGTATCGTTCGACGACCGTCGCCACGGCGATCGCGAGCCGGTCCAGCACCGCGTCGTCGAGGGCGCCGGGAGTTCCCTCGCGCTCCAGCCACACCGTGCCGATCTCTTCGTCGTCGAGGGTGATCGCCACCGAGGTGGACACGGAAGCGGGATCCGGCGCGGCCTCGCGACCGTCCGGCGCCATGCGGAGGGTGCGTCCCGCGCTGTGCAGCCGGATGCCCGCCACGCATTCCGCCAGCCCGGCCGTCGCGCGGGCGAGCGCGGGCAGGTCGACGCGCCGCCGCATCAGGGTGTCGTAGAACATCACGACCCGGATGGCGCCTTCGACGTCGGGATCCAGATGCGAAAGCCGCGCGGCCAATGCCTCCATGTTCGCGAGCGTACGCGGCGTTCGTCGCGCGAAGGGGCGATCACGCGCGACGGTTGGCGGGCGGCGGGCGGGCCGAGGACTGGAAGGATCGCCGTCATGGATCCCGAACTGGAAGCCTTCGTCGCCCTGTTCCCCCCGGCGACGCTCGACGACCCGATCACCGAGCGCGCGAACTTCGCGAAACTGGCCGCGTCGGTACCGCGGCCGGACACGTCGGGGATGGTGGTCGAGGACCGGACGGCGCCCGGTGAGCCGGCGGTCCCGGTCCGGATCTACCGGCCGTACGAGGCGCTGGGCGCCATCGTCTGGCTGCACGGCGGTGGCTGGGTCATGGGCGATCGGGAGACCGAACACCCGTGGGCCGCCCGGCTCGCCGAAGCCTCGGGCGCGGTGGTGATCTCGGTGGAATACCGCCTGGCGCCCGAGAATCCGTTCCCGGCCGCGTTCGACGACGTCTACACCGTGCTGAACTGGGCGGCGGACCACGCGGGCGAACTCGGTGTCTCCCCGGACCGGATCGCGATCGGCGGGCACAGCGCGGGCGGCGGGCTCGCGGCGGCGACGGCGCTGCGAGCGCGCGACGAGGGCGGACCGCGGATCTGCTTCCAGTTGCTCAACCAGCCGGGACTCGACGACCGGCTTGAGTCGTGGTCGGCGCGGCGGTTCACCGACACACCGTGGATGAATCGCGCCAAGGCGGCCGCGATGTGGCGGTACTACCTCGACGGCCGTCCCGCCCCTTCGCCGTACGCCGCCCCGTCTCGGGCCACCGACCTCGCCGGCCTGCCACCCGCGTACGTCGCCTCCGCCGAGCTCTGCCCGAACCGCGACGAGAACATCGACTACGCGGTCCGGCTGCTGCGAGCGGGGGTGTCCGTCGAACTGCACCAGTGGCCCGGTACCTTCCACGGCTCGCAGGCGATCCTGTCCGCCGAGGTGTCCCGCCGTCAGATCGAGGAACTGGGCGCGGTCCTGCGCCGCGCGCTGGCCGGGTGATCCGCAATTCGGTTGACCCGATCGCGGGACGGCGATGCACTGTGCGGATGGAGATCCGTCCCACGACCGGTGAAGAGTTCGACGTCTTCGTCGACACCATGCACGCCGCCTTCGCGCAGTTCCGGGACACCGGGGCCACGACCTGGTCGGCACTCGAAATGGACCGCGGCCTGTTCGCCACGACCGAGGACGGACGGCCCGTCGGCACAGCGGCCGCCTACTCCTTCGAGCTCACCCTTCCCGGTGAAGCCGTCATCCCGGTCTCGGGAGTGACCGCCGTCGGTGTCCTGCCGACGCACCGGCGCCAGGGCGCGCTCAGCGCGATGATGCGGCGTCAGCTCGCCGACTTCCGGGCCAGGGGCGAGTTCCTCTCAGTGCTGCTGGCCGCGGAGGCGGTGATCTACCGGCGATTCGGTTACGGGCCGGCGACCGTCACCGAGCGGCTCACGGTGCAGCGAAACCGGGCCGCCTTCGCCCTCCCCCAGGCCGTCGGGGGCTCGATCGAGCTGCTGCGTCGCGCCGAATGCGGCGAGATCATGGAGGAGGTCTACGACCGGTACCGCCGCGTCCAGCCCGGGGCGCTTTCGCGGCCGAGTCGGTGGTGGGCTTCGGGAGCCGGTCAGCCCCCGGTCTCTCGGTCACCGCGCTACGTCGCCGTTCACCGTGACGCCGACGGTGTCCCGGACGGGTACGCCAGCTACTCCCTCAACGAGCCCGATACCTTGATCGTCGACGAGACCATCGCGGTGGACGACACCGCCGGCACCGCACTGGCCCGGTTCCTGCTCGAACACGACTTGATCGCGCAGGTCGTGTTCAAACACTGCCCGCCCGACCACCCGTTGCGCTGGCGGCTGGTGGATCTCCGCGCCGCCCGGACCAGCGACGAGACCGACTGGCTGTGGGTACGGCTGCTGGACATCCCCCGAGCGCTCACCGCGCGCGGCTGGTTCGCCGACGGTGAGCTCGTCCTCGACGTCGACGACCCCGCGCTCGGGGAGCACGGCCGCCATCTGCTGACCGTCCGGGACGGCGAGGCGGACTGTGTTCCGACGGACCGCGAGCCCGACCTGTCGCTGGACGTGAGCGACCTCGGCTCGATCTATCTCGGCGGCACCGCCCCGAGCACGCTCGTCCGGGCCGGGCGGATCCGGGCCCACCGCCCCGGTGCGGCCGTGCTGGCCGACGCCCTGTTCCGTGCCGAGCGTTCCCCGCATTGCCTGCATTGGTTCTGATCACCCGAGGGGCGCGGTCTCAGAGCGCGGACGTTCGTTGACACCCTGTAGTGCCACTGCTCTACTCGGACGCATGCGCTGTACGGCCTGAATCAGTGTCCGCCCACTTTCGAGAACACCCGGGAATTCCGGGCGCTCCGCCCTGCCCGGAATTCCCGTTCGCCCTCGCACAGAACGGAATTCACCCATGACCACGACCGAGAACCGGGTCCGGTCCGCCACCGAATGGCTGACCGTCGCGAAAGAGGTCGCCGCCGAACTCGCGGTGAACGCGGCCGAGCGCGACCGGAACAACGGCACGCCCGCCGCGGAAGTCCGGCTGCTCAAGGAAACCGGCCTGGTGACCCTGCTCGGCCCGGTCGAGCACGGCGGTGGCGGGCAGACCTGGGAGACCGCCTATCGCGTGACCCGCGAGATCGCGCGCGGCGACGGTTCCCTCGGCCAGATCCTCGGCTACCACTATCTCTGGGCCTGGGCCGCGCGCTTGGTGGCGACCGAGGACCAGATCACCGCGGTCGAAGAACTGTATACGCGTAACAATTTCGTGTTCGGCGGCGCGGTCAATCCCCGGGATTCCGACCTGACGATCACCGAAGACGGCGACGAAATCGTCTACAATGGACACAAGTCGTTCTCCACCGGCAGCAAGATCTCCGATCTGACCGTGCTCGAAGGTGTCCTCGAAGGCACCGAGGACCACATCTTCGCCATCGTTCCGTCCGAACAGGACGGGATCGTGTTCCACGACGACTGGGACAACATCGGCCAGCGGCTCACCGAATCGGGCAGCGTGACCATCACCGACGTGCGGGTCCCGTGGGCGAGCGCGGCGGGTTACGTCGACAAGGCGTTCCAGCCCCTGACCTACAACACGCTCAACGTCCCGGCGATCCAGCTGGTGTTCGCCAACTTCTATCTCGGCATCGCGCAGGGAGCGCTGGAAACCGCGCTGGCGTACACGCGCGAGCACACTCGCGCCTGGCCGTACGGCGGCGACAACAAGGCGACCGCCGGCGAGGAGTGGTACATCCTCGAAGGCTACGGCGATCTCCAGTCGAAGCTGTGGGCCGCCGAAGCACTGGTGGACAAGGCGGGAACGGCGATCTCGGCCGTGCTGCACGCGCCGCGCGAAGAATTGACCCCCGAAGCACGCGGCGAGATCGCGGTCCTCGTCGCCGCCGCCAAACAACGCACGATCGACACCGGGCTCGAAATCGGCTCGAAGATCTTCGAGCTGACCGGCGCCCGCGCGAGTGCCACGAAATACGGCCTGGACCGCTTCTGGCGGAACCTGCGGACGCATTCGCTCCACGACCCGGTGGCCTACAAACGCCGGGAGGTCGGCGCCTACGCGCTGCTGAACGAACTCCCGGAACCCACCTGGTACACCTGATCCTTCGGCCGGGGTGGTCGTGAGTGGCGATTCGGGTTCTCTTGAGGGGTAAGGCGAAGGTGTCGTGCTCGCTCGCCGGTGTGCCGGCTTCGGATGTTGTGAAAGCCACTTTCGCAACCATCAACGTTGCGAAAGTGGCTTTCACAACACCACCGCCCCACCGTTTCGCCGCCGGCCGAGGGGGTCGTGAGTGGCAAGTGTCGTTCTAACCCCACTTACCACTCACGACCACCGGTATCGAAGGGGCCCTTCCCTGCATACGATGCGGGAGAGACCCCTTCGGTACCGGTGGTCGTGAGTGGCGAATCGTGTTCTAACCCGAATCGCCACTCACGACCCCCGATCACTCTTCGAAGCCTTCGTCCCCGCCGTCGAAGGCATCCTCCATGACCTCGCCGAGGATCATGCCGCCGACCACACCGGCCGCGGCACCGGCGACCACACCGCCCATCCCCGGTCCCCGCCTGCCGTGATGACCGTGGTGGCCAGGGTGGCCGTGATGGTCGTACTCGTGGCCGTAGTGCTCCTGATGCCCGCCGAACATGGCGTGCCCGCCGCCGGATTCGGCGACCTTGGCCAGCCAGCCGTCGATGGCCGCGGCCCAGTCGGTGCGCAGGGCCTCCTCGTGCGAGACGTGGAAGCGGCCGAAGGCGTCACCGCCGGACCGGAACATGCCACCGCGTTTGTCGGCCTCCAGCACCACCACCAGGTCGTCCGGGCTCGCGACGAAGGTCAGCTCCACCTGGTTGACGCGGCCGGCGTAGCGCGACGGCGGGAAGAACTCGATCTCCTGGAAGAACCCGAGTTCCTGCCGGACGCCGTGCAGCCGCCCGGCTTCGACGTCGGCGCTGCGGAACGAGAACCCCAGCTCGCCGAACGCCTCCAGCACCCGGTCCTGCGACTCCAGCGGACCGACCAGTACCGGGTCGAGGTCGCCCTTGTCCGGGGCGCCCGCGATGACGAGCTCGGTCCGCACGCCGACGACCACGCCCGGCAGCTCACGCCCGCCGACCGCGCTGATCGGCGTCTCCCAGGGCAAGGCGATCTGGAACGGCACGGTGGTCGGCTGCCCCGCCGTCACCTGGACCTTGCGGCCCGCGCTGACCCGCAGGAACTCCGCGGTCCCGGCGCGCTCGTGGTCGCCGTGCTCGACCTCGACCCGGGTCACCAGCGAAAGCAGGATCTCCTCGATCTGGGCGTCGCTCGAACCGCCCTGGATGCGGACCTGTCCGGTGATCACCTCACCGGGCACGGCGTGCGGCGAGTCGAGCACGGTGTCGACGGACGGGCCGCCGACCCCGAAGGCGCTGAGCATCCGTTTGAACATCAGGGATTTCCTCCGCTGGGTACTGGAACCTGTGTGCCGCGAGAGCGGACACTTCGACTACTACCGAGAACAGCCGCGGCACGCCAGGCAAACCGGGTTAAAAACCCCTAAACGGGCGCGGCGTCACTACTTTCCCAGATCGGCCTGGCGCACGTCGTGCAGGTGGATGACGACGTCGTAGGAACGCCCGAGAGAGATGGCCACGGGGTCGACGGGGAACAGCGTGCCGATGGTGCGGGTGGGCCGGGCGGCGTCCAGCCAGGCGCGGGCGGCGGGCGGCGCGGTGCGGAAGTCCAGGTAGAAGTCCTCGAACCGGACCTTGTCGAGGGTGTGCTCGTTCGACCCGGGCGGCGCGGCCGGGACGGAGAACGGCTTCCAGTCGCCGCCGATCGCGATGTCCTTGGACAGGAAGGAACCCCGGTCGAAGCTGAAGCCGATCGGCAGGTAGTCGCGGCCCAGCGTCTCGCGCAGGAAGGCGCCCTGCGTCTTCGGGTACATCTCCGCGTTGTCGGGGATGTAGGCGACGTGGGTGTTGTGCGCGGAGAGCAGGACCTTCTGCCCGGTCCGCCGCTGCCACCAGGCGACGTTCTGCGCCATCGCCCGATCCCGCAGGATCTGGAAGCCGGGCAGCGACTTCGGGTCCGAGAGGTCGACGGAGAGGAAGCGGGCGGTCTGCGCGACGAACCGGGCGTGCTGAGCGGTCCAGTCGAGATCACTCGCGCCGGTGAGCCCCTTGATCAGCTCGAAGGCCTGCTCCGCCTGGGTGGCGAGCCGCTTCCGTTCGTCGAGCGGTTTGCGGAGGTAGGCGAGATGGTCGTCGATCGGGCGAAGACCGGTGTAGAGCTGGTTCAGCCGCGGCAGCGCCGCCGGATGGTGCTGTTTCACGTAGTCGGTGATCCTGGCGAAGAACGCGTCATTGATCGAAGGCCCGCCGAGATCGTCACCGACGAAGTGCACGGTGCGGGAGGGATGGGCGCGGTTGTAGTCACGCATCCACTGGATCAGCCTGACGAACTCCTCGCGGTCCCACGGGGAGCCGGCCACCGTCCGCTTCAGGATCTCGCGGGCGTCACCCCGGCCGGTCTGGACGTAGTCGTCGATCTCCATGCCCGCCGACCAGCTCGCTTCCAGCGCGAACGCCCGGAACCCCTTCTCCTCGACGAGGTAGCGGAACACCCGCTCCTTCATGGCGAAGAACTCGTGGGAGCCGTGCGTGGCCTCTCCGAGACCGACCACCTTCGCGCCGCCGATCATCGCGCCCAGTGCCCGCAGGTCGGCGGTGTTCCGGCCGGGTTCGGTCGACCGCAGCGGATGCGCCGCCAGGTCCAGCGACCACACCGGGTCCCGCCAGGACGTCGTCTCCGCCGCGTTCGCCGCGGGCGCGAGCATCGCTCCCGTCGCCACCACCGCGGCGACCGCCAGACCCCGTCTCCCCCAGCGCTTCCGGTTCTTTTCCATACCCGCTCACCCCTTCGTTCCGATGTCGAAGACGATCATCGTCCGGGCAGGGGTGCCGGCGCGCTGTAGCAAAGCTCCCACTTGGGGTGGGGAAAACCCCACCCCACGACGAGAAGGCGGGTGGACCCCCGCCGCCGGAGTGTGGGGCCCGGCGGCGGGAATCCACTCGCGTTTATCTCCCTCCGCAGCGGCTGCTCGTCACTCCGCGCGCCACAACGCGGGCGTGTTCGGCGGCTCCCAGCCGGGCTGGGCCGTGTGCGCCTGCAAGCACACGTAACCGCGGCCGCTGTAGGTGACCCGGGCGCCTGCGGAATAGCCGGTTCCCGCCGCCCAGGTCGTCCCGCCAGGCGGGTTGGAGGTCGAAGTGGGCGGATTGGAGGTGGTCGGGTTCGAGGTGGTCGGCCGGGTCGACGTCGGCGTCTGCCGCACGTTGAGCACGAAGTCGAACGCGGCCTCCTTGGCCGTGCCCACGTCGCGCACCTCCATCAGCAGCCGCGGGTCGAAGATCGTGTCGGTGTTGTTGCGCGGCTCGTTGGGGAAGTAGAGCTGCGTGGTCAGGATCGGCCTGCCGGGCGCCTGGACCTTGACGTGGATGTGCCGCGTGCGGCCGGGGTACAGGCCGGGCACGATCGTGCTCAGCGAGAACCTGCCCTGGTCGTCGGTGTACTGGTGACCGCGGAAGGTGTACCCCGAGTTGTCGTAGTTGCCGTTGACGTCGGCCTGCCAGAAGTCCAGCAGCGCCCGCGCGATCGGCTGGCACGCGAGACCGTAGACGAAGCCGGAGACGGTGAGCCTCGTGCCCTGCGTGCCCGGGGTGACGAGCGACGTCCGCTCCGGAGAGTTCGGCTTGAAGTAAGGACCTTCGGTCTGCGGAATGGTCGGGGCGTCTCCGTCGTGACATTCCGGGGTCAGCTCGGGCGTCTTGCCGCTCGCGACGGTGGTGCGCGCGAGAGCGGGGCCACCGACCAGCGCGACCGGGGCGACGACACCCGCGGCGAGCGCGGCCTTCAGCACAGTCTTTCGGCTGAGCTTGTTATCTTCGTCCATGACCTGCTCCTCGTGGGGCTTCGGGAATCACCCTCGACGGTATGGAGAAGATCAGCTCCGGACGATGGACTGCCTTGGTCAGTCGTGGTGAATCTCCGGGGGTGAGTCTCCGGTACGGCGATAATCACCGGGGCTCAACCCCGTTTCCCGTCGGAAGAACCGGCAGAAATAGGCCGGATCCGCGAATCCGACCCGGCTGGCGACCTGCCGGACGGTGAGATCGGTACCGAGCAAGAACCTTTTCGCTTCCCGGGTCCTGGCTTCGCGCATCAGTTGCGCCGCCGTCCGGCCGGTCGCCGTTTTCACCGCGTCGGTCAGATATCCCGGGGTGACACCGATCCGTTCCGCGAGCGCGCCGACCGACCAGAGCCCGAGATCGGGCCTGCCGAGCAACCGCGCGAATTCCGTTCCCACCGCCTGTGCCCTGGCGGGCGGACGCGGATCCGCCAGTCCGGGCAGCCGCCCCGCCCGGACGATCAGCACGTGCATCAGGGCCCGCAGTACCGAATCGGTACCCTGGCCGCCACAACGGAATTCCTCGTCCAGTTCGGCGACCAGCCGCGCCGTCTCCTCGGCCGCGCGTTCGTCGAGCCGCCAGGGCTGCTGGCTCAGCCGTCTCAGGGTTTCGCGATCCGCCGGATGTTCGAGCAGGAAGTCGTCGGTGAACAGGACGACGAATCCGCTGAGATCGCGGGCATCCCAATGATGCACCTGCCCCGGTGTTATGACCGCCAGTTGCGGCGGCCCCAATTCCCACCTCGTGAAATCGATGACGTGGTCACCGCTACCGCCGGTGACATGGACTATTTCGTAGAAAGTGTGCCGATGCGGGAATGCCGCCCGCGACATCGGCCCGATCGTGTCGAAGGTACCCACTGTGAACGGCAAGGCGTCCGGCGAACGGACTTCCAGCCGATGAAGTGGTAATTCCCCCGCCTTCGGTTTCAGGCAAGGAGTCCTGGGCAACACCGTCGTTCCGCGCATGGACCGGTCCCTTTCACCACACTGGGGAATGAAAAGTCTAGACCAATGTCCGGACGGTGACTGCCAACGGAAGTCGTGACTCGCCCGCCCGGTACAGTCGTGATCATCGACGCACGTCCGAAGGGTCACCGAGCGATGTCTCCAGTCACGTCGCGCGGTCGGGCCTGGTGGCCGGTCGGCGCGTTCGCCGCCCTGGCGCTGGCCTGTGCCGTGGCCTGGGCGACGACCGGCGATTCCCACAGTGACCTGGAGATCTACCGCTTCGGCGTCGACGCGCTGTGGAACGGCGGCGACCTCTACGGCGCCCTCCCGCTTTCCGACGCCGGGATCCCGCTGCTGTTCATCTACCCGCCGTTCGCCGCCCTGATACTCACCCCACTGGCGCTGGTGCCATGGACCGGCTCCGTGCTCCTGCTGTTCGCGCTCGGCCTGGCCGCACTGGGGGTCACCTTCTACGCGGTCACGCGCACGCTGTGGCCGTCCGGGGACAAGCGGAAGGCGCTGCTCGTCGCGTCGCTGGCGATCACTCCAGCACTCTTCCTCGAACCGGTCCGCCAGACACTCGGCTTCGGGCAGATCAACCTGCTGCTGATGGGCCTCGTCGCGGCCGATTGCCTGCTCGCCCGTGGCCGCTACCGGGGCATCGGCGTCGGTCTCGCCGCCGCCGTCAAGCTGACGCCGATGGCGTTCCTGCTGTTCTTCCTCGTGCGCAAGGACTTCCGCGGCGCGCTGACCGCGATGGGCACCTTCTTGGCCGCCTCGGCCGTCGCGTTCGCGGTCGCCCCGGAGGCCTCCGCCCGCTACTGGTTCGGCGGGCTCGCCGGCGCGTCGGGGATCAGCGGCACCTCGTTCCACACCAACCAGACCCTGCAGGCGGTGCTCGCGCGCTTCGGCGCCGAGTCCGCCAAGCCGTGGTGGCTCGTCCTCACCGGCGCACTGCTGGCGCTGGTGACGCTGACCATGTACCGCTCGGCCGCGGTGCCCGCGCTGCTGCTGAACGCGACGTTCGCCCTGCTCATCTCGCCGACGTCGTGGTCGCACCACTGGGTGTGGATCGCCCCGGCGCTGTTCACCACCGCCGCCTGCGTGGTGCTCCATCGCCAGGATCGACGCCGGGCACTGGCCTGGCTGGCCATGACCGGGGTGATCGCCACGGTCTTCGTCGCGGCACCGTTCCGGTACTTCCCCGCCTTCGACCGGCCCGGCCAGACATGGACGGCCGCCCAGCAGTGGCTGGGAAACTGCTACGTCCTCGCGGGCCTGGTCTTCCTGGTCGTCGCGGGTGTCTTGGCGCTGCGAAAGCGCGTTTAGCCAGCTAAACGCGATCCGGCCTGTCGCCGTAAAGGCCTCGTCGGCGCGAGGCCGGGCGTCGGCACTTTCGTGACGGCGACACTCACCGACGAATCGCTCGCCGCGCACGGTCCCCTGCGGATGGAACTGCGGCGCTGGCTGGGCAAGGCCCGCAAGGCCGGGCTCGACGACGAGAGCATCGAGGCGCTGTTCATGACGACCTTTCGGACCGCCGTTGGAGAGGAAATAGCATGACCGCCGTCCTGCAGACCGAGGGTCTCGGCAAGAGATACGGCAAGAACTGGGCGCTTTCCGAGTGCACGCTGGACATCCCGGCCGGGCACGTGGTGGGGCTGGTCGGCCCCAACGGAGCGGGCAAGACCACGCTGCTGAACATGGCCGCCGGGCAACTGCCGCCCACCACCGGCCGGATCACCGTGCTGGGCGGCCGCCCAGGGGGCAGCCCGGAACAGCTCGCGAAGGTCGGCTTCGTCGCGCAGGACACCCCGGCCTACGCCGGTCTTTCCGTCGCCGACCATCTGCGCCTCGGCCTCGATCCCGCGCGTAAGGCGGGCAAACTCTCCGGCGGCCAGCGCGCCCAGCTCGCGCTCACCCTCGGCGTGGCGAAACGACCGGAACTGCTGATCCTCGACGAACCCGTCGCCGCGCTGGCTCCCTTGGCGCGCCGGGAATTCCTGCAGGGCCCGCTCGAAGCGACCGTCGAACAGGAACTGAACGTGGTGCTGTCGTCCCATCTGGTCTCGGACCTGGAACGCGCCTGCGAACCAGCACGTCGTCTCGGAAAGCCATACGGACGTCCAAAGCACCTTCGTCGTCCGCACCGGGGAACCGATCCACGACCCGGTCTGGACGGTGAGCAAGCTGAGTCTCGAAGACCTCGTCCTCGCCTACCTGGCCGAAACCACCACGAACCACCGGCGGATCCTGGAGGTCCGGAGATGATCTGGCTGACCTGGCGTCAATTCCGGCTTCCGGCCGCGACCGTGTTCGGCGCGCTGGCCGTGCTCGCGCTCGTCCTGGCCGTCACCGCGCTCGTGCTCCTGCTGCCCGCGCTCATCGGCCTCTTCTGGGGCGCTCCGCTGTTCACCCGCGAACTCGAGACCGGGACGCACCGGCTGATCTGGAACCAGAGCGTCACCAGGACGAAGTGGCTCGCGGTCAAACTCGGGATCACCGGGGTGGCCGCGATGCTCGCCGACGGCGTGGGCAGCCTGGCGGTGACCTGGTGGGCGAGCACCTTCGAACAGGCCGCGGTCAAGGATTTCTCCCGGCTTTCGGCGATGGTGTTCGACGCGCGCGGTGTCATCCCCATCGCGTACTCGGCGTTCGCCTTCGCGCTCGGCGTGACCATCGGGATGCTGGTGCGCCGGAGCCTGCCCGCGATGGCCGTCACGCTGGCCGCGTTCGCGGTGATCCAGGTCGCCGTGCCGATCGTGGTCCGGCCGCATCTGCTGCCCGCGATCGACACGACCGTCGAAATCTCTCCGTCCACTGTGGATGGAATAGGGCGGAACCCGAACACCGGGGTGATGCATCTCGAAGCCAAGGCGCCGGATCCGGGCGGCTGGCTGCTGGCGGGCGAGACCGTCGACGCTTCCGGCAAAACCGTCGAGGACATCACCTTGCCGATGGCCACCGGCCCGTGCGCGCCGTCATCGGCACCCGGCGGCCCGGCCGCCAAGGCCGATCCGCGGGATCTGTGCCTGGCCGAAATCACCCGGCTCGGCTACCGGCAGCATCTGATCTACCACCCGCCGACGCGCTTCTGGCCGTTCCAATGGCTCGAAAGCGCGCTGTATCTGGCGCTCGCGCTCGGTCTCGCGGGATTCTGTTTCTGGTGGATCCGCCGCCGACTCGCCTGAGAGGACCGCGATGCTCGACCTGACCGGCACGACCACCCTCGTCACCGGGGCCAGCGGCGGTATCGGCCGGGGCATCGCCCTGCGCTTCGCCGAGGCGAGCAGCGCCGTCGCCGTGCACTATCACCGTGACGAGGCCTCGGCGCTCGCCGTCGTCGAACGCGTCGAGTCGGCCGGGGGTACCGCCGCCGCGTTCGCCGCCGACCTGACCGACGACGGCGAATGCCGCCGGCTCGTGGCCGCCGCCGCGGCCTGGACCGGGCGGCTGGACACCCTGGTCAACAGCGCCGGTGTGCAGCCGGTCGAGCCGCTGCCCGGGATGACGGCGGAAAGCTGGCGCGCCGTCCTCGACGCGAACCTCACCAGCGCGTTCTCGTGCACCCAGGCCGCCGCCGAGGTGATGGACGGCGGCAGTGTCGTCCACATCGCCTCGATCGAGGCGACCCAGCCCGCGCCGGGGCACGCGCATTACAGCAGTGCCAAGGCCGCCCTGGTCATGCACGCCCGCGCCGCCGCGCTCGAATACGGGCCGCGCGGCCTCCGCGTGAACGCCGTCTCCCCCGGCCTCATCGAGCGGCCCGGGCTCGAGGAGGCCTGGCCGGACGGCGTCCGCCGTTGGGAACAGGCCGCGCCGCTGGGCAGGCTCGGCACCCCCGGCGACGTCGCGAACGCCTGCCTGTTCCTCGCTTCACCGCTGGCGTCATGGATCACGGGACACAACCTGATCGTGGACGGCGGAGTCTCCGCGCATCCCACCTGGTGATCATGAGGCTGTGACCTCCGCCACAGGCAGCGAAGTGACCCGTTTCCTTGCGAAACAGCCCGCCACCCCATCGGGTGGCGATTCCGGCGGACTTCATCAAATCTGATGGCCCTCGATCGTGACGGATTGTCGAAGTCGCCGAAGGTAAACGATTGCCGCACCCGCTCGTGCGTACGGCTGCCATGGCGCAGGCCCTGAGACGCTCTGTCGTCGCACTGCTACAGTCCGCGACAGTTCGGTTTCCGTTGAGTTTCCGAGCTTTCCCTACGATTATCTCGCCGACATCCGGCATTTTCCCCAGAAAAGGCATCACTTGACGGATCTCAACCACCCGTGGAACGTGACCGCGTTCCTCGGGGCCGACACCTGCCTGATCGACTCCGTGCGAGAACTCCGCGCGCGGATCCTGTTCGATCGCGGGCGCCGCCCGGCCTTCCGCCGGGCGGACGGTTCGCACGCCGACGACCAGGACCTCGATTTCGGGGCCTGGCATTTCGTCGTCCGGCAGCATCCGGACGGTCCGCCGCTCGGCTACATCCGGCTCTCCACCCCCGCCACCGGCGACAACTTCCAGTCACGGACCTACCTCGGCGCCGAACGGTACGAGGAACTGCTTGCCACGCAAGGCATCGAGCCCGGCCGGGTCTTCGAGCACAGCAGGCTCGTCGTCGAGCACCGATCCCGGAAACTCGGGCTCGGGCAGTACCTCAACGCGCTCGCGATCGGCGCCGCGCACCATCTCGGCGCCCACGCCATGATCGGCACTTCGGGCACGAAGGACGGTCAGGACCGATTCCACGCGCAGTTCGGTTTCCGCGCGATGCCAGGCACCCGCCGCTATGTCGAGCAGTACACCGAAGACGTCGTGATCATGTTCCACCGCGTGGCCGAAGGCGCCGGGCGGCACCACGATCTCGTCACCCGGCTCCGGGACGAATTCCCCCGGATCGCCGCTTCCACGCCCGCCGCGCTCACGACCGGGACGCCGTCGGGCAGCCCCGCGCCCGCCGCGCTCACCACTGCCCTCGGTCCTGATCGCGACCTGTGGCGGCCGACCCTGCTCGTACCCCGCGAAGCGATGGATTTTCAAGCCCTGAAGGCGTTGCTGGCCTACGGCGACGTTCGTGAGATCCACGACACCATCGACGAACAGCTGACCGAACTGGTCCGCAGCCGCGAACCGTCGTGCCGGGACGAGACCGAGATCGCGGCCAGGAAACGGGAACAGCTCGCCGGGCTGGCGCGCTGGGAGTACGGCACCTGGGTCTGGTACCCGTGGTCGCGGCGGCTCGTGCACGTCCTGCCGCGCGACGAGTTCCGGCTCGTGCGCACGGATCGCAACCGCGGCAAGATCGACCGGCCCGAACAGCGCCGCCTGCTCGGCAAGCGGATCGGGATCATCGGTCTCTCGGTCGGCAACAGCGCGGCGGTCACCCTCGCGCTCGAAGGCATCGGCGGCGCCTACAAGCTCGCGGACTTCGACGACTTCAGCCTCTCGAACCTCAACCGGCTGCGCGCCGGCGTGCACGAACTCGGTGTCAACAAAGCGGTCCTGTCGGCGCGCCAGATGTTCGAGATCGATCCGTACCTCGACATCGAGATCCATCGCGGCGGCCTGACCGAGGACAACATCGAGGAGTTCTTCACCGGCGGGCAGGGCGCGCTCGACCTCCTGATCGAGGAATGCGACACCCCGTGGGTCAAGCTCGCGGCCCGCGAATACGCACGCGAGCTGCGCGTCCCGGTCGTCATGGACTGCAACGACCGCGGCATGCTCGACGTCGAACGCTTCGACCTCGAACCGGACCGGCCGCTGCTGCACGGCCTGCTCGGCGACCTCAAATCCGTGGACGTCGCCGATCTGGACCACCAGGGGAAGGTCGAGCTGATCCTGGCCATGGTCGACGCCGACCGGATCAGCCCGCAACTGGCCGCCTCCTTCGGCGAACTCGGCCGCACCCTGAGCAGCTGGCCGCAGCTGGCGTCCGGGGTCGCGCTGGGTGGCGCGCTGTGCGGTGAGGCCGCGCGGCGCGTCCTGCTCGGCCTGCCGTGCGTGTCCGGCCGGTTCTACACCGACCTCGACCGGCAGCTCGCCCCGGAACGGAGCACGGTCGCGTGACCCCGCTGCCCGTCCGGATCGCCGGTACCGGCGTCCACCTGCCCCCGGACGTCGTCACCAACCGGCGGCTCACCGAAACGCTCGACACCTCCGACGAGTGGATCGTCCACCGCACCGGGATCCGGGAACGCCGTTGGCTGGCCCCGGATCTCGCCACTTCGGACATGTGCGTGGCGGCCGCTCTGCCCGCGCTCGCGGCGGCGGGCTGCACCGCGAGGGACGTCGACGTGATCATCGTCGCGACCTACACCTACGACCAGCCGCTGCCCTCGACGGCCCTGATCGTCAAGGAGGCGCTCGGCGCTTTCCGGGCACTCACCTTCGACATCACACAGGCCGCCTGCGCGAACGGCGTCCAGGCGTTGTTCCTCGGCTCCCTGCTGGTGCGGACCGGTGCGGCGGAACGGGTCCTGGTGATCGCTGGCGACAGCGCGTCCCGGGTCACCGATCCGGAAGACCGCGCCACCCGGGTCTTCTTCGGCGACGCCGCAGGGGCCGCCGTGCTGACCCGGGCGACGTCGCCGGGCACCGGCCTGCTCGGCTGGGACTTCGGCGCCGAACTGTCCTACGACGTCGAGATCCCGGCGGGCGGCTCGCGGCAGCCCGCCGGGGCGTCGACGTTCGCGGACCGGCGGCACTATCTCAAGATGAACGGCCGGGCGGTGTGGGACACCGCCACCCGATGCCTGCCGGACAGTGTCCTGAACGCCACCGCCCAGGCCGGGCTGACGGTGGACGAGGTGGATCATTTCTTTCTGCACCAAGCGAATCTGAACATCGTACGGGCGGCGATGGACAAACTCGGCGTGCCGCGCGATCGTGCGCCGATCACCGTCGACAGACTCGGCAATACCGGTTCGGCGGGCGTTTTCACCGTGCTGCACAAGGGGTTCTCCGAGGGCTCGGTGCGGCCGGGCGACACCTTCGTCGTTTCGGCGATCGGGGCGGGGTTCCAGTGGGGCACTTTGTGTTTCAGGGCTTAGGGACGCACGGTGGCGCAATTAGTCCTCTAATTGCGCCACATATAGTCTGAATATGCTATAGTACAGGTGTTCGACCACGAGTACCGTTGTTTACGTGGCCAGCAGCGACAGACCCCAGACGACACGCACCGAGTGGTGGCGCGTCGACACGGCTGTGTTGCATGCCCGCAAGCAGGAACTGGAGGTCCTCAAGCGTCAACTGGATGCGGAGCAGAACGCGATCCTCGCGGAGATCAACATTCGCGGGGTGCGGGGATGCAGCGGGCATTCGACGTTGGCGGCGATGATCTACGAAGACTTCCACGTGACAGACAAGGAAGCCAAAGACCGTGCGGATCGGGTCCTGGCGTTGTATCCCGGTCCGTCGATCGGTGGAGATCCTGCCCCGCCTTTGGCGCCTCTGACCGCTGAGGCTTCGGCGGAGGGGGCGATCGGTGGTTCGCAGATCGACGCCATCATCCGCACTCTCGCCCGGATCCCGTCGTGGGTACCGGAGGAGGAGGTGCGGGGCGGGGAGAAGATCCTCGTCGACCTGGCTCGCCATGCCGGGCCGCGGAGCATCGCCCGGGCCGGGCGACGGCTGCTGGACAAGCTCGATCCGGACGGGAAAGAGCCGCGCAACGAGGACCCGAAGGATGTCCGACCGGAGTTGCGGTTCGTCAAGCACCGCGACGGAACCCTCGGCTTGAAGGGAACCTTGGATCTGGAAACGTATGCGCGGTTGAAGTCCGATCTCGACCCGATGGCCAAGCCGCACAAGGCCATCGACGGAGTCCGGGATTCCCGTACCCAGGACGAGCGGTACGGGGATGCCTTCACCGACTACGTACGGCTCAAGACCACCAGCCGAAACCTTCCCGGCCAAGCCGGAGAGGCCACGCACATCCTCGTCACCATGTCGTATGAGGACCTGATCAACGACCTCGGCGAAGCACACCTGGACCTGGCGGGTCCGATCAGCGCCACCGACGCCCGCATCCTCGCCTGCGACGCCCGCGTCCGACCAGGCGTCCTCGGCACCGCGGGCGAACCCCTCGACATCGGCCGCTCAAAACGAACAGTGTCGCTAGCTCAGAAGTACGCACTGACCATCCGCGACGGAGGCTGCGCCTTCCCGGGGTGCGACATGCCGGTGCCGCGTTGCACGGCACACCACATCGTTTTCTGGCGACACCACGGCGAAACGAAAATCGACAACCTCGTACTCCTCTGCACCAAACACCACCGGCTGATCCACCACAGCGAATGGAAAGTCCACATCGCCCAAGACGGACTCCCCGAATTCACCGCGCCCGCCTACCTCGACCCGACAGGAGAGCCCCGCCGCAACACCATGCACCTACGGACATAGGCCGACTCAGCGGCTCCGGAGTACCGTGCCCTGCTTCAGATTCGTCACCAGCGCCGTCGACTTGCCCGTGACGGCGGTCGCGAGTGTGCGTTCGAGTCCCGGAAGCTTCGCCACGCGGAGGAAGACCCGGCGCGCCTGAAGCAGGAGGCGGTTCGCGGGCAGGAACCATCGCGCGCCCCGGCGGGCGACCTGCTGCTTCTCCGTGACCACCGGGCGGACCAGCTTTTCGTACTCGGCGAACGCGGCTTCGATCGACGGCGTCCGGGCGAGTTGTTCGGCCAGCACGAAAGCGCCCGCGATCCCCAGCGAAGCGCCCTGACCGGCGAGGAGTGAGACGGCGTAACAGGAATCGCCGACCAGGACGACCCGGCCGCGGTGCCACGACGGCATCTCGATCTGCGCGACCTGGTCGTAGTACACCTCGTCGGCCGGCGGGCAGAGATCGAGCGCCTTGGGCACAGCCCAGCCCAGTGAACCGTAAGTCGCCCGCAACGCCGTGCGCGCGTCGTCCGGCAGCGCCGGGTCCGTCGCGCGGTGCACGGCGAACGCCGCGAGCTTGCCGTCGCGGAGACCGTAGAAACCCATCTGCATCCCGACGGTGTCGGTCAGGCAGAACCGCTCCCCCACCCGGGCACGGATCTCCTCGTCCTCGAAGACGAACGCCGCCGTATGGAACCCGAGGTAACGCAGGAACCTTTCCTCGTCACCGAAAACCAGCCGCCGCACGGTCGAATGGATCCCGTCGGCTCCGACCAGCAGATCGGCTTCGACCACCTCACCGTCCACCAAGGTGATCCGCGCCCGGTCACCGAGATCCTCGACACCGGTGACCCCGGCACCGAACCGGACCTCCACCGTGGCCGGAAGGTCCGTGCGCAGCACCCGCTCCAGATCAGGCCGCATGATGCTGCACAGCTTGCCCCGCAACGACTTGGCGAACTGGACGTAGTCGATCGCCGCCCGACGGCGACCGCGGTCGTCCAGCAAACTCGCTTCGTCCACCTGGTACGACACGTCTTCGACCTGCGACAGCAGGCCCATCTCCTCGACCGCGTCGAACCCGGGGCCGAAGAAATCGATCATGTAACCCTGCTCGCGCGGCCCCGCCGCTCGTTCCAGCACCACGACTTCGACGCCCAGCGTCGCGAGCCGGTGCGCCAGCGCCAGTCCGGTGATCCCGGCACCGCAGATCGCCACCTTCATCGGAATTCCTCCCTTTCGGTTCAGCCGACCAGCCTGCGCAGGACCGCGTAGGGCACCTCGTGAACGGACTCCGGTTCGAGCGCGCGATGCAGCAGAAGCCCGTCCACCGCGGCGAAAAGCACCGCGGCCGTGCCCTCGGCGTCGGCAACCCCACGCTCCGCCAGCCAGGCGCCGAACCTGGCACGCAGATCCGCGAGGAGCTCGCGAATGCCCTGCCGCAAGGTGTCGTCGCGGGTCGCGGCCAGGTAGGCCTCGGCGAACAGCAACGACATCGGATCGGTGCCGGAGTACTCGCCGACCGACGCCAGCAGCGCGTCCACGGCTTCCGCCGGCGTCTCGACGGTTTCGAGCGCCGGTTCGAAAGCACCGGCGACCTCGCGCATCGCCCCCAGGACGGCCTCGATCATCAAGGCCTGCAACGAGGGGAAGTGATAGTGCACGACGCTCGGCGTGACACCCGCGCGTTCGGCGAGGATCCGCGTACTGACCGCGGACCAGCCGAGTTCGGGCACCAGCGTGACCGCGGCTTCGAGCAACCGCCGCCGGGCGACCTGACCACGTTCCGCGGCCGGAGAAGCTGCCACCGTCGCCTCCTAGGGCGTTCGTCCTGTACGACTGCCCTGATCGTATGCCCTGTTTCGCCGGACGCGCAAACTCGGTGGTCACGCGTCAAAAATGACCTCTTTCGCCATCGGCGCCGCCGTCAGGCTTGCTCCTCCGAAGCCACTTTGGAGGACACATGGTCTCGAAACCCCGCGTAGCGCTGGGAATGCTCATCTTGGCCGCACTGGCGGGCGGGCTCCTCGCGTTGCTCATCTCGCTCGACGTGGGTGCCTTCTGGGCCAAGACGCTGCCGCTCGCCTTCCTGGTCGGCGCGGCCACCGTCGCCCAGTCCCTCGGCCTGTTCAACAAGAAAGACAGCGCCTAGGGACCGGTCCCCTCGCTCGCCGCTACCGTCCTGCCCGTGACCGAGCTAGGCGCCTACGTCGAACGCTTCGAGACGAACACGCGCAGCCGCGCGCTCCGGGGTATGGCCGCGATGCTGATCGGCGCGCCGATCGCCGTCGCCGGGGTCTTCCTGTTCGTGATGAACGACAAGGCGGGGGTTTCCGGCGGGGAGACGTTCATCGGCCTCTTCATCGGCTGCGGCCTGGGGCTGGCGCTGATGGGCGCCTGGGCTTGCTGGCAGGCGGTCGGCAAGCGCGGCGAGGCCTTCACCTTGTACGAGCAGGGATTCGTGCACACCTGGCGGAAGTCCACCACCATCGTGCCGTGGACCGCAGTCGAGGTAGCCATCGACCACACCAGGAAGAACGTCTTCGCCAAGGCGCTCGGCGGCGACGTCGGCTGCCTCGTAAAACTCACCGACGGCCGGAAGATCCTCATCAACGGGTTCACCGAGGGAGCCGCCCTGTTGACCCACAGTATCTTCGAGGCCGTCGGACGACGACCCGGCTGAGCCGCGGCAACCTTCCGGCCCCGCCGCGCGTTCTCCCCAGAACGGGGAGGAGACCGCCATGGAGATCATCGTCGCGAACGAACTGGGCGTCCGCGCCGTGGTGCTGACCCTGCGCGCCAAGGGATCGGCGCTCTGCTTCCGGCTGTTCCCCATGGTGCACATCGGCACGCAGTCCTACTTCGACACCGTGCGGCGACAGGCCGACGCCTGCGACGTGGTCGTGGCCGAGGGTGTCGGTGACGCGAAATCGGTGTCGCGGCTGACGGCGAGCTACCGGCTCGCGGCGCGGAACAAACGCCTCGGACTCGTGGTGCAGGACCTGAAGGCCGACTCGTTCACCGTGCCGACCATCCGCCCGGATCTCGACGGCCCGGAGTTCTCCGAGGGCTGGCGCCGGGTCCCGCTCGGGGACAGGCTGATGATGTCGCTCCTGGCGCCGACGCTGGGCATGTTCCTGCGTGGCTTCGGGACGCGCGGGATGCTGGCGCGGTTCCTGACCGTCGACGACGAGGACGATTTCCGGGCCGAATCGGCCGAAGCCATGCCCGAATTCGACGACCTGATCGGCGGCAGCCGCGACAAACTCCTCGTGGACGCGCTGGCCGGCCTCCACGAACAGCGGCGGCACGAGCCGGGGACGGTCGGCGTGGTGTACGGCGCCGAGCACATGCGCGCGGTCGTCCGCGAACTCCGCACCCGGTTCGGTTACGTCGTGCGGGACGCGGAGTACGTCACCGTGTTCAGCCTCTGACGAGAGGTCCTTTGTGGACTACACACGCGCGGGCGCGAAGGTCCGGCGATAGTCCTGCGGGGACACCCCGACCACCTTGTGGAAATGGTGGCGCAGCAGGGCTCCGGAGCCGAAGCCGCACCGGCGCGCGACCTCGTCGATGCCCATCGACGTCTCCTCCAGCAAAGACCTCGCGTGCAGCACCCGCTGGGTGGACAGCCATCGATGCGGCGTGGTGCCGGTCTCGGCGACGAACTTGCGCGCGAACGTGCGCTCCGACATCCGCGCGCGTCGGGCGAGGTCGGCGACGGGGTGATCGTGGGCGATGGTGTCGAGCATCCAGGTGAGCACCGGCTGGAGACTGTCGCCGGTGCACTCGGGAATCGGCACCTCGACGAACTGGCGCTGCCCGCCTTCCCGTTGCGGTGGCACCACCATGCGCCGGGCGATGGCGGTGGCCGCGGCGGATCCGAGTTCGCGCCGGATGAGATGCAGGCAGGCATCGATGCCGGCGGCCGTCCCGGCGCTGGTGATGATGTCGCCGTCGTCGACGAACAGGACGTCCGGGTCCAGCAGGGCCTGGGGGAACCGCTTGCGGAACCGATCGCTGTGCCGCCAGTGGTTCGTGCACCGCCGTTCGTCGAGCAGCCCCGCGGCGCCCAGCACGAACGCGCCGGTGCACACCGAGAGCAGGGTGGCGCCGCGCGCCGAGGCCGCGCGAAGCGCTTCGAGCACCGCGGGCGGGTACTCGTCACGCACGTCGCAGGCGGGGACGACGACGAGGTCCGCGTCCTCTGTCGCTTCGAGGCCGTGTTCCGGGGTCACCTTGACACCGTGACCGAGACTGAGCGGCTTTCCCGCCACCTCCCCGCATACGCGGAAGTCGAGCAACGGCACTCCGTCGTCGGTCCGGTCGTAACCGAACACCTCGCAGACGACGCCGAACTCGAAGGGGGCGAAGTCGTCCAGCAGCACCACGGCGACGCTCTTCAACATGGCCCGGAGCATAGCTGGCAGGATTTTGACGCACAACGACAGAACTGCCACTTTTGGCAGGATCTCAAGCGGCGCAAACTTACTGCCATGACCGCAATCATCGTCACCCTCGCCCTGATCGCCCTCGTCACCTACCTCCTGGAGCGCAACCACACCCGGCAAGGCCGCCCCGACGTCGCCGGTGGCGATCCGCTCTACCAGCCCTTCTGGCGGGGAGGCGCCACCGTCTGAACACCATCGGGTACCCACGGTTTCGGCGGCACGGTGTCACGAGCGACACGTTCGCCGCCGAGACCGGCGACGCGGCCCCCATCCCCCGAGGTCAAGACCATGATCTCCGGTTTAAACCTCTTCGCCCGCATTTTCTGCCGGTTACCAGTTTTCTGGTTAGGGTGCAGTGGTGCAAACGGGTTAACTCGGGCGGAAGGAGATCGCGCCGTCATCGGCGCGGGGCTGAAACATGAGTTCGCAGGACGGTAAACAAGCGGAAGAAGAGGCAGTCGCGGAGTCCGCGACCGACCTCGCCAACGCACCGGACACGACAGGTCCGGGCCACCCGCCCGATGAGCACGTCCCCCTCGACCTCGCAGCCGACCGCCCCGCCGAGACCGACCGGACCGTTTTCGGTGTCGCGGCGATACTCGCGCTCGCGATCATCGTCTGGGGCGTGCTCGCCCCGGACAGCCTCGCGAGTGTCTCGTCGACCCTGTTGAACGACGCCGTGATCCCTTACGGCGGTTGGGCTTTCGTGCTGACCGCCAGCGGTTTCGTGCTGTTCGCGGTCTGCCTGGCGATCAGCCGTTACGGCCGGATCCCGCTGGGCGGGGACAAGGAACTGCCCGAATTCCGGACGTCGTCGTGGATCGCGATGATGTTCAGCGCCGGCATGGGCATCGGCCTGATGTTCTTCGGCGTCTACGAACCCGTCTCCCACCTCGCGAGCCCGCCCCCGGGTACCGCGGCCCCGAACTCCGACGAAGCCGTCCACACCGCGATGGCGACGACGTTGTTCCACTGGACCGTCCACCCGTGGGCGATCTACGCCGTCGTCGGCCTCGCGATCGCCTACAGCACCTTCAGGAAGGGCCGCAGCCAGCTGATCAGTTCGGTGTTCGCGCCGCTGATCGGCAAACGGCGCACCGAAGGCCCGCTGGGCAAGGCGATCGACATCATGGCGATCTTCGCCACCCTGTTCGGTTCAGCCGCTTCCCTCGGCCTCGGCGCGCTCCAGGTCGGTGGCGGCATGGGCGCCGTCGGCTGGATCGACAGCCCCGGCCGCGGCCTGCTGGTCGCGATCATCGCGATCCTCACCATCGCGTTCATCGCTTCGGCGGTGTCCGGGGTGGCCAAGGGGATCCAGTGGCTGTCCAACATCAACATGGTGCTCGCCGCGGTGCTCGCGGTGTTCGTGCTGGTGGTCGGGCCGACCGTGCTGATCCTCAACATCGTGCCGGGCGCGATCGGCGACTACTTCCGTGAACTGGCGGAGATGTCCGGCCGCACCGGGATGACCGGCGGCGACGAGATGCAGACGTGGCTCGGCGGCTGGACGGTCTTCTACTGGGCGTGGTGGATCTCGTGGACGCCCTTCGTCGGCATGTTCATCGCGCGGATCTCCCGCGGTCGCACCATCCGGCAGTTCATCTTCGGCGTCATCGCGATCCCGAGTGTCGTGAGCCTGATCTGGTTCGCGATCTTCGGCGGCGCGGCGATCAGCAGGCAACGGGCCGGGACGGACATCGCGGGCGCGGGCAGCGCCGAGTCGGCGACGTTCAAACTCCTGGAAACCCTGCCGTGGTTCGTCCCGATCGCGATCCTGGTGATGCTCCTGGTGTCCATCTTCTTCGTCTCCGGCGCGGACGCGGCGTCGGTGGTGATGGGCACCTTGTCGCAGCGCGGAAGCGTGCATCCGAGCAAGAGCGTGGTCATCTTCTGGGGTGTCCTGATGGGCGCCGTCGCGGCGGTGATGCTGCTCGTCGGCGGGGACAAGGCGCTGACCGGCCTGCAGAATCTCACGATCCTGATCGCGGTGCCGTTCGTCTTCGTCATGGTCGGGTTGTGCGTATCGGTCTGGAAGGACCTGCGCAACGACCCGCTGATGAAGCAGGAAGACGCGATGATGCTGTCGCTGAAGGAATTGCACGAGGAACGCACCAACGGCCACGGACGCCGTCGCACCATCCTCGGACGCTCGAAACACCGCACCTAACCCCCGGGTGAAGTACATGAAGGCCCCCATCCTTGCGCCTAGGTACAGGATGGGGGCCTTCATGTACTTCAGAGAGCGGCGAACTGGCCTGCCTTGTAGTCGCCGGCGGGCTGCCGGGTGATGACGTTCAGCCGGTTGAAGGCGTTGATGAGCGCGATCTGGGTCACCAGCGCCAAAAGCTGCTCGTCGTCGTAGTGCTTGGCGGCCGCTTCCCAGGCCTCGTCGGTGACACCGGCGCTGTCGGCGATCCGGCAGCCCTGCTCGGTGAGTTCCAGCGCGGCGCGTTCGGCCTCGGTGAAGACCGTCGCCTCCCGCCACGCCGCGACCAGATTCAGCCGGGTCGACGTCTCCCCCGCCGCCGCGGCCTCCTTGGTGTGCATGTCCAGGCAGCCCGAGCAGCCGTTGATCTGGCTGGCCCGGATGTTCACCAATTCCCTTGTCGCAGCGGGAAGTTCGGTGCCTTCGAGCACCCTGCCCGCCGCGACGAGGTGCTTCACCAGCTTCGGTGCGAGAGCGGTCTTGAAGACTTCCAGCCTTGCCTGCATGGGATTTCTCCTTCTCGTCCGTAGTTCACTTACTTGGACGAGGGGGCCTCGAGAGAGGTAACACCCAGGGCCGCGAGGCGACGTGGATCACTCACGGAGTCGATCGCGACGATGCGGCCGTCGACGATCGTGCACGCCATCACGCCGCCCAGCCTGCCGCGCTTGTCCCAGGTCACCACGCCGGGCTTGCCGTCGACCAGGGCGGGGCGCGCGGTCGCCACGGCGCGGGCGCCGCGCTGGGCCCGTGTGGCCACCTCGGCCGCGCCGAGCCGGACGACGACGCCGCGCGGGGTCTCCGAGCGCCACGTCACGTCGGGGTCGAGCAGCTCGATCAACCCGTCGAAGTCTCCTTCGCGAGCAGCCGCGAGGAAAGCCTCGACCACGGCGCGCTGCTGGGGTTCCTCGACCGGACGCCGTCCCTGCACCTTCCGGCGGGCGCGGCTGGCGAGCATCTTGGCCGCGTCCGCGGATTTGCCGAGGATCTCGCCGACTTCGGCGAACGGGACGGCGAACAGATCGTGCAGCACGAAGGCGAGCCGTTCGGCCGGGCCGAGGGTGTCGAGCACCACGAGCAGCGCGAGCCCCACCGATTCGGCGAGTACCGCGTCCTCTTCCGGCGAGTCTTCGAGGATCAGCAGCTCGGGCGGCTCGTCGTAGGAGTCCTCGGGGCGGGTCTTGCGGGAGCGCAGGACGTCGATGCAGACCCGGCCGACGACGGTGGTCAGCCAGCCGGACAGGTTGTCGATCGAGTCTGCGTCCTGGCGGGCCAGCCGCAGCCAGGCCTCCTGGACGGCGTCCTCGGCGTCCGCTCGCGAACCGAGCATCCGGTGGGCCACCGCCACCAGACGTCCGCGTTGCTCCTCGAACGCGCTGGCCAGGGCTTCGCCGGTCATGTCGGTACCTTTCTCGCGCCGATCCGTCATGGACATGACGAGTGCGGCGCGAGAAAGGTAACCGAACCGGCTCAGACGTCCCGGATGGGCGTCTTCACCGTCTTCTTCATGCCGGGGTTCTTCGTCTCCGGCTTCTTCTGCGGCTCCGGCTCGACGGCCGGGCCGCCGATGCCAGAGTCGATCGCCGCCGTGACGATCAGGTTCCGCTCGTCGGACGAGATGACCTCACCGTCGAGGAGTTCCTGTGTCACCGCCCGCACATAGGTCACGAACTGGTCGTTCGACGAGTAATCCGACTCGTCGTCGATCACGTCGTTGATCGTGCAGCCGTTGCCGGTGTCGCGGTTCTCGACCTGGCTGTCCGCCGTGCCGACGAACACGGTATCCCGGACGTCGGAATCCGGGCAGGCGTCCGGACCCGGCGGGGCGGCGACGATGGTGAACGCGCCGCCCTGTTCCGCCGAGACGTTGCCCGCCTTGTCCGAGGCCCGGTAGGTCAGCGTGTGCGTGCCGAGCGCGGTCACCTTGACCGGCGCGGTGTACACCGTCCAGGCACCGCCGTCCAGTTTGTACTCGATCTTGTCCACGCCGGACCCGGTGTCGGTCGCGGTCAGGTTGATGGTCGCGTCCTCGATGTAGGACCAGCTTCCGTCCAGATCACCGCTCACCACCACGGAGACGACCGGCGCGGTGCTGTCGTCGCCTTCGACGATGGTGAAGGTCGCCGTGCCTTCCGCCGAGACGTTGCCCGCCTTGTCGGTCGCCTTGTAGTTCACCGTGTGCGCGCCGACGACGGTCAGCGCGAGCGGCGCCGAGTACGTCAGCCACGGGCCACCGTCCAGTTTGTACTCGACCTTGCCGACACCCGATCCGGCGTCAGTGGCGGTCAGGGTCACGGTCGCCTTGCCGACGTAGTTCCCGGCGGCGTCCTTGGTGCCGGTCACCTCGGACGTCACGGTCGGCGCGGTGGTGTCACTGCTGACGACGGTGAAGTGCGCCATGCCCTCCGGCGAGACGTTGCCCGCCTTGTCCGACGCACGGTAGTGGACCATGTGCATCCCCGGCGCGGAAACCGCGACCGGAGCGGTGTACGCGGTCCACGCGCCTTCGTCCACTTTGTACTCGACCTTGTCGACACCGGAATCGGCGTCGGTGGCGGTCACCTTCACGGTCGCGGTGTCGAGGTAGTTGCCCGCGCCGTCCTTGGTCCCGGTCACTTCGGACGTCACCGTCGGCGGCGTCTTGTCACCGGGCTGGCCCGCGACGACGCTGAACGACGACATCCCTTCCGGGGAAACGTTCCCGGCCTTGTCGGTCGCCTTGTAGTGCACCATGTGCGAGCCCACGGCGTTGACCACCACGGGCGCCGAGTACGCGGTCCAGGCGCCGCCGTCGAGCTGGTACTCGACCTTGTCCACCCCGGACTGGCTGTCGGTGGCGGCCAGGTTCACCGTCGCGGAACCGACGTAGTTCCCGGCGGTGTCCTTGGTGCCGGTGACGTTGGCGGTCACCGTCGGCGGGGTGGTGTCGGGGTTGCCGCCGCCGTCGGTGACGACGAACTCCCCCATCATCTTGGTGTGCCCCTGGATCGTGCAGTGGAACCGGTACTTGCCAGGGGTCAGCGTCACGGTCGCTTCATGCTCGCCGTTCTGCTCGTCGTAGGGGTTGGCGACGATGTTGAGGGTGACATCGTGGTTGTAGCCCGGGGTCTCGGTGTCGAACGTCAGCGTGTGCGACATCGTCGAGCCGAGGGCTTCGGTGTTCTTGAACAGGATCTTGGTCTCGCCCGCCACCGCGGTGGTCGGCGCGCTGAGGTAGTGGTCGGTGCTGTCGCCGGCGGTCCATTCCAGGGTCTGGACGGGTGCGGCGACGGCGGGTGCGGACGAGGCCGGCAGCACCAGGCCTGCCAGCGCGAGCGCCGCGGCCAGCAAGGCCACGACGAGGGTTCTTGGGGACATCGCAGGGAAACCTTCCGTACAGGGAGACCGGCCGGGCGCGCGGAATCCACGCGCCCGGCCGGTTTTCGCGCTACAGCTGCCGCACCCGGATGTTGCGGAACTCCATCAGGTCGTTGTCACCGTGGTTCTGCAGACCGATGAACCCGCTGACGAACTGCCGGAAGTCGGTCGACGGGTCGCCCGCCCGCGACGACTGGATCCCCGGCGCGTTCTCGAACTCGTTGATCACGACGCCGTTGCGGCTGATCGTGTACTTCTGCCCGACGACCTTGACCTCGTACTCGTTCCAGGTCCCCTTCGGCTTCACGCCCGCCTGGTCCAGCGGCCGCGGGTCGAAGTTGTAGATCGACCCGGTCTTCTGCGGCTCACCGGTGGCCCCGTCGTACAGCTGGACCTCGTGCCCGCAGTAGATCGCGACCCAGGCCTGCGACGTCTTCGCCGAACCGACCGTGCCGCAGCTGCCCGGCGGACGCTGCTCCAGCGGGGTGCGCGGGTCCGGGAACCGGACGAACACACCGCTGTTGGCACTGCCGCTCGGTGCGATGTCCTTGAACTGCAGCTTCACGGAGAAGTTGCCGAACTGCCGCGCCGAGTACCACAGCATGCCGAGCCCGCCCGACGGTCGCAGTGACCCGTCCGGCTGGATGGCGAACTGCCCGGACGGTGCCTGCGACCAGTTGCGGAACGACTCGGGCGTGCCGTCGTAGATCGCGTCGTAGCCGGTGACGCCCTTGTTGCCGATGGGCGACGCGGCGGCTGCGGCGTTGATCTTGTCCGACTCGGCCGAGTTCAGCACGCCGAGGTCGCCCAGCCGGTCCACGGCCTGGGTGACGTGGTTGACGAAACCGGCGTGGGAGGTCCACGTGCTCTCGTCGTCGATCATGTCGTCGACCGTGCACCCGCCACCGGCGTTCCGGTTGGTCACCCCGGTGTCGGTGTCACCGATGGTCACCGTGGCACCGGAATCCGCCACGAAACACCCGACGCTCACCGAGTTCCGCGTGGTGACCGTCTCGCCGTCCGCGTAGGTCACGGTCAGCTTGGCGGTGTAGAGACCCGTGCGGGGGTAGGTGTGCCGCGGGTCGGCCTGGGTCGAGATCGTGCCGTCGCCGAACTCCCACTTGTAGGAGACGCCGCCGGACTTCGACCCGGTGAAGGCCGCGGTGAGCGGCTTGTTCTGCACCATCGTCGACACCACCGCCGCGGACGGGGTGGCCTCGCCGCCGGTGTAGCTGATCTTCAGCAGCTTCTGGTTGTTGTTCACGGTGAAGAAGCCGCCGCCGTAGTCGAGTACGTACAGCGCGCCGTCCGGCCCGAACTTGGCGTCCATCCACTGGTTCAGCTTGGTGTCGCCACCACCGGTCGGGATGATCTGCCGCACGGTCTCGGCGAACACCGGCGGATCCTGCTTCGCGACGCCCGCCGGGTCGACGGTGACCGCGATCCGGTTCTGGCCGTTGCTCTGGTCACCGATGAACCACTTGTCGTTCCAGTAGGACGGCCACGCCACCCCGCTGGTGGTGTTGACCAGTTCGCGGTGATACGTCGGCCCGGTCATCACCGCCTGGCCGCCGCCCTTGAGGTAGGGCTGCGTGTAGGTGGCCTCGGCCGCGTTGTACGTCGGGACGGAGCTGTTGGGACGGTTGGGGAACACCGGCCCGCCGCCGTCCGGCGAGTACCAGATCATGTTCTTCTTGATCGGCGGCAGGTTCACCAGGCCGGTGTTGCGCGGCGAGGTGTTGACCGGGTTGTCGCAGTCGTACCAGCCGGTGAGCACCGCGGCGTCGGTGCTGCTGCGGTCGCGGTACGGCTGCTTGTTGCCCATGCAGTACGGCCAGCCCTGGTTGCCCGCCTCGGTGATGATCGTGGCGGTCTCGTACTTGGCCGGGCCGAGTTCGGGGCTCGGCGAGGACGCGTCCGGACCGACCCAGGCCGCGGTCAGCCAGTTGGTCTTCTTGTCGACTTGCAGACGCGAGATGTTCCGCACGCCCATCACGTAGATCTCGGGCCTGGTCTTGTTGCCGGGGTCGTTGGCCTCGGGGAACAGGTTGCCCGCCGGGTTGGTGTAGGTACCGTCGGCCTCGGGGTGGATCCGCAGGATCTTGCCGTTGAGGTCGTTGGTGTTACCGGCGGTGCGGCGCGCGTCCTGGAACGAGACGCCCTTGTAGTCCTGGGTCCAGTTGTTGCCGGAGTACCCGTTGGAGCCCTGCGACGAGTTGCTGTCACCGGAACCGATGTAGAGGTTCCCGTCCTTGTCGAAGTCCATCCCGCCGCCGGCGTGGCAGCAGCTGTGGACCTGGACGTCCCACGACAGCAGATCCTTGCGGGTCGCCTGGTCCAGCGTCTGGTTCTTCAGGTCGTAGGTGAACCGCGAGACCGTGCGCTTGCCGATCCGCTTGTCGATGTCGACCGACGCGTGCGGCATCCAGTAGGCGTACATGAAGCCGTTCTCGCTGAACTTCGGGTCCAGCACGAGACCGAGGAGGCCTTCCTCGTTCTTGACCAGTTCGTCGCCGCTGCCGCGGTTGCCCATCACCTTCAGCGTGGTGAGCAGCTTCGGCTTCTTGGTGACCGGGTCCCACTGGTGGATCGTGCCGCAGCCGGCGCCGATCTCGGGGTTGGTCCAGTCGTTCGGCGCGGGCACCGTGTTGCCGGCGCAGGCCGCGCGGCCGATGTAGAAGACCCGGCCGTTCGGCGCGATGGTGAGCCCGTGCGGCTCGCCCATCTGGTCCAGCTGACCGGTCTGGTTGATCCCGGTCAGGCGTTCGACCTTGTAGTTGGCCGCGATACCCGCCTTGCAGTCACCGCGCACCATGCCGGTGGTCCACTTCAGCGCGCCGAGGATGTGGCTGCGGAACTGGGCTTCGCCGTAGCTCGCCTCGGTCCGGCCCATCCCGGAGTAGAAGGAACGGCCGCCGTCGTAGTCACGGCACCACGAGATCGGGTGGAACGCGCCGTTGGCGCCGACTCCCGGCTTGTAGGTCGATTCCTCGACCTGCGCGACGGTGTGGACGGTGCCGACCGGGTTGACCTCCCAGTTGAGCCACCGGTCCGTGCGGACCCACTTCTGCGGCAGCCCCGCCGTGGTGGGGTTCGCCTTGTCGAGGACGTCGACCGTGGCCTCGGCCGGCGCGTTCTCCGGCGGCGGCGGGGTGTTCGACTGGTCCTTGAACAGCTTGAAGTCGGCCAGCTGGGTGGCCGACTCACCGGCGTTGGCGGTGATGTTCAGCCGGTAGTTCGCATACGCCGTGGTGTTGGCGAAGGTGAAGGTCCGGCTCTGGAACCGCTCGGGGAACACCTCGTTGGTGCGGGTGTCCAGATCGGTCCACGTGGTCCCGTCGTTGGAACCCTGCAGGGTCCAGTTCTTGGGGTCACGTCCGGCGAAGTCGTTCGCCGAGACGAGCGCGTAGCTGCTCACGGCGACCGGCGCGGCCAGCTTGTAGGCGACCCAGGCGGTGTTCGTGAAGGCCAGCCACTTGGTGTTCTCGTTGTTGTCGGCCAGCTTGTCCTTGCCCTCGTTGGGTGCGTTCTCCGCGCTCGCGGTGACCGACGCGACCGCCTCCGGCGTGGGACGCGCCCCCACCGGACGTGCGCCGATCAGACCGGAGAACCACTGCGAGCCGTCCTGGGCGCGTGCGGCGTCCGACAGCCCGAGGAAGCCGCCGCCCGCCTTCATGTAGTTCTGCAGCGAGGTTTCCTGGTCGCGGTTGAGCGTGATGCCCTGCGCGGAAAGGAAGACGACGCCGCGGTACTTCGCGAGGTTGGCGCCGGTGAACACCGCGGGGTCCGAAGAGGACGACACGGTGATCCCGTTCGCCTGGCCCAGGCTTGCGATCGCGTCCGTGGCGCGCAAGACGGGGTCCTTCTGGTCCGCGGCGGTGCCGTGGAAGACCAGGACGTTGACCGGGACGTTCGTCGCGGCTTCGGCGGTCACCGGGGCGATGGCCAGGGGAAGCCCGGAGGTGACGACGGCACCGACCGCCAGCGCGGCCAGTGACCGTCTGCGGAGCCGTCGTTGCGAAAAGATTCGTCTCAAGTTCTCGCTCCTTTCGAGGCTAGTGGTGGGAATGGGCCGAGGCGCCCGTCGCGTTCGGGGCGGCCGTGGTGCCGTGCTGGTGTCCCTTGAAGCGGTCGATCGCCTCCTGGGCGCCCGCGGGCATCCCGCCGTCGGCGTTGCGGACCAGGAACACCCCGGACATGCCGTCGTCCGAGTGCTGCTGGACGTGGCAGTGATACATCCACGCGCCCGGCCCGACACCGTCACCGGCGATCACCTGGAACCCGAAGGAGTTGCCGGGGTCCAGGGTCTTGTTGTCGACGATCGGGGCGTTGTCGGTCGCGCTGGTGAGCATGCCGGTGCGGGTGTCCGCCCAGCGGTGCGCGTGCAGGTGGAAGGTGTGCATCAGGTTGCCGTGCCCGATGCAGATGAATTCGACGCGTTCGCCGAGGTTCGCCTCGAAGATCGGCGTGTTCGGGGCGATCTGGTGGTTGATCCACATCTCGGTGAACACCACGGTGAACTGCTTGCTGGGCAGCAGATCGCCGCGTTTACGCACGATCAGGCCACCGTAGAGGCCTTTCAGCAGGCCGATGGTGCCGTGGTCGCCGTCGAACGCGTGGTCGTGGTAATGCCAGTACCCCGCGCTGCCGGGCATCCAGAAACCGTTGGCCGCCTGGTAGGCCGTCCGCGTCTTCCAGGTGTAGGTCTTGGTCTCGTAGGGCTTGTTGAAGGAATCGTTGAACGGCGAACCGTCGGATTTGGTGTCGTAGTTGACGCCGTGCGGATGGATCGACAGCCGTTTGTCGGTGTTGTTGACCAGCTCGATCACCAGCGTGTCACCCTCGTAGCACTCCAGGAGCGGCCCGGGGATCGTCGGCTTGCCGGGCTCGAGCCCGTAACCGACCCGGGTCGAGCCGGGAACGTAGTCGGCGTAGACGGTGATGTTGCGGGTCATCCCCGCCGCGGCGGCCGGTGCCGAACCGGCGCTCGCCGACACCACGACCGGGGCGATCACCCCGGCCGCGGTGCCCGCGAGCATCGATCTGCGGGACAGCCCGCGTTTCTTGTTGTCCATTGTGGATTCCCCAGTTAGAAGCGGACGTTACGGAGATAGGTGAATCCGGTCTGGGCGGTGCTCAGGGGATCCGTGGGGTTGTCGTGCTCGACGATGTACTCGTGCAGATTCGGGCGGGTGCAGCCGAAGATGCGGGGGAAGTCGATGACGCCCTTGCCGGGGTCGACCATCTTGCCGTCCGCGGTCCGGTCCTTGACGTGGTACTGCACCACGCGCGGGAAGTGCTGCCGGTACAGCGAAATCGGGTCGACCCCGCCTTCCACCGCCCAGAACAGGTCGATCTCCAGGTGCACGTAACGCGGGTTGGTGCCCCTGGCGAGCACGTCGTACGGGCGCACGCCGTCGATGGCCGCGAACTCGTGCGCGTGGTTGTGGTAGCCGAGCGGGATCCCCGCCTGGCGGAACTTCCGCGCCGCCGTGTCGAGCCGCCCGGCGAACTGCTTCCAGCCGTCGAGGGTGTCGAAGGCCGCGAACGGCACGTTGGCCCGGGTGTTCCCGAGGACCTTCGCGTCCGCGATGGTCTTGTCGAGGTCACCGTCGATGCCGACGTGCGTGGACGTCGCCTTGATGTGGTTCTTGTCCAGCAGCCCGCGGAACTCCTGCGCCGTACGGCCGTAGGTCCCGGCGAGTTCGACCTTCCGGTAGCCGATGTCCGCCAGCGCGGACAGGGTTCCCGGCAGATCGGCCTGCAACGCGGTGCGCAGGGAGTAGAGCTGGATGCTGATCTTGTCCACCGGGACCCGGCCATGACCGTGGCCGTGCCCCTGGGTCTCCGCCTCGGTCGAGGTGGCGGCGTTCGCGAGGCCCGGCAGGGTCACCGCCGCGCCGACCGCGACGGCCGCCGTCGCGGCGCCCCGGAGTAACGCCCGTCGAGAGTGGAACCGCTCAGCTTCTTCACCGCACATGAAACCGCCCTCACTTCTGGTTGCTGAAAGCCGCGTCGAAGGCCGCCGACGGCTTGTCGAACAGGAGCCCCCGCAGATAGGTCACGGCTTCCGCCGCGCCCCGGAGCCGGTCCATGCCGGCGTCCTCCCACTCCACCGAGATCGGACCGGCGTAGCCGATCGAATTCAGTGCGCGGAAACAGTCCTCCCAGGGCACGTCGCCGTGCCCGGTCGAAACGAAGTCCCAGCCGCGTCGGGGATCTCCCCAGGGGAGATGCGAGCCGAGCCTTCCGTTCCGGCCGTCGAACCGCTTCCTGGTGTCCTTGCAGTCCACGTGGTAGATCCGGTCGGCGAAATCGAGGATGAAACCGACCGGGTCGAGGTCCTGCCAGATGAAATGCGAAGGATCCCAATTCAGCCCGAATGCCGGACGGTTGCCGACAGCTTCGAGCGCACGTTTCGTGGTCCAGTAGTCGTAAGCGATCTCCGAGGGATGCACCTCGTGCGCGAACCGCACGCCGACCTCGTCGAAGACATCGAGGATCGGGTTCCACCGGTCGGCGAAGTCGGAGTAGCCCTCGTCGATGACCGCCTGCGAGACCGGCGGGAACATCGCGACGTACTTCCAGGTCTTCGAACCGGTGAAGCCGATCACCGTGTCCACGCCGAGTTTCGCCGCCGCGCGGGCGGTGTCGGCCATTTCCTTCGCGGCCCGCTGCCGGACGCCTTCCGGTTCACCGTCGCCCCACACCCTCGAAGGGATGATGGCCTGGTGGCGTTCGTCGATCGGGTCGTCACAGATGGCCTGGCCGACGAGGTGGTTGGAGATCGCCCACACCTTGAGCCCGTGTTCGGCGAGCAGCTTCAGACGGCCGGGCACATAGTCCTCTTCGGACAGTGCGCGGTCGACTTCGAAGTGGTCGCCGGAACACGCGATTTCGAGGCCGTCGTAGCCCCATTCACTGGCCAGCCTGCACACCTCGGTGAACGGGAGATCCGCCCACTGACCGGTGAACAGGGTGATCGGACGGCTCATCAGTTCTCCTCGAAGGTGATCGCGTCGACGTCGAACAAGCCGCCGGAACCGCCCTTGAACACGAGGAACAAGGAGCCGGTGCCGCCGGGGTCGGTGATGGCGGAAGCCGGGATGTCGGCATAGGTGTCCCAGCCGCCGGTGTTGGCGACGGTGACCGTCTGGACCAGCGGCCCGTCCACCGCGCCCGAGCGGACCTCGATCGTGCCGCCCTCGCCACCGGACGAAACCCGGTAGCCGATGCCGCTGACGCCGACGAGGTTCACCGGGTCGAATTTGATCCAGTCACCGGATTCGATGTGGCCGACGCGTTTGCCGCCACTGGCGCCGGCGTGCCCGACGACCTCGATCCCGCTGGACTGGGTGTAGAACTCCGCCTGCTTCAGCTTCGGCTGCAGGATGGACTCCGCGTCGCCGGTGAGCGCGGGCACGCCGTTGCCGCCGTTGTCGGTGTAGCCGGCGTTGATGACGCCGAAGACGTTGGCGTCCGCGCCGTGCCCTTCGTCGGCGGGCGTGGCGATGGTGCCCTCACAGCCGGTCGCGCGGCTCAGCGGATGCCCGTGTCCCTCGTGGCCGAGGATGTATTCGACGGTCACCTTCGAGCAGTCGATCGGGTCGTCCTCCGCGTCGGTCACCTCGACCTTGAACGGGACCATGTCGCCGAAGCTGAACACGCTGCCGTTGACCGGGGTCTTCAGTGTGACCACCGGCGCGGTGTTGCCGACGGTGACCACCACGCTCGCCGAGCCGGTCAGCCCGGTGGGGTCGGTGACGGACAGCTTCGCCGTGTACTGGCCGTTCGCGGCGTAGGTGTGGGAAACCGGGGTGGCCTCGGTGGAGTCCGTCGTGCCGTCACCGTCGAAGTCCCAGGCGTAGGTGAGCGCGCCACCGTCGGGGTCGTTCGTCCCGGCCGGGTCGAACTTGACCGTGAGCGGCGCCTGGCCGGACGTCTTGTCCGCGGCCACCTGGGCGACCGGCGTCCGGCGTCCCTTGGTGTAGTCGACGCGGTAGACGGCGGATTCCTTGGAGCCGCCGAAGTAGCCGGTGCCGTAGTCGAGGACGTAGAGCGCGCCGTCCGGGCCGAACTCGATGTTCATCGGGCGCACCAGGTCCATCGAGTCGAAGAACGGCTTGATGGCACCGCGTTCCCCGTTCTTGCCGACGGTGATCTCCTTGATCCAGCCGCGTTCCCATTCGTAGGCGAAGGTCTTGCCGTCGAAGTACTCCGGGAACTTCGTCTGCGACGGGTTCTTGGCGTCGTACTGATAGACCGGGCCGCCCATCGGGGACTCGGGACCGGTGCCGAACTCGGGCACCGAACCGCCGTCGTAGGGGATCCACGCCTTCTCGACCGGAGGCAGGTCGGTCAGCCCGGTGTTGCGCGGGCTGGTGTTCTTCGGTTTGGCGCAGTCGAAGGCGGCGCCGGACTGCTTGGTGGCGAAGTCGTAGTCGATGAACGGCTGGTTGTCGCCGATGCAGTACGGCCAGCCGAAGTTGCCGGGCTTCTTGATCAGGTTGAACTCGACCGTGCCGCCGGGACCGCGCTTGGGGTCGGCCGCACCGGCGTCGGGACCGTAGTCGGCGAGGTGGATCCAGCCGGTCTTGCGGTCGACGGCGAAGCGGAACGGGTTGCGGAAGCCCATCGCGTAGATCTCGGGCTTGGTCTTGGCCTTGCCCTTCGGGAACAGGTTGCCGGTAGGGACGGTGTACTTGCCGTTGGCACCGACCTTGATCCGCAGCACCTTGCCGCGCAGGTCGTTGGTGTTGCCGGAGCTGCGCTGCGCGTCGTACACCGGGTTGCGGTCGGCGCGCTCGTCGATCGGGGTGAAACCGTCGGAGGAGAACGGGTTGGAATCGTCCCCTGTGGACAGATAGAGGTTGCCGTGGGAGTCGAAGTCGATCTCGCCGCCCGCGTGGCAGCAGATGCCGCGTTCGGCCGGGACCTGGAGGATCTTCTGCTCACTGGCGACGTCGAGCTTGTTGTCGGTGCCCAGCTTGAACCGCGAGAGCTGGTTGTAGCCCTTGAACGGCTCGAAGTCCGCCGGCGTGCCGTTCTCCGGCGCGTCACCGGCCGGGGTGTTCAGTTTGGGCGCGTAGTACAGGTAGACCCAGCGGTTCTTGGCGAAGTCCGGATCGATGGCGACCCCCTGCAGGCCGTCCTCGTCGTGGTTGTAGACCGGGATCTGCCCGGCCAGCGAGGTCGTCGCCGACGAGCTGGTGTACCAGACACGGCCGTCGCGCGAGGTGTGCAGGACGTCGCGGTTGGGCAGCACCGAAAGCGCGATCGGCTCGCCGGTCTTCTCCTCGCCCTTGGCCAGGGTGATCTGGTCGAAGTCCGCGTCGACCGGGTCTTCCTGGGTCTGCTTGGCGCAACCCGCCTCGCTCAGCTTGGTGGCGTACTTGATCCCACCGGCGAGATGCTTGAGGAAGGCCGGTTCGGTGTAGGACTCCTTCGTGTGCCCGCCGCCGGTGTACCAGGACCGGCCGCCGGAGTTCTCGTGGCACCAGGCGATCGGGTGATCGCCCATCGCGCCGTCACCGGGCTGGTAGCTCTTCTCGTCCAGGCTGGCGAGGACGTTGACCTTGCTCCGCGGGTTCGAGCGGTAGTTGTACCACTCGTCGGTGCGCGGCCAGGTCTCGGGAAGATCCACAGTGGACACATGCTCGTGGTCCTCGACCTTGACGTTCGCCTTCTGGATCTGCGGATGGGACTTGAAGTACGCCCCGACCAGGTCGCCGTACCAGGGCCAGTCGTATTCGGTGTCGGAGGCGGCGTGCACGCCCACGTACCCGCCGCCTCCCTTCACGTACCGCTCGAACGCGGCCTGCTGGTCCGCGTTCAGCACGTCACCGGTGGTGGAAAGCCAGACCACCGCGTTGAAGCGCTTGAGGTTCGCGTCGGTGAAGGCCGCCGTGTCCTCGGTGGCCTCCACACCGAAGTGGTTCCGCGCCCCCAGTTCCTTGATCGCCTTGATCCCGTCGGGGATCGAATCGTGCCGGAAGCCCGCGGTCTTGGAGAACACGAGCACCGTCGCCGCTTCGTGCGCCGATGCGGTTTGCATCGGTAGCGCGACGCCTGTCAGAGCCGTGACCATGGCTGTGACGAGCACACCCAATCGTCGTTTCAAAGACATAGCAGTAGCGATCCTTTCGATGAGCGGCGGCGATCAAGGAAGGGGATGCGGGTGGAGCTTCCTTTCTGGCGGTGATTTCGGCCTATTCAGGCCGGTCGCGAAGCCGGATCACGCGTGATTGGAGGCGGATCACGCGTGTTTCCGGCCGGATCACGGTGTTCGGTCTCCAATCACGTGAGTTCCGCCTCCAAGCACGCGTGTTCGGGCCCCAGTCACTTCAAACCTTGCAAGGAAAGGAGCAACGGGTGGACGTCGGTCGCGCCGACGCGACCGGACGGCTGGAAGGCCGGGTCCGAGCACAACAACACCGGACCGTCCTCTGTGGAGTCCGGCAGCCGCCCGTGCGAGCCGCGCACCCAGCGCGGATCGGTCGGGACGACGTCCATCGCGTACCGGAGCCCGGCGAACTTCTTCGCCAGGTTCAGCCCGGCCCGCGCCTTGGCGAACTTGTCCTCCGGGTCGAAGAACAGCTCGGCGGGGTCGTAACCCGGTTTGCGATGGATCTCGACGCCGCGCGCGAAGTCGGGCTTCCGCTCGTCGTCGAGCCAGTAGTAGTAGGTGAACCACGAGTCCGGCTCGGCGACCGCGACGAGTTCGCCGGCGCGTTCATGGTCGATCCCGTACTTCGCCTGTGCCTCACGGTCGAGGACCTCGTCGACGCCGGTCAGTTCGCCGACGATCGAGCGCACCCGTTCGAGATCGGCGGAGTCGCGGACGTAGACGTGCGCGACCTGGTGGTCGGCGACGGCGAACGCGCGCGACGCCCACGGGTCGAGGTACTCCATGCCCGCCTGGGTGTAGACCTCCAGCAGGCCCTCCCGCCGCAGCGCCCGGTTGATGTCGACCGGGCGGTGCACGTTGGTGATCCCGTACTCGCTGAGCGCGACCACGGTCGCCCCGGCGTTGCGGGCGTCGTCGAGCAGCGGCGCGAGCGCGTTGTCCAGCTCCCGTGCGGCTTTCCGGGCCTGCGGCCCGTCGGGACCGAACCGCTGCAGGTCGTAGTCCAGGTGCGGGACGTAGGTCAGCAGCAGATCAGGCCGCTTCTCCCGCAGGATCTGCCGCGACGCGCCGATGACCCACTTGCTCGACTTGAGCGACGCCGTCGGGCCCCAGTACTGGAAGAGCGGGAACTCCCCCAGCGCGCCGGTCAGCTGGTCGTGCAGCTCGGGCGGCCGCACGTAGGCGTCCGGCGACTTGCGGCCGTCGGCGTGGTAGATCGGCCGCGGGGTCACCGTGACGTCGGTGCTCATCCCCATCGCGTACCACCAGCAGACGTTCGCCGAGGTGTACCCGGGATGCGCCGCCCGCGCGGTCTCCCACAGCTTCTCGCCGCCGACGAGCCGGTTGTGCTGCCGCCACAGGAAGATCTCGCCGAGCTCGCGGAAGTACCAGCCGTTGCCGACGATCCCGTGCTGCGCGGGCATGAGCCCGGTGAGGAACGTCGACTGCGCGCTGCAGGTGACGGCGGGCAGCACCGTGCCCAGTTCGGCCTGCCAGCCGTCCTTCGCGACGGCGGACAGTTTCGGCATGTCCCGCAACGCCTTCGGGGTCAGCCCGACGACGTCGATGACGACCAGCGGCTTCATGCGGAAACCCCTTCCGTGCCCAGGTTCGTTTTCGCCCACTCGAGTTCGGCGGCGATCCCGCCGACGAGGTCACCCGCGTCCGGGAGCACGCTCCAGGTGTAGGTCTCGACCTCGATGTGCGGTTCGCCGGGCAGCCCGGCGGCGACGGTGCGCAGGACGTCCGTCGTGGTGGCCAGCGGCGCGGCGGGCGCCTGGTGCAGCGGCATGTGGAAGTGCACCCGCCACGGGCCCTCCCCCGGCAGTTCCGTCCATGCCTCGGGAAGGTCGTCGGCCTTGTGCACGACACCGTCGGTGCCGAGCTCCCGGACCTGGTGCAGGTAGCGGGGTTCGGCGAACGCCGCCAGGGCTTCCCGCGCCTCGGCGGGCTTTTCGACGTGCAGCGCCGCGGAAGCCTGCACCTTGACGATGTCCACATCGGACTCGGCGATCGCCATGAGGGTCTCCGCCGGATCGGCGAACGACACCGCTAGGTGGCAGGTGTCCAGGCACAGCCCGACGTACTCCGGATCGACACGGCCGGACAGCCAGCCCAGCGCGTCGGCCACGGTGTCGAGCACACAGCCGGGTTCGGGTTCGACGGCCAGCCGGATCGGCCGGTCACCGGTGGCCCGGATCGCGCGGACGACCTGCTCGAAGGCCGCGGCCGCGCTGTGGTCGTCGTGCTCGGTCCACGGCTCGCGCCACGCGAGCGGCAACGTGGAGATGCTGCCGTACGTGGCGTCCTCGGCGAGCAGGTCGGCGAGGACGGTCACACAGTCGATCGTGTACGCGGCCCTGTCCGAATTGGTCCACTCAGGACGGTAGACGGCGTGTTTGACGACCTCGTCGTGGAACCCGCCGTACGGGAACGCGTTCAGCGTGTACACGCTGAGCCCGCGCGCGTCGAGTTCGGCGCGGAAGGCCTTGCGTGCCTGAGGATCGTCGGCGAGCCCGCGCGCGACCGGCGCGGAGAGCCACAGCCCGACGCCGAGCTTGTCGGCGCCCAGTCGCTCGCGCACCGGGAGCGCGTACCGCTCCAGCTGCGCGACGATGCCGTCGACGTCTTCGGCCGGGTGGACGTTCGTGCAGTAGGAGATCATTTGCGGGCACCTCGCAGGACCGAGTTGCCCTCGAACGTCTCCGCCTCGCCGGTGAAACCGGGCAGCGGGTCGAGGGTGAGGCGTCCGCTCTGGTCGTAGAAGGCGACCGGGTTCTGCCACAGCACCTTGTCGACGTCCGCGTCGGTGAAGCCGCCGTCGAGCATGGCCTGCCCGGTTTTGGCGGTCTTCAGCGGATCCGAGCGGCCCCAGTCGGCGGCCGAGTTGACGATCATCTTCTCCAGCCCGTACTGGCGCAGGATCTCGACCATCCGGTGCTCGTCCATCTTGGTGTCCGGGTAGATGGAGAAGCCCATCCAGGCACCGGAATCCTTGACCAGCTTGACGGTGACCTCGTTGAGGTGGTCGACGATGACGCGCTCCGGCGCGATACCCGCCTCCCGCACGACGTCGAGGGTGCGCTTGGTGCCTTCGAGCTTGTCGCGGTGCGGGGTGTGCACCATCACCGGGAGGTCGTGGTCGAGGGCCATCGCCAGCTGCTGCGAGAAGACCTCGTCCTCTTCCTTGGTCATCGAGTCGTAGCCGACCTCGCCGACCGCGACCACGCCGTCCTTGGCCAGGTACCTCGGGAGGACGTCGAGCACCTCGCGGCAGCGGGGGTCGTTGGCCTCCTTGGGGTTCAGCGCGATCGTGCAGTGGTGCCGGATGCCGAACTGGGCGGCGCGGAACCGTTCCCAGCCGATGAGCGCGTCGAAGTAGTCGGTGTAGGAGCCGACGCTGGTGCGCGGCTGCCCGAGCCAGAACGCGGGTTCGACCAGCGCGCGGACACCGGCCGCGTACATGGCTTCGTAGTCGTCGGTGGTCCGGGAGGACATGTGGATGTGGGGATCGAAGATGCGCACGGTCAGTGGCCTTCCTTGAGCAAGGCGAGGGCGTCGGCGGGAACGTCACGTCCGGCGGCCCTGCGTTCGTCGGCGAAATCGGCGAGCATCCGCTTCAGCTCGTCGTCCGCGCGGGTTTCGAGGTCCGCGACGGCGGCCAGCGGCACACCGACGAAGACGCATTTGAGGACGCCGTGGCGCCACGTGTGGTCGTCCAGGAACCGGGCGAAGGCACCCATGGCGGCGGCGACCAACCTGATGTCGTTGGCGCGCAAGGCGTCCTCGACCAGTTTGATCCCGGCATCGGTGACTTCGGCGCCCGGGGACTCCAGCGAGGCGAGCGCCCGCAGGACCCCGCGCCGTTCGGCGTCGTCGCCGAACCGGTAGAGATCGCGCAGTTCCGTGGCCAGCGCGGCGTCGTCGAGGACGTCGGCGAGGACCGTCACGAGCCGGATCCGCGCCCGGTCGTCGACGGTGCCGTGGACCAGGCCCTGCGGATCCGTCTCCGGTCGCAGCGCTTCCCTGCCGACCTCGCGGCCGACGGCCGGGAAGAGCGCGCCGATCACCGACGGCTTCTCCCGGATCCGGCGTTCCGCCTTGGCCGACCACGTCTGCGGCATCGCGGCGGTGAGCGCCTCGAAGGCCCGGCGCGCGGTGTCCGGAGCGGCGTGGCTGTGCCGGGGCAGTTCGACCGCGGCCAGTCCGGTGTAGCCGATCTCGGCCAGCGCGGCGAGCGTCCCGGGCAGGTCCAGATGCCCGTCGCCGAACTCCAGATGCTCGTGGACCCGCGGCAGCATGTCGTCCAGCTGGACGTTCCACAGCAGCGGACCGGCGAGGCGGACGCATTCGGCCGCGTTGACCGGCTCGACCGCGACGCAGTGCCCGACGTCGAGCGTGACGCCGAACAGCTCCGGCTCGCCGAGTTCCTTGCGCAGGTCCAGGACCTGGCTCAGATGCTGCACGCGATGACCGGGCTCGGGTTCCATCGCCAGCCGCACGTTCAGCCGCGCGGCGTGCTCCAGGACCGCCGCGACTCCCTCGCGCAACCGGGACCACGCGAGGTCGGTGTCCACAGTAGACACTCCGGACCAGAACGAGACGCAGTCCGCGCCGAGGTCTCCGGCGATCTGCAGCGCTCGGGCCAGGAAGTCGATCCTGAGCGCGGGGTCGTCCGACAGCAGCGTCGGCGAGTGCTTGCGCCACGGGTCGAGCAGGTACCGCGCGCCCGTCTCGATGACGACCCGGTTCAGGCCGAGCGCCGAAAGCCGGGACGCCACGTGGTCGACCCGCCGCGCCAGATCGTCGGCGAACGGGTCGAGGTGGTCGTGGTCCAGCGTCAGCGCCACCCCGGTGTACCCGAGGTCCGCGATCACCGCGAGGGCCTCGTCGAGGCGGTGGTTGGAGAAGCCGTTGGTGCCGTATCCCAAAGAGAACGTCATGTGGGGCTCACCTTCCGCGACAGCTTGCGGGCGATCGGCAGCGCGGCCGCGACCAGCGCGGCCCCCAGGACCGAGCCCTTGGCGGTGACCGCCGCCTGCAGCGGGACCATGCCGTGGATGCCGTTCTTGGTCGCCGAGCGCACGGACTTCGCCGACGGGTCGCGGACGGCGTCCGCCTGAGCCCGGCCGACCAGGCCCGCGTAGCCCGAACCGGCCGCCATCGAGGCCGCGCGATGCCAGCCGCCCCGCGCCGGTCCGGTCAATGCCAACGTTGTCGCCGCACAGCTGGTGGCCAGTGCGGCGCGGGCCGTCGCCGGATTCGCGCCGTGGACCTCCCCGGTGGACAGCGCCGTGACGCCGAGTGTGTGGACACCCACCGCGGCCGCCGCGGTGGCCGCCTTCTTCGGCTCGTCACCCGCACCGAGCAGGACGTCGAGCGTGCGACAGGCCGCCATCGCCACCGGTCCGGCCGGGGTCGGCTTGAGCACGGTGTCGTAGGCCCAGACCGAAGCGGCCAGGGGAACCGCGACCCGCATCGCCCGGCGTCCGCCGCCGAGTGCCGCCAGGCCCAGCCCGGCCGCGGTCAGCGCGGCGCCGGTGGTGAGCGCCGCGCCGGCACTCACCCGCCCGGACGGGATCGGCCGCTCGGGACGCTCCACGGCGTCGAGCTTCCGGTCCGCCCAGTCGTTGAGGGCCATCCCGGCCCAGTAGAAGGCGACCGAGGATAGCGGCAGCAGCAGCCGTCGCCCGGTCATCTTGAGCCCCGCCGCGGCGGACCCGGCGACCGTGTCGCCGAGCACCGTCAGCGCGGCGGGCGCCCGCACCAGCTCTACATACGCCTTCACAGGGCTCCTGCCCAGGCGATCAGGCGGGCGGTCTGCTCGGCGAACCGGTGCTCGTCGCTGCCCAGCGGGTCCTTGAAGAAGAAGCCGAGTTCGGTCAGCGCGCCACTCTGCCCGGCGGCGTGCGCGGCGGTGACGAACCGGGCGAGGTCGAGGATCAGCGGCGCCGCGAGCGCGGAGTCGTAGCCGGTCCAGGTGAACTGCAGGCTCATGCGCGCGCCGAGGAAACCCTCGAACGACACGTGGTCCCACGCGGTCTTGATCTCGCCGAGGTCGGGCACGTTGTCGATGTGCAGCGGCGCGGTGACGTCCTCACCGAGCAGCGCCGCGAGCCCGCGGGCCTTGGATTCCAGCTTGCTGTTCGCGGTCACCGGGTCGGCGAGGGTCTCGCCGTCGCCGCCGCCGAGCAGGTTGGTACCCGCCCAGGAGCGGACCTTCAGCGCCCGCGCGCTGAACATCGGCGCGAGGACGGTGCGCAGCAACGTCTCGCCGGTCTTGCCGTCGCAACCCGCGTACGGCAGGCCTTCCCGCTCGGCGAGTTTCCGCAACGCGGGCAGGGTGATCCCGGCCGACGGCGTGAACTCGACGTACGGGCTTCCCGCCTTCAGAGCCGCGTAGGCCGACAGGGAACTGGAGGGCAGCACCGCCCGGGCAGGGTCGGCCAGCGCCACTTCCAGCGCGTCGAGATCGTCGTGTTCGGGCAGGTGAGGGCACGGGGCCTCGGTCGAGGACACGTTGACCACCACGACCCGCGCGAGGTCGTGCCGGTCGGCGAAAGACCGGATGTCCGCCGTGAGCCGGGCGGCCGCGTCGGCCTGGGCACCGGTGTGCGTCGCCGGGTGGTAGCCGTCGCGGATCTCGGCGTCCACCTCGGCCAGCCCGGACCGCACCGCGGAGAACACCGAGTGCCCGAACACGCCGGCGTGGGCCAGCTGTTCGGCGCGCTTCTCCAGCGGGGTGTGCACGATGTCGTGCCCGCCGAGGACCAGATCGTCCCAGCCCGGCAACGGAACCCCGGCGAACGCGGGCAGCTCGGTGACACAGCCGCCACCGCCGGCGACCCCCGCGCGCAGCGCGAGGAGCCCTACCGCGGCGGTAGTGGCGACAGACCCCCTCGCCCCGATCAACCAGATGCCCGTACGCTCGTGAGCAGGCATTTCTCCACCTTTCCAGAACCCGAGAACCCCAACCTCCGATGGTCGGATGTTTCGGATCGAACCAAGTCGCAGTGATAGCCGTCATGCGACTTTCGGCTGGATCTCTCGCTCAGTTACTCCCCTTCACGGTGACGCCGGGCACAGTGGTCCATCGCGCCTCGTCGGACGCGCTGCGCTCGACCGCGTCCAAGACCTGCTGAACCCTCAATCCGTCCTCGAAGGACGGTTCGGGATCCTTGCCTTCGCCGATCGCGGTGAGCAGATCGGCGACCTCGTTGGTGAAGGTGTGCTCGTAGCCGAGGAGGTGCCCCGGCGGCCACCAGACCCCGACGTACGGATGCTCGGGTTCGGTGACCAGGATCCGGCGGAACCCGGCTTCGGTGGCGGGTTGCCCACCGTCGAACCAGGACAGTTCGTTCATCGACTCGAAGTCGAACGCGAGGCTCGCCTTCGACCCGTTGATCTCCAGCCGCATCGCGTTCTTGCGGCCCAGCGCGAACCGGGTCGCCTCGAAACTCGCCACCGCGCCGCCGGTGAACCGGCCGAGGAACAGCGCGGTGTCGTCGACCGTGACCTGTCCGGTGCCGCCGTCACCGTCCGGCCGCTCCTTGACGAAGGTGTTGGTCAGCGCGGAAACCCCGGTGATCGACTCGCCGGTGACGAACTGGGCGGCATCGACGATGTGCGCGCCGAGGTCGCCCAGCGCGCCCGAGCCCGCCTTGTCCTTGTGCAGCCGCCAGGTCATCGGCGCCTGCGCGTCGGACAACCAGTCCTGCAGGTACACCGACCGCACGTGGCGGATCTCGCCGAGCGCCCCGCTCGCGACCAGTTTCCTGGCGTGCGCGAGCGCGGGCACCCGGCGGTAGTTGAACGCCACCATCGACCGGACGCCGTTGGCCCGTGCCTTCGCCGCCGCCTCGGCCATCGCTTCGGCCTCGGCGAGGGTGTTGGCCAGCGGCTTCTCGCACAGCACGTGCTTGCCTGCTTCGAGCGCGGCGATCGCGATCTCGGCGTGGCTGTCGCCCGGCGTGCAGATGTCGACCAGGTCGACGTCGTCGCGGGCGATCAGCGCGCGCCAGTCCGTCTCGACGTCTTCCCAGCCGAACCGTTCCGCCGCGGCCTTCGTCCGTACCTCGTCACGGCCGCCGAGCACGGCGAGTCTCGGGATCAGCGGTGGCGTGAAGAACCGGTGCACGCTGCGCCACGCGTGCGAATGCACCGCACCCATGAACGCGTGGCCCACCATGCCGATCCCGATCGTTTCCCTTGCCGTGCTCATGCCCCTCCTAGATGCTCCGCTTGCGTGTGTCGGGTACGCGGGTTTACGAGTCGAAGCCGACGTCCATGTACTTGTCGACGTTCTCCTTGGTGACCACCGCGGAGTACGTGGTGATCTCGGCGGGGATCTCGTGCTCGGCGAAGTCGCCGGCGCCCTTGCCCTGGCCGAGGAGCCGGGCGAGCGAGATCGCCGAAGACGCCATCGACGGGCTGTAGAGCACCGTCGCCTTCAGCGGTTCGGCGTCGGACTTGATCAGGTTCATCGCGTTCTTCGAACCGGCGCCGCCGACCATCAGGAAGTTCTTGCGGTTGGCGTTGTTGATCGCCGCGATGACCCCGACCCCCTGGTCGTCGTCGTGGTTCCACAGCGCGTCCAATTTGGCCGCGGACTGCAGCAGGTTCGACGTCTGCTTCTCGCCCGACTCCGGGGTGAACTCCGCGGAGACCCGCGGGCCGACGGCGAAACCCTGCCGGGCCAAGGCGTCCTTGAAGCCCTTGCTGCGTTCCTGGGTCAGCGGCAGCGAGTCGATCCCCGCGACCTCGCCGATCACCGGGCTGGCGATGTTCTTCGCCTTCATCTGCTGGGCGATGTAGTTCCCGGCGTTGACGCCCATCCGATAGTTGTCGCCGCCGATCCAGGTCCGGTACGCGAGCGGGGTGTCGAAGACGCGGTCCAGGTTGATCACCTGGATGCCGGCGTCCATCGCCTGCTGGCCGACCGCGGTGAGCGCCTTGCCGTCGAACGGCAGGATCACCAGGACGTTGACCTTGGCGTTGATCAGCGTCTCCACCTGGGAGATCTGCTGGTTGACGTCGTTGGTGCCCTCGGTCGCGTTGAGCGTGACCTCACTGAACTTCTGCGCCTGCGCGCGGGCGTTCTTGGTGATGGCCGCCATCCAGCCGTGGTCCGCGGCCGGGGCCGAGAACCCGATCGTGACCGGGGTTCCGGGCTGCGAGTTCGACCCGGCGTTGGCCACGTTGGCCGCGTTGTCCTGTGCCGGTGCCTCGTTCGAGGTGCACGCGGTCAGCAGCGCACCCGCTCCGACGGCCGCGCCTCCCAGCAGGAATCGGCGGCGGTGCAGGGATTGTTCGGTCATGAGGACTCTCCATCCACGGTGACGGGGGTGACCACTAAGTACTCGACTTGGTTTTCTTCACGGAGCGGAACTGCAGGAGCGCGGCCAGCACGATGATCACGCCCTTGGCGATGTTCTGGATGTCGGTGTCCAGGTTGTTGAGCGTGAAGATGTTGGACAGCACGGTGAAGATCAGCACGCCGATCAGGGTGCCGATGAGCGAGCCGCGGCCACCGGTGAGCAGGGTGCCGCCGATGACGACCGCCGCGATGGCGTCGAGTTCGTAGAGCAGGCCGTTGGTCGAGGCGCCCGCGGTGGTGCGGGCTACGACCATCAGCGCGGCGATACCGCAGCACAGGCCGGCGACGCCGTAGACGAGTGCGGTGTGCCGCTTGACGTTGATGCCCGCCAGCCGCGACGCCTCGGCGTTGCCGCCGACGGCGAAGGTGCGGCGGCCGAAGGTGGTGCGGTTCAGCACCACCCAGCCGATCGCGAACACCAGCGCGAACATCCAGATCAGCACCGGGACGCCGAGCAGGTCGCCGCGGAAGAACTCCAGGAAGCCCGCCTCCGACACCACCTGCGTGCGGCGGCCGCTGATGCGTTCCGCGAGGCCGCGGGCCGAGACGTACATCGCCAGTGTCGCGATGAACGGCACTATCTTCCCGTAGGAGATCAGGATCCCGTTGACCAGTCCGCAGCCGAGGCCGACCAGGAGTCCACAAAGGATCATCACGAACGGGCCGTAGGACTGGGTGGCCAAGGTGGTCAGCCAGACGCTGGAGAGCGCCACGATCGACCCGACCGAGAGGTCGATGCCGCCGGCGATGATCACGAACGTCATCCCGACGCTGACCACGCCGATCGCCGCGGCGAGCCGCAGGATCGTGGAGATGTTGCCGTCGGTGAAGAACTGGTCGGGCCGGGTCACGCTCCCGACGATGCACAGGATCACCAGCACACCGGTCAGCCCGAGCAGCCGGGGGTCGGCCGCCAGCTTGAAGCCGGTTTTCTTGGGTGGTACCGGTTCCACGGCGCTTTCCGTACGCACCGATTCGGCTTGGTCGGTCACGCCGCACTCCCCTCGAGAATCACGTCGAGCACATCCGCCTCTGTCAGCTCCGCAGACGGCTTTTCAGCCAGGACACGTCCTTCACGCAGCACCAGCACCCGGTCGGACAGTCCGAGTACTTCGGGGATCTCGCTGCTGACGAGCACGATCGCGACCCCGGTCGCGGCCAGTTCCTCGATCAGCCGGTACAGCTCGGCCCGCGCGCCGACGTCGACCCCGCGGGTCGGCTCGTCCAGCAGCAGGACCCGGCAGCCGCGGACCAGCCAGCGCGCGAGCACCGCCTTCTGCTGGTTGCCGCCGGACAGCGTGCGGATGATCCGGTGCGGGTCGGCGGGCCGGAGATCGAGCCGCCGCAGGCTTTCCCCGGCGTCGTCGAGTTCCCTGCCCCGCTCGGTGAACCCGAACGTCGCGTACTTGCTCAGGCTCGCCAGGGTCACGTTGTGCACGACCGGCAGGTCCAGCAGGAGCCCCTGGCTCTTGCGTTCCTCCGGCGCCAGGCCGATCCCGGCCTTGACCGCCGAGGACACGCTGCCCGGCCGGACCGGCTCGCCGTCGACCGACACCGAACCCGTGTCCTGCTTGCGCGCGCCGAAGATCGTCTCCAGCAGTTCGCTGCGTCCCGACCCGACGAGGCCCGCGATCCCGACGACCTCACCGGCGTGCACGGTGAAGTTCACGTTCTCGAACTCGCCGACGGTGGTCAGGTTCTCCACCTTGAGGACCTCGTTGGCGGGGTCGACGTGCTCCTGGTGACGCGGGCCGAACACGGTTTCGACCTTGCGGCCCGCCATCAGCGCGACGAGGTCGGAGGTCGGCGTCTCCTTGGCGTCGAGGCCGGTGGAGACGGTCTTGCCGTCCTTGAGCACGGTGACGCGGTGACCGATCCGGCGCAGTTCTTCGAGCCGGTGGGAGATGTAGATGATCGCGACGCCCTCGGCGGTCAGTTCGCCGACGATGCGGAACAGGTTGTCGACCTCTTCGCCCGCCAGCGCCGCGGTGGGCTCGTCCATCACCAGCAGTTTCGCGTCGTACGCGAGCGCCCGCGCCATCGAGACCAGCTGCTGCCCGGCCGCGGACAGCTTGCCGACCTCGGTCGACGGCGTGATCTCGGGATGTCCGAGCCGGGCCATCAGCTTGGCGGCCTTGGTGCGGGACTCGCTGATCCGCGTGAACCCGAACCTCGCGCGCTCGCGGCCGAGGAAGATGTTGTCCGCCACGGAAAGCCCGGGCACCAGGTCGAGTTCCTGGTACATGGTCGCGATGCCGATCTTCAGCGCGGCGACCGGCGACGGCAATGTGACCGGCTCGCCCTGCCAGAAGATCTCGCCGCCGTCGGGGCGGTGGGCCCCGGCGAGCGTCTTGATCAGCGTGGACTTGCCCGCGCCGTTCTGGCCGAGCAGACAGTGCACCTCGCCGGGTTCGACGTCGAAGTCGACCCCGTCGAGTGCGCGCACCCCCGGGAACGTCTTCACGATCCCCCGGACGGATAGCAGGGTCATGCCGGAGCCTCCTCGGTCAGGAAAGGGACTAGCGTCGGGTCGGCGAAAAGGCGTTCGGTGGCCAGGTGCGCGGCGCCGCGCAGCGGGGCGGTGGTGCCCAGCGGCGACGGCTCGACGCGGCAGGCGGGCTCGTGCCCGAGCGGACGCGCGGACAGTTCGCGGCGCACCGGCTCGACCAGCCATTCGCCCAGTTCGGCGAAGTAGCCGCCGAGCACGACGACGTCCGGGTCGAGGACGTCGACCACAGTGGACACCGCGATGCCGAGCGCGACCCCGAGTTCCGAGACCGCCCCGACCGCGCGCTGGTCACCGCGCTGCACGCGGTGCTTGAGCAGCCCGACCCGGCCGTCGACGCCGAGCGCGGGATCGTGCAGCGGATCGCCGGGCGAGGCGGCGCCGCGCAGAACGGCGTTGAGCCCGGCCTTGGTCTCCAGGCAGCCGACGCGGCCGCAAGGACACTGCTCGCCCGACGGGTCGACGGCGATGTGCCCGACCTCGCCGGCGAAACCCCTGGCACCGCGCAAGATCGCGCCGCCGGACACGAGTCCGCCGCCGACGCCCGTCCCGCCGCTGAGGTAGAAGAGCTCCCGCACGCCGCGGCCGACACCGGCGACCGCCTCGCCGACCGCGCCGAGGTTGGCCTCGTTGTCGACCATGATGGCGTCGGCCGCCAGGCCGAGCCGGGCGGCGAGGAGGTCGGCGATCTCGGCGTCGCGCCAGCGCAGGGTCGGCGCGAACCGCAGTACGGCGGCGGCCGAGTCGACCAGGCCGGGAACCGACACCGTGACCCCGACCGGCTGCTCGTCGCGCAGCACCTGTCCGGCGAGGAAGGCGAGTTCGTCCATGCTCCGGTGCAGCCCGAGCGCGGCGACGTCGGCGGTCTCCGTGCGTTCGGCGACGACGCGGCCGTCGAGGTTCGTGACCACGGCGGCGAACCGGTCGGCCTCGACGCTGAGCGCGAGCCCGTACGCGCTGGCACCGTTCAGCTCGACCAGCTGGCTGGGCCTGCCGTTGCCGCCGCCTTGGAGTCCGGCGGAGCGGACGAGGCCGCGGTCGGTCAGCTCGGTGATCAACCCGGAGACGGCGGCCTTGGTGAGCCCGCAGCGCGCCGCGAGCTGGGTACGCGAGAGCGGCCCGACGCGCAACGCCCGCAGGAGCGCTGCGAGGTTCGCAGTGCGTGGATCGGTCGCGGCCACACATCCCTCACTTACGAATCGGCCGTAACAAACTTTGTTACTTAGCCAGCGAAAGTAGGGTGGTGCGTGTCACTCGTCAAGGTGACAACAGGACAGAAATGCCCGTCGTCACCCGAATAGCCGTTCAAATCACTGCAGACTTTCGTACTTTACGAGCGAAAGTCTGTACGATCTTGACGTTACTAATCGGAATCGCGTGGATGCCCAACGTGCCGCCAGGCGGTCACTCAGCGCTCTCCCGGCCCAGCCCGCCAAGTGCAATGAAGGGGCCTTTCATAGCAAAATTTGCTATGAAAGGCCCCTTCATTGCACGCGTACTGGCGCCAGAACCCGACCGTCAGCTACTCAGCGTGAAGGCCCGGTCCGTGGCCGACCAGGCGGCCCCGATGACGCCGGCGGTGTCGCCCAGCTCGGACAGCACGATCGGCAGGTTCCCGGTCGCGAGCGGCAGCGACCGCCGGTAGACCGAGCTGCGGATCTCCGCGAGCAGCTGATGCCCGAGCTGCGCGACGCCGCCGCCGATCACGACCATGCCCGGGTTCACGAAACTCACCAGCGAGGCGACCACCTGCCCGAGCCGCCGCCCGCCGTCGCGGATCAGGTTGACCGCGCCGAAGTCGCCCGACGCGGCCGCGCGGCCGACGTCCTGGGCGGTGATCGCGCCGCGGGCCGCGACGACGTCGGCGAGGTAGGTCGACCGGCCGCTGCGGGCCAGCGTCAAGCCGTCGCGGGCCAGCGCGGCGCCGCCGAAGTACGCCTCCAGGCAGCCCGTCTCACCGCAGGCGCAGGTCGGCCCGTAGTCGTCGAGGCGGATGTGCCCGATGTCGCCCGCGGTGCCGGCGACGCCGCGGTACACCTTGCCGCCCAGCACGATCCCGCAGCCGATACCGGTACCGATCTTGACGAACACGAGGTCGTCGATGGAACGGGCGACCCCGGCGTGCCGTTCCCCGAGCGCCATCGAGTTCACGTCGTTGTCGACGGTGACCGGGCAGCGCAGCAGCCCGCCGAGATGGTCGCGCACCGAGAACCGGTCCCAGCCAGGCATTATCGGCGGCGCGACCGCCATGCCCTCGGCGAAACTCACCGGCCCGGGAAGCCCGATACCGGCGGCGATCAGTTTGCCCGGCGCCTCCTCGCGGATCTTCTCCGCGAGAGCGGTCACGCGTTTGAGGACCGCGTGCGGCCCCTGCCGGACGTCGCAATCCTCGACGGTGTGGACCAGCACCTCACACGAAGCGTCGGTGAGGGCGACCCCGACCGACGTCGCGCCGACGTCGACGGAAAGCACGCGCAGGTCTCCCGCCAGCCGGACCAGCGTGGACCGCCTGCCGCCCCGGCTCGCCGACGGACCGGCGGTTTCGACGAGGCCGACTTCGGCGAGGCGCGCGACCTCGGCGCCCACCCGGGCCCGCGGCAACTCCAGCCGCTCCCCCAGCTCAACCCGGGACATCGGCCCCTCGTCGCGCAGCAAGGTGAGCAACTGGGTCTGGTGCCGGGTTTCGACCATCGGATGCTCCGTGGTGGATGCCGTGCTCATTCCCCCGAGCCTACGGCGTCGTCCACCGAGTGTCCCGAATGCCACGGCGGAGAAGCGCACACGGGATTCGGAACCTTCGGCACCCCCCGGGCGGGAACAAACCCACCGGACTCGTTCAGTCCACTGTGGACGATTTGGTACGAACGTGACTCCAGGACAGGATCAGCACGATCGTGGTGATCCCGCCGATCCGTTGCGGCATGGCGAACAGCGCGAGCAGGTAGCCGGTGGCTACCCACTGAGCGGAACCGAGTGGTGCCCGAAATCCGGCAGCGATCGTGCCGAGCGCGACGTTGACGACGGTCGACGTGAACATCGAGAGGAATCCGCCGACGGTCAAGATCGACGCCATCCCCCACAGAGCGGGGGTTATGCGCTCGTCATCGGCACTTCCGATCATCCTACCTGCAAACCTTATCGCTGTTAATATCTTAACGGTGATAAGATCAGCCCGAGTTGTCAAGTCCGATAGGGACGGACAAAGGTGTGCCCATGGTCGTGAGACGGGATGGCTACGTTCGAGCCGCGCTCGAACTCCTCGACGAGGTCGGGCTGGACGGATTGAGCCTCCGCAAGCTCGGGGAAAAGCTCGGTGTGCGGGGTCCCGCGCTCTACACCCACTTCAAGAGCAAGCAGGCGTTGCTCGATCAGATGGCCGAAACCATGCTGGACGATCAGCTCTCCCCGCTGGACGATCCCGCCGCGACGGCCGACTGGGCCGGATGGCTGACCCGGCGTGCCCGCGTCATCCGCCGCACACTGCTGTCCTACCGGGACGGTGCCCGGCTGCACGCGGGCACCCGCCCGACCGAGCGGGCGGCGATGACACCGCTGATCAAACCGTTGCTGGCGGCCGGTTTCGACGAAGAAGACGCGAAGTACGCGATCCTCGCCATCAGCCGGTACACCCTCGGCTGCGCGATCGACGAACAGCAGCACGTAGACAGCGATCACGCCGAGGATCCCGCGGCTTCCTTCGAGTACGGCCTGGCCCGGCTGATCGCCGGGCTCCGCGCCGACGTCGATGTCGCAAACCCGCCAGACCGGGATGTCGCGAACCTGCTGGACTGAGGCCATGACAACCGAAAACGCCCGGCTGTTCCGCTCCCTGCACGTCCCGTCCAGCCCGCTGGTACTGGCCAACGCGTGGGACGTCGCGAGCGCCAGGATCGTCGAAGACGCGGGTGCCGCGGCGATCGCCACCACCAGTGCCGGGGTGGCGTGGAGCCTCGGCGCCCCCGACGGCGACCTGATCGGCCGCGACCTCGCGGTGGACCTGATCGCCAGGATCGCCCGCGTGACCAAGGTTCCGGTGACCGCGGACATCGAAGGCGGGCACGCGGACACGCCCGGCGGCGTCACCGAAACCGTCGCCGCGGTGGTGGCGGCGGGCGCGGTCGGGATCAACATCGAGGACGGGCCGCGGCCGCCCGAAGAGGTGGTCCCGCGGATCGCGGCGGCCCGCGCGGCGAGCGACGAGGTGTTCGTCAACGCCCGGATCGACACCTTCCTCCGGGGGCTCGGCGGCGTGCCGGAGACGCTGGAACGCGCGGCCGCCTACCTGGCGGCGGGCGCCGACGGGATCTTCGTGCCCGGCGCCGTCGATCCCGCCGTGATCACCGCGCTCGTCGAGGGCATCGACGCGCCGGTGAACGTGATGGCCCACCCCGGCGCGCCGAGCGTCAAGGAACTGGCCGGCCTCGGCGTCGCGCGGGTGAGCGTCGGTTCCGGGATCAGCCAGAGCGCGTACGCCCTCGTGCGGGAAAGCGCCCGGGAGCTCTTCTCGGCCGGAACGTACTCGCGCCTCGAGGAGTCTTTCGACTACGGCGCCCTGAACGCCCTCCTGACCCCACGCGTTTAGTCCTCTGAATGCGTGACCCCACGCATTCAGAGGACGAAACGCGGTCAGGACCAGAGGTAGCGTCGCTCGGGCCGCCCCGTCCCGCCGTACTTCAGCGTCACCTCGGCCTTCCCGGTCGCCACGAAATGCTCCAGGTACCGGCGCGCGCTCACCCGGGCGACGCCGGTCGCCTCGGCGCATTCGCTCGCGGACATCCCGCCCGCCGCGCCCCGCAGCGCGGTTTCCACCAGCCGGGCGGTCTCCGCGGTGAGTCCCTTGGGCAGCACGGGTTTCGCGCTCGGCCGCGAGCCGAAGACCTGGTCGACGTCGGCCTGCCCGGCCTCGGCCAGCCGGTCCAGCCGCTGGTGCAGCGACGCGAAATGGGTGAGCTGATCACGCAGCGACGCGTACTCGAACGGCTTGATCAGATAGTGCAGGACCCCGCCCCGCATCGCCTGCCGCACGGTTTCGACGTCGGTCGCCGCGGTGATCAGGATGACGTCGACGTTTTCGGTGGCGCGCAGTTCCCGCAGCACGGAAAGCCCGTCGAGGTCGGGAAGGTAGACGTCCAGCAGCACCAGATCCGGTTTCAGTTCCCGCGCCAGGCGGATCGCGTCGGCGCCGGTGTGCGCGACACCGGCGACGGCGAAGCCCTCCGTGCGCGTGACGTATCCACTGTGGACTTTCGCGACCATGAAATCGTCGTCGACGACGAGCACCCGGATCATCGCGGCAGCCTCGCCGTGAACACCGCGCCGCCGGAGTTGTGCACCTCGACGGAACCGCCCCGCCGGACGCACGCCTGCCGGATCAGCGCGAGCCCGAGACCGCGCTGGCCGTGCGCCGCGGCCTTCGTGGTGAAGCCGTGCTCGAACACTTCCTCCGCGATCTCCGGAGCGACTCCCGGCCCGGAATCGCGGACCTCCACCCGCACTTCGCTCTCCTCCTGCCATACGCCGACCTCGATCCAGCCCTGCTCGCCGCCCGGTTTGGCCGAGCCCAGCGCGTCCAACGCGTTGTCGACGAGATTTCCCAGCACTGTCACCAAATCCGTGGAGAGCGCGTCCTCGACGCGGTCCAGTTCGCTGTCCGGGGCCATCCGCAGCCCCACCCCGCGTTCCGCGGCGAGCGACGCCTTCGCGATCAGCAGTGCCGCCACCGCCGGGTCGCCGACGCGGGAGCCGACCTCGGCGCGCCACTCCCCCTGCGCCGAGCTGATCCGGCTGACGTAACCGCGGACCTCTTCGTATTCCCCGAGTTCCAGCAGTCCGGAGATGGTGTGCAGCCGGTTGCTGAACTCATGCGCCTGCGCCCGCAACGTGTCGGTGGCGTGCCTGCTGGCGTCGAGTTCGTCCCGCAGGGTCATCAGATCGGTGCGGTCCCGCAGGGTGACGACGGCGCCCCGCACGTCGATCGGCATCCGGTTCAGCGTCAGCACCTTTCCTTGCCTCAGCACGATCTGGTCGGCGCCGGTCGCGCGGCCGGTGAGCAGGTCGCGGATCCGCTCGTTGAGGTCGAGGTCCTCGACCGACCGGCCGACGGCGTCCTCCGGGAGGGCCAGCAGTTCGCGGGCCTGGTCGTTCACCAGGGTGATCCGGTGCTGCGGGTCAAGGCCGACGACGCCCTCCTTGATGCCGTGCAGCAGCGCCTCCCGGTTCTCCACCAGTGCGGTGATCTCGTGCGGTTCCAGCCCGAGCGTCTGGTTCTTCACCCGGCGCGCCAGCAGCAGTGAACCGCTCACACCGATCACCAGCGCGACCCCCAGCACCCGCAGGGCGTTGTCCGGCGAGTCGAGGAAACCGGCGAAGAAGCCGGGCGACTTCGAGCCCGCCGCGACCATGCGGATCACCTTGCCGCCCTTTTCGTCCAGCACCGGGACGTGCGCCACGATCGAACCGTCGAGTTCGCCGACCCACGACCGTCCGGAAAGGACAGTGCTCTCGCCGATCCCCAGCTGGGTCCGGAGCTGATCGGGATACGGCGACGCGAGCACGTACCGGTCCGCGTCGGCGATGACGACGAAATCCACCCCGGAGAGGCTCCGCGCGGTTTCCGCGGGCGCGGCGAGTTCGAACGAGCCGTTTTCGAGATCGCCCACGATGCCCTGCGCGGCGACACTCTCCGCGACCGAGAGCACCCGGCGCCCCTCGGTGGTGCGGAAATTGTTCCCCGCCTGAGTGACGGCCAGGACGCCCACCGCGCACAGTAGGCAGGTGACGACTACCAGTTGCCACACGAGGAGCTGGCGGGCCAAGGAACCTCGAGCACCCATCGCCACCTCCGCGTGACCAAAACGACCACAACAACCATTGGGCCCGCAAGCGGGACATCTCTGTTTACACGAGTGCAACATGTCCAACCACGCGGCAGAGAGGCGGGGATCACAGTGAAGCCCAGTAGCTGGTTGGCCATCGCGGCGGCGCTCGTCGCCGTCTTGCTGGTGCCACCGTTGCTCACCCCGGGCAGCGAAGCCGACGAGGGCTCGCAAATCCGGTCGATGCGGGTGCTCGTGCCCAACGCGCCCGGCGGCGGATACGACATCACGGCCCGCACGGCGACCAAGGCGATGGAAGACGCCGATCTGCTCGGCAACGCGGAGGTGTTCAACCTCCCCGGCGCGGGCGGCACGGTCGGCCTCGGCCGCACGGTGGCCGAACGCGGCAACGGCAAGCTCGTCATGTCGATGGGTCTCGGCGTCGTCGGCAGCGTGTTCACGAACAAGTCGCCGTCTTCGCTGCTCGACACCACGCCGGTGGCGAAGCTGATCGAAGAGTCGGACATCGTCGTGGTCGGCAAGGACTCGCCGTACAAGACGATCGGCCAGCTGATCTCGGCCTGGAAGGCGAATCCGGGCGCGGTCCAGGTCGGCGGCGGTTCGTCGCCCGGCGGCCCGGACCACCTGGCGCCGATGCTGATGGCGAAGGCGGTCGGGCTCGCCCCCAAGGCGGTCAACTACGTCCAGTTCGACGGCGGTGGCGAGCTGCTCGCGTCGGTCCTCGGCGGCAAGGTCGCGTTCGGTGTCTCCGGCGTCGGCGAATACCGCGACCAGATCGCGGCGGGCACGCTCCGGGTGCTGGCGGTGACCAGCGAGAAGCGCATCCCCGGGATCGACGCGCCGACGCTGTCGGAGTCCGGGGTCGACGTCAAGTTCACCAACTGGCGCGGCATCGTCGCGCCGCCCGGCATCACCGAATCGGACCGGGCGAAGCTGGTCAGCCTGTTCGATCGGCTGCAGAAGACGCCGCAGTGGCAGGAAGCCTTGCAGCGCAACGGATGGACCGGGGCCTTTGCGCCCGGGGAGCAGTTCGGTTCGTTTCTCAAAGAGGAGAACACGCGAGTGGCAACGGTGCTGAAAGAGCTGGGTCTGGCATGACGACCAAGTGGCTGAAGGAGCGCTCCGAACTCGGGGTGAGCGTGGTCCTCCTGGCGCTCGGCGTGCTGGTGCTCACCGACGCGCTGAGCATTCCCACCGACTTCGCCCAGCGCGGGCCGGTCGGGCCGAAGGCGGTGCCGATCCTGGTCGGTTCCCTGCTGCTGCTCGTCGCCGTGCTGCTGGCCCGCGACGTGCTGCGCGGCGGCAAGGGCGAGGCCGAGGGCGGCGAGGACATCGACCTCAGCGAGCCCGCCGACCTGCGCACGGTCCTGTTGCTGTGCGGTGCCTTCCTCGCCAACGCGGCGCTGATCGGCCTGGTCGGGTTCCCGGTCTCGGGCGCGATCCTGTTCTGGGGCGCGGCGTACGCGCTCGGCAGCCGCAACCTGGTGCGGGACCCGCTGATCGCGGCGGGCATGTCCGTCGTGACCTTCCTGGTCTTCAACAACCTGCTCGGTGTCCCGCTCCCCGGTGGCCCGTTGATGGAGGTGTTCTGATGTTCCAGCAGCTCATCGACGGCTTCGGTACCGCGCTGACCCCGACCCATATCGCGATGGCGGCGATCGGTGTCCTGCTCGGCACCGCGATCGGCGTGCTGCCGGGCATCGGCCCGGCCATGGCGGTGGCGCTGCTGCTCCCGGTGACCTACGGGCTGGAGCCCACCGGCGCGTTCATCATGTTCGCCGGCATCTACTACGGCGGGATGTTCGGCGGCTCGACGACGTCGATCCTGCTGAACACCCCGGGTGAGAGCGCGGCGGTGGTCGCGGCGATCGACGGCAATCCGATGGCCCGCAAGGGACGAGGGGCGCAAGCGCTTGCGGCGGCCGCGATCGGGCATTTCGTCGGCGGCATCCTCGGCACGATCGCGCTGGTCGTGCTGGCCCCGGTGATCGCGAAGCACGCCGTCGACATCGGTGCGCCGGATCTGTTCGCGATCATGGTGCTGGCGTTCATCGCGGTCACCTCGGTGCTCGGCAGTTCCCGGATCCGCGGGGTGGCGTCGCTGCTGATCGGCCTCACCATCGGCCTGGTCGGCCTCGACGAGATGACCGGCCAGCAGCGGCTGACCTTCGGCTCGCTGCACCTGGCCGACGGTATCGACGTGGTGATCGTGGCGGTCGCGCTGTTCGCGGTCGGCGAGTCGCTCTGGGTCGCCGCGCACCTGCGGCGCAACGCGTTCAAACCGATCCCGGTCGGCAGGCCGTGGCTCTCGCGCGCCGATCTGAAGCGGACCTGGAAGCCGTGGCTGCGCGGGCCGCTCATCGGGTTCCCGTTCGGCGCGGTGCCCGCGGGCGGCGCGGAGATCCCGACTTTCCTCTCCTACGTCACGGAAAAGCGGCTCTCGAAGCACAAGGACGAGTTCGGCAAGGGCGCCATCGAAGGTGTCGCGGGTCCGGAAGCGACGGCGTCGGCCTCCGCCGCCGGGACGCTGGTCTCGATGCTGACGCTGGGCCTGCCGACCACCGCGGTCGCGGCCGTGATGCTCGCGGCGTTCCAGCAGTACGGCATCCAGCCGGGACCGCTGCTGTTCGAGCGGGAGTCGTCGCTGGTGTGGGGCCTGATCGCCTCGCTGTTCGTCGGCCTGACGCTGCTGCTGGTGCTGAACCTGCCGCTGGCGCCGCTGTGGGCGAAGCTGCTGCGGATCCCGCGGCCGTACCTCTACGCGGGCATCCTGTTCTTCGCCAGCGTCGGCGCGTACGCGGTCAACGCGGACATCTTCGACCTGCTGGTGATGTTCGTGATCGGCCTGATCGGGTTCGCGATGCGCCGCTACGGACTCCCGGTGCTGCCGGCGATCATCGGCGTCATCCTCGGCCCGGCCGCCGAACAGCAGATGCGACGCGCGCTGCAGCTGAGTGACGGCAGCCTGACCGGGTTGGTCAACACCCCGTTCGCGATCGTGGTCTACGTGATCATCCTGGCGATCCTGTTCTTCCCGTTGATCAAGCGCTTCCTGCCTGCTCGTCCCACCGCCACCGAGGCGGAGCCCAAGGACAAGGTGGACGCCTGACCAGTGGGAATCCGGCCCGGCCTCGACTGCCCCGAGGCCGGGCCTTCCCCTTTCTGCAGATAACGAAAAGGTAACGGCAAGATCGCTTTTTGAACCGCCTCTCGTTCGGAGCCGTTTCAGCCAACGCGGAGTCAGTGACACCGGCGCTGCCGGCGCCGCTCCCCCGGGCTCCGCGCAACGACACCGAACGAGGTGAACAAGTTCATGCCCCGTAACCAAAGAACCGCCGGTCGCCACCGCATGGCACGCCGGACCAAGGTCGCCACGGGAGCCATCGCGCTCTCCCTCGCCGTCGGCGGGATCGTCGTGGTCAACACGACCGGTACCCCCGACGCGGCCAGGGCCGACGGCGCGGACAAGTCGTTCTTCATCGACATCAAGAAGGTTCCCCGCGGCAACAACGTCAACCTCGACCTCGCGAAACGAGGCGCCCGAGGGACGTTCACCGTGGACTGCGGCCGCAACGAGAACGGCCACTTCAACGGCGACAACTTCATCGCTCAGCCCGGCGTCCGCAATGGAGCCGAGCACCTCCACGACTACGTCGGGAACCTCTCGACCAACGCCGACTCGAACAACAAGAGCCTGCTGCGCGCGGGCACCACCTGCAAGAACGGGGACAAGTCGGCCTACTTCTGGCCGGTCATCCGGATCAACACCGAGGAAGAGGAAGAGAACGAGGCGGCGAACGAGGAGAAACTCGCCGCCGACCGCGTCGACGCGGCCAAGGACGAGGCCGCCGCTCAGGTCGACTGCCCCGACGTCGCCAGCGAACTCAGTGAACTCAGCGAGGTCCCCGACCAGGCCGCGCCCGCGGTCGACGAGAACCTCGACAAACTCGACCAGGAGTCCGACAACGCGAACAACCAGCTGGCGCAAGGAAATCAAGCCGGTCAGGTGCTCGACGAGCTGAAGAACAAGCGGAAGCCGTCGATCAAGAAGATCAGCGACACCATGCGGCAGGCGGGCAAGCAGGTCTCGAAGAACGAAGACCAGCTCGCCACCTGTGCGGTGAAGCAGAACGGCGAAGGCGGCCTCGACAACGGCGGCGACAACAGCAACGTCAACGCCGCGGGCGACGCCGAGAAGAAGAAGTCCGACGGCAAGGCCGCGGACCTGCCCGGCGTCGACGGCAACAACGAGATCGGGAACAACGAAGGCGAGATCCAGCGGCCCGCGAAGGTGGACCTGACCTTCACCAGCGGCGGCGCCCGCCGCGTCGTCGCGATGCCGAAGTTCCTGCGCGTGCTCTACGGCGACGCCAAGCAGAGCACCAACGGCCCGGCCAACGCCCGGCCCAGCTGGACCTGCAGCGGCTTCGAGGACCGGCTCACCGAGCTGTACCCGATCTGCCCGCAGGGCAGCAAGGTCACCCGGATCCACTCGTTCCCGAACTGCTGGGACGGGAAGAACACCGACAGCGCCAACCACCGCACGCACATCGTGTTCGGGGACCGCAACGGGAACTGCCCGCGCGGCTTCAAGAACGTGCCGCAGCTGCGGATCACCCTGGTGTACGACATCCCGCCTGCCATCCAGGCGGCCGGGCAGTACGCGGTCGACGCTTTCGCACAGGAGAAGCACAACCCCCGCTCCGATCACGACGACTTCGCGAACGTCATGTCGCAACGGCTGATGAACCAGCTGGTGAAGTGCGTCAACAGCGGTAAGCGCTGCCGGCAGTAGGCGGAAGCGCTGTGTGGGGGCGCGGTGGGGATGACCCGCGCCCCCACCCCCGCGCCGGGGTCCGGTCCCTGGCCCGGCGTAGGGGTACCGGGCCAGAGACCGGCGAGCGATACGGTTTTCCCTCCCTGGAAACCGGACCGCCCGGTCCTTGGGGGTCAGGCCGTCGTCGACAACCGGCTCACCCGGTTGAACACGAGCGGCACCGCGACGGCGGGGTTGAGTTCGGCCAGGACCGCTTCGGCGTCCAGGCCGGGCAAGTGGATCCACGCGCTGTCCGCGAAGTCCGGGGTCGTGACGCTGATCCGGGCGCAGCGGGCGGGCGGGACCAGCGCGACCCCGAACGGCTCGACCACGTTGCGCCACACGGATTGCGAGACGATCATCCCGGCGCCGAACTTGTCACCCGTCGGGTCGGAACGGCACCAGTAGCCGACGGCGTCGTTGAAGGTCGAGGCGCACAGCAACCGGGTCAGGGTGATGTACGTGCGGTGGTACCGGTGGTTGTCCGCCATCGGTCCCATGTGGACCGCCACGCGCGCCCGCATCGGGACGCGGGCGTAGCGGTTGCGGGTCCGGAGCAGATGATCCAGGTGGAACACGACCTCGCAGAGCTGGCCGACGGCGTGGTCCGGATACGCGACCATCAGCCCGTCTCCGGTCTCCCGGAAATGACGCGCTTCCCCCGGAGCGAGTCCCACCGCGTTGAAGGAGCGGGAAACCAGCGTTTCCATCTCGGTCTTCATCGGGTCCAGCAGGTCGTCACTGGCCTTGGACGACCCGACGATGTCGACGGAAAGCACGGCGTGGGTGTGCGCGTTGTATTGGCCTGAGGTCAGCACCTGCATCTCTGCGACCCCTCCCCTGATCGGTGAAAACTGGCGGCAGGAAGCAGTGTTCCCACTCCTCACCGGAAGTTCTGTTCGGAACCGAACAAAACCTGACCCCGCGATGGTCAACGCCAGTGAGCTAAGTCACACCTTTTTCCGTGATCACCCGCAGTGCCTCGCGATCGACAACGGTGATCGCACGGCGCGAACTGGCCACAACTCCCGCCTTCCGGAGCTTGTCCAGTGCCTGGGCGACCATGGTCCGCCCCATCGGGATGAACTGTGCGAGTTCGTCCTGGCTCAACGGGATCCCGATCCGCCAGCCGGCGGGTGTCCGGATGCCACAGACGTCGACGAGGTAGTCCAGCCGGGTCGCGACCCTCGCCACCGCCTGCGGTTTCCAGGACTGCGTCCGCTGACGCTGGGCGAGCACGAACCGGCGGGCGACGCTGACGAGTACCTCCCGCATCGCCGCCGGATGGTCCAGCAGGAACCGGTTGAACTCGCTCGCCGCGATCCGCCGGACGTGGACCTCCTCGATGGCGACGACGTCGGCCATCCGGATGCCGCCCGCGATCACCGCGATCTCGCCGTGCAGATCACCGGGGACGCCGACGTCGAGGATGACCGTCGCCCCCATCCGGTCGGCGCTGGTCACCTTCACATAGCCGTGCCGCAGCAGCATGACGAAGTCGCCGGGTTCGCCCGAACGCATCAGCGCCTGTCTGCTCTCGTAGGTCTGCGGGGTACCCATCTCCAGCAACCGGGCACGGACGGGTTCGTCCAGCCGCTCCAGGAACGGACGTTCTCTCTCTTCGGCGGCCTCCGGGCCCAAACCCACGAAACCCTCCCAGGCAGTCGTGAACACCTATCGCGGAGAGTAACCGAATCGGCCACCCGATCCGGCGACGGAACCGTCGTGGGTGGTGAAGATGCCCAGCCGGACCAGTTCCAATCTGATCCACTCGGCCAACCGGTGCAACGGTCCGTCTTCGGCCTCGACGAAGTAGCTGTCCACGATCTGGTGTCGCCTATCGGCGTGTTTCGCCGCATAGAGCAGCGCTGACCGTACCTCCGACACCTTCAGCGGAGCGACCTTGATTCCTGGAGCGGGCCGCACGGTGCTTTTGGCGGCCATCACCGCCAGCACGGCCTCCTCCAGGCTGAACCGGTGCTCCACCGGTACGACCACATGTTCCACGCCCTCGACAACCCGGCGCCCGATCAACGGCATACTGTCAGATCAGCATGACGCACGGCCGTAGTCTGTTCGGCACCGAACACTCACCTCGGTTCGGCCGCCCCGATGGCGTCTTCGAGCACTTCCTGGAACAGGTGCATCCGCTGGCCGAGCATCAACTGGTCCGGGTTCTCGTCCTGCACCGATCGCTCCAGTTTCATGGTCAATTGCCTGACCGTCAGGTGCAGCTGAAGGACGCCTTCCGACCTTTCGCCCTTTCGCTTCTCGAGCATCGCCACCGCCCGCCGGAAAGCCCCGGAAAGCTCCGTCTCGCCCGGCCGCGCCGTTTCGATGGCCGTCAGCGCCCGCCCGAGGAGGCTGTAGTGGTCGTGGCCGTGGCCTTCGGGTTCCGGCGCTCGCTTTTCCCTGGCCGGTCTCCGTCGCCTGCCGTTCAGCACGAAGAACGCGGTCTCGGCCGGGACCAGCACGGCGAGCGCGGCGGCGGCGCCGAACAGCCAGGCCTGCGGATGCGGGTAGGTCACCGCGCGGCCGATCAGCCCGGCGATCAGCGCGAGCACCACGGCGACGACGTGGAACGGGCGGTTGTCGTACTCGGCCATGTCAGAAGTTGCTGAAGACGTTGACGAACATCTTGTCGATGCCCTGCGGGTCGACGGCCTGGTAACTGCGGGCCTTGGACTTCTGCGCGATCTCGTCGAGGACGCGGCTGTCCGCCTGCGCGCCGTAGGCCATGGTGAAGATCCGGACGGAGTTGTCCAGCCGTTCCGCGTCCACGGCCTGCAGCACCTGCTCCCGGGAGCCTGCCCCGGTGTTCTCACCGTCGGTCAGGAAGACGACGGCGTTGATCAGGTTCGGGTCGAACTCACGCCGCATCTTGTCGTTGGCGGCCACCACGGTCTCGTACAGGGACGTGTTCCCTTTCGGGGTCAGGTTCCCGACCAGGTCGAGCAGGGAACCGCGGACGTTCTTCACCTTGCCGATCGGCATTTTCTCCTCGTGCCCGTCGGAGAACGTCCACAACCCGACCTCGTCTTCGGGATGCAGGTACTCGAGCTGTTTCTTGATCGCGGGTTTCAGCAGGTCGATCCGGCGTTCGGCGTACGGCTTGTCCTTGCGGTTCTTGTCGAAGGGATCGTTCATCGAGCCGGAAAGGTCCAGCACCAGCAGGATCCGGCCGCGCCGTTGCGTGTACTCCCAGCCGTCCAGCATCTTCTGGATCTGCTGTCCGGTCGGGACGCCGATCTTCGGGATTCCCGGGGTCTCCCGGGTGCGCACGACCTCGGCCAGTTCCGGGCTCCCGGTGCCACCGGGGTCACGGAACCCGAGGTTACGGAAGCGTTTCTGCTGATCGGGTTCCAGGAGGAAGGCGTAGAGATCGTTCGCCGCGGCCTGCTGCTCCGGGGACGCGTTCGCGGTGATCAGGAACGGATGGTCGATCAGCATCGTCCCTTCCTTCGGGGGCACCGCGACCAGCGGGCGCACCGGCGCGACGGGGTTCCCGTTCAGCTGCGCGGGATCCCCGGTCGGCACGCCGCGGTTGTAGAGGTAGACCATCTGCTCCTGCATCGCCATCGCGCTGATGTAGGGCGTGGGCTTCTTGCGGTCCTCTTCGTACAGCGTCTTCAGGAAGGCCACCGAATCGTCGCTGTAGTAGGCGACCGACGCCTCGATGCCGCGGACGAACCGGACGGCGTCCGGCGTCCCGATCTTGTCGTAGTCGCCGCCCGTCGCCGCGAAGTAGGTCGCGATGGTCGCGGCGAGCCCGGACGTCGACCGCCGCGGATTGTCCTTGCCCAGCGTGAAGTTCCCCCACTGGGCGTTCGCCGCGCCTGTCGAGCCCCAGCCGCCGTTCTGGTTCACCTCCAGCACGTCACTCCAGCCGATGCTCTTTCCCGGCCAGCCCATCGCGACGGCCATCGGTTCCGGCATCGCCATCACCATCGGGCTGGTCGCGAGCGAGGTCTTCGGCCCGGGCTTGATCCGCTCGCCCTTTCCGCGCTGGCCCAGCAGATCGAGCCAGAGCGACGAACTCGGCAGCCAGACCTGGGGTTCGGGCTGGTGCTCGTCGAGGTCGTTCCAGCCGTCGGCGATGAGGTCGAGCGCGGCGCCCGAGGTCTTCTTGAACGCCTCGACCTTCGCACACCGGCCGTCGTCGAACGTCCGGCCGGTCTTGTTGTACCGCTCGGCCAGTTCGGCGATCAGGTCGCCCTTCTCCGTGGAGGAACTGGTGACCAGGCGGAGGCAGTCGGTCCTGGCCGCGTTCGAAGGCGCGCTGACCGTGGTCGCGAGCAGGACGATCACGAGCGTCCCGACGAGCGCGCCGAAGACGAGCGAAAGCCAGCCTGATCCCCGCATGCGCTCCCCCTCGCCGTCGTAGCGGGCAAGTGTAGCTACGACGTCGTCCCCGGTTCTGTTTCCTCGGTCACCAGATCGTAGGTTTCGAAACTGTAGCGGGCGAGAGTGCCCACCCAATTCCGATAGACCTTTAGATCATCGAAGGATTCGACGTCTAGCCGCCATTCAGGTGGAAAGGACTCCCGCAACGATTCGCCGCCGGAAAGCGCGATGAACGTGGAACGCGCGGAGACCGGATCGGCGACCAAGAGTGTCAGCAGGACGAGCACCGCCCGGTACGGCCCGCCGACGAACCGCGCCAGTTCCGCGTCGGGAATGCCGATGCGCACGAGCCGGTAAAGGTTGACCAGTTTCCGGATCTCGCGCGGCGTGTTCAGTCTTTTCCGCAACCGGTGGACGAAATCGCGTTCGACCTCGGTGAGCCGTAACCGGTCCGGTCGCATGTTGTAGAACGTCGGCGGGGTCTTGTCCTCGACCAGGACCTCGACCGGTTCGCCGTTTTCCCCGCGTTCGGCGGCGGCGTCGTCCTCCGGCCATTCTTCGTGCCCGCGCGATGCCGGTCCCCGTCCCTCGATCGGCATCAGGACGTCGATCAGCTCGTCCGCCGCGGCTCCCAGGGGACGCAAGGCGAACACGATCTGGAAGATCTTGTCGAGGTACTCGGCCCGCCCGGCTTTCCCGGCTTCCCCGGCACCGAAGAGTCCTTCGTGGTGCTGGTCGAGGCATCGCCGCAACCATCTCGGATCGACAGCCACCACCACGACGAACGCGGGCAGGGCCAGCAGCAGGTGCACGGCGGCGAGCACCTCGATCACCTTCGACGGCGGGCAGCGGTCGAGGTCGTCGATGTAGAGCACGATCCGTTCCAGCGGCGGATCGCCCTTGGCGCCCGCCTGCCGCCATTCGTTCCGCGCGTCCACCAGATCGGCGCTGAGGTCCGCGAGATCTTCCCGGACGCGGGCGAAAACCCCTTGGTAGTCCCCGTATCGGCCGGTCTTCGCCGCTTCGATCAGGTCGCCGAGCCGGGTGGCCGCGTCCAGCCGCCGGAGCCGTTCCTCGGTCTCCCGGACCTCGGTCTCGAACCGTTCCGACCGCTTGTCGACGTCGCTCCGCAGTTGGTCCAATGTGGACTTCAGTGGCGCGAGAGCCGCCCTGGCGGTGGTGAGCGCCGGGGTCAGCACGGCCCCGAGCGCGACGATGGCGCCCGCCGCGGCGAGGATCGCGTTGTGCCACAAGGCCCAGCCGGTGATCACCCCGGCGATGCCGAGCACCGCCAAGACCGCGTAGCCCGCGACGGCCCACCGGCGCCGCCTGCGTTCGGCCCGGTCCACGCCGGACACCAGAAGCCGCCAGCGCCAGGTGAACGGCGAGTCCGCCTTGACCGCGTGCAGGCCCGCGAGCCTGGTCCGCAGCAGTTCGCGTTCGGCACGGACCTCGCCGGCGTCCGCGTGCGCCCGGGGCGCGCCGAGGTTCCGGAACAGATGGTCCACCAGCCCGACCCACAGGTGGTCGTCGTGGTACTGCCAGGCGTTGAACCGGATCTGCCGGATCTCGCCCGCGAACACACTGGTGGCGGCGGCGCCGCGGGACAGGCGGGCCAGTTCGGCCACCCGGTCGGTCACCTGCCGCACGAAACTGGACTTGCCGGAACCCCAAGGGCCCAGCAGGGCGACGCACAACGGCGGGCTGGTCTCGCGGTCGGCGATGACGGCGGCGAGGGTGCGCACGTCGTCCTGGAAACCGATCAGGTCGACGGAGCTCTCGACGTCGGGCGTGATCCGCGGGCGCGCCCGCCCGGGTTTGGGCTCGACGAAACCGGTGCCGTCGATCTGATTGCCGAAGCGGTCCCACACCCGGATCGTGCGGTCGTCCCCGACCGTCACGATCTTCTCGTTGCCCGCCGTGCAGGCGATCGCGCGGACGTTCCCGCGATGTCCCTTGAGGAGGGTGTATCCGGCCGGGTCGTCGATCGCGCGGACACAGGCTTCGCCGCGGGACCCGCCGCAGAACACCAGTCTGCCGTCCGGGCTGAAGGCCAGTGTCCGCACCACTCCGACGTGACCGGGGAAGACGAGCGCCGGATCACCCTTGCGCCCCCACAGCCGGACCGTTTCGCCTTCACCGGACAGCACCTGCTCGCCGTCGGCCGAGATCGCGACCACCCGGACCGCGCCCGCGCCGCCGAACCGGTAGTGGGAAACGACTTCCCGGTCCCACAACCGGACACCGCCGGTGTCGTCGCCCGCGACGACGACGCGGCCGTCCGGGGTCACCGCGATCGATTCGACCTCCGGGCCGCCGGTGCGGAGGCCGCGTACGGTCACGCCGTCCAGCCGCCGGACCTCGACCACGCTTCCCGCGCCGGACACGGCGAAATCGTTCGCCACCGCGACCGCGACGGTCCGCTTGGTGGTCTGGACCTCCGGCGGCCGCGCCTCGTGCCCGTCGAGCCGCCAGCGCCGCACCGTCGCCCCATCGCAACCGACCACGTGCCTGCCCGAGATACCCACCGCGAGCACCGGCCGGTCGTGGCCGCTCAGCACGATCCGCTGGCTGCCGGTCTCCAGGTCCCAGACCCGGACCGTCCGGTCCGCACCCCCGGTGACCAGGCGGTTTCCGTTCACCGCGACCGCGAGGATCGGTTCTTCGTGTCCGGTGAAACGCGCCGTCGTCATAACGGCACAGTCTCCCGGTCGCGTCAAGATCTTGGTTAACGACAGGCGACTATCGGCGGGTACCCCGACAACCTTGACAGGTCCTAACATCACGCGGAGGCAACGAAGGATCACTCAGAGAATCCTTCGGCCAGAACAAAAGAGTGTCGACACTGCTCCGAAATTCCAGCACGCCTTAAACGCGAGGAGTTCAACGTGCTTCGACGTACCTTCGCCGCGGTGCTCACCGGCGCCGCGCTCTCCATCTCGGTGCTCTCGGCACCCTCCGCCGGTGCCGCCGAGATCATGGCGACCACCCTGACCTACGACGACAGCCAGGCCGCGGAGTTCAAGGCAGACGTTGCCGCCGGCGTCAACGTCTGGAACACCAACGTCACCAACGTCCGTCTGGTGAAGGCGACACCGGGGCAGCGGGTCAACATCCGGATCATCGCCGACAACGGCTGGCCGCGCGCCACCCTCGGCCCGGTCCGCCCGAACGGCACGGTCACCGTCTGGTACGGCAGGCAGGCCGTCCAGCAGGGCTACAACAAGACCCGGATCGCCTCGCACGAACTGGGCCACAGCCTCGGCCTGCCCGACGTGAAGCCCGGGCCGTGCTCGTCGCTGATGTCCGGTTCGACCGGTGGCGTCAGCTGCGCCAACGTGAACCCGAACGCCCAGGAGAAGGCCCAGGTCCAGCGGAACTACGCCGGCACCGCCGCGCGGAACGCCGACGAGGGCAAGGTCCTCGCCGAAATCGGCTGATCCCGCCGATCCGGGCCAGGGGGTGCCCGCCCGGCACCCCCTGGCCCGGATGGCGGCTAGCTCGCCTTGATCGCCGACGCCGGGCACAACTGCACGGCGTCGCCGACCTCGGCCGGTTCCGGATCCAGCAAGCGGACCCGGCCGTCTTCTTCGTCCTGTCCGAACACCTCGGGCGCGGTCAGCACACACATTCCGGCGCCCACACACCGTTCCCGGTCGACTTCGAGTCGCATCGCGATCAGTCCCACGCCACCGGGAGCGCGTACACCCCGTAGATGTCGGAATCCGACCGCAGCGGGATCTCGTCGGCCGGAACGGCCAGGCGCAGCGTGGGGAACCTGTCGAGAAGCCCGGTGAACGCGACCTTCATCTGGACCCGCGCGAGCTGCTGGCCGAGGCACTGGTGGACCCCGTGCCCGAAGGACAGATGCCCGGCCGTCTTCCGCTCGACGTCGAGCTTGTCGGGTTCGGGGAACTTGAGCGGATCACGATTGGCGGCCAGCACCGAGATCGCGACCACCTCCCCCGCCTTCACGAGCTGCCCGCCGATTTCGACGTCCTCCAGCGCGGTGCGCGCGCCGGTGTGCGCGATCGCCAGGTAGCGCAGCAGTTCCTCGATCGCGCCTTCGATCTTCTCGGGATCCTCGCGCAGGAGAGCCAGCTGGTCCGGGTGCCGCAGGAGCGCGAAGGTGCCCAGCCCCAGCATGTTGGCCGTGGTGTCCAAACCGGCCCCCAGCAACAGGAACGCGATGCTGGTGAGCTCCTCCTCGGTGAGTTCGGTGGCGGCGAGGTCACCGAGGATGTCGTCGGTCGGCTCGGCCCGCTTCGCCACGACGAGCCGGTAGAGGTACTCCCCCAGCGCGTTCATGGCGGCTTCCTGTTCCGCGAGCGGGGCGTCCGGCAGGTTCAGCGGCAGGACGTTGCGGCGGAAGAACTCGTGGTCCTCGTAGGGGACGCCGAGCAGTTCGCAGATCATCAGCGCCGGGATGGGCTGCGCGAAAGCCGTCACCAGGTCGGCCGTCGTGCCCTGCCGCTCCATCGCGTCGAGATGCTCGGCGACCACTTGCTCGACCCGTTCGGTGAGCCGCCGCATCCGGCGAACGGTGAACTTGCCGGTGAGCAGCTTGCGGTATCGGCCGTGTTCGGGGTCGTCCATCTTGATGAACATCCCCGGCGGCGCGGGCGGCGGCTGCACCATCGCGGCCGGCCCCGGCAGCGGTGAGTGCATCAGCTCCTGCCGCGCGCTGAACCGCGGATCCGCGGCGATGTCGCGGACGAGCGCGTGCCCCGTCGCGAGCCAGCCCTCGTGGCCGCCCGGGAACGTCAGGCGGACGAGCGGGTGCTCGTCGCGCAGCGGGCCGAGCTCGGCGGGCGGGTCGAACGGGCATCCCTTCGGCCGTTCGAGGGGCACCTCCGTCAGATGGGGTACCGAAGTCGTCATTGCTGTTCCTCCCAGTTTTCAGCGATGACAAAAGGCTACGTTGCATTCAGGGATCACTCAAAGATAATGGCTGGCTTTTTCAGCATTATTGCTGGTAGATTTCCGGAAATCGTTGCAACGGTCGTGTCAGTGAATGCAACGAGTCGTTGCAATGATCTGCGAGTGAACGCACAGGGAGGTGCCCATGCCGGGTGGCAGGCTGACGCAGGAGGACCGCCGGCTGATCGCGGCCTGGCTCAAGGACGGCCTCGGGTACGCCGAAATCGCCCGACGACTCGGGCGCCCGACGTCGACGATCAGCCGCGAGGTCGCGCGCAACAGCGGCCATTCCGGGTACCGCGCCGAAGAAGCGAGCCGGGTGACCGGGGAACGAGCGCGGCGCCGGAAACCACAGCCGCGGGCCACCCCCGTCGTCGAGAACGGGTACGGGCGGGACCCCGAGGCCGTGCGCGCCTTCGAACTCGACTTCGCCGAAATGATGGTGGCGACCGGACTGCCTCGGATGGTCGCCCGGGTGCTCTCTTGCCTGGCCGTCAGCGACGACGGCGTGCTGAGCGCGGCCGAACTCGCCCGACGGCTTCAGGTCAGCCCCGCCTCGGTCTCGAACGCCGTCGGCTACCTCGAAACGCAGGCGATGCTCAGACGGGAACGGGACGGGCGACGGGAGCGGTACGTCATCGACGAGGAGATGCCGCAGAGCGTATGGGCCGAGAGCATCCGGGCGAACCAGGAATGGGTCAAGATCGCCCGCCAGGGCGCCGAAGTCTTCGGCGTCTCGACGCCCGCGGGTGCGCGCATGGACGACCTCTCACGGTTCCACGCGCGGATCAACGAAGTCATGCTGGACGACAGGGTCGCCGTTTACGCCGGCGACGCGCTGACGGTGCTCGCCGCGCTGCTGCACGCCGGACGCTCGCTTTCCGTCCCTGCGCTCGCGTCCGCGCTGGGGTGGACCGGGGAGCGGGTCTCGGGCGCTTTGCGGGCTGTGGAGGAGTATCCGCACATCGCCGGTCCGGTGAGGGTGGTTTGTTCCGGTTCCGGCGATGGGGAGTATCGGGCGGTTCCGTTGGTGGAACGGCTTACCGAGGCGCAGGTGGCTGCTTTGGGGTCGTGAGTGGCGATTGCCGTTTTTCGGCGATGGCTTGCCGGTGGGATGCGGGCTCCGTGTCGCACTCCGGTCGTCGCCGGTTTTTGGCGACGGGTTCAGAACGGTGGTGGCTCCTCGGCGGTGTGTGGGCGGGGTTGGTGGAGTGGGGGCGGCGTGCTGTCGTGGGTTTGGCCGGTGGGGGTGGTGATGGTGAGGGTTCCGTCAGAGGCGAGTGTGTAGGTCCAGTCGGGTTCGTCTTTGAGGCGGTGGTCTCGGCGGCAGAGGGCGATGAGGTCGTCGGCGTTGGTGTGGCCGCCGTGTTGCCAGGGCAGCGTGTGGTCGAGGTCGCAGGCCTGGGCGACGCGGTGACAGCCGGGTCTTCGGCATTCGCGGTCCCGGACGCGGACGAACTCGTCGAGACCGGCGGTGGGCCGGTAGCGGTCGCGGCCGAGGTCGAGGACTTGTCCGGAGAGCGGGTCGGTGATGATCCGGCGGAGCACGGTGTTCGGGCCGGTGGCGATGTGCCGGGCCAACGCGGCCGGTATGTGGCCGTGTCCGGCGAGTTCGGCGGGGTCGTCGTTGAGGGCGAGGTAGGTGTCCAGGTCCATGTACAGGAACACCTCAGCGCGTTCGCTGGTGCCGCCCGTGCTGCCAAGCAGCAGATCGAGCGCGACGTCCGCGCGGAGCTGATCCAGGGTGCGGGTCTCGCCACCGGTCTTGAGGGCCCGGGCCTCACGGTCGATCCGCCGGTAAGCGGCGGTGACCTTCTCGACCGGGCCGTCCTCGACCTCGATCGACGCGACCCCGGTCTCGCCTTGGCGCAGGGTGAGGCGGCGACCGTCGCGATGGTGCTCGGC
>NZ_BNAY01000009.1:0-336836 GCF_014654365.1 Amycolatopsis oliviviridis
CGAGCGCCTCACTACACTCCTCACCCAAACCAAGTGATCACCCGTGTTGCAACCACCCCTGGAATCCGCCCCCTCGGCTCAGCCGAGGGAAGGGGGCCTTCACGCGCGACCGCCCGAATCGCCACTCACGACCACCTCAGAGGTCCCGCGGATAACGGACCGCCCACTCCCCGGCGTACCGTTCGTCCGCCGACGGCGGCTGGGCGGAGAAGTGCCAGAACGCGTCACCGGCCACGGTCTCCACCAGATCGCGTGCGGTGAACCGGTCGAGCCATTCCTCAGGCAGGCCCGGGATTCCGGCGCGTGACCCGGCGACGGCCCCGGCGATCGCGCCGGTGATCGCCGTGCGGCCGGAGTGGACGGCCGCGGCCGTCATCGTCCGTCGCGGATCGAAGAAGTACCGGAACGCCACGGCCATGGACCGGCCCAGCGCGTCCACGGCGGAGACGCCGGTGCCGATCGCGTCGAGGTCTTCCGGATCGGGGCCGGTCCGGACGCGCAGCGCGGCGGTCAGGACATCGGCCACCGGCCCGGCCGTCGCTCCTGAGTCGATCAGCCGTCTCGCGAGGACAGGTGGCGGCGCCGGTTCGCTCCGGAAAAGCCCGGCGAACAGGCTCGCCACCGCCGAAGCGGCTTCCGCGGTCACTTCGTCGGCTCCCTCGCCCGAGACCAGCAGCCGGGCGACGCGCGGGGCGGTCTCGCCGCACAAGGCGGCCACGATGCCTGGTACGAGGAATCCGGCGTCGTCACCGGGACCCGGCGCGTCCGGCGGGATCGCGCGCAGTTCCCGGACGCGGCAGAGCCAGCCGTCGTCCTGCGCTTCCTGCCGCCGCCTGGCCTGCACGCCGACCGTCATCAGCCCGCTCGGCACCGCGCCCCGGTATGGCCCGGGCAACGCGCGCAGCAGGCCTTCCGTGGCGAACAGCAGCCGCCGCGTGAGCGGGCCGATCGGGATGAGCGCGTCCTTCGCCGAGCCGAGTGATTCGCCGATGGCGAACCCGACGAACGCACCGGTGACCCGGTGCCAGGCCGACTCGTTCCCGGCGGCTTCCTGGCGGAAGAACTTGCCGGCGGTCGCCGCGTGCGGGCGGATCCGGCCCGCCGCGTCGTACCCGGCGGCGAGTCCATGGGCGCGGAGATCGTCCGGCAAGCGCTGACCGGTGAGATCGTCCAGCGGGGAGTCGACGCCGCCCGGAAGCACGCCGTTGCGCTGTTCCCAAGCCCGGCCGAGGACGAACAGCTCGCATTCCCGTTCCGACAGCTCGAATCCGGCGGACCTGGCCCGGGCGGCCGCTTCCGCGAGGCCGTCGGCCGGGTCGGCGGTCCCCGGTTCCGCCCTGATCCGCTCCGCCGTGACGAGGACGGACTCCGAGTACTCCGGCGAGACCTCCACTTCCCGGGTGGACGGCAGGAGCTCCGGCCACCGCGCCACCGCGTCCGCGAGTTCCTCCGCACCCACTGCGTCGGACGGTACCGAGCCGGGGTTGATCGACAAACCGACTCCGGGGAACTCCCGCACGAACGAAAGGACGTCCGTCCGCAACCATTTCTCCGTACCGGGCGGCAGTCGCCGTCGCGAACCGAACACCCGCAGCGCGGCCGGTTCTTCCTGCCAGAGCACGGGAAGTGGCTTCTCGGTGCGGAAGTCAAGCGGGAGGAGGACTTCCGCACACAGCAGACCGGCGAGATAACGCGGGCGGTCGAACCGATCCGCCGCGAAGTAGCCGAGGAGACGGTCCGCCGGGGTGTCCAGGGGCGAATACCCCAGCCGTTCCGGGCCGGGCCGGTAATCCGGGTTGACCCGGACCTCCCCGGTCTCGGCGCCGTCCGGCGCGTATTTGCGCCACGCCAGCACGGCATCGGACCGGACGCCGAGATACGCCACGCCGCTGCGGCGGAACTCCGGTTCCAGGATCTCCCGCCAGTCGTCCTCACCGGCCATCGGCACGGGACTGCTCGGCCCGGTCCCCTCGCGGCTGGGGTCCGGACGCCGCAGTTCCCCGTCCTCGCGCACGATCAGCGCCGGTTTCGGGACCAGCGAAGCCAGCCTGTCACCACCGTCCAGCGCACGGACCGTGTCGTAGGGCACGAACCAGCCCTCGGGTACGCGCAGCACGTTTTCGCGATCGACCCGGACCGCGTACTCGCCACTGGTCAGCTCCGCGGTCCGCAGCCACTCCTCGACCTTCGCGGCCGCTTCCTGCGCTTGCACTACACACCTCGTTTTCCGGGGAAGGGGAGCAGATGAATCCGCAAAGGACGTTCCGGCAGCAGGGTCAGCCAGCCCGTGAGCGGGTCGAGGAACACGACCCCGTCCGGATGGCGGGCGACCAGGGCCACGTGCGAATCCTCCGTCCCGTTGTCCTTCTCGTAGTAGAAGTTCACCGCGGCCAGCGCTCCGGCCGGGCGGGCCAGCATCGCGGAGATGACGCTGTCGTAACGGACGTCGTCGATTTCCGTCCAGGTTCCGCCGAGGTGCTCCGACACGTAGCCCAGTCTGGCTATTTCGTCCTTCAGTTCCACCGGGACCGGCGGGGCGGTCACGTCTTCGCCGAGCAGCCGTCGCACGTAATGGACCACGGAGCGCGTGCAGTTCGTGTGGAAGCCGAGCTGCGCGGCCCAGTCCGCGTAGTACCCGGGATTGGTCTCCCGCAGCTGGGGAAAGTGTTCCAGGACGAAGGCGACGGCGTCCTTCCAGCGGCCGTCCACGGTGTCCGCGTCCATCGCGGGCAGGGAGTGGAGCGGGGTGGCGCGGAACAACGGCGAGCCGTCCACCGGCCCGGATCCCGGGGCTGGCGGGTAGCGGTCATAGGCGGGATGTCCGTTGTAGCCGTGGTCGGAAGCCACTTCGGACAGCGAACGGAATGTCGCGTTCCCCTCGGGGGAGACCGTGACGATCTTCTCGTCCGTCCGCCGAATCCCCGTGGTTTCGGGAAGACGTAGATTCCCGGGTGCCGCGTCCGCGTCGGTGTAGGGCAGCAAGGCGATCCTGGTGGGCCTCGGCGGCAATTCCATCAGCGAGCCGTCCAACGGATCGAGGAACACGATCCCGTGCCGATCCCTGCTCACCACCGCGACGTGCTTGTTCTCCGTTCCCGTGCGGGTTTTCGAATCCACGGCGAGTACGGCCATCGAGCCGACCGGCCGGTCCAGCATCGCGGAGATCACGCTGTCGTAGTCGGTGCCGTGGCCGTGCTCCCACTCGCCGCCGAGCCGGTCGGCCACGTAACCCAGGGTCCCCAGCGCGGCGTCTTCCGGCCGGAGCGGTGGTGCGGTGACGTCTTCGCCGCGACGGCGGCGTTCGTGATAGACCACCGCTCGCGTGCAGTTCGTCGTGTAGCCGGCTGCCACGGCGTCCTCGCCGTGAAAACCGGGATTGACCTTGCCGAGCTGCGGATGGAACTTTTCGAGATAGGCCTTGACCTCGGCCGGGCGCAGGCGCGCGGTCCCGGCGTGCAGGGCACTCAGCTCGTTGAGCGGCGAGGTTCTGAACAGTTTCGAGAAGCCGTCGGGATTCCCCAGTGCGACGGGATTCGCGCGGTTCAGTTCGTCGAGAGTGATCGGACGGGATCCGGTGGTCGAGTGGAGCATGACCGGCCTCTTCCCGTTCGGTGGGAATTCCGCCCAGCCGTCGCCGACGCCGTAGCCCTCGACGACTCCCTGGCCGAACGGCAGCACGGTGCCGTCCGGCAGTTCGGTACGGCGGCCCAGCACGTGCAGGTCCGCCACCGGCGCCACCACCGGGGCGCCCAGCGCGACGGCGAACCGGCGTGCCCACGTCGCGGAGCGGCAGGACTGCAGCCGCACCGGACGTCCCGGTGTGTAGTACTCGCTGTGCCGTGTCGCGTCGGCGAGTTCCTCGGGACTCGGGAGCGCGCCGTCGTCGTGCACCGTGACCACGTAGGGCTGGGAGGGATCCGGCCGGGTGGCGATCATCGTCCGCAGATGCGCCTGATGGGTTTCCGCCGCGGGCCCGACGGACATCCCCGCGGGCGCGTACCGGACTTCGTGGCCGGAGCCCGGCGTCTGACCCGGATCCCGGGGCGGCGCCTCGGCGGGATTTCCCGTCATCCCGGCGACTTCCAGCTTCTTGACGGCGAAGAGTGCCTTCTTCAGGTCCTTCTCCGCCGCTTTCATCGTCTTGTCGTAGGCGGTGAAGGCCCGGCCCCGTGGAGCGCTGACCTGCCAATAACGATGGAGGGCCCAGTGCAGTGCACCGAGTATCTGGCCGAGCTTCGCGTCCTGGCCGGCTGGCTCACGCCATTTCGGCGCGCTCTCGCGCCGGTAGCGGTCGATGATCCGTTCGATCTCGTTGAGCGCCACGGTGATGCTCTCGGCGCGAGGGCCTGTCCGCCGGGTGGCGTTGATCTGGTGATGGCGGGTGATCGCGTGTTTCAAGCCGGTGAGCGCTTCCCGGACCTCGTCGGTGGCCGGATCCGGCCGTCGCCAGCCCGCCGCGGTCTCGTCGCGGTGCCGTGCGATCGCGTTCCGCAGCTCGGTGACCGCGGCCCGCGTCACGGCAGGGGGCGGTTCTTGCCGGTTCGGGGCGCGGAGTTCCTCGTAGCGATCGATGGCCTTGTGCACAGCGGCTTCGTCGCCGGTCGCGCGGTCACCGGGAACGGACTCCCGCCGGAAGCCGCGGACGGCCTCGTCCACGGCGCCGAGGGCCGCCCGCACGTCGGAGGCGCGCGGCCGTCGCCAGCTCGGTGCGCTCCGGTCCAGGTAAAGTGCGGCGGCATCGTCTACTTTGGACAAACTTTCGCGAGCGGCCCGGATCTCCGCCGGCGGTTCGAGATACCTGGGCCCGGCTTCCTGATAATCGTGGACGGCGTCGTTCAGACCGGCGATCGCCGTCTGGACCGGACCTGCGCCGTGCTGCCCGAGGTGACCGAGATGTGTCACCGCCCGGCTCGCGAGGTCCAGGACGGTGGCCAGCAGGCCCAGTCGCTTGGCCAGCGTCGACCAGTCACCCGAGCGGGCGGCCAGTTCGGCCTGCTCGGCCAGGGCCGACCGGCGGATCTCGTCGAGTTCCGCCAGCGCCCGGTCGCGCACCGCCCGGTCGTGCCAGCGGTCGCCCTCGATCCTCATCGGCCCCAGCTCGTCGAAGGGGGTGGCCCGCGGTGCCGGTGCGGCCCCGGCTTCGACGTTCCGGGTCAGGACCGCCCAGACGTTCGACAGCAGGCCGAGCACGTCCGAGCGGCCCGCCCGCTCCGCTTCGGCCGCGATCGACAGGAACGGCTGGGTCATCCGCTCGGTGAGGAAGTCGGCGAGCGCGGCGGCGTCGTGTTCGTACTCGGCGAACGCTTTCACCGCGTCGGCGTCGGCTTTCTTGTTCCTGGCCGTCAGTTCGACCTGCCGATGCCGCCATTTGTCCCGGCCCACCCAGCCTCCGGTGGCGGCAGCGGTCAAGGCCGCCACCGCGTAGGCGAGGTCCATGCCGAGCGCCAGCGCGGCGGCGGCGGAACCGAAACCACCCACGACGGCGAGGGCCCGCTGGACGTTCTTGTAGTCGGACTTCGACACCGATCCCGGCCGCTCCCGCGGAATCGGCGAGGGCATGGGCCCCGTCCGCTGCGCCGGGACCGGCGCCGGAGCCGCGGGTGGTTCGCCGGGACGGCCGAACAACCGGCGGAGCAAACCGGGCCGTCGCGCCACGGCATCGGCCGCCGCGGTCCGGGCGGCTCCCACCGCCGCCAGCTGCGCGGCCTGGAGCTCCAGATCTTTCGCCTGCTGCGCGTCGAACTGGGCCCTCTTGTCGACGGCCGTCCTGGCGACCTTGTTGATCATTTCGACCTTGTCCACCCGGCTGACCAACGGGATCGCGGGCAGCACGAGCAGGCCTTTGGCGATGCCGTAGGCGAACACGGCTTCGTAGAGGCTGACCTTGAACACCGCGTTCGGGTCGAGCGGCTGCGGCGAGGACGGCCGCAGCGTCCGCCTCCCGATCTGGACGAGCCCTTCGACGCCTTCGGTCGCGGTGGCGCGCATCGGCAGGTCGGGTTCCCTTGGAGGAGCGCCGGGACCCGGGGCGTCCGGATCGGGGACCGGGCGGTCGCTCAGCGCGCGTGCCCGAGCGCGGTCGGCCTTGTCCTCGGCGGGCGCGGCGTCGGCCATGAGCAGACGGGCGTTGCGTTCGCCCGCCTTCAGTTCGGTCCTCACCTTGGCCAGTGCCCGCCTCCACTGCAACAGCGGCGCTGCGATCGCGGCCACCCCGCCACCGATGACGAGCCCCCACTGGCCCGACGCCCCCAGTTCCAGCAAGGGGGACATGCCCACCGCGACCGCGGTCGCCGGAGGAGCCCCGTACCGCAGATAGAAGTGCCGCAGCTTCTGGGTTCCGGCGGCGTCGGTCCCCTTCGGCGATTCGACGGCGCCCAAGTCGGGGCCATGCCCTTCGGGCTGCCCCAGGCGTTCGGCCAGTAGGCGTTCCCGGTCGGTGGGCAGGAAGACCTGCTCGTACTGCCGCTGCGCGTCCAGATCCTTCCTGACGGCGGCGAGGGCCGCGTCGTCCCCGATCTCATGGCGGCGGGTGAGGAGACCGGCGGTCACGGCGGCGAGGATGGTGGCGAGCCCGTAGGCGATACCGGCGTGGACGCTGCCCATGGCGATGAACACCGCGCTCGGGATCGTGCCGGGGATGATCGTGCCGCTGAGCTGGGTGGCGAGATTCTGGCGGGTGGTCGGGAGCCCGTATTGATCATCGAGCGGGCCGAGACGCCGCCACACCGCCGGCGCGACCGGATGGTTCGCCAGAGCGACCGCCCGGTGGGCGAAATCGGGCTGGTTCGGGTTCAGGCCGAGCTCGTCCAGGAGGCCGCTCAGCTCGTCCCGCAGCCGACGCCTCCGCCAAGGGTTCGCCCACGAACGGCTGATCTCCCGGTCGAGCGCGGCGACGCGGTCCAGGCTTTCGTGGTCGGCGGGGGTCAATGTGGCCGGGCCGCCGAGACCCCCGGTCCGATCGAGGTAGCGCGCGGGCGGCGCCGGGGTCGTTCCCTCGGTGTAGCCGGTCAGCCGGGCTTCGAGTTCCGCGCGCTGGGCCTCCGCCATTTTGCCGAGCAGCTTGGGGATCTTCCGCACCGGCGGAGGCTTTTTCCCGTTCCGTACCTGGGCGATGGTGCCCGCCAAGGTCCCGGCGGCGTTCAGTCCGCGGGAATGGATGTCCGCGAGCGCGGATCGCTCGGCTCGGCTCAAGCCCCGCCACACGGCGAAGGGAATCCCCGGCGGTGGCAAGGGCGAGGACGCCGGCGTGTCCGGCCGACCACTGGATTCGGGCTGCGTGGCGGGGACGTCCGGGTCGGGACGAGGAGGCCCGCCGAGCGTCACCGGCCCGGACGGATCCTGCTGGGCGGCCCCGGCGCGGAGATTCGCCAAGAGTTCCCGGGCGGCGTTTCGCGCGATGACGCTTTCGACGTACTCCTGGACTCCCTCCGGTTCCGGCCAAGGCACGCGCCGTCCGGGATCGGACCAGCGTTCCCAGGGACGGAACTCCGGAGCGGGTTTCCCCTGCGCGGCCTGGAAGGGATCGGCCGGGACCTCGGGATCCTTGAGCGGTTCGGGAATCTCCGGATCCTGGGGCAACTCCGGGATCTCGGGTCCCTTGGGCAGTTCGGGGAACACGGTTCCCTCGATGGTCACCGGGACTTCCGGTTCCCTGGGGAGTTCGGGGATCTCCGGTTCCCGCGGCAGTTCCGGGATCTCCGGGGTCACCGGCACAGGCGGGACTTCGGGCGAGGGCACGGGCGTCTTCGGGAAACCGGGCAGATCCGGATCGGCCGGGTGCTCGGGAGCCGCCGGCGCCAGGGATCCCGGAACCGGCCGGTCCGGCCAGCCGACGGCGGGCGGCCGGGGCCAGCCGACCGGGGGCGGTTCGGTCCCGCCGACCCGCGGCGGCTCGGCCCAGCCGACCCGGGGTGTGTCCGGCCACCCGACCCGGGGCGGCTCGGCCCAGCCGGGGTTCATGCGCGAGGGCGAGCCGGGTTCGCCCGGCTTTCCCGGCCCGGTGACCTGATCCGGGACCGCCTCCGCTTCCCGCACCGGCGTCACCGTCATCGGGCGGAGTGGCTCGGGAGTGCCGTCCGGATGGAGGATGATCGGCTTGTTCGGGATGGGCTGGGCGGTCTGCGGTTCGGGCGCCGGTGTTTCGACCCGGGCCTTGGCCGCGGCCGGCGCGCTTTCCGGTTGCGGCGCCTTTTCGATGACCGGCGGACGTGTGTCGAGCGCGACGCTGCCTCTCCCAGCCGCGGCATGGGCGGCGCCTCCGGAGCCTCCCGAGCCGGACGGGTGAGGATTAGGCGGAGGACAGTCGGGGCTCCCGCCTCCCTCGCTGGGCGGACCTTCGTCGTGCGGTCCTTTCCCCGCTTCCTCGTGGGCTTTGCGATATTCATCGGGAAAGTGCGTCCTGACGAATTCTTCGAGCTTCAGTCGCCCCGGAGCCCGGGCGGCCGCGTCGCCGGGTTTCCCGTGGCCGGCGGCGCCGAAGGACGCCGCGTGCTGAGACCAGGCCTTGACCGCGCGGTCCGAATAGACCACGCCGCCGCTCTCTCGGAGCGCCTCCTCGTAGAGCTTTCGCTCCATCCGGGCAACCGCGGCGTCGTCTCGCAGCCGCTGGAGTTCCTCGGGGGACGGCTTGGCCGGGGTCCCGCGACCCGGTCCTCCCGGCTCGGATCGTTTCGCCGGGGAATCCCCGGCGCTCGTGTGCATCGGCGGGGTGACCGCGGGCGCCTCCCGGCCGGGCGCGCTCGACGGCGTGTCGGCACTCCGCGGGTGCGCGGCCTCGGCGCCATGGCCCGACGGCCGGCCGCTGCCACTGTGCTGACCTTCGGGCCTGGTGGCGGGCGCGTGGTCCGCGGCGGTCGACGGCGGGCGGCCGGGAGTCTCCTCACGCGGGTGCGGCGGCCGCGTCTCCGGGGAACCGGACGACGGTTCGTGACGGGCCGAGGGCGGTTCGGCGGAGGAGGTGCGCGGCTCGTGTCCGAGCTTCTCGGGAACGTCCCCTTTGGACATCGGGGGCTGCTCGGCGTGCGAGGCTCGCGGGGTTTCGGCGGGAACCCGTTCGCCGTGCCCGCCGGGTGGCGTCGAGTGCTGTTCCCGTACCGGCGTACCGGACGGCGGATCACCGTCGTGCGGCGCCCTCGGCTCGGGCCGAGCCTCGGGATGCGGCGCCTGCGGCGAGGACGGCTTGGCGGGGCCCGGCCCGTGCGGTTCGGCGCCGGGTCCGCGCGGACCCGTGGCGGGAGTCTCCACCGGACGGTCGTGGATCAAGCGCGCGACTTCGGGCGTGACGGAGGGATGCAGAACGAACTCGTCGCCCTTCGCGATCCTCCTGGCCTTGAGGGTGTCGTCGAGCTTCCCGACGGCCTTGAACAGCCCGTTGGTCAGGGTGGCCTTCTGGATGCCTTCCCCGAACTTGACGACCCGCGGCACCCCGAGGCCCTTTCCGGCCAGCTTGACCGCCGCGCCCAGACCCCGGGTCGGGCCGATCAGCCCGGCGACCATGCCGGTGGTGTAGCCGATGGCGTGCAGGGGAGCGTTGTCCCAATTCTCGTAGTCGACGAAGGCCTTGCCCGCCTTCGCCAGGTAATCACCCAGTACGCCGTCGAACACCTGCTTGTCGACCACCGGGCCGAGCCCGTTCGGCAGCGAGTAGACCGCCAGGGCGGCGAGGAGCTTGTCCATATGGCCCCACGCCACCTGGGCGTTGAACACCGACCAGCTGCCGTCCTCGCCGCGGCCGAACAAGCCGGCCAGCGCCTTTCCCTGGTCCTTGATCGAATCCCACAGTCCACTGAGGAGGTTGTTGCTGGGTTCCTCCTCCTTCGGGAGGGTTTCCGGGTCTTTGAGCCATCCGGCGTGCTGTTCCAGCATCTTGACGACTTCGGTGGCCACGTTCATGGCGAAATGCGCTTGGTTGAGCCTCGCCAGCCGCGGGATGTTGAAGCCCATCGCGGTGTACTGCCAGCTCAGGTCCTCGACGTAGTCCTTGATCGACGTCTTGGCACTCTTGAGGATCGCCGAGTAGAAGTGGTATTCCGCCGCCATGCCGCCCAGCGCGCCGGCGATCTGCCGGAACCCTTCCGGGCCGTTCTTCTGGGTGATGAGGCGCTGCATGAAGCCGCCTGCCGAATCCGGCCAGGTACCGCCTCCGCCGGACGGGTGGATCTGGCTCGCCGTGTAGTCGACGAGGAGCAGGGAATCGTTGAACGTGTCCTTGGCCTTGGTCCATCGGGCGGACAGCTGTTCGGCGAGGGTCTCACTGTCCGGCGGCCAGCCGGCGGACTCGGGCAGCAGCCTGCGGACCGCGTCCCACAGGTCGCAGTCGGGTTGCTGGACGTCGCCGTCGGCCATACTCGCCGGACCCCGTTCAGGAGAGCTGGATGAGGATGTAGTTGGCGGCCTCGGCGTCGTGGGCCTCGTAGGCCTTCACCATGTGCTTGCCCGCCGCCGCGATGTCGCGGTAGAAGCGGGGAACCACCGGTGCCGCTTCCCGGATTGAGGTGTCCGCTTCAGATGTCCGGGAGTTGAACACCGCGCCGAGCAGGCCGTGGCCGAACGTGCCCGGCCGGGGCAGCGTGGCCTCGATGCCGGTCCACGCGGTCGAGAGATGGACGCCCTCCGCGTCGATCACGGTCAGCTTCCGGTCGGTGTCACCGGTGTACATGTCGACGACGTCGTCGCCGTCCATGCTCACCCCGTCGTCCACGCTCATCGCTCGCCTCCCGCGATCCGCCGGTCCAGTTCGTGCAGTACGGGGCCGAGGCGGAGATCGGCCGTCGCAGCGGTGGTGCCGGCGGGGAACAAGTCCGAGATGAGGGCGAAACCCTCGTCCTGGGCGAGTTCGGCCGCGCGGTGGACGGTCTTCGTGATGGCCCGTGCGAGCCCCGTCGAATCGGGGGTGCGGAAGATCCGCGGGTCGAGCCGCAGTTCCACCAATTCGCCGTGCCCGCCGACGGTCGCGCTGATCAGCTCGTCGTCGGATTCCGCCGTCGCCCGGATCCCGGCCATCCGCCGCTGCTGTTCGCGGAGGGCCTGTTCCGTCTTCGCGTATCCGGCTCGCCTGTCGGCGGGACTGTCCACTGTGCCTCCTCGATCCGGGTCCGGTCCGAGTGTTCCCGGAGCGGGGGAGCCGCGAGGCGGCGTGACAGGTTGCGGCCACGGCGGCGAGATCCGGCGCGCGCTGCCCGACGATTGCCGAAATGAGAAGACTTCCGGCACTCGCGGCGGCAGGCGTGCTGGCCGCGGTACACCTGCTCGGCGCGGCTGTCCCGGCGTCGGCGGCTCCTCCGGCAGGGGCCTGCCAAGATCCCGAACCGGCGAGCGAACGGGTCCAGGCACGCCCGTGGCCTCAGCAAACCCTGGACCCGCAACGGGTCTGGCCACGCAGCCGGGGCGCGGGAGTGCTGGTCGCGGTGGTCGACTCGGGCGTCGACGCCGACCACCCCCAGCTGCGCAGACCGGGCAAAGTGCGCCCGGGCCGCGACTTCTACCTCGCGGGAGCGCTGCCGGGCAACTTCGACTGCGTGTCCCACGGCACCGGCGTGGCGGGCATCATCGCCGCCGATCCGTTGCCCGGTATCGGTTTCCACGGCCTGGCGCCCGACGCGGAGATCCTCCCGGTGCGGATCACCGACCGGGACATCAGCGACCGCGGCGAGTCGCTGCGGATCAACCCGGACGCGGTGGCCGCCGGCATCCGGTACGCGGCCGACCAGGGCGCCCGGGTGATCAACCTTTCACTGGCCGGGTTCGCCGATTTCCCCGTCATCCGGGCGGCGGTGGCCCACGCGGTGGCCAGGGACGCGGTCGTGGTGGCCGCGGTCGGAAACTCCCAGCAGAACACGTCCGCCGGGCTGCCGTCCTATCCGGCCTCCTACGACGGCGTGCTCGGCGTCGGCGCGGTGGACCGGGCGGGAGCGCGGATGAACACCTCCCAGGTCGGCCCGTACGTCGGCATCGTCGCGCCCGGGGCCGAGGTGCTCGCCACCACCAGGGAGGACGGGCACGCGCAGGTCGACGGGACCAGTTTCGCCGCGCCGTTCGTCGCCGCGACCGCGGCCCTCGTGCGCTCGGCGTGGCCGCGTTTGTCCGCCGCGCAAGTGATCCAGCGGCTGAAGGCCACGGCCGATCCGGCGCGAGGCGGACTCGGCAGCGCCGCCTACGGTGCCGGGCTGGTCGATCCCTACCGCGCGGTGACCGACGGTCTCGACCCGGAGAAACCCGCGGCGATGCCCGTCTTCGTGCCGCCCGCTCCGGATCTGGCGGGGCTCGAAAAGGCCGCGCGGACCGAGGAAACGGGGACGACGGCGAAGTGGCTGACCGCCGCCGCGATCGGCGCGCTGGTGCTGGCCGGGCTCGCGGCGGCGATCCTTGCTCGCGGGAACAGGCGCCGCTGGCGGCCGGGACGGGTGGCCTCGATGCCCGCCGAACCGCGTCCGGAAGAACCGCCGGAGCAGGTTTTCCTGATCCCCAAACGCTAGCCGGACATGCCGCCGGACCACCCCGACCGACCGCTCGCCTGCCTCCGGCGCTTCCCCTCGCTCATTGCCCACGGACATAAGGAAAGGTCCCGGCGGGCCGAGGCTCGCCGGGACCTTCCGGTCTTCGTCTTTCGCTGCGCTTAGCCGCCCATGCGGGCGATCGCCGAGTCGCGTGCGTTCACCAGCGAGTGGACACCGTTGGTCACGCTTCCGTGCATCTGGTCGTGCGTGTCCCACTGCTCGTTGGCGAGCCGCTGGTTGCGGCTGCCCGCCGCCAGGACGGCGTCACCGTAGGGGCTTCGCGCGGCTTCGTAGGTGAACTCCTGCGTGCCGCGCTGCAGGTGATCGGTGTTGTCCCGCCCCGCCGCACCGGTCGTCTTCGTCCCGGTCGCGGCGTCGAGGGTTTCGCTCACGTGACAGGTGACCCTGTCGGTGTTGAAGGCCATTCGCCTACCTCCCGTAGCTGGTGAATCCGGCCGACGCGTCCGCGTCGGCGCCGCTGTGCGCCTGCAGGCCGTAGTGGACGTTGTCGGCGGTCTCGGTGTATCCGGTGCTCATCTTGGTGACGTTCGTGTCGAGAAGGCCGTAGGCGTCGTTGGCCGCGATGTTCATCCGTCCGCTGTTCATCGAGATCATCGCCTGGCTGATGCCGTTCAACCGCTGCTGGCCGTCGTTGATCTGGCCGGCGACGTCGTTGATGGACGACACGTGATGCTGGCCCGCGACCAGATCGAGATCGACTCCTGGATTCGTCAAGGGTGTTCTCCTTTCTTCCGCCGGATCGGCGATCGCTGTCCGTCTCCCTCGAAATTAGGCCGCCGGGCGCCCGTTCCCGGGCGCCCGGCATCTTCCTGCCATCGCCGCCGTCACGGCCTTCAGGGCGCGGACGATTCGGGGTATGTCGACAGTCGTCGTGAAGAGGCCTGCCCGCCGGCCTGCTCCGGACATGCCCGCCGGGGAGCTGCTTCTGCAGCCGCCGCCGGAGATCCCGCCGCCGCCCGCGAGGCAGTGGACGCAGATCTTCATGGTGCTGCCGATGGTGGCCATGATGGCGGCGATGCTGCTGATGTACTCCGGCTCCATCGGCGGCTCTATGCGGTTCGTCGTCTACGGCCTGATGGGCGTCGGCATGCTCGGCATGGTCGCGATGGGTTTCCTGCAGGGCGGCGGTCCGAGCAAACGGGAAATGGGGCACGCCAGGCGGAAGTACCTCCGTCATCTGTCCCAGCACCGGTTGCGGCTGCGCCGCTCGGCCCGCAAACAGCGCGCCGCGATGGAGTACCTGCACCCGGATCCCGCCTCGCTGTGGTCGCTCGCCGCCAGCTACCGGCTTTGGGAGCGGCGCAAGGAAGACCCCGATTTCGCCGTCGCCCGCATCGCCCGGGGACGGCAGCGGCCCGCGCTCACCGTCGTCGCCCCGGACACGAAACCGCTCGAAGAGCTCGAACCGCTGTCCGCCCTGGCGTTGCGCCGGTTCGTCACCACCCATGCCACGATCGGCCTGCTCCCGATCGCCGTCGCGGTCAACGGGTTCAGCCGGATCCACGTGCGCGGCGACCGCGACCGCGTCCTGGGACTCCTGCGCGCGATGCTGGCCCAGCTGGCCGTCATGCAGTCCCCGGAAGATCTCCGCGTCGCGGTGTGCGTCGGTGAGGATCGGCGCGAGGACTGGGAATGGGTCAAGTGGCTGCCCCACGCCCTGCATCCGGAGCGCACCGACGCGCTCGGCCCGTTGCGCCTGGTCGCCGCGACCGTCCCGGCGCTGGAATCGTTGCTGGAAGAGGAATTGACCCGGCGGCCGAGGTTCGATCCGGAGGCCGGGACCCGGCTCCCCGGCCCGCATCTGGTGGTGGTGCTGGACGGCGGCGCGGTCGCGGGCTCGGACCATTTGATGACCGGTGGCGGTGTCGAAGGCGTGACCGTGGTGGATCTCAGCACCCTGCCGCCGAGGGCTTTCGACCGGACCACCGTGCTTCTCGACGTCGACGCGGACGGCGACCTGATCAGCGAAACCGCCGACGGGACCGTCGAGCTCGGTGAGGCGGACCTGCTCGGCCCGGTGGCCGCCGAAGGTCTCGCCAGGCAACTCGCCCCGCTGCGGCTGACCGCCGGCCTGCGCGACGCGCCGATGAGCAGCGAACTCGGCCTCGCGGAACTACTGGAGCTGGGCGATCCCTTCGAATTCGACCCCGACGACACCTGGGTGCCCAGGCCCAACCGGGACCGGCTCCGGATCAAGCTGGGCATCAAGGAGGACGGCACGCCCATCGAGATCGACCTGAAGGAGTCCGCTCAGGACGGGATGGGCCCGCACGGCCTGCTGATCGGGGCGACCGGTTCGGGGAAGTCGGAGTTGCTGCGCACACTCGTACTGGCACTGGCGATCAGCCATCCGCCGAGCTCGCTGAACTTCGCGCTGGTCGACTTCAAGGGCGGCGCCACCTTCGCCCGGCTCGACGACCTTCCGCACACCAGCGCCGTGATCACCAACCTCGCCGACGAACTGCACCTGGTCGACCGGATGACCGACGCGATCAACGGCGAGCTGATCCGCCGCCAGGAACTGCTTCGCGCGGCGGGGAACTTCTCTTCCCTGCGTGACTACGAGAAAGCGAGGGCGGCGGGCGCGCCCCTGCCCGAGGTCCCCACGTTGCTGGTGATCTGCGACGAGTTCTCCGAACTGCTCTCCGCCAAGCCCGACTTCATCGACATGTTCGTCCAGATCGGACGGGTGGGCCGGTCGCTCGGCGTGCATCTGCTGCTCGCTTCGCAACGGCTGGACGAAGGACGGCTGCGCGGCCTCGAAGCGCACCTGTCCTACCGGATCGGGTTGCGCACGTTTTCCGATATGGACAGTCGCGCGGTGCTCGGGGTGACGGACGCGTTCAAACTGCCGAGGGCGCCGGGCCACGGGTTCCTCAAGGTCGGCACCGAGCCGATGGACCGGTTCCGCTCCGCCTACGTGTCCGGTGTGTACCAGCGCGCCACCGGATCCGGCGCGCCTTCGGTCTCCGGGGAGGCTTTCGCGCTGCACGAGTACACCACCGCCTACCTCGCCCCCGACCTCGACGAGGACCCGGAGGACAAGCCCGCGCCGGAGGATGATCCGGAGCTGGCCACCGGCGAGACCCTGCTGGACATCCTGGTCGACCGGCTGGAGGGGCGGGGAACCCCGGCCCATCAGGTGTGGCTGCCGCCGCTGGGCGAGTCGCCGACCCTCGACCAGGTGCTGCCCCCGCTGGTCGTCCACCCGCGGCGCGGGGTGACCGCCGACGCGCCCGCGATGGCGGGCGCGCTCCGGCCGGTGCTCGGCGTCGTCGACCGTCCTTACGAGCAGCGGCGGGATCCGCTGACGCTGGATCTGTCCGGCGGCGCCGGGCACGTGCTGGTGCTCGGCGGGCCCCGCTCCGGCAAGAGCACCGCGCTGCGCACGATCATCACCGGCCTGGCGCTCACGCACACGCCGCGGGAGACCACGTTCTACTGTCTCGATTTCGGTGGCGGCGGTCTCGCTTCGATCGCCGGGCTGCCTCATGTCAGCGGCGTTTCCGGCCGTCTCGACACGGGCGCCGTCCGCCGCACCGTCGCCGAGGTGGCGACCATCCTCGCGCAACGGGAGCGGCATTTCGCCGAGCACCGGATCGACGGGATGGCCACCTATCGCAAACTCCGCGCGGAGGGCCGGTTCCCCGAAGACCCGCACGGTGACGTGTTCCTCGTCATCGACGGCTGGCTGACGCTGCGCGGTGACTTCATGGATCTCGAAGAAACGGTCAACGACATCGCCGGCCGCGGTCTCGCCTTCGGGGTCCACGTCGTCGCCGGCGCCACCCGGTCGTTCGATCTGCGGATGAACGTCAGGGACCTGTTCGTCAGCACGCTGGAACTGAAGATCGGCGATCCGATCGACTCGATCATCGACCGGCGGGCCGCGATGAGCGTGCCCCCCGATTCCCCCGGCCGGGGCGTCGCGATGTCCGGGCATCAGATGCTGATGGCGCTGCCCCGGGTGGACGGGGTGAGCGGCGCCGACGATCTGGCCGCCGGGGTCGCCGCCCTCGTGACCGCGGTCGAGAAGGCCTGGCCGGGCGAGCCCGCGCCTTCGGTGCGGCTGCTGCCGCCGGTCCTGCCGTACGCGGAACTTCCGGCCGCCGACGAAGTATCCGGACCGGACGCGGGTTTCGCCGTCGGTATCCACGAACGCGACCTCGGCCCGCTGCGGCTCGACTTCGCCGACGATCCGCATTTCCTGGTGGTGGCGGACATCCGCAGTGGCAAGACCAACTTCCTCCGGGTGCTCGCCAGGCGGATCTGCCAGGCGTACACGGCGGAAGAGGCGCAGATCGTCGTCGTCGACCACCGCCGGGGATTGCTCGGCGAGATCGACGACGAGTACCTGATCGGCATGGGTGTCAACGACACGCACAGCTCCGGACTGATGGCACAGGTGGCCGAACAGCTCGCCGCCCGCCTGCCCGGCCCGGACGTCACCGCCGAGCAACTGCGCAACCGCAGCTGGTGGACCGGCCCGGAGATCTTCGTGCTCGTCGACGACTACGACATGGTGGCGACGCACAAGGACCATCCGCTGTCCGCGCTCTACTCGCTGATCGCGCAGGCTTCGGACATCGGCCTGCACGTCGTGCTGGCCCGTCGCAGCGGCGGCGCGGGCATCGGTCTCGGGGAACCGTTCCTCGCCAGGCTGCGGGACGTCGGCGCGTCCGGCCTGATGATGTCCGGCGACCGCGACGAGGGCCCGCTGCTCGGCGGGATGCGCCCGCAGGTACTGCCGCCCGGCCGGGGCTGGCTGATCGACCGGCGCGGCGGCAAGAGCCTGACGCAGATCGCTTGGCTGCCACCGAAGGAATGACAACGGCGCGTGGCCGCTTCCGGCCGCGGCCCGTCCGCCACGCCGCCGGCGTGGTCGACTTCGACGACGTACGGAAACGAGGAGCGTGACATGGGATCCGGCGAAGACGTCGACGGGGATGTCCCGGTGATGATTCAGGCCGCACAGAGTTTCAACAACATCGTCCAGGAAGTCCCGAAACTGATGGCGCGCCAGGTCGACGGCGCGTGCGGTGGCGGTCTCGACGAATGCGCGGCACTCGTCCAGGCCGACGCCGCGGCCACTCGTGCGCTGCAGACGTTCGTCATGCGGGTGCGCTACGGCATCGCCGCGTACGGCAAGTTCGCCAAGACGTCCGGTATCGCCTACCGGGACGCCGACGCCGCGGCGGCCGCCGGTCTCGTCCTCGGCTGGAAACTGCAGAACGTCGGGATCGGCCTGCCGGCACTGGACAGCTACCAGCAACCGCAGGCGAAGAAGTAGGGACGCCCCATGGCCCCGGAGAAGGTTCGCGACAATGGGTGACTACGACAAGCTCTCCTTTTTCCAGTTGCACGACAAGATCACGGCCGAGCACCAGCACATCGGCAGGCTCGAGGGCGCGGCCGTCATGTGGGACGAAGGCGCCCAGTGGATCGGCGACACGCTGGCCAGGTTCAAAGGGGAGGTCGAGAAGCTCGCCGCCGCCTGGCCGGACAAGGCGGGTGACGCGTTCGCCGTCCAGGCACAAGGCGACATGAACGTCCTGCGCTCCTGGGTACGGGGGGAAGGCGAGCAGGTCGCCCTGCCCGCCCAGCAGATCTCGACGAGCCCAGGGGAAGGCTGGAAGTACACCGAACAGGGCATCGTGGCGTCCAAAGTGGCCGAAAAACTCCGCGCCCTGGCGCAGCAGCTCCAGTTCGTGTTCGCCAGCGTGGACGGGTTCTTCCGTGACTACCACGCCTCGTTCGACGGGGTCAGGGCCGCCGAAGCGGGCGACGACCGGAAGAACGCCGAGGAGCACTACCGGCAGGAATCCCTCAAGTTGATCGTCCCGCTCGCGACCGCCTACGGCGCGGTGAAGGATCTACTGCCGGGTGCCGCGGGCAGGGGGTGGAGCGGCGCGCAGAGCGAGGTGGTCCCGGAACTCCGGTCCGATCGGCAGCCCGGTGACGGAACACCCGTCGCGAACGGCGGGGATCCGGGCGCCACCGGGGGAGACCCGGGATCGCCGGGGCCTGCCGAAGCCCCGCAAGAGAATCCGGCCGAAACACCGGAGAGCCCGGCGGAGCAGAAGCCGCTCACCCTCAAGGAACAGCTGGAGCTGGCCTCGCAGGGGCTCGACGTCGCGGGCAAGGTGGTCGACCTCGGGGACAAGCTGGCCGACCAGTTCCTCGGCTCCGGTACCCCCGGTTCGGTGGACTTGCCCGATCCGGCGACCGTGCCGAACGCGTGGGAGGGCTGGAAACCCGGCGATCTGCCGTCGCTGAGCGGACTGCCCGGTGCGGGAGATCCTTCGGGACTGCCCGGTCTCGCCGGTCTCTCGGACGGCGGCGGCGGGATCGGAGGCGGCTTGGGCGCGGGCGGAATCGGCTCGGGCGGTGGTGTTCCTTCGGCACCAGGTGCTGTCTCGCCGCTGCCGGGCATCGCGGGAGCCGGGACCGGTCTTCCGGGAACCACCGCGGGAACCGGTGCGGCGGGCGGGACCACGGGGTCGATGGGCGGCAGCCCCGGGATGATGCCGATGTATCCGCACAACGGCGCGGGCGGGCGAGCGGGCGGCGGCGACATCAGGCCGGGAGCCGCCGAACAGGTCAACGCGGTCCGTTCCCGCAAACCCGAAGGCAATCCCGGCGTTGCGCTGCGAGGCAGGGCGGGCGCGGCGCCCCGGCCGCCGGTCACCCGCAGCCGCCCCGCCGTCGAGAACGACGTCGTGCACGTGCTCGACGAAGAGTTGTGGCAGGTCGATCCCGTCATCGATCGACCGCACCATCGCACCGGATACTAGGAGGAGGGCTCATGTCCGACGTTGTCGACGGCGATCCCAGTTCGATGTTCGCGTATTCGCAGCAGCTCAAGGCACCCCCGATACCGGGATCGGTGACCGCCGGTCTCACCACACCGCCGAATCTGTCCGGGATGGTCGAGAGCGCGCTCTTGTCGGTGCTGGACACGGCCGTCACCGCCGAGATCAACGCCTATCTGGGCGTGGTCACCGCGGACATGGTCACTTACGGCGCGAAGGTCAAGCAGGCGGCCGCGACCTATTCCCTCGCCGACATCACCAGCGCTCTCGACCTCGCCACCTCCGGGGTCAAGCTGGGGAACAAGGTCGTCGGCGTCGCCAAGAAGGTGGCCGGAGCCGCGGATTCGCGGTCCGGCACGACGGATCCCACCGAACCGGCCGCGGGCGACGTCTCGCAGCAGACGACCTAAGGAGCCTTTCTTGTTCCCCTACGGCGTGCTTCCGATGGAAGTCCTTGTCGGGTGCATCACGCAGACGCAGGCGTGCATCCCCGTCCTCACGGAGAAGTCGATGATGTGGAAGGAGGCGCGTGCCTGGGTCGAAGAGGCCAAGGTCGAATTGCAGACCCGCGCGAACAACCTGGCGCCGGACTGGACCGACGACGCCGGCCGGGCGTTCGCGGAGAAGACCAAGGTGTCACTGGCCGACCTGACGCTGTGGGGTCAGCGGATCGACGACTCCCAGGTGTCGGAGAAGCTGGCCTCGCTGGCGGCCGCCCTTCCGGGGGCGGAGACGACCGTGCTGGGTCTCGCCGCCGAGTACGAGGCCTGTGTGCTCACGCTCAACTTCCCGGCGGCGTTCGGCGTGCAGCAGCAGGCGGGCGCGTTCCTGAGCGGGCTGGGCAACCAGTTCGACATGACCATGCTCTCGATGTGCGCCGCGGCCGGGATCGCGAACCCGGCGGATCTCGTGCCCGGTTTCCCCCAGGTCACCGGTTCCGCCGCGGACGCGGTGAAAACGGCCGACGCGGCGGTGAACCTGCTCACCGAGGTCCAGAGCCTGACCGAATCGCTCGGTGTCGGCGGCGGGAGCACGTCCGGCTCGTCCGGCCTTCTCGACGGCTGGAACGGTTCGGAAGTGCCGTCGGCGTCGAATCCGGGCGGCACCTCGGCGGGCGGCGGGCCGACGCTGGCCGGGCTGGCGCCGAGCGCCTTGGCATCCGGCGGCCTCGCCCCGTCGGGCGGTCTGTCCGGTGGCGGCCTCCCCTCGACCGGGTTGGCTTCCTTGCCGCCGATGCCGATGAGAACGCTCGGCGCCGCCGGCGGGCTCGGCGGGATCCCGGCGGCGTCGCGAGCGGGTTCGGGAAAGCGCGTCACCGGTCCGGTCGCGGAGATCCCGCCGGGTGGCACGCTCGGTTCCGCCAAGGCCACCGGGGGCGGCATGATGCCGCCGGGGATGCCGCAGCACGCCGCGGGGGCGGCCGGCGGGACGGTGCGTCCTGGGGCGGCCGAGCATCCGCAAGAACGGTCCGGCGACGACCGGAGGCCCGCTTCGGGGACCGACGGTGTGATGGCGGCGCTGCGGGGCAGGGCCGTCGAGGCCGACGGAAACGGCTTCACCATGCCGGGTCACCGAAGGGTGGCCGAGTCGGACACGGGATCGCTGCAACTGCTGGAGGACGACACCTGGCGGTAGCCGAAGGGCGCTTTCCCCGCATGTCACGTGGTGAAAGCGCCCTTCGCCGCTTGAGACGCGGGGAAAGTCCCCTTCAGCCCCCGGCCCACGGGCTGAACCCGCCCCGGATATGCCATGCTCGACAGCGCACGAAGTGGCGAAACCGAGAGGTGACGAGGGTGTCCATCTGGGCAGGCGTGATCAATTTCGTCCGGGCGCGGTACGAAGTGCTCGAAGAGCGTGACGGCTGGCTCCGGTTCCGGGTCGACACCGGGGAGGGCCGCGGTCAGCAGGTGTCCTTGCACCACTTGCCCGACCACGACGGCGCGGAATGGGTGGAGATCTCCTCTCCGGTCGGCTGGGCCGACAAGATCGACCTGCGCCGCCTGCTCGAACTGGCGGGCGGTGACTCGGTCGGCGGCGCGGCCGTGGTGGACGGCGTCGCACTGCTCAAGCACACGATCCCGCTGGTCGACCTGAACCTGCGGAACGAATTCGAACACCCGCTGAAGTCCCTCGTCACGCGTGCCGACACCCTCGAACACGAGCTGACCAAGGCCGACGAGTTCTGATCCGGAGGGTCCTTTCAGGACGGTCCCGGACACGATGAAGGCCCCCTGCGCCGCAGGGGGCCTTCACGCGTCTTGAGGCACGCGTCCAGAAGCTCAGAGACGCTCCTGCAGCGCGTCCGCGGCGGCGAGCAGGTCCGCGGCCCAGCGGGCCCCCGGTTTACGCCCTATGCGTTCGATGGGCCCGGAAACCGACACCGCGGCGACGACGGTGCCCGTCGAATCCCGTACCGGCGCCGAGACGCTCGCCACACCGGGCTCCCGTTCCGCCACGCTCTGGGCCCAGCCGCGGCGGCGGACCTCCAGCAGGGTGCGCTCCCCGTACACGGCTTCGGAAAGGATCGTGCGCTGCGTGTGCGGATCCGACCACGCTGCGAGCACCTTCGCCCCGGAACCCGCCGTCATCGGCAGCCGGGAACCGATCGGCACCGTGTCCCGCAGGCCGCTGGGCGGTTCCGCGGTCGAAACACAGACGCGCTGGACGCCGTCGCGACGGTAGAGCTGAACGCTTTCCCCGGTGATGTCGCGCAATTTCGGCAGCACCGAGCTCGCCGCGTCGAGCAGCGGATCGGTCGAACCGCCCGCCAGTTCCGCGAGCGCGGTCCCCGGCCGCCAGCGCCCGTCGGGGCCGCGGCGCAACAGGCGATGCACCTCGAGGCCGACCGCGAGCCGATGCGCCGTCGCGCGCGGCAAACCGGTCCGCGTGCACAGTTCCGCCAGGCCACAAGGATCTTCGGCCACGGCCTGAAGCACGGCCACGGCCTTGTCGAGTACTCCGATACCGCTATGCTGTCCCACAAGCCGATACTATCTTCCCGAAGTTTGAGATGTCCAGATGGTGGGAAGTACCTATTTCACCGCATGTGAGGAGCCGGAAATGCCCCGGACACTGGCCGAGAAAGTGTGGGAGTCGCACCTGGTGCGGCGCGGCGAGGGGGCCGAGCCCGACCTGCTCTACATCGACCTCCACCTGCTGCACGAGGTCACCAGCCCGCAGGCGTTCGACGGACTCCGCCTGGCGGGCCGGAAACTGCGCCGCCCCGACCTCACCATCGCGACCGAGGACCACAACGTCCCGACGGTCGACATCGAGCTGCCGATCGCGGATCCCGTTTCCCGCACCCAGGTCGACACCCTTCGCGCCAACTGCAAGGAGTTCGGTGTCCGGCTGCACCCGATGGGCGACGCCGAACAGGGCATCGTGCACGTCATCGGCCCGCAGCTGGGCCTGACCCAGCCCGGGATGACCGTGGTGTGCGGTGACAGTCACACCTCGACGCACGGCGCTTTCGGCGCGATGGCCTTCGGGATCGGCACCTCCGAGGTCGAACACGTGATGGCCACCCAGACCCTGCCGCTCCGTCCATTCAAGACGATGGCGATCACGGTCGACGGCGCCCTGCGCCCCGGCGTCACGGCGAAGGACATCATCCTCGCGGTGATCGCGAAGATCGGCACCGGCGGCGGACAGGGCTACGTCCTCGAATACCGCGGTGAAGCCATCGAAAACCTGTCGATGGAAGCCCGGATGACCGTCTGCAACATGTCGATCGAAGCCGGCGCCCGCGCCGGGCTGATCGCCCCGGACGAGACGACGTTCGAGTACCTGAAGGGCCGTCCGCACGCGCCTCAGGGCGCGGACTGGGACGCCGCCGTCGAGAACTGGCGCGAACTCCGCACCGACGACGACGCTGTCTTCGACGCCGAGGTGCGCCTGAACGCCGACGAGCTCACGCCTTTCGTGACCTGGGGCACGAACCCGGGCCAGGGGCTCCCGCTGGGTGCCGAGGTGCCCGACCCCGAGCGCATCGGCGACGAGAACGAGCGCATCGCCGCTGAAAAGGCCCTGTCCTATATGGACCTGAAGCCGGGCACGCCGCTGCGGGAGATCGCGGTGGACACCGTCTTCCTCGGCTCGTGCACGAATGGCCGTATCGAGGATCTGAGGGCCGCTGCGGACGTCCTGCGCGGGCACAAGGTCGCGGGCTCGGTCCGGATGCTCGTCGTCCCCGGCTCGATGCGGGTCCGCCAGGCGGCGGAAGCCGAAGGGCTGGACCAGGTCTTCACCGAAGCCGGCGCGGAATGGCGTCAGGCGGGCTGCTCGATGTGCCTCGGCATGAACCCGGACCAGCTCAAGCCGGGCGAGCGGAGCGCGTCGACCTCGAACCGCAACTTCGAAGGCAGGCAGGGCAAGGGCGGCCGGACGCATCTGGTCTCACCACTCGTGGCGGCCGCCACGGCCGTGCGGGGAACCCTGTCCAGCCCCGAAGACCTGCTGCCCGCCGCCGCTCGCTGACATCGCTGACATCCGCGAAGGAGTTCCCAACCATGGACGCGTTCACCCACCACACCGGCGTCGGGGTCCCGCTGCGCAGGTCCAACGTGGACACTGACCAGATCATCCCGGCGGTCTACCTCAAGCGCGTGAGCCGCACCGGCTTCGAGGACGGGCTCTTCGCCGCCTGGCGCTCCGACGAGTCGTTCATCCTCAACCAAGAGCCCTTCAAGAGCGGGTCGGTCCTGGTCGCGGGCCCGGACTTCGGCACCGGTTCCTCCCGCGAGCACGCGGTCTGGGCCCTGATGGACTACGGCTTCCGCGCCGTGATCTCCTCCCGGTTCGCGGACATCTTCCGCGGTAACTCGGGCAAGCAGGGCTTGGTCGCCGCTCAGGTCGAGCAGGCGGACGTCGAACTGCTGTGGAAGCTGCTCGAAAACGAGCCTGGGACGGAGGTCACGGTGGACCTCGAGTCGAAGACGGTACGGGCCAAGGACTTCACCGCGCCCTTCCAGATCGACGACTACACCCGCTGGCGGCTCCTCGAAGGGCTCGACGACATCGCCCTGACACTCCGCCACGCGGAGGAGATCGACACTTTCGAGATCCAGCGCCCCTCCTGGAAGCCGCTGACCCTCCCCGCGGCCTCCTCCTAGGCCCGGCCGAAGGGGGCGGATTCCCTTGCTGAGCAGGGAATCCGCACCCCGGCGAGGGTCCTCCAAGACAGCCCCGAAACCACACCGAACGGCACCTCGAGAGGCCCTGAAGGGGTCCCTCGGGAGGCGGAACAGCCCCCGAGACAAGGGAAATTTCCGCGCGTCGTTTGGAATTTGTGCTGCATTGGTAATACCGTGTGCGCTAAGTCGGCCGACGGGGCCGTGTACAAGTAGTTCTTCTTGGAGGACTGGAATGGCCAACAAGGCCCAGCTGATCGAGGCGCTGTCGGAGCGCCTGGGCGACAAGAAGGTCGCGTCGGAGGCCGTCGATGGCCTTGTCGACATCATCATCCGGACGGTCAACAAGGGCGAGAAGGTGAACATCACCGGCTTCGGTGTGTTCGAGAAGCGCGCCCGCGCCGCCCGCACCGCGCGGAACCCGCGCACCGGTGAGACCGTTCGCGTCAAGAAGACCAACGTGCCCGCGTTCCGCGCCGGCACGACCTTCAAGGACGTCATCAGCGGTTCGAAGAAGCTGCCGAAGGCCACCGCTGTGAAGCGCGCGACCGCCGGCACCACCACTCGGGCCACCGCCACCCGCGCGACGACGACCCGGACGGCCGCCAGCCGCCCGGCCGCGACGCGTACCACGACCACGCGGACCCGCGCCGCCGCTGCCACGACGCGCACCGCCGCGAAGCCGGCCGCCAAGGCGACCGCGACCAAGGCTCCGGCCAAGGCGACCGCCGCCAAGGCGGCGCCGAAGACCGCGGCCAAGGCCACGACTCGCGCCACCACGGCCAAGAAGGCGACCGCCACCAAGGCCGCCGCGAAGCCGGCCGCCAAGGCGACCGCCGCCAAGGCTCCCGCGAAGAAGGCTCCGGCCAAGCGGACTTCGGCGGCCGCGAAGAAGAAGTAAGCTCCCTCTTCACGAGTGAGCCAACGGCAGGGCCCCGCGCACGGCGCGGGGCCCTGCCGCATTTTCGGTGGCAGTGCGCTCCGGCCGTCTCCTTGCCCCTCAACGCTCTTGAAGACCGTCTCCGGGGAACCACCGTCCCGGAACGGATCCACGGCGCTCTGAGGACGAATGCGCCACGCTTGTGGCGCCGCGACTCTTCGTAGATCCACGCGGGTGTCCGGCGGGCACCCGATCACTCCGATGGCGCATCGACGGCGTTCCGCCCGGCCCTCCCCAGCGGTCCTCCACAGTGGAGCGACGAGCGGCCGTGGCGGGCCGTCGCCGCTGGACAACGCCCCGCGCTCCCCGGTTCGGAGCGGTGGCGGAACTCACCGCGCTACGGATCCGCCTGCCCTGCAGGGACTTCGGACCGGGCTAGTCCCGCTTCCCCGCCACACGGCCGGAGTAGAGGGTCGTCACCCACGTGGGGGAGTCGCGCCGGGAAAATGGTGCGGACCCGACCGAAAGCGTTGTGAAAGCCACTTTCGCAACGTTCAACGTTGCGAAAGTGGCTTTCACAACGCCGCCATCCGGTAGGACCAGCCCGATGCGCGTGAAGGCCCCCTTCCCTCTGCTGAGCCGAGGGAAGGGGGCCTTCACGCGCGAAGAGATCGTCAGCGATGCGCCGGAGCCGGAGTGGGCAAAGGCGACGCGAAGTAGTCCGCGGCCACCAGCACCGGCCCGTCCTCTTCGGTCGGCGCCCGGAAGGACAGCACCCAGAACGAACCCTTCTTCGACGGCACCACGCCACCGCGCGCGGCGGGCAGGTCGACGCCGTCGCGATCGGCCAGCGCGGTGACGACGTCCGGGATCACGCCGCCCTGGCTGGAGATCACCGGCGTCCCGCCGTCACCGGCGATGGCCAGCAGCCGGGCGACACCGAGCACCGGGTCCGGCCAGTAGCCCTCTTCCGACAGCAGCGTTTCGTGCCGGACCTCGACCCCGAGATCGTCGGCGAGCCCGTTCACCGTCTGGACGCAACGCAGCCGCGGCGCCGAGAGCACCCTGTCCGGCGCGTAGTGCCGCAGCAGCGAACGCAGCGCTTCGGCCTGACGCTGACCCGCGTCCGACAGCGGCCGCAGATCGTCGTCACCGTTCCACTCGTCACGCTTGCCCGCCTTGGCGTGCCGCACCAGGATCACCGTGATCAGTTCGGGCGGCAGCGCGGAGAACTCGCGCAGCACCCGGACGTCCTCCGGTCGCGTCAGCAGTTTCTCCGCCGCCTCCGCGCCGAGCCAGCGCAGTTCGTCGACTTCGTCATTCGGAGCGAACGCACCGGAAACCGCGTGCGCGGAGAAGTAGTCGACGGTCTTCGGCGCTCCCGCCACGGTGTATTCGGTCCGGAGCAGATAGCGGCCGAGCACCGCGTCGAATCCGGTCTCCTCACCGATCTCCCGGACCGCGGCCCGCGCGATGGTCTCGCCCGGATCCAGCTTTCCCTTCGGCAGCGACCAATCGTCGTAGCGCGGCCGGTGGACCAGCGCGACCTCGATCCGGTCCCCGTCACGACGCCAGAGGACGGCACCCGCCGCCCGGATGACCCCGCTCATCCGGCGGCCCCGTGGCGCTTCGCCAGTTCGACCTGGTGATCGCGGACGTCGTCCCCGGAAGCGGGGAACGGGGTCCACTCACCGGTGGAGGTCAGCACCCAGCAACGGGTCGCCGGATGCAGCGCGGACTCGAAGATGTAGTCCAGCTGCGCCGTCAGTTTCGGATCCTTGACCCGCACCAGCGCCTCGATCCGGCGGTCCAGGTTGCGGTGCATCATGTCCGCGCTGCCGATCCAGTGCGTGCCGCCCGCGCGGAAGTTGAAGATGCGCGAGTGCTCCAGGAACCGGCCGAGGATCGAGCGCACGTGGATGTTCTCGCTCAGTCCTTCCACGCCCGGCTTCAGCGCGCAGATCCCGCGCACCACGATGTCGACCGGCACCCCGGCCTGCGAGGCGTGGTACAGCGCGTCGATCACCTGCTCGTCGACGAGCGAGTTGCACTTGATCCGGATCCCGGCGGTCTGGCCGGCGCGGGCGAGTTCGATCTCCTCGCCGATCGCGCGCACGATGCCGCGGCGGATCCCGTGCGGCGATGTGAGGATGTTGCGGTAGGTGTCCTGGCGGGAGTACCCGGTGAGCACGTTGAACAGATCCGTCAGGTCCGCGCCGATCGTCGGGTCGGCGGTCAGGATGCCGAGGTCTTCGTAGAGCCGCGCGGTCTTCGGGTTGTAGTTGCCGGTGCCGATGTGGCAGTACCGGCGGATGGTCGAACCCTCCTGGCGCACCACCATCGACACCTTGCAGTGCGTCTTCAGGCCGACGAGACCGTAGACCACGTGCACGCCCGCGCGTTCCAGCGTGCGGGCCCAGGTGATGTTGGCCTGCTCGTCGAACCGCGCCTTGATCTCGACCAGCGCGACGACCTGCTTGCCCGCCTCGGCCGCGTCGATCAGCGCGTCGACGATCGGGGAGTCACCGGACGTGCGGTACAGCGTCTGCTTGATCGCCAGCACCTTCGAGTCCGCGGCGGCCTGTTCGATGAACCGCTGGACGCTGGTGGAGAACGAGTCGTACGGATGGTGCACGAGGACGTCGCCCTCGCGCAGCGTCGCGAACACCGACTTCGGCGTCTCCCGCTCACCGAACGCCGGGTGCGTGGCGGGTACGAAAGGGCGGTCCTTGAGTTCCTTCCGGTCGACGCCGGAGAGCTGGTGCAGGCAGGTCAGGTCCAGCAGACCGGGGACCTCGACGACGTCGCGCGGGTCCACCTCCAGTTCGCGCAGCAGCAGTTCGAGCATGTGCTCGCTCATGTCCTGCGCCACTTCCAGCCGCACCGGCGGGCCGAACCGGCGCTGGGCCAGTTCGCGTTCCAGCGCCTGGAGAAGGTCCTCGTCCCGGTCCTCCTCGACCTCGAAGTCGGCGTTGCGGGTGACCCGGAAGGCGTGGTGCTCGGTGACCTCCATCCCGGTGAACAGCTCGCCGAGATGGGCGGCGATCAGTTCCTCCAGCGGGAGGAACGTCGCGGTGCGGCTCTCCCGGGGCTGCTGCTCGATCCGCATCAGGCGCGGCACGTTGCTCGGCACCTTGACGCGCGCGAACCGCTCGGTGCCACCCTCCGGATCGCGGACGGTGACGGCGAGGTTGAGCGAAAGGCCGGAGATGTAGGGGAACGGGTGCGCGGGATCCACGGCCAGCGGTGTGAGCACCGGGAAGATCTGCTCGCTGAAGTAGTTGGACAGCCGGAGCTGGTCGGCGCCGGTGAGGTCGTTCCAGCCGACGATGTGGATGTCTTCGTCGGCCAGCTGCGGCCGCAGGTGCAGCTCGAAGGCGTTCGTGTGCCGCTCGACCAGGTCCTGGTTGCGTTTGGCGATGTAGGCCAGCTGCTCGCGCGGGGTGAGCCCGTCCGCGCTGCGGACCGGGAGACCGGTCTCGTCGCGGCGCTTCAGCCCGGCGACCCGCACCATGTAGAACTCGTCCAAATTGGACGCGAAGATCGCCAGGAACTTGGCGCGTTCGAGCAGCGGCTGCGACTCGTCCTCGGCCAGCGCGAGCACGCGCGCGTTGAAGTCCTGCCACGACAGCTCACGGTTGAAGTACCGGTCATCGGGCAGGGTCTCGACGGCGGTGGGTGCCGACGTCACCGCCGGAGGCGCGGTGGGCAGCGCGCGGAACTCCTGCGCGGGACGGCTCGCCGAACCACCGCGGGTCGCGCGGATCGCCGCGCGGGGACTGCTGTTCGTCTTCGCCGCGGGACTGGCCTTCCTCGCCCGGACGGGCTTGGTCGCGCCGTTGTCCGGTTCCGGTTTCGCGGCGGAGGTCTTCCGCTTCCTTGCCGAGTTCGGGGTGCCGCCGTCATTTGTGCTCACGGGCTTCATTGTTCACCACTCGGGGCGATTATGTGCGCCGCGCGCGGGTCGGCAGGGTGAACTCTCGTCACATCACGACGCAGGGTGTTCCCAACAGGGTTGAACTGCGCTTTCCGACACCCAGGGTGCGGACGTGAGCGAGATCATCCGCGGTGTCCACGTCCGCGCGGAGTGATTCCGCGGCGATCGTGAGCGGGGTCGCACCGGACGCCGTGTGCGCCCGCGCGGAACCTTCGCCGAACCGGGGTTCGAGCGGCCTGGTGCCCGCGAGCAACAGGGTCGTGCCCGTTCCCTGCCGGTCCGCGACGAATGCCCGGCGTCCGGCGGCCTCGGCGAGGGCGGCGGTGAGATCTTCGGTGCGCAGCGCGGGCAGGTCGGCCTGGAGGGCGCCGACGAGACCGGACGGCCTGTCCCGGCGCAGCAGCTCCTCGCCGAACCGCAGTGCCGCGTTCAAGCCGCCCCGTGACGGCTCGGTGACGATCTCGGCGCCCAGCTCGGTGAGTTCCGCCACGGACGCCGGGTCGGCGGCGACCACCAGCACCCGCCGGATCCCGTCCGCCGAGGTCGCCGCGGACAGCGTGTCGTAGGCCAGCGCCAGCACCAGTTCGGCGTGCCGATCGGGCACCACCGCGCCGCGAAGCCGCGACTTGCCCTCGGCCGGGCGTTTCATCGGCACGATCAGGTCCACGTCCACATCTGCATTCTTACCCGACCCTCCCTGGACCGCGCTCGCGTGCGCGCGGCAGGATCAGTGGCCTGGGACGACACGTGTGACTTCGAGGAGGACGAATTGGCCCGGCGTGAGAAGGGCGGCATCTGGGTTGGCATCGCCGCCGCACTGTTCTACCCGGCGACGGCCATCGGCAAGCGGGTCTACCGCAACGCCGAGCGGATCCCCCGCGAAGGCGGCGCGCTGCTCCTGCTCAACCACGTGTCCCACATGGACCCGGCGGTCGACGCGGTGTTCGTGCACCGGCAGAAGCGGGTGCCGCGGTTCCTCGGCAAGGAGAGCCTGACCAGGACGCCGGTCTTCGGCAAGATCTTCGTCGGCGCGGGCCAGATCCCGGTCTCGCGCGGTTCGGCCGCCGCCGGGGACAGCCTCAAGGCCGCCCACCAGGCGTTGCGCGACGGCAAGATCGTCGTGATCTATCCGGAGGGGACGATCACCAAGGATCCCGACGGCTGGCCCAAGAAGCCGTTCACCGGCGCCGCGCGGCTCGCGCTGGAGGCCGACGTGCCGGTGATCCCGATCGCCCGCTGGGGCACGAACCACATCTTCAACGGCTACACGAAGAAGTTCACGCCGTTCCCGCGCAAGAAGATCACGCATCTGGTCGGCGAGCCGATGGACCTGTCGGCCTACCGGAACGGGTCCACCCGCAGCGCGTCCAAACTGCGCGAGGTCACCGAGCTGATGATGACCGAGATCACCGCCCTGCTCGCGGAGATCCGCCAGGAGGAACCGCCCGCGAAGAAGCCGGAGGACGACGCCTGATGGCCGGGACCGCCACCGAGGTCCAGCGCGTGACCGTGCTCGGCGCGGGATCGTGGGGGACGGCCTTCGCCAAGGTGCTCGGCGACGCCGGACGCGACGTGACGATCTGGGCCCGGCGGCCCGAGGTCGCGGCCGAGATCCGGGATTCGCATCGCAATTCATCCTATTTACCCGATATCGATCTGCCGGAGCGGATCACCGCGACCGCGGATCCGGCCGAGGCGCTCGACGGCGCGCAAGCCGTCGTCCTCGCGGTGCCGAGCCAGACGTTGCGGACCAATCTTTCCGAGTGGTCCGGTCTGCTGCCGTCCGACGCGATCCTGGTGAGCCTCGCGAAGGGCGTCGAACTGGGCACGCTCAAGCGGATGAGCGAGGTCATCGCCGAGATCGCGCGCGTGCCCGACGGGCAGATCGTGGTCGTGTCCGGGCCGAACCTGGCGAAGGAGATCGCGCTGGGGCAGCCGGCGGCGGCGGTGCTCGCCTGCACCGACCACGACAACGCCAAGGCGATCCAGCAGGCGAGTTTCAACCAGTACTTCCGGCCGTACACCAACACCGACGTCGTCGGCTGCGAGCTGGGCGGGGCGTGCAAGAACGTCATCGCGCTCAGCTGCGGGATGGCGGCGGGGCTGGGCTTCGGCACCAACACCGCGGCCACGCTGATCACCCGCGGGCTGGCGGAGATGGCCCGGCTCGGCGCGAAACTCGGGGCCGACCCGCTGACCTTCGCCGGGCTGGCCGGCGTCGGCGACCTGGTGGCGACGTGCTCGTCGCCGTTGTCGCGCAACCGGACCTTCGGCGAACGGCTCGGCCGGGGCGAGACGCTGGAGCAGGCGCTGGCGGCCACCGGCGGTCAGGTCGCCGAGGGCGTCAAGTCGTGCACGTCGATCCGGGAGCTCTCGCTGAGCCTCGGTGTCGACATGCCGATCACCGACGCGATGCACCGCGTGTGCCACGAAGGGGTCGACCCGCGGCGTGCCGGAGCCGAGCTGCTCGGACGGTCGCAGAAGCACGAGTGGTCCTGAGTCCGCGAGGAAGACCGCAGGATCGCGACAGACCGCGTCCGATTCGTGCTGCGAGCATGGTCGTCAGGTGCAGAACTCACGGTCCACGGTGTGAGATCGGTTGACCGCCGGGCTCCGCACTGGTTCGCTGAGGGCATGTTCGCACGTGGGATGACTGTGTCGCGGGGCCTCTCGGGTCTTGGTGCGGTCGCGTGCGCGTGTCGCTGTTGTCGGTGAACCTAGCCCCGGCCCAGCTCGACACCTTCTTTCTTTCTGCGAGGACTCCTTCATGTTCGCCGTCCCGGACAACACGCTCGTCATTCCCGAAAACCCCGCCCTGCGCCACCCGGTGCGCGTCGCGCTCGAGTTCGCCGCGGACCGTGACCGCTGGCGGCACCTGCTGCGCTACGACCCCGACGAGCGGTTCTCCGCCCTCGTCGACTCCGACGAACTCCAGGAGATCTGGCTGATGAGCTGGCTGCCCGGCCAGCACACCGACCTGCACGACCACGAGTTCGCCGCGGGCGCGTTCACCGTGGTCAGCGGGAAGCTGAGCGAGACCGTCGCCCGGCGCGCGTCCGACGGCCGGGCGGTGACGGAGCTGCATTCGCTGTCGGAGGGCCAGTCGCGCGTCTTCGGTCCCGGCTACATCCACGAGGTGCGCAACGACGGCCCGGACCCGGCGGTCAGCGTGCACGTCTACCGGCACCAGCCCCGCGCCATGCGCCCGTACCACCTCGACCCGATCACCGGTCCGATCCGGGACTGACCCCCTCTCGCGTTTCGTCCTCTGAATGCGTTCCTTGCGCGTGCAAGTACCGCATCCAGAGGACGAAACGCGTCAGGTGAGGTCGCCGCGCAGGCGGAATTCGGCCTCGACGCGTTCCCGCGAGGCCCCGGTGGCGAGCAAGGTGTGCAGCAGGAGCCGGGATTTGCGCGGGTCGAGCCAGCCCGCCATCGTCGCGCCCATCGCGATCAGGTCGGACTCCGAGCCGCGGAAGCCGTAGGTGCCGCGGAACGTCGGCCCCGCGCCGGTCCGGCCGGCGACCACGACCGGCACCTCCGGCAGCACCCGTTCGATCACGTCGGCGGACCCCGCCGAAACATGCCCGGCGCCGTTCGCGGCGAGCACCACTCCCTTGACCCCGGCCTTGACCAGCGTCTCCAGGAGCTCACCGCTGTCCTCGACGCCGCTCTCGACGATCGGCACCAGCCCGGAGAAGTCCGCGTTCTCCAGGGACAACGCCGGGGGACGGACGGCGACGGGGTGGAAGTAGTGCACCAAGCCCTCGCTGACCAGCGCGAGCGGCCCCGCGGGATTCGAGGCGAACGCCTCGACGTGGCTCGAATGCGTCTTGCGGACCCAGCGCGCGGCATGGACGTCGTCGTTGAACGCGACCAGCGAGCCGCGGCCCCGGCTGCGGGGATCGGCGGCGACGGTCAGCGCCGCGAGCAGGTTCCCCGCACCGTCCGCGCTGGGCAAGCTGGGGTTGCGCATCGCGCCGGTGATCACGATCGGGGCCTCGGAAGCCCACGTCAGCTCGAAGAAGTACGCGGTCTCTTCGAGCGTGTCCGTGCCCTGGACCACGACGACGCCTTCAGCGCCTTCGTCGACGGCCCGGGCAGCCCAGTCGCGGGTCTTGATCAGCGTCGCGAAGTCCATCGACGCGCTGGAGATCCCCGCGAGCGTCTCCGCGCGGACGTCCATCTCGAGGTCCTCGCCCAGGTCCCCGAGCAGGTCGGCGGCGGTGAGCCGGGGGACGGCGTGGTCCGCGCCGCCGCCGGGAAGCATGGAGATGGTGCCGCCCAGGGCGGCGACGGCGACAAGGGGCCGTCGGGGATCACTCGACATACTCCGCATTCTTCAAAGTGGACTGGGCGCGCCGCAAGTGGTCACCTGCTCGCGGCGCGGGCCGGGCTCAGGCCTGCTTCACTGCTTCGATAGTGAAACTCGCCGCCAGCCGCTGCGGATCCTTCGTCAGCCGCCATTCCTCGGTCGCTTCGTTCTGCGTCATGAACCCCGGCAGCGCGTTCCACGGCACGCTGTCGTGCTCCACCAGCCGGGTCAGCGTCAATCCCGCGTCGAGCAGCGAAGTGACGATCTGGCCCAGCCCGTGGTTCCACTCGTGCGTCCGGTTGTTCTCGAACGCGACGTCGGTGTCCACATAGGTTCCCGGCTCGTCGAACACCAGCGGTTCGGCCTGCTCGAAGTACGGGTAACGCGGCGTGATCTGCGGCTGGGTCTCGTCGAGGGTGCCCAGCATCGGGTGCATGTCCCGGATGAACAGTCGTCCGCCCGGCCGCAGCAACCCGCCGACGACCTGTCCCCAGCGGGCGATGTCCGGCAGCCAGCAGATCGCGCCGATGCCCGTGTAGACGAGGTCGAACCGCCCGGCGCCCAGCACGTCGACGGCACTGTACACATCGGACTCGTGGTAATCGATCTCCGCGCCGGTCTCGGCCGCCAGCTTGCGCGCGATCTCCAGCGCGGGCGCGGAAAAGTCGAGTCCGGTCATCCGCGCGCCCAGCCGGGACAGGGAAAGCGTGTCCGTGCCGATGTGACACTGCAGGTGCACACCGCGCGCACCGGAGACGTCGCCGAGCAGCGGCCGGTCGAAGGTGACCACGCCACTGAGATGAGCCGGGTCCGCGACGAACTTCCGGTAGCCGTAGTCCTCCGACGCGGCGTGCGCCGGAGCGCGTTCGTCCCAGTTCGCGCGGTTGAAGGTGAGATAGTCCGTCACGACGTCGCGGCCTTCTCGGCGGCGCTGCGCAGCACGCAGAATTCGTTGCCCTCGGGGTCGCCGAGGACGGCCCAGCCGGTGCCGTCCGGGTTGCGCCGGTCGTGCAGGAGGGTCGCGCCGAGCTTCAGCAGGCGCTCCACCTCCTCGTCGCGCGGGATGTCGGGCTGAAGGCAGAGATGGATCCGGTTCTTCACCGTCTTCGGTTCCGGTACCTGCCCGAAGAACAGCGTGACGCCGTTGTCCATCTCGATGATCGCTTCGGGGTCGCCGGGCTGATCGTCGTCGGCCATCGGTTTGCCGACGACACCGCTCCAGAAGCGCCCCAGCTCGTAGGCGTCGGCGCAGTCGAAGAAGAAGTTCTGTACGACAGAGGTCATGGGGCCGCAGTCTGCCTGAGCCCGCGGAACCCGGCCAACGGTTTAAGCCAGCCGCAGCCCCGGCGACCGGTGCACCTGCCGTTTCGCGTCGACGATCAGCACCTGGCAGCCCGGTTGCGCCGCGACCCAGGCGATTCCCTCGGTCCCCATCGCGAAAGCGGCCGTGGCCAGGGAATCCGCCGTGACGAGGTCGTCGGCGGTGACCGTGACGCTCAGCAGCCCGGCGGGCGGGCGCCCGGTCCGCCCGTCCAGGATGTGCGCGCCGCGTTCGTATTCCGCCGACGTCGCGACGGCGCCGCCGGACGACTCCACCACGGCGCAGACCGCGTCGGGCCGTTCGGGATGCCGGATGCCGACCCGCCACGCGCGGCCGGGTTCCGGTTCGCCGGAGGTGACCACGTCCCCGCCGGCGTTGATACAGAACACGTCCAGCCCTTCGGCCAGCAGCAACGACGCCGCCCGCTGTACCGCCCAGCCTTTGACCACCGCGTTCGGGTCGAGCCGGCGTCCGGGGAGCCGGGCGGTGAACGCCCCGCCGGACAGCCGTTCGTAGTGATCGCACAGTGAGAGCACTTCGAGCAGGTCGTCGCTCAGTTCCGAAGGCGCGAGTTCGCCGCGGTCGTAACGGCGGACCTCGCTGTCGGCCTTGAAGGTGCTGAACCGGGCGTCGACCTCCCGCAGCCAGCCGAAGACGCCGTCGATCGCGTGGCCGGCGAGTTCGCCGCCCGCCCGGACGTCGACCGAGACCGGCAGCCCCATCACCTGCTCGACCCGGTTCATCTGGCGTCCAGCGCCGCCTGCAACGAGTCGATGTACGACTCGCTCGTCGACGTCGCCCCGGAGACGGTGTCGATGTCGGCGCTCTGCGCGGTCAGCGTCTCCTCCTGCAGGATCGGGATCGCGTCCATCCCGCGTCCGCTGGTCGGCCGTTGCAGCAGGCGGACTTCGGAGATCTTGTCCTCGGCCGAGATCACCAGCCGCACCTGCACGGTGCCGTACCGGTTGCTCTCCACCGAACCGTCGACGGTGCGTTCGGCGCCCTCGGAGGCACCACCGTCCGAAGAGGACACGGTGGACGGGGCGGGCGCGGCGACGGCCACGGTCTCCGAACCCAGCGGCGAAGGTTCGTACAGCCATACCCCGAGGAACCCGGCGGCCGAAAGGGCGACCGTGGCGGCGACGATGGTCTTCTTCATGATCGGGACTCCCTGACTCAGGCGGCGAGGCTGAAGCGTTCGGCGTGGACCTGCTGGTTCGGCACCCGCAGTTCCCGCAGGCTGCGCAGGGTCGCCGAGGTCATCCCGGGCGGGCCGCAGACGAAGACGTCCCGGTCCTCGATGTCCGGCACCATCCGCCGTAGGCTGTGCGCGCCGAGCACCGGCCCGTACGGACCGGCCAGATCGGACGGTCCACTGAGGACGTGGACGACGGCGCCGCGTGCCTGCGCCAGTCCCCGCAGTTCCGGCAGCAGGACGGCGTCGAGTGCGGTGCGGACGCGGTAGAGCACCACGACATGGCCGGAGATCTCCTCCAGCAGCGCGCGGATCGGCGTGATCCCGACGCCGCCCGCGATCAGCAGCGCGTCCGGTTTCCGTTGGTGCATCGTGGTGAACGCGCCGTACGGGCCTTCGGCGAACACCCGCGTGCCGACCTTCAGCGACCGCAACGACGCGCTCCCGTCACCGGCGGCTTTCGCGGTCAGCCGCAGGGTGCGGCCGTCGGGCGCGGCCGACAGCGAGAACGGATTGGCCTGCCACCAGCGATCCCGGGTCAGGAAACGCCAGAGGAAGAATTGGCCCGCCCTCGCGGGCATCCGGTCGAGATGTTTCCCGGTCATGTACACCGAGACGACGTCGTGGGATTCGGGGACCACGGCGACGACTTTCAACTGGTGCCGCAGGTTCCGCGCCAGCGGCAGCACCACGCGGCCGGCGAAGACCGAGCCGAGCGCGACAACCCACACCGCCCACCAGTAGGCCTGCGCTCCGGGCGACGACGCGAAAGATCCGCCCAGCGCGATCTGGTGGCTGAACGCCAGGACGACCGCGGCGTAGGTGTAGAGGTGGAGGAAATGCCAGGTCTCGTATGCCAGGCGGCGGCGGGCGAAGCGCGCGGAAACCGCGCCGACGAGCAGGATGAGCGCGAGCGCGACGACCGCGCGCAGGATCCCCTCCAGCTTCGTCACCATCGTGACGAACTCGTCCACCACGCCGTTGTCCTCGACCTGCGCGTAGCCGAAGACGATGAAGACGAAGTGGGTGAGCAGTGTCCACAGGAGGCTGAACCCGGTCCAGCGGTGCCAGACGGTCAGCCGATCCATGCCGAGGCGGCGGTCGAGCCACGGCAGCCGGGCGACCAGCAGCAGCTGGAACGCCATCGCCAGCGCCCCGTACAGCCCGGCGAGCCTGCCGATGCTGATGAGGACGTTGTCCGAGGGCCCGGCGGCGAAGAAGAGCGCGGTCACGGCGGCCACGTTGGCCCCGATGAAGGTGAAGAGCCCGGCGCGTGCGGCGATCCTGGGACGGATCGCCGGGCGCGGTCCCACGGCGGTCTGCGTCATGGTGGTCACACGTGTTTCCTTCCGGTCCGGTTCAGCCACCGAGCCTGCTGTGCCAACCTGTGACCTTTCTTGGCGGAACCTGTCGGCTTGCTGTCGTCTGCGCTCCCGCCTCGCTCTCGCGCGCGCGTTAACGGAGGATGGGCCTTGTGAACACCGAGAACCCCGTTCGCCTGCTGGTGGTGGACGACGAGCCGCATATCGCCGACCTGGTGGCGACCGTCGCCCGCTACGAGGGCTGGCAGGCCGTCACCGCCGGGTCGGGTGAGGCCGCGCTCGTCAGGGCGGCCGAATTCGTGCCCGACATCGTCGTGCTCGACCTGATGCTGCCCGGGATCGACGGGTTCACCGTGCTGGACAAGCTCCGTGAGTCCGGGAAGGCGGTGCCCGTCGTCTTCCTCACCGCGAAGGACGCGACGGCGGACCGTGTCGCCGGGCTCACCCGGGGCGGCGACGACTACCTCGTCAAGCCGTTCTCCGTCGAGGAACTGATGGCGCGGCTGCGCGCGGTCCTGCGGCGAAGTCACACCGGCCAGGCCAGGGCGGCCGCTCTGCTGCGAGTCGGCGATCTGACCATGAACGAGGACACCCGGGAGGTCGCCCGCGACGGCAAACCCGCCGAGCTGACGCCGACCGAGTACGAACTGCTGCGGTATCTCATGCGGCGTTCGCCGTCGGTGATGACCAAGGCGCAGATCCTCGATCACGTCTGGGAATACGATTTCGGTGGCCGGTCCAATGTGGTCGAACTCGTCATCTCGCATCTGCGGCGCAAACTCGACGCGGGCCACGAGCCGCTGATCCACACCGTGCGCGGCGTGGGCTACGTCGTCCGGCAGGCCGCGAGATGAAAATGCTGCGCCGGTGGTACGACGCCTGGCGCCGTTCGAGGCTCGGAACCCGGCTGGCGCTCGGGCTCGGCGTGCTGGCGCTGGTCGTGTTCGCCGTCGTCGGCACCGTGATGGTCGGCATCATGAAGGGCTATCTGAACGACCGGCTCGACGAACAGCTCGCCAAGACCCAGATCAGCCAGGTGCCGTCGCTGCGCACCACGCACGGCGGGAAACCGCAGCAGTCCTACGGCTGGTTCTCGGCCGTTTTCTCGGTACAGGACGGCGACGCGCTCGCGCAGGACGGCGGTTCCCTGCCACCGGACACGAAAGCGCTCGAAAAGGTCGCCGAGGACGCGACGCGGACCGAGGTGCTGCGCACGGTCTACATCGAGGACAAGGGCACCTACCGCGTGCGGGCCTGCCCGATCGAACCGAGCCGGAACATCGTGCTGGTCAGCGCCGCGCCGCAGGCGGATCTGGACCGGACGGTCAGCCAGCTGATCATGGTCGAGGTGGTCGCGTTCCTGCTGGCGCTGGCGGTGCTGGTGATCGCGGGACGGCTGGTGCTGCGGCGCGGGCTGCGGCCGCTGAGCGACATGGCCGGGACGGCGCACGACATCGCGTCGCACGATCTGACCACGAACGCCGACCTCCCGGTGCGCGCGCAGGCGAGCGGCGGCGGCGCCGAGGTCGAGGAACTGCGGACGGCGTTCAACCTGATGCTGGCGCATCTCGATTCCTCGCTGGTCGCGCGCCGGGAGGCGAACGAACGGCTGCGGCGGTTCATCGCCGACGCCTCCCATGAACTGCGGACGCCGCTGACGTCGATCCGGGGCTACTCCGAGCTTTTCCGCTACGCCGCGGCGAACGAACCCTCGGAACGCGAGGCGCATCTCGCGAAAATCCGCGAAGAGACCCAGCGGATGAGCGTGCTCGTCGACGACCTCCTGCTCCTCGCGCGCCTCGACGCGCCCGAGACCGAGGCGCCGCTGCGGCTGGTCGACGTCGACCTCGCCGAGCTGATCACCGACGCGGGGGAGGCCTTCGCCGCCGGCCGGCCGGAGCATCCGCTGACCGTCGGGCCACTCCCGGAAGATGTCATTCTGCAAGCGGATCCGGTGCGGCTGCGGCAGGTCCTGGACAATCTGCTCGCCAACGCCGCCGTGCACACGCCGCCCGGTACACCGGTCACGTTGTCGGGCTCCGTCGTGGGGCCGGAGGTCGTCCTGCGCGTGAGCGACGCCGGGCCGGGCATCCCGCCGGAAGCGCGGGAACGGATCTTCGACCGGTTCTTCCGCGTCGACACCGCCCGCACGCGTGGCAACGGCGGCACCGGGCTCGGGCTTTCGGTGGTGCTCTCGCTGGTCTCCGCGCATGGCGGGACCATCGAGGTTTCGAGCGTTCCGGGTGCGACTACTTTCACCGTGCGACTACCGCGAACGCGTTTCTGACCCCTTCCCGCGGCGTGCAATGAAGGACGCTTTCATAGCAAAATTTGCTATGAAAGCGTCCTTCATTGCACGCTGGTGAGCGCTACCCGACCCGCCCCTTCACGTGGTCCGGCACCACCCACTCCGAGGCCAGGTCCACCGACGGCTCCGGCTCCCCGAACACCGTCCGCACCGGCAGCACCCCCGCCCACGAGAGATCGGCCTCGACCTCGTCCTCGGGATCGTCGGGACCCTCACCGCGCATCTTCACCGAAGCCTCGGTCAGGTCCAGCTCCAGCACCGAGACCGACGCGAACTCCTTCGCGTTGACATCGCGCGCGTGTTCCCACGAGCCGGGCGCGAGGTGATCGGTCAGCATCCGCAGGCCGTGCATCTTCCGGTCGCGATCGGTGACCGCGGCCGCCTTGCCCAGGATCACCGCGCTGCGGTAGTTCATCGAGTGGTTGTTGACCGAACGCGCGTAGACGATGCCGTCGAGCAGGGTCACCGTGACGCACACCTCGACGCCGTCGGAGTCGCGCATGCTCTTCGCCCCGGTGGATCCGTGCAGGTAGAGCGTGTTCCCGTCGCGGCCGTAGCCGGTCGGGATGACCAGCGGGACACCGTCGCGCACGACGCCGAGATGGCAGATCAGGCCTTCGTCGAGCACCGCGTACAGCGCCGAGCGGTCGGTGAGCGCGCGGTTCTTCTTGCGGTGGAGAGTGGTCCGGTCGGTGGGAGACAGCGGTGTGGGCATGCGAGTAGTCTCACCCACGCGAGTGGCCTGTAATAACGGCCAATTCTCCTATACTTGAGAAGGCCACTTCCTGAACGCGGAGTACAGCATGTCCGACACCGCTCTGCCGGTCAGCCTCGACCGCGATTCGCTCGTCCCGCTCGCGGTCCAGCTGGCCGACGCGTTGCGCGCGGCCGCCGGGGACGGGCATCTGCGCGGCGGCGACAGGCTGCCCTCGACCAGGGCACTCGCGAGCCGGCTCGGCGTCAGCCGCACGGTGACGTCGGCGGCGTACGAGCAGCTTCACGCGGAAGGCTGGATCGCCGGTCGCCACGGCTCCGGCACCTACGTCACCACGACCCCGCCCGCGGACAGGCCGTCGAAAGGCCCGGCGCCCCGCACCCCCGCCGCGCCGCTCACGCTGGTCGACCTCACCCCGGGCGTCCCGTGGGCCGACGGCGTCGAACGGGCCGCGTGGCGCCGCGCGTGGCGGGCCGCGGCCGACCCGCGCCCGACCTATCGCGAGGACAGGGCCGGTCTGCCCGCGTACCGGGACGCGGTCTCCGAGCATCTGCTGCGCCACCGCGGGCTCGCCGCCGGGACGGTGCTGGCCACCGGCGGGACGACGGCGGCGGTGATCGAACTCGCGGGCGCCGTGCTCTCCCGCGGTGACCGGGTCGCGATCGAGGAACCGGGTTACCAGCGCGCGGTGCAGGCGTTCCGGCGCGCGGGGATGGAGGTCGTGCCCGTCCCGGTCGACGAAGAGGGCCTGCGCCCGGACGCCGTCCCCGCGGACGTCCGCGCGGTGTACTGCTCGCCCGCGCATCAATACCCGCTCGGCAGCCGGATGAGCGCGTCGCGCCGGGTCGAACTCGTCGAACTCGCCCGCGCCGAGGGCATGCTGGTGATCGAGGACGACTACGACGGCGAGCTGCGGTTCGACGTCGCGCCGCTGCCGCTGCTGGCCGCGCTCGCGCCCGATGTCGTCGCGCATCTCGGCACCACGAGCAAGATCCTCACCCCGGCGCTGGGCGCGGGCTGGATGGTCGCGCCGTCACCCGTCGCGGCTGCGGTGCTGGAATACCGCGAGGGGACCGGGACGCGCCCGTCGCCCGCGGGGCAGCGGGTGCTCGCCGAACTGGCACGGCACGGCGATCTGGGGCGGCATCTGCGGAAGCTCCGGCGGGAACTTTCGGAGCGCCGGTCCCTGGTTTCGGCCGCGCTGACGTCGGCGGGGATCCCGGTGCTCGGCGACGATGCGGGCGCGCACCTGGTCGTCCCTTGTGGAACGGCGGCCGAGGAAGCGGCGCGGCTGACGGCCGCGGAACGCGCGGGGATCCGGCTCGACGGGCTCGTCCGGCACTTCACCGGGACGCCGACGGTGTTCGGGAACCTCATCGGCTACGCGGGTTGCTCGCGGGAAGTGCTGCACTCCGCGCTGAAACCGCTGATCCCCGTGTTCGCTTGACCTCCAGCGAACTGGAGGTCCTACCTTGCGGTCATGCGTGCGATCACAGTGTCCCGATTCGGCGACCCCAGTGTTCTCGAACAGGTCGAACTGCCCACTCCCGAACCCGGTGAGGGCGAGCTCCGCGTCGCGGTGACGGCGGCCGGAGTCGGCTGGCTGGACGCCCTCATCCGGCGGGGTGACGGTCCCGGGGTGTTCGAGGTCGAGCCGCCCTACGTGCCCGGCGGCGCCGTGGCGGGCACCGTCGACGCGGTGGGTGCCGGGGTCGACGAGGCCTGGCTGGGCGAGGTGGTCGTCACCAGCGCGACGGGCGGGTACGGCGGGGGATACGCGGACACGGTCGTCGCGCTGCCCGGCGAGACCTTCCCGGTTCCGGCGGGCCTCGATCCTCAGCACGCCCTGGCCCTGCTCAACGACGGCAGTACCGCGCTGGCCCTGCTGGAGAAGACCCCGGTCGCGGCGGGCGAGCGGATCCTGGTGGCGCCGGGCGTCGGCGGTCTCGGCAGCTTGCTGGTGCAGCTCGCCCGCGCGGCGGGCGCGACCGTCGTCGCGGCGGTCCGCGGCCACGAAAAGGCGGCGATCGCCAGGAAACTGGGGGCCGAGCCGGTCGACTACTCGGTCGCGGACTGGACCGGCGAGGTCCTCGCCCGCACCGGGGGTCACCGGCTGGACGTGGTCTTCGACGGTGTCGGCGGCGAACTGGGCGCGGCCTCACTGGCGCTGCTGAAGAACGGCGGCCGGTTCTCCGGCTACGGCATGTCCAGTGGCGCGGAAACCGTGATCGGCGACGCGGACCGGGCCCGCCTGTCCATTGTGGATATGGCGCAGCTGGTCGGCTTCTGGCCCGACAACCCGCGCCGGGTGCGGGAGGTGCTGCGGCAGGCGGCCGCCGGGACGCTGACGCCCGTCATCGGCCGGACGTATCCCCTGTCCGAGGCGTCCGCCGCGCACTCGGACATCGAGGCGCGGCGGTACACCGGGAAGACCCTGCTGGTCGTGCCCTGAATCAGAACCGCAGCGGGACCGCGGGAAGGTTGGCGCCGATGACGTCCGAAACGGTCTGCAACGGCCCTGTCCCGGCGGTGTCCGGCACGGTGAGTGCCGTGTAGACGGGCCTGTCCACCACGAACCACGTCGCGGAGCCCTCACCCTCGACCTGCAGCCACTGGACGTTGTTGATCGTCCGCAGCTGCGAGGTCCGGGTGAGCTCCGGCGGCTTGCCGAGCCCGCAGCGCAGGACCACCGGGTCGCCGGTGCCCCAGCCGACCGTCGCCTCGGGAGCGGGATCGGCCAGCTTCCGCCGGACCAGTGTGTTCCCGGACGACGTGAGCTCGTGCGGGAGCGCGCCGATGAGCTTCGCACAATCGGGTGATCCCGACTGCGGCGCCGGGACCGGGACGAGCGGGAGCGGGCCGTCGGCGGCGGGCGCCTCGGATTCCGCGCCTCGGGTCAGCCCGAAGACGGCCACGCCCGCGACGAGCAGGACCGCCAGGCAGGCAGCCGCGATCAGCAGTGGTTTCGGGGGAGCACCGGTGTCCGTGTCAGCCACCCGACCACTACACCATCTCTTACAGATGCACGACCGGGCAGGTCAGCGTACGGGTGATGCCTTCCACGTTCTGCACCTTCGCGACCACGAGCTGGCCGAGCTGGTCGACGGTGTCCGCCGCGGCCTTGACGATGACGTCGTAGGGGCCGGTGACATCCTCCGAACTGGTGACACCGGAGATGGTGGAGATCTCCGCGGCGACCGCGGCGGCTTTGCCGACCTCGGTCTGGATGAGGATGTATGCGTGGACCACGGCGCGCCCCTTCGTAAAAGTCGGCTCAAGGTAGGAACGTTGTAGCAACGTATCGCCAGCCCCGGGAAAAACCTAGGGCTTCCGACTATCGGTGATCGACATTTGTCCGGACAAGGGAAAGTGGAGGTGACGGGTGTCACCGAACGACGGCACGGTCGCCGGGACCGGTGAATTCCGGTTGATCGAAGCGGTGACGGCCGGCCGGAAACAGCCGGAGACGACACTGCTCGGACCGGGGGACGACGCGGCCGTCGTGGCCACCCCGGACGGCCGGACGGTGGCCACCACCGACGTCCTCGTGCAGGGCGTCCACTTCCGGCTCGACTGGTCCAGCGCCGAGCAGGTGGGGCGCAAGGCGGTCGCGGTGAACCTCACCGACATCGCCGCGATGGGGGCCCGCCCGACGTCCGTCCTAGTGGGATTCGCCTGCCCGTCGGACACCGAAACCTCGGTCGTCACCGAACTCACCCAGGGCATGTGGATCGAGGCCGAACGCGCGGGGATCGGGATCGTCGGCGGCGACATGGTCCGCGCCGACCAGATCGTGATCAGTGTCACCGCGCTCGGCGACCTCGGTGGCCGGGAACCGGTCACGCGATCCGGCGCGCGCCCCGGCGACGTCGTCGCGGTCTGCGGACGGCTCGGCTGGGCGGCCGCCGGGCTCGCCGTGCTCGGGCGGGGTTTCCGCTCACCGGTCAGCGTGGTCAACGCGCAACGCTGCCCCGAACCGGACTACGAGGCGGGCATCCGCGCGGCCGACGGCGGTGCGACGTCGATGATCGACGTGTCCGACGGGCTCCTGTCCGATCTCGGCCACATCGCCACCGCTTCCGACGTCGGCATCGACATCCGGACGGCGGATCTCGACGTGTCGAGCAGGCTGACCGAGGTCGGCACCGCGCTCGGCGCCGACCCGCTGAAATGGGTGCTCACCGGCGGCGAGGACCACGCCTTCGCGGCCACCTTCCCCGCGTTCGCCGACCTGCCGGAGGGCTGGACCGAGATCGGCGTCGTCACGATGCCGGATTCGGGCGTGACGGTGGACGGGAAGAAGTACGGGCACGACAGCGGCTGGCAGCACTGGCGCTAGCGCGTGGCCCACCAGGTCGACTGGGCGGCGACGGCGAAACCGAGGGATTCGTACAGCGGCCTGCCCGCTTTGGAGGCGGTGAGCGTGACCGGTGACCCGGCCAACGGGGCGAGGGAGCCGAGCATCACGGCCCGGCCCACGCCGCGAGAGCGGAAGGCCGGCGGCGTGCCGACCCAGTAGTGGCTGCCGAATCCGTCCTCCACGGCCGTGACGCACGCCCCGGCGATCTCGCCGTCGAGCCGCGCGACGAACACGGCGACACCCGGCTGCCCGAGCAGGGTCATGGGGAACATCTCACCCGCGCGGTAGGGCTCGAACCGGGTGAGTTCGAAGCCCGCGATCACCGCGCGTTCGGCCGCCCGGAGGTCCGCCTCCGCGTGCACCCGGACCACCTCCATCGCGGGTTCGGCGACGGGGGAGGGCGGGCGCAGCATGACCGGCATCTGCCAGCTGCGCAGGTCGCCGAGATGATTCAGATCGGTGGCGCTGAAGGGATCCTCGGCGTCCACCGGCCCCTTCGCCCGCGCGGCCAGCTCGCTGATCTCCGCGAGCTCGCCGTCGGTGAGATCGGGTTCCTGGATCAGGACGCGCAGCCCCGCGCGTTCGTCACCGGCGACGGCGAGGAAGCCGCGACGGCGGATCACTTCGTGGCCGCGGGACCGGCCGGTCGCGGCCCAGAACGCGGCGGAGTTGCGGGCCTGGCGCAGGGGCGCCTCGGCTTCGATCGACATGATCGGAAACCTAAGCCGCGGGAAGGCCCCGGCGACAGTGCCGATCACGTCACATCCGCTTGGGCCAATTCTCCTTTCCCCGCGCCGAGGCCGATCGCTAATCTCGCGCTCATGGACCTTCGCGTGCTGCCCTACGACCACCCCGACGCGGTGAAACTCCTGGCCGAAGCCCAGCTCGAGCTGGCCGCCCGGTACGGCAGTGAAGACGAGACGCCGATGGACGGGGCACAGTTCGCCGCGCCGCGGGGACTGTTCCTGGCCGCCTATCTCGACGACGTCCCGGTCGCGTGCGGCGCCTGGCGGGCGCACGACGGGCCCGACCCGTTGCTGCCCGGCGACGCCGAGATCAAGCGCATGTTCGTGATGGCCTCGGCGCGCGGCCGCGGTGTCGCGAGGGCGATCCTCGGCGACCTGGAGCGGACGGCCGCCGAAGCCGGACGGCTGCGTATGGTGCTGGAGACCGGTGACAAACAGCCGGAGGCCATCGCGCTGTACCTGTCGGCGGGTTACCGGGAAATGCCGGGATTCGGGTACTACAAGGACGAACCGGAGAGCATCTGCTTCGGCAAGTCGCTGGTTTAGGAGAACGCATGCCGATCTACGCCCTGGGCGACCTCGAACCGTCGATCCACCCCGACGCCTACGTCCACCCCGACGCGACGGTGATCGGCGACGTCCGCATCGCGGCGTTCGCCTCGGTGTGGCCGCAAACGGTGCTGCGCGGCGACCACGGGTACATCGAGATCGGCGAGCGGTCCAACGTCCAGGACGGCTGCGTGCTGCACTGCACCCGCAAGGAACCGACGGTGATCGGGAACTCCTCCGCCGTCGGGCATTCCGTGCACATCGAAGGCGCGCGGATCGGCCAGGGCTGCCTGATCGCGTCGGGATCGGTGGTGCTGAACGGAACCGTCGTCGAGGACGGCGGGATGGTCGGCGCGGGCGCGGTTCTCTCCTATGGGTCCCATGTGGACAGTGGGCATATCGCGCTCGGCGTCCCGGCGAAGACGCGGCCCAATACGTCCTTCGGGCCCGACATGATCAAGCTCGTCGTCGACGGTTATGTCGAGCGTGCGGCCCTTTTCCGTAGGGAACTCCGGCGCCTGGACTAGGTCTTCTTCTGCTCGTCCGGCGGTTCCGTGTCCTCGGGCGGTCCCGATTCGACGTGATAGAAGGGCAGCCTGATCTTGAACGGGGCGCCCTTGCCGTTGTGCAACTGCTGACGCTGGGTCAGCCAGCCCGCGAGGAAGATCAGCAGGAGGATGCCGCCCGTCGCCAGCAGCGCGGGAACGGACATCCCGAGCAGACGGACGAAAAAGCTCTCGATAGGCACAGCCCAGCCCTCACCTGCCGACGAGTCCCGGGGCATCCCCACCAGCCGGTCAGGGTTGGTGTGCGGGTGGTGCGTGGTGGTGCTTTGGGCGTTCCGGCCCCGGGTGACCATAGGGAGGTCAGGCAGAACACCGCGTCTCGCAAACCTGCTAGACCGGGCAGGCGGCCGGCGGGAGTTCGCGACGTCCGCCACCCTCACCCCGAGCGATGGCGCGAACGTCGTTCTCCGCTGAAGTCAGGATACGACAAGTCGCGCTCGTTTGTGACGGGTGTCTCAGGCGGGTGGGAAAAGGGGTGCCGACCGGCCTGAGTAAGCTCGCTCGCCGTGACCGCACGACCGCTGCAGGACATCGTCGAAGCAGGCTGGGCGCAAGCCCTCGAACCGGTGGCGCCGCAGGTCGCCGCGATGGGGGAATTCCTCCGCGCGGAGATCGCCGCGGGCCGGACCTATCTCCCGGCGGGGGAACATGTGCTGCGGGCCTTCCAGCAGCCGTTCCACGACGTGCGGGTGCTGATCGTCGGCCAGGACCCGTATCCGACGCCCGGCCACGCGGTCGGACTGAGTTTCTCGGTGGCGCCCGATGTCCGGCCGATCCCGAAGAGCCTGATCAACATCTACAAGGAGTACTGCGAGGACCTCGGGCACCCGTTGCCGTCGAACGGCGATCTGACGCCGTGGGCCGACCAGGGGGTCCTGCTGCTCAACAGGGCGCTGACGGTGCAGCCGGGCAAATCGAACTCACACCAGGGCAAGGGCTGGGAAGACGTCACCGAGCAGGCCATCAAGGCCCTCGCCGCGCGGGACGAGCCGATGGTGGCGATCCTGTGGGGCCGCAACGCGCGGAACCTGAAGCCGATGCTGGGGAAGGTGCCGTGCATCGAGTCGGCGCACCCGAGCCCGCTTTCGGCGCACTCCGGCTTCTTCGGCTCGCGGCCCTTCAGCCGGGCGAACCAGCTGCTCGCCGACCAGGGCGCCGGCCCCGTGGACTGGAAGCTCCCCTGACCCTCGCTCCACGCCCACGCAATTAGTCACCTACTTGCGGCACCAGCGCGTGAAGGCCCCCTTCCCTCGGCTCAGCCGAGGGAAGGGGGCCTTCACGCGCTTCGGAGGACGCTTGGCGTCACCTTCACAAGGCACGTGCCCATAAAAAATGGCGGGTACTCCGGAGAGCACCCGCCATTCCCCAAAAACCCGGCTCAGCCGCGAACGACCTTGCCCGCCTTGATGCACGAGGTGCAGGCGTTCAGGCGCTTGCGCTGGGACAGACCGATCTTGGCGTGAACGGTCTGGATGTTCGGGTTCCACCGGCGGTTGGTACGCCGGTGGGAGTGCGAGACCGACTTGCCAAAGCCCGGTCCCTTGCCACAGACGTCGCACACGGCAGCCACGTCGAACTCCTCTGGATCTGGGACGAAGAATGGTGCCCAGCACGCTGGGCAACTCGACCATAGTAACCAGTGGCTCTGAGCCCTCCGGCACCGGGTCGATACCCTCGCTGGAACAGCTAGGAGGTTACGGGGTGCGGGTGCTCGACGTGGCGGCGGTGTCGGCTTGGTCGGCGGCCTGTGTGCACAGCCTGGCGGTGCTGCGGCCGGCGATCGACGGCATCAACGTCTACCCGGTCGCCGACTCCGACACCGGCTCCAACCTGCTGTTCACCATGACCGCGGCCCGTGACGCGCTGGCGGACGCCGAGCCCGCCACGACCGCCGAGGCGCTGGCGGTGTTCGCCAAGGGCGCGGTCGCGGCGGCCAAGGGCAACTCGGGTGTGATCATGTCGCAGGTCGTGCGCGGGATCGCCGAATCGGCGGCCGCCAGGGACCTCGACGGACCCGGTCTCGCGGAGGCCCTCGGCTGCGCGGACAGGGCCGCCACGGGCGCGGTGAGCCGTCCGGTGGCCGGGACCATCCTGACCGTGCTCCACACCGTCGCCGCGGCCGTCCGCGAAGCGACGGGGCCGCTCGAAGAGGTGGCCGCCACGGCCGCGAGCGTCGCCGCCGAAGCACTCGAAGAGACCCCTAAGCAGCTGCCCGTCCTGGCCGTGGCCGGGGTGGTCGACGCGGGCGCCCGCGGTCTGGTCGCGGTCCTCGACGCACTGTCCGGCGTGATCTCCGGCGGCGTCACCGAACCGGAGCATCCGCTCGAAGCGCATCACCATCACACGGTCGACGCGCCGACGGCGTGGGAGGTCATGTACCTGCTCGACGGCGTCGACGAAGGCAGCCTGCCCGCGTTGCGCAAGACCCTCAGCGGCCTCGGTGACAGTGTCACGGTGGCCGGGGACGGCGCCGGCGCGTACGCCGTCCACGTGCACTGCGCGGACATCGGCGCGGCGCTGGAGGCCGGGATCGAGCTCGGCCGTCCCCGCAAGGTCCGGGTCGAGCCGCTGATCACGCCCACTCCGGTCGAGGTCGGCGGCGGTATCGATCGTTCCGTGGTCGCCGTGGTCCACGGCGGGCAGCTGGCCGAACTCCTCCGCGCGGAGGGGGTCGCGGTGCTTTCGGTCCCGCAAGGGAGCGAGCCGACGGTCGAAGAGATGCTCGGCCTGATCAACGAGGCCGCCGGGCATCACGTCACCGTCCTCCCCGGCGGCCACCGGCTGACCGCGGCGGCGGACGCGGCGGCCGGGCACGCGATGGCCGCGGACCGCGACGTCGTCGTCATCCCGTGCGTGTCACCGGTCCAGGTGCTCGCCGCGCTGGCCGTCCACGACAAGGACCGCCGCACCAACGACGACGTGGTCGCGATGGCGGAAGCGGCCGCCGCCACCAGGCGTGGCGAACTGCGGATCGCGCAGGAGGAGTCGCTAACCTGGGTGGGCCGGGCGCAGGCCGGTGACGTCGTCGGCCTGGTCGACGGCGAGGTCGTGCTGATCGAGCCCGCGCCTGCTTCGGAGACGAGCCTGGTCGAGGCGGCGGTCGGCGTGCTGAACCGGATGCTGGCCCTCGGCGGGGAACTGGTCACCGTGCTGACCGGTGCCGACGTCCCGGTCCGGCTCCCCGGCGAGCTGGCGGACCGGCTCCGCGTGGAACATCCTGAGGTCGAAGTGACGAGTTACGCCGGCGGCCAGTCCGACGCCGTGCTGCTGATGGGGGTGGAGTGACCGCATGACCAACCTGCGCGCGGACCTGAAACTGGTCGTGGGCGCGGCGACGGCGAAGGCACTCGCCAAGGGCCTCAAGATCGAGACGGTCAGCGACCTCCTGCGCCACTACCCCCGCCGCTACGCCGAACGAGGGCAGCTCACCGACATCGCCGGACTCGAACTCGGCGAGCACGCGACAGTGATGGCGCGCATCGAGCGGGTCAACAAGCGCCGGATGAAGGCGCGCAACGGCACCTTGCTCGAAATGGTGATCACCGACGGCAAACGCCGTCTGCAGTGCACTTTCTTCAACCAGGCCTGGCGCGAGAAGGAACTCGTCCCGGGCAAGAACGGGCTCTTCGCGGGCAAGGTCACCGCCTTCCGCGACGTCCTTCAGCTCGCGAACCCCGAATACGAGCTGTTCGACGCGGAACGCCAAGCCGAGGCGATGGACGACTTCCTCGCCGAGATCATCCCGGTGTACCCGGCGGCGCAAGGAATCCCGACCTGGGTGATCGCCAAGAGCGTGCGGCAGGTGCTGGACGTGCTGGAGGTCGACGAGGACCCGATGCCGCTGGAGCTGCTCGCCCAGTACGGCTTGCCCAGCCTGGAAAGCGCGCTGCGCGGCATCCACCGCCCGTCGGGCTGGGACGCGCTGAACTCCGCGCGCCGCCGTCTCAAATGGGATGAAGCCATGGCGGTGCAGCTGATTTTCGCGCAGCGCAGGCATTCTCTCGTCTCCCGGCCCGCGAAAGCCTGTCCGCACACCGAGGGCGGCATCCTCGACGCCTTCGACAAGCGGCTCCCGTTCGCGCTGACCTCGGGCCAGCAGGAGATCGGCGACGAGATCGCCCGCGACCTGTCCACCGAGCATCCGATGAACCGGCTGCTGCAGGGCGAGGTCGGTTCCGGCAAGACCGTGGTCGCGCTGCGCGCCATGCTGCAGGTCGTCGATTCCGGGCGGCAGGCGGCGATGCTCGCGCCGACGGAGGTCCTCGCCGCGCAGCACGCGCGCTCACTGAGCGAAATGCTCGGTGACCTCGGGCAGGCGGGGCAGCTCGGCGGTGCGGAGAAGGCGACGCGCGTGACGCTGCTGACCGGTTCGATGGGCGCCAAGGAACGCAAGAAAGCGTTGCTGGAGACGGTCAGCGGAGAGGCCGGGATCGTCGTCGGCACGCACGCGCTCATCCAGGACACGGTGTCCTTCGCGGATCTCGGCCTGGTCGTGGTCGACGAGCAGCACCGCTTCGGCGTCGAACAGCGGGACGCGCTGCGCTCCCGCGGCTCCGACGACACCAGCCCGCACGTGCTCGTCATGACGGCGACGCCCATCCCGCGCACGGTCGCGATGACCGTGTACGGCGATCTGGAGACCTCCGCGCTGCGCGTGATGCCGGCGGGCCGGTCGCCGATCAAGACTTCGGTGGTGCCGGTGGCGGAGCGGCCCGCGTGGCTGGACAGGGCGTGGCAGCGGGTCCGCGAGGAATGCGGCAAGGGACACCAGGCGTACATCGTGTGCCCGCGCATCGGCGACGAACCGGCGTCGGACAAGGGCGACAAACGCCCGGCGCTCGCCGTCCTCGACGTGGCACCCGAGCTGGCCGAGGGACCGTTGAAGGGCTTGAAGATCGGCGCCCTGCACGGCCGGATGGCCGCCGACGACAAGGACGCCGTGATGCAGGCGTTCTCCAAGGGCGAGCTGGACGTGCTCGTCGCGACCACCGTGATCGAGGTCGGCGTGAACGTGCCGAACGCGACCGCGATGGTGATCATGGACGCCGACCGGTTCGGCATCAGCCAGCTGCACCAGCTGCGCGGCCGCGTCGGCCGGGGCAGCGTGCCGGGGCTTTGCCTGCTGGTCACCGAAACCCTGGACGGGACGACCACCCGCGAGCGGCTCGCCGCCGTCGAGTCCACGACGGACGGTTTCGAACTGTCCAGGATGGACTTGGAACTGCGCCGCGAGGGTGACATCCTCGGTGCCGCGCAGTCGGGGAAGAAGTCGACGCTGAAGCTGCTTTCGCTGCTGCAGGACGAGGAGGTCATCGCCGAGGCGAGGGCCCGCGCCTCGGAGATCGTCGAGAAGGACCCGGCTTTGGGGAACTACCTGGGGCTGGCGCACATGATCGCCGACGTCGTCGACGAAGATCGTGTGGAGTACCTGGAAAAAAGTTGACGTGAACATCTCTGCCCGATCGGACCTTGTCGCCGGACGGGGCGAGAGGTTTCCTCGATCCGTACGGGCGAGGGAGGCCGGGGATGACGTCAGCGGTGCGGGTCCAGCTGGGTGAGGACGGGGCCGACGCCGAGCGGGCCGAACAGCTCGCCGGGTACCTCCGAGCGGAACTGATCGAACGCGGGGTCGCCGACGTCAAGGCGCTGCCCGCCGGTGAGGCGCCGCCCGGCTCGCGCGGATTCGACGCGGCGACGGCGGGCGGCCTGCTGGTCACCCTGGGGAAGTCCGCCGACGGCCTGCGCTCGGTGGTGACGGCCGTGCGGGAGTGGCTTTCGCGCGGCGGACGGGTGAAGCGCACGGTGCGGCTGGAGATCGACGGCGACGTGCTGGAGCTGTCCGAAGCGACCGTCGCCGATCAGGACAGGCTCGTCGCTCTATTCGTGAGCAGGCATTCGGCGCCATGACCGGCGAGCGGCGGGCCTTGATCATCGCCAACGGGGAGTACGACAACCCCGGGCTGAGCGCGCTGCGGTCCCCGGCGGCCGACGCGGAGGCGCTCGCCTCGGTCCTGGCCGACCGCGCCATCAGCGATTTCGACGTCCAGGTGGTGCGCGACGAGACCGCCCACGTCATCGCGAGCCGGGTCGAGGACCTGTTCGCCGACAGCGCGCCGGACGACGTCGTGCTGGTGCATTTCTCCTGTCACGGCTTGAAAAGCGAGTCGGGCGAGCTGTTCTTCGCCGCGCGCAACACCCGGCCGGAGCGGCTCGCGTCGAGTGCCGTGCCCGCCGATTTCGTCCAGCGCTGCATGCGGATGAGCCGGTCGCGGAGCATCGTCCTCCTGCTGGATTGCTGCTATGGCGGCGCTTTCGGCCGGGGTGTCGTGGTGCGCGCCACCGGCGAGGCCAATGTGCTCGACGCGTTCCCCGGCGGCGGGCTCGGCGGCCGCGGCCGCGCGGTGATCACCGCGTCGAACTCCATCGAGTACGCCTTCGAGGGCGACAACCTCGCCGACGACCACGCGCGGCCGTCGGTGTTCACCTCGGCGCTGGTCGAAGGCCTCCGGACGGGGGACGCGGACCGCGACGAAGACGGCTGGATCGCGCTCAGCGAGCTTTACGACTACCTCTTCGACAGTGTCCGGGAGCGGAACCCGAACCAGACGCCCAGCCGGGACATCGAGATGCAGGGCGAGCTTTACCTGGCCCGGAGCAGGCGCCGCCGGATCAAGCCGTCGCCGGTCCCGGCCGATCTGCGTGCGGCGAGCGAGGATCCGAACATGTTCACCCGCCTCGGCGCGGTCACGGAACTCCAGCGACGGCTGACGAGCGAGAACCTCTCCGTCGCGATCGGAGCCCACGAAGTCCTCACGACGATGGCACAGACCGACATCCAGCACGTCGCCGAGGCCGCCGACCTGGCGCGGCGGGAGGCACGGGTGCGGACCGAGCCCGATGTGGTGCGCTTCGGCGAGGTCGTCCGGGGAGCACGGCCGGTGGCGCGGATCGGGCTGGCCGGGCCGCCGATCGCGCGGGCCTGCCGCTTCACGTCGTCGCATTCCTGGCTGGGGGTGACCGAAGTCGACGGCGGGGCCGAGATCTCGCTGGACCAAGGGGAGATCGGGGCGTTCGACGGACAGGTCACCGTGACCGGACCGACCGGCGAGGTGGTCGTGCGGGTCGAGGGACAAGTCGTCCAGGAACCGGCGCCACCGCCACCGCCACTGCCCGCGCCGGAGCCGCGACCCGTGCCGAGTCCGCCGCCCAAGCCTGAGCCTGTGCGCGCCCCGGCTCCGGAGAAACCCGGGCCCCCGGCCGAATCTCCGCCCGCGCCGCCTGCCGAAGTCCCTGCTCCACGCCCGAAACCCGGCCCGTTCGCCGTCGCCGCCGGTTTGTTCGCGTTCGCGGCCGCGGTGTGCCTGCTGGTGATCGCGTTCCAGCTCAGCAGCAGCGTGGAGGACTTCTTCGAGGACGGCGGCTGGACCGTCCTGCCGCTCGTCGTCTTCGCGATCGGGGCGGGGGTCATGATGTTCCCGTCGAAGACGCGCCGGATGGCGGGGCCGGGACTGTTGTGCGGGCTGGCGCTGCTTTCGGCGATCCCGTACGGCCCGGTCGTCCTCGTGCTCGCGCGCGGCTGTTTGATCGTCGCGGCCGCCTGGGGGTTGGTTGCGCTGCGGCGCGACCGGAGTTTCCGGATCGGACTGGGGAAACCGCGGGACGCTCTCGCCAACGCGGCGCTCGTGGCCGGGTGCGCCGGCGCGGCCGGTCTCATGGTGGAGGCCGCCGAGCTCTTCGACTACTCGTCGAGCCGGGCCGACGAGGGCGCGATCTACCTCGTGGTCGCGGTGATGCTCCTGTTCGGGACCGTGCTCGGCGCGCTCCTGCGGCCCGCCGCGTTCGGGATCGCCTTCCAGGGCGGAGTGGCCGGCGGTGGCCTCGTCATGGTGTGCATGCTGTTCTACGCGCTGCCGAGCAGTTCGCGGGTGACCGGGGCGGGCTGGGGGATCGCGCTGGCGATGATGCTTTCGCTCGCCATCGTGACCGGTTTCGCCGCCCGCAAAGCGAAAGGCTGACGATGCCCGCGATCCGCCCCGCGGTCGTCGAGGACGCCTGGCCCATCGCCGAGGTGAACGTCCGGTCGTGGCAGTCGGCGTACCAGGGCCTGCTGCCCGAGCTGTACCTGCGCGATCTTTCGGTCGAGGGCCGGGCAGCGCGCTGGCAGCGGACCCTCGCCGATCCCGCCAACCGGGGAAACGTCCTGGTCCTCGTCGAGGACGGCTCGCTCCTCGGCTTCACCGCCGTCGACCGGGAACGCGGGGAACTGCGCGCGATCTACCTCGAACCGGCGCGCTGGGGCACGGGATTGGGCAGGCTGCTGCTCGACACCGCCGTCGCCGCGCTGCGGGATTCCGGACACCGCGAGGCGACGCTCTGGGTGCTCGACTCGAACGAACGCGCCCGGCGGTTCTACGCGGCCGCGGGATGGAAGCCGGACGGTGCGAAGAAAACCGACACCATGCCCGGCGAGGACGTCCCGCTGTCCGAAGTGCGCTACCGGATCGAGCTCGTCAGCGCGTGAACCAGGCGCGTTCCTCGGGTTTGGTGAGGACGACGATGATGCCGATGGCGATGCCCATCCCGATCAGCTGGGTGATCGCCCCGCCGCTGATCAGGCTGATCAGCCCCAGGACCACGGCGAGCCCTTCCACGCCCTCTCTCGGCACGAAGAGGTCAGTGTGGGCCCGGGACTCGTTGGCGCCGACGGTAAAACTGTCCTCAGCACGTGACCAACTCCGCATCCAGAGGACTAAACGCGTTGGTCAGTAACCCGGACTACCGCGTTTAGTCCTCTGGATGCGGGGAGAGGAAGGCGCCTTCCCGCGCGGCGACGGCGACCGCTCGCGCCGTGACCCGCGCGTCCGCCACCGTGACGCTTTCCCGGGAGAGGAACAGCCGGTAGAAAATCGGCCCGCACACCGCTCGCACCAGTTCGTCGCCGTCCGTCCCGGGTGGAGCCTCGCCCCGCGCGACGGCCCGTTCCGCGATCGGCGCCATGCGCACGTGCCGGTCCGCGTAGAAGTCGTGCAGCGCCTCGGCCGCCTGCGGCGACTGGAAGGCCGCCAGTACCGACGCCGTCGGCAGTTCCTTCAGCGTGGGCTCGGTGAAGTACCGCACGACCTCGGCCGCCACTTCGTACAGATCGTCCTCCAGCGACCCGGTGTCGGGCGCCGTCCAGTCGTCCTCCGCGCCCATCTGCAGCGCGGCGGCGACGAGACCGTCCGGTGAGGACCAGCGCCGGTACACCGTGGTCTTGTGCACCCCGGACCGCTCGGCGACCGCGTCCACGGTCAGTTCGCCGAATCCGCGTTCGGCCAGCAGGTCGAGGGTGGCGTGCAGGACGGCCTGGCGGGTGCGTTCGGTCCGGCCGCCGGGCCGCTGGGTACCCGAGGTTGCCAATTGCTACTCCTGTTGCGTTAGTGTGGGCAGTATGTCAGACGCAGTGAAGATCGCCGAACTGATCGGGAACGCGAAGATCGTCGCCATCGGTGAGAACAACCACCACGTCCACGAGTTCGGGGACCTGCGCAATCGTTTGCTTCGCGAGCTTGTCGAGCATCACGGCTTCCGCGTCGTCGGTTTCGAATCCGGTTTCGCCGAGGGCGAGCTCGTCCAGGACTGGCTGAACGGAGCCCCCGGGGACGTCGTCGACGTCGGCCGCGACGGCTTCACCTTCTCCCTCGGCGAGTCGCCCGAGGCGCACGAAATGCTGACCTGGCTCCGCGAACGGGGCGATGTCCGGTACTACGGTCTCGACGTGCCGAGTTCCGCGGGCTCGCCCTTGCCGTCGCTCGACGCGGTCCGCGCGTACCTGTCCACTGTGGATGAAGCCGCCACCGGCCTCGTCGACGAGGCGATCGAGGCGACCAAGTGCTACGCGTCGGTCAGCAGCGCGGAAGCGCCCGCCAAGTACGCCGCCCTCGACGCCGCCGCCAAGGACAAGGCGACCGCGGCGCTCACCCGGCTCAAGACGCACCTCGCCTCGTTGCGTCCCGTCTACGGGGACACGGCCGTCGCCGAGCATCACGTAGAGGGCGCGCTGCGCCTCGACGCCTACCTCGCCGAGGTGGCCGCGATGATGTCCGGCTCCGCGCCCGCCCTGCAGAGCGGCTCGCGCGACGCGTACATGGCCGAGTCCGTCCGGTTGATCCGGCGACTCCACGGCGACGACACGAAGATCGTCGTGATGCTCCACAATGGACATCTCCAGCGCGTGCCCTTCTCGCCGTTCCCCGGCCTCACCGCGCCTTCGGCCGGGACGCATCTGGCCGCCGAGTTCGGCGACGACTACTTCGCGCTGGGGCTCACCGCGGTGAAGGGCGAGACCACCGGCCTCAAGCCGGATCCAGCCGCGCGGCTCGGGTTCACCGTGTACCGCCAGGAACTCGACGCGCCCGCGGACGGCAGCGTCGAAGCGGAAGGCCCCGGGCTGGTGGACCTCCGCCCGCGTCGCGGGACCAAGGGACCCCAGAGCATCCGGCACGCGCACCTGTTCAACGCCGTCGACGTCGTCGACGCCTTCGACGCGCTGGTCTGCTTCCCGGAGTCGACGGTCAGCGGACACCTCCGACCGGCCCCAGCCGATCGAGTGGTTGAGGTTGCCCCTCGCGGGTGACAGGCGTAGGCCCGAGGCATGATCATTCGACTGGTAAGGGTCATGGCCGCGCTCGCCCTCCTGGTGTTCGCGGCGCAGCCCGCCTCCGCGACGGAAGTCCAGCAGAATCCACCGAACTGGGGACTGGACCGGATCGACCAGCGAACGGGCCTCGACCAGCTCTATCACTACGACACCGACGCCAAGGACGTCACGGTCTACGTGATCGACAGCGGCGTCGACGCCGCGCATCCCGACTTCGGCGGCCGGGTGAAGCCGGGCAAGGACTTCCTGAACGGCGGCACGGACACCTCCGACACCAACGGTCACGGCACGTACCTGGCCGGTGTCGCCGCGTCGAAGAGCTACGGCGTCGCGAAGGCCGCGCAGATCGTCCCGGTCCGGGTGATCGACGCGCAGGGCGGCGGCGCCACGGACAAGATCATCGCCGGTATCGACTGGGTGACGCAGAACGCACATCAGCCCGCCGTCGCCGTCCTCGGCATCGGCGGCACCGCCAACGACCAGCTCGACGCCGCCGTCCGCGCGCTCGCGGCGGTCGTCCCGGTCGCCCTCCCGGCCGGTGGCGAGGCCACCGACGCGGGCCAGTTCTCACCCGGCCGGGTCACCGAAGCGCTCACCGTCGGCTCGACCGACGCGAGCGACCAGGTCGGGTCCACGTCCAACTACGGCGAGGTCGTCGACCTGTTCGCCCCCGGCGTCGACGTGCCGGGACCCAACGCCGGGGGCAGCGGCGGCCGGATGCTCAGCGGGACGTCGTCGGCCGCCGCGCACGTCGCCGGGGTGGCCGCGCTGTACCGGGCGCTGCACCCGGACGTGGCCGCGCCGGACGTCACGAAGGCACTCGTGGACCTCGCCGCCGTCGACGTGCTGACCGGCGTCCACCAGGGCACCGCGAACCGGTTGCTCCAGACCCCGGGTACGCAACTCAGGCGGGGATGACGTCCATCACCTGGGCAACAACTCCCGTCCTGCGGGAGCGAGCAGGTAACGTGCCTCACCTACCGATCCGATGATGGGAAGGACCGGCATGTTCCGCAAGGTACTGGTCGCCAACCGGGGTGAGATCGCCATCCGCGCGTTCCGCGCCGGATTCGAGCTCGGCGCGGGCACGGTGGCTGTGTTCCCGCACGAAGACCGCAATTCGCTCCACCGGCTGAAGGCCGACGAGGCCTATGAGATCGGCGAACCCGGTCATCCGGTGCGGGCCTATCTGTCGGTCGAGGAGATCGTGGCGGCCGCCAAGAAGGCGGGCGCCGACGCCGTCTACCCCGGCTACGGCTTCCTCTCCGAGAACCCGGACCTCGCGCGCGCGTGCGAGGACGAAGGCATCACCTTCGTCGGGCCGAGCGCGGACATCCTGGAGCTGACCGGGAACAAGGCCCGCGCGGTCAAGGCCGCGCGTGACGCCGGGGTGCCCGTGCTGGGCTCCTCCGAGCCGTCCTCCGACGTCGACGCGCTGATCGCCGCCGCCGAGGAGATCGGCTTCCCCGTCTTCGTCAAGGCCGTCGCCGGTGGTGGCGGCCGCGGTATGCGCCGCGTCCTGGAGCCCGCGCAACTGCGCGAGTCCATCGAGGCCGCCGCGCGCGAGGCCGAGTCGGCCTTCGGCGACCCGACGGTGTTCATCGAGAAGGCCGTCGTCGAGCCGCGCCACATCGAGGTCCAGATCCTCGCCGACGGCGAAGGCAACGTGATCCACCTCTACGAGCGCGACTGCTCGGTCCAGCGGCGGCACCAGAAGGTCGTCGAGCTGGCCCCGGCGCCGAACCTGCCGTCCGAACTGCGGGACCGGATCTGCGCCGACGCGGTGAAGTTCGCCCGCCAGATCGGCTACCGCAACGCCGGCACCGTCGAGTTCCTGCTCGACAAGGACGGCAACCACGTCTTCATCGAGATGAACCCGCGCATCCAGGTCGAGCACACGGTGACCGAGGAGGTCACCGACGTCGACCTCGTCCAGTCACAGCTGCGCATCGCCTCCGGCGAGACCCTGGAAGACCTCGGCCTGTCGCAGGACAAGGTGTACCTGCGCGGCGCCGCGCTGCAGTGCCGCATCACCACCGAGGATCCCGCCAACGGCTTCCGCCCGGACACCGGGATGATCAGCGCGTACCGCTCGCCCGGCGGTTCCGGCATCCGCCTCGACGGCGGGACGGCGTTCGCCGGCACCGAGATCAGCGCGCACTTCGACTCGCTGCTGGTGAAGCTCAGCTGCCGCGGCCGCGACTTCAAGACCGCCGTCGGCCGCGCCCGCCGCGCGGTCGCCGAGTTCCGGATCCGCGGGGTGGCCACGAACATCCCGTTCCTGCAGGCCGTCCTCGACGACCCGGACTTCCGCGAAGGCCGCGTCACGACGTCGTTCATCGAGGAACGCCCGCATCTGCTCACCGCGCGCCACTCGGCCGACCGCGGGACCAGGCTGCTGACCTACCTCGCCGACAAGACGGTCAACAAGCCGCACGGCGAGCGTCCGCGCACCCTCGACCCGCAGGTCAAACTGCCGAAGCTGCCCAAGGATCTCGAACCGGCGCCCGGTTCGAAGCAGAAGCTCACCGAACTCGGCCCGGCGGGCTTCGCGCGCTGGCTGCGGGAGTCGCCGACCATCGGCGTCACCGACACCACCTTCCGCGACGCGCACCAGTCGCTGCTCGCCACCCGCGTGCGGACGAAGGACCTGCTGGCCGTCGCGCCGGTCGTCGCGCGCACCACGCCGCAGCTGCTCTCGCTGGAATGCTGGGGCGGCGCGACCTACGACGTCGCCCTGCGGTTCCTCGCGGAGGACCCGTGGGAGCGGCTGGCGAAGCTGCGGGAAGCGGTGCCGAACATCTGTCTCCAGATGCTGCTGCGCGGCCGCAACACCGTCGGCTACACGCCGTACCCCACCGAGGTGACCCACGCCTTCGTCGAGGAGGCGACGGCGACCGGCATCGACATCTTCCGGATCTTCGACGCGCTCAACGACGTCGAGCAGATGCGCCCGGCGATCGAGGCCGTCCGCGAGACCGGCTCGGCGGTCGCCGAGGTGGCGCTCTGCTACACCTCGGACCTGTCGGATCCGGCGGAGAAGCTGTACACGCTGGACTACTACCTCAAGCTGGCGGAGCAGATCGTCGGCGCGGGGGCGCACGTCCTGGCCATCAAGGACATGGCGGGCCTGCTGCGGGCGCCGGCGGCGGTGCGGCTGGTTTCCGCGCTGCGCAAGGAATTCGACCTCCCGGTGCACATCCACACGCACGACACCGCGGGTGGCCAGCTGGCGACGTACCTCGCCGCGATCCAGGCTGGGGCGGACGCCGTCGACGGTGCCGTCGCGTCCATGGCGGGCACGACGTCGCAGCCGTCGCTTTCGGCGCTCGTCGCGGCCACCGACCACTCGGACCGACCGACCGGGCTGGACCTGCAGGCCATCGGCGACCTGGAGCCGTACTGGGAGAGCGTGCGCAAGATCTACGCGCCGTTCGAGGCCGGTCTCGCGTCGCCGACCGGACGCGTTTACCACCACGAGATCCCCGGCGGCCAGCTGTCGAACCTGCGCACGCAGGCGATCGCGCTCGGCCTCGGCGAGCGGTTCGAGGACATCGAGGCGATGTACGCGGCCGCGGACCGGATCCTCGGCCACCTGGTGAAGGTCACGCCTTCGTCCAAAGTGGTCGGTGACCTCGCGCTGCACCTCGTCGGCGCGGGTGTTTCGCCGGCGGACTTCGAGGCGGAGCCGAACAAGTTCGACATCCCCGACTCGGTGATCGGCTTCCTGCGCGGCGAACTGGGCGACCCGCCCGGCGGCTGGCCGGAGCCGTTCCGCACCAAGGCCCTCGAAGGCCGCGCGCAGCCGAAGCCGGTGCAGGAACTGTCCGAAGAGGACCACAAGGGATTGGCGGAGAACCGGCGCCAGACCCTGAACCGGCTGCTGTTCCCCGGTCCCACGAAGGACTTCGAGGCGCACCGTGAGCAGTACGGCGACACCTCGGTCCTGCCGTCCAAGGACTTCTTCTACGGGCTGCGCCCGGGCGAGGAGTACTCGGTCGACCTCGAACAGGGTGTCCGGCTGCTGATCGAGCTGGAGGCCATCGGCGAGGCCGACGAACGCGGCCTGCGCACGGTGATGTCCACGCTCAACGGCCAGCTGCGCCCGATCCAGGTCCGCGACACCTCGATCGCGTCGGACATCCCGGCGACGGAGAAGGCCGACAAGGGCGACCCGAAGCAGATCGCCGCGCCGTTCGCGGGCGTGGTCACGCTGCAGGTGTCCGAGGGCGACGTCGTCGAGGCCGGTGCGACGGTCGCGACCATCGAGGCGATGAAGATGGAGGCGTCGATCACCGCGTCGTCCGGCGGCAAGGTGTCGCGGCGCGCGATCAACGCCGTCCAGCAGGTGGAAGGCGGGGACCTCCTTCTGGTCCTGGAGTGACGCAGGCCCGATGAGTACATGAAGGCCCCCTTCCTTGCGCCAGGCGCAAGGAAGGGGGCCTTCATGTACTTCGCCTGGGCGGTGGCGGTCAGGTTCACGGACTTGCGGCCGCCGCTAACGTGGACCGGGTGCTGATCAACGCCGTACCCCAGTTCCAGGGCGCGCTGACCGAGCGCGCGCCGGAGATGCCCGAAGGCTGTGTCGCGCTCGCCGAACTGGCCGGTCACGTGCTGGGCGTACCGGTGCACCACATCCGGCAGACCCGCGAGACCTCGCCCACGGTCGACGGCGTCGCCAACCGCGAGGTGCTCACCGGCGCCAACCGGGCCGCGCAGCTCGCCGCGCTGGAGGCGCCGGGCGGGCCGGTGCTGACCATCGGCGGGGACTGCGGGGTCGAGCTGATCCCGATCGGGGTCGCGCGCTACCGCTTCGGGCCGGGGCTCGGCGTCGCCTGGTTCGACGCGCACGCGGACCTCAACACCGCGGAGACGTCGCCCTCGGGCGCGTTCCACGGCATGGTGCTGCGGTCGCTGCTCGGCGAGGGCGACCCGGATTTCGCCGCGAACCCGCGGCTCGAACCCGGTCGCGTCGTCCTGGCCGGGACCAGGGCGTTCGACGACGCCGAGCGGGCCGCGATCGATCGTGGGCTGGCCGTCGAAACGGACGACGTCGCCGCCGGGCTGGCCGGCGCGGACAAGGTGTACGTCCACCTCGACCTCGACGTGCTCGACCCGGGGGAGTTCGGCGGGCTGAACTGCCCGGAGCCCGGTGGCTTGACGATCGAGCGGCTGGTGGCGATGCTTCGCGGGCTGAGCGGCTTCGAAGTCGTCGGCGCCGGGATCACCGAATGCGTCGGCACCGACGTGCGCGTGCTGGAGCCCGTGCTGGAAGTACTCGGTGAATTGCTCACCGAAAAGCAGTGACACTCCGTCACGAAACAGGGTCCTTCGGCCGTTCGTACGTACGGCACGTGGCGTTTGCCGGGCACTTGTCATCAAAATTCAGCACTGAGCCGTGATTTTGTCACAACGGTGACAAGAAATCGGTTTCTTCTGCGAAAGGTGACACATTCACGAGCGACTTTGCGATGTGTTCGTTGTCACCCCACGATGATCGTGGGATGTCCGGACGCTGGGCGGAGCAAAGGAGCTGCGATGTCGGTGGAGCGCGGGATCGAACACGCTGCGCAGCCCCCTGCGGCACTGCCGCGCAAGCTCGCCGACATTTTGCGACCGGAACTCGGCAGCCTCGCCAACGAGATCGTCGACGAGATCCGGGCGACCATCCCCGCGTACGCGCGCCCGCTCGACGGGCCCTACGGCAAGTCGATCCGCGCCGGCGTCGAGTACGCGATCACCCTGTTCGTCGCCCAGATCGCGGATCCCACCGTCTCCAAGGAACAGTCGCACGAGGTCCACCACCGCCTGGGGCAGAACGAAATGCGGGAAGGCCGCAGCCTCGACACGCTCCAGTCGGCGTACCGGGTCGGCGCGCGGGTGTCCTGGCGGCGCATCATGCGCGTCGGCCGCCGCAGCGGGCTCTCGTCCGCCGTGATGTCGCAACTGGCCGACGCGATGCTCGCGTTCATGGACGAACTCGCGTCCGTCGCGCTGGACGGCTACCTCGAAGCGAAGGCGCGCACCGCGGGGGCGCTGGACACCTGGCGCCGCAAACTGCTGCACCTGGTGCTGGAGACCCCGCCCGCGCCGTCGAAGGCGATCGCGGAACTCGCGCAGCTGACCGGCTGGCCGGTGCCCGACCGCGCCACGCCGGTGGTGCTGCATCCGATCGGCGACAGCGTCAGACCCCGGCGGCACAACGCGGTGGATTCGGACGTCCTGGCCGAACTCGACTGCGCTGAGCCGCTCCTGCTCGTCCCCGGCGAGATCACCGGCGCCCGCCTGGCCACCCTGCAGGCCGCGCTCCCGGACTACCGGCTGTCGATCGGCCCGTGCCGTCCGCTGGACTCCGTCGCCGATTCGCTGCGCTGGGCGCGGGACGCCCTGCACCTCTCCGAACGCGGGATCATCCAGGCCCGCCGGGTGATCCGGGCCGAGGAACACCTCGCCACCCTGCTCGTGAACGCCGACTCCGCGCTGACCTGCCAGCTGCGCGACCGCCTGTTCGCCCCGCTCGCCGAGATGACCGGGAAACAGCGGGAACGGCTGCTCGAAACCCTGCGCGCCTGGCTCGACAGCCAGGGCAACGTCGTCGACATCGCCGAGCGCCTCCAGGTCCACCCGCAGACCGTCCGGTACCGCATGCGGCAGCTGCAGGCGACCTTCGGCGAGCATCTGCGCGACCCGGGCGCGCGGTTCGAGATGGAACTCGCGCTGCGGGCCGGTGCCGCCCCTGCGTCGGTGCCCGAGGGCTACGCGCTGCCGGAGGTCCTTCCGGCGCCGCGCAAGAGTCCACAGTGGACGCCGAGCGGGTCGTAATCCCCGGATGTCATGAAAGGGTCGTTCAGGACGGAAAACGTCCTGAACGACCCTTTCATGACACTTGTCAGCGGCGCGCGGGTGGCGGGTCCACGTTGGGACACTTGCGTTCCGGTGGTACCGGCGACCCGTCGAGCGAGACCTGGCTGACGCCGACGCAAGCCTGGTTCCCCGGGCCCGACGACATTCCGCTCAGGAGCGAATCGAGATCTTCCTTCACCCCGCAGCCGGAGAACTTCGGCAGCGTGAACTCCCGGTAGGCGGGATCCGCGGCGTTCGGATCGGTGCGCAGCACACCGCCGTTGAACATGTCGTACTTCTCACCGCGCAGGTTGAGCACGAGCGGCTTGGCGGTGAGACAGTCGTCGCCGACGTCGAGCGCGACGCCGTTGATGGTGACACCGCTCAGTTTCGCGAAGACTTCGAGTCGCGTAGTGACCGTCGATGAGCCGTCCGGTTCCGAGATCACCGTGCCGTTGACGTCGATGATGTGATTGCCGGTCCGGAAGTCCGGCGGTAGCAGTTCCATCGTCGCGGTGATCGGGACGAAGCCGAAGCCGAGGAACGTCACCTTGCTCGGGGGCATCATCGTGGTGCCGGTGATGCTGCTCGGCGGATCCGGCGGGACGATCCAGAAGGCGTTGAACATGAACGCCTGCGTGAGCCGGGCGAACGCGCCGAGTTTCGCGATCGTCGACGTGCCTTGCACTTCGAAGGGCTGCAGCGGGAACACGATGACGTTCGGGTCCGGTTCGTCGTTCGTCGCGACCGTGCCGGGCCTGGGTTTCCGATCGCCCGGTTTGCCGCTGTCCGGTTTCGCGTCACCCATAGCCACCAGAGCGACACTGCCCAGAGTGGCGTCCTGGCCCGGGTTTTGGGTACACGTGATCGGCTTGAGCGGGGTCTCGGCCGAGGTCGAGGTCAGCGCGAGGACCGGGGCACCGGTGGACAGCCGGAGTTCGCCGGGGACGGTCATCGCGATGTCGGGCACCTTGCCCGTCGCGACCAGCTTCACTTCGCCGGTGGCGGGCACCTTGGTCGCCGGGATCGTGAGGGTGACCGGGACCGGGGTCTTCTTGTCTTCGCGCGTGGCCGTGAGCTCGACTGTCGCTCCGCCGGAAACTTCGGGGGTGCCGCCGAGCGAGCCCTCGGTGAGGATGAAGGTGAGCGAGAAGTCCTTTACCTGCAGCGGTTTCCCGGTTTGGACGACCTTCGGCAGGGTGGCGGCGGTCTCTGTCACGACCGGTCGTTCACCGACGGGATCCGGGAAGACACAGGTGTTGTTCAGGGTCTGCCGTGCGGGAGATGCGCCCTGAAGCGGCGGGGACGGCGTCGTCGTCGGATCGGTCGCCGCCGAGGAGGCGAGTGCGCCGTTCACGCCCGCGAGCAGGATGACGCCCGCCAGAACGGGAAACCTCCCGAGTGCCCGGCGAACCTGCTGCGTCATACGGGTTCCTCTCGTGTCCGGTGTGGAGCCCGTGCGGGGCGGGCGTCCCCGCCCCGCACGGCGTGTTCATCAGGTGATGGTGATCGACGGGCTGAACGCGCGGTTCTGCGCCGGGTTGGTGTTCTTCACGGTGCAGTTGAAGTTCCAGGTGGTCCAGGAACCGTCCTTCTTGTGGAAGTCCAGCGGCGCGTTGATCGTGGTGCCGAGCGACGCGGTCGCCGAGCCGGGGGTGCCGGCGGTGAACGTCGGGACGCCGGTGCCCGCGTCCTGGACGATGTTGAACGTCCGGGGGCCGGGCACGTACGGGTTGATCTGCGTCGGGACGTTCAGGTTCGTCACCGTCGCCGACGTCGGGGTGGCGTTGGTGATGGTGATCGGCATGTTGGCCTTGCCGCGGACGCCGTCGTAGTTGGCGGCGTTGAGCAGCGCGTTGATGGTGGCGTTGATCGTCGCCGTCCCCGAGATGTTCGTCGGGGTGGCGGTGGCACCCGAGGCGATCGACGTCGGGCCGTCGAACTGGGCCTTCACGTCCAGCTGCTGCTGGCCGATGCCGGGGAAGTTGCACATGTACGCGACCGTGCCGGTGGCATAGGTGGTCGCGGCGAGGGCCGTGCCGGCGGTGAGCACGGCGACCGCGCCCATCACGATTCCGGTGGTGGCGACGCCGGCTGACAACTTGCCAAGTCTGCGGGACATACCTGTCATCTCCTTTGATCCAGTTTACGTCTCGGGCGGCTTTCCCCATGCGCCTTTCGGCGGATTTTTCTGATCAAATATGCTCGACTTGAGCGGCTTTCTCGGTGGTGGGGTAAACCGAGGTTACCCGCGAGTTATGTACGTAACAAGGATTCATGTCGACATGTTTCGGAGTGGGTGAGGGGCCCGTTCTTTCTTGTCAGTGCGCGCTGAATGCGATTATGAAGTTTGTGCGGCGATGACAAAGACGCGGCCGATCGGCGGAGCCGGGTTAACATTTCGCGCATGGTGTCATTCGATCGACGATCCGCGACACGGCGCGTGACGAGTTGCACGATAGCCGTAATGATCGCCACGGTTTCCCTTTCCGGTACCGCATACGCCGCGCCGACCGGTGAGGCGCGGCCGTGGGGGAGCAACGACTACGGGCAGGGGCAAGGGAACGTGCCCCCGGCGGCGCTCGGCGCGAGCGCGGTCTCCGCCGGCGCGCTCTCGCATCTCGCCCTCAAGGACGGCGGCGTGATCGCCTGGGGCAACAACAACTACGGCCAGACGACCGTGCCCGCGGCGGCGACGTCGGGGGTCACGGAGATCGCCGCGGGCTGGGCGCACGAACTGGCGCTCAAGAACGGGGGCGTGATCGCCTGGGGCAACGGCTTCTACGGCCAGAACGTCGTCCCGGCCGCCGCGACCTCGGGGGTCACGGCGATTTCCACCAGCGCGTACTTCAACCTGGCGCTCAAGTCGAACGGCAGCGTGCTGAGCTGGGGTTCGCGGACCGCCGTCCCGGCGACGGTCTCGTCGGGGGTCACCGCGATCTCGGCGGGCGGCGACCACGGGCTCGCGCTCAAGAACGGCGGTGTCGTCGCCTGGGGCAGCAACGGGAAAGGGCAGATCACCGTGCCCGCGGCGGCCACGTCCGGGGTGTCGGCGATCTCCGCCGGGTTCCGGCACAGCATCGCGCTGAAGAACGGCGGAGTCATCGCGTGGGGTGACAACGGCGCGGGCCAGGGCACGGTCCCGCCGGAGGCGCAGTCCGGCGTCGTCGCCATCGACGCCGGCTTCAACCACAACGTCGCGCTGAAGTCCGACGGGAGTGTTTTCGCCTGGGGCAGCAACGTGAAGCAGGAAAGCCGGGACACCAGCTCGGAACCGCCGACCGACTTCTGGAAGTTCTCCGGCGTCTGCGCGCCGGTGTACGCCGTTTCCGCTGGTGACAGCACCGGAGTGGCGCTGGTCGACCCGAACGCGCCCTACTTCTGCTGACCTTCCGTGAAGGACTCCGTGAAGGACTCCTTGAGGTCCATCCATGCCCCCGCCGCCACCCTCAGCGGAGACGCTGCGCGCCACTGCATGGATTCAAGTCCCTCAAGGAGTCCTTCACGGACTTGAGCGTCAGGACAGGTTCGACTTCATGCTCAGGTTGATCGTGTTGCCCGGACCGGAGATCAACGCGCCCAGTGCGAGGTCGTTGATGAAGCAGTCCTTGAACTCGGGGATCGTGAACACGCCCGACGACGGGATGGTCTCCGCGAACAGGTCGACGTTCTTCGACACCAGGGTCAGGTCGAGCGGTTTGACCGTCTTGCAGGCGTTCGGCACCGTCGGGAGCGGGATGACCGGGTAGAACAGGCCGACGACGATGTTGTCGATCAGCATGTTCGCCTGCGAACGGGTGGTCAGATCGCCGTTGGCCAGTGTGCCGGTGACCGGGCCGGTCGGCTCGATCCGCACGCGGGCCTTGATCTTGAAGACACCCGAGACCAGCGAGATGTTCGCCGTGGACGGGGGTAACGCGAGATCGCCGCGGATCCCGACGTTGTCCCCGTCGATGACGAGGGCGCCGTTGAGCTGGCCGGGGCCCAGGTCGAGGGTGCCGCCGGTCTTCTTCACCGTGGTCTTCCCGGTGACGGTGTAGGACACCGGGATCTCGACCGGGTCGTCCGCGAGCGCGGGGGACGCGGCGAGGCTGCCCGCCACGGCGAGCGCGGAAGTGAGCGCGACGACCGTGCCGAGACGGCGGCGGGCGGTTTTCGGGCGCGTTCGACCGAACATGGGATTCTCCTCGTTTTCTCTCCTGTTTTACAAAGCGGACGAAATGGGGGAAATGCCGGTGCTCATCGTGGGACGAGATCGGTGATGACCCAATTGTCGCCTTCGCGTTCGGCGGTGATCGAAAGCTGGGCGGCCGCCGTCGTCGAAGAATTGTTGTCGGCCCGCGTCGCCGCTTGATCGAGGAATACGAGCAGTCGTGCTTTACCGTCGCCGAGTTCCTGGACGGCGGATGACGAGACGCGGGTCGTGAGGACGAGTTTCTGTGCCGGGGCCTTTTCCCGGACCTGGGCGAACAGGCTGTTGTACGACTCCAGCGCCTTGCCTCTCAGCGCCGAAGCCGCCGCCTTTTCGGTGGCGTCGGTCCGGTCGTAGGAATAGGAGAAGATCTTGTTGAGCGCCACCGTGACCGCGGAGTTCACCTCGGCCGTCGCGCCGACGTCGGTGAGCGCGGTGTTGGCCGCCGACGGCGTGGCCGAGATCGACCTCGCCTCCAGCGTGAACCACCCGCCCGCCGCCACCAGCACGGCGGCCGCGACCAGCAGGATCAGTGGCAGCTTCGGCCGGCGGGACGGCTGTTCGGAGGTCTCTTCGGCGACGGGTTCGGCCGTGGCCTCGGTCTCGGCTTCGGTCTCGGTGACATCGTCGGCGTCGGTCTCGGCAGCGGCGGTCATCGCGCACCCACCGGGAGCTGGTCGAGCGCGCTGAGCTTCCAGCCTTCGCCGGTCCTGGTCAGCCCGGCGGCGAACCGGTTGCGTTTCGTCGTCGGCGCCGCGCCTTCTTTCGCCATCGTGATCTCCACCGAAGCCAGCATCTTGGCCGTTCCCGCGTGGTCGTCGAGTTCGCTGATCGCCGCGTCGAGCACCTTGCCCGTCGAGACCGTCCCGTCCTTGGTGAGTGTCTGCTTCGTCGCGTCGTCGGTCTTGCCCAGCTGATCGCGCAGCGGACCGGTCGACGCGGCGAGCCAGTCGGCGATGCCCTGCTCGACGCGGTGGTGGTCGAGACTGGTCAGCCGGGCGACCAGCTCACGTCCGGTCTTCAGCGCTTCGTCACGCGAGTTGCCGTAGGCCACGGTCTCGGAGCTCGTCGCGGTGAACCAGGTGTACCCGGCCCAGCCGGCGAACGCGCAGGCCGCGGCGAGCACGGCGATCGCGATCTTCAGTTGCGCAGCCACAACATCTCCTCGAGGCTGGTGGACGTCGGCTGGCCGTCGGCGCCGAAACCGCCGGGGATCGCGGCGGGCGGGACGCCGCCCTTCGGCGCGTTCTGCGAGCCGCGGACCGAACTCGGGTTGCCCCTTTCGAGCGTGCAAGCGGCACTGGTGTTGAACGGCAGCGCCGAGAGGTCCGCGCTGCTGCGGATCCTCGTGCCCTCGTAGCCCTTGGTGCACGGCATCGGGTCGAAGAAGTTCAGGACCAGGCCGATCTTCCCGGACTCGTCGTCGATGGCCGCGTCGACCGCGGAGACCGCCTTGGGGGTGTTGATCAGCAGTTGCCGCAGGCCGTCGGTGCGCGCGGAGAACACGTGCGACGTGGTGAGCAGGTTCGCCAGCAGGATCGGCAGGCCGGGCTCGTTGTCCCGCAGCAGCCCGGAGAGCTGGGTGGCCGCTTCGGGCGCGGTCGCGATCAGCCTGCGCAGGTCACCGTCCGAACTGGACAGCTGCTGGGCGAACTGCCTGGCGTTGTCGCTGAACTGCCGCCATGCCTGCGACGAGTCGACCTGGGTCCTGAGCACGGTCGAGCCGTCGGTGAGCAGTTTCTCCGTCTGCGGCAGGTGGTTCGCGGCCTGCTTGGTGAAGTCGGTGGTGGAGTCCAGCAGCACCTGGAGGTTCGCGCCGGAGCCGCGCAGGGCGTTGTCGAGTTCGTCGACCACGACGCGCAGGTCCTCGGTCGGCACCGACGCGGTCAGCGAGTCCAGGTCGGTCAGCAGATGCTGCACCGGCAGCGGGACACTCGTCGCCTCGCGCGGGATGACCGAACCTTCGGCGAGGAACGGCCCGTCACCGGTCCTCGGCTGCAGGTCGACGAACTGCTCGCCGACGGCGGACCGGTTCGCCACCACCGCCCGCGAGTTCGCGGGGATCGGCGGCGCGTCGTCGTCGATGAGCAGATCCGCTTCCATGCCCCCGGCGGTGAGCCGGAGTTCGCCGACCCGGCCGACGGCGACGCCGCGGTAGGTCACCTCGCCGTTGGTGAACAGGCCCCCGCCGTCGGTCAGCGCGAGCTTCACGGTATACCCGCTCGCCCCGAAGAGACGGCCGAGCCCCGCGTAGTTGGCCCCGACGAACGCCGTCGTCGCGAGCGCGATGATGACGAACGCGATCACCTGGATCCGGACACGGACGGTGAGCATCAGCTACCTCCGGAGGACGGCAGCGGAAGGGTCGGGAGTCCCGGCGGGACCCCTTCGCCCGGCGGAGGCAAGCTGACGCCCGGCCCGGGGATCATCGAGGCGTAGACGTTCAGATAGTCGCCCTTGATCCCGTCGCGGACGGCGTCGGTGAACGGGAACGTCGGCAGGATCTCCAGCGACTTGGGCAGGCTTTCGCCGGCGTCGGCCAGCCGCTTGAGGATCGGCGCGAGCGCGGTGAGATCCGCGACGAGGTCGGCGCGGGTCTTCTTGATCACGTCGACGCCGACCCCGGAGAGCCGGTCGAGCGACTGCAGCATCGAGACGAGCTGGGTGCGCTGCTCGGAAAGGCTCTTCAAGCCGGGGGTGAGGTCGGTGAGCGCGCCTTCGACCTGGGATTTCCGGTTGGCCAGCGTCGTCGAGAGCCGGTTGAGGCCGTCGAGCGCCGAGGTGATCTCGGAGCGGTGCGAGTCCAGGTTGGACACCAGTTGCTCCACAGTGGACAGGAAGGAGCGGATCTCCTCCTCGTTGCCGTCCATCACCTTCGACAGCTCGCGGTTGATGGTCTGCAGCTGGCCGATCCCGCCGCCGTTGAGCAGCAGGGACAGCGCGCCGAAGATCTCCTCGAACTCCGGGTTGCGGTTGGTGCTCGCGACGGGGATCACCCCACCGTCGCCCAGCCTGCCCTCGGCCTTCGCCGCGCTCGGGGCGAGTTCGATGAACTTCTCGCCGAGCAGGCTGGACTGCCGCAGCCGTGCGATGGCGTTGGCGGGCAGGTGGACGTCGCCGTTGACCGCCAGGACGGTTTCGGCCGTCCAGCCGTCTTCGCCGAGCTTGATCGTCTCGACCCGGCCGACCGGGACGTCGCCGACCTTCACCGCGGCCTGGGGGACCAGGTCGAGCACGTCGGCGAACTGCACGGTGACCCGGTACGGATGGTCGCCGATGTCCGCGCCGCCGGGCAGCGGCAGGTCGTAGACGCCCTTGAAATCGGAGGAACAGGCGGTGAGCGCGACGCAGCAGGCGGCGAGCACCGCCATCGTGCGTTTCGTGGTCATCAGCGCCCCCCGGTGTAGGTGTCGCCGGCGACCGGCAGCGGGAGCGGGGCGTAGTCGCCGAGGAACCCGCGGCCCTGCAGCTTCCCGGTCTTCGGGTCGACGGCTTCGAGCACGTTCGTCACCGCCAGCGGGATGGTGTCCAGGGTCTCGGCCAGCGCGGCGCGTTTGCCTGCCAGCGTCCCGGTGGTCACCGCGAGCTTGTCCACATTGGACTTGATCAGCGCACGGTTGTCCCGGATGAACTGCTGGATCTGCGCGAGCGCACCGCCGAGGCCGTTGAGCGCACGGGCGAGTTCGTCCTTGTTCCGCGCCAGCGTCCCGGTCACGGAGGCGAGCTGCTTGTTGATCTCGCTGACGTTCCGGTCGTTGGTCGCCAGCATCGAGGTGAACCGCTGGAGCTCGTCGACGGTGGCGAACAGGTTCTGCGAGTTCCCGGACAGCGTCCTGGCGAGGTCGGCGAAGTTGCGCACCGACTCGTTGAACGGCTTTCCGTTGCCCTGCAGGTTCTTCGCGCCGGTGCGCAGCAGTTCCGACAACGCGCCGTCGGCGTTCGCGCCCTGGGGGCCGAGCGCCTTGGCGAGGGTGTCGAGGCTGGAATAGAGCTGGTCGAGTTCCACCGGCGTGCCGGTGCGCTCCACCGGGACCACCGCGCCGTCGTTAAGCCGGTTCCCGGTGCGGGTGAGCTTGGTGAACTGGACGTACCGGTCGGCGACCACGCTCGGCGCCACGACCAGGACGTTCGTGTCGGTGGCGATCGGGGTCGCGCCGTCGACGGTCAGCACGACCTTGACCTGTTCGCCTTCCGGGGCCACCGACTCGACCTGGCCGACCCGGACGCCGAGCACCCGGACGTCCGATCCACTGTAGACACCGACGGCGCGCGAGAAGTACACCGTGACGCGGTCGAGCCCGCTGCCGGAGAAGATCCACCAGAGGCCGCCGACGACGGCCAGGGCGAGCACGAGCGCGAGGGTGACGAACCTGCTGATCACCGGCCACCTCCACGGGGGATCACCGGGGTACACGGATCCCGGTTCTCCGGGATCAGCCCGCACAGGTAGCTGTCGACCCAGCGCCCGTTGCCGAGGGAGTTGTTCACCACGCGGAAGTACGGCGCGGCGAGGTCGAGGCTCTTGGCGAGATTGTCGTTCTGCCGCTGCAGGATGTCGGTCACCTCTCCGAGCTGGCTGAGCGCCCCGCCGAGCTGCTCCGTGTTGTCCTGCACCAGTCCCGAAAGCTGGGTGGCGAGGTCCTGCGAGCCGGTCAGCAGGTCGTGGATCGCCTGCCGCCGGTTGTCCAGTTCGGTCAGCAGCAGGTTGCCGTCCGAGAGGAGCTTGGCGAAGTCCTCGTTCGAGTTCGCCAGAGTCGTGGTGAGGCCGTGCGCGTTCGACAGCAGGCTGGCGAGTTCGTTGTCCCTGGAGGACACGGTCTTCGACAGCGACGTCAGCCCTTCGAGGGCTTTCCGGATGTGCTCGGGCGAGTTCTTGAACGTGTCGGACAGCGTGGTGAAGCTCTCGGCGAGCTGATCGGTGTCGATCGCGCCCGCGGTGTCGGCCAGCCCGTTGAACGCCTCGGTGACGTCGTAGGGCGTCACGGTCCGGGTGCGGGGGATGACCTGCTTCGGGTTCTGCACCGTCTCGCCGGTCGGGCGCAGCGCCAGGAACTTGCGGCCCAGCAGCGTCTTGATCTTGATCTCGGCGGCGGTCTTGTCACCGACCCAGGCGTCCTTGACCCGGAAGCTCACCACCACGTGGTCTTCGGCGAGCTGGACGTCGCTCACCTCGCCGACCTTGATCCCGGCGATCCGCACCTCGTCGTCGGCCTGCAAGCCTGCCGCTTCGGAGAACTCGGCCTGGTAGGTGGTCCCGGAGCCGATGACCGGGAGGTTCTCGTAGTTGAGCGTCGCGGTCAGCAGCGCGGCCGCGACGGCGCTGCCGACCACGCCGACGACGATCGGGTTCCGCTCCTTGAAAGGTTTCACGACGCGCACCTCTCCGCCGTCGCCGGGACCCCGCGGGGCGGGTCGCTGCGGAGGACGGCCGAGCACAGGTAGAAGTTCATCCACGATCCGTACGAGCTGATCCGGCCCAGGTCGTTCAGTTTCCCGGGGAGCACGGTGAGGAACCGGTCGACCTCGGCCTTGCCCTGGTCGGTCGTCAGCGCGCCGGAGAGCAGGCCGAGCCCCTCGATGCTGTCCTTGAGCGGCTTCCTGCCCTGTTCGAGCAGACCGGCCGTGGCGGTGGTGAGGTCGGCGAGCCCGGAGACGGCCTGCCCGATCTCGGCCCGGTCACCGGCGAGGCCGGACACCAGTTCCTTCAGCGTGGAGACCAAAGTGGACAGTGCGTCGCCCTTGCCGTTGATGGTCTTCAGCACCGTGTCCAGATTCGTGATCACGTCGCCGATCACCTTGTCGCGGCCGGCGAGCGTGGTGGTCAGGGAACCGGTGTGCGCCAGCAGGCTTTCCACCGTGCCGCCCTCACCCTGCAGTACCTGGACGATCTCGCCGGAGAGCTGGTTGACGTCCTTGGGCGACAACGCCTGGAACAGCGGTTTGAAGCCGTTGAACAGTTCTGTCAGGTCCAGCGCGGGAGTCGTGCGCTCCAGCGGGATCTCCGCGCCCGGCTCCAGGAGTTCGCGGGTGCCCTTGCCGCGTTCGAGGGCGATGTAGCGCTGGCCGACCATGTTGCGGTACTTGATCACCGCGTTGACGTCGGCGGGCAGCCTGCGCTGGGAGTCGAGGGAGAACCTGACCCGCGCCAGGCTGTGGTCGGCGATCTCCAGTTCCTCGATCTGGCCGACCCGCACCCCGGAGATCCGGACGTCGTCGCCGACGTTCAGTGACGTCGCGTCGAGGAACTTGGCGCTGTAGGTCTTGGTGTCGCCGAGGCCGGTGTTGGTGATGGACACCGCGAGCAGGACCGTCGCCAGTGTCGTGATGACGACGAAGATCAGCCCCTTGATCAGCGGGCTCACGAAGTTCCTCATCGCAGGGTCACCTCCGTGCCCCGGTAGAGCGGGCCGACGAGCACGCTGCCCCAGGCGGGCACCTGGCTCGCCGGGACGCCCGCCGACGGGGCGACCAGTGTCGAGATCAGTTCCCGTTCCTGCGGCGAGTTCGCCAGGCCGAGGTCGCCCTGAACGCCGGGGAGCGCGGCGGTCTTCTCGCCGGTCGCGGCGATTCCCTGGCTCATCAGGCCGTTCGACGGGTAGCAGCGGGGTTCACCGGTGGCGTTGTAGACCGGATCGTCCTTGCCCGGGACGTATTTGCCACGCGGCTGGGAGATGGTGATCTCCGCGTGCAGGCCGGGTTCGTCGGTGCCCTTGCCCAGCACCTTGTCCATCTGGGGCTTCAGCTTGGCCAGCGCGTCGATCGTGCAGGCGAAACTCGGCGAGTACTTCGCGGCGACTTCGAGCGGTGCCCGGCTGTCGGCGGCGAGCGCGATGATGTTGGCGCGGTTGTTGGCCAGGAACGTCGTGACCTGCTGAGAGGACGACGTCACCTGCTGGTACACCGTCGCCAGTTCGGCGCGCTTCTCCTTGACCGTGTCGAGGGTGACGGCCGAAGCGCTCAGGGCGTCGAGCAGATCCGGGGCGATGTCGCCGTACAGCTGCGAAACCGTCGCGAGGTCGCGGATGTTGTCGTTCAGCGCCGGGAGGTTCGGGTTGAACTTCTGGAGGTAGTCCGCCGCGGTGGCGAGGGTGTCGCCGATCCGCTCGCCGCGGCCCTCCAGCGCGGTGGCGACCGTGGTCAGCGTCGTGGCGAGCTTCTGCGGCTGCACCGCTTTGAGCAGCGGCAGCAGGTTGTCGAAGACCCGCTCCAGTTCGATCGCGTTGGCCGACCGGTCCTGGCCGATCACGTCGCCCGAAGCCAGCGGCGGCGCCGTGGATCCGTCCGGAATGGACAGTTGCACGTATCGCTCGCCGAACAGGGTCTTCGGCACGAGCAGCGCGGACACGTTCCGCGGCAGCTGGGAGACCTTGCCGGGCTCCATGGCCAGGTCGATCTCCGCGCCCGACGGCGTCGCGCGGACGTCGCGGATCTCGCCGACCACCACGCCGCGCGCCTTGACCTGCCCGCCCGCGCGCAACTGGTTGCCGACCCGGTCCGCCTGCAGGGTCACCGGGACGGACGTGACGAAGTCCTTCCGGTAGATCTTGACCGACAGCAGCACGAGGGCGGACATCACCACGAGGAACAGCACCCCCGCCGTCCTGACCCCGGCTTTGCGCAGCCCGCGCCGGCTCATCCGGCCACCTGCACCGTCGTGGTCGCGCCCCAGATCGCGAGGCTGAGGAAGAAGTCCAGCACGCTGACCGCCACGATCGCGGTCCGCACGCCGCGGCCGACGGCCACCCCGACCCCCGCCGGCCCGCCGCTCGCGCGGAAACCGTAGTAACAGTGGGCGAGCACGATCACGACACTGAAGACCAGCACCTTGAGGAACGACCAGAGCACGTCGCCGGGTGGCAGGAACAGCAGGAAGTAGTGGTCGTAGGTGCCCGCGGACTGCCCGTAGAACCAGACGGTGATCTGGCGCGACGCGAGATACGAGGTCAGCAATCCGATCGCGTACAGCGGGATGACCGCGAGGAAGCCCGCGATGATCCGGGTGGTCACCAGGTACGGGACGCTGGGGATGCCCATCACTTCGAGCGCGTCGATCTCCTCGGAGATCCGCATCGCGCCCAGTTGCGCGGTGAACCCGCAGCCGACGGTGGCCGAAAGCGCGAGCCCGGCGACGAGCGGCGCGATCTCGCGGGTGTTGAAGTACGCGGAGACGAACCCGGCGAACGCCGACGTGCCGACCTGGTTGAGCGCCGAATAGCCCTGGAGCCCGACGACCGTGCCGGTGAACACGGTCATCCCGATCATCACGCCGATCGTGCCGCCGATGACCGCGAGCGCGCCGCTGCCGAAGCTGACCTCCGCCAGCAGGCGGGTGATCTCGCGGAGATAGCGGCGTACCGCGCGCGGTACCCAGGCCAGCGCCTTGAGGAAGAAGAGGATCTGGTCGCCGAGCGTGTCCAGGAAACCGAACCGGCGATCGACGGCTTCGCGGACTCGCGTCGTTCGGGTGCTTGTGGGGGGCGGTGTCGTCGTGACCATCAGCTGCCCTTCGCCGGGACGAGCTGCAGGTAAAGCGTCGTCAGCACGAGGTTCAACAGGAACAGGAGCAGGAACGTGATCACCACGGATTGATTCACCGCGTCACCGACGCCTTTCGGGCCGCCTTTCGGATTGAGCCCGCGATAAGAGGCGACGATCGCCGCGACGAAACCGAAGATGACCGCTTTGATCTCGCTGATCCAGAGGTCCGGCAGCTGCGCGAGAGCGGAGAAACTGGCCAGATAAGCACCCGGTGTCCCGTTCTGCATGATGACGTTGAAGAAATAGCCGCCGAGGACGCCGACCACGCTGACCATTCCGTTCAGGAATGCGGCGACTCCCATCGCGGCGAGCACGCGGGGCACGATCAGGCGCTGGATCGGGGAGACCCCGAGCACCTCCATCGCGTCGATCTCCTCGCGGATCGTGCGGGACCCGAGGTCCGCGCACATCGCCGAACCGCCGGCGCCCGCGATCAGCAGCGCCGTCACGATCGGGCTCGCCTGCTGGATGATCGCCAGCACACTGGCCGCGCCGGTGAAGGACTGCGCGCCGATCTGCGCGGTCAGCGAACCGATGTGCAGCGCGATCACCGCGCCGAACGGGATCGCGACCAGCGCCGTCGGCAGGATCGACACGCTCGCGATGAACCAGAACTGCTGGATCAGCTCACGGGCCTGGAACGGCCGCCGGAAGGTCAGGCGGACGACGTCGAGGCCGAGCGAGTAGAGCCTGCCCGTCTCCCGGATCGCACCCGCGCCGGGGAATGAGGGTGCGCCAGTCCGGACGCCCACGCCGACCCTCCAGTTTTCCGGGCACGGCGAATACACCCCAGGTTGCGCAATTCCTTTGCTCCGAATGGCGGAACGGAATCGTTGAATAGGATCAACGGGGTGTTACCGTGCTGTTTGCTACTGGTCGGTACGCTAATGACGAGCCTGCTTGGTGACAAGAACTTCGGTCCGATCAAGACGTCACGTCCTGGTAACCGGTGAATTCTTGTCCCTTTGTGACAAAGGCGGACGTGGATCTTGTCCGTTCTTTCGTGTTCGTTCGCGCGGCGGGCCGTTCGGCGCGCGAGGGTGGGTGAGTGGCGGGGCGGTCACCCGCTTGGAGTCTCGATCGGTCCTCGAGTGGACGGCGACCGCCCTGGAGGCTGCGGCGGTCGAGGGGGCGAGTGTCATGAAAGGGCCGTTCAGGACGTTTTTCGTCCTGAACGGCCCTTTCATGACATGCGTCAGGTCGTGAGTGGCGATTCGGGCCGTGGTCTTCGCAGGCCGATTCCGTGAAGGACTCCTTGAGAGACCCAGAGTCCCTCAAGGAGTCCTTCGCGGAATCGGCAATCGCCACATTCGTCCCACAGGCACCAGCAGTCACAGCGGCTGCGCGTGAAGGCCCCCTTCACGCGGCTCAGCCGAGGTAACTCGACCTTCACGCCTTGCCCAGTACATGAAGGCCCCCTTCCTTGCGATAGGCGCAAGGAAGGGGGCCATCATGTACGTCAAGCGAGCGAGAGTCAGCGCGCCAGTTCGGACACCAGTTCATAGGAGCGGACCCGGTCCGCCTGGTCGTGCACCATGGTCGTGATCATCAGTTCGTTCGCGCCGGTGTCGGCCAGCAGCGTCTCGAGTCCCTTGTGGACTGTCTCGGGCGAGCCGATGACGCTGCTCGAAGCCCGGTCCTCGATGAACACGCGCTCGATGTCGGTGTACGGGTAGGCCGCGGCTTCTTCCGGCGTCGGCAGCGGGATGGGGCGGCCCTTGCGCAGGCTGAGGAACGTCAGCCCGCTGGGCGCGGCCAGGTACTGGGCCCGTTCGTCGGTCTCGGCGGCCACCACGGAGACGCCGAGCATCACGTATGGCTCGTCCAGGACGTCCGACGGCTTGAAAGAGTCGCGGTAGAGCGCGACGGCGGGAAGCGTGTTCTCGGCGCTGAAGTGGTGCGCGAAGGAGAACGGCAGCCCCAGTTCGCCCGCCATCCGCGCGCTGAAGCCGCTCGAACCGAGCAGCCACACCGGTGGCTTGTTGCCCTCGGCGGTCACGGCGTTGACCGCGCGCTGGTCGGAGTGCTCGAAGTAGGCCAGCAGTTCCGCGAACTGCTGCGGGAAGTTCTCCGCGGTGAGCCCGCCGGGGCCGCGCAGCGCCAGTGCGGTCCGCTGGTCGGTACCGGGGGCGCGGCCGATGCCGAGGTCGATCCGGCCGGGGTGGAACGCCTCCAGGGTGCCGAACTGTTCCGCGACCACCAGCGGCGCGTGGTTCGGCAGCATGACCCCGCCGGAGCCGACTCGGATGCGTTCGGTGGCGGCGGCGACCTGGCCGATCATCACGGCGGTCGCGGAACTCGCGATGCCGGGCATGTTGTGGTGCTCGGCGAGCCAGTACCGGTGGTAGCCGAGCGCTTCGGTCCGGCGGGCGAGGTCGAGGGTGTTCCGCAGCGAGTCGCCCACGCCCTTTCCGGCCACGACGGGCGAGAGGTCGAGCACGGACAGCGGGATGTCAGGCAAGGAGGTCACGCATCGGTACAACGCTCCGGGCCCCTGATCCCTTCCCGTGACATCGGGCACCTGTCGAACGATCGAAATTAACCGGCTCGATGTACCCGGTGCCCGGCGGGCTTCCGCCGTTTTCACGGTACGGTTGCCCCGAATGTGACCGGTGGGAAAACCACTGAAAAGAAAGGATTGAGGGTGCCGCGTCCGGAGCGACCTTTGGACCCCGGGGATGACCCGTTGCTCGGGTTCGCCGCCGATCTCCGGCGATTGCGGGAGAAGGCCGGAAATCCGACGTACCGCGAGCTGGGCAGGCGTGCCCATTACTCGGCGGGCACCCTGTCCGAAGCCGCCGGCGGGAAGAAGATGCCCAGCTTGGCGGTCACATTGGCCTACGTCCGGGCCTGTGACGGGCCCGAGGCCGAGTGGGAGGCCCGATGGCATGACGTGACCGAGCGGACGCGTACGGGAGTCAGCGATTCACCGGTTGCCCCACTGAATGGGGAATCGGCCCCTTATATCGGCCTGACCGCATTCGGCCCGGGTGACGCCGGGCGATTCTTCGGTCGCGAACGACTTGTCGAGAAACTGGTCACCCGGCTTTCGGGGCAAAGATTTCTGGCGGTTCTGGGAGCGTCCGGTTCCGGTAAGTCGTCGTTACTGCGGGCGGGCCTCTTGCCCGCCGTCGGCGAGAACTCCGTCACGGTGCTGATGACCCCCGGCGCACGGCCGCTGCAGGAATGCGCCGTCCAGTTCGGCGCCGCGCTCGGGCTCGCGCCCGGCGGCCTGCTCACGGAGTTCACCGACCATCCGCGCAACCTCGGTCTCGCCGCCCGCCAGCTGGTCGCCGACCGCGAGGGCGACGTCGTCCTGGTCGTCGACCAGTTCGAAGAGGTCTTCACGCTCTGCCAGGACGCCGACGAGCGGGCCGCCTTCCTGGCCGCGCTGGTCACCGCGACGACGGAGCCGGACAGCCGGACCAGGGTCGTCCTCGGCATCCGCACCGACTTCTACACGCACTGCGCGCGGCATCCCGGGCTGGTCGAAGCCATGCAGGACGCGCAGATCCTCGTCGGCCCGATGAACACCGAAGAGCTGCGGCAGGCCATCTCGCGGCCGGCGATCGACGCCGGGTACCGCGTCGAGAACGCGCTGGTCTCGCGGCTGGTCGCCGACGCGACCGGGCAGCCCGGCGTTCTGCCGCTGCTCTCGCACGCGCTGCTGGAGACCTGGCGCCGCCGCCACGGCAACACCCTCACCCTCACCGGCTACGAGTCCACCGGCGGGATCGAACGGTCGGTCGCGCAGACCTCCGAGCACACCTTCACCGCGCTGAGCGAACACCAGCAGCGGCTGGCGAACCAGATCTTCCTGCGGATGACCGCGCTCGGCGAGGGCACCGAGGACACCAAACGCCGCATCACCCGCGACGAGGTGGACGCCGACGACCCGGACGTCGCCGTCGTGCTCGACAGGCTGGCCTCCTCGCGGCTGGTCACCCTCGACGACAACGGCATCGAGATCGCGCACGAGGCGCTGATCCGCGGCTGGCCGCGGCTGCGCGAGTGGCTCGCGGAGGACCGCGAGGGCCTGCGCGTGCACCGCCAGCTCACCGAGGCGACCGACGCGTGGGAATCGGTCGGCTGCGACGACGGCTGGGTCTATCGCGGCGCGCGGCTGTCCATCGCCACGGACTGGGCCGGCGAGCACGAGAGCGCGCTTTCCCAGCGTGAACGCCGCTTCCTCGACGCGAGCGTGGCCATCGAGAACCGCGAACAGGCCATCGCCCGCCGCCGCACCCGGCGGCTGCGCCAGCTCGTCGCGCTCCTCGCGGCGCTGCTGGTGCTGGCGACGGCCGCGATGGTGTACGCGGTCCGGGCCGAGCAGACCGCGACCAGCCAGCGCAACAGCGCGCTCGCGCAGAAGGTCGCCGGGCAAGCCCTCGAAATGCGGTCGACGAACCCGGGACTGGCCGCGCAGCTCGCGCTGGCGGCGTACCGCGTGGACCCGGGGACGGAGACCCGCAGCAGCGTGCTCGGGATGGTCGCCTCGCCGTATTCGACCCGGGTCCCCGGGCACGCCAACCGGGTCAACTCGGCCGCCCTGCGCGGCGACGGCCAGGTGCTGGTGACCGGCAGCTGGGACCAGACGGCGAAGCTGTGGGACGTCAAGGATCCCTATCGCCCGCGCGAACTGGCCACGCTGTCCGGGCACACCGAAAACGTCAACTCGGTGGCGTTCAGCGCCGACGGCGGCGCGGTGGCGACGGCGGGCTGGGACAAGACAGCGAGGCTGTGGAACGTCGCCGATCCCGCGAAACCCGGGCCGGGTGTGCCGGTGGGGGAGCATCCGAGCCGGGTCAACGCGGTCGCGTTCAGCCCGAAGGCGCCGGTGCTCGCCACCGCGGACGGCGACGGCACGATCCGCCTGTTCGACGTCCGCGATCTCGCGAAGCCGGTGCTCGTGGCCACGCTCACCGGGCATACCGGCAACGTCAACGGTCTCGCCTACGCCCCCGACGGCCGGACGCTCGCCTCGGCGGGTGCGGACAAGACCGCGCGGCTGTGGGACGTCGCCGAACCGGGCAAGGCCAGGCCGCTCGGCGTGATCGGCGGGCACACCGCCGGGGTCCATGCCGCCGCGTTCAGCCCGGACGGCCGGACGCTGGCCACCGCGAGCATCGACCAGAGCGCGCGCCTGTGGGACCTCGCCGACCCGATGGCGCCGGCGCCGGTGGCGACCTTGGCGGCGCACAAGACCATCGTGCGGTCCGTGGCGTTCAGCCCCGACGGGAAGACGCTGGCCACGACCGGCTTCGACCGCAACGCGCGGCTGTGGGACCTCGCCGACCCGAAGAAGCCGCGCGAGAAGACACCGCTGTCCGGGCACACCGCGGCGGTGGTCTGGTCGGTGTTCTCCCCTGACGGCCGCACGCTGGTGACCGCGAGCGACGACCAGACGGTGCGGTTGTGGGAGGTGCCGGGACCCGCGGTCAGCGGCCCGGCGAGGTCGGCCTGCCGGGCGGTGTTCAGCGCCGACGGGAAGCTGCTGGCCACCGGGAGCCAGGACGGCGTGGTGCGCCTGAACGACGTCGCCGATCCGCGGAACCCGCGTGAGCTGGGCCGGATCCCGGGCTTCGCCAACGGCGTCTGCGGTCTCGCGTTCAGCCCGGACGGCCGGACGCTCGCCGTCGGCGCCTGGGACCACACGATGCGGCTGATCGACGTCACCGATCCGCGCGCGCCGGTCGACGCCGGCGTCTTCAGCAGGCCCCCGGAGGACATCGACGCGGTGGCGTTCAGCCCGGACGGCCGGACCCTCGCGACCGCGGGCACCGGCCACACGGTGAAGCTGTGGGACGTGGCGGACATCCGGAAACCCGTCGAACTCGCCACTCTGACCGGACACGAGGACGACGTCCATTCGATCGCGTTCGGCCCGGACGGCCGCACCCTGCTGACCGGGGGCTGGGACCACACGGCGCGGCTGTGGGACGTCTCGATGGTGAAGGCGCCGAAGCAGCTTTCGGTGCTGAAGGGACACACCGACACCGTGTTCTCCGTCGCCTTCAGCCCGGACGGCAGACTCGCCGCCACCGGTGGCGCCGACCGCACCGCGCGGATCTGGGACGTGTCGGATCCGGCGGCCCCGAGGGAGTCCGCGTTGCTCACCGGGCACACCGACATCGTCATCTCGGTGGCGTTCGGCGGCGGCGGGAAGACCTTCGCGACCGGCAGCTACGACCGGACCGTGCGACTATGGGATGTCGCCGATCCCGGGACGATCCGCCAATCGGCGACCTTGGCCGAGGATGTCGACAGGGTCAACGCGGTGGCGTTCGCCCCTGACGGGCACACGCTCGCGGGTTCCGTCGCGGACGGCAGCGTGCGGTTGTGGGAGACGAACGCCGAACGCGCCGCCGATCGCGTCTGCGCGACCGTGTACCCGCGGATCACGGAGGCGGAGTGGGAACAACGCCTCCCGGGGCTCGATTACCGGCCTCCGTGCCCGTGACCACCGCCGATTCGTTGTTCGGCGTTGTTGTTCGGTGAAAGTGCCGTGACACCGAACAACGATTAGGCGCTAGAAATACCCCTGGACGTGCGATGCGTCCCCACATCGTTCACTCACCGGGGGTCTGAAGGGCTCCTTCAGGACATTCACCAGTGCCCTGAAGGAGCCCTTCAGCTTTTTCGCGCCCACCCCAGAACGCATTTCGTCCTCTGGATGCGGTACTTGCGTGGGCAACTACCGCATCCAGAGGACGAAACGCGTCGGGAACAGGCGGCCGGGCGTCAGGCGGCCGGGATCCAGTCCGGGTTGGAGGCCAGGACGGTCAGCTGCTGGGTCGCGCGGGTCAGCGCCACGTACAACACCCGCCGCCCGGTGCTCGACTCCGTGATGAGGTCGTTGGGCTCCACCAGGACGACGGCGTCGTACTCGAGGCCCTTGGAGTCGAGACTGCCGACGACCTTGAGCCGCTCGTCCGAAAGCTCCGCGAGCCAGCCCTCGACCTCGGGCACCCGGTCCATGGCGGTGATCACGCCGACGGTGCCCTCGACGACCCCCATCATTTCCTTCACCGCGGCCTGCGTCGCCGCTTCCAGCCCGGAGGCCTCGACCGGCCGGACCTCCGGCGTGATGCCGGTCTGCCGCACCGCGCGTGGGAGCTCGTCGGCCTCGGCGTGCCCGGCGACGACCTTCGCGGCCAGGTCGAAGATCTCCGCCGAGTTCCGGTAGTTGGTGCGCAGGGTGAACCGGCGCCGCGTCGTCTTGAGCCCGAAGGCCTGGTCCCGCGCCATCGCGGCCTCGGCCGGATCCGGCCAGGAACTCTGCACCGGGTCGCCGACCACGGTCCAGCTCGCGTACTTGCCGCGCCGCCCGACCATCCGCCACTGCATCGGCGAGAGGTCCTGCGACTCGTCGACGACCACGTGCGAGTACTCGTCGTAGTGCTCGGGCCGGGTCGGGGCGCCGCCGCGTTCGGGGTTGACCTCGATGCTCTGCCTGCCCTTGCGCCGCTTCGGCGGCGGGCCGATCAGGACGCGCAGCTCGTCGAGCAGCGCGACGTCCGCGATGGTCCAGCCGCGCGAGCGGTCGGCGAAGTCGGCGGCCAGCATGCTGATCTCGTTGCGGTTGAGCAGGCCCTTCGCCGCCGAGGCGAGCCGCTTCTCGGTGCCGAGCCACCGCAGGATCTGCGCCGGGTACAGGACCGGCCACCAGACCACCAGGAACCGGTGGAACTCGATCCGCTCGCCGAGTTCGGTGATCAGCTCGGCCTTGTCGATCTGACGGCCGTCGTCCTTCGCGTGCTGCTCGGCCTTCGCGGCGAGCGCGTCGAGCAGCAGTTCCGCGGCGCGGATCCGCGACCGGTTCGGCGGCCCGCCCGCGGTGTGGACCTTGCGGCGCACCTTGTCGAGTTCGCGCGCGTTCAGCCGCAGCACCTCGCCGCGGTAGACGATCTTCATGTCTTCGGGCGCGTCCTCCGGCGTGTCCCGCAGCGCGCGCAGCAGGATCTTGCGCATCCGCAGCGAGCCCTTGATCGCCGCCAGCGGGGCCGGGTCCTGCCGGGTCGCTTCGAGGCCGTCGAGGACCTCGCCGAGCGCGCGCAGTTCGACGTTCGTCTCGCCCATCGACGGCAGAACCCGCGAGATGTAGCTGGTGAACACCCCGGACGGGCCGATCACCAGCACGCCCGCGCCGCCGAGCTGGCGGCGGTGGCGGTAGAGCAGGTACGCCGCGCGGTGCAGCGCGACCGCGGTCTTGCCGGTGCCGGGACCGCCGGTGATCTCCGTGACACCGCGCCACGGCGCCCGGATGACCTCGTCCTGTTCCTTCTGGATGGTCGCGACGATGTCGCGCATCTTCTCGCCGCGCGACCGTCCGAGCGCGGCCATGAGCGCGCCTTCGCCGACAATCTGCATGTTCTCCGGTACCGCGTCGGCGATCAGCACGTCGTCGTCGACGTCGAGCACGTTCTGCCCGGAGCACCGGATGACCCGGCGCCGGACGACGTCCATCGGCTCCTCGGCCGTCGCCTGGTAGAACGCCGCGGCCGCGGGCGCGCGCCAGTCGGTGACGAGGTTGTCGAACTCGGCGTCGCGGATCCCGAGACGGCCCACGTAGATGTGCTCGTTGTCGAGATGGTCGAGCCTGCCGAACACCAGGCCCTCGTACTCCGCGTCGAGGGTCTGGAGGGTCTGATTGGCGTGGTACACCATCATGTCCCGTTCGAACAGCATCGACGCCTGCTCGAAGATCGCTTCCCGCCCGGCGCCATGGCCGATCTCATAGCCCTTGGTACGCATGGCCTCAGCCTGGGCTCGCAGTTCGGCGAGCCGGGTGTAGACGGTGTCCACATGGGCTTGCTCGATGGCGATCTCGGCCCGTCTGACCCGAGGTTCGGACACGCAACGCTCCTAAACGCTTCTATCGCCTCCGAGGGCGAAGGACGACTCTACGCGAGCTGGGCGGCGGCTTCATCAAGTCCCGGGCAACGTCACGGTCGGAGCCGTTGAGGCACGATGCAACGATGACCAGGATCGTGGCGGGGACCGCGGGCGGCAGGCGGTTGAAGGTCCCGCCGAAGGGCACGCGGCCGACGTCGGAACGCGTGCGGGAAGCGCTGTTCAACGCGCTGGAGGTCGCCGGCGAGCTGCAGGGGAGCCGGGTCCTGGACCTTTACGCGGGTTCAGGCGCGCTCGGGCTGGAGGCGTTGTCCCGCGGCGCGTCGGGCGCGCTGTTCGTCGAGTCGGACCGGCGCGCGGTCGAAGTGCTGAAGGGGAACGTCGCCGCGCTCGGTCTCGGCGGCACTGTCCGGGCAGGCGCCGTCGAGTCCGTCGTCGCGTTTCCGGCGCCGGAGACGTTCGACATCGTCCTCGCCGACCCTCCCTACGCCGTGGATTCCACCCGCCTGGGGGAGGTCATGGCCGCGCTCGCGGAGGGGCGCTGGGTCGCGGACGGGGCGCTGCTGGTGATCGAACGGGCCGCTCGGGACGGCGAGCCGGATTGGCCGCCGGGCTTCGAGCCGATGCGGACGAAGCGCTACGGCGACACCGCGCTCTACTGGGCCGAATATCAAGTGTGACGCCGCACGGATGAACGCGCAGGAGGCTGTCCGCCTTGGTAGCGTCCGCGCCATGCGGCGTGCGGTCTGTCCCGGGTCCTACGACCCGGCCACCAATGGACATCTCGACATCATCGAGCGGGCGGCGAAGCTGTTCGACGAGGTCGTCGTCGCGGTGGGGGTGAACAAGAGCAAGAAGGGCCTGTTCACCACCGAGGAGCGGCTGGACATCCTGCGCGAGATCACCGCGAAGCTGCCGAACGTGCGCGTCGACTCCTGGCAGGGACTCCTGGTCGACTACTGCCGCGAGAACGACATCATCGCGGTCGCGAAGGGCCTGCGGTCGGTCAGCGACTTCGACTACGAGCTCCAGATGGCCCAGATGAATCGCGAGCTGACCGGGCTCGAAACACTGCTGATGGCGAACAACCCGGCCTACGGTTTCGTGTCGAGTTCGCTGGTCAAGGAGATCTCCGCGCTCGGTGGCGACATCGAGCACCTCGTGCCGCCGATAGTGTTCAAACGCCTCTCGGAGAAGTACTCCGACCGAGGTTGACCCGAACGGCCGAAGCCGTTGGTCGGTCAACGGTGGGCGGCGGTGGAGAGTTCATCTCGACGCCTTCTGGCGAACACACGATCGGGTTACGGTCCGAAAATGACCAACAAACGATCGCGGGCCGCCGCCGCGCTGCTCGTTCTGCTTGTCACGTTCTTCGGCGGGGTCGGCGCGGCGCAGGCCGCCACCCCCGTCTCCATCCAGCAGAACCCGTGCGGGGATCTCACCGGGTTCAAGCACACGTCGCTCTCGTCGCTGCCCGCCGAGGCGACGACGACGTACAACCTCATCCAGAAGGGTGGGCCGTACCCGTACCCGGACAACGACGGGACGGTCTTCTCGAACCGGGAGAACATCCTCCCGAAGTGCGCGTCCGGTTACTACCACGAGTACACCGTCCCGACCCCTGGCTCGTCGAACCGCGGCACGCGCCGCATCGTCACCGGGACCGGCGGGGAGTACTTCTACACCGGCGACCACTACAAGACCTTCTCCGTGATCGACGTCAAGGGCACCCCGGCGCCGTCCTGCGGTGACACCTCGAAGCTGGCGAAGATCGGCTACTCCACGCTTTCCTCCGCGGCGAAGTCCGTGGTGGACAAGGCTCGCGGTGGCGCGACCGGCACGGTCTACGAGAACCGCGAAGGTGTGCTGCCGTCGTGCGCGGCCGGCTACTACCAGCTGTTCCCGGTGGGAACGAGCGATCGCGTGATCTCCGGCAAGGGCGGCGAGATCGTCTACACCCCGGACCGCTACGCGACCTTCAAGCTGGTGAATCTCGGCGCCTGATCGCCCGTGCAACATTTCGTGCCTCCCCGTCCGTGAGATACACCGGAACACGGATGAGGAGGCACGATGCGGTCTGGGGACGACGCGAGCTTCAGGGAGTTCGCCAGGGACAAGGCGCTGCCGCTGCGGCGGACGGCGTATCTGCTCTGCGGCGACTGGCATCTCGCGGAGGATCTGGTCCAATCCGCGCTGATCAAGCTCTACCGGGTCTGGCCGAAGGTCCGCCGGAAAGGGCCCGTCGACAACTACACGAGGCAGATCCTGATGCGCTGCTGGCTCGACGAGCGGCGACGACCATGGCGGAGCAGAGAGAACCGCGACGGCGTCGTCCCCGAAGAGCCCATGGCCCCGGCTGACGCCGGCATCTCGGATTCGCTGCTTCGCGCCCTCGCCGAAGTTCCACCGAAACAGCGCGCCGCCGTCGTGCTGCGCTATTGCGCCGATCTCCCGGTCGCGGAGGTCGCCGTCGCGCTGCGCTGTTCGGAAGGGACGGTCAGGAGCCAGGCCGCGCGAGGACTCGACGTCCTCCGCGCGGCCCTGCAGAGGCAGCACGACGAGGCTGTCTCCGGGAGGAGCGTGTGATGGACGAACTCGAAAACAGGCTGCGCGGGATCAAACTGGCCGAGCCCCCGCTCGGCTTCGACCCGGACGAGGTCGCCGGGACAGCGGCGAAGAAGGTGCGGAACCGGCGGGGGATCCTCGCCACGGGAGCCGCGACGCTGGCGGTGATCGCGGCGGCGGTGGTCTTCGTGGCGCCGGGGAAGGATCCCGGCCCCGCGGAAGTGGCGCCCGCAGCCGCGCCGTTGACCAGGGACGAGCAGAAAGCGCGTGATCTCCGGCATCTGAAGGAAGTGATCCCGGGCATTCTGGTCGGCGCCAAGGAGATCAACGTCCATGACTTCGTGCAGGTGAACGACTGGGACCTGATGACCTCGGAGGTCAAGTACACCGACGCGGCCGGGGTGAAACGGCAGCTCAACCTCACCATCAGCGGCCCGGTGACCACCAAGGAGGGCTATCGCCGCGAAGGCTACTGCGACCTGGGGCGCAGGGGCGATGCCATCGGGCCCGACCGGAAGCCGACACGGTGTGAAGAGCTGGTCACCCCGGCCGGGATACCGGTGGTCATCTCCGAGACCACGCCTAAGAACGTGGATCGGCTGGAAGAACCGGTCGTGGTCGGCCAAGGCATTTCCACCGGGAAGGTGGTCGGCCGCAACGCGATCGCCTGGCCGTCGGGGGGCGGCTCGGTCAACGTGATCGACTTCGGTCCGTCGGATTCGCCGGAAGGCGAACCGTTGCTCACCGACGAGCAATTGATCCAGCTCGTCACCGACCCGGTCTTCTCCTTCCGGTGATCATGGCGCGCGGTACCGGGCGGGACACGCCCGGTACCGCGCGCTTTCACCCCTTACGGCGGCGATGAGGGCAAACTGAACTCAGGGAATGTGGGGATCGCTGTAGGTAGGGAGTGGCCGTGTACCGGGTTTTCGAGGCGCTCGACGAGCTCGTCACCATCGTGGAGGAAGCCCGCGGCGTGCCGATGACCTCCAGTTGCGTCGTACCGCGCGGGGACACCCTCGAGCTGCTCGACGACATCCGCGACGCCCTCCCGGGTGAAGTGGACGACGCGCAGGACGTCCTCGACAAACGTGATCAGCTGATCCAGACCGCCCGCACCGAAGCGGCGGAGACGGTCACCACGGCGAACACCGAGGCCGACCGCACGGTCGCCGACGCGCAGGCCGAGGCGGAGCGCATCCTCGCCGACGCCCGCGCCCGCGCCGAGCAGATGATGAGCGACGCGCACGGTGAGGCCGAGCGCATGGTCGCCGCCGGGCAGGCCGAGTTCCAGAACCTCACCGACCGCTCGCGGGCGGAGTCGGAGCGGATGATCCAGGCCGGTCGCGACGCCTACGAGCGCGCCATCGAGGACGGCCGCGCCGAACAGGCCCGGCTCGTCGCACAGACCGAGGTCGTCCAGGCCGCGCACGGTGAGGCGGCGCGCATCGTCGACGAAGCGCACGTCGAGGCCGACAAACAGCGCGGTGACTGCGACGCCTACGTCGACGGCAAGCTCGCCGAGTTCTCCGAACTGCTGGCGACCACGCTGCGGACGGTCGACTCCGGGCGCAACCACCTGCGCTCGCCGATCAACCTGCCGGGGAACAGCCGGACCTCGCTGTACGACTACCAGGCTTGATTCTTCTCGCGCGCTGACGAGAACTCGCCGAAGGGGCGCCGGTCCGTACGTCACTCACGTCGTGCGGGGGCGTGCCCGAAAGTGAGTGGCGGGGACTGCGTACCCTGGTCATCGATGTCTGAGAACAAGTCGCCGCAGGCCAGGCCTGCGCAACTGGACGACCGGAGCCCGTGGGTGCTCGACACCCGCGAACTCGGCCGTCACGCCGGCCTGAGCAAGGCCGTCCACCGCACCGTGCCCGTCGAGACCGCGCTCGGGGTGCCCGACGTCATCACCATCGACGCCGGCTCCAACCTCGAACTCGACCTGACGCTCGAGTCCGTCGTCGAGGGTGTGTACGTCAGCGGTACGGCGTCCGCCGTCGCGACGGGGCACTGCTCGCGGTGCCTCGACCCGATCACCGAGGACGTCGAGGTCGACCTGACCGAGCTGTTCGCGTACCCGGGCTCCGCGACCGAGGAGACCACCGACGAGGACGAGATCCCCCGTCTGGTGGACGACCGGATCGACCTCGAACCGACGGTCCGCGACGCGGTGGTGCTGGCGCTCCCGCTGGCCCCGCTGTGCACCGAGGACTGCCAGGGTCTGTGCATCGAATGCGGTGTCAAGTGGGCCGATCTCCCGCCCGGACACGGGCATGAGAAGATAGACCCTCGGTGGGCCGCGCTGGTCGATCGTTTCGGCGACGAAACGGGCGATGACCAGGCTGACGGCCCCGGAAAGCAAGCCTGACGAGCACCAGCTCGATCCGGAGAAGCAAGTTCGCTCGCGACCGCGGGCAGACCGTCTGAAGGAGATCTACTCGTGGCCGTCCCGAAGCGGAAGATGTCGCGATCCAACACCCGCGCGCGCCGCAGCCAGTGGAAGGCGGCTCCGGTTCAGCTGGTGCCCTGCTCCAACCGCGCCTGCAAGCAGCCGAAGCTCCAGCACATCGCGTGCCCGGCCTGCGGCCAGCACAACGGTCGCCAGGTCGTCGAGCCCGCCTGATCGGCAGCCGACGACATGGGGGGCAAATCGGCCGGTGGACCGCCCGCCGACCCCGCACCACTGCTCGAAGCGCTCGGGATCACCATCGAACCCGGGCTGCTGACGCTGTCGCTGACCCACCGTTCTTATGCCTATGAGAACGGTGGGTTGCCGCCGAACGAGCGTTTGGAGTTCCTCGGGGACGCGGTGCTGGGTCTGGTCGTCACCGACCATCTGTACAACACCCATCCCGACCTGGCCGAAGGTCAGCTCGCGAAGCTCCGCGCCAGCGTGGTCAACATGCACGCGCTGGCGAGGGTCGCGCGCGGCCTCGGCGAAGGTGGGCTGGGCAAGCACCTCCTGCTGGGCAAGGGCGAAGAGCTCACCGGCGGCCGGGACAAGGCGAGCATCCTCGCCGACGGGCTCGAAGCCGTCATCGGCGCCGCGTACCAGCAGCACGGCATCGACATCGCGCGCAAGCTCGTGCACCACCTGTTCGACGACCTGCTCGCCGAAGCGCCGCTGCGCGGTGCCGGTCTGGACTGGAAGACCAGTCTGCAGGAGCTGACGGCGTCGGCAGGGCTCGGCGTACCCGAGTACAAGGTCGAGGACACCGGTCCCGACCACCGCAAGGAGTTCAGCGCCACCGTCCTCGTCGGCGGGCGTGAACTCGGCTACGGCTCGGGGACGACCAAGAAGGAAGCGGAGCAGAAGGCCGCCGAGACGGCCTGGCGCCAGCTTTCGGCCGAACTCGACATCGAGCAGCCGCCGAAGACGACCTGAGTCCTCTTCACCGGGACGGTTCGTTGACGCCTCAGTCGGTGAATCAGTAACCTCGACGGAGTCCGCCGCCACTGACGCGACCTTCGGGTCGCCTTGTCGAGAGGTCGGCGGATGCGTCATTTCTGCCTTGTCACGGCAACGGCTTTGGCCTTGGTCGCCGGTCCGGCCACGGCTTCGGCCGCCTCAATTGTCCGCGTGACGTCGCTCAGCGCGTTGCAGGCCGCGATCGACAAGGCGAATCCCGGCGACGAGATCCGGCTGGCCGACGGAAGCTATTCCGCGAGCGCGCCGATCACGATCACCGCGGAACACGTCGGCAAGGCCGAGATCAAGGGATCCGCGGGCTTCTCGTTCTCCTCGAACGCGTCGAACGTCGTCCTGCGTGGCTTCAAGCTCCGGCACGGTGGTTCGCTGAGTGTCCCCGCGGGCAGTACGCACAACCGGCTGACGCGGCTCGACGTCCAGCTCACCAGCGGCGGCAACTGGGTCACGCTCAACGGGGACGACACCGAGTTCGACCACAACGTGCTGCAGAACCGTACCAGCCAGGGCGTCTTCCTCCAGGTGCTCGGGCCGTCGGACGACATGGCGAAGCGGATGCGCGTGCACCACAACCACTTCTCCAACCACCAATTCACCGGGTCCAACGGCGGCGAGTCGATCCGGTTCGGGCTGAGCAACCATCAGAAGTACAAGGCGGGCGGCGTCGTCGAGTACAACCTGTTCGAGAAGGCCGACGGGGACTCCGAAGCGATCTCCGTGAAGTCTTCGGACAACGTCGTCCGGTACAACACCATCCGCGACAGCCGCGGGTTCATCGTGCTGCGCCACGGGGATCGCAGCGTGGTGGAGGGGAACATCCTGCTGGGGAAGTCCGGGATCCGGTTCCATGGCAACGATCACAAGATCGTCGGCAACTACGTGCGTTCGACGGCGAACCGCGGGATCGTCTTCGGCTCGGGCAACGAGGCCGACAGCGGACCGGACAGCAAGCTCCACGACCGGCCCGATCGCGTCGTGGTCGCGTACAACACCGTCGTCGGCACCACCGACGGCATCCATGGCGACGGTGGTGATTTCAAGCCCAAGGACTGCGTGCTGGCGAACAACATCCTGCAGGGGACGGGAACGCTCGTGAGCATGCCGGGCGGTTCGGACGTGAAGTACGAGGGGAACATCGCCTGGGGCGGGCCCGCCGGGATGCCTTCGAGCGGGTACCAGGCCGTCGATCCCCGGCTGGCGCAGGATTTCCGGCTGTCCGCGGGAAGCCCGGCGATCGACGCCGGTGTCGGCTCCTATCCGTTCGCGGGGACCGACATCGATCTGCAGGCGCGGTCCGGGAAGTTCGACGTCGGGGCCGACGAGCTGCTGCCCGGTGGCGACCGGAAGGCGTTGACGAAGGCGGACGTCGGGCCGCTCGCCCCCTGACCCCGGCGGGCTGAAAGCGTCCTTCACCGCATCCGACGCGGTGAAGGACGCTTTCGTCACATGGCATGCGGGGAAAGTCCCCTTCAGCCCGCGTCCGAGGCCCAGTGGGAGAATCGGCGGCATGCCCGAACTCCCCGAGGTCGAGGTGGTCCGTGCCGGGCTCGAGGCGCATGTCGCCGGCCGGACGATCACCGACGTCGAAGTCCTGCACGCCCGCGCGATCCGCCGCCACGAACTCGGCGCCGAGGACTTCACCGGACGGCTCTCCGGCACCAAGATCACCGCCGCCCGCCGACGAGGCAAGTACCTGTGGCTGGAGCTCTCCGACGGCCAGGCCATGCTCGCGCACCTCGGCATGAGCGGCCAGATGCTCGTCCAGCCCGACGACGCGCCCGACGAGAAGCACCTTCGCGTGCGGTTCCGCTTCGCCGACAACGGGCTGGAGCTGCGCTTCGTCGATCAGCGGACCTTCGGCGGTCTCGCGCTCGCGGAGCTGACCGAGGTCGACGGGACGGCGTTGCCGGGCACCATCGCGCATATCGCCCGCGACCCGATGGACCCGCGCTTCGATCTCGACCAGGCCGTCCGCGCGCTGCGGTCGAGGCGGACCGAGATCAAACGCGCCCTGCTCGACCAGACCCTCGTCTCCGGGATCGGCAACATCTACGCCGACGAAGCCCTCTGGCGCTCCAAGCTGCACTGGGCCCGCCCGACCGACAAGCTGACCGCGGCCCACGGCCGCGCGGTGCTCACCGCCGCCAGTGAGGTGATGGCCGCCGCGCTCGTCGCGGGCGGGACGTCGTTCGACGCGCTTTACGTCAACATCAACGGCCAGTCCGGATACTTCGACCGGTCGCTCGACGCCTACGGCCAGGAAGGACTGCCCTGCGGCCGGTGCGGAACGGCCATCCGACGGGACCCGTTCATGAACCGTTCGTCGTTCTCCTGCCCGCGTTGCCAGCCGAAGCCGCGGGTGAGGTGAAAACTGACGTGTATGAATGGGGGCCGGTAGTCAACTAGCATGAACGGGCACGACACGTAGGGAGTGGGATGGTGGCCGCGACCGAGCCCGGCAAGACGACGCTCGCCGACAAGATCGACAAGCTGTTCCGGATCGTGCTGAGACCCGATCGTGAGCCGTACAGTCACGAGGAGGTCGCCAAGGCCTGCCGCGAGGCCACCGGCGAGAGCTTCTCGACGACGTACCTGTGGCAGCTGCGCACGGGCCGCCGCGACAATCCCACGAAACGCCATCTCGAGGCGCTCGCCCAGTTCTTCGGTGTCTCACCGGCGTACTTCTTCGACGACGAGCAGAGCGCCAAGATCGCCGAGGAGCTCGCGCTGCTCGGCGCGCTCCGTGACGCGGGCGTCCGCGACGTCGCGCTGCGGGCCGTAACGCTTTCCCCCGACGGACTCGACACCATCAGCGACATGATCGACGCGATCGCCCGCAGGGAATCCGGACGGGGCGGCTCGAAGAGGGAGGCGTGAGTGGACCGCCGTCGTAAGGAGTTGTGGCGCCGCTGCCGGAGTCTCGCCGACGGTGTCGCCCTTCCCGAACCGTTCGACGCCGAGGCCTTCATCGCCGGACTGGCCGCCGAACGCGGCCGCCCGATCGAGTTGATGCAGGTCAGCGTTCCCTCCAGCGGCCCGTGCGGGCTCTTGATGAGCACCGAGCGCACGGACTACATCCTCTATCCGGCCAACACCACCGCCCTGCACCGGCGGCACATCCTCCTGCACGAAGTCGGCCACCTGCTGTGCGGCCACGTCGGCGCGGACGCGGGAGCCGACGGGATCGCGCTCGACGCCGCCGCCAGCAAGACCCTCATGCCGAACCTGTCGCCCGAACTCGTCCGCCGCGTCCTCGGCCGCACGGGGTACAGCGCCGTCGAGGAGCAGGAGGCCGAACTGCTCGCCAGCCTGCTGGCCCAGCGCGTCTCCCGGACGGCGGTGCGCGGCGCGGTGCGGCCCGACGAGAGCAAGAGCGACCTCGCCGGCGAGATGGCCAGGGTCGACGACCTCTTCGGCAGCCGGAAGCGGCGCCTGCCGTGACCGAGACCATCGCGTACTTCTGTTGCGTGGTGGCGTTCGCGGGCTTCGGGTACAAGCTGATCCAAGCCCGCCACACCCAGCCGTCGCGGCGGATGTGGCTCCTCAGCGGCTTCGGGATGTGCATCGCGGGCGGCATCATGCTGCTCACGCCTGCCGTGGAGAACGCCGTCGGCGTCGAAGAACCCGTGGGGAGTCTCCTGAACCTCGCCGCGGACGTGCTCAAGATCGGCGCGATGGCCTTCGCGGTCGCGTTCGCGCATTCGCTGAAACTGGGGGAGGGCAAACGGATCGGCTGGCACGCGACGCTGTCGTGGGTGGTCGTGGTCGCCGAGATCGCGCTCTTCTTCCTCTCGGACAGCTACCGCGTCGGCGAGCACACCGCCGCGGGACCGGGCAGGCTCGGCTGGTTCGTCGCGTACAACGTCCTCTTCCTCGCCTACGGCCTGATCAGCCTGCTGACCTTCTCGATCGTCTTCGCCCGCTTCGCGCGTCACGCCGATCCCGGACCGCTTCGCACCGGGCTGTGGCTGCTCGTCGGCGGCGGGGTTTCAGCGCTGGCCTGGACTTTCTGGGACGTCGACGACATCTACGTCCTTGCCACCACCGGCGCGGTCGACGCCGGTGAGGACACGCTCTCGGCGATCTTGGCGGCGCTGAGCGTCGGGCTCGCCGGGGCGGGCGCGACGCTCAGCGTGTGGGGGCCCGCGCTGGCCACCCCGTTCCGCCTGCTCGGCCTGTACCGGACGTACCGCCGGATCGAGCCGCTGTGGACCGCGCTGCGCGAAGCCGTCCCGGGAATCGCGCTGGACCCGGGTCCCGGTATGCCGGGCGGCGTCGAATTCGCCTTGTACCGCAGGGTCATCGAGATCCGGGACGGCCATCTCGCGCTGCGCCCGTACTTCGATCCGGAGGTCCCGCCGGTCGCGGAAGCCGAGGCCCGCGAGGCGAAGGTCCCCGAAGCCCGCGTCCCCGCGACGATCGAGGCCGCCGCCCTGGCCGCCGCGATCGTCGCCTGCGGGGCGGGCCGCCGGTACGCCCCCGACGACGTACCGGCGACCTACCTCGACGAGCCGGACATCGCCACCGAAGCGGCGTGGCTGGTGGAGGTCACGCGCGCCTGGCGACGGTCCACAGTGGTCGGTCGCATCCGGGACCGGGCCCGGGAAGCCGAACTCGCGTGAGTGAAGCCGGAACTCGCGTGATCAAAGGCGTGACACGCGAGTTCCGCCTCCAAGCACGCGAGTCCGGCGTTCAAGCGCGCGAGTTCCGCCGGACGACTAGACGATCCCGGTGACGGCGGCCGCCGCCGAGACCACCGCGAGCCAGACCGGCGGGGCGACGTCCTTGATCCCGTCGCCCGCCCGCAGGTGGGAGATCGCCGCCCCGATCAGCAACGCCATCAGGCCGATCGCCGCGGCGATTCCCAGCGGGAGCCAGAAGAAGCCGGCCACCAGGCCCGCCGCCCCGGCGATTTCGAGTGCGCCGATTCCCTGGATCGCCCGGACCGAGAAGCCGAGCCTCTCGGTCCGGGAGATCAACGACGGCTGACGCAGGACCTTCGCCACCCCCAGTACGGCGAAGATCGCGGCCAGCAGGACGGAAAGCACGACTGAGACCACGGCCATCACAGAACCCCCTGGTGTGAAAGGACTTCAGACCCGGACGCGGCGCATCGTGGCGAACCCGCCGGCACCCGCGACGCAGACCAGCAGCGCGAGCACCCCGGTCAGGCCGCCGACGGTCAGCGTGCTGAAGAACGTGCCGAGCTTCGACCACGAATCGGTCCAGCTGAGCACCAGCACCACGCCCAGCAGCACTAGGACCTGCGCGGCGCCGAACGCGACCACGCCCACCACCGAAGCGCGCCGGTAGATCAGGCCGTACCACATGCCGTAGAGGAACATCAGCACGAGGAACACGAACGACGTGAGCAGGGTCAGGTACCACGGGCCGTCGAGCAGCCACGGAACCCGGAAGTAGTTGAGCCCGAGCCCCCAGCCGCCGGTCCCCTTCTCGATCGCCTGGAGCACGGTGATCCCCACCGCGTACAGCGCGGAGAGCCCGGTGACCAGCAGGACCGTGCCGAGGTAGTACGACCGCCTCGACACCCCGAGTGCCAGCCCGAACGGAAGCGACTTCGTCATGCTCAGGGCGCCGCAGACGAGCATGAACACGAACAGCGTGAACAGGCCGCCGGAGTAGTTCTGCTCGGGCGTCTCGGGGATCACCGAGAAGATGACGACGTTGACCCCGAAGGCGAAGAGTGTGACGCCGACCGGGAGGACCAGGTACTGGAGCCGGTCCACCAGGTGATAGCGCGCGATGTTGACCAGGGTGTTCATGCGGACGCCTCCTCTGTGGTCGTCGCCTGCCCGTTGGAGGTGTGCACCATCAATTGCTGCAGCGACAACGGTTCCAGCTTCAGGTGCAGGGCCTTCGCCCGTGCCTTCGCCGCCGCGTCGAGCGAGTCGGCGACGGTGACCGAAGCCCGTGAACCGATCTTGCGGCGGTGCAGCACCCGGCGGCCGGCGACGAAGTCGTCCACCGCGAGGGCGGGCCCGCTGACCGTGGCGGCCGAGCCGCGCAGGTCGTCGGCGGGCGCGTCGAGGACGACGCGGCCCTTGTCGATCATCACGACGTGCTCCAGCAGATCGGCCACCTCGTCGATCAGGTGTGTGGAGAGCAGGACCGTGCGCGGGTGGCTCGAATAGTCGTCGAGCAGCCGGTCGTAGAACAGCTGCCGCGCGACGGCGTCGAGACCCGCGTACGGCTCGTCGAGCAGCGTGAGTTCCGCGCGGGCCGCCAGCCCGATCGTGATCGACAGTGCCGAGCGCATCCCTCGCGAGAGCTTCTTGATCGGGCGCTTCAGCGGCAGATCGAAGTCGCGCAGCAGCGTGTCGGCGAGTTCGGCGTCCCAGTTCGGGTAGAACCACGACGCCGCCGCGAGGGCGTGCCGGACCTTGAAGTCCGGGAACTGCTGGTCCTCGCGGACGAGCACCATGCGCCGCAGCACCCGCTCGTTCTCCACCGGGTTCTCCCCGAACACGCGGACCGAGCCCGTGCTGGCGAACTCCTGGGCGGTGACGATGCGCAGGAAAGTGCTCTTGCCCGCGCCGTTGCGGCCCAGCAGGCCGGTGATCTTGCCTTCTTCGATGTCGACCGAGACTTCGCCGAGCGCGAGGTGGTCGCCGTAGCGCCGGGTCAGGCCGGTGGTCGAGATGGTCGGCGTCATGCGGCGGGTCCTCCGTTCCGGTGTCCGTTCCCGCGGATGAGCGAGATCAGGGTTTCGTCGTCGATGCCGAGGCGCCTCGCTTCGATGAGCATCGGGTCCAGGTACTGCTCGGCGAACCGCTGCCGCCGGTCGGTGAGCAGCTTCTGCCGCGCGCCACCGGCGACGAACATGCCGATACCGCGCCGTTTTTCGAGCAGGCCGTCATCGGCGAGCACGTTGATCCCCTTGGCCGCCGTCGCCGGATTGATCCGGTAGAAGGCGGCGAGTTCGTTGGTTGACGGCACGCGTTCCCCCTCGGCCAGGCTTCCCTCGGCGATGTCGTCGGCGATCTGTTCGGCGATCTGCACGAACAGGGGCGTTCCTTCGTCGAGCACGACACCTCCGTCCCCAGTCTTCGAGCACTTCATTGGTGCTGTGGTTCATTACTGGACTAAGTAACCCATGAACTACCCGGTCGGCGCAAGTGGCTTCCGCCTTGCGCACTACTGTGCAATGCGTGGTACCTTCTGTTGCGTAAGACTGGGAGGGACGCGACTGTGGAGATCAGTCAGCTACTTAAAGGCGTGCTGGACCTCGCCGTTCTCGCGGTGCTTCGCGGAGAGGACGGCTACGGCTACGACGTGCTCCGAAGACTCCGGGTCGCGGGGTTGCAGGAAGTGGGCGACGCTTCGGTGTACGGGACGCTCCGGCGGCTGTACAAGGCAGGCCTGCTGACGTCCTACGTGGTGCCGAGTGAAGAGGGCCCGCACCGCAAGTACTACAGCCTCAACGAGCCGGGTCGTCAGCGCCTCGAAGAGTCGGGGCAGACCTGGCGGACTTTCGCCACCACAATGAACAGCCTGTTGGGAGAGGCAGCATGAGCACGCAGAATCCGACCGCCGTGCGGGTGTATCTGGCGAGGGTCAGGAGCGCGCTCGCCGACCTGCCCGAGAGCGAAGTCGAGGAGATCCTCGAAGACGTCCGGCCCCATCTCGCCGAGATGGAGGCGGAACTGGGGGACAACCCCAAGGTCGACGCCCTGATCGAGCGGCTGGGCAGTCCAGAGGGCTACGCCGCCGAACTGCGCGCGTCCGGTGGTTATCCGCCGCGTCCGGCCGAGGCGGGCGACAAGACCGGCATCCTGAAGGTGAAGACCGGGATCGGCGGAGCACGGTTCGCGTTCTGGGGCCTGGTGTTCTCCATGGGCGGCTTCGCGTTGTTCGGCTTCGCGGCCGCGGTGTGGGTCCGGGTGGAACCGTTGCTGGGCCTGCTTTTCATCGCCCCGGTGCTCGCGATCAGCGTCGCCTACGTGGTCCGCCGGGGTGTCGCCCCGATCGCGGAACTGCCCGAGGTGATCAAGCTCCGTGAGATCGTGACGTCGTTCCAGAGCAACCGGAACGGCAAGGGACTGACCTACTTCCGCACGCTCAAGCCGGCGTGGTGGGTGCTGTGCGCGGCGGTGCTGGTCATCTTCGGCTTGCTGCTCGTGCTTCGCGACACCGAGGCGGTTCTGTTGCTGCCGTTGATGTTGCTGGCGGCGGTCGCGGTGGTCTGGGCGGGGCCGAAGCTGAAGACCGACCGGCGGCTGCTGTGGCTGGCCGTGCCGATCTCGGCCTTCGTCATCGGCAGCATGCTCGGCGGGGCGGGCGCGGCCGTCGATCTGATCGCGAAGCGGTCCTACGGCGGTAGTTCCTACAACAGCGGCTACACGCCGAGTTACAGCGACAGCTACGGCAACCCGCAGCTGATGTACGGCAACCAGGACGTGGAGAACGTCTACGCGTTCGACGCCGAGGGCAAGCCGCTGACGGAGATCTATCTCTACGACGAGAACGGCCGTCCGCTCAGCACGACCCGCTACGCCTGCGAGAAGAGCACGGGTGAGAAGCGGAAGGTCGGCGACGACAACCGCTACCCGCGCCCGCGTCTCGATCGGGGCGTGGAGGACGGCCAGGGGAGCCGCAACGGCTACAACGGTTCTCGCGGTTACTGCGAGGAAAAGGCCGAGGTCCCGTTCAGCGCGGCGATCCCGAAGGGCGCCCCGGTGCCGCCTTCCTCGTCCGCCCCGGTGCCGCCCTCCGCGACGCCCCAGGCGCCGCCGTCGAACTCCACCCAGCCGACGCGCTAGGTGGCCCGGGTGGGGCGGACGTCGGGGGCCGCCTCACCCGATTCGGGGAGCCGCGAAAGTCACTTTCGAAGACATCGGGGATCGAGAGAGTGGCTTTCGCGGCATTTCCCCTTGTCACACCGGAATGTGACCTGGTGGAGCACGTTCGGGTCGCGTCGCGGCCGCTATCCTTTCCGGATGCGTCACCGCGACGAGCCGACTCTCGAGCGCGAGCGCGAACTCGGGAGAATCGAAGCGGCACTCGACTCCGCCACGGCGGGCGAGGGCCGGGTGGTGGTCATCGAAGGCCGGGCGGGGATCGGCAAGACCCGGCTGCTCCAGGAAACCCACGCGCTGGCGAAAGGCCGTGGTTTCGACAGGTTGCGGGCGTGCGGCGACACGCTCGAAGGGGCGATGGCCTGGGGTGTGGTCCGCCAGCTTGTCGAGCATTCGATTTCCCGCCACAGCGGGGAAAACCGCGGGAAGATCCTCGCGGGACCGTCCGGCGCCGCGCTCCGGGCGCTCGACGCCGCGGCCGCCGATCCGAGCGAAGCCGAACTGGCGAGGACGCTGCACGCGTTGTGGTGGGTCGCGGTCGATCTCTCGTCGGTCCGGCCGTTGCTGATCGCGGTCGACGACGCGCACTGGGCGGACCCGTCGTCGCTGCGGTTCCTCGTCTATCTCTCGCGCCGGATCGCCGATCTGCCGATCGCGCTCGTCGTGGCGACCCGGCCGCCCGCGGAGAACGCCGGACCGCTGGTCCTTTCGAGCTTCTCCCGGCAGGTGGAACGCGTGCTGCCCAAGGCTCTCTCGCCCGAAGCGCTCGCCGAACTCGTGGCCGCCCGCGGGGTGGTCCCGGACTGGGCGGTGGTCACCTCGCTGCACGCGGCCAGCGGCGGAAATCCTTTTCTGGTCAGGGTTCTCGTCGACGAACTCGACGCGCTCGGGCTTCCTCTCGGCGCCGTCGCGACCGCGGGCGAGGTCGGGAAACTGGGCCCCAGCACCGTTTTCCGGACGATGCTGGGCAGACTGCCCGACGATGCCGTCGCGCTCGCCGGCGCGGTCGCGATCCTCGGCCCCGGCGGTGATCCGTGGCAGGCAGGCGCGCTGGCGAAGCTGGACGCCGCCGGGCTTTCGGCCGCTGTCGAGGCACTGATCTCGGCGACTGTGTTCACCGCCGGCGGCGACCATCTCGTCTTCGTCCATCCCGTCGTCCGGGAAGCGGTCCTCGCCGAGCTGGGCCCGATCGCCCGTGCGGCACTCCACGCCGACGCCGCGAAAGCGTTGTGCGCGGCGAGGGCCCCGGCCGACCGGGTCGCCGTCCACCTCGTGCGGGCACCGCGAGGCACGCTGCCGGATTCGGCCGGGATCCTGCGCGAGGCCGCGGCGACGCTGCTTTCGGCGGGTGACGCGGGGACGGCCGCCGCGCATCTGCGCCGGGCCGTCGACGAGAGCCCGGACGACGCCGCGCTGCGAGCCGAGCTCGGCAACGCGCTGCTCCGCACGGGCGAGGCCGCGGAAGCGCGGCGGCATCTCCTGGTGGCGGCGGACGGTGTTCCCGACGCCGAACTCGTCGCGGCCGCCGCGTCGGCCACGACCGTCGTCGACGGACCCGAAGCCGCCGTCGCCGAACTCCGCGAGGCGATCGCCGCCCGGCCCGGCGGCCCGCGCGATCCCGGCCGGATGCATCTGGAAGCACGGCTCGCGGTGATCCGCTCGTTCCTGCCGCACCATCGGCGGACGGCGTCGGATCACCTGAGCGCGTACGCGAGCTTGAGCGGCGGCACCCCCGACGAGCGGACCCTGCTGGGCCTGCTCGCGCAGATGGGGCGTTACGAGGTCCGGCCCGCGGACGAGGTCGCCGAGACCGCCTGCCGCGCGCTGGCCAACGGCGCCTACTTCGAGGACGCCACCGGGAGCATCGACACCATGGTCGGCTGGGTGGTCGCGATGCTCGCGCTGATCTCCGCCGACGGGATCGACGAGGCAGGATGGGAGATCGAACGCGCGCGGCAGCGGGTGCGGGAGCACGGTTCGCCGGTCGAGTTCGCGATGGTCGCCAACGCGGCGCTGTTCCTCGACTGGCGGCTCGGCAACCTGACCCTCATGGAGGCCGAAGCCGAGGGCGCGCTCGCCGCCATCGGCGCCGAGGAGCCGTCGCCTCAGGTGATCGCGCTGCGGGCGACGGCGACGCATTTCCTCGCCTACGCCGCGATGGAACGGGGCGACCTCGAAGCCGCCGCCGAGGTGCTGGCGCGGTTCGACGGCGACCACGCCGACGGGCCGCGGATGATGCCGACGATGTGGCTGCACGAACCCCGCGCGCTGATCGCGCTCGCCGTCGGGAATCCCGTGCTCGCCAGGACGCAGGCGTTCCTGCAGCGCGACGAGATGCGCGCGGTGGGCGTCGACCCGCCGACGATCCCATGGCGGGTGCCTGCCGTGCGCGCCGCGCTGCTGCTCGGCGAGTCCGACCACGCCCTGGAACTGGCCGAGGAGCAGGTGATCATCGCGCGGAAATGGGGGACCACGACGGAGATCGGCGCCGCGCTGCGGCTGCTCGCGCACGCCGACGGCGACCGGCGGCTGAATCTGCTGGCCGAGTCGGTCGGGATACTGGAACGCTCCCCGGCCCGGCTGCATCTCGCCCGTTCGCTGATCGACCTCGGCGAGGCGCTGCGGGCGGCCCGGCGGGGCACCGACGCGCGGGCCCTGCTCAACCGCGGGATCGAACTGGCCGCCGAATGCGGCTCGGCCGTGCTGCGCACCCGCGCGGTCAAAGCACTCGAAGCCTTGGGGGACCGGCCGCGGCGCACGGTCCTCGCCGATCCGTCCTCGCTGACCGCGAGCGAACGGCGGGTCGCGGACCTGGCGGCGTCCGGCCGCGCGAACCGCGAGATCGCCCGGGAACTGTTCGTCACCCCGAAGGCGGTCGAGAACCACCTGCGGCGGATCTACACGAAACTCGGCATCGCGGGACGGCGCGGGCTGGCGCGGGCCGAATTCCGGATGCGGGAACGGCGGCGGAGGACGTAGCGGATGTCATGAAAGGGGCGTTCAGGACGGAAAACGTCCTGAACGCCCCTTTCATGACACATCGGTCTCAGCGGGACCGCGTCAGTGGGTGAACGCGCTCCTGGCGGCCAGGTCGGCCAGCAGGGCGCGGCCCTTCTCGGCGTTGCGCGGCTGGGCCAGGACGTCGTAGCGCCGGGCGACCAGCTGGCTCTGCGAGATGAACCCTCGCTTGTTCTTCGACGACGCGTATCCCAGCGCGCCGAACAGCAGGTTGAACCCGATACCGCCGACGAGGCCGACGATGATCGGCACCAGTCCGGCGCCCGGGTTCAGCAGGCTCAGCACGAGGCCGAGGAACACACCGAACATCGCGCCCGACAGCGCCGAGCTGGTGAGCACCTTGCTCCAGCCCATGCGCCCGGCGATCCGCTCGACGAGGATCGGTTCGACACCGACGATGGTGACGTCGGTGATCGGGAAGTCCGTTCCCGCGAGGTGGTCGACGGCACGCTGCGCTTCGGAGTACGACTCGTAGGAGCCGATCGGCCACCCGCTGGGCAGCGTCGGGAGCTGAGCCCGCCCCTGGGGCTCGGAAAACGTGGTCTGCTGCGTGAATGCCTGTGTCATTCCTTCTCACCTCTCTTGATCCGTACAACGTCCCGGATGCGCGGATCTCCTCCCGGTGCGGCGGGATTCACAGCATCTTCTCAGCCGGGCATCACAGACAATCCGCCCAGGGACCGGCTACGGTGCAAAATGGGTAACGAATCAGACCATTGGCCGAGTTGACCGGGTCGGGTCGACCCGGTAGGAAGAACCCGCAAAGGTACCGCTTCGAACCTTTAGGTGAGGCTGATGGCGAACAGGCGCGGGATGCTCACGCTGGATCGGCTCCGGGAACTGGTCGAGGACGGCACCGTCGACACGGTGCTGGTGGCGATCACCGACATGCAGGGCAGGCTGCAGGGCAAACGCTGCGCCGCCGAATACTTCCTCAACGAGGTCGTCGAGCACGCCACTGAAGCGTGCAACTACCTGCTCGCCGTCGACGTCGACATGAACACCGTGGACGGCTACGCGATGTCGTCCTGGGAGACCGGCTACGGCGACTTCGTCATGCGCCCGGACTTCGGCACACTGCGCCTGCTCCCGTGGCAGGAGGGCACCGCGCTCGTCCTCGCCGACCTCGAACGGGTGCAGGGCGGCCCGGTCGCCCCGTCGCCCCGCCAGATCCTGCGCGGACAGCTCGACAGGCTGGCCGCGCACGGTCTCGCCGCCTACGTCGGCACCGAGCTGGAGTTCATCGTCTTCGACGACACCTTCGAGTCGGCCTGGGACAAGCGGTACCAGGACCTGCGCCCGGCCAACCAGTACAACGTCGACTACTCGATGCTCGGTACCTCGCGGATCGAGCCACTGCTGCGCCGGATCCGCAACGACATGGGTGGCGCGGGGCTGTACGTCGAGTCGGCCAAAGGCGAGTGCAACCCCGGTCAGCACGAGATCGCGTTCCGCTACGCCGACGCGCTGACCACCTGCGACAACCACAGCGTCTACAAGACCGGGTCCAAGGAGATCGCCGCGCAGGAGGGCAAGAGCCTCACGTTCATGGCGAAGTACAACGAACGCGAGGGCAACTCCTGCCACATCCACATCAGCCTGCGCTCGGCGGCGGGCGAACCCGTTCTTGCCGGTGACGGTCCCGGCGGGTTCTCTCCGCTGATGGAACACTTCCTCGCCGGTCAGCTAGCCGGACTGCGCGAGCTGACCTACTTCTTCGCGCCGAACATCAACTCCTACAAGCGTTTCGTCCCGGGCAGCTTCGCGCCGACGGCCGTCGCCTGGGGCACCGACAACCGCACGTGCGCGTTGCGCGTCGTCGGCCACGGGGACTCGCTCCGCACGGAGAACCGGGTTCCCGGCGGCGACGTGAACCCGTATCTCGCGGTGTCCGCGCTGATCGCGGCCGGGTTGCACGGCATCGAGAACGAACTGAAGCCGGAGCCGGAGTTCCACGGCAACGCCTACGGATCCGACAAGCCGACCGTGCCGACGACCCTGCGGGAGTCCGCGGCGCTGCTGGACCGGAGCGAACTCGCCAGGACCGCGTTCGGGGACGAGGTCGTCGACCACTACCTGAACGCGGCCAAGGTCGAACTCACCGCGTACGACGCCGCCGTCACCGACTGGGAGAGGATCCGTGGCTTCGAACGGCTCTGAGTCCCTGGAAAGCGCGCCCCTCATCGGGCTGACGTCCTACCTGGAGCCCGCGAAGTTCCTGGTGTGGGAGACCGAAGCGGCACTGCTCCACCGTGTGTACGTCGACGGGGTCGTCGCGGCGGGCGGTGTGCCGGTCCTGTTGCCGCCGGTGAGCGGCGCGCACGATCGGCTGGTGTCCGCCGTGGACGGTCTCGTACTGGTCGGCGGCGCCGATATCGACCCGGCGCGCTACGGCCAGGAGCAGCACGCGACGACGTACACGAGGCCGAATCGGGACGAGTTCGAGTTCGGGCTGCTGCGGTCCGCTTTGGACGGTGGCAAACCGGTGCTCGGCGTGTGCCGCGGGCTGCAGGTGCTCAGCGTCGCGCTGGGCGGGACGCTCGCCCAGCACCTGCCGGAGACCCTGGACACCACGGATCACCAGCCCGCGCCCGCGACCTTCGGCGCCACTACGGTGACCCTCGCCGAGGGCAGCCGGGTCGCCTCGATCCTCGGCACCGAGACCAAGGTGCCGTGTTACCACCACCAGGCGATCGACAGGCTCGGCGACGGACTGGTCGCGACAGGCTGGGCCGCCGACGGGACCATCGAGGCGGCCGAACTGCCCGGCGACGGCTTCGTGCTCGGCGTCCAATGGCATCCCGAACAGAATCCCGACGACATCAGGCTTTTCGAAGCGCTGGTAGCAGCTGCGAAGGAGCGAGAATGACCACGTTCGAGGTGATCAACCCCGCCACCGAGGAGGTGGTGAGGTCGGTCGAACTGACCTCGGCCGAGGAGACCGACGCGGCGATCGCCCGCGCGCACGCGGCGTTCCCCGCCTGGCGCGCGGTGGCCCCCGGCGACCGGGCGCGGCTGCTGCGCCGGTTCGCCGACGCCGTCGACGCCGACATCGAGAACCTCGCCCAGCTGGAGGTCGTCAACGCCGGCCACACGATCGGCAACGCGCGCTGGGAGGCGGGCAACGTCCGCGACGTGCTGACGTACTACTCGGCGTCACCCGAACGGCTGGCCGGCAAGCAGATCCCGGTGCCCGGCGGCGTGAACATGACGTTCCACGAGCCGCTCGGCGTGGTCGGGGTGATCGTGCCGTGGAACTTCCCGATGCCCATCGCGGGCTGGGGGTTCGCGCCCGCGCTCGCCGCCGGGAACACCGTCGTGCTCAAACCCGCCGAACTCACCCCGCTCACCGCGATCCGCCTCGGCGAGCTCGCCCGCGAGGCCGGGATCCCCGAAGACGTCTTCCAGGTGCTTCCCGGCAAGGGTTCCGTGGTGGGCCAGCGGTTCGTGGACCACCCGGCGGTGCGGAAGGTGGTCTTCACCGGCTCCACCGAGGTCGGCAAGCGGATCATGGCGGGCTGCGCCGCGCAGGTGAAGCGGGTGACCCTGGAACTCGGCGGCAAGAACGCGAACATCGTCTTCGCCGACGCCGACCTGGAGAAGGCTGCGGCCACCGCGCCCTACGGCGTGTTCGACAACGCCGGGCAGGACTGCTGCGCCCGGTCGCTGATCCTGGTCCAGTCGAGCGTCCACGAGAAGTTCATGGAGCTGCTGGAACCCGCGGTGAACGGCGTCGTCGTCGGGGATCCGCGGCTGGAGGTCACCGAGATGGGGCCGCTGATCTCGGCCGGTCACCACGCGAAGGTATCGTCCTATGTGGACGATTCCGCGCCGGTCGCCTTCCGGGGCAGCGCGCCCACCGGCCCCGGCTACTGGTTCGCGCCGACCGTCGTCACCCCGCCGGACCTGCGGCATCCGCTGGCCTCGGACGAGATCTTCGGCCCGGTCGTCGCGGTGGTGCCGTTCGACGGCGAGGCGGACGCGATCACCATGGCCAACCAGACCGAGTACGGCCTGTCCGGCTCGATCTGGACCCGCGACGTCGGCCGCGCCTTCCGCGTCGCACGTGGCGTCGAAGCCGGGAACCTCTCGGTCAACTCGCACTCGTCCGTCCGGTACTGGACACCGTTCGGCGGGTTCAAGCAGTCGGGACTGGGCCGGGAGCTCGGCCCGGACGCCGTCGACGCCTTCACCGAGACCAAAAACGTCTTTATCAGCACGGAGGAATAGGAATGGTTCAGCGTTTCGAGGGCCGCGTCGCGGTCATCACCGGCGGGAGCAGCGGCATCGGTCTCGCCACCGCGCGGCGGCTGGCGAGCGAAGGCGCGAAGGTCGTCATCGGCGACATCTCCGCCGAAGCGGGCAAAGCCGCGGCCGACGAGGTCGGCGGCCTGTTCGTCCAGGCCGACGTCACCGACGCCGACCAGGTCGAGGCCCTGTTCCAGACCACTGTGGACACCTTCGGCTCGGTCGACGTCGCGTTCAACAACGCCGGTATCTCCCCGCCCGAGGACGACTCGATCCTCACCACCGGCATCGACGCGTGGGAGAAGGTGCAGAAGGTCAACCTGACGTCGGTGTACCTGTGCTGCAAGGCGGTGCTGCCGCATATGCAACGGCAAGGCAAGGGCTCGATCATCAACACGGCGTCGTTCGTCGCGGTGATGGGCGCGGCGACGTCGCAGATCTCCTACACCGCGTCCAAGGGCGGGGTGCTGGCGATGAGCCGGGAGCTGGGCGTGCAGTTCGCGCGGGAGAACATCCGGGTCAACGCGCTGTGCCCGGGTCCGGTGAACACGCCGCTGCTGAAGGAGCTGTTCGCGAAGGACCCCGAGCGGGCCGCGCGGCGGCTGGTGCACGTGCCGGTCGGGCGGTTCGCGGAGCCGGAGGAGATCGCGGGCGCGGTCGCCTTCCTGGCGAGCGACGACGCCTCGTTCATCACCGCTTCGCAGTTCCTGGTGGACGGCGGCATCTCGGGCGCCTACGTCACCCCGCTCTGACCTCGCCGCCCTCTCCGCATTTAGTCCTCTGAATGCGGAGCTCCTGGGTCGCACCCCCTCCGCATTTAGTCCTCTGAATGCGGCGGGGGCGGCCCGGGTGGGGCGTCACTCGTCCCGGTGGCCGGGATGGCGGGCCGCTGACCTGCGCTGTAGGTCTGAGACGCGGAGCCGGACGGTTCCGCGATCCGAGAAGCGCGGGAGGCCCGAGAATGACCCGGCAGATGAGCACCGCCATGCGCGACTGCGTCGACCTGTGCAACGAGTGTCACGTCAGGTGCGAGGAGATGATGACGCGCTGCATGGAGGTCGGCGGCGCCAAGCTCGGGATGATGATGGTGACCTGCGCGGACATGTCCCGCATGTGCGCCGACATGATGATGCGCTGTTCGGCCATGATCGCCGACCTCGAAATGATGCGCATGTGCGCGAAGATGTGCGGCCTGGCCTCCCAGATGATGCGCATGTGCGCCCAGGAGTGCGCCAAGACCGGAGACCCCGAACTCGCCGAAGCCGCCGAGATGATGACGCGCTGTGCCGAACTCTGCGGCACCATCACCGCCGAGATGATGATGGAGAACGCGTAACTCGCGTGATCAGGCCCGTGACTCGCGTGCTTGGAGGCGTAACTCACGAGCTACGGCTCCCGTCACGCGAGTTCCGCCCCTGATCACGCGAGTCACGGCGGCGACCACGCGTGTCCGGGCGAACGGGACAAGTGACGTGCCCGGCCAGAAGTAGACGGGCGCTGAACACGCCAGGTACGGTGTGCGCACAACTGCAGATCGGGCCGTCGAGCTGGAGCGGGAGAGCCCCCATGAACGTGGTGGGGCACCGAAGGAGCAAACTCCCCGGAATCTCTCAGGTACCCACTACCGCTTCCGCGAGGCCACTCTGGAAAGCAGGCGCGCAAGTGCGCCTCACCCAAGGTGAAAGCCGTCCTGTCCACGGGCGGTGAAACTCTCAGGTGCCATGACAGAGGGGGAGTTCCCGGCGCACCGGTCTATCCGGCGCCTGACCCAAGGAGCTCCCTTGACCAGTACGTCCTTCGACGACCGGCACATCGGCCCCTCGGAGTCCGAGCAGGCCAAGATGCTCGCCGAGGTCGGCTACGGCAGTCTCGATGCCCTGGTGCAGGCCGCGGTGCCGTCCGCGATCCGTGTGACGCGTGACCTCGAACTCCCGCCCGCCGCGTCCGAAGAGGACGCCATCGCCGAGCTCCGCGCGCTCGCCGCGCTCAACAAGCCGATGACGCAGATGATCGGCCTCGGCTTCCACGACACGGTCACCCCGGCGGTCATCCGCCGCAACGTGCTGGAGAACCCGGCCTGGTACACGGCGTACACGCCGTACCAGCCGGAGATCTCGCAGGGCCGTCTCGAAGCCCTCCTCAACTTCCAGACCATGGTCTCCGAGCTGGCCGGTCTCGCCACCGCGAACGCCTCCCTGCTCGACGAGTCCACCGCCGTCGCCGAGGCCGTCATGCTGATGCGCCGCGCGTCGAAGGCGAAGTCGAACAAGGTCGTCCTCGACGCCGAGTGCCTGCCGCAGACCATCGCCGTCGTGCGCACCCGCGCCGAGGCCATGGGCGTCGAGGTCGAGGTCCGTGACCTGCTCACGGGGCTCCCGGAGGAGTTCTTCGGCGTCGTCGTCCAGTACCCGGGCGCTTCCGGCGTGCTGCGCGGCGCGGGCTTCTACTCCGCCATCTCCGAGACCGCGAAGGCCGCCGGCGCGCTGTACACCGTCGCCGCCGACCTGCTCGCCCTCACGCTGATCACCGCGCCGGGTGAGTTCGGCGCCGACATCGCCGCCGGGTCGACCCAGCGCTTCGGCGTCCCGCTCGGCTACGGCGGCCCGCACGCCGGGTACATGGCCGTCCGCGCCGGGCTCGAGCGCTCGCTGCCGGGCCGCTTGGTCGGCGTCTCGGTCGATGCCGACGGCAACCCCGCGTACCGCCTCGCCCTGCAGACCCGCGAGCAGCACATCCGCCGCGAGAAGGCGACCTCCAACATCTGCACCGCGCAGGTCCTGCCCGCCGTGCTCGCCGCGATGTACGCGGTCTACCACGGTCCGGACGGCCTCAAGCGGATCGCGACCCGCGTCCACGAGCTCGCCACCGGGCTGGCCGGGGCGCTGCGCGCGGGCGGCGTCGAGGTCGTGCACGAGGGCTTCTTCGACACCGTCCTCGCCCGGATGCCCGGCCAGGCCGAAGCGGTCGTCGCGGTCGCGCGCGAGAACGGGATCAACCTCGGCCCCGTCGACGCCGACCACGTCCGCATCGCCGTCGACGAGGTCACCACGCCCGCGATCATCGCCAAGGTCCTCAACGCTTTCGGCGTCGAAAACCAGGCCGAAGGCGCCCCGGCGCTGCCCACCGGCCTCGGCCGCGAGAGCGACTACCTCACCCACGAGGTCTTCCACTCGCACCGCTCCGAGACCGCGATGCTGCGCTACCTGCGCAGCCTCTCCGACCTGGACTACGCGCTCGACCGCGGCATGATCCCGCTCGGCTCCTGCACGATGAAGCTCAACGCCACCACCGAGATGGAGCCGATCAGCTGGCGCGAGTTCGCGGGTATCCACCCGTTCGCCCCCGCCGAGCAGGCCGAGGGCTACCACACCCTGGTCGAGCAGCTGTCCGGCTGGCTGGCCGAGGTCACCGGCTACGACAAGGTGTCGCTGCAGCCGAACGCGGGCAGCCAGGGCGAGCTCGCCGGTCTGCTCGCGATCCGCGCGTACCACCACGCCAACGGCCAGGCCGAGCGTGAGGTCTGCCTGATCCCGTCGTCCGCGCACGGCACGAACGCCGCCTCCGCGGTGATGGCCGGGATGCGCGTCGTCGTGGTCAAGTGCACCGCCGAGGGCAACGTCGACCTCGAAGACCTGCGCGCCAAGGTCGACGCCAACCGCGACACGCTGTCCGCGATCATGGTGACCTACCCGTCCACGCACGGTGTGTACGAGAACGGCATCGACGAGCTGGCCAAGATCGTCCACGACGCGGGCGGCCAGGTCTACGTCGACGGCGCGAACCTCAACGCGCTGCTGGGGCTCGCCAAGCCGGGTGAGTTCGGGGGCGACGTCTCGCACCTGAACCTGCACAAGACCTTCTGCATCCCGCACGGTGGCGGCGGCCCCGGCGTCGGCCCGGTCGCGGTCCGCGCGCACCTCGCGCCGTACCTGCCGAACCACCCGCTCCTGGAGAAGGCAGGCCCCGAAACCGGTGTCGGCCCGATCAGCGCCGCCCCGTACGGCTCGGCGTCGATCCTGCCGATCTCCTGGGCCTACGTCCGCATGATGGGCGCCGGCGGGCTCACCGCCGCGACGCAGGTCGCGGTGCTCGCCGCGAACTACGTCGCCAAGCGCCTCAACCAGCACTACCCGGTGCTCTACACCGGCCGGGACGGCCTGGTCGCGCACGAGTGCATCCTCGACCTGCGCGGGCTCACCAAGGAGACCGGCGTCAGCGTCGACGACGTCGCGAAGCGCCTGATCGACTACGGTTTCCACGCCCCGACCATGTCGTTCCCGGTCGCGGGCACGCTGATGGTCGAGCCGACCGAATCCGAGGACCTCGGCGAGATCGACCGCTTCATCGAGGCGATGATCGCCATCCGCGCCGAGATCGACGCCGTCGCGCAGGGCCGCTGGGCCGCGGACAACAGCCCGCTGCGCAACGCCCCGCACACCGCGGAGACCCTGGTCGGCGACTGGGACCTGCCCTACGACCGCGAACTGGCGGTGTACCCCGCCGGGGTGAACCGCAAGGCCAAGTACTGGCCTCCGGTGCGTCGCATCGACGGCGCCCGCGGGGACCGTAACCTCGTCTGCTCCTGCCCGCCGCTCAACGCCTACGAGAACTGAGGCACTTGATGTCGAAAGAGACGTCCCTGCACGGAGTCCACAAAGGACTGGGTGCGCTGTTCACCGACTTCGCGGGCTGGTCGATGCCGATCCGCTACAGCAGCGAGCTGGCGGAGCACAAGGCGGTCCGCGAGACCGCGGGCCTGTTCGACCTGTCCCACATGGCCGAGATCGAGGTGACCGGCCCGCAGGCCGCCGACACCCTCGACTTCGCGCTGGTCGGCAACCTGTCCGGGGTCAAACCGGGCCGGGCGCGCTACACGATGATCTGCGACGAGAACGGCGGTGTGCTGGACGACCTGGTCGTCTACCGCCTCGCCGACGAGAAGTTCCTGGTCGTGGCCAACGCTGGTAACGCCGCCGTGGTCGCGGAGGCGCTGGCCGAGCGGGTCTCGGGCTTCGACGCGGTCGTCGACAACAAGTCCGAGGACGTCGCGCTGATCGCCGTCCAGGGCCCGAAGGCCGTCGAGATCCTCGGCGCCGTCACCGACGCCGACCTGGGCGCGCTCAAGTACTACGCGAGCGTCCCGGCCGTCGTGAAGGGTCACGACGTCCTGCTCGCCCGCACCGGCTACACCGGCGAGGACGGTTTCGAGCTGTACGTCCCGGCCGGTGAGGCTCCCGCCGTCTGGCGCATCCTCACCGAGGCCGGCGAGCCGCACGGCCTGCTCCCGGCCGGTCTCGCCTGCCGCGACACGCTGCGTCTCGAAGCCGGGATGCCGTTGTACGGCAACGAACTCAGCCTCCAGCTGAGCCCGTTCGAAGCCGGTCTCGGCCGCGTGGTCAAGTTCGAGAAACCGAACGACTTCGTCGGCAAGGCCGCGCTGGAGGAGCTGTCCAAGAAGGATGTTCCCCGGGTCCGCGTCGGGCTCAAGGGCTCCGGCCGCCGCGCCCCGCGCCACGGCTACACCGTCCTGTCCGGCGAGACCGAGATCGGCGAGGTCACCAGCGGTGCCCTCTCGCCGACCCTGGGCTACCCGATCGCCATGGCCTACGTGGACCGGGAGCACTCCGAGCCCGGCACCCAGCTTTCCGTCGACATCCGGGGCCGTATCGAGCCCGTCGAGGTCGTCGCCCTGCCCTTCTACTCCCGCGCCTGAAAGGCCCTTGAACGACCATGAGCATCCCCCAAGACCTGAAGTACACGAAGGAACACGAGTGGCTGAACGTCGCCGACGGCGTCGCCACCGTGGGCATCACCGCCTTCGCCGCCGAGTCGCTCGGTGACATCGTGTTCGTCCAGCTCCCCTCGGTCGGCGACACCGTCACCGCGGGCGAGGTGTTCGGCGAGGTCGAGTCGACCAAGTCGGTCAGCGAGCTGTACGCACCCGTGGACGGTGAGGTCGTCGAGGTGAACGAGGCCACAACGGACACCCCCGAGCTCATCAACTCGGACCCGTACGCCGAAGGATGGCTCCTGAAGGTGCGTCTGTCCGGCGACGTGCCCGCCCTGCTCGACGCCCAGGCGTACGCCGTTCTGACCCAGGAGAACTGACCTATGTTCAACGCCGCCCTGTCCGACGTGGACCCCGAGGTCGCCACCGCCGTCGCGGCCGAACTCGACCGGCAGCAGTCGACCCTGGAGATGATCGCCTCGGAGAACTTCGCCCCGGTGGGCGTGCTCGAGGCGCAGGGTTCGGTGCTGACCAACAAGTACGCCGAGGGCTACCCCGGCCGCCGCTACTACGGCGGTTGCGAGCACGTCGACGTCATCGAGCAGCTGGCGATCGACCGCGCGAAGGCCCTGTTCGGCGCCGAGCACGCCAACGTCCAGCCGCATTCGGGCGCGCAGGCCAACGCCGCCGCCATGGTCGCGGTGCTCAACCCCGGCGACACCATCCTCGGTCTCGACCTCGCCCACGGCGGTCACCTGACCCACGGGATGAAGATCAACTTCTCCGGCAAGCTCTACAACGTCGTCGCCTACCACGTCGACAAAGAGACCGGGATCGTCGACGTCGAGGAGATCGAGCGCCTCGCCAAGGAGCACAAGCCGAAGCTGATCATCGCCGGCTGGTCGGCGTACCCGCGTCAGCTCGACTTCGCCGAGTTCCGCCGCATCGCCGACGAGGTCGGCGCGAAGGTCATGGTCGACATGGCGCACTTCGCCGGTCTCGTCGCCGCCGGGCTCCACCCGAGCCCGGTGCCGTACGCGGACATCGTCACCACGACCACGCACAAGACCCTCGGCGGCCCGCGCGGCGGCATCATCCTGTCCCGCCAGGAACTCGCCAAGAAGATCAACTCGGCGGTGTTCCCCGGCCAGCAGGGCGGACCGCTGGAGCACGTCATCGCCGCCAAGGCCGTCGCGCTCAAGATCGCCGCGAGCGAGGAGTTCCGCGAGCGTCAGCAGCGTGTGCTCGAAGGCGCGAAGATCCTGGCCGACCGCCTTTCGCGCACGGACTGCGCCGAGGCGGGCGTCCGCGTGCTGACCGGCGGCACCGACGTGCACCTGGTGCTCGTCGACCTGGTCAACTCCACTTTGGACGGTCAGCAGGCCGAGGACCGGCTGCACTCGGTCGGCATCACCGTCAACCGCAACGCCGTCCCGTTCGACCCGCGGCCGCCGATGGTCACCTCCGGCCTGCGGATCGGCACCCCGGCGCTGGCGACCCGCGGCTTCGGCGCCGAGGATTTCGCCGAGGTCGCCGACATCATCGCCGAGGCGCTGCGCCCGGACTTCGACGAGGCCCTGCGCCAGTCGCTGTCCGCCCGGGTCGAACTGCTGGCCAAGAAGCACCCGCTGTACGCGGACCTTAACCGATGAGCGCGCTCCCCGAGGGGCGCAAACTTCTCCGGCTGGAGGTCCGCAACGCGCAGACCCCGATCGAGAAGAAGCCGCCGTGGATCAAGACCCGCGCGCGGATGGGGCCGGAGTTCACCGAGCTCAAGGGCCTGGTCAAGCGGGAAGGCCTCCACACCGTGTGTGAGGAGGCCGGTTGTCCCAACATCTACGAGTGCTGGGAAGACCGTGAGGCCACGTTCCTGATCGGTGGGGACCAGTGCACGCGTCGTTGTGACTTCTGTCAGATCGACACGGGCAAGCCCGAGGCGCTGGACACGACCGAGCCGCGCAAGGTGGCGGAGTCGGTGCAGGCCATGGGTTTGCGCTACTCGACGGTGACCGGTGTCGCGCGGGACGATCTGGAAGACGGTGGCGCGTGGTTGTACGCGGAGACCGTGCGGCAGATCCACGCGCTGAACCCGGGTACCGGTGTCGAGCTGCTGATCCCGGACTTCAACGCGGATCCGGATCAGCTGGCCGAAGTCTTCGGTTCGCGGCCGGAGGTCTTGGCGCACAACGTGGAGACGGTGCCGCGGATCTTCAAGCGGATCCGGCCGGGTTTCCGGTACGCGCGGTCGCTGGAGGTCATCACGAAGGCTCGTGAGGCCGGTCTGGTGACGAAGTCGAACTTGATCCTGGGCATGGGTGAGACGCCGGAGGAGGTGGCTCCGGCGATGAAGGATCTGGTCGACGCGGGCTGCGAGATCCTCACGATCACCCAGTACCTGCGGCCCTCGCCCCGGCATCACCCGGTGGACCGCTGGGTCAAGCCGGAGGAGTTCGTCGAGCATTCGAAGGCAGCCGAAGCGATGGGCTTCGCTGGTGTGATGGCCGGGCCGCTCGTACGCTCGTCGTATAGGGCAGGGCGCCTGTTCGCGCAGACGAAGGCCCACCGCGGCGAAGCGCTGTCGGAGAACCTGGCCCATCTCGCCGCCGAAGGCCCCGCGGCCCAAGAAGCCAGCTCCTTGCTGGCCAGATAGGAAGGAGGGCAGATCAATGGCGATCAGCGTCTTCGACCTGTTTTCGATCGGCATCGGCCCCTCCAGCTCCCACACGGTGGGCCCGATGCGCGCCGCACTGACCTTTGTGGACGGTCTGGCCGCCGACGGTGACCTCGCCGCCACGGCGCGTGTCCAGAGCGAGCTTTTCGGTTCGCTGGGCGCGACCGGGTTCGGGCACGGCAGCGACAAGGCCGTGCTGCTCGGGCTGTCCGGGGAGCGTCCGGAGGAGATCGACACCGACACCGTGCCCGGCAAGATCGCCGAGATCCGGGAGTCGTGTCTGTTGAAGGTGCGGGGTGAACACGAGATCGTGTTCACCGAGGACACCGACCTGACGATGCACCGGCGGAAGTCGTTGCCGGCGCACCCGAACGGGATGATCTTCCGTGCGTTCGACGCCGACGGGAAGGTGCTGCGAGAGCGCACCTACTACTCCGTCGGCGGCGGCTTCGTGCGCGACGAGTCCTACGAGACGGACACTGTGGTCGTCGAGGACTCGACGAAGCTGGAGTTCCCGTTCCGCACCGGCGCGGATCTGCTGAAGCACTGCGAGGACACCGGGCTCTCGATCAGCGAAGTCATGCTGCGCAACGAACTCGCGTGGCGCACACGCGAGGAGATCCGCGAAGGGCTGCTGGAGATCTGGCAGGTCATGGCGGAATGCGTGCGCAACGGCTGCGAGCACGAAGGCGTCCTGCCGGGCGGCCTGAAGGTGCCGCGTCGCGCCAAGGCGTTGCACGAGAAGCTGCTCGCCGAGGACGGCGTCGGCGATCCGTTGTACGCCATGGACTGGGTGAGCCTGTACGCGCTGGCGGTCAACGAGGAGAACGCCGCGGGCGGCCGCGTCGTCACCGCGCCGACCAACGGCGCGGCGGGGATCATCCCGGCGGTGCTGCACTACTACCAGCGGTTCATCCGGGGCGCGTCGGACGACGGCATCGTGACGTTCATGCTCACCGCGGGCGCGATCGGCTCGATCCTGAAGCAGACGGGGTCGATCTCGGGCGCCGAGGTCGGCTGTCAGGGCGAGGTCGGCTCGGCCAGCGCGATGGCCGCCGCCGGGCTCACCGAGGTCCTCGGCGGCTCGCCCGCGCAGGTGGAGAACGCCGCCGAGATCGGTGTCGAGCACCACCTGGGGCTGACCTGCGACCCGGTCGGCGGGCTGGTGCAGATCCCGTGCATCGAACGCAACGCCGTCGGCGCGTCGAAGGCCATCCACGCCGCGCGGATGGCGATGCGCGGCGACGGTTCGCACGTCGTGACGCTGGACAAGGCGATCAAGACGATGCGCGAGACGGGCGCCGACATGAGCGTGAAGTACAAGGAGACCGCGCGCGGCGGCCTCGCCGTCAACGTCATCGAGTGCTGACGCCCCGCATTTAGTCCTCTGGATGCGGGTGCGTGCGTGTGCATCCAGAGGACGAAACGCGGGCGGCCTAAACTCGAAGGGTGGAGTCGAGCACGGTCGCGAACGCGGGTGACGCGCTGTTCCGCCCGGTGCGCGCGGGCAACGCCTTCGAGGAGACCGTCGAGAGGCTGCTCCAGGCGATCCGGCTGGGTGTCGTGGGCGCGGGCGAACGGCTGCCTTCCGAACGCGAGCTGGCCGAGCGGCTCGGGGTCAGCCGGGTGACGCTGCGCGAGGCGATCCGCGCGCTGGCCGACGCGGGGTACGTCGAGTCGCGGCGCGGACGGTACGGCGGCACGTTCGTCAACGACGTCCTGCCCGACCCGCCCGCCGCCGACGGCCGGAACGTCGACAGCGCCACCCTGGAGGACGCTCTCGGCCTGCGGCACGTTCTGGAGACCGGTGCGGCCGAGATGGCGGCGTCGCGGTCCCTCAGCCCGGCGGACCGGCAGCACCTGACCAGCACGCTCGCCGAGGCCGCCGCGGCGGATCTCGGCGACTACCGGCGCAAGGATTCGCGGCTGCACCTGGCGATCGCCGAGGTCACCGCGTCCGGCTCGCTCACCACGGCGATGGCCGACGCGCGGATGCGGGTCAACCAGCTGCTCGACATGATCCCGCTGCTGGAGCCGAACCTGGAGCACTCCAACGCCCAGCACGAGGCCATCGTCGACGCGATCCTCGCGGGCGACCCCGAGGCGGCCCGCCGGGCGATGACCGAGCACGTCGAAGGCACCGCTTCGCTGCTTCGCGCCTTCCTCGCCTGATCCCTTCGTCTCGCGTTTCGTCCTCTGGATGCGGTAGTTGGCGTCGCGAACTACCGCATCCAGAGGACGAAACGCGATGGGCGCCAGGACACGATTCGGTGATTTTCCCACAACCTTTTCACCCGTCCGGGCGTCTAAGCCGGTGTGGAGAACCCGGATGACGCGACCGCACCCGAGTCAGAGCCCACGGCCATCCCCGCGCCGAAGCCGAAGAAGCGCAGGTGGCGCCGCATCGTCGCCTGGTCGCTCGGCCTCCTGATCGGCCTCCCGGTGGTCGCGTTCGGGCTGGCGTACGTCCTGCTCGACGTCCGCAGCCCGCAGGAGGTGCTCGCCGATCTCGACAAGACCGTCATCCTGCAGAACGCGGACGGTTCCGAACTGCTCAAGGTGATCCCGCCCGGCGGCGACCGGCAGTTCGTGCCCTACGACGCCGTCCCCGCGAAGCTGCGCGACGCGATCATCGCGACCGAGGACCCGACCTTCTGGGACAACGAGGGCTTCGACCCCACCGGCGCCCTTCGCGCGCTGGTGACCGGCGTCGGCGGCGGTTCGGGGATCACCCAGCAGTACATCAAGAAATCCACCGGCGACGACGACGCCACCCTCCTCCGCAAGTTCAACGAACTGGTGCTGGCCACGAAGATCACCCAGCAGCAGACCAAGAAGGAGATCTTCGAGAGTTACGTCAACATCATCTCGTTCGGCCGCGGCACCTACGGCCCGGCGTCGGCGATGAACGCCTACTTCGGCCGCAAGCTCGACGATTCGATGACCTGGAGCGAGGCCGCCTTCCTCGCCGGGATGATCCAGTCGCCGTCGGTGCACGACCCCTTCGCCTCCTCGCACGAGCACGCGAGGAAACGCTGGTCGTACGTGATGAACAAGCTGGTCACGCGGGGCTACGTCAATCAGGCCGAGGCGGTCACGATGGCCTATCCGGGGGACGCGATCCAGGCACCGTCGGAGACCCGCGCCGGTCGCGTCACCTACGAGCAGTACCACGTCAAGCAGCAGGTCCTCGCCGAGCTGGAGCAGGTCGGCTACCCGCTGGACCGCCTCCGCGGCGGCGCGATGAAGGTCGAGACGACCATCGATCCGCGCGCGCAGGCCGAAGCCGAGAAGGTGGTCAAGGAGCGGTTGCGGGGGCAGCCGGAGCATTTCCGCGCCTCGCTGGTCGCCGTCGAACCCGGGACCGGCGCGATCCGCGCCTACAACGGCGGTGGCTGGAGTGTGCACGACTACGCCGGTACCCCGTACGGCACCGGCTCGGTCTTCACCCCGTTCATCCTCGCCGCGGGCCTCGAACGCGGCGTGAAGGTGGACGAGCCGGTGAAGCCGCCGGGCAAGGTCGATTTCCTCGGCGAGACCTTCGAGTTCCCGGACCAGTGCGGAGAGGCGGGCAAATGCACGCTGCGCGAGGCGATGGGACGCGACGCCCAGGGCCCGTTCGTCGATCTGGCGAAGAAGCTCGGCGCGGAAGCCGTCCGGAACGGCGCCCGCGCGGCGGGGATCCCCGAGACCGTCGACGGCGCGGTGACCCTGCGCGAGAAGGACGGGTTCCTGATCGGCCCGGGGATCGCGGTCGGCCGGTATCCCTTGCGGCCCAGTGACGTGGCCGGCGCGTACGCGACCTTCGCCGCCGAGGGCATGCGCGCCACCCCGCATCTGGTGTCGAAGATCCGGGACGAGAACGGCGAGGTCGTCTGGGAACGTCCGCAGGACAAGGCACCGGCGTTCAAGGGCGACGAAGCGCTGAGCCGCCGGATCGCCGGCACGATCAGCCAGGTGCTGGCGAGCGGCCAGAAGGATCGCCTGGCGGCGTTGAAGACCGGTGCCTTCCAGTACAACGAAACCGACGACAACGCCGGTGCCTGGGCGGTCGGGTACACGCCGCGGCTGTCGACGGCGGTCTGGGTCGGCTCGGACGAACCGCGCCGGATGCGGGACGCTGCGGGACAGAAGCTGACCGGCGGGACGATCCCCGCCGATCTCTGGCAGCGCTTCATGACCGGCGTCCATCAAGGACCGCCGCCGCGCTGACTCAGGTGAGCGCGGTCTGCGCGGTCGTCCAGAAGTCCTCGCGGGCTCGCCACGGCACCGGCCAGTCGGTGCGCTGGGTGAGCAGGATCCCGGTCAGGCCGGTGGCCGGATCCGCCGCCCAGGACGTGCCGAGCCCGCCGTCCCAGCCGTAGCGGCCCCGGTTGGCGAGCCCGTCGTCCCGGTTGACCACGGCGACACCGAAACCCCAGCCGAGACCGTGATCCAAGAGCGGCGCGCCGCTCGACGCCTGCTCCGCGGTGAGGTGATCGGCCGTGAGCAGCGCGACCGACCTCGGGGACAGCAGCCCACCGCCGCCGTCCAGCAGCATCCGGCTGAACGCGAGGTAGTCGTCCGCCGTCGAGACGAGACCCGCGCCGCCGGACGGGAACGGGACCGGCGCGCTCCACTGGCCGTCCGGCGCGTCGAAGACCTGGAGTTCGCCGGTCGCTTCGTCCACCTGATACGACGTCGTGAACCGGCTCGCTTTCCCCGCGGGGACGACGAATCCGGTGTCGGACATGCCCAGCGGCTCGAAGATCCGTTCGGCGAGGAACCGTTCGAAGGGCATTCCCGAGGCGCGGGCGATCAGCACGGCCAGCACCTCCGAACCGACCTGGTACATCCATCGCTCACCGGGCTGGTGCAGCAGCGGCAGCGTGCCGAGACGGCGCAACCACTCGTCCGGACGGTGCGGTGTGACCGGCTTCGGCGGGCCGATGACCAGGCCGAGTCCGTCGATCGCCCGCTGGATCGGCGTCGAACCGGGCGGGGCGAGGACGATGCCGAAGCCGAGCCGGAAGGTCAGCAGATCGCGCAAGGTGATCGGCCGGCCCGCCGGGACGGTGTCGTCCAGCGGGCCGTCGATCCGGCGCAAGACCCGGCGATCGGCGAGTTCGGGCAGGAGCCCGTCGACCGGGTCGTCGAGCCGGAGGCGGCATTCCTCGACGAGGATCATCGCGGCGGCCGCGGTGACCGGTTTGGTCATCGAGCTGATCCGGAAGAGACTGTCGCGCTCCATCGGCGTGCCGCCGAACGCCTTGTCCCCCAAGGCGTTCACGTGAACCTCGTCGCCGGCGGCGACCAGGGACACGAGCCCGGGGACCTCGCCGCGTTCGACGTAACCGGACAGGACTCGGTGCGCGCGCCGCAGCGCCGCCGGCGCGAACCGGGCCATCAGGACGTCACGAGCGCGATGGTCAGCCCGTCGTACCCCTTCTTGCCGACGGTCTGCAACGCCGTCGCGTCGACCCGCGGTTCGGCGGCGATCAGTTCGTGCATCCGCCGCAGTCCCACGATCTCGCCGGCGGTGCTCGACGCGTCGGCCACCGCGCCCGCGCGCACGACGTTGTCGATCACGATCACCCCGCCCGGCCTGCTCAGCCGCAGCGCCTCCCGGAAGTAGGCCGGGTTGTTGACCCTGTCCGCGTCGATGAACGTCAGGTCGACCGGGCCTTCGACGCCGGGCAGCAGGTCCAGCGCCTCGCCGATCCGGATGTCGACGAGCTCGCCGACCCCGGCGGCGTCGATGTTCTTCCGCGCGACATCGGCGTGTTTCGCGTAGTACTCGAGCGTCACGAGACGTCCCCCGGGCGGCAGCGCCCGGGCGAGCCAGATCGTGCTGTAGCCGCCGAGCGTGCCGATCTCCAGGATCGAGCGGGCGCCGATCATCCTGGCCAGCAGGTGGAGCAGCTTCCCCTGATTCGGCGCGACCGCGATGGCCGGCATGTCCGCCTCGTCCGAGGCCGTGAGAGCCCCTTCGAGAGCCGCGTCGGACGGGACGAGCACGTCGCAGAGGTATTCGTCTACTTCGGTCCACGTTTCCTGTGTCATGAAACCCTCCCCAGGCCAACCTAGCGCCGCGAGGCGCACACGCGAGCGTCCATCGGGGCGGCCGTCCGGACGAACCTCAGGCGGTGCGGCGCCCGGCCTTCGGGATGACCAGCGGCGTCCCGGTTTCGGGGCACGGCATGACCCGGCACGGCAGCTCGAAGATCTTTTCGACGTTGTCGGCGGTCACGACCTCTTCGGGCGTGCCCGTCGCGAGCACCTCTCCGCCCCGCATCGCGATCATGTGCGTCGCGTAGCGCGCGGCGTGGTTGAGGTCGTGCAGCACCGCGACCAGCGTCCGGCCCTGCTCCTGGTGCAGTTCCGCGCACAGATCCAAGATGTCCATCTGATGCGCGATGTCCAGATAGGTCGTCGGCTCGTCGAGCAGCAGCAGGTCGGTCTCCTGTGCGAGCGCCATCGCCATCCACACGCGCTGCCGCTGCCCGCCGGACAGTTCGTCGACCAGCCGCTCGGCGAGGTCGTCGACCCCGGTGGCGCGCATGGACTCCGTGACCACGGTGGCGTCCTCCCGGGACCATTGCCGCAGGAGCCGCTGGTGCGGGTACCGGCCGCGCGCGACGAGGTCGGCGACGGTTATGCCGTCGGGCGCGATCGAACTCTGCGGCAGCAGGCCGAGCCGCCGGGCGACCTCCTTCGCGGGGAAGGAGCTGATCACCTGACCGTCGAGGAACACCGAGCCCTGGCGGGGTTTGAGCATCCGCGCGAGCGCTCGCAGCAGGGTCGTCTTGCCGCAGGCGTTCGGGCCGACGATGACGGTGAACGACCGGTCGGGGATGACCACCCCGAGGTCTTCGGCCACGGTCCGGCCGTCGTAGGCCAGCGTCAGGGCGTCCGCGTGCAGGCGGGACGTCGTGCGCTGCTCGGTGAGGGTTTCCACGGTCTCCACGCAGGTTAGGCTAACCTAGGACCTCGCCGTTGTGGTGTTCCGTAGGTCGCAGCCGGCTCACATCACCCTTCGATGGCATCATCCCCAGTGCGCTTCGCGGTGCAATCCCGTGAGTGCTCTCGGTGCGATCGAAGGGGCGGCATGGAGGACTACCGGATCATCGCGGACGAGATCTCCGCCGACGTCGAGGCGGGCAGGCTTCGTCCCGGCGACAGGCTGCCCCCGCAGCGGCGGTTCGCCCGCGATCGCGGGATAGCCAACTCGACCGCCGCCAGGGTCTACACCGAACTCGTCCGGCGCGGTGTCGTGGTCGGCGAGGTCGGCCGGGGCACGTTCGTCCGAGCCGGGAAGCCGCCGCTGGAGACCGCGCTCGCCGAGCCGGGCGGCGCGACCGTCGACCTCGAACTCAACTTCGCCGTGCTCCCGGAGCAATCGGCGCTGGTCGGGAAGGCGCTGGAACCGCTCTTGCGTGACGACGTCCTGACAGCGGCGCTGCGGCCAGGAAGCGTCACCGGTTCGAAGCAGGCGCGTGACGCCGTCGCCGGACTGTTCGCGAAGGACGGCTGGACACCGGAGATCCTCTTCGCCGGGAGCGGCCGTGAGGCCATCGCCGCCGCCATCGCCGCTTTCGTGCCGATGGGGGAGCGGCTCGCCGTCGAAGCCATCACCTACCCCGTGGTCAAGGCGCTCGCCGGACGGCTCGGCGTCCAGCTGGTTCCCGTCGAGACCGACGACGCCGGTCTCGTACCCGAAGCGCTCGAAGCCGCGCACGCCGCCGCGCCCGTCCGCGCGCTGTACGTCCAGCCGACCCTGCACAATCCACTCGGGTCCACAATGGACGAAGGGCGGCGCGCCGGGCTGGCGGAAACCGTGCGCCGGATGGACATCCCGGTGATCGAGGACGGGATCTACACCTTCCTCCGGCCCGAGGTCCGCCCGTTCGCGGCGTACGCGCCGGAACGCACGGTGTTCACCGACAGCCTGTCCAAACGGCTCGCCCCGGGACTGACCACCGGCTTCCTCGCCGTCCCGGCGGACTGGACGGAGCGGCTGGCCGCGGCGGTGCGCTCGGGCGGCTGGGTCGCGCCCCGGTTCGCCCTCGAAGCCGCCACCCGCTGGATCACCGGCGGCACCCTGGACATCGTCGAACGGGCGAAACGCCTCGACGCGGCCGAGCGCCAGCGGATGACGGCGGAACGGCTCGCCGGGTTCACCCTGCGCGCCGATCCGCGGGCGTACCACTGCTGGTGGGAACTCCCCGAGCACTGGCGCGCCGAGACCTTCGTCGCCGCGGCCGCGCGACGCGGGATCGCGGTCACCCCGGCGGCCGCGTTCGCCATCGTCCCCGGGCACGCCCCGAACGCGGTGCGGCTCGCCGTCTCGTCGCCGCCGCTGGAAACGCTCGGCGCCGCTTTGGACGTCCTGGCCGGGCTCGCCTCCGGACGCCCCGAGGACGCCGGCGTCGACTGACCCCTCGCGTTTCGTCCTCTGAATGCGGTAGTTGGCAACGCGAACCACCGCATTCAGAGGACGAAACGCGTCAGGGGCGCGGCGCCCACTTGCCGATGAAGCTGCCGCACGTGACGGTCTGCCCGGTCAGCCGCGACCGCAGCGCGTTCTCCAGCCCGAGGTAGTCGAAGATCGGCGTGTCACCGGTGACCTCGGCGGGGACCGGGCCGCCCTTGGCCAGGGTCGGCATGCTCACGGTCTGGAACAGCACGAGATAGTCGCCGTCGCGGTTGAGTTCGTCGGCGGTCGCGAGCATGCGCTGCGGAGCGTCGGCGACGATCTCCAGCGGCAGCGGCCATTCCAGCGGGAACGGGTTGCGCAGGCCGAAAGCGGGATAGGCGAACGGGTTGTCGGGCAGGACCGCCGTGCGCCCCGCGGGGAAGCGCGTGACGCAGTCCTGGATCTGGGAGACGTAGGTGAAAGTCCCCGGATTCGTCCGGATCCCGCGCATCGACGGCGTCACCGTGCCGAGGTCGCCGGTCAGCTTCTCGCGCGCCATGTCCAGGTACGCGGCCTCGTCGTGATGCGCGATCACGGCCCAGCCCGACGCCAGCACCGCGACCAGTCCCATCGCCGTGCCAGCCGCCAGCCGGATCCGGCGCCGCGGTTCGGGCAGCGGTGGCAGCGCGTCCGAAAGCTCCAGGATCGCCGTCAGCGCCAGCGTTCCGGTGAACAGCGTCGGGGTGTCGTTGCCCCAGGACAGGCTGGTCATGAACCCGGTCGCGAAGACCAGCGTGCCCATTTTCGGGAACCGCCGCGTCGCCGCCCAGTTCACCAGGAGCGCGACACCGAGGATCCACCAGAGGACGTCCGCCCAGCGCGACGCGCCGGTGAAGTGTCCATCGACGACAGTGCCGACCACCACCGCCACGCCCGCCAGGAGCAGCAGCCGCGCGAGGAGCGCGCCGCCGAATCCGGCGCGGTCGCGGAAGAAGCCGAGCAGCGCCAGCAGCAGCCCGGCGATCGCGAAGAAGGTCAAGCCCCGCACCGGTGGCCGCAGCAGGGTCTCGGGATTTTCCAGCCACAGCCCGAGAAGCCGTTCGCCGTAAGCGGGCAGGCCGCCGGTGAGCTGCTCGGCCATCGCGCCGAGCCCGCCGTCGATGGTGACGATTCCTATGTAGAAGACCAGGAAAGCGCCCAGTGCCAGCAGATCCCAGGCCAGGCGCGCCCACCATCGGCCGGTGCGGAACGCGCCCTCGCGCAGCGACGGATGCAGCAGCAGCCAGCACAGCGCGATCAGCGGGACCGGCGCGAAGCTCTGCTTGACGAACACCGCCGCGCCCAGCAGGACCAGACCGAGCCGCCGCGGCCACGTCAGCTCGCGGCGCAACCCGGAATCCAGTGCCCAGGCGCCGCAGGCGGTCAGGAAGATCCCGTCGATCGTGTGCCACGCCATCAGCGGGAACGCGTTGAGGTTCAGCAGTGCCGCGGCCGCCGTCAGCCCGGTGAGACCCGGGCCCCAGTCACGGACGCGGCGCCGGGTGACCAGCACGGCGAACGCGATGGTCGCCAGGATGATCTCCAGCATGCTGAGCACGCTGGAGACGAAGAACAGCGGCCCGGGCACCAGGAAGTCGACGACGTGCAGGTACGCCGAACCCAGCGGCCGCGCGGAGATGATGTCGGAGTGCGGGACCTCGCCGTGCAGCACCCGCCAGGCCTGGGCGAGGATGAAACCCTGGTCCGACGGGTGGAAACCGAAGCGTCCCACCCGGAGTTCGGTGACGATGGCGAGCGTGAGCACCCAGGCCGCGTGCAGGGAGAGCCGCAGCACTGTCCGGGACGGACGTACCACTGCCGTGTCCGGTCCGGTCGAAACCGGGGGACTGGCGACGTCCACACTGCCCCTTCCCGCTCGTCACTGCCTCGGCCCGTGCCCGCCGACCCCCCGGCGTATCGGAAACCGATGGTAGCGGCCGGGGGCGTCCCCCGATCGAGCCCGGCGGCGGGACGTCAGGGACGACGGCGCCAGACCAGCCTCGTGACCGCGCCCGCCACCGACGCGAGCGGAGCCTTCCGGGGCAGGCCACGGGATTCCGGCGCGGATTCGGGCATCGCGCGGTAGACGAGGTGGGCGAAGAACCGCGCCGTCTTCGGTGCGACGAGCGTCACGAGTTCGGCGGCCGTGCCTTCGGGCAGGTTCAGGATCTCGGGGCGTTTCTCCAAGGCTTTCACGACGAGCGCGGCGGCTCGTTCGGGCGAGCTCGACGGCATGCCGCGATAGGACCCGGTCGGCGCGATCATGTCGGTGCGCACCAGGGGCATCCGGACCGAGGTGAAGGTGACGCCGTCGGAAAGCGTTTCCCGGCCGGCGGTCAGCCCGAACTCCTCCAGTGCCGCCTTCGAAGCCAGGTAAGCGGAAAACCGCGGTGTGTCGGTCTGGAGCCCTTGCGTGGTGACGTTGACGACGTGGCCGAAGCCGCGCGCGGTCATCGACGGCAGCAGGCCCAGCGTCAGCCGCACGGGACCGAAGTAGTTGATCGCCATCGTGCGCTCGAAGTCGTGGAACCGTTCGGTGGACAGCGAAAGCGAGCGCCGGATCGAGCGGCCCGCGTTGTTGACCAGCATGTCGACGGCGCCGTGCGCGGCGAGCACGTCCTTGACCAGAGCGTCGACGGCACCGCCGTCGGTGAGGTCGCACGGATACGCCGACGCCTTCCCGCCCGCCGCGACGATCTGCTCGCGGACCTCTTCGAGTTCGTCGGCGCGCCTGGCCACGAGGATCACTTCGCCGCCCTTCGCGGCGACGGCCAGCGCGGACGCGCGCCCGATGCCCGATGAAGCGCCGGTGATCAGCACCTTGCGGCCGTCGAGCGGCTCCGGTCCCGGACGGCGGCGGCCGCGATCGGGGTCCAGGTGCGCGAGCCAGTACCGGTAGAGCGGACCGGCGTACTCCTTCAGCGGCGGCACGGTGATGCCGCTGCCTTCGAGGGCGGCCGTCGTCGCGCTCGTGTCGAAGTCGACCTCCATGCTCAGATGGGGCAGGACTTCGAGCGGGACGCCGAGTTCCGCCAGTACCGCCGAGCGGGCCGAACGTCCGCCGGGCACGCGGTCGAACCCGGCCGCCGCGGACTTCGCCAGCCGGGTCCCGGCGCGTTTCAGCGCCCCGGACGGCCGTGCGGGAAGGACGGCGGAGATCTTCGGTCCGCCCGCGGCGCGCGCGAAGGCGTTGTAGACCTCGTGCAGCGGCTGGGGCCGCGGCGACGCGAGATGGTAGGTGCTGCCGCTGGGCGCGTCGGCGTGCATGAGGTGTTCCATCGCTTTGACGACGTAGTCGACCGGCACGATGTTCGTGGCGCCGAGATCCGGGGCGGCCAGCGGGAGACGCCTGGGCAGCGCGGAAAGCCGTGAGATCGCGGGAAGGAAGTAGTACGGGCCGTCGATCTTGTCCATCTCGCCGGTGCGCGAATCACCCGCGACGGCGGACGGCCGGTACACGCGGAACGGCGTTTTCCCGTGCCGTCGCACGAGTTTCTCCGCCTCGAACTTCGTCGCGTGGTACGGCGACGCGAAGCCTTGGCCGAGGTCGAAGTCGGCTTCGGTGAAGCGGCCGGCGTACTGCCCGGCGACCGCGATGGAAGAGACGTGGTGAAAGAGCCCGGCGTTCGCGGCGGCGGCGAACTCCAGGACGTTGCGGGTGCCGTCGACGTTGGCCGCGCGGTTGGCGGCCTCGTCCGCGGTGAGGTCGTAGATCGCGCCGAGGTGCACGACGTGGTCGACGGGGCCCAGGCGGGCGGGATCGATGCCCAGCGAGGGTTCGGTCAGATCGCCGGTGACGGGAACGAGCTTCTCGTGGCTCGGGAGCTTCCCGCGTGAGGTCTCCCTCACGAGAACATGGACGGCTACGGTCCCCGGTCGCCGTAGTAGGCGCGCGACCAGGCGTTTTCCCAGAAAGCCCGTCGCGCCCGTCACGAAGTAGGTGGTCATGGCCGGCTCCTTCCGAACGGAGCCGACTCTACCTACTCAGAAGTAGGAACGGTAGTTGTCATTCACTGTGATCCGGATGTTCGGCCACCGCGACCACGGCGTCGCGGAGCGCGGCGCGCAGGCGCCCCACGTCCAGCGGCCCGAGTACGGCGGCCTCGCCGGGCGGTGCCACGAGCACGATCTTGTCGCTGCTCACGAACACCGTCACGTCCCGGCGCCTGCCCGCGAGATCCCGGCAGCCGACCGACCATTCGTCCCGCGGTGCCAACGTCCTCATCCTCCCGTAACCCATGGTCTCCCTTTCTCGTCCGAGGCTGGGACGGGCCGGTTTCGGGGCCGTGACGCCGGTTACCCCACATTCCTACTGATGGGTTAACCGGCTACGCGGATCGTGATCGACTTCCGGTTTCGCTAGGCCGGACGTGGGGGAACCGGAGTAGCGTCCGAGGGAACGCCTGCTTGGGAGGTCTTGGTGTCCGAACCCAGGAAGATCGTCATCGTCGGTGCCGGCCTCGCGGGAGCGACGGCCGCCGGAACGCTGCGAGAACGTGGCTACGCGGGGGAAATCCTGCTGCTCGGTACCGACGCGCATCGCCCGTACGAACTACCGCCGTTGTCCAAAGGACTGTTGATGGGCAACACCGATGAACCCGATTGGGTGCACGACGCGGGTTTCTACGAAGAGAAGGACATCGCGCACAAGAGCGGGGTCACCGCGACCAGGATCGAACTCGGCTCGCGGCTCGTGCACGACGACGCGGGCGGCGAACACCGCTTCGACCGTCTCGTGCTCGCGACCGGCTCACAGCCGCGATCGTTGCCGGTGCCCGGCGGGGACCTCCCCGGACTGCGGACCCTGCGCACCCTCGACGACGCGCTGGCGCTGCGTTCGGCGTTCAAGGACGCCGAACGAGTGGTGATCGTCGGCGCGGGCTGGATCGGCACCGAGGCCGCGGCGGCCGCCAGGGAACACGGCGCCGAGGTGACCGTGGTCGACCAGGTGGGCTCGCCGCTGCTCGCGGTGCTGGGCGAGCAGGTGTCCGGTGTCTTCAAGGATCTCCACACGGCTCACGGGGTGAACTGGCGGCTCGGTGAAGGTGTCGCCGGGTTCACCGGCGGACCGGACGGGGTGACCGGCGTACGGCTTCAGAGCGGGGACGAACTCCCCGCGGACGTCGTGCTGGTGGCCGTCGGCGCCGCCCCGCGGGTCGACCTCGCGCACGCCGCCGGACTGGAACTGTCCGACGACGGCGGCGTCTGCGCCGACGCCGGGCTGCGGACCGCCGCGCCCGACGTCTACGCGATCGGCGACATCGCCGCGCAGTTCCATCCCCGCTACGGGAAACGCGTCCGCGTCGAGCACTGGTCGAACGCGAAATGGCAGGGCGAGCACGTCGCGGGGAACCTGCTGGGGGAGAACGAGCCGTACCTGAAGAGCCCGTACTTCTTCTCGGACCAGTACGACCTCGGCTGCGAATACCGCGGCCTCGCCGATCCCGAGACCGATCAGCTGGTGGTGCGCGGCGACCTGGCGGCGCGGGACTTCACCGCGTTCTGGCTGCGGGACGGGCAGGTGACGGCCGCGATGAACGTCAACCAATGGGACGACGGGGACGCTTTGAAGGCTCTTGTCGAGGGGCGCGCTTCGGTGACGGCAGAGCAGTTGGAGGCGGCTGACCTCAAGTCCCTAGGGTGACCCAAGCTGCAATGAAGGGGCCTTTCATAGCAAAATTTGCTATGAAAGGCCCCTTCATTGCGCTTGTGGAGCCCTTAGGCAACCTAGGCGACCGAAGCGCCAGAAGGACGCGTCATCGTCCCGAAGGCCAGCAGGGCGAGAACGCCGAAGCCCGCCATCACGATCCCCATCGGAACAGCGGTACCGGGACCGCCCAGCCCGACCAGCGGCGTCGCCAGCCCGCCGACGACGAACTGCAGCACGCCCAGCAGTGCCGAAGCCGAACCGGCGGACCGGGCCTGCTCGGCCAGCGCCAGCGAGCTCGCGTTCGGCGCCACCATGCCGATGCTCGACACCAGGACGAACAGCGGGATCAGCAGCCCGATCAGGCCGAGGTCCAGCACCGTCGCGGCCAGGACGCCGAACCCGGCCACCGCCGCGATGACGAGGCCGACGGTCAGCAGGGTCCGCTCCGGGAAGCGGCCGACGATGCGCCCGTTCAGCTGGCCGACCAGCACGATGCCGATGCCGTTGAGCCCGAACACCAGGCTGTACGCCTGCGGGCTGAGCCCGTAGACACCCTGGAGCGCGAAGGACGAGCCGGAGATGTAGGCGAACAGGCTGCCGAACATGAGCCCGGAGGCCAGCGCGTAGCCGAGGAAGCTGCGGTCGCGGAGCAGGCTCGCGTACTTCCGGAGCACGGAGCCGAACCGGGCGGGGGTGCGGCGCTCCTCGGGCAGGGGTTCCGGCAGCAGGAAGAAGACGACGGCGAGCAGGATCGCGCCGAACACGGTCAGGCAGACGAACACGCCGCGCCACGAGGTCCAGTTCAGGATCTGGCCGCCGATGATCGGCGCCAGGATCGGGGCGAGCCCGTTGACCAGCATGAGCAGCGAGAAGAACTTCGTCATCGCGGTGCCGGAATAGAAGTCGCGCACGGTCGCCCTGGCGATCACGATGCCCGCCGCGGCTCCGAAGGCCTGGACACCGCGGGCGGCGATGAGCAGTTCGGCGCTCGGGGCGACGGCGCACAGGATCGAGCCGACCATGTAGAGCGCGAGCCCGGCCACGAGCGGTTTGCGGCGGCCGATCGCGTCGGACAGCGGTCCGAGGATGAGCTGGCCGATGGCGAGCCCGATGATGAACGCGCTCAGCGTGAGCTGGACGGTGGCGTCCGCCGCGCGCAGTTCGCCCGCCATCTGCGGCAGCGCGGGCAGGTACATGTCGATGGACAGGGGCCCGAAGGCGGACAGGCCGCCGAGGATCAGGACGAACCGGGCACGTCCGGTGGTACTCGGTCGTGGCGCGACGGTTTCTTCCACTCGCTCGGGCGCGATGGTCATGCTCGTTCCTTCCCCAGTCATGGTTCCGCGAGGAACAACTTGCTTAGAGTAGGTAACTATTCCCACTGTGAGTCTTGCCACCCGGGTTCGGCAAGACTGATCCGATCAATTTTCGACACAAATCGCAGCGACCTCTAGATCTCGTTGAAGGTCGTCGGGTATACATCGGATGTCTGTTCGTTGCTGTTGGAGCCGTTGATTGTTGACGGTTCGGCCGGAAGGGAAAATCCGTGCAGCTGTTGCGTCTCGGGGAGCCGGGAAGTGAGCGTCCGTTCGTACGTGCCGGGGACGGCACGATGCGCGACCTCTCGGGGCTGACCACCGACATCGATGGCAGCTTCTTCGCGAGCGACGGGGTCGCCAGGGTCGCGGCCGCGCTGGCCGCCGGTGAACTGCCCGAAGCCGGTCCCGAATTCGCGCGGGCCAGGGCCGGCGCGCCGATCGCGCGGCCCGGCAAGGTCGTCTGTGTGGGCCTCAACTACCGGCAGCACGCCGAAGAGTCCGGCGCCGAGGTCCCGGCCGAACCCGTCGTCTTCATGAAGGCGTCCGACGTCGTAGTCGGCCCGGAGGACGACGTGCTCGTCCCGCGGGGTTCGACCAAGACCGACTGGGAGGTCGAGCTCGGCGTCGTCATCGGCAAGACCGCGCGCTACCTCGAAAGCGTCGAGGAGGCCCTCGGGTACGTCGCCGGGTACACGGTTTCGAACGACGTGTCCGAACGCGAGTTCCAGCTCGAACGCGGCGGCACCTGGGACAAGGGCAAGTCGTGCGAGAACTTCAACCCGCTCGGCCCGTGGCTGGTCACCGCCGACGAGGTGCCCGATCCGCAGGACCTCGGCTTGCGGCTGTGGGTCAACGGCGAGAAGAAACAGGACTCGTCGACCAAGGACATGATTTTCACGGTCGCCGAGATCGTGCATTATCTGAGTCGGTTCATGGTGCTTCGCCCTGGCGATCTCATCAACACCGGTACCCCGCAGGGCGTCGCGCTCGGCCAGCCCGATCCCAAGCCGTACCTGCGGGAAGGTGACGTCATCGAGCTCGAGATCGACGGCCTCGGCCGCCAGCGCCAGACCGTCAGGCAGGCGTGATGGCGAAGATCGTGGGCATGGAGGTGCTCGACGTCCGCTTCCCCACCTCGCGGGAGCTGGACGGTTCGGACGCCATGAACCCGGACCCGGACTACTCGGCCGCGTACGTCGTGCTCCACACCGACGGCGGCCCCGACGGCTACGGCCTCGCGTTCACCATCGGACGCGGCAACGACGTCCAGGCCGCGGCGATCCGCGCGCTGGAACCGCACGTCGTCGGCCTGGACGTGCCGACCGACGCGGCCGCGCTCGGCGCCCTGTCGCGGGCGCTGGTCGGCGACTCGCAACTGCGGTGGCTCGGCCCGGAAAAGGGGGTCGCGCACATGGCGATCGGCGCGGTGGTCAACGCCGCCTGGGATCTCGCCGCGCGGATCGCCGGCCTCCCGGTCTGGCGTTTCGCCGCCCAGATGTCGCCCGAGGAGCTCGTTTCCCTCGTCGACTTCCGCTACCTGTCCGACGCGCTGACCGAGCAGGAGGCGCTGGACATCCTCCGCGCCGCCGAGCCCGGCCGCGCCGAGCGGATCGCGAAGATCGAGCGAGACGGATACCGCGCGTACAGCACTTCCCCCGGCTGGCTCGGGTACTCGGACGCGAAACTCGTCCGGCTCGCCGAACAGGCGGTCGCGGACGGCTTCGAGATGATCAAGCTGAAGGTCGGCGGTGATCTCGCCGACGACGTCCGCCGGGTGAAGCTCGCCCGCGAGACCGTCGGCCCGGACATCCGCGTCGCGGTCGACGCGAACCAGCGCTGGGACGTCTCGACGGCGATCGCCTGGATGACCGAGCTCGCGCCGTACGACCCGTACTGGATCGAGGAACCCACCTCACCGGACGACGTGCTCGGGCACGCCGCGATCGCCAAGGCCGTGTCCCCGATCCGGGTGGCCACCGGTGAGCACGTCCAGAACCGCGTGGTGTTCAAGCAACTGCTGCAGGCGGGCGCGATCTCGGTGCTGCAGCTGGACGCCGCCCGGGTCGGCGGGTTCAACGAGAACCTCGCGATCCTGTTGCTGGCGGCCAAATTCGACGTCCCGGTGTGCCCGCACGCCGGCGGGGTCGGACTGTGCGAACTCGTGCGGCACCTGTCGATGTTCGACTTCGCGGCGGTGTCCGGTTCCGACGCCGACCGGTCCATCGAATGGGTCGACCACCTCCACGAGCACTTCACCGACCCGGCGGTCGTGACCGGCGGCCGCTACCTGGCACCCTCCGCGCCGGGCTTCTCGGCCCGGATGCACGACGCGACCCTGCGCCGGTTCACCTTCCCCGACGGTCCTGAATGGACGGAGATCGACAGTGAGTGAGTTCGAAGGCCTCGTCGCCGCCGTCACCGGCGGTGCCTCCGGGATCGGCCGGGCCACCGCGGACCTGCTGGCCGCGCGCGGCGCGACGGTCGCGGTCCTCGACCTGAATCCCGGCGACCTCCCCGGAGGTCTCACCGGTTTCCGGTGCGACGTCGGCTCCGACGACGAGGTGCGCTCGGCGATCGGCGCGGTCGCGGACCGCTTCGGCAGGCTCGACGTCCTGGTCAACAACGCGGGCATCGGCGCACAGGGCGACGTCACCGCCAACAGCGACGACGAATGGCACCGCGTGCTCGATGTCAACGTCGTCGGCATGGTGCGGCTCGCGCGGGCGGCCTTGCCGCATCTGAAGAACTCGCCGTCGGCCGCGATCGTCAACACCTGTTCGATCGCCGCGTGGGCCGGCTTGCCCAACCGCGCGCTGTACTCGGCCAGCAAGGGCGCGGTGCTCTCGCTGACCCTGGCGATGGCGACCGACCACCTCGCCGACCGGATCCGCGTCAACTGCGTCTGCCCCGGGACCGCGGACACCCCGTGGGTCGGCAGGCTCCTCGATTCCGCGGGCGACCCCGAAGCCGAACGGGCCGCCCTGGCCGCCCGTCAGCCGATGGGCAGGCTGGTGACCGCGGACGAGGTCGCGAACGCGATCGTGTACCTCGCCAGTCCGCTTTCGGCTTCGACCACCGGCACGGCGCTCGCCGTCGACGGCGGTATGTACGGGCTGCGCCCGCGCGGTCCGGTCCAGCAGTAGCTCCCTACCCGGTTCCGGCTGTCGTCAAGGAGGATGCGGTGCGTACGAGGGTGATCAGGGTGGCCGCCGCGGCCACCGCGCTCGGGCTGGCCCTGTCGGCCTGTGGATCCACGAAGGACAACGCCCCGAAACCGGGTGCCGGTGGAGCGCAGGGCGGCAAGGTCGGCGCGACGATCCCGTTGCTGACCTCGCCGTTCTGGCAGGCCTACAACAACTACGTACCGCTGAAGGCGAAGGAACAGGGCGTCGAGTCGCTGCCGACGGTCAACGCCGACAGCGACTCGGCGAAGCAGATCACCGACGTCAACACCTTGCTCAACCAGGGCATCAAGGGTCTCGTCGTGACGCCGATCGACTCCGCCGCCGTCGTGGCGGGCCTCAAGGCCGCGGAGAACAAGGGCGTCCCGGTCGTGGCGGTCGACGTCGCGCCCGAGAGCGGCAAGGTCGCGATGGTGGTGCGCGCGGACAACAAGGCGTACGGCACCAAGGCCTGCGAGGCGATCGGCGCGAAGGTCACGTCGGGCAAGGTCGTGCAGGTCATGGGTGATCTCGCCTCGGTCAACGGCCGCGACCGCTCCGAGGCGTTCCGGGAATGCATGAAGGCGAAGTTCCCGGGCGTTCAGGTGCTGGAGGTCGCCGCCGAATGGAAGGCGGACAAGGCTTCGTCCGGTTTGGACAGTCTGCTGACCGCCAACCCGGACATCAAGGCCGTGTACATGCAGGCGGGCGGTGTCTACCTGGCGCCGACGCAGCAGGCGCTCAAACGCAAGAACCTCTACTTCCCGGTCGGCGACCCCCAACACGTCGTGCTGGTCAGCAACGACGGCATCCCGCAGGAACTGGCCGCGATCCGCGCGGGCGAACTCGACGCGACCGTCTCCCAGCCCGCCGACGACTACGCCAAGTACGGCATGTACTGGATCAAGAAGGCGATGGCGGGGGAGACCTTCAAGGCCGGGCCGACCGACCACGGCAGCACGATCGTCGAGGTCCGGCCCGGGATCCTGGAGGACCAGCTCCCCGCGCCCGTCGTCACCAAGGACAACGTGGACGACAAGGCCCTCTGGGGGAACAACCTGTGAGCGCGCTGCCCGCCGGGTCCGCCGCCGTGCCGGTGGTCAGCGCACAGGGCGTCGGGAAACGCTACGGCCCGACCGTGGCGCTGTCCGACGTCAGCCTCACCGTGCACCCCGGCGAGTCGCACGCGCTCGTGGGACGCAACGGGGCCGGGAAGTCGACGCTGGTCTCGATCCTCACCGGACTGTCCAAAACGGACACCGGATCGGTCGAGTTCGGCGGCGTCCCCGCGCCGCCCTTGTCCAGGCAGGACGACTGGAAACGCGCGGTCGCCTGTGTCTACCAGCACGCGATGGTCGTCCCGCAGCTGACCGTCGCGGAGAATCTTTTCCTGAATCGGCAGTCCGAGGTACTTTTTCCCGCCGAGGGCTCATCAAAACAGTCGGGCAAGGGTTTCGCGATCGGCTGGCAGCGGCTGCGCCGTCAGGCCAGGGAACTGCTCGACTCCTGGGATGTCGGTGTCGACGTCGACACCCCGGCCGGTGAGCTTTCGGTCGAGGAGCGGCAGTTCGTCGAGATCGCCCGGGCGCTGTCCTACGGCGCCCGGTTCATCGTGCTCGACGAGCCGACCGCGCAGCTGGACAGCCAGGCGATCGACCGGCTGTTCGGGCGGATGCGCCAGATGCAGGCGAACGGGGTGACCTTCCTGTTCATCTCGCATCACCTCCACGAGGTGTACGAGGTGTGCCAGGCCGTCACCGTCCTGCGCGACGCCAAGCACATCCTCACCGCGCCGGTCTCGGAAGTCGGCCGGGCCGAACTGATCGACGCGATGACCGGCGAGCAGGGCGGGCTTTCCGTCCGCGACGCCTCGACGCGTGAGGCGCTCGCGCCGGACGCCGGCGAGGTGCTGGCCGTCGACGGGCTTTCCGGTGACGGCTTCGAGGACGTGACGTTCCGGATCCATCGCGGCGAGGTGATTGGGCTCGCGGGCAGCAACGCCAGCGGCAAGCACCAGGTCGCCGAAACGGTGTACGGACTGCGTTCGCCGGTTTCCGGCACGATCCGGGTGGACGGGAAACCGCTGAAACCGGGCGACATCCCGGCCGCGATCCGCGCCGGGATCGGCTGTGTGCCGCGGGACCGGCATCACGAAGGACTGGTCCTCGGGCACTCCATCGCGGACAACGCCACACTGTCCATTTTGGACCGTATGGGCAAGGGTGGCCTCGCGTCGCCGGGGGCGCGATACTCGACGGCGTCGAAAGCTTTGCAGGACTACGACATCGTCGCGGCCGGCGCCGACCAGCCGGTGTCCGATCTTTCCGGGGGAAACCAGCAGAAAGTCGTCCTGGCCCGCGCGCTGGCCGGGGATCCGCGCCTGGTCGTGCTGATCAACCCGACCGCGGGTGTGGACGTGAAGTCGAAAGAGGCGCTGCTCGCCGTCGTCGACCGGGTGCGTGCCGAGGGCAAGGCGGTCCTGATCGTCAGCGACGAACTGGACGATCTCCGCCTGAGCGACCGGGTGCTGGTGCTGCGCGCCGGAGCCGTGGCCGCCGAACACCGGGCGGGCTGGTCCGACGGCGACCTAGTTGCCGACATCGAAGGAGTCGAACGGTGACCGAACTCATGACCGATCCGAAGACTTCGACGTTCGCGGCCCCGCCGCGCCGCCGGAAGTTCCGCTGGCTGCGCGAACTCGCCCTGGTGCCGGCGCTCGTCGTGGTGCTGATCATCGGAGGACTGATCAGCGACACGTTCCTGACCTTCGGCAGCATCGTCGGGATCCTGTCCGCCTCGGCGGCGCTGTCGATGGTGGTGCTGGGCGAATCGCTCGTCCTGCTGACCGGGAAGTTCGACCTGTCGCTGGAATCCACCATGGGCATGGCGCCCGCGCTCGGCGCGATGCTGGTCATCCCGGTGGCGTCCTCGGGTTTCGGCACGGAGATCCCCGGTTTCGCGGGCATCCTCGCCGTGCTGGTGGCCGGTGCCGCGGTCGGCTTCGTGAACGGGTTCCTGATCGTCAAACTGAAGCTGAACGCCTTCATCGTCACGCTGGCGATGCTGACCGTGCTGCGCGGCACGCAGATCGGCTCCACCCAGGGGAAGACGCTCTTCGACCAGCTGGACGTGTTCACCGCGCTGGCGACGACCACGTTCATCGGGCTGCCGATGTCGGTGTGGCTGGCCGCGGCGCTGTTCACCGTGTTCGGGCTGGGGCTGCGGTATCACCGGATCGGCCGGTCGCTGTACGCCATCGGCGGCAACCGGGAGGCCGCGCGGGCCGCCGGTATCCGCGTCGACCGGATCTCGTGGGGTGTCTTCGTCGTCGCGGGCGTGCTGGCCGCGCTCGGCGGGCTCGCGTACACGGGTTACGTCGGCGCGCTCGGCGCCGATCAGGGCGACGGGCTCATCCTGCAGGTGTTCGCGGCCGCGGTGATCGGCGGTGTCTCCCTGGACGGTGGGAAGGGCACGCTGGTCGGGGCGCTCACCGGGGTGCTGCTCCTGCAGACGGTCACGAACCTGCTGCAGGTCGCCCAGGTGCCGCCGGAGTGGCTGAAGGCGATCTACGGCGTGATCATCCTGGTCGCGCTGATCATTTCCCGCTACGCGAGCGGTAAGGCCCAGTGATATCTGTCGCGCGCTGACGAAAACGCGCCGAAGGGGCGCCGTTGGCCTTCCACGGCGCGGTGGGTGAGGAGGCGCCCCTTCATCGCGTTTCCGGGGCCTCCGGCCAAAAGAGGCGCGCGACGGTGAAGTCTCCGTCGGGCGCAGGGCGCCCTTTGGGAGACCTTGTGGTCACTTCGGTGGCCGGTTGGGAGAGAATTGTGTCAGGAACCATCCTCGGCCGTGCCGAGGGCGTTGCGGAGCCACTGCTCCACACCCGCGACGTGCACGGTGGCCCACGAACGCGCCAGTTCGGGTTCCCGGGCGGCGATGGCCTCGTAGATCGCCGTGTGCTGCTCGCGGGTCTTCGCGACCGCGCCCTCCTGGGTCAGCCCGCGCCAGATGCGGGCGCGTGCGGTGGGGCCGGACAGGCTGTCCAGCAGCGAGCACAGCACCGGATTCCCGGAGCCGTCGGCGATCTTGCGGTGGAATTGCAGGTCGTTGGCGACCAGCGCCTCCACCGTCGGCGAGTCGGCCAGTTCGTCGAGCAGGCGGCCTAGTTCCGCGATGTCCTCGTCGCTCATGTGCATCGCGGCCAACGCCGTCGCCGCCGGTTCGAGGATCCGGCGGACGGCGAGGAAGTCCAGCACGGTGTCGTCGCGGTGGAAGTCCACCACGAACGTCATCGCGTCGAGGAGGAGATTCGGTTCGAGGCTGGTGACGTACGTCCCGTCGCCCTGGCGGACGTCGAGCACGCGGATCAGGCACAGCGCCTTCACCGCTTCGCGCAGCGAACTGCGGGACAGGCCGAGCCGCTGGGCCAGTTCGGCCTCTTTCGGCAGCCTGTCGCCAGGAGCAAGCTCGCCGGAGATGATCATGTCCTTGATCTTGTCGATCGCGACATCGGTGACCGGCATGTTCCACCGCCCTCCCCGAAGACCTCGGATGTTTGAGTGTCAGTTGACAGAGTGCCATGTTTCGAGTTGAGGAGGCGCGGTGACCCACGGTGTCGCACTACAAAGAGTGGCACTCCACACCCGGCTGAAGCCGGGCAAGGAGGCCGAATACGAGTCGGTCCACGCCGTCATCCCGCCTGAGCTGGACGAAGCCCTGCGCGAGGCGGGCGTGCGTTCGTGGCGGATCTGGCGTGACGGTCTCGACCTGTTCCACGTCGTCGAGGTGGAGGACTACGCGAAGATGCGCGCGGCCCTGCGCGACCATCCGGCCAACATCCCCTGGCAGGCAAGGATGTCGGAACTGCTCGACGTCGAAGACGACTACTCGGGCGGGGATTCGGGCCTCGGCCTGGTTTGGGAGCTTCCGTGAAGATGCCCCTGTCCCCGCTGGGGCTCGGCTGCGCGCAGCTGGGCAACCTGTACCACGCCATCACCGACGAGACGGCCGAAGCGACCGTCCGGCAGGCGTGGGACGAAGGAATCCGGTACTTCGACACCGCCCCGCACTACGGTCTCGGGCTGTCGGAACGACGGCTGGGCGCGGCGCTTTCGGCGTATCCGCGCGCGGATTTCGTGGTGTCGACCAAGGTCGGCCGCGTACTGGAACCCGACCCCGGCGGCGCTTCGCGCACCGATTCGCAGGGTTTCGTCGTGCCCGCGGCCTACAAGAGGCGCTGGGATTTCAGTCGCGACGGGATCCTCCGGTCACTTGAGGACAGTCTGGAACGCCTCGGGCTCGACCGGGTGGACGTCGTCTACGTGCACGATCCGGACGAGCATTTCGAGGACACCGTCACCGGCGCGTTCCCCGCGCTGCTCGAACTGCGGGAGCAGGGTGTCGTCGACGCCATCGGGGCCGGGATGAACCAGGCGCCGATGCTCACGGAGTTCGTCCGCCGCTTCGACCTCGACGTGATCCTGCTGGCGGGCCGGTACACGCTGCTGAACCAGCCCGCTCTCGACGATCTCCTGCCGCTGTGCGCGGAACGCGGCGTGGACGTGGTCGCCGGGGGAGCGTTCAACGCCGGGATCCTCGCCACCGCGTCGCCGGGCACGATGTACGACTATGCCGAGGCGCCCGCGGAACTGGTCGAGCGGGCCCAGCGGATCGCCGAGGTCTGCGAGCGGCACGGGGTCGAACTCCCGCAGGCCGCTCTGGCGTTGCCCGCCGCGCATCCGGCGGTGGTGTCCGTCGTCGTCGGCGCGCACGATCCCGGCCAGGTCCGGCTCAACGCCGAACGGTTCCGGCGGCCGGTGCCGCGCGAGTTGTGGACGGACCTGATCCGTGCGGGACTGTTGCGTGAGGACACCGTGCTGCGACAGGAGGAACGGCCGTGATCGACGCGCACCACCATCTCTGGGATCCCTCGCGGCGGCACTACCCGTGGATGACCGGCGCGGCGCTGGACCCGATCCGCCGTCCGTACACAGTGGACGATCTCCGCGCGGTGACCTCGGCGGCCGGGGTGAAGGGGACCGTGCTGGTGCAGACGGTCTCGTCGGAGGAGGAGACGCGCGAGTTCCTCGCCACCGCTGTCGCCGAGCCGCTGATCGCGGGTGTCGTCGGCTGGACCGACCTCACCGCCCCCGGCGTCGCCGAGCGGGTGGCGGCGTTTTCCGGGCCGCTGGTGGGAATCCGGCATCAGGTGGAGGACGAGCCGGACCCGTCGTGGCTGACGCGGCCCGACGTCCTGCGCGGTCTGGCCGCGCTCGGCGAGGCCGGGCTGGCGTACGACCTGCTGGTGAAGCCACCTCAGCTGACGGCAGCCCTCGCCGCCGCGAAAGCGTTGCCGGATCAGGTCTTCGTGCTCGACCACGCCGCGAAGCCGCCGATCTCCTCGGGGGAATGGCAGCCGTGGGCGGACGGCGTCGCGGCCTTGGGCGAGCTGGACAACGTGTACTGCAAGCTTTCGGGGCTGGTGACCGAGGCGGACTGGGCGGGGTGGAAGGCCGGGCAGCTGGCTCGGTGGGCGGAGCACGTGCTGGAGTCCTTCGGGGCCTCGCGGCTGATGTTCGGCTCCGACTGGCCGGTCTGCGAACTCGCGGCCGCGTACGAGGTCGTCGTGGACACGGCCTTTTCGCTGACGGGCTCGCTGAGCGACGCCGAACGGCTGGAGTTCTTCGACGGGACCGCGCGGCGGGCCTACCGCCTCTCGTGAAGGATTGAAGGAGTTGCGAAAGCCACGTTCGGGACGCCGGGTGTCCCGATCGTGGTGTGGTCTGGGGAGGCTGTGCCCGGGTATCGGGTTCAAGCTTCGGGCCCAGCCGGCCGATCGAGGGTTTGAGTTATGACAAAGAACCGGCCTGCCGCTTACGAGGCGAAGCCGGTTCGAAGAAAGAAAGTGGACGGCGCGGGGTCCGGGCGCCTGAAAACCGCCGATCAACGACCCGCGGCAGGGGGAAACAAGATCAGAACTCGTCCTGCTTGACCATCGTCCGCAGGCGGGCCAGTGCGCGGTGCTGCGTCACACGCACGTTGCCGGCGGAGATCCCGAGGGCCTCGGCGGTCTCGGCGGCGGAAAGGCCGACGGCGACGCGGAGGGCGAGGATCTCCTGCTGCACACGCGGAAGGGTGGAGAGCAGGCGGCTGAGCCGGGCGCCGAGATCCAGGTGCAGGGCGTGCGTTTCGGGTTCGTTGTCGCCGATGGGCCGTTCCGGCAGTTCCGGTACCGGTTCCGACCGGTCACGGGAGACCGCGCGGTAGGCGTCGGCGACCTTGTTGGCGGCGATGGCGTGCACGAGGTAGAGGAACGAGCCGCCGCGATCCTGATAGCCGGGCAGCGCCTTCAGCACCGCCATGCACACTTCCTGCGCGACGTCGTCCGCCGACAGGTAGGACAGGTCGCGGCCACCCATTCTGGCCCGGCAGTACCGGACCACGACGGGACCGATCATCCGCAGCAGGGACTGGATCGCGGCGGGATTCCCGTCGCCCGCGTCCCTTACGAGGGGGTCGAGATCCTCCTTCGTCAGCCGTCCGCCCGGTCGAGGCAGGTTCTCCGGAGTCGTGTATCCGGGGACCGCATCGGGGGTGACGGTTCTGGACGCGCTGGTAGTGGCTTGCATGGTCGTCCTCCCCGGCCGACCCTGCGACGTTCGTTGTCGAGGGGCCAACACTCCGTAACGATTGAGGGCGGCAGGTGCTCCAGAAGATCAGCTCTACCTGCCGCCGTTGCGACGCAGCGTAATCGTAGGCGTCGATCGGACGGCAGTAAAGATTTCAACTAGAGATAGCCCATTAGACGGAGTCGGCTTAATACAACCGAGACTCTGCGTCGCGGAAAAGGGCTTCGGGGTCGCAGCATGTGCGCGGTGCTTAGCGCACCGCGACCAAGGAGACCGCCGTCGCTACGACGAGTGTCACCGTTGTGACAGCAAGGATCGGGTTAAGCGGTTTCGGGGTTCCGGGCCTGCGCAGTGCTCGTTCACGGATCGAGCCGACGGCGACCAAGGTGATCACCATGGCGCCCGCGAACGCGACCGGGATGACCGTCGTCCCCCAGCCTCGCCGGGCGGCCGTGTGCAGCAGCAGGAGTGTGCAGGCAGTAGCCGCGAGCGCGGTCCGGCGCCACGCCAGTCCGGTCCGTTCCGCTTGCGCTCCGTGATCACCCGATTTCACGAGAAGATCACCAGGGCGGCGGCTGTCAGGGTGATCGCGAGGATCCCGGCGGTCAGCAGGATCAGCATCCCGCTCTTCGGCAGCGGCCGCCCCGCGCGCATCGCGGTCTGCACCTGCCGCCAGCGCGGATACGCGCTCGCCGCGAGCACGGCCGCCAGTACTACGCACAGCCCCGCCAGGACGGTGCTCAGCGCGCTCGGGTCGGGAACCAGCTGATGGACGGCGACGCCGCCGGCGAGCAGGCCCAGCGCCGTCCGGAGCCAGGCGAGAAAGGTCCGTTCGTTGGCGAGGGTAAATCGGTAATCGGGTTCCGAACCGCCTTCGTGCGGTCCGTTGATCTCAGGCACGCGTCGAACACTAGGGCGTGTTTCAGGAGTCGGTTCGATGGGCTTCGTGATCCAGGTGGTTCCTGGCGGTGCGGCGGGATCGCCCTCGTACCGGGTTGTACTCGGGCGCATTCCGCCGTGCCGTCAGGGACCACCTGGGCGCGAAGACCGCGAACCCGACTCCTGAAACACGCCCTAGGCGTTCCGGCGCGCGAAGACCCACCAGCGAAGAACCGCGAAGCGCGCGATGCCGCCCACGACGCTCGCCGCGAGCAGGGCGCCTGTCTGTTCCAGCGCGGTCGGCTCGGTGATGACCGCGTCGAGCGACGCGAGCACGATCGAGCCGTACGCGGCGTAGAAGGCGAAGGTCACCAGGTCCTGGAAGTGCCGCTTGCCCGCGTTGCTCTTCCGGGCGGCGAAGGTGACCCGGCGGTGGAACTCGGTGTTCCCGACGGTCGTGACGGCGATCGCGACCAGATTGGCGGGCTGGGCGCCGAGGACCGGCTGCAGGACGAGGAACAGCACCGCTTGCAGGGCGGTGGCGGCGACACCGGCGACCACGTACCAGGCGGCGTGGTGGCCTAGTTCGTGGTGCCGCTCCGGCGCGCGCCGGATGATCCGGTGCCCTGGCGCCCACCTGGTGGTGGTCATACCGACGACGCTACTCCTTGTTTCACAAATTTGTGAAGCTATTGAACCAGCTGAGAGACTGTGATCCTGACGACAGTGCCGCCGTTTGGCCTGCGGAGACGCCGGGTACGCCACGGGGACCGGGTCGAGTACAGCACGCCCCGGCCAACGTCCGACCAGGAGGGAGCGGCCGATGAGTGACCGTGAAACGGCTGAGCCGGAAACGTTGCCCCCCAGCGAGGCACTCGACGAGGACGAACTCCGCGTCGACCCGCTCGAAGAAGGTGTCGAGCCGCCTGAGCACTGGAGCGGGGCCGACCGGTTCGGGACCACGCCAGCGGAGATCCACGAGGGTGAGTCGCACGCGATGCGGCTGGCTGAAGAGGAGCCGGACGTCGGCGAAAAATGATCTTCACTCAGACGGCAGGCCGTGCCGCGACCCCCTAGCGTGGTCGGTCAAGTGCAAGACCGCGACGAAGGAAGGGCAGAGATGCTTACAGTCACCGAAGCCGCCGCCGAGGCGATCACCGCACTGACCGGGCAGGAGAATGGGCAGGACGGAGGCGGGCTGCGGTTCGCGATGCATTCCCAGCAGGGCGACAGTCCCCAGCTCGCGGTTTCCGTCGCCCCCGAACCGGAAAGCGGCGACAAGGTCCTCGGCGCCGACGGCGGCCCGAAGGTGTTCCTGGAGCCCGAAGCGGCCGCGTTGCTCGACGACAAGGTGCTCGACGTCCAGCAGGACGAGACCGGTGAAGTCGCCTTCGCCGTACTCCCGCAGGCTCAGCCTCAGCCTGGCAGCTGAGCCCGGCGGGTTCAGGCTTTAAGTCCGGGCCCAGGCACGGACCAGCTCGCCGGCCCGTTCGCGCAAGAGCTTCGCCGCGTGCGCACGCGCGTGGTCGAGCGAAGGCGCGTGGTCGATGAGGGCGGCGCTGCCCACGACCCCGAGGCCGGCGAGCTGGCTCTCGTCCAGCTGGATCCGTCCGGCCAGCACCATCAGCGGGACCGCGTGTTCCTGAGCGCGCGCTGCGATGCCCGCCGGAGCCTTGCCGTCGAGACTCTGTTCGTCCAGTGAGCCCTCGCCGGTGATGACGAGGTCGGCGCGTTCGATCGCGCCGGCGACCCCGGTGAGCCCGGCGATGAGCTGGAAACCGGATTCGACCGTCGCGCCGAGCCCGGCGATCGCGCCCGCGGCGACCCCGCCGCCCGCTCCCGCCCCGGGAAGGTCGGACACGTCGGGGGTCCCGGCGTTGCGCAGCGCCTGCGCCCAGCGAGACAGGGATTCGTCCAGCTGCTCGACCTCGCGCGGGCCCGCTCCCTTCTGCGGGCCGAAGATCGCGGCCGCGCCGCGGGATCCGAGCAGCGGGTTGGTCACGTCGGTGGCGACGGCGACCTCGACGGAACCGAGTCTCTCGCGCACCGGGCCGAGTTCGGCCGAAGCGACGCGGCCGAGGGTGCCGCCGCCGAGCCCGACCGGCGCGCCGAACGCGTCGAACACCCCGGCGCCCAGTGCCGCGAGCATCCCGGCGCCGCCGTCGGTGCTCGCGGTTCCGCCGACGGTCAGCACCAGCCGTCGCGCGCCGTTGTCGAGCGCGTGCGCGAGGAGTTCCCCAACGCCCCAGGTGTGCGCGGCGAGCGCCACCTCCGGGCTCGGCTCGACGAACTCGATCCCGCACGCGCGGGCCGACTCGATGTAGGCCGTTCCTTCCAGCAGCACGTAGCTCGCGTCGACGGAGTCGTCGAGCGGGCCGCGGACCGGGAGTTCCACGAGCCGCCCGCCCGCCGCGACGAGGACGTCGAGCGTTCCCTCGCCGCCGTCGGCGACCGGGCAGGAGGAGACCTCGGCTTCGGGCAGCGCGTCGCGGACACCGTGGGCGATCGCCTCCGCGGCTTCGACCGCGGTCAGGCTTCCCTTGAACTTGTCGGGCGCGATGACCACACGAGTCATGGACGAACCTCCGTCAGCGGGTTTCCGCCGGTGAGTACCGACGCGACGTTCTCGGCCGCGAGCACGGCCATGGCAGTACGGGTTTCGACCGTCGCCGATCCGAGATGCGGCGTCAAGACGACGTTTTCGCGATCCAGGAGACGCGGCTCGACCTCGGGCTCGGCTTCGAACACGTCGAGGCCCGCGCCGGCGATCTCCCCGGCTTCGAGCGCGTCCGCCAGCGCCGCCTCGTGGACGACGGGGCCGCGTGTGGTGTTGATCAGGTACGCGCCCGGTTTCATCGACCGCAGCGCGTCCGCGTCGATGAGATGCCTGGTCTCCGGGGTGAGGGGGCAGTGCAGGGAAACGACGTCGGAGTTCGCCAGCAGCTCTTCGAAGGGCACGTACTCGGCGCCCAAGGCCTTCTCGACGTCTTCGGCGGCCCGGGATCGTCCCGAGTAGACGATCCGCATGCCGAAACCGAGTGCCCGCCGCGCGACCGCCTGCCCGATCTGGCCGAGGCCGACGATCCCGAGCGTCTTGTCCTGTACCGAGGAGCCGAGCAGGAAACCCAGGTGGAACGACCACGGGGTCCGCGAGCGGAGCAGCCGTTCGCCCTCGCCGAGCCGTCGCGTGACCGCGAGGATCAGCCCGAACGCCAGATCCGCGGTGGCGTCGGTGAGCACACCGGGGGTGTTGGTGACGGTGATCCCGCGTCCGGCCAGCGCCGCGACGTCGAGGTTGTCGTAGCCGACGGCCACGTTCGCCACGACCTTCAGCCGCGGTCCCGCGGCGTCGGCGACCGCGCCGTCGATCCGGTCCTGCAGCATGCCGACGATCGCGGACGCGCCCCGGACGAACTCGCGCAGCTCGTCCGGCGTCAGCGGCCGGTCGGCGCGCGACACTTTCACCTCCCCGGCTTCGGCGAGCACTTTCAGCGCTTCGTCGGGGATCCAGCGGGTCACCGCGATCGTCGAGGTCACCGCCTCAGCCTAGTGTGCCGCGATTGGTATCCCAAACCTGAGAAATCCCCGTTGTGAGGGAGGTGCTTCCCCTGCGCGGGGGAGTCGTCACCCTCGGGCGTCCCGGGATCGTCGTGAGTGCGGAAAAGCTCCGCGAGCAGGGGATTCCAGGGGTGGGAAATGAAGCGATCACGAGAACTCGCGGCCGTCGGTGCCGCGGTGGTGCTCGCCACGACGCTCGTCGCGGCGGGCCCGGCTTCGGGTGCGGAAGAGGGCAAGGGGAAGCCGGCCGAGCCGAGCCTCGTCGGCAGCGCCAAGATGCTGCGCGAGGACAGCCAGGACGTCCGGTTCGCCTTCGACGCGCACGGACTCTTCCCGGAGAGCAGGGGCACCTTCCGGGTGAGCCACGCGGGCGGGGGATTCTCGGCCTACTTCCGGGGCCGGGTCGACTGCCTGGTCGTCGGCGGCCCGGTCGCCGTGGTCACCGGGATCGTCGAGGACACGAACGTCCCGGAGCTCAAGGACCGCCGGGTCGGGATGACGGTGTACGACAACGGCAAGCGCGACAGGCTCGGCTACGGCTGGGGTCCCGATCCCGATCGCAGGCTGGTCGTGCCGCCGTGCCTGAGCAGCGCGACCTTCGAGCGGGTCGAGACCGGGGACTTCAAGGCCGTCGAATGGTTCCCGCCCGGCAGCGGGATCAGCTGAGCGGGGCCCTGCGAGGCCGCGGCGACGTGGGGACCGGCGGGGCGAGCGAGTGGAGGTCGCCGGAAAGGCGGTCGCCTAGCGGGGGCGCGCGGACAGGACCGCGGCGAACGCCGCGCGCACCTGCTCGGCCACGGCGTCGTCCGACTGCGCCGGGAGCTTTCCGTCGAGATGCAGGTACGCCAGTCCGTGGGCCAGTGCCCAGCCCGCCGAGGCGAGCGCCTCCGAGGCGGTCTCGGGGAACACCCGCGTCATCGCCAGCCGCACGACATCGTGGATCTCCGCCGCCGCTCGGACGCGCTCCTCGCTCCCGGTGTCGCAGGCGTTCCCGAACATCAGCCGGAACAGCGCCGGGCGGCGCAGGGCGAACCCGACGTAGGCGACCGCGAGTTCGGCCAGGTCCTCCGCGGACTCCGGGAGTTCGCGCCCTTGCGCGAGGTCGGCCTTCAGGTCGCGCAGCCCCTGTGCGGCCAGGGCCGACTCCAGGGCGTCGCGGTCGGCGAAGTGCCGGTACGGCGCGGTCGCCGAGACGCCCGCCTCGCGGGCGACGGCGCGCAGGGAGAACTGCTCGCCCGCTTCGAGCATCCGCATCGCCGTCGTCAGCAGGGACGCCCTCAGGTCGCCGTGGTGGTAGCCGCTCTTCGTCGATGCCGACACCGCGCATGCTCCTTTTCCCGCTCATGTGAGCGACGTAAACATACCGCGCCGGGATCTCCTGTGCTATGTTCATATGAAGAACACGTGTGCGCGATACGAACATTCCGGGAGTGTGGATGGCGGAGTTGCTGTCGTTGAAGGAGGCCGTGGCGCGGCTGGTGCGCGACGGGGACACCGTCGCGCTCGAGGGCTTCACGCACCTCATTCCCGTCGCCGCCGGCCACGAGATCATCCGTCAGCGCCGCACCGGCCTGACGCTGGTCCGCATGACCCCCGACATCGTCTACGACCAGCTCATCGGCGCGGGTTGCGCGAGCAAGCTGATCTTCTCGTGGGGCGGCAATCCCGGTGTCGGCTCGCTGCACCGCTTCCGTGACGCGGTCCAGCATTCTTGGCCGGTACCGCTGGAAATAGAGGAGCACAGCCACGCGGGCATGGCGAATCGGTACGTCGCCGGTGCCTCGGGGCTGCCGTTCGCCGTCCTGCGCGGGTACACCGGCACCGATCTGCCCGCGCACACGGACACGATCAAGCCCATCACCTGCCCGTTCACCGGTGAGCGGCTCGCCGCCGTGCCCGCGCTCAACCCGGACGTGACGATCGTGCACGCCCAGCGCGCCGACCGGTCCGGCAACATCCAGCTCCAGGGCATCACGGGTGTGCAGAAAGAGGCGGTGCTGGCGGCGAAGCGGTCACTGGTCACCGTCGAAGAGGTCGTGGACGAACTGGAGCCCAGGCCGGGCGCGATCGTGCTGCCCTCGTGGGCGGTCACCGCGGTCGCCGAGGTTCCCGGCGGCGCGAAGCCGTCGTACGCGGCGGGGTACTACGAACGGGACAACGACGCCTACCAGGCATGGGACGCGATCGGCCGGGACAGGGAGAGCTTCACCCGCTGGCTCGACGAGCTGACGGGAGTGAAGGCATGACCGAGTACACCTCCGACGAGATGATGAGCGTCGCCGCCGCTCGCGCGCTCGGCGACGGGATGTCCTGTTTCGTGGGCATCGGCCTGCCCAGCACGGCCGCCAACCTGGCCCGCCGCGGGCACGCCCCGAACCTCACGCTGATCTACGAATCCGGCTGCCTCGGCGCCAAACCGACCCGGCTCCCGCTGTCCATCGGCGACGGCGAACTCGCCGACACCGCGGACGCCGTGGTCAGCGTCCCCGAGGTCTTCAACTACTGGCTCCAGCCCGGCCGGATCGACGTCGGCTTCCTCGGCGCCGCCCAGCTGGACAGGTTCGGCAACATCAACACCACCGTGATCGGCCCGGACTACGCCAATCCCAAGGTGCGCCTCCCCGGGGCGGGCGGCGCGCCGGAGATCGCCGCGTCCTGCCGCGAGGTGTTCGTGGTGCTGCGGCAGAGCACCCGCACGTTCGTCGAGAAGGTCGACTTCGTGACCTCGTTCGGGCACGGCACCGGCAAGGGCGATCGCGAACGGCTCGGTCTCCCCGGCGCCGGGCCGACGCTGGTGGTCACCGACCTCGGCCTGATGCGGCCCGACCCCGAAACCGCCGAGCTCACGCTCACCGAGGTACACCCCGGGGTCGACGTCGATCAGGTCGTCGCGGCGACCGGGTGGAAACTGAAGGTGGCGGGCGACCTGGTAACCACCCCGGCGCCGACCGAGGCAGAACTCCGCATCCTCCGAGACCTCAAAAGGGCGAGCGCATGACCGACGTCTTCCTGTTCGACGCCATCCGTACCCCGTTCGGCAAGTACGGCGGTGCGCTGTCCGGGGTCCGCCCCGACGACCTCGCCGCCACCGTGCTGCGGGCACTGGCCGAGCGCAACGACCTCGACCCGGCGACCGTGGACGAGGTCGTGCTCGGTGACGCCAACGGCGCGGGCGAGGACAACCGGAACGTCGCGCGGATGGCGGCGCTGCTGGCGGGCTGGCCGACGACCGTGCCCGGTGCCACGGTCAACCGGCTGTGCGGCTCCGGCCTCGACGCCGTCATGCAGGCGAGCCGGTCGGTCCAGGTCGGCGACGCCTCGCTCGCCGTCGCGGGCGGGGTCGAGTCGATGAGCCGCTCGCCGCTGGTCATGCAGAAGCCGGAGAAGGCCTTCCCGGCGGGCAACCAGACCCTGTACTCCACCGCGCTGGGCTGGCGCATGGTCAACCCGGCGATGCCCGAGCAGTGGACGGTCTCGCTCGGCGAGTCCACCGAACTGCTCGCCGAGCGCTACGGCATCGGCCGCGACGAGCAGGACGCGTTCGCCGTCCGCAGTCACGTCAACGCCGCCCGCGCCTGGGACGAAGGGTTCTACGACGATCACGTCGTTCCCGTGGAGGGCGTCGAACTCAAGCGTGACGAAGGCATCCGGCCGGACTCCAGCCCGGAAAAGCTCGCGAAGCTCAAGCCGGTCTTCCGTCCACAAGGGACGGTCACGGCCGCGAACGCGTCGCCGCTCAACGACGGCGCTTCCGCGTTGCTGCTCGGCGACGAGGCGGCCGGGAAACGGCTCGGCAAGGCGCCCTTGGCCCGGATCGCCGGCCGCGGCGCGGCGGGTGTCGACCCCGACGTCTTCGGCATCGGCCCGGTGCGCGCGGCCGAGATCGCCCTGGAGCGGGCCGGGATCGGCTGGGAGGACCTGGCGGCGGTCGAACTGAACGAGGCCTTCGCCGCGCAGTCGCTGGCCTGCCTGCGCGACTGGGCGAAACTCGACCCCGCGATCGTCAACGTGAACGGCGGCGCGATCGCGATCGGGCATCCGCTGGGCGCTTCCGGCGGCCGGATCCTCGGCACCCTGGCCCACCACCTGCGCCGCACCGGCGGCCGCTGGGGACTGGCCGCGATCTGCATCGGCGTCGGCCAGGGGCTGGCCGTCGTCCTCGAAGCCTGAGCTCACCGACCCGCGCCCGGAGGAGGCAGTATGTCCGCACCCGCAGAACTGAGGCTCCCGCGCTACCGGCGCGATCCGGAGGGCACGCATCCGCCGCTCGACTACGCCGGTTACCGGTCGACGGCGCTGCGGCACCCCAAGGAACCGCTGATCGTGCTCCCGCATCTGCTGACCGAGGTCACCGGGCCCGCACTGGGGCCGGGGCGGATCGGCGAGTTCGACAACGACCTCACGAAGGGGCACGAGGGGGAGCCGCAAGGGCAGCGGATCATCGTCACCGGACGCCTGCTCGACGGTGACGGGCGGCCGATCCGGGATTCGCTCGTGGAGATCTGGCAGGCGAACGCGGGCGGCCGCTACCGGCACACCGGGGACCGCTGGCCGTCGCCGATCGACCCCAACTTCGACGGCGCGGGCCGGACCCTGACCGACGGCGAAGGGCGCTACACCTTCACCACCGTCAAACCGGGCGCGTACCCGTGGAAGAACCACGACAACGCCTGGCGGCCGGCGCACATCCACTTCTCCGTCTTCGGCAGCGCGTTCACCCAGCGGCTGGTCACCCAGATGTACTTCCCGGAAGACCCGCTGTTCTCGCAGGACCCGATCTTCAACTCCATCCCGGACGAGAAGGCGCGGCAGCGGATGATCGCGCGGTTCGACCTGGACCGCACCGAAGCCGAATGGGCGCTGGCCTTCCAGTTCGACATCGTCGTGCGCGGCCGCGAGGCGTCGGTCTTCGAAGACGAGGAGGACGAGCACTGATGCCGGAGACGACGCCTTCCCAGACCGTCGGCCCGTACCTGTCCATCGGCCTGCCCTGGCCGGACGGGCCGGACGTCGTCCCCGCGGGCGAACCGGCCGCGATCCGGATCCACGGCCGGGTCCTCGACGGCGCGGGCGACCCGGTCCCGGACGCGATGATCGAGACCTGGCAGGCCGACGCCGACGGCCGGTTCGACCACCCCGACGACCCGCGCGGAGCCGTCGCGAGCGGGTTCCGGGGCTTCGGCCGCTGCCCGACCGACCCGGGCGGGAACTACGAGATCCGGACGGTCATGCCCGGCTCGCTGCCCGGTCCGGCGGGCAGCACGCAGGCGCCGCACATCGACGTCTCGGTGCTCGCCCGCGGCCTCCTGCATCGCGTCGTCACCCGGATCTACTTCGAGGACAACGACAATTCCGAGGACCCGGTGCTGGCCTCGGTCCCAGAAGCCCGCCGGGGCACCTTGATCGCCACCAGGACGGACGAGGGCTACCGGTTCGACGTCCGGCTGCAGGGCGAGGGCGAGACGGTGTTCTTCGATGTCTGACCAGGTGAAGGTGTACAGCGTCGCGGAAGGGCCCGCGGACGGCCCGGTCGTGGTACTCAGCGGATCGCTCGGCAGCGATCACCGAATGTGGGAACCGCAGGTGAAGCCCTTGGTGGAAAAGGGTTTCCGGGTCATCCGGTACGACACCCGCGGGCACGGCGCGTCCCCGGTGCCGCCAGGGCCGTACACGCTCGAAGATCTCGGCCGCGACCTGCTCGCGCTGCTCGACGAACACGGCGTCGAACGCGCCCACGTCGTCGGGCTTTCGCTCGGCGGCATGACCGGGATGTGGCTCGGCGTGAACGCGCCGGACCGGATCGGGAGTCTCGTGCTGTGCTGCACGTCCGCGAAGCTCGGGCCGCCGGGTATGTGGGCGGACAGGGCGAAGACGGTCCGCGAGAACGGCACCGGATCGGTCGCCGAGGCCGGGGTCGGCCGCTGGGTGACCGCCGGATACGCCACCGCCTACCCCGAGCGGGCCGGGTACCTGCGCGAGATGATCGCGAACGTCCCCGCCGAGGGCTACGCGTCGTCGTGTCAGGCCATCGAACGGATGGACCTCGTCGGCGAACTGCCCAAGATCGCGGCGCGGACCCTGGTCATCGCCGGGGCCGAGGATCCGGCCACCCCGGTCGAGCACGCCGAGGTGATCGTGGGCGGCATCCCGGACGCGCGGCTCGAGGTCGTCGAAGGCGCCGCGCACCTCGGGAGTTTCGAACAGCCGGAGCGGTTCACCGCGCTGATCCTCGAACACCTGGAGGTGGCCCGATGAGCAAAGACCTTTACGAGACAGGCATGCGAGTGCGCCGCGAAGTCCTCGGCGACGCGCACGTCGATCGGGCGGTGGCCCGCACCACCGAGTTCAGCCGTCCGTTCCAGGACTACATCACCCGGGGCGCGTGGGGTTCGGTCTGGTCGCGCGACGGGCTCGACCGCAAGACCCGCAGCTGTGTCACGCTGGCCGCGCTCACCGCGCTGTACGCCCACGACGAGCTCGCGATGCACGTCCGGGCCGCCGTCCACAATGGACTCACCGCCGAAGAGATCTCCGAGGTCCTGCTGCACACCGCCGTCTACACCGGCGCCCCGGCCGCCAACGCGGCGTTCGCCGTCGCGCAGCGGGTACTGGCCGAACTCGGTGAGCCTGCCGCCAAGGAGGAGGGTGACGGTTAGGGTTCTCCTATGGACGAAGGCGAGGTGACCGAGCGCGGAGCGCACCATGTCCAGTCGCTGGAGCGCGGGCTGGCCGTGATCAAGGCGTTCAACGCGGACGCGGCGGAACTCACGCTGAGCGACGTCGCCCGTTCCACCGGGCTGACCAGGGCGGCGGCCCGCCGGTTCCTGCTCACCCTCGTCGACCTCGGGTACGTGCGCACGGACGGCAAGTACTTCTCGCTCACCGCGCGGGTCCTCGAACTCGGCTACTCGTACCTGTCGAGCCTGTCGCTGCCGGAGGTCGCCCAGCCGCATCTCGAACGGCTGTCCGCCGACGTGCACGAGTCGAGTTCGGTCTCGGTGCTCGAAGGCCTGGACATCGTCTACGTCGCCCGCGTGGCCGTTTCGCGGATCATGACCGTCAGCATCAACGTCGGCACCCGCTTCCCGGCCCACGCGACGTCGATGGGACATGTGCTGCTGGCCGACCTCGAAGGCGAAGACCTGCACGGCTACTTCGACGCGGCCAAGCTCGAAAAACTGACCGCGCGCACGCTGACCAGGCAAAAGGACCTGATCGCCGAGCTGGAAAAGGTCTACCGGCAGGGTTACGCGATGGTCGACCAGGAACTCGAAGAGGGTCTCCGTTCGATCGCCGCGCCGATCCGGGACCGGCGCGGCAAGGTCGTGGCCGCGGTGAACCTCTCCACCCACGCCAGCCGGACGACGCCCGAGTCGGTCGAGCACGAACTGCTGCCGTCGCTGCTCGAGACGGCCCGCGCCATCGAGGCCGATCTGGCTTCGGCGCCACCGACCAGAGCCAGCCATGGCTGAGGTCGCAGGGCTGCTGCTCGCGGCCGGGGCCGGGCGCCGGTTCGGCGGGCCGAAGGCGCTGGCAGTCCTCGACGGCGAGCCGTTCGTCGTCCGGGCCCTGCGGGTGCTCGCCGACGCCGGCTGCGCGCCGGTCCGGGTGGTGCTGGGCGCTTCGGCAGGCGAAGTCCGCGCGTTGCTGCCCGAACCCGGGTCCGCGATCGTGGCCGAAGACTGGGAATCCGGCATGGGCGCGTCCCTGCGCGCGGGACTGAAGGCCTTGGAAGCGACCGGCGCCGAAGCCACCGTCGTGCACCTCGTGGACCTGCCCGGGGTCGGTACCGAAGTGGTGCGCCGGGTCGCGGCCGGGGCGGGCGAGAACACCGTCGCGCGCGCCGCGTACGACGGCGTCCCCGGTCATCCGGTGGTGCTCGGCCGCCGCTGGTGGCCGGAGATCGTGGCGGGCGCGTCCGGGGACAAGGGCGCGCGGGACTGGCTCAAAGGCCGTCCGGATCTGCGGCTCGTCGAATGCGATGACCTCGGCACCGGACACGATGTGGACCGCCGCGAGGATCTTCCAGGCTGATCTCCCGCTCCCCGAGGCTTACGATCGGGGCGTGACCGTCGAATCGCCGGAGAAGCTGGCCGAAGCCCTCGAATCGGTCGGCTACCTCGCCGACGACGGCATCGCCACGGCGGGATTCCTCGCGCTGCGGCTCGGCCGCCCGCTGTTCTGCGAGGGCGAACCGGGCACCGGTAAGACCTCGCTCGCGCTCGGACTGGCCGAAGCGCTCGGCCTGCCGCTCATCCGGCTTCAATGCCACGAGGGGATCGACGCGGCGCAGGCACTGTACGAATGGGACTTCCCCCGTCAGTTGCTGCATCTGCGGACGCTCGAAGCGGCCGGCGGGGGCGGCCTCGACGTCGAGGCCGCCGAACAGTCCCTCTACACCGAACGGTTCCTGCTCTCCCGGCCGCTGCTCAAGGCGTTGCAGACGGCGCCGTGTGTGCTGCTGGTCGACGAGATCGACCGTGCCGACGACGAGTTCGAAGCCTTCCTGCTGCAACTCCTCGACGAGAACGCGGTGACCATCCCCGAGTTCGGCGAGGTGCGCGCCGAACACCCGCCGCTCGTGGTGCTCACCTCCAACCGGACGCGGGAAGTGCACGACGCGCTGAAGCGCCGCTGCCTCTATCACTGGCTGGAGCATCCGGACCTCGGCCGTGAGATCGAGATCCTGCGCCGCAAGATCCCGGACCTGGGCGAAAGGCTCGCGGCACAGGTCGCGGCCGCGGTGCACCGGCTCCGTGAGATGGAGTTGCTGAAACCGCCCGGGGTGGCGGAATCCCTCGACTGGGCTCAGGCGCTCCTCGCGCTGGGGATGTCCGAACTGGACGCCGCGGCCGGCGCGCGAACGCTCGGTTCGGTGCTCAAGTACAGCGAGGACCTCGACCGGGTCCGCGCCAAATTGGACAAACTGCTCGCCTGACGATCCCTGGAGATCAGCGGCGCCGCAACGACGCGTCGAGCAGCGCGGGCGGCGTGTCGTGCTTCTCCTCCGGGGCGAGATCCGTGCCCGGGGCGACGATCCCGTCGATCGCGTCCAGGACGTCCGCCGAGAGCACCGTGTCCGCGGCGGCGAGCTGCGACTCCAGATGCGCCAGTGTGCGCGGGCCGATGATCGCGCTCGTCACGCCCGGATGCGCGACGACGAAGCCCAGCGCGAGCTGGATCAGGCTCAGCCCGGCCTGATCGGCGACCTTGGCCAGCCGCTCGACGGCTTCCAGCCGGGCCCGGTTGCCCGGCCGGGTCAGGTCGAAACGCTGCGGAAGGACCGCGGAACGATTCGTGCTGATCTCGCGGCCTTCCCGGATCGCGCCGGACAGCCAGCCGGACGCCAGCGGGCTCCACGCCAGCACGCCCATCCCGTACTCCTCGGTCACCGGCAGCACATGCGTTTCGATACCGCGCTGCAGGATCGAGTAGCCGGGCTGTTCGGTGACGTACCGGCTCAGGTGGTGTTCGCGGGCGGCCCACTGGGCCTGCACGATCCGGTACGCGGGGAAGGTCGACGAGCCGAAGTAGCGGATCTTCCCCGCACGCTGCAGATCGGTCAGCGCCGAGAGGGTCTCCTCGTCGCCGGTCTTCGGGTCCCAGCGGTGGATCTGGTAGAGATCGACGTGGTCGACGCCGAGACGGCGCAGGCTGTCGTCAAGTTCGGTGACCAGCCACCGGCGCGACGCGCCCTGGTGGTTGCGCTCGTCGCTCATCGGCAGGGCGGCCTTCGTGGCCAGCACGATGTCGTCGCGGCGCCCCGCGATGGCCTTGCCGACCATCTTCTCCGAGTCGCCGGCGCTGTACATGTCGGCGGTGTCGATGACGTTGATCCCGCCCGCCAGGGCGGCGTCGACGATGGCGGTGGCCTCGTCCTGGGTGGTGCGCCCGATCGCGCCGAAGTTCATCGCGCCGAGCGCGAGGGTGCTGACCTGCACACCGGTCCTGCCCAAGGTGCGGTACTGCATGACGGTGTCCTCCATGGCAAGATAAGCAAGCGGAACATTGCTCCGCTAACGATACGGAGCACTGTTCCGCTTGGCAACCCCGGTGGCGGGCGCGGTGACGAAGGAGCGGCGATGAGCGAAGAAGGCACCAAAGGCAAACGCGCGGACGCCCGGCGCAACGAGAAGACCCTGCTCGACGCGGCCGCCGCCGTCTTCGTCACCTCGGGTGTCGAGGCACCGGTCCGCGACATCGCGGCCAAGGCGGGCGTCGGGATGGGCACGATCTACCGGCATTTCCCGACCAGGGCCGACCTCATCATCGCCGTCTACCGGCACCAGGTCGACGCTTGCGCCGAAGCCGGGCCGGAACTGCTGGAGTCGAGCGATTCCCCGTACGAGGCGCTACGGCGCTGGATCGACCTCTTCGTCGATTTCCTGGTCACCAAACACGGCCTGGCCGCGGTCCTCCAATCGGACAACGCCGGGTTCGAGACGCTGCACACCTACTTCCTCGACACCCTCTTGCCGGTGTGCGCCCGGCTGCTCGGCGCCGCGGCGAAGGCCGGTGAGATCCGCTCCGACCTGGAGGCGCTCGAAGTCATGCGCGGTGTCGGGAACCTCTGCATCGGCGCGGAAACCGATCCCCGCTACAACGCGCGCAAGATGGTCGAGGTTCTCATCGCGGGCCTGAAACCCTAGCCGTTCAACATCTTCAGGAACCCGTTCTCCCACCTCACGGGATCCGCGTCGTAGCCGACGTACTGCGAAGTCCCCTTCGGCGTCACGTAAGTACGGCCCGCCGCGGCGCCGTCCTGCCGTACGTCGACCTTCGCCCGCCGCAGCTTCACCGGGCTCACGGCGTCGAGCACCTCGGACGACGCGAGCGTGTCCCACCAGAACGCCGACCCGTCCTGGACGTACGGCGCGAGATCGGGCTGGGTCACGATCGCGTGCACCAGTTTCGCTTCCGCCGTCCGGCCTTCCCGGCCCAGGCGCTCCACATAGGACGGTGTGATGGGGACGTCGTCGGTGGCGTCCAACGGGACGATGTCGACGCGCCGGAGCCCGGCGAGGACCTTGTCTGCCGAGGCCGGGTCGAGCCACATGTTGACCTCTTGGGTGCCGTCGAACTTGGCCGCGTCGGGCCCGAACACGTTGCCCGGGACGTCGAACGCGCCGCCCATCACCGCGAGCCGCGAAATCCGGTGCGCCACACCGGGAACGTCCATCGCCTTCGCGACGTTCGTGAGCGGTCCGGTCGCGATCACGACGACCGGCCGGTCGGACTTGAGCACCGTCGCCGCGAGCAGCGTCGACGCCCGGACGTGCGACGGGCGGTCCGGCACGCCCGCGTCACCGAGCGCGCCGTTGAGGATGCTTTCGGTCCAGGCGCGGCCGTCGGCGGGCATCGGGTTCACGCCGGTGTCGGAACCGTCGGCGACCGGGATGCCGGAGAGACCGCATTTCCCGAGCGCCGTCCGCACATGGGTCAGCGCGCGCCCGGGGATGCCGGCGCCGTTGTTGGTGACGGTGACCGCCCGCAGGTCGATGCGGCGCTGTTTGTGCGCCTGGCACAGATACGCGAGCGTCGCGATGTCGGCGAAATCGGAGTCGCCGTCGTAGACGACCGGGACAGGCGAAGCGGCGGGGGCCGCCGAAGCGGCGGGTGCGACCGCCGCGCCGAGGACACCGGCGAGCAGGACGGACAGCACGGCACGGGACGAGAACATGGCGTCACCGTAGCGAGGATTCCCGTCGCTAACCTCGCATTTCGTCCTCTGAACGCGGTGCTTGCGTGTGCAAGTACCGCATCCAGAGGACGAAACGCGGGCACAATGGGGGAGTGAGCGATCCACTGGCGGGGTTCGCCGGCTTCGCGGAGGCCTTGCGCGAAGCCGGTTTGCCGTGCGACGCGCACCGAGTCCAGGCGTACCTCGCGGCCGTGGGCGAGGTCGATCTCGCCGATCCCGAGCAGCTCTACTGGGCCGGACGGCTGACACTCTGTGCCGACCCCGACGACCTCCCGCGTTACGACGCCGCGTTCGACAGCTGGTTCGCCGAAAAGAAGGCCGGACCACGACGGCGAGGGCGGCAGACACCGCCGAAGCGCGCGAAAATCGCCTCGCTCGCGCAAGCACCGAGCCAGGGCGAGTCCGGCGCGGAGCCCGATCAGCTCCGCGTGGCGGCGAGCGAGGACGAACTCCTGCGGCACCGCGATCTCGCGGAACTGAGCGTCGCCGAACGCGCTCACCTGCGGGAACTGCTCGCGAAACTCCGTCCGGCCCTGCCGCCGCGGTCGTCGCCGCGTCGCCGAGCCGCCCGGCGGGGCACCCTCGACCCGTCGCGCACGCTCCGGGCGATGCTGGCGGGCGGGGGTGAGCCCGTGCGCCTGGCCTACCGGCGCAAAGGCACCAAACCCCGGCGCCTCGTGCTCCTGATCGACGTCTCCGGCTCGATGGCGCCGTACGCCGACGCCTTGCTGCGGTTCGCGCACGTCGTCGCGAGGCGCGCCCCGGGCCGCGTCGAGGTGTTCACGCTGGGTACCCGGCTCACCAGGGTCTCCCGTCAGCTCCGGCTGCGCGATCCCGAGCACGCGATGCTCGCCGCGGCCGCCGCGGTGCCCGATTTCGCGGGCGGGACCCGGCTCGGCGAGACCCTGCGGGCCTTCCTCGACCGCTGGGGACAACGCGGCGTGGCCAGGCGATCCGTGGTCACCGTGTTCTCCGACGGCTGGGAACGGGGCGACCCCGGACTGCTCGGCGAGCAGCTCGCCAGGCTGCGACGGCTCGCGCACGTCGTATTCTGGGTGAATCCGCACGCGGGGCGGGCAGGTTACGCTCCCGTGCAGTCCGGCATCGTGGCCGCGCTCCCGTATCTCGATCGGCTGCTCGCCGGACACAGCATGGCCACATTGGAACGACTGCTGGTGGAGATCGCCGATGCGTGACGTACTGGACGAACTGCACCGCCGCTGGGCGGCAGGCGAGACGGTGGGGGTCGGCACGGTGGTGGCGACGTTCTCGTCGGCGCCGCGGAGCCCCGGCGCGGCGATGCTCGTCGCCCCGGACGGCACGGTCACCGGCAGCGTGTCCGGCGGCTGCGTCGAGGGCGCCGTCTACGAACTCGCGCAGCAGGTGGTCGCCGATCGCGCGCCGGTGCTGCAGCGCTACGGGGTGTCCGACGACGACGCGTTCGCGGTCGGGCTGACCTGCGGCGGGATCATCGACATCTACGTCCAGCACATCGACCGCGACTCGATGCCGGAACTCGGGGACGTCGTCGAATCCGTCCACAGTGGACAGCCGGTCGCCGTGGTCACGGTGATCGAGCACGAACAGGACGGCCTGGTCGGCGAGCATCTGATCGTCTGGCCGGACCGGGTCGCCGGTTCGCTCGGCTCGTCGCGGATGGACGACGCCGTCGTCGACGACGCGCGCGGCATGCTCGTCGCCGGCCGCACCGGAACGCTCCACTACGGACCGGACGGGCAGCGCCGCGGCGAGGGCATGACGGTCTTCGTCAACTCCTTCGAACCGCCCGCGCGCCTGCTGGTCTTCGGCGCGATCGACTTCGCGGCCGCGATGGCGAAGATGGGCGGGTACCTCGGCTACCAGGTGACGGTCTGCGACGCGCGGCCCGTGTTCGCGACGAAGAGCCGTTTCCCGGACGCGCACGAGGTCGTCGTCGACTGGCCGCACCGCTACCTCAAGGCCGAGGCCGACGCCGGCCGGATCGACGGCCGGACCGCGATCGCCGTGCTCACCCACGACCCCAAGTTCGACGTGCCGCTGCTGGAGGTCGCGTTGCGCCTCGACGTCGGCTACGTCGGCGCGATGGGTTCGCGTAAGACCCACGACGACCGGTTCTCGCGGCTGCGCGAGGCCGGGGTCACCGAGGCGGAACTCGAACGGCTGTCCTCGCCGATCGGTCTCGATCTCGGCGCGCGGACGCCGGAGGAGACCGCGGTGTCGATCGCGGCGGAGATCATCGCGCTGCGGTGGAGCGGTTCGGGGTCGCGGCTGGCCGAACTCACCGGCCGGATCCACGGCTGACACCGGGCACCGGCACGGCCTGGCTGGACTTGACCACCTCGAAGGCGGGCAGGGTCTCGAACCGTTTGACGTGCTCGGCGAACAGCTTCCGGGACAGGTACCGGCTCGCCTTGAGATCCGCGGTGAGCAGGACGACGACGTAGTCCCACTGCCCGACGATGCTGTAGCAGTGCTGGACGCGGGGTTCGGCCAGCATGCGCTCGCGGAACGCCTTGTGGCTCTTCTCGTCGTCGTCGGTCAGCGCGACCAGGATGACCGACGTCATCGCGGCGCTCAGCGCCTCCGGATCGAGCACGGCGACCTGGGCGCGGATCACGCCCGCGGCGCGCAGCCGGGTCAGCCGCCGCTGGACCGCGCTCGGGGAAAGCCCGACGGCGTCACCCAGGTCGTGCAGCGGGCGGGCGGCGTCGACCTGGACCAGGTCGAGCAAAAGGTGGTCGATCTCGTCCAAGGTCACGCAAGAATCTTGCACGCGGACGGGAAAATTTACAATCGGCATGATCGTCTTCCGGCCTAGCTTGGGTGTCATGACCGACATCGACCTGCAGCTGGACCACGTCGCCGAGGCGGCGAAGGTGATCGATCCCCTTTTCCTGAATTCCCCGCAGTACGAGGACGGACAGCTGAACGAACGACTGGGACGTCGTGTGCTGGTGAAGGTCGAGACGCTGAACCCGTTGCGCAGCTTCAAAGGCCGCGGCGTGGACTACTACGCCGCCGGGCTGGAGCCGGGCACCACGCTGGTCTGCGGGACCAGCGGCAACTTCGGGCAGGCCGTCGCGTTCGCCGCCCGGAAGCGCGGTCTGCGGGCCGAAGTGTTCGTCCCCGCCGACATCTCCCCGGTCAAACTGCGGAGGATGAAGGCGCTGGGCGCGCGGGTGCGCCGCGTCGACGGCGAGGCGAAAGACGCCGCTGCAGCCTTCGCCGACGAAGCCCCAGACCGCGTCTTCGTCGTCGACGGCCGGGAGCCCGCGATCTCCGAGGGGGCGGGCACGATCGGCCTGGAATTGGCGAGGGAAAGCGGGATCGACACGGTCGTGCTCCCGGTCGGCGACGGCGCACTGATCGCCGGTGTGGCGCTCTGGCTCAAGGCCCATTCGCCGGACGTCCGGATCGTCGGCGTCGGGACTGAGTCGGCGCAGGCGATGGCGAAGAGCTGGCGGGCAGGCGAGCCGGTCACCGTCGATCGGAGCAGTTCGTTCGCCGCGGGTATCACGATCAGGGCCCCGGAGCCGGAATCCGTGCGGCGGCTGCGGTCGCTGGTCGACGACTTCGTGCTGGTCCGCGACGACGATCTCCGCGCGGCCATGCGCCTGGGCGCGGAAACTCTCGGCGTCCTCCCGGAACCCGCGGGTGCCGCCGGCCTGGCCGCGCTGACCGTGCACGATCTCCCGGGGGACCGGGTCGCCACGGTGATCACGGGGGCGAACGCGGATCGGCCGAGTTGGTCGTGAGTGGTAAGTGCCGTTAGAACGACACTTGCCACTCACGACCACCTGTACCGAATGGACACCGGGGCTTCCTCCGCACCTGCGCCATTTTCCTTTTCCTAACAACGCATCTGCGGACTCACAGTCGAGTCACCCCCTGGTGGGGGTTGTCCCCGTCGATCAGAAGTAGCACGCTCGACTGTGAGTCCGATCACGGTCGCTCCGGGGTCGGTCCGTGACAACTCCAATGACCGGCCGCTCCCGAACGACCCCGGACCAGCGCGGGGTTTCTCTTGCTTTTGGAGGCCTGATGCGCATCACCGTCACCGTCGACGGCACCAGCTACACAGACGACGTCGAACCCCGGACCCTCCTCGTGCACCATCTGCGCGAACGGGTCGGGAAGGTAGGCACCGTGGTCGGTTGCGACACCAGCAACTGCGGGGCCTGCACCGTCCACCTCGACGGGCACAGCGTGAAATCCTGTTCGGTCCTCGCGGTCCAGGCCGACGGCTGCGAGGTCACCACCATCGAGGGATTGGCCCGGGACGGCGAACTGCATCCGGTGCAGAAGGCCTTCCACGAGAACCACGCGCTCCAGTGCGGGTTCTGCACTCCCGGCATGATCATGCAGTCGATCGATCTGCTCGCCGACAACCCCGATCCGGACGAACAGGCCGTCCGGGAAGGACTCGAAGGAAACCTGTGCCGCTGCACGGGTTACCAGAACATCGTCCGCGCGGTACGTGACGCAGCCCATCAGATGCGGCCCGGTGCCGGTCCCGAAGCCGAGCGGCTCGCCTCGGACACCGCTTCCCGTGTCGGCGCGGGTGGTGAGTGATGACCTCCACGATCGAACCGGAGGTAGGGAAGGCCCGCCGCCGCAAGGAGGACGAGCGCCTCATCACCGGCCGCACCCGCTGGACCGACAACCTGAGCCTGCCCGGCATGCTGCACCTCGCGGTGCTCCGCAGTCCGTTCGCGCACGCCAAGATCGTCTCGATCGACGTCACCGAGGCGAAGTCCGCGCCGGGTGTCGTCGCGGTGCTCACCGGGAAGGACCTCGACCCGGAGAGCGCCATCGGCATGCCGTGCGCGTGGCCGATCACCCCGGACATGAAATCGCCGAGGCGGCCCATCCTCGCCTCGGACACGGTGAACTTCGCGGGCGAGGGGGTCGCGGTGGTCGTCGCCCGGACGTCCGCCGAAGCGCATGACGCGCTCGAAGCGATCGACGTCGACTACGACGAACTGCCGATCGTCCTCGGGCTCGAAAACGCGCTCGCCGAGGGCGCGCCGCTGGTGCACGAAGATCTCGGGACCAACCAGAACGCGGTCTGGGTCTTCGATTCCGCCGCCGCGGGAACGGGATCCGACGTCGAGGACGCGATCGCGAACTCCGAAGTCGTGCTCAAGCGGCGCTTCCGTCAGCAACGGCTGGTGCCGGCGTTCATGGAACCGCGGGCGTGCGTCGTCGACCCGACCGGCAGCCAGCTGGTCATGTGGTCGGCCACCCAGGTCCCGCACATCCTCAAGACGATGACCGCGGCCACGCTCGGCCTGCCCGAGCACAAGGTGCGGGTGATCGCGCCGGACGTCGGCGGCGGCTTCGGCGGCAAGATCGCCGTACTGCCCGAAGAGATGATGGCGACGCTGATCGCGCAGCGGCTCGGCAAACCGGTCAAGTGGACCGAGTCCCGTTCGGAGACGATGGTCGCCGCGCACCACGGCCGCGACCAGATCCAGGACCTCACCATCACCGCGAACCGCGACGGCACGGTGACCGGCCTCAAGGTCGAACTGCTCGCCGACATGGGCGCGTACCTCGGCCTCGTCGGCCCCGGCGTGCCGATCCTCGGCGCGTTCATGTTCAACGCGATCTACAAGTTCCCGGCGTACCACTTCGCCTGCACCAACGTGTTCACCAACACCACGCTCACCGACGCCTATCGCGGCGCCGGGCGGCCGGAGGCCACGTTCGGGATCGAGCGGATGATGGACGAGCTCGCCGTCGAGCTGGGCATGGACCCGATGGAGCTCCGCGAGAAGAACTGGATCAAGCACGAGGAGTTCCCGTTCACCACGGTCGCCGGGCTGACCTACGACTCGGGCAACTACGAGGCCGCGACCCAGAAGGCGAAGGAACTCTTCGACTACGACGGCCTCCGCCGCGAACAGAAGGAACGGCGGGATTCGGGCGACCCGGTGCAGCTCGGCATCGGCATCTCGACGTTCACCGAGATGTGCGGTCTCGCGCCGTCGCGGGTGCTCGGTTCGCTGGACTACGCGGCGGGCGGCTGGGAGCACGCGGAGATCCGGGTGCTGCCCACCGGCAAGATCGAGGTGATCACCGGCGCCTCCGCGCACGGCCAGGGCCACGAGACGGCGTGGAGCCAGATCGTCGCCGACAAACTCGGCGTCCCGTTCGAGGACATCGAGGTCATCCACGGCGACACCCAGTCCTCGCACAAGGGCATGGACACCTACGGCTCCCGGTCGCTGGTGGTCGGCGGGATCGCGGTGGTCAACGCGGCGGACAAGGTGCTCGCCAAGGCCAAGCCGATCGCGGCGCATCTGATGGAATGCGCCGAGGACGACCTGGAGTTCGAAGCGGGCAAGTTCTCGGTCAAGGGCACGGATTCCTCGACGTCCATCCAGGACATCGCGTGGGCCGTGTTCTCGGCGCACAACCTGCCGGACGGCGTCGAACCCTCGCTGGACTCGGCGGACACGTTCGATCCGGAGAACTTCTCCTTCCCGCACGGCACGCATCTGTGCGCGGCCGAGGTCGACACCGAGACCGGACGCGTGAAGCTGCGCTCCTACGTCTGCGTCGACGACGTCGGCGTGGTCGTCAACCCGCTGATCGTCGAAGGCCAGGTGCACGGCGGGCTCGCGCAGGGCATCGCGCAGGCGCTGTTCGAGGAGGCCGTCCACGACGAAGGCGGCACGCTGACCACCGGCACGTTCGCCGACTACCTCCTGCCGTCGGCGGCGGATCTGCCCGGTTTCACCACCGACCGTACCGAGACACCGTCGACGACGAACCCGTTGGGCGCCAAGGGAGTCGGCGAGGCGGGCACGATCGCCTCGACCCCGGCGGTGGTCAACGCCGTGGTCGACGCCGTCCGGCACTTCGGGGTGAACGACATCGAAATGCCGTTGACCCCGATGCGGGTCTGGCACGCCGTCAAGCACGGGTCGGCCGCCGAGGGCGGGCTGGGTTCCGAAGCGGGCGGCGGACTCGGTTCGATCGACGCCACCGGAGGTGCCCAGTGATCCCGGCCCCGTTCGACTACGTCGCACCGTCCACAGTGGACGAGGCGATCGCCGCCCTCGCCGAAGCGGGCGAGGACGCCAAGGTGCTGGCGGGCGGGCAAAGCCTGCTGCCGGTGCTGCGGATGCGGCTCGCCACGCCCACCACGCTGGTCGACCTAGGAAAGGTCGGCGAGCTGCGCGGTGTCCGCGAGGAGGGCGACGCGCTGGTCATCGGCTCGATGACCACGCATTACGACGTCCAGCGGGACGCGCTGGTCGCCGAGCACGCCGCGTTGCTCAAGGCAGCCACCGACACGGTGGCCGATCCGCAGATCCGCCATCGGGGCACGTTCGGCGGCGCCATCGCGCACGCCGATCCCGCCGGTGACCTGTTGGCCCCGGTCCTCGCGCTCGGCTGCGAACTCGTCGTCGCCGGGCCCGGCGGACGGCGGACGGTCGCCGCGGCGGACTTCTTCCAGGACATGTTCACCACCGCGCTCGCCGCGGACGAGCTCCTGGTCGAGGTCCGCGTGCCGAAGCACACCGGCTGGCGCGCCCACTACGAGAAGTTCAACCGGGTCGCGCAGGCGTGGTCGATGGTCGCGGTCGCGGCCTGTGTCCGCACCGAGGCGGGCACCATCGAGGAGGCGCGGGTCGCGCTCACCAACATGGGCTCGACACCGGTGCGGGCGGTCGCGGTCGAAGCGGCGCTGGTCGGCTGCGCGGCCACCGCCGAGGCGATCCGAGGGGCGGCGGAACACGCGGCCGAGGGCACGAACCCGACGGCCGACGGCAACTCCGACGTCGAGTACCGGCAGCACCTCGCGCGGGTGCTGACCGGCCGCGCGGTCCTCGCCGCGGCAGGGTCCTAGAGAGAAGGGAGGTCGGCCCGTGCGGCTCGACCACGAATTCACCGTCCCCGCCCCGATCGACGAGGTCTGGAAGGCCGTCGTCGACCCGGAACGGGTGGCGCCGTGCATGCCCGGTGCCACCGTCACCGAAGTCGACGGGGACGCCTTCAAAGGCACGGTGAAGGTCAAGCTCGGGCCGATCTCCCTGCTCTACAAGGGATCCGGCCATTTCGTCGAGAAGGACGCCGAGGCGAAGAAGGTGGTGATCAAGGCCTCCGGCAAGGACGCCCGAGGGGCGGGTACGGCGTCGGCGACGGTGACGCTCACCTTGTCGGAGAAGGACGGCGTCACCCATGGCGCCGTCGCCACCGAAATGGCGGTCACCGGCAAGCCCGCGCAGTTCGGGCGCGGGATGATCTCCGAGGTCGGCGGCAAGATCCTCGACTCGTTCGCGGACTGCCTGTCCGGCAAGCTCGCCACCACGGCCGAACCCGAACCCGAGCCGGAGAGACCCGAGACCCCGGAGCGCCCGCCGTTGAAAGCGGTGAAGCCGGAGAGCGAGGCCATCGACCTGATGGAGTACGCGGGCGAATCCGTGGTCAAACGCGTGGCGCCCGTGCTGGTGGCGCTCGCCGGCGTGCTCGTCATCGTCGCGATCGTGCGGGCGCTGAAACGCTGACTGTGACGCAGCGGACGAAATAGCCGCTTCCGTGATCCGTTGAACCCGGTATGAAGGCGGATCACGAAGTCGACGTGGCGGTGATCGGGGCGGGCCAGGCCGGTCTGTCGGCGGCGTACCACCTGCGCCGCGCCGGATTCGCCAACGAGGCGGGCTTCGTCGTGCTCGACCACGGCAAACGGCCCGGCGGCGCCTGGCAGTACCGCTGGCCTTCGCTGCTCGTGGAGAAGGTCCACGGCATCTACGACCTCCCTGGGATGGCCTTCGGCACACCGGATCCGAAACTGCCCGCCGCCGACGTCGTCTCCGAGTACTTCGGCCGCTTCGAGCGCACCTACGACCTCCCGGTCCATCGCCCCGTCGACGTCCAGTCGGTCAGCGCCGAGGGCGACCGGCTTGTCGTGGCGAGCGCCGCGGAGACCTGGGCCGCCCGCGCGGTGATCAGCGCGACCGGCACCTGGGACCGGCCGTTCTGGCCGTACTACCCGGGACAGGAGACCTTCCGCGGCCGCCAGCTGCACACGGCCGACTACACCGGCGCCGGCGACTTCCGCGGCAAGCGCGTGGTCGTGGTCGGCGGGGGCGCGTCGGCCGTTCAGCTGCTGCTGGAGATCGCGCCCTTCGCACGCTCGACGCGCTGGGTGACCCGGCGCCCGCCGGTGTGGCGCGACGAGCCGTTCAGCGAGGACTGGGGCCGTGAGGCCGTCGCCAAGGTCGACAGGCGGGTCCGCGAGGGCCTGCCGCCGAAAAGCGTCGTCAGCGTGACCGATCTGGCGGTGACGCCCGAGGTGCGGGCGGGGCTGGACGCGGGCATCCTCGACCGTCACCCGATGTTCGAGCGGCTCACCCCGGACGGCGTGCGGTGGGCGGACGGCACCTTCGAACCCGCCGACATCATTCTCTGGGCCACCGGTTTCCGGGCCGCCATCGACCATCTCGCGCCGCTGCGCCTGCGCGCGGCCGGCGGCGGGATCCGGATGGACGGCACCCGCGTCGTCGCCGAACCGCGGCTGCACCTGGTCGGCTACGGCCCGTCCGCCAGCACCGTCGGGGCGAACCGGGCGGGCCGCGCCGCCGTCACCGAGATCCGGCGGCTGCTCGGACGCTGAGGTCGTCGAGGATCCCGGCCAGCTGAGCGGGCTTTCGGAAGAACCCGGCGTGACTGCTCGCGAGTTCGCGGACGTCGAACGGGTTGTCCGGGGTGAGCGCGTCGCCCTCGGCGATGTAGAGGTCCTGGACGGCGAGCGGCATGGAGCGGTCCTCGGTCAGTTTGACGAAGGTGTGCGGGATCCGGCCCCAGGAGTCCTTGTCGGCGCGAACGTCCCATTCGGGTCCGGTCAGCCAGAACACCTCGTCGGGCTGGCTCGTGACGACGAACTGGAGGAACTGCTCCTCGGTGAGTTCACCGGAGACGGCGTTCCGGAGCGCGGTTCGCTGCGCGCGGTCGGCCCCGCGCCAGTTGACCCGGATGAAGCCCTGACTCGCCGGGTCACCGATCATGAGCGGCGCCGTCGCGGTGAAGAGATCGGCGGACGACCACGCGGGCAGCGCCGGGTACTCGCCGGGATGGCGCTCCACCGGGCACTGCGCGGCGAGGTAGACGACCCGGTCGATCAGTTCGGGGATCGCGTTGGCGGCGGCGGTGACCGGGAGCCCGCCGAAGCTGTGCGCGACCAGGACGACCGGGCCGTGGTGGCGTACTCGCTGGACGGCGTCGACGACCTGCCCGGTCAGGTCGTCCAGGGTCACGTCGCTCAGGGGTGACGGCTCGGCCGCGAAGGTTTCGAGGTCCTGTTCGTAGTAGGCCCGGGTGAACCCGGCGCCCCGGCCGGGGAGATCGAGCGCGAGCGTCCGATGCCCGTGTAACGCCATTTCCCGCTGCGTGGCCGACCAGGCGTGTGCCGAACTCCCCGAACCGTGCACGAAGACGAAAGTGGGAATCATGCTTTCGAGTGTGGCGGATACGCCGGGGCGGGAGAGGATTCCGGCCCCAAAGGGAAGAAAAGAATGATCGGCGGGGCGGGTGGTTCGGGCCGCCACGATTATCGGCCTGCGGGAAGGGGTTTTCCGCTCCGTGAATCGGGTTCTCTTGTTTGTCAAGGAAATTCCAGTCGGGGAAACTTTCGGGCCGTTCTCCGCCCGGCCGGTATCTCGGGCGGGCTCGGGCCGCTCCTGTGCTTCGAGGTTCACGAGCAGCGCGTCGAAACGGTGCGCGGCCACGAAATTCGTAACGGGGGATGGCATTGCCAGGGGAAAAGATCATGATGTCCGCCGAGAACGTCACGCCGCCTCATCGCGTCCGTTCCGCTACCTGCCTCACGGATCTGCTCGCGCACTGGGCGCGGACGCGACCGGAAGCCGTCGCCGTCGTCGACGGTGACCGCGAATTGACCTTTCGCGAACTCGAAGAAGCGAGTGCGGAACTCGCCGCGCATCTCGCCGGTCTGGGGATCGGCACGAACGAGCTCGTCGGTCTGCACGTCGAGCCTTCCGCGGATCTGCTGGTCGGCGCCTGGGGAATTCTCGCCTCCGGCGCCGCGTATCTGCCGTTGTCCCCGGAGTATCCGGAAGACCGGCTGCGGTACATGCTCGAAGACAGCCGGACCGGTGTCGTCGTCACCCAGCCGCGCCTCGCCGGCAGGCTCGCCGGGCTGGCACCCGCCGGGACCCGGATCGTGTCCGTGACCGACGTCCGCGGCTCGGCGGGCGAGGTCGCGTACGGACCCCGCCCGGACTCGCTCGCCTACGTCATCTACACCTCCGGCAGCACCGGCAAGCCGAAGGGCGTGATGATCGAGCAGCACAGCGTCGTGTCGCAGATGCGCTGGCTGCAGGCTTGCGGTCACCTCGACCCGGGCGTCACGGTGCTCCAGAAGACGCCGATGAGTTTCGACGCCGCGCAATGGGAGATCCTCGCGCCCGCCGCGGGCGCCCGCGTGGTGATGAGCGCGCCGGGGAGTTTCCGGGATCCCGAGGTCCTGATCGACACGGTGATCGAGCACGGCGTCACCACGCTGCAGTGCGTCCCGACGCTGATGCAGGCGCTGCTCGACACGGAACGCTTCGGGACCTGCGCGTCGTTGCGGAAACTGTTCTCCGGCGGCGAGGCCCTCTCGCGTCAGCTGGCCGGGGAACTCGCCCGTGAGCTGCCGTCGGCGCGGCTGGTGAACCTGTACGGGCCGACCGAATGCACGATCAACGCGACCGCCCACGTCGTCGATCCGGACACGATCGGCGAGAGCGCCGGGACAGTTTCGATCGGTGTGCCGGTCGACAACACCCAGTGCTTCGTGCTCGACGCCGAGCTCGCCCCGGTCGACATCGGGGAGACGGGCGAGCTCTACATCGGCGGTGTCCAGCTGGCCCGCGGGTACCTGAACCGGCCCGGGCAGACGAGCGAGAAGTTCGTGCCGAACCCGTTCGTCCCGACCGAACGGCTGTACCGCACCGGGGACCTCGCCTATTGGAACCCGGACGGCACCCTGCAGTTCGTCGGCCGCGCCGACAACCAGGTCAAGCTGCGCGGCTACCGCGTCGAGCTGGACGAGATCGCGGTGGCGATCGAGGAGCACACGTGGGTGCGCCGTGCCGCCGCGGTGGTGACGGACGACGCTCGGACCGGTTCGAAGTCGCTCGTCGCCTGTGTGGAGCTGAATCCACGCGAAGCCGCGGTGATGGACCAGGGCAACCACGGCGGGCACCATCAGTCGAAGGCCAGCAAACTGCAGGTCAAGGCGCAGCTGTCCGATCCGGGCGTGCGCACCGATCTCGACGGCCGCTCGGTCGTCGCGCTGGACGGCAAGCGGGAGACCACTCGTCAGCGCCGGGAAGTCTTCGCGCGCAAGACCTACCGCCACTACGAGGGCGGCGCCGTGACCCGTGACGACCTCGTCGCGCTCCTGGCGCCGCGCCCGGCCGGGACGTACTCCCGGGAACCCGGCGAGCTCGCGTTCGCCGAACTGGGCGAGCTGCTGCGCTGGTTCGGCGCGTTCCGCAGCGATGAGCGGCTGTTGCCGAAGTACTCCTACGCCTCGCCGGGCGCGTTGTACGCGACGCAGCTGTACCTGGAGACCAGCGGTCTCGACGGTCTCGGAGCCGGGATCTACTACTACCACCCGATCGACCACACGCTGGTCCTGATCGGCGCGAACACGGGGACCGGGCATTCGGTGCACTTCATCGGCCGCACCGGCGCCGTCGAACCGGTCTACAAGAACAACATCCGCGAGGTCCTCGAATTCGAGACAGGCCACATGGTCGGCGTGTTCGAGGACATCCTGCCCGGCTACGGCCTCACGGTCAGCCCCTCGGGGTTCGACCCCGCGGTGGCCGCTCGCGCCGGTGCCGCCGACGACGACCACTACCTCGGCACGTTCTCCTTGCACGCCGTCGACGGCGAGCCGCGCCGGGACGACACCGAGTTGTTCGTCCAGGCCCATCCGGACCGGGTCGAAGGCCTGCCCGCCGGCACCTACCGCTGGCGGGACGGGGATTTCGAGCACGTCTCCGGCAAGCTGATCGAGGCCAACCACGTGATCGCGATCAACCAGCAGGTGTACGGACGTGCCGCCTTCGGCATCACCGCGGTCAGCCGGACGGCCGACGAGTGGCTCGAGTACATCGGGCTCGGCACGAAGCTGCATCACCTGCAGCGCAACGGCTTGGGGATCGGCCTGATGTCGTCGGGCTACAGCTCGAAGAGCGGCAACCCGCTGCCCGCCGCCCGGCGGATCGACGACATCCTCGCCGGGCAGGGGATCGCCCCCGGTCCGTCGTACTTCTTCGTCGGCGGCAAGGTGAGCCGGGAGCAGCGGCGCGACGAGGGGATGCGCGAGGACGCCGTGCACATGAAGGGCCCGGCGGAGCTCATCCGCGACGAACTCGCGACCACCCTGCCCGACTACATGATCCCCAACCGGGTGCTGGTGCTGGACGAGTTGCCGTTGACCGCCAACGGAAAGGTCGACGCGAACGCGCTGGCGCGGGCCGACGCCGTCCGCTCCACGAGCGGAGCACCGTACGTCGCGCCCTCGACGAGCCACGAGCGGTGGCTGGCCGGGGTGTGGGGCAAGGCGCTGAAGTACGACGACGTCTCGGCGCTGGACGACTTCTTCGCCGTCGGCGGCAACTCGCTGACCGCGGTCTCCCTGGTGAACCGGATCAACCGCGAGTACGGCACCCGGCTGCCGTTGCAGGTCGTCTTCGAGTGCCCGAAGCTGGCCGATCTGGCCGCCCGGATCGGCGAGGACGCCGACCGGCCCTCGTCGCGGCTCGTCCCGCTGGCGGCCGGTGACGGCGACCCGGTGTTCTGCTGGCCAGGACTCGGCGGGTATCCGATGAACCTGCGGCTGCTGGCCACGGAAAGCGGCCTGGGGCGGCCGTTCCACGGAGTGCAGGCCCACGGGATCAACGCGGGTGAGACGCCGTACGCCACCGTCGAGGAGATGGCGAAGGCCGACGTCGCCGAGATCCGGCGTGTCCAGCCGGAGGGCCCGTACACGCTGTGGGGGTACTCGTTCGGCGCGCGGGTCGCGTTCGAAACGGCCTGGCAGCTGGAACAGCAGGGGCAGCGGGTGGCCGACCTGCTGCTGATCTGCCCGGGAAACCCCGAGGTCGAGGGCAGGAACGAGCGGGTGGCGAGCTACACGAACCCGGCGTACCTGACGATCCTGCTGTCGGTCTTCCTCGGGTCGATCTCCGGACCGGAACCGCTGGCCTGCCAGGAGACCGTCCGCGACGAAGACGGCTTCGTGGCCTTCGTGGCGGAGTTACTGCCCGCTCTCGGCGAACAGCTCATCCGTCGCGTGATCCGGATCGTCGAGGAGACCTACGAGTTCGACTACACCTTCCGTGAGCTCGCGCGGCGGCGGATCGCGGCGCGGGTGACGCTGTTCAAGGCCGCGGGCGACGACTACTCGTTCGTCGAGAACAGCTCCGGGTACTCGGCCACGCCGCCGGAGGTGGTCACGCTCGAAGGCGATCACTACAGCGTCCTCAAGGAAAACGGGGTCGCCGAACTGGTGTCGGCGATCCGTGCCCGGCTCGATTCCCGCTGAGCTAAGGAGATCCAGTAGTGCCCGACTCCCTCGGTCCCCGCCTCAAGGTCGGCGTCGTGGTCCCGTCCACCAACACCTCGGCCCAGCCCGAGCTGGACGCGCTGCGCCCCGACGGCGTCACCAACCACACCGGCCGGATGGTCATCGGCGACGATCCGATGGTCGACGAGCCCGGTTTCGGCCACGTCATGCACAGCATCCGGCTGTCGACGCATCCGGCGATCCGGAGCGTCACCGGCTGCGGACCCGACTGCGTGATCGTCGGCGTGTCCCCGGAAAGCTATTGGGAGGGAACGGATTCACACGGCCGCGTGCTCGATTCGATGCGGGAGGCCGCGGGCGGCCTGCCGGTGACGATGAGCCCGGACGCGATCAACGCCGCGCTCGCGGCGCACGAAGCCCGCCGGATCGCGGTCATCACGCCGTATCTGCCGGTCGGCGACGACTCGGTGAGCCGCTTCTTCTCCGACAGCGGCTACGACCTGCTGAGCCTCCACGGCCTCGGCATGCCCAGCCCGGCCCGGATCTCCCACGTCTCCGAGGCCGAACTCAGGGACGCGGTCAAGGCGATCGACAGCGCCGACGTCGAGGCCATCGTCCAGGTCGGCACCAACGTCGCCATGGCGCGCGTCGCGGCGGCAGCCGAGTTCTGGCTCGGCAAACCGGTCATCTCGAACAACGTCGTCCTGTACTGGCACGCCCTGCGCCGGAACGGCGTCACCGACCGCGTGCGCGGCTTCGGCTCGCTGCTGGCGGAACATTGACCACCGGTATTTGACTGATCGTTACAGAACGTGCGATGCTGGTCGGCATGCCCCGTCCGAAGGGATTCGATCCCACCGAGGTGCTCGACGCCGCGGTCGGCACGTTCTGGCGCAAGGGATACGCGGCGACGTCGGCCCAGGACCTGGTCGACGGCACCGGCCTGGGGCGGGGAAGCCTGTACAACACGTTTTCGAGCAAGCAGCAGCTGTTCAAGGAGTCGCTGCGCCGGTACGAGGAAACGTCCGCCACGCGCGTGGAGGAGATGCTGGTCGCCCCGGGGACCATCCGGGAGCGGATCCGGCGCGTGCTGATGGACGTGGTCCACGACGAGATGGACACCTCGGCCACGCATCGCGGCTGTCTGGCCGTCAACGCCGCCCTGGAACTCGGCGGCGTCGACGACGAGGTCACCGCCCGCGTCCGCCACAACTTCGAGCGGGTGGAGAACGCGTTCCACGTCGAGTTCGCCGCCGCCCGGCAGGCGGGTGAGATCGGCGCGGGCCGGGACCCACGTGCGCTGGCGCGCTTCACTCTCGCCGCGATGTACGGCCTGCGGGTGCTGGGAAAGACCGCGGACCGGCAAGCGCTCACCCAAGTCGTCGAAACCACCATCGAGGCGTTCTGATGTTCCAGGTTTCGTGATCAGCCCCCGCGTTCGAGCCGATTTCCTTCGCGCTCGTTCTTTAACGAACATTCCACTAACGAGACGAGGAGTGAAGGCGAGTCATGACGGAAACCGTCGCGGTGCTGGGCACCGGGATCATCGGTGCCCCGGTCGCCCGCAACCTGAGCAAGGCCGGGTTCGCGGTCCGGGCTTGGAACCGCACCGCGGCCAAGGCCGAAGCCCTCGCCGGGGACGGTGTCCAGGTCGCGCCGAGCGCGGCGGAAGCCGTCGAGGGCGCGCCGGTCGTGATCACGGTCCTCACGGACGGCGCGGCGGTGCTGGAGGCGATCCGCGCGGCCGCCCCCGCCGCCGGCACGGTCTGGGTGCAGCTCAGCACCGTCGGCGACGCCGTCGACGACCTGATCGCCTACGCCGACGAGCAAGGTCTCGTCTTCGTCGACGCGCCGGTGCAGGGCACCCGCCAGCCCGCCGAGCAGGGCCAGCTGATCGTGCTGGCGGCGGGCGCGGCCGAAGCGCGCGAGACCGTCCAGCCGTTGTTCGACGCGATCGGCAAGCGCACGCTGTGGGTCGGCGAGGACGGCCGCTCCGGCGCGGCGAGCCGGCTCAAGCTGGTGCTGAACACGTGGGTGATCGCCCTGACCCACGGCGTCGGCGAGGCGCTGGCGCTGGCCGAAGGACTCGGCGTCGACCCGCGGCACTTCGTCGACGTCGTCACCGGCGGCCCCATGGACAACGGCTACTTCCAGGCGAAATCCGCCGCGATCCTCAAGAACGACTACACCACCGCCTTCTCGGTCGACAACGCCGAGAAGGACGCCCGGCTGGTGCTGGCGGCCGCGGCCCGCGCGGGTGTCCGGATGGACGCCGTCGAGGCCGGGCGGGCCCGCTTCGCCCGCGCTTCCGAAGCCGGGCACGGCGACGAGGACATGGCGGCCGGGTACTTCGCCAGCTTTGACAAATAGGGCGGGGGTCGGCGCGGCCGCGTCCAGCCGGTTGACTGGACGCGGCCGCGCCCTAGCTCGTCACATACCGCACCTGCCCCGACTTCCCGCGCTCGAATCCCTCCCGGCCGGAAAGGTGCTCCGGGACGCCGACCTCCCACCAGGCACCGGCCTCGGTCCACGAGTCCGGCCGGGTCCGCACCACGACCACCGCCGGTCGCTTCCCTGCCACCGCGGCTTCCCGCGCCTTCGCGTAAGCCGTCCGCACATCGTCCGAAGAGGACGCTGAGAACACCGCGCATCCGAGCGACTCGGCGTGCTTCGCGAAGTCGACCCGGGGCGGCGAGGCGTGCGCGCTCCGGCAATCGGTGAGGAAGTTGTTGAACGGCTTGCCGCCTTGACCTTCTTGCAGCCGGGCGATGACCGCGTAGCCGTCGTTGTCGCAGACCACCGCGACGAAGGGATGCCCGGCGAAGGCGGCGGAGAACAGTTCCGAGTTCAGCATCAGGTACGAGCCGTCACCGAGCATCGTGGTGACCAGGCCGCCGGTGCGCGCCATCGCCGCGCCCCACGCGCCCGCGAGTTCGTAGCCCATGCACGAGAACCCGTACTCGACGTCCATGCCGACCGAACCCGATCCGCGCCAGCCGCCGATCAGTTCGCCCGGCATCCCGCCGGACGCCGTCATCACGTAGTCCTCCGGTCCGGAGAGGTCGTTGACCACGCCGACGACCTGGGCATAGGTCGGCACGGTCGACGACTTCTCGGGGCCGGGAGCGGCGCGCAGGGTGTCGACATGCGCGTCCCACCGGCCGCGTTCCGCCGCCGCGCGCTCCGTCCACAAAGGATCGACCTGCCAGCTCTCCAGCTGCGCGGCCAGATCCGCGAGACCCGCTTCGGCGTCGGCGACGACGGCCAGCGCGCCGTGCTTGACCGCGTCGAACCGGGCGGCGTTCAGGGTGATCAGCCGCATGCCGGGCGAGAACACCGTCCAGGACGCCGTGGTGAAGTCCTGTAGCCGGGTGCCGACGGCCAGCACGACGTCCGCCTCGGCGGCCAGGACGTTCGCGGACGCCGAACCGGTGACGCCCAGCGGCCCGGCGTGCAGCGGATGCCCGTGCGGGACCAGCGTGCGTCCCGCCGTGGTTTCCGTGACCGGGATCCCGTGCCGCTCGGCGAAGGCCAGCGAGCGTTCGCCCGCGCCGGAGTACCGGACACCGCCGCCGAGGACCAGCAACGGTTTCCGCGCCGATCGCAGCACGCCCGCCGCTTCGGTGAGCGCCCGGCGATCGGGCCGCGGACGAAGGGGGCGATGAGTCACCGGTGCGAAGAGCGCGTCCGGGAAGTCGTAGGTCTCCGCCTGGACGTCCTGCGGCAGCGCCAGCGTCACCGGGCCGGCGTCCGCCGGATCGGTCAGCACCCTGGCGACCTGCGGCAGCGTCGAAAGCAGCTGCTCGGGCCGGGTGATCCGGTCGAAGTACCGGCTCACCGGGCGGAAGGCGTCGTTGACCGTGGCCGTCGGGTCGCCGAAATGCTCCACCTGCTGCAGCACCGGATCCGGGGCGCGGCTGGTGAAGGTGTCCCCGGGGAGCAGCAGCACCGGCAGCCGGTTGGCGTGCGCGACCCCGGCCGCGGTGACCATGTTCAGCGCGCCGGGCCCGATCGACGACGTCACCACGCCGACCTGGCGCCGATGTGTCGCCTTCGCGTAGCCGACCGCGGCGAGCGCCATGCCTTGTTCGGTCTGCCCGCGCCACAGGGGGAGCTCGTCGCGGTGCTCCTCCAGCGCGGTGCCGAGCCCGAGGACGTTGCCGTGCCCGAAGATCGCGAACACCCCGGGGAACAGCGGGACTTCCCGTCCGTCAAGGGTTTCCGACCGCTGCGCGAGCAGCCAGCGCACCAGGGCCTGTGCCGTGGTCAGCTTCATGAGACCCGTCCTTCGTGGCTCGTGACCGGGCAGCGTGGATCGAGTTCCTGGTCGTTCCAGGTCTCGCGGACCCAGCCGTGTGCCGGGTCGTCGCAGAAGGCCATCGACCGCTCGACGGCGGGCCCCGCCAGGACGTTCAGGTAGTACATCGGGTAACCCGGCGCGGCGACGCAAGGCCCGTGATAGCCGCGGGGGATCAGGAAGACGTCCCCGTCCCGGACCGCGACGTCCTCGTCCAGCTCACCGTCCGAGGTGTACGTCCGATGCAGGCCGAACCCTTCGCGCGAGGTCGTCACGCCGTCGCGGCCGGCGACGCGGAAGTAGTAGATCTCCTCGTTGACGACCTCGCACTCGGACGCCTCATCGTGTTTGTGCGGCGGGTACGACGACCAGTTGCCGCCGGGGGTGATCAGCTCGCACGCGTTCAGCTTGTCCGCGTGGTCCCACACGCCGGGCACGCCGAAGTTGGTGACCTGACGCGTGGCCTGCCCCGCGCCGCGCACCTCCACCGGCACGTTCTCGGCCGGTCCGTAGCGCGGTTCGAGGCGACGCGCGCAGCGCGCCATCGGCAGCGCGACCTCGATGCCCTCGACTGTCGACAACTCGACTTCGGCGTCGCGCGGGACGTAGGCGAAGTCCGTGACCCGGGTGAACACCGAATCGCGGCCGGTGAGCTCGAAGACCTGTCCGTCGACCCGGACGGTGCACGCTCCCGCCAGCGGCAGGACGAACGCCTCGTACTCGCCGGTGCGCACGATCCTGGACTCGCCTGCTGTCAGCGAAAGGACCCTCAGACCGCTGTAGGTCCAGCCCGCCGAATCCGGGGTGAGCCGGACCGGGTCCCGCTCGTCCGAAAGCGTCCCGAGTGGACGGTGCAGCTTGCTCACAACAACTCCTCGATCTCGTCGGCGGTGGGCATGGCGTCGGCGCAGGCGAGCCGGGAAGCGACGAGCGCGCCCGCCGCGTTGGCGTAGGTGGCGATGCGCACCGGATCCCAGCCGGAGAGCAGGCCGTGGATCAGCGCGCCGCCGAAACCGTCCCCGGCGCCGAGCCCGCAGACGACGTCGACCCGCTGGGGAGGCACGGTCCAGCGACCCTCGGCGGTGGCCACCAGCACCCCTTCGGCGCCCTTCTTGATCACCGCCAGTTCGACACCCCTGGCCAGCATCCGCGACGCGGCCTCGTCGGGGTCCGCCGTGCCGACGGCGACCTCGGCCTCGGTGCGGTTGCCGACCGCGACCGTGACGTGGTCGAGCATCCACCCGATCTCTTCGTGCGCCGTCTCGGTGCCGGGCCAGAACATCGGCCGGAAGTCGAGGTCCAGCACGGTATGCGCGCGGCGCCCGCGCCGCCGGAGCATCTCGCGCTGGGTGCCGCGTGCCGGTTCGACGGAGACACCGGTCCCGGTGACCCACAGCAGCGGCACCGTTTCCACGACGTCCCAGGGCACGTCGGCCTCGGCGAGGGTCAGATCCGGGGCGACGGGGGACCGGTAGAACAGCAGCGGCGGATCCGCGGGCGGGTCCAGGGCGCAGAACACCACCGGTGTCTGCAACCCGGCCGACGTCCCGACGTGTTCGGGGGAGACGCCGAACTCCCGCAGTGCCTGCCGTACGTAGTCGCCGAAACCGTCCGGGCCGACCTTCGTCAGCACCGAGGTCGAGCGGCCGAGCCGCGCGGCGGCGACCGCGACGTTGGTCGCGGTGCCGCCGAGCGACTTGGCGAAGGTGCTGACCCCGGCCAGCGGCACGCCGCTCTGTTCGGGGTAGAGGTCCACCCCGACCCGGCCGACGGTCAGTGCTTCGAGAGCGGTCATGAAGGGGACTCCGCGGCTCGCAGTTCGTGTTCGAGGGCTTCCAGTTCCGCGCCACCGGCCATCTGCCGGGTCAGCTCGGCCAGGTCGATCCCGGATTTCTCGTAGGCGCCGAGCGGGGCGCCCCGTTTGAGCAGCAGGAAGCGATCGGCCACCGGGTACGCGTGATGCGGGTTGTGCGTGATCAGCACGACGCCGAGCCCCCGGTCGCGGGCCTGCGCGACGTACTTGAGCACGACACCGGCCTGTTTCACGCCCAGCGCGGCCGTCGGCTCGTCGAGGATCAGCACCTTCGCCCCGAAGTGCACCGCCCGCGCGATGGCGACGCACTGCCGCTCACCACCGGACAGCGTGCCGACCGGCTGTTCGACGTCCCGCAGGTCGATGCCCATGTCGGACAACGCCTTCTTGGTCGTTTCGCGGCCCTTCTTCCGGTCCAGCGCGCGGAAGGGGCCGAAGCCGACCGTCGGTTCGGAGCCGAGGAAGAAGTTCCGCCACACGCTCATCAGCGGCACGACCGCCAGGTCCTGGTACACCGTCGCGATACCGCGATCGAGCGCCTCGCGCGGCGACGCGAACTTGACCGGTTCGCCCTCGACGAGGAACTCGCCCCGGTCGTGCTGGTGGACCCCGGCGAGGATCTTGATCAGCGTGGACTTGCCGGCGCCGTTGTCGCCGAGGACGCAGGTCACCTCACCCGCGTTGACCACCGTGGAGACGTCGCGCAGCGCGATCACGCTGCCGTAGGTCTTGCCGACGTCCTGTACGGAGAGCAGCTCTTTGGCTTGGCTGTGGCTCATCGCCGGACCCTTTCCGCGCGCCGCCGGAAGGCGTTGTTGACCAGGACCGCGGACAGCAGCATCACCCCGAGGAACAGCATGAACCAGTCGCTGTCCCAGCGGGCGAACACGATGCCCTGCCGCGCCATGCCGAAGATCAGCGCGCCGATCGCGGCGCCGATCGCCGAACCGAACCCGCCGGTCAGCAGGCAGCCGCCGATCACGGCCGCGATGATGTACTGGAACTCCAGGCCGATGCCCTGGTTCGCCTGGACGCTCGCGAACCGCAGGATGTTGATCGAGCCGACCAGCCACGCGGCGAGCGCGGTGGTCATGAACAGCATGATCTTGGTGCGCACCACCGGGACCCCGACCGCGCGCGAACTCTGCGCGGAGCCGCCGACGGCGAAGATCCAGTTGCCGAGGCGGGTCCGGACCAGCAGCCAGGCCGCCAGCACGGCGAACCCGATCCACCAGACGCCTGCGATCTGGAACGCCGTCCCGCCGACGTCCACTGTGGACGCGAAGACGAAACCGGCGGACTCGTAGCCGTCGGTCGAGCGCATCCCGGAGACCTGGACGGTGCCGGTGACCAGCCGGGTGACGCCGAGGTTGAGCCCTTGCAGCGCCAGGAACGTGCCCAGGGTGACGATGAAGCTCGGCAGCCCGGTGCGCATCACCAGCCAGCCGTTGAACGCGCCGACGGCGAGCGCGAAGACCAGCGAAGCGAACAGCGCGAGCCAGACGTTCCAGCCCGCCTGCGTCGCCAGGGTCGCGGTGACGAGCGCGGTGGACGCCGTCATCACGCCCGCCGACAGGTCGAACTCGCCGCCGATCATCAGCAGGGACACGGCGACCGCCATGATGCCGAGGGTCGAGGCGTCGTCCAGCCAGGTCGCCACGCCGCTGCCGCTGAAGAACTGGTCGGTGACGACGGTGAAGAACAGGAAGACGACGACCGCGCCGAGCAGCGCGCCGATCTCGGGCCGGACGACCAGCCTGTCCAGCAGCCGCGGTTTCGCGACGCGTTCGTCGAGGGTGGTGGTTGTCATCGCGTGCCCCTTTGCACGTACCGGCCGACGGTGTCCACAGTGGATTTGTCGACCAGGTCGGGTCCGGTGAGCACCGGTTTCCCACCGCCGACGACGTTCGCGTTGTCCCGGTAGAGCTTGAGGAACTGCACCGGGAGATAGCCCTGCTCGTATTGCTGCTGATCGACCGCGAAGACCACGTCGCCCGCCTTGATCGCGCCGACCACGTCGGTGTTGAGGTCGAAGGTGCCGACCTGCGCCCGCGACCCGACCGCCTTGATCGCGCTCACCGCCCGCGCCGCGACCTGCGAGTTCAGTGTCAGGACGGCGTCGAGCGAGGAGTCGGTCTGCACCGCGCCCCTGATCCGGGACTCGGCGTCGGCAGGGTTGCTGATGTCGACCTGCAGGGTCTGCACGTCGCCCGCGAAACCGGTCTTGGCGCCGTCGCAGCGCTGCGCCTGCCCGACGTTGCCCGCCTCGTGGACCACGCAGAGCAGCTTCTTCTTGCCGAGCTCCCGGAACTTCTTCCCGGCCTCCTCGCCGGCGATGGACTCGTTCTGCCCGACGTGGGTGAGCGCGCCGTAGCCCGCGCTCTTGTCCTCGCCGGAGTTGATGGTGATGACCGGGATCCCCGCGCGGACCGCGTTCTCGATCGAGGTCTTGAGCGCCTCCGGGTTCGCCATCGACACCACCAGTCCGCCGACCTGCTGGGCGACCGCGTTGTCGATCAGCTTGGCCTGGTTGCCGGGGTCTCCGTCGGAGTTGTACTCGACCTGGACGCCGAGCTGCCTGCCCGCCTCCTCGGCGCCGTTCTTGACCACGTTCCAGAACGCGTCACCCGCCGTGCCGTGCGAGATGACCGCGACCCGCAGCGGCCCACTGGGCTGGGTCGTCTCCGGGCCCGCGCCCGCGGCGGGTTTCTCCTCGGCCTTCGGCCCGGTGCACGCGGACAGGAGCAACAGCCCCGCCACGAGCACCAAAGCCCCTTTCAAGCGATGGGACATCGTCGTCTCTCCTCGCTTCTTCCGTTACCTGGCAGCCGGGAGCCGGCTGACGATTCCGTCGAGATGCGCCAGGCTCCTGGCCACATCCCGCTTGGGCAGATCATCCGGGCTCTTCTCGCTCAGCGCGGTGTCCTGTTCCAGTACGTACCACCCGTCGTAGCCCGCTTCGTCGACGAACCTGACCATCGCCTCGATGTCGACGTCCCCGTCGCCGAGCGGGACATACAGACCTTCGCCCACCGCCTCGGCGTAGGGAAGCCTCCCGGCGCGGACGTCTTCGGCGAGTTCGCCGCGCACGTCCTTGAGGTGCAGGTGACCGACCCGTTCGGGGTACCGCTTGGCCAGCGCGACCGGATCGGTCCCGCCGATCAGGAGATGCCCGGTGTCCAGGCACAGCGGGAGATCGGAATCGGCGAGGAAGCGCTCGACCTCGTCCTCGGTCTCCGCGTGTGTCCCGACGTGCGGGTGCAACACGGTGCGAAGCCCGTGGCGCGCGGCGATTTCCCTGATCTCCCTTGAGGTTTCGATCAGCGTCGCCCATTCGGCGTCGCTCAGCGCGGGGCGTTCGTCGTAGCCGTCGAGACCGGTCGCGGCGGCGAGCACGAGCATGTCACCGCCGCAGGCCGCGAACAACGCCGCGGATTCCTCGGCCGCCGCCAGTGCGGCCTCGGGGTCTTCGTGCAGGACGACGGCGAGGAAACCGCCGACCAGGTCGAGCCCGCGACCGCTCAGCAGCGCGCGCAGCTCCGCCGGGTCCCGCGGCAGGTATCCGGGCGGGCCGAGCTCGGTCGCGCGGACCCCCAGCTCCGCCATCTCACCCAGAACGGTCCCCGCGTCGAGCACGCGGCCCCAGCCGGGGACTTCGCACACGCCCCAGGAGATCGGGGCGGCGGCGATTCGGATCCGGGACGTCGTCACTGTCATCGGCGGCCTCCTGCGGCGGGTTGCGGGGATCGGGTTAGAGCGCTCTATTGATTAGAGCGCTCTAATCATGTAGCGTCCGTCACAGTAAAGTCAAGGGCAGGGGGAGGCTGGGAATGGCGAGACCGACGATGGAGGACGTCGCCGCGAAAGCGGGGGTGTCCCGTGCGCTCGTGTCCCTGGTGATGAGGAACGCGCCGAACGTCTCCGACGAACGGCGGACGCGGGTGCTGTGCGCGGCGCACGAACTGGGCTACGAACCGCACGCGATGGCCAGGTCGCTGGCCAGCCGGACGTCGACGGTCCTCGGGGTGATGGTCTCCGATCTCCGCAACGCGTTCTTCGCCGACGTCGTCGAGGGGCTCGACGCGGCGGCCGAAGCGGCCGGATTCCACTTGATCCTCAACACCGGCGGCCGCAGTCCCGCGCGCGAGCGCGCCGCGTTGAAGAGCCTGCTGTCCTTCCGGCCCGCCGGGGTGATCCTGCTGTCGCCGGTGGTGCCCGCGTCGGCGATCGAGGAGGCGGCCGCGCAAGGTCCCGTCGTCCTGGTGTCGCGCACCTCGCGCGTACCGGGGGTGGACACGGTGAACGACGACGGCGAAGCGGGGTCCGCGCTCGCCGTCGATCACCTGGTCTCGTTGGGGCACCGAAGGATCGCCCATCTGGACGGCGGAGTCGCCGCCGGTGCGGCGGCCCGGCGCCGGGGGTATCAGCAGGCCATGCGGCGGCACCGGCTGCACCCGCTCATCGTGCGCAGCGAGCACACCGACACGGCCGGTGAGAAGGCCGTGCACGAGCTGCTCGGGGATCATCCCCGCGCGGGATTGCCGACGGCGTTGGTGGCGGGCAACGACTTCAACGCCGTCGGCGCGATCTCCGCGCTGGAAGAGGCCGGTCTGCGGGTCCCCGAGGACGTCTCCGTCGTCGGGTACGACAACACCTCGCTGGCCGCGCTGAAACATCTCTCACTGACCACTGTGGACCAGCCGCGCACCGAAATGGGCAGGCTGGCCGTCGAAGCACTGCTCGAACGGGTCCGGGGTGAACGCACCGAACCGGTCCGGCATCTGCTCCACCCGTCGCTGGTGGTCCGTTCGACCACCGCCGCCCTGGAAAGGTAACGACATGAGGTTGGGACTCGCCGGCACCGGCCGGATCGGTACTTCGCACGCCGAAACCTTGAAGAGCTTCGACGAGGTCTCGTCCGTGGTCGTCGCCGACGTCGACGCCGGCCGCGCGGAGGCGGCCGCGGCCAAACTCGGCGTCGAAGCGGCCGCGGACATCCCCGCGCTCTTCGAGTCCTCTTTGGACGGACTGGTGATCACGGCGGCGACGGACGCGCATCCGGAGCTGATCCTCAAGGCCGTCGACGCGGGGATCCCGGTGTTCTGCGAGAAGCCGGTCGCCGCCGACATCCCGGGCACCCTGGCGGTGATCGACAAGATCTCCGGTTCGGAAGTGCCGGTGCAGATCGGTTTCCAGCGCAGGTTCGACGCGGGCTACGCGGCCGCCCAGGCCGCCGTGGCCTCGGGTGAGCTCGGCTGGCTGCACACCTTGCGCGCGACCACCCTGGACCCGGCGCCGCCGCCCGCGGAGTACGTCGCGCATTCCGGTGGCCTGTTCCGCGACTGCGGGGTGCACGACTTCGACGTCGTCCGGTTCGTCAGCGGCCGCGAGGTCGTCGAGGTCTACGCCGTCGGGGCGAACAAGGGCGAGCGGTTCTTCGTCGACGCCGGTGACGTCGACACCGCGGCCGCGACACTCACCCTGGACGACGGAACGCTCGCGGTGGTCTCGTTGACGCGCTACAACGGCGCGGGCTACGACGTCCGGCTGGAAGTGCTCGGCTCGGCCGGGAACGCCGTGGTGGGCCTGGACGATCGCGCTCCGCTGGCCTCGGTCGAACCCGGCGTCCAGCCGCTGCCCGGCCCGGCCTATCCCGGGTTCATGGAGCGCTTCCGTCCCGCGTACATCAGTGAACTGCAAGCGTTCCTCGACGTCGCCGCCGGCCGCGCGCCGAGCCCGTGCGGCGCGGCGGACGCCCTGGAGGCGTTCTACATCGCCGAGGCGTGCGAGGTCTCCCGGCGCGAACGCCGCCCGGTCCGCGTGGACGAGGTCCGCGCCTGACGCCAGCCTCGTGACTCACGTGATCAGGGACCGCACTCGCGTGATTAGAGACGGAACTCGCGTGATCAGACGCCGCACACTCGAGTTCCGCATCCAGACACGTGAGTTCCGGCTCCAAGCACGCGAGTCACGTGTCTGATCACGCGAGTCACGTCTTCGGCTACCTGGGCGGCGAAGGCAGGTTCCTGCCACGACCGGCCCGCCCCGGGAGACCCTCGCTACGGTGATCGCCGACCATCACAGGCGGCCTCTTCCAGCCGGCCGGAACGCGCGAGGAGCCCGGATGCAGCCGAATCCACCGCAGCCCGGGCCGCCCAAGCCGAGGCCGCCCAAGCCGAGGGCGAGCGCCGGGGCGGCGATGACCGCCGGCTTCCTGGGGCTGCTCACCGCCGCCATGATCGTCTGGTTCGCGCTGTATAACGTCGTTTACGGGCTCGACCCCGCCGGTGGCTGGTCCGGTCCGGTGATCCAGAACGCGTTCGGCGGCATCGTCACCGCGGGGTTGCTGGTGGTCGCCGCCGGATTCACGTTCGCCCGCAGGATTCCCGGCGCGTGGACGCTGTTCGGGCTCTGTGCGTTTTACGTGATGGCGGTCTTCGTGGCGGCTCCGCTGGTGTGGGGCACGCCCTTCGGCACGCACCTCAAGTGGATCTTCGGCTTCGACAAGAGCAACGGCGTCGCGACGGCGCTGGCGAGCATCTTCGGCATCCTGACGGCGGTTATGGCGGCGATCGCCGGTAGCGTGAAGGCGCGCGGCTAAAGGTCGTCCAGGATCAGTTTCGCGCGTTCCTCGACGAGCCGGTAGCCGGAGCGCGCGGCGAGTTCCAGCGCCAGCTCCCCGTGCGTGCGGGCTTCCGCGACCTTTCCCAGTTTCAGCAGGGTTTCCGCGAGCCCGGTCCGCGCGGCGGCCTCACACCAGAAGAAACTGGTCGTCCGCGCGATCGACAACGCGAGCCGGTGATGCTCGGCGGCCTCCTCGGGCAGGCCGAGCCTCAGGCAGACCTCGCCGAGCCCGACGAGTGTCCAGGCTTCGGTGCCCCGGTCGCCGATCTTGCGGGTGAGTTCGACGGCTTCGAGGGCGTCCGTGCGGTTCTGTTCGCTCGGATCGCGCCCGCTTTCGAGCACGGCCCGGCCGGACAGCGCCGTCGCCTCGCCGTAGGTGTAGCCCAGTTCGCGGTTGGCCGCGAGCGCGCGGGTGTAGAAGTCGTAGGCGTCGTCGGGAAGGCCGAGATCGCGGTGCACGTTGCCGAGATCGACCAGCAGCACCGCGACGCTGAACCGCGCGCCGTCCCGTTCGGCGACCGCCAGCGCGCGGGTGAAGTTGGCGAGTGCCTCGTCGAGCTGGCCGGTCTGCCAGTACGGGAAACCGAGGTTCGCCAGCGCCATCGAGATTCCCGGCAGGTTCAGTTCTTCGCACAGCCGCAGGGATTCCAGCCCGCAGCGGATCGCCTCCTGCGGTGCGCCGAGGCGCTGGTGCACCGCGCTCAGGTTGTTGAGCACGGCCGCGCGACCGGCGTCCCAGCCGTCGAGGAGGTCTCCGCGCAGGGCACTCGTCAGGTGTTCGCGGGCCTCGTCGTAGCGGCCGCTGTTGACGCAGGCGAGCGCGATGCTCAGGTGCATCGCGGCCTGTGCCTGCCCGGCGCCGCTGCGCCGGGCGGCCTTGAGCGCCGTCGACGCGGTGTCGATCCATTCCGCGTGATGACCGCGCTGGTGGAAGAAGGCGCGGAGCGCGTCGGCGAGGTGCCAGGAGAACTCCGGCGGACCGTGTTCGGCGCTGTGCTCGACCGCCGCGGCGAGGTTCGGCCACTCGGCGTCCAGCCAGGCCAGCGCCTCTTCGGTGTCGCCGAAGGGTTTGTCTTCCGGTTCTTCGCGCGGCAGGCGCAGGAAATGCGGGATGAGGACGCGGCCCGCCGCGTCGGCGGTGGTCAGGTAGCTCTCGAAGAGCCGCCTCTCCGCTGTGTCGCGTTCGGGCTTCGGGTCTTCGGACAACGTGCGGCCCGCCGCGAAACTGCGGAGCAGGTCGTGGAACCGGTAGCGCCCCGGGGTGTAGCGCTCGACCAGGTGCGCCGCCGCGAGCGCCTTGAGCTGCTGGTTCGCCTTCGAATGCGGGGCACCGGTCAGCGCTTGCGCGGCGGGGGCGGTGAACGTCTGGCCGGGGACGAGCGCGAGCCGCCGGAACAGCAGCCGGTGTTCCTCGGGAAGCGCGCGATACGAGACGCCGAAGGCCGTGGTCACGGCGCTTTCCTCGGCGCCGTCGACGGTCAGTTCCGTCAGCGGGTCGCCGCCGGCGAGCTCGCGGGCGAGTTCGGCGATCTCGGGTTCGCCGCTGGCACCGAGGTTGGCCGCCGCGATCCGGAGGGCGAGCGGGAGGTGACCGCACAGCCGGGCCAGCTCCGCGGCCGCGCCCGCCTCGGCGGCGACGGTCTCGCTGCCGAGCACGGCCTCCAGCAGATGCCGCGCGTCTTCGGCGGGCAGCACGGACAGCGGGAGCGCGCGGGCGCCGGTGCGGGCGATGAGGTCGCCGAGCCGCTGGCGGCTGGTGACCAGGACGGTGCCCGACGGCGGCAGCAGCGGCAGCACCTGACCGGTGTCGCGCACGTTGTCGAGGACCAGGAGCACCCGGCGATCGGCGAGGAGGGAGCGCAGGAGCGCGGCCCGCGTGTCGGTGTCCGGCGGGATGGCCTTGGGCGCGGTGCCGAGCGCTTGCAGAAGCTGCGTGAGCGCGACGGCCGGGGTGAGCGGTTCGTGGTCGGGATCGAAGCCCCGGAGGTCCAGATAGAGCTGGCCGTCGGGGAACGCGTCCCGCACCCGGTGGGCCCAGCGGACGGCGAGCGCGGTCTTGCCGACCCCCGCGGTCCCGCTGATGACCCAGATGTCGGTGCCCTCACCCGCGTGCCGGGTCGCCTCGTCGAGCCGCTCCAATTCGGACGCGCGCCCGGCGAACCCGCGGACGTCGTGCGGCAGCTGAGCCGGGCGGACCGGCTCCGGCCTGGTCGCGGCCGCCGTGGGCTCCAGCGCGGGATCGGCGGCGAGGATGGCGGTTTCCAGCCGGCGCAGTTCGGGCGAGGGATCGAGACCCAGCTCCGTGCCGAGCCTCTCCCGCAACGCGCGGAAAGCCTCGAGCGCGTCGTCGGTGCGGCCTTCGCGGTGCAGCGCGAGCATGAGCTGGCCGACGAACCGTTGCCGCAGGGGATGCGCGGCGACCAGTTCGGTCAGCTCCGCCAGCACCTGCCTCCCGCGGCCGAGACGCAGCTGCGCGTCGGCGCGATCCTCCAGCGCGGTCCAGCGTTCCTCGTTCATGCCACCGCGGAGCCGCTGGGCGACCTCGCCGCTCACGACGTCGGACAACGCCTCGCCCCGCCACAGGCCGAGCGCCTCGTCCAGGAGTTCCACGGCGGTTTCGTCGTCGGCCTCGCGGGCTTGCGCCGTCAGCCCGGTGAACCGGTGCAGGTCCACCTGGCCCGGGGCGACCCTGAGCATGTACCGGGTCCCCTCGGAGACGATCTCCGGCCCGCCCGCGGAGCGGAACACCGCGCGTAGCCTGGACACGAGCGCTTGAACGGTGTTCCGGGCGCTCGCCGGCGGTTCTTCGGGCCAGAGCAGGTCGATGATCCGGTCGCGGGGCACCGGCTTGCCCGCCTCCAGCAGCAGAACCGCCAGCACGAGCCGTTGTTTGGGCGAGCCGAGATCGACCGGATCGCCACCGGCCCACGCCTCGACGGCGCCGAGGACGCGGAACTCCACCCGGCCACCTCCGCTCACCCTCGTCAGAGCCTGCAAGCGTAGTGCAAGCGCCCTGCATCCGGACGCCGTGATCCTTGCGTGGTGTCCACCGAGGACCCGTCGCCGGAACCGTGCCCAACCAACAAGACGGGCAGGACCCCCCATTCGGTTCCGGTACGACGGTGGGCACCTTCAACTTGCACAGGCACCGCCTTCTGACGGCGGTGGGGGTTGGGGGTAGTGCCAGCTCGACGTCTTTCCCCGTGTCGTCGAACTGGCGCTTCTTCTTGACTGGGGCTGGGGTTTTCCGTGAAGGCCCCCTTGAGGGACTCAGAGTCCGTCAAGGGGGCCTTCACGGATTTTCGGCGTTGACAAGAGCGGCCGCCTGCCTGCACCCTTTCACTACTTAACTAGTGAAAGGGTGTTGCCAGTGGTCACCTTCCACCTGGACAAGGGCTCGGGCGTCGCGACGTACGTCCAGCTCGTCCAGCAGGTCAAGAACGCCCTCCGTCTGGGGTTGCTGGAGCCGGGGGACCGGCTGCCGACGGCGAAGGAAGTGGTCGCCGAGCTGGCGATCAACCCCAACACCGTCCTCAAGGCCTATCGCGAGCTGGAGCGCGAAGGGCTCGTCGAGGGAAGGCCGGGCCTCGGCACCTTCGTCCAGAAGACGCTCGGAGGGGCTTCGTTCGCCGAGCACACGCGGCTGCGGAAGAGCCTGGGGGTCTGGGTTCGCGACGCGCGGGAATCGGGTCTGGACCAGGAAGACGTCGAGGCGCTGTTCGCCTCGGTGGTGGTCGATGGCTTTCGAGGGGAGCGAACGGCATGACCGATGAATCCGTGATCGAGGCGACCGGCCTCGGCAAGCGTTACCACCGCAAGTGGGCGTTGCGCGACTGCTCGCTGTCCGTCCCGAAAGGACGCGTCGTCGCCCTCGTCGGACCCAACGGCGCGGGCAAGACGACCCTCCTGCACCTGGCCGTCGGGCTGCTCGAAGCGACGCTCGGCTCGGTCTCGATCCGGGGAACCGCCGCGTTCCTCGCCCAGGACAAGCCGCTGTATCCCGGCTTCAGCATCGCCGAGATGCTCAAGTTCGGCAGGCGCCTCAACCCCGGCTGGGACGACGAGTTCGCGCTCAAGCGCATCGATTCGCTCGGGCTTCCCTTGAAACACAAGGTCGGGAAGCTGTCCGGTGGCCAGCGCGCCCAGGTCGCGCTCACCCTGGCCCTCGCCAAACGCCCGGATCTCCTGGTGCTGGACGAGCCGCTCGCGAACCTCGACCCGCTGGCCCGGCACGAGGTCATGCGCGGGCTGATGGAGGCGGTCGCGGAGACCGGCATGACCGTCCTGCTCTCCTCGCACGTCGTCTCCGATCTGGAGAACACCTGCGACTGGCTGATCGTCCTCAACGGCGGCCGCGTCCAGGTCAGCGGCGACATCGACGACCTCGTCGCCGGGCACCGGATCCTTTCCGGACCCGTCGAGGAGGCCGACGCGCTGGCCAAGCGGGTCGCGGTCGTCGACGAGGCCAGGGCGGGAAGGCAGGCGACCGTCTTCGCCCGGACCGAACCGGTTCCCCTGGGTCCACAGTGGACCGAGCGCCCGGTGAACCTGGAAGAGCTCGTGCTCGCCTACCTGCGGCGTCCCGAATCCGCGAGCCTGCCTCGCCCGACACTGGCCTCGGCGTAAGGGGGAACGATGTTCTGGCTCACCTACCGCCAGCACCGGATGCAGCTGCTGGTCACGGCAATACTGCTGGTCGCCGTCGGGATCCTGTTGCTGGTCAACGGGAACGCCGCGGCGGACAGTCCGGACCCGGCCAAGCTGTTCTCGGACCTGTACACCTATCTCTCCTGGCTCCAGGTGGTCCCCGTGGCGATCGGCGTCTTCTGGGGCGCGCCGCTGGTCGCGGCGGAATACGAACGCGGTACGACGAAACTCGTCTGGACCCAGTCGATCTCGCGGTTCCGCTGGCTGGGCGTGAAACTGGGATTCCTCGCCGTCCTCGCCACCCTCGGGGGGCTCGCGTTCGGGACGATGATGCAGCGCTGGGTGGACGTCTTCCCGACCGATCGCGGCGACACCGCCTTCACCAGCCGCTTCGACAACCCGGTCCTGTTCGCGATGACCGGCGTCGCGCCCGGCGCGTGGTGGCTCTTCGGTTTCGTGCTCGGCACCGCCGCGGGCGCGCTCATCCGCAAGACCCTGCCCGCCATCGCCGTCACCATCGCGGTGACCGTCGGCCTGATGATCGGCGTGGCCAATGTCCGTGACCTCTACGCCGATCCGGAGCTCGTCACCCTGGGCACCGGTCAGGAGCCCGCCGGCCGGGTCCTCGAAATGATCAGGGACGCCACCGGGGAGATCACCGCGCTCAAGGTCCTGCCCCAGGACTGGTACTGGCGTTTCCAATGGACCGAGGCCGCGATCCTCGCGGGCGTCTCGCTCCTGCTCGCCGTCTCCGCGACCTTCGCCATCCGGCGCCGCTCCTAGAAAGGGACACGTTCTTGCTCTGGCTCACCTGGCGGCAGCACCGGACCCAGCTGCTCGTCACCCTGGGATTCCTGGCCGTGGTCGGCGGGATCCTGCTCCTGTCCGGCCAGGCCGCCATCGACGCTTCGAACGGCAAGACCTCTTTGTACTGCCATGGAGGCGGCATCCCGTGCCGTGAGTACGACGCGGGACTGGAGGATCTCTATCAGGAGATCTACCCACTGGTCGCGATGGTGCCGTTCATTCCCTTGCTGGCAGGCGTCTTCTGGGGCGCGCCGCTGCTGGCCAGGGAGTACGAGCGCAACACCCACCAGCTCGCGTGGACACAGTCGGTCAGCCGCGGGCACTGGATGGCCGTCAAGTTCGGCGTCCTCTCCGGATGTGCGGTCCTGGCCGGGCTCGCTTCGGGGCAGATGTTCGGCGGGTGGCTGGAAATGTTCCCCGGCAAGGCGGAGACCTTCGCCGAGACGTCCTACTTCGGCGCGGTCGGGGTCGCGCCCGCCGCCTGGTGGCTGTTCGCCTTCGTGCTCGGTGCGGCGGCCGGGGTGCTCGTGCGCAAGACCCTGCCCGCCATCGCGATCACGGTCGCGGTGTTCCTCGCGGCCTCGATCGCCTTGCTGCTGCTGAGGCCGCATTACGCCGAGCCGGTCCGGACGACCGGCGCCGATCCGGCGACGATGGGGGCCCTGATCGTGAAGGTGGGCCGGGTCGCGCCGGACGGCCACGACATGAGTTCACTGGACGAGGTGCCCGGTTGCCCGCTGGGGCTGGGGAAGAACGCGTGCGCCGAGGCCGCGGGCTACCGGGACTTCACCGTCTACCAGCCCGTCGGGCGGTTCTGGCGGTTCCAATGGACGGAGGCGGGAATCCTGCTCGCGGCGACCGCGGTCCTCGGGGGGATCGCGGTAGGGGGAACGGTCCGCCGCCGTCGCTGAGACGGCGGCGGACCAGAGGGCTCAGTCCAGCTGCAGTTCGGGCCGGTACAGGTCGAACCAGTGGTAGAGGTCCAGCGCCCGGTCGATCCCGGTGCGCTGGACCGAGGGCATCGTCGCCGGGTCCACTTCGGACGCCCGGTGCAGCCAGTCCCGGTCGATCAGCGAGAACACCGGGTTGTCCCGTTCGGTCAGGGCCTCCTTGGCCTGCTGCTGCAAGGCCGCCGCGTAGCCAGGGTCCTGAGTGGACGGATACGGGCTCTTGACCCGGTCGCGCACGGACGCGGGCAGAACGTGCTTCGTGGCGTGCCGCAGAAGGCTCTTTTCCCGGCCGTCGAACGTCTTCAGCGACCAAGGCGTGTTGTAGACGTACTCGACGAGCCGGTGGTCGCAGAACGGCACCCGCACTTCGAGCCCGACCGCCATCGACGCCCGGTCCTTGCGGTCCAGCAGCATTCGCACGAACCGGCTTAGGTGGAGGTTGCAGACCGTCCGCATCTTCCGGTCCTGCTCGCTCTCGCCGTCGAGGTGCTCGACCTGGGCGGCCGCGGTGGCGTACTGGTCGGCGATGTAGCCGGGCAGGTCCAGCTTGTCCCGGACGTCTTCCCGCAGGAGAGCGCCCCGCTCACTGGTGAGCCCCGTCCGGAAGGCGAGCCAGGGGAAGGTCCCCGAGTTCACCGCGGCATCGTCGTGGAACCAGCGGTACCCGCCGAAGACCTCGTCGGCCGACTCACCGGAAAGCGCCACCGTGGATTCCGCGCGGATCGCCTTGAACAGCAGGTACAGCGACGTGTCCATGTCGCCGAGCCCCGCCGGGATGTCCCGCGCGGTCAGCACCTTGCGGCGGATCTCGGGATCGCTGAGCTCGGCCGGGTTCAGCACGACGTCCTTGTGGTCCGAGCCGACCAAGTGCGCGACGTCGCGGATGAAGGGCGAGTCCGGGGTGTCCCGCATCTCGTCCGGCTGGAAGTTGTCCTCCTGGCCCTGGAAATCGACCGAGAACGTGCGCAGCCGTTCGCCCTGTTCGGCCAGCCGCGCGGCGGCGAGACCGGTGACGGCGCTGGAGTCGAGCCCGCCGGAAAGCAGGACGCAGCGGGGCACGTCGGCGATCAGCTGGCGGTGCACGATGTCGGTCATCAGCTCGCGGACCCGCTCGACCGTGGTCTCCTGGTCGTCCGTGTGCTGCTTCGCGTCGAGCTTCCAGTACGTCCGCGTGCGGATCCCGGAGCGGTCGACGGTGACGATCGTGCCCGGCCCGACCTCGTGCATGCCCTTCCACAGCGACCAGCCCGGGGTCTTGGTCATCGACATCAGTTCGCGCAGGCCGTCGGTGTCGACCACCTTGCGCGCCAAGGGATTCGCGAGGATCGCCTTCGGTTCGGAGCCGAAGAGGACGCCGTCCGGAGTCGGGTAGTAGTAGAACGGCTTGATGCCCATGCGGTCGCGGATCATCACGAGCTTCTCGTCGCGCTCGTCCCAGATCGCGAAGGCGTACATCCCGTTGAGGTGGTCGACGACCTCGTCGCCCCACTCCAGGTAGCCGTGGAGCACGACCTCGGTGTCGCTGTCGGTCTCGAATTTGTGGCCCCGCCGGGAAAGTTCCTCGCGAAGCTCGGTGAAGTTGTACGCCTCGCCGCTGTAGACCATCGCGGCCAGCCCGGCTTCGGCCATCGGCTGCCTGCCGCCCGGCAGGTCGATGATCGCCAGCCGGCGGTGACCCAGCGCCACGCTCGGCCGCACCCAGGTGCCCGAGTCGTCCGGCCCGCGGCACGCCATGGTCGCGGTCATCGCGTCGATGACTTCACGACGTTGTGTCAGGTCCGTGCCATAGGAGACCCACCCTGCGATTCCGCACATCGCTACCTCCTGGTGATTAGTTAGCACATACAACTATCGGTAACACTGGTGTAACACGCTTCGTGCGGCTTGTCTGCCCGAATTGCACGCTCCGTCCTCACTGCGTCACCGTCTGTGGGACAAGTCACCGGGCATCAAGAAGTCGTAAAGGCACCCGATCGGGGCATCAAGAGGCCGTCAGTCGATCACCGGAAACGGGCTGACCAGGCGCAGTGTTGCGGAGTCCTGGTCACCGATGGGGTGACCTGTCCTGAGAGGTGCCTAGTGGCCGACTTGCTCTACGCCGTGCTCCTGATCGGCGTATTCGTGGTTCTCGCCCTGACCCTTCGCGGCTTGGAAAAGCTGTGACCGGCACGGGAACCGTGGCCAACGTCGTCGGCGGACTGCTGGCGCTGGGGCTGATCGTCTATTTGTTCATCGCACTGGTCAGGCCGGAGAAATTCTGATGCGTCCCGACGTACTTGCTCCCGCGGAGGGACTGGAATGACAGACACGATGGCCGGCCTCTTGCAGGCCGGCCTCCTCCTCGTCGCGCTCGCCGCGGTCTACAAACCGCTCGGCGACTACATGGCGCGCGTCTTCTCTTCGGAGAAGCACACCAAGGCCGAACGCGGCCTGTACCGGCTGTTCCGGGTGAACCCCGGTTCCGAGCAGCACTGGAAGACCTACGCGTCGGCCGTGATCGGCTTCTCGTTCGTCTCCGTCGTGTTCCTCTACCTGCTTCAGCGGCTCCAGGCGATCCTGCCGTGGAGCCTCGGCAAGGAACCGGTCTCCCCGGCGGTCGCCTTCAACACCGCCGTCAGCTTCGTGACCAACACGAACTGGCAGTCCTACAGCCCCGAAGCGACCATGGGTCACTTCGTGCAGATGGCCGGGCTGACGGTGCAGAACTTCCTGTCCGCCGCCGTCGGCCTTTCGGTCGCCGTCGCGGTCGTCCGCGGCTTCGTGCGCGCGAAGACCGACCGCCTCGGCAACTTCTGGGTGGACCTGACCCGCGGCACGATCCGGATCATGCTGCCGATCGCGTTCGTGGCGGCGATCGTGCTGATCGCGCTCGGCGTCGTCCAGAGCCTCAAGAGCGGCGTCGACGTCCTCAATCCCGACGGTAGCACCGGCAAGATCGCGCTGGCGCCCGCCGCGAGTCAGGAAGCCGTCAAGGAACTCGGCACCAACGGCGGCGGCATCTTCAACGCCAACTCCGCCCACCCGTTCGAGAACCCCAACGCCTGGACCAACCTGATCGAGATCTTCCTGATCCTGGTCATCCCGGTCTCGCTCACCCGCACCTTCGGCAAGCTGGTCGGGAACACCAAACAGGGGTACGTCCTGCTCTCGGTGATGGCCACGCTGTTCACCGCGATGCTCGCGGTGACCTGGCTGTCCGAGGCCCACGCGAGCGGCCCCGCGTCGCTGGCCGCCGGGGCGAATCTGGAGGGCAAGGAACAGCGGTTCGGCATCGGGCTGAGTTCGCTGTTCGCCACCGCGACCACCGGCACGTCGACCGGCGCGGTCAACGGCGCGCACGACAGCTACAGCGGCCTCGGCGGCGGCGGGGTCCTGCTCAACATGCTGCTGGGCGAGATCTCGCCGGGCGGGGTGGGCACCGGTCTCTACGGCATCCTCGTGATGGCCGTGATCGCGATGTTCCTCGCCGGGCTGATGGTCGGCCGGACGCCGGAGTACCTGGGCAAGAAGCTCGGCAAACGCGAGGTCACCTGCGCGGCCGTCGCCATGCTGGCGATGCCGACCGTGGTGCTGCTCGGCTCCGGGATCGCGCTGATGCTGGCCGACACCCCGGCCGCCATGACCAACTCGGGCGCGCACGGCCTCTCCGAGGTCCTCTACGCCTACGCGTCGGCGGGCAACAACAACGGCTCCGCGTTCGGCGGGCTCACCGTGACGAGCGACTGGTTCCAGTCCTCGCTGTCGGTGGCCATGCTGCTCGGCCGGTTCATCCCGATCCTCGCCGTGCTGTGCCTCGCCGGATCCCTCGCCTCCCAGCGGAAGGTCCCGGAGACCGCCGGCACGCTGCCCACCACCGGACCGCTCTTCGGCACGATGCTCGCGGGCACGATCGTGCTCGTCGCGGCCCTCACCTTCATCCCGGCGCTCGCGCTCGGGCCCATTGCAGAGGCACTCGCATGACCATGACTCAGGAACGCACTCCAGAGGAGACTTCCCAGCACCACGTGGAAAACACGGGCAGGGTCGGCGCGGGGATCTTCAGCCCGCGCCAGCTGCTGACCTCGCTGCCGGAGGCGCTGCGCAAGCTCAACCCCAAGCACCAGCTCGCCAACCCGGTGATGTTCGTGGTGTGGATCGGCTCCGCGCTGACCACCGTCTTCGCGATCACCGACCCGAGCGTGTTCACCATCCTCATCACGATCTGGCTGTGGTTCACCGTCCTGTTCGCGAACCTCGCCGAGGCCGTCGCGGAGGGCCGGGGCAAGGCGCAGGCGGAAACCCTGCGGCGCAGCAAGAAGGAGACCGTCGCGCGGCGTCTCACCGAGGACGGCGACGAGGAGACCGTGCCGGGTGCCGACCTGCGCGTCGGCGACCTCGTGGTCGTCGAGGCCGGGCAGGTCATCCCGGGTGACGGCGACGTCGTCGAAGGCATCGCGACCGTCGACGAATCGGCCATCACCGGCGAGTCGGCCCCGGTCATCCGCGAATCGGGCGGCGACCGGTGCGCGGTCACCGGCGGCACCACGGTGCTCTCGGACCGCGTCGTCGTGAAGATCACCACCAAACCCGGCGAGTCCTTCGTGGACCGCATGATCGCACTTGTGGAGGGCGCTTCCCGGCAGAAGACGCCGAACGAGATCGCGCTGACGATCCTGCTCTCGACGCTCACGATCATCTTCCTGCTCGCCGTCGTGGCGCTGCAGCCGATGGCGGGCTACTCCGGCAGTCAGCAGTCCGTGATCGTGCTGACCGCGTTGCTGGTCTGCCTGATCCCGACGACGATCGGCGCGCTGCTGTCCGCGATCGGCATCGCCGGGATGGACCGGCTGGTGCAGCGCAACGTCCTCGCGACCAGTGGCCGCGCGGTCGAGGCCGCCGGCGACGTCTCGACGCTGCTGCTGGACAAGACCGGCACGATCACCTTCGGCAACCGCAAGGCCACCGAACTGATCCCGGTCGGTTCGTCCACTGTGGACGACATCGCCAAGGCGGCCAGGCTGTCCAGTCTCGCCGACGGCACCCCGGAAGGCCGCAGCATCGTCGAACTCGTGGCGCGGGAACACGGTCTCGCGGAGACGGCGTCCGACGACGAGAAGCTCGCGGACTTCGTCGAGTTCACCGCGCAGACCCGGATGAGCGGCATCGACATCGGCGAGCGCCAGGTCCGCAAGGGGGCCACCGCCGCCGTGCGCGAATGGGTCCGCGAACGCGGCGGCGACATGCCGGACGAGACCGAACGGGTCGTCGACGAGATCAGCCAGCAGGGCGGGACCCCGCTGGTGGTCGCGGAGTACGACGGCGCGAAAGCGTTCGTGCGCGGCGTGATCCGGTTGTCCGATGTGGTCAAACCCGGGATGAAGGAGCGGTTCGTCCAGCTCCGGTCGATGGGCATCAAGACCGTCATGATCACCGGGGACAACCCGCTGACGGCGAAGGCCATCGCGGCGGACGCGGGTGTCGACGACTACCTCGCCGAGGCCAAACCCGAAGACAAGATGGCGCTGATCAAGAAGGAGCAGGAGGGCGGGCGGCTGGTCGCGATGACCGGCGACGGCACGAACGACGCCCCCGCGCTGGCGCAGTCCGACGTCGGCGTCGCGATGAACACCGGGACCTCCGCCGCCAAGGAGGCGGGGAACATGGTGGACCTCGACTCCGACCCGACGAAACTGATCGAGATCGTGGAGATCGGCAAGCAGCTGCTGATCACCCGCGGCGCGCTGACCACCTTCAGCGTCGCCAACGACCTCGCGAAGTACTTCGCCATCCTGCCCGCGATGTTCACCGGCATCTTCGCCCAGCTCGGCGCGCTCAACATCATGCAGCTGGCGACGCCGAAGTCGGCGATCCTCTCGGCGGTCATCTTCAACGCGCTGATCATCGTCGGGCTGATCCCGCTCGCGCTGCGCGGCGTCCGGTACAAGCCGTCGTCGGCCTCGGCGCTGCTGCGCCGGAACCTGCTGGTCTACGGCCTCGGCGGGATCGTCAGCCCGTTCCTCGGGATCTGGCTGATCGACCTGCTCGTCCGTCTCATCCCTGGAATCGGGTAACGCCATGAACGCACTGCTGAAGCAGACCCTCGCCGGGCTGCGTGTCCTGCTCGTCTTCACGGTCCTGCTGGGTGTGGTCTACCCGCTCGGCGTGTGGGCGGTCTCCCGGATCCCCGGCCTGCAGGGCAACGCCGAAGGCTCGATCATCACCCAGGACGGGCAGGCCGTCGGCTCGTCGCTGATCGGCGTCGACCCGGTCGCGGCCGACCCGGCCAAGGACCCCTGGTTCCACAACCGCCCCTCCGCGGGCTCGAAGGACGTTCTCGGCCCCGGCGACCCGTCGTCGTCCGGCGCGTCGAACAAGGGCCCGTACAACGAGGACCTGGTCGCCGCGATCGGCGAGCGCAAGAAGCTCATCGCCGCCCGCGAAGGCGTGCAGGAGTCGCAGGTGCCCGCCGACGCGGTGACCACGACGGGATCGGGGATGGACCCGGCGATCAGCGTCGCCTACGCGGACCTGCAGATCCCGCGTGTGGCGCGGAACACCGGCCTGCCGGAGGAGAAGGTCCGCCGGCTCGTGGCCGACAACACCGGCGGCGCCGGGATCGGCGTGCCGGGCGTCAATGTGCTGAAGGTCAACTTGGCCGTGCGCGACGCGGCCGGAGGAGCACACTGACAGACGTGGACGAGAACACGACCAAGCCGCGCCGGGGTGAGCTGAGGATCTACCTCGGCGCGGCCCCGGGCGTCGGCAAGACCTACGCGATGCTCGGCGAGGCGCGACGCCGCCTCGGCCGGGGCACCGACGTGGTCATCGGCCTGGTCGAGACGCACGGGCGCAAGAAGACCGCGGAACTCGTCGAAGGGCTCGAAACCGTGCCGCGCCGCCGGTCCGAGCACCGGGACCACGAGTTCGAGGAGATGGACCTCGACGCGCTGCTCGCCCGCGCCCCCGAAGTCGCCGTGGTCGACGAACTCGCGCACACCAATGTGCCGGGCTCGCGCAACGAAAAGCGCTGGCAGGACATCGACGAACTGCTCGCCGCCGGGATCGACGTCCTGTCCACGGTCAACGTGCAGCATCTCCAGAGCCTCAACGACGTCGTCGAGCGCATCACCGGCGTCACCCAGCAGGAGACGGTGCCCGACGAGGTCGTGCGGCGGGCCGAACAGCTGGAGCTGGTCGACATCACGCCCGAGGCGCTGCGGCGGCGCCTCGCGCACGGCAACGTCTACCCGGCCGAGCGGATCGACGCGGCGCTGGGCAACTACTTCCGGCCCGGCAACCTCACCGCGCTGCGGGAGCTCGCGCTGCTGTGGGTCGCCGACCAGGTGGACGTGGCGTTGCAGCGGTACCGGGCCGAGCAGAAGATCACCGACACGTGGGAAGCACGCGAACGGGTGGTCGTGTCGATCACCGGCGGACCGGAGAGCGAGACGCTGATCCGCCGCGCGAGCCGCATCGCGAACCGCGCGGGCGCCGAACTGCAGGTGCTGCACATCCTGCGCGGCGACGGGCTCGCCGGGATGGGACCGACGGCGGTCGGCAAGTACCGGAAGCTGACCGAAGAGGTCGGCGCGACCTTCCACACCGTCGTCGGCGACGACGTGCCGACGGCGCTGCTCGACTTCGCGCAGGGTGTCAACGCGACCCAGCTGGTCGTCGGGACCTCGCGGCGGTCGCGGGTGGCGAGGCTGTTCGACGAAGGCATCGGCGCGGCTGTGGTCCAGCGGTCCGGCCCGATCGACGTCCACATGGTCACGCACGCCCAGGCGGGTGGACGGCTGCGCGCCCGGTTCAACCGGAGCCCTTTGACGCCATCACGACGCCTGACCGGCTGGGCGCTTTCGCTGCTGCTGCCCGCGCTGGCGACGTTGCTCGGCGTCGTGCTGAGGGATCAGCTGGACTTCTCCACCGACGTGATCGACTACGTCCTCGCGACGGTGCTGGTCGCGCTCGTGGGCGGGCTCGGGCCCGCGCTGCTCGCGGCGGTGGTCTCGGCCGGGCTGCTGAACTTCTTCTTCACCCCGCCGCTGTACAACCTGACCGTCCACGAGCCGCGCAACGTGATCACGCTGGTCGCGATGGTGCTGGTGGCGATCCTCGTCGCGGCGGTCGTCGACACCGCGGCCCGGCGCGCGACGCAGGCCGCGCGGGCGCGGACCGAGGCGGCGCTGCTCGCCTCCTACGCGCGGACCGTGCTCACCCATACCAACCCGATCGAGCGGCTGCTGGAGAAGGTCCGCGAGAACTTCGGGATGACTTCGGTGACCCTGCTGGAAAAGCGGGACGGGAAGTGGAATCGGGTGGCGAACGCCGGCACGGATCCCTGCGCCGACCCGGATCAGGCCGACGCCGACATCGCGGTCACCGCGGACGTCCATCTGACGCTGCGGGGCCGCGCGCTGCCCGCGTCGGACCGGGGAGTGCTCGAAGCCGTCGCCGGGCAGGCCCTGCTGGCCCTGCGGCAGCAGCGGACGGCGAAGGCGGCCGTCCGCGCGGAACGCAAGGCCGAGGCGACCGAACTGCGCACGGCCCTGCTGTCGGCCGTGGGACACGACCTCCGGACCCCGCTGACGTCCATCAAGGCGTCCATCGGCAGCCTGCGCGCGACCGACATCTCACTGTCCGAAGAGGACACCGACGAGCTGCTCGAAGCGATCGAGGAATCGGCGGACCGGCTCGCCGGGCTGATCGACAACCTGCTCGACTCGTCGCGGCTGGCGACCGGCGCCGTCCGCCCGCATCTGCGCCCGGTCGGCTACGACGAGGTCGTCGCGCACGCCCTGTCCAATGTGGACAACTCGGATTCGGTCGTGGTCGCGATCGACTCGCGGCTGCCGTCCGTATGCGCCGACCCCGGGCTGCTGGAGCGGGTCGTGGCGAACGTCGTCGACAACGCGCTGCGGCACGGGGCGTCCGGCGAACCGGTCTCCGCGCGGGCCAGCACCCATTCGGAACACGTCGAACTGCGCATCATCGACCACGGACGCGGGCTGAAGAAGGGCACCGCGGACTCGGCCTTCGCTCCGTTCCAGCGGCTCGGGGGAGACCGGGACAGCGTGCCGGGCGTGGGACTGGGGCTGTCGGTCGCCAAGGGGTTCACCGAGGCGATGGGCGGGCGGATCCGGGCGGAGGACACGCCCGGCGGCGGGCTCACCGTCGTCATCTCGCTGCCCGCATATGTTGGTCAGGATCCGGAAAAGAGCCTCCTCGCCTTCGACGACGAGGGCCTGGAAAACGAAGAGGAGGAGCGAGTGCGATGAGCGCAGACACCGCGTCGGCGACCGTTCTGGTCGTCGACGACGAACCGCAGATCGTGCGAGCCCTGCGGATCAACCTGTCCGCCCGCGGCTACAAGGTGATCACCGCGCACGACGGGACGGCCGCGCTGAAGGCCGTCGCCGAGACCAAACCCGACGTCGTCGTGCTCGACCTCGGCCTGCCCGACCTCGACGGCACCGAGGTGATCGCCGGGCTCCGCGGCTGGACGACGGTGCCGATCATCGTGCTGTCCGCGCGCGGCGACTCGGCCGACAAGGTGCAGGCCCTCGACGCCGGCGCCGACGACTACGTCACCAAACCCTTCGGCATGGACGAACTCCTCGCGCGGCTGCGCGCCGCCGTCCGGCGTTCGGCGACGTCCAGTGTGGACGGTGCGGACGCGGTGGTGGACACGGGCTCGTTCCGCATCGACCTGGCGGCCAAGAAGGTGCGCCGGGACGGGAAGGAAGTGCACCTCACCAAGACCGAATGGGGTGTGCTGGAACTGCTGGTGCGCAACCGGGGCCGTCTCGTGGCGCAGAAACAGCTGCTGCACGAGGTGTGGGGGCCGACCTACGAGACCGAGTCGCACTACCTGCGGGTGTATCTGGCGCAGCTGCGGCGGAAGCTGGAACCGGAACCCTCGCGGCCGCGGCACCTGCTGACGGAACCGGGGATGGGCTACCGCTTCGAAATGTGACCCCGGACGGTCGGGCGTGCTCAGGTGCCGTACTCGCGTGATCAGAGACGGAACTCGCGTGCTTGGAGGCCGCACACGCGGGTCGGCGTCCGTCACGTGAGTTCCGCCTTCAATCACGTGAGTTCCGTCCCCAAGCACGCGAGTCACGTCCCTGATCACGCGAGTCACGCCTTCGGACCCGGCGACCGGGTTCGGCTTGGCCCTCGATGGGACCGGAATCAGCCGACACACGGACCGAAGTCCTATCGGGCGCTGCTCGTGGAGATGTCGGAGACGCTGGACCGGCCCGGCGACGAGTCCGGGGCGCCGCTGGAGCTGGAGCCGCCGCCCGGCGGGCTCGACGGCGGATCCGACGGCGTCGTCGTGGTCGGAGGGGTCGTCTTCGTCGGGGTGGTCGTGGTCGGAGGCGTGGGCTTCGGAGTGGTCGGCGTCGTCGGCGGCAGGACCGTGTGCGGCGGCGTGCCAGGGCCACCGGGCGGCGGCACCACGGGCGGCGGCGCGACGACGCTCGTCGTCTCCTTGCCGTCCGGCCCGACCGAGGTCACCGTGGTCGGCGGCGCCGTGGAGCTGGAGGACGCGCCGGGGATCGGCGAGCCGCTGACGGTCATCGGGCCGCCGGGGACGGCGTTGCCCGGGACCAGCTGGGCGCCGGCGGGGGCGACACCTTGCCCGCCGCCGGGGACGCCGGTGCCGCCCGCGGTGGCGGAGACGCCGGGGCCCGCCAGTTCGGCGATCGCGGCGAAGGCCGTCGCCACCACGAGGCCACTGACGCCCAGTACGGCGTAGCCGGCACGGTTGAGCTTGCCGGTGGCGCCGCGCGGGGGCGCCACGGACACGCGTGCGCTCGGATCAGACCCGTCGGGACGGGACATGGGCTGGCTCCTCGGATGGGGGACTTCGGGGAGTGAAGCGACTGGTGAGAACACCGAGACGCTTCCGGCTACCCGGGCGAGGTAGCCCAAAGTGGGGACCCGGCGCGGAGATTATCACCGTGGCTTCACTGTCTGCGAACCGCTGCGAACGTTGTGTTCACCCTCCGCGTTCATCCGCGTGGTGCACGATAGGGGACGTGAGTGAAGAAATAACGCACATCAGGCTGACCGCGTGGGTGCACGGTCGCGTGCAGGGGGTCGGTTTTCGCTGGTGGACCCGCAGCCGGGCGCTTGAGCTGGGGTTGGTCGGCAGTGCGGGCAACCTGGCCGACGGGCGTGTCGAGGTGGTAGCGGAGGGTGTCCGGGACAACTGTGAGCGGCTTTTGCTGGCTTTGAGATCCGGCGAATCACCCGGAAGTGTGGATCACGTCGTCGAGCGCTGGTCGCCTGCGAAAGGTGGCATCAGCGGCTTCGTGGAGCGCTGAGGCCCCCGCGTCCCACGATCACGGTGGGCGCACAGGTAGCCTGGACCGATTGAACGACCGGTTCCCGCAGCCAGAGGGGTCAGCACGACGTGCACCTGAAGAGCCTGACGCTCAAGGGCTTCAAGTCCTTCGCCTCGGCGACGACGTTGCGTTTCGAGCCGGGCATCACCTGTGTGGTCGGGCCGAACGGCTCCGGCAAGTCGAACGTCCTCGACGCGCTTCGCTGGGTCATGGGCACCCAGGGCGCGAAGGACCTGCGCGGCGGCAAGATGGAGGACGTCATCTTCGCCGGGACCGCCGGCCGCGCCCCGCTCGGGCGCGCCGAGGTCACCCTCACCATCGACAACGCCGACGGCGCGCTGCCCATCGAGTACTCCGAAGTCTCGATCACGCGCCGGATGTTCCGTGACGGCGCGAGCGAGTACGAGATCAACGGCGACCGCTGCCGTCTCATGGACGTGCAGGAACTGCTGTCGGACTCCGGTATCGGCCGCGAGATGCACGTCATCGTCGGGCAGGGCCAGCTTTCGGCGATCCTCGAATCCAAGCCCGAGGAGCGCCGCGCCTTCATCGAAGAGGCCGCCGGTGTCCTCAAGCACCGCAAGCGCAAGGAACAGACCCTGCGCAAGCTCGCGAACATGCAGGGCAACCTCGACCGCCTCGGCGACCTGACCACCGAGCTCCGCCGTCAGCTCAAACCGCTGGGCAAGCAGGCCGAGATCGCCCGCAAGGCGCAGTGGGTGCAGTCCGAACTGCGCGACGCCCGGCTGCGGCTGTTCGCCCACGACCTGGTCACCCAGCGCGCGGGCATCGCCAAGGAAGAGGCCGACGAGCGCGTCGCCCGCCAGCGCCGCGCCGAGGTCGAGCAGGCGCTGGAGATCGTCGCCGCCGAGGAGGCCGAGCTCGAAGCGTCGCTCGCCGAGGACGCGCCGCGCCTCGCCGCGGCCCAGGAGACCTGGTACAAGCTTTCCGCCCTGACGGAACGGTTGCGCGGCACCGTGCGGCTCGCGCTGGAGCGTCAGCGGCACCTTTCCTCCGACGTGCAGCAGGCGAGCACCGGCCGCGACCCCGACGAGCTGCTGGCCGAGGCCGAGCAGGTCGCCGAGCAGGAGCAGGAACTCAACGAGGCCGTCGCCGAGGCCCGGATGGTGCTTTCGGAGACCGTCCAGCGGCGCGAGCAGCTCGAACACCTCGTCCAGGCCGCGGAGCGCGCGCATATGGCCGCCGTCCGCGCGATCGCCGACCGCCGGGAAGGGCTCGCGAAGCTCACCGGTCAGGTCGAGGCGCTGCGCAGCAAGAACGGTGCCACCTCCGACGAAATCGACAGGCTCACCGTTTCGCTCGAAGAGGCCGCGGAGCGCGCGGAGATCGCCGTCGAGGAACTCGAAGAAGCCAAGGCCGAGGGCGGGGTGGAGGAGTCCGACGACCTCGACCTGCAGGCCCACCACGATCGCGCGGTGGAGGCCAACAACGCCGCCAAGGCGCGGGTCGAGGAACTCGTCAAGGCCGAACGGGCCGCCGAACGCGAGATCGCGTCGGAGAAGGCGCGCGTCGAGGCGCTGTCGATGGGCTTGCGCCGGAAGGACGGCGCCGGCGCGCTGCTCGGCGCGCAGCACGAGCTGCCGGGCCTGCTCGGTTCGGTCGCCGCGCTGCTCACCGTCGAGGCGGGCCACGAGGTCGCGCTGGCCGCGGCGCTCGGCCCGGTCGCCGACGCGGTCGCGGTCAACGGCGGCGCCGACGCGCTCGCCGCGCTGAAGTTCTTGAAGGACAACGACTCCGGTCGCGCAGGCATCCTGCTCGGCGGCCTGGAGTCCACTGTGGACACCAGCTCCTGGCCGTCGCTGCCCGTGGGCGCGCGCTGGGCGCGTGAAGTGGTCACGGCGCCGCCCGCGTTGCGGTCCGCCGTCGAGCACGCGCTCGCCCGGGTGGCCATTGTGGACGGTCTGGAGTCCGCCCGGCGGCTCGTCGAGGTGTATCCCGAGGTCAGCACGGTCACGCCCGAGGGCGACGTCTTCGGCGCCCGCTGGGCGGTCGGCGGCTCGGCCCGCAGCGAGAGCGTCATCGAGGTGCAGGCCGCGGTCGACGAGGCGGGCGACCGGCTGAACGCCGCCGAGCGCGCGCTGGAACGCACCGCCGCGGAACTCGAAGGCGCCCGCGCCGGGCAGCAGGCGAGGCGCGAAGAGGTCGGCAGGGCCAAGGAAGCACTCGGCGACGCGAAGGTCCGTAAGGCGCGTTCGTCCGAGCGGCTGAACCGGTTGCAGCAGGCCGCGCGCGGCGCTCAGGCCGAGATGGACCGCTTGAGCACCCAGCGCGCGAAGGTCGAGCAGAGCCGCGAGCAGGCGCTTCAGCAGCTCGCCGAGCTCGAAGAGCGGCTGAACGCCGTCGCCGAACAGGAAGTCGACGAGGATCCGGACACCGCCGAGCGCGACCAGGCCGCCGAAGACCTCGGCACGGTCCGCCAGGAGGAGATGGAGTCCCGTCTCGCGCTGCGCACCGCCGAGGAGCGCGCGCGGAGCATCCAGGGCAAGTCCGAATCGCTCCGCCGGGCCGCGCACGCCGAGCGGCAGGCGCGCGAACGCGCCGAAAAGTCCAGGGCCGCGCGGAAACGCGGCGCGGAGATCGCCAACGCGGTGGTCAACGGCGGCGAGATCGCGCTGGAGCGCATCGAGGTCTCCGTGCAGCGCGCCGCCCACGAACGGGACGAGGCGCAGGCGCAGCGGCAGTCGCGGGAGACCGCGCTGACCCAGGTGCGCAGCAAGGTCCGCGAGCTGACCGGTGAACTGGAGAAGCTCACCGACGCAGTCCACCGCGACGAGGTGTTGCGCGCCGAGCAGCGGCTGCGGCTGGAGCAGCTCGAAACCAAGATCGCCGAGGACTTCGGCATCGGCCTGGAAGACCTCGTCGCCGAGTACGGCCCGGACAATCCCGTGCCGCCGAGCGCGGGGGAGATGGCCGAGTACGAGGCGGCCAAGGAACGCGGCGAGGACGTCACCCCGCCGCCGCCCATGCCGTTCGACCGCGACACCCAGGCCCGCCGGGCCAAGCGCGCGGAGAAGGACCTGAGCCTGCTGGGCAAGGTCAACCCGCTGGCACTGGAGGAATTCGCGGCGCTGGAGGAGCGCTACAAGTTCCTCTCGACGCAGCTCGAAGACCTCAAGGACACCCGCAAGGATCTCGAAGCCGTCATCAAGCAGGTCGACGAAAAGATCCTCGAGGTCTTCGCGTCGGCGTACGAGGACGTCGCGCGCGAGTTCGAAACCGTGTTCGGCGTGCTGTTCCCGGGCGGCGAGGGACGGATGGTGCTGACCCAGCCCAACGACCTGCTCTCCACCGGCGTCGACGTCGAAGCGCGTCCGCCGGGCAAGAAGGTCAAGCGGCTCTCGCTGCTCTCCGGTGGCGAGAAGTCGCTCGTCGCCGTCGGCATGCTGGTCGCGATCTTCCGCGCCCGGCCTTCACCCTTCTACGTCATGGACGAGGTCGAGGCCGCGCTCGACGACACCAACATGCGACGGCTGATCGGGCTGCTGGAGCAGCTGCGGGACTCTTCGCAGCTGATCATCATCACCCACCAGAAGCCGACCATGGAGATCGCCGACGCCCTGTACGGCGTTTCGATGCAGGGCGACGGCATCACCAAGGTGATCTCGCAGCGGCTCCGGACGACCGAAGAGGACCCGGTTCCCGCCTAGCGGCCGAGAGCTGCCCGAAAGTCCGTCCCGTCGCACCTGGGCCTGAGCCCTTCGCGAAGAGATCCTCGTGATCTCCACGCGAAGGGAACCGCCCGTGGCCGACCCGCCCGGCACGATCGTGCCGCCCGCCCCGCCGAAACCGCCCGCCCCGCCGAAACCGCCCGCCCCGCGGGCCATGGACAACTACTCCGCCAAGGTCGCGGATGCCTTCCATGCCAAGGAAAGGGAATTCTTCGGCACCACGCCGTTCACCCCGGACACGGTGATCAGCCTGGAGTCGGGCCGCGGCTGGTTCAAGATCGACCACTACGACCATCGCGACGAGGTCCACACCGCGGTCTTCTTCTACAACCGGGTCACCGAAGAGGTATTCGAGGTACACGGCACGATCGCCCGGTCCTATCTGGAGCTGGTGCGTGGCGTCGGCCGGACCGACGACTTCCCGATCTCGGACACGCGGCGGTTCGCCGCGGACCAGCGGCAGGAGATCTCGTACTTCAGCCGGTATTCGCTGCGCTGGGACTCCGGCACGAACGCCGTCACGAAGAAGTTCTACGAGCCGTACGACTCCGCCTCACCGGGACCGAACCCCCACGAATTCGACCCGGTGAAGGACGACACGCTCGTGGCCTGCTCGGAGGAGTACGCGATCGCCTCGGAAAGCCTCGTGTTCACCAACTGGAAAGGCGTCGCGGACCTCGAGAAGTACAACAGTTCGATCGGTGTCCGCTCGGTCGGGAGACCGACGCAGGTCCTCCTCCACGAGACCGGGGACTTCGTCGGGATGAGCATCGCGGGCGCGCAGAAGGACGGGAACACCTTCCTGGTGCCGCATTTCTGCGTCAACAACCTGGACGCCGCAGGCCGGGGAAGGGTCATCCAGTTCTGCGACATCGCCGATCACACCGCGCACGGCGGGCAGGCGAATTCCAGGTCGGTGGGGATCGAATTCGCGAACGCCCCGTTCGCCGTGGGCTCGCGGGTCGATCCGAAGGGCACTGACGAAGGTCTTTATGTGACGGACAAGCTCGGTTTCGGAATGGGTCCGGTGATGATCCCCCTCGATTTCTCGACCGAGACGAAAGGCGGCTTCGTCGAAGTCAAGATGAAGAAGACCCGGCTGGCCAACCTGGCGAGACTCAAGGAAGGAGTCGGCAAGGACAAGAAGAAGGTCGTCGAGGAGAGCGATGACGACGTCCTGATCAAGTTCGCTCGCCCTGGCAAATTCGAGGCTCTCGCGGACCTTGTCCGCACCTTGGTCGAGAAGCGGCTGGTGAAGGGGATCGACGACCTGGCCAAGGAGGAGTACTGGAAACCGGTCGTCCGGGTGGACGGCAAGGCGTTCCTGCTCGTCTTCTACGGTTGCGCGAGGGCGCCGGACGGCCTTCTGCACTACTTCTTCGACGGTCATGGGCCCGGCTTCCTGAGTCACCTGACACTCGGTACCGGCACGGTCAAAGACCACGTCGACGGCTCGCTGCAGATGCTCTACCTCTACCTGAAGTTCGTGCGGAAGGTTTCGGCCGCCGCCATTCCCGGGTTGATGATCGAGCTGCTCGGACGTCCCGCGAAACCGATCAAACTGAAGAGCCTGTGGGTTCAGCAGGGTGATTTCTTCAGCACGCCGAAGCAGCCGCTCGAAAAATCTTTCGGCAATATCGTCGAACTCGACGACGAGCTGATCGGCGCCGCCGCCAAATCCAGTAAGTGACGATTAATTTCGCCAGTGAGCAGGGGAGCGAAAGTGCCCAAACCGCCTACCAATCTCAACAACTACCGGGGAATCCTTCCGTATTCGAGCGAGATCTTCGGGATCTATCAGCCGCTGCTCGGCTGGAAGTCCGCGCGGATCGGCGCCAGGGTCGAACAGGCGGCGCTGGTGCGGTCGGCCGCCTTGCTGAACAACGTCGGTGATCGCGTCGCGCCCGTGGTGGAGGCGAAGTTCACGCCGGCCGAGCGCAAGGTGGAGGTCACCAAACTGGACGCGGGGAGCGTGAACGCCGGCACCGCGCTGTCCGGGATCGTCACCGCCGCGGTGCGCGGAACGCTCCCGCCGAAGGCGGAGTACACCCCGGCGATCTGGTCGCAGGTGCTCTCGCCGGACAGGCTGCGCGCCACGCTCGACGGCCCGGTCAAACAACGCGCGGTGGCGCTGTACACCGAGCTGACCACGCCGTCGGGCCCGCACATCATGGACACCGGGTCGGCCGAGAAGGCCACCCGCGCGCTGCTGAACCGGGAGTCCCAGGTCACCGGTCTGCTGACCCAGCTCCGTGATCGCGAGCTGCACGACCAGCTGAAGCACATGTTCTACGACTCGCTCGCCAGCCCGGTCGACCCGTTGTGGTCGGGGCTGACCGGCGCGGACCCGTTCGAAACGCTCGACCCGACCAGCCAGCTCGACCGGGTCGGCCTGTCACCGGTCGGCCTCGCGCACCTGTTCCGGCAGTACTTCTCTGAATTCGACACCTTCCTCGGCCAGCCGGTCGGGCATGTCTGGGTGGCACCGGGGTCGACCGTCGAGCTGATCGAGGTGCACACCCGGCGGCTGCTGCAGGAGGAAACCCTCGAACGAAGCACCGAATCGACCGTCCGGGTGGAGAAGGCGGTCGCGCTGCAGGACGAACTGTCCGACGCGGTCAAGGAGGACAACCGGTCGGGCACGAAGTTCGGCGCGAACGTCGCGGCCAACCAGCACTGGGGCTGGGGCAGCGCGGACGAATCCGCCAGTTTCAGCCTGGAGAACACCCAGCAGCGCGCCCGCGAGCAGATCCACACGATCAAACGTGACCAGTCCGAGAAACTGACCACCGAGATCAAGCAGAACTTCAAGAGCACCTTCCGCACGGTCACCGAGACCACGGACACCTCGACGAAGCGGTACGTGCTGACGAACACCAGTGACGATCTGGTCAACTACGAGCTGCGCCGCAAGATGCGCCAGGTCGGCGTCCAGGTGCAGGACATCGGCAGCTATCTGTGCTGGCAGACCTATGTGGACGATCCGGCCGAGGAGATCGGGCTGGCGAAGATGGTCCACGTCGGCGCGCCGCCGGATCTGTCGAAGGTGGTCCAGCCGGAGATGATCGTGCCGCCGCAGCCGTTCTCGTCCGACTCCGACCTGACGATCCCGTTCCTGTCCAACGACGGCGCGGCCAAGGACGACACCTTCGAGCACGGCTCGGAGACCAGCCTCGGCCTGTTCGACGGGACGAACCACATCGTCGCCGACTTCCCGCAGGGCCCGTACCGCTGCCCGCAGCCGGGCTTCAAGCTGACGGCGGTGAGCCTCGATCCGCAGGGAGCCGACGCGAAGCTGTCCGTGCGGGAGATCGCGGAATCGCCGTCGGGTTCCGGGGACTGGAAGTTCACCGTCCATCTCGACCACGTGAACTTCAACGACCGCGACAGCCTGCCGGTCAAGGCCAAACTGGGCTGGACGCCCGTCTTCGACCAGAAGGTGATCGACGCCGAGAACGCCAAACGGATCGCGCTGTTCACCGAACGGGAGCGGGACGCGGCGCAGCAGGCGTTCGTCGGGGCGGCGCGGGACCGGATCAAACTGGCGAGCCGGATCACCAAGCGGAAGTTCGAAGACCTCCGGGAGGAGGAGCGGATCGTCGTCTACCGCAAGCTGATCCAGGAGATGCTGACCCCCAAGACACTCGTCCCGCAGCCGGACAAGCACACCCAGCACGTCGTGGCCGAGCTGATCGATTCGATCTTCGACGTCGACAAGATGCTCTACTTCGTGGCACCGGAGTGGTGGCGGCCCCGGCTGCACCGCGCCCACCAGCAGCTCGGTTCGACCCAGCCCGTCTCCGATCCGAACGGGCAGAAGATCGAGTACCACAACGGGATTCCTCGCGAATCCATCGGTGCCTGGGGTGAGGCCGACAGCCGCGAGGACAGCTACTACATCACCGAGGAGTCCGAGCCGGCCCGGCTCGGCAGCTCACTCGGCTGGCTCTTGCAGCTCGACGGGGACGACCAGCGCAACGCCTTCCTCAACGCGCCGTGGGTCAAGGCGGTCATGCCGATCCGGCCCGGCAAGGAGAAGGCGGCGCTGAACTGGCTCAAACACGTCGAGGGCACGGGAACCATCGGCGAGAACGACCTCTACCTCGGGCCGGAACCCGAGTGGCGCGGCAAGACGGTGTTCGAGGTGCTCGCCATCCTCGCCGCCCGTGTCGCCGCCAAACACCGCGAAGGGATCACGACGAAGGGCTTCACCGACCCGCTCGACGATCGCTCCACCGTGCGGGCGACCCCGGTGGACCGGGTCTACGAGCACGGCTTCAACCCGCTCCCGAACGGTTTCCGCTCGAATGCGACCGAGAACTTCGAGCTCTTCGACCAGTGGGTGGAGATCCTGCCGACCGACCAGGTCGTGGCCGTTCCGGTGCGCTACGACCCGAAGACCGGCAGGCAGATCTGAAACGCGGTTTCCCGCCCCGGCGGCCACCGGGGCGGGAAACCGTCTTGTTCAAACGGATTCGGGTTCTTTGCTCACCGGTTCGGCGAGCGGGTCCGGAGTGCTGTGCCGCAGCGACAGCAGCCCGCCCACGACGAGCGTGATCACCACGCCGCACAGCGTGTACCAGGGCCAGGCCAGCGCCACCGTGTTCCCCGACGCCTTGCTGAAGTCGACGCCGATCAGGCTGCCGTCCGGTTTGTTGAACTTGACGCCGAGGATGATGAACGCCATCACGACCACCGTCGACACGAACGCCACGATCGCGTCCGCCTGCCTGGCCCGTTTGATCAGCAGCCCCAAGAGGAACGCGCCGAGCAGCGCGCCATAGGTGTAGCCGGTGATGCCCAGCGCCTGCACCACGATCGGGTCGGCCGAGGTCTTGTTGGAGGAGGCGAAGAAACCCGCGCACAGGATCAGCGCGCCCGCCCAGATGATCGTCCAGATCCGGCCGTGCTTCAGCCGTTGGGCTTCCGGCAGTTCCCGGCCGATCACCCGTTCGTAGACGTCGGTCACCGTCGACGAGGCCAGCGCGCCGAGCGACGAACTCAGTGCGGCGGCGAGGATTCCGGCGATCACGAAGCCCGAAAGCCCGCTCGGCAGGTCGTTCACGATGAAGTTCGCGAACAGCTCGTCCTTGTTGGCCAGCCCCAGGCCTTCCGGCTTCGGCTTGGTCGGGGTGAGGCCGTTGTACAGCGCCCACAGCAGCACGCCGATGAACAGGAACAGCGCGAACTGCAGGAAGACCACGAAACCGCTGGCGACCAAGGCCTTCCGCGCGGCGCGCAGGTCGTTGGTGGCCTGCAGGCGCTGCACGATCAGCTGGTCCGAGCCGTGCGACGCCATCGAGAGCACCGCGCCGCCGATCACCGCGGTGAGGAGCGCGTACTGCCCGGTGAGCATGTTCGAGGAGAGGTCGAGGATCTGGAACTTGTTGGCGTCGAAGGCTTTTCCGAACCAGCCGTCCGGAAGCCTGCCGGAGATCACCCAGATCACCACGACCGCGCCGAGGACGTACCAGAGCATCTGGATCGCGTCGACCCAGACGACCGCGCGGACCCCGCCGAAGAAGCTGTAGAGCACCATCGCGATGCCCAGCCCGACCACGATGGTCCAGTACGAGACGTTGAGGCCGTAGGCCGCCATCACCACCTTGATCGGGATCGCGGTGGCGAACAGCCGGATGCCGTCGGCCAGCGTCCGGGTGAGCAGGAAGGTCACCGACGCGGTGCCCTGCAGCCCGCTCCCGAACCGCTTGCCCAGGAAGGCGTACGCGGTGACCAGGTTGCCCGCCACGTAACGCGGCAGCAGCACCATCGACACCACGATCCGGCCCACGATGTAGCCGATGGCCAGCGCGAGATAGGTCATCCCGCCTTCGCCGGGGGTGGCGATGTAGGCCACCGTCGGCACGGAAAGCACGGTGAGGGTCGACGTCTCCGCGGAGACGACCGAAAGGCAGGCCACCCACCAGGAGATCTTGCCTTCACCGACGAAATAGTCGGAACCGGATTTCTGTTTGCCGCCGATCCAGACGCCCAGCAAGGGCATGCCGACCAGAAAAAGCCCGATGATCGCGAGGTCAAGTGCGCGCATCCGTATCTCCTATCGCTCGCCGGTCGTCGCCGCCACCCGTAGCCGGGTCACGGTCGATCCATGAGGGGCGGGCAGCCGCAGGGGACCCGCGCCCGGGGTGATGCTGCCGAGCAGGCGGCCGCCCCGGGCCCCGGTCGCCGACGGGAGATTCCCCGGGACGCCGGACCAGGTCAGCCAGCCGAGCAGAATGGTCAGGTATGCCTCTTTGCCCGCGCGCGGCAGCCCGTGGTCGTCGCTGGTCTTCAGCGCGGCGCCGGGCAGGTTCCTGGCGAGCGCGGCCATCAGCGCCGGGTTGTCCGCGCCGCCACCGGAGACGATCACCGTCGCGATGGCGTGGCGACGGCATTCCGCGGCGATGGTCACCGCGGTCAGTTCGGTCAGCGTCGCGAGGAGATCCTCCGCGCCGACCGGCGGGAGTCCGTCGAGCGCCCGGTCGAGGTACGCGCCGTGGAACAGTTCCTTGCCGGTCGACTTCGGCGGCGCGGCCGCGTAATACGGGTCGAGCAGCAGTTTCGCCAGCAGGTCGGGCCGGACGGCGCCGCGGATGGCGAGCGCGCCGCCGATGTCCGCGCGCCTGCCGGTGGCCCGGTGCGCGGCGATGTCCATCAGGGCGTTGCCGGGTCCGGTGTCGTAGGCGAGCACTTCACCGTCCGCCGGGACGACGGTGATGTTCGCGATCCCGCCGATGTTGAGCGCAGCGACCGGGCCGAGCGCGGCCATTTCCCGTAGCCACAAGGCGTCCAGCGTGCTGGCGAGCGGTGCGCCGTGCCCGCTGGCGGCGACGTCGCGCACGCGGAGGTCGGCCACGACGGGCAGTCCGGTGCGCTCGGCGATCCACGCCGGGTTGCCCAGTTGCAGCGTGCCGCGAGCGGCCCCGTCTTCGACCCAGTGGAACACCGTCTGGCCCAGCGAAGCGACGACGTCCGCGTCACCGCCGGCCAGTTCCTCGACGCCTCGCGCGGCCGCCTCGCCGAAGGCCTGTCCCACCAGGGTGTCGAGTTTCGTGAGCTGTTCGGCGGTGCAGGGATTCGGCGGCAAGGCGTCGAGCAACGCCTCACGAAGCGCTTCGGGATACGGGATTTCGAGTTTGCCGAGCGGGGAAAGCACCACCGTGTCCCCGTCGGCACGCAGTTCGGCGGCCGCCACGTCGATCCCGTCGATCGACGTGCCGGAGATGAGCCCGATCACCCGGACCCCAGTGCCGGAGAAAACCGTCATTCGGAGTGGTCTAGCCGTCTCTCCGGAGACCGCGCAAGCGAGACCGTTTCTTCTTGTCCGAAATGAGTCCTATCCAGTGGGTGTCTGACAAGATCGGCTTCCTTCCCGTGGGGTGTCTACGTCAGGCCGTGCGCGGATGCGAGGATTGACGCCGTGTCGAGCACCCCCTGGTTCTGGATCGTTGTCGTTGCCGTCGTGGTACTGGTCGCCGTCCTGGTGGCCGGGCTGCTCATCGCGCGCCGCCGCCGGATCAGCCTGGACGAGTCCAAGGCTGCCGACGTCGTCGAGAAGCCGAAGGGCGGCGGATACACCGCGACAGGCGGGATCGCGCTCGCTCCGGGCGGTGAGAAGACCGAAGAGGCCGAAGAGCCGGAGCATCCTGTCGAGGATCGTCCGGAGACCGACGGCCAGCCCGCCGTCGGGGACGACGCGTCGGTGCCGAGGGATTCCGCGCAGCGCACGGTGCGCGACGTCGAACTCCCCGAACCGGCCGAGCCCGCCGAGACCCCGGCGCCCGAACCCGCTCCCGCGGAAGAGATCGCCCCGGCATCCGGGCGCCTGGAGCGGCTGCGCGGCAGGCTGGGCAAGTCGCGTTCGGTGTTCGGGCAGAGCCTGCTCGGCCTGCTGGGCGCCGGTGACCTGGACGAGGATTCCTGGCAGGACGTCGAAGACACGCTGCTCATGGCGGACCTCGGCGCCGCGACGACCACCGAGATCGTCGAGCGCCTTCGCGAGGAACTGAAGCGCCGCGCCGTGCGGACGTCCGAAGACGCTCGCGCGGTGCTGCAGGAGGTGCTGACCTCCGCCCTGTCGACCGACGCGGTCCGGGCCGTCCGCGCGCTGCCGCACACCGTCGACGGCGTGAAGCAGCCCGCCGTCGTCCTGGTCGCCGGGGTCAACGGCACCGGCAAGACGACCACCACCGGCAAACTCGCCCGGGTGCTCGTGGCGCAGGGGAGCACCGTCGTGCTCGGCGCGGCCGACACCTTCCGCGCCGCCGCGGCGGACCAGCTGCAGACCTGGGCCGAGCGGGTGGGCGCCGAGGTCGTGCGCGGCAAGGAAGGCGCGGACCCGGCGGCGGTTGCCTTCGACGCCGTCAAACGCGGCAGCGAGGCGGGCGTGGACGCGGTCCTGGTCGACACCGCCGGCCGTCTGCACACCAAGACCGGCCTGATGGACGAGCTGGGCAAGGTCAAGCGAGTCGTCGAGAAGCAGGCGAAGGTCGACGAGGTGCTACTGGTGCTCGACGCCACCACCGGGCAGAACGGGCTGATGCAGGCCCGCGTGTTCTCGGAGGTCATCGACGTCACCGGCATCGTCCTGACCAAACTGGACGGCACCGCGAAGGGCGGCATCGTCTTCCAGGTGCAGCGGGAACTCGGGGTTCCGGTCAAGCTGGTCGGCCTCGGTGAGGGGCCGGACGACCTGGCACCTTTCGAGCCGGGCGCCTTCGTCGAAGCTCTGCTGAGCAACTAGCAAGCGACATGAAAGGCCCCTTCATCGCAAATTTTGCAATGAAGGGGCCTTTCATGTCATGTCGTCAGGCCGTGACAGGGACGTTCGCATCGGTCGAGTCCGGAGCGGTCTTCTTGTCCCGCATCACCAGGAAGGCGACCACCGCCGCGGCCAGCACGCCCACCGCGCTCACCAGGAACGTCGTCGACATCGCCGAGGTGAACGACTCGCGGGCCGCCGCGATGACACCGCCGTCACCGGTGGCGAAGGCGTCGCCGATCGAAAGCCGCGCCTGAGCCGGGGCGGACGCGGGCATCTGCGAGGTGAACAGGCTCGACACGACGCTGCCCAGGATCGCGATGCCGAGCGCGGCGCCCAGCTGCTGGATGGTGTCGTTGAGCGCGGAACCGACACCGGCCTGCTCCTCCGGGACCTCGCCCATCAGCGCCGAGATCGCCGCCGGCATCGCCAGTCCGCCGCCCGCGCCGAGAAGGAACAGCGCGATCGCCGGCATCAGGAAGCCCGAAGTCACCGAAAGCGTCGCGAGCATGCCGAACCCGCCCGACATCACGATCATCCCGACCGTGGCCAGCGCGCGGTTGCCGATCTTCTGGCCCAGCGTGGCACCGAGGGTGTTGCAGAGCAGCGACGCGACGGCCATCGGGATGAACGCGAGTCCCGCCTGGGTCGGGGTGTAGCCGAGCACGAACTGCAGGTACTGGGTCAGGAGCAGCAGCAGGCCGCCGTTGCCGATCTGCACCAGCGTGAGCGACAGGCTGCCGCCGCTGAAGTTGCGCTTGCCGAACAGTTTGAGCGGGACCATCGGCGACGGCGTGTGCCGCTCCCAGAACACGAACCCGGTCAGGCTCACCACCGCGATCGCCAGCGGGATCAGCGTCCCGGCTTCGGCGAAGCCGTGCTTGGGCAGTTCGATGATCGTCCAGACCAGCGCGACCATGCCGACCGCGGAGAGGATCGCGCCGAGCGGGTCGGGTTTCTGCCACGGGCCCTTCGACTCCGGCATCAGCGTGAACGCGGCGAGCACGGCGATGACGACGATCGGCACGTTGATCAGGAAGACCGCGCCCCACCAGAACCACGCGATCAGCACCCCGCCCAGCACCGGGCCGCCGATCAGGCCGATCATCGCGACCGCGCTCCACGCCGCCATCGCCTTGCGGCGCTCTTCGTCGTCGAAGACGGTGATCAGGATCGACAGGGTGCTCGGCATGATCAGCGCGCCGCCGACGCCCATCACCGCGCGGGACGCGATCAGTTCGAGTGGATTCGCGGCGAACGCGGCGACGAGTGAGGCCACTCCGAACAGGAGGAGGCCGATGACCATCACTTTCCGGCGGCCGAACCGGTCCCCGAGACTTCCCGAGGTGAGCAGCAGGCCGGCGAACACCAGGATGTAGGAGTCCAGGATCCACTGCGTGTCCTGGGCGCTCGCCCCGAGGTCTTCGGCCAGCGGCGGCACGGCGACCGTCAGCACCATGTTGTCCACGACCAGTACGAGCGTGCTCAGGCACAGCACGATCAGGATCCACCAGCGGCGCGGGTCGCGCCTGTCCGGCTCGTTCATCGGGATACCCCCAGAAGTGTTTGCGTACGTTGTTCGGTTGATGCGCACACTGTACGCAGATGGAAACATTGTTCGCAAGGGGGCACGTCGTACGCTAAAGTGGACGGCATGGCAGCAACCGAGGAACAAGCGATCCAGTCGGTGTGGACGCGGCCCCGCCGCAAGCGGGACCAGCCCGCGCTGAGCCAGGCTCAGATCGTCGCCGAGGCCGTCCGGATCCTGGACGTCGAAGGCGTCGACGCGCTGAGCATGCGCAGGCTCGGCACCGCGCTGAACGCGGGCGCGACCTCGCTCTACCGCCACGTGGCCAACCGCGACGAACTGATCGAGCTGGTCGTCGACGAGGTCCACGGCGAGATCGCCCTGCCGGACGGCGACGATCCGGAGAGGTGGCGTGAAGCGGCCGTCATCGGGGCGCGGAGTGTCCGCGCGATGATCCTGCGGCACCCCTGGGTCGCTTCACTGCTGGGCTCGGTCGGCCTGTCTTACCTGGGGCCGAACGTCATGCGGCTCAACGAGCGGCTGCTGGCCGTCTTCGTGACCGCGGGCTTCCCCGGCGACGAGGCCGAGCAGGCGATCAGCTCGGTCATGGCGTACGTCATCGGCATGGGGACGAGCGAGGCGGCTTGGCTCACCACCATCGCGAAGAGCGGCAAAAGCGAGCGAGAGTGGGCGGAACAGCTGCGTCCCGCCGTCGAAGCGGCCGTGCGGGAGCATCCGCATCAGCGGGAGCGGATCGCCCAGGGTGACGTCGACCCGGAGCGGGTTCGCGAAGAGAAGTTCCGCTACGGGCTGGACAGGATGCTCGACGGTTTGGAGACCAGGCTCAAACGGTGACCCCGTCACGCGAAAGGGTGGAGCCGAGCGAGTTCGCGATCCGCTGGACGACGGGCGCGATCCGCTCGACGGCCTCCACCGTGAGCCGTCCCGAAGGCCCGGACACCGACACCGCCGCCGGCACCGGCGCGCCCGGGACCGCGACGGCGACGCAGCGGACGCCCAGTTCCTGCTCGGCCTCGTCGAGCGCGTAACCCTGCTCGGCGATCTTCGCCAGCTCGCGCAGGAGCGCGTCCTGGTCGGTGAAGGTGTGCTCGGTGTACGAGGGCATGCCGGTCCTGGCGAGCAGTGCCGTGACGTCGTCGGACGGCAGGTGCGCGAGCATCGCCTTCCCCACGCCGGTCCCGTGCGGCAGGAGGCGGCGGCCGACCTCGGTGAACATCCGCATCGAGTGCTTCGACGGCACCTGGGCGACGTAGACGACCTCGTCCCGCTCCAGGACGGCGAGGTTCGCGGTCTCGCCGACCTCGTCGACCAGTTCCGCCAGCAGTGGCCGGGCCCACGAGCCGAACTGCATGCTGGCGTTCTCGCCCAGCCGGATGAGCCGGGCGCCCAGCGCGTACCGGCGGTTGGTGTTCTGCCGGACGTAGCCCAGGTCCACCAGCGTCCTGATCAGCCGGTGGATGGTCGGCATCGGCAGCCCGGACAGTGTCGCCAGCTCCGAAAGACTGGCCTCCCCGCCGGTGTCCGCGAGATGTTCGAGGAGCTCGAAGGCCCGCTGAAGTGACTGGACGCCGCCATCGCGCCCGTTCTTCTCCGCTGCCACCGTGGTACTCCTAACGTCGGCGTTGATGTTCCGCTATGCAGAAACTATAGTCCGTCATGTAAAACCGTAGGGACGTTATCTTTAGCCGATCTTTTCCGACGCGGGGTGTTTCACATGTCTGACCAGATCTCAGCCCAGGTGCTCGGTGCGCCCGTCGAGCGTGGAGGCGAGATTCTCACGCCGGAGGCGCTCGCCTTCGTCGCGGGCCTGCACGAGGCCTTCGCCGCCCGTCGCGACGAGCTGCTGCAGGCCCGGGGCAAGCGCCGCGAAGAGGCCAGGAGCACCGGCAAGCTCGACTTCCTGCCCGAGACCCAGCAGGTCCGCGACGGCGACTGGAAGGTGGCCGAGGCCCCGCCCGCGCTGCGCGACCGCCGTGTCGAGATCACCGGCCCGACCGACCGCAAGATGACCATCAACGCGCTGAACTCCGGCGCGAAGGTCTGGCTCGCCGACCTCGAAGACGCGAACACGCCGCACTGGGCGAACGTCGTCTCCGGCCAGGTCAACCTGTACGACGCCGTCCGCGAGACCATCACGCTGGAAAGCGGTGGCAAGAGCTACGCGCTGAAGGACGACGTCGAGCACGCGACCATCGTGGTCCGCCCGCGCGGCTGGCACCTCGACGAGCGCGGCCTGTCCTTCGGCGGGCGCCAGGCCGTCGGCGCGCTGGTCGACTTCGGCCTCTACTTCTTCCACAACGCTCAGGAACTGCTCAACCGCGGCAAGGGCCCGTACTTCTACCTGCCGAAGATGGAGAGCCACCTCGAAGCCCGGCTCTGGAACGACGTCTTCACCCACGCGGAGAAGGCGCTCGGCATCGACCATGGCACCGTCCGCGCGACCGTGCTGATCGAGACCATCCCGGCCGCGTTCGAGATGGAGGAGATCCTCTACGAACTGCGCGAGCACGCCTCCGGCCTCAACGCCGGCCGCTGGGACTACCTGTTCAGCGTCATCAAGTACTTCCGCGACGCGGGCGAGAAGTTCGTGCTGCCGGACCGCAACTCGGTCACCATGACCGCGCCGTTCATGCGCGCGTACACCGAACTGCTGGTGCGCACCTGCCACAAGCGGGGCGCGTTCGCGATCGGCGGCATGGCCGCGTTCATCCCGAACCGCAAGGACCCCGACGTCACCGCCGCCGCGCTCGACAAGGTCCGCGCGGACAAGAGCCGTGAGGCAGGCGACGGCTTCGACGGTTCCTGGGTCGCGCACCCGGGCATGGTGGACATCTGCCGCGAGGAGTTCGACAAGGTCCTCGGCGACAAGCCGAACCAGCTCGACCGGACCCGCGACGAGGTGTCCGTCACCGCCGACCAGCTGCTCGACGCGGCTTCCACGCCGGGCGCAGCCACCGCGGCCGGTCTGCGCGCCGCCGTCGACGTCGGCATCCGCTACCTCGCCTCCTGGCTGGGCGGGAACGGCGCGGCCGCCATCCACAACCTGATGGAGGACGCGGCCACCGCGGAGATCTCGCGGTCGCAGGTGTGGCAGTGGGTGCGCAACGGCACGCGGCTCGACACCGGCGACAAGGTGACCGAGGAGCTCGTGCGCGGCGTGCTGGCCGAGGTCCGCGGGGAACTCGCCGCGGAGATCAAGCCGGAGCTGCTGGAGCCCGCCGTCGAACTGTTCGAGCAGGTCGCGCTCGCCGACGAGTTCCCGGACTTCCTGACCCTGCCCGCCTACGAACGGATCAAGTAGACAGATGGGGAACGGGCGGCTCACCGAGGACGTCTACACCGCCGCTGACGCGCGCCTCGCCGAGGCGGACGCGCGCGTCGCGGCCAAATATCCCGGCGAGCCGCCCGGCCGCCAGCCCGTGCACACCGTGTACGTGCCCGCGTCGCGCTTCAAGACGCGGCTCGTGGCGGACTGGGGCAAGCAGGCCCTGCGGGTCTTCGGTGAACACGCCGATCAGCTCGGCCTGGACGCGGACATCGCCGACCGGGTCCGGACCAAACTCCTGACCGAGCCGATCGAAGATCTGCGGATCGACTTCGAGGACGGCCTCGGCAGGCCGGGCGACGACGAGGAGGACGCCACCGCGCTCGCCGCGGGGCGGACCCTCGCCGTCACCGGCGGGACGCCGTTCGTCGGCATCCGGTTCAAGAGCTTCGAGCAGGCGACCCGGCGCCGCGGCATTCGTACCCTCGATCTCTTCCTGGCGGGCCTGCTGGAAAGCGGGCCGCTGCCGGAAGGTTTCGTCGTCACGCTGCCGAAGGTGACCGCCGTCGAGCAGGTCGAAGTGGCGGCGGATGTCCTGGAGCGTCTCGAATCCGCGTACGGCCTGCCCGAAGGTGCCTTGCGGTTCGAAGTCCAGATCGAAACATCTCAGTCCATTGTGGACGTCAACGGGACGGTGGCGGTGCCCCGGATCATCGAAGCCGCGCGCGGCCGGTGTTCGGGACTGCACTACGGGACTTACGACTACAGCGCCGGTCTCGGGATCAGCGCCGAATACCAGAGCATGGAACACCCGGCCGCCGATTTCGCCAAGCAGCTCATGCAGGTCTCGGCCGCCGGCACCGGTGTCCGCCTCTCGGACGGCTCTACCAACAAACTGCCCGTCGGCGACGCGATCCTCCCTGCCTGGCGCGAACACCTGCGGCTGGTACGGCGTTCCCTGGAGAACGGCTTCTACCAGGGCTGGGATCTGCATCCGCACCAGCTGCCGACCCGGTTCGCGGCGACGTACGCGTTCTTCCGCGAGGGATTCCCGGCGGCGCTGAGCCGGTTGCGGGACTACGCGGACCAGACCGGACGCGGGGTGCTGGACGAGCCCGCGACGGCGCAGGCGCTGGCGAGTTTCCTGGTGCGGGGCTTGGATTGTGGAGCGGTGGACGAGGGGGAGCTCTCGTTCTCGCGGTCCGAATTGGACGGTTACGCGCGACGGACCTTGTGATAATCGGCGAGCACGTCGTCGAGTGAGCCGTGTGCGCGGATCCGTCCCTCGTCCATCCAGAGGGCGGTGGTGCACAGTTCCCGCAGCAGTTCGTCGGAGTGCGACGCGAACACCAGCACGCCCGAGCGACGGGCGAGGTCGACCAGCCGTTCGCGTGCCTTGGCGAGGAACGCGGCGTCGATCGCGCCGAGTCCCTCGTCGAGGATGAGGATCTCGGGGTCGATGGTGGTCACCACGCCGAGTGCGAGCCGCACCCGCATGCCGGCGGAGTAGGTGCGCAAGGGCAGGTGGAGGTAGTCGCCGAGTTCGGTGAACTCCGCGATGTCGTCGACGCGTTTCGTCATCTGCTTGCGGGACATCCCGAGGAACAGGCCCCGGATCAGGATGTTCTCGTGGCCCGAGACCTCGGGATCCAAGCCCACGCCGAGGTCGAACACCGGCGCGATCCTGCCGGTGACCCGCGCGGTGCCCCGGGTCGGTTCGTAGATGCCGGACAGCAGGCGCAGGAGTGTGGACTTCCCGGCGCCGTTGTGGCCGACCAGGCCGACCCGGTCGCCCTCGCCCAAGGACAGGGAGATGTCCTGCAGGGCTTCGATGATCGGGACCTTCGCGTCGGTGCCGATCTTGCCGCCGACCTTGCCGAGCACCCGTTTCTTGAGTGACCGGGTCTTGGCGTCGAAGATCGGGAAATCGACGTAGGCGCCCGCTACCTCGATGCTCACCATGGTGCTGCCTCCTCGGCTCGACAAATGCGAACGGAAGTTATCATTCGCATCTGGGTGCGGTAACGTGCGGCCGGTGAGTCAGCCATCCGTCGATCAGGGCTTCCGCCCGCCCCAGCAGGCCCGCAGCCGGGAGTCCCTGCAGAAGGTGCTGGCCGCGGCCGAGCACGTGCTGGCGACCCAGGGCATCGAGGAGTTCACCGTCGGAGCGGTCGCCGACCAGGCGGGGATGTCGGTGGGCGCGATCTACCGCCGGTTCTCGGGGAAGAACCAGCTGCTGTACGCCGTGAAGGACCAGCTGCTCGGACAGCTGGAGACCGGTGTCGGCGAGGCGCTTCGAACGGCGGAGCCCGGGCTGGACGGGATCGTCGGCGCGTTCGTCCAGACGCTGGCGGACACCTTCGCCCGCCATGACCGGATCTTCCCGGAGTTGCTCGACAGCCAGCGCGCGGAAGGACGCGATCGTGGTCTTCAGGCGTTGGCCACGGTCCAGGGGGCTTTCGTGGATGCCGCCCGCTCCTGTGTGGAGGCGGAGCGGGAGCAGGCTGTGCGCATGGTGGCTCGGACCATCATCGGTTCCTGTGTGCACCGGGCCGCCAGCGGCCGGTTCTGGCCGGACGGCCTGAGCTGGGATGCGTGGGCCGGCGAAACGACCGGGATGGCGCTGGCTTACCTGGGTTCGGCGAGGGGGTCGTGAGTGTCGATTCGGGTTAGAGCGGACCGATATTTGCCGCCCGGCGTCGGATCTTGATCAACGGAAGATCCGGGACACTCAACGTCCCCAATCCTCCGTTGATCAAGGCGTGCCGGTCACGACCGGGTGGCAGACCCTGTGACGGGGAAGGATTCCGGACGGAACGTCCCACATCCGCCACATTCGACTGCCAGCCACCTCAGTGGGTAAGCAAATGCGAGTCGGTTAGAACCCGAATCGCCATTCGCGACCCCTTGACCAGACGGCGGGTGCGGGCCGAGGGGACCTCGTCGGTGTGGTCGGTGGGCTGCTCGGCCGTGCGAGGGCGCCGTGGTCGTGAGTGTTTTGGATCGTTCTAACGATCATGCCGGTAGGTGCGGCCCGCGGGCATGCCGAGGGGCCCGTCGCCGGTGTGGGTGGCGGGCTCCTCGGGTCGTGCAGGTTAGGCCGGGGCGCGGTGGAGTGTGTTGCGCCGGGATCTTCGGAGCGGGTCCAGGTACTGGGGTGGGATGAACTCGGGGAGTCCGTCGGCTGCCATGCGGACTTGCCAGTCGCCGTAGTGGATCAGGCGGTGGTGGAAGCTGCAGAGGAGTACGAGGTTCCGGAGGTCGGTGGGTCCGCCGTCTGCCCAATGCTCAATATGGTGGGCGTGACAGTTCTTGGGTCTTCGATGACATCCGGGGAAGGCGCAGCCTCGGTCGCGGATGTTCAGTGCCCGGCGTTGGCCTGGGGTGACGAACCGGCGTAGTCGTCCCACGTCGAGGGGTTCCCCGGCCGCGTTCATCACCACCGGCAGCATGAGGCAATCGCAGGCGGCCATCCTGGCCTCGCGAGCGGTCATGGTGCCGACGAAGTCGAGGCAGGCCTTCCCGATCCCGGACTTGAGCTCTTCGAGCCCGATGGTGACGTGCACCAGCGTCCGGTAACCGCTCGTTCCGGGCTGGTCCGGGCACGCGATCGCGAGGTCGAGGAGCTCGGCCCAGGCATCGCCCAGCCGTTCGCATTTCATCCGCAGGTCAGCTTGGCCGAATTCGTCCACCGGGCGCGGCTTCGCGTAGGCCTCCAGCGCCGCGGCGGTGCGGGCGCCGGTCTCGTCGTCAAGGAGCCCGGTCAGTTTCCAGAAGCCGTCCTTGCGGCGCTCCAGCGTGACTTCCCGGCGCGGCTGTTTCGGTTCTGGATCTTTGGGCTCGTTGCCGTCGGGGTCGAGCCAGCCGAGAATCTTCGCCTCCGCGTCCACCAACTGCCGAGGACCAGCATTCCGGGCTAGGTCGCCGAGGATCTTCTCCGCACTCTCCCGATCCTCAGCAGAGGTGTCGGCAGGGATCCTCGCGAGGATCTCCAAGATCTGCTGGATCCGCTCGCCCCCGACCAACCCTTCCGCCGCCACAGCAGCGGTGACGGGTGCGACCGCCGGAACTTCCGCGCCGTCCAAAGCACGGGTCGGGTTCAACGCGATCGCCCGATTCACGATCGGACTCGCCTCACCCCGCGACAACCCCGCCACATCAGCGAACCACGCCGCCGTCGACCCATACCCGAACAAGTCTTTCGCGCCCCGAGACTCGACCTCCGCCAAGTACCGCCCCAAACCGGCGGACGCTACCCGCATCACCTGCAGGAACTGCTGCACACCATGCGCAAGCTCCAGCTTGCCGGCACGCCACAACTCCTGCGGCAACTCGGGAAGAACAGTCTCGGACACCCCTCCAGAATACCCGACCAAATCGAACACGTGTTCGTAATTTTAAGTCACCACAAACCCGCGCATTTCCCACTGATGGATGATTCCCGCAGTTAGTCGACTAAATGCTTCACGTGAGCGCGCGACCCGGCCGACCCCATCGCATTTAGTCCTCTGAATGCGGGATCGGCTTCACGTAACGGTGACAAGGCACCGAAATCGGCCCCTCCGGACCGAAGGCCCGATTGTCGAACAAGCCTTCGTCGACCCATCCGCACCGCTCGTAAAACCGCCGCGCCCGCGCGTTTCCCGGCGCCACCGCGAGCCATGCGCGGGAATGCCCGCCGTCACGAACAAGCCGTTCGGCCTCGGCGAGCAGTGCGCCGGCCACCCCGCTCCCGCGATGATCCGACGAGACGTAGACCTGCTCGACCTCCTCGTCGACGACCATCACGAACCCCGCCACCTCACCGTTCACCACGGCGACGGTCGTGTCGCCGACGCGGTTCGCGGCTCGCTCCCAGAACGATTCGCGCGTGCGGACCCGGACGAGCGAGTCGGGCACGTTGCCGAGATGGCCGTCCCGCCAGCCGTGGTACCAGATTTTCGCGACGGCGTCGGCGTCCGCGGGGGTCGCCGGCCGGAACACCACCAAGGAGGACATGCCCGGAGTTTAGGGAACCAGTGCGCCGATCCGCCGCTCCACTTCGTCCGCGCTCGCGTTCCCGGCGACGAGTGTCACGACCTGGTCCCCGATGGCGGCCAGCAGGGTCGGATATCCCGTGACGCCCAGCTCCCGCGCCCGCCGGAAATCGTCCGCCGCGGAAACCCGGTCCAGCGCGGCCTCGACGGCGTCCCCGTCCAAGCCTGCCCGCTGCGCGACCACGCGATACGTCGAGACCTCGGACAGGCTCAGGCCGTCGAGATAGAACGCTTCCTGCAGCAGGGCGGCGAGCCGCACCGCGCGGTCCGGCGCGACCTCACGCAGGGCCGCCATCCCGCAGGCGGCGGCCTCGGAGTCCATGACGAACTCGCCGTCCGCGATGAGCCGTTCGTAGCTCTCCCCGAACGGCGCCCCGGTGCGGCGGGTGATCTCCGCGTTGGCTCCTTGGACGTAGCCGAACTGCCGGATCGGCACGCGCCGCCCGCCGAGGAACAGGCCGCCGGAAACCACTTCGACCGGCAGGTCCGGATGCCGGTGCGCGACGTCGGACATGGTCCTGGCGAACCCGTAGGACCAGCCGCAGTACGCGTCGAAGACATAGATGAGCCTCATGACGAGACCCAACGATGCCTGACCAGTCAGATATTCCTACCGGAGCCGGGGGAGTGCGTCACGGGCGGAATGGCTCAGCGTCCGCAGGTCGTGGGCGAACCGTTCGCGATGGTCCGCGGGCAGCGGGTCGAGGAAGAGCCGCTGGATGTTCTCGACGTGGACCAGCGCCGCCCGGACGGTCGTCTCCTCGCCCTTCTCCGTCAGCCGCACGAGTTGCACGCGGCGGTCTTCGGGATCGGTCGACCGGACGACCAGGCCGAGCGTCGTCATCCGGTCGACCAGCCGGGTCGCGCCGCCGGTGGTCAGCACCTGCTCCTGCGCGATGGCGCGCATGCTCATCCCGGCCTCGCCCGACCTGCCGACGATCAGCAGGACCTCGAACATCAGATGCGAGATCCCGCATTCGGCTTCCAGTGCGCGGCCGAGCAGGTACTCGAGCCGGTTCGCCGCGCCCATCATCCGCCCGAAAGCGACCACGCGCGGATCGTAGGCGGCTTCTTTCGCCGTGGTTATGCCCATTTCAGCTCCCTGCCGACAAGGCCAAATAGACGTCGAGCTGTTCGGTGAACTCGGTCAGATCGGTGCCGAGCAGTTCGCTCGCCCGCCCGATCCGGTACCGCAAGGTGTTGACGTGGACGTGCAGCGCCCGCGCGGCCCGCGTCGGCGAGCCGGAGCATTCGAGGAAGACGCGCAGGGTGTGCACCAGATCGGTGCCCTGTTCGGCGTCGTAGCTCAGCAGCGGGCCCAGTACCCGCCGCCGCAACGCCGTCCGGAGATCGTCGGGCGCGCCGGCCAGCAGCAGCCGGTGCATGCCGATCTCGCCGCCGGGGACGACCTCGACCGTGCCCGACCGTTCCGCCGCCACGGCCAGCGCGTAGCGCGCGACCTCTTTCGCGCCTCGCAGCACGGAAACCGGGGAGCGGTCGCTGATGCCGATCAGCACCCGGCGGCACGGCAGCAGCGACTCCACTGTGGACAGTGCGGCGGTCACGGTGGCAGGCCAGTCCTCCGGCCATTCGCCGTCGTCCTCCGCCAATGCCCAGGTCGTCTCCCCGGCGGGTCCGACGAGCGCACCCGGTGGCAGTAGCTCGGTCAGGATCCCGCGAGCCGCTTCGGATCCTTCGGTGCGCGCGACGACGACGCGAAGATCACCGCGCAGCCCGGTCGCGGTCAGCGCCGCGTGCGGATCGCTTCCTTCGTCGAGGGCGGCGAGCAACGGTTCGAGCACCCTGTCGGTGACCGCCCGGACCTCGTCCGCCCGGGTGCGCGCGAGCCCGAGCAGCCCGGCGAGTTCTTCGGCGATCTCCGCCTGGGCCGCGGTCGGCGCGCCGCCGATCGCGAGCAGCCACGGCAGCGCGTGCCTGCCACCGACCGGCCGGACGGAGACGTCGTCCGTCTCCAGGGAACGTCCGCCCGCGGCGACGAACCGCCGCACCAGCTCCGACGGCGTGCCCGCGGGCTCCACCCAGCAGGGGAGGCCGATCTCCGCGCGTGCCCGTTCCAGCAGCGTTTCCACCGAAGCGTCCTCGGTCGCCGCTGAAAGCAAACGTTTGCGAGCGCCTTCCGCGGCCGCGGCCAACGCCAGGACGACGCGTTCGGTGACGACCGAGAACGACAGATCCGCCGGCACCTCCAGCAACGGAATCCCGTGCCGCGTGCAGGCTTCGACGAGGTCTTCGGGAATCCCGTCGGAGTCCGCTCCGGATGCCGCCAGCGCCGCGGCCCCGGCCTTCGCCAGCGCGGCCACGAAAGCCTCGGAATCACCCGGCCCGCGCCACCACAGCAACCCGCTCAGGACGAGTTCGCCCGCCGACACGTACCGCCCGGGGTCGGGCAGTTCGGTGACGTAGATCCGGGACACCGGACGGTCGAGCAGAGCCGTCCCGGCGCGGACACGCAAGCGCAGCCCGGGCAGCGTCAGCAGAGTTTTCACGGTCGTCATCAGGTTTGTAGGAAACCACAAATCGACCGGCCCGTGCTGGGGAGATTTCATGCTTCGGCACCGTTGCCGCCATACGGGGGCAGGGCGTCTACTGAGTCAGCCGTCACAGCACTCCGCCGAACCGAGGAGCCCGAGAGTGGATTTCCTGCGCCCCAGCTCGCTGACCGAGGCGCTCGCCGTCAAGGCCGAGCGGCCCGACGCGGTACCCATCGCGGGCGGCACGGACGTCATGGTGGAGCTCAATTTCGACCACCGCCGCCCCGGAGCGCTGCTCGATCTGAACCGTGTCACGGAACTCGCCGAGTGGACCGAGAGCGACGGCGTGATCCGGCTCGGCGCGTCCGTGCCCTACGTCCGGGTGATCGCTGAGCTGGGTGAAGTTCTGCCCGCGCTGGCGATGGCCTCGCGGACCGTCGGTTCGCCGCAGATCCGCAATCGCGGCACCGTCGGCGGGAACCTGGGTGCCGCGTCGCCCGCCGGCGACACGCATCCCGTGCTGCTCGTGCTCGGCGCCGAGGTCGAGGCCGCTTCGGTACGCGGGACGCGGAGGATCCCGGCCGAGGAGTTCTACCTCGGTGTCAAACGCAACGCCCTCGAACCCGACGAGCTGATCACCGCGGTGCATCTGCCCGCCGAGGTCGGGCCGCAGCAGTTCGCCAAGGTCGGGACGCGCAACGCGATGGTCATCGCGGTCTGCTCGTTCGCGCTGGCCCTGCATCTGGACGGCCGCGAGATCCGCGCGGCCGTCGGCTCCGCGGCCCCGACCCCGCGCCGGGCGAGCGCCGCCGAAGAATTCCTCTCCGCCGAACTTCCCTGGTCCACCAAGGCGTCGATCGCGGACTCGGTCAAACGCCGGTTCGGCGAGCTGGTGTCGGAGGCGGCGTCGCCGATCGACGACGTCCGCGGCAGCGCCGACTACCGCAAGCACGCGTTGTCCGTCCTGGCGCGGCGGACGCTGACCTGGGCGTGGAACGACTTCCAGAAGGGTGAACGCGAGTGCGCGTGAACGTGACGATCAACGGCGAGTCCCGCCAGGCCGACGACGTCTGGGAGGGCGAGAGCCTGCTCTACGTACTCCGCGAACGGCTCGGCCTCCCGGGCTCCAAGAACGCCTGTGAACAGGGCGAATGCGGATCCTGCACGGTGTACCTCGACGAGGTCCCGGTGTGTTCGTGCCTGGTCGCGGCCGGTCAGGTCGAGGGCCGCGAGGTCCGCACGGTCGAAGGGCTCGCCGAGGGCGACGAGCTGGATCGCGTCCAGCAGTCCTTTGTGGACGCGGGTGCCGTCCAATGTGGCTTCTGCACGCCCGGCCTCGTGGTGGCCGCGCACGATCTGCTCAACCGGGTCGAGAATCCCGCCGACGAGGAGATCCGCGAGGCGCTGGCGGGCAACCTGTGCCGGTGCACCGGCTACGAGAAGATCCTCGACGCCGTCCGGCTGGCCGCGACCAGGGGAGAGACCCTGTGAAGACCGTCATCGAGAACGCCGCGATCGCCACCGTCGATCGCGCGGGCACCGAGCACGCCTCGGGCCACGTCGTCATCGAGAACGACCGCATCACGGCGGTCGGCGCGGGGAAGGCGCCCGGCGGTGACTACGACGAACGCGTCGACGGCTCCGGCTGCCTGGTCACGCCCGGCCTGATCAACACCCATCACCACCTCTACCAGTGGGCCACGCGCGGCCTCGCCGCCGACCACACGCTCTTCGAATGGCTCGTCGCGCTGTACCCGATCTGGGGCAGGCTCGACGCGGAGATCACGCACGCGGCGGCCACCGCCGGGCTCGCGCGGCTCGCGACCACCGGGTGCACGACCGTCGCCGACCACCACTACGTCTTCCCTCGCGATGGCGGGGACCAGGTCGAAGCCCTCGCCGCGGCGAGGATCCGGGTGGGGGTGCGGCTGCACGTCGTCCGCGGCTCGATGGACCGCGGCGAGTCGCAGGGCGGGCTGCCGCCGGACAACCTCGTCGAGGAGACCGAGGCCGCGCTGCTCGGCACCGAGGCCGCGATCGACCGGTTCCACGACGCCTCGGCGGAGGCGCATCTGCAGATCGCGGCCGGTCCGTGCTCGCCGTTCTCGGTGAGCGAGCGGCTGATGACCGGTGCCGCGGAATTGGCGCGGCGCAAGGGAATCCGTCTCCACACGCACCTCGCCGAGACGATCGACGAGGAGAAGCAGTGCCTCGCCGAAGTCGGTTGCACCCCGGCCGAGTACGCCGACAAGCTCGGCTGGCTCGCCGAAGACGTTTGGCTCGCGCATTCGATCCACCTCGCCCCGGAGGCGATCCGGCGGCTGGGCGCCACGGGCACCGGAGCGGCGCACTGCCCGACGTCCAACGGGCGGATCGGCGCCGGGATCGCGCCGGTCCGGCACCTGCTCGACGCCGGGGTCGCGGTCGGGCTCGGCGTCGACGGCGCCGCCTCCAACGAATCCGGCGGCCTCGGCGAGGAACTGCACCAGTCGCTGCTGCAGGCGCGGCAGCGCGGCGGACCGCGCGCGCTGACCACACGCGAGGCGCTGTGGATGGGCACGATGGGCGGCGCGCGCTGCCTCGGCCGCGAAAAGGACCTGGGTTCGATCGAGGCGGGGAAGCTCGCCGACCTCGCGGTCTGGAACTTGAACGGCCTGAACTACGCCGGGATCACCGACCCGGTCGCCGCCCTGGTGCTCGGCGCGACCCCGCCGGTCGAGCGGCTCTTCGTGGGCGGCACGACCGTGGTGACCGGCGGGACCCTGCGCGAGGAATCCGAAGACGAGATCGCCCGTGAGCTGGCCGTGGCCAGTGCGCGGCTGAGGGAGACGGTATGACCACCACTGAAGTCTCCACACAGACCACTGACAACGGAGTGGGCACGAGCCCGCGGCGGCCGGACGGAACGGTCAAGGTCCGCGGCGAATTCGCCTACTCCTCGGACCTGTGGCACGAGGACATGCTGTGGGGCGCGACGTTGCGCAGCCCGCATCCGTACGCGCGGATCACCGGCATCGACATCACCGACGCCCTTGCCGTGCAAGGGGTCTACGCGGTGCTGACCCACGAAGACGTGCCCGGCGTGAACAAGTACGGCCTGGAGCACGCCGACCAGCCGGTGCTCGCCGTCGACGTCGTGCGTTACCAGGGCGAGCCTGTCGCGCTCGTCGCCGCGGATCATCCCGAGACCGCGCGCCGCGCCATGAAGCGGATCAAAGTCTCTTACGACGTCCTCGAACCGGTGACGGATTCCGAGAGGGCCGCCGCCGGCGAGGGCGCCGAACTGCATCCCGGTGGCAATGTCGTGCGGTACGCCAAGATCCGCCATGGCGACCAGTCGGTGAAGGCCGACGTCGTGGTGTCCGGCGTCTACGAGGTCGGCATGCAGGACCAGGCCTTCCTCGGGCCCGAGTCCGGTATGGCGATCCCGGACACCGAAGGCGGTGTCGACCTTTACGTGGCCACGCAATGGCTTCACGTCGACCAGCAGCAGATCGTCGCCGCGCTGGGCCTGCCCAAGGACAAGGTGCGGCTGACGCTCGGCGGGGTCGGCGGCGCGTTCGGGGGCCGTGAGGACCTCTCGATCCAGGTCCACGCGTGCCTGCTGGCGCTGCACACCGGCAAGCCGGTCAAGATGGTCTACAACCGCGAGGAATCCTTCTACGGCCACGTGCACCGCCACCCGGCGAAGATGTACTACGAGCACGGCGCGGACAAGGACGGCCGGCTCGTTTATGTCAAGGCGAAGTTGTACCTGGACGGCGGCGCGTACGCCTCGTCCACCGGCGCGGTGGTCGCGAACGCTGCCACGCTCGGTGTCGGTCCATACAATGTGGACAGTGCTTCGGTCGACTGCTGGGGCGTGTACACCAACAATCCGCCCTGCGGTGCGATGCGCGGTTTCGGTGCGGTGCAGGCGGGCTTCGCCTACGAGTCCCAAATGGACAAACTCGCCGAAGCGTGCGGCATCGATCCGGTCGACATCCGGATCCTGAACGCCATGGAGGAAGGCAGTCTCATGCCGACCGGCCAGGTGGTCGACTCGGCCGCCCCGGTGGCGGAACTGCTGGAACGCCTGCGCGCCAAGCCGTTGCCGGTCGCGCACGAGGAGCTGGACCTGCGCCGCATGCCCGGTGGCGTCTCCAACACCACGCACGGCGAAGGCGTCGTCCGCGGGGTCGGCTACGCGGTCGGGATCAAGAACATCTGCTTCTCCGAGGGCTTCGACGACTACTCGACGGCCCGCGTGCGGCTGCAACTCGTCGGCGGCGAACCCGCGGCGACCGTGCACACCGCCGCCTGCGAGGTCGGCCAGGGCCTGGTGACGATCATGCAGCAGATCGTCCGGACCGAACTCGGCATCGAGCAGGTGACGATCCTGCCGATGGACACCAACATCGGCAACGGCGGTTCGACGTCGGCCTCCCGGCAGAGCTATGTCACCGGTGGCGCAGTCCAGGCCGCCTGTGTCGCGGTCCGCTCCGGGCTGCACAAGCATCTGGCGGGCAAGCTCGCCGCGGACGGCAAGCTGAAGGTCGTCGCGAACAAGGTCGTCTCGGCCGACGGCAGCGTGCTGGCGGACCTCTCCGACGTCCTCGGCGACGAGATCTTCGACGAGACCGTGGAATGGCGTCACCGCCCGACAGCGCCGATCGATCCCGAGACCGGGCAAGGGAACGCGCACGTCCAGTACGGTTTCGCGGCGCACCGCGCGGTCGTGGACGTGGACACCGAACTCGGGCTGATCAAGGTCGTCGCGCTCGACTGCGCGCAGGACGTCGGCAAGGCGCTCAACCCGCAGGCCGTGCTCGGCCAGATCCAGGGCGGTTCCGCGCAGGGCCTCGGGCTCGCGGTGATGGAGGAGATCCAGACCGTGGACGGGAAGATCCGCAACCCGTCGTTCACCGACTACCTGATCCCGACCGTGCTGGACATGCCGCCGATGGACATCGACGTCCTGGAGCGGCCCGACCCCAACGCGCCGTACGGTCTGCGTGGGGTCGGCGAGCCGCCGACGATCTCCTCCACCCCGGCGATCGTCGCGGCCATCCGCGCCGCCACCGGGCTGGCGCTGCCCCGGGTCCCGGTGCGTCCCGAACACCTCACCGGCACCTGATATCCGTACTTTTTCGAGCTAGGAGCACATCCGTGGGTACCCGTCTGTCCATTTCGGAGTCCGACGAGCAGAAATGGCTGGCCGAAGCCGTCCAGCTGGCCACCACGAACGTCGAACGCGGCGGCGGCCCGTTCGGCGCGATGATCGTCCGCGACGGTTCGGTGCTGGCCACCGGCACCAACCAGGTGACGCCGACGCTGGACCCGACGGCGCACGCCGAGGTCGTCGCGATCCGCGCGGCCTGCCAGGCGATCGGCGACTACAAACTCGACGGTTGCGTCCTCGTCACCTCCTGTGAACCTTGCCCGCTCTGCCTTTCCGCCGCGCTCTGGGCGCGTGTCGGCAAGGTCGTCTACGCCGCGGACCGCCACGACGCGGCCGAGGCGGGGTTCGACGACCGCGAGTTCTACGAGCTCTTTTCCCGCCCGCGTGAGACCTGGTCGCTACCCGTCGGCCAACTGTCCCTTCCGGACTCTTTCGCGCCTTTCCAGGCCTGGCTGTCGAAACCCGACAAGAAGGCTTACTGAGATTCTTCCCGCCCCACAACGTTGTGGAGTAGGCATGACCCAATTAGGTACTGAGCGTCCCCACCTGCCCTCGTCCGAGCCGAGGCGGCTGTCCGGGCTCGACCGCTGGTTCAAGATCTCCCACCGCGGCAGCACGATCGGCCGCGAGGTGCGCGGCGGGATCACCACGTTCGTCGCGATGTGTTACATCGTGTTGCTCAACCCGCTCATCCTCGGCGCGTCGGCGGACATCACCGGCGCCCGGCTGAGCACCGAGGCGATCACGACGGCGACCGCGCTGGCGGCGGGCGTCACCACGATCCTGATGGGCCTCGTCGGGAACGCGCCGCTGGCGCTCGCGGCCGGTCTCGGCGTGAACGGTGTCGTCGCCTTCCAGATGGCACCGACCATGACGTGGGCGCAGGCCTTCGGGCTCGTCGTCCTCGAAGGCGTCTGCATCGTGTTCATGGCCGTTTCCGGTGTCCGGGAACGGATCATCAACGCGATCCCGATGCCGCTCAAGGTCGCGATCACCGTCGGCATCGGGCTCTACATCGCGCTGGTCGGGCTCGTCAGCGCCGGATTCGTCACGCGGACACCGGACTCCGCCCAGTCCACGGTGCCGGTGCGGATGGGGATCGGCGGTCACCTGGAAGGCTGGCCGATCGCGATCTTCTGCCTCGGCCTGCTGCTGATGATCGTGCTCGTGAGCCGCGGCGTGCCGGGCGCGGTGCTGATCAGCATCGCCGTCGCGACCGGGCTCGCGGTGCTGGTCAACAGCGTGTTCCACGTCGAAGGCTGGGGGCTCGTCGAACCCAAGGTGCCCGATCAGGTCGTCGCGCATCCCGACTTCAGCCTGCTGGGCGACATCGATCTCTTCGGCGGCTTCGGGTCGGCGGGCGCGGTGACGGCGGCGGTCTTCCTGTTCACGCTGGTGCTGTCCGGGTTCTTCGACGCGATGGGCACGATCACCAGCGTCTCCGAGGAGGCGGGACTCACCAAGGACGGCAAGGTCGAGGGGATGGGCCGCATCCTGCTGGTCGACGGCGCCGGCGCGCTCGCGGGCGGCGTGACCGGTTCGGCCCCGAACACCGTGTTCCTCGAATCGGCGGCCGGCGTCGGCGAAGGCGCGCGGACCGGGCTGGCGAGCATCGTCACCGGCGGGCTGTTCACCGCGACACTGTTCCTGACGCCGATCGCGGCCGTCGTCCCGGCGCAGGCCGCGGCGCCCGCGCTGGTCGTCATCGGCGGGATGATGATGGCCCAGTGCGCGCGGATCCCTTGGCGGGACATGGATTTCGCCATCCCGGTGTTCCTGACCATCGCGTTGATCCCGTTCACCTACTCGATCACGAACGGGATCGGCGCCGGGCTGGTCGCCTACGTACTGATCAAGATCTGCAAGGGCAAACTCCGCGAGATCGGCTGGATCCTCGGGATCCTGGCCGCGGTGTTCGCGGTGTACTTCGGGATCGAAGGGATCATGTCGTGGTTCTGATGTTCCTCAACGGCGGCGGGATGCGCGGCGGTCCGCTGCACGAACAGCTGCAGGGCGCGCCACTGTGCTGCGTGGCCCGTTCGGCGCCGAAGTACCACTATTTCTCCGTGGGCGACCGGTTCCCGGCGATGTACGAGGGCGGTTCCGGATCCGTCGTGGGCGAGGTCTACGACCTGCCGCTGGCGGTGTTGCGGGATCACCTCGTCCCCGCGGAACCGCCGGAACTGGAGCTGGGTGTCGTCGAACTGGAGGACGGCGCGGCCTGCCTCGCCACCGTCCTGCGTTCGTCCTTTGTGGACTCGCCTGCTCTGACCGACATCACCTCCGTGGGTGACTGGCGGGCCTACCTGGCCTCCCGCTAGCCGTCCGTGAAGGCCTCCTTGAGGGACCCAGGGTCCCTCAAGGAGGCCTTCACGGAACGTCAGACCACGAAGACGACGTCGCTCGCCGCCGCGTGGAACATCTCGGGCGCGCCCGCGTAGAAGGCCCGCCAGACGCCGGGTTTGCGGTGCTCGGCCGAGGCCGAGAAGGCCCAGGTGGTGCCGTTCCAGGTGGCGTCGACCGTCGCCGCCGTGGTCCAGCGGTAGGTGCTGAACGAGAAGTACTGGAGTTCGACCGGGATCGGGTTCGCGGTGTACAGGCCGGGGAAGTCGATCGTGCCGGAGCCGGTCACGGCCTTGGCCGCGTTCCGGCCCGCCGCGAACGACGTGATCTTCGCCGGGTGGAGGACGACGATCTTCGGGGTGTCGGCGCGCGAGTCCGCGATCGCCGGGTCGGCGGAGAAGAAGTCGGCGTGGTAGTTGCCGGTGCGGATCGGGGAGAGCGTCGCGGTGTAGACGCCGGCGGCGTCGGTGACCGGCTTCGCCTGGGCCTCGCCGCAGAAGCCGTTGAAGCAGAAGGAGATGCCCACCTCGGCCCCCGCGATCGGGGTGGCGTCGGCCTTCGTGAGCTTCCCGGAGATCGTGACGGTCTTGCCCGCGTCGATCTTGGTGCTGCTGGTGGACGTGGTGAGGGTGGACGGCTGGACCTCGGCGGCGGTCGCGGGCACCGCGCCCGCGGTGAGCAGAGCGGCGGCGGCGATGGTGCCGATCACGAGCTTCCTGATGATCATGTGCTCCCCAAAGGCATTCCGGAGTTGACGACCGCTAGGTCGGCCGGAAGTCGTTGCCCGTTGCGGGGAAATCCCGGTGTTCAGCAACCGGCCGTCGGTGCTTCACGCGTCGGGGAGCAGCGTGCGCGCCAAGGCGACCGTCGACGCCCCCGCGACTTCGAGCGCTTCGGTGTCCCGTAGTGATCTGCTCAGCACGAACGCCCCTTCGAGACTGTTCACCAGAGCGATCGTGAGCCGCCGGGCGTCGGCGGGTCCGAGGCCGTACTTGCCCAGCTTCTCGGTGCCGGTCTCGATCCACGCCGTGAACACGTCGGCCGTCGCGATCCGCAGCTTCTCGTTGGTGCTGGCGACCTCCAGCGCGACCGTCGCGATGGGGCACGCGTCGGCGTACTCGGTCGCCACGAGCGTGTCCGCGGCACCGGCGAAGGCCGCTTCGATCCCGTGGATCAGGTCCGGCTCGTCGGCGAAGAAGATCTCGAACAGCGCGAGGTACATCATCCCCGAGGTGCGGATGACCTCCTCGCCGAGTTGCTCCTTGCCGCCAGGGAAGAAGTGGTAGAGCGAGCCGAAGGGCGCGTTCGCGGCCTCGACGATCTGCTTCACCCCGGTGCCGGTGTACCCGTTCCGCCGGAGCAGTTCGGCGCCGGCGTTCACGATGCGGTCCCGCGTTCCAGTCACGCCCCCATGATAGAGCGTTCTATCAAACTCCCTGAAACGTGAAAGATGCTCACTTCTATTGTGGACGGAGGTGGGAACTTGTCAGGATCGACCGATAGTCCAACGACGGATCACGAGGTCGCCATGCGCCGTACCACCCGACTTGTCCTCGCCATGCTGCTGGCGATCTTCTCCCTAGCGAGTTTGGGGACACCGGCGAGTGCCGCCGAGACCCCGTCGTTCCGCAAATACGTCGCGCTCGGTGACTCCTACACCGCGGGTCCGCTGATCCCGTGGCAGCAGGCGAGCTGGTGCTTCCGGTCGAACAACAACTACCCGGCCTGGCTGGCCACCAAGCTCGGGCTCTACTCCAAGTCGGGCGCCTTCACCGATGTCAGCTGCTCGTCGGCGGACACCACGAACATGCTCAACCCGCAGACGGTCCCTTCGCCGAGCCTCGCGCTCGGCTCGGCGGCGCCGCAGTTCGACGCGCTGACCCTCGACACCGACCTGGTGACCATCGGCATCGGCGGCAACGACTACGGCGTCTTCGGCAGCCTGATCGGCACCTGCCCCGGCCTGCGCGACGACGATCCGACCGGTTCGCCGTGCAAGGACCACTTCACGCTCAACGGCACGGACACCCTGCTCGCCGCGCTCAAGAACACCGAGCGGAACCTCGAACGCGTGGTCAAGGGTGTCCGGGAGCGTTCGCCCGCGGCCACCATCGTGCTGGTCGGGTACCCGCGGATCGTGCCGTCGAAGGGCTACTGCCCCAGCGTCGTCCCGTTCGCCGACGGCGACTACGCCTGGGCCGACGAGGTCGAGCGCGCGCTCAACAAGGCCGTCTCGACCGCGGCCCGGAAGCAGGGCGCCCGCTACGTCGACACCTATGGGCCGAGCCGCGGCCACGACGCCTGCTCGGGTGACGCGGCCTGGGTGAGCGGCAAGGACACCAACCTGTTCCGGGCGGTGGCCTACCACCCGTACGCCGCCGGGATGAAGGCCGAAGCCGACCTGATCTTCAAGGCGCTGGGCGGGACCGCCGCGGCGTCGGAGAAGGCGCCGGACGCGCGGAACGCGAGCACCACGGCCGAACTCCAGCGCAAGGCCACCGCGGCCGGGCTTGTGCCCCGGTCCTAGCCCCCTCTCAATCCTTGGTTCACCTCCCGGCGCTACCTGCGGTCGATGTTCGCCGGGTGCGCCCGGCCCTAGCGTCGGGAGCCGTTGGGAATCAAGGAAAGAAGGGGGCAGCAGATGAAGCGGCTACTGACCGCCGGGGTGATCCCGGTGGTCGTGGGCGGACTGCTCGCCGGAGCCATGCCGGCTTCGGCGAGCACGCTGAACACGACGAACATCCCGGACCGCTACACCGGCCAGACACTCGATTGGCATCCCTGCGCGGCGGAGGAACTGATCACGTTGCCGCCGGGCACCGACATCGGCGGACTCGAATGCGCGACCTACCGCACGCCCCGCGACTGGGACCGGGCGGCGGAGCGGCAAGATCTGACCATCGCGGTCAGCAGGCTGAAGTCGACCGGACCGTCGACGGCGTCGGTACTCACCAACCCGGGCGGTCCGGGCGGGGCCGGTCGCTGGTTCCCGGTCACGTTCCGCGGGCAGGAAAAGCTGCGCGAACACCAGGACGTCATCGGCATCGACGTCCGCGGGACCGGCAAGAGCACCAACGTCACCTGCCGTGGTGCCGCGGACCTCGTCCGGCAGCTGGACCCGCGTGACCGCGATCCGCGCAACCTCGACCAGATCCTCGCCAACGCGGAACACGTGGCCAAGTCCTGCCAGGCCGCCAGTGGTGAACTCGGGCCGCTGATCACCACCTACCAGACGATCAAGGACTTCGACCTGCTGCGCGTGCTGCTCGGCCGGGAGAAGATCAACTGGGTCGGCTACTCGGGCGGCACCTGGCTGGGCGCGCACTACGCGCAGCAGTTCCCGCAGCGGACGGGCCGGTTCGTGCTGGACTCCTCGACGGAGTTCACCACGACCTGGCAGAACTCGTTCAACCGCCAGGCCGTCGGGTTCGAACGCCGCTGGCGGCAGGACTTCCTGCCGTGGATGGCGCGCTACGACGCCAAGTACCACTTCGGCACCAGCGGCGAAGAGGTCCGGCAGGCCTACGAGCGGCTGCGGTACACCTTGTCCCGTAACCCGATCAACGGCAACGGGCCGATGGAGCTCGAGTACGCGATGGTCTACATGCTCTACAAGAAGGCGTCCTTCCCGGCGCTGGCCGACCTGCTGGTCAAGGTCCGGGCGGGGTTGGAGAACGGTGGCCAGGCGAAGGCCGACGCCGTCGCCGCGGTCAAGGACGCGGGGGACTTCCCCGACGCGCAGGACGCCACGTTCTGGAACACCCTCTGCGGGGAGGGCCGGTTCACCGGCACCCGCGAGTCGCTGATCCGCGACTCGCAGCGGAACCTCGACCGCGGACTGCTCATGGCGGGCGGCGGCGTGCTGAACGCCTCGGTCTGCCTGTTCTGGGACAAGCAGCCGCGTCCGCTGCCGAAGCTGGACGGGAAGGGTGTCCCCCCGGTGCTGATCGTCCAGTCCGAGCACGACCCGGCGACGCCGATCGAGGGAGCAAGGAAGGCGCACGCCGGGTTCGCGAACTCCCGGATGCTGACCGTGACCGGTGAAGGCGACCACGGGCTCTACGCGACCGGCAACGCGGCCGTGGACAAGATCGTGGACGCGTACCTGGTCGACGGGGTCGTCCCCGCCGACCAGAGCGTCACCGGAATGCCGCTGCCTGTTCCTTAGAAGGCGGCGAGGGTGTGCCAGGCCAGGCCCGGGTCCTCCGCGTCATCGCGGAGGACCACACCCTCGATCAGGCCGTACGGGCGGTCGGCGGCGTAGAACACCTCGTTGTCGTTCTTCAACCCGAACGGCGAAAGATCCACCAGGAAGTGGTGCTTGTTCGGCAGTGAGAGCCGGACTTCGGCGACCTCTTCGCGTTCCTTGAGCACAGCCTCTCCCATCGCGTACAGCGTTTGCTGCAGGGAGAGGCTGTGCTTGTCCGCGAAGGTCTCCAGCAGGATCCGCCGGACCTCCGCGTGGCTCGTGGCCCAGTCGATCCCGTCGCCCTGGTAGCGCCAGCGCGCTGTCACGGCGGTCGCGAGGATCCGGTCGTTCGTCTCGGCGAGCGTCGTGTAGCCGTCACGGGGGAAGCCGTGGAACTCCGAACCGGTCGACTTCAGCACGACGAGATCGTCCAGACCGGACACCACCCAGGCCTGACCGTCCTGAATGGTCACCGCGGTCGTCCGCTTTTCGCTGCCCGCCTGGGAGAACGCGTGGTCGTGGCCGGAGATGCGGTTCCAGCCGTGTTCGTCGATCAGGACCCGGGCACCGGAGATGTGCTCGAACGAGTCGACGAAATGCCGTCCGAGACGCAGCGCGAAGTCCTCGATCTCGCCGACCGGGGCCTCCTTCGCGAAGGCGTAGACGGTGTTCTTCTGGGTGTCGGTCGCGACGACGTCGGCGTTGTCGCCGGTGAGGTGCGTGGCCGCGAGGTCGCCGCGCAGCGACGTCGAAACGGTGAGGTCCTTGAGGTGGTGCACGCTGCCCTCGCGCCGCACGGTGACGAGCCGGACTTCGGCCTTGCCGTACTGGTTGGGGCCCAGGGTGATGGCCACGGGCGATCAGCTCCCTCGATAGGTGGAATAGGCGAACGGGCTCAGCAGCAACGGCACGTGGTGGTGCTCGGTCCCGTCGGCGATGCGGAAGGTCAGGGTGACTTCGGGGAAGAAGGAGTCCGGGCCGAGGTGGGCGCCGGTGTCGAAGACCAGCCGGTACACCCCGGGTTCCAGGGTGTCGGGGCCGAGGTCGCGGATCCGGCCGTCGGCGTCGGTCCGCCCGTCGGCGACGGGTTCGCCCGCGCCGGTTTCGAGCCGGACTCCGACGCCCGCCGCCGGCCGTCCCGCGGCGGTGTCGAGGATGTGCGTGGTCACGAGGCTCATGCCGTCACCGCCTTCTCCAGCCGCAGCGCGGCGATCTTGGCCAGTTCTTGACCGGCCACTTCGAGTTCCTTCTCCGGATCGTTCGAAAGCCTCGAACGCAGGTTCTCCAGCAGTTCGGCACCGCTCCGGCCGCTCGCGCAGACCAGGAACACATGGCCGAACGTCGCTTCGTACTCGGTGTTGGCCGCGGCGAACTCGCGCGCGGCGTCACCGTCCACACCGGACTGCTCGGTGCGTGACCAGCCCGCTTCGGTGCTTTCGCCGCCCGCTTTCTCCCCGATCCGGGGATGGGCGGCCATGGCGCGCCGGATCTCTTCGGGGCGCAACGGGGTGAGCGCCTCGGACGCGGCGAGCAGGGCGGCGACGTCGCCGTACGGGCGCCTGGCCAGCAGGGTTTCCACCCAGCGCGGGACGTCGAGGCAGGCTGTCAGCGCCGGCCGGACGTCCTGTGCGGGAGCCTGGTCGAACTCTCGAATGGTGAGCGGCACGGAATCTGACGGTACGGCGACGATTCCGCCGCCGTCAACATTTTGTTGAAACGCACTCTTCAGTCTTGGTCGCGGTTGAGGTAGTTGTAGACCGTGAACCTCGTGACCCCCAGTGCCTCCGCGACGGTCGACACCGACTTGCGGAGGCCGAACGCGCCGCGTTCCTTGAGCAGCCGCACCGCGCGCTGCTTGGCGGCGCGGTCGAGGGTGTCGAGCTTGCCGCCCAGTTCGCGTTCGACGTCGCCGATGAGCCGGGCAAGGGCGCTGTGCAGTTCGACGGCCGGCTCGCCCGAATCGTCGCCGACCTGCCGGAGCTGGAGGGTCACACGGGTCGCGCCGCCGTCCAGTGCCGCTCTGGCGATGGCAGGGAGCGCGTCGAGCAGGGTGTCGGCGTCGCCGCGGACGAGGGTGCCGAGCGGGCCGAAGTCGGCGGACAGGCCCGCGTCCTCCGCGGTGTCGCGGGCTTTGACGGCGTGCTCGGGTGGCGGACCCTCGCCGTGGAACGGTTCGCTGGTGAACTCGGCTTCTAGCTGCACCAAGCGAAGGTAGCGCCGCCTGGGCTCGTTGACGAGCAGGGTGGCCAGAGTTAATGTCGGAGTGCGAAACCTCGATTCCACCCAGTGGAAGTTGGAGGCTTGAGATGGACCTGGTGATCAAGGCCGCCCGAGCTGTTACGGCCACCGGAGAGGTGCCCGCGACGATCGGCGTCGACGAGGGCCGCATCGTCGCGGTGGAACCCGCCGGAGCCGCCCTGGACGGCGAGCGGGTGCTCGAATTCGGCGAGGACGTCGTGGTGCTGCCGGGTCTCGTGGACACGCACGTGCACGTCAACGACCCCGGCCGCACCGAATGGGAGGGTTTCGCCTCGGCGACCCGCGCGGCCGCGGCGGGCGGGGTCACCACGATCGTGGACATGCCGCTGAACAGCCTGCCGCCGACGGTCGACGTCGCGGCGCTGGAGGTGAAGCGCAAGACAGCCGAGGGCCGGGTGCACGTCGACGTCGGGTTCTGGGGCGGCGCGATCCCCGGCAACCTCGCGGACCTGCGCGGCCTGCACGAAGCCGGGGTGTTCGGCTTCAAGTCGTTCCTGCTGCATTCCGGGGTCGACGAGTTCCCGCCGCTGGACGCGCGCGGGCTCGAAGAGGCGATGACCGAATTGCGGACCTTCGACGGCATGATCATCGTGCACGCGGAGGACTCCGACGCGATCGAGCACGCGCCCGATCCGCACGGCGAGAAGTACGAGGACTTCCTGCATTCGCGTCCGCGCGGCGCGGAGAACGTGGCGATCGCGCAGGTCATCGAGCTCGCCAGGAAGACCGGCGTCCGCGCGCACATCCTGCACCTGTCTTCTTCGGACGCGCTGCCGATGGTCGAGAGCGCGCGGCGCGACGGTGTCCGGCTGACCGCCGAGACCTGTCCGCACTACCTGAGTTTCACCGCGGAGGAGATCGGCGACGGCGCGACGCAGTTCAAGTGCTGCCCGCCGATCCGCGAGGCCGGGAACCGCGAACTGCTGTGGCAAGGTCTCGCGGACGGTGTCATCGATTGCGTGGTGACCGACCATTCGCCGTGCACGCCGGAGCTGAAACGCTTCGACAGCGGCGATTTCGGCCTCGCCTGGGGCGGGATCGCAGGCCTGCAGCTCGGCCTGCCCGCGGTCTGGACCCAGGCGCGGCAGCGCGGGTTCGCGCTCACCGACGTCGTCCGCTGGATGGCCGAACACCCGGCCGCGCAGGCGGGGATGCGGCGCAAGGGACACCTCGCGCCGGGCTACGACGCCGACTTCAGCGTGTTCGCGCCCGACGAGGCTTTCGTCGTCGACGTCGCGAAATTGAAGCACCGCAACCCGGTCAGCGCCTATCACGGACGTCCGCTCGCGGGCGTCGTCCGGAGCACCTGGTTGCGGGGCGAGGAGATCACCGGTGACGACCCGGCAGGCGTTCTGCTGACCCGGGGTGACTGCTGAGATGGAGGAGACCGTGAACGACCGTCCTGAGTGGACAGCCCTGCCCGACCTGGCCTCGCGGAAATTCGGCGGGACCGTGATGTGGGCGACGGACGAGTTGTTCGCCGAGAAGGAGAACCTGGTCAATCCGTGGGTACCCGCGCACCAGACGGAGACGTTCGGGCCCAAGGGACAGGTCTACGACGGCTGGGAGACCCGGCGGCACCGCGAGCCCGGCGACGACCAGGCCGTCGTCCGGCTCGGCCTGGCGGGCGCGATCACCGGTGTCGTCGTGGACACCGCGTTCTTCAAGGGGAACTACCCGCCGTTCGTCTCGGTCGAGGCGTGCGCCGTCGAGGGCTACCCCAACGCCGCAGAGCTGTCCACAGTGGACTGGGACGTGCTGGTGAAACGCGGCGCGGCCGAGGGACACCAGGAGAACTTCTTCGAGATCGGCGGGAGCAAGCGGTACACGCACGTCCGGCTGACCATGCATCCGGACGGCGGGGTGGCCCGGCTGCGGGTGCACGGCACGCCGATCCCGGATCCGCGCCTGCTCGACCTCGGCGCGCTCGACCTCGCGGCGCTGGAGAACGGCGCGGTGGTCACCGGGTGCAGCAATATGTTCTACTCCTCGCCCAACAACCTCTTCTCGCCCGGGCTCGCGGCGCATCAGGCCGAGGGCTGGGAGACGGCGCGGCGCCGCGACGACGGGAACGACTGGGTCACCGTGCGGCTGGCCGGCGCGGGCGTCGTCCGGTTCGCCGAATTCGACAACAGCAACCTCAAGGGCAACGCGCCCGGCTGGGCGGCTTTGAGCGGTCGCGACGGCGACGGCGAGTGGGTCGAGCTGCTGCCGAAGACGAGGCTTCAGCCGGATACGCGGCACCGGTTCGCGCTCGCTTCGGGACCTGAGGTGACCGAAGTCCGTCTCGACATCTATCCCGATGGCGGGATGGCGCGCCTACGCCTTTTCGGGGCGCTTTCCGAGCGCGGCCGGGCCGAGGTCGCCGCGCGCTTCGAGGGCGCCCGCTCCTGACGCGTTTCGTCCTCTGAATGCGGTAGTTGGCATCGAGAACTACCGCGTTTAGAGGACGAAATGCGGGGTCAGGGCTGAGCGCCGGGCCGGTTCAGGTACGCGGAGAACAGCGACAGGACGATACCGATCGAGAAGATCGCGGTGAGCCACCAGGCGCCGCTGATGGACAGGTTCCACACCAGGGCGCCCGCCATGAGCAGTGCCATGACGATGTTCCTGAGCTGCAGCGGCGTCGGTTTGGCCATGCCGCCACCCTCTCACGTGCCCGCCCCGGCGCTGGTCAGGGGGCGGACTGGCGGCGGGAGCTGATCACGCCGGTGTTGAACCCGGCGAGGTGGAGCCCGCCGGCGAACCGGGCGTGCTCGATCTTGACGCAGCGGTTCATCACCACGTCCAGTCCGGCGGTCCCGGCCCGGTCGGCGACGGGCTCGTGCCACAGGCCCAGCTGGAGCCAAAGCGTGCGCGCGCCCGCTTTGACGACCTCCTCGGCGACGCCGGGGAGGTCGTCGTGCTTGCGGAACACGCTGACCAGGTCGACCTCGCCGGGCACGTCGGCCAGTGACGGGTACACCGGCTGCCCGAGGAGTTCGTCCAGCCGCAGGTTCACGAAGTTGACCTGGTACTTGCTGGACGAGAGCAGGTACGTCGCGACGAAGTAGCTCGGCCGCGCCGGGTTGTTCGAAGCGCCGACGATGGTCACCGACCTCGTGCGCGCAAGGATGCGGCGGCGTTCGACCGCGCCGACGTCGTGGCTCATCCGGCCACCGCCTTGCCGAGTGCCTGGTCGAGGTCCCACAGGATGTCGTCGACGTCCTCCAGCCCGACCGACAGGCGGATCAGGTCCGCGCCGACGCCCGCCGCGCGCAGCTGGTCTTCGGAAAGCTGCTGGTGGGTGGTGGACGCCGGGTGGATGACCAGCGTCCGCGCGTCCCCGACGTTCGCCAGATGCGACAGCAGTTCGACGGAGTTCACGAAGGTCTCCCCGGCCGCGCGGCCGCCGTCGACACCGAAGGAGAACACGGCGCCCGGCCCGGCGGGCAGGTACTTCTTCGCACGGTCGTGGTGCGGGTGATCCGGCAGGCCCGCGTAGTTCACCCAGGCCACCCGGCTGTCGTTCGAGAGGTATTCCGCCACGGCTCGCGCGTTCGCGACGTGGGCGTCCATGCGCTGCGGCAAGGTCTCGACCCCTTGCAGCAGGAGGAAGGCCGAATGCGGGGAGAGGACGGCGCCGATGTCGCGCAGCTGCTCGGCCCGGAGCCGGGTGCAGAAGGCGTACTCGCCGAAGTTCTCCCAGTACTTGAGGCCGCCGTAGCTCTCGACGGTTTCGGTCATCCGGGGGAACTTCCCGTTGCCCCAGTCGAACTTCCCGGATTCGACGACCACCCCGCCCAGGGTGGTGCCGTGCCCGCCGAGGAACTTCGTGGCGGAGTGCAGCACGATGTCCGCGCCGTGCTCGATCGGGCGGCACAGGTACGGCGTCGCCAGCGTGGCGTCGACGACCAGCGGGATGTCGTGGGAATGCGCGAGTTCGGCCAGTCCGGAGAGATCGGCGATCCCGCCGCCCGGATTGCCGATGATCTCGGTGAAGATCAGCTTCGTCCGGTCGGTGATCGCGGCCGCGTAATCCTCGATGCCGTCGCCGCTGACGAAGGTGGTCTCGATGCCGAAGCGGCGCAACGTCCCGGTGAGCTGGGTGACCGTCCCGCCGTAGAGCCCGCCGGCAGAGACGATGTGGTCGCCTGCCTCGGCGAGCGCGGAGAAGGTGAGGAACTCGGCCGCCTGGCCGCTGCTCGTGGCGACCCCGCCGATCGCGCCTTCGAGGCTGGCCAGGCGTTCCTCGAAGGCCGCGACCGTCGGGTTGCCGATGCGGCTGTAGATGTTGCCGTACTTCTGCAGCGCGAACAGGTTCGCCGCGTCGGCCGCGTCCTCGAAGACGAAGCTCGTGGTCTGGTAGATGGGCACGGCGCGGGCGCCGGTCGCCGGGTCGGGCGTCCCGCCCGCGTGCAGGGCACGGGTACGGAAGCCCCAGGTGCGTTCACTCATCGCGCCCGACGCTACCTCGCGTCCCACTCCGTGACCATCGTTCCCAGTAAGTGACTACTGGCGGTCCAGGGTGATCACCGTGCCGGGACGGTGGCCGTTCCGGCGCGGGGTGACCGGACGTGATTCGCTCCGGGCCACCGCGACCCCGGCCGGCCGGTGCCTGTCGACCGGCAGCACCTCCCGGGAGTTCGTCCGATCGGCCAGTCGCAGGGACTGGGCCGAGGTCAGCCACTCTTCGGCGGGCTCCGCGATTTCGAGCAGCAGCGCCTCGAACTCCGACCTGGTGGTTTCGAGGATGTGCGGCGCCGCGAGCCAGCGCAGCACCTGACGTCCGGTGACCGCCATCCGCTGGCGCGGCGAGGACACCAGCCGCTGGTCGAAGTAGCGGATCAGCACCTCGTCCACGGTGTCCCAGGCGTTGGCGGCGCCGAACAGGTCCAGGACGTCCTCCGAACCGAGGATCTTGAACGCCTCGGTCAGCAGCTGCATGACCTCGACCCGCAGCACGTTCAGGTGGCCGTACGAGGTGAACTTCAGGTTGTTCCGCAGGTCCAGCCCGCTGCGCCGGACGACCGCGACACTGCCGAAGCTCGGGTCGTACGCGCGTTCGCGGACGACGTCGGAGATCCGCTTGTCCCGCCAGAACAACGCGACCTGGTTGCTGAACTGCGTGAACAGCTGGTGGAAGTCGGTGTTCGGCCGCGAGTTCGCGGAGCCGAGCCCCTTGCCGTAGCCGAGCACGCGCCGGTACGCGCTGACGCGGTCCCGCCGGGTGTAGCGCAGGACGTCCCGCCGGTCGAACCGGTACAGGCCGAACGCGCCGGGGCCGTCCGAAAGCCGGATGGCGCCGCCCTGGAACAGCTCCTGCAGTTTCTGCACCACGCGGAACACGCCGATCCGTTCGTGCTGGTACAGGTAGTACAGGTCGCCGACCGCGATCACCCGTTCCGAGGCGACCGTCTCGTCGTAGGCGTCGATACCCGGCGGCATCGACGTCGCCCCGAGGTCCGCGGCCGAACCTTCGCCGAGACCGACGAGCTGGGCGATCCCGCCGTCCGCGGGGCCCGGTCTGCTCCGCTGTTCGGTTTCGACCGCGGCGAGCATGTCGTCCAGCTGCTTGAGGACCGCGTCGCCGATCTTCGGGTCACTGCCCAGTTCGTTGGCGAGCTTCCCGGCGACCTGGCCGCGCAACGCCGCGACCCGGTCGAAGAGTTCCCGGTATTCCTTTTCCGTGCCCATCGTCTTCCTCCCGTACGGGTCCGGCTACTGCCCGGTCCGCTTGCGCGTGGTCCGGGGTTTCGGCGGTTCCTCCGCCTCGGGTGGTGTCTGCTCCGCCTGAGGGACGTGCCCTTCACGGAGCTCCGCGACCGACGGCACCGACGGTGTCCGGCCGGACGGCGGGATGAGCTGCGGGGTGGGCGGCGCCGGCGGATTCGGATCGGCGGGCGGCGCACCGTCCCGCCCGATCGGCTCGGCGATCCGGACGACCTCCTGGAGGTGGTCGTCGAGTTCGTCGATGGCCCGTTGCACCCGGGAGCTGAAGAAGCCCGGCGGCAGCGACGCGCGGAAGTTGCCCGGCACGTCCCCGTTGGAACCGCCGGTGCTCTGCCGGGGAAGGTTCGCCACGATGCGCTGCAGCCGCTTCGCGATCTGGATGAACGACGTGCTGACGCCCTCCTTGCCCGCCGACTCGATCAGCTTGCCGCCCTCGAAGGTGGCGAACTCGCGGATCCAGCGCAGCAGTCCGCCGAGCGACATGGTCCCGCCCTGCGGATCGGGGACGCGGAGCACTTCGAGGTCCTCCTGCTGGATGAACACCGACCGCAGCATCGCGACGACTTCGTCGACCTGGGACGCCGTCGCGGACAGCAGCCGGGAAAGAGCGACCACGGCGGGGCCGAAGAACGGCTGGCCGCCCGGCGGCTGCGAGAACGGGTCGATCTTGTCGCGCGCGTCCTGCCAGCCCCGGAACAACGAGACCACCCAATCCGTCAGCGTGATGAAGGAGGTCTGGATCCGTTCCTCCTCGATCGTGTTGACCTTGCCCGAGATCAGGCCGAACTCGTCCCGCAGCCTGCCGAGGTGTCCTTGCACCGGGGTGCCGCCGTTCCCGAGCAGCAGCAGGAAGAGCTGATCGACCCGGGCCACGCGGATCAGCGGGTTCTCCAGCTCCTGCCGGATCTGTTCGAGATCGTGCCGGACGAGCGCGCGGAAGCCCTCGCTGTTCTCGGGGTCCGCGTCCGTCCTCAGTGGACGGAGCGAGTCGAGCAACGCGAGCGAGTCCTTGACCGCGCTCCGGGCCCTGGCCGCGAGCGAGGCCTGGCCGCCGGTGACCGCGCCGAGGTCGGCCTGGATCGCGTACCCGCGCGGGGTCCACTTCGCCTCGGTGCGTCCTTGGACTTCGTTCAGCTCGAAACTGCCGGTCAGCGCGGCCACGAACCCCTTGGTGTCGCCCTCGCGCCACTTCCAGCCGAGCATGTCGCTGATCGTCTGGTCGGCGAGTGCGCCGGGTGCCGCCGGTCGCGGTGGGTACTGCCCGGTCGACAGCGGATACGCGCTGTCGATGTCCTGTGCTCGCGGCAGCGTCGCGCCGCGGTCGTCTTCGATCGTCATCGGGTCGCCCCACATCCCTTGAATTCGGCCAGTTCCACTGCTTCACGCCAGCACCGCACCATCGCATCCTCCGCCGAGGACAAGGCGGCGGCGCATTGGTCCACCCCGGAGTGGAAGCTCTTCGCCCAGCCCCGCCATTCCTGTTCCCGTCCGTGCACCGCCCGCAGCAGCCCGGAAACCGCGTGATGCGAACGGCAGTGACCGTCCACCCGGCGCCGCAGTTCCAGCAGCGACGACGCCGTGGTGTGCAGCGACTCGGCGCTCACCGGACTCTGTGTCGCACGTGTCGCCGCCTCGACTTCGCCGGTGCCGTCCAGGACGACCTCGGCGAGGTGATCCGCCGCGGCGAGCCCGACACCGGTGGGCCGGTCCTCGGCGACGCTGATCTCCAGTGCCCGCCAGCAAGCGGCCACCTGGTTCACTTCCTTGCCCAGCCGGGAGAATTCGGTGTGGAGGGTCATCTCGCCCTCCTGCCGAGTTCTTCCATGAAGAAGCCGAAGAGCCTTTTCGGCGGAGCCATCCGTTCTTCGAGCGCGAACCGCACCGCGCCGATCAGGAACCGTTCCGGCACCACGCCGGGGGACACACCGTCCGCCAGTCTTTCCGCCGCTTCTTCGATCATCGCCTGTTCCTTGGCTTCGAACCGCAGCGCCTGGGCCAGCGAGCGCCTGCCCAGCGAGGGGAACGAGGTGAAGCACATCGCCTCCACCACCACGGGGATCGCCTTGTCCGCCGTCTTGAGCAACGCCGGCGGCGCGTTTATCAGCTTCGCCCTCGGGTACAACCTGTGCCACATCGACGCGTACGCCTCCGCGTGCCGGTCGAAACCCATGCGACGCAACAACTCCACCGAGATCTTCGCGCGGAGATACGGCACCGGGTGCACGCCGCGCGGGTTGAACGCCGTCGTTTCCAGTTCGGTGCGCCCGATGACGTCGAACAGGGAACCGACGACCGCTGGGCCGCCCAGCAGCAGAGCGGACAGGTCGGCGAACGTCTCCCGGTTCCACCTGACCCAGACGCCGGCGATCGCCCGCGGCACGCCCGCTTCGACGAGCCGCGCAGCTACCCGCAGCGGGATCGCCCTGGCGAGGCCGAGATCGTTCTGCAGGTTGTGACTCACCTCGTGCAGGACCGCGCCGAGTGTCCACGGGTTCACCAGCCGGTGGTACGGAAGCTGGATCAGCGGGAACGGGTTGAGCCGGTTTCCCAAGCGCCGCAACGGGATCCCGCGACGTGAGGTGGCCGGTCCGGACCCGGTGCGCAGGTAGCAGAACGGCGGCGGGGTCGGGATCGACCGCCAGTGCCCGATGCCGAGGTACGCGTACTGATAGCAGTCGAGCGCCACCCGGTCGCAGGCCACGAGCCAGGGGGCGAACGCGCCCTGCCGCTGGTTGAACAGGTCGAGGTAGAAGTCCCAGACCCCTTCGGTGGTCTTGACCCAGCGCTGTGCCCGGGATTTCGCCCGCAGCAGCCGGGCGAGTTCGGCCCGCTCCGGCCGTGCCACCGCCTCTTCCGCGGTCCGGCGCACCGCGCGGGTGGCGGAGAACAACGGCTTTCGCAAGGTCGCCATCGTCCGGTTGACCGCCACCAGGTGGGCCCGGCTCGGCCCGGTGGCCGGGTCACCGAACTCCGACCAGCGGAACGGCCGCAAAGCGTCCAGATGCCGTTCCACATTGGTGGCCTGGGACAGGACCCAAGCGGTCAGTTCGTCGTTTCCGGACGGCCTCGCCCGCCGGGATCCGGTGGACGAGGCCGATTCACCGGATGCCGCGGGCAACGCCTCAACGGCGGCGCGCACGGCCGCGCGCCTTGCCGCGACGGGCGCCGCCCGTGCGAGCCCGCGACTGCGTCTTGCGCCCGCCACGGGCGGCGGGACGGTGACGGCGCTGCTGCGGACGGCCGCGACGCCGCTGCTGGTTCCGGCGGTTCGCGGGCGCGTTCTGCGCGCTGTTCACGGTGTGCCCGACCAGCCTGCGCGAGATGTAGCGGGCGTCGACCGGGCGGCCGTCGGCGTACCGGCGCCCGACATCGCGCGCGGTGCGCCCGATGATCTTCGGGATGTGCCGGACGGCGCGGCGGGTCGCCGGGTTCCGCCACAGCTTGCGCCCGAGGTTGACCGCGCCGCGGATCAGCTTCGGACCGTGCTTGATGATCTTCGGTGCCGCCCATTTCGCCGCCTGGAACGCCAGGGGCGCGAGCGCGCCGAGGAAGGCCTCCGCCTCGTCCTCGGTCTCCGCGTTCTCGGCCTGGAAGGCCAGTTGCGCCATCATCTCCGCGTCGGAATAGACCCGTCGCCCCGGATGCGCGAAGTCCTCGTCCTCGGATTCCAGTTCGAACTCGTCCTCGAGTTCGCGGACGACGGCCTCGAACTCCGACTCGAATTCGTCTTCGTCCTCGTACTCGCCGTAGACCTCGTCCTCCAGCTCGTCTTCGAGCTCCCGGGCCAGCCCGCCGAACTCGTCTTCGAACTCGTCCTCGTCCTCGAATTCGCCTTCCAGTTCGTCTTCGAGCTCGTTTTCGAACTCGGCTTCGAGTTCACGGCTCAGCTCGTCTTCCAGCTCGCCGTCCACTGCCGCATAGCCACGGCTCATAACCGTTCTCCTCTGCTCCGGTGAAAATCCGCGATCGCCGGCGCGGTGCGTCGGTGAGCACGCGACCGACACTGCCCGCTTACCGGGGGACACCGGTAGTCACACGTTCCTGTGTGACATGAATCGACTAGTTCGTACTTGTCACACAAACCGACGATGCGGTTTTCCTGTCGGTGGGGTTTGCTAGAGAGGGAGGGAGCCTAGAGGGGGGAGGCCGGTCTATGTCCAGCCCGGCAGTGGGATTTCCTGCGTCGTCCATACACGACTTCGCGCGGCAGCGAGCGAAGATCGTTTCGGAGGACGAAGTCGTACGAAATCTGGCGAGATCGCTGGTACGGCGCGTCATGGAACTGAGCGACGGTGCCGCGGTGCAGCGGAAATCGTTGCTCGACGTCACCGAGCACGGGGTCAGATGCCTGCTCGTGCCGGTGACCCCGGAACCGCACGACCTGCTCAGTCCACGCGAGCACGAAGTGGCGCGCATGGTCGGCCGGGGCTATACGAACAAGCAGATCGCCGGCGTGCTGGAAATCAGTCTGAACACGGTTTCCGCCCATATGCGCCGGATCTTCACCAAACTGGGGGTCGGCAGCCGTGCGGCGATGGTGGCCGCGTTGAACGGTGAGAATCTCGCCGCCGTGTGAGCGGCCTTGGGGAAGTCTTGTTCGTGGCGGCGGGTTATCGAGAGGGACGGCGAAAGCAGCGTGCCGTGTGCGGTGAAGGGGGCTTTCATCGCATGGCACGCGCGGAAAGTCCCCTTCGTCGCACGCCTGCTGGTTCGCGGCGCCGTGGGGAAAACAACCGGCCGTGGTGACCCGCGTTCCTGTGGCCGGTGTGACTGGTGTGGTGGATGGGACATGTTCGCTCGTCGGCGTGCCGGCTTCAGATGTTGCGAAAGTGGCTTTCATAACCTTCAACGTTGCGAAAGTGGCTTTCGCAACGCCGCCTTCCGTCAGGCCGCATTGGGTCGAGGGGTCGTGAGCGGCAAAGAGGGTTATTGAGGTGAAAGGCAAAGGTGTCATGTTGGGTGCCAAGTCCGTGAAGGACTCCTCGACCCCAATGCGGCAGTGAGAGGGGAATTCGTACTAACCGAGGGCCGCGCGAAGCCGGCGGTCCCGTTCCTCCGGTGTCTGTCGCGGACAACTGGTGCACTTCGGATTGCCCGCTTCGTAGATCAGGCAACAGGAAGCGCGGCGCACCACGGTGTTCCGCCCGATCCGGGCGAACCGCGGCTCCGGCATCCCGAGCCCGATCGCGGTCACCAGCGGCGCCGCCAGCGCGACCGCCCGTTCGGTGTCGCCGGTCCACAGGAGGCGGTTGCCGATCGAATCCGTCGCGATCGCGCCCAGCGCGCGCGGATTCGCGCCTGTGACGTCCGAGATCGTCCCGATCGCGGTGCCCAGCGTCGCGGCGAACGCCTCGCCGAGTTCGGCAAGGCCGCCGGAGAGGACCCGTGACGATCGTGCGCCGGTGAAGCGGCCGTCCGGGACGAGGTCGATCGTGACGGCGTCGAGCGACGGGTCCAGGGGCGTGCCGTCGCGCACGAGGGATTCCACCGAGGGGGCGACGAGGACCGAGGACAGCGAGTACCACCAGATCGTGCCGAGCACCTCGGGCCGGGAGCAGCCGTAGAGCTTCGCGGCGCCGCCGATGCGGGCGCGGACCCAGACGGCGTCGGCGAGCAGGGTCGCGGATGACTCCATCAGGGCACCGGCCGGTACAGCGCGACGCCGAACGAGGTGGTGACGTCGGCCGGACCGGTGATCGCGTCGAGGCGTTCCCGGCGTCCGTCACGGTGAAGGTGGTGCGCGCTCGGGCCCATCTCGACGACCTGGCGGATCTGAGCGGCCGACAGCGTCACCCGCTGGGTGACCTCGAGCCGGTCCACCCGGGCGAAACGCTCACCGAGGGTCTCCTCCAGTCGCGCGTCCTTGGCGCCGTCGACGGAGATCACCAGGTCGCCCAGTTCCCGGAGATGCCCGGGGTTCGGCGTCGCGACGACCAGCAGCCCGTCCGCGGTCAGGACGCGGTGGAACTGCGCGGCGTTGCGGGGCGCGAAGACGTTGAGGATCAGCGACGCGCTCGAGCCCGCCACCGGCCAGGGTTCCCACAGATTCCACACGGCCGCGCCCGCGCGCGCGTGCGCGCGAGCGGCCCGGCGCAGGGCGACGGCGGAGACGTCGAGCGCCAGTCCGTACGCGGCGGGGACGGCGTCGAGCACGTGCGCGAGGTAGTACCCCGTGCCCGCGCCCGCGTCGATGATCAGCCCGTCCTGGACATGTTCCGAGGCCACCTTCGCGAGGGCGTCGGCGAGAGGGCGATAAGCACCCGAGGAGAGGAGGTCGACACGAGCCGCGACCATCGGCGCGGTGTCCGCCGTGCCGGCCGGGACGCGTGCGTGCAGAAGGTTCACGTAACCCTGCTTCGCTACGTCGAACGAGTGGCCCCGTTCACAACGCACCGTGCGCTCGCTTGACCCGACCGGGTCACTGCAGACTGAACATCGCAATGACCGGACGATCTCCGGTGGCAGTGGGTGATTGCCGGATGCACGCGCGTTCATGGGGCTATTCGACCACGAGGTTTCGCAACCGGACAGAACGCACCTGGTCTCCGGAAACCTGCACGTAACAACGCCGTACCGACAGTTCACGCGGGTGAAACCTGAATCGCGGCCCGAGGAAACACCCCGGTCCAAAGATTCCTGCGCAGTACACCCCAGGCACGGGAGGAAGATTGTGCTGAACGCAGGAGACACCGCATGGGTGTTGATCAGCGCCGCGCTGGTCATGCTCATGACACCGGGATTGGCGTTCTTCTACGGCGGCATGGTCCGCGCGAAGAGCGTTCTGAACATGTTGATGATGAACTTCATCGCGCTGGCCGTGGTCGGCGTCCTCTGGACGCTCTACGGCTTCACGATGGCTTTCGGCAACGATATCGGCGGCGGGTTGCTCGGTAACTTCGACTTCGCCGGTCTCTCGAACATCTCCGGCAAGCTCGCCGGGTTCGCGACCGCCGCGACGAGCAGCACGCCCGAGGTCGCCTGGCCCGGCGCGGACGCGCTGCCGCTGTTCGCCTTCGTGATGTTCCAGCTGATGTTCGCGATCATCACGCCTGCGCTGATCTCCGGTGCCATCGCCGACCGCGCCAAGTTCTGGGGCTGGACGCTGTTCGTCGCGGTGTGGGTGACCATCGTGTACTTCCCGGTCGCGCACTGGGTGTTCTCGTTCAACGGCTTCATCGGCGCCGATTCGGTCGGCGGCTGGATCGCCAACCAGCTCAAGGCGCTCGACTTCGCCGGTGGTACCGCGGTCCACATCAACGCCGGCGCGGCGGGCCTGGCGCTCGCGATCGTGCTCGGCAAGCGCAAGGGCTGGCCGAAGGGCACCGGACGCCCGCACAACGTCCCGTTCGTGCTGCTCGGCGCCGCGTTGCTGTGGTTCGGCTGGTACGGCTTCAACGCCGGTTCGTCGCTGGCCGCCAACGACCTCGCCGCCGTCGCGTTCACCAACACCACCGTCGCCACCGCGGCCGCGATCCTCGGCTGGCTGATCATCGAGCAGATCAAGATCGGCAAGCCGACCACCCTCGGCGCCGCCTCCGGTGCCGTCGCGGGTCTCGTCGCGATCACCCCGGCGGCCGGATTCGTCAGCCCGCTGGGTGCCATCGCCATCGGCCTCGTCGCCGGTGCCCTGTGCGCCCTGGCGATCAGCCTCAAGTTCCGCTTCGGTTTCGACGACTCCCTCGACGTCGTCGGCGTCCACCTCGTGGGCGGCCTCGTCGGTACGCTGCTCATCGGCCTCTTCGGCACCACCAGCGTCAACTCGCTCGGCGTCGACGGCCTGTTCTACGGCGGCGGCCTCGGCCAGCTGGGCAAGCAGGCGCTCGCGGCCGCCGTGGTCCTCGGCTACTCGTTCGTGCTCACCTTCGTCATCGGCTGGGTGATCAAGAAGCTCGGCGGGTTCCGCGTCAGCGCGGAGGACGAGGTCAGTGGTATCGATGAGGCCCAGCACGCGGAGAGCGCGTACGACTTCACCGGTTCGGGCGGCGGCCTCGGCCAGCCGACCACCATCCCGGTCAAGGCGCCCACCGGAAACGCGGCCACGAAACTCGAGGAGAGCAAGGCATGAAGCTGATCACCGCGATCGTCAAGCCGTTCACGCTCGACGACGTCCGCTCCGCGCTGGAACAGCTGGGCGTGCTCGGCATGACGGTCAGCGAGGTGCAGGGCTACGGCAGGCAGAAGGGCCACACCGAGGTCTACCGGGGCGCGGAGTACTCCGTCGACTTCGTGGCGAAGCTGAGGGTCGAGGTCGTCACCGACGATTCCAACGTCGAGAAGGTCCTCGACGCGATCACCACCGCCGCGCACACCGGCAAGATCGGCGACGGCAAGATCTGGGTGACGCCGGTCGAGACGGTCATCCGGGTACGCACCGGCGAGCGCGGCTCGGACGCTCTATAGGCGTCAGGGATGGCCGACGGGGGTGAGCTGGTTAAAGCCACCGAGCGACTGCTCGAGGGCAGGCACGGGAGGCTGGGGGCGGCCGCGTTGCGGGCGGCCCTGGTCGACCTCTACGAATTCTGGTTGGGCAAGGGCGCCGCGGCGGCCGGTGTCGACACCGCTGAACCCGGTGTCGCGCTGGCCGCCGTCGGTGGCCTCGGGCGCCGCGAACTGGTGCCCTTCTCCGACCTCGACCTGTTGTTGCTGCACAACGGCAACGGCGGCGTCGGCGAGATCGCCGACGCGATCTGGTACCCGTTGTGGGACGCCAAGATCGGCCTCGACCACTCGGTCCGCACACCGGGTGAGGCGCTGAAGGTGGCGTCCGAGGACCTGCGGACCGCGATGGGACTGCTCGAGATCCGGCACATCGCCGGGGACGCCGAGATCACCGCCAGGCTCGCGGCCGCGGCACGGGACCAGTGGCGGCGGACCGCCCGGAAACGGGTGGGCGAACTGTCGGACGCGGTGCGTCAGCGCTGGGCTCGCAGTGGCGAGATCGCGCAGTCCGCCGAGCCGGACCTCAAGCACGGCCGAGGCGGGCTTCGCGACTTCGCCGTCCTGGAGGCTTTGGCAGCGGCACAGCTGACAGCCAGACCCGGCGAGGAACTCCTGGCGGCCAAGAGCCTGCTGCTCGACGTCCGGACGGAGTTGCGCCGGGAACTGCGCCGCGAGCGGGACATCCTCAGCGCGCCGGAGGCCGAGACGGTCGCGGGCGAACTGGGGTTCGGCGACAGGTTCACCTTGGCGCGCAAGCTTTCCGGCGTCGGGCGGACGATCGCGTACGCCGTCGATGTGGCACTCCGGTCCACTGTGGAGCCGCCCAAGGCGCGGTTCGGGCGGCGGCCGGTGCGGACGCCGCTCGACGAAGGTGTCGTGCTGCACGGGAACGAGGTCGCGCTGGCGCGGGACGCGCTGCCCGCCAAGGATCCGGCGTTGCTGCTGCGGGTCGCGGCGGCGTCGGCGCGGATCCGGAAGCCGATCGCGCACGGGACCTTACGGGCACTCGCCGACACCGCGCCGGAACTGCGTGCGCCGTGGCCCGCCGACGCTCTCAAGGCGCTGGTGGAACTGCTCGGCGCGGGCGAGGGCCTGGTCGACGCCGTCGAGGCGCTCGACCGCACGGGCCTGTGGGCGCGGCTGTTCCCCGAATGGGGTGCGGTGCGGGACCTCCCGCCGAGGTCGCCGGTGCATTCGTGGACCGTCGACAGGCATCTCGTGCGCGCCGCCGTCGAGGCGTCGAAACTGACGACCACCGTCTCGCGGCCGGACCTGCTGCTGATCGGCGCGCTGCTGCACGACATCGGAAAGGGCCGCGACGCGGACCATTCCGAACTCGGCGCGAAGATCAGTGCCCAGGTGGCGGCCCGGCTCGGGCTGTCGCGGGCCGATTCGGCGCTGGTGGCGGCGATGGTCCGGCATCACCTGCTGCTGCCGCACACCGCGACCCGGCGGGACATCAGCGATCCGGCCACGATCCAGCGGGTGACGAAGACGCTCGACGAGAACCTGGTCCTGCTGGAACTGCTGCACGCGCTGACGACGGCCGATTCGCTGGCGACCGGTCCGGGCGTGTGGACCGACTGGAAGGCCAGGCTGCTCGCCGAACTCGTGTCCGGTTGCGAGGAAGCCTTGCACGGCAAGGGTTTCGTACCGCCGGAGCCGATGGGTGCCGAACAACGGGAGCTCGTCGCCGAAGCCGTCGCGTCCGGTCGCGGGGAGGTGCGGATCACCGCCGCCGGCAAGGTCGTGACCGTGGTGCTCGCGGTCCCGGCCCGCGCCGAACTGCTGGCGCCCGCCGCCGGGGTGCTCGCGCTGAACTCCCTCGAAGTCCACGCGGCGGTGCTGCGCGGGCACGAGGGGGGACGGGCGGGCGTGTTCACGGCGTCTCCGAAGTTCGGTTCGCTGCCCGACGTCACGTTGCTGCGCGAGCAGTTCGCGCGGGCGGTGGCCGGGACGCTGCCGCTCACCCAGCGGCTGGCGGCGAAGGAACGGGACTACGGCGGTGGCGAGACGCCGTCGGCGGGCGTGAAGGTGATCTGGTTCGACGACGAGACCAGCGGGCAGGACACGGTCGTGGTCGAACTGCGGGCCGCGAACCGGATCGGCCTGCTGTACCGGGTCGCGGGCGCGCTGCGGCGGTGCGAAGCCGAGGTGCGCTGGGCGAAGGTGGCCACGCTCGGCGGCGCCGTCGTCGATTCGTTCGCCGTCGCGCCGAGGACCGGCCGGGTCGACCAGGCGTGGCGGTCGAAGATCGAAGCCGCTTTGCTGGCGGCCGCTTCTTGACGGCCCCGGGGGCGGGAGCAAGGGACCTTTGCTCTCGCCCCCGGGGTGTCGCGCGAGTGGCGGAGGGTGACGGTGGCAGGATGTGCGCGGTCGAAACCCGAAGGCTCCGGAGGGCGGTGAGCGCGTGCGCGGTCACGAGCAGAACCCGCCCGGGCCACACCGGACCTCGCTGCCGCCGACCGTCGTCGCCTCGCACTTCCGGGCCTGCGCGGACGACCTCGCCGTCTCCCTGACCGCGTCCGGCACCGCCGCGACCGTCCCCGAACTGCTCAAGGTGGTCCGGCACCTCGTCGCGGGCCAGCAGGCACTGGCCATCGCGCTCGAAGGCATGGCGGGCCGGGTCGAGGTGGGGAGCGAAGGCGCGTTGTCCACCGCTCCACTGGTCGACGTCGAAGTCGTCGCGGAAGTACTCCGGGCGGCCGCCACCGCTGTCGGCTGTTCGGCCGACGCGCTGGCCGAATCCCGCCCGTCATTCGAATGTGTGAGCGAATCAGTGGCCCCTGACACCCGTTTGTAGCTGTCCCGCCGCTTCGGCGCGTGGATACGCTGACCAGGCGGAGGTGGGCCATGCGAGCGGTGTGGAAAGGCACGATCGGATTCGGGACCTACGCCATTCCGGTGAAGGCGTACAGCGCGACCGAAGAGCACAGCGTCCCCCTCCACCAGGTGCACGAGCCGGACGGCGGCAGGGTGCGGGTGAAATGGGTCTGCGAGGTCGACGGCGCCGAGGTGCCCCCGGCCGAGATCGCCAAGGGACACCCCGTTCCCAACGGTGACGTCGTGCTGCTGACCGGCCAGGACTTCGCGTCGCTGCTCGGGCCGACCACCCAGTCGATGGACGTCGTCGGCTTCACCCCCGCCGAGCAGGTCGACTCGACGTACTTCGCGCGCAGTTACTACCTCGAACCGGAGCCGTCGGGGACCAAGCCGTACGTGCTGTTGAGCGAGGCGCTGCAGCAGTCCGGGCGGATCGCGATCGTGAAGGTGACGCTGCGGCAGCGCGAGACACTCGGCGCGCTGCGCGTGCGGGACCAGGTGATCCTGCTCGAGACGATGCTGTGGCCCGACGAGGTCCGGCGGCCCGACTTCCCGTTCCTGCACGAGGACGTCGACCTGCGCCGCGGTGAGCTGCGGAACGCGGTCTCGCTGATAGAAGACCTCACCCAGGACTTCGACCCCGCGCGGTACACCGATCGCTACCGGGAAGCGCTGGAAGCGCTCATTCAGGCCAAACTGGACGGCGACGACGTCCTCCAGCCGACCGCCGCCGAGCAGGCCGAGGGCGTGACGCGGCTGCTGGCGGCCCTGCAGCGGAGCGCGGTCGAAGCCGACCGTGCTCCGGTCGCGAAGGCCAAGGACGCGGCGGACAAGGCCCGTCAGGCGCGGACGCGGGCGAGGAAGGCCTCGTCGTCGGCCAAGACCACTTGAGTAGTTCTACCCAGGGGTAGTTGGGGGTCTTCACGCTGCCGTGACCCCGCGGTGACCGGGCATTGTTATGCCATCGCGCGGAGAGAGCGCGGGGAGCGAAATCGCCTGGTACTGGGGGTCCGGCGATACCGAATCCCGCGAAATCGCCAAGTGTGCTTACGGTCGGCTCGCGGGGAGGCGAGCCTTCCGTAGGGGCTCCGGTACCGGTCCGCGAGGGGCGACCGGTCCCGGAGCCCTGTTTCTGCGCTATGAATGTCGCCATGCACGAGCCGTGGCGGACCTGTGGCCGTACTCTCTGCGCCGGTGTCCGGGTACGGGGGGACCGTTGCCTCGCTCACCTCGATCCTTCACGGCAGGACCAGTATTTCGAGGGCCTCCGCCCCGGCGCGGAGGTGGACCTGCGCGGAACCGAGCTGTCGGGGGATCTGGTCAAGCGGCTGGTCGAGAGCATCCGAACCGAGGACGGCCGGGCCGAGTTCGGACGAGCCGACTTCACCGACGCCAGGTTCCGCGACCCGGTGAGGTTCGAAAAAGTGACCTTCGCCCGCACGTCTTTCAAGGACGCGAGATTCGGCGGTGAGGCGGCGTTCAGCGAAACCCTGTTCCATGACGAAGCTTCGTTCCGTGCCACGAGGTTCGCCCGGTCGGCACTGTTCGCGGACGTCACTTTCGGGTCCGCGACCTTCGAAAGCGCGGAGTTCGCCGGCGGTGCGCGATTCAGCAGGGCGAAGTTCGCGGGCGGCGGCTTTCAGTTCACGCAGTTCAACGGATTGGTCGCGTTCGACGAGTCGGTTTTCGTCGATGACACGAATTTTCGGGAAGTCGATTTCGGCGGCGACGCGTCGTTCGCGCAGGTCGAGTTCGAAGGCAAGGTGCAGTTCTCGCTGGTTTCAGGATTTCGCGGCGAGGCTCTCTTTCGCGAGGCTCGGTTCGGGGGCGAGGCCTCGTTCGCCGAACTGGAATTTCACGGAAAAGTGAGCTTCGAGGGGGCGGGTTTCTCCGGAGCCGCACGGTTTCAGTCCGCCCGATTCCATGAGTCCGTCACGTTCGAACGCGGCCGATTCGGTGGCTTCGCCGTTTTCAAGGGCGCGCGGTTCCATGCCCCCGTCTCGTTCGAGTCGGCCGACTTCGTGGCCGCGGAACTGCTCGGCCCCGCGGAGGGAATCATGATGACCTTCGCCCACGCGACCTTCCGTAAGCGAATGGTCATCGATGTCGTGGCGGCCGAGGTTTACTGCGGTGAGGCGAATTTCGAAGCGGGGGTCGATCTGCGGACGATGAAGGCGAACGTCGATCTGACGCGGGCGGCGTTCGGTAAGCCGTCGACGATCGCCGGCCGGGGGCTCTCGTCTTTGAGGTCGATACGCGAGGTCGATGCGGTCGACCTCGTCCTCACCGATCTGGATCTCTCCAGCTGTACGTTCGCCGGAGCGCATCACCTGGACAAGCTGCGCCTCGAAGGTGAATGCCGCTTCCTTGTCCGGCGAAGGCGTCAGGTGCTGGCCGAGGATCCACGATTCGGCCCCGGCACAGGCTCCCAGGTCGGGCCGCAAAGGATGGCCGATCTCTACCGCCAGCTCCGCAAGGCGCAGGAAGACAGCAAGAACGAACCCGGCGCCGCCGACTTCTACTACGGCGAGATGGAGATGCGCCGCCACAGCCCCGCGACCCCGTGGTCCGAGCGCGTCATCCTCCACCTCTACTGGCTCGTCTCCGGCTACGGCCTTCGCGCGCTAAGGGCCCTCGCGACCCTCGCCGTCCTCATAGCCGTCGTAAGCGTGAGCATCTGGCTAGGCGGCTTCAAGACGACGCCTGCCTTCGGTGACACCTTGATCTACGTCGCCCAGAGCACCGTTTCGCTGGAAACGAAACTGTCGTCCCTGCCGAAGGATCTGACGCCGTTCGGCGAGGTGATGCGGCTGGTCATGCGCGTTCTGGGGCCGCTGCTGCTCGGCCTGACGCTCCTGGCCGTCCGCAACCGCGTCAAACGCTGACCTCGGACACCGACTACCCTGGGAAGCCGCCGGTCCGTACCGGCGAGCCACAACGACCCAGCTGGAGCGTGCACACCCGTGTTCGACACCCTCTCCGATCGGCTCACGTCCGCCCTGCAGACGCTGTCTCGCAAGGGCAGGCTCTCCGACGCCGACATCGACGCCACCGCGCGCGAGATCCGTATCGCGCTGCTCGAGGCGGATGTCGCGCTCTCCGTGGTCAAGGACTTCATCGCCCGCATCAAGGAGCGCGCCAAGGGCGCCGAGGTGCACGGCGCGCTGAACCCGGCGCAGCAGGTCATCAAGATCGTCAACGAGGAACTCGTCACCATCCTCGGCGGCGAGACCAGGCGGCTCACGTTCGCGAAGAACCCGCCGACGGTCATCATGCTCGCGGGTCTCCAGGGTGCCGGTAAGACCACGCTCGCCGGCAAGCTCGCGATGTGGCTGAAGAAGCAGGGCCACGCGCCGATGCTGGTCGCCTGTGACCTCCAGCGTCCCAACGCGGTCACGCAGCTGCAGGTCGTCGGCGAGCGGGCCGGGGTCGCGGTCTTCGCGCCCGAGCCCGGCAACGGTGTCGGCGACCCGGTCGACGTCGCCCGCCGCGCCATCGACGAGGCCAAGCGCGCCCAGCACGACATCGTCCTCGTCGACACCGCCGGCCGTCTCGGTGTCGACGAAGAGCTGATGAAGCAGGCCGCGGACATCCGCGACGCCGTTTCGCCGGACGAGACGCTGTTCGTCGTCGACGCGATGATCGGTCAGGACGCGGTCACCACGGCCGAGGCGTTCCGCGACGGCGTCGGCTTCACCGGCGTCGTGCTCACCAAGCTCGACGGCGACGCCCGCGGTGGTGCCGCGCTGTCCGTCCGCCAGGTCACCGGCCAGCCGATCCTGTTCGCGTCGAACGGTGAGAAGCTCGAGGACTTCGACCTCTTCCACCCGGACCGGATGGCCAGCCGGATCCTCGGCATGGGTGACGTGCTCAGCCTCATCGAGCAGGCCGAGCAGCACTTCGACCAGGAGAAGGCCGAGCAGACCGCGGCCAAGCTCGGCAGCGGCCAGCTCACCCTCGAAGACTTCCTCGAGCAGATGCTCGCGGTCCGCAAGATGGGCCCGATCGGCAACCTGCTCGGCATGCTGCCCGGCGCCGGGCAGATGAAGGACCAGCTCGCTCAGGTCGACGACAAGCAGCTCGACAAGCTGCAGGCGATCATCCGCGGCATGACCCCCGCCGAGCGCGACGACCCGAAGATCATCAACGCCTCCCGCCGGATCCGGATCTCGAAGGGCTCGGGCGTCTCCATCCGCGAGGTCAACGACCTGGTCAACCGGTTCTTCGAGGCGCGCAAGATGATGGCGCAGATGGCCGGGCGCTTCGGCTTCGGCGGCGGAGGCGGCGGTAGCAAGAACCGCAAGGGCAAGAAGGGGAAGAAGGGCAAGGGGCGCGGCCCGACGCAGCCCAAGGTCCGCGGCGGCTTCCCCGGCGGCATGCCGATGCTGCCCCCGGGAGGGATGCCTGGGGGACCTGGCATGCCCGGTGGGATGCCCGACCTCTCCCAGCTCGGCGGCATGAACGACGTACCCGGGTTCGACCCGAAGAAGTTCAAGCTGCCGAAGGACAAGTAGCCCGTGGAGGCGCTGCACCTGGCGGGGGTCGTCCTGCCGGACGGCGAGCAACGCGAGTTGTGGGTCACCGGCGGCCGGATCACCACCGAACCGGTCGCTGGAGCGGAAACCGTTGTCCGGGAAGGCTTTCTCGTCCCCGGACTGGTCGACGCGCATTGTCATCCCGGAATCGGGGTCGGCGGCCCCACCACGCTTGAAGAAGCCACCGAACAGGCGATCACCGATCGCGACGCCGGGACGCTGCTGATCCGCGACTGCGGGCTGCCGATCGACGTCCGGCCGTTGCAAGAGCGTGCCGACCTGCCGCGGATCATCCGCGCCGGTCAGCACCTCGCCCTGCGCAAGCGCTACATCCCCGGCCTTGGCATCGAACTCGAAGACCCTTCCGAACTGCCGAAGGCGGCCGCCGAGCAGGCCCGCGACGGCGACGGCTGGGTCAAGCTCGTCGGCGACTGGATCGACCGCGGCGTCGGCGATCTCGCGCCCCTGTGGCCCGACGACGTCCTCGCCGAGGCCATCGCCGCCGCGCACGCCGAGGGCGCCAAGGTGACGGCGCACGTGTTCGGCCAGGCCGCCTTGCCGGGCCTGATCGCCGCGGGGATCGACTGCCTCGAACACGGCACGGAACTCTCTTCGGACCAGCTGGGCGTCCTCGCCGAACGCGGGATCGCGCTCGTGCCGACCCTGATCAACATCGAGAACTTCCCCGGCATCGCCGACAAGGCGGGCAAATACCCGGTGTACGCCGACCACATGCGCGCGTTGCACGCGGGCGTCGGCGACATGGTCTCGACGGCGATCGAGGCCGGTGTCCAGGTGTACGCCGGAAGCGACGCGGGCGGCATGGTCGAGCACGGCAGGCTCGTCGACGAGATCGAGGCGCTGCACAAGGCGGGCATGTCCGCGGAGCAGGCGCTGGCGTCGGCTTCGTGGGCGGCGCGCGAGTGGCTCGGCGTGCCCGGGATCGTCGACGGCGCTTCGGCTGATCTCCTCGTCTACCCCGAGGATCCGCGTGAAGACCTCGCGGTGCTGCGCCATCCGAGTCACATCGTGCTGCGTGGCAAGATCTACGCCTGACCCGACTCCATCCGTGACGGGAGCGGTACCTAGCGTGGAGGCGTGGTGGACGACGGGCAGGCTCGCGAGCGTCTGGTGCTCGGAGCGCATTGGGGGTTCGTAGCGTTCTTCGCGGGCATCGCCGGGTATCACCTCGTCACGCTCGTCATGAGCTTCGTGCTGTCAGGCCGCTTCGGCGGCTACGACCCGCTCGAACTCCGTGACGTCGGCCCGCTGCTGATCCTCGCGTTCCTGCCGACCCTCGTGCTCGGCCTCGGCCCTGCGATCGGCTCTCGCGTCTGGGGGCAAGGACTCCGCACGGACTTCGGGCTCAGACCCACCTGGCGCGACGTCCGGATCGGGCTCGCCTGCGGGGCCGCCGCGCTCGCCGCCGGCTACCTCCTCAACCTGCTGCTGCTCGCCGTCTACGGGACCGACGGCGACGACAGGACCTTCTCGGACGTTTCACCGAGCCCGATCACCGAACTGTCCGGGACCGCCGAAGGCGACACCGTCTGGCTGGTGCTCGCCGCGGTCATCGTCGTCCTCGCCGCTCCCGTCACCGAAGAACTGCTCTTCCGCGGCTCGCTCTGGAACGCGATGGGCTACCACCGGCTGCCCTCGTGGGTGATCCTGCTGGTCACCGCGCTGGTGTTCGCCCAGCTGCACGGGGAGGCCGCGCGCACGATCGCGCTGTTCGGCCAGGGCATCGCCATCGGCCTCGCCCGCTATCTTTCCGGCCGGGTGAGCGCGGCGGTCATCGCCCATGCCGCCAACAACCTCCCTCCGGCTGTATTGCTCTTCGCGGCGAGGTGATCGCCGCTCGAGGCGGTTAGAGTCTGTGAGTAACCGAACGATCACCGGAGGATCGGCGTGACCGTATCTCAGCCCAGGGAGCCGATCCCCGAGGCCGCGCCGCCGGACGAACTCGCTGCCGGAGGTGAGGTGGCCGCACCCGGCACGCCACCGCCGCATCGCTGGGGATTCGGGGCCTTCCTCCTGGTGGAGGCCGTCCTGCTGGCGTCGGCGGCGTTCATCAGCGTCCTGCTCGGCGACGTCCAGCCCGGCCAGCCCCTGCCGATGCGCATGGTGCTGCTCGGCACCATGCTGCCGACGATGATCGCGGCGGGCGTGGCGCTGCTCATCACCCGGCTGCGGGGCAATGGCCCGTTCACTGACCTGCGGATCGGCTGGAGCTGGGCCGACGTCAAGGTCGGCCTCAAACTCGGGGTGCTCGGGCTCGGGTTCACCTCGCTCGCCGCCTGGGCCTGGACGCAGGTCGTGGGCAACGAGAACGCGACGTCGGCGATCAGCGCGCTCGTGGAGGACCGGCGGATGTCGGTCTCGGCGGCCGTCGTGATGTTCATCTACCTGTGGCTGGTCGGACCGATCTGCGAGGAGATCATCTACCGCGGCCTGCTGTGGGGAGCGGTCGAACGGCTGACGTGGCGCACCGAACGCTGGGGGAGGATCGCGGCGTTCCTGGTCTCCACGGCCGTTTTCGCGGCGAGCCACCTCGAACCGCTGCGCACCACGTTGCTGCTGGTGATCGCGATCCCGATCGGCCTGGCCAGGGTGTTCACCGGACGGCTGCTCGGCAGCGTGGTCGCCCATCAGGTGAACAACTTCCTCCCGGCCGTGACGATCCTGCTCGCCTCGCTCGGGATAGCCGCGTTCTGACAGCCAGTTAGCGCCGGAAAAAGCGCATCTGGCAGAATGTTCGCTTGCCTGCTTTGGCCGGACCCTCTCACCGCGCCCGAGCTCACCCTTCGGGTGTGCGCAGCCGTGTCCCCACGCGGCAGGCGTGCGCCTTCCACATGCATCAGAGAGAACTGAGGAGTACCCACACCCGTGGCCGTCAAGATCAAGCTGCAGCGTCTCGGCAAGATCCGTGCGCCGTACTACCGCATCATCGTCGCCGACGCGCGCACCCGCCGTGATGGCAAGGCCATCGAGACGATCGGCAAGTACCACCCGAAGGAAGAGCCGAGCTTCATCGAGGTCGACACCGAGCGGGCCCAGCACTGGCTGTCCGTCGGCGCCCAGCCGACCGAGCCGGTCCAGCGCATCCTCGAGATCACCGGTGACTGGCAGAAGTTCAAGGGCCTGCCGGGCGCCGAGGGCACCCTGAAGGTCGCCGAGCCGAAGCCGTCGAAGCAGGACCTGTTCAACGCCGCGCTCGCCGCCGCCGGTGACTCGGCCGGCGCCGAGGCCACCACGCCGAAGAAGAAGTCCGCCCCGAAGAAGGCCGAAGCCGACAAGGCCGAGGCCGCCGAGGGTGACAAGGCCGAGGCGTGAGCTTCCTCGCTGACTCCCTCGAGCACCTGGTGCGCGGGATCGTCGACAACCCGGACGAGGTCCGGGTCGAGCTGCTGACCACGCGTCGTGGCCGCACGCTCGAGGTGCACGTGCACCCCGACGATCTCGGCAAGGTGATCGGCCGGGGCGGTCGTACCGCGACCGCCCTGCGCACCGTCATGGGCGGCATCGGTGGCCGAGGCGTCCGCGTGGACGTCGTCGACACCGATCGCTGACCAAGGACACAGAGACTCATCGGGATGGACGTCGTAGTCGGCCGGATCGCCAAGGCGCACGGAATCCGCGGGGAACTCGCGGTGGACGTGCGCACGGACTCGCCGGAACAGCGGTTCGCGGTCGGTTCGGCCGTCACGACGAAGCTGCGTGACGGCAGCAGCAGAGACCTCACCATCGCAGCCGCCCGCGAACACAGCGGGCGGCTGCTGGTGCGTTTCGAAGAGGTGCTGACCAGGGACGTCGCGGAGACCCTCCGCGGCGCGCTGCTGATCGCCGACACCTCGACGCTGCCGCCGACCGAAGACCCCGACGAGTTCTACGACCACGAACTCGAAGGCCTGCGGGCCGAACTCGCCGACGGCACGGTCGTCGGCAGGGTGCTCGAAATCGTGCATTCGCCCGCCGGTGAACTGCTGTCGATCGAGCACGACGGACGCGAGGTGCTGGTGCCGTTCGTGAAGGCGATCGTCCCGGCCGTCGACGTCGCGGGCGGCCGCGTGGTCCTCGACCCGCCGGAAGGCCTGCTGGACGCCTGATGCGCCTCGACGTCGTCACGATCTTCCCCGAATACCTCGACCCGCTCCGCGCCGCGCTGCTCGGCCGCGCGATCGATCGCGGCCTCATCGAGGTCGGCGTGCACGACCTGCGGGACTGGACGCACGACGTCCACCGCGCGGTCGACGACGCGCCGTACGGCGGCGGACCCGGCATGGTGATGAAACCGCAGATCTGGGGCCCCGCCCTGGACGACGTCTGCGGCGAGAACACCCGCCTCGTGGTCCCCACGCCGGCCGGTCGCCCGTTCACCCAGGCCATGGCCCACCAGTACGCCGCCGAGGAACACCTGGTGTTCGCGTGCGGCCGCTACGAGGGCATCGACCAGCGGGTGATCGATGACGCCGCGCGGCGGATGCCCGTCGACGAGGTCTCCATCGGCGACTATGTGCTCGTCGGCGGCGAGGCCGCGGTCCTGGTGATGGTCGAAGCCGTCGTCCGGCTGCTGCCGGGCGTCCTCGGCAACGCCCGCTCCGCCGAGGAGGACTCGTTCTCCGACGGCCTGCTCGAAGGCCCCAGCTACACGCGGCCGGAGGTCTGGCGGGACCTGGCCGTGCCGGACGTCCTGCGGTCGGGCAACCACGCGCTGATCGACCGCTGGCGCCGCGACCAGGCACTGGAACGCACCGTGCGGCGCAGGCCCGAACTGATCGGCCTGCTGCCGGAAGGTAGTCTCGACAAGCACGATCTCAAGGTCCTCGACCGGTTGGACGAGGGCGGCGACGAGGCCGGGTCAACCACCTGAGTCCTGGTCTGCAATACTTGACAGGTTGGCGTGAGCAGACGCGCGAAACTTGAATCCCGGCGTTGCCGGATATACAAGTCGCGAGGTCGGCCGGAACGCCATAGCCCCCGGGTAGGTCGCAGTGCCCGACACTGCGCGCCCAAGCTGTACGTAAGCCATACGAAGACGAGGACGGACCACCGATGAACACCCTGGACGCGCTGGACGCGCAGTCACTGCGTTCCGACATCCCGGACTTCCGACCGGGCGACACGCTCAAGGTTCACGTCCGCGTCATCGAGGGCAACCGCGAGCGTAACCAGATCTTCCAGGGCGTCGTGCTGCGTCGCCAGGGCGGCGGCGTCCGCGAGACCTTCACGGTCCGCAAGGTGTCGTTCGGCATCGGCGTGGAGCGCACCTTCCCGGTGCACTCGCCGAACATCGCCGAGGTCGAGGTCTTCAAGCGCGGCGACGTCCGCCGGGCGAAGCTGTACTACCTCCGCGAGCTGCGCGGCAAGGCCGCCAAGATCAAGGAACGCCGCGAAAACCGCGAGACGACCTCCGCCAAGTAGGTAGCCACTCGGTTACAGGTAACCTGGCGTCGTGGTCGAACCCGTGTCCCAGAACACCTCCGAAGACGAGCCCGATCGCCCCGATGAGGAGCGCCCGACCAGGGCCTCCCGCCGGGGCCGATCCGGTTCCAAGAAATTCGGCAAGGTCAACAAGAAGCGGTCGTTCTGGAAGGAACTGCCGATCCTGATCGTCGTCGCCCTCGTGCTGACGATCCTGATCCAGCAGTTCCTCGCCAAGGTCTACATGATCCCCTCGGGGTCGATGGAGACCACCTTGCACGGCTGTGCCGGGTGCACGGGCGACCGGATCCTGGTCGACCGGATCACGTACGACTTCACCGATCCCGGCCCGGGTGACGTGGTGGTCTTCAAGGGACCGCCCGCCTGGGCAGGCGAGATCGAGACGCCGGAGTCCAGCAACATCTTCGTCACCGGCTTCCGCGCGCTCGGTTCGCTGATCGGGTTCGCGCCGCCGGACGAGCGCGACTTCGTCAAGCGGATCATCGCGGTCGGCGGCCAGACGGTGCAGTGCTGCGACAACAACCGGGTGGTCGTGGACGGCAAGGCGCTCGACGAGCCGTACGTCCACTGGGAAGAGGGCATGGCGCCCACCGAGAAGACGTTCGAGCCGGTCAAGGTGCCCGCCGGATACGTCTGGGTGATGGGCGACAACCGCAACAACTCGAGCGACTCCCGATTCCAGGGCGGCGGTGGCGTCAACGGCGCCGTCCCGGTCGACAACATCATCGGCAAGGCGCGCGTCATCGTGCTCCCGCCCGGCCGCTGGGGTGGCGTTTCCGACCACAACCCGCAGGCGAACGCTCAGCCGCTGGCGCTCGGTGCGCCGGCTTGGCAGCAGGGGCTTCCCCTGGGCGTAGGCATCGCCGCGGCGTGGCCCGTGGTGTTCCTCGGCAGGCGGATGTCGTCCGGAGTCCGCAAGGCGGTCGACCGGAGGCGGTAAGGCCTTGAGAGTTCCTGTACCGCTCACACCGGCCGAACCGCTTCGGCCGCCGCGGGCAGTGGTGCGCGGCGACCTCTTCTGGGGGTTGCAGGGAGCGCTGGACCGGCGGGGCCTCGGGCCAGTCGCCGGGGTCGACGAGGCAGGGCGCGGTGCTTGCGCCGGCCCGCTCGTCGTGGCCGCTTGCGTCCTGCGTCCCGGTGACGCCGCCCGGCTGCCCGAGCTCACCGACTCGAAGGTGCTCACGGCCAAGGCCCGGGACCGGGTCTACGACCGGGTCGTCCAGCGTGCCGTCGACTACGCGGTCATCGTCATCCCGGCGTCCGAGGTCGACCTGTTCGGCATCCACGTCATGAACCTCGAAGGCATGCGCCGTGCCGTTTCCGCGCTGCGGAAAACGCCGGGCTACGTCCTGACCGACGGCTTCCGCGTGTCCGGGCTGCCCGCGCCGAGCGTCCCGGTGATCAAGGGCGACAAGGCCGTCGCGTGCGTGGCGGCGGCGTCCGTGCTGGCCAAGGTCACACGGGACCGCATCATGGGCGACCTGCACGACGTCCACCCGCACTACGGCTTCGACGTGCACAAGGGGTACAGCACCACCGAGCACAGCGCGGCGCTGAACGCTCACGGTCCGAGTCCGGTCCATCGCTGGTCGTACGCCAACGTGGCCACCGCGGCCGCCGCGCACCGGGTGCGGCCGCCTCACCCGGTCGTGCTGACCGTCGCGGCACTGGAAAACCCGAGCGTGCCGATACGTGCCCTCGGCCCGTACGTGGGTAACAATGAACGCTCCGCCGCTGGAGTAGCAGCAGAATCGCGAGGAGGGGCGCGGATTTCATGAGCGCAGAGGATCTCGAGAAGTACGAGACCGAGATGGAGCTCTCGCTTTACCGCGAGTATCGCGACATAGTCGGCCAGTTCTCGTACGTGGTGGAGACCGAGCGGCGGTTCTATCTGGCCAACGCCGTCGACGTGCAGGTGCGCGACGGCGGCGGCGAGGTGTACTTCGAGGTCCGGATGTCCGACGCGTGGGTCTGGGACATGTACCGGCCCGCCAGGTTCGTCAAGCACGTCCGGGTCATCACGTTCAAGGACGTCAACGTCGAGGAACTCGACAAACCCGACCTTCGCCTGCCGGAGGACGGTCCGTTCTCCGGCTGATCTTCAGAAGCACGTGAAGGCCCCCTTCGCCGCGCTATACGCGGTGAAGGGGGCCTTCACGTTTCGCTAGCACGGGCACCGACGATTTCCGGCCCGCGACCGGCCGCGGCGCCCGAGTTATCCACAACACCCCGGTTGTCCACAGGCCGGCGAATCGAGTCTGGTCCGCACCCCGGTCACCCTGGCAGCGTTGATCGCACACGCACCGTGACGATCGCTGAGGGGGATCGAGATGACGAGTACGACCGGACAACCGTCCGCCGGGGCCTCGCCCATCGAGCTGGGCCGGTGGGGCGAAGACCTCGCGGTCCGGCATCTGGAGAAGACCGGCTACGTCGTCCTGAGCCGCAACTGGCGTTGTCGTGACGGCGAACTGGACCTGGTCGCGACGGATCGGAAACGCCTCGTCTTCTGCGAGGTCAAGACGAGGACGGGGCTCGCCTTCGGCACTCCCGCCGAGGCGGTGACCCCGCTCAAGGCGGACCGCATCCGCCGTCTCGCGTACCAATGGCAGCACGCGTTCATGCTCCGCTGGTGCCCGGTCCGCTACGACATCATCGCGATCGTCGCCCCGCCCGACACCCGGCCGCGGGTGCGGCACATCAAGGCGGCGTTCTGAATGGCACTGGCGAAAGCCTGGTCCGTCGCGCTGCTGGGCGTCGAGGGCAGGATGATCGAGATCGAGGCCGACATCGGCGGCGGTTCGCCGAAGGTGACGATGGTCGGGCTGCCCGACACCGGGCTGAAAGAAGCCAAGGACAGGGTCCGCTCAGCCGTCCGCAACTCGAGTCAGAAGTGGCCGGACGAGAGAGTGATCCTCGGCCTGTCCCCGGCGAACCTGCCGAAGGTGGGTTCCGGCTACGACCTGGGCATCGCGGCGGCGGTCCTGGCCGCGACGGGATCGGTTCCGGCCACGAAGCTGATCCACACCGTGCTGCTCGGCGAACTCGCCCTCGACGGCCGGGTGCGAGCGGTCCGCGGGGTCCTGCCGGGACTGCTGGCGGCGCGCAACGCCGGGTACCGGCGAGCGGTCGTGCCCGCCGAGTCGTTGTTCGAAGCCGCTCTCGTCGACGGGCTGGAGGTCGGCGGCGTTGCCCGGCTGGCCGACTTCGTGGGCTGGCTCAAGGGGGAAGGCGAACTCGTCCGGCCCGAGCCGTTCGCGGTCCAGGAGCCGCCGCGGGTACCCGACCTGGCCGACGTCGTGGGGCAGCCGGAGGCGCGCTGGGCGCTGGAGGTGGCCGCGGCGGGCGGGCATCACCTGCTCATGACGGGCCCGCCCGGGGTGGGCAAGACGATGCTCGCGAAACGCCTCCCCGGCCTTCTGCCGCGCTTGACCGCCGAAGAGTCGTTGCAGGTCACCGCCGTTCATTCGATCGACGGTTCGCTTTCGCGGTCCCGGCCGCTGGTCACCGTGCCGCCGTTCGTCGCGCCGCACCATTCGATCAGCGTGCCCGCCCTGATCGGCGGTGGCAGCGGCCTGGCCGTTCCCGGGGCCATCAGCCGGGCGCACCGGGGCATCCTGTTCCTCGACGAGGTCTGCGAATTCGGCCCGGAACGGCTGGATTCGCTGCGCACCGTCCTCGAAGAAGGCGAGGTCCGGATCGCGAGGGTCAAGGGTGCCGTGCGGTACCCGGCGCGCTTTCAACTGGTGCTGGCGACCAACCCCTGTCCTTGCGCCCCGGCGAAGGACGCTGACTGCATCTGTTCGGCGTCCGCGCGAAGGCGGTACTTGGGCCGGCTGTCCGGACCACTACTCGATCGGGTGGATCTGCGGGTCCGGCTGCGGCCGCTTTCCGCGCTCAGCGCGCACCTGAGCGACCCGCCCGAAGCGTCCGAGACCGTCCGCGAGCGGGTGCTGGAGGCGCGCGAACGAGCCGGGAAACGCTGGGCGGACCATGGCTGGACGGCGAACGCGGAGGTGCCCGGCCCGGCGTTGCGCCGCGAGTTCGCCCTGCCGCCGCAGGTCACGGCGTTGCTGGACCGCGCGCTGGAGCGGGGCGCGATCACCGCGCGCGGCGCGGACCGCTGCCTCCGCATCGCTTGGACGCTCGCCGATCTGAAGGGGGCCGAAAGGCCGGAGGCGGACGAGGTCGCGGCGGCGTTGAACTTTCGAGAGAGGTCATCCGGATGAGTGAACTCGACGCCGATCGGATCGCGCGGTCGTATCTCCTGCGCGTGGCCGAGCCCCCGGCGCCCGCCCTGGTCGGTTTCGTCGGCGAACACGGCCCGATCGCCGCCGCGGAACGGGTGTCGCGCGCGGATTGCCCGCCGAAGGTGCGCGACGAGACGGCCGCGAGGCGAGCGCACGACTACGCCGAGCGAGATCTGGAGCGGGCGGCCGCGGGCGAGACCAGGCTCGTCATCCCGGAAGACGACGAATGGCCGGCCTGGCCGCTGCTCTCGCTGGCCGTCGCGCAGAGCAGGGGCGTCTCCGGCGCGGCACCGCCGCTGGCGCTCTGGGTGCGCGGTCCGGCCAGGCTCGACGAGGCGGTCGACCAGGCGATCGCGATCGTCGGCGCCCGTGCGGCGACCGAGTACGGCGAGCACAACGCGGCCGAGCTGGGGTATCACCTGGCGAGCCGCGGGATCCCGGTGTTCTCGGGGGCGGCGTACGGCATCGACGGTGCGGCCCACCGGGGCGCGCTGAGCGCGGACGGCACCACGGTCGCCCTGCTCGGCTGCGGGATCGACGCCGGGTACCCGGCGCAGCACTCGACCCTGTTGCGCACCATCGGGAAAACCGGCGCGGTGGTGAGCGAGTACCCGCCGGGCACCTCGCCCGCGAGGCATCGCTTCCTCGTCCGGAACAGGCTCATCGCCGCGCTCACGGAAGGGACCGTCGTGGTCGAGGCGGGCAGGCGCAGCGGTGCGCGGAACACCGCCGGTACGGCAGTGGCCCTCGGCAAGGTCGTGATGGCGATGCCGGGACCGGTCTCGTCGGGGATGTCCGCCGGCTGCCACGCGCTGATCCGTGAAGGCGAGGCCACGCTGGTGACCTCGGTCGACGAGATCCTCGAGACCGCGGGACGGCTGGGACAAGCGGGCACGGATCCGCCGAAACCGCGCCGCCACACCGATCGGCTCGGTCCGGAGGCACTGCGAGTGCACGACGCGCTGTCCGAACGGTCGGCGAGGCCCGAGGAACGGATCGCCGCCGAATCCGGCGTCCCGGTCGAGCGCGTCCGCTCGCTGCTTCCCGAACTGGAACTAGATGGCTTCGCGGAAAGAAGTGACACAGGGTGGCGAAGACGGCCTGCCAAGACCTGACTGGCCTACACCCGAGACGCCATCCCGGCACGATCCGACCACGGACACCGCAACAGGGCGCGGCGATGCTTGACCATCCGCCGTACATCGCGCAGCGTGATCGGCATGCCGTCGACCGAAGGTCCCCACGGCACGGGAAAACGCGCCCGCAGACCCGATCTGCGCGCCGCCCGTGCGGCGCTTCCGCAGCCTGCCCGGAAGCTGATCGACGACTACGAGCGGCACCTTTCCCTGGAGCGCGGGCTCTCCGCGCACACGGTGCGTGCCTATCTCGGCGATGTCGTGTCGCTGATGGGGTTCGTGGACGGGAACGGCGGCCGGTTCGAGGATCTCGACATCGGGACGCTGCGTGGCTGGCTGGCCAGGCAACGCGAAGAGGGGGCCAGCCGGACGACCCTGGCCAGGCGGGCGGCGGCGGCCCGCACCTTCACCGCGTGGGCCCACCGGGGCGGCGCGCTCGCGTCCGATCCGGGCGGGCGGCTGGTGGCGCCGCGCGCGCACCGCAAGCTTCCCGGGGTCCTCCGCGCGGAACAGGCGAGCGAGGTCATGCGCTCCTCAGCCGCCGGTGCCGAACAGCGCGACCCGGTGGCCTTGAGGGACAGTGCCATCGTGGAACTGCTCTACGCCACCGGCGTGCGGGTCTCTGAGCTGTGCGGGCTGGACGTCGGCGACGTCGACTTCTCCCGCCGGGTCGTGCTTGTGCTGGGCAAGGGCGGCAAGGAACGCGTCGTGCCGTTCGGTGTCCCCGCCGAAACGGCTTTACGGGCGTGGCTGGACGAAGGCAGGGGCAAACTCGCCGCCGAACCGAAGGGAGCGGCCGAAGCCGCGCTCTTCCTGGGGGCGAGGGGAGGCAGGCTCGACCCGCGGGCGGCCCGCCGGGTCGTGCACGACGCCGTCGGCTCGGTTCCGGGCGCGAACGACATGGGGCCGCATGGCCTGAGGCATTCGGCGGCCACTCATCTGCTCGAAGGCGGTGCCGATCTTCGGAGCGTTCAGGAACTGCTTGGTCACGCTACGCTGGCCACAACGCAGCTCTACACTCATGTGACCGTCGATCGGCTGAAGGCGATCCACGACCGCGCGCACCCCCGGGCCCGATGATGCCGGGGAGGACTCGGCAGGTGACCCGGCGGCCCGGACCGGCGGCGCACGCGCATCCGCACGAGCACGGAGAACACGCTGAGTCGCATGCTGAGAACGGCGGTCCGATGACCGCCGACCCACATGTCACCGAAGCCGCCGGGAAACACAGTCCCGGCGGAAGCGGTCCTGCCGTCGCGCCCGGAGCGCGGACGGCCTACGAGGTGGACGCCGGGATCCAGGCGTTGTGGCGGGAGTTCACCGAATCGCCGGACCAGATCGTGCGCGACAGGCTCGTCCTGCACTACGCCCCGCTCGTCAAATACGTCGCGGGCCGGGTCGGCACCGGCCTGCCGACCCACGTCGACGTCGGTGACCTGATCCAATCCGGGATCTTCGGCCTGGTCGACGCGATCGAGAAGTTCGAACCCGCCAGGGGCCTGCGGTTCGAGACCTACGCCATGCAGCGCATCCGGGGCGCGATCCTCGACGATCTCCGTTCCCAGGACTGGGTGCCCAGGGCGGTGCGCAGCAAGGCCCGCGAGGCCGAGCGCGCGCTGGAACGCCTCGGCGCCCGGCTGAACCGCACGCCGACCGACGCCGAACTGGCGGCCGAGCTCGAAATCAGCGTCGACGACCTGCGCGAGTTCTACGGCCAGCTGCAGCTGACCAGCGTCATCGCACTGGAAGACCTCGTCGCCGCCGGCAAGGACAGCGGCTCGCTGGTCGACACCCTGCCCGACGACGGGGCCGTCGACCCGGTGGCCGTCCTGGTCGACCAGGACAACCGCCGCCAGCTGGCGCAGGCGATCGCCCAGCTCACCGAACGCGACCGGATCGTGGTCGGGCTCTACTACTTCGAGAGCCTGACACTCGCCGAGATCGGCAAGGTCCTCGGCGTCACCGAGTCCCGGGTCAGCCAGCTGCACACCCGCGCCGTCATGCGGCTGCGCGCGAAACTGGTCGAACAGACCTAGGCGCGCCCGGTCGTGAGGGGTGAGGACGGTTCTAACCGGCTTTACCGCTCACGGGTCTCCTTCCCACGGTTTGAGGCGGATTTCGGACGGTTCGCCGATCAGCGCGAGCGGATCGACGTACTCCTCGCCCCGCCGGACACCGAAATGCAGGCACGCCGGTCCGGGGCAGCCCGGATGGCCGGCGACGAGCGTTCCGAGCACCTGGCCGCGGTAAACCTGATCACCCACCGTCACCGTCGGGGCGAGTGGCAGGTACGTGGTGCGCAGGCCTCCTTCGTGATCGATCGAAACCACGCCGCGGCCCGCCACCTGCCCGGCGAACATCACCACGCCCTCGGCGGCCGCGAGCACGTTCGCGCCCGGCGCGGCGGCGAGGTCGACGCCCCGGTGACCGGGACCGTAAGGCGTCGACGGCGGCTCGAAGTACCTGGTGACGCTGGGTGCCGGCGAGAGCGGCCAGGAGAGGCGGCCTTGCGGGGAGGGCGCGCCTCTGGCCGTTCCCGGCATCGCCGAAGCGGTCAGGAGCGCGAGCACGGTCGCGAGGATCGTGAGGCGGGCGAGGCGCCGGGGACGCCCCGGGCGGCGGTGCCTGCCGCCGGTGCGGTCGATCGCGAAGGAATGCCTGGTGACAGGGCGGGAACAGGACGTCATCGTCATGTGTTCCAGCCTGGGGGCACGGCGTGGCGTGCGGGGCGCGCCGAAAGAATCTGTGGATAACCGAGCCGGTTGTGGACAACCCCTCTCATCAGGGGCTGCCGGTGCGGTACCCGGTGGCGACAGGGAGTAGACTCTTTTGCGCGGTCCGCGGCAGCGGGCTGACTTCGCGTGCACGTGCGCGCTCCCGATGGCCGATCTCCTCACGGAGGGTCAGGACAGCCGGGGGTACACGGTCCGGCGGTCCCTGGGGTCACTTCACTCCCGGGTCCGGGCCCGAGCATCTGCACCAGGGCGATCGGCCACCCGGCCGAGAGCGACGAACCGAGCAAGCGCGTTCCGGCCCGGCCGGGCGCGCACGACACAGAAGAGGTTGATTCCGGCAATGGCCGTCGTCACCATGAAGCAGCTGCTCGACAGCGGCGTGCACTTCGGGCACCAGACCCGTCGGTGGAACCCGAAGATGAAGCGCTACATCTTCACCGAGCGCAACGGCATCTACATCATCGACCTGCAGCAGACGCTGACGTACATCGACCGTGCGTTCGAGTTCATCAAGGAAACCGTCGCGCACGGCGGCACCATCATGTTCGTCGGCACGAAGAAGCAGGCTCAGGAAGCCATCGCCTCCGAGGCCTCGCGCGTGGGCATGCCCTACGTGAACCAGCGCTGGCTCGGCGGCATGCTGACCAACTTCCAGACGGTGCACAAGCGTCTTCTCCGCCTGAAGGAGCTCGAGTCGCAGGAGCAGACCGGCGGCTTCGCGGGTCTGACCAAGCGCGAAATCCTCACGCTCACCCGTGAGAAGGACAAGCTCGAGAAGACCCTCGGCGGTATCCGCGACATGGCCAAGGTGCCGAGCATCGTGTGGATCGTCGACACGAAGAAGGAGCACATCGCCGTCGGCGAGGCTCGCAAGCTGAACATCCCGGTCGTCGCGATCCTGGACACCAACTGCGATCCGGACGAGGTCGACTACCCGATCCCGGGTAACGACGACGCGATCCGTTCGGCCGCGCTGCTGACCAAGGTCGTGGCCGAGGCCGCCGCCGCCGGTCTGATGGCCCGCTCCAGCCGCAACGGTTCCTCCGCCGACGCCAAGCCCGAGGCGGGCGTCGCCACGGACGAGCCGCTGGCCGAGTGGGAGAAGGAGCTGCTCGCCGGCTCCGAGACCGCCGCCGCGGACGCCAAGGAAGCCGCCGCCGCGACCGGCGCCGAGGCCCCGGCCGAGCAGGCCACCGCCTCCTCCTGATCCACCTGCCCGTGGGGCCGCCTCCGGGCGGCCCCACGGGTGACTTCCCCAAAAGACTTCTCGTACCTGAAAAAGGACGGACACACCCACGATGGCGAACTACACCGCCGCAGACGTGAAGCGTCTCCGGGAGCTGACCGGCTCCGGCATGATGAACTGCAAGAAGGCGCTGGAGGAGAACGACGGCGACTTCGACAAGGCCGTCGAGTTCCTGCGCATCAAGGGCGCCAAGGACGTCGGCAAGCGCGCCGAGCGCGCCACCGCCGAGGGCCTCGTCGCCGGTGACGGCGGCGTGCTGATCGAGCTCGACTCCGAGACCGACTTCGTCGCGAAGAACGAGGACTTCCAGGCCCTCGCCGCGAAGATCGTCGAGGTCGCGAAGGCCGAGAAGACCAGCGATGTCGAGAAGCTGAAGGCCGCCTCGCTCGACGGCAAGACCGTCGACGAGCAGGTCCAGGAGCTGGCCGCCCGTATCGGCGAGAAGCTCGAGCTGCGCCGTGTCGCCGCTTACGAGGGCACGACCACCACGTACCTGCACCGTCGCGGTGCGGACCTTCCCCCCGCCGTCGGCGTGCTCATCGAGTACACCGGTGAGGGCGAGGCCGCCGCCGAGGCCGCTCGTGGCGCCGCCATGCAGGTCGCCGCGCTCAAGGCGAAGTACCTCACTCGTGAAGAGGTCCCGGCCGACATCGTCGAGAACGAGCGTCGCGTCGCCGAGGCGACCGCCCGCGAAGAGGGCAAGCCGGAGCAGGCCATGCCCAAGATCATCGAGGGCAAGGTCAACGCCTACTACAAGGACAACGTCCTGCTCGAGCAGCCGTCGGTCAAGGACAACAAGAAGACCGTCAAGGCCCTGCTCGACGAGGCCGGCGTGGCCGTGAGCCGGTTCGCCCGGTTCGAGGTCGGCCAGGCCTGATCCAGGCGCGGAACACAAAGAATCACCACTGTGCCCCGTCTCCGTCCATCGGGGACGGGGCACAGTCGGGTTTCAGAGCATTAGGGAGGGCGACATGGGTGTCCGGGTCGAAGGCGGATACCGGCGGGTGCTGCTGAAACTGGGCGGCGAGATGTTCGGCGGCGGTTCCATCGGGGTTGATCCGGATGTGGTGCACTCGGTCGCCCAGCAGATCGCCGACGTCGCACGCACGGGCGTGCAGATCGCCGTCGTGATCGGCGGCGGCAACTACTTCCGCGGCGCGGAACTGTCGCAGCGCGGCATGGACCGTGACCGCGCCGACTACATGGCGATGCTCGGCACCGTCATGAACTGCCTGGCGCTGCAGGACTTCCTGGAGAAGGAGGGCCTGCCCACCCGGGTGCAGACCGCCATCACCATGGGGCAGGTCGCCGAGCCGTACATCCCGCGCCGCGCCGAGCGTCACCTGGAGAAGGGTCGCGTCGTCATCTTCGGCGCCGGGGTCGGCATGCCGTACTTCTCGACCGACACCGCCGCCGCGCAGCGCGCGCTCGAACTCGGCTGCGAAGCCGTCTTGATGGCGAAGGCCGTCGACGGCGTCTACACCGCGGACCCGAAGAGCGACCCGACCGCCGAGATGTTCCACGAGATCAGCCACCGCGAGGTGCTGGAACGGGACCTCAAGGTCGCCGACGCCACCGCGTTCAGCCTGTGCATGGACAACAACATGCCGATCATCGTGTTCAATCTGCTCACCGAGGGGAACATCGCCCGTGCGGTCAGCGGTGAGAGGATCGGCACCCTGGTCGACACCCCCGCCGACGGGGTGCCCGCGTAGTCCTGCTCTGATCTCCGTAATCGGTACGCATACACAACAACGGGAGTAGCCGTGATCGACGAGACCCTCCTCGACGCCGAGGAGAAGATGGAAAAAGCGGTGTCCGTCGCCAAGGAGGACCTGTCGTCGGTACGCACCGGCCGGGCCCACCCGGGGATGTTCTCGCGCGTTGTCGTCGACTACTACGGCGCGCCGACCCCGCTGAACCAGCTGGCGGGCGTCAACATCCCCGAAGCCCGGATGGCGTTGATCAAGCCTTACGACCAGACCTCGCTGAACGCCATCGAGAAGGCGATCCGCGAGTCGGACCTCGGGGTCAACCCGAGCAACGACGGCAACGTGATCCGCATCGTCATCCCGCAGCTCACCGAAGAGCGCCGCAAGGAGATGGTGAAGGTCGCCAAGTCCAAGGGTGAGGACGCCCGCGTCTCGATCCGCAGCGTGCGCCGCAAGGCCAAGGAAGAGCTGGACCGGATCAAGAAGGACGGCGAGGCGGGCGAGGACGAGGTCGTCCACGCCGAGAAGGAACTGCAGAACCTCACCGACTCGTACACGCACAAGGTCGACGAGCTGGTGAAACACAAGGAAGCCGAGCTACTCGAGGTCTGATGAGCCAGGTGAGCGAGGAACGCGAGGACCGGGTGGACGCCCCGGAACCGGTTCCGGCATCGGTGCCGGAGCCCGAAACCGTGCCGGAACCGGCACGGAAGGTTTCCCGTGCCGGCCGCAACCTGCCCGCCGCGATCGGGGTCGGGTTGCTGCTGGGGGCGGCGATCGTCACGTCCTTGCTCACCGTGCGCTTCCTGTTCATCGGCATCATCGCGATCGCGATAGCGGTCGGCACGATCGAGCTAGCCGGGGCACTGAAGCGCGCGGCGGGCATCCGGATCGCGCTGGTCCCGGTGCTCGTCGGCGGTCAGGCGATGATCTGGCTCGCCTGGCCGTACGGCCGCGAGGGCGCGCTGACGGCGTTCGTGCTGACAGTGCTCGTCTGCCTGCTGTGGCGGTTGCCCGGCGGGGCGGACGGCTACCTGCGCGACATCAGCGCCTCGGTCTTCGCCGCCGCGTACATCCCGCTTTTCGGGGCTTTCGCCGCGATGCTCGTCCCGCCGGAGGACGGTGTCGGCCGGGTCCTGGCGTTCATGATCGGCGTCGTCGCCTCGGACACCGGTGGCTACATCGCCGGCGTGCTGGGCGGCAAGCATCCGATGGCGCCCAGCATCAGCCCGAAGAAGACCTGGGAAGGTTTCGCCGGTTCGCTCGTGGCCGGTGTGGTCGCCGGCGCGCTGACCCTGAGCCTCCTGCTCGAGGGCCACGCCTGGCAGGGTGTGCTGTTCGGTGCGGCGATCGTCTGCACGGCGACGCTGGGCGACCTCGTCGAGTCGCTGATCAAACGCGACCTCGGCGTGAAGGACATGGGGAACATGCTGCCGGGGCACGGCGGGCTGATGGACCGGCTCGACTCGTTGCTCCCTTCGGCCGTCGTCTCCTGGCTGCTGCTTTCCGCGTTCGTCCCCGTCCCCTTGTAGGCGAAACCCGGGTGACAAGCCCGGTGCCCTGCGCCAAGGTCGGGGTATGCGAACTCAACCGATGAGTAAGCGACTTCTGGCCCTGGCACTGAGCGTGGTGACGTTCGGCGCCCTGACGACAGCCGTGGCGGAGGCGGGCGAAAGCCCGGTCGTCCGTACGGATTCCGGTCCCGTTCGTGGCGTGAACACCAGCGAATACCGGAGTTTCCAAGGCATCCCGTTCGCCGCGCCACCGGTCGGCGACCTGCGCTGGGCGCCACCGAAGAGACCCGAACCGTGGACCGCCGTGCGGGACGCGAGCAAGCCCGGGCCTCGCTGCGCGCAGGGGCCGGGGCTCGGTTCGGCACCGAGTGACGACGAGGATTGCCTGTATCTCAACGTGATCAGCCCGGCCAAGGCGACACACAAGCCGCGGCCGGTGCTGGTCTGGGTGCACGGTGGCGGGTTCACGTCCGGTGCCGGCAGCGACTACGACTTCAAGCGCATGGCCCTCGGCGGGGACGTCGTCGTGGTGACCGTGAACTACCGGCTGGGCGTTTTCGGCTTCTTCGGTCACCCGGAACTCGGACGCGACTCCGGCGTCTTCGGCCTCCAGGACCAGCAGGCCGCTCTTCGCTGGGTGCAGCGCAACGCCCGAGCCTTCGGCGGGGATCCCCGGAACGTCACGCTGTTCGGTGAATCCGCCGGTGCGATGAGCACCTGCGCCCAGCTGGCCTCCCCGTCGGCCGCGGGACTGTTCCACCGCGCGATCATCCAGAGCGGTCCGTGCACCTTGAGCTGGCCCGATGGCGGGTTCTTCCCCGGCGTGCCCGCGGGCACGCCGTACCTGCCGCGTGCCACCGTCGAGGCGATGGGCGCCGACGCGGCCAAGAAGCTCGGCTGCGCGGACGTCGCCTGCCTTCGACGGCTCCCGGTGAAGGACCTCGTGAACCAGCCGCTGGCGACCCCCGCGTTCGACACCGCCCTGCTGCCCGAACATCCGGCCGCCGCGCTGAAGGCGGGGCACTTCGCCCGCGTCCCGGTGCTGACCGGGGTCACCAGGGACGAAGCGAGACTCTTCGTCGCGCTGTACCCGGAACAGCCGTTCACCGAAGAGCACTACCAAGAGCTGCTGCGGACCGCCTTCGGGGAGAAGGCGCCGCTCGTCGCCGCCCGGTATCCGTCGGCGAAGCACGGCAGCCCGGCGATGGCGTTCGCGGACGCGATGACCGACCGGATCTGGGGCTGTCCTCAGGTGGGCACCGAGCGGTCGCTGCGCGAACGCACCCGGACCTTCGGCTACGAGTTCGCCGATCGGGACGCCCCGCCGCTTCTTCCGCCTCCGCCGGGAATGCACATGGGCGCCTCCCATGGATCCGAATTGCCTTATTTGTCTGATCTAACCGGGATTCCGGTGAAATTGACTCCCGCGCAGCAGGAACTCGCGGCACAAATGATTCGGTACTGGACCGGGTTCGCGAGGACCGGTGATCCGAACGGCGAAGACCTGCCGAAGTGGCGTCCTTCGCCGCGGACGCAATCGCTGGCGCCGGGCGAGATCCGCCCGGTCGACCTCGCGGCCGTGCACGATTGCGCGTTCTGGGCGGGCATCTGACGAAAGAGCCGGGGTGACCTGGTCACCCCGGCTCTCCGCTCAGTCGTCGGTAAGGCTCAGTCGTCGTAAGGATCGTCCACCTCGGCGCTGCCCCAGCCCTCGACGGCCCGGGAGTGGTCGATCACGGCGAACACCGAACCGTCCGGATCGGCGAGGATCGCCATCCGGCCGTACGGGGTGTCGTAGGGCTGGACCACGACGGCGCCGCCGAGCATCAGGGCCTGCCCCGCGGTGGCGTCCGCCCCGCGGGCCGGGTCGAGTTCGAGGTAGACCATCCAATGCGGGGGAGTGTCCTGCCGGTACTCCGAGCCCATCACGTACCGGTACAGCACCGGTTCGTGCTCGATGAGCCATTCGGCGTAGTCGAGCGACATGCCGTCGCCGATCTGGTGGCTGGTGTAGTCGAAGAGGCGGCAGTAGAAGTGATCCGCCGCCGCGCCGTCGTGGGTGTTGAGGTCCGCGCCGCTGAAGGTGTTGGGCACGCCGGTCGCGAACTCCCAGGTGGCGGGTGGTTCCCAGAAGACGACGTGCGCGCCGCACGCGTCGATGGCGTGGACGATGTTGCCGCGATGGGGAATCGCCATCGGCCCGAGGGTGACCCGGCCACCGAGGCTGTCCACCCATTCGGCGGCCGCGGCCGCCTGGGGCACCGAGATGTGGACGCTCCAGCCGTACGGCCCTTCCGCGCCCGCCCGGTACAGGCCGCCGGTCGGGACGCCGTTCAGCGTCGCGATCGAGTAGCGGCCCGTCGGCGTCGCGGGGTCACGCTGAACCGTGAATTCCCAGTCGAAAAGTCCGCTGTAGAAGGCTTGTACGGCCGCTTCGTCTCTGCATGCGAGTTCGATCCAGCACGGGATTCCTGAAGGGATGACGGAAGTGTGGGCGGCCGAGCCAAGCGACATGCGGTTCTCCCTTACCGGTGGGAGTAAAGTCTAGTCGCTATCCGCATTGTTTCCGTCAAAGATTTCGACCTGGATGGCCCGGAACCCGGCCCGGTGTCCCATCGTTGGAGCTTCCGTGCGCTGGTTTCCCCGAGCTGTCTCCTCGTTCCGCCGCGGCGGTGACGAGGTACTGCCGAGCCCGAACATCTGGTACTACCAGCAGGCCTACGAGGTCGAGAACCGCGCGCAGGACGTCGGCGACGACATCTGGAAGGTGCTCGCCGGCGCTCGTGACTGGTCCGGTGCCGACGTGCTCGACATCGGCTGCGGTGACGGTTTCCACCTGCCCCGGTTCGCCGCGACCGCGCGGTCGGTGCTCGGGATCGAGCCCCATGAACCGCTCGTCCGTGACGCGAAGCGCCGCGTCGGGGAACTGCCGAACGTCGAGGTGCGGCAGGGCCGGGCGCAGCGGCTTCCGGTGCCGGACGCGGCTTTCGACGTCGTCCACGCGCGGACCGCGTACTTCTTCGGGCCCGGCTGCGAACCCGGTCTCCGCGAGGCGGAGCGGGTGCTGCGTCCGGGCGGGACGCTGCTGATCGTGGATCTCGATGTGGCCAGCGAGCCCTACGGGCGCTGGATGCGGCTGGATCTGCCGGACTACGACCCGCCGGGAGTCGAGAAGTTCTTCGCCCGTCAGGGATTCGACTGCCGCAAGGTGATGACGCGGTGGCTGTTCGAGGACGCCGCCGCGATGGAAGCGGTGCTGAAGATCGAGTTCAGCGCTCCGGTCGCGGCCAAGGCGATCGCGGAGGTCCGGCGCCTGAACGAGGTTTCGTCAGGCGCCGGTGCGAGGCAGGTGACGCTGCCGGTGGGCTATCGCGTGCATACGCGCACCAAGCCCACCGGCCTCGTCGTGCCAGGTCACTCCGTGTCCTCGGCGGACGCCTCGTCCGGAGTGGGTTCCTCGGCCTCGCCGAGGATGCCGTAGATCGTCCGGCGCGCCTCGTTGAGGACGTCGACGGTACGGGCCTGCTGGCCTTCGCTGCCGGCGTGCATGACCTGCGCGACCGCCGCGGCCAGGGTCGCCCCCGCCTTGCGCAGGTTCACCTCGACCGGGTCGACGTCGTGGGCGATCTGCTCCCACGGCGGGACGGCGTCCTGCTGTTCGGCCGCCGCGCGGCCGGATTCGGTGAGTTCGAACAGCTTCTTGCCGTTCTCGTCCTTGCTGATCACCAGGCCTTCGTCGGCCAGCAGCTGCAGGGTCGGGTAGACCGAGCCGGGGCTCGGCTTCCAGAAGCCGCCGCTGCGCTCGCCGATCTCGCGGATGATCTCGTAACCGTGCCTCGGCTGCTCGGAAAGCAGCGCGAGGATCGCGGCGCGGACGTCACCGCGCTTGCCGCGCCGTCCGCCGGGGCCACCGCGACGGCCGTGCCGATGCCGGTGGCCGGGCCCGCCCGGACCCGGGGGAAAGTCGCCGAAGCCGCCGCGAGCCCAGGGCCCGAAGGCGGGACGGCCGTGTTCTGGAGGGAAAGGTCGTCGTCGCATGATGTGAATCCTCTCTACGTACTGTTCCGACTCGTTCACGATATATCGGAAACGGTCGCACGACAACCCCTTTCCTGTGAGTTGGGTCTCAGGGGCTTGTGTTCGTCAGGCGCGTGGGAGCGGGAAGACGTTGAGGTCCCGCCGGGTCCGACGCCTCCGCCTCGCCGTCACGCTGGTGATCCTTCCGTTGCCCCGCAAGGGAAAACCGGCGGGGAACGGTGGCACGAGACCCGGCACCAGGGTGTGCCCGACGTGATGCCCGGCGGCCGCGACGTCACAGGTCGTGAGGTCGACGCTGATCACTTCGAAGCCGCGGGCTTCGACGCGGTCCCGATACGCCTTGAGTCGCCGTTCCCCGAGCGCGGGCAACTCGTCCCAGGACCGCTCCGGCAGGTTGCGCAGCCGCGGCGCGACCCGTCCGCCTGCCCGCGGGTCGAGATAGATCTGGTGCTGGCAAAGGAGATCGGTGACGTCGGCGAAGTCGTCGCGGTAGGAGTCGAGGTAGCGCCGGTCCGCCCGGTACGGCTTGAGATCGCCGTGCTCCCGGCGCAGGCCGGACAAGCCGCGTTCGCTGTCGAGGGTCCGGTAGGTGTGCTGCGAGGCGAACCCCGCGGCGAGCGCGGTCTTGGCGGCTTCGAGCGCGTCCGGCCGGGTGGCGAAGCCGAAGGACAGCCGTCGCGTCACGCGGTCGAGCACCGCGGCCGCGATCACCGGGACGTCGAATTCGTTGTCGAGCGGGATGAGTGTGACCTCGTGGCCTTCCGTGGCGTCGGCGATGATCGACCGGAGCCCGTCCGGGATCGGGAGCCGAGCGAGTCGGGGTGTGTCCGCCCACCAGAGCATGGTGGTGTCGCCTTCGAGGACCTCTTCGAGCCCGGACGTGACGGCCTGTTCGGCCGAGTCCCCGTCGGCGAGACCCGCAGGCAGAGGATCGGCGAAGCGTGGCTCTCCCGCTTGCCGCTCCCGGGAGACCAGGAACGCGGGTACCCAGACGGATTCGCCGGTGGTGTGGGAAAAGCCCTCCACCCACGAGCAGTCCGAGTCCGTCGTCAGCGGTGTGAACGGGAAGTCTGGGGACCGGTACTGCTCGGCCGAATAGAGGTTCAGGCGGCGAGGGTCGAGGGCTGGGACGCCATAGCGAGCGAGGCGCTCGTAACTGCCGAAGCGCACTTCGCGGTCCGGAGCGAGCCAGCTCCCGCAGTAGCGTTTCACCGCTTCGCCGACGGCTGCTTGCTTGGCGAGGTCGAAGTCGTGCCACGCCGCGCCGAGGGCCTGGCGGTCGTTGGGCCAGTTCGAGACGCGGCGCATGTCCGCGACGTCGACAGCGCACACGCGCAACCTGGCGGGCATTCCCGGCGACGGCGGGATCTCGCGGATCCCGGTCACGATCCCGGTCCGGTCGTCGATCAGTGACGCGGTGTCCAAGGTGCCCGGGACCGGCCGGGCGCGATCCGGGACGGGAAGGATCGGGCGGCGGACCTCGGTCAGGTCCGCCGGGTCCAGGTCGATCTCGCCGGCGGTGAGCGCGGTCCGCCCGCCGGAGAGCCAGCGTTCCAGGTGGGCGGCGAGCATCGCCGACACCCAGCGGACGTCTCCGGGGCCCAGCGCGGGCGGGACGATGTCGAGCACGGGGGGATCCGGCGCGGCCGCGCGCCGGCGGGCGGCGACGTCGCCGAAGTCGATCCCGCCGGGGGTGATCGCGGGTCCGGCGATCACCCGCCCGCGTTCACGGCGCAGCGGCAGCCATCGCACTCCGCTCTCGGCGCACAAGGAGTCCAGTGTGGTCAGCTCGTCGTGGGCGGGGTGATCGAAAGCCGCGACCACGACGGTGGTCTTCGTGTCCACTTCGGACAGATCGCGCAGGGGGCCCACGCTCGCGTACCCGCTGACGGTGAGCAGTTCCGCGAGCGGCACGGTGAGTTCCCGTGATCCGGTGAGGAGAACCGTGGTTTCGTGAATGATGGCGCACCACCTCCGCTGACCGAGTCTCGGACGGCGCGTGACGTACGCGCGTCTCCTCGTATGCGATCCGCACGGCGTGGACCGGAACACGTCACGTGACCTGGGGAACAGTGATCCGGGGCGGCTCGGGCGCGCCGAAGGTGGACATGGGACACTGAGTGAGCTATGACTGCCCTCCCTCTCGTCTTCGACGCGCCCAAGCGCGGCCTCCCGCCGCGCCACCTCGCCGACCTCACCACCGCCGAGCGGGCCGAGGCCGTCGCCGAGCTGGGGGAGAAGCCGTTCCGCGCGAAGCAGCTGTCGAACCACTACTTCTCCCGGCTCACGGTGGACCCGGAGGAGATGACCGACATCCCGGCGGCGTCGCGGGAGAAGCTCGTCGGCGATCTGATGCCGACGCTGCTCACCGAGATCAAGGCGCTCGCCTGCGACGACGGCACCACCCGCAAGACCCTGTGGCGCGCGCACGACGGGACCCTGCTGGAGAGCGTGCTCATGCGCTACCCGGACCGCGCGACCCTGTGCATTTCGAGCCAGGCGGGCTGCGGGATGGCGTGCCCGTTCTGCGCGACCGGACAGGGCGGCCTCGACCGGAACCTCTCGACGGCGGAGATCGTCGACCAGGTCCGCTCCGCCGCCGCCGTGATGCGCGACGGCGCGATGCCCGGCGGCCCCGGCCGTCTGTCGAACATCGTCTTCATGGGGATGGGCGAGCCGCTCGCGAACTACAAGCGGGTGGTGGCGGCGGTCCGGCGGATCACGGATCCCTCCCCGGCGGGGCTGGGGATCGGCCAGCGTTCGGTGACGGTGTCGACGGTGGGCCTTGCCCCGGCGATCCGCAAACTCGCGGACGAGAAGATGCAGGTGCGGCTGGCGGTTTCGCTGCACACGCCGGACGACGAGCTGCGCGACACGCTGGTGCCGGTGAACGAGCGCTGGTCGGTGGACGAGGTCCTGTCCGCGGCCCGGTACTACGCGGACACGTCGGGACGGCGGGTGTCGATCGAGTACGCGCTGATCCGGGACGTCAACGATCAGCCTTGGCGGGCCGAACTGCTGGCGAAGCGTCTTCGCCAGCACCTGGGCCAGCTGGTGCACGTGAACGTGATCCCGCTGAACCCGACTCCGGGCAGCAAGTGGGACGCGTCGCCGAAGCCGGTGGAGCGGGAGTTCGTCCGGCTGGTGAACGCGGGCGGGGTAGCGTGCACGGTGCGTGACACGCGTGGTCAGGAGATCGCGGCGGCTTGCGGTCAGCTCGCCGCCGAGAACTGAGTTTTCCTTTCAGTGATGGAGATTTTGTCGTGATGTATGCCCCCAGCCTGTTGGATCCGGCTGCGGAGGAGCTGAAGCTCGCGGACGTGATCGGCCATGGCGCGACGGGGGTCGCGCGCGAGGCCCGGACGCTGCTGGGTGAGCGGTTCAGCTCGGTGACCTTCATGTACGTCCTGATGCGGGCGTTCGAGGTGGAGTACACGGCGGCGCGGGACGCTTCGCGGTGGCACGAGTTCCACGGCGGGCCGTACGCGTTGTCGGACGCCGACCTGGAAGCGCTGCTGGCGCCCTGGCTCACCCGCTGACTCAGGTCGACGGCGCGGTCCTGAGCATCCAGTCACTGAAGGCGGCGAAACGCTCGGCGTTTTCGGCGGCTCCGACGGCGTACTCGATCGCGTCGGAATGCTCGCGCACCTTGTGCAGGCGAGCACGGCGGGCGCTTTCGTAGCGGACGAGCGCCTTGGCCAGGTCTGATTCCTTCGTCAATTCGGCGCGCAGGACCCCGGCGTCTTCGATGCCCAGGGTGCCGCCCACCGCGAGGTGCGGGGACAGGCCATGCGCGGCGTCCCCGATCAGCGCGACCCTGGCGGTGGTCCAGTACGGCAGCTCGGGGACGAGCATGATCTGGTTCTCCAGGATGTCTTCCTCCGGCGTCGCGGCGATCATCGCCAGCAGCTCGTCGTGCCAGCCGTCCTTCGCCAGGTTCCGGGCCTGTCGCAGCGCTCGGTCCCTTTTGCCGCCGGCCGGTTCCCCGGCGTCGAACCGGTTGACCCACCACATCGTCCGCCCTCCCGCGACCCGCGTGTACCCGCCCCGGGTCCGGTTCGAGCCGATGGTGAGAGCCGTGCCCTCGGGACGCTCGTCGCCGGAGGGCACCAGTGCCCGCCAGACGCGGTTGCCTTCGTGTTCGACGGCCTGGCTGCCCGGCAGCAGGGCGGCGCGGACGTCGGAGTACACCCCGTCCGCGCCGATCAGGAGATCCGCGCGCAGGGACGGACCGCCGTCGACGTGCACCGCCACTTCCGCGTCCTGCTCGGTGAAGCCGGTGACATGGGTGTTCACGCGAATGCGGTCCAAGCCGACGGTCTCGGCCAGCAGGGTGTTCAGGGCCGGCCTCGGCACCATCAGGAATCGGTAGCGGGACGGGTCGTAGCCGTCCGCGCGTTTCGGCTTCCCGGCGGCGTCGAAGAACCAGGCGTCGACGATGTCGCCCATGCTCCGGACGTCGTCGCCGATGCCGAGTTCGTCGAATTCCCGTAACGCGTTGGGCCACAGGCCGATCCCGGCGCCCACGGCCCGCACCTCCGGGGCGTGCTCCAGCACGGTGACGTCGTGCCCGATCAGGCGCAACGACGCCGCTGTGGTGAGCCCGACCAGCCCCGCTCCCACGATCACAATGCGCATAGGACCAGCCAAGGGGAGAACCCGCATGACTTCAAATGCATGGATGGGTATGGCTAGCATTACCTGAGTGCATCTTGATCTGAACCTGCTGGTCACCCTGGACGCGCTGCTCGACGAGCGCAGCGTCACCGCGGCCGCCGACAGGCTGTATCTCACGCAGCCGGCCATGAGCCGCGCGCTCGCCCGGATCCGGCGGGCCACCGGCGACCAGATCCTCGTCCGGTCCGGCAGGACGATGCTGCCCACGCCCTACGCCGAGCAGATCCGCGACGAGGTGCACCAGCTGGTCACCCGCGCCCAGGCGGTGCTGACCCCGGCGGCCGACGTGGATCCGGCCACCCTGGAACGAACCTTCACCGTGCAGTGCAACGACGTCGTCATCGACGCGCTCGTCACGCACCTCGCCGCCGACCTCACCCGGATGGCGCCCGGGGTCTGCCTGCGAGTCCTCAGCGATTCCGCGGACATCGCCGCCGACGACCTGCGGCGGGGCCGCGCCGATCTGCAGATCACCAATCAGGTCCCGACCGGCACCGAAGCCCGTTCGGCCACGGTGCTCACCGACGAACTCGCCGTGATCGGCCGCGGCGACCTGCCGCAGCCGCCGTCGACGTGGGACGCGCTCGCCGCGCTCCCGCATGTGGTGATCTCCCGCCAAGGCGGCCGGCGCAACCGCGTCGACGAGTTCCTCAAGGCTCGCGAACTGCGCCGGAAAGTCGCCTTCACCGTGCCGACCTTGGCGCTGGCGCTCCGGATCGTCGACACGCACAACCTGGTGACCGTCGCTCCCCGGCTGCTCACCCGGCACGCGCTCCCGCCCTCGCTGCGCACGTATCCCATGCCCGGGCCCACTCCGCCGATCCCGGCCGTCCTCGCGTGGCACGCCCGTCACGACCGGGACGCCGCGCACCGATGGTTGCGCACCTTGATCATCGACGCGCTCGGCGAGATGACGCGGGAGACCGGCGAGTAAGAAGATGTTGCATCGGCGGCGAGTTTCGCGACTGTACCGGCGTGACGCCGAACATCCTGGCGGCGGACGTCACCGGCCCGTACTTCATGCAGATCCTGGAAGGCTTCGCCAAGGAAGCCACCGCCTTGCCGGGCAAGGCGGTGCCGGACTTCCTCGCCGGTCGCTGAAAGTCCTTTGTGGACTCAGCTCGGGCGGTGCGGCGTCGGCCGGTAGGTGAGCTCCTGGGTGTGCCCGTCGAGCGTCCGGCTCTCGATCAGTTCGAGGTCGAAGTCGGCCGCGCCCTGGAAGATCCTCGCCGCCCCGGTCCGGCCGGTGAGCACCGGGAAGATCGTCACCTGGACCCGATCGACCAGCCCGGCGGCCATCAACGCCCGGTTCATCGCCAGGCTGCCGTGCGAGCGCAACGGCACTGTGGACTCCTCCTTGAGCTTGGCGACGACGTCGACGGCGTCGCCGTGCGCGATCGTCGTGTCCGGCCAGTCGAGCGGTTCCCGCAGCGTCGTCGACACCACCGTCGCGGGCAGGTTCTTCAGCCGGGTGATCCACGGGTCGAGAGCCTCGATCTCGACGATGCCCGAAAGCATCTCCACGTTCTCCCGGTATGTCGTGGCGCCGAAGACCATCCGCTGCTCCTCGCCGTAGAGGGCGAGGCGGCGCTCCAGGAACTCGGGGCCCTGCTTGCCCCAGTAGCCGCCCCAGTCGCCGGTGTGGGAACCGAAGCCGTCGAGGCTGGAGAAGACGTCGAAGGTGTAGGTCGCGGTCATGGTGGCTCCTTCGGTGAGTCCGGTCTTGCTTTCACCTCCTCTACGAACGGACTTGGAGCCATCCGACAAGCGCCGCGAAAAAGATTCGGAGGTCGTCAGGCGGGGAGGCGGCGGAGAGCGATGGGTCCGGGTGGTCGACTGAATGAGCCCCCTTCGCCTTGTAGCCGGACGCTCGCGCCTTGTCGATCACGCCGTTGGGCCGGATGGACCAGTCACGCGGCGGTCTTGGGCGCCGGCGGCGAAACTCGGGAAAAGCCGCGAAGAAAGGTGAACCGGATGCCCGCGACAAAGGCGAGACAGGCACGCCACAACAAGGCCGTCCAGACGCTCGGCCGGATCGGGATGGGCTGCTACGGGCTGGTGTACCTGCTCATCGGGTACCTCGCCGTGCGGATCGCGATCGGCGGTGGCGGCCAGGAAGCCGACGGGCGCGGCGCGGTCGCCGAGGTCGGCTCGACCCCGGTCGGAGGTGTGCTGTTGTGGGTACTGGCGGCGGGACTCGTGGCGTACGGCCTGTGGCAGGCACTGCTCGCCGCGGTCGGCTACACCTGGATCGACAAGGAGAGAAAGCGCGCCGTCAAGCGGGTGACGTCCGGAGTGCGCTGCCTGGTGGGGATCTCGCTGGGTGTCTACGCGGCGCAGCTCGCCGCGGGCGCGGGTGGACAGGGCAGCGGCGACCAGAAACAGCAGGAGTACACCGCGATGCTGCTCGGGTTGCCCGCCGGTCCGTTCCTGGTGATCGTGGTGGCCGTCATCGTGTTCGGCGTCGCCGTCGCCTCGGTGGTGAACGGTGTGCGCCGGAACTTCGTGCGGGATCTCGACCTCGCGAAGCTGCCTTCGGGGACCAAGCGGTGGGTCGAGCGGCTAGGGAGGATCGGTTACGCGGCAAGGGGTGTGGTGTTCGGCGTGGTCGCCGTGCTCCTCGGATTCGCCGCGCTGGAACACGACCCGTCCCGCTCCGGCGGACTCGACGCCGCCCTGCGCACCTTGGCCGCCCAGCCGTTCGGCACGGTGCTGCTCATCGCGGTGGCCGCCGGGGTCGCCGCGTTCGGCGCGTACTGCGTCGGGGCGGCACGCGCACAGCGCGGCTGAGCACCCGCCCCGGCCCGGTGCGGACCGAGGCGGGGAGCGGAAGCTACTCGACGGCGAGTTCGCCCAGTTCCGACCAGCCGTCCTGGTCGATCTTCGCGTTGACGATCCGCGGCGTCTCGGCCAGGTACTGCGGCAGATCGCGTTGTGCCGCGCGAAAATGCTCCGACCCGACGTGGGCCGCACCGGCGTCGTCGTCCTGGAACGCTTCGACGAGAACGTATTCGTTCGGGTCGTCCAGGCTGCGGGACCAGTCGTACCAAAGGCAACCGGGCTCGGCGCGGGTCGCTTCGGTGAAATCGCGCGCGATTTCCGGCCACCGGTCCGCGTGTTCGGGACGGACCCGGAACTTCGCCGTGATGAAGATCATGAACGTCCTGCTTTCCTTCTCCTGTATGGCGGTCCCGACGATACCCGGCAGTACGCGCTGACGGCCGTCGTCCTTGTCTCACGGTGAGACATCGGCGTTCAGAGCGCGGACGCCGCGCGATAGTCCCGCGGCGACATGCCGAGAAGCCGGGTGAACATCGTGGAGAAAGCGGCCGGGCTCTCGTAGCCGAGCGAGGCGGCGATCCCGGCGATCGGGCGGCCGTCCGAAAGCAGTGAAAGGGAATGCAGGACGCAGGCGCGTTGCCGCCAGCGCGCGAAACCCATCCCGGTCTCGGCGGTGAAGATCCGGTTCACCGTCCGCTCGCTCACGTGCAGCCGGGACGCCCAGGCGCTCAAGGGATCGTGGATGTCCGGGCCGTCCAAAAAGGACTCGCACAACGCGCGCAGCCGGTCATGCCTCGGCAGGGGGAGATCGAGCCGGACGGGAGCGGAGCGGCGGATCTCGTGCAGGATCAGGCCGATGACCGCGGCGTCCCGTCCGCGCGGCGAGTACAGCTCAGGCACGTCGACGGCCTCGTTCAGCAGCTCCCGGAGCAGCGCGGACACCTCGACGACCTGGCAGCGCCGCGGGAACCACGGCACCGCTTTCGGTTCGATGTACAGGCTCCTGGTGCTCACGGTCGTCGTGAAGACCTGGTGACCGGTCTCCGGCGGGACGAGCACCGCGCGCCGGGTCGGGATGGTCCACGCGCCGTCGGCCGTCTCGACCCGCATCGATCCCGTCGCGCTGTACAGGAACTGCGCCCGCCGGTGCCGGTGCGGGGGAATCCGGTGCCCCGGCGGGTAATCGGTGCGGATCGCCACTACCGCGCGGTCGAGGTGGTCGACCTCGTCGATCGGGATGTCGCGCACGTCACCCACGTTACGCCGCCTGTCCGATCAGCGAAAGAAAGTGGCGTCCTTTCGAATGCCCGCCGCGCCGGGAACACCTACCGTCGAGGGAGTGTTGATCGAGATCCCGGTGCTCCTCGCGTTCGGCTGCCTGAGCGGTGTCACCACTGTCCTTTTCGGATTCGGCGGCGGGTTCGTCACCGTGCCCGTCGTCTACGCCTTCGCGCTCGCCGAGCCGGGAAACGCGCTCGGCGCGATGCACGTGGCGGTGGCCACGTCGACCGCGGTGATGGTGGTCAACGCCGGGATCGCGACCTCCGCCCAGCTGCGGGCCGGACGGCTGCGCCGCGAATACCTGTGGCCGCTCATCGCCTTCATCGGCCTCGGCGCCGTGCTCGGTTCCTTCGCCGCCACCGCGGCCGACGAAAGTGTCCTGCGCTGGCTCTTCGTCGCCTACCTCGCGCTGACCATCGTCGACAGCGTGGCCCGGAAGGGATTCGTGAGCAGGAGAGAAGACGCCGAGCCTCGCACCCTCGGCGGGTTCACGACCACGGCGGGCGGCACCGGGATCGGTGCCGTCGCGAGCTTTCTCGGGGTCGGCGGCAGCGTGCTGACCGTCCCGCTCATGCGGCGCAAAGGCCTGCCGATGGCCGACGCGACCGCGCTGGCGAACCCCTTGAGCCTGCCGGTGGCGGTGATCGGGACCGCCGTCTACGCCTTCGCGGCGACAGGGACGTCTTCGGGCACGGCTCATCTCGGTTACATCGACCTGGTGGCCGCGGGCGCGCTGCTGTGCGGGTCACTGCCGACCATCGCGGTGACGCGCCGGGTGGTCGGCCGGATCCCGGACCGTGCCCACGCGATCGCGTACCTCGCCCTGCTCGCCGCCGCGCTGATCGCGGTCGTCGTCCGTCAGTGATCCGATGAGTCTGCCCGATGTCAAGTCTTGACAAGTGGCGTGACCGGGATGACAAAGCGGGCTGTCCGGTAAAGATCCGATGAATCTCTATACCTTTGGTGGATCTTGCGCCAAGATCTCCCGCATGAAACTGAGATCGATCACCAAACGCATGTTCGTTCTCGGGCTGCTGACGGTTCTCGGGACCACCGGGGCGACGTCGGTGGCCACCGCCGAACCCCAGCAGCCGCCCGCGGACGTCAACGCGACCGGGCTGCCGCGCGGCGGCTGGGAGCCGGTCGGCCCGAACAGCATCGGCGGGTTGCTGGCCGTGTCGCCCGCCGGGCTCGCGATGATGCAGCCCGGCCCGCCCGCGTTGTGGCTCTCCAGCGATCGCGGCGCCTCCTGGAGTGCGCGCCGGGGTCTGCCGGTGGACACCTCCATCCAGGGATTCTTCGCCGATCCGGTGAATCCCGACCGCATGCTCGCGGTGGGCAACAAGCCGGGGTACCAGATCGGCGAGTGGCAGGGCCTGCTGCTGCGCACCACAGACCGTGGGCAGACCTGGGAAACGCTGCGCGAGTGGTACCCCGACGGCGCGTTCGGCATGGCCACGGACCCCACCGGCCGGGTTGTCGTGGTGCAGAACCTCGACTCGCTGAGCGTCAGCACCGACGGCGGCGTGAACTGGAACGACGTCCCGAGGACCTGGCCGCGCGAGGGAATCGCCGCGCCGGTCGGCGCGCTCAAGCTCACCATGGTCGGCGACGACGCCTACTTCACGACGGTCTACCCGGAGTACGCATTGTGGGTGGTCCGCGGGGTCAGCACCAAGGAGCCGAAGGCCGAACTCGTCTACCGGACCAACGGCGAGGTCAACCAGGTCGCTTCGGACGGCAAGCGGTTCGTGGTCACGGTCGGCCCCGAGCTGCACGGTTCCACCGACGGCGGCAAGACCTGGACGGTGCTGCGACGCGAACCGGGAGGGCAGACCCTGCGTGAGCCGCGCTTCGTCGGCGGGCGTCTGTACGTCTCGACGTATAACGACATAGACGTCAGCACGGACTTCGGCCGCACCTGGACCCGCAAACCGGTGCCCGCCGCGGGCGAAGGCGTCAGCGACATGATCGAGCTCCCCGCGGCACCGGGCAAACCCGCCACCACGCTGATCTCCGCGCTGTACCGCGGGGTGTACGAGGACGGCGGCAAGAGCGGCTACCGGCAGATCGGCGTCCCCGGCGAATCCATTCGCGACCTCGTGACCAGCGGGAACATCCTGCGGGAGAGTGTCGTCGCGGCCGGTGTGCAGGAGATCTACAACACCCCGCTCCCGCGCGGCAAGATCGCCGCGGCGGACCGGGCCTGGCAGTCGCACCCCACCGACCGGCTGCACGAGGACGCGCGCCTGTCCGTCTCGCCGGGCCGGCCGGACGTCGTCTGGCAGGTCACCCGGAACGGATTCGCGCTCGACGTGCTCCGCAGCGGTGACGGCGGCCGCAGCTGGCAGTTCGCGGCGAAGGCGAAGGAAGGCCTCCCCAGGACGATCTTCGCGCACCCGGCGGACCCGGACAGGCTCCTCGTCTCGGCCTTCGCGCCCAGCGGCTACGTGCTCTACCGCAGCGACAATGCCGGGAAGACCTGGGAAAAGCTCACCACGGACATCGGGTTCATCGCCTTCGCCGGCGACCCGTGGAACGCGAACCGGGTCTGGGGCGGGGACTCCGGCGGCCTGTCCCGGTCGGACGACGGCGGCAGGACCTGGACCCACGTCTCCGACGAACCGGTCAGTTCGATCTCGGTCAGCCGATGGGGTGGCGGACGCGTCCTCGCCGGTGGCGCGGGCATCCTGCTCAGTGAGGACAACGGCCGGACGTTCCGGCGGGTCCTCGACGGCGGCGACTCCCGCGAGATCAGCCGGATCCTGCCGCATCCGTTCGACTTCCGGGTGCGGTTCGCCAGCAGCTCGACGGGGGGAGGCGTGCTGCGCAGCACGGACTTCGGCCGCACCTGGTCGCCGATGCCCGGCGCGCTCCCCGACGCCAGGGTGCTCTCGCTGGCGATCAGTGCCGATGGCCGGTACCTGTTCGCGGGCACCGCGCAGTCCGGCGCGTACCGGCTGACGCTGTACTGAGTCCGAGCGCTTCGTGGCCGGGGAAACTTCCGGCCACGAAGCGTTTACCCAACCCCTCCTCGGGTGTCAGAGTCGAGGTCATGGCCATCGACGTCGCCGCCCTCCGGCTCCATTTCCCTGCCCTCGCCGACGGAACCGCCTTCTTCGACGGACCCGCGGGTACCCAGACACCCCGGCCCGTCGCCGACGCCATCATCGGGACACTGACCGCTCCACTGTCGAACCGGGGCACGGTCAGCCCGTCCGAGCTCAACGCGGAGAACGCCATCACCGGCTTCCGCGCCGCGTACGCCGACTTCTTCAACTTGCCTGCCGAGGGCGTCGTCCACGGCCGCAGCGCCACGCAGCTGACGTACGACTTTTCCCGGCACCTGGCCAAGAACTGGCGCGAGGGCGACGAGATCGTCGTCAGCCGTCTCGATCACGACGCCAATGTCCGGCCCTGGGTCCAGGCCGCCGAACGAGCCGGGATGACCGTCCGCTGGCTGGACATCGACCCCGAGACCACCGAACTCGACCTCGGCTCCCTCGTCCTCACCGAGCGGACCAGACTGGTCGCGGTCACGGCGGCGTCGAACGTCCTCGGCACCAAACCGCCGATCCGCCGGATCGCCGATCTCGCGCACGACGCCGGGGCGTTGGTGTTCGTGGACGGCGTGCACTACGCCGCCCACGAACTGGTGGACGTTCCCGCGCTGGGAGCGGATTTCTTCGTCTGCTCGCCGTACAAGTTCCTCGGCCCGCACTGCGGGGTGCTCGGCGCGTCGCCGTCCCTGCTCGAAACCGTCGAGCCCGACAAGCTCATGCCGTCGCCGGACACCGTGCCCGAACGCTTCGAATTCGGCACCCTGCCCTACGAAATCCTCGCGGGCGCGACGGCCGCGGTGGACTTCCTCGCCGCCATCGACCCGGGAACGGGCGGAGCGCGGCGGGAACGGCTGGCGAACTCGCTGGATTCCTTGCACGATCACGAAATCACGCTGCGCGCCAAGCTGGAAAAGGGGCTGGGGGACGCGATCACCGTCCACTGCAAGGCGGCTGACCGGACCCCGACCCTCCTGATGGGCCTCGGCGGACGCGAGCGCGAGGCGCAACGGCATCTCGCCGAACGGAAGATCGTCGCCCCGGCGGGGTCTTTCTACGCCCGCGAAGTCTTCGCGGCCTTGAAGCTGGAGGATCCGGCGCTCCGGGTCGGGCTCGCACCGTACACCAGCGCGGAGGACGTCGACAGGTTGCTGGACGGGTTGTCGGCTTTCGGGTGACCACAGTGGACAGTCGGGCGTAACTCGAACAGGTTGGTTTTCCGTCTCGTCGTCCATGGTCGTATTACCGTGCGTTCATGATCGACAACGGGAGGTTCGCGATGCGTGTCCGGTCGGTGGCCGCTTCTGTCCTGCTCGGTTGCGCGCTGTGCGTGGCGCCGGCGGCACTCGGCGCGGGCGCCCAGTCGCTCGCGATCCAGCCCTGTCCCGAGGTCAACGATCCGCCCGACTACACGATCTCCAACGGCGCCAAGGCCTGGATGAAGACGAACCTGCGCAGCGACTACCTGAAAGGGCCGGGCACGATCACCTACAACAAGACCACGACGTCCTCGGTCAACGCCTCCATCACCGGTACGACCAGCGCCGAGGCGGGCGTCATCTTCGCCAAGGCGAGTGTCTCGCTGGCGGTGAGCGTGGGCGCGAGCTATTCGAAGTCCGATTCCTGGTCATACGCCGCGACGGTGCCCGCCGGGAAGACGTTGCGGTTGCAGCAGTACAAGGAGGGCCGCTCGTTCACCGTGCAGAAGTACCGGATAGTCCCGCCCTGCAAGGTGAAGTACCTCTGGAAGAAGAAGGCCGTCGCGCCGGTGAAGAGCCCGAGCTACCTCTGGCAGCTCGTCGGCTGACCCGGTTTGGGACCGGTTACAAGACTCGCCCGCCTGATCTTGTGATCGGTCCCATGGACCCACGGTGACCGGACCGACACCCTGGGAAGGGAACGTCGCGGGCAACGGGGCCCGGGCGGAACGGGACGGTGACGAACATGGGGAGACTGCGCGCACGGACACTGATCGCCGGGATGGTCGCGCTCGCGGCCGTGGGCATCACGCCCGCGGCGACGGCCGCGACCGGGATCGCGGACCGGTGGAGCGAACCGGGCCCCTTCGCGGTGACCGTCGAAACCCTCGACAGCACGCACACCGTGTACCGGCCGACACGGCTGGAGAAGCACCCGGTGATCCTGTGGGGCAACGGAACCGGCGCGAACCCGAAGATCTACGACGGCCTGTTGCGCCATCTGGCCTCCCACGGTTTCGTGGTCGCGGCCGCGGACACTCCGAACGCGGGCTCCGGCAAGGAGATGCTGGCCGGGGCGACGACGTTGATCGCCGAGAACTCCCGCCCCGGCAGCCGCTACCAGGGGAAGATCGACACCGCGCACATCGGTGCCACCGGCCACTCCCAGGGCGGTGGCGGGGCGATCGCCGCCGGTGCGGATCCCCGCGTCACCGCCACGATCCCGATCGAGCCGGGGCCGCAGGGGTCCAGCACGGCACTGAAGGGGCCCGCGTTCTTCCTCGGGGGCCAGTTCGACACCATCGTCGTTCCCGCGCTGCTGGTCGTCCCGCGCTACCGCCTCGCGGACCAGGTGCCCGCGATCTACGGCGAACTCGCCGGGGCGACCCACTTCACGCCCGTCGGTGACGGTGGCGGGTTCCGCGGCGCGATCACCGCCTGGTTCCGGTTCTGGCTTTCCGGGGATGAGCGGGCCCGGGCGGAGTTCTTCGGCCCTTCCTGCGGCTTGTGCCGCGACGGGGCGTGGTCCGACGTCCAGCGCAACGCCAAGGCCTCGGCCGTTCCCGGAGCTTGATCGGCGATTTTGTCGGTGGTCCGGGTTAAGGTCTGCCCCAGCAGCCTGACCTGGAGGGATACCCGTCATGACCACTCTCGACAACCGGCCGAACACCGCGCTCCTGGTCGTCGACGTCCAGAACGCCGTCGTCGACGAGGGCCACGAACGCGACGCCGTGGTCGCGAACATCGGCGTTCTCGTCGGCAAGGCGCGAAAGGAAGAGGTCCCGGTCGTCTGGGTGCAGCATTCCGACGAGGGGCTCGTGCACGGGAGCGAGGAATGGCGCATCGTCGCCGAACTGGTTCCCGGGGACGCCGAGCCCCGCGTCGACAAGTCCTACGGAGACTCCTTCGAGGACACCGATCTGGAGAAGGTGCTGGCCGAACGCGGCGTCGGGCGTCTCGTGGTCGTCGGGGCGGAGACCGACGCCTGCATCCGCTCGACGTTGCACGGCGCCCTGGTCCGCGGGTACGACGCGACGCTGGTCGGCGACGCGCACACGACGGTGGACAAGACGGAATGGGGAGCGCCGACGCCGGAGCAGGTCATCGCGCACACGAACCTGTACTGGCGTTACCAGGCGGCGCCGGGCCGGAAGGGAGGGACGGTCAAGACCGAAGACGTCGAATTCAGCGGCTGAACCGACTCACGGGAGGCTCGGCCAGCGAGCGATCAGCAGACCGGCGTCGCCGGTGAAACCGTTGCGGCAGTGGGTTTTCGCCGCCTGAAGCACGCGCCGGACGGTTTCGGGTGGCACATGCCCGGCGTGGGCTTCCAGGCATCCGGCGAGCGGGAACCGTTCGCCATCGGCGGAACACACGGCCGAGAGGCCTTCGGTGTACAGGGCCAGGAGATCCCCGGGCCTCAGCCGGGTGGTCACGATCCGGCGTGGCAGCCCGGTACCGAACGGCGGGTGCTGCGCACTGTCCACTGTGGTCTGTTCGTGGTCGGCGCCGAGGATGAGCGGCGGTTCCCCGCCCGCGTCGAGGTAACGCAGCGTGCCGGCGGCCAGGTTCAGCTCGGCCAGCGTGCCGCGTACCAGGGTGCCGTGGCCGAACCGCGCCGACAGTTCTTCGCTGACAGCGGTCTCCTGTCCGCGGAGCCCGAGACCTTCGCCGCGAGCGGATCGACTGGCCGCGAGTGCCGCGGAGACCGCGAGTCCCGCGCGGGCGGCTTCACGTCCGGCGTCGAAGATCGCCAGCCACGCCGTCTTCTCTGACAGGGCGTAGTCGAAAGTGACGCCGCGAACGTCGTAGACGGGTTCGATTCCGCCCGCCACCGCGATGTCGTGCGTCGAAGCGGTCGACGGGGGCAGATTCCGCCGGAGCAGCTCCGCGGTCGGGCCGAGCCGTTGATGCCGCAGCAGCGCGTCGAAGCCCTCGCCGTACCTCCTCGCGCCGGCGAGGAGGTGGCCGGACAGCGAAGCCAGCCATCGGCACTGGGTTCGCACGGCGGGGTCGTTCAGGTCGATGTCCGCGTCGGCTTCGACTTCGAGCACGCCCAGGCGTTCGTCGCCGTCCAGCAGGACGGTCCACAACCGCGGTGCTCCCGGCTCCTCGGCGATCATGGTGTCGGCGTGCCGAAACGCCCGGCCGGCGGTGGTGGCCTCGATGGCCAGCGGCACCCGATCGGGTGCCGACCCGCCGGGAAGCGGGATGAGCTGCCGCTGCTCCTGGTCGACCAGGTAGACGGCGATCTCCAGGTCCAGTGCGCGGCCCGCCCCGGCGATGATCCCGGGCAGGCGCTCGGGTGGGGCCCGGTGGGCGCTGCCGAGGAGGTCCACCAGCGCGGCCAAGGGACCGTGAGGGCGGGTGTTCTCGCCGGTCTCGCGGCTGTACGGCGCTTGGCGTACGCCGGAGACCTCTTCGAGGCGCTCGTTGACCGCGTGGGCCACCATGTCCCGTTGGATCCTGGGCAGCGGGACCAGACCCTGCAGGAACGCCTCCAATTCGAGCTCGCTGACGTCTCCGCCCAGCGCGAAATACCTCAGCCACAGCTGTTCCAGGGTGAGCCCGGTCTGCGCGAAGCAGGCCGCGACGATCCGGCGTTGCTCCTCTGCCTGGAGCGAGGCCACGGTGATCACCCCCGGGTTCTCGGCAACGTGAGACCCGGATACCAACCGGCGCCCGATGTGAAACATGAGGAAGCACCCGAGTGGGTACCTCGTCCGGGAGAGGACAGGAGGCGCGCCATGAACCGAGAGGAGCCGGTGGCCGGTGTGCTGCCGCACGACGAGGTGAACAGCGCTCTCCACGCGCTGAACGACATTTTCGACGGCGAGGACGATCTCGAGCTGCTTCTGCGGCAGGTCTGCAGTCAGGTGGCCCGCGCCGTGCCGGGCGTGGACGAGGTGTCCATCACCCTGCTCCGTGACGGTCACCCGCACACCGCCGTGTCGACCGACCAACGCGCCATCGAACTCGATCACGACCAGTACCGGCTGGGGAACGGTCCTTGCCTGGAAGCGGGCAATAGCGGGGAACTCGTGCGCGTCGCCGTCGGCGAATCGGCCGAACGCTGGCCGGAGTTCGTTTTCGCCGCCAGGCGGGCCGGTTTCGCCAGCTTCCTGGCCGCGCCGCTGTCGGTGAGTGAGCATCTCGCGGGCGCGGTGAACTGCTACGGGATCCAGGACGACGGCTACGCCGAACTCGACGCGCGGCTGCTGGAGATCTACACGACCGCGGTCGAGGCGATCTTGCGGATCTACGCGCGTTACCTCGACGCCAGGACGACGATCGGGCAACTGCGGACCGCGCTGACCTCCCGGGCCGTCATCGACCAGGCCAAAGGGGTGCTCATGGCCGTGCGCCGGGTCGACGAGGACGAGGCCTTCTCGTTGCTGGTGGTCCAGTCCCAGCGGGAGAACGTCAAGTTACGCCAGGTGGCGGAACGGTTCATCGACGGCGTGACCGGAAGAGGCGATCCGGGACGGGCCGAACGTGGGTCGCGGTAGGCGGGGTGATCGCACTCGGCTAAGGTCGGCTTCCGAAAGCGGTTCTGAGCGTTGAGAAGTTAGCGCCGATCCGCCGGTAACCGGGTTGGTTGCGGCGGTTGATGGTGCGCGCTCGGCGCCGGTTCCCGCCGGTGACTCCCGTGGTGCATCACGCCGATGTACAGAAGTGGGAGAGGCGGGCTTTGGCCGATGAAATCGACTGGCAGCAGGACAAGAACCGATTCGTCGAGGGTGTCGGCGACGGCGACCTGCCGGTGATCTCCGAAAACGGCGCCCGGCTCATCGCCGGGCCACTTGTCAACCAGTTCGTCGCCCTGACCAGGGCGTTGCTGGATTCCGGCTCGGTCGCCGCGGTACTCGAACGAGTGGTCTTCGCGACGCGGGACCTGGTACCCGGCGCGGATCTGGTGAGTGTCACCCTCCTCGATCCGGACGGCGGGTTCCACACGCCCGTGCGGACCGACGAGATCGCCGGGGAACTGGATCAGTTGCAGTACCAGTACGGCGAGGGCGCCTGTGTCGAAGCGGCGCGGGTTTCGGGGCCGGCGGCGGCCTTCAGCGACAACCTGGCCGAAGACGCCCGCTGGCCGCGCTTCGGACCGGCCGCCGCGGCGCTCGGTTTCCACTCGCTGGTTTCGACGGCTTTGCTGCCGGAAGCGTCGAGTTCGGATCTCTCCGGCGCGCTGAACGTCTACTCACGGCGTCCGTTCGGCATCGCCAGGCCCGACCGGGACGTGTTGCTGTTGCTGGCGACGCACGCGTCGCTGGCGTTGGCGACCACGCACGCGGTCACGCGCGGTCAGCTCCAGGAGGAACAGCTCCAGCAGGCGCTGGACAGCAGGGACGCGATCGGGCAGGCCAAGGGCATCCTGATGGCGAGGCGCGGGATCGACGCGGCGGAGGCGTTCGAGGTGCTGCGGCACACGTCGCAGAACATGAACATCAAACTCCGGGAACTGGCGGAGATGTTGTCCAAGCGGCATACGGAACTGCAACTGCCCGACTGACCGGGCGGGCGCCACTACGATCGTGATCATGGCTTTCGGTGACCTGGAATTGTCGCGGACGTACGAGTGGCGAGGCCGTTCGGTGGCGTGGGAACGCCTCGGCGAAGGCGCCCCGGTGGTGCTGTGCCACGGGACACCGTGGTCGGCGCAGCTGTGGGCGCCTTTCGCGCGAGCGCTCAGCGAGGAGTTCGCCGTCCACGTCTGGGACATGCCGGGCTACGGCCGCTCGTCGAAGGAGCCCGGCCACGCCGTCGATCTCGGGACGCAGGCCGAACTCTTCGCGGACCTCCTCGGGCATTGGGGGCTGACGGCTCCGCATGTGATCGCCCACGACTACGGCGGGGCCGTTTCCCTGCGCGCGAAGCTGCTGCACGGCGCCGAGTACGCCTCGCTCGCGTTGGTGGACGTCGTCGCGTTGCGGCCGTGGGGGTCGGAATTCTTCCGGCTCGTCGCGGAGAACGCCGAGGTCTTCCAGGCGCAGCCTCCGACAGTGCACAGAGGTGCCCTGGAGGCCTACATCGGGACTGCCTCCCATCGTGGTCTCACCGGCGCGCAACTGGACACGCTGACCGGCCCCTGGCTGGACGCGGAGGGGCAACGCGCCTTCTACCGGCAGATCGCCGAAGCGGACGTCCGGTACACCGACGAGATCCAGGACCGCTATCCGGAACTCACGTTGCCGGTGAAGGTGATCTGGGGTGCCGACGACACCTGGATCCCGGTGGACAGGGCGGAACAGCTCGCGAACGCGATTCCCGGCGCCCTTCTCGACGTCATTCCGGACGCCGGGCATCTGATCCAGTTCGACGCGCCCGTCGAACTGGCCTTTTCCCTGCATCGGTGGCTCACCGCGGAAGTGGACCGGTGGGGACCCGGCGGGAGCGGACGCTGAAACGCCCCGGGAAGATCAACATCGTTTCATTCGGATATTAGAAGTCGTCTACGTGATATCCCGCGACGTAGGCGTTCGCGAGCAGCCCGCCGCGACATTCGGCGGTCGACGTGCCGAAGCCGACCGGAACCCAATGCCCGACGGTGAACCACAAGGATGATCCCGAAGCGCAATGGGCGACCACCCGATAGGTTTCCGAGTGTCTCGGCAGAGAGAAGCAGGTCAGGGAAATCGCCTCACCGAAGACGATTCCGTAACGGTTGCTGTCGCATCCGTAGGGCGGGAACTGGCCTTCGGTCGCCGCGGAGGCCGGTGTGGCCGCCAGGAATCCGGCCGCCGAAAAGGCGGCCATGACTAAAGCGGCGATTTTCTTCTTCATTGCTTTCTCCCGCGGTTAGTTCCCAATGGAAAGCTCAGATTAGCCGCACGGAAGAATTGTCGTGAATTCATCGGGCAGGTGAAAGGAGAACGCGTGCGGTGAGCCACGCTGCTCCGAAAGAGCGTCCCCCGACCCTCTTCTGAGTCTCCTGGCTCCCCTTTCGGCCTAGCGTCGCCGGTACTGCGCGGGAGACGTGATCGTGGCCCGGTCCTCGTAGGATCCCGGCTTCCCGCGGTCGACGTGGAAGGTCGTCAGGGTGCTCACCGGCGAACGCGGGTCTCGCCGGTCGCCGATCACCCGCATGTGGGTGCTCCAGCGCCGGGGAGTGACCTCGTAGACGTCGTAGCCGTACCGGTCGCCTTCGAAGTACTTGAGGTGCGGGTTCGCCGCGCCCATCTTCGGCCCGTTGGTGGCGTTCCATTCGGGGGAGTAGGCGCCGGAGGTGACCGAATGCGCGGTGAACTCCGTGCCGATCACCGGGGTGGACGGATCCGCGAAGTCGGGGCGGATGTCGTCGACGAACGCGGAGTGCCAGTCGCCGGTGATCACCACGAGGTCTTCGAGGCCGCTCTGGGCCACGTGGGTCAGCACCTCCTTGCGCTCGGCGAGGAAGCCGTCCCACTGGTCCGTGAACATGTAGCCGCCGCCACCCGGCTTCGCGAGCTGGCTCAACATGATCGAGTTCACCCAGCAGTGCCACGCCTCGCCCGCGCCGGTCACCTGATCCTTGAGCCACCCCTTCTGGTCCGCGCCGAGGATCGTCCCGTCGGGCAGGTTCTGCGCCGACCGGTACTGCCGAAGATCCAAAATGGACACCTCCAGCAAGTCGCCCCAGCGGCGCTGCCGGTGGATCCTCGGCGTCGAGGGGTGGTCGGGCCGCACCGGCATGTGCTCGAACCAGGCTTGATACGCGGCCGAACGCCGGGCCTGCAGTGAAGGGGTGGTCCCGCTGTAGTCGTTGACGACCTCGTGATCGTCCCAGGTGATGAACCAGGGGTGGGCCGCGTGGGCGTCCCGGAGCGAGGGGTCGGACTTGTAGAGCGCGTGCCGCCGCCGGTACGCCGGCAGCGTCAGCACCTCGGGACCTTCGTGGTCGCGCAGCGGATTCCCGCCCACCTGACCGTGTTCGTAGACGTAGTCGCCGAGGTGGACGACGAAATCGAGGTCCTCGCGCGCGATCCCGGCGTGCGCCGCGTAGAACCCGTCGTGGAACGCCTGGCAGTTCGCCGAGGCGAACCGCACCCGCCGGACCGGCCCGACCGGTGCCGTGCGGGTGCGCCCGATCCGGCTGACCTTGCCAAGCGCCTGGAAGCGGTAGTAGTACTGTGAGCCCGGCTCCAGCCCGGACACCGGGACATGGACGCTGTGCCCGAGCCCGGCGGTGGCCGCCGTCGTCCCGCGGGCCACCCGGCGGCGGAACCCGCGGTCGGTGGCGACCTCCCAGGCGACCTCGACCGTGTCGTCCAGCGGCTGCTCGAACTCCATCGGCTTCGGCGCGAGCCTGGTCCAGAGGGCGACGCCGTACGGCACCGGGTCGCCGGACGCGACGCCGAGCGTGAACGGCGCCTCGTCCCAGGTCGCGCCCAGCGCCGCCGCGGCCTCCTCCGCCTGCGCGACCGTCATCCGCGAGCTCAACGGCCAGGCCAGCCCCAGCGCACCGGCGGTGGCGGCGCCTCGTAACATGTCCCGGCGGTTGACGGACATCGGTGGTCTCCTCGGTTCGGCGGATCGCTCTCCGACACCGAACACCGCCGAGATGGCCGGAGGCCAACGCGAGGACGAACATCAGACGGTGATGACGACCTTGCCGCGCGCGTGCCCTTCGCGCACGAAGCGGATGGCCTCGGGAACTTCGGCCAGTGAGAACGTACGGCCGATCACCGGCCGCACCTTCCCCGCCTCGACGAGCGCGCGCAGCGTCTGGAGATCGTCCTGGTTCTCCGTGGAGAACAGGCCGCGGAGCTTCTGCTTCACGAACGGCCCGAGGAGCAGCGCCCGCAGGTTGCGGGCGACCGGGCCGAGCCACTTTCCGCCGCCTTCGCCGCCGACGATCACGAGAGTTCCCCGCGGGGTAAGGGATTTCCGCAGCGAGGTCAGCGATCGGCTGCCCGCGGTGTCGAGGATGAGGTCGTAGCCGCCGCTGAACTCTTCGCGCGTGTAGTCGAAGACGGTGTCCGCGCCGAGCGACCGGACGAGGTCCACCTTGCCGGGACCGCATACGCCGTCCACGGTGGCGCCGAAGGCCTTGGCTATCTGCACCGCGAACGTGCCCACGCCACCGCCCGCGCCGATGATCAGGACCTTCTGCCGGGGCGCGACCCGTCCGCGGTCGCGAAGCGCCTGGAGCGCGGTGAACGCGGAGATGGGGACGGCCGCCGCTTCCTCGAAGCCGAGCTTCCCAGGTTTCCGCGCGAGTTTGTCCACTGTGGTCAGTGCGTACTCGGCGAAGGAACCCTGACAGGTACCGAAAACCTCGTCGCCGACGCTGAACCGCGTGACGTTTTCGCCGACCGCGTGCACGACACCGGCGAAGTCCAGGCCGCGGACGCGGGCCTTCGGTCTCCGTACCCCGAAGCCCATCAACCGCACCAGGTACGGCGTGCCTTCCATGAGGTGCCAGACGCCGGGATCGACGCCCGCAGCCCGGATCCTCACGACCACGCCGTCCGGTCCTGCTTCGGGTTCGGGCAGCTCGGTCAGGGTCAGGACGTCGGTGGTGCCGTACTCGTTCTGGACGATCGCCTTCATGGCGGCCTCGTTTCCTAGTCCGGATAGTGGAAGACGTCGTCGAGCCCGACGCCGAACACCCTGGCGATCTGGAAGGCCACCTCCAGGGACGGTGAGTAGCGGCCCTGCTCGATCGCGATGACCGTCTGGCGCGTGACGCCGACCCGGTCCGCGAGTTCCGCCTGGGTCATCTCGCCCCGGGCGAACCGCAGGGCGCGGATGGAGTTCGTGACCTTGGTCGGTTTCACCATGCCTGGAATCCCCAGCGGTACGCGGCGATCTTCGCGATCGAGCCGAGGAGGGACGACAGGACGAAAGCGAGGTACACGGTGTTGGCGATCCAGAAGTGATCGAGCTCGGCCATCGCCATGACGAGCGCCGCGACGCCGCCGATCACCACGAACGACTGCCCGATGTGCTCGCCGAACCGGCCGATCTCCCGGTCCCGCTGGTCTTTCCGGCCCGCGTCGTGAGGCGAGGCGATCGACGCCGCGATGTGCAGCACGATCGAGGCCGCGATGGCCGCGCCGACCGTCCACAGCAACGTCGCCACGTAAGGGACATCGACGAGCGGGCCGGAGCCTGCCCGGCCGAGGACGACGATCAGGTACACCGCGTAGGCGAAGACCGTGACCACGGCCATGATCCACGCGCGTTTCTCTTCCAGTGCCACGAGGTCCAAGGTAAAGAATTCCGGACTTCGTGTCAAAGATTCTTTACTTGGCCAGCGAAGATCGTTCGTGATATCAATAGTTCGTACTACGAACTTAAGGGAGTGGCGATGGCACTGTTCGGATTCGGGCTCGAGACCGGCGTCGGCGAGGTGGACGAGCTCCTGCGGCACGCCGAACAGGCCGACCGCGCGGGGCTCGACCTGGTCAGCCTGTCCGACCACCCGTACTTCGCCGACCGGCTGGACGCCTACGCGGCACTGGGCGTGATCCTCGGCAGGACGTCGAAAGTCACGGCCGCGGTCAACGTCACCAACCTGCCGAGCCGTCCCGCGCCGATGCTGGCGAGGACGATCACGTCACTCTCGGCGCTCTCGGGTGGCCGTGTCGTGCTCGGGATCGGTGCGGGCGGGCTCTGGCGGGAGATCACCAAGCTCGGCGTCGAGCACCGCACGCCCGCCGAGGCGGTCCGGGCGATGGGCGAGGCGATCACCCTGGTCAAGGCGCTTTCCGGCGGCGGGGCGCCGGTGACCTTCGAAGGGGAGTTCTACTCCGTCGACCGGTTGGCGCCGGCGGCCGCCGCCGCGCCGCCGGTCTGGACGGGCGCGGTCGGGCCCAAATCCCTCGCGGTGACCGGAAAACTGGCCGACGGCTGGATCCCGGGACACGCCGCCGACTGGCTCAGCCCACGCTTCGCCGAGTCCCGTCCGGTGATCGACCAGGCGGCTGCCGAGGCGGGCCGGGATCCCGGCGAGATCGCCACCATCTACAACTTCCCTGGCCGCATAACGGAAAACCCGCTGTCCTCACCGCGTGACGACGACGGCCGGTGGGCAGGCGGCTCGGTCGCGCAGTGGGTCGAGGAACTGGTGACGGCGGTGCGCGAGCACGGCGCGGCGGGGTTCATCTACTTCCCGGTCGAGGACGGCACCTCCACCGATAGCGCGCTCGGCCGCTGGGGGCACGAAGTCGTCCCGGCGGTGCGGGAGGCACTCGGCCGGGCTTGAGCCGGAAGTACATGAAGGCCCCCTTCCTTGCGCTAGACGCAAAGAAGGGGGCCTTCATGTACTTCGGTGGGCCGTCCGGGATCAGGCCTTGACGGTCAGGGTCTCTTCGAGGGTCGCCCGGTGCGTCGGCTTCGCCTCTTCGTAGCGTCGGCGGCCCTCGTCGGTCACGACGACGAAGATCCCGCGCCGGTCCGACTCGCAGAGCGCGCGCTCGACGAGTCCTTCGCGCTCCAGGCGGGCGACGAGCCGTGAGGTGGCGCTCTGGCTGAGGTGGACGACCTCGGTGAGATCGGCCGCCCGGCATTTGCCGACAACGCAGTTGACCAGGCGTTCGAGGGCTTCGAACTCGGTGACACCGAGTCCGTGGCGCTCCTGGAGCCGGCACTCGAGGCGGCCGAAGACCGCCGCGTGCCGGGCGGACAGGTCACGCCATTCCCGCAGCAGGTCTTCTTCGGCGACGTCGCTCACGGGGCCCAAGATAGCATGCACGTGAATTTTATGCAAAGTCATTTAATGCACTTGCATTAGATGCGTGTGCATGTACTGTACGGATCATGAGTTCTTCCGTGCAGCTGTCCACCAGCTCGACCAGGTGGGACGCGCGCCTCTGGGGTGTCCTGCTCACCGTGTCCGTCGTCGTGGGCCTCGACGCGCTCGACGTGTCGATGGTCGCCGTCGCCCTCCCGTCCATCCAGGCCGAACTCGGCCTCTCCACCGGTGCCCTGCAATGGGTCATCAGCGCCTATGTGCTCGGCTACGGCGGCCTCCTGCTCCTCGGCGGGCGCACCGCCGACCTGCTCGGCAGGCGCCGGGTCTTCCTCGTCGCCGTCGCGGTCTTCGCACTCGCTTCCCTGCTCGGCGGCCTCGTCGACGACGGTGCGCTGCTGATCGCCACCCGGTTCATCAAGGGGCTCGCCGCCGCGTTCACCGCGCCGGCCGCGTTGTCCATCATCACCACGACCTTCCACGAAGGCCCCGCCCGCAACCGGGCGATCAGCATCTTCGCCGTCTTCGGTGCCAGCGGGTACTCCGCGGGCCTCGTGTTCTCCGGCCTGCTCACCGAGGTGGGCTGGCGCTGGACGTTCCTGCTGCCGGTGCCGATCGCGCTCGCCGCGCTGGCCGCCGCGATCAAGCTGATCCCGTCCTACCGCCCGCAGGAAGGTGGCGGCTACGACTTCCCGGGCGCGATCACCGGTGCCGCCGGTTCGCTCCTGCTGGTCTTCGCCGTGGTCGAGGCGCCGGAGATCGGCTGGGCCGCGCCGCGGACACTGATCACGTTCGTCCTCGCGCTCGCCCTGCTCGGCACCTTCGTGTTCATCGAGAAGCGCAGCAAGCACCCGCTGCTCCGGCTCGGCATCCTGCGCTCCGGCCCGCTCGCCCGCGCCAACCTCGGTGGTGCGACGTTCTTCGGCGCCTACATCGGGTTCCAGTTCGTGGTCATGCTGTACCTGCAGACCGTGCTGGGCTGGTCCGCGCTGCAGACCGCGCTCGGTTTCCTGCCCGCCGCACTGATCGTGGCCTTCGGCTCGCCCAGGATCGAGCCGCTGATCGACCGGGTGGGCACGCCGCGCACGATCCTCGCCGGTGTCGTCGCCCATGTCATCGGGTACGCGCTGTTCCTGCGGATCGACGAGAGTTCCAGCTACGCCGGTTCGGTGCTGCCGAGCATGATCCTGCTGGGCATCGGCTTCATGCTGGCGTTCTCCTCGCTCAACATCCAGGCGACCAACGGGATCTCCGACGACGAGCAGGGTCTCGCCGGCGGTCTGCTGAACACGTCGATCCAGGTCGGCGGCGCGATCGGCCTCGCCGTGGTGACCGCGGTCCTGACCGGCAACTCGGGTGGCGCCACCGGCCCGGCCGCGCTGCTGAACGGCCTGGCGCCCGCGCTGACCGTCGTCACCGGCATCGCCGTGATCAGTGTCCTGGTGGCGCTGTCCGGAGTCGTCGGCCTGCGCCGGGCCGAGGCCCGCACCGCCGTCGCCGAACCGGAGTTCGCCGCGGCCGAATGACACGGACGCAGTGACAAGGGGGTGAAAGGGCCCTTCCCGCGCTCGGGGGCGGGAAGGGCCCTTTCGATCACCAGCGGATCGGCAGGGACTTCAGCCCGTTCTGGAAGTTCGACCGCAGCCGCACCGGATCACCGGCGAGTTCGACCTCGCCGAGCAGGTCCAGGACCGCTTCGAAGATCGCGCGCAGCTGCACCCTGGCGAGCTGGGCGCCGAGACAGAAATGCGGGCCGTGCCCGAAGGTCAGGTGATCGTTGGGAGTGCGGCCGATGTCGAAGCGGTCCGGGTCCTCGAAAACGGACTCGTCACGATTCGCGGCGGAGAACCAGACGACGACCTTGTCGCCCGCCCGGATGTCCACATCGGACAGAACGACGTCTTCGGTCGCCGTGCGGCGGAAGTGCATGACCGGACACCACCAGCGCAGCATCTCTTCCACCGCACCGGGAAGCAGGGAACGGTCGGCCAGCAGCCGCCGGTACTGCTCCGGATGCGACAGCAGCGCCAGCATCCCGCCGGGGATCCCGTTGCGCAGCGTTTCGTTGCCCGCCACGGAAAACAGCCAGAACAGGTTCTCGAACTCGGCGATCGACACCCGCCCGCCGTCTTCCACGTGACTCATCAGGTTGCTCATCACGTCGTCGCCGGGATTCCGGCGTTTGTACTCGCCGAGCGCGGTGGCGTACGCGTAGAGATCCGGCATCCCGGCGCGGGTGCGCGGATCGGGCATCGCGCCGTCCGGCCCCGGGACCGGCCGCACGGCCAGCGCCGCCCGCGCGAGATCGGTGACCTCGCCCGTCTCGACGGTCGCGCTCACCGCGTAATCGGCGTCCTGGTAGCCGATCACGCGATTGCTCCAGTCGTACATCAGCCGCCGGTCCTGTTCGGGGATCCCGAAGACCTCCGCCAGCGTCAGCAGCGGGAGATCGGCGGCGACGGCGGCGAAATCGCACCGGCCGTCCGCTTCGACGCCGGTGATCAGCGACCGCGCCCAGCCGTGGATCCGTTCGGTCAGCCTGCCGACCGCACGCGGCGTGAAAGCCTTGGTGAGCAGGCCCCGCAGCCGGGCGTGCTCGGGCGGGTCCATGTTGAGCATCATCCGCCGGACGTACCCGAGGTCCTGTTCGGTCGCCGGGTCCCGGATCTGCGTCCCGCCCAGGCTCGACGAGAAGGTCTTCGGGTTCTTCAGCACGTGCTTGACGTCCGAATGCCGCAGCACGGCCCAGAAATCGTCCACCCGCACGACCGGCGACTCCCGGCGCAGCGCCGCGAGACGCTCGTACGGCACGCCCCGGGTGTAGGTGTCCGGATCGGTGATCACGGCTCCGAACACTAGCCCGCGGACGGGGGACTGCGGAAAGATCCGTCCGGTGGAACCACTGAAGATGCGCACCGCCGGAACCGACGGACCCGCCGTGCTCCTGCTGCACGGCCTCGGCGCGACGGGCGCGGTGTGGGACGGCCTGATGCTGCAGCCCGGCTACCGCTGGCTGGCACCCGACCTCCCCGGGCACGGGGCGTCGCCGCACCTGGCGCACTACTCCTTCGGAAGCCTCGCCGGGGCGGTCGCCGACGCGCTCCCGGAACGCGGTCCGCTGCTGGTGATCGGCCATTCCCTGGGCGGGGTGGTCGGGCTGGCCCTGGCCAGCGGGTGGTTCGGGCTCCACGTCGACGGGCTGCTCGCGGTCGGCGTCAAGGTCGAATGGAGCGAGTCCGATCTGGCCAAGGCCGCCGACATGGCGGCGAAACCGCCCAGGGTGTTCCTGACCAGGGAAGACGCCGAACGGGCGTTCCTCAAGATCGCCGGCCTGACCGGACTGACCGAAGCGGACCCCGACGGCATCGTCGAAACCGAAGGCGGCTGGCGGCTGGCCCTGGACCCGCGCGCGTTCGCCGTCGGCGCGCCCGACATGTCCGGCCTGCTCGGCGCGGCGCGCTGCCCCGTCGCCCTCGCCGCCGGAGAGCACGACCCGATGAGCCGCGTCGACCAGCTTCGCGCCCTCAGCCCGGCGTCCGCCGAACTCCCCGGACTGGGGCACAACGCCCACGTCGAAGACCCGGCGGTACTCCTGGCCTTCCTCGCGCAATTCGTCCTCTGAATGCGGTAGTTCGACGTCGAACCACCGCATTCAGAGGACGAAACGCGGTGCTCGCCGGCTAGCGCCTGATCTCGGCCAGGGTGGCGATGCCCTCGGCGATGTCGCTCGCCGGGCTCGCCCCGTAGCCGAGGACCAGACCCGGGTTCATCGGCCGCTGACAGTGCCAGGACAGCGGCTGCACCTTCACGCCCTGTTCCAGCGCGGACGCGGCGAAGTCGAGATCGGAGAAGCCGGCGTCGAAGGTGATCGTCAGGTGCAGCCCGGCGGCCGCGCCGTGCACGACGGCGTCCGGGAGATGCGTCCGGAGCGCCTCGATCATCGCGTCCCGCCGCCGCCGATGACGTTTGCGCACGAACCGCAGTTGCCGCTCCATCTCACCGGACTCCATGAGATGCGCGAGCACCAGCTGCGGGAGGACGGCGTTGCCCAGGTCGGCGAACCGTTTGGCCGCGACGACCTCGTCCCGGTAGCGCGGCGGCACCAGCATCCAGCCCACCCGGAGCGCGGGCGCGAGCCACTTCGACACGCTGCCCGCGTAACAGACCTGTTCGGCGAGCATCGAGCGCAGCGCGGGGACCGGCGGACGGTCGTAGCGGTGTTCGGCGTCGTAGTCGTCCTCGATGATCAGCCCGCCGTCCGCGGCCCAGCGCATGAGCTCGCGACGGCGTTCCCCGCCGAGCACGACGCCGGTCGGGAACTGGTGTGCGGGCGTGAGCAGCACGGCGGGCGCGCCGCTGCGGACGAGCTCGCCGACGTCGATCCCGTCCTCGTCGACCCGGATCGGCGGCGTCGCCAGCCTGCGGTCGTGCAGATGCTGCCGCGCGCCCAGCGAACTCGGGTCTTCGACGGCGATCTCGGAGATCCCGTTGTCGCACAGCACCTGGGCCAGCAGGCCGAGACCCTGCGCGACACCGGCGACGATCAGGACGTCGTCGGCGTCGGCGGTGATGCCGCGGGTGCGGGCGATCCAGTGCGCGATGGCCAGCCGCAACGCGGGCGCGCCCCGCGGGTCGCCGTAGCCGAAGGCCGCCGCCGAAAGGTCGTTGAGCACGGTGCGTTCGGCCCGGAGCCAGGCCGTCCTCGGGAAGGCCGTCAGATCCGGCACGCCGGGTGACAGGTCGATCCTCGCCGGGGTCGACCGCAGTGAGTCGAAGACGCCGATCCCCGGGGCGGGCCGGAAGATCGTGCCCGCCGCCGGGGGTCCCGGCGTCGTTTGTTCCTTCGTCCTCGCGGGCGCCGCGACGACCACGGTGCCCGCGCGCCCGCGTCCGGCGACGTGGCCGTCCTCGACCAGCCGCTGGTAGGCCTCGGTGACCACGCCGCGGGAGACCCGCAGGTCCGCGGCCAGCGCCCTGGTCGCGGGCAGCCTGCTGCCGACGGGCAGGCGGCCGTCGGAGATGGCGTGCCGCAACCGCGACGCCAGCCAGTCCGACCGGCGCCCCGGTGGTGCGTCCCCGATGTCCAGCTGCAGGAAGTCCGAGCCCTCGGCAGTCACCCGATCATTGTGTCATTCGGGATCGTAGGCGAGGTTCGGGCGCAGCCACTGCTCCACAGTGGACAGTTCGACACCGCGGCGGGTGGCGTAGTCCTCGACCTGGTCCTTGCCCAGCCGTCCGACGGTGAAGTACCGCGAATCGGGGTGGGCGAAGATCAGCCCGCTGACGCTCGCCGCCGGTGTCATCGCGTAGGACTCCGTCAGCGCCATGCCGAAACTGCCCGCGTCGAGCAGGTCGAACAGCTCCTGCTTCTCACTGTGGTCCGGGCTCGCCGGGTACCCGAGCGCGGGACGGATGCCGCGGAACCGTTCGGCGTGCAGATCCTCCAGCTTCGGATCGGCGTCCGGTTCGAACCAGTCCCGCCGCGCCTGGAGGTGCAGGTGCTCGGCGAACGCCTCGGCGAGCCTGTCCGCGAGGGCCTTCACCATGATGGCGCGGTAGTCGTCCTGCTTGGCCTCGAACTCGGCGGCGAAGTCCTCGGCACCCAGGATGGTGACCGCGAACCCGCCGAGGTGATCGCCCGCGCCCGCCGGCGCGATGTAGTCGGACAGGCAGCGGTTCGGCCGCTCCAGCGGTTTCTTGGTCTGCTGGCGCAGCATCGGGAACTTCAGCCCCGACTCGAGGACGATGTCGTCACCCTCGGAGTGCGCCGGCCAGAACGCGTACGCGCCCTTCGCCTGGAACCGCTCCTCGGCGATGATCTGGTCCATCAGGGTGTTCGCGTCGTCGAACAGCTCCCGCGCCACCGGGTTGTCCAGGATCGCCGGGTACTTACCCTTCAGCTCCCAGGCCAGGAACAGGAAGGTCCAGTCGATCATCTCGCGCAGTTCGGTGAGCGACGGCGAGACGTACCGGACGCCGGTGAACGCGGGCGTCGGGACCTCGTCGAAGGAGACCTTCTCCGGGTTGGCCCTGGCCTGTTCGACCGTCAGCAACGGGGTCCGCTGCTTGTTCGCGTGCTGGACGCGCAGTTCTTCCTGGTCCTCGCGGTTCTTCTTGTCGAGGATCTCGGCGCGGTCCGGGTCGAGCAGGTCACCGACGACGCCGACGACGCGGGAGGCGTCGAGGACGTGCACCGTCGTGTTCTCGTACGCGGGCGCGATGCGGACGGCGGTGTGCTGGCGTGACGTGGTCGCGCCGCCGATCAGCAGCGGCAGTTTCAGCCCGCGCCGCTCCATTTCGGTGGCGACGTTGACCATTTCGTCGAGCGACGGCGTGATCAGGCCGGAAAGCCCGACGGCGTCGGCGCCCTCGGAGACCGCGGTGTCCAGGATGACCGAGGCCGGGACCATCACGCCGAGGTCGATCACCTCGTAGTTGTTGCAGCCGAGGACGACGCCGACGATGTTCTTGCCGATGTCGTGCACGTCGCCCTTGACCGTCGCCAGGACGACCTTTCCGTTGCCCTGGCGGGTTTCGACACGGCCTTCGAGACGGGCCTTCTCCTTCTCGGCCTCCATGAACGGTTCGAGGTACGCCACCGACCGCTTCATCACGCGCGCGCTCTTGACCACCTGTGGCAGGAACATCTTGCCGGACCCGAACAGGTCGCCGACGATCTTCATGCCGTCCATCAAAGGACCTTCGATGACCTCGAGCGGCCTCGGCAGCTTCTGCCGCGCTTCCTCGGTGTCCTCTTCGATGTAGTCGACGATGCCGTGCACCAGCGCGTGGCTGAGGCGCGCCTCGACCGTGTTCTCGCGCCAGGAAAGGTCGACGGTGCGCTGGGTTCCCTTGCCACTGACCGTTTCCGCGAACGTGACCAGCCTGTCGGTGGCGTCCTCGCGCCGGTCGAAGAGCACGTCCTCGACCAGTTCCAGCAGATCCTTGGGGATGTCCTCGTAGACCGCGAGCTGCCCGGCGTTGACGATGCCCATGTCCAGTCCCGCGCGCACCGCGTGCAGCAGGAAGGCCGAGTGCATGGCCTCACGCACGACGTTGTTGCCGCGGAAGGAGAACGACAGGTTCGAGATACCGCCGCTGATGTGCACGCCCGGACAGCGTTCCTTGATCCGGGGCAGCGCGTCGATGAACGCCTTGGCGTAGCCGTTGTGCTCGGAGATGCCGGTCGCGACCGCGAGCACGTTCGGGTCGAAGATGATGTCCTCGGCGACGAAACCGGCCTGCTGGGTCAGGAGATCGAAGGCGCGGGCGCAGATCTCGACCTTCCGGTCGGCGGTGTCGGCCTGGCCCTGCTCGTCGAAGGCCATCACGACCACGCCCGCGCCGTAGTCGCGGATGCGCCGGGCCTGCTGGAGGAACTGCTCCTCGCCTTCCTTGAGGCTGATGGAGTTGACGACTCCCTTGCCCTGCACGCATTTCAGCCCGGCTTCGAGGACCGTCCAGCGCGAGCTGTCGATCATGATCGGCAGCCGGGCGACCTCGGGCTCGGTGGCGATGAGGTTGAGGAACGTGGTCATCGCCTTTTCGCTGTCGAGCAGGTCGGCGTCCATGTTGACGTCCAGCAGGTTCGCCCCGCCGCGGACCTGCTCCAGCGCGACGTCGACGGCGGCCTGGTGGTCGTCGGCCTCGATCAGCTTGCGGAACTTGGCGGACCCGGTGACGTTGGTCCGCTCGCCGATCATGACGAACCCGGTGTCCTTGCCGATCTCGAACGGTTCGAGCCCGCTGAACCGGGTGTGCGGCTTGGCCTCCGGGAGGACCCGCGGCGCCATCCCGCGGACGGCGTCGGCGATCCCCTTGATGTGCGCGGGAGTCGTGCCGCAGCAGCCGCCCACGACGTTGACCATCCCGGCCGTGGCGAAGTCGCCGAGCAGCGCGCCGGTCTCGTCGGGTGTCTGGTCGTACCCGCCGAACGCGTTCGGCAGGCCCGCGTTGGGGTGGCAGGCCGTGTACGTGCCCGCGAGGCGGGACAGTTCGGCGATGTGCGGGCGCATCTCCTCGGCGCCCAGCGAACAGTTGACGCCGACCAGCAGCGGATCGGCGTGCTCGATGGAGCTCCAGAACGCCTCGACCGTCTGCCCGGACAGCGTCCGGCCGCTCAGGTCGACGATCGTCACCGAGATCCACAGCGGCAGATGCGGCGCGACGTCGCGGGCGGCGGAGATCGCGGCCTTGCAGTTGAGGGTGTCGAAGATCGTCTCGATCAGCAGCAGATCCACGCCGCCTTCGGCGAGCGCCTTGATCTGATCGGCATACGAGGCATAGACCTCGTCGAAGGTCACCGCGCGGAACGCCGGGTCCTCGACCTTGGGCGACAGCGACAAGGTGACGTTCAGCGGCCCGACCGACCCGGCGACGAACTTCCCGCCCGCCGCGTCGGCGGCTTCACGCGCGATCTGGGCGCCGCGGAGGTTCATCTCGTACGCGAGGTGCTCGAGCCCGTAGTCCGCCTGGCCGATGGTGGTGGCGGTGAACGTGTTCGTCGTCGTGATGTCCGCGCCGGCGTCCAGATACTGACGGTGGATGTCGAGGACGACGTCCGGTCTGGTGATGTTCAGCAGGTCGGGGTCGCCGGTGATGTCACGAGGGTGATCTTGGAACCGCTCGGTGCGGTAGTCCTCGGGCTTGAGACCGGCGTTCTGGAGCATCGACCCCCACGCGCCGTCGAGCACGACTATGCGCTCATCCAGCAGCTTTCGCAGGGCGGTCGTTTCCATCCAGCGCTCCTCCCATGTCGTGGGAGGCGCCCTTGCGGTGAGGTCCGGGGCCGAGCGTGGCGGACCCCGCGGTCCGTTGCAGCGCCTCTCGACCTTGGCGACCAGAGTACCGGATCGGCTGCCTGGATCGTTACTCGAAGTTGCCGTCCAGGCCCGTACGGCGAGGTCGGCCACGAGTGCCCTGCTCAGGCGGTTGTCTGGCGTGACGGTGGCCACTTTCGCCGGGGACGAAGTGTCCACAAGCTGGGATTACATCCGTTGGATGTGGACCATACGGATCAAGTGAAAAATATTCGGTAACAGCCGCCTGGGTGTGCCGATGTGATCATCGGATGGCTCGCGGGAGGGTGAGCCCGGCCGATGTCGGAGGTTGGCGCTCAGGGGAGGGGACGCTGCCCGGTCGTTGGAGACCGGAAGGCATCTTCGGTTATGTCCAGGCGGTGTCAGTCGACGCCGTGTCTTAACGAATCACTCAGGGTTTTTCGCGGCTCCATCGCATTTTCGTGGTGGAGCTGATCAATGCTGCCCGAATCACTTTCACCATCACGAAAAAGGATCCTGATGCGCCAGAAACGGTCTGTTCGAAGATCTGCGATTCTTTGCTCCGCGTTCACCCTCGCGCTCACCGGCGTGGCCGCCACGGCGGGTACGCAGATCGCGGCCGCCGAGACGATCACCTGCCGGGCGAATGTGGGTGTCTTCTTCACGAAACCGGACACGGTCCTGCAGCTGGACCGGCACAACGAGCCCGAGACCGGCGCCAATTCGTGGGTGGGCAACACGACGATCGGCAACACCTGGAACGGCAAGGTCTTGGCCGGTCCCGACGGCCGCGTGTACTTGATCGAGGACAACGGCAACGTCGGGCGCCAGCGACGGCTGGCGACGGGCTGGGAGAACGGCGGTGTCGGCCAGGTCATCGCCAACGGTTGGTACGGCGTGACCCAGCCCGAGAACCGCAACCGGGTCACGGTCGATTCACTCGGTGACTTCTACTGGGCGCACGACAACATCCTGGCCTGGGTGCACTATGACGAGGCGACCAAGGTCTGGACGGACCGGCTGCTCGACACCGGCTGGACGACGGCCAGGTACGACCTGATTGTCGGCGCCGGCGCGGGGGTCTTCTACGCGCGGACGCCCGCGGGCGCTCTCCACCGGTTCCAGTACGACGCGGCGAGCCAGCGTTGGATCGAGTACGGCACCGTCGTCAGTACGGCGGGCTGGCAGCTCAACTCCCAGGTCGCCGCCGCGGGCGGGGACATCATCTACGCCATCGACAAGAACAACGGCCAGATTAAATGGCACCGGTACCTCGGCGGAGGCAACTGGGTGCCCGGCCCCAAGATCCTCGGCACTGTCGGGGCGGACTGGCAGCTGGCCGTCACGACGGACGACTGCAAGCTCATCGACAACAAGCAGCCCAGCAGGCCCACCGTCCCCGCCCGCCCCAACGCCGCCACCAATGTCATCGAAGGCGCGTCCGGACGGTTCCAGTACTTCTACACCGACGACTTCGGGCGCCTGATCCATGGCCGTCAGCGCACCGACGACACCGAGATCGTCGAGTTCGCGACGGTCCCCGGGTACCAGCAGTACGTCGGTACGCCGAGCGCGGTTCGCGGCGGGGACGACACGCTGCGGGTCGCCGCGCTGGGTAAGGACAGCGAGACCAGGACGAGCGCTCAGGCGCCCAACACGACCGCTTGGCCTTCGGCCGCCGGGGCCGGCGGCTGGATGCCGGGGCCGGCCGTGTCGGCCCAGCGCAACGGCGTTCTTTCGCTGTTCGCGACAGATGCCGAGGGCAAGCTCTGGGGCCGCGATCAGGACCCGGTATCGAAGCAGCTGCTTCCGTGGCGCGTCCTCCCGTCCTCGGGCTTGAGCTCTGACATCACCGCCGTCGCCCATACCGACGGCATCGACCTCCTCGTCCGGACCGCCTCGGGTGCGTACACCAAATCGTCCTATGTGAACGGTGTGCTGGGACCGTGGATCACGGTTCCCGGGACCGGCTGGACGAACGCCGCGGCCGCGGTGGCCAATCCGGACAACAACCTCCAGGCCTTCGCCATCCAGTCCGACGGAAGTGTCGTGACCCAGCGGGAGACGGCCGACGGCTTCACCGGCACCTGGAAGGTGCTTTCCGGCGTGGTGGCCAATGGAACGCCCGCGGTGGCCATGGATTCCGGTGGCATCGTCCATGTCGCGGTGCGGGCCAACGACGGTTTCGTCTACCAGACCGAGCAGCAGGCCCCGGGCAGCGGCGCGTATCGAGCCTGGGCACGGCTCGCCGATTCGCGTACCGGCGCGTCGTACCAAACGGCGACGGACCCGGCCATGGTGACCCGTGGTGCGGGCGGAGTCATCGCCACTTTCCGTGACCTGGATGGCATCTCGTACATCTACAGGTCCACGACACCGGGTGCGGTCGCACGGTCGGCCGAGACGCCCCGATCCGTCTTCACCGGCGGGCCGGCGCCGAAACCGAACATCTGACAGACACCTCGGCGTGATCGTGCGAAACCGCTTCGGCGGGTTCGCACGATCACGCCTGGACAGATCTTCGTCCCAGCCGGACTTCCTTTCCCCGACTTAGGTGGTTCCCCCATGTTCTCTCGTCGCGGTTCGAGCGCGCGCAAAAAGTCCTTGCCGTCGCGATCCTTACTGGTCGTGACGGTCCTCGCGCTGCTGGCCGGGGTGATCGGCCCCGCCGCGCGCAACGAGACACCAGGCTCGGCCGACGCGGCGGAACGGCTGGCACAGGCGATGGCCTTGTCGCCCAAACAGAAGACAGGTTCCGCCTCGGGCCACGACGACGATCAGGGCACGCCGAACGCGGTCGGACCCAAGTCCTTGCAGTCGAAGTTCCCCGAGGTGGGCGGGGGCACCGAGACGGTGCTTGGCAACCAGGTCCGGGTCGAGAAGGGCCCGAGCGAGGTCAAGGGCTTCGACAAGGCCACCAGCCGTGAACTGCCCGAGAAACGCACGGCCAAGGAACGCACGTACGCGAACACCGACGGCACTCAGACCACCGAGTTCAGCCGCGAAGACGTCAACTACCGGACCGCCGACGGCAAGTTCCAGCCCATCGACACCACGATCGTGCCGAACGGCCGCAAGCCGGGATGGCGTAACGCCGGGGACAACGTCGGGGTCGAATTCGCGCCCTCGGCGGCGAAGGATCCGGTCGTCAACGTGATCGTCGATCAGCATCGCCAGTTCGGCTACGCGGTGGACGGCGTCGCGGACTCCGCGGGCTCGGTTTCGGGGAGCACCATCACCTATCCGTCGGTCCGGCCGGAATCCGATCTCCGCCTGGACGTCTTCCCCGGCGGGGTGAAGGAAACCCTGGTCCTCAAGTCGCCGGACGCGCCGCACAGCTGGATCTTCCCGCTGAAACTGACCGGCCTGAAGCCCGCCATCGTCGACGGCAGGGTTTCGTTGTCCGACGACAACGGTCACGAAGTGGCGCAGATTCCGCCCGGTGTGATGAACGATGCCAACCAGGATCCGGCCAGCGGCGACTTCGCGACCTCGAACGGTGTCACTTACCGGCTCATCGAGCACAAGGGACGCCCCGCGCTCCAGGTGGATCTCGACTCGGCCTGGCTCCGTGATCCGGCCCGGCAGTACCCGGTCGAGGTCGACCCCAGTGTGGACACCGGCAAGGCCAACAACAGCATGGTCGTCCAGAACGGGAGCCGCGGCGACGGAGGTTCCGAGCTGAAGGCGGGCACGACCGGAAGCATCAAGGCCGCCAGCTACCTCGCCTTCGATGGCGTGCAGGATCGCTTGCGCAACCACAAGATCTTCGGCGCTTATCTCAGCCTCGCCAACTCCTGGTCGTGGTCCTGCCAGCCGCGTCCGTTGTCGGTGCATCCCGTCGTCGCGCCATGGGGCAGCAGCGGCGGATTCCCCGGTCCCGCTGTCGGCCCGGCTTTGACGGACTCGTCGTTCGCACACGGCTACGTCGGCCGCGGACAGTCCCGCTCCAGCTGCCCGGCGGCCTACGAGCTGATCAATCTCGGCGTTCCCGGGCGTGACCTGGTGCAGCGCTGGGTCACCGGTGCGCAAGCGAACTACGGCCTCAGCGTCCGCGCGTCCGAGACGGATCCCTTCGGCTGGAAGAAGTTCGCCGGTCACCGCACGGTGAACCCGCCGGTCCTCTATGTGACGCACTCGATCTACGACGCCGAATATCGCGTGGACTCCGGTGTGATCGATCCGCCGGTCACCAAGATCCAAGACGGCAAGATCAAGATCACGGTGACCAACCGCGGTGCCGAGACCTGGACCGGGCCGACGTACGCACTGGGCTACCGGGCCTTCAAGACGAACGGGCAGCCGGTGGCGTCCGTCGAGGCCGCGACCCTGGCCGGGGACGTTCCCCGTGGCGCGTCCGTGACGCTCGAAGCGAAGATCAAGGCCATCGATCCAGGGGACTACATCCTCGACTTCAGCATGCTGCGACGCGGTGGCGCCTGGTTCACCGACGAACAGATCCCGCCGATCAGGTTGATGATGCGGGTCATCGACGTACCCCCGGTGGTCAAAGCGCAGTATCCGCCGAACGGTTATTCCGCACCGACTCTGACCCCGCAGCTGTGGGTCGACGCCGTCGACGTGGACGCGCCGAACACCAACGGCCTGAAGTACCGGTTCGAAATCTGCGAGAACTACCGCCAGAATCCCGACGGATCGCTGACCGGGGTTTCGTGCACGGACTCCGGATACGTCGACAAGCGCACGTGGACGGTTCCGAAGAACGCCTTGCGGTGGAGCAAGGACTACCAATGGCGTGCGTTCGCCTTCGACGGGAATTCCGAGAGCCAGAAGCTGCCGCCCAGCCACCTGCTGACCGCGGTGCCGCAGCCCGAGATCACGTCGCACCTGGCCAACGCGCCCTACAGCGGCGGCCCGACGGACTTCGATCCGCAGACCGGTAACTACTACTCGAGCGCCGTGGACGCGACCGTCCGGGTCACCGGGCCCGAGCTCAGCGTCGCCCGCACCTACAACAGCCTCGACCCGCGGCGTGACCTGATGTTCGGCGCGGGCTGGTCCACGCGCTACGACATGCGCGTCGTCCCGGATGACGACGGCTCGGGCAATGTCGTCGTCACCTATTCCGACGGCCAGCAGATCCGGTTCGGGCGGAACGCCGACGGCACGTACGCGGCGCCCGAGGGACGCCAGATGGACTTCCATGCCGAGGTCGAAGCCGCGGGCGGCGGGTGGATGCTGGTCGACAGGTCGGCGACGGTCTACCGATTCCGCCCCGACGGCAGGCTGATCACCGTTCACGATCAGAACGGCCGGTACATCGAGCTCGACTACGGCACGGTCGACCACCTGAAACGCGTCATCAGCAGGACGAGTGACCGGATCCTCTATTTCAAGTGGACCGGGAATCACGTCACCTCGGTGAGCACCGACCCGATCGACGGCAAACAGCTCACCTGGAACTACACCTACGACGGCGACAAGCTGACCAAGGTCTGCGACCCGTACGGCGGGTGCACCGGCTACGAACAGACCTCGGGTTCGCACTACCGCAGCTCGGTCGTCGATTCGCGGCCCGCGTCGTATTGGCGGCTCGGGGAGACCGCCGGGGCCGACGCGAACAGCCAGGTGCAGACCAAGCTCGGCAAGGACAAGGGGACCTACAAGGACGTGGGGCTCGGCCAGCCGGGTCCCTTGGCGAACGCGGGCGACACCGCGGCGTCCTTCAACGGGACGTCCTCGGTGATCACCCTGCCGGACGGCACGGTGAAGAAGAACCGCGACCTCGCGATCGAGCTCTGGTTCAAGACCACTCAGGGCGGTCCGCTCTTCGGATATCAGAAGGCCCGGATCGACGAAACGCCGCAAGGCGCCGTTCCCGTGCTTTACGTGGGAACGGACGGCAAGCTGCGGGGTCAGTTCTGGAACGGTGCCGCCGGTCCGATCACCACTTCGGCGCCGGTGAACGACGATCAATGGCACCACGTGGTGCTTTCCGGCTCGCTCGCCACCCAGACGCTGTACCTGGACGGGCAAAAGGTCGGTACCGCCGCCGGCGAGATCCAGCATGACGACATCACCTTCAACCAGATCGGTGCCGCCTACACGGTGCCGCCCTCTTCGTGGCCCGGCTGGGGCACCCAGCCGCGCCGGTTCTTCTCCGGCTTGATCGACGAGGTCGCCTTCTACGAGTACCCCCTCGGGCAGACCGCCGCTCTCTCGCATTTCCAGGCGAAGGCGGGCGCGGACTACCTCTCGAAGATCACGCTGCCGAGCGGGCGGGTCGCCGCGAAGCTCTCCTACGACGTCGGCGCGGACCGGCTCAGCGAGTTCACCGACCGGAACGGCGGGAACTGGAAGCTCGTCTCACCCGTGGTCACCGGGACGGCGACGAACCTGGTGCGGACGACTCAGGTCACCGACCCCGGGAACCGGCTTCACTTCTACGACTACGACCCTGCCCGAGGGCGCATCCTGCGCTCCGTCGCGCCGCTCGGCCAGGGAATCCGAGCCGAGGACAGGCTGGACAACGTGGGCAAGCCGGTACCGGAACCCACGCCCGGCTGCCCACCGACGGGCGGCTTCTGCGGTGGTCCGGTGAACGGGGGCAGCACCTGGGTCGGCGGGCCGGTGGTGGGTCTGGGCGTGCGGACCTACGACTACGACGAGAAGGGTTTCCAGACCACCATCAGCGACGAACTGGGTGACCAGGTCGTCCTGACCAACGACGCGCGAGGAAATGTCACCGCCCGCAAGAGCTGCCGGGTCGCTCCTGGTGACTGCCAGACGAGTTACTACAGCTACTACTACAACCCGAATGACGTCACGGACGCGCGGAACGACAAGATCCTGTCGTCTCGCGACGCCCGTTCAGCGGACGCGAACGACTCCAGGTTCGCCACGACGTACACCTACACCGAAGGGTGGAGCCGCGGCCTGCTCGCGACCCAGACGACGCCCGATGGCGCCGTGGTCCGGCACGTGTACACCGACGGGACGGAAGCGGCCGTCGGCGGCGGGAACGTCCCGAGTGGACTGATCGAGAAGACGACCGACCCTCGCGGCGGCGAGATCACCTACTCCTACTACAAGAACGGTGACCTGGCCGAGCTGGTCAACGCCGCGGGCCTGACCACGAAGTACACCTACGACATGCTCGGGCGGAAGAAGACCGAGACTCAGGTCAGTGAAGCGAACCCGAACGGGGTCACGACCACCTTCACCTACGACCTGCTGTCCCGGCAGGCGACCGCCACGAGCCCGGGTTCGAACGACCCGGTCACCGGGGTCACCCACACCGCGCAGCGGAAGACCGACTACGACGCGGACGGGAACACGACCCGCGACGAGGTCCTCGACCTGACGGGTGGCGACCCGAGCCGCGTCACCAGCACGGCGTACGACGGCTTCGGCAGGCCGAGCGAGGTCACGGACGCCGAGGGCGGCAAGCAGTTCTTCGGGTACGACGGGTTCGGCAACCGCACCTGGATGGTCGACCCGATCGGGAACAAGTACGAGTACGCCTACACCGCCCGGAACGCGATCGCGGAGGTCCGCCTCCGCGGCTGGCACGGCGGGACGATCGAGGCCGGAACCGGCGAAGGGGACGGCGAAGGCGATGGTTCCCCCACGGCCTCGCTCACCCTCAAGTCGTTCGCCTACGACTTCGCCGGGCGGCTGATCCGCGAAACGGACGCGGTGGGACGCACCACCCGCTATCAGTACTACACCGACGACAAGCTGCGGAAGAAGATCGCGACCGACGTGGCGGACCCGGACAACCCTTCGGGCCCCAAGACGAACGTGACGCTCAGCGAACTCACCTACGACGCCGCCGGGAACGTGGTCCAGGAGGTCCGGCAGGGCGGCGGGACGACCACGTACGAATACGACTCCACGGGGCGACGGACGGCGCAGACCCACGATCCGGAAGGGCTGGCCAACCGGAGCGAGTTCCGCTACTCGCTCGCCGGTGACCTGACCGCGGTGACCCACACCGGGCGCAGCTCGAACAGTTCGCGCATCGACGCCGGACGGGTGGAGGGCACCGAGTACGGCTACGACACGGCCGGCCGGAAGATCAGCGAGTCCGTCCTCAATGGAGGGTCGCAGAAGCTCACGACCACCCGGAAGTTCGATCAGCGGGGACTGATCACCTCGGTCACCGACCCGCGAGGGAACGTCAGCGGCGCGGACCCGGCGGCGTTCACCACGAACCTCGGGTACAACAGCGCAGGGCTCGCGACGACCGTGACCGGTCCCGCGGTGGACGTCGAAAGCGGAGGCGCTCCGGCCACGCGCTCGCGGCCGCAGACGCTGACCGGGTTCAACACCTTCGGCGAGCCGACGGCGAAGCGGGACGCCAACGGTCACGTCAGCACGGTGACCTACGACCGTCTCGGCCGGGCCACCGACTCGTCGTCAGCGGACTACCGCAAACCCGGGGAAACGACGACGGCGAAGGCGGTGTCCAGGACGCAGTACGACGCCGCCGGCAAGGTCATCGCTTCCACCGACCCGAAGGGCGCCGTCACCCGGTTCCGGTACGACCAGCTCGGCAGGCTGCTGGAGCGGGTCGACCCTCGGGCTGACGCGGGCGATCAGGACGGCGGTGTCTGGAAGTACTCCTACACGAACGCCGGCGATCGGCTCTCCGTCACGGACCCGAACGGTTCGCGTCAGGAGACGACCTACGACGATCTCGGACGTCCGATCACCGCGACCCAGCTGGAGCGGTACCCGCAGCCCGCGGCGTATACGACGAAGCTTCGCTATGACGCCGCCGGAAACCTGAAGTCGACGACCTCGCCGTCCGGCGAGATCACCCGGTTCGGCTATGACGCGCTCGGCCAGCGCATCAACGCCACCGACCCGGCGAACGTCGTGACGCAGTTCGGGTACGACCTGGCCGGTAACCGCGTTCGCACCAGCGATGGCACCGGGAACACGCGGTACACGAGCCTCGACGGGGCGGGCCGCCCGACCGGCAGCTTCGATCTCGACCCGGGCGAGCGCATCCTGCGGAAGTCGTCGGCGAGCTACGACGCGGCGGGGAACCGCCTGTCGACCACGGATCCCTACGGTCACACCGTCAAATTCGGTTATGACGCGCAGGGAAGGATGACCCGGCAGGAAGAACAGGTCTCGGCGACCGACTCGATCGTCACCGGCTTCGGTTACGACGCCGCCGGACAGCGGACCCGGATCACCGACGGCCGGGCCAACGCGACGATCCAGACCTACAACTCGCTGGGACTGCCCGAATCCGCCATCGAACCCGTGACCGCGGCTCACCCCGAGCCCAAGGACCGGACGTGGACCACCGGGTACGACCTCAATGGCCAGGCCACGAACTTGCTGGCACCGGGTGGGGTGACCCGGGTACGCGAGTTCGACGCTCTGGGCCGGTTGACCGGTGAGACCGGTGGCGGTGCTTCGGAACCGACGACGGAACGGAAGCGCAGTTTCGACCTCGCGAGCCGGCTGACCAGTGTCGATTCGCCCGGCGGGGCCAAGGTCTTCACCTACAACGACAGGGGAGGGCTACTCACCAGCACCGGCCCGACGACCGGGGTGTCGACCTACGAATACGACGACTCAGGGCGTCTGGCCAAGCGTGTCGACACCGCTGGAACGTCGTCCTTCACCTACGACAAGGGGAGGCTCGCGACCCAGACCGACGGGCTGACCGGCGTGCGCCAGGCGATCGGTTACGACGCGGGTGGCCGTGTCGGGACGATCGACTACGGCGCGGGGCGGGTCCGGACACTGGGTTACGACGACTTCGGCCGCATGTCCTCCGACACGCTGAAGGCCGCCGACAACTCGACGCTGGCAGGCGTGGCCTACGGCTACGACCTCGACGATCGCCTGACGACGAAGAACACGTCGGGTCCGGAAGGTTCACGCAGCAACGTCTACGGCTACGACTTCGCCGGCCGGATGACGTCGTGGACGGCGAGCGGTGAGAAGACCGAGTACTCGTGGGACAAGTCCGGCAACCGGACCAAGTCCGGCGACAAGACCGCCACGTTCGACGAGCGGAACAGGCAGCTGACCGACGGGGCGACCACCTTCGCGTGGAGCCCCCGGGGCACGCTCACGTCGAGGACCGACGCGAGTGGTTCCGTGCAGTCCGGGTTCGATGCCTTCGACCGGGCGGTCAAGGAAGGTACCAACACCTTCGGATATGACGGCCTCGACCGGATGTCTGTCCGCAATGGACAGACGTTCGGCTACGACGGAACCAGCCTGGACCTGATAACCGATGGCACGGCGAAGTTCGCCCGCGGCACCGGCGGTCAGCTGCTCGGCCAGCGTTCGTCGGCCGGGGTGTCGCAGGTCGCGGTGACCGACCAGCACGGAGATGTCGTCGCTGGTCTCGATCCGGCCGGTGGCTTGAGCGGATCGACCACGTTCGACCCGTTCGGGAAGAAGCTCGGCTCGACCGGGTCGACCTCGACCCTCGGGTATCAATCCGACTACACGGATCCCGACAGCGGGAACGTGGACATGGGTGCTCGGTGGTACTCGCCGGGGACGGGCACGTTCACCGCGCGGGACGATATCGCGCTGCCGAGCAACCCGTCGGTCGCTTCGAACCGGTACACCTACGGCAACGCGGCGTCGATGAACGGAATCGACCCGGACGGGCATTCCTGGTTTGAATGCTTGGTTTCCCCGTTCTTCTGCGGAGTGGTGGCGCCGAAGCTTCGCGATTGGTTCGGCCCGCCTGCCCCGCCGGCCCAGCTGGGGCTGTCCAGCGGGGGGATCCGGGTCAACGGGAGTTATCTGGACGACGTGTCGGGCGGCAACTGGGCGCCCAACGCTCCTGGCGAGCCATCCGGTCTCGGCCCCGGCAAGGGCACTGGCAAGAAGGGATCAGGCATCGGTCGCGGTCCTGGAAAAGCCACCGGTACTCCAGGTCGTGGCGGCACGCCCGTTCCGGTGATCGACCACAGGGCTGCTGCTCAGCAGGCAGCGAAGAACAACCCGCTGCCGGTACCGAAGGCAGTGGCACAGCCGGTCTACGGTGGCGGCGGTGCCATCGCGCCGGTGTCACCGAGCCCGCATCTCCCGGCGATCGCTGTCGGTGGAAGCGCGGCCGCGGACAACAACGTCAACAAGATCACGAACGCTGTGACCGGGGACGGCCCGATCGTCCAGAGCGTCAACCAGTTGCCGCCGTCGGAACTGGGCGGAGCCAGCAAGTCGAACAACAGTGGCGGCTTCCCGTCCATCTCCGACGTACTGGATACGATCCTTCCGCCTGGGAGCCTGGCCGGCATGCTCTGGCAGTTGGGCAAGTCGGACAGCCCTTCCGAATTCGGGCATGGAGTGCTCGACATTCTGGGTAATATCCCTGTGCTCGGTGAGGTCGCGGATCTCTGGAACGCGGCGTGGTACGCCGATGACGGGGATGCGTTGAATGCCGGAATATCGATGGCCGCGGCGATTCCATTTCTCGGGTGGGGTGCGGCGGCGGCCAAAGCCGGAAAGACTGGGCTGAAAAATATCGGCGAACTCACGGCGGGTGTACCCCCCAGCGTTACGAGGAATGCTCTGGAGCCGCATGAGTTTGCGCAAGCGCAAGCAATCACCGGCTTCAGGGGTGGGAACTTGGTTGGAAATACAACAAAGAAGTTCCCTGGTATCGACGGCTGGTTGGATGGCGCGCCGGTGAGCCTGAAGCAGTACACCGGAGACAAGCCGGCCGGTGTCCTCCGGCACGCTTCAAAGGCAGAGGAGTCTGCGCGCAAAGCGGGCTATCGCGACGTTGACCTCTATGTTGAAGCGAAAAATGTTGATCTGTCGAGAATGATTGACTTCGCAAAGGGTGGCCCTTTGCGCGATATGCCGCGTCAGGGTACGATCAAGTCAATCTATATCGAGACGGCTAATGGCTGGCTGGTGCTGCCGGGGTGATTGATGTCATACGAATATGAGGCATGGTGCCTTGAAAAGCCTAATGTGGCGTCAATAGCGCGAGTTGTCAAGTTGATGATGCGCACTATTATTCCGTCTGATCTTGAAGTTGTTGTCGAGTATGACTCTGGAAGGCTGTGGAACTTTCGATGGGGGAATGAAGCGTCGGCCGTTGTTATTGTGATGACACCGGAATTCGCGGACATTCCTGGAGATAATTGGATTCTTTCCGCAGAAGGCGGCGCACGTGGAATGGAACTGTGTGAGCTTCTGTCGCTCGTGATAGTCGCTGCTGCGGCTGTCGTGCATGGTGGAGTCGTTATCGACGAGTCCAAGAGGCTGCCTGAAAGAAAGAATGATCCTTTTGGGGTGCTGCTCGACCTTGCGCGGTCTGGGGCAACGAGTGGTAAAGAGCTACTTCAGGTAGTTCGTAACGGGTCGTCATGTGACGACAGTTCGGCGGATCACAAGTAGGTGATGCGGGTGAAGATTCAGAAGCCGACGGTCGCCTTCTGGATCTTCACCGGCTTCGCGGGCAGCCCGTCCTGCGGCCCGTTCGGGTCCGTCGGGATGATCCCGGCGGCCACGATCTTGTCCAGCACGTCCATACCCCGCACGACCTTGCCCATCACCGAGTAGTTCTTCGGGATGTTCGCGAACGAGTGCACGATGAAGAACTCGCTGCCGTTGGTGCCGGGGCCCTGGTTGCCCATGGCGATGGTGCCGCGTTCGTAGGTCTCGGTGCCGTCGACCTCGTCCGGGAACTTGTAGCCCGGGCCGCCCTTCTCGGCTTCGTAGATGTCGCCGCACTGCAGGACGCCGAGGCGGGACGAGTTCGTCAGACGCCAGCACTGGCTGTGGTCGTAGAAGCGCTGCAGCGCGAGGCTCGCCAGGTTGTGCGCGGCGCACGGAGCGGCACCCGCGCGGTTCAGGCGCACGGTGACGGGGCCGTAGTTGAAGCGGAACGTGACGTCGATGGTGCCGCGGATCAGTGCGAAGGGCAGCGGCCGCAGGACCGGGCGGGCCGCGGGGTTCTCGGGCGTCGGCGTGAACTCGCAGCGCACGATCGGCAGCGAACCCGCGGAGGCGGCGGGTGCGGTCGCGGCTACCCCGGGCAGCAGGACGGCGGCGAGAGCGGAGACGACGGCGGTGACACCCCAGCGCAGCTTCATGAGGGGGAACCTAACCCAAAAGGGTGGTCGTCGGGTAGCGCTTCACGCGGGCGGTGCGCCCGAATACATGAAGGCCCCCTTCCTTGCGATAGGCGCAAGGAAGGGGGCCTTCATGTACATCGGCCGGGTGAGGGCGGCGGTGAGGCATCGGTCCAGGTGGTCGTGAGTGGCGATTCGGGTTAGAACACGAATCGCCACTCACGACCACCCGCACCGAACGGCCACCGCACATGCTGAGCTCGCTCGCCGCCCTGTACCTCGCCGCCACCGTCAGCCTGACCCCGCTGCCCCCGAACGAGATACGGCCCGACCAGGTCGAGCACATCGCCCTGCCCTGCGCCCAAACGGGGGCGTCCGCCGACGACACCGACGTCGCCCAAGACCTCAACCAGCAGCTCGCCACGAAGATGCGCGGCTACATGAACTCGTACAACACCTCGTGCGCCAGAGCGGTCGTCGAGACCGTCCGGAGATCGGGGTACAACGAGCGCGCGGCCGCCATCGCGATCGCGACGGTGATCGTCGAGTCGAGTATCGCCAACCTCGACGGCGGCCTCGGCGACTCGGTGGGGCTCTTCCAGCAGCGCGCGAGCTGGGGGAGCTTCGAGCAGCGGACCGACCCGGTCTGGGCGACCGGCCGGTTCCTCGCGGTGATGCGGCAGTTCTTCCCCAACGGCACCTGGAACGAGATCGCGATCGGAGACGTCGCCGCGGCGATCCAGCGGCCGGCGGCGAAGTACCGGCACCGCTACGGGATCGAGGCGGACGACGCGGTCAAGATCGTCGGCGAACTCTGGGCCCGGAACGACGAATGGCCCCTGCCCACCGAAGTGGACAGGGGCCATTGAGCCGTGACGGGACTACTTGCGCCAGGCCGTGCGCTGCTTGCGCATGTCGAGCACCAGCCCGAACATCATCAGCAGGGACAGCCCGATCAGCCACAGGTTCTCGGTCCAGCCGTGGTGGTTGCCGTACAGCATCACCAGCAGGATGATCGCGCACACCCAGCCCGCGATCCGCGTCGCCTTCGGGAAGGAACCGTGCCAGCCCCACTCGGCCGACGGCTCGTCGCGGGGGTCGACGGTGTCGACGCCCACCCGGCCGCGCTTTTCGACCGCTTTGCTCGCCACGATCAACTCCTCAAAACCCGATGGTCCGCTTGCTCGCGAATGATCCCACACCTGGCTGCACGCGCCCGACGGGCCCCGCGCGACAATGAGCCCCGATGACTACCTCGCGAAGTGTGCTCGTGCTCGGTTCGACCGGATCGGTCGGCGCCCAGGCCCTCGACGTCGCGGCCCGTAACCCGGACCTGTTCCGGGTCGCCGGCATCGCCGCGGGCGGCTCCGACCCCGCCGCGCTGGCCGCGCAGGCCCTGGCGCACCAGGTCGACGCCGTCGCCATCAGCAGGCCGACGGCCGTGGAAGACCTGCAGCTCGCGCTGTACGCCGAGGCGCAGAAGCGCGGCTACTCCAGCGGCGACTTCAAGCTCCCGCGGATCTTCGCCGGGGCCGACGCGGTCGTCGAGATGATCGACGCCACCCCGGTCGACGTCGTGCTCAACGCGCTCCCCGGCTCCCAGGGACTCCCGCCGACCCTGCGCGCGCTCGCCACCGGCGCCACGCTCGCGCTGGCCAACAAGGAGTCGCTGATCGCGGGCGGGCCGCTCGTGCTGGCCGCGGCCAAACCGGGCCAGCTGGTCCCGGTCGACTCCGAGCACTCCGCGATCGCCCAGGCCCTGCGCGCCGGACGCGAGTCCGAGGTCGCCAGGCTCGTGCTCACCGCCTCGGGCGGCCCGTTCCGCGGCCGCAAGCGCGAGGAACTGGCCGACGTCACCGTCGAGCAGGCGATGGCACATCCGACCTGGTCGATGGGCCCGCTCATCACGATCAATTCGTCCACCCTGGTCAACAAGGGACTGGAGCTGATCGAGGCGAAGCTCCTGTTCGACATCGAGACCGAGCGCATCGACGTGGTCGTCCACCCGCAGTCGATCATCCACTCGATGGTGACCTTTGTGGACGGCTCGACGATCGCCCAGGCCAGCCCACCGGACATGCGGCTGCCGATCGCGCTGGCCCTGCACTGGCCGGACCGCGTGCCCGGCGCCGCGGCCGCGTGCGTCTGGGACAAGCCCGCGAGCTGGACCTTCGAGCCGCTGGACAACGAGGCGTTCCCCGCCGTCGAGCTGGCGAGGCACGCCGGAACCGTCGGCGGTTGCATCCCGGCGGTCTACAACGCCGCGAACGAGGAGCTGGTGGCCGCCTTCCTGGCACAGAACACCGGCTTCACCTCGATTGTGGACACTATTGCCCAGGTGGTGGAAGCCGCCGACGAATGGCGTCGTGAACCTCGCGACGTGGACGACGTACTAGCTGCCGAGCGCTGGGCTCGCGCGCGTGCCGGTGCGCTGATCGGTAAGGGGAAGTAGCGCGTGGTCTTCATTCTCGGGATCGTGCTGTTCGCGCTGGGCATCTGTCTGTCCGTCGCGCTGCACGAAGCCGGTCACATGTGGGCGGCGAAGGCCTTCGGCATGAAGGTCCGGCGCTACTTCGTCGGCTTCGGGCCGACGATCTTCTCCTTCCGTCGCGGCGAGACCGAGTACGGCCTCAAGTGGATTCCGCTCGGCGGGTTCTGTGACATCGCCGGCATGACCGCGCTCGACGAGGTCACCCCGGAGGAGTCGAAGCGCGCGATGTGGCGCTTCAAGACCTGGAAGCGCACCGTCGTCATGTCGGCGGGCTCGGCCATGCACTTCATCCTCGGTTTCGTCATCCTCTACCTGATGGCCGTCACCATGGGCCTGCCGAACCCGGCCGCGCAGGCGGCCCCCACCGAAGCCGTGATCAGCGCCACGTCTTGTGCCCGCGCGGCCACCACCGTGGAGCAGCTGAACGACACGGCCTGCCCGCCCGGCGCCCCGACGCCCGCGAAGACCGCCGGCCTCCAGGCGGGCGACAAGGTCGTGTCCGTCGCGGGCAAGCCGATCAAGACCTGGCGCGAGATGCTCGCGGCCGTCCAGGTCGCCAGCGGGCCGACGCCCTTCGTGGTCGAACGGAACGGACAGCAGGTGAACCTGACCGTCGACGTGCCGCGCGTGCAGCGGCTGGTCGCCGACGGGTCCAACAACACCACGGTCAAGGACGTCGGCATGATCGGCGCCTCGCCGGTCCAGAACACCGCGCCGCCGCTGCTGACCTACGGTCCGGTCGACGCGATCGGCGGGACGCTCAGCTTCACCGGCACGATGTTCTCGGAGACCGCCAAGCGGCTGATCGAGTTCCCGTCGCGGATCCCCGCGGTGGTGGAGTCCATCTTCGGCGGCGAGCGCGACCCGAACACCCCGGTCAGCGTCGTCGGCGCCAGCCGGATCGGTGGCGAGGCCGCCGAGCGCGGGCTGTGGGAGATCTTCGTCCTCCTGCTGGCGAGCCTGAACTTCTTCATCGGCGTGTTCAACCTGCTGCCGCTGCTCCCGCTCGACGGCGGGCACATCGCGGTCGTCTGGTACGAGCGGGTCCGGGACTGGTTCCGGAAGCTGCGGGGCAAGGCGGCGGGTGGTCCGGTCGACTACACGAAGCTGTCCGCGGTCACCATGGTGCTCGTCTTCATCGGTGGCGCGGTCACTCTCCTCACCGTCACCGCCGACATCGTGAATCCGGTCAAGCTGTTCCAGTGACGGGGAAGCGCGGTTACGGAGCGCACTGTCAGCGCTGTTGGGCTGCCCAGGTAATGCTGCTCACCGTGACGGCTGACGTCGTGGATGTCCGCCGATCGGGGTAGGTACGCTTGACGGCGTGACTGTCGCTCTAGGTATGCCAGCGCTTCCTCCTCCCGTCCTCTCCGAGCGTCGCAAGACCCGACAGCTGCAGGTCGGGCCGGTCGGCGTCGGCAGCGAGCACCCGATCTCGGTGCAGTCGATGACCACCACGCTCACCTCGGACGTCAACGCGACCCTGCAGCAGATCGCCGAGCTGACCGCTGCGGGCTGTGACATCGTGCGCGTCGCGTGCCCGTCGGCGGACGACGCCGAGGCCCTGCCCGCGATCGCGAGGAAGTCGCAGATCCCGGTGATCGCCGACATCCATTTCCAGCCGAAGTACGTCTTCGCCGCGATCGAGGCGGGCTGCGCGGCGGTCCGGGTGAACCCGGGCAACATCCGCAAGTTCGACGACCAGGTCAAGGAGATCGCGAAGGCCGCGAAGGACCACGGCACCCCGATCCGGATCGGCGTCAACGCGGGTTCGCTGGACAAGCGGATCATGGACAAGTACGGCAAGGCGACCCCGGAGGCGCTGGCCGAGTCCGCGCTGTGGGAGGCGTCGCTGTTCGCCGAGCACGACTTCTACGACGTCAAGATCTCCGTGAAGCACAACGACCCGGTGGTCATGGTGCGCGCGTACGAGATCCTCGCCGAGCAGTGCGA
>NZ_BNAY01000009.1:336846-431976 GCF_014654365.1 Amycolatopsis oliviviridis
CGTCACCGAAGCGGGCCCGGCGTTCCAGGGCACCATCAAGTCGGCCGTGGCCTTCGGCGCGCTGCTGCGCCAGGGCATCGGCGACACCATCCGCGTGTCGCTGTCGGCGCCGCCGGTGGAAGAGGTCAAGGTCGGGATCCAGATCCTGCAGTCGCTGAACCTCAAGGAGCGCAAGCTCGAGATCGTCTCCTGCCCCTCGTGCGGCCGCGCGCAGGTGGACGTCTACACGCTCGCCGAGCAGGTCACCGCCGGCCTGGAGGGCATGGAGGTCCCGCTGCGCGTCGCGGTCATGGGCTGCGTCGTCAACGGCCCGGGTGAGGCGCGCGAGGCCGACCTCGGCGTCGCGTCGGGCAACGGCAAGGGCCAGATCTTCGTCAAAGGCGAAGTCATCAAAACCGTCCCCGAACACGCCATCGTCGAAACCCTCATCGAAGAAGCCATGCGCATCGCCGAGGAATCCGGCCAGACCATCGGCGAGGGAGAGCCCACCGTCACCGTCGGCTGACTGGTCGAGACAAGTGCAATGAAAGGCCCCTTCATCGCAAAATTTGCGATGAAGGGGCCTTTCATTGCACTCGGTGGCCCCGACCTGCTGAGGTTCTCTCAGCGTGTCGTGAAGCTTGCGTTCCGTTTACGCCGCTCATCTGGCACTCTGGAGTGGTGTTGCGGCTTGCAGGTGCACGGCTGCTCGATGATCGGGACTATCCCGCGGTCCGTGCCGCGCTCGCCACAGACCCGGTCGGCAGCTGCATGGTCAGTGCCAGGGTGGAGACCGCGGGTCTCGACCCCTGGCGGCTCGGTGGTGAGCTCTGGGCCGCCGATTCCCGCCCCGTCCGCGCGGGCAGGCTCCAGGGGCTGTGCTTCTCCGGGCCGAATCTGATCCCGTTGCGCGGCAACGCCTCCGCTTTGCGCTCCTTCGCCGATCGCGCGCTGCGCCGCCAGCGGAGCTGCTCGTCGCTGGTCGGCCCGGCCGAGCAGGTGCTGGGACTGTGGGACGAGCTCGAGCCGGAATGGGGCCCCGCCCGCGAAGTCCGGCACGACCAGCCGCTGATGGCGCTCGACGGCGTCCCGTCCGTCGCCGCCGATTCGGCGGTCCGGGCCGTGCGCCCGGAGGAACTCGACAGGTATCTCCCGGCCGCGATAGCGATGTTCATCGAAGAGGTCGGCGTCGATCCCCGCAACGGTGACGGCGGCGCCGGTTATCGCGCCCGTGTCGCGGAACTGATCGCCGGAGGCCGGGCGTTCGCGCGGTTCGAGGACGGCGAGGTCGTCTTCAAGGCCGAGATCGGCGCGATGTCCTCCACGGTCGGCCAGATCCAGGGGGTCTGGGTGCATCCGGAACGCCGTGGCAGTGGCCTCGGCACCGCCGGGACGGCGTCCGTGGTGACCAGGCTCGTCCGCGGGATGGGCCGCACCGCGAGCCTGTACGTCAACGCCTACAACAGCCCGGCGCTCGCGGCCTATCGCAAGATCGGCTTCCAACAGGTCGGGCAGTACGCGACGGTTCTCTTTTAGCGGACACGGCCGGAACGGCGTTGCATCCGGTGGGAAACCGCCGGGACTGGCAGGATCCGGGACATGCCAGCAGGTCGTCGTTTCGCCGTCGTCGTGCTCGCGGGGGTGGTGGGCCTTTCGGCCGCCGGATGCGGTCTCTTCGCCGATTCCGGTCCTGAAGACGCGATCGCGGGTTTCCTCGACGGACTCTCTTCCGGTGATGTCGCCGCCGCGGCCTTCTTCACCGACTCCCCGGACGCCGCGCGCTCTTCCCTGGAGATGGCGCGGAAGGCGCTCTCTCCCGAGTCGATCAAGGTCGCGGCCCAGGAGGTCAAGCACGCGTCCGGCTCGGACAACGGGACGGCGACCTATCAGCTCACCTGGAACCTCCCTCGCGGCCGCGTCTGGACCTACAAGGCCGACGCGCAGGTCTATTCCACTCAGAACGGCTGGAAGGTGCGCTGGCTGCCGACGGCGCTCCATCCGCAACTGGCCGCGCAACAGAGCATCACGCTGAAGTCCGAGCCGCCGGATCTCGCGCCGGTGCTGGACCGCGACGGGATGCCGTTGCTGCGCCCGCAGAACGTCGTCAGCGTGGTGCTCGATCCGGCGAAGGCGGGCGACCTCGTGGCGGTCTCCGACAAACTCGGCGCGGCGCTCAACCGCTTCGAACCCACGGTGACCGGTCAGTCGATCCGTGATGGCGTGAAGGCGCTCAAGCCCGGGAACGGCTTTCCGGTGGTGAGCCTGCGGGCGAGCAGCTACCAAGAGGTGAAACCCGAAATCTACGACCTGCCCGGCGTCCGGTTCAGTCAGCAGGACCGGCTGCTGCCCGACGACAAGAACTTCGGGAAGCAGGTCCTGCCGTCCGTCCGCTCGCTCGTCGAGGACCAGGTGGAGGGCTCCGCGGGCTGGCGCGTCGTCACGCTCGACACGGCGGGCGGCGAGATCATCGATCTGCACAACGAACACCCCAAACCGGCGCCCGCGGTCGTCAGCACGCTCAGTGTGAAGGCACAGGGCTCGGCGGAGCGGGCGCTCGCCCCGGTCCCGACGGCGTCCGCGCTGGTCGCGATCCAGCCGTCGACGGGCGAACTCCTGGCCGTGGCGCAGAACGCCCCGGCCGACGCGCAGGGCGCGATCGCGCTCACCGGCCGCTTCCCGCCGGGCTCCACGATGAAGATCGCCACCGCCGTCGCCGCGCTGTCCGCGGGCTCGGTGCGGGCCGACAGCCCCGTCGATTGCCCCGGCACGGCCACGTTCGAGAACCGGACGGTGCCGAACGAGGGCAAGTTCGCCCTCGGCGTCGTCCCGTTGTCGACGGCGTTCGCCAAGTCCTGCAACACGACGTTCGCGAAGCTCTCGACCGACCTGCCGCCCGCCGCGCTGACCGACGCCGCGCGCGACCTCGGCGTCGGCGCGGACTTCGTGATCCCCGGCCTGACCACGATCACCGGCTCGGTGCCGCCGGCGAACACCGTCGCGCAGCGGGCGGAGAACGGCTTCGGCCAGGGGACCGTCGTGACGAGCCCGTTCGGGCTGGCGGTCGCCACCGCCACGGTCCAGTCGGGGAAGATCCCGGTGCCGACGCTGGTGCGGGGGATGGCCGCGACGTCGGCCGGGCTCGGGAAACCGATCCGGCCCGAGGTGCTCGACGCGCTCCGCGGGATGATGCGCGAGGTCGTCACCGACGGCACGGCGACCCTGCTCAAACCCCTGTCCGACGTCCGGGGCAAGACCGGGACGGCCCAGTTCGGCGACGGCACGCACGCGCATGGCTGGTTCGCCGGCTACACCGGGGACCTCGCCTTCGCGGTGCTGACCACCGACGCGGGGACGTCCCGGCCGGCGGTCGAGGCGGCCCAGCGCTTCCTGACGGGGCTGGGCTAGCCGTCAGGTCGTAGGCTGGACACATGTCCGTTCGTTCCCCCTTGAAGCCAGGCGTCCAGACGCCAAGGCGAGTCGTCCCCGCCAGCATCGCCCGCCCCGAGTACGTCGACCGGCCGGCGCCGAAACGCGACACGGGCAACGGGGTCCGCACGCCCGAGGTGATCGAGGCGATGCGCGTCGCGAGCCGGATCGCGGCGCAGGCGCTCGAGGAGGGCGGCAAGGCCGTCAAACCCGGTGCGACCACCGACGACATCGACAAGGTGATCCACGAGTTCCTGCTGGACAACCACGCGTACCCGTCGACGCTGGGCTACCGAGCGTTCCCGAAGTCGTGCTGCACCTCGCTCAACGAGGTGATCTGCCACGGCATCCCGGACTCGACGGTGATCGAGGACGGCGACATCTGCAACATCGACGTCACCGCGTTCATCGGCGGCGTCCACGGTGACACCAACGCGACGTTCCTCGCGGGTGACGTCTCCGAGGAGGCGCGGCTGCTGGTCGAGCGCACGCGCGAGGCGACCCTGCGCGCGATCAAGGCCGTCCGCCCCGGCAGGCAGCTCAACGTGATCGGCCGCGTCATCGAGTCGTACGCGAAGCGGTTCGACTACGGCGTCGTGCGCGACTTCACCGGCCACGGCGTCGGCCCGGCGTTCCACACCGCGCCGACCGTCCTGCACTACGAGGAGCCGTCGGTCGACACGGTCATCGAGCAGGGCATGACCTTCACGATCGAGCCGATGATCACCCTCGGCACCATCGACTACGACATCTGGGCCGACGACTGGACCGTCACCACCAAGGACAAGAAGTGGACCGCCCAGTTCGAGCACACCCTCGTGGTGACCGAGACCGGCGCTGAAATCCTGACCCTGCCGTAGGGCAAGTACATGAAGGCTCCCTTCCTTGCGCCAGGCGCAAGGAAGGGGGCCTTCATGTACTTCTGGGTCAGGCGTCGTCGTGCTCCACCCGGGCCAGGAGTTCGTCCAGGAAGCCGCACGCCTCACTGGCGGCCCGGTCGGCGTCGCCGTCGGCGATGGCGTCGGCGAGCCCCTCGTGTCCTATCTCCGGCAGGTACTCGCGGCCCGGCGTCACGTTCGACGTCGCGGCCACGCTGGCCGTGATCACCTCGGTGAGCCCCCGGTACATCTCGGTCAGCAGGGTGTTATGTCCACTTTGGACGACGGCGAAGTGGAATTCCGCGTCGAGCCGGGCGAAATCCTCCCAATGGCCCTCGCGCAGTTCGGCGTTGCGGCGTTCGAGCAGCGAGCGCAGCTCGCCCACTTCCTCCTCGGTCCGCGACGCGGCCGCGAGCCGGGCGCCTTCGACTTCGAGGATGCGCCGCACTTGCAGCACCTCGCGCAGCTCCGAACCGCACAACCGCCGGATGGCGCCCGAGACCTCGCTCGTCGCCCTCACGTAGGTCCCGTCGCCCTGCCGGACTTCGAGCAGCCCTGTGTGCGCGAGCGCGCGGACCGCCTCGCGGACGGTGTTGCGCCCGACGCCGAGCTGCCCTGCCAGCTCGGGCTCGGTCGGAATCCGCTGACCGATGGGCCATTCTCCCTGCGTGACGGCGTCACGCAGCTGCTCGATGACCTGATCGACCAGGCCGGCACGGCGCGTGGTGGCCAATGGCACAGCGTTGTCCCTTCATCCAATCATCCTATGTATGTGATACTAGCCGACGTGCGTGTCGACTCCCGAGAACCCGTTTCCCCGTTCGATGACCGTCTTGAACTCGAAGGCTCGATCGAAACGGAGTGGCGGCCGGGGGTGATCACCGGCGGCGTCCTGCTCGGCGTCGCGGTGATCCTGGTCGCGCTCAACCTGCGCCCGGCGATCACCAGCGTCGGCCCGATGCTCGGCGAGATGCGCGACGACCTCGGCGCCACGGCGACCTGGGCGGGCGTGCTCACCACACTCCCGGGCCTCTGCTTCGCCGCCGCCGGACTCGCCGCGCCCCTGCTGGCCCGCCGGTTCGGCGTCGGCGCGGCGATCGCGTCCGCGCTGTCGGTGCTGGCCGTCGGCCTGGTGCTGCGGGTGATCGACGGACCGTACGTCGTGCTCGGGGGCACGCTGGTGGCCACGGCGGGGATCGCCTTGGCGAACGTGCTGATCCCGGTCGTCATCAAGGACTCCTTCCCTGCGCGTGTCGGCATGATGACCGGCGTGTACACCGCCGCTCTCCAGGGCGGAGGCGCCCTGGGGTCCGCGCTCACCCCTCCCCTGGAGAACGCGTTCGGCGGCTGGCGCCAAGGTCTCGGCGCCTGGTCGGTCCTGGCTGTGCTCGCACTCCTCGTCTGGATTCTCGCAGCCCGCGGCGCGGGACGTGCACCCGTCGCGGAGGCAGGCAAGCAGGGTAGCGGGCGATCGCTCCTGCGTAGCCCCCTTGCGTGGATGGTCACGCTTTTCTTCGGCACTCAGGCCTTTTTGGCCTACGTCGTGATGGGCTGGCTGCCGGAAGTGATGATCGACGCGGGGGTGAGCAAGGGCGACTCCGGGCTGCTGCTCGGCCTGATGTCGCTCATCGCCGTCCCGATCAGCCTCGTGGTGGCGCCGATGGCCGCACGGCAGAACAGCCAGAGCCCCTGGATCGTCGGGCTGGGCGTCTTCGGCTTCGTCGGCATGGTCGGCATGATGGTCGCCCCGGCCTTTTCCCCGCTGCTCTGGTGTGTCCTGATCGGGCTCGGGATGAGCGTCTTCTCGCTCGCGCTGACGGTGATCGCGCTGCGGGCGCGCACCGGTGCGGACACCGCGCGGCTGTCGGGGATGGCGCAGGGCATCGGCTATCTGATGGCGGCCGTCGGGCCGTTCCTCTTCGGGCTGCTTCACGACCTCACCGGCGGTTGGACCGTGCCCTGGATCATGATGCTCGTGGTCTTCGTGGCGCAGATGACCTTCGGTGCTCTCGCCGGCCGTCGCCGCTTCGTCTGAACGCGTTCAAAAAACTTCTTGACCCCACCCTGGGCGGAGCCTTAGCCTGACCGAGTTGAACCTGTTCAAAAACTCGGTCCTGGGGGTCGGCGTGGTGGAGGGACTGGCGTACGGGACGGCCTTGGCGTGTTTCGCCGCGGTCTGCGTCGCCGTCGCGTCGGAGCGGCCCGCGGCGGTGCTCTCGCCGCAGGAGTTCTACCGCGCCGTGGACCGGGTGTGCGTACAGGTGTGGAAGGACAGCAGCGCGGAGATCCGACGCTACTGGCCGGACGCGAAGGGGGACGCCGCGACCGAGCTGCGCAAGTCGCAGCACTACTTCGCGGTGAAGGCGGGCGGCGCCAAGGACGTCCTCAAGGGGGCGACGGGGGTCCGCGCGGTGCCGGGAGGGGCGGCATCGGCGCGGGAGGAGTTCTTGGCGGCGGTCCGCCGATACGCCGAGGCGGGCGAGCGGTTCTCGGAGGACGGGGCCCGCTCGCTCGCCTTGATGATCGTCTTGGACAACACGAGGAACGCGGTGCGCGACCTCGCGGTGCGAAACGAGTCCCACGCCTGCACTCTCGTCGTCTGACCCCGCGCAGTTAGCCGACTAAATGCGCCCCAATCGGACGTCGCGTCCCTTTGGCGAACGTATTTAGTCGACTAACTGCGCTCCCGTCAGTCCAGCGGCAGGTTCAGCAGCGCGTTCTCGACCAGCTCCGGCATCGCCGGGTGGATCCAGTACTGCCCGCGAGCCATGCTCTTCGCGTCCAGCCCGAAGCTCATCGCCTGGATCAGCGGCTGGATCACCGACGACGCCTGCGGGCCGATGATGTGCGCGCCCAGCAGCTGCCCGGTGGCCGGGTCGGCGAGCAGCTTCGCGAAACCGGTGGTGTCCTCCATCGCCCAGCCGTAGGCGATCCCGGCGTAGTCCTGGTGCGACGTCACGTACGAAACGCCGCGCTCGCGGGCCTCGCGTTCGGTCAGCCCGACCGAAGCGACCTGCGGCGAGGTGAACACCGCGTGCGGGACGAACCGGTGGTCGGCCTCGATCCGCTCGTCCGGGTGCAGCAGGTTGTGCTGCACGACGCGCTGCTCGTGGTTCGCGACGTGCTTCAGCTCGAAGACCGACGAGATGTCGCCGAGCGCGTAGATCCCGTCGACCACGGTCTGCTGGTACTCGTCGACCACGACGTGCCCGCGCTCGCCCGTGGTCACGCCGGTGGCGGCGACGTCGAGGAGGTCGGAGTTCGGCGTGCGGCCAGTGGCGACCAGCAGCACCTCGGCCTCGACGGTCTCGGCGCCCTGCGGGCCTTCGAGGTCCAGGGCGACGCCGGACGCGGTCTTGCGCGCGCGGACGGTCTTCCGGTCGAGCCGGACGTCGAACCGCCGCGCGGCCAGTTCGGTGAACCGGGCGCTGACGTCGTCGTCCTCGGAACGCAGCAGCGCGCCGGACCGGTTGACCACGGTCACGTTCACCCCGAACGAGGCGAAGACGTGCGCGAACTCGGCCGCGATGTAGCCGCCGCCGAGGATCACGATGCTGGCGGGCAGCTCGTCGAGCCGCATCACCGAGTCGGAGGTGTGGTAGCCGGTCTCGGCGAGCCCGGGGACGTCCGGGATCACCGGGCGCCCGCCGGCGGCGAGCACGAACCTCTCGGCGGTGATCGTCTCGGCGGGGCGGCCGTCGGGGTAGCTGACCCGGAGCTCCTTGTGCCCGGTGAAACGCCCTTCGCCCTCGTACACGGTGACGTTCTTGTTGTCCTCGTGCTGGACGCGGTACTCGCGACCGCCCGCGGCGATCGGGTCGATCCGCCCGAAGATCCGGTCGCGGATGTCGCGCCAGCGGACCCCGGTCAGCTCCTCGTCCACGCCGAACTTCGACGACGACGCGGGCGTGGCCGCGACGTTGGCGGCGTGCACGAACATCTTCGTCGGGATGCAGCCCACGTTCAGGCAGGTGCCGCCGAACGTGCCCTTCTCCACGATCGCCGTGTTCCAGTCGGCGAAACGCGGGTCGAGGATCGAGTTACCCGATCCGGTACCGACGATCACCAGGTCGTAGTGGGGCACGCTGACTTCCTTTGCGGCGGGGGAGCGGGGCGGTTCCGACTCTAGCCAACTCCCCGCCGCGGCCAGTTGTTCCCGGTCAGCGCCCGGTGGAGCTGAAGTGCATCCGGTCCTTCGGCGTCGTCCAGGTGCCGCCCCAGGTCCAGCCGATCGCGGAGAAGGCGGCGACGGTCGGATCCCCGGAGGTGATCATCCCCGGCCGCCGGTTTCCCCGATCGAGGTAGGCCGACGCGAGTTCTGGCAGGACGAGGTCACCCTTCGTGTACGGGTTGCAGAAGGGGTTGACGTCGATCGCGAGCCCGTAGGCGTGCGCGGACCAGTTCGTCTGGCCGCGGGCCGGACGGCAGACGAAGGCGTTGGTGTTGTTCCCGTCACCGGTCGGGGGAGCGGTGAGTTCGGCGGGCGTGGTCACGCGCATTTCCTCGATCGGGAACTTCACGGAGAACAACCGGTCGAAAACCGTCACCACGGGATTCGCGACGGAAGCGTTCACGAGCATTTCACCGGTGTGCGCGCGTCCGTCGAAACCCCAGAAAGACAAGGTGAGATAGCGCAGTTCGGCGGCTTTGACCGGACATCCCGCCTGCCAGGTGCTGCGGGCGAGCACGTCCGCGGGGACCGGATTCACCGTGCCCGCGAACCGGTTCCCGGCGGGCGGCGGAAGCAGATCCGAGGTCGGCAGGGAACGATCGGCCAGGACCGGAGGAGTCGGGAGGATCTGCCCGAAACCGTCAGGGCGCAAGGGAAGCGGCTTCGCGCCGACCTGCCAGGCCGGTGCGGGTGGCGGGGTCGTAGTGCTCGGAACCGGTGTGGCGGAAGAGGTTTTCGCGGGACCGCTGGTCACGGCCGGGGTGGACGGCGCGGGTGCCGGTTCGGGCGGCGCCGGGCTGGAACACGAAAAGAGGAGAAAAGCCGCACCCACCAGAATCGTCGCCGTCGCCCGCACGAGGTCCAGCCTGACAGATGCGTTCGGTGAGCACAGGTCCACCCGTTTCAGTGACACCGCATCGGGCTTTCGCCGATTAGGGTATTCGCGATCGCTTGTGTACGCGCTGGAGTCGAAGGACTTCCCAGGGCTTGGCCATACGTACGCCCCGGTGAAGGGAAAGAACATGCCCAAGAAGTCACGCCGCCCCCTGCTGCTCGCCGCCGGAGCGGTACTGGCCACGGCCGTGATGGTGCCGGTCGTGGTCACCAGCGCTTCGGCCGACGACAGCGCGGCCAACGGCCCGGGCAAGGCCGCCGAACCGAGGATCGTGGGCGGGGGCAAGGCTTCGGTCTCGCAGTACCCCTACGCGGTGTTCTTGGCCGACCGCAGCGGGAACCAGTACTGCGGCGCGGTGATCGTCAGCTCCACGACGGTCGCGACGGCGGCGCACTGCGCGGTCGCGGTCAAGAAGAACGACGTCCGGGTGGTCGCGGGACGCGAGGACAAGCGTTCGCGGGACGGGGTGGAACTGCGCGTTTCGAAGGTCTGGGTCAGCCCCGACTACAGCGGTGATCCCGGCAAGGGCGACGACATCGCGGTGATGACGGTCAGCGGGAAGCTGCCGTACCGGCCCGCGAAGGTCGCGGACAACGGCAACGCCGACCTGTACGACGAAGGCACGAAGGCGACGGTGCTCGGCTGGGGCCGCGTCGCCGACGGCGGCGCGCGGTCGGACTACCTGCGCAGCGCGGTCGTCCCGGTGGTCAGCGACAAGACCTGCCGCACCGTGTACTCCGGCTACGACCCGAGTGACATGGTGTGCGCCGGTTACCCCGAAGGCGGTGTCGACGCCTGTCAGGGCGATTCGGGTGGGCCGCTGATGGTGGGGGACACGCTGATCGGGATCGTCTCCTTCGGCGAAGGCTGCGCCAAGGCGGGCAAACCGGGCGTGTACACCCGCGTCTCCCACTTCTCGAACGAGATCTCCCAGCAGAACGGCCGGAAGCTGATCGGCTGATCGATGCCTTCTTCACGTCCGATGTGCTAACAAGTGGGCGTGACCACCGACACCCCGATCACCGAGACCACGTCGTTCCCGCTGTCCGTCGCCGGTGACGAGATCACCGCCGCGCAGCTGCACGGCATCCTCCGCCTGCGCGTGGACGTGTTCGTCGTCGAGCAGGACTGCGCCTATCACGAGATCGACGGGCGTGACCTCCTGCCCGGCACGAGGCATCTCTGGGTCGGCGGTTCCGTCGCCGTCGACTCGTATTTGCGGGTCCTGCAGGACGCCGGCGGCACCTTCCGGATCGGCCGGGTGTGCACGGCGGTCCGCTCACGCGGCAAGGGGCTGGCGGGACGGCTGATGGAGACCGCGCTCGCGGGGATCGGGGACGCGCCGTGCGTCCTCGACGCGCAGACGTACGCGAAGGACTTCTACGCCAAGTACGGCTTCGTCGTCGAAGGCGACGAGTTCATGGAAGACGGGATCCCGCACCTCACGATGTGGCGCCGGGAGGCGCCGCGGCCGTGATCACCGCGACCGCGCGGTCCACGTCGGCCTCGGTGAGGTCGGCCCGCGCGGTCAGGCGCAGGCGGGAGATGCCGTCGGGCACGGACGGCGGGCGGAAACAGCCGACCCGCACACCCTGATCCGCGCAGGCGGACGCCCATGCCACGGCCGAATCGGGCGACGGCGCCTGGATCGAGATCACCGCGGCGTCCGGGAGACCGACCCGGAACCCCGCCGCTTTCAGTTGCATGGCAAGGTTTCCGGCGGCTTCGGTCACCTTGGTGGCCAGCTCCGGCTCGGCCTTCAGCGCGCTGAGAGCGGCCAGCGCGGCGGCGGCGCTGGCGGGCGCGAGCGCGGTGTCGAAGATGAAACTGCGCGCGGTGTCCACGAGATGCTTGATCACGCGACGTGGTCCGAGTACCGCTCCGCCTTGTGCCCCAAGGGATTTCGACAGCGTGATCGTGGTGACGACGTCCGGCGCGCCGGAGAGTCCCGCCGCGTGGACGGCGCCGCGACCGCCCTCGCCGAGCACGCCGAAGCCGTGGGCGTCGTCGACGAGCAGGGAAGCGCCGTGTTCCCGGCAGGCCCCGGCCAGTTCCTCCAGCGGCGCGATGTCGCCGTCCACGGAGAACACGGAATCGGTGACGACGAGCGCGCGTGGTTTGCGGCGGGTCGCCAGCGCGTGCTTGATGGCGCCCGGCTCGCTGTGCGCGACGGCGGCGATGTCCGATCGGGACAGCCGGCAGCCTTCGATCAGCGACGCGTGGATGTACTTGTCCGTGACGATCGCGGAATCCGCGCCGGACAAAGCCGTGACGGCGCCGAGGTTCGCGGTGAAACCGGAGGAGAAGACCAGCGCGGCCTGCGCACCGCAGAAGCGGGCGAGTTCGTGCTCGAGTTCCGCGTGGACCTCGGTGGTGCCGGTGACGAGCCGGGAGCCTGTCGACCCGGCGCCCCAGCGCAACGCGGCCGCCGCGGCCGCGCCGGCGACGCGCTTGTCCCTGGCGAGCCCGAGGTAGTCGTTGCCCGCGAGGTCCAGCTCCGGTTCCTGCGCCTGCCGGATGCGCAGCTTGCGCACCAGCCCGGCCTCGGCCCGCTTCTCCGCCTCCACGTCGAGCCAGTCGAAGACCTGGTCGGGCGGGAGGTTCTGGGAAGCGGGGCCGGGAGAAGTCACGTCCCGCAGTCTCCCATCCGCCGTCCGCAAACCCGTCAGACGGGTGCCACAACACGGGACTCGTGTGAATGAAGACGGGACTCGTGTGATCGGAGACGTAACTCGAGAGTTCCGCCTTCAATCACACGAGTCCCGGTCAGGAACACGCGAGATACGACTCAGCTGTCGTAGCTGCGACGCGGGCCGCGGCCCGGACGCTGCGGGCGGCCGTTGCCGCCACCGGACTCGCCACGACGCGGGCGGCCGCGGAAGCCGCCGGGACGGCCGCCTTCGCGGTGACCGTGACCCTCGCGCGAACCCTGGTAGCCACCGCGGTCGCCGCCACCGTAGCCGCGGCCACCGCCACGACGCGGGGACTCACGACGGCGCTCGACGACCGGCTCGCCGCTGGGCTGCTGCGCACCGGTGATGCGAGCGAGCTCGGCGTCGCCCGGGCGGATGGTGGTCTGCTCGGCGCGGACACCGGCGCGGTCGGTCATCCGGCGCACCATGCGGCGCTGGTCGTGGGTGACCAGCGTGACCACGACACCGGACGCCCCGGCGCGCGCGGTGCGGCCGGCGCGGTGCAGGTAGTCCTTGTGGTCGGCGGCCGGGTCGACGTGCAGCACCAGCGAGATGTCGTCGACGTGGATACCGCGAGCGGCGACGTCCGTGGCGACGAGGACCGGGGCGTAGCCCTCCTTGAAGTCCGCGAGGACCCGGTTGCGCTGGCCCTGGGTCTTGCCGCCGTGCAGGGCGGCCGCGTGGACGCCCTTCTCGCGCAGGCGCTCGGTGAGACGGTCCACGTGGTGCTTGGTGCGGACGAACATGATCGTGCGGCCCTCGCGGGCGCCGATCTCGGTGATGATGTCCTGCTTGTCCTGGTGCGACACCTGGAACACGTGGTGGTCCATGGTGGTGACGCTCGCGGTCGACGGCGCGACCGAGTGCGTGACCGGGTCGGTCAGGTACGCGCGGACCAGCCTGTCGACGTCACCGTCGAGGGTGGCCGAGAACAGCAGGCGCTGGCCGCGGGCCGGGGTCAGGTCGAGGATCTCGCGGACCTGCGGCATGAAGCCCATGTCGGCCATCTGGTCGGCCTCGTCGAGCGCGACGAAGTTGACGTCCGACAGCGACGCGGTGCCCTGGCGGACGTGGTCCGACAGCCGGCCGGGGGTGGCGATCAGCAGGTCGACGCCGCGGGAAAGCGCGTCGGCCTGGCGGGTGAAGGCCATGCCGCCGACGGCGGTGCGGCACCACAGGCCGAGGGCCTTGGCAAGCGGGGTCAGCGAGTCGGCGACCTGCATGGCCAGCTCGCGGGTCGGGACCAGGATCAGCGCGCGGGGGTGCTTCGGCCGGGCGCGGCCGCCGTTGAGCCGGGTCAGCATCGCGAGGCCGAAGGCCAGGGTCTTGCCGGAACCGGTCTGGGCGCGGCCGAGCACGTCGCGGCCGGCCAGCGCGTCGGGGATGGTCGCCGACTGGATCGGGAACGGGGTGGTGATACCGGCGTCGGCCAGGGCCCGCAGCAGCGGGTCGGGGAGGCCGAGCTCCGCCCAGGTCTTCGCCTTGACCGTCTCGACGGCGTCTTCGCGCAGCATCGCGTCACCCGCGGGGCGGGTGCGCGGCTTGCGGTGCTGACGCGCCGACGGTGAGACGTGGCCGGAGTTGAACGTGACTGTCACAAATGCCTCTCGGACGTGGCACGTCACAAGGAGGCCCGGGCTGCCCGCGCGCAGGCAGGGCAAGATGGTGTGCACAGATGGGCGTTCACAGGGACGAACCCGGCACACCGCGTCTGCGTGACACCGCGCGCCAATTGGTTGATACGGATACCGCGAGCCATTCGGTTGGCTTTGGAGGCGACGGACACCACTCATCCACGCCGCCGGTTGCGGTCTAGTACTACTGTACCGGACCGTTATCCGGCTCCCCAACTGGAGGGACCGATTGTGGGCAGGGTCTCTGCCACACGTTCTCCCGGCGTGTCATGAAAGGACCTTTCCTGACATGATCCGTCAGGAAAGGCCCTTTCATGACACTGTGACATGACACTGTGGACGGTCAGCGCAACCCGGCGATCTCTTGCAGTTCCTCGATCAGTTCCGTGACCGCGGTCAGCCGTTCGGGCAGTCCCCGTGAGTGGAACCAGGCGGCGATGTTCCGCACGTCTCGCGCGAGGAACTCGAGCCCGCCGGGATTGGCGACGATGTCGACCACCTGTGGCAGGTCGATCACCATAATCCGCTCGCGGTGGACGAGCAGGTTGTACGCCGAGAGGTCGCCGTGCGCGAGCCCCTGCGACGCCAGCAGTTCCAGCATCGCCGAGGTCTGGAACCACAGCTCCCGCAACTGGTCCGGCTCCGGCCGCACCTGCGCCAGCCTCGGCGCGGCCGTCTCGCCGTCACCGAGGAATTCCAGCAGGAGCTCGGTTCCGTCGCGCTGCACCGGGTACGGCACCGGAGCACCGACCGTCCAGAGCCTGCTCAGCGCGCCGAATTCGGCCACCGCCCACTGTTCGGCGATGAGGTTGCGGCCGAAGCTGCTGCGCGACTCCATGGCCCGCATCTCCCGCGAGCGCCGCATCCGCCTGCCTTCGAGGTAGCCGGCGTCGCGATGGAACAGGCGGTGTTCGCCGCTGCGGTACCGCTTGGCCGCCAGCACCGTGCCCTCGGTGCCGGGCAGGTTGCGCCGGACGAGGTGGACGTCCGCCTCCTTGCCGGTCTTGAGGACGCCGAGTTCGGTGTCCACCGCCGCCAGCTCGGTGATCACCCAATCGGGGCGAGGCAGCGGCCCCTGCTCCGAGTCGCCCCAGGTGCTCCAGCGGTCGGCGCCGTCGGGGATGGCGATTTCGGTGTAGGCGTCCTCACGCAGCCGGGCGAGCCGGACGCGTTCGGCTTCGGTGAGCCGTCCGCCACGGGTGGGTTCCGGCTCGTCGTCGAAACGCGCGCGACGGGTACGGCGAGGACGTTGTTCGTAGGACTCTTCGAGATCGTGCTTGCGCACTGGTGGGTTCTCCTAGTCAGGGATGCCCCACCGGGCGAGCGTCGTGGCTCCGCGCTCAGCCGCGAGGGGCGAGTGGATGGGGGCGGACAACGCCCCGGACAGTCATCAGCACGAGGCACCTCCCTGTCGCATCCACCGGCTCCCTGCCGGATCGCGGACGATCATCTCGGACGCCGTGAGCCGCGCGCAACCGAATTAAATCCGGGGCGGCGGGGAGGGGGTGCGGGCCCAGCTCGGTCGGGGTGGTCGTGAGTGGTAAGTGACGTTCTAACGGCAGTTACCACTCACGACCCACTCGACCGACGCGGTACCTGCGCTTACCCGTCTGCTGTACATGAAGGCCCCCTTCCCTCGGCTCAGCCGAGGGAAGGGGGCCTTCACGCGCGGCCGCTGCCTAGGCCGACCGCAGTCCCGCGAGTTCGCTCCGCGACCGCACCTTCAGCTTCCGTAAAACGCTCGCGACGTGCTGTTCCACCGTGCGCCGCGACAGGAACAGCACCTCGGCGATCTCCCGGTTGGTGTGCCCGGCGGCGAGCAGGCGGGCGACGTCGCGCTCGCGCGGGGACAGCTCGTCGCCGTAGCCGCGGCGGCCGCGCCGCGAGGGGGCGACCGCGCCGGTGGACCGGAACGCGTGGCGGCAGCGCGCGGCGTCGCGGGTGGCGCCGAGCCGGTCGAACGCTTCGGCGAGCGCGGCGAACGTCTCGGCGACGTCCTCGTTCCCGGCCAGGCGGCAGCGCGCGGCCCGTTCGGCGACCAGCGCCGCGTGATACGGCGCCGGGAGGGCCTCGAACCTTGTCCGTGCCTGCTCGAAGGCCTTGATCGCGACGGCGTGCTCGCCCCGGGCCGCCGCGACGAGCCCGCGGTTCGCGGCCAGCGCGGCGTGGGTCGACGGCGCGTCGAGGCCGCCGATCTCGCGTTCGAACTCGTCGGTCAGCGCCTGCGCCTCGTCTTCCCGTCCGGTGGCGCAGTACGCGTCGACGGCGGCGATGAGCAGGTCGGCGCCCCAGGCCCAGACTCCCTTGGCGCGCAAGAGTTCCAGTCCCTTTTCGGCCTGTGTGACGGCGGCCTCTCCGAGGTCCTGGGCGAGCAGCATGCCCGCCATCCCGGCGTGCGCGGCGATGGCGACCGGCGTGAACGCGTTCTCCGGCTGGTCCGCCGCGGTACCGGCGAACCGGGCCGCGGCCTCGTCCCATTCGCCGCGGGCGGCGGCGAGCAGGCCCAGCACCAGGCACAGCTCGCTGGTCACCGGCAGGAGGTCGCGGTACTCGTCGATCAGCGCGTCGGCCCGTTCGGCGAGGCCGTCCCAGTTCCCGGTGAGCCAGTCGGTGTGGACGGCGGTCGCGCTGGCGGTGCTGACGACGTACGGAGCGCCGCAGTCGGCGGCCAGCTGCATCCCGCTGCGCAGCAGGCTCCTGGCCCGCCGGTGGTGGCCGGTCCAGGCGCAGGCGTCGGCGCTGTTGCAGTGCAGCCGTGACAGATGCCGCTGCTCGTCGGCCGAACCCACGCTGGTCGGCGCCCGGTCCAGCATGTCCCAGCCCCGCGCGTCCCCGATGTGCAGCCGCGACGCCGCGTTATTGGCCAGCAGGATGATCTTCAGCCGCCGATCGGTGGCGTGCGCGATCAGCCCGTCCACCCGGTCCATCCACCGCCGGTGCTCCCGCAGCGGTGTCGCGCCGACCCACGGCTGGGCGAGCACGCCCATTCCGCGTCCGGCCAGGTCGGGCCGGTCGGCGAGATCGTTGACGGCGATCTCGATCTCGGTCCTGGCCGCCTCCAGCCCGCCCGCCTGGCGCACCAGCAGGAGCCCGAGCCCCAGCCGGACCTCGCCGCTCAGCCGCCCGGACAGCCTGCCGTCGGTGAGCAGCCGTTCCAGCGCCGGGACGACCTCGGCCTGCGCGAGACCGTTGCACGCCACCGAACTGAACTTGACCGCCAGCCTGTCCACATCGGACGGTTGCAGGCCCGGTTCGTCGAGCAGGGTACGGAGCAGATCCGTCGCGGTGGCGAGATCGCCGACCGTCGACGCCTGATCGGCGGCCGCTTCGCCGTACTTCAGGGCACCGGCCCGGTCACCCGCCTTACGGCAGTGTTCGGCGAGCCGCACCAGGGACTGCGGGAGGCGGTCGCGCAGCAGGCGCGCGGCCCGCCGGTGCAGTTCCTGGCGATCGGGACCGGGAATGGCCCGGTAGACGGCCTGCTGGGCGAACGCGTGCCGGAAGCCGTACGTGCCCTCGCCGGTCTCGACCAGGACGTTGCGTTCCAGCGCGAGGACGAGCGCGCGGCGGGCACGTTCCGGGGCGATCGCGGCCGCCGCGGTCAGCAGGTCCGAAGTGGACGGTGTGCCGAGGACGGCGGCGGCCTCGGTGATCCGCCGGGCCGCCGACGGCAGCGCGACGAGGCGCTCGACGGTCGCTTCCCGCAGCAGCGCCGGGACCTCGACCGTGTCCAGCAGGCGTCGCGCGGTCGCGCCGTCGGCGTGCACCGCGCCCTCGACGCCCCCGATCGCGTGCACGATCTCCTCGACCACGAACGGGAGCCCCGCGGACTGCTCGTGCAGCCGGGCGGCGAACTCGGCCGAGACGTTCGCCTCGCCGAGCAGGGCCGACACCAGCGCCTGGACACCGTCGCGGTCCAGCGGACGGAGGGTGACGGGCACGTGCGCGGTCCCGGGAGCGGGCCGGTAGGCACTGCCGAGCGGGATGCCGCCGGGCGTCTCCTCACGCCGGTAGGTGAGCAGGAGGGTCAGGCCCGCCGGCGGGTCGGTCATCAGGAACCGCAGCAGGCGGCGGGAGCCGTCGTCCGCCCAGTGGAGGTCTTCGACGATGAGGATGTGCGGGCCCAGCGAGCCGAGCAGCTCCCGGACGGCGCGGAAGAGCCGGTGCCGTTCGGCTCGGGGATCGCCGAGCCGGGCGGGCGGTTGCGGCAGGAACGCCGCGAGTTCCGGGAGATAGGGCCCGAGTACGCCGGTCACGGGGTTGAGTTCGCGCGCCGGGCGGACGTCCTTCAGCGCGTCGAAGACGACGCCGTACGGGAAAGGCTCGCGCAGCGGCTGGCAGCTTCCGATGAGGACCGGCCGTCCGGCCAGCTCGGGGCAGGCCAGCAGTTCGGTGGTGAGCCGGGTCTTGCCCACCCCCGCTTCGCCTTCGAGCATGATCACCGACGGCGAGCGCATGGCGCCGTCGAGGAGCTCGTGTAATTCCGCCTCACGGCCGACGAGCACGGGCGAACTCGTCCTGCGGCCACCGATCACCATGCCGGGTCACCCCCGCTTCACGAACCTCACCGTTCGAGTGAACGCAGCTTAAGCGCGGGTTCGGTGATCACGGAACCCGCTCGGACGGTCACACAACTTTCGTAGGGACCGTGGATTTCACCATTAGATACGTAGTCCTACGGACCGTTGCCTCGCTTGTTCGCGCAGCTACCACCATCCGAAAGTGATTCCAGCGTGACTGCTCGTCACGGCGTCGGCTCCTATCCCTGCTGGCGCGAACCACCTGTTCGAGTGAACGGAGCTCAGGAAATGCGTGGAGAACTTCGACGTCACCGGATCGCGGGTGCGGTGCTCGCCGGGGCCTGTGTGACGGCCTCATTGGCCTTCGCCGGTTCTGCGACGGCCGCCGAGGGGCAGATCCTCGGCGCCGGTGTGCCGGGAGCGGTCACGGACGGATACATCGTCTCGTTGAAGAGCGGCGACGCCGGTCTCGCGGCGAAGTACGGGGCCCAGGTGAAGGCGACCTACAGCGCCGCGCTGAACGGTTTCTCGGCGAAGATGACCGAGGCGCAGGCCAAACGGCTCGCCGCCGACCCCAACGTCGACTTCGTCCAGCAGGACGCCGTCGCGCACATCACCGGTACCCAGAACAACCCGACCTGGGGCCTGGACCGGATCGACCAGCAGAAACTGCCGCTGGACAAGAAGTACACCTACCCCAACGACGGAGCAGGGGCGACGGTCTACGTCCTCGACACCGGTGTCGACTACCGCCAGTCCGAATTCGGCGGCCGCGCCTCCAGCGGCTACGACTTCATCGACAACGACGCCGACGCCAAGGACTGCCAGGGCCACGGCACGCACGTCGCCGGAACGGTCGGCAGTGCCACCTACGGCGTGGCCAAGGGTGCCAAGATCGTCGCGGTCCGGGTGCTGAACTGCCAGGGCAGCGGCCAGTACTCGCAGATCATCAGCGGGATCGACTGGGTCGTGAAGAACGCCAAGGGCCCGTCGGTGCTCACGATGAGCCTCGGTGGCCCGGCCGACACCGGCGTCGACGCCGCCGTGCGCCGCGCGGTCTCGGCGGGCATCACGAACACGGTGGCCTCCGGGAATTCCAACACGAACGCCTGCAGCACCAGCCCGGCCCGCGTGAAGGAGGCCATCACCGTCAACGCCACGCAGAACGACGACCGCCGGTCGACGTTCTCGAACTACGGCAGCTGCACCGACATCTTCGCGCCCGGCACCAACATCACCTCGCTGCGCAACGGTGGCGGTACCCAGCAGATGAGCGGGACCTCGATGGCGACGCCGCACGTCGCAGGCGCGGCCGCGATCTACCTGACCTCGCACCCGTCGGCCAACCCCGCCGCCGTGGCCTCCGGCCTGGCCGCCGCCGCCACCAACGGCGTCGTGACCAGCCCCGGCTCCGGCTCGACCAACAAACTGCTGAACGTGGCAGGTCTCTGATGCGCCGCGGCGTGCGCGCCGGCGTGGTGGCCTTCGCGGCCACCGCGCTGGCCGCGCTCGCCGCCGGCAACGCCGTCGCCGCCCAGGCGGAAGGCGTTGTCGTGCAGGCGAACCAGCACTACGGGGACCAGTACATCGTCGTGCTCCACGACGTCGGCACCATGGCCGTCGAGCAGTCCTCGGCCTCGCTGACCGGCCGCTACGGCGGCGAGGTCCGGTCGGCGTACAAGAACGTGCTCCGCGGCTTCTCGGTCAAGGGCATGTCGGAGCAGCAGGCCCGGCGCCTCGCGGCGGATCCGGCGGTCAAGGCGGTCTACCAGGACGGCACCGCGCGTGCCGTCGGCACCCAGACCAACCCCACCTGGGGCCTCGACCGGATCGACCAGAAGAACCTGCCGCGCGACAAGAGCTTCACGTACCCGAACACGGGCGAGGGCGTCACCGCGTACGACCTCGACACCGGGATCAACCCGGAGAACCCGGAGTACGAGGGGCGCGCGTCCATCGGCAAGGATTTCGTGGGCGGCAACGGGAAGGACTGCAACGGGCACGGCAGTCACACCGCGGGCACCATCGGCAGCAAGACCTACGGCGTCGCGAAGAAGGTCAAGATCGTCGGGCTGAAGGTGCTCGGCAACGACTGTTCGGGCAACGGCCCCGACTCCGCCATCGTGGACGCGGCGGAATGGCTGACCGCGAACGGCACCAAACCGGCGGTGGCGAACCTGAGCCTGCGGATGGACCAGGTCGGGCTCGGCGACGACGTCATCAAGAAGTCCATCGCGGCGGGCTTCGTCTACGTGGTGGCGGCGGGCAACGAGAACCAGAACGCCTGCAACGTCAGCCCCGCCCGCATCCCCGAGGCGATCACGGTCGGCGCCTCGGACGAGAACGACAACAAGTCCTCGTTCTCCAACCACAGTTCGTGCGTGGACATCTTCGCCCCTGGCAGCAACATCACGTCGCTGTCCACGTCCAACGGTGGTTCGGCGAACATGAGCGGGACTTCGATGGCCACGCCGCACGTGGCCGGTGCCGCGGCGCTGTATCTCGCCGCGAATTCCGGCGCCACCGCGCAGCAGACGCGGGACGCGCTGGTGAACAACGCCTCGGACGGCGTGCTCAAGGGCCTGCCGAGCGGAACGGTGAACAAGCTGCTGAACGTCTCGTTCATCGGCGGAGGAGGCCCCGGCCCGAAGTGCGGGGCCAAGTCCAACACGACACCGGTGTCCATTCCGGACGCGGGTGACGCGGTGACCAGTTCGGTGACGCAGGACGGCTGCGACGGCAAGGCGTCGGCGACGCTGCCGGTCAAGGTCGACATCACGCACACCTACACCGGTGACCTGGCGATCGACCTGATCGGGCCGAGCGGTGCGGTGTTCGGTCTCAAGCAGGCGGGAGGGATCGGCGAGGCGAGCGGCGTGCACACCTCCTACACGGTGAACGCCTCGTCCGAACCGGCGAACGGGACCTGGAAACTGCGGGTCCGCGATGTCTACCGGTTCGACAGCGGGACTATCGAAGGCTTCTCCATCACCTTCTGAGTCCTTGCGAAGGGCAGTGCGCCGTGGTCACGATGACCGCGGCGCACTGTCGTTATCGCTGGGAGGCTTTGGATGGAGTCCTACGACGCCGTGATCGTCGGTGGCGGGCACAACGGCCTGGTCGCGGCCGCCTATCTGGCCAGGGCTGGCCGTTCGGTGCTGGTGCTGGAACGCCGGGACGAGGTCGGCGGGGCGGCGGTGTCGTTCCGGGCGTTCCCCGGCGTCGACGTCCGGCTTTCGCGGTACTCGTATCTGGTGAGCCTGCTGCCGCGCAAGATCGTCGCGGAACTCGGGCTCGGACTCGATCTCCGGCGGCGGCGGATGTCGTCGTACACCCCCGTCGGCGACGGCGGTCTCCTTGTCGACACGGGCGACGACGGCCGCACTTCGGCGTCGTTCTCCGCGCTCACCGGGTCCACGAAGGACTTCGAGGCGTGGCAACGGTTCTACGCGATGACCTCGCGCGTCGCCGAAGCGACGTTCTCCACCCTGACGGAACCACTGCTCTCCAGAGAGGAACTGCGTTCGAGGGTCGAGCCGGAGGCCTGGGAAGCGCTGTTCGAACGGCCGATCACCGAAACGCTCACCGGGATGTTCGGCGACGACACCGTGCGCGGCGTCGTCCTGACCGACGCGCTGATCGGGACCTTCGCCGGTGCCGGCGACTTCCGGCAGAACCTCTGCCTGCTCTACCACGTGATCGGCAACGAGACCGGTGACTGGGACGTGCCGGTGGGCGGGATGGGCGCGGTGACCGGCGCACTCGCGTCGGCCGCGCGGACGGCCGGGGCACGGCTGGTGACCGGTGCCGAAGTGCTGTCGCTCGATCCGGACGGCACGGTGCGCTATCGGCTCGGCGACGACGAATTCACCGTGCGCGGCGGGCACGTCCTGTCGAACGTCGCGCCGCGAACCCTCGCCCGTCTGCTGGGGGAGGAGCCGCCGGAGGCACCGGAAGGCGCGCAGCTCAAGGTGAACATGGTGCTGTCACGGCTGCCGAGACTGCGGGACGCGGGAGTCGATCCGCGCGAGGCGTTCGGGGGCACGTTCCACGTCAACGAGGGTTACGAGCAGCTGGCGACGGCGTACGCCGAGGCGGCCGCGGGCAAGATCCCCTCGCTGCCGCCCTGCGAGATCTACTGTCATTCGCTGACCGACCCGTCCATCCTCGGCCCGGCCGAACGGGCGGCCGGGGTGCAGACCCTGACCCTCTTCGGACTGCACATGCCCGCGCGGCTGTTCGAGGAACGCAACGACGCCGCGCGCGAGGAGGCGCTGCGAGCGACGTTGTCCTCTTTGGACAGTGTGCTGGCAGAGCCGATCGAGGACTGCGTGCTGCGCGCACCGGACGGACGGCCGTGTATCGAGGCGAAGACACCGCTGGACCTCGAAGCCGAACTGGGATTGCCCGCGGGGCACATCTTCCATCGCGATCTGTCGTGGCCCTACGCGGCCGATGCCGCTCAGGTGGGTACATGGGGAGTCGAAACGGCTCACGAACGGGTGCTGCTGTGTGGCGCCGGCGCGGTGCGGGGCGGCGGCGTCTCGGGAATCCCGGGGCACAATGCCGCTATGGCGGTGCTTTCCCGGTCCTGAAATGTCATGAAAGGGCCGTTCAGGACGAAATATGTCCTGAACGGCCCTTTCATGACACGCGCTACTGGACGGTCAGGGTGTAGGTGGCGGTGGACGTCTTACCCGCCGAGTCCGTCGCGGTCACGGTCACCGGGTAGGTGCCGCGCTGGAACGGCGCGGCCACCTGCATGGTCGAGTTGCCGCCGCTCGAGATCGTCTTCGGGTTGAAGAACGGCGCGAACGGCAGGCCCTGGCCGGACGCCGACAGCGTGATCGTGCCGGTCCCGCCGGTGGCGGAAACCGTGACGTTGCTGAAGAACCCGGGCTGCACGGTCCCGCTGCCGGGGCTCACGCTCACCTTGAGATCACCGGGCTGCGGGCCGCCGTTGCCGACGGTCAGCGTCAGCTTCGTGGTCGCCGTGTCGGCGGTCCCCTTGCCGGAGATCGTGACGGCGTAGTCCTTTTCGGCCGTCCCGGCGGGAACCTCGATGCTCACCTTCGCCGACTCGCCCGAGTTGATGGACGCGGGCTGGAAGGTGGCCTTCGCGCCGTCCGGAAGACCCGACGCGCTCAGGTCGACCTTCTCCGCGCCGTTCTTGCCCGGCTTGCTGGTCACCGTGGCGGAAACGTACTTGCCCGGCTCGACCTTGAGCGAGGACGGCGTCACCGCGAGGGAGAACGTCTCCGGGTTGTTCGACTCGCCGATCTGCTGCTTGACCCAGTCGCCCATGTCGTTGTTGAGCCGGCCGTACACGCTGTACCACTTGAAGTCGCTGCGGCTCCAGGAAGCGACGCCGACGACCTTGCCGTCCACGATGAGCGGACCGCCGCTGTCACCCGGCAAGATGGTGACGCGGCCGTCGCTGTAGCCGCTGCAGATCATCGTGGCGTCCTTGAAGCCCGCACCGACACCGTTGCAGCTGCTGCCCTGCACGATCGGCAGGGTGAACTTGTGCAGTTCGACGTTCGCGGGGCTGTCGTTGTGGTTCTTCTTGCCGTAGCCGAGCCCGAGCCCGGACTTGCCCGGCTTGTTCAGGTCCGTGTCGGCCGACGTCGCGACCTTCGCGTACTGGCCGCCCGGCACCGGGATGTCGGCGTCGGTGGTGACCACCGCGACGTCGTAACCCTGGTCGAAGTTGACGTACTTCGGGTGGATGTCGTAGCTGACGACGCCGATCCGCGTCCCGCCGCCGGCGTTGAGATCGTCCAGCCCGTAAAGGAAACTCTTCTCTCCCTCGGCCGCCTTGCAGTGCGCGGCGATCAGGATCTTGCGCGGCGCGACGACCGAACCGGTGCACGTCTGGCCCTGCGGCCGGGAGCCGCCTTGGCGCAGGCCCGCGATGATGAACGGGTGGTCCTTGACCGAGGCGGGCGTGCCGCCGATGGAGTTCGTGTGCGGTCCACTGGGGACGACCGCTTGGTCCGTCGGGGTGACCGCGGGCAGGTCCGCGGCGGCCGCGGGCGCGGGCAGGAGGACCGAGAGACAGCCGAGGGTGGCGGTGGCGATCCCCAGCAGCCGTTGTCTTCTGTTCACGGTGGTTCCTTTCCAGGTGGCTGGAAATCACTTTCCGCATCCGTGCCTGGCGGAACAACCGAGGAAGGAGCCCGTAGGGGTACGGAACTAATGCACGCCGTCGCCGGTGAGCAGTTCGAGACTGTGGTCGCCGGTGCGTTCGACGTCGAGGCCCGCCTTCGACAGCACCCGCACGAGCTGTTCCACAGTGGACGGCTCGCTGCGGGACTTCACCAGCTCGGCGGCCAGCCGTCCCTTGTAGGCCTTGTTGAAGTGGCTCACCGTGGTCCGGTTGCCCTTCGCGTCCTCGGTCACGACACGCACGGTCACCGCGTCCGGCCGGAGTTTCGCGAGCGCCGAGTACGTCCCGGACCGCAGGTCGACGACCAGTCCTTCGATGCCCTGGAGCACCGGTTCGAGCACCGGCTTCCACACGCTGCGGATGGTCCCCAGCGCCGGCAGCGCGTTCCCGCCGGAGAGCCGGTACGCGGGGATCGGGTCGGTCGCCGCGACCACGCCGAACAGCGCCGAAGCGACGGCGAGACGCTTCTCTGCCTTCGCCAGCGTCGCCTTGGTGAAGGACTTCACGTCGAGCGCGTCGTAGAGCACCCCGGTGTAGCGGCGCAGCGCGGGCATCGTGGGCGAGGACCACAGCTCGGCGTTGCGGGCGACCTCGTCGGCCTGCCGCGGCGTGATGCCGAGCGCGGCGACACTGGCCGGGACGTCGGCCGCCAGTTCGGTCAGCGCGTCGGCCAGCTTCGCCCGGGCCGGGTTCAGTTCCGGGAACGACAGCGCGCCGAGGTCCAGCGGCGCGCCGGTGCCACCGGCGGCCTTGGTTTCGGAAGGGGGGAGCAGCACGAGCACCACGGAAGCGTAACTAAATGGAGTGCGTCACCCCGAGGCGCGGGCTTAGCCTCCCCTCATGAGCCTGAGCTGGCGTCCGCTGACCATGGAAGACATGCCGCGTTTGGCCGAGACCTTCGCCGCGGCGGAGCGTGTCGAGCCGATCGAGGAGCATTACAGCGCGGAGGACCTCGCCGAAGAGATCGGCTCGCCGAACATCGACCTGCCGACGGCGACCACCGGCGCCTGGGACGGCGACAAGCTGGTCGCCTACGGCGTGCTCAGGCGGCGTGACGCGGCGAATCCGGCGCATATGGTGCGGGTCGAGACGCTCGTCCACCCCGAGTACCGCGACGACGCGATCGCCGCGCACCTCACCGCCTGGTTCGAGAAGACGGGCAAGGAGATCCACGCGAAGTCCCATCCGGACGCGCCGCTGGAGCTGCACGCCGCCGCCAACACCAAACAGCGCTGGCTCACCGAGGTGCTCGTGGACGCCGGGTACGAGCACGCCCGGTGGTTCGTCGACATGCGGGCCGACCTCGGCTCGATCCCGCCGGTCAAGCCGCTGCCCGAAGAGTTTCCCCTCGTCGCCTACGAGGACAAGTACGAGGAACTCACCCTGCGGTCCCGTAACGAGACCTTCGCGGACCATTGGGGGAGCACGGAGCAGTCCCCGGAGGCCTGGCGGCATCTCGTGGTCGGCGCCAAGGACTTCCAGCCGGAGCTGTCTTTCCTGCTGCTGAGCCCCTCCCGGGACAGGGTGATCGCGATGTTGCTGAGCGCGTTCTTCGCCTCCGACGAGGCCGCGACCGGGGTGAAGGAGCTGTACGTCAGCCATGTCGCGACGGACGCGAGCCTTCGTGGACGCGGCATCGCCGGCGCGCTGCTCGGTCACACGCTCGTCAAAGCCGAGGCGGCGGGTTTCCAGCGCGCCTCGCTCAACGTCGACCAGGACAACACGCACCGCGCTCTCGGCGTCTACGAGCGTGTCGGGTTCAGCGAGCATCAGCGCTGGGCCGGGTACGTGAAGCCCGTCCCCACCTGACCGGTTGTCACCCGAAAGGGCGTATTTCGGTACAGTCGACCTCCTCGGAGAGATCGCTGGGGGTGGTAGGGCGTTGCCGGTTTCCGCACGCCTCGGCTGGCACGACCTGCCGTCGGCGACGCGTGACGCCGTGGAGCGTGAGCTCGGGTCGGCGGTCCGCCGTTCGCTGTGGCAGACCCCGGAATTCGACGGCGGTGTCGCCGCGAGGCTCGAACTCGACCGCGATCATCGCTGGGTCTTCCTGAAGGCGATCCCGGCGAACAGCCCGCGAGCTGGCGGCTACCGGACGGAGGCCGCCATCGCGCGGCGGCTGCCCCCGGAGGCCCCCACGCCGAAGCTGCTGTCCTTTGTGGACGGCGAATGGCTGGTGCTCGCGTTCGCCGATTTCGACGGCACGAGGCCGAACCTGCGGCCAGGCTCGCCGGACCTTTCCGCGGTCCTGGCCACCTTCGGCGCGCTCGGGCGCACGCTCACGCCGTGCCCGCTGCCCGACGTCCCGGACGCGCTCGACGACCTCGGCCCGCTCCTGCGCGGCTGGCACGAACTGGCGAAGGAGCCGCCGGACGACCTCGACGGCTGGGCCGTCCGCAACCTCGACAGGCTCGTCCAGCTGGAGACGTCCTGGCATCCCTGGTCGGCCGGGGACACGTTGCTGCACAACGACATCCAGCCCGAGTACCTGGTGCGGACCGGGCCGGGCAGGGTGCTCGTCACCAACTGGCGCTACCCGGCGAGGGGCGCGGGCTGGCTCGACCTGGTCGCGCTCGTCCCGTACCTGCTCGACGCCGGGCACGAGCCCGCCGACGTCGACCGCCTGCTGCGGCGCCGTCCCGTGCTCACCGGCGTCCCGGTCTGGGCGGTCACCGCGTTCGGCGTCGCGCTGGCCGGGCACGCCGAACGCGCGTCCCGGTTGCCCGAACCACCCGCGACGACCGGGGTCCGCGCGGCGCAGCGCCGTCTCGCCGCGGCGATGCGGGACTGGCTCGCTTACCGGACCCACTGGCCCTAGACCGTCGCTGAACAAACCGCATTCAGAGGACTAAATGCGGCGTCAGCCGACCACGTGCAGCGGCTCTTCACCGGCGGCGTAGCGGCGCAGCTGCTCGGCGACCAGTCGCTTCGCGCGCGGGTGGAACGACGCCGATCCGCCCGCGATATGCGGCGTGATGATCACGCCCGGGGTGGTCCACAGCGGATGCCCGGCGGGCAACGGCTCCGGATCGACGACGTCCAGCGCGGCACGCAATCGTCCGGACGCTGTCTCCTTCGTGAGCGCTCCGGTGTCGATCGCCGAACCCCGCCCGACGTTCACCACCAGGGCGTCGTCCGGCAGCGCGGCGAGTTCCGCGGCGCCGAACAGGCCGATGGTCGACGGTGTTTCGGGGAGGATCAGGACCACGATGTCGGCGGTCGGAAGCAACTCCGCCAGTTCACCGACGCCGTGCACCCGTTCCGCGGGGCGGGCCTTGCTCGCCACCCTGGTCACGACGGCTTCGGCCGCGACCAGCTGCCGCTCGATGGCCTGGCCGATCGAGCCGTGGCCGACCAGCAGCACGCGGCTGTCCGCGAGCGAGCGCGTGTGCTCGCGGTCCCACGACGCCGTCGCCTGCTGCGCGAACCAGCGCGGCAGATCCCGCTGGGACGCGTGGATCAGCGCCAGCGCGTGCTCGGCCACGCTGAGGTCGTGCAGACCGCGGCCGTTGGCCAGCTTCACTCCCGCCGGCACCAGCGGGACCAGCCTCTCCACCCCGGCCGAAAGCGACTGCACGAGCTTCAGCGACGGAAGCCGGGCGATCAGCTTCGCCGGCTCGGACCCGGCGTCGTACGGCAGCACGTAGACCTCGACGTCATCGAGGTCGCCGTCCGGCAGCGGTCCCGTGCCGTCGTAGAGCATCGCGCTCAGGCCCTCGGGCAGCTCGATGTCGGACCAGGGCAGGATGGCTCGCTCCGTCATACCGCCATTCTGACCATCGCGACCGGCGTCAGCCGTCGTGGGTGGCGACGCAGAACTCGTTGCCGACGGGATCGGCCAGCACTGTCCAGGCGATGCCCGGCATCTCGTGCTCGTCCAGCTGCTTCGCACCGAGTGCGATCAAACGTTCCACCTCCTTCTTTCTGTCTTCGCTGACGAAGTCCATGTGGACCCGGTTCTTGCTCACCCGCTCCTCCGGCACGCGCTGGAAAGCGAACACGGGCGCCGTGCCGGTCTTGGGGTGCAGGATCAGGAACTCGCCCTCGTAGTCCTGATCCACCTCGACCCCGAGCGCCTTCGTCCAGAACGCCGCGAGCCCGCGCGGATCCGCGCAGTCGATCGTGATCATGCCCAGTTCGATACCCATGGCGGAACGCTAGCGGCACCCACCGACAAAACCGGGCGCCCGCGATAACCGGTTGAACCGTCCCGGGGCGGGGTGACTACGCTGCGCAGAACGTCTAAGCGCGTAATTCCAGCGAGGAGCCCAGAAGTGATCACCAGGATGTCGTCGTTGTTCCTTCGCACCCTGCGTGAGGATCCGGCGGACGCCGAGGTACCGAGCCACCGGCTCCTGGTACGCGCCGGCTACGTCCGCCGGGTGGCCCCGGGCGGCTATTCCTGGCTGCCGCTGGGCCTGCGGGTGCTGCGCCGTATCGAGAACGTCGTCCGTGAAGAGATGAACGCGTTCGGCGCGCAGGAGATCCAGTTCCCCGCGCTGCTGCCGAAGGAGCCCTACGAGGCCACCGGCCGCTGGACCGAGTACGGCGACGCCCTGTTCCGTCTCAAGGACCGCAAGGGCGCCGACTACCTCCTCGGCCCGACGCACGAAGAGCTCTTCGCGCTCACCGTGAAGGGTGAATACAGCTCGTACAAGGACTACCCCGTCGTCCTGTACCAAATCCAGACCAAGTACCGCGACGAGGCGCGTCCCCGCGCCGGCATCCTGCGTGGCCGCGAGTTCGTCATGAAGGACTCCTACTCCTTCGACCTCGACGACGAGGGCCTGACGAAGTCGTACGAGCTGCACCGCCAGGCGTACACGAAGCTGTTCGACCGCCTCGGCATCGAGTACGTCGTCGTGAAGGCGACCTCCGGCGCGATGGGCGGCTCGGCCTCCGAAGAGTTCCTGGCCGTCGCGGAGACGGGTGAAGACACCTACGTCCGCAGCACCGAATCGGGGTACGCGGCCAACGTCGAAGCGGTCACCACGCCCGCTCCCGAGGCGAAGCCGATCGAGGGCCTGCCCGAGGCGAAGGTGCACCACACGCCGGACACCCCGACCATCGAGTCCCTGGTCGCGTTCCTGAACAACGCGGACCTCGGCCGGACCTTCACCGCCGCGGACACGCTCAAGAACGTCCTGGTGAAGACCCGTCAGCCGGGTTCGAAGGAGTGGGAGCTGCTGGCCATCGGCCTCCCTGGCGACCGTGAGGTCGACACGAAGCGCCTCGAAGCGTCGCTGGAGCCCGCCGAGTTCGAGCTGCTCGAAGAGGCCGACTTCGCCAAGAACCCCTTCCTCGTCAAGGGCTACATCGGCCCGAAGGCGCTGAAGGACAACGGCGTCCGGTACCTGCTCGACCCGCGCGTCGTCGACGGCACCGCCTGGGTCACCGGCGCCGACGAGCGCGACCACCACGTGGTCGACCTGGTCGCGGGCCGCGACTTCACCGGTGACGGCACGATCGAGGCCGCCGAGGTCCGCGAAGGCGACGCGTCGCCCGACGGCAAGGGCACCCTGGTCGCCGCTCGCGGTATCGAGATCGGGCACATCTTCCAGCTCGGCCGCAAGTACGCGGACGCCTTCGAGCTCGACGCGCTCGGCCCGGACTCCAAGCCCATCCGCATCACCATGGGTTCGTACGGCGTCGGCGTCTCGCGGCTGGTCGGCGTGCTCGCCGAGCAGAACCACGACGACCTCGGCATCGTCTGGCCGCGCGAGGTCTCGCCGTTCGACGTGCACGTGGTCATCGCGGGCAAGGACGAGACCGTCGCCGCGGGCGCGGAGAAGCTCGCCGCCGAACTGGACGCCGCCGGGATAGAGGTCGTCCTCGACGACCGCAAGGCCACCCCGGGCGTCAAGTTCGCGGACGCCGAACTCGTCGGCGTGCCGACCATCCTCGTCGTCGGGCGCGGTCTCGCGAACGGCGTCGTCGAGGTCAAGGACCGCCGCACCGGCGACCGCGAGGAAATCGCCGTCGACGCGGTCGTGGAGCACCTGGTCAAGCTCGTCCGCTCGTAATGGGCCTGTTCGGCAAGAAGCGCGGGGATTCCCCGGGCTACGAGGACAACGCGGCGCTGGACGGATTCGGGGGCTATCAGCCCTCGGATTCGTCCGGCTACTCGCCGACTCCGGAACCGGCCCCGGTGCCGTCCGCTCCTGCCGAGCCGGAAGCCGAACCGAAACCTGCTCTGGAGCCGGAAAAGCCCGCGAAGCAGCCGATGTCGCGAAGCGGGCGAAGGGCCATGTACGGCTTCTTCGCCACGCTGGGCGTCATCGCGGTCGCCGCGCTCGCGAACAACAGCGACCGCTCGTCGGACAGCAGCGCCCCGACACCCCGGGCGCCGACCGTCTACACGCCTTCGCCCCAGGTCATCGCGCCGCCGGTGACCGAAGGCTGGCAGTCGGTGGCCGGAAAGGACGGCGTCTACGCCTACGACGTCCCGCCGAACTGGACGCCGAAACCCGGCACGATCCACGGCTGGGAGAAAGGCTCCCAGGTCCCGGGCATCACGATGGTCGCCAGTGCCTTCGTCGGGGACGGCTACTGCCCGCAGGAGAAGCGAAGCAGGATCGGCGGCAGTGGCGTGGCGAACGTGAAGGTCGCCGACCCTGCCGCCGCGGCGCGGAAAGCGGTCGACGACCTCGCCGTCAGCGCCTACAACCCGGAGAACGGCCCCCTGACGGCCAAGATCACCCCGGAACCGCCCCAGACGGCCGAGTTCACGCTCGGTTCCGGCAAGAAGGTCCCCGCGAGCATCCTGCTCGCCGAGGTCGTGACCCCGCCCGGACCGTGTGGCGAGCGGCGCGCCCTGGTCGGGGTGATCGCGCCGCAGCTGGGCGACGCCTCGGCGGCCCTGGCCGTCTATTCGGGCCAGGACACGCCGGGCGGCGCGGACCGCGAGCAGATCCTGAAGATCCTCAAGACCTACCGGGGTGTCCCGGAGGCGGACCGCAGGACCATCACGCCGCCGCCTTCCACGTTGCGCTGAGGCTTCTTGCCCGACCGCGCGAGCTTCGCCAGCCGCAGCAGCCCGGTGTTCGGCAGGTAGGCCCGGCCGAGCGCGATGCCGATCCGCGGCAGATCCGCTTCGTCGCGGAACGCGAGGTACAGCGGGACGTGACGCGGCTGGAACTTCGCCTTGAACGCGTGCAGCGAACGGAATCCGTAGAACGGCTCCATCATCGTGCCGAGCGCGTCCAGTACCCGCTCGACGGCGTGCGCGGGCTCGCCCGAACTCGCCAGCGGAGCGCCGGACAGCGAAACGAACTTCGCGCCTTCGTCGCGGAACGCCAGGCACGACGACGCGATCAGGAACTCCATCGACGGACGGAAGCCGTCGGCGCGCTTGCGCATGACGTCGAGCGTCCAGCCGCCGACCGCGCCCGCGCCGGTGTAGACCGGCATCCACGACGTCACGCCGTGGACCACGCCGTCGGCGTCGACCGCGAGACCCACGCGGGTCTCGGGGTCCATCGCCTCGTCGACCCCGCCGAGGGTGAAGCCCATTTCCGGCATGCCCTTGTCGCTGATCCACTCCTCGGAGATCGCGCGCACCTGGGAGATCACCGCGCGCGGCTGGTCGGCGAGCCGGACGAGCCGGAACTCGATGCCGTCCTTCTTGGCGCGGTTGAGCGCGGTCCGCACGTCCTGCCAGCGCTTGCCGCGGAACTCCAGCGTCTCCAGTTCGATCAGGGTGTCCTCGGCGACCTGGACCTGCTTCCAGCCGAGTTCCTCGGTCTTGGCGGTGGTGTCGCCGGTGGCGGAGAACAGGCACGGCACGAGACCGGTGTTCTCGCACATCGTGATGAACTCGGCGATCGTCCGGTCGGCGGCGCCGTCCGGGGCGATCGGGTCGCCGAGGGCGATGGCGACCCCGGCGTGCCGCCGGTAAGCGAGGTAGGACTTGCCGTCCGCGGCCACGAAATACGAGTTCTGCGGCCACGTCGTCATCCACGAAAGCGTGCTGCCGCCGTGACGGCTGAGCAGGGTGCGGGCCAGGGCGGGGTTTCCCATCCGGCCGAGACGGCGGCGCTTCCGGCGCGACGGCACGCGGAAGGCGCCCCGCGAGGAGACCAGCAACGCGAACTCGACGGTCCACAGGAGGTTGTCCACGAAGAACAGCGGCGGATCCATCAGCCCGGCGTCGTCACCGAAGACCTCGGCCAGCGTGAGCACCCCGCCGTAGACCATCACCTGCAGGATCACGAACGAGGTCAGGATCATCGCGGACCACCAGGCGACCTGGCTGCCCTTGCGCAGGCCGTTCATGATCGGCACCACGATCAGGCACAGGGCGATGACCTCCCAGGTGGACAGCGAAAGCTCTTCGGACGAACCGAAGGGACCGTTGCCCGGCACGAAGGACATCACCAGTTCGGCGACCGTCAGCACCAGCAGGCCGGCCACGACGTAGAACCGCCACTCGCGCAGGCTCGGCCGCCGTTCGCGGCCGGCGTCCTGCGAACCGAGGAACTTGCGCCCGAACGGCAGGGCCAGGACGAGGGCGAAGAAGTGCACGAGGTCGGCGAGCGTGCCGACGAAGATGATCGCGATCCCGGCGTAGACGCACAGCCCGGCGCGCAACCGCAGGCGCCACGGCGGGCGCAGGGTTGCGCTGGCGACCGCGACCGCGGCGAGCGCGCCCCCGGAGAACCCGACGTCGAGGCTGCCCGCGACCCGTTCCGCCCACTCCCAGCCGGAGTTCCGGCTCAGCGCCAGGAACTGCACGGCCACCAGCACGCTGACGAACTGACCGCCGATCGCCACGGCCATCGCCCGGCGCGTCCCGAGGCGCCATTCCGCGAACCCGGCGAACAGCGCGAAGCTGAGCACCATCGGCAGGTAGTAGAGCGGGACGACCGCGAACAGCGGTCCGGTGAGCACCGTCCACCAGCGGCCTGCTTCGAGCGACGGCAGCCCATAGGCGATGTACGGGTACACCGCGCGATCCTCGGCGGCCGACCAGAGCGCGCCCGTGGCCAAGGCGAGCGCGAGCATGGTCAGCGTGACCAGGGTCGTGAAAGGCAACCGGTGCCGCAGCACCGTGGCGATCTTGCGCGTCCGGCCCGGCGCGGCCGTCCCGCTTCCCCCTTTTGGCATGGACTCAAATTAGGTGCGGGGGCCGGTCGGACACATCCGGCACGGGACCCATATTTCCCTTAGGGGAGTGCTACTCGCGACGGATGCTCTCACCCATCTTGAGGACGATGTCCCTGGCTACGGCGTCGGGGGTCTCCTGGTCCGCCAGCACCAGAAGGACGTGGTAGCGGCCGGAGCCGGGCACCGCGCGCAGGGGGAGGGCGATCGCGGTGATCGCGACCGACGGGGCCGGGCACGGTCCGTCCGAGGCGGGGACGACGGTGGTGGTCACGGCGGTGGCGGTCGTACCTCCGTCGAGCATTCTCAGCGGACCGGCCTTGCCGACTTCGGTCTTCGGGGACCGTCCCTCGCCGAGGGAGCCGTACGCGGCTTCGGCCCACCGCAGGGTCGTTTCCTCCGCCGCCTGGACGGTGCCGCCGACCTCGCCCTCGTCGATGGTGGTGAACCCCGCCATCGCCCGCGCCGAAAGGTCGGAGCCGGGGCAGAAGTCGCGGTGGTACCGGGCGACCCCCTGCAGGGTGACGAGGTCGCCGGACGGTGTCTCGTAGCCGACGGCGACGTCGGGTTCTTCGAGCTTCCAGTCCGGCGGGACGTCGAAAACGAGGGGGTGATCGTCGGACTGCACGGGTTGCCAGCCCGCGATCACCGGCTCGATCCTGGCGGGCGTCACGGAGTCGGGCAGGACGAGCTCCTGGGCGGACCGCGGCGGGGCGGCGGTCTTGGCCTGGAAGGTGGCCGTCGTGCCGACGGCGAGGACGGCGGCCAGTCCGAGGACGCCCAGCGCCGGTCCGAGGCGGAAGCGACGGCGCGACGGGACCGTGTCCCGGACGACCGGAAGCGGACTGGTCCGTTCGGCCTCGGCCTCGGGTTCGAGCGGTTGCCCGGTGAGCGGATCGACGAACCACGTTCGCGGTTCGCCGGAATGCCCACCGGGGCCGGTCATGGCTGCGGCCTCAAGCTCGCGAGGATCTTCTGCGCGTCCGCGTCGGGCAACGCGTCGGGGGTGCCCTGGTCGATGGCCATGACGAAGCAGATCGTCTGATCACCGGATTTGAACGCCGCCGAGGTGACCTTCACGCTCGGTGCCCGGCACTCCTCGGTCTCGGGCGGGGTGAACGTCCCGGTCGAACTGACCGCCTGGATCGCCCCGCTCGCGATCGGGACCTGCTTGACGTCGGGCATCGGGACGTCGGCCTTGCCGGTGGCGGACTGGATCCAGAGCCGGACGGCGCCCCTGGCGGCGTTCTCGACCGGGATCTGGTCCGCGGTGGCGAAGCCGACGACGCCGCGGTTCGAACCCCGGGAATCCGGGCAAGCGCCGAGTTTGTACGTCGACGCCTCGTGGATGACCATCTTGAACTCGCCCTCGTTGTAGCCGACGATCTGGCCCGGCTTGGTCTCCCAGCCGGACGCGGGAAGGTCGTAGGCGGTCTTGTCCTTCGCCGACAGGATCCCCTGCCAGCCGGGCGTCGTCGAGGGCACTTTGTTGTCTTTCGGGGCACCGCTGCTCGAAGGTGGCGGCTTCGACGCCGAGGACGACGGCGGCACCGGAGCGGACGAAGGCGGCGGACCGGCCTGCGGCTGTGGATCGTCGCCGTCACGCAGGACGAAGAAGAGCGTGGCACCCACGGCGACGACCAGGACGAGCGCGCCGAGGCCGATCCAGAGGCCCTTCTTGCTCTTCTTCGGCGGCTCCGGCGCGAATCCCTGGTACGTCTGCTGCGGGAACTGCTGGAAACCCTGCTGCTGATACCCCTGGTACTGCTGCTGGGGATCCTGCGGGTACTGGCCGTACTGCGGCGGGTTCTGCTGCGGATATCCCTGCTGCTGCGGGGGTTGCTGCTGATAGGGCTGCTGCGGTTGTTGTTCCGGCCAGCCGTTGCCGCCTGGGTATGCCATGGAGCGAGCTTAGTTGGCGTCTCTGAAGACGGCCGCGCGCACCGCTGCCAGGTCGGACAGGTCGCCGAGGACGGTGTGCGCGCCCGCGTCGGCCAGTTCTTCCGCGCTGAACTGCCCTGTCGCCACGGCCACCGCGACGGCGCCGTTGTCGAGCGCGGCCCGCACGTCGTCCGGAGTGTCGCCGATGACGACGACCGACGCGGGCGCGAACTCGGTGCCGTGCTTCGCCGAGGCTTGGCCGACGGCGGCGGGCACGAGATCGGGCCGGTGCGCCGAGAGCGAGCCGTAGCCGCCGATCTCGAAGTCCACGTGTTCGTGCAGGTCGAACGCGGTCAGCTTGTGCACGGAGATCTCCGGCAGGTTCCCGGTGACCAAGGTCTGGACGACACCGCCGTGGCCGGCGAAGGCGTTCAGCGCGTCCTTGGCGCCAGGAAGCGCCCGGCCGCTTGAGGACAGCGTCGGGGCGTGACTCTCGGAGACCGCGATCAGTGCGAGCCAGAGCTTGCGCACGTTCTCCTCGGTGGGCTCGACGCCGTGCGAGGTCAGGATGTCCGCGCTGATGGCGCGTTCGGTGCGGCCGCCGAACTTCGGCAGCTCCCGCAGTTCGAGGCCCGCGACTTCGGCGAGCGCGGTCGCGTACCAGGTGGCGCCGACGCCACGGAGGTCCACGAGGGTTTGGTCGATGTCCCACAGCACTAGCCGATGCGGAGTAGTCACGCGGTCGACGGTACCGATGACCTAATTCAACGTCTGTTGACTTCTTGGTGGCGGACGCCTACCTTGGCAGCTAATTCAACAGATGACGAATAAATGGAGGACGGTCGTGTCGAACCGTCGCCCCGCAGGGGCCTTCGCTTTGCTCGCCGGGGTGGCCGGTGCGCTGATCGCCGTCGTGCTGGGCTTTCTCACCTTCGGCACGCAGGCCACCGTCGCGCCCGACGGACTCCCAGTCGCCGTGGCCGCGCCGCCGGGGCCGCTCCAAGCGGCCGCGAACGGGATCGCCTCCCACGGCGGCGGACAGGTCTCCTGGCGGGTGGCCTCACCCGGGGAAGGCCGGAAACTGCTGGAGGACAAGGAGGTCTACGGCGTCCTCGAACTCCCGTCGACGGTCGTGGTGTCCGGGGCGGTGAACCCGTCCGGGACGCAGATCGCGCAGCAGGTCCTGACCGGCGCGGCGCAGGCGATGGGTGGCGCGCCGAAGGTCGAGACGCTGCACCCCGCGAGCGTCGCGGGCCGGACGGCGCCGCTCGCGCTGAGCGCGCTGGCGTGGGTCGGCTGCCTGGCCGCGGGTGCCGTGCTGGTGCTGGCCGGACGGCGGATCGGCAGGGACGCGGGAGCGGGCGCGCGCTTCACGCAGATCGTTTCGGCGGGTGTGCTGGTCACCGGCGTCCTGGCCGGGTTCCTGAAACTGTGGGACTCCGCGCTTCCGCTCGGCTGGGACGTCCTCGGCTTCCTTTTCCTGGCTTCGACCGGGTTCGCCGCCCTGCAGACCGGTCTGCTGCGGCTGCTCGGCGTGCGGGCGATGGCGATCCTCGGCCCGCTGTACCTGGTCGCGCCCGCCGTCGCGGGTCAGGTGCCGGAGCTGCTGAACCCCGCTTATCGCGCGGTGCTGTGGTCCTGGACGCCGTTCCGGTTCTCCGCGGAAGGGCTCCGGAGCCTGCTGCAAGGCGTGCCCGGCGCGCCGGACGTCGCGACCGGGGTGTGGGTGCTCGCGGGGCTGCTCGCGGCGGGACTCGTGCTCGCGCTGTGGCCGGGCCGCTCAGCCCTCCAGCAGACTGAAGCGGACGCGCCGGACCGGGTTGTCCAGGTTGGTGTCCACTAGGCAGACCGACTGCCAGGTGCCCAGCGTCATCACCCCGCCGATCACCGGGATCGTCGCGAACGGCGGCAGCAGCGCGGGCAGGACGTGGTCACGGCCGTGACCGGGACTGCCGTGCTGGTGCCGCCAGCGGCCGTCGCGGGGGAGTAGTTCGTCGAGCGCGGTGAGCAGGTCTTCGTCGCTGCCCGCGCCGGTCTCCAGGATCGCCAGCCCGGACGTCGCGTGCGGGACGAAGACGTGCAGGATCCCGTCCTCGGCGTCCGCGTCGCGCAGGAAGGTCTCGGCGTCCTTGGTCAGGTCGTGCACCACGGCCACGCTGCCGGTGCGCACCTCGATCTCCGTGGAGTACATGCCTGTCACGGTAGTGCCCCGAAGCGCGCGACGTAGTGCCAGACGCGTTTGAGGGCTTGCGGATCGAGGTGGCCGGCTTCGCCGAGGACGCGCGGATCGAGACAGCCGTCTTCGGCCAGTGCCAGGCCGAGTTCGACGAATTCCGGACCGCGGTAGGCGGGATGCCGTTCGAGTTCTTCGGTCGGCAGGCGGAAACCCGGATGCCATTCGAGCGGGCAGTCCAGCCGGAGCGCGGCCTTTTCGACGTCGGTCCCGCGGTGGCTCGGGTCGAGAACCAGGGCTTCGACGTCCGTCGCGAGGTCGACGGGGCCGTGGACGTGCGCCTCGACGTAGTCGTCGAGAAGGTCCGTGTCGCCTCGCTCGGCCAGTGCGATCAGTGCGGAAACCCTGGTGCCGTAACCGAAATCCGCCGGATTCAGCACGCTGTCCGGATAGCAGAACGTCGTCCGCGCGACGGTGTGCGCGGCCATCCGGAAATGGGCCGAGCCGAATCTCGGCGCACCGCCGGTGGGACGGCGGCGGAAGTTCAAGGCGCCGTACTTCGGCCGTCCGTCGGGTGGCGCGTCGTCGTAGAAACCGCCGAACATCCGGCTTTCCCAGTGCCAACGGGCTCCGCCGGGACGCGCGGTCAGCCCGCCGTTGCTCGTCCCGGTTTCGAACTGGTTGCGGTAGAAGCCGTCCTCGGCCATCGCCGTCAGGACCGAACGTCCGTCCATTGTGGATCTGTCGGGATGGAAGTGCAGTGTCACGGGCAGGCCGGCCTCGTGCCCGCCGCGTGCTTTCGCCGCGATGTGTGTGAGGGCCCGGGTGTCCATGCCCCGAGTATCAGGCGTGCCGCCGGGCGAGGGCGACCAAATATCGGACCGGCTCGCCGGTCGGGTTGACGTAGGCGCACGGCTGCGGAGTGCCGAGCTGCAGGCAATCGCCCGCGTCGAGTTCGTGGTCGACGTCGCCCTCGCGGAAGCGCAGACGCCCGTCGAGAACCCAGATCTGGTGGTGGGTCAGCGCGTAGGTGTGCGCGGGGAAGGCGACCTCGGCTCCCGCGGGCAGGACGACCTCGACCAGTTCCAGCGGCCCGCCGAGGGACGGCGACACCGCGCGGCGCACGTATCCGGTGTCGGGGTCGGTCCAGGTCGGCTGATCGGCCGCGCGCACGAGCCGCCGGTCGCCATGCTCGGCGCGCGCGATCAGCTCGGACAAGGTCATCCCGAGCGCGGCGGAAAGCCTGCCGAGCAGGACGGCCGTCGGCTGCGCCTCGCCGCGTTCGATCTTGCCGATCATCGCCCTGGACACGCCCGACAACTCGGCGAGGGCGTTGGCCGAGAGGTTCTGGTCGACTCTCGCGGACTGGAGCGTCGCGGCGAGCGACGCGGACAAGGGATCCGACATGCTGCCCACTATAGTGGCAGCCTCGGTTACTATGGTCGCCATGGTGATCAGGGAAGCGACGGAAGCCGACGCGACGGCGTGCGCGGAGATCTACGCGCCGTATGTCACCGACACGGTGATCTCGTTCGAGACCGAGCCGCCCAACCCGGACGAGATGGCCGAGCGCATCGCCAAGGCGCAGCGAGCGCACGCGTGGCTCGTGCTCGAAGACGACGAAGGTCGCGTCGCCGGCTACGCCTACGGAGGCTCCTTCAGCGGTCGTCCGTCCTATCGCTGGTCCTGCGAGGTCAGTATCTATCTGGAACTCGGCCGCCGGAGGACCGGTGGCGGCCGCGCGCTCTATCAGGCGCTGCTGGACACGCTGGCGGCGCGCGGTTTCCGGAACTTCTGCGCGGGGATGGTGCTGCCGAACGACGCGAGCGCCGGGCTGCATCGCGCGCTGGGCTTCGAGCCGGTGGGGACCTACCGGCGGATCGGGTACAAGCACGGGGCCTGGCGGGATGTCGCTTGGGTGCAGCTTTGCCTGCCGGAGCCGGACGGGGTTCCGGTGGAGCCCCGATAACCCTCACCTTTCCCCGAACTCGCGTGCTTGCAGGCGGATCTCGCGTGCTTGGAGGCGGAACTCGCCGAACCGGCGTCATCCGCCACCAGGCACGCGAGTTCCGGCCCTGGTCACGCGAAATCCGCCTTCAAGCACGCGAGACACGCCTTCAGGACTCCAGGTACCGCAGCACGGCGAGAACCCGCCGGTTGTCCCCTTCGGACTGAGGCAGCTCCAGCTTCCCGAAGATGCTCGACACGTACTTCTCCACCGAGCCCGCCGAAAGGAACAACGCCGACGCGATGGCCGAGTTCGACCGCCCCTCGGCCATCAGGCCCAGCACCTCCCGCTCCCGCGGCGTCAGCCCGGCGAGCGCGTCCGTCTTCCGGGTGGCGGTGAACAGCTGGCTGACCACTTCCGGGTCGAGCACGGTCTCACCGTCGGCGACCCGCCGGAGCGCGTCGAGGAAGTCCGACACCTCCGCGACGCGGTCCTTCAGCAGGTAGCCGACGCCGCCCGCGCGGTCCGCCAGGAGTTCCGTCGCGTACTGCGTCTCGACGTATTGCGAGAACAGCAGGATCGCGCAGCCGGGGACTTCCGCGCGCAGCGCGATCGACGCGCGCAGGCCTTCGTCGGTGTGCGTCGGCGGCATCCGGATGTCCACAATGGACACGTCCGGCCGGTGTTCGCGCACCGCCGCGCACAGGCTGTCGCCGTCGGCGACGGCCGCGACGACCTCGTGCCCCCGAAGGTTCAGCAGTTCGACGAGCCCCGCCCGGAGGATGGCCGAATCCTCCGCGATCACGACGCGCACGCCGCCCCCCAAGTCCCTATTTCCGCACTGGTATTTCCGCGCTGATCACCGTAGGCCCTCCCGGAGGACTGTCGATGTCGAGCCCGCCGTCCACCGTCGCGAGCCGCTCGGCGATCCCGGCGAGCCCGCCGCCGCGTTCCGGCCGGGCCCCGCCTTCACCGCCGTCGCGCACGACGAGCCGCAAGGCGTCACCGACGATACCCACCTCGACCTCGATCGCGGCGGAAGTGTGCTTCGCGGCATTGGTCAGCAGTTCGGCGACGGTGAAGTAGGCGATGGTCTCGATCGACGGCGAAGGCCTGCTCGGCAGGTCCACGGTGATCCGGGCATCGATGCCGGAGCCCGCGGCCAATGTGGACAGTGCGACGTCGAGACCGGCGTCGAGCGCGGCGGGGTGGATGCCGCGGGCGAGGTCGCGCAATTCGACCAGCGCCTGTTTCGCGTTGGCGTGTGCGGCGGTGACCAGGGCGCTGACCTGCTCGATGTCGCCGCCGCCGGACAGTTCGTCCTTCGCGATGCCGAGCTTCATCGCCAGCGCGACCAGCTGCGCCTGCGCGCCGTCGTGCAGGTCCCGTTCGATCCGGCGCAGCTGCCGCGTCGCGTCGTCGACGGCGGTCGCCCGGCTGCGTTCGAGGTCGCGCACGCGCTGGGAGAGGTCTTCGGCGCCGAGGACCCCGCGCACCAGCAGCCGGTCGAGCGCGGTCAGGCCGTGCACCACCCACGGCATCGCCAGCAGCACGGCCAGCCCGGTGAGGGCGAGCGGCAGGGTGAGGGCCCAGGCGTCGACGTGGAGGTCGAACGTCGGCATGGCCTGCCCGTTCAGGGTGAACCAGAAGAACGGGTAGGTCAGCGTGCTCCCGGCGTACACGAACAGGGTCACGACCAGGAAGAACTCGATCAACGACAGGGGCAGCCGGATCAGCAGGTAGGCGATCGACCGCCAGCCGATCGGGTCCCCGATCTTGCTCTTGATCCCGTTCCACAGCCCCGGCCGCAGCTCGGTCCGGGTGGGCCGGGTGACCGTCGTCCCGAGCAGGGCACGCGCCAGGCCGATGTGCGCGACGCCGATCAGCCGCGCGCCCGCCAGGACGCCGATGAGCACCGGCAGCCCGATGGTCAGGAGGCTCAGGGCGGTCCCGAAGAGGAGCCCGAAGACGACGAGGATGACGAGCACCAGCGTCAGCGGCGCGCCGATGATCACCCACGCCAGCTCCGCCCAGTACGCGCGGTTCAGCTGCGAGCCGAGGACGCGCCCAGGGAGGGCGTAGCGGGTGATCACGGCTTCAGCTTGCCGTGGCCACCCGCCTCACGCCCATCCAGGTTTCCCTAGTCTTCGCGGGTTTCGTCCGCCTGCGCCCGCTGGGACGCCTCGCGCATCTCGATGACGTCCGTGAGCCAGTCGCCGGTCTCGCGGGCGATGTCCCGGATCGCGCCGGTGATGATCGTCGCGATGTTGCCGATGTGCGTGGCCGCGGACTCGGTGACCTCTTGGACCACGTCCTTGGTGCTTTCGAACTGACCGACCATGTCAGACACCTTAAGCCGCTCGGAGGGTCTTGTCGCTCTCCACGGTAGCCGGAGTGCGGGGCTCGCCGTTCCACGGCAGGGCCAGTTTCACGATCTTCTTCGCCACCGAGAACAGCTGCTTGCGCAGGGGACCGGTGTTGTACGGCAGGCCGTACTTCTCGCAGATCGCCCGCACCTCGCCCGCGATCTCCGGGTAGCGCCGTGCCGGGATGTCCGGGAACAGGTGGTGCTCGATCTGGTGCGAGAGGTTCCCGGTCATGACGTGGAAGAGCTTGCCGCCGGTGATGTTCGCCGAGCCGAGGATCTGCCGCAGGTACCACTGGCCCCGCGACTCGTTCTCGGTCTCCTCTTCGGTGAAGCTCTCGACGTCGGCGGGGAAGTGCCCGCAGAAGATGATCGAGAACGCCCACAGGTTGCGGGTCAGGTTCGCGGTGGCGTTGCCGAGGAAGGTCAGCGGCGCGAGCGGACCGGTCAGCAGCGGGAAGAGCACGTAGTCCTTGCCGACCTGGCGGCCGGCCTTGCGCACGATCTTCTTCAGCACCGGCTTGTTCTCGGCCCAGGTCCGCTCGCCCTTCGCGACCCTGTCGACCTCGAGGTCGTGCAGCATGACGCCCCACTGGAAGAACAGCGCGAGCAGCGTCGCGTACACCGGGTTGCCCAAGTAGTACGGATTCCACTTCTGCGCCGGGTCCATCCGCAGGATGCCGTAACCGATGTCGCGGTCCTTGTCGAGGATGTTCGTGTACGTGTGGTGGATGTAGTTGTGGGAGTGGCGCCAGTTCTCCGACGGCGCGACGGTGTCCCATTCGAACTTCTGCGAGCTCAGCGCCGGGTCACGCGTCCAGTCGTACTGGCCGTGCATGACGTTGTGGCCGATCTCCATGTTGTCGAGGATCTTCGCCACCGAAAGCGCGGCGACGCCGGCGACCCACGCGGGCGGGAAGAACCCGGCGAACAACAGCCCCCGGCCCGCGACCTCGAGCGCGCGCTGCGTCTTGATGACGTTGTGGATGTAGTCGACGTCGACCTGGCCGAGGTCGGCGACGATCCGCTGCCGGATCTCGTCCAGTTCACGGCCGAAGTCCTCGACTTGTTGCGGCGTCAGTTTGTCCTGCAAGCCCGTCATGGCCCGCTCCTTTCTAAGCGTTGATCTCGACGTCCCCGACCGGGACGGAGATGCAGAGCTGGATCTCTTCGTTCTCTTCGCTGGAGGTCTCGCCGGTCTTCGCGTTGCGCACGCAGCCGGAGGTCTTGATCTGGGTGCAGGAGAAGCAGATGCCCATCCGGCAGCCGTGTTCCGGGCTCAGTCCCGCGTCTTCGGCCTGCTCCAGCAGCGGTTTCCCGGAGTTCTCGAACTCGCGGCCGCTGCGCGCGAACCGAACCTGCCCTTCGGCGTTCTCGGTGTCGAAGGTGAGCGCCGGCGGCGTGAACTCCTCGGTGTGCAGGTGTGCGCCGAGTCCGTCGGCCTCGAACGCGTCGCGGACGGAATCCATCAGCGGCTTCGGTCCGCACAGGAAGGTCTCGGCGTCGGGGTACCACGGCGCGGCCTCGGCGAGGTGCTCCTTCGAGAAGAACCCGTGCAGGTCGCCGCCGGTTTTCACGTGAGTGAACGCGTGTACCACGCGCAGGCCGGGCAGGCGGCGGGCGAGGTCGGCGAGCTCGGCGCGGTAGAGCGCGTCTTCGGCGCCGTTGGAGTAGTGCAGGAAGGCGACGTCGCCCTCGTGCTTCTCGTCGGCCAGCGTGCGCAGCATCGACAGGACAGGGGTGATCCCGCTCCCGCCGCTGAGCAGCAGGATCCGCCGCGGCCTCGGCGACGGCAGGGTGAACTCACCGTCCGCAGTGGACAGTCCGAGCACGGAACCCGTGGTGATCGTGCGGTTCAGATGCCGCGAGACGAGCCCTTGGGGGTCGGCCTTGATGGTCAGTTCCAGTGTGCCGTCGTGCTCCGAACCGGCGGGCGAGTAGCAGCGGGTCCGGCGGACGCCGTCGATCTCGACGGTCACCCGCACGTACTGGCCCGCGACGTGTCCCCGCCAGGCCCGGCTCGGCCGGATGGTCAGCGTGACCGTGTCGGGCGTCTGCCGCCGGACGCCGGTGACCAGGCCGCGGATCTCGCGGCGGACCAGCATCGGATCGACGAGTTCGAGGTAGCGGTCCATTCCGTGGGGCGTGAGCAGGGCCTCGGCCAGCGAGGCCAGCCGCCTGGCCCTGCGCGGTACCAGTGCCGTCATCACTTTCTCCCAATTTCAGTGAACGCTTGTACACTCAACAGTGAAGTGGTGAAGATCCCGCTTGTCAACGCGAGAGGACGGCGATGTGACGTGGGTGATAGCGCGGAGGCGATTACGCTGTCCGTCGTGACAACAGAGCCCGTTTCCCGGCAGGAGCGCAAACAGCGCACCCGGCAGGCGCTGCTGGACGCGGCACTGGACCTGGTGGCGGAACGCGGGTTCTCCGGACTGAGCCTGCGCGAGGTGGCGAAGCAGGCCGGAATCGTGCCGACGGCGTTCTATCGCCATTTCGCCTCGATGGACGAACTCGGCGTGGCGCTCGTCGAGGAGTCGATGCGCACGCTGCGCACGATGATCCGCTCCGCGCGCACGAGGCCGTCGGCGTACAACGACATGATCCGCTCGTCCGTGCGCGTCCTGCGCGAGCACGTGCGGGCGCACGAGGACCATTTCCACTTCCTGACCAGGGAGCGCTACGGCGGCACCGGCCCGGTCCGGCAGGCGATCGGCTTCGAACTCAAGCTCTTCGTCAGCGAACTCGCCGTCGACCTCGCGCGGTTCGATTTCCTCCGCGACTGGAGCACCGAAGACCTGCACCTGCTCGCCGACCTGATCGTGACGACCATGCTCACGACGGTGCTGGAGTTGCTCGAAACACCTTCGCGTGACGACGAGATCGTGCGCACGGCCGAACGGCGGCTGCGGTTGATCTTTCTGGGGGTGCCGAACTGGCGGAGTGTTCCGTGATCGGCGAAACCCTTGCTCCGTAAGGCTGGACCCGCCGTGTCGCGAAGGTGGCTTTCGCGACACGCTCGCCGACGTGATCGGACACGTGACTCGCGTGCTTGAACGCGTGACTCGCGTGCTTCGGCGCCGCACTCGATGTTAGGCCTCTGATCACGCGAGATCCGTCTTCGATCACGCGAGTGCGGCGCCGCGTCACGGCCGCTCCGACCCGCCTTATGACATCGCGCACCTGGATCGATGGCTGGATCGATCGTGATGAGCGATGTCACGGAAAGATGCCGTCCGGATACGTTCAGCCAGGAAAGTTGTCGGCTGGACGTGGTAAACAGTGCGGGTTCGTGTGGTCCTCTCCAGCGAGGAGGTCGCCTGTGGCGGCAGAAAACGAGCAGCTCACGGTCGGTGTTGTCCGGGAGACCGGACAAGGTGAACGCCGCATCGCGCTGGTTCCGAAACTCATCGAGCGCGTCTCCGGACGCGGACTGCGGGTGGTGGTGGAGCCCGGCGCGGGCGCCGGCGCGCTGCTCGCCGACGAGACCTTCGAGCAGGCGGGCGCGGTGATCGGCGATCCGTGGGATGCCGACATCGTGGTGAAGGTGGCGCCTCCGAGCGCTGCCGAAATCGCGAAGCTCAAGCAGGGCACCATTCTCATCGGTTTCCTGAATCCACGGGGTGATCCGGAGGGGATCGCGGCACTGGAAACGGCGGGCGTGCGCGCCTTCGCCGTCGAGGCGATCCCGCGGATCTCCCGCGCGCAGGCGATGGACGCGTTGTCGTCCCAGAGCAGCGTCGCGGGTTATCGCGCGGTGTTGCTGGCCGCGGAGAAACTCACTCGCTTCTTCCCGATGCTCACCACCGCGGCCGGAACCGTGCCACCGGCGAAGGTGCTCGTGCTCGGCGCGGGTGTCGCCGGGCTCCAGGCCTTGGCGACGGCGAAACGGCTCGGTGCGCAGACCACCGGGTACGACGTCCGGCCCGAGGTCGGCGAGCAGGTGAAGTCGCTCGGCGCGAAATTCCTGGAGCTCGGCATCGAGGCGGTCGGCGAAGGCGGGTACGCCCGCGAGCTGACGGCAGAAGAGAAGGAAGAACAGCAGCTCAGGCTCACCGAGGCGATCACGAAGTTCGACGTCGTGATCACCACCGCGCTCGTCCCCGGCCGCAAGGCGCCCACCCTCGTCACCGCCGACGCGGTGAAGGGAATGCCCGCCGGTGGTGTCGTGGTCGACCTCGCCGGCGAGTCCGGCGGCAACTGCGAACTGACGAAACCGGGTGAGGAGGTCGTCGAGTACGACGTCACCATCTGCTCGCCGCTCAACCTCGCCGCGGAGATGCCCGCGCATTCCAGCGAGCTCTACGCGCGCAACGTCACCGAGTTGCTGGAACTGCTCGTCGACTCCGAAGGCAAGCTCGCGCTCGACTTCTCCGACGAGATCGTCGCCGGGGCCTGCGTGGCCGGGGCCGGCGGTGCCGAAGAAGAAGGGGGCGAGTGATGCTCGTAGGCAGCTTGGCGATCCTCGTACTCGCCGGATTCGTGGGATTCACCGTCATCTCGAAGGTGCCCAACACCCTGCACACCCCGCTCATGTCGGGGACCAACGCCATCCACGGCATCGTCCTGCTCGGCGGGCTGATCGTGCTCGGCCTCGGGGTCGACGGCGTACTGAACAAGATCCTGCTGGTGATCGCGATCGCCTTCGGCACGATCAACGTGGTCGGCGGCTTCCTCGTCACCGACCGGATGCTCTCGATGTTCAAGGCGAAGAAGCCGGAAGACGGTGGTGACAAGTGACGACCTTCATCGCCGTCCTCTACATCATTTCCTTCGCACTGTTCATCTACGGCCTGATGGGCCTGACCGGTCCGCGCACCGCGGTCCGCGGCAACTGGATCGCCGCGGTCGGCATGGGCATCGCGGTGATCGCGACGCTGCTGACGCCGGGCATGAGCAACTGGCTGCTGATCGCGCTCGGCGTCGCGATCGGCGTCGTCGTCGGCGTGCCGTCCGCGCGCAAGGTCAAGATGACCGCGATGCCGCAGATGGTGGCGCTGTTCAACGGCGTCGGCGGCGGGGCGGTGGCCTTGATCGCCTGGGTCGAGTTCCGCACCACCGAGGGTTACGCGCACGAACCGGCGTACGTCGCGATCGCGTCACTGTTCGCCGCGATCGTCGGTTCGGTGTCCTTCTGGGGTTCGAACATCGCGTTCGGGAAACTGCAGGAACTCATCTCCGGCCGCCCGATCACCCTGGGCAAACTGCAGCAGCCGGTGAACGCGCTGGTCCTGATCGCCGCGATCGTCTTCGCGGTCGTCATCGCCACCGGCGGCGACGCCGAACTGCTGATGATCGGCCTGCTGGTCGCGGCGGGCGTGCTCGGCGTGGTGGTCGTGCTGCCGATCGGCGGCGCGGACATGCCGGTCGTCATCTCGCTGCTGAACGCGCTCACCGGTCTGTCGGCCGCGGCCATGGGGCTCGCGCTCGACAACACCGCGCTGATCGTGGCGGGCATGATCGTCGGCGCCTCGGGTTCGATCCTGACGAACCTGATGGCGAAGGCGATGAACCGGTCGATCCCGGCCATCGTCGCGGGCGGGTTCGGCGGCGGCACGACGGTCGCGAGCGGCGGGTCCGGCGAGGTCCGGCCGGTCCGCAGCACCAGCGCGTCCGACACCGCGATCCAGATGGCGTACGCCAACAAGGTCGTGGTCGTACCCGGTTACGGCATGGCCGTCGCGCAGGCGCAGCACGTGGTCCGCGAGATGGCGAAGCTGCTGGAGGCGAAGGGGATCACGGTCGCGTACGCCATCCACCCGGTCGCGGGCCGGATGCCGGGGCACATGAACGTGCTCCTCGCCGAGGCGGACGTCCCGTACGAACAGCTCAAGGAGATGGACGAGATCAACTCCGAGTTCGCCCAGACCGACGTCGCGCTGGTGATCGGCGCGAACGACGTCACGAACCCGGCCGCCGAGACCGATCCGGGCTCGCCCATCTACGGGATGCCGATCCTCAAGGTGAACCACAGCCGGTCGGTGATCGTGCTCAAACGCTCGATGAGCTCGGGCTTCGCCGGCATCGACAACGAGCTCTTCTACGATGCGAAGACAAGCATGCTCTTCGGCGACGCCAAATCGTCGGTGGGCGAGATCGTGGAGGAACTCAAAGCACTGTGACCGGCCCCTCGGAAGTCGTCGCCGCGTTCGACGACCCGGCCGACAACCTCGCGTTCGACGAAGCCCTCCTGCGCGCCGCACCGGAGGCGCCGGTCCTGTGGATCTGGCGCAACACCGACAGTGTGGTCGTGGGGCGGGGGCAGAAGATCGAACGCGAGGTCAAGGCCGACGTCTGCGCGAGCGACGGCGTCCCGGTGCTGCGCCGGGCCAGTGGCGGCGGCACGGTGTTCCACGATCCCGGCAATCTCAACATCACTCTCGTCCTGCCGGGACTCGGCCTGTCCGGGGAAGCCGTCAAACCGCTCGAAGCGCTCGGGGAACTGATGACCGCGACGGTGGCCGAACTTGGGCTGCCGTCGCGGCTCGGTGATCGGGGACTGTTCGTCGGTGACGCGAAGCTGTGCGGTTTCGCCGTGTTCCGGACGAGAACGGGCTTGCTCGCGCATTCCACCTTGCTCGTTTCGACCGCGGCCGAACGCGTCGGCCGGTACCTCACTTCCGCACCCGCCGATCCCCGGCCGCTCGACTCCCACCGGAGCCCGGTCGCGTCGCTCGCCGAGCATGGCCTGCGGAAAGGTGTAGCCGAAGTCACGGCCGCGGTCCGCGTGGCGGCGGCCGCGCAACTGGGTGAACTCACCACCCGGAAGCCGTCGGCCGGGGAGCTGGAGTGGCACCGCTCGCTCCAGCGCACGAGGTACCACTACCCGGAATGGCATTCCGAGGGCGCTCAGCGCACATGACGAAAACAAAAAGGGCCCTTTCGCGAAATTCGCGAAAGGGCCCTTTTCGGTGAGTTACTTTTCGGTGGCCGAGAAAGTGACGGCGGGCACCTTGCGGGCGGCGCGCGTGGTCTTCTTCGGTTCGGCGGCCTTCTTCGCCGGAGCCTTGGCGGCGGCCTTCGGCGCTGCCTTGGCGGCGGTCGTCTTCGCGGCCGCGGCCTTCGGAGCGGCCTTCGCGGACGTCGTCTTGGCGGCCGCCTTCGGTGCCGCCTTGGCCGGGGTCTTCGCCGCGGCGGCGGCCTTGGCGCGACCGGCCGGAGCCTTCGCGGTGGTGGTCTTCGCCGCCGCGCCGCGGGTCGACTTCGCCTTGGCAGCGGTGGCTTTCGCCGTGGTCTTGGCGGGAGCCTTCGCTTCGGTCTTGGGAGCGGCGGCCTTCTTGGCGGCGGCGGGCTTGCGGCCCGCGACACCCTTCGCGGCGGGCTTGCGGCCCGGTTTCGCGGCCGTCTTCGCCTCGGCCTTCGCGGCGGTGGCCGCGGTCTTCGGGGTCGACTTCGACACCCGCGCGCCCTTGGGGCGCTGCACCACCCGCGGCCGCAGTTTGCGTCCACCGATCCGGCGGCCGTTCTCCACATAGGCACTCAGGATTTCCCGGAGTGCGGTGGCGTTGTCGGCCGAAAGGTCGATGTCGTAAGCGATTCCGTCCAAACCGAAAGCGACCGTTTCTTCGGCAGCCTCGCCGGTCAGATCATCCAGCAAATGCACAGCAGTGTTCCTGGCCATGAAAAAACCTCCCGCGCTCGATCGTTCTACTGCGTAACCGGCACGGTGAAACCTGAACCCGCGGCTGATGACTCACGCAGCGACACGAGGATAGCGGCAGGTTGCGCGAAGCTGCGCGGTGGTGTGCGCTGAATGCATGTCAGCACAGACTTTTGACGTGATCGTGATCGGAGGCGGCCCCGTCGGCGAGGTCGCCGCCGAGCGGGCGGCACGCGGCGGACTTCGGGTCGCCCTCGTCGAACACGAACGCTTCGGCGGCGAATGTTCTTACTGGGCCTGCATTCCGAGCAAGGCGCTGCTGCGGCCGGGGAACCTCCTCGCCGCCGCCAAACGCGTTCCCGGTGTCCCGGTCGGTGACGCGGTCGACCCGGCCGCGGTGTTCGCGCGCCGGGACTGGTTCACCGGCAAGGGAGATGACAGCGGACAGGTCAAGTGGGCCGAAGGCGTCGGGATCGTCCCGATCCGCGGGCACGGCCGGATCACCGGTGAGCGGGAGGTGACGGTCGACGGCGGAGACGTGCTGACCGCGCGGCAAGCCGTGATCGTCGCCACCGGCAGCGTCCCGCGGACGCCGTCGATCCCCGGACTGGACACCGTTTCCCCCTGGGGATCCCGGGAGGCGACCTCGGCGGAAGCGGTGCCGGGCCGTCTCGGCGTGCTCGGCGGCGGTGTCGTCGGCGTCGAAATGGCCCAGGCTTTCGCGACACTCGGCGCCGAAGTCCACTTGATCATCTCGGGCGAACGTCCCTTGCCCCGGCTGCCGGACTTCGCGGGCGACGCCGTCATCGCGGGACTCCGCGAAGCCGGGGTCACCGTGCACACCGGATCGGGTCTCGACTCCGTGTCCGCTGTGGACGGTGGTAAGGAATTGTCCCTGAAGGGTGGTGACCGGTTGATCGTCGACGAACTGCTCGTCGCCACCGGCCGCCGTCCCGCGACCGACGGACTCGGCGTGGAGACGCTCGGGCTCGAAGCGGGCAAGCCGCTCACGACGGACGACAACGGCCGCGTGTCCGCTGTGGACGGTGACTGGCTGTTCGCAGTCGGGGACGTCACCGGCCGGGCACCGCTGACCCATCAGGGCAAGTACGCCGCCCGCGTCACCGGGGACGCGGTGGCCGCACAGGCGGCGGGCGAGCCGGTCGACTCCTCCGCGTGGAGCGCGCACAGCGCCACCGCCGATCACCACGCCATCCCGCAGGTCGTCTTCACCGACCCGGAGGTCGCTTCGGTCGGGCTCGCCGGACCGGAGGAGGGCAAGCCGCATCGCGTCGTCGACATCGACATCGCGGTCGCCGGTTCGTCACTGCACGCGGACGGTTACGCGGGCAAGGCGCGAATCGTCGTCGACACCGAACGCGGTGTGCTGGTCGGCGCGACCTTCGTCGGGCAGGACGTGTCCGAACTGCTGCACTCGGCGACGATCGCGATCGTGGGGGAAGTCCCGCTGTCGCGCCTGTGGCACGCGGTCCCGTCGTTCCCCACGATCAGCGAAGTATGGCTGCGCCTCTTGGAGGCGTACGGCCTTTAGGTCGTGTCCTGCGAGCCCTGTTCGCGGTCTTCGCGCCCAGGTGGTCCCTGACGGCACGGGCGGATGCGGCCGAGTACAACCCGGTACGAGGCCGATCCGCCCGCACCGTCAGGGAGCCACCTGGATCACGAAGCCCATCGAACAGACTCACAGGACACGACCTAACCGTTCACAGGGAGTTCGAGGGCGGCCTTCGCGGCGCGAACCAGGCCGGGATCGTCCGGAGTGGACGGTCCCGGCACCCACACCACCTGGATCAGCCGGACCGCCTTCCCGTCCAGGCTGCTCTGGTAGGCGGCGCCCTCGAACACCGGGACGTCGCCCTGCCACTGATTGGTCTCGGTGGCGACGTCGAGGATGCCGCCACCGCCGGGATTGTCGGCCGCGGCCTTGAACGCCGTCGCCTGCTCGGTGTTCGGGAACTCCACGACGGCGATCGTGACCGCGGCGGCCCGGCCGTCGACGGAACTGGCGAAGCTGGCCCGTTTCACGGCGGAACAACTCGTCTGCTGAAGGCTTGATTGGACATCGCCGTACGCGTGCGACGCGCATTTCTGGTCCGCGGCCGACGCCCGCGAGGTGAATTGGATGTTCTCCACCGCGCTGCTGCTCGGCGGCGGGGGACTGGTGGCCGGGGTCGGCGGCGGGGGAGACTGCGTGGAAGCGGTGTCGTCCCCGCCCGAGGCCACGCTGATGGCGGCGATCAGCAGCACGACGAGCAGACCGATCGCGGCGAGCGGGAGCCACTTCACCGTCTTGGACTGATGAGGCTTCTTCGGGGCAGACTCGGCGGGAGCGGGAGTGGGTGCCGCGGCGGCAGTGGCCGCTGGGGGCTGTGCCTGCCGGACCGGGGGAGCGGGTTTCGCGGCGACGGCCTGCCGAGGGGGCTGAGCCGGGGGCGCGGGCCGGGCGGGCGGCGCGGACTGCACGGGCTTGGCGGGTTCGACCGGAGGCGCGGGCGGAGCGGCGGGTTTCGCCGGTCTCTTCCCCTTTCCCGGATGCTGCACCGGAACCGTCGGGGCGATCGCGACGAGCGGGTTCTCGCGGACCACGGTCGGCTCGTCGTCGGAATAGGCGCTGAACCCTTCCCCGAGCAACATCTCCTCGGGCATCGGCGGCGCGTCCGGGGCGAGCGCGGCGATCAGGTCCCGCGCCTGCTGGACCGAGCGGGGACGGGCCGCGGTGGCCAGCGAGACCGTCGCGGCGAGCATCGTCGTCGCCGTCGGGTAGAGGACGCGGACCGAGCCGGCAAGGTCCGCGGGCGGCTGATCGACCGTCTCCACGTAGGGACCGACGGCGATGATCGTGCCGATCGGCCCGGCGCCGGGGGCGACGTCCGCGATCTTGTGCGTGCACGCGGCGGACAGCGAGAGCGCGTCGGTGGCCGGGTTGATCGAGGTGTCCCCGTGGACCAGCGGCCAGCCGTCGGCCTTCCACGGCCCGCCGAGCGGCGCCTCGAGTTTCAGCGCCGGGTCCGGCAGGTCGACGCCGATCACGATGAGGACGCCCTTCGGCATGACGACGACGGCTTCGACCGGCCGTCCCTCGACCGGGCTGGCGCCGACCAGGGCGATCCCGCCCACGACGTTGCTGCCCCGGCCGAGTGAAGCCAGCGCGGCGCGGACGTCCTCGGCCACCCGGGACGGCTGCTGAGCGAGGCGAACGAGTCGCACCGAACCCCTCCCCATCTCGTCGGTCTCGCTGCACAAAGTAGCGCCTCCATCCGGACTAACGGGAAGACACGTCGCAGGTAGGCGCGGTGATGTTGCTCCGAGAAGTTGTCATCGGCGTGAGCGCCGTCACTCACTCGGGTATTACTCGTTGGTAGGTCGCAGCTCCTTTGTCCCCTGTCACCAGGAGAAACGTCATGGCCGTATCTCGCCCTTGGCGTCGACGCGCCGCGCTCGTCGTCGCCCTGCTCGCCGTCCCGGTCGCGGGGATGGTCCCCGCGCAGGCCGCGGGACCGCTCGCACCTGTCGCCCCCGGACTGTCCCGCCTGCTCTCGGCCGTCACCGGCGCCACGGGGGTGACCGCGCTCGTGCACGCCGACGATGTCGCCACCGCCGAACGCGCCGCCCGCGGAGCCGGGCTCGCGAAGATCACCTCGTTCGGCAAGATCGGCGTCGTCGCCGTCCGGGGCACCGCCGATCAGGTGCGCGCGGTCCGCGGAGCCGAAGGCGTCACCTACGTCGAAGGCAACGAGAAGCTCAAGGCCCACGGCAGCGCCGGCACCACGGCGACCCGGAGCCTGCAGACCCAGGCGCAGCTCAAGGACGCGGCCGGCACGCCGGTGGACGGCAGGGGCGTGTCCGTCGCGATCATCGACACCGGCGTGGACCCGACGCATCCGGCCTTCAAGGGCGCCGACGGCAAGACGCGGGTGGTGCGCAGCCTCAAGAGCCTCTGTCTCGACGGTACGGCGACCAACTGCATCGTCGACGTCCCGACCGTCGTCGACACCGACACCCTCTCCCTCGGCGGCCACGGCACGCACGTCACCGGGATCGCCGCCGGGAACCAGCTGACGCTGACCGACGGCACCAAGGTCGGCGGCTCGGCACCGGGCTCGAAGATCGTCTCCGTCTCGACCGGGGCGGCGCTGCTCGTACTCGGCACGGACGCGGCGCTGAACTGGGTGCTGGAGAACCACAAGGCGCCCTGCGGCGCGGGTGTCGCGGCGTCGGTGTGCCCGCCGATCAAGGTGACCAACAACTCCTACGGCCCCAGCGGTGGCGGCGTTTTCGACCCGAACTCGGCGACGGTGAAGCTGCAGCGCGCGCTCGCCGCGGAAGGCGTCGTCACGGTGTGGGCGAACGGGAACGACGGCGGCGACGGTTCGGCGAACCTTTCCAACCCGCCGGGACAGGACCAGACGCCGGGCGTGCTCTCGGTGGCGTCGTTCAACGACCAGGGGACCGGCACCCGCGACGGCACGGTGTCCGACTTCTCCTCGCGCGGCCTCCAGAGCAGCCAGTCGAGCTGGCCCGACGTTTCCGCGCCGGGGGAGAACATCCTCTCGTCCTGCCGCCCCACGCAGCCGATCTGCACTCAGGGCCTCCAGCCCAAGAACGGCCCGGGGCTGCTGGACCTGGCCACCTACAACGTGATCAGCGGGACCTCGATGGCGGCACCGCAGATCACCGGGATCGTCGCGCAGCTGTTCCAGGTCGCGCCGAACGCGAGCCCGGCGGACATCGAGGCGGCGATCAAGGGCACGGCGTACAAGTTCGCGAACGGCTCGCCGTACGTGGCGGCCGGGCCGTACACGTCGAGCTTCGACAAGGGCACCGGCCTGGTGGACACCTTCGCCGCGGCGAAGTCCCTCGGCGCCCAGGGCTGATCCGGGTCGCTCTGGCCATAAGTCCGTGGAGGCCTCCTTCCCTGCTCTCACGGTAGGGAAGGAGGCCTTCACGGACCGGACGGCACAATTGCCGTCCCCGGGGTAACCCGGGTGACGGGATCTTTTCCCCGGCCCAGCGGAAGAAGGGGGCTTTCGCAGGAGTTCCGCGTCCCAATCAGGTGCGACTTGTGGTGTTCATGTGGCCAAACAGCACAGTTGGGGTGCACAATGTGCTCACGCGTACCGGGAGGCGGCACGAGCCACCTGACCAGCAAAGCTCGCGAGGTCGTAGGGGAAGACGCCCCTCGTCGAGTAGCGGAGGTCAGCAGTGAGCACCCGTGGCAACACCCGTGGCGTGGTGTACGTCCACTCGTCGCCGTCTGCGGTGTGTCCGCACGTCGAGTGGGCTATTTCGGGCACCCTCGGTGCCCGAGTCGAGTTGAAGTGGACGGCGCAGCCCGCCAGTCCAGGACAGCTCCGCGCCGAATGTGGATGGCGTGCGCCTTCGGGCACCGGCGGAAAGCTGGCGTCCGCGCTCAAGGCGTGGCCGATGATCCGGTTCGAAGTCACCGAAGAGCCCAGTGCGGGGGTCGACGGGGAAAGGTTCTGTTTCGCTCCGGGCCTCGGCCTGTGGCACGGCAGGACCAGCGCCAACGGCGACATCGTCGTGGGCGAGGACCAGTTGCGCGCCCTCGTGAGCAAGGTCCGCACCGGTGAGTCCCTGGCGCACAAGCTCGACGAGCTCCTCGCCGCCAACTGGGACGAAGCGCTCGAACCGTACCGGCACGCCGGTGACGGCGCCCCGGTCACCTGGCTGCACCAAGTCGGGTAGACGCCGGTGAGGACGGAAGAGGCGGGCGGCTAACCTTTCAGGGTGACCGCCCAGCCTCGCCCCCTCTCTCGCCAGCGGTGGCTGATCCCCGTCCTCGTGGTCGTGATCTCCCTGACCGTCGGCGTCGGGCTGCTGGCACGCGATCTCTACCTCCGTCCGGAGGCCGCGCCCACCGAACCGCTCGTCAGTGATTCGCCGACGTCGGTCGCCCCGGGGGCGCAGCCCGGCTCGCAGGCCGTCGAGGTGACGCCCGACGTCTTCGCGCATCCTCAGTACCAGAACGTCCGGCAGGTGCTGCAGGGATATTTCGACTCCATCAACGATCGCGACTATCCGAAGTGGACTTCGGTGGTCAGCCGCGAACGGGCCAAGACCAAGACCCCGGCCGAGTGGAAGAAGGACTATCAGTCCACTCGGGACGGCAGCATCCTCGTCTACCGCATCGAGCCCGGCGCGCCGAACACGCTCCGGGTGCTCGTCGCCTTCACCAGCACCCAGGACGTCGAAGACGCCCCGGTGTATCTGCCGGAGGCGTGCATCCGCTGGCGGCTGGTGCTGCCGCTGCGGCTGGAGAGCGGTTCCTGGCGCGTAGACACCACCGACGGCGGTACGAACCCCGAACACGAAAGATGCTGAAGTAAGGGGCGACATGGTCCCCCAGGCTGACGCGGGCGTGAGCCGGGGCCGAATAGAGTCGCGGGCATGGCAATTGACCAGCCGGCCGTGCTGACCGACGCCTCGAGGGGGCTCAGCAGCGAAGAGGTCGCCCAGCGGGTGGCCGCGGGCCAGACCAACACGGTCTCGACGAAGACCAGCCGGACCACCGGCGAGATCATCCGCGCGAACGTCTTCACCCGGATCAACGCGATCTACGGGGTGCTGTTCCTGCTCATCCTGTCGACGGGGTACTTCATCGACGGGTTGTTCGGCGGTCTGATCATCGTCAACAGCGCGGTCGGCATCATCCAGGAACTCCGGGCGAAACGGACCCTGGAGCGGCTCGCCATCGTCGGACAGGCGAAACCGACCGTCCGCCGTGACGGGAAGAGCGCCGAGATCGCCCCGGAAGACGTCGTGCTCGGGGACCTCGTCGAGCTGGGGCCCGGCGACAAGATCGTCGTCGACGGGCCGGCGCTGACCGCCGACGCGCTGGAGGTCGACGAGTCGCTGCTGACCGGGGAATCCGATCCGGTGGTCAAGCAGCCCGGCGACAAGGTGCTTTCCGGCAGCTTCGTCGTCGCGGGCAGCGGCACCTACCGCGCGGACGTCATCGGCGACGAGTCCTACGCGGCGAAACTGGCCGCGGAGGCCAGCAAGTTCACCCTGGTGAAGTCGGAGCTGCGGCAGGGCATCGACAAGATCCTCAAGTTCATCACCTACCTGCTCATCCCGGCGGGCGCGCTGACCATCTACAACCAGCTCGCGGGCGACCAGGCGTGGCCGGACGCGCTGCGCGGCATGGTCGCGGCGCTCGTGCCGATGGTGCCCGAGGGCCTGGTGCTGATGACCAGCGTCGCGCTCGCGGTCGGCGTCATCCGGCTGGGCAAGCGCCAGTGCCTCGTGCAGGAACTCCCGGCGATCGAAGGCCTCGCCCGGGTCGACGTGGTGTGCGCGGACAAGACCGGCACGCTCACCGAGAACGCGATGCGGCTCTCCGAGGTCCGGGAGATCACGCCGGGCCACCCGGTGGACGACGTGCTGGCCGCGCTCGCCGCCGCGGATCCCCGCCCGAACGCGAGCCTGCAGGCGATCGCCGAGGCTTACCCGACCGATCCGGGCTGGCGGGTCACCACGACCATGCCGTTCTCTTCGGCGCGCAAGTGGAGCGGCGCGTCGTTCGGCGCAGACGGCGACTGGGTGCTCGGCGCGGCCGACGTCCTGCTGCCCGAGGGAGAGCACCGGGCGGAGGCCGAGAAGATCGGCTCACGCGGTCTGCGCGTCCTGCTGCTGGGCCGGGCCGAGCGGGCCGTCGACGCGGCGGAGGGCCCCGGCGACGTCCAGCCGGTCGCGCTCGTGGTGCTGGAGCAGAAGGTCCGTCCCGACGCGAAGGACACTTTGGACTTCTTCGCGCACCAGGACGTCGCGGTCAAGGTCATCTCCGGCGACAACGCCATCTCCGTGGGCGCGGTCGCGGGCACCCTCGACCTGCCGGGCGCGGACAAGCCCGTCGACGCGCGGAAACTGCCGGAGGACGCCGAGAAGCTGGCCGACACCGTGGAGGAGCGCGCCGTCTTCGGCCGCGTGACGCCGCTGCAGAAACGCGCGATGGTCGGCGCGCTGCAGTCGAAGGGCCACACCGTCGCGATGACCGGGGACGGCGTGAACGACGTCCTCGCGCTGAAGGACGCGGACATCGGCGTCGCCATGGGCGCCGGCAGCCCGGCCACCCGCGCGGTCGCGCAGATCGTGCTGCTGGACGACAAGTTCGCCACCCTGCCGCACGTCGTCGCCGAGGGGCGGCGGGTGATCGGCAACATCGAACGCGTCTCGAACCTGTTCCTCACCAAGACGGTCTACTCGGTACTGCTGGCGCTGATGGTCGGCATCGCGCAGGTGCCGTTCCCGTTCCTGCCGCGGCACATCACGATCACCGCCTGGTTCACGATCGGCCTGCCCGCCTTCGTGCTCTCGCTGGCGCCGAACAACGAACGCGCCCGCACCGGCTTCGTCGGCAGGGTGATGCGGATGGCCGTGCCCGCCGGACTGGTCATCGCCACGGCGACCTTCGTGAGCTACCTGCTGGTGTACAAGGGATCCGGGCAGTCCGAACTGGACAAGATCCAGGCGGGGACGACCGCGCTGATCACGCTCATCACGATCGCGCTGTGGGTGCTCGGGATCGTCGCGCGGCCGTACCGGTGGTGGAAGATCCTGCTGATCGGCGGGATGGTCGTGCTGACGCTCGCGCTGTTCCTGATCCCGTTCACGCAGAAGTTCTTCGCGCTGGACCCGAGCGTGAGCGCGTACACGCTTTCGGCGTTCGCCTGTGCCGCTGTCGGGATCGTGCTGGTGGAGGCGGCCTGGTGGATCGGGCGGCATCTGGTGAAGCGCTCGGAGGCCTGACCCACTCCGGTTCTGCAATGAAGGGGCCTTTCATAGCAAAATTTGCTATGAAAGGCCCCTTCATTGCAGCTCATGGACCGCCCACGCCCCGGCCCGAAATACGTGAAGGCCCCCTTCGCCGCGTCTAACGCAGTGAAGGGGGCCTTCACGTACTTACGAACGAAACGAACAGCCTCAGGCCGCCGGAGTGAACAGCAGCGCCGTGTTGTGCCCGCCGAAACCGAACGAGTTGCTGATCGCCGCGCCCAGCTCGACCTTGCGCGCCTCACCGGAGACGACGTCGAGCTGCACCTTCGGGTCCAGGTCCTCGAGGTTCAGCGTCGCCGGGATCAGGCCGTGGTAGATCGCCAGGATCGTGGCGATGCCCTCGACCGCGCCCGCACCGCCGACCAGGTGGCCGAGCGCGCCCTTGGGAGCGGTCACCACGACGTGCTCACCGACGGCGTTGCGGATCGCCGCGGCCTCGCCGACGTCGCCGACGACCGTCGAGGTCGCGTGCGCGTTGACGTGGCCGACGTCGGCCGGGGAGACCCCGGCCATCGTCATCGCCTGCCGCATGGCGGCGATCTGGCCGACGCCCTCCGGGTGGTTGCCCGTGATGTGGTAGGCGTCCGAGGTGATCCCGTACCCGCTCAGCTGCGCGTAGATCCGCGCGTTGCGGGCCTTGGCGCGGTCCGCCCGCTCCAGGATCACGACACCGGAGCCCTCGCCGAGGACGAAACCGTCACGGTTCACGTCGAACGGCCTGGACGCCTTCGTCGGGTCGTCGTTGCGGGTGGAGACCGTCCGCGCCTGGGCGAAGCCGGCGAGGGTGATCGGGTGGATGCACGATTCGGCCCCACCGGCGACCACGACGTCGGCGCGGCCCGAGCGGATCATCTCGTAGCCGGCGGCGATGCCTTCCGCGCCCGACGCGCAGGCCGACGCGGGCGAGTGCACACCGGCACGCGCTTTCAGGTCGATCCCGACGTGCGCGGCGGGACCGTTCGGCATCAGCATCGGCACGGTCAGCGGGGAGACCTTGCGGAGTCCCTGCTTGTGCAGAAGGTCGTTCTGGGAGATCAGGGTGACCGGACCGCCGACACCGGTACCGATGGTCACCCCGAGGCGCTCGGGTTCCACATCCTGATGCTCGTCGGTCGGCTGCTCGAAACCCGCGTCCGCCCAAGCCTGGCGGGCGGCGATGATCGCCACCTGCTCACAGCGGTCCAGCCGCCGGGCCTGGACCCGCGGCAGGACTTCGGACGGGTCTACGGCGAGCATGGCGCCGATCTTCACCGGCAGCTCGAGTTCGTCGACCCAGTCGGCTTCGATGCGGCGGATCCCGCTCGCCCCGGCGAGCAGTCCGTCCCACGTGGACGCGACGTCCCCGCCGAGCGGCGTGGTCGCGCCCATCCCGGTGATCACGACGTCGATGTTGCTCATTGGAGTCTCCCCAAGGTCGGCGCCAATCAAGAAGTCGGACTTACTTGGAGTTGGCCGACACGTAGTTCACCGCGTCGCCAACGGTCTTCAGGTTCGCCAGCTCGTCGTCCGGGATCTTGACGCCGAACTTGTCCTCGGCCTGAACAGCGATCTCCACCATGGACAGCGAGTCGATGTCGAGGTCGTCCACGAAGGACTTCTCGGCGGTCACGTCGTCCTGCGCCACACCGGCGACCTCTTCGACGATCTCGGCGAGGCCGGCGAGGATCTCTGCGTTGTCTGCCACTGGTTGTTCCCTTCTCGGTGATGCTTTCGGCTGCCTCGCGGACACGGTGCCCGCGAGGGAAGTATTCATCACGGGCAGATGAAGGCCTGGCCCGCGTAGGAGAGTCCGGCCCCGAAGCCGACGGCGAGCACGACGTCGCCCTGCTTCGCGGTGCCCGCCTTGCGCATGTGGTCCAGCGCGAGGGGGATGGACGCGGACGAGGTGTTGCCCGAGTACTTGATGTCGTCGGCCACGACCATGTCCTCGCGGGCGCCCTTGGCCCGCAGCTTCTTGGCGATGGCCTCGACGATGCGCAGGTTGGCCTGGTGCGGGATCAGGACGTCCACATCGGACGGTTCGAGCCCGGCCAGTTCCAGCGCGTGCAAGGCGATCGGCGCGATCTGCGTGGTCGCCCACCGGAAGACCGACTGGCCCTCCTGGTAGATCCACTTGTCGTCGCGCATGTAGATGAGGTCGACGTGCTCGCCCGCGCTGCCCCAGGCGACCGGCCCGATCTGCGCGGTGTCGGCCGCGCCGACCACCGCCGCGCCCGCGCCGTCGGCGAAGATGATCGCGTTCGCGCGGTCGACCGGGTCGACGTGGTCGGTGAGCTTCTCGGCGCCGATGACGAGCGCCTTCTTCGCACTGCCCGCCCGGATGAGGTCCGACGCGACCCCGAGGCCGTAGCAGAACCCGGCGCAGGCGGCGTTGAGATCGAACGCGGCCGGATGCGTGATGCCGATCCGGTCCGCGACCTGGGCGGCGGCGTTCGGGATCTGCGTGGGCATCGTGCAGTTCGGCAGGATGACCGTGTCCACTTCGGACGGATCCACCCCGGCGTCTGCCAGCGCGGCGGTGCCCGCCTTGACCGCCATGTCGACCAGCGACTCGTCCTTCTCGGCGAACCGGCGCTCGACGATGCCGACCCGCTCGCGGATCCACTGGTCGTTGGTGTCCATGATCTTCGAGAGATCGTCGTTGGTCACGATCTTCTCGGGCTGGAAGCTCCCGACACCGAGGATGCGGCTCCCGGCGGCGCCCTGCGCCTGCCGCAAGGTGGATCGGTCGGTCACGAAGCGTCCTCCTGCCCCTGAAGCTTCGCCAGCTCGGCGGGCGTCTTCAGTGCGATGGTGGTGGTCACGGTTCCCTTGAGCTGCCGCTTGACCAGCCCGGTCAGCGTGCCCGCCGGCGGTAGTTCGAGCGTCGAGGTGACGCCCGCGGAGACCAGACCGTCCATGGTCAGGTCCCAGCGCACCGGGCTCGTGACCTGCTTGACCAGCCGGTCGAGGTACTCGGCCCCGCTGGTGACGACCTGTCCGTCGGCGTTCGACAGCAGCGGACGCGTGGGGTCCGCCGGGGTGATCTTCGCAGCCTGCGCGGCCAGCGCTTCCTGTGCGGGTGCCATGTAGGCGGTGTGGAACGCGCCCGCGACCTTGAGGGCGCGGACCTTGGTGCCCTCGAGCGGCTCGGCCACGATCTTCTCGATCGCGGCGGCGGCGCCCGAGGCGACGATCTGGCCGGCGCCGTTGCGGTTCGCCGCGGCGAGGCCGTGGCCGTCGAGCCAGGCGACGACCTGCTCCGGATCGCCGAGCATGACCGCGGCCATGCTCGTGGGCTCCAGCGCGCACGCCTTCGCCATCTCCGCGCCGCGGATGGCGGCCAGCGCGACGGCGTCCTCGGGGCTCAGCACCCCGGCGATGGCGGCGGCGGCCAGTTCGCCGACGGAGTGCCCGGCGACCGGCGAGTCCGCGGCGACCGGGGCTTCGCGCTGGAGGTGCTCGAACGCCAGCAGTGACAGCGCCACGATCAGCGGCTGCGTGATCGCGGTGTCCTGGATCTCTTCGGCGTCCGCTTCGGTGCCGAGGCGGATCAGGTCGAGACCGGCCCGCTCGGACCAGGCTTCGACGCGCGCGCGGGCGCCATCGAGCTCGAGCCAAGGGGTGAGCATGCCTGGGGCCTGGGAACCCTGACCGGGGGCGAGGACTGCAACTGTCACCCCCATAGAGAACACTCTCGGCCACCATGGTCGTGATGCCGACGTTCACCAAGTCCTGCCAGCGTAATTGTCGGAACCCTCCAAAAGCGCCTTCCTGATCTCCGCGCTTAACCCAAAAGCCTTGTCGGGTTCAACCAGCTTTCCCTATGAAGTCCGTCACTGCGCAGAGTTACCAACGGGTTTACCGGAGTCTGTGCCGGAGGCCGTCATTCGCGTGATCGGGAGCCGATTTCACGTGATTGGAGGCGGAACTCAGGCGAGTTCCGTCTCTGATCACGCGGGTTCCGTGTCCGATCACGCGTGTGCGGTGCCCGATCACGACGGCCGTCACCAGAGGCCGCGGGCCCGGGCCAGCCGCCCGACGGTCAGCGCCACCTTCAGCACCCAGGCGTCGCGAGATTCAGCCGCGTGGCGGCCGGTGAGTTCGGCCGCCTTCCGCAGCCGGTACCGGACGGTGTTCGGATGCACGAACAGCGTCCGCGCGCAGGTTTCCAGGACGCCGCCGCTGTCGAGGTAGGTCTCCACCGTCCGCAGCAGTGCCGGGCCCGCCTCTTCCAGTGGCCGGGCGATTTGCTCGACGAGCAGGCGTTCGGCCTCGGGGTCGCCGGACAGCGCGCGTTCCGGCAGCAGGTCGATCGATCTCGCGGGCCGCGGTGCGCCGGGCCAGCCGACGACGGCGCGCAGACCCGAGAGCGCTTCGGTCGCGCTGTGGTGCGCCTCGGCGAGGGTCGGCACCGTCGGTCCGGCGACGACCGGGCCTTCGGCGAAGGCGACGGACAGCTTGGTGAGGATCTCGCGGTCCTTGACGCTGCCTTCGGTGGGCCCGGCGACGACCACGACCAGCCGCGACCCCTGCACCGACAGCAGGACGGGCCGTCCGACCCGGGCGGCGCGGCTGCGCACCTCGAACACGACGGCGGGCGGGTCGTCCGACGTCGGGGTGCCGACCAGGGCGGTGGCGGGAGCGGCCGGATCCCAGCCGAGCGCGGCGGCGCGCGAGAGCACCGCTTCCTCGGCGTCGCCGCGGACGATGCCGTCGACGACCAGCGCCTCCAGTCGCGCGTCCCAGGCGCCGCGCGCCTCGGCGGCGGCCGCGTAGGAGTTGGCGGCGGCGAACGCGATCTCCCTGCCGTAGCGCAGGATCCCCTCGATCAGCGCGGCGCGTTCCGCCTCGTTCGCGGCGAACTCGGGCAGCTGCTCCTCGAACACCTCGATCGCCAGCCGCACCATGCCGACCGCCTGCCGCAGGCTCACCCAGCGGGAGAGTTCGGCGGGCGCCTCGCGGAACGCCTCGGTGGTGAGGGAGAGCGCCTCCTTCGCGTCGCGGAGCCAGTCGACGAAACCGGCGGCACCCGCCTGGGTGATCAACAGGACGCTCGCGCGCTGGTCGGCGGGAAGGCGGGCGAACCAGCTCAGCCGCTCTTCCATCACCGCGACGCTCGCGCTCGCGAGCCGGCCGGAGGCGTGCTCCAGCCGCCGGAGGGTCTTGGCGGACAGCCCGTGGTGCTTGGGCACACGCCGTCCGGAAGTCGCATCAGCCATGGTCAGCCGATCCTAGTCCGACGGGCCGGGTTGCCGTCGTCCTGCGGCCTTTCGCCGCTGGTGTCCGAAGTGGACGGTCAATGCCGGTGAATTGTGAAAGGTGTTTGCATAAAACTCGAGGCCGCCCGGCGCTCGCGTTTTTCGCTGCGCCGGACGGCCTCGTCTCCCCGGTCCCCACCGGTAGGACAAGTATGGGACTTGTGGATCTTTTCCCGCTAGCTCACTCACTCGATCGTGGGTCGCCGAGTTGCCGGTGCGGTGCCCGTGATCAACGATCCCTCGCAAGCCGCACCGGGTAGGTCGCGGATGCGCAGAGGAGGGAGTTCGCCGTGGGCGAGCAGCTGAAAGACGGTCTGGGACAAGCATGGAACCTTGTCGCCACCTTCGTGCCGAAACTGGTCGGATTCCTGATCATCCTGCTCATCGGCTGGTTGATCGCGAAAGCCGTGTCAAAGGCATTGGGACTGGTTCTGTCGAAGATCGGTTTCGGCAAGCTCATCGAGAAGACCGGACTCACCGGAACGCTCAAACAAGCGAATGTCGACGCGGGCGGGATCCTCGTCAAACTCGTGTACTACTTCATTCTCTTGATCGCGCTGCAACTCGCGTTCGGCGTATTCGGGGAGAGCAATCCGGTCAGCGCCCTGCTCAACGACATCATCGCGTTCCTGCCGCGGATCCTGGTGGCGCTGGTCCTGGTGATCGTAGCGGCCGCCGTGGCCAAGGTCGTCCGTGATCTGGTGACCGGAGCACTCTCCACTCGGCCCGCCGGGCGGCTGCTCGGCACCATCGCCTACTGGATGATCATGGCGTTCGGCATCATCGCCGCGCTCGGCCAGGTGAACATCGCGACGGCGGTGACGGGGCCGGTCCTGATCACCGTGCTCGCCACCATCGGCGGCGTGATCGTCGTCGGCTTCGGCGGCGGCCTGATCAAGCCGGCGCAGGACCGCTGGCAGGGCTGGCTGTCCAACCTGCAGGGCCAGCTTGAGCCCGGAAGCGGCAAGCAGGAGGTCCGTTCGGAGCCGCCGACTTCGCCCGTGGGCATCAGTCGCGTAGATTCCTGAGCATCCCGCGGGCCCGGTGATCGAGGAAGGCACCGGGCCCGCGTGGAGTCGAAGGGGCCCATCGTCGCGGAGCACGTGGCGGAGGGCCCTTTTCGCATCCTGTGAGAGTCCTTAGCGGCTCCTGAGCCGTCTCTCTGTTCCGCACCTCACACTCCCTAGGGAATGGCTCCGGAACGGAGCATGTTGGAGCGGTAGACGGAGAGGGGTGCGGACGTGGACTTCCTGCTGCACAACGGTGTCACGGTGCTCGGACAGTGGATCTCCTTCGCCGAGCTGGCGGGGCAGGTGTTCGCGCTCGCCGTGGTCTTCCTGGCGCAACGCCGCACGCTGTGGACCTGGCCGGTCCAGGTCGGTGCCACCGTGCTGCTGTTCTCGGTCTACATCTCCGCGCACCTCGGCGGCCTCGCGACCAGGCAGGTCGCGATCCTCGCCATCTCGATCTACGGCTGGTGGGCGTGGTCCCGCCGCAGCGACCCGGTCTACGGCGTCGTCGTCCGCAAGGGCCGTCTCGGCGAGCGCCTGGCGATGCTCGGCGCGTTCGCGATCGGCACCACCGCGATGGCGCTGGTCCTCGACGCGCTGAACGCCTCGTGGGCGCCCTGGCCGGACGCCGCGATCTTCGTCGGCACGCTGGTCGCCTTCGCCGCGCAGGGCGCCGGTCTCGTCGAGTTCTGGCTGGTGTGGCTGGTCGTCGACGCGATCGGCGTGCCGCTGCAGCTCTCGTCGGGCCTGTACTTCTCCGCGGCGGTCTACATCGTGTTCGCCGGGCTGGTCGTGCACGGCTGGTGGAGCTGGAACCGCACCGCGAAGCAGGTGCGGACCGCTCCCGCAGGCCTCTCCACGGCGGGCCGCTGACCCCGCGTTTCGTCCTCTGAATGCGGTATTTGCGCGACGCAAGTACCGCATTCAGAGGACGAATTGCGTCGGTCAGCGCATGGTGGCGTGCGACGGCTTGAGGTCGGCGAGGGTGCGGACGCCCAGCAGCTGCATGGTCCGGGTCATCTCGGCGCGCAGGATGTCCACGCAGCGCTGAACGCCGCGCTCGCCCCCGGCCATCAGGCCGTAGAGGAACGCGCGCCCGATGAGCACCGCGTCGGCGCCGCGCGCGATCGCGGCCACGATGTCGCCGCCGGAGAGGATGCCGGTGTCGACCCACACCTCCGCGTCGCCCTGGATCTCGTCGAGCACCGCGGGCAGCAGTTCGATCGGGGTCGGCGCGCGGTCGAGCTGGCGGCCGCCGTGGTTGGACAGCAATACCGCGTCGGCGCCGTGCTTGACCACGTCACGGGCGTCGTCGACGTTCTGGATCCCCTTGACCACGAGCTTGCCCGGCCAGGTCTGGCGGACCCAGTCGAGGTCGTCGAAGTTCAGGGTCGGGTCGAAGAGCTGGTTGAGCAGTTCGGCGACCGTGCCGTCGAACTGGCTCAGCGAGGCGAAGGTCAGCGGTTCGGTGGTCAGCAGGTTGAACCACCACGACGGGTGCATCGCCCCGTCGACGAAGGTCTTGAGGGTGAGCGCGGGCGGGATGGTCAGCCCGTTGCGGACGTCGCGCAGCCGCGCGCCGGCGACCGGGGTGTCCACCGTCAGCATGAGCGTGTCGAAGCCGGCGGCCCAGGCGCGATTCATCAGATCTTCGCCCGCTTTGTGGTCGCGCCAGACGTAGAGCTGGAACCACTTGCGGGCCTCGGGCGCGGCCGCCGCGAGGTCTTCGATCGACGTCGTCGCCATCGTCGACAACCCCATCGGGATGCCGTTGCGCTGCGCGACGCGGGCCACCGCGGACTCGCCTTCGTGGTTCATCATCCGGGTGAACCCGGTCGGCGCGAACGCGAACGGCAGCGCCGAACGCTTGCCGAGGATCTCCTTGCTCGTGTCCACATCGGACACGCCGCGCAGGACGTTCGGGTGGAATTCCACGCTGCGGAAGGCCTGCCGGGCGCGGCGGAGGCTGTCCTCCAGCTCCGCGGCGCCGTCGGTGTAGTCGAACGCGGCGCGCGGGGTGCGCTTGCGGGCGAGCATCCGGAGGTCGGCGATCGTGTGCGCGCCCGCCAGCCGCCGTTCGGTCGGGTTGAGCACGATCGGCTTCGGCCGCAGGATCTGCTTCAGCTCACTCGGCTTCGGCAGTCGACGCTTGGTCACACTCGCTCACCCTTCCCGCTTCCCCGGAAACATCCGATGTCTCACCCTAGCCCGCTGCTCGCTGGATGCAATGAAGGGGCCTTTCATCGCAAAATTTGCAATGAAAGGCCCCTTCATCTCAACGCTAGGCGCTACCGGAGTCCGACAACTGCGGACCCGCGGCGGCGACGTCGTCGAGGCGGTACTTCCGCGCCGCCTCGGCCGCCTTCGCCCGGTCGACCTCGCCGCGCTTGGCCAGCGCGCTCAGCGTGCCGACCACGATCGACTGCGCGTCGACCAGGAACTTCCGCCGGGCGGCCGGGCGGGTGTCGGAGAACCCGAACCCGTCGGTGCCCAGCGTCAGCATGTCGTTCGGCACCCAGGGGCGGATGAGGTCAGGCACGGCCCGCATCCAGTCCGAGACCGCGACGACCGGCCCGTTCGCGCCGGACAGCTTCTGCGTGACGTACGGCACACGCGGCGAGTCGCCCGGGTGGAGGAGGTTGTCGTGGTCGGCCTCGACGGCCTCGCGCCGCAGCTCGGTCCACGACGTGGCCGACCACACGGCCGCGCGTACACCCCACTCCTCGGCCAGCATCTGCTGGGCCCGGAGCGCGTCCGGCATGGTGACGCCGGACACCAGTATCTGGGCCTCCGGGCCGTCGCCCGACGGCGCGTCGGCGTACTTGTAGAGACCCTTGAGCAGGCCGTCGACGTCGAGGTTCTCGGGCTCGGCGGGCTGCTGGTAGGGCTCGTTGTAGATCGTCATGTAGTAGAAGATGTTCTCGCCGTTGCCGTCCGGCCCGGTCTCGCCGTACATCCGGCGAAGACCGTCCCGCACGATGTGGGCGATCTCGAACGACCACGCCGCGTCGTAGGCCACGACGGCCGGGTTGGTCGCCGCCAGCAGCAGCGAGTGCCCGTCCGCGTGCTGGAGGCCCTCACCGGTCAGCGTGGTGCGGCCGGCGGTGGCGCCGAGCACGAACCCGCGGGCCATCTGGTCCGCCGCGGCGTAGAGGCCGTCACCGGTCCGCTGGAACCCGAACATCGAGTAGAAGATGTAGATCGGGATCATCGGCTCGCCGTGCGTGGCGTACGAGGTGCCGACGGCGGTGAACGACGCGGTGGACCCCGCTTCGTTGATGCCCTCGTGCAGGATGACGCCCTTTTCGGACTCCTTGTAGGCCAGCATCAGGCTCGCGTCGACCGACGTGTACGTCTGGCCGTGCGGGTTGTAGATCTTGGCCGTCGGGAACATCGAGTCGAGGCCGAAGGTGCGCGCCTCGTCCGGGATGATCGGGACGATCCGCTTGCCGATCTCGGAGTCCTTCGCCAGCTCGCGGACGAGCCGGACGAACGCCATCGTGGTGGCGACCTCCTGCTTGCCCGAGCCCTTGCGGATGCCTTCGTAGACCTTGTCGCCCGGCAGCACGAGCGCCTTCGAGGCCTTCGGGCGGCGCTCCGGCAGGAACCCGCCGAGCGCCTTGCGGCGGCCGAGCATGTACTCGATCTCCGCCGAGTCCTTGCCCGGGTGGTAGTACGGCGGGAGCTTCGGGTCGCGCTCGAGTTCCTCGTCGCTGATCGGGATGCGCTGGGCGTCCCGGAACAGCTTCAGGTCGTCGAGGGTGAGCTTCTTCATCTGGTGCGTGGCGTTGCGGCCCTCGAAGGACGGGCCGAGGCCGTAACCCTTGATGGTGTGGGCCAGGATCACCGTCGGCTGGCCGTGGTGCTCCAGCGACGACTTGTAGGCCGCGTAGACCTTGCGGTAGTCGTGCCCGCCGCGCTTGAGGTTCCAGACGTCGGCGTCGGTGAGGTCCTTGACCAGTTCCTTGGTCCGCGGGTCGCGGCCGAAGAAGTGCTCGCGGACGAAGGCGCCGTCGTTGGCCTTGTACGTCTGGAAGTCGCCGTCCGGCGTGGTGTTCATCAGGTTGACCAGCGCGCCGTCACGGTCGGCGTGCAGCAGCGAGTCCCACTCGCGGCCCCAGATGACCTTGATGACGTTCCAGCCGGCGCCGCGGAAGTACGACTCCAGCTCCTGGATGATCTTGCCGTTGCCGCGCACCGGGCCGTCGAGCCGCTGCAGGTTGCAGTTGATCACGAAGGTCAGGTTGTCGAGGCCCTCGCCCGCGGCGACGTGGATGAGGCCGCGCGATTCCGGCTCGTCCATCTCGCCGTCGCCGAGGAACGCCCAGACGTGCTGGTCGCTGGTGTCCTTGATGCCGCGGTCACGCAGGTAGCGGTTGAACCGGGCCTGGTAGATCGCGTTCATCGGGCCGAGGCCCATGGACACGGTCGGGTTCTCCCAGAACTCCGGCATCAGCCGCGGGTGCGGGTACGACGGCAGGCCGCCGCCCTCGCCGGCGTGCGAGAACTCCTGACGGAACCCGTCCATCTGGTTCTCGGTCAGCCTGCCCTCGAGGAACGCGCGGGCGTAGATGCCGGGGGAGGCGTGGCCCTGGATGAAGATCTGGTCGCCGCCGCCCGAGTGGTCCTTGCCGCGGAAGAAGTGGTTGAAGCCCACTTCGTACAGCGCCGCGGACGAGCCGTAGGTCGAGATGTGCCCGCCGACGCCGACGCCGGGACGCTGCGCGCGGTGCACCATGATCGCGGCGTTCCACCGGATGTAGGCGCGATAGCGGCGCTCGATCTCCTCGTCACCGGGGAACCAGGGTTCGTTCTCGGTGGGGATGGTGTTCACGTAGTCCGTCGACGTCAGCGCCGGGACGCCGACGTGGCGTTCCCTGGCCCGCTCGAGGATGCGCAGCATCAGGTAGCGGGCGCGCTGCTGACCACCCCTGGCCAGCGCCTCGTCGAAGGAGTCCAGCCATTCGGCGGTCTCCTCCGGGTCGATGTCGGGCAGGTGCGCCGCCAATCCGTCACGGATGACGCGGACGCGTGCCGGGGTCTCCTTGCCGGAGGCGCCGTCGTTCTGCGGGGCCAAGGGGTCTCCTTGCGAAAGGTGGTAGCTGGTTGTGCTCGTACTCGGGCGTGTTCGCCGTCCATCGTCGTCCTCCGGTTCCGTTCGCGTCACCGCTACTGATCGGTAACGTCCACGGACCCGATTGCGACACACCTCGCACGCGCCTGTACTCGCGCGCGCGTTTTCTCTCCCACCCTAAAGCAGGCCGTTCGGGGGTGCCCAAGCGCGCCCGGATTGACCCTCCGGGAGTGGGCTGAATGTCCGTATGCCGCGACACGAGTTGTTCAAGATCCGGTGTGGACGGTTGCGCGGATCGCTTCACCAGTGTTCGCTAACGGGCATCGTGTACCCGAGTGTGGTGCCCGCCCGGTCGAATCCGGCCGAGCGACACCACGCTCCGTCGTAGTTGGAGGAGTGACAGCAGTGGTCGCCGCGGGAGACGCTGATCAGAGCAGCGTCGCCGAAAGGCTCGGGATCAAGCCGGACATGGTGGTCCAGGAGATCGGCTGGGACGAGGACGTCGACGACGACCTTCGTGCGGCGATCGAGGAACAGATCGGCGGCGACATCCTCGACGAGGACGCCGACGAGGTCATCGACGTGGTGCTGCTGTGGTGGCGCGAGGACGACGGTGATCTCGGCGACACGCTGATCGAGGTCCGGACCCCCTTGAACGAGAACGGCGTGATCTGGGTGCTGACCCCGAAGACGGGGCAGCCAGGGCACGTCGAGCCGAGCGAGATCGCCGAAGCGGTGCCGCAGGTCGGGCTCGCCCAGACGGCCAACATCAGCGCCGGTCCCAAGTGGGCGGGCACGCGGCTGGTGTCGCCGAAGTCGAAGACCAAGCGGTGACCCGGGGAGCCGCGCGATCGACACGATAGGGTTGTCCTCGCAGGCCCCTGTTCGCTCTTGAGAGGAAACCGCCGGTATGGCCGTCGAGGTCGGATCGCAAGCCCCGGACTTCACGCTCAACGACTACAACAAGCAGGCCGTGAAGCTGTCGTCCTTCCAGGGCGACAAGCCGGTCCTGCTGGTGTTCTACCCGTTCGCGTTCAGCGGTATCTGCACCGGCGAGCTGTGCCAGCTCCGGGACGAGTTCGCGGACTACGACGGCAACGGCGTCCAGGTCATCGGTGTGTCGGTGGACACCCCGTTCTCGCTCAAGGCGTGGGCCGAGCAGGAGGGCTACCAGTTCCCGCTGCTTTCGGACTTCTGGCCGCACGGTGAGGTCGCGAAGGCCTACGGCGTCTTCAACGAGGCGGCCGGCCTGGCCACCCGCGGCACCTTCCTGATCGACAAGGACGGCGTCGTGCGGTTCGCCGAGGTCAACCAGCCCGGCGAGGCTCGCGACCAGCAGGCGTGGAAGAAGGCCGTGGCCTCCCTGGCCTGAGTCTTCACCGGTGGCACCCGTACGCGGGTGCCACCTCCCGGGCGCATAGCTCAGCGGGAGAGCACTCGGTTTACACCCGAGCGGTCGTAGGTTCGATCCCTACTGCGCCCACCGAAAACCCGGCGACAACCCGCCGAGCGCGGGACTACTTTCAGCCGCATGCACGACCTGACGTGGCGGCCGCTCGCCCGCGAGGACGCCCAGGCGTCCGCGGACCTCCTCAACGCCATGGAGACCGTCGACGGGATCGGCGAGAACTACACGGCGGAGGACACCCTCCAGGAGCTGATCGACCCGTACGCGGACCTGGAGCGCGCGAGTCTCGCGGCCTTCGACGGCGACGTGATGGCCGGCTACATGAAGATCCGCTTCAAGCCGTCCGCGGAAGAGATCCATCGGGTCTTCCTCGACGGCGGGGTCCACCCCGGGTATCGCCGCCGCGGGATCGGCGGCGCGCTCGTCGACGCGGGGGTGGCGGCGGCCAAGGTGGTGCACGCGTCGCATCACCCGGACTCGAAGCTCGTGGTGGACGTCAACCGGCCCGAGCGCATCGCCGGTCTCGCCGAACTCGTCCGGTCCCGGGGGTTCACGCCGGTGCGTTACTTCCAGCGGATGGAGCACTCGCTCGGCGCCTTGGACGGTCCGGCGATCCCGGACGGGTTCGTGGTCGAGCCGTGGTCGGAGCGGAACGACGAGGACTTCCGCACGGTCCGGAACGAGGCGTACCGGGACTACTGGGGCGCGGCGCCGATGCCCGCCGATCTCTGGCGGAACAAGATCACCAACCAGACGTTCCGGCCCGACATCAGCTTCCTGCTCCGCGAGGAGGCGACGGGCGCCGCGGTGGGGATGCTGGTGACCCTGTGGTGGGAGGCCGACACGGAGGCCACGGGCGTCCGTGACGCGCACTTCATGGTGATCGGAACGCTCCGGGAGTACCGGCGGCGGGGCGTCGCCGGTGCGTTGATGGGACACGCGTTGCGGGCCGCCGTCGATCGGGGCTACGACCGCGCCAGTTTGAACGTGGACTCGGCGGACCCGGCCGGGGCGTTCGGGGTCTTCGAGAAGGCCGGCTTCGCGCCGAAGATGCGCTTCGTGCGATGGGCCCTCGAAGCCTGACCTCGACGCAAGTAGAGGACTAAATGCGGGGGGAGACACGTGAAGGCCCCCTTCCCTCGGCTGAATCGAGGGAAGGGGGCCTTCACGTACCCCCACACCAGTGGAACGTCCGGGTTTTGGCGGTCTGGTCTGCCCCCTCGGCAGGCCAGACCGCCGGTGCGCCGCGCCGCGGGTGGCGAACTTTCGGCTGCACAAGAGAAGAGGCGGTCGGGACTGCCCAGATACATCAAGATCGGCGGCCATTGGAGTGATACCGGGCCGTGAGGGGCGACCACGTAAAGCGACTACGCGCGGATGAGCCTGTTCGCCAGGGTCGACATCGTGTAGGCCCCGATGCCCATGACGACTTCCAGGGCGTTCCGCTCGGTGAATCCGTGCCCGAAGAAGGCCCGCAGCGTCTCGTCGTCCACGCCGCCGGCGGTTTCGAGCACCGCCAGCGTGAACTGCCGGACGGCTTCCAGCCGCTCGTCGGGAACGGGCTCTTGCGAGCGAAGCGCCGCGATGACGTCGTCGTCCGCGTGATGGCCCTTCAGCCTGCCGGTGTGGATCTCGACGCACACTTCGCAGCCGTTCCGGGTCGCCACGGTCATCACGACTGTCTCCCGCGCGAGCGGGTCGAGCGTGGTCTTTTCGAAGCTCGCGCTGAGCCTCAGGAACCCGTCGAGCAGTTCCGGCGACGACGCCTGCCGGGCGACGGCGGTGGGGAGGTGGCCGAACTTCCGGATGGTCGCCTCCATCGAACGGCGCGAAGCTCCGGGCGCGGTTTCGAGGGTGTGGTCGGTGAACAAGGCAGCCCCTTAAGATGGTCAACGTGGTTGACGAAAAGGTAAACCAGGTTGTCGAACAAGGCAAGCGAGTTCCCGAAACTCCCGGGTTCGAGCTGCCGTTGCTGCTGTTCGCGGGCTTCCGGTCGATCATCGACCGGCTGCACGCCGAGCTGGCCGAGCAGGGGCATCCCGACGTCCGTCCCGCGTACGGCTTCGCCCTGCAGGCGATCGGCCTCGGTGGCGCGACGGCGAGCGAGATCGGGCGGCGGCTCGGGGTCAGCAAGCAGGCGGCGGGCAAGACCGTCGACAAGCTGGAGCAGCTCGGTTACGTCGAGCGCGCCGACGATCCGGCCGACGCGCGGCGCAAGGTCGTGCGGCTCACCGGCCGCGGGATCGACTCACTCCGCCGGTCCGCGGCGATCTTCGACGAGCTGCGCGAGGACTGGGTCGGCACGCTGGGCGCGGGCCGAGTCCGCGCGCTCGAAACCGACCTTCGCGCGATGGCGCCGGCGGACGGCTTCCGGCTCGACGTCGCGGGCTGGTTCGGAGCCTAGAAAGGACAACCCGGGTTCGGCGCGTCCTGCGAGAGCGGGCTCCCGTGCGGCAGCACGTAAAGCACCTCCAGGACCACCGGCGTCGTCCCGAGGTTCCGTCCGATGTGGACGGTGTCGCTCGGCTCGGTGAAGACCGCACCCTTGCGGTACAGGCCGTCGAGCCCGCAGTCGGCCGAGTTGTGCGTCAGCGTGCCGTTCTTGACGTACGCGTACAGCTTCCCGTCGTGATAGTGCCAGCCGGTGTACCCGCCGGGCTGGATGACGACCTCTCGCAGCACGTAGTCGGTGTCCCCGACCGTCTTCTGCTTGAAGATCGTCCCGGTCACCCCGGACCCCGGGGTCGCCCCGGCCGTCCCGGGGACGGCGAGCGCGAGGACGAGCGTGGCGAGCAGCGTGGTCACAGACCGCAGGCGCATACGGGAAACGGTACCGCGACGGGCAAGGTCAGGGCGCCCGAAGCGTCCGCCGCAGCATCTTCCCGCTCTCCGTCCGCGGCAGCCGTTCCCGGAAATCGAACCGGCGCGGTGTCTTGAACCCGGCGAGCTCCGCCCGGCAATGCTCTTCGAGCCGCTCCGCCAGCTCGGAGTCCCCGGCGACACCTTCGACCGGTTGCACGACGGCGACGACCCGTTGTCCCCATTCGGGATCCGGTTCCCCGATCACCGCGACGTCGGCGACGTCGGGATGGCTCAGCAGCCGCGCCTCGATCTCGGCCGGGTAGATGTTCACCCCGCCGGAAAGGATGAGATCCGTCCGCCGGTCGCACAGGAACACCCGGCCCGCGGGGTCGAGGTAGCCGACGTCCCCCACGGTGACGAACTCCCCGGAGCGCGCGGCGGCCGTCTTGTCCGGATCGTCGTGGTAGTCGAATTTCGTGTGCGCGGAACTGAAGTAGAGCGTCCCGGTCTCCCCCGCGGGGAGCTCCCGGCCGTCGTCGTCGAGGACCTTCACCCGCACGCCGTCCAGCGGCTCGCCGACGGTGCCCGGCTCGGCGAGCCAGTCCCGGGCGTGCACCGCCGTGATCAGGCCCTCGGACGCGCCGTAGTACTCGTGGACCACCGGCCCGAGCCAGGCGAGCGTGCGCTCCTTGACCTCCCGGGGGCACGGCGCGGCGCCGTGGATCACCGAGACCAGGCTCGACAGGTCGTAGTGCGCGCGGACGTCCTCGGGCAGCCGCAGCATGCGGTGGAACATCGTCGGCACCAGATGCGTGCTCGTCACGCGGTGCTTTTCGGTGAGCCGCAATGTTTCCGTGGCGTCGAACCGGTCCATCAGCACGAGCGTGTGCCCGAGATGCAGGATCGCGGTCGAGAACATGCCGGGCGCGGCGTGGTACAGCGGGCAGGCGACGAGGTGCACGCCGTGCCCCGGCAGGACGTCCAGGCGTTCGAGGACGTGCGCGTGGATCGGGTGCAGCGCCGGTGGTCGCCCGGACAGCGCGCGCCGGACGCCTTTGGGGCGTCCCGTGGTCCCGGAGGTGTAGAGCATCGTCTGCCCGGCGGTCCGGTGCTCCGGCGTGGTGACGGGCAGATCCGCGCCCCAGGACGCGTAGTCGGCCCAGCCCGGCGTCTCGCCGCGCGAAAACCGGTGCAGGCTTCCCAGTTCCGCGGTGCACGTGGCCGCGATGTCCGCGTCCGCGACGGCCACCTTGGCGCCGCTGTTGGCCGCGATGTAGGCGATCTCCCCCGGCGAGGACCGGTGGTTGACCGGGGTGAAGTACATCCCCGCCTGCAAGGTCGCCAGCAGCAGCTCGTAATAGGTGAGTCCATTGTGGATGATCGCGACGACGCCGTCGCCCTCGCCGAGGCCGAGCTCCCGCAAAGCGTGGGTCAGCTGGTTCGCGCGCGCCGAGAGTGCGCCGAAGGTGGTCTCCCGCCCGTCGACGTCGATCACCGCGACGCGGCCGGGGTCCTGGGCCGCGACTTCGTAGAACGTGCTCATCCCTTCACCGTGCCAGCCGGTTCGGGGCGCCGCAGTGTCTCGAGATGCCGCCGGAGCACGGTGCGCATCAGCTCCGGCGAGGTCCGGCCCGTCGACAGCGCGAGGCCGTCCAGCAGCGCGGCCAGCCGTTCGGTCTCGACGGCCAGGTCGAGGTCGTCGAGCAGACCGCCCGCTTCGTTGGCGCCGTCGAGCACCCGCCGGACGAGGGCTCGGACCCCTTCGTACATGCGGACGGCCTCCTCGGCGAGGTCCGGCCGGTTCTTTGCGGCGGCGGAGAACGCCAGCCAGACGTCGGTTTCGGCCTTGGTCTGCTCGGTGAGCGGGAGCAGCTCGCCGAGCAGTGCTTCGGTGATTTCCTGCCGCCGCGAGCGCGGGGTCGCGGGGTCGAGCAGATCGGGGAGGTGTCCCAGCAACCTCGCTTCGAGCCGGTCGCCGAGCGCGCGCATGGCGAACACGATCAGCTCGTCGTGGCCGCGGAAGTAGTGCCGCACCGAACCGATCGCGAGTCCGGCCTCCCCGGCCACGCTCCTGAGCGACGCCTGCGCGAGGCCGTCCCGCTGGATCACGCGGAAGACGGCTTCGGCTATCTCCAGGCGGCGGGCGTCGGGGTCGACGATCTTGGGCATGTTGTCTTTATAGCACGGCCTTGCTATTTTATTTGGCACAGTCATGCTATAAAGGGGGAGTTCATGAGGACCTGGTTGCTGATGGCCCTGGTGGTCGTCGCGGTGATCGCGATCGTCGTGCGGAGGCTGCGCGGAGAACCGCTGGTCGCACGCGAGGTGTTCGGGGCGCCGGTGATCCTGCTCGCGATCGGGGTCTACGGCCTGGCCAAGCTGGAGATCTTCACTCTCACGGACGGCCTCTGGCTCGTTCTGGGCTCCGTGGTCGGCTGCGGCCTCGGTGCGGTGCGCGCCACGACGACGAAGCTGTTCGAGCGCGACGGCGTGCTCTGGCTGCGCTACACCGGCTGGACGTTCGGTGTCTGGGTGCTGTCGCTGCTGGTGAACTTCGGGATCGGGTTCCTGGCGACCACGGCCGGGGCGCATCCCGACGCGCGGCCGGTGACGTTGTCGATCGGCGTCAGCCTGCTGGGGGAGGCCCTGGTGATCGGCAAACGCGCGAAGGCGACGGGGCTGCCCTTCGCCCCGCCGTCCGATTCGCTGCTTTCCCGCCGTTAAGCCAGTTTCCCGACTTCGCCGACGAGGAGCGCGATGTCCTCTTCGGTGTTGAAGTAGTGCACCGAGGACCGGACCAGCGGAGGCAGTCCGCGCTCGGCGAAGTCGAACTGGGCGGACGTCGCTTCCGTGACGCTGACGTTGACCTTCGCCGCCGCCAGGCGCTGTTTCACTTCCTGTGAGGGCGTTTTCGCCACGCTGAACGTGACGATCCCGCATTGCCGTGTGCCCTGGTCGTGGACCTTGACGCCGGGGACCTCGCGGAGCGCGTCGCGCAGTTTCGCCGCGAGCGCGGCGACGCGGGCCTCGATGGCGGGCATGCCCCATTCGAGGGCGTAGTCGATCGCCGTGCCGAGGCCGTGCAAGGCGGCGTGATCGCGTTCCCAGACCTCGAACATCTTCGCCGTCGAGTCGACTTCGTAGGTTTCCGGCGCTGTCCACACCGCCGAATGGAGGTCGAGCATCGCGGGCTCCACGCGCTCGCGCAGGCGCGGGTGCGCGTAAAGGAATCCGGTGCCGCGCGGCCCGCGCAGGTACTTGCGGCCGGTGATGCTGAGCGCGTCGCAGTTCAGGCGCGCGACGTCGAGGTCGATCTGGCCGGCGCTCTGGCACGCGTCCAGCAGGAACGGGATCCCGGCCTCCCGCGCGACCGCGCCGATCTCCTCGGCGGGGTTCACCAGCCCGCCCTGCGTCGGCACGTGGGAGACGGCGATCAGCTTGACGTCGCCGTCGACGCGGCGCTTGAGGTCTTCGACGTCCAGCTGCCCGGACTCGTCGTTGTCGACCACCTCGACGACGGCACCGGTGCGCTTCGCGATCTGCAGGAAAGAGATGACGTTGCTCGCGTACTCGGACTTCGCGGTCAGGATCCGGTCTCCCGCGGCGAACGGGAGCGCGTAGAAGACCGCCTGCCACGACCTGGTCGCGTTGTCGGTCAGCGCGATGTCGCCCGGCTCGGCGCCGACGAGCCGGGCCGCCGAGGCGTAGACGCCTTCCATCCGCTCCGCGGTCGCCGCGGCCTGTTCGTACCCGCCGATCAGGGCTTCCTCGCGCAGGTAGTCCACGACGGTGTCGGTCACCCGGGAGGGTGGCAGCGACGATCCGGCGTTGTTGAGGTGGACCACTTCCGCACAGCCCGGCGTCTCGAGGCGAGCGCGGTTCACATCGAAGTCCGTCATGCCTAACTGAATACAGTACGGCCGAAGTGCATGCAATACTGTCGGCATGACGAGGAACCTGCTTCGGCGTGACCTCGCGGAGGAGATCACCGCCCGCGTGCTCGACGGCCGGATCGCCGCGGACAGCCGGATCAACGAGGTGCACCTCGCCCGCGAACTGGGCGTCAGCCGGACACCGTTGCGCGAGGCGCTGATCGGGCTGGCCGATCGCGGGCTGCTCGTCTCGGCGCCCGGTCGCGGCTTTCTCGTGCCGCCGTTCGATCCCGGCGAGGCCCGGCAGCTGTATCCGCTCGTCGCGGAGCTGGAATCGCTCGCGCTGCGCTGGAGTTCGCCGCAGGACCTCGTCGGCCTCACCGGCGGCCTGGACCGGATCACCACCGAGATGGCCGCGGAACTCGATCGGCAGGGCGATCTGTCCACTTTGGATGATCGCTGGCACGCGCTGCTGGTCTCGCGCTGCACGAATCCGCATCTGCTGCGCCTGATCGAGCAGACGAAACCGCTGCTGAAGCGCTACGACGCCCGCTATTTCGGTGGCGTCGAACGTTCTCGGGAGAGTATCGATGAGCACTTCCGGATCGCCGAGGCGATCCGGGTGCCCGACCTCGCGACGGCCGTCGAGCTGCTCGTGCGGAACTGGGTGAAAACGTTGGCATATCTGGACGACATGGGGTGAAACGATGTTCGTGACGGCACATCTGAGCGACAACCATCTCGACGGCGGGGAACGCGCAGACGAACGCACCGAGCGGGTCATGCGGTATCTGGGGGGCCTGGTGACACCGGTGGACGCGATCCTGGTGACCGGCGACATCGCCGACCACGGCACCCTTGAGGAGTACCGGCGCGCGGCCGAGCTGTTCAAGACCGACGTCCCGCTCTTCACCTGCCCCGGCAACCACGACAAACGCGGCCCGTTCCGGGAAGGGCTGCTCGGTCAGGCGCCGGACGACGCGCCGGTCAACGTGGCGCACACCGTCGGCGACGTCACGTTCGTCATGGCCGACTCCAGTATCCCCGGCAAGCCGGACGGGCAGTTCGACGACGAGACCCTGGCCTGGCTGGACCGTGTTCTCGCCGACGGCGACGGGCCCGCCTTCATCGCCTTCCACCATCCGCCGGTCGCGCTCGGGCTGCCGCTGGTGGACGCGATGCGCCAGACCGGCGAAGAAAAACTGGCCGAGGTGCTCGCCCGGCATCCGCGTGTGGTTGCCTTGCTCTGCGGGCACGTGCACGCCGCGGCGTCGACGACGTTCGCGGGGGTGCCGCTGCGGTCGGCGCCGTCGGTCGGGTCGAGCATCCTGTTCCCGTGGGAAGAGAACGGCCTCCGGGGCTGGGGTGAGGGCGGGCCGGTCGACTACGACCTGCCGCCGTCGCTGCTGTTCCACGTACTGCACGACGACGGCAGGCTGACCACCCACCAGCGGGTGGTGCCGAACTAAGCCGAGAACACCGGCAGCGTGATCCGGGACGGGTGCGCGGGGTCGTGGAAGATCTCGAACCGCGCGGGTTTCCCGTCCACCGAGCTGTGCACCGGTTCGCCGGTGCCGTGGTTGCGGGCGAAGCGCGGGAACGCGCCGCCCGCGACGTGCAGCCGCAGCCGATGCCCGCGCCGAAACCGGTAGGCGGTCGGGTCGAGCCGGACCTCGGCCGCGACCACACCGTCCACATCGGACGCGGGACCGCCGGGCCGCAGGCGGAGGATGCCGTCGGTGACGTTGCGGGAGACCCCGCGACCGTCCACGTCGCACAGCCGGACGAACACGTCGCCGTGCCCGAGGTCGGTCCGGACGTGCACTAGCGCGGAGACCTCGCCGATGACGTCGAGGTCGCGCTTCAGCACGTCGCCGGTGAACAACAGCACGTCCCGGCGCTGCTCGACGTCCGTGTTGTCCTGCTGTTTCTGCACACCCGACAGCAGCGGGCCGCCGACGGTCGGTGTGGGATCCGCCGGGTCGTAGGTGAACGTGCCCGGCTTCGACTCGACGGGTTCGTCGGGGGAGAGCCCGCCGGGGCGCAGGAAATACGGGGTGGCGTCCGACTTCGGCGGCCAGCTTTCGAAGTCCAGCCATCGCCCCGAGCCTTGGAGGTACAGGCGCACGGGTGCCTGCCTCAGCGGCGCGCGATCGCCGAGCAGGTGAGCGGAGAGAAAACCGATCTGGTCGGTGATCAGGGTCTTCAGGCTGGCTGGCTCGCCGTGCGCCCACGGGCCGATGGTGATCCGCGGCTCGCGGCCGGCGGCGGCGAGTTCCTTGAAGTCGCGCAGCTGGGCGGCGATGAACAGGTCGTACCAGCCGGTCACCATGCTCACCGGCGTGGTCAGCCCGGCGACCTCGGCGCTGTGGTCCGACGGTGCCCAGAAGTCGTCGCCCGGTTCGGCGTGCGCGGAGACGTCCTGCAGGAACCGCACCTGCTTGCCGATGGCCGCGACGTCGGCGCCGGAAACCGGGAGATGCGCCATGGCCCGGCGGGTCTTCTTCGTCTGCCAAGGGTTCGGCAGGCCGGCGAACCGGCCTTCCTGGCGGCCGATCAATGACGACCACGAGACCATGTTGTCGACCGCGAGGATCCCGCCGGGGTAGAAGGCCGAGACGAACTCCGACGCGGTGACGCCGAGACAGATCGCTTCGAGCGGCTCGTCGAGGTACGGCGCGACGGCCCATTGCGTGTGGCCGAGGTAGCTCGCGCCCGCCATCGCCACCCGGCCGTCGCACCACGGCTGCTCGCGCAGCCAGGCGACGGTGGCGAGGCCGTCCTCCTTCTCCAGGTGGAACGGCCGGAACTCGCCGCCGGAGCCGAAGGTCCCGCGAGTGCTCTGGAGGACGACTTGCAGTCCATGTCGTGCGAACGTCTCGCCGAAGATCTTGCCCATCACGCCCTTGCGGCCGTACGGCGTGCGGATCAGCACCACCGGCCGTGGCGCGTCGCCAGGGACGGCGTAGCGGTCCGCCAGCAGCCGGACGCCGTCGGGCATCGGGACGGGGATCGCCTTGGTCACCGAGGGAGCGGGGCCTTCGGCCGGGGGAAGGCCGAGATATCGGTCGAGAAGTCGGTCGAGCACGCCTGGGCCGCCTTTCGCGCGGATGATCACCTTCCGCTTACGACCGTACTCGCATGTCATGAAAGTGGCTTTCAGGACGAAAAATGTCCTGAAAGCCACTTTCATGACACTGGCGCGGGGCGGACCGCCCGGTACCGCCCCGCTGGTCTCAGGAAAGCCGCGCGAGCGTCTCCGGCTTCAGCAGCTTCGCCAGTTCTTCCGCGGGAAGAAGACCCTTCTCGACGACGAGCTCCGCCACGCCGCGCCCGGTTTCGAGCGCTTCCTTGGCGATCTCGGTCGCCGCCGCGTAGCCGATGCTCGGGTTCAGCGCGGTCACCAGCCCGATCGAGTTCTCGACGTAGCCCCGCATCACGTCGGCGTTCGCGGTGATCCCGGAGACGCACCGCTCCGCCAGCACCAGGCAGGCCGACCGCAGATGCGTGATGCTCTCCGAAAGCGAGTGCAGGATCAGTGGCTCGAACGCGTTGAGCTGCAGCTGCCCGGCCTCGGCCGCCATCGTCACCGCGACGTCGTTGCCGATGACCTCGAACGCGACCTGGTTGACCACCTCGGGGATCACCGGGTTGATCTTGCCGGGCATGATCGACGACCCCGCCTGAACCGGCGGCAGGTTGATCTCGTTGAGCCCCGCCCGGGGCCCGGACGAGAGCAGCCGCAGATCGTTGCAGCTCTTCGAGAGTTTCACCGCGATCCGCTTGAGCACACCGGAAAGGTGCACGAAAGCGCCGCAGTCCTGTGTCGCCTCGACGAGGTCCGCCGCGGTCACGACGGGCAGCCCGGTGATCTCACGCAAATGCGCGACAGCGGCTTCGGCGTACCCGGGCGCGGCGTTGAGGCCGGTGCCGATCGCGGTCGCGCCGAGGTTGATCTCGTGCAGCAGCGCCACCGCTTCGGTGAGCCGCAGCCGGTCTTCGCCGAGCATGACCGCGTACGTGCCGAACTCCTGCCCCAGCGTCATCGGGACGGCGTCCTGCAGCTGCGTGCGGCCCATCTTCAGCAGGTCGTGGAACTCGACGGCCTTGGCCGCGAACGCCCGCTCCAGCACGACCATCGCCTCGGCCAGCTCGCGGACGGCGATGATCGTGGCGACGTTGACCGCGGTCGGGTACGCGTCGTTGGTCGACTGCCCGAGGTTCACGTGTTCGTTCGGGTGCACGCGGGCATAGTCGCCCTTCTTGTGCCCGAGCAGTTCCAGCGCGCGGTTCGCGATCACCTCGTTGGCGTTCATGTTCGTCGACGTGCCCGCGCCGCCCTGGATGACGTCGACGACGAACTGGTCGTGCAGTGCGCCGTCCCGGATCTCGCCGCACGCCCGGCGGATCGCGTCGGCGACGTCCGGCTCCAGCAGCCCCAGGTCGGCGTTGGCCCGGGCGGCCGCCTCCTTGACCGACGCGAGCGCCTCGATCAGATGCGGGTACGCGGAGATCGCGGTGCCGGTGATGGGGAAGTTCTCCCTGGCGCGGGCGGTGTGCACACCCCAGTAGGCGTCGGCCGGAACTTCCTTGTCTCCCAGCAGATCGTGTTCCACGCGGTGCATCGAAAGCTCCTCAGGCGGCGAGATGGTGTTCGGCGAGCGCGCCGGTCACGCGCAGGCCGGGGGCCGGTTCCAGGACGTCCTGCTCGACACCGCACAGCGCGAGCGCGGCGGCGAGCACCGGCCGGCGCGCGCGGTCTCCGCCGTCGGCGATCTTGATCGCGATCGCCGTGCCGTCCGGCAGGGCCGCGACCTGGACGGCCTCGAAACCGTCCTTGGCGATCAGGCCGGGCACCGCGCGCATGAGCGCGGTGACGTCGCGACGCGTACCCGCGACCAGTTCCGGATGCTTCCGGATCCCTTCGGCGACAAGGCTTTCCGGGGTCCCGGCGGAAGCCGCGGCGATCTTGCCGACCGCCCTGGCGAGCCCGCGCAGCGACACCGCGAACAGGGGAGCGCCGCAGCCGTCGACGGCCACCTTGGGGATCCGCTGCCCGGTCAGGTCCTCGACGCAGCCGGCGATCGCGCGCTGCAGCGGATGTCCCGGATCCAGGTAGTCCCTTGTGGACCAGTCGTGCAGGCGGCAGGTCGCGAGCATCGCCGCGTGCTTGCCGGAGCAGTTGTGCGCCAGTCTCGACGCGGTCCGCCCCGAGGCGATCCAGGCGTCGCGCTCGACGAGGTCGAACGGCAGGTCTTCCGGCGTCCGCAGGTCTTCCTCGGTGAACCCGGCGCCGTCGAGGGTCCGGAGCACCTCGGCCAGGTGGATCTCCTCGCCGGAGTGGCTGGCCGCGCCGACGGCGAACCCGGCGGCGCTCAGGTCGACGCCGAGTCGCGCCATCGCCGTGGCCTGTAAGGGTTTCGCCGCCGAACGCGGGTAGAAAGCCGCCTCGACGTCACCGGCGGAGAACAGCACCCGGCCGTCCGGGGCGAGCACCACGGCCGAACCGTGGTGCACCCCCTCGACCATTCCGTCGCGGAGGAGGTGCACCAGCGGTTCGTGGGCGGGCACGCGGATCTCGGGGATCACAGCTTCGTCTTTTCGAAGACGTCCATGTTGATCCGCTTGCGGACCCCGAACCAGCCTGCCACCAGCGCGAGCGCGATGGCGGGCAAGCAGTACAGGGTGATCCGGCCGACCTCGTCGAAGCCCATCAGCACCACTACCGCGACGAGGAAGATCAGCGTCGCGATCTCGGTGTAGGGAGAGAACGGCAGGCGGTACGACGGGCGTTCCACCTCACCGAGTTTGGCCTTGCGCACGAACAGCAGATGGGACAGCACGATGATCGCCCAGGTGCCGAGGATGCCGATGGCGGCGAAGTTCAGCACGATCTCGAAGGCCTGGCTCGGCACGACGGCGTTCAGGCCGACACCGACCACACAGACCGCGGAGGTGAGCAGGATCCCGCCGTAGGGCACGTGGTTCTTGTTCATCACGCCGGTGAACTTCGGCGCGGACCCGGCCAGCGACATCGACCGCAGGATGCGCCCGGTCGAGTAGAGCCCCGAGTTCAGGCTGGACAGCGCCGCCGTCAGCACCACCAGGTTCATCACGTTGCCCGCCTGCGGCACCCCGACGTGCGAGAGCACCGTGACGAACGGGCTTTCGCTCTTCGAGTAGGAACTCCACGGCATGAGCATCGCCAGCAGGACGACCGAACCGACGTAGAAGATCCCGATCCGCCACATGATCGAGTTGATCGCCTTCGGCATGATCTTGCGCGGGTTCTCGGTCTCACCGGCGGCGACACCGACCAGCTCCACCGAGGCGTAGGCGAACACGACGCCCTGGACGATCAGGACCATCGGCAGCACCCCGGCCGGGAAGATCCCGCCGTGGTCGGAGAGCAGCGAGAAGCCCGGGACCTGGCCGTCGATCGGCTGCTGGGTGACCAGCAGGAAGATCCCGATCCCCATGAAGGTCACCAGCGCGGCGACCTTGATGATGGCGAACCAGAACTCCATCTCGCCGAACAGTTTCACCGACACCATGTTCAGCGCCAGCACCACCGCGAGCGCGATGAGCGCCAGCACCCACTGCGGGATCGGCGTGAAGAACGACCAGAAATGCGCGTACAGCGCGATCGCGGTGATGTCCGCGATACCGGTCGTCGACCAGTTCAGGAAATGCATCCAGCCCGCGACGAACGCGCCCTTCTCACCCATGAATTCCCTGGCGTAGGAAACGAAGGCGCCGGAGGAGGGGCGGTACAGGATGAGTTCGCCGAGCGAGCGCACCACGAAGAACGCGAAAAGGCCGCAGACCGCGTAAACGATCGCCAAGGCCGGGCCCGCCTGCGCGAGCCGTCCACCCGCGCCGAGGAACAGGCCGGTGCCGATGGCGCCGCCGATCGCGATCATGTTGACGTGGCGGGGTTTCAGCGCTTTGTCGTAGCCGGCGTCACCGGCGTCGGCCGGAACCGGCGCGGCTTTGCCGTCCGCGCTGAGGGTCTGTTCGGTCACGGTGTCAGTCGTCCTTGTTCTGCTGCGTCGGGCGGCTTGGCCGCACGATGGTGGTAAGCGCGTTCTCGACGTGCTCGAGATGGGAGGTCATCGCCGCGATGGCGTCCGCTTCGGAACCGGAGGCGATGGCGGTGACGATCTCACGGTGCTCGGTGTTCGAGCGGGTCCGACGGTCCCCCAATTGGTTGAGAAAGGAGGACTGCCGGGCGAGCGCGTCGCGGATCTCTTCGATGACCTTGCCGAACACCGGGTTGCCCGAGGCCTGGGCGATGGTGATGTGGAACAGCGAGTCCAGCGCCACCCACGCGGTGTTGTCCGTTTCGAGGTCCATGCGCTCGACGAGGTGACCGAGCAGGTCGAGGTCGTCGGTACTGCGGCGCACGGCCGCGTACCCGGCGACGGGGATCTCGACGTGCCGCCGGACCTCGAACAGGTCACGGGCCGAGTAGGTCCCGAAGGTGGGGTTCTCGACCGGCCCGGTGGCGGTCACGAAGGTCCCTTTGCCCGTTTTGGACACGGTGAGCCCGAGTGCCTGCAGCCCCCGCAACGCTTCGCGGACGACCGAACGGCTGACCTCGAACTCCTTGCCGAGCGCGGATTCCGACGGCAGCTTCTGCCCGACGGGGTAGTCGCCGCGCTCGATGGCGCCGCGGAGATGGGCCAGCACGGCCTCCATCGCGCTGACGCGCCGGGGACCACCGTGTCCGGCTGTCTGGCTGTCAGACAGGTTCATGAGACGAGATCGTGCGGTCGGTCCACCGCTTTGTCAAGCGATCAGCCGAGGGTCCCGATCCACGCTGCGAGGTCCGCGTCGACGGGGTATTCACCCGAGAATTCGAACCCGTGCTGGGCGCCTTCGTAGACGCGGAGTTCCGCGCTGACACCGGATTCCCGGGCTGAGGTGGCCAGTGTCACAACGTCGTCGAGCAGGACTTCGGCGGTGCCCACCGCGAGCCACAGCGGCGGCGATCCGGTGAAGTCGCCGCGCGAAGGCGACGCGGAGCCGGCCTCCGCGTCCCCGAGGTACGCCTCGATCGATCGACGGAGCGCATCCCGGTCCAGGATGTCGGCGCCGTCGTTGGTGACGAACGAACCACCCGGGAGGGACAGGTCCGCGACCGGCGAGATCGCGGCGACGCCCGCCGGGGGTGGCTCGCCGTCGGCGAGGAGCCGCAGGAGCGCCGAGAGCACGATCGTCCCGCCCGCGGACTCGCCCAGGAGCACGACCGGTCCTTCGATCGACCGGTAGACGTCGAGGACGTCGGCGACCTGGGCCGGGTAGGGATGCTCCGGGGCCAGCCGGTACTCCACCGGGACGACCCGGAGCTTCGCCGACCGGTGCAGCGCGTCGGTCCGCAGCCGCCCGATCTCCGGGTCGTACGAGGTGAAACCGCCTCCGTGGGCGTGGACGATCGTGACCTTCATACGCGCTGGAGCGCGATCACCGGGAACGGCCTGCTGGTCTTCGACTGGTGCTCGGCCAGCCGAGGGAACGCCTTCGCCTGCTTCGCGAACAGACGGTCCCTGGCTGCTCCGGTGACCTCGATCGCGTGAGCGGTGAAGGCCTCTCCGTCCGCCTCGACGTCGACGGACGGCTCAGCGACCAGGTTGCGGTACCAGTCCGGATGCCCGGGAGCGCCTCCGTTCGCGGCGAACACGACGTAGCGGTCGTCGTCGGCCAGGAACAGCATCGGCGTCACGTGCCGCCGCCCGGTGCGGGCGCCGGTGGTGGTGAGCAGCAACGTCGGGAGACCATCGCCGTGGCGGCCGTTCGCGCGGAACTCCGCGATCACGCGCTCGTTCATGGCCTGCAGGTCGATCATCAACTCTCCGGGCGGTTCGGCGATCTTGGCGGCTGGTCAGTCTGCCCATCCGCGCCCAGGTCGGCAAGCACTTTTGGATCGTCGCTGCTCACGACGCCGAAACTGTCGGTGCCGCTGGCGATACTGCTCCCGTGTCCCCCGTCAGCCGCGGCCGCAAGCCCGCCAAAAGACCGAAGCACCAGCGCTCCCACCGGACGCGTCCGCCCTTGGACGTGACCAGGGTGGAGCGCTGGCCGAAGCTGCTCCACGGACCGATCGAGCTGTCGGACTGTGTCGTCCAAGGCCAGGTGGATCAGGACCTGGTGGTCCTCGCCGCCACGCTGACCGCCGGCAAACGCTCGGTGGGCGTCGAGGTGGTGGTCAACGATCGCCAGGTCGACGTGATCGAGCTCCACCCCGACCCCGAGGACGCCCTGGCGGTTCTCCGGGGCGGTTTCGAGGTGACCGAGGCGCCGCTGACACCCGAGGAGTTCCGGAGCCAGGTCGAAACGGCCCTGATCGTCAAGGCGGACGGCGACGCCTGGATCCGGGAAAAAGTCCCCAAGCTCTTGGAGCTGGGGACCGATCCGAGGCCTGATCTGCCCGAGCGCGCGGCCCAGCTGCGCCGCTGGCTCGGTCTCCCCGCCTACGAACCGCTGCCCCGCATGCCGTCGGCCGATCCGCTGCCGCTCGTCCTGCCCCGGCCCACGCCGGTCACCGGACTCTGGCTGGCGGTCGCCCTGACCGAACCGGACGACGCGATCTGGCGACGGCTCGAAGTCCGCTCCGACGTCACCCTCGCCGGGCTGCACCGGATCCTCGCGGCCGCGTTCGACCTCGACGAGCGGCGGCACCATCGATTCGAGACCGCGTACGGCGGCTTCAGTGTCGATGCCCAGAGCTGCGAGGGCGACCGTCTGGACGACGAGGTGACACTCGGCCAGGTCGTCACTTCGCCCGGCCACCGGCTCGTCTACGAGGTGGAGGGCTGGCGGCACTGGATCCGCGTCGAGAAGCTGGTCGACCCTCCTCGCACGGCGAGGTGCCTCGGCGGGGAGCGCGCCGCCCCGCCGCCGGAATGCGAAGACCCGAGCGGCTACGAGACGTTGCTGGAAGCCCTGCGTGATCCGGACGACGAAGAGAACGAGGAACTGATCGAAGAGTTCGGCGGCCACGGGTTCGATCCGGAGTGGTTCGACAGGGAGGTGGTCAACCGGCGGCTGGCCCGGCTGAGCTGACCCGGCGCCCCGTTCGGGGGTAACCGAGGTCATCGCGAAACCGTGCCGCGTGGGTGCTTGGCGGCGGGCGGTCGGAGGTAGAGACTGGCCCTCGCCGGGGCGCCAGCCCGCCCGGGCGCCGAGATCCATCGGCGCATAAGGTGGGAGGACCGGCCCGCGTCAAGCAGCCAGGGATCCGTCTGCCTAGGGGAGGTTTTCGCTGGTGTCGAACGATTCCTTCGTCCACCTGCATGTGCACACCGAGTACTCGATGCTCGACGGTGCGGCGAAGATCGCCCCCTTGTTCAAGGAGGCGGCGCGCCTGGGCATGCCCGCAGTCGGCATGACCGACCACGGGAACATGTACGGCGCGGACGAGTTCTACCAGCAGGCGGTCAAGCACGACCTCAAGCCGATCATCGGCATCGAGGCCTACATCGCGCCGGAGAGCCGCTTCCACAAGAAGCCGGTCTTCTGGGGACAGGCCAACCAGCGTGGCTCGGACGAGTTCGGTGAGGGCGGTGACGTCTCCGGTAGCGGTTCGTACACCCACATGACGATGCTCGCCGAGAACTCCACCGGCCTGCGCAACCTGTTCAAGCTCTCCTCGCTCGCGAGCATGCAGGGTTACTACCGCAAGCCCCGGATGGACCGCGAGCTGATCGCGGAGAACCACCAGGGCATCATCGCGACCACCGGCTGCCCGTCCGGCGAGGTCCAGACCCGGCTGCGGCTGGGGCAGCGCACCGAAGCGATCCAGGCCGCGTCGGACTACAAGGACATCTTCGGCGGCGACAACTTCTTCCTCGAACTGATGGACCACGGCCTGCCGATCGAGCGGTCGGTCCGTGAGGGCCTGCTCGAGATCGGCAAGCTGCTCGACCTCCGGCCGCTGGCCACCAACGACTCGCACTACGTCACCAAGGACCAGGCCGACACCCACTCCGCGCTGCTGTGCGTGCAGGCGGGCAAGACGCTGAACGACCCGAACCGGTTCAAGTTCGACGGTGACGGCTACTACCTGAAGTCGGCCGCCGACATGCGCGAGTACTGGGACAAGGAGGTCCCCGGCGCCGCCGACTCGACGCTGCTGATCGCCGAGCGCGTCGAGTCCTACAAGGACGTCTACACGCACAAGGACCGGCTGCCGTTCTTCGAGGTCCCCGAGGGCTACGACCAGGGCACCTGGCTGCGGGAAGAGGTCGCGCGCGGCCTCAAGTGGCGGTACCCGGAGGGCGTCCCGGACGAGTACTACAACGAGCGCATCGAGATCGAGCTCGACGTCATCATCGGGAAGGGCTTCCCCGCCTACTTCCTCATCGTCGCCGACCTCATCAACTACGCCAGGAAGGTCGGCATCCGCGTCGGCCCCGGCCGTGGTTCCGCCGCCGGTTCGCTGGTCGCGTACGTGCTCGGTATCACCAACCTGGACCCGATCCCGCAGAAGCTGCTGTTCGAGCGGTTCCTGAACCCCGAGCGCGTCTCGATGCCCGATATCGACATCGACTTCGACGACCGCCGTCGCGGCGAGATGATCCGGTACGCCACCGACAAGTACGGCGTCGACAAGGTCGCGCAGGTCATCACCTTCGGCACCATTAAGACCAAGGCGGCCATCAAGGACTCCGCGCGGGTCCACTTCGGCCAGCCCGGGTACGCGATCGCGGACCGGATCTCGAAGGCGCTGCCGCCGCCGATCATGGCGAAGGACATCCCGCTTTCGGGCATCGTCGACTCGAAGCACGAGCGATACGGCGAAGCGGCCGAGGTCCGGGCGCTCGTCGAGACCGACGAAGAGTGCAAGACGATCTTCGAGACCGCCCGTGGTCTCGAAGGCCTGATCCGCAACGCCGGTGTCCACGCCTGCGCGGTCATCATGTCCTGCGACCCGCTGACCGACGCCATCCCGCTGTGGCAGCGCGACGACGGCTCGATCATCACCGGGTGGGACTACCCGTCGTGCGAGAACATCGGCCTGCTGAAGATGGACTTCCTGGGCCTGCGGAACCTCACCGTCATCGGTGACGCGATCGACAACATCAAGACCAACCGCGGGGTCGACATCGACCTCGACACCCTAGGCGTCGAGGATCCGGAGACGTACAAGCTGCTCTCCCGCGGTGACACGCTCGGCGTGTTCCAGCTGGACGGCGGGCCCATGCGTGACCTGCTCCGCCGGATGCAGCCGACGGTGTTCGACGACATCGTGGCGGTGGGCGCGCTGTACCGCCCCGGCCCGATGGGTATGAACGCGCACAACGACTACGCCGACCGCAAGAACAACCGGCAAAAGGTCAAACCGATCCACCCCGAGCTCGAAGAGCCCCTGAAGGAGATCCTGGCCGACACCTACGGCCTGATCGTCTATCAGGAGCAGATCATGCACATCGGCCAGAAGGTGGCCGGCTACTCGATGGGCCGCGCGGACGTGCTCCGCCGCGCCATGGGTAAGAAGAAGGCGGAGGTCCTCGAGAAGGAGTTCGTCGGCTTCGAAGAGGGCATGAAGTCGAGCGAGCTGGTCCCCGGCGGCTTCTCCTCCGAGTCGATCAAGGCGCTCTGGGACACGATCCTCCCGTTCGCCGGCTACGCGTTCAACAAGAGCCACGCGGCCGCGTACGGCCTGATCTCCTACTGGACGGCGTACCTCAAGGCGAACTTCACGCCGGAGTACATGGCCGCGCTGCTCACGTCGGTCGGTGACAACAAGGACAAGTCGGCGGTCTACCTCTCGGAATGCCGCCGCCTCGGGATCAAGGTGCTCCCGCCGGACGTCAACGAGTCGGCGCTGAGGTTCGCGGCCGTCGGGGAGGACATCCGCTTCGGCATGGGTGCGGTCCGCAACGTGGGCGCGAACGTCGTCGAGTCGATCATCAAGACCCGGGCGGAGAAGGGGAAGTACTCCTCCTTCACCGACTTCCTCGACAAGTCCGAACTGGTGGCCTGCAACAAGCGGGTCATCGAATCGCTGATCAAGGCAGGCGGGTTCGACTCGCTCGGCAACTCCCGCCTTTCGATGATCCAGGTGCACGAGGACGCGGTCGAGGCCGTGGTCCCGCTCAAGCGCCAGGAGGCGATGGGCCAGTTCGACCTCTTCGGTTTCGGCGGGGAGGACGACGCGGAAGCCACCGCGTCCTCGTCGCCGCTCGCGCACCTGAAGTTCGGTGAAGAGGAGTACCCGCGCAAGCAACTCCTCGCCTACGAGCGGGAGATGCTCGGTCTCTACGTCTCGGCGCACCCGCTGGACGGTGCCGAGCGCATCCTGCGCAAACACGCGCCGAGGCCGATCGCCGCGATCATCGCCGACCCGCCCAAGGAAGGCGAGCTGATCATCTCCGGGCTGATCACCTCGCTGGAACGCCGGGTCAACAAGAAGGGCGAGCCCTGGGCGATCTGCACCGTCGAGGACATGGACGCCTCACTCGAGGTCCTGTACTTCCCGAAGTCCTACGCGATGTTCTCCGCGGACCTCGTCGAGGACAACGCCGTCCTGGTCAAGGGCCGGGTGAACTGGCGCGAGGACAAGATGTCCATCTTCGGCGGCGGGCTCGTGCCGCTCGACCTGTCCGAGGTCGGCAACGGTGACGAAGACCTGCCGCTGGTCCTGCTGGCCGCCGCGGAGAAGATCGACCAGTCGGTGGTCAGCGAACTGAAGCAGACCCTGCTGGCGCACAAGGGCGAGACCCCGGTGCACCTCAAGCTGGTCGGCAAGAACCAGACGGTGTTCGCGCTGTACGACTATCCGGTCAAGGTGACGTCGATGCTGATCGGTGAGCTCAAGGGCATTCCCGGGATCGCCGCCAGTACCTGATGAGCACCTACGAACCCGACCCCCGGCGCTGGAAGGCGCTCGCCGTCTCCCTCGCCGCCGGGTTCATGGGCCTGCTCGACGTCAGCATCGTCAACACGGCACTGCCCTCGATCCAGAAGGACCTCGGCGCGTCGAGCGGCGGGATCCAGTGGGTCGTTTCGGGCTATGCGCTGGCCTTCGGCCTGGTGCTGGTGGCCGGTGGCAGGCTCGGTGACGCGCTCGGCCGCCGCCGCATGTTCCTGTTCGCGCTCGCCGCGTTCGTGCTGACCAGCGCGTTCGCCGGCGCGGCGCCGAACGAGACGACGCTCGTCATCGCCCGGCTCCTGCAGGGGGTGGCGTCGGGCATGATGACGCCGCAGAACAGCGGGATGATCCAGGACCTGTTCCGCGGCGCGGAACGAGGCCGTGCCTTCGGCATGTTCGGTGCCACCGTCGGGATCTCCACCGCCGTCGGGCCGGTGCTGGGCGGCGTGATCCTCGCCGTCTTCGGCGACCCGGAAGGCTGGCGCTGGGTCTTCTACGTGAACGTGCCCATCGGGATCCTGGCGTTCGCCCTGGCCTTGAGATGGCTCCCGAAAGCGGAAAGACCGGCGAGAAGCCTGCGGGGCGAGATCGACTTCGTCGGCATCATGTTGCTGGGTGTCGCCGTGCTCGGGGTCCTGCTCCCGCTGATCGAATCCGAGCAGGGCGGGCTGAGCGATCTGTGGTGGCTGTTCCTCGTCGCGGTGGTCTTCGGATTCGCCTTCGTACGGTGGGAACGCTCGATGGTGCGGCGCGACCGTCCGCCACTGCTGGACACTCGGCTGTTCACCGACACCCCCGGTTACGCCACGGGTGCCGCCGTCGGCGCGCTGTACTTCAGCGGGTTCACCGGGATGTGGCTGGTCTTCGCGATCTTCTTCCAGCAGGGTCTCGGCTACACACCACTGCAGTCAGGGCTGGCCGTCACCTCCTTCGCCCTCGGCTCGGCCGTTTCGGCGGCGATCGCGGGACGGCTGGTGCCGAAGTGGGGCCGCAGGCTCACCGTCACCGGGCTGGTCATGGTGATCACCGGGATGGTCACGGTCGCCGTCCTGGCCGGCCGGGATCCCGGCGACGCGGCGGGCTGGTGGTTCGCGCTGCCGTTGCTCGTCGCCGGCGTCGGTGGCGGGATGGTCATCTCGCCCAACACCACGCTGACCCTGGAATGTGTTCCGACATCGATGGCGGGGGTGGCCGGAGGAGCGTTGCAGACCGGGCAGCGGATCGGCACCGCGATCGGCACGGTCGTGCTGGCCTCGGTCTTCCACGCGGTACTGGGCGCGAACGGCGGTTATCCGTCGGCGCTGACCGCGGCGATGCTGTGCGCCGCCGTGTTGACGAGTTCGGCGCTCCTACTCGCCGTGATCGAGCTTCGCGCGCGCCGTAAGCGGCGTTCGCTCACTGAGCGGGAGGAAGCCGCGAGGGCGGCCGCCGACAGTCAACGCGGCTGAGTCATCCGTGCGTACCGATGACTACGTTCGGCAAGACTCGATGCTCCATCCGAGTGACTGAGGTAGTCATCCTCTGGTGCTACTCAGAGCAACCGGGTAGACCTTACGGAGCCTTCACTGCTGTGTCATGGCTACCGACAGTGGTATTTCTGTCGATCGATCGGGGATGGATCGATCGGCGAAGCGATCGTGGTGAGTCCGGAGTTCTCAGGAATGGACACCCACGGTCACGGGCCGGTGGACAGCCGTCGGCGTCCGCGGGGGACCGTTCGGCGGCAGCCGGCTCACACCACTGGCGAGCCGAGTCCCGGTGAGGCATTCGCGCGGGTGGGTCCGCGCGGGGTCGCCTGGGGAGGTGCACCCGGCCCGGACCCACCCGCTGCGCGTTTCTCCGAGTGTGTGAACCGCTCCCGGCTGCGAAGATCTTCGCGAGTCCGAGAGTGCGAGGAGCGGAGATGGCGGAGAGTTCTGACCGGCGGAATCGGCTGAGGGTCTGGTACCGGCCGATGACGATGCGCGATTCCGGTGAGGGACACCGGGTCGCGACCCCGTTGGAGCTGTTGTTCGACCTGTGTTTCGTGGTCGCCGTCGCGCAGGCCGCCGCCGGTCTGCACCACGCGATCGCCGAGAACCACATCGGGCACGGGGTGCTCAGCTTCGGGATGGTGTTCTTCGCGATCTGGTGGGGCTGGCTGAACTTCAGCTGGTTCGCGTCCTCGTTCGACACCGACGACGTGCCGTACCGGCTGGTGACGCTGGTGCAGATCGCCGGAGGGCTGACCGTCGCCGCCGGTGTCACGTCGGCCTTCGACGGCGACTTCCGGATCATGGTGGCCGGGTACGTCCTGATGCGCCTGGCGATGGTCGTGCAATGGCTGCGCGCCGCGCGGACCGATCCGCGGTGCCGTCCGGCCGCGGTGCGGTACGCCATCGGCATCACGATCGTCCAGATCCTGTGGATCGTCCGGCTCGGCCTGCCGGATTCACTGGCCCTGCCGTCGTTCTTCGTGCTCCTGGTGGCCGAACTCGCGGTCCCGGTGATCGCCGAACGCAAGCGCTGGACCGGCTGGCATCCGCACCACATCGCCGAGCGCTACGGCCTGTTCACGATCATCGTGCTGGGTGAATCCATCCTCGGCGCGACCACCGCGGTCAAGGAGGGGCTGGACAAAGGCGAGCACACCGGCAGCCTGATCTCGCTCGCCGCCGCGGGGCTCGTGCTGGTCTTCTCCCTGTGGTGGCTGTACTTCGACCAGCCGGGCCACGTCCGGCTCGAAAAGGCGAAGAGCCTGTTCACCGTCGCGAGCTGGGGCTACGGGCACTACCTGATCTTCGCTTCGGCGGCCGCGCTCGGCGCCGGTCTCGAAGTCGCGGTCGACTACGACACCCACACCGGGCACGTCGCCTCGCTTCCCGCCGCGATGGCCACGACCGTGCCCGTCGCGATCTACCTGCTGAGCGTCTGGCTGATGCACATCGGGCCCGCCAACGAATGCCGCCCGATCGCGATCGGCTTCCCGGTGACCGCGGGGCTCGTGCTCGCCGCGTCGTTCACGCCGGCGCCCATCCACATCACCGCCGGGCTCGCCGCCGCCCTCGTCGTCCTGACGGTCGTCGCGACCCACGGGGAACCGGTGCCGGGCGCCGCTTCGGGTGAGGTGGCGGCAGAGGGGTAGATCGACGCAGGTCAGAGCGTCGGCGCGAAAAAAGGGACCCCCCTGTAAACGCCGGTTTCGGGCCGTGTAATGTTCTCTTCGTCGCCAGGGAAACCGAGCGGCCGCCGGGAACACGAACCAAGCTCCCACCGGATGGTGGTAGAGTGGGTGGTCCCGAACCGGAGAGGTAACTCTACCCCCGCTGAAACGGCAGTTTCGAGCAGGTGCTAGGGTGTGCTCCGGACTAAAGCCAAGAAATAACTGCTTCAGATAAGGCCGTGTAGCCACGGTGCGATCTGGGGTGTGTTGCTTGAGAACTCAACAGTGTGCTAGTGAACTAAGCCAGTAGAGCTTATTTTGAACCTCGTTTGAGGTTCCTTTGAGAGCATTATTTGCCTCGATCAAATTTGACATTGTTGGAGAGTTTGATCCTGGCTCAGGACGAACGCTGGCGGCGTGCTTAACACATGCAAGTCGAACGATGAAGCCTTTCGGGG
>NZ_BNAY01000010.1 GCF_014654365.1 Amycolatopsis oliviviridis
TACCTGAACACCTACGGCATGCACTCGATCCACGGCCGCGCGCCGTCGATCGCGACCGGTCTCGCGACCGCGCGGCCGGACCTGTCGGTGTGGGTCGTCACCGGCGACGGCGACGCGCTGTCCATCGGCGGCAACCACCTGATCCACGCGTTGCGGCGCAACGTGAACATCAAGATCCTGCTGTTCAACAACCGGATCTACGGCCTCACCAAGGGCCAGTACTCGCCGACGTCCGGGCCGGGCATGGTCACGAAGTCCACCCCGATGGGCTCGGTCGACACCCCGTTCAACGCGCTCGGCGATGTACTCGGTGTTACGGCGCAAGATCGTCCTGAATGTGCTGTAGGAGATGTGTTTGAGATCGGCGACCGCGTCGTCGGGTACGTCCACCGGGCGAGCGGCCGTTGCCCCGATTCCCTTGCGAATGACCGCGTCCGAACGCCTCGGCCAGATCAGCGGGCCGAACGGCGGGCTCAGCAGGAGCCGAAGGATCAGCGGCTGGGAAAGCAGTGCGCCGGGATGCGGACCGCAGCTGATCAGCGCGACCGACCGCACCAGATCGGGGCGCTGTTCGGCGAGGGCGGTGGCGACGTAGCCGCCGCTGGAGTGCCCGACGACGGTGACAGCGCTGAGGCCGAGGTCGTCGAGTACCGCGGCCACCCGGCTCGCCTGCGCGGGTACGTCGTAAGGCGGTGAAGGTGGGGATTGGCCACAGCCTGGAAGGTCGACCCGGATGACGTGGTGGTGACCGGCAAGGGCCGGGACCACCGGGCTCCACGAGGCACCCGAAGCACCCGATCCGTGGATGAGCAACAGCGACGGCGCCCGCCGCGGGCCGGCAAGCACACGGCCCATGCGTGGCGCCGCAGTTGACGGCGTAGCGGCTTACCTGCCCGACGATGACGCGGACGTCTACGACATCACCGACTCCGCCATCGGAGCGGACGCGATGGTGGCGGAAGCACGACCTCGCGACGCCGCAGTCACTGCTGGCGCCCAATCGAACTCGGACCCGCATCAACTCTGGTAGCTCACTGCGGCGCGGGTTCCTTCGAGTGACGTCCCAGGCTGCCGATCGCGGCCATGATCAGGACGACGCCCACGACACCGGCCACCGTCAGCCGCTCCCCCAGGAAGACGACGGCGATCACGACCGCGGTGACCGGCTCGAGCAGGGTCGCGACCACCGCAGCGCCGCTGGGTGTGGTCCGCAGGCCGGTGAACAGCAGCGCGTAGGCGAGCGCCATCGTCACCGCTCCGAGGTAGCCGATCAGTGCCCACGAGCCGATGTCGGTGGTCCAGACCCCGTCGCCGCTCGCCAGGGGCACGATCAGTCCGGCGGGAACGAGGACCATCGCGGCGACGGAGGTGGTCGTCGTGGTCATGGTCAACGTGTCGAGCCGCAGTGACAGCGGCGCGGCGGCTTCGGCGGAAAAGGCGTAGGCGGTTCCGGAGGCGAGTGCGGCGAACACTCCCAGAACCGGGTGCGGCGCTTCGCCGCCAGGGCTGCTGACGAGCAGAAGTCCTGCCACGGCGACCGTGATCGTGAGGAACTGGCCGACGGAAGGACGGCGACGACGCCGGACGCTTCCGGCGATCAGCAACAGCACCGGCGCGAACCCGAGACACACCACGGTGGTGACGCTCACCCCGGTCCACAGGACCGCCACGAAGAAGAAAAGCTGGAAGAGCGCCGTCGAGACCCCGACCGCGGTCACACGCCGCCAATGCCGCAGGCCGAGCCGCAGGCATTCGCGCAACCGGCGCATCGCGGCGGCAGCGATCACCAGGACGGCAACGGCGACGAAAGCGCGGTACCCGCCGATGGTCATCGGCGAGAGACCCGAGGCGTCGTGTACGACCGGGATCGCCGGACCGATCGTGCCCCAGAGCACGCCGGCCGCACACACCAGGACCAGCCCTCTCATCTGACCGGCGGGCGCTTGACCAGGCCTGGTTTCCGTTGATGCCACACCGGCAGCATGTCAAACGGACTCAAGACCGGCCGGGGCAGCGCCCCTTCCCCTTTCGGTCCACAGTGGACATATGGCCTCGCCGCGGGAATTATAGGATCTTTGTGGTGTTCGCGTGGGCCTGCTGTGGATCCGGTTGGCAGAGTGAGCCCAATGGCCAGTCGATGGTTTCCTCGATCACCCGCGAGCCAGGCGCCTTTGCGGCGTGTGGTGCTGACCTGGCTGACGACGGCGTCCGGCGGCGCGGAGCGTTCGACAGTCGAACTGGCCCGAGGTCTTCGCGCGCTGCTGGGGATCGAGGTCGTCGTCATCTGGTGGGACGGCGCCGGTGCCCCCGCGCCCGATCCGCGAGGTGTCCGGGTCCGGCAGGTAGCGGATTACGACGCCTACGAACGGGTGCTGCGCGCCGAACTCGGTGAAGATCCGGGCGGAACGGTGCTCATCGGTGCGCACCGGACGGCGATGGTCGACATCGTGACGGCGGAATCGTTCGCCGTGCCGGTCGTCTCGGTACTGCGGGGAATCCTGGTGGCGGATCAGCGCCTGCGCACGGTCGATGCCCGGGTCCGGCGGCTGGTCCCCCGGCTCCCCGGCGAACTCGACTGGGACGTGCTCTCCCGCGCGAGCCGCTGGGTCGGTGTCAGCCGGGCCGCGACGACCAGCATCCGGGAACTGGCCGGGAAACCGCTCGACGCGATCACCATTCACAACGCCGTCCGCCTCGGCCTGTACCGAGGACCGCGGAATCCGTCTTCGCCACGCAGGTTCGCGGTGGTCGCCCGAGCCGAGCCGTGGAAACTGATCGACAGGGTGATCCGGGCCTTCGCGCTGCTGCCGGACGATCTGGCCGCGCACGCGCGGCTCGACATCTACGGGACCGGTTCGGCGTTACCGGAGCTGCGGCGGCTGGCTGAGGGGCTCCGTTCCAGCCGCGACATCCACTTTTGGGGCGAGGTTCCGGATCACCGCTGGCTGGCCGCCGCCGACGTCCTCGTCGCCGCCTGTGACATCGAGGGCTTCGGCCGGTCGGTCCTCGAAGCGGGCGGTGCCGGGATCCCGCAGATCGTGCCGGATCGGGGAGGCAGCACGGAACTCGTGCTACCTGGGGTCACCGGCCTCGTCTATCCCGCCGACGATCCCGACGGACTCACCTCCGCGCTGGCCGAAGCCGCCGCCTGGTCAGCGGTCAGGCTCGAGGCCCTGGGCAGCCGCGCCCGGCTCAACGCCCGATCGTTCTCCCAGACCCGCTGCTTCCTCGCCTACGCCCGGCTCGCGCGACAGGTTCGCGCGGAGAACCGGACCTTCCCGCAGCTGTCGGTACCCGACCGGACGGCATAGATCGAAAGGATCACCAGAATGGGTCACGAAGCCGAACGTAACCACATCATCCGGGCCGTCAGCGACATGACCCGCTGGGGGACCCTGGACCCGGCAGGCGGTTCGGTCAGCGTCCGGGCAGGCACCGGGAACATCGTCAGCACCACCGCGAGTTCCGCGTTCGTCCGGTGGGACATCACCGCCCGCAACCTCATGGTCTACGGACCCGAGGGGGCGATCGTCGAACGCGCCACGGATCTCGCGCCCCCGGACGCGCCGCTGCATCTGGCGATCTACCGGGAATTCCCGGACTGCAACGCGATCGTGCACTCCCACGCGCCGTACAGCCTGGCATTCGCCTCACTCGGCCTTGGCGTGCCTTCCTGCACGAACAAGCTCGACACGATGGGTGAGGTGCCCTGCTTCACCTCCGATGACCCCTCGGTCAAGGAAGACGTCCTCGCCGGACGGGTGACCATCGACGTTGCCGAATGCATGGGGTCGCGCCCGGACGTGATCGCGGGCTACGTTCACACGGTGAACCCGCAGATGCTGGAGCATTTCGGCCCCCGCGCGGCCGAACTGAACCGGCACGGCCTCGGCTTCGTGGTCTACCGGCACGGTGTCTTCGTCTTCGCCCGCCACCTGGACGAGGCCGTCGAGAACCTGACGCGGATCGAGGTCAGCGCCCGGACCGCGTTGTTCCAGGCCACCCTGCACGGCGGGATCAGCGGGATCAAACCCGACGTGTTGCACCACCCCGGCGCCGCCTTGGCGGACGGCGTGTACTCGGGAAACAGCCGCTGAGCACGCGACAGGGCAAGAGAGGTGCGTCCGCGGGCATGCTCTTCGACGACCGCGGGCGCATTCTCGTCGTCAAACCCACCTACAAACCGGGCTGGGGGCTGCCGGGCGGGGTGATCGAGGAGGGCGAATCTCCGCTCGCGGCGTGCGAGCGGGAACTGCGTGAAGAACTCGGCATCGCGCCGGTGCTCGGCCCGCTCGCCGGGGTCGACTGGATACCGCCGCGGGACGGCCGCGACGACGCGAACGTGTTCGTCTTCGACGGCCGGATCCCGGACGAGCTGGTCCCCGCGATCCGGCTCCCCGCCGACGAGCTGTCGGACTGCCGGTTCGTCGACATGCCCGGCTTCCGGGAACTGATGGCCCCGCATATCGCCCGGCGGATAGCGGCCTGCCGCCGGGCGCGTGACGCGGGCCTGGTGGCCTACTTGGAATTCGGCCGCGAGATGCTGCCAGGCGCGTTCTGATCCGCCGTCCCGCGGAAGGCGAGCCAGCCGAAGCAGCCGAACCAGAATTCGCGCTCCAGCTCGAAACCCGCCACCCCGGCCTCGGCGATCACCTGTGCGCGGGTACGGGGACGCGCGGCCGGGCTTCTTTGCGCGTAACGGAGATCGACCAGTTCCTGGTCGTAGCTGCCGGTGCGGAAATACGCCATCGCCAAGCACACCACGCCGCCGGGCCGCACCAGCCGCGCCATGCTCTGCCACAGCGGCGCCGGATCCCGCAGATAGTGATAGGCGCCGACCAGCATCGCACCGTCGAAACGCCGCGCCTCGGAAAGCGCGAGGGGTTCTTCCAGATCTCCTTGGACGACGTGGATCCGAGGGTTGCCGGCGGTCCGTTCGGCCGAGACCCGGACGAAATCGGGGCTGACCTCCACCCCGACGAGCCGGCCCTGGGTTCCGCCGTTCGCGTGACGCGCGAGTTCCAGCAGCCCCAATCCGGTCCCGGATGCGAGATCGAGCAAATCGGCGCCCGCGGAAACCAGGGTGCGCACCGAGCACAATCGCGCGTACCGATAATACGGGAGCAGCATTCCCTGATCCCAGAGGTCGGCGTTCGAGGCGTCGAAACCCGACAGCGCCTGCTTTTCCACACGGGTCAGCGATGCCACCACGCGACCGAAACTCCCGCTGTATCCGAGTTCCCGGTAACTCGATTTTCCGGTGGCCAGCCGGATCAGCTCGTCGTCGATCGATCGCGATGGACGGTAATCGGTCACCGCGGCGAACCGCGCGGGCCGATCGCCGACACGGCGGACCGCTCCGCACCTGGTCAGCGCTTCGAGAAGCAGTTCGGCCACCACTGTTTTGCCTGGTACGACCCCGTGCCGGGCCACGAACTGCGCAACGGTCACCGGGGTACCGAGTGCGTCCAGAACCCCGTTCTCCACGGCCGCGTGATAGACGAACTCGTATCCGGAGCGCCGATATTCCAGGTAGGCGGCCGCCATCCGCTCCGGCGGGATGCGCAGAAGTTCCTCATCGGTGAAGTTCACGACACACCTCTCCGCGAGAAGATTTCGCAATGAATACCTCGATGGTCATCTTACGTCATTTCGAACGATTCGGAGATTCATTCCAACTCCGGGTTCCGGACATATTCGGCGAGGAGTACCGATTACGCCATCGGCGCGCGGTACGACTCGAACCGGAGGGCCATCCGGTCGACAGCGGTAGCCTGGATGCGTTGCACGAACCCCGACGTTGTGACACTCTGACTAAAAGTGTCACAACGTGAACGCGCAGTTGTCAGTTCGATCCCCGGGGCGGCTCCCCGGGGGCCTTGGGGGGCATGACCAATGGATTTCCGTGTTCTGGGTCCCGTCGAAGCCGGCCCGACGACCTGGGCAGGCGGCCTCGGCACGCCGAAGCAACGAGCGCTGCTGAGCGTATTGCTGCTCAACGCCAACCACATCGTCTCGGTGAACCGTCTCACCGGGATGCTGTGGGACGGCCCGGCTCCACGCTCGGCGACGGCGAACGTCTACAGCTATGTCGCCGGTGTCCGCCGCTTGCTGGAGTCCGCCGGCGACGCCGGGCGGGACAGGCTGATCACCAGGATGCCCGGGTACCTGTTGCGAGTGCGCTCCGACGAACTCGACCTGTCCGTCTTCGACCGGCTCACGACGCAGGGCCGGGCCGCGCTGCGGCGATCCGAGCACGAACTCGCCGCCGAGTGCCTGAGCAGCGCTTTGGCTCTGTGGAGGGGAAAACCGCTCGAAGACGTCCGCGTCACCCCCGCGCTGGTGGCGCCCATCACCGCATTGGAAGGCCGCCGGATCGACGCGCTGAACGACCTCGTCCAGGCACGGCTCCGGCTGGGACAGCACAAGGAGGTGGTGGGTGAACTTCGTGAGCTGGTCACGGCTTCCCCGATCTCGGAACTCACCTGGTCGCAGTACATGTTCGCGCTGTACAGATCCGGGCGCAAAGGCGAGGCGCTGGGCGCGTATCTGGACGCGCGGCGGAACCTGGTCTCGCAGACCGGGGTGGAACCCTCCACCTACCTGCGCCGGGTCCACCAGGCCATCCTCGCCGACGCGCCGTCCACCGAAGTACTCGCACACTGCTGGCGGGACTGACCTGTCCGTTCGACCGTCACCGGCAGCAGCGCCCCGCCGGCGAGCGGGGCGACCGCGATCACGGCGAACGCCCCCGCGTATCCGGCGCTGCCGATGACCGCACTCAGCGCCACCGGGCCGAGCGTGGTCACCAAGCCCTGCAACGTGTGCTGCACTCCCAGTGCCCGCCCCAGCCGGGCCCGCGCGGCGAATCCGGCGACGGCCGTGGAGGCCAACCCGTAGCCGGTGACCGTCGAGACGCAGGCGAAGAGCACCATCACCGCGCCCAGCCAGGTCCCGGTCACCGCGCCGATCACGACGAGCGCCAGCACGACGGCGTTGCCGAAGGCGAAGATCCGCATCAACCCCATCGGGGCACCGAGGCGGTCCGCGAGGTGACCCGCCAGCGGCCGGGTGAGCACGGTGAGCAGGAGCGCCCCGCCGAGCAGCCATCCCGCCTGGTCCGGGCGCCAGCCCCGATCGTCGACGAGATAACTGACACTGAACGTGAGCAGCGCCGACTGCGGCAGAATCAGCAACGCGCAAGCCCCGTAGATCCGTCGCCACGGCACCTTCCCTGGTTCGCCGGACACCGCGTCCGCCGGGCCGACGTCCACCCTCGGCTGTCCGCCGAACAGCAGCACCGCCACCGCGGCCAGCAGGCAGAGTCCGGCCATCCCGAGCCAGACAGTCGCCAGGCCGTGGCGGGCAGCGACCCCCGGCACGATCGCCGCCGCCACGGCCGAACTGAGCGGTGTCGCGGTCTGGGTCAGACCGAGGGCCAAGGCCCGCTGCCGCACCGGGAACCGCCGCACCACCGCCTGCCCGCTCGGCGCGTACACAGAACTCGCGGTCATCCCGACGAGGGCGAAGACGGCGAACAGGGCAGCGACGCCGTCGGTGGCCGCGGCCACGCAGAGGAACACGGCGCACAGGGTCAGGCCGCACGTCATGGCGCACCGTTCACCGAAGCGGTCGGCGAACAGTCCCCAGCCCAGCATCGCCACGGTCAGTCCGCCATTGGCGACCCCGACCAGTGCGCCCCCCAGTGCCAGCGACATCCCGGTCGTTGCCCGCAAAGCAGGCAGTACCAAGGAAAGCTGGAACACCGCGGTGGCACCGACCGCCCAGGCGATCAGGCTCACCGAGAGCAGCACCCAGCGGTTCGGGGCACGGACGTCGTCAGCGCCCATGAGCGCGCACCCACGCGGCCAGGTCGCCGAGGCCACGCAGATGTTCGTGCCTCCCCGGCGGATCGGGACAATCACGATGCGGGTCGAGGTGCAGGGGCCGGATACCGGCGGCGAGCGCGCCGTCCACGTCGATCCGGGCGGTGTCACCGACGTAGACGGTCCGTTCCGGTTCGGCGCCCAGTTCCCGCAGCGCGAGGTGGAAGATTCCGGGATCCGGTTTCGCGACGCCGACCAGCGCGGAGTCGATCACGAGGGACACCGGGGTCCCGGCGCCCGGCCCCACCTGGCAGATGCCCGCCCGCCGCAGCTGCTCGGCCACCAACCCGACCGAATTGGACACCACGCCGAGCGCGACCGGCAACGAACTCAACGAACGCAACGACTTCGCGGCTCCGGGGAGTTCGCGAGTCCACTTAGGACCGTCATAGGCGGCGGAGAGTTCGGCGATCACCCGCTCCGCCCGGTCGTCGTGGATCCCGCACGCCCGGGCGAACGCCTTCAGGTACGACAGGCGGTTCCGCGGCGGGAACCGGTCGTTCACCGCGGTGGCCGCGTAATGGGCGCGATCGATCAGGGCCAGGTCGGCTCGCGCCCCGCCGTCCCGCAGGCTCCGGAGCACGGCCTCGGCGGCCGGCATGATCAGCACACCCCCGGCGTCCAGCAGCACGGTGTCGACCGGTGCGCGGGGGCTCATTCCTTCGCCTCCGCGGAATCGCCGTACCAAGCCGGTTTCGTGGATTCTTCGTAATAGACCGTTCCGCCGCCGAGATAGCCCTCGACGCACGAGCGGACCCGGCGTTCGGTGTGCGGTTCCACCTCCGGCAGGTCCGACACCGGGAAGAAGCCGAATTCGGCGATCTCGCCGGGGTCCGGCACGATCGCCGCCAAGGCGGTCTCGGGCATCCGGCCGGCGAACACGAACAGGTTGGACGCCGCACGGCGCGGCCGGGGCGGGAACCACACCACCCCGACCAGCCGTTCGAGCACTGGGGTGAAACCCAGTTCCTCCCGCACCTCGCGCACGCACGCCGCCATCGGGGACTCCCCGGACTCGATCACGCCTCCCGGCAGGTCCCAGACCGGCTTGTACCCGGGCCGGACCAGGAGTACGCGGCCGGCGCCGTCGAGCTGCACCGCCCCGGCCGCGCCCCTGGTCCGGGCGAGTTGCGCGTAGTACGCGCTCTCGGCGGAGCCGTCAAACATCCGCGAGCTGCTGTTCGACGGCCAGTCCCGGTTTCGGGAAGAGCAGGTTGGGCTCGATCCCGGCCAGCCCGCCACGCAGGATCGCCTGGAAGACCGCCGTCCGGGCGCTCATCTCGACCCTGGCCAGGTTCTCCACGGCCTCGGTCAGCCCACGGGCGAAGGTGAAGGCGCCGTGGCGGTACAGGACGCACGCGAGGCCGTGCCGCTTGAGTTCGTCCGCCCGCGGACCCAGCTTCTCCTTCAGCTGCGGAATGAGCTGATAGGTGTCGACGGCCGCGATCTCCGGCCGCTGGGCGATGCCGTCGGGCAGCTTGACCTCGGGCCGCTCCGACTCGCCGCTGAGCACCCCGCCCTTCACCGCGGTGTCGTCGGCGATCAGGCAGGGCACCTCGCCCAAGGTGTCCAGCTGGTTGACGCAGGACGGGATGCCCATGCCCAGCGAGGCGAACGCGAGCACGTAGGCGCTGTGCGCGTGCACGATCGCGCGGCAGTCCGGGAACATCTCGTAGGCGGCCATGTGGATCAGCGCGCCCACCGGCGCCACTCCTCCGGTGCGTTCCCTCAGCTCGCCGGTCGCCGAGATCACCGTCATGTCACGCGGTGTCACCTTCCAGCGCGCGAAGGCCGAACCGGTGGAGGTGACGACGATGTCGCCGTTGTCGGCCCGCACGCTCAGACCGCCGCCGGTGGTCTCGATCAACCCCCAGCGGGCCATGTCGTTGATGCTCTCCACCAGCAGCTGCCGCTCGGCTTCGTACAACATGTTCTCTCCTTCGTCGTGGGTTTCCGGACCGGGAGGCTCAGCGGTGCAGGCGCGCCAGTTGTCCCGGGGTGGTGCTCTCCTTGCTCTGGAACCGTTCCCGCGGCCCCAGCCCGAATTCGGGCAGCGGCTGCTCGCGGCCCTCGATCAGGTCGACGGTGTACTCGCCGTACGCGGGCCCGAACTTGAACGCGTGCCCGCCCCCTCCGGCCAGCCAAGCGCCCTCCGAATCGGCCACCGGGGCGAGCAGGAAGTGCTGATCGGCGGTCAATTCGTATTGGCAGACGTGCCGGGACACCAGCGGCGCCTCCGCCAGCGCCGGGAACCGGTACCCCAGCGCCCGGCGGGCCGCCTTCTCCGCCTCCGGATCGGGACGGCGGTCGGCCAGGTCGGGATCGATGACCGGTGCGGCGCCGAGCGCGCCGCCGACCTTGAAACCGCTGTCGTCGACGTCCCCGGCCCCGTACGCGCCGCCGTCGACCCACACCGGCAGGCCCGGTGTGCGCCACCGCGGTTCGACGCCGAAGTAGAAGACGTTCTGCCGGACGGACTCGATGTCCACCAGCCGCGGGAACCAGCGGCCCAGCCACGGGCCGCAGGCCCAGATCGTCCGGTCGGCGCGCAGCACCTCGCCGTCCACGATCGCCCGGCCCCGCGCGTCCGGCCGGGCGAGGGCGATGCGCAGCCGGGCTCCCGCCCGCAGCGTCCGGCGCATCAGGGTCAGTACGCCCAGCCGGGCTCGCAACACTCCGCTGCTCGGCTCGTACAGCACGAATTCGAGGTCGTCGCAGCGCACGTCGGGGAAGAAGTCGCGGGCCGCTTCGGGTGCCAGCCGCTCGACCGGGAGGCCCAGCGCTTCGAGACCGCGGGCGCTCTGTTCCTCGAATTCGGCCTCCCCTCGGGCGAACCACACGACGCCGACGTTGTGGAACAGGTCGATTCCCTCCTCCGCCCCGATCTCCTGCCACAGTTCCCGGGCCCGCCAGGCCCGGCGGGTGTACCAGGCGTCGATGTCGCGGCCACCGCCGTAGGACAGCCGCAGTACCCGGGAGGTGTCGTGGCTGGAGCCACGCACGTGTCCCGGGGTGTACTGCTCGACGACGGTGACCGACCATCCTCGGTGGACAAGGCTGTGCGCGATGGACGCGCCGACGATCCCGGCACCGACCACCACCGCGGTGGGTGCGTCAGGCATGGGCTCTCCTTTCCCGCCCGGCGGTGTCGCCGAGCTGTGCGATCGCGTGGTCGATACAGGACAGGAGCGCTTCGGCGTCGGCGATGTCGATCGCCGGGAACATTCCGACGCGGATCTGGTTCCGGCCGAAGCTGCGATGGGGTTCCAGGTCGAGGATTCCGTGCGCTCGCAGCCCGGCGACCATCGCCGTCGCGTCGACGTGCCCGGCGAACTCGACGGTCGCGACCACCGGCGAGCGCTGGGCCGGGTCGGCGACGAACGGTGCCGCGTAGGGCGAATCCTCGGCCCAGCCGTAGACCAGCTCGGCCGTTTTCGCCGCCTTGGCCGCGGCGGCGGCCAGCCCGCCGAGACCGAGCAGCCAGTCGATCTGCTCGGCGAACAGGAACAGCGACGCCACCGAAGGGGTGTTGAAAGTGAGGTCCCGCGCCGAATGGTCGAGGGCTGCGGGCAGGCTGAAGAACTCGGGGATGTACCGGCCGCTCGCCGCGATCTCCTCGGCGCGGGCCACCGCAGCCGGGGACATCAGCGCGATCCACAGCCCGCCGTCGGCGCCGAAGCACTTCTGTGGAGCGAAATAGTAGACGTCGAACGCTTCCGGCCGCACGAGCATGCCGCCCGCGGCGCTGGTCCCGTCGACCAGCACCAGGCCCTCGGCGCCGGGCACCCGGCGGATCGGCATGGCCACGCCGGTCGAGGTCTCGTTCTGCGTGAGCGCGTAGGCGTCGACGTCCGGCTCCGCGCGCGGTTCCGGATGGGTTCCGGGCGGGCTCTCGATCACCGAAGGCTCGGCGAGCCAGGGCGTGCCTCTGTCAACCGAGGTGAACCGGCCGGAGAACTCGCCGAAGGACAGGTGCTGGGCGCGGCTCCGGACGAGTCCGTAGGTGGCGATGTTCCAGAAGGCCGTGCCACCTCCGTTGCCGAGCACCACCTGGTAGTCCTCGGGCAGGGCGAACAGCTCCCGCAGCCCGGCGCGGACCCGGCCGAGCAACGCGCGCACCGAGCCGCGCCGGTACGAGGTTCCCAGGAAATCCGCGCCGCGCGAGGCGAGCGCGGCCAGTTGTTCGGGCCGCACTTTCGCCGGGCCGCAGCCGAATCTCCCGTCGGCGGGCAAAAGGCCGTCCGGAAGGCTGAAATCCACCACTCGATCGTCAGGCACAAGACCGGATCGTAGAGCCTTTCCACGCACGTCGACGTTCACCGGAGCTTCCCTGTGGGACATTTGTGGGACGCCTATGGAAATCGTGTGGAACTGCGAAAAAGGGTCGATCATCGGCGGATTTCGGGTTGACCTCGGCAAGCGGGACGAAGCAATATCGGACCGGCAACCCAGGCCACCGAGGGGACACCAGTCATGCGAATAACCGTTCTCGGGACCGGCTATCTGGGTGCCACGCACGCGGCCTGCATGGCCGAAATGGGATTCGAAGTACTCGGTATGGACACCGATCCGGAGAAGATTTCCGCGCTCTCAGCCGGAACACCCCCGTTCTACGAGCCGGGCCTCGAGCCTCTCGTCCGCCGTCATCTGAGATCCGGCAGGCTCAGATTCACTTCCTCGTACAGTGAGGTAGAAAAGTTCGCCGCCGGCGCACTCACCCTGCATTTCCTCTGCGTCGGAACGCCGGAGAAGAAGACCGACAGGGCGGCCGATCTCCGTTTTCTCGAAGAGGCGATCGACCGGTTGGCCGTCGTCCTGCGCGGGCCGAGCCTGGTGGTCGGGAAATCGACGGTCCCGGTCGGCACCGCGGAACGGCTCGCTCGCCGACTGAACGCACACGCGCCCGCCGGTGCGCACGTCGAACTGGCCTGGAATCCGGAGTTCCTGCGCGAGGGTTTCGCCATCGGCGACACGCTCGACCCGGCGCGGCTCGTCTTCGGCGTGAGTTCCCCGCGTGCCGAATCGCTGCTGCGCGAGGTGTACCGGATCCCGCTCGGCCGCGGCGTGCCGCTCGTGGTCACCGATCTGCCCACGGCGGAACTGGTCAAGGTGTCCGCCAACGCGTTCCTGGCCACCAAGATCTCGTTCATCAACGCCATGGCCGAGGTCTGCGAGAGCACCGGTGCCGACGTCACCCACCTGGCCCGCGCGCTCGCCCACGATCCGCGCATCGGCGGGCAGTACCTGCTTCCCGGCCTCGGTTTCGGCGGCGGCTGCCTGCCCAAGGACCTCCGGGCCTTCCGGGTCCGCGCCGGCGAACTCGGCATCGGTCACACCTTGGGTTTCCTGCGCGAGGTCGACGCCGTCAACCTCCGTCGACGACGCCGGATGGTCGACCTCACCCGCGAGCGGTGCGGCGGTTCCTTCCGCGGCAAACGGGTCGCCGTCTGGGGCGCGGCGTTCAAACCCGGCTCGGACGACATCCGCGATTCGCCCGCGCTCAGTGTCGCCGCGTCCATCCAGCTCCAAGGCGCCGAGGTGACCGTGTACGACCCGAAGGCCGCGGACAACGCGTACAAGAGTTTCCCGAACCTCACCTTCGCGAGTTCCGCGCTGGAGGCGGCGATCGGTGCCGACGTGCTCCTGCATCTCACCGAATGGCAGGAGTTCCGTGAACTCGACCCGGCGGTGATCGGCGCCGTGGTCACCACGCGCCAGGTCGTCGACGGCCGCAACACCCTGGACGCGCGGCGGTGGCAAGAGGCGGGCTGGAGTTTTCACGCGCTCGGGCGTCCCGCCCGCCGATGACCAGGGCCCTGGAGTGTTTCCCCTGTCCCCGCCGGTCGTCCGGCTTGGCTTGGAGCGCGCTCCAGGTCCTAGCGTCGGAGGCGTTCGTCAGCCGTTGAGGTATCGAGGAGACCGTCGGGGCGATGGCCGAGCTGGTCGAGGCGGGCGAGGTCCGTCATCTGGGCCTGTCCGGGGTCGACGGCGAGCTGCTGCGACGGGCGCACGCGGTGCACCCGATCACCGCGGTGCAGAGCGAGTACTCGCTGTGGACCCGCGACGTCGAGACGGTCACCCCGGTGCTGGCCGAGCTGGGAGTCGGGCTCGTGCCGTACTCGCCGCTGGGGCGGGGGTTCCTGACCGGCACCCTGGACCACTCCACACTGGGCTAGAAGGACTTCCGGCGCACCGAAGCACTGTCCGCGCTGGACCCGCTGAGCGACCAGGTGACAGGCGAGCGCTACACCCCCGCGCACACCGCTGAGGTCGCGCGGGGTTAGCGCCCGCGGGCCGTTCGGCCCGAGAGTCCGTACGCTGGATCCTGTCGGCTGTCTCTGGGGGTGGTCATGGGAAGAGTCGCCATCATCGGTGATGTCGGCGGGCACCCGGTTCAATTGCGCCGGGCCTTGGCCTGGCTCGGTGCCTCCGAAGGGGAACTTCCACCGGATCTGACCGTGATCCAGGTGGGCGATCTCGTCGATCGCGGCCCGGACAGCGCGGGAGTGCTCGACATCGTGGCGAAGTTGCTGGACGGGCGGCGCTGGATCCAGCTCGCGGGAAACCACGAGACGCAGTACTTGCCGGGCGGGGCCGTCTTCTGGCGCGAACCTCTCGCGGAGGGCGACGTGGCTCGGCTGCGGCAGTGGTGGGCCGATGGGCGGTTGCGTGTGGCCGAAACCGTCCGTACCGCAGCGGGCGAGGAACTACTGGTCACTCACGCGGGCTTGACGCTCGCCTGCTGGCAACGGCTGGGAGAACCGATGTCGGCGACCGCGGCCGCGGAGTCGCTCAACGAGCGTCCGGAGTTGATCTGGGAAATCGGTGCACACGGCCGCGACGGCAATGCGGGTCCGCTGTGGGCCGAATCGGGCGCGGCGCTGCACGAACCCTGGATGGGCTATCGCGGTGTCGTACCCTTCGGCCAGATCCACGGGCACTCCACGGTCGCGCGGTTCGCCGATCGAACCTGGCGGTGCGCCGGGCGGGTCCGGCAACGCGCGGCGGTCGATTGGCAAGCCCGCCACGTTCACGTGCGTGTCGGAGGACGCGTGTTCACCGGCGTCGACCCGGGGCACGGCCGGACCGGCGCCGCCGATTGGCAACCGCTGGTCCTCGACGACGCCACCGTCACGACCCCGAGCCTGCGCTAGGACGATGGACTGACCTCGGGTCCGGGTCCCGTTCAGCAAAAGGCTCTGTTCAAGTCATCTGGCGTTCGAAGGGCACTGATTGACTCTGTCGCGTCGGCCACCTTCTCGCGACGAGGACAAATGACTCAGCCCGTATCCCCCGGCAGCGGCGACGGCGATCCGTTGGCCACATTCGCCGCCGAACTCGAGGGAATCCAGGCGAAGGCCGCAGCGGCGCAGGAACGCCTCCGGTCCGCCGTCGCCACCGTGCAGGCACCCGACGGAGCGGTCTCGGTGACCGTCGGCCCGAGCGGGGCCCTCCAAGACCTCAGATTCGGTGCCCGCGCGTACGAACGTTCCCCGCAGGCCCTGTCCGGTCTGGTGATGCAGCTGATCGGCCGCGCGCAGCAGAAGGTGTCGGCCGAGGTCGCCGAGGCCTTCGGCGGCTTGGTGGGCGAGAGCTCGGCCGCCCGCGAGCTGCTGGACGAGTTCCTGCCGGAACCCGGACAGGACAACGAACCGCCCCCGGACAACCGGAACGAGTTCCCGCCGGCACAGGACGCCGGACCGCGGCCGCCCTCGCCGCCGCACCGCCCGCCGACTCCCCCGCCGGCTCAGCAGGGCCAGCCACGCCGCCGTCCCCGGCCCGCTCAGGAAGAGGACGAAGGTGAAAGCAATCCTTGGTAGGACAGAGGAGTAACAGTGGTTTCCGGAGCAGGTTTCTCGGTCGACCCGGCCGAGTTGCGGAAGTTCAGCCGGTTCCTGTCGGACACCACGCAACCGGCGGTCCAGGACGCGGCGAACCGGATGCAGGCCGCCAACGGGTTCGACAACGCCGCGTTCGGGTTCCTGCTCGCACAGGCACTGGCCGTGCCCTCGCGGATCACCATGGCGACGATCACCGGTGAGATCGACAAACTCGTCGGCGACATCGGCAAATCCGCGGCCGACGTGAAGAAGGCGGCCGACATGTACGCGAATCAGGACGCGGACGCGGCCACGACCATCGGGACCTTCAAGACGGAGCTGGGCCAATGACCGTTCCCATCACCGGGGCGAACTCCACGACCGGCGCGGGTGTGTTCGACAGCTGGCATATGGTGGCCGATTCGATCGGCAAGGTCCAGACCGCCCACGGCGGCGACCTCGCCGCCGTGGGCGTGGAGCTGGGCGTCAACATCGTCAGTGCGGCGCTCGACACCGTCGCGTTCGTCATGGACCCGTTCGCGAAATTGGTCGCCGCCGGCCTCGGCTGGCTGATCGAGCACATCTCGTTCTTGAAGTGGCCACTGGACCAGGTCGCGGGCAATCCCGCGGAGGTCACGAAACTCGCCAACGAACTGCACAAGATCGGCGAAAGCCTGCGCAACACCGGCACCGGGCTCGACGAGACGCTCAAAGCGACCATCACCCAATGGGAGGGTGAAGGCCACGACAGCTTCATGAAGTCGATCAAGGACCGGAAAGGCTGGATCGACGCCAACGCCAAGGCCTCCGACGTCGCCGGCTACATGGTCGAAACCACCGGAGCCCTGATCGCGGCCGTCCGCACGCTGATCCGCGACATCATCACCACGATCCTCGGCGACATCATCGCCACCATGCTGATCGCCCTCGCGATGGCCGCGTTCACCTTCGGCGCGTCGATCGTCGTCGGGGTGGGCAAATGCGTCGTGACGGTCTCGGTTCAGGTAGCGGCGATGGTGGCCAAACTCGGCAAGGTCGTCGCCTACGCCGGGCGCACCCTCGCCCGGCTCACTCACCTGTCGAAACTGGTCAAGCCGAAGGCCGGCGCGAACCCGGCCCACGAGATGACCACCCGGCCCACGAACGTCCCGAACTTCTCGCGGCCGCTGCCGCCGGGTAACCGGCCCCCGGGACAGCAGCCACCGCCAGGCACCGCGATCAGCCACGACGGCCCGCCCGTTCCCGCGGGCGCCACCCCGAGCACCCGGCCACCCGGTGACGGAACCACACCGAACTTCTCGCGGCCGATGCCCAAGCCCGCGGATCCGCCGCCGCCGAAGTCCTACCTGAGCAACTACGACATCCCCATGATCAAGAAGCACGAGAACTGGCTGAAGACCAAGTTCGGGGACAGCTACGCGAAGATGAAATGGGTCGACGACTGGCTGAAGAGGAAAGCCCCCGACTACTACCCCATGCTGAAAGCCCTCTCCGACGCCAAGAGTTCGAAGAACTGGGTCGGCTGGGGCGGCAAGAGCATAGTCCAGGTCGACCGCGGCCTCACCGACATCCAATCGCAGGCAGAGGCCGCGTGGGCCGAGGAAGACAAGAAGCAACAGCAGCCGCACTAGGGTTTGCCTGGCGATTGTCGTAACGGGCCGCCGGGCCGTGTCCTTGCCTGATCCGTGCGGCCGTCGGACCGGACGGCGGCCTCGGCCACCAGCGCCATCACGTCGTCCGACGCTGCCGCTTCGCGAATTTGGACCGGACGGTCCACGATGGGTAGCATCGAGCCTGTGCCACGTCCACGTCAGTTCGATGAGCAGCGCGTGCTGGCAGCTGTGCAAGCGGCGTTTTGGGACAAGGGCTACGCGGGCACCTCACTCGAAGATCTCTTGGCGGCCAGCCGGCTGGGCAAGGGGAGTCTGTACGGGGCGTTCGGGGACAAGAAGAGCTTGTTCTTGCTTGTACTGCGCAAGTACGACGAGGCCAATGACCGAATGCTGCGTACGTGGCTCGAACAAGCCGATCGCGGTATCGATGTGATCCGGAACTTCGTGACCGGACCCGTGCGTGACCCCGATGGCGAACAGGCCCGCCGGGGTTGCCTGCTGGCAAACACGGCGATGGAACTCTCGGCGAGCGCCGCCGAGGTGGCCGCGGAGGCGCGCCGCAGCTACGCCTCGACCACGGACGCGCTGACCGACGCCATACGACGAGCGCAGCGCGAGGGCGACGTCGCACCTCACCTCGATCCGGACCTCACTGCCCGCGCGGTGCTGTCCGGTCAGCTCGGGCTGATCTTGCTCGGCCGAATCGGTCAGGACCCGGCCGCGTTGTCGGCCACGGCCACGGCTCTGCTCGACGGCTTGCTGCCTAAGCCCTGAAACCCCCTGCCGTAGTGGCGTGTGACACACCACCACGCGAGTTATTGACCGCGCGGTCCATAACGAAACATTATGGACCGCACAGTCAACAACCTGGATGGAGTCGTCATGAAGGTGCTGGAGGGCAGGGTCGCGGTCGTGACCGGCGCGAACGCGGGTATCGGGCTGGCGATCGCGCGGGCTTACCGTGCCGAGGGGGCACGGGTGTTCGTCGCCGGCCGTCGCCAGGACCAGCTCGACAAGGTCGAGGCCGATCTCGGCCCTGAGGTCACCGGTGTCCGCTGCGACGTGGGCCGGCTCGAGGACCTCGACGGGCTCTATGCGACCGTCGCCGAGCGGGCGGGTCATATTGACGTTCTGGTGGCCAATGCCGGGATCGGGATCGCCGCCCCGCTGGGTGAGATCACCGAAGAGCAGTTCGACGCCATGTTCACCACCAACGTCAAGGGCTCGCTGTTCACCGTGCAGAAGGCGTTGCCGTTGCTGTCGCCAGGGGCCTCGATCATCCTCACCGGGTCGACGGCGATTTCGCGCCCCCAGCCGTACCTGCCGGTGTACGGGGCGACCAAGGCCGCGATCCGCAACCTGGTTCGCGGGTTCGCCCACGACGCAGGGAAGCGTCGGTACCGGATCAACGTGCTCTCGCCCGGCGGTACCCGCACGCAGGGTTTGCAAGAGCTGGTCTCACCCGAGGAGCTCACCGCCGCCGGGGCGTCGGTGCCGCTCGGCCGACTGGCCGAACCCGACGAGATCGCCGCGGCGGCCGTCTTCCTCGCCTCGGACGCGTCCAGCTACGTCAACGGGTCCGAGCTCGCCGTGGACGGCGGCTTCGCGCAGATCTAACGCACGCCGGTGATCCATCGCGCCGGGTGGGTCTCAGACCAGGAGGCTGGTCTTCAACGCGTCGATGGTCGCGTCGTCGAGGTGGAGTCCTTGACGAGCGTAGGCCTCCATGGACCCGTAGAGATGGTCGACCTCGTCGAAAGCCGCGCGCAGCCAGCTCAACTCGACGGCCTTGGAGTCGCCCAGTTTGTCATTGCTGAGCATGAAGTCGGCCTCGACGGCCGCACGCGGCACACCGAGCAGGCTCAGCAGGATCGCCGTCCCCCAGCCGGTGCGGTCCTTGCCCGCCGAACAGTGGAAAACAGTGGCACCGGAACCGTTCGCCGCGATAGCGCGCAGCAGGTCACCGAACGCGTGGTCCGCACCCACGAAGTCCACCATGAACGGGTAACCGATCGACTGGCCCAGGTTGTCGGATCCGTTGAGCAGCCCGGCCGCGATGGCCTTCATCAGCGTGACGGCGGCGTTGTCATGGAACCGCAGCCCGTGTTCCAGCGAGACCACGTCAGCCACCTGGTATCGAGCGCCCGAAGGCACCCGGTCCGGCTCGTCGTGGCGCTCCTTCACGTTGCGCAGATCGACATCCAGCGAGACGTTCGCCGCGGTGAGCCGCCGGAGATCCGCATCGGTGAGCCGGGAAAGCCTGTTGGACCGGAAGACCACGCCGGTACGCACCGTGCGGCCGTCGGCCGTGGTGTATCCGCCGACATCGCGGAAGTTCTTCGCCCCCTCCAGGCTCACCGCGCCGGCGACGACGGCCGGGGCATCGACGGTCGCCCACGCCGGCACGGTCACCCCACCGGCGACCGCGGTCGCCGCAATGACGGCCACGAGCAGCTTTCGCACGCGCATCTCGCTTCCTCCAACGACATTCCGGACCGAACGCGAATATTTCCCGCGTACACCGGGGAGGACAACGGCAAATGCTGAAGGGTTCGCGGGGAATTCACCATGCGGACACCGGCACCCACCAGCCCGCCGACGATCGCGAGCCGACACCGCGTGAGCGACTGGGTTTGACGGAGGGTTGAGGCCTTGGCATCGTCGAGGAACCAGCTGTAACGAAAAGGGGAGATCATTGCCCAAGAGCCATCACTACATCGCCACGGTGCGCTGGACCGGCAACACCGGGACGGGCACCACCGGCTACCGCGACTTCAGCCGGGATCACGAGATCAGCGCGGGCTCCAAACCGATGATCCCCGGTACCGCCGATCCGGCTTTCCGCGGCGTGGCGGAGCGGTGGAACCCCGAAGAACTCCTGATCGTCAGCCTGTCCCAGTGCCACATGCTGTGGTATCTCGTGCTTTGCGCACGTGAGGGCATCGTGGTCACCGAGTACTCCGACAGTCCCTCCGGCACCATGGTCGAGAACGCCGCCGGCGGTGGCCGGTTCGAAGAAGCAATCCTACGCCCGCTGGTGAAACTGGCGTCCCCTGCCGACCGCGAACGAGCCCTCGCGGTACACGAAGAGGCCCACAAACTGTGCTTCATCGCCAACTCCGTCAACTTCGAGGTCCGAACCGAGCCGACCTTCGCCGACGAGTGACATCTGGACAGCGACCCGGACCGCTCGACCCGCCGTCCTCGGACAGGCACGGGTCAGGTGGTCGCGTCGATCAGGTCCCGGATCGCGGCGATGCCCCTCGCCACCCGGTACGGCGACTCCGTGCCCACTGAGATACGGATGTGCCGGTCGCACGAGTCACCGTAAGCGATGCCCGCCACCACGCTGACCGAGCTTTCCCGCAGCAACCGGGCGGCGAACTCCATCGAGTCCAAAGTGGACCGACCGAGCGAGGCGAACAGATGGAACGTCGCCGAGCCCGGCAGGGTCTCGATACCGATGTCGGCGAGCTGGCCCGACCGGTACGTCGAAGCCGGCCCAATACCCGGCGAGCCGCTGCCTCAGCTCCGGCAACCCCCGCGAGCGCCAACCGCGACGAAGGGAACTTCCGCCTTACCGCTTACTAGAACAGCGGCAGACCGGGTTCCAGGCCCAGCCGGACACGACCCGAACCGCCGAAGAACTCCGGCGCCTGGTTGACGTGCTGCAACGCGACCATCCCGTCGCGGTGGAGCCGTTCGAGGGTGTTGCCCCGGTAGAGCGAGGTGGAGCTGCCCAGCCGGTACATCGCGACCAGGGCGTCCCTGCCGACGGCGGCCGCATGGGCCATGGCCGAGTGCAGATCGGCGTGCAGGTCGAGGGTGGTCTCCCCGGCGCGTTCGGCGGTCTCATCGATCCGCCGGGCAACGTCGAACAGGAACAGGCGCGCGGCCTTGACCGCGGCCTCGTGACGGGCCAGCGTTTCCTGGACGTGAGGCTGCTCGGCGAGCGGACCACCGAACGGCGTCGTCTTGCCGGGGGCGAGCGCGACCAGCTCGTCGATGGCCTCCTCCACCGTGCCCAGCGCGACGGCGGTGCAGCCTGCGAAGACCAGCAGGATGGGGTTGAGCCGGTAGGTGGGCCGGTCCAGTCGCAGCGGCTCGTCGATGTTCGCGGTCAGTTCGGCCGGGACGAACGCGTCCTCGACCACCACCCGGTGACTGCCGGTCGCGAGCAGGCCGCTGACGTCCCAGGTGTGCTCGATCTTCAGCTGGTCCTGCCGGACGTGGAACAGCCGCACGTCCGGTTTGCCCGCCTCGGTCATCGCGGGCTGCTCGCCGTCCAGCACGACGCCGAGCGGCACGAACCACTCGGCCGCCTCGATCCCGCTGACGATGTTCCACTGTCCGGAGAGCCGGTATCCGCCGTCCACCGCGACAGCCTTGCCCGGCTGGCCCGCGTTCGCCAGCACCGGTTCCGGGCCGCCGGTCCAGACTTTCGCCGCGCCTGCTTCACCGAGCATCGCCGCGGTGAACCCGAAGTTGGCGTTCCACACGACCCAGGCGACCGAGGTGTCGATCCGGCCCAGCCGCTCGTACACGGTCAGCGCGGTGGTGAGCGACACCTCGAGCCCGCCGTACTCGGCGGGGGTGAACAGGCTGAAAGCACCCGCGTCGCGAAGTTCGGCGACCAGGTGACCGGGCAGACGGCCGAGTTCGCCGGCTTCGTCCCGCGCGGACTCGATCGCCTCCTTCAGCAGGTTCGGCAGGGCGAGTGCCCGGGTGTCCCCGGGAGTGGTGTCGGACATGGGTCCAGGCTCCCAACGCGGCGTATACAGGCGATCTACGTCGCCGTCTCACGGAAACGCCGTTGTCAACCCGCGAAAGACGGTGGTGTGCCGGGAGCCTTCGTCGCAGACTGTCGCTTCGAGGTGAGCCATGACCCGAACCGACGAATTCGCCGAGGTGCTGCGGACCGGGCCGTTCTGCCGTGCGTTGTCGATGGCGGTGCAGGCCCGCGGTCTCAGCCTCCGGCAGTTGCACTACCGCCTCGACGCCCGAGGCGCTTCGGTGAGCGCGATGACGCTGAGCCATTGGCAGAGCGGCCGAAGCGTGCCGGAACGGGAAGAATCGCTTCGCGCGGTAGAAGTCCTCGAAGAGGTGCTCGCGTTGCAGGCTGGTTCCCTGCGCCGGCTGGTCGGTTCCCGGCGCCCGCGAGGCCGCGGCGTACGTTCCGCGATATCGCTTCATCGCCGACATCGGGCGTGGGGACATCCGGCCTTCCTGCCGCCGCTGCTCGAAGAATTCCGGGACAGCCTGGTGAACCCGGCCCGCAAGATCGAGCTGCACGAGACCTTCCATATACGGGCCGACCGGCGCACCGGCCGTCTCGTGGTCCGGGAGCTCATCGAGGCCAGACAGGACCGGACCCGCACGATGATCTTCGCGGCGAGGAGCAAACCGGGCATTCCGCCGCCCATGGTGGCCGAGACCCGCGGTTGCCGACCGGGTACGGTGCTGACACTCGAAGAAGAGGGCTTCTCGCTGACGGAATTGGTGCTGGACAGGACGTTGCGGCGCGGCGAACGGCTGGCCATCGGTTTCGTCCAGGAGTATCCGCGGCCGATCGTCGCGGAGAACCACCACCGCAGGATCGCGGAATCCGTGGGTCACTACCACTGTGAGGTCGTCTTCGCCGACGGCGCGGAGCCGGTCGCGTGCCGGACCTGGCGGACCCGCACGCCCGAGAACCGGACCACCGGCTGGGTCACCGTACGCCCCGACGCCGAGCACATCGTCCACGTCTCGCGGCGGAACGCGGCTCCCGGAATCCACGGTCTGCAATGGACCTGGGAATAGCTTTTCTCTGTTTACGGATTCTTTCGCCGAGGGTTTCCCGCGCGGAGCCGTCTGGTTATTTTCGAGACACACAGTTCCTGTGTCACAGGAAGATCCCGACGAAAGCAGGTCCACAGTGAACAGCAGAACCGCCCGCGTCCTGGCCGTCGCCACCCTCGCCGGCACGGTGTTCGGCATCGCGGCCCCGCAGGCTTCCGCGAGCGCGGTACCGAGCTACCGGACTTGGGTGTCCGACGTGCACACGGCGATGCAGGGCGGCACGACGTACCTCGACCAGCGGATCGCCAAGGGTGGCACGAAACTGGCCGTCGTCACCGACATCGACAACACCGCGCTCGAGACCTACTACCATCCCGGCGAGCCGACCGCGGACGTGCTCGCCTTCATCAAGCACGCCAAGGAAAAAGGCGTCTCGGTGCTGGTGGCCAGCTACCGCAGCAGCGCGAGCAGCGCCAAGGAGGCGCTCACCGACGCCGGTTACCCGGTGGACCGCGTCTGCGTGCGCAAGAGCTCGGAATCCCACGCGACCGACACGAAACAGCGCTGCCGCAAGGAATACGCCGCCGCCGGGTACACCATCATCGCCAACGTCGGGAACCGTCCCGGTGACTTCACGGGCGGCAACTACGAGAAGGGCTTCAAGCTGCCCGACTACGACGAGCAGCTTTCCTAGCCCACGAAGCTTTCTTCCACGCGGGGGCAGCACAGGGGTGTGTGGAGATAGGGACCCTCGACGTCCCTATCTCCACACCCCCCGAGGATATCGGCCCGGTCGTCCTGCCTCCGGGCATCGGTTGGTGCTCAGCGGCCCTGATGAGTGAAACCGGCCCAATGTTCGACGTCGATTTCGACGACGGTCGCCGGGCGTAAGTTCTTCAGCTCGTCGGGCATCGTCTCAGGCAGCTTCGGCTCCGGGTCGAGCAGGGATATCTGAGCACGACGGAGCGCTTCGCCGGGCGGAAGCAGCTCGTGGCGAAGGTTGTGGTGGAACAGGAACATCAGGTGAGCGGTCACCCAGCCCGCGGGGACCCGCCACAGTGAGCCGATCACGGTCCGCGTGCCGAGAGCGAGAAAGGTGGTGGAAAGGGTCAAGGCCTCGTCGTAGTCCGATCCGGACACGTGAGTGGTGCAGCCCGCGAGTACCACCAGACCGACATCGAGTGGCCGGGTCGGGCTCAGTGCGAGCAGTTCCGTGGCGGACAGGTCGCTCCTCGGCTCCCCCGCCAGCTCGATCGTCGACAGCAACGGATCCCGCATGTTCGCGACAGCGTGGCAGGCCAGATGCATGAGCCGCAACGGGCTTCGCAGATGGTCGAGCACTTCGGACGGCTTACCCGGGCCTTCCGGGGCGGGAACCCAACGCCGCGGTTGTTGTCCCGTGCCGCCCAGGAGCACGCCGTCGGCGTAGAACGAGTCTCGGACGGCTTTGGCTTCGACTCCGCCCGCCAGCAGGTTGCGTCCGGGGTTCCCGACCAGCACAGCGCACTCCGAGTCCACATCGGTACGCCCGACGGCTTCGCAGAACAAACGGCCCGAGGGAACATACGAGATGGTCGCGTCCTGAAGCAGGTATCGGCGGCGGTCGCCGACCAGCCGGTTGGCGGCGTGCCACGGCACCTGCCCCAGCATGCCGATCGGGACCAGGACGATCCTCGGATCACGATCGCCCGCGTGCTGCCGCCCGAACTCCAGCAGTTGCTCGCCGGCCGCTCGCCAAGACCAGTCACAGAGGTCCTTGAGCGCGTCTCTCCAGCGGAGGTATTCCGGCCCGACCCGATCGGCGGCGCCGTCCCACTCGCCATAGGCCGCCTGGTACCGCTCGACTTGGCTCCCCCGTCCCAGCGCGGGCAGCGATCGGACCACCGGTTCTCCTTCGCGCGGGACCATGACCGCCACCGCTTCGTGCTGGTCGTTGGCCGGGAGCAGGTAAGCCAGCACGTCCGACCCTTGAGCCCGCAACGTCTTCTGGAGTTCTTCGACGGTGGGAGGAGTCAGGATGCCGCGAGACTCCCTCGTCAACGCCATCAGCACCTTACGGCGCAGGACACCCCAGCCGTTGCCAGGACCGCCGTGCTCATGCAACAACGCCTGTTCGAGCCCACCGGCGGCCTCCCATTCGGCCGCGAGGTCCGCCCGGCCGATCCCGGTCAGCAGCGCCGAGACCGAACGACTCGTGTTCGCGGCGTGCAGCACGAGACTCCGCCGGGAATCGAGGATTCCGATGAGATCGGCGACAGCGTCATCCTCGATGCACCAACCGACGAGCTTCTCAGCGGTCGGCACCGCGGTACGCGCGATCTCCAGTGCCTCGGCACTCTCCGACTGCAGCAGCACGCGCCAGCCGGCGTTCTCCAGGACATCCATGCCGACCCGCCTGCTGCCCACGAGATCGTCCGGGCCACCACGGCGCCGAAGCAAGTCGGCGAGCGATTGGAGTTGGTCTTCGAGACCAGGGTAATCGTCGCCACGAAGCCAATCCAGCAGCTCGGTATGTGCGTCGATCGCGTCGTCGAGTACTGCGGGATCTGATGGGTTCAAAGTGGACAGACACCCGTAAGCCGTGGCACGGATACCCTGTACCGCCTGGTTGACGGTCGGGTCGGAGCTCCTTTCCATCAGATCATCGAGTCTGCGACAGACGACTCGGACGCCCTCGACATCACGATTCAAAGCGGCGTTCGACAGTTCCTCGCTCAGGACGAACGGTTCGAACAGACGCTCCAGCCAGAGATCCTCGGTCACCGAAGGGTGCAATGCGGGCAACGGATCCGCGCCGACCTTCCGGGTCACCGGCCGCAAGATGATGTCGGTCAGTTTGAGGATCGGTGCGAGACCGCTGGATTCCGGCAAGGAGACCATACGCTCCCAAGCCGCCTTGCCCAGAGCATAGATCCGGGCCGGACTCTGCCGTGCGTGAAAGGCCCGTAACAAGCGGAAGATGCCTTGCAACGCGTCGGCTTCCGCCTGCTTGACCGGCCGCTCGGCGATGCGCCCGATCACGACACACAGCTCGATACCCGCGTCGATGGCGCGCAGTGATCCCGACACCGACCCCACCATGAGCAGCAACGAGGCCGCGAAGCCGAGCAAGTCGGCGCGTTCCTGCCTGAGCGACGGAGCGGCGGCGAGTTGTTGCAGGTTGGAGAAGTCCACAACCCCATCACCGTTCACCGCTTGCCCCAGGTTGACCACGAGTTCGTGCATCGCCGCGAACGACAGCCGTTCTTCGTCCGACATGTCGTCGAACACGTCCGCACCCTGGAACAGTCCCTGCATTCTGTCGATCAGTTCGTACAGGTCGGCGGGGTAGGTCACGACCAGGTTCGGGGCCGCGGTCATGATCGCGAACCACGACAGTCCCAGTTTGGCCGCCAGGAGCTCGCCGGTTTCGGTCGGCTCGCCTCGGCGGGATTCGTCGACCACCTGCCCGGCGTCCCGGAGCCAGTCCAGCACCGGATGCTCCTGAAAGAACCGGGACAGATCCGGCCGCTCGCCGTTCTGGAAAACCGCATCCAGCCGCCGCCAATGCATTTCCTCGACTAGAACCGGTTCAGGCATCGGGAACTCGAGAGCACGGGTTGCGCATTCGACCGTCCGATCCGCGTGCTCCTGCTCTCGCGTGAGATCGAAGATCAGACTGTGCGCTTCGGTGATCATGCTCCACGGAAGCCAAGCGTCTTCGCCTGCCGGATCCTGCAGCTCGGCCTGCTCTTGGAGCCAGGAGATCGCGGCGCGCAGATCGGCAGGATCCCCGTTCTCCTTGCCACGGTTGAAGAGCTCGCCACCGAGGGTCCAGCCAAGATCCGGATCAGGGTCTGCCGCCACCACGATCCGCAGGCTTTCGATCAGGCGGTCACGGTCGTCCGGATCATCCTGATCACGCAGGTTGTTCTTGGCCATGAGCAGCCGGGCCAACAGGAGATGCCGTTCTCCTCGCGCCGGGTCGTCGTGCCCGGTCATCCCGATCACCCGGACCGCGGTATCCAGGGCGGCCGTCAGCTCGACCTCGTTCTCGGTCAGCCTGAACCGCAAGCGACGCAGCTCTGCGAGCAGGTATAGGGCTTCGGACAGGCAGGGATGATCATCCGGGAGCCGCGTCGGCGCGCCCAGCTTAGCTATCGCCCGCTCCAGGTCATCCGGCTCGTCCATCAGGTCGAATCGCGTGCCAAACACCCTCGCGGCCTGGTAGTCCAGGGTCGCTTGGTCGAAGGCGTCGGCAAGAGTCCCGTCGAATCCGCGCAAGACAGCCGACACTTTGTCGAGCTCGGCGACCTGCTCGGCAACGGATAAGTTCCCCTTTTCCCAGAGGTCTTCCACCCAGGACATGTGCAGGTTCACCAGGTCGAGCACGGCTTCGGCGTACTCTTCCGGCTTTCCCGCCGTCGCCACGGCCAGTCCGCCCCAGTGGAACGCGGGCTCCCATTCGGCGGCATCCCCCGCGATAGCGCGATAAGTGTGGCCGAAAGACAAGGAAATCCGCCAGGAACAGGCGAGCGGGTCGTCCGGCGCGAACTCGGCACCATGGCGCAGCAGGCGCATCGCTTGCTCCAGCCGGGTCGCGAAATCGTGGTTGTCCTCGTCGAGAACGTCCATCAGGAGGTAGCCGACCGCACCGGTTCCGGTGGCGTCGAGAACGGTGGGATTCTGGTCGGCAATCACCGTCAACCGGTCGGCCTCGGCACGAATTCGCGCTGCTCCCCAGTGGTTTTCACTCATCGCACTCCTCGGGCCACCGGCTTTGTCATGCACAGATCGAGCAAGCTGTCCGCGCTGTTTCGCCGCCGGGGCCGGATCACCCGGAAGGCGCATTGCACCCTGTCCTTCATGGACGGTGCTCAGGACGTTCCCGCCAGCTCGGCGAGCCGCACGAGCGCCTGATTCCGGCTTTCGCCGTCCGCCAGCAACACTTCGGCGCGCCTTCGCGGCAATACACCCTGGTGGGCGAGCCGGCGAATCAGGTCGCGAAGGGCCTCGTCCCGATCCGATTCGGGCTTCGACCACACATCCGTCACCAAAAGCGGCACGACCGCTTCGTCGCCGAGATCGGCGATCGGATCGAACTCGCGCAAGGCGATCTCCTCGGCTTTGTCCAGCGCCGGATCGCCGGTGAGGTCGTCGGGATCCGCCCGCCTGCCCAACGGGCGTTCGACGTAGGCCTCCCACCAAGTGACCAGCTCCGGCGCGGTCACGGTGCCGACATTGACCCGCGGCCCGGTTCGGCAGACCCGCTCCACGGTCCGGAGGACTTGCGGCAGGACGGCCGCATGACTCGCCGGATCACCTCCGAACCGATCGGTGCACCGGTCGGCGAGCCTGCGAAGCAAACCCGCTTCACCGCGAAGTGGCCCCTGGAAGCCGGCTTCGTCGACGAGCATCACCAGCACTTCGCGATGGAGGTCGTCCGGGAGCGCCCGGCCGTGGCGGTTGTCCCGCACCGCCCGGGGCTTCACCGGGGCTCCGCGGTCACGCCGGGCTCGGCGGTCCAGTTCGACCAGCCGGAATCGCAGTTCCTTGCGCACCGCACCCGCGAGGTTGTCGAAGCGGTGGCCACGATCGACGACGAACTGCCAGGTGAGCTCGAAGGCGTCCGCGACCAGGTCACGACAGGGGCAGATGCCGGACAACCGATAGCCCCCGGCCGCCGCCGACGCTCCGCGCCCGGAAAGCCGCAGGCCCGCGATCCGCAACTCGGTGTCGCACCGGCCGACACGGTGACACCGGTGAGTCAGCGCGCGAGGACCGCGCAGTTCAGCCCAGAAGGCTTGGGCGACGTCTCGGCTGATCGGTGGATCGACGGGAACCGCTGCAGGCATGGCATACTTTTATATGCGAGAGAAGATCGATTCTAGTGGTCGATCTCGAACTGTGACCGAGGACACCTTGACCGCCACTTTCCTTACTGATGGGTATACGAGTAGCCCTTGACCGGATCGAAGTGAGACGACGATGCCCCTCCTGCCTGCCGTCGTACCCTTGACGACCGAGAAGCGCGCCGAGCGCGTTCCGGGGCGGCTCGCTCGCAACATCGCTCCGCTCTTCGGCGTGCCTTTCCCCGAAAGTCAGTTCGGTCCGATCAGCTGGCTGTGCGACTTCACCCGGATAACGCTCACGGAGATCTCTCGCGGCGCCCCGTCCCCGCCACGTGCCCACGCGGCGGAGATTCGCGAGCACGGGGACGTGGACGGCTGGTGGATGCATCGCCGGGCGATCGTCGCGCGCTCGCTGCCCCAAGAGATCGTCAACGCCACCACCAACAGATTCGGGCCGGACACCAAGGCGGCCGTGGTGCTGACTGCGGCCAATGTCCTGTTCGAGCCGGTGACGACGGCGATCGAGACCGTGCTGTCGCTCGTCAACGGGCCGGAAGGCGGCGAGCTGCCGATCTCACTGCGGATCACCGTCTGGGCGTCCTGTCTCGTGGAGGTGTTCCGCTCCCAGCCCGCGCTGGTGGTGGCCGCGGCCAAGGCCAGGGTGATCCAGCGCGAATCCCTCGATCGGCCACGCTTCCCGCGCGCCGCCCGGCTACGCGGCATGCCCGTGGCACGGTGCGAAATAGGCGACTCCGACGATCTGCCGGATCCGGCCACGCATCCCCGCGATCTTCAGGTCTTCGACCGGACGGTCGACCGGCTCCGGTTACCGGAACAAGGAATCCCGCCGGACGGGCTCGACCTCGACGACGACGAAAGGACCCGCTCGGCGGGCCGGAACCTCGGCGACGAGCTGGTCGACCGACTCCTCCAGTTGCTCGTCGATGCCGGTGAGCCCGAAGGGGTCGGCTACGTGTGGATTTCCGAACGGGCTCCTGATCAAGTCGTCGCGGAAGCCCTCCTGCCCGCCTCGGGCCTCGTGGAGGAGTTGCTGGACTACTGGTCGTCGGTCCACGGGAAGGTCGCGGAACCCGGCGGGACCGTGGTGCCGTCACTGCCGTCGCCCGCGGAGTTCGCCGCTTTGCCCGAACTCGTACGCCGGGCTCTCGCACTCGGCGTGCTCGGCGTGGCACGACGGCTTCGGCCGCGGGCCGGTTCGGCGGAACTGCCCCTCGGAGAGTTCCTGAACCTGCTGACCTCGCTCGAAACACTCGTCGACGAGGGCCTTGCCCCGGCCGACCCTGGTTCGGCGGTGGTGCGGGCCCGGATCGCGGTGTTGCGGGTGACGGTTCTCCGGCACGACCGGGCGAACCAGCTGGCCGGGCCGTTCGGAGAGCTCATCGTGCGTACAGCGCACTGCCTCGCGCTCTTCTCGGACGGCGTCCTCGACCGGGGAGCCACGGCCGACGTGCTCAGCGCGGCGTGCGTCGAACTCAACGCCGTCCGGTGGACGAACGCCGAGGACCCGAACGCCGGACTCCCCAATCCCGCCACCCTCGACGGGATGCTCCGCGATCACTGGAGGAGCTACGGCGAGATCCTCGAACTGGACCTCACCTCGCTCGATACCGAGGACCGTCGCGGAGCCGGCCACCATCTGCACAACTACGCGGCTTTCCTGGGAAGTCACCAGGACGACATCACCGACCTGACCGAAGCGGCGAGGCTGTTCCGGGGCACCGTCATCCCGTCCCGCCAACGGCTGTACCGGCGGACCGGCGCGTTCGGCCCGCTGGGCCGCACCTGCTACGTCGCGACCGGTGCCACGACGAAACTGGCCGAGGCCGCACTGGCGGACGGGCGTATCGAGGATGCCGCCGAATGGGCCGCACTCGGATTCCGCTGGATCGGGCGGGTCCTGGAGGATCGCGAGTTCGACAGCCTGCAGGACGGATCGGGCGACCAGGCCGGTCTGTTCGCGCTCCGAGCCGCGGCGGCCTTGGTGATCGCACTCGAACTCGAAGTTCCCGGCACCGGAGAGCGCGAACTCGACCGCCTGCACCGGCTGCTGGACACCTTGGACCGCTGGCAGTTAAATACGACTCGCGGACGTGCCGAAAACTACGTACGTCACCAGGAAGTCGAACTCGTGCGCAAGCGGGCGGCCGAACTCGTGGCCGCCCGCTGATCACCGCACCTCGTGGATCCAGTACTCCCAAGGTCCGGTATATCGGCGAAGCTGCGCGCGGGTCGCGTCCGGGGTGGAGTATTCAGCGAAGGCGGTCAGCGTCGAGTAATCCTCGACCGCGCCCCATTCCTCCCAGCTCCGGTGCGGGCAGGCTTGGTCCGCCTGGACCGGCTTGCGGTTCGCCGGTGCCCGTCCTTCACCCACGCCGCAAGCACAGATCGCCGGACGTTCCGGAGCGACGCGGAGAAATCCCTGCGCCGGGGCCCGGACCACGACGGCGGCGACCATCGCCGAACGCGCCGACGTCGTCGCACCACGCGTCATCCGGACGCGGAGCTTGCTCTGCACGAGCTTCACCGCGGCCGATCGCTTCGTCCACAGTGGAGGAAGAATGATCTGCGCGATGCCGATTCGTTTTTCCCCCAGCAGAAGTGCGTCGGCCACCTTGGCGGAGACCAACCTGAGGTGACCGAGCGATTCGGGATCGAGCGCCGGCGGGGAGGCAGGCGGGTCACCGAGCAGAGCCGCCACCCGGCGCACGCGATCGACGAGGAACGGCAGTTCGTGCTGATCGTCGGGCGGGCGCTCGCCGGTGAGCCACTGGGTCACGATGTGTCTTCTCGGTCCGGCTCCGGTGTAGAGGGCGTCGAGCACGTGGCGCGCCAGTGTGTCCGCCGCGACCGACGACGTCTCCACCGGCTCGGCGTCCCGGGCGGCGAACGTGCTGTCGTCCTCGACCGGAATGGACGAGGACGCGCCCGCCGACATGAAGGTCAGCTCGCGGTGGAGCAGGCCGAAGACCTCCGCCGCGACGGGACCGCCGATCGTCTTCGCGAACTCGCGGAACGTCACCACGATGTCGGGTTCCGACCCGCCACGCCACCAAGACTGCCCTGGCGCTCTGGTCAGTCCACGACGCAGCCGCAGGGCGACCACTTCCGCTATGTCGGCGACATCGGCGATCGGGTCGACCGAAGCCCCGGCGGCCTCCGCCACCGCCACCCGGTACGCCGCGACCTGACCGACGATGTCGGCGTTCCCGAGTATCGGAAACGCCTGGTCCGTTCCGTCGGCCACGCCGAGTCCGGCGCGGTGCGACGCCGCCAGTTCGTCGGCCCTCACCAGCACCGCCCGCACTTCGCTCGCCGCTGTCTCAACCCCCGTCTGGGCCAGCAATGCCGCTGCCACCATGGTGACGAAGAGGGGCGGCACGTTCTCCGCGCCCACTTCGCCGGTGACCCGCGCGGTCGCCACGAGCAGGCCGATCGCGGCCTCGTTCTGGGCCTTCCGGCAGGGTACGGCCAGTTCGGCGGGCACCTGAAGAGCGAGCAGTTCGTCGTGCACCTTGACGATGTTCGTCACGTTCGCCTGCACGGAAGCCTTGGACCTGACCGAAAGCACCGCCGCGGCCAGGAAGTCGTACTCCGCCTCCGGCAAGGACCGTTCACGGCGTGCGAACGTCGCGCGCACCGACCGCGCTCTCGTGGTCATCAGATCGAGAACGGCATCGAGCGTTCCGTGCTGGGCCAGCAGGTTCTCGATGTCCTCCTCGACGAGACACTCGACCGCCTTGGCCGCGCTCAGCCGGAACCGGGCGTCGTCGAACGGCGTGGCTGTCGTCGTCATCGTTCCTCCGTGTCGGTGCGGAACCGCAGCGCCGGTTCACTCGACAGGTCACCCAGCGGGAGCTCCGCCAGCAGGACACCTTCTTCGCCATCCGGCTCGAACGGGGCCCACGTACCCGAACCGTCGTCCAAACCCGCGAGGAGGCTCACCTCGCCGACCGCGTGTGCCCGGACCACGATTCCCCGCTCCCCCAGCTGTTCGTAGACCGCCCACGCCAGCTCGGCATCCACCCCGGCGGTCGCGGCCATGGCCTCCGGGATCGTGAAGGCATGCCAGGCGACTTCGCCCCCGTCACGGAATCCTTCGCCCGCCGAGGCGAGTGCGCCGACCGCCTCCCGGAGTTCGCCACCGCCGATCCACGTCCACAGATCCCGCGCCCAGCTGCCCGCCGAGACGGCGGGAGGATCCGGTTCGGGCGCCAGCACCCGATCCCGGTAGGGCGCCCAGGTCTCGGCGATCTCTTCGAGTTCGAGAAGATCCAGCCGCACGGAACCCGAGCCGCCGCCGTCGCGGACGAACGACGAGGCCAGGGCGGCGAGCCGATCGCCGAGCAGCACCGGGACGTCGCCGGTGATACCGGTGGCCAGGGTGAGTTCGACGAACGCGGGTGGCCCGGTCCGGTCGTCCTCGACGAAGGCACACGCCAGCCCCGAGTGCAGGCGCCGGAACACCGTCGGTTCGGCGGTCAGCAACGTCACCTGCAGGCGGCCGAAAGCAGGAAGCCAGTCGAGCCGCGCGTATCCGTCCCAAGCCGTGAGCATCCGATCCCTCCCTCTCAGCCGAGCACGACGCGCCGCGCGCCGGCTTTCTCGGCCGTGTCGCGGACCTTGCCCGACGCGGGAATTGCGCGGTCACGCAACTGACGCACCTCGTCGATGCGCTCCGGCGCGGACCGGACGAGCGGCACTATGTTGCGGAAGGCGCTCCGGTAGTACTCCACCGGAACGGCTTCGTCACCGACGCGAATGGCTTCGTAGCCGATCTCCGCGACGGCGGCCTCGACGTCCGACCCGGCGAAACCGTCACTCAGCCGCACGAGTTCGTCGACGACGTCATCGGCCACCGGGACACGCAGGTACTTGCGAAGATAGATCTGGATGATCTCCCGCCGCTCCTCCGCATCGGGAAGGTCGACGAAGAACATGTCGTCGAACCGGCCGCTCCGGAGAAGCTCCTGCGGCAACGCGCGAACGTCGTTGGCGGTCGCGACGACGAACACCCGTGAACGCGATTCCTGGAGCCAGTACAGGAACTGGCCCACGAGCCTGGTCGTGACGCCCGTGCTGTCGGTGCCCGAACCGGCCAGTCCCTTTTCGATTTCGTCGATCCACAGCACACAAGGCGCGACCGTGTCCGCGGTGGCGAGTGCTTCCCGGAACCGGCTTTCGGACTGACCGACGTAGGTCCCGAGTACGGAACCGATGTCGAGCCGGTAGAGCGGAAGCTGCCAGTCGCTCGCTATCGCCTTGGCGGACAACGACTTCCCACAGCCTGGCACGCCGACCAGCAGCACTCCGCGCGGCGGGCGCATCCCCCGGTCACGCAGATCCATGGTGAGCAGGGGACGCTTGCGGTCCAGCCATTGCCGCAGCCCCTCCAGCCCTCCGACCGGATGGTCGCCGCTGCGCACGGCGACTCGTTCGATCCCCGCCAGCTCGCTGAAGATCGAGTCCTTCGCCCGGCCGAGTTCGACGAGCTCGGCTTTGGTGATCGACTTCTTGACGACGAAGGTCGCGAGGATGTTCAGTGCTTCGATCTTGGTGACGCCGGTCAGGATGGACGCGGCCTCCTCGCATTCGGCTCTCCCCCATTCGATCCGGATGACGGACTCGTACTGGTGAAGGAACTCTTCGATGTCGGCGCGCATCTCGTCCACGTCGGGCAGGTCCAGGGTGACGGCCATGCCCATCCGCTGCAAGGTGCTCCAGGTCGGATCGGCGGAGATCACGACGATGCATCCGCCGTGTTCCTCGGCCAGCTGGGCGAGGTCGACGAACCGCCTCGAAATCTCGTTGTCCTCGCCGAGATGCTGGACATCGGTGAAGACGACGGTCAGGTTCGCGCGTGCCTGGAACCACTCGCCCGCGAGGTCGAGCGCGCCGAGCAGCGACTTGTCATCCGAGACGACCTGCTTGTTCCGCAGGTCCCGCAAACCCTGGCTGAGCGTGTGCACGATGATCTCGAGCTGCTTCCCTTTGGCGAGCTCTCCCAGCATCTCCAGGGCCCGGCCGCGTTCGACCGTGCGCACGGACACAAACGGAATCCTTGCGAGCAAATAGGATTCGATCCTGGACTTCGTCTCGGCGCCGTTGGGCATGCCTGTCCTTTCCGCTACTTCAGTATGATCCGCCGCCTGGTCGGCGCTCCACCGGACGGTGCGACGGCGCTCCGGGTGAGCGCGGGAATCAAGCTGTTCTGCCGGATGGCGTTGCGCAGCTCGACCGGCGCCTCACGGGCCGAGTCCTCGAGGCTGCGCTGAGACGACGTGACCGTCTCCTTCAGCGCCGTGGCCAGGCTTTCCCGGAGTTCGGCGGGGAGGGCCGGATGGCCGGTCAGCGCGACCAGCGGCCTGAGCCGTCTGCGGGCGTCGGCCAAGATCACCGCGATAGCGGTCACGGCCCGGGCGGGATCGGCGAGAAGCATCTGCTGGTCCCGGATCAGGGCATCGCTCCACTTCCGTTGCCTGGCATGGAAAGCCTCCGCGATGTGGCGGGTGAGCCGTTCCAGCATCTGCGGTCCCAGGTCGACCCCGACGGAGACCAGGTGCCCTGACGGCAGATCCTCGCCGCGGCCGAACGCGCCGAGCCAGTGGACCCAGGCGGCGTAGGCACCCGGAGTGCGGTGCATCGGTCACGTCCTCTTGTGACGTTCGAGGAACTCCGCCAGCGGAAGGAGGTTCCATTCGGGCAATTCCAGGGCGATTTCCTCGTCTTTCAACGCGTGCGCGGGCTTCGGTTCGGCCGGGACGGCTAGCTCGCGCTTCTCCCCGGGAGGACCGACAGTCGGATTCGGCATGCTCAAGCCCCTCGTCTCTGATCCGGCGCCGGCCCGGCGAACGCCACCTCGTTCAACCTGTTCAAGAAGTCGCGCAGACTCGTCGCCGACGCGAGTTCGCGTTCCCACTCCGCACGCAGGTCGACGAGTTCCGCGATCCCACCCCGTAACTGCGCGACCGCGACCGCCTTGCGCTGCTCTCCCTGTTTGCGAAGTTCGGCGCGCTTCGCGGGCAGACCGCGCGCCTGGAATCCGGACCAGGCTCCGGCCGCACCCGCGCCGATCAGCAGGAAGACCGCCAGTCCCGGATTGTGGGCCAATGCCGCCCAGAGCGTGAAGATCAAGCAGATCCCGGCCGCGATCGCGGAGTTCAGCGGTGGGCCGACGAACCGGACACGGGAGACGGCGGCCTCGGTTTCGGCGTCGATGTGGTCCGCGAGACCGGCGACGAGGTCGTCTTCCCTGGTCGTCGTGTCGATACGTTCGGTCCAACCCTCGATCTGGAATTCGACGGCGGCGGGCTGAGCCGAGACGTTCGCCGCTTCGAGCCTTCCGGCCCCCTGCACGATCCAGTCCTTGGCGAGCGCGACGGCGAACCTGCGCGTGCCGAGCGACGCGTCCGAATCACGGGTCCCGACGGCGGCGTTGCTGATCAAGGTCAGGAAGTCGACCGTGGTCTCGTGCAGTGGCCGCGCCGCTTGGACGGCCTTCGTGGCGATGTCCTTGTCGCCCTCGGCCTTGACGATCTCCTGCAGCTCGTGTTCCTTGCGGCGCAGGGGGCTCTCTTCGACGTCGTAACCGGTGACGAGGCCGTCGAGGATGTCGTCGACGCGCTCCCGGAGGTCTTCACTCTGCGGGACAGGGCCGGTGAACATCGCGCGGAACCGCTGCTCCGCCTCACCATGCACCGTCGCACCCTCGTAGAGCTCCTTGAGTTGCGGCCAGGTGGGACTTATTTCGGACAGCACCTGGTACCGGCCGTCGACGGGTCGCCGGTAGGTGTCGATGAGCTCGGCCCAGCGGGCGATCTGCTTGTCGACGGTCTCCGACTCGCCCGACAACCGGTCGTACCAGATGCTCATCTGGCCCATGACCAGCGGCCTCGACTCGTGGCCGAACGCGCCCTGGCTGACCGCGTCGAGGATCACGGTGAACTCACGGGAGAGCTTCTCCGGATCCTGCCGGGCCGTGTACTGGCGCAGCCATCGGGCTGTCGCCGCGTTTCGCTGGTGCCGCCGCAGGATCAGCGCGAAGAACAGGGACGCCTTGTCGCTGTCGCGGCGGGTCGCCTCGGCGAGTGCCTTACGCGCCAACTCGGGATCGTCGCGGATCCAGGCGGCGACGGCGACCAGGGCGGGAGCCAGCCAGTACCGCGGGGTGACCAGCATGAGTTCTTCGGTGAGGCTGCGCATCGTGCCGTGCGAGACGATGCCGACGTCGAGCGCCTGCAGCGTGCCGGTCGCCAGCCTGCGCACCTCGCCGAAATGCCCGTACTTGGTCTCGAGTTCCTGCCGTACCTGGAGGATCTCGGTATGCGCGACCTGCAGGTTGTGCCGCAACTCGTCGCGGCGCAGGTACTCGTGGAAGTCGCGCTTCAGTTCGAGCAGATCCTGCTGCGTCCGGTCCTGGGCGTCGGCGACCACACCGATCGAAGACTGCATCAGATCCTGCTTGCGTTGCAGGTCGCTTTGCGTGTCGGCCACGTGCGCGACCATCCGGCCGAGCTTGGTGAGGTCGGCCGTCGACACCTGTACCATGTTCACGAGTCACTCTCCATGATCACGATCGAACCGTCCGCACGGGCACAAACCATGCGGTCGGGATACACCTCGACGGCGAGGTAGGCCGGGGACACGGCCAGCGCCCGGGCCCGTTCGAGTCCACCCGGCAGCCCTTGACCGTGGTGATAGTGCTCGATGATCGAGCCGTCCAGAGCCAGCGTGTGCACCTCGAAAGGTTCACCGAGATAACATTTACCGACGATGCCCAGCGGGGTGCTGCAGTATTTGTCGGCGAATTCTTTCCGGATCCCGTCGACGAACTCGTCGATTTCCACCGCGCCCAGACTGCCGGAACCGTCGAGCGCCCGCAGTGCGCGAAGATAGTTTTCGGATCTTTTCCCGGTATGCAGCCGCCCACCTGTTCGCGTGGAGTTCTTCGAGGCCGGAACAGATCGCGTGAGCGCACCGCTCCGACTGTTGATCAATGGTCTCGGCACGCCGCCGTCCCCCTGTTCTCCAGCATTTTCCGCCTATAGTCGCCGTTTCACGCGAAAGCATTACGGACCGCCTTCGCACGAGGCGGTCTTCACTCGGATGGCCCATTCACCGCGGCAAGATCGAAAGTGCCAGCAGCGCGAGTGCCGCACCACCCCAGAGGGCCACGGCCAGGAAACCCGCGGCCCGCCCGAGTCTCGCGCCGCCAGGCAGGCGGGGCGTCACGACGTCACCGGTGTCGACCTCGGCCAGCCTGCGCACGCGCACATCACCCGTCTTGTCCCTGCGCCCGTAAACCTCGACCACGACCCCGGACGCCGGCGCGGCGGGCGCCCATTCTCCCTGCGCGACGCAGCGGTGCTCTCCCCCCTCGACGTCCTTGACCAGCAAAGACAAACCGCCGACGGTCCGAGATCGGGCGATCTTGCGCAGTGGCAGGGTCCACGGCCAGCCCGCCCCGCCACCCGCGGCGGCCCGGTGCTCCGCGGGCAAGGTCCATCGCAGCACGACACCGGGTACGGCGAGCAGGATCGCCGCACCGCCGAGCACCAGGAGCACCATCCCGAGAGGCGCCCCCACCACGATGGCGAAGACGAGGGTCAGGCCGGCGAACGCGGCACCGATCCGGGCCGACCGCACGAAGTTCTGGCTCATGACCGGCTCCTGACGGACGGCGCCGAAACGCACCACGGTGCCCGTGAGAATCCGGCCCGGCACTCCCGCCCGTGGTCCGTCAGATACCGGAGCCGCGGAGATCACCATTCTCTTCGGCGGTTCGGTCGGTGTCTTTCCCACTTCGCCGCCACACGCCGGACAATGCGTGTCCTCGACGGTCAGTGGCACACGACAGGAAAGGCAGATCGAGATCATGACAGTGACGCTCCTTTTCGACCGATCGAAACAGAATGCAGTCCGTCGACGATTGTGTCGAGTGCCGTCGTGTCACGAAGGTCTCGATCCGAGAACGGTCCATCCGCTTCGCCGGAGGATCTGAAAGGTGTTACCAGTGGACGAATCTCCTGATTCCGCCGCTTCGGGAAACAGCCCTTCCCCGAGCCGTCCGCTATGGGGGCCGGCGCGCGGTCCCGAGGAAATTCCACCGCCGTCACGTGGCGGCGGGGCTCCGGCTCCGCCCCCAGCGGAGCCGCCCTCGGAGCGGATACCCGCCGACGACGCGACCGTTCCCCTCGCGCCCGTCACGCGGTCCTCGCGTTCCTATCGGCCGATGATCGCCGCGGGAGCCGCCACCGCGGTCTTCATCGGCGTCGCCACGGTCGTGGCGGTCACGGCGATCGCCGACAGCGGCAAGCCCGCCGCCGGGCAGGCGACCGGCTCCGCCTCGGTCGCCATCACGACGTCGTATCCCGACGCTTACACGACAACCGACACGACAACCGAATCGGCACCGGTCTCCACGACGACGTCTTCGGAGACGCCGACGGTGACCACCGGTTCCGTACCGGCCGGTTATCGGAAGGTCGAAGGCCCGGCGGGGGTCGAGGTGACGATCCCCGCCGGCTGGCCGGTGAAGAGCGGGACGATCCCTTCCAACAATCAAGCCGACGCCCCGGACGGCTCGGGCAGCTTCCTCCGCTACGGCGGTACGCCGACGCCTTCGATGCCGCTTCGCGAGGCGGTGGCAGAGAACGAAACCTCGAACTCAGGCATCCGCGCCGGCTATCAACGCCTGCGGCTGGACTACGTATCGACCGAAGCCAATGAGACGGTGGTGTGGGAGTTCCTGTTCACGAAGAACGGCGAACAGCGCCATTCCCTGGGCTGGTTCTGGCGGAAGAACGGCTACGACTACGTCGTGTACGCCTCGGCGAAGGCCTCCCGGTGGGACGAACTCCAGCCGGTCCTCGACGTTCTCACGCGGACCGCCGGTCCCCGGTAGCGCGCCCGGCCCGCCACCGGAGGTGACGGGCCGGGCGGTGTTCAGCTGTCCAGCCACTTCCGGAACAGCGCGAGGATCGTCGCGGCCAGGGCGGCGATCCGGCCGAGGGCGCTCAGGACGACGAACCACCGAGGCTCGCGGTCATGGGGGCGTCTCGCGTGTTTCCTCATCGATCCTCCTTCGGATGTGCCGCTCAAACGTTGTTGGGGTCGTCCTCGTCGCCACCGCGCATCGGTCCTCCTCCGCGTGGTCCGTGGCCCGCGGGCCATTCGGTCGGGTTACGACCGAATGGGCGGCGGCGGCGATCGGCGCGCGGTTGTTCGCGAGGCGCCGACGGTGCGCACGCGCGGCCGGATCACGAGCTTAAGGACTGGAGGAACCCACGGACGCAACAGCGGTCCCCGCGGCCGGCAGAACGGTGCATTGCCGACGACCGCGGAGACCGCTCGCCCGTGCCGATGAAGATCACTTACGAAAAGGTCACCCGAACAGCTTCGCGTTCATGGCGCCCTCCTTGGTGTCCGAGACCGCGGCCTGGAGGCCGGAGACGACCTCCGCCACCTTCGGCTGCGCCGCGTCATCGGGGAGAGGTTCTTTCTTGAGCTCTTCGCCCATCTTCTTGAGCTCTCGTTCGAGGATCTGCTGCAACGACGCGTGGTCCTGCTTCTCGGCGTCCTCGATCGACGCGAAACCGGTCCGGATCCAAAGCGAGGTCTTCTTGTCGAGCAGGTTGACCTGGAAGACAGCCTCGTTCCGCTTGACCCCGTCCGTGCCCACGACCGGCACCACGCTGATCGTGGCGGGGTCGATGGAGATGGACGGCGCAAGCGGACCTGTTCCGGCAAGGCCCAGCTTCTGCCGGTCGAGCCCGTAGGGTGGCTTGTCGCCCGGACGGGACACCGCCCGGGCGATCACGGCGATGGCGTAGGCGATCTCAGCCTTGATCTTGAACCAGCGGTTCTGACTGGCGGGCGACGGTTTGCGCCGTCCGTCCAAGAACGCCCCGATGCCGCCATCAGGGTCGACCGAGCGGCCTTTCACCTTGCGGTCGAAAGCGGGCATGGACAGGCTGCCGTTTCCGAGAGTGGTGCCGGATTCCAGCGAGGACGGCGAGACCACGGCGTAGGACATGTTCTTCTGGCCGAACTGGCTCGTGATCTCGGCGGTGTGAGCGGCGCCGATGTTCATGGCGATCGGCGCGCATTCGCCCGCGTGCGCGCCGGCGATCCCGGTCGTCAGCTCGGTCATCGTGGTACTGCGCCGCGTGGACATGTCGAAGAAGGCCCGGGCGTCTTGGAGGGCCTTGCGGTACTTCGAGACGTCGGCTCCGACTGCCGTGGCCTTTTCCTCGAGTTCGGAGCCCAGCCGCTGCATTTCCTCGGTGGACGGCACAGGCGACTTCCGTTCCATGAGGTCGTACCGCTCCTTGGTCCAGGGGACCGAGCCGATGATGAACTCGACCGCTTCCTGGTTCTTCTTCTGCTTGAGGAGGGATTCCGCTTGCGTGACCTGGCTGTCCGTCATGGACATCACCGCGATGGCCACCAGGTACGAGGTATACGACTGGGTGGCCGTTCCCGGCGCCTCGACACGGTGCTCGCTCTCGTGCTCGATCGGCTGAATCTGGAAGCCGGGCAGCACCATCGCCGCGAACTCCGCGGCGCTCACCTCGCCTTGCTTGAGCATTTGCAACGCGACCTTGAGACGGTCTTGAGGGTCTGGTTTCGCGGCGAACCAGCCGAGGTCCGGCCGGGGTTTCTCGACGACGTCTCCCTCGACACCGAGGTTCCGCAGACCGGCGGTGTGGTAGAGCCGGTTGAGCATCGTGGCGATTTCCACCTGCCCGATGCGCGATGCGTGCTGCTCGTCGAAAACGACCACGAAGGGGCTACTGTTTCCCTTGGCGTCACCGGGTTTTCCGACCCCGGCATAGGTGCCCGGGCTCAGCGAGTAAGACGTCTTGTCAACTGGACAAGCAGATTTCGGCTGATACTGCTCCGCCGGCGCGTCACAGCCGGTCGTTCCGGCGCAGAGAAGAATCGCCACCATGACGACGATTCTCGCTCTTCTGGTCCGGATTCGATGTTCCATGGAGTGGATCTCCTTCAATCGAATTGTTCCTGCCACGCCTCGAGCGCGCTCTCGATGACGAGCCGCTCGATCGGATAGCGCGGGCTCAGGGCTCTCAGTGCATCCAAGGCGGCGGTGGTTCCCAGTCGCCCCAGTGCCTCGACGATCCGAACGGTCACTTCGGGATCGAAGATCTCGTGGAAGCCTCGCTTCAGCACCGCCACGGCGTTTTCGTAACGGCCGCTGCCCAAGGCTTTCGCGGCCGCGATCTGCTCATCGACGTTTCCGGACAGCAGGTCCGCTTCCAGCGCGCGGACGGCTCCCGGCGACGCGGCCCTGCGTGTGGGCACGGATTCCGTCAACAGGGTCGCGGCGAACGCGGCCGCGTTGCGCGAAGCTTGTTCCTGCCAGCCTTTCCGGTCGGTCTCTTCCTTCCGGCTGTCGGCGTAATCGCTGATTCCCCGGATGACCACCATCGGCAGCCCGTCGTTCAAATGGCTCGCGACCGCCGCCCCCGCTCCCTCCATTTCGATGGCCGCGGCGTCGTCGTACCGGGTCTCGCACAGTCGCGCGAGTGACGACTTGACCGAATCCAGCACGACCTCGCCGGAGGCGATCGCGCGCACGACGGCTTTCGCATTCGCCCGCCGGTCGCCGATACGCGCACGCGTCCACGCGCCGCTCCCGGCGATCTGTTCCGCTCGCTGGAGACAACCGTGGTCGAGGTGCCAGCCGGTGGGGCGGGGCTGGAAACCGGCGTCGTTCTCCTTACCACTGTGGATCGCGTAGATCTTCTTCGCCACCACCACGTCGCCGAGTTCGAGGTCGGTGTGCAACCGGCCCGCCACGCCGACGAACAGCGCCATGTCCGGCTCATAGGAAGCGATCGCCCGTTCCGTCAGGACGGCCGCGGACGAATTCCCTTGCCCTGTCCTGGCGAGCACGATCCGCCATGGACCGTGCCTCGAGCGGCCGACGGTGAAGATCGTGCCGGCGGAGTGGACCTCTTCTCGAACGTCGAGCAGATGTTCCAGCACGGCTTTGTACTCGACAGGGATCGCCGTCAGGACGACGGCGAGTGGAGCCGGATCGACCACGATGTCCTCAGCAAAGGAGATGACCCTTTGGGTCAGTCTGACGATAGTGGGCGATGGTAGGACGAGGATCACTTGGCGTCAACCTGACGAGAAGCTAGAGTTCGGCCGTGCCCACCAAGTCCAAGGATTCCTGGAAGATACCGAAAGTGGCGGTGGCCGTGGATCTCGCGGTCTTGACCGTCCGCGACGACGAACTGCAGATCCTGCTCATCGAGCGCGCGATTTCACCCTTTCGTGGGCAATTGGCCCTGCCCGGTGGATTCATCGCGTCCGAGCGGGAGGACATCGACGCCGCAGCCGTGCGCGAATTGGCCGAGGAGACCGGACTCGACGCGAATACGCTGCATCTGGAGCAGATGCGTACTTACGGCACCCCCGAACGGGATCCGCGCGGCCGGGTCGTGACCGTTTGCTATCTCGCCGTCGTCCCGGACCTTCCCCTGCCCACCGCGGGCGGGGACGCGCGCGCGGCGCACTGGGAACCCGTCCGGACCGTGCTCGACGACAGCACGTCCGTGGCGTTCGACCACGGATCGATCATCGCCGACGCCGTCGACCGGGCCCGCGGCAAACTCGAGTACACGACTCTCGGTGCCGCCTTCTGCGCTTCTCCCTTCACCATCAGCGAGCTGCGCCACGTGTACGAAACCGTCTGGGGCCAGCGGCTCGACCCCCGCAACTTCCACCGCAAGGTCACCGGCGTCGAAGGGTTCCTCGTCGCCACCGGCGAGCGGACGACCCGCGACGGCGGGCGCCCGGCGGCACTCTTTCGCCGAGGAGACGCCCGGCTCATGCACCCGCCCATCCTGCGCGCTGCGAAGCAGTGACCGACCACGTTCCGAGGTGAGACCGCGATGGTGACCGCCGTGACGATCTCCGTCGTCTGCCTGGCGGCGGCCATCGTCCTGTGGTGGAACACTCGCCTGGTACGGCGGCGAAGCCCGCGGGTTCTCGACGCCGGCGAGATCACCCTGTACCGGGTGCGGCGCAGACCGGAGCGCCACCTCGGCATCGTCACCGGCGATCTGCGCCGGGCCCGCTGCGCCGAGCTGTGGGTCAACCCGGAGAACACCGCGATGCGGATGTCCCGCGTCGACGAACTGTCCGTCTCGGCCATCATTCGCTACGAAGGGGCCTGCCGCGACGCCGCGGGACGTGTCACCGCGGACGTCATCGCCGACGAACTCGAACGCCGGGTCGGCCCGCGGCGCCCCATTCCCGCCGGCACGGCCATCATCACCGGAGCGGGTGACCTGGCCCGGCTCGGGGTCCGCTACGTCGCGCATTCGGCCGCGGTGCAAGGTGAACCCGGCGGCGGCTACCACCAGATCCGCGACGTGGGCCGATGCGCCACCGCGGTGCTCGCGGCGATCGACCGCACCACCGACCCCAAGCCGGTGCGGTCCGTGTTGTTGCCCTTGCTGGGCGCGGGACAGGGCGGGGGTGATCCGATGTCGACCGCCCGCGCACTGGTCGGCGCGACGCTCGACTACTTCGCCGCCACACCCGCCTCGGCGATCACGGCCGTGTACTTGCTCGCTTACACCGACGTCGACCTGGCCGCCTGTCGGAAAGCGTGCGACCGCGCGCCTCTGCTCCCCTTGTCGCCCGGCCGGGAGGGACATCACAGCGAACCGGTCCGCACGACGGCGGTGGCCGCACCGCCGTATCGACAGGCGCGCAAGACCTTGCGGATCGGGCTCACCCTCGACGTCGTCGGTTTCGGCGGCCGCTCCACGACCGGCCGCGAGAGCCTCGAACACCGGATCCCGGCCTTGCTCCGCCGGGCCCTTGCCGACGCGGGCGCCGATCTCGACCAGGTCGATCATCAGTGGCACGGCGACGGCGCCTCGGTCTACCTGCCGAACGACACCGACCCGTCCCGGACGCTGCCCGATCTCGTCGAGGCGATCGTCCGGTGGCTCGACGACGACAACCGGCGCCACGAAGACCGGATCAGGCTGCGCATGGCCGTGGCACTGGGACTCCTCGGCCACAGCGGCACGACCGGGTACACCGGGCCGCTCGTCGTGGACCTCGCCAGGCTGATCGACGCCCCTCCCCTGCGCCAGGCCATCGCCGACGAGCCGGACCGGGACCTCGCCGTGCTGACCTCGGACCACGTGTACTCCGCCGTCGTCCGTCCGGGAACCTTCACGCTCCCCGGACGGTTCCGCCGGGTCGAGGTCACGGTGAAGGAATTCGCCGCGTGCGCTTGGCTGTGGACACCGGGACGCGTCACCCGAAGACCCACCGTGCCGGCACCACGGCCACAGCCGCCCGCCGACCTCGTGGATCCATAGTGGACGGTCACGGGCGGCACGGGCCGAAAGTGACCGGCGTCACTCTTCGCCGGGCCGCGGCAACCTCCGGTGAACGTGGACGCCTTCAAGCTCAGGAAGAGAACCTCTACCGAAAAACTGGGGAACGAATGAAGAGACTTTCCGTCGTCTTGACCGCGCTACTGGCGGTTCTCGCGTTGACCCCCGCCACGCCCGCCGGCGCGACGCCCCGCTTCGACCGGGAACTCCAGGCCCGCATCGCGCGCGCCCAGGCGTACGCCGACAGCAGGCCCGGTGACACCGGAATCGTCCTCCGGGACCGGTGGACCGGCGCCGTCTACCGGAGCGCGGCCGCCGGGACCCTCATCTGGGCCTGCTCCACCCCGAAGCTGGCCATGGTCGTCGACCTGTTGCTGCGCAACGATTCCGGAGCCGTCCGGCTGACCGCCGAAGACCGGGACCTGATCCACCGGATGCTCAACTCCAGCGACGACGCCGCCGCCCACACCCTGTGGACCCGGTACGGCGGGGAAGCCGAGTTCGCCAAGCGATTCCCGTCCTACGGGATGACCGACATGCGGTTCACCGACCAGCACCCGCACCACTGGGGCTGGATCCTGACCACCGCGAACGACCTGGACCGACTGGTCAACTACGTCCTGACGAAGCTGCCCTCACGGCACCGCGACTACATCGTCCGCGAGATGCGCACCGTCGACGTCAACCAGCAGTGGGGAGTCTGGGGTGCGGGTGCCGCCGCGCGACCGGGCAACAAGGACGGCTGGTCCGACGACAACGACGACGGCTCCTGGATCATGAACTCCGTCGGCTTCGTCGGCCCGCACGAGCGGTACACCCTCGCCCTGATGAACAACACCAAGGTCATCCAGAACGGCTACGAAACCGGTCAGGAGACCACCACCAAGATCAGCGAGATCCTGTTCAAGGGTTACTTCGGGGACTGACCCGCCGCGTCGGGCCCGGCGGATCCCGCCGGGCCCGACGCGGTCCTCAGGACCCCCCGGATCCGTAGGGCCGGGTGAGTATCTCCAGCACATGACCGTCGGGGTCGTCGAAGTAGACACCCCTCCCCCCGTCATTGGTGTTGATCTCACCGGCGCCGCTGTGCCTCGGCCCCGCCCAGTACGGCACCTCTCCTTCGCGGATCCGCCCGAAGATCGTGTCGAACTCGTCCTCCTCGACCAGGAACGCGTAATGCTGCCTGGTGAACTCCCCGGTGGCGCGCATGACATCGAGCGAGACCCCGTTATCGGTCTGGACCACCAGGAACGGGCCGAATTCGGCAGGTTCGGGCAGCCCGAGGATCGAAACCAGGAAATCCGCCGTGGCGGCCCGGTCGGTGGCGTTGATGATGGTGTGGTTCAGCTGCACTGTCATGAAAGTACGGTAGAACCTCAGGTTTACTGGAGGTCAACCCGCCGTCACCGTCGGTCCTGGTCAGTAACACTTCCCCGGCCCTCGCGACTTGTGTACTGCAAGCCGACACGAAGGGGACGTGATGCGTGCTTTGGTGATGGCCGGCGTGGCCGGTCTGCTGACCCTGACCCTCGCCCCGCCCGCGGCGGCGACCTCCGGCGTACCGGAACAGTGGTCGGCCGGACCGTTCACGGCGCAGGTCGCGGTCATGGCGGGGGATGTCGACGGCGACGGCAAGGACGATCTGGTCAGCTACAACACTTACCTGTACGGATGCTATGTACTGCGGTCGAACGGTTCCGCCTTCCAGCCACAGCAGAACTGGGGCGCGGGCAACTTCCTGAGCAGCGGCTTCAACGGTAACGCCAACTTCGTCGGGGACATGGACAACGACGGCCGGGCCGACGCCGTCGCGGTCCGGCGGCCCACGACGTCGACACCGCGTGGCATCTTCGTGGCGAGGTCGATCGTCGACTACTACGGCGTGGAACGCTTCGGCACACCCAAGCAGTGGCTCGACAACACCATCGCCGGCGACTACGGGAACCTGGCCGCGGATCTGGACGGCGACGGGGACACCGACATCATCGGCCTGTTCGACGTGGCCACCCTGGCGGCGCGGTCGGAAGGCGGCACGACGCTGCCGCTGGTCGCGTGGGCACCGCCCATCCGCGGCCAGAAGGCGACACTGGCGGCAGACGCCACCGGGGACGGCAAAGCCGATCTCATCCTCGTCGACGCGGGCGGCACGAGAGTGGTGCCCGGCAGCGCGAACCGCTGGTTCGATCCGCCGGTGTCGTGGTCGGCGGTTCCTTTCCACGGCAGCAAGAAAACCCTCACCGCGGACATCGACGCCGACGGCGACGCGGACCTCATCGCCGTCAACGACACCGACGTCCAGGTGATGCGCTCCACCGGTTCGGGCTATTCCGCGCCGGAGGTGTGGTACGCGGGTTCCTTCTCCGGCACCAAGGAGACTCTCACGGCCGATGTGGACGGAGACGGCGACGCGGACCTCGTCGCGGTGAACACCGGCGACGTCTGGGTGCTGCGCTCGCAGTAGGCGGACCGTGAGCAGGGTCCGGACGACGGACCGCCGCCGGCCTCGGCCGGGCCCGCCTGTTCGCGGGCCCGGCCGAGGCCGGTGATTCTCAGCCGACCGGGGTCAAGGCCGCCAGGTGTCGTTCACCGCCGACGTGCAGCCGCTCGAAGCGGCGCCGACGCGATCGGCACCCGACTCCCACGTGACGGCGCCGCCCTCCTTGCGGATGTACTTGTACCGGAAGGCGGTCCCCTTCGGCAGGGTGACGTTCACTGTCCACAAGGGATAGCCGACCGACGACAGCGGGACGGCGTTCGCCGGGTTCCACGCACCGAGTTCGGGACGATCTCCGACGACGAAGATGTTCTGGCCCCAGGAAGTGGTGGCGTTCACCGTGAACTTCGTCGAAACACCGGTGCACGCCGCGCTGTAGCGCTGCTTGACCACCGACGGGGTCTCGACCGGGGCGCCGGCGTCGATCGAATGCGCCAGCCGGACGAACTGCGCCATCGACCACGCCAGCGGTGTCGCCGCGCCGGTGCCTTCGCCGAAGGTGAACCCGCCGGCGCTCTGCCGGTCCCAGACCTGTTCGGGGATCAGGAAACCGGGATTCGCCGAGGCGGCCATGGCGGACAGATGCGTCGTCGCCGGGCGGCCATTGGCCAGTTCGTATTCTCCGCGTTCACCGGTGAGCAACGGCCACAGCCGTCCGACCCCGGCGCCGGTATAGGGACCACCGGAAGCGGTCTCGCCGTAGCCGTCGTGGTTGTACCGGTACCACATCGGCCCGTTCGGGGTGTCCACCTTGAGGGTCGAATCCACTTCGGGCAGCGAGGCGGCGACCTCGGGATCGGCCGCCGGTTTCACGCCCAGCCGGACGAGATCCAGGAAACCGGCGTCGATGATGGCGCGCTCGTCGTGGTTTCCGCCGCCGTTCTGCAGGAAGACGTTCTGGCCGTCGTTCGGAGCGCCGTTGCCGTCGATGCGGTGGAAGTACCGGCCGTCGCCGAGCGGCCCGGACGTGGTGAACGTCCAGGCGTTGACCTGCGCCTGCCACCTGTCGGCGGTCTCGCGGTACCGGGCTGCACTCGCGGTGTCCCCGTTCCGCTCGGCGACGTCGGCGGCGCAGATCAGCCCGGCGATCTCCGCGGCGATGGTGGACGGCGAGTAGCCGCCGTTCTCCTCCCAGCGTTCCTGCGGGGTGGAGGGACCGTGCGCGACGAGGAAGTCCGCGGACTTCTTCACCTTCCCCCACATCCCCGCGTCGAACCGGCCCAGCTGCCACGCGAGCACGATCGGGAAGGCGACCTCGTCCATCTGCAGGCTGGTCCAGCAGTTGGTGCCGTCGAGCCGGGTGTTCTGCGGGAAGGAACCGTCCGGTCGCTGCTGCACGGTGAACAGATAGTCGACCGAACGGTCGGCCGCCGCCGAGTCGCCCGCCGCGATCTGCGCGGTCGAGACCTGGTACAGGTCGCGGGACCACACGGCGTGGTACCCGCAGTCCCCCGTCGTGTTCGCGTCCTTCGCCTCACCCCACGGATTGGTGAGCGAGGCGACGTTCGCACCCGGGTAGGTCTTGTCCTCGTGCGCCTTGAGGGTCATCAGCGCGACGTTGTACTGCGTGGTCAGACCGGCACCGGTGATCGAACGGGGTACCGCGGCCAGCGAGGAGAGGTAGCCGCTCCAGCCGGACCGGTACGCGGTGTCGGCCGCCGCGAAACCACCCGCGAGCGAGGCCGACGCGTTCGCCGACGCGGCGCCGCGATCGCCGCCGAAACCGAGCGCGAGCGTGAAGGTGGTGTCGGTGCCCACCGGAATCTGCCCCAGCTGCACCAGGTTCCCGGGTGTCGAGGCCGAGTCGTACTGCGCGCCGAGAACGTGATCGCCGCTCAGGTCGACGTAACCGTCGCTCGCGGTCCCGCTGTAACCGCTGGTCGCCTTGACGAAACCGGTCGAGGAGGCCAGCGCGCTGGACACCGGCCCGTCCGAAGCGACCAGCTGTCCGCCGGAAGTGGCGCCGGTGTCGCCCATTCCGCTGTTGTTCAGGGACGGGTTGTACAACGCGTACAACTGCAGCGGACCGCCGCTGAGCACCTCGAACCTGGTCTGGATCAGCACGGTGGACCGGGCCGGGTCGGCGGTGTGGGTCTTGGTGATCCGGTAGCGGCCGTCGGTGGCGGTGTTGATCTGCCGGTAGCTCAGGGACCGCGGATCGGTGAGCACCAGCTGTTTGGTGGTGTGATCGCGTTCCAGCCGGGTGAAACCGGCGCCGTCGGAAACCACGTACTGCAGGTCCTGGACGTTGGCGACGTCCACGGTCGGATAGTAGATCTCGTGACTGATGCCCTGGCCGAGGGTGAACCACACCTTCGACGCGGCGCCGGTGGCGGTGCCGAAACCTTCCTTGCCCCCGGTCGTCCAGGCCGCCCCGGTGCCCGGTGCGCCAGGGGCGTCCGCCAAGGGCGCGGCGCTCGCCGGCGTGGACGCCAGGAGCGCTGCCGCGGTCAACAGCGCTATCGGCGCACGACGGCGCCTCGGAAACTTCATGACGGTCCTTCCCACAGGCTTCATCGACGGCAGGATTTGTTGTTAGCGGCAACTTATTACCTGGCCGCCTGGACCGTCAGGGCCGATCGGAGTAACCCGGACCACTCGGACCGGTGGTCCGGTCCCCTGCCCGGCACCGGGCCACGGCGTCGCTCAGTCGGCCTCGACCGCCACCGGGGGACGCAAGACGGGTTCGGCGACTCGCGACTCCGCAGGGATCTGAGCGACCACGAGGTACCCGCTGCCGAGCCATCGGCCGGGCCCCCGGCTCACCGTGCGCTCGGGGGCGTACCGCCAGCGGTAGGTCCACGGCCGCACCAGGCGGTCGAAAGGCGGGACCAGCGCGGTGATGTCGTAGAACAGGACGTCGTGTGGCCGCAGGCCCGATTCCCGCATCCGGCCAACCAGTCGGGACGCCGGCAGGGCGTGGATACCACTCTTGTCCGCGCGGTGCCTGCGCTCTTCCGGGACCCCCAGGAGCCCCTCCAGCCGGCCGAGCAGGCGCCGCGCCGGCCAGAACGCGCCCCATTCGAACAGCCGGTACGGGCTGAGCGGGTTGAGCATCGTGATCACGACGAACCCGCCGGGCTTCGTCACGCGCGTGATCTCGCGCAGCACGCGGTCGGCATCGACGTACTCCAGCACTCCCATCGCCAGCACGATGTCGAAGCTGCCGCCGGGGAACGGCAGGTCGCCGATGTCGGCGACGTGCAGCCGGACCTTGTCGTCTTCGCGCAGGCCGCGCGCGGCGATGTCGATCATCGCGGCGGACTGGTCGCACGCGGTGATGCGGAACCTCCCGCCGTCACCGCCGAGCAGGTGGTGGACCATCATGCCCGGTCCACACCCCACATCGAGCAGGTCACCGGACGGGAAGGACCGCAAAATCTCCGCGATGGCATACAGCCGCGACGCGAAATAACGCTCACTCGGACCGGATCGATAAGCCTGCGCGTAATCGTCGGCAAACCGGGGATCCTGATAGTGGAGACGGACCTGTCTTCCATGATCTGAATGGCTGTTTCGACCGAACACCTGCCTACCTCCGTACTTTTGTCAGGCACCGCAAGAGATTCCGGAAATCATCGGCAGCGTAGACCAGCTTCGGCGTTTCATTGCGCGATTCGCAGAATGCGAGGAATATTCCGGACTCCGAGTACCGGAATGAGAGGAATCCATCGGACCATTCGTACCGATCTTCCAGCCCGGGATCGGTGGCAAGATTAAGGAAAGATATTTCGGCGGGCAAAGCAGACCGACGGTCGCCGTTCTTCGCCGATTCGCGAAACGAGCGAACGCGCTCGCGACGGTCCGGACCGTGAGGTGCGGTGTCCGAGGCTGCGGCCGGGCGGGCTAGTTTGCTCGGGTGAGTCTTCTTGATGACGTGGCCGAGCGCGACGGCTGGCGGTGCTGGGTGTGCGACGAACCGGTCGACCCCGGCATGTCGGTGAACGACCCGCGGGGCCCCAGTGTCGACAGCCGGACCGCCGACCGGAAGGCCAAGATCGCCGAACGGCTCGCGCATCGCGGGTGCAACACCCGCAAGGGCGCGGTCAAGGTGGTCATCGCCTGGCCCGACCGTCTGCACGTGGTCGAACCCGCGCCGCTGATCACCGTCGCCGGACGGCTGGAACGCAAGGGAGGCCGCGAGATGGTCGCCCGCTGCCCGACCGAGCAGGACGCCAAGGAGGCGGCGGACTGGCTGGTGGACCGGTTCTCCCGGCTGGTACCGGGGCTGCCGGTGACCGCGGCCGTCGAGCCGGGTGGCGGCCAGTTCCTCGTCATCCTGGCCGCCGGTCGCCGCTGAGCCGCACCCCGCGGCGGTGCGTCACGACAGAAGGCGCCGCACCTGGCCGTCGTGCACGTCGCTCACCCATTCCCAGCCGGGCTTGGCCGACGGGCCGATCCGCGGGTCGTCGGGAGCCTCGCCCTCGCGCAAGGCGAGCACGTACGCCCGATCCCGCTCGATCCGTTCGCGAACCTGACCGGCTCCCCCGGCCGACCCGTGGCCGGGGACGACGACATCGACGTCGCCCGCCACGTCCTCCAGCAGCCGCAGCGCCGCCAGATAGTCCTCGATCGGGTCGGCGTCGCCGTCGAAGTCGAGCATCGGGACCAGGACGTCGGAGAGCATGTCGCCGGCGACGAGCACCCCGCGCTCTTCGATGACCAGCGCCGCGTGGCCCGGTGCGTGCGCTCGATGCTCGACGAGCCGGACCCGAGGACCGTCCCAAGGGAACCACTCCGTCCCGGCGGGCAAGGCGGAGATGAGGCCATACAGATCCAACGAGACCTTCTCGGCGATGCCTGTCGGCTCCAGGTGCTCGGTGATGAGGGCCTTCGCGTCCGGGCCGGACAGTTGCTCCTCGACGGCGGCCGCGCAGCGGGCGGTGCCGTAGCGGGGAACCGCGCCGAGCCGGGCGTGCCAGAGCAGGTGATCCCAATCCGGATGGGTCGAGAAGCCCGCCACCACGCTCTGGCCCGCACTCGACAGATCGTGCGCGAGGCAGACCATTTCGTGGTCCTGGATTCCGGGATCGACGAGCAGTACCCCGGCCCCGCCCCGCACCACGACGGTGTTGCTCCGCACGAACTCGCTCTCGTGGATGAGCACGCCCTCGGCGACCCGCGTCAGCACGGGCGGACCTCTTTTCGCTTCCCGTCCGCCGTCCGCGGTTCGGTGCCGCTCATTTCGTCGCCTCCTGGGTCAGCCGATGAGTCGACCGATTCTGGCCCGCGACAACGCTGCGGGCAACGACCGGCAAAGGCGGGAATGTTCCATTTCATCGCGCCGCGAACGGAAAATGGCAGGCCGGACCGGCGTCTCGTTCCGCGCCGAAAACATCCACGGCCTTTTCACCGGCTATTCCGAACGCGAGGTCCGGTTCATTCACGAGCCGGCGTTCAGGCGATGTCCAGCACCGCCTTGCCGTGCAGTCGCCGCTCGAGCAGGGCCAGGGCCGCCTCCTCGTGGGAAGTCCATGCCGCTCGCCTGCTGATGCCGGGGTCGATGCGGCCGGCGGCGATCTCGGCGGCGAGCCAGGTCAGGTCCGCGGAGAAGTCTTCGCCCGCGTCGGCGAGCAAGAAGTAGGTGCGGATCGACCGGTCGTGCCGTCCGTCGGTCGGTGTCAGCGCCGCCGCGGGGAAGATCGAGTCCGCTCCGGACGACCGGCCGACACTCACCACCGTGCCACCGGCCTGGACAGCGGCGAACGCGTCGACGAGCTGTTGCCCTCCGACGTTCTCCAGCACCCCGGACACCGGCCGTTCCACGTGCGCCGGGTCGGCGTGCACCTCGTGCGCGCCCAGCGCCCGGAGGCTGTCCTCCAGCGCGGGATTCCCGCTGATCGCCACGACTTCGGCACCCGCGCGGGCGGCGAGCTGGATCGCGTAGCGGCCGACTCCGCCGGAAGCGCCGGTGATCATCACCCGGCGGCCGAGGAGCGGCCCCATGCCCCGCAACACCTGCAACGCGGTCAGGCCGGCGACTGGGATCGTGCTCACCGCGCCGAGATCGGCGCCGTCCGGCACGGCGCCGAGCCGGGTGGCCGGAACCGCCCGCAGCTCGGCCCAGCCCGCGGTCTCGCCGAGGGTGACCACCGACGTCCCGGCCGCGGGGCCCGAACCGTCGACGGCGGCCTCGACCACCACGCCCGCCGCGTCCCAGCCGATCAAGGCGCCGTCCGGGGTCGCCGGGTCGGTCGCGCCCTTGACCTCGCCGTAGTTGAGCGAAACCGCTTCCACCCGGACGAGCGCCTCGTCGGGCGCGGGTACCGGATCGGCCACGTCGGCCTGGGAGAGATGAGCCTTCGCGGTGTGGTCGACGACGAGTGCGCGCACGATCTGGTCTCCTCTGCTCAATGTGCCACAGTGTGGCGTTTGCTCCATTGAAGCATATGCTCGCCCGGGGCGGGGTCGGTTAGACTCGGCTCCATGACGACCACCGGGGAGCCCGCGACACTGCGTGAGCGCAAGAAGCTGCGCACTCGCCAAGCCCTGGCGGAAACGGCGATCTCCCTGTTCGGCGAGCACGGTTTCGACGCCACGCCGCTCGACGCGCTGCTGGACGAGGTGGAGGTGTCGAGGCGGACCTTCTTCCGCAACTACCGCTCGAAGGAGGACGTCGCCCTCACCGCCGTCAAACGACTCTGGAGCGATTTCCTCGTCACCCTGGACGAAACGGAGAAATCCGGGGCGCTGGTGGACGTCTTCCGCGACGCACTCCTGACCACGCTGGCCCGCATGGACGACGGCTGGTATGAGCGTTTTCCCGCGACACTCAGGTTGATCGATCAGTCGGCCTCGTTGAACGGCCATTCGCTCAGGCACTGCGCGGAGATCCAGGCGGAGGTCGCGCACCGGCTCGGTGACGCGGACGATCTCGAACTGCGCATGCTCGTCGAATTCTGCGTGGCCACCTGGCGGTGCGCCCTGGACGAGTGGCTGCCCGACTGCGCCCCCGGCGAACTGCCGGGTCACGTGCGGCGAGCCTTCTCCGCCATGAACGACAGCCTGCTCCGGCGAGCGTGACGGCTCAGATCGCCCCGGTCCGCAAGGCGTACGCCACCGCGTGCGACCGGTTCCGCAGCTTCAACCGGGAGGTCATGGCGTAGATGATGTTCTTCACGGTCCGTTCCGAATAGGACAGTTCGGCCGCGATCGCGTTCGTGTCCAACCCTTCGGCCATCAGCCGCAGCACCTCGGTCTCCCGCGGGGAAAGGCCGGTCGCGGCGGGCTCGGGAATCCTGAGGAAACCACCGCGGAACCGCTCGGCCTGCTGGAACAGCGTGCCGAACGGAGTCACCCCGGCCGCGGCGGCACGGACGATGTCCGGCAGCTCTTCGCCCGCCACCGCCGCCCGCGGCAACAGCCTGACCACCCGGCATTCCACCACGACCGGCAGTTCGCTTTCCCTGATCCGGTCGAGCATCAGCACGATCGGTTTCCCTGTCCCGGCGCAGCGGCGCAGTGCCGCGATCGCTTCGGCGGTCAGGCTTTCGAACGCGGCCACGACGACGTCGGCATCCTCGCGCGGCGAGCCGTCGACGACCTTCATGCCCGTGCGGGATCCGAAGCAGCTGACCATCCCGGCCACCGTGAGCGGATCCAAGGCGCAGACACGCACCCGCACTTTCACGGCCGCCCGACGGTCGTGTCGATCAGTTCGTGGGCGAGATCGAAGCGGACGCCGTCGGGGTTGGTCAGGCCCGCGTCCTCGTACCAGGTCTCGTCGGCCTCCGGATGCGGTCCGCTGACCCCGATCCGGCCCTTCCCGTACGGAGCGACGACGACCGCGGCGGCTCCGTTGTCGTAAGTCGCCAGGACGGTCGCGTCGGCTCCGTCGTCCAGGCGGAAAGCAGGTCCGTCCTGGAAGTACATATGCCGGGACTCGCCCTTCCAGGTCACCTCCAGCACGGTGTCGCGTTCGTCGGGGACGCCGGAACCGGGAGAACCGGCGTATCCGTAGCTGTCGCCGGGCAGCAGGTCGAAGCCCGGGTCGCGGCCCGCCAGATAGCCGCCGAAGCACAGGCCGAGGTAGCTGCCACCTGCCCGGATCCAGTCGCGCATCACCTGGGCCGAGCCGCGCAGGTCCCGCCAGGTTCGCTCCAGATCGTCACCACCGCCCGGCTGGACGTACAGCCGCGCCTCGGCCAGCGTGGCGGCGGTGAGCGGGACCCCGGTGCCCGGGCCGACGTACTTGACCTCGAACGGTCGCGGCGCCTTGCGCAGCAGCGTGGCCACCGACGGCGCGCAGTCCGCGCAGCCCTGCGGACCGTTGTACACCAACGCGAGCGGCTTGCGACCACCCACGTCCCCGAGGGCCTGCCGTCCACAACCGACGGTCAGCAATGCGGCAAGGGGAAGCGCGCCGAGAAGCACTCGACGTCTGTTCACCCCACCCGGCGAAGGGGTGATCTCCGGATCCGTTCCAGGCACTGTTTCACTCCTGTGTCTTCCGAGCGCGGCCGTGGTCCTTTTCGTCGGTTTCCATGCTCCGGGCAGGCAGCGACCCGCCGCACCGGCGACCCGGCCCGAACAACCCGCCGACCGGCTGCCACCGCCCAGCCGATCGGCGGGCACGGGCCTTCCCGGCTCGGGTGGTGCCCGTTCGCCGGATGCGACGAGACTGGGTGCATGATTCGAGTGGTCGTCGTCGACGACGAGGAGCTGGTGCGCTCGGGGTTCCGCCTCATCCTGGAGGCCGCGGGCGACATCGAGGTCGTGGCGACCGTGACCGGTGCCGAGGCGGTCAAGGAGATCAGCCTGCACGGCCCCGACGTCGTGCTGCTCGACATCCGGATGCCCGACGTCGACGGGCTCACCATCCTGCGGCAGCTGTGTGGCCTGCGGAAGACACCGGCCATCGCGATGCTGACGACCTTCGATTCCGACGAGTACATCGCGACCGCGTTGCGTTCGGGCGCGGCCGGGTTCCTGCTCAAGGACACCGCGCCCGCTCTGCTCGCGCATTTCGTCCGGACGCTGGCCGCCGGTGGGGTGGTGCTCTCCCCCAAGGTCACGCGCACCGTCGTCGGCGGCTATCTCGAATCGGGGGCGGGCTCCCCCGCGGCCACCCAGGTCGGACGGCTGTCGGAGCGCGAACGCGCGGTGCTCGTGCTCATCACGGACGGGTTGTCCAACGCGGACATCGCCGCGCGGATCCACCTGAGTGTCGGCACGGTCAAGGACCACGTGTCGGCCATCCTCACGAAACTCCAGGTGCCGACCCGCGTCCAGGCCGCCTTGGTGGCGCAACAGGCGGGCTTGCTGAGCAACGGCGACGGCCGCTCGTGAACCGGGTGGTGCGCCTGCTGCTCGTCGACGCGTGCCTGATCGCCGTCGCCGCGATCGACGCGGGACTGGGCCGGGCCGAACCACTGGCGTTCGGCGCCGCGCTGGTGGCCCTCGCCATCCTGCCGCTCCGCCGCCGGTGGCCGGTCTTCGTCTTCGCCGTCACCCTGCCCGCCCTCGCGATCTCGGGTTCGGTCATCGCGACGCTCATCGCCCTCTATTCGGTGGCATTGCTGCGTTCGAACCGGTATCTGCTCGTCGGCTGCGGTGTGCTGGCCACCGCCGGTTACGTGTTCCCCGGCCTCGATCTGCGGTTCGAGGAAACCGACATGCTCACCGTCATCTACGCGGTCATCACCCCGGCCGCGCCGATCTTCCTCGGCAGGCTGGTGCACACCCAGCGCGAACTCACCCTGCGGCTGGACGACATCCGGCAGGCCCGTGCGCACGAACGGATCCTCGACGCCCAGGCCGTCCTCGCCAAGGAACGCACCCAGCTGGCCCGCGAAATGCACGACGTCGTTTCGCACCAGGTCAGCCTGATCGCCGTCCAGGCGGGCGCGCTCAGCGTGTCGACCACGGACCCGAACGCGAAAACCGCCGCCGAGAACGTCCGGAAGCTGTCGGTCGACACCCTCGACGAGTTGCGCCACATGGTGAACCTGCTGCGGGCCTCCGGCAGTTCCACCACCGAGCTGATGCCGCAGCCGACGCTGTCCGACCTCGACCGCCTGATCGCCGGGAGCGGTATCGAGACGCGGCGGACCGGGACGGCGCCGGACGGCATCGACACGGCCGTCCAGCGCACGATCTACCGGACCATCCAGGAAGCACTGACCAATGTGCGCAAACACGCGCCGGGCAGCACCGCGACCGTGGACATCGCGCACGACGGCACCGATCTCACGGTGACCGTCGGCAATACCCCCGCGACCCGGCCGAACCTCACGTTGCCCAGCGCGCGTCATGGCCTGCTCGGGCTTCAGGAACGCGCGGCGTTGCTGGGCGGCACCGTCGTCACCGACGCGCTCCCCGACGGCGGATTCCGCCTGCGGTTGCGGCTGCCCCTCAGCGGTCAGCGGAGCCGACCGGCCTCCTGACCGAGACTTTTCGGGCAACCTCGCCGCGACGAACGGGCAATTCCGGGTCGATCGGGGAATCACGGGCAGGCCGCGCGTACTTGAATCGATCATGGTCACCCTCCGCCCGCTCGCCTCGTCCGATCTCCTCGTGTCCCCGCTGTGCCTGGGCGGGAACGTGTTCGGCTGGACCGCCGACGAAGCGGCGTCCTTCGCGGTGCTCGACACCTACCACCGTGCGGGCGGCAACTTCGTGGACACCGCCGACTCGTACATGTACCACTTCCCCGGCAACGAGCCGGGCCAGTCCGAGACCATCATCGGCAAGTGGCTCGCCGCCCGCCGCAACCGCGACGAGGTCGTCGTGGCCACGAAGGTCGGCGACCACCCCGGGTTCAAGGGCCTCGCGCCGGCGAACATCAAGGCCGCCGCCGAGGAGTCCTTGCGACGGCTCGGCACCGACCGCATCGACCTCTACTACACCCACTTCGACGACGAGTCCGTCCCGGTCGAGGACATCGTCACCGCGCTCGACGACCTCGTGAAGGCGGGCAAGGTCCGCGCGATCGCGACGTCCAACATCAGCCCGGAGCGCCTTTCCGCCTCGCTGGCCTTCTCCGCCCGGGAGGGCCTCGCCCGCTACGTCGCGCTACAGCCGCAGTACAACCTCGTCTCGCGCGACACCTACGAGGGCGAGCGGCGGGACATCGTGCGACGTGAAGGGCTGGCCTGCGTCCCGTACTTCGCGCTCGCTTCCGGTTTCCTGACCGGCAAGTACCGGCCGGGGCAGACCGTCGAGAACATCCGCAATCTGCCCGGCCTCGCCGGCGGGTACGCCGACACCGAACGCGGCGTGAAGGTCCTCGCCACCTTGGAAGAGGTCGCGACGGCCCGGGGCGTGGAGATGGCGACCGTCGCGGTGGCCTGGCTGGCTCAGCAGCCCACGGTCACCGCGCCGATCGCCTCGGCCCGTACGGTCGAGCAGTTGCCGGCCTTGCTCGCCCTGTTCGATCTGCGACTCTCCGACGTCGAACTCCGTACCCTGACCGAAGCCTCGTCCTGATCAGCTCGCGGTCACCGCGGTCCGTAGAGCACGACGGTGTTTCCCCAGGGATCGCGCGCCACGGCCCGGACCTCGTGCGGGCCACGCTCCGGCTGCCGGACCACGGATCCACCGCGCTCGACGATCGCGGCCACCGCCGCGGCCACGTCGGGGACCTTGAAAGACGCCGCGGGGACGCCGCCGGTGACGTCCTCCGCGGGACCGGCGAGAGCCAGCGTGGTGCCGCCCGCGTCCAGGGCGGCGTAGCGGTCGCCGTCCACGAATTTCGTCTCCAGCCCGAGAGCGGTGGAGTAGAACCGCACGGCGGCGTCGACGTCCGCCACCGGGTGCAGCACGTTCCCGATCCTGGCCGGGTCGACCTTCGCGTTTTCGCTCATGCGGCGACCGTAGCGGTATTCACTCGTGGGCGGCTGAGATGTCGGTACCGGTGGTCGCTCACACGCCGACCGGTGGTGACGAGCGAGGTGAAGGGGACTTTCCCCTCATCGCACGAGCGGAAAGTCCCCTTCGCATCGGGTCTTGCGGCCCGCAGGGGTGACCGGGGACTGGGAAGCGTCCCGAACGCCACGTTCGGGACACCGGCGAAGGCAAGCGAGCGTCGGCGCGGTGGTCGCGAGTGGCGAATGGGGTTATTGAGGGGTAAGGCAAAGGTGGCGTGGCCCTGGCTGCCCCATCTGCCGGTTTCGGAGTGTTGTGAAAGCCACTTTCGCAACGTTGAGCGTTGTGAAAGTGGCTTTCACAACACCGGCGAACCTCAGCCGCCCGCAGGACCCGTGGCGAAGGGGACTTTCCGCCTATGTGATGAGCGGAAAGTCCCCTTCGCCGCACTCGCGTCTCCCGAACACCAGTCCGTCAAGACAATTGCCCTGCCCCCTCAAACAGACCCGAATCGCCACTAACGACCCACCAGGCTCTCGCATCAGCGCACGAGCCCGGATTCCCAAGCCCACACGGCGATTTCGGTGCGGTTGCGGGCCGCGATCTTGCGCTGGATCGAGGCGAGATGGGTCTTCACCGTCGACAGGGAGATCGTCAGCTCGTCGGTGATCTCGGCGTTCGTCCGCCCCCGCGCGATGGCCTTGGCGACGTCGAGTTCGCGCTGGGTCAGCGCGGGATCGGCACGGCGGGCGCGCCGCCGGGCCGAGGTGGCGGTGAAATGGGCCAGCAGCCGGGTGGTGATCGACGGCGAGACCAGCGCTTCCCCGTTCGCGGCCGCGTGCACCGCCTCCACCAGCAGACCGGGACCGGCGTCCTTGAGGAGGAAACCGCAGGCGCCGGCGCACAAGGCCTCGTGCACCAGTTCGTCGAGGTCGAAAGTGGTGACGACCAAGACCCGCAACGGGTCTTCGACGTCGGGGCCGGCCAGTCGCCGGGTGGCGGCGAGACCGTCGACCAGCGGCATGCGGATGTCCATCAGCGTGACGTCCGGGCGCAGCCGCTGAGCCAGCCGGACCGCTTGCTCGCCGTTCTCGGCCTCGCCGACCACTTCCAGCCCGGGCACCCGCTCCAGGATCAGCCGGAAACCCGTGCGTACCAAGGCCTGGTCGTCGGCCAGCAGGACTCGCAATGTCACCGCGCGGATCCTCCTTCCGGTACCGAGGCGGCCGAAACGCCGCCCGGCAAAGGCAGTTCGGCGAGGACTCGCCAACCTCGCTCACCGTGTGCCCCGGCGGTCAGCGTGCCGTCCAGCGCCGCGATCCGCTCGGCCATCCCGATCAGGCCGTAGCCGCCCGGCGACCGGCGCACCCGGCCGGGCCGGAGCCCGTCGTTGCCGACCTCGACCCGGAGGCACCGGCGGCCGTCGACCGGCTCGACCAGCACGGTGACGTGGCGGGCGTCGGGCGCGTGCCTGCGCGCGTTGTTCAGCGATTCGAGGACGACGCGGTGGACGGTGGACACCGTTTCCGGCGCGACCGCGAGTTCGGCGAGCCCGTCCGCCAGCCGCAGCGTGACACTTTCGTCGTCGCCGACCGCCGCTTCGATGGTCTCCACCAAGCCGCCCACGGTGACCTGCGACGCGAGTTCGGGGCTGCGCAACATCATGACCAGCCGCCGCACCGCACCGAGGGCTTCCGCGCCCGCGTGCTCGATCTCCTTGATCAGCTCCTGTTCCGGCCCGTCCGCGAGGACGACGCCGGCGGCCTGCGTGCGGACCACGACTCCGGTGATGTGGTGCGCGACCAGATCGTGCAGTTCCCGGGCGAGGGCGAGCCGCTCCCGGTCGCGAGCCGCGGCCAGCGCCGCGTCACGGCGGGCTTCGCCGTCCCGCAGTATCAGCCCGACGATCACGCTGCATCCCCACAGCAGAGCCCACACCACCGCGATGGACAGCGTCGTGAACGTATCGGCGAAACGCAGGACCGGGGCCGCGGCCATGGTCAGCCCGCCGAGCACCGCGAGCACGGCGGCGTGACCACGGGGCAGCCGGTGACACGCGGACCCGACCAGGATCGCCAGCGCCAGCGCCTCGGCGTCACCGCTCGGTGCCGCGGCCGGTTCGACCAGGAAACCCACCGCGCTGCAAGCCAGTGAAAGCGCGATCCCCGACGACGTCAACGCCGCTGTCCGCGCCGGGAAACGGCGCCGCAGCAACGCGAACACGCCCAGCGCCAGGCCGGCCGTGAAGTAGAGGATCTCGCCCGCCGGGGGCGGACCGGCCAAGATCAGGCGCCGCACCAGCTGTTCGATGTTCAGCCCGGCCAGCACCACGACCTCGGCGATCACCAGACCGCGACCGGGCGGCGGGGTGGCGGTCGGAAGCACGCGGCCGTCCTTCCTGTTCGCTCGTCCGGTGATCATCATGCCTCAGCGATGACAGGGGCGCCGGGTGTGCCGGATGATCCGGCACACCCGGCGTCCCCGGTGTTTCATCGTGGTTCGGCCGCGCACGCGAGGTCGTGCTTCGGGCGCTCGCCCGTCAGCAGGAAGGTGGTCGCCGCCGTGTCGGCGCACTTGTTGCCGACGTAGGGATAGACGCCGTGCCCGCCCGCGTCGACGGTGACCAACCGGGCCCGGTCGCCGAACGCGCGCCGCAGCTTCTCGGCACCCGCCAGCGGTGTCGCCGGGTCACGCTGGTTCTGCAGCATCAGCACGTTGGACGGACCCCGGTCGCCGACGCGCACCGGCGGGTCGGCCGGAGCGGACCAGAACGCGCAGGGCTGGACGTTGGCACCGGCGGCGCCGAACATCGGATGGCGGAGCCGGTCGATCGCGACGGTGCGCTGGTAGGTGCCCACCGATCCGGGCCATCGGGAGTCGTTGCAGATCATGTAGTAGCGGCCGGAGACCAGGTTTTCGATCCCGGGCGGAGCGTCCGGACCCATCGGTGGGAGCGGCTGATCCTTGTCGAGCGCCTGCCAGATCTTGCCCACGAGCGGCATTCCCAAGTCATTGAAGAGGAAGCCGTAGGTCAACATCCGGAACGTCGGGCCGTCGACGTCGCGGACCGGCGCCTTGTCCAGCCGCGCGGCGAGGTCGAAGTACTTCGCGGTGACCTGCTCAGGGGTGCTGCCCAAACCGTAGGTGGCCGAGTTGGCCGCGGCGAATTTGGCGAAGTCCGGGAACCGGTCGTCGAAGCCCTGGGCGTACAGCCGGTCGTTCGCGTAGTCCCAGCCGTCCGGGCCCACGTTGCTGTCGAGCATGATCCGGTCGCTGCGCTGCGGGTACAGCGTGGTGTAGACGGCGCCGAGGTGGGTGCCCCACGAGTAGCCGGCGAAGGAGATCTTCTTCTCGCCCAGCGCGGCCCGGATGCTGTCCATGTCCCGCGCGGTGTTCGCCGTGCTGACGTGCGGCAGCATCCACGCCGACTTCGAAGCGGCGCACTGCCGGGCGATGGCCTTCGACTGCTCCGCCCGCTTCGCCACGTCGGCGGCGTCGCGCGCATATGGCGGGACGTTGCCCACCGCGCTCTGCTCCGGCGTCAGGTCACAGGTCACCGGGGTGCTGTGCCCCATCCCGCGCGGGTCGAACCCGATCAGGTCGTAGCTGTCGAGCACGGCCTGTGGCATCTTCGCCGTCCTCAGGTCGGCGGGGAACTTCAGCCCGGCCGACGGGCCGCCCGGATTGGTGAGCAGCACGCCGCGACGCTGTCCCGGGTTCTTGCTCGCCAGGCGGGAGATCGCGATGTCAATCCGCTTGCCGCCCGGGTCGTCGTAGTCGAGCGGGACCTTGATCGTCGAACATTCCAGGCCGGGCGCGGCCGCATCCGCCGGACACGGCCCCCAGTTCACTGTCTCCGGCGACGCCTCCGGTGACGCACCAGCAGGCGCCGCCGCCGCGGCGGCGGCCGCCAGGATGGCGATCGCGAGCGCGATGGACCACGTCTTCCTCATCCGAGACCCCTCTTCCGATCTGTTGGCGAATCCCCATCCTGTTCACCGGACGGTGAACGCGCATCGAGCGCGGGAATGGTTCCGTCCTCGCCTTTGGTCGGCCAAAAGGACTAGCCCGAAGGAGCAGGAGGCGGGCGGGCAGGTGAGCAGGCCGGCGCCGGTACCGCGTGGGTCGGGGTGGTCGTGAGTGGTAAGTGTCGTTCTAACGGCACTTACCACTCACGACCCACTCGCGCTCACAGCATCGCGTTCACGCCCGTGAGGTCGCGGCCGATCAGCAGCTTCTGCACCTGGCTGGTGCCTTCGTACAAGGTCAGCACGCGGGCGTCGCGCAGGTACTTGCCGACCGGGAACTCGTCGATGAACCCGTAGCCGCCGAAGACCTGCAGGCAGTTGTTGCTGACCCGTACCGCGGCCTCGCTCGCGTGGTACTTCGCGATGGACGCGTCGGTCGCGTAACCCTTCGGCGAGACACCGGAATCGGCGATCCGCGCGACGTGATGGGTCAGCAGGCGGGCGGCCCGGACGTCCACCGCGGACTCGGCGAGCAGTTCCTGCACCAACTGGAACGACGCGATCGGGCGGCCGAACTGGGTGCGCTCGGTCGAGTACCGCACGGCGGCGTCGACGGCGGCCTGCGCCAGCCCGACGGCGCCCGCCGCGACCGAGACCCGGCCGCGGGACAGCGCGCCCAGCGCGATGCCCAGACCGCGGTCCACCTCGCCCAGCCGGGCCGAATCGGGCACGCGAACGCCGTCGAAGGTCAGCTCCGCGGTCGCCTGGCCGCGCAGGCCGAGTTTGCCGTGGATCTCCCGCGCGGTCAGGCCCGGCGAGTCGGTCGGCACGAGGAAGGCGGTGAGGCCGCGCTCGCTGGTCCGGGCGAAGGTCAACGCCACCTGCGCCCAGGTCCCGTTGGTGATGAACATCTTCCCGCCGTCGAGGACCCAGTCGCCGCCGTCACGCGTGGCGCGGGTGCTGACCGACGCCGCGTCGGAGCCGGTGCCCGGCTCGGTGAGGGCGAAACAGCCGAGGGCGTCGCCGCTGACGAGGCGGGGCAGCCACCGCGCCCGCTGCTCGTCCGTCCCGTGCGTCACGATGGTCTTGGTGACCAGGCCGAGCGACACCGAAACGATCCCGCGCACCGCGGAGTCGCCGCGCCCCAGTTCCTCGGTCACCAGGACGTAGGACAGCATGTCCGCGTCCACCCCGCCGTAGGTCTCGGGCACCATCAAACCGAGGAAACCCAACTCCCCCAAGCGTTTCACGATGCCGCGATCGACCTGTTCGGCGCGGTCCCACTCCGCCGCGTGCGGGACGATCTCCTCGTCGACGAACCGCGCGGCCATCGCGCGGATGTCGCGTTGTGTCTCGGTCAGGCCGAAATCCGGTGAGATCACGGTGTTTCCTTCTCCAGTGGGTAGGCGGGCGCGGTCAGGGGCAGGCCGAGTTCGGCGCGTTCCCGCAGCCAGCGCGTCGGCCGGTACCGCGGGTCCCCGGTGCTCTCGTGCAGCCGGTCCTGGAGTTCGAGCAGGCGGACGGCTCCGATGTGGTCGCCCCAGGCGAGCGGTCCGGCCGGGTAGCCGAGCGCGGCCGTGACGGCCAGGTCGATGTCCTCCGGTGTGGCCAGCGAACGTTCCGCGATCGACGCGGCGACCGAGACGATCGACGCGAGCAGCCGCTGGGCGACCGAACCAGCGGTGTCCCGCACTACCGACACCGCTTCCGCGCCCAAGGCGCCCAAGGCGCCGATGGCGGCGCGGACCGCGTCCGGGTCCGACGCCGGGGTCACCGCCAGCACCCGGCGGCGAGTGGAGAGCGACAGCGGATCGACGCCGAAGGTGCGGGACGCGGGCAACCCGTGCGCGGCGATCGCCGCCGAAACCGTGGTGCCCCAGGTCGGGACCAGCACGACGGCCCCGGAGGTCGGCTCGTCCGACGCCGTCGGCAATGCCGCGCGCAGGGCGTCGGCGTCCGGTCCCGATCCGGCGATCCACAAAGGACACTCGGCGGCGATGACGGGTTCTTCCGGGGTGACCTCGGCTCCGGGGCGGTGGTCGTAGAACCCGCGCCCGCTCTTGCGGCCGAACAGCCCGGCGGCCACCCGGTTCGGGGTGAGGAACGAGGGCCGCAGCCGGTCGGAATGCCGGAATCCGGTCCAGATCGAGTCGATGACGGCGGCCGTCACGTCGAGACCGGTCAGGTCCATCAGCTCGAACGGGCCCATCCGCAGCCCGAGCACGTCGCGGGCGATCCGGTCGATCACCACCGGTTCGGCGGCCGAGTCCTCCAGCAGCGCGAACGCCTCGGTGACCAGCCCGCGCCCGGCGTGGTTGACCAGGAAGCCGGGGGTGTCGGCGACCGTCACCGCGCGGTGGCCGGACGCGCGCACCAGCTCGGCCAGCGTGCCGGGGATGTCGGAACGAGTGGCCGCACCCGGGACCACCTCGACGATCTTCATCAACGGCACCGGGTTGAAGAAGTGCAGCCCGGCCAGCCGCGACGGATCGGCCAGTGTCGCGGCGATCCGGGTGACCGGCAGCGAAGACGTGTTCGTCGCGAAAATCGTCGAGGACGGCAGTATCGCTTCCAGGGCGGCGAACAACTCCGCCTTGGTGTCCAGGTCCTCGCGGACGGCCTCGATCACCAGGTCCACGTCGTCGCCCGGCGCCGAAACCGCGTCCAACGGCACGAGCCTGGCGCGGACCTCGCCCGCTTCCGGTTCCGTCATGCGCCCCTTGACGACCGCACGGTCGAGCAGCCGCCCGATGAAGTCGATCGCCTCGCCGACCGCCTCGCGCCGGGCGTCGGCGAGTTCGACGGTGTGCCCGGCGGTCGCCGCCCACTGCGCGATACCCCGGCCCATCACGCCGGTTCCGATGACCCTGATCCGCATGTTCACTCCTCAGCGCAGGTAGACGCGACCCGGGTCGACTTCTTCACGCAGCCGCCGGAGTTCGGCGGCCGCGGGCGGTTCGATGGTGGCCAGGTCGTCCGCGACCTCCAGCGGCCAGCCGGTGGCCGCGCGCACCTGGCCCACCGTCACGCCGGGATGGACGGCGACCAGCCGCAACGGTTCGCCCGCCCCCGGCCGCGCGAGGATACCGAGCTCGGTGATCACCCTGGTGACCCCGGCGCCGAGCGGCCGGATGCCGTCCGCCAGGGCCCGGTCCGGGCCGGGCGAGGTGCAGAAGTCCAGCTTGTCCACAAAGGACCAGGGGTCGTGGCGGCGCATCACGACGAAGACCTCGCCGGAGTTCGCCATCACCTCCATCGCGCCGCCCGGGCCGGGCAGCCGCACCGCGGGTTCGGCCCAGTCGCCGATCACCGACGAGTTCAGGTTCCCCCACCGGTCGATCTGCGCGGCACCGAGGAACCCGACGTCGATGTGCCCGCCCTGCAACACGTTCCCGAAGAGCGCGGGCATCGACAGCACCGCCTCGGCGCCGGTGATCAGCACGGCATCGGCGATGGTCTCCGGGAGATGCGAAGGATGCGCCCCGCAGACCCCGGACTCGTAGACGATCTCCAGGTCCGGCGCGACCGTGAGATGGGCCAGCGACGCGGCCAGAGTCGGCAGGCCGATCCCGGCGAACACGGTGCGTTTCCCGGCCAGTTCCCGGGAAGCGACCACCGAGAGCAGCTCGGACGACGTCGTCGTGCCGGTGTCCTTTGTGGACGTCATCGTGCGTTCTCCCGTCGCTTGCCGTAGTTCACCGGCAGGCTCAGCGCGTCGTCGACGGCGAGGCCCGCCCAGTGGCTCTCCCCCAGTTTCGCCACGTACTCGGTGTGATCCCGGGTGCCGAGCACCCACTCCGCCAGCCACTCTCGCAGACGCACCGGATCCGCGCTGATCGCCGACCAGCCGCGGTAGAACGCGTTGTCGCGGTCGTAATAGCCCTGTGCGAACGACGGATGCGCGCCACGCGGGCAGGCGACCACGGCGTCGACCGCGTGCGAGGGAATGAGCGTGCGGTTGGGATCACGGCGGATGACGTCGTCGTCCACGATCTCCTCGACCACCACCACGGCCTTCTTCGCCGCGTACACGGCTTCGGCCTGGATCCCGGTCAGGCCCCAGATCTGGGTGTTGCCCGAGCGATCCGCCCGCTGGGCGTGGACGATCGTCACGTCCGGGTTGACCGGCGGCACCACGTAGACCTGCTCCCCGTCGTCGTAGGGCGAGCGCACCTTGCGGAGGCCGGGGTTGACCGATGGCAGATCGCTGCCCGCGAACGAGCGCACCGGGTAGAAGGGCAGCCGCTGCGCGCCGGCCAGATAGCGGCCGATCATCCCGTAGTGGCTGTACTCCTCGAACTCCAGCGGCTCGGGGTCGGCGCGCTCGATCCGCCGCCGCAGTTCCCCGAGGGAGCCCGCCGAGGAGTTGCCGACGAACGACGACACCAGCTTGCGCACGCAGCCGCCCGCGAGCATCTGGTCCACGACGATGTCCGCGGTCATCCGGACCACGGTGAGGTCGCGGCGGCCCTGCCGGATGATCTCGTGCCCGGCCGCGGTCGGGATCAGATGCGTGAACCCTTCGAGCGCGACGGTGTCGCCGTCGTGGACGAAGGCGGCGATGGCCTCGGCCATCGTGGTGGTCTTGTCGGTCACGGGTTCACCGTGCCAGGCAGCATTGTGCAGAGTCCAATACCGAATTAAGGTCAGATTGATATCGGGTACTGAATAATCGAGGTGCGACATGGAGTTCCGTCATCTGAACGCCTTCCTGGCGGTGGCCGAGGAACTGCACTTCGGCCGCGCCGCGAAGCGCCTGCAGATGGCCCAGCCGCCGCTCAGCCAGCAGATCCGCCAGCTCGAACGCGAACTCGGGGTCGCCCTGTTCGAACGCAACACCCGATCGGTGCGCCTCACCAGCGCGGGTGAGGCTTTCCTCTCGCCGGTGCGCACCGTTCTCGACGACATCGACCTCGCCACCCGTGCCGCGAAGGCGGCGGGCCGGGGCGAGTTCGGCCGGGTCACCGTCGGTTTCGCCGGAGCGTCGAGTCACGAATCGCTGCCGCTGCTGACCAGGGCGGTGCGGGCCGCGCACCCCGGGCTCGAACTGGTGATGCGCGGGCAGACCTACGCCAACGTCGCGCTCGACCGCGTCGCGGACGGCTCGCTGGACCTCGGTTTCGTACGGCTGCCGGTCACCCAGCCGGGGGTACGGGCCAGGGTGATCGACGAGGAGGAGCTGATCTGCGCGCTTCCGTCGGACCACCGGCTGGCAGGCTACGACCGCATCCCCATCGAGGAACTGGCCGCCGAGCTGTTCGTCAGCTTCCCCGCGAACGCGGGCTCGACGGTCCGCGAGGCCACCGTCAGGGCCTGCACCGAGGGCGGTTTCACCCCGAAGGTGGTCCAGGAGGCGCCGGATTCGTACACGATCCTGGCGCTGGTCGCGGCCGGTGTCGGCGTGACGCTGACCCTCACGTCCTGCCAGCACATCCAGCAGACCGGGCTGGTCTACCGGCGTCTCGCCGGGAAAGGCATGCGCCTGCAGGCGGCGCTGGCCTGGCGCGCGGACAACCCGTCCGCCGCGCTGCGGACGGTGCTCGCGGTCGCCCAGGAGGCACTGCCCACGCCGGCACCCAGCGGCGATTGATACGGAGAAGCACTTACTGACTGGCCTATTCAGTATTGGACGTGTCTCGGTGGCGGCTGGCAGGGTTCCGGCCAGAACAGGGACGTTGGCGCCGGGGGTCGCCGTGCCCGGGAACAACGGCGATCCAAGGAGCAGGCATGAGTGCGGCGAATGCGACCGCGAAACGCGCGGGAATCGGGGCGTTCATCGGCTCGACCATCGAGTGGTTCGACTTCTACATCTACGGAACCGCGTCCGCGCTGGTGTTCGACAAGGTCTTCTTCCCCGAACTCGACGGAGCGATCGGCACCCTGGTCGCGTTCGCGACCTTCTGGGTCGGCTTCCTCGCCAGGCCGCTCGGCGGCATCATCTTCGGCCACATCGGCGACCGCCTCGGCCGCAAGAAGACGCTGGTCATCACGCTGCTGCTGATGGGCATCTCGACCACCCTGATCGGTGTGCTCCCCGGTTACGCGACGATCGGGATCGCCGCGCCGATCCTGCTCGTGGTGATCCGGATGATCCAGGGCATCGGGCTCGGCGGCGAATGGGGCGGTTCCGTGCTCATCGCCTCCGAACACGCACCCAAGGGGAAATCGATCCTCTACGGCGCCTTCGCGCAACAGGGTTCGCCGGTGGGCAACACGCTGAGCACGGTCAGCTTCCTCGCCATCAGCCAGCTGCCGGACGCGGCGTTCGTCAGCTGGGGCTGGCGGATCCCGTTCCTCGCCTCCGCGCTGCTGGTCGTGGTCGGGCTGTTCATCCGCCTGAAGGTCACCGAATCCCCGGCCATGGCGGGTCTGATCGAGGCCAAGAAGGTCGCCAAGCTGCCGCTCACCGAGGTGCTCCGCAACCACCCGATGCTGATCGTGCTCGGCATCGGCGCCTGCACCATCGGCCTGTCCGCCACCTACTTCAAGTCCACCTTCGCGCTTTCGTGGGCGACGTCGGACATCGGCTTCAGCCGCAGCTCCTTCCTCACGATCATCCTGGTCGCCAACATCACCCAGATCCTCGTGCAGCCGTGGGGCGCGGTGATCGTCACGAAGATGACCAGCTGGCGTCGCGCGGTGTCGGTGATGCTGCTGCCCGAACTGGTGCTGATGCCGCTGATGTTCCTGCTGATCAGCACCGGGGACTACGCCTCGGCGATGGTCGGCGTCGTGATCGCCACCGTCCCGCACTGCCTCTACTACGCCGCGCTCGCGGGCATGCTCGCCAGCCGGTTCCCCGCGCATGTGCGCTACACCGGGATCTCGCTGTGCTACCAGCTGTGCGGCACGCTGCTCGGTGGCACGACACCGATCGTGGGCCAGTTCCTGCTCAACCTCACCGGCTCGATCACCGCCGTGATCGTGTTCGCGGTCTTCCAGGTCCTGCTGACGCTGGGCTGCATGCTGGCTCTGCTGAAGCGGCCCAACTACGACGAGCGCGCCGAAGAGCCGGCGCCCGCCACCGCGGCGGTGACCCGATGATCACCGCGAACGGCATCGAAGAGATCCGAGCACTGGCAGGACGCGACCTCGGCACTTCGGAGTGGCGAACGGTGACGCAGGACCTCATCGACACCTTCGCCGAGGTTTCCGGCGACCACCAATGGATCCACACCGATCCGGTGCGCGCCGCGGCGGGGCCGTTCGGCAGGACGATCGCCCACGGCTACATGACGCTGAGCTGGGGCATCCCGATGCTCGCCGAACTGCTGCGCGTCACCGGCGTCGGCATGGCGTTGAACTACGGGCTCAACAAGGTCCGGTTCCCCGCGCCGGTCCCGGTCGGCGGCCGGGTGCGGCTGCGCGCGTCCGTGCTGGAGGTGACGGCCGTGCCGCGGGACGGCGTGCAGATGGTGCGTGCCTTCACCTTCGAGCTCGAAGGAGCGCCGAAACCGGCCTGTGTCGCGGAATCGGTGACTCGCTACTACCTGTGAGAGTCGCGAGTCCGATCAGGAGCTACGCTCGGCGGCGATCAGCGAGGCGACGGGTCGAAAGCGTCACGTTCCGCCTGAAGTCCGTGAAGGCCTCCTTCCCTACCCTGAAGGTAGTGAAGGAGGCCTTCATTACCTTCAGGACTGCCACGTTCGCCCCAGACACACCAAAGTCACAGCGGCTGCGGGGCAAGGGTCCCGAGCGCCACGTTCGAGACGATGAGCGTCCCGGGCGGGGCGCACGAGACGCCGCCAGGCACCCCACCTCCCGCAATTAGTCGCCTAAATGCGTTACCCGAGCGCGACTCGACGCCGATCAGGAAGCGACGGTGTCGAGTAGCCGGTTGAACCGGAGTCTCGTGGCACGTTCGACGGCGGAAAGCGCCCCGGCGACGGTCAAGACGACGTTCCCCCACGTGGGCAGATCGACCGGCGAGACGAACCGGCCGACGTGCTCGGCGATGGCCGGGACCCGGGTGACCGCCTCGATGCCGTGCATGAGGCTGATGACGAGCGCCGTCAGGAGGACGAGGAGGGTCACCGCGCCGACAACGGCGCTCGTACGCGGGAACCGCCGCCCGAATCGCGCCCGCAGTCCTTCCTGCGAACGATCGTGCGGGCGCAGTGCGCGTTCGGTGCCGTCCTCGGTGACGAAGTGGATGCGCTTCATTCCGAACGCGCTGGTCGCGACCTCGATGACACCGCCGGGCACCGGGAACGACGTCGGCAGGTTGGACCGATGGATCTGGACGCCGTCCCGGTACAGCGCGGCGGGGCTCTTCCCGACCGCGTTCTCGTGCTCCTTCTTGCTTTTCGCGTCGGCCATGTGCCGGACATCGACCGCGTACACGTGGGTTTCCCCGGACGGCGTCACGAGATCGAGGAAGAGCACTGAACGGGAGAAAAGCTGCCAGAGCCGGTATTCCGGGAGCGGGCTCCCGTCGCCGGGCCTGACCTTGCCGAGCTGCCACCGTCGTTTGAGGTTCTTCATGGTCCTTTCTCTTCTTTCGGTTCCAGAGGCTCGATCAGTGCATTCAGCCGCCGCAGGACGTCCAGCTGCGCCGGGTTGTACAGCTCCACCAGTCCACTGAGGACGGCCCGATCGGTCAGGGCCACCCGTGTCCTCGCGTCCGTCAAGGACGGTTGTGCCTCGAGCTGGTCTCGCGCGACCGGCGCGAGTGCCTCGGCCAGCCGCTGTCTCGTGGCGTCGTCGGCGTCGGCCGGTAGCGTGTCGAACTCCGCCTGCGCCGGAGGACGGGGTGCCGCGTGCAGCTCCCGCATCGCCTCCATCGTCTTCGCGTCCAGAACTCGCGAGAAGACCATCAGCATCGAACGCTCCACTTCGGACAGATCGGCGACGTCTCCGTCGAAGCCCGCCGGAAGGTCGACGAGGCTGCGGCGGTCCAGGATCAACGCCAGTTCCTTCCGCATCCGCTCCTGCCGTTCGATGCTCACCTTCAGTTCGGCGTCCAGCGCGCGCAACGTCCGCTCCGCGTTCCCGTCCGACTCGTCCATCGCCTCGATGTCGGACAGCGGCACCCCCAGATCGACGAGCCGCCGGATCCGCAGCAGCCGGATCAGATGCGAGATGCGGTACCGCTTGTACCCGTTCGCCCCTCGTTCCGGCTCGTCGAGCAGACCGATCCGGTGGTAGTAGCGGACGGTCTTCAGGGTCGTGCCGGCCAGCTCCGCCAGCTCACGTGTGCTCCAAGCCATCCCCCGAAGTGGACACCATGCCCCTGGGGCACAGTCAAGGAGGATCACCGGATGGCGCCCGCGGCGAACGTCTTTGTTGACCCTGCCCCGAGGGCACGGTCTCTACTCAAAACGGACAGACGCCCGACGCGCCACCCGAGGGGAAACCATGCGGAGAGCCTTGACCATCGCCGTCGCCGCGGCCACGGCCGCAGTGATGTTCGCACCACCGGGACTCGCTGAGCCCGGCCTGAAGTGGGGCGAATGCCCCGCCGACGTCGCCAAACCCGGCCTGCAGTGCGGCACCATCGACGTCCCGCTCGACCACCGGAACCCGGACGGGCAGCAGATCCAGCTCTCGCTTTCCCGCCTCGCGAGCAAGAACCCGGACAAGCGCCGGGGTGTGCTGCTGACCAACCCCGGCGGACCGGGCGGCAGCGGCCTCGACTTCCCGGGCGGGCTCGTCGACCTCAAGATGCCGCAAAGCGTCCTCGACAGCTACGACATCCTCGGCTTCGACCCGCGCGGGGTCGGCCGGAGCACTCCGGTCACCTGCGACCTGACGACGGAACAGCAGTACAGGGGCAACATCCCGCCGTACGCGCGCAACGCGGCGGATGTGGTGACCCAGGCCCGGAACGCGAAGACCGTCGCCGAGCAGTGCGCCAAGTCCAAGACGGCGAACCTGCTCCCCTACCTGTCGACCGCGGCCACCGCGCGCGACATGGACCGGATCCGTGAGGCGCTGCACGAGGACAAGCTCTCCTTCCTCGGCTACTCCTACGGCACCCACCTCGGCGCGGTCTACACCACGCTGTTCCCCGACCGCGGCGACCGGATCGTGCTCGACAGCAACCTGGTCCCGGGTGGTCTGGACCGGACGGGCAGCAGACTGTTCGGGCCGGGCATGGAGAAGCGATTCCCGGACTTCGCCAAGTTCGCCGCGGCGCGTCCCGAGTACGGCCTGGGCACCACCCCGGAAGCGGTGACCGCGAAGTACTTCTACCTCGCCGGCCGCCTGGACCGGGCCCCGGTGCAGGGCTACGACGGCAACCTGTTCCGGCTGGCGACCTTCGGATCCCTGTACCGCGACAGCCGGATGCCCGGCTTGGCCGAGATCTGGAAGGCGCTCGACACGAACCAGCCGCTACCTCCGGCGGCCGCGGCGGATGCCCCGCAGACACTGGAGAACAAGGTGGCCAGCCACCTCTACGTGATCTGCAACGACTCCCGCTGGCCGACGTCGGTGGGCAGTTACCTGCACGACGTCTCCGTCGACCGGAAGCGCTACCCGATCTTCGGCGCGTCCGGGGCCAACATCCGCCCGTGCGCCTTCTGGCGGTCCGAGCCCGCCGAACCGCCCGTGCGGGTCGGTGACCGGGGCCCGTCGAACGTTCTGCTGGCGCAGAACACCCGCGACCCGGCGACGCCGCTGTCCGGTGCCGAGCAGATGCGGCGCGCCCTCGGTGACCGGGCCCGGATGGTCACCGCCGATCAGGGCGGCCACGGTGCCTACCTGATCGGCGCGAACAAGTGCGCCAACGACACGGTCACCGCGTTCCTGACCACGGGCGAGCGCCCGAAGGACGATCGCGCCTGCGTGGCGGAACCGGCCTGACCTCCTCCGGTGCCGGGCCGGTCCGCGCCAAGACCGGCCCGGCACCCTTCGAGGACCAGTCTTTCGAGCGAATCGGCAACGTATGACGCTGTGTCACTGGTCCCGTCGTCACTCCCGTAAGACCATCGAAGGGCGTCCACTCCTCTGTGGACGGTGCGGAGAACGGGAGAACTGTGCGAAACGACCTGCTGATCGTCGAGGATCTGCTCCTGCTGCTGCTCGACGACGAGACCGGGACCCCCGCGGCGGCGGGCACTCTGCCCTACACCCTCGGCGGCGCCGTCCTCGCCGAACTCGCTCTGCTCGGCAGGGTCGAGACGGGTGATCCTTCCGCGTTGAACGGTCCCCGGATCATCGCGGTGGGAGACGGACCGCTGCCCGACCCGGTCCTGCAGGCCGCGTACGACCGGATCGCCGAGAAGACCCAGCGTGTGCAGCCATTGCTGCTCGCGATCGGAGGCGACCTCTGGAAGACGCTGACCGACAGGCTCATCGAACGCGGCCTCATCCGGCGCGAGAAGAAGCGGGTGCTCGGCCTGTTCCCCATGACCCGCCTGCCCGCGGCCGACACGCGGCACGAGGCGGCGCTCCGGGACGAGATCCGCGCCGTGCTGGTGGAGGACAAGACTCCCGACCCGCGCACGGCCGCGGTGACCGCCCTGCTGTCCGCGAGCGGTGCTCTCCCCGCGCTCCGGCCGACTCTCGCGTGGTCGGCGAAGGTCTACAAACGCGCGAAGGAGATCGAGAACGGCAACTGGGGCGCCGAAGCCGTCAACGCCGCCGTGGTCCGCACGGCCGCGGCCATCGCGGTGTCCACCGCCGTCGTCGCGGTCACCGTCACCACCACCACGACGTAGCGGGTAGCCGGCTCAGCGAACCAGCCGGCCCGCCCGGATCGCGGAGTGGAGGACGCCTGACAACGTGCCGGTGATCAGCACGCCCAGGAACAGATTCCCGGCGGCCGTCGCGATCCGGGCGCCCAGGTCGGCGTCGATGCTCAGCGGGACGATCACGGTGATCGCCGTGAGAAGCAGCATGATCGACACGAAGAACGACCTCGCGCGCGGTGTCCCGATCAAGAGCAGATGCAGCAACCCGGTCGCGGCCAGCGCGGCGACCGCGGCACACGCCGCGTAGGCCGTGGCGCCGATGCCGCCCCAGGCGCCTCCCCCGCTCGGGACCAGCACGGGCACCCCGAACAGTCCACTCGCGACGAGGATGACCACGATCGCCGCCAGGGCCGCGACCAGTGCCGTCGCGCACCCGCCCGCCCAGAGCCTGCTCACCACGAATCGGTGCCGCGGTTCTCCCGCCATGATCCCTCCGCGATCTCCCGCCGACCGGACGCCTTGCCGTGACGGAAACCCTTGCCGTCACGAGAACCCTTGCCGTCACGAAAACACAGCGGAGCGCGCCCGCACTCCCCCGATCCGGGTGAGGCCGGGCGGCCGGGGCACGTCGTCACGGCGAAGCGGACCGGGCCGGTCTCGCCCGCAACGGGTGACCCGGCCGGGCTCCGCGCGGACCACGATCGAGCGCACGCCGAGCTCGAGGAGGTCCGATGACCATGACGACCACGGAGAGACCGCTAACCGAACCGGGCGGGAGCACGTCGTGAGCACCCGCACCGTCCCGGCCACCGCGTGGATCTCCTGGATCGCGCTCGCGCTCATGACGACCAGTTCGGTCGCGAGCCTGCGCCCGTCGCCGACGATGGCCGTGTACGGACTCGCGGCCGTTTTCCTTTACATCGTCCCGGCGATCGTGTTCCTGCTGCCGACTTCGCTCGTCTCGGCCGAACTCGCCTCCGGCTGGTCCGGCGGCGTCTACAACTGGGTCGCGCTCGGGATCTCCAAACCGATGGGCTTCCTGGCCGTCTGGTGCCAGTTCGCGATGACCATCTTCTACTACCCGAGCCTGCTCGGGTACGTCGCGAGCACGCTCGCGTACGTGTTCGACCCGAGCCTCGCCGACAGCGGCTGGTGGACGGCCGCGGTCATCGTCGTGACGTACTGGTCAGGGGTCTGGATCTCTTCCCGTGGCACGAAAGGCGTCGCCGGGCTCGCCGGCGGCGGGCTCGTGATCGGCACGCTGATCCCCGGGGCACTGCTGGTGGTCCTCGGCCTCGTGTTCCTCGGGCAGGGAAACCCGTCCGCGGCGCCGATGTCGGCGGGCGACCTGCTCCCCGCGTGGGCCGGGCTGGCCAGCCTCGTGCTGATCGTGAACAACTTCCTGTCCTATTCGGGGATGGAGATGAACGCGGTGCACGTGTCCTCGTTGCGCAAGCCGGGCAAGGAGTTCCCGCGCGCGATGTTCGTGGCGATGGGGCTCGTGCTGCTCATCTTCATCCTGCCCGCGCTGGCGATCAGCTGGGTCGTCCCGGCCGATCAGCTGTCGCTCACCGCCGGGGTGATGCAGGCCTTCGACGCCGTGTTCGCCAACTTCGGGATCCAATGGCTGACGCCGTTGATCGGCATCATGCTGGTCCTGGCGTCGCTCGGCGGGATGCTGACCTGGCTCGCCGGACCGTCCAAGGGGCTGCTGCTGATCTCGCGGCAAGAGGGCTACCTGCCGCCTTTCCTGCAACGGCTCAACAAACAGGGCGTGCAGCAGAACATCCTCGTCGTCCAAGGCGCGATCACGACACTCATCGCGCTGCTCTACGCGTTCATCCCGGACGTGTCGAGCGCGTACTGGATCTTCTCGGTGATCACCACCCAGGTGTACTTGATCATGTACCTGCTGATGTTCGTCGCCGCCGTGCGGTTGCGGCGCAAGTTCCCCGATCACCCGCGCGGCTACCGCGCGCCGATGCTGGTCGGTCTTTGCGGGGTCGGGTTCTGCGCGTCGTTGGCCGCGCTGCTGGTGGGGTTCGTCCCGCCCTCCCAGTTCGGTTCCGGCAATCCGTGGGTGTACCTCGGGATCGTCGCGGGCGGCGCGCTCGGCCTCGGCCTGCTCGTGCCGTTCCTGTTCCACCGCCTGCGTAAACCTTCGTGGCGTCTGCCCGAGCAGTCCGAGACGAGCCCATCATGACCACAGTGGACAGAGGGTCGAGCCACAGACAGCGGAAGACCGTGTACGTCGTGGTGGGCATCGTGCTGGGTGTCCTGCTGCTGACCGGGTACCTGCTGTTCCGCTCCGCACGATCGAACGCCGACGCGGAGGCGAAAGCCGATCTGCTCATCTCGCGGCTCGTCCAGGAAGGCGCGCGCACGCCGTCACAGGAACAGCTCGTCCGGCTGTTCGGTACGGACGGCGGCTCGATCTGCGCCGACCCGGACGCGGCGTTCGCCCGTGCGACGAGCGAAGGCGGGATCTCCGGCGGCGGGCCGGGCACGCGACCGGTGCTCCCGGAGGCCGCCCTGGTCCGCGGGCAACTGCTCGTCGTCGAGGTCTACTGCCCCGAGAAACTCGCGGGCTTCAAGGATTTCCTGAACCGACAAGGCTTCGCCAACGTGACAGGAGGATGAGGGAGATGGATCTCCGTGACCGGGTGAACGAGCTGATGCCGCAGGCACAGGAGGAACTCGCGGAGCTTGTCGCGATACGTTCCGTCGCGGATCCCCGGCAGTTCCCGCCCGACGAGTGCCGTCGTGCCGCCACCTGGGTGGCGGACGCCTTCACCGAAGCCGGATTCACCGACACCCGGCTCGCCGACACCCCGGACGGCAGCCAGGCCGTGATCGGTTCCCGTTCGTGCGGCAAGGAAGACGCGCCGACGGTGCTGCTCTACGCGCACTACGACGTCCAGCCACCGCTCAAGGACGACGCGTGGCATACGCCGCCGTTCCAGCTGACCGAAGTGGACGGACGCTGGTACGGACGCGGCGCCGCCGACTGCAAGGGCAACATCCTCATGCATCTCACCGCCCTGCGCGCGCTCGGCGACGACCTGCCCGTCAACCTCAAACTGGTCGTCGAAGGTTCAGAAGAGCAAGGGACCGGCGGGCTGGAGGCCTTCGTCCCCGATCATGCCGAGCTCCTTCGGGCGGACACGATCCTGGTGTGCGACACCGGGAACGTCGCGGTCGGGCAGCCCGGCGTCACGGTCAGCCTGCGCGGCATGGTCACCATGGTCGTCACCGTCGACGCGCTGCCGTCCGAACTGCATTCCGGCATGTTCGGCGGCCCCGCCCCGGACGCGCTCGCCGCGCTGGTGTCCGTACTCGCCACCCTCCGCGACGACGAGGGCAACACCACCGTTCACGGCCTGCCCAACGACGGTCTGTGGCCCGGAGCCCCGTACCCGGACGCGCAGTTCCGCGTCGACGCCGGGCTCTTCCCCGGCGCGCCGCTGCTCGGCGGTGCCGGCGTCGCGGACATGCTGTGGGCGCGCCCGGCGGTGACGATCCTCGGTATCGACTGTCCTCCGGTGGTCGGCTCCGCCGCCGCGATCACGCCCCACGTCCGGGCCCGGCTGAACCTGCGTATCCCGCCCGGCGTCGAGCCGGACGAGGCGGCGGCCGCGCTGACCGCGCACCTGATCGCCGCGACGCCCAGGGGTGTGCACCTCTCGACGGAGGTCGAAGCGTGTGGTCAGCCCTTTCGCTCCGCGATCGACGGCCCCGCCTTCCGGGCGATGGCCGACGCGATGCAGGCCGCGTACGGCAGGCCGATGAGCAAGCTCGGGCAAGGCGGGTCGATCCCGCTCTGCACCGTCTTCGCCGAGACGTACCCGGACGCCGAGATCCTGCTCATCGGCGTCGAGGAGCCGCAAGCGCGCATCCACGCGCCCAACGAAAGCGTGTCACCGCAAGAGATCTCGGCCATGGCGCTGACCGAGGCGCTTTTCCTGCGGAACTACGGAAGTCCTTACTAGACGACTGCCGCGTGCTTCCCGCTCGGCTGGTCCTCGGCTGCCTGGTCCAGGATGCGGTTCGCGACCCGGCTGAGTGCCTCGTCGAGTTCCTCGTGTCCTTCCAGGCCCCAGTCCTGCAGCCGTTCCGCCAGCCAGTCCTTCCACGCCCGGATGAGCTTTTCGAGTTCCGCGCGCCCCGCCTCCGTGGTGGCCCACTCCCCGGATTTGAAGGCTAGGTGTCCGGTGAATTCCAGGCGTGCGAAGGCGGCTTCGAACACCTCGGGCGGGATGCCGTAGCGATCGCCGATCACCTTCAGGGACGTGGGTTTGTCCCGCCGTTCTCGCAGCCGGACCTGCCCCAGGCACCACAGCCCGCCGGTATCGAGCTCGCAACCGGACTTCGCGAGGACACCCGCGGAGGCCGCTTTTCCGTCGCGTGCCAGCAATCGGCCGACAGCGCGCTCGAGATCCTGGTCCCCGTTGCCCGACTCCGGCATCGCGAAACCCTCGCCGAGGTCCGGCGCGGCCGCTCGCGAGGTGTCCCGCAGCGGAACCTCCTTGAGGAAGAAGGCCAGCACCAGCGCCACGAGCCCGACCGGCGCGGCGTAGAGGAACACCGTGTGCAGGGAATCGCTGTATGCCTGCACATAGGGGGCCGACACGGAATCCGGCAAGGCGTGGAGCGCGTTCGGGACCTGCACGGCTCTGGGGTCGATTCCGGGTGGCAGCGGATGTTCCGCGACCGCCGCGGCCATGTTCGGTGCCAGCTGGTTGGCGTAGATCGTGCCGAAGATGGCCGCCCCGAAAGAGGAACCCAAGGACCGGAGGAAGGTCACGCCGGAGGTCGCCACGCCCAGATCGCGGTAGTCGGCGGTGTTCTGCACGACGATGACCAGGACTTGCATGCTCAAGCCGATGCCAAGGCCGAGGACGGCGAAGTAGAGGGACATCTCCCAGAAGCCGCTCGTCGGGGTCAGGCGCGAGAGCAGGTACAGGCCGAGCGTCAGCCCGACCCCGCCCGCGATCGGGAAGATCTTGTACCGCCCCGTCTTTCCGACGACATTGCCCGCGAAAATGCCGGCCACCAGCAACGCGATCACCATGGGCAGCATCCGCACCCCCGAACTGGTCGCCGAGATGCCGTGGACGTACTGCAGATAGGTCGGCAGGTACGACAGCGCGCCGAGCATCGCGAACCCGACGACGAAGCTCAGGATCGCGGAAACGGCGAAGACGGGATTTCGGAACAGCCGCATCGGCAGGGTCGGTTCTTTCGCCCGTTTCTCCGCGAAGACGAACAGCACCAGCAGGATCACCGAGCCGATCGACATCCCGATGATCGTCGGCGAATCCCAGGCGTACTGCGTGCCTCCCCAGCTGGTGACCAGCGTCAGGCCGGTCGCTGCGAGCCCGATCAGCAGGATGCCGAGGTAGTCGATCACCGGCCTCGCGGCTGCCTTCACGCTCGGCATCGCGCTCGCCGCCACGATCAGCACGAGGACCGCGATCGGGACGTTGACGTAGAAGGCCCACCGCCACGACAGGTGGTCCACGAACAACCCGCCCAGCATCGGGCCGAGCACCGTGACGACGCCGAAGACCGAACCGAGGATGCCCTGGTACTTGCCCCGCTCACGCAAGGGCACGACGTCGGCCACGAGCGCGGTCGCGGTGACCATCAGACCGCCCGCGCCCAGCCCCTGCACCGCGCGGGCGACGATGAGCCAGATCATGTCGTCGGCGAACCCGCAGAAGAACGAGCCCACCGTGAACACGATCACCGACAGCTGGAACATCAGCTTGCGGCCGAACAGGTCGCCGAGCTTCCCGACGACGACGGTCATGATCGTCTCGGCGAGCAGGTAGGAGGTGATCACCCAGGACAGATGCCCGGCCCCGCCGAGGTCGCCGACGATCGTCGGCAGCGCGGTCCCCACGATCGTCTGGTCGAGCGCCGCGAGCAACATCCCGAGCATGACCGCCGCGAACACCGCGTTCCTGCGCTTGCGGCTCAGCACCGGCGGGGTGACGTCCGGTCTGCCGACCTCGGCGGTCGTGGTCATCGAGTCTCCCTCGCGTCGGGCACCCAACGTAAGACAGGCCCTGGGGAAGGCGCATTTCGATGATCACCCGATCCGGTGGTCCTCGGGAGAGGTCCGGAATGGACGGTCCGTGAAGGGCTCCTTGAGGGACCCTGGGTCCCTCAAGGAGCCCTTCACGGACTTGTGGCCGGGCTAGCCGAGCGTCCAGTACACCGCGTGGCTCTTGCCCGCGGCGGTGTAGGCGGTCCCGACGACGCGGCCGCTGTCGGTGATCCGGTAGGCCCGGCTGCTGGTCCCGCCGGGCAGCGCGCCGAGCTGCCTGCGTTCCCCGTTCCGGAACCAGACCGTCGCCTGGCTGCTGCAGGTGCCCACCACGGTGCCGTCCGCGTTGACCGCTTCGGCGTCCGCGCCGCGGCCGTCGTCGGACAGGGCGGTGACGTGGCCGTCGAGGTCCCAGCGCACGGCCGACCGCTTCGGCGGATAGAGGTAGCCGGAGCCAACCACGTAGCCGGTGGAGCCGATCCCGTAGACCCAGACCACGTGCGGGCTGGGCCATTCCATCGGGTGCCGGACGCCGGCCTGGTCCCACCTCGCCGGGACGACGGGCCCGCTTCTGGTGTCGCTCACGGTCCCGGCGATCACGCCGCTGTCGTTGATCACATGTGCCCCGCTGCTGTAGGCCTGCGGCTCCAGCTCGGTGATCGGCCCGCCGTTCACCCACCGCGCGGACTGGTTCGCCCCGGTGCGGAAGCCGCCGCCCGTGATGATGGAGCCGTCGGCGGAGATGTCCTCGGCCATGCTCCACGTCTCGCCGGGAAGGGCGCCCAGATCGGCGACCGTGCCATCCGGGTCCCAGCGGAAACCGTGGTACTGGCTGTCCGCTGTCAACCAGGCCCCGACGACGACGTTCGTGTCGCTGATCGCCAGCGAGATGGCGTTGCGGTGGCCGGCCGGAAGCTGGAGCTGGGTCGCCTGACCCGCGGCGTCCCAGCGGGTGGGCACCGCGATGCCCGAAGTCAGCACGTAGCCGGCGGAAACCCCGCTGCTGTTGATGTCGCGCACCTGGCCCTCGGTGCCACCCGGCGTCGGGAGTGCCATGATCTGGCCGTTGGCGTCCCAGCGAACCGGCAGATCGCGCCTCGGGCTCCGGCCCACCTGCGACAGCCCGACCATCACCCCGGCTTCGTTGACCGCCAGGACCGTACTTTCGTCGTCGCCCGGCAGCGTGCCGAGATCCACCGGTCCGACCGGGGTGGCTCGCGCCGTCCCCGTCATCAAGCCGGTGACCACCACGGCCGCCACCGCCACCGACAACGCCCGTCTTCGTCCCGAGGGCACACGATTCCTCATCATGACGACTCCCCAATCCTGATCTGATTGCCTGCGCTGTGCGGACCCCGGTGCGACCGTAAGGCAATCGATCCGGAAATGGCTCCTGCCACGATCACGTTCCACACGAACAGCCGAAAGGTGAGGAAATGGCGGTATTTATGCCCTCAACCGCAGCTGATCGCGTATTCGGAAAAGATTCCGTAAAGGACACGACGCGCGTTCACGGATTCCTCATCGGACCGGTCCACGGTCTGCGCACAGGCGACCAGCGCCTTCCACAGTGCCCAACCACGCCCCCGTGCCCAGGTCTCTTCGTCGACGGACAGCCGCTCGCGGAACGCCTGTCGGCCGTCGGCGGTCAGCAGCGTCCAGGCGATGGCCATGTCGCACGACGGGTCTCCGACCCCGCAGGTCCCGAAGTCGATGACGGCCGCCAGCTCCCCGCCGTCGAGCAGGAGGTTCCCCGGCGCCATGTCGCCGTGGAACCAGCGATCCTTTCCGTCCCAAGGGGTGTCCAACGCGGTCTTCCAGATCTCACGGGCCGTGACGACGTCGATGTGACCGTCCAGCGCCGTGAGCGCGCGCTGGGCCGTGGCGTCGTAGGTGCGCAGGGTGGCGCCACGGAACCAGTTGTGCTTACCCGGCTGGGGCCCGTCGACAGGGTCGACGCTTTGGAGCGCTGCCAAGAATCCGGCCAGGTCGACGGCGAAGCGGACAGGGTCGGCGATGCGATCCGCGCTCGCCGGTTCGCCCTGGAGCCACGGGTAGATCGACCACGGGAAGGGATAGTCCGCACCGGGACGCCCCTTCGCCAGCGGGACCGGGATGGGGAGCGGTAACCGCGGCGCGAGCGCCGGCAGCCAGCGCTGTTCCTTGTCGACTGCCAGGGCGTACTCGGCCGCGCTCGGCAGACGTACCACCATCGCGTCGCCGAGCCGGAAGGTGAAGTTGTCCCAGCCGCCTTTGGCCACGGGCCGGACCGGGAGACCGGCCCACTCCGGGAACCGGTCTGCGATCAACCGGCGAACCTGTTCGACGTCGACGGTGATGCGCTGGGGCACGGGCCCCAGATCTGGTGTGCTGCTCAAGGCCGCGTTCCTTGCTCGGGCGGCCGCGTCCCGGCCGGTCGGGTGGTCGTGAGTGACGATTCGGACTACAGCCGAGGGTGCCATAGGTACCTAATGAATTCTGGCTGCGCTCGGTCGCGGGCGCGCGTGAAGGCCCCCTTCCTTCGGCTGAGCCGAGGGAAGGGGGCCTTCACGCGCTTAAGTAGGTAGATGTGTCCACATGGGACACTCAAGAGCGACCCCATGTCCGATTGATGTCTTTAAGTTAGGTTTCGCGTAGGGTCGTGAGTGGTAAAGAGGGTTCTATTGAGAAGTAAGACAGAAGTGGCGTCTTCAGTCGCTCGCCCCACACCGGACCGGTGCTCGACGGTGACGAGCGCGGTGAAGGGGACTTCCCCGCATTGCATGAGCGGATGGTCCCCTTCACCTCGGGTCTTGCGGTCCGCGGGGGTGACTCGGGTTCGGAAGCGTCCCGAAAGCCACGTTCGGGACGCCCGGGTGTCCCGAACGTGGCTTTCGCGACGTCGGCGAAGACAGGCGAGCGGTCGGTACGGGAGGGCTGGCGGCAGGGCAGTGTTGTGAAAGCCACTTTCACAACCTTCAACGTTGTGAAAGTGGCCTTCACAACATCCGAGGCCGACATGCACGCGAGCGAGCATGAAACATTTTGCTTTACCCCTCAATAACCCTCTTTACCACTCACGACCCAGGCTATCGGCGCTCGTTGAACGGCGTCAGCGGGTCCCAGAGCTCTTCGCAGTGGTGCTGGCGCGGAATCTCAGTGGTGAGCTGGCTGTCCCCCGCCGCGTTGAGCGACATGACGACGGGATTGTCCTCGGTGTACGGCTCCCAAAGCGGCGTGCCGTCCACCGTCGGATTGCCGGTGCGGGCGAATCCGGTCCACTGCGCGAGCAACTGATCCGACAGGACCTGCTGATTGGGGGTGAGCTTGACGCCGTTCGGGAGCATCAGCAGCATCATTTCGGCGACGTGGTAGGCGCCGTTCGGTTTGGTGGCGTCCAGGAAGAACTGCGGCGGAGCGTCGGGGTCGTCGAACTGGTAGGCGAACACCGGGATGTGCCGGGACAGTCGTTCGCTGTTGAGCACCGAGGGGCAGACCGAATTGGAATCGGCCACGATGGTCCGGTAAGCGAGGAACGGCGCGGGCGCCGGGAATCGCCTCAGCGGATACGTCTCGAAGACCGCGGGCGCGTGCTCGCCGTACTGCTGGCGCACCAGGTTCTCGTAGTCGGCCGGGGTCGTCGCGGACGGCAATTGGGTCTCGTCGCGGTCCACGCCGTGGATCAGCGCGACGTCGTTGACGTGCCCGGTGGCGAACGCCTCGCCCGGAGACATCGGCAGGAACTTGCCGTCCACGATCGGCGCCACCGTGCCGTTGCCGGGCTCCCTCCCGTTGCCCGCCTGTTTGAGGAGGGCGGCCGCCGGTGCCTTCCGCAGGCACGCGGCGGCTTCGGCGGCGACGCCGCAGCCGACACCGGCGGCGAACTTCGCGCCGGCCTGGTGAGCCTCCTCCTCGGTGGGCAGTTTCGCCTTGCAGTCCTGCGCCTGCCACTGGGTGTTCACGCCGAGCAGCGAGTTGTACTCCCCGCTTTGGGCGATACCGCGCTGGAACAATCCCGCCGAACTCGGCGCAGCCGTGTGGGCGCAGACGCTCGAGCCACCCGCCGAGGCACCGTAGATCGTGACGTTGCGGGGGTCGCCGCCGAACCGGGAGATGTTGCGCTGCACCCAGCGCAACGCGGCCTGCTGATCCAGCAATCCGTAGTTCCCGGCGTGCTCGCCGAAGGATTCGTGGGCCAGGAAACCGAAGATCCCGAGCCGGTAGTTGACTTCCACGCTGATGACGTTGCCCCCGGTCACCAGACGGCTGGCGTCCTGCGGTTTCAGCAGCAGGAAGCCGCCGCCGTGGATCTGCACCATCACCGCGAGCGGCCCGGGCGCCGGTTTGGCGGGTGCGCGGACGGTCAGGTTGAGGCAGTCTTCATTCTCCGAACCCGGCCCCAGGCCCGCCGGTTGCGGGCACTGGTTGCCCTCGGTGGTCGCGGCGAAGGTCTCGGTCCACGGGGCCGGCCTGCGCGGCGACTTCCAGCGAAGTTCCCCGGTCGGCGGTGCGCCGTAACGAATCCCCTGCCACGACGTCACCCCGGCGGCCGTGACACCGCACACCGGACCGTCGCCGGTCTTCACCGTGGTATCCGGCGAGCAGACCGGCGCGGGTGGATCTCCCCTGTTCGGCTCACCGGCCATGGACACCGAACCGGTCAACGGCGTCGCGATCAGCACGACGGCCGCCAGGGTGGCGACCATCTTTCGGTCGAGTCTCATCCGTCCTCCTCCTCGGCGATGACGATCTCCAGTCTTGCCACCGCCGAGGAGGACACAACCTCCGTTCGGGGCCCGGGAATGGTCAAATTCCCGGGCAAGATGGTCTTCGCCGGGGTCCGGATTCAGCCGGACAGGAATACGGAAACGAAGACCGCGAAAACCACGGAATTCACCGGTCAGGATTTGACCCGGGTCTTTCCGGGCGCGAGATCGGAGAGGAGCGCGGACTGTTCCCGGCGATAGGCCTCGACGTTCGCCAGTTTGACGTCTTCGTAACCGCGAACCAAATCGGGCAGCTCGGCCAGTGCCAGCAGCCTGCCGCGATCGGCGTCCTCGGTGCCGAAAGCGGTGAGGATCGTTTCCCGGTATTGCGTGACGAGTTCCCGCTCCACCTTCCGGACGTGCGCCTTGCCGAAGGGATCCCAGCGCGTGCCGCGCAGTTTCCGCGCGGCACGCAGCGCGACGAAAATCGGGCGGAACTTCGGGCCGAGCGCGATTTTCCGCTTCATCCCCAGCGCGCGGAGCACGGGAGGATGCAGGCGGTAGGCGTAACGGCTGCCCACCCCGAATTCCGCCTCGATCCCCGCGATCACGGCGGGATCGAGCGAGAGCCGCGCGACCTCGTACTCGTCCTTGTAGGCCATCAGTTTGTGCAGATTGCGCGCCACCGCCTCGGTGACGGCGGTCGAATCCCCTTCGAGAACCCGGACCCGCTCGACGAACTCGGCGTACTCCCGCGCGTAGCGAACGTTCTGGTACTGAACGAGCTCCGGGACGCGGATGTCCAGCAGGCGCGCGAGTTCCGAACCCGGCTCGGAGCGCACGAGCGCGCGGGCACGGAGGGTGGCCGCCGACGGGGCGGGAGTCGCGGCGACGGCGGGCGGGGCGACCGCGGCGTGCAGACCGTCGGGATCGGCGACGAGCTGCCTGCCGCGCCGGAAGGCCTGAAGGTTGCCCGCGACGGCGACCCCGTTGAGCTCGATCGCGCGTTCCAGGCTGACCGCGTCGAGCGGGATGGCGCCGGTCTGGTGCGCGGCGCCGAGCTGGAGGATGTTCGCGAACTGGTCGTCGTCGAACAGGGTTTCCGCCAGTGCCCGCGCGTCGAGCGCCACGGTCCGCGCCGCGTTCTCGGAGATCGCGCCGCGGACGGCCGCCGCGTCGGGGAAGGAAACGGTGGTGTCGACGACCATCCGGCCGGTCGGCACCTCGGTCGTGGAGACCACGGCGGTGGTCCTGCCGGGATCGGTCACCGTCAGATGTGCCGGGTCGGCGCCGACGAGGACGTCACAGGCCAGGTAGAGATCGCATTCCCCGGCGGCGAGTTTCGGGGCCTGCGGCGTCGGCTCGGCGGTGATCTTCAGATCCGAGACGACGGCACCGCCCTTCTGCGCGAGCCCGGTCTGGTCCAGGGTCCGGACCTGCTTGCCCTCGATCACGGCCGCGGTGGCGAGGATCTGCGCGACGGTGACCACGCCGGTCCCGCCGACGCCGGTGATCCGCACGGTGAAGTCGGTGCCGGCGCTCGCGGGCTCGGGCAGTTCGGCGGCGGTGATCTCGCCCGCCTGCCGCCGGTGCTTCCGCCCGGTGGGCACCACCGTCATGAACGAGGGGCAGTCCCCCGCCAGGCACGAATAGTCCACGTTGCACGACGACTGGTGGATCGTGGTCTTGCGGCCGAACTCGGTGCTGACCGGCTGCACCGACAGGCAGTTCGACTTCTCGCCGCAGTCCCCGCATCCTTCGCAGACACGCTCGTTGATCACGACCTTGGCGGCCGGGGTGTCCAGCTTGCCGCGACGTCGCTTGCGGCGTTTCTCCGCGGCGCATTCCTGGTCGTGGATGAGCACTGTCACGCCGGTGATACCGGCCAGTTCCTCTTGCGTGCTCAGCAGTTCGTCACGATGCCGGACCTCGACACCGTCAGGCAGGCTGACGCCGCGGAACCGTTTCGGCTCGTCACTGGTGATGACCACCTTGGCGACGCCTTCGACCAGCAGCAGCGACGCCAGCCGCTCCACCGGGAGTCCGCCGACGGCGTCCTGGCCACCGGTCATCGCGACGGTCGCGTTGTAGAGGATCTTGTAGGTGATGTTCACCCCGGCGGCCACCGCGGCCCGTACGGCAAGGCTGCCGGAGTGGGTGAACGTGCCGTCGCCGATGTTCTGCACGAAATGTTCGGCGTCGACGAACGGCTCCATCCCGAGCCACTGCGCGCCCTCGCCGCCCATCTGCGTCAGGCCGACGACTTCGCCGACCTGTTCCGGTTCCATGAACAGCGCCATCGCGTGACAGCCGATGCCGCCGCCCACCACGGTTCCCTCGGGCACCTTGGTCGAGGAGTTGTGCGGGCAGCCCGAGCAAAAGTACGGCGTCCTGGTCAGCAGCGGGATCGAAATGCGCTCGCGACGGCGCTGCTGCCGCCACGCGGTCACGGACGGGATCTCGTGATGCTCGCTCAGCCGCCCGGCCAGCACCCTCGCGACGGCGTCCGGGTCGAGTTCGCCGAGTTCGGTGCACAGGGTGCGGCCGTCGGGGCCGGTCTTGCCGTACACGGCGGGCGCGCCGGCGGTGCCGTAAAGCACCTCCTTGATCGCCGACTCGACGAAGGAGCGCTTCTCCTCCACCACGACGATCTCGTTCAGGCCCTCGGCGAACCGGCGGACGATCGACGGTTCGAGCGGGTGGATCACGCCGAGCTTGAGGATGCGGATCCCGTGCCGGGACAACGCTTCCGCGTCCAGTCCGAGCAGCCGCAGCGCCTGCATGAGGTCCAGATAGGACTTTCCGGCGGTGACGATGCCGACGCGGTCCGCGGGTCCTTCCTGGACGATCCGGTTGACCCCGCTCGCCCGCACGTACTCGACGGCGAGCGGCAGGCGTTCGGTGTACAGGCTGCGTTCGAGCGCCATCAGCGTGGTCCCGAGCAGCCGGGAGCTGGGCTTGTGCCGGTAGGGCGTGAAACCCTTGGCCAGCTCCGGCGCCGTCCAGCGTGGCCGGACGTGGGCGGTGCTCGCGGCGTCGGCCACGTTCGCCACGAGTTTCATCGACGACCACAGCCCGCTCGCCCTGGACAGTTCGACGGCGTGCAGCCCGAAGTCCAGGATGTCCTGTGAGTCGGAGGGGAAGAACACCGGCATGGCGAGGTCGGCGAGCGCGAGCTCGGAGGCGCAGGGCACCGACGAGGACTTGGCGTTCGGATCGTCGCCGACCAGCGCCACCGCGCCGCCCGCCGGATCGGTGCCCGCGAGGTTGGCGTGCCGCAGGGCGTCCGTCGCCCGGTCCAGGCCGGGCGCCTTGCCGTACCAGAAGCCGGTGACCCCGCCGGGTGACGAACCGACCGACGCGGTGAGCTGGCTGCCCATGACCGCCGTCGCGGCGAGTTCCTCGTTCAGGCCGGGGCGGTGCACGACGTCGTGCTTGTCGAGCAGGACGGAGCGGCGGCCGAGTTCGAGGTCGTACCCGGCGAGCGGGGAACCCTCGTATCCGGAGACGAACACGGCGGGCGAGGCCCCGGCGGCGCGGTCGTGCCGCACCCGGTCGAACAGCATCCGGACCAGGGCCTGGACCCCGCTGAGATAGACGGTGCCGTCCTCCCGCAGATAGCGGTCCTCCAACGTGAACTGCTCCACCAGACCTGCCTCCTTCGGCACCCCCGCGTGACGTCACGACAGGAGACCCGACCTCGCCGGGCCGTCGCAACAAGCGGCAGTCTATTGCTCCCGATCGCGCAAAAAATCCGGCCCATCTTCACCGGTGGCCGATATCCGTTGCGTCTGCGTACCATCTCGGCTCATGGCGGACCTGCTCATCGACGAGACCGATCGCGAGATCCTCGAACTGCTCCGGGAAGACGCCCGGCGCACCCTCGGGGACATCGGCGCCCGCGTCACGCTGTCCACCGCGGCGGTCAAACGCCGCATCGACCGCATGCAGGAGAACGGCGTCATCACCGGCTACACCGTCCAGATCGATCACGCCAAACTCGGCTGGGGCATCGAGGCGTTCACCGAGCTGCGGTTCACCGGGACCACCAAGGTGGGCGAGATCGTCCGCACGACCACCCGGATGCCCGAGGCCCAGGCGGTGTTCACCATCGCCGGGGACCCCGACGCGCTCGTCTGGCTGCGGGTCCGGGACATGGCCCACCTGCAGCGCACCATCGACGAGATCAGGCGGCATCACCAGGTGACGGGCACGAAGACCCTGATGGTGCTGGACTCGTGGACGCGGGGCCAGCAGTGGCCCCAGCCCGACGCCTGAGCTTCTGCGTCCCGAGCGGCGGTGTCCCGAGCGCCACGCCCGGGACGCTGAACGTCTCAAGCGTGGCGCGTGAGTCCCGAAGACGGTTCTTGAGGCAGGGCCATCGGCTGGGTGAGGGGTGCAGGTTGGTCGTGAGCGGTAAGTGGCGTTAGAGCGGACCGGTATTTACCTACCCACACCTGACCTGCGCGAGGGTGGCGGTTCAGCGGCCGCCGGGCTCGACGGTGCAGGAATTGGGACGTTGAGTGTCCTGATTCCTTCATCGTCGCGTGGGTCGCCCGGGCTCGGATCTTGATCAACGGAAGATCCGGGACACTCAACGTCCCCAATCCTCCGTTGATCAAGGTCGTACCGGTCACGACCGGCAGCAGACGAGATGACGGGGGAAGATTCCGGACGCTCAACGGCCGGAATCTTCCCCCGTCGACCGCACCGGCATCCAGCACTCCACACTCAACCGTCAGTCACATCAGTGGGTAGGTAAGTACGAGTCCGTTAGAACCCGACTTACCACTCACGACCATCCGAGAACGGCCAGCCCCGCCGTGACACCCGCCCAGGCACGACGCTTGGGGTGTCGCGAAAGCCACTTTCGGGACACCTACGCACCGACGCCTTCACCTCGTTCCCAATGTTGCATTTGGGAGCTCAGCCGCTCGACCCAGCCCGACGCCTGAGCTTCTGCGTCCCGAGCGCCACGCCCGGGACGCTGAACGTGTCAAGCGTGGCGCTCGGGACCCAGGAACCGGCGCCCGACGCGGGCGAGGTACTCGGCGAACTCCGGTGGGTCCTCCACGGTGAACCCGATGTCGGTGAGCGTCAGGACGACAGCCAGCCACTCGAAGGAATCGACCTCCGCGACGTACCGGCAGCGGTCGCCGCCGAGCGCTTCGAAAGTCCCGTCGACCCGGTGCAGCCGGGCCGCGGCCTCATCGGCGCCGACGTCGAGGGTCAGCGTGATCCGGAGCGATTTCGTGCTGTGGAAGCGTTCCTGGAGATGCCCCGCGACGTCGTCGACAGGCAGCTCACGGGGCTCGAACGCCACCTCGGTCGTCTTCGGCGCGTCGATCCGGTCGAGGCGGAAGCTCCGCCAGTCCCGCCGGTCGAGGTCCCAGGCGTAGAGGTACCACCGCCTGCCGAGCTGGACGAGCCGCATCGGCTCGACGGTCCGGGACGACGGGCCGTCCTTCGCCGTGTACGCGAACTCGAGGCACCGCCGGGCCGCGATCGCCGCGGCGAGGAGGCTCAGCACGTCAGGACCGACCCGCGGCTGTTCACCGCTCCCGAACTCGACCGCGGCGAGCATCGCGTCGGTCCGCCGTCGCAGCGCCGGCGGGAGGATTCGCCGGAGTTTCGCGGCGGCGCGGTCCGCGGATTCGGCGGTCAGGTCGATGCCGGTCCCGCCCGCGGCGGCGAGACGCAGGCCGAGCACGGTGGCGATCGCCTCGTCGTGTTCCAGCATGAGCGGCGGCAGCGCGGCGCCCGCGACCAGCCGGTAGTTGCCTCCCGGACCGCGGCTGCTCTCCACGGGATAGCCCAGACCGCGGAGGTGGTCGAGGTCCCGGCGGAGCGTGCGGGGCGGGACCTCCATGGCCGTCGCGAGTTCGGCGGCGGGCCAGGCCCGGCCGGTCTGCAGGAGCGACAGCAGCCGCAGCATCCGTTCGCGTGGCGCGGTCACGACACCTCCCGATAATTGTGGCCGTAAACCGGCCACATCTCATCGTAGCGTGAGGTCATGGCGAAAGTTCGAGACGATCGTGGCCGGTGGATCACCGTGGAGGGTGCCCGGACGAACAATCTCCGCGAGGTGTCGGTGCGGGTGCCGAAGCATCGGCTGACGGTGTTCACCGGCGTATCCGGATCGGGGAAGTCGTCGCTGGCGTTCGACACGATCGCGGCCGAAGCCGAGCGGCTGGTCACCGGGACCTACCCCGCCTTCGTCCGCAACCGGCTCCCCCAGCATCCGCCCGCCGACGTCGACCGGATCGACGGGCTGATCTTCACCACGATCGTGGATCAACGGCGGTTCACCGGCAACGCGCGGTCCACCGTGGGCACGGCGAGCGACATCGCGCCGTTGCTGCGCCTGCTGTTCTCCCGCCTCGGAAAGCCGGGAGCGGGCTTCTCGCCCGCCTACTCGTTCAACGATCCCAGCGGGATGTGCCCGCGCTGCGAAGGGCTCGGCGTGGTCGACGACATCGATCTCGACCGGCTGCTCGACCGCTCGCGAAGCCTGCGCGACGGCGCCGTGCGCTTCCCGACGTTCGCACCCGGGACCTACCGGTGGAAGCGGCTCGTCCACTCCGGACTCGTCGACCCGGACGTCCCGTTGCGACGGTTACCGGCGACCGAAGTGGACACTTTGCTGCACGCCGAGGGACTTCCCCTCGACAATCCCGGCTCCGACTACCCCAAACACGGTCTCTTCGACGGCGTCGTCCCGCGGCTGCGGGACTCGTACCTGCGCAAGACGCCGTCGCGCCTCACCGCCGAGGAACGGGAAGGGCTCGCCGGAGTCGTCACCCGCGGCGTCTGCCCGGACTGCGCGGGGACCCGCCTCGCCGAGGCGGCGCGCGACAGCCTGATCGACGGGCGGTCGATCGCGGACTGGTCGGCCCTGCCGATCGGCGACCTGCGTGACGTCGTCGCGGCCGTGCGCGATCCGTCGGTGGCGCCGCTGACCCGGGCGATCCGGGAGCGGCTCGACGCGCTGGCGTCCGTCGGCCTCGGCTATCTCAGCCTGTCCAGGGAATCGAGGACGCTGTCCGGCGGCGAGGCCCAGCGCGTCAAGATCGTCCGCCACCTCGGCAGCGCGCTCAGCGACGTCTGCTACGTGTTCGACGAGCCCAGCACCGGCCTGCACCCGCACGACGTGCACCGGCTCCTGGAACTGCTGGCCAAGCTCCGCGACGCGCACAACACGATCCTCGTGGTCGAGCACCATCCGGCGGTCATCACGGCCGCCGATCACGTCATCGACCTCGGCCCGGCCGGCGGTGAGGGCGGTGGCCGCGTCCAGTTCGAAGGCGGTCCCGGCGCACTCGCCGCGAGCAACACCGCGACCGGACAGAGCCTGCGTACGCCGCTCTATTTCCGGGAAAAGCCTCGCGCCGCACGGGAAACCGTGACGATCTCCGGCGCCCGCAGCCACAACCTTCAGGACGTCACCGTCGACGTGCCGCTCGGCGTCCTGACCGTCGTCTCCGGGGTCGCCGGCTCCGGAAAGAGCAGCCTGATCACCGGCGAACTTCCCCGGCAGCATCCCGATTTCGCCGTCGTCGACCAGGCTCCGCTGCGCGGTGGCATCCGCTCCACCCCCGCCACGGTGCTCGGTGTCGCCGAACCCGTCCGCGACGCCTTCGGCAAGGCGACCGGGAAACACCCGTCGTGGTTCAGCGCCAACGGCCGGGGAGCCTGCCCGGTCTGCAAAGGGAAAGGCGTCATCATCACCGACCTGGCGTTCCTGGACGACGTCCAGACAGGCTGCGACGCCTGTGGCGGCACCCGGTTCAACCCGGAGGCGCTGGCCGCGCGCCTGAACGACCGGTCGATCGCCGACGTCCTGGCGATGAACCCCGCGGACGCCGCCACCCTGTTCGGCGAGAGCTCCGCGATCGGGCGACGGTTGCGTTGGCTGGACCGGGTCGGACTCGGCTACCTGACGATCGGGCAGAGCCTCGACACCCTGTCCGGCGGTGAGAGGCAGCGGCTCCTCCTCGCCCGCCACCTCGCCGACGCGGGCCCTTCGGACGAACTGCGCCTGGTCCTCGACGAACCCACCGCCGGTCTGCACGGAAGCGACGTCGACCGGCTGCTCGCCCTCTGCGACGAACTCGTCGACGGCGGCGCTACCCTCGTCCTGATCGAGCACGACCAGCAGGTGATCGCGCACGCCGACCACGTCATCGACATCGGGCCCGGCGCGGGTTCCGAGGGCGGGACGGTCGTGTTCGAGGGCACGCCGTCGGCGCTGGCCGACGACTCCTCGTCGCTCACAGGCCGCTACCTGCGAAATCGGTGATTACGCGTTCCCGGCGCCGGACGGCGCCGGGAACACCCACCCGCCCGGGAACAGTTCCCGGGCGAGCGCGATGATTCCCGATCAGGCTTTGCCCGACACGCCGGTACCGAACAGTTCCTCGTTCGACTATCGGTGATCTGGCCCACCAGGCCGGATCATGCGGCGAGGGTGGAGCCATCCGGCGGGACCGGTCCCCCACCCTGCCGCACAGCCTCTTCCTCCCTGTCGACGACCTTGGTGAGGAAGTGCTGCTGTCCCAGCGTCCACACGTTGGTGGCCAGGAAGTACAGCAGCACGCCGATCGGCACCGGGAAGAACGAACCCGAGACCAGCATGCCGACCGGCGCCAGGTACATCATCAGTTTGGTGATCCCCGCGGCCTGCGGCGCGGTCGCGGTCTGCCGGTTGAGACCCGAGCGGATCGAGAAGAACGTGGCCAGCCCGGCGATCAGCATCAGCGGCACCCCGACCGCGATCATGTGGACGTGGTCGGTGCCGAACGCGGCGAGTTCCGAGGCCGGTTGCGAAAGCCAGTTGCCGAGCTTCGCGCCGAACAGGTCGGCGTTCAGGAACGACTCCACCCCGGCGCGGTCGAAGACGTGGTTCGACCGGGCTCCCGGCGTGAAGTCGCGCAGAACCCAGTACAGCGAAAAGAACACCGGCAGCTGGATCAGCGCCGGGAGGCATCCGCCCAGCGGACTGGATCCGCTTTCGGAGTGCAGTTTTTGGATCTCCTCCGCCATCCGGCGACGGTCCTTGCCGTATTTCTCCTGGATCTTGCGCATCTGCGGGGCGAGCGCCTGCATGCGTCGGCCCGCGCGCAGCGCGCTCAGCGCGGGCTTGACCAGCAGAAGGCGCAGGGTGAAGACGAGGAACACGATGGACAGTACCCAGGCCACGCCCGAGTCAGGGCTCGCAACGGCGCCGAAAACCTTGTGCCAGAACCAGAGAATGGCGGAAACGGGGTACAGGAAGACATCGAACATGAACGGGTCACTCCGTCGTTTGAAGGTGCGTGGGCAGGAGTGACTGCCTCACCTTCGGACGAAGAGAGGTCAGGCAGCCAAGATGCCCAGTGACGGAGCTCGTGGCCGGACGCGGCCGCGCGCGTCGGGGTCGCGAAGACTCAAGAACAGCTGCGCGCGTTCACGCAGCTTGATGACCCGCACCTTCATCGCGGCGGCCGCCGGTTCCGGACGGAAATGCGCCGCGAGCGCGAGCAGGACGACGGCGAGGGACGCCGTCAGGGCGGCGGCCAGGCCGAGCGGGTTGGCCACCGTGATCGACGCCGTCAGCGCGGTGACCAGGCCCAGCGGGTTGACCCCGCCGACCACCGGGAGCACGACGAACAACTCGGGCAGGAACAGCGCAAGCATCAGCTTGAGCCGCACGCCGAAGTAGGTTCGCTCCACGTCACCGAGGCTACCGGAAATATTGCGTTGCGTGATTTCCGCGGCCACGGGCAGTCTGGCGAGATGGGTCACGTGGAAGTCGCGCACGTCGAGTACTACCTGCCCGACGGGCGGTTGCTGCTCGGCGACGTCTCGTTCCGCGTCGGCGAGGGCAACGTCTGCGCGCTCGTCGGGGCCAACGGGGCGGGCAAGACGACCTTGCTGCGGCTGATCTCGGGCGAGCTCGCCCCCGACGGCGGCTCGGTGACCATCAGCGGCGGGCTCGGCGTGATGCCGCAGTTCGTCGGCTCGGTACGCGACGAGCGGACCGTGCGGGACCTGCTCGTGTCCGTGTCACCGGACGCGCTCCGCGCCGCGGCCCGCGCCGTCGACGAGACCGAACTCGCGTTGATGGAACGCGACGACGAAGCGGCTCAGATGGCTTACGCCCAGGCGCTCGGCGATTGGGGCGACGCCCGCGGCTACGAAGCCGAGGTCATGTGGGACAAGTGCACGACGGCGGCGCTCAACCTGCCGTACGAGAAGGCGCGCTGGCGTGAGGTGCGCACCCTGTCCGGCGGCGAGCAGAAGCGGCTGGTCCTGGAGGCGCTGCTGCTCGGCGGTTGCGGTGTCCTCCTGCTCGACGAGCCGGACAACTACCTCGACGTCCCCGGCAAGCTGTGGCTGGAAGAGCGGCTGCGTGAGACCCAGAAGACCGTGCTGTTCGTTTCGCACGACCGGGAACTGCTCGCGCGGGCGGCGAAGAAGATCATCAGCGTCGAACCCGGACCCGCCGGCGGCGACGTCTGGGTGCACGGCGGCGGCTTCGACACCTACCACCAGGCACGCACGGAGCGGTTCGAACGCTTCGAGGAGCTCCGCCGTCGCTGGGACGAAAAGCACGCCCAGCTCAAGAAACTCGTCGCCGACATGCGTCAGTACGCCGCGCGCAGCGACGAGATGGCCTCGCGCTACCACGCCGCGCAGACGCGCTTGCGCAAGTTCGAGGAGGCGGGCGCGCCCGCCGCTCCCCCGCGCGAACAGAAGATCACGATGCGCCTGCGCGGCGGCCGGACCGGCGTTCGCGCCGTCACCTGCGAGGGGCTCGAACTCCGCGGCCTGATGAAACCCTTCGACCTGGAGATCTACTACGGCGAACGGGTCGCGGTGCTCGGCTCCAACGGCTCCGGCAAATCGCATTTCCTGCGGTTGCTGGCCGGTGAGGACGTCGCGCACGACGGGATGTGGAAGCTCGGCGCCCGAGTCGTCCCCGGCCACTTCGCGCAGACGCACGCGCATCCCGAACTGCTCGGGCGCACGCTCGTCGACATCCTCTGGACCGAACACGCGCGCGGTCGAGGACCCGCGATGAACATCCTGCGCCGGTACGAACTCGACGGTCAGGGCGACCAGCGGTTCGAGAAGCTGTCCGGCGGCCAGCAGGCGCGGTTCCAGATCCTGCTGCTGGAGATCGGCGGCGCCACCATCCTGCTGCTGGACGAGCCGACCGACAACCTCGACCTCGCTTCGGCGGAAGCGCTCCAGCAGGCACTGGAAGCGTACGAAGGCACCACGGTGGCGGTGACGCACGACCGATGGTTCGCGCGCTCCTTCGACCGGTACCTCGTGTTCGGCACCGACGGGCACGTGCGGGAAACCCCGGAACCGGTGTGGGACGAGCGGCCGGTGCAGCGCCAGCGATAATCACTCCCGGGTAAGGCAAGACGACACGCCGACCGAAGGCACCTTCGGCCGGCGTGCCGTGTGTTTCAATGCCGCCGCACCGCGTGCCCGTCCACCGGCGACCACGCCGAACCCGTTCGAAGCTGGAGATCCCGTGAGGGCCGCCGCAATCCCCTTCGCCATCGCCGCCTTGTGCTGCGCGGCGTTCCTGGTGAGTTTCCTTCGCGACCGACGTCGGCTGCGGAACGGTTTCTACCTGTTCTTCGCGCTCTTGTTCCTCGGCATCACCTTCATCGCGCTCCTCGCCTCGGTGTCCCCCGAGGCGGCGGGCTTCGTCGCGCTCGGCGTGATCCTGCTGATCGTCCCGACGGTCCTCGCGCTGACGGTCTTCCTGATCTGCAACGGGATCACCATGCTCCGCCGCGAAGGCCGCCGTCTGGCCAACGTGCTGTCGCTGCTGACCGGACTCGGCATCTGCGCGCTGATCGTGTTCAACGCGACGGTGACGCAACTGGACTGGGAGCCTCTCGACATCGTCCGGGGCAGCCTCAACGGGATCCTCGTCTACGTCTCGTTCCTCTTCGTCTGTTTCCTGCTGTACTCGATCGTCTACGGCCGCATCCGCACCGAGAAGGGTGTGGACTTCGTCGTGGTGCTGGGCTCGGGACTGCTGGAGGGCCACAAGGTGCCGCCGCTGCTGGCCGGCCGCCTGAAGCGGGCCAAACGCGTCGTGGACGCCGAGGCCCGTCGCGGCCGGGAGCCGATGGTGGTCACCTCGGGCGGGCAAGGGCCCGACGAGGACCTGCCGGAGTCCCACGCCATGGCCGAGTACCTCGTCGAGAACGGGGTGCCGCGGGAACGGATCCTGCTGGAGGACCGATCGCGGACGACGTTCGAGAATCTCACCTTCAGCGCCGAGATCATGAAGGAGCGGAAGGCGGACTACCGGTGCACGGTGGTCACGAACAACTTCCACGTGCTCCGCGCCGCCCTCATCGCCCGCCGCGCCAAGGTGAACGGCCAGGTCATCGGGTCGCCGACGGCCTGGTACTTCTGGCCGAGCGCCACCATCCGCGAATTCGTGGCGATCCTGGTGGACCACAAGATCAAGAACCTGGTCATCTGCGGGCTCATCGTGCTTTCCCAGGTCTCACGCGCCTTCTCGTGAGTGGTGGTCGTGGGTCCGACGAGAGGTAAGCGTTGTGAAAGCCACTTTCGCAACGCTCTGCCGAAGTACATGAAGGACCCCTTCCTTGCGATAGGCGCAAGGAAGGGGTCCTTCATGTACAGCAGGCGGACAGACGCCGGTGCAGGTGCGTGAAGGCCCCTTCAGCCGTCTTTGGCACCCCGGGGCGAATTCCCGCCGCCACCGCCCAGAGCGCCGTGACAAATCCCGGCCGTCCGTTGACAACACCGTTTTCACCGGGCCATCGTCCAGCGCATGACCACCGACACCCGGCAGGCGATGGCGCTGCTGTTCGACCGGACGGCGAAGACCTACGACGCCCTCGGCGTCGACTTCTTCGGCGTGTTCGCCAAGGAGCTGCTCGACCGGGTCGGCCTCGTCCCCGGCGAGCGGGTGCTGGACGTCGGCTGCGGACGCGGCGCGGTGCTGTTCCCGGCGGCCGAGCTGGTCGGCCCGGACGGATCGGTACTGGGCATAGACCTATCCGCCGAGATGATCGAGCGTACCGCGAAAGATATCGAGGACCGCGGAACCCACGTCTCCGTTTCCCTTATGGACGCCCAAGAACCGACGCTTCCCGAAGCCTCCTTCGATGCGCTCCTCGCGTCCTTCGTGGTCTTCTTCCTGCCGGATCCGGTCGCCGCCCTGCGGTCATGGCACCGTTTGCTCCGCCCCGGCGGCCGGATCGGGGTGACGACGTTCGGCGCCGACGATCCCCGATGGGCGGCCGTGCGCGAGGTGTTCAAACCGTTCGTACCGCCGGAATTGGCTTGGACGCTGGCGATCAGAGCCGGCTTGTTCTCCTCCGTCGAGGGCTTCGGCCAGGCCGTGGAGTCGGCGGGCTTCACCGGCGTCACGTCCGAGGAACGTGTCTGTCCGGTGAAGTTCGCCGACCCCGGGCACTGGATCGACTGGTCCTGGTCGCAGGGCCAGCGGATGTTCTGGGAGCTGGTTCCGGAAGACCGCCTCGACGCCGTGCGCCGGGCCGTTCTCGCGGAACTGGAACCGTTGCGCGAGCCCGACGGGAGCGTGGTGCTGGCGCAGACCGTGCGCTACACCCTCGCCCGCCGGGCTTGACTCACAACGCGAGCCGCGGCCACGATTCCGTGTCCCGCGCCAGCTGCCGGTCGTGCGTGGCGATCACCACCGCGGCCGGCGTGGTCCCGAGTGCGGCGGTCAGCTCGTCGACGAGGGTGGCGGACAGGTGGTTGGTCGGTTCGTCCAGCAGCACCACGTGCGGGCGGTGGGCCAGCACCAATGCCAGATCCAGCCGGCGCCGGGCTCCGACCGACAGCTCGGCCACCGGCCGGTGCCGGTCGTAACCGGCGAGCAGACCCAGTTCACCCAGCCCCGGCCCGGAAATCCCGGCCCTGGCGAGCTGTTCGTCGTACAGCTCCATCGCCGTCCGCCTGCCCGGCAGGTCGGATTCCTGCGCCAGCCTGCCGATCCGCGCCGACCGGGAGCGGGTGACCGTGCCCGTATCCGGCTCCAGTTCCCCGGCCAGCACGGTCAGGAGCGTCGATTTGCCCGCGCCGTTGGGTCCCGTGATCACCAGCCGGTCACCGCTTTCCAGTACCAGGTCGACCGGACGCGCGAGCCGTCCGGCCACCGTCACCCCGGCTGCGCGGAGCAGCGTCGCGCCGCGACGTTCGGGTAGCCCGGGCATGGCGAACCGGGCGGGCGGCGGCGGGACGGCCACCACGTGCTCGGCCAGTTCCTCCTGCCGCCGGTGGACCGCGCGGACCAGCCCCGGCGCGCGGGTGGCGCGGGCATGCCTGCCGGTGCCCTTGGGCGGACGCCAGTTGTCGCGCAGCCGGTTCCGCGCCGCGCTCAGGTCGCCGGCCAGCCGTTGCCGTTCGGCGATCTGCTCGGCGTGCGACGCCTCCCAGCGAGCGCGTTCGGCTCGCCGTCCCTCGACGTAGGCCGCGTAACCACCGCCGTAGACGCGTGGCCGGTCGTCGCTCGACGGATCGAGGTCGACCACCGTGGTGGCCACGTCCGCGAGCAACGCCCGGTCGTGGCTGACCAGGACGACCACGCCCGGGTGGGCGCGCAGCCGCTCCGTGAGGTGTTCGAGCCCGGCGGCGTCGAGATGGTTGGTCGGCTCGTCGAGCAGCAGGACGGGATGTCCGGCCCCGAGCAGGCAGGCCAGCCGCACCCGGTGGCGTTGCCCGACCGACAGTGTCCCGAGTGGACGGTCACGATCGCCGACGGCGTTCAAGGCGGCCAGCGATACCTCGACCCGCCTGTCTGCGTCCCACGCGTCGAGGGCCTCGGCCTCCTCCAGCGCCGCGGCGAAGAAGTCGTCCGCGCCGGGACGACCCTCGCCGAGCGCTTCGGTGGCGGCCTCCAGCCGGGCCAGCGCATCGCGGACGGCGGCCAGTTCGAGGTCGATCAGCGCGCCGACGGTGTCGGTGGCGCCGAGCGGGATCTGCTGGTCGGCGACACCGACCGAACCCGCGCGATGGACCTCGCCCCGGTCGGCGGCCAGTTCGCCGGCGAGGACACGGAGCAGGGTGGTCTTGCCGCGACCGTTCTCCCCGACGAGGGCGACGCGCTCACCCGCGGCGGCGACGAGGTCGACCCCGGAAAGCACGGGCCGTCCTCCGAAGGAGAGGTGGACGCCGGACAGGCGGACGTGCGCCGCGCGCACAGGCGCGGGCGAAAGAGGGGATGACATGAAAGAACTGCCTCCGGTGAAAGTGATGAGCAGGAAGAACGAACTCCGGTATCCGCGGTTCGCGGCACCGGTGGAGGCGTCGTTCCTCAGAGGAACAGCAGTAGCTGCATCACGATCACGAGACTAGGACACGCCCGGACGTCCGCGCATCCGATTTTCGGCGGGCGGGAGATCCACACCTTCGCACCATCCCCCGTGCCTGCCGATCACGGCGTGGGCACCCACTCCCACCTGCGAAGACATGCCGATCCTTACCCGCGAGCGCGGACTCAAACCCGCACTTTCCGGGGTCACCCACAGGTACACCACGTCGGTTGCCATGATCACCGGTCCGGTCGACGGTGGCCTTCTCACCAGCATCTTTCGAGAGGAGCCAGGACCGATGGCGAAGACCATGCAGCCGCAGGAACTCATCGACAGTGCCGTGGTCGACCCGACCGGCCACAAACTCGGCAAGGTCGGCACCGTCTACCTCGCTGACGCGACGCATCAGCCGGAGTGGATCACGGTCAAGACGGGCCTGTTCGGCTCCAAGGAGAGTTTCGTCCCGCTCTCGGGCGCGCACGCGGACCAGGATGGCGTGCACGTCCGCGTCGACAAGGACGCCGTCTCGGAAGCGCCTCGTATCGAGGCCGACGGCCACCTGTCCCAGGAGGAAAGCGCGCGGCTGTACCAGCATTACGGGCTGCCCATGCCGCGGACGTCGCCGGACGGCCGGATGGACGACCGGGCGCAGGGTCGGGGCACCCAGGGCCAGGGCACCGGCCGAGGCGACACCGGCCGCGGCAAGGCCGGGATGGACGCGGCCGCCGGGAAGTCCGACCAGGACGCCGAGCACACCATGACGCGCTCCGAGGAGCGGCTGAAGGTCGGCACCGAGCAGGTCGAAACCGGTCACGTACGGCTGCGCAAGTACGTCGTCACCGAGGAGCAGCAGATCACCGTGCCGGTCAGCCACGAGGAGGTGCGGATCGAGCGGGAACCGATCGCCGACGCTTCCGGCGGGAGGGCCGAGATCGCCGAGGACGAGCAGGAAGTGGTGCTGCACGCCGAGAAACCGGTGGTGGACAAGGAAACCGTCGCGGTCGAGCGGGCGAGGCTCAAGACCGAGACGGTCACGGAGGACCAGACGATCTCCGGCAAGGTCCGCAAGGAACAGTTCGAGGTCACGGACGACGAAGGCAAGCATCGCAAGTCCTGATCCCGGAACGGGGGCGGCTCGCGCGACGGGCCGCCCCCGGGTTCAGCGCGGACGCCGTACGCGGGCGGCCGCGACGACGAAGCCCGCGGCCACCGCGCCCGCGATCGAGCAGCCGACGCCGGACAGCACCGCGGGCTCGTGCACGCGCAGCGCCGAGACGCACAGCCACGCCGTGGCGCCGAACAGCAGGCCGAGGACCGGCCCGCCGACGAGCGCGCCCCGCCAGCGACGGCCGTTCCGGAGGGTCCTCAGCCCGGATTCCAGATACGCCAACGCGAACAACGCCAGGATCAGGCTGCCCGCGCCGAGCGCGCTCGCGAGCGGATGCTGCCGGGTGACGACCGTGAAGGACTCGGGAACGCCGTCCGCCGTCACCGTCGCGGTGACGGCACCGCCGACGATCCACCGGGTGAGCCCGGGGAACCGGAGATCGGCCCGGAAGCCGTCTCCGTCGGGCTTTGGTACCGCCGACGCCGAACCGAGCGGGATCCCCGCCGCCGCGAGGTCGAAGGTCACCTGCGCCGGGTTTCCCCGGCCGGTCACCGTGAACGTCTTGCTGAGGTCCACGGTCGCCGACGACGCGGCGGCGCCGTCGACCGTCAGCGCCGTGGCTTCGTGGGGCAGGCGTTCCGGAGTGAGCACGGCGAGCACCACGAGCGCGATCGCGGCGAGCGCCGCGGCCAGCCGGAACCAGAGCACCGCACCCGGACGCCCGTCGGCCGGGGACTCCGGTTCGAACGTCGCGCGGGTCGCCGACAGCGTGGGATCCGGCGCCGGACGGCGAACCGGTCGCGTCGGCCCGTCCCCGACCGGGGCCGTCGCGGCGACCGGGGTGCTGAGCGCGGAGATCACCCTCGGAGTGAGATGACGGACCGGGACCCGGGAACGTTCCAGCCAGCCTTGCCCGTAGACGGCGGTGGCGGCCGAGGCGAGGTCGGCCGCGAAGGTCTCCGCGTCGCGGTAGCGGGAGTCGAGTTCGCGCGCGAGGCTGCGCATGACGACCCCGGCGATCGGCGCGGGCACGCCGTCGATCGGCCGCGGATCGGTGAACATGTGCTGGCGCATCATGCTGATCGCGCCCCGCGTGTTGTCGAACGGCAGCTTCCCGGACAGCAGTTCGTAGAGCACCGTGCCCGCCGAGTAGACGTCGGCCGCCGGGCTCAGCGCGTTGCCCATCGCCTGTTCGGGGGCGATGTAGGCGGGTGTGCCGAGGACTTCGCCGCCGTGCGTGACGAGGGTGGCGCCCTCGCTGATCACCTTCGCGATGCCGAAGTCGGCCACCTTCATCACGCCTTGCGTGGTGAGGAGCAGGTTCTTGGGCTTGACGTCCAGGTGCAGCACGCCCGCTTCGTGCGCCGCGTGGAGCCCGGCGAGCATCGCCAGAGCGATCGCGCAGGCCTGCTCGGCGCTGACTCCCCCGCTCTGGAAACGGCTGTGCACCGTGCCGCCGTCGAGGCGTTCCATCACCAGCAGATGCTCGCGGCCGGTGCGCACGTAGTCGTAGACGGGCACGATGTGCGGGTGGTCGAGGCTGGCCAGCACGCGCGCTTCGCGGTCGAAGAGTTCGCTGCTGACGGCGTGGTTCAGCACGTCCCACGGCAGCTGTTTGATGGCGACGTCACGACGCAGCGAACGGTGGACGCCCGCGAAGACGACCCCCATCCCGCCCTGGCCGATCGCGGCCCCGATCTCGTACTGCGGCAGCGCCGCGACGACCTCGGCGGGTGCGCTCATCGGTTGAATTCCCTGGTGGTGTCGGAAAAGCGGACCGTCTCGTCACTGTCGGGCCCGGGTGCCGGATGTGGTGTCAGGTAACCGAGCAGGAACGCGATGACGGCGGCGCCGAGGACCACCGGGATCTCGATGGCCGGTTCCGGCGGGACGAGCCGCAGCACCGACAGGGAGACGACGGCGACGAGCCCGGTGCCGAATCCGGCGGGGAGGAAGCGCAGGCCGCGGCGCCAGCGGTTCGCGGGCAGGCGATGACGGGCGAGCGCGAGCAGGGCGGTCAGCCACGCCAGCACGGTGAGCACCAGCATCGCGAGGCCGAAAGCGCCGTAGACGGACCATAAGGACCCGCGGATGTCGGCGACCGTGGACGCCTCGCCGAGCGTGCCGCGCTGCGCGTCCAGCAGTTCGACAGTGGACGGCAGCAGCCCGATCGCCTGACCGGACAGGTCGGCCATGTCCAGGACGAAGGTCCTGGTGACCCGGCTGTGCGCGGGGACCTCGAACGGCGCCGTGGTGTCGTAGGCGAAGAACGTGAGAGCGAGCGCGACGCCGGACACCCGCACGCTGCGGACCTTGACCGGCGTCCCGCCGCTGTTGGACGCGGTGACGGTGAGTTCGATCTGCTTCGCCGGGTCGATCATCACCGTCGCGTTGGTGATGGGCCGGTCGTCGAGGGTGACCGCCAGGTCGAGCCTGCCGCCGCCACTGTCCGCAGTGGCCGGTGGCGAGCCCAGGAGGACCGCGCACAGACCCAACGCAACCCCTGCCGCGATGACACGTCCCATTTTGCGCATCCCCTGTTTTCGTAATCCGACTGGTCCGGAATGCTACAGCGAGTACTTACCGGAGAGGGACGTCGCAATGCGTATCGTGGTTCGCCTGATATTCGGCACCGTGACCGGCTTGTTGTTCCTGCTTTCCCTACCTGGAGCAGGAAACGCGCAACAGTCCCCTTATCAATCGACGGTTGGTTTGAAACCTTCGAGCGGACCCGCCGGGAGTTCTTTCACCATTTCCTGGAATTTCTCCCCGTGCAAAGGGCCGATTTCTTTCACCTGGGAAGGCGCGGCCATCACTTCGGTCAGCGCCCCGAGTGGACAGGTGGGGGCGACGGTCCCGGGCAACGCGACACCCGGCGGCCACACCGTGTCGGGCACCTGCACGAACGCACGGACCGGCCAGCCGCTGACCGGAAGCGCGGTGTACAGCGTGACCGGGACCGTGACCACCGCGCCCCCGACGACGAAGGTGCCTCCGACCACGAAACCGACCGTCCCGGTGACCACGCCGACCAGGCCGGGGACGACCACCACGCCGACCACCCCGGTCACCACGACGACCTCGCCCACGACGACGACAACGCCGTCCACAACGGACACGCCTCCGCCGTCGACGGATGTCCCGTCGTCGAGCAGCACCACACCGAAGGCGAACGACCTGATCCTCGACCGGCCGAGCGTGCAGCCCGGCGAGAAGCTGTCCGCGACGGGCAAGGGCTGTGTGCCCGGCGAGCCCGTCAACCTGACGTCGAACGGTGACAACGTCGGCCACGCCTACGCCGACGGCACCGGCGCCTTCACCACGGCAGTCGAGTTCACCCGGATCGAGGCGGGCAGGCACACCGTCGTCGCGGACTGCGGCGTGCGGTTGACCGGCGACGTCGAGCAGGTCGTGACCAGTTCGTCCGGCGGGCACAGCGGGACCCTGGTGGTGCTGGTGTTCTTCGTGCTGGCCGGGATCACCGTGATCCGCTTCCCCTGAGGCCGGTAAGGGCCGGTGATGTCAGCGGGGAAGCTTCACTACGGTGACGAAGAAGTTGTCGATCTGCCGCACCACGTCGATGAACCGGTCGAAGTCGACCGGTTTGGTGACGTAGGCGTTGGCGTGCAGGTCGTAGCTGCGGAGGATGTCCTCTTCGGCTTCGGACGTGGTGAGCACGACGACGGGGATGCTGCGCAGCTCCGGCGACGCCTTGACCTCGCTGAGCACCTCGCGGCCGTCCTTGCGGGGCAGGTTCAGGTCGAGCAGGATCAGCCCCGGCCGTTCCGCGTCCTCGTACGGCGCTTCACGGCGCAGGAACTGCAAGGCCTGCTCGCCGTCGGACACGACCGAAAGGGTGTTGCGGATCTTGTGGTGCTCGAACGCCTCCTGCGTCATGAGGACGTCGCCGGGGTCGTCCTCGACCAGCAGGATGTGGATCGGTTCCAGGGAGTCGGTCATCCGCGCACGTTTCCTTCGCTGACTGGCTGGGCCGTCGCCGGTTCCGGCGCCGGTACTGCGGGCAGGGTGAAGCAGAACCGGGTCCCGGTCGCGACGCCGGTGTCCAGCCAGACCCTCCCGCCGTGGTGTTCGACGATCTTGCGGCACAGCGCGAGGCCGATCCCGGTGCCCGGGTAGTCGCCGCGGCCGTGCAGGCGCTGGAAGATCACGAAGATCCGCTCGGCGTACTCGTCGCTGATGCCGATCCCGTTGTCGGTGACGGAAAATCGCCAGTCCGCGCCATCACGCTCGGCGGAGACCTCGATCTCCGGCGGATCCTCCCCTCGGAACTTGATCGCGTTGCCGACCAGGTTCTGGAAGACCGCCGTCAAGAGGGACTTCTCCCCCAGCACCGCCGGAAGGTCCCCGTGCGTGACCCGGGCCCCGGACTCGGCGATCGCGTCTTCGAGATTGCCGAGCGCGGTGTCCAGCAGGTCCCCGGTCTCCAGCAGGACGTTCTCCCCGGGACGACGGCCGACGCGGGAGAAGGCGAGCAGATCGTTGATCAGCGCCTGCATCCGTTTCGCGCCGTCGACGGCGAAGCCGATGTACTGGTCCCCGCGTTCGTCCAGCTTGCCCTGGTACCGCTTCTGGAGCAGCTGGCAGAAGCTGGCCACCTTGCGCAGCGGCTCCTGCAGGTCGTGCGAAGCGACGTAGGCGAACTGCTCCAGGTCCGAGTTCGACCGCTCCAGCTCGCGGGTCCGGACCGCGATCGTCTCCTGCGCGCGCTCCAGATCCGTGACCTCGGCGATGATCCGCGACCGCAGCGATTCCACATCGGACGCCAGCTCGCGCATCTCCTTGGGGCCCGAACCGCGGACCTCGCGATGGATGTCGCTCGTGGCGACGTCACGGACCTCGGCGGCCAGCCGCCGGATCGGTTTGATCAGGTTCCGGTGCAGGACGAGAAAGACCAGCGCCAGCGCACCGCAGAGCAGGACCGCGATCACGATGAGCATCGCGCGCAGGACGTCGGCTGAGGACGACAGATCCTCCCGCGCGTCCAGCCGTTCCGATTCCAGGCGGCTCTGCAACACGCTCAGCGAACCGCGGACCTCGTCGAACAGCGGTTTGCTCGCGTCCACCTGCGCGCCGGTGGCGGGGGCGCCGGCGAGCACGGGTTCGATGACCGCCCGGCGCCAGGTCGTCGCGGCCCTCAGCACCCGGTCCAGATCGTCTCCGATGGCGGTGCCGGGGATGGCGCCGAGCCGCCACAGCTCGGCGACGGCGGCCTCCTGCGCCCGCAGCCCCTCCTGGTACGGCTCCAGGAACTCGCGCCGCCCGGCCAGGATGTAGCCGCGGACGCCGGTCTCCTGGTTCAGCATCGCCGTGGCGAGGGACGTGGACTGCAGCACTTGCGGACCGGTCACGTCCAGCAGCCTCGCGCGCGAATCGGTGAGGTTCGTCAGCGCCAGCGACCCGGCCACGATCGCGCCGCCGAGCAGCAGGGTGGCGATCACCCCGGACAACGCGGCCCAGCGGCTGATCGACCAGACGGGTTTCATCGAGGCGGCTCCCCGGAATCGAACGTGAGCAGGGCCAGCGCGACGTCGTCGTCCAGCGGCCCGCCGTGCAGGACGTCCATCTCGCTGATCAGGTGGTCGAGTATCGCGGCGGAGCCGCCCTCGGCGGTCAGGCTGTCCAGGGCGGTGGCGGCCATCCGTTCGAGGCCGACCCGTTCCCCGCTGCCCTCGACGCGTCCTTCGAACAGACCGTCGGTGTACAGCAGCAGCGACCAGCGCGGTCCCATCGGCACCGTCAGCTCACGCCATCCGATGCCGGGCGCGACGCCGAGCGGTGGGCCGAGCGCCTCCCTGGACAGCAGCCTGCCGCCCGAGTCGTCGACCAGCAGCGGCTGCGGATGACCGGCCAGGCTCATCCGCAGCGACCGGCGGTCCGGGGCGACGGTGATCATGCAGACGGTGGCGAACAGCGGGCCCAGCGCCTCGTGCTGCAGCATCTTTTCCACCATCGCCAGCGTTTCCGCCATCGGCAGCCCGGCGAGCACGACCGAACGCCACGCGATCCGCAGCGCGACGCCGAGCGCCGCCTCGTCCGGGCCGTGCCCGCAGACGTCCCCGATGACCAGCTGCAGGGTGCCGTCGGGGAGTTCGACGGCGTCGTAGAAGTCGCCGCCCAGCAGGGCCCCGTTCCGGCCGGGCCGGTACCGCACCGCGAGACCGAGCCGGGGATCGGTCACCAGGGGCGTCGGCAGCAGACCGCGTTCGAGCCGCGCGTTCTCACTGGCCAGCAACTGATGCTGGAGCAGTTGCTGCTCCACGCGTTCGGCGCGGCTGCGTTCCCAGGAGTAGCGCAGGGTCCGCGCCAGCAACTGGCCGTCGACGTGATGTTTGACCAGGTAGTCCTGCGCGCCGGCCCCCAGCGCGGACACGCCGAGCGCCTCGTCCTCACGGCCGGTCAGGACGATCACCGCCGTGGACGGCGCGTGCTGCCGCAGCCGGGTCAGCCCCGTCAGGCCGGTCGCGTCCGGCAGTTGGAGGTCGAGGAGCACGCAGTCGGCGGTGATCGGCCGCCCAAGGACCTGCTCGAGTGTCGTCGCCCTTTCGAGCACGACCCGTTCGAGGCTCTCGGCCGCGTCCGCGAGCATTTCCTCGACCAGGAGCGCGTCGCCGTCGTCGTCCTCGATCAGCAGGACATGCAGACGATCCAGCTGCGGTGAGGGTCTACGAGGTGGGGACTGCTCGCCGTGCCGCACGGCGTTGGACACGGACAGCCACCTTTCCTCACCGGATTTCCGGCGCGCGAACAGAAGACGGCTGTCTTCTCAACCATCGCGAAGAGTACCGGTCGTACCGGACAGGCCGCCGGTTCGGACACCCGACACGCCAGTGTTCGATCACGGCGGCGGCCGGGGCGGCCGCATCGCCGCGAAGACCAGGAGCAACGCGCCGAGGAAGAGCGCGGTGACGGCGAGGTCGATCAGGAAGCCGACGACGAGTCCGGTGATCATCGCTCACTCCTGTGCCGTCCTGGCGGCCTCGCGACGGCGCGCGTACAGGCTGGTGAACGAGACCGCGGCGAGGACGGCGATGATCACGCCCAGCGACAGCGGGGTCGGGACCTGCGGCACGGCGGGCCAGATCCCGTGTGCCCAGTGCAGGACCAGCTTCACCCCGATGAACGCGAGAATGATCGCGAGACCGTGGTTCAGGTGGATCAGCTTCGCCAGCGCGGAGTGGAGCACGAAGTACAGGGCGCGGAGGCCGAGCAAGGCGAAGGCGTTCGTGGCGAACACGAGATACGGGTCTTCGGTGATGCCGTAGACCGCGGGCACCGAATCGACCGCGAACACGACATCGGTGGCGAAGACCGCGACGACCACGACGGCCAGCGGGGTGAGCGCGCGCCGCCCGTGTTCGCGCACGGTCAGCCGGGTGCCGCGGTAATCGTCGGTGACCGGCATCAGCCGTCGCAGGAACCGGACCGACCGCAGCTGGGAGAGATCCTTCTCGTTGTCGTCCTTCGACAGGGCCTCACGCAGGATCTTGACCGCCGACGCGAACAGGATCAGGCCGAAGACGAGGAACGCCCAGGTGCCCGCCGACAGCATCGCGGCCCCGGCCGCGATGAACACGCCGCGCAGCACCAGCGCGCCCACGATGCCGTACAGCAGGACACGTTGCTGAACGGCCGCCGGGACCGCGAAGGCGGCGAGCAGCAGCATGAAGACGAACAGGTTGTCCACCGACAGGGACTTCTCGACGACGAACCCCGTCATGAACTCGACCGCCTGGCCACCGCCGAATTCGAGCCACAACCAGAGCCCGAACACCACCGGGAGCGCGAGGTAGAAGACCGACCACCCGGCGGCCTCCCGCATCGACACCTCGTGCGGTTTGCGGGTCACGGCGAAATCGGCGACGAGCAGGGCGATCAGGACGGCGATGCTGATCGCCCACAGCCCCGGGGATCCCACGGACTCGGACATGGAGCCTCCTCGAACTCGAAGTTCGAGGTCTCCTTCACCCCTGCGGGGCGGCCTCCCGGGGACACTTGCGGAGTGTCCGTACTGACCGGGCAGACCCTTGGGAAGTACTCCCCTCGTCGGACCAGTATCGCACTCGGTAAAGAGTTATTAAAGACCGGGTCAAGCGGGCCCCTCCCTGAGTACGCCGCGCACCGCGTCGACGGACAGGTCGTCCCACGGGAATTCGGCCATCCACCAGGTCGCGCCCGCCTTCGCGTACGGCTCGAGATCCGTGCCCGCGGGGACGCCGATCGCGAAGTCGTACGGTTTCTCGTCGTCCTCGCGCAGCGCGGTGATCGTCTCGACCATCTTCGCGAACTCGTCCGCGTGCGGCAGGTTCACCGGGAAGAAGCCGTCGTACCGCGCGGCCCGGCGCATCGGCTTCGCCTTCCCGGGGAAACCCGCGAGCCACACGGGAACCGGGCGCGCGGGCCGGGGCAGGAAGGTGATGTCGTCGACCGTGTAGTGCTCGCCGTGGTGCCGCACGGGCTCGCCGGACCAGGCGGCGGTGAGGATCTCCAGCGACTCGTCCAGCATCTCGCCGCGTTTGCGGTCGTCCTGTTCGTCACCGGTCTTCGAGAACTCGCCACCGAAACGGTCACTGCCCAGCCCCGCGCCGAGGATCAGCCTCCCGCCGCTCAGCCGGTCCAAAGTGGCCGTCTCGCGGGCGAGTTTGACCGGACGCCGGCGCGCCAGCGGCGTGACCATCGGGCCGAAGACGAGCTTCTCCGTGGCGGACGCGACGGCGGCGAGCGTGATCCACGGGTCGGCGATCGCGCGCACCGGCTCGTCCCAGCGGACGTGGTCCCAGACGAACAGGCCGTGCCAGCCCGCCTCTTCGGCCTCCGCGGCGAGGCGCGCGATGACCACCGGGTCGGACAGCTCGTCGAAGATCGGCAGCCAGAGTGCCGAGCGCAGATTCATGCCCGCGACCGTACGACGCCGCACCGACAGTTATGGCCGTTTCGGTCACTTTCGCAATTAGCCCGCTAATTGCGAAGGTGACGCCGGTGCCAGCGCCGCGTCGGCCCGGGCGGTGCCGGCACCCTCGCTCGCCTGCTGTACATGAAGGCCCCCTTCCTTGCGCCTATCGCAAGGAAGGAGGCCTTCACCGCCCTAGCAGTGCGGGCGAGCGTGCGGTGTCACTCACAGTGAAGGGTGTGTGGAAATGGGGACATTGGACGTCCCTATTTCCACACACCCCTTCGCGACCGGACCGGTCACGCGGGACTGTGTGGATTTCTGCGCATCCAACGCACCAAAATCCACACAGTCAGTGACACGTCACCTTTGCCTCACCCCTCAAAGAACCCGAATCGCCACTCACGACCACCTGGACCGACGCCGACCGCAACCAGTCACCTACTTGCGACAGCGCCGGTACCGAGCCGGGGCCGCAGTCAGTCCTCTCGATGCGGTTTGACAGGAGCACTAGAGTTCAACCAGACGGTTGAATACGCTGCGGAAGAGGACGACGATGACCGACCTGACGATCACGCGCCTCCTCGACGCGCCCCGCGAGCTCGCCTTCCGCGTCTGGACGGATCCGGACCATCTCGCCCACTGGTGGGGCCCGGCCGGGTTCACCACCAGGTCCTGCACTGTCAACCTCACCGAGGGCGGCCGCTGGCGCATCTGCATCAGCGACGGCGAGACCGACCTGTGGGCCTCCGGCGTCTACCACGAGATCGTCCCGCCGGAGCGGCTCGTCTTCAGCTTCGCCTGGGAGGAACCGGAAGGCGCGCGAGGGCACGACACGCTCGTCACGGTCACTCTCTCCGAACTCGACGGCAAAACCGAGATGTCGTTCCACCAGGCCATCTTCGAGACCGTGGCGGACCGCGACGGCCACGTCGAAGGCTGGCAGTCCTGTTTCGGCCGTCTCGCCGCCTATCTCACGGAGTGTTCACCAGATGCGAGCGGTCGATGAGATCACCCATGGCCTGCCGAAAGTCACGGCGCCGCCGCTCGCTCCATCCGACGGTCAGCTGGTAGAAGACCTCTTCCTGCCACCGGTGAGCTTGGTCGAGCATGACCAGGCCCGCCGGGGTCAGCGACACCTCGCGACGACGAGCGTCGGTCCGCGAGGATTCCATGGACAGGTAGCCCGCCTCGACCGCGGCCTTGATCAGCCGCGAGACCCCGCTTTGGTCGATGCCGACTTCTCGCGCGATCGCGTTGACCGTCGCCGGCACCTCACGCCCGGCAAGGGAATGGACGGCCTCGCCGACGAGGACGAGCCTGCCTTGATCAGCGAGGTCACCGGCCGTCGACCTGCGCGCCCAATGCCGGACGAAAGCGAACAGGGCCTGCCCAGGACCCGGATCGCTCATTCGGTGGCCGCCATCTCGCGGCAGATGTAGGCCAGTTCGAGCGCCGACTTCAGGTCGGGCAGCCGCAGCGCCGCGGTCACCTTGCCCTCGGCCACCCGGAAAACGGTCGCCACGCGAGTCGGCCCCTCGCTCTCGGGCCACGTCGCGTCCTCCTCCACCACCATCAGCCGATCGCTGACCGGATGCCACGATCGCGGCTTCAGCCTGATCCCCGAGCGATCCACCCAGTCGGCGAACTGCCCGGACGTGATCGGGCCCGCCCCTTTCGGCCCGAGGACGACGACCGGATCCCCGACCGCGCCTGCCGATCGCCTCAGGTCACCGTCGTTGACGCTCTCGTGCCACTCGTTGATCGCTGTCTCAAGGGTCGACTCCATGACCCAAGTGTATGCGAAACGCATAGATCTCGACAGCGTCAGCCCACCTGCCGAAGGATTTCGCGCGCACGCGCCACCCCGTCTTCCTCGCGCAGCCGCGCGGCGACGTACTGCGCCCCGCGTCGGAACAGGAGGTTGCCCGACAGCTCCAGCAGCCGCGCGGTCAAGGCGTCCGCGGTGAGCTCCCGCAGCGGCAACGGACGCGGTCCCGCGCCGAGGCGGGACACCCGATCGCCCCAGTACGGCTGGTCGGAGAAGACCGGGCAGACCAGCGCCGGGACGCCCGCGCGCAACGCGGCCGCGGTCGTGCCCGCGCCGCCGTGATGCACCACCGCGGCGGTACGCGGGAAGAGCCACGCGTGCGGGACGTCCTGAATCGTCAGGAGATCGTCGTCGCCGGATTCGGCGTCGGTGGCGAGCACGCCTCGCAGCCCCACCCGGCGCAACGCCGTGCGGACCGCGGCGAACGTCCGCTCCGCCTCCGACGGCCGCATACTGCCGAACCCGACGTACACCGGAGGCGGGCCCGAGGCGAGGAAGTCGCGCAGGCGCGGATCCGGCCGCCACGCGGCGGGGGTGTCGAGGAACCAGTACCCGGTGACGTGGACCCTGGCGGGCCAGTCCTTCGGCCGGGGCACGACGGCATCGGAGAACCCGCACAGCACCGGGGTTTCCGCCCGCCGGGGGCCACGCCACCCGGCCGCCGGGAGTCCGAGTTCCGCACCCCGCCAGCGATCCACCTCGGGCCGCAGCACCTGCCAGGCGACGGCGTCGACGGCGTGAAAGCTCAGCCGCCGTCCGCACGGCCCGGCCTTGGCCGCCCACGGAAGCAGCGGATGCGCGAACTTCCTGGTCGGCACGCTCGGCTGATAATGCAGTTCGACGTCAGGGACGCCGAGCGAGGCACCCAGGTGCGCCCCGAGGAACCCCAGCGTCGGAGCGAGCACGAGGTCGGCCCCGGCCGCTCCTCGGTGGACGTCGGCCAGCAGGCGTTCCAGGATCGGGGCCAGCGCACCTCGCAGACCGCGCAAGAACGCCGCCGGATTGCGGCTGCCCTCGGTCCATTCGCGGCCGCCGTCCGAACCGAGGATCTCGCCGGGATCCGCCGAGAGCGGCGCGAACTCCAGACCGTGCGCGGTCACCCAGGCCCGGAATCGCTCGGCCGCAAGCACCCGGACCCGGTCACCGTGAAGGCCGCGCCCCAGCGCGACGCACGGCTGGACGTCGCCCCGCGAGCCGGGAGCGACGATCACGACGAGCCGGGTCACCGTTTCGCCGCCGTCAACCGGTAGCGGAGCCGGAACGGCAGGTTCGCCAGCGCCGCCGCGATCCGTGCGTCCCGGCCGACCAGATAGCGCGGCGCGACACGGCGGGCGGTCAGCGCGTGGACCACGACCCTGGCCGCCCGTTCGGGCGGCACACCGTTCCGCGCGGACCGCTCGGCACTGCGTTCGGCCTCATCCAGTTGTGCCGCGTACCTTTCCCGCGCGGCCGGCGGCAAGGCTGCGCGCACCTCTTCGGCGGCGGCGCGGGCACGCGGCCAGATCGAGGTGGCGACCGCGCCGGGCTCGACGAGGACGACGTCGATCCCGGACGGCGCCAGTTCGGCGCGCAGGCTGTCGGTCAAGCCGACCAGGGCGAACTTCGACGTGTGATAGGGCCCGACCATCGGTCCCGCGATCCGCCCGCCCATCGAGCCGACCGTCACCACCCTGGCGGCGGGATCGGCGCGCAACGCGGGCAGCATCGCCTGCGTGACGGCGAGCTGACCGGTGACGTTGACCTCAAGCTGCTGCCGGAAATCCTCGATCGGGACGTGTTCCAGCGGTCCGGGCCGGGCCATCCCGGCGTTGTTCACCAGACCTCGCAGCGGTCCCGCCGCCGCGACCTGCTTCCCGCACGCCGCGATCGACGCCGTGTCCCGGAGGTCCATCCGGAGGACGGTGACCGCTTCGCCGTGGACGCGGGCGAGTTCGGTTTCGTCCGCGTCGGTGCGCACACTGGCCCAGACGTGCGCCCCTCTCCGGACGAGTTCGGCCACGCAGGCCCGGCCGATCCCGCTCGAAGCCCCGGTGACCACAAAGGACGGACGAGTCACGACGCCTCCCCCGTCTTCACCGGTGCCGAGAGGGCGCGCAGCATCCGCGGCCAGGTCTTGTGCAGCTGGTCCTGCCAGTACGCCCAGTGGTGCGTGCCCGGGCCGTAGAAGTCGGTCATGACCGGGACACCGAGGCGGTTCAGCCGGTCGGCCATCGCGGTGGTCTGCCCGGAGCACAGGAATTCGAGCAGCATCGCGCCGGGGAGCACGTCGATCGGGAGCTTCCCGTCGTACGGGCCGGGCAGACCGTTGCCCGTCGACAGGTACAGCTCGGTGCCGCGCAGGCGGTCGGCGTTCACCAGCGGATCGTGCGCGTCCCAGCGGGACGCCTCGCGCCGCCGGTCACCCCAGAGCGCCTCGGGATCCTGCCGGGCCGACGCGACGATCGCGCTGGTCAGAAGCTCGCCGTACGGGCCGGTGGGGTTGAGGTTGCCGCTGAACGACCCGGCGAACCGGAACACCCCCGGCCTCCGCGCGGCCAGTTCCACCGCGCCGTAGCCACCGAGCGAGAGCCCGGCCGCCACCCTCCGCCCGTCGCCGCGATAGCCGCGATCGATCAGCTGCGGGATCTCGACCGCGGTGAAGGTCTCCCATTGATTCAGTACGACGTCCTTGCCGTAATTCCACCAGTCGGAAAAGAACCCCGCCGAACCGGAACCCGGCATGACGACCAAGGCGCCGGAGTCGTCGGCGAGTTCCCGGATGTCGGTGTTGGCCGTCCAGCCGCGATAGTCCTGCAGCCGCGTCTCCCCGGCGAGCAGATACACCGACGGCCACTTCCGATCCGGTTCGGTGGCCCACCGCGACGGCAGGATCAGCCGCACCATCGCGTAACTCCCCACGCCGACCGAGCGCACGGTGAGATCCAGCATCCGCGGATCACCGTCCACAGTGGTCTGGGCGACGACATGCGAACCGTCGTCGGCGCGGGCGTCCGGGACGCCGTTCCCGGCCCGCGCCGGGGCGACGGCGACGCTCGGCAGCAAGCACGCCACGGCGGCCAGCACCGCGACCGCCCGCGGCAGCCTCGAAGTAATGCGCATACGTAATCCTTTGTCCCGGTCGTTCGACAGAATTCGAAAATGTGACGGCGATTACCCGCGAAAGGAAGTCGGAGATGGCGTCACGTTAAGCGGAAGAACCCCCTCCAGGCAATTGTCCTGCCCACAATCCGGGAGGACAATATGAATGCCAGGGAAACAAGAAAACGATCAGCCTCCCCCATCAGGGTGACCCAGCGCTCACGGAGCGTGAACGACACTGGCACGGCAGTACCAGACTGCCGCACACACCTGCGAAAAGTCCGGAAACGGCAGGTCACACCCAGTACACGAAGGACATTTACGTTCTCTTGATACCTTCCGGTATTCGATTTCCCGTCGTAGCCTTCGTCGTGCCGCCCGGGTTCGGCGTCCCCTGAAGCGACCCCGGTGCCTGCGTCCCACCGAAGGGACCGTGACCCCTCAGGACCCTTCCGAAAGGGCTATTCATGACTGCCCGAATTCGTGCTCTCCTCGTCTCCGCCGCCGCGGTGGCCACCATTTCCGGCATGCCGGGAGAATCGATTCAGGCGGCCGCGGCGCCACCCTCTCCCGCCGTTCCGCCCGCCGCCTTGCTCCCTCCCGAAACCGTCCCGCACGCCTCCGCGCGCGACGGTTTCGACCTGGCCTCGACACTGTCGGCACAGTCCAAGCAGGACCGTGAAGAAAGCCGGGTCGATGTCGGTGGCTGCGAGGACGTCGTGCACGGCAGGCTGGTCGGCGACGACGCCACCGGCCAGGGTTTCCAGTCCGCCGTACCCGGCGGCCAGGTGTCCGAACTGGTCGCCCGCATGACGAACCCGCCCGATCTGGCGGCCTGGGCCGCGCAGGCCGGGCGGTGCTCGAAGGTGACGGTCGACGACGCGGCCGGTTCCGCGGTGTCGACCGTCACCGTCCACCCCGCGCCCGTCGTCCCGGACGCGAAAACCCTTTCCTACCAACAACTCCTGACGCTTCCCGGACAGCCCCCCGAGCTGCCGGGACTGCGCCTGCGCACCGTCGCCATCGCCGCCGACGACGTCTTGGTCGTGCTTCGTGACGCCGGGCCGACCGGCCTCGACCTCGACGCGCTCGCCGTCACCGCCTGGCGGCACGCCGCCGGACCGCTCGGCCGCTGAACCCCGCACCACTCCGACCCCGAGGAGAAAGCCATGTCCCTGGCCCCCGAAAACCTGCCCGCCACGGCCGGCCCCACCCTCCCCGCCTGCCTCCGGCATTGGGCCGACACCGGCGGCGACCGGCCCGCGCTGACCTTCGCCGACTTCGCGACCGATCGCGCCGGACGGCGGCGGACCCTGACCTGGAAGCAGCTCCGGGACCGCGTCGACGCCGTCGCGGGGGCGCTGCCCGTCCGGCCCGGTGACCGGGTGGCCGTGCTGTGCCCGCAGAGCGCCGACTACGTGGTCGCCTTCCTCGGCGCGATCACCGCCGGCGCGATCGCCGTGCCGCTGTTCGACCCCGGGCTGCCCGGGCACGCCGGACGGCTCGCCGCGGTGCTGACCGACTGCTCCCCCACCGCGGTGATCACCACCTCCGCGACCGAGGACGCCGTCCACGAGTTCCTCGCCGGTCTGCCCGGCGGCGAGCGCGTCGCCGTCGTCGCGGCCGACAAGCCGTCCGAAGGCCCGGCCCGCGCGTGGCCCGCGCCGGATCCGGTGCCGGACGACGTCGCCTACCTGCAGTACACCTCCGGATCGACCCGCAGCCCGGCCGGCGTGGTGCTGACTCACGCGAACGTGCTGGCCAACGTCGGTCAGGCGGTCCGGGGACTCGGCATCGACCCGGCCGCGGGGACCACGGTGTCGTGGCTGCCGCTGTTCCACGACATGGGTCTCGTGCTCGGCCTGATCACGCCGCTGGCGACGGGCATGAGGTCGGTCCTGATGGATCCGCTGGCGTTCATCGAACGTCCGCTGCGCTGGCTGGAACTGCTCGGCGACTTCAACGGAAGCTGGAGCGCCGCCCCGAACTTCGCGTTCCACTACGCCGCGAGCCGGGTCCGAGAGGAGGACCGCGCCAAGCTCCGCCTCGACCGCGTCGCCGCGATCGTCAACGGCGCGGAACCGATCAACCCCGACGTCCTCGCCCGGTTCCACACCGCCTTCGCCGATTCCGGCTACCTGCCGGAGAAGACGCGCCCCGCGTACGGGCTCGCCGAGGCGACCGTCTTCGTCACCACCGGTCCCGGTGTCCCGCCGCGCGTCACCACGTTCGACCGCGCCGCGCTGGGAGCGGGCACGGCACGGCAGGCGGACGACGGGCTCCGGCTGGTCGCCTGCGGTGTCCCGGTCGGCCAGCACGTCGCGCTGGTCGACCCGGAAACCGGGGTCGCGCTGGAAGACGGTTCGGTCGGCGAGATCTGGGTCCACGGGCCCAACGTCGGCACCGGCTACTGGGAGAAACCCTTGGAGAGCACCGAGACCTTCGGCGCCCGGCTGACCGGCGCCCACGACGGGCTCCCGGAGGCGCCCTGGTTGCGCACCGGGGACCTCGGCGTCCGCTACGACGGGGAGGTCTACATCGCGGGCCGGATCAAGGACCTGCTCATCGTCGACGGCCGCAACCACTACCCGCAGGACGTCGAGGCCACGGCGGCCGCGGCCGACCGCGACATCCGTCCGGGCAGTGTCGCCGCGTTCGCCGTCGAAGGCGCGGACACCGAAGCGGCGGTCATCGTCGCCGAACACCGCGGTCACACCGACCTGACCACGGCGGACGAACAAGCCCTCGCCGTGTCGATCCGGCGGCTGGTCTCCGACGCGCACGGCCTCGCGCTGCGCGACGTCGTACTCGTCCCGGCGGGCCTGGTCCCCCGGACCTCCAGCGGCAAGATCGCGCGCGGTGCCTGCCGCGACCGCTACCTCGCCGGCGATTACGGAAAGGCCCTGGTGCGATGAGAAACCCGTCGCTCGACACCCCCGCCCTCCGCAGCTGGCTGCTCGACACGGTCGCACAACACACCGGCGTGGACGCGGCCCGGCTCGAAGCCGACCGTCCCCTCAGCGACTACGGCCTGTCCTCCCGTCAGGCCGTAGGCATCGCCGCCGATCTCGAAGACCTGCTCGGCACTCCGCTCCCGGCCACCCTGCTGTGGGAAAGCCCGACCATCGACCATCTGGCCCGCTCCCTCACCGGCGGCACCGAGCCGGAACCCGAGCCGACGGGCACGGACCGGCGCCGGACCGACCCGATCGCCGTCGTCGGCCTCGGCTGCCGCTGGCCGGGGGCGAACGGCCTCGACGAGTTCTGGGACCTGCTGCGCGGCGGACGGGACGCCGTCCGGACCGCGCCGCCGGGCCGGTGGGACGCCGACGCGGCACCGATCGTCGGCGGCTTCCTCGACGACGTGGCCGGGTTCGACGCGGATCATTTCGGCATCACTCCGCGCGAAGCGTCCACAATGGACCCTCAACAGCGGATGCTGCTGGAGGTCACCTGGGCGGCGCTGGAACACGCCGGGATCGCCCCGGCCTCCCTGCGCGGCAGCCGGACCGGCGTGTTCACCGGGATCTCCACCCACGACTACGGGCATCTCACGATGTCGGCCGGCGGCGTCGATCTCTGGACCGCCACCGGCGCGGCCGGGAGCATCTCGGCCAACCGGCTGTCCTACGTCTACGACCTGCGCGGACCGAGTATGGCGGTGGACACCGCGTGCTCGTCGTCGCTGGTCGCGGTGCACCACGCGGTCCGCGCGCTGCGCGACGGCGAGGCGGATCTGGCCTTGGCAGGCGGGGTGAACCTCATGCTGCTGCCCGGACCGACGGCCGCGTTCGCGGCGGCGGGACTGCTCGCCGGCGACGGCCGGTGCAAGACGTTCGCCGCGGGCGCCGACGGCATCGCGCGTGCCGAGGGCTGCGGCGTCGTCGTGCTCAAGCGGCTGGCGGACGCCGAGTACGACGGCGACCGGGTGCTGGCGGTGATCCGCTCCACCGCGGTCAACTCCGACGGCCGGTCGCAGGGTATGGCGGCGCCGAATCCCATCGCCCAGCAGGACATGCTGCGCACGGCGTATCACGGCGCCCGGCTCGATCCGTCCACTGTGGACTATGTCGAGGCGCACGGCACCGGCACACTGCTGGGTGACCCGATCGAGGCCCGTTCGCTCGGCGCGGTGCTCGGCAAGGACCGCCCGGCCGACGCCCCGTTGCTGATCGGTTCGGTGAAGACGAACATCGCGCACGCGGAGGCGGCCGCGGGGATCGCCGGGCTGATCAAGGTCGTGCTCGCGCTGTCCCGCGACGAACTGCCGCCCCAGCTGCACTTCTCCGCGCCCAACCCGCACATCCCGTTCGACGACCTGCGCCTGAAGGTGGTGACCGAGCCGACGCCGTGGCCGCGCCGGTCCGGCCGCGCCACGGCGGGGGTGTCGGCGTTCGGGTTCGGCGGGACCAACGCGCACGTCGTCCTCGAACAGGCGCCGGGCCCGGAACCGGCCGCGGACCGCACGGGCGTCCGGATCGGGCTGCTGTCCGCGCGCACCCGCGACAGGCTCACCGAACGCGCGACACAGCTGGCGAACTGGCTGGAATCCACGCCGTCGCTATCCCTCGCCGACGTCACCCACACGCTCTCCCGGCGCGACAACGGCGGACCGCACCGCGCCGCCGTCGTCGCCGGGGACACCGCCGAGCTGGCGGTGCTGCTGCGCGCCGTCGGCGCCGAGACCGATCCGCCGCCCGCGGGCGCGGTCACCGGCACCGCGTTGAGCACCGACGGCCCGGTGTTCGTGTTCTCCGGGCACGGTTCCCAATGGCCGGGGATGGGTCGCGGGCTGCTGTCCGCCGAACCCGCCTTCGCCGCCCAGGTCGACAAGCTCCACGATCTGTTCACCGAGCACACCGGCCGATCGCTGCGCGCCCTGCTGCTCACCGAGGATCCCTTGTCCCTGCCCGAAACCCAGACGGCGATCTTCGGGACGCAGGTCGCGCTGGCCGCCCAGTGGGAGGCGCTCGGTGTCCGGCCCGCGGCCGTCGTCGGGCATTCCCTCGGTTCCGCGGCGGCCGCCGTCGTGAGCGGCGTGCTCACTCCCGACGAGGCCGTCCACCTGGTCGCGACCCGGGCCCGGCTCCTGGGCACCATCGGGCCGGGCGGCGCGATGGCGGCGGTGGAGCTGGCGCCGGAGGAACTGGAGCTGTACCCGGACATCGAACTCGCCGTCGAATCCGCGCCGGGTCAGCTCACCGTGGCCGGGGACGCGACCGTCCTCGACCTGCTCGTCGCGGAACTGGAGGCCGCCGGGCTGACCGCGCGGCGGCTGCCGGTCGAGGTCGCCGGGCACTCCGCCCGCGTCGACCCCGTCCTGCCAGCGCTCCGGGAGGCTCTCGTCGAACTGGGCGGCCGCCGTCCGACGGTGCCTTGGTACGACACGGTGCTGGCCGATCCGCAGGAGCTGCCGGACTTCGACGCCGGGTACTGGGCCGCGCATCTGCGCCGTCCGGTCCGGTTCCGCCACGCCGTGGCGGCCGCCGCCGCGGACGGGCACCGGGTCTTCCTGGAAGTGTCGCCGCATCCGATCCTGCGGGGTTCGGTGGCCCGGACCCTGGCGGCCGAGGGAATCCACGACGCCGTCGTCACCGGGACGCTCCGCCGTGGTCAGGACGAGGTGCGCGCGCTGGGCACCGCCGCGGCCGAGCTCTACTGCGCGGGTACCCGCATCACCACCGCCGATCCGGACGACGGCGCCCGGCTGGTCGACGTCCCGCCGATGCCGTGGCGGCACGAACGGCACTGGTACACCGCCGCCGAGGAGGCGCCGTCGTTCGCGACGCGGGTGAAGGAACCCGAGCCCGTGCGCGGCGGCGGCAGAGATGGTGGTGGTGGTGGTGATCGGCTGACCGAGATCGTCGCCGCCGTGATGGGGCTGCGTCCCGACCGCATCGACGCCGACGTCCCGCTCGTCGAACTCGGGCTGGATTCCCTGATGGCGAACCGGATCCGGGAGACCGTCCGGCGGGAGTTCGGCACCGAACCCGATGCCGCCAGTGTGCTCAGGGGCGCCACTCTCGCCGACCTCGGCCGGGATCTCGCGCCACGCGAGAACGAGGATCCGCGTCCGGCCCGGGGTCGTGCCTGGGACGCGGCCGACCGTCTGGTGCTGCGGCTGTGGCTGGAGCACACCGGAACCGACGCGGGCGGCACTCATGTCCGGCTGAGCGAGAGCGACACACCGGACCGGCTGGCCGAGTTGCTCGCCGGAGGGCTCAGCACCGAACTCGACACGCCTGTCGACGCCGCCGAACTCCGCCGGCACGACTCCCTCGCGGCCATCGCCGACGTCGCCCGCGCCGTCCTCGACACACGGGAGGAGCGAGGGCCGGTCCACGTCCTCACTCCCGGCGAAGACGGTGTCGCGCCGCTACTGCTGTTCCACCCTGGCGGCAGTACGTGCACGGTGTACCGGCCGCTGCTGGACAGGTTGCCGTCCGCCGTACCGTGCGTCGGGTTCGAACGCGTTCCCGGGGTCAGCGTCGAGGAACGGGTCGAGCGGCTGCTGCCGCTGGTGCGGGCGCAGCGCCGCGACCGGCCGTACCGGCTGGCGGGCTGGTCGTTCGGCGGAGCGCTGGCGTACGGAGTCGCGGCACGGCTCGCCGAAGAAGGCGAAGACGTCGAGTTCGTCGCGCTGATCGACACCATGCTCCCCCTCCCGGAGCCCGATCTCGACCCGCGCGCGTCGTCCGCCCGGCGGTTCCTGCGGTTCACCGGGTACGTCGAAGGGACCTACGGCCGCGAAGTCCGGCTCGGCCATGAGGAACTGGCTCCGCTGCCCGAGGAGGAACAGATCGAGCTGACCATGCGACGGGTCGCCGAAGCCGGACTGCTCAGCCCCGGCGTGCTCCGGCATCAGCGTCAGTCCTTTTTGGACACCCTGGCGGCCGAACGCGCCACGCCCCGCCGTTACGACGGCCGGGTCGTGCTCTACCGGGCGGTCGAGCAGTACGCGGCCGGATTGGCGATGGAGCCACGGTACTCGCGCACGGATCTCGCGGCGGGCTGGGCGGAGTTGTGCCCGGAGCTGGAGATCGTGCCGGTCGAAGCGCACCACCTGTCGGTGGTCGACCCGCCGCACGTCGATGTCGTGGCGCGGCATCTGGCGGGACTCCTGTGACCACGGCCCGGGCCGAGCGAGCGGTCGACCGCGCCCGGCCGCTCTTGGCGGTACTCGGCGCCGGGCTCTTCCTCGTGGCCGTCGACGCGACGGTGCTGCACGTCGCGTTGCCCGACCTCGTACGGCAGCTGCGGCCGGGTGCGGCGGCTCAGGTGTGGATCGTGGCGATCTACCCGCTGACCGCCGCGCCGCTGCTGCTGCCGTTCGGCACCCTCGGCGACCGGTACGGACGGCGGCGCGTACTGGTCACCGGGTACGTGGTGTTCGGGATCGCGTCGCTGGGCTGCGCGTTCGCGCCGAACGTGCCGGTGCTGCTGGGTTTCCGCGCGCTGCTCGGCGGTGGCGGCGCGATGATCATGCCGGTGACGATGTCGTTGCTCCGGGAGCTCTTCCCGGAGCAACGAGCGCGTCGCACGGCGATCGCGGTGTGCAGCGGGATCGCGGGGACCGGCTCGGTGTTCGGACCGATCCTCGGCGGGGTCCTCGTCGAGGCGTGGGGCTGGCGGTCGACGTTCCTGCTGAACCCGCCGGTGATCCTGGCGGCGGTGGTACTGGCTCTGCGCTGGCTGCCCAGGAGTTCGCCGGGACGACGGTCGTGGGACGCGCTCAGCGCCGTCCTCGCGGCGGGCGGTGTCCTCGGGATCGCTTTCGCCATCGGGCATCCCGGGTCCTGGTTGCCCGCCGTCGTTTCGGGCGCGCTGGGCAGTGTCCTCATCGGACTGTTCATCCGCCGCCAGCGCCGGACCGATCCACCGCTGCTGGATCTCACCCTGTTCCGGGTGCCGGGAGTGCGAGCCGCGGTGGGCGGGATCCTGCTGGTGATGAGCACACTGGTCGGACTCGGCCTGTTGTTCGCCCAGTACCTCCAGGTGGTGCTCGGCCTTTCCCCGACGGCGGCGGCGACCCGGCTGTTGCTGGTGCTGGGCGCGTCGGCCGTCGGCAGCGTGGTGACCCCCTCGCTGCTGGGTCGGTTCGGCAACGCGCGGGTCCGCAGGGCCGGCTTCGCGGTGACAGCGGTGTCCTTGCTGGTCCCGGCCGCCGGACCGGCCGCGCTGACGTCGCCGGTGCTGCTGGGCGCCGGGCTCACGGGACTGGGCCTGGGAATGGCGCTCGCCCTCACGTCGAGCACCGACACCCTGCTTTCGGCGACCTCGGCCGACCAGGCGGGCGGCGCCGCGGCGGTGGAGAAGACGGGTTACGAACTGGGCGCCGGTTTCGGGACGACGGTGTTCGGTTCCTTGGCCGCCGTGGTGTACGCGGGACATCTGACCGTCCCGGCCGGGGTGCTCGAGGCTGCTCGGCAGCTGGCCTTGTCGGGACCCGCTCAAGCGGAGACGGCCGCCTCGGGACTTCCGCCGCAAGTAGCCGGCGAACTGCTCGACGCCGCCCAGGCCGCCTGTACCACCGGCTTGCAGGTGTCGGCGGCGGTCGCCGGTGGGTTGTTCGTCCTGGCCGTCCTCGTCAGCTCGGGCGGGCCTCCTCGGTGAACTGCCCGGCGTACTCCCCCGTCGGCGGGATCTCCTGGATCACGTCGATCAGCACGCCGTTGGGATCCGCGACGATGAAGTGCCGCTGCCCGAATTCCTCACTGCGCAAGGAAAGCTCCTCGGGCAGCCCCGCTTCCCCGACCAGCCGCCGGTGTTCGGCGTCGACGTCTTCGACCTCGAAGTTCAGCAACAGTCCCTGCACGGGTTCGCCGAACCCGGCGGGAATGGTTTCGTGGCCGGGCGCGAGGATCGCGAGCTCCCACTCACCGCGCTTGAGGCTGACGTACCAGTCGGCCTCGAACGTGAGCTCGAAGCCGAAGTGGCCACAGTAGAAGTCCCGCGTCTCGGCGATCTTCTCGGTCATGAGAACGGGATAGAAGCTGGTCAGACGCATGGTGCCGCCTTGTCTCGCAAACAATACCGACCGTCGGTTTGTTTTTACGACGTTAGCCAACCGACGGTCGGTATGTCAAGATTCCGGACATGGCCCGCACGAAGCAGCAACAACGCGAAGAGACGATGGAGGCGCTGACCGCCACCGCCCGGCGGCTGTTCGCCGAACACGGGTACGGCAAGGTCGGCCTGGAGACCATCGCGCAGACCGCGGGCGTGAGCAAAGGCGCGCTCTACCACCACTTCAGCAGCAAGGCCGACCTGTTCCGGCACGTACTCGGCGTCGTGCAGCAAGACGTCGGCGAGCAGATCGCGCGGGCCGCGGACGCCTCGCCCGACTCATGGACGGGACTGCTGGCGGGATGCCGCGCGTTCCTCGCCGCGGCGACCGATCCGGAGACGCAGCAGATCATGCTGCTGGACGGTCCGTCGGTGGTCGGCTGGCAGGACTGGCGCGAACTGGACGAGGAGGCTTCCGCCCGGCACCTCGCCGAAGCGCTGACCGGGCTGATGACCGAGGGCCTCCTGGCGAAGCGGCCCGTCGAACCGTTGGTGCGCCTGCTTTCCGGCGCGATGAACGAGGCCGCGGTCTGGCTGGCCCACTCCCCCGACCCCCAAGCCGACCTCGCCACGACCATGGACACGCTCACGCCGATGATCGAAGCACTGCGCTGAGCGAGACTGTTGAGCTTCAGAGCTGCCGCCCAACGCGAAAGGCCCCACTCAGTGGTGGACTGTAAACGAGCGGTGTAGCTCCCAATCCTGGAAGCGCATCTGATGACCGGCGTGGAGAACGCCGAGGACTCGATGCCCGCGCCCGGCCTGGACGGCCCGGATGAGCGGCTCGTCGCGCAGTTGCCGAGCCGTGCCAAGCCGTCGGGTGAATCGAGACCTTGGCCGAGCGGCGTACTCGATTCGTCATGCTGGCGCGCATTCCTCACGATCGCACAGCCGAGAATGTGGCCCTACGGTCGGCCGCAAAGATGCCGGTGTACTTTTGCGATCCGCGCTCACCCTGGCGACGCGGCAGCAATGAGAACACCAAGGGATATCTGCGCCAGTAGCTCCCCAAAGGAGCCGACCTATCCGGGTATACCCAGGACGAACTCGATGCCATCACATACGGACTCTACGACCGGCCACGGCAAATGACACGACCTCACCTCGGAAGTCTTCAAACCTTGTTCACTATGCCTTTGACCTGCTTGTATACCCCTTAAGCGATCTTGCTTGAGGGGGTGAAAGCAAAATGGCAGTCGAAGACCTGGTCCGAGCTGTGACCGGAGCGATCGCCAAGCTGCCCACGGCCCAGCTTGAACAAGTGAGCCAAGCACTGCAAGAAGCGCACGGCACTCTTGCGAGGGTTACCGAAGGCACGTTCGACCCCGACGCGAAGCAAGCCGTCGCCGTCCTTGGCAGTGGCGTCGAGGGTGCAGGACTCGTACATCAAGCGGTCGAGGGTGCGCGGCAAGCGCTTCAAAGGTACCTCGGCAAGCTCGGCAGCGTCGAAGCTCCAGCCGCACCTCCCAGCTGGCGGGAACCGGCCGCAGTGAGCGACGAGCCAACGAAGCCGCGGGCGCTCACCCCGGCCAAGCTGGCACAGCTGCGTGCTGAGCTTCCGCCGCCGGTTCCAAGACCCAACCCCGAGAGTAAGAAGACCCACGGCCGATGGATCGACGCTCAGGGCAACGTGCAGCAGACAGTGAGCGGCGATGATGAGCAGTCCGCGATCGCCTGGCAGCTGCTGCAAAAAGCCGGGCTGCCGCCAAACCGCAAGCCGGTCGTGACGACACACGTTGAGGCGAAAGTGGCCACCCAAATGATCAAGAGCGAGCAGCAGCACGCCGAGTTGGTACTAAATAATCGGCCTTGCGTAGGCCCTTTGGGCTGCGACACTCTCTTGCCGGTGTTGCTCCCCGAGGGCTACTCCGTCACCGTGTACGGTCCCGAAGGCTTCACCGAGACCTTTGAAGGAGGCGAGCAGTGGTAACGCTCGACGTTTGGTACGACCAAACACCGAAAGACGAGGACGGCAACGTCGCCATTCGCGTTGCGACGGCCGCCGAGCTCGACGCCTTGCTCGACCGTATTTTGAAGGAGACGGAGGAGCACGCTGCTTCCCCGATGATCCAGGTCGCCATCTCCGGCATGAAGCGCTCGCCGGTGCTCGAGGTCGGCCTCGGCCAGAAGAAGGGCTTCATCGGGTACACCTCGCGCACCGAAGGCGGCTGGACTCAGGGCGATGGCGACCCCAACACGATGGTCGACTACATCTACATGGGCAACCACTCGCAGGTACAGGCCAGCGTGGAGGTGCCAATGAGCACGGTGCGGGCGGGGTTGCATGAGTTCTTGGGGAGCGGAGAGCGACCGAGAATGGTAATAGACCAGCAACCCTAGGCATTATTGTCGAGCAACGCTTCGCTCTCGTCCGGCTGTCTCCCGACGTTGTCGCCACCCTGGAGCTGTTTGCCGATCCTCAAGGCTTCTACAAGCGCGGGTAGCACCAGCATCAAGAAGACCATGGCCAAGCTGGTGTTCACCACCCTCCAACTCGACGCCCACGACCCAGACGACAGAAGCCTTGACGTCCGTGTCGGACGTCAAGAACTGAGCGAGGGCATCGCCAGCTCAGTCGAAGCAGGGAGCACCTCTGGTTCGACATACGCCGTCATCAGCACACCAGCCTCACACAGCAAACGAGACCCCACCCTGGAGGGTGGGGTCTCGTTTGCTGATGCGACCGAAGCGGAACCACTCACCGCTGTCCTTTCGGACGTTGGTTCAGGCAGGGCCGCTTTGGTGGGCGATACTGGGATCGAACCAGTGACCTCTTCGGTGTGAACGAAGCGCTCTCCCCCTGAGCTAATCGCCCGCGGTACGAACTCCGGTTCACTGGAGGAAGTGAACCTGGTGCGCGATACTGGGATTGAACCAGTGACCTCTTCCGTGTCAGGGAAGCGCTCTCCCGCTGAGCTAAACGCGCGTGATGTAGTTGTTCGTACGAGAGATACCTTAGCGGACCCCGTTCCCGGGCCGTCACAGGGGGTTGCTTATCCGCGAGGGCTCAGGGTTTCGGCAGCCGCGAGGCGATCGAGCCCGCGATCTCCTTCGCCCGGTCGCAGGGGCTCGCGCTCCCCTCGCGCGCGAGCAGCCGGACGGCGACGTGTTCCGCCTCGCGGTCCGGGAGCGCGCGGTGCTGCCAGGTCACGGCGCAGTTCGAGCCGCCGAACTCCCGGACGCCGCCGGTGATGCCGTTGCCGAGGTCGACCGGCGTCTCCTCGGGCACGTACGCGCCCCGCTGCAACTCGACGGTCAGCGTGTCCCCGCCACCCACCCACTCGCAGATCCGCAACGTCCGCGGCGCGGACTGCGCGTTGGGCACGTTCTTCCCGATGACAGCCGGATCCGCGACCGCGCACGGGTCGAGCGGGAGGATGCTCGCCTGCTCGCCGGGGCGGTCGACCTCGTGCGTGCGCAGCCGGGTGAGGGCCGCACTCAGCATGTCGTCGGCGGCCTTGCAGGGATCACCTTCGCGGCCCGGATGGGAGACGACGACGCCGAGCCGCCGGTCCGCCGGCAACTGGGCGATCGAGTCGCATCCGCCGCTGACCGTGCTGCGCAGCAACGGAACGCCCTCGGCGGTGCGGTCGGTTCGTTCGAGACTGCTGGCCGTCACGCCTTCGCCGAGCCGGACTTCGAAGGTGACACCCTTGAGGCCGGTGTACTTGCAGCGGGCCGGGTAGCTCGAATCCGTCTCCGCCTTCAGGGTGCCGAACTCCTGCACGAACCGGCCCGCGAGCACCTTGCACGGATCCACCAGGCGTAAGCGTTCCGCGCTGAGCGCCTCGGTCGCCGCCAGCGAAGTCGTTCCGGGACTCTCGGGTTTGGCGTAGCGGGCGACGGAGAGGCCGAGCGCCACGATCCCGGCGACCAGCAGCAGGACGACCCCGGCCAGCGAGCCGAACAGAATCTTCTTCGTCCGCGGCGCCATCTTCTTCGGCGGTGGCCGCCAGATCGGCAGCGGCAGGGCCAGTACCGAGCGTACTTCGGCGTCCTGCTGCTGGATCCGGGCGTGCACGGCGGGCGGCCAGGGCCGCGCACCCGGCGGCACGGGGCCGAGGTGGTCCAGGATCTGTTCCGGGGTCGGCCTCCGTGCGGGGTCTTTGGCCAGGCACGGTTCGGCGAGCCGCCGGATCTCGTCCGGGACTTCACTGAAGTCCGCGGCGGTGTGCACGACGTTATACAGCGTCTGCGGTGCGGTCGGGCCGGTGAACGGGCCGCGTCCGGTGGCCGCCATGACCAGGATCGCGCCGAGGGAGAACACGTCGCTCGCGACGGTGACCTGTCCGCTTCCCGCCTGTTCCGGGGACATGAACGCGGGCGAGCCGATGATCGCGCCCGTCCCGGTGAGTTCCTGTGCTTCCTCCACCGCCCGCGCGATGCCGAAGTCGATCACCCTGGGGCCGTCACTCGTCAGGATGATGTTGCTGGGTTTGAGGTCGCGGTGGATCAGCCCGGCGCGGTGGATCTCGGTCAGCGCGGCGGCGAGCCCGGACGCCAGCAGCCGGACCGACTCGGCGGGCAGCGGCCCGGCGGCGTCCACCGCTTCCTTCAACGACGGCCCGGTGACGAAGACCGAAGCGAGCCACGGGGTTTCCGCTTCGGCGTCGGCGTCCATGACCGCGGCGGTGTACGCACCGGAGACCAGCCGCGAGGTGGCGACCTCGCGGCGGAACCGTTCGCGGAAACGCGGATCGTGCGCGAACTGGGCGTGCAGCTGCTTGACCGCGACGAGCCTGCCGTCCGGGGCCAGGCCGAGCACCACCCGGCCCATGCCGCCCTCACCGAGTTCGGCGATGATCCGGTACGGGCCGATCTGGCGGGGTTCGCCGGGGTTCAACGGTTTCACTGATCAGCCCTACGGTTTCGGGAGTTTCGGCAGCAACGCCTCGGCGAAGCCCTTCGCCTTGTCGCAGGCCTGGGCGGCGGTCAGTTTCGTCCCGCTCGTGCCGAACGTCAGCTCGATGTTCTCGCCTTCGCGGTCGCTGATCGGCCGGTGCTGCCAGGTCAGCGAGCAGGTCGAGCGCGCGACGCCGTCGTCCGCCTCGGCCAGGAACACGGTCTTGCCGCCGATGTCCAGCGTCGCGGTGTTCGAGTAGTAGGAGTCCTTCGACTGGACCGGCGGATAGCTCTTCAGGAGCTTCAGCCGCAGACTGCCCGCCGCGTCGTACCGACATTCGTGCAAATGCTCGCGAACGGCTTCGACAACCGGCCCGATCAGCCGATCGGCGGTCGCCGGGCCGACCAGCGCGCACGGATCCAGCGGGGCCAGCGTGCCCGCCGGCAGCTCGCGTTCCTGGCCACCCGCCCTGATCCGTTTCACCGCGTCGGTCAGTGCGGCTTTCACCACCGAGCACGCCTCGTCCTTTGTGGACATCGAATTGATCCGGGCGCTCAGGCCGGTGTTCTGCACGCCGGTGACGGGTACGGAGACCCCGCAGGAGTCGTCGGTTCCCTTGAGGGTCAGGGGAAGTCCTTCGAGTTGGCCACTCGGCTCGCCGTCGACGAGGCCGCCGCCGATGGTCAGGTCCAGCCATTTGCCCGCGGGCGAGGCGTACGTGCACGAGTCGAAGTCGACGGAGTTCTCCTTGCCCAGCTTCCCGAATCCGGGCACGGAGCGCCCTTCGAGCACCTTGCACAGGTCGACCTTGCGCAGGTTGTCCGGGCCGAGCGGATCCGCGTTGACGGGAGTGGTCTCCGGCACGTCCGGGACCGCCGGGCTGCTCGGCGCCGCGACGGCCGGAGGCGGATCGTCCCCGTTCAGCGACACCGCGGCGACGACGCCACCGACGAGCAGCACCACGGCGGCCGCGGCGAGTCCCGCGTAGAGGCCACGCCGGGACCGCTTCGGCGGTGGCGGGTTCAGCAGCCGCCGCACCTCGGCCTGCTGGGTCTCGATGAGGTGCGACACCGCGGGCGGCCACGGAGTGACCATCGGCGGGATCGGGCCCAGCCGCTCCAGCACCCAGGCGGGCGACGGCCGGTCCGCCGGGTTCTTCGCCAGGCACGGCTCGACGATCTGCCGGAGCTCCGGCGCCAGGTGCCGCAGGTCGGGCTGGACGTGCACGACGTTGTACAGCGTGTGCGGGGTGGACGTCCCGGTGAAGGGGTTCGACCCGGTCGCGGCCATCACCAGCAGCGCGCCGAAGGAGAACATGTCGCTCGCCGGGGTCAGCGGCTTGCCCTCGGCCTGTTCCGGCGACATGAACCCGGGCGAACCGATCACGGCGCCGGTATGCGTGAGCTCGGAGTCGCCTTCGACGGCGCGGGCGATCCCGAAGTCGATCACCCGGGGGCCATCGCCGGTGAGGATGACGTTGCCCGGCTTCAGATCCCGGTGGATCAGCCCGGCGCGGTGGATGTCGCCCAGCGCCAGCGCGAGCCCCGCGGCGAGATGCCGGACCGCCATCGGCGGCAGCGGCCCGCCCGCGGAGACCGCCTCCGACAGCGCCGGTCCCGGCACGAACACCGAGGCCAGCCATGGCGTCGGCGCGTTCGGGTCGGCGTCCATGACCGGGGCGGTGTACGCACCGGACACCAGCCGCGACGTCTCGACCTCCCGCCGGAACCGCTCGCGGAAGCCTGGGTCCTGCGCGAAACCCGGGTGGACCTGCTTGATCGCGACCAGGCGCCCGTCGGACGAGGTCCCGAGCAGCACCCGGCCCATCCCGCCCTCGCCGAGCGCGGCGAACACCCGGTAGCGCCCCACGCCGGTGGGTTCGCCGGTGTTCAACGGCTTCACGAAAGGCCCCCTTGGTCCGGGCGATGGTACAGAACCACCCGGAAGTGTCACGCAGGGCGTCGGTCCGACCGGCCGAAATCCTTCAGGCGAAGACTGTTGGACACGACGAGCACGGACGACAAGGACATCGCCGCCCCGGCGATCAGCGGGTTCAGCAGTCCGAGCGCGGCCAGCGGGATCGCCGCGACGTTGTAGCCGAACGCCCACGCCAGGTTCCCCCGGATGATCCGCAACGTGCGATCGGCGAGCCGGATGGCGTCGGGGACCACGCGCAGGTCCTCGCGGACCAGCACCATGTCGGCCGAGCGCAGCGCGATGTCGCTGCCCTGGGCCATCGCCATGCCGAGATCCGCGGTGGCCAGCGCCGGGCCGTCGTTGATCCCGTCGCCGACCATCGCCACCCGCGCTCCCCCGGCCCGCAGTTCCTCGACGACCTGGGCTTTCTCCGCGGGCAGGACGCCGGCGCGCACGTCCGAGACACCGATCTCGTCCGCGATCGCGCGGGCTGCGGCCTCGTTGTCACCGGTCAGCAGCACGGTCCGCAGGCTGAGCGCGTGCAGATCCTCGACGGCTGCCCGCGCCGACGGCTTCACGACGTCCCGGATCACCAGGTGCCCGGCGACCCGGCCGTCCACCGCGACGAGGATCGCCGTCGCCCCGTCCCGCTCGGCGGCCGCGAAGTCTTCGGGGACGCCGATCCCGCGATCGGTGAACAAGCGCGCGTTGCCGACGAGGACGTCGCGTCCCTCGACCTCGCCCTGCGCGCCGAGCCCGGGCAGCGCGCCGAACCCTTCGACGGCGGGCAGATCCGGCAGTTCGGCCCGCGCCGCGGTGACGACGGCGGCCGCGATGGCGTGTTCCGAACCGGCTTCCACCGCTCCGGCGAACCGCAGCATCTCGCCGACGGTGAACCCGTCGGCGGGACGGCACGCGGTGACGGTCATCTTCCCGGTGGTGACGGTGCCGGTCTTGTCCAGCACGACGGTGTCCACCGTGCGGCTCGCTTCGAGCGCGTCGGGCCCCTTGATGAGGATGCCCAGCTGGGCGCCGCGGCCGACGCCCGCCATGAGCGCGGTCGGCGTGGCCAGGCCGAGCGCGCACGGGCAGGCGATGATCAGCACGGCGACGGCCGACGCGAAGGCGTCACGTGCGGGAGCCCCGCCGAGCAGCCATACCGCCAGGGTCAGCGCGGCCACGCCGAGGACGGCGGGCACGAACACCGCGCAGATCCGGTCGACCAGGCGTTGCACGGCGGCCTTGCGGGCCTGCGCGCGTTCCGCCAGCGCGGTCATCTGGGCGAGCTGGGTATGCGTACCGACCGCTGTCGCGCGGACGACCAGCCTGCCGTCGCGGTTCACCGAAGCACCGATGACCCGGTCCCCGGCGGCGACCTCCGCGGGCACCGGCTCCCCAGTCACCGCGCCGACATCCACAGTGGACAGTCCACTGTCGACGATCCCGTCCGCGGCGATCGACTCCCCCGGTTTCACCACGAACAGGTCATCGACGGCCAGTTCGCCGATCGGGACCATCCGCTCGGTTCCGTCCCGCAGCACCCGGACGTCCTTGGCGGCCAAGGCGTCCAGCGCGGCCAGGAGCCCGGCGGCGCTGCGCCGGGACCGGCTCTCGAAGTACCGGCCCGCCAGCAGGAAGGTGGTCACCCCGGCGGCGACGTCGAGGTAGATCGCGTCCGCTCCGGCAGCCGTCGGCCCGAAGCCGATCCAGTATCCGGGTTCGGTGCCACCCGCGAAGGCGGACCACGCCGACCACGCGAACGACGAGAGCACCCCCAGCGACACCAGGGTGTCCATACTGGACGAACGATGGCGGAGGTTGCGCAGTGTGGCCCGATGGAACGGCAGCGCGGACCAGAACACCACCGGAACGGCCAGGACGAGGCACAGCAGTTCCCAGCCGGGGAACCGCAGCCGCGGCACCAGGGCGAGCGTGATCGAGAGGTTCCCCAGCGGGATCGCCAGCAAGGTGGCGACGACCAGCCGTCGCCGGAGATCGCGGACGCGGGCGAACCCGGTGTCCGGATCCTCGTCCCCGCGGATCTCCGCCGTGTAGCCGGATTTGCGGACGCGCTCGATGAGGACGTCGTCGGCCAGTGCCTCGGGCACCTGCACCGTGGCGCGCTCGGTCGCGTAGTTCACCGACGCGCGGACGCCGTCCAGTTTGTTCAGCGTGCGTTCCACCCGCGCCGAACAAGCGGCGCAGGTCATCCCCGACACGGTCAGCTCCACCGTGCGGACGGCGGCCTCCGGCGCGGAAATCGTCATTTCGTGGCACTCCCAGGATTCACCAGTGGTTCCTTGGTGGTGGAACAGGTGTCCCGGGTGGTGTCGCGAGGCAGATTACCGCCGCCGGGAACCGAACCCGACGGCGGCCCGACTACTGCGATGGTGGTGGAAGCAGGTGTCCGGGGAGTCCGGCGGGAAGCGTCGGTATGCACCAGCGGCCACAGCGGCCGCGCGTGAAGGCCCCCTTCCCGCGGCTGAGCCGAGGGAAGGGGGCCTTCACGCGCTTCAGGTAGGTGAGTGTGGCGGTGGTACTTCGGTCCAGGTGGTCCCTACGCCTTCCGCGGCGTCAGCACGAGGTCGAACGTGTTCCCCTCCCCCTGCACGAACGTGCTCAGGTACGGGGTGAACGCGCCGCAGCCGGTCAACGGCGCCAGCGCGTAGGTGCCGGCGAGCGTGCCGCCGGCCGCCATGGTGAAGCCGTCGCCGGTGCGCAGTTCCGCCGTCGACGGTGCCGACGTCCTGCAGCCCGGCCCGCTGCTGACCGGCATGCCGACGAGCGTGACGAGCGGGAGGACGGTGGTGAACCGGGGACGCGCGACGAAACCGGGCCCGGCGAGATCGCCGCCCTGCGGTCCGTCGGCGACGAACTCGAGATCGGCCGCGCCCGGCACGAAGCCGAACAGCCGGAACTCGGCGTGCGCCTTGTCGAACACCGGGCCGCCGCTGAACACCGTGGCCGCGGTGGGGCTCAGGTCGAACGCGCCGGTCAGCGGCGCGGTGGCGCCGAGCGCCTTGACGCCGGTCTTCCCGGCGACCGTGTACCGGTGCCCCGCCGGCTTCTCGCCGAGGTCGAAGGAGAGCAGGACCGCGTCCTGACCGGGGTCGAGCGTGCAGTCCGAGGTGAACGAGCCGAGCCCGGTGAACGAGCCGTCGGCCTTCTTCGGCGTCAACCGCGTGGTGAAGTCGCCGACGGTCAGCGTGGTCTTGCCCGGTTTCGCGAGCGTCACCGTGGGCACGGAACCGGTCGCGACCGGGCTGAAGGTGCCGGACGGCGGGACGTTCGTCTTGGCGACGTTCAGCGGGATGCGCACCGGGAAGGGGTTCGCGTCGCCGTTGACCAGCGTGACGCCTGCCGCCGCGGTGCCTTCGATGGTGGTGGCGCCGACGAGGTTGAGCCCGCGCGCCGCCTTGTCGGGCACGGTGACGGTGATCGTCAACCCGGAGGTGGTGAGCGTGCCGCCGGGCGCGGTCGGGACCTCGAAGTCGGCCTTGATGTTCACGTCGAGCTTCTGCAACCCGATCAGCGGGAACGGGCAGGTGAACGACAGTTTCTTGTCCACGGGAGTGCCCGCCGCCGCGCTGCGGACGGCGACGAACAGCAGGCTGCCGGCGGTGAGCAGGACGATGAGGCCCGCCGCGAGCAGCATCCGGACGTTGATGCGAAGGGGCATGGTCGCCTTCCTGACGGCGCTAGAACGGCACTGGAACAGCGCTGGGACGGCACCGGTCCCCGCCGCGGTGAGCGACGGGGACCGGCTTGCCTGGCTACTTCTTGGTGAGGTTCAGGTCGAGCGTGTTGCCGTCGCTCTTGGCGAACGCGCTGACCCAGTCGTTCAGCTGACCGCAGTTCTGCAGGGCCGACAGCGAGTAGGTGCCCGTCAGCTTCCCGCCCTTGAGCAGGTCGAAGTCGGGACCGGTGGTCATCTCGCTGGTGGACGGGCTGACCGTGCCGCACTTCGGGTCGTTGCTGATGGGGATCCCGAAGACCTGCACGCTCGGCAGGAACACGTTGAACTTGATGTGCGCCTTGAAACCGGTGCCGACGAGCTCACCGGTCTGCTTGCCGACCTGCTCGACCTTGATCTCCGACTTACCGTCGATGAACCCGAACAGCTTGAACTGGGTGGACGACGGGTCGAGCTTGAGGTCACCGGTGAACGTCTTCGAAGCCAGGTCGACGTCCGCGTCGAAGCCACCGTTGATCGCCGCGGTGCTGCCGAGCGACTTCAGCGCGGTCTGACCCTTGATGCCGAACGCGTACTTGATCCCGCCGCCACCGGGGGTAGTGGTGGTGGGCGGAGTCGTCGGCGTGGTCGGCGTCGTGGGGGTCGTCGGCGTGGTCGGGGTGGTGGGCGTGGTCGGCGTGGTGGTGCCGCCCCCGCCGTCCCCGATCTTGATCGTGGCCAGGGTGTTGTTCTGGCCCGGGTCCTGCGTGCACGGCGCGTCGATCGTGCCGTCCGGCGTGATGCCGGTGACCGAACCGTCGGCCTTGCGCGGGGTGACCTTCAGCTGCAGGTCACCCACGGTGATCTTCGCCTCGCCGGGCTGGTTGAAGGTCAGCGAAGGGGTCTTGCCCGCCGCGTTGACCGTCATCTCGCCCGAGGTGGGGATGTTCTGCTTGGCGATGTCGTTGGGGACCTTGACCGGGAGGTTGAGCCCCGGTGCCGCCACGGTCGCCGCCGCGATGGCCTGGCCTTCCAACGTCGTCGCACCGATCAGGTTGAGCCCGCTGACCGTGTCCGCGTTGATCGTGGAGATGGCCTTGATGTCGAACGTGCCGGTCGGCTGACCGGTCTTGACCGACAGCGGAAGATCGGTGTTGATCACCACCTTCAGCGACTGCGACCCCACGAGCGGCAGGTTGCAGTGGTAGTTGAGCGGGAGCGAGATCGGATCGGCGACACTGTTCTGTGCCCCGACCACGAGTACCGCGGTGGCAAGCCCCACGGCACCGGCAGCGGCGGCGGCGACCGCCTTCTTGGTTCCTCTACGGTGACTCACGATCGTCCTTCCGTGGTATCAACGATGATACGAAACGGCGTACAATTCCCCAGAGCAATGAATATCGGCCCGAGAGAATTCTCCGGGTAGCGACGATGTCTGACGGATCGCAACCGAACAGTAAACTAACGACGCGTCCACACCGCTATCAAGTGCTTCCCCGGAAAAGTTGACGCAGCCCCGGTAAATTGTCACCCTGGCACGGTGCGCACACCCGGTTCCTAGTAGCGACACATGGGTTTCCCCAGCACAGAGCCACTTGAGCCCACCAGCGGAACCGCTGACGCGGGTGACAATCCCCCCTCGCGAAATTATCTCGCACGTGCCAATCGCCCTTTTCCGGTCGCCGACCGTCTTGCCTGCCGGATTCTTTCGTGAGTAACCTCGCGGTTCAGCAAGCCGGTCACCGCCGACCACCGCGGAATCCCGCTCCTCGTGCCACGGCCGGCCCTCTTTCGCCGAATTCGACGGGGAAACCATGAAAAGAATGCGCCGCACGGCAGCGCGAACCGCGTTCGCCATCGTCTCCGCGACCGCCGCCGCGGTCCTGCTGGGCGCCTGCGGGTCCGACAAGCCCGCCGACACCGGACGGCACGCCGATCCGGCCGCGCTCGCCTGGGTGGACAAGGTGTGCTCCGGGGTCGCGACGGGCTCGGCGAAGCTGTCCCAGCCGCCCGCGTTCGACCCCGCCAACCCTCAGGGCACCAAGACCGCCATGGTGGGTTTCCTGAATTCGCTCTCCGCCGCGCTCGACGACATGGCGGGCGGGATCCGGAACGCCGGGGTACCGCCGGTCCCGGATGGACAGTCCGCCGTGGACAAGGCCACCACCACGCTCGGCGAGACCAAGTCGAAGGTGTCCGCGACCCTGGCGAAGATGCAGGACGCGAAGGTCACCGACCAGGCGAGTCTCCAGAAGGTGGTCGCCGACGCCGACTCCACGATGAGTGGCCTGAGCGAGCCGGAAGGCCCGATCAAGCATCTGCGCGCCAACCCGGAACTGAACCTCGCGTTCGCCGAATCCTCGACCTGCCGTCAGGTCTACGGCGGCAACGCCTGACTGTCGACCGCCGTGAGACGAAGTGGTCGTGGCGGTGTCGCGGGCCGGGTGGGACATGCTCCCCGGGAGGGTTGTGAAAGCCACTTTCGCAACGTTCAAGGTTGCGAAAGTGGCTTTCACAACACGCCGGTGCCGCACACCGTCTTCGACCTTTCCCTCAGCCAAGCCCACCCGACCTGGAGGCCCGGCCGTGCCGATCTCGTTCCCCCGCCCGTCCCGCCGGACGCTCGCCGCCGCGCTGGCGATCGTCCTGTCCGCCGGTCTGCTGACCGCGCTGGCCGGGAGCCCGGCGAACTCCGCCACCCCGGCGGCGTCCGACGACTCGTTCTACACCCCGCCGTCCCCGCTCCCGGCGGGCAAGCCGGGTGACGTCATCCGTTCGCGGATCTCGAAAGCCGGACCGCGTAAGGATTCCGTCAACGCCTGGCAGGTGATGTACCTGTCGACGGACGCCCTCGGGCGGCCGGACGCGGTGACCGGGACGGTGCTGGTGCCGAAGAACGTAGACCCGGCCAAGGCGCCGATCGTCTCGTTCGCGGCCGGGACGCACGGTCCGGCGTTCGAGTGCACGCCGTCGAAGATGATCGACATCGGCGCGTTCTACGAGCAGTCCGGTCTCGACGACGCGCTCGACGCCGGATACGCCGTCGCGCTCACCGACTACGAGGGCTACCGCCAGGATCCGAAGACGACGTACGTGGTCGGGCGTTCCGAAGGCCCGGCGGTGATCGACGCGGTCCGCGCCGCGCAACGGCTGCCGGAGGCGAAACTGTCGGCCGACGCCAAGGTGGCCTTCCGCGGGTACTCGCAGGGCGGCGGCGCGGCGGCCTGGGCCGGTGAACTGCAACCGGCGTACGCGCCGGAGCTGAACCTCGTCGGCGTCGCCGCCGGCGGCGTCCCCGCCGACCTCGTCCAGGTCACCCTCCAACTCGACGGGAAAGCGGGTTTCGGCGTCTTCGCCTACGCCCTCGTCGGCCTGGACAACGCGTATCCCGAGCTGAAGCTGGACTCCTTCCTCAGCGACAACGGCCGCGTGAAACTGGCGGAGATGCAGAAGAGCGCGTGCACGTTCGAGCTGCTCACCACCTACGCGAACCAGAAGATCGCCGACTACACGACCAGCGCCGGGTACGTCCGGCCGGAATGGGTCAAGCGGCTCAACGAGAACAAGCTCGGCGCGACACCGCCGAAGGTCCCGGTGTTCCTGTACCACGCCACCCAGGACCAGCTCGTGCAATTCGCCCAGGCGGACGCGTTGCACAAGGCCTACTGCGCCGCCGGGGTCAAGACGACCTGGAAGACCTTCGACACCGACCACATCACGGCGGTCTACACCGGCAACGCCGACGTCCTGGCCTTCCTCAAGGACCGGGTCGCGGGCGCCCCGGCGACGTCGAACTGCTGAGCCCGCGATGCTCAGAACCGCCCCCTCGTCCTTTGTGGACGAAGCGGCGGCCGGCGGTGCGCGGACCGGGAAGCGGCGTGAGCTGCTCCGGTTCGCCACCGTCGGCCTCGCCGCGTTCGGCCTCACCCTCGGGACGAACTACGGGCTGAAACTCACCGTCCTGCAAGAGAAACCGGTCACCGCGCTGGCGATCGCGACCGTCGTGGCGACGGCCTTCGCGTATCTGCTTTCCCGGCGCTGGGCGTTCCACACCCGCGGTGGCAGGCGCCGTCTCCACGAGGCGGCGCTGTTCTTCGCCGTCAACGCGATCGCCGTGACGATCAACCTGTGCCCGCCGCTGATCTCGCGGTACGTCCTGCGCCTCGAAGTCCCGGAAGTCAGCTTCCTCGCCCAGGAGATCGCCGACTTCGTCAGCGGGATGCTGCTGGGTACCGCGGCGGGTTCGGCGTTCCGCTGGTGGGGCTACCGGCGCTGGGTGTTCCCGGTCGCCGGGGCCCGTCAGAAGTCCGCGGGACGCAGCCGTTCCGCCCGCAGCGCCAGTTCGATCCGCAGCCGCTGATCCGGATCGTCCAGCCGTTCGCCGAACAACTCCGCGAGCCGCCGCAGGCGTGCCCGCACCGTCTGCGGGTGCACGGCGAGCTGCCGGGCGATCTCGGGCGCGCTCCCCCGCGTCTGCACCTGCGTCAGCAGGGTCGCCGACAGCTCGTCGTGCTGCTTCGGCGCGAGCCCGGACAGCGGTTCCAGCGCCTCCCCGGCCAGCTGGTCCAGCAGGAACTCGTCGGCGAGCAGCAGCAGCGTGGTGAGGTGCTCTTCGCACCAGAGCACCGGCCCGACCGTGGTTATCATCCCGCGCCGGGCCAGTTCGGACGCGCGGCGCGCGATCCGGAACGACTCGGCGGCCTGCTCCGCCGGCACGGGCACCCCGACCGTCGCCGACCAGCCGGAAGGCAGTTCCCGCAAGCCGTCGAGATCGGCTTCGGGACAGGCCACCAGGGCACCGGGCGCGTCGGACACGAAATCCGCGGGCACCGCCGAGGGCAGGAGGCCCGACGGGAAGGCGGGCGCGCCGGGCGTCGCGGTGAAGACGACCGCCGTCACGCGGGGCGGGATCCGCCAGCCGATGGCGACGGCGAGCGCGCCCGCGTCGGCCTGGGTGTACCCCGCGCCGGCGGTCAGCAGCCGGAACAACCGGGCCCGCTGCTCCGCCGGTCCGGTCGACTCGGCCTGCGCGGCGTTGTACCCGTCCGTCAGCGCCATCGTCACCTCGACGACGTCGCCGAAGAGGCATTCCGCGGCGCCGTAGAGGACGTCTCCAGACAGCTGGAGCTGACGGCCCGCCGCGGCGATCGACCGCCACAGCACCCGGCTCGAAACCCTGAACGCCGCCTGCGCGGCCTCACGGCTGAGTCCTTGATGGAACGCGATCCGGCCCTGGGCGCGGAAATCCGCCAGCAGGTCGTTCTGCAGCAGTTCGGGGACGCCCACCCGGTCGATGGCGCGCTCGATACTGCGCCTGGTCAGCTCGACGGCCGCCGCGCGGGCCTCGCCGTCACTGAACACTTCGGCGCATTCACCGATCTCGGAGACCACGCCTTCGACACAGTGCCGGGCGATCACCGGGATCCGCGGCCGGACGGCGTCGCCGAGTTCCCTCGGCAGGCGTGCCCACAACGCGCCAACGGGCTGCCAGCTCACGTGTGCGTTCTCCCGCTGTTGAGTAGGCCGACGATTACGGGCACGAATTCCCTTTCGTCCGCGCGCCATCGGCGCACTCGAATGCACGGAGCGTAGGACCGGCGCCACATCCGTGTCAAAAGCCGCCGCGCCGAAACGCCCGTCCGTGTCACCGGCGCCGGGAATCGCGACTTTCCGTCATCAATTCAACGTCACATTCGCGGTACACGCCGTCGGCCGATCCAGTAGAAACACTCCGGCATCCGTTCCCGTCGCCCCGACGCGGTTGCGAAAAGGGATTCATGTTTCCCGTCCCCGGTTCGAAGAAAATCAAAGGGTGGTCTTCGTGGTCGAGTACCGCAGTTTCGGCATGCTGGCGACGCTGCCGCGTTCGCTCGGCGAAGAACTGCGTCCGTATACCGGGCACGCCGCGGCCGCCATGATCAAACAGGTACAGCGGTCGGTCAGCGCGTACTCGCAGCCGTTGCGCGGCGTCTTCGGCCGTGTCCTGGTCGTCTCCTGCGAGCGGGCGGTGCGGCATTACGTCGACTGCATCGGCGATCCGGACCTCACCCACGACCGCTGGATCGACTTCTACCGTATGCGCGGGCGGATCGAGTTCACCGAGGGCCGGAGCCTGGAACCGTTGCACGACAGCGCGACGATCGGCGCGCGGACGGCGTGGCGGGCGATGCGGCCCATCGTGCGCGGGCTCGGCGTCGGCGCGGGGGTCATCGCGCTCGCGGCGGAATCCGTCTTCGTCTACGTCGACGAACTGTGCGCCACCACGATCGAGGGCTACCAGGAGGCGGAGGCCAAGGCGGCGGGCGCGATCCCGCTCCGGCGCCGCCGCCTGCTGGAGCTGATCGCCCAGGCACCGGAAGGGTCCGCGTGCAGTATCGCCAGCCTGGCCGACGGCGCCGGCTGGCGGGTTCCGGGGGCCGCCGCCATGGTCGCGCTCCAGCGCTCCCCGGGTGCGCCCGGCTTCCCCGCCCACCTTCTGGACGACACGGTGCTGCTCGACCTCGATTCCGCCGAGCCGTACCTGCTCACCGCGGATCCCGACACCGACCTCGCACCGCTGAAGGACGGGCTGGACGGGTGGCGGGTGGCGGTCTCCCCTGTCGTGCCGCTCGTCGACGCCCCCGCCGCCCTCCGCACCGCCCGCCGCGCGCTCCTGCTGACCAGCGAGGACGCGCCCGGTCCGGTCATCTGGTGCCGGGACCACCTCGCGACGCTGTGGCTGCTGGCCGAGGACTTCCTCGGCGCCGAACTGGCCAAGCGGAGCCTCGACCCGTTCACCTCGCTGAGCGAGAAGCAACAGGAGCGGCTCAGCGAAACCCTGCTGGCGTGGCTGGAGACCCGCGGCGGAGCGCCGGAGATCGCGCAACGGCTGGGCGTGCACCCGCAGACCGTGCGAAACCGCCTCCGGCAGCTGGAAGAGCTGTTCGGTGACCGGCTCAAGGACGCCGACGACCGGCTGGGCATGCAACTCGCGCTGCGCGCGCAGCGGCTTATGCGCGCCCACCGCCGCGACGACGGGACGCCAGGGAACTGACGCGCCGGACCCGCCGCTCCGGCGGCCGCACGGTGGGCAGCACCCAGCGGAGGCCGCGGCGGGCACGGTTCGCCCTCGGCTGGTCGACGTGGAAGTCAGCCCGGCAGGCCATCGCTTTTCTCCCCGTGGTGACGGGTGTTTACCGACGCTTTCCTGAATACCGGGACGGTGGGAGAATGTCGATGCGGAATTGCCCCGCCGTCATGGTTTTGGCATCCGGATCGGGGTCCGGCGCGAAATTCTTGTCATCCGGGTGGCAATTGCCGGACGGGTCCGGCGACACGCTGACGGAACCGCCGTTCTCCACGTTATTTTGACGCCTGACCACGGAAAGGCGGGACATGGCCCTCGAAGCGCGCACACTGACCCTGCACGGGCAGGAAATCCGGCTGCGGGAATACCTTCCGTCCACAAAGGACATCACCGGCGAACCGATCGTGCTGCTGCACGGGATCTCGGGCAGCGGTGAGACCTGGGCCCCGCTGCTCGACCACTTCGAGCGGACCGGGTTCGGGCGCCGCGTCCTCGCCCCCGACCTTCCCGGCCACGGCGATTCGGGGGCACCGCGGGCCGACTACGGCCTCGGCGCGATGGCCAGCGTCGTCCGCGATCTCCTCGCGCTCACCGGGAACCGGCACGCGACCATAGCCGGGCACTCGCTCGGCGGCGGGATCGCGATGCAGTTCGCCTACCAGTTCCCGGAGATGTGCGCCCGGCTGGTGCTCGTGGGCAGCGCCGGACTCGGCCCGCAGGTGACCCCGGTCCTGCGCGCGACGGCGCTGCCGGGGTCCAAGGCGACCCTGACCGTCGCGGTCAACCCGGTCACCGTCGCGCTCGCGCGCGGGCTCGCCGCGGCCTGCCGCGCGCTCGGCGGGAAGCTCTCCCCCGAGACCAGGGAGCTGACCCGGCACCTCGCGTCGCTGGCCGATCCGGGCAGGCGGCGGGCGTTCCTGTTCATCGCGCGAAGCCTGATCGACCTCCGCGGCCAGCGCGCGAGCGCGATCGACAAGCTCTACCTCGCCAGGGAGGTGCCGACGCTCGTCGTCTGGGGCGCACACGATCCGCTCATCCCGGTCGCCCACGGCAGAAGGACGGCCGAACTGCTGCCGGACAGCCGCTTGACGGTGTTCGAAAATGCGAAACACTTTCCACATGTGGCCGACCCGGCCCGGTTCGGCGGCGAGCTCGAACGCTTCCTCGCCGAGACCGCGCCCGCCCGGTTGAGCCTGGACGAGGTCGTCGAGGTGCTCATCCGCGCCAGCGAGGCGGCGGAGGCGCTCGAGAAGGTCCCGGAAAAGTTGTCATCCGGACGCCATCTGAGGCCTGCCTAAATGTCACTCGCCACCGGATCGGACCACCCGTTCGGGTGTAGTCCATCCAGGTGGCCGATCAAGGCCCCGCCAGCCGTTGACAGTCCTCTCAGCCGGATTTTATGTTGCGTGAGCCACAAAATCTGGATCGGCTTCACCGTTGAAGAGGCTGATTTTGTTGCCAGCAAGGATAAAAACATGACCGACTTGGATACCGGATTCTCGCGGCACGACCTGCGGACCGCACGGCCCGAACCCGACGTGCGTCACCCCGCCAACCCGCACCGCCAGCCACCGGGTCCGGTCCAGCGACCGCGCGCCTTCACGCCGGCACCGAGAACCCCTGTGGAGAACCGACCTGTGCGCAGCACCGGTGCGAACGGCCTCTGGGCGTCACTGCCCAGGGACATGGGCGAGCGGTTCCGGCCGCGAGCCGACCCCTTGGCACGAGCCATCCTCCAGGAGGTGCAACGAGCCGTCCCCGAGTACGCGCAGCCGTTGGAAGGCGCGTTCGGACAGATCATCACGCAGGGTATCCGTCAGGCGATCCTGCACTGCCTCGATACCGTCGGTCAGGGGACGGCCTCGCTCGACAAGTGGTCGGCGGTGTTCCGCAACCTCGGAAGGGTCGAGTTCAAGGAGGGCCGCAGCCTCGACTGCCTGCAGACGGCGTACCGCGTCGGCGGTCGCGTCGCGTGGCGGCACGTTTCGGAATTCGGGCAGGCGATCGGAGCGGACGCCGATCTCCTGTGCACCGCGGCCGAAGCGATCTTCGCCTACGTGGACGAGATTTCCGCACTGTCCATCGAGGGCTACACGGCCGCGCAGGAGCGGGCCGCGGGCACCAGGGCCAGACGCAGGCGCCGGCTGCTCGAACTGATGCTCTCCGACCCGCCGTCCTCACCGCAGTCGATCGCGTCCCAGGCCGCCAACGCCCAGTGGGCGATGCCCGCCGAGGTCACGGTCGTCGCGCTCGAACGCCGGCTCGGCCCGGCGGATCCCGACAGCGCCGACCTGGACGCCGACGTCCTGGTCGACTTCGAAGGTCCCAAACCCTGTCTCGTCACCGGGGACCCCGAAAAGCACCTGAAGGACCTCGCCGAACGGCTTCCCGGCTGGCGAGCGGTGATCGGCCCGGCCGTGCGGCTCACCGAGGCGCCGCGCTCCCTGCTGTGGGCACGCCGCACGCTGCGGCTGGTCCAGCGCGGGGTCCTGCCGGACAACCCGGTCACGCGGTACAGCGACCACCTGTCCACCCTGTGGCTGCTCGCCGACGAGTTCCTGGTCCGTGAGCTGTGCACGCGCAGCCTCGCCCCGTTCGACGACCTCACCCCCAAACAGCGGGCGCGGCTCGGGGAGACGTTGCTGATCTGGCTGCAGTCGCGGGGCAGCGCACCGGAGATCGCGAAGAAGCTCAAGGTCCACCCGCAGACCGTCCGGTACCGCATGCACCAGCTCATCGATCTCTTCGGCGACCGGTTGAACAACGCCGACGACCGGCTCGACATGGAGATCGCCCTGCGCGCGGAGGCCCTGCTCGCCGACGACTGACCAGCGTTTCCCACTCACAACGAGGTGACGAGGTGACCCGACCGCAGGATGGTCGCAGCGGGGTCGAGGCGACATACGGCCCGCTCCTCACGCCCGCTCGGCCCGGAGGGTCGAGCGGGCGTCCGGTCCAGCTCTGGGCGCTGTTGCCGAGAGAGCTGGCGACCGTGTTCCGGCCGGTGCTGGCCGACGTGGCCGGGGAGGTGGTCCGCGAGATCCAGCGGACCATCCCCGACTACGCGCGGCCGCTGGACGGCGCGTTCGGGAAGGCGCTCAAGACCGGCGTCCAGATGGCGTTCCTGCAGTTCGTGGAGCGGATCGGGAACCCGGAAGCACCGTCGGAAGACCGCCGGACCGTGTTCCTGAGCCTGGGTGTCCAGGAGTTCCACCAGGGCCGCAACGTCGACGTCCTCCAGGCGGCGTACCGGGTCGGCGCCAGGGTGACGTGGCGCCGGGTGGCCGAGGCCGGGCGCCGCGCGGGAGTGCCTTCGGCGACGCTGTGCCTTCTCGCGGAAGCCATCTTCGCCTACATCGACGAGCTGTCGGCGCTGTCGGTCGAGGGGCACGCGGAGGCGCGGGAGAAGGCCGCCGGCGCCCTGGAACGTCGCCGGCACCGGCTGATGGAGCTCCTGCTCGCCGAGCCGCCGTCACCGCCCGAGGTCGTCAAACACGCCGCCGACCTGGCCCGCTGGCAGCTGCCGGACCTGCTCGTCGCCGTCGCTCTCGACCAGCCCTCGGACGAGACCCCGTCGGCCGCCACGACCGCGCTGGCCGACTTCGAGAGCACGTCCCCCTGTCTGCTTCTTCCCGCTCCACAACCGGACGAACGAGAGCAATTCGCCGAAGACCTGGCGGGCTGGCGGGCCGCGATCGGCCCCGCCGTCCCGCCCGCCTTCGCCGCGCGCTCACTGCGAGCGGCGCGAGAGGCCCTCCGGCTCGTCGATTCCGGCGCGCTCGCCGACGAGCCCGTGACGTGGTGCGTCGACCATCTTTCGCGGCTGTGGCTGCTCAAGGAACCGTTCCTGGCCGCCGAACTGGTCCGGGAACGGCTCGGTCCGTTGGCCGGGTTGACCGGGAAACAGCACTCGCGCCTGGCCGGGACGCTGCTGGCGTGGCTGGAGACGTGCGGGAACGTCCGCGAGGTGGCGGAGCGGCTCGCGGTGCATCCGCAGACGGTGCGGTCCCGCGCCCAGGAGCTGGAGGCACTGTTCGCGGATGGGCTGCGGGATCCGGAACGGCGGTTCGAGATGATCCTGGCCTTACGAGCCGCCCCCTCCTGACGTCTGCGCCCCAGGCAACGTTCACGGAGGCGTGACTCGCGTGCTTGGAGCCGTAACTCACGTGTTTGAAGGCGGAACTCGAGTGTGCGGTCTCTGAGCACGCGAGTTACGGCTCCAAGCACGCGAGATCCGGCTCTGAGCACGCGAGTTCGGGACTCGCGCCCTTCCGCATTTAGAGGACGAAATGCGGAGGGGGTCAAGCGGCGGCGAGGGCGGTGATTCGCCAGCGGCCGTCGGAACGTTCGGCGCTCACGCTCAGCTGGGCCGCACCGGTACTGCTCTGCCCGTCCCCGCGCACGCCGGTCTGGTCCAGGAACACCAGCAGCGACGCCCGGTCCCCGTCGAGGACCTTGACGCCCGAGACCACCGGAGTCGACGTCACGACCAGCTTCTGCTCCGCCGCCAGCCCCCGGACCTGTGCGAACAGCTGGTCGTACTGCCCGAGCGCCGGCCCGGTCAGGACCTCTTTCGCGGCTCGCTCGCTCTTGGCGGGATCGTCGTAGCGGTAGGAGAAGACCGTGCCGAGCGCCTTGCCGACCTGGTCGCTCACCTCCGCGGTGGTGGCGACGTCGGTCAACGCGGTGTTGTGCGCCAGGACCGACGTCGCGTCCCGCGCTTCGATCGCGAACCACCCCGCGAGGCCCGCCATCACCACCGCGACCGCGAGGGACGCCACGGCGGCCCGCCGCCGCACCGGAACGACGACGACCGGAGCCGAAGTGTCCTCGGGAACTTCTTCGGGAGGTTCGAGGACGCGGGTGCTCCCGCCCATTTTCCCGGCCACCTTCACGGTGCGCCGCGCCGGTTTGACGGCTCGTTTCGTGCTCATCCCGTCCTCCGTCAGGGCTTTCCGGTGTCGGTCACCGGCACCTGGCCGAGCGACGTGACGCGCCACCCGTCCGGTGTCCGGTTCAGGGCGGCGCGGAACCGGTTGTGCTTGGTCACGGCTTCCCCGCCTTCGGGCCGGACTTCGAGCTCGACCGAGGCGATGACCTCGGCGGTCCCGCCGCCGCTGTCCACTTCGGTCACCGCGGCGTCGACGACCCGGCCGGTGGTGACGGTCTTCGCCTGGCCGATCCGGCCGAGCCCGCCTTCCCGGTCCCGCGCCAGTTCGTCGTGCAGCGCGCCGCCGGACAGGTTCAGCCAGTTCTGGTAGCCCTGCTCGGCCTGCCGGTAGTCCAAAGTGGTCAGTGCGGCCACGGACTGTCTGCCCACCCGCAACGCCTCCTCGCGGATCGTGGCCCGCGCGACGCCGTCGTCCCGGCCCGCGTCCCACCACGAGTAGCCGAACCAGGCGGCGAGAGCGGTGGCCACCACCGCGAGCAGGACCGTGATCCGAGTGAGTCGCGTCATCGTCTTCACCTTCCCGGCACGTTCTGCGAGCCGCGCACGTTCGTCGGGTTGCCCTTGGGCAGGGCACAACGCGCCGCGGTGTTCAACGGGCGCGCCGACGTGTCGAGTCCGTCGCGATAGCCGGTGCCGTAGCCGGTCACACAGGGCGGCGGATCGAAGAACGTCAGCGAGAGCCCGACGTGCGCGCCGTCCGGCCCCATGATCGCGTGCCCCGCGGCGACCGCCTTCGGTGCCGTGACCAGCAGTTGCTCCATGCCGTCCTGCCGCGTTTCCAGCACGTCCGCGGTGGTCAGCAGATTCGCCAGCAGGATGCCGAGGCTCGGGCCGGTTTCCCGCAGCAGCGTGCTGACCTCGTTCGCGGCCGCCGGCACGGCCGGGATCAGCCGTCGCAGATCCCCGTCGGAGTTCTTCAGCGTCGCGGCCAGCAGTTTCGCGTTGGCGCCGAACGAGCGGATCGCGTCCGCCTGCGAGACCTGGGTGTCGAGCACGGTCTGCGCGTCGGTCACGAACCTCGTCAGCGGACCGACGTGCGCGCTCGCCTCCCGCACGAACTCGATCCCCCGCCCGACGAGCTGGTCCAGCGCCGGGCCCGCGTCGGTGGTCGCGTTGTACAGCTCGTCGACCACGGTCCGCAGGGCCGGTTTCGGCACCGAATTGGCGAACGAGTCCACACTGGACAGGACGACGTCCACCGGGAGCGGGATCTTCGTGTCCGCCTCGGAGATCACCGAACCGTCCTGCAACACGGCACCGTCACCGCGACGAGGCCGCAGGTCGACGTACTGCTCGCCGACGGCGGATCGGTTGGCCACGACGGCTTCGGTGTCCGCGGGCACCTCCGGGCCGCCCGGGTCGATGTCGAGGTCCACTTCCATCCCGGACGCGGTCAGCCGCAGGTCGCCGACGCGGCCGATCGGCACGCCCCGGTAGGTGACCTCGGCGTTGCTGAAGATGCCGCCACCGGTGGGGAGCCGGACTTTGACGGTGTACCCGCGGTCGAGCACCAGCTTGTCCAATCCGGCGTACGTCGCACCGACGTAGGCGATGCCGAGGACGGCGATGACCACGAAGACCACCAGCTGGACACGGACGAACCTGGTCAGCATCAGCGACCACCGCTGTTCTTGAAGGTCAGGAACGTGTTCAGGTAGTCACCGCGGATGGCTTCGAGGGCGGCATCGGGGAACGGGAACGTGAAGATCATCTCCATCGCTTTCGGCAGTTTGTCCCCGGAGTCGGCCAGCCGCCGCAGCAACGGTTCGAGCGCCTTGAGATCGGCGACGAGGTCGTCCTTGCTGCGGTTCACCGTGTCGACTGCGACCGACGTGAGCCCGTCCAGCGACTTCAGCATCCCGACAAGTGCCTGCCGCTGCTGGTTCAGCACCTCGATCCCGGGGGTGAGGCCGTTCAGCGTCGCCTTGATCTCCTCGGTGTTCGCGTTCAGGGTCGCCGCGAGCTTGTTGACGCTCTCGATGGCGCGGGTGATCTCCGCCTTGTGCTCGTCGAGCCCGCGGACGAAGATGTCCAAATTGGACAGCAGGCTGCGGGCCGCGCTTTCCTTGCCGCCGAGCGCGTCGTTGAGTTCGCGGGTGATGTTCTGTACCTGCGCGACGCCTCCACCATTGAGCAGCAAGGAAAGCGCGCCGAAGACCTCCTCGATCTCCGGGGTCAGCGACGACCCGGCGAGGGGGATCACCGCGCCGTCGGTCAGCCGCCCGTTCGGGGTGCCGTCGTCCGGTGGCGCCAGCTCGACGAACTTCTCGCCGAGGATGCTCGCCTGCCGCAACCGTGCGATGGCATTGGCAGGCAGGTTCACGTCGCCGTTGATCAGCAGGCCGACCACCGCGCTGCGGCCGTCCGGCGCCAGGTCGACCGTCCGCACCTGGCCGACCGGGACGTCGTTGACCTTCACCCCGGACTGCGGCACGAGATCCAGCACGTTGCTGAAACTCGCGGTGACGTGGATCGGCCGCTCCCCCAGCGCGGCGCCGCCGGGCAACGGGATGTCGTAGACGTCGACGCCGCTGCTGCATCCGGTCGCGGCCAGCGTGAGGACCAGGACGGCCGCGCAGTTGAGCCGGGACTTCATTTCGCCCCCGAGAATTCGGTGATGTTCCCTCGCCCGTCCAGCGTCCCGGCGCCCTGGTTGTACGCGCCGAGGACGTTCGCCAGCGCGTTCGGCGCGGCGTCGAGCGCCTCGCTCAGCGACGCCTTCTGCTGGCTGAGCACCTTGGTGATCTCGGCGAGCTTGTCCACATCGGACTTGACCTTGCCGCGGTTGTCCCTGATGAAGCCTTGGACGACGCTGAGCGCCTCGGTGAGTTCGGTCATCGCGCCGGAGAACTGGTCCCGCTGATCGGCCAGGACCTTGCTGATCGAGGAGATCTGCTGGATCGCCTCTTTCACCTTGCCGTCGTTCGAGGCGAGCATCGCGGTGAACTTGCTGATGTTGTCGACCGAGTTGAACAGGTCGTCCTTGGAATCGCTCGCCGTCCTGGCGAACTCGCCGAGGTTCTTGATCGCCTCGCCGAGTTTGCCGCCGTTGCCGTCGAGGTAGATCGCGGCCTTGGTCAGCACGTCGCTGACCGCGCCGTCGCGGTTGGCGCCTTTGGGTCCCAGCGCGGTCATCAGCTGGTTGAGGCTGCCGAGGAGTTCGTCGACCTCGACCGGGGTCACGGTGCGCTCGGGCGGGATCCGGGCGTCGCCGCCCAGCTCCGGCCCGCCGAGGTACACCGGCGTGAGCTGCACGTACCGGTCGGCGACCAGGCTCGGCGTGATCACGACGGCGCCGACGTCGGCGGGCAGTTTGACCTCGGGCCGCACCGCCATGGTCACCTCGACGTTCGTGCCCTTCGGCTCGACCTTGGTCACCGAACCGATCGGCACCCCGAGCACACGCACCTCGGTGTTCGGGTAGACCCCGACGGTCGCGGTGAAGTAGCCGGTGAGGACGCGGTCGGCCTGCCGCGTCAGCAGTGGCCAGGCCGCCGTCACGAGCAGCCCCGCGACGACGGCGAGCGCGAGCCGCCGCATCCAGGCCCGTCGCCGCGCGTGGGCCCCGAGATCGGACAGCGAGAAGTGGCGCCCCATCAGCGTCCCCCGTTCCTCGACGGCATGCAGCTGCCCGGCGTGCCGCCGGTCGGGACGAGCCCGCAGATGTAGGTGTCGATCCAGCGGCCGTTGCCGACCGCGTTGCCGAGCAGCCGGTAGAACGGCCCCGCCAGCCGCAGGCTCTCGTTGAGCTTGTCCTGGTTGCGCTGCAGGACCGTGGCGACGCGATCGAGCTGGTCGAGCGCGGGCCCGAGCGTCTTCTGGTTGTCCGCGACGAGTCCCTTGAGCTGGACCGACAGGTTCTTCACGCCGCTGAACAGCTTCGCGATGGCGTCCTTGCGCGCGTTGAGCTCCGTGAGCAGGGTGTTGCCGTCGCGGATCAGCGCCTCGATCTGCTGCGACCGGTCACCGAGCGTCTGGGAGACCTTGTTCGTGTTCTGGAACAGCTTCACCAGTTCCTCGTCGCGCGAGGCGAGGGTCTTGGACAGCGCGGTGATGCCGTCGAAGGCGGTCCGGACGTCCTGCGGTGTGGAGGCGCCGAGGGTTTCGGACAGCGTCCCGAACGCCTTCGCCAGCTGATCGGTGTCGATCGCGCCCACCGTGTTCGCGAGATCGTTGAAGACCGCGGTGACGTCGTAAGGCGAACTCGTGCGCTCCACCGGGATCGGCTGGTCCGGGTCGAGTTCCGCGTTCCCGACCGGGTCGATGACCAGGTTCTTCTGCCCCAGCAAGGTCTTGATCTTGATCGACGCGGTGGTGCGGTTGCCGATCCAGGTGTCCTTGACCCGGAACAGCACTTTCACCTTGGCGCCGTCCAGCAGGACGTCGGAGACCTCGCCGACCTTCACCCCGGCGACCCGGACCTCGTCGTTGCGTTTGAGGCCGGCGGCCTCGGTGAACTCGGCCGCGTACGTGGTGCCGCCGCCGATCAGCGGCAGATCGTCGGAGAAGAAGGTCGCCGAGCCGGCGACGGCCATCAGCAGCGCCGTGACGGCACCGACGATGATCGGGTTGCGGGTGCGGAAAGGTTTGATCCTGGGCGCTTTCACCGGCACCGTCCCTGCGTCAGCGGGATGCCGACCGGCGGACCGCCCGGGGCGGGCGGCGCGTCCGATTTGACCGAGCACAGGTAGAAGTTGAACCACGAGCCGTACGAGACCATCGCGCCCATGCGGTCCAGCTTCTTCGGGAGGTTCGTCAGGAACTGTTCGAACACCGGGGTGTTGTCGGCGAGGTTCTTGGACAGGTCGCCGAGGGTGTCGATACTGGCCTTCAACGGTGCCCGGCCGTCTTTGAGCAGATCCGCGGTGGCGGTGGTGAGCTCGCCGAGCCCGCCGATCGCCTGCCCGATGGGTTTCGCGTCGCCCGCGAGCCCGGAGACCAGTTGCGCGGTGACGTCGACGAGTTTGTCGAACTGATCGCCCTGGGAGTTCAGCGTGTCGAGCACCGTGTTGAGGTTCCCGACCACCTCGCCGATCACCTTGTCCTTGCCTGCCAAGGTGTTCGTGAGGGACGCGGTGTGCTCCAGGAGGCTGTCGACGGTGCTCCCCTCCCCTTGCAGCACCTGGACGATCTCGAACGACAGCTGGTTGACGTCGTTCGGCGAGAGCGCCTGGAACAGCGGTTTGAACCCGTTGAACAACGCGGTGAGATCCAGCGCCGGGGTCGTGCGCTCCGGCGGGATCAGCGCACCGTCACCGAGCGCCGCCGGACCGTCCGGACCGGGATCGATGGAGAGATACCGCTGGCCGACGAGGTTGCGGTACCTGATGGTGACCGTCGCCCCCGCGGTGAGACGGCGCTTGTTCTCGATCGAGAACCGCACGTCCGCCAGCCGCCGCTCGACCACGCCGATGGAGTCCACCTGGCCGATCCGGACGCCGGCCATCCGGACCTCGTCGCCGGGGTTGACCGACGTCGCGTCGGTGAATCTGGCGGTGTAGCCGACCGTCGTGCCGACCCCGGAGTTGGCGATGGTGATCGCGAGGATCCCGGTCGCCACCGCGGTGATCACGAAGAAGATCAGGCCCTTGATCGCCGGGCCCAGGACACTCCTCATCGGACGGTCACCTCCGTTCCGCGCAGGGCCGGGCCCACGAGCACGCTGCTCCAGTCCGGGACCTCGGCCGGTTTCATCCCGAGCGACGGCGCCAGGATCTCGGCGACCAGCCCCCGCTCCCCCTTCGAATTGGCCGGACCGAGGTCCCCATCGGCGGCGAACGACACCGCCGCCGAATTCCCGCCCCCGCCGTAACACCGCGGGCCGCCCTTTTGGTCGAACCGCGGATCGTCCCGGCCCGGCACGTACTTGTCGCGCGGGTCGTGGACGGACAGCGTCACGTGCAGGCCCGGCTCGCCGGTGCCCTTGCCCAACGCCTTCTCCATCACCGGTTTGAGCCGGTTCACCGCGTCGAACAGACAGGGGAACTCGGGTGAGTAACGGGAAAGCAGTTCCAGGGTCGGCCTGCTCTTCACGCTGACGCCGATGATGTTGTCCTTGTTCTGCACCAGGAACTTGTTCAGATCACCACTCGCCGTGGTGACACTGGTGTACAGCTTGTCGAGATCCGCGCGAGTGTCCACAATGGTCTTCGCCGTCGTGGACAGATCGGAAAGAGCCTTGAGGATGTCGGGCGCGGCTCCGGTGTAGAGATCGGCCACGTCGGCGAGACCGCTGATGTCCGCCTTGAACTGCGGCATCAGCGGGTTCACCTGGCCGAGGAGGTCGTTGAGCTGGACGATGCTGTCCCCCAAGGACTTCCCGCGATTGTCGAGCGCGAGCGAGATCGCGCCGAGCGAGCTGTTGAGCTTCTGCGGCTGCACCGCCCGCAGCAGGGGCAGCAGATCGCCGAGGACGCGTTCCAGTTCGATCGCGTTGGCCGACCGGTCCTGGCCGATGACGTCGCCGTCGCGCAGCGAGCCACCGGCGGGCCGGTCCGGGAGCACGAGGTTGACGTACCGCTCGCCGAACACCGTCTTGGGCAGGAGCCTGGCCGAAACGTTGCGCGGCAGCTGATCGATCTTCGCCGGGTCGATGGCGAGGTCGATCTCGGCGCCGTCCGCACTGCCCCGGACCGCGCGGACCTCGCCGAACGGGACGCCCCGGACCTTGACCTCGGCGGGCGGGGCCAGCTGGTTGCCGACCCGGTCGGTCTTGAGCGTGACCAGTTCCGCGCGTTCGAAGTCCTTGTTGAAGATGGCGACGGCGACCCAGCCGAGCAGCACGAGGATGACGAGGAAGATCACCCCGGCCGCCTGTGTCCGCGCCCGCGCGCTCATCCGGAGACCTTCACCGTCGTGGTGGCGCCCCAGATGGCGAGGCTGAGGAACAGGTCCAGCACACTGATCAGCACGATCGAGGTCCGCACGGCGCGGCCGACCGCGACCCCGACCCCCGCCGGTCCGCCCGCGGCACGGTAGCCGTAGAAGCAGTGCGTGAGGATGACGCCGACACTGAACACGAGCACCTTGCCGAACGACCACAGGACGTCTTCCGGCGGTAAGAACAGTGAGAAGTAGTGGTCGTAGGTCCCGCCGGACTGGCCGAAGAAGACGACCGTCGTCACCCGCGAACCGAGGTACGAGATCAGCAGGCCGATCACGTAGAGCGGGATGATCGCGATGAACCCGGCCACGATCCGGGTGGTGACGAGGTACGGCATGCTGCGCACGGCCATCACTTCGAGCGCGTCGATCTCCTCGGAGATCCGCATGGCGCCCAGCTGCGCGGTGAACCCGGCGCCGACCGTCGCGGACAACGCGAGTCCCGCCGAGAGCGGCGCGATCTCCCGGGTGTTGAAGTACGCGGTGAGGAAACCGGTCATCGCGGAGATGTTGATCTGGTTCAGCGCGCTGAAACCCTGCAACCCCACCGTGATCCCGGTGAACACGCACAGGCCGACCATCACTCCAACGGTGCCGCCGATCACCGCGAGCGCACCGCTGCCGAAGGTCACCTCGGCGAGCAGGCGCACCACTTCGCGGAAGTAGCGGGTGACGGCCATCGGGATCGCCGCGAGCGCGCGGATGTAGAACAGCAGCTGGTCGCCCAGCTCGAAAAGACTGTTGCCGGGGCGTTTGAACGCCTCGCGGGCCCGTTCGGGGACGCTGGTCACGGGATCAGGTTCCCTTCGCGGGGACGAGCTGCAGGTACAGCGCGGTCAGGATCGTGTTGACGAAGAACAGGAGCAGGAACGTGATCACCACCGACTGGTTGACGACGTCGCCGACGCCTTTCGGGCCGCCTCTCGGGTTCAGTCCCCGGTAGGCCGCGACGACGCCGGCGAGGAACCCGAAGATGAACGCCTTGATCGAGCTGACGACGAGGTCGGGCAGCTGGGCGAGCGCGTTGAAGCTCGCGAGGTACGCGCCCGGCGTCCCGCCCTGCACGATGACGTTGAAGAAGTAGCCGCCGAGGACGCCGACCACGCTGACCAAACCGTTGAGCAGCACCGAAACCCCGATGGCCGCTTGGACGCGCGGCACGATCAGCCGGTGGATCGGCGAGACGCCGAGCACCTCCATCGCGTCGATCTCCTCGCGGATGGAACGGGCGCCGAGGTCCGCGCAGATCGCCGAACCGCCCGCGCCCGCGATGATCAGCGTCGTCACGATCGGGCTGGCCTGCTGCACGACGGCGAGGACACTCGCGGCGCCGTTGAACTGCTGCGCGCCGATCTGGCTCGTGAGCGAACCGAGTTGCAGCGAGATGACCGCGCCGAACGGGATCGACACGAGGATCGCGGGGGTGATCGACACGCTCGCGATGAACCAGAATTGCTGGATGAACTCGCGGATCTGCACCGGACGGCGGAACATCGCGAGGATCACGTCGAGGCCCATGGCGCACATGCGGCCGAATTCGCGCAGTCCCGCGGCGGCCTTCTCCGGCGCGCGGGCGAGCAGGGCGACGGGATTGGTCATCGTCAGGCTCCGCATCCGTTGGGGGGCGGGCCCGAGCCGACGCACCGCAGCTTGAGGTTGGTGACCAAGGTGTTGCCGGGGCCGGAAACCAGGCCGGTGAGCAGCGGGCTCAGGTCCTCGCGCACCCCGCAACCGGTGAAGCCCGGCGTCGGGAAGGTACTGGTCGCCTTGACCGACGGGGCCGGGAATCCGAGCGGTATCAACGCTTTGATGTTCACCGCGACCGACTGCGCGGTCCGGCAGTTCGGCCCGACGTCGAGGACCTTGCCGTCCACTTTGACGTTGGACAGCTTGATGAACACCTTGGACGTGACGTCGGAATCGCCGCACAGGTTGGTGCCGACGGACTTGCAGTTGGTCGTGGCACCGGTCTTCACCTCGACCGTCCCGGTGGCGTCGCCGTCCGGGATCAGCTCGACCGTGCCGGTGGCGGGCATGAACCGGAAGGACACGAAGTAGCTCTCCGTCGACGGGATGGCGAGCTTGCCGGTGACCGGCACCTTGCCCGACAGGCCGAGGAGCGAGCCGTCGAACCGGCCCTGCGGGAACGTGATGTCGGAACCGAGTTTGGCGACGTGGCTCGTCGTGGCCTGCTTCTCGTCGCCGACGTAGAAGCCGAACGGCAGCCCCGCCGCGGCGGTCACCTGCCCGGCTTCGACCTGCCGCGTGGGTGTGGGCGCGGGTGCCGGCTCGGCGGAGGCGGAAGCCAAGGAAAGCGCCCCCAGCCCCAGCACCGCCGGGAGCAGGAAGGCGCGCGGAACGCGCCCGGTCATCACTGACATTCGGGCTTCCTCACTTCGACTTCTCCGGCCGAACGGCCAACTCGTGCAGACGCTACTGGCGGATGTACCGACAGACAAGTAATGCGTGGCCGGGGGTTCCGGAAACGGGAAAGGTTGTAATGGGCGTAACTGTTTTGGAGTGCGGCTCGTGAGTGGTAATGACGGTTCCAACCGGCATTACCACTCACGAGACCTGTCTTACTTCTTGGTGAGGTTGATCTCCAGGCTGTTCCCGTCATCCGAAGCCATCGCGCTGATCAACGGCGTCAGCAGGCCACAGCCGCGGAACTGCGGCAGCTTGTACTCGGCCGTCAGCTTGCCGCCCTTCAACGGGTTGAAGCCGTGCGACGAAACCAGCGGGATGTCGGCGGGCTGGGCCGTCTTGCAGGTCGAGCTCGCCAAGATCGGGAACCCGAACAGCCGCACGGTGAGCAGCTTGACGTCGGCCTTCGTGTCGGCCTTCACCGCGCCGGCGTTGACGGTGCCCGTCACGTCGCCGACCTGGTTGATCTTCACCGTCGCCGAAGCCGGGAAGAACCCGAGGAAGCGGAACTGCACGTTCGACGGCGGCAGCGAAAGCTGCCCGGTGAACTTGCCCGACTGCGCGTTCAGCTTCGCGGTGAACTCACCGGGGCCGAGCGGGAGCTTCGCGTTCAGCCCGGCGATGGTGGTCTTGCCCTTGACGCCGTAGGTGATCTGCGTGTCGCCCGGCGGCTGCGTCGTCGTGGTGGTCGGCGCGGTGGTCGGGGTCGACGGCTGGGTCGTCGGCGTCGGCTCCGTGGTGGGAGTCGGCTGGGTGGTCGGAGTGGGCTCGGTCGTGGGCGTCGGCTCCGTCGTCGGGGTCGGCTGCGTCGTCGGAGTGGGCTCAGTCGTCGGGGTCGGCTCCGTGGTCGGAGTCGGCTGGGTCGTCGGCGTCGGCTCCGTGGTGGGAGTCGGCTGGGTGGTCGGAGTGGGCTCCGTCGTCGGCGTCGGTTCCGTTGTCGGAGTGGGCTCCGTGGTGGGAGTCGGCTCCGTCGTCGGGGTCGGCTGAGTCGTCGGAGTCGGCTCGGTCGTCGGCGTCGGCTGAGTCGTCGGCGTCGGCTCCGTGGTCGGCGTCGGCTCCGTCGTGGGAGTCGGCTCCGTGGTCGGCGTCGGCTGCGTGGTGGGCGTCGTCGGGGTGGTCGGTGTCGTCGTGCCACCGCCGGCGGGCTTGATCTCGAACGTCCCCAGCTGCTGGTTCTGCCCCGGCTGGACGACGCAGTCCGAGGTGAACGTGCCGAGGTCGGTCGGCTGGCCCTGCGCGTTCTTCGGCGTCATGGTGGTGCTGAAGTTCCCGACCGTCACCGAGGCGGTGCCCGGGCTGGGGAACGTGACCGCGGGCGCCTTGCCGCTGGTCTTGACGTGGAACTCGCCCGACTCCGGCACCGGCGTGACCGGGATGGCCAGCGGCAGACCGAGGTTCAGCGTCTTGTCGACCGGGTACTTCAGCACCGCGGCGGCCTTCGCGCTGCCCTCGACGGTGGTGGCGCCGACGAGCGTGAGCCCCGAGGTCGCGTCCGCAGGGACGGTGACGTCGACATCGAAGGTGATCGGGGTGGACGTCTTCCCCGCCACGGCGTCGTCCGGCAGGACGGTGTCGACCTTTACGACCAGGGTCTGGTCGCCGATCAGCGGGAACGGGCAGGTGTACTTCAGCGTCAGCGACGCGGGCGCCGCTTCACTCAAGCCGGCACCGACCACACCCAGGGTGGCCGCGACGGCGGCCACCGTGCCGGCGGCCAAGGCTTGCACGGATCTTTTCGACTTCAGTGGGAACTTCACAACGGTCACTCCCGGGGAATCGGAGAAATTGCGTGACACAGCCGAAACGGCGTGGACACGGAAGCGGTAAATTACCTGTGCCCATCCACACCGGCAAGGACACCGAATCCATTTGTCATCCAGGTGGGATCGGGTGACTCATTAACTGGCATCGCCACCGCGGGCGAAATCGAATTTGTCACCTTCGTCAGCGGACTTCGGCGCGGAACTGTCACGCGCGTATTCTTGTGACGCGCGTGCGGAAGATCTCGCGCTGGATTGTCACGCGTGTCCGGAGTCCGTGCGCGTTCATTGCGGCCGTGCCGAAACCCCCGCTACGTTCGGCGAATGGAGCAGGCTGCCATCGAAGTGAACGGCCTCGCCAAGCACTACGGTGAAGTGACGGCTCTCGCCGGCGTCAGCCTTCGTGTCGGCCGTGGCACCGTGCTCGCGGTGCTCGGGCACAACGGCGCGGGCAAGACGACGCTGATCGACATCCTCAGCACCCGCGTCAAACCGAGTGGGGGCAGCGCCAAGGTCTGCGGGTTCGACGTCGTCCGCGCCGGGCATCACGTCCGGCGGCGGATCGGGGTCACCGGCCAGTTCGCGGCGGTCGACGACGCGCTGTCCGGCCGCGGCAACCTCGAACTCGTCGCCCGGCTGCTGGGCGCGGACCGGCGCCAGGCGAGGGCCCGCGCCGCCGAACTGCTCGCCATGTTCGGCCTCGACGACGCGGCGGACCGGCCCGCCCGGACGTATTCCGGCGGGATGCGGCGACGGCTCGATCTCGCCGCCGGGCTCGTCGGCTCCCCCGACGTCCTCTTCCTCGACGAACCGACGACCGGCCTCGACCCGATCAGCCGCGCCGGCCTCTGGGACGGCGTCGAACGGCTCGCCGCGCACGGCACCACCGTCGTGCTCACCACGCAGTACCTCGAGGAGGCGGACAGGCTGGCGGATCACGTCATCGTGCTGGGACTCGGGCACGTCACCATCTCCGGGCGGCCGTCGGAACTGAAGGCCAGGCTCGGGGAACGGACCGCGACCCTGACCTTCGGTACCGACCTCGCCGCCCGCCGGGCGCTGGCCGCGCTGCACCGGCTCGGCATGAGCTGTACGCCGTCCGCGTCCGGACTGGTGATCGGCGTCCCGTTGTCCGGGCCCGCCGACATCACGGTGCTGGTCCGCGCGCTCGACGCGGCGGGCGCGCCGATGCGGGACCTCACCGTCGCCGAACCGACGCTCGACGACGTCTACCTTTCCCTGCACCGGAATCCGGCGGTCCCGTCATGACCGAGGCACGGCACCGCGCGCCGTCCCCGCCGCTGCTGACCGATCCGGCGACCTGGCCGCCGAGCACCTTCGGGACCCAGGTCCGGGTGCTCGCCGTCCGGTCGCTGAAGACGGCGTTCGGAGACCGGCGGCTGGTGTTCTTCGGGCTGCTGCAACCGATCGTGCTGCTCTTGCTGTTCAGCCAGGTCTTCACCGGGGTCAGCACGCTGCCCGGTGTCGCGGCCTACGAGGGGTACGTGAACTTCCTCGTCCCGGCGACGCTGGTGAACATCGCGATGACCACGGCGATGAGTTCGGGCGCCGGTCTGCTCGCGGAGATCTACAGTGGATTCACCGGGCGCCTGCGGTGCATGCCGATCAGCCTGTCGGCCGTCCTGGTGGCCCGCACGATCTCCGACTCCGCACGGCTCGGCGTGCAACTGCTGGTGACCACGCTCGCCAGCGTGGTGCTGCTCGGTTTCCGGCCGACCGGCGGCGTTTTCGGGGTCACGGCGGCACTTCTGCTCACGCTCGTCGTCGGCTGGTGCCTGAGCTGGATCTTCGTCGCCATCACGACCTGGCTGCGCAAGGCCGAAACCCTGCAGATGGCGTCGTTCGTGGTCATGTTCCCGCTGATGTTCTCCTCCAGCGCCTACATGCCGCTCGACACCATGCCGACCTGGCTGCGCGTGGTCTCGGCACTCAACCCGCTGACCTACGCGATCGATGCGACGAGGGCGTTGGCGCTGGGACGGCCGTCGGGCTGGTCGATCCCGGTGTCGCTCGCGATCGCGGCCGTGGCGGCGCTGGCGGGCGGGTGGATCGCGGCCCGTACCTTCCGTTCACCCCGGGAGACCGCACCCCGATGAGGCCCCCAACCCGGGACTCGCGTGCTTGAGCACGTAACTCGCGTGATTGGAGCCGGATCTCGCGTGTTTGAAGGCGGAACTCACGTGGCGGGAAGGCGAACACCGAGATCCGGCTCCGATCACGCGAGTCCCGTGTCTAAGCACGTGAGATCCGGCTCCAAGCACATGAGTCACGTGCTCAAGCACGCGTGGGCGCCCGGAGGGCTCAGTGTGGCAGGGACTCCAGGTGGTCCGCGGCGGCCACGACTCCCCCGGCCGCCGCGAACGAAGCCCGCACCCGCGCGGCCGCCGCGGCGTAGGCGGGCTCGGTGAGCACCTCGGTGACCGTGCCGCGGATGTCCGGCGCCTTCACTCGGTCGAAGCGCAGCCGCAGGCCCGCGCCGGCGGCCTCGACCTGCTGAGCCAGCATCGACTGGTCGTCCCGGATCGGCGCGATCACCAGCGGCAGCCCGGACGCGAGGGTCTCGCTGACGGTGTTGTGCCCGCCGTGGCAGATCACCGCCGCCGCCTTCCGCACGACGTCCGCCTGCGGGATCCGCCTGGCGATCAGCACCGTTTCGCTGAGCAGTTCGCCGGTGGGGTCGACGACCAGGCCTTGGACCTCGGGCATCCCGGCGAGGGCGTCGACGCATTCGGACAGGAAGCGGCGGCCGAGCGCGGCGTTGGCGGTGCCGAGGGTGGCGACGACCAGCGGGCGCCCGTCGAGCCGGTCCCACGAGAACCCGACCGGCGGCGCGGGAGCCAGCGCCGGGCCGACGAACCGGACCGCGCCCGCGTCGGCGATCGGCCCGGTCAGGGACACGGTGGTGAAAGCCAGGACCAGCTCCGGGGAGAACCGCAGGTCGCCGCAGGACACCTTGTGCCGCGTACGGAGATCTCCTTGCAGTTTGCCGACCCAGGCGGCGATCTTCGGCATGGCGGCCAGCGGATCGCCGAGTTCGGTCGACGTCGACGCCGAGGTCGCCCACGGCAGGCCGCGGCGGCTCGCGACCAAGGCACCCGCGAAGGCCTGTTGATCGGCGATCACGACGTCGGGGCGGAAGGCGGCCACCGCCTTCTCGACGCCGGGGACCATCGCGTCCGCGAGCGGGACCAGGTACTGCTCCCACAGGAACTTCAGTGCCGCGAACCCGCGCAGTCCCTCGGGACGCCGCTCGACGGCGAACTCCAGCGAGTCTCCCGCCGTGTACACCCGGCCCGCCCGCGTCAGCTCCGACGTCGTGGGTTCCGGACCGCACCAGGCGACGTCGTGACCACGCCCCACCAGTTCGCCTGCCACCGCGCGCAGCGGCGCCACGTGTCCGGTCAGCGGTGGCACGACCAGCAGGAACCGGCTCATCCGCGCGGCCTCCCGTGCCGGGAGATCCAGTTCAGTACCAGCTCCCGCACCTCCCGGTGCTGTTCGACGAGCACCGAGTGCCCCTGCCCTTCGAACACGTGCAACTCACCGCGGGGCAACAACGACGTCAGCGCGTCGAGATCGTCGGCCTGATAGCCGTGACTGCCCAAAATGGACAGTACGGGACAGTCGATCCCCGCCACCTGCTCCAAGGTCAGCAACGGACCGAGTGGAACCTCCTCCGCCATCGACGTGGCCATGATCCGCTCGGCCGCCATTTTCGCGAGCCGCCGATGATGGGCGCTGTAGTTGGCCTCGATCCACTCGAAGCTCTCCTCGACCTTCAAGAAGCGCACGGTGTGCTCGAGGATCTGCGCCATCTTGTCCGCCCACAGTTCGGTGGCGGGCTCCGATTCGATGCACACGATGCTGCGTACCCGATCCGGTTTGGCCACGGCGTAGCTGTACGCGAGAGTGCCCCCGAAACTGTTGCCCACCAGGTGAACGGGCCGGTCGAGGTCGAGCTGGGCCAGCAGGTCGTCGAGGTCGGCGACGAAGTCCGCGATCGTGTACCCGCGCTCGGGGCGTTCGGTCTTGCCGTGCCCGCGCAGGTCGTAGCTGATCACGTCCACCCCGGCGGCGGCGACCGGCGGGGCCAGCGTGAGATAGAAGCTCGCCAGGCTGTCGGTGCCCATCCCGTGCAGGAACACCACGGTCTCGGTGCCCCCGCCGGGCACGAGCTGCACGTTCGTGCGCAGCCCGTTGACGGTCATCGTCGGCACCGCCTCAGCCCCGTTCGCCGAGGCGGGCGGCCACGTAGTCCGCGATGTCGCCGACCCGGAGCCCGATCACGTCGTCGAGATCCTTCTCCGCCAGGAACTCCGCGAGGTTGACGTCCTCCCCGAAGAACTCGGCGAGGATGCTCGCGAAGGTGACCAGGTCGATGCTCTCCAGCCCGAGATCCTCGTGGAAGGTGGTCCCCGGGGTGATCTCGATGCCGAGGACGTCGACGTCGCCGACCAGTTCCCTCAGCAACTCCACCACCGTGCCGAAGACCGAGGTCGGGCTCTGCTGTTCGATCGTCATGTTCCGCTCCTGTTCCTACCCGAGATTCCAGGCCACCACGTACCCGGGGATTCCGGCGAACTCCGCGCCGATGCCGATCTCCTCGGCCAGCCCCGCCAGCTCTCCTTCGGCCCGGACCGCGATCCGGGGCGACGTCGTGGTCTCCTCCCGGACGAGGGCGACCGCGACCTCTCCGGCCGACGCGACGGCCACGGCCAGCGGCGGCACCGTCCGGCCGTGGAGCCCGGTCACCCCGGTGCCGTCGGCGCTCACCCGGAGTTCGGCCGGGTAGACGTCGTCCAAGCCGAGTTTCGCGCGGACCGCGTCCTTGATCGCGATCCGTTCCAGCAGCCACCCGCGCTGCCGCCGGGGCGCGCACGCGGCGAACTCCGCGCGTTCCTCGGCGCCGAGATAGATGCCGGCGTAGATGTCGCGCGCGGCGGGGCTCGGCCATCGGTCGGTGACCACCGTCCACCCGCTCTGGTGGTCCTCGGAAAGCCGGTGCCGGTCCGGGAAGGCGTAGACGCGGTGGGCGGACCGGTCGCACGGGAACCGGATGTCGCGCCACTGGTCGATCCGGGCGAGCACGACACCGTCCCGCACCAGTTCGGCGTCCATCTCCAGCACGTCCGGCCGCGGCAGGCGGACCCGGACCACACAGCCGACCGTGGTCCCCGGCGCCGGTTCCGGGCCGTACCAGGTGATCCGGCCCATCGACGTCGGGAAAGCCAGCAGCGCGTCCGCCTTGGTCGCCATCAGCCAGCAGCCCAGCAGCTGGCCGACGTTGTCCAGCAGCGCGCCGGGCGCGGGCGGGACGACGAGGTCGCCGCGGATGTGCCGTTCGCCGAGTCCAATGAGCCGGGCGAGGCCTTGGTAGGAGGGACCGTGGAACATCTCGCGGCGCGAGTAGATCTCGGCGGCGGTCAACGGCGGCGCTGTCTCCGGTCCCGGCAGCGAGGACGGCTTCGGCGCCGTGGGATACGTCCGCGCCAGATGGACGTCCATACTGGCGTGAGGTCCTATTTGGACACTGATCCGGTCGCCTTCCCGGGTCATCGAAAGCGGCACGCGTGCCGCCGGGGCGGCGATCAGCCACCGGGAGAACGCCGCGTTGCTCACCCCGGTCGCGACCGTGCCCGGCCAGTTCCGTTCCGCCTCGCGGCAGGCCAGGTCGACCAGTGCCGTCGCGGGGACGGTCGGCCGGAAGTCCGCTTCCTCGGGCCAGCCCTCGCGCTGACGGAAGAACCGATGATCCACCAGATGAGGCATCGTGGCGAGCGAGACGTCCACAATGGACTCAGTAGGCTCCTCGGTGCGCCGCGCCGCCGCGTTGACCACGCTCGCGGCGGCCTGCCTGGTCTCGGCGAGCAGCGCGGTGAACTCCGCGACGATCGCGTCCGGCACTCCCTCCACCAGCCCGGGGACCTCGCCCGCGCTGTCGAACATGCCCTTGACGTCACCGTCGACCGACAGCAGCGTGCCCGCCGTGTCGATCCGGGTGCGGCGCGGCTCCAGCGCGTCGAACGCGGGCCGTCCACCCTCCACCCAGACCGCGGTGGCCACCCGGCGCAGCTGAGCGAGACCGGGCCTCGTGCCGGAGGACGCCGGGATGACCAGATGCGGCCGCGTGCCCAGCGTGTCCGCCACGAACGAGCCGACCTGACCGGCGCCCGCCTGCACGAAGACGCGGGCGCCGTCGGCGTAGAGCGCGTCGACGAGTTCGCGGAACCGGACCTTGCGCACCAGATGGGCCAGGTACAGCTGGCGGACCTCCACCGGATCCTCGGGATACGGCCGGGCCGTGGTCGCCGACCAGACCGGGATCCGCGGCGCCTTCAGGTCCAGTTCCGCCGCGAGCCGGGTGAACGGGCCGAGCCGCGAGCGCATCAGCGGGGTGTGGAACCCGGACCGGAACGGCAGTGTCCTGGCGACGACGCCGTGCTGTGTGCAGAGCTTCGCGAGCCGGGCCGCGGCCGCCGGGTCGCCGCACACGATCGTCTGCCGCGGCGCGTTCTCGTGCGAGATCATCAGTTCCGGTTCGGCGGCGAGCAGCGCCTCCGCCCGCTCCGCGGAGCACCCGAGCACCAGGAACTCGGCGTCCGGCAGGGTGAATCCCTGCGGCCAGTACCGGTCCAGCATGTCCTCCGTGGACTGTCCCGGGTACATCCCGGCCGCCTGCATCGCGGTCCACTCGCCGACGCTGTGCCCGGCGAGCAGATCCGGCTTGACGGCGAGCCGCCGCAGCGCCGTGTCGAGCAGCAACCCGACCTGCGACACACTCGACGCGCGGGCGAGCACGCTCGCCGTGGACCACTCGGGCCGCTCCAGGCCGAAGTGCCGGGCGACGTCGGCGCAGCGTGGTTCCGCGTCCGCTTCCAAACCCGGGTAGATGAACGCGGTCTTCGCCCCGTCCTGCTCCAGCAAAGGTGCGATGCCGCACCAGATGTCGTTGGGCCCGTGCCAGGACTTGCCCTCGGCCGCGACCTTCGCGAGCACCCTGCGCGCGACCTCCAGCCGTTTCCCGGTCGGCCCGACGATCCCGATCCGGCAGGGGCCGTGCCCGCCGGATTCCGGATCCGGGCGGTCGAGGAGGACACGTAGTTCGTCCGGCGTGGACGCCGCGAGCCGCAGCACCCGCTCGGGTTCCCCGCTCACCTTGGCCCGGCGCGGCCGCGGCGGTGCGGGGTCGGCCTCCTCCAGGACCACGTGCGCGTTGACGCCGCCGAAACCGAAGGCGTTGACCGCCGCCCGGCGTGGCACGGCACCGGCCGCCCACGGCTCCGCGTCGGGCAGGATCCGGAACCGGGTCTTGTCCAGCAACGGACTCGGATCGGCGCAGTTCAGCGTCGGCGGCAGCACGGCGTGGTGCAGCGCGAGCGCCGCCTTGACCAGTCCGGCGGCCCCGGCGGTCGGCATGGTGTGCCCGATCATCGCCTTCACCGCGCCGATCGCGGCCCGGGGCCCGTCCGGCGGGCCGAACACCTCGGCGAGGGTGGCCAGTTCGGCCGCGTCCCCGGTCGGTGTCGCGGTCCCGTGCGCCTCCAGCAGGCCGAGCGCGCCGGGCGCCGCGGGATCGAGACCGGCCGACGCCCACGCGCGGCGCAGCGCCAGGGTCTGCCCCGCCACGGCCGGGCTGAGCAGGCTCGCGCCCTTGCCGTCGCTCGACGTCCCCGATCCCCGCAGCACCGCGTAGACTCGGTCGCCGTCGCGGCGCGCGTCGTAGAACCGCTTCAGCACGACGATCGCGGTGCCCTCGCCGATCAGCAGGCCGTCCGCGTCCCGGGAGAACGGGCTGATCCGCTGGCTCGGCGAAAGGGCGCCGAGCTGGGTGAACATCGACCAGAGCGTGTCGTCGTGGCAATGATGCACACCGCCGGCCAGCACGACGTCGCAGCGGCGGCGGGCGAGCTCGCCGATCGCCTGGTCCACCGCGAGAAGCGAGGACGCGCAGGCGGCGTCCACCGTGTACGCGGGGCCGCCGAGGTCGAGGCGGTTGGCCACGCGCGACGCGGCGAGGTTCGGCACCAGCCCGATCGCGGTGTCCGGCCGGAACTCGCCGAGCGGTTTCAGCAGGGCGTCCCGGAGCCGGTCGAGCATCTCGGGCCGCGCCGACGGGAGGAGCTCCCGGACGGCGCCGGTGATCTGGCGGACCGACCGGACCCGCTGGTCGAAACGCTGAAGACCGGGCGAGAGATAGCCGCCCCTGCCGAGGATCACGCCCACGCGTTCGAGATCGCCCAGCCGTCGCAGGCCACCGGCGTCGTCGACCGCGGAAGCGGCAACGGCCAGCGCGACCAGCTGGTCGGGCTCCATCCCGTCGACGGAGCTGGGCGCGATGCCGAGCGCCGTCGCGTCGAAGTCCAGGCTGTCGGCGACGAAGCCGCCGCGCCGTCCGTAGGTGCGGTCGGGCGTGCGGCCGTCCCCGTCGTGGAAACTCGGATCCCAGCGGTGCGGCGGGATCTCGGTGATCGCGTCGGTCCCGGAAACGATGTTCTGCCAGTATTCGTCCACAGTGGACGCGCCGGGAAGGAACACGCCCATCCCGACGATCGCGACGGCCTCTTGGTTCACCACGGCTCGCTTCACCACAGCGATGCCGTGTAGAGCACCGAGCGGACGTCGGCCGGGCCGTAGGCCAGCTCGCGCAGGAGCGCGGCGGTGCCTTCGTCCGGATCGATCAGCGCGACCTCGCGGCGTTCGTACTCGCGCGCCAGCTCCGGCGACACCATGCCGGCGTGGTCGTCCGAGGGCGCCCACGGTCCCCAGTGGACGGTCAGCGCCCGGCAACCGGTGCGGTCGGCCCACTGTTCACCGAGGGTTTCCAGCGCGTCGTTCGCCGCCGCGTAGTCGGTCTGACCGCGGTTGCCCAGCACCGCGGCGATACTGCCGAAGAAGGTCACGAAACCCGGCCGCACACCGAAGTGTTCCAAGGCGTCGAGCAGGGCCCGCGCACCGTCCACTTTGGTCCCGTAGACCATACGGAACGACTGCTCGTCCTTGTCTGCCATCAGTTTGTCGTCGATCACTCCCGCCGCGTGGACGACGCCGTCGATGCGGCCGTAACGGGTGTGCAGGTCCTTGACCACCTGCCGGACGGCGGCGCCGTCGCGCACGTCGAGCGACCGGTAGGCCGCGGTGCCACCGGCGGCACCGATCTGGTCGAGCGTCCTGGCGATCTCGCGCTGGGCCAGCACGGTGCGCACCCGGCGTTCGATGTCCACCAGCGAACCGCCGCGCGCGGCCAGGGCCGACCGCATCCCCGGCGCGTCGCCGGGCAGGTCCTCGTCGCCGGGTTCGGCAGGCCACGGGGTGCGGCCGGCCAGCTCGATCCGGCATCCGCTCGCCGCCAGCGCGACCGCCGCCCGCGCGGTGATCCCGCGAGCGCCGCCGATCAGCAGGAGTACCGAATCCGGGCCGAGACCGAGTGCCTTGACCTCTCCGCCGCCGGGGCCCGCGCCCGCGTAGGCGATCGAGCCCAGGGAACCGGCGGACGGCTCGAAGGCCGCTCGCCCGGCGGTGTCGTACCGCACGGTGGCGGGTCCCTCGGCGATCACTTCCTCCAGCAGGATCCGCGCCAGGTCCACAGTGGACTCCAGCTCGACCAGCCTGGTCGGTTCGCTCCGTTCCCGGGCCGCGGCGCGGACGAGACCGCGCAGGCCGGCAGCGTGCCCGGTTCCCGGCCTCGCCACCACGACCACCGCGCCCTTGGCGTCCTTCAGCAGGCTGAAGACCTGCGCCGCGACCGGTTCTTCGGCGTCCGACAACGGGTTCAGCACGAGGACGATGTCCGCGTCGTCCCGCTCCGCCGGTACCGCGCGCGCTTCGGTGAACACCGCGCGGACCGATTCGGCCAGTTCCTCCTGGCCGGGTTCGAAGCTCACCGCCACCGTTTTGCCGTTCACCTTGGCGAGGTCCGGCGTTCCGAGCGGTGCGGCCACCCGGCCGATCAGGTACCGGCCGGGCGCCTGGCCCGCCGGAGCCTCGGCGGGCGCCGGTGCCGCGACGACCGGAGCCGCCGGTTCGAGCCACTTCCGCAGCCTGGCGGACAGGGCGTTCGCCGTCCGGTCCCGGCTGAGCTGATCCTGGGCGTCGTCGTGCACCTTCCCCGAGAGCCCGAGCTTCGCCAGCAGGGAGCCCGCGATCTCGGTGCGCTTGATCGAGTCGATGGAAAGGTCCGCTTCGAGGTCGAGATCGGCGTCGATCATCTCGGCGGGATAGCCGGTGCGTTCGCTGATCGCGCCGATCACGGTCGCCAGGACATCCGTGACGACGGCCTCCGCGACCGGGGCCGGGGCCGCGACGGGCGCGGACACGACCGGCGCCTCGACCGGCGGCAGCGACGCCGGGACGACCGGGGCCTGCACCACCGGCGCCGGAGCGTGCGGGGCGGTGCCGAGGTAGCCCAGCATCACGTCCCGTTGCGCCGCCAGCAGTTCGCGGCTGGTGCGGAGGAATTCGACGACGGCCTGGTCACGACCGGGCGCGGGCTGGTTCATGGTCGTCCTCGGGATTCGTCGGGCGGGCACGAGCCCATGGGCGGGGACCTCGCCGCCGGGCGCGCGGACGGTCTGGCCGTCCACGGTCCAGGCGGGCTTCGGAAGCGGGCCGACGCGGACGCGTCCGCGGAAGAGCCGTTCGGTACGCACGTCGACGCCGGTGAGCGCCAGTCGGGCGAGCGCGGTGAGGAACCCGCGCAGGCCCGGGCCGCCGGGGTCGCACGCGATCACGGTGTACGGCCGGTCGCCGAGGATGTCCTTGACCAGCCGGGAAAGCACCTGGCCCGGGCCGGTCTCGACGAACGTGCGCGCGCCCGCCGCGTACATGTCCTCGATCAGCTCGACGAAGCGCACCGGTGAGCCGATCTGCGCGGCGAGTCCGGTACGCACCTCCCCGGGTTCGTACGGCCGGGCGGTGCGGTTCGACCACACCGGCGGACCGGGCTCGCCGACCTCGGCGTTGTCGAGGTCGACGGCGAACACGTCGCTCGCCCCGGCCACCAGCGGGCTGTGGAAGGCGCAGGCGACGGGGATCCGCTTGGCCCCGATCCCCTGGCCCCGCAGCACCCGGACGGCCTCCTCGACGGCGGCCGTCGGTCCGGAAAGGACGGTCTGCCCCGGTGCGTTGTGGTTGGCCAGGACGACGTCCGGATGGTCGAGGGCGGCGGCCAGTTCCTCGCGCGACGCCTTCACCGCGGCCATCGCGCCCGGATCGGTGCCCGCGACCTCGGCGATCGAGCGGGCCCGCGCCCGGCTGAGCGCGACCAGGGCCGGGGTGTCGAACGCGCCGGCGACCGACAGCGCGGGCAGCTCGCCGTAGCTGTGCCCCGCCAGCAGATCCGGCCGGACGCCGAGGTCGGCGAGCAGGCCGCACAAGGCCGATTCGACGAGCCCGAGCGCGGGCTGCGCGACCCGCGTGTCCTTGAGCGCCTCGTCCTGCGCCGCGCGTGTCTCCTCGGTGAAGGCACGCGGCGGGAACGTGGTCGCGGCGACGTCGGGGGCGAGCCGCAGGACGTCGGCCAGCTCCGGGAAGTGCACGAACAGCTCAGCCAGCATTCCCGTCCGCTGGCTGCCCTGTCCGGGGAACAGGAACGCGACCGCGCCGGCTTCGGTGTTCTTCGCGGTGAACCCGCCCCGGCCCTCGGCCGCCTCGCGCAGTTCCGCGACGTCGCTCGCGACGACCGCGAGCCGGACCGGCCCGGACCCGCCCTGATCGGCGGCGAGGGCGGCGATCTCCCGCAGCGGACGGCCTTCGTTCGCCGCCAGCAGGTTCCGCAACGCGGCACGGGCGCCGTCCACGTCGTGACCGCGGAGCAGGACCAGCTCGGCGTCCCAGTCACGCGGCCCGTGGCGCCGTCCGGGCGGGACTCCCGGTGCGGCCAGCACGGCGTGGAAGTTGGTCCCACCGAACCCGAACGCGCTCACCCCGGCGAACTCGCGTCCGCGTGGAACCGGCATCGGCCGGGCGCCGGTGGAGAAGGTGAAGGGACTGCGCTCGGCGTCCCAGGCGGGGTTCGGCGTGCTCAGGTGCAACGTGGGCGGCACGACCTGGTGCCACAGCGCCAGCGCCGCCTTCGTCAGGCCCGCCAGTCCCGCGGCGCATTTCGTGTGCCCGATCTGGCTTTTCACCGAACCGAGCGCGCAGGTGCCCGGTTCGGCGCCCGCGTCGAGGAAGAACTCGGTGAGCGTGGTCAGCTCGGTGGCGTCGCCGACGACCGTGCCGGTGCCGTGCGCCTCGACCAGCGAGACGTCCGCCGGGGACACCCCGGCGTCGTGGTACGCCCGGGCGAGGGCTCGCCGCTGTCCTTCGGGACGCGGCGCGGTGAGCCCCAGCGCCTTGCCGTCGCTGGCCGCGCCGACGCCCTTGACCACGGCGTAGACCCGGTCACCGTCGCGTTCCGCGTCGGCCCGCCGCTTGAGCACGAGACACGCGACGCCCTCGCCGAGCGCGATCCCGTCCGCCGCCGAATCGAACGGGCGGCACCGGCCGGTCGGCGACAGCGCGCCCGCGGAAGTGAACATGAGGTAGTCGTTGACGCCGTTGTGCAGGTCGACCGCGCCGCACAGGACCATCGAGCTCGTGCCCGCCCGCAGTTCCTTCACCGCCAGGTCCAGCGCCGCCAGCGAGGAACCACACGCGGCGTCCACCGTGTAGTTGGCACCGCCGAGATCGAGCCGGTTGGCGATCCGGCCGGAGATGACGTTGGCGAGCGTGCCGGGGAACGAGTCCTCGGTCAGTTCCGGCAGTTGCGCGAGCAGCTCTTCCGGGACGTCTTCGAGGTAGCTGGGCAGCAACGCGCGCAGGACACCGGCGTTCGCCAGGTCTCCCCCGGCCTCGGCGCCGAAGATGACGCTGGTGCGCTCGCGATCGAAGCCGCCGTCGCCGTAACCCGCGTCTTCGAGAGCGCGACGAGCCGTCTGCAACGACACGAGCTGGGCCGGGTCGATGCTGCCCATCGACTTCGGCGGGATGCCGTACGCGAGCGGGTCGAAGTCCACCGGCGGCAGGAACCCGCCCCATTTGGACGTGGACTGGTCCGCGTAGACCTGCTTGTCCCAGCGCTGGTCGGGGACCTCGGTGACGGCGTCCGCGCCGCGCAGGACGTTGGCCCAGAAGGCCGGGAGATCGGGCGCGCCGGGGAACACGCACGCCATGCCGACGATGGCGATGTCACCGTCCACAACGGACTCTTCGGGCGGGGTCCGCGCGGCCAGCAGTTCCGCCGCGCCCTCGGTGACTTCCCGGTGCAGGGCGGCGATGTCGGTACGCCGCTCGCGCAGGACGGTCACCTGGCCCGCCATGTACATCCCCTCGGCGAGCTGGCCGAGCGTGTCGACCTCGACGAGGGCGTCGCCTTCCCGCCGGATGCCCTTGCTCGCGATCCGCAGCCGCCCGGTGTTGAGCTCCTCCAGGCGTTGCCAGCTCTCCTGCGGCGAGACCCCGTCCGCGCGGAGCCCGGCCTTCAGCGCGGCGAACTCGTCGGTGTACGGGCTCGGCAGGCAGCGGGTGAGGTGCCCGGGCGCGGTCTCCAGCGTGACCGTGGACCCGGCGTCGAGCACCCTGTCCTGGAAGACCTCGGTGATGGCGCCGTGGGTCACGGCTTCCTCGGTGAACAGGTACGCGGTGCCCATGAGGACGCCGATCCCGGTGAGCGGTTCCGCCATCGCCGAGACCATCGCGGCGGACCGGGCGTCGTGGATCCCGCCCGCGAACAGCACTTCGACGTCCTCGGCGCCGTGCTCGCGCAGGACGTCCAGCTGCTGCTCCCACAGCACGAAACTCGACCGCGGGCCGATGTGGCCGCCGCATTCGGCGCCCTCGAAGACGAACCGGCGGACACCGGCGTCGAGGAACTGCCGCAGGAGGATCGGCGACGGCACATGGAGGAAGGTCGCGATCCCGTCGGCCTCCAGCGCCTTGGCCTGCGCGGGTTTCCCACCCGCGATCAGCACGCAGCGCGGGCGCGCGGCCCGGACGGCCGCGAGCTGCTCGGCGCGCAGGGCCTCCGGGACGAAGCCGAGGATGCCCGCTCCCCAGGGCCGTTCGCCGAGCGCCTCGGCGGTGCGGCCGAGCAGTTCGGCGGTCTTGGCACCGTTCGCGGTGGCCACCGCGACGAACGGGAACCCGTCTTGCCCGGCGACGGCGGCGGCGAAACCGGGCTGATCGCTCACCCGCGTCATCGGTCCCTGCACGACCGGCAGCCGGGTCCCCAACGTGCGGCACAGCCGTACGCCTTGGTCCGAGGGGCTCACCGACGGCGGTACGGCCAGGGATCGCACGACGGATCGGACAGCGCTTTCCGCGTCCTCGAAGCGATTCGCGAACAGCGCCGCGAGTCCGTCGTCGGCCCTGAGCAGTTCTTTTCGCGCCTCCGCGGGGACGTCGGCCTCAGGGAAGAGGCCGAGTCCGTCGAGGACCACACCGGCCGCGCCCCCGGCGAGCGCCGCCACCGCGGTCCGCGGCCCGATGCCTCCGTACGCCCACACCGGGACGTCCTCGCCGAAGCGCTCCAGCAGTCGCTGCAGCAGGACGAACGTGGTGAGGTCCGAGCCGCCTGCCTCGGCGCCCTTCGCCACCAGACCGGAGGCGCCGACGTCGAGCATCCGGACGGCCTGCTCGACGCCGGTCACCTCGGCCAGCACGGGGAGGTCTCCCCTGCCCTGCCACACTGCCCCTTCGGCCAGCAGGACGAGCCCCGCGCCGCTCTCCCGCACCTCTTCGTCCCGTACGTGACGGCCCGCCGGGATCCGGACCCCGAACGGGAATCCTCCGTCCATTATGGACTTCGCTTGATCGAGATCGAGGATCCCGAGGCCCCCGCCCCTGGCGACGGCGGCCGCCAGCCCCGGATCCGGCCGTCCGAGCGGGTTGACGCCGAGTACCCGCGTGCGCGCCGTCGCATGACTCACCGGCGGACCTCCTGTTCGGCTGGGCTGGTCGAACCTCGCCGGGTTCGGCGATCTTCAGCGGGATTCCCAAGAAATAACCTACTTGCCGCAGAGAGCGCAATACTCTTGCGGGAAAACTCGGAAAACAAGGGAACGCATGCTAAAGTCCGGCGCCGGAAACAAATATGTCGACACGGTCAGAACGAGCCTCTGACCTGCACTTTTATCACCCGTATCGCATATTTGAACAAAGCACTGCTCACCGGCGTGACAAAACAGAATAATTGTCATCGAAAGCAGACGGATAAACCATGGAGCGCATGTGGAAGTGACAGGACGAGTCGTCGTGCTGACCGGCGCGGCACACGGGATCGGCGCCGCCATGGCCCGGCGGTTCGCCGCCGAGGGCGCCGCCGGAGTGGTCGTCTCCGACCTCGACCTCGAGGCGGCGGAGAAGGTCGTCGCCGGGATCACGGCCGCGGGCGGGGCGGCGATCGCGCGCCACGCCGACGCGTCGTCCAAAGAGGACTTGAAGATGCTGGTCACCGAGGCCCGCGCGGAGTTCGGCCCGGTGGATCTGTTCTGCTCCAACGCCGGCGCCGCGTTCGGCACCGGTGTGCACGCCGCCGACGAGCAATGGTCGCGGTCGTGGGCGATCAACGTCATGCAGCATGTGCACGCCGCCCAGGTCGCGCTGCCCGCGATGTTGAGCCGGGGCGAGGGATATCTGCTGATCACGGCCTCGGGAGCGGGTCTGCTGGGCACCCCCGGCGACGCGCCGTACTCGGTGACCAAGCACGCGGCCGTCGGGCTCGCCGAATGGCTGGCGATCACCTACCGGTCGCGCGGGGTGCGGGTCAGCGCGCTGTGCCCGCTCGGGGTGCGGACCGCGTTGCTGGAGCCGGGGATCGCCGCCGGGCATCCCGCCGCGCTCGCGATCGCCGCCGCGGCGCCGCTGCTGGAACCGGAGGACGTCGCGGAATCCGTCGTGCACGGCCTGGCGTCGGAGGAATTCCTGATCCTGCCGCACGAATCCGTGCGGGAGACCTACGCCCGCAAGGCGGCGGGTCTCGACGAATGGATCGACCGCACCATCCTCGAAACCGGCGCGCGGAAGAGGTGACCATGGAGTACCGCAGGCTCGGCGCGAGCGGGTTGTCCGTCAGTGAGATCTCCTACGGCAACTGGCTCACGCACCCCGACGGGGCGGAATGCGTCCAGGCCGCGCTCGACGCGGGCGTCACGACCTTCCACACCGCCGCGGCCTGGGACGGCGGCGCGGCCGAGGAGAACCTCGCCGCGGCGCTGAGCCACGCGCGCCGCGACGACCTCGTCCTGTGCACCGGCGTCTTCTGGCCCGAAGGCCCGGGCGTCAACGACGCCGGTCTCAGCCGCAAGCACCTGACGACGTCGCTGCACGGATCGCTGCGGCGGCTGCGCACCGACCACGTCGACGTCTACCAGTTGCTGCGGTTCGACTACCGCACCCCGCTGGAGGAGACGTTCCTCGCGCTGTCGGATCTGGTGCGGCAGGGGAAGATCCTCTACGCGGGCACTGCGGAATGGACCGCGGAGCAGTTGCTGGAGGCGCGGCCGCTCGCCGAGCGGTACGGCGTCCCGCTCGTCGCGAATCAGCCGCACTACTCGATGCTCTGGCGGGTCGCCGAGGCCCAGGTGATGCCGGTATGCGAACGCGCGGGGATCGGCCAGTTCGCCTCGGTCCCGCTCGCACAGGGCGTGCTGACCGGCAAGTACCGGCCGGGCGAGATCCCGCCGGACTCCCGGGGCGCGAAGTCGGTCGAGGCGCGGCCTCTGCTCCTGCCCGACCTCCTCGACCGCGTCGGCATGCTGCGCGGCGTCGCCGACGAGGCTGGGCTGACCATGGCCCAGCTGGCGCTCGCGTGGACGTTGCAGCACAACACCGTCGCGTCGGTGGTGACCGGGGCGAGCAGCGCCGCCCAGATGACCGAGAACGCGAAGGCGTCCGGAGTGGTTCTGGACCTCGACGCGCTGACGCGGATCGACCAGCTGCTGGGGAGTTTCGTGCAGACGGACCCGCGGCTGACCTGGTCGCCGCCCGCCACCTCCTAGGTCTGGTGACGGTGCGGTGACGCCCGGATCGCGGGGCCGCGACGGGCCGGGTGGCATCCTGCTTTCGCCTGGTAAACCGAGCTGAGCAGCGAAAGCGCCGGATGCCCCCACCCTTGAAGGCCCTCGGTCCGCGACCGCCCACCCCGACCGCGTCGCTCGCGGTCCGGCCACGCGGCCTGGAAACCCCCGGCGCGATGGTCCGGGGTACGGCAGGTGTGGGCCGCGGCGCCCAGCCGGGCAACACGGCCGTGGCCGCGGCACGGGGCGGCCCGCCCAGGTCGCCCGCTTGGACCGCGCAGCTGATGCTGGCAGGCCAGAACCTGGTGGGCAACCAGGCCGTGGCGAGCCAGGCCACGGCGCCCGCCCCGGCCACGCCTGCCGTTCCCGCACCGGCACCGTCACCGGCCAAGCTCCAGCCGGCGCCGAAGAAGCCCCCGCCCGCCAAGCCGACCACCCGGAAGACCGAGGCGCGGCCCGCGTCAGTTCCGGACAAGAAGGACCTGGCGAAGGACAAGGCGCCCGAAGAACGCCCGGAGAAAGGCGCCGGGAAGGAAAAGGGCACCGGCCCACGCTCGCCGGGCGCCGACCCGAAGTTCCAGGCGCTGAAGAAGGACGTCGGCGCCAAGAAGAGAGCGGTCGGCACCAGTCATCCACCGGCGGCCGCGGAAGCGGGCGCGGCCCACGACGCCGCGGAAGCCCCGGCGGACGACCAGGAGGCCCGCGGCAAGGCGGCACACGCCGAGGACATGAACGCCGCCCAGCCGAAGACGTTCGACAAGCAGGAGTTCATCCGGGCGGTCAAGAAGGCGATAGCCGACAAGGCCCCGAAGAACCTGGACGAGGCCGACAAGTTCGGCGAGTCGGGCAAGGCCGAAGAGGTCAAGACCGAGGTACAGGGCAAGGTCGGCGAGGGCAAGGACGGCTCGGCGCAGGAGATCGCCGAAACGACCGCGGCCCCACCGGAACCGGCGCCGGACGCCAAACAGGTCGTGCCCATGGCCGCGGACAAGGTGCCGGGCAAACCGGGCACCCCGAACCCGGCCCAGGCGACCCCGGACCGGCTGCACCCTTCGGCCACGGACCTGTCGGCGGGTCCGGATCAGGTCAAAGCGCAGATGGCCGGCGCTCAGGTCACCGAACGGCAGTTGTCGTTCGAGAACTCCCGGGAACCCCAGTTCGACAAGGCGGTCAAAGAGAAGAAGACCCTGGAAGCCCACTCGGAGGCCGCCCCGAAGAAGCTGCGCGCCGACGAGGCCGGCGAGCTCAAACAGGTCAAGAACACCGCGGCCGCACAGGGTTCCACCGCGATGGCGGGCATGCTCGCGACCCGCGTGAGCACCGGCCAGCGGGTCGGCACCGGCAAGACGGGCACCAAGAAGACCTTCGAGGACAAACAGAAGGAGGTCACCGACCTCCTGCAAAAGGTCTTCGACCAGACCAAGAGCGACGTCGAGAAAATCCTGGAGGACTTGGACCAGAAGGTCGACGACCAGTTCACCACGAAGGAGAAGAAGGCGCGGGACAGCTTCACCCGCGAACACGAAGAGGGCATGGAGCGGTACAAGGACGAGCGCTACGGCGGGTGGACGGGCAAGGCCCGCTGGGTGCGCGACCTGTTCGCGGGCCTCCCCGAAGAGGCCAACCGGATCTACGAACGCGCGAGAGACAACTACCTGGCGGCGATGGAGCGGATCATCACCGAGATCGCCGACACGGTGGAAGCCGAGCTCAAACGTGCCAAGGACCGCATCGCCGCGGGCCGCACGGAACTGAAGGCGGCGGTCGACAAGCTCCCGGCCGACTTGAAGGCGATCGGCCGTCAGGCGGCGACGGAGTTCGAAGGCAAGTTCGACGAACTCAAGGACACGGTCGACGAAAAGGGCACGGAACTGGTCGACACCCTGGCCACCAAGTACACCGAGGCGGTCAAGTCGGTGGACGACGAGATCGCCGCCGAGAAGGAGAAGAACAAGGGCCTGGTGGCCAAGGCGGCCGACGCGATCGGCGGCGCCATCAAGGCCATCATCGAACTGGGCCGCATGCTGATGGGTGTCCTCCGCAAGGCGGTGTCGGCCATCGGCGCCATCCTGAAGGATCCGATCGGCTTCCTGGGGAACCTGGTCACCGGCGTCGGCGGCGGGCTGAAACTGTTCATGAAGAACGCGGGCCGCCACCTGCAGGGCGGTGTGCTGGCGTGGCTCCTGGGCACCGGCGGGGCGATCGGCCTGCAACTTCCCGCGACGTTCGACATCCTCGGCATCCTGACCCTGATCGCCATGCTCCTCGGCCTGTCGTGGCCGAACATCCGCGCCCGCCTGGCCCGCCGGGTCCCCAACCAGGCCCTGGTGGCGGCGGAAACCGCCGTCCCGCTGGTCTCACAGGTCAAACGCCGGGGCGTCGCCGGCATGTGGGACGACCTGAAGACCCGGGTCGGCGACCTGAAGAAGAACCTGATCAGCAACCTGGTCTCGTACCTGCTGCCCACCATCATCATCGCGGGCATCACGTGGATCGTGTCCCTGCTCAATCCCGCGTCGGCGTTCATCCGCGCCTGCAAGATGATCATCGACATCATCCGCTTCATCGTCACCAACGCCCGCCAGATCATCGCCTTCGTCAACGCGGTCCTGGACGCGGTGCTGGCCATCGCCCGAGGCGGCACCGGCGGCGTCCCCGCCTTGGTGGAACGCGCCCTGGCCCGCGCGATCCCCGTCCTCATCGGCGCGCTGGCCGCCCTCCTCGGCATCGGGGGTATCGCAGGCAAGGTCAAGCAGATCTTCCAGAAGATCGCCCGCCCGGTGAACAAGGCCATCGACTGGGTCATCACCAAGATCGTCGGCCTGATCAAGAAGCTGTGGGCCAAGATCAAGCCCAAGCCGAAGCGGCCCAAGAGGAAGCCCGGCAAGAAGGACGAGAAGAAGAGCGACCACGACGCCAAGGTCGCCGCCGGTCTTGCCGCCCTCAAACGCGAGCAGAGGAAGTATCTGAAAGACGGGCAAATCTCCCGCGAAGACGCCACGAAGGTCGCGAGCAACACGAAGCGCGCACATCCTGTCTTCAAGTCGATCACCGTGTCCGACGGCGGAGGAACCTGGGACTACAAGTACGTTGCGAGCTCCGGCAAGGTAACGGGTCCGCAAAAGAAGAAGGACCGGGCTATCGAGAAACTGATCGGCGAAATCAAGGAGAAAGTCAAGGAGAAATGGTTGAAGCCCGGTGCCGGCTGGGGCGGGAAACCGATTTCCGCGAGCAACCAGGACGGATACACGACAGGCAAGGGCAGCGAGCAAGAGAAGATCAACACACTGGGCGCCGCGCACGGCGACCATCACGATACGTCCATCAGGACCCCTGGCTGGTCGAGCGGAAACTGGACACCCGACCACCAGCCCATCACCAAGCTCACCCGCGGCGACAACATGTCGGACAAGGAGCAGAAGAGGCTCAAGACATTCCTGCGAGGAGCGAGAGTCAAGACCACGCTGACGAACCAGAAGCTCTACCCGCACTCCGAAGGTAGCTCGAGAGCACAGGGTGGTACGGTCACCGCGATCCGCTCGAAGGTCAAGAAACTCGTGGGGCTCGAAGACAGGCGATGAAGATGCAGCGAGATCTCTCCGACTGGGACATCATTCCGCTACTCGACGAACACGCCAAGAGCTACGACTTCCCCGTACTGAACAACGAGGACATCGACCTGGCAGGGGTTCGCCTGACGGCGTTCCGCGGCGAGGACGAGTGGCTCGTCGTGTTCGAGGAGATCGAAGTGTTCCGGCGGCAAAGGTTCGCCAACGGTGTTTTCGCGTACGGCAACAAGATCGCGAAATCTGGGTCACAAGGATCCGACGACCTGATCCTAGGGGAACCTCTCGGCTCACCACCGTTGTGGGACGACACAGGAAACTTCCTACTCGATCCCGAGGACTTCCGGATTCGCGCCTGCCACAGCGGTAACGAGTACCATTTCACACCTTCGCCGCGAGAATACGAGCGCGCGGGCATTGTTCCGGACAACCACGAGCACGATGCCGCCAAGATACTGCGGTTTCTGGTGAACGAGATTCCAGCGGAGCTGTACGCAACGGATGACCGCCTGCTCCGCACATGCGGTAAAACCGAACCACTGGCAAGGTTCACGCAGCTGACGGGATGGCGACACCCGGATGTCATCGACGATGAACTCCCCAGCGACAGCCCCTGCCTCCAGAGTCTGGCCGCCGCGCTCATCGCCGATGATCCGGCGATCTATGAATGTGCCCCTGAGCAGTGGAACACACACTGGTCGGCCTGGCCGCCAGTGTGAACCCGGACTATTGAGAGGTAAGGCAAAAATGGTGTGCCCGAATCCACTGCCGAGAGGGCCCCTCGCAGTCAGCTTCAAAGCAGAACCCCGCAGCGCGGCCTGACACCGGCCCCAGGAGAGCTGGACGCGCTCTCGACCGTCCACAAGGGACAAAGCCTTTAACCGGAGTGCCTGACTTGAGCACTTTGGGCAACTTTCCGACGGGGTCGTGAGTGATAAAGAGGGTTCTAATGAGGAGTAAGGCAAACGTGTCTGGCCGCGTGGCAAGGCCCGTGAAGGCCCCCCTACCTCGGCTCAGCCGAGGGAACCCGCCCTTCACACCCTTGCCTCGTGGACGAGCGCGAAGCGTCGCTGAGAGTGAGGGGTGTGTGGAAACAGGGACGTTCAACGTCCCTGTTTCCACACACCCCTACGCGACTGGACCGGTCACGCGGGACTGTGTGGATTTCGGTGCGTCCAACGCACCAAAATCCACACAGCCAGTGCCATGAGTCCTACGTCGCGCAGAGCAGGCTTGAACGCGCCATATTTGCCTTAATTCCCAGTAACCCTCATTGCCACTCACAACCCCACACGAAACCGCACTTAACGGCATCAATCGGACATGAATTCGCCCTTGAACGTCTCATGTGGTCACTCGGGGCGAGCGCCTCGCCCAACCCGGCCGGATCGCCGTCCGCCGAGGCCCACGCGACGTAGCCGTCCAGCCGCACCAGGAACGACGGCCCGGAGTCCGCCTCGACGAGCCGGACGGGTGGCCGTTCTTCGGTTCCCTGCTGCTGACGACCACGGGCTTCACCAAGGCGCGCAAGGGCGAAGCCGAACTGGAGCAGGAGGAGCAGTTCCTCCGGCGGATCGACCCGGCGATCCTGCCGAACTTCAGCCGCGCGATCCCCGCATTGAAGGCGCACGACCCCGAGCCGGACTTCATCCGGGCGCTGGATCTGCTGATCAGCGGCCTGGTCGCGGCCACAGCATCGGGACCAGGAACCGCCTAGCCACCTCGCGGACCTGCTCGTCGTCGTCGAGGTCGACGACCTGGCTGGGGGTGACCAGGAACGACGCGGAGACCCGGGTCATCAGCTCGGCGACGAGTTCGACGTCGACGTCCTCGGAGACGTTGCCGGCTTGCTGCTCGCGGCGGAGCTGCCCCGCGACGAACCGCTGGACCGTCGCCAGGGTGTTGCCGCCGTCGCTGACCATCGACGGGACGAGCACGTCGGGCTCGACGGCCATCAGCCCACCGATCAGCGGGTTGTGCCGGATCGCCCGCAGCGCGCTCGCGAAGCCCAGCACGACCCGGTCCGCGGCGGTCTCCGCCCGCTGGATGTCGAGCAGGAACTGGTCGAAGTAGCGGCGGAACTCGCGGCGCACGACCTGTTCGACCAGGGCGTCCTTGGTGGCGAACCGACGGTACGCGGTGATCCGCGAGACGCCCGCGCGGCGCGCGACGTCCTCCATCGTGGAGCGCCGGATGCCCATCCGGCAGAACTGTTCGTAGGCGGCGTCGAGCAGCCGGAGCGCGATCTCGTCGCTCTCCTCGGCGCGTTCGAGCGCGTCGGCGAGGGCACGCTCCAGCAAAGAATCCGGGTCTGGCGTCTTCGCGATGATTGTGCTCTCCTTGAGATACGCGGTTGCACTACTTGTATCACAGTATCAATCCGCAGGTCCGGGACTCAAGGAGGAGTACTGGCGCATGACCGAACTCAATCGACGCAAGATGCTGATCGTCAGTGGCGGAGCGACCCTCTTGGGGGCCATGGGGATGGCCCAGCCCGCCTGGGCGTGGAGTCCGAGCGGTTCGGTGGCCGGGGCGGGGGCGGGCACCGATCCGAAATGGGTGTGGGACGCCGAAGCCGATCCTGTGGTCGCCGCGATGCTCGACCGGGGACAGGTCGCGGCGGTCAACCAGGCGCTGCGGACCTGGACCAGGAACGACCAGCCGACGCCGTCCGGGCTCCCGCCGGACCTGCGGGAGTTCGTCGAGCACGCACGGCGGCTCCCACCATGGGCCGATCAGTCCAAATTGGACGCGGCGGCGGATTTCATGAAGGTCAGCGGCCGGTTCGTCAATCTGCTGAACGGGCTCGGCGGCGGGATGCTGAGCACCGCCATCCCCAACGAGGCGAGGGCGGTCTACTACTCCAAGGGCGGCGCGGACATGAAGGACCGCGTCGCGAAGACGGCCAAACTCGGCTACGACGTCGGTTCGCTCAACGCCTACCGGCCCGACGGCCAGATGATCGTCTCGGCGGTGAAGACCCGTCTGGTGCACGCCGCCGTCCGGCATCTGCTGCCGCAATCGCCGCACTGGCAACAGGGAATCCCGATCAGCCAGAACGACATGCTGGTCACCTGGCACACCCTGCCGACGTACACGATGCGCAAGCTGACCGACTGGCGCGTCCGGGTCTCCTCCGCGCATTCCGCCGGGTACCTGCACAGCTGGCAGGTGACCGGGCACATGCTCGGGATCCGCGACGAGTACCTGCCGTCCACTTGGGACGCGGCCCACGCGCAGTCCAAGCAGGTGCTGGACCCGGCGATGGGCCCGACCCGCGAGGGCGTCGAGCTCACCGACATCCTCCTCGACATGCTCGCCGAGCAGACCAGCCCCGGCCGCGTCGACCGGCCGATGGTCAACGCGCTGGCCCGCCACATCATCGGTGACCGGTTCTCCGAGTGGAACGGCATCCCGCGCGAGCCGATCTGGGATCCGCTGATCGGCACCGCCTTCCCCGCGCTGGTGGCGTTCCACGAGAAGCTCATCCCGCTGCCGCTGGTGCCGCAGGCCGCCTGGGTGCTGGACGAGGCGATCCGGCAGTACATCCGGCTGTGGCTTTCGGAGGGCAGGCCGGTGAACATCGAGATCCCGGACATGAACCGCCCCTCCTGACCCTGCCGAGCGCTCCCCCGCCGAGTGTCATGAAAGGGGCGTTCAGGACAAAAAATGTCCTGAACGCCCCTTTCATGACATCTCTGACTACCGAGGATCAGCCCAAACTGGAGCAAGACCTCGCATCGGGATCCTGCGCGCCCTTGGGCACCCACCGCACGTTCGCGAACGAAGCGGAGAACTTGCCGTCGGTGTACACCAGGAACGGCGTGTTGACGTTCTCCAGGTCCAGCCCGTTGGCGAAGCACGACACCGGGATCTTCACCGTCGACTTCGGCGCGCCCGCCAGGTCGGTGAACAGCTTGGTCGCGTTCACCTCCGAGAAGCACGGGTAGACGCAGTGCATGCTGATCACCGTCCGGCCGGCCGGAGCCTCGTGCACGACCGTGTCGAACTCCAGCGCCGCGTCGGCGTTCAGGTATCCACGCAGATCGTTGGTACCGGCCGGGTTCTGGAAGTACAGCTGCGCCGGGCCGGTGCCGGTCCAGGTCGACTTCAGCCCGTCCTGCTGCACGTTGACGTCGGACTGCACGACGGAGATCTCGGCGTGCGAGGCGGTGCCGTCCGGGCCGATCTCGGTGCCGCCCCAGTTCTCGGCGGAGCCGATGAAACCCTTGTACGGCGCGACATCGGTACGGTTGAACACCTCGAGGTCCTCGGTCGCGGTGCCGCCGCCACCGGTCGAACCACAGGCCACCGGACCGGCGGTCTCGTCCAGCTGCCCGATCGTGACGCGCTGACCGGTCTTGAGGCCGTAGCCGAGTTTGAACAGCGGGTCGTAGTCCGCCGAGCCCGGGTTCAGCGGCGTCTGGCACGCGCTCTTCGGCCACGAGTACGACAGGGTGCCCTTGAAACCGCCCTTGACGAGGACGTCCGCGACACCGCCGCCTTCGGTACCGGGCAGCCACGCCGCCACGAACGCGTCGGAGCGGTTGATCTCCTTGTTCATGTACAGCGGGCGGCCGCCGACGTAGACGGTGACGACGGGAGCGCCCTTGCCGCGGACCTTGTCCAGCACCGCCAGGTCCTCGGGGTAAAGCTTCGAGGCTTCCAGGGTCTTGCGGGTCAGGTCGCCGACGCCTTCCGCGTACGGGGTCTCACCGATGACGGCGATGACCGCGTCGTAGCCCTTGGGGTCGGTGTCGCCCTTCTCGTCGAAGGTGACGTTGACGTCGCCGAGCTGCTGCTTGAGCCCGGCGAGGATCGACGTGGCGTTGGGGAAGTCGGCGTTGGTGTTGCCGGTCCCCTGCCAGCTCAGCGTCCAGCCGCCGGTCTGGTTCTGGATGCTGTCCGCGCTCTTGCCGACCACCAGGACCTTCGACTTCGGCTTCAGCGGCAGCACGTTGCCGTTGTTCTTCAGCAGCGTCTGCGACGAGCGGACCGCATCACGCGCCAGCCAGGTCTCCTTCAGCGCTTCGTCGGAGTTGGCGTAGGAACGGTCGGACGGCTTCTGCGACTCGTACAGCCCGGAGCGCAGCTTGACGCGCAGGACGCGGGTCACCGCGTCGTCGATCCGCGAGACCGGGATCTGGCCGCCGTTGACCTGGGCGACGGTGTTGGTGATGAACGCCTTCCAGTCGTTCGGCACCATCACGATGTCGATGCCGGCGTTGATCGCCTGCGGGCACGAGGAGTTCGTGCAACCGGGGACCTGGCCGATGCCGTTCCAGTCGGACACGACGAGGCCGTCGAAACCCATCTTGCCCTTGAGGATCTGGTTCAGCGCCTTGTCGCTGCCGTGCAGCTTGCCCTCGTCGATGCCGAGTTCGGCGTTGGTCCAGCTGTTGAAGGACACCATCACGGTCTGGGAGCCCGCCGCGAGCGCGCCGTAGTAGCCCTGGCCGTGGACGTTGATCATCTCGGCCTCGGACGACGGGTTGACGCCCTGGTCCTGTCCCTTGAGCGTGCCGCCGTCACCGATGAAGTGCTTGGCGGTGCCGATCACGCCGTTGTAGCCGATGCGTTTGGTCGAGCCGTCCTGGAGACCGTTGATCGCCTCGTAGCCGTAGGCCCGGGTGATCCGCGGGTCCTCGGAGAACCCTTCGTAGGTGCGGCCCCAGCGGTCGTCCCGCACGACGGCCAGCGTCGGCGCGAACGCCCAGTCCTGGCCGGTGGCGCGGATCTGCCGGGCCGTCGCCGCGGAGACGTCGCGCACCAGGCACGGGTCGTGCGCCGCGCCGAGGCCGATGTTGTGCGGGAAGACGGTGGCCCCGTACACGTTGTTGTTGCCGTGCACGGCGTCGATGCCCCAGATCACCGGGATCTTCGTCCGGCCGGCCTTCGACGCGTCCCAATAGGAGTCGGCGAGCTTCAGCCAGTCCTGCTGGGACGCGTGCTTGTCCTTGTTCGGCCAGGAACCGCCGCCGTTGAGGACCGAGCCGATGGAGTACTGGCGGACCTCGTCGGGGGTGATGGCGGCGATCTCGGGCTGGGTCATCTGCCCGACCTTCTCCTCCAGGGTCATCCCCTTGAGGATCTCGGCGATCCGCTGCTCGTCACCGCCTTTGCCCTTGAACCGGCTCTCGACCTTCGGCCAGTCGGCCAGCGTCGGCAGGCTCTTCTCGATCCGGGCGCAGCCGTCCCGGTCGAGCGCCGGCTTCCCGATCACGGGCTGCTCGGCGGCGACGGCGTTGGGTGTGGCCGCCAGTGCCCCGCCGAGCAGGGTGAGACTCAGCAAGGCGATGAGCGGACTTCGGCGCGCACGAGGACGTCTTGCCATGGTCTGGTCCATTCTGCGGAAGGCGGGGACCGGCCGATCTTCACCGGACCGGGCGGCGGCGTCAAGAGTTTCCGGCCGGTACGGGGACTGTTAATTTTTGCCATAAAATAAGACTTGACAAGTCACCCGGCCACGCGCCGCCCGCCGCGCCGCTTGGCGATGTACGGCAGCGCGAACAGGTACAGACCGCTGAACATCAGCAGGAAGAGCGGCGGCAGCGGCGTGTAGAGCACCCATTGGGCCGAACTGCCGAGCGCCAGGACGACGAAACAGATGATGACGGTGGCGACGAAGACGAGAGACGTCCACCGGTGGAACGTCCGGATCCGCTTGCTCACGAGAACCTCCTGGGAGTCGTTTGCCTGTGGCGGAAACGCTAGGGATTCCGGGAGCTCCGGTGCTTCTCGATTCCTGACCGGCTCGCTTGACCTCCATCTTGATCGAGCTTCTACCTTCGCGGAAAACGAAGGGAATCACCCATGACCGTCTTGGTAACCGGGGCCACCGGGAACACCGGCCGCCACGTGGTGGCCGAACTCGTCCGCCGAGGGGAACGCGTCCGGGCGCTCAGCCGGAACCCCGCCGAAGCCAGGCTCCCGCCGGGCGTCGAACTGGTGCGAGGCACGCACACCGCACCCGAAACGCTGACCGACGCGCTGAACGGCGTCACCCGGCTGCACATCACCGCGACCGCGGGACTCGCCGACGTCGGCGCCGAACTCGTCGAACGCGCCGTGGACGCGGGCGTGCGGCGGATGACCATCGTATGGGGCGGCTATGTCGGGCCGACGGAACAGGCCATGGCCGAATCCGGGGTGGAGTGGACGCGCCTGGAGCCGCAGGAGTTCATGTCCAACGCGCTGACCTGGGCCGACTCCGTCCGCGCCGACGGCGTCGTCCGCGAGCCGTTCGACCTTCCCAGCGCGGTGGTGCACGAGGGGGACATCGGCGCCGTCGCCGCCACCGCGCTCGCGGAGGACGGGCACTCGGGGAAGGTCTACAACCTCACCGGACCGGAATCGCTGACCACGCGTGAACGGATCGCGGTCCTCGGCGCAGCCTTGGGCCGAGACATCGGCCTGGAGCAGATCTCGCGGCAGCAGGCGATCGACCGGCTGCTGGCCGACGGCGTCCCGGTGGCGGACGCCGAATACGTCGTCGGATGGCACAGCGATCCGCCGATGGAGGCGAGGACCGTGGACCACACCGTCGAGCAGGTGCTGGGACGTCCGGCGCGGACGTTCGCGCAGTGGGTCAGTGAGCATCTGGACCGATTCCAGGGCTCGTGAGTGGCAAGTGTCGTTCTAACCTCACTTGCCACTCACGACCCACCCATCCGACTCGGTCCCGGCGCTTGCCCGCCTGCTGTACATGATGGCCCCCTTCCTTGCGCCAGGCGCAAGGAAGGGGGCCATCATGTACTTCGGCCGGGCGTGAAGGTCGAGTTTCCTCGGCTGAGCCGCGTGAAGGGGGCCTTCACGCGCGGCCACTGTGACTGTTGTGACTGCTGGTGCGCTCGGGGCGATCACGACGGTAGCGAAGGCCTCCTTCACTACCTTCCGGGTAGGCAAGGAGGCCTTCACGGACCCGAACCGCGACTGATCGTGGCCAGAACCCAGCAGGTACTCAAAACGCCCTTGGCCCTAGCGGCACTCGCCACTCACGACTCTTTGAACCAGGCGCCGATCCCGGCGAGCGCACCCGGACCGTAGTCACCCCTGACGTCGTCGGCCAGATCCGCGATGGTGACCGCGCGCAACGCCGCCCGCCACTGGGCTTCGGCGTTCGCCATCGCGCGGCTGATCGCGCACGGAGCGGTGCACGCTTCGGGCGGCGTAGCCATCGGGCCGCGTTGCCGGATCTCCGTGCAGGCGAAGGCCGGACCGGGCCCGTCGATGGCCTCGACGACGTCGAGCACCGTGATCTCCGAAGGCGGCCGGGTGAGGACGTAGCCGCCGGCCTTTCCCTGCACCGACCGGATGAGGTCGGCCCGAGAAAGGGCCTGGAGCTGCTTCGCGAGGTAACTGGGCGAGACGTCGTGCAGCTGCGCCAGGCGCGCGGCGGGCGCGGGTTCGTCGACCGAGGTCAGCACGACACAGCAGTGCAGAGCCCATTCGACTCCGCCGGACATCTTCACCCGGATTACTCTAACCCGCCTCTTGACTCGGACACAATATATCCGAGTAAGATCTCGGACATGAGGTGTCCGAGTTAGCGGGCGCCGGTCGAGGAAGGGCACAGGGTCATGAAATTCGCGATCATCGGCGGCACCGGGCTGATCGGTTCGCAGGTCGTGCGGAACCTCAACGAGGCCGGGCACGAGGCGGTGCCGCATTCGCCGTCCACCGGGGTCGACCTCCTCACCGGCCAGGGCCTGGACGCCGCACTCGACGGCGCCGACGTGGTCGTCAACCTGACGAACTCGCCGACCTTCGACGACGCCTCCCCCGCGTTCTTCCGGACGTCGATGGACAACCTCGTGGCCGCGGCGAAGAAGGCGGGCACCGGGCACTTCGTGATCCTGTCGATCGTCGGCGTCGACCAGGTCCCCGAACTCGACTACTACCGCGCGAAGACGCTGCAGGAGGACATCCTCAAGGAAAGCGGGATCCCCTACTCGATCGTCCGCGCCACGCAGTTCATGGAATTCGTCGACGCGGTCCTGTCCTGGACCGCCGACGAGAACACGGTCCGCCTGCCCAGCACACCGATCCAGCCGATCGCCGCGGCGGACGTCGCCGCCGCGGTTTCCGAGGTCTCGGCGGGAAAGCCGCTGAACGGCACCCTCGACGTCGGCGGCCCGGACGTCTACCCGCTGGACGAACTGGGACGGATCACCTTGTCCGCCAAGGGAGACACCCGTTCGGTGGCCAACGACGAGACGGCGGGCATGTTCGCCGCCGTCAAGGGTGACGTCCTCACCACCAAGGACGGCGCCCGCATCGCCGCGACCCGCTACCTCGACTGGCTCAAGTAGGCGACAAGTACATGAAGGCCCCCTTGCTTGCGCCTGGCGCAAGCAAGGGGGCCTTCATGTACTCGAGGATCAGCTGGGCAGCAGCGCCGGAGCGGCGAGACGGCTGGCGTTCGCCGCTTCGTCGTCCGGCTGGGCCTGCGCGGAACGCTCCGCCTCCACCCGAGCGAGGTAGTTGGCGACCTCGCGCTCCTGCTTGTGCGAGTCCCATCCCAGCAGCGGCGCCATCAACCCGGCCACCACCGGCGCGGCCGTCACCCCGCGGTCCCGCTCCTCGATGGAGATCCGGGTGCGGCGCGTCAGGACGTCCTCCAGATGCAGCGCGCCCTCGTGCGAGACGGCGTAAACGACCTCCGCCTTGAGGTAATCCGCCGTCCCCGGGATCGGCTCGCCCAGTTCGGGACGCTCCGAGATGGACTCCAGGATGTCCTCGATCGCGGTTCCGTAGCGCTGGAGCAGGTGCTCGATCCGGCCGATCGGCAGCCCCGTGCGCTGCACGAGCGAGTGCCGCGCGCCCCACATCTCGTGGTAGCCCGTCGCGCCGACGATCGGGAGCCGCTCGGTCCACGACGACGGCGCCGGACGGCCGAGGTCCTCCACCGCGACGTCGACCGCGTCGGCGGCCATCACGCGGTACGTCGTGTACTTGCCGCCGGCCACGATCACGAGACCCGGCACCGGATGCGCCACGGCGTGCTCCCGCGACAGCTTCGTCGTCGACGTCGCCTTCGCAGCCAGCAGCGGCCGAAGCCCGGCGTACACGCCTTCGATGTCGTCGGCGGTGATCGGCGTGCGCAGGACGGCGTTGAGGTGACCGAGCACGTAGTCGACGTCCGCCTGGCTGGCCGCCGGGTGTTCGCGGTCGAGGTCCCATTCGGTGTCGGTGGTGCCGACGATCCAGTGCCGTCCCCACGGGATGACGAACAGGACGCTCTTCTCCGTGCGCAGGATCAGCCCGGTGTCCAGGTCGATCTTCTCGCGCGGCACCACCAGGTGGATGCCCTTCGACGCGCGCACGGTGAACGGCGCGGGGATGCCCGCCGCTTCCGCCATGTCGTCGCTCCACACGCCGGTGGCCGCGACGACCGTCTTCGCCCGGACCTCGATCTCCGCGCCGCTCTCGCGGTCGACGACCTTGGCGCCGACGACGCGCTCGCCGTCACGGATCAACGACGTCACGCGCGCCCGGGTCAGGACGGAGGCGCCCTGTTCAGCGGCGGTCCGCGCGATCGTCATCGTGTGGCGGGCGTCGTCGACCTGGGCGTCGTAGTACTGGATGGCGCCGATCAGGGCGTCGTCCGCGAGGCCTGGCGCGACCTTGCCCGCGCCGCGCTTGGACAGATGCCGGTGCCGCGGCAGCGCGCGAGCCCCGCCGAGGGTGTCGTAAAGGGTGACACCCGCGCCGATGTACCCGCGCTCCCAGACCCGGTGCTTGAGCGGCACCAGGAACTTCACCGGCCGCACCAGATGCGGCGCGAGGGTCTGCAGCAGCAGGCCGCGTTCCTTCAGCGCCTCGCGCACCAGCTTGAAGTCCAGGTTCTCCAGGTAGCGCAGCCCGCCGTGGATCAGCTTGCTGGACCGGCTGGACGTCCCGGCGGCGAAGTCGCGGGCCTCGACGAGCGCGACGGAGAGCCCGCGCGACGCCGCGTCGAGCGCGACGCCGGCACCGGTCACTCCCCCGCCGACGACCAGCACGTCGATCTCCTCGCGGGCGAGCTTGCGCAGCGTCTCGGCGCGGTAGACCGGGGAAAGCGGTACGGGTGTCACTGTCTTCCTCCTGTTCATCGGGCTCACTCGACTTCGACCCAGTCGAGCGTGCGGCCGACGGCCTTCTGCCAGCCCGCGTAGCCCACGGCGCGCTGTTCGTCCGTCCACGACGGCTCCCAGCGCTTGTCCTCGTTCCAGTTCTGTTCCAGCTCGTCGGTGGACTTCCAGAACCCGACGGCCAGCCCCGCCGCGTAGGCGGCGCCGAGCGCGGTGGTCTCGGCGACGACCGGCTTCGACACCGGCACGCCGAGGATGTCGGCCTGCAGCTGCATGCACAGTTCGTTCGCGGTCACGCCACCGTCCACCCGCAACACGTCGAGCGTGACTCCGGAGTCGTTCTGCATGGCCTCGACGACGTCGCGGGTCTGGTAGCAGATCGCTTCGAGCGTCGCCCGCGCCAGATGCGCGTTGGTGGTGGCGCGGGTGAGGCCGACGATCGCGCCACGCGCGTCGGAACGCCAGTACGGCGCGAAAAGCCCGGAGAACGCGGGGACGAAGTAGACGCCGCCGTTGTCCTCGACCTGCCGGGCGAGGCTTTCGCTCTGAGACGCGCCGCTGATGATGCCCAGCTGGTCTCGCAGCCACTGGACGGCCGAACCGGTGACGGCGATGGAGCCTTCCAGCGCGTAGACCGGCTTGTCGTCGCCGAACTGGTAGGCCAGCGTCGTGAGCAGGCCGTGCTTCGAGCGGACGACCTCGTGGCCGGTGTTGAGCAGGAGGAAATTGCCGGTGCCGTAGGTGTTCTTGGCCTCGCCGGGGCGGAAGCACACCTGGCCGACGGTCGCCGCCTGCTGGTCGCCGAGCACACCGGTGATGGCGACCTCGCCGCCGAGCGGGCCGTCCGCGCGGGTGACGCCGAAGTGACCGTTGTTCGACGACGGCCGGATCGACGGCAGCATCTGCTTGGGGACACCGAAGAACGACAGCAGTTCGTCGTCCCACTCCAGCGTTTCGAGGTCCATCAGCATGGTGCGCGACGCGTTGGTCGGGTCCGTGACGTGCACGCCGCCGTCGGGACCGCCGGTGAGGTTCCAGATCAGCCAGGAATCCGTGGTGCCGAAGAGCGCGTCGCCCTTCTCGGCGTCTTCGCGGACACCGTCGACGTTCTCCAGGATCCACTGCAGCTTGCCGCCGGAGAAGTAGGTGGCGGGCGGGAGACCGGCCTTCCGCCGGATGACGTCGCCCTTGCCCGCGCGTTCCAGCGCCGAGGCGATCCGGTCGGTGCGGGTGTCCTGCCACACGATCGCGTTGCAGTACGGGCGCCCGGTCCGGCGGTTCCACACGACGGTGGTCTCACGCTGGTTGGTGATGCCGAGCGAGGCGAGGTCGGCGGCGGTCAGCTTCGCCTTGTTGAGCGCGGTGGCGATGACCGAGCGGGTCCGCTCCCAGATCTCGGTCGCGTCGTGCTCGACCCAGCCCGGCTTCGGCAGGATCTGCTCGTGCTCCAGCTGATGGCGGGCGATCTCGTTGCCGCCGTGGTCGAAGATCATGAACCGCGTGCTGGTGGTGCCCTGGTCGACGGCGCCGATGTAGTCAGGCATGGCTTTTCTCCTATCGGGACGGCTCAGGCGGCGGTTTCGAGGTCCTTGGCGGGCAAGGCTTCCGGCGCGGGATCGCTGGGGAGGTAACGCTCGATGAAGAACTTGTAGATCGCGCCGCCGATGACCGCGCCGACGATCGGCGCCACGATCGGGATCCACCAGTACGGATAGCCGTACTGGTCGGTGAACGCGGTGTCGTAGCCGGTGAGCCAGGACATCAGCCGCGGGCCGAAGTCGCGGGCGGGGTTGATCGCGTAGCCGGCGTTGGTGCCCCAGGCCATGCCGATCGCGACCACGAGGAAGCCGACGACGACGGGCGCGAGGTTCGCGGCGGGCGCGGTGTTGCGGAGGTCGGTGATGGCGAAGATCACCAAGGCGAGGATGGCGGTGCCGATGATCTGGTCGCGGAACGCGCCCCAGTCACCCACCGGCAGGGTTCCGTTACCCGGAAGGGTGGAAAAGACGCCCTGGGTCTTGATCGTCAGCCCGGGGTCGGCCGCGTTGAGCACCTCGGTGTAGTTCCAGCGCACCAGCAGGGCGCCGAGGAACGCGCCGGCGGTCTGCGCCAAGGCGTACGGGGCGACCTTGCGCCACGAGAAGCCCTTGAACACCGCGAGTGCCACGGTGATGGCGGGGTTCAGATGCGCGCCACTGATCCGTGAAGCCACATAGACACCCAGCGTGACACCGATCCCCCACGCCCACGCGATGCTGTCGTGGTCACCGATGCCGCCCGCGACGACCTGAGCCACCACCCCGCAGCCGAACAGTATGAGGATCATCGTCCCGACGAACTCCGCCGCCAGTTCGCCCGCGAGTCCGCGAGCCTTGAGGTTTCGCACCATTGCTTCCTCCACAAAGGACACCGTTGCCCTGTTGAGGCCGAAGTTAAGTTCGCGGAAACCCCGGGTCAACGGACACCGGTCGGCATTGTCGAACGTCCGAAGACGATGTTCGACATTGTCGAATCAGGGCCGGTCGGGCTACGGTTGGGCCGTGCCCGGTCCGATCCAGTCCATCGAGCGCGCCGCCGCGATCCTGCGGTTGCTGGCGCGAGGTTCCGGCCGTCTCGGGGTCGGCGAGATCGCCGATTCCCTCGAACTCGCCAAGGGAACGGCGCACGGCATCCTGCGCACCCTGCAGGGGGTCGGCTTTGTCGAACAGGACCGCGACACCGGGAAATACCAACTGGGCGCGGCGTTGCTGCACCTCGGCACGAGTTACCTCGACGTCAACGAACTCCGGTCACGCGCGATCAACTGGGCCGACGCGCTGGCCGCGCGCAGCGGCGAGGCCGTCCGGATCGGCGCACCGCTGGAGGGCCGGGTCCTGGTGGTACACCACGTGTTCCGGCCTGACGACAGCCTGCAGACACTCGACGTCGGCACGCTCCTGCCGCTGCACGCGACGGCACTCGGAAAAGTACTTCTGGCCTACGACACCGGTCTCGTGGCATCGTTGCGCACCGGCGGGCCGGAGGCCTACACCCGCCGGACCCTGATCACCCAGACCGCGATCAAACGCGCCTGTGGCAAGGTGCGTGAGGCGGGCTGGGCGAGCGAGAACGGCGAAATGATCTCCGGCGAGGCCGGGATAGCGGCGCCGATCCGCGGGCACGGCGGCATCGTGGTCGGCGCGATCGGGGTGTCCGGCGCGGCGGACCGGATCTGTGAAGCCGACGGCAGCCCGATCCCCCGGCTGCTCGGCCACGTGCGCGACGCGGCACGGGCGGTCTCCCGCGATCTCGGCGCGTCCCGATGGTGATGGAGGTGCTCGCGTGGTCCAGCGCTACGTGATGTCGATCGACCAGGGCACCACTTCGACCCGGTGCATCCTGTTCGACGCGCGCGGCAGGCTGGTGTCGGTCGCGCAGCGCGAACACCAGCAGCACTTCCCCCGGCCAGGCTGGGTCGAACACGACGCGACGGAGATCTGGCGCAACGTCGGCCGGATCGTGCCGCAGGCGCTGGCCGACACGGGCGCCGAACCGGCGCAGGTGGTCGGGCTCGGCATCGCGAACCAGCGCGAGACGACGGTGCTGTGGGACAGGCACACCGGCAACCCGGTCGGGCGCGCGATCGTCTGGCAGGACACCCGCACCGACGCGATGCTCGAACAGCTCGCCCGCGAGCCGGGCGCGGACCGCGTCCGGCGGCTGTGCGGGCTGCCGCTGGCCACCTACTTCTCCGCACCCCGCATCCGCTGGCTGCTCGAAAGGACCCCTGGCCTGCGGGAACGCGCCGAACGCGGCGACGTCCTGTTCGGGACGGTCGAGAGCTGGCTGATCTGGAACCTGACCGGCGGCCCGGAGGGCGGCGTCCACGTCACCGACGTCACCAACGCCTCGCGCACCATGCTGATGAACCTGCGGACGCTGTCGTGGGACGACGAACTGCTGGAGTTCTTCGACGTTCCCCGCGCGATGCTGCCGGAGATCAGGCCGTCGACCGAGGTCTACGGGACGACGTCGCGGGTGGTGCCGGGGATCCGGATCGCGGCGGCGCTCGGCGATCAGCAAGCGGCGTTGTTCGGCCAGACCTGCTTCGCGCCCGGCGAGGCGAAATGCACGTACGGGACGGGCAGTTTCCTGCTGCTCAACACCGGCCCGACGCCGGTGCACTCCACGCACGGCATGCTGACCACCGTCGGGTTCAAGATCGGCGACGAACCCGCCGTGTACGCCCTCGAAGGGTCGATCGCGGTCACCGGGTCGCTCGTGCAGTGGTTCCGGGACGGGCTCGAGCTGATCGGCAGCGCGCCCGAGATCGAGACGCTGGCGAGGACGGTCGAGGACAACGGCGGCTGCTACATCGTGCCGGCCTTCTCCGGCCTGTTCGCGCCGCACTGGCACAGCGAGGCCCGCGGCGTGATCGCCGGGCTGACGTCGTACATCACCAAGGGACACCTGGCCAGGGCCGTGCTGGAGGCGACGGGCTGGCAGACCCGCGAGGTCGTCGACGCGATGAACGCCGATTCGGGGCTGGCGCTCTCGACGCTCAAGGTGGACGGCGGGATGACCGCGGACAACCTGCTGATGCAGTTCGTCGCCGACGTCCTCGACGTGCCGGTGGTCCGCCCGATGGTCGCCGAGACGGTGTCGCTGGGCGCGGCGTACGCGGCCGGGCTTTCGGTCGGGTACTGGCCGGATCTGGAGGGCCTGCGCCGGAACTGGCACCGCGCCGGGCAATGGCTGCCTTCGATGGACCCCGCCCGCCGCGACAGCGAGTACGCGCACTGGCGGCAGGCCGTGGAGCTGACGTTCGGCTGGATGCGCCCGGGGCCGACGGCCGCTCCCCCGGGTTCCGATCTGGTCGAGGTCGTCCTGGCCGATCACCGGCGGATCGAGCAGCTCTTCCGGGACCTCCGCAACGACGAGGCCGACCGTCCGGCGCTGGTCGCGGAACTGTCGGCGTCACTGGTCGCCCATGCCACCGCGTCGGAAAGGATCATCCGTCCTGATGGGACGGACAGCGGCTTCGCGGAAGAGCTGCTGGCCGCACTGGAATCCGCGGACTCCGAGAAAGCCTTGGTGACACTGGAGAATTCAGTGGACGCGCATATCCGTTCGGAAGAACGCGGACTGCTGAACGAACTCCGGCGCACACTGTCCACTTCGGACCGCATCGGCCTCGGCCGGGCGTTCGTCGCGGAACGGCAGCGGCAGCTGGACCTCGACTGCGGCTCGATCACGCACGTCCGCGAGCAAGGGCCCCGGCTGCGGCTCTCGTGGCATTCCGGCGGGGCGTGCTAGCCTGTCGCCGTGCGCCACTGGACTCGACTCAGCTTCACTCGACTCGTAGTCAAGCGCGCCGGCTGAACCAGGTCGCCGGCGCGCATTCCGGCGACCCCTCGACACGGGGCATCTCCCGGGACCTGGCCCTCCATGGCCTGTTCGTTTTCCCGCCTTCGGAGACCACGATGTCGCTCACCGCTTTCCACGTTCCCGCCCCTCGCTCGTCCATGCTGATCCGCCGCCGGATCGCCACCTACTTCGTCGGCGGCGTCGAGCAGATCCCCGGCCTGGTCGACGCGCTCGGCTGCCTGGTCCACGACCTGTCGCTCGACGTGCGCGACGGGGTCCGCGAAAGCACCATGACCTGCGCCGTCCTGATCGCCGAGGACGAGATCGACCCATTGCTGGACCGGCTGCGCGAGCTGGACGCGGTCGTCTCCTCGGAACTGCTGTGACCCCTGGTCCTCGCGAGTAGTCACCTACTTGCGAGGGCGCGAAATCGCGGTCCCGGCCCGTGAAGGCCTCCTTGCCTACCCTGAAGGTAGTGAAGGGGCCTTCACGGACTCGGCGATCGCCACTACAACCCCAGAAGCACCAGCAGTCACAGCTGGTGCGCGTGAAGGACCCCTTCACGCGGCTCAGCCGAGGAAACTCGACCTTCACAGCGACCCAAGTACATGAAGGCCCCCTTCCTTGCGATAGGCGCAAGGAAGGGGCCTTCATGTACAGCAAGCAGGCAAGCGCCGGTACCGAATGGGTCCGGGTGGTCGTGAGTGGTAAGTGTCGTTCTAGCGGACTCGTATTTCGCTACCCACTGGTGTGGCTGGCGGTCGAGTGTGGAGGATTGGGGACGTTGAACGTCCGGAATCCTCCCCCGTCACCTCGTCTGCCACCGGTCGTGACCGGCACGACCTTGATCAACGGAGGATCGGGGACGTTGAGTGTCCCCGATCCTCCGTTGATCAAGATCCGAGACCGGGCGACCTCATGCGACGGTGAACCTCCACCCTCGCGCAGGTCAGGCATAGGTCGGTAAACGCTGGTCCGCTCTAACCCCACTTACCACTCACGACCACCCCGCCCACTTGCACGGTTCCGTGCAGCCGATCCCCGAACGGACGCCAGCCTCTTGACTTAGTTAGGAAGCCTTCTTAACTTCGATTTCATGGCCGAAACTCCCCGAAACAGCAGGTCCCAAGCCTACCGTCGGCTCAGCTTGGCCGAGAAACACGACAAATTCGTCAATCAGTACTCGCGGCGGACCCTGTTCCGGGTGGGCGCGGTGAGCGGGGCGGCACTCGCCGCCGGCGGTGTCCTGCTGCCCGGCGCCGCCGCGGCCTCCCCCGGGCCGACGGGGCCGACGGTGCTGCTCAACGCCGACAAGGTCGCGGGTTCGGCGCTGCGGCCTTTCGGACGTCACATCGCCTACGGGGCCGACCCGTCCCAGCAGGTCGTGATCTCCTGGCAGGTCCCCGCGGCGGTGACCGCGCCGTTCGTCCGGATCGGCACGGTCCCCGGCGACTTCAGCCCGCCCATCCAGGCCGAGGTCCGGGCGCTGACCAGCCAGATGTCCTGGCAGCACCCGGTCGAGGAAGTGCCGCCGAACAGCCCGAAGTCGATCACCCAGTACTACCTCCACGCCCGGATCGACCGCCTGCTGCCCAACACCACGTACTACTACGTCGTCGGCCACGAGGGTTACGACCCCGCCGCCAGGCTCGGCGAGATGGCGAGTTTCCGCACCGCCCCGGCCGCGGGCGGCGACGGCACGTTCTCGTTCACCGCGTTCGGCGACCAGGGCGTCGGTTACAACGCCGTCGCGACCAGCAGCCTGATCGCGGGCCTCGACCCGGCCTTCCACCTCGCCATGGGCGACCTGAGCTACGCCCTCGAAGGCGAGGGCGGGCACCCGGAGGAGGACCAGTACGACGCCCGGTTGTGGGACTCCTTCTTCGTGCAGAACGAACCCGTCACCGCCGGGATCCCGTGGATGATGGCGCTCGGCAACCACGAGATGGAGGGCTGGTACTCCGCGGACGGGTACGGCGGCGTGCGGGCGCGTTTCACCATGCCGGACAACGCCTGGGACGGCTCCACCTGCATCTACTCGTGGCGCTACCAGAACGTCGGACTGATCAGCCTGGACGGCAACGACGTCTGCTACAACAGCCCGTCCAATCTGGACTACACCAAGGGCAAGCAGCTCAAGTGGCTCGGGAAGACGCTCGCCGCCTTCCGCGCCGATCCCACGATCGACTTCATCGTCGTCTACTGCCACCAGTGCACGTACTCCACCTGCCATTCCAACGGCGCCGAACTCGGCGCGCAGAAGGACTGGGCTCCGCTGTTCGACAAATACCAGGTCGACCTGGTGCTCAACGGGCACAACCACATCTACGAGCGCACCGACCCGATCCGCGCCGGCAAGGCCGTCAAGAAGGTGCCGTCGCGAGGGACCACCAACCCGGTCAAGGACGGGACTACCTACATCACCGCGGGCGGCGGTGGCGGCAGCGTCTCCGAGTTCCCGGCGCCCGACACCTACCTGGGACACGAGACCAGCAACGACGCCCCGGTCCCGATGAAATACTCGGAACGGGACGGCCAGGACCGCACCAAGAAGGTCACCTGGTCCCGTGTCCGGTTCCGCGGCTACAGCCTGGTCGCGGTCGACGTCATCGCGGGCACGGGCACGACACCGCCCAAAATGGACGTCCGGGCGATCAGTGCCGACGGCACCCTCGTCGATCAGATCATCGTGCAACGCTCCTGACCCGGCGGTGGCCCCCGGCACCGCCGAGCACGGGGGCCACCGTCTTCCTCGCATCGACCGGAAAGTCGTTTCACATCGGCCGATCGGCCGGTATCCGAACACGATGTCCGGCCCGGTTTCCGAAGCGCCGAAATGGTTTCCGTGCCGTCTGCCGCTGTTACAGAGTCATGACAAGAACGAGACAGGACAACGATGATCGTCTCTGAACATCGGCATCATGTTCGACGACGAACGAACCAGGCCGATCGCCGTTCCCCGCGCGAACCGGCGGCTGCGTCTACACGCGACCGTCCTGACCGCTTCCCTTCTCGTCACCGGGATCCTCGGCTACGTGATCTTCCAGGCCAACGCGGAAAGCCGTCCGGCACCGGAAGAACGGGTCGCCACCGTGGTCTTCGACCGCACGTCGGGCAAGCCGGTGGTCGACGAACAGGGTTCGGAAAGATTCCGCACGGCTTCGGTGGTGAAACTGTTCATCGCACTGGACGCGATCACCCGCGGCCCGCGCAAAACCGACGAAGCCCAGATCAAGCGAATGCTGTCGAAAAGCGACGACGCGATCGCCAACACGCTGTGGACCCGGAACGGGGCCTCCGCGATCGTCACGAGGACGGTCGCCGCCATCGGCCTGAAGAACACCACGCCGCCCGCCGACGCGGGTCGCTGGGGCGACACACTGTCCACCGCGGACGACATCGTCGCGACCTATCGGCACATTCTCGCGCTGCCGAAAGCCAAGCGAAATCTGATCCTGAAGCCGCTGCGGGAGGCACCCAGGACCGCCGCCGACGGGTTCGACCAGTACTTCGGCATCCCGTCGGTCTTCCACGACCGGCCGTGGGCGATCAAACAGGGCTGGGCGGCCGGACACGGCGCCGTGGACGCGCACACGACCGGACTCGTCGGCGAAGACGACCGCTACATCGTGGTCATCCTGTCCAGTCACGCCGACGGCACGGCCCTCGGGGTGGCGACGGCATCGGCTACCTCGGCCGCCGCGGCCCTGGTTTCCCGTCTGGAAAAGTGACCTCGGCCGCGTTCTCCACCGTTGTCCTGAAAGCGCTTACAAGAAGCTCCGCGAAACAGGCCCGGGGGACGGCCGAGACCCCTCCGGTCTGGGCTTTCAGCACGGCGAGCTGCTCGTTCGCCAGCGGCGCGACCCGGTCCAGGAACTGCCCGAGGAACCGCAGCGCCGCGAGGGGCGGGATCCCGGCCCCGGCGAGATCCGCGACCGCCCGTGAAACGGACTGTCGCACGACCGCGGGCGCTCCCGCGTCGTCCTTGCCGAGCACCCCGTGCCGTTCCAGGCACCGGGCGACGGCGGGCTGGTCGCGGGCGATGTCGGCCATCGCCGCGTCCAGTCGTTCGGCGGCGTCCGCCGTGGTCGTCCCGAGCATCGCGGCGATGGAAACCAGGTTGAAGCCCTGTTTCTGCAGCACCGTGATGCGGCGCAGGCGCCGCAGATGGACCGGACCGTAGTAGGCGGACCTGCCGCGGCGGACCGGCGGGGGCAACAGGCCTCTCGTCTGATGCGCCCGGATATTGCGTGCCGACATGCCGACGATCGTGGACAGTTCTTCGATCGTGTATCCGGCCGGTCGCGACGAAAAGGGCTTCACGCCGACCACCTTAACCAATGGTCGGATGAGTACGCGGTTGCCATAAGTCCATCGGTTCACCCCTCGGAACACAAGGTGAACGGGAGGTTTACATGGTTTCGTGCCAGTCAATGCCGGTTTTGGGGCGTTCTCCGCCCGCCGACTACTCCGGTCAGGCGATCTTGGTGGGCCGGGGACTTCCCGACCGTTTTAATGCAGCCAAGACATCTGATGTCTCGACTCTGTCGACGCCCGCGGAGCGCCGCTGAACCCGATGGTTGGTCGTCAAAGTTTCAACCTTTTCACCAGGAGGTTTTCGCATGTTCTGGAAACGGATCGCGGTCGCCGCCGTGGCCGCGACCGGGTTGGCCGCGGCGCTGGTGGTGTCCCATCAGGACACTCCCGCCGTCGCGATCGAGCCCGCCGCGGCGAAGGTGCCCGCGTTCGACCACATCGTCCTCGTGATGTTCGAGAACAAGGACTACAAGGAGATCAACGGCAGCTCCAAGGCACCGTACTTCAACAAACTCGCCTCGCAGGGGGCGAAGTTCACCAAGGCTTACGGGACGACACATCCGAGCCAGCCGAACTACATCGCCCAGTTCGCGGGCTCGACGCACGGTGTCGACAGCAACAAATGCCAGGATCTGGGGAACAAGGAGAACATCGCCTCCCAGCTGGCGGGGATCGGCAAGACGTTCGTCGGCTACGCGGAAAGCATGCCGTCCGACGGCTACACCGGCTGCACGAAGGACAAATATGCCCGTAAGCACAACAGCTGGGTCAGCTTCGGCAATGTCCCCGCCTCGGCGAACAAACGCTTCTCGTCCTTCCCGACCGACTTCACCAAGCTGCCGCACGTCGCTTTCGTGACCCCGGATCTGTGCAGCGACATGCACGACTGCTCGGTCGACACGGGCGACAAATGGCTGAAGAAGAACCTCGACGCGTACGCGCAGTGGGCCAAGACGCACAACAGCCTGCTGATCGTCAATTTCGACGAGGACAGCGGGACGTCGGTGAACCAGATCTACACCACCTTCGTCGGCGCCCACGTGAAGCCGGGCAGCTACAGCGAATCCATCAACCACTATTCAATCCTCCGCACGATGGAGGCGGCGTTCGGCCTGCCGGGCATCGCCGAGGCGGCCAAGAAGTCGCCGATCACGAGCGTGTGGCAGTAGTCGGGTGAACCCCGCGGGCGTGTCCACTGTGGACGCGCCCGCGGGCGGGAAAGGGTGGTCCGTCGCGTGTACCTGTCCACGATCGGCCGCCGGGAGCATCCCGGCGGCGTGTCCAAGAAGTCCTTCGCCCTGCTCGGCGGGAACGTCTTCGCCCTGGGCACCGTCAGCCTCGTCACGGACGTGTCGTCGGAGATGGTGACCGCCGTGCTGCCGGTGTACCTGGTGCTGGGGCTGCACCTGGGCCCGGCGGCGTACGGCGTGGTGGACGGCCTCTACACCGGCGCGACCGCGCTGCTGCGCCTGGTCGGCGGCTACGTCGCGGACCGGGTCCGGCGGCGCAAGGCGGTCGCGGGGCTCGGCTACGCGATGTCGGCGGTGGCGAAGCTGGGGCTGGTGGCGGCCGGTTCGTCGGCGACCGCGATCGGTGTGGTGCTGACCGCGGACCGGACGGGCAAGGGCCTGCGGACCGCGCCCCGCGACGCGCTGATCACCCTGTCGGCTCCCGAGCACATGCTGGGCCGCGCGTTCGGGGTGCACCGGGCGATGGACAGTGTCGGCGCGTTCCTCGGCCCGCTCGTCGCGGTCGCCGTGCTGGCCGTGGCGGGTTCGGCGACCGGGGTCGAAGGGTTCGACGCGGTCTTCGTGACGAGTTTCTGCATCGCCGCCGCCGGGGTACTGCTGCTGGCGCTGTTCGTCCGCGACCGCCGCGCGCCCAAACCGCCGTCGGGCACCGTGTCCTTGCGGGCGGCGGCCGGGCTCCTGCGCGGCGCCGGCGTACGACGCCTGTTGATCGCCGCCTGCGTCCTCGGCCTCGCGACCATCGGCGACGGCTTCGTGTACCTCCTGCTCCAGGCCAAGGAGGACATCGCCACCGGCTGGTTCCCGCTGCTGGCGGTCGGGACGAATCTCGGCTACCTGCTGCTGGCCGCGCCGCTCGGTGCGCTGGCCGACCGGATCGGCAGGCTGCCGGTGATGCTCACCGGCTACGGCGCGCTGGCCACCGTCTATCTGCTGCTGCTCAGCCCGCTGACCGGCTGGGCGTTGTTCGCGCTCACCCTGGGCCTGTACGGCGTGTTCTACGCGGCGACCGACGGCGTGCTGATGGCACTGGCCGGGCCGCTGCTGCCGGAAGCGCTGCGCACCACCGGCATCGCGATCGTGCAGAGCGGGCAGGCACTCGCCTACTTCGTCTCGTCCGTCCTTTTCGGACTCTCTTGGCAGTTCTGGGGTGCGACCACGGCGATCGCGATCGCCGCCGGGACGGTGCTCGCCGCCGTCGCCGCCACCTTCGTTCTCTTGGCTCCCCGCAGGAAGGCACGACCGTGAACACCCGCACCCGCGTCCTGATCGCCGTCACCGGAGTACTCACGCTGGCCGCGGCCGCCGTGATCTACGTCGGGGTGGCGGGCGCGCGCAACCAGGACACCGCGTCGGCGGGCACCAGCGGCGCCGTCACCCTCGAAGGCGGACGGCTGCTGTTCCGCAGCACCGCCGACGCCGACCGCGGACACGTGTCCAGCGTCGCGGCGGCCGATCCGGGCGGCGCCCGGGCGGTCTCGACAGTGTCCTGCGCCCGGGTCTACGCGGCGGGCGGCACCGGGATCTGCCTGCGCCCGGAGACCGGCCTGACCACGTATCAGCTGGCGGTGCTCGACGGCAAGCTCGCGGTCACGCAGGAGATCCCGCTGGTCGGGCTGCCCAACCGGGCGCGAGTCTCGCCTGACGGGCGGCGGCTCGCGTGGACGGTGTTCGTCACCGGCGACTCCTACAACGGAGGCCGGTTCTCCACCCGCGCCGGCACCCTCGACCTCACCACCGACAGCGTCGAAGGCACGCTCGAGGACTTCGCCGTGACTGTGGACGGCAAGCCGTACAAGGCGGCCGACTTCAACTTCTGGGGCGTCACCTTCACCCGGCAGCCGAACCGCTTCTACGCCACCATGTCCACCGGCTCCCACCGGTACCTCGTCGAGGGCGACTCGAAGGCCCGGACCGTGAAAACCCTGCGGGACAACGTCGAATGCCCGTCGCTCTCGCCCGACGAGACCCGCATCGCCTTCAAGTCGGCCATCGACGGCGATCCCGCCAAGGGCTGGCGAGTCTCGGTGCTCGACCTCGCGAGCGGCACCGTGACGCCGCTGGCCGAGACCCGGAACGTCGACGACCAGCCCGCGTGGCTCGACGACCGCACCGTCGCCTACGCCCTCCCCCGGGCGCAGGGACATTCCGACGTCTGGGCCGTTCCCGCCGACGGCACCGGAGCGCCGCGCCTGCTCATCCCGGAGGCCGAATCACCCGCCGCACTCCCCTAGCGAGGGGCGGCGGCGCCCGGTGTTGTGAAAGCCACTTTCGCAACCTTCAGCGTTGCGAAAGTGGCTTTCACAACGCTTCCCGACAAGACCTGGACATCGTGCTGGTCACCGGCGGGCGGCTGCGCGTGGTGCCCGCGGCGGAGGTCGGGTTCACCGCCTGAGCGGGCGTGATCATAGGATCGGCCCGCCATGATCACGAACTTCCTGCTCGACCACTCAGCCCTGGTGCCGGTGGCGATCCTGCTGGTCGCGCTCGTCTGCGCCGTCCTCGGCCTGCTGTTCGCGGGCAGGCGCCGGATCCTGTGGGCCCTCGCCGGGGTGTCGCTGGTCCCGGTCTTCGCGCTGACCCTGGTCCCCGCCGGCCGCACCATCGACGAGGTCATGTGCACGGTCCAGTTCTCGCTGCCCACGCTCGGCGCGGTGGAACTCCTGGCCAACGTCGCGCTGTTCCTGCCGCCGGTCTGCTTCGCCGCGCTGGCTTCCCGGCGTCCGCTGACGATGTTCGCGGCGGGCTCGGCGCTGTCCGCTCTGATCGAGGCCCTGCAGGCGTTCGTACCCGCGATCGGCCGCGCCTGCGACACCAACGACTGGCTGATGAACACCATCGGAGCGGTCCTCGGCGCACTCCTCGCGACGGGTACGGCCTGGCTGGTGAACCGCCGCGCTCAGTCCGGCAGTTCGACGGGCGCGATGTCGTCGTAGACGTCGCCCGGCCCCGGGTTGGCCGGATCCGTCTCGCCGCCGAAGTGGTTCAGGACGCCCCACACCGCGTTGAGCGCGGTCTGGACGGCTCCTTCCGCCCAGCCGGCCGTCCACGAAACGTCGTCACCGGCGAGGAAGAGACCGCGGTGGCGCTCCTCCAGCCTGTCCTGCTTGAAGTGCGTGAACAGCCGGTGCTGGTAGCGGTAGTGCCCGGGCAGGTTGGCCTTGAACGCGCCCATGAAGTGCGGCTCGGCCTCCCACGACACGGTCACCGGGTCGCCGATGATGTGCCGCCGGACGTCGACACCCGGGTAGATCTCCTTCAGCGACTGAAGCATCACCTCGACCCGCTCGGACACCGAGAGCGGCAGCCACTTCAGCGAATCGTCGGCCCAGGTGTAGGACAGGCAGATCACCGCGGGCGCGTCCGGATCGTCGCCGAGCAGGTAGGTGCCGCGTGGCATGCGGTCGGTCAGCGTCATGCTCATCGTGTCGCGTCCGGTCACCGGATCCTTGTCCAGCCAGAACGGCCGGTCCACCGGGACGAAGACCTTCGAGGACTCCATGTAGTGCGTGCGCTCGATCGCCGTCCAGTGGTCGATCGGGAACAGCGCCTCGTCGCATTCGATCTTCGACAGCAGCATCCAGCTCTGCGCGGTGAACACCGCCGCCGGATAGGTGCGGATGCGCCCTTCGGTGTCGGTCACGGTGATGTTGTTCGGCGCGGTGCGGTGCAGCCGGGCGACGCCCGGGTTCGGGCTGCCGCCGTGCAGCGAGCTCAGGCTCGTCCCGGCGGGCCAGAACGCGATGTCCTCGGGCGCGTGTTCCCACAGCCGCAACGGAAGCTGCCTGCTGCCGCCGGCGATGCTGCGGTGCTCGTCGTCGGCGCCGGTGTAGACCACCCGCAGGATCTCCAGGATGGAGTTCGGGAAATCGGTGTCCCAGCCGCCGGTGCCGAAGCCGACCTGCCCGAAGATCTCGCGGTCGCGGAAGGAGGCGAACGCGGGTGACTGACAGAGGAAACCGTAGAAGGTCTGGTCGTCCAGGCGCGGCACGAGTTCGTTCCACAGCCGCTTGATCGTCTTCGTGTCGCGTTCGCGGATCGCCTTCTGCATCTCGGTGAACGCGGCCTGCTCGGCCAGCGTGCTGTCCCAGGCGGCCGCGACCTTGCCGAAGACGGCAGGGAGTTCGTCGGCCGTGCGCGCGTAGTGGCTCTCCCCCTTGAGATCGACGACGGTGCTCGGCGTGCCCGGCGCCAGCGGGTTCGGGAACGGCGTCGTTTCCAGGCCGACCTTGTCGATGTAGTGGAACAGCGCGGTCGACGCCGGCGGGAAGCGCATCGCACCCATCTCCGCGACGACGTCGTCCGGGCAGCCCGGGAGGTTCACGGTGCGCAGGCGGCCACCGATCTCGGCGATCTCGTACACGACCGGTCGCAGGCCCAGCTTCATCAGCTCGTACGCGGTGACGATGCCCGAGAGGCCGCCGCCGATCACCGCCACCTCGGTGCCGTGCCGCTCGGCGGGCAGCGCGCCGAGACCGGCCGGGTGGGCGAGGAAGTCGTCGTAGGCGAACGGGAAATCGGGGCCGAACATGGTGATCGGGCGGCCGGCCGGTTCGTCGTGGTGGATCGCGGTCGGGAGGGCGGAGGTCATGCGGAAAGTCCTCGGTACAGATCGGGCCGTCGGTCGGCCAGGTGGGTGTTCTCCAGTCGCGACGCGACGAGCGCGTCCCGGGTGACGTCGGCGCGGATCAGCTCCGGACCGGCGCCCGCGCGGGCGAGTACTTCGCCGGTCGGGGCGACGACGCAGGACCGCCCGCAGTAGGTCAGGTCCTGTTCGGTGTCGCAGCGGTTCGCGTAGGCGACGAAGAGCTGGCTTTCGTAGGCGCGGGCGGGCACCAGCGTGTCGGCGACCAGCTCGTACGGGCTCATCAGCGCCGTCGGCACCACGAGCAGTTCGGTCCCGGCCAGCGCGTGCGCCCGCACCAGCTCGGGGAACTCGACGTCGTAGCAGATCAGCAGGCCGATCCGGAGACCGTCGAGGTCCGCCTGCACGACCGCTTCGGCGCCCGGCTCGAACCAGTTCCGGTCGATGTCGCCGAACAGATGGGTCTTGCGGTAGTTCGCCAGACGGCGTCCGTCCGGGCCGATCAGCTGGACGGCGTTGTAGACGCGGCCGCCGTCGGACTCGGGGTAGCCGTAGACCAGCGCGACACCGGTTTCCCTTGCCAGCGAGGACATCCGGGCCGCGGTCGGACCGTCGGCCGGCTCGGCGAGCTCCTGGGTGCGGGCGCCGATGTGATAGCCGGTGCTGATCATCTCGGCGGCGACCACGAGATCGGCGCCCGACGTCGCGACGGCGGACGGCAGTTCGGCGTAGGAGCCCTGATGGACGGCGATCTTCACACCGACGACGATATCCGCCGTTTCGATGCGCCGATAAGGGTCGATTGTTGCGTGTGGAGTTGGCAGACCATCGAACTGATGCGGTTTGACGCAATTCCGTGGCGATTTGTTGTCTGGATCACCCGCCCGGCGGCGGCTCCTCCGCGTGATCGTCCGCCCAGCCGAGCGCCTCGGTGATCGCCTTCTCCGCGATCGCCGACATGGTCGACATATAGGTGCCGCTGACATGGTTGTCGTCGAGGTAGACGAGCACGTTGCCGATCACCGGCGGGCACACCTCGGCCGTGCAGAAGTAGTCGCTGAAATCGAGGAACCGCACGTTCCGCGGCAGATCGGCCAGCGTCTCGTACGGCGGCTCCTCCGCGTAGAGGTCGTAGCGCGGAGTGGCGCACTCGGGCGCCTGCGCGCCTCGGCTCTCGACACAGGCCGACGGCGACTGGCCGAACCGCGGGTTGTCCCGCACCGCCAGCACCGGGATGCCCGCCTCGTCGACCTTGCGCCATTGGGCGACGTAGCCGCCGGGAACCCGTTCCTCGACACCGGTCCGCACGTCCCTGGTACCGATCGTCATCACCGCGTCGGGCCGGGTCGTGACGATCTCGTCCACCACGGCGGAGTTCCAGTCGATGCAGGCCTGGTCGCCCGGTACGGCGTCGGAGTCGGTGGAGAACGGGCAGCCGCCGCGCAGGATCGAGGTCACCTCCCAGTTCCGCTGCTCGGCGATCGGCAGCAGGGCGCCGAGGAACTGCCCCGCGTGCGAGTCGCCGGTGACCACGATCCGGCGGGTGGGATGCCCCGACGTCTCCGAGGTGCAGACCTCGAGGTCGGCGTTGCGCGGGGACACCCCGCAGCGGGCCGGGTCGATCCCCGCCCAGTCTTCGGACACGGCGACGAAAGACGGGACGAGGGAGGCGTCGGCGGCGCCCCAGTACTTGAAGCCTTCGGTGTGCGCGAGCGCGCCGGGGTGGTCGGGATCGTTGACGGCGATCGAATAGGTGTCCGCCTGGCTCACGCTCACCCACTGCCAAGCGCCTGTCGCGGCGAGCACGGCCGCGAGCGTCGCGGCGCCGAACCGGTAGGCGCCCCATCGGGTCCGGACCCCGATCTCCGACGCGCGCAGCGACCGTTCGACCAGGTGGTGGGTCAGCACGGCGAGGACGAAGGACAGCGCGATGATCACCGCGCCGCCGCGCAGGCCGACCTCTTCCCGGTCACGGGCGACGAGGTAGAACACCAGGACCGGCCAGTGCCAGAGGTAGAGCGCGTAGCTCAGGTCGCCGAGATACTTCAGCGGGCGGCTGGACAGGAGACGGTCCGCGCCGCCCTTGAACGCGGTGTCGCCCGCGAGGATCACCAGCGCGGCCGAAAGCGTCGGCCACAGCGCGAGATAACCGGGGAAGACCGTCCCGACCTGGAGCACCAGCCCGCAGGAAACGAGCCCCGCGACGCCGGCCCAGCCGAACACGACCCGCGCGGACCGGGGCACCCGGACCCGGTCGACGAGCAAGGCGAGCAGGCCACCGAGCGCGAATTCCCAAGCCCTGGTCAGCGAATCGAAGTACGCGAGCGGCTGGTCGACCGCGGTGAGCCACACCGAGTAGGCCAGCGAGGCCGCGAACACCATGCCGAGGACCGTGATCAGCAGCGGAAGGACTTTCCGCCCCGCCTTCCTGGCGATCAGCAGCACCAAGCCGACCAGCAGCGGCCAGACCACGTAGAACTGCCCCTGGATCGACAGCGACCAGAAGTGCTGGACGACGCTGGCCGAGTTGTGCTGGGCGAAGTAGTCGGTGGAATCCGCGGCGAGCTGCCAGTTCTCCAGGTAGAGCGCGGAGGCGACGACCTCCTTGATCGTCTGGAACCAGCGGTTCTGCGGCAGCAGCACCGTGCTCGCCGCGACGATCAGCAGCAACACGGTGAGCGCGGCCGGGAACAGCCGTTTGATCATCCGGCCCCACATCGGCCGGTACTCGATCTTCCCGCGCGCCGCCGCGCGGTAGAGCTGGCCGGTGACGAGGAACCCGGAGATCAGGAAGAAGGCGTCGACGCCGCCGGAGATCCGGCCGAGCCACACGTGGTAGACGACCACCAGCACGCACGCCAGCGCCCGCAGTCCCTGGATCTCCGGACGGAACCGTCGTTCAGCCGAACTCTCCCGCACGCAACCACCCACCAAGATCACCGGCCACCGACGGGCGGGGACCCTACGGCAGGAAGCTGTGAACGAGCTTAGTTCGGATGATCGGATGGCTACCGCCGGGTAGGGCTTCTGGCGGGCGCGGGCGCCGGTACCGAGTCGGCCGGGCTGGTCGTGAGTGGTAAGTGACGTTAGAACGGCACTTACCACTCACGACCCCCTGGACCGATCGGCTAGGCGAGGTCGACCGGGGCGCGTCCCTACCTTCCTTCGCTTCGTCTACCTGAAGTCCGTGAAGGCCCCCTTCACACGGCTCAGCCGAGGAAACTCGACCCTCACACCTTCCCCAGTACATGAAGGCCCCCTTCCTTGCGATAGGCGCAAGGAAGGGGGCCTTCATGTACAGCAAGCAGGCAAGCACCGGGACCGAAGGGGTCGGGGTGGTCGTGAGTGGTAAGTGACGTGAGAACGTCACTTACCACTCACGACCGGCGCGAGGGTCAGGTCGACTTCTGGCCGTCGATGCTTTCGCGCAGGATGTCGGCGTGGCCGGCGTGCTGCGCGGTCTCGGCGATGACTTGCGTCAGCACCCGGCGCACGCTGCGCACCGCGCCCGGCGGGTTCCACGGCGCCTCGGGCAGCGGATGCGTCGCGGACAGGTCGGGGATCGACGAGACGATCTCCTTGGTCCGCGCGGCCACCCGCTCGTACCGCTCGAGGATCGACGCGAGGGTGTCGCCGGGCAGCATCTTGAAGTTGTTCTGGTGGTCGATCGCCCACTGCGGGTACTCCCGGGCGGTCCCCGCGCCGAGGTCGGCCCAGGTGACGCCTTCCGGCAGGTCGTAGGTCATCGCGGACGGACCGTCGACCGCGAAGCGCAGCCACATCTCCTCGATCGAGGCGACGTGTTTGATCAAGCCGCCGAGGCTCAGCGCACTGACCGTCGGGTGCTCGTCGAGCTGCTCATCCGTGAGCCCCTGGACGGTGGTGGTCAGCGCGGCGCGGACGGCGTCGAGGGCTTCGAGCAGGTCGGCGCGTTCGGCGTCGAGGATCGTGGCGGTCATCGGGCCCTCCGTGTTGTCGTTTTCTGGCACAAGACGACTCTCGCAGGGGTAGAGGACAGGATGTGGCCGCTACTGGCGGCATGATGGAAAACATGCCGAAAACCTCCGCGCGACTGCTGTCGATGCTCTCGTTGCTGCAGGCTCGCCGCGACTGGCCGGGAGCGCTGCTGGCCGAGCGGCTGGACATCAGCCCGCGGACTGTGCGGCGTGACGTCGACAGGCTCCGCGAACTCGGGTACCCCATCGCGACCGTCAAGGGGCCCGACGGCGGGTACCGGCTCGACGCGGGGTCCGAGCTGCCGCCGCTGCTGTTCGACGACGACCAGGCGGTCGCCCTGGCCGTCGCGCTCCAGATCGCCACCACGAGCGGCGCGGGGATCGAAGAGGCCGCGATGCGGGCGCTGCACACCGTCCGGCAGGTGATGCCCTCGCGGCTGCGACGCCGGATCGACACCCTCCAGGTGACCGCCGTCGAGTCGCCGTCGAGCCGAGCCGATCCCCGTGTCGACGGTGACGTCCTGCTGGCGCTCGGCGCGGCCGTGCACGCTCGCGAGGTCCTGCGGTTCGACTACGCCGGAGCGTCTCCCCCGCGCCGGGCCGAGCCCCATCACCTGGTCACCTGGCACGGCCGCTGGTATCTCGTCGCCTGGGACCTGGACCGTCAGGACTGGCGTACTTTCCGGGCCGACCGGATCACCCCGCGCACGCCGACCGGCCCGCGGTTCACCCCGCGCGAACTGCCCGTCCCCGACGTCGCCATCTTCGTCGCGAGCCGGTTCCGGGGTTCGTCCGACACCGGCGAGTGGCCTTGCCGCGGCGAGGTGATCCTCGATCTTCCCGCCGCGACGGTCGCCCACTACGTCCGCGACGGCGTCGTCGAGGAGGTGGGGCCGGATCGATGCCGTCTGGTGCTGGGTTCGTGGTCGTGGGCCGGGCTCGCGGCGAGCATCGGACGGTTCGACGCGGACATCGAAGTAGTCAGGCCCGTTGAGCTGAAGGAGGCCTTCGCGGTCTTGGCCGATCGGTACGCGAAGGCGGCGAACGGACGATCAGGAATCGAGAAGCACCCCTGACCACTCCGCCCATACTGTTGCCGTCATAACGACGAAACTGCGGCTTCCGAGGTTCCTCCTTCCACCACATCACCGATTCCCGCCAGGAAGTGGACGAGATCTTCCGGGCCGCCGTCGCGGCGGGCGCGACCGTGGTCAAGGAGGCCGTCGCGGGCGACTGGGGTGGCTACTCCGGTTACTTCGCCGACCCGGACGGGTATCTCTGGAAGATCGCGACTGTGTCCTGACGGCGACCAGCGCCCGGCGGACTTCTGCGCGAGACTGAGGCCATGCGACTGGATCTGAGCGGGAAGACGGCCCTGGTCACCGGATCGACCCAGGGCATCGGGTTCGCCATCGCCACCGGGCTGGCCAAGGCCGGTGCCCTGGTCGCGCTCAACGGCCGGGGCGAATCCGGTGTCACGGCCGCGATCGACCGGCTGCGTGGCGAAGTACCGGACGCCGACGTCATCGCGGCGGCCGGTGACGTCTCCACGGACGAGGGCACCGCCCGGGTACTGGAGGCGGTGCCCGACGCCGACGTCCTGGTCAACAACCTGGGCATCTTCGGGACACAGTCCCCTTTGGACATCACCGACGACGAGTGGCGCCGGTACTTCGAGGTCAACGTCCTCGCCGCGGTGCGGCTGACCCGCGCGTACCTGCCGGGGATGACGGACCGCGACTGGGGCCGGATCCAGTACATCGCCAGCGATTCCGCGATCGTCATCCCCGCCGAGATGATCCACTATGGAATGTCGAAGACCGCGTTGCTCGGCGTCTCCCGGGGGTTCGCCAAGGCCGCGGCGGGGACGGGCGTCACGGTAAACTCGGTGATCGCGGGCCCGACCCACACCGGCGGTGTCGAGGACTTCGTGTACGAACTGGTCGACAAGGATCTCCCGTGGGACGAGGCCCAGCGTGAGTTCATGCGCCGGCACCGGCCGCAATCGTTGCTGCAGCGGCTCATCGAACCCGAGGAGATCGCCAACCTGGTGGTGTACCTGGCTTCCCCGCTCGCCTCGGCCACCACCGGGGCCGCGGTCCGCGTCGACGGTGGTTACGTCGACTCGATCGTGCCGTGATCCCTCACGACTTGTGGTGCACCTCCTGGAGGCCGAACACCGGCGTCGGGATGCCCTCGTAGCGCGCTTTCAGTTGCAGCGCCAGGTAAAGGGAGTAGTGCCGCGACTGGTGCAGGTTCCCGCCGTGGAACCACAGCCCTTCCTGCCGGGTGGGCTTCCACATGTTGCGCTGCTCCCCTTCCCACGGTCCGGGGTCCTTCGTCGTGTCCGAGCCGAGGCCCCAGCATTTGCCGACGCGGTCCGCGGTCTCCTGTCCGACGAGGTCCGCGACCCAGCCGTTCATCGAGCCGTAGCCGGTGGCGTAGACGACGACGTCCGCTGCGAGTTCCGTGCCGTCGGACAGCACGACCGCGTCCCGGGTCAGGTGGTCGACCTGACCGTGCGCCAGCTTGATCTTCCCGTCGGCCACCAGTTCCGAGGCGCCGACGTCGATGTAGTAGCCGGAGCCGCGGCGCAGGTACTTCAGGAACAGGCCTGATCCGTCGTCGCCCCAGTCGTGCCGGAATCCGGCCGCCTCCAGCCGCGCGTAGAAGTCCTTGTCCCGCTCGCGGATCGCGTCGTACACCGGGATCTGGAACTGCGGCATGATCCGGTACGGGATGGACGCGAAGATCATGTCCGCCTTGTCGGTGGTGATCCCCGCCCGCACCGCGCGTTCCGAATACAGGTCGCCGAGGCCGAGGTCCATCAGGGAATCCGACTTGACGACATGCGTCGACGACCGCTGCACCATGGTGACGTCGGCGCCGTGTTCCCACAGCGCCGCGCAGATGTCGTGCGCGGAGTTGTTGGAGCCGACCACGACGGCCTTCTTGCCCGCGTAGGCGTCCGGCCCGGGGTGCTGCGACGAATGGTGCTGATCGCCGCCGAACTCGTCCATCCCGGGGAACGACGGGAGATTCGGCTTGCCGGACATCCCGGTCGCGAACACGACGTGCCGCGGCGTGAGCACCAGCTCCTCGCCCTCGCGGACGACGGTCACCAGCCACTGCTGCTTCTCCTCGTCCCAGGACGCCGAGGTCACCTCCGTACTGGTCCAGTACGGCACCTCCATGAGCCGCGTGTACATCTCCAGCCAGTCGGCGATCTTGTCCTTGGGCGCGAACACCGGCCAGTTGTCCGGGAACGGCAGGTAGGGCAGGTGGTCGTACCAGACCGGGTCGTGCAGGCACAGGTTCTTGTACCGCTTGCGCCACGAGTCGCCCGGCCGTTCGTTGCGTTCCAGGACGAGCGTCGGCACATCGAGCTGCCGCAGCCGGGCGCCGAGCGCGATACCGCCCTGGCCGCCGCCGATGACGACGACGTACGGCTGCTCGTCGTAGCCGAGCCGCGTCTGTTCTTCCTCGCGCTTCTCGGCCCACGACTTCCGGCCGCGGACAACGCCGTGCGCGACACCCTTCGACCGCTGTTCGTTGCGCCGCTCCTCGAAACCTTTGAGCTCGCGCAGGCTCGTCAGCAGCGTCCAGGCGCCTTCGTCCTTCAGCCGCAAGTGACCCTTCGCACGGCCAGTCGCGGTCTCGAACTCCAGCCACGCTTCGGTCACGCCGTCGGCTTCGGTCGGCGTCTCGGTGGTGCGGAATCCGGACGGCGCGATCCGGTCGAGGCAGGCGCCGAGCAGGTCGGTGACCCCGTCGCGGCCCTCGACCGTCTTGATCGTCCAGGTGAAAGCGACCAGGTCGCGCCAATAGCTGTCGACCGCGAAGAGCGCGGCGGCGGCCTCGGCGTCACGAGCGGTGAGGGCCGCTTCGAACCGGCTCAGCCAGGCATCGACCCGAGCCTGCGGCGAGCCCGTCGCCTCGATCCGGTCCACCGTCTGTGTCATGGCCACTCCCAAACCTCGGCGTTTCGGCTGTTACCCCGATCACACGCCCGGGGCGGCCGGAGCGGCAAGGGTTGCAGCGTGTTGCAGCGCGATTCCTTGGCGCGTTCGCGTCGGCCGACCTATGCTGGTCGGTCGACGCGATGGTGCGGAGGTGGCCTATGGGCGTGTTCAGCTCGGTCCCGCCCGGCGCCGACCTGCCGATGCACGCCCGCGACCTGGTCCGCATGCACGAAGCCGTGATCGGCGGCGGCCGTCCACGCGTCCGGCCGCGACCCTTGGTCTCGCGATCGTGGTCGCGCGCGCTGAGTCTGGGGCTCGCCGCCGACGGCGTGAACACCCGCGATTCGGTCCCGCTCGACGAGGTCGCCCGCCGTCGCCGCGCCTCACCCTTGCGGCATGTCGTGGACGACCTCGGACAGGTGCTCGGGACGACGTCCGACACCGCGAACATGCTGCTGGTGGTGACCGACGCCGAGGGCGTCATCCTCTGGCGGGCGGGTTCGCCCGCGGTCAAACGGCGCGCCGACACCCTGGGCTTCACCGAAGGCGCCGACTGGACCGAAACCCGGGTGGGCACCAACGCGATCGGCACCGCGCTCGCCGAAGCCGCGCCGGTGGAACTGCTCGCCGGGGAGCATTTCGAACAGGGCCAGCATCCTTGGTACTGCACCGCGTCGCCGGTGCACGACCCTCGCACCGGCGAACTGCTCGGGGTGATCGACGTCAGCGGACCGGCGCTGACCCTGCACCCGGCGATCGGCGCGCTGGTGGAGACCGGGCGGCGGCTCGTCGAATCCGAACTCTGGCGCCACCACCAGCAGGGCCTGGACAGGCTGCGCAGAACCGCCGAGCCGGTGGTCGCGGGCACGGGAGGACCGGCGCTGCTGGTGGACGACGACGGCTGGGTGGCCCATTCCGCCGGTATCGCGCCCGGGACGCGGATCGCCGCTCCCGTGGAAGGCCAGATCCTCGCCGTCCCCGGGCTGGGCGCCTGCCTGCCCGAACGGCTGGCCGAAGGCTGGCTCGTGCGCCCGGCCGACACCGCGCGCCGGGTCCGGCTGGATCTCGAACTCGGGCACGCGCCGATGCTGCGGATGCGGTCGGGGGACGTCGGCTGGGTCCGCACCGTGACGCCCCGGCACGCCGGGATCCTGGTGCACCTGCGCACGGCGGGTCCGGCCGGGCTTTCGGCCGAGGCGCTCAGCCGCGCGCTCTACGGTGACGCCGAACACCTCGTCACCGTCCGTGCCGAGGTCTCCCGGCTGCGACGGCTGCTGGGCGCCATCGTGGACACCCGGCCGTACCGGCTGGCCTCGGGCGTCGACCTTTCCGTCCACAAAGGACTCGAAGTCGGCGGCTGAGCCGCGATCGGTTGCGACAGGTCCGGACCGGGTACTCCGCTCACATGGAGATACTGCTCGCCGGAGCGGGCGTTCTGGCGCTGTGCGCCGCGGTGCTGCCGAATCTGCTGCACGAACGCGCGCTGTCGATGCCGCTGATCCTGCTGCTGGGCGGGCTCCTCTTCGGATTGCTCCCCTTCGGACACCCCTACGGCGAGGGCGTCCTCGACCCGCGGTCACATGTGGGCGCGGTCGAAGTGATCACCGAACTCGGCGTCCTGGTGTCGCTGGTCGGCGCGGGGCTGAAATCCGACCGCCTGATCGGCTGGCGATCGTGGAACTCGACCTGGCGGCTGCTGGCGATCACGCTGCCGTTGTCGGTCGGCGCGATGGCCCTGCTCGGCTGGTGGGCGCTCGCCCTGTCCCCCGCCGCCGCGCTGCTGCTGGGGGCCGTGCTGTCGCCGACCGATCCGGTGCTGGCGAGCGATGTCCAGGTGCCCGCGCCGCATACCGAGGACGGACGCGGGTCGGACAACGAGATCCGGTTCACGCTGACCTCGGAAGCCGGGCTCAACGACGGGCTGGCGATGCCGTTCGTCCTGCTGGCCCTCGCGCTGGCCGGAACGACGACGGTGTCACCCGTGCCATGGCTGCTGACCGAAGTCCTCGCTCCACTGGCGATCGCCGTCCTGGTCGGCCTCGCCTGCGGCCGGTTGCTGTCCTGGCTCATGTTCCGGGTGCGGCACCAGCGGCTGCGCCTCGGCGAGTACTCCGACGGGCTCGTGGTGCTGGCCATCGCGTTCCTGCCCTTCGCGCTGTGCGAATGGCTGGGTGGCATCGGCTTCGTCGCGGTGTTCACCGCCGCCGCGACCATCCGCGCCAGCGAGCGGTCGCACGAGTACCACGGCGTGCTGCACGAATTCGGCGATCAGCTCGAAAGGCTCTTCGTGGCGCTGGCCTTGCTCGGTCTCGGTGTCGCGCTGGGCGACGGGCTCCTCGACGGCCTGAAGCCGGTCGAGGTCCTGGTGGCGGTCGCGGCGGTCGTAATCGTGCGCCCGTTGTTCGGCGGGCTGGCGCTGATCGGGGGCACCACCACGCGACCGGCGGCAAAGGCGATCGCGTTCTTCGGCATCCGCGGGATCGGCAGCCTCTACTACCTGTCCTACGCGCTGGGACACGGCGATTTCCCGATGGCCGACTCGCTCTGGCGCGTCACGGCTCTCACCGTCGGGGTTTCGGTCCTCGTCCACGGCCTGCTGTCCGGCCCGGTGATGCGCAGGCTGGAGAACCGGGGGTTGCAGAACGCCGAGAGCCCCCGGCAGACGCATTCAGAGGACTAAACGCGGGGTTCCCGATGCCACTCCCGGCCTTCGAGCCGGGCCTTCACCCGGTGCAGAGTGGTGGCGATGTTGGCGCGGTTGGTCGCGACGCGATCGGGCTCGCCGGTGATGAAGATGGCGAGCGGGACGAACCATCCCGGCACCCGCAGCCAGTTCGTCACGGTGACGCGGCTGCCGTCGCCTTCGGGGCTGATCTCGTACTCCCAGCGGGAAATCGGCACGAAGAAAGGGGTACGGACCCGATAGGCGAACCGCCGTCCCGGTTCGGCCTCGGTGATCTCGGCATGCGTCACCCAGCGCCGCAGGCCGTTGCGGTTGCTGCCCGCGAACCAGTTCCCGACGCGCGCCTCGGTCGCGCCGCGGATCCAGCGGGCCTTGCACAGTTCCTCGGCGCACTCCGCCATCGCGACGGGATCGCTGACGAGCCGGTACACCTTGTCGGGCGCGGCCGAGATCGTGATCTCGCCGGTCGCGATCGGTTCACTGTAGGTCAGCTTGTCTCTCGGCCTCGTCACCATCGCGCCCTCCCGGTCGGCCCCGCCAGCGCACCAGTACGAGGGCGGACCGGTCAAGACCGGCCCGGGAAAGCGCGCACATTCGCATAAATCCCGGCCGGTCAGGTCGTCGGTTCGGCAGTGAAAATGACTTCGAAGCCCAGTGCCCGCAACAGCCCGGTGAGCATCGCCTTCGTGTTGGCCCTGGCTCGTTCGAGCAGTCCGGAGGTCTGCGCGGCTTCCCCGATCCGCTTCTCCGCGGCGAGGTGGAACCGTTGCTGGTCCGGTACCGACACCAGCGCCGAAAGCCGGTCGAGCAGACCGCGCTCCTGGCCGAAGACGTAGCTGTGCTCGTTGTCCAAAGCGGGTTTCGCCAGCTTGGGCTCGGGCAGCCGCACCTCGACCGATCGACGGTCTTCCGAGACGGTGAGGGAATTCTCCACCAGCGGGCCGAAATCGACGTACGCGTCGACAGAGCCGGACGCCACGAACAGGGTCCGCTCCCCGGCGATGGCCGCCGGCACCCATTTGACGTCCTTCTCGATGTCGACGACGACCTGGTAGTCGCCGGCCGCCGCGTGGTACTGACTCAGGTCGCGGACCGCCTGGAGCACCGCGGGCCGCGTACGGTCCACAGTGGACGTTCCGAACGGGTCGAGCTTCGGCAGCAGCCCGGCGATCTGCAGTGCCGCGCCGACGACCAGAATTCCGGCCAGGGCGAACGCCCCCAGGCGCACCCAGCGTTTCTTCACGCCCACCACCGCCTCTCCAGCGCTTGGAGTACCCGGTGGACGCCGTCTCGAAGCGCCGGAACCGGTTTCTCGGACGATCGGCGGAACCGGATTTCGCACTTGGAGTAGTTTGGCCGCATGCAGAACGTCTTGCCCGCGCCGGAGAAGACCGGGCTGACCAGCTCGGCATTGCACTGGGCGGGTTTCCTCGGGATCGCCGTGCTGGTACTGGTCACCTCCGGGATCGGCCTGCCGTCGGTGCTGGTGGTGGCGCTGGGCGTCACCGGCATGGCGACCCTGGTGCTGTCATGGCTGGGCATCGGACGGCTCGCCGCCGGGCTGCCCGAGCGGCGGCTGTACTGGATCGCGGTCTCGTGGTGCGCGCCGCTGCTGGTCGCGCGCCCGCTGTTCAGCGGTGACATCAACAGCTATCTGGCGCAGGGCCTGATCGCGGCCAAGGGGTTCGACACCTATCTGGTGGGACCGGCGGAGGCGCTCGGCGCCGATTCGCCGGTGACGCTCGAGGTCAGCCACTACTGGCGGGACACGCCCGCGCCGTACGGTCCGGCGTTCGTCGCGCTGGCCCGCACGATCGCCCACCTCGCCGGGGACGCCTTCGTCCCGACCGTGCTGCTGCACCGGCTGCTGGGGCTGGCGGGGATCGCGCTCCTGGCGTGGGCGCTCCCCCGGCTCGCCCGCCGCGTCGGGGTCTCGCCGTCGATCGCGTTGTGGCTGGCACTGCTCAACCCGCTGGTGCTGTGGCACATCGTGGCGGGCGTGCACAACGACGGGCTCATGGTCGGGCTGATGGTGGCCGGGCTGGAACTCGTTCTCATGGGCGCGGCCAAGACCGGCGCCGCCCGGCCCGCGCTGATCGCGGCGGGCGTGATCGCGGTCAGCGCCGCCGCCAACATCAAGATCGTGGCCGTCGCGGGCCTGCTGTTCGTCGGCGTCGACCTGTTCCGCCGGGCGACGCCCGCCGGCCGGTTCGCGGTGGCGCTCGGGTTGCCCGCCGGATTCGCGGCGGTCACCGTGGCGATCTCGCTGGGCAGCGGCCTCGGGTTCGGCTGGGTCCGCGTGCTCTCCGGGGTTTCCGGCCAGGTGCACAGCTGGATGGCGCCCACCAACGAACTCGGCTTCCTCGTCGGCGGCGTGGGCAAGATCTTCGGCGCCGACCTGACCGACGGCGCGATCAAGGTGTTCTCGCTCATCGGCGCGATCCTCGGCCTCGCCGTCGGCGCCCGGCTGTTGTGGCTCACCTACCGCGAGAAGATGCACCCGCTTTACGGCGCGGGACTGACTTTCGCCGCGATGCTGGTGCTCGGGCCGGTCGTGCAGCCGTGGTATCTCCTGTGGACGGTCGCGCTGCTCGCCGTCAGCCTGACGACCGACCGCGGCCGGTGGATCCTCGCCGGGATCAGCGCGCTGTTCGGTGTTCTGCTGCCGCCCGCGAACGGCGGTGCCGTGTCACTGGCGCTGGGCTACCTGATCGCCGTCGTGCTCATCGGCGGCACCTTGTTCTTCCTCAAGCGAAGGAATTTGTTGCCGGAGATCAGGTTCCGCAAGAGCCGGACGTAAGGGCTCCAGCGCGCGGGTGTCCGGACCGTGCCGGTGAGTTCACGCTCGGCACGGTCCAGGCAGTCCTCCAGCAAGGCGTCGTGCATCGGCCGCCACAGCAGCGGGTACGTGAGCCAAGCGGGATGCCGCAGCCGCAGCACCATGAGATGCACGAGCTCGGTCTCCCCGGTTTCCGTCACACGCATGGTGAACTCGTGGAACCCGTCGAAGCCGCGCGGCGCGGTGAACCGGAACCTCACGGACTTCCCGGCTTCGTAGGACTCGACGCGATACCGCACCGGTCCGTGCCCGCCGTCGGCTCCGACGCCGAGCGGCCGGTCGAACCTCATCGGCGGCCACGCGCCGATGGGCCAAAGCCTGTCGTCGTCAGTGGACAGTGTGTCGATCAACGCGCCGACGCGCTCTTGCGCCACGTCGACGATCCGGGAATGCCTGTTCCACACGCGCATCGCGCCTCCTAGTTCTAGAGACCTTCCCCTAAAACCATAGTAGAGGATAGTCTCTGAAAATGGGACGGCCACCACGGCACACCGCCGACGACTTCCTCGACGCCGCGGTGCGGATCTTCGCCGCTGAAGGGGTCACCGGGGTGACCATGTCGGCCGTCGCCCGCGAGGTCGGCGCGCCGAGCGGGTCGATCTACCATCGGTTCCCCGGACGTCCGGCCCTGCTCGCCGCCGTCTGGTTCCGCACCCTGACCCGCTTCCAGCAGGGCTACCTCGAAGCCCTCGAACAGGAACCGGCCACGGAGGCCGCCGTCGAAGCAGCAGCCCAGGTCGTCCGCTGGTGCCATGCGTATCCCGCCGAGGGGAAGCTCCTCTACAGCGGCGACCGCGCACTCGGCGTCGACGACTGGAGCGCGGAAGACCGCGCCCGCGCCGCCGACGCCAATCACCGCCTCGACGCGGCGATCACCAAGGTCGTCCGGCGGCTGCGTCCACTGACCGGCCGGAGCACCGACGAGCTGATGCTGGCTCTCGTGGACCTCCCCTATGCCGCGGTGAGGCGACACCTCGATCGCGGCCAAGCGCCGCCGCCGCGCACCGTCGACCTGGTCGCCCGCACCACCCGCACGCTGCTGTCGGGCTGAGCTCAGGACCGGACCGGGAGCGCGAGGGAGAACTCCTCGCCGTCGAGCAGATCGAGCAGCAGGCGGGCGGCGCGGCCGGGCGGCCGTTCACCCCGGGTGGCGATGGTCAGCGGCCAGACGAGGCCGGGTTCGTCGAGCGGGATCGTCCGGACCCCTGCCAGCAGCCGGAGATCGGGCACGACGGCGATACCGAGTCCCGCGGCCACGTAACCGGGCACCGCGCGCAGATCGGCGACCTCGACGACGACCCGCCGCGGCGCCCCGATCGCCTCGAAGGCGCGGTCCAAGGCGACCCGGTTGCCGAAGCCGCGCGGATTGTCCACGAACGACTCGCCCGCGACGTCCGCCAGGGTCAGCGATGGGCGGTCGCCCAGCCGATGACCGTCGGGCAGCACGACGACGAACGGCACCGAGCCGACCAGCTTGGTTTCGAGCCCGGCGAGATCGGACTCCGGCAGGCCGAGCAGGGCGACGTCGAGCCTGCCCTGGCGCAGGTCCTCGGCCAGTCCGGTCGATCCGGTGATCGACACCGTGACGTGCAGTTCGACCAGCGGGTACCGCCGGTGGAAGGCGCCGAGCAGCTCGGGCAGGTCGAGGTCGCCGACGCTGGTCAAGGTGCCGAAACGGAGGCTGCCGCGCAGGCCGGCGGAGGCGTCGGCGACCACCTCGCGTGCCCTGTCGAAGGCCTCCAGCGCGGCTTTGGCCTCGGGCAGGAACACCGCGCCCGCAGGTGAGAGCGCGACGCGCCGGGTCGACCGGTCGAACAGCTTGACGCCCAGCTCGCCTTCGAGTGCCTGGATGGTCGCCGAGACGGTGGACTGCACCGCGTACAACCGTCGAGCGGCGCGGGTGAAACTGAGTTCCTCGGCGACGGCGACGAAGCATTCGAGCTGACGAGTCTCCACGAAGCGGAATTATCGCAGTTTCGGATAACTGTGACCAGCATTGTTCGTTGGACTTGGATGATCCCGGGATCCACAGTGGAGACATGCTGAACAGTGCCACCCTCCCCCGTCCCGCGCTCCGGCGGATCAGCCACGGCCGCGGCTTCTGGGTCATCGCGGCCGCGTACGCCGCCTCGCTGGCCTTCTCCACCGTCCCCACCCCGCTCTACGTGCTCTACCAGCAGCGTGACGGCTTCCCGACCTACGTCGTGACCATCGTTTTCGCGGCGTACGCGGTCGGCGTGATGGGCAGCCTGTACCTCGCCGGTCATGTCAGCGACTGGCTGGGACGACGGCGGGTGATCCTCGCCGCGACCCTGACCCAGGCGCTCTCCGCGACGCTCTTCCTGGCCTGGCCGGACGTGCCAGGGCTGATCCTGGCCAGGTTCATCGGCGGGGCGGGGATCGGCGCGCTGACCGCGACCGCCACCGCGCATCTGTCCGAGTTGCGCGCCGTCGCCCGGCCGCGCGAGGACCACGCCCGCGCGGGACTGATCGCGACCGTGGTCAACATGGGCGGGCTGGCGCTCGGTCCGTTGTTCGGCGGCGTCTTCGCGAGCTATTCGGCCGAGCCGCTCACCACACCGTTCGTGTTCTTCCTGGTCCTGTTGCTCGCGGCGGCCATCGCGGTCGCGCTCGTGCCGGAAACGGTGGAACGTGCCGAGGAACGGCCCGCGTACCGGCCGCAGCGCGTCTCGCTGCCGTCGAGCGCGCGGCCCGCCTTCTTCGGCGCGGCGATCGGCGCCTTCGCGGCCTTCGCGATCACGGGACTGTTCATGGCGCTGACGCCGACCTTGCTGGCGCAAGGGATGCACCAGAGCTCACGGATGCTGGCCGGGCTCGCGTCGTTCTCCGTGTTCCTGGCGGCGGCCTCGGCGCAGGTGGTCTTCGCCGGGCTGGCCAGGCGGACCCAGCTGCGGCTCGGTCTCGGGCTGATGGTGACCGGGCTCGTGGCGCTGCCGGTCGCGGTGACGACGTCCCAGCTGTGGCTCTTCCTCGCCGGCGGGATCGTGGCGGGTGCCGGTGTCGGGCTGGGCTTCCGCGCCTCGGTGGCCACCGTCGCCGCGCTCGCCGAGCCGCCGGTGCGCGGCGAGGTGCTCGCGGCCCTGTTCCTGGCCGCCTACGCCGGACTGGTCCTGCCCATCCTCCTCGTCGGCATCTCGCTGATCTGGCTGCCGAGCGCGTGGGCGCTGATCGGATTCTCGGTGCTGGAACTGGGTTTGCTCGCCTGGTCCGCACCCAAGGTGCTCACCCGCTGACCGTCCACAGTGGCCCGTCGCGGTGGTGATCCTCGTCAAACCCGGGGGCGCCCCGCGCGGGCGGTGTGCGATCCTGGTCGTGGAACCTCGTGATCGAGGTCCCCGGACGAGTGGGTGCCGTACCCGGCCAGCGACAAGACGGCGCTCTGGGAGCGCGTCATGTCGTGGCTTGTCCTGATCGTTTCGGGTGTTCTGGAAGCCGTGTGGGCCACCGCCCTCGGCAAGTCCCAAGGATTCTCCCGGCCCGTACCGTCGGTGATCTTCGGCGTCACGCTGGTGGCGAGCATGGTGGGTCTCGCCTACGCGATGAGGGATCTCCCCGTCGGCACCGCGTACGCGGTCTGGGTCGGGATCGGGGCTTCCCTCACCGTCGCCTACAGCATGTGGTCGGGCGCGGAAACCGTTTCGCTGGCCAAGATCCTGCTGATCGTGGGAATCGTGGCCTGCGTGGTGGGGCTGAAAGTCCTGCACTGAGCCGAAAAGGGGACCGCCCCCGACGCACGGACGACGTCGGGGGCGGTCGGTCCGGGCGCACCCCTGCGTGTGGCCCGGACGGCTAGGCGGTCAGGCGCGGGCCCAAAGCGCTGGGACGTTGGGCGGCTCCCATCCAGCCTGTGCGGTGTGGCCCTGGAGGGCCCGGTAGGAAACTCCGTTGTAGGTGACCGTCGCGCCCGCGGCGTAGGTGGTGCCGACGGCCCAGGTGCCGGTGGGCGGGTTGGACGTCGTGTTGGTCGGCGTCGTGGTGGTGCTGCTCGGCGGGTTCGAACCCGAGGTCACCAGCTTCAGGCCGTAGACGCTCAGGATCACCGAGACCGGCTGGAAGTAGAACGTGCCGCCCGAGGTGCAGTTGCCCGAACCACCGGAGGTGACGCCCTGGGCCTGGTCACCCGCGAGCCACGAGCCACCGGAGTCGCCCGGTTCGGCGCAGGCGTTGGTCCGGGTGAGGCCGGAAACGGTGCCCTGCGGGTAGCTCACCGAGGCGTTCTTCTGCTGGATGGTGCCGCAGTGCCAGCCCGTGGTGGAACCGGAACGGCAGACCGAGGCGCCGATCGCGGCCTCCTGCGAACCCGCCACCGGCACGGTGCCCGGGTAGCGGTTGACCAGCCCGCGCGGGGTGTTGCCCGCGTCGACGCGGACCCACCCATAGTCGTTGCCGGGGAAGGTGGAGCCCGCGACGGACCCGCTCGGGTTCGAGGTCCGCGTGCCGGTGGTGCCGCAGTGCCCGGCGGTCACGAAGCCGCCCTCGACCGAGAAGCCGATCGAGCACCGGCCCGAACCGAAGGTGTAGGCGTTGCCGCCGATGACGTCGATCAGCGGGACCGGGCTTTCGGTGCTGGTCTCGACCCGCACCGCGTCGGCGCGCACCCCGGACGCGGTCGCCCACGACTTCGCGGCGGCCTCGCCGCCGGCGTGGGCCAGGACGACGATCGAGTTGGTGGCGACGTCGACGTACCAGCCGGGCACGCTCTTCGGCGCGGTGGATCCCTTGGTGTCCAAGGACAGTTTGGCCGCGTCGAGCTGGGCCGCGCTCCGCGTGACGGTCTTCGGCGTCGCGCCCGCCGCGCGGACGGTGCCTTCCAGTGCCGCGTCGGTGACCGCGACGGTCAGCTTGGCCCCGGCCGCGTCCAGCCACGATCCGCCGTAGGACGGGCCGAGCCGGGTCTTGAGAGCGCTGTCGGCGTAGGCGGCCTTCTGCTCGTCGGCGAGCCGGGTTCTGGCCTGATCAGGGCTGATCTTCAGATCGCGCGCCATGGCCGCGACGATCTCCGACTGCACCTGGTCGGATGCCGTGACGGTCTGGCCGGCGCTGGCACTGGGTGTCAGCGCGACGGCCGTGACCAGGCCGGCTCCGGTAAGGGCCGCCGCGGCGGCCGCTACGATCTTTCGGTTCATTTCAGGCGTTTCCTCACCGACGTTCCGGAAGAAGATCTCGTCCAGACCGTACGAGGCGCCTGCTACAAAAGGTACATACCATTTAGGTCATATCCACCCAGTGGACTGGACCTTTCGACGGCTTTCGCGCTGGTCAGCCCACTCCGGCGTCCGTGTAGTCCACGCCGTAACCCGGGTTCAACTCCAGATACTTCGAGTAGGTCGGCCGCCGGTCGATCAGTTCGCCGTACACCGCGCGGGACAGGGCGATCATCTCCGCGGCGAAGGGACCCATCTCCCCGCGCTCCGACCAGCCGACGAGATTCCGCCAGCTCAACGGATTCCCGGCGATGGGGACCGCGACGATACCCGGGATCTCGTGGAACAACGGCTGGCACAACACCACGGCGTGTCCTGACTCGACCATCTCGATACAGGTCAGCACATCGGTCTCGTAGAGCGAACGCGGCGTGAACCCCGACCGCGCGCACGCGGAGGCGAAACAGTCGCCGAAACACCCGTCGCCCGGGGTCGCGCACCACCGTTCGTTCGCCAGCTCACCGAGCTCGACCTCGTTCTGCTGCGCGCGTTCGTCCCGCGCCGACATCAGCACGAACACCGGATGATGCGCGAGCGTCCGCCAGCGGAGACCGGGCTCCGGCGGCGGGGCTGCGTCACCGCAGACACCGACGAAGGCGAAGTCGAGCCCGCCCTCCGCCGTCATGTCCGCGAGTTTGTTGGCCGACCACGACGTATGCGTGGCGACATGGATGTCCGGATGGGTGGTGCCGAGGCGCTGCAGGAGCGCCCCGAGCATCGGCCCCGTCGCGGAGCCGAGCCGCAAGGTCATCGGCTCGCCGGTGCCGGCGTGCTGGGCGAGGCGCGCGGCCTCGTCGTGCAGCGACGACACGGCGGGGAGCACCATCTTGGCCCGGTCGAGGACCAGGAGACCGAGCGCTGTCGGCCTGGTGCCCGTGTGATCGCGCAGGAAGAGCTTCCCGCCGAGTGTCCGTTCGATGCGCTTCAGTTGTGCTGTCAGTGCAGGCTGCGCCATTCCGAGCGTGTTCGCCGCTTTGGTGATACTCCCGAGTTCGGCGATCGCGCACATGATGCGCAGGTGGCGCAGTTCCAGCTCCATCCCTCTACGTTAGTAGACATAACTGGACTGGACCAGACAAACGATTGAGCCAAATGGCTTCGTATCGCTTGGTTCGCGGTATGCCATCGATGTCAGCAATCCCGGACATGCCAGGGCGTCCGCCCGATACTGTCACCACGGAACCGAAGAAGAGGGGGTTCAGTGGCGGACGAGCGTGGACGGATCCGGCGATCGCTGGCGCGCGTGATCACCGACGACAACCTGGATCTGTATGTACTGGGCGTCGTCGCGCTCGTGTTCACCGTCCTGGGCGCGACCGGGATCTCGGACGTCAAAACGCTTTCGTCCGTGGTGACGGCGCTGCTGGCCTTGCTCGCCTTCTCGCAGATCCGCTCGCGGAGGCTGACCGAACAGGTCCGGGACTCGAACCGGGGCGGCCCCGCGGCACTCTTCGAGCCGGAGTTCCCCGCGAACCTCATCACCCGGCGTGCCGAGGCTTTCGACATCCTCCTCATCGGCCATTCGATGACCAGGACCGTGCAGGGAATGCGCAGTGACATCCGGTCGATCCTGGAATCGGGCGGACGAATCCGGGTCCTTGTCCTGGATCCGACCGATGAAGAACTCGTCGCGGTCGCCGATCGCCGAACTTCCCAAGGCCTCGGACAGGGGCGGCTGCGGCAGCGGATCCTCGCGACCCTGGACGAACTGACGTCCTTGAAGAGCAGGACGAGCGGCAGGCTGGAGATCCGGGTGTCGTCGCGGATCTCCTCCGCGGGCTTCAACTGTCTCGACGTCTCCACCAAACGGGGACTGATCTGCGTACAGCACTACGAATACCGGCCGACCGGTGAAGCCTCGCCCGTGTTCACAGTGGAACCGAAGGACGCACCCTGGTACCGGCACTTCGCCGACGAAGCGGAACGGCTGTGGGAGGACGGCACGCCCTGGCCACTGTCCCCCGCGGACAGGATCACGCGAGCGCGCCGCCCGGTGTTCAGCGAGGACTTCGGCCCCGAACTCGCCGAGGCCATGGACGGTGCGAAGGAACTGCTGGTCACCGGTTTGGCCCGCAACACCTTGGTGAACAACGGCTACGGCAAGCTCGAAGAACGGTTACGCGCCGGAGCCAAGATCCGGTTCGTGCTGATCGACCCTCATTCGCCCGCGATCGACACGGCGGCTTCCCGTTACCACGCGGTACGTTCGCCGGAGAGCGCCCGTGAACGCGTCCTCCACACACTCCGGGTACTGACCGAACTGCGCCGCTCGACCGGCGGCGATCTCTCCGTCCGGCTCGTCGCGCATCCCATCGCCATCGGGGTGATCGCCACCGGCTCGGCCCTGTTCGCCGAGTACTACACCTACCAGGCCGCGGGTGAGCCGAAGTTCGTCCTGCAGCCCGCGGACGGCGCGGCGTACCGGACCTTGCTCGGCGAGGCGGACGCCTTGTGGGACAGCGGCGAACCGTACGAGCTGGCCTTGGACGAGGTGGAGACACCGGGCAACTGACCAGGACCGGTCACGAGAGAAGGTGTCTTCGGTGCGTCCAAGCCAGGTGCAAGGCAGCCGCCGCGCCCGGTGAGAGGGAGCCCGCGGCTCGCAGGTACCGAAGTGTGTTGGCTTCGAAGGGCACCGCTCGAGCGGACAAGTCTCCTTCGGCGTTGGTGGCCACCGCGGCGGCGAACAACTCGTCGTACAGGTCGGGTTCGATCACTGCCGCGGTAAGGATGTCGCCGGAGAGGGTCAGAGCGTCGAGCGTGATACCGAGACACCACACCTTGATCCGCCCATCACTCAGGGCTCGGTCCATGGTGACGAAGGGCTCCAGGACGTCGTAGGCGATCGGACGGCCGGTCCCGTCGTATTCATCGTGCCCGAGTAGTTCCTCGGCATACTCGCGCTGGATGGTGCGCCAGAGTGAGAAGTCCGCCGACACGGCCGCCGGCAGGACACTCGACGGCTGGAAGATCCCAGCCGGGAGCAGATGCGTCATTCCACCGCCGCCGGCGACGCGTGCGCCATCGCGATGGTGCAGTACGACGCTGGGAGAATCGCCGCCGCGGATGGTGAGCGTGCCGACGGCGCCCATCAACGTCCGGCGTTCGAGGTCGAAGGGGTCACCGATCAGTTTACGGAACGACAATCGCCGCCAAGATGGCTTCGCGGTGACGTAGGCGCCGTCGTGAGTCTTCCCGAGATGATGTTCGGCGGTTTCGTGGGCGACCGCTTCGTTGATGTCTATCGCGTCGAAGAATCCCATGTGCCCGAACTGAAGGTGAAGAGCGCCTGCGGTCTGCTCGACCCCGGTGAGACGAAAGCACAGTCTGTTTTCGAAGAGTTTCGGGAGAGCCAGGTCCCGGATCGCGTCGTGATAGCGGCGGTACCGATGGACTGCTCCCGTGAGTGGCCGAACGCCCTCGGACTCCACTTCGCCGCCGCTGACGACCGGTTCGGCACCGGCGGGGTCGAGAGCGATCCGGACGCGCTGAAGCGGGACGGGCTCCGCGGGGATCCACTCCGGGCAGGTGAGCACCCCCGCTTGGCCGAGGCCGTCCAGCTGATGGCCGGAATACAGCTGAGCAGCGGTGATAGCGAGAGCTCGCCGAGCCGTACCGAGAGCCTTACGTGTATCAAGCCAATGTCGTTGCTCGACCGCCGCGACCCCAGAGGGCGGATCGGACCTCCTCGGAGCTTCTGCTTCGTCCCACGGTGTCTCGACTGCCGACTGAGGTCGCACGAAGCCCAGTTCGCAGATCGGCACTTGGAAGAACTCCGACAGCAAGCGTCCATAATATGGCTTCGGTGATGCCGACTCTCCGGTTTCCCAACGGTAAACGGCCTTCCCGGTCAGCGTCAGGCCCCGCCCGTGGGCATCGATCGAAAGCCTGTTCAAGGCCTCGGCGAGCTCCTGTTGCGAGAGCCCTCGTGCCTTACGCAGAGCTACCAGCAGAACGTTGGGCACCTGGTGAGAACCGTGAGACGCCATGCGCTCACCGTAACGCCTGGAACTCACGGAGTAAGACCCAACGTCCGACAAACGTCCAGATCTCGTCCTGCGCTCGGGCATGGAACGTGGGCGCGGCGACCTGGAGGCCATCGTCGCCCGCTGCTGGAATGGATCCCGAGATTCCGACCGGAGGAGTTGACATGACAGCGACCCTTTCCCAGGGTGCGACCGGCAGGTCATTGATCTCGCCTGAGCTGTTCTCCCGCCTTGTGCGACGCATCGTCACGGACGAGAAAATGGATCAAGCTCTCGCTGAACGCATCCTGGATCAGGCACTCGCGTTCCTGTCGGCCTGCGCGGCCGATGCCGATTCACGCTTCGCGCCGAGCGAGCTCGTGGACATCGGTTGGCACACCTTCCTGCTTCACACCAAGGACTACGCCGCGTTTTGCAGTCGATCGGCCGGGCGGTTCCTGCATCACGTGCCCACCGACGAGAACGATCCGGACGCCAAGGGCGAGCAGGCCCGTGACACGTTGGCCCGCACGGTGACCGCGATCCGGACCGCGGGATTCATAGTCGATCCAGACCTCTGGCCACGGTCAGCGACAGGTTCGTGCACGGGCTGTCACAATGGCTGCCACGACGACCCGCCGCCCACACTCTGAAGAGGATCGATGGTTCGCAGTACCTGGGATGAGCTACCGGAGCCAGTGCGCGCCGCGATCGAGCGGCAAACGGGGCCGGTGCGCGCGGCCGAGATCCCCTCGGCGGGCCGGAACTCCGACTTCTCCGCGACGCTCCACCTCGTGGAGGGCGCTCCGGTGTTCTGCAAGGGAATAGCCGACGCCGAAGGCAAGCGTGGCGCGATGCATCGTCACGAGGCGGAGATCAACCCGCAGCTTTCTTCGGCTTGGGCGCCCAAGCTGCGATGGCGTACCGAGACGGATGGTTGGCTCCTGCTCGGTTTCGACCATGTGGCCGGACGTCATGCCGACCTCGCGCCGGGGTCGGCGGACCTGCTCCTGGTCACGAACACCGTGGCCATGCTCGGCCGCGATCTGACGAACTGTTCTCACAACGCTCCCCGGCTCGCCGAACAGTGGGCACGGTTAGCGCCATGGCGGCGACTGGCAGAGAACCGGACCGTACTGGACCAGTGGACGGCCCGGAACCTGGATCGACTAATGAGCTGGGAAGCGTGTGCGGTCGATGCCGCCGACGGAGACAACCTGGTCCACACCGACCTGCATCCCCTGAACATGCTGGTCTCCGGTGATCGTGTGGTCATCGTCGACTGGGCATGGTCACGCAAAAGCTCCGCGGCGGTGGACATCGCGTTCCTGATCGCCCGTCTCGTGGCAGCCGGGCACAGTCCCGCCAAAGCTGACCGATGGGCGGAGGAACTACCGATCTGGCAGCGCACCTCGCCGGACATTCGCCTCGCACTGGCCGTGGAGATCTGGGGCATCTGGGAGTACCTGCGAGAAGTACAGCCGCGGCCACTGTGGAACCAGCTCACGCCGGCCGCTCGCTCCATCGCCCGATTTTACCTCGGGGAGACACCGAATGGCGGTGAATCGCCACTCGCCGTCACCTGCCGGTGATCAGGTCGGCCGCCTTCTCTCCCACCATGATCGACGGCGCGTTCGTGTTGCACGACGGGACGACCGGCATGATCGAGGCGTCCGCGACGCGCAGGCCCGCCACCCCGCGCACCCGCAGCCGTGGGTCGACCTGGATCTTGTCGGCCCAGCCGGCGAAGTGCCGGAACGTGGCGATCGTGTTCGGCACGTCCAGCATCGCGGGCTGGCCCACCGGTTTGCCGATGTCGAGCGCTTCGAGCCGGGCCAGTTCCCCCGCGTCCCGCTCGACCAGATCGGCGAGCCGGTTGAGCAGACGCCCCCGCTCGACACCCGGGGTCTCTCCCCACACGCCTTCCAGCGCCGCACGCGCCGCCTTGACGGCACGATCCACGTCCTCCGCGCTCGCGTCGGCGACCTTCGCGAGCACCTCACCGGTGGCCGGGTTGAGGTCGTCGAACGTCTCCGCCGTGTCCGACCAGGACCCGTCGATGAACACTCCGCTGGTGAACCCGGACCTGGGATCGGCGGTCAAAGTCATGGTCTCCTCCTGCTCGCGTGACGATGCTCCCGTCACGCTCGCAAGAAACCCCGGGGGCGACTTGCGCGTACCCGCACGCACTTTGACCAACGGCGCCACCTTGGGACCGAGGTCAGTCGCCGGGAAGGCAACCCAGCTGGTCGCGAACCTTGTCCGCGACAGGCGAGTTGAGATTCTCGAAGATCTCGAGCGCTTCCAGCCAGTGCACGCGGGCTTCCGCAGAGTCGCCCTTGAGCTGGAACGCTCGGCCGAGCGAGTCGAGCGTCTCCGCGACGCTGCGTGGGCGATCCGAGATCCTGTCGATCCTTAAAGCACACAGAAGATGTTCGATGGCATCGACATTTCGACCAAGGTCGATATATATCTGAGCAAGAGCCTTGCGGGTCCACGACGCACCACCCAAATTGCCAATGGACTCTTGTATTTCAATGGCTTTCACAGCAAAAACAAGTGATTCCGCAGTCCTTTTCTGCAAGTGAAACACTTGAGCAAGATTGATAAGCGCATTCCCTTCATTGCGACGATGCCCAACTTCGCGATAAGCCGATAAACCCTCACTGAAGAGCATCTCCGCCTGATCCAATAGACCCTGCCGCCTACGAGAGCGACCGAGGCTGAGCATTGAATTTGCCTCTCCCCATCGGTCCCCTATTTCTCTGGCTATCGCCAGCGCCTCAATTGCCAGCGGTACAGTCTCTTCTAACCGATCCACCTCTTCGTAAGCCTCACCCAGGTGACCTAACGCCCACCGCATCCCCAATTTGTCCTGGATTCTTCGGGCAACCTTAAGTCCTAGCTGATGCACTTCGATGCGGTCGTCGGCATACTCACGGAGAGCTTGATAGCAATCAATGATGTTAGGGAGCTGCCAGGCGACCGTATCGTTGCCGTGCTCGGCGACCTTGCGGATGACGGCCATCAGGTTGAGGTACTCGGCGTCGAACCATGCTATCGCCGCAGGACGGTCTTCGATGGTCAGCGGCTTGACATGAGTGGTCAGCGCGGCGAGCGGGACCACCGGATGCTGCGGGTAAAGACTGAATAACCCGGAGTGAGCGCTGTGCAGGTACCACTCGAGCAGTCTTGTCGTCGCGTTCGCGTAATCGTCGTCGTCTTTACTGCACTCGAACGCGTACGTGCGCAAAAGATCATGGAACTGGAACCTGTCCTGTTGGACCTCAGTGATCAGATGCACGCTGACAAGTGCGTCGAGCTGCCTCCTGGCCTCGTTCTCCGTGATGTCGACCAGCGCCGCCGCCGCGCTCGTACAGATATGCGGACCGGGGTTCAAGCCCAACAGCCGGAACATCCTCGCCGCGTCCAGATTGAGCGCACGATACGACCAGGAAAAAGTTGCACGTACCGTCGCCATCTCGTCATCGTCCGACGTGAGAGCGTCAAGGCGGTCGTGCTCCGACGACAGTTCCGCCATCAACTTGGATATCCGAACTTGGGGGCGACGCGTCACCCGCTCCGCGACGATGCGCAAAGCCAGAGGCAGGCAACCGCACATCCGAGCCAGTGCAGCTGTCGCTGCGGGTTCCTCGTCCACGCGTCGGCCGCCGACAATGCTCCGCAGGAGTGACGTCGCTTCCGACAACGACAGGATGTCCAAAGTAACACGCTGCGCGCCGTCACGAGCGACAAGCCCGGAGAGCCGGTTCCGGCTGGTCACAATCACCATGCAGGACGGCGAACCGGGAAGGAGCGGGCGGACTTGCTCGGCGGTCGCAGCGTTGTCCAGTACCACCAGCATTCGACGACCGGCCAGCAAAGACCGGTAAATTCCGCTCATGGCTTCCACAGTGCGCGGAATCTGTTCACTCAGAAGTCCGAGCGCGTGTAAGAAACCGTTCAGCGCCTGCTCCGCAGGAACTGGAGGGCCCGGGTCGAAGCCGCGAAGGTTCACGTAGAGCTCACCGTCCGGAAACCGCTCCCGTGACTGGTGGGCCCAGTGCACCGCCAGCGAGGTCTTACCCATTCCAGGCGCACCTGCGATAGCCGAGATCACCACGGCTGTCGCGTCCGTGCTCGCGCTGTCGAGTTCACCCAGCTCGGAGCGCCGCCCGGTGAACCGGGAAACGTCCGGCGGCAACTGTCGCGGTATCGGTGGCATGGTCCTCCCCGACCTGGCCTCGTCATCACGCCCATCACATCAACCGGACACTGTAGCCGCAGCCGGTGACACCCCCCAGCCCGCGCTGTCCAGCCAACGGCGCCACCTTACGACCGATAACGGTTCGGGAACGGCGCTCGCCCGGTCGATCCCGCTCCTCATAAAGTGCCCTCTTTCGCACCCAGGGGAGGGTTCGTGCACATCCACGCCAGACGTCGATCCATCAGCTTCAGCGGCCGGACGATCACGATCAAGGCGGCCGTCAAAGGCCCCGGCAACCGGAGGCATACCTTCAGCGTCGAGAAGATCAGCGGTATCAAGAACATCCCGCCGACGGCGTTCAAGCCGGGAAGGCTCGTCTTCGAGGTACCCGGCGCCTCCAAGACGATCGTCGAGGACGTGCCCATGTACGCCGACAAGGTGGACATGAACACCTTCACCTACGGCGGCATGAATTCGAAGCATGTGAAAGCGCTCGAAGCGGCGATCAGGAAGGCGATGAGCGCCTGACCGCTCGTGCGCGGCGAGGACTTCCGGCCGGGTGGTCGTGAGTGGTGAGTGTCGTTAGAACGGACCAGCATTTACCGACCTATGCCTGACCTGCGCGAGGGTGGCGGTTCAGCGGCTGCCGGTCACGACCGGCCGCAGACGAGATGACAGGGGAGGATTCCGGACGTTCAACGGCCGGAATCCTCCCCCGTCGACCACACCGGCATCCAGCACAAGCTCCACCCGACACCGAGACAAAGCAGAGCCCCGCCGATGACGGATCTGGGCCCGTTCATACCCACGAATCCCTCACCACCAAGGCCGAGCCAGCCACACCAGTGGGTAGGTAAATACAAGTCCGTGAGAACGACACTCACCACTCACGAGGTCTTCGATTTCCGGTTCAGGAACGCTGTCGCACCGACACCGTGTGCGACGACGCTCGCCAGCACGGTCACCGCCATGACGCTCAGCGCGACGTCCGCCGCTTCGCCGTCGAGTGAGTTGAAGGCCAGCAGCCCGAACACGATCGACGCCGCACCGCGTGGCGCCAGCAGGCCGATCGTCATCCGGTCTCGCCACCGGAAATCGGTGCGCAGCAAGGTGAGCAGCACCGGGATCAGCCGGGCGACGGTCAGCGCGACGACGCTGACGATCACCACACCCCACGTCAGGCCGAAGGACAGCACCAGTACCGCAGTGCTGCCGAAGACGAACCACATCAGCAGCCCGCACAGCGAACTGACGTCCTCGGCGAGCCCGAGTTCCTCCTCGCCGGGATGCCGGGCGGTCTTGTAGGCGATGCCGCAGATGAACGCGGCGACGAAACCGTTGCCGCCGATCGCGACGGCGGCGGTGTAGGTCAGCAGCGGCAAGGCGACGGCGGCGACCCGCGCGGAGTGCCGCGTCGACCAGCCGTGTTTGCCCGTCACGTTCATCGCCACCGCGGCCACCGCGCCGATGACGGAGCCCGCCAGCACGGCCAGCAACGCCGCCGGGATCGCGGCCTGCAGCGCCTCGCCCGGCGTGTTCGCCTGATGATGGCTCCCCGCCAGGGTGAGCGCGAAGATGAACACCGGCGCGACGACGCCGTCGTTGTACCCGCTTTCGACGTTCAGCAGATGCCGCACGCGTTCGGGCAGCCGGACGTCGTGCACCACCGACGTCGCCGGCGCGAAGTCCGTCGGCGCGATGATGCAGGCGATCAGCAGGACCGCCGCCCAGCCGAGGCCGGGAAGCGTCAGCAAGCCGACGCCCATCACGATCAGGATCGTCAGCGGCAGCGCGATGAGCAGCAGCCGCACCGCGGTTTTGGCGTCATGACCGAGATAGCCGCCCTTCACCGCGGTGGCGTCCACGAACAGCAGCAACGCGAGGATCAGTTCCGCCGCGTTGAGCGCGATCTCGGTGTTGAGCCCGTTGCCGAGGTCGTTGCGGGTGCTGAACCCGATCGCCAGCCCCGCCGTGACCATCGCCATCGGAGCGGTGATCTGCCACCGTTCCAGCCGTGCCGCCGTCATCGTCCAAGCCAGCACGACGACCGCACCGACGAGCACGCTCTGGATCATCTACCCCGTCCCTCGTTCCCGGTGGACTCCCCTGCCACCGGGAACGAGCATAGAGGCCGGGCGGAGCGCGGCGGTCCACAAAGGAACGCCGATCACACCACCGCGCCGTTGTCGTCGCGCTTTTGTGTCCGCGACGGCTTGCGATCGGGACGTCCGGCCCCCGGCCACCGCTTGTCGAGCAGGATCGCGACGGGACCGGCGGTGGCCACAGTGGACACTGTGCCGGCGACGAGTCCCAACAGGAGCGCGAGGGCGAAGTCGGCCAGCGAACCGTCCCCGAGGAACAGCAGCGCACCGAGCACGAACAGCACGCCGATCCCGGTGTTGATCGTCCGGGGCAGCGTCTGCAGCACGGCCGTGCCGACGACGCGCGGGAACGGCTCCTTGCGCCGCTGTCCCCGCACTTCGCGGACCCTGTCGAAGACCACCACCGAGTCGTTGACCGAGTAGCCGATCACGGTCAGCAGCGCGGCGAGGAAGACGCCGTCCATGGACTTGCCCAGCCAGGCGAAGATCCCGAGGATGATCAGGACGTCCTGGGCGAGCGCGGCCACGGTGGCCAGCCCGAGCCGCCAGTCGAACCGTACCGCCAGGTAGATCAGCTGCGCCAGCACCGCGAGGCAGAGCGCGATCACCGCCTTGGTGCGCAGTTCGGCGCCGAGGCTCGGGCCGATCTGCTCGTCACGGATCTCGGTGGCGTCCCCGGCGACCCCGGAGACCGCGGCCCGGATCCGCTCGGTGGCGGCGTCGTCGATCGGCTCGGTGCGGACCGAGATGTCCTTCTCACCGGACAGCTGCACGACGGCGCGGGGGAATCCGGCGTCGGAGACCGCGTCGCGGACCTGCTCGACGTCGGCGGGCGACGAAGTGCTGTATTCGATCACCCGGCCGCCGGTGAACTCGACGCCGAGGTTCGGCCCCGCCACGAACAGTCCCGCGATCGCGGCGATGACGACCGCGCCCGCGACCATCAGCCAGCGCCGGGGTTTGCCGAGGAACTCCGGGTCACGCCGGTTCACCCATTGACGGACCTTGCCCTCGTGGGTGAGCCCGGAAAGCCGCGGTTTGCGCGCGACGAACCCGCGCATCGTGAGGTGCAGCAGCAAGCGCGTGAGCACGAGCGAGATGAACAGGGCCACGACGACACCGATGGACAGCGTCACCCCGAATCCGCGCACCGGCCCGGACGCCAGCCAGAACAACAGTCCCGCGGCGAGCAACGTGGTCACGTTCGAATCGACGATCGCCGACAACGCGCCGCTGAACCCGCGGCTGACCGACCGCGGCAGCGAGCCCCCGCGTTTGACCGAGTGTTCCTCTCTCGCCCGTTCGAAGACGAGCACGGTGGCGTCGACGGCCATGCCGATGGCGAGGACGAACCCGGCGAGCCCCGGCAAGGTCAGTGTCGCGCCGACGGCGAGCAGGGCGGCGTAGGACACGGCGGCGTACGCCACCAGTGTGCCCACGGCGATCAGCCCGGCCAGGCGATACACCGCGAGCAGGAACAGCGCGGTCAGCGCCAGGCCGATCACGGCGGCGCGGGCGCTGGCGTCGATCGCGGCGGCACCGAGCGTGGGACCGACGGTCCGCTGCTCGATGATCTCGACCGGTGTCGGCAGCGCGCCGGCGTTGATCAGCAACGCCAGATCCTTCGCTTCGGCCGGGGAGAACTGCCCGGTGATCTGGGTGCTACCGCCGACGATCCCGACCCCGCAGGCGACCTGCGGGCTCACCTGGGGCGACGAGATCACCTTGTCGTCGAGCGCGATCGCCACCCGGCGGGTCGGGTCACCGGGCGGCGAGCAGGCCGCCTGCCCGGTCAGCCGTTCCCAGGCACGACCGGAATCCCCTTTGAAGTCAACGGAAACGAGCCAGCCGCCGCCTCCTTGCGAATCGATCGACGAGCGTGCCTCGTCGACGCCTTCGCCGGTCAGCGCGGCGGGTCCCAGCGTGATCGGCTGTCCGCTCTCATCGGGAAGGACACGGGTGTCCGGCTTGTCGCCGGGGGCCGACCCGACGCCGGCCACCGGGTGGAAGGACAGTTGCGCGGTGCGGCCGATCACCTCGACGGCTTCGCGCGGATCCCGCACGCCGGGCAGTTCGACGATGATCCGGTTGTCCCCGGAGCGGGCGAGCATGGGCTCGGCGACACCCAGCGCGTCGACCCGGCGGCGCAGCACCTCGAGCGTCCGGTCGGTGGTCTCGGCGTCGGCGGTGACGGTGGGCGAATTCTTGGTCTCCAGCACGATCTGCGTGCCACCACGCAGATCGAGCCCCAGGCGCGGGGCGGTGGTCAGCAACAGGTACACGGTCGCGGCGAGGACGACCAGCGAGACGACGGCTCGCCCGGTCATACCTCGCCGCGCGGTTTCGCGCGGCACGAAGGTTTCTCCTCGATGAATTCCTCCGCGCGCGGCGAAAGGCGCGCGGAGTCCCGGTCCGGGCACGCGGAAGTCGCGCCCGGGAGCTTCAGACGGCTACCGGGATGGGAGGAGCGCGATCGCCCAGCGCGAGGCGGTTCGCCGTGCGCCGGGGAGGAGTGACGTCGTCGTGGAGTTCGCTGAGGCGGAGCAGGGTCGTGGACGCGGGCCCGTGCGGGACGGTCCCGAAGAGAGGCAGGTCACCGTGACCGTGCACACCCAGCAGCGAGGGTTCGGCGGCGAGCCTGCCCATGGCGCGCACCGGCGCGACGGCCTTGGAGACCGAGGAGTCGACCGTCGCGTTCGCCCCGCGCGACTCGTCCGCCGATGCGGAATCACCCGAGTGCGGCGCGAGGAACAGGCCGAGCGAGGTGAGCACGGCGGCGAGCAGGACCAGCACGGCCCGCCTCGCAGGCCGGTACCTCCGGCTGTCCACCGTCATCGACACGCTCCCAGGTTCTCGACGACACCCTACTGGGATCCGGCCTGCCGCCACAGGCGCGTGATCCCCGCGCGGACGCGGCCCTCCCCCAGTTCCGGAAGCAACGCGGTCAGATGCTCGGCCGCCAGCGGGGCGAGCAGGGCGTGCGCGGCGTGCTCGGGATCGGGGACGCCGTCGAGCAGGATCGCGACGTGCCGGTGCCAGAACCGGTAGGCCCCGATGCGGTAGCGCGCGCCCGGCGCCGCGGTCTCCGACATCCGCACCAGAGGCAGGTGCTTGAGCACGTAGTCGACGTACGCGTCGGCGAAGGCCACGAGCCGTTCGGCCGGCGGAGCGCCCGGCCCCAGCGGCGGCGGGCCGTGCAGGATCCCTTCCTGGAGCACGCGTTCCCGGGCGTCCAGCAGCGCCGCGGCCAGCCCCGCCTTGTCCCCGAAGCGGCGGAACAGCGTCCCCTTGCCCACTCCCGCGGCCGCCGCGACCTGGTCCATCGACACCGCTTCGACGTCGTGCCCGTCGAACAGCGACGCGGCCGCGTCCAGGATGGCGGCCCGGTTGCGGGCGGCGTCGGCGCGTTCCTTGGGCGGCGGCGTACGCAGAAGTTCCAGAGACGTTGCAGAAGCGGACTGTGGTCCGTTATGGTCGTGAGGCACATATGGACTCTAGTCCGATTAACCGGAGGTAGCGACATGACCGCACTCATCACCCGTGACGAGCTGAAGGCCGCGATCGACGCGAAGACCGTGACGGTGGTCGACGCGTTGGGTGGCGAGTACTACGCCAAGCAGCATCTGCCCGGCGCCGTTCCCCTGGTCCTCGCCGACGTCGACGCGCGGGCCGCGACCGTCCTGCCCGATCGCGGCGCCGCGATCGTCACCTACTGCTCGAACCCCGCGTGCCCCAACAGCGGACAGGTCGCCGACCGGCTCACCGCCCTCGGCTACTCCGACGTCCGCAAGTACCGGGAGGGCATCGAGGACTGGGCCGACGCGGGCCTGCCCCTCGAACAGGACTGACTCTCAGACCTGCGGCGGGACGCGCCGTCGCAGGATCGGGACGCCGTCGCCGCCGAGGTCGCCCAGGTAGGCCGCCCGTCCGGTCATGGCCATGATCAGCGCCAGGGTCGTACCCGAGACGAGCGGACCCGACCCGACGGCGAAGGGGCCGTCGGTCGCTTCCAGCCGCAGCCCGCCGATGCGCCCTTTCGCCATCACCACCATGTCGGCGCCCTGGTAGTACCCGGCCAGCGCGGTGAGGACGGCGATCGGGTAGTCCCGGCGCAGGCCGAGCGGACGGCGGATGTCCTCGGCGTGGACGATCGCCTCGCCGAGCATCGCCATCTTGGGCAGGGGTGGTTTCGTCGTGCTGCTGACGACACGGCGGAACCGCTCCAGCGTCTCGGCGCCGTCCTCGCCCAGCTGCTCGGCCAGCCGCAGGGCGACCTGCTTGTCGAAATCGAACCGGCAGCGGATCACCCCGGCGAACCACCGCGCCGGCGTGAGGCTCGCCCCCGCGGTCAGGTGCGCGAGCACCTCGCGCACCGACAGTCCGGCGCACAGTGACGGCGTTTTCCACCGCTCTTCGCCGAGTCCCGTGAGGTCGTTCGCCAGCGCCGCCCGCTCGGTGCGGATCAGCGGCCAGACCCCCGTCGTGGCGCGGTCGCGCGCCTTCGGTCCTGAATCCGTCATCCGGGTCCCTCCAGTCATCGTCCTGCACAGGAGAGACTCCCGCCGGGGTGCGGAATCATCGGTCTTCGATAATCGAAGGCGCAGCACGCCGCGCACTTATTGAGGGGTAGGGCAAAGGTGTCATGCTCGCTCGCCCGGCGGTTGTCAGGTTCGGAGGTCGCGAGAAGGCTTTCGCAACGCCGCCGACCCGCCAGACCGCGCCGGGCCAAGGTGGTCGTGAGTGGTAAGTGTCGTTCTAACGTCACTCACCACTCACGACCACCCCAACCCACGCCTCACTTGACCCGCCATCTTTGCCTTACCCCTCAAGAGAAAGTGTGGGACCGATGATCCAGCGCTGGAATCCGGAGACCGTGGCGGCCCCGATCGGGCCGTACAGCCATCTGGTCCGCGTACCCGCCGATCACGAGCTCGTCGTCGTGTCCGGTCAGGTCGGCGTGCTGCCCGACGGCGAACTCGCCGGGCCCGACGCCGAGTCCCAGACCCGCGCGTTGCTCGCCAACCTCGAAAGACTGCTCGAAGCCTCGGGCGCCGGACCGGAGCACCTGGTCAAGATCTTCAGCATGCTGTCCGGCACCGAGCACCTCGGCGGTTTCCGCTCGGCGATGCGCGAGACCTTCACCCGCTGGTACCCGGAAGCGGACTGGCCCGCCCAGTCGCTGATCGTGGTGGCCGCGCTGGCCCGGCCCGAGCTCGTCGTCGAGGTCGAAGCGCTGATCGCGGTGCCCCGGCGCTGAGCCGGCCGGGGCACCGCGCCGGTCAGGACTCCCGGCGCCTCCGTCCGGCGAGGAGCAGCAGCGCGCCGATGGCCAGCATGCCCAGCGCCAGGATCGACATCGTCTTCACCGGCGAACCGGTGACCGCGAGGCCAGGCGGGCGCGGGGTGGGCGGCGGCTGCGGGTTCGGCTTGTCCGGCGGCTGCGGAGTCGGCGGCACGCGGGTGTCGGTCCCGCAGTCGGGGTTCTCCGAACCCGGCGGGCAGTTGCCGCCCGGGGTGTCGGACGTGACCACGTTGCGCAGGCGGTGGTCACCGGTCGCCGGCTTCCGCACGGTGACCGCGTAGGTGACGGTGGCCTTCTCCCCCGGCTTCAGCTCGCCCTTCCAGGTGAGCTTGGGCGCGGAGTAGGTGACCGTTCCCGTGCTGGCCTTCGCGGTGCCGTCGAAGGTGGCGTCGTCCAGCACCTGGCTCAGGTCGTCGGTGAAAGTCGCGTCGTCCACCACCGCCTGCCCGGTGTTCTCCACCGTGACGGTGAACGTGACGACCTCGCCCGGCTTGGCCTCCGTCTTGTCGACCGTCTTCTTGATCTTCAGGCTGGACAACGGCGTCGTCGTGCCGCACTTCGGATCCTTGCTGCCCGGCGGGCAGTTGCCACCCGGGGTGTCGGTGGTGATCACGTTGGTGAGCTTGCCGTCGCCGCCGGTCTTGGTCACCTTGACGCTGTAGGTGACCGTCGCCGTCTGCCCGATCTCCAGGTCGCCGGTCCAGGTCAGCTTCGGTTCCGCATAGGTCACCGAACCGATCGTCGCCGCACCGTCCTTCTGGAACACGGCGTCGTCGAGGACCTCGGTGAGGTCGTCGGTGAACGTCGCGCCGGTCAGTTTCGTCTTGCCGGTGTTGCGGACCGTCACCGTGTACTTGACGACGTCGCCCGGGTTGGCCGTGGCCTTGTCCGCCTTCTTCTCCAACGAGATCCCGGGCACCGGCGTCACGGTCGAGCACGCCGGGTCGTCGGACTGCGGCGGGCAGGTGCCCGGGGTGTTGGTGCTGACGGTGTTCCGCAGTTCGTGGTCGCCCGTGACCGGGTTCTTCACCTTCACCGAGTACTTCAGCGTGGTCGACGCCCCCACCGGGAGATCGCCGGTCCACACCAGGTTCGGCGCGGTGAAGGCGAACGTCCCGGCGACCGGGGCCGCCACGGCGTCATCCCGGTAGTCGGCGTCGTCCAGCACCTCGGACAGGTCGTCCGTGACCCGTGCGGCGTCCTCGCCGACCAGATCGACCTTGCCGGTGTTGGTGACGGACACGGTGTAGGTGACGACGTCGCCCGGGTTTGCGGTCTGCTTGTCCGACGTCTTCTTGACCGTCAGCTCGCGGGACGGCACGTCCGCGACGCAGTTCGGGTCGGTGGAACCCGGCGGGCAGTTGTTGCCCGGCGTCTCCGAGGTGACCACATTGGACAGTTTCTTGTCACCGGTGTCCGGGTTCTTGATCTTGACCGTGTAGGTGATGGTCGAGGTCTGCCCGAGGTCGAGATCACCGGTCCACGTCAGCTTCGGGGCCGCGTAGGTGACGCCGCCGATGGTGGCCGCGCCGTCGTTCTGGTAGTCGGCGTCGTCCAGGACCTCCGTCATGTCGTCGATGAACGTCGCACCGGTTTGCTTGGTCTGCCCGGTGTTGGTGACGGTGATCGTGTACTTCACCGTGTCGCCGGGATCGACCGTCTTCTTGTCGGCGGTCTTCTTGATGAGCAGCCCGGACACCGGAGTGGTCGTGCCGCACTTCGGATCCGTGGATCCCGGAGGACAGTTGCCGCCCGGCGTCTCCGACGTCACCACGTTGGTGAGCTTGTCGTCGCCGGAGTTCGGGTTCTTCACCTTGACCGTGTAGGTCACCGTGGCCGTCGCGCCGACGTCGAGGTCACCGGTCCAGGTCAGTTCGGGCTCGGCGTAGGACACCGCACCGATCGTCGCCGCGCCGTCGTTCAGGTAATCCGCGTCGTCCAGCACCTGGGTCAGATCGTCGGTGAAGGTCGCACCGGAGATCTTGGTCTGCCCCGTGTTCGTGACGGTGACCGTGTACTTCACGATGTCACCGGGGTTCGCCGAGGCCTTGTCGACCGCCTTCTCGATCTTCAGACCCGACACCGGGGTTTCCGTGCCGCAAGCCGGATCCGTCGAGCCAGGCGGGCAGTTGCCGCCCGGCGTCTCGGAGGTGACCGCGTTCTTGAGCTTGTTGTCGCCGGTGTTCGGGTTCTTGACCTTGACGGTGTAGGTCACCGTCGCCTTGTCACCGACGCCGAGGTCGCCGGTCCACGTCAGCTTCGGCGAGGCGAACGTGACCGCGCCGATGGTCGCGGCGCCGTCGTTCTGATAGTCCGCGTCGTCGAGTACCTGCGTCAGGTCGTCCGTGAAGGTCGCACCGGGGATCTTGGTCTGACCGGTGTTCGTGACGGTGACCGTGTACTTCACAACGTCACCGGGGTTCGCCGAGGCCTTGTCGACCGCCTTCTCGATCTTCAAGCCCGACACGGGCGTCGTCGTGGTGCACTTCGGATCCGTGGAATCCGGCGGGCAGTTCCCGCCCGGCGTTTCGGAAGTGACAGTGTTGATGAGCTTGTTGTCGCCGGCGGTGGGGTTCTTGACCTTCACCGTGTAAGTGACCGTGGAGGTGGCACCGATGTCGAGGTCACCGGTCCAGGTCAGCTTCGGCTCCACATAGGACACCGCACCGATCGTCGCGGCACCGTCGTTCTGATAGGCGGCATCGTCGAGCACCTGTGTCAGGTCGTCGGTAAAGGTCGCACCGGCCAGCTTGGTCTGCCCCGTGTTGGTCACGGTGACCGTGTACTTCACGACATCACCCGGGTTCGCCGAAGCCTTGTCGACCGCCTTCTCGATCTTCAAACCCGACACCGGCGTCTTGGTGCCGCACTTCGGATCCGTCGAACCCGGCGGGCAGTTCCCACCCGGCGTCTCCGAGGACACCGCGTTCTTGAGCTTGTTGTCGCCCGTGTTCGGGTTCTTGACCTTCACGGTGTAGGTGATCGTGGTGGTGGCGCCGATTTCGAGATCACCGGTCCAGGTCAGCTTCGGCGACGCGAACGTGACCGCACCGATCGTCGCCGCGCCATCGTTCTGATAGTCGGCGTCGTCTAGAACCTGCGTCAAATCATCGGTGAACGTCGCACCCGTCAGCTTCGTCTGACCGGTGTTGGCGACCGTGACCGTGTACTTGACCACGTCGCCCGGGTTGGCGGACTGCTTGTCGACCGCCTTCTCGATCTTGTAGCCCGACACCGGCGTGGTCGTGCCGCACTTCGGATCCGTGGAACCCGGCGGGCAGTTCCCGCCGGGCGTCTCGGACGTGACCACATTGGACAGCTTGTTGTCCCCGGAGTTCGGGTTCTTCACCTTGACCGTGTAGGTGATGGTCGAAACCCCGCCGATTTCGAGGTCGCCCGTCCAGGTGAGCTTCGGCGCCGCATAGGACACCGCACCGATGGTCGCGGCACCGTCGTCCCGATAGTCCGCGTCGTCCAGGACCTGCGTCAGGTCATCCGTGAACGTCGCACCCGAAAGCTTCGTCTGCCCGACATTGGTGACCGTGACCGTGTACTTGACCACGTCGCCCGGGTTGGCGGACTGCTTGTCGACCGACTTCTCGATCAGCAGACCGGAAATCGGCGTCGTCGTGCCGCACTTCGGATCCGTCGAACCCGGCGGACAGTTCCCGCCCGGCGTCTCCGAAGTGACCACATTGGACATCGTCTTGTCGCCGGGATTGGGGTTCTTGACCTTCACCGTGTAGGTCACCGCGGACGCGGCGCCGATCTCGAGGTCGCCCGTCCAAGTCAGCTTCGGCGCCACATAGGACACCGCACCGATGGTCGCGGCACCGTCGTCCCGATAGTCCGCGTCGTCGAGAACCTGGGTCAGGTCGTCGGTGAAGGTCGCGCCGGTCAGCTTGGTCTGACCGGTGTTCGTGACCGTGACGGTGTACTTGACGACGTCGCCGGGGTTGGCCGACTCCTTGTCGACTGCCTTCTCGATCTTGAAACCCGAGACCGGAGTGGTCGTGGTGCACTTCGGGTCGGTGGATCCCGGCGGGCAGTTGCCGCCCGGCGTTTCGGACGTGACCGTGTTGATCAGCTTGTTGTCGCCCGTGTTCGGGTTCTTCACCTTGACCGTGTAGGTCACCGTGGAGGTGGCACCGACGTCGAGGTCGCCGGTCCACGTCAACTTCGGCGACGCGAACGACACCGCACCGATCGTCGCCGCGCCGTCGTTCTGGTAATCCGCGTCGTCGAGAACCTGGGTCAGATCATCCGTGAACGTCGCACCGGAGATCTTCGTCTGACCGGTGTTCGCCACGGTGACCGTGTACTTCACCACGTCACCCGGGTTCGCCGACTCCTTGTCGACCGACTTCTCGATCTTCAAACCCGACACCGGCGTCGTGGTGCCGCACTTCGGATCCGTCGAGCCCGGCGGACAGTTCCCGCCCGGGGTCTCCGAGGTGACCACATTGAACAGCTTGTTGTCACCGGGGTTCGGGCTCTTCACCTTCACCGTATAAGTGACCGTGGAGGTGGCACCGATCTCAAGATCGCCGGTCCAGATCAGCTTCGGTGAAGCGAACGACACCGTGCCAATGGTCGCGGCACCGTCGTTCTGGTAATCCGCGTCGTCGAGAACCTGGGTCAGATCGTCCGTGAACGTCGCACCGGTCAGCTTCGTCTGACCGGTGTTCGCCACGGTGACCGTGTACTTCACCACGTCACCCGGGTTGGCGGACTGCTTGTCGACCGTCTTCTCGATCTTGAAACCCGAGACCGGAGTCGTCGTACCGCACTTCGGATCCGCCGACCCCGGCGGACAATTGCCGCCCGGGGTTTCGGAAGTGACCGTGTTGATCAGCTTGTTGTCGCCCGTGTTCGGGTTCTTCACCTTGACCGTGTAGGTCACCGTGGACGTCCCGCCCACGTCGAGGTCACCGGTCCAGGTCAGCTTCGGCGACACGAAAGACACCGCACCGACCGTCGCCGCGCCATCGTTCTGATAATCCGCGTCGTCGAGAACCCGCGTCAGATCATCGGTGAACGTCGCACCGGTCAGCTTCGTCTGACCAGTGTTCGTGACCGTGACGGTGTACTTCACGACGTCGCCCGGGTTGGCGGACTGCTTGTCGACCGACTTCTCGAACGTCAGGCCCGAAACCGGCGTGGTGGTCCCGCATTTGGGGTCCGTCGAACCCGGCGGACAGTTCCCGCCCGGCGTCTCCGAAGTGACCACATTGGACATCGTCTTGTCGCCAGGATTGGGGTTCTTGACCTTCACCGTGTAGGTCACCGTGGAGGTGGCACCGATCTCAAGATCGCCGGTCCACGTCAACTTCGGCGACGCGAACGACACCGCACCGACCGTCGCCGCACCATCGTTCTGATAGTCCGCGTCATCCAGAACCCGCGTCAGATCATCCGTGAACGTCGCACCGGTCAGCTTCGTCTGACCAGTGTTCGTGACGGTCACCGTGTACTTCACGACGTCACCGGGATTGGCCGACTGTTTGTCGACCGACTTCTCGATCTTGTAGCTCGAGACCGGCGTCGTCGTACCGCACTTCGGATCCGTCGAACCCGGCGGACAGTTCCCACCCGGAGTCTCCGACGACACCGTGTTCTTGAGCTTGTTGTCGCCCGTGTTCGGATTCTTGACCTTGACCGTGTAGGTCACCGTGGACGTCTCGCCGACTCCGAGGTCGCCCGTCCAGGTCAGCTTCGGTGAAGCGAAGGAAACCGCGCCGATGGTCGCGGCGCCGTCGTTCCGGTAGTCCGCGTCGTCGAGGACCTGCGTCAGATCATCGGTGAACGTCGCTCCGGTCTGCTTCGTCTGACCGGTGTTCTTGACCGTGACGGTGTACTTCACGACGTCGCCCGGGTTCGCCGACTGCTTGTCCACGGTCTTTTCGATCAGCAGACCGGAAACCGGCGTCGTCGTACCGCACTTCGGGTCGGTGGATCCGGGCGGACAGTTCCCGCCCGGGGTCTCCGACGTCACCACGTTCTTGAGCCGGTTGTCGCCGGTGTTCGGGTTCTTCACCTTGACGGTGTAGGTGAACTCCGCGGTCTTCCCCGCCGCGAGCGTGCCGGTCCACGTCAGCTTCGGCGCCGCGTAGGACACCGAACCAGGCGACGCGGTGGCGTCGTTCTGGTAGACCGCGTCGTCGAGCACCCCGGTCAGATCGTCGACGACCTTGAGATCCGCCGCGGTCACCTTCCCGGTGTTGGCGACCTTGACCGTGTACCGCACGGTGTCGCCGGGGTTGGCGGATTGCTTGTCCGCGGTCTTCGTCACCGTGTACGACGGCGCGGGCACCTTGGTCTTCGCGCACGCGGCGGCGGGGTCGTCCGGGCAGCGGTTGTCGGGCGGGACGACCGGCGGCGGCCCGGTCGGGACGGTCGCGCGGTTCACCAGTTCCTTACCGATGGCGGCTTCTTCGACCTTCACGCGCACGGTCAGCGTGGCCGTCTCCCCGACGGCGAGACCGGTGACGGCCCAGTCGATCGGCCCGGTACCGGACGCCGTGCCCTTCGAGGGACTGGACGACACGTGGGTCGTGCCCGGCGGCAGCGTGTCGCGCACCGTGAGCGCGGGTACCGGGATCACGCCGGTGTTCCGCAGGGTCACCTGGTAGGTCAGGGTGTCCCCCGGGATCGCCTCGGCGAGGTCGACCGTCTTGGTCAGCTGATACCCGGGCGACGCGACCGTGTTCCGCACCGTGTTCGAGGTGCGGTCCTGCGGGCGGCCGGTGTCCTCGCCGCGGAAGGTCAGCTTGCCGGTGTTGTCGAGTTTGGTGCCGTCCGGCACCGAGGCGCCGACCTTGACCTTGAAGGCGACCTTCTGCGACTGCCCCGGCGCCAGATTCCGCAGTCTGCAGGTCACCACCTGCCCGGCCGCCGAACAGTCCGGATTGGACCCGGCCACGAACGTGACGCCGTCCGGGAGGGTGTCGGTGACCACCACGTTCGTGGCGGTGTCGAGGTCGGTGGTGGTGCCGTCGGCGTGTTTGTTGGCGACGTCGAAGGTGTAGGTGACGTCGCCGCCCTTGGTGACGTAACCCGGCGGAGCGTCGTTCGTGTTGCCGACGGGGTCGTTGGCCTTGGTGATCTGCAGGTCGGGTTCGAGCGCGTCGGTGACCAGCCAGATCGTCTGCGGGTACAGCGCGTCGCCGACGGTCCCGATCTTCACCTGGAGCGCGGTGGTCCCGGCCGGGACCTTGCCGGTGATGTCGATGCTGCGGGAGTCGTAGCCGACGTTGTTCACCGGATTGGGGTTGCGGGTGGTGACGTTCGTTCCCGAGCCGTTGGTCGCGACCCGGTCGATCCGGCTGCTGAAGGCGTTGTCGGTCGACACTCCGGCGGGCGAAGGCATCGAGATGGTCTGGAGGCTGGACGCGTTCGGGCCGACCTGGAGGTAGTCACCGGTGATCGGCGCGTCACCGTCACCCGCGACGATGCCGAGTTCGACGTTCGGCTGGCGCGAGGTCGGGGCCTTGATGCCACTCAGCGCGATGGTCGCCGAGCTGGGCGTGCTGCCACCGGCGACCCGCTGCAAGCCGTCCCATACCTGGAGGTAGCGCAGCGGTTCGCTGGGCAGCTCGTAGGCCACGACCAGCGACCAGCCGCCCCAGCAGCCCAGGTTGGTCCCGCTGATCGACTGGCCCTGGCAGGCCTGGATGTCGGCGACCGTGTACTGCCCGGTCCCGGCGTTCGTGACGAGATTCGTGACGTCGGCCGCGCCGCCGTAGGCGTACAGGGTCGGGAAGCCGCCCGTGGTGGTCGCCGGGAACCAGTCGTAGGTCTCGGCGGTGATCCGCTGGTAGGCGCCGGAGCCCGGGGTCTTCATCGAGACCTGGTTGCCCCGGGAGCCGTCACCGGAGGTCCCGCTGGAGGCGACCGGGTTGAACTGCCAGTACAACCGGGCGTTGAGCACCTTCGCGCCGGCCGGGACGTTCAGATTCGCCGCGGAGGCGGTGTTCCCGGGCGCGGCCGGATCGGTCTTGATCCACGACACCGGGCTCGCGTTGCTCGCGGACTCGTTGCAGACCACGCCGACGCCACACTGCACGACCGAGTTCGCGGCCATCGTGATGCCGCCGTGCGCCAGCCCGGAGTACACCGGCTCCGGCCCGATCGGCCGTTCGGTGCCTGCCCCGCGCGGCTGCGTCTGGGCGCTCGCGGGCAGCGGGGCGCCCATCAGCAGCGCCACGACGATCACCGTGAGCAGCGCCAGGCCCCGGCGCCACCGATTCCGCCCACGACGTTCCGCCATGCCGCCTCCGCCTCACCCCTCGCTCCCGTCGGCCCAGGTCAGGACGGCGGGGACAGCGAGTCCGATAGACGGTCATCCTGGGTCGGCAAGATCGTCTACGGCAACCGGGACCGACGGTGTCCCCTGGATAGAACCCGTTGAGTGGCCCCAAAACCCCCGGACGGGTGATGCATCGTCCACAACGGACGGAAAACCGGGGTGTGGCGTTTCGGCGCGAAAACTGCCATCGTCGAACGCGTGATCGACATTCCTTACCGTGGTTCCGGTCCCTATTGCTACGCGAATTCCCTCGCGATGATGCTCGGTTCCGGGGGACCACCGACCGACGTGCTCGAAACCGTCACCGGCAGTCCTTTCGGCATGCAACTGGTCGGCGGTTCACTGCCGTTCTTCGACGCTTTCGGCTGGGATCCCGACCTCGGCATCGACGAGGCGCTCGACGTCCTCGGCTGGACGGCCGAAACCGCGAGCGAACCGGATCCGGACACCGCGTTCGCCCGGCTCGCCGAAAACCTGGCCGACGGCCCGGTCCTGATCGGCCCGGTCGAGATGGGGCATCTGCGTCACCAGCCGGGGATGACCGGCCCGATCGGTGCCGATCACTTCCTCGTCGCGCTCGCCGCCGACAACGAGTCGGTCCTCACCCACGACCCGCAGGGCTACCCGTACGCGCGGATCCCGCGAAGGGATTTCGCCGCCGCCTGGCGTGCCGAGACGGTCGCCTATGGCAAGCCGCACACCATGCGCACGAACTTCGTCCGCCACACCGTCGTCACCGCCGAAGCCGCGATCGACGCGGCGCTCCCCCGCGCGATCAGGCGGCTGAGCGGGGAGGCCGCCGCGGGACTCCCGCCCGGCAGCCTCGGCAACGGCGACGCGGCCCTCGCGCTGGCCAAGCGAATCGAGGACGACTGTGATCCGGACCTGCGCGGACTGCTCATCCATTTCGGGATCCGCGTCGGCGCCCGGAGGCTGGCCGACGCGGCCGTGTGCCTGCGCCGGGCAGGCCACGACGAGGCGGCCGACGTCGCCACCAGGCAGGCGCGGCTGGTCGGTTCGCTGCAGTACGACCTCGTCGTCGAGGACGACGAGCGCGCCGCCGGAACGCTCCGGACACTGGCGCCGACCTACGAGGAACTCCGGCTGGCCCTGTCGACAACGGACCAGTACCTCCTTCGACGGAACCGGACCGGCCCGACTCGCGCGGCGGAGTGATCACCAGTAAGAAGTTGATCAAGAATCGGGGGATGCTTCCGCGCTGACGCTGCGCGCCGGGGGCCACCACTCCGCTTGCCACACCCCGCGCTCCGACTGAGAGGCCTTTTTCCGCATGCCGACACCCAGTCCCCACTCGTCGACCGTTTCCCGCGGCCCCGCCGGGGTCGGGAAGCTGCTGTTCTTCAGCCGCTGGCTGCAAGTTCCGCTCTACCTGGGCCTGATCGTCGCGCAGCTGGTGTACGTCTGGCGGTTCCTGGTCGAAATCGGGCACCTGATCGCGCAGGTGGTCACCGGGATCGCCGACGGCGGCGCGAACTCGGGCGCGCCGTTCACCGAGGGCGACGTGATGCTCGCGGTACTGCAGCTAGTGGACATCGTGATGATTTCGAACCTGCTGATCATGGTGATCATCGGCGGCTACGAGACGTTCGTTTCCCGTATCCGGCTGCGCGGCCACCCGGACGAGCCGGAATGGCTGTCGCACGTCAACGCCAACGTGCTCAAGACCAAACTGGCCACCGCGATCATCGGCATCTCCTCGGTGCACCTCCTGCGCACCTTCATCCAGCCCGCCCGGATCCCGGGGACGGGCCAGATCGACACGCAAGCCGTGATGTGGCAAGCGATCCTGCACGCCCTCTTCGTGCTTTCCGCGATCGGCCTCGCCTCCATCGACCGGATCATGACCACGACCGAGGCAGGAAAGCACAGCCACGGCACGCCGATCTCCGACGTGGTCCCGGCGCAGCGTGCCAAGGTGGACAGCACCGTCGGCCCCGATAACCACGTGGTTCCCCATCGCGGTTGACCTTCTCTCACGTCATCCTGACGATCTCGCGGGCGATCACCTCGGGCTCAGTCTTCGGGACGTAGTGCCCGGACCGCTCCGCGATCACGTGCCTGCCGCCGGGCGAAAGCGCGACCCGGTGGGCGTGGGACGCGTTCGCCCGCGCCCGCATCCCGGCGGACATCCCGCCTCCGCCACGGCCGCCGGACACCACGGTGACCGGGATGTCCCCGAGCACCGGCGGATCGCGCCGCCAGCCGGCCAGCTCGTCGAGGAAGGTGCGGGCCTGCTCCCGGTGGGTCCGCATCGTCCCGACGGTGAACGCCTCCCGTTCGAGGTCGCGGCGGACGTCGTCCGGGATGTCCCTGAGCAGGCCTCGGAAGAGGAGCTTGAGCAGGCCGAGTCGCGCGAGCACGGCGCCGACCGTGAGCATGACGCGTTCACCGGTCCGGAAGGCCCGGCCGAAGAGCACGTCCGCCGCCTCGTCGGTCGGGTCGACCAGGACCAGCCCGGCGATCCGCTCGGGGCGGCGGGCGGCGGCCTGGCGCACGATCGGCCCGCCGGCGCTGTGCCCGGCGAGGACGTACGGCCCCGGACCGAAATGGTCGAGGACGTCGTTGAGGTCGTCGGCCATCCGGTGCAGCGTCCGGCCGCCGGGATCCGGGGCGCTGCGGCCGAGCCCGGACCGGTCGTAGGCGATCGCGCGGGCGTGCCAGGAGACCTCCGGCTGGACCGCCGCCCAGGACGACCGGGTGGCGGCGGCCCCGGCTTCGAACACCACCGTGGGCCCGGTGAAACCTTCGGGCCCCGGGAGCACCACCGCGTGGAGCCGTCTGCCGTCGCGGGTGACGACCCACTCCGGCTCCCCCTGCGTATGGGTCATCTCGCGCCGATCCTCCATCCGGTGGCGTCGATCTGCCGCCGCCAGAACTCGGCGAAACGTCCCTGCCGCGCAAGGAGTTCTTCGACGCCGCCGTCCTCGGCGATCCGCCCGTCCTCCAGGAAGAGGACCCGGTCGGCGTGCCGGATCCCGGCGATCCGGTGGGTGACGATCACCCGCGTCCGCGACACGGGATCGGCGCTGAGGGACCGGACGACCGCGTCCTCGTTCTCGGTGTCCAGCGCGCTGGTGGCCTCGTCGACCAGTAGCACCGGCGCCGGTTTGAGCAACGCGCGGGCGATCGACACGCGTTGCCGTTCACCACCGGAAAGCGCGCCGCCCGCCTCGCCGACGGCCGTGTGCTCCAGCAGTTCGCCGATCCTGGCGAGCTTGACGACCTCGGCGATCCTCTCCTCGCTCGTCGAGGGATCCCCGGCGAGGATGTTGTCCCGCACCGAACCCTCGAACAGGTAAGGCTGCTGGAACACGACGGTGACGAGCTCGCGGCGGCCGGTCGCGGACAGCTCCGCGAGATCCGTCCCGTCGGCGAGCACGCGCCCGCTGGTGGGCTGGTACAGCCCGGCGAGCAACGCGAGGACCGTGCTCTTGCCGGAGCCGGACGGCCCCACGATCGCGGTCGTCGTCCCCGGGTCCAGGGTGAGGGAGAAGTTCTCCAGCACGGTTTCGGTGCCGGGCGAATACCGGAAACCGACGTCCTCGAACCGGATCAGCGGCGCCTGCGCGCCCGGCGAGGCGGCCTCGCCCGCCGGGGCCGCGGGCGCGGTGAGCACGGTGCGGATGCGGCCCAGCGTCGTGGTGGCGGTCTCGATGCCGGGCGCGAGATCGCCCAGCGCGCCGAACGGTTCCAGGTACCGGGCGATCACGACGATCAGCGCGATCGCTTCGGGCACGCTCAGGCTTCCTCGCGTGGCGAGGAAAACGGTCGTCCCGGCGAGCAGGACCAGCGCGAGCTGACCGGCGACGCCGAACAGCACCTGACCCGGGATCTGGAGGCGCAGCAACCGGACGGTCGCGCCGTGGTGCGCGGCGAGCGCGGCACCGGCGTGACTGCGCGCGGGTTCCACCCGGCGGGCGGCGCGCAAGGTCTGCTGGGTGCGGGCGAACTCGACGATCCGCTCGGTCAGCGTGGTGTTCGCTTCACCGGCCGCGCGGTCCGCGCGCCGGGTGATCCGCCCGGTCGCCCACAGGGCGCCGAGCAGTACGGGGACCCCGGCCAGCGCGGCGAGCCCGAGCGGCCAGGCGATCGGCAGCAGGGCCAGCGCGATCGCGACCGGCAGCAGGACCGCGCCGATGAGCGGGGTGAGCAGGTAGCCGACCAGGCCGACGAGATCCGGCCCGGTCGCGGCGATGGCCTGGCGCGCGGTCTGGGTGTGCTCACTGTCCAACCAGGACAGCCGGACGCGCGTCAGCTGCTCGGCGACGTCGTGCTGGGCGTGGTCCAGCACCCCGAAGCCGAGTTCGAACCCGAGCCGTCCCACGACCGCGTCGACGGCCCAGCCCGCCGCGGTGACGGCGGCGAGGGCGCCCAGCCAGGGCAGCGTGTCCGCGGGTTCGGTGCCGAACAGGGCACCCACCAGCGGCACCAGCAGGACGACGCCGGTGGCGCGCAGCAGCACCGAAAGCACGGCGAGGACGACGTAACGCCGGAACGCCCGGCGTTTCGCCCCGGGGATCAGGCTCAGCAGCGTGCGGATCACGCGGTCACCTCCGCACCGGCTCCGGCTTTCCACAGGCGGGTGTAGCGGCCGTCGGACGCCAGAAGTTCTTCGTGGGTCCCGCTTTCGGCGATCCGCCCGCGGTCGAGGACCACGATCCGGTCGGCGCCGGTGACGGTGTGCAGACGATGGGCGATGACCAGGACGGTCCGGCCCGCGGTGAGCCGGTCGAGTGCTTGCTGCACGAGGTACTCCGACTCGGGATCGGCGAAGGCGGTCGCCTCGTCGAGGACGAGGACCGGGGCGTCGGCGAGGATCGCGCGGGCGATGGCCACCCGCTGGCGTTCCCCGCCGGACAGCCGGCAACCGGCGTCGAGGACGGTGTCGTAGCCCTGGGGCAACCGCAGGATCCTCTCGTGGATCTGCGCGTCACGGGCCGCGGCGACGATCTGGTCTTCGGTGGCGCCGGGGACGGCGAGGGCGATGTTCTCGCGCACGGTCCCCTGGACGAGTTGCGGGTCCTGCAGCACGAAGCCCACCTGGCCGTAGAGTTCGTCGGCCGCGAAGGAACGGACGTCCCTACCGCCGACCCGGATCGCTCCCTCGGTCACGTCGTGGAACCGCGCGACCAAGGCCGCGAGCGTGGACTTCCCCGCTCCCGAGGGGCCGACCAGCGCGGTCACCGTCCCCGGCCGCAAGGTCAGGGAGACGTCTTCCAGCACGGGAACCCCGCTGCGGTAAGCGAAACCCACCCGATCCAGATCCACCGCGCCCGGCTCGGCGCCGTCTCTGGTTTCAAGCTCCACTGTGGACAGTTCGGGTTCGTCGAGGACGACCTGGATCCTCCGGGCGGCGAGCATCCCTTCACGGACGCCGCCGAGGCCGTAGCCGATTCCCAGCAGCCGGGCGCCGAACGTGGTGCCCAGCAAGAGGAACGGGATCAGCGTCACCGGCTCCGTGCCGCCGCCGACCACCATCAGCGTGCCGGCACCGGTGATCAGGAGCAGGAACGTCGCGGGCCGGGTGGCGAAGTCGAGCATGGTCTTCTTGCCGGTGAACGGACGCTGCCAGTCACCGAGGAAGCCGACGTACTCGTCGAGCCGCCGCCGGAACGACGACGCCGCGGCCCCGCCGAACACCCGGATCACCGGCTGGCCCTCCAGGTACGCGCCGGCCTCCCCGGCCATCCGTTCCGCCCAGCGCATCGCCTGGCCGGTCTTGGGTCCCGATTGGACGACCATGATCGACGTGGTGACGAGGTAGACCAGGATCGGGACGAGCAGGACGAGGGCGAGCCGCCAGTCCACCGCGAACAGGTAGGCCAGCACCGCGACCGGCGCGACGACCGCCGCCACCGCGTCGGGAACGGCGTGCGTGACCAGATAGTGGAGCGAGAGTGTGTCACCCTGCACGAGTTTCGCGACCGTGCCCGAACCGCGGGCGGTGAACCAGCCCAGCGGGAGCCTCGCGAGTTTGCCCAGCAGCCGCTGCCGCAGGTCGCGGGCGAACCGCGCGTCGGCCGCGTGCAGCCAGAGCACGACCGCGGATTCGAGGAGGGTGCCCACGCCGAGCAGCACCAGCGCCGAGACGCCGAGCGCCCACAGCGACCCACCGCCGTCGATCAGCCGCCGGACCAGCTCCACCAGCAGCACGAACGGGGCGAGACCGATCAGCGTCACGACGGCCTGCAGGATCCCGGCTAAGAGCAGCGTCCGCCGCACCGGCGCGAGCAGCCGTCCGGCGGCCTGCGCCCGCCATGCCCCCTTGGGCGCTTCCTCGACCGGCTTCGGGGCTTCGGGCGCCGGTTCTTCCTTCGTCCCGCGGAAAGCACCCATGGCCCGGCCGTAGTACCAGTACGCGCGGCCGTGCACCTCGGACTTGGGGAAGCCGAACGTCTCCCGCAGACGGGTCCTGAGATGTTTGAACGAACCGGCTTCCGTCGCGATCCACGCCTGCCAGTCAGACCAGTCGCGGGTCTCGATCGCCGCGGCCAGCGAAGTCGCGTCCAGGCGCGGCACCCAGCGCACGGTCAGCCGCGCGTGGTCGCCCAGCGGGATCAGCCTGTCGGTCTCGTCGTGCTCTTCGAGGTAGAGCTCGACGGGGAGGTCGGCGGGGACCACGTCGAGGATCGCGTTGATCGCGGGGATCGAGGCGGAGTCGCCGATCAGCAGGTAGCCGGCGGGCGGTTCGGCGGGGACCGAGAAGGACGACGAACCCAGCGACATCACCGGAACCGTCGAGCCGGGCCGCGCCTGTCCCAGCCAGCGCGACGCGGGACCGGCGGGCTCGTGCAGGACGACGTCGATCGCGAACGTGCCCGCCTCCGGATCGGCTTCGGTGAGCGTGTAAGCGCGCTGGAACTCGGTCGCGCCGCCTTCCGGGTCCGGGAACCAGAACCGGAGCCAGGCCGTCGGCTCCGCGACGACGTCCTCGAACAGCGTCGGCGAGACGAACCGGATCCGCACGAACTTCGGGACTATCTCTTGAGTTTCGACGACGGTCGCTTCGTGGTCTCGTGCCCCGAAACCCCGCATCACCGCGCCTTGGAATCCGCGTGCCATCACAGCCCCTTCCCCGTGGCCGCCAGATCGGCCACCATCCCGGCGATCGGCCTGCCCGGCGGGCAGGACCCGATCAACCCGCGGATCGACGCGGTCAGCAGCAGCCGTACGTACTCGGGCCGCGGCACCTGAGGCAACGCGGCGGAGGGCCCGGCGAGGCGATCGTCACCGGCCAGCCGGTCACGGACCGCCTGCCGTTCCCGGTCCAGCCCGGCGCCGTCGGCCTCCTCGGCCGCCATGCTGTTCTCTTCGGACGCGGTCATCGCGATGGTCAGCGACGCGACGGCGCCGCTGAGCACGATCGCCGCGCCGGGCTCGTAACCCCGGCGGACGAGCGCGTCGACCTCGGTGTTCAGCAGCCGCTGCCCGCCGTCACCCCGCGGGAACAGCAGCTGCAGGTAGGTGACCAGGCCCGGATGCTCCAGCATGAAGCCCCGCATCTGCAGGGCGAAGGACAGCAGATGCCGTTCGAGGTCGTGACCGGGATCGTCGCGGAGCCGCAGCTCGGCCAGGATGCTCTCGCCGACCAGTCGCTCGAGCCCCCAACGGGACTCGACGTGCCGGTAAAGGGCGGTCGCGGTCACCCCCAGCCGGGCCGCGACCGCCTTCACGCTGAGCCGCCGCATCCCGAGCTCGCGACCGGCCCGAAGGATGTCGTCCCTCGCGATCGTGGCCGGACGGCCCCCGATGTTCGGCATCTCACCCCTTCACCCGTGGAAAGTTATAGGGGGAAACTAAGGGTGGGCTTACCTCGATGTCAAGTGTCGGTTCGACCGCTCCGCGTTTAGTCCTCTGAATGCGTTCTCCCGGGTACACGAAGACACCGGCGGGGCCGTGAGTGGCCCCGCCGGTGGTTTCCCTCCCCGCCCTGCCGGCGAGTCTCAGTGGGCTCAGAACGTGACGGTGAACCCGTCGATGCTTCCGGTGTCGAACTTGTAGACGTCCTGCGCGCTCAGCTTCCAGGTGCCGTTGGCCGCTTCACCCGAGGCGTCGACCGTGAACGTCTGGTGCACGCCGTCGGCCGAGCCGACACCGCCGGAACCCTTGAGCCGGTAGGCCTTGCCGCTCGGCCCGATCAGGTCGAGGACGAGGTCGGCGGTGTAGGTGTGCGAGACGTCCACCTTGACCGGCAGCGACGCGGAAGCCTTGCCGTCACAGCCTTCCTGGGTCACCGAACTGGTCACCGCCGCCCCGGCGTCCGGAATGGACACCGGCGTGGTGTTCGACTTGGCCCCGCACTTCGGGCCGGGGCCGCCGCTGCCGATGAACGACACGTTCAGCAGTTTGTTCGGCGAACCGCTGCCCGCGTTCTTGATGACGCCCGCGGTCGCACCGTTCGCCAGCGCGTCCTGGACCTGCTTCGGAGTGGCTCCCGGGTTGGCCGACAGGTAGAGCGCGGCCGCGCCGACGACGTGCGGTGTCGCCATCGAGGTCCCGTTCATCATCGCCGTACCGCCGTTGTTCGGGCTCAGCGACGTGATGTTCGATCCTGGCGCGAAGATGTCGGTGCAACTGCCGTAGTTCGAGAACGACGACCGGTTGTCACCGGAATCCGACGCGTTGACGGTGATCGCCTCGGGCACGCGGGCCGGGCTGGTGTTGCAGGCGTCCGTGGAGGCGTTGCCCGCCGCGACGCCGTAGACGACGCCCGAGGCGATGGACCGCTTGAGCGCGTCGTCACCGACGCCGGGAGCGTCCATGGTCAGGCTCATGTTCGCCACCGCGGGCTTCTGCGCGTTGGCCGTCACCCAGTCGACCGCGTCGATGATGCCCGAGTCCGGACCGGTGTTGTCGCAGCCCAGGACCTTCAGCCCGACGATCTTGACCTTCTTCGCGACGCCGTAGGTCTTGCTGCCGATCGTGCCCGCCGTGTGACTGCCGTGCCCGTTGCAGTCCTTGCCGTCACCGCCGAAGAAGTCTTTGCCGAGACTGGCGCGGCCCTCGTACTCCGGGTTCGACGGGTTGATGCCACTGTCGAGGTCGTAAGCGGTGACACCGGCACCGTCGTTGGGATAGGTGTAGGCCTTGTCGAGCGGGAGGTTCTTCTGGTCGACCCGGTCCAATCCCCAGGTCGGGTTCTGCTGGGTGCCGGTACCGCGTGCGGTGCCGTCCTCGTAGACCGCCTTGACCGACGGGTCCGCGGCCAGCTTCCGCGCTTCGGCCGGGGTCATGGCCTTGGCCGAGAACCCGCGGAGGGCCGCCGTCCAGACCGAGCGGACCTCGCCGCCGTACCGGCCGGCCAGCTCGGCCGACGCCGTCTGCCCGGCCGCGGCGACGTCGTGGAGGACGACGATGTACTGATCGCCGTAGTGTTCTTTGGCGGGGATCACCGTGCCTTCGGCGGCGACGGCCGTCGCGGCGCCGAGCGTGAGCAGCGGGATCGACAAACCGAGTGCCAGCAAGGATTTCGTCTTGTCACGCATGGATGGTCACCTCTGTTTCGGCGAAGATCACTGGACGGTGAGGGTGTACGTGGTGGTCGCGGTCTTGCCGGTGCCGTCCTTGGCCGTCACCGTGACCGGGTACGTGCCCGCCTTGAACGGTGCGAAGACCTGCATGGTCGAACTGCCGCCGCTGGACACGTTCTGCGGCGAGAACATCGGGTTGATCGGAAGCCCGGAACCACTGGCGGACAACGTGATCGTGCCGCTGCCGCCGGTCGCGGTGACGGTGGCGCTCACCAGCGAGCCCGCGCGGCCGGAGCCGGACGACGGGTTCACGGTCACCTTCAGATCACCGGCGGGAGGTTCACCCGCCCCGACGGTGAGCGTGAGCCCGGCGGTGGCCGTCTCGGTCGTGCCCTTCCCGGAAATCGTGACCTGATAAGCCTTTTCCGGCGTTCCAGCGGCGGTCTCGATGGTCAGCTTCGCCACTTCGCCCGCCTTGATCGTGGCGGGCTGGAACGTGGCCTTGGCCCCCTCGGGCAGTCCCGACGCCGACAACGTGACGTTCTCGGCGCCGTTCTTGCCCGGTTTGCTGGTGACACTCGCCGACACGTATTTCCCGGGCAGGACCTTCACCGACGAAGGCGAAGCGGCGAGGGTGAGGGCGTCACCCGGCTGCTCGCCGCCGATCTGCTCGGCGACCCAGTCCCCCATGTCGTTGTTGAGCCTGCTGTAGACGCTGTACCAGCGGAAGTCGCTGCGGCTCCAGGAGGTGATCCCGACGACCTTCCCGCCGACGACGAACGGGCCGCCGCTGTCACCGGGCAGGACGGTCTTGCGGCCGTCGGAGTACCCGGCGCAGATCATCGTCTTCGGGTCGACACCGTTCTCCACGCCGGTGCACTGGCCCGCGTCGACGATCGGAAGGGTGAGCTTGTGCAGCGTGACGTCCTGGGTGGAGTCGTTGATGTCCTTCTTGCCGTAGCCGAGGCTGAACCCGTCCTTGCCGGGCGTCTCCAGTCCGGTGTCGGCGGAGGTCGCCACCTTCGCGTAGCCGCCGGGCGGGACCGGGATGTCACCGTCGACGGTGATCACCGCGACGTCGTACCCGTTCCAGGGCTGGGTGAACCTGGGATGGATCTTGTAGTCGACGGCCTTCAGCTGAGTGCCGCCGGTGCTCTTGAGGTCGTCGAGTCCATAAAGGACGCTCTTCTCGCCGGCCAGTTCCTTGCAGTGGGCCGCGACCATGACCTTGCGCGGCGCGATGACGGAACCGGAACAGCTCTGTCCCTTCGGCCGCGAACCGCCTTCCCGCAGGGCGGCGATGACGTACGGGTAGTCCTTGACCGACGACGGCGAGCCCCCGATGCTCTGGCCGTGGACGCCGCCCGTCGGCAGGGGCGCGGCGTCGGTCGGGGCGATGGCGCGTGGGGTGTCGTCCGGTGCCGCACCGGCGATACCCGCCGCCGGCGCCAGCGCGGCCATGGTCAGGGCGACCACGCCGAAGATCCGTTTTCTGCTCACGGTGATTCCTTTCAGGGAAATCGCGACTGCCCGACAACTGTCGATCGGCGGCGGAAACGGAACAATAGTGGAGCGCGGCGCTCGCTCCACTATTTAAAGAAAGGGCCTCTCACCTGCGGTTTCTCCGCGAAGTACGCATCGAATCGCCGAATAAGGACCCCTAGGGAATGAGGTCAGGCGGTTTTGGAACCCTCACCGGTCGCGTCGCGGAGCAGGTCCTCGGTCAGGACGGTGCGCGACGGCAGTCCCAATTTGCGCAGCGCCCGTCCGACGTGGATCTCGACCGTCCGCGGCGAGAGGAACAGCCGTTCGCCGATCTCCCGGTTGGTCAGGTTCTGGGCGGCGAGCCGGGCGACTTCGAGTTCCCTCGGCGACAACGCTTCCCCGTACCCCTTGCGACCTCGCCGGGGCATCTCCGGATCGCACTGTCGCAGAGACCGGCGGCAGCGGAGCGCGTCCACGGCGGCCCCGAGGCTCGCGTATACCGTCTCCGCGGTGGTGAAGGAGGCGACGGCCCGGGCCCGCTCCCCGGCTTCGGAAAAGCATCCGGCGGCGAGTTCGTCTGCGTAGGCGGCGAAATACGGGAACGGCAAGGCACTGTAGGCCTGGGCGGCACCGAGCAGCAGATCACCGGCGGCGAGCGTTTCGCCGCGCGCCTGGGTGAGCATCCCCCGGCACAGCAGCGCCGACGCGTTGGCGACCGGCGCGTCCTTGCCGTCGATCCCCTGCCGGTACTCGGCGAGCAGTTCTCGCGCCTCGACGTGCTGTCCCAGCCCGAGCATGGTGCGCACGGCGAACGGCATCAGTTCGGCCGCCCAGACCCAGTTGTTCTTGCGGCGCACGGTCTCCAGGCCGAACTCGGCCAGCCGCCGGGCGGCTTGCAGGTCCTTGCCCGCCTGATGGACCGCGACGCGGCCCGCGTACGCCGAAGCCTGCACCGGGACACTTCCCGCGGACAGTGCGAAGGCCGCGTCGAAACTGCGCAGTGCCGCCGTCGGCCGATGTTGGCCGTACTCGTACCAGCCGAGCACGAGCAGCGGCTCGGCGGCGAGCGAACTGTCCTTGTCGACGCGGGTCAGCATCGCCCGCGCCTTCTCGGCGACGCTCGCCCACTCGCCCATCGCGAGGTCCAGGCGCAGTTCCGTGCCGTCGGCCAGCGCGTCGAGATAGGGCTGGTGGTCGTCGCGGATCAGCCGCCGCGCGGTCGAGAGGTAGGCCCGCGCGACCGGATAGTGCCCGTTCCACGCGACCGCGTCGGCCAGGTTGATGTAGGTGCGGGCCACCTGACGGCAGACCTCGGCCGATTCCGGCGCCCTCGGGAGATCCGCGATCTCCTGCCAGGCCTCGGGATCGGCGATCTGCATCCGCGCCGAAAGCCGGTTGGCGGTGATCGCGGCGAGCAGCCCGGCGTCGTGCTCCCCCTTGCTCACCTGTTCGGCCTCGTCGAGCCAGCGGAAGTTCTCCTCGACCGGGACCGTCCCGATATGCGGCAGCGCCAAGGTGACCAGTCCCCTGGCGAGCAGGGCCTGCCGCCTGCCGAGGTCGGCCGCGCCCAGTTCGATCTCGAGCCTGCCCGCTTCGACCTTGCCCACCTGGTTGATCAGCACCTGGCCGAGATGGACCCGGATCTCGCCCCGCGCGGCCTTGCTCAGCGGCCATTCGCGCAGGATCTCCCGCAGGAGCCGGACCGTTCCGGCGTGGGCGATGCTGCGCGGCAGCTCCCTGCCGAGCCGGACGGCGAACGACTCGCGCGCGGTCCGCGGCAGGTCCGCGTCCCGCAAAGCCGCTTCGAGCAGACGGCTCGCTTCTTCGGTCCGGCCGTCCTCGATGGCGTTGTCCACCGCGACGCCGGTCCACTGTGTCCACGCGGCGAGATCACCGGCCAGCCGCGCGTGGCGGGCGATGAGCGACGCGAAAGGTTCGGCGCCGGAAGCGAGCCGGGCCGCCGCGCGGCCGTGCATGGCGCACCGCTGAGGACCGGGCAGCAACGCGTAGACCGCTTCGGCGATCAGCGGGCTTCCCGAGACGTACCGGCCGCGGCCGAGATCCCGCAGCAGGCCCGCTTCCACGGCCTCGGTGACCGCGCCGGAGATCTCGCCGGACAACGACGCCACCGTGCCCAGATCCGGTTCCCCGGCGGGGGATCCCAGCACCGCGGCCGCGCGGACGACGTCCCGGGCGGACGGCCCGATCGCCGTCATCAGCCCGGCGACCCGGCTCCGCACGATCGGCGGCACCGTCGCCGACGCCAGCCTGTCCGCCGAAAGTGCCTCGGCCGTGTCGCCGACGCTCTGGACCAAGGCCGTCAGGTCGACGGCGATCCCGGACGTCCGCCGGTGCGCCGCTTCGGCGAAATCCGGCGCGCAGCGGCCGAAAGAGGCGTCGAGCAGGGTCCGCACCTGGTCGGCGGTGAACGCGGGAAGCGAGAGATGCGCGGCGGTTTCGCGCAGCGGCGGGAATCGCCGCGAGCCGCACGCCACCGCGCTGACCACCACGCTCAAGGCCGCCGCCGGTGACGCCGCGAGGCCGCGCAGGAACTCCCAGGTGTCGTCGTCGGCGGAGTGGACGTCGTCGAGCATCAGCACCGCCGGACCGCAGCCGGCCAGTACCTCGCGCACGGCACGGAACTCCTGCTGCCGGACAGTGTCGGCGTCCGCGTTCTCCGGGAACGGCGGCAGCCACGGCGACCATTCGGGGATCAGCCGCCGCAGGACACCGGTCACCGGGGAGAAATCCGCCGCGTGGGCGGCGGCCACGGCGCTGTTCCCGAGCAGCGCGTCGACCAACGGCGCGAGCCGGCACGGCCGCGCGAACGAACCGCAGCGGGCGGACCAGACCACGCGCGACACTATCCCGGGACGCGTGGCCAGTTCTTCGAGCAGACGGCTCCGGCCCACACCCGGTTCGCCCTCGACGACGGCGACCGACGGCGGGCTGGAGGCGACGCGCACCAGTTCGGCCAATTCGGTGTCGCGGGCCACGAACACCGGTGCCGCACCGATCGTCGGCATGCTCGGACCATACCGATAGGACACCCGCCGAAAGGCGGGAACACGAACAGTGACCACGCGCGGCAGGCTTTCCGCTGGTCCACACCACCGGAGTCACGACGTTAACTCGATCGGCCGACGCCGACCTGCCTGGCGCGGATCCCCGCGTCGGCAATACGGACCCTTAGGTATTGGCGCGAACCTTGCCAGGAGTCCACCGGAGGGTGAATCTCAGTCTGTTCGCAGTGCCCCTCTGTAACTCCGTCACAGCGCAACTCCCCTGCTCGCACCGGTCGGCCATCCCTTCGGGTAGCCGAAGTCCCCACCTGTCCCTTTGGGTAGCCGCCCGCGCGTGCTTCGCGTTCGATCATCCAGTTAGGAGTGTTCCGACGGTGAAGACCTCATTCAGGCGCGGACTGGCCACGGCCTGCGCCGGTGTCGCCGCGCTGGTCGCCCTGCAGGCGCCCGCCACCGCGGCGCCCGCGATCACGGCGGCCACCACGATCCCCATCAAGATGCAGGCGCAGGAGAAGAGCAACTGGTGCTGGGACGCCAGCGGCAACACGATCGCCGCCTGGTGGGGGCACAGCATCTCCCAGACGAAGTTCTGCCAGGTCGCGCACAACGAGTCCGGTTCGGACTGTGCGAACAACCAGGGCTACCTGAGCGATCAGCAGCGCGTGTTCCGGTGGCTCGGGTTCAGCAACGTCGGCACCTACAGCTCGTCGGGCCAGACGCTGAGTTTCGCCTCGATCAAGAGCCAGGTCGACGCGCGGCAGCCGATCGGCACCCGGATCGGCTGGCGCAACGGCGGCGGCCACATGCATGTGCTCTACGGCTACGACAACACCAACGGTGCGACGACGGTGTACTACGGCGACCCGTGGGGATCGAGCCCCCGCTACAACCAGATGAGCTACAACGCCTACCGGTCCAACAACTCGTTCACCTGGACCCACACCGTCTACGGGATCAAGGACTGAAACCATGAAGCGAACCTTCCTCGGCGCCACGATCCTCGCCCTCGGCCTGTCACTGGCACTGGGCGGCCAGGCCTCCGCCGCCGACGCCCCCAGCGGCGCGCCCACCGCCGCCGACCTCGCCGCGGTGTCCACAGTGGTCACCAGTGACGCGACCACCCAGCGGCTCGCCAAAGCGGTGTTCCCCGGAGGGGCCAAGGCGGACACGGCCCTCGCGGCCAGAACCGCCAAAGCCGATCCGCGGACACCGGTGGCCGTCTACCAGCCGACCGCGGGCTTCATCGCCGGCACGTCGGCCGTCCCCGCCGAACTCGCCTACGTCGCCACTCCCGCCACCTTGGGCAACGGCGACGCGGCGACCGTGTGGTCCCAGCGTGAGGGCTCGGGCTGGTCGGTCTACAACGTCGCCTCGGGCGACGTCGAGAAGCGCCTCGCGGCGCGGGCCGGCAAGGGCTATCTCCTGAGCGAGCCGCAGGCCGGCGCCTGGTACGCGGTCGACGGGGACACCGTGACCGTCCTCGACGGCTCGTCGGTGGCGAAGACCGGCGAGACGATGACGCTCGCCGCCTACCGCGAGGCCCTGCAGAGCCGTTACGGCGACAAGCTGCCCGGTTCGACCTACGACCGCACCGGCGCCGCCGGCGGTTACGGGTCCGCCCCGGTGGGCGACACCGACGTGCCGTGGTGGCCGTACGCCCTCGGCGCGGTCTTCCTCGCCGCGGCGGGCGCGGCCGTCACCCTGCGGCTTCGGCGGCAGTAAACACCTGGGGCTGAAGGACGCTTTCCCCGCGTGACATGTGGGGAAAGCGCCCTTCACCGCGTGACATGCGGTGAAGGGCCCCTTCAGCCCCCCGGCCCACTAAGCGAAGGTGTAGTCCTCCACCGGGAAGCTCTGTGCGTCCTTGATCGCGTTCAGCGTGGACGACGGCCGCAGCAGGGTCGCCTCCCCGTGCGGGTTGAAGTAGTAGCTGTTCGCCGGGGCGCAGTTCCCGAGGGTGAAGATCGAGTCGCCGAGGCGCTCGGTCATCCGGTCGAGGAACGCGTCGTTCGCCTCCTGCGTGACCTCGAACTCGGTCGCGCCGCGCCGCCGCATCGCGCCGAAAAGCCGGTCCATATGGCGCATCTGTGTCTCGATGGTGGTGAAATAGGACAGTCCCGAGTAGGAATAGGGGCTGTTGAGCGAAATGAAGTTGGGGAACTTGGGCACGGCGACACCCTCGTAGGCCTGGAACCGGTTCTCCCGCCACCATTTCCCGAGGTCCCGTCCGCCGCGGCCGATGATCTCGACCGCCGGGAAGTTCGCCTCCCACAGGTCGAATCCGGTCGCCAGCACCAGGACGTCGATGTCCCGCCGCCGTCCGTCGGCGGTCTCGATCCCGGTCTCGTCGATCTTCGCGATGGACGTCGTCTCCAGGTGCACGTGGTCCTTGGTGAAGGCCGGGTAGTACTCGTTGGAGAACGTCGGGCGCTTGCAGCCGAACGAATAGCGCGGCGTCAGTTCCGCGCGCAGTCCCGGATCCCGCACCTGACGGCGCAGATGCGCCAGGCACCACAGCTTGCCGAGCCGGTTGGCCGCCGGCAGCTGTTTGTAGTGCAGGACGCCGGAGACCATCATCAGTTCCAGCAGCGCGGTCCCGGTCAGCCGGGCGGCCCGCTGGGTGAGCGGCACCGCGGCGAAGGCACGCCGGACCGCCTTGGGCACCGGGAAGTCGAGTTTGGGGCTCACCCAGATCGGGGTCCGCTGGTACACGGTGAGGTCCCGCGCGATCTTCGCGATCTCGGGGATCAGCTGGACGGCGGTCGCGCCGGTGCCGATCACCGCCACCCGTTTGCCCGCGAGGTCGTAGTCGTCGTCCCACGCGGTGGTGTGGATGACCTTGCCGCCGAACGTGTCGATCCCGGCGATGTCGGGTTTCTTCGGCTGGGAAAGGAATCCCGTGGCGGTGAGGAGGTACTTCGCGGTGACAGGCTCACCTTCGGCGAGCGAGACCGTCCAATGCGCGTTCGCCTCGTCCCAGACCGCGCCGGTGACCACCGAGCCGAAGCGCATGTAGCGCCGCAGCCGGTACTTGTCCGCGACGTGCTCGGCGTACTTCTTGAGTTCCGCGCCCGGCGCGAAGAGCCGCGACCAATGCGGGTTCGGCTCGAACGAGTACGAATAGGTGGCCGACGGGATGTCGACGGCCAGCCCGGGATAGCGGTTCACATGCCAGGTACCGCCCAGATCGGACTCGCGTTCGAGGATGAGCAGGTTGTCGTAGCCGAGCCGGTTGAGCTGGATCGCCGCGCCCATCCCGCCGAAACCGGCCCCGACGACGACGGCGTCGTACTGCGTGGTCATGCGTTTTCCTCCCGCTGGGTGTCCTGGTGGAGGCGGGCGCGATAACCGTCCCGCTCGGGCGAATCGGGGCGCAGGGCGCGATCGTCCCGCACCAGCCGCCGGAAGGCGTTGAGCGCCGGTTCGGGGGTCACGGCCGCGAGGGCGGCGAGCGCGCCGACGTAGCCGGGCACGGCGATCTCCGCGGCACGGGTGCGGACGGAGTCCACGACGGCGTCGGCGATCCGGCCCGGTTTCACCTTCGGGATCGGCCGCATGTCGAGCCCCGAGGCGAGCGCGGTGTCCACGGCCGAAGGCAGGACGGCGGAGACGCTCACCCCGTGCGGCGCGTATTCCAGCCGGGTCGCCGCGGTCAGCCCGACGACGGCGAACTTGCTGGCGTTGTAGATCGCCAGCCCCGGCACGGGGAACTTCCCGGCCAGCGACGCGACGTTGACGATATGCCCGCGGCCGCGCTCCAGCATGCCGGGCAGGGCCAGCCGCATGCCGTGGACGACGCCGAAGACGTTGACCTCCATGGTCGCCCGGTTGAGCGCGTCGGAGAGGTCGAGGAAACCGCCGTTGGGCATGATCCCGGCGTTGTTGACCAAGACCGCGAGCGGTCCGTTCGCCTGTTCGGCCTCGGCGAGGAAGGCGGCGAACGAGGCCTGGTCGGCGACGTCGAGGTGATGCGCGGTCCCGCCGATGTCTGCGGCGGTGCGCTTCGCGGCTTCGAGGTCCAGATCGCCGATGGACACGCGCGCGCCGAGCGCGGCGAACCGTTCAGCGGTCGCCCGGCCGATGCCCTGTCCCGCGCCGGTGATCGCGACATGCGCGCCGTCGGGGTCGAGTTCCGGGTACTTGGTCATGCGCGCACTCCCTCTCGTTCGAAGGCGTCGGCTACCCGGCCGGGCGCCGTCCGCAACGCCGTGGCGAGCACGTGTTCCCGCCGTCGTCCGTCCATGAAGTTGGCGCCCATGGCGGCGAGATCGGCCGGACCCGGTTCGATCCGGACCACCCGGACACCGGCCGCCCGCAACCGCCGCGCCTCGTCGTCGACGCGCCTGGTCATCGCCGCCCGCAGCAGGCGTTCCAGCCGGGCCGGGCCGCGCGCCGGGGCCCCGCCTTCGCTGCTCATCGGCGCGATCACCACCACCTCGCCGACGTCGCGGGTGAGCAGGAGATCGGCCGAGGTCGGGGAGACCGTCCCGCCGTCGAGCAGCGGTCGTCCGTCCACAACGGACGGCGGAAACCAGCCGGGGATCGCCCAGGACGCGGCGATCGCCTCGCCGAGGCGGGCGGGTGGCGCGTCCGGGGAGCCGAGCGCGATCCGCTTCCCCGTCAGGTCCGCGGCCATCAGCCAGGTCGCGGGATGCGGGACCCAGCCGCCGGGCGCCAGCGCGTCGCCGAGTTCGCGGAGCCAGCCCGCGTCTCCCCTGCCCCGGGGCAGGAGACCCGCGAGACCGGCGAGCGTGTCGACGTCCCGGCGCAAGGCGGCCCTGACCAGCCCGGTCGCGGGCCATCTCGGGGACGGCACCGGCGGGAGCCGGTCCGGCGTCCGGCGGACGTGCGCGGCGACGACGGCGTCACCGCCGGGCGCACCGGCCACCGCGTCGAGGATCGCCTTCGCCGGGATGCCCGCCCCGAGCATGGCCGCCGCTTCGGCGCCCGCCGAGGTCCCGACCAGGACCTCCGCCTCGCGTGGGTCCCAGCCCGCCCGGCTGTGCAGCGCGTCGAGGACGGCGGCCATCCAGGCGAACCCCAGGGTCCCGCCACAGCCGAGCACCAGCGCTCTCGCGGAATGACGTGTCATTTCCGGAACGGTATGTCATTTGAACGCTCGGGGCAATAAGCTGGCGGGATGACGACGGAGACCCCGGTCAGCAGGGCCGCACGGAAGAAGCAGGAACTACGGCGCGAGATCGTGGAGACCGCGTTCGACTGCTTCGCCGAACGCGGCTACCACGCGACCGGTATCGCCGACATCGCCGCACGGCTGGGCATCGGGCACGGCACCTTCTACCGGTACTTCCAGAACAAGCGGGACATCGTCGACCACGTGATCACGGACCTGGTCGAGAAGGTGGTCGCCGCGCTGGCCGCGGACAACGCGCCGGACGCGGTCAACAGCCTGGCCGAATACCGCAGGCAGAGCGCCCGGATCGGCGACGCGCTCGCCCGGATCTTCGGCAGCGACCCGCGGATGGCCCGGTTCCTGCTGCTCGAAGCGGCGGGCATCGACGCCGAGATGCGGGAACGGGTACTGGACTTCTACGAGACCGCCGCCGGGCTGACCGCGGGCTATCTGCACCACGGCGTCCACCTCGGGTATCTGCACGAGGATCTGGACGTCGACTCCACGGCCCGCGCGATCAACGGGATGATCCTCGCGTCGATACTCGCCGAGCTGCGCGATCCGTCACCGGAAAGGCAGGCGGCGATGAGCCGAGCGGTCCGCCGTGTCATGTACGACGGGATTGCGGCGACCCGCTAGAGAACCGGCCGGCCGGTCCGGGGAGCGACGCACCGGCAGGCGGGGTCTGGGCCATGCCGGTGGACAGAACCATGAAACCGGTTTCCCCGGTGCGGGTCTAGCGGCGAAAACGCATAACGACACCGGCGGAAAACGAACGTCAGGATCTGCGGAGGGTCTGACTGGGCGACTCGCCGAAGGCGGCGCGGTAGTGAGCGCTGAACCGGCTGCCGTCCAGGAAGCCCCACTTCGCGGCGACGCGGGTGATTGTCGCGCCCGCACCGGGTTCGGCGTCGCGGAGTTCCGCCCGTGCCCTGTCCAGCCGGACTCTGCGCAGGTAGGCCATCGGGGTGGTGTCCAGATGCCGCCGGAACGCCAGCTGCAGGGCACGCACCGAAACCCGGCAGGCACGGGCGATGTCGGCCACGCCGAGATCGAGATCCGGATTCGCCTCCAGGAAGGCGATCGCACGGCGCACGGTTTCCGGGACGGCGTCCCGGCGATCGCACGGATGGCCCTCGCCCTCGCCCTCGGTGAAGGTGTCCAGAGCCATGGCGGCCATCAGCCGCCCGGCCGCGCCGAGCACCAACGGGCCGTTCTCCGTTTCCGGCGTGGAGAACAGCCCGGTGACGTACTCGACCGTGCTGCGCCATCGCCGCGCCCTTTCCAGGCTCACCGGCTCGTAGCGCAACCGCTCGATCGCTTCGCCGTCCTGCGCCGGGTCCATCCCGGCGAACAGTGACAGGTCGATACTGGTGATCTGCAACTTCGCGCCGTGCATCCCCGTCTGGTAGCCGGTGCCGGGGTGCGCGGCGACGAACACGTCACCGGTGGCCAGCCTGCGGTCACCGACGCCGTCCTCGACCTGCACTTCACCGCCGAGCACGCGCAGGAGCACCACTTTGCCCAGCGGCTGGATGACGACCTCGGTGGTCAGCGTGTTGTGCAGAAGATCGAACTGCATGTCCCCCACGTCGCAACGATTGTGCTCGAAGCGATAGTTCGCGACAGCGCCTCGCACCCGCAACCGGTTGTCCTGATAGGCCGTGGCGATCAGAGAATGTGCTTGTTCCGGATCGGTGGTCGCGAATTCCGTCACCAAGGGTTCGTGCATCGGGCCACGCCTCCTTTCCGTTCACCGTAACGAAAAGTTCACCCGCCGGAACGCTACCGCCAGTCGGCGGGCCCGGCCAGCCCGCATCGGCGTCAACCGGCTGGTCGGAATGGCTGACCCGCACGGTCGAGGATCGCCCTGGCGCGCAGTTCGACCGGCCGGTCCACCATCTGTCCGTCCACCACGGCCACCGAGCCGTCGCCCACGAGCGCGGCCACTCCCCTCGCCCACTCGATTTCGCTTTCCGACGGCGACAGTTCGCGGCCGGCGACGGCCACCTGTCGGGGATGTACACAGAGTTTTCCGGTGAATCCCAAGGCTTTGGCGTGGCCGAGGTCCGCGGTGAGCGCGGCCTCGTCGTCGAGCGCCGTGGTGACCCCGTCGATCGGGGCCGCCCTGCCCGCGGCCGCCGCGGCGACGACGAGTGCGGAGCGCGCGTACCGCAACGCCTCGTGCGATCGGTGGTCGACGCCGAGCTGCGCGGCCAGGTCGACGCTGCCGAAGGCGGGCCGCACCACCGCGTCCGCACGGCAGACCGCCACCGCCCCGGCGATCCCGGCCGCCGTCTCCACCAGCGGAAGGATCGGGACGCCGGGCAGCCGTCCGGCGAGGGCGTCGAGCTCGGCGCGGTCTTCGGCCTTGGGCGGCATCACCGCGAGCGCGCGGCCGACACTCGCGACATCCTCGTGGTACCAAGGGGTCCCGGCGGCGTTGATGCGGACGACCGCTCGATGACCTTCCGCCAGCCACGCCCGGACGTTTTCGCGCGCGGCCTCCTTCCCGTCGGGCGCGACGGCGTCTTCCAGGTCGAGGATGACGACGTCGGCACCGCCGGCCGCGGCTTTGGCGAACCTGTCCGGCCGGTGACCGGGCACGAACAGGAACGTCTTCGCGTTGGCGAGAAATTCACTCATCGGCGCACCGTCCCGGTCGCCGTCCGCCGTCCGTGGCGATCGCGGACGGCGGTGACGGTCTCTTCCGCTCCGGCTTCGGCGTGGACGACCATGCCCTGGTGGTCGAACAGCGGTGAGACGAGGCGGTAGTCGAAGGCCGGCTCCCCGCGGATCCCTTGCCGCCGCGCGGCCTCGGCCATCGCGAGCGCCTGCAACGGCCCGTGGGTGAGCAGTCCCGGATAGCCCTCGACGTCGCGCGCGTAGTCGCGGTCGTAGTGGATGCGGTGCGCGTTGTAGGTCAGCGCCGAGAAGCGGAACAGCAGTGTCGGCGAGACGTCGATCGTCCACTCGTCGTCGGCCACCGGTACTTCTGGCGCTTCGGTGGCCGCCTCGGCCTGCGTGGACGCCGCGTCACGGTAGACGATGTCCTGTTCCTCGTCGACCACGACCCGGCCGTCCTGGATGATCCTGTGGCCCGTGACGACGAAGGTCAATCGTCCGGTGCGGCCCTGTTTCTCCCGCACGGAAAGCACTTCCGTGCGCCGGACGGCGGGCTGCCCGCACCGCAGCGGTCCGCGCGTCCGCACCCGGCCACCCGCCCACATGCGACGTCGTCCCGGCTCGGGCGGCGCGGGGATCGTGGCCCGGATCGGATGTCCGTCCGGCCCCAGATCGGCCTGCGCGGGCCGGTCCAGCAGGTAGAACCAGTGCCACAGCAGGGGCAGGCCGTCGCGGTCCAGATCCGGCATCTCGACGTCGAGCAGCGAACTCAGCGCCTCCGCCGGGCCGGGCTGCAAGACCTCGGCGACTTCCTTCACGGCCGGACCTCCTCGCCGGGACCGAACTCGGCCCGGATCGACTCGTTGTGCGCTCCCAGCGCGGGGACCGGCCCCATGACCGGTTCGATACCCGCCATCTCGACCGGGGGCAGCAGCGCCTCCAGCGGGCCTGCCGGGGTTTCCACCGCGCGCCACCGGTTCCGCGCGGCCAGCTGCGGATGCCGGGTGAACTGCTCGGGCGTCCGCAGCCGGGCGTTGGCGATCCCGGCGCGCTCCAGCAGGTCCCCGACCTCGTCGGCGGTCAGGCCTTTGAAGGTTTCCTCCAGGATCGCGGTGAGTTCGTCGTCGTTGTCGACGCGGTCGTCGTTGGTCCGGAAGCGCGGATCTTCGACGAGTTCCTCGTGCCCCAGCACGTCCCGGCAGAGCACGACCCATTCCCGTTCGCTTTGGACGCTCAGGAAGACCTTGTCGTCACCGGTGCGGTACGGCCCGTACGGCGAGATCGACGGATGCGCCGCGGCCGTACGCCGCGGCGCTTCCTGGCCGTAGCGGGAGAAATAGGCGGGCTGGCTCATCCACTCGCCCAGCGAATCGATCATCGCGACGTGCAGGGTCGCGCCCTCGCCCGTGCGTTCGCGGTCGTACAGCGCGGTGAGGATGCCGGTGTAGGCGTACATCCCGGTGGCGATGTCGGCGATCGAGATCCCCGCCTTGGCCGGGGTCTCCGGGGTCCCGGTGGACATCACGAGCCCGGTTTCGCACTGCACCAGCAGGTCGTAGGCCTTCTTCGTCCGATATGGACCTTCCGGGCCGTAGCCGGAGATCGAACAGTGGATCAGCTCCGGATGTTCCGCGCGCAGCGTCCCGGCGTCGAGTCCGAGCCGTTCCACCGCGCCGGGCACGAGGTTCTGCACGAACACGTCGGCCCGGCCGATCATCGCACCGAGCAGCGTCCGATCGGCCGGATCCTTGACGTCGAGTTCGACGCTTTCCTTGCCCCGGTTGAGCCAGACGAAGTAGCTCGACTGCCCGTGCACGGTCCGGTCGTAGTCGCGGGCGAAGTCGCCGACGCCCCGGCGTTCGATCTTGATGACCCGCGCGCCGAGGTCGGCGAGCTGGCGCGACGCGAACGGCGCGGCGACGGCCTGTTCCAGCGCGACGACGGTGATTCCCTCGAGTGGGTGGCGCATACTGCCTTCCTCGCTGTTCAGGACGGGACGCGGTGCCGTTCGACCAGCTGGCGCGCGATCACGCCGCGCTGGATCTCGTTGGTTCCCTCGCCGACGATCATCAGTGGCGCGTCACGGAAGTACCGCTCGACGTCGAATTCGGTCGAGTAGCCGTAGCCGCCGTGGATCCGGACCGCGTCGAGCGCGATCTCCATCGCGGCCTCGGAGGCGAACAGCTTCGCCATCCCCGCCTCCAGGTCCGCGCGCTCACCCGAGTCGTAGCGCCGCGCCGCGTGGTGCACCAGCTGACGCGCGGCCTCGAGCTTGGTCGCCATGTCCGCAAGATAGTTGCCGATCGACTGATGCTGCCAGATCGGCTTGCCGAAACTCTCCCGTTCCTGGGCGTACCGAAGGGAATCCTCCAGCGCGGCGCGACCGACGCCGAGTGCCCGGCAGGCGACCTGGATCCGGCCGATCTCCAGCCCCCGCATCATCTGCGCGAAGCCGCGCCCCTCCTCGCCGCCGAGGAGCGCGGTGGCCGGGGCCCGGAAGTCGTCGAAGGACAGCTCGCAGCTCTCGACGCCCTTGTAGCCGAGTTTGGGCAGATCCCGTGAGACCTGGAAACCTGGTCCCTTCTCCACCAGCAGGACGGAGATGCCCTTGTGCGCGGGTTCGGCGGCGGGGTCGGTCTTGCACAGCAACGCGACCAGCTGGGACCGGCGCGCGTTGGTGATCCACGTCTTGCTGCCGTTGACGACGTACTCGTCGCCCTCGCGCCGTGCCGTGGTGCGCAGCGCCTGCAGGTCCGAGCCACCGCCGGGTTCGGTGAGCGCCATCGTGGCACGGATCTCGCCTGTCGCCAGCTTCGGCAGGTAGGCGTCCTTTTGCTCTTGTGTGCCATACGTGGCAAGGAGTTTCGCGACGACGGTGTGGCCGCCCATCGCGCCGGCGAGACTCATCCAGCCGCGCGCGAGCTCTTCGGTCACCAGCGCGTAGCACTGGGCGGAGACCTGGGTCTCACCCCAGGGCTCGGGAACGGCCAGCCCGAAGACGCCCATCGCCTTCATCTGGTCGATGAGTTTCTCGGGATAGGTGTTCGTGTGGTCGAGGTCCTGGGCGACGGGCCGGACCTCGCGATCCACGAACTCGGCCACGAGCGCGACGATGGCGGTCTCTTCCTCGGTCATGTGGTTATCATGAGCGATGATGACAGGGTAAGTGAAATACCTAATGGTGATAGCCGCATACCGAGCCGCGATGTGAAGGGGCGACGGGTGGACTTCAAGCAGCTCAAGGCGCTGGTGACGGTCGCCGAGGTGGGCAGCGTGACCCGTGCGGCCGAGCTTCTGCACCTGGTCCAGCCCGCGGTCACCCGGCAGATCCGCACCCTGGAGCAGGAGCTCGGGGTGACGCTGTTCGAGCGGACCCGCCACGGGATGCGCCCGACCGAGGCCGGCGCGACGCTCGTCGAACGCGCCCGGCGGGCGCTCACGGAGCTCGACCGGGCGCGGGCCGAGCTGGCCCCGAAACCCGGGGTGGTCACCGGGATCGTCACGGTCGGGCTGCTGGAGAGCGCCGCCGAACGGCTCGCCGCGCCGCTGACGACGGCCGTGCTGCGCGACCATCCGGGCATCGAGCTGCGGCTGCTCACCGCGTACTCCGGGCATCTTCAGCGGTGGATCGACGACGGCGACGTCGATCTGAGCCTGCTCTACAACCTGACCAGCACCCCGTCGCTCAACGTCCGCCCGCTGGTCCGCGAACGGCTGTGGGCCGTCGCTCCCCCGTCGGCCGGGCTGGATCCCGCGCGGCCCGTCCCGTTCGCCGAGGTGGCCGCGCACCCGCTGGTCATGCCGTCCGAAGGGCACGCGCTGCGCACCCTCATCGACGGCGCGGCCCGCGAGGCGGGCGCCGAGGCGGAGGTCACCGTGCAGACCAACGCGATGACACTGCAGAAACGCCTGGTGCTCGGCGGGCACGGCTGGACGATCCTGCCCGGCATCGGCATCGCGGCGGACGTCGCCGACGGCACCCTGAGCGCGGCTCCGGTCCGCGAACCGGAGATCTGGCGCACCGTCGTCCTCGGCATGCCCCGGACCGGGCGGGTGACGCCTGCAGTCGACGCCGTCGCGCGAGCGCTGGTCCAGCAGATCCACCGGACCGTGCGCGAGGGTGAATGGCCCTCGGCGCGGCTCTGGGACGACCGAACAGGAGAAGGATGACCACGCTCCCCCGTACCGGCCACGCGGTCGCCGCCGACGGCACCCGCCTCGCCTACCAGTGGCGAGGCGCGGGCAGGCCACTCGTGCTGCTGGCCGGGCAGGCGAACGACCACACCTGGTGGGACCGCACGCGCGGGGACTTCCCGAGCACGATCACCATGGACTACCGCGGCACCGGCGCCAGCGACGCGCCTGATTCCGCTTACTCCACAACGGGTTTCGCGGACGACGTGATCGCGGTCCTCGACGCGCTCGACGTCGCCGAGGCCGACGTCTACGGCACCTCGATGGGCGGCCGCGTCGCGCAGTGGGTCGCCGCGCGGTATCCCGGCCGGGTACGGCGGCTCGTCCTCGGCTGCACCTCGCCGGGTGGCACGCACGGTGTCGAGCGGTCGAACGACGTGCGGCTGGCGCTCGCCCGGCGGTCCTCCGTGGAGGCGCGGGAAACGCTGGAGGACCTGATGTACACGCCCGCCTGGCGGGCCGCTCATCCGGGACCGTATCGCGTGCTGGGGGCACACGGTATGCCGCCGCACGCGGTGCGCGGGCATCTCGTCGCGAGCAACACGCACGACGCCTGGGACGCGCTTCCGGAGATCACCGCGCCCACCCTTGTCCTCCACGGTGACGACGATCTGCTCGCACCGCCCGCGAACGCGCCGCTGCTGACCGGACGGATCCCCGACGCGCGCATGCACCTGTTCGCCGGGGCTCGGCACGCCTACTTCGACGAGTGCCGTCCCGAGGCGAGCGACCTGGTCAGCGACTTCCTGGGGTAGGTCCCGAGCTCCATGCCGACCGGGTATGTGCCCATCGCGGATTTCTATTTCTCAACCGCAGGGATCACAGCTCATGATGGTCGGCATTCCCGGAGCGAAGGAGCTTCCCTTGCCGCACAAGAAACCCGGCGTCGTGGCGAACGTGGTCCGTGGCTGCCTCGGCAACCTGGTCGAGTGGTACGACTGGTTCGTCTACGCCTCGTTCAGCATCTACTTCGCGGCGAGTTTCTTCCCCGAGGGAAACCTGACGGCGCAACTGCTGTCCACGGCCGTCGTGTTCGCGGTCGGCTTCCTGATGCGCCCGCTCGGCGGCTGGCTCCTGGGCCTCTACGCGGACAGGTTCGGGCGGCGGGCGGCGCTGACGCTGTCCGTGACGCTGATGAGCTTCGGTTCACTGACCATCGCGATCACGCCCGGCTACGCGTCGATCGGCCTTCTCGCGCCCGTGATCCTCGTGGTCGCCAGGCTCGCACAAGGCCTTTCGGTCGGCGGTGAGTTCGGTTCGAGCGCGACGTACCTGTCCGAGATCGCCACTCCGGGACGACGCGGGTTCTACTCGAGCTTCCAGTACGTCTCGATCACCGTCGGCCAGCTCGCGGCCCTGCTGGTGATGATCGTGATGCAGTCGCTGCTGACCGAGGCGCAGATGTACGCCTGGGGCTGGCGGATCCCGTTCGTGCTCGGCGCGCTCGCCGGACTCGTGGTCATGTACCTCCGCCGCAGCATGATGGAATCGGAACATTTCCAGCGCTTCTTGACCGACGGCTCGCCTTCCCGCGGTGGCCTGCGGGTCCTGCTGCGCTCGCACCGCCGACAGGTCCTCGCCGTCCTCGGTCTCGCCATCGGCGGGACGGTGGCGTTCTACACCTTCACCAGCTACCTCCAGAAGTACATGGTGAACACGGCGGGAATCCCCAAACCGACCGCCTCGCTCATCGGTTTCGCCGCCCTGTTCCTGTTCATCTTCATGCAGCCCGTCGCCGGTGCCCTTTCCGACCGCTTCGGCCGCCGCCCGGTCATGTTCGGCTTCTCCGTCGGCGGCATGCTCCTGACCGTCCCGATCATGACGCTCGTGGGCAGGACCGGGAACCCGTGGATCGCCTTCCTGCTCATGATCACCGCGCTGGTCTTCCTCAGCGGCTACACGGCTCTGTCGGCGATCATCAAGGCGGAAATGTTCCCCACCAACGTCCGGGCCCTCGGCGTCGGCCTGCCCCATGCCCTGGCGACCGCCGTCTTCGGCGGGCTCTCGGAACCGATCGCCTTGGCGCTGAAGCAGGCCGGGCACGAGAGCGTGTTCTTCTGGTGGGTCACGGGGTGCATCGGGCTGACCTTTGTGGCGACTTTGGTGGTGCGGGAGCCTTCGCGGGGTTCTTCTTTGGAGGTTTCCGCTTTGCCTGCACGGGATTCTGTTGTGCAGTAGGCCTTTGGCAAGGGCGGGGGGTGGCGGTGGTCGCCGTCGACCAGCCGCGGCGGTAGCCGAATTTCGGCAACGACCGACAGGCGATGCGGGACCTTGGGGACGTCGCCGCATTTCGCCAGCGGCCAGGCAGCGGTGGTCACCGTTTGCCCAGGCCTGTTTGGAGTCGGTCCGGTCACCGACCGTTGCCGGAGTTCGGCAAGTCACGCTCCGCCGCTGCGGAGCACAGCACATCGACGGCTGCCGTCGAATTCCAGGAACACACCCGGCGGGCTCACAACATGGTGATCGTTTTCCGGCCACGGCTCCGCAAGGTGGTGGCACGTCGGCGTATCGATTCCTCAGGGATGGTTACTCTCACGAGCCGTCGCCGTTTCTCGGCGACCGAGTCCCGATGATGTCGCTGTCGACTCTCGCGCGACCAGATGGCTTTCGCCGTTTTCCGGCGACGGCTCAGAACGCTGACGGTTCCTCGTCGCGGGGTTCGTGCAATGGCGGCGGCATGCTGTCGTAGCTCTGCCCCGTGGGCGTCGTGATCGTGAGGGTTCCGTCGGAACCCAGCCGGTAGTTCCAGCCGGGTTCGTCCTTCAACCGGTGGTCACGACGGCACAGATCGACCAGTTCGGTATCCGCGGTGTGACCACCGAACTGCCACGGCAGCGCATGATCGAGGTCGCAGGCCTGGGCCACGCGGTGGCAGCCGGGTCTTCGGCATTCCCGGTCCCGCACCCGGACGAACTCGTCCAGCCCCGCAGTGGGCCGGTAGCGGTCCCGGCCGAGGTCGAGCACCTGCCCCGAGAGTGGGTCGGTGATGATCCGCCGCAACACCGTGTTCGACCCGCCGGCGATGTGCCGGGCCAGCGAGGCGGGGATGTGGCCGTGCCCGGCCATCTCCGCGGGATCGTCATTCATCCCGAGGTAGATGTTGAGATCCATGTAGAGGAACACTTCGGACCGTTCACTCTTCCCACCCTGCCCGCTTAACAAGAGATCGAGGGCGACGTCGGCACGTAACTGATCCAGCGTGCGCGTCTCCCCACCCGCCCGCAGCGCCCTGGCTTCGCGATCGATCCGCGTGTAGGCGGCGGCGACTTTCTCGACGGGGCCGTCTTGGACCTCGATCGACGCCACCCCGGTCTCGCCCTGCCGCACCGACAAGCGACGTCCGGCGCGATGCCGCTCGACACGGCGGGATGCGCCGTCGCGGTCGGCCATCATCGCCGCATGGTTGGCCGCTTTCCGGATCTGCTCGGAGTTCCGGTCCGGTATCCGGTCCTCCAGGACCGCGTCCACAGCGCGGGCGTCCTCGTCCGACAGCCACGCGGTGGCCGTGGCGACTTTCATCGCCCCGTACCCACCCACCTTGCCTTGATCCAGCAGCCCTAATGTGCGTGGCAGACGGGTGGTCAACGCCTCCGCCGCGGACACCAGCGCACCAGCATGAGTGTCCACAACAGACAGTGCCAACGCCGCTTCCTGCACCACGCTGGACGCACCGCCACGATAACGGCTCAACCGCCCCAAAGCACGGAACCGAACAGCCTCCAGTCGCGCGATCCCCTCCGACGCCGCAACAGCGGCATCCACGGCATCGTTGTCCCCCAACGAATCCAGCGAAGCATTGACCTCCCCAAACACTTCAGACTCGGTGATTTCCTTGAGTAGCGCCACAGTGGCGTTGAGAGTGTCCACACTCAGAACATACAACCGGCCACCGACAGTTTCTGAAAACCTTGCTCGGCAACAAAAGCAGCGCTAGTCGACTTCGAGCAAACCTTCAGCACCGTTCTCCAGCTGTCGCGCGAACTTCTCCGACCGGGGAAGCATGGTCGCCTCATATACCTCAACGGCCTCAACGAAACTGCTGGAACCGGCCAGCGCCAGAGCGAGCTCGCAAGCGTCCAGCATGGCCAGGTTGACGCCGACACCGAGCGGCGGCATCAGGTGGGCGGCATCGCCGAGCAGGGTCACCGACGGCGTGTGTTCCCAGGTGTGCGGAACCGGCAGGACGTACAGCGGACGATCCACATAGGGTCCGTCATTGTCCGTGATCATCCGCAGCATCGAGGGCGACCAGCCGGAAAACGCGTCGAGCAGCCCGGCGCGGAGCTCCGGGGTGCCACGAGAACCGACCCAGTCCGCGGGCAGCCGTTGAATCACGTAGACCCGGATGTGGTCACCGCTGTTGCGCTGGGCGAAAAGGCAGCGGTTACCGTCGGCCGCCATCGCGCTGCCCTGGCCGACGAGCGCGGCGAGTTCGGGATGGGCGTTCTCGACGTCGTCGAACCAGGCCTCCAGGAAGGTGATCCCCGAGTACTCGGGCACCGCGGCCGACACCGCCGGCCGGACCCGCGACCAGGCGCCGTCGGCGCCGATGACCAGATCCGTCTCGACCGTCGCGCCGTCCGCGAACCGAAGGACACCGGGAGCTTCCACCTTCTCCAAACCAGAACCCCAGCGCACGGTGCCCGGCTCCAGTGAGTCCAGCAGCAGACCGCGCAACTGGCCTCGGTCGATCTCCGGTTTGAACAGCTCCCCTTCGGCCGGGACATAGTGCTCCACGAGGTTGCCGGCGGGATCCAGCTTCCGCATCTCCTGCCCTTCCGGACGGGCGAGCGCGAAGAACTCGTCGAGCAGGCCCGCTTCACGCAGGACCAGCTGCCCGTCGTCCGCGTGCAGGTCGAGGGTGCCGCCCTGGTTACGGGCCCGAGGATGCGGGTCGCGGTCGTAGACCGTCACGGGGATGCCGTGCTTCTGCAGGATGCGGGCGCAGGTCAGGCCGCCGGGGCCCGCTCCGATGATGCTGATCGTCATACCTTCAGAAAACCAGAACGAGTTAAAAAGTGCAACGAGTCAACTTAGTGACCGTGACAACTCATGGGGTAGAGTGCGCTCATGGAGACACCGGGACGGCGTGAACGCAAGAAGGCGGCCACCCGCCAGGCCTTGGCGGACGCCGCCTTGAAACTGTTCCTGGAGCGGGGCTACGACCAGGTGAGCATCCGCGACATCGCCGAGGCGGCCGACGTGTCGACCACGACGCTGTTCAAGCACTTCCCCGGCAAGGAAGCGCTGGTCTTCGACGAGGCTCAGGACCGCGAAGCGAACCTGATAGCCGCCGTACGAGAGCGCGAAGCAGGGCAGAGCGTCGTCGAAGCCCTACGCGAGTACGTGCTCGCCACCTGGCTCCCGCTCACGGCCCATCCCCAGTACCCCGAGTTCACCGCGCTGGTGAGCGGCACCCCCGCGCTCCAGGAATACGGCGAACGCATGTGGACCCGGCACGCCGCGGCCCTCGGCGCCGCCATCGCCGAAGACGCCGGAGTGGACCCCGACGACGCGGCCTCCCGCGCGCTCGCACGATTCGTCCTGGACATCCCGGCGCTCACCCGCGGCCGGGAGGACCCCAGGAAGGCCGTCGAGGAGATCTTCGACCTCCTCACCCACGGCTGGCGCTAATCCTCTTCGGACGCGGGACGGGAGCCGCGCAGCGAGCCGGGATGCGCCTTGGCGGACGGGTCGCTGCGGGTCTTGAGCAGGCTCGCCACCGTCACCACGACGAGGATGCCGATGATCACCGCGAGGCTGACCGGCGTCGAGATCTCCGGAACGCTCTCGTCGATGTCCACGTGCGCCCAGTGCAGGATCAGCTTGATCCCGATGAACCCGAGGATGATCGCGAGCCCGGCCGACAGGTACACCAGCCGGTCGAGCAGGCCCTTCACCAGGAAATACAGCGCGCGCAGGCCCAGCAGGGCGAAGGCGTTGGCGGCGAAGACGAGATACGGCTCGTCGGTGACGCCGAAGACGGCGGGGATCGAGTCCAGCGCGAACAGCAGGTCGATCCCGCCGATCGCGAGCAGCACCACCACCAGCGGCGTGCCCACCCGCTTCCCGTCCACGCGGGTGAGCAGCTTGCCGCCGTCGTATTCGGTGGACAGCGGCAGCAGGCGGCGCGCGGTCCGCACCACCACGTTGTTCTCGACGTCCGGATCCTCGTCGCGATGCCGGAACAGCTGGATCCCGGTGTAGATCAACAGCAGCCCGAACAGCAGGAACATGAAGGAGAACAACGAGAGCAGCGTGGCGCCGAGCGCGATGAAGATCGCGCGCATGATCAGGGCGACGACGATGCCGAACGTGAGCACCTTGTGCTGATGTTCTTCGGGTACCGCGAAGGTGCTCATGATGATCACGAAGACGAAGAGGTTGTCGACGGACAGGCTCTTCTCCACGATGTAACCCGCGAAGTACTGCTGCCCGAAGTCGCCGCCGTGCGCCAGCGTCAGCCAGACGCCGAACGCCACCGCGACCAGGATGTAGCCGATCGACCAGGCCACCGCCTCGCCGAAACCGACCTTGTGCGGCCGCACGGCCGCCAGGATGAGGTCGAGGGCCAGGAGCCCGAGTACCAGCCCGATCGTCAGGGTCCAGGTGAGGCCATCGATCTGGAGCATCCGGACCCTGTCTTTCGTTCGGCGGCAGGTGCCCAGATCTTAAGTGGGACTCCCCCGGTCCGCATTCGCATGACCCGGCGCCGCGTCCAGCAGCGCGGCGAGCACGGTCTTGAGCAAGGGGTGTTCCGCGCTCCCCCGCCGGACGGCGGCGAACACACGGCGCAGCGGCGGCTCGCCTCGCAAGGGGACGGCGACCGAACCGGGGACGGCGGTGAAAGCGTTGCGCGGTACCAGTGCCACCCCCTCGCCCGCGGCGACCAGGGTGGTGATCGCGTGGAAATCGTCGGAGACGTGCCGGATCGCGGGATTCGCGCAGACGATCATCAGCACGTCACGGCAGGGATTCCCGGATTTCGGCGCGATCCAGTCGTCGTCGGCGAGTTCGTCGATGTCCACTTCGGACGATCCGGCGAGCCGGTGCGTGGTGGGCAGGACGACGTCGAACGGCTCCACGTACAGCGGGAACCGGGTGAGCCTGCTTTCATCCGTCCGTGGCGAGAGGCGGTACTCCTCCGTGATCGCCAGATCGACCTCGCCGTCGAGCAGCAGCGGGATGCTCGCGTGCCCCTCGACGTCCTGCACCTGCATGGAGACCCCTGGCGAACCGGCGCGCAGCGAAGCGATGGCCGGCGCGACGACCATGGTGATCGCGGAGGCGAAACTCGCCAGCCGCACCATCCCCCGCACCCCCGAATCGAGCGCGGCCAGCGTGGCGTGCGCCCGTTCGAGTTCCGCGGCGACGGCGTTCGCGTGCACCACCATCAGTTCACCCGCGGGGGTCAGCGAAACCCGGCGCCCCCACCGGCGGAGCAGTTGCTGGCCGCACTCGGCTTCGAGTGCGGCCAGCTGCTGGGACACCGCGGACGGCGTCAGGTGCAGCGCCTGTCCCGCCGCCGTCACGGTGCCGTGGTCGGCGAGGGCGCGCAGCACGCGCAGCCGTCGCGGATCGATCATCAGTCCATCATGGACCTTGCCGTCACGAACGCGTCGACGGCCCGGTTCACGTCGTCGGTGGAATGCGCCGCCGACATCTGGGTGCGGATCCGGGCCTTGCCGTGCGGCACCACCGGATACGAGAACCCGACCACGTAGATGCCCTGGTCGAGCAGCAGATCCGCCATCCGGCCCGCCTTGGCCGCGTCGCCGATCATCACCGGGATGATCGGGTGCTCGCCCGGGAGCAGGTCGAAGCCCGCTTCGGTCATCCGGCGACGGAACAGCTCGGTGTTGGCGCGCAGCTTGTCCAGCAGCTCACCCGAGGAGCCCAGCAGGTTCAGCGTGGCGATGGCGGCCGCGGTGATCGACGGCGCCAGCGAGTTCGAGAACAGGTACGGCCGCGAACGCTGCCGCAGCATCTCGACGATCTCCGCGCGGCCCGAGGTGTAGCCGCCGCTCGCCCCGCCGAGGGCCTTGCCGAGGGTGCCGGTGAGGACGTCGACCTTGTCCTGCACGCCGAACAGCTCGGGCGTGCCGCGACCGGTCGGACCGGTGAAGCCGACGGCGTGCGAGTCGTCCACCATCACCAGCGCGTCGTAGCGCTCGGCCAGTTCGCAGATCTCGTCGAGCGGCGCGAGGTAGCCGTCCATCGAGAACACGCCGTCGGTGGCGATCATCCGGTACCGCGCGCCGGAAGCCTCCTTGAGCCGGGCCTCCAGGTCCGCGACGTCGCGGTTGCGGTAGCGCATCCGCTTCGCCTTGCACAGCCGGACGCCGTCGATGATCGACGCGTGGTTGAGCTCGTCGGAGATGATGACGTCCTGGTCGGTCAGCAGCGTCTCGAAAAGCCCGGCGTTGGCGTCGAAACAGGAGCTGTAGAGGATCGTGTCCTCGGTGCCGAGGAACTCCGAGAGCTTCGCCTCCAGTTCCTTGTGCGGCTGCTGGGTCCCGCAGATGAACCGCACCGACGCCATGCCGAAGCCCCAGCGGTCCAAGGCCTCCTGCGCGGCTTTGATCAGCTCGGGGTGGTCGGCGAGGCCGAGGTAGTTGTTGGCGCAGAAGTTGAGGACGTCGCCGTCGGCGACGCTGACCGAAGCCCGCTGCGGCCCCTGGATCACCCGCTCGCCCTTGTACAACCCGGCTTCCCGGATCTCGGCGAGCCCGGCCTTGAGGTCGTCGCGCATCGCGCCGTACATCAGTTCTCCGTCCAATCCAGGATGACCTTGCCGCAACGGCCTTCCCTGGCCGTCGCGAACGCCTTCTCGTACTCGGTGTAGCCGAACCGGTGGGTGATCACCGGCGAGATGTCCAGCCCGGCCTGCAGCAGCACGGACATCGAGTACCACGTCTCGAACATCTCACGCCCGTAGATCCCCTTGAGCTGGATCATCTTCAGCACCACGGACGCGATGTCGACCGACACGTCGGACGCGGGCAGGCCGAGCAGCGCGATCCGGCCGCCGTGCGACATGTTCGAGATCATCTCGCGCAGCGCCTCGGGCCGCCCGCTCATCTCCATGCCGACGTCGAAGCCCTCGGCCATGCCGAGCCGTTTCTGCGCTTCGGCGATGGTCGAAGAGGAGACGTCCAGCGCGAGGTCGACGCCGACCTTCCGCGCCAGTTCCAGGCGGTGCTCGCTGACGTCGGTGACGACGACGTTGCGCGCGCCGGCGTGGCGGGCGATGGCGGCGGCCATGATGCCGATCGGGCCGGCGCCGGTGACCAGCACGTCCTCGCCGATGACGGGGAAGGACAGCGCGGTGTGCACGGCGTTGCCGAGCGGGTCGAAGATCGCGGCGATGTCGAGGTCGACCTTGGTCCGGTGCACCCAGGCGTTCTGCTCGGGCAGGACGGCGTACTGCGCGAACGCGCCATCGGTGTGCACGCCGAGACCCTTGGTCCGGGCGCACAGGTGACGCCGCCCGGCCTTGCAGTTGCGGCAGCTCCCGCAGACCAGATGCCCCTCGCCGCTGACCAGGTCGCCCACCTTGACCGTCGTCACCGACCGGCCGATCTCGACCACCTCGCCGACGAACTCGTGCCCGACGACCAGTGGCGCGGTGATGGTGCGCGCCGCCCAGTCGTCCCAGGAGTCGATGTGCAGATCCGTGCCGCAGATCCCGGCGCGCAGCACGCGGACGGCGACGTCGCCGGGGCCGACCGCGGGATCCGGAACGTCGGTGAGTTCCAGGCCGGGTGCTCGGTCGGCTTTGACCAATGCCTTCATGGCGCGAAGTCTGGCCCGGCCGCGCCGCCGGAGTCCATCGCGAGTTTCTGCAATCCCTCGTTAGCGCCTCTTCACAAGGACGGGTACCAGCGCTTAGCCACCTTCGGATGAGAACGAAGCCACCCGATCAGGGCGTTCTCCCCGTAGGAAGCCGACAAAGGGTTGTCCGCGTCCTGGCTGATCCAGCGCGGCCGTGGTGGATCCGGGAACGCGAACCACGACGAAGTCGGGTCGCGGCACCAGTTCGAAACCGATCGACCGGTACAGGCGAATGGCCGGGGTGTTCGCCGCCGCCGCGTGCATTATCGGCCGTTCGCCGCGGGCCCGGATCCCCGCCGCCACCGCGCGGACGAGCCGGGTCGCCAGCCCTTGCCCGCGATACGCCGGGTCGGTGCAGACGGCGCTGATCTCGGTCCAGCCGGGCGGGTGCAGCCGTTCCCCCGCCATCGCGATCAGCGCGCCGCCACGCCGGATTCCCAGGTATGTCCCCAATTCGACGGTCCGTTTCCGGAAGGGACCGGGTCTGGTCCGCGCGACGAGGTCGAGCATCTCCGGGACGTCGTCCGGTCCCAGAAGGACGGCCTCGGGATCTTCCGCGGCTTCGAGCGCGATGTCGACCAGCCGCACCCCGGCGATCCTTTCGAGGATCTCCCACCCCGCCGGGACGGGGGGTGCGCCGTCGACGGTGACCGTCTCACCCGGGCCGGTCAGGGCGGCGACGTCGTCCCACACGCCGTCGTCCGGTTCGGGTGGCAGGGAGAGGAAGGGCGCGACGTCGACCTGGTAGCGCAGGACCTGGCCGAAGCGTTCGGCGAAGCGGGCGTGCGGCCCGGTCAGGGAGGCCCGGACCGGGTCGTCGGGAGGGTTGACCATGACGGCTGCGACAGCGGCGGGCGGGCTTTCATTCCCGCTCTCACATCCTGAGCACGGCCGCGCGAGCACCTGGAACTGCCGGAGCCGCCCGGAAAGTGACCCTCAGGATCCGGCGGTCACCGCGATGTCCGCGCCGGGGTTCGGCCCGAACCAGTCGAGGCAGACGACCATCGCGTCGTCGGCGGCTGGCCCGCCGCCGCGGTGCTCGCCCAGTTCGGCGAGCACCGCCCTCGGCACGTGGGCCGCGGGCAGGTCCGCGGTCGCGGCGATGGCCTCGGCGAGTTCACGGTCGCCGTAGAGCTCGCCGTGCGGGCCCGCCACCGCGTAGACGCCGTCGCTCACGAACACGTAGCGGTCGCCGGGCACCGCCTGCAGGCGCTCGACGGTGTACGAAGTGTCTTCGAAGGTGCCGAGCGGCAGCTGCTCGTCGAACGCGACCCGCTCGGTCTTGCCGTCGCGGAAGCGCCACAGGCGGGGCGATCCGGCGTCGACGGCGTCGATCGCGCCGGTCGCGAGGTCGAACTCCAGCAGGAGGGTCGCGACGTGCTCCTGACCCCGATACTGGGCGTAAAGGGCCTGGTCGGCGAGTTCGGCCTGGGCGTCGAGCGGGATCCCGGCCCGCCGGGCGTTGCGCAGCGCGTTGACCGCGAGGTTGGTCAGCAGCGCCGCGCTCGCGCCGTCCCCCATGCCGTTGACCAGCGTGACCGACAGCTTGCGCGCCGAGGCCGACCAGTCGAAGCAGTCGCCGTAGATGGCGTACGCGGGTTCGAGCTGCCCGCCGAGGGCGAATTCGGGGCGGGCGCACGCGCGGCCGGGAAGCAGCTGCCACTGCATCTCGGCCGCGAGGGTGAGCCGGGACGACCGGCGCGCCTGCACGTAGAGGTCGGTGTCACGGTCGGCGACGAAGACCTCGTGCGCGAGCGCCTCGGCGAAACGGCCGAGTTCCGCCCACACCGGCGGTTCCTGCTCTTCGGGGAGCGTGACGACGAGGATGCCGAGCCGGTCTCCGCGCACGGAGACCGGGAAGTGGGCGCGGACGCCCTCCTCGACGGTCTCGAACGTCGCGCACTGCGTGGTGAAGGCCTCACCCGCCACTGTGTCCGCCACCGGCACCGGATCGGTGGTGTAGGGCAGCACGGTCACCCGCCGCAGTTCGGTGAGGCTGTAGTCGGCCATCAGCAGGTCGACGACCACGGCGTCGAAGTGTTCCCGCAGCGCCGAACGCAATCCGTCGAGCAGCTGATGCGGCTGGACGCCTCTCAGGATCCGCTCGACCGCCAGGGACTTGTCCACTTCGTCGCCTCCGCACGCCGGGTGACCGGCATCACGCTCGGACGCCGGCGAAGCAGCCGGCATCGCGCTGGCGGACCGGCCGAGGGACCTACCGCGACGAGCTGAGCTGACAGTTCAGCATAAGGATGCGAGAGTGGGTGTCGTGAATCGGTCCTCTGAGCCCCCCGGCGCCGAAACGGTGGCGGCGGCGGTGACCGAGACGGCCGAGCTGCTCGAGATCATGTTCGAACGCGCTCGCGAAGCTTCACCACGTCCGCTGTCGACGTCCCAAGTCCGTGCCGTCGTGGCGCTCGACCACCACAACGGCTTGAATCTGCGCGCGCTCGCCGAACTGCTCGGTTCGACCCCGCCGCTGGTGAGCCGCCTGTGCGATCGGCTGGAAGCGGTCGGCTTCGTCGACAGGCTGCCCAGTACGCACAGCCGCCGCGAACTCACCTTGCGGCTCAGCGAACGGGGCCGCGCCTACCTGCGTGACCTGCGGGCACGCCGCCGCGAAAGCCTGGAGGCGGTGCTGGGGAAGCTGACCCCGGAGGCCAAGGCCGCGCTCGCCGCCGGGCTCCGTGAGTTTCGCCAGGCCGCCGCGGAGTTCTGACGCCACGGGGTGTCCTCACCGCCACTGGAGTAGGGTCACTGTTGTCATATGACAACAGTCGCGACGTGCGACGCGGACACCTGGAGGTGTGGGTGCAGGCGACCGACGACACCGCCGTCCGGGACCTGCTTACGCGGATCTTCGACGCCGGCCAGGCCGACCTGGTCGACGACTGGGTCCGCTGGCAGCTGACCGACTCGCCCGCCTGGACCGGTGAGCAGGAACTGCGCCGCGAGGCCAGGGAACTGCTCGACGCGCTCCGCGAGGCTCTCGGTACCGAACTGCGCCTGGAACGGATCGTCGACCGCGACGAGGCCGTCCGCGCCGCGCTGCGGGGCCTGTCCGAGCGGCGGGCCCGCGCCGGTGCCACGCCCGCCTCCACCGCCATGGCGATCCTCGGCCTCAAGCGGACCACCCTCGCCGCCCTCGAACGCCACACCGAAGACCCCGAGGTCCGCTACCAGGCTTCCTTGCAGGTCAACAGGTTCCTCGACGCCGCGAGCCTGCTGACGTTCTCGGTGTACGTCGAAGGCCGCGAAGAGATCATCAGGCGGCAGCACCAGCAGATGCTGGAACTGTCCACGCCGGTGGTGCGACTGTGGCGCCAGGTGCTGGCCGTCCCCCTGATCGGCACTCTCGACAGCAGCCGCACGCAGGTGGTGATGAACAGCCTCCTGGAGGCGATCCAGGCGCACGAGGCGAGGGTGGCCATCATCGACATCACCGGCGTGTCCACAGTGGACACAGCGGTGGCGCAGCATCTCCTGCAGACGGTCAGCGCGGTCCGGCTCATGGGCGCGGAATGCCTCATCAGCGGCGTCCGGCCGTCGATCGCGCAGACCGTCACCCAGCTCGGCATCAACCTGTCGCATATCGAGACCCGCGGTTCGCTCGCCGACGCGCTGGCCACGGCGATGCGGCTGATCGACGATCACACCCGGCCCGGCGTGGTGACCGGGTGAACCCGCGCGCGGGTCTGCCGATCCTGCGGCTCGGAGACATCCTGATCAGCGGGCTGCTCAGCGATCTCGACGACACCACCGCGCTCCAGTTCACCGACGAGCTCACCGCCCGGATCTCCGACGAGGGGATCCGCGGGGTCATCCTCGACATCTCGCGGCTGGAGATCATCGACTCGTTCGTCGCGCGGGTCCTGATGGAACTGGCCGCCACCGGACGTCTCCTCGGCGCCAGGATGATCGTCGCCGGGATGCGCCCGGCCGTCGCGATCACGCTGTCCGAACTGGGGCTGGGGCTCACCGGCGTCCAGACCGCGCTCAACGCGGAACAGGCCATGGAGCTGCTGGGATGGCGACGTCCCGCCGGGGCCGCCGAAGAGGCGCCTCGTGCTTCCTGACGAGCTCACCGCCCCCGAGGCGCGCGAACACGCCGTGCGCGCCGAAGAGGATCTGCTCACCGCCCGGCACGCGGTCCGGGCCGACGCGGTCGCGGCCGGTTTCTCGATCGTCGACCAGACGAAGATCGTGACCGCCGCCAGCGAACTCGTGCGCAACGCCTACATCCACGGAGGTGGCGGCACGATGACGATCGCTTCGGTGCGGGACCGCCGGGGACGGGTGGGGATCGCCCTGTCCGTCCGCGACGAAGGCCCCGGCATCGAAGACGTCGACCAGGCCATGACCGACGGGTTCAGCACCGGCGCCGGCCTCGGGCACGGCCTCGGCGGCACCCGGCGGCTGGTCGACGAGTTCACCATCGACACGACGCCCGGTGAGGGCACCACGGTGACCGTCGTCCGCTGGAAGCCATGACCGTCGCCGACGCGGCCCTCACCCGGCTGATCCACATCGACCACATCAGCGCGGTCTACGCCGCGACACGGGCCGCGCGCGAAGTCGCGGCCGAAGCCGGGCTTCCCGAGGTCCTCGCCGAACGCACCGCCGTCATCGCCTCGGAACTGGCGACCAATCTCGACAAGCACGCCGGCGACGGCGCCGTCTTCGTCCAGCGTTCCCTGGCCGGGCCGGGAGTCGAGGTCCACGCCGTGGACACCGGGCCGGGGATGGACGATCTGGCCCACTGGCGCGTCGACGGCAACACGACCACCGAAACGCTCGGCACCGGTCTCGGCGCCGTCGGCAGGCTCGCCACCGAGTTCCGCATCCGGTCCGAGGCGGGCGTCGGCACCGTCGCGGCCGCCCGGATCCTCCCGCCCGGGCAGCGAGGCGTCGATCTCGCGCATGTCCGGCTCCCTCGCGAAGGCGAAGAGCGGTGCGGCGACGCGGTGGCCGTCTCGGCGATGCCCGGTGTCCGCACGGCCGTCCTCGCCGACGGGCTCGGCCACGGTCCCCGAGCGAGCGACGCCGCGGAAGCCGCGATCGCCGTGTTCCGCCGCGATCCGGACCGGGCGCTGCCCGAGCAGCTGAACGCCATGCACCGGGCGCTGCGGCAGACCCGCGGCGCGGCGGTCGCGCTCGTCCGGCTTTCCGAAAGCGGGCTCGAGTTCTGCGGTGTCGGCAACATCAGCGGTCTGGTGCTGACGCCGGGGCGGACACAGCCGCTGCTGAGCGTCCCCGGTGTCGTCGGCCTCACCTTGCCGCCGGTCCGGGTGCGGACGTATCCCTTGACCGGCCACGAACTTCTCGTGCTGCATACCGACGGGATCGGCACCGCCTGGCGTGGTCAGGCCGCGCTCGGACCGCTCCCGGCCACGGCCCTGTTCGCCGCGGACCTCGCCCACCGGCACCGCGATCTCCGCGACGACGCCGCGTTGATCGCTTTCGGGCCGGGAAAGGGACTTCCGTGACAGACGTCGCCCGGTTGCGCCGCCGCGTGCGCGAGGCGTGCGCGGCCGCCGGGGTGCCTGCCGACCAGCGGGCCCGGCTGGTGCTCGCGGTGACCCTGCTCGCCGAAGACGGCCCCACGCCGGGACTTTCGACCGCCACGGCCGACGGCAAGCTGTCCGTCACGCTGGAATCGCCCCGGCCGATCGGGCAGGCCCGGCGCAACGCCCTCCCGCTCCTTCCCGCCGCGGGCGACGGCGCGAGCCTGACCTGGCATCTCGACGCGGGCGCCGGCCCGGTGCCGGTCGCGGCCGACGACGAGGTGGCCACCAGGGACGAGATGCTGGCGCTGGTCGCCCGCGCCGACGCGGTCGCCAAGGAACAGCGCGAGCTCAAACACGAACTGGCCGAGACGAACAGCGGCGTGCTCGCGATGTACGTCGAACTGGAGGAACGGGACGAGCAGCTCCGCAAGGCGCACGCGGTGATCTTCCGTGAGCTGGAGGACGCGCTGCGCCCGCCGCCACCGCCCGCGGGCCCCTTCGAACTGGCCGTGCACTACGCGCCGAGCCAGCAGGATTCCCCGACCGGCGGGGATCTCTACGACTGGTTCGTGCTGCCCGACGGCTGTGTCCACCTCACCCTCGTCGACGCGGTCGGGCACGGTGTCACCTCGACCCGGCACGCGCTGACCGTCACGCACGCGATCCGCACCCTGGCACTGGAAGGCCATCCGTTCCGCGATCTGATCGGCCGGACCGCCCGCGCGCTGGCGACGATCGAACCCGAACTGATGGCGACCGTGCTGCTGGCCCGCCTGGACCCGGAGACCGGCGACGTCACCTTCGCCAACGGCAGCCATCCGCGTCCGGTCCTGGTCACCGCCGCCGGTGAGACCGAACTGCTCGCCGCCGCGACGTCGGGCCGGGGCGTCGGTTTTCCCGATCCCGGCAGCAAAAGCCTCGTCCATCGCAGGCTCGGTGACGGCGACCTGCTCGTCATCTACACCGACGGGCTCGTCGAGAGCCGCAAAGACTTCCAGGAAGGAGAAGAGCGACTGCTCGCGGCCGCGCGGCGCAACGCCGGACGGCCCACCGCGGAGATCCCGGACGTCCTGGCCACCGAGATGCTGGAAATCGTCCTGCACGCCGATGACACCGTGGTCATCGCGATCCGGCACCGTCCGTATTACGGTGGCGCTTGATGAGGGACGACGCCGAGCAGGACACAGCGGACGCCACGCTACTCGACGCCTTCCGCACCGGTGACATCGCCGCCGGCGAGGCGCTTTTCCGGAAGCACGCCGGCCCGCTCCGCCGGATCGCGGCGGGCTGGGTCGCCGAGCCCGCCGAACGGGACGATCTCGTCGCCGAAGCCTTCGTGCGGGTCCTGAGCGTCATCCGCGACGGCGGCGGCCCCCGGGAGAACCTCCGCCCCTATCTCGCCGTCACCATGCGGAACCTGGTGGTGAAATGGAGCCACCACAACAAACGGGTCGAGTTGTACGGCACGACCCCGGCGACCGAGGAGGCCACCGGGACCGTGGGCGCGGAGGAACTCCTCATCCTCCGCGCGAACGCCCGGCTGGCGTGGACCGCCTACTGCGCGCTCCCCGGCCGCTGGCGGACCGTGCTGTGGCGGACCGAGGCCGAAGGCGACTCGCCGAAGGTGGTGGCCCCGTTGCTGGGGGTGTCCCCCAACGGCGCCTCCGTTCTCGCCCTGCGCGCCCGCGAAGGTCTGCGCCAGGCCTTCCTGCAGGCGCAGGTCCCCGAAACGGGAACGCCGTGCTGCCAGGAGGCGCGGCGCCGGATGGGCGCGTGGCTCCGCGGCGGGGTGCCGGGCCGCCGCGCGGACCTGATCGCCGAACATCTGGCGGGCTGCGAACCCTGCCGGACCGTCGCCACCCGGCTCGACGAGGTCAACCGCGAGATGCCCCGCTCCGTCTCGGCCTGACCGGGATCAGCCGGGTACCGGGACCTCCTCCCCCGCGATCCGCAGCGCTTCCACCAATTCGCGATACAGCGTGTCGGTGGCGAACAGCCGCTCGTGACTGCCGCTCGCCCGCACGCGGCCGTCCTCCATCACCACGATGGTGTCCGCGTCGATCACCGTGGACAGCCGGTGCGCCACGGTGACCACGGCGCCTTCGCCTGCCAGCCGCCGGATGCAGTCGTGGATCGCGCTCTCGGTCCGGCCGTCGACCTGCGCGGTCGCCTCGTCGAGCAGCACGACGTCCGGTGTCCGCAGGATCGCCCTGGCCAGCGCGATTCGCTGGCGTTCCCCACCGGACACCGACGTCGACGAGAGCGGCGTGTCCAGACCGTCGTCGAGCGCGGCGATCTTGTCGCTCAGCCGGACTTCGGCGAGCACCCGCCGCACCTCCTCCTCGGTCGCGTCCGGATGGGTGAAGAGCAGGTTCTCCCGGATCGTGCCCGGCACGATCGGCGTCTCCTGCTCGACGTAGGCCAGCCGCTTCCGCACCTCCGCGTACGGCAGGTCCGTGTAGTCGAGCCCGTCCAGCAGCAGTGAACCCGACTGTGGCGACACGAACCGCATGATCAGCGAAAGCATCGTGGTCTTGCCCGCGCCGGACGGCCCGACGATCGCGGTGTGCCCGCGTCTCGGGATTTTCAGCGAGACGTCCCGCAGGGCCGGCTCGCCGCCGTAACCCGCGGTCACTTCACGCAGTTCCAGTACCGGGCCGTCCTGCTCGCCCGCCCGCTCCGGTGGCGCGGAAGCCTTGTCCTCTTCGACTTCCAGCGCGTCCATGTCCCGGATCCGCCCCGCCGCGGCGATCCCGGCCTGCAACGCGGTCATGTTCTGGCTCAGTTCGGTGATCGGCTCCATCAGCGCGAAGGCGTACAGCAGGAACGCGATGAGGCTCGACACCTCCAGCAGGCCGGCGTCGACGCGCCAGGCGCCGAGGCCGAGGATCACCAGGATCGCGCCCTGGATCCCCGACCAGGCCACCACCCAGGCGACCGCCTCCCGCCGCACCGCGCGGACACCGTGCACGGTGGCGGCCTCGGCGTCGACCAGGATCCGCTCGGACTGCCGGGTTTCGGCGCGGCTGGCCTTCACCGTCCGGATCGCCCGCAGCGCGCCCTCCAGCACGCCGCCGAGACGGCCGACCCGGTCTTGCGCCTTCTCCTGTTCCTTCGCGATGGCGGGCATGAGCCACGCGAACAGCGCGATCACCACGAGCACGGCCGCCACCGTCGTCCCCAGCAGCACCGGGTCGAGCACGCTCATCAGGACCAGGGTGCCGATGAGCATGACCACGCCGTTGATCAGGCCGATCACGCTGGACGACGCCGCCTCGCGCAGCAGCACCGTGTCCGAGGTGACGCGGGTGACCAGTTCCCCCGTGGGCCGCTTGGTGATCGCCGGGATGGTCGCGCGGAAGAAGCGCCGCACCATCGATTCCCGCGCCTGCAGCACCACCCGCTCACCGACCGTGCCGAGCAGGATCCACTGCGTCAGCCAGATCACCGAGCCCACCAGCATGAGGCCGAGCAACGCCAGCACCGGTCCGGTCAGCGACGCCGACGAACCGAGCGAGTCGAGCACCCACTTCGTGACCATGGGCGTCGCGAGACCCGTCGCGGAGCCGAGCAGGGCGAGTACGAGGCCGATCGCGAGTGCCCCCTTGTGCGGTCGCGCGAACGACCACAGCACTTTCAAGCGTGGAGTGTTCATGGTTCTCAATGGAACACGCGTGTTCTAAAATCGTCAAGCGAGTTCCCTATCGGAGGGCGAGGTACGGTACCGGCCATGAGTGAGGGTGTGGTCACCGAGACGGGTGTCCGGGCGAGGACCCGGCGCGCGATCCTGGACGCGGCCATCGAGACGTTGACGAAGCAACCGGGCGCCACGCTGGCCGACATCGCGGCGGCGGCGAACGTCGGGCGCACCACCGTGCACCGGTATTTCGCGGAGCGCTCGGACCTCATCGACGCCGTCAGCCACGACGCGCTCGACAAGATCTCCCAGTCCACCGAACGGGCCCGGCTCGACGACGGCCCGGCCCCCGCCGTGCTGGCGCGGCTGTGCCAGGAGTACTTCGAGCACGGCGACGTCTTCCAGCTGCTGTTCACCATGCCGGATCTGATGACCAGGCCCGAATGGGAAGAGGAGAGCGACGACGACCGCGCCCTGCTGCGGGTCATCGAACGCGGGCACGCCGAGGGCACGATCGACCCTGCGATGACGAAGGAATGGCTGCTGCAACTGCTGTGGAGCCTGCTCTACACGGCTTGGGGCCTGGTGCGCGAGAAGACACCGAAGCACGAAGCGCTCACGTTGTGCTTGCGCAGCCTGGAAAAGGTCATCGCGGTCGGCTGAGATCCTCCGAAGGGATGACGCGGGCGCGCGCCGCGTCGATGATCCTTTCCCGGTGATGGAAAAAACCGGCACCCGCACGGGTGCCGCCTGGGGAATCCTCTTCGGCGGGCTCGCGGTCTTCGTGGCCGCTCCCGCGCTGCTGCTGGCGACCGGGCACGACACGATCAAGCCGTCCGCGGATTCGGCCAAGGAGCTTTCCCTGGCGGGCGCACTGATTCCGGCGCTGGCCGGGATCCTGCTGATCCACGGGATCCCGCTCCACGCGCCGAGACTGCTCCCGCCGTCGACCGACCGGCGCGTGCTGCGCAGGCAGGCGACGGCCTTGGCGCTGATCGCCTTCCTGTGGCCGCTCGCGTTGTTCCTGGTGTCCTCGGCGGGACAGCACGCGCTGGTCCGCGACATCTGGGCGCTCGCGAAGCCGCTCGTGTTCCTGGCGCTGCCCTTGTTTCTTCTGCGAATCCTGCGCCCCCGGGGAGAACCGGATCCGTTCCGGCTCACGTGGCGGCCCCGGCAGACCTGGCAGTGGCTCGCGCCGATCCCGGCGGTGCTCGTGTTCGGCTGGCTGTATGTCCTGGGACCGCTCGCGCCGCCGCTACCCAGCGCGGAGGACTATCCCGACCCGGTGATCCTCGCGGTGGGCGCGACACTGACGTTCTTCACCGCGAACGTCCTCGAAGAGGTCTTCTTCCGCGGCATGCTGCAGACCAGGCTGGAAGCGCTTTTCGGGCGCTGGCCCGGAATCCTGCTGGCGTCACTGCTGTTCGCGTGGCTGCACCTGCCGACGCACGGCCAGGGAACGCTTCCGCTCACGCTGGGCGCGATCGTGGCGTTCCAAGGGTTCTTCGGCCTGTTCACCGGCTACCTGTGGTCGCGCTACCGCAACCTGTGGGCACCGATCGCCGCGCACACCGCGATGAACACCCTGCCCCTGCTGCTGATGTGACGTGACTCGCGTGATCAGGGACGGAACTCACGTGACTGGAGGCCGCACTCGAGTGTGCGGTCCCCGATCACGTGAGTTCCGTGCCCAGTCACGCGAGTTACGCGCCGATGGTCGCCGCGTCGATGACGAACCGGTAGCGGACGTCGCTGTTCTCGACCCGGTCGTAGGCGACGTTCACCTGGTCGGCCGAGATCGTCTCGATCTCCGCGCCGATCCCGTGCTCGGCGCAGAAGTCGAGCATCTCCTGGGTCTCGGCGATCCCGCCGATCATCGAGCCTGCGAGCACCTTGTTCCCGCCCAGCAGCGAGAAAGCGTTGTAGGACAGCGGTTCGCCGGGCGCGCCGACGTTCACCATCGCGCCGCCGACCCGCAGCATGCCGAGGTAGGAGTCGATCGGCAGCGTCGCCGAAACGGTGTTGAGGATCAGGTCGAAGCGGCCGCGCAGCGTCTGGAACGTCGACGCGTCACCGGTCGCGAAGTAGTCCTTCGCGCCCAGCTTCAGGCCGTCTTCCTGCTTCTTCAAGCTCTGGCTGAGCACGGTGACCTCGGCGCCCATGGCGACCGCGATCTTGACCGCCATGTGGCCAAGCCCGCCGAGGCCGACGACGGCGACCTTCTTGCCCGGTCCGGCGCCCCAGCGGTTCAGCGGGGAGTAGGTGGTGATGCCCGCGCACAGCAGCGGCGCGGCGATGTCGAGGCCGATCCCCTCCGGGATCCGACAGACGAAACCGTCCTTCACCACGATCTGACGGCTGTAGCCGCCGTAGGTGTTCTCGCCGTCGAAGCCGACTCCGTTGTAGGTCTGGATGTTGCCCTGGACACAGAACTGCTCGGTGCCCGCGAGGCAGTACTCGCACTCGCCACAGGAGTCGACCATGCAGCCGACCCCGACCCGGTCCCCGACCTGGTACTTCGTCACGTCCGAGCCGATCGCGGCGACGACGCCGGCGATCTCGTGACCGGGCACCATCGGGAAGATCGCGCTGCCCCAGTCCTCCTTCACCTGGTGGATGTCGCTGTGGCAGATCCCCGCGTACGCGATGTCGATCAGCACGTCGTCCGGACGCAGTTCGCGACGCTCGATCGTCGTCGGCGACAGTGCGGCGCCCGGGGACGGCGCGGCGATGGCATGCGTGGTCGTCGTCATGAAACCCTCCGTGGAAACAGTGAGACCATGTAAGAGGTCACTTACATCTAGCGTAAGAGGGCTCTTACATATTCCGCGACCGGGACGGTGTGATCCACGACATGGGCGGCAAGTACCACCACGGCGACCTTCGCGCCGAACTCGTGCGGGTGTCGCTCGACCTGATCGCCGAGCAGGGCCTGGGCGCGTTCTCCGTCGCCGAGGTCGCCAGGCGCGCGAAGGTCAGCCCCGGCGCGCCTTATCGGCACTTCGCGGACAAGGAGAGCCTGCTGGCCGCGATCGCGGCCACCGTCGCCTGCCAGCTGGCCGACCGGGTGCACGACGCGATCGAGGCCGAGAGCGAGCCCGTCGCCGCACTCGCGGCCGCCGCCGGCGCGTATACGGGGTACCTGATCGAACGCCGGGCGGGGATGAACATCATCTACTCGGACGGCCTGCAGGGGCCGGAGCACGCCGCACTGCACGAACAGACCCGCCGCCTGACCGACCAGTTCGTCATGCTCTGCCTCACCGTCGCCGACCGGCCGCAGGACGGGCTCGAACTGATGGAGCAGCTGTTCACGCAGGCGCACGGCTACGGCACGTTCTACCTCGACGGGGTCTTCACGAAGCAGGGCTACTCCACCGAGGTGGTCGTCCGGAAGTCGGTGGAAGCCGCCCGCGCCGCCATCGAGGGCCGCACGAAAGCCTGACCCGGATCAGCGCTTCGCGCGCCCCCGCGGAAGCGCTTCCGGGCAGCCGCCGTCGCAGCGGATGTGCGCCCAGACGATCTTCCCGCCGCGCACCGGCTCACGCCGGACGCCCCACTGCACCGCGACCCCGTCGACGACGAGCAACCCGCGTCCGCGCGGGTCCTCGATCTGCGAACACCGCGCCCGGGGCTGCTCGATGCTGACGTCCGCGACCTCGATGCGGACGGCGCAGGGCGTGACACCTCGCCACAGCTGGATGTGGCGAGCACCACCACCGTGCACGTAGGCGTTGGCGACCAGTTCCGTCGCCGCCAGCAGGACGTCGTCACGATGGCCTTCGCCGAGATCCGGCAGGCATCTGACCACCCAGGCGCGCATGTCCGGCAACGCCCGTGGCGTCGTGGCTCGCAGGTCAAGCACCCAGGTTCCCGGCACCGGATGCTCCGCGATACTGATCATGGAGCCACCCTTCCCCGTCACACGACCTCCCTGCTGAAGTCGCACATTCGGGTTACCCAGAACGCCCGCCGGTCAACCCGTGTCGAATCCGACACGAGGACCGGCGGGCGTCCCTCGTCAGGCGGCGATGCTCCGGAACCCGCGCAGGCGCAGGCTGTTGAACACCACGAAGACCGAGCTGAAGGCCATCGCGGCACCGGCGATCATCGGGTTGAGCAGGCCCGCCGCCGCCAGCGGCAGCGCGCCCACGTTGTAGGCGAAGGCCCAGAACAGATTGCCCTTGATGGTGCGCAGCGTCCGCCGGGAAAGCCGGATCGCGTCCACCGCCGCCCGCAGGTCACCGCGGACCAGGGTCAGGTCCCCGGCCTCGATGGCGACGTCGGTGCCGGTGCCCATCGCCAGGCCGAGATCGGCCTGGGCCAGCGCGGCCGCGTCGTTGACGCCGTCCCCGACCATCGCCACGACCTTGCCCTCGACTTGGAGCCGTTTGACGACGTCGACCTTGTCCTTCGGCAGCACCTCGGCGATCACCGTGCCGATCCCGACCTCGGCGGCCACCGCGTTGGCGACGGCCTCGTTGTCGCCGGTGAGCAGCACGGGGGTCAGCCCCAGCCCCCGCAACCGGGCGATCGCCTCGGCGGACGACGGTTTCACGGTGTCCGCGACGACCAGGACCGCCCTGGCTTCGCCGTCCCAGCCGACCGCGACCGCCGTCCGGCCGAGCTTCTCCTCGGCGGCCTTGGCTTCCGCCAGCTCGGGCGTCAGGTGGTGACTCCACTGCTCCAGCAAGGCGTTCCGGCCGACCAGCACCGCCGAGCCGTCGACGATCCCTTGCACGCCAAGGCCTTCGATGCTGGTGAACTCCTCGACGGCCGGGAGTTCCCCGGTGCGTTCCCGTGCCGCGCGGGCGATGGCCTGCGCGATCGGGTGCTCCGACGCGTTCTCCAGCGCGCCGGCGAGCCGCAGTGTCGTCTCCTCGTCGACACCGTCGGCGACGTGGACCGCCACCAGCGACATCTGCCCCGTGGTCACGGTGCCGGTCTTGTCGAGGACGACGGTGTCGACCGCACGGGTCGATTCCAGCACTTCCGGGCCCTTGATCAGGATCCCGAGCTGAGCACCCCGGCCGGTGCCGACGAGCAGCGCGGTCGGCGTCGCCAGGCCAAGGGCGCACGGGCAGGCGATGATCAGCACGGCGACCGCCGCGGTGAACGCGGCCGCGACCGAACCGCCGGTGCCCAGCCAGAACATCAGCGTGCCGACGGCGAGCGCGATCACGATCGGCACGAAGACCGCCGACACCCGGTCCGCGAGTCGTTGTACCTGAGCCTTTCCGGTCTGGGCGGCCTCGACGAGCTTCGCCATCTGTGCCAGCTGTGTGTCGGCGCCGACCCGGGTGGCGCGGACGACGAGCCTGCCGCCCGCGTTGACCGTCGCGCCCGCCACCGTGTCGCCAGGGACGACCTCCACCGGAACGCTCTCACCGGTGAGCATGCTCGCGTCGACCGCCGACGCGCCTTCGGTGATCACGCCGTCGGTCGCGATCTTCTCCCCCGGCCGCACCACGAATTCCTCGCCCACCGCGAGTTCGCCGATCGGGACGCGCACTTCCTTGCCCGCACGGAGCACCGCGACGTCCTTCGCGCCGAGTTCGAGCAGCGCGCGCAGCGCCGCTCCAGCCCGCCGCTTGGACCGCGCCTCGAAATAGCGTCCGGCGAGGATGAACGTCGTGACACCGGCGGCGACTTCGAGATAGATGTTGCCGTCGCCCGCCATCCGCTGCACGGTGAGCTCGAAGGGGTGCGTCATCCCCGGCGTCCCGGCCGTGCCGAACAGCAAGGCGTACAACGACCACAGGAACGCGGCGAGCGTCCCCATCGAGATCAAAGTGTCCATTGTGGCCGCACCGTGCCGCAGATTCGCCCACGCCGCCTTGTGGAACGGCCACGCCGCCCACACCAGCACCGGCGCGGCCAGCGTCAGCGAGATCCACTGCCAGTAGGTGAACTGGAGCGCCGGCACCATCGCGAGCAGGATCACCGGCACCGACAGCACGGCGGATCCGATCAGCCGCTGCCGCAACGGCGCGATCGGGTCGTGCTCGTCCGCGACGGCTTCTTCCTTCTCCACCGCGGGCAACGTGGCCGAGTATCCGGCCGCCTCGACCTGTTCGATCAGCAGCCGCGGCTCGACGTCGGCCGGGTAGCTGACCTTCGCCTTCTCCGTGGCGTAGTTGACCGTCGCGGTGACACCGTCGAGTTTGTTCAGCTTCCGCTCGATGCGCATGGCGCACGAGGCGCAGGTCATCCCGGTGATCGCGAGTTCGACCTCGGCGTCGGCCACCCGGGCGGTTTCCGTGCTCATCGGTGGCTCCCTTCCCCTGTCGCAACGGTGAATTCGGCGGTGCGGACCTTGCCCTCGTGCTGGAAGTCCAGGAACAGCCGGTAGGTGCTCGCCGTCGGGACCTCGGCGAAGAAGGTGACCGTGGGACCTGCCGCGGTCCGGCCGTCACCGGGTTCGCCGTCCGGGTGGACGTGCAGGTACGCGAGGTCACCACCGCGCAGCGCGACCAGATGTCCGTAGGCCCCCAGGTACGGCTGGAGGTCGGTGACCTCGCGACCGTTCTTGGTGACGGTGAGCGTCACCTTCGACGACGTGCCCGGCGCGAGTTCGCCGTCGAGGTGGACCTGGTAACCGTCGACCTCCGCGACATGCGAAGGCCGGTAGCCGGCCGGCCGGAAGTCGCCGCCGGCGAAGAGGTCGGCCCCCAGGGTCGTCGCCTCGCCGCCGCTGGGCTTGAAGTCGGCGAAGACGCGGTAGACCCCCGCGTCGCCGACGGTCAGCGGAACGGTCCAGGTGCCGTCCGCGCCGAGTTCGGGGTGGACGTGCTGGAAGCCCGCGGTGTCGCGGCGGACGACGATGAGGTGCATCCGCTTTTCGTGTTCGACGTCGTAGGCGGTCACCGGCGCGCCGTCGGCGCCGAGAATCCGGAAGGTGAAGGGGGCCGTCGTGCCGGGAGTGAGCATCGTGCTGGTGGGCGTGAGGGTGTAGCCGCCCCTGGTCGACGCGAGCCCGGCGGGTTCGTGGTCCTGCTTGCCGTGCGCTGCTTCCGCGACGGTGCCGCCGTGGGTGTCCGAGTGTCCGGTGTCCTCACCACCGGGCACGCCGGCGGCGCCGGGATGCGGACCGACAGCGGTGCCGGTCGCCCAGCCGCCACCGGCGACCAGGGCGAGAACCACACCGTAGGCGGAGAGCTTCGCTGCTGTGTTCATCGTGCAAGTCCTTAGTGCGGGTGCCACCCGCGATCGTGGAGCCGCTCAGGCGGTCAGCTGGTATCCGGCTTCTTCGACGGCGGCGCGGATGTCCGCGGCCGCGGGTTCACGGGAACCGGTGACGGTCACCGCGCCGGTGGGCAGATCGACCCGGACGTCGGTGACGCCGTCGATCTTGGAGACCTCTTCGGTGACCGAGGTCGCGCAGTGGCCGCAGGTCATCCCGGTGACGGTGTAGGTGGTCTCGCTCATCGTGGCTCTCCTCGCTGTCCAGGCGGCCGTGTGCCGCTCATGGACTCAACGTACATACCCTAGGGGGGTACTGCAAGAGTCTGACGGTACCCCAGAGGGGTATCGGAGAGCGACGCTCGTCACATACCCCTGAGGGGTAGACGGGCGATCAGCCGCGCACCTGGGTCGCCATCCGCCACTCGCAGGGATCCGCCGTGCCGGACGGCGATGTCCCGCGCGAGCGTGAGGCCGAGCCCGGTCCCTCCCGCGTCCCGCGCGCGGGCGTCGTCCAGCCGCGCGAAGCGGTCGAAGACGCGCTCGCGGTCGGCGACAGGAATGCCGGGACCGTCGTCGATCACTTCGAGGACCGCCTCCCCCGCCTCACGCCGGAGCCGCACGGTGACCGACGAGCTCGCGTGCCGCACCGCGTTGTCGAGCAGGTTCCGCAGCAGGCGTTCCAGCTGGACGGGTTCACCGGACACCGGCACCGGACCGTCCACATCGGACACGACGGCGGGTCCGGGTTCGAGCGCGCGTTCGGCGACCTGCTCCCCCACGACGTCGGCGAGGTCGACGACGCCGTCCGGCGCGGGGACTTCGGCCGGGTCGACGGCCAGCTGGAGGAGATCCGCCGTGATGCGTTGCAGCCGCTGGACGTCGAGCAGCGACTGCCGGGCGACGGCGGGCCAATCCGCGCGATCGGCGTGGGTGAGCGCCACCTCCAGCCCGGTGCGGAGGTTCGCGAGCGGGCTGCGCAGTTCGTGACTGGCGTCGGCGACGAACCGTTCCTGCTGGTCATAGGCTTGCTGAAGCCTGTCGAGGGTCGCGTTCGTGGTGGTGGCGAGCCGCGCGACCTCGTCCCGGGACGGGGGCACCGGGACCCGGCGGTCGAGCCTGCTCCCACTGACCTCGGCCAGCTCGCGGCGGATCGCCTCCACCGGACGCAGTGCCCGCCCGGCGGCGAGCCAGGCGGCCAGCGCGGTGATCAGCACCGCGAGCGGGACGAAGAAGACCAGGGTGTCGTCGAAGGTGCCCAGCGTCTGAAGGGTGTCCCACGGCAGGACGAACAGATAGACGGTGAGCCGCTGCCCGCCGCTGTCGATCACCTTGCCCACCACGGTGTATTCGCGGTATTCGCGCCACTGTGGATGGTCACCGGGCCTCAGCGTGGCCTTGGTGGTGATCCCCCAGTCCGCGGTCGCCCCGGCGGGCGCGGGCGGCAACGGCGTCCACGCGGGATCCCAGCGGCGCAGGTTCTCACTGCTCGCCACCGGCCGCCCGGAGTCGTCGACCACTTCGAACAGGGCGTCACCGGCGGGCGGCACCGGCTGCCCGATCCGGTAGCTGTCGGCCAGCCGGGCCAGCTCGGCACGCGTCGCGTTGACAGCGCTGTTCGACAGTCGCGAGCTCAGCAGCTCGCGAGTGCCCAGCCAGCCGAGGGTGAACACGACCGCACAGAGCAGTGCCGCCGAGAGCGCGGTGCTCCGCCGCACCGACGAGGGCCACCAACCGGTCATCCGGTCACCAGCCGGTAGCCGGCGCCGCGTACGGTCGCGATGGTGTGCCGCCCGAACGGCGCGTCCAGTTTGCGGCGCAGCGCGCTCACATAGACCTCGACGATGTTCGGGTCGCCCCGGTAGGCCAGATCCCAGACCTGGTCGAGGATGTCGCGTTTCGTCACGAGCAGGCCGCCGTGCCGCAGCAGGCATTCGAGGACCGCGAACTCCTTGGTAGTCAGCGAAACCGGCGTCCCGGCGCGACGGCAGGTCCGCTTCGCCGGGTCCAGCACGAGATCGCCGAATTCCAGCACGCCCGCCGAGCCCGCGGCGCCGCGGCGGGTGAGGGCCCGCAGCCGGGCGGTGAGCACGACGTAGGAGAACGGCTTGCTCAGGTAGTCGTCGGCGCCGGTGTCGAGCGCCTCGGCTTCGTCGTACTCGCCGTTCTTCGCCGTCAGCATGAGGATCGGCGTGGTCACCCCGCGTTCCCGCAGCGCCGCGCAGACGCGGTAGCCGTTGAGTTTCGGGAGCATGATGTCCAGCACGATCACCTGATACGGGTACAGCTGCGCGAGTTCGAGCCCTTCGAGACCGTCGTGGGCCAGGTCGACCGCGTAGCCGTCGGCCTCGAGTCCCCATTGGAGGGTCTCGGCCAACCGCATTTCGTCTTCCACCACGAGCACGCGCATACCCTGATCTTCGCAGATCGCCGCGGGTCTTCCTGAAGCGTTCTTCAGGTTGTTTCAGGATCCGTTCAGGTGCTTCCCGCCATGCTCGTGGCATGAACACCATGGACGGTCCCGCCGCGGGCGCGATCGATGTCTCGAAGGTCTACGGCCGGGGCGACACGGCGGTCCGGGCGCTGGATCACGTGTCGCTGGACTTCCCGCGCGGCCGGTTCACCGCGATCATGGGTCCGTCGGGTTCGGGGAAATCGACCCTCATGCACTGTCTCGCCGGACTGGACACCGTCGACAGTGGACGAGTCCACATCGGACGGACCGAGCTCACCGGTCTGTCCGACGCCGAGCTGACCAGGATTCGCCGCGACCGGGTCGGCTTCGTCTTCCAGTCGTTCAACCTCCTGCCGACGATGAACGCCGAGGAGAACATCCTGCTCGGGCTCCGCCTCGCGGGTCGCCGCCCGGATCCGGCGTGGTTCGAAACCGTCGTCGGCACCCTGGGCCTCCGGCAGCGCCTTAAGCACAAGCCGGGCGAGCTCTCCGGTGGCCAGCAGCAGCGGGTTGCGTGTGCCCGCGCACTCGTCGGCAGGCCCGACGTCGTATTCGCCGACGAGCCCACCGGCAGCCTCGATTCGCGCTCCGGTGCCGAGGTGCTCGACTTCCTGCGCACGTCGGTCCGCGAACTCGGCCAGACGGTGGTGATGGTGACCCACGACCCGGTCGCGGCTTCGTACACCGATCACGGGGTGTTGCTGGCCGACGGCCGGATCGCGGCGCGGATCCCCCGGCCGACCGCCGACGCCGTGCTCGGCGCGCTCACCGGGCTGGGGGCGTGATGCTGCGCACCGTGCTCGCCGGGCTCAAGGCCCGGCCGCTGCGGCTGCTGCTGTCGGCCGTCGCCGTCACCCTCGGCGTGACCTTCGTGGCCGGTTCCTTCGTGCTCAGCGACGCCGTCGGCGCGGGACTGCGGGAAGCGGTCGCCTACGAGACGCGAGGGGTGGACGCGTCGATCGAGGCCAAACGAGGCGCCGACCTCGACGACACGACGCTGGAGAAGATCCGTCGGGTTCCGGGTGTCGCCGCCGCGGAGGGCCGGGCCACCGTCAGCGCGCCGATGCTCGGCCCCGACGGACGTCCGCGAGACGCCGCCGCGACCGCGTCGAGCACCGACGAGAAGCTGCGCCCGTACGACCTCGCGGAGGGCCGTTTCCCCACTGCCGCAGGGGAAATCGCACTGGAGCGAGACAGCGCCGAAGGCTTCGTGCTGGGCAAGCCCGTGACCGTGCTGGACGAAACCGGTGGCCGTCACACGCTGACGCTGGTCGGGACGTTCCACCGCCCCGCCGGTCTCGGTGGGACGAATCTGCTCGTATCGCGGGAAACGCTGCGGGAACTGAACCCGGCGGCGACGTTCGGCCGGATCGTCGTGCGGGCCACGCCCGGCGTCGGCCAGGCACAGCTCGTGACGGAGCTCAAGAAGACACCGGGAGTCTCGGTCGTCACGGGGAAAGAGGCCGCGGCGCGGCTGCTGCGGGAGACCGCGCCGGACGCGGCCGGTCTGGCGAAGTTCTTCACCGCTTTCGCCGTCCTCGCCATGGTGGTGGCCGCGATGGTGATCACCAACTCCTTCACCATCCTCGTGGCCCAGCGATCGCGCGAGCTCGCCTTGCTGCGCTGTGTCGGCGCCGGCAAACGACAGATCTTCGGCAGTGTGCTCGCCGAGGCGGCGGTGGTGGGCGCCGTCGCGTCCGCGGCCGGGCTGTTCGGCGGGCTGGGTGTCGCCGCCGCGCTGCAGGCCGTCACGGGTCAGGAGACCGTGTACCTCCCCTTGACCACCCGGACGGTGGTCGCCGCCCTGGCCATCGGGATCTTGGTGACCGCGCTCGCGGCGGCCCTCCCGGCGTGGTCCGCGACCAGGGTCGCGCCGATCGAAGCACTCCGGACGCCCACCGAAGCCAAGCGCGCCGGACGGCTTCGCACCGTCGTCGCGCTGATCCTGCTCGCCGCGGGTATCGGTTCCGGCGCACTGGCACTTCAGTCCACCGTGGACGACGGCGCCGCTCTCGCCATGGCGGCGATGGTCGCGCTGCTCGGCGCGACACTGGCCGCCGGACCGCTGGTGGCGGGCCCCGTCGTCCGGGCGCTCGGCGCGCTCGTGCCAGGACAGCCCGCCGATCTGGCCGCGCTCAACGCCGGCCGCAACCCCAAACGCACCGCCGCCAGCGCGGCCGCGCTCACCATCGGGCTCGCCGTCGTCGCGCTGGCGAGCACCGTGGCCGCGGGCGTCGAAGCGGGCCGGAGCCGGGGACTGGACGAACAGCTCGCCGCCGATTTCACCGTCTCTTCGGTGATCACGACACGACCACTCCCCGCCACCCTCGCGGACACCCTCGCGGCCGTGCCCGGCGTGACCGCCACCTCGGTCCGCCGCTCGTTCTCGGGCGACCTCGGCGAGTACGGCAAGTATCAGTTGACCGCCGTCAGCGGCGACCTGCTGCGCCCGGCGGTGCTCTCCGGTCGTCTCGGCAGGCTCGGTCCCGGTGAGATCGCCATCAGCAAGGAACTCGCGGACCAGACCGGCCTTACCGTCGGCCGCGCCGTGCGCTCCCTGCGCGTGGTCGCGATCTACGACAACGTGGACGCGCCAGGGGTCGATCTGGGGTTCGCGCTGGTCGATCTCGCGGAGCAGCGGTCGATCGCCCTGAACGACGAAAGCTACGACGGGAGCGTGCTCGTCAAGACCACCGATCCCGATCAGGCCCGGCCCGCTCTGGAACAGGCGCTGTCCGGCACGCCGCTCGCGAAACTGAGCGGTTTCGACGAAATCAAGGAAGAAGCCGCCGCGCCGCTGCGGGACACGCTGAACCTCCTGTGGGCGCTGACCGCGCTGGCGGTGCTGATCGCTTTCGCCGGTATCGCGAACACGCTTTCGCTGTCGGTGCTGGAGCGGACGCGGGAATCGGCGCTGCTGCGCGCGCTCGGTCTCACCCGCGGCGGGCTCGGTGCCGCGCTGACGACGGAGTCGGTGTTCGTCGCGCTCCTCGGTACCGCCTGCGGGCTGCTGGTGGGGATCGCGTCCGCCTGGCTGATCACAGAGGTGGCCTCGGGCGGCGGTGAGCCGATCGTGTTCGCGCCGCCTTGGGGGCGGTTGGGAGTCCTGGTGGCGGCCGCCCTCGTCGCGGCTCCGCTGGCGGCCTGGTTCCCTGCCCGGCGATCTAGGCGGGTTTCGGTCACCGCAGGTTTGGCGGCCGACTGAGAGGAGCGTCTGGGTCGGGGTGGTCGTGAGTGGCAAGTGGGGTTAGAACGACACTTACCACTCACGACCCGCTCAAGCCAGGCGCAGTTCCCGTCCCGGCAGCGACCGCCGCCGATCGGTCACCAGGATCATCGCCAGTGTCCCGATTCCCAGCCACACCACCAACTGCACGATCCCGGCCGTGAGCCCGTCGGTCCCCGTCAGCAGCGACCGCAAAGCGACCAGGGCGCCGTTCGTCGGCAGGATCCCCAGCACGGTCCCGAAGAACCCCGGCACCGTCGAGACCAGCGAAGCGCCGACAGTCAGGACGAGGATCGCGAGGGCGGCGAAGCGGCCGGGACGTTTGAAGATCGCCACCAGCGCTTGGTTGACCACGGTGAACGTCCCGGCCGCGAGCACGAGCACCACCAGCAAGGTCATCGCCTTGCCGAAACTCAGCCCGAGGAACGCCCAGAACACGCCGGTCAGGATCAGCGCGGTCAGCACCGCGAGCGTCGCGCCCGGGACTGCCGCGGCGAGGATGATCCGCCAGCTCGGTTCGCGGGTGGTGAGCACGCTCGGCGGCACCGCCTGGATCACCTGGTACGTCGCCAGCGCGCACACCCACAGTGCCAGCACGAGGATCAGCGCCACCGCGCCTTCGCCGAACGTGCCCGAACCCGCCGGGTCGGCGATCGCGGGGGTGGCGGCGACCTGCTTGAGGTGCTCGCGTTCGGCCTGGGTGTAGTCGGGCACCTTGCCCCGGCCGTCGTTCAAGCCCTTGGCCAGCTCCGAGGCGCCCGATTCGGCGCGCCGGCTGCCGTCGGCCGCGGCGCGGGCGCCGGTGGCGAGCTCGCCCGCGCCGGTGGACAGGGTGGTCGCGCCGCCCGCGAGCTGACCGGAGCCGTCGGCGAGCTGACGCGCGCCGGAATCGGCTTGTTCGACACCGGCGTCGAGTTTCCGCGCGCCCGCGGCGGCCGACCCGATGCCACCCGCCAGTTCCTTCGACTTGTCCGCGAGCTGTTTGTTCCCGTCGGCGACCTTTTGCGAGCCTGCCGAAAGGTCTTGCACCGCCTTCTTGGTCTGCACGACGGCGTCGCGGATTTCGGCGCGCTTGCCGTCGAGGACCGCGGCGTCGGCCGTGAGCTTCTCGGAAGCGGCTTTCAGATCGGCGCAGAACTGGGTGTCACCGGTGCATTTCCGCGCGAGTTCGGCGAACTTGCGCGCCGAATCGCCTGCCGTGGGCAGCGCGTCGATGATCCGGACGACCTTGTCCGCCAGCGGCGAGATCTTGTCGGCCAGCTGCTTGTTGCCGTTCGCGACCTGCTGCGCCCCGTCGGCCAGTTCCCGGGTCAGCCGGGGCAGCTGGGCGGTGTCCTTCTCGGCTTGGGTCAGCCCTGACGACAACTGGCCGGATCCGGTCGCGAGCTGCCCTGTCCCGCTCGCGAGCCTGCGAGCGCCTTCCGCCAGCTGTCCGGCCGCGCCGCTGAGTTTTCCCGCCCCACCGGCGAGTTCCCCGGCACCGGAGGCGAGTTTCCCGGTCCCGTCGGACAGTCCCCGCAGCCCGACGACGAGCTGATCGCCGCCGTCGGCCGCGGTCGCCAGCTGCTGGTGGATCGAGGAGAAACCGACGTACAGATTGTCCACATAGGTCTCGACGATCTGCCGGTTGAGCGCGGTGAGCGTCGCGTTCGCGACTTCACGGCTCGCCACCGGGTCGACGAGACCGGTGCGCTGCGACGTCTCGACGCGCATGATCGCCTGCTTCGCGTCGAGCGGCTTCCCCGACGTCGACGTGGCCTGGGCGGAGAAGTTCGGCGGGATGGTCACGACCGCCGAGTACGTCCCGTCGGACATGCCCTCCTTCGCGTCCTCGGCGTCGGTGAGCACCCAGGTGTACGCGGAACCCTCGCCGTGCACGAGGTTTCCGGCCAGTTCACGGCCGAGCGGGATCAGCTGCCCGTTCACCGTGACCGGCTCGTCGGTGTTGACCACTGCGGCCTTGGCCGCGCCGTGGTTGTCCTCGGGCGAGAAGAACGCCCAGGCCAGCCCGAGCGCGACGATCACCGGGACGAGCACGATCCCGAGCCAGGTCTTCCAGGTCAGCGGGCCGAAAGCGGTAGCCCGGACGGAACCGGTGAAGAAGCGGGACATCAGCGGACCTCGGCGGGGACGGGAGCGGGCGCCATGGCGAGGCCCGCGACGGCGGTGGTGGGCAGCAGATCCCGAACGATGGCGAGACTCTGGCAGGACACGGCGAACGTCGCGGCCCGGCTCGCGAACGCCTCTCTCAACCCGGCGCGCTGAGCGGTGGTGACGACGGTGTCCAGGTCGTCGAGGAAGACGAGCCCGACGCCTTCGTCGAGCGCGCGGCGGACTTCGCCGGCGGGATCGTCGGTTTCCTTGCAGGCGACGAAGGCGACGTTCCGGCGGACGGCGTGCGCGTGCTGCGGCAGCACCCGGCCGAGGATCTTCAGATCGCCGCGGACCTGCGGGACACGACCGGCGAGCGCGTACAGCAGGGCGCTCTTGCCCGCCGGACCCGAACCGTGCACGGCCAGGATCTCCCCCGGCCCGATGTGCAGTTCGAGGTCGCGGAAGACGGTGCGGCCGCGATCGTCGTCGACGCGGAGGCCGGCGGCGCTGATCACTTCGAGCGAGCCGGGCGCCGGCCAGTCCGCGAGCCGGAGTTCGTGGACGAGTCCGTCGCCCTCGGCGTCGAACACCGGGAGTTTGCGGTCCAGCCACGGCGGCAGGCCCCAGGCGCGCGGGCCCAGCAACGCGAGGATCGCCGGGACGAGCGTCATCCGCACGAGGAAGGCGTCCACGAACACGCCGACGGCGAGACTGAACGCGATCGGTTTGATCGTGGCGCTGCCGTCGGGGACGAACGCGGCGAACACGCCCAGCATGATCACCGCCGCGGCGGTCACGACTCTCGACGCGGACACGAAACCCGTCTCGATCGCCTTGTGCGCGTCGCCATGATGGACGTAGTCCTCCCGGATCCGGGACACGAGAAAGACCTCGTAGTCCATGGCGAGTCCGAAAAGGACGCCCATCAGGATGATCGGCAGGAAGCTGATCACGCTGCCGGTGCGGGTCACGCCCAGCGCGTCGGCCAGATGTCCCTGTCCGAACACGAACGACGTGGCCCCGAACGCGGCACCGATCGAGAGCAAGTAGCCGAAGGTGGCCTTGAGCGGGACGAGTATCGAACGGAACACCATCGCCAGCAGCACCAAGGAAAGCCCGACGACCAGGATGCCGAACGGCAGCAGCGCGTCGCCGAGCTGCGCGGACACGTCGATGCCGACGGCGGTGAACCCGGTGACCGCGGTCTGCACGCCGTAGCGGTCCTTGAACTGCCCTTCCATCGAGCGCAGCCGCTCGACGAGGTCGTCGGTCGCCTCGTCGTAGGCGCCGGTCGTGGGCACGACCTGGATGATCGCGGTGTCACCCTTGGGGTTCGGCGTGGCGAGCGGGACGACGGCGACGCCGGGGACCTTCCGGATGTCGTCGGCGATGCCGTTGGTGATCCCGACCGGGTCGGTGGTCGACAGGATGTCCGCGGTGACGACCAGCGGGCCGTTGAAACCGGGTCCGAAATGCTCGGCGACGACGTCGTAGGCGACGCGGGCCGGGGTGCCGTCCTCGTCGGTCCCGTTGTCCGGCAAGGCGAGCCGGAGATCCAGCGCGGGCACGGACGCCACCGCGAGCACGCCGACGATCAGCGCGATCGTCACCCACGGCGATTTCGTGGCGAGCCGGACCCAGCGCAGGCTGAACCGCGCCTTCTTCTCACGCTTCACCTTGCGCGGTTTCCTGGGCCGCAGCCGCTCGCCGGCGAACCCCAGCAGCGCCGGGATGAGCGTGATGGCCACGATCACCGCGACAGCCACCCCGCCCGCCGCCGCGACACCCATCACGGTCAGGAACGGGATCCCGGCGACGAACAGGCCCAGCAGGGCGATCACCACGGTGAGCCCGGCGAAGATGACGGCGGATCCCGCGGTCGCGGTCGCCCTGGCGATGGACTCCTCGACTTCGAGGCCTTCGGCGAGCTGGTCGCGGTGGCGGGAAAGCAGGAAGAGCGCGTAGTCGATGCCGACGGCGAGGCCGAGCATGACCGCGAGCATCGGCGCCGTGGAGGACACCGTCGCCACCGACGTCGCCGCGTAGACCAGTGCCACCGAGACGCCGACGCCGAGGATCGCCGTCAGCAAAGGCATTCCCGCCGCGATGAACGAACCGAACACCATCAGCAGCACCACGAGGGCGATGACGAGGCCGATGCCCTCGGTGGGGCTGAGCTTGGGCACCTTGTCCGAGAACGCGTCGCCGCCGGTGAGCACCTCGGTGCCGTGGCCGATCCGGTTCTCCAGGTCCTGCGCGATCCCGGCGAGCGCGGTCCTGGTCGACGGCTGGATGTCGGCCAGCCCGACGTCGAGCTGCACGGTGACCAGCGCGGCGCGGCCGTCCTTGGACACGGCGTCGTGCACGGCCGCGTCGAAAGGGTTCACCACCGTCGAGACCTGCGGTGCCCCGGTCAGCTCCGGCACCACCGCGGTGACCGCGTCTCGCACGAGGGCGGAATCGGCCCGCTGTCCTTCGGGGACGAGCACGACCAGCTGCGCCGACGTCCCGCTCACCTGCGGGAAGACCCGGCCGAGATGGTCGAGCGCCTCCTGGGACTCCGAACCGGGGATCGCGAACGTGTCGTCGGTGCCCTGGCCGAACAGCAGCGCCGCCCCGCCCGCGACGCACAGCATCACCAGCCACAACGCGGTGACCAGGACACGTCCGCGGGCGGCCAGCCTGCCGAGGCGGTAGAGGAATGACGACACGATCGGCTCCCGGCACTCGTTGGATACATGGCGTATCGTAATGCACTCTGTATCCGATTCACGATGTATCCTGTCCCACAGCCGGGTGAACCGGGGGCGTACGAAAGAATGGCGAGATGACCGAGGAGCGGGGCGCCACCATGACCAGGCGCCGGGCGGACACCCGCCGACGGCTGATCGACGCGGCGTACGAGGCCTTCTCCGAACACGGCATCCGGGACACCCCGGTCGAGCTGATCTGCGAGCGCGCCGGCTTCACCCGCGGCGCCTTCTACTCGAACTTCAGCTCGAAGGAAGACCTCTTCCTCGCCCTGTTCCAGGAAGAGACCGAGGTCCGGCTCCGGCGCTTCCACGACGCCACGGAGAGCGTGCTCGGCGAGGTGGTCGTCCGCGCGGACGAAGACCTCTCCCCCACCCTCGGGCGGATCGCCGACCTGTTCATGGTCGCGCTCAGCGCCGACAAGGACTGGTATCTGCTGTGCGCGGAATTCCGCACCCAGGGCCTGCGGCAGCCGGAGATCCGCGACCGGATCGCCGACGCGTTCCGGTACTTCCACGCCGAGCTCGGCAAAGTCCTCGTCGGCGCGCTCGACCGGATGGGCCGGGAACTGACGATCTCGCCGGACGACGCGGTCCTCGTGCTGATCGCCCTGTACGAGCAGGGATTGCAGAACTACCTGCTGGACGGCAGCGAACTCCCCGCCGACGGCCGGTTCGTCAGCGAGCTGATCCCGAAGGTGATGGCCTCCCTCGTCGTCCCCGCGCGAAGCTGAGGCGTCGCGAGCGTTTCATCGGGATTTCATGGCTCCGACCTACGGTTCCCGGCACGGATCCGCACCGGCGGTCCGGGAATCCCCGAGGAGACGTGCATGAGCCCAGCCGGCCGGACCCCGTACAACATGGTGACACCCCGGGACGACGCGCCGATTCCCGGGGAGCGGGACGGGCTCGTCGGACCGGGCTGGAGCTGGGCGGCGTTCTTCACGCCGTGGGAGGACGGGCGCCCGGCGCCCAGGTACCGGTGGACACTGTTCGACACCGCCGCCCACGCCGTCGAAGACCTCCGCCGCTGCCTCGACGACGGCAGTGTCGGCAGGCGCGGCGCCCTCTGCTCGTCCGTGCTCCGCAAGCGCGGCGCGCCCACGGACCTGGTGCTGTGCGACGCCGCGGAGTGGGCGTACGTCGTCCACGAAGTCCGTACCGGGGTACACCTGGCCGACGCCGCCGACACCTACTTCGCGCGGTGGCGCCGCGACATGACGGGACATCGCTTCACGATCGTCAACGCCGGCGTGCCGACTGTCTGGTGAGGTCCAGACCTTCCAGCGCGAGCGCGCGTTGCTGGGGGTCCCCGTCGGGTCCGAGGGTGGTGAGCACCCATTCGAAATGCTCCCGCGCGGCGACCGGATCGCCCGCGGCGAGATGGGTACGGCCGAGCCGGTTGCGGATCTCGGACTCCATCCCGACGATCGTCTCCTCGGTGACCGCCGTGAGCGCCCGCCGCTGGAGTTCGAACGCCGCGTCGAGGTTCCCGAGTTCCAGTTCCGCGGCGCCGAGCCGGGCGAGATCGGTCGCGATCAGCAGGCCGTCCGTGGTCTCCTCGGCGAGTTCGAGGGACCGCCGGAGGTCCAGCGCGGCTTCGGCGAATCGGCCGATTTCGAGGCGGACGGTGCCGCTGTGGCACAGCACCCTCGCCAGCATCCCGGGACTGCCGATCTCTTCACTCAGGTCACGGGCACGGCCGAGGTGGACGAGCGCGTCCTCGTGCTCACCCCGCAAATAGGCGAGATAGCCGAGCGCGGACATCGCCCGTTCGGCGATCCACCTGTCCCCGGCCTCGTCCGCCATGGCTATCACCCGTTCCATCCCGGGGATCGCACGTTCGTGATGCCCCTCGATCAGGTCCGCCATGGTGAGACCGCCGAGCGCCCGCGCCTCCACCCCGCGGTCACCGGAGGCCTGGCCCGCCCGCAACGCGTCGCCGAACCAGCCTCTCGCCCGGTCCAGCTGCCCTTGCATGGCGTAGGCGTAACCGAGGCAGAACCGCAGCGACGAGATCAGGCGTTCGTCCTCGGCCTGTTCGGCCAGCGGCAGCGCGACCTGCAGCGCCGTCCGGCATTCGTGGTACCGCTGCTGGCGCGCGAGATAGTCGACCAGTCCCTCGGCGATCGAGCACGCGAGGCCGTCCAGCCCGGCTTCGGCCGCCTGGGTGACCACATCGGGCAGATCCCCGGCGGCGTCCAGCCAAGCGGAAGCGTCGCGTTGCCCGGTGAACGGTCCTCGGCCCGACTCGACCGGGAACCGCGCGACGCCCCATTCGCTGGCCTGGCGGGCGGCACTGACGTACAGCCCGTACACCCGTTCCCGCGCCGCTTCGACGACGTCCTCGGACATCTCCCCGGCGAGCCGCCGGGCGTAGACCGCCACCAGGTCGTGCAGCCGGTAGCGCCCGCTCGCCGGTTCCTGCACGAGGCTCGCGTCGACGAGACTTTCCAGCCGCCGCTCGGCTTCGGCGGGCGAGCAGTCCAGCAGGGCGGCCACCGAGAGCCGGTCGAATTCGGGCGTCGGTGACAGGCCGAGCACGCTGAACGCGTTCTGCTCGGCGGGCCGCAGCTGCTCGTACGACAGGCGCAGCGCCACCTCGACGCTGCGGTCCTCGGCGGTCAGTTCGCCGAGCCTGCGCTCGTCGTCCGACATCCGGTCCACCAGGTCCTTGAACGTCCACATCGGACGGTTCTGCAGCCGGGCACCCGCGATCCGCAGCGCGAGCGGCAGCCGCCCGCACAGTCCGGCGAGCGCGCGGACGGCGAACCGTTCGCCCTCCGCCCTCGGCGCGCCCACGATCCGGCCGAGCAGCCGTTCCGCCGCTTCGAGACCCAGCGCACCGAGGGAAACGCGGCGATCGGCGTCCAACCCGGACAGCCGACGGCGGCTGGTCACCAGCACGCGGCTGCCCGGCCCGGACGGCAGCAGCGGCCGCACCTGCCCGGCGGACCCGGCGTTGTCGAGCACCAGCAGCAGCCGCAGGTTCGCGGTCGCCGCCCGCCATGACGCGGCCAGTTCGTCGAGATCGTCCGGCATCGCGCCGTCCTCGACGCCGACCGCGCGCAGCAACCGCCGCAGTGCGCGTTCCGGCGTCACCGGCTCACGGCCTTCGGTGTAGCCGTGCAGGTCCACGAACAACGCACCGTCCGGATAGGACTCCCGGAGCCGGTGGGCGGCGCGGACCGCGAGCGTGGTCTTCCCGGCACCGGGAACACCGTCGACGGCGTCGACCGAGACCGCCTCCGGATCGCCGTCCTCGACGAGCACCGCGAGTTCCCGATCCCTGCCGACGAGTTCGCCGTTGGTGGCGGGCAGTTCGTTGCGGATCCGGCGCGGCGTCTCCCGGCGCTGCGTGACGCCGAGCTGCGCGTCGTCCCCGCGCAGCACCGCATCCTGCACCTGCCGCAGTTCTTCGCCCGGCTCGACGCCGAGCTGGTCCACCAGCCGCTCGCGGACCTGGGTGAACACCTCCAGCGCCTCCGCCTGCCGCCCGCCGCCGTAGAGCGCGCGCATCAGCAGCGCGGCCAGCGGCTCGCTCGGCGGGTCGGCCGACACCAGCGCGGACAGTTCCCCGATCACCTCGTCGAACCGGCCGAGTTTCAGCTGTACCCGCAGTTTCCGGCTCAGCAACAGCAGCCTGCGCTCCTCCAGCCGTCGCCGCTCGCCCTGGACGAACGCGCCGGGCAACCCCGTCAGCGGCTCGCCGTGGAACAGCCGGAGCGCGTCGGCGAAGGTGTTCACCGCGGCGACGAGATCCCCCGCCTCTTCGGCGGCCGACGCGACACCCGCGACCTCTTCAAGCCGCGACACGTCCAGCCGCACCCCGCCGCTGGCGAACCGGTAGCCACCGCGGTCGGAAACGATCACCGAGTCACGGGGCTTCTCCCCCGAGGTGTCCAGGCATTGCCGCAACCGCCGGACGTACACCGGCAGCACGTTCGACTCCGGTGGCTTTTCCCAGAGCCCGTCGGTGAGTTCGTGGTGGCTGACGGTCACGTCCGGGCGCAGCAGCAGCGCGGCCAGCACGGCCTGCTGCCGGACCGGACCGAGGTCCAGCCGTTTCTCCCCGTGCCAGGCCCGCAACGGGCCGAGCACCTCGAAGCGAAGCCGCGAGTCGGACATGATCCCCCCGTCGTCGATCATCAGCCCGGCACCACGATCCCGTGATCGAACGCGTAGACGATCGCCGCCGCCCGGTCCCGCAGCTGGAGTTTGGTGAAGATCCGGCCGATGTGGCTTTTCACGGTCACCTCCGAGATGACGAGTGCCGCGGCGATCTCGGCGTTGGTCAGCCCGCGGCCGATCGCGCGGAGCACGTCCTGTTCCCTCGGTGTCAGCAGTTCGGGTGACCGGCCGCCGCTGCCGTTCCCGGCGGCCTGCCGGTAGGCCGCGAGCACCCGGCCGGTGACCCCGGGGTCGAGCCACGCGTCGCCCCCGGCGACCGCCCGCACGGCGCGGATCAGGTCTTCGGCGGGGGAATCCTTGAGGACGTAGCCCGCGGCACCCGCCCGCAGCGCGTCGGCGAGGAGGCTGTCGTCGTCGAACGTGGTCAGCGCGAGCACCGGCGGATGCCCCGCCGTCCGCCGCAGCCGCCGGGTCGCCTCGACCCCGTCGACGTTCTTCATCCGCAGGTCCATCACGATGACGTCGACCTCGTGCGCGGCCAGCGCGGCGGGCACTTCCGAACCGTCGCCGCATTCCCCGGCGATGACGAACCCGTCGCGACGCCTGAGGATGCGCCGCAGCCCGGACCGGACGAGTTCCTGATCGTCGACCAGCAGGACCTGGATCTCCGCGGCGGTCATGACTTGACTCCCGGCACGGTGACCTGCACGATCCACTGCCTGCCCTGGGGCCCGGCGGTGAGGTCGGCGCCGAGCTGGGCCGCGCGGACGGCCATCCCCGCCAGCCCCGAGCCGTCCTCGGCGGTGCCCCGGGCAGTCCCGGCGAGGGTGTTGGAGACGATGAGCTTCACACCCGACCGGCCGGCGTTCACCCGGACCTCCGCGTTCGCGCCGGGAGCGTGCTTGACGACGTTGACCAGTGATTCCTGCACGATCCGGTAGAGACCCAATCCTTCCGAGGCGCCTACCCGGCCGAGGTCGCCTTCCTGTGTATAGCGCACCGCCAGTCCGGCGACCCTGGTGCGTTCCACCAGCGTCTCGATGTCCTCGATCCCCGGCAGCGGAGCGCTGCCCGCCGGGGTGTCGGCGAGCAGGCCGACCGTGCGGCGGATGTCGGCCATCGCCGCCCGTCCCACTTGTTCGGCCTCGGTGAGCGCTTCGATCGCCTCGTCGACGTCGCGGTCCTGCTGCAGCGCGTGCCGGGCCCCGGTCAGGTGCAGCAGCGTGATGCTGAGCGAATGGCCGACGACGTCGTGCACTTCGCGCGCGATCCGCTGGCGTTCGGCGAGCAGGGCCTTTTCCCGGAAAGCGTCACGGTTGTCGCGTTCGGCGTCCAGCACCCTGGTGTACCAGCGGACCATGAGCCCGCCGCTGAGACCGAGCAGGATCGCGACCATGTACACGGGCCCGCCGATCAGCCCGCCCCAGATCCCCGCCACGACCAGGACCAGTTCACCCGCGACGGTGACGACCGCGATCCCCCACGTCGTCCGCAGGACACTGCCCGCTTCGGTGGCCGCGACCAGGAGCAGCAGCGGCGCGAAGTCCGGGAGGACCGGCTCGATGAGCAGGACCGAGGCGGCGGCGATCAGCGCCGTCATGCGCACCCACGGCATGATCCAGTCGGTCGTCACCCAGATCACCGACGGCGCGATCACGAGCAGACCGGCCAGTGCGATCGGCTCGGGCGGCAGCAGGGCGTCCCGTTGGATCAATGCGACCGCGGTGAACACGAAGCTCACCGCGCTGGCGCACAGCGCCCCCCACCAGGGCAGGCTCAGTCCGGCCCGGGTGAGACTGACCTGCACCCGTGCCCGGAACCGGTCCAGCAAGATCTCCAGCACGCCATAAGACTAGGAAGTGCCGGGAGGCGCGTCATCGTGCGGCGGGCGGCACCCGTCTCCGCCCACGGTAGGAGGCCGATCCGATACCGGCCGGGGAAACCGGGACGCGCTCACTCCTGGCTGAGCGCGACCCACTTCAGCTTCTCCTGTTCCCGTTTCGGCAGGCCCGCGACGACGAGGTCGTAGGAGTCCTCGACCATCTCCCGGACGAAGTCGTCGGTCAGCGAACCGTCCAGGCTGACGGTGTTCCAGTGCTGCTTGTTCATGTGGTAGCCGGGGACGATCTCCGGATGTTCGGCGCGCAGCCGGACCGCGACGTCGGGCTCGCATTTGAGACTGATCCGCAGCGGTTTCGCCTTGAGCGGGCTGAGCGCGAACATCTTGCCCGCGACCTTGAACACACTGGAGTGCTCGTCGAACGGGAACTCCTCACGGGCACCGGGGAAGCCGAGGCAGAGCTTCCTGAGAGCGGCAGGCTTCATGGCATTCAGCCTAGGCCGCCCCACCGACAGAAACCTGTCCTGTCGTGCGCATTGACCGTCTGTCGGTGATTCACTGACGATGGATGGAGCCGACTGGGTGGAGGCGGAACATGCGCGTGAAACAGCTCGCGGTGGCGGGGATCCTGCTGCTGGGTGTCGTCCCCGGAGTCGCCGCGGCGGCCCCGGGAAGTCCAGGTCCGGGTCCGGGTCAAGCGGAGAGCACGGCCGCGAACGGCTGGGTGGGCACCTGGGCGGCGGCGCCCGCGGCCGGGGTGGCCGGGACCGAGAACGGCTACCCGAACTTCTCGATCCGCAACATCGTGCACACCAGCGCCGGCGGGCACGAGGTGCGCGTGCGGCTGTCCAACGCCTTCGGCCGGACGCCGGTGCTGTTCGGCAAGGTGACCGTCGCGGTCGCCGCCGGCCCGGACACGCCGCAGGCGGTCCCCGGCACGATGCGCACGCTGACCTTCGGCGGCGACCGTGAGGTCACCGTGCCGCCGGGCGCCGACATCCTCAGCGACGGCGCGGCACTGACCGTGCCGAGGGACGGCGACCTCCTGGTGACCACGTACACGCCGACGCCGTCCGGTCCGGTCACCTACCACCCGCTGGCCATGCAGAACTCGTACTTCACCCGGAACGGCGACAAAGCGGCCGACGAGTCGGCGGCGGCCTTCCCGGAGAAGACCGCGGTCTGGCACTACGTGTCCGGAGTGGACGTCCGCGGCGCGGGGCTGCGGGGCAGTGTGGTGGCGATCGGCGACTCGATCACCGACGGGGCGAACTCGACCTGGGGCGCGAACCTGCGCTGGCCCGATCAGTTCGCCGACAAGGTCAGCGCGCGCCTGGGCGTGCTCAACGCCGGGATCAGCGGGAACCGGCTGCTGCTCGACGGCGGCAACTACGGGGTCAACGCGCTGGCCCGGCTCGATCGGGACGTGCTGAGCCAGTCCGGCGCGCGGACGGCGATCGTGTTCGAGGGCATCAACGACATCCAGCAGACCCCGCACCAGGCCGATCCGAACAAGATCATCTCGGCGCTGAAGCAGATCGCCACCCGGGCGCACGATCGCGGTCTGCGGGTGCTCGGCGCGACGATCACCCCGTGGAAGGGCTGGGGCTCCTACACTCCCCAGCTCGAAGAGACCCGGCAGGCGGTCAACCGGTTCATCCGCACCAGCAGGCTTTTCGACGGATACATCGACTTCGACGCGGTGATCCGCGATCCCGCCGACCCGCAGCGGATGAAACCCGAGTTCGACTCCGGCGATCACCTCCACCCCGGGGACAAGGGCTTCACCGCCATGGCGGACGCCGTCCCGCTCCGGCAAATCAGGTAGGGACCAAGGGCTGCGCCAGGCGGTTCCGTGGGGCACGATGAGCTGATGGCGATCAGGAATGACTAGCGGCGACAGCGGGATCCAGGAGACGGCGCGGCTGGTCCGGTTCGCCGAACACGAATCGCGCGCGGAGACGCTCCGGGCCCGGCTGGCGGATCTCCACGGCACGATCCGGCTCGCGAAGCGGACGTCGAACCTGTTCCGGGCGCGGACGGCGACCAGCACACCTGGTCTGGACGTCTCGGGGTTCACGCACGTCCTCGACGTCGATCCCCTGGCCCGCACGGCCGACGTCGAGGGCATGGTCACCTACGAGCAACTCGTGGACGCGACCCTGCCCCACGGGTTGATGCCGATGGTCGTGCCGCAGCTCAAGACGATCACGCTCGGCGGCGCGGTCACCGGCCTCGGCATCGAGTCGTCGTCCTTCCGCAACGGCCTCGTGCACGAGTCGGTGCTGGAGATGGAGTTGCTCACCGGCGACGGCCGGATCGTCGTCGCGCGGCCGGACAACGAGCACAGCGAGCTGTTCCACGGCTTCCCGAACTCGTACGGGACGCTCGGTTACGCACTGCGGCTGAAGATCGAGCTGGAGCCGGTCAAACCGTACGTGCGGCTCGACCACGTCCGGTACGACGACCCCGAGGAGTACTTCGCGGCGCTCGGCGAGGCCTGCCGTGACGGATCGGCCGATTTCGTGGACGGAACCGTCTTCGGGCCGGGCGAGCAGTACCTGACGCTGGGCACGTTCACCTCGTCGGCACCCACGACCAGCGATTACACCTGGCTCGACATCTACTACAAGTCGATCCGCACGCGGAAGACCGACCATCTCGACGTCCGGGACTACCTGTGGCGCTGGGACACGGACTGGTTCTGGTGTTCGCGGGCGTTCGGCGTGCAGCGCCGGCTCCCCCGGCTGCTGCTGGGCAGGCGGCTGCTGCGGTCGTCGGTCTACTGGAAGGCGGTCGCGCTCGACCGCCGGTTCGGGATCGCCGCGAAGCTCCTCAAGCTGCGCGGGCTTCCTCCCGAAGAGACCGTCGTGCAGGACATCGAGGTGCCGCTCTCGCGAGCCGCGGAGTTCCTGGACTTCTTCCGCCGGGAGATCCCGATCAGCCCGGTGTGGATCTGCCCGCTGAAGCAGCGTCCGGGTGGCGTGAACTCGCCGCTGTACGAAATGGACCCCGGAACGCTGTACGTCAACTTCGGCTTCTGGTCCGCGGTACCGCTGGACCCGGGCGAGGCCCCGGATACGCACAATCGGCTGATCGAGGCCGAAGTGACACGACTCGGCGGGCGGAAGTCACTGTATTCCGACAGTTTCTATACGGAAGAAGAGTTCTGGCGGCTGTACAACGGCGACGCCTACCGGAAACTGAAGACGGCCTACGACCCGGACGGCCGACTCCTCGACCTGTACGCGAAATGCGTGCGGCGGCGGTGACCCGGGCGGGGAAGAGAGACGAGCATGGCTGAGACGACGACCGTCGGGAAGATCTTCGAGCGGTTGCTCGGCCCGAGCGCCGAAGTGTCCATCACCGCCTATGACGGCAGCACGAGCGGCCCGGCGGACGCGCCGGTGTCGATCCAGGTGCGGTCACCGCTGGCGCTGACGTACCTGATGTCCTCACCGGGAGATCTCGGACTCGCGCGCGCCTACGTCGCCGGCGCGCTCGACGTCGACGGTGATCTCTACTCGGCGCTGCGCGCCCTCGTGGCCCAGGTCGATCAGCTCAGCCCCGCGGACCGGCTGTGGTTGCTGCGCAAACTCGGCCCCACGCACCTGCGCCGCGTCGCCCCGCCCGCCGAGGAGCTGCCGAGCAGGCTCAAGCGCACCGTCGACGGGTTGCGGCACTCGAAAGCGCGGGATAGCAACGCGATCTCGAACCACTACGACGTCTCGAACCGGTTCTACGAACTGGTGCTCGGCCCGTCGATGGCCTACACCTGTGCCGCGTACCCGTCCGCCGAAGCGTCGCTGGAGGAGGCGCAGGCGCACAAATTCGACCTGGTGTGCCGGAAACTCGGCCTGCGGCCGGGGATGCGGTTGCTGGACGTCGGCTGCGGCTGGGGCGGGATGGTCGAGCACGCCGTCCAGCACTACGGCGTCGAGGCGCTGGGTGTCACCCTCTCGCGCGAGCAAGCCCAGTGGGCGCAGAAGGACATCGTGACCAAGGGACTCGCGGACCGGGCCGAGGTGCGGCACCTCGACTACCGCGACGTCACCGAAACGGACTTCGACGCCGTGTCGTCGATCGGGCTCACCGAGCACATCGGCGCGCGGAACCTGCCGTCGTACTTCCGTTTTCTCGCCGGGAAACTGAAGCCGCACGGGCGCATGCTGAACCACTGCATCACCAACCCGGACGCCTCCGTGGCGCACCGTTCGCGCGGATTCATCGACCGGTACGTCTTCCCCGACGGCGAACTGGAATCCGTCGGCGAGATCGCCACCGCGATGCACGACAGCGGCCTGGAAGTGCGGCATTCGGAGAACCTCCGCGAGCATTACGCCACCACCCTCGGCGCCTGGTGCGCCAATCTCGACGCGAACTGGGACGAGGCGGTCGCCGAGGCGGGCGCCGGGCGGAGCCGGGTCTGGGCGCTGTACATGGCCGCGTGCCGTCTCGCCTTCGAACGGCGGGAGATCGAACTGCACCAGGTGCTCGGGGTGAAGGTCGGCGCGGACGGTGACGCGGGCATGCCGTTACGGCCGGATTGGGGCGTTTAGCTTTCAGTGGCGAAAGGCTTCGGCGAGCCACCACGAACCGCCGTCGTCGGCGATCTTGGCGTCGACGACGAGCGGCGCGTCCCGTGGTCCGCCGAGCCATTCCTTGACGGCGGCCAGATCCTCCACCGACCGCACGGTGACGCCGTCGCAGCCGCACCCGCGGCCGATCGCCGCGATGTCCGTGTCGGGGAATCGGACCGTGGTCATGTCCGCTTCGCCGAAGTGGTGGATCTCGGCGCCGTACGCGGCGTCGTTGTAGACGACGACCACGAGCGGGATCCGCAGCCGCACGGCGGTTTCCAGCTCGGAAACCGCCATGTGGAACCCACCGTCACCGACGCCGAGCACCGGCAGCCGCTCCGGTCGCGCCAGCGCCGCGCCGATCGCCGTCCCGAGTCCGAGCCCGATGCTCTGGAACGCCTGTGTGAAGCAGAAACCGTTCTCGTCGGGGACGGACAGGTACGCGCTCGGGTAGCCCATGAAGTTCCCGGAGTCGATCGAGAGCACGCGTTCGGTGGGCAGGAGCTCGTCGAGACGGCGGCTGAGCGTGCGCGGATCGATCCTCCCGTCGCCGGATAGGTCGTTATACGGGACGTCGTTCCACCGTGTGTTCGTGGGGACTTCGCGGCTCGCGTGGTGGCCACGCCTGCCGAGTTCCGCGTGGACGTCGGCGGCGGTGCTGGTGACGTCGCCGACGACACCGAGGGCGATCGGCCGGTGCGCGCCGAGCCCGGACTGGTCGACGTCCACCTGGACCAGCCAGGCGCCCGGGCCGAGCAGCTTGCCGTGCCGGGTGGTCCACATGTTCAGCGCGCAGCCCCAGCCGATCACGAGGTCGGCGTTCGCGATGAGGTCCGCCGCCCGCGGTGACGAAAAGCCGCCCGAGATCCCGACCGAGTAGGGGTCGTCGTGGAAGAGGCCGTGCGCCACGGCGGAGGTCGCCAGCAGCGCGCCGGAGACCTCCGCGAGCTCCTTGAGGGGTGCGGCGCTCGCCCGCGCGCCGCGGCCGGCGATGAACACCGGCCGCCGCGCTCCGGCGAGCAGGTCGGCGAGTTTCGCGACCGCCTCGGCGTCCGGCCTGATCGGCGCGGGCCCGCGGATCTCCGGTATCTCGACCGCGTGGGGCGCTTCCTGGGCTTGGACGTCGAGAGGGAGGTTGAGGACGACGGTCCGGCGTTGCTGCACTGCCGTCCGGTACGCGCGGACGGTGTCGGCGACCGCGGTGGGCGCGCCGTGGACACGGTCCGGCACGGCGCCGACGGCGGTCGCGAGCGCGTCCTGGCCGATCCGGAAGTTCGACAGCACCGAGGACGCCGGTGTCCCCGGTCAGGACGATCATCGGGGTCCGGCTCTTGGCCGCCTCGGTGATCCCGGTGAGCGCGTTGGTCAGCCCGCAGCCCTGGTGGACACTCAGGACCGACACGCGGCCGCTCATCCGCGCGTACGCGTCGGCCATACTCGCCGCGCCGCCCTCGTGCCGCGCGGCGACGAACCGCACTCCGCCCGCGCGCAACCCGTTGGTGGCCTCGAAGTTGCCGCTGCCCACCACCCCGAACGCGGCACCGACGCCGAGTTCCGCCAGCGTCCGGCCGACCAGTTCGGCGACGTTCATGCCCGCTCGACCAGCGCGTAGACCCGGGCGGGACTGCCGGAGCCGCCGACGATCGGCAGCGGACTGACGACCAGCAGGGATCCGGTGGCCGGCAGGCTCGCGAGGTTCCGCAACTGGGTCAGGCCGTGTTTTCCCGCGCCCAGAAGGAGTTCGTGGCAAGGGAACGCCGGTTCGAGGGCCAAGGCCTGTCCGGCGTCGGTGCCCACGGTCTCCACCCCGAACCCGGTGATCGGTGCCTCCTCCGCGAGCCAGCGGGCGCACTCCGCCGAGACACCCGGCGTATGCGGGCCGCTCTCGTCGTTGTTGAGGAAGGCCTCCTGGTCGTGCGATCGGGCATCCCACCCCGTGCGGTAAAGCAGCCAGCCGCCGTCGGGCAGCGGCCCGTTTTCGCGCTCCCACTCGCGGATGTCCTCGACGGAGAGCAGGAAGTCCGGGTCCTCGGCCGCGCGGGCGGACGCGTCGAGCACCACGGCCGGGGCGACCAGCGTGCGCAACGGCACCTCGGAGACGTCGTGACCGTCCTTGCCCGACACCCAGTGCACGGGGACGTCGAGATGGGTCCCGGTGTGCTCGCCGGTGTGGATGTTGTTCCAGTACCAGCGCGGCCCGCGTTCGTCGTAGCGGCTGATCTCCTCCAGGCCGAACGGGATCGTGTTCGCGAACGGCTCCGGCAGCTGGAGGATCGGCGTGTTCTCGCTCAACGGGGCGGTGAGATCGACGACCTCGATCGCGCCGGTGGTGATCGCGGTGTTCAGCTGGGCCAACAACGACATGCGTGCCTCCCGGAAGTGACTGGCGTCTTGGTCACCTTAGGCCTGTTCACGGAGTGGCGGAATTGTCGGACGTCGCTGATAGCTTGCGTCGCGGACTCACGCGAAGAGAGGAGCACATCAGTGGCAAAGGTGGCACTGCGGCCGGTCGAGGATTCGGACCTCGACGCCCTGTTCGACCAGATGCGTGACCCCGAGTCGGTTCGGATGGCCGCGTTCATCGCCAGGGACCCCGAAGATCGCGAAGCGTTCGACGCTCATATGGCGAAGTTGAGGGCTTCTCAGGACATCGTCCTGCGCGCGGTGACCGGTGACGGGCTTTTCCTCGGCACCGTAGGCAGTTTCGTCGTGGAGGGCGACGCTGAAGTCACCTACTGGATCGACCGTTCGGCTTGGGGACGCGGAATCGCCACCCAGGCCCTCGCGCTGCTGCTCGACATCGTCAAGGTCCGTCCCTTGTACGCCCGCGCCGCCAGCGACAACCTCGGATCGCTTCGGGTCCTGCAGAAGGCGGGCTTCACGATCATCGGCACCGAGAACTCCTACGCGGCCGCGCGGGACGCTGAAATAGAAGAAACCGTTCTGCGCCTCGGCTAGTTTCCTTACGGCCGAAGATCATCTTCGGACAGTTCTCGCTGTTTTTGAGGGCAGACTCATGGCGGCGATGCACTGGGATCGGGCAGCGTGGTTTTCGTATCCAGGGTTTCGTATCCGGCAGATGCCTGGGTACAGGACACAGCCGGATCACCACGAAATTCAAGGAGAGTGAGACCTTGACGGTCATGCCGCGCGGTAGTCGTCAGCCGGCATCGTGAGCCTGAGCGGTTCAGGTGGCCGGTTGAGCTCGACCGGCCACCTGAAGCGCTCGGGCACGGTCGGACACGCGTTGCGGAATGCCCTGCCGACAAGCCCTGAAATCGCCGCCGCTGAACTCAACGACCGGCCACGGCAGACACTGGGGTGACTCAAGCCGATCGAAGCGTTCAGCAAATGGCGGCTACTGAAATCGCGTTCGCCAGCGACGTGTTCGGATCTGGCCTTGATTGGTCGATCACGACCGGTTTTCGGACGAGCAGACGATCAAAATCCTGCGGCGGGTGCAACGAACCATCGGCAGTGCGCTACATCGTCAACGTCGCGATGGTTGAGCCTCCCAGCGGTCAGCAATCATGCCCATCTGAAGCGCTCAGCCACAGCCACACCGCAAACGAGGGCAGCGGCCACGCCAACTATCTGGCGTAGATGCCAAGTATTGCCTTTCGTCACAGTAAAGTACCACTCCTGAAACCGCCGAGAATACTTTTCATATTCGCACACTTGTTCGATAGCTGGTATTCTTACGGGGTGTCCAGTCAACGAATCCTCGAACCGCCGCAGGAGCTGTGGCGTGCCGGTGCGCGGGAGCTCGCGCACGGCGTGGTCGAGCGATTGTCGTTGGCACGCCAGGCTTTGGCCGAGATCGGGCAGTTCCTGGTCGAGATCGAATCCCGGGGTCCGATGGAGCTGTTCGGGCACGGATCGACCGCGGGCTGGTTCGCCGAAACCGCCCGGATCAGCCCCAAGGAAGCAGGTGCCACCGTGGCGCGGGCGGTGGCGGTGAACGAGGGCCGGAATCTGGACGGCACCCCCGCGCCCGCTTTCGCACCGATAGCGGGCGCCGCCGCGGCCGAGGGAGATCTCGGCCATCAGCAGCTGGATCCGATCCTCGCCGTGCTCAAGAAGATTCCCGCTGAGGCTTCGGAGGAAGACAGGTCCGGGGCGGAACAGATCCTGGTCAACCTCGCCCGCAGCGCCGGCCCGCACGAGATCAGCAAGATCGGCGCGGAACTCCTGGCCCACCTCGACCCCGACGGCAACGAGCCGAAGGACGAAGACCTCAAACCGCCGTCCCGCGAGGTGCATCTCCGGAAACGCGACGACGGCTGGTGGAGACTCAACGGTCTCCTGGACCCCGAATTCGGCGCCAGAGCCAACGCCCTGTTCGAGACCTGGGGACAACGAAGACCCGTCGACGAGGACGGTAACCGCGACCCTCGCACCCCCGGTGAACGCCATGGCGACGCGCTCTTCGACGCGATCCACTACGCGATGACCAACGACAAAGCACCGACCCTCTCCGGGGACCGCACCACCATCGTCGTCACCCTCCCCCTGGAGACCCTGACCTCAGGACTCGGATCCGCCTGCGTCGACGAAGTCACCCAGATCACCGCTCGCCACGCCCGGATGCTGGCCTGCGATGCCAAGATCATCCCCGCCGTACTCGGCTCCGAGAGCGAACCCCTCGACATCGGCCGCGCCGCCCGCACCGTCACGCCAGGACAACGACGGGCCTTGAACCTCCGCGACCGCGGCTGCGCGTTCCCTGGCTGTCAAAGGAAACCCAAGCACTGCGAAGCGCACCACATACTCCCGTGGGGCGAACTCGGCGACACCGACCTCGGCAACCTGTGCCTCCTGTGCCGCTACCACCACATGGTCATCCACGGACAATCCGGCTGGAAGGTCCGCCTGGCCGCCGACGGCAGGCCCGAGTTCGTCCCGCCGCAGTACCTGGACCCGCTACAGAAGCCGCGCTGCAACAACAATCGCTGACCCCGAGGAGCCCGCCACCACCACCGGCGACGGGCCCTTCGTCATGCCCACGTTCAGTTGAACCAGGTCCCGAACATCGAACTCTGCGACCGCCCCTCCAGCCGCTTCCCGAGATCGACGGCCTGCGCCTCGGTGAGCAGGCAGATGTAGTCGGTGACGGCCCGAGCGCACCGAGCCTCCTTGTTCTTCTCGAAGGTTCCCTTGGCCTCGTCGTCGCGCTTGATGTCGCGGTAGATCGTGCGGAGCTGAATCGGGATCTTCGGGCTGGTCGGCGACTTCGCCAAGCACGTGAACAAGCGATCGAAGAGGGAGCCGATGATCCTCTTCTGACCTTCCTGGTGGATCGCCAGTGGCGGCCGGTCGATCACGTAGAACCAGGTGAGTTCCTTCAGCGCGGCGACCCGGTACTGGCTGTCCTGGTCCACCTCCACATAAGGAGGTTCATCGAGGAGCCGGACCGCCTTCACGAACCGGGTGAGATGCCTGCTGGTGATCTTGTTCATCCGGACCCGATTCTCACGGGTCTCCCAGAACTGTGACTCGAGGCTCCTGCCGAACTCCTTGACGATCACATCGATCTGCTCTTGAAAGCGATACTCGTTGAACCCTTTGAGCTTCTTCAGACGGCGATGACCGTGCTCGAATATTCGCTCCTTGTCGACCTCCAGGTGATGCAGGGGGATCAAGCCCGCACGGAAGTAGTCCTCGAGGTCATGGGTCGCGTAGCTGATGTCATCGGCCCAGTCCATCAAGATCGCGTTCGCGGATCTCAGCTCGCCGAGGCTGGATTTCCTTGCCCAATCGAAGTCGGTCAACTCCGTCTGATAGGCACCCCATTTCTCGCCATGGCCACGGTCGGTCCACAAGGCCGTTGACTTGGCCGAATCACGTGGCTTGAGGCGCGGGTACTTGAGGACCGCGTTCAGCGTCGCCCGAGTCAGGTTGAGACCCATGTGCTCTTCCTTCCGCCGCGCGAGTTTCGTCACCACCCGGAAGGATTGCGCGTTCCCCTCGAAACCCTCCAGCCCGCTGACCTGGGCGAGGCGCTGGTCGAGGACCTCCTCGGCGATGTGCCCGAACGGCGGATGCCCGATGTCGTGCACGAGTCCCGCCGTCTCGACGACATCTTCATTCAGACCTGAGCCGTCCGGGAATCCCGCCTCACTGGATTTATAGCGCAGGTGCTGTACGAGTCTTCGGCTCATCTGCGCGACTTTCAGGCTGTGCGTGAGCCGGTTGTGCAGCACCAACTGCTCATTGACGGCAGCCACCTGCGCCACTCCGGCGAGCCGCCGGAACGCGGACGAGTACAGAACCCGGTCCCGATCCCGCTGATACTCGTCCCGATATGCCTTCTTCTTGCGCGCATCGTGGCGCCGAGCAGTTCCGAACGTCCCCTCCGACATGGTCGCCTCCTCGTCGTAGCTCCAAGAGCCTTGAAAAGAAGGCGGACCATGCCGGGAAACCGTTAACGGCTCCACCAAAGCGGCGAAGCCATCGGTACTGGTTCGCGACCGAACCGCAACCCGGGGTCAGTCCAAGAACACCAGGTCCAACCCCCGCAGCCGGTCCTGGTCCGCGATGACGTCGATCTCGGTGATCCGCCCGTCTTCGAACGAGAACGCGAGCACTACCGAAGGCCGGCCTTCGTCGGCCATCACGAGGCCGACGCCGCCGTTCACCAACGCGAGCTGAGTGACAGCCGCCCGCACCGAAGCGGCAGCCGCACCACGGGCGACGACAGACGCGCCCCGCAGGAAGACCGGCGTGCGCGACGGTCCTGCCGCCTTGTCGGCGCGGAGGACGACGTCGGGGTGGAGCAGTTCGAGGAGTGCTTCGAAGTCCCCGCCGCGGGCCGCGGCCAGGTAGGCGTCGACGACCTGGCGCCGTCGCGCGAGGTCCGGTTCCGCGGCGGCGGAACGGCCTTGGACGCGGCGCCGCGCGCGGCTCGCGAGTTGCCTCGCGGCGGCCGGGGTGCGGTCGATCAGCGGGGCGATCTCGTCGAACGGTACGGCGAACATGTCGTGCAGGACGAACGCCAGCCGTTCGGCGGGGGCCAGGGTATCCAGGACCACCAGCATCGCGAGCCCGACCGAGTCGGCGAGCACCGCGTCGGCGGCGGGATCGGCCGAGGAGTCGGCGGGATCGGAGAACGCGGCGTCGAGCGGTTCCTCCTGCCGGTGGTCACGCGAGCGCAGCACGTTGAGGCACACTCGCGCCACCACCGTCGTGAGCCAGCCGCCGAGGTTCTCGATCTCGGACGCGTCGGTCCGGTCGAGCCTCAGCCACGTGTCCTGGACGGCGTCCTCGGCCTCGCTGGCCGAGCCCAGCATCCGGTACGCCACCGCCCGCAACCTGACGCGGTGCTCCTCGAAACGTTCCGTCAGCCGATCCACCGCACTCCTCGCTCCCGCAGAACCCCGCTCACATCTAACAGCCACCCAGATCGTCGGTGAACCGCACGCCCGACGAGCGGTAAGCGGCGGCCCGGTCCGCGGCCGCCTGCGGCGTGAGGACCTCGTTCTTCGCGTAGTAGACCCAGTCGACCTGTTCGAGGTAGGTGCTCGTGCCACCGGAGTGCTGGGTGAGGTCGATGAACCACTGGTTCACGTTCAGGGACATGTCCTGCCGCGGATACACGTCGAACGGCCCGCCGCGGTCGTGGTCGGCCACCAGCGCGCCGTCGATGTAGTACCGGACGTGGCCGTCGGACACGGTCGCGGCGACGGAGTGCCAGCCGTCGATGCTGCGGCGCTGGCTGTCGCTCTTGTTCTCGGCGTACCACGGTTCCGGCGTGTAGGTGTGCCAGCTGGTCTGGAAATTGACCGGTCCTGTCTCGCCCCAGCCGCCGTTCGGCAGATACTCGGAGAAGTCCAGTTCGCTGTAGATCGGGTCGTTGTCGTAGCGGAGCGGGCTGATGGTGAAGAACGTCTGGTTGATCCTGTCCCCGTCCGGGCCCGACGCCGGCGCGTCCGAGAAGCGGATCCGCGCCGCGTAGGTCCCTTCGAAGAACCGCCGGTCGGGCTGCATGATCTCGGTCTGCGTCGTGCCCGCGGGCGTGCCGTCGGTGGTGGAGGCGAGTTGCAGCACCTTGTCCCCGCCGGACGTCGGGAACGTGATGCCTTCCGGAGCCCACCGCGCGCCGCCGACGCCGGGGCCGCCGGCACCGGAGCGCACTTCCCAGCCGTGCTGGGAGAGGAGACCGTCGGTATGCGAGCTGTAGTGGAAGTCGTCGAACAACGCCCCGCAGGCGGCCGCCCCTGCCGCGGTACCCGGCGCCATCCCGAGGGCGGCCACCGACAAGGCGGCGACGGCTACGAAGCGAAACTTCCCCGGTGCAGACATCGTCGTCTCCTTTACCACTGGTCAGTTTCTACCAAGGTCTCCTCCCGAACCGGTAAAGTCAATAGGTCTAGACAACTTGTCCACCAGCCAATCGACCCTGACCACTGGGTAGGCTGCGGCCATGCGGCGAACAGAGGTCAAGGAACGGCTGCGCCAGCTCATCGAGCGGCGGATGCCGGGCGAGTTCCTGCCTTCGGAACGCGCGCTGAGCACCGAAATCGGCGTCTCGCGCCCGACGCTGCGCGCCGCGATCGACGAGCTGGAACGCGACGGTCTCGTGGTCCGCGAACACGGCCGGGGCACGTTCACCGCGCCGCGCAAGATCTCCCAGGACCTCCTGCCCGCCACCGGCGGAGAGCAGTTCGCCCCGCCCGCCGAGGGTGAATGGAGCAGCCGGGTGATCGACTTCGCCACCACCCCGGCGGGTGCCCGGCTCGGCAAACGGCTCGAGGTCTCCCCCGGCCACACGCTGGTGGCCGTCACGCGCGTCCGCGTCGTCGAAGAGGCGCCGATGGCGATCGAGCGGATCCTGGTCCCGCGCGATCTCGTGCCGGACATCACGCGCGCCGGCTTCGAGACCGGCTCGTTCTACGAGTTGCTCCGCACGCGATACGAGGTCGTTCCCGCGACGGCCGTGCAGGTCATCGAACCCACCGTCACCGACGCCGACGAGTCCGGCCTGCTCGGCGTCCCGCTGCACTCCCCCGCGCTGCTGTTCGAGCGCACCACCCGCGACGCGGACGGCCGCGTGATCGAGTACACCCGCTCGATCTACCGGGGCGACCGCTACCGGATCACCTCGCACCTCAAGTTCGACCACACCTCCGGCTGACTCCGGCGTGCCGGGGCCGCCCGCCGGAGCGGCCGTGTAAGACTCCCGGGCGATGTACACCCCGTCCGATCTCGCCGATCTGCTCGAATGCGAGCACCGCAGCCTCCTGACCCAGGCGCTGGCCGCCGGCCTCCCGGGAGCGCCGCGGCCGGGCTCCGGGCCGGATCAGCTGGCCGTCACGCACGGGCGTGCGCACGAGGCCGCGACGCTGGACAAGCTGCGCGGCGAGCGGAGCGCCGTCGTCGAGATCGACGAACGCGACCCGGTCGTCGCCGCGAAGGCCACCGAGGAGGCGCTGCGGGCCGGTGCCCCGGTGATCTACCAGGCGGTCTTCCACGACGGCGAGTTCTCCGGCCGCGCCGACTTCCTGATGCGGGACGACGAGGGCCGCTACGAGGTCTACGACACGAAGCTGGCCAGGCACGCGAAGCCCGCCGCGGTGGTCCAGCTGACCGCGTACGCCGACGCCCTGCGCCGGGCGGGCTGGCCCGCCGGTCCGGAGATGCATCTGCTGCTGGGCGACCACAGCACTCGTTCTTTCCGCGTCGACGACTTCCTCCCGCTGGTGGACCGGCTCCGCGCCCGGCTGGAGAATCGGCCGCCGACGTTGCCGGTCCCGATCTGGGCCGACGAACGGCCCGCCTGTGGCGGCTGCTCCTTCTCCTCGCACTGCGCGAGCGCCCGCGAAGCCGACCGCGACCTTTCGCTGGTCGCGGGCATGCGCGGTGACCAGCGGCGCAAACTCGTAGCCGCGGGTCTCGGCACCATCGACGCGCTCGCGGCGGCCGCGCCGGAGGACCGGCCGCGCGACATCTCGGTGACGTCGTTCACCACGCTGCGCGCCCAAGCCGCGATCCAGGTCCGGCAGGACGACACCGGGCGGATCGCCTACGAGATCATCGATCCGGACGCGCTGGCCGAACTGCCGCCGCCCGCGCCCGGCGACGTCTTCTTCGACATGGAAGGCGACCCGTACGCGCTGGCGGGCGAGGGGCTCGAATACCTCTTCGGCGCGGTGACCGCCGAAGAGGACACGAAGTTCACGCCGTTCTGGGCGCACAACCGGTCACAGGAGAAGCGCGCCTTTGAGGAGTTCGTCGACTTCGCCACCGCGAGGCTCACCGAACATCCCGGTTCGCACGTCTATCACTACGCCCCGTACGAGGTCACCGCGATCAAACGGCTCGCCGCCGTGCACGGGACCCGCGAGGACGCCGTCGACCATCTGCTGCGCAGCGGTGGCCTGGTGGATCTGTATTCCGTGGTGCGCAAGGCACTCCGGGTCTCGCAGCGGTCGTACTCCATCAAGTACCTCGAACCGCTCTACATGCCCGAAGCCCGCGACGGCGACGTCAAGACCGCGGTTTCGAGCATCGAGGCCTACGAGGAATACCTGACGCTCACGGCCTCCGGCGAGACAGCGCACGCGGACGAAGTGCTGCGCGGGATCAGCGACTACAACGAGTACGACTGTGTCTCCACGCTGCGGCTGTTCGAGTTCCTCCACAAGATCCGGGTGGACGAAGGGATCGCGCTCGCCGAGCCGCCCGAAGAGTCCGATGTGGACGCTCTGCTCCGCCAGACCGAAGAGGACGTCGCGGCCCAGAAACGCGCCGAACGCGCGGCGCAGCTGGCCGCGCTGGTCGATCCGCTGCTGGACGGGCTGCCCGACGATCCGGCCGAGTTCACCGGTGAGGACCGCGCCCGCGCGCTGCTGGCCGCGTCCGTCGGCTACCACCGCCGTGAGACGAATCCGGCGTGGTGGGAGTACTTCCGCCAGCTCGCCGCCCCGCTCGGCGATCTGGAGACCGACAACGCCTGCACCGTCCCGGTGGCCATGGAGGCCGGGGAATGGGTGCCGCCGTCGGGCCGGGTCCGCAAGGCGAAGCGTTCGCTGAGCCTCCGCTGCGACCCGGACCGGCCGCATCCCTTCGCCCCCGGCGACGACGTCCGCCTCCGCTACGGGGCGGCCGCGCGGGACGCCAAGGTCGTCTCGGCCACCGCCGTCGAACTGACCCTCGAAGAGAGCTGCCCGCCGGACGAGACGACCGCCGACCGGCCGGTCGCGGTGCTGCCCGGCAGCCCGGTCCGGCCCTCGCCCAAGGACGACGCGGTCGCGGATCTCGCCCGGCTCGTCGTCGACACGCTGCCGGTGCTGCCCGCCCATCCCGGCGTCGATCTGCTGCGCCGCACGACGCCCCGGCTGCGCGACGACCGGACGCTGCCCGAGCCCGGGCCGGATCTGGTGAGCACGGTGATCGAGGCCGTCGAGGCGCTCGACGGCTCCACGCTCGCCGTCCAGGGCCCGCCCGGCGCGGGCAAGACGTACCTGGCGGGGCGGCTGATCGCGAAGCTCGTGCGCGCGGGCAAGACGATCGCCGTCACCTCGACCAGTCACAAGGCCGTGGAGAACGTGCTGTCCGCCGCGCTGAAGAACGCGCCGGACCTGCCGTGCGCGAAACGCGCCAAGCGGACCCCGGATCCGTCCGCGCCGTGGGAGCAGCCGAAGACCAATCCCGCGCTGGTGAAATGGCGCGAGGAGCACGACACCGGCCATCTGGTCGGCGGGACCGCGTGGACGTTCGCGAACGCCGCGATCCGCGAGGAGCCGTTCGACCTGCTGATCATCGACGAGGCGGGCCAGTTCGCCCTCGCCGACGCGCTCGCGGTGTCGATGTGCGCCAAGAACCTCCTGCTGCTGGGCGATCCGCAGCAGTTGCCGCAGGTCGTGCAGGGCACGCATCCGGCCGGTGCCGAGGCGTCCGCGCTCGGGCATCTGATCGGCGAGGCCGACATCATCCCGGCCGGGCTCGGCTACTTCCTCGACGAGACCCGCCGGATGCACCCCGCCGTCTGCGCGCCGGTCTCGCGGCTGTCCTACGCGGGCCGCCTGCACTCGCATCCCTCGGCGGCCGAACGGGCGATCGACGGCGTCGAGGCGGGCCTGTACCTCGCCGAGGTCGACCATCACGGCAACACGACGCGGTCGGTCGAGGAGGCCGAAGCGGTCACCGCCCTCGTGGCCGAACTCCACGGGCGCGCCTGGACCGATCACGGCGAGCCGCGCCCGCTCGGCGACGAGGACATCCTGGTCGTGGCGCCGTACAACCTGCAGGCCCGGGTGGTGGCGCGCGCACTGGACCAGGCCGGATACCCCGGCGTGCGGGTGGGCACCGTGGACCGGTTCCAGGGGCAGGAGGCGCCGGTGGTGATCACCACCATGACCTCGTCGTCGGCGGTCGATCTGCCACGCGGCCTGGACTTCCTGCTCTCCCGCAACCGGCTCAACGTCGCGCTTTCGCGGGCGCAGGCGCTCGCGATCGTGGTGTGCTCACCCCGGCTGGTCGAGGCGGACATCCGCACAGTCGACCAGATGCGGCTGGTTTCGGGCATGCTCGGGTTGATGACCGAAGCCGTGCCGTGGCACGCAGGACGGAGTGGACGATGACCGAGAACAGCCCGGACAAGAAGCCGGAGATCCTCGACGCCGAGATCGTCGAGGACACCCCCACCCCACCGGTCGAGGTCCCGGAGCCGGATTACAGCGAGTCGGGCGTGCCCTCGTTCGACCACGTGCGGGACCGGATCGAGCAGCGGTACACGACCTCGATCGGCTCGACCGAGCTCGCGGGCCTCGGCGGCAAGGAGGACGTGGCCTCGCTGGACAAGAAGATCGCCGACCGCGACAAGGCCGCGAAGGACAAGCTGGCCGAGATCCGCCGCGCGATGCGGGAGCAGTGAGCTAACCCCAGTGCGGTGACCCGGCTTTCAGCGCGAGGGCGTGCGACCGTCGGTAGTGCTCGGCGGCCACTTCGGGCCGGCCGAGTGCGGTGGCCAGCTCACCGAGGTAGTGCGCGACCGGCCTGAGGGTCAGCAGTCCGCTCCCCGCTCCGGCGATCTCCCCGGCGGCGGGCAGGAGCTCGCCGTAAAGACGCTCGCCGGTCGCGCGGTCGCCGAGTTCGATCGCGACGACGGCGTGCAGACAGGTGCGGGCCTCGTACAGCAGGTCCCGGGGCGAGTCCGGGATCGGGAGGACCGGGCGGCACCAGCTTTCGTAAGCGCCGTAACCGCTTTCGCGCGCTTCGGGCGGCATGCCCCGTTGGATCCGGTCGCAGAACAGGGCCAGCGCGAGGATCCCGTTGTCCACTCCGGACATCGCCGCTCCGGCGAGCCCCGCCGCCGCGGCACGATACGCGGCTTCCCCGCCGTCGCCGGTCATCGCGGCCCGCATCGCGCGGTACCAGCGGGTGAACACGCCGACGAGCGGAAGACCGTACTTCTCCCCGAGCCCGTCCGCGGCCGCGGCGTGCCGGTCCGCGGCCTCGAACTCCGCGAGCGCGCTGTTCGCCTGCACGAGCACGAGGTGGCCGAGCACCTCGAAGGTCACCAGCCGGTGCCGCGTGGCGAGATCGACGAGTTCCGTGCCGATCGCGGCCCGCTGGGGCGCGAGCCCTGCCCGATCGAAGGACTGCAGGAACCGGGCGTTGAGCGCGAACGCCAGCAGCGCCGGATCGTCGAGCCGCCGGGCGAGTTCCTCGGCCTCCCGGGCCGCCTCGCGAGCCCGTCGTCCACCCGCGTTCCGCAGCTCGACGGCGAGGGTGGCCAGCAGGCGGCACCGCTCGGCCTCCCGTTCGACGGGCAACGCGGCGAGGGTCCGCTCGACGGCGTCCGCGATCCGCGAGGCCAGTCCGGGGTCGTCGCTCTCGGTCCAGAGGGCGGGGACGTCGAAGGCGCCGAGCACCCGTGCGGTCAGCAGTGGATCGTCCAGCTTTTCCGCCAGTTCCAGGGCTTCGGCCCGATGCTTTCGGGACTGGCCGAGGCCGCCCGCCACCGCCGACGCGCGAGCCTTGCCCATGATCAGCTCAAGCCGCTTCTCCGGATCGGAGGCGCCGGACCGGTCGTACGCGGTGAGCGCGGCGTCCCAGAGTCGCGCCGCTTCCGCTTGCGCGTAACGACTTTCGGCTCGTTCGGCGGCGGCCTGGGCGTACCGCGCGGCGCGGCAGGCGTGCGCTTCGGACAGCAGGAAGTGGTGTGCCAAGGCGTCGACGTCGTCCGGGCGAAGGACTTCCAGCGCCTCGGCGATCCTGCCGTGCTCGCGGGCCCTCCGCGTACGGGAGAGATCATGATAGAGCGTGTCCCGCACGAGGGCGTGCGCGAACCGGAACCGGCGCGGCGCCCGTTCGGTCAGGAATCCGTGCCGGACCACGATTTCCACCGCGTCGAGCGCGGTTTCCCCGGCCAGGGCCTCCAGGACGTCCAGGTCGACGTCCGTACCGATCACCGCGGCCCGCCGCACCACGCCGCGGGCCTCGTCCGGTAACGCCTCCACCCGGTGCCGGACGACGTCGCGGACCCCCGGCGGCACCGCGTCCAGGGCGGCCGGGCCCTCGGCGGCCAGCAGGCGGGCGAGCTCACGGACGAAGAAGGCGTTGCCGCCGCTGCGGCGATGGATCACCGCGGCGGTTCCCGGGCCGACGTCCTCCCCGGTGGTGATCCGGACCAGGCCGGCGACCTCGGTCTCCGGCAGACCGGCGAGATAGATCCGCGTCGGCTCGGCTCGCGCGGCCCGGCCGAGGAATTCCGTCAGGCGGTCGGGCGGATCGGTGCCGCGATAGGTCGCGACGACCAGCACCGGCTCGGACAGGACCGCGGTCAGCAACGCCAACGTCTCCTCGCCCGCCCAGTGCAGGTCGTCGAGGACCAGCAGCAGCGGCGCGGCACCGGACAGATGAGACGCGACCGCCCGATGCCATCGCCAGCGCGCGGCCACGGGATCATCGGTCGCCGGGTCCGCCGCCGGGGCGGCGCCGTACCCGGCGTCGGCGAGTGTGGCCAGGATCCGGGTCCAGGCGAAAGCGGGTGGCACACCTTCGTCATCGGGGTTGTTCCCCCAGGCCGTGGTCCAGCCGCGGGCGGCGAGGCGGGCGGCGAACGCCTCGGCGAGCGCGGTCTTCCCGACCCCGGCGTCGCCGGAGACGAGCACCAGCCGCGACCGTGTCGCGGCTTCCTCGAGTTTCGCCAGCTCCGCGTCGCGGCCGACCAGTGGCCGCTCGACGATCTTCGGCGCGGACGGCTTCAGCCGGGGCGCCTGCGCCAGGATGTCGGCTTCCAGCTCACGCAGGCCGTCGCCGGGATCGAGGCCGAGTTCGTCGGCGAGCCGTTCGCGCGCGGCGCGCAGTACGGCCAGTGCGTCGCCTTGCCTGCCCGATCGGTAGAGCGCGAGCGCCAGCAGCCGGGAACCGTTTTCCCGCAGGGGGTATTCACGCACTCGCGGTTCCAGCTCGGGGATCACTTCGGCGGCGCGCCCGAGCGCGAGGAGGGCTTCGGCGCGGAGTTCCCCGGCCAGCAGCCGGAGTTCGGTCAGGCGGGAGACCTCCCCGCGCGCCCAGCCCTCCTCCGCGAACTCGGCGTACGCGGGCCCTCGCCACGACGCCAGCGCGGTGTCCACTCGCGACAGTGCGGCGTCCGCGCGGCGGGCGTCCAGCAATTCACGGGCCGCTGCGACGGCGGCCTCGAAGTCCCAGGCGTCGACCGAGTCCGTGCGCAGGGCGTAACCACGGGCGACCGTGACGAGCAGCCGCGCGGGCTCACGGGGCGCGCGGTCCGGCTCCAGCGCGCGGCGCAGGGCACCGACGAACGTCTGGACGGCGCCGACAGCGCCCTCGGGCGGACGCTCCCACAGGTCGTCGACCAGGCGTTCCACCGGGACGACCCGGCCGCGGGCGATCAGCAGCCTGGCCAGCACCGCCCGGTGCCGCGGGCCCTTGAGCCCGACCTCACCCCGCGCGTCCTCGGCCACGAGCGGGCCGAGCACCCCGAACCGCATCGCCACCTCCTTCACCGACGGTGATCATCGTGCCCCGGCCGCTCGTTCGTCGCTGACCGGGTGCTGATTCGCGCCGGGGACGCTGGCGATCACCAGGAACGACCAGGAAGGTACTCATGCGTATCACCGGATTCGACTACCAGCGCGTGCCCGTGGCCGAGGGTGTGGCCCTCGACGTCGCCGTCGCGGGGACCGGCAGCCCGATCGTGTTGCTGCACGGATTCCCCGAGACCCACCTCATGTGGCGGCACGTCGCCGCGGATCTGGCGGCGGATCACACCGTCCTCTGCCCTGACCTGCGAGGATACGGCGAGAGTGACAAGCCCGCCGACACCGGCGAGACCTACTCGAAGCGCTCGATGGCGGCCGACGTCGTCGCCGTCGCGAAGGCCTTCGGCCACGACCGGTTCGCCCTGGCCGGACACGATCGGGGCGCGCTGGTGGCGCTGCGGGCCGGGCTCGACCACCCGGAAGCGGTGAGCCACCTCGCGATCCTCGACGTACTGCCGACGCTGGACATGTGGGACGTCCTGCACGGCACCACCGCCGCCGTCGGTTTCCACCTCTACCTGATGGCCCAGCCGCCCGGGCTGCCCGAACAGCTGATCGCCGGAGCGCCCGACGCGTTCTTCGGGCACTTCCTCGACGCGTGGACCCAGCGCGGCGACGCGATCCCCGCCGACGTCCGGGCCGCGTACCTGAAGGCCTCGCGGAACGCGGTGACCTCGATCGTCGCCGACTACCGCGCGTCGGCCGGCATCGACGTCGAGCACGACAGGGCAAACCGTGAAGCGGGCAACCGGCTCGCCATGCCGCTCACCGTGCTCCAGCAGGACTGGGGCGCCGCGCTCGGCTACGACGCCGTCGCGCTCTGGCGGGCGTGGGCGACGGACCTGGACCACCGGACCGTCACGTCGGGCCACTTCATGGCCGAGGAATCGCCGTCGGAGGTGGTGAAGGCGCTGCGGGACCTGCTGACGCGCTGAACCGGGGGTTGCTCCCTACGGACTGGGCCGAACGGAGCAACCCTCACCCCCACCGGCGCCAATCCGACAGACCTTCGCGTTTAGTCCGCGCCGGGCGGGGTATCGGTTCTCCGCGAGACAGACGAGGGGCCCGACATGCAACCCACTGCCAGACGCGCGCACACCATCGCCCGCGATCTCCTTTCCCTCACCAGAGCGGGCGAGGCCGACCGGCTCGCCACCGCGCTGGTGTCCATCGCGTCGACCCGCGGGCGGGGGCCGGCGCTCGGCGACGTCGTCGGCCGCCTGGTCGACACCTTCTCCTTGGCGGCCAAGGATCGCCGTCGTTCACTGCGGATCGGTGAACCCTTCACCCTGCGCCTGCGGGACACCGCGGGACTCACGGTCCGGCCCGACAGACTCGACCCGGCGGTGGCCGCGATCGTCCGCGCCATCGCCGCCAGCGTCCGCGACGACCGGGACACCTGCGCCGACCAGATCGGCGAGGCCTGCGAGAACGCCGATCTGGACCAGCGGATCCGGGTTCTGGCGCACTGCCTCGTCTGGACGTCGGATTTCCTCAGCACCGACACCACCGCCTATCCCCCGGTGCTGTCCTGCCTCGACGGGTCGCTGCCCCATCGTCCACAGTAGACATTGCGCGGTTCGGATGACTTCCCGCCGAACAGGTGGACATCCCCTGCGCGGCAGGGCAAGCTGAACAGCCGCGCACGAAGTCCGAGCCCCCGATGACGAGCGCACCTTGGCGGCCAGTTCCCCCGACCCAGGAGCGCAGACTTGGACGAGGTAGCGCCATCGACGGTGCCCGCGGACTCCCGTGCCGACGCCACGGCGAGACGGCTGCCCAACCCGGACAGCAGACTCGTCCGGGCGGCCGTCGCCGGTGATCCGGAAGCGATCCGCGAACTGGCTCGTTTTCTTTCCCCGCACGTGTTCCGCTATTGCGCCGGCCGGATCGAGGCGGCCGGAACGGGCGCTTGCGACGCCCAGGACTGCGCGCAGGAGGTGCTGCAGGCGGTCTTGATCGCCTTGCCCCGCTACCGGTATCGCCCGGACCGGTTCCTCGCGTTCGTCCTCGGGATCGCGGGACACAAGGTGGCCGAACTCCACCGGCGCCGCTCCCGCGAACCGGTCGCCTCCGTGCCCGAGGTCGGTGACGCCCTGACCCTCTGGGCCCGCCGCGACCCGGACGAGATCGAACGGCTGGAACACCGGATGCAGGCCGGGGTCCTGCTGGCCCGCTTGCCGATGCCGCACCGGCAGGTGCTCGCCCTCCGGTACGTGTTCGGCCTCACGGCCGAGGAGACGGCCGAACGGCTCGGCCTGTCGAGCGCCGCGGCGGTCCGCTCGGCCCAATTCCGGGCGCTGGCGCGGCTGCGCGTCCTGCTCACCGAGCGGAACGCCCGTTACGCGACCGATGTCCCGATCATCGGCCATACCGCCGTTCCGGAGCTCGTCCCGGTATAGAACAGTCCACTGAGGACGATCGATTCCTTGTACGGCGCTTGTACACGGGTCCTCCATCCTGGCCACCTATTCGGGGAAACCACTGGAGGACAGAGATGAAGATCCGATCCAGGATCGTCAGAGGTGCCGTGGGCACGATCGCGCTGGCCGGGGCGATCATGCTCGGCGGCGCGGGCGAGGCACTGGCGGCGTCGGGCACGGTGAACACCGACTCCGGGGTGGCGGTGACCGTGCGGTCTAGCCCGAGCACCGGCGCGAGCTCGGTCGGCACGGTCGCGAGCGGCACCGCCGTCACGATCGACTGCCAGACCAACGGCTCGACGGTGACCGGGAAGTACGGCACCACCGACATCTGGGACTACGTGCCGTCGAAGGGCGGCTACATCAGCGACGCCTACGTCTACACCGGCTCGGACGGCCGGGTCGCCCCGGACTGCGCCGGCAGCACGCTCTCCTGCTCCACCGCCGGTACCGGCAACCCGAGGACCTGCGCCCAGGCCGTCGCGTGGGCCAAGGCGCACGTGCACACCAACAACGACCCGGACTACTACCGCTGGTGCGACCGGATCAACTCGTGGGCCTACGGCTGGACCGCGAGCGGCTCGGAGACGGCCTACGTCCACTGGACCCAGATCCCCGGTTCGTACAAGCACCCCGGTGACACCCAGGTCCCCGAGGGCGGGCTCGCCTTCTTCAGCAACGGCGGGACCGGGCACACGATGATCTCCATCGGCGGCGGCAAGTTCCTGTCGAACGACATCAACGGGCCCGGCAGCTTCACCGAGACCACGATCGCGCAGATCAAGAGCAAGTGGAACTACACCTATCTCGGCTGGTCCCAGCCGTGGTTCAAGATCAACCACTGATCGCGAGCCACCCCGGACGCCGCCGGACGGAGGGGGTCCCCGTCCGGCGGCGTCCGCCCCGTTTGTCAACCGCGCTCAGCACCGGAAACCGCCCTTTCGTCGCATCGTGATAAAAAGCGGCCGCTCCGTCGGGTTAGAGTTGACGGATGGGCACCGACGCTCTCGCTACTCCCGCACCCCGGGAGCAGCGTGTGCTCATGCAGGCGATGCTCACCCGGCTGCCCGAGTTCAGCGACCGCCTCGCCCGGCTGCTCAGCGACGAGGACGAGTTCTATCACCAGGTGGACAGCACCGCGCCGGACGAATTGCGCCAGGTCTGCCGGGCGAATCTCGAGCGGGCGCTGACCGCGCTCGTCGAGGGGCGGGGGCTCCCGCTCGACGCGGCCCGCAAGACCGGGCTGGCGCAGGCCAGGCAGGGCATCCCGCTGCCGTCCGTGCTCCGCGCGTTCCGGATCGGCGGGATCTTCGTCTACGAACGGCTGCTGGAGCTGGCGGGCCCCGGGTTCATCAATCCCGCGCGCACGGTCGAGATCAATTCCAACGTGTGGAAGACCATCGATCTCTACTCCGACGCGCTGACCACCGCGTACAGCGAGGTCGCCGCCGAACTCTCCCACGAGAAGCTCGCCCTGCTGGACGGCCTGCTGCAGGGCCGGTTCGCCACCCAGGCGAACCTCGAAAAGGCAGCGAAGGACCTCGACCTCCCGGCGGCGGGCACGTTCGTCGCCGTCGTGACCGAAGCCGTCGAGCCGGACGAGCTCCCCGGTGTCGAGGCACTGCTGCGGGCTCGGCGCTGGAAGTCGGTCTGGCGGCCGGGTGCCGAGGTCGGCCTGGTCGTGATCGACCGCGTCGAAGACATCCGGAGGCTGCGTGACGTCCTGGGCACCCTGCCGCTGGCGGTGGGGATGAGCAGGCCGTTCAACGGATTCCTCGAAGTACCGGACGCGGTCCACCGGGCCCGGATCGCCCGCCGTTCGCTGGCCACCGGCGCCGCCGGGGTCGCCGTCTTCGGCGACTCCCCGGTCACGACGCTGGTCGCGAGCGCACCGGAGACGTCGCGGGAGGTCGCGCGCTCGGTGCTCGCCGGGCTCCTGGTGCTGCCCAAGGCCGAACGGCAGGTCCTGCTCGACACGCTGGTCGCGTGGTTCGCCGGGCACGGCTCGGCGAAGGAGGCCGCGGACCGGCTGATCGTCCATCCGAACACGGTCCGCTACCGGCTGCGCCGCGTGCAGGAACTCACGCGGCGCGACCTGTCCGACCCGGTCGACGTCGGGGAGCTCTACGTCGCATTGGAAGCGGTCCGGCTGGCGGACTCCTAGGCACGCCGATCCGGCGCCATGTCGGCGTCGATGATCCTCGCGAGGTCCAGCAGTGTGTGCCCGAGCCCGGGACGCGCGGTGAGCCGCACCGCGAGCGTGCGACCGCGCGCGGTCGTGGCGACCGGCAGGGTCACCTCGGGATTGGCGGATCTCGTCCACTGTGGACGGCGTCCGGCCGCGGACAGGACGATGTCGGGATGCGGCGACCGCCGTCCGGGGCGCCACCGTGATCTCCTGGCGTCGAGATCCCGAATCACGTTGCCATGCAACGAAAGCAACGCGGCGACGTCCGCGACCGCGTCCCGCAGTTCGACGTCGGTGATGGAATCCGAGTAGGCGCCGATGTCCAGCGCGCGGGGATCGATCGCGTCCTGCGGCACAAAGTTCCTTTCCACGCACCGGAAGTCGTCCGATAGTGGGCCCGCTCACGTTGTTCCCGGGAACAAACATGTTTGGCGGCCTGCGCCGAATGGCGGCTCCGGTACGGCCTTCCGGTCGCACGACCTGCCTGTGACCGCCGGTCACACCTTTGACGCTGACCGGCCCGCGGGCCAGTATCTGGCGACTGATTACCGATGGGTAATGAGGCTGTTTCCGTGGTTTCACCAGGAGGACCGTTGCGACGAGCGTTGAGCCTGATCTTCTTGGCCCTAGGGGTGTTCGCCATCGCCGGCGCGGTGTTGCTGCCGACCTACGTGAAACCCGAACTCGCCAAAGTGCCACTGAACCAGGAATCGACGTCGGTCCTCGAAGGCACCGCGTCCAAGGTGCTCGCGGTGAAGACCGAAGGCGGCAAGACCGTCACCGAGATCCGCGACGACGCCAAGCTGAAGGCGACCGCGCACGTGGTGGCGAACTTCGCGCCGCCGGAGATGCAGGAGGGCACGGACGTCGCCGTCTGGCTGATGGCCGTCTCGGTCGTCGACACCGAGGACGACACCGTGGTCAGCGCGAGCAAGCGCCAGGTCTGCTTCGACCGCCGCACCGCCGAGGGGTACGTGCCGCCGGGCGGCGACCAGGAGTCGAAGTGCTCCGACAAGAGCAGCTTCGTCACCAAGCTCGAAGAGAAGGCCGAGAAGGAGAACGAGAAGCCCAAGGAGATCCAGGAGTACAAGCCGCAGCCCGGCCTGAACTTCAAGTTCCCCTTCGGCACCGAGCAGAAGGACTACCAGGTCTACGACGACAACACCGGCCGCGCGGTCCAGGCGCGGTTCAAGGGGGTCGAGGAGATCAAGGGCGTCGAGGTCTACAAGTTCGTCCAGGAGATCCCCGCCACGAAGATCGCGATGAAGAAGGTGCCCGGTTCCCTCATCGGCGCCGCGGGTGACTCGGTCGAGGCGGGCCAGTTCTACCAGGGCACCATCACCAGCTGGATCGAGCCGGTGACGGGGATCCAGGTCAAGCAGGAGCAGCAGTCGCGCCAGGAACTGCGGTCGGCCGCGAACCCCACGCCCACGGTGGTCTTCGACGGCAAGCTGGCCTTCACCGACGCGACCGTCGACGCGATGGTCAAGCAGGTCGACGAGAACAAGGGCAAGCTCGACTTCATCGGCAGCACCGGGCCGATCGTGCTCGGGATCGGCGGCGCGGTCTTCCTCGCACTCGGCGTCTTCCTGCTGGTGAAGCGCCGCCCCGCCCCCTCGCGGCACCAGCACTGACCATCAGCGCTTGCGCAGCACCATCACCAGGTTCCACGAAGCCACTTCCCGGACGCCGGGGACACGCACGATCCACTGGGCCCAGGAGGGGTGGTAGCGCGGGTAGACCTCCTGGAGCTCGGCGAGCGGCGTGGCCTTTCCCCACCGGACGGCCGCGCCGACCGAAAAGGCGAAAAGGCTCTCGCCGAATTTGTTCTTCGGCTCCTTCCCGTTCTTTTCGAGATAGCGGCGCCGGGCATAGGAACCGCCGAGGAAATGCCACGGCGCCGTCTCGTGACCGCCCCACGGTGAATACCACGGCGTGAACGAGGCGAAAACCGTGCCGCCGGGTTTGGTCACGCGGCACATCTCGGCGAGCATGACCTCGGGTTCGGAAACGTGTTCGAGGACGTTCGACGAATAGCAGATGTCGACGGATCCGGTGCGCACCGGCAGTTCCGTCCCGCTGCCGCGAACCATGTTCTCCCCGGCCTCGCCGCGCGCCGTCAACTCCCCGACATCAGGGTCTATGCCCAGGTAGGCGGCGCCCGCGGCACGGAAGGCGTCGGAGAAATAGCCCGGCCCGCCACCGACGTCGACGATGGTTCGGCCGTTCAACGGAGTGTGCTGCGCCACTTGCCGGACGGAGTCCTCGGCGAGCACCGAATAGAAACCGTCCGGATCCGTCTGCTCGGTGAGAAAAGCCCGGAACAACGTCACCGATCTGCGCAAGTCGGCGCGATGGGACGGCGTTGCGGGGACCATCGATCGATTACCGACCATCGAACCATCGCTTTCCGGGAATGATTCCTCTACGGTGTACGCACCGGTAACCTAGCATTGTCGCTAACAGGTTGGGAGAACCACGATGGAACGGCCACGTGTGCTGCTCGTCAACTGGCGCGACACCGGTCATCCGGAAGGCGGCGGGTCCGAACGGTACGTCGAGCGGATGGCCGAAGGGCTCGCCAAGGCCGGGTACCGGGTCGAGATCCACTGCGCGGCCTACCCGGGCGCGAACGCGGGCGAATGGCGCGACGGTGTCCGCTATCGCCGCCGTGGCAACAAGTTCGGCGTCTACCTCCACGCTCTCCGGGCGATCCGCAGGGCACACGCCGACCTCGTGGTCGACGTGCAGAACGGGATGCCGTTCTTCGCCAGGCTGGTGGCGGGCTGCCCGGTTCTCGTGCTGGTGCACCACGTCCACCGTGAACAGTGGATCAGCGCGCTCGGGGAGACACTGGGCCGGGTCGGCTGGTGGATCGAGTCCCGGCTGGCGCCGTGGCTGTTCCGGCACTGCCGCTACGTCACGGTTTCCGAGATCACCAAGGGCGAACTCGCCGGCCTCGGCATCGAAGGATCGCGGATCACCGTGGTACCCAACGGTTTGGACGCTCCCCCGCGGGGCGCGGCCGTCCGGGAGGCCGAGCCGACGCTGGTGGCGGTCAGCAGGCTGGTGCCGCACAAGCGGATCGAGCACGCGATCGACGTCGTCGCGGACCTGGCACGGCGCTGGCCGACGCTGCGGCTGGACGTGGTCGGCCAGGGCCCGTGGGAAGAGGTCCTGCGCAAGCACGCCCGTGACCGCGGTGTCGAAGACCGGGTGCGGCTGCACGGCTGGGTGGACGAGGCCGGGAAACACGAGATCCTGGAACGCTCCTGGCTGCATCTGTGCCCCTCGGTCAAGGAGGGCTGGGGAATCGTCATCATGGAGGCCGCCGCGCACGGTGTGCCGTCGGTGGCCTACCGGGCGGCCGGCGGCGTGGCGGAATCCATTGTGGAGGGCAAGACCGGGCTGCTGGCCGAGGATTTCGCCGATTTCACCGCGCAGGTCGACGGGCTGCTCGCCGACCGGAAGCGCCGGAACGAGATGGGCCGGGCCGGCGTCACCTGGGCGGGCCTGTTCGACTGGGAGCACAGCGTGAACCGCTTCGAATCACTCGTGCGCGACGTGGCCGGGGTGGCCATCCCCCATCCCAGGGTCCTGACACCGCAGGGCTTCGACGAGCCCGTCGGCCAGCCCGGCCACCGCGGCGGCGTCGAAGTCCTTGCGGCGTGCGCGCACGGTGACGGTGCTCGTCTTCCCGACGCTCGCCGCGCCGAACGCCACGCCTGAGCGGCCGCTGGCGGCGGGAAAGAACGCGATCGAGGTGACCGCGTCCGCCGCCGAAACGACGCCGAGGTTGGAAACCAGGTAGGTCGAACCGAGCCTGCCCGCCAGCAGCCGCGTACCCAGCCTGGCGATCCTGCTGCTGCGGGCGGGGAAATCGGGTTCCGGCGGCTGTGTGGCGAGCAGTGCGCCGACTTCGGCGACGGCGGGATTCGCGCCGAGCCGCAGGCGGAAGAACGCGCTGTCGTGCACGGGTTCCGGTGCCGCGCCGCCTCGCCAGGAAGCACCCACCGCCGCCACCACCCGGGCGGTTTTCCTGCCGTGCCGGGCATTCCACGTCTCGGTCAGTTCGGCGGCCGCCGCCGCGAAGGCGGGCGACCCGAACCGCGAGCGAGGGAGGATCCTGGCGCTGAACACGTCCCCTGAGCCACTTTCGGCCCTGTCCGGGGTGATCCTCGCCGGAGGCGCGAAAAGCGCCTCAGCGAGCCGTTGGAAGGCGGACTTGAGAAAGGACCGGTCCGCCGTGCGCGCGCCGATCCCTTTGGCCGCGGACGAGACCGGGACGTCGAGGGCGAGTCCGAGGACGGCGAGCAGGCCGAGACCGTCGAGCGCGCCGTGGTGCGCGGCGATCAGCACGACGGGTTCGTCGATGCCGACGGCGACGCGGAGCAAGGGCGCGCCGCGTTCGTACGGCGCCTCGGTGAAGCGATCACGGATCGCCGCGAGTTCTTTCCCGGGAACGGCTTCGACGTCGGGGGCGGCCCCGAGCCACGGTCGTTCCCCGGCCGCGACCGCCAGCCGCATCCGCACCTTTTCCGGCGTCAGGACCGAAGAAAGCCTCGCCTCCAGGAGAATGCTCCAGGAAACGGTGGGGTCGCCATAAAGCCCGACGACCCGGCTGGCGTGGTCGGAGGCGAGCTGGGACACCGGCTCAGCGGTTGCCGTAAATGACGTACTCGGGGCTCGAGTTCGGGTTGTACTGTTCCTTGATCTTCGCCTGCACCTGGGGCGCGGCGTCCGGATCGGCGGAGTTCGTCAGCGCGTAACTCCCCCCTGCGGCCGTTGCGAGCCCGATGATGACGGCGGCGGCCGCGCCGATGAGGGTGCCCAAGACCTACTCCTTCCGCGACAGGGAATTCCTGCGTCGGCTCAATGTACGCACCGGTAACTTAAGGCACAACAGTGCGGCGGCGATCGACACCAGCGCTACTCCGTTTGCCAGCAGCACGGGGATCGGTGATCGCGTTCCGCTCATGACGGGCGCACCGGGAGTGCGGTAGAGCGTGAGCCACTCACCGGACCACACCGGTACCGCGCCGGTCAGCAACCGCGGATCGACCCGGCCCGGCGTGCCGTGTTCGACCAGGATCCAGCCGATTCCCGCCGCCGCCAGGTCTTCGGGCGACTTCGCGGCGCGGACACGGTCCATTCTGGAATCCTCGCCGCCGATCACCTCGCCGCCGACCCGCAAGGTGTCGTCGACGAGGACGGTCTCCGGCAGCGCCCGCGGCGCCGGGTCCAATTGGGTGCGGTGGTCGTTCCAGGCGAACCTGCGGAACGTGGACAGCGGCAGCGTGACGACGTCGCCGGGCCTGCCGTCTTCGGCGAGTACACGGTGGACGGCGTTCCAGTCCTCCGGGTACCGCACGGCCTCGATCTTCCCCCAACCGCCCCAGGCGAGATCGGGCATGGTGAGCAAGGGAAAGAGCGCGGCGGCCACGACGAGCGCCCCGCGCGCCGCCCCGGTCCTCAGCCGCGCGACGGCGGCCTCGACCGCGAGCGCGAATCCGAGCGCGACCGGAAGCGCCCACCAGGCGACCCATTTCTGCGCGTCCCGCAGCAAACCCGCGCCGGGTACGTGTCCCATGGCCCAGGACAGCGCGGGCTCTCCGAACGGCAGCGTCGCCAGCGCGGCGAGCACGACGCCGAGAACTCCCAGTAACAGCAACGCTCTCGCCGGCGGTGTCCCCCACCTTCGAGCCAAGGGACGAAGTCCGGCCAGCGCCACGGCGATCGTGACGAGGATCAGCACCGGCGCCATCGGCCCACTCCGGCTGCCGGGAACGACGTCGCCGTTCCAGATACCCCCGAGTCCGAGCACGCTCAGGATCGCCGGGCCCCAGCTTTCCGCGCGGGCGCTGAACGCGGCCACCCCGGCGGGATCGGACAGCGTGCCGCCGTCGTGCAGGAGTGTCGGCACGAGCCACGGCAGGTTGAGCACGACGGCGATACCGACGGTATGGCCGAGTTTCCGAGGTCCGGCCAGGACGATCGCGGTGAGCGCGGCCAGTACGCCGCCGGGTGGGGTGAGCACCGCGGGAGCGCAGGCGAGCACCAGCCGCGCGAGCGCCCTCGGCTCGCTTCCCCGCAGGGAAAGCGCGGCGCGCACGATCCACGGAAGGCAGGCGTAGGTGAGCAGAAGCGGCCAATGCCCGATGAAGAGCCGTTCCGCGAAATAGGCCGTCCACGCGTACCCGGTGGCGGCGACGATCCGCGTACCGAGTTGCTCCGTCGGGACCAGCCGCGCTGCGCCGTACGCCGCCCCGAAGAGCGAGAGGAACAAAACGATTTTCTGGACGAGATCGCCGGGAACGACCGTGGTCGCGAGCGCGATCACGGCGTCGGCGGGGACCGAACGCGGCAGCGCGGAACCGAGGCCGAGCGCGTCCGGGACGAGGGACTGGCGCTGGGCGAACACCATGTCGTAGCTCAGGACGAAGCCGCGTCCGAGCACCGGGAGGAACACCAGCAACGCCAGCCCCGCCGACACCGCGGCCAGGACGAGGCGTTCACGCCGTGCGTCCAATTGCTTCTTCCCTTCCCGCCTCGATCGCGGCTATGGTCGCGGAGATTACCCGCCGGTAATGGGAGCACCGTTGAGCGTAGACGTCGAGGTCGATCAGACCAGGACCGACAAGCGTGTCGCGGCAATCCTCGTTTCGCTCGCGCTGGCGGCCAACAACGCCGGCGCCTACGCGCTGAGCATCGTCGCCGCGCGGCTGCTCGCGCCGGGCGCGTTCGGTGAGCTGAGTTCGCTGCTGGCGGTGCTGGTGATCGGCGTCGTGCCCGCGATGGGCCTGCAGACCGTGGTCGCGCTGCGGGTCGCTCGGCTGCGTTCGGCAAAAGAGCCGCAGGACAGCGGGACGCTCCTGGCGCTCGGGCTCACGACGAGCGCCATCGTCGCGGCCATCGGCCTGATCCTGGCGCCGGTCCTGGTCTTCGTGCTGCACCTGGGTTCCGTGGTACCCGCGCTGCTGCTCGCCGTCACCCTGGGTCCGCTGACGCTGCTCGGTCTCTTCCACGGTCTGCTGCAGGGCAGCGGCCGGTTCGCGCTGCTGGCCGGGCTCATGTCGCTCGAAGGGGTGGGCAAGGTCGGCGGGTCGCTGATCGGGCTCGCCCTCGGCGGCGACGCCACCGGCGCGCTGGCCGGGACCGCGATCGGCTCGTACCTGGTGATCTTCTGCGGCTGGATCCTCTGTGGACGGCCACGACCGCGGAAGGCGGGCTGGCACGCGGGCGAAGTACTCCACGCGGCGCAGGCGATGCTGGCGCTCGTCCTGCTGGTGAATCTCGACCTGGTGCTGGCGCGCCACACCCTCCCCGCGAACGAGGCGGGCGAATACGCGCTCGGCGCCATCGTCACGAAAATCGCCTACTGGCTCCCTCAGGCCGTCGGTGTCCTGGTGCTCCCCCGGTTCGCGAACGGCGACGACCGGCGCCGCATCCTGCCCGCCGCCCTCGCCGTCTGCGCCGCCCTCGACGCCCTCGTCCTCCTAGTCTCGCTCGTCGTCGGCCCGCGTCTGCTCTCCTTCATCGGCGGCTCCGGCTACGCCGCCAGCACCATGCCCGTCTGGCCGTTCGCCCTCGCCGGCTCGATGCTCGCGCTGGTGCAGATCCTGCTGTTCTCCCGCCTCGCCGCGGGCGACCGGCGGGTGACCGTGCTGATGTGGACAACCGTCGTCGTCGAAACGGTGCTGGTGACCACTTGGCTGCACTCTTCGGCCACTCAGGTGGTGACCGTGGCTGCTTGCTGTGCCGGGGGTTTGGCTCTGTCCGGCGCCTTACTGGAGCTCCGGTCACGCCGGTGACCGTGTGGATTTTGTTGCGTTCAACGCTCCAAAATCCACACAGTCACGCATCAAAGGTCCGGTCACGCCACCGGTTCGTCGTGTTCTGTCGGTGATCGACTCCATGCTGCTTCGGTGCGACGAGGAGACTGGGCGCGCCACCCACTGATCACCACCGGTTCGCCGGTGGTCACGGCGAAGCAACTCGAAGCCATCGGCATGGCACGCAGCACGATCTCACGACGCTGCGAACCCGGCGGGCGGTGGCGGATACTGCTGCCCGGCGTCGTGCTGCTCGAGAACGGCGAGCCGACAAGTGAACAGAAGATCCTGGCCGCGCTCCTGCATGCCGGTGGGGGCTCGATCCTGACCGGCGTACACGCGTTGGCGCGCTACGGCCTGCACAACCTCCCGGCCACCGATGAGGTCCACGTTCTGGTCCCGGGGAACCGCTCGACCGCCAGCTCAGGCTTCGTCCACATCGAACGGTCACGCCGCCTGCCGAAACCCCGGGAGAGAGCCGGTGTCCCGACCGCTCCCGTGCCCCGGGCGGTGATCGACGCGGCTCGGAGAACACCGGACAAGGACGCGGTCACGGCGATGATGGCCGAGGCCGTCCAGCGGGGTTTCTGCCTGCCTCGATCGCTCGCCGACGAACTCGACGAAGCTCGCCGGGGAAGCAGCTTACGAAACGCGCTCCTCCCGATCCTGGGCGGCGCTCGTTCGGTCGCCGAAGCCGACGCCTGGCACCTGTGGCAACGGTCGGATCTGCCCGAGTGTCGTTGGAACGTCAAGATCTTCGACGCGAACGGCACCTACATCGCGCAGCCGGACGGCTGGTGCGACGAACTCGCTTTCGCATGGGAAATCGATTCCCTCGGTTACCACGCCGGGGACGCCGGCTTTCGCGACACACTCGCGCGCAACGCGCGTTATGCCGCGGCCGGGATCGTCGTCCTCCAGACGCTGCCTTCCCGGCTTCGCTCGGAGCCCGGCACGGTCGTCGCCGAACTCCGGGCAGCGCTGGAGACCGCGCGGCTACGTCCTCGTCCCACCCTCCGGCTCGGGTGACCGCCCCGCGAACCAAGGCACGCACATGGCCACCATCGCCGCCGCGGCCAGCAGCAGCGAAGCCTGTGTCACCGGACCGTAAGCCCACTCCTGGCCGTGCCCCAGCAGCCGCCCCGCCACCGCGACGAGCGTGCCCGCGACCATCCCGCCGAAAGCGAGGTACCGCGGCGCGCGTTCGCTGAACTGGCGGGCCAGCAGGACGGCGATCAGGAGCACGATCGGCAGCATCCCGCCCAGGACGGCCAGCAGTCCGATGAGCACGACCGGGACCACCCGCCCGGAACCCGCCTCGACGGACCCGCGCCTCCGCCGGATCGGCCACAGCACACCGATCAGCACCGCCAGGATCGCGACGGCGCCGATCAGCAGGCCGGACCGGTACTTCCGGTCCGGGGTGAACTCCAGCTGGACGACACCGCCCGAACCGGCGGGCAGGATCCACGCCTGCTGCCAGCCGTCGACGCGCGTTTTCGCCAGCGGGGTCCCGTTCAGCGAAGCGGTCCAGCCCGCGTTGGCGTTCTCCGGAACGGCCAGGATGGACTCATCGCCACCGCCGACGGTGACCGAGCGGGACGTCGCCTCCCAGGAGTCCACGGTGACGGTCCGGTGCCCGGCGGCTCCGAGAGCCTGCCCGACGGGTTTGAGCCAGAGGTTCTGGACCACGAAGGACTCGGCCCGGTCGGTGCGCAGTTCGTGCCCGCCCGCCGCCAGCTCGACACCGCCCTGCGAATCGGGACACGCGGACAGCGTCAGCGGCCGGTGCGCGGTGAAATCGGCGAGGGTGCCGCGCACGGACGTGTCGTAGTCGAGGCCGTTCAGATGGACGTTCGGCCCCGATCCGCACGGCAGCGTGAAATCCGCGGCCGGAGCGGGAAGTTCGGCGCCGGTCAGGGAAAGGCTTCCGATGCCCAGCGAGTTCCGGGTCCGCTGGTCGTCGTCGAGGCCCGCGAACGCGATCTTCAGCTGCGAAGTGTCCAAGGGCGGGAAGGTCGCCGCGCCGGACGAGTCGAGTTCGACGGAACGGCTCGCCGTCGGTGTCGTCAGTTCCAAACGCGAAGGCGCGCGCGGATCCGTGGCGACCCGGATCCCCGAGATCGTCTGCGGTTTCTCCCAGTCCAGGGTCATCGTCGGCCGCAGGTCGGTGACGTCGGGCTGCCAGGCCGTCGCGGGATTCCCGTCCACCGCGGCGAACGCGCTCGCCGACGGATCCCCGCCCAGTTGCGAAGTCGCCGACACCCGCACGCCGGGCAGGGCCACCGGAACGCGGCCGCCTGCGGCAGGCAGCACGGTGCCGCCGAACTCGTAGGCGCTCTGCGACGTCGTCGAGAACAACCGCCGGATCCCGTCCGGTTCCTCACCGTCGCGCGCGGCGGAAGCGTCGCACCGCACGTGCCCGGCGTCCGGCACGCACGCGTACCTCGGCTGCTGTCCCCGGGTGAACGCGAAACCCGGCGCGGTGCCCGGCCCCAGATCGGCCGGGACTTCGAGAGCACGTTGCGGTTCGGCGCCGGGGATCTTCAGCTCCGAGATGCCGACATTGCCGTCCTGCCTGCCGACCACGAGCGAGAGCAGCGTGATCCGCACCTTCCGCGTCACTCCCGCCGGCGCCGGGTAGGGGTGCGCCCCCTCGCCCCGGACGACCTGGTGATCGACGGAACCGTTGTCCGTGGTGATCCGGATCCGGGTCGGCGGCCAGCCGACGCGGATGTCGTCGACCATCGCCAGGTCGATCGAGTTCACCAGCCGCGGGGTGTCCAGTTCGACTTCGAGCCATTCCCCGATCGGACCGGTGAAACTCGAGGAATGCCAAGCGGTGCGCGGATCCCCGTCCAGCGCGGCGAACGGCTGGTGGCTCGGATCCGAACCGCCGAAAGCGTCCGCGAACGACGCCGCCGTCGACGCGGTCACCGAGCGGATCCCCCGGTACGCGGCCACGGTCTGGTGCTGCTCGCCCGGGAACGGCAGGACGTCCAGCGCGGCCCGCTGCTGTCTCGGCGACTCCCCCGCGGTCAGCGTCTGGCTCAGGTTGTCCCGCACCCCGCCGACGTTGCGTTCGGCGCGGCGCAGCCCGTCGGTGACCAGCCGCGGTCCGGTCGGCGAACCGCCGTCCCCGGTCAGCACCGTCGGCGTGCCGGGGTCGAGCTGTCCGGAACTCAGCAGCGGCAGCAGGTTCTCCGGGCCACCGCTCACCGTCGGGACGTCTTTCGCGGACGTCGCGGTGACCAGCGGCACCGGCTGTTGCACCTCGAAGATCTCCAGCGGCCCGAACTGGGCCGATTTCTCGATCCCCGGCGACCCGGCCAGCCCGGCGCGCAACGTCGTGAAGTCGGGGGCGCCGACCTTGGCGCGGTCGATGTCCCCGCGCAGCAGAAGGAACCGGTAGCCGGAACGCGCGAGCAGGGCGGCGAGCCCGGGATCGCCTCTGCCGTCGGCCAGCGCCGCGTCGATCGAGTCCATCAGGCGGGTGTTGCCCTCCGAGCCCAACGGGACCTGGTTGCGCACGGCCCACGGACTGTCCGCGATGGCCTGCGCCGGTTCGTCCACCGTGCGGCCCCAGTCGTATTCGCCGAACCCGGTCGCGGGCAGCAGCAGCGTGCGCGCCGTCGCGTCGGTCCTGGCGACGTGGCCCATCGCGTCGTACCAGTACCCGGGCACCTCGTCCCAGCCCGGACCCGGCCGCAGCGTCAGCAGCCACACCGGTGCGGCCATCGCCACCACCAGCAGGGCGCCCAGCGCGGGCCGCAGATTCCGCCGCACCGCCGGCGCGGCGCTCGTGATGCCGTGCACGAACGCCAGCATCAACGGCAGGCGCAGCACCGGCTCGAACTTGTGGACGTTGCGCAGCGGCGCGAGCGGGCCGTCGAGCAGGTGCCGCACGGGTTCCGCCAGCGGGCTGTCGAGCGTCCCGACATAGCCGACGGTCAGCAGCGTCAGCCCGGTCACGACGCCGAGCACCAGGAACCGCCGTTCGGGCAGGCCGCGCCGCGCGAGGCCGAACAGCCCGACCGCAGCCACCATCCCGGTCGCCGCCATCAGCACGGGATTGTCGATCAGCGCCCAGCCCGACGGCCACCACGGCGTGCCCTGGACGACGTAGGCGACCCACTGGTTCGTGCCGCGCAGCACTTCGAACAACGACATCGGCGCCGTGGTGTTCGTCGCGGATTCGATGTAGTCCAGGAACGGCAGGCTGTACTGGCCGAGCAGCACCAGCGGCAGGATCCACCACAGCATCACCCCGGCGACGAAGACGAACCACCAGATGACGAGTTCGACGTGCGTGCTCCGCCATTTCCGGGTCAGCAGCCACAATCCGGGCAGCACGAGCGCCATCACGACCATCGCGCCGTTGATCCCGCCCATGCACAGCACGGCGAGCGCGGACAACCCGGCGGCTCGGCGTGGCGAGCCGATGCGATCGGCGAGGATCAGCGGCAGCAGCACCCACGGCAGCAGGACGGCGGGCAGCATTTCCGAGGACAGCGAACCGATTTCGGTGACCATCCGCGGCGCGAGGGCGTAACCCACTGCTCCGATCAGCCGAGTCCGTTCGTTGCCCATTTTGAGCGCGCGGGCCACCAGCAGGGCGCCGCCGAACGCGACCGAGAGCAGGATCGCGCACCACAACCGCTGCGCGATCCACGCCGGGATCCCGGCGGCCTGGCAGACCGCGAAGAACGGTCCCATCGGGAACAGGTAGCCGTAGGCCTGGTTCTGCAGTTCCCCCGCCGTCGCCTGGGGATTCCACAGGTGCAGCGCCCTGCCGAGGAACGCCAGCGGATCCACGGCGAGGTCGAGTTTCGTGTCGAACGTCGTCCTGCCGGGACGCTGCAGAAAGGACAGCACGGTCAGCGCCAGCACGATCCATGTGCTCGGCTTCTTGACGAGCGTGCCCGGCGAAAACCGACGTCCGGATCGCCGCACCGTCTCGCGACCCGTTCGTTCGCCGGTGGTTACCATCCGGTAGATACTAGGCGGAAACGTGGCTACTATGCGCCTACCCATTCGTCCCCGCGGCCTAAGCAGGTGCTCCCATCACTCAGAGCCGGAGACCTTTGACAGACGGTTTCGAAGAAGCGTGGTCACTCGCCGAGCCCGTCAAGGGCTGGATGACGCGGGATCAGGGCCTCGCCTTGTGGAACGCGGCGTCCCGCCTGGAAAAGGGCGATCTCATCGTCGAAATCGGGAGCCACCAGGGCCGGTCGACGATCGTGCTCGCCAGTGCCGCCCGGACGGTCGGCGCACGAGTGGTCGCGGTCGACCCGTTCGTCGACGGGCGGCTGTTCGGCGGATCCCCGACGCGCAAACGATTCGAGGCGAACCTGCGGAAAGCGGGCGTCGAAGACGTCGTCGAACTCGTGGCGGAGTACAGCACGAAGCTGCGGCCGCGCTGGGACCGCCCGATCCAGCTGCTCTACATCGACGGCAAACACGACTACTGGACCTACACCGACGACCTGCGCTGGTCCACGAACCTGGACGACGGTAAGGAAATCCTGGTCCACGACTGCTTTTCCTCGATCGGTGTCACCCTGGGCACGATCGCGAAAGTCCTCTTCGGACGGCGCTACACCTATCTCGACCGCGCGACGTCGATGGCCCGGTTCCGGCTCACCCCGCCGTCGGCCAAGGACAGGCTGCGCGTGATCGCCCAGTTGCCCTGGTTCCTGCGCAACGTCGGGATCAAGATCTTGCTGCGGCTGCGTTTGGCGCCGGTGGCGAAGATCTTCGGCCACGACAGCCCGTACGACCCTTACTGAGTCAGCGGCCCGCCGACGTCGACCTTCGCGAGACAGACGGGAGCCCCCTTGGCGGACAACCGGAACCCGATCTTGTCGAACAGGCCTTCGATCGGCAGGTACATCGTGTGCAGGCCGGGCTGGAACCACACCGGCACGCGCGTCCCGTCGCGGTCCACGACACCTTCCCCGCCGTCCGCGGTGAAGTAGTCGATCCGCAGCAGGTGACGGCCGAGAACGGGCCTGTCCAACGGAACCCGGACCAGTTGCTCGCCGACGGCGTACCCGCATCCCGCCACCGGACCGGGCAGGCCCCGGGAAATCGATTCCACGCCGGTGATCGTCCTCGCGGTGCCCGAATCGTCCAACAGGGACATCCGGCCGGTCGGCTGGTCGAACCGGAATCCCGGGATCAGGCCCACCACCCGTGAGACACGGGCGTTCTCCCCGAACCAGCCGTGCAGGATGTCGTTCGGCACCGACGTGTCGTACAGGACGAGATCGGGGTCCCGCTCGATCGACGCGCGCGCGTTGGCGAGGAACTCCCGGGAGTGCTCGAACCGCAGGCCCGGCGCCAGGCGGGAGAAACCCACGGCGGAGCTCACGATCAGGACGAGACTCAACGCCAGGGCGATCGGGCGTTTCGCCTGGGACGGCGAGGGACCCGAAGGCCGGTCGAACGGTTTCGGTTCCAGGAAGGCGAAAGCGAGGCACAGCGCGACGACGAGCGTCAGATCGGCGACGTAGCGGGGATCGCTGCCCAGTCCTGGACCGACCTCGGTGAGCCGGGTGGCCGCCGAAAGACCGACGTCCGCCGCGAACACCAGGGCCGCCAGCACCCACGCCTTCCGGGCCCGCGGTCCACCCACGCGGATCCCGGCGACCAGCACCGCGACGGCCACGAGCAGCAGCAGGATCCGCACCACCACGGGGGAAGCGGCGAACGTCGCACCGGGTCCCGGTCCCGACCACGGCCCGCCCGCCAGCCCCGGTACCAGGGTGTCGCCGAGCATCCGGCCCGTCATGTCCGCGATCGTGCCGAGGTTGACCGGACCGCCGCCCTGCCCGACCTGGCTCGTCGTCAGAGCCAGGAAAACGGCGGCGTACCCGGCGAGGACGACGGTGAGAACACCCATGAGCACGAGGTGGCGGCGCAGGGAAACACCGAGCAGCACGGTGATCCCGGCGACCAGGACCGGGATGAAGACGGCTTTCTCGTAGAAGGCGAGCCCGAAGACGGTCCAGGCCACGGTGGCGATCGCCCAGCGACCGCCGTCGGCGAGATAGCGCACGTGCGCGTGCAAGGCGGCGGTGGCGGCCAGGAGCACGGGCGCCAACTGAAGGGCGTACGCCCACCACAACGTCGGGACGAGCAGCAAGGTCGACGTCGTGAACATCGTGAACGGGACCAGAATCCCCCAGCGGCGCCCGAAACAGCGCACCAGCACCGCCCACAACAGCACCGAAGACGCCGCCTGCATTATCAGGACCGGCGCCATCAGCACGGCGAAGTTCAGCGGGGCCCAGGCCGTCAGCAGGTCGGCGAGCAGGAATCCGCCCGGCGCGAGATGCCCGTGGTAGTCCTGGAAGTAGTAGCCGAAATCGAACGGGCCCGACTTCGCCGCGTGGTAGGTGATGACGAAGTCGTCTTGCGCGAGGCTGCCGCGTAGCGCCGCCCAGACGTGCAGAGCGAACGGGATCACGCCGGCGACGATCGCGGCGATCGTGACCGGCGAAGGTCTCTTCCCCCGGACAACCACGTCTTGCCTCAATTCTTGCAGGTCGGCGGCTGGCACATGATCTTGCTCAGCGCCTGGTAGAAGACGTCCGAGATCTTCCGCGGATCGGGGGTGGTGAACGAATCCCCGCCGGTGGCGGTGGAAACCTGCCGGAGCTCGGACGCGTCGATGTCCGGACCGATGCCGATCCCGATGACCGGCAACGGTTTCCGCGGGTCCTGAAGCTCGCCCAGCTCCTCCAGCAGCCGGGGCAGCCCGATCGTGTCGCTGTCCTCGTTGCGCCCGTCGGTGAGCACGACGACCAGGTTGATCCGGCCGGGTTTCCAGTTCTGCCTGGCGTTCTGGTACGCGGCGAGGATCGAATCGTAGAGGCCGGTCGCCCCGCCCGCCTTCGGCCGCACCGCCTGCAACCGCTCGACACCGCCCGAGGCCTTCTGCTCGGCGATCGTCTTCATCGGCAGCAGGACCCGGTGGTCCTTGTCACCGTCCAATTTGGTCGAGAACAGCCACAGCCCCAGTTCCGTGGTGGGTTTGAACAGCCCGAGGCCCTGCGTCGCGGCCTGCAGGGTGAGTTCCATCCGGCTCTTTCCCGTCCCCGGCACGGCGGCGGCCATCGAACCGGAGACGTCGAGCAGCACCTGGACCCGGGCGCTCAGGTTCGTCCCCGCCCAGGCCTGCAGGGCGGCGTACAAGTCCGTCACGGGCGGGGCACCCGGCGGACTCGGCGCCGGATCGGTCCGGGTGTCCCGCGCCCGCGGTACGGCGAACTGACCGTTCGGCGCCCGGAATCCCGCGTCGGCGAAGGTCGCGGCGGCCATCGGGTCGAGCAACAGCCGCAGGAAGCGTTCCGCGGCGCCCCTCGACGCCTCCGAAGCCTTGGGCAGCACGACATACGGGTAGTCGAACCCCTGCACCGGCACACCCGGGTACGCCGCCACGAGATTCCGGGCGAGGACGGCCTGTTCGGTCACCGGGAAAGCGGCCGTGGCCTGGCCGGGCGCCGGGTTCAGCTTCCGCATGGCGGCGGTGAAGGCGGCCGCGGGATCGGCCGCCTTCTCGGTCAGCTTCCGCAGGCCGAGCAGCGTGGCGACGCCCAGCGGATCCCGCGCCGGATCCGGCATCCCGACCGGGGAACCGTCGAGGATCTCTTGCCAGGCAGGGGTTTTCCCCGGCCAGCCGAGCCGTCGCGCGGTCTCGTCGGGAAGTCCCAGCACCACCGGGGAATTCGCCACCGACTGACCGGATTCCGGCAGGTTCCACGCGCCGGCGTCCCTGGCCTGCGACAGCATCGTGCTCGACTCGGGGATCCAGACGTCGGGCCCGCCGGAGGTGGTGGTCCCGAGCAGGTCGGCGGTCTCGGCCGACTCGCTCGCGGTCACGGTGACACTGAAGCATTCCGTTTGCGGCACGGTCGCCGCGAGCCGCGTGAGCACCGGGGCGATGTCGGGCGCGGCGGTGATCCCGACCGGCGTCAGTGCGTCACAGCCGTTGCCCGCCAACCGGGCCCGGAGATAGTCGACGCCCCACCAGGCGCCGAGCGCGATCACCAGCAACAGGCTCAAGACGACGACGGGCGCGGTGAACCGCCCACCACGCCTCGGGCCAACCTGCATGCGCGTGCCTCCGAGGTGCGGTACGGGATCTGGGATGTTGCCCAATCCGCCCGCGCACGTCAACCCTCCGGTAACTTAGCGCGCCTCGCTACGGCAAACGGCCTAACCGAAGTAGCGTCCGGCCCCGATGTGGGCACCGGCCGACTGCCACCAGCCCGCGTCGCCGGTCGAATCGATCCCGTCCGCGATCACGGTCGCGCCCGCGACGTTCGCGGTCTCGATCAGGTTCCGCAGCGAACGCTCCGCCAAGGGTTCCGTCCGCCGCTCCGCCAGCCGGGGAGCGATCCGGACCGTCCGTACGGGGACGTCCACCAGGCAGACGACGTCACCGGCCACGCCGAAGTCCTGCAGTTCGGCGTCCACCCCGATCTCGGCGAGGAGGTGCAGGTTGTCGACGGTCTCCCCGAGTTCGGCGAGCACGGCACCGGCGGGGAAGCCCAGCCTCAGCCGCGACGGCCCGAGCCCGGTCGAGGTGAGCACGGTCCGCACCGACCCGACGAGGTCGGGATCCGCGGCCTGATGCGGCGTCATGCCCACGACCATCGGGAGCCTGTCGTCCGATTCCTCGCACGCGGTGCGGATGAGCCATTCGCCGAGCGGCACGATGAGTCCGGTCTCGTCGGCGAAGCGGACACAGGTGTCGTGACCGATCCGGCCGTGGCGCGGATGGTTCCACGCGAGCCGCGCCTCGATGCCCGCGGGAGTGCTGTCCGCGAGCCACGTCAGCGGCCGGAAGCAGACCTCGATCTCGCCGGTCTCCCAGGCACCGGCCATCGAGGCGGCCAGGCCGAACTCGTGCCGGTCCCTGGTGTCGAGGGCGGAATCGGACAGCGCCCACTGCCGGTAGCCGTTGGCCTGAGCCCGGCGCAGCGTCATGTCGGAGACTCGCAGCAGTTCGTTCGGCGCGATGTCGCGGGGCGGCCGGTGGACGACCCCGACGCAGGCCGAAACCGCGACCCCGCTGCCGCCGTCGAGGTAGACGGGTTCGGACAGTTCCTGGTTGATCATGCCGATGACGGTGGCGACGTCCGGGCTGGTGGCGGTGTTCTGGATGAGGACGCCGAATTCGTCACCGCCGATCCTGGCAACCAGCGCGTCCTCGCCGCCCACGACGGCCCGCAGCTTCGCGGCGACGTTCTTCAGCAGGTCGTCGCTCTGTTTCTGCCCGAGACCGCCCGCGATCAGCGAGAATCCGTCGAGGTCGAGGTGGTAGACCGTGACGCCGAAGGCCGGGTCCGCGTGCCGCAGCGCCTTCTCCAGGCGGGTGCCGAAGAACTGCCGGTTCGGCAGGCCGGTCAGCGGATCGTGCAGGGCCTGACGGCTCAGCTGCCGCTGGAGCAGGGAGACGTCGGTGTCTCCGTCGACCAAGGTGATCAGCTGCTGGGCCTCGCCCGCCGGATCGCGTATGACGGCGCCGGTGAACCCGGCCCACGTCGGTTCCTCGTCGTCGGTGACGAGTCTTCGTGACAGTTCGAGCCGATGGCTCTCGCCGTCGAGCAGCTTCCGGTAGCCCTCGCGAAGGCCGTCGGCGTCTTCCGGATCGACCAGGTCGTAGAGGTTGAGCCCGGTCAGGTCGGCGACGGGCCGGTTGAGCATCTCGGCCAACGCCGGGTTCACTCGCTGGACGCGACCGTCCACCCTGGTGACGGCCACCCCGGTCTTCGAACCGGCGAACAACTGCTCGAAGCGCGCCTGTGTGAGGACCAGTTCGCGCCGGGTCTCGCGTTCGAGGGTGACCAGCGTGCGGCTCAGATCCTCTTGCTGCGTCTGGATGCTCTCGCGCAAGGCCTCGCCGTAGCCGGACGCGAGCGCGCCGAGCACCTGCAACACCCGTTCGGGGAGCGACTTCACGCTCCGCAACTCCGGTTCGTGCAAGAGCCCCTTGCCGAGTACATCCATCGTGCGACGCAGGCTGTCCGGCCCGACGCACCTGAGCGCGACGAGCCGCGCGCCCGCCTCGGCGGCCTGCGCGGGCTCGGCGTCGTCACTCAGCACCGCCGCGAAGACCTCGTCCAGCAGCGCGGAGAAATGCTCCTCGATCTGGGCATGGGTATACGGAAGGTACGCCGTACCGGTGACCAGGTACGCCCATTTGCGGGCGAGCGTGGCACGGGTCGGCGCGGCGTTCTTCCGCTTCGGGGATGCGGAGGATGAAGTTCTCTTCGGGGCGTCCGGCGATACGGAGAACTCATCGCCGTCCGGAAGTGGGGCAGTCACGTCCGCCGGTCCTGGGGTCGTTTTCGTATTCCGTGGTGGAGAAACATCCTCCACGATTTTCTGACCGTACTCACGGTTTACCGGTCACCCAATCGGGTGGTAACCCTACGGTACTGCAACACCGACCTTGTCCCTCAGCCATTCGCGCGTGGCGTCCCGGTACAGCGACGCGTTGCGGTGCAGCGCCAGCGAATGTCCGGCACCGGGCAGAACATACGTGGAAAGTTCGGCCTCGGGCCCGTAGTACGGCGCTTCCGCCGGACGCAGGCTCGCGCCGCTCGAACAGTCCCGGAGCGCGAACAACCCGCAGAACAGGATGTCCTTCTCCCCGACCGCCTGGAAAACGGGTACCCGGATCGCTTTCGTCGCGGGCAGGACGATGCCGAACACGGCGACGGTTCCCATTCCCGGGACCGAAACCTGATCCTTGGTCGCCTCGTCGGCGGCAATGACCTGCGGGTCGGTATTTTCCGTCGCGTAGAACAGTCCGGCGCGCGCTCCCGGTTTCGTCGTGAAATAGAGCGGATCACTGCCGAGCGAACCGAGCTGGCCGTCCACGAACGCGGGCTGCAGGCCGAAGAGCACACCGAAGGTCAAGGCGGGCACCGACGGCAGGTGCGTCATACCGCTGAGGATCACGCCGTCCACGTCCTGATACGTCGACGCCTCGGCCGCGACGATGCCCGAACCGACCGAATGCCCGACGATCACCACCTTCGCGAACGGCGTGCCGCCGACCCGGCCCGCGCGCAGATGCCCGACCACCTCGTGCATCGAGCGCGCCAGCGCCGGCAGCAGGAGCGGGAGGCTGGGCGGTTTGCTGCTCCCGCCCGAGCCGAGCTGATCCGCCGCGAAGGTCGCGTACCCGTGTTTGGCCATGTCGCGCTGATACGAATAGCGATCCGGGTCGTAGGGCAGGTCCCAGTAGGCACTGTTGTAGGTGCCGCCGTGCACCAGCAGCTGGACGGCCTCGGGCGCCGGGCCGTCAGGCAGGCAGAACCGGCCGTGCACCGTCGCCGGTCCACCGAGCGGGCCGGTGACCGGCAGATCCACGTCGGAACAACGGATCTCGACGGCGGCGGCCGGGGCGGCGACCAGGAAACCACCGAGGAGCGCGCAGCACGCGGCCACCGCGGTGGCCAATTTGAGCGGCATTCTCACAGAACCCTCTCCGGAATCGGAACGCTCGGAAGGAGCATGAACCCTACACCCGGTAACCGAACACTCACCGTCAGGCTGGCGTTCGCGGAATCACGGTCATCGGCAACCGGTTCGGCTGCATGGTCGCTTTGATCTTGGGAAAGACCTTCACCCCTGGTAGCGGCTCCAGCCGCCATCGCGCGCCGATCGTCGCCGCGACCAAAGCGATCTCCGTGGGAGCGAACTGATGCCCCGGGCACAGCCGGGCGCCGGCACCGAACGGGATGAAGGCGCCCTTCGGCACTTCGGCGGCGCGCTCCGGCTCCCAGCGATCCGGGTCGAACCGCTCGGGTTCGGGGAACCAGCGCGGATCGCGGTGCAGCGTGTGCTGGCTGACCGCGACCTCGGTACCGGCGGGAATCCGCACACCGCCGAGTTCGACGTCCTCCCGCGCGCGCCGCATCAGGATCACCGGCGGGGTCCGGCGGACGACCTCGTTGATGATCCGTTGCGTGTACTCCAGGCGCGGCAGGTGTTCGAACCGCGCGGGCCCGCCGTCGAGCACCTCGTCGACCTCGGCGTGGAACCTGCGTTCGATGTCCGGCCGCGCCCCGATCTCGTGGAAGAACCACGCCAGCGCGACGGCGGTGGTCTCGGCGCCGGTGGTGAGGATCGTGATGACCTCGTCCTCCACCTGGCGGTCGGTCATCTTCTCGCCGGTCTCGTCGTCCTTGGCCAGCAACAACATCGACAGCAGATCGCCTTGATCGCCACCCTTCTCACGTGCCTTCAGGACGGCGTCGCCGATGACCCGCCGGAGCCGCGCGGCCGCGGCGTCGAACTCGCGGTTGGCCGGGATCGGCAGCCGCTCGACGAACTTCGGCGAGAAGGCCCGGACCATGACGTACTTCAGCATGATCGGGATCGACCGCTGGATCTCGGCGAGCGCCTCGACACCGAGTTCGGTGGAGAACAGCGTGCGCCCGGAGATGGTCAGCGCGAGATCCTGCATCCGCCGGTCGAATTCGACCACCTCGCCGGGTTTCCACGAGCCGGCGAGGTCCACGGCGAGTTTCGTCATCGTCGTCTCGGCGTAGAGCGCGATGCGGCTTCGCTGGAAAGCGGGCAGCATCATCCGCCGTTGCCGCTGGTTGAAGGCGCCGTTGGAGGTGGCGAGCCCGTCCCCGAACAGCGGCCGCATCTTGTCGAACACGATGCCCTTGTCGAACTTCCCCGCGTCGACGGCGAGCAGCCGCCAAGCCAGTTCCGGGGTGGTGACGAGATAGACCGGCATCGGGCCGAAGTCGAGCCGGACGACGTCGCCGTGCGACCGCAGGGACGACAGCAGTTTCAGGGGGTCACGGAGCATCGGCACGGTATGCCCGAGCAGCGGCCAGCGGCCCGGTGCGACAGCGACGTCCGGAGGTGGTGCCATCGTGCTCGTCTCCCGTGCCTGGACGCTGAACCCGGTCACCTTAGGACCGCGCGACCGCGGACGGGAGTTCCGCGGCCGCACATCCACACGATCGGACGATGGCAGCCGGTTCCCCGATGCCGGATAGACTGCTGTGCCCCAACGGATTCCCCTACGAACGGCGGCGACGACGGTGACTTCGAACCTGAGCTGGGTACCTCCCGAGGTCGACACGACGGTGCCGAATCCCGCCCGGGTCTACGACTACTGGCTCAACGGCGACCACAACTTCCAGGCCGACCGTGACCTCGGCGAACAGATCCTGAAGATCATGCCGGGGATTCGCGACGCGGCCAGGCTCAACCGCGCCTTCCTGCGGCGTGCCGCGCTGCACATGATGGAGGCGGGGGTGCGGCAGTTCCTCGACATCGGCTCCGGGATCCCGACCGTCGGGAACCTCCACGAGATCGTCCAGCGGATCGACCCGTCCTGCCGGGTGGTCTACGTCGACCGCGAATCCGTCGCCGTCGCGCACGCCAAACTGCTGCTGCGCGGCAACGACCGGTGCGCGGCGATCCAGGCCGACCTCCGCGACGCCAACGACATCCTCGACGCGCCGGAAACCCGGGAGCTGCTGGATCTCGACCAGCCGATCGGGCTGTTCATGTTGCTGCTGCTGCATTTCGTGCCGGACTCCTGGGATCCGCACGCGATCCTGGCCCGGTACCGGGAACGCCTCGCCCCCGGCAGCTTCCTCGCCATCTCGCACGTCGCCGCCGACGCGGACTCGAGCGGCCTCGACGAAGCCATCGAGGCGTACAAGAGCACCCAGAACGACCCCATCCCCCGGACCCACGAGCAGGTGCTCTCGTTCTTCGAGGGCTTCGACGTCGTCGAGCCCGGCGTCGTCGGCTGCGCGATGTGGAACCCGCAGGGGGCGGGCGACATGTCCAACGACCCGGAGATCAACTCGCTGCCGTACGCGGGGGTGGGCCGGAAGCCTTCGTGAGTGGCGATTCGGGTTCTCTTGAGGAGAAGGTCGAAGGTGTCGTGTTCAGGCGAGTTGGGCGATCATGCGTGATCAGGCGGCGATGACCCGTGATCAGAGACGGATCTCGCGTGATCAGAGGACGTTCGCCGTGTTCGCCGTCTGATCACGCGAGTTCCGTTCCTGATCACGCGAGTTACGTCTTCGCGCCCGTGAGGCGTCGGTGCGGTTGGTCGTAGGTCACGGTGTGCGTGTCCCGAGCGCCACGCTGGGGACACTCACCGTCTCGAGCGTGGCGCTCGCGACGTACTGCCTTGACGTCCGGCACCGGATGTTCCCAATGTCGCATTCGAGACACTCAACGTCCCAAATGCGACATTGGGAACAAGGACCGAGAACAGGCGACCCGGCGATGTTGCGAAAGCTTCTTCCGCAACGTTGAAGGTTGTGAAAGCCACTTTCACAACATCCACGCAGGCACGCCCGCACGCGAACATGACACCTCTGCCCTACCCCTCATTTACCCGAATCGCCACTCACGACCCCCTCAAGGCAGCACGTCGGTCACGGTGTCCTTGATGACCTGCCACCTACCGTGCTCCCGCACCAGCGTCAGGCTGATCGTGTAGTGCCGGTCGACGTTCTGCGACGGCACCTTGTAGTAGGCGTCGAGGATCGCGAAGCCCATCTTGCAGTCCTCGACGACGGTGTGGGTCACCGTCCACGGCATGCTGTACTCGTACGGGAGCTTGAACTGCACGTCGACCACCGGCTGCACGTTGGCCTCGTAGCCGATGAACAACTGCCCCTTGCGCCCGACGGTCACCATGTTCTGGTGGATGATCGCCCGGTAGCGGGCCTCGTCGCGTTTGTTGTAGCTGTCCATGTCCTCCCAGACGGCGCGATCGAACGCGCGCCGGCAGGCCTGCCGTTCGCTCTCGGCCTGCTGCTCACCGGCCGCCGCCGCGGCCGGTACGCCGATCCCCGCCGCCGCCACGACCAGTCCGGCCAACGCCGCGTAGTACCGCTTGCGCATGGGGTTCTCCTCAATCACGTCCCGTACTTCTTCCACCGGCAGGTTCGCCGGACGGCGCATCACAGCTGCATCACTTCCGCACCGGCGCGGGCGCGGGGCCGGTTAACCTCGCGGGAGGGGGTGTGATGGAGTTCCGGATACTCGGGCCGGTGCAGTGCCGCAACGGCGCGCGGCCGGTGAAGCTCGCGGGCCCGCGGCAGGAACGCATCCTGGCCGCGCTGCTGCTCGGCGCCGATCGCGTCGTCTCGGTCTCCCGGCTGGTGGACGTCGTCTGGGACGAGGATCCGCCCGCCACGGCCGTCCGCCAGATCCGCAACCTCACCACCGCCCTGAAGCGCTCCCTCGTCGCCAAGGGCGCCGGCGAAGACGTCCTGGCCGCCGAGGGGCCCGGTTTCGTGCTGCGGCCGGGCACTTTCGACCTTCGCACGTTCGAGGAGCACGTCTCCCGCGGCGAGTTCCGTGAGGCGCTCGGCTGCTGGCGCGGACCGGCTCTGTCCGGTGTGGACAGTATGGCGCTGCGCGGCGCGGCCGACGAGCTCGACGAACGCCGTCTGTCCATTATGGAACGCTGTCTCGACGAGGAGATCGCCGCCGGCGAGGACACCGTCGCGGAGCTGACGGCACTGGTCGCCGAGCACCCGTTCCGCGAGGCGTTCACCGGGCTGCTCATGCGCGCGCTGCACCAGCGGGGCAGGCAGGCCGACGCGCTGAACGTCTACCGGCGGACGCGGACACGGCTGGTGGACGAACTCGGGATCGATCCCGGCCCGAAGCTGCGCGAGCTCTCCGAGCGGATCCTGCGCGACGAGCCGGAGTACGGCAAGGCCCGGTGCTTCCTCCCCTACGACGTCCCGGATTTCACCGGGCGGGAGGCGGAGATCGGCATGCTCCTGGACGCCGTCCGGCTCGGCCGCCCGGTGGCCGTCGACGGGATGGCCGGTGTCGGCAAGACCTCGCTCGCCGTCCACGCCGCGCACCGGCTCGCCGCCGATTTCCCCGACGGGCAACTGTTCGTGGACCTGCACGGTCATTCCCCTGCCCGCGAACCACTCGCGCCGGAGGCCGCGCTCGAAGCCCTGCTCGGGCAACTGGACATCCCGGCGAGCCGGCTCCCCGGCGGCGTGGACCGGCGGGCCGAACTGTGGCGGACCAGGACGGCGGGCCGGTCGCTGCTCGTGGTGCTCGACAACGCCGCGAGCGCGGAACAGTTACGACCGCTCCTGCCCGGTTCGGCCACGATCGCCCTCGTCGTCACGAGCAGGCGACGGCTGTCCGCCATCGACGGAGCCGCGTCGATCAGCCTCGAAGTCCTGCCGGACGAACAGGCAAGCGCCCTGTTCGCGACGGCGTCGGGACGACCGGACTCGGGGGTGGCCGCGTTGTGCGGGAACCTGCCGCTGGCGATCCGGATCGCGGCCGCCCGGCTGCAAAATCGTCCACAGTGGACCGTGGAAACCCTCGCCGAACGGCTGGGCTCGGAACACGACAGGCTGGCCGAGCTCAAGGTCGCCGGACGCGACGTGGCCGCGGCGTTCGCACTGTCCTATCGGGAACTCGACGCCGCGCGAAAGCGTATGTTCCGTTTACTGGGAAGGAATCCCGGTGCCGACATCGGTGTGCCCGCGGCGGCCGCGCTGGCAGGCACCGGCGAGCAGGAGGCCGAACGGCTGCTCGAAGATCTGCTCGACGCCCACTTGCTCAGGCAGCCCGCGCTGGGCCGGTACTCGTTCCACGACCTGATCGCCGAGCACGCGCGCGCCGTCGCTGACGACGGGGAAACCGCCCCGGCGCTGATCAGGCTGCTCGAACACTACAGCGGCGGAGGCGACTCCGGCTGGTACGAGGCGGAACGGGCCAACCTGGTCGCGGTCACCCGTCACGCCCTCGACGCCGGTCACGACGAGCACGCCTGGCGGATCGCCGCGGACACCGCGGACCATCTCCGCGAGAGCGGGCATCTCGACGAGCTGCTCGCCGTGGCACACACCGGCATCACCGCCGCCCGCCGGAACGGCGACCCGCACGCGATCCAGCTGAGCCTGGCGAGCCTGACCCTGGCGTTCTGGGAAAACGGGAGGCTCACCGAGGGAATCGGCTGCGCGCTGGAGCGTCTGGACGTCGTCCGCGCGTCCGGTGACCGGGTGGCCGAGGCGATCGCGCTGTCCAGGGCGGGCGCCCTGCACGGCATGCTCGGCCGCTACCCCGAGGCCATCCGGTTCTATCGCGACGGGCTCGCCATCGAGGACGAGACCGCCGGCTGCGAAACCACCGCCACGTTGTGGACCAATCTCAGCAACGCGCAAGAGGTCCTCGGCAGGCTGGACGAAGCGCTGGTCTCCGCCCGGAGAGCGGTGGTGCTGCGCGAGGATCCCCGCGGCATGATCCTGAGTTCGGCCCAGCTCGGCCTGGTCTTGGCGCGGCTCGGCCGGTTCGGCGAAGCGTACGACGTCATCGAACGCTCGATCACCGCCTCGCGGGACCTCGGCTACCTGTTCGGCGAAGCGTGGAGCCGGATCGACCACGCCGACGCCCTGCTCCTCGCCCACCGGCCCGGCGAAGCGCGGGAGCAGGCCGGACGCGCGTGCGAGATCCTCGCCCGGCTCAACCATCCGCTGCTGCTGGCCATGGCGGCCAACAGCCTGGGCACCGCCTGCCTCGCGCTCGGCGAGAGGCCGGCGGGGCTCCGGCAGCACCGCCTCGCGCTCGAAACGGCGAGACGGATCGGCTATCGGCTGCAAGAGGCCCGCGCGCTGGCCGGGATCGGGCAGTCCCGTGCCGCGCACGACCTCTACACCGCGATGGGCCTGCCCGCCGAACCGCTGAAGGTGGTCACCTGAGGAATTCGGTGAGCAGGCCGCGCAGGACGTCCGGCTGACGGAGGACGCCGTGGTCCTGTCCCTCGACCGTGGCGTGCCGCGCTCCGGGGACCGTATCCGCGACCGCGCGAGCGGCGGCCCGCATCCAGGCGTCGCTCTCCCCGCCGTCCAGCACCAGCGTGGGCACGGAGATCTTGGCCAGCCTGCCGGCGGGCAGCACGTTGCCGGGGCCGCACAGCGCGAGGTCGTAGGGCAGCGTGTGGGCGAGTCCGGCGAACCAGGCCCAGAACGCGTCTTCCCGCATCCCCTTGACGACCTCGGCCGGGGTGTCCGTCCCCTCGACGAGGAAGAGTTCCGCCGCGCCGTCGCGGTCGCCGTCGGCGATCAGTGCCCGGACGCGGTCGAAGAGGTCGGCCCCCGGCCTGGGACGGCTGTCGTCCACGACGTACGGCGGCTCGTACACGGCGAGGCTGGTCATGGCGACGCCCCGGGCGGCCGCCTCCAGTCCGAGGACGGCTCCCGACGAGTGCCCGAAGACCGCCGCGGAACCGCCGACGTGGTCGATCACCGCGGCGAGATCCTCGACCTCGCGCTCGACCGAGTAGACCGCGCCCGCGCCGCTGTCACCCCGCCCGCGCCGGTCGTAGGCGATCGCGGTGAAGTCCGGCGCCAGCGTCGCGGCCAGGCCGGCGAGGGTCGTCCGGTCGTTGAACGCGCCACCGGCCAGGATCACCGGCGTGCCCTCGCCTGTCCGCTCGAAGGCGATCGGGGTGCCGTCGGCCGAGGTCACGGTCTCGAACGAGGTGGTCATCAGGTCCTCCAGGGGGTCACTTGACTTTAGCTTCGTCCCCGGGTCGGAGCCGACGACCACCTCTCGACATCATTTCCGGAGATTTCCGAAGAATTCCCGGAGCTCGGTCACCACGTGGTCCGGGACGGCCATCGCGACCATGTGACTGGGACTTTCGTGATCGGCCCAGCGCACGATGTCGTTCTTGCGCGAGGCGATCTTGCGCAGGACGGACGGCCCGCCGTGCGAGACCCCGGTCGGCACCACCGTCTGGTCGATCGGCATCGCCGCCGCGCCCTCGTAGTACGGCCACAGCGAGGTGGCGCCGGTCCCGGTCAGCCAGTACAGCGTCGCGTTGGTGAGCAGCAGGTCGCGGTCGATCGGCTCGGCGGGCGCAGCGCCTTCGGGCCAGCCGTCGAACTCCTTGAACCGTTCGACCAGGTAGGCCAGCTGCGCGACCGGCGAATCGAGGAAGCCGTAACTCAGCGTCTGCGGCCTGTTCGTCAGGTACGGCGCGTAGCCGCTGCCGCCCGCGAAGCGTTCCATCAGTCCCGTCAGCTCGGCTTGGTCCTGTTCGGTGAGCCCTTCGAAATCGGCCGGGTCACCCATCGGGACACCGAGTCCGGACGTGATGTGCGAGCCGATGACGTGCTCCGGCGCGTGCACCGCCAGCTGGGGCGTCACGAGCGCGCCGGCGTCGTTCCCGTGCGCGCCATAGCGTTCGTAGCCGAGGCGGCTCATCAGCGTGGCCCACGTCCGCGCCACCCTCGCGATGTCCCACGGCCGGTCGTCGGCGGGTTCGGGGAACGGCGAGAAACCGAAACCCGGCAAGGACGGCGCGACGACGTGGAAGGCGCGCGAAGGGTCGAGACCGTGGGCTCGCGGATCGGTGAGCGGTCCGAGGACGTTCAGGAACTCGGCGATCGAGTTCGGCCAGCTGTGCGTCATGATCAGCGGGATCGCGTCCGGTTCCGGCGACCGGACGTGCAGGAAGTGCACGCGCTGGCCGTCGATCTCGGTGATGTACTGCGGAAACTCGTTGAGCTGCTTCTCGGACGCGCGCCAGTCGTAGCCGTCGCGCCAGTACTCGGCCAGGTCCTTGAGGTAGGCGACCGGGACGCCCCGGCTCCACTCGGCACCGGGCAGCGCCGACGGCCAGTGGGTGCGGGCCAGCCGGTCGGTCAGGTCGTCCAGATCGGACTGCGGGATGTCGATGCGGAACTGCTCGATGTCGGTCATGAAGAGACCGTAAGGGCCATTCAGGCCAGATCCTGACCTAAATGGCCCCTACTGGCCAGGCATTCAGTCCTCTAGATGCGGACGACCTGAGTCGCGCCGAAGGTGTCCTTCACCGGCACCTCCACGGTCTTACGCCGAACGGTCACGCGTACGACGTCCTGCCGCTGCGTCGGATCCGAAACGGTCAGCTGCCAGCCGTTCCCCGTCCGCCCCAGCGCCACCGACGCCGGTCCGGACACCGACACCTCGTCGACCGAGCCGGCGGCGAAGAAGTTCGCGAGCAGCGTCGCGTCCCACAGGCGGACCGCCTGCACGGTCGCGGTGTTGGACCGCACGCGCCACGACCAGGCCGAGGCGATCGTCTCCAGTACCGACGCGGTGGGCAGGACGGCGTAGGCGTAGCTCGCGCCCGAAGGAGCGGCCCCGTGCTCGATCACCAGCTTCTGGTAGCGCCGGGTGTAGGGCACCGTGGTGCCCTTGGTGTTGGCACCCTTGTCGACGTCGCGCCAGGTCCCCGTCCGGTCCTCGCGCAGCGCGGTCACCTCCGCGTCGTCGAGCAGGACGTACCCGCCGACCTTCTCCAGATGCAGCCAACGCTTGCGCCGCAAGGATTCCGACCCGTCGACGAGATGGCCGTCGGCGAGCAGGACCCCCGAGCCGTTCTCGCCGAGGTTGCGGTTCTCGATCGTGGTCCGGATCCGCTCGCCGGAGGCATCGGTGATCCCGGCACCGAGGCACACCACCCCCGACGGCGTGAAGAACCACGACTTCTTCGCGGTCAGCGTGCCGTCCTGCGAGACGAAGTCGAGGGCGTGCGCGCCGTGCCGCGCGTCCCAGCGGACCCCGCCGCAGTGATCCTTGCTGGTCAACGGCACCGACTCGAGTTTGGGGAGCGCCCCGCCCTTGGTGGTCGTGCCCGGCAGTAGTTGCGGATCGACGGTCGGCCAGTAGGCGTCGGTGAAGTGGTCCTTCGCCTTGGGCAGGAACAGATACAGCGCACCGTCGCCGACGTGCCAGCCGTGCAGGTTCATCGAGTTGATCGACTCGTACCGCGAGATCCGCGTCGAGGCGACACCGAGCGAGGCCGACCAGCCTTCGCTGATGTGCACCATCCGGTCCTGCTGGCCGAACACCCGGTGCGTCGCGACCGTCGGCGCCGGGCGGATCCCGGTCGCCAGCAGCTCCTGCGCGAACTCGACGCCGGGGATGCCGACGAGGTCGGGTCCCGGCGCGAACCGCTCGGGGTCGGGGATCTTCAGGTACGGCGCGAAGGTGTCCTCGGTGATCCACTTCGCGGCGAGCCCGCCGAGTTCCTCCTTGCGTTTCCCGCTCGCCGACCTCGCCAGCAGCACGACGGCGCCGGTGAGCTGGTGCCCGATGTCGTGCGCGGATTCCCCTTGCCGGGAAAGGAACCGGCCACGGACCGACTCCATCAGCGCGCCCGCGTGGACGAAGGGCGCGAACGTGTCGGAGACCAGCGCGTACGCCGCGTCGCGGACGTCGGCGGGCAGTTCGAACTCCGTGCCCTTGGTGACGTGGATGGCGGACGCGACGGCGGTGAGCAGGATGATCCCGTAGTGCCCGGGATACGGCACCGAATCGTGCTGGAGGAACGAGCCGTCGGTGTGGAAGCCGTCCCCGGCGGCGCGGTGGAGCTTGGCGATGACGCTCGCCGCTCCCCCGCCTTCGACGTCGGTGAACGCCCCGGCACCGCGCTTGATCCGTTCGGCGTCGCCGAGCATCGCGCCGGAGACGATCGAGATCGTCGACTTGTCCGCGCGGTTGGCGCCGGTCTCGACGACGCTCGGGTTGTTCGTGCGGAGGTTCGGGTTACCGGAGAACTTCAGCACCGGTTTGAGGTAATTGGCGAGTTCGTCCTGGGTCAGCTCGTCGGCGACCGTCGCGAGGATGTGGAGCAGATAGAGCGGGATGCCGATCTCGTAGGTGTACCAGTTGCCGATCTCGGCGGTCTTCTCGCTGTACTGATCGCTGGTGTACAGCAGATCCAGTGCCGCCTTGATCCGGCCGAGCACGCCCGCGTCGCCGGCCAGCGCGCCGCCCGGGGTGCCCCAGTTGACCGTGATCGCACGGAGCCGGGCGTACATCGACGTCGTGTAGTCGCTGCCCGGGCCGAGCGGGAGGTCTTTCCACAGTGGACCGCCGCCGACCGTCATGCTGTCGTGGTAGGACTTCGCGACCCTGTCCAGGTTCGCCAGCGCGGCGGTGCGTTCCGCCGACGGCCGGTTGATCCCGGTCTGGAGTTCGCGGTAGCCGGTGACGATCGAGGCCATACCGGCCGTCCCCGCCGCCACTGCGGACGCGGGCCGGGCTGACGAAGGGCTCGCGAGAGCGGTCGTGAGTGCGACCGAAGCGGCCGCTGCCGCGCCTCCCCGCAAGGCCGTTCTCCTGTCGACGTAACCGAATCCGGGCATGACGGAGCCTCCCAAAGGGTCGAAAGACAGCGATCAGGGGCGGCGGGTGGTGGGGCCTCGTGAGTGGCGATTCGGGTTGGAACCCGAATCGCCACTCACGACGGTTTCTAGCGTTTCCCGTCGGTCCTGCGGGGCAGGTCCCACGGGTTGTTCTCCTGCAACGGTTCCGGCAGCAGCGCGTCGGGGAAGCCCTGCCAGGCGATCGGTCGCAGGAACCGCTCGATCGCGGCGGTGCCGACCGAGGTGCTGGTCGGCGCGGTGGTCGCCGGGTAGGGACCACCGTGTTCCTGTGCCCAGGTGACCGTGACGCCGGTCGGCCAGTCGTTCCACAGCAGGCGGCCGGCGACGCGGGTTAGTGACGGGAGGACCGGGCGGATCCAGTCCACATCGGACTCTTCGCCCTGGATGGTCGCGGTGAGCCCGGGTTCCATCACGCCGAGCAGGCTGATCAGCTCGGCCTGGTCGGTGTAGGTGACGATCAGCGACGCCGGGCCGAAGCACTCCTCGCGGACCGTGTCGCCGTCGGCCAGGAAGTCCTTGGCGGTGGTGGCGAGCAGCGTCGCGCCGTGCGAGATCCCTTCGGCGCCACCGGACTCCGACAGCACCTCGACGCCCTCGACGTCGCTCAGCTTCGCCAGTCCGTCGGCGAAGCCCGCCGCGATGCGCTCGTTGAGCATCGGCTGCGCCGGGATCGCCGAGACGGCCTCGCGCAGCGTGTCCTCCAGGCCGTGTCCCTCGGGCAGGAACAGCAGTCCCGGCTTGGTGCAGAACTGCCCGGCGCCGAGGGTGAACGATCCGGCGTACGCCTTCGCGATCGCCTCGCCGCGCGCGTCGATGGCCGACCGCGTGACGACGACCGGGTTGACGCTGCCGAGCTCGCCGTAGAACGGGATCGGCGACGGCCGTGAGGTCGCGATGTCGAACAGCGCGCGCCCGCCAGGCACCGAACCGGTGAACGACGCCGCCTGGACCCGCGGGTCCTTCAGCGCGGTCACGCCGTTCTGCTGGCCGTGGATGACCGCGAAGATCCCCTCCGGCGCACCGGCCTCGACCAGCGCGTCACGCAGGATCTCGCCGGTGCGGGCGGACAGCTCCGGGTGCCCGGAGTGCGCCTTGAGCACGACCGGGCAACCGGCCGCCAGCGCCGACGCGGTGTCGCCACCCGCGACGCTGAACGCGAACGGGAAGTTGCTGGCGGCGAACACCAGCACCGGTCCGATCGGGGTGAGCAGCCGCCGGATGTCCGGCCGCGGCCCCATCGGCCACGCGGCGTCCGCGTGGTCGACGGTGGCGCCGAGGAACGACCCGTCGGCGAGCACCTCGCCGAACAGGCGCAGCTGGAACGTCGTGCGCTTCAGCTCGCCCTGCAGCCGGGGGGCGGCCGGGAGATGCGTCTCCTGATTGGCCAGCGCGATCAGTTCGTCGGCGGACGCGTCGAGGGCGTCCGCCGCCGCGTTCAGCCATCCGGCGCGCTGGGCTGGGGTCGCGGCCGCCGCCGTGCCTGCCGCATCGGCGGCGGCCGCGAGGATCTGTTCGAGCGTGGCGGGATCCGTTGCCTGGCTCATGGGTTCTGCTTTCTCCTAAACGAGTTCTTGCGCGGCGCTGACGGCGGCGATGAGATCCGCCCAGCGCCCCGGGCCGGCGAGGCCGAGGTGGTACAGGTGCAGTTCGGTGGCGCCTGCCTTGCCGAGTTCGGTGGTGTAGGCCTCGATGTCGGGCACCGGGCTCGCCGCCACCGCGGTGATGTAGCTGCCGACGGCGACCTTCTCCGGCAGCTTCGCCCGTGCCGTCGCGACGGCGCCCACGCTGGGGTGGCCGGGTACCCAGTTCTGCAGCACCACCGCGTCGACGTCGTCCGGGGCCGACGGCGTCAGCCCCGGCAGCGCGCCGGTGACCCACGGGTCCATCGCCCCGTGCAGCACGATCCGGGGCCCGGACGGGATCTTCGCGAGCACGTCGCGCCGCAGCGCGTCGGTCGCCTTCTGGCGGGTGTCGAGCAGGACCTGCCGCAACGTGGGCAGGATCTTGTCCTCGGTCGCGCGGAGGTCACCGCTGTCGATCAGCCGCCGGACCTCGGCCCGCAGCTTGCCCAGCGCCTTCGCCGGGTCCTGACCGGCCGCGGCCCAGGCGTCGAGACAGGCGTCGCAGCAGCAGATCGACAGCAGCCGCGCCACCGCGGGCGACCAGACGCCGTCGGTCTTCTCGTGCTGGTGCTGATGCACGGCGCCGAGTGGGCCGCACGCTTCGAGGACGACCGTGGCGAAATCGAGCCCGGCGAGACTTTCCGCCGTCACGTTCGCCGCGTACTCACGCACCTCCGGCTGGCCGGGGCACAGCGCCCACGGGTACCGCTCGCCGAAGCAGTTCCGCACGGTGAAATCCGGGAACTCCGTGCCCAGCAGCGAATTGTGGGTCAGCACGAGCCACGCCGCGGCCGGGATCCCCGCCTCGTTCAGCGCCCGGACGGCGTCGCCCGCGCTGTCGCGGCTCTCGACCCAGTCCGGCTCGGCGGGCTTCAGCTCGCCCCAGGCCTCGTCGCGCACCGGCCGGTACAGCGCCGCGTGGCGCGCGACGACCGACGTGCGCTCGGGCGACCAGGGTGTCGCCGCGCGGGCGCTGTGGTACGACACGGCGACGGCGACCTCGTCGACGCCGAGTTCCCGTACGCGCTCGACGAAACCGGGATCGTCGACGACGTCCCAGGGGTAGGCGTATCCGGTGACCTTCACCCCGTCACCACCGTGCCGTGTTCGGGTCGAAATTTCCGACGAACTTCCGCATATAGGTCACGTCATCCCGTTTGGTCTGTCCACTTCGGACATAGTCTTCATGGGCCCGCGCCAGCGCGTCGGGGTCGAGCTCGACCCCCAGCCCCGGCTTGTCGGGCACCGCGACCGCACCGTCGACGAACTCCAGCGCACCCGGGGCGATGACGTCGGCCGTCTTCCACGGCCAGTGGGTGTCGCAGGCGTAGGTCAGGTGCGGCGTCGCCGCGGCCACGTGCACCATAGCGGCCAGGCTGATCCCGAGATGACTGTTCGAATGCATGGAAAGGCCCACGTCGAAGCATTCCGCCGTGATGGAGAGGGCCTGGGTGTCCCGCAGACCGCCCCAGTAGTGATGGTCCGAAAGGATCACCCCGACCGCCCGCTGCCGGAAGGCAGGCTCGATGTCCGCGAAGCGCACGACGCACATGTTCGTGGCCAGCGGCATGTTCGCCTTCTCGGCGACCCGCGCCATGCCCTCGATGCCCGGCGTCGGGTCTTCGAGGTACTCCAGGACGCCGTCGAGCTCCTCGGCGACCCGGATCCCGGTTTCCGGCGTCCAGGCCGCGTTCGGGTCGATCCGGAGCGGGTGGTCCGGGAACGCCTCGGCGAGCGCGCGGATCCCGGCCATCTCCTGGTCGGGGTCGAAGGCGCCGCCCTTGAGCTTGATGGAGCCGAAGCCGTACTCGTCGACCATCCGCCGTGCCTCGCCGACGAGCGCCTCCGGCGTGGTCACCTCGCCCCACGAGTCCTCCTCGGCGCCGAGGTGGGCGCCGAACTTGTAGAACAGGTAGGCGGAGAAGTCGACGGCGTCGCGCGCCTTGCCGCCGAGCAGGTCCACCACCGGCCTGCCGAGGTAGTGGCCCTGCGCGTCGAGCGCGGCCACCTCGAACAGCGAGTACACGCTGGCGACGGTCTTGCTGACCGAGAACCCGCCGGTGAGCCCGTGAGCGTCGGCGAAGACGACCTCGCCCAGCGTGGTGGCGACCTTCCGGCGGAGGCCGGGCAGGTCGAACACGTCGTGCCCCTTGAGTTCCGGCAGCACCTTCCGGACCTGGTCCAGGAACGCGAGGTCACCGTAGGACTCGCCGAGGCCGACCACACCGTCCTCGCAGATCAGCTGGACGACACCGCGCAGCGCGAAGGGCTCGTGCACCCCCATCGCGTTGAGCAGCGGCGGGTCGGCGAAGGCGACCGGGGTCAGGACGACGTCGAGAACCTTCATCTTCAGGCACCGGCCTCGACGGACTTGAGGACGGAGAATCCGTCGTCGACGATCTTCTCCAGGCGGGCGACCTGGTCGGGGGTCGGCTCGACCAGCGGCGGCCGGACCGAGCCGACCTTGTCCCCGCGCGACCGGGCGGCGGCCTTGACCAGCGACACGGCGAAGCCCTGTCCCTCGTCTCGCAGCGCCACGAGCGGCAGATAGAACCCGGCGAGCAGGGCTTCCATGACCGCGTCGTCCTTCTCCGCGAGCGCGCGGTGGAAGCGGGCCGCGATCTCGGGGGCGAAGCAGTGCACGGCCGAGGAGTAGCGCGCCACGCCGATCGCGGCGTAGGCACGGGCGGAGACCTCGGCCGTCGGAAGACCGTTGAAGAACAGGAAATCCCGGGCGCGGTCGGTGCCGGCCGAGCGGATCGAGGTGATGATCCGGCTCATGAGCTCGACGTCGCCGAAGCCGTCCTTGAGACCGACCACCGACGGGATGTCGAGCAGTTCCACGGCGGAGTCCGGGGTGAAGACACCGGTGGAACGGTGGTAGACGATCACCGGGATCGAGGAATCCCCGACGGCGTACCGGACGTGGTCGACCAGCCCGGACGGCGGACCGGTCACCAGGTACGGCGGCAGGAGGAGGACGCCGTCCGCGCCGCCCGCCTCCGCCGCCGCGATCCCGGCACGGGCCGTCGCGGCACCGCCGCCCGCCCCGACCCACACCGGCACCCGACCGGCGACGACCTCACGAGCCTTGCGCAGGATCGCTGCGTGCTCGTCCGGGGACAGCGAGCTGAATTCGCCCGTACCGCAGGCGACGAACAGCGCGCCGGCCCCGGCGGCCACGTGGCTCTCGACGGTTTCCGCGAACGCGTCGAGGTTGAGTTCCAGCCCCTCGGTGAAGGGGGTCAAGGGGAACGCCAGTAGGCCGTCGAGCTCGATCTTGGTGGGTGCCATGGATTTCTCTTTCGTTCTTATCGGTTGATCCCGGGTTCGGGTCCCGGTCAGGCGGGCACGGTGGTGCCGTCCTGCGACTTGCGGGGTGCGACTTCGTCGTCACGGTCGATGGTGTCGATGATCTCGTCGGTGGAGGCCTTGCGCTCGGGCATGAGGTAGCCGAGCCCGATGAACAGCGCCAGCGAGACCAGGATCGGGGTGGACACGGTGACCGCGAGGGTGGCGTTGTAGCCGTAGTAGGCGATCGCGTAGGCGATGAGACCGCCGGCCCACGAGATCAGCGCGGCGCGGGAGCCGGAGCGGCGGAACGCCGGGAGCATGCCGAGCAGCAGCGGTACCGAGATCGGGCCCATCAGCGCCGCGACCCAGAGCACCACGATCCCGAGCACACCGCCGAGTTTCTCGGCCTGCGTGGCCACCACCATGGTCAGCACGACGAAGATCACCGTCGAGATCCGCGCGGCGAGCAGCCCCTGCGATTCGGTGAAGTTCCGGGCCTTCTTCCACAGCACCGGCATCATGTCGCGCGTGATGACCGCGGAGATCGCGTTGGCGTCGGAGGAGACCATCGCCATGGTGTGCGAAAAGATCCCGGCCAGCACCAGCCCGACCAGCCCCGGCGGGAGGAACGTCGTGGTCATGATCGCGTAGGCGTTGTTGGGGTTGGAGATGTTCGGGATCAGCAGCGGGGCGGCGAACATCGGGAACATCATCACCAGCGGCCACACCAGGTACAGGATCGAGGAGAGCCGCGCGCCGCGACGTGCTTCGTAGGTGTTCGGCGCGGCCATGTAGCGCTGCGCCAGGTTCCACATACCGCCGTTGTACTCCAGCGTCTTCACCAGCACGTAGACGAGCAACACCACGGTGGTGAACTTCGACGTGGTCGGGTTGAGGTGGGCGGGCGGGAGGTCCCCCCACACGGTCCACAGGCCCGAGACGCCGCCGAGCTTGTCCAGCACGACCCACAGCATCACGATCGCCGCGATGGCCTGGATGACGAACTGGCCGAAGTCGGTGAGCGCGTCGGCCCAGAGACCGCCGACGGTGCAGTAGATCAGCGTGATGGTGCCGGTGATGATGATGCCCCAGGTGTAGGGCACGCCCGCGAAGACGTTGAGGATCGTCGCGACCGCGAACCACTTGGCCGCGATGTCGAAGATCTTCAGGAGGCTGCCGCTCCAGGCCAGCGCTTGCTGGGTGGGCACGTTGAAGCGCTTCGCCAGGTACTCGAGCGGCGAGGCGACGCCGAGCTTCGAGCGCAGCCGGTTCCACCGCGAGGCGAACAGCCAGCTGCCGATGCCGACGCCGATACCGATGCTGGCCATGCCCCAGAAGTAGACGGTGATGCCGTCCGTGTAGGCGACGCCCGCGTACGCGACGAAGAGGACCGCGCTGTAGCCGGACATGTGATGGGAGATCCCGGCCAGCCACCACGGCATCTTCCCGCCGGCGGTGAAGAAGTCGCTGACCGTGTTGACCCGGCTGTGCGACCACAGCCCGATCACCACCATCAGCACGAAATACGCGGACACCATGATCCAGTCCAGCAAATGCACCGCTGACTCCTTTCCGCGTTCACGAAGGCCCAGCCCGACCTGTTCACATCCATGAACGGAGTCTGTTATAGTGATTATGTTCATCCATAAGAACGCTGTTCGGGACGCTAATATGGCCAGGGTCACAAGTCAACGGCCGGTTGGAGGAGTGCGGATGCCGCAGCAGGAAGCCCCCGCTGTCACGGTGGAGAACGGTGCGTCCGCCGCGCCCGAACCCGCCGGGGTCAAATCGGCCCGGCGGGCGATCGATCTCATCGAGACCTTCGCCGCGAACGACGTGTGGCTCTCCCTGTCGGATCTCCACGCGCGGACCGGTTTCCCCAGGTCCAGCCTGCACGGACTGCTCCGCACCCTGCTGGAAGCAGGCTGGCTGGAAGTCGACACCAACACCGCCCGCTACCGCCTCGGCGTCCGCGCGCTGATCTGCGGCACGGCGTACCTGGACCGCGACCCGGTCGTCCCGTACGCGACCGAGGCCTTGGAGCGGATCCGGGAGAAGACCGGTTTCACCGCGCACTTCGCGCGCCGCGAGGGCACCGACGTCGTCTACCTGGAGACACGCGAGTCACGGCACTCGACACATCTCGTGTCCCGCGTCGGCCGCACGCTGCCCACCCACGCGACCGCGCTGGGGAAGGCCTTGCTGGCCGAACTGACGCACGACGAGATCGACGGGCTCCTGAGCGGGGACCTGCGGGCCCTGACCCCGAACACCATCACCACTGCCGAGGCCCTGCACGCCGAATGCGCGAAGACCCGCGAACGCGGCTACGCGGCGGAAGTCGAAGAAGGCAGCCTCGGTGTCCGGTGCGTCGCGGCCGTGATCCCGTACCGCATCCCCGGCACGGACGCGATCAGCTGTTCCATGCCGGTCACCGAAGTCACCGACGCCGACGCCCAGCGCGTCGGCGAGCTCCTCGCCGAAATCACCGCGGAACTCGGCCAGCAACTGCGCCGCGCCGGCATCCGCTGATCATCCGTACTTTCCTTCACTGACAAGGGGTTCACATGGCAGACCAGCGCGTCCTGATCACCGGCTCGGCGGGCATCGTCGGCACTCTGATGCGGTCGAGGCTGCGCCGCTCCGGCCGGGTGCTGCGGCTGCTCGACCTGGCCGCACAGCCCGAGGCCGCGGGCGGCGAGGACGTCGAGCTGATCACCGCGTCGGTCACCGACCCGGAAGCGATGACGAAGGCGTGCGCGGGCGTCGACGCGGTGATCCACCTCGGCGGGCACAGCCGCGAGAGTTCGTGGGAAGCCACGCTCGACGTCAACATCAACGGCACCCACACCGTCCTCGAAGCCGCGCGGGCGGCCGGCGTGCCGCGCGTGATCCTGGCCTCCAGCAACCACTCCGTCGGGTTCCGCCGCAACGACGAGGCGGGCGAGAACGGTCTCCCCGCCGACTCCACGCCCCGGCCCGACACCTATTACGGCGTCAGCAAGGCTGCCATCGAAGCGCTCGGCAGCCTGTACCACTCGCGGTTCGGCATGGACGTCATCGTCATCCGGATCGGCTCGTGCTTCGAAAGCCCGCTCGTGCTCGGCCCGCGCGGCCTGACCACCTGGCTCTCCCCCGACGACGGTGCCCGCCTGTTCGAGGCCTGCCTCAGCTATCCCTCCCCCGGCTACCGGCTGATCTGGGGCGTCTCCGACAACACGCGCAGGATCTACTCGCTCGCCGAAGCCGAGGAACTGGGCTACAAGTCGCTCGACAACGCGGAGACCTACGCCGATCAGCTGGCGGACATGCCCGCGCCGACCGGGGTGGCCGCCGAGTACGTCGGCGGGCCGTTCTGCACCGCTCCGTTGGGGGCACACAACCCGCTCTGACTCACCGGACACGGCCTAAACTTCCGGCAGGGAGGTCTCATGGCTCTGGAACCCGCCTTCTCGGCGGACGTGTTCCGCGCGGCGGCGTCGCGGCAGGACGTGCCGCCACGCCTCGCTCGCGCGGCCGACGCCGTCCTCGAAGGGAAGTTCACCTGGGAGGACGTCGCCGCCGGGACCTGTGAGCACCCGCTGGCGCTCGCGCTCTTCACCCCCAAGGCCAAGAAGACGCTGTGGCCCGCGCTGACCGCGGTCGAGACCGAGCTCGCCACCGCGGAGCCGGGGGAAGAGCCCGCTCCTCCCCCGCCGCCGCCCCGCGCACGGCGGGCTCCCGTCGCGGACGACGACTTCAGCGACGTCACCTACCTGGAGGATCTCGCCGAGCCGCCCAGCCATCCCGGCTGGCCGCGCCGCCTCTGAAACGCACCCGGCCGGGTGTCCGAAAGCCACTCACCGGGGTCGCCGGTTCCGGTACCTTGACCGCACCTGGTGTGACATGGAGGGGCGAAATGACACATAGTCGAGGTTTCAGCGTCGAGGTCAGCGCACTGCGCCGCGTCGCGTCCGACACCGAGGACGGGCTGCCCGGGGTGTCGGCCAAAGTAGGCAACGCGTCGAAGTCGATGCGTGATCTGTACGTCCAGCCGCAGGCCGCGTTCGGCGGCGACTCGGCGGGCGTCGCCCTCGGGCAGAAGCGCAACGCCCTGCTCGCGGCGCTGATCACCGGCGGCATCGCGGTCTCGGACTCGGTGGGCCAGGCGGCGGAGCGTCTCGACGTGGTCGCCGACGCCTACGAGCGCATCGAGCGCGAAGTCACCGGGAAGTAGGCGGCCATGACACTCAACGACCTCGGCCCCGACGCGTTGCTCGCCCACTACAACCGGATCGCCGCGAAGATCCGCGAGGAGTGGCCGCACGACAACCCGGGCATGTCCAACGAGGAATCCGGTGTCCTGCTGGGCTTCAACGAATGGAAGAAGGTCGCCATCGACGGCGACGTGAGCGCCTTCGCCGACGCTCAGCGAGGGGCGGTCTTCGGCAAACGGCAAGCCTTCCTCAGCGCCCGATCCCGGGTCCAGACGATCCGGGACCACACCATGATGGACTGGAAGGGCGAAGCGGCCGACGACTTCAACTCGTATCTGAACACGGTCGACACCTACCTCGGCGATTTCGTCGGCGGGAACATCAAGGCCGGGGACCCTGAGGGGTACATCCCTCAGGTCTCCGCGGTGGTGGACATGGTCTTCGCGGTCCAGCTCGCGTTCAAGAGCGACCTGAAGGAGGTCGCCCTCGCCCTGGAAGCGGCGATCGACCGGATGGACGACGTCGGTGTCGACTACCGGCCGGCCGCGATCTTCGGGCTGAAGCTGGCGATGATCGTGGTCAAGCAGATCCCCAAGGCCGACCTCGTGCTGGAGGTCGCCGACCTGATGTGGGACACGGCGGGTATGCCCGATCTCAATCTCGAAAAGGCCGAGAAGAAGGAGATCACCGGGCACGAGATCATCGGGGTGCTACGGTCGTTCGACGCCGTGTTCCGCGACCTCGTCGCCAAGCACAGCGAAAGCGTCTCGGCGGTGTCCCGTCACGCGGACCAGCTGCTGTCCGATCTGGAGTCGAGCACCGAGCTGACCAAACTGGCCGCCGCGCTCAGCAAGGAGCTGCCGACCTGGAACGGCCACGACGGGAAGTCGCTGAAGGACCTGCTGTCGCTGGGCAACCAGCTGGAGACCCCCGCGATCAACGACCGCGCCGGCAAGGAGAAGGCGCCGGAAATGCCCAAGGAGAAAGAAGAAAAGCCGCACCCGCCCGGGCCACCGACCGGAACCTAGGCGCTCAGAGGAGCCTCGCCAGGGCGTCGGCCGAAGCGCTGCCGGGTTCCGGGTGAGAGACGATGATCACCTGGTCCCCGGCGGCTCAGCACACCGACACCCGCGGAGACCACCAGCAACACCCCGAATCCCCACGGCGGCAACAGGGTCGCCCCGTCGGGATGGGTGCTCACCACCAGCCACGTCGAGGCGGCGGCTGCGACCGCGACACACCAGCCAGGCCACGCGGCCGCCGCCCCGAGTACCAACGGCCAGGCGAAGTACCAAGGAAACGCCACCGGTGCCAGCACCACCGCCGCCAGCAACGCCACCGCCGCCCCACGGACCGCCGTCGCGCCACCCGCCCGCGAACGCCACCACAGCCACGTCACCAGACCGGCGAGAGCGACCCAGCCCGCGATCCGGCACACCGCGACGGCGTCCCCGAAGCCGGGCAGTACCGCCCGGACGATCTTCCCGAGCGCCGTCGGGATCGACAGCCACGGTTCCAGCCACGAATTCCCGCTCAGCGCCCGGATCCAGCCGAGGTCGACCCCGGCGACCACGGTGCACAGCCCGAACGTGAAGACCACAATGGACACTGCCGACGCGGACACGGACAAGAAGCCGCGCGTGCCTGGCCGCCGCGCCGCCCACACCCACACCAGGAACGGCAGCGCGACGGCCGCGGGGATCTTCACCGCGGCGGCCAGCGCGACCAAGGCGAACCCGGTCTTCGGCGCCTCGGTGAGCACGAGCGCCGTGCCGGCCGCGAGCAGCCCGATCATCAGCAAGTCGTTGTGCCCGCCGGAAACCACGCAGAGCACCAGCAGCGGATTCGCCACCGTCAGCCACAGCGCCTGTTCCGGCCGGGCACCGAGATACCGGCACAGGACAGGCAATGCGGCACAGAGCGACGCCAGCCCGGCCACCATCGCCAGCCGGGTCAGGAAAGTGCCGAGGACCAGGTTCTCACCGGTCACGGCGAGCACGCTCTTCACGATCAGGATGTGCAGCGGCCCGTACGGCGACGAGAGGTGCGACCAGCCGCCGGCAGCGTTGTCGGTGACCGGGCCGGGCACCTCGGCGGGCACGTGCGTGTACGGGTCGAGACCGGCGTGCGCCACCGCGCCCTGCGCGAGATAGGTGTACAGATCCGTGCTGAACAGCGGTGGCGCGCACAGCAGCGGGACGCACCACAGCCAGGCCGCTCGCACGACCTCGCGCGCGCTCGCCAACCGTCCTAACCGGACCCAAGCCGTCAGCATCAGGGCGAGCCCGAGGTAGAGCACGGCGGTGGCGAGCATCCGGCCGTGCCCGGACGGCACGGGACCGTGCCGCAGTGTCGCACCCGCCCCGAACGCCCCGAGCGAGACCAGAACGGATCCGCCCAGTCCCACGGCCGCGCTCTTTCCGATGAAGATCATGCGACAGGTCTAGGCGGTGGGTGATCCAGGGCCGTTAAGGTCGATTTTTATCGGCTCTTTATCCGTCCGGAGTTCTACTGAGGCACGTGGGGAATGGTTGATGCGGGTACTCGTGGCCGAAGACGAGCGGATGCTGGCGGACTCCGTCACCGAAGGCCTGCGGCACCTAGGCATGGCGGTGGACGTCTGCTACGACGGCGACGCGGCACTCGAACGCGTCATGGTCAACCGGTACGACGTCGTCCTGCTCGACCGCGACCTCCCCAAGGTGCACGGCGACGAGGTCTGCCGGAGGATCGCCGAAGGTGACGGCGAAACCCGCGTCCTGATGCTCACGGCGGCTGCGGGCATCCGGGACCGTGTCGACGGGCTCGGCCTCGGCGCGGACGACTACCTCACCAAGCCGTTCGCCTTCGCCGAACTCGTCGCCCGGGTGCACGCGCTGGCCAGGAGAGCCCGTCCGGCGCTGCCGCCGGTGCTGGATCGGGCCGGGGTCGAATTGGACCCGGCGAAACGGTTCGCGTCGCGGGACGGGCGGCCCTTGTCGTTGTCTCCCAAGGAGTTCGCTGTCCTGGAAGTATTGCTGCGGGCCGAGGGACGGGCCGTGAGCGCGGAAGAGCTGCTGGAGAAGGCATGGGACGAGCACGCCGACCCGTTCACGAACACGGTGCGGGTCACGGTGATGACGTTGCGGAAGAAGCTCGGGCCACCGCCGGTGATCCACACCGTGTCCGGCGCGGGTTACCGGCTGGGTACCTGAGGCGGTCGCGAGGGTCGGTGCGGGGCCGCGTCGAACTGGTCCTCGCCGGTGCGTTCCTCGCCCTCCTGCTGCTGCTCTACCCGCTCGCCAGGTCGGCGGGCATGGTGCTCGGGACCTTCGTGGACCGGGACTTCTGCCCGCGGGGCACCGGCTGCGCCGACACGGTGGGCGGGCTCGGGTGGGCTCTGCCGCTCATCGCGGCGATCGTGCTCGTGATCTTGATCAGGCGTCCAGTGGCATCGTGGGTGATGCGACCGTTGCCCGAGCTCACCGCCACCATCGAACAGCTGGGGCCGCAGAACCTGGGCCAGCGCATGCGGCTGGAACAGACCGACGGCGAAGTGCGAGAGCTGGCCGTCGCGGTGAACCGCATGCTCGACCGGGTCGCGGTCGGTTTCGAGGGGCAGCGCCGGTTCGCGGCGAACGCGTCGCACGAGCTGCGGACACCGCTCGCGGTGCAGCGGACACTCGCCGAAGTCGCGATGGTCACCGGTGGCGGCGAGGAGGTCCATCGGCTCGCGGCGCAGCTGCTCGTGGTCAACGACCGCAACGAGCGGCTGATCGAAGGGCTGCTCGTGCTGGCCGAAGCCGACCGGGGGCTGCCCGGCACGATCCCGGTGCGCCTGGACGAGCTGGTGGATTCGGTGCTCGCGAAGTTCGACGAGCGACTGGCGGAGAACGAGCTCACCGTGCGCCGCGAAATCGCCGAGCGCGCCGTGCCCGGCGACCCGCTCCTACTCGAACGGCTGATCGTCAACCTGGTGCACAACGCGATCAAGTACAACCACCCGCACGGCTGGATCGAGCTGATCGTCGGGGACGAGCCCGCGCTGAGCGTGCGCAACTCCGGCGAGCGCGTGCCCGCCGAAGCGGTCGACACGCTGTTCCAGCCGTTCCGCCGCCTCACCGCCGACCGCACGAACCACCGCGACGGAGCCGGGCTCGGACTGTCCATCGTGCGCTCGATCGCCCTCGCGCACCGCGGCCGGGTGTCCGCCGTTCCCGGCGAGGACGGCGGTCTGCGGGTCGACGTGATCCTGCCCTGACCTCGCGCTATCCGGATTTCCCGGTGGTGTCCGAAGTCGCCAGGGATTTCGCGGTCAGCTGCGTTTCGATCCGCCGGAGGACCGAGGTCACGGCCTCGATCTCGTCCGTATCGGACACGATCCCGTCGAGCAGGCCGCTCCAGATCTCGCGGAGCTGCCGCAGGTTCTCGTGCGCGCGGGCGGTGGGATAGAGCCGGATCCGCCGGGCGTCGTCCTGGTCGGTTTCGCGGTGCACGAGGCCCTTCTTCTCCAGCCCTCGTACCGCCCGGCTGAAGTTGCTGGAGATCAGCTGGGTGGCCTCCGCCGCGGCGCGGGCCGACGTGCCCGGGTTCCGGTCGATGAACCGCATCACGGCGCTCTCCAGCGGCGTCCACGGCTCGGACGCGAACTCTCTGCTCGCGAACTCCTTGGACGCGTGGATCTGACGGCCCACCGCCAGGATCAGGTCGGCGAGTTCGAACAACCGCGACGTTTGCTCATCGTCCACCGGGCAATGGTACATTTGCTGTCAGTTGATAGCTATCATCTGACAGGAGAATCGGTGGACACATCGGTGGACACTCAGTCCCGCGGCACCATCCCGGTCCCCCTGCTGCTCGTACTCGCCTTGCTGGCCAGCGTCGCCCCGTTCGGCATCGACCTCTACCTGTCGGCGTTCCCGCGGATGGCGGCCGACCTGGAAACCAGCGACACGGCCATCCAGCTGACCCTCACCACGTTCCTGCTCGGACTCGCGGCGGGGCAGCTGATCTTCGGTCCCGTGTCCGACCGGTGGGGCAGGCGCGGACCGCTGCTCGCCGGTTCGGCGGTGTTCGTCGTCGCGAGCCTCCTCGCGGCGACCGCGCCCACCATCACCGTTCTGCTGGCCGCGCGGCTCCTGCAAGGTCTGAGCGCCGCCGCGGGCATGGTCATCGGTCGCGCGGTCATCGCCGACCTCGCCACCGGCCGGGCCGCCGCCCGCGCGTTCAGCCTGATGATGATCGTCGGCGGGGTGGCGCCGGTGGTCGCACCGCTGCTGGGCAGCCTGCTGGTCGACGCGATCCACTGGCGCGGAGTCCTCGGCGTCCTGGTCGCGCTGGCCGTCGCGATGCTCGCCGGATCCGCCGCGATGGTGCGGGAAACCCTGCCTCGGGAACGGAGGGGCACCTCCGGCAATGGCGGATTCCGGGCGCTTCGCAGCCGCGCCTACCTGTCCCCCACGCTGACGCTCGTCTTCTCGTTCGGGGTACTGATGGCCTACATCTCCGCGTCGCCGTTCCTGTACCAGTCGGTCATCGGCATGAGCGCCGTCGGTTACGGCCTGATGTTCGCGCTCAACGCCCTCGACCTGGTGCTGAGCAGCGCGGCGGCGTCACGGTTGCTGCACCGCGCCGAACCGCGCCGCGTCCTCACCGGCGGCGTCGTCTGGCTCGTCGTCGCCTCCGCCGTACTGCTCGCCATGGCGGTGCTGCCGATCAGCGTCGCCCTGCTGCCTGTCCCGATCTTCTTCGCGGTCTCGGCACTGGGATTCATCCTCGGGCCCGCCACGGCGATCGCCCTCGACGCCGTACCCGGAGCCGCGGGAACCGGGTCGGCCGTCCTCGGCGCGACGCAGTTCGGGCTCGCGGCCGTCGTCTCCCCGCTCGTCAGCGTGGGCGACGGGCATTCCGCGGTGCCGATGGCGATCACCATCGCCGTACTCGCCGTCATCGCGGCGGTTCCCTGTCTGAACGTGAGGGAAAAGGTGAAGAAATGACGCTCATCGCGATCGAAGAGCACTGGATCCTGCCGGAGCTGACCGCCGCCCTCGAAGCCCTTCCGGCCGAAGACCGCGACGAAAGCCTCGTCTTCAACGATCTCGGAGACCACCAGGAGCGGCTGCGGGACCTGGCGCGGAGATCGACTCCTTCCTCGATGAGCTACCGTCCGATGTGGACCGTCGGAAGTTCGGCTCAGGCAACGCTTCGGCCTTGTTCGGCATGCTATGAAAGGTCCTTTCCTTGCCAAATTTGCAAGGAAAGGACCTTTCATAGCACTCGCCTCAGCCGATCTCGACCGACTGGAACTTCACCGGGATCCGCGGCGGGCCCGACCCGTCCCCGGCGCCCTGAGACTCGTCCAGCCCACCCCGCGCCACCTTGTCCAGCACCTGCAGGCCCGCGTCGGAGATGCTCCCGAACACCGTGTACTCCGGCGGCAGTTCCGCGACGCCGTACACCATGAAGAACTGGCTGCCGCCCGAGTTCGGCGCCTGGGTCTTCGCCATGGCGAGGATCCCGCGGCCGTACTTGATCTCCGGGAAGAGCTCGTCCGGGATCGTGTACCCCGGCCCGCCCATGCCGGTGCCCGCCGGGTCGCCGCACTGGAGCATCTGCAATCCCGACGTCGCCAGCCGGTGGCACGGCGTGTTGTCGTAGTACCCCTGCTGCGCCAGCGAAAGGAAGTTCGCCACGGTGCACGGCGCGAGCGCGCGGTCCAGGGTCAGTCCGATGTCGCCCGCGGTCGTCTTGAGCGTGACCGCCGACGTGCCGGACGCCGGGGTCGGGCCCGCGGCGGGCGGAGTGGCCTTCTTGGGCACCTCGCCACCGCCGGTGTCCGCCGGATACGCGCATTCGGCCGGATCCGCCAGCGGCGTGGTGCGCTTCGGCACCGGAATCCGGTCCCCGGGGATCCGCACCGGGCTCTGCGTCGTCGTTGCCTGCTCACTCGACGTCGGAGCGGACGACGGAGCCGACGACGACGCGACCGAGCCCTCGGTCTTCGAGTCCGACAGGAAGAACCCCGGCGCCACGAAACCGGTGATCGCCACGACCGCGACCACCACGACGAGTCCCAGCACCCCGAGCCCCACCCAGAGCGCAGTCTTGTTCGAGGGCGGCGGCTGCGGCGGTTGCTGCGGCGCGCCGTACCAGCCCTGCTGCTGGGGGTAAGGCTGCGGATACGGCTGCTGCTGGTACGGCTGCCCCTGCGGAGCCCCGGAACCAGGCACCTGACCTTCGGGTTCGCCCGGCTGCGGCGGCTGCGACATCTGTGCTCCTGTCATCCAGAGGAAGTACAGGCACCACTCTCGCGTATCACCACGGACGAGTCACGGCATCCCCCACGGCGTGGCGTCCCCATTGGCAGGAACAGGCCGGATCTCGAGATCGGGCCGGTCGCCCGCGCGGTGCACGACGGCTTCCTCGCCGCGCCGCAGGTCGAGCTGGACGTCGCCGTTCGGCAGCCGCCGCCAGCGTTTCGGCCTCCCCCACCGGTCGCGGACGGCCAGCTCTCCCTCCAGGTCCGTCCGCAGCACACAAGGCGCCCCCGCCTCGCTGGTGATCTTGACCCAGCGCGTCTTGCCGCGCTGCCGTGAGGCGCTGAGCAGGAACGCGCCCTGCGTCCGGAAGTCACGCAGCGCGGCGTCCGCCCACTTGGCGGGCACGGCCGGGAACAGCCGGATGACGCCGCCCCAGCTCTGGACGAGCATGTCGTGCAGCGACTGCGCGGCCGAGAGCGGTGTTTCGATGACCGGACCGGATTCCTTGTACATCGTGTTCGGCTGGATGTAGCGCCGCTGCAACTCTCCGAGGTAGAACTCCGCCTTCTCGCCGCGCAGCATCTGCGCCGACATCGACGCGGCACCGGTGAACGTGTAACCCTGCAACGCGCCCTCGAAGCCCACCCAGTGGTCGAGCGAGGTCTCGATGATCTGCCGGTACTCCGGCCGTTCCCAGGTGATCTCGTACAGCGGGTAGATCTGCAGCAGATGCGAGTAGTGCCGATGCGACTTCGCGAACGGCACTCCGGCGCCGATCATGTAGCCGTCGGCGTCGGCCGGATACGGGACCAGCGTGGCCAGGACCTCCCGCCACCGCCGGGCCAGCGGGTCGTCGATCCGCAGTTCGGCCGCCGATTCCAGCAACGTCCTGCAACCCCAGCGGATCAGCGCGAGGTCGTAGTTGCAGTCCGGCGCGTTGACGCCGTACTCCGGGGAGAACGTCGGCGGCAGGTGCAGTTTCCCGTCCGGGCCGGGCGCGAGGAAGTGGAGGTAGTAGTTGATCGCCTTGCGCAGCAGCGGGAACAGGGTGTCCCGCAGGAGCCGCCGGTCCATCGTGTGCCGATAGGACAGCCAGACGTTGTGCAGTGCCCAGGTGAGATTGCCGACCTCCGGCGTCGGCGTCTCCTCGCCGGGGATCCCGACCGGGAACCCGGAGTTCGTCCCGGCCACGCCGTTGAGCAGGGTCATGTCGGTCGTGCGCGGGATGCCGGCGGAATCGTGCTGATACGGCTCGGCGACCTGGCTCGTCAGATTCGCGCGGTACTCGCCCAGCGCGTGACTGACGGCGTCCAGCTCCAGGTGGTTCGAGCCGTGGATGAGCCAGTACTCCAGCTGGACGTTGAGATTCCACCACGTCGCGGGCCACGGGGTCGGCTCCAGCCACGGTCCGCAGGTCGCCATCACCGGCGCTTCCTTGCGCGCGGCCGAAGCGACCTTGTACAGCTGGATCCAGTGGAAACTCTGGAGCCGGGCGTCCGGAATGGACAGGAAGCTCCGGCGGTAGTAGTCGTGCCACCAGCGCCGATGCCCGGTCGCGAGGACGTCGAACGACTCGGCCCGCCGGACCGCCTTCAACGCTTCTCGCGCGGCTGTCTTTCTCGGATGGGACCACGCCACGGACGTGTACAGCGTGCGTTTCGATCCCCTGGCGACCTCGCGCCACGCCGTGACGTGCTCGCCGCCCGCCAGCAGGCTCTGCACGGAAAGCCTGGTGTCACCGCTGGTTTCCCGGGTCGCGGGCGGATTGGCGGTGTACCCGGCAGGCGGCGGCTTCCCGAACTTCGGATCCGTTCTCGGGCTCACCGCCTCGGCCGGGTGGAAGACCCACTCGAAGCCGCGCTCGCCCTCGGTCGGCTCGATGTCGACGGCGAGCAGCGACTGTCCAGTGTGGACGATCGCCCGTACCGAGAGGCTGCCCGCGGCCGTGGTGATCATGCCCCTGAGTTCGGCGTTCCAGAGATCCATCCGCCAGTCGATCCCGGTGATGGCACCGACCGGTTCGAGGGTGAAATGCCCGATCGGCAAGCGCGCGAGCCCGAACAGGGAACCGAATTCGGGCCGGTGATCCTGCACCTCGCTGTGCTGGACGTTGAACCGGACGGCGTTCCTGCCCGGTTCGGCGTAGATGCCCGAGCCGAGGAAACCGTTGCCGAGGAACGGGCCTTCGTACCAGGTCTTCGGCATCTTCCGCCACACCAGGTCCGCGGACGCCAGAAAGCCTTGCCAGTCGAGACCGCCGAGCGCGAAGTCGTTCTCCACCGCCGAAGCGGACGGCGTGAACCCGGCCGCCGCCACGCCGGCCAGCGCACCGCCGAGCATCGTCCGGCGAGTGATGTCCGTCATCGGACCTCCTGGTCGAGTCCCCATGCCGGGGTTTCGCGGTCGCCAGGCACGTCTCGCGGCTCCAGCTCGGGACGCGCGCCGCGCCGCGTGACGACGGCCGTCCCGCCACGGCCGAGCGGGACCGAGATCGTGCCCGGACCTTCGGCCCGCCAAGGAAGCCGCCGCCCACGCGCGTCACGGACGTCGATGTCGCCAGGGATCCCGTGCCGGAGGGTGAGCGGCTCCCCCGCTTCGCTGTGGACGCGGACCCATTCGGTCGCGCCGTTCCTGTGGGAGGCGTCGACGAGGAAGGCACCCTCCGCGCGCAGGCTCTCGAAGGACGCGTCCGGCCACGCCGACGAGACCGACGGGAAGACCTTGAGGACGCCGTGATCACCCTGAAGAAGCATGTCCACAATGGACTGTGCTGCGGTGATCGGACTTTCGATCGCGAGGTTCGCGCCTTCGCGGTACATCGTGTTCGGCGTCAGCTGAGTGTCGGCCACGACGGTCCCGTCGAGGAAGATCTTCAGGTAGCGCAACGCTTCCTCGGGCGCGTCCATCACCGAACTCATCGACGACGCGGCCGCGAAGCTGTAGCCGTGCCATTTGTCCTGGATACCGGACCAATGCGCGAAGGTGCGGCGCATGACGTCCCGGTCGCCGGGACGATCCCAGAGTTTCTCGCGCAGCGGGTAGAGCCAGAGCAGATGCGAGAAGTGCCGGTGTGACTCGGCGAGCGGGACACCGTCGCCGATCAGCACCCCCTGAACGGGATCCTGGTGGTACGGCACCAGTTTCTCGCCGATCTCGCGCCACGCGGGCACACGCGGATCGTCGATGCGCAGTTTGGCCGCGGATTCGACGAGGGTGCGCGCGGCCCAGCGGATGAGCGACAGGTCGTACGTGCAGTCGGCCGCGTCCGCGTACTCGGGTGACCGCGTCATCGGCAGGTGAAGCCGGCCGTCCGGCCCGGCGGCGAGGAAGTGGCGGTAGTAGTTGAGCGCCTTGGCGAGCGTGGGATACAGGACGTCGCGCAGGACGCGGACGTCCATGCTGTGCCGGTACGCGAGCCAGACGTTGTGCAGGCCCCAGATCAGATTGCCGGTCTGGTCGTTCTTCGTGGCCGGGCCGGGGATCCCGACCGCGCGGGTGCCGCCGGGCCGCAGCCGCCAGTCCCCCGGATGCGAAAGGGCGTACGTGTCGCCGTCCCGGTACGCGGGAGGCACCGAGAGTTCGAGGTTGGCGTGGTCTCGGCGGAAGGTCTCGGTGACGGCGTCGAGTTCGGGGGGGTTGCTGCTGTTGACGATCGGGTACGTGACCTGGACGTTGAGGTTCCACCACACCGCCGTCCAGCTGTTGCCGACCTCCGGGAACCACGGCCCCCACTCCGCGACGACCGGACCGTGCGCGCGGGTGGCGCAAGCTGTCTTGTACAGCTGGATCCAGTAGAACCGCTGGATCCGTTTGTCGGGAACGGACACGAAACTGCGCCGATAGAAGGCGTTCCACCAGCGCCGATGGCCGGCGACCAGCAGATCCGGGTTCGTCGCCGACGCCCGGTGGACCCGGCTGATCGCCTCGGCGGTATGGGTCGGCTCGGGAAACCCGTACGCGACCGTCGCCGCCAGGAGCCGTCGCGTGCCGATGGTCCGCTCACGCCAGGCCGTCGTGTACCCGCCGCCCGCGTGCAGTGGCTGCTCGCAGTACTCGACCGCGCCCGCACTGGCGAGCTTCGGATCGGGATTGGCCGTGTACTCGGGCGGTTTGCGGATCGTCCTGGTCGTCGCCGATTTGAGCGGCGTGAAGCCCCAGTCCGCGGCCGCTACTCCGCTGAGCGAGACGAGAAGGAGGTCCTGATCGTTGTGGACCAGCGCGGAGAAGCGCACCGAGCCCTGGGTGGTCGTGATCGTGCCGCCGAGTTCGGCGTTGTACAGGTCGAGACGCCAGTCCACCGCCGTGATCGCGCCCGCGAAGGTGAGGGTGAGGTAGCCGATCGGGAGCCGCGAGTACCCGATGCCCGCCTCCCACTGTCCGCGCTGGTCCTGGACCCGGGAGTGGCTGAGCATCACCTTGAGCACGTTCGGCCGCGTGCCCGCGTAGAACTGGACGCCGAGGAAGCCGTTGGCGAGGAACGGACCCTCCTGCCAGCTCTTCGGCATCCGTTTCCAGACCATGCGCGCGTCGTCGACGATCCGGCGGTGGATGTCGCCGGACGCGTGCGCCTGTGCCTGTGCCGGAGCGGCCCCCTGAGCCCACAGCCCACCGAGCGCGGCGGTCCCCGCGGCAGCCTTCAGCATCGATCGCCTGGACAACCCACCCATGGATCGCCTCCAGATTCATACTACGTTTACCGCAGATCAAGCCCTGGCGACCGGCATGTTTCCAGAAATGTCCCAGCTTTGACCAGTCCGCTCACCCGGAAAGCGGCAGAGACATCCGACCTATCGGTCAGGTGGCGACGTAGGCGCGGGTGGCGTCCGGCGACGCGTGACCAAGCATCTCGGCGACGTCGTCGAGCTCGGCCCCGGCCCGGAGAAGATTGACGGCGAAGGTCTTGCGCAGTGTTCGCGCCGACAACCCCGGCAGGCCGATCAAGACCCCGAACACGACCACGAGGCGGTTGACGGTGGCAGGTGGTACGGGACGGCCGCAGGTGCTGCCGAGGAAGAACGTCGGCCCCTCGTCGTCACGCTCCCGGAGGTAGGCGTCGAGCAGAGGACGGAGCTCGGGCGGGATCGGGACCGTGCGCCGCCGAGATCCACGGACGATGACCGCGTCGGCCGACACGTCCCGCAAGTCCAGCGCGGACAGCTCGATGGCGCGGAGACCCGTGTAGTACAGAAGATGAAGGATGGCCGCGTCCCTGAGCGGCAGAAGATGCACCGCGGCGGACAACATTTCGCGCAGTTCGTCGTCGCTCAACGGCGACAAGGTTTCCGCCTCGAACGACCGCCGCTGTTCCCTTCCGGCCAGCCTCAAGCCGACCATCACCCCGAGCGTGGCGCCAGGCCACTTCTGCCACCGCTGAGGCCGGACCTTCAGCAGGCTCTCCTCGGCGATTTCCGCACCCTCGACGTCCACTCCGCCACGGGCGCCGTTGAGAACCTGCTGCCCACGATGCCGGTTCGCCCGGTTCACACGCCGCTTGTGCCGCGGGATGTTCTTGCGGGAAGACTTGTCGTTATCGCCGTACGTTTCGCGGCGATCTTTGGCGTAGCTCAGCCGTTTCTTCTCCTGCGGGCTCTTCCGTCCCATCGCCCCTCCTTCGGCGTCGACAAGGGGACGGTAGCGAGATGTCTTGGTCGCGGACCACCGATTTACCGGAGGCTCAGGCGGCGTGCCGCCCGCGAGCCTCGGCAGCAAGGTACGCGGCGACCAACTCGGCGGCGACTTCCTTCGGTTCCGTCCGCAGCCGGCTGGGCAGCGTCTGAAGCACCGCGATTCCCGCAGCCGCGTACCTGCCGTTTCGAGCCAGTGTCGCGGCGTACTGCTTCTTGCCGAAGTGGAAGTCGTACGAGTCGACCTCCCAAGCCAGCTGAACTTTTCTGAAATAGCCGTCCGGAGTCCCGACGTAGCGACCGGCGGCATCCCTCAGCTCCTGATTCCACACCGGTTCCGGCAGGCCGGTCCGGCGCCAGACGGCCATCGCGTCGATCTCCGCGACCGACCTCGCGCCTCGCAGGACGTCACGGAGTACCTCGCGGGGCAGCGCGCTGCCCCGATCACTGCCGTCTTCGAGTTCTCTCCTGAGGGCCTCGGGATTCAGCCCTCCGCGCTGAACCGCTTCGGTCAGCAACGCCCGAATCGGATCCAGTGTGGTGAAACGACGACATTCGTCGAGGACCGCCCGGACCAGCGGAGCCATGGCCACTCCGTCCACGGTGACCGGCCGGGGCATCCGTGTGGTCCGCTCCACGAGCACGTATTCGGCGCTGCTGACCTGGCAACCGGCGGGCACCAGCAGATGAATCCGGTCGGTCGTGGTCTTCGGCCCCCGCAAGCCTTGCCGACGGCAGGCTTCCATTCCGGTGACGATCGCCTCCGACCCGCCGTAGAGCAGGGCGCCTTCGACCACTTGTCCGCGAGTCGGCCGTCCTGAGCGGAGCAGGATCACTCCGGGCAGCAGCCGCTGCCAGGGCTGCCCCGGCCGACAGCGCCGATAGCAGGTTCTCTTCGAGACGCCGAACTCCACCAGTCGCGCGACAGTGATCACCCCATCGCGGCTCAGCTTGTAAAGGGCCTCGTGATCGCGAGCCCACTCGCCAGTTCGCACCCCAAGATCATCGGCGGCTGCACCCACCCTCGACCAGCCCCGTCTTGCCCGCTGTGGACAACTCGCCACATCAGCCCCACTGTGGACAACTCAGACGTGCCCCCAAATGTGGCATTGGGGACACTCAACGTCCCCAATGCCACATTGGGGGCCCCGTACTTAAGGGAGGGTGGGGAGCGGAGGCAGCGCCGGAGCGTGCAGCCAGGCATCGAAGAAGGAGCTGAGCGAGCGGCCAGCGAAGCGTTCCGCGAGCGTGACGAAAGCAGCGGTGGTCACCAGACCGTGCCGGTTCTCCACCGCCCAGGCCTTCACCAGCGGGAAGAACACCGCGTCGCCGACGAGACAACGCAAGGCGTGCAACAGAAGGCCGCCGCGTTTGTACACCCGCTCGTCGAACATCCGTGATACCCCGGGGTCGGCGAGGCGCAGGTCCGCGGGCTTCGCCTTCATCCGCGCGTGCCAGGTCTTCGCCCACGCGTGCGCGGTCTGCCCGCCGGATTCCTCGGACCAGAGCCATTCCGCGTACGTCGCGAAGCCCTCGTTCAGCCAGATGTGCCGCCAGTCGGCGACGGTCAGGCTGTTGCCGAACCACTGGTGCGCCAGTTCGTGCACGACGAGCCGTTCGTGGGTGCGCCGCCCGTCGACGTGGTTGGCGCCGAAGATCGACATGCCCTGCGCTTCGATCGGGTCGTCGAGGTCGTCGTCGGTGACCACGATGACGTACTCGTCGAAGGGATACGGCCCGAACAGCCGCTGCAGCGAGTCCATGATCTTGCCCTGCCGCCCGAAATCGCGCGAAAAGGCCCGGCGCAGGCGCGGCGGCACGGCGGCCCGTTGCGGAACCGACGCGAGCACGGCGTCACCGTCGAGACTGATCCGGTACGCCGTGACCGAAGGCGGCGAGAGCCACCCCGGCTCCGGGCCGGAGACCAGTTCGACGTCGTCGTACCGTCCGATTTGGACACTCATCAGATACGTCGGGGTCGGCTCCAAGCGCTCGAAGACCCACCGGGTGGTACTGGCGCGCGAAAGCCGCGACACCAGGTTCCCGGTGACGGCCACGAGATACGGCGACGACGTCGTCAGCGCGACGCGGTAGGTCGCCTTGTCCGCCGGATGGTCGTTGCACGGGAACCACGACGGCGCCCCGACCGGCTGGCTCGCGACGAGCGAGCCGTCGGTCAGTTCGTCCCAGCCGATGTCGCCCCACAGCCCGGGCAGCGGCCGCGGGTTGCCGACGTAATACACCTCGACGCGGAATTCGCTACCGGCCGCCAGCGATTTCGCGGGCTTCACATTCAGCTTGTGCGCGCGCCGCGTGTACTTCGCCGGTTTCCCGTTGACCAGGACCCGGTTGATCCGGAACTCGCCGAAGTCCAGCGTGAACCGCGACAACGCCTGCGTCGCCTCCGCGGTGATGGCCGCGGAGGCGGACAGACGGTTGGGACCGATCTTGTAGTCCAGCTCCAGATCGTAATGCCGGACCCGGTAACCGCCGTTACCGTGATGGGGCAGATAGGAGTCGCCGGAGGTGTCCGCGCCGGGCGAGGGCTGCGCGGAGGCCTTCGAAATCACCCGCGAAAGACCCCGCTTCCCATTGTTTCCGTCAGTGAACCCGCGGCCGCGATCGACGTCGGCAGGGCGCTACCTGGCAGAAGACCGTCGCGGTGAGCGGACAGGGCGCCCTGCCACCGCGATAGCGGGGCCTTCGGCCGGGGCGGGTTCACCTTTGCGGTCACCATTCCGAACACACCTCAGCTCCGCCAACTGTCTCTACTTCGTCCAGGCCGAGATGGGATTGCCCAGCCAGCGCGAGTCTGCGGGGACCGCGTCGCCCCGGGTCACCAGAGACCCCGGTCCGACGGTCGTCCGCGCGCCGATGCTCGCGCCAGGCAGCACGATACCGTGCGGCCCGAGCGTCGCTCCCTCGTCCAGGGTCACCGGCGACATCGTCATGATCCGGTCGTGGAACAGATGCGTCTGCACGACACAGCCGCGGTTGATCGTCGCGCCGTCGCCGAGGCTCACCAGGTCCGACTCGGGCAGCCAGTACGTCTCCAGCCACACGCCGCGGCCGATCTTGACGCCCATGGTCCGCAGCCACGCCGGCAGCAGCGGCGTGCCGCCGAGCGAACCGATCAGCCACGGCACGGCGAGCGCCTCGACGAAGGTGTCGGCGAGTTCGTTGCGCCAGACGAACGAACTCCACAACGGGTGGTCGATCGCGCGGAACCGGCCGACCAGCAGCCACTTCATCGCGGTGGCGGTCAGCGCGGCGACGGCACCGGCGGCCAGCAGCAGCGGCCCGCCGAGCAGCACCGCGACCAGGAAACCGAACTCACCGGCGAGCGCGAAGATCCCGGCGGCCACCAGCACGGTCAGCGCGACACCGCACATCACCGGCACGATCCGGCACAGTTCGACGAGCGCGCGGGCCGCCTTCAGCCGCAACGGCGGCGTGTAAGTGCGGCTCGTGTCGGCCTCGCCGACCGACCGGCGGACCGGCAGCGGCGGCATCCCGAGGTACGAGGAGCCCTTCTTCGCCTTGAGCGGGGCCGACGACAGCACGCCGACCAGACCGCGCTTGGGCACCGAACGACCGGGCGCGGCCATCCCCGAGTTGCCGAGGAAAGCCTGCTTGCCGATGCGCGCCGGAGCGACGTGCAGCCAGCCGTGGCCGAGTTCGTAGGTGGCGACCATGGTGTCGTCCGCGAGGAACGCGCCGCTGTCGACCTGGGTCATCTTCGGCAGCGCGAGGACGGTGGACGCCTCGACGTTGCGGCCGACCTTCGCACCGAGCATCCGGAGCCACACCGGGGTGAACAGGCTGGCGTACAAGGGGAACAGCCCTTCACGCGCCATGCCCATCAGCCGTTCGGTCGCCCAGACCTGCCACGCGACGCGGCCGTGCACGGGGTGGTACCCCTCGACCATGCCGATGCTCAGCGAACGGACGCCGACGAGCACCAGCAGGGCGTACGTCAGGAAGTACGCGACGGTCGCGAGCGGCGTGAACAGCAGCGCCTGGCCGAGCGCGGCGCCCAGTGAAGCCGTGCCGTCGATCGCGTAGCCCAGAACCGCGACGGCGGGCAGGGCGGCGAGGGCGGGCAGCAGGCCCAGCGCGACCGAAGTCGCACCGTAGACCGACGCCCAGAAGCGCGAACGCGGCGGGCGGCTCGACGGCCACTTCAGCGCGTCCTTGCTGGCACGGGCGGCGGGGGCACCGGCCCAGCGCTGCCCGGCGGGCACGTTGCCGCGGACGGTCGACCCGGCCGCGATCTCCGCGCCCTTGCCGATCCGCGCGCCGGGGAACAGCGTGCTGCGCGCGCCGATCCGCGCGTCCGCGCCGATCCGGATCTTGCCGATGTGCACGAGATCGCCGTCCACCCAGTGCCCGGTCAGATCGACCTCGGGTTCGACGGCGGCACCGCGGCCGAGTTTCAGCATGCCGGTGACCGGCGGCGGCGAGTGCAGGTCGACGTCCTTCGCGATCCGCGCGCCGAGTGCCTTGGCGTACGTCGTCATCCAGGAAGCGCCCGCGACACTGTCCGCACCGCTGAACTCGGCGAGCTTCTCGGCCGTCCACAGTCGCAAGTGGACATTCCCGCCGCGCGGGTAGCTGCCGGGACGGACCCCGCGCAGCAGCAACCGCGAACCGGTCGCCGAGATCGCGATCCGGCCCGCCGGGCTGAACAGCGCGACCCACGCGACGGCGATCCACACCCAGTTCAGCGTCGGCGCCCAGGCGAAACCGGCCAGGGACAGCACGTTCGACAGCGTCGCGGCGATCGTCGTCCAGCGCAGGCCGACGAGGCCCATCAGCGGGATCATCAGCAGCGACTGGATGATCCCGGCCTTGCGCGGCGTCGGCGCGATGTCGCGGCGTTCGGTCTTCTCGCCGCTGAGCGCGTCCAGCATCGACGCGAGCGCGCCGAGCTTGGGGTTGGCGTAGATGTCGCTCACCGATACCTGCGGGTGGCGGGTGCGGATCCGCGCGATCAGCTGGGCAGCCGTCAGGCTGCCGCCGCCGTTGGTGAAGAAGTCGGCCTTCGGGTTGTCGACCGAGACACCCAGGATCTCCGCCCAGCCTTCGGCGAGCCAGCTCTCCGTCGGCGACAGACCGGACTTGGCGGCGTCCACAGTGGACAGCGGCCACGGCAGCGCGTTGCGGTCGACCTTGCCGGAGGTCCGCGTCGGCAGGTCTTCGATCAGCGCCAGCAGCGGGACGAGCGCGGCGGGCAGCTGCTCGCGCAGCCGGGTCGCGGCCTCGTCGTGGTCGAAGTCGACCCCTTCGGCGGGCACGACGTACCCGACGAGAACCTGGTTGCCGGCCTTGGTCCGGCGGATCGCGGCGGCGGCGCCCTGCACCCCGGGCAGCGCCTGGAGCGCGGCGTCGACCTCGCCGAGTTCGATGCGGCGGCCGCCGAGCTTGACCTGCTCGTCGAGCCGTCCGAGGAACAGCAGGCCCTCGGCCTCCGCGCGGACCATGTCACCGCTGCGGTACGCGCGGCGCCAGCCCAGCGAGGGCAGCGGCGCGAACTTCTCGGCGTCCTTCTCCGGGTCCAGGTAGCGGGCCAGGCCGACGCCGCCGATGACCAGCTCGCCGGTCTGCCCCATCGCGACCGGCTCGCCCGCCTCGTCGACGACGGCGAGCTGCCAGCCGACCAGCGGCAGGCCGATCCGGACGGGGCCCTCGCCGGTCATCTGCGCGGCGCAGGCGACGACGGTGGCCTCGGTCGGGCCGTAGGTGTTCCAGACTTCGCGGCCTTCGACGGCGACGCGCTCGGCCAGCTCCGGCGGGCAGGCTTCGCCGCCGAAGATCAGCAGGCGGACGTCTTCGAGCGCGTCGGCGGGCCACAGCGCGGCCAGCGTCGGGACGGTCGAGACGACGGTGATGCCCTGCGCGACCAGCCACGGGCCGAGATCGACACCGGTGCGCACGAGCGAACGCGGCGCCGGGACCAGGCAGGCGCCGTGCCGCCACGCGAGCCACATCTCTTCGCAGGACGCGTCGAACGCGACGGACAGGCCGGCGAGCACACGGTCGCCGGGGCCGATCGGCTCCTCGGTGAGGAACAGCTGAGCCTCGGCGTCGACGAAGGCGGCCGCGGACGCGTGCGAGACCGCGACGCCCTTCGGCTTACCGGTCGAACCGGACGTGAAGATGATCCAGGCGTCGTCGGTGGGCGCGGGGGTTCCTTCGATCCCACCCGGCGAACCGAGCACGGTGATCGCGCCGCCGTCGGTGAGGACGGCGGCGACGCCGGCCTCGCCGAAGACCAGTTCGGCGCGCTCGTCCGGGTCGTCCGCGTCGACCGGCACATAGGCGGCGCCGACGGACAGGATGGCGAGGATCGCGACGTAGAGCTCCGCGGTGCCGGAAGAGATCCGGACGCCGACGCGGTCGCCGACACCGACGCCGTTGGCGGTCAGCTTGCGGCCGTAGGCGTCGATCTCCTCGACGAGCTTGCGGTAGGACAGCGTGGTCTCGCCGTCGTCGATCGCGCCCGCGTTGGGGTGGCGGGCGGCGGTCTCGGCGAGGATGTCGATCAGGGTGCGCTCACCGGCGCCGAGACCGGACCAGAAAAGGGCACGGTCGGCGACGGGAGCCGGGGACGGGGCGACGGTGACGTCGGCGACACAGGCGATCGGCCGGGAGTCGGCGGTCAGTGTCATCGGGCGTTCACCGCGGGCAGGACATAGCTGGGCACAACAGACCCCTGGGCGCGCAAGCCCATCACACACCTTTCGCGAAGTGCGTCATTCGGGCTCGCTCTCCGAATGAGGCGCCCGCTAGCAGACCGACAACTTTACCGCAGGTGAACGGCATATCTCGGGAGGGTCTCGGCAGAGTGTCGAAGCTCACCGGTGGACACGCCGAAACCCGAGGTCATCGGCGTGTCCATCCAGTGAAATATTCACTTACATAGTGAGAATTCAGCGCTTCTTGGATGTCCCCGTCGGTTTCCCGGCCGCTTTACCACCGACCTTGGGCCTTTGCTTCTTTTCGCGCACCCGGACATTCACCCGGACGGGGCTGCCTTCGAAGCCGAATCGCTCACGGAACTTGCGTTCGATGAACCGGCGATAGCCCGCTTCGAGGAATCCGGTGGTGAACAGGACCAGCGTCGGCGGCCGAATGCCCGCCTGGGTCGCGAACAGCACCTTCGGCTGCTTGCCGCCACGCACCGGCGGCGGGGTCGCGGCGATGAGGTCGGCCAGCCAGCCGTTCAGCTGACCGGTGGGGACCCGCTGGTCCCAGGACTTCAGCGCGGTCCGCAGCGCGGGCGCGAGCTTGCGCACGGACCGGCCGGTGAGCGCCGAGATGTTGACCTTGTCCGCCCACGGCACCCGGACCAGGCCGCGGTCCAGTTCGCGGACCATGGCGTGACGGCGGTCCTCGTCGACGAGGTCCCACTTGTTGAAGGCGAGCACGCAGGCGCGACCGGCCTCGACGACCATCGTCAGCACCCGCAGGTCCTGCTCGGACAGCGGTTCGGCGGCGTCCAGCAGCACGATCGCGACCTCGGCCGCGTCGATCGCGGTCTTGGTCCGCAGCGACGCGTAGTACTCCGCGCCATTGGCGGAGTTGACGCGCTTGCGCAGACCCGCCGTGTCGACGAACCGCCAGGTCTCGCCGTCCAGCTCGACCAGCGAGTCGACCGGGTCGACGGTGGTGCCGGCGACCGAGTCCACCACGGACCGCTCCTCGCCGGAGAGCTTGTTCAGCAGGCTGGACTTGCCCACGTTCGGCTTGCCGACCAGCGCGACGCGGCGCGGGCCGGTGGTGGCGCGGTCGCCGTCACGCGGCATCGACGGCAGCGCCTTGACGATGGCGTCGAGCAGGTCGCCCGAGCTGCGCCCGTGCAGCGCGCTGACCGGGTACGGCTCGCCGAGGCCGAGCGACCACAGCGACGCGGTGTCGGCGAGCAGGCGGTCGTCGTCGACCTTGTTCGCGGCGAGCAGCACCGGCTTCTTCGAGCGGCGCAGGACCTTGGAGACGGCCTCGTCGGTGGCCGTCGCGCCGACGCTGGCGTCGATGACCAGCAGGACCGCGTCGGCGGTGGCCATCGCCATCTCGGCCTGCGCGGCGACGGACGCCTGCAGCCCGGTCGCGTCCGGCTCCCAGCCGCCCGTGTCGACCAGGGTGAACCGGCGGCCCGCCCAGAAGGCGTCGTAGGCGACCCTGTCCCTGGTCACGCCGGGGACGTCCTGCACGACCGCCTCGCGACGGCCGAGGATGCGGTTGACCAGGGTCGACTTGCCCACGTTCGGCCTGCCGACGACGGCGAGGACCGGCTGCGCGAGCTGCGCCTCCTCCTCGGCCTCGCCCGCGGCGATCTGCGCGTCCAGCGCGGTGAATTCGGACTCGTCGGACCAGGAGCCGTCGACCTCGCCGACTCCGTCAAGCTCTGTCATCAGTTACTTCACATTCTGTCGCGTGTCTTGGAGCCCGTGCTCCAAGCGCCATTCGTCCAGTGCCTTCACGAGGTCCGCGAGCGCGATGCGAAGCCGCTCGGTTCCCTCCTCCAGCCCTGTCCTTCCCTTCCCGATCTCGGGAGTGAAAGGTTCGCCGACCAGGATGTCGACGCGTGGCCGCCAACGCCTTCTGGCGCCGGCGGGTTTGTACGTCCCCCGAGTGGCGACCGGAACCACGGTCGCGTTCCCGGCGCGGACCAGGAAGGCCGCGCCGCGCTCGAAGTTTTCGGCGTCACCGAGGCCGCGGGTGCCTTCGGGGAAGATCCCGACCGCACCGCCGTCCTCGAGCACCTTGACCGCCGTCATCAGCGGTTTGCGGTCCACCGCGCCCCGTTTCACCGGGATCTGGCCCAGTTTGGGGAAGAACCAGCCGACGAACCCCCGGAAGAGTTCCTCCTTGACCAGGAACGCCGTGCGCCGCGACAACATTCCGAACAGCAGCTGCGGTTCCACCATCGAGCTGTGGTTGGCGATGAACACCACCGGCCCGGACGCGGGCACCCGGCTCGCCACCGTGGACCCGGACGCGGAACGCGGGCCGGACGATGAACTGCGAGATCCCCCTGCCGAAGGTGTGGATCGGGCCGCTCGCGCCCTCGGGCAGTCCCTTCGCGCTCACCTGGTGACCTCGGCGGGGCAGCCGTCGAGAAGGCCGCGGTGCAGCGCCAGTTCCGCCAGCGCGACGATCACCTGGTCGATGTTGAGCGCCGAAGTGTCCACCTCGACGGCGTCTTCGGCCGCGCGCAGGGGCGAAGCCGCCCGCGTGGAGTCGAGCCGGTCTCGCCGCTCCACCGCCGCCTTCGCGACGGCATGCGTGGACTCGCGGCCGGCGGCGGAATCCTGCGCGCTGCGACGCGCGGCACGGACTTCGGCCGAGGCGGTGAGGAAGATCTTGAGCGGCGCCTCCGGTGAGACGACGGTGCCGATGTCGCGGCCTTCGACCACGATGCCGCCGACCCGGTCGAGCACCTCGGCGATGATCTCGCGCTGCCGGGTGACCAGCAGTTCGCGAACCGCGGGGACGGCCGAGACCGGCGACACCGCGGTGGTGACGTCCGCGCCGCGGATCTCGGCGGAGACGTCCTCGCCCGCGAGGGTCACGGTCGCTTCGTCGGGGCTGGTCCCGATGCCGAACTCGGCCTTCCGGGCGACGTCCGCGATCGCGACCGCGTCGGCCAGGTCGGTTCCGGCGCGCAGGACGGCGAGGGTGACCATGCGGTACATCGCGCCCGTGTCGAGGTAGCCGGCGCCGAGCTTCGTCGCGAGCTTCCGCGAAACCGTGGATTTCCCGGTCCCGGACGGGCCGTCCATCGCGACCACACCACGCAGGGCTCCCGCCACCGGAACTCTCCTCAGCTCATTCGTCGCTCATCTGATCGACGACCATTCTGCCTGGTGGCGCACGACACGCCTCAGCCGCCCACGGGGAACCGGCCGGAGCCGATTTCTAGCGACGCTAGACAAACTGCTCCTGCTCCGGAACGTCCGCGCGGTGGGCTGGGCGCTCCTCGCGCTCGCGTTCATCCCGGTCGGCGACATGCTGATCGTGTTGACCCACAACGGTTCTCCCGGCGCCGCGTTCGGCATCCACGGCGCGACGGCGGCCGTGATGGTGCTGCTCTCGGCGATGTTCCTGATCCGCCCAGCGCAAAACGGACAGTGAGTTACTGTTGTTCACGTGAACGTCGAAGTGACCCCGCTCCCCGGAATAGGCGTCCGTAAGGACTTCGCCACCCGCCACGGCCGCCGTGTCGGTGTGGTCACCCATCGCGATGGACACGTCGAGCTGATCGTGTCCAAAACGGACGATCCCGACGCCTGCCTGGCCTCACTTCCGCTCACCACCGACGAAGCGGGCGCGCTGGCGAACCTGCTCGGCGCGCCCCAGCTGGTCGCACAGCTCACCGAAGAGCACCGGGACCTGCCTGGCATCAACACCAAGCAGCTGCCGATCAAGGCGTCGTCGCCGTTCGACGGGCGGACGCTGGGCGACACCGCCATGCGGACGCGGACGAGCGTCTCGGTCGTCGCGGTGATGCGGGCCGGCCAGGTCCACCCCTCCCCCAACCCGGACTTCAACCTCACCGCGGGCGACGTGCTCGTCGCGGTCGGGACGTCCGAAGGGCTGGAGGCCGCCGTCAAGATCTTGAAGTACGGCTGATCGCGGATGGATCACACCGCACTGTCCTTGATCGAACTCGGGGCGGTCTTCTTCGGGCTGGGCGCGTTGGGACGCCTCGCCGGGAAGATCGGGATGTCCCCGATCCCGCTGTACCTGATCGGTGGCCTGTGCTTCGGCCAGGGCGGGTTGATCCCGCTCGGCGACATCGGCGACTTCACCCACCTCGCCAGCGAGATCGGTGTCGTCCTGCTGCTGCTCCTGCTGGGCCTGGAGTACTCGGCGGCCGAACTGTTCACCGGGCTGAAACGCTCGTGGATGGCGGGCGTCGTGGACATCGTGCTGAACGCCGCGCCGGGCGCGATCGTCGCGCTCATCCTCGGCTGGGGACCGATCGGCGCGATCGTCATGGCGGGCGTCACGTACATCTCGTCGTCCGGGATCATCGCGAAGGTGCTCGGCGACCTCGGCCGGCTCGGTAACCGGGAAACGCCGGTGGTGCTGTCGATCCTGGTGTTCGAGGACCTGGTGATGGCGCTGTACCTGCCGATCCTCACCGCGGTCCTCGGCGGTGTGAGCTTCCTCGGCGGAATGAAGGCGGTCGGGATCTCGCTGCTGGTGATCACGGTCGTCCTGGTGATCGCGCTGAAGTTCGGCCGGTACGTCTCCGCCGCGGTGGACAGCCCGGACCGCGAGGTCTTCCTCCTCAAGGTCCTCGGCGCGGCACTGCTGGTCGCCGGTGTCGCCTCGGCGATGCAGGTGTCGGCGGCGGTCGGCGCGTTCCTGCTCGGCATCGCGATCTCGGGTTCGACGGCGGAGAACGCGACACACATGCTCGAACCGCTGCGTGATCTCTTCGCGGCCGTGTTCTTCGTCGTGTTCGGGCTCAACACCAACCCCGCGTCGATTCCGCCCGTGCTCGGCTGGGCGGTCGTCCTGGCGGTGGCGACCACGCTCACGAAGGTAGGCACCGGCTGGTGGGCCGCGCGAAGACAAGGCATCGGGAAAATGGGCCGGGCTCGTGCCGGAGCAGCGCTGGTCGCCCGAGGCGAGTTCTCGATCGTGATCGCCGGTTTGGCGGTGGCGGCGGGAGCCGTGACCGGCGAACTCGCGGCGCTCGCGACGGCGTACGTGCTCCTGATGGCGATCCTCGGCCCGACGGCCGCCCGGATCGTGGAACCGGTGGCTCGCGCTCTGCAGCGGAAGCCTTTCGGTTCGAAGAGCCCCGCCTCGCAGACCGGCTGACCCTTCCCTGCCAAGTGTCATGAAAGGGCCGTTCAGGACGTTTTCTGTCCTGAACGGCCCTTTCATGACATACGGGGAGCACCGGACCCCTACCCGCGCTCAAGCCCCGAAACGGCCGCCGGAGCGATCCCCGCCGGAGCCACCGGAAGCGCCGCCGGAACGGCCGACGGGCCCGAGCCCACGACGGGCAGCGCCAGCGAAGTCCGGCCGAGGTCCACCGTGATCTTCGGGTACTGCGACGGACCCGAGATGAACGAGCCGTCCGTCCCGCCGATGATCAGCGCGAGCTGATGTCCCTTCGGGACGACGTGATCCGTGCTCGCCAGCCGGAACGTCATCGTGTACGGCTGCCCCGGCGTCAGCGGCGACTCCTGGCTCGGCGAACGGTAGTTGGCCAGATCCGCCCAGCCGCGGCTGATGATGTTCAGTCCCACCGAGACCGAGTCGGTGCTCGTGTTGAGATAGCAGGCGTCGTTGCCCGTCGCGCTCGAACCCCAGCACGACTGGGTCAGCTCGTTCTTGATGCCTTCCTTGGATCCGGTGTAGTTCCGGATGGTCGCCGGACCGTAGTCCACCAGGATCGCCGAGAGCCGCGCGGTGGACGTCGACGGCGTCGCGGTCACGGTCAGCTTCGCCGTCCCGGAGACCTGGAGGTCCTTCTCGAGCGCGCCGGTGCTGAACAGCACGCGTCCGCTCGCGGTCTCCGTCGGCCGAGCGGCCCAACCGTTCGACGTCTGGCCGGACGAGTCCGTGAACGACGCCGTACCCGTTCCCGCGGTCGTGCCGAGCGTGCCGACGCCCGGAGTGCCGCCGGACGCGGGACGCAGGGTGACCGCGCTCCCCGCGGGCCACGCGGGCTGGTCGACCCAGACGTCGGGCTCGCGTTCCACGCTCGCGCCCGGCGTCTTCTCGATGCCGTTGTCGACGCCGAGCAGGTAGTGGTCGAACCACTTGTGCAGGGTGTCGACCCACGCCGAACGCCGGTAGTCGAACGGGTCGACGTGGCCTGCCTGCGTCAGCCAGATCTTGCGCTCGACGTTCAGCGCTTCCCACCACTGCCCGAAGTTGATCGTCTTGACGTTGAGGTCGCCCAGGCCGTGCGAAGCGAGCACGCTGGCCTTCACCTTCGAAGCGCTCTGGACGTAGTCCCGGTCGAGCCAGAACGCGTTGTAGTCGCCGTTCGAGGTCGCGCCCGCGGTGAGCTTCTGGTTCGCCGCGCCGCAGTTCTGCCCGCCGTTGCGCTGGGACACCGTCTGCGCCAGCCCCGCCGGGCTGCCCTGGCGCAGGCTCGCGCCGTCGGAACGGTAGTAGTCGTACCAGGAGCTGATGGCGCCGATCGGCACGATGGTCTTGAGCCCGTCGACACCGGTCGCGGCGACGCCGTTGGCGACCGTGCCGTCGTAGGACTTCCCGATCATGCCGACCGCGCCCGTCGACCACGACGCGGTCGTCTTGGTCGATCCGGTCGCCGTCGTGAACCCGTTCGCCCGGCCGTTGAGCCAGTCGACGACCTTGCGCGCCGAGTTGACGTCCGAAGGCCCGCCGATGTCGGTGCAGCCGCGGGACTTGTTGGTACCGGCCAGATCCACCAGGACCACGGCGTACCCGCGGGGCACGAAGAAATTGTCGTAGTAGAGCGGGAACCCGACCGGCCTGCCCGCCGAGTCGTAGGTCTTGAGCTCGCTCTCGTTGCCGCGCCCGCAGCACGAGTAGTACGGGCTCGCGTCCATGATGACCGGGACCTTCTTGCCCTGCGCCGCGGGTTCCTTCGGCCGGATGATGTCGGCGGCGACCCGGTCCGAGCGGCCGTCGCCGTCCCCGTCGAGGCCGATGTCGACCCAGGCCGTCTCGCGGACGGCCTGGGCGAAGTCGTAGACCGGTTCGCTGCCCCGCGGTTTCGCGGCGGACTGCGGCGCCGCGACCACTGCCGCGGCGACCGCCAAAATCCCTGCCAGCACAACTGTTTTCACGGTTGAGCCCTTCCCCGTCGGCTGAAAGCCCATCAGGAAGAGCTAAACGCGAAGATCGCCCGCGCAGTAGAGCGGAAAGTCTTGGTTACAGATCGACGGCGCGGTAGAGCGAGCCGACCTCGCCCCGGTTCAGCCGCCGGATCGAGCCCGACCGCTGCGCGCCGAGCTGGACGTCGCCGAGCGCGGTCCGGACCAGTTTGCGCACCGGGTGCCCGGTGGCCGCCATCAGCCGCCGCACGATGTGCTTGCGGCCCTCGTGGATGACCAGTTCGATCTGGGTCCGCCCGGCCAGCATGTCCTTGACCCGGAACTGGTCGACCTTCACGATGCCGTCCGGCAGCTCGAAGCCCGCCCGCAGCTCCTTGCCGAGCCCGCGCGGGACGATGCCCTCGACCTCGGCGAAGTAGGTCTTCAGTACCCGGAACGACGGGTGCATCAGCCGGTGGCCGAGGTCGCCGTCGTTGGTGAGCAGCAAGAGCCCTTCGGTGTTCTCGTCGAGCCTGCCGACGTGCACGATGCCGGGCGTCTCCTCGTACCGGCCGCGCAGGTAGTCGCCGACGCACGGGCGGCCGCGGTCGTCGCTCATCGTGCTGTGCACGCCCTTGGGCTTGTTCAGCAGGAGGTAGACGAGGTCCTCGCGGACCTGGACGCGGGTGCCGTCGACGTGGATCACGGAGTTGTCCGGATCGACCCGGCGGCCGAGTTCGGTGACCACCTTGCCGTCCACGCTCACGCGACCGCGCACGATCAGGTCCTCGGCCGCGCGCCGCGAGGCGACGCCTGCCTGCGAAAGGACCTTCTGCAGCCGAATGCCGTCGGGATGCGGGTCAGATGTCATCGATGGTGTCCACTTCGGGTAGCAACGGAGCGATGGGCGGAAGGTCGGCCAGGGACGACAGGCCCAGTCGCTCCAGGAACAGCTCGGTCGTCACGTACAGCGTGCCAGTGGTTTCGGGGTCGGTCCCCATCTCCTCGATCAGGCCGCGCGCCAGCAGCGTCCTGATCACCCCGTCCACGTTCACCCCTCGGACGGCGGCGACCCTGGCCCTGGTCACCGGCTGCCGATAGGCGATCACGGCGAGGCTCTCCAGTGCGGCTCGCGTCAGCTTGGAACGCTGGCCGTCGAGCAGAAGCTTCTCCACGAACGGGGCATAGACGTCCCTAGTGTAGAACCGCCACCCTTCACCGACTCGGCGCAGGTCGATTCCGCTGGACCGGTCGGTGAACTTCTGCGCCATCGTGCGCAGCGCCACGGTCACCCGCGACACGGGCTGGCCGACGGTCTCGGCGAGCGATTCCTCGTTGATCGGCGAGTCCACGACCAGGAGCAACGCCTCGAGGGCCGATTCGAGCGCCTCGTCGGAGGTGACGTCGGGGTAGTCGCCGTCACCGGCCGCGACGAGCCCCTCGTCGGCGGGCGGCTCCGCTTCGGGCTCCGCCGCCACGTCCGGTTCGGACCCGGGTTCCGGTGTCTCTTCGGTCTTCTCGGTGTCTTCGGTGTTCTCTTCGGGACTCACCCGTACTCCTCGTCCTCGACGGCGGCGCGGTCCTGTTCGGCCGCCGCCGACGCCTCCGCCACGGACCCGCCGGTCCAGCGCACGTGTAGTTCGGCGAGCGCCTCCAGCTGCTCGAACTGGACCGAGGACTCCCGGTACAGCTCCAGCAGCGCGAGGAACCGCGCCACGATCTCGACGGTGTGCTCGCAGTCCTCGACAAGCTCACCGAAGGTCGCTTCGCCTCTTTCCGCGAGCTTGAGCCGCAGCAGCGCGGCGTGCTCGCGCACCGAGACCCGGCCCATGTGGATATGCGCGATCGACACCGTCGGCGGCGGTTTCGGCCGGAAGACCGCGACCGCGATCTCGGCGAACTTCGCCGGGTCGACGCCGATCATCACTTCGGGCAGCAGCCCCATGAACCGGTCTTCGAGCGCGACCGACCGCGGGTAGCGCCGCAGCGCGCCGGCCTCCAGCTCGCCGAACAGGGCCGCGACCTGCTTGTACGCCCGGTACTGCAGGACGCGCGCGAACAGCAGGTCCCGGGCTTCGAGCAGGGCGAGGTCGTCTTCGCTCTCCACCTCGGCGGCGGGCAGCAACCGCGCCGCCTTGAGGTCGAGCAGGGTGGCCGCGATGACCAGGAACTCGGTCGTCTCGTCCAGGTTCCAGTCCGTGCCGAGCGCGCGGGTGTAGGCGATGAAATCGTCCGTGACCCGATGCAGCGCGACCTCGGTGACGTCGAGCTGGTGCTGCGAGATCAGCTGGAGCAGCAGGTCGAAGGGCCCCTCGAAGTTCTCCAGGTGCACTTTGAACTTGGACGTGCTCAGCTCTTCACTGGCCAGTCCTTCGGGGACCATCCCGCCGTGCACGGTCTCGTGCACGACAGGGGTCTCTTCTGCTTCTGTCCGCTCGACCGGCTCCGGGCCGCTGGGAGCAGCCGCGGCCGGGTCGTCCATCAGTTCTCGGTCTCTTTCCCGTCCTCGGCACCCGCCCGCAATCGCTGGACGAGTACCGACTCCTCGCCCGCCGCGTCGAAGTCGGCGAGCAGGACGGCCACCGCCTCGCGGACCAGCCTGCCGCGATCGAGCACGAGCCCGTGCTTCGCCCGGAGGTTCAGCCTGGCCTGCTCCATCGCCAGCAGTTCGTCGCCGGAGACGTAGACGGTGATCTTCGCGTCGTGCTTGGTCCGCCCCGAACCGCTGCGCGCGGCACGGGTCAGCCGGTCCTTGTGCGCGTGCCCGTCATCGTCCCCGGAACCGTTCCCGTTGCCGTTCCCCGTCGAGGGTGCGGGCTGCGCGGGCGCGGGCGGGAGATCGAGGGCCGGGCTGGAGGTGATCCTGAAGAGTTCGGACGCTCCGGGCAGGGAAGCTCGCCTGCTCACCGAGCGATCACCTCGCGTGCCAGCGCGCGATACGCCGCCGCGCCGGCTGATTTGGGAGCCCACGTCGTGATCGGCTCGCCCGCGACCGTCGTCTCGGGGAACCGCACGGTGCGGTTGATCACCGTGTCGAACACGGTGTCGCCGAATGCCTCCACCACTCTCGCCATGACCTCCTTCGAGTGCAGGGTTCTCGGGTCGTACATGGTGGCGAGAATCCCGGTGATGTCCAGTTTGGGGTTGAGGCGTTCCTGCACCTTCTCGATCGTGTCGATCAGGAGCGCTACGCCTCGCAGACTGAAGAACTCGCACTCCAGCGGGATGATCACACCGTCCGCGGCGGTCAGTGCGTTCACCGTCAGCAGGCCTAGCGAGGGCTGGCAGTCGACAAGAACATAGTCGTAGTCGTTCATGACCGGACGAAGGACCCGTAACAAAGTGTGTTCGCGCCCTACCTCTGCGACCAACTGGACCTCGGCCGCGGACAGGTCGATGTTGCTCGGCAGCAGGTCGACGCCGTCCACCCGGGTCTTCCGGATGACGTCGGTGATGCTGACCGAGCGCTCCATGATGACGTTGTAGACCGTCTGGTCCAGCTCGTGCGGCTGAATGCCGAGGCCGACCGAAAGCGCGCCCTGGGGATCGAAGTCGACCAGCAGTACCCGGCGGCCGCATTCGGCCAGCGCCGCGCCCAGGTTGATGGTCGAGGTGGTCTTGCCGACGCCGCCCTTCTGGTTGCACATGGCCATCACCAGTGCGGGGCCGTGCCGTTCCAGCGGCGGCGGGTCGGGGATCTCGCGATACGGACGGCCGGTCGGGCCGATGCCGTCGTTGTCGCGTTCTTGCTGCTTGGCGTCTTTGGCATCTTTGGCGCGCTTGGCCTTGCGGCCGCGGGAAGAGATCGTGTCCTCCGACGGTTCGTCGCCGTCGTGTTCGGCGGGGGTTGCGATGGTCACCTGGCTGAGGCTCGCGGCAGCCGAACCGGCGGACGCGGACGGCTTCGCCGGCTCGTTCGGTGTCGACATAACGCGAAAGCTCCTCTTCGGCAGGATCCTCGGCAGCCTATGCGCGATTCACGAGTCGAGCCAACGAGGCACGCCGGGATCGACCGGGTCGTTTAGCCGAGTGCGCGGGGGTGTGCTGTGGCGTAGACCTCGCGGAGCGTGTTGACCGTGACCAGCGTGTACACCTGGGTGGTGGTCACCGACGCGTGACCGAGCAGTTCCTGGACGACGCGGACGTCGGCGCCGCCTTCGAGAAGATGCGTCGCGAAGGAATGGCGCAACGTATGCGGGGAGACGCCCGCCGTGATGCCCGCGGATTCCGCGGTGTCCTTGAGGACCTGCCACGCGCTCTGCCGGGAAAGCCGGGAGCCGCGGGCGTTCAGGAACATCGCCGGGGTGCCTCGGCCGTGGACGGCGAGCGCCGGCCGCGCGCGGACGAGGTACGCGTGCACCGCTTCGAGCGCGGGACGGCCGATCGGCACGATGCGCTGTTTGCCGCCCTTGCCGTCGAGCAGGACGGTCCGCTCGGCGTCGTCGATGTCGTCGACGTCGAGTCCGACGGCCTCGGAGATCCGCGCGCCGGTGGAGTAGAGCAGTTCCAGCAGCGCCCGGTCCCGCAGCGGCCGTTCACCCTCGGGCGGCGGGGTTTCCAGCAGTTTCAGCACGTCGGCGACCGGCAGCGCCTTGGGCAGCCGTTTGGCCGCCGCGGGCGGGCGGACCTCGCGGGCCGGGTCGTTCTCGGTGATGCCGTCGGCGTGCGCGAACTTGTGCAGTCCCCGGACCGCGACCAGCGCACGGGCCGCCGAGGACGCGGCCAGCGGCTGATGTTCCTCATCGCCTTCGCGCAGCGCGGCGCCGAACGAGGTGATGTGCGCCGAGGTGACGTCGGTGAAGCGTTCGACGTCCGCGCCGCCGAGGTACGCGGTGTACCGGCGCAGATCGCGGGAGTAGCTGTCGAGGGTGTTCCTCGCGGTTCCGCGCTCGACCACCAGATGGTCGAGGTAAGCGGCGACCACCTGGGCGACTCCGGCACCGCCAGCCCGTGACACACGGACACTCTAGAGCCCACCGGGAACTTCTCGGTGGCAAGCGCGCGTACCGCGTCGCGGGGGTGAAACCGGCTACCTTGTGAGCATGTCCCAGGCACCGGACCCGGAGGAGATGCGCGTCGGCACCGCCGAGCGCGAAGAAGCGGCGCGCCTGCTCGCCGACCACTACAGCCAGGGGAGGATCACCCCGGACGAATACGAGGGCCGTGTCCTCGCCGCGTACGAGGCCGTGACGCTCGGCGAACTCCGGCCGCTGTTCCAGGACCTGCCTGCGCCGCATCCCGTGTACCTAGCGCCGCCGCCGCGGTTCGAGCAGCCACCGTTCGAGCCGCCGCCGTTCGTGCCCGTCTACCAGCAGCCTGCCGCGATCCTGCCGTACTCGCCGAAGTCGAAGGTCGCCGCCGGGGTGCTCCAGATCGTGCTGCCGTTCGGGATCGGGCGCTTCTACACCGGCCATGTCGGGATCGCGCTCGGCCAGCTGGCGGTCGTGGTGTTCACCTGCGGCATCGGGGTGGTCTGGCCGATCGTCGACGGGATCGTGCTGCTGGCGAACGGTGGCACCGATGCCCAAGGTCGCCGTCTCCGCGACTGACCGCCCCGGAACTGACATGAAAGGCCCCTTCATTGCGAAATTTGCAATGAAGGGGCCTTTCATGTCACGCGCGAAGGGCGTCAGAGACCGCGCGAAGCGAACTTCGTCGGCCGGGTCTCCCAAGGAGCGTCCGCGGGCCGCGACGAAGCCGCCCCCGAAAGCACCGCGTGCGCGGCCAGCACGCCGCCGACGGTCGCCCCGTTCACCAGCTCACCCGCCAGCGCCATCCGGACCGCCTCGTCGAGCGGGAACTTCCGCATGACGAGGTCTGCCTCCTCCTCGCCGAGGACCTCCCTGTCCACTTCGGACAGTTCTCGGGCGAGATAGACACGGACGACCTCGTCGGTGAAGCCGGGCGACGCCGCGACGTCGACCAGGGTCTCCCATCGCTCCGCCCTGAGCCCGACCTCCTCGACCAGCTCGCGTTCGGCCGCGCCGACGGGGTCCTCCCCCGCCTTGTCGATCAGCCCGGCGGGCAGTTCCCACAGCCGCCGGCCGACCGGATGGCGGTACTGGTGGATCAGCGTCACCGCGCCGTCCGCGTCCAGCGCGACGACGGCGACCGCGCCGAGGTGCTCGACGACCTCGCGGCGGGCGGTCCCGCCGCCGGGCATCACGACCTCGTCGACCCGCAGCCCCACGACGCGTCCGATGTGGACGTCCCTTGTGGACGCGACGGTGAACTCGTGCTTACCGGGCTCGGTCACCGGGCTCCCGTCTGAGCCGCCTCGGGCAGCTCGACCGGCAGCCGCTCGGCGACCTTGCGGTCCACGACGGCCTTCACGAACGCGCTGAACAGCGGGTGCGGACGGGTCGGGCGGCTCTTGAGCTCCGGATGTGCCTGGGTGCCGACGAAGAACGGGTGCTTGTCGGCGGGCAGCTCGACGAACTCGACCAGGTGGTCGTCGGGCGAGGTGCCCGAGAACACCAGACCGGCGTCGGAAAGGCGCTTGCGGTAGGCGTTGTTGACCTCGTAGCGGTGACGGTGCCGCTCGGAGACCTCGGTGCTGCCGTACGCCTTCGCGACCTGCGAGCCCGGCTTGAGCTTCGCGATGTAGGCGCCGAGCCGCATCGTGCCGCCCATGTCGCGCTCACCCGCGACGACGTCACGCTGGTCGGCCATCGTGGAGATGACCGGGTTCGGGCCGTCCTCGAACTCGGCCGAGTTCGCGTCCTTGATGCCAGCCAGGTTCCGCGCCGCGTCGATCACCATGCACTGCAGGCCGAGGCACAGGCCCAGCAGCGGCAGCCCGTGCGTCCGGGCGTAGGCGATGGCGCCGACCTTTCCCTCGATGCCGCGGACACCGAATCCGCCGGGCACCAGCACACCGTCCACATCGGACAGCGCGGCGGCAGCACCGGCCGGGGTCTCACAGGAATCCGAGGGGACCCACGAGATCTGGACCTTGGCACGGTGGGCGAACCCGCCCGCGCGCAGCGCCTCGGTCACCGACAGGTACGCGTCCGGCAGGTCGATGTACTTGCCGACGAGCGCGACCCGCACCGTCTCCGACGGGTTGTGCACGCGGTCGAGCAGGTCGCCCCACACGGTCCAGTCGACGTCGCGGAACGGCAGCCCGAGACGGCGCACCACGTAGGCGTCGAGCGCCTCACGGTGCAGCACCTTCGGGATGTCGTAGATCGACGGAGCGTCGGGGCAGGCGATGACGGCCTCGGTGTCGACGTCGCACATCAGGCCGATCTTGCGCTTGAGGTCCTCCGGCAGCTCCCGGTCGGCGCGGCAGACGAGCGCGTCGGGCTGGATGCCGATGTTGCGCAGCGCGGCGACCGAGTGCTGGGTCGGCTTGGTCTTCAGCTCGCCCGACGGGGCGAGGTACGGGACCAGCGAGACGTGGAGGAAAAAGCACTGGTCGCGGCCGACGTCGTGGCGGACCTGACGGCAGGCCTCCAGGAACGGCAGCGACTCGATGTCGCCGACCGTGCCGCCGACCTCGGTGATCACGACGTCCGGGCTGTTCCCGTCCTCGTCCTCGCCCGCCGCGGCGGTGATCCTGGCCTTGATCTCGTCGGTGATGTGCGGGATGACCTGCACGGTGTCGCCGAGGTACTCACCGCGGCGCTCCTTGGCGATCACCTCGGAGTACACCTGCCCGGTGGTGACGTTGGCCTTGCCGTCGAGAGCCCGGTCGAGGAAACGCTCGTAGTGCCCGATGTCCAGATCGGTTTCGGCGCCGTCGTCCGTGACGAACACCTCACCGTGCTGGAACGGGTTCATGGTGCCCGGATCGACGTTGAGGTACGGATCCAGCTTCTGCATCGTGACCCGGAGCCCACGTGCGGTAAGGAGCTGACCCAGGCTGGAAGCCGTGAGTCCCTTACCCAGAGAGGAGGCAACGCCTCCGGTGACAAAGACATACTTGGTAGCCCGCGACTGAAGTCCCACGGGCTTCCACCTTATCGCACGCCCGCCGAAGCGCTCACCGGCCACGCCGCAAGCGTCCGATGGAGTGGAAAACCGCTACCCTCGCGAGGTGACAGACGCGCACGACACCTGGACCGCACCCGTCGCGGAAGGCCCGCTGGACGCCGACATCCGCGTCCCCGGTTCGAAGTCGATCACCAACCGGGCCTACGTCCTCGCCGCGCTCGCCAGCGCGCCGACGCGGGTGCGAACCCCGCTCGACTCCCGGGACGCGCGACTGATGCTCGGCGCCATCTACGCCCTCGGCGCCCATTCGCAGGGCAGTATCGGCGGCTACCTAGTGCACCCGCTCGGCCCCGGCCGCGTCCACCCCGAGGAAACCGTCCGGGTCGAGCTCGGCAACGCGGGCACGGTCGCCCGGTTCACTCCCGCCCTCGCCGCGCTGGGCACCGGCCCGGCGCTGTTCGACGGCGACGAGGCCATCCGCCGCCGCCCCATCGGACCGCTGCTGAAGGCGTTGCGCGGCCTCGGTGCCCGCATCGACGACGACCGTCGCGAGGCGCCGCCGTTCACCGTCCACGGCGAAGGCGGCCTGCGGGGTGGCAAGGTCGACCTCGATTCCTCGGCGTCGAGCCAGTTCCTGTCCGCGCTGCTGCTCGCGGGACCGTCGTTCCAGCAGGGCGTCACCGTGCGCCTGGTCGGCGGCGCGGTGCCGAGCGAACCGCATATCGCGATGACCGCGGAGATGCTCCGCCGCTTCGGGGCCACTGTGGACCGCGAGGGCGCCGAGTTCCACGTCGCCCCGACAAGGCTTTCCTGCCCCGAGTACATCGTCGAGCCGGATCTCTCGACGGCGGCGCCGTTCGTCGCCGCCGCGGTCGCGACCGGCGGCACGGTACGGATCGCGGGCTGGCCGCAGCGCACGACCCAGCCCGGCGACTGGCTTCGCAGCCTGATGCCCGTCCTCGGCGCGACGGCCGAACTCGACGCGGGCGGCCTGACGGTCACCGGAAGCGGCACGATCCCCGGCGTCGAACTGGATCTGCACGACGTCGGCGAACTGACCCCGGTGATCGCGGCGCTGCTGTGCTTCGCCGAGGGACCGTCGATCATCTCCGGGGTGGCGCATCTGCGCGGCCACGAGACCGATCGCCTGACCGCGCTGGCCACCGAACTCTCGTCACTCGGCGCCGACGTCCGCGAGACCGAGGACGGGCTCCGCATCACTCCGGCGCCGCTGCACGGCGGGAAGTTCCGCACCTACGACGACCACCGCCTGGTGATGGCGGCGGCCGTCCTGGGGCTACGCGTCGAAGGCGTCGAGGTGGAGAACCCGGGGACGGTCGGGAAGACCTTCCCCGGATTCGCCGAAGCCTGGACCTCGATGCTCGGCTAACCTTCGAACGGCGAAGCGCGCCACAGATCGATCATCGGTTTCATGCCTTCCACCAGCATCGGCAGTTCGGGCGCCATCGAGAGGCAGGCGACCATCTGCAGCCGTCCCGCGGCCTCGATCGTCTTCAGCACGGTTTCGTCGACCTCGCGCAGGCCCAGTTCCTCGGCGGCGGCGTTGTAGGCCTCGATGCCTTCGGGGCCGTTGAAGGCGAGGTCACTTTCGATCGGACCACGCTTGACCAGCTCGAAGTCGGAGTAGAGATCGCCTTCGGTGGTGACGATCAGGTTGTAGCCCGGCGAGTCGCCGTGGATCGGCTGCACGGTGACGCCGGGGAACGCCTTCGCGAACGCCTCCTCCGATTCCAGCAGCGGCCGGAGTGTCTCCCATTCGCGGCGGGCGCGGTCGAGGTCGGCGGGGTCGAGCAGGTCCGGCCGGCCTTCGAGCTGGGCGAGACCGTCGGGGATGAACGGGTCGAGGCCGTTCAGGAACGCCAGCTCGCCTGGATAGTCGCGGAGCGCGGCGTGCAGCTTCGCGACGAGCTTCGCCGTGTACCCCACGGCCAGGTTCGCGTCCTCGACGAACTCGACGAGTTCCCAGAACGTCATGGAGAACCCGTCGCGCCGCACGGGTTCCGCCGGGACCAGCGGGCTCGGTTTGACGACCGGGAGCCCCTTCTCGCCGAGCCAGGCGGCGACGGCGAGCTCGCGCCGCTGGTCGGTCAGTTGCGCCTCCGGCGTGGTCGTGCGCGGCAGCACGGTCGGCACGCGCACGACGACCGGCGAGGGCGCCAGCCGCACGATGACGGAGAAGACGTCGTACAGGACCTCGGGTTCGGTGACGGCGATGCCGAGGTCACGGCCCGCGGAGACCGCGGCGGCCACCGCCCGCGCGGTGCGGGCGGCCCGTTGTTCGTCGGTGATCATGCCGGAAGTCTGACATGTCCGCTTCAGCCCGCGGAGCGTTCTCCGTCGTCCTCGGGGAACAGCGTCTTCAGGGTGACCTGCCGGTTGACCCGCACATGCTCGACGGCGTGGGCCCGCGCGCGGTCCGCGTCGCCCGAAGCGATCGCGTCATAGAGACGGCGGTGCTCGTCGAGCAGTTCGCCCCAGTGCTCGTTCTGGCTGGTGAGCCAGCGCAGCCTGCCTTCGAGCGGACGGAGGATCTCGTGCAGCAGGCCGTTGCCCGCCAGCGCGACGATCTGGTCGTGGAAGCGGGTGTTGAGCGAGGTGATGCGGGCCGGGTCGCCGCTTTCGGTGGCGCGAGCGGCGTCGGAGAGAAGGCGTTCGAGCGCGCGGAGTTCCGCTTTGCCCGCCCGTTCGGCGGCCAGCCCGGCGGCGAGCCCTTCGAGCGCTTCCCGGACGTCGAACAGCTCCTCGACGTCGGCCTTGGCCAGCCGGCGCACGACGATGCGCCGGGGTGACTGGACGGCGAGGAATCCTTCCGCCTCCAGGCTGCGGATGGCCTCGCGCACCGGGACCCGCGAGACGCCGAGATCCTCGGCGAGCTCGCGTTCGACCAGCCGGTCCCCCGGCTTCAGCCGTCCGGTGAGGATCCGTTCGCGCAGCTCGTCCCGGACCCGCTGCCGGGTCGCGGCCAGCGGCTGCCGCGGTCCTTCCTCGGCCACTCGCCCCCCTCTCTCAACACTGCCGTAACAGCCCGTAACCCGAGTTTATCGGCAGAAACCTTGACGGCGGGCCACCGCGGGGTGATATTTGGGATGCCAAATTTTGGGATACCAAATCGGCCGGAGTTCCCCGTCGATCGGAGGCCCGCATGACCGCCGCCCCAGCCGCCCGGACCCGAACATCCGCCGCTGACCAGCCAGATCCCCGGCTTTGGAACGAGGATCTCGCCCCGGCGAAGGAACGCCGCTGGAAGGTCTACGACATCTTCGCGCTGTGGATGTCGGACGTGCACAACCTCGGCAACTACACGTTCGCGGCGGGCCTGTTCGTGCTCGGCCTCTCGGCCTGGCAGGTGTTCACCGCGCTGCTGACCGGCTTCGTACTCATCTACTTCGGCATGAACCTGATGGGCCGCATCGGGCAGAAGACCGGCGTCCCCTTCCCCGTTGTCGCCCGCATCAGTTTCGGCACCTTCGGCGCGAACCTGCCCGCGCTGATCCGCGCGATCATCGCGATCTTCTGGTACGGCATCCAGACCTACCTCGCCTCCGTGGCCATCACGCTCCTCGTACTCGCGATCGATCCCGGGCTGAAACCGTTGACGGAGGTGGGTTTCCTCGGCCTGCACGCCCTCGGCTGGATCTGCTTCATCGCGCTGTGGCTCGCGCAGGCGCTGGTGCTCACCCGCGGCATGGAGGCGGTGCGCAAGTTCCAGGACTGGTGCGGTCCTGGCATCTGGGTCGTGATGATCGCGCTCGCGGTGTGGGTACTGGCCGCCGCCGACTGGAACATCTCCTTGACCAGCAACCCGAAGGCACTGTCCACAGGGGAGCAAGTACGGCAGTGGTTCGGCGCGGTGGGCCTGATCCTGTCGATCTACGGCACCCTGATGCTCAACTTCTGCGATTTCTCCCGGTTCGCCCCGAACCAGAAAACGGTGCGGCGCGGCAACTTCTGGGGCCTGCCGATCAACTCGACGGCGTTCGCCCTGCTGTCCGTGCTCGTCACCGCCGGCAGCCTGCAGGTGTTCGGCGACGCCATCACCGACCCGGCCGAACTGCTGGCCCGCATCGACAACACGCCGGTGCTGATCATCGGCGCGCTGACCTTCGCGATCGCCACCATGGGCGTGAACATCGTCGCGAACTTCGTCTCCCCCGCCTACGACCTGGCCAACATCTGGCCGAAACGGATCACCTTCACCATCGGCGGGATGATCAGCGCGGTCGCGGCGCTGTGCGTGCTGCCGTGGAAGCTGTACTCCTCCCCCGCGGTGGTCAACTACTTCCTCGGCGGCCTCGGCGCCTTCCTCGGTCCGCTGTTCGGCATCATGATCGTGGACTACTACCTGGTGAAGCGCGGCCGGATCGACGTCGGCAAGCTGTTCGTGGCCGGGCCCGATTCGCCGTACCACTACAAACGCGGGTTCAACCCGCGGGCGATGGTCACGTTCCTGCCGACGGCGGCGTTGTCCGCGGTCATCGCCCTCGTGCCGCTCTTCGCCCCCGCCGCGCCGTACTCGTGGTTCATCGGCACCGCTTCCGCGGCCGCGCTGTACTTCGCCGTTTCCCGGAAGCAGCGGGTCGCGTGATGCGGATCCTGGTCACCAACTGCAACACCACCGAGGCGATGACCAAGGAGATCGAGGCGGGCGCCCGTGCCGCGGCGAGCCCCGGCACCGAAATCCTGGCCAGAACGCCGTCGTGGGGCCCGGAATCCGCGGAAGGCTGGCTGGACAGCTTCCTGAGCGCCGCGGCCGTCCTCGACCTCCTCAACGGGCTGGACGAACCGTTCGACGCGCTCGTGATGGCCGGTTTCGGCGAGCACGGACGGGAAGGCGCCAGGGAACTGCTCGACGTCCCCGTCGTCGACATCACCGAGGCGGCCGCACATCTGGCCTGTCTGCTGGGAAGACGCTACGGCGTCGTGACCACATTGGACAGAACCTGCGGGCTGATCGAAGACAGCCTGCACGCGTCCGGCGTCGCGCGGAACTGTGTCGGCGTCCTCGGTGCCGGGCTCGGCGTCCTCGAACTGACCGACGAACGTCGGACGGAATCGGCGCTCCTGACCGCCGGACGCCGGGCCAGGGACGCGGGTGCGGAGGTCCTCGTCCTCGGCTGCGCCGGGATGACCGGACTGGACCGGCGGATCTCCGCGATGCTCGACATCCCGGTGATCGACGGCGTCGCCGCGGCGGTCCGGCTGGCCGAATCCCTGGTGGCCCTCGGCCTCAAGACCAGCCGGGCCGGTTCCTACGCCCGCCCGCTCCCGAAAACCCGCACCTGGCCCACGCCCCACCCACGCAATTAGTCCTCTGGATGCGGTCCTTGCACACGCAAGTACCGCATCCAGAGGACGAAATGCGAAAGGGGGTCAGTTGCCGGCGGCGGCGATTCCGGGGGCGGGAGCCTGGGCGTTGCCCGCGATGCCGTAGCGCCCCGCGCCGCCCTCGAGCTGCTCACGCAGCGCCATGATCGTGGTGACCCGGCCCGCCGCGGTCTCCGCGTTGTCCACAGTGGACAGAATCGAGGTCGACGAGGTGTCGGCGCGGACGACGCCGATCGCGCCCGTGCCGTCGGCGGATCCCGCGTCCCCCGCCAGGACGGTACCCGCGCCGGAACGGTCGAGCTGCGCGGCGAAGCGCGCGACGGTCGAGGCGCGGTCACCGGCGCCGTCGCCGGTGTACTTCGAACCGGTGAGCACGATCGCGAGCTGCGCGGGCTTCACGTCCCCGCCGGTCTTGAGGAAACCGCCGTCGGTGAGCCCGCCGAGCGCGGCCGCCAGTTCCACCGGCGTGGACTGCGGCTGCGCGTTGTCCTTGTTCAGCAACGCCACCGAACCGAGCAGGGCACCGGCGAGGGTGCCCGGGTCGCCCGCGGTCGGGAACTGGACGCCTGCGGGCTGCAGACGCGTCACGACGTCACGCAGCTGATCGGACCGCATCGGATCGGAGAACGCCTCGGTCAGCTGGATCTCGCCGGTGACGGCGGCGCCCGCCTGCCCGACGAGCTGCTTGAGCGCGTCGCGGTCCGCGGGCTTCGCGTCCTCTGTCGTCACCAGCACCACGGAACGCTTGTCCAGCTGACCGGCGACGACCTTCGGCCCCATCGCGCCGGCGAACGCGTCCGCGTCGCTGAGCCTGGCGTTGAGGGAATTACGCTGCGCCTCCAGATCCGCGACCTGGGAGCCCAGATCCTCCTTCTGGCTGGCGAGACCCGAGAGCAGCGAACCGTTCAGCGCCGTGGACCCAAGCACCACCCCGAGCGCGAGCGCCAGGAAGCAGGCGGCGATGGAAACGATGTGGTACCGCAGTGAAATCACTTGAAAAGTCCCTTGCCCCAGGCGATGAACGAGTTCCAGGTCTCGCGGATCCAGTCGAGATAGACCGAACCCACGTCGGAGACCAGCAGCGCGGCCGCGACGGCCACCAGGGTCGCCACCACCAGCAGGACGACGGCGCCGATGGACACCCGGCTGCGGTGCAGCGTCGCGACGGCCTTGCCGTCGACCAGTTTCGTGCCGAGCTTGAGCCTGGTGAGGAACGTCGACGGGTTCGACCCGGACCGGCCGTGGTCGAGGAATTCCCGCAGCGTCGCCTGGAAACCGACGGTGACCACCAGGCTCGCCTCGTGGGCGTCGGCCAGCAGCAGCGCCAGGTCCTCGGCGTTGCCCGTCGCGGGGAAGGTGACCGCGCCGATCCCGAGGTCCTGGATGCGCTCGACACCGGGCGCGTGCCCGTCCGGCTGCGCCGGGACCACGACCTCGCCGCCGCTGCGCAGCGTTTCCGCGCCGATCCCGTGCGGGTCGCCGACGATGACGTCCGGCTGGTAGCCCTGCGCGCGCAGGGTGTCGGCCCCGGCGTCGACGCCGATCAGCACCGGCCGGTGCTCGGAGATGTACTTCTTCAGCTTCTTGAGGTCTTCGGCGTGCCCGTTGCCACCCGCGACCACGAGCGCGTGCCGGTCCCGCAGCGGGACCCGGATCTCCGGGACGCCGACGCCGTCGAGGATGAGGCTGCGTTCCCGGCGCAGGAATTCGATCGTGTTCGCGGAGAACGCCTCCAGCTGGGTGGACATCCCGGCCTTGGCTTCGATCATCTGGTCCGCGACGCTCTCGCGCGTCTGCTGGATCCCCGAGCCGATCTGCCGCTCACCGATGTAGACGACGCCCTCGTGCACGCGGAGTTTCGTGCCGTCCTTCACCTTGCGCAGCAGTTCGCCGCCGACCGAATCGACCAGCGGGATACCCGCTTCGAGCAGGATCTCCGGGCCCAGGTTGGGGAACCGGCCGGAGATCGACGGCGAAGCGTTCACCACCGCGGCGACTTCGGCCTCCACCAAGGCATCGGCCGTCGAACGGTCGAGATCCAGCTGGTCGAGGACGACGATGTCACCGGGGCTCAGCCGGCGGAGCAGCTCACGCGTGCGCCTGTCGACCCTGGCGACGCCCATGATCCCGGGGAGGGTCTCTTGGTTACGCGTGAGCAAGCCGGTGAGCTTCATGCGACCGATAGTGACAAATCCGCGCGGCCTTCTGCGTCCGCCACGCCGAAGCGAACACGCCGATTAACCCACACCGGATCGGGTCACACGGTCGTGTCCGGTGCTACTTCGACTTCTTTCGCTTTCCGCCGCGACGGGTCTTGGGCTTGTCCGGCACGCTCTTGTCGGCCTCGGCGACGGCGAGCAATTCCTCCGCGTGCGCGCGGCCGGTCTCGGTGCTTTCCATTCCGGCGAGCATCCGGGCGAGTTCGACGACACGCTCCGATTGCTTGAGCACGCGCACGCCGCTGCGGGTCACCCCGCCGCTGGTGCCCTTGTCCACCACCAGATGCTGATCGGCGAACGCGGCCACCTGCGGCAGGTGCGTGACCACCAGGACCTGGTGGCTGCGCGCCAGCCGCGCGAGCCGCCTGCCGATCTCGACCGCGGCGCGGCCGCCGACCCCGGCGTCGACCTCGTCGAACACCAGTGTCTGCACGGTGTCCGCGTGCGCGAGGACGACCTCGATCGCCAGCATCACGCGGGAAAGCTCACCGCCGGAAGCGGCCTTGTGCACCGGGAGCGGCGGGGCGCCGTTGTGCGCCCGCAGCAGCAGTTCGACGTCGTCGACCCCGTCGGGGCCGGCGTGCACGAGCCTGCCTTCGACCTTCACCGCGTGCGCGTCGCTCTCGTCCACGGTGCGGCGCTCGACGGTGATCTCGATCTCCGCCTGCCCCATGGCGAGCCCGGACATCTCGGCGGTGATCGCCTCGGCCAGTTCGGCGGCGGCCTCGATCCGCGCCTCCGACAGGCGGAGGGCGTGTCCGGCGAGGGTGACGGCGAGTTCGTCGCGGCGCTTGGCCAGTTCGGCCAGCGCTTCCTCCGAGGTGTCCATCGTGGACATCCGGCGGCGGGCGTCGTCGGCCCACGCGAGCACACCGTCCACATCGGCCGCGTACTTGCGCGTGAGCCGTTTCAGGTCGGCCTGCCGCGCGAGCACCTTCTCCAGCAGCGCCGGGTCGGCGTCGAGCGTTTCGAGGTAGCTGCCCAGCTCGGCGCCCACTTCGGACAGCAGCACCGAGGCCTCGTCCAGCCGGGGCCCGAGTTCACGCAGCACGGCGTCCTCGGAACCGGAAAGCTGCCGCGTGGCCTCGCCGATCAGCCCGACCGCGCCGGGGGCGTCCGGATCGCCGTCGGGCGAACCCGAGACGGCGGCCTGCGCGGCGCTCGCGGCGGCGCGCAGTTCGTCGACCGCGGCGAGCCGCTTGATCTGCTCGGTGAGCTCGGTGTCCTCGCCGGGTTCGGGCGCGACGGCGTCGATCTCGGTGAGCCCGTGACGCAGCAGGTCCGCCTGCTGGGCCATCTCACGGGAGCGGGTGGAGCGCTCGGTCAGTTCGGCGACGACGGCGAGCCATTCGTCCCGCACCGCGCGGTACAGCTCGAGCGGTTCGGTGACGGCCTCGCCGGCGAACCGGTCGATCACCGCGCGCTGCTCGGCGGGCCGCAGCAGCCGCAGCTGATCGTTCTGCCCGTGGACCGCGATCAGCTGCTCGGACAGGTCGGCGAGCACGCCGACCGGCACCGAACGGCCACCGAGGTGGGCGCGGGACCGGCCGTCGACCGAGACCGCGCGCAGCGCGATGACGCTGCCGTCCTCGTCGACCTCCGCCCCGGCGTCGGTGACGATCCGGGTGGCGCCCTCGGCGCCGCCCAGCTCGAACCGGCCTTCCACGAAGGCCTTCAGCATTCCCGTCCGCACCTTGGACACTTCGGCTCGGCCGCCGGAGAGCAGGTGCAACCCGCTGACGACCATCGTCTTGCCCGCACCCGTCTCACCGGTGACCACGGTGAAGCCCGCGTGCAGTTCCAGCAGGGCGTCCTCGATGACTCCGAGGCCCTGGATGCGCATCTCGGCCAGCACGACGCCCACCGTAGCGGCCCACCCCGACCATTCCCGCACCCGGCACGTCATGAAAGGGCCGTTCAAGACAGAAATTGTCCTGAACGGCCCTTTCATGACATCCGTCAGCGGGCGTGTCGCTCCCGCCAGCCCTTGATCGGCAACGAGAACTTGTGCACCAGCCGGTCGGTGAACGGGCCTTCCCACAACCGGATCAGGCGCACCGGCACCCGGCCGCAGGTGACCCGCACGGCCGCTCCGGCGGGAAGATCGAAGGTCCGCGATCCGTCGCAGGTCAGGACGGCGGGCGAACCGTCCGGATCGATGGCGACGGTGATCTCCGAGTCGCGCGAGACGACCAGCGGCCGGGAGAACATCGCGTGCGCGTTGCTCGGGACCACCAGCAGCGCCTGGACGTCCGGCCAGATGATCGGCCCGCCCGCGGAGAACGCGTACGCCGTCGAACCGGTCGGGGTGGCGCATAGGACGCCGTCGCAGCCGAAGGACGACACGGGCCTGCCGTCGACCTCGATCAGCGCGTCCAGCACGCGCTCACGCGAGCTCTTCTCGACGCTGGCCTCGTTGAGCGCCCACGTCCTGACGGTCTCCTCGCCGTCGACACTGACCACGACGTCGACGGTCATCCGCTCTTCGACCTGGTAATCACCGTCCACAGCGCGCTGGACGGTGTCGGCGAGCTTGTCCGAATCGGCCTCGGCGAGGAAGCCGACCCGGCCCAGGTTCACGCCGAGGACCGGGACGCCGTTCGGCCTGGCCAGTTCCGCGGCCCGGAGCAGCGTGCCGTCGCCGCCGAGCACGAACACCAGCTCGGTGCCGGCGGCCGGGTCCTGCTCCGGCGCCATGACCGTGCAGGGCGCGCCGATCCCGCCGTCCGCCTCCAGCATCTCCCGGACGTCCTCGTCGAGCACCCGCAACCGCACCCCGGCCTTGGCGAACCGGGCCGACACCTCGCGTGCCGCGTCCCGGGTCGCGTCCCGGTCCGGGTGCACGACCAGCAGCACCTCGCGATCGCTCATGGGGGTCCCTCCAGGACTGCGGTCCGGACGAGCCGCTCGGCGTCGGTGCCGAGGGTCTCCCCCGTCCCGCGGGTAAGCCAGACGAAGTATTCGACGTTCCCGGACGGCCCGGGAAGCGGGCTCGCCACGACGCCGCGCAGGCGCAGGTCCAGCTTCTCGGCCTCGGCGAGCACGCCCAGCACCGATTCGGCCCGCAGCTCCGGGTCGCGGACGACGCCGCCGCTGCCGAGCCGGTCCTTGCCCACCTCGAACTGCGGTTTCACCATCGGCACCAGGTCGGCGCCTTCCCGCGCGCAGGCGGCCAGCGCGGGCAGCACGAGTTTGAGCGAGATGAACGAGAGATCGCCGACCACGAGGTCGACCTGGCCGCCGAGGTCCTCCGGGGTCAGGTTGCGGACGTTCGTCTTGTCGAGGACGACCACGCGGTCGTCGGTGCGCAGGCGCCAGTCCAGCAGGCCGCGGCCGACGTCGGCGGCGATCACCGTGGCGGCGCCGTTGCGCAGCAGGACATCGGTGAAGCCACCGGTCGAGGCGCCCGCGTCGAGGCAGCGCTTTCCCTCGGTGGAAAGTCCTTGCGGGGTGAAGGCTTCGAGCGCACCGAGCAGTTTGTGCGCGCCGCGGGAGGCCCAGCCGGGATCGTCGCTGTCACGCACCACGATCGGCGCGCCGGACTCGACCCCCGTCGCGGGTTTGGTGGCCACCATCCCGCGCACGGTGACCTTGCCCTCGGCGATCAGCGCGGACGCCTGCTCGCGGGAGCGGGCGAGACCCCGCCGGACGAGCTCCGCGTCCAGGCGGGCGCGTTTGGGCACGCGGTCAGACCTTGTCGATGGTGGACAGCGCCACCGTCAGTTCGGTGTGCACGGCTTCGAAACGGTCGACGTGCTCCGAGAGCGGAAGCGCGGCGAGGTCGTCGAGACCCGCCACGGCTTCGTCGATCCCGGCGCGGGGATCCGTGTCCTGCTGCGCGAACTGGTCAGGCGGCGGCCCCGGCACCGGCGGCGGGCCGGGAACCGGGGGTCGCGGAACGGGGTGGAAGTGGTCTTGCACCCCACCAAGTTAGCAGCGCTGGTCAGGCGAGGCGCAGCTCGCCGAGCGCGGCGCGGGCGGTGTCGCCCACACCGCGGACCTCGGTGGTCCCGGACTCCCAGGCCACCGCGCACAACGCGCGCAACAGGTCCAGGGAGTCGCCTTCACCGTCGGCTTCGAGCACATCACTCTGCGCGGTGACCCGCCAGCCGTCCTTGGGCCCGATTTCGAGCAGCTCCGCCCGGCTGCTCAGCCCGGACAGGTCGGCCGCGAGGTAGCGGGGACGCTCCTCGGGCCTCGCCTTGATCAAGGACGCGGCGTCGGCCACACCGGTGAGGACGCAGAGCGCGTCGATCCCGGCCGCGACCGCTCCTTCGATGTCGGTGTCCAGCCGGTCACCCACGACGAGCGAGCGTTCCGCACCCGCGTCCCGCGCCGCCGTGGTGAACAGCAGCGGCGCCGGCTTGCCCGCCACCAGCGGTTCGACGCCGGTGGCGGTGCGCAGAGCAGCCACCATCGACCCGTTGCCCGGTAACAGGCCTCGTTCGGTCGGCAGGGTCGCGTCGACATTGGTCGCCACCCACAGCGCGCCCGCGCGGATGGCGAGACACGCCTCCGCGAGAGCGGCCCAGGTGTTCTCCGGGGAGTGTCCCTGCACGACGGCCGCCACGTCCGGACCGGCTTCCCGGACCGTCCGCAGTCCCACTGACTCGATCTGGGCGGCCAGGGACTCCGTGCCCACGACGAGGACCACGGCGCCCTGAGGCAGCCGCTCACCCAGCAGGGCGGCGGCGGCCTGAGAGCTCGTGTGGACCTCGTCGGGGGTCGCGGGGAGTCCGAGTGCCTCCAGGTGGGCGGAGACCTCCGCGGGCGCCTTGGAGGCGTTGTTCGTCACCCAGCGGACGGCGGTGCCGTGGTCCCGGAGCGCCCGGAGCGCTTCCGGTGCGCCCGGGACCACCTTGCTGCCGTGATAGACCGTGCCGTCGAGGTCGAACAGGACCGCGTCGTACCCGGCCGACAGAGCGTCAGCCATTCGTGAGCTCCGCGGCGCGCTCGGCGGCGTCGGTCTCGTCCTCCTCGTCGGCCTCTGCCGCGTTCAGGAACCAGCGGATCGCCTCGTCCTTGCGGTCGGCGGCGGCGAGGTTGTCGGCGTAGGCGTAGAACAGCCGGGCGCTCCACGGATCGCGCTTCTCCGCCTTGAGGTCGTCGCCCTGCAGGGAGACGACGGCGGCGTCCAGCTGACCGAGGTCGCGCCGCGCGCCGGCCGCGACGATCGCGAGTTCGATCTGAGTCGCCTTGGACAGGCGCTCCTTGTCGACCTCCTTCGCGAGGTCGAGTGCCCGCTCGGGACGGCCGATGGCGCGCTCCGCGTCGGCGATGATCGCGATGTGGTCGTCGGTCCGGGTCATCCGGCGGACGGCCCGCAGCTCGGACAGCGCCTCGGACCAGTTGCCCGCGTGGTAGGCGACCAGGCCGAGCGCCTCACGGACGATCGGGACCCGCGACGCCTTGGCCTTCGCGTACTTGGCGTGCTCCATGGCGGCTTCGGGGTCTTCGTCCACGAGGCCACCGGCCGCGACTAGGTGCTTGCCGACGGTCTCCGCGAGCGCCTTGGGCAGGGTGCGGAGTTCCCGGCGGACCTCCTCGTCGAGGTCGGAGAACTCGATGCCCTCGGGAAGCTCCGGGGCCTCGAGCAGCTCGCGCGCCAAGGTCTCGTCGTCGACCGGCTTGTCCTCGGTGCGCGGCGAGGAGCGGAAGTCCTTGCGGCCCTCGGAGCGGTCGCGCTGGGGACGGTCGTCGCGCTTGCGCTCGAACCGGCCTTCGCCGCCACGGGAGTCGCTGCGACGGCTGTCCCTGTTGTCACGGTCGCTGCGGTTGTCGCGGTCGCCGTAGGACTTGCGCTCGTAGCCACCGCTGCTCGGGCGGCGGTCACCGGAGGACGGACCACGCCTGTCGTCGCGGCGGTCGCTGTTGTAGCCGCCGGAACGGGAACCGCCGCGATCGTCGCGGTAGGACGGACGCCGGTCGCCGCCGCCACGGTTGTCCCGGCTGTCACGGTCGCCGTAGGACTTGCCCTGGGGGCGTCCTTCGTAGCGGTTGCCGGAGGGGCGGTCGTCGGACCGGCCGCGGTGGTCCGAGCCGTAGCCGGACCGGGCCGGGCGGCTGTCGGAGCGCTTCTCGTACCGGCCCTCGGAACGGTTGTCCGAGCGGCTGTCGGAGCGGCTGTCGTAGCGACGCTCGGGACGGTCTCCGGAGGAGCGGTACCCGCCGCGGTCGCCACCACGGCTGTCTCGGCTGTCACGGTTGTCGGAGCGATAACCGCCGCGGTCACCACCGCGATTGTCGCGGCTGTCGGACCGGTAGCCACCGCGGTCGCCGCCCCGGTTGTCCCGGCGATCGTCCGAGCGGTAGCCGCCCCTGCTCTCGCGGTTGTCGCGGCTGTCACGACGGTCGTCGGACCGGTAACCGCCGCCACGGTTGTCCCGGCTGTCGCGGCCGCCCGACCGGTCGTCGTTGTAGCGCGGGCGGCTGTCGTCGCGTCCCTGACCGCCGAAGCGACCGCCGGACCGCTGGTCACGAGAGCCTTCGCCGCTGCGGGCGGGCTTGCCGGGGTAACTGCCGGAACCGCGGGCACCGCGGTCGTCACGGCGCGGGCGGCCCTGGTAGCCGCCGTCGCGGCCGCCCCGGTCCTGCCTGCCGCCGGCGGAACCACGCCGGTCACCTCGCTGCGCGTCAGACCGGCCTCCGCGGGGACTGTCGTCCCGGCGACCCGACCGGCCGGACGCGCCATCATCTGAGTCACGTCGACCGAACTCGGACACCTGGCCTCCTGCCACTATTGAAAAAGTTTTCGACACTTGCGCCCACCCGTCGGGTGAGCCAACGGACCATTCTAGTCCGTCCATGGACATGAAAAGAGACAGGGCCCTGACCGGGGAGAACCTGTTAGGGGTTCTCGACCCTGGTCAGGACCCTGTCCTGAAGTTAGTCCGGCGGTGTCCTACTCTCCCACAACCCTTCGGTTGCAGTACAATCGGCGCTGTCAGGCTTAGCTTCCGGGTTCGGAATGGGACCGGGCGTTTCCCTGACGCTATAACCACCGAAACACTACGAAACAACACACATCGTTTGCTTCACACAAACAGTGTGGTGTTTCAGAGCTGTAGAGTGGATGCGTAACATCTTTGTGGGCAAGTCCTCGGCCTATTAGTACCAGTCAACTCGACAACACATTACTGTGCTTCCATTTCTGGCCTATCAACCCAATGGTCTGTTGGGGGCCTTAACCCACATGGGGTGGGATACCTCATCTTGGAACAGGCTTCCCGCTTAGATGCCTTCAGCGGTTATCCCTTCCGAACGTGGCCAACCAGCCAT
>NZ_BNAY01000011.1 GCF_014654365.1 Amycolatopsis oliviviridis
GGCTACCCGTCGTCGCCTTGGTAGGCCATTACCCCACCAACAAGCTGATAGGCCGCGGGCTCATCCCGTACCGCCGGAGCTTTCCACAACCAACCATGCGGCCAATTGTCATATCCGGTATTAGACCCAGTTTCCCAGGCTTATCCCAAAGTACAGGGCAGATTGCCCACGTGTTACTCACCCGTTCGCCACTAATCCACCCCGAAAGGCTTCATCGTTCGACTTGCATGTGTTAAGCACGCCGCCAGCGTTCGTCCTGAGCCAGGATCAAACTCTCCAACAATGTCAAATTTGATCGAGGCATAAAAGTAATGCTCTCAAAGGAACCTCTTACGAGGTTTCAATACATAAGCTCTACTGGCTTAGTTCACTAGCACACTGTTGAGTTCTCAAGCAACACACCCCAGATCGCACCGTGGCTACACGGCCTTATCCGAAGCAGTTATTCCTAGCAGTTTTTGGTGAGACACCCACTCAATCACCTTGAGGTGAGAGCTTGGTTCGTGTCCCGCGGCCACCCGGTTTCCCTGGCGACTTGGAGAACTTTACATGGCCTCCAGAGGCCCGAAACAGGGGGGTACCTTAACTGCGTTTCCGCAGGTCAGGGCCCCTGTTTCGGGCCGGGGCCGCGATCAGCCCCCGACGCGCACGCCGGCGACGTTGCGCTTGCCCTTGCGGACGACGAGCCAACGGCCGTGCAGAGCGTCCTCCGGGGACGGCTTCCACGCCTCGTCGGCGATCTTCGTGTTGTTGACGTACGCGCCGCCTTCCTTGACGGTGCGGCGCGCGGCGCCCTTGCTGTCGACGAGCCCTCCGGCGATCAGCAGGTCGACGATCGTCGACTCGCCGTTCGGGTCCACCTTGCCGTTCGGCACCTCGGCCATGGCGGCGTCGAGGGTCGACGAGTCGAGCTCACGCAGCTCTCCCCTGCCGAACAGTGCCTGGCTGGCGGCGATGACCTGCCGGGTCGCCTCCTCGCCGTGCACCAGGGTGGTGAAGTCCTCCGCCAGCTTCCGCTGCGCGGACCGCAGGTGGGGGCGCTGTTCGGTGTCCTCGGCGAGCGCCGCGATCTCCTCCTGCCCGAGGAAGGAGAACATCCTCAGGTAGCGGATGACGTCGGCGTCGGCGACGTTCACGAAGTACTGGAACCACGCGTACGGCGAGGTCATCTCCGGGTCGAGCCAGACGCTGCCGCCGCCGGTGGACTTCCCGAACTTGCGGCCCTCGGTGTCGGTGACCAGCGGCGCGGTCAGCGCGTGCGTGTGCCCGCCGTCGGTCCGGCGGATCAGGTCGACCCCGCCGACGAGGTTGCCCCACTGGTCCGAGCCGCCGATCTGCAGCTTGCAGCCGTACTCGCGGTACAGGTGCAGGTAGTCCTGCGACTGCAGCAGCAGGTAGCTGAACTCGGTGTAGGACATGCCGTCGGCCTCGAGGCGGCGCTTCACCGTCTCCCGGTTCAGCATGGTGTTGACCGGGAAGTGCTTGCCGACGTCGCGCAGGAACTCGACCACGGTCTGCTTGCCGGTCCAGTTCAGGTTGTTCTCGATGACCGCGCCGGTCGGCGAGTCGTCGAAGTCGACGAACCGTTCCAGCTGACCGCGGATCCGGTCGGCCCATTCGGAGACGGTGTCCAGCGTGTTGAGGGTGCGCTCACCGGTGTCGCGCGGGTCGCCGATCATCCCGGTGGCGACGCCCGCCAGCACGATCGGCCGGTGCCCGGCTCGCTGGAAGCGCGAGAGCATCAGGAGCGGGACCAGGTTGCCGGCGTGCAGGCTGGGCGCGGTCGGGTCGAATCCGCAATAGAGCGTGAGGGGTCCTTGGTCGAGGTCTCGCCGCAGTGCGTCGGTGTCGGTGGATTGCGCGATCAGGCCGCGCCAGGTCAGCTCGTCAAGGATGTGCTCGCTCACGCCTGTAGATCCTCCCGCACCAGGTCAACCGACTATCGGCCGGGGGCGGCCGCCCGTCGCTTGCCGCCCCGGCGATAGGTGGAGACCGCGGGCGATCCGTCGACCCAGAACCGCCATGGGGTGTCCATCGCCATGGCGACGCCGACGCGCGGCCCGGTGCGGATGCCTGTTTCGGGGACGCGTTCTCCGGTGAACAGGCGGACGGGGGAAGCGGGGTCGGTCAGGTCGACGCCGTTCTCGGCCCGGTCGATGCCGAGCACCGAGGTGAGGATGGCCGGTCCTTTGGCGAGTTCGCCGTTGCCCCGCGCCGACGGCCGGCGCGCGCGGGCGACGTCGGCCCCCGACACCACCTCACCCGCGCGCAGCAGTACGGCGCCGGGCTGGCCGTCTTCGGCGCCGACGACGTTCGCGCAGAAGTGCATGCCGTAGACGAAGTACACGTACAGATGCCCCGCGGGTCCCCACATGACCGCGTTGCGCGGGGTCTTGCCGCGGTAGCAGTGCGACGCGGGGTCGTCGAGTCCGCGATAGGCCTCGACCTCGACCAGCCGGACGGCGACCGTGCCGTCGGGACCGGTCGCTTCGATCACCGATCCGAGCAGGAGCGTGGACAGCTCCACCGGGTCCAGCGCCAGATCGCGCCGGGTGAACTGCCTGCCGGTCTCCAAGTTTCCGCACTCCCCTTTTCGCCGCGATCTCCCGGCACCGACCTTAACCGGCCCCTGGCCGGACTCGGCATTGAGCGATCGCTCAACCATGCTCTACAGTGCCTTTGAGCGATCGCTCAAACCGGAGGGGGCTCCATGAGCAGAAGAGCGCTTTACGTCGAAACGGTGATCCGCACCGACCTCGACACGCTGTGGGAATACACGCAGGACCCGCGTCTGCACGAACGCTGGGATCTCCGCTTCGCGCGGATCGAACCGGTCGCGGGTTCACCCGGGCGGTTCCGGTACACGACGAAGTTCCTGGGGATCGTCGTCAACGGCACCGGAACGCACGCCGGCGAGAGCACCCGGCCCGACGGAGGCCGGACGTCCGCGCTGAGGTTCGCCTCCACGGAGCGGCTGTCGCTCATCAAGTCCGGCTCGGGGTACTGGCGCTACTCCCCCGTCGACGACGGCGTCCGGTTCGTCACCGGCTTCGACTACACCACCCGGTGGGGTGTCCTCGGCAGGTTCGCCGATCTCCTGTTCCGGCCGGTCTTCGGCTGGATGACGGCCTGGTCGTTCGACAGGCTCCGCTGGTGGCTGGAGACCGGCACACCGCCTGAACGACTCCCGTTGCTCTCGCCCTCGGCGAGCCGCTGCCGACGGAGCCCGCGCACGGGCAAGGACGGCAGCGCGCCCCGCATTCTCGACACCTTGGAGCAGGCATGATCTTCCGCGAAGCGCTGGGCGGCGAATTCGCTTCGCTGCACCCCCGGATGCGCGAACGACTGTCGCTGAGCACGGAGAACGGCGTCGGGATGATCGGCATCGGCGTGATGGACGAGATCTGGCGCGGCGCCGCGTTCGCCACCCCGTTCCTGCGGCTCGGCGCGTCGAGGCACATCCTGTTCCCGGAGCGCGGCCGCAACGTCCCCTTCACCATCGAGAACTACCCGTACGTCGACTCGCTCGGCAGGGAGACGGTGTCGTTCGTCCGCACTTTCGAACTGCCGGAGCGGCGACGCCGGTTCGACGCGCAGATGATCTACAGCGCCGAGCGCGGGAAGATCGTCGACTACCTGGGCACGCATCAGCACCTCGCCGTCGATCTCGACGTGACCGTGCGGCCGGACGGCGGCTTCCACATCCGGTCGGAAGAGTTCCGGCTCCATGAAGGCCCGCTCCGGTGCGTGGTGCCGCGATCCGTCGTCGGTGTGGCCGAGGTCGACGAGTGGTTCGACGACGAGAGCGGCCTGTTCCGGATCGAGATCCAGGTGATGAACCGGCGGTTCGGCCCGCTGTTCGGCTACCGCGGCGCGTTCGAGGCTCGGTTCGTCGATCTGCGGACGGGGGTGAGCGGTGCCGTGAAGCCTCTGCGTGAGAAAGTCCTGGACTGATGAACGGGACCGGTACGAAACAGCGGTTGATCGACGGCGCGCTGGAGACGATCCGCACCAGCGGCATCACCGCGGTTTCGGCCAGGACCGTCGCGGCCGCGGCGGGTACCAATCAGGCGCTGATCTTCTACCACTTCGGCAGTGTCGAGGAGTTGATCGCGCAAGCCTGCGTGACGGCGACCGAAAGCCGCGTCACCCATTTCCGTGACCGGTTCGCCGAAGTGAGCACGCTGGGCGAGTTGCTGGAGCTGGGCCGCGTCATCCACGCGGAGGAACGGGCCGAGGGGAACATGGCGGTCCTCGCTCAGGCCCTCGCCGGCGCGCAGGGCGGCGGGCGGCTGGCCGAGGCGACGCGGCAGGCCCTGGACAAATGGGTCCACGAGGTCCGGCAGACCCTCGACCGTGTGCTCGCCGGTTCACCGGTGCTCGAACTGGCGGAGACCGAGGGGCTGGCCCACGCGGTCTCCGCCGGTTTCCTCGGCCTGACACTGTTCGAGTCGGTCGATCCGGAAGGCGCCGAGCACGCGCTGAGGGCGCTGGGACAGCTGGCTGTCCTGGCCGACGTCCTCGAAGGGCTCGGCCCGGTCGCCACCCGCGCAGTGCGCGCGAAGCTCCGGAAGACGGCGAAGCGGTAGCCCCGGAGCCGGGTCCGTGGCGAGCGGAGACGACGCGGTTCGCGCACGACCTGCGTTCGGTGTTCCCTGCGCCATCCGTGGATCGGCTCGCTACTGGGCGAGACCGGGGTGGCGTATCTGGGGCCGAACGTCCTGAGGATGTCGGAAGCGGCGCTGGCGATGCGCGTGAAGGCCCCCTTCCCTCGGCTCAGCCGAGGGAAGGGGGCCTTCACGCGGGATGGGTCTAGCTCAGCCAGGCGCGGTGTTCGGCGACCCGCGCGACCAGCCGGTCCCGCTGCTCGGCGACCCGCTCCGGAGCGGTGCCGCCACGGGCGTTGCGCGAGCTCACCGAGCCTTCGACAGTCAGCACCTCGCGCACGGCGGGCGTCAGCGCCGGGTTGATCTTCTCGAACTCTTCGTCGGTCAGTTCGTCGAGGCCGACGCCGCGGCCCTCGGCGACTCGGACGCTCTCCCCCGCCGCCTCGTGCGCGACACGGAACGGAACCCCTTGGCGCACCAGCCATTCAGCGATGTCCGTGGCGAGGGTGAACCCGGCGGGCGCCAGTTCGGCGAGCCGGTCGGTGTGGAAGGTCAGCGTCTCGAGCATGCCCGCGATGGCCGGGAACAGCAGTTCCAGCTGCTCGACGGAGTCGAAGACCGGCTCCTTGTCCTCCTGCAGGTCCCGGTTGTACGCGAGCGGCTGCGCCTTGAGCGTCGCGAGCAGACCGGTCAGGTTCCCGATGAGCCGTCCGGCCTTGCCGCGGGTCAGCTCGGCGACGTCCGGGTTCTTCTTCTGCGGCATGATCGAGCTGCCGGTCGCCCAGGCGTCGTCGAGGGTGACGTAGCCGAATTCGGCGGTGTTCCAGATGATCACCTCTTCGGCGATCCTGGACAGGTTGACCGCGAGCATCGCGACGTCGAAGGCGAACTCGGCGACGAAGTCCCGCGAGGCGGTGCCGTCGATGGAGTTCTCGACGCTGGTGTCGAAGCCCAGCTCCTCGGCGACGGCCTCGGGGTCGAGTCCGAGCGAGGAGCCCGCGAGCGCGCCCGAACCGTAGGGCGACTCGGCGGTGCGAGCGTCCCAGTCACGCAACCGGGTGACGTCGCGCAGCAGCGACTGGCCGTGCGCGAGGAGATGGTGGGCCAGCAGGACCGGCTGGGCGTGCTGGAGGTGGGTGCGACCGGGAAGGATCGCGTCCGGGTGCCGCTTCGCCTGCGAAACCAGCGCGTCGACGACGCCGAGAGTGCCGGCGACCACCCGGCGGGCGGCGTCCCGCAGCCACATCCGGAACAGCGTCGCGACCTGGTCGTTGCGTGAACGGCCTGCCCGCAGCTTGCCGCCGAGGTCGGTGCCCGCGCGCTCCAGCAGACCACGTTCGAGCGCGGTGTGGACGTCCTCGTCGGCGACGGTCGGGGTGAACGCACCCGAAGCGACGTCCTGGGCGAGGGCGTCCAGCGCGGCGAGCATGCCGGTCAGCTCGTCTTCGGTGAGCAGACCCGCCTTCCGCAGCACTCGCGCGTGGGCCCGCGACCCGGCGATGTCGTACGGCGCCAGCCGCCAGTCGAAATGGGTCGACGCGCTCAGCGCCGCCATCGCCTCCGCCGGTCCGCTGGCGAACCGGCCGCCCCACAGCTGCACCGGCTGCTCATTCCCGCTCACAACACTCCTCGGATTCCTTGGTTCTCTTCAGGCGACTGACCGGTCGAAGGTAGCGCCTGTGGTGAAGTCGTACAGCGCGTGCTCGTCGCGCGCGCTGTTCACGACCGCGTTCCCGCGGTGCAGGACCAGGCAGGCCTCGCCGGAGACCCGCCCGATACTGACCTTTTTCAGTTCTTCGTACGCGCTGACCAGCGCGAGTGCGGCGGGACCCTCGTAGATCCCGCGCCCTTGGAGCCCGAAGGCGCCGAGACGGCGGTTCAGCTCCTGGAAGGCTTCCGGCAGCGTCACGGTCTCCCCGTCGATCGCGACCGGCACCCCTTCGTCGAAGGTTATGACCAGCTTCTCCGGATCTTCCGGGAAGGCGAACCCGTCAGGCGTCACCTTCGGTCTCCTCACCGCCGTCCACAGTGGACGACCGTCGGGCCAGCGCCATGAAGCGATCGGCCAGGTCCTTGCCGGACAGCGGTTCCCTCGCGATCACCGCGACCGTGTCGTCGCCGGCGATCGAACCGACGACCTCCTCCAGCGCCGCCCGGTCGATGGCGCTGGCGAGGAACTGCGCCGCGCCCGGCGGCGTGCGCAGCACCGTCAGATTTCCCGACGAGTCCGCCGAAACGAGCAATTCGGCGAGCAGCCGCGAAAGCCGGGACGTGCCGCCTTGCACCCCGCGTACCGGACTGCCGTCCTCCGGGATGACGTACACCGGCGCGCCGGAATCGGCGCCCCGCAGCTTCACCGCGCCCAGTTCGTCGAGGTCCCGCGACAGCGTCGCCTGCGTGACGTCGATCCCTTCCGCCGCCAGGAGCTTCGCGAGCTCCGTCTGGCTGCGGATGGCCATCGACGACACCAGTTCGGTGATCCGGGCCTGCCGGGTGACTCTGCCGCCGGTCATCGTCGCTTCTCGTCCATGAGCCACACCAGAAGCGCCTTCTGCGCGTGCAGCCGGTTCTCGGCCTCGTCCCAGACCGCGCTCGCCGGACCGTCGATGACCTCGTCGGTGATCTCCCAGCCGCGGTGCGCGGGCAGGCAGTGCAGCACGATCGCCTCGTCCGCGGCGCGGCGCATCAGCGCGGTGTTGACCTGCAGCTCACGGAACGGGCCGACGCGGTCGAGACCGTCGTTCTCCTGCCCCATCGAGGTCCAGGTGTCGGTGACGACGACGTCCGCGCCTTCGACCGCGGCGTACGGATCGGTGAAGACCGTGGTGCTGCCGCCGGTCTCGGTCGACCGGTGCTTGGCGTCGAGCATGACCTGCTGATCCGGCTGGAAACCCTCCGGCGAGACGACGCGGACGTGCATCCCGGCCGTGGTCCCGCCCAGCAGCAGCGAATGCGCCATGTTGTTGGCGCCGTCGCCGAGGTAGACCAGGGTGAGCCCGGCGAGCTTGCCCTTGCGCTCGCGGATGGTCATCAGGTCGGTGAGCACCTGGCAAGGGTGGAACTCGTCGGTGAGCGCGTTGATCACCGGGATACTGGCCGCCGACGCCATCGCGTCGATCCGCTTCTGGGCGAAGGTCCGCCACACGATCGCGTCCAGGTACCGCGAAAGCACCCGCGAGGTGTCCTCGATGGTCTCTTCGCGGCCGAGCTGCATGGAGCGCCCGTCGACGATCACGGGGTTGCCGCCGAGCTGGGCGATGCCCACCTCGAAGGAGAACCGGGTCCGGGTGGAGTTCTTCTCGAAGATCGCCGCGACGGATTTGCCCTCCAGCGCGCGGGAGCTCAGCGGCTCGGCCTTCAGCTGGTCGGCGAGGTCGAGGATCTCGGCCTGTTCGGCGGGGCTGAGATCGTCGTCACGGAGGAAGTTGCGCAGCATGCGTTCGTCTCTGTCCTAGGTGGTGGTGGAATCGAGCGCCCCGGGAAGGGCTTCGAGGAATCCCGCGGCCTCGTCGGCGCTCAGGATCAGCGGCGGTGCCAGCCGGATGGTGTCCGGGGCGATCGGGTTGACCAGGTAGCCCGCGTCCTGCGCGGCCTTGGCGACCGTCGCCGAGACCGGTTCGCGCAACGCGATGCCGAGCAGCAGCCCGGCCCCGCGGACCCCGGCCACCAGCGGGTGGCCGAGCTCCTCCACGCGAGAGGCGATGTCCTTGCCCAGCGCGGAAACGTGGTCGTTCAGGTTGTCCGCGGCGATGGTCTTGAGCACGGCGAGCCCGGCGGCGCAACAGATCGGGTTGCCGCCGAAGGTGGTCCCGTGGTGCCCCGGCTTCACCAGGTCTCCCGCCTCGCCGACGCCGATGACCGCGCCGAGGGGCAGACCGCCGCCGAGTCCCTTCGCCAAGGTGACGAGGTCCGGGACGATGCCAGCATGCTGGAAGGCGAACCACGCGCCAGTGCGGCCGATGCCGGTCTGCACCTCGTCGAGGACGAGCAGGGTCCCGGTCGCCTTGGTGATCTCCCGCGCGGCCTGGAGGTAGCCGTCCGGCGCCGGGACGACCCCCGCCTCGCCGAGGATCGGCTCAAGGAACACCGCCGCCGTTTCGTCGTCCACCGCGGCACGAAGGGCGTCGATGTCGCCGTAGGGAACGTGGGTGACGCCCGGGACCAGCGGCGCGAACGGGTCCCGCTTCGAGGGCTGGCCAGTCAGCGTCAGTGCACCCATGGTGCGGCCGTGGAAGGCCCCCTCGCAGGCCACGATCTTGGTCCGGCCGGTGAGCCTGCTGATCTTCAGCGCGGCTTCGTTGGCCTCGGCGCCGGAGTTGACGAACAGCACCTTCGCGTTGCCGGACAGGCCGGCGACGTCCAGGAGCGTTTCGGCGAGTTCGACGACGACCGGGTTCACGTAGAGGTTCGAGGTGTGCCCGAGTTTCGCGACCTGTTCGGAGACCGCGGCCACCACGGCGGGGTGGGCATGGCCGAGCGCGTTGACCGCGATGCCGCCCAGCAGATCGACGTACGGCTTGCCGTCGGCGTCCCAGACCGTCGCGCCCTCGCCTCGGACCAGGGTCAGCGCCGGGGTGCCGTAGTTGTCCATGAGGGACGACTTCCAGTGTTCCTGGCCGTCTACATTGGACTTGAGGATGGTCACGGGAGCTCCGTTTCGGGGAAGACCATGGTACCGATGCCGCGGGAGGTGAAGACCTCCAGAAGCACCGAATGGGCGATGCGGCCGTCGATCACGTGCGCGCGGCGGACGCCGCCGCGGATGGCGCGCACGCAGGCCTCCATCTTCGGGATCATGCCGCTGGCGAGGCCGGGCAGCAGGGTTTCGAGGCGGTCCACGCGGATCCGGTCGACCAGCGAGCCGCGGTCCGGCCAGTTGGCGTAGAGGCCTTCGACGTCGGTGAGCACGACGAGTTTCTCCGCGCCGAGCGCGGCGGCCAGCGCACCGGCGGCGGTGTCGGCGTTGATGTTGTGGACGACGCCGTCGACGTCCGGGGCCACGGTGGACACCACCGGGATCCGGCCCGCGTTGACGATGTCGAGCACCGCGTCCGGGTTGACCTCGGAGACCTCGCCGACGAGCCCGATGTCGACCGGCACACCGTCCACAGTGGCCTGTTTGCGCTCGGCGGTGAACAGCCGCGCGTCCTCGCCGGAGATCCCGACCGCGTACGGGCCGTGCGCGTTGATCAGCCCGACCAGCTCGCGGCTGACCTGGCCGGTCAGCACCATGCGGACGATGTCCATGGTCTCGGGTGTGGTGACGCGCAGGCCGCCCTTGAACTCGCCTTCGACGCCGAGCCGGTTGAGCATCGCGGTGATCTGCGGGCCGCCGCCGTGCACCACCACCGGACGGAGCCCGACCGTGCGCAGGAAGACCATGTCCTCGGCGAAGGCCTGCTTGAGGCTCTCGTCGATCATGGCGTTGCCGCCGTACTTGACCACGACGGTGGCGCCGTGGAAACGCTGCAACCAGGGCAAGGCTTCGATGAGGATCGAGGCCTTCTCGGCGGCCGTCGCGAGCCGCTCGTCCGCGGGGACCGTGGATTCGGAAGGGCTCATGACGAGTACGCGCTGTTCTCTTCGACGTACGCGTGCGAGAGGTCGGTCGTGTAGATCGTCGACTCCCCTTCGCCGAGGCCCAGGTCGACGACGATCTCGATGTCCTGGCCCGAGAGGTCCGCCTCGGAGCGGTCCGCCGCCGGGGTGCCCTTGGCGAACAGGGTGACGCCGTTGATCGCGATGGCGACCTTCTCCGGGTCGATCTCCGCGGGGACCCGGCCCAGCGCCATGGCGATGCGGCCCCAGTTCGGGTCCGAACCGAACAACGCGGTCTTGACCAGGTTGTCCTCGGCGATCGTCCGGCCGACGGCGATGGCGTCCGCCTCGCTGGCCGCGCCGGTGACCGTGACGTCGACGTACTTGGTCGCGCCTTCGGAGTCCGCACGCAGCTGCAGCACGAGGTCGAGGCTGACGGCGGTGAGCAGTTCGGTCAGTTCGGCCTCGGTCGGTTCGACGCCGCTGGCGCCGGACGCGAGGACGAGCACGGTGTCGTTGGTGGAGGTGCCGCCGTCGACGTCGAGCCTGTCGAAGGTGACACCGGTGGCGGCGCGCAGGGCCCTGTCGAGGGCTTCGGGGGTGACGACGGCGTCGGTGGTGAGGACGGAGAGCATCGTCGCGAGGTTCGGGGCGAGCATGCCCGCGCCCTTGGCGAACCCGCCGACACTCCAGCCGCCGTCGTGCTTCGCGGCCGCTTGCTTCGGCTTGCTGTCGGTGGTCATGACCGCGGTGGCGGCGTTGAGGTCGGCATCGGAGCCGATGCCGAGTCCCGCGAAGGCGGTGTCCACGCCGGAAAGCAGCTTGTCCATCGGCAGCCGCTCGCCGATCAGGCCGGTCGAGCAGACCGCGACCTCGATCGCACCGGCTTCGAAGAGCCCGGCGACCTTCTCGGCCGTCTGGTGGGTGTCCTGGAAACCACCGGGACCGGTGGCGGCGTTCGCTCCGCCGGAGTTGAGGACGACGGCCTTCAGGCGCTGCTGCTTGAGCACCTCCTGCGACCACAGGACGGGGGCGGCCTTGATCACGTTGCGCGTGAACACGCCGGCCGCGACCTGCAGCGGCCCGTCGTTGACGACGAGCGCGAGGTCGAGCTTGCCCTCGGCCTTGATCCCGGCGGCCACGCCCGCGGCGCGGAACCCCTTCGGCTGGGTGACGGTCACGGAGCCACTCCTACGGTCGGTAGTCCGGTGGTTTCGGGGAGGCCGAGTGCAATGTTCATCGACTGGACGGCGCCTCCCGCGGTGCCCTTGGTCAGGTTGTCGATGGCCGCGACCACGATCAGGCGCCGGGTGTCGGCGTCGACGGTGACCTGCAGCTGGACGTTGTTCGAGCCGACCACCGAGGCCGACGACGGCCACCGGCCCGGTGGCAGCAGCTGGACGAACGGCTCGGTGGCGTACGCCTTTTCGTAGACTTCGCGGGCGCCGTCGGCGTCCAGGTCGGTCTTGAGGGCGGCGCTCGCGGTGGTGAGGATCCCTCGCGGCATCGGCGCCAGCACGGGGGTGAACGAGACCTTGACCCGCTCACCCGAGACCGCCGAGAGGTTCTGCGCGAATTCGGGGGTGTGCCGGTGGGCGCCGCCGACGCCGTACGCGGTGGCCGACCCCATCACCTCCGAACCGAGGAGGTTCGGCTTGAGGCTCTTGCCCGCGCCCGAGGTCCCGGTCACGGCGACGACGTTGACCTCCGGCTCGACCAGGCCCGCGGCGAGAGCCGGGGCGAGGGCGATCGAGCCGCCGGTCGGGAAGCAGCCGGGCACCGCGATGCGCTTGGTCCCGACGAGGCGCTCGCGGGCGCCTGACAGTTCGGGAAGCCCGTACGGCCATTGCCCGGCGTGGTCACCGCCGTACCAGCGCTGCCAGTCGGCCGCGTCGGAGAGGCGGTGGTCCGCGCCGAGGTCGACCACCAGGACGTCCGGGCCCAGCTGCGCGGCGAGGGCACCGGAGTGGCCGTGCGGCAGGGCGAGGAAGACGACGTCGTGCCCGGCCAGGGTCTCCGGAGTCGTCTCCAGGAGGACACGGTCCGCCAGGGGCGCGAGGTGCGGCTGGTGCTGGACGAGCGGCGTCCCCGCGGAGCTGGCCGCGGTGAGCGCACCGATCTGGATTTCGGGATGGGCCAGCAGCAGGCGCAGGAGTTCGCCGCCCGCGTACCCGCTGGCTCCGGCCACCGCGATCTTCACCGTCATACGTATGATTATGCACAGGCGTGCAAGTTCAATCAAACGAAGGTCGCGTGGCTCACCCGAAATAGGCCATCCCCTGTCCCTTGTCCGAGGCATCCTTGCGGCATGACGGACACGCCCGCCCGGCTGCTCAGCCTGCTGTCGCTCTTGCAGACCCCTCGCGAGTGGCCCGGCAGCGAGCTGGCCGAACGACTGGAGGTCAGCCCTCGGACCATCCGCCGCGACATCGACAGGCTGCGCGAGCTCGGGTATCCCGTCGAGGCGTCGCGAGGCTCAGAGGGCGGCTACCGGCTGGGCGCGGGCGCGGCCATGCCACCGCTGTTGCTCGACGACGAGGAGGCCGTCGCGATCGCGGTCGGTCTCCGGGGCGCCGCCGGGCAGGCGATCTCGGGTATCGAGGAGTCTTCGGTACGGGCACTCGCGAAACTCGAACAGGTCCTGCCGTCGCGGCTGCGCTATCGCGTCGGAGCGCTCGGCGCCGCGACCGTGCCGCTGCCCGGCACCGGGCCCGCCGTGGACCCGGAACACCTCACCGTCTTCGCGGGCGCGATCGCCAACACCGAGCGGACGCGGTTCGCCTACCGCACCGGCGACGGGACCGAATCCCGCCGGCACGTCGAACCCCACCGGCTCGTCTCGGCCAAGCACCGCTGGTACCTGCTCGGCTACGACCTCGACCGGGACGACTGGCGGATCTTCCGCGCAGACCGGATCTCCGAGCCGCGGGCCACCGGCGGCCGGGCGACGCCGAGACAGCCACCCGCGCAGGACGTGGCGGCCTATGTCACCGACAAGATGTACAGCCTCCTTCCCACCTACAGCGCACGCGTGACCTTGCACGCGCCGATGAGCCAGGTCGCCCCCGCGATCGGGGACAACGTCGGCGAACTCGAACCCGTCGACGACGAGACCTGCGTCCTGAACGCGGGCACCGACACCCTGGACTGGCTCGCGTTCCGGCTCCTCGGACTCGGCTGCGAATTCACCGTGCACGAGCCGCCGGAACTGATCAGCCACCTCCGGGAGATGGCCGCGCGGGCCGAGCGCGGCACGAAGTCCACAGTGGACTGACGAGTGGCTGCGAGGGCCGGGCGGCCCTCGCAGCCACCTGGAATCAGCCGAGTTCACCTCCCTCGCGCTGACTCGGCGGGATCGGGAGGTACGCGCCCCGGCGCTCCGGGTCGCAGCCGACCCTCGGCAGCCGGGCCCGGATCCCGCCCGGCGTCCGCTCGAACCGCCGCGCGATCTCCTCGACGCTTTCCCCGGCCAGCCAACGGCTTTCCAGTTCCGCGTCCAGCTCTTCGGACCACGGCAGGCCCTGGTGCGCGGGGCGGTCCGCCGATCTTCGGCGGCCGTTGCGGCCGGTGCTCCGGCCCGCGAACGCCATCAGCGTGTCGGAAAGGACGGTCGCCAAGGCCGGCACGGCCTCGGCGTCGATGTCGAGCCTGCCTTCGGCGACAGGCTCCTCCTGCGGTCCGGCTCCGCCGACCATGACGGTCACCCAGCGGTCTTCCCCGGCCGCGCCGCCACCCTCACGGGCGGCGACCTCGATGCGATAAACGGTGTCCTGCACGCGGATCTCGGTCCGGTGCTCTTCGACGATGGTCATGCCGGGGACGCTAACGGGCGGCCCCGACAATTCCCCGGCCCGGCGACGGGGAATCGGCGCGGGACGGTGGATGACCGGTACTTTCATCGCTTTTCGAGACGAGAGGGTGCCGGTCATGGCCGGTGGACTGACGCATTCAGAGGACTAATTGCGTCAGTCCCAAAGGAAATGCCCCGGTCCGGGAAACCGGACCGGGGCACGGAAGCGTCCCGAAAGCGACGGGCTCAGAAAGGCAGCGCCTGAGCCAGCGCCTCCTTCTTCACTTCAGCCACCGAAGACGGCACGTCCGACTTCTTCGTGCCGGCCGCGGCACCGGCCGGGACCGGCGGCGGGACCGGGGTGCACTGCACGTCCGAACCGTTGCCCGGCTTGCGCACGGGCAGCTTCCCGGTCAGCAGGTAGTCCGCGATCTTGTCGTCCACACAGGACACACCGGACAGCGAGCCCGAGTGCGTCGTGCCACCGGGGGCGCTGATCAGGCTGGAGTTCGGGTAGCGCTTGCGGACCTCGAGGCTGCCGGGGTACGGCGTCGCGGCGTCGTTCTCCTCGTTGACCAGCAGGATGCCCGGGACCTTGCGCCCGTCGATCTCCACCGGCTTGCCCGGCTTCGCGGGCCAGTCGATGCACGGCGCGTTGAACCAGGCGTTGCCCCAGGTTTCGAACGGCGCCCGGAAGTGGGTGACCCAGTTGTCGAACTTCCAGCGGGGCCAGCTCTTCGGCCACGCCACGTCGGTGCACTGCACGGCCGCGTACACCGCGTAGCCGTTGTCCTCACCCGGCGGGTTGGAGTTGTCGTACAGGCCCTTCAGGGTCTGCCAGTCACCCTTGTGGACCCAGCCCGAGAACGCGTTCGCCATGTCTTCCCAGCCGAACACGTAGTAGCCGGCCTGCAGGAAGATGTCCGTCCACTCGGAACCGCCGATGACGCCGCCCGCGGGCTTGTCGTACAGCTTCTTCTGCTCGCCGTACCACAGCTTCTCGACCGCGGACGCCGTCTTGCCGAGGTGGTAGACGTCGTCGTACTTGGCCAGCCAGCCGAAATAGGTCTTGATGTTCTTGTCGAAGGCGATGTCCTGGTTCAGGTTCGCCTGGTACCAGACGTCGCGGGGGTCGACCGTGCCGTCGAACACCATCCGCCGCACGTTCTGTGGGAACAGCGTGCTGTAGACCTGGCCGAGGTAGGTGCCGTAGGAGAAGCCGTAGTAGTTGATCTGCTTCTCGCCCAGCGCCTTGCGCAGGCTGTCGACGTCCTTCGCCACATCGATGGTCTTGATGTGGTCGAGGATCGCGCCGTTCTTGGCGCACGCCTTCGCGTAGCCCTTCGCCTTCTCACGCCACGCCGTCTCGATGGCACGGGTGGTCGGCACGTACTGCGGGCGGTTGTAGGAGGCGTAGTTCCCGTCGCAGGTCAGCGACGGCTTGCTCTCCCCCACGCCACGCGGGTCGAAGCCGATCCAGTCGTACTCCTCACCCGCCTTCTTGGGGACGGCCCGGCCGAGGGTCGACAGGCCGAGACCGGAGCCACCGGGGCCACCCGGGTTGACGATCATGACGCCCTGCGACTGGGCGGACTTGTGCTTGACCCGCGAGACGGCGATCGAGACCTTCTCCCCGCCCGGCTTCGCGTAGTCCAGCGGGACCTCGAGGAAGCCGCATTCCGCGCCGGCCTTGACCAGGCTCGGGCGCGTGCAGGCTCCCCAGGAGATGGGCTTCGGATCGAAGTCCGACGCCGAGGCGGCCGTGGCGGAAGGAGCGAGCGCCATGGTGCCGACGCCGATCCCCGCGACCGCCAGGGCGGCAACGAATTTCTTCACTGTGTTCCTTTTCGTCCGCGTTCGACCCGGTCGGGCCGAAGCTACCGAGAACCGGCTTCAATCTCGCTGACCGACACGTTGACCGCCATCCCTCTTTAGTCGGTATCCGAACCCCGATCCGGGCATATCAGTCTTTGTCGGTCCCTTGTCGTACGCTCGCGGCGCCCACTGGGGAAAGGAGAACGCGTGGACGAGGTGAAAAGCCTGGTTTCGGCGGTTCGCAACGGTTTGGCCGCGCTGGCCGATCCGGAGAAGGCGCCGTCGATGCGGGCGTACATGAAGTCGGAGATGCCGTTCCTCGGTGTGGCGTCACCGCCTCGGACGGCGCTGCTGAAACAGGTCTACGCCGAGCATTCACTAACCGATCGAGTGAGTTTCTCGACCGCCGTGCTCACCTTGTGGCGTGAGGCGGATTTCCGTGAAGAGCGCTACGCGGCGATCGCCCTTTCCGGACACCGCGCCTACACCCGCTGGCAGGACGGCGATCTGCTCGGCCTGTACGAGGAGATGATCGTGACAGGCGCGTGGTGGGACTATGTGGACGAGGTCGCGATCCGCCGGGTCGGGCCGATCCTGCGGGCGGAACCGGAAACGATGACCCAGCGGATGCTGACCTGGGCCTACGACGAGGACAAGTGGCGTCGTCGCACCGCGGTCATCTGCCAGGTCGGCGCCAAGGGCGGCACCGACACCGACCTGCTCACCCGGGCCGTCGAAGCGAACATCGACGACAAGGACTTCTTCCTGCGCAAGGGAATCGGCTGGGCGCTGCGCGAGTACGCGAAGACCGAGCCGGACTGGGTGCGCGCGTTCGTCGCCGCGCATCCGGCACTGTCCACTCTGTCCAGGAAGGAGGCGCTCAAGCACCTGGGAGATTGAGCGCCGACGTGAAGGCCCCCTTCCCTCTGCTGAGCCGAGGGAAGGGGGCCTTCACGCGCTGAACGGTATCAGGCCCGCAGGCTCGCCCCGAGGCGTTCACCGGCGAGCGCGACGGCAGCGTCACGGGCCTTCGTGGCCTCGTCGACGGTCAGCGTGCGGTCCGCGGCGCGGAACCGCAGCTTGTACGCCACCGAACGCTTGCCCTCACCCAGCTGCTCGCCCTGGTAGGAGTCGAACAGCGCGATGTCCTCCAGCAGTTCGCCCGCACCTTCGCGCAACGCCTCGGCCAGGTCCGCCGACGGCACGCCCGCCTCGGCGACGAGGGCGACGTCGAGCAGCACCGGCGGGTACGCCGAGATCCGCGGCGCCGGACGGCTGTCCGGGATCGGGATCGCGTCCAGGTCGAGTTCCATCGCGACGGTGCGCGGCGGCAGCCCGAGCGCCTCGACGACCTTCGGGTGCAGCTCGCCGGCGTAACCGACGGGCCACTGGCCCACCCGCAGCTGCGCGCAACGGCCGGGGTGCCACGGCGGCTGGTCCGCCGCGGCCGTGGTCAGCTCGACACCGGCGGCCTGCGCCACCAGCCGCGCCGCCTGCACCGCGTCGGCCCAGTTCGCCTGCTCGCCCTCGCCCCACCAGCCCGCGCGGCCACGCTGGCCGGCGAGCACGACGGCGACGTGCAGCGGCTGCGGCGGAACGGCCGCCTCCAGGACCGCGAGTTCCTCGTCGGTCGGGCGGCGGTCCACCCCGAGCGAAGGCATCGGGATCGGGTTCGGCCCCGGCAGCACGACCTGTCCGATGTGGAACAGCGAGACATCCTTGAAGCCACGGGAAATGTTGCGCTGCAGGATCTCCAGCAGCCCCGGCAGCAAGGTGCTCGCCATCCGGTCCTTGTCCGCCTCCAGCGGATTGCGGATCTGGACGGTGCTGCGGCGGACGTCGTCCTCGGGCAGCCCGAACGAATCCCAGACCGAGTCCGAGATGAACGGGAAGGGCAGCACCTCGACGTAGCCGTTCTCGGCCAGCGCACGCGCGACCGAACGACGGCGGCGCTGCGTGTCGGTGAGACCACGTCCGGCCGGAGCGTCGGGCAGCACCGACGGGATGCTGTCGTAGCCCTCCAGCCGGAGCACCTCCTCGACCAGGTCGGCGGGCTGCACCAGGTCACCGCGCCAGCTCGGCGGGACCGCGGTCACCAGCGCGGTGCCGTCCTCGGACGTGCCCACGTTGACCTTGCAGCCGATCTGCGAGAGCCGCTTGACCGTGACACCGCGCTCGTAGCGCACCCCGGCCACCTGGTCGGGCATGCTGATCGGCATGGTCACCGGCAGGTTCGGCTCGACGCCGCCCTCGTCGGTGCGGCCGGGCAGGATCGAGCCTTCGCCGTACTGGCGCAGCAAGCGCGCGGCGAGTTCGACGGCCGCCGCGCAGAGCTGCGGGTCGGTGTAGCGCTCGAACCGCTTGGCCGCTTCGGAGAACAGCTTGTGGCGGCGGGCCGTCCGGCTGATCGACGAGGGATCCCAGTGCGCCGCTTCGAGCAGCACGTCGGTGCTCTCCGGCGTGATCTCGGTAGACGCGCCACCCATCGTGCCCGCCAGCGAGATGACCCCGCTGTCGTCGGCGATGATCACGTCGTCCACGTCGAGCGTGCGCTCGACATCGTCCAAAGTGGTCAGTTTCTCGCCCGGCTTCGCCTTGCGCACCACCAGGTCACCCTTGATCGAACCGGTGGCGAACGCGTGCAGCGGATGCCCGAGTTCGAGCATGACGTAGTTGGTCACGTCGACCGCGAGCGAGATCGAACGGATCCCCGCCAGCATCAGGCGACGCCGCATCCACCACGGCGTCGGCGCCGTCGCGTCGAGGTTCTTCACCCGGCGCAGGACGAACCGCTTGCAGCCTTCGGTGTCTTCGAGCCGCACCGGCCAGGCGTCGCTCTCGGCCTCGGGGAGCTCGCGGGACGCCGGGTCGCCGAACGGGACGTCGAGCGCGTTGGACAGCTCGCGGGCCAGGCCGCGGACCGACAGCGCGTACCCGCGGTCCGGGGTCGGCGTCACCTCGAGGACGGTGTCGTCGAGTTCGAGCAGCTTGTTCGCGTCCTCGCCCGGGCTGGCCGTGCTCGGGGGCAGCACCAGAATGCCGGAGTGGTCGTCACCGATGCCGAGTTCGCGCGCGGAGCAGATCATGCCGTCACTGAGCCGGCCGTAAGTCTTGCGCGAGCCGATCTCGAAACCACCGGGCAGCACCGTGCCGGGCAGCGCGACGACGACCAGGTCGCCCTCGGCGAAGTTCGTGGCACCACAGATGATCCCGCGGGTCCTGATCCCCGTGGGGCCGTCGTCCTCGAATGGACCTTCGTCGTCGTCCTCGTCGTCGTCGAGGTTCTCGTCCGGCTTGTCGGCCTCGGCGACGGTGTCGTCATCGGACTCGCCGACGTCGACCCGGCAGAAGCGGACCGGCTTCTTGAACTCGGTGAGCTCCTCGATCTCGGCGACACGGCCGACCACGAGCGGGCCGGTGACCGGTTCGAGCTTCCGCACGTCGTCGACCTCGATGCCGATGCGCACGAAGGCGTCGGCCAGATCCTGGGCCGTGACCTCCTCGTCGACGTCGAGGTGTTCGATCAGCCAGCTGGCTGGGACCTTCACTCAGGCCTCCGTTCCGAAGGGCAGGGTGAACCGGATGTCGCCCTCCACCATGTCGCGCATGTCCGGGATTCCGTTGCGGAACTGCAGGGTGCGCTCGATACCCATGCCGAAGGCGAAGCCCGAGTAGACCTCGGGGTCGACGCCGCAGGCACGCAGGACGTTGGGGTTGACCATGCCGCAGCCGCCCCATTCGACCCAGCCGGGTCCGCCCTTCTTCTCCTCGAACCAGACGTCGACCTCGGCCGACGGCTCGGTGAACGGGAAGAAGTGCGGGCGCAGGCGGGTCTTCGACGTTCCGCCGAACATCGCGCGGGCGAAGGCGTCGAGGGTGCCCTTGAGGTGCGCCATCGTCAGGCCCTTGTCCACCGCGAGTCCTTCGACCTGCGAGAACACCGGGGTGTGCGTGGAGTCGAGCTCGTCGGTCCGGTAGGTGCGGCCGGGGCAGACGACGTACACGGGCAGGTCGCGGTGCAGCAGCGTGCGGGCCTGCACCGGCGAGGTGTGCGTGCGCAGCACCAGGCCGGAGTCCTCCTCGCCGAGGTAGAACGTGTCCTGCAGCTGGCGCGCGGGATGGTCCTTGCCGAAGTTCAGCGCGTCGAAGTTGAACCACTCGGCTTCGAGCTCCGGCCCGTCGGCGACCTCGTAGCCCATGGCGACGAACGCGTCGGCGATCCGCTCGGACAGGGTCGCGATCGGGTGCCGGGCGCCACGGGGCACCCGATCCCACGGGAGCGTGACGTCGACGGCCTCATCGCGGAGCACTCGCTCGTCACGCTCCGCTTGCAGCACCGCACGACGCGCGTCGAAGGCGGACTGAATGCCTTGCCGGGCTTCGTTGACCCGCTTGCCCGCCTCGGCCTTCTCCTGCTTCGGCAGGGCGCCGATCTCGCGGCGGGCGAGCAGCAGCGGAGACTGGTCCCCGAGGTGAGCGGGTTTGACCGCGGCCAGCGCGTCGAGATCCGCCGCGGCGGCGAAATCCGTCTCGGCCTGCTTGACGGCGGCCGTCAACGTTTCCGGCGCGAGGGCTCCCACCTGGGGGTCCTGCTTGTCGTTGGCTTCGGACATAACTCCTCGGCGTCCGCTGGGACTGGTCCGGTGCGCGCGAACGCGCACATGGGTTTAGCAGCTGCTGAATTCTATGGGACAGCGAACGGCGGCCCCCGATCACCCTCGGGCTGGGCACACCGTCACTCAGGAGTGCGAAAAACGCGCTCTACGCCGTAAACAAGGTGCTGGAACGAACACTGCGTTCCATGAGAGCTCCCTTGGTGTCGTGATGCGAGCGGCGTCGTTCCCGCGACTCTACGTGGCCGCGGCCCGGGAAGCCATCGCATTCGTGTACACGCAGATCGCGGCGGCCGTCGCGAGGTTCAGACTCTCCGCCCGGCCGTACATCGGGATCTTGACCGCGAGGTCGACCGTCTCCAGGACGGCGGGCGGCAATCCGTGCGCCTCGTTGCCGAACACCCACGCGGTGGGCTCGTCGAAGCTCACTTGATCGAGTTCGGTGTCGGCGTAGCCGTGCGCGCCGATCGTGCGGAGACCGGCGGCGGAGCAGGCCTTCAAGGCCGCGTCGACGTCCCGGATCCGAGTGATGGCGGGGTGGAACAGGCTGCCGGCGGCCGCGCGGACGCATTTGCCGTTGTGCGGGTCGACACTGTCCCCCGCGAGGACGACCGCGTCGGCACCGGCGGCGTCCGCGACCCGGATCACGGTGCCCGCGTTGCCGGGGTCCGCGACATCGACGAGGACGACGACGAGCTTGGCGCCCGGCTTGAGGACGGTCTCTTGTGGACGGTCGACGAGCGCGCAGACCGCGACGATGCCCTGCGGTGTCACGGTCTCGGACAGCCCGTCGGCGGCGCGATCGGTGATCGGCGAGACCGGGACGCCTGCCTCGCGCGCGGAGGCGAGCAGGTGCTCGTGCTGCGCGGCGGCGCGTTCGGTCACGAACAGCTCGTACACCTTGCCACCGTCTTCGAGGGCGGCCTCGACGGCGTTCGCGCCCTCGGCGAGGAACCGGCCGGTCTTCTCCCGCTCGGCCCGGCGGGTGAGCTTGCGCGCAGCAACAACCCGGGGCGTCCGTTCGGTGAACGGAGCCGCCCCGGGTTGCGGAAGAGCGCTTTCGCCGGTCAGGCCGACTTCTTCTCTTCGGTGTTCACGTTCGCCTTGGCCAGCTCGGCCAGCGCGGTGAACGCGGCGGCGTCGTTGACGGCGAGGTCCGCGAGGATCTTGCGGTCGACCTCGACACCCGCGGCCTTGAGGCCCTGGATGAACCGGTTGTAGGTCACGCCGTTGGCGCGGGCCGCCGCGTTGATGCGGGTGATCCACAGCTGGCGGAAGTCACCCTTGCGGGCACGACGGTCCCGGTAGGCGTAGTTCAGCGAGTGAAGCGTCTGCTCCTTCGCCTTGCGGTACAGCCTCGAACGCTGGCCGCGGTAGCCGCTGGCGAGCTCGAGAGTCGCGCGACGCTTCTTCTGGGCGTTGACAGCCCTCTTGACGCGTGCCACTGGTCCATCCTGTCGATCTGGGGGCGCGGCGGGCGCGCCCGGGGTTTACAAGTGCGGGGGTGTCAGCGGCCGAGAAGGCGCTTGACGCGGCCGACGTCGTTCTTGGCGATCTCGGTCGTGCCTTCGAGGCGACGGGTGAGCCTGTTGGACTTCTTCTCCATCAGGTGGCGGCGGCCGGCCTTCTGGCGGCGCAGCTTGCCCGAACCCGTGACGCGGACACGCTTGGACGTCCCGCTGTGCGTCTTCATCTTCGGCATTACGTTGTCCTCTTTCGTGCGGCGGCACACCGGGGTGCTCCGGTGTGCCGCTGACATGTGCTGGTCGGCGCTACGCGTCGGCGGGCGGCTCGGACGACTCGTCCTTGGCTGCCTTCGCGGCCTTCTGCGGCTTCACGTTCTTGTGCGGGGCCAACACCATGATCATGTTGCGACCGTCCTGCTTCGGCGACGACTCGACGAACCCGAGTTCGGTCACCTCGTCGGCGAGCTTCTGCAGCAGCCGGAAACCGAGTTCCGGCCGGGACTGCTCGCGACCGCGGAACATGATCGTGACCTTGACCTTGTTGCCTGCCGCCAGGAAGCGCGACACGTGACCCTTCTTGGTCTCGTAGTCGTGCTGATCGATCTTCGGCCGCAGCTTCTGTTCTTTGATGACGGTGAGCTGCTGATTGCGGCGGGACTCGCGGGCCTTCTGCGCGCTCTCGTACTTGAACTTGCCGAAGTCCATGAGCTTGCATACGGGCGGGCGTGCCTGCGGAGCGACCTCGACGAGATCGAGATCGTTCTCCTGTGCCAGCCGCAGCGCATCTTCGATCCGGACGATGCCGACCTGTTCACCGGCCGGTCCGACGAGGCGGACCTCCGGAACCCGGATTCGGTCGTTGATGCGTGTCTCGGAGCTGATGGGGCCTCCCTGGTTCGAGGTAAATTCTTCTACCGTTTCGACCTGGTGCCCACATGCCGAAGGCCCCGGTACCGTGAGGTACGCGAGGCCCACTCATTCCGATCGCGTTCAGTCTCCAGAACCGAACGCACCGCCGCCGACGCCCGAAATCGTCTTTGGCGAGACCGGACCCGGACACCTGGTGTTGCGGCGGTGACACGGGTGGGAGCGGGGCTCCACTTGCCGCCCCCGATCGCTCGGGGGCTGGTCGCTCGTGGAAGGGTACCAGACGTGTCAGATGAACCCGTTCAGCAACCCCCGTATTCCCCGGACGTCCGCGACCTGGAGGACATCCCGAGCGTCGAGGTGATCAGCAGGGCGGCCGTCATGCTGCTCTCCGCCGGCGCCGAACGACTCGGCCTCGCGGGCGAGGATCCGGCCAGCTCACCGCACCGCGACCTCGACGAGGCCCGCCGCCTGATCACCGCCCTCGCCGGGCTGGTGACCGCTTCGGCAGAGTACCTCGGCCTGCACGCCGGCCCATTGCGTGACGGCCTGCAGTCGTTGCAGAAGGCCTTCCGTGAGGCTTCGGCCGTGCCGGACGCTCCTGGGCAGGGGCCGGGCGAGAAGTACACGGGCCCGGTCTACTAGGCGCGCTTCGCCTGCCTTCAAGTGCAATGAAGGGGCCTTTCATAGCAAATTTTGCTATGAAAGGCCCCTTCATTGCACGCACGCTTGGCGCCGCCGCGACTGGCAGCTAACATTTCAGATGTGAGTGGGTTAGCGAAGGTGCCGAGGTCCCTCCTCAGGGACGAGGCCTACGAGAACATCCGCCGGGCGATCATCGACGGGACGCTGCCGCCGGGGACGAACCTGCGCGACGGCGACCTCGCCGATCAGCTGGGGCTTTCCCGGGCGCCCGTGCGCCAGGCGCTGCTGCGGCTCATCGAGGACGGCCTCGTCGAGTCGAAGCCGCAGAGCTACACGCGCGTGGCCGGGTTCGTGCCCGACGACGTCCGCGACGCACTCCAGCTCGTGCGCGCGCTGCACGAGTTCGCGGTCCGCGCGGGTGCGCCGCGGATGGGGCCCGCCGAGGTCGCGGCGATGCGCGCGGCCAACGACCGGTTCGCCGGCGCGATCGCCGCCGGGGACATCGCGGCCGCGATCGCCGCCGACGACGAGCTCCACGACGTCCCGGTGGCGGCCGCGCGCAACCGGGCGATCGCCGCGACGCTGGCCCGCTACACACCGCTGCTCCGGCGCCTCGAATACGCCCGCTTCGGCTCCCTGCCCGCACACCGGTCGGTCCAGCGGCACGCGGAACTGGCCGACGCCATCGAAGCGGGCGACGTCGACGCGGCCTGCGCGATCACCGCCACGATCTGGACCGAACTCGAAGCCCTCCTGGAGACGCCATGACCCTCGCCGACTTCCCGCGCTACCCGCTGCTGTTCGGCCCCTCCCCCGTCCACCCGCTCGAACGGCTCACCGCGCACCTCGGCGGGGCGAAGGTCTGGGCGAAACGCGAGGACGTCAACTCCGGGATCGCGTTCGGCGGCAACAAGACCCGGAAGCTCGAATACCTGGTCGCCGACGCGATCGCCACCGGGGCGGACACGCTGATCTCGATCGGCGGCGTGCAGTCGAACCACACCCGCCAGGTCGCCGCGGCCGCCGCGCGGGCCGGGCTCAAGGCCGTGCTGGTGCAGGAGAGCTGGGTCGACTGGAACGACCCGCTGTACGACAAGGTCGGCAACATCCAGCTCTCGCGCATCCTCGGCGCGGACATCCGGATGGTCGACGCCGGATTCGGCGTCGGCTTCAAGGAGAGCTGGGAGAACGCGGTCAAGGAGATCGAAGCGGGCGGCGGGAAGCCGTACGCGATCCCGGCGGGCGGATCGGACCACCGCCTCGGCGGGCTCGGTTTCGCGAACTGGGTCGTCGAGCTCGAAGCGCAGGAAGCCGAGCTCGGCGTCTTCTTCGACACGGTGATCGTCTGCTCGGTCACCGGCAGCACGCAGGCCGGGATGGTCGCCGGGGCCGCCCTGTCAGGCAGGCCGCGGCGGATCCTGGGCATCGACGGATCGGCGAAACCGGCCGAGACCCGGGATCAGATCACCCGCATCGCCCGGGCGACCGCCGAGCTGATCGGCGCAGGTGAGATCGGCGAGGTCGAACTGGACGAGCGCTACCACGCCGGGATCTACGGCATCCCGGACGAATCCACTTTGGACGCGATCAGGACGCTGGCGCGGCTGGAGGGTGTCCTCACGGATCCGGTGTACGAAGGCAAGTCGATGGCGGGGCTGATCGACCTCGTGGCCCGCGGTGAGATCTCGCGGGACTCGAACGTGCTCTTCGCGCACCTGGGCGGGCAGCCCGCGCTGAACGGGTACACGAGCGTCCTCTAGCTCCGAAGTGTCATGAAAGGTCCTTTCCTGACGAAAGACGTCAGGAAAGGACCTTTCATGACACACGCGCGGGGATCAGTCCACCACGGCCAGGACGTCGATCTCCACCAGCAGTCCGGCGGGCAGGCCGACGTACACGGTGGTGCGGGCCGGGTGCGGGGCCTCGCCGATCAGCTTGTTGTAGACCTCGTTGAACACGCCGAAGTGGTCGACGTCGGTCAGGTACACGCGCACCATCACCGCGTCGGCCAGGCTCGAACCGGCGGCCTCGAGCACCGCTTCGATGTTCTTGAAGGTCTGCTCGGTCTGCTCGCCGACGGTCTCGCCGACGATGGCGCCGGTGGCCGGGTCGAAGGCGACCTGGCCGGCCACCTGCAGGATGTTGCCCTTGCGGACCGCCTGCGAGAACGCGGCCACCGGCTTCGGCGCGTTCTCCGTGCTGATCGCGGTCTTGCTCATTCCAACTTCCCCTTTCGGTTCCCCGTCCATCCACTGTGGACGGAAGCTTCTTCGGTGGCGGCGGCGAGTTCGGGCACGAGCCCCATCAGGCCGTCGTAGTCCAGCAGTACCTTCGGCACCGATATCGACGCGGCCGCCAGCACGACGCCGCCCGGGCCGCGGACAGGCGCCGCGATGCAGTGGATGAAGTCTTCGTGTTCGGCGTTGTCCACCGCGTAGCCGCGGTCGGCGACGAGCGCGAGTTCCTTCTGGTACGCCTCTGCCGTGGTGATCGTGTTCGGCGTGCGGACGAAGAAGTCGATCCTCGACACCACGTCCGCCTGCTTCTCCGGTGTCATCGCCGCGACGAGCACCTTGCCGACGGCGGTGCAGTGCAACGGCGCGCGCTTCCCGATGCGGGAGTACATCCGCACCGAATGCCTGCCCTCGAACTTGTCGATGTAGACGACCTCGCCGTCCTCATAGGACGCGAGGTGGATGGTGTGCCCGGTGCGCGCGTTGAGCCCGGCGAGCGCCGATTGCGCGGTGCGGCGGACGTCACGGTCCTCCAGTGCCTGCTGCGCGAGGTCGAACAGCGCACTGCCCAGCCGGTAGTACCGCTGCCCTTCCCGGCGCACGAAATGGTGCGTCTCCAGGGTGCGCAGCAGGCGCAGCACGGTCGACTTGTGCACGCCGATCTCCTCGGCGAGCTGATCGAGCGTCTTCGGCTCGCGGGCGAGTCCGCTCAGCAGCGTCAGCGCCCTGTCCAGGCTCTGGCTCATCCGCCCACCAATCCCTTGTCCGTCAGCTTGGCCGCCGCCCATGCTGCCTCATCCGCCCCGAGGAGCGTCTCGACCACGGATTCGGGCAGCGGCGTCCCCACGTCGTCGTGGGTCAGCAGGGTGGCGGCGGCCTGGAGGTGACCGCGCCGCAGCCGCGTCGCCGGGGCGTCGCCGCGCAGGACGGCGGCGAGGAACCCGGCCGCGAACGCGTCACCGGCGCCGACCGGCTCCACGACGTCGACCTGGAGCGCGGGCGAGAACAGGGGTGCCGCGTCACCGTCGATCAGGGTCACGCCGCGTTCCCCGTGCTTGAGGACCAGCGTCTTCGGTCCGGGCAGCGCGGCGCGAAGCCGCTCCGGGTCGCCGGTCCCCCACACCCGCTCGGCTTCGTCCTCACCGGCGAGCACGATGTCGGCGCGGGCGGCCAATTCGGCCAGTACCGAAGGATCGCGTCCGGTCCACAGGGCGGGCCGGAAGTTCACGTCGAACGACACCAGCGTGTCGCCGCGCGGGCGTTCCATCAGGGCGCGCACCAGGTCGAGGCAGCCGTCCGACAGCGCCGGCGTGATCCCCGACAGGTGGATGACGCGCACGCCGTCGAGATCGAGTTTCCCGAGCAGCCCGGCGTCCATTCCGGACGCGGCCGAGCCCTTGCGGTAGTACCGCACGGGACTGCCCTGAGCTCCGCTTTCCTTGATGTAGAGCCCGGTCGGCCGCGTCGGGTCGACCATGACCGCGCTGACGTCCACCCCCGCGGCGGCGATCTCGCGCACCAGCGCACGGCCGAACGGGTCGTCCCCGACGGCGCTCACCCACGCGCTGGCGAAACCCAGCGCCGGGAGATGGCAGGCGACGTTCGACTCGGCCCCGCCGATCGTCCGCACCCACTTCCGCACCTCGTCGGGCGGCCCGGATTCGGCCGGTACGAACAAGGCCATCGACTCCCCGATGCACAAAACGTGGGGCGCGCTTGTCACCTTCGCGTCTCCTAGTCGTCACGCCGTTGACCTCTAGCGGACCGGATGCTACACCTATCCCACGCAATATGCGCAACGTCCGTTGCAACATACGCAACCGAGGTGAACCTCATGTTCGAAGCCGGCACCATCGATTCCGCCGCGGTCGCGGCCGTCCGGGAGGAGCGCGTCGACTGGCGCTTCCGCTCGGTCGCGCCTTCGCTGACGGGTCTCACGATCGGCGAGGCCGCCGCCCGCGGCGCGAAGCTGTTCGAAGACGGCTTCCTCGGCCCGTTCGTCGTCCTCGACGAAGAAGCCGTCGAACACAACCTGCGCACGATGGCGGGCTGGTGTGCCGAGCGCGGTGTCGCGCTGGCCCCGCACGGCAAGACGACGATGGCGCCGCAGCTGTTCGAACGGCAGCTGAAGCACGGCTCGTGGGGCATCACCTGCGCGAACGCCGGGCACCTGCGGATCTACCGGGCCTTCGGGGTCTCGCGGATCCTGCTGGCGAACCAGCTGCTCGACCCGTCGGGCCTGAAGTGGCTCGCCGCCGAACTGGACGCCGACGACGACTTCGAGTTCGTCTGCTGGGTCGACTCGGTCCGCGGTGTCGAGCTGATGACCGAAGCCCTGAGCGGTGCCCGCCGGAAGGTCGACGTCCTCGTCGAACTCGGCGCCGAGGGCGGCCGCACCGGTGTCCGCGACACCGAGACCGCGCTCGCCGTCGCCGAAGCCGCGCACGCGAGCCCGGCCCTGCGGCTGCGCGGCTCCGGCGGTTACGAGGGCGCCCTCTCCCACCACACCGACGAGAAGTCGCTCCAACTGATCAGCTCCTATGTGGACGGTCTGCGCGAACTCGTCTTCGCCTTCCACGACAAGGGTCTGCTCGACGACGCCGGGCAGATCATCGTCACCGGCGGCGGCAGCGCGTACTTCGACCGCGTCGCCGACGAGCTCACCAAGGACTGGGGCGGCCTGGACGTCCTGCCGATCCTGCGCAGCGGCGCCTACGTGACCCACGACGACGGCTTCTACCGCGTGATCTCCCCGCTGGGCGAGCACCCGCGCATCGACGGCGTCGCCTCGTTCCGTCCCGCGCTGCGCGCCTGGGCACAGGTCACGTCGAAGCCGACGGACAAGCTCGCGCTGCTCACCATCGGCAAACGGGACGCCTCCTTCGACGAAGGCATGCCCGAACCGCGCCTGATCCGCAAGAGCGACGGGTCACCGTCCGCGCTCGAAGGTCATTCCATCCAGAAGATGAACGACCAGCACGCCTTCCTCACCCTGCCCGCGTCGTCACCGGTCGAGGTCGGCGACTGGATCGCCCTCGGCCTGTCGCACCCCTGCACCGTGTTCGACAAGTGGCCCCTCATCCCGGTCGTCGGCCCCGACGGCGAGACCGTGCTCGATTTCGTCCGCACGCATTTCTGATCCGTCCTCCACCGCCGCAGAGGAAGAATCATCATGGACATCGTCGTCCGCTCCGCTCTGGTCGCCGACGGCACCGGGGATCCGCTCACCAGGCACGACGTGGGCATCTCCGGTGGCCGGATCGCCAGTGTCGCCGAACCAGGCTCGCTCGCGGGCCGCCGCACCATCGACGCCGAAGGACTCGTGCTCGCGCCCGGGTTCATCGACATGCATTCGCATTCCGATCTCCAGCTGCTCGCCAATCCGGATCACCTCGCGAAGCTCTCCCAGGGCGTCACGACCGAGGTCCTCGGGCAGGACGGGCTCTCCTACGCGCCCGTGAACGACGACGTCCTCGTGTCGCTGCGCCAGCAGCTCGCCGGGTGGAACGACGATCCGGCGGGCTTCGACTGGAACTGGCGCTCGGTCGGCGAATACCTCGACCGGCTCGACGCCGGGGTCGCGGTCAACGCCGCCTATCTGGTGCCGCAGGGCACCGTCCGCATGCTCACCGTCGGCTGGGAAGACCGGCCCGCCAGCGAAGCCGAGATGAACGCGATGAAGGAACTCATCGCGACCGGACTGGCCGAGGGCGCGATGGGCATGTCGTCCGGGCTCACCTACACGCCGGGCATGTACGCGACGACCGAAGAGCTCGTCGAACTGTGCCGGGTCGTCGGGGAGAACGGCGGCTTCTACAGCCCGCACCACCGCAGCTACGGCAAGGGCGCGCTCGAAGCGTTCGGCGAGATGGTCGACGTCTCCCGCCGCTCGGGCTGCCCGCTGCACCTCGCGCACGCCACCATGAACTTCTCGGTGAACAAGGGCAAGGCGGGGAACCTGCTGGAGCTGCTCGACCAGGCGCTCGACGACGGCTGCGACATCACGCTCGACACCTATCCCTATCTTCCCGGCGCCACCTACCTTTCCGCGCTGCTGCCGAGCTGGTCCACCGAAGGCGGGCTCGACGCCACGCTGGCCAGACTGTCCGATGTGGACACCCGCGAGCGGATCCGCGCCGAGATCGAGGAGACCGGCTCCGACGGCGCGCACGGCGTGCCGATCGACTGGGAGGCCATCGAGATCAACGGTGTCCGCCGGGACGAGAACTCCCACCTCGTCGGGCATTCCGTCGCGGCGTCCGCGCAGCGCGCCGGGAAACCGGCCGCGGAACTGTACTTCGACGTCCTGCTCTCGGAGAAGCTCGGCACGTCCTGCCTGATGCACGTCGGGCACGAGGAGAACGTCCAGGCGATCATGCGGCACCGCACGCACACCGGCGGCAGTGACGGGCTCCTCGTCGGCGCGCGGCCGCATCCGCGCGCCTGGGGCACGTTCCCGCGCTATCTCGCGCGCTACGTCCGCGAACTCGGCGTCCTCGACCTCGCCGAATGCGTCGCCCACCTCACCGGCCGCGCGGCGCAGCGCCTGCGGCTGACCGACCGGGGTCTCGTCCGCGCCGGATATGCGGCCGACCTCGTGCTGTTCGACCCGGAAACCGTCGCCGACACCGCCACGTTCGACGAGCCGCGGCAGCAGGCCGCCGGTATCCCCCATGTCTTCGTCAACGGTGTCGCCGCCATCGACGATGGTCAACCGACCGGCGCCCTCGCCGGCCATTCACTGCGGAACCCCGGGAGTGCCCGATGATCGACTGGCTCCAACATTCGACGGGAGGTCTCCTGACCCTCGCCGCCGTCTCGATCGCGGTGTTGTTGTTCCTCATCATCAAGGTCAAACTGGAACCCTTCATCGCGCTGATCGTGGTCGGCCTGCTGACCGCGCTGGCCGCCGGCCAGCCGGTCGTCCAGATCGTCGGCTCCGCGCAGAAGGCGTCGGACTCCCTGCTGGAAAAGGGTTTCGGCGGAATCCTCGGGCATATCGCCGCGATCATCGGGCTCGGCACCATCCTCGGGTCCATTTTGGAGCGTTCCGGTGGGGCGAAGGTCCTCACCGGCGCGCTGCTGCGGGCCATCGGCGAGAAACGGGCCCCGCTGGCGATGGGTCTCGCGGGCTTCGTCTTCGGTATCCCGGTGTTCTTCGACATCGGCATCTTCGTGCTCGCGCCGCTGGTCTACGTCGCCGCCAAACAGGGCGGCCGTTCGCTGGTGCTCTACGCGCTGCCGCTGCTCGCCGGCCTTTCGATCACGCACGCTTTCCTCCCGCCGCACCCCGGTCCGGTCGCCGCGGCGGGCCTGCTGCACGTGGAACTCGGCTGGATCATCCTGATGGGCCTGGTCTGCGGTATCCCGGCGTTCCTCGTCGGCGGTGTGCTGTATTCGACCTGGATCGGCAAGCGCGTCGACGTGGCGGTCCCCGCGGAGTTCCTGGTCGCGGAAGAAGAGGGCGAGAAGGAGGAGAACCCGCCGTCGCTCGGACTGGTGCTGGGGATCATCGCGGTCCCGCTGGTGCTGATCCTCGCCGGGACCTTCGGCAGCATCTGGCTTCCCAAGGAGTCCGCGCTCGCCGGCGTCGCCGCGTTCATCGGCACCCCGGCGGTCGCGCTGACGATCTCGGTACTGCTCGCGTCGTGGCTGCTCGGCCTGCGCCGGGGCTTGACGGGCAAGGATCTGAGCGAACTTTCGGCGAAGTCGCTGCGCCCGGTCGCGATGATCCTGCTCGTGGTCGGCGCGGGCGCGTTCTTCGGCGCCGTGCTGGCCGCGACGGGGATCGGCAAGGCCGTCGCGGGTTCCCTCGACAACGCCGGTCTCCCGGTCATCCTGGCGGCCTACGTGATCAGTTGCGGTATGCGCATCGCGCAGGGTTCGGCGACGGTCGCGATCGTGACCACGAGCGGCATCGTCGCGCCGACGGTGGCGACGCTGGGCTACTCGCAGATGCAGCTCGCGCTGCTGGTCGTCGCAATCTCGGCCGGATCGATCATCGCCTCCCACGTCAACGACGGTGGTTTCTGGATCATCTCGCGGTACTTCAACATGTCCGTCCCGCAGACCCTGAAAACCTGGACCGTATTGGAAACCGTCCTTTCCGTTTCCGGTTTCGGCGTGGCAGCATTGCTCATGGCAGTGGTTTAAACCACCTGAAAGCTGGGAGAGATCACGATGACCGGACTCGATCGACGCACCTTCCTCGGCGCCGTCGGAGCGGCTGGGCTCACCACCGTTCTGGGTTCCCACCTCGCGAACGCCTCCGAACAGACCTGCGGACCGAAGGGAACCGGGGCCATCTACATCAGCAGCTACACCAGTTCCGGGCACGGGCTCGATGTCGCTCACCGGGACGCGACCACGAACGCGGTGGTCGTCGACCGGACTATCCCGGGAGTCAGCAACGCTTCCTGGTTCGACATCAGCGCCGACCGCAAGACGCTCTACGTCACCAATGAGGACGAGAACGGTCAGATCTCCGCGCTCAGCCTGGCCGATCCGGCGAAACCCAAGCTGCTCAACAAGAAGTCGGCGAAGGGCCAGCACCCGACACATCTGAGCGTCCACTCGAGCCAGAAGTACGTGCTGGCCGCGAACTACAGCAGCGGCAGTGTCGTCGTGCTCCCGATCCTCGCGGGCGGGAAACTCGGCGACGTCGTCGATCTGGCCCAGCACAAGGGCGCCGAACGGGCCGCGCACGCCCACCAGGTGGTCAACGACCCCACCGGCAAATGGGTGCTCTCGGTCGACCTCGGCGCTGATTCGGTCTACGTCTACAAACTCGACGTCGCCACCGGGAAGCTGAAGCTGAACCAGCAGCTGAAGCTCCCGTCGGGCGCCGGGCCGCGCCACCTCGCCTTCCACCCGAACGGCAGGTACGCGTACATCCTCGGCGAGCTGCGGGCCGAGGTGACCGTCGCGGCGTGGGACCCGGCCACCGGGAAACTGACCGCCGGGCAGGTCGTCGCGGCCGTTCCGGCGGGCACCCCCGGCGCGCAGTACCCGGGCGAGATCACCACGTCCAAGGACGGGAAGTTCGTCTACGCGTCCGTGCGCGGTTCGGACACGATCGCGTCGTTCGGCGTCGGCGAGGACGGGAAGTCGTTGCAGCTGCTGAACAACGCGCCCGTCGGCGGCGTCTACCCGCGCCACATCACCCTGGATCCGACCGAACGCTGGTTCTACGTCTCCAGCGACAAGTCCGGCACGCTCAGCTGGCTGCCGCGTGATCCCGCCACCGGTCTCCCGGGGGCCGTCGCCGGGAAACTGGCGCTCCCCCAGGTCAATTCCGTCTTTTTCGCATAAGGAGAAAATCCCATGAGAACTCGCGTGCTCATCGCGGGCCTCGCCGCGGTCGGCCTCGTCGCGGGCTGCGCGCCCGCCCAGAACGCCCCCGCCGCGGGCGGCGGTGACGAGAAGACCGGCACCGTCCGGGTCTGGCTGTTCGACGAAGCCAACCGCGCGCCCAAGGAGGCCGCGGTCAAGGAGGCGATCGCCGAGTTCAAGGCGGCGCATTCGGGTGTCGAGGTCGACGTCCAGTGGATCCCGGTGGAAGGCCGCGCGGACAAGTTCTCCGGTGCCTTCAACGACCCCGCGAGCGCACCGGACGTCGCCGAGTTCGGCAACACCGACGTCTCCAGCTACGCCGCCACCGGCGCGCTGGCCGACCTGACCGGCGACCTCTCGTCGTGGAAGGAAGGGGCGGACATCCTCCCGGCGGTGCTGGAGACGGCGAAGTCCGGCGGCAAGACCTACGGGCTTCCCTGGTTCACCGGTATCCGCGCGTTGTACTACCGCACGGACCTCTTCGCCGAACTCGGCCTCAAGCCGCCGACGACGCTGGCGGAGCTGACCGAGACCGCGAAGACGATCCGTGCCAAGAAGCCGGAGCTGTACGGCATCTCCGTCGGTGGCAAGTACACCTACGCGATGCTTCCGTTCCTGTGGGCGCACGGCGGCGAGATCGCCAAGCAGGAAGGCGACAAGTGGAAGTCCACTGTGGACTCCGAGCAGGCCAAGGCCGGGGTGACGGCGTACGCGAACCTGCTGAAGGCGGACATCTGCCCGCCCGAGCAGTGCGCCAACCTCACCGGGACGCAGAGCATCACGGCGTTCGCGGGCGGCAAGGCGGGTATGTCGATCGGTGGTGACTTCAACCGCAAGGCCGTCGAAGCGGGCCAGGTGAAGGGCAAGTACGCGATCATCCCGATCCCGGGCACCGAGGCGGGCAAGATCGCCCCGGCGTTCGCGGGCGGCAACCTGCTCGGCGTGTTCAACGCGACCAAGCACAAGAGCCTCGCGGTCGAGTTCACCGAACTGCTCGGTGGCGCCAAGTACCAGGAGAAGATGTACGTCGCCATGGGCAACCTGCCCACGCTCGGCAGTGTCCAGCAGAAGCTCGCCGCGAGCGACCCGTCGGTCAAGCCGTTCGTCGACACGCTCACCGCGGGCACGAAGTTCGTCCCCGCCACCGCGGCCTGGTCGAAGATCGACGCGCAGAACGTGCTGCCGACCGCGATCCAGCAGATCGCGACCGGCGGCAAGGACCCCGCGGCCGCGCTCGCGACCGCGTCCGCCGAGATGAACAAGGCGTTCGGCTAAGTGGTCACGAAAGAAATCCCCCGCACCACGGCTCCGGCCGTCCCGGCACGGCGGTCCCCCCGCCGTCGCCGGGACGGGCGGGCCGCCCTGCTCTACCTGGCGCCCGGTGGCGTCCTGCTGCTGGCGATGCTGGTGTACCCGATCTACCAGCTCGTCCTGATCTCGTTCTACGACTACGGCCAGCCGCAGGCGGTCGGGAACGCGCCGCTGGTGTTCCTCGGCTTCCAGAACTACACCGACCTGCTGCAGAACATCCAGTTCTGGGAGGTGCTGGCCAAGACCCTCGGCTTCACCGCGGTCTGCGTCGTCGGCAGCCTCGCGCTCGGGACGGGGCTCGCCGTGCTGGCGACTCGCGTCCGCGCCTGGGCGCGGGTCCCGCTGTTCCTGGCGGCACTGGCCGCGTGGGCGACGCCGGCGATGGCGGGCTCGTACGTCTGGCTGTTCCTGTTCGACGCCGACTTCGGCCTGGTGAACGAGGTGCTTTCGGGCCTCGGGTTCACCGGGATGGCCAACCACTCCTGGACCTTCGACACCTACAGCACCTTCGGCCTGGTGGCCGCCGAGGTCATCTGGTGCTCGTTCCCGTTCGTCATGGTGACGATGTACGCGGGACTCAAGGGCGTGCCGGAGGAGGTCATCGAGGCCGCGTACCTCGACGGCGCGTCGACCTGGCGCACCACGTGGTCGATCACGCTGCCGATGGTGCGGCCGCTGCTCACCATCGCCACCATCCAGTCGATCATCTGGGACTTCAAGATCTTCACCCAGATCTACGTGATGACCAACGGCGGCGGCGTGGCCGGGCGCAACCTCGTGCTCAACGTCTTCGCCTATCAACAGGCCTTCGCCGGACAGGAATACGGTCTCGGCGCGGCGCTCGGAGTCGTGATGACCTTGCTGCTGCTGTCCATCACCGGGCTGTACGTCCGGTCGCAACGCCGGAGCGCGGGATGGGTGTGACGACCGCGCCGAAGAACCGCCGGGTCAAGAAGCCGGGCAGGCTGATCGCCGAGATCATCTGCGTGGTGATCGCGGGCATGGTCGCGTTCCCGGTGTACTGGATGGTGCTTTCGGCGTTCAAGCCCACCGGGCAGATCCAGGCGGAGAACCCTCGCCCCTGGACGCTCACACCGACCCTGGAGCACTTCGAACGCGTGCTCAGCGGCGAGGGCTTCGCGATGTTCTTCCTGAACAGCGTGATCGTGGCCGTCGTGGTGGTGGCCCTGTCGCTGCTGCTGTCGTTCCTTTCGGCGGTCGCGCTGACCCGGTTCAACTTCAAGGGCCGGACCGTGCTGCTGGTGATGGTGCTGGTGGCGCAGATGGTGCCGGTCGAGGCGCTGACCATCCCGCTGTTCTTCCTGATGCGCTCGGTCGGCGACGTCGCGCCCGCGTTCGGCACCAACCACCTCGGCTCGCTGATCCTGGTGCACCTGGCGTTCAGCCTGCCGTTCGCGATCTGGATGCTGCGCGGTTTCGTCGCCGCGGTGCCACAGGAGCTGGAGGAGGCGTCGAAGATCGACGGGGCGAGCCGCATGCGGTTCACCTGGCAGATCCTCTTCCCGCTGGTGGCGCCCGGACTGGTGGCGATCAGCGTGCTGGCGTTCATCCACGCGTGGAACGACTTCCTGTTCGCCAAGACGTTCATCATCTCCAACACCGAGAACCAGACGCTCCCGCTGGCGATCCTGGTGTTCTTCAAACCGGAGGACACCGACTGGGGCGCGGTGATGGCGGGCTCGACCCTGATGACCATCCCGGTGCTGGTGTTCTTCATTCTCGTGCAACGACGACTCGTGTCCGTCATGGGCGGCGCGGTGAAGGGCTGACATGCCTGGCTTCGAAACTCTGCTCCCCCGTCCCGTCTCGGTGGAACCCTTGCCGGGGCAGTGCGCGGCACCGTCCGAAGTGGACGTCCGCACCGACACCGGACTGCCCGCCGAGGGCTACCGGCTGGAGATCGACCCGTCCGGCGTGACCCTGCACGCGGCCGACGCGGCCGGCGAGTTCTACGGCCGCCAGACGCTCCGGCAGCTCATCGGCCCGGACGCGTTCCGGGCCAAGTCGATCCACAGTGGACAACAGACGATCCCGTGCGGCGTGGTCACCGACCACCCGCGGTTCGGCTGGCGTGGCTGTCTCCTCGACGTAGCGAGGAATTTCCGGACCAAGGCCGAGGTGCTGCGGTTCGTCGACCTGATCGCCGCGCACAAGCTCAACGTGCTCAACCTGCACCTGACCGACGACCAGGGCTGGCGGATCGAGATCCCCGAGTTCCCCAGGCTGACCGAGGTCGGCGGCTGGCGGAAGTCGTCCATGGTCGGGCGGCATGACGGGCCGGAGCGCGACGGGCGGCCGCACGGCGGGTTCTACACGGCCGACGATCTCCGCGAGATCGTCGCGTACGCCGCCGCGCGTTCGGTGACGGTCGTCCCGGAGGTCGACATCCCCGGGCACGCGCGGGCCGCGATCGCCGCTTACCCCGAACTCGGCCCGGAAACCAGCGAACCGTGGGAGGTGTGGACGAGCTGGGGCATCAGCACGTCGCTGCTGAACACCGAGAAGTCCACTGTGGACTTCTTCAAGCGTATTTTCGACCACGTGCTGGACATCTTCCCGTCCGAGGTCATCGCGCTCGGTGGCGACGAAGTGCCCGGCGCGACCGAGGAACACGGCTGGTTCGTCCGCGAGATCGCGCAGCACCTGGTCGAGCGGGGACGTCGTCCGCTCGGCTGGGACGAGGTGCTCGAAGCGGGCGACCTGCCGCCGATGATCATCGGCTCGTGGCAGAGCGAGGCGGCGGGCGCGCGTGCCGCCGCGGCCGGTCACGACGTCGTCATGTGTCCCGAGGACCACGTCTACCTGGACCACCGGCAGTCCGACCACCCCGACGAGCCCATCCCCGTCGGCTATCTGAGCACTTTGGAGAGCTTCTACGGCTACGAGCCGGTGCCCGCCGATTTCCCCGAGGACAAGACGATTCTCGGTGCGCAGGCGCAGGTGTGGGCGGAGCATCTCGACACCGTGCGACGAGTGGACTACGTCGTCTTCCCGCGTCTGTGCGCCTTCGCCGAGGTGGCGTGGAGCGACCCCGAGGGACGGGACTACGCGGAGTTCCTACCGCGCCTGCGGGATCACCACCTGCCGAGGCTGGACGCGCTGGGCGTCGAATACCGGCCGCTCGACGGGCCGCACCCCTGGCAGACCCGGCCGGGTGTTCCGGGACGGCCGCGCTCCAAGTAAGTACATGATGGCCCCCTTCCTTGCGCCTGACGCGAGGAAGGGGGCCATCATGTACTTATGAGTGATCAGTCCGAGCGGTGGGTCGACGCCACCCAGCTTCCTGAAGAACTCGTAGCGCTCATCGACACCCTCCGCCCCGGCGAGGACGTGCGGATCACCCGGAACGGCGAGACCATCGGGACGATCTCCGGCACTGTTCAGCAAAACCCGGCCCCTTCGACGGACTCCGAAGACATCACTGTCGTAGCCACCGCTATGAAGCTTTCGGCGTCGGCGCGGGACTCGTTGTCCGAACGGCTCGGCCCCGGTTACCTCGTCCTGGACCTCCACTCTGCTCCCCCGACCGTCGACGTGCTGCTGGTCCCGCCCGCCAGCCCGCAACTGATCGGGAACTTCCGCGCGCTGTATCCGAAGGCCCGGATCGTGATCACGGAGATCGAGGACGCCGAACTCGGGGTCAAGTACGAAGGTCCAGTACGCCGCCTCCTCGACGCCGGCGCCGAAGCCTATCTGCCGTCCAGCACGATCCCGCGGCTGGCGGAGCAGCTGGACCGGACCATGACCCAGCTGAACCAGCTCACCGACGGCACATCGGCTCCCCTGACCATCGAATCGCCGCGGGACCGCGCCCTCGAATGAGGGGCGGCCAGCACCAATGGTCGCAAGCGGCACGGGCCGTTCTCTTTGAGGGGTAAGGCAAACGTGTTGTGAGGCGAAGGGATCTTTCCCCGCGTGGAATGCGGCGAAAGTCCCCTTCACCTCGGCCCGACACGCCACCTGCAGGTCCGCCCGACAAGACACGTTTGCCTTACCTGTCAATAGATGTCCGGAACTTGGTTTACCTGGGTGTGGGCATGCCGAGGGGCCCGTCGCCGGTGGTGGTGGCGGGCTCCCTGGGGGTTCAGTGGTTGTTGCGGCGGGGTGTTTGTAGCGGGTCGAGGTATTGCGGCGGAATGAACTCCGGTCGCCCGTCGGTGGCGATGTGGACTTTCCAGCCGGATTGGCCATGGATGACCATGTGGTGGTAGCGGCACAACAGACACAGATTGTTCAGGTCGGTGTCACCGAGTTCACCCCACGGAAGAATGTGGTGGGCTTCGCAGTGCTTGGGCCGCCTATGGCAGCCAGGGAAGGCGCAGCCGTGATCCCGGAGGTTCAGAGCCCGCCGTTGGGCGGGGGTGACGGTGCGGGCGGCGCGGCCGATGTCGAGCGGTTCGCTCTCCGCCCCGAGGACCGCGGGGATGATCTTCGCGTCGCAGGCGAGCAGGCGGGCGTGGCGTGCGGTGATCTGGGTGACCTCGTCCACGCACGCCATCCCCAGTCCTGAGGTGAGGGTGTCCAGCGGGATCGTGACCACCACCGTGGTGCGGTCTCCGGAGAGGGTGGGGGCTTTGTCGTTGGTCATCGCGTAGTGGATGGCGTCGAAGAGCGCGTCGCCGTGGCGCTCGCCGGGGGTGCGGGGGTCGCGGTTGCCGTCCTCGTCGACGGGTCTTCGTTGTCCCCACGTCTCGAACAGCGCGTTCGCGCGAGCCCCGAACTCCGGATCCAACAGCCCGTTGAGTCGCCACCAGCCATCGTCACGTTTGCGCAGATGCACCTCGCGGGAGGGTGGCTTGAGGTCTTCGTCCTTGGGTTCGTTGCCGTCCGGGTCGAGGTGGCCCAGGAGTTCCGCGCCGCCGTTGGCGATCTGCTGCGGGCCGGCGTTGCGGGCCAGATTCACCAGAATCCGCTCGGCCCCCGACCGGTCTTCCGCTGACACGTCGGCCGGGATCTTCTTCAACACCGCCAGCAGCGGATCCAGCTGCTGATGCCCGAGTTCACCCTCGGCCGCGGCCGCCCCCGCGAGCGGCGCGAAAGCCGGTGCTGGGGTGCCGTCCAGATTCCTGCCCTCATTCAACGCCACCGCCCGCGCCACGGTGGTCCCCGCTTCCTTGGGACTGATCCGCGCGGTTTCGGCGAACCAGCCCGCCGTCGACCCGTGCCCGAACAGCTCCATCGGACCCCGGGCTTCGATCTCCACCAGGAACTGACCGACCTCCGCCAAGGCTTGGCGTGCCACCGACAACCGCTCCACCACACCGTGCGCGAGCTCCCGCGCACCGGCACGCCACAACTCCTGCGGCGGCTCGAGGATCCGTTGACTGGACACCCCACAACAATACCAAGAACCGAACAAGCGTGCGAATGCGAAAGGGTTTGCCGGAAACGGAGCGAAGGTATTTCACATTCAGTGTTCGTGCTTATTGGGGTCAAGGTGAAGGATGGCGATGGAGTGTTAGGGCTTTGGTGGCGTTTCGGGCTGGGCGAAGGGGGCTTTCGCCGCATTCCACGCGGGGAAAGGTCCCTTCGCGTCACGACAAGTTTGCCTTACCCTTCAATAACCGGTCTCACCACTCACGATCAGCGGGTGTTGCCTTCGAAGTCGCCGAGATTAAGCCAGCCCACCCGATCGTCCCAGCTGTCCCAGAAGACCTGCTTCTCGGAAGCCCGGTAGAAATGCCGGTAGCCCATCAACTCACCGCAATCGATGCTTTCCTCGACCAGATCAGGTGTCCCGAAAACCTCGAGGAACTCTTCGCGGGATCGCAGATATCCGAAGTGGGCGAGGAGCCCGCGCTCGCCGCCGTACATCGCGAAGCCGATGACCGTCCCCTCGATGATCTTGCAACTGAACTTGCCGGCGAAGTGCACGATGCCTTCGCCGCCGACAGCGTTGTCGACCACCGTTTCGAGCGAGAGGCGATCGCCGTTCTCTCCGTAGTATTCGCTTTCCAAGTCGGTGCCACCCCGCCGGCGGTGGACGATCGGCGAAAGCGTGACCTCGATGACGCGGTCACGGGCGACGGTGTCCGCGGCCTTCGAGCCGAAGCGGACACCGCCGAGGCTCAAGTCGTGTGGATCGACGTCCGGCCGGGTGAGGACGTCCAAATCGTCGAGTATCTCGATCACCCGGTGAAGGGTAGTGACGGCGGCCAGGCGACCTCCACGAACCGTGGCCGGTAGATCCGCGCGTCCGCGATGTTGTCGGCGTGGTCGAGCGAGTTCACGTTGTACGACACCGTGAGCTTTCCCGGGCGGCTCAGCCGCGGATGCGCTGTCGCGTCGTAGACGATCCGCCGGTCGCTCGCTTCGGGCGCCCGGTACAGGATCCGCGGCGCACCGAACGGGCCGGTCGGTGAAGGGGCGGTGTAGGCCAGCATCACCGGGCTGAAGCCGGGACTGGTGTCCATGGTGATCAGCACGTACTCGCCGCCGATCCGGGTCACCGAGAACGCCGTCCCGATCCCGGACAGCATCCGGGCCGAGTCCTCCTCGTGGGACGACCACCCGGCGCCGGTCCAGAACCGCCACGGTCCGCGAAGTCCTCCGACGGGCACCCTGGCCAGCCGGAGATGGCCTTGTTCGGCACCGTAGACATACGTGTATCCGCCGTCTTCGAGCAGTTCCGATCCCCACGCGACCTTGTCGCCCACCGGGATCACCAGCAGCTCGGACGGCGTCAGCGCGGGCAGCCGGAAGGTGGCCAGCGAGGTCCCGGTGCCCCGGAAGTCGAGTCCGCCGGACCCCGTCGTCCGGTACCGGTTGTAGAGCACCCGCAGGACGTCGCCCTCGACGACGCCGTCGCCGACCCAGTAGTGCTCGCCCGACCCGGGAAGCCCGATCAGCGGCTCCGGGTCTTCGGCGGTGCCGCCGTGCAGTGTCTCCCCCAGCGTGCCGTCGGGACGCTGGACGACCAGGGTGTTGCGGGCGATCGGGCTGTCCGGCGGACGGCTGTGGTCCGGGTTCACCCTGCCGAGGAACGTGTCCGAGAACAGCCACGCGGTGCGGCCGTCCGGCAGCGGGACCGACACCGTGCGATCCCCGCCGGTCCAGTGCCCGCCTTGATCGCCGTAGCTGTTCCAGAGCTCGTTCAGCCCGCCGACGGGGGCCACGCGCGGTGGCACGGACGCGATGCCGCTGCTCGCCACCACGGCGCTGAGCAGCAACGCCGCCACGACGAGAATCCGCGACGGCCGGCGCATCGGATGATGCTAACTCTTTGTACGAGCCTTGTGCGCCAGGTGGTTACGGTCCGCGGGATGTCCTGGAAACTGCTTTCCGTGAGTGTGCTCGCCGCCCTCGTGTGCACCGGATTCACGACGGCCGAAGCCGCTTCGAAGACCTACTACGTCGACCAGGTCGCGGGGAACGACACCGCGAGCGGCACCTCTCAGCAGGCCCCGTGGAAGTCCCTGGCGAAGGTCTCCTCGACCGCGCTCGCTCCCGGCGACACCGTGCTGTTGCGTCGCGGCAGCACCTGGAGCGGTGGGCTCGCCGTCAAGGGCTCGGGCGTCACCATCGGCGCGTACGGCACGGGTGCCCGCCCGATCGTCAAGGGCAACACCGAAGCATGCGTCGACCTGCCGGGCGACGACAACGTGGTGCAGGACCTGCAGATCGGCGTCGCGACGGACGCCGGGCGCTGTTCGTGGGCCGGGGTGAAGGTGTCCGGTGACCGGAACAAGGTGCTGTCGAACCTGATCACCGGCGCCGGCGCGGGGGTGTACATCGCGCCGTCGGCGGACCACACCGAGGTCACGCAGAACGACCTCGTCGACAACAACCACATGACCGTCGTGACCCCGGGCGGCGACGACGACTCCGGCGCGTTCGCCGTGCTGGTGCAGGGCAACGACTCCGACATCGGCTGGAACCGGATCAGCGGCTCGATCGCGAAGGCCGACGACTTCGGCGGCCTCGACGGCGCCGCCGTCGAGATCTTCTACGGGTCCCGCAACGTCATCCACCACAACATCTCCGAGGACAACGAGACCTTCACCGAACTCGGTACGGACACGAAGGATCCGGACGGTGTCTCGACCGGCAACGTCTTCGAGTACAACGCGGTCTTCGGCGCCAAGACGCGCGGCGGGATCATCACGCGCGGCGCCGAGGACGGCAACGGGCCGGTACTCGGCACGGTGTTCCGCAACAACTCGCTCCGGCTCCCGAACGCCGAGTCGGAGGGTTTCGTCTGCTACGGCGGCTGCACGAACCAGATGCTGACGATGACGCAGAACGTCGTCCAGGCGGCGTACAAGGTCGGCTACGCGGCCTCGGCCTTCACCGCGACCGATCACAACGTCTACTTCGGCGGGCTCCGCCAGTTCACGGCGGGCGCGACGGACAAGGTCGCGGATCCGAAGTTCACCTCGTCCACGAACCTGATCCTGCTGGCCGGCAGCCCGGCGATCGACCTCGGCATCACGAAGTACGACGACCGCGACGTCGACGGGAATCCCGTGTACGCCGGCGCGCGGGTCGACGCGGGCGCCTACGAGTTCCAGGGCTAGGACGCAGTGAAGGCCTCCTTCCCCACCTTGAGAGCAGGGAAGGAGGCCTTCACGGAGCGGAAAGCGTCAGTAGTTGTAGATGCGCTGCATGGTGCCGGTCGACAGCAGGCCGTTGGCCCACAGCGAGTTCACCCGCGAGACTTCCTGGGCGTTCGGCTTCGCGTTGGTGCAGGACGGGCCGGGGCCGCCACCGGACATCAGTTCGGAGCACGGACCCTGGTAGTTGTCCGGCAGGCCGAGCGCGTGGCCGGTCTCGTGCGCGGCGATCCGCGTCTGGTCGTACTGCTGCGCCTGCGTGTAGTCGATGAAGATGGTGCCGCGACCGTGGCCGTCGGTCTGGGCGTACGAACCCCGGGGGTCGTTTCCCTCGGTGTAACGCAGGGTGGCGCCCGACGAGCTCTCCTGCAGCTTCACGTTGGACACCGAGTTGTTCCAGTTCGCCGCACCCGCCTGGATGGCGGCACGGAAGCTGGGCGCTCCCGAGGCGTCGTAGTAGACCGTGGTCACCGCCGCGGCCGTCTGGGCGGGCTCGACCGCCGCGGCCTGTCCGGCGGTCACCGGGACGGCGAGCAGTGCCAAGCTCACGGACGCGGAGACGAAGAACTTCCTTGCCATGGACCCACTCCTTGTGAGGACAACGGAATGGTTCGTGAATTTAGGAGCCTCCGCCGCGACTGGGCACCAACTTTCGTAGTGTCAGACAGCTGGTGATTTACCAACACTTTCGTCTATTGACATGCGCATGTCCGCATACAACGATGCCGCGTTCAAGGCCGCAGCACGAGCTTGCCGGAAGTCGCCCGCGCCTCCAGCTCCGTGAGCGCCTTCGGCCCGTCCGCGAGGTCGTACACCGACGGGGTTCCCGGAACGCAGACGCCGGCGGCGATGAGCTCGCGCAGCTCGTCCAACAGCTCCGCGAAGATCGACGGCGCGTGCTCGATCAGGACGCCGAGATGCAGGCCGATCAACTGGATCTGGTGCCGGAAGTTCAAGTCCCGGTTGGTGATCGCGGCCTCTCCCCCGGCGACGCCGTAGACCACGACGCGTCCGATGACCCGCTTGGCGGCGGCGAGACTCGCGGCGAACGTCGTCCCGCCGACCGATTCGAGCACGATGTCCACCTCCCCCGTCTCCGCGCCGTAGCCGAGGACACGGTCGGCGCCCAGCGCCCGCACCAGGTCGTGCTTGCCCGGCGAGGCGGTGCCGATGACGGTGGCCCCGTAATGCTTGGCGAGCCTGACCGCGGCCTGGCCGACCCCACCGGCCGCCGCCTGCACCAGCACGGTCTCACCGGCGGCCACTCGCCCCAGTGGCCTGAGCGCGGCGAGCGCGGTGACCCAGTTCAGGATCAGCCCGATCGCCTGATCGTCCGACCAGCCCTCCGGCACCGGGACCGCGCCGGCCGCGGGCATGACCATGTACTCGGCGAAGGCACCACCACCGGTCCCGACGACGTGGTCGCCGATGACCGGCGTGGTCACGTCCTCTCCCACGGCCACGACCTCACCGGCCGCCTCGAATCCGGCGATGTAGGGCGCTTCCGGACCGCCCTCGTACGTGCCCCGCGTCTGCATGACGTCGGCGAAGTTGACCCCCGCCGCGGCGACCTTCAGCAGGATTTCGCCTGGTCCCGGCGTCGGAACGGGTGCGTCGGCGATCAAGCGGAGATCTTCAGGACCGTTCACGGAATCCTGTCGCAGTGCGCGCATCGAAGTCATGCCCGCACGCTAAAACCCTTACGTTTGCGTGAGGGTCAAGTCGCGGAGGTACGCGTCGAGGGCGTCGCGGTTGCGGGTCATGAGCGCGATCCGGCGATCGAGCACTTCCCGCTGCCGCGCCACCTCGTCGATCATGTACTCGCACGGCACTTTCGGCCGGACGTCGCCGGGTCCTTCGAGGTAGGGCAGCACTTCGCGGATCAGCCTCGTCGGCAGTCCCGCGTCGATCATCCCGCAGATCTGGAGGACGGCTTCGACCGAGCCGTCGCAGAAGTCGCGGTAGCCGTTGCCTTCGCGCCCCGGGCTGATCAAGCCCTCTTCCTCGTAGTAGCGCAGCGCACGGACGCTGACCCCGGTCCTCCGCGCGAGTTCGCCGATCTTCACCCGGACCACGGTAGCCGTCGCGACGCGGTATAGGTCGTTATACGGTCTTCGGTTTGTACCAGACCTCGGGGCGGCCGACCTGGCCGTAGCGGGGCTCGCGCTGTGCGAGGCCGTTGTCCGCGAGGTATTCGAGGTAGCGACGGGCGGTGACGCGGGAGGCGCCGATCGCGGTGGCCGCCGCACCGGCGGACAGGCCGTCCGCGGCCGAGGCGAGGACTTCGGTGATCGCCTCCAGGGTCTGCCCGCTCATCCCTTTCGGCAGCGCCTGCCGCTCGGTGGTGCGCAGCGTGCCGAGCGCGCGGTCGATCTCGGCCTGTCCGGAGACCTCGCCGGAGGCGCCGTGGAACTCGGCGTAGCGCTCCAATTTCTCCCGCAGGGAAGCGAAAGTGAATGGTTTCAGCAGGTACTGCACGACGCCGACGGACACGGCGGCCTTGACCAGCGCCAGATCCCGCGCCGAGGTCACCGCGATGACGTCGATCGGGAGACCGGCCGCGCGCAGCGACCGGCAGACCGCGAGCCCGTGCGTGTCGGGCAGGTAGAAGTCCAGCAGAACCAGGTCGACCGGTTCGCGTTCGCAGAACCGCAACGCGTCGCCGCCGGAATGGACGACGCCGGACACGGTGAAGCCCGGCATTCTCTCGACATACACCCGATGCGCGTCGGCGGCCACCGGTTCGTCCTCGACGACCAGCACCTTGATCATCGTGTCGGCTCCTTCGGCGGCTGCGGCGTCTTGAATGGCAACCGCACGGTGAACACCGCGCCTTCGTCGCGGCCGACGTCGATGATCCCACTGTGCCGCCGCACCGCTTGACCCACCAGCGCCAGGCCGAGCCCGTGCCCGTCCTCGGGTTTGGTGGTCCAGCCGCGCCGGAAGACGTCCTCGACGTCGTCCACCCCGGGTCCGGTGTCGGCGACCCGCAGCAGCAGTTCCTCGGTGCCGGACCGCACGGTGACCTCGACCCCGGGACGTCCGCCGTTTCCGGCGTTCCCCGCGGCCGCGTCGATGCCGTTGTCGATCAGGTTGCCGAGGATGGTCACCAGGTCCCGCGGCGGGACGCCGGTGTCCGCGTCCTCCATGACGGTGTCGGGGGTGATCGTGAACTCGACGCCGCGTTCGCTCGCCTCCGCCGCCTTGCCCAGCAGCAACGCCGCCAGCACCGGTTCGGCGACCGCGCCGACCACGCGATCGGTGAGTTCCTGCGCCAGCGCGAGTTCTTCGGTGGCGAACTCGACGGCCTGTTCCGGGCGGCCGATCTCGACCAGCGAAACGACGGTGTGGAGCCGGTTCGCCGCCTCGTGCGCCTGCGACCGCAGCGCTTCGGCGAGTCCGCGCACCGTGGTCAGTTCCCCGGTCAGCGCCTGGAGTTCCGTGTGGTCGCGCAGGATCACGACGGTGCCCATCGCCTCTCCGCGCGAGCGCACCGGCGCCGTGCTGACGACGAGCACCCTGGCTTCGGTGAGATGGAGTTCGTCGGTGCGCTCCTCTCCTGACGTGAACGCTTCGACGAGATCCTCGGGAATGTCCAATGCGGACAGTTCCCGGCCGACCGGATCCTCGGCGACGCCCAGCAGCGCGCGGGCGCCGTCGTTGCACAGCACGACCCGCCCGTCGCCGCCGACGAGCAGCAGTCCCTCGCGCACGGAGTGCAGGACGGCTTCGTGGTACTCGAACAGGTTGCTCAGTTCCTCGGGCGCGATCCCCCTGGTCTGCCGCCGGAGGCGGGCGCTGACCAGATAGCTGCCGATCCCGCCGACCACCAGCACCGCCACCGCGACCCCGATCAACGGCCACAGGCGTTCGCGCAGTTCTGCGTCGATGGCTTCGACCGTGATGCCGACGGACACCAGCGCGACGACCTGCCCCGCGGCGCCGCGCACCGGGACCACGACGCGTTCGGACGGGCCGAGCGAACCGGCATAGGTCTCGACGACCTTGCCGCCGCGTTGCGCCTCGCCGATGTTGCCGATGAACGGCTGCCCGATCAGCTCCGGATTCGGGTGGGTGTAGCGGATCCCGTTCGTGTCCATGATGGTCACGAAATCCACTTCCGTGTCCGCGCGGACACTCTGCGCGAACGGCTGGAGTGTCTTGGTGGGATCCGATGTGGACAGTGCGGCGATCACGCCGGGCGCGTCCGCCACCGCTTCGGCGACCGCGGTCACCTTGTCGCGCGCCCGGTCCTCGGTGGCCCGGACGGAATCGAGATAGGCGAAGGTCACCCCGGCCGCGACGAGCACGAAAAGCACGACGAGCTGCAGAATCAGCAACTGGCGGGCAAGACTGCCACGCCTGGTCCGGATCCGCGTCGTCGAGGGCACCCGCTCATACCAGCACATCGGCACCGGCACCGCTTCATCTACCCGGGACGGAATTCCCTAAAAGGCACTCGTGCGAACTCAATGAACACAACCGTGACCCAGCTCACCTGACCGAGTGATAGTGATGGGCAATCCCCATGGACACCCCCTGAGCTGGAGGCAAAGGTGCCTACAACGCCGGAAGCGGCGCCGCGACGCCGCGACAAGATGCACTACCTGTACATGGCCGTGATCGCGGCGGTCGTCCTCGGCGTCATCGTCGGATTCGCCGCGCCGGATCTGGCCAAGGAGCTCAAGCCGCTCGGCACGGGCTTCGTCAACCTGATCAAGATGATGATCTCCCCCATCATCTTCTGCACCATCGTGCTCGGCATCGGATCGGTCGCGAAGGCCGCGAAGGTCGGCAAGGTCGGGTTGCTCTCGCTCGGTTACTTCCTGATGATGTCGACCTTCGCGCTCGCGATCGGTCTCGTCGTCGGTAACCTGCTGCACCCGGGCGAGGGTCTGCACCTCGATCCCGCTGCCGCGGCGAAGGCACACACGCAGGCCGAGGGCGGCGAAGGCACCGTCGACTTCCTGATGGGCATCATCCCCACCAGTTTCGGTTCCGCGTTCACGGAAGGCCAGGTGCTGCAGACGCTGCTGGTCGCGCTGCTCGCCGGCTTCGCCGTCCAGAAGCTGGGCACCAAGGGCGAGCCGATCCGCCGCGGCATCGAGCACATCCAGCGGCTCGTGTTCCGGATCCTCGCCATGATCATGTGGGTGGCGCCGGTGGGCGCGTTCGGCGCGATCGCCGCGGTGGTCGGCGAGACCGGCTGGGGCGCGCTGCGCAGCCTCGCCGTCATCATGATCGGCTTTTATCTGACCTGCGTGGTGTTCGTGTTCGGCGTGCTGGGCGCGGTGCTCTGGATCGGCGCCCGGGTCAACATCTTCACGCTGCTCCGCTATCTCGGCCGCGAATTCCTGCTGATCCTGTCGACCTCGTCGTCCGAGTCGGCCCTGCCGCGCCTGATCGCGAAGATGGAGCACCTCGGGGTTTCCAAGCCCGTCGTCGGCATCACCGTGCCCACCGGGTACTCGTTCAACCTCGACGGCACGGCCATCTACCTGACGATGGCGACCCTGTTCATCGCGACCGCACAGGACCAGCCCCTGGGCGTCGGTGAGCAGATCTCCTTGCTGCTGTTCATGATCATCGCGTCGAAGGGCGCGGCGGGCGTGAGCGGCGCCGGTATCGCCACCCTCGCCGGCGGACTCCAGTCGCACCGGCCGGAACTGGTCGACGGCGTCGGCTTCATCCTCGGCATCGACCGGTTCATGTCCGAGGCCCGCGCGCTGACGAACTTCGCGGGCAACGCCGTCGCCACCGTCCTGGTCGGCACGTGGACCAAGGAATTCGACCGTGACCAGGCCAACCGGGTCTTCAGCGGTCAGGCCCCGTTCGACGAAGCCACCCTGATCGACGATCACGCCTCGGATCCCCACGAGGACCGTGACGGCGAACGGGAGAAAGCCGTGGCGAACGCGTAACGCCCGGCAAGAGTGAAACCGCGGTGCGAGAGTCCCCCCGTTCTCGCACCGCGGTTTCTTCATTTCTGGAAAACTCCGGGCATGCCGGACGCCATCGACCGCTACGTGCTCGCGCGGTACTCGAAACTGCTGCACGGGAACTTCGCCGGGATGATGAGCGACCCCGAACGCGAGCCCTTCCTGAACGACCTCGTCGAGGACGCGCGGCGGATCACCGACGGCGAACTCGAGGAGCTGCTCGACGACGGCTGGCGGCCGCGGATCACGGCGGCCTGGCTGATCGGCGTCGACCGTCGCACCGCCTGGCGCTGGCGCCTCCGGGAACTGTTCCTCGAAAGCGGGATGGTCTTCGCCGGGCAGGGTTACTGTTTCGCCCTGGCCCGGTTCGGCACGATCGCCGACGCCGAGATCCTCGTGTCCTATCTGGACCAGTACCTCGCTCGGCCGGATCTGCGGTACGACCAGGCGTGGGCGCTCGCGGCCCTGCATCACATCGACGCCGACCTCAGGACGGCCTACACGTCACGCTATCTGCGTCCCGGCGGCCTCTGGGAGAGCTGGTCCGCGAAGAACAGCACGGATCTGCCGTTCCAGAAGATGTACTTCGACCTGCTCTGCTCGCACGTCCAGCGGGCCGTGCACGCGGCAGGCGTCAGGCACTGACCTTCTCGTCGTAGACCACGCGGGACGCGGCGATCGACTCGCGGTGACGCTCGGCCCAGCTCAGCAAGCCGCTCAGTGACGCGTACAGCTCCTTCGCCATCGCGGTGGCCTCGTACTCCACCTTCGGCGGCACTGTCGGATACACGGTGCGCACGAGCAGACCGTCGCGTTCGAGGTTCCGCAGCGTCAGGGTGAGCATCCGCCTGCTGATCCCCTCCACCGACCGCTCCAGTTCGGTGAAGCGCACCGGACCGCGGGTGGCCTCCAGCAGGATGCCGATCGCCCACTTGCCGCTGATCCGGTTGATCACTTCCAGGACGGTGCACACCTCGAGTTTTTCCGGGTCGACCACCCTGGCCTGCGCGGTCACATCGCTGTTCCCCTGGGACATGAAAGTGCCTCCTTCCGGCAGGGAACAGAGTCACACAAGATGGGCGCTGTTACAAGTGATGCACCAAGGCATCACCTGGGGAAACCAAAGGATTCACCATGCCACAGCGCCCTCTCGCCCTCGCCGTGCTCTGCGCCGTCTCGCTGATGGTCGTCCTCGACGGTTCGATCGTGGCCGTCGCGCTGCCGTCGATCCAGAACGACCTCGGCTTCACTTCATCGAGTCTGGCCTGGGTGGTCAACGCGTACCTGATCACGTTCGGCGGGCTGCTCCTGGTGTCCGGCAGGCTGGGCGACCTGATCGGCCGGAAACGGGTCTTCCTGGCCGGGCTCGCCGTGTTCACCCTCGCTTCGCTGCTCTGCGGGATCGCGGCGGACCAGACTCAGCTCATCGTGTTCCGTTTCCTGCAGGGCGCGGGCGGCGCGCTCGCGTCGGCCGTCGTGCTCGGCATGATCACCACGCTGTACCCGGAACCCCGGGCGAGGGCGAAGGCGATCGGCGTCTACAGCTTCACCCAGGCCGCGGGCTCGTCGATCGGGCTCATCGCGGGCGGCACCCTGACCCAGCTGCTCGACTGGCACTGGACGTTCTTCGTCAACCTGCCGATCGGCGTGATCGCGCTGGCGCTGGCCGTCCGGCTGCTCGACCCGGACCGCGGGACCGGGCTGCGCGGCGGCGAACCGTTGCTTCCGTTGAGGATCTTCCGTCTCCGGGCGGTGTCCGGGGCGAACACGGTGATGATCCTGATGGTCGCCGGCCTGTTCGGCTTCCAGTTCATCACCGCGCTCTACCTGCAACGGGTGCTCCGGCTCGACGCGCTGGGCACCGGCTTCGCCTTCCTGCCCGCCCCGGTCTCGATCGCGGTGATTTCGCTGGTCTTCGCCGAGCGGCTGAATCACCGTTTCGGGGCGCGGAAGGTGCTCGTCACCGGGCTGTCGCTGGTCGCGCTGGCGCTCGGTTTCCTCGCCACCGTCGAGGCCGACGGGAACTACGCGACGGACGTCCTGCCCGCGCTCGTCCTGATGGGTGCCGGGTTCGGCGCCGCGATGCCCGCGCTGATGGGCCAGGCGATGTCCGGCGTCGCCCCCGCCGACGCCGGGGTCGCTTCGGGACTGATCAACACCACGCAGCAGATCGGCGCGGCGATCGGTACCGCGGTGCTCGCGAACGCGGCCGCGTCCCGCACCGGATCGCTGCTCGCCGAAGGCACCGCGATGCCCGAAGCGCTCACTGGCGGCTACCGGGTCGCGTACGCGTTGAGCGCTGGGCTGCTCGCTCTCGCCGCCTTCGTCGCGGCTGTGGTTCTTCGTGACCGGAAGGCTCAGGAGGTGATCGTCGCGTAGGCCCATTCGGAGACCTCGCCGCCGAGGCGCACCTCGGCGGCACCTCCGGGCTTCCAGACCCCGCTCCCGCCGAACGCGGCCATCCCTCCGGTCTTCCCGGAGTACTGGGACAGCACCACCCACATCCCGTGGCCGGCCGCGACACCGACCTGGTCGAGCAAGCGGTCTTCCTGGCCTTCGCTGAAGAGCGCGCTGAGAACGTAGACCTCGGCACCGGCCTCGGCGAGCTCCCGCGGGTGGTCCGGGTTCGCGGCGTCGAGGCAGATCGCGAGGCCGAGCCGCCTGCCGCCGACCTCGACGATCACCTCCCGCCCGCCCGGCTCGAACAGCTCTTCCTCGCTGTTGTGCAAGTTCCGCTTCGCATAGGTGGCAACGGTTTCGCCGTCAGGACCGAGGACGAGCGAACCGATGTGCCGCCGGCCGTCCTCCACCAGCGGAAGACCGATGACGGCGTGGACGCCACTCGCCCGGCAGGCCTCCCGGAGCGGTTCGAGACGCGAGTCGCCGGCTGTCAGCCAGAGTCCCGGATCCGCGGCGAGCGCCTCGAACTCCAGGCCGGTCAGGGAGAGTTCGGGGAAGACGCAGAGCTCGGCCTCCACGCTCCGGATGAGCCTCGCGTGTTCGGCGAGGTTCGCCGTCAGGTCAGCGGGGACGGTGAACGGCTGCACGGTGGCGACACGCATGGCCGGAGCCTAGCCCGCCGAGGCGCCCAGATATCCCCGCAATCCGTGTTGTCCCCGTCTCATCATGAGCCCGTGGTTGATCCGGAAGACCGGCCTGGCGATGCGATCGAGCTTGCGCAGCAACGGTTTCCGCGCCTCGACCTCCTGGGTGATCTCCAGCAGGGTGCCGCCGCCCACCGGCGTCAGGGCACCCGCCAGCATCCCTTCGAGATCGCCGCTGAGCAGGACCCGCACCCGGCCTTCGCGCTCGTCCTGCCGGTCGCGATGCATCCGCACGGTCAGCGCGTACGGCAGCCTGGACCGGCAGACGAGTTCGGCGGTGTCCTCGTCGACCTGACTGACCGACCGGACATCACGCCACCACAACGGATACGCGGCCAGGTCGACCACGGCCTCGAAGACCGCCTTGGGTGAAGCGGGAAGCACCCACGTGTCGCGGAAGCGGTACCAACCGCCTCCGCGACCCGTGAGCGAGCCCGTCATACCTGCGCCGACACCAGGTTCCGGCCGTCCATGGTCACGACGTCGACCGAGGCCACGTCGTCGGGGGCGACCAGAGCCGAACCGTCGATACCGGTGCCCTCGCGTTCGCCCTTCGCCGAAACCAGCCAGCTTCCCGCGTTGACCCTCTCGCCGCTCTTGGTCACCACGACGAGCTGGCACTTCTCGCCCGCACGGACGCCTTCGGCCTTCGCGTGGAGCCGGACCCAGCCCACCGCCGGGATCACCCGGACGGCCACCTGCGCGCCCGTTTCCCGGTTGGTGGCCGCGAGATCGCGGGTGCCGGGCACCGGGGCGGTCGCCGTCGGCACCGGCAAGGCCACCGTCGACGGTTCGGGCGACGTCTGCCGTCCGACCAGCACACCCGCGCCCAGCGCCACGACGACCAGCACGGCCGCACCGGCCACCGCGAGCAGCCGCCGCGGTTTGCGTTCCTGAGTGCCTTCTTCTTCGCGAACCTGCCGCAGCGTGCGCTGCAGGAGCAGGTCGCCTCCGTCGGGAGGCCCTTCGAGGAACGCCTCCGGCGGAACCTCGTCGAGGTGATACCTCAGCTCCGAGAGCTCGCGCACCTCACGACGGCACGCGGGGCAGCTCGCCAGATGTGTCTCGAACGTGGCCGCTTCCGCCGGGGTGAGCCCGCCGAGGACGTAGGCGGCGAGCTGGCCCTGGTCGTGTCCCACCGCACTCATCGCGCTACCTCCTTCCCGGTTCCCGACATCACGGCTCTCAGCGCCCGTAACGCGTAATAAGATCTCGACTTAACGGTACCCGGGGCCACGCCCAGGGATCGTGCCGCTTCGGCCACCGTCCGGCCCCGGTAGTAGATCTCCACCAGGACCTCACGATGTTCGGCGGACAGGCCGTCCATCGCCCCGAGGACGGCCATGGAATCCACGACGCTCTGCGCGTGATCCTTCTCCACCGCCGGGGTCGGCGCGCCTTCCTCCGGCTCCGGCACTTCCGGCGGCCGTGCCGCCCTGGCCCGCGCGCGGTCGGTGATGATGTTCCGGGCGACCGTGAGCAGCCAGCCCCGCACCGATCCCTTCGCGTCGTTCTCCAGGTCCTCGGCGTGTTTCCACGCCCGCACCAAGGTCTCTTGCACGACGTCCTCCGCGGCCGCGCGGTCCCCGGTCAGCCTCGTCGCGTACGCCAGCAGGCTTCGCCCGTGTTCGGCGTACAAGTGCCGGACCAAGTCCTCGCCTTTGGCCTTTTTGGGCCGCCAGCCTCCGATCGCCACTCGTGTCCTCCCGACGGTCTTCTGGGTCGGCGAGGACAGTACTGCAACCCGCAGGGGCAGAGTGGATCGTTCGGCGCGCGCCGCGATCGAACTGTGCATCGGCACCGGCCTCTCCTCGGTTCTCCATGGCCGCCTCCTCTTGCCTCCCACACGGACGGCGCGGGGATGCGGTTCAACCGGGTCTTGTCGATCACCGGATGCGCTCGTATGCTGACGCCTCCGGATCCCGCCGCCGCCTGATTCCCGGGAGGGACGAGGCGTGCCAAGGAAACTCGCGGCCGTTCTGCTGGCGGTCGCTTTCGTGTCGGGATGCGGACAGGAACCCGGTTTCACCGCGACGCTGACGGATCCGGTGAACGTCGACCTGAGCTGGCCCGACGACGATCCGAACGTCGCGGGCCGGATCGTCGAATACACCACCGACCCGCACGGCGAATACACGATCCTGCAGTTCGTGCCGGCGCGGCAGACTACCTACCGGCATCCGGACCTGATGCCGGAAACGCGGTTCTACTACCGGATCCGGCCTTTCTATGGCGCCGTGTCGGACGCTGTCACGGTTTCCGGAGCCGCCACTCCGGCCTCGTCCGGACCTGCCGTTTCCTTGCGGGCGGGCGATCGCTCGGCCGCTCCGGCGGCGTTCCGGGCCGAGCCCGCGCCGGAGGCGATGGTGCGGTTCAGCTGGGCCGACCGCTCCAGTGACGAGGACGGTTTCCTCGTGGAGATCAAGAAACCCGGCGCGGACGGGTTCGTGCCGATCGAGGTCTCGGACCCGGGGACGACGTCGGCGGGGCTCGCCTCGATGCCGGGCGAGGAAGGCGCTTCGTACCGGCTGCGGGCGTTCTACTACGGGCCCGCCTCGCCGGTCTTGGACCGGACCACGGGGAGGGCGCCCGCCTAGCCCGCGTGCGCAATGAAGGGGCCTTTCATAGCAAATTTTGCTATGAAAGGCCCCTTCATTGCGCTTTGGCGACCTCAGGCGAGAACGGTCTTCAGGAACTCGCCGGTGTAGCTCTCCTCCACCGAAGCGACGTGCTCCGGCGTGCCCTCCGCGATCACGGTGCCACCACCGGAACCACCCTCGGGGCCCATGTCGATAATCCAGTCCGAGGTCTTGATGACGTCGAGGTTGTGCTCGATGACGATCACCGTGTTGCCCTTGTCCACCAGCCCGTTGATCACGCCGATCAGCTTGCTGATGTCCTCGAAGTGCAGGCCGGTGGTCGGCTCGTCGAGGATGTAGACCGTCTTGCCGGTGGACCGCTTCTGCAGCTCGCTGGCGAGCTTGACGCGCTGCGCCTCGCCACCGGACAGGGTCGGCGCGGGCTGCCCGAGCCGGACGTAGCCGAGGCCGACGTCGACGAGGGTGGCCAGGTGCCGGTGGATCGCCTTGATCGGCTCGAAGAACTCGGCCGCCTCCTCGATCGGCATGTTCAGCACGTCGGAGACGGTCTTGCCCTTGTAGTGCACCTCGAGGGTCTCGCGGTTGTACCGGTCGCCCTTGCAGACCTCGCACGGGACGTAGACGTCCGGCAGGAAGTTCATCTCGATCTTGATCGTGCCGTCACCGGCGCAGGCCTCGCACCGGCCGCCCTTGACGTTGAACGAGAACCGGCCCTGCTGGTAGCCGCGCACCTTCGCCTCGGTGGTCGCGGCGAACAGCTTGCGCACGTGGTCCCAGACGCCGGTGTACGTCGCCGGGTTGGACCGCGGGGTGCGGCCGATCGGCGACTGGTCGACGCGGACCAGCTTGTCGACGCCTGCCAGCCCGTTCACGCGGGTGTGGCGGCCCGGCACCTGGCGGGCGCCGTTGAGCTTGTTCGCCAGCACGGTCGCGAGGATGTCGTTGACCAGCGTGGACTTCCCGGAACCCGAGACGCCGGTGACCGACACGAGGCAGCCGAGCGGGAACGACACGTCGAGTCCGCGCAGGTTGTGCTCGCGCGCGCCGACGACGGTCAGCTGACGCTTCTTGTCGACCGGGCGCCGGATCGCCGGGACCTCGATCTTGCTGCGGCCCGACAGGTACGCGCCGGTGATCGATTCCTTGTTACGCAGGATCTTCTTGTACGGTCCACTGTGGACGATGTGGCCGCCGTGCTCACCGGCGCCGGGGCCGATGTCGACCACCCAGTCGCTGGAGCGGATGGTGTCCTCGTCGTGCTCGACGACGATCAGCGTGTTGCCGAGGTCGCGCAGCCGGACCAGCGTCTCGATCAGCCGGTGGTTGTCCCGCTGGTGCAGGCCGATCGACGGCTCGTCCAGCACGTACAGCACGCCGACCAGACCGGAACCGATCTGCGTGGCGAGCCGGATGCGCTGCGCCTCGCCGCCGGACAGCGTCCCGGAGGCACGGTCGAGCGAGAGGTAGTTGAGCCCGACATCGAGGAGGAAGCGCAGCCGCGCCTGGATCTCCTTGAGCACCGCGCCCGCGATGACCTGTTCGCGCTTGCCGAGCTCCAGCTCGTCGAGGAACTGCGACGCCTCCGCGATCGAGAGGTTGCAGACCTCGGCGATCGACCGGTCGCCCTGTGTCTTGTGCTCCAGAGTGACCGCGAGAATCTCCGGCTTGAGCCGCGTGCCCTGGCAGGCCGGGCACGGCACCTCGCGCATGTAGCCCTCGTACCGCTCGCGCATGTACTCGGACTCGGTCTGCTCCTGGCGCCGTTCGAGGAACGGGATGACGCCCTCGAAGCTCGCGTAGTACGACCGCTGGCGGCCGTAGCGGTTCTTGTAGCGGACGTGGACCTGCTCGTCGACGCCGTGCAGGACGGCTTTCTGGACCTTCGCCGGCAGCTTGCGCCACGGGGTGTCCATCCGGAAGCCGATGGTCTCCGAAAGCGATTCGAGGAGCCGGATGAAGTAGTCCGCGCTCTGGCCGCCCGCCCACGGGGCGATGGCGCCCTCGCCGAGGGACATCTCGTCGTCCGGGACCACGAGCTCCGGGTCGACCTCCTTGCGGACGCCGATACCGGTGCACTCCGGGCAGGCACCGTAGGGCGCGTTGAAGGAGAACGAGCGCGGCTCGAGGTCCTCGATCGCCAGCGGGTGGCCGTTGGGGCAGGCGAGGTTCTCGGAGAAGCCGCGCACGCGGTGCGGGTCGTTCTCCGGCAGGTCGACGAACTCCAGCTCGATCAGTCCGTCGGCCAGCCGCAGCGCCGTCTCGACCGAGTCGGTGAGGCGCTGCCGCGAGCTCGTCTTCACCGAAAGCCTGTCGATGATGACGGCGATCTGGTGCTTTTCCTGCTTCTTCAGCTTCGGCGGGTCGGTCAGTGGGTGGATCGTCCCGTCGACCACGACCCGCGCGTACCCCTGCTGCTGCAGGTTCTCGAAGAGGTCGAGGTACTCCCCCTTGCGCCCGCGCACGACCGGCGCGAGCACCTGGAAGCGGGTGCCCTCCTCCATGGCGAGAACCTGATCGACGATCTGCTGCGGGGTCTGCTTGCTGATCGCCTCGCCGCACTGCGGGCAGTGCGGCTTGCCGGCGCGGGCGTAGAGCAGGCGCAGGTAGTCGTAGACCTCGGTGATGGTGCCGACGGTCGAACGCGGGTTGCGCGAGGTGGACTTCTGGTCGATCGACACCGCGGGCGACAGGCCCTCGATGAAGTCGACGTCCGGCTTGTCCATCTGGCCGAGGAATTGGCGCGCGTACGCCGACAGCGACTCGACGTAACGACGCTGCCCTTCGGCGAAGATGGTGTCGAAGGCGAGGCTCGACTTCCCGGACCCGGACAGACCGGTGAACACGATCAGGCTGTCGCGGGGCAGGTCGAGATCCACGCCGCGGAGGTTGTGCTCGCGGGCGCCGCGAACAACGAGGCGATCAGCCACGCCAGGGTCCCTTCAGGTTTCATTCTCAGCTGCGGTCGCCGGCCCGGTCGATAGCTGCACGGGCGGCCACCTCCATGCTACGAGGGACCACCGACAGAAACTGGTTCCGAGTCTTTGAACTGCGGTTTTCCAGGCTTCTCGCGTCGATCCCGGCGAGCGGTGAGCCACCGATGGACCGGCCGCTCCACGCCCGCGGTGATCGCCCAGCCCCCGAGTACGGCGGCGGCCAGCACGATGGGGAGACGCAACCAGCCGGGGACGCCGACGTTCAGCAGGGCACGGGCCAGGATGTATCCGAGTTCCTGGTGCACCAGATAAAGACCATACGAGATGCCCGCGAGCCAGGTGACAGCCGGGGCGATCCGGGACAGCCCGGGGAACCGCCAGTCCGGTCCACGCGCGGCCAGGCACACCAGCAGCAGCATGATCGCGAACCCGATGAGCGACGGCCAGCGCTCGGGATCGTTGGGCAGGGCCTGGTGGAACGGGAAGACCTGCAGGTCCTGCGCGGCGCAGGCGGCGAGCACGAACAGCGCGAGGTGCCACTGCGCCAGCCGTCGTTTCGCCCACAGCCAGATCGCGATCCCGATGGCGAACACGTGCACGCGATGCAGGCCCAGGCCGTAATAGAAGGTCTCCACGAGCTTCGGCGTGGAAACCGGGTCGAAAACGACGAACCGGAGTAAGAGCGGGACCAGGATCAGCGCCCAGAGCAGCCCGACGGTGAGCCGGTGGGTGCGCCAGCGGCGTGGCCACAGCAGGGCCGCGGCGGTGAACGCGACGAGCTGGACCGGCAGCGTCCAGTAGGCGCCGTCGAGGTAGTAGAAGAGTTCGTACCGCCAGCCCCATTCCTGGACCATGCCCAGGTTGGCGAGCAGATCGGCGCCGGTGGGGATGTACCAGGGCGACGGGTCGGACGGCGGTCCCTGGGGGATGCCGAACAGGAATCCGGAGAGGCCCGGCGGGAACGGTAGGCCGCTGAACCGGATCGTCGCGTACCGGGCGACGACGTAGGTGACCGTGACCGCCACCAGGTACGCGGGCACCAGCCGCGCGACCCGGTTCCACAGCCACCGCCGCGGTTCACCCTTTCGAAGGCTCGCGCACACGAAGAAGGCGGAGATCACCAAAAGGATGGCCGCGCCGAACTGAGCGGTGACCCGGAAGGGGTACCCCACCAGTTCCGGGTGCAGGAGGGCACCCTGATGGGTGATGTGCCCGAGCATGACCGCGAAGACGGCGACAACGCGAAGGACGTCCCAGCTGATCTTGCGCGGGGCGCGCGGCGAGGCGTCGGGCACGGGTGTCCTGTGGTTCGTCTGGCGGGGCGACGCGAGCCTACGGCCTGTCCCTGTGCGGCGCCTGTGCGGGTGGAACCGATTGCAGGCGAACGACTACCGTGTGCGCTGTGAACATCGTCGAGACCTACACCGGGCACGTCGACCCCGGCGGCGACGCCGCCCGTCGCACCCTGGACGCGCTCACCATCACGAAGCTGTCGGTCGGCCCGATGGACAACAACGCGTATCTGCTCGTCTGCCGCGCCGAGAACGAGGCGCTGCTGATCGACGCCGCGAACGATCCGGAACGGATCTCCGATCTCGTCGGTCACGGCCCCGACCGTCCCGCGCTGAGGACCGTCGTGACCACCCACCAGCACCAGGATCACTGGCAGGCCCTCGGCGCCGTCGCCGGCGCGAACGGCTCGAACACCGCCGCCCACCCGCTGGACGCCGGGCCGCTGCCGATCCCACCGGACTTCCTCGTCGAGCACGGCGACACGGTCAAGGTCGGGCAGGTCGTCCTCGAGGTGATCCACCTGCGCGGCCACACCCCCGGCTCGATTGCGCTGCTGTACCGCGACCCGGCGGGGCACCCGCATCTGTTCACCGGCGACTCACTGTTCCCCGGCGGGGTCGGGAAGACCGGTTCACCTTCCGATTTCACGTCACTGCTGGACGATGTCTCGTCGCGGATCTTCGATCAGCTGCCGGACGAGACCTGGTTCTACCCAGGCCACGGGGACGACTCGACGCTGGGCGCCGAACGTCCGAAGCTCGAGGAGTGGCGCGAACGCGGCTGGTGACCTGACGACCTTGGACGACAGAGGGAGGACGCGAGCGCGATGACAACCTCCAGACCGTGCTCAAAGTGCGGACAGCGCCAAAGCGCGAACACCAAGGGAAAACCGGGACATTGCCACGAATGCATTGATGCCCATTTTCGCATGCTCGGAGTCGAACCCGACGGAAGACATGAGTCACCAAAGAGACCGCGAAATTTTCGCTGCCATACATGCCATCACATCGGCGCGAAGTCGTATGACGCAATAAGGGAGCATACCTATCCCATCTGCGATTGGTGCGCTTTTCGCAGTATTTACGAACGCAAAAAAAGAACAACCCCGACCGCTGGACCTTAATAAAGAGCAAGCGGTTGAGCTATTTTACGAAGCCGGGTTCGCCTTAGTAGATGAAATTGACGAACCGCACACCAGTGATAGCGCCATAGAATTGATCGAAGAAGTATGGCAGCCAGTCAGAGTACAATGCCTAACATGCGGCAGCAAAGACACCTGCGGCATCGTCCAAATCCTATCCTCTCGACAAAAGATCAAAACACACTGCTTCCAGTGCAGTGCATCCGAATTCGCTCGACAACAGCGAGACTTTTTTTCAGAACTAGGCCTCGTCAAAGAATCGCCAGGCTACACGAAAGCATCTGAACCGGTCTCCGCACTTTGCTCCACCTGTGGCGCAAAACGCAAGGTTTCCTTGTCGGATTTGAATAGCGGCGCTCCACCTTGTCTCAGCTGCCAGGACGGCATCGATCCCGCATTACCACACCTGGTCTACCTTGTTCACTTCCCTACTCTTGAAATTTTCAAAATCGGCATTACAAACACTGAAGATCGTCGTTACGACAGGCTGACGGCCCACCTCAAACGTGGCGCCATCTTGGTCGATCACCAAATTGTCTCCAATCGCGAAGCCGCATTGACGACGGAAAAATACATCCTCGACCTCATGAGCGACTATCGCCATACGGCACCGAGAAGCAGCTTCCCCCAAGGAGGCTGGACCGAAACGTGGCACGATTCCGCCCCAGAAGTGAGCCTGAGAGAAATAATTCGACACCTCGAAGAAAAACAAGAAGCCGGCTTCGATCGCATGCAAGAACTACAGAAATACTTCGACGACACACCGCCAACAATCGAAGAAATTAGACGCTTCGTAGCCATTAGGGACGTCATAGTCGACGATTCAGTAGTTCACGTCGTAGAGCTGTCGACTTCTCACGAGGACCTCCTTCGCAGGGTCCGCGCGAAGCGAGAACAGGAACCAACCGACAACGCCTAAGGCCCCGAACCGACAGTTCCCACGACGACATGGCAGTGCGCAAACTTTCAGGTTACCATTAAGACCGTCGCACCGCGCAACTTGCCGCTCCAGGCATGCAATGACGGCCACTCAGAGGCCACAGCCTGCCTTTCACACTGAAACTAAGAGAAACCAAACCCTGACGATACCCGTTCAAACAGCAACGACCTCGACCATGCTGCCCAGGCCCTTGAAGTCGTCTTCGTTCCGGGTATACAGCGGCAGCTCTCGCGAAGATGCGATGGCCGCGATCATCAGATCCATTCGCCGGGGTTTCGGGTCCCGGTTCGCCGCGAGGACCAGCGCGACCAACGTTCCATATCGAGCCGCTGCATCGCCGTCGAACGGAAGCGGAGCGAAGTCGACGATCGCGGCACCGAGCTTCTCAGTGCGCGCCGCGCGGACCGCGGGATCCTTCGCCATCGCCACCCCTTGATGGAGCTCAGCCATCGTGATCGCCGTGAGTTCCGGTATGCGAGGCAGAGCCGAGGGCTCAAGCAGACCAAGATCGATGTAAGTGCACGTGTCGAGGACCCCCGCCTCGTGACGCTCAGCCACGCCCTTGCCCCCACACGTCGTCAGAATCGACACGGTCCTCGGTGCCGAAGAACTCATCGGCTTCCTGCCGCATCTGAGCCGCCTCGACCGTGGGTAGCCCCCGGTGCCGCTGAACGAGCTCTTCAGCGGTCAGACGCCGCCTACGAGGTATCGGCCGCAGCTCAGCCACCTCGACGCCATTGCGAGTGACGTGGTAGATCTCGCCGGCCTCGACTGCGTCCATGACAGCAGCGGAGTTGTTGCGGAACTCGCGCTGGGTGATCACCTTCATGAGACAAGTGTAGCGAGGTGTAGCTCACTAAGCTACACCCACGCTTGTCTTCAACGATCAGGCACGCTTACGCAGTTTCCAATCGCCCAACACGACGCATCGAGAAGTTTCGAAGTTTGCACACCACGAACCTATCCTCACCTTTCCCGACAGCGTCCTTCACATTCACCTTTCCACCCACTGACCGAATACGCTTTCCTGCTTACAGCTCCTCTACCCGAGACGGAAACCCTTAGACAGCAAGGGAAGTACGTCGTCTGTTCGCATGGACCACCGTCGCGCGAGCGCAATTCACGAAGCGGTTGCGTTACCGTTCTCCGGACATGGATGACCATCCGACTCAGGGAGAAATCATGGTGAGAGATCGTGTGCACGGCCGCCGAAGACCGGTGTTGTCGCTGGTGGCGGCTCTCGTCGTATCCACTGGCGCGCTGACCGGGACCGCGCAGGCGGACACGGTCGGGCCGGTGGCGCTCGCTCCGCTGCCCGGCGACGACGACAGCTCGGTCACCGCGGTCAACGACGCCGGTGTGATGGTGGGGTTGTCGTCCAAGGGCCGCGATCCGCGGGTCAGTCATCCGGTGCGCTGGGACGCCGACGGCAGGATCACCGCGCTGCCGACGCAGGGCGACGGCCAAGGGATCGCGAGTCACATCAACCGGCACGGGGTTTCCGTGGGCATCGCGGCGACTCCGACCGGTTCCGCGCCTGCCCGCTGGGACGCCGAGGGCCGGGTGACCACGATGCAGCTACCGCCCGGCTATTACGGCGCCGGTCCATGGGCGATCAGCGACAACGGTGTCGTCGTCGGCACTTGGATCACGTCGGGCTACTGGATGGGCAGCTTCCGCTGGGACCCGGACGGCACGGTCACGGACCTGGGCACGCTACCCGGCGGCGACTGGACCTGGGCCAAGGCCATCTCCGATGACGGCCGCATCATCACGGGCGTGGCCGCCGGCCACGACAGGGTCCAACATGCCGTCCGCTGGGTGGACGGCCGGCCGATGACCCGGCTGGCGCCCGACTACCGGGCGAGCTCGGCGGACCGGACAAACGGGCACGGAGTCTCCGCGGGGTTTGTCAGCGAGAACCCCGGCGCCCGCGACGTGCCGGTGACCTGGGATCGCGACGGCACGATGCGCCGTCTGGAAGTGAGGGAAAGCCAGCTGCTCTGGATCAACGCCGTCGGCAGCACCGGCTATGTGATCGGGAGCAACAATCGCTATCCCCCGGCCGACCGTTGGCTGTTGCTGTGGGCCCCCGACGGCACCCTCACCGTCCTGCCGGACGACCAGCTGAGCGCCGTCGTCGAAGGGGTGGACGCGAAAGGCACCGTGGTCGGCAGCATCCAAGACGAGGCGACCGTCTGGTTCCGGAACGGCGAACGCAGGCGACTCGCCGGCATGCCCGGCGACAAGCAGAGCAAGGCCCGCTTCATCAACGACCGGGGCCGCGTCGTCGGGAGCGTCACCGACTCCCAGTGGAAGACCCGTGAGGTGTTCTGGGATCTCAAGTAGCTCTCCGGTCTGAATCCTTTCAGAATATCGCATGCCTTATCACTCAAGAGAGCCTACTGGCTACTTTATGTCATGATCACGGTGGGTAGTTTTCCCGCGACAACACCCACTGTGATCAGGGAGACTCTCGATGGTGATGCGCGGCGACGACGGCAAGGGCAGCGGCGGCGGGAACACGGGCAACTAGCCGGAGGCTGAAGCAGGCCACGTCGATCCAGGATGTGGCTTCGCTTCGATCAGGGTTGCGGCCAGCGGAAAGCGATTCCGTACCCCTCACGCGGATGGCAAGGCTCCAGAAAGGTGTGCTCGACAACGCCTCGCCGGATCTCGAGCAGATGCGGATCACCCGCGGGCGGCCGGACCAGGCGCTCGTAATCGGTCTGTTCCGCGTACCACCAGCAGGCCTCGGGCACGCAGTCGTCGAAAGTGATGCTGATACTCAGCCCTCCGGTCACCTTGCCTTCGCCGTCGACCTTGCCCGGCGCGATTCCGTGGTGGTCGACATCGACGTTGATCCAGTACCGCTCCTCGTCCGGATCGTCCTCGCACGCAAGGGAAATGAACTCGTGCCGCTCGCCTTTGCGCAGCGGCTTCGGGAAACGCAGGTCCACGACCAGCGGATCCCCGGGTTGCGCACCCGGCGAAGTCTCGACATGGCAACCGAAGATCGCTTTGACGGGAATGGGCGCCAGATCGTCGGTCCAGCCGGTCAGCGCCCACGCCCGGTAACCGTCGACGCCGTCCTCGCGGGCGACGACGTTCCTCACCGTCAGCCGGCGATGCGCCGTTCTGCGCCGCATTTCCACGGCCACCAGAAGACGTTCCAGGAAAACGGGTTGAGCTCCGTCCGAGGGTGTCCGACTCCCGGACGCACGAGGCGCCGAGAGCGAAGACCGAGCGATTTCCACAAAAGGCCGCCAAGCTTCGCCGTCGCGCGCGAGCAGCTCCAGATTCTCTGCCAGGCAAGGGGAAAGCTTGTCGCTCACGGCGCGCCGCCACGCCTTGTGCATCGGCGTCGTCGTGGTCGGCGGCGGATCCCCGAACACTCCGGGCAGCTCCCTCAGCTGGCCGAAACGGTCATCGAGGGTCGACTTCCACTCCACCGCCCCGTCCAACCGGAAAGCGGCGGCCAAAGCGTTGCGGCGCCGGGATTCGTTAGTCGAGCCGATCTTCCCGATCTCATCGAGGATCAGCCCCCAGACCGCGAGCGCCCGCACCTCCGCGGGCGCCGTGGTCATCGATTCCGCCGGCCGGACCAAGCAACCGAGGACGGCGGCCGATTCGCTCGCCGCGTCTTCGATCGCGTACCGCAGGAACCTGAGCGGCTTCCCGTCCTTGCGGACCGCGAGCCAGCGCAGAGCCGCTTCGACCGCGGCCACGGAACAGGAGACCCGCTCCCCCTCCACTTGGATTGTCACGACGCCCTCCACGATTCGTGGCGATGATCGACAACGCGCGACGCGGCGGGACAACGGTCGACCATCGGAGAGCCCGCCCTCGACGACAAGAAACTCCTCCTGACCGTGAAAGATCAGAACCGGCGAGGGTTTTCGCCGGTCGTCGCGCCCTACGGTGTACTAGTACACCACACACGAAGGGTTCGACAATGACCAAAGACGGCTCCGGCAAGGATCACGGCGGAATCGTGAAGCTGATCAAGACGACTTTGGCCGGCGTGGGAGGGCTCTATTTGCTCACCGGTTCCTTCCTGGTGACGACTCTCGGCACGGCAACCGCGGTCACTGTGCTCTATTTGAGCGGAATCCGCCGCTAGACGGCGTAACGTTCCCGCTCCGCGACTCGAAGAACCACCGCGATGCCGTATTACGGATACGCCCCTTTCACCGCGGCCGCCATCGGCGGCCGTCTCCTCGCGTCCGGGGTTCCGGCGCGCGGCGGATACGGCGAGATCGTCGAGCCTGAATGGCGTCCCCCGCGGGTTCGCGTAGTCCGTCCAGGCGATAGAGCCACGCGGCCGATCCGCCGGGCGGTCTGGTCCTTCTGGAGCGTCCCGTACCGGCGGCAGCACGGCAGACACTGGCCGAGCGATTTCTTCCACACACTTTCTTGGATCCTGTCGTTCCGTCTCGCGTCCCGCCTTTTCCCCACGACGGCACTGGTGACCGACGACTGGGGTCACGAACTGCTCGTCGAACGGCTTCGCCTGCCCTTCGACGACGTCTCACTCTCCTTGAACGAGCTCGCCGCGCAAGACCCGTCCTGGTGGGCGCTCGGGAAACTGCACGCCTACCGCGAGCAGGACGAACCGTTCCTGCACATCGACAACGACGTGTTCCTCTGGCCCGGATTCCCCGCGGAGGGACTCTCCGGGGAGGTCGTGGCGCAGAATCCGGAGCACGCGCCGCTTTCCGACGCCGGCTACTACCGGCCGTCGGCCGTCACCGCGGCGATCCGGAGCACCGGCGGGTTCCTGCCGGAGGAATTCAGCGGCTACACCGGAGAAGCCGCGTTGTGCACCGGAATCGTCGGCGGCACGGCGATTCCCCTTCTTCGCCGCTACGCCGACCTCGGTATCCGGATGGTGGAGTCGGCCGGTAATCAGGCGGCCTGGCGACGGCTCGCGCCGCTCGAGGACTACAACCTGGTCGTCGAGCAATATCTGCTCGGTGCGCTGTGCTGGGGCAGCGGGGTCACGGACGTGCAGTGCGTCTTCGGCTCACAGCACGACACCTTCCGCGAGGACGTCGCGATCGCGCAGCGCTTCACGCATCTCATCGCGTCGGCGAAAACCGATCTCCACTACATGCGGTTACTCGCACAGCGGGTGAAAAACCATTATCCCGCCGATTTCGAGATCGCTCGACGCCTGTCCGGCGATCAGTAACGATAAAGCGAAGAATACAACCTCCTCCGCATCCCGGGCGTCTTTCCGGAACCAACTTCCCGGCAGGAGGTCATCGTCATGACCCTCACCCTCCGGCGCGCGCTCGGGGCGCTCGCCGCCACCACCCTCATGCTGACCGGCGCCATCGCCGCGGCCGCGCCGGCTTCCGTCGCGGCCCAGGTGATCCCCACGATGACGGGGATCCGCACCGGCCAGAACCCCGGATTCGACCGAGTGGTGCTCGACCTGACCGTGGGGTCCGCGCCCGCCGTCCGGTACGACCTCGTCGACGAGTTGATCGCCGACGGCTCGGGCGAGATCGTATGGTTGACCGGCGAATACTTCATCGCGGTCACCGCGACCCCGGCGGCCGCGCACGACGACGCCGGGAACCCGACCTATCCCGGACCGCAGAAGTTCCGGACCCGGAATCTGCTCAACGTCATGGCCGTCGCGGTCACCGGCGACTACGAAGGCACCCTGTCCATCGGTCTCGGCGTCCGGTCCAGGACCCCGGTCACCGTGTTCACCCTGACTTCGCCGAACCGCGTCGTCATCGACGTCCGCCATTGATCACGAGCGGGAATCCGTGAAGGCTTTTCACCGGCCGCAGCGTTTCCGGTGATCAAAATCCTTTTCGGATTCCCGCGCTGAAAATCCCGATCTGCCCGATGGGGCGATTTTTCGGAAATCCAGGTATCTGCCGCCCGGTATCACGTTCCTTCCTTCAGTCAGCATCACCGCTGCGAAGGAGAACCTCATGCCGACCCCACGCAATCCCGACACCCCGTCCTTGGGCCCGGGTGGCGACAACCTCGAAGCGGGCCCGGGAAGTTCGGGCCTGGGAAGCTTCTCGAACAGCGAAATCGGCGAACTGGTGACCCAGGCCGCCGAAACCATGGCCGCGTCCGGCGAGGACGCCGAGCGCAATTACCAGCGGAGCCTCGACCGGCTTCGTGAGCGGGCGGACGACGTCGTCCCGGCACTCGGCGAACAGTACGACGCCCTGTCCGAGGAGCAGTACCTGGAGCGCTGGGGCCTGGTCCAGCTACTCACCGACCTGCGGCACACGGCCGCCGTCGCGGTGCTCGAAAACGTGCTGCGCCAGCCGATCCCACCGGAGCGTTCCGACGACCCGGCGCACGGGATCAGCACCGTCGGCGAAGAGGTGATCATCCGCACCACCGCCGTGGAAGCGTTGGCACGCCTGGCATCCGCCGGGGACGACGCGGCCAAGGAGCTGCTGCTTCGGCAGGTCCGGCACGAGGTGTTCACGGTGCGGCGCGCGGCGGTCCAGGCCGTCGCGGAGACCGGCGACACCGAGCTCACCGCCCGGGTGCGCGAGGAGCTGAGCGGCACCGAGGACGAGCGCCTGCTGAACATCCGGCGGGTCGACGTCCGCGGTGTCCCGCAGGCCGTCGGCGGCCGGTACGTGAAGGAAAAGCAGGCCGACGACGTGCCGCCGCCCGAACCCCCGCGCTCCTGAACCGAACGAATTCCTTCTACAGACAGGTGATCTCCGATGGCCACTTGCAGCTACACCGTGCCTGACAAGAATGTGACCGGGGACAATTTCTACGGCGCCTCGATCTGCAATCAGACCTACATCGACTATTTCTGGAACACCTACGGCTTCGCCGGCAACAAGGACTACTGGGACGACGGTTTCGGCTGGGAAGACGCGTGCAACACCGACAAGCCGCTCGCGCGGACGTTCAACGCGTGTTACCTGCTGACCTATTCGGCGCAGGACTACCAGAACGACGCCTATTCCGGGCCGATGCTGAACTGGGCGCGCCGCTACGTCCGCGACAACTGCGACGACCTCCGCTCGCTCTGCGGCGACGGCAGCGCGATCGCACGATCGTTCAAAGGGGCGTTCGTCGACGACCGGATCGAGTTGTACCTGGGTTTCTGGTACTCCAAGGACGTTCCCGGCCGCGCCGAGACGCTGATCCACGAATCGCGGCACCAGGGCGGGAAGCCGCACAACGCGAACTTCCCGGCCGGTTCGGTGTTCGGTGCCGGCAAGAGCGGCGCCGACTCCACGTGGGGTTACGAGGGTGCCTGGATGTACGGCGCGCTCTACCTGTGGTGGTTCTTCGCCCAGGGTGCCCGCACGACGTCGGCGCTGCGTGAACGAGCCCGCCAGCGCGGGAACCTCGTGATCGACAACGCCTTCGCGACCCACCCCGGTTTCAACATCTGAGGCACGACCGACGAAGCCCTCTCGTGCGACGACGAGAGGGCTTCGTCGCGCGATACCTCCGATGACTAGAGCCATGTCCCGCTCAATGGGGCTTGACCGTCGAGATATCTGCCGCAATCATCGGATCTCTCGGCAACCATGCCCTGGATGAGAGCGGATGGTCATGAGAGTTCACCGCACCGCCTGGCTCGCCCTGGTCCTCGCCCTGCTGGCAGGCCTGCTCACCACAACGCCGGCGAGCGCGGAGGTGCACCATCCCCGCCAGCAATGGCTGCGCGAAGCCACCGCGGGGCTCTTCCTCCACTGGGGCATGTTCACCGCGCCACGCCAGACCGACTGCGCCGCCTGGGAACGCGCCGTCACCGACGGCGGCTGGAGCGCCGACTACTGGGTGGACGAGGCCCGCAAACTCGGCGCCTCCTACATCGTGCTCGCCACCTTCCACAGCAGGCTGGGCTACGCGCGGCCATGGCCGTCGGCGATCCCGGGCAGCTGCTCCACGCGACGCGACCTCCTCGGCGAACTCGTCAAGGCAGGCAACGCCAAGGGTGTCCGGACGATCCTCTACATGACCGACGATCCCCAGTGGCACAAGGAAACCGGTGTCGATTCGCTGGACTCCGCGGCGTACTCCGCCTACAAGGGCAAGCAGGTCGACCTGACCACCCGCCCCGGTTTCGGCGAGTACAGCTACGACCTCTTCCAAGAGGTCATGGACCGCTACTCGGACCTCGCCGGGTTCTGGATCGACAACGACAACGAGTACTGGGAGAAGAACAGGCTCTACGAACAGATCCGGGAGAAACGGCCGTCCTGGTTGCTGAGCAACAACAACGAGGACACCCCGATCATGGACACCGTCAGCAACGAGCAGAAGACCGGCATCACCCCGCCGTACGACTATCCGCAGGCCGCGTTCACCCCGATGCCGCGCCTGACCGAGGCCGACTACAAACTGCCGACCAACGGTGGCTGGTGGTACGACGGCACCGACCAGGCCGTCGACTTCCGGCTGTCCACCGGCCGCTACGTCACCAACGCGGGTTCGTCGATGAAGTCGCTGATGGCCGAAACCCCGATGGTGAACGGGAAGTTCCCGCCTCAGCAGGAGGCGTACAACAACTTCATGGCGAGCTGGGTGCCGCCGATCAAATCCTCCTTGCAGGGCAAAGAGGGCGGCGGGTACCTGTACGGCGGGATGCAGCCCGGATTCTGGAACGACGGCGCGCACGGCGTCATCACCGTCGAACCGGGCGCCGGAACGCAGTACCTCCACGTAGTCACCCGCCCGAGCACCGATCTGCTCCGCCTGCGCGACAACGGTTACCAGGTGACCAGGGTGTCCGACGTGCGCACGGGGAAACCGCTGCGCTTCAGCCAGTCCGCCGGCTATCTGACCATTGTGGACATCAAGGACTGGGACACCTACGACACGGTGTTCAAGGTGGAAACGGCCGGGCAGCGGTACTTCCTCGACTCCCGCACGATCAAAGCGACCGCTTCGTCCTCACGTGAGGGGCATCCGGCATCGAATCTCGTCGACGGGAACTTCGAGAACTACTGGGACGCCGACGGCAAGCAGCCGGTCTCGCTGACCTTGGACCTCGGCAGGCGGCGGACGGCGGCCTACCTCGCGGTGAACCAGCGTGAGATGTCACCGACGCACGCGCGCGAATCGTTCGGCAGGCCGGAGGACTCGTCCCGGATCCAGGACTACCGCGTCTACGTCAGCGACGACGGCCGGAACTGGGGCAAGCCGGTGCGCACCGGCGCGATGCCGAGCGCTCGCGGCGTCCAGTTCATCGACTTCGGCGAACGGCAGACCCGCTTCGTCAAGCTGGAGGTGCTGAACACCTGGTCCGGACCGCAGGCGAAACCCTTCTACCGGCAACTGGCGATCGACGAGATCAAGGTCGCGTCCGGCTACCCGAATTCGATCCTGGGCGCGCGGGTCCCGCTGGAGGCCGAGTCCTTCCGCAACGACCACGACGGCCGCGCCCGCCTCGGCCGGTGCTCGGCCTGCTCCGGATCGTTCCAGGTCACCGGGCTCGGCGGCGGCCCGCGCAACTCGGTCACCTATCCGGGTGTGACGGTCGCGGAAGCCGGGACGTACCGGCTCCAGCTCGACACCGCGGGCGGGCCCGCGACGTCGGTCGCGGTGAGTGTCGGCGGCGGCGCTCCGGTCGAAACCACGATCGACGCCGGGACGCCGGGAACCGTTGCCTCGACGGCGATCCCGGTCGTGCTGAACGCCGGCGCCAACACCGTCAAGGTGTTCAGCAACGCGACGTCGGGGCCGGGCCTCGACCGGATCGCGATCGCTCCCCTGCCGCCGTCGTCCTACACGCCGAAGACGACCCTGACCGTCGAACCCGGCGGCGTCCAATGGCTCTCCCCGGGACGGCAGTCCTTGCAGGTGACCGCGAAGCTGCGGCTCGACGCCGATGACACGATCGGCAAGGTCACGTTGGCTCCGGTCGTCCCGGCGGGCTGGAGCGTGCAAGGCGCTCCGGCGACGGCGGCGTCCATGCGCGTCGGGAACGAGCTCGAAGCCTCCTGGACGCTGGTCTCCCCCGAAGGCGTGACCGCAGCCGACATCCCGGTCACCGCGTCGTTCGACCTCCTCGGCCGGGCGAAATCCGTGAGCAAATCGGTGCGGGTGAGCCCGCGACCGGCGGACCGGGTCTTCATGCGGGAGGCCGAGGATTCGGCGAACGACGTCGGCAGCGCGGGCGTCACGAACTGCGGGGTGTGCTCGGGCGGTCAGAAGGTCCGCAACATCGGCGGCGACCCGGACGCGTACGTGCGGTTCGACGACGTGACCGTGCCCGAGACGAGGCGCTACACCCTCTACCTCGACTTCACCGTCAACGGACCGCGCTCGTACTTCGTCACGGTCAACGGCGGCACCCCGATCGAGGTGAAGGTCGACGGCGCCGGCAACAACACCCAGCTCACGACGTCGGTACCGGTCGAGCTGAAGGCGGGGGCGAACACGATCAAGCTGTCCAACGACCACGCGTCCGCCCCGGATCTCGATCGGCTGTCACTGGGGTGAGGTACCGGCTTGACCCTCTCCCCGGGAGAGGGTTCAGGCTGGTCTCATGACGACCTTGATGCCGATCGGCGTGTTCGCGCACGCCACCAGGCTGTCGGTCCGCGCGCTGCGGAACTACGACCGGCTCGGGCTGCTGGTGCCCGCCAGGATCGACCCCGGCAGCGGATACCGCCGGTACTCGCTGGAGCAGTTCGCGCGCGCGGGCCTGATCCGGCGGCTGCGGGAATTGGAGGTGCCGCTGGCGGAGATCGCCGAGATCCTCGACGCGGGGACCCCGGACGAGGTGAAGGCCGCGATCAAACGGCATCACGACCGCGTGGCGGCGCGGGCCGCGGAACTCGCGGCGATCAGCGGCGGTCTCGACTCGGTGCTCGCGGAGCCGACGCGGTGGCTGCACGTCTACGAGCGTGTGCGCACGCCGCAGCCGATCGCCCGCCTGACGATCCGGACCCCGCTGAGCGACCTGGCCGAGCGGATCGGTCCCGCGTACGCCCGGCTGTTCGCGGCGCTCGACGCTCAAGGTGTCACACCGTCCGGGCCGCCCGGGACCCGTTACGGCACCGATGATCCCGACGAGTTGTCCGTCGAACTGTTCGTCCCGGTGGACGGGCCGGTGCGGGACGACGGCGAGATCGGCGCCGCCGAGCTTCCCGGCGGCCTGCTCGCGGCGACGATCCACGAGGGCGGCTACGAAGACGTCGAGACCGCGTACCGATCGCTGGGCCGCTGGATCGCCGAACGCGACCGCGTCCCGACCGGCCCCGCCGAGGAGCTGTACCTGGTGGCGCCCGGACCGTCGGTCGCGCCCGAGGCCTACCGCACCGAGATCGCCTGGCCGGTGACCGCGTGATCCTCGACGGCATCAAGACCGAAGGCGGGGAGCACTGCGAGACCAGCACCCTCGACGTCCTCCTGCGCCACGCCGGGATCGAGCTCTCCGAGCCGATGCTGTTCGGACTCGGCGAAGGGCTGGGCTTCATCTACTGGGACGGCAAGAACCTGCCGTTCCCGTTCCTCGGCGGACGCGCGAAACCCGCCGAGATCACTCGGAAACTGACCGACCGTATCGGACTCACCTTGCGGGTCAAGGAAACGACGTCGGCGCGCACGGCCTGGCGGAACGTGACGGAGCAGATCGACGCCGGTGTCCCCGTTGGTCTTCAGCTCGACTCGTACCACCTCGAATACTTCACCTCGAAAGTCCACTTCGGAGGGCACTTCGCGGCCTTGTACGGCTACGACGACGAGAACGCCTTCCTCGTCGACACCGCACAGCAGGGTGGTTCCGTATCGACGTCCTTGGTGAGCCTGGAGCGCGCTCGCGGCGAAAAGGGACCGATGACGGCGAAGAACCGCTCGTTCACCATCGGCGTGGACGTGGCTCCCGTCCCACTCGCCGACGCCGTCCGCACGGCCTTGCGCGCCAACGCGGCGGAGTTCCTGAACCCGCCCATCGCCAACCTCGGGTATCGCGGGATCGGCAAGGCCGCCGTCCAGGTGCGGAAATGGCTGGACCGCAGCAGCGACCCGGCCCGAGACCTTCCGCAGGCGGCCGTCCTGATGGAACGGGCGGGAACCGGCGGCGCGCTCTTCCGCCGGATCTACCGCGACTTCCTCGAAGAATGCCTGGCACTCGTCGACGACGCCGGTCTCCGCACCGCGTATGAGAAATACCGCGAGATCACTCCACTATGGACAGAGGTCGCACGCTTGTTCGAACAGGCGGGGGAAACCGGCGACGCCCGGCGGCTGGCCGACGCGTCCGCCGTCCTGTCCGAGCTGGCTCAGCGCGAACAGGAGGCGATGACGGCGCTCGCGACGGTTCAGCGTGAGCGCTCGTAGGGCAGCTTCTCCCCCGCCTCCACCGCGAACGGCAGCGCGTTGCCCGCCGGCGGCAACGGGCACGTGGCGAAGTCGGTGAACGCACACGGCAGGTTGGTGGCACGGGTGAAGTCGAGGACGACGGAGCCGTCCTCGGCGGGCGGCGGCACCGCGAGCGACCGGTTCGCCGCGTAGGTGGTGACGCCGCTCGTGGCGTCGGTGAACAGGATGAGCAGGCCGTCCTTCTTGCCGTTGAACGCGGTGAGCGTGTGTTCCACGCCGTCGTGCTCGAAACGCACGATGCCCGGGGAGACATAGACGTGGCTGAGGCCTTCGACGACCGCGCCGACCGTGGTCGGCCGAGGCTCGTCGAAGGCCTCGAAGGTGCCGGACAGCACCCAGGCCGCGTCGGGCTCATACGCCGGGACACCGCGGAAAGCGTTCAGGACCGGCGCCTTCGGGTCGTGCGTGCGGATCAGGTACCCGCCGCGGCGAGCCACCTCGATCTCGATGTCGCCGACGACGACCCGGGTGGTCGCGCCGCTGTTGACCAGCTCGAACCGGCGAACACCGGTAAGCCGCTCGCCGTCGTGCGAGAGGTCCGCGCCTTGCGGGTCGAGGTAGGCCGCGTCGGCGTCCTGCCACCACAGCCCGGGCAGGCCCTCGTACGCGCGCGGCTTGTCCTCCAGCCAGTCGAGCGAGACCAGGGCGAGCCAGCCGAGCGGATCGGCGAGATCGCGCTCGCGCTGGGTCTTCCAGCCCTGCCAGTCCTGCGTGAACGTGTCCAGGCTTGTGCTCATCGCCGATCCCTTCCGTGACCTTGCTCGTTCTCCCAGGTCAACGGTGTGCGGGCGGCGATATTTCGCGTCCCGGCATGTGGGCGGTCGCTCTGCCCTGGGCGGCCGCCTTCGCGTTTAGTCCTCTAATTGCGGCGGTTCGGTTGCGAACTATCGCAATTAGAGGACTAAATGCGGCGAGCGCGCTCCGCGTTCGCCTTGTTCAACGGTGACTGGCAAGTCCGCATGGCCGCCGACGGGTTACCGGAGTTCATCCCACCTCAGTATCTGGACCCATTACAAAGAACTCGGCGCAACACCCTCCACCGCGCCCGAACCCCCGCATGATCCGAGGAGCCCGCCAGCCAGACCGGCGACGGGCTCCTCGTCCTGCCTGGAACTGTTCAGTACCGGCGGGAACCCGAAGGTCGGCTGCGCCATTCGGGGGTATTCACACGAAAGCCCTCGTTCCTTTCTCATCCCCCGGAGCAAGATCTTCCGTTCCGGACTTGGGAGGGGACGGAACGCAGCATGGTGAATCAGCCACGTGGACCGGACGGCCGCTGGATCAAATACAAGTACGGCGCGGGCGCGCTGGCGACGGCGGGCGTCGTCGTGGCCGCCACCAGCGGAATCGGCGGTGTCGGCGGCGGCGCGGCCTCTTTGGACTCCGCCGCGAGCCAGGCCCTCAAAGGCAAGAGCTCCAGCAAGAAATCCGCACAGAAAGGCCGCCATTCCGAAGCATGGCAGCGGCTAGGCTGGCGTCAGCTCAAGAAAACCGCGAAGCGGGAACTGAAATGCGGACCGCATTCCTTCGGTGAGGTCCAGCGCTTCTTCCTGCGCCACCCCTGCGTCGACCTCGACCGCATGATCGTCACCGTCGACGACGGGGCCGGGAACACCCTCGCCGTGTCCGTCGCGTGGGTGAAGATGCCGAAGGCGAGCGAGGCGAGCGAACTGAAACGCCTCATCGACAAGGACGGCACCGGCAATGTCACCCTCTACGGCGAGGCTCGGCCCGGGAGCCGCTTCACCGGCGAGAACTACGACTCCCGCCTGGCCAAGAAGCTGGTCGTGCTCGCCGAGTCCGCTCCCGTGTCCGGCAGGCCGAGCGAAACGACGCTGGAGACCGCCGTCGAAGTCGCCGTGGAATTCCCCGCACCTTGATCACCAACGGAACGGAACACACGTGAGCAGGAGCGAACACGCCAGGAGGCGCCTCGAAACCCAAGCGAGGCAGCTGATCGAGAGCGCCTACACCGGCTTGGACTCGTTGCACCGCAACGTTCTCACCGGCCTGCTCAGCCGGACCGGCGCAGGATGGCGGCTGTTGGTCAAGGCGGCGCTGCCGTCGGACGACGGCCGGAGCGCGGACGCGTTCCTGATCGGGCACACGGGCGTCCTCGCTCTCCTGATCACCGACCAGGGCCCGGACAATGAAACCGCGAACCAGATCTTGCGTCACGCGAAGGAGCGTTTCGCCGGGATACCCGGACCGCAGGGGCGTTCCTTGGCCGAGAGCGCGATCCACCTCGTGGTGATCGGCTCGGGCGCAGGCGGCGCCCGGCAGAGCGGCGTCTACTGGTCGCTCACCGAATCGAGCCTCGACCGTATCTTCCGGCGCGACGCGCTCCACCTCGACAAGCGGCTGGTCACCGTCATCGCTGACCAGGCGGAACGACGGCTGCGCGGCTATCGTCCACTGGCCGTCCAGCAGCCGGATCGCGCCCCGGACGCGGTGGGGCTGCTGGACGCCGGCGAACTGATCGAAGACCAGCTCGGCGCGGCTCAGCGGCGGCCGTTCGATTCCTGGCTCACTTTCCTCCATCCTCAGCAGAACGCGATCGTCAAACGCGACTATTCAGGTCCCGCGCGGATCAGCGGCCCGGCGGGGACCGGCAAGACGGTCGTCGCGTTGCACCGGCTCCGGCATCTGGCCCGGCTCAGCACCGGCCCGCTGCTGTACACCACCTACGTCCGCTCGCTGCCGCCGGTGATCAAGACGTCCTTCGACCGGCTGGCCCCGGAACTGGACGGACGCGCCGAGTTCACGAACCTGCACGCGTGGGTCCGCCGATTCCTCACCGAACGGGATGTCCGGGTGAACGTGGACCGGGTCCAGATCGAAAGGGCGTTCGGCTTCGCGTGGATCGCCTTCCGTGAACGGCTCGAGGCCATCGAACCGCACCCCGACTACTGGCGCACGGAGCTGGACCGGGTGATCAAGGGCCGCGGGATCACGACGCTCGACGGCTATCTCGCGATCACCCGGCGGGGCCGGATCCTGCCGCTCAACGCGAGCCAGAAGGAACTCGTCTGGGGCCTGTACGAGCACTATCAACGAAGCCTCACGGAGAACGACGCGCACGACCACAACGATCTGATCGAACTCGGCCGCGCCGAACTCGTGAGACAGCCGCTCGAAACGCCGTATGCGGCGGTGGTCGTCGACGAGGTCCAGGACATCCCGCTGTGCGGCCTGCGGCTGTTGCGCGAGCTGGCGGGCGACGGCCCGAACAGGCTCCTGCTGGTCGGCGACGGACAGCAGCAGGTCTACCCCGGTGGCTGGCGGCTGTCCGACGCCGGTATCCCGATTCAGGGCCGCGGCGAGATCCTGAAGGTCAACTACCGCAACCGCGCCGAGGTGCTCTCCTTCGCGCGGCGCTTCGACGCGACGAACCGGGTCGACGACCTCGACGGCGCGGACGGGGTCGCCCTGCGCGCGGCCGAGTCGGCCAGCGCGGGAGGAACGACCGCCACCTGGAACGGCACCTCGCGCGATCTCCCCGGCGCGCTGGTCGACGCCGTCCGGGGGCTGCCGGTCCGCCGGGACCACTCTGCGTTGATCGTCTTCCAGCACAAGGATTTGAGCCGGTGCACCGAAATCCTGCGGGCGGCGGGGATCCCCACGCTGGCGCTGGAGAAGTACACCGGCGAAGCCGACGGCAAGCTCAAGGTCGGCACCGTGCACCGTGCCAAGGGACTCGACTTCCAGGCCGTGCTCGTGCTGGAGAACACCCACGAGAACGGGGCCGGGACGCAGGCCGATCAGGAGCGCCGCGAGCTGCGCGGCAGGCAGCACCTGGTCGCGGCGACCCGGGCCCGCGACTTCCTCTGGTGGGGCGTGCTCGACGAACCGCCCACCGAATAATTTTTTTGTCTTGACAACTTCAACCTTCGGACGGTTAGCTGAGCGCACACCGATCGAAGGGATCAAGTCATGGCCAAGTTCGCGAACGTCGACGACTACCTCGCCGCCCTGCCCGAGGGCCTGCGCGAGGTCGCAACCGCGCTGCGCCCGATCGTCAACGCCGCCCTGCCGGGCTCCATCGAGGCGATGTACCACGCCTCCCCGACCTGGAGCGTGGGCGAAGCAGTGGGCAAGAACCTCGTCTGCCTGGTGAAGGCGTATTCGTCGTACGTCACTTTCGCGCTCTGGAAGGGGCAGCTCGTCGACGACGAGTCCGGCAGGCTCGAGGCGAGCTCCCGGGAGATGGCGCACGTCAAGCTGCGCTCGGTCGACGACATCGACGCCGACCTGTTCACCGGCTGGCTCAAGCAGGCACGGGACCTCGAAACCCCCGCAGCGGCACGGTGACACGAACAGCGATGACACAATCGGCGGCGTGCCTGTGATCACCGATGAATCCCGTTGCCCGTGCGGTCTCGGCGAGCCCTATGGCGCTTGCTGCGGCCGGTTCCACCGGGGAGCCGCGACGGCGCCGACCGCCGAACTCCTGATGCGGTCGCGGTTCAGCGCGTTCGCCGTCGGCGACACCGCGTACCTCACGAAGACCTGGGATCCGAAGACCAGGCCAGCGGACCTCGAACTCGATCCGGGACAGCGCTGGACGTTCTTGGAGATCCTCGGCAAGACCGGCGGCGGCCTGCTGGAGAACGAGGGCACCGTCGAGTTCCGGGCGCATTACCGGCAGGACCGCCGGGCCGGCAGCATGCACGAGAACAGCCACTTCGTCCGCGTCGGCGGACAGTGGACCTACGTCGCCCCCGTCGGCTGACCACTGACGAACCCGATGTAAGGGTCTGTTCCGAGGGCGAAGTGGCGGCTACTATCTCCCCCAACATTGTTAGGGAACTTTCTTAACGATTTCCGCCCAGGTCCGCCGCCGTGTGCCCAAGGAGGCGCGCTCGTGAGTTTTCGGCAGAAGAGAACCCGGATCCCCTTACTCGCCATGACCTTCACCGCGCTGGCCGCGGCGGTCTGCGGGGTGACCACCGCACCCGCCGCCACCGGCGCGGAAGCGGCCGTCCCGCTGTCCGTCGGCGCCGCCGCGGGCAACGCCACCCCGATCCCCGGCTACGTGATCCAGTCCTCGGCACAGGTCAGCGACGACTCGGCGGTGTCGAAGCCGGGCTTCCCCACCACCGGCTGGTACCCGGTGTCGTCGCGCTCGACGGTCTACGCCGGTTTGCTGCAGAACGGCAAGTACGCCGACCCGTTCTACTCGACGAACATGAAGAACGTCCCGACTGCGCAGTTCACCGTCCCGTGGTGGTACCGCACCGACCTGAACGTCGAGGACACCTCGCAGCGCACGTACCTCGACTTCAGCGGCGTCCTCTCGAAGGCCGACGTCTGGGTCAACGGCACCAAGATCGCGACGAAGGACCAGGTCAACGGCGCCTACACCCGCCACGATCTGGACATCACCGCGCACGTCCGCCAGGGCGTCAACAGCATCGCGTTCAAGGTCTACCCCAACGATCCCAACAACGACCTCTCGATGGGCTGGATCGACTGGGCGCAGACCCCGCCGGACCAGAACATGGGCATCGTGCGCGACGTCCTCGTCCGGCGCAGCGGCCCGGTGGCGCTGCGCAGCGCCCACGTCGTCCAGAAGCTGAACTCGGCGCTCAGCCACGCCGACCTCACGGTCAAGGCCGACGTCCGCAACGACTCGGCGAACGCGGTGCAGACCACCGTCGCCGGCACGGTCGCGGGGAAGCCGGTCAGCCAGACGGTTTCGCTGGCCGCGAAGGAACGCAAGACCGTCACCTTCCCGGTCGTCGGCCTCGACAAGCCGAACTTGTGGTGGCCCGCCGGGATGGGCGGCCAGCACCGCTACGAACTCGACCTGACCGCGAGTGTCGGCGGCGCGGCGTCCGACGCCTCGAAGTCGAAGTTCGGCGTCCGTGACGTCAAGGCGCCGCTGAACTCCAGCGGCGGACGTCAGTACAGCGTCAACGGCAAGCCGCTGCTGATCCGCGGCGGTGGCTACACGCCGGACCTGTTCCTGCGCTGGAGCGAGACCGCGGCGGCCGACAAGCTCAAGTACGTGCTGAACCTCGGGCTCAACACGGTCCGCCTGGAAGGCCACATCGAGCCGGACGAGTTCTTCGACATCGCCGACGACCTCGGTGTGCTGACCATGCCCGGCTGGGAATGCTGTGACAAATGGGAAGGGCACGTCAACGGCGAAGAGAAGGGCGAGCCCTGGGTCGAGGCGGACTACCCGATCGCCAAGGCGTCGATGTTCTCCGAGGCCGAGCGCCTGCGTGACCACCCGAGCGTCATCTCCTTCCACATAGGCAGCGACTTCGCGCCGGACAAGCGCATCGAGCAGGGCTACCTCGACGCGATGAAGGCCGCCGACTTCCAGCTCCCGGTGATCCCGTCCGCGTCGAAGCGGCCGTCCCCGATCACGGGCGCCTCGGGGATGAAGATGAACGGCCCGTACGACTACGTGCCGCCGGTGTACTGGTACGACAAGTCGCAGAAGGACCGCGGCGGCGCGTGGAGCTTCAACTCCGAGACCAGCGCCGGCGTCGACATCCCGACGATGGACACCCTGAAGCGGATGATGTCGGCCGGTGAGCTGGAAACGATGTGGAAGGACCCGTCGGCGCCCCAGTACCACCGTTCGTCGTCGACGACCTTCGCGAACCTGAAGCTGTTCGGCAACGCCCTCACCAAGCGCTACGGCGCTCCGGCGGACCTGAACGACTTCGTGCGGAAGGCGCAGCTCGCGCAGTACGAGAACGTCCGGGCGGAATTCGAGTCCCACTCCCGGAACTACACGGATTCGACCAACCCGTCGACCGGACTGATCTACTGGATGCTCAACAGCCCGTGGACCTCGCTGCACTGGCAGCTGTTCGACGCCTACATGGACCAGAACGGCGCGTACTACGGCGCGAAGAAGGCCAACGAGCCGCTGCACATCCAGTACTCGCACGACAATCGCTCGGTCGTGGTGATCAACCAGACGTCGAACGCGGTGAGCGGGCTGACGGCGACCACGAAGCTGTACAACCTCGACGGCACCGAGAAGTACAGCAACACCAAGACCGGGCTGTCGGTCGGCGCGCTGGGCGCGAAGTCCACCGCGGTCACCGTCCCGTCGGTGAGCGGGCTGTCGACGACCTACCTGGCCAAGCTGGTGCTCACCGATGCCTCCGGCAAGGAGGTCAGCCGGAACGTGTACTGGCTCTCCACCAAGGCGGACACGCTGAACTGGGGCGGCAGCGACTGGTACTACACGCCGCAGTCGGCCTACGCCGATCTGTCCGGGCTGAAGAACCTGGGCCAGTCCGCCGTCAGCGCGACGGCGAAGTCGGTCGCCGGTTCCGACGGCACCACCACGACCACCGTGACGCTGAAGAACACCTCGGGCGGCAAGCTCCCGGCGTTCTACGTCGACTCGAAGGTCGTGGACGCCGCGGGCAAGCCGGTGCTCCCGGTGGAGTGGAACGACAACGCGGTGAGCCTGTGGCCGGGTGAAACGACCACGCTGACCGCGAAGTACCGCACGGCCGACCTCAAGGGCTCCAAGCCTTCGGTGCGGGTCTCGGGCTGGAACACCGGCACGCAGACCGTTCCAGCCGACGGCTCGGGCCCCGGCCCGGGCAACCCGGTCGACTACCAGGCCGAGGACGCCTCGGTCGTCCAGGGCGCGGTGGAGTCCAACCACGCCGGGTTCACCGGCAGCGGGTTCGTCAACTACGACAACGTGGCGGGCAGCTCGGTCGAGTGGACGGTCGACGTCCCGGCGGCGGGCACCTACGACGTCGTCGTCCGGTACGCCAACGGGACGACGGCGGACCGGCCGCTGGACTTCTCCGTCAACGGTTCGATCAGCGCGTCGGGTGTCGGCTTCGGCGCGACCGGGGCCTGGCCGAACTGGACGACGAGAACCGTCAAGCTGACCTTGGCGGCCGGGCAGAACAAGATCAAGGCGGTCGCCACCACGGCGAACGGCGGCCCCAACGTCGACAAGATCACCCTTTAGCACGGAGTCGCCCGAGGCCCCCTTCGCCGCCCGGCGAAGGGGGCCTTTCCGCGTTCAGGGTGGGTTACGCTTTCCGGGTGACCGGAAAGCCCGACCCGCGCCTGCGGGACCTCGCGATGCTGCGACGCGTCCGCGACCGGATCGACCGGGACTACGCCCAGCCGCTGGACGTCGAGGCGCTGGCCCGCGGCGTGCACGTCTCGGCCGGGCACCTGAGCCGGGAATTCCGCGCCGCGTACGGCGAATCGCCCTACAGCTACCTGATGACCCGCCGGATCGAGCGGGCCATGATGCTGCTGCGGCGCGGGGACATGTCGGTCACCGAGGTCTGCTTCGACGTCGGTTTCTCGTCGCTGGGCACCTTCAGCACGCGGTTCTCCGAACTGGTCGGCATCTCACCGAGCGCTTACCGCAAGCAGGCGGCGGAAGAGGGCCGCGGCATGCCCGGCTGCGTCGTCAAACAGGTCATGCGGCCGATCAGGAATCGAGAAGCACCGCCCCCGCGTGCCGACCTACCTTGAGTCACATGATCCTCTCGATTCACGCGTCCTACCTGCCCGCAGACGACCTCGAGGCTTCGGTTTCCTTCTATCGCGACATCCTGGGCTTCGAGGTGCGTGCCGAAGGTCCGCTCCAGGCCACGGTCGGCCCTCCCGGGCAGCCGGGGACGTCGCTCGTGCTCCGGCCTCCAGCCGCCGATCCGGAGATCACCGACGAGGAACGCGCGACGATCGCCGAACTGATGGCCAAGGGCGTCCACGGGATCGTCGTGCTGTCCACTCCGGACCTGATCGGGACCTTCGACCGGATCCAGGCGGCGGGCGCGGACGTCGTCCAGGAACCGGTCAGGCAGTCCTACGGCGCCTTCGACTGCTCTTTCCGCGACCCGGCGGGAAATCTGGTGCGGTTCGAGGAGCGCTAGCCGGGGCTCGATGCGCGCGCACCGAGGTCTCCGGGTGATGATGAGCGCGTGGAGATCGCGGTAGAACTCGTGGCACTGGTGGTGGCCGTCCTCCTGGTCACCGCCGCGGCGCGGAAACTCGACTGGTCGGCACCTCTGTGCCTGATCGCGGTCGGGGTCGTCGCCTCGTACGTCCCGGGCATCCCGGAGTACGAGCTGGATCCGGAGGTCGTCCTGCTGGGGCTGCTGCCCCCGCTGCTCTACGCGACCGCGATCCGCACGTCGCTGATCGATTTCCGCCGCAACCGCGGGCCGATCCTGCTGCTGTCGGTGGGGCTCGTCATCTTCACCACGGCCGCGGTCGGGGTCGTGGCGTGGCTGGTGATCCCCGGTCTGCCGCTCGCCGCCGGGCTCGCGATCGGCGCGGTGGTCGCCCCGCCCGACGCGGTCGCGGCCACCGCCGTCGCCCGTAAGGTCGGGATGCCGCGCAAGCTGACCAGGCTGCTGGAGGGCGAGAGCCTGTTCAACGACGCGGCCGCGCTGGTCGCGTTGCGGACCGCCATCGCGGCCATCGCGGGCTCGGTCAGCCTGCTGCAGGTCGGCGGCGACTTCCTGCTGGCCGCGGGCGGCGGGCTGGTGATCGGCTTCGCCGTCGGCGCGCTCGCCGCGCTGATCCGCACCCGCCTGGAGGATCCGGTCACCGACACCGCGCTTTCGCTGGTGGTCCCGTTCGTCGCCTACCTGGCCGCCGAAGCGATCCACGGTTCCGGCGTGATCGCCGTGGTCGTCGCGGGGCTGATCCTCGGGCACAAGGCGCCGAGCATGCTCTCGGGCCGCTCCCGGCTCGCCAGCAGGCTGAACTGGCAGACCATCCAGTTCCTGCTGGAGAACATCGTCTTCCTGCTGATCGGCCTGCAGGTCCGCCGGATCATGACCGAGGTCGGCGAAAGCGGGCTGAGCGCGCTCGAACTGATCCTGATCTGCGCCGCCACCCTGGCCGCGACCATCGTCGCGCGGATCATCTGGATGGCGGGCATCGGCCTGGCGCGGCGGACGTTCCGCCGGCACGCCTGGCCGTGGCGGTACTCGGCGGTGATCGCCTGGGCGGGGATGCGCGGGGTCGTCACGCTCGCGGCCGCTTTCGTGCTGCCCGCGGACACCCCGCAGCGGGCCGTGCTGGTGCTGGTCGCGTTCGTCGTGGTGGCGGGAACGCTGCTGCTGCACGGGACGACGCTGCCGGTCCTGGTCCGCCGCCTGAAGTTGCCGCCGCCCGACCCCGCCGAGGACGCGCTGCAGGAGGCGGCCGTGCTCAACAACATGACCCGGGCCGCACTCGACGAACTGGAGAAGATCCGGACCGTCGACGACCCGGACGACATCGTCGAACGCCTGCGCAGCCGGCTGCAGCACCGGTCGGACTCGGCTTGGGAAGAGCTCGGCAGGCAGAGCACCCTGACCGAAACGCCGAGCGACGCCTACCGGCGGCTGCGGCTGAGGCTGCTCGAAGTCGAACGGGAGAAGTTCCTGGAGGCGCGGGACTCCGGGATGGCCGATGATGATGTCCTGCGCCGGATCCTCGAGCGCCTCGACATCGAGGAATCCATGCTGGACAGGGAGGAGGAGACCGTGCCGGACTCCGATCGGGAACTGCGCACCCCCGCCGCGACGGCGGGATCCTGCAAGCATCTGACCAAGGAGTGGCCTGCTCTCGAGTCCGCTGTTCCCGACGTCTGCGCCGTCTGCGTCGAGAACGGGATGACCTGGGTCCACCTGCGGCGATGCGTCAAATGCGGGAACGTCGCCTGCTGCGACTCCTCACCGGGCAAGCACGCGACCGAGCACTTCCACGAGACCCTGCACCCGGTGATGCGCAGCCACGAGCCGGGCGAGACCTGGCGCTGGTGTTTCGTGGACAAACAGCTCGGCTGACTCGGTATCGTCCGGGGCATGAGCACGCCTGAGCAGGAAGTCGAATACCGCCAGCACCGGTTCTCTCCCCCGCCCGGCGCGACCGAGATCTTCCTTGTCCGCCACGGCGAATCGGCCCCGGCGAAGGGCACTGATCCCTTCGACCTCGTCGACGGGCAGGCCGATCCGGATCTCGCGCCGGAGGGCCGGGACCACGCCGAGCGGGTCGGTCGCCGTCTGGCGGACGAGCGGATCGCCGCGTTGTACGTGACGACGCTGCGCCGGACGTCGCAGACAGCGGCGCCGCTGGCGGCGAAGCTCGGACTCACGCCGTCGGTCGAGGCCGAACTGCGGGAGATCCACCTGGGCGACTGGGAGAACGGGCTCTTCCGGCGCTACACCCACGAAGGTCACCCGATCGTCGAACGGCTGTGGCGGGAACAGCGCTGGGACGTCATCCCCGGCGCGGAGTCGATGGAGTCGTTCGGCGGCCGGATCAAGGCGGCCATCGGCAGGCTCGCGGCGGCCAACCCGGACCGGCGGATCGCCGTGTTCACCCACGGCGGTGTCATCGGCGAGGTCTTCGCCCAGGCCAGTGCCGCCGGGAACCGGTTCGCGTTCCTCGGCGCGGACAACGGCTCGATCTCGCATCTGGTGGTGTCGGGCGACAACTGGATGGTGCGGCGGTTCAACGACACGTCGCATCTTCAGTCGCCTTTCGGCTGATCCGGCCCGCCGCGACCAGGTGCACGGCGACCAGGACCGCGACGGCCTCCGCGGCCAGGAGCCCGATGAGCACGAGCACCTGGGTCACCCCGGCCTGTACCGGCCCGGCGCCACCGAGGAGGACACCGACGTAGGCGCCGGGCAGGGTCACCAGGCCGACCGTCCGCGTCTGGTCGAGCGCGGGGATCAGCGCCTGCCCCGCCGAAGGGCGGCAGATCTCCAGCGCGGCCGGGCGGCGGAGGAACCCCAGCGCCAGCGCGGCTTCGTACTCGCCGTGCCGGGACACGAGTTCGTCCAAGGCGCGCCTCGCCGCCTGGGAGGTCGCGGACATCGCGCCGCCGATGACGATCCCGGCGATCGGCACGATCGCGATGGGCCGCCACGGGACCACCCCGGTCGCGAGCACGAGCGTCAGCACCGGCACCACGCCGGACGCGATGGCGAGCGCGACCCACGCCAGGTCCTTCGCCACGCCGATCCGGCGCGCGGAGGTGATCGCGGCGATCGCGAACATCAGCAGCACGAACCCGCCGGTCAGCCAGCCCGATTTCAGGATGCCGACGATCACCAGCGAAACGGCCGCGAGTTGCACGACGGCACGCGCGGCCGCGAACAGCACCGCTCTGCCTTGACCCAGCTGCCCGAACCGCACGACGGCCGCGCCGAAGATCGCCAGCACGGCCAGGACCACGGCGAGCACCGGGCCGAAAGCGATCGCACCATCCGTCACACGGACGATCCTGTCGCAGTCAGGACGTGCAGGTCACCGACGCACCGGGAGCGGGGGCGGCGCGGTCGCTGACGACCTCGCCGTCGACGAGGATCCGGCACCGCAACGCGCCGCTGCCCGAACCCTGCGCGGAGATACTGTAGAACTCGTCGCGGCCTTCCTGGCTCGCGCGCTCGAACGTGGTGCTCCACGGCGTCAGCACGTCGGTCTTCTGCATGAGCTCAGAGCCCTGCGCGACATACGTGACGTTCTGAGCGCCCTTCGCGCCCGAAAGTTCGTAGACGACCAGGTGCGTCACGGCACGCACGGCGGCCGCGGCCTGCTCGACCTGTTCCACCTGCGGGGCCGGCGGGTTCTGCACGGGCCGCGAGGCCTTCGGCAGCACGTAACTGGTCAGGGTGACGGCGACGGCCATCACGCCCAGCACGACCACGATGGTCCCGAGCGGCTTCAGCCTGCCCGGGGCTCCCTGTCCCGGCGCCGATGCCGGAGGGGTCGCGGTGGGAACACCCATGGAGAGGTCTTCTCTCGTCCGAGCGCACTTCCGTCGAGTGCGTCGACTACTTCTCGTTCGAAGGTGACTCCGCGTTAGCCGTTATCGGGAAGAAACCCGATATTCACCCTTTTGGGTGTCCCGATGAGCGGAGATTGCCTGGTCATCGGACGGTTGGCGTAAACACAGTGAGCCGAATAGCTCACTTTGAGTGATCCTGCTGCCTGGTTCTGTCGTAGGCCGGGGGCATGATGGCGATCGTGTATCGGGAGACGACGGCACCCGGCGAGTTACGCGGCGTGGTGCGCTGCCTGTGGGAGGACGCGGGCCTGGCGCCGAAGCGGATCGTGCCCGACGGCTGCGTCGACCTGGTGAGATGCGGCGACGACGTCTTCGTCGCCGGGCCGGACACGACGGCCTGGACCTGGGAGACGCCGCCCGGCACCGAGGCATCCGGCGTGCGGTTCGAGCCCGGCCGGGCGCGTGACGTCCTGGGGCTGGGCGCCGACGAACTGCGCGATCAGCGCGTCCCTCTCGGCGACCTCTGGGGCAAGGAAGGCGAGTCGCTGGCCGAGCGCGTGCTCGGCGGCGCCGTTTCGCTGACCGACGTCGTCTCACGACGCCGGGCGGACGGCGCCGACCCGGAAGTCTCGGAACTGATCACCCGGCTCGACGGCGGCGTCCCCCGGGTTTCCGCCGCGCTGGACCGGTTCACGACCGGGGAACGGCAGTTACGGCGCCGGTTCACCCTCGCGGTCGGCTACGGACCGGCGACCTATCTGCGGGTCACCCGGTTCCAGCGGGCCATCGGCCTCGCGCCGACGGCGCCGGATCTCGCTTCGCTGGCGTTCTCGGCGGGCTACGCCGACCAAGCCCACCTGAGCCGGGATTGCCGGGAATTCGCCGGGGTTCAGGCGAGGGAGTTCTTCCGCGCCAAGAAGTGGGATATGTCCATTGTGGACCGGTAAAGCGCGCGGTAGTGCGGATAGAACTCGTCGTAGACGTCGGCGTCCGCGCCGGGACGGACGACCTCGGCGACCGGGTTCCAGGCTTCGATATCCGGTTCCCTGCCCAGGGCCACGGACGCGAGAACGGCGTTACCGAACGCCGCGCCGACGGTTTCCGCCGGGATCTCCTGCTCGATCCGCGCGACGTCGCTGACGATCCGCGTCCACACGCCGCCCTGTGTCCCGCCCCCGACGGCGACGAATCGCCGGGTGCCGCCACCGGCTTCGCGCATGGCTTCGAGGTTGTGCCGCACCCCGTACGCAGTCCCTTCCAGCGCCGCGCGGTACAGATCGGCGCTGTCATGGGAAGTGGTGAGCCCGGCGATGACGCCCCGCGCGTCCGGATCCGGTATCGGCGTCCGTTCCCCGGCGAAGTACGGCAGCATCAGCAAGCCGCGGCTGCCCGCCGGGACCTCGCCCGCCGCCGCGGCCAGTTCCCCGAACTCGCCGCCGACGAGTTCCCGCAGCCAGTCGGTGATCGCGCCGGACGTGGCCATCCCCGCGGCGAGTGAGTAGGTACCCGGGAACGCGCCGCGGGTCGTCCACAACCCCGGTCCGGGGCGGGGATCGGAGAGCACCTGGATCAGGAACATCGTGGTGCCGTACATGAGCATCGTGTCCCCGGGCGCGGTGACCCCGGCGCTCGTCGCCTCCGCCCAGGCGTCCACCGTGCCCGCCGTCACCGGGATCCCTTGCGGGAGGCCGGTTTCCGCGGCAGCCGCGGCAGTGACCGAGCCGACCACCTCGGTCGGCCAGGCGAGCCTGGGCAGCTCGACGCCGGGAACGATCGCGGCGACCCGGTCCGGCGCCCACCGGGCCTCGCGCAGGTCGTACATCGGGTCGCATTGGCTCGCGGAATGATGATCGAGGACGTATTCGCCGGTCAGCCTCAGGACGAGGAACGAACTCGCCATCAAGAACAGCTTCGCGCGTTCGAACACCTCCGGCTCGTTCTTGGCCAGCCAGCGCCATTTCGGCCCGACGGCCTGCGAGCCGAGCGCGCTCCCGCCACGCTCCACAATGGATTCTTCGCCGAATTCCCGGTTGAGTTCACGGATTTCGTCATACGCGCGGGTGTCGACGCCGTAAAGGATCGCCGGGCGCAACGGTTTCCCGGAAGCGTCCGCGGGCAGGAGCACGGGGCCGATTCCACTGACCGACACTCCGATGATGGGATGATCCCCGGCGTCCGCCGAAAGTTCCCTTGCCAGTACGAGGAAGTCCTGCCACCACACGGTTTCGGCGTCGTGCTCGAACCAGCCCGGACGAGGCCTTGCGGTATCGTGTCGCCGGGATGCTCGCGCCACCACGGCGCCCCGGGAATCGACGAGGACGCCTTTGGAACTCGAGGTGCCGATGTCGATGCCGAGCACCAGGCCCGGTTCCCCCACGACACCCCCGAACTTTCCCACACGAGTAGCGCGATCAGCGGATGGTAACGATTGTCGGTCAAGCTATTCTTCCCGTGCGAAGGTGTCAAGACACCTGCAGAAGGGGAGGTCACGGTGGCCACCATCAACGACGTGGCGGCGAAGGCCGGGGTTTCGACGGCGACCGTGTCGAGAACGCTCAACGGTAAGTCCACTGTGGACCCGGTACTCGCGGCACGGGTACAGGCCGCCGCCGCGGAATTGGGATATCACCCGAACGGGCTGGCGCGAAATCTGCGCCGTCAGGAGACCGCGGTACTCGCGCTCATCATCTCCGACGTGGAGAACCCGTTCTTCACCGCGATCGCCCGCGGCGTGGAGGACATCGCGCAGACCGCGGGCTACTCGGTGGTGCTGTGCAACGCCGACGACAACGAAGAGAAGGAGCGGCGCTACATCGACGTCGCCCTCCAGGAGCGGGTCGCCGGCGTGGTGCTCTCCCCCACCGGCCGGGCCACCAACGTCGACCGGCTGACCGAACGCGGCACGCCCGTGGTCGCCGTCGACCGGCCACTGCTGGAGAACACCGGCGACCAGGTGCTGGTCGACACCCGGCTAGCCGCCCACGAGGCGACGCGGCACCTGCTCGACGGCGGCTACCGGCGGGTCGCCTGCGTCAGCGGTCCGCCCGGGGTCCGCACGGCCGAGGACCGGCTGGCCGGCTACACCGACGCCGTCGGCGTGGAGAACGCGCTCACGCGGCGCGCCGAGTTCCGCGCCGAGGGCGGCAGGCTCGCCGCGCTCAGCCTGCTCGACGAGACTGAACCGCCGGACGCGCTGCTGGTCGGCAACAGCACCATGGCGATCGGCGTCCTGGAGGCGCTGGCCTCGCGTGGCCTGCGGTCGGGACAGGACGTGGGGATCGTGTCGTTCGACGACGCGCCGTGGACCACGCTGATCGATCCGCCGCTGACGGTGGTCGCCCAGCCCGCGAACGAGGTGGGCCGGGTCGCCGCCGAGCTGCTGCTGGCCCGGATCGGCGACAGCACGCGCAAGGCCACGACGACCACGTTGCAGGCGAAGCTGATCGTGCGCCGCAGTTCGCGGCGCGACTGACCTCGGAGATCCCGGGTACACGACGTGCCTGGGCGACCGGTTCGCACCGGCCGCCCAGGAACGCCCCACCCCCTTGTTCCCCCAAGCCGGCCCCACACCAGCCGGGTTCTCCGAAGCGGTGGTAAGAAATCGATTACCTTTCGGAAGGTAAGTTCCCTCATACGACCTGTCAAGCCGAATTCCTGGACAAGCTCGCCCGATCCGGGCACACTATGGCGACATTGCCTACTGCGCGTGTGTGATTCCGTGCACTCTGTGTTCATCTCTGGTGAATTCCCCCACGAAACCGAGATGAGACCGCACGAACCCGCACAGACGAGTTACTCTAGGCGCTATGTCGATAGCGCTCGAGAACGTCCTCGCCAAGGCGGGCCTGAAGGTCGACGCCGACGAGTTCCTGACTCTCGTCGAGGACGCCGCGCGGAGGCTCTCCCCGCCGAACCCCGATCCGTCGCACTATTTCTCGGCGGACCAGCGGGCCGCGCTCACCGACGTAGGCCTGGACCTCTCACCCCGCAGCGAGGACGAACCGGACTTCCGTGCCCGCACGGTCGCCGCGCACGCCGTTCTCGCCGATTCGGCGCTGAGCGTGCTGGAAGCGGCGAAGACCCTCGGCGTGGACGACAGCCGCATCCGCCACCGCCTGAAGGAGGGCAGGCTCACCGGCTGGAAGGACCAGGGCTGGCGGCTGCCCGCCTGGCAGTTCACCGGTTCCGGGGTACTGCCCGGTCTGGAGATCGTGCTGCGCGCCGTGCCCGAAGACCAGCCCGCGCTCGTCGTCGCCGCGTTCATGAGCACCCCGCAGTCCGATCTGGTGATCAACGACCACCCCGCCACTCCCCGCCAATGGCTGCTCTCCGGCGGCGACCCCGAACATGTTGCAAGACTGGTGGCCACGCTCGGCCTCCCGTTCTAAGGTGTTCTGCCCGACGACGGAAAATTTCAGTCGGGGGTAGGCCGTAGGCTGACCCCATCGAGCAAGATCACCCGACAAGGACGGACGACTCCCGAGGTATGGCCCGGCTCCCCCTGCCGCCCGCGCGCTCTGTCCTGGTCAAGGAGCTGCACCGCACCAACGACGTGGTGACGGTGCACCCCGGCACCAGGCTGGTCAGGATCTTCACCGCGCACGGCAACCACCCCCAGCAGTGGAATTCGTTCCGCTACAGCGGACCGCTCCCGCACGGCCGTTTCGACCCGCAGACGCCGGGTCGTGGCGGACGCCCGGTCACCGACCCCGGGAACGGCGTCCTGTACTTCGGCCTCACCGTGCGCACCAGCATCGCGGAGGTCTTCCAGACCACGTCGACGGTCGACCGCAAATCCCGCGGCCCGCGCCTGGTCGTCGTCCGGCCGACCCGCACGCTGCGGCTGCTCGACCTCGCCGGCCTGTGGCCGACCCGCGTCGGTGCCTCGCAGGAGATCTCCAGCGGCCCGAAGAAGATCACGCAGGCCTGGGCGCGCGCCATCCGCGCCGCTTTCGGCGACCTCGACGGCGTCTGGTATCGGTCTTCCATGGACTCCGGCGGTCCCGCGCTCGCGCTGTGGGACCCGCCTGCCGGGAACTCGCTCCCGGTCGCGCCGGACGTCCTGCTCCCCCTCGACCACCCGGGGCTCGACGTCCCGCTGGGCCGGGTGTGCGAGGAGCTGAACTACACGCTCCTCAGCTGACCTCTCGTGCAATGAAGGGGCCTTTCATAGCAAATTTTGCTATGAAAGGCCCCTTCATTGCGGTCCGGTGACCCGAAGATCAGAGGTGCCGGCCCCACCACTGGAGCACGGCGTCGAACCGCTGCACCCGGTGCCGCGGCTGCCCCGAGCGCGTGAGTTCGTGCCCCTCACCGGGGAACAGCAGGAATTCCGCGGGAGCCCCGTTCTTCCGCAGCGCCACGTACATCTGCTGCGCCTGCTCCAGCGGGCAGCGCCAGTCCTGCTCGGAATGCGCGACCATGAACGGGATCTCGATCTTCCCCGCGTAGTACAGCGGGCTGCGCTTGCGAAGTTCCTCGTGGTCGTCGGCGACGTAACCGCCGGCGAAGAACCAGCCGATGTCGGAACTGCCGAGGAACGAATCCCAGGCGTTGACCGCGCGCTCGCTCCACGCGGCGCGGAACCGGCCACCGTGGTGCGCGGCGAGCCAGCTGGTCATGAAACCACCGTACGAGCCGCCCATCACGCCGACCCGGTCACCGTCCAAATCGGACAGTTTGAGCGCTTCGTCCAGCAGTGCCAGCAGATCGTCCGCGTCCACGGTGCCGAGACCGCCGACGATGCTGCGGCCGTGGCTCTCGCCGTAGCCCGCGGAACCGCGCGGGTTCCCCAGCACGACGGCGTAGCCCGCGTCGGCGAGTACTTGCGCCTCGTCGAAGACCTTCCACTCGTACGGGGCGAACGGTCCACCGTGGATCATCAGGACCACGGGATGCGGCCCCTCGCCCTCGGGCCGGACGAGCCAGCCGTGCACCGGGTAGCCGTCGGGCGCGGTCGCGTCCAGCTCCTCCAGCGGCCGGATCCCGCTGTCCCGCAACGCCTTCGCGTAATCGGTGAGCACGCGGGGTTCCTCGCCTGACAACAGGACGACGTCGCCGAAGCTCTCGGGCGTCCCGATCACCGCGGCGATCCGTTCGCCGTCGAGGGAGAACGACCGCACCACGGCGAACTCGCCCGCCAGGTACCGCAAGGATTTCAGCTCGGACAGTTCGCCGTCGAGCGGCACGGCGCGCAACTCGGCGGAGCCGCGGGTACGGACCACGACGAGCACCTCGTCGCCGAGGACGGCCGGAGGACCGGCCGAACTGTCGCAGTCCACCGTCTCGATGTCGGTCAGCCGCCGCGCGGTCGAGGGTTCGCCGCCGGAGGGCCACGGCGCGTGCCAGAGCCCGGTGTTGCGGGCGATCTCCTCCAAGCCCGGGAATTCGGTGCCGTAGAACAGGATCGACCCGTCCGAGGTTACCACCGGCTTGGCCGCGGTACCCAGGGTCCGGACCAGCAGCCGGGGTTCGCCGCCCGCGGCGGGCACGGCGTAGACGTCCGACCGGATGGTGTCCTCGGCGGCCCAGTCGCGGGGCGCGACGAACAGGACGGACTCGCCGTCGGCCGTCCACGAGGGATACTCGACGTCGACCCGGTCATCGGTCAGCGGTGCCGGATCTCCGGGCGTGGCCTCGTCCAGCGCGGCGACGGCGTCCACGACGAACAGTCGTTGTGGACGGTCGTTGAGGAAACCCGAGTCGTCGACCCGGTAGAAGAGGTTCGTGATGTGCCGCGGGGCTTCTTCGCCCGGCTCCGGGGTTTCGCCGTCCGCGTTCTCCGTGCCGTAGCGGCCCGGCTCGGGGATCCGGGCGACGAAGGCGATCCGGCGCGAATCGGGTGCCCAGACCGGGGCGCCCGCGCCGAGGGGCAGGTCGGTGATCCGCTTCGCGTCTCCCCCGGCCGCCGCGATCACGTGCACCTGCGGCCTGGCCTCGCGTCCGGAGCCCTCCCCCGCCCGGAGGAAGGCGACCCACCGGCCGTCCGGGGAGATGACGGGGGCGGAATCCCGGGTCCCGTGGGTCCAGGGTCCTTCCCCGCCACCGTCCGGGTCGACCCGGCGCAGGCCGCCGCGGTAGCTGTTCGTCTTCAGATCAGGCCTGCTCACGGCGGTGAGCAGCAGGTCTCCGCGCAGCGCGGGGAGACCGGGGACCGCCAGGGCTTCGATGTCAACGGGACGCACGGCCCCGACGGTACCCGATCCTTAGCAGTTCTAACTACTGATCGAAGACTCCTGCTCAGCGGCTTCGAGCTTCTTGGCCTTCGCGAGGCTGGCCAGCGTCGTCACGGTCAGGACCACGACGATGACACCCAGGGAGACCCAGTTGTTGATGTCCAGCCAGTCCGGCACGACGTGGTACTCGTGCAGCGCGTGCAGGAACAGCTTGGCGCCGATGAAGGCGAGGATCACCGCGAGGCCGTAGGACAGGTACACCAGCTTGGTGACCAGGCCACCGAGCAGGAAGTACAGCTGGCGCAGGCCCATCAGCGCGAACGCGTTGGCGGTGAAGACCAGGAAGGCCTCCTGCGTGATCCCGAAGATCGCCGGGATCGAGTCGACGGCGAACAGCAGGTCCGCGCTGCCGATCGCGACGATCACCAGGAACATCGGGGTGATCCAGCGCTTGCCGTCCTTCTTCACGAAGGACTTGTGCCCGTGCCACTCGTTGGTGACCGGGAAGAGCTTGCGCACCCAGCGGGTGAGCGCGTTCTCCTCGTACTCCTCTTCTTCGTCCTTGTTGCGGATCATGCTGATCGCGGTCCAGATGAGGACGGCGCCGAAGAGGAAGAAGACCCAGACGAACTGCGCGATCAGCGCGGCGCCCACGGCGATGAACACGCTGCGCATGGCGAGCGCGAGCAGGATGCCGATCAGCAGCACGCGGTGCTGGTGGATCGCGGGCACCTTGAACGACGTCATGATGATCATGAAGATGAACAGGTTGTCGACGCTCAGCGAGTACTCGGTGATGTACCCGGTGAAGAACTGGACCCCCGGGTCGTGTCCGGCGAAGACCCAGACACCGACGCCGAACGCCACGGCAACGGCGACGTAGAAGATGACCCACCGGGCGGCTTCGCCGGTGGTGACCTCATGCGGCTTGCGATCGACGATGACCAGGTCGAGTGCGATCAGCGCGAGCAGACCACCGACCGTGGCGATCCATAGCCACAGGGGAACAGACATGTAACCAACCCTCCGGATAGTGCACAGCAGCAACTAACCGGAGGTCTCTTCCGCCGGTGCGAAACCGGCCGACGGTGCCGGGGGCCTGTGAAGACCACCGTGCTGACGACACCGCCGCGAAGGAATACTCCCCTCACAGCTGGTCCAGTTTGACCTGTCTGTACGCATGACGCCAGTTAAGGTTGCCCTTGTCACCAAGATGGTCGCGTAACTCCCGTCACACTGACCTCATTTTTCCTCCTTGAGTACCCGTTCTGATGGTGTGGCAACCCTCGCTTGTGTGGTCCGCGTGAGCTGGACGAGTGACTCTCAGGTTCGGTGAAATACGGTCGTTCCGTGCCCCGAATCCCGCTCCCTCGTACGCGAGGCGCGAAGCTCACCGCGCTCGCCGCGGTCGTGGTGGTCCTGGCCGCCGCGGTCGTCGTGTGGACGAACAGCGAACCCGCGCCGTCCGCGGTCAAAACCCAGGAAGCGACCCTCGACCTGCCCGAATCCCCGGGCTCGTCCGCGGTCGTCAAGATCGACACGACCACGTACCTCCCCGAGCAGACCCCCGCTCCCGCCGTCCTGCTCGCCCACGGTTTCGGCGGCGACAAGAACAGTGTCGCCACCGAGGCCCGCGAACTCGCCGAAAAGGGCTTCGTCGTGCTCGCCTGGTCCGCGCGCGGCTTCGGCCGCAGCACCGGGAAGATCGCGCTGAACGACCCCGACCGCGAAGTCGCCGACGCCCGCGAGCTGATCGACAACCTGGCCGCACGGCCCGAAGTCCTCAGCGAGAACGGCGATCCGAAGGTAGCCGTGTCCGGCGCCTCGTACGGCGGCGCGCTTTCCCTGCTGCTCGCCGGGACGGACAAGCGGGTCGACGCGATCGCGCCGGTGATCACCTACAACGACCTCGCGCAGGGTCTCGTCCCGAACGCCGCCTCGGCCGCGCCTTCGACGGCGACCACACCCGCCGCCGGCGCGTACACCGCGAACGGTGTCTTCAAGCGGTCTTGGGCGGGCATCTTCTTCTCCGCCGGTTCCGGCGCGGCGCAGAGCGGCTCCCCCGCCAACGACGCGCCCGAAGCCGGTGACGAGACCAGCGAATCCGGCGCGGCACAGGGCACGGGCGCGGCGGCCGCGGCAGCGCAGTCCCTGCCGACCGGCGGCACGAACGGCCAGCGGCCGCCGTCCGGCCCGGCCGACCCTTGTGGACGGTTCACCGCCGACGTCTGCCAGGCCTATACCGAACTCGCCACCACCGGCAAGGCGAGCCAGAAGACCGTCGACCTGCTCCGCCGCGTCTCCCCCGCGTCCGTGACGGACAAGATCACCGCGCCGACCCTGCTGGTGCAGGGGGAAAGCGACACCTTGTTCGGGTTGGACCAGTCCGACGCGACCGCCCGGCAGATCGCCGCGGCGGGCGGGAAGGTTCGCACGGTCTGGTACACCGGCGGCCACGACGGCGGGAAGCCCGGGCAGAAGCTGCGAGCGCAGATCGCCGACTTCCTCAAGTTCTCCCTCACCGGACAGGGCACCGACCCCGGCACCGGCTTCAGCTACGACATCCAGGGCACGCTGCGAGCCAACGGCGCCCCTTCGGTCCGGACCGTCACGGCGCCGGCGTACCCGGGAGCCACCGGGGACGCCACCGAACGACGGCAGTTCACTTTGGAAGGCCCGGCCCAGCCCGTCGTCCGGCCCGCGGGCGGCAACCCCGCCGCGGTGAGCGGGATCCCCGGCTTGAACGGGGCGGTGGCGGGTTCGTCCCGGCTGTCCGGACTGTTCAGTGTGGACCCACCGGGCCAGGCGGCGCAGTTCGCGACGCGGCCGCTCGACGCGCAGACGATCGTGGCCGGTTCGTCCACGGTCCGCCTGCGGGTCTCCGCGGACCCCGCCGCCGCGGCCCCGCAGCGGGAAGCCGTCCTGTTCGCGAAGCTCTACGACGTCAACTCGGAAGGCGTCCGGACGCTTCCGGCCAACGCCGTCGCGCCCTTCCGCGTTTCCGGCCTGCCCGCCGACGGCAGCCCGGTCGAGGTCACGGTGACCCTGCCGGGCATCGTGCGGCCGCTGGAGGCCGGGCACACGCTCCGGCTGGTCGTCGGCACGACGGACCAGGCGTTCGCGACGCCGGTCGAACCCGCGGTGTTCCGAGTCGAACTGGCGGACGGCGGACAGCTCGGCGTCCCGGTCGTCCACGGCACCTCGGTCGGCGCGGGCGCGCCCATCGCGCAACTGCTCGGGATCGGCGGGACGCTGCTCGCGGGTATCGCGATCGCGGTGATCGCCGCGTTCCGCCGCCGCCGCGCGCACGACGTCGACGAAAGCCTGGCGAAGACGCCGCTGGTGATCGAAGGACTGCGCAAGGCGTACGCCGGTGGTTTCGTCGCGGTGAAGGACCTGTCTTTCCGGGTCGAACCCGGTCAGGTACTCGGCCTGCTCGGGCCGAACGGCGCGGGCAAGACGACGACCCTGCGCATGCTGATGGGGCTCATCACGCCGACGAAGGGCACCATCCGCGTGTTCGGTCACCTGATCGCGCCCGGCGCGCCGGTGCTGTCCCGGATCGGGTCCTTTGTGGAGGGTTCCGGCTTCTTGCCGCACTTGTCCGGCAAGGAGAACCTGGAACTGTACTGGGCGAGCACGGGCCGCCCGGCGGACAAGGCGCACTTCGCCGAGGCGCTGGAGATCGCCGGTCTCGGCGACGCGGTGAACCGCCGGGTCCGCACCTACAGCCAGGGCATGCGGCAGCGGCTCGCGATCGCGCAGGCGATGCTCGGCCTCCCGGAGCTCATGGTGCTCGACGAACCGACCAACGGGCTCGACCCGCCACAGATCCACCAGATGCGCGAGGTCCTCCAGCGCTACGCGGCGACCGGACGCACCGTGGTGGTCTCGAGCCACCTGCTGGCCGAGGTCGAGCAGACCTGTACGCACGTGGTCGTGATGCACCGCGGCATGCTGGTCGCCTCGGGCGAGGTCGGCGAACTGGCCGCGTCCAGCGGCGAGGCGACGTTCCGGGTCGACAAGCCCGCCGAAGCGGCCGAAGCGCTGCGGAAGGTCGGCGGTGTCTCCGGCGTCGACGTCGACGGGGAACTGGTCCACGCGGATCTCGACGGTCTCGCCCGCGCCGAAGCGGTCGCCGCTCTCGTGCGGGCCGGGGTCGCGGTCGAGCAGGCCGGGCCGCGGCGCCGTCTGGAAGACGCGTTCCTGCAGCTGGTCGGAGAGGACTCGAAGGGTGAGTAAGACCAATGGTTCCGGCCCGGCGACCCGGGCGGATCACGGCGTGCACACCGATCCGGCGGCACTGCTGGAGCTGACCGAGGTCGCGTCGCACGAACGGACCGAGGTCGGCCCGGACGGGGCGGTGGCGGGCTACCGCGCCGACCGGACGCTGCGGCTCGGCGTCGAACTGAAGCGGCAGCTCAAACGACGGCGGACCCAGCTGATGCTGGGGTTCGTCGCGCTGCTGCCGTTCGTCCTGGTGATCGCGTTCGAGATCGGGCAGGCCAACCCGAACCGCCGCAGCGGCGGGTTCGTCGACCTCGCCACCGCGAGCGCGCCGAACTTCGTGGTGCTCGCGCTGTTCGTCTCCGGCACGTTCCTGCTCCCGATGATCGTGGCGCTGTTCTACGGCGACACGATCGCGAGCGAGGCCTCGTGGTCGAGCCTGAAGTACCTGCTCGCGATGCCGGTCCCCCGGCACCGCGTGCTGCGGCAGAAGGCGATCGTCTCCGGGATCCTGTCCGCGGCCGCGCTGATCCTGTTGCCGCTGGTGTCGCTGGTGGTGGGCGTCATCTGGTACGGCGCGGGCGACGCGATCAGCCCGACCGGGGACGCGGTGTCGTTCAGCGACAGCCTCGTCGCCATGGGGCTGGCGACGATCTACATCATCCTGCAGCTGGCGTGGGTGGCCGGGCTGGCGATGCTGCTCTCGGTCGCCACCGACGCCCCGCTGGGTGCCGTCGGCGGCGCGGTCATCGTCGCCATCGTTTCGCAGATCCTCGACCAGATCACCGCACTGGAAGGGCTCCGGGACTATCTGCCGACGCATTTCGCGTTTTCGTGGATGGATCTCATCTCGACCGACATCGACTGGACCAACATGGCCAACGGGATGTTGTCGGCGGCGTTGTACGGCACGGTGTTCTTCCTGCTGGCCGGCCGCCGGTTCGCGAAGAAGGACATCACCAGCTGAGAGCGTTTCCGCGCCGGAAATCACCGGGGTCCACCGGGAAGACGAAATATTCTTCCCTGGTGGGCCCCGTTTTTCACTGGCCGTGGCGACCTTCACCCATTAGCGACGGTAATCGGTGTTTCATGCGCATGCGACCATTGATTTTTCCGATCATCGACTCATTGGGTGAAAAGTTCGCATTCATCTTCGGCACTCCCTGAGAAATCCTTATCTTCAGGGGAAAGATGCCGAAGCGAGCAGAAAGCGGGGACGTGACCATGACCCAGTCACTGGAGATCCCGGTGCAGGAGTTCTCCCTTGCTTGGACGATGACCGCGGACAAGGGCGGCAGGGTGGGATTCGCCGCCTCGGGTCAGGTGACGCTCCTCGACAACAAGCGTTTCTACAAGATCGACGGGGTCCTCTACATCTCCGAGGGCAGCGCCTACTGCCGCGACATCGGCAACCCGCATCTGTTCGTCCGCCGCAACGGCGTCGAGGAGAGCGGCAGGCAGTGGGGCTGGGAGACCATCTGCAACCGCAAGTCCTGCAGCAGGCTGTGCGCAATGGACGCGTACTTCGTCCGCACCGGGTACTGGGCGCCCGCCGACAAGGCCATCCAGCTGAGTATCGGCGCCGAGTCGGGCTGGAACCGCAAGCGGTCCTACAGCCCGACGATCACCGTGCGTCTCGACGATTAGCGGTCCACTGTAGATCTCCACCGGCTCGGGTACGGTCGGGCGCATGGCCACCTCCTCGATCCGCGTGGACGACGAAGGCGGGATCGCCGTCGTCACCCTCCAGCACGGCAAGGCGAACACCCTCGACACGGAGTTCTGCCAGGAACTGAGCGTCAAGCTCGAAGACGTGCAGCTCGGCGGCTATCGCGGCGTCGTGCTGACCGGCACCGGCGGCATCTTCTCGGCGGGCGTCGACCTGCGGCGAGTGCGCGACGGCGGCGCGGGATACATCGAGGACTTCCTGCCCGCGCTGTCGGACGCGTTCCTGTCGGTGTTCGGCTTCCCCGGACCGGTGGTCGCGGCCGTCAACGGTCACGCGATCGCGGGCGGCGCGGTGCTGGCCGCCGCCTGCGACCGCCGGATCCTGGCCGACGGCCCGAGCCGGATCGGGATCACCGAACTGCTCGTCGGCGTGCCGTTCCCGTTGGCGGCATTGGAGATCCTGCGCTCCGGGTTCGGCGCCGACGTCCTCGCCGAGCTGGCGTTCCTCGGCGAGACCCACCTGCCGCCCGACGCGCTCCGGCTCGGCCTGGTGAACGAGGTGACCGAGCCCGGAAACGTCGTGGCGCGGGCGGTGGAGGTGGCGAGGAAGCTCGCCGAGATCCCCGCCGCCGCTTACGCGCACACGAAGGCGCAGCTGCACCGGCCGTTCCACGAGCGGATCGCCGAACACCGCACCGGCGACGACGCCCACGTCCTCGAACTGTGGAGCTCACCCGAGGCCCTCGCGGCCATCAAGGCCTACGTCGACAGGGTCCTCCGCGGCGCGGGCTGAGGTGTGCCGATGATCGGGACACCGTCCGGATAGGCGATTGCCCACCGGCGGGGACTCTGTGAGTATCCGACAGCTCAACAGGTCCCGATGGGGAGGGCATGGATGCGGAAGCTCACGGCCACGTGGTCGGTTCTGGCGATCACCGTTCTCGCACTGGCCGGGCTGACCCCGGCCGCGCAGGCGGCACCCGAAGACATCAAGGAGGCGCTCGGGCGTGTCCCCGGCCTGACGGTCGTTTCCGAGAATCCGGCGCCGACCGGGTACCGGTTCTTCAAGCTCACCTACACCCAGCCCATCGATCACCGCAGGCCGGGCGCCGGCACCTTCCAGCAGCGATTCACCTTGCTGCACAAGGAGTTCCGCTCGCCGACCGTGGTGTACACGAGCGGGTACAACGTGGGTGAATCGCCCAACCGCTCGGAGCCGACGCAGATCGTCGACGGCAACCAGCTGTCGATGGAGTACCGGTTCTTCACCCCCTCACGGCCGGACCGTCCGGACTGGGGCAAGCAGCTGACGATCTGGCAGGCCGCCGCCGACCAGCACCGCGCGGTCGAGGCGTTCAAGCGGCTCTATCCGGGCAAGTGGCTCGCGACGGGCGGCAGCAAGGGCGGCATGACCGCGACCTACTTCCGTAGGTTCTTCCCGAACGACGTCGACGCGACGATCCCCTACGTCGCGCCCAACGACGTCATCAACTCGCGCGACCGCTACAACCGGTTCCTGGCGAACGTCGGCGACGACCCCGCCTGCCGCTCGGCGCTCAAGGCGATCCAGCGTGACGTGCTGACGCGACGCTCGGAGTTCGCGGCGCTCGCCGCGGCCGACGCGACGAAGAACGGCTACACGTTCACGACCGTCGGCTCGGCCGACGTGTCGCTGGAGATCTCGGTGATCGACTCCTACTTCGCCTTCTGGCAGTACCAGCGGCAGTCGGACTGCGCGACGATCCCGAAGCCCGGCGCCCCGGCGGCCCAGGTCTACGCCTGGTTCGAACGCGTCGAGAGCCTCAACACCTACTCGGACCAGAACCTCGGGGCCTATGTCCCCTACTACTTCCAGGCGGCCTACCAGCTCGGTGCCCCCGAGTCGTACGAGGACTATCTCCGGGATCTGCTGCGTTACCCGGGCCGCAACGTGTCGCGGACGTTCGTGCCGAAGTCGGTCGACATCCCGCGGTTCGACCACCTGGCGATGCCGGACATCGACTTCTGGGTGAAGTCACAGGGGAAGCGGCTGCTGTTCGTCTACGGCGGGAACGACCCGTGGGGTGCCGAGCCGTTCCAGCTCGGCTTCGGCACGAAGGACTCCTACAGCTACACCGTTCCGGGCGGGAACCACGGCGCCCGGATCTCGCAGCTTCCCGCGGGCCAGGCCGCCGAAGCGACGAACACCGTACGGCGATGGGCGGGGCTGCCTCCGGTTTCCCCCGGGGTCAGCACGCGTTCGGTGCCCGCCGGGTTCCCGGACTTCGACGCGGACCTGAGCCTGCTGCACCGCCCGCGCCTCTGACGCCTCACGCGTTTCGTCCTCTGGTTGCGGTCCTTGCGTGTGCAAGTACCGCGACCAGAGGACGAAACGCGGCTACTTGATGCCGGCCGCGTCCATGCCGCGCAGTTCCTTCTTCAGGTCCGATACCTCGTCCCGCAGGCGGGCGGCGAGCTCGAACTGGAGGTCGCGCGCGGCCTGCATCATCTGGTCGGTCATCTGCTGGATGAGGTCGGCCAGTTCGGCGCGCGGCATCCCGGCGACGTCCTTGTCCGCGAGCATCCCGGAGCTGCGCACGCGGTCGCCCTGCTCGGGCTTCTTGCCGCGGGAGGCGTTGCGGCCCGAACCGCCGACGGCGACGGACTCCGTGTCCTCGGCCTCGCTGTAGACGCGGTCCAGGATGTCGGCGATCTTCTTCCGCAGCGGCTGCGGGTCGACACCCCGCTCCTCGTTGTAGGCGACCTGCTTGGCACGACGGCGATCGGTCTCGTCGATGGCGTGCTGCATCGAGTCGGTGATCTTGTCCGCGTACATGTGCACTTCGCCCGACACGTTTCGCGCCGCGCGGCCGATCGTCTGGATCAGCGAGGTCCCGCTGCGGAGGAAGCCCTCCTTGTCCGCGTCGAGGATCGCGACCAGCGAGACCTCGGGCAGGTCGAGACCCTCACGGAGCAGGTTGATGCCGACCAGCACGTCGAAATCGCCCGCGCGCAGCTGCCGCAGCAGCTCGACCCGGCGCAGCGTGTCCACCTCGGAGTGCAGGTACCGCACCCGGATGCCCAGCTCCAGCAGGTAGTCGGTGAGGTCCTCGGCCATCTTCTTGGTGAGCGTGGTGACCAGGACGCGCTCGTCCTTCTCGGCCCTGTCCCGGATCTCGTGCACCAGGTCGTCGATCTGGCCCTCGGTGGGCTTCACGACCACCTTCGGGTCGATCAGGCCGGTTGGCCGGATGACCTGCTCGACGAACTCGCCGCCGGCCTGTCCCATCTCGTACGGCCCCGGCGTCGCCGACAGGTAGACCGTCTGCCCGATCCGGTCGCTGAACTCCTCCCAGGTCAGCGGCCGGTTGTCGACCGCGCTGGGCAGCCGGAACCCGAAGTCGACCAGGTTCCGCTTCCGCGACATGTCCCCTTCGAACATGCCGCCGATCTGCGGGACCGTCTGGTGCGACTCGTCGATGACCAGCAGGAAGTCGTCCGGGAAGTAGTCGATCAGCGTGGCGGGCGCGGATCCGGCCTCGCGGCCGTCGATATGCCGCGAGTAGTTCTCGATACCGGAGCAGAACCCGACCTGGCGCATCATCTCGATGTCGTACGCGGTGCGCATCCGCAGCCGCTGCGCTTCGAGCAGCTTGCCCTGTTTCTCCAGCTCGGCGAGCCGCTCCTCCAGCTCGGCCTCGATGCCGTGGATGGCCTTCTCCATCCGCTCCGGGCCCGCGACGTAGTGCGTGGCCGGGAAGATGCGGACCTCGTCGACCTCTTTCACGATGTCGCCGGTGAGCGGGTGCAGGTAGTACAGCTTCTCGATCTCGTCGCCGAAGAACTCGACGCGGATCGCCAGCTCCTCGTACGCCGGGATGATCTCGACCGTGTCGCCGCGGGCGCGGAAGGTGCCGCGCGCGAAGGCGATGTCGTTGCGGGTGTACTGCACGTCCACCAGTGCGCGGAGGAAGACGTCCCGGTCGAGCTGCTCGCCGACCTTCAGCTTCGTCGACCTGTCGAGGTACGACTGCGGCGTGCCCAGACCGTAGATGCACGAGACACTCGCGACCACGATGACGTCGCGCCGGGACAGCAGGTTCATCGTCGCGGAGTGCCGCAGCCGCTCGACGTCGTCGTTGATCGACGAGTCCTTCTCGATATAGGTGTCCGTCTGCGCGATGTACGCCTCGGGCTGGTAGTAGTCGTAGTAGCTGACGAAGTATTCGACCGCGTTGTGCGGGAACAGCTCCTTCAGCTCGTTCGCCAGCTGCGCGGCAAGGGTCTTGTTCGGCGCCATCACCAGCGTCGGGCGCTGGACGCGCTCGATCAGCCAGGCCGTCGTCGCCGACTTGCCGGTACCCGTGGCACCGAGCAGCACGACGTCCTTCTCGCCCGCGTTGACCCGGCGTTCGAGCTCGTCGATGGCCGCCGGCTGGTCACCGGCGGGCTTGTACTCGCTGACCACCTCGAACCGGCCACCGGTCCGGGGGATGTCCGTGACGGGGCGGAAGTCCGACTGGGCGAGCACGGGGTGTTCGGATGCGAAAGCCACGGGAACCAGAGTAGGCGCTGGGTCCGACAGTTTCCGGTTCGCCTGGTCGACGCGCTACGAACAGTCACAGCAGGAACAGCAGTCGCAACCGTCACAACCGTCACAGTTGTTGCACCAGGCCTCGTGCGGCTTCCCGCTCCACGCCCCCGGGAAGGGGTCCCGGCAGCAGAACTGGCACGAGCAGCACATGTAGGTCGCCACCGCGCAGCCGAGGAAGAACCCTCTCGGCCGGGCGGGCACCCGGAACTTCGGCGTCCAGCAGCAGCCACCCTGACCATCGACCGGCGGGCCGCCGTGCTTCCTCTTCTTCGGCGGCTCCTGGGGCGGTCCCCCGCTGCCGGGAGCGCCTTGTGGCGGAGGCGGCGGCTGGTAACCGCCCTGCGGATACTGCTGATGCGGTCGCTGAGGCTGGTGGGGATGCTGTTGCGGCCGCGGTCCGGGTCCGATCCAGCCCGGTGGCGGCTGCTGCGGACCGTGGCCGTGCCCATGCCCGATGAGCCCGTGGCCGAACGAGCGTCGCACCGCCTGCCGCAGTTCGTGCACCAGCAGCGCGTGGACGAGCTTGGGCTGGTCGAATTTCACCTCGCGAAGGGCGAGTTCGACGCCGAGCACGGCGTCGTCGCACAGCCGCCGCGCCTCGGCGAGCCCGGTGCCGGTGGCCGTCAGCGGGTTCCACGCACCGGCGGCCTCGTCCTCGGCGAGGTCCTCGACGGCGTCGAGCAGATGCGCGGCCCTGCCGAACAGGCGTCCGGCCTCGGCCAGCGGCGCGGCGTTCTCCGGGCGGCCCGCCAGCGTGGCGGTGTAGGCGAACGCGGCCGAGGTCGCCAGCTCGGCGGGCTCCGTGGCGAGCACGGCCGAATCACCGAGGCGGACGGCGCGTTCGATCTCGCCCTGCCGGTCGACGGCCTCGGTCAGCACCGCCGTGTCGAACCCGATCCGGCTGCCCGTGCGGCTTCCCTGGTCCGCCCAGCGCGTCGCGACCCGCTTCGCGGCGAGAGAGACAGAACGCCGCGCGAAGGCGCCGTCGCGGTCCTCGACGTGGTCGGAGATCTTCGCCGAAGCCAACACCAGGGAGACCGCCGCCGCGAGCTGGGCGCCGCCGCCCTTCGCGACCGAGGTTCCCTTCATCGCCCGAAGCGGGCACGGGCCGGCGTCGCGCCGTCCTTCCGCACGCGGCGACTGGGCTTCGACGAGTGCCGAGATGATCAAGCCGTCGTAGTTCGTCACCATTCGGGCGAGATGTCCGTGTTCGTCGCGCAACGCCAGGCAAAGGCCGCACAGATGGGCGAGCCAATCCGCGTGCAGACCCGCGGAAAGCCGGTGACGGCACGGCCTGATGATCCCGAACATGCGTTGACTCCCCATTCACCCCTTCGGCGGAACCAGCGCACCTTATCCGGCCGAACGTCCGCACTCCTCCGAAACCGCGAAACCGTGATCGTCCCCCGGTTGGGCGGTGGTCGCGGACGCCGGGGCCTTCCAAGATGAGCGCATGACCGCGCTGCACCCGCCCAAGGTCGAGTACTTCGACCCGGCCACGAAGACCAACACTGACCCCAAAGGCGTCGTGAGGGACGTCGAGGAATACCGCGAAGAGCCCTTCGGCCTCTACATGGCGCGGCCGGCCCCGGGGCGGAAACAGTTCCACTACCTCGAATCCTGGCTGCTGCCGGATCTCGGCCTGCGGATCACCGACTTCTGGTTCAACCCCGGCCACGAACGCGATCAGGACTTCTACCTCGACGTCGTCGACATCCACCGCGAAGGCGGTGTCTGGGTCGCCACCGACCTCTATCTCGACCTCGTGCTGCGGGACAAGAAATCCGTCCAGGTGATCGACACCGACGAACTCCTCGGCGCGGTCACCTCCGGACTGCTCTCGCTCGCCGACGGCGAACGCGCGCTCGGCGTCAGTCACGCGACCGTGGACGGCCTCGCCACCCACGGGCACGATCTGCGCGGCTGGCTGTCCACAAAGGACGTCGCGCTCGGCTGGCGACGGCACTGACCCGCCCACATCCACCGATCGGTTGATCCTGGCTCATCCCTTGGGCGAGCGGTTCCTGTCCAAGGGAGGGATTCCCGGCAGGCCGCCCTCACGGGACTCTCGATCACGAACCGATCGAGAGGGGGCGGATACCGATGGTCATCGAGACCGAGGGAGTCCGAGAACGGATCGGCGGACGACGAGACGCGGGAATCGCGCCGTTCGCCAGGACACCGGTGCTGGCGATCGCCGGCGCGATGGGCGCGGTCCTCGCGGCGACGGCGGGCCGGTACGGCTATTTCGGCGACGAACTCTATTTCCTGGCGGCCGGTCGACATCTGGACTGGGGGTATGCCGACCAGCCGCCGCTCTTGCCGCTCCTGGCACGCCTGATGGACGCGTTCGGCGCCGATTCGCCGTTCGTCCTGCGGATCCCGGCGATGCTGGCGACGGTCGCGGGGGTCGTGCTGACCGCGTTGATCGCCAGGGAACTGGGCGGCGGCCGCCGGGCGCAGGTGATCGCGGCGGGGACGTTCGCGGTGTCGATCCAGATGCTCGGCGGCGGGCACTACCTGGCGACCAGCACCCTGGACCCGTTCCTGTGGACACTGGTGCTCTGGCTGCTCGTCCGGTGGACGCGGACCCGCGCGGACGGGCTCCTGCTCTGGAGCGGCGTGGCGACCGGCTTCGCGCTGAACACGAAGTTCCTCATCGGGGCGTTCTGGGTCGTCGCGCTGGCCGCCGCGGTGGCCGTCGGACCCCGCGACCTCGTCCGCCGTCCGGCGCTCTGGATCGGCGCGCTGATCGCCGCCGCGATGATCGCGCCCACGCTCGTCTGGCAGGCGGCGAACGGCTGGCCGCAGCTGACCATGGGAGCGGCCATCTCCCAGGAGGTCTCGGAAGGCTGGGGTGGGCGGGTCACGTTCGTCCCGACGCTGGTGGTGACCGCGGGGGTTCCGGTGGGGATGGTCCTGCTCTGCTACGGCCTGTGGCGGCTGCTGCGCTCCGAACGCCTGCGGCCGTACCGGTTCCTGGGATGGACGGCGCTCGGCGTGCTCGCCGTGTTCCTGCTGGCGAACGGGCGGTACTACTACGCGGCGGGGATGTTCGCCCCGCTGTTCGCCGCCGCCGCGGTGGAGATCGAAGCGGGTCAGGCGTCGAAGTACTGGCGCTGGATCGCCACCTGGCCGGTGTACGTCGTGGCCGCGGCGATCGCGATCCCGCAGACGCTGCCGATCCTCCCGCAGTCGACGCTGACGAGCACGCCGGACTGGGCGCGGCCGCTCTTCGCCGACGAGGAGGTCGGCTGGCGGGAGATCACCGAGTCGGTGGCGCAGGCCTACCGCGCCGTCCCGGACCCGGCGGGCACCGGCATCGTCACGGCGAAGTACTGGCAGGCCGGTGCCATCGACCACTATGGACCCGAGCTGGGCCTTCCGTCGCCGTCGAGCCCCAACCGCGGTTACGTGACGTTGCCGAGGCCGCCGGAATCGGCACGGGACATCCTGTTCGTCGGGAACGACCCGTCGGTGCTTGTGCCGTACTTCACGCGAGTGCGCGAGGTGGGCGCGCTCGACAACCGGGCCGGGATCCCGAACGTGAGTCAGGGCATGAAGATCTGGCTGGCCACCGGCCGGACCGGGAGCTGGGACACGGTGTGGCCGAAACTCACGGACTGGGGCTTCTGAGCCTCGCCGGTCCTCCCACGCCCGACGCGCCACTCCGGTGGCACGTAAGGTGCGAGAGGACCGGCACCCGAGGGATCTGCGAGGACTGGATGGAAGCCGCCAGCGCGGCCGAAACACCGACCGCGTCCGGTGTGGCGTTCGCCCGGCTCCCGGTGGCGCTGCTCGCCGCCGCGGCCGCGGCGGCCCTGCTGGCGACGGCGTGGCGATACGGCTACTTCGGCGACGAACTGTACTTCCTGTCCGCCGGGAAGCGGCTGGCCTGGGGATACGCCGACCAGCCGCCGGCACTCCCGTTCCTGGCGCTGGCGATGGATTCGCTCGCGCCGGGCAACGTCTTCGTCTTCCGCCTCCCCGCCGTCCTCGCGACGGCCGCCGGCGTGGTGTTCACCGGCCTCATCGCCTACGAGATGGGCGGCGACCGCCGGGCGCAGACCCGCGCCGCCGCCGCGTACGCGATCTGCGGGCAGTTCCTCGGCAGCGGGCACTACCTGGCCACCTCGACGATCGACCCGGCGCTGTGGGCGCTCATCGCGTGGCTGCTCGTGCGGTGGATGCGGACCCGGGACGACAACCTGTTGCTGTGGCTGGGTGTCGCCACCGCCGTCGCGCTGAACGTCAAGCTCCTCATCGCGACCTTCTGGGTCGCCGCCGGCGTCGCGATCCTCGTCTTCGGTCCCCGGGATCTGTTGCGCAGGCCCAAACTCTGGATCGGCGCGGGGATCGCCGCGCTCTCGCTGGTGCCCACCCTCTGGTGGCAGGCCTCGAACGGCTGGCCGCAGCTGGAGATGGGCGACGTCATCGCGCACGAGACCACCGGTGGCTGGAGCGGCCGCGCCGGATTCCTGCCCGCCCTGCTGACCGGCGCCGGGCTGGGCATCGGTGTCATCGGTGTCCTTTATGGACTCTGGGTGCTGCTGTTCTCGGCGAAGCTGCGGGAGTTCCGGTTCCTCGGCTGGGCCACCGTCGGCGTGATCGCCCTGTTCATCCTGTCCAACGGCCGGTACTACTACGCGGCGGGGATGTTCGGGGTGCTGTGGGCGGGTGCGGCCGTCCACTTCGGACAGCTGAAGCCGTCCTTGTGGTTCCGCTGGATCCCGACCTGGCCGGTGTTCCTGCTCTCCGCGCTGTACACCCTCCCCTACGCGCTGCCGGTGTGGCCCGCCGCCTGGCTCGCCGAAGGCCGGGACGTCCCGCGCCCGGCGTACGCGCTGGAGGAGATCGGCTGGCCGGATCTCGCCCGTTCGGTCGCGGACGCCTATCACCGGCTCCCACCGGAGCAGCGGGCGCGCACCACGCTCGTCACCGCCGGGTATTGGCAGGCCGGAGCGCTGGACCGGTACGGCGCCGACTACGGGCTCCCCGCCGCGTACAGCCCGAGCCGGGGCTTCTGGTACTTCGGCCATCCGCCCGAGACCGCGGACAGCGTGCTGTTCGTCGGGCCCGATCCGGCGCGACTGCTGCGTTCCTTCACCGATGCCCGGATCGTTTCCCGCGTGGACAACGAACTCGGCGTCCGCAACGTGAGCCGCGAAATGCCGATCTGGCTCGTCACCGGCCACACCGAATCCTGGGCGTCCGCGTGGCCGGGATTGCGGGAATTCCGGGTATGACCAGTTGGATCCGGTGGCAGGACTCGCTGTGGCCGTCGCCCGACGAGGGGGATTCGCCGTGGCGGCCGTGGAGCGGCCGGATCGAGAACTTCCTCCCGTACGCGCTGCTGGCGCTGAGCACGGTGCTCAGTCTCCTGCTCTCCGGCCGGGATCCGGCGGTCACCCTGGGGCTGGTGGGGATCGCCGCGGTCTGGCTTCTGCTCACCTTCACGCTGCTGCCCGAGCGGTGGGCCGGACATCCCGTCGTGGCCGCGGTTTCGTTCGCCGGGCTCGTCGCGATCGCCGCGGTGCTCGAAGGACACGACACGGTCTTCCTCATCTTCATGATCACCGGGTTCTTCGACGCGATGCGGCTTCGGCCCGCCCCGCTGTCGCTGGCCGGGATCTTCGTGGTCTCCGCGCTGATCAACACGATGCCCGACGGCGGCCCGGTGCGGGCGTTCGCCGAGCAGCCCGCGCTGTGGACCGTGATCACGCTGGTGCAGACGGCCGCCGTCGGCGGGGGCGGACTCGCCTCGTCGGCGATGGCGCGGCAGCACGCGGAACGCAAGCGCATGCTCGACGAACTGGCCGCCGCCCAGGAGGAGAACGCGGTCCTGCAACGGCAACTGCTGAGCCAGGCGCGCGAAGCGGGCGTCCTCGACGAGCGTCAGCGGCTGAGCCAGGAAATCCACGACACGCTCGCCCAGGGTTTCACCGGCATCATCACCCAGCTGGAAGCCGCGGACGAGGCGAAGAACGAACCTGCGGAGTGGCAGCGGCACGTCGGCTCCGCGATGGCACTGGCGCGGGAAAACCTGACCGCCGCCCGGCGTTCGGTGCGCGCGCTCGGCCCGCAGCCGCTGGCCACCGCGACCCTGCCCGACGCGCTCGACGAGGTCTCCCGGCTGTGGAGCGGGAGGACCGGGATCGAAGTCCGGTTCACCACCACCGGGACCGCGCGGGCGCTGCATCCCGAGATCGAGGCGACGCTGCTGCGGATCACGCAGGAGGCACTGACCAACGTCGAGAAGCACGCCGCCGCCGCGATCGTCGGGCTCACGCTGTCCTACATGGCCGATCAGGTGACCGTCGACATCCGGGACGACGGCCGGGGGTTCGAGCCGGACACCGCGCGGCCGTCGGGTGACAGCGGCTTCGGTGTTCCCGGGATGCGCGCCCGCGTCGCCCGGCTGGCGGGAACGCTGCATCTCGAATCGGAGCCGGGCGGCGGGACCGCCGTTTCGGCCAATCTGCCCGCCATCGCGCTGGAGGCCCGGCCATGACGATCACGCTGCTGATCACCGACGACCATCCCATCGTCCGTGACGGGCTGCGCGGGATCTTCACCGCGGACCAGGGATTCGAAGTGCTCGGGGAAGCGTCCTCGGGCGATGAAGCCGTGGCACTGGCGGAGAAACTCCGCCCCGACGTCGTGCTGATGGACCTGCGGATGCCGGGCTCCGGCGGGGTGGCGGCGATCGCGAAGCTGGCGAAACTCCGTAATCCCGCGCGAATCCTCGTGCTGACGACCTACGACACGGACACCGACGTCGTCCCGGCGATCGAAGCGGGCGCGACCGGTTACCTGCTCAAGGACGCGCCTCGCGAGGAGCTCTTCCGCGCGGTCCGGGCGACGGCGCGCGGCGAAGCGGTGCTCTCCCCCGCCGTCGCCGACCTGATCCTGGGCAGGATGCGCGCACCCGCGCCGGAACCGCTGAGCCGCCGCGAGCTCGAAGTCCTCACCTTGATCTCGCGCGGTTCGACCAACAAGGAGGCCGCGAAGCTGCTGTTCATCAGCGAGGCCACGGTGAAGACGCACCTCGTGCACGCCTACGCCAAGCTCGGGGTGAAGGACCGCGCGGCCGCCGTCGCGACCGCGTTCGAACGAGGACTTCTCGGAAGCTGAGGCCTACGGGGTCCAGCCCGTCGACGCCGCCCACGCGTCGGCGCGGGTGAAGGCCGCGTCGACCCAGACCTGCTTTTCGTCGGTGTAGCGCTCGACTGTCCCGTCGCCGGCGTGCTTCGTGGCCATGGCGTTCTTGACCGCCGCATAGGCGTCGCGTTCGTCCGGGTTCTGCCGCAGCCACTCCGGGAAGAGCAGCGCGAGCCGCCAGGCAGGCGTTTCCTGGGACCGGACGTGCAGGTTGACCGGGCGGCGCGGGTCGCCGCCGAAGTGGAACCGCTTCGGCCAGGTGCCCTCTTCACCGTGCGCGTCGTCGAACCACTCGCCTTCCGCACGGGGGAACCCGGCGTCGGAGAGCGCGTCCGCCAGTTCGTCGGCCTTGTCCAAAGTGGACACCGTCAGCTGGAGGTCGAGGATGTCCTTCGCGGGCAGCCCCGGCACCGAGGTCGAACCGATGTGATCGACGCGCACGGCATTGTCGCCCACCACAACGCGGATCCGGGCGAGCGCCCGCTCGGCCTGCACGGGCCACGTCGGGTCGTACTCCGCGATCTTCGGCGACATCGGCGCCCGCGGCTTGCGGAGCCGCACGTTCGCTTCGAACGGGGTCAGCCTGTCCGCCCACAGCGCGTCGACGTCGGCTAGCACGATGTCGGGGGCGCCGCTGTTGTCGAACCAGACGTCGGCCACCGCCCGGCGCTGCTCGGTCGTGGCCTGCGCCTTGATCCTGGCGCGCGCGTCGGACTCGGCCATCCCCCGCGACTCGACCAGACGGCGGACCCGGACCTCTTCCGGCGCGTCGACCACGACGACGAGGTGGTACATCGGCGCGAGCCCGCCTTCGACGAGCAGCGGGATGTCGTGGACGACGATCGCGTCCGGTCCCGCGGCCGCCATCAACTCGGCCGTCCGGGCGCCGACCTTGGGGTGGACGATCGAGTTCAGCAGCTTGCGGGAGTCTTCGCCGGCGAACGCCTTCGCGGCGAGCGCTGCGCGATCGAGCGAACCATCGGACGCGAGGATGTCTTCCCCGAACGCCTCGACGAGCTCGGCGAGACCCGGCGTGCCCGGCTCGACGACCTCCCTGGCGATCTTGTCGGAGTCGATGAGGACGGCGCCGTGCTCGGAAAGCCGGTTCGCCACCGTCGATTTTCCGGCGCCGATCCCGCCGGTCAGGCCCACACGCAGCATGACGATCAGCCTAGTGGCGCGATCAGGGGTGACCGCGCAGGGTCACCGGATAAGCACGTCCGGCACAGAAGGAGGTAAAAGGCAAGATCATCGTGACGCGAGACTCAACCTTTACGGGTGACACGCCGGGCGGTTACGCGGCTTCGGGGGCTTGATTGCGTACCGTGCGCGGCGAAGGTAGCCCACACGGAGGAACGATGTCAGACGGCAAGCACGTCGGAAGGCACCGGCTCGGAACGCCGGGCCTGGTGCACTGTGTCCTTCATCGTCCCGTGGCCGAAGCCCTCGCCGAATACCGGCGGACTTGGCTGAGCGCGCTCCTGGTCCCCGCCAAGCACAGCTTCGCCGGGCTCCGTCGCAAGGCCCGCGCGGCCGCTCTCGAACGCATCTGGGTGCCGGCCGTCCGGCCCGCCACCTCTTGACCGCTTCCCCTCCACCCCCGCATTTAGTCCTCTGAATGCGGGGGTTGTCTCGTGCGCGTTTCGTCCTCTGGATGCGGTAGTTGCACGCGCAAGGAACGCATCCAGAGGACGAAATGCGAAAAGACAGCGGCCCCGGTCCGAGATGGACCGGGGCCGCTGTCTGTCAGCTACTGGCTGAGCGCCTGGATCACGCGCCGCCCGACAGCTTCTCGCGGAGAGCTGCGAGCTGCTCGTCGCTGGCGAGCGTGCCGCCGCTCTTGGCCTCGGCCGGAGCGGAGGTGTAGCTCTGCTCGCCCGAGTCGCCGGAGGTGACACCGGTCGCGGCGTCGGCCGCGGCTTCCGCGTCGGCCTCGGCGGCCTTGACGACCTGCTTCATGTGAGCCTCGTAGCGGGTGTGAGCCTCGGCGTACTGACGCTCCCACTCCTCACGCTGCTTGTCGAAGCCTTCCTGCCACTCCTGGGTGTCCGGGTCGAAGCCTTCGGGGTAGATGTAGTTGCCCTCGGCGTCGTACTCGGCGGCCATGCCGTACTGAGTCGGGTCGAACTCGGTCTCCGGCGTGACGCCCTCGTTCGCCTGCTTCAGCGACAGCGAGATGCGACGACGCTCGAGGTCGATGTCGATGACCTTGACCATCACGTCGCCGTTGACCTGGACGACCTGCTCCGGGATCTCCACGTGGCGCTCGGCCAGCTCGGAGATGTGCACCAGGCCCTCGATGCCCTCCTCGACGCGCACGAACGCACCGAACGGGACGAGCTTGGTGACCTTGCCCGGCACGATCTGGCCGATCGCGTGGGTGCGGGCGAACTGACGCCACGGGTCTTCCTGGGTCGCCTTCAGCGACAGCGAGACGCGCTCGCGGTCCATGTCGACGTCCAGAACCTCGACCGTGACCTCCTGGCCGACCTCGACGACCTCGGACGGGTGGTCGATGTGCTTCCAGGACAGCTCGGAGACGTGCACCAGGCCGTCGACGCCACCCAGGTCCACGAAGGCACCGAAGTTGACGATGGACGACACGACGCCCTTGCGGACCTGGCCCTTGGCGAGCGCGTTGAGGAACTCGCTGCGCACCTCGGACTGGGTCTGCTCCAGGTAGGCGCGGCGGGACAGGACCACGTTGTTGCGGTTCTTGTCCAGCTCGATGATCTTCGCCTCGAGCTCGCGGCCGACGTACGGCTGCAGGTCGCGCACGCGGCGCATCTCGACCAGCGACGCCGGCAGGAAGCCGCGCAGGCCGATGTCCAGGATGAGGCCGCCCTTGACGACCTCGATGACGGTGCCCTTGACGGGCTCGTCCTTCTCCTTGAGCTCCTCGATCGTGCCCCAGGCGCGCTCGTACTGCGCACGCTTCTTGGACAGGATCAGACGGCCTTCCTTGTCCTCCTTCTGGAGAACCAGGGCTTCGACCTCATCGCCGACGGTGACAACCTCAGCCGGGTCGACATCGTGCTTGATGGAGAGCTCACGCGAGGGGATGACACCCTCGGTCTTGTAGCCGATGTCGAGCAAGACCTCATCGCGATCGACCTTGACGATCGTTCCTTCGACGATGTCGCCATCGTTGAAGTACTTGATCGTCTTGTCGATCGCAGCGAGGAAGTCTTCCTCCGACCCGATGTCGTTGATAGCGACTTGCTGGGGCCCGGCGGGGGCGGTCGGGGCGGTGGCGGTGTCGGTCGTCATTAGGCGGGTTGCTCCGGTGGATGGGAAGTAGTGGGTTTGCAGTTAGGGCACCATGGGCTCTTCCGGCATGAGGCGACCACATTTGCAAACGTCCACAGGGAACGACCGCGAGTATCACCGCATACGGTGCGCGACCCCCTGACCCGGACGCTGAGCGAACCGGGGGAAAGAGTAGCGCGAACCCACTGCGCTAACAGATATCCTACGCGGCCCCCTGTACACGGCACAATCAGGGTGCCTACCGCGATCACGCCGGGCGGATAAGCTCTCCCCCACAGCCCTGACCTGGGGAAAGGATATCGGTTTGAGTCAGCAGTCCGTCACGGAGCCCGAACGGCACGCGCAGGCCGAGGAGCGGCTCGGCACCGCGGGGGTCGCCTATCGGGCGGTCTCCGCGCCGGAGGCGACGGCCGCGAACCTGGCGTGGTGGGACGCCGACGCCGACGACTACCAAGCGACCCACGGCGGTTTCCTCGGCGACGCGGACTTCGTCTGGTGCCCAGAGGGCGTCCGCGAGGCCGACGTCGCGCTCCTGGGTGAAGTCGGCGGCAAACGGATCCTCGAAGTCGGCTGCGGGCAGGCGGCCTGTTCGCGCTGGCTCGCCGCGCAGGGCGCCGACGCGGTGGCGACCGATCTTTCGGCGGGCATGCTCCGGCACGCGCGGGAAGGCAACGAGCGCACCGGCACCCCGGTCCCGCTCGTGCAGGCGACCGCGGAGTCGCTCCCGTTCGCCGACGCGAGCTTCGACGCGGCGTGCTCGGCCTTCGGCGCGGTCCCGTTCGTGGCCTCCGTCGACGTCGTGTTCGCCGAAGTGCACCGGGTGCTCCGGCCGGGCTCCCGCTGGGTGTTCTCGGTGACTCACCCGATGCGGTGGATCTTCCCCGACGATCCCGGCCCGCAAGGCCTCACCGTCACCCAGCCATACTTCGACCGCACGCCGTACGTCGAGGTCGACGAAGAGGGTGTCGCGACCTACGTCGAGTACCACCGCACCATCGGCGACTACGTCCGCGCGCTCGCCGACGCCGGTTTCGCGCTGACGGACCTCATCGAGCCCGCCTGGCCGGAAGGTCACTCCCGCACCTGGGGACAGTGGAGCCCCTTGCGCGGCAAGCTCTTCCCGGGCACCGCGATCTTCTGCACCCAGCGGGGATGACCTCGGCGGCGGAGTGCCAGCGGGCGCGGTTCGCCGCGCTCGACCCCCTGCTTCCGCCGCCACCTCCGCTCCCGCGCGGGGAGCCCCTCGAAGCGGGTGGCGCCGCCGGGACGATCGCGCACGTGCGGTTCCCGGCGGGTTCCTGGCAGCGGCTGTGGAGCCCGGCGCATCTGCAGATCCTTTCGGCGGTCCTCCCGCGCGACGCCGGCGCGGGGATGAGCGCGCTGCTGTCCGCCTGGCGCGAGCGGGTCGCGCTCGCCGACGCCGAACCCGATTCGTCGTGCACGGTCACCTGGCCCAGCCGGGACGCCGAGGTCGCGCGGGCCCTGCTCGACCACGGGCTCGCGCCGCAGCTGGCGCTGGCCGTCCGCGCGCCCGCCAAGGGCGAGGCGTGTTCGGTGCCGGGCGTGACCGTCCGGGAGTCCTCCGGCGGCGACCTGGAGGAGATCGCCGCCCTTCGTTTCGAAGAACTTCGCTACACCTCGTTCGTCGGTCACGGCGTCGTCCGGCCCGGGGCCGCGACCCTGCTCGCGGAAGAGGTCCGGCGCGGCCTGCAGTTCGGCGGCCGCGTCTGGGTCGCCGAAGAGGACGGCGTCACGGTCGGGATTGTGACCAGCGGAAAGCGTTCGCCGATCCCCGGTGACGCGCTCGCCGGACGGCTGCGGCCCGGCGAGTGGGGCTACCTCGGCACGCTGGCGGTCACCGCGGCCGCCCGGGGCCGCGGGATCGGGCGCGCGCTGACGGCCGTCGCGCACGACGAGCTGTTCTCGCCGTCGCTGCGCGGTACCTTCGTCTCGTACAATCCGGCCAATCCGCTTTCCCCGGTCTTCTGGCACCGGCAGGGTTATCGTCCTCTGTGGACGACGTGGGCGGCCAGCCCAGCCTCGGCCCTGCGGTAGCGGCGACGGGCGCGGCCGACCCTGGGGACAGGATGGAAATCGAGAAGACGTTGTTCGACGCGCACCGCGCACGGTTCGCGGCGATCGACAGGCAGCTGCCCGAAGCGGCCCCGCCCCCGGTCGTCGGCGAGCGCGTCGACGCCGCGACCGCGTCGGGCGTCCAGGTCACCGGTGTGGTCCAGCGCCAATTGCATGGTCCGGACGACGTCCCGCTGCTCTGGTCCGCCGCCGACGTGCGCCAGCTGTTCCCGTTCGTCGGGAACACCGGCACCGAGGGCATGGACGTCCTGCTGCGCGCCTGGCGGACGTGGATGGACGCCGAATCACCCGGCGAGGATTCGTCCTGCGTGGTGAATTGGCCAAGCCGGGACGCCGAGGCGATCCGCGCGTTCCTCGACCACGGGCTGGTGCCGATGTCCGCGCTCGCCGTGCGCACCGGATGCCACCGCGACGAGAAGGCCGACGACGGCGTGGCCGTCCGCCGGGCCAGGAAGGACGACTTCGACGACGTCCTCGCGATGGCCGTGTCGACCCACGACTACATCGGCCAGGTCGCGACCCGGCACCGCGCGAACGCCGCCGAGCTGCTCGCCCCGGCGCTGGAACGCGCCCTCGACAAGGACGCCCCGCTGCTGTGGCTGGCCGAACGGGACGCCCGCGTCGCCGCGTTCGCGCACGGCGCCTGGATCACCTCGTCGCCGGGGTCGGCCGAGGCCGAACTGCTCCCCCACGGCCGCTGGGGTTACGTCAACAACGTCGTCACCGTGCCGGGCCTGCGCGGCGGCGGCCTCGGCCAGGCCTTGATGTCCGTGGTGCACAAGGAGTTCTCCGCCGACGGCGCGGACGGCACGTACCTCTACTACAACCCGACCAACCCGCTCTCCTCGGTGTTCTGGCACCGGCAGGGTTATCGTCCACTGTGGACGTCCTGGGAGGTCCACCCGGCTTCCGCCCTGCGTTAGCCGAAATGCACAGTTTGCGGAGGTTTCGTCACTCTTGCGTGTGACGTGGGCCCCCCTCGGTTGTGCACCTCCCAGGTCAGGGCTAACTTTTGAACTGACCAGTCAGTTTAAAAGTTCCACGAGTCGCCGACCTGGGAGTTCTTCGTGCGGGTTCAAGCCGACAGGGTGTCCGTGACCGGACCCCACGGCACGTTGCTGTCGCCTACTTCGCTCACCGTCTCGGGCGGTGAGCTGGCGATCGTGCACGGCGAGCCAGGAGTCGGCGTCACCGCCTTCGGGCTGGCCTTGGCGGGCAGATTGAAGCCCGCCACCGGGACCGTGACCGTCGAGGGCGGCGACCCGCGGAAGGTCGTGGCCGTCGTCGACTCCCCCGGCGTGAGCGAACCGGACGGCGCGTTGTCGCTGCAGGTCGTCGTCGGGGAGGAACTCGAACTGGCGAAACGCCCGGCGAACAAGGCCGCCGTGGCGAGCTGGCTGGCCGAGCACGACGCCGCCGCCTTCGCCACCACCCGCTTCGAAAACCTCGAAGCGGTGACGCGCACCCGCCTGCTGACCGCGCTCGCCGCGCACCGCGAGGGCGTCGGCGTCCTCGTGCTCGACACCCCGGACAGGCACACCAGCGACGTCGACAGCTGGGCGCGGCTCGCCCGCGAGTACGCCGAGCGCGGCCTCGCCGTCATCGTCCTGACCGCCACCACCCCGGTTTCGGCCCTGCCGGAGAAGCCCGCCCTGTGCGGCGCTCTCGACCAGCCCGATCCCGTGCGCTGCGCACCCGTCGAGATCCCGGCGGAGACGACGCTGGAAGCGACCGTGGCGGACGACACCGAGAAGACTTCAGGAGACCAGGAATGAACCCCGTCCGGATCGCCGCCAACGAGCTGCGCCGGCTGAGCAGTGGCGTCCTGCCCAAGCTCGCCATGGTCGCGCTCGTCCTGGTGCCGCTGCTCTACGCGTCCTTCTACCTTTACGCGAACTACGACCCGTACTCGCGCCTCGACAAGCTGCCCGCCGCCGTCTTCACCTCCGACGCCGGCGCGAAGGACTCGGCGGGCGCGGAACGCAACGTCGGCCGCGAGGTCACCGACGAACTGGTCAAGTCCGGCACCTTCCAGTGGCACGAGGTCTCACAGGACGAGGCCCTCAAAGGCGTCCGCAACGACAACTACTCGTTCGCCATCGGCATCCCGCGCGACTTCTCCACCGCGCTGCTGTCTTCGGGCAACCTCCAGCCCCAGCAGGCGACGATCACGCTGACCACCAACGACGCCAACAACTATCTGTCCGGCACCATCGCGAAACAGGTGGCCGAACAGGTCCGCAAGACGATCGCGGAGAAGGTCGGCAGCGAGGCGGCGGACAAGTTCCTGGTCGGTTTCTCCACGATCTACGGCAAGATCCAGGAAGCCTCGACCGGCGCTTCGCAGCTCGCCGACGGCGCCGGCAAGCTCAAGACTGGCCAGCAGCAACTGGCCGACGGCGCCAATCAGCTCGCCTCCGGCAGCTCACAGCTCGCGACCGGGCTCGGCACCCTGAAAACCAGTACCGCCCAGCTCCCCGCCCAGACCCAGAAACTCGCCGACGGCGCCGGTCAGGTCGCCGACGGGAACCAGAAGGTCTCCGACGCGGCCTCGCTCGCGGCGACGGCGTCCGGCGACATCCAGGCCAAACTCGACGGCTACCGCACCCAGCTCGCGCAGGACCTGCGCGCCGCCGAGGTCCCCGAGGCCAAGGTCCAGGAGATCCTGAGCCGCCTCGACACCCTCCGCTCACCGGTCGACCAGGCGAACACGAGGATCCAAGGCGCGAACAGCCAGCTCGTCCAGCTCGCGTCCGGCGCGCGGCAAGTGTCCGACGGTGCGCACCAGCTGGCCTCGGCCACGCCGCAGCTCACCAGCGGGATCGCGCAGGCAGCCGACGCGTCGACGCAGATCCGGGACGGCGCCGCGAAGCTGAACGACGGCGAGAAGACCGCCGTCACCGGCACGAACCAGCTCGCCGACGGCGCGGTGCAACTGCGCGACGGGCTCGCCGCCGGGCTCAAGGAGATCCCGAACCCCGACGACCCCACCCGCGCGGCGACCGCCAACACCATCGCCGACCCGGTCGCGGTCAACTCCTCCGGCGTCGCCTCGGCCGGGACCTACGGCGCGGGCCTCGCCCCGTTCTTCATCTCCCTGGCCACCTGGATCGGCGCGTTCGTGCTGTTCCTGTTGCTGCGCCCGCTCTCCACCCGCGCGCTGACCGCCGGCGCGTCGCCGTTCAAGGTCGCGCTCGGCGGCTGGCTTTCCTCGGCCCTGCTGGGGATAGCGCAGGTGATCGTGCTGTTCGGCGCGGTGACCTGGCTGGTCGGCATCGACGTCGCGCATCCGCTCGGCGCGATCGGGTTCGCGATCCTGGTGTCGCTCACGTTCACCGCCGTGGTGCACGCGCTCAACTCGTTCTTCGGCGCCGTCGGGAAGTTCCTCGGCCTGGTACTGCTGGTGCTTCAGCTGGTGAGCGCGGGCGGCACGTTCCCCTGGCAGACCATCCCGGACGCGCTGTACCCGTTGCACATCGTGCTGCCGATGGGTTACGCCATCGACGGGTTCCGGCACCTGCTCTACAGTGGCGCCTCGATGGAGATCCTCGGTGACATCGGAGTCCTGGTGGCGTATCTGGTCGGCGGCATCCTCGTTTCGACGCTGGCGGCACGGAAACGGCGCACCTGGACGGTTTCCGCGCTGAAACCCGAGCTCGCGTTGTGAGTCCCCGGGCCGAGGCGACGAAGCAGAAGTTGTTCGAGGCGACGCTGCGGCTGTCCGCCAGCCGCGGCCTCGTCGGGCTGACGGTCGACGACATCGCGGCCGAGGCGAAGGTCGCCAAAGGCACCGTCTACTACAACTTCGGCAGCAAGGACGGTCTGGTCGACGCACTGCTGCGCTACGGCGTCGGCGTGCTCGCGGACCGGCTGCGCGCGGCCACCGGCGACGGCGATCCGATGGACGTCATCTCCGCGCAGGTGGACGGCGCGCTGGAGTTCATCGCCGAATACCCCGGTTTCTCGCAGATCCTGGTGAGCGAGATGTGGCGTACGCCGGGCACCTGGCACGAGACGCTGACCTTGCTGCGCGAGGAGATCATCTCGATCGTGCGCGAACAGCTGCACCGGCTGGACGCCGCCGGGCGGCTGCCCGACGGCGTCCAGATCCCGACCGCCGCGGCCGGGTTGTTCGGCACGATGCTGGTGGTCGCCCTCGATTGGCAGGTGTTCCAGCCGAAGCGGACGCGGGCCGATGTCCGGGAATCGGTGATGGTGCTGGTCCGGGGTCTCGGGCGCTAACGCGGATCTCGCGTGATCGGAGCCGGATCTCGCGTGATCAAGGCCGGAACTCACGTGCTTGGAGCCGGATCTCGCGTGACTGGAGCCGGAACACAAGGTCGGCGCGAGTTCCGGCTCTGATCACGCGTGTTCCGGCTCTGATCACGTGTCTTCGGTCTCCCGGACCCACTTCAGCTTCACCTCGAAGTTCCCCTCCAGCCCCGTTTTCGCGATGACCGCGCCCGCCTGCGCGGTCAGCTTGACACCGAACTTGAGCTCGACCTCGTCCGGTCCCTTGGTCATCGACCGGAAGGTGTCCAGCGCCGCCGCGGCCGCGTCCCGCACGTTCGCCAGTGCCGCTTCGAAGGATCCCTTGGTGTCCTCGATCAGGTCGTCGCGCCGGGAGATCCGGGAAGTGCCCCGGACAGGGTCGATCTCGACGATTACCGAACCGCCGCCTTCGAGCGGGAACCGCGCCAGGTCGTTCACCGGTGCTCCTTCACTGTCCACAGGGGATTGCCAGCCATTCGCCGGGCTGGATGCTCTTCTTGACGTCGTCGAGCTGCTTGAGCAGGATGTCCAGCCGGTCCCGGTTGCTCAGGTATTCCAGGACGGCACGGTGGAAGGCGCCGGTCATCGTCGCGGGCATCAGGTCGGAGGCGTCGAAGCACAAGGCGGACGCCGAGGTGATCGTGTCCGCGACCTTCCGGCTCACCTGGTCCGGATAGACGTCGAGGCCGAGCTTCTTGTGAGCGGAGAACGCGTTCGCGCGGGGAATCGACGGCCAGATCCGCTGTGCCTTCTCCGAGGCCAGGTATTCGATCAGTTTTCGTGCCTGGGGCGTGTTCTTGAACATGCCCGCCAGGTCGGCGGCGACCTCGGAGACGTCCCGTCCGGGGAAGGAGAGGAAGTCGAAATCGGTGCCGGGCTCGGGGAACGACCCGTCGGGCCGCTTGAAGTTCTGGTAGCGGCTCATGATGAACGACGCCTGGTGTTCGAGCGCGCAGCCCGGCGGGTCGGTGAACATCCGCTTGCCCGCGTCGCCGAAGTCGGTCAGCAGCGCGGCCGCGGTGCCACCGCGGATCGCGGCGGGTTCGAGTACGGAACCCCAGTCCAGCCAAGCCTGTTTGACCTCCGGTGAGGTCCAGTCCAGGCTGCCCGACGCCCACCGCCAGTACCGGTCGGGGCCCGCCGAATGCAGCAGGATGTCCTCGATCCAGTCCGTTCCCGGCCAGCCCGAGGTGGGCGGGGCCCCCATCCCGACACACCACGGCGTACCGCCCGCCGCCGTCAGCCCGGCGGAGAACGTGCGGAGACCTTCGAACGTCGTCGGGCGGATCCCGGTCAGCCGGGCCGGGTTGTACCAGATCAGGCTCTTGAGATCGGCCTTCACCGCGACCGCGTACAGCGTCTGGGTGCCGATCTTCTGGAGGGTCACCCACTGCGGGCTGAAGGACCGGTTCACGGCGGTGGAGAGGTCGTCGTCGAGCGGCAGCAGGTCGCCCGACTTCTGGTACTTGGCCAGCACTCCCGCGTTGGGCAGGACGGCCACGTCCGGCGGGGTACCGCGCTGGACGTCGGAGGCGAGCACCTGGTCGACGGCACGCGTTCCCTGGTAGAGGTAGTCGATCCCGGTGTCGGCCTTGAACGCGTCCAGCACCTGCCGGAAGGCCTTTTCCTCCTCCCCGCTCCAGGACGCGAGGACGACGACCGGTCCGTCCTCCACCGACGCCGAACAGCCGCCCGCCACCAGCGACAGCGCCATCACCGAAGCCAGCAGGCGTTTCACCGGCGGTACCGGTATTCGTCGATCCGGGCGTGCAGCCCGAGCAGGACCAGTCCGCCCGCGAGCAGGGTGCCCGCCGGGATCAGGAACTCCCTGCCGCCGGACTCGGCCGCGTCGGAGGCGTCGGCCGCCACCGCCTTCACGCCCGCCGTCGCCACCCGCGTGTTGTCCGTCGCCACCGTGGTGGTCTGTCGCGCCTTCGACCGGAATTCGTCCGCCGTGAACCCGCATCCCTGCTCCTCGTCGCAGTACTCGGTCAGCAGGTCGGCGAGCCGTCGCTGGCCCGCGTCGTCGGCGGCCTGGATCTGCCCGCCCCGCGCGGCGGCGACACCGTCGAGCCGCTCCCCGACCGAATCCAGCCGGTCGCGGCTGATCAGCGTGAACACCAGGGCGGCCCCGATCGCGGTGACGAGCACGGTCGCCGCGAGCAACGGGACGTTCGCCACGCGGCGGAAGCGTTTCTTCAGGTACAGCTGGGTGAGCACAAGAAGCACCAGGAGGGCCAGCACCGGCAGAAGCCACAGCGGGAGCAAGGGGAGGCTCATCCCGGTGGACGACAGCTGCCGGTCCAGCGCGTCACGTTGCCTGCCCTGCAACGCTTCCAGCTCCTCCAGGACCCCGCCGGGGGCGTGCAGCAGCCGTGAAGCGTGCCAGAGATCGACAGCGCCCAGCACGGCGGCGTCCGGCTGGCGGAAGTGGACGTCGGCCTGCCCGATGGAGCCCGAGTAGGCCGCGACCTGGCTTTCCACCACCTGCAGCGCGTTACCGCCGTCCTCCCCCGCCTGATTGAACTCCGCGACCCGCGCGAGGCTCTGGCTCGCCAGCGCCAGCTGATTCGCGTACTCCTGCCCCGGACCGGCGAGTTTCGCTTCGCCGGAGGCGAAACTCGCGACCGCGGCGGCGTCGGCGGCCACCAGTGCCGCGCGGGCGGCGGTCACTTCGAGCACCGCCTGCGAAGTGCGGTCGCGGACGGTCTCCGCGGTGTTCTGGACACTGTGGAACGCCCACAGCGAGACCACCAGGACCGCGAGGGTGAGCGCCAGCAGCGCGGTGCGGAGCCGGACCAGCCGCACCCGGGTCGGCGTCACGAAACCGCCTCGCCGAACGGTCTTCCGCAGCCGACGCAGAAGTTCGCCCCGGCGGGGGAAAGCGCGGGACAGGCGGCGCAGGCGACCGGCGAGGCATCGAGCATCGGCCGATCTTCCTGCGGAAGAGCGATTTCCGAAACCCTCGACGGGATGACGACGTGCAAAGCGTGACTGCGCGTCGCGTCCGAGCGCAGGCGCACGACCCCTTTCTCCGCGTCGACGATCTCCACGACCCCCGAGAGACGGCTGAGCGTCTCTTCGTCACCCGCGGCCGTGGCCAGGGTGACCGCCCTCCCCCAGTACTGCTCGGCCGCGGCCTGGTCCCCCGCCGCGTAGGCGTCACCGCCGGCGGTCAGCGCTTCGCCGAGATCGGCCTGGGCCGCGTATTTCGAGACCATCGGGTGAACCAGCGTCGGCGGGACAGGATCGTGCGTCCACCGCCCGGCGATGGGCAGCGCGTCCTCGCCTGCCGTCGCCCCCGGAACGGGCACGAGTTCCGTCCAAGCGAGCTGGCGGTCCTGTCCGTGGCTGGGTTCGAGGTCGGGATCGAGATCGAGGATCAGCTGATAGTCCCGCGTCTCCTCGCTCGCGAACGAACCGAGTGAGAGCTCCAGCTCGCGGACGGCGACCTCCTGACACCGGTCGGTGAGGTCGTACTCGTCCGGGAACACCTGTTTGACCGACCGCAGCCTGCTGAACGGCATGGTGCCGATGCGCAGCCGGACCTCGGGCAGCACCTTCGTCATCGCGCTCTCGACGAGCTGCCGGAAATCCTCGGCGAGCCGGTCGTCGTCGACGACGGAATCGACGTTCCCGCGCAGCACCCGGCCGATCTGGGTGAGTTCGGTGGGTTCCCAGCCGTCGCCGATTCCCCTGGCGTCGCAGACGAACCGGCCCTCGCAGCTGTTCAGCACGCTCATCAGGGCGGCCCTGGTCTGCGAATCGTTGCGGCCGTCGGTGAGGAGGATCGCGTGCCGGACGGCGTCGGGCGCCCGTTCGAAGAGTTCGCGGGCCTTGGTGAGCCAGGCGCCCATCGCGGTGCCGCCGACCGCCACGAGACGCTCGACAGCGGCACGGGCCTCCGCCCGGGTCCGCTCGGAAGCGGTCACCAGGCCGTCCTCGGCCGGGTAGATCACGTTCGCGTGCTCGGTGCCCTGGATGACGGCGAACCGCACGCCGTCGGGGAGGACGTCGATGGCCGCCGCGGCGGCCCGCCGGGCCTCGCCGATCTTGGTGCTGGGGAAACGCATCGAGCTGGAGCAGTCGATCATCAGGACCTCGGCGGCCGACCGGCCGGCGGTACCTTCACCGCCACGCGAGACGACCCGGACGATCGCGGTCATCGCCCGGTCGCCCTCCGCGAGGAACTTGTTCTGGTGCACCTCGATGCCCAGACTCGGCCGCGTCATCGATCCCCTTTCACACGAAGGTCACCGGTCTCACCGCGTTGGCGAGATCGATCAGGACGTCGTGTGCCTCCGGCGAGGGCGCGTGGTGCGCGAGCCGCCGGTACGACCGGTCCAGCACGGTGCGGGCGCCCGTCTCGGCGGACCGCAGGATCTCGCCGTCGGTGATGCCGTCCTGCCCGAGGAGCACCCCCGCGAGCCCGGTCTCGCGCACGGCCGTCACCAGCCGGTCGAGGGCGTCACCGTCGAGGTCCAGCGCGGTCAGCCGGATCACGGCGTCGTCGAGTTCGGCCGACGCCGGGAGATCCCCGGTCCCCGGCATCGGCGCGGACAGCACCCGCACCCCGGCGATCCGCGCGGCCTCGTCGTAGCGCGAGAATTCCGGGACCTGGTCGAGGATCTCGACGGCGGCGGCGCGAGCGCCGCGCAGCAACCGGACCCGCGCGAGACCGAACGCCGCGCTGACCTGGGACCGGTCGCGCACCCACAGGGCGTCGTAGTACCGCTCGGCGGCGGCCGCGCCGTTGAGGTGCTCCTCGCACAGGCCCAAGGCGAGTTTCGGCGGCTCCTCGCCGGGGATGTCCCGGTACACGGCGGTGAACTTCTCCTTGGCGGCGGCGAAATCGCCCTCGCCGAGCGCGAGCAGGCCCCGATGCCACGCCACCCGCCAGTCGTAGGGAGCGCGGTCGCCGAGGAGGCGTTCGGCCTCTGCCACCGCCAGCGCGCCTTCGACGGTCGCCCCGAGTTCCAGCCGGGCCCGGCACCGGCGGAACTCGACCTCGACCGAACCCGACACCTTGTCGAGTTTCTTCAGCAACCGCGCCGCGTCGGGAGCGCGGACGGCACGGAGGAAGCTCGCCTGCGGATCCTCGGGATCCTCCCGCGGTACCGGCAGGCCGACGGCGATCTCCGCGGCGGCCGGGCGCGCGCCGAGCGACACGGCCGTCCCCCGCGTCCAGTGCTCCAGCGGCGGCGCCTGGCCGAGTCCCGCGTCGAGCAGGACCGCCCCTTCCGTGAACAGCGTGGATCCGGAGGGCCGGGATTGCTTGTCCCGCAAGGAAAGGATCTCGCCGAGCACCCCGTCGAGCTGGACCAGCATCTCGCGTGCGCTCGCGAATCGCTGGTCGAACGAAGCGGTCGCGCGGTCGAGGACGCGGAGGAACGACTCGATGCCGAACCGGACGCCGCGCGCGTCGGTGGTGACCGACCAGCCGTCGCTGGCCTGGAAGAGTTCCCGCAGCGTCACGCCGACGGTGTGGATGTCGGACCGGACGGTGAGCCCGTGTTTCGCCCGTTCCCGCGGGGAGACCTGGTAGTGCTCGGTCCCGACGAGCGGGCTTTCGTCGTCGGCGATCTTGCGGATGGCGCCGAAATCGATGAGCTTGATCCGCTTCTCACCGTGGATCACGTTGTCCGGCTTCATGTCGCAGTACAGCAGGCCCTCGCCGTGGAGGTAGTCGAGCGCGGTCAGGATCTCGCGTCCGTACGCCACGACGTGCTCGACCAGCAGCCGTCCCTCGCTGGAGTCCAGCCCGGCCCGGCCGCGGTTCTTGATCTCCCGCAGGGAAAGCCCGTCGACGAACTCCATGACGATGTAACGGAAGTCGTCGTGCTCGACCACGTCGAAGATCCGGACGACGTTCGGATGCTCCAGCGCGATGAGCACCTGGCTTTCGGTCTCCGCGATCCGCACGGCGGCGGTGTTGTTCGTGTTGATCAGGCCCTTGAGCGCGACGTACCGGTCGCCGAGTCCGGAATCCGTCGCCAGGTAGACGAAACCGAGTCCGCCGCGCGCGACGCAGCCGAGCACGTGATAGCGGCCGTCGACCACGTCACCGGCCGCGAGCTTGGGCGTGAAGGAGAACGGCGTCCGGCAGACCGGGCAGAATCCCTCGGCGGGCGCGGGCCCGCCGCCGATCGAGCGGCCGACCGGGGTGGCGGTGCAGCCGTGCTTGCCGCAGAACCGTTCCTCCTCCGGGACATGGGGCTCGGTCAGCAAGCGGCCGGCGACGTCGGGGAGTTCGACGACCGGGAGCGGGACCCGGTCGTCCGCGGTCGCGTGCCCCGCGATCTGCTGGGAGCGGGTGACCACCGTGCCGGTGATCCGGGTCGGCGCGCCGGGGCCGGGGATCACCAGCGTCGGCTCTTCCGGCGTGCCTGGCGGCAGCCCGCAGACCTTGCAGAAGCCGGTCTTGCCGAGCGTGCCCCGGCAGCCGTCCCGTCCGCAGGCCGTCATCCGTCGATCCGTTTCCGTACGGTGTCCGCGTACCGCTCGACGGCGGCCGCCGCGGCCGCGAGGTCGCACGGTCCTTCGAAGAGCATCCGCCAGGCGGGCGCGTAGGCGGCATCCAGTTCGACGTCTTCGACGAGCCCGCTGTTACGGGCCATCTCCCCGTACGCGTCGAGCCGGGCACGGAGTTCCGCGCGCCGGGCGAGGTTCTCGTCGAGGAGACGGCGCAGGTCGCGGGCCCGCTCGACGGTTTTGGCCACGGCCCGCTCACAGACCGGGAGCTGCCGTTTCACCCAATCGGTTTCATCGTCCTGCTCCGCCGAACGCAGTTGCGTCACCGCGCCTCTCAACCGCCGCGCCTTGGGATGGACGTGTGGAATGCCGGAGAAGCGGGGTGCGTCGCTCGGATTGTCCTTCTCCAGCCGGTCCAGTTCGGCCAGCCGCGTTTCCAGCTGAGCGAGCCTGCCCTCGATGTCGTCCTCGCCGGCGGGCAGGACGTCGGTGCTCGACCGGACCACGTCCACGCCCGGCGAGGTCTCCTCGCGGAACGCCAGTGCCAGCCGCAGCCCGAGTTCGTGCGCGCGCTGGGCCAGCGGCACGAGCACCTCGCCGACGAGTTCGTCGGGTTCGGCCGACTCGTCGACCCCGTAGACGACGACCGTGCGGCCGGACCCGTGGCGCCCCGCGGGCGAGTCCGCGGCGACGTCGAGCCGGTCGGAGATGCGGCGGCGGACCGCGTCGGCGGTCTTGCCGACCGCGTCGACGGCGAGCACGACACTGCCCACCGGCGGGACCGTCGGCCCGGACGCGCTCCGGCCCGCGCCGTGTTCGCGGTCGGCGAGGACGATAGCGCGGCGCAACGAGGCCGCGACGGCGGAATCGTCGTCGCCCATGATGATCACCCGGACGTCCGACCGGCCGTGCCCGCCGAGCCATCGCGCGAATTCGCGGGCGAAGAGCACGTCGATCGTGGGCGGTTCCGGGTACTGGACGAAACTCGGGTCGATCGCCGGGCTGCCCTCGGCCCAGCGGCGCAGTTCCGGCAGATAGCCGAGCATCGTCTCGACCGGGATCATCCAGGAGACGCGGGCGGCCTCGGTCGCGTACCGGGTCGCGACCATGCCGACGACGTGACCGGTCTTGTCGGCGATCACCGCGGAACCACTGAAGCCGTGGGTGATCGGCTCGGCGTCGGGACTCCGGTGCAGCTGGACGCGCTCCAGGCCGTGCCCGCCGTCGCCGACGACGGTCGCCAGCGACCACATGCCGTCCGAACCGCACGGGAAGCCGTACGCGCGCACCTGCTGGTTGTCTTCGAGCGCCGTCCGGTGGAGCGGCGCGCCGGTGAGCTGTTCCTCGGGGTCGCGCAACCGGAGCAACGCGACGTCCCCGCCGTCGTCGCCGATGGGCGCGGCCTGCGCGACGGTTTTCGCGATTCCGGATTCGACACCGGGAAGCGCCACGAAATCCACCGTGATTTCGTCGTGGCCTTCGATCACATGAGCGCAGGTGAGGAGGTGTTCCCCGTCGAGCATGGTCCCGGCGCCCAGGATCCGCCCACGACGATCGCGCAGCCGCACCCGCCAGCGTCTGCGCTCGGAAGTCACCCGAAGGACCCTACCGATCGTGAGTGGTAATGACGGTTCTCACCGTCATTACCACTCTCGAAGCCTAATGCGCGGCGTCGTTCCACGACCGGCCGTAGCCGACCGAGACCTCCAGCGGGACGGCGAGCTCGTACGCCGAGCCCATTCCCTGACGCACCAACGCTTCCAGCTGCTCGCGCTCGCCGTCGGCGACTTCGAGGACGAGTTCGTCGTGCACCTGGAGCAGAACACGGCTCTTCAGCTTCGCCTCGGTCAGCGCCTTGTGCACGTTGAGCATGGCGACCTTGATGATGTCGGCCGCGCTGCCCTGGATGGGGGCGTTGAGCGCCATCCGTTCGGCCATCTCGCGGCGCTGGCGGTTGTCGCTGTTGAGATCCGGCAGGTACCGGCGGCGGCCGAAGATCGTTTCGGTGTAACCGACCTTCGCCGCGTCGCCCACGACCGAGTGAAGATAGTCGCGCACGCCGCCGAAGCGGGAGAAGTACGCCTCCATCTGTTCCTTGGCTTCCTCGGTCGAGATCCGCAGCTGCTGCGAAAGCCCGTACGCCGAAAGCCCGTACGCCAGGCCGTACGACATCGCCTTGACCCGGAACCGCAGTTCCGGCGTGATCTCCTCCGGCGGCAGCGAGAACGCGCGGGACGCCACGAAAGTGTGCAGGTCCTCGCCGCTGTTGAAGGCCTGGATCAGTCCTTCGTCCTGCGAGAGGTGCGCCATGATCCGCATTTCGATCTGGCTGTAGTCCGCCGTCATCAGCTCGGCGTACCCGTCGCCGACGACGAACGCGTCGCGGATGCGGCGGCCTTCCTCGGTGCGGATCGGGATGTTCTGCAGGTTCGGGTCGACCGAGGAGAGCCGTCCGGTGGCGGCGATCGTCTGCAGCAGCGTGGTGTGGATGCGGCCGTCGTCGGCGACCGCCTTGATCAGGCCTTCGACCGTGGTGCGCAGCCGGGTCGCGTCCCGGTGTTCCAGCAGATGCTGCAGGAACGGGTGCTCGGTCTTCTCGAACAGGCTCTGCAGCGCCTCGGCGTCGGTGGTGTAGCCGGTCTTGGTGCGTTTGGTCTTCGGCATGCCGAGCTCGTCGAACAGGATCACCTGGAGCTGCTTGGGCGAGCCGAGGTTGACCTGCTTGCCGATGACCGCGTACGCCTCGTCCGCGGCCTGGGTGACCCGGCCGAGGTAATGCGATTCCAGATCCGTCAGATGCTCGATGTCGACCGCGATGCCCGCCGCTTCGAGTCCGGTGATCACCTGCAGCAGCGGCAGTTCCAGTTCGACGAGCAGCTGGGCGCCGCCGAGTTCTTCGAGCTCCTTGGTCAGCGCGCCCGCCAGTTCGGCGACCGCGCGGGCCTTGACCAGCTCGGCCTGGATCTCCTTCTGCTCCAGGTCCTCGGCGCCGCCGCCGTCGAGCAGCGAGAGCTGCCCGTCCCCGGTGTCGGCCTCGGACCGCAGCTCGCGGTGCAGGTACCGCAGGGCGAGGTCGTCGAGTTCGAAGGTGCGCTGCCCCGGGCGGACCAGGTACGCCGCGAGCGCGGTGTCCATGACGAGCCCGGCGAACGTCCAGCCGCGTGCCTTGACCGCGTGCAGCGCGACCTTCAGCTCGTGACCGATCTTCTGGATCTTCTCGTCGGCGAGCCAGGCGGTGAGCGCCTTGTCGTCCTCGGCGTCCAGCGTGGTGACGTCGACGTACGCGCCTTCGCCGTCGGCGGCCGCGAAAGTGATGGCCTTCAGATCGGAGCGGACCGAGGCACCGGTGGTGCGGAACGCGAGGCCGACCGGCTGGTCCTGACCGGTGTGCGCGGACAGCCATTCCGTGAGGGCGCCCGGAGCGAGCTTCGCGCCGCTGACCTCGAAGCCCTCCTCGGCCTCGGGCTCGGCGCTCTGCAAGGTGGCGAAGAGCCGGTCACGCAGGACGCGGAACTCCAGCTCGTCGAACAGCGCGTGGACGGCCTCGCGGTCCCAGGGACGCAGCTCCAGACCTGTCGGGCCGAGCTCCAGCTCGACGTCGCGGATCAGCTCGGTGAGCTGGCGGTTCAGCATCACCGCGCCGAGGTGCTCGCGCAGCGCGTCGCCGACCTTGCCCTTGACCTCGTCGACCCGGTCGATCAGCTCGTTGAAGGACCCGAACTGCCTGATCCACTTCGCGGCCGTCTTCTCGCCGACGCCGGGGATGCTGGGCAGGTTGTCCGAGGGGTCGCCGCGCAGCGCGGCGAAGTCCGGGTACTGCGCCGGGGTGAGGCCGTACTTCTCCTCGACCGCCTCCGGGGTGAACCGGGTCATCTCCGACACGCCGCGCTTCGGGTACAGCACGGTGACCTGGTCGGTCACCAGCTGGAGCGCGTCACGGTCGCCCGTACAGATGAGGACGTCGAAGCCTTCGGCGGTCGCCTGTGTCGTGAGCGTGGCGATGATGTCGTCGGCTTCGTAGTTCTCCTTGGTCAGCGCCGGGATGCCGAGGACCTTGAGCACGTCCTCGACCAGGCCGACCTGGCCCTTGAACTCGTCCGGGGTGCTGCTGCGGTTGGCCTTGTACTCCGCGAACGTCTCCGAACGGAACGTCTTGCGGGAAAGGTCGAACGCCACCGCGAGGTGGGTCGGCGCCTCGTCGCGCAGCAGGTTGATGAGCATCGAGGTGAACCCGAACACCGCGTTCGTCGTCTGCCCGGTCTTCGTCTTGAAGTTCTCCGCGGGCAGCGCGAAGAACGCGCGATACGCCATCGAATGGCCGTCGATCAGCAGCAGTTTGGGCCGCTCGGCCTGTGCGGTGGCGGGTGTGGCATTGGCAACGGTCGTGTTCTCACTCGGGCTCACGGGAGCGAGTCTAGGGTGAGGGTCTGACAGTCCTACCTGTCGTGTCGTTTAAGGAGCTCTGCGTGACCGAACAAGCCCTCGAATCCTTCGCCGGGATCGACCCGGCCTTCGCCGGACAGCAGCTCAACGACAAGCTCGGGCTCGAGATCAGCGAATTCGGTCCCGAACGCGTCGTGGGCAGCATCCCGGTAGAGGGCAACCTCCAGCCCTACGGCCTGCTCCACGGCGGGGCGAACGCCGTCGTGGCCGAGGCGCTCGGCTCGATGGTCTGCGCGCTCAACGCCGGCACCGACAAGGCGACGATGGGCCTCGAACTCTCGTGCACCCACCACCGGGCGGTCCGCTCCGGGCGGGTCACCGGGGTCGCGACCCCGGTGCACGTCGGACGCGGAACCGTCACCGCGGAGATCGTGCTGACCGACGACCAGGGTCGGCGCTCGTGCACGGCGCGGCTGACGTGCGTGGTGCGGGAACGGCCGCCGGGCGCCTGAGCCCGCACCACCCCACATGGATCTCGACACGGCTCAGGTGCGGGCGTTCGTCGCGACCGCCGACCACGGCCATTTCGGTCGCGCGGCAGAATCCCTGTACCTGACCCAGCAAGCGCTGTCGAAGCGGATCCGGAAACTCGAGGACGCCCTGTCGGTCCAACTGTTCCGGCGCACCAACCGGTCCGTCGAGCTGACCACCGACGGCGACCGCTTCCTCCCGCACGCGCGCGAGCTGATCCGCGCGGCGGACGCGGCCGTCGCCGCGATGGGCCTTCAGGACCGGCCGCCCCGCCTGGACATCATCGATCCGCGCCTCTCCCCCATGTACATGCTGCGGCGCGTCGCGCAGCGGGACCCGGAGCTGGCCGTCGAGCGCGTCGCCGGACGCGGGCTCGCCAACGCGCTGGACCCGCTGGTCCGCGGCGAGATCGACCTCGCGTTCGGCCGCGTCGCGGATCTCGGCCGCGAGGTGCCCGCGGAACTCGAACATCGCCTTGTCCGGCTCGAACCACTGGTCGCCCTTCTCGCTCCGGAACATCCGCTGGCAGGCAACGATGTCCTGAAATTGTCCGATCTCCGGAGTGAGGGCATCTGGATTCCGCAATTGGGCGGCCCGGTCGAATGGCTTTCTTATTTGCAACGCCTATGCAAAGAATTCGGCGTCCCGATCGACGACTCCGGGGTCAGTTACGACCTCAGGCACACACTGGAACAGACCCGTTACGGGAAGCAGCGGGTCACCCTCGCCGGCGCCGACATGGACCTCGCGTCCGACATCGACCTGCGAGTGCTCCCCTTCGAACCTTCACCGCTGTTCCCGTGGTCGGTCGTGTGGCGGCGCGGCGAAGGCCCGGCCCTGCGGCGCCTGCTGGCGCTCCTGGGCCGGACCAGCCACGAAGAAGGTTGGTGCACCTACGATCCCGCTCGATCGTGGCTGCCGGACGACGACCTCAGACCGCTAGGTGCCGGGCGAACCAGCGGGTGAGCTCGGCGTCGACCAGCTTCGCGTGTTCCGTCTGCGGAGCGGGTTCGAGGCCGGGCGCCTCGGCGAATTCGTGCGCCATCCCCGGGATGGTGACGAGCTCGGATCGCCCCTGCCCCAGTGTCTTGTGCAGCGCCGCGGCCGGTTCGGTGATCGAGACGTCGTCCTCCTCGCCGATGACCAGCAGCACCGGCGCGGTCAGTTCTTCGGCCCGCCGCACGTAGTCGTACTCGTTCGCGACCGCGCGGGACCGGTCCGACCAGTGATAGGTGACGTCGTAGATCCGCTCGTTCGCCGCGATCACCGGCGCCAGCTGGGTCACCGGGTTCACCAGCGCGGCCGCCGCCACCGGGATCTCGGCGTGGGTCAGCATCTGCAGTGCGACGCCGCCGCCCTGCGAACCGCCGACCAGCCCGACCGGACCGTCCTCAATGGACAGGCGGGAGCGCAGCTCCGCCACCGCCGCCGGGAATTCGGCCTCGACCTGCTTGGTGAGCGGTTCGACGACGTTGAGCACGTTGTCCTCGCTCGCGAGGCGGAAGAAGCCCTCGAAACCGCCCTCGGGGAAGCGTTTCCCGGTCAGCGGCAACCCGAGGTGCACCCGCCACGCGTGCAGTCCCCGCATCGGCAGCGCCGCCGCCATGGCCGCTTCGCTGAACGGCGCGCCCAGCAGGTGCCAGGTGAGCACCAGCGGTGCCGGACGCGACTCGTCCGACGGCGGCAACGCCACGAACGGGACTCCCGCGGCCACGCCTTCGATCGCTCCGCTCAGTTCGACGCTCATCGTCATGTTCTCCCAGGTCCTAGTCGGTTTTTCCGGCTCTGGGAACAGCTAACCGCGAGGCCGGGGCCGGGATCCAACAGCCGTTCGGGCCCCGATGACAACCATCGGTTGTCGTGCCACGAGAGAAGGGAGGGGCACGCTTGACGCCCTTTGGGGCAACATTGCTACTACGAACGGGCGCCCTCGAAGGAGGGGAAAGCCGCAAGATACGCGGCCGAAACATGATCATTACCCACGAGCATGATCGACGTGGTAGCGGTGAATCCCCAGCGTGACCAGCGAAGACTTGTCAACCGGCAACATTCGCCTTTTCGTGCAATTCGTTCTGGTTTCGACCGTCACGATGTGGACACAGAGTGATGGGCGTCTGTCCAGATCATGGCAGAGGGGGATATCTTCCTGCCCTAACCTAGCCCCTGTGTCGGGGGCAACGCCTACCGGCGGCTGGTTGGTCATGGGAGGTAGTCGGTGTCAGGAGTGCGTTTTGGACGGGTTTTCGCCGTCGCGGCGGCTGCGTCGCTGGCGCTGGCGGGCTGCGCGGGCGGCAGCACGTCCGGTGGCGGTGACAGCAGCACGCTGAAGATCGGGTTCATGGGTGACCTCACCGGTGAGAACTCCGGGATCGTGATCCCGCCCCGCAACGGCGCGAAGCTCGCTATCGACGAGTACAACAAGACGAACCCGGCGACCAAGCTGGAGCTCAAGGAATACGACAGCCAGGGCAAGCCCGAGCAGGCGACGTCGCTGATCGCGACCGCCGTCGGCCAGGACAAGATCACCGCGCTGATCGGCCCGGCGTTCTCCGGTGAGTCGAAGGCCATCGGCGGTCAGCTGGAGCAGAACAAGATCCCGAGTGTCTCGCCGTCGGCGACGAACGCGGGCCTTTCCGCGAACGGCTGGAAGTACTGGCACCGTGTCGTCGCGAGCGACGCCAGTCAGGGCCCGGCCATCGCCAACTTCCTCATCACGGCGAAGTCGCCCAAGAAGGCTTACGTCATCTCGGACGACCAAGAGTACAGCGTCGGCCTGGCCGACAACTTCGAGAAGACCTTGAAGGAAAAGAACGTCCCGACCGAGCGCGACAAGTTCGCCAAGGACGCGTCGGACTACTCCTCGACCGTGCAGAAGGTCAAGGCCGCGAACCCGGACATCATCCTCTTCGGTGGCTACTACGCCCAGGGTGGCCGTCTGCTCAAGCAGCTGCGTGACAGCCAGGTGACCGCCGTCTTCGCCACCGGCGACGGATCGCTCGACGCCCAGCTCGTCAGTGGTGCGGGTGCCGCGGCAGCCGAGAAGGCCGTCGTCGGCTGCCCCTGCAACATCCCGGACGCCGGCTCCACCGACGAGTTCAGCACCAAGTACAAGGCCGCGTACAACGTCGACCCGGCGATCTACTCGAGCGAGGGTTACGACGCCGCGACCGCCATCATCAACGCGGTCAAGGGTGGCGCGACCACCGCCGAGAAGATCAACGAGGCTCTCAAGACGATCGACTTCAAGGGTGTCTCGAAGCAGATCAAGTTCAAGGAGAACGGCGAACCGTCGACGGACGCGATCAACGTCTACCAGGTCACCGGTGGCGTCCTCAAGAACCTCGGCGTCTCGACCGAAGCCAAGCTCAACGGCTGACGGAGCAGGTAGGAACACCTAACGGAAGCGGGGGCGCTGTGCGGGCACAGCTCCCCCGCTTCCCGTAAATGTGGCGAAATATCCTCGCCCCGTCCCGTAAGGCATCCACGTCATGCTTCAAGATCTGCAAGCCCAGTTCCTCGGTAGCACCATCGGCGGACTGGTCGCCGGAAGCATCTACGCCCTCATCGCCCTCGGCTACACAATGGTCTACGGCGTGCTCCGGCTCATCAACTTCGCCCATTCCGAGATCTTCATGATCGGGACGGTCACGTCCCTGTTCGTCCTCATCACCATCGCCGGCGGCACCGCCCCGATCACGCTCGGCGTGTTCGGCATGATCGCCGTGCTGTTGCTGATCATCATCGCCTCGGCCGCTGTGTCCGGCGGCGCCGCGGTCTTGCTGGAGCAAGTGGCCTACCGGCCGCTCCGCAAGAAGGGCGCGACCCGGCTGGCCGCGCTGATCTCCGCCATCGGCGCCTCGCTGTTCCTGCAGGAGCTGTTCGGTCTCGAGATCATCGAATGGATCACCGGGAAATCCGGCCGTGTGCAACAGAACGCGCCGCGGTTCATCCCGCACGAGGAGCTGTTCCACATCGGCAACGGCGTGGTCCGCACCGACCACGTGTTCGTCGTCGTCGGCGCCGTGATCATGATGATCGCCCTCGACCAGCTGGTCAGCCGGACCCGCATCGGCCGCGGTATCCGTGCCACGGCACAGGATCCCGAAGCCGCCGTGCTGATGGGCGTCAGCATCGACAAGATCGTGCGTCTCACCTTCCTGCTCGGTGGCGCTATGGCGGGTGTCGCCGCGGCGCTGTACGTCATGGAATACGAGAACACCGATTACCGCATCGGCTTCCTCCTCGGCATCAAGGCGTTCACCGCGGCCGTGCTGGGAGGTATCGGCAACCTGCGAGGGGCGCTGCTCGGTGGCATCGTGCTCGGCCTGGTGGAGAACTGGAGTTCCATCTTCTTCGGTTCACAATGGAAGGACGTCACCGCCTTCGTGGTTCTGGTGCTGGTCCTGATGTTCCGTCCCACCGGCATCCTCGGTGAATCGCTGCAGCGGGCACGCGCATGAAGGGCAACGAAGAAGTGTCTACAGAAAACGGAAAGGCCGCGCGCGCCGGCTTTCACCCGATCGACGGCCTTCGGGATTGGTGGGCCGACGCTCCGCATTGGCAACGTTATGGCGTGTACATCGCCCTGATCGTCGGCGCCTTGATCCTTCCCGCGCCGGCGATCGGCTCGTTCATGTCGCCGGAATCGGACTGGACCACGGTCCTGATCTTCCCGGTCGGGGTGTACATCCTGCTGGCGATCGGCCTGAACATTGTCGTCGGCCACGCGGGCATGCTCGACCTCGGGTTCGTCGCGTTCTTCGCGATCGGCGCCTACACCCTCGCCGTGATGGGCACGAAATACGGCTGGACCTTCTGGGGATGCCTTGTGCTCGGCATCTTCCTGGCGGCGATGTCCGGGGTGATCCTCGGTGCTCCGACGCTCCGGCTACGCGGTGACTATCTGGCCATCGTGACACTCGGGTTCGGTGAAATCGTCCGGATCACCGCGACGAACACCGACGGCATCGGCGGTGCCCGCGGGATCACCAACGTCCCGCACCCGGAACCCATGTTCGGAACCGAATTCCTGCTCGACCCGGCGCCGTACTATTACCTGATCCTGGCGGCGATCGTGATCGCGATCGTCTTCTCCGTCCGGCTGCACCGCAGCCGCGTCGGCCGGGCTTGGGCGGCGATCCGCGAAGACGAGGACGCCGCCGAACTGATGGGCGTCCCGACGTTCAAGTTCAAGCTGCTGGCGTTCGCCATCGGCGCCATGCTCGGCGGTATGGCCGGTGTGGTCTACGCGAGCAAGGCCGTCTTCATCGAACCGAACAACTTCCCGTTCATCCTCTCGGCGACCATTCTCGCGGCCGTCGTGCTCGGTGGCGCGGGGAACCTGCCCGGCGTCATCCTCGGCGCGTTCCTCGTCGCCTGGCTTCCGGAGCGGTTCCGGTTCCTTTCCGAGTACCGCATCCTGATCTTCGGCGGCGTGCTCGTGCTGATGATGGCGCTGCGGCCGGAGGGCCTGCTGCCGTCCCGGCAGCGCAAGGCGGAACTACGTGAAGGAACGGGCGGGATGGGCGCCATGGGCGCCGAAGTCGCGGGTCCGGATTCCGAGGCTTCGGCGGAGGTGACGAAATGAGCGCACTGCTCGAATTCGACAACGTGACCATGCGCTTCGGCGGTGTCACGGCCTTGAAGGAAGTCGACCTCACCATCGACAAGGGTGAGATCTTCGCGCTGATCGGGCCGAACGGCGCGGGCAAGACCACCGTGTTCAACGTGATCACGGGTGTCTACCAGCCGACCGAAGGCCAGGTGCGCTTCGACGGCACCAAGGTCAACGGGATGAAGCGGTTCAGGATCAACCAGACCGGGATCGCCCGCACGTTCCAGAACATCCGGCTGTTCCACAACATGTCGGCGCTCGAGAACGTGATGGTCGGTGCGGACTCGCACCACAAGACCGGTGCGATCTCGGCGACGCTGGGCCTGCCCGTGCACCGCAAGGAAGAGAAGCGGGGCCGCGAGCTGGCGAGGGACCTGCTGGACTTCGTCGGCATCGGACGGGTCGAGCACAACACCGCGAAGAACCTCTCCTACGGCGATCAGCGCCGTCTGGAGATCGCGCGTGCGCTCGCGACCGACCCGAAGCTGCTGCTGCTCGACGAGCCCGCCGCCGGCATGAACCCGGCGGAGAAGAACTCGCTGCAGCAGCTGATCCGCAAGATCCGGGACGACGGCCGGACCGTGCTGCTCATCGAGCACGACATGGGCTTGGTCATGCAGATCGCCGACCGGCTGGCCGTGCTCGACTTCGGCCAGAAGATCGCAGAAGGGCTCCCCCAAGAGGTGCAGAACAACCAGAAGGTGATCGAGGCTTACCTGGGGGTGGCGGAAGATGCTTCTTGAGGTTCAGGACATCAACGTCCACTACGGGAAGATCGCCGCGCTCAAGGGCATGACCATCGAGGTCGGCGAGGGCGAGATCGTTTCGCTCATCGGGGCCAACGGCGCCGGCAAGACCACGACGCTGAAGACGATCTCGGGCCTGCGTCCGCTGACCAGCGGCCGGATCCTCTTCGACGGCAAGGACATCTCGAAGACGCCCGGGCACAAGCGGGTCGAACTCGGGATCGGCCAGTCGCCGGAAGGCCGGGGCGTGTTCCCCGGTATGACGGTGCAGGAAAACCTCCTGATGGGTGCCTACACCCGCAAGGACGACCTGAAGGCCGACCTCGACGAGGTCTACGAGCTGTTCCCGCGGCTTAACGAGCGCAAGACCCAGTTCGGCGGCACGATGTCCGGTGGCGAGCAGCAGATGATCGCCATCGGCCGCGCGCTGATGACCAAGCCCAAGGTGTTGCTGCTCGACGAGCCGTCCATGGGCCTGGCGCCGATGCTGATCGCGCAGATCTTCGACATCATCCGCGAGATCAACAAGCGCGGGACCACGGTCCTGCTCGTGGAGCAGAACGCGCAGCAGGCGCTGAAGCTCTCCGATCGCGCGTACGTGCTGGAGACCGGTGAAGTGGTCAAGAGCGCCCGCGGTGTCGAGCTGCTGGACGACCCTCAGGTGCGGGCCGCCTACCTCGGTGGCGACCTGGGCGTCTGACGCCTTCGAAGAAAGGGCCCCGTCGCTCTCGCGGCGGGGCCCTTTTCTTTGGTCGAGAGGTAAGGCGAACGTGGCGTGTCCGGGCGAGATGGGCGATCACGCGTGATCCGACGGCGAACTCGCGTGATCAGAGACGGAACTCGCGGGATCAGACGACGATCACCGAGTTCGCCCTCTGATCACGCGAGATCCGTTCCTGATCACGCGAGTTACACCTTCACGCATCTCCTCAAGGCACAGCTCAGCCCAGCTTGATGTCGGTGCCGGTGAGGTTCTTCATGTCGGTCAAGGTCGGACCGCCGAAAGCCCGCAGCACCAACGGTTTCGCCTCCTTGGGCAGATCGAAGTAGAGGTCGAACTCGACCCGGACGCCCCGCCCGAGATCGAACTTGTCGGGCTGGCGTTTGATCGTCATCGCCTGGTTGTCGACGGCGATCACGGCGCCGGAATCGGTGACCAGCTGCTGGCGCCGGGTGTCGAACAGGATTCCGGACAGCCCCTTTCCCGTCACCACCAGCCGGAGCCGGACGAACTGTCCCTTCGCCTCGAACTCGGTGTGGCTGCCGGTGAGACTGGGCAATCCGGCGGCCAGACCGATGACGGAGAACTCTGTCTCGCCGTTGAGCGCCGACGGCAGGTGCAGCGCGGTCTCGTCCGGCCGGACCTCCCGCGCGGGCAGGTCGTACACGGGTTTGGCGGGTGGCCGCTCCGGTTCACCGGAGCAGCCGGCGACCAGGACCGAGACGGCCGCCACGAGAGCACGAACGATTCCTCTGCGCACTCGTCGATTCTGCCTGGTCTGAGGCTACTGTGCGGCTGTGGAGTTACGACGTCTTCGATATCTGTGCGCGGTGGCGGAGGAAGGGCATCTCACCCGTGCCGCGGAGCGCCTCGGCATCCGGGCGTCGTCGCTCAGCCAGCAGATCATCGCGCTGGAACGAGAACTGGACGCGCCCCTGTTCGTCCGGACCCAGGCGGGGATGACCCCCACCGCCGCCGCACTGGCGCTGCTCCCCCACGCGCGCCGGATACTGGAAGAGGCCGACCTCGGCGCGCGGGCCGTCCGTGACGCCGTGGCCCGGCCACTCCGCGTCGGCGTGACACCGGGCGCGCCACCGGCCGTGCTCCCCGTCCTGTACGCGGAGGCCGCGGAGATCGACGACCTCTCCGCCGCGCGCCAGCTCGAACTCCTGCGCCGTGGCGCGCTCGACGCCGGCCTGCTCGCGCTGCCGGAAGACGTGGAAGGTCTGCGAGCCGTCGTCGTGAGCGAGAGACCGCTGGGGGTGCTCGTCTCCGAGGCCCATCCCGTGACCCGGCTCGATCACACGGGCTGGGACGACCTCGCCGGACTGGATCTCCTCCTGTACGACCGAGAACTGGCACCGGGTTATCACGACGAGCTGCTCGCGACGGTCGGCTGGCGGCCGCCTCGGGTGCGGACCGGGCCGCCTCGGCGGTCGCTGTTCGTCGCCGAACTGCGACACGGCGGTGACGTCGTCGCCCTGCGGCCCCGGGAAGAGCCGGCCGAAGGCCTGCGCTGGATTCCGCTGCGGGAGGCGCCCGTCGTCCGGCACGCCCTCGTGTGGAACCCCGCCCACGAATCCTCGGGCCGGATCGAGGAGCTGGCGTCGCGCCTGGGTATGACAACGCCCACAACGGATTCGCGCCCCACCCGCTCGGCCTCCCCTGTTCGGTGATCCCGAACGGCCGTACGGATCCACCTCGTGGACGGCTCCTCGCGTTTCGCGATTACCTCACGGTGTTCGAGAACGAAGGAGGATTGTCATGCGACAGTGGGGTTTCGTCTACTTGGCCGACGGCTGCGATCCGGCGCGGGACGTGTCCCGTGTGGACACCGGGAAGTGCCTGACCGTGCTGGTCGGTGTCGGCGAGGTGGATCAGGTCGTGGCCGCGGCCGAACGACTTGTCGCCGAAGGCGCACAACTGATCGAACTGTGCGGCGCGTTCGGTCCCGTGTGGACGGCGCGGGTGATCGACGCGGTGGGAAGCCGGGTACCGGTCGGGAGCGTCATGTACGGCGGTGAGGCCACGAAGCAGCTTCACGACCTGTTCGGCCTCGGGGCCTAGCAGTTGTCGTCGTGGACGGCCTCGACACAGGGGCCGGCCTCGGCGTGACCCGCGGCCTGGTACAGCAGGTTGTACAGCGTCTCGCGCTGATCGTTGTCGAGTGCGCCGAGAACCTGGTCCTCGACCTCGGCGAGCGCGAACTCGGCTTTCACGAGTTGCTTGGCCCCGACGTCGGTGAGTTCGACGATATGCCGCCGCCGGTCCTGCGGCGACCGCTTGCGTTCGATCAGGTTCGCCGATTCGAGGTCGTTGAGCAGCCCCACGACGTTCGTGCCGTCCATCTCCAGCGTCTTCGCGAGGTCCTGCTGCGAGCAGCCGCCGAGATCGCGCAGCACGGTGAGCGCGACGAGATGCCGGGGGCGCAGGCCGAGCGGGGTCAGGACGGTCTCGCTGCGCAGCCGGATCCGGCGGGTGACGTGGTCGAGCAGCGCGCCGCAGCGGTGCGGGGGCTGGTTCACGACCGGGAGTTCGGACACAGGTCGAGTGTACGTTCCCAGATGATGGCCACCACAGCATCAATGGTTTGCGTTACACAAACTATCTGTGCAAGATTATGGGTATGACGCATCTGCTGCACATCGACTCGAGCATCACGGGCGAGCACTCGATCAGCCGCCACCTCACCGCACGGGCGGCCGCGGCCTGGCGCGCCGCGCATCCGGAAGGCACCGTCACCTACCGTGACCTGGGCGCCGACCCGCTGCCGCATCTGAACACGGCGACCCACCTCTCCAGGGCCGTGCCGCCGGAGCAGCACACCCCGGAGCAGGCCGAGGGCTGGCGGCTCATCAAGGAGCTGATCGACGAGGTCAAGGCGGCCGACACGGTGCTGCTGGGCCTGCCGCTGTACAACTTCGGCCCGCCGAGCACGGTCAAATCCTGGGTCGACCACCTGATCGCGCCCGGACTGTCGATCGATCCCGAGACCAACCAGGGCCTGCTGGGCGGACGCGACTTCATCGTCCTCGCCTCGCGTGGCGGCGGCTACGGCGAAGGCACTCCTCGTGCGGGCTGGGACCATGCGCAGTCATGGATCCCCCACGGCGTCTCGCTGACCGGGCTCGAACCGCGGTTCGTCACCGCCGAGCTGACCATGGCGAAGGTCAACCCGGCGATGGCGGACCTGATCCCCCTGGCCGAGGCCAGCCAGGCCGAGGCCGAACGCGCCATCGACGCCTTGTGGACGCCCGTCGCGGCTTGAGCGCGTGGTCGCCGAAATCCGTGAGGGCCTCCTTGAGGGACTCTGGGTCCCTCAAGGAGGCCCTCACGGACAGCTAGGTCAGCTGATGCCCGCCGCGAAAACGTGCATCGCGGTGTTGGACGGAAGGGTCACCGCGACGACCTCCTTCCCCGCGGTCAGCGGGACGGAGTTCGCGAACACCCGGTACGGCGTGGTCGGATAGGCCGCCCCGGTGCGGGTGTTCTTGCCCAGCACGGTCGCCACCGTCGTCGCGCCGTACTGGGCGGGATCGGCGCAGCACCAGTTGGGGAAGCCGAGTTCGGCCTGACTCGTGGTGCCGTCGGCGTAGCGGACGACGACGGTGCCCTTCGCCGTGCCCGTACCGGTTCCGGCCAGCACCAGCTTGGCGCCCGTCCCCCGCACCGCGATGCTCTGACCGGACGCGAGGACGTTGTCCTTCTGCCCGGCCCCGGTTTCCGGCCAGGTCAACCGGGCGCCGAGGGCGGTGAAGCCCGCGCCGGGTTTGAGACCGGCTTCGGCGAGACCTTCGGCCCGGAGACTGCTTCCGCCACCGTCGATGTCCCCCACCGCGACGTGGGCCGCGTCGGTGACGCCGACGTTGCCGTAGGCCGCGGCGAGCGAACCGTGCGGGACGGTGACCGTCACCGAATCGGTGACCCGGTTCTCCCCGAGCCGCGCCTTGTACGACGCCGACGCGGTGAGCTGGTAGTCGGCCGGTTTGATCCCCGCGTCCGGCGTCATCTTGACCGGCACCTGGACGGTCTTGCCGGGCATGACCAGTCGCGGGCCGGCGGGCACCTCGACACGGAAGCCGTTGGCGGGCAGGGAGAACGAGACGTCCCGGACCGGCAGCGGCGTGCCGTTGGTGAAGCTCAGCGTGCCCGTCGCGGTCTGCCCGGGCCCGGTCACCGACGGAACCGACAGGGTGACCGACCCGTTGCGGTCCTCGGGGAAGATCCCGCCGACCGCGCTCGTGCCGAACAGCCGGACGTCCTGGCGGTCACCCGCGCCGACCTTGCCGGTCTTGACCCGCGCGACCCCGCCGGTGGCCGGATCGAACCACCAGCCCGACGGCGCCGCGTCCAGTTCGGCCTTGCTGCCGTACTGCCGCAGGATCGAGGTCCCGGCGAGGACGGTCGCGGGCTTGCTTCCCGTGTGGACGGTCAGCTGGTAGTTCCGCGACGCGGGCTTTCCGGCGTAGGAACCGGAACTCGCGCCGATCCCGACCGTCACCGTGCCCAGCCCGGACGTCGGCGCGTCGACGGTGAAGGTCTGCTTCGCCTGGTCACCGTTCTTGTACGCCCTCGTCACGCCGTCGTCTTCGCTGAGCGTGAACGAGCCCTTGCCCTGCGGGTAGACGTCGAGGTCGAGCACGCCCTTGTCCCGGGTCTGCCACGACTTCGTGCCCTCGGCCCACATCGGCACCACGGCACCGGCGCGGACGAACAGCGGCAGCGTGTCGAGCGGCGCGTCGTAACCGTCCACAGTGGTCGGTCCGGTGTAGGTCTTGCCGCTCCAGTAGTCGACCCAGGTGCCCTTCGGCAGGTAGATGCCGTTGCGGACGGTGGAGTTCTCGTAGACCGGCGCGACCAGGAAGTCCTTGCCGGACAGGAACTCGTACTTCGCCTTCTCGCCCCAGACGTTCGGGTCGTCGGGGTACTCGAGCGCCAGCGGGCGCACCTGCCCGACGCCGGTCTGGTGGGCCTCCACCGAATGGCTGTAGGTGTAGGGCAGCAGCCGTTCCTTGAGCAGCAGGTACTTGCGGTTGATCGAGGTGTACGGCTCGCCGTACCGCCACGGCTGCTTGTCCGACGCGGCCCAGCCGTCCATCGTCATCGAGACCGGCAGGAACGCCTTCCACTGCAGGTCGCGGACGTAGGTCTGCGGGCTGCCGCCGAAGATGCCGTCGATGTCGCCGGTGTTGTACGCGATACCCGAGTTCGTCGCGCCGGCGTAGGTCGGGATCTGCCACTTGATGTAGTCGTAGGAACCGGCCTGGTCACCGCTCCACAGCACGCCGCAGCGCTGCGCGCCCGCCCAGCTGACCGGCGTCCAGACGAACCCGCGCGCGTCGCTGTTGTCCTCGATGCCCTTGTGCGCGGTGTCGCACGCGTCCAGCGCGAACTGGTACCCGGGGCCGACCCACGCGACGTCGAGTTTGCGGACCCGGACCCCGGCCTTGACCTCCTCGACCTGGTTCGGCACGCCGTTCTCGGTCCACAGCCCGAGTTGCATGTTGTTCTTGCGGAGGCCTTCGCCGGTCTGCTGGAGGTTCTCGTACCCGCAGCCGTAGCCGTCGTTGACGAGCATCCAGCCGTTGGGCATCCCGTGCTCGGTGTACCCCTCCGCGATCTTCACCGCGTCCAGCGTGTGCCGTTCGCCGCGGTTGGCGTTGTGCAGATAGCAGTCGGCGTCACCGTGTTCGAGCCCGTAGAGCGGTGGCAGGAAAGGCTTCCCGACCAGATCGGTATAACCGGAGATGACGTCCTTGAGCCCGTTGCCGACGACGTAGGTCGCGTCGAAGCGGCGCTCGTCGTGGGTGGTGCGCACCGGCTCGGTGAAGGCGTAGGTGCCTTGCGCGAAGGTGTTGCGCAGCACGCCGTATCCCGCCGTTGAGGCGTAGAACGGCTGCGAATTCGGGGCTCCGCCGTCGTCCCAGTTGTAGTCGGCGAAGATCCGGATGGTCTGGTCGCGGTGGCTGAACCGGCCGTTCTGCTCACCACCGCCGACGAACTGCTCGGTCGCCGTGCGCGCCAAGGTCTGCGTGGTCTTCTTGTCGGTCCAGGACAGCGGCGCCGACTCCTCCCAGAGCCGCTTGCGGTCCGCGCCGTCGTACAGCGCGAGCCGCATCGGGTGCTTGTACGCCCGCAACGTCGCCTTGGCCGTGGAAACCGCCCAGTAGTCCCCCTTGTCGGTCTTCTTCGGCGTGATCTCGCCGGTGCGCGGCAGCACGATCTTGCTCCCGGCCGGATCGGTGAACTTGCCGTCCGGCCCGAGCCAGACCCGGACGGCGCCTTCGGCCGGGAAGCTGACGCGGACCGCGTCGCTCCCCGAATTCAGGGTGACCGTGGGGCCGTCGGCGGAGATCCCGGTCAGATCGCCCAGTTCGCCCGCCGCGGCCGCGGCCGGATCGGCGTGGGCGGCGACCGGGGAAAGCCCGAGCAGGGCCACTGCGGCCAAACTACTCAGGGATTGCGTAACTCTGCTCATTCGAGACACCTTTCGCGCATGAATACGCAATAGGGTCTCTGTATAGCGCACGGTTCGCGCAAAGTCATCCGCCGAAGCGGTGCTGCCGACTTTCGTCGGGTCGGACGAAGATCCTTATGGGGCAAGGAGTGCCCGTGCCCCGGATGTCATGAAAGGGCCGTTCAGGACATCTTTTGTCCTGAACGGCCCTTTCATGACATCCGGGAGCGGAGCGGTCAGACCGCCTGGACCTCGACCCCGGCGGCCTCGAAGGCCCGCAGCGCCTTCGGATCGGCGTTGGAGTCCGTGACCAGGGCGTGCACCTGCGGCGTCGCGCAGATCCGCGCGAACGCGCGGCGGCCCAGCTTCGAACCGTCGGCGACGGCGACGACGCGTTCCGCGCGCTCGACCATCAGCCGGTTGATACTCGCTTCGCCCTCGTGGTGAGCGAAGGCGCCGGCCTCGGCGTCGAACGCGTCGACCCCGAGGAACAGCAGGTCGATCGTCAGCTCGCTGAGCACGCGCGTGGCGAGCGGACCACTGAGCTCGAACGACTGCGGACGCGCGACGCCGCCGGTGACCACGATCTTCACATGCGGCCGCACCGCGAGTTCGTGCGCGATGTTCAGCGCGTTGGTGACCACCGTCAGCCCCGGCGAATCACCCCGGCCCGCCAGATCCGACCGCGTGGCCAGCGACCGCGCGACCCCGGCCGTCGTCGTCCCGCCGTTGAGGCCGACCACCATGCCCTGCGCCACCAGCGACGCCGCGGCGACGCTGATCCGCTGTTTCTCGGGCACGTGCCGCGCGGTCTTGTACCGCAACGGCAGGTCGTAGGCGAGGTCGTTGGCCACCGCACCACCCCGGGTGCGGGTGAGCAACTGCTGCTCCGCCAGGTGATCGAGGTCGCGCCGGATCGTGGCCGCGGAGACGTTCAACTCCTCGGCCACGTCCTCGACGTCGATTTTCTCCCGCTGCCCCAGCAGGTCCAGCAGGGTGCTCAGCCGTTCGTGCCGGGCCATCCGCGCCACTCCTAGCTCGCTGCGACCTATCGCGCATGGCGTTGCGCTGTTGGCCACTGTTTCGAGCAGTATGCTGCATCGCGGTTGTCCGCCGCGAGCGGCACGCCGGTCGAGTGGCCCGGCCGTCACTTCATCCGGAAGTCGTGCTGTTCCGGCAGCGGTTCTTCCGAAACCGCCGCCCAGGTATCCGAAAGCGACGTTTCCCCTTCCCTGATGTTCGCGACCTCGAATCCTTGGTCGTAGACGGCCTTGGCCCCGACGACGTCGCCTTGAGCGAGCCTCGTGCGGGCGGTCAGCAAGGCGATCCGGCCTTCCACGGGAAGCCCGGCGAGCAGTGCGCCCGCCTCGTCCGGGAGCCCCGCGGCCAGTTGCGCCGCGATCGCCTCGACCGCCAAAGGCCGCAGCGACGGCGCGAGAGCGACCGCTCGCCGGTACAGCCAGGCCGCTTCGTGCCCGGAGGTGGCGACCGCGAGATTCCGCAGCGCCCAAGGGTTCTCGTCCGCGGAAACGGACTCGCGCCAGGCGCGGACCGCGTCCGACTGCCGTCCGGCGGCCCAATGCGCGACGCCCCGGTGGTACCAGGTCAGCCAGTTCTTCGGGGCGTACTCCATGAGATCCGCCCAGTACCGGTTCACCAGTGTCGGCGGGGGCACCGCGAGCGGATCCCCGTCCGGCGGCGTCCCGTCGAGCAACGCGAGCCACGGCTCCTGCTCCGGCCCGAGCGAATCGTCCGGGAACGGCGTACCGGGCAGGCACATCGGCGCCCGCCGGTTCTCCAGCGCTCCCCAGCCGGAACCGGTGGCCAGGAAGGATTCCGGGGTGACGTCGGCGATCTTCCGCCAGGCTTCGTGGTACTCGTCCAGCGTCTCGGCCGACGGCAGACCGGCGGCGACGGCCTCGCGCGCCGCCGTCCAGTCGTCCCCGTGCACCGCCACGGGATCCGCGGTGACCGGGCCATAGGCCTCCAGCCAGTCCCAGCCCTCCCCCGGCGGCAGGCGCAGGTGTTCCAGCTGGGTGCGGGCCAGACCGGCCTGGATCTCCAGGTAGCCGCCGGCGCCGGGCGCCAGCCAGTCCTGCCAGCGGCGTCCGCCGGTGGACTCGCCCCACAGGAACAGTTTCCGCCCGCGTAACCGGGCGGTCGACAGCTGGGCCAGCCCGGTCCCGTCGCTCTCGACGGCCGCGACCCACGGTCTCCCGGTCACTTCGAAGAAGTAGTCCGCCGCGGCTTCGGCACGGGCCGGGTAGGTCAGCTCGCCGGGGACGTCGACCAGGTCGAGCCGTCCGGAATAGCCGTAGTGCCACGCCTGTGTCGCGGGTGCCAGCACCCGGGTGCCTTCGTTCTGTGGCACCGCGATGTTCGACCACCAGTACACCGGGACGTCGTAGGGATGCGGGTTCCGCACGCGCACCGCCACGAGCAGGTGTTCCGAATCGGCGGGAAGCCAGAAGTCGACCTGGTACGGCACGTCACGGGTGCGTTCCCATTCCCACAGCCGCAGCACCGGTGTCCCGTCCGGGCCCTCGATCTCCGCCGCGAACATCGGTTCGCAGGTCAGCGTCGTATGCCCGGTGCTCCCGAGGTTCCACTCGACACCGCCCGCGAACCAGGCGTCGCGCAGGGCGAGGTTCGCGGGCTGGAACACCGGGTTGCGGTACAGCAGCTCACGGCCGGACGGCTTGTGGACCAGGGAATACAGCCGTCCGCCCAGCGACGGCAGCACCGTGGCGCGGAGCTTGTCGTTCTCCAGCACCACCGCCGGGAGCTCACGTTCCGGGCGGTCACGGGTGTAGCCGTCCTGCAGCAGGCACGGCAGCGTGGTGTCCAGGCGGCCGTACCCGATGTTCTCCGCCAGATCGGGCGGCAGTTCGTCCACATTGGACACTTTCGCCACCGCTTCGGGTTTCCGGAGCGGGGGCAACGGGTTCTCCGGGCCCAGTTCGGCGGCCGGGAGCACCAGTCCGGTGCGGTACAGGCGGGTCATGCGTCCGGGAGCCGATCGCCGGTCGCCGCGTCGAACAGGTGCACCGCGCCCGGTTGCGGCGTCAGGGAGATCGGCTCGCCACGCTGCCACGGGGCCATGCCCGGAGTACGGACCGTCAGCACGCGGTCGCCGTCCCGGCAGTAGAGGTACTGGTCGCTGCCGAGTTCCTCGACGACCTCGACGACGGCTTCGAAACCGCCGTCCCCGATCGTCCAGCCCTCGGGCCGGACGCCGACGACGATGCCGGGACCGGTCAGTGCCGAGCGCTGTGCCGGTGTCAGCGGCAGCCGCGTGCCACCGGCCACGGCACCGTCACTATCCACAGTGGTCTCCAGCAGGTTCATCGCGGGCGAGCCGATGAACCCGGCGACGAACACGTTGACCGGCTTGGCGAACAGGCCGACAGGGGTGTCGCACTGCTGCAGGATCCCGTCCTTCAGCACGGCGACCCGGTCCCCCATCGTCATCGCCTCGACCTGGTCGTGCGTGACGTAGAGCGTCGTGATGCCCAGCCGCCGTTGCAGGGAGGCGATCTGGGTCCGCGTCTGGACCCGGAGCTTGGCATCCAGATTGGACAGTGGCTCGTCCATCAGGAACACGCTGGGCTCGCGCACGATCGCGCGTCCCATCGCGACGCGCTGCCGCTGACCGCCGGACAGCTTCGCGGGCTTGCGGTCCAGGTACTCGGTCAGGTCGAGCACGGCCGCGGCCTCGGCCACCTTGCGTTCGCGTTCGGCCTTGGGCATCTTGGCCAGCTTCAGGTGGAAGCCGATGTTCTCCCCGACCGTCATATGCGGGTAGAGCGCGTAGTTCTGGAACACCATCGCGATGTCCCGGTCCTTCGGCGGCAGCTCGGTCACGTCGCGGTCGCCGATGTGGATGGAGCCGTCGTCGACGCCTTCCAGCCCGGCCAGCATCCGCAGCGTGGTCGACTTCCCACAGCCGGACGGGCCGACCAGCACGAGGAATTCGCCGTCGGCGACTTCGAGGTCGAGGCCGTCGACCGCGGGACGTTCGACCCCGGCGTAGAACCGGGTGGTGTCGGAAAAGGTCACGGTGGCCATCAGGTCCTACTTTCCGGCGCCGAGGGTCAGGCCGGTGATGATCCGGCGGGCGAGCACGAGGTAGAGCACGAGCATCGGGAGCACGACGATCGCCACACCGGCGATCAGGCCGCCGTACTCCGACTGGTAGCTCGCGGCCCCGTAGAAGGTGAAGAGCGCGCGGGAGAGCGTGAAGTGCGCCTGGTCCTTGAGGAACACGATCGCCAGCAGCGTCTCGTTCCACAGGCCGATGGCGTTCAGCGTCAGCGCGGTGATCATGCCGCCGCGCGTCAGCGGCAGCATGACCGAGAAGAACGTGCGCGTCGGCGAGGCGCCGTCGAGCGCGGCCGCCTCCTCCAGTTCGTCCGGCAGCGACCGGAAGAAGCCGGTCATCAGGAACACCGTGAACGGGATGGACAGCGCCACGTACAGCACGAACAGGCCGTACTCGTTGTCCAGGTGGATCTTGCTGAGCACCACGAACAGCGGGATGATCACGGTCTGGAACGGCACGCCCATCCCGATCGCGACGACGTTCGTCATCGGCCCGGCGCCGCGGACACCCAGCCGGGTCAGGGCGTACGCGCAAGGCGCCGAGACGGCGACCGTCACGACCGTCGCCAGCCCGACCAGGACCACCGTGGTGAGCACGGCGTCGCCGAATCCGGCGTTGTTCCAGGCGTAGATGAAGTTCCGGAACGGCTTGCCGACCTTGAACCACTGATACGGCAGGTCGAACGGCTTCGTGAAGATCTCCACCGGCGTCTTGAACGAGGCCGTGAGCAGCCAGTACAGCACCAGGATGTTCCCGGCGGTGAACAGCCACACGATCGTGGAACCCACGACGCGCAACGGACTGAACCGTTTCGAGCCGGGCGCCGGCCGCGGTTTGCGCGGCGGCTTGCGCACCGGTTTCGCCGGTCGCCGCGCGGGCGCATCGACGTCGGTGACGGACATTTCGTCTCCTATGGACAACTCAGAACTGGATCGCGTCACGGCGCATCAAACGACGGAGCAGGACGACGAGCACGGACACCAGCGCGATCATCGCCACCGCGCAGGCGCAGGCGGCACCGAAGTCCGGGGTGCCGTTCGAGCCGAAGGTCCGGTCGAACACGTAGATCCCCAGCGTCCACGCCTCGTTGGGCGGGGCGTAGGTGCCCGGCCCGGCCAGCACGAACACCAGCTCGAAGATCTTGAGCGCGTTGATCGTCCACAGCACTCCCGCGACACCGACGACGTCCCAGGTCATCGGCAGCGTGATGTTCTTGAACTTCTGCCACGGCGACGCGCCGCCCAGTTCCGCGTCCTCGTAGAGGTACGGCGGGATACGGTCGACCGCGGCCATCAGGATGGTGATGTAGAAGCCCGAACTGGCCCAGATCAACGAAGCCGTCACCACACCGGTCACGTTGGACGGTGCGAGGAACTTCGCCGCGTCCGCGCCGAGGCCTTCCAGCACGTAGTTCGCCAGCCCCTGCTTCCCCGGCTGGTACTTGAAGACGAAGCCGAGGAACATGCCGAGCGCCACCGGCGCCACGATGTTCGGGAAGAACAGGATGGCGCGGACGATCTTCCCGCCCTTCATGTCCCGCAGCACCATGGTGAACAGGAACGCGAGGGCGAACGTGCCGATCCCGCCGAGGAACACGTAGATCAGCGTGTTGCGGAAGGCGTACTGGAACGAGTCGCTCGCCCACATCTGCGTGTAGTTGGTGACGCCGTTGGGTTCCGGCGTGTCCCCCGCCCCGGCCCAGCTGGTGAAGCTCAGCACCACGGTCGCGATCGTCGGCAGCACCAGGAAGGCCAGATAAAGCACCAGTGCCGGCGCGGCGAACGGCCAGAACAGCCGTTTCTTGCGACGCAGATGCGCGCCGGCCTTCACCACCCTCGCCGACGGTGTCGCCGGCGTCGTGACCGTGGCCATCAGCCCTGATTCTTCCAGAACTCGGCGCCCTTGGTGGCGAGCTGGTCCACGAACTGCTGCGGGGTGATCTGCCCCTTCAGCAGCGCGATGTCGGCGGGGTCGAAGACGTCGGTCTGCCACTTGCCGCCGGCGATGCCGTCGATCCCGTCGTACTGCAGGACGTGCTCCTTCTTCGGGTCGTCCAGCGCGGCCTTGACCTGCTTGAGGTCGTCCGGCACGGCGAGGTCGGCGCGCGGGACGAGGTTGTCGGCCACCGCGGGGATCCCGGAAAGCAGGTCCTTGTTGAGGAAGTAGGCGATGAACGCCTTGGCCGCCTCGGCGTGCTTGGCCTTCTTGGTCACCGAGAACCCGATCGACATCTGCTCGACGGTGTCGTGCGTGGCGCCCTCGGGCATCGGGAACTGGAAGGAGCCGTAGTTGATCTTCGTCCCGGCGCCCTGCTTGTCCAGGTATTCGCGGGTCTCGCTCGGCGCCCAGCTGCCGACGTAGAGGAAGCGGGAGTCGCCGTCGGCCCAGCGCTGCTGCACCTGCGGGAACTTCGCCGCGTCCCAGCCGTCGATGAAGTACTTGGGCAGCTTCGCGGTTTCGGTGGCGGCCTTGAGGAAACCGGGGTCGGTCTTCCACGCCTGACCGGTCTTGTCGGTCGCCGCCTTGTAGATCCCGCCCGCGCCGACGTACCGCTCGGCGAGCTGGGTGTAGAAGTACATGTTGTAGAACGGGATGTCGCCGTCGAGGCTGATCGCGGCCTTGCCGTCGGACTTGGCCTTGTCGAACAGGCCGATCAGCTCGTCCATCGTCTTCGGCTGCTGGATGTCACCGGCGGTGTCCTTGTTGAACCACCAGGCGCTCGACTGGATCGTGTACGGGACCATGAAGTTGTGACCCTCGCGGTCCTTGTTCTGCGGGAAGTCGTACGAGCTGGGCGAAAGCACGTCCTTGACGGTCTTGTCACCCTCGCCGACCTTCATCGCGAACACGTCGTCGACGCTCTGCGTGCCGCCCGGCGTCATGATCGCGGCGCCGACCTTGCTGACATCCTGGTCGAACAGGTCCGGCACGGCGTCGGTGTTCAGCGCGGGCACCAGGTTCTGGGTGTAGGCCTTGCGGCCCAGCCACTGCACGTCGACCTTGACGCCGGTCTTCTCCTGGAAGCATTTGAAGGCCTTCTGCAGGACCTTGCCCTGCGGTTCGTCGGCCGTCCACATGGACCAGTACGTGAATTCCTTGTCCGTAGCGGGTTTGACTCCCGCTTCCGGACAGGGCGCGTTGAGGAACTGGTCGACGCCCGGGAGCGCGTTCTCGCCGGTGCCACCGGCGGTGTCCCCGCCGCCGCAACCCGCGAGCAGGAGCGCCGCCCCTGCCGTCAATGCCGTCAGCCTGCCTACCCGCATCCGCCACCACCTGGATCGAAGATCACACAAGTTCTGCTTGTTCTTGCGCAGTTTTGTGAGGTTTCACGCACATGTCAACACTCAATCGCGCAAAGTCTGCTCAATCGTCACCTTGACCGGTTCAACATGATCAAGCTTGAGCACTCCCAAGAGCCGCCGCACCTCGACGGCGACCGCGGCCCGCCCGGCGCCGAGGTACTTCCGCGGGTCCACGCGCTCCGGATGCGCACGCCAGTCGTCCGCGACGGCCGCCGTGAACACCTTGTTGAGCTGGGTGGCGATATTGATCTTCGTCATCCCCGCTCGCACCGCTTCGGCCAGCCCCTCGTCGGGCACGCCCGACGAGCCGTGCAGCACCAACGGCACCGGCACCCGCCCCTCCAGCTGCGCGATCAGCTCGAAGTCCAGTGCGGCGTCACGGGTGAGCATGGCGTGCGAACTGCCCACCGCCACCGCCAGCGCGTCGACGCCGGTGGACGCGACGAACTCCGCCGCTTCGTCCGGATCGGTGCGCGCGCCGGGCGCGTGGACGCCGTCCTTGCCCCCGACCTCGCCGAGTTCGGCCTCGACCCACACTCCGTGATCGTGGCAGTACGCGGCGACTTCACGGGTCGCGCGCACGTTGTCGGTGTAGTCCAGTTTGGACGCGTCGAACATGACGGATCCGAAGCCGAGCGCGACGGCCTCGCGGACGAGGTCGGCCGATTCGGCGTGGTCGAGATGCACCGCGACCGGAATGGCCGCCTCCCTGGCCGCGGCCAGTGCCGCCGTGCCGACCGGCGCCAGTGAGCCGTGGTACTTCACGGCGTTCTGGCTCAGCTGCACGATGACCGGCGCTTCCGCTTCGGTGGCGCCGTCGATGATCGCGGTGATGTGTTCGAGCTGGATCGCGTTGAACGCGCCGCAGCCGTGCCGGGCCGCCGCGGCGGCTCCGACGATCTCCCCGGTTCCTGCCAGAGGCATGACTGTTCTCCTAGGTCGTGTCCGGGAGCTCCGGGCGGGCGCGCACGGCGACCAGCCCCTGTTCGGCTCGGTAGTGCGCGAGGTCGACGTCGCCGGCGAGCGGCCCGAGCACGGCCGCCCCGGACAGCGCGACGGCCCGGCGCAGGATGTCCGGCCAGGCTTCGGCGCGGCTCAACCCCAGCGCGAGCGCCGCGACGACGGCGTCGCCCGCGCCGGTGGTGTTGCCGGTGAGCACAGTGGACGGTGCCGCGTGCCAGGTACCGGACCCGGTCACCGCCAGCAGCCCCTCCGCCCCCAGCGACACGACGACCGCGTCCGCCCCGGCCCGGCGGAGTTCGTTCGCGGCGGCCACCGGGTCACGCAGGCCGGTGACCTCGCGCAGTTCGTCGGCGTTCGGTTTGACCACGGACGGCCGCCCGGCCAGTCCGGCGAGCAGCGCTTCACCGGAAGTGTCCAAGATGGACGGTGCCGCGCCGAGCAGCCCGGCGTATCCCCCGGCTCCCGGCGGGAGGCTGCCCGAGCAGACGAGCACGTCCGCCCGGCTCGCCCGGACGGCCGCCGCAAGCGTTTGCCATTCGTGTTCCATGAGCCGTGGCCCGGGCTCGTTCAGCAGCGTGACCGAGCCGTCGTCCGCCAGGACCGTTGTGGTACGCCGGGTTTCCCCGCCGACCGGGACAACGTCGGCCGGGATGCCCGCCGCCTCGAGGTCGCTCTCGACTACGGCTCCCGTCACGCCGCCGGCCGTGAGGATCGCGTGGACGTCGGCACCGAGTGTGCGCAGTACGCGGGCGACGTTGACGCCCTTGCCGCCCGCCCGGTGCCGCACTTCTCTCGCCCGGTGCACCCCGCCGGGCTGGAGACCGTCCACTGTGTACGTGACGTCCAGCGCGGTGTTCGGCGTGACGGTGACGATCACGGCGGCCTCAGGTCAGGACGACGGAACGGGTGAGACTGCGGGGGTTGTCCGGGTCGAGGCCCTTGCGGGCGGCGATCGCCCCGGCGACGCGCTGCGCGCGGACCAGGTCGGCGAGCGGGTCCAAGCCGCTCTCGACGAACAGGCCACCGGCGCGGGCGACGTCGTCGGCCAGGCCTTCCGGCGCCTGCCCGAACATCCAGGTCACGCGGCCGGGTTCACTGATGCTGATCGGACCGTGCCGGTAGTCCCACGCCGGGTACGACTCCGTCCACAGTAGACAGGCCTCCCGGAACTTGAGCGCGGCCTCGTTCGCGATGCCCACGGACCAGCCGGTGCCGAGGAAGCTGAACTGCTCCGCGCCGACCAGTTTGTCGGGCAGCGGTTCGGCGAGCACGCGCTCGGCCTGATCGGCGACCGCCGTCAGATCCTCGCCGAGGTTCGCGCGCAGCATCGCCAGCGCCGTCGTGGCGAAGCGGGTCTGCACGACCGAACGTTCGTCCACGACGGACAGGTCGACGATCGTGTCCGCGGCGTTCTCGATCTCGCGCGGCACTCCGGTGATCGCGATGGTCGGCGTCTTGCCCCGCAGCTTCGCCAGCAGGGCGTGGACCTCGGTCGTCGTACCCGACCGGGTCAGCGCCACGACGTGGTCGTAACCACGGCCGACCGGGAATTCCGACGCGGCGAAGGCGTCTGTCTCGCCGAGCCCCGCGGACTCGCGAAGGACGGCGTACGCCTGGCCGATGAACCACGACGTGCCGCAGCCGACGATCGCGACCCGCGCGCCCGGCGGCGGCAGCAGATCACTGTTCGCCGAGGCCAGAGCCGCCGCGTCCCGCCAGCAGCAGGGCTGGCTCGCGATCTCCGCCGCCATGAAGGTCCCGCTCATGAACTCCCCATCCGTGCCAGTTGTGCGCAATAGCTGTCACGTTAGGTGCAGTTTTGTGCAACGTCAATGCTCTGTTAGCGCACTTTCACGCAATTGACTCGCTCAGATGTGCAGGATGAACCTGGTCGCCTACCGTGGACGGATGCGGATCGTCTCGCTGCTCCCGGCCGCGACGGACTTCGTCGCGACCCTCGGGCTCCTCGGGTCACTGGCCGGTCGGACCCACGAATGCGACTGGCCGCCCGGCGCCCTCGACGACGTCCCGGTGGTCACGAGCAGCGCGATCGACCACGACGTGCTGTCGAGCCGGGAGATCTCGGCGGCCGTCGGCGGCGAGCACCGCGGGTCGGGCCTGTACGCCCTCAATGACGTCTTCGCCTGCCTGACCACGCTCGGCGAGGTACTGGACGTCCCCGATCGCGCGTCGCGGCCATCGAATGGCTCGATCCGCTCTGGCCTGCCGGGCACTGGGTCCCGGAGCAGATCGAAGCCGCCGGCGGCCTCCCTCTGCTGACCGGGCTGCCCGGTTGGGACGACCTCCCGGCCGTGCGCATTCTGGATGGCCCGGCCTACTTCAACCGTCCGGGCCCCCGCGTCGTCGACGGCGCCGAACTCCTCGCGGACGTCCTTCACGAGTGACTGGCGTCACTTCGAAAGCTGTCACAACCTCTCCGTCCCAGTCGTCATGTGTGCAGAAACCGACGGAGAGGAAAGATCATGGAAGCGCGATTCAACCTGTTCGAGAACGAGGTCGCCGTCAAGTTCGTCAAGCGCCTCGGCGCCGCGAGCCGTCCGATCGAGGAGTCCTCGCTGCCGCACGCGACACAGGAACTGGTGAAGCTGCGGGCCAGCCAGATCAACGGCTGCGGCTTCTGCACCGACATGCACAGCAAGGACGCCGCGCACGCCGGTGAGACCTCGGTGCGGCTCAACCTCGTCGCCGCCTGGCGGGAAGCGAACGTGTTCACCGAGGCGGAGCGCGCGGCACTGGCGCTCACCGAGGAGGGCACCCGCATCGCCGACGCGCACGCCGGTGTCAGCGAGGAGACCTGGGCACAGGTGCGCAAGCACTACAACGACGAGGAGATCGGCGCCCTGATCTCCCTGGTGGCCACGATCAACGCCTACAACCGGCTGAACGTCATCGCGGGGACCCCGGCCGGCGACTACCGGCCCGGCATGTTCGGCTGAGCCTCGCGTTCACCGACAAGAGGGGTGCCTCGCCGGACAACGATTCGGGAGGTTCGCGGTGCTAAACCTTCGGAAACAGCGATCCTTCCGGAGGTTTCAGCCCGTGGAACTCGACGTCCGCTTCTTCCCCGTGACCGGCACCCACCAGCTCACCACCGATCTCGTCGGGCTGCGGGCGAACTTCCACTACGGCTCGGGGAACGTGCTGGAGCAGCACTACGCGGATCGGACGACGATGATCTGGACCGGCGTGTCCGGCGATTTCACCGGCGTCCGACAGAAGGAGAAGACGTTGCGCGTGTTCGCCGTCGGTCCCGCCCAGTACTTCGTGACCTGGTACGAAACCGGGACCGTCGCGACCGCCGCGCACGGCGAGGTCTTCGACGGCGGCTATCCCATCGCGGTGATGGCGGACTTCGAGCGCCTGGTCGCGACCGCGGCCTACACGAACCCGCGTGAGGACGGCGGGCAGTATTTCCTGGTCGACCAGGCGACCATCGAGATCCTGGACAAGCCGCACGGGTGGCCTTCGTTCCCTGAGCCACGGTCGTGAGAGGCCAGTACGCGAACTGACCACCGCAGCTCTAGAAGCGATAATTACCGGATGAGTGAATCCGAGGTGGCGGCCGAGGAAGCCGAGAGCAACGCCTGCGGACGATGTCCGTCGTCGCGGCGTTGAGCGAATGGCTCGTGCATACGAACCGGCGCCACAACGGCTCGTGGACCCAACGCTACGAACACGGACTCCCGGTCACCGACCTGACCCCGATCGCCGACGACGGCACGACCGGGACCATCGTCCATTTCCACCCGCAGCGAAACCTGCGAACGACGGCCCAGCCGCCGGCAAGCACGCTGAAGCGATGGACCGAGTCATGGCAGCAGCTGTCCACCGAGACGATTGACCGGAGAATCGGCTGACCTCGACTATCGCACCCCGGTTTCCCCGACGTCGGCCTATGTCCTGAGGTGCATCGTGTTGCGCCTCGGTTCTCCCGTGGGGTCGAGGTAGGCGGGGGCGATGAACTCCGGCAGGCCGTCCTGGGCGATCTGGACTTTCCACTCGCTGTGGTGGATCAGCCGGTGGTGCTTGGTGCAGAGCAGCACCAGGTTGTCGATTTTCGTTTCGCCATGGTGCCGCCAGAAAACAATGTGGTGTGCCGTACAACGCGGTACCGGCATATCGCAGCCTGGGAACGCGCAGCCACCGTCGCGGATCGTGAGTGCGTACTTCTGGGCCAGTGAAACGGTGCGTTTCGACCGGCCGATGTCGAGAGGTTCGCCCGCGGTACCGAGAACACCCGGGCGCACGCGGGCATCGCAGGCCAGGATCCGGGCGTCGGTCGCGCTGATCGGACCCACCAGGTCCAGGTGTGCTTCGCCGAGGTCGTTGATCAGGTCCTCGTAGGACATGGTGACCAGGATGTGGGTGGCTTCCCCGGCTTGGCCAGGCAAGTTCCGGCTGGTCGTCTTGAGCCGGACGTAGTCGGTGAAGGCATCCCCGTAGCGCTCATCCTGCGTGCGAGAGTCCCGGACACCGTCGATCGCCTTATGCGGCTTGGCCATCGGATCCAGATCAGACTTCAACCGCGCATACGTTTCCAGATCCAGCGTGCCCTTCAAACCCAAGGTCCCGTCGCGGTGCTTGACGAACCGCAGTTCCGGACGGACATCTTTGGGATCCTCATTGCGGGGCTCTTTCCCGTCGGGATCGAGCTTGTCCAGCAGGCGTCGCCCGGCCCGGGCGATAGCACGCGGCCCGGCGTGACGAGCCAGGCCGACCAGGATCTTCTCCCCGCCCCGAACCTTCTCCTCCGGCACCCAAGACGGGATCCGGGCGAGAGTGCGGATGATGGCGTCGATCTGCGAACCACCGATCGCACCCTCTGCAGCTGCCCCAGCAGTCAAAGGCGCTAAAGGCGGGGCAGGATCTCCACCGACGGACGGGCCGGGATACAAAGCCAACACCCGATCCGCTCGATCTTTGGCTTCCTTCTCAGTCACATGGAAGTCCTCATAGATCATCGCCGCCAACGTCGAATGACCACTGCATCCGCGAACCCCGCGAAGGTTGATTTCCGCCAGGATCGCGTTCTGCTCCGCATCCAACTGACGCTTGAGAACTTCCAGTTCCTGCTTGCGCGCATGCAACACAGCCGTGTCGACACGCCACCACTCGGTGGGCGTCGTCTGGGATGCGCTGTCATTGGCCACGGAATCGACATTACATCGATTCGAACACCTGTGCTATCACATATTCATGCGACACCTGAATACGCTATTCCAGCTGAAGGAAAGCGATAGTCGCGAGCGATAAGGACGGTTATTGAGGGGTAAGGCAAAGGTGTCTTGTCGGGTGCCAAGTCCGTGAAGGCCTGCGGTCGGCAAGGGGGCGCGCCCTCCGAGAGTGTTGTGAAAGCCACTTTCGCAACCTTCAAGGTTGCGAAAGTGGCTTTCACAACACGTTCCAGCAGAGGCCGCAGAATCGCGCACCCCGACGAGCAACATCCAGGGCCTCGCGAGTGCTGCTGACCGCTCTAACCATCCCTGCCACTCACAAGGCCCTGGACCGACCGGGCCTCGCACCGAAGACCAGGCGCGGGCGAACAAGCACCGAGCGCGCAAAGGCAAAGCCCGTGCCCCCGGCCGCTCCCATACTGGCCGTCCAGCCTGAGAAGAGGAGCGCACATGAGCCGAGACGACACGTCGCTCGCGAAGAATGTCCTGGGCGTGCCAGGCATCGTGTTCCTCGTGCTCGCCGCGGTCGCGCCCCTCACCGGGATGATCGTGATCGCGGCCATCGGCATCGCGGTGGGCAACGGCGGCGGCATGGTCGCGGCGTTCCTGCTGGCCACGGTCGTGCTGCTGCTGTTCGCGGTCGGCTACGCGCAGATGTCGCGGGTGCTCACCAGCGCAGGCGGCTTCTACGCCTTCGTGGTCAAGGGATTGGGCCGGACACCGGGACTCGTCGCCGGCTTCGTCGCGATGCTCGGCTACAACTGTTTCGTGGCGGGCGCGATCGGGACGAGCGGGTTCTTCACCTCCACCGCGATCGACGACGTCTTCGGCTTGAAGCTCGATTGGCTGTTCTGGAGCGCGCTTTCGGTCGTGCTGGCCCTCCTGCTCAGCCGCCGCGGCATCGCGGTCAGCGCGAAGGTGCTGGGCGTCTCGCTGATCCTCGAAGTGTCGATTCTGCTGATCATGGACTTCAGCGTGCTGTTCCGGCACGGCTTTTCCTTCGCCGCGTTCAGCCCGTCCGTCATGTTCCAGGGGGCAGGCGGCCTGGCGTTGTTGTTCGCCGCCAACGCTTTCATCGGATTCGAGGCGACGGCGTTGTTCGGCGAGGAGGCGAAGGACCCCAAGCGGACGATCCCGCGCGCGACCTACATCGCCATCGGGTTCATCGGGGTGTTCGCCGCGTTCACGACCTGGGCCGTGGTCAGCGCGATCGGCGCCGAGCAGGCGCAGGACGTGGCCGCCGCGCACCTGTCGAGCGGGGATCTCGTGCTCTCGGTCGCGCAGGAGTACCTCGGCGGCCCGCTGACCAAGGTGATGTTGCTGCTCCTGGTGGTCAGCCTGTTCGCGGCGCTGCTCGCGCTGCACAATTCGGCCACCCGGTATCTGTACGCGCTGGGACGGGTCGGCGTGCTGCCGCGCCTGCTGGGGAAGACCAATCCGCGCAACGGGGCACCGCGCTACGCCTCGATCGTCCAGCTGGCCTTCGGTTCGGTGGTGGCGCTGGCGTTCCGGCTCGCCGGGCTCGACCCGGTCGCCGACCTCACCGCGAGCATGACCGGCTTCGGCACCCTCGGCATCCTCACCCTGCAGCTGTTCGCGGCGGTGGCGATCCTCGTGTACTTCCGCCGGACCCGGGACCGCCGGGTGGTGAAGACGCTGATCGCTCCCGGCCTCGGCGCCGTGGGGCTCGGACTCATCGTGACGCTGGCCATCCTCAACTTCCCGACGCTCGCCGGGTCGAGCAACGGCGTCGTCCCGCTGCTGCCGTGGCTGCTCCTGATCGTCGCGCTGGCCGGGCTCGCGCTCGCCGGCTGGCTGCGCCGGTTCCGTCCCTCGGTGTACGCGGCGCTGGAGGACGACCTGGAACGCGAACCGTCAGACGTTGTTGGTCAGTGAGAGATTGAAGGAGTAGCGCGAAGCCCGGTAGACGTGCCAGCCGTGTTCCACGACCTTGCCGGAGTCGTCGTAGGTGGTGCGCCGCATGGTGAGCAGCGCCGCACCGGGCTTCTCGTCGAGCAGTTCGGCGTCCTCCTCGGTCGCCTGCCGGGCGCCGACGTTCTGCTGCGCGGCGTGCAACCGGACGCCCGCCGAGCGCAGTAGCTGGTAGAGCCCCTTGTCCCGCAGCTCGTCGTCGGCGGGGTCGATGAGGCCGTCGGGCAGGTAGTTGTTCATGATCGCCAGCGGTTGGCCGCCGGTCGACCGCACCCGCTTCAGCCGCCGGACATGGGTCAGGCCCGGTGTCTCGAGGTGCTCGATCGCCTCGTCGTCCGCGGGCTCGACCCGGTTGATCAGGACGACGGACTCCGGCCTGTCCCCGAGTTCGCTGAGGTCGTCGAAGAGGCTGCTCAGCCGCAGCGGGCGGGCGACCTTGGTGCGGACGACCTGCGTGCCGACACCGCGTTTGCGGACGAGCAATCCCTGGTTCACCAGTGACTGGATCGCCTGACGGATGGTCGGGCGCGACAGATGCAGGCACGCGGCCAGATCCAGCTCGTTGTCCAGCCTGGCACCGTTCGGCAGCCTGCCGTCTTCGATCGCGGCGCCGATCTGACGGGCGACCTGGGAGTACAGCGGCTCCGGGCCGTTCGGATCCACCACGATCTCGCCGGGCGCCCACGATTTCATGCGCGGAGCCTACCGCGACCGACCACTATGACCTTATGTCCATATGTCTTGACAAAGTCTTCGGGCTCTTGCGATGGTCGAAGGACCACGCGAGCCGGGAGGTACGGAAGGTGTCGGACACAGTGCGCCGGATAGTCGCCGCGAGGGTGCGCGATCCGGAGGCCATCGCCGCGGCCGCGGCCACCCGGGTCCGGGCGAAATCGCCGTTCAACGACAAGGGCCGCACGATGATCATCGCGGCCGACCATCCGGCGCGGGGCGCGAACGGTGTCGGCGCCGACCCGCTCGCGATGGCCGACCGCGGCGAGCTGCTGGACCGCCTCGGCCTCGCCCTGGAACGGCCCGGGGTCACCGGGGTGCTGGCGACGCCGGACGTCATCGACGACCTGCTGCTCCTCGGCGCCCTCGAAGGCAAGACCGTCATCGGCTCGATGAACCGCACCGGCCTCGCGGGATCGAGTTTCGAGATCGACGATCGGTTCGCCTGCTACGACGCCGAAACGATCGAGCGGATGCGGTTCGACGGCGGCAAGACGCTCACCAGGATCTGCCTGGCCGACCCGGCCACACCGAGCGTCCTGGAGAACACCGCGAAGGCGGTCAACGAACTCGCCGACCGGAAACTGATCGCGATGGTCGAGCCGTTCGTCGCGGACTGGGTCGACGGGCGCCTGCGCAACGACCTCTCCCCCGAGGCCGTGATCCGCTCCATCACCATCGCCTCCGCGCTCGGCCGTTCGTCGGCCCACACCTGGCTGAAACTCCCGGTGGTGAAGGACATGGAGCGGGTGCTGGCCGCCTCGACGCTGCCCGCCGTCCTGCTGGGCGGCGAGGTCAAGGATCCCGACGCCGCGTTCGCCGCCTGGCAGCGCGCGCTCGCACTGCCGACCGTGCAAGGCCTCGTGGTCGGCCGGTCCCTGCTCTACCCGCACGACGGCGACGTCGCCAAGGCCGTCGACACCGCCGTCGGCCTGCTGTGAACACCCGTGGAGGGCAACACGTGAAGACCATCGACCACTGGATCAACGGCACCGCGACCACGGCGGGCTCCACCCGCACCGCCCCGGTGTACGACCCGGCCGCGGGAAAGGCGCGTGCGGAGGTGCTCCTCGCCGAACCGTCCGATGTGGACACCGCGGTGGCCGCCGCCGGCAAGGCGTTCGAGTCGTGGGGTGATTCGTCGCTGTCGCAGCGGACCAGGGTGATGTTCGCCTTCCGCGAGTTGCTGGTGAAGCACGAGGACGAGCTCGCGCGGATCATCTCCTCCGAACACGGCAAGGTGCTCGACGACGCGCGCGGCGAGATCGTCCGCGGCCGCGAGATCGTCGAGTACGCCTGCGGCATCGCCGACGCGCTGAAAGGCGGCTTCTCCGACCAGGTCTCGCGGGACGTGGACGTGCACGACTTCCGGCAGCCGCTCGGCGTCGTCGCCGGGATCACGCCGTTCAACTTCCCGATCATGGTCCCGCTGTGGATGCACCCGATCGCCATCGCGACCGGCAACACGTTCGTACTCAAGCCCAGCGAGCGGGTCCCGTCCGCGTCCCGGCTGGTCGCCGAGCTGTACGCCGAAGCGGGTCTTCCCGACGGCGTGTTCAACGTGGTCAACGGGGACAAGGTCGCCGTCGACGCGATCCTGGAGCATCCCGGCGTCTCCGCCGTGTCGTTCGTCGGGTCGACCCCCATCGCCAAGTACGTCCACGAACGCGCGACGGCCACCGGCAAACGCGTGCAGGCGCTGGGCGGGGCCAAGAACCACGCCGTCGTCCTGCCCGACGCCGACCTCGAATACGCCGCGAACCACCTCACGGCGGCCGCGTTCGGCTCCGCCGGGCAGCGCTGCATGGCGATCTCCATCGGCGTCGCCGTCGGTTCGGCGGGCGACGGGCTCATCGAGATCCTCAAGCGCAAGGCGGCCGAGATCAAGGTCGGCCCCGGTCACGACGCCGGCAACGACATGGGCCCCGTCGTCACCGAGGCCGCACGGCAGCGGGTGATCGACTCCGTCGCCCTCGGCGCGGAGCAGGGCGCGACCGTGGTGGTCGACGGCCGGGAGCTGCGCGTCGCCGGTCACGAGGGCGGGTTCTTCGTCGGACCGTCCCTTTTGGACAACGTGACCACCGGGATGTCCGCCTACCGCGACGAGATCTTCGGTCCGGTGCTCGGGATCGTGCGGGTGGACACCTTGGACGAGGCGATCGCGCTGATCAACGCGAACCCGTACGGCAACGGGGCGGCCGTCTTCACCGGCAGTGGAGAGGCGGCGCGGCGGTTCCAGCGGGAGGTGAAGGTCGGCATGATCGGGGTGAACGTGCCCATCCCGGTGCCGATGTCGTACTACTCCTTCGGCGGCTGGAAGGACTCGCTCATCGGGGACAGCCCGATCCACGGCCCGGCGGGTGTCCGGTTCTACACGCGGGCGAAGGTCGTCACGACGCGGTGGCCGCACAGTGCGGGACCCGGGGCCTCTGGTTTCAACTTCCCGACTTCGAGCTGACCGCCGCTCCCCGGCGCGAGTGTCATGAAAGGGCCGTTCCTGACGTTTTTCGTCAGGAACGGCCCTTTCATGACATCCGGAGTGAGGGTCAGCCCACCTCGTGCCGCTGCTGCCGCTTCCCGACGATCCGCCATCCGACCGCCAGCACCACGACCAGCACCGGGATCGAGTAGAACGCGATCTTCTCCGCACCGTCGGAGAAGCCCATCAGGACCACGACCAGCGCGAGGAAGCCCAGCGTCGCCCAGCCGCTGTAGGGCGCCCACGGCATCCGGTAGGACGGCCGTTCCAGCTCTCCGCGCAGCGCCGCCTGACGCAGCCGCATCTGGCAGAAGATCAGCGTCGCCCAGGTCGTGATCACGCCGAGCGAGGCGATCGCGATCGCGATGTCGAAGGCGTCCTTCGGCACCAGGTAGTTGAGCACCACGCCCAGCACGTAGGCGCCGGAGGTGAACAGGATGCCGCCGTAGGGCACGTGACGGCTGCTCATCTTGCCGACGAACCTCGGCGCCTCGCCCTTGTCCGCCAGCGCACGCAGGATGCGGCCGGTCGAGTAGAGGCCGGAGTTGCAGCTCGACAGCGCGGCAGTGAGCACGACCGCGTTCATCACGTCGCCGATACCCGGGATTCCGAGGCGGGTGAAGACGGTGACGAACGGGCTCTCGCCGCCGTTGTAGAACGGCCACGGCAGCAGCATCGCGAGCAGCAGCACGGAGCCCACGTAGAACACGCCGATCCGCCAGACCACGCCGTTGATCGCCTTCGGCAGCACCTTGCGGGCGTCCTTGGTCTCACCGGCGGCGATGCCGACGACCTCGATCGCCGAGTAGGCGAAGATGACCGCCTGCAGGGTCATCAGGGCGATGCCGATACCCGCCGGGAAGAATCCATTGTGGGCGGTCAGGTTGTGCACGCCTGCCGTGGTGCCACCGATGTCGGCGCTGGTGAGCACCAGCCCGAGGGCGGTGACCAGGAAGACCACGATGGCCAGCACCTTGACCACCGAGAACCAGAATTCCAGCTCGCCGAACAGCTTCACCGAAAGCAGGTTCACCGCCAGCAGCACGCCGAGGGCGACCAGCGCGGTGATCCACTGTGGAACGTCGGGCAGCCATTTGTGCACGTAGATCGCCACCGCGGTGATCTCCGCGATACCGGTCATCGCCCAGTTCACCCAGTACATCCAGCCGGAGGCGAAGCCCGCCCACGGCCCGATGAACTTGCGGGCGTAGGTGACGAAACTGCCGGAAGTCGGCTCGTGCAGCACGAGCTCACCGAGGGCGCGCATCACGAAGTACGCGGCGATACCGCAGAGCGCGTACGACAGGACCAGCGACGGCCCGACCTGGTGGAGCTTGCCACCGGCACCGAGGAACAGCCCGACGCCGATCGCGCCGCCGATGGCGATCATCTGCACTTGGCGGTTGCCCAGTGCTTTTGAGTAGCTTTCACCTTTTTCGGTGAGCAGCGAGGAATCCATGGTTGCCAGACGCTAGAGCGTGTGCGGCAGGTCACCAACAGTGCTAAGGAAGACTTAAGGTGTGCGGGACGTCACTCTAGTGGTTTTACTGGAATTTCCCTTTTCGATTTGACAAATTCACGCGCGAACCCCGATCTTCGCGCGCGCGAGCCGCCTCCTACGCTACGGCCGTGGACCTCGCAGCGCTGCTGGACCGGATCGCCGACGACGTCGCGCCGGAGATCGGCCGCGGCGCCGTCGCGGACTACATCCCCGCCCTGGCCAGGGTCGAGCCGCGGCGGTTCGGCATGGCGGTGGCCGAAGTGGACGGTGGCTTGCACGGGGTCGGCGACTGGCGGGTGCCATTCTCCATCCAGAGCATGTCGAAGGTCTTCACCCTGGCGCTCGCGCTCTCCCACGGCGACGGCCTGTGGGCACGGGTGGGCCGTGAGCCGTCCGGCAACCCGTTCAACTCGCTCGTGCAGCTGGAGAACGAGGACGGGATCCCCCGCAATCCGTTCATCAACGCCGGCGCGCTCGTGGTGACCGACGAATTGGCGCACCACGGCGACGCGGCGGAAACGCTGCTGCGGTTCTTCCGCGGCGAAAGCGGCCGCGCGGACATCGGGATCGACGCCGAGGTCGCCACGTCGGAGGCGGAGAACGCCGACCGCAACCGCGCGCTCGCGTATTTCATGGCGTCCTATCGGAACATGCGCCATCCGGTGCCCGCGGTCCTCGACCAGTACGTGCGCCAGTGCTCGATCGCGATGACTTGCGCGGACGTCGCGCGCTCCGCGGTGTTCCTCGCCCGCCACGGCGTCCGCAACGACGGCACCAGGCTGCTCGGCCTGAGCGCGGCCAAGCGGATCAACGCGGTCATGCTGACCTGCGGCACCTACGACGCGGCGGGCGAATTCGCCTACCGTGTCGGGCTTCCCGGCAAAAGCGGTGTCGGCGGCGGCATCGTCGCGATCGTCCCGGGCCGCTGCGCGGTCTGCGTGTGGAGCCCCTGCCTGGACGCGCGAGGCAACTCCGTCGCGGGCGTCGCGGCACTCGACCGGTTCACCACCCTGACCGGCTGGTCGATCTTCTGAGCCTCAGGTGGGGGCTCGCGCGTCTGCGGGCTTTGGGGCGAGGGGGTCGGCCCAGCGCTGTCCGGCGTTCCAGTGTTGCGAAAGCCACTTTCACAACGTTGAAGGTTGCGAAAGTGGCTTTCGCAACGCCCTCCTGCCGGCGCCACGCCCGGTACAGCACGTTCGCCTGCCCCCTGTTTAACCCCTCGCTGAGAGGGAAGCCGCCGGTGTGCAGACGTTTCTTCCGTGCGCCGGCTTCCGAGCCTCCGCTTCCGTCCTTGACCAGCGGAGACTCGGCAAACAGCGCGTAGAGACGATCCAGGTGCTGCGGGCACTGACGGTGCCGGGTTACGGCTGGCGTCATCACCCGGCCGCGGCGATGTGGGCGGGTTACGAAGAGGCCCTCGTCCGGTACGGCTTCGACATCTGCGAGGCCTGGTGCGAAACCGGCCGCCAGGACACCTGCCACGAAACGCTGCGGCTCGACCTGCTCCGCACCACCGGGCTTGACGTGATCCGCACCCAAGCCCAGCTCGAGGACGCGAAGGAGCTTCCACCGTGGCTCGGCGACGCCGGCTTTCATCGCAGCCATCAGTCGGCCCTCGTCCGCAAGCAGCCCGAGCACTACCGCCCGAGTTTCCCCGACGTACCTGACGACCTGCCCTACGTCTGGCCCGCGTCGGACCGTCCACGCAGGACACCGAAGGAGGAGTGACGATGACGAACGAATTCCGCAAAGGTGACAAGGTCCGCTGGAACAGTCACGGCGGGCGAGGTGAAGGTGAGGTCCTGAGGAAGATCACCTCGGACACCGAGGCGGGCGGCCGCACCGTACGCGCGTCCAAAGAGGAACCGCAGTACCTGGTCCGCAGCGAGAAGAGCGGCGGCGAAGCGGTCCACAAGCCCGAGGCCCTGGAGAAGATGTGAACGACGACAAGGACGTCCACACCGAGTTCGGCGAAGCGGTCAACATGACCGCGGGCGAACTCGAGAAGTGGCTGAAGACCGACGAATCCCGGCAGGCCGGGCAGCACAAGAGCGGAGGTGAGTCGGTCGGCCACGAATCGGGCCGCCGGATCGTCTCGATCCTGCGCGCGAAGAGGGCGGACCTGTCCGAAGCGGACGAGAAGCACATGCGCAAGGTCGTCGGCTACGTGCACCGTCACCTCGCGCAGCGACCTTCGGGCGACGTCGAGGACACGACCTGGCGTCACTCCCTGATGAACTGGGGTCACGACCCGTGCAAGTAGCTCAGGTGGAGGGCTCGCCCATCTCGTGTCCCGGCCGCCCCTCGGTCCGCCGTCGCCGCTTGATGCGTTCCTCGTGCAGATGCCGCCGTCCCCCGGTCAGGTCACCGGTGACGTCCCGCGTCATCCCGCGGAAGGCCGCGTAATAACCGTCGTCGTATTCCTCGATCAGCTGGAAGGTCCACCGCTCCGGCAGCACGTTGAGCCCGATCAGCTCGGTCCGGATCCGCTCGGCCCACTCGGGATGCCCGGCTTTCGCGAGCGCCTCGGCGGCCTCGTCGAGCGCGAAGTCGGCGCTTCCCGTCAGATGGTGGAAGGCGTACAGGTGTCCTCGCGCCTGCTCGACCGTTTCGAGCGCGGCGACCAGCTTTCCGACCGCGTCGACGGTCGCGTCCTCAGGTTCCGAACGTGATTCCGGCATGCGGGGGTAATTCCCCGGAGCTGGCGCTTCTACACCCCGTCGGCGGCGATCCGGGCGAACGAGCGGATCAGCGGGTTCTCCCGTTCGGTCACCCAGGCGACGACCAGGGGGCTCGGCGGCATGTCGGTCAGGGGGACCCAGGTGAGCCCGTCGGGAAGGGCGTGCCCGAGGGGCGCGATCCCGGCCGAGCCGTTCCACAGGACGGCCTGAAGACATTCGCTGACCGTGCGGACCACCGGGCCGGCTGGCCGCTCGCCGAGGGGCGCGGCCCCGTTCCAGTACGCGCGCCACAGCGGGTCCGTCCCCTCCGGCAGCTGGAACCAGGGCCGGTCGGCGACGTCGGCCAGCCGGAGCGACTCGCGGCCGGCGAGCGGGTCTCCGGTGCGCAGGACGAGGCCGACCGGGTCGGAGCGCAGGACGCGGACGCTGATCCCGGTCTCGTCGAACGGCGACCGGGTCAGCGCGACGTCGGCGAGCCCGGCGCGCAGGCCGGTGGTGGGATCGGTGAAATCCGCCTCGCGGAACCGGATCGCGACCTCGGGATGCCGTCGCCGGAACTCCGCGGCCAGCCGGGTGCCCGCCTCCCCCGCTCCATCTGCGAGAGTGCCGACGGTGAGCGTCGCGGGCCCCGCCGCCGCCGTCACGCGAGCGCGGGCGAGGTCGGCCTGGTCCAGCAGGGTGCGGGCCTCGGCGTACAGGGTGGTTCCGGCCGCGGTGGGTTCGACGCCGGCGGCCGAGCGGAGCAGCAGGACGACACCCAGGTCGTTCTCCAGCTGCCGGATGGCGCGGCTCAGCGGCGGCTGGGTCATGTGCAGCCGCGCGGCGGCCCGGCCGAAGTGCCTCTCCTCGGCGACGGCCACGAAGTAGCGCAGCAAACGAAGCTCCATCACCAGCGATGATACCCAGCCGGTATCGGGCCGAGGAGATCGGTCTTGGACGGCGGGCCGACAGCGGCGCGACAGTGGGGTCATGCCTTTCGAACCACTGACCCACGAGCCCGCCGTCGACCCCGGTCAGGCCCGCGAGATCGCCCGCGACCTCGTGGTGATCCCGAATCGCGGTGTCGAGCTCGTCCCCAACATCGGGATCATCGGCGGCGAGCACTCGGTGCTCGTCGTCGATACCGGACTGGGCCCCGGCAACGCCGAAAAGGTGCTCGCCTTCGCGACCGAATACGCCCGCGGCCGCGAGCTGTTCCTGACCACGACGCATTTCCACCCCGAGCACGCTTTCGGCGCGCAGGTCTTCGCGGACGAGGCGACCTATCTCGTCAATCGCGCGCAGGCCGCGGACCTGGTCCACAAAGGACCCGGCTATCTCGGCATGTTCCGCGGTCTCGGGGCACCGGTCGCCCGCGCGCTCGACGGTGTCACCTTGATCGCTCCGGACAAGATCTACGACGACGCGTACGACCTCGATCTCGGCGGACGGGTCGTCTGGCTGGAGGCGACCGGACGCGCCCACAGCAAGGGAGACCAGGTGGTGACCGTGCCCGACGCGGGCGTGCTGTTCACCGGGGATCTGGTCGAGGCGGGCCAGTTCTCGATCTTCCCGTGGTTCCCGCCGTACGACACCGACGTCTCGGGACTGCGCTGGATCGAAGTCCTGCGCCGGCTGACCGCCACCGGACCGGACCTCGTCGTCCCTGGCCACGGCGACGTCTCCGGACGCCGGATCCTGACCGACGTCCGTGAGTACCTCGAACTGCTGCGCGACGAGACCTGGAAGCGACGCGACTCGGCCGTCTCCGAGGAGACCATCGCGGCGGAGGTCGAAGCGCTGATGATCGAACGCCATCCCGAATGGGAGGGCCAGGATTGGATCGCGAAGGGCGTCGGCTGCTTCTGCTCGGAACACTCAGGCCATCAGGCAGCAGGCGCCGGTGAAGCACCCGAAAGCGCCTCCGCTTGACGTGTTCTTCCAGTTGTCGAAGTGATCGATGACGACGTCGACCTCGGTCTGCCCGGCCGCGGTGACGTCGACACCGGAGTCGGCGAAGAAACGGCGGATATCGTCGGAAACGACGGTCTTCATAAGGAATCTCCCTGACGATCCTGCGGTGTTGGATACCGAAATCGTGCAGGTTCGCCCCTACCGGCCGACAGTGCGAAGCACCATGGACGACGTGTGGCTTTCGACTGCTCCACTCGCGTCAATCGTATGACGCAAGTGGAGCAGACGGCCCGGAAGGTTACTTGAAGATGGCGATGGGATGGACGACGAGTTCACCGGTTTCCGGGTCCCAGTCCTCGACTTTGCCGAGGCACCGCGCCCGGAACGCGCCGGCGGGCGCGGTGTCCCGCAGATCGCTGGTCACGCAGGTGAACCGGATCCGCCTGCTCCGCGCCGGATCGTCCGGATTTCCGTACGGTGCGAAGAAAACCGTCTCCTCCTCGGTCTGCGAGCGTTTGCGGAACAGGCCCTTCACGGAGACGAACGCCTCGACGCCACGCAGCCGGGTCTGGAGCTGGCGGGTGCTCTCGTGGCCGTCGGACCAGCCGAGTTCCTTGACCAGCGCCCGATTGTTGACCAGTTCCTGCTTCGCCAGATCGACGTAGATGATGTCGTGGTGCTTCTCCAGCACCTTCGTCACGATGCCGATCACGGTGATCGGTTCGGCCTTGCGGATGTACCGCCGGAACTCCTCGTCGGTGTCGGTGCGCTCCGATTCCCCTTTCAGCGGGCCGAATCCACCCGATCCCCAGAACCGCCAGCCCCGGCTCCGCCGTTTCTCCACCTCCTGTTCCAGCGCCTCGTTGTAGCGATGCAACTGGTAGAGACCCATCACGGATTTCGTGTGCAGGTAGAAGCCGATCCCCCGGATCATCCCCTGATCGCCGTCGGATCGCGCGCGGCGCCAGTGCCGGACGAACACGACGACCGCGACGAGGAAGGCGACGACGGTCAGCAGCCAGACCGCGAGCCACATTCCCCAGACTTCCCACCACAGATTATCGGCAGCCACGGATCTCCTTGAAGGCGTCGAGCAGGGATGTCGCGTTCGCGTCGACCATGCGGCCTCCGGTCGCCGCGGCCGCGCGGCCCAGTTCGGCGGGATTCGCCTCACCGAACCGGATCGTGTAGGTGTGCACGCCGAATTCCCTTGGCGCGCGCAGGAATTCGTCGACGCCGGGGCCGGTGTTGCTCTCGCCGTCGGTCATCAGCACGATCGAGACGGTCCGATCGGGTTCGGCCCGGCGATGGGCGCCTGCCTTCGCGTAAGCCTCGCCGAGCGCCGCCCAGACCGCCGTGTTGCCGTCGAAGTCGTCGGCCGCGATGAAGGCCCGCAGCGCGTCGAGATCCTGGGGACCGTTGACGGTGAACTCCTTGTCCCCCAGGATCTTTCCGCCGAAGCGGAGGACCGTGAGCCGCTCACCGCGGTAGAAGCGGTCGAACCCGCCGGCCGGTCCGCCGCTCAGCCCGGCGAACGTCGCCCGGAGCGCGGCGATCCGCGCTCCTTTCATCGAGCCGGAGAAGTCGAGCACGAAGATCACCCGGCCGGGTGCCCGGTCCGCGTAGTCCTCCAGCAGTTTGTCCACGACGGCCTGCCCGTCCGGGAAGTACAGCGAGTTCCCGATCGAGGCGGGCATCCTCGGGTCGAGCCCGACTCCGCCGGCGATCGGCCGCCGGAACGTCTTCTCCATCAGTTTCTGCTGTGTCGCCGGGCTTTTGACCCAGGAGACGATCCTGTCGTACACCTCTCGCTTGGCCGGATCGAGCAGCAGGAGGGGGAACTCCGCCTGAACGATCCCGTCGCGCGGGTACACCAGTTCCAGCGGCGTCTTGAGCTTTCCGCCGGCGTTCAGCGAAAGCACCGTCGACTCGTAGCCGATGATCGCGTCGGCGTCCTGCCGCTCGGCGAACCGGTCGGCCACCGCGGCCGACGTGTCCGCCGTGATCGTGTGCCCGACGCGGAAGCCCTGCAGCTTGTCGCATTTCACGTCCTCCGGCCGCAGCGCCGCCCCGGTGCCCGCGGCGGCCGTCGCGACCCCGATGAGCGAGGTGACCCCGCTGCCCGCCTTGAACGGATCCGCCATGGCGAACCGGAACGACCCGCTCGCGGCGGCGTCGGCGAGGTCCGCCCAGGACAGTTCGCCACCCGGTTTGCCACGGCGCAGTTCCGCCGCTTTGGCCGGGGTGATCCCCACGACGACCGGCGACATCATCGTCTTGGTGGAGAGTGGCCGTTCACCCTTGTCCGCGAACTCGCGGAAATCGAGCTCGAAGAACTTGTCGGTGGAAAGCCAGGCGAGATCGTGCTTGGCCCGGCCGGGGATGAGATCGGTGCTCGCGTTGACGGTTCCCTTGAAATCCATCTCCAGTTCGATTCCCGTTTCCTCGCGGAGGTCGTCGAGGATCGGCCCGAGGTCCGCCAATTCGGAGCTGGCCAGCACCCGGAGTTTCACCTTGTCCCCGCCGCTCGTGCAGGCGGCGGTGACCAGAAGCAGGCAGCAAAGGACCGCGAGGAGCCGCTTCACGGGCAGTCCCCGACGGTCCTGATCATCTCTTCCAGTACGAGGTTGTCCGGCAACGGCGTGGTGCTGTCGTTGTCCGCGATCTCCGGCGCCGTCAGACCCTGTTCGCGCAGGAAGTCGTACAGCCGCGCGCTTTTCGTGCTGCCCGCCGGCGTCGCGACGCCGAACCCGAGTTCCATCGCGCGGCGCTGCAGATCGGGATCGAAGGTGATCAGCTCACCGAGCCGTTCCGCTTCCGGTTTCAGCGCCAGGAACTGGGGTTTTGTCAGAATGTTGTCCTTCGGGTACAGCAGGACGCGGTCGAGGTCCGGCTGTCCGCTCTGCGCCTTGGCCCGCAGTTGCATGGCGAGGTACTGATGCTCGTAGATGACGACGATCGGCTTGTCGCCCTCGGCGAGGTTCGCGTAGGACTCGGACAGGTCGGCGGACGGGAAACCCTGCGCGGCCACGAGCGGTTTGATCCGGTTGGCCAGCGCTCTCGCGCCCGAAAGATCCGGTGGGCCCGCCGTCCGCGGATCGACGACCGGCACCTGACGGCCGTTCTCCAGGAACGCCAGCAGGATCAGGTACGTCGCGCCCGAATTGGAATCACAGACGTTCGACGTCTGGGCCAGCACTCGGTTCCCGTTCGGCGCGCCGAACTCCCGGACGCCCAGCGAGTCCCAGGTCTGCCCCAGCCGCATGGTTTCGATGAACTTCCCGGTGTCCAGCGTGTAGTACAGCGAATCCGGCTGTCCCGCCGGTTTCGAGGCGATCTGCTTGCGCACCAGCGTTTCCGCGTAGCGACGATAGGTGGCGAGGACGATCGGGCTGGTGAACGGCTGCCGCGCGCTGCCCGTCCACTCGTTCGCCCTCGACCGCCGGACAAGGCTCGCGGCGGGCTCTCCTGACATGAAGACGAAGTCGTACTGACTGAGGTCGTGAGTGGCCACGTCGCGGGAGCCCGCCCTGGTCACGAGAACGCGGATATGGTGGCGCATCAGGATCTCCTGGACTTTCGCGTCCTCGAAGAGATCAGATTTGGAGCCCATCTTGCCGCGCAGGACGAGCGTCTGCTGGAAGGGCACCACGATCGTCCCGGTCAGGAGCAGGACGACCAGCCCGCTCACAGCCAGGGCGAGCGCGGGCCCGAAAGAGCGGAGAAAACGACGGCGCAGGAAAAACGCCGAGGGCTTGGGTCTGATGGTGAGCTGGGGTTCTTCACGAAGCGAACTATCGGTGGTCACCGATTTCCTCCCCGAATATCCGGCAAGACCCATTTTACCGGCACCCACCGACGGAAACGCACGTCTCGATTCGGCTTCCCGCCGCTTCAGGACCCACCCTCACCAGCCCGGGAAGCCGGACGGGTTAGTCTCTTCGGTGGCGAAAAACGCCATGCACCACGACGCCGGGAGATCTGAACCGCCATGCTGGACCGAGCAGTCATCGACGCCCTCTTCCCCGCCGACCTGCCCGAGCCCGAGCACTGGGAACAGCGTTACCCCGCCCGCGAGCTGCCCGAGGGCGCCAAGGTCACCCGTTTCGGCCCCTCGCCGACCGGGTTCGTCCACATCGGCGGCGTCTACGTCGCCACGATCGACCAGGACGTCGCCCGCCGCAGCGGCGGCCGCTACCTCGTCCGGGTCGAGGACACCGACCGGTCCCGCGAGGTCGAAGGCGCCATCGACCAGTTCGAGCGCGGCTTCGCCTACTTCGGCCTCGCCGCCGACGAGGACATCCACCGCGGCGGCGACTACGGCCCGTACCAGCAGTCCGAGCGCGAGCAGATCTACCTGACCTACGTCCGCCACCTGCTCCGCCTCGGCCGCGCGTACCTCGACTTCGCCACCAAGGACGAACTGGCGGCGATCACCGCCCGTCAGCAGGCGACGAAGCTGCCGACCGGCTACTACGGCTCGTGGGCCATCTGGCGCGACGCCGACCCGGCGGACGTCCAGGCCAAGCTCGACGCCGATGCCCCCTACGTCGTGCGGTTCCGCGCCCCGGACGACACCGGCGCCCGCGCCCGGTTCACCGACGCCATCCGTGGCCCGCTGGAGGCCGAAGCCAACCGCAACGACGTCGTCATCCTCAAGAGCTCCGACCAGAGCCCGCGGCTGCCGACCTACCACTTCGCGCACGCCGTCGACGATCACCTCATGCGCGTCAACCTGGTGATCCGCGGCGACGAGTGGATCTCTTCGGTGCCGGTGCACCAGCAGCTGTTCGAGGCGCTCGCCTTCGACCCGATCACCTACGCGCACATCGCGCCGCTGATGAAGCAGGAGGGCGGCAGCAAGCGCAAGCTGTCGAAGCGCAAGGACCCGGAAGCGAGCGTCGACTTCTACATCGAGTCCGGCTACCCGACCAAGGCCGTCCTCTACTACCTGCGCGGCCTCGCCAACGGGCGGCTCGCGGAGCTGCCGCTCGACCAGGCCCTCGCCGAGCCGATCAACCTGGACGAATGCGGGGTCGCCGGCCCGCTGGTCGACCTCGTCAAACTCGACGACATCTCGGCCGACCACATCGCCACGCTGTCCGGCGCCGAGATCCTCGCCGAGGTTCGCACCTGGGCGGAGCGTTTCGACCCCGCGCTGCTCGCCGTCCTCGACGCCGAGCCGGACCTCGCGCTGCGTGCGCTCGCCGTCGAACGCGACGGTGCCGAGAACCCGCGCAAGGACCTGAAGAAGTGGAGCGAGTTCCGCGCCGTCTACGGCTTCTTCTTCCCGCAGCTGCACGCCGCCGTCGCCGGCCCCGACGACGAGCGGATCGCCGCACTCGGTGTCGACCGCGAGGTCGTCCAGGCCGTCGCGCGCGACTTCGTCGGGAACTACCAGCAGCTCGACGACGGCCAGGAGTGGTTCCAGCAGATCCGCGAAGTCGCCGCGAAGCACGGTTTCGCGAAGAACGCCAAGGAGTTCAAGAAGAACCCCGAGGGCTTCCCGGGGTCCATCCGCGAGGCCTCGCAGATCATCCGGATCGCGATCACGGGCTCGACCCGGAGCCCGGACCTGCACTCGATCACCCAGGCGCTGGGACGCGAGGAGACGCTGGGCCGGTTCTCCGGCCTCGTCGGCGAGTGACCGTCGTGAGTGGTAAGTGTCGTTCTAACGTCACTTACCACTCACGACCACCCCGACCCACTCGGTACCGGCGCCCTAGAACTGGTCGTAGAAAGCCGACTTCACCGCGACCACGGCCTTCTCGGTCTCACGGAACCGGTCCCGCGCCTCGTCCGAGTCGATCAGCTGCACGAGACGCAGCCCGAGCTGGTCGGAATGCGTGAGCGACAGCGGGGACGCGGCGGCCAGCGGCCGCGACTTCGCGTCGTGCACGTGGTGCGGGTAGTAGAAGACGGACTTGTCGCCGAGCACCGGGCCGATCCGGCGCCACAGCTCGCCGTACTCCACGGAGACCAGTACCTCGCCCCAGAACCGCAGGATCGTCAGCAGTTCGACGTCGGCGTGCTTCGAGTCGCCCGCCGAGGAGATCAGCTCCATCGTGGTGTCGAGGCAGGCCGTCGTGGCCAGCGACCGCCGGGACCGCACCAGCGTTTCGCGCGGGACGCCGAGGGCGAGGATGTCCGCCATCAGGTCCTCTCGGTGCGAAGGCGTGCCGCCGGGCGACGAGTTGTCCGGGTACTCCTCCCGGACGATGACACGGGCGATCCTGACGGACTGTTCGTCGGTGAGCAGGTCGATCGCCAGGTCGTACGCCATGGTGAAGGCCAGCGACAGGAAGCGGCGCTGCAGCAGGACGTCCCACAGGCCCTCCGGCGAGAGCTCGGTGACGCCGCGCAGCGCCGGGTGGTTCCGGAACCGTTCGATCAAACCGTCTTCGAACTCGTCAAGGTCTCGCATCACTGCACCTCTTGCTCAGAAACGGATCATGTCGATGCTTCGGTTCCAGTCGCCGAGGTCGACGTCGCGGCCGATGTCCCGAGAGGTCAGTCGTCGCCAGACTTGTACCTGCGCTGGAGTTCTTCGTCCTGCTCACGCGGCGACTTCTCCACCCAGCGCCCGTGCACGAGATCGTTCTCGGTGTAATCGGCACGCCGGGAAGACCAGCCCGGCAGCATGAACTTGCGGGTCCCGCCTCGCCCCCGGTCGCGCAGGTCGGTGAGCACGGCGATGCCGATCACCAGCAGCAGGACCCCGAGCGCTATCCAGATTCCGACCATGTCCGCTCCCCCGCAGATGAAGTCGTTTCCGCCAGATTAGCGTGACAAGAGTTGCCGGGACACGGGATTTCCGACGCCACGCCTTCGCCTTTCTTGCTCCATTCGGGCTAGCCCGGCGGGTGTAGCCGGTTTCAGCCCATATGGCGAGGTGACGACGGTGCCCGCCGCCCTAGGGTGACGGCGTGCTCGGTGAAAGACTCGATTCCTGGCTGCGCGGACACGGGTCGCTCGTCGACGCCCTGATCGCGCTGCTGCTCGCGGCCTCCTGTGTCCTTTTCGGACTCTTCGTCCTGGCGGAAGCGGCTTATTTCCTGTTCTCCCTGCTCCTTTCGCTCCCGTTGGCCTTGCGGCGAAGTCACCCCGCGGTGTGCGCGGCCTTGGTGCTGGGGGCCGCGGGCGTCCAGTGGCTCGCGATCCGGGACGACGTGGGAGCGCTGCCCGCCGACCTCGCCGTACCGCTGGCGGTGCACGCCGCGGCGGCCTACGGACCGCGACCGGCGGGCGGCGCCGCGCTCGGGGCCGGCCTCGCCGGTTCCGTGCTGGGCGGGCTCAGCTGGCCGATGCTGCCGTCGTCCGCGACCGCGCATCTGCTCGTCGGTGCCTTCCTGGCGAGCACGGTGGTGGCCGCCTGGGCCACCGGGACGTTGCGCCGGGTCCGGCTCTCCCATCGCGCACAGGAGGCGAGGCTCGCCGTCCTCGCGGAACGGGCCCGCATCGCCCACGAGATGCACGACATCGTCGCCCATTCCCTCGCGGTGGTGATCGCGCAGGCCGACGGTGGCCGGTACGCGACCTCGCCCGAGGCCGGACGGTCGGCGCTGGTCACGATCGCGGAATGCGCCCGGCAGGCACTGAGCGACCTCCGGCGGGTGCTCGGCGTCCTGCGGGACGGACCGGCATGACCGCGCCGGTCCGTGTCCTGCTGGCCGACGACCAGGCGCTGGTCCGGGCGGGCTTCCGGATGGTCATCGAGTCGCAGGACGACCTGACCGTGGTCGGCGAGGCGGGCGACGGTCTCGCCGCGCTGGAGCACACCCGGCGCCTGAACCCCGACCTGGTGCTGATGGACGTCCGGATGCCGGTACTCGACGGTATCGAGGCCACGCGACGGGTGCTCGCCCTGCCCGGCGCGCCGAAGGTCCTCATGCTCACGACGTACGACCTCGACGAGCACGCGCTGGCCGCGATCCGGGCCGGGGCGAGCGGTTTCCTGCTCAAGGACGCCACCCCGGAGGAACTGCTGGCCGGGATCAGGACGGTGCACGCCGGGGACTCGGTCATCGCCCCCACCACCACCCGCCGGCTGCTGGACCGGCTGGCGCCGCCGCTCGACCCCGGCGCGGCCCGGTCGGCGGCGACGCTGACCGGGCGCGAGCGGGAGGTGCTGGCCGGGATGGCCCGCGGCTGGTCCAACGCCGAGATCGCCGAGCGGCTGGTGGTCGCGCCGGGAACGGTGAAGACCCACGTGGGCAACATCCTGGCCAAACTGCGGGTGCGAGACCGCGTGCAGGCCGTGGTCCTGGCCTACGAAGCGGGAGTGGTCCGGCCCGGCGAGCGGTGACGGGAGCAGGTGACGTCGGTTCGGGGCAGGGCACCGCCGAGCAAGTACGACTCGACGGCTCCGGTCACGCAAGACGTCGTGTCGAAGAGATAGACCCCGTGCCGGAAGGCTCCCTCCAGCGTGACCATGCGCGATCCCGTCAAGGCACGGCGCAGCGCCAGTTGCCCGGCGTACGGCGTGACCGGATCCCCCGAGGCGCCCACGAGCAACGCGGGACGGTCGTCGCCGATCGGTACGGGCGCTTCCGCGGGCTCGACCGGCCAGAACGCGCAAGGCGTGATGTCCCGCGCCAGCGGGCCGAACAGCGGCTCGGCGGCCCGGTGCGCCTGGATGTCCCGGTAGTAGCTTTCGGGATCGCGGGACGCGGCGCGGTCCGCGCACTGGTTCGCGACCGTGGCGCTGAACCCGAACGACGGCTCCACGTCCGGATCGGTGTACAGGGCGAGTTTCCACTCCTGCGTGGGTGTCGGCGTGACGGCGAGGCCGCGGGCGGCGTCGCGCAGCACGACGACCTGGGAGCTGAACTCCGCGTAGAACGCGTCGCTGTCGTCGACGGTGAGCAGCAACCCGGGGATCATCGCCGCGTCGATCCGGTGAGCGCCGACGCGCAAGGGTTCGCGGCCGGCGGCGCGGGCGATCCGGTCCACCGTGGCCAGAACGTCGTCGGCGGTGGCGCCGAGGCGATAGCGCCCGTCCCGGCGGGCGGCCCACCGTGCCCAGTCGCGTAAGGCCGCGGCGTCCGCCGGCGCGGTTTCCCGGGTGAGCGCGGGACCGGCGGCCCCGGGGGCGGCGGCGCTGTCGAGCACCATCCGTTCGACGCGCTGGGGGAAGAGCCGCCGGTAGACCGCGCCGAGATGGCTGCCGAAAGACCAGCCCAGGTAAGAGATCTTCGCTTCCCGAAGGGCGGCTCGGACCAGGTCGAGATCACGCGCGATGTCGCGGGTGGACGCGTGCGTGAGGAGGTCGCCACGGTCGGCACACTTCGCGGCGAGCTCCCGCGCGACCGCCACTCCGCGTTCGAAAGAGGCCCGGTCCGGGCTCGCCAGCTGGGCGCTCCGCAGGTACTGCCCGGTCGGCCAGCCGCATTCCAGGGGCGCGCTGAGCCCGAAGAACCGCGGATCGATCCCGACCAGGTCGTACCGCGCGGCGAGCGACGGCGCTCCGGACGGGACTTCCGGTGGCAGTCCTTGCGTCAAGAGGGCCACGCCGTCACGGGACGGGCCGGGACCGCCGGTGTTGACCACCAAAGTGCCCAGGCGTCGCGCGGGGTCGGTCGCGGCACGGCGCGCGACCGCCACCGAGAGGGTCCTGCCACCCGGATCGGCGTGGTCCAGCGGAACGGTGACCTCACCACAGGTCGCCCCGGCCGCCGCGAGCCGTTGCCCCGTCTCGTCGTCCGGCGCGGTCCGGCAGTCGTGCCAGTCGATCCGTTGTGCCGGAGAAGCCGCGACCGGTTGTCCGGCGCCGGTCAGGAGCGCGATCGCGATGCTCGCGGCGAGTGCTTTCCTTCGCTTGGTCATCCCTGGACGCTAAGCGCGGAGACTCGCGGAAACCTCTGTCCTCAGGCCGAAATCCGCTCCTGCCGACTACTCCCGGAGGCATACGGTGCCCGGCGGAACGGGGCGGCCAGGGTCGGCAGGATATGCCGTCGATTGTGGATCAGGGCGGCGAACGCGATGACCGCGTAGACGCCGCACAGGACGTAGCGCGCGGTCTGGCCGGGTAGCGCGAACTGCACCGCGAACAGGCCGAGCAGGGTCCACGACGCCCAGCGCGGGAACCGCAACGCGAGCAGGGCGGCGACACCGAGCACCGTCTGGGTCGCGGTGAGGAGGAATTCCTCGATCTGCCGGGCGTCCAGCCGCAGCGCCGTTCCCCCGCCGCCGAGCAGGTAGGCGATCGGCAGGCTGCCGACGAGCAGCGTCCATTGATTGACCTTGCTGGAAAGCAGGGTGCCGATCGCCGCGTCTCCCTTGCCCCGGAGCGCGAACAGGATCGCCACGATGAACTCGGGTGCCTCCGACGCCAGCGGCGCGAGCCATTGCACAAGCAGGAACCGGTCGATGCCCAGTTCCGTCCCGACGGCGATCAGGTTGTGCGCGAACGGTTCCGCACTGGCGAGGATCACCACCGCCGCGAAGCCGAATAGCGTGGTCACCAGGATCCGGCGCGGCCGCTTGGCCAACGCGCCGAGGGTGGCGGCCGGGCCGACCAGCTCGGGTTCACCGGGCTCGGCACGGGAGACCTTCCAGAGGTAGAACACGAAGAACCCGAGCAGCGCGAAGCCAAGGACCAGCGAGATCTGCCCGGTCCCGGGGATGACGAACGCGACGATCGAGGCGATCGCGAGGAATCCGAGTTCGATCCGGTACGGCGCATCGAGGACCAGCTCCCGGACCGTGGCACCGCTGCGTTTCTTCGCGACGGCGAGGCCGATCAGCACGACGGTCGACCAGCCGAGGCCGAGCAGCAACCGGTTGGAGCCGGTCATGTTCGCCGCGGCATAGGCGACGTACTCGGGATTCGAGCCCGCCGTGTAGGCGAAATACAGGTCCACCGCGTACTCGGGAAGCACCGCGATGACGGCGAGCACGGCGATCGCGAGCCCGCCGGAGATGTCGACCTGCGCGGCTTCCGCGGCCCAGGCGAGCAGGAACGACGCCGCGACGACGGCCAGGCCGAACAGCAGCAGTCCGGCCACCGCGCCCGGCTCGGCACCGGAGAGCCGCAGGACGAGCGCGGGCAGGGTGAGCGCGGCGCACAGGCCGATCGGCCTCAGTCGTTTGACGATCACGGACCGAGATTCCCGGCGGCGACCGGGTTACCACAACCGTTGACCTCTTCCCCTGTCCGGCGAGGATCCCCTTGCGGGACAAGGAAAAAGGAAGATCGTCATGCCGAAATCCGGACGTCGTCCCACCGGAGTATCCGGGCCGGCCTGCTCCGACACCGCTCGTCCGCGGCCGGAATGGCACCGCGCCCGGCGGACCGGCATCCCAGCGGCCTGGAGCGCGAGGTGCCGCGGATCACATCAGCCGGAAATGACGGAATCCCCCGGTATCCGCGGATACCGGGGGATTCCGGGGGCGGTCAGCCCCGGGCGTTCGGGTCGATCACACCGCCGGCCAGCCCGGTGGCGGCGTCACCGAAGGCACCGGCCGAGTCGACGGCGCCCTGACCGGCCGCGGTGGCCGAGTCGACGGCACCCTGGCCCGCGGCGGTGGCGTTTTCGGCGAGACCCTGTCCGGTCTCGGCAAGGTCGCCCGCCGACTGGGTGACCTGGTCGGCGGCGCCGGAAAGGTCGACACCGGTCAGTTCGCTGACCTTGTCGCCCGCACCGCCCAGCAGTTCGGCGGCCTTTTCCTTCAGCGAGTCGAACAGGCTCATCAGGGGTACTCCTTGGATCGGTCGTACGGAGGCGGCTGAAAGTTCACCGTACAGGACAAATCGGGCACGGTGTGCGATCACGGTCGCTCCGGACAGGTGAAATACCGAGAAGTGTTCAGAGACAGGGCGGCCGGTAGCCCTCGATCGCGAGGCCGCGGAAGTCGATCTTGTTGGGGGTCTTGCCGACGAAGACGAGGCCTCGCGCTTCGGTCAGCGCCGAGGCGAAGGAGTAGTTCGGCTTGCCCAGCTCGGGCAGCGTCGTCCACGCGCCGGGGGCGAAGCTGAAGAACTTCTTGACCATTTTCCCGTCTGTCGACGGCACCTTGGTCAGCCACTTGTCGCCGCCGCTCCAGTGCGATGCCGGGCGAAGCTGGACGTAGAGGTCGTCGGTCGCGCTGTAGGTCATCCAGAAACCGGCGGATTTCGAGAGATCGGCCTGCGCCTCGAACTGATTCCCCAGCCAGACGACGACCACGTGCCATTCCGCGTTGAGGAAGGTCACCTTGGCCGCGTAGCCGCCGCGCTCGCGGACGAGCAGGCTGCCGGTCGCCGGGACCGTGGTGCCCTCACCGGAGGCGAGCCACTGCTGCAGTCGGTCGATCGACGGGGTGGCGCATTCGCAGCCATGCCTCGACGGGGCCGCGTTCGCGACGGCGCCGGGGCCGATCAGCGAGGCCAAGAGCAGCGACGCGATCACGGCGAGCGTACGACTGAAGGGGACTCTGCATCCTCCGCGCATTCCCGGAAGCTAGCACAGCGATCACCGGAAAACCTTCGTACAGCGGGAAAGTACAACACTATGCCCCACTCAGCGGGAACCGTCCTTTGTGGAGTAATACCAGCGCTGCGAGTGGTCCAGGTGGTCGCGAGTGGCGATTCGGGTTCCATCCGGGCGGAAAGGCAAAGGGGTCTTGTTCGCTCGCCGGCATACCCTGCTTGGAATGTTGTGAAAGTGGCTTTCACAACCTTCAACGTTGCGGAAGAAGCGTTCGCAACGCAGCCGAAGGCCGTGAAGGCCTCCTTCACTACCTTCAAAGCAGGAAAGGAGGCCTTCACAGCCCCGACGATCGCCACGCTCGCCTCGAACGCACCAGCAGTCACACCGGATGCGCGTGAAGGCCCCCTTCCCTCGGCTCAGCCGCGTGAAGGGGGCCTTCACGGACTTGCGACCGACGGACGCGCGCCGGCCGGCAGGGCGCCCAGTTCGGCGGCGAACAGCACGGCGGGATCGAACCCCATGCCGGCGAAGTGCCCGGCCAGTTCAAGGGACAGGACGCCGTGGAGCCGCGTCCAGAACGTCACGGCCCGGCTCAGGACCGCGGAAGAGACCGGCAGCCCGCCCGCCCAGTCCCGATGATCGTCGAGATGCGCCTCGAACGGCGTGGCGGGCCCGCTGTCCGGAAGAGCGGCGTGGACCTCCAAGAGCACCGCCATGATCTCGTTCGAGATCCGGGTCGTGTCGTCCGGCGCGCGGTAGCCGGGGATGGGCGTGCCGTAGAGGAACAGGTAGCGCTGCGGATCCGCCAGCGCCCAGTCCCTGATGGCGTGACCGACCGCGGCCACGCCATCCGCCCTGGCGGCGCACACGACATCCGCGAGGCTCCGGTAGGCGTCGCGGATGAGGTCCGTGATCAGGTCGTCCCGACTGGGGAAGTACCGGTACAGCGCGGGGCCGCTCATGCCCACATGCTTGGCGATCGCATTGAGGGACAACGCGGACACCCCCGTCGTGGCCAGCTGTTCCCACGCGTACCGCTTGATCTCCCCGCACACCTGAGCCCGGTAACGCTCACGCGAGGTCTTCCTGTCCGTGTCCATCGACAACTCCTTCCGGACTCTGGTTAGAGGTTATCACTTTCCCTATTGACACTCACTCGATCGCGGTTATAGCTTCTAACTATCGCAAGCAGCGCTAACCAAGGAGCAAGATCATGACGGACACCAAGCCCCGCCGCCGCACCGCCGCCCGAGCCGCCGCGCTCGCCCTCCCGCTGGCCCTCGGCCTGCTGGGTGGCGCCGTGACGCCCGCCCAGGCCGCCACCGCCACGTCCGCGCCGGCACCGCTGTCCTGCCAGGGCAAGACCATCGACGCGAAGGCCCCGATCCACTACCGGACCGAGACCCTGATCAACGCTCCCCTGAGCAAGATCTGGCGCCTGCAGACCGACGTCGAAAGCTGGCCGTCCTGGCAGGAGCCGGTGCAGAGCAGCAAACGCCTGGACCGGGGCCCACTCCGGAAGAACTCGCGGTTCCGCTGGACCACCCCGGTGCCCGCCACGGCCACGACCCCCGCCACCACGCTGTCGATCACCTCGACGGTCCACCAGATCCAGCGCGGCGAGTGCCTCCGCTGGAGCGGGCCCGCGATCGGCGAGGGCCTCCGCATCGACAACGGGATCCACGTCTGGAACTTCACCGAGGTCAAGGGTGGCGTGCTCGTCCGCACCGAGGAGAACTGGTCCGGCGCCCAGGTCGAAGCCGACGTGCCCACCTCGACGCAGTTCCTCGGCATGGGCCTCGAAGCCTGGCTGAAGGACCTCAAAACCACCGCCGAAGCCCACTGCTGACCGAAAAACCCAGAAAACCAGGAGGAAGCGATGTCCGCTCAGACGCTCGCCCGCCTTTGGCGCTCTGGGCGATCGGACCCGAACGCGCGCCCCGCATCCAGAGGACTAAACGCGGGGCGTGCCGTCGGTGAACGAGGGGATCACGCCGTAGGAGGCCTTCCGCGAAGCGCGGCGCAACGTCGCGAGCACGGCCGGTCCCAGCACCAGGATCGCCACCGCGTTCGTGATCGCGCGCCCCGTGTCCCACCCCGCCGTCGAGGTGAGCAGCGTGAAGACGGCGAACCGGTGCAGGTTCTCCAGCAGCGGCGCGCCGGGGACGTAGGAGATGTGCCCGTCGTGGTACGGGACTTCGGCGTCGGTGATGAACGGCCAGAACCACAGGTTCATCAGGAACCCGAAGACGTACGCGACGAAGACCCCGTAGCCCACCAGCATCGCGATCTCGGCCTTGCCGGTGACACGGCGCGGCAGCAGTCCCGCGCCCATCCCGATCCACGCCGAGCACATCATCTGGAACGGCAGCCACGGTCCCACCCCGGCGGTCAGCAGCGCCGAAGCGAACAGCGACGTACAGCCCAGCACGAAACCGAAGCCGGGCCCGAGCACGCGGCCCGCCAGCACCAGCAGGAAGAACACGGTCTCGATCCCCGCGGTCCCCGCGCCGAGCGGGCGCAGCGCGGCGTTCACCGCCGAGAGCACGCCGAGCATCGCGAGGGCCTTGGAATCCATGCCCCCTTCGGACATCTCGGCCAGCACGATGACGATCAGGATCGGCAGGATCCCGATGAACACGAACGGCGCGTCCGGGCCGTGCTGCATCGACTGCGGTTCGACCCGGACCAGGAGCGGCCAGACGAACATCATCAGTCCCGCGAGCGACGCGAGACCGAGCACCGTCGCCGAACGCGGGCCCAGCCGGACCGCGGGGGCCGTGCTCACGGGACCTCCTGCGGCAGCGCCGAGCGGACCTCGTCGACGGTGAGCCACGGCTCCCCGAGGATCTTCGCGACCTGGGTGGCGAACGCCGGGGAGCCGCCGAGCACCTCGCCGGTCGGGCCGTCCGAAACGACCTCCCCCTCCGCCATCACGAGGACGCGGTGCGCGATCGTCGCGACGAATTCGACGTCGTGGGTGGCCACGACGACCGCCCTGCCCTCTGCGGTCAGCGACGCGATCATCTGCGCCAGCGCGGTCTTCGCGGTGTAGTCGAGGCCGCGGGTCGGTTCGTCCAGCAGCATGATCCGCGGAGCGGCCGACAACTGCACCGCGAGCACGAGCGCGAGCCGCTGGCCCTCCGACAGATCGCGCGGATGCGACTCGGGATCGATACCCGGGGCGAGCCTGTCGAGCAGGCCGCGGCTGTGGCCCGGCTCCGCGCCCGATTCCGCGTCGGCCGCCTCGCATTCGGCGGCGACGGTCTGCAGGTACAGCAGGTCGCTCGCGGTCTGCGGCACCATGCCGACGAGTTTCCGCGCCGCGGCGCTGCTCAGCGCCTTCGGATCCCTGCCCTCGACGGTGACCTTGCCGCCGTGGCGGGGGCCGGACCCCTGCACCGCCCACAGCAGCGACGACTTGCCGGAACCGTTGCGCCCCATCATCGCCAGCACCTCGCCGGCGCGCAGGGTCAGATCGACCTCCCGCACCGCGACCTTCGGCCCGTACCGCACGACGACGCCGGACGCGGTCAGCAGTTCCTCGCCCGCGGTCGTGTCCCGCGCGGGCGGGGTTCCCAGAGTCAGCGAAGAGGAGCGGCGCCGGGCGTCGCGGACGGTCATCGGCAGCGGATCCCAGCCTGCCAACCGTCCCAAGTGGACGATCGGCGGCGCGATGGGCATGTCCTTCAAGACTTCCGGCGGGGTTCCGTCGACCACTCCCCCGGTGCCCGGGACGTGGATCATGCGGTCCGCGAACGGGATCACCCGTTCCATCCGGTGCTCGGCCATCAGGACGGTCGTGCCGAGGTCCTCCACCAGCCGGGCCAGCGTCGCCAGCACTTCCTCGGCGGCGGTCGGGTCCAGCGCCGACGTCGGCTCGTCCAGCACCAGCACCTTGGGATGCGTCGTCAGCACCGAGCCGATCGCCACCCGTTGCTGCTGCCCGCCGGACAGCGTCCGCAACGCGCGCCTGCGCAGTTCCGCGATACCGAGGAGGTCCAGGGTCTCTTCCACCCGGCGGCGCATCACCTGCGGACTCAGGCCGAGTTGCTCCATGCCGTACGCGAGTTCGTCCTCGACGGTGTCGGTGACGAAACCCGCGAGCGGGTCCTGGCCGACGACGCCGACCAGGTGCGCGAACTCGCGCGGCGGCCGGGAGCGCGTCGTGACGCCGTCGACGGAGACCGTCCCTTCGAGGTGGCCGCCGGTGAAATGCGGGACGAGACCGTTGATCGTGCCGAGCAGCGTCGACTTGCCCGCACCGGTCTGGCCCGCGAACAACACCAGCTCGCCTTCGCCGATCGACAGCGTCACGTCGGACAAGACGGGCTCGGAGCGGCCGTGGTAGGTGAAGGAAACGTGGTCGAGTTCGATCATGCGTGTGCTTCTTCTTCGAGTGCGGCGTACGGGGGCTCGGGCACCGGGGTCAGGAAAGCGGGCAGCACGCCGATCAGCACCCCGAGCAACGGACCCCACGAGAGCGACGGCCAGGACAGGGTGATCAGCGACGGGTTCATGTTCATCGGGTTCACCTCCGACGTCACGAACAGGATGGCCGCGACGGCGATCCCGCTCACGGCGACGACGAGCTCCGGCAGATGCCAGCGATCGGGCCGGTACCGGGTGCGCTGGACCCGTTTGCCCGCCGACCAGAACCCGACCAGTCCGATCACCAGCCCCACGGAAAGCACCGGTGCGGCGAGATAGCGCGGCGTCGAACCGTCCAAAGTGGCGTAAACACCGACGCACACCCCGATCAGGCCGACGATCATCAGCGTTCCCGTGATCAGCCGGGTCCGCGCTTCGACCAGCCCCGCGCGACCGTAACCCCGTGAGTCCATCGACGCGGCCAGCTGCAGCGAGCGGGAAAGCGCGTCCTCCAGCACCGGGATGAGCACGGTGTGGAGTGCTTTCACCTTCTTCTTGCCCGAGCCGCCGCGCAGCTTGCGGGCGCGCCGGACCCGCAGCACGCTCTCGGCCAGCTGCGGGAACACCGACAGCGCGACGATCACCGCGGTCCCCACCTCGTACAACGCCGGCGGCATCGCCTTGAGCAGCCGTTTCGGGTTCGCCAGCGCGTTGGCCGCGCCGAGGCAGATCACCATCGTCGCCAGCCGCATCCCATCGTAAAGCCCGCCCAGCAACGACTCGGCGGACACGTCGCCGAACAGCCGGATGCCCGCAGCCCATTCCGGCAGCGGGATCTCGGGCAGCCGCAAGATGATCGTCGAGCCCTCGGCGCCGCCGAACACGACTCGGAAGAACACGCGGATCACGACGATGAACGCGCCGAGGTACAGGTAGAGCCGGAACGCCAGCGCCCAGGGCGCCTCGCTGCGCCGGGCCACGACGACGTAACCCGCGACCGCCACGATGGTCAGCAGCAGCCACGGGTTCGTCGTGCGGGTCGCCGCGACGGCGAGCCCCAGCGCCCACACCCACCAGGCGGCCGGATGCAGGTCGCGCGGCAGGAAGTAGGACGTCATCAAGCTCCTTGTGCGCGTTTGCGTCTGCGTGCCACGAAGAATCCTGCCACGCACAACGCCAGTACCGCGGCACCGGCGGCCCAGGGCGCCCAGTCACTGGCACCGGACTCGCGGTCGATCACCGCGTTGACGTCCTCGGCGTTCTCGCCACCGGTGAACGCGACGTTCAGAGACGGGTCCTGCGCCTTCGGCCTCGCGGACGCGCTCGGACGCGGCTTGGGCGGCGGCAGCGCTCCGGAACTCGGGCCCGCGACCGGCGCTTCGCCGGGGGCGGCCTCTTCCGTCGCCTGAGGACCGTCGCCGCTCTGCTGTCCGCTGCCCGCCTGCGGCCTCTGCTGCTGCTCACCGGGATCGTTGGTAACGGGCTTGGCTTCCTCGCGCGGCACGCACGGGACGTTCTCGGTGCCCGGCCGCACCGCGGAGACCCGCGGCACCGGGTTGGTCTGGGCGGTCGCGTTCAGGGAGAACGACCAGCCCTCGAATCCGCCGGGGATGAAGTCGCGGTTCTTGACGCCCCACTGGCTGTAGTCCCACGCGCAGTTGTTCGAGGCGTGCCAATAGGACCAATAGGCCTGCGCCGGAGGCGTGTCGACACACAGCTCTCGGTACTTCTCGCGACCGGCGATCGGGATGTTCTCGGCCGCCGATGGGCGGTTCTCGACCCGGCAGATGAAGCCTTCGCCCCAGCGCTGCGCACCGGCGATCTGGAAACCGGCGCCTTTGAGCGCGTCCAGCCCGGTGCCGCGCGTGGACTGGGGGTTGCAGCGCACGATGGTCGTGCCGCCGAGCTGCTGGAAGTCGACGACGACGGTGACCCCGGTGGCGTCCTTGCAGAACCCGGGATAGCCCTTGCTCTGGTCGACCGCGTGCGCGGACGGCGCCGTGGCGGCGATCAGGAAGATCGCCGCCACCACTCCGAAGAGCCTTTTCACGGGATGGCCGGGTTCCTCGGCGTGACACCGGGAACCGGGTTGGTCGTCGCCGACTTGTTCAGCGAGAACGACCAGCCTTCGAAACCGCCGGGAACGACGTTGCGGTTGAGCGCGCCGTAGTTGCTGTAGGTCCAGGTGGTCCCGGAACCGTCGGCGTGCCAGTAACCCCAGTACGCGCCGGCGGGCGGCGTGTTGACGCACGGCTCCTTGTAGCTCGGGTTGCTGGACAGCGGGATGGTCTCCGTCGCGGCCGGGCGGCCTTCCAGGCGGCAGACGAAACCGAGGCCCCAGCGGGCGGTTCCGGCGACCGCGATCCCCGCGTCCTGCAACGCCTTGATACCCGTGCGGGCGGTGCCCGGGCTCGCGTTGGGCGAGCAGCGGGTGATCCTCGGCGCGGCGGTCCCGCCGTTGCCGTCCAGCTCCTGGAAGTCGACGACGACGGTGGTGCCGGTGAGCGCGTCGCTCCCGGTGCAGATCCCGTCGTAGCCCTTGGTGGGATCGACCGCGTTCGCGGGTGCGGCGGAAAGCCCGATCAGTCCGATGAGGACGGTCGTGACGGTGAGCAGTTTTCTCATGGTGTAGCCCCCTTTGTCTTGATGAACCGGCGAAGCAGGAAAACGAGCACGAGCGCGGCGGCCAGCAGGAGCCCGGCAAGGCCGGCGAGTCCCCAGACCAGCCACGGGGGCTGGGCCGACTGGGCGGCGGCCGCTTGCAGCTGTGTCCCGGAGAAGGCGTCGGCGACGTTCGTCTCCGAGAGCGGCAGCCGGATCGCGGGCGACAGCGGCGAATCCGCGGCGGTGAGCCAAGACCGGCCGGCGACCCCTTGCGCGGCGGCCAGGCTCGTCGCGAAGTCGGTCTTCCCATCGCTGGCCGCGATCGACCCCTTGGCGAAACCGCCGTCGGCCTGGAGCAGTTTGCCCAGCGACCGCGCGGTTCCGCTCGCGTCGAGGCCGGCGATCTGCCGCGCGGCGGCGACGGCGGCGCTGAGCGTGACGTCCGGCTCGCCCGCCTCACCGGTCACCATGCCCTCGCCGGTCGGCCGGACGCCGAGCGCGCCCACCGCCGAGACGAACGCCGACACGCGCCGCTCGGTCCAGCCGTCGGGCCGTTTGGTCGACGGCGCGGCGCCGGTGTGCGGACGGGCGGCCAGCGCGGTGACCGCGGCCGCCGTCGCGCCGAGGTCGCCGGAGCCGCACTGCGCGGTGTCGAGATGCTTCGGGAAGGTCCCGTCGGCGCATTGGCGCGAAAGGAGCAGTTCGACCGCGGGGCCGGGATCGGCGGCGGTGGCGAGCACCGCCCACGCGTGCCGCTCGACGGTCTCGTCGGCGTCGGCGAAGGACCCGACGTCGGTGAACTTGCCGTCCGCGCCACGCAGCTTCACCAGATCGGCGCGCAACTGCCCGGCGACGTCCGACTTGGCGAACTCGGCGACGAGCACGAGTTTCGCGAGCGGTTCGGCGTAAGAGGCCCCGCCCTGCTCGTACGGCGCGCCGTGGGCGTAGGCCTGAACGGCTTCCGGTGTCAGGAGGAACTTCGACGCGCGGACGACCGTGTCCGGCTGTTCGTCCAGCGCCCGCAGGGCCAGCACCAGATCGGCGGTGGCGTCGTAGTCGACGTAGGTCTTGCCGTCCTCGGTGACCTCGACGTGGTCGCCGCCGACGAGCCGGTTCGTCAGGTACGCGCCCAGCCTGGAGGCCGCGGGGGCAGTGCCTTCGATCGCGACCGGTGTGGCGATCGCGGTCGGCGGCGGGACCCGGGCACCGGTCGACGCCCTCGGGGTGACGGTCTTCTTGGGCTTCGGCGTGACGGTCTTCGGTGCGGGGGCCTTCGGCGCGGGCTTGTCCGGCTCCGGCTTGGCCGCGGGCGGGGTGCTCGTGACGGTGACCGTGCTCGGCGCGGGCGGGCTGGTCGACTGCGACGAGGACGGTGCCGGCGTAACCGAGGTCGTCGTGGTCGTGGTCGTGGTGGTCGTCGTCGTTGTGGTGGTCGTGGTGGTGGTGCTCGGCACCGGTTCGCTCGAAGTCGAGGTCGGCGTGCTGGTGGGCGAACCCGTTTCGGACGAGGACGAAGTCGTCGTGGGAGTCGTCGGCGTTTCCGAGACGCTGCTGGTCGGCGGCTGCCCACCGCCCTTCGCGAGCGAAGAGAAGCCGATCTGCGACAACCCGAGCGAAGCCTGGGCGCTCGCGCGGATCCAGGTGTCGAGGCCACTGATCCCCGAGGCGCGCGCGGCTTCGTAGGAGGCGGGGTTGTAGGCGATCGCGCCGAGATCTCCCGCGAGCTTGTTCCCGGAGTCCGCCGCGGCGTTGGCCTGCGCGGATTTGAGGTACCGCACGCCCTTGTCCACCGCCGCTTCCGCGCCACCCGCCTCGGCGAGCCCCTGGACGATCAGGCCGGTGCTGTTGGTGTTCGGCGCTTCGGTGCCGACGCCACCGCCCCAGCCGCCGCCCGCGGTCTGGTTCGCCTTGATCCACGCGACGGCCTTGGCGATCGGGGTGTCGAGCCCGGCCGCGCCCGCCTTCTTGGCGGCCAGCATCGCCGAGAGCGCGATGCCGGTGGCGTCGCCGTCGGTCGGCGAGAGGTCGAGCGGTTTGCCCTCGTCGCAGGTCGAGACCTTGTGCCCGTCCGGGGTGACGTGGTCGCCGGTCTCCTTCGTCGGGATGTAGGCGAACATGACGCGGAAGTAGCCCTCGGAACACTGCTGGGTCAGCAGCTTGTCGATGGCGAGCTGGTCGTTCTCGCCCGCCGCGGCGAGCCCGATCACGCCGAGCGCCTGGCCGAACATGTTGGCGTTGTTGATCACGTCGCCGGTGACGTCGGGCTTCTTCGTGTAGTCGCTGATCCGGCCCTTGTCGGGACCGCCGCGCATGATCGCGTTCTTGGTCTCGGCGACCAGGTCGTAACCGTCGAAGTTCCGCGGATTCCGGCCGGAGACCTCGGCGGCGACGAGGGTCTTGGCCATGGCCCCGCCGACGATGACGTTGTCGAACCCGGCGCCGGGTATGAACCCGTCCCAGGTGAAGTAGTCGGTGGCGTGGCCCTGGTCGTCGAGGAACTTGACGATCGGCTCGGCCTTCGCGCCGTCGCCCGACGCGTACATCGAGAACAGGACGTCGATCATCAGGCCGTGGTCCGGCAGCGAGCCGCCGTTGGGATTCTCGAGGGTGCCGTCCGGCTGCAGCTTCGTCGCGAGCCAGCGGGAGTTCGACTTCGCCGCGTCAGGATCGTTCGCTGCCGTCGCCGTTCCGGTGAGCAGCGCGGCGACCACGCCGACGCTGACGGCGAACGCCGTTGCGGCCAGGTACCCGCGGCGCATGACTCCTCCTTGCGGCATGGCGGAGGACAGGCGCGGGACGCCGCAGTCACCCCTGTTTATCGCGACAGTGGTTTGGACTTCTGGTGGTTCATCCGCCCGTTCGGTATCCCGGCTCGCCCCTGGTGAAGGGCCCACGGTTGCGCGACAGCGCCGGATTTCGACCGGCTTCCCCGTCACGGGCGGCGGTATTCGATTGTCGAGCCCGCCGAGGTTAACACCCGATTACCTCCGGCAGGCACCGCTGAGCAGGTCGGTTGCCAGGATCACAGCGTTCCTCGCGCCCGGCGGTACCCCGGCGCTTGACCGGGATGAGAGTCTTCGGGTCGTCCGATTCAGCGCGGCGCGGGGGAAGTCCGGTGAGAGTCCGGCGCTGTCCCGCAACGGTATGCCCTCCAGGCGAGCCCGGTCACCCACGTCGCGCGGTGTCACCGACTCCTGTCGAGGAAATGCGGGAAAGGGTTCTCATGAGACGTTTGGTCCTCGCTGTCGCCGTGCTGTGCGGCATCGGTCTGGTCGCCGCCCCGGCGGCGAACGCCGCCACCCCGAACAAGGCGGACGCCGCCGCGGGCTGGCTCGCCAGGCAGATGACCGACGGGGAAAGGTTCGAGGCCGACTTCGGCGGCCAGAAGTTCCCTGACCAGGGCTTGACGATCGACGCGATCTTCGCGTTCGCCGCCGCCGGGGTGTCGGACACGAACGCGGGCAAGGCGATCGCCTGGCTGGCGAAGCCGGAGATCACCACCGGCTACGTCGGCAGCGGTACCGAGGCTTACGCGGGCGCGCACGCCAAACTGCTGCTCGCCGCGCAGATCCGGGGCAAGAACCCGGCGTCGTTCGGCGGCGTCGACCTGAAGGCGGGGCTGCTCTCGCTGCTCACGCCGTCCGGCCGGTTCTCCGACCGCTCCGAATACGGCGACTACTCCAACGCCTTCTCGCAGTCGCTCGCGCTGCTGGCGCTGGACCGCACTCCGGCGGGCGCGCCCGCGTCGGCCGTGACGTTCCTGGCGGGCACCCAGTGCGCGGACGGCGGTTTCCCGCTGAACTTCGGCGAAGCCACCTGCACCAGCGACGTCGACTCGACCGCGATGGTCGTGCAGGCCCTGCGCGCCACCGGTGACGCGGTGAACGCCAAGGAAGGCACCTCCTGGCTGGTCACCAAGCAGCACGCGAACGGCGGCTTCGGCGTCGGCGCGAACGCGCCGAACTCCAACAGCACCGGACTCGCCGCCGAAGCGCTGGCCGGTCACCGTCCCGCCGCCGCGGTCAAGGCGCGGGACTTCCTGCGGTCGCTGCAGACCGGCTGCACCGGCGCCGAGGCGGACCGCGGCGCGATCGCCTACGACGCCACCGGCCTGAACCCGGCGACCGCCCCGCGCGCGACCGCGCAGGCGATCCTCGGCCTGGCCAGGGTTCCGCTGAGCGACCTGCACGGCGGCGGCCGTCCGGCGGCCCCGGTGCTCGCCTGCCCGTGACGTGACCTCGTGAGTGGTAAGTGCCGTTCTAACGGCACTTACCACTCACGACCCACCCGACCCACTGGCTACCGGCGCTTGCCCGGCTGCTGTACATGAAGGCCCCCTTGCTTGCGCCTGGCTCCGTGAAGGACCCCTTCATGTACTTGGGCCTAGCGTGAAGGGCCCCTTCACGGACAGCCGGTGAGCGTGACGGCTTCAGGCGCGGAGCGGCTCGACGGTCTTCGCCAGGACGTCCAGCTGCGCCAAGGTCTCCGCCTCGGGCAGCGTCGGCAGGATGAGGGAGACCTCGTCGACCCCGGCGCCGGCGAGACCGCGCAGCAGGTCCGGATCGGCCGGAGCACCGAACACGCTGATCCGGACGTCCTCGCGGCCCTGGTCGGCGAGCCAGGACCGGACGCGGCGCAATTCCTCCGGCGGCGTCACGGAATGCGGCAGCCAGCCGTCGGCGTGCTCGGCGAGCCGTTTGAGCCCGGCCGGGCCCTGACCGGCGACGTAGATCGGCGGATGCGGTTTCCGCACCGGCTTCGGCCACGAGTAGACCGGGTCGAAGTCGACGTGCTTGCCGTGGAACTCCGCCTCGTCCTGGGTCCAGATCGCCTTGAGCGCCTGGAGTTGCTCGGTCAGCAGCGCGCCCCGCGTCCGCGGGTCGACGCCGTGGTTGCGCATCTCCTCGATGTTCCAGCCCGCCCCGACGCCGAAGATCACCCGCCCGTCGGAGAGCAGGTCGAGGCTGGCGATCTCCTTGGCCGTGTAGAACAGATCGCGCTGGATCATCAGGGCGACCGCGGTGCCGAGCCGGAGGTTCGAGGTGACCGTCGCGGCGGCGGCCAGCGCCACGAACGGGTCGAGATTGCGGAGAGCGCCTCGCGGCAGCTCACCACCGGGGTACGGGCTCTCCCGGCTGACCGGGATATGGGAGTGTTCGGGGAGGTAGAGGGAGTCGAAGCCCTTCTCCTCCAAGGCGGCGGCCAGCACGTGCGGCCGGATTCCCTCGTCGGTCACTGCGGTCGCGATACCGAAGTCCATGTTCAGCACGACTCCTGCAGGCGACCGGGTATTCCCGTTGTCGGTGATTCACCGCCGCGCGGATCCGGTCGGCCGCGGAACAGCCGACCGGATCACCCCCAGTCCAGGCCCTCGGCTAGCTTCCCCTGTCGCCGATCTCGCGTCTGATCTCCTGCTCCGCCCTTCGATCCGTGTCCACGGCCAGCCGTTGCGCCCGTAACGACGCTTCACGGCGGACGGCTTCGACATCCAGCAGCCCCATGCGTTCGCTCCTCCCTTTCCGCCGTGAATCGTGGGGCCCGGCGCTGTGTGGAACTCTGGTAAGAAACCTTGAAGCCGCAGGGCCGGGTCGTCGAGCGAGGACGGGGAGGGTCGCGATGACGGTGGAGTTCCGCCTGTCGCAGGGGCTGGAAGTGCTCGTCGGCGGGCAGGCGGTACCGACCGGATTCGCCCGCCAGCGGGCGGTGCTGGTGGCGTTGCTGGCCGACCTCGGCACCCCGGTGCCGGTCGACGAACTCGTCGAGCGAGTGTGGGGCGAGCACCTTCCGAAACAGCCCCGGGAGGCGCTCTACGGCTACGTGTCCCGCTTGCGCGGTGTGCTCGCGCCCTGTCCGGAGGCGACCATCGGCAAGCACGCCGCCGGGTACGTGCTGAACGCGGATCCGATGACGGTGGACCTGTACCGGTTCGAGCACACCGTCGAGGCGGCGCGGAACTGCGACGAGGACGCTCGTGCCCTGGAGCTGTACACGACCGCGCTGCGGGCGTGGCGTGGCGAACCGGTTCCGGTCGTGGACACGCCCTGGATGGGCGCCCTCCGAGACCGTCTGCGGCAACAGTTCAAGACGGCGGAGCTGGACAGCCAGGAGATCGCCCTGCGGCTGGGCAGGCACACGGAACTGCTGCCCGCGCTGATCAGACAGGCGAGAGAGTTCCCGTTGGACGAACGAGTGGCCGGGCAGTACATGCTCGCCCTCTACCGCAGCGGCAGGCAGGCCGACGCCCTGGAGCACTACCGGCAGGTCCGGCTCCGGCTGGCCGACGAGCTGGGCGCCGATCCCGGTTCGTCCTTGCAGGAACTGCATCTCCGGATCCTGTCCGCCGCGCCCGAACTCGACACGTCCGGGCAGCCGGCCTCGGTGTCCGCCCAGGTGGTTCCGCGTCAGCTGCCCGCGGAGCCCCGGGGTTTCCTCGGCCGGGCGCACGAACTCGCCGCGCTGAGCGGGATGCCGGATCACCTCGCGGAGGACGGTCCGGAGGGGGCGGTCCGCGTGCTGTCGGGCGGCGGGGGCGTCGGGAAGACTTGGCTGGCCCTGCGGTGGGCGCACGACCACCTCGCCGAGTTCCCGGACGGCCAGCTCTTCGTGAACCTCCGCGGGTTCGACCCGGCCGCGGAGCCCGTGTCCCCGGATTCGGCACTCCACGGATTCCTGACGGCGCTCGGTGTCGCGCCCGCCGCCATCCCCCAAGACGCCGACGCCCGGGCTGCGCTCTACCGGAGCCTGAGCGCCGACCGGCGCCTTCTCGTCGTACTCGACAACGCGCGCGAAACCGCGCAGGTGCTCCCGCTGCTGCCCGGCGGTCGATCCAGCACCGTGCTGATCACCAGCCGCCATCGGCTGAACGGCCTGCTGGCCACCCACACCGCGCAGCCGCTGCCGCTGGGCGTTCTCGGCACCTCCGAGGCGCGCGGGATTCTCGCCCGGCATCTCGGCGCGTCCTCGCTGGACGCCGACCCGCGAGCCACCGAGGCGCTGCTGCGCCACTGCGCCGGCCTCCCCTTGGCGCTGGCCATCGTCGCCAGCCGGGCCGCGGCTCATCCCGGGTTCCCGCTCGCCGGGTTCGCCGACGAACTCCGCGCCGACGCCGAGTCGCTGGACACTCTCGACACCGGCGAGCTGTCCTGGAACCTGCGCGCGGTGTTCTCGGCCTCGTACGGGGTGCTCGACGTCCAGGCCGCGACGATGTTCCGGTGGCTCAGCCTCGCGCCCGGCGCCGACATCACGCTCCCCGCCGCCGCGGCGCTCTGCCGATCGACGCGCTCGGCCGCCCGGACGGTGCTCACCGCTCTCGAAATGGCGAGCCTGATCGAGCAACACCGTCCCGGCCGCTACCGCATGCACGACCTCACCCGTGCCTACGCGGCCGAACTCACCAAGGCCCACGACACCGAAGCCGACCGGCGGGACGCGCTGGCCCGCCTGTTCGGCCACTACTGCCATGTGGCGTCGGTCGCCGCGGACCTGTTCACGCCGGAGGAACGTGAACGACGTCCGCCGATCCCACCCGTCTCCGGGCCCCCGGTGACGTTGCCGGACGGGGACGCCGCGCGCGCTTGGCTGGAGGCCGAACGCGACAATCTCCTCGCGTCCGCGCGTCACGCCGCCGCCTTCGGCCCCGCGACCGTCGTCACCCATTTGTCCGCCACGCTGTTCCGGTACCTGGACAACTGCGGCCATTACCAGGACGCGCTGACGTTGCACACGGCCGCGCGCGACGCGGTCGACCCGGCCGTCGTCGCCCACGCCCACGCGCTCTGCTCGCTCGGATACGCCCTCGTCCGGCTCGGCCGCTATGACGAAGCGCTCCACGAACTTCGTCAGGCCCTCGGCCATCCCCGGGCCGATCCGCTCGTGGACTACGCGGCGAACACCAACATCGCGTTCGTTCACGACGACCGCGGCGACCGGGAAACGGCGCTCACCTATTACGCACGCGCGCTCGACGCCAGCCGCACCCCGGGATATCGGTCCACGTATGGAATCGCGCTCAACAACCTGGGCGACTGCTACCGCAAACTCGGCCGCCACGAAGAGGCCATCGACCATCTACGGCGCAGCATCACGATCGCGGAGGAATTCGACTCCGCGGGGCTCGGCGGCGTGGCCCTGGGCAGCCTCGGCGACCTGCAACGGGCACAGGACGACCACTCCGGGGCGCGTGCCAGCTACCGCCGCGCGCTGGAACTGGCACGCATCTGCGGAAACCCCGGCCTCGAAGTCGAGCTGCTCAACAGACTGGCTTCCGCGACCGTGACCCCGAGGGAGGGCCTCGAACAGTTCCAGCGGGCGCTGAGCCTCGCCCGTGAAATCGGCTTCACCGTGGAAGAGGCTCACGCCCACCACGGCCTGGCCCGGCTGCATCACACCCTCGGCGACCTCACCGCCAGCCGGAACCACGCCCACGAGGCGCTCCGCCTCTACACCGCGCTGAAAAGCTCCGGCACGGACGCCGTCGGCGCGCTCATCCGCGATCACCTGTCCGCGGCCGAAGACTAGGTCACCACGCAGGCAGCACGCGGCCCCGCACCTCACCGAACCCGATCCGGGCACCGTCCGCGCCGGGCGCGGTCCCGGTGATCACGACCTCGTCGCCGTCCAGCAGGAAGGTGCGCTCCTCGCCCTTGACCGTGAGCGGTTCCTTTCCGCCCCAGGACAATTCGAGGAACGCGCCGCGCTGGTTCTTCTCCGGTCCGGAGATCGTGCCGGAGCCGTACAGGTCTCCCGTGCGCGAAGACGCGCCGTTGACCGTCAGATGCGCCAGCATCTGGGCGGGCGACCAGTACATCTCGCGGAACGGCGGGCGGCTGACCTCCTCGCCGTTCCATTCGACGACCAGATCGATGTCGAGGCCCCACGGCGAGCTTTCCCGCAGGTACGGCAGCGGCTGCGGATCGAGCTGGCCGGGCAGCGGGATCCGCGCGGCCTCCAGCGCCAGGATCGGGACCACCCAAGGGGAGATCGAGGTCGCGAAGCTCTTGCCGAGGTGCGGGCCCAGCGGCACGTATTCCCACGCCTGGATGTCGCGGGCCGACCAGTCGTTGAGCAGGACCGCGCCGAAAACGTGGCGGGGGAAGGCGTCCGGGGTGATCGGCGTGTTCAGCGGGGTCCCGGTGCCGACGACGAACCCCAGCTCCGCTTCGATGTCCAGCCGCACGCTCGGCCCGAACGCCGGCGCCGCGTCGGCCGGGGACTTGCGCTGACCACTCGGGCGCACGATGTCCGTACCGGAGACCAGGACCGTGCCCGACCGTCCGTGGTAGCCGACCGGGAGGTGCTTCCAGTTGGGCAGCAACGGTTCCGCGTCCGGGCGGAACAGCCTGCCGACGTTCGAGGCGTGGTGTTCGGAGGCGTAGAAGTCGACGTAGTCCGCGACCTCGATCGGCAGGTGCGTGGTCACCCTCGCGACGGGATGGACCGCGCCGTCGGGGACCTCACCGGTGACCAGGTCACGGATCCGCGCCCGGACCTCCACCCAGCGGTCGTATCCCTGCGCCATGAACGGATTCAGCGACGGCGCGGCGAAGACGTCGTCACCGAGCGCCGCGGCCAGGTCGAGGACGGAGTCCCCGACCCGCACGCCGACACGCGGGGAATCCCCGTCGACGGAGAACACGCCGTACGGCAGGTTTTCGATCCCGAACAGCGAGCCTGCGGGGATGTCGATCGTGGTCATGCCTCTCCTCGGGGCGCCTCGAGCAGGCCGAGTCCGGCCAGTTCGGTCAGGGGGTCGGTGATGCTGCAGGTGCCGAACGACGTGAAGCCCGCGCGGACCGCGGCGGCGCGCTCCGGTCCCAGCGCCCGCAGCCGTCCGGCGAGGACGGCGCCGTCCCGTTCGGCGAGAACGGCTTCGGCGTCGCCACCGGTCAAGACTGCGTCGGTGGCGAGCATCAGGTTCAGGAAGCCGTGCTGTTCGAAGCCGGTGTCAGGGTCGGTGTTGCGGAGCGCGTGGTGCAGCCCGGCGGTGGCCTTGAACGGGACACCGGCCTCGACGGCGGCCCGGACCGCGGCCGCGAGCTCGGCCTCGTCCGGGTACAGGTCGGCCCGGACGCCACCGGTGCGGAACTTCGCGCGGTGCCCGGTGCCGGACAGGGCGGTCAGCAGCGGGACACGCCGTTCGTCCCGCGGGATCTCGACGAAAACCGGTGCGGTGACACCGGAAAGCGCGGCGAGCAGCTCGTCCGGTCCCATCCCGTCGGGTACGGCGATCTCGAGCGCGTCGAGTTTCACCGGCAGCTCGGCGACGGCTTCGAGCACGCCGTCGAGCTGAGCGGGTCCGCCGGGCAGGGTCACCGCGACCGGCAGCGGGACTTCCCGGTCGCCCAGGACCTCGGCGAGCTCGCCGAGCGCGGTGGCGGCGACCACCAGCGGTCCGACGAGGCCGGCGTACCAGGCGGAGACGTGCTCGTCGTGCGCCGTGACGGCGGCAGGCAGCGGGGCCAGACCCGGCGGGAACACCGCGGCGTCGTCGCACAGCCCGGCGAAGAGCGCGGGAATCCGTCCAACGTCCACCATGGTCTCCTCCTCGCCGATTTAGTTCATACTTTGACTATCCATCGGGCAGCGTAGTCCGGTCTTCCGGGGGACGGGAAGACCTACTTGCGGCTCCGGGTGCCGAACTCGGCGCGGCTCGTGATGAGCTTGCCCAGAAGCATCACGAGGATGCGCTGTTCGGTCTCGGTCAGCGCGTTCGTCCAGCCGAATTCGCGTTCGTTGTGCTCGCGGAAGACCGAGACCATCTCCTCGTGCCCCGCCTCGGTCAGCGACAGCTGCACCGAACGGCCGTCCCGCTCGTCCGGCACCCGGTGGAGCATTCCCTCCGCGACCTGCGTCTTGACCAGGTTGGACACCGCCGCCCGGCTCATCCCGGTCAGCCGGGCCGCGCTCGTCGGTTCGAGCGGTCCGGCGAGCCAGACCACGAACAGCAGCCGGAACGCCGACCACGACCGGCCACGCGGCCGGTGCACCGCGGCTTCGAGGTCGTAGGTCACCAGGTCCGAGGCGCGGTTGAGGGTCAGCAGCACCTCGGTCGCCAGCTGGTGCCGGAAGCCGTACTCCTGCGCGAGCCGCCGGTTCGCCAGCGCCACGAACGACCAGAAGTCCCGTCCGGCCGCGTCCACGTCTTCCATCGCCGAACACTAACCCGGCGTCTCGAAAATGGTCAAAGTCGAAACTAGTTTGTGCTCTTGGAGATTCATCTATCAGAACAGTGAAACCTTGGAGGTTCCTCCATGGCGAGCACGGCGCCGGCACCGGTTTGCTGAAGGCATGAGCAGAACGGAAGTATCACCGGGGACCGCGAAAGCCGTCCGGGTGGCGGCAGGCGACCTGGTCCGGGTGATCGACGTCGAAGGCGGCCAGGTCGGCGACGTGTTCGCGTTCGCCGACAGCGGGACCGATCTGGCCGAGCACCACAGCGCGGCGCACACCCGCGCCGCGAACGACCGGCTGTTCCCCGCCGTCGGCGAGTCCTTCGTGACCGATCGGCGCCGCCCGATCCTGACCCTGGTCGCGGACACCTCCCCCGGCGAGCACGACATGCTCATCCCGGCCTGCGACCCGGCCCGGTACGCCGCGCTGGGCGCGCCGGGGCACCGGTCCTGCGCCGCGAACCTGAGCGAAGCGCTGGACGAGGCCGGGCTGAGCTTCACCGGACCGGCCCCGCAGCCGATCAACGTCTTCATGCGCATCCCGGTCGGAGAGGACGGGCGGCTGAGCTGGCTGACCGCGACCTCCCGCCCCGGCGACGCGGTCACCCTGCGGGCCGAACTGGACTGTGTCGTCGTGGTCTCCGCCTGCCCGCAGGATCTCGTGTCCATCAGCGACGCCGGACTCTCCCCGCTCGCCATCGAAACCATCCACAATGGAGGATCACGATCATGACCACCACCGTCGGCCACGCCCACCCCGCGCTGGCCCCGACCACCCTCGGCGGCCTCGCGCTGCGCAACCGCTACGCCGTCGCCCCCATGACCCGGGTCTCGGCCGCGCCCGACGGCACGCCGACCGGCGAAATGGCCGACTACTACGCCGAATTCGCCCGCGGCGGGTTCGGCCTCGTGTTCAGCGAGGGCATCTACCCCGACACGGCGGCCAGCCAGGGGTACCTCAACCAGCCGGGCCTCGCGCGGGACGAACACGTCGCGGGCTGGCGCGTGGTCACCGCCGGAGTGCGCGCGGCGGGCGGCCGGATGATCGCGCAGCTGATGCACGCCGGGGCGATCTCCCAGGGGAATCCGCACCAGGACCACACCGTCGGCCCGTCGGCCGTCCAGCCGCGCGGGGAGATGATGCCCGCGTACGGCGGTTCCGGGCCGTGGGGCGCGCCCCGGGAACTGACCACCGCCGAGATCGACGACGTCGTCGACGGGTTCGCCGCCGCGGCCCGACGCGCCCGTGAGGCCGGGTTCGACGGCGTCGAAGTGCACGCGGCCAACGGCTATCTGCTCGACCAGTTCCTCACCGACTACACCAACCGGCGCACCGACTCCTACGGCGGACCGGTCGCCGGCCGGATCCGGCTGACCGCCCGCGTCGTGACCGCCGTCGCCGAGGCCGTGCCCGAGCTGGTGACCGGCGTGCGGCTGTCGCAGACGAAGGTCAACGACTTCACCTACCGCTGGCCCGGCGGCCGTGACGACGCCGAGGTGATCTTCGCCGCGGTCGCCGAGGCGGGCGCGGACTACCTCCACATCGCCAGCGAGGGCCGGAACTGGCTCGAAACGGCGAAGCTGGCAGGCGGCGGCACCATCACCGCCCTCGCCCGGGAGGTCACCGGCCTCCCGGTGGTCGCCAACGGCGGGATGCACGACCTCACCCAGGCGCGGGAGGTGCTCGACGGCGGGCACGCCGACCTGCTTTCGCTCGGGCACGGCGCGCTGGCCAACCCGGATCTACCCGCCCGCGTCGCGGCGGCAGAACCCCTGGCCGGGTTCGACCGGGCGATGGTCTCCCCGACGGTCACGGTGGCGAACGCGCGCCGCTGGCGGGAGAGCCGGCAGGCATGACGGAATCGAGCTGGCACGGCGGCGCGGCCGCGGTGGCGACCCTGACCTTCGACGTGGACGCGGAATCCCCGATCCTCGCGCACGGACGGGGTTACGCCGAGCACCTGTCGACCATGTCCCATCAGGCGTACGGGCCGAAGGTCGGGGTGCCGCGCATCCTCGGCCTGCTCGACGAACTGGCCGTGCCCGCGACCTTCTTCGTACCGGGCTGGGTCGCCGAACAGCGGCCCGGCCTGGCCGCCTCGATCGTGGAACGCGGACACGAGGTGGCGCACCACTCCTACAGCCACCGGCCGCCGACCACGATGACCGCCGCCGAGCAGCGAGCGGATTTCGAGCGGGGCATGGCGGTCTTCACGAGTCAGGGCATCGAGATCAGCGGGCATCGCGCGGCGGGCTGGGAGTCCACTTGGGACACTCCGGCGCTGGTGGCGGAACACGGGTTGAGCTACGACTCGTCGCTGATGGCCGACGACCGGCCCTATCTGATCGAGACCGGGGCGGGCCGGATCGCCGAGTTGCCGGTGCACTGGTCGCTCGACGACTGGGAGCAGTACGCGTTCCTTCCCTCGCCACAGATCGGATCGGTGATCGCCTCGCCGGTCCGGGTGCTGGAGATGTGGCGCGCCGAGCTGGACGCGATGCGCCGCCATCGGTGCCTGTTCAACCTGTGCCTGCACCCGTTCCTGTCCGGGAGGCCGGGACGGCTGGAGGCGGTACGCGCGCTCATCGAGTTCGGGCTCGGCCTCGGCGACGTCCGGTTCGCCCGGTGCCGGGACGTGGCGGCCGCGGCGCTGGCCGACCCCGCCTTGCCCGCGGAACCCTTGCGGCGCCTCGAAGTCGACCCGGCGGTCTATCCGGACTGAGCGGCTTCCAGTGCCAGGAAGAGGTCGACCCGGTCCGCGGTCCGGCCGACGTCGCGGCCGGTCAGCTCGGTGACCTTGGCCAGCCGGTTGCGCAACGTGTTGACGTGCACGAACAGGGCCGCGGCGGTGGCCGCCCACTGGCCGTCGTGGTCGAGGAAGGCCCGCAAGGTCGTCTCCAGCTCGCCGTCGCGAACACGGTCGTGCTCGCGCAGCGGGCCGAGCAGGGCGTCGGAGAACGTGTGCCGCCATTGCTCGTCGTGCGACTCCAGCAGCAGCCGATAGCTGCCCAGCTCGGCGAAACTCGCCGCCACCGGGCCGCCGCGCCTGCCGCGGAGCACGCGGCAGGCCTCGCGGCTGCGCGACAACGGCTCGCGCAGTCCGGCGGCACCGGGGACGGGATCGGCCAGCCCCACGACCACGCGCCCGCCGGAGAACCGGTGCGACACCGCCGCCGCCAGCCGGGGCGCGAACGCGACGGGCGACTGCCTACCCGAACGGAAGGGCAGCACCGCCACGACGTCCCGGCTGCCCGCCGCCACGACCGCGGGCAGGCCGTCCGCCAGCAGGAAATCCGTGACGGCTTCTGCCATTCCCGGCAGGGTCGCGGTGGCGTCGTCGCCCGCGAACGCCAGCGCGATCACGGCCAGCGGCCCGTCCGGGTCGACCCCGAACGCGCGCAGCCTGCCCGGCACCTCGGCGACGCGCTGCGCGCCGGAGAGCACCATGTCCAGCAGCTCGACGGCGAACCGCATCTCGATGGCCTGCACCGCCTGGTGGCGGGCCACTTCCAGGCTGAGGTAGCGGGCGGTCTGCTCCAGCGCGTCCCGCTCGTCCCGCGTCAGATCGGCCACGGGACGCAGGCACAGCAGCGCGGCGTCCGCGTCGCCGATCGCGCCGACCGGGAACAGCGCCGCCCGTGTCCCCGCGCCGAGATCCGCCTCCAGCGGCGGCGGACGCCGGGTCAACGCCTCCGCCGCGGCGCGCGCCTGTCCGGCGTCCAGTCCGGCCCCGGCGGACGCCAGCTCCCGGCCCATCCGGTCCACGACCGCGAGCGGCAGCTCGTGCTCACGGCGCAGGACGTCCAGCACACCGGACGCGCCCGCGCCCCTCGACAGCGCCGAGGTCAGCTCGTCTCCCCTGCGCACCAGCGACATCAGCGCGTTCTGCCGGTCCGCGGCCTGGATCGCCGCCGCCGCGCGGGTGACCGCCGTGAACGGCACCGCCACCGAGATCTCGAGCAGCGGCAACCCGGTTTCGCGGCACGCCTCGATGAGGGCCGGAGGCGTGTCACGTTGTTCCACGCGCAGCCCGAAGATGATCCCGGCGGCTCCCGCGCGGACCACTCGCGCGACGAAATCCGCGGGATCGGTGCGGTCCAGCCACAGGCCGTTGGTCAGCACGACCTCGTGCTCACGCACGTACGGCCCGGGGTCGGGCAACTCGGTGTTGTGCACCCACAGCACCTGCCCGTCCAGCGCCCCGTCACGGCCGGGGACGACCACCCGCAGTTCGAGATCCGGGTCCGCGACCAGCGCCGCCAAGGTCAGCATGACTGTGAATATATCCAGCCATCGGCGACCTTCATGGACGATCGGCCATCAGGGTCGCGCCCTGCTGTGGGCTGATCCGCTCACAGCAGAGAAACCGGCGGACGGCCGGGTCCCGGCGGCATCGTCGGGGCATGACCGACAACGAGAAGCAGCCACTCTTCGACCAACGGCTCCGGGAACGGTTCTTCAGCCAGCGTGTGCTGGTCCTCGACGGCGCGCTCGACGACGACAACGGGACGGTGCTCACCACCCAGCTGCTGTCACTGGCGAGCGAGGACCCGCGCAAGGACATCGCGTTGTGGATCCACTCGCCGGGCGGTTCGGTCCCTTCGATGCTCGCCATCCGCGACGTGATGCGGCTCGTGCCGTGCGACGTCGCCACCCTCGCGCTGGGGCTGGCGTGCAGTGCCGGGCAGTTCCTGCTTTCCGCCGGCACGCCGGGCAAACGGTTCGCCCTGCCGCATGCGCGGATCCTGATGCACCAGGGTTCGGCGGGCATCGGCGGCTCGGCCGTCGAGGTGGAGGTGCAGGCGGACGATCTGCGCTACACCCGGGACACGGTGCTCGGCCTGATCTCCGACGACACCGGGCAGCCCATCGACCGGATCTTCGCCGATTCCCTCCACGATCGCTGGTTCACCACCGAACAGGCGCGGGAATACGGCTTCATCGACCACATCGTCGAAAGCCTCGACCAGGTCGTCCCCGTCCGCACCCACAGACTCGGCCTCGGCTCGGAAAGGGGTGCCGGCGCATGAGCACCTACACCATCCCCAACGTCATCTCCCGCAGTCCCGCGGGCGAGCGGATCATGGACGTCTACTCGCATCTGCTGTCGGAGCGGATCATCTACCTCGGCACCGCGATCGACTCCGGCGTGGCGAACGCGCTGATCACGCAGCTGCTGTACCTGGAGGCGGACAACCCGGAGCAGGAGATCAACCTCTACATCAACACCGAGGGCGGCGACCCGTCGGCGATGCTCGCGCTGTACGACACCATGCGGTTCATCAAGGCGCCGGTGGCCACGACCTGCGTCGGACAGGCCGTCGCGGCGGGCGCGATCCTGCTGGCCGCGGGCGAGGCCGGGCACCGGTTCGTGCTGCCCCACACCCGCGTCGTGCTGCACCAGCCCGCGGCGCAGGGCCGCGGCACCATCCCGGACCTCATCCTCCAGGCCGACGAGGTCGTGCGCGTGCGGACGCAGCTGGAGGAGATCCTTTCCTCCCACACCGGCCGTGCCGTCACGGATCTGCGGCACGACACCGACCGGGACCGCGTGTTCGACGCGGCGGGCGCCGTCGCCTACGGACTCGCGGACCGCGTCCTCGACGCCCGGGCCTAAGCGGCCATCAGCAGCGGCCCGGATGGGCGGCGGCCGACCGCGAGGCCCGTGCTGCCGCCCCGCCGGACCGTGTTCGCGATACCGAAGAGGAGGTCCGCCAGGTCGATCCCGAGCGCGCCGGTGACCGCGGCGATCATCTCGCTGGACGGCTCTTTGCGGCCGCGCTCGATCTCCGAGAGGTATTGCGGCGAGATCCCGGCGCGTTCCGCGACGTCGACGAGACGGCCGCCCTGTTCCTCCCGGGCGGCACGCAGGCTCTGGCCCAGCACTTCACGCCACAGCGGTTCGGGTTCGCTGTCCGCTGTGGAGGCTCGCTTCTGGTGGAAAGGGAGGATGTCCGCCATAGGCTCATCGTGACATCGGGCCGGGACCCGCGTGCTCCGTTCCGCTCAAGGCGAAACCGAGGCTGTGTCACGAACCCCGGAACGCGCGCCGGTACGCGCCCGGCGTCGTCCCGACCTGATCGCGGAAACGGCGCCGGAGGTTGACGACCGACGTGAGACCGACGCGGGCCGCGATCACCTCCACCGGCAGGCCGGTCTCTTCCAGGAGGGTGCGCGCCTCGGTCACCCGGCGCGTCAGCAGCCACGCCCCCGGCGTGGTGCCGAGCCGCTCGGCGAAACGCCGGGCCAGCGTGCGTTGCGAGACGTTGAGGCGCGCGGCCAAGTCGCCCACCGACAACGGTGTCCCGAGTCGTCCACCCGCCCATTCGAGGAGGCCGTCCAGTTCGTCCTCGGGCGGCGGGGCCGGGACGAACTGGGCCTGACCGCCGTCGCGATGCGGTGGCATCACCATGTGCCGGGCGACGAGGGCGGCGTGCGCGGCCCCGTGATCGCGCCGGACGAGGTGCAGGCAGAGATCGATCCCCGCACCCGCCCCGGCGCTGGTGGCGACGTCGCCGTGGTCGACGTAGAGCACGTCCGGTTCCACAGCTATCCGGGGGAATTCCTCTCGCAGCTGGGCAGCGCGTGCCCAGTGCGTGGTCGCCGTCCTGCCGTCGAGCAGCCCGGTGCGGGCCAGCGCGAAAACGCCGGAACAGATGGTGACGAGCCGCGCTCCCCTGGCGTGCGCGCGGAGGAGCGCGCGGCGTACGGCAGGCGACAGCGGCGCGTCCACCGGGGACCAGCCCGGGATCAGCACGGTGTCCGCGTCCGCCAGCGCGGAAAGGCCCCGTGTCACGGACATCGCGTACCCGGCGGTAGTCGGCACCGGACCGGGTTTCTCCGTGCAGACGTCGAATTCGTAGTACCGCGGCACCCCGGCCCGCTCCGTGCCGAAGACCTCGGCGGCGATGCCGAGCTCGAACGTCGACTGCACCGGCCGCACCAGGGCCATCACGCGATGCATGGCAAGAAAGTACCCCATGATGTCTTCCTGGACACTGTCCGGCGGCCCGATGAGCACGGCAGCATGAGGTCATGCACCCCGAGATCCTCGCCCAAGAGGGCTACACGTCCGTCTCTGTCAAGGAATCCCCCGTCCGCGAGCTCTTCCCCGGAATCCGCCTTCGTCCACTGTGGACAGGTCCGGACGGCGCGCACGCGAACGTGCTGGAGATGGATCCCGGCACCTCATGGCCTCGCCGCGACGTCCACGAACCGGGACCCGAGGAGGTGTTCGTCGTCTCCGGCACGTTCAACGACGGCGCGCGCGACTATCCGGCGGGGACCTTCCTGCACGCCCCGGCCGGTTCGTGGCACGTGCCCGCGTCGGCGACCGGATGCACGCTCTTCCTCTTCTATCCGGAGGGCTGATCCGGCAGGAAGTCCAGAATCCGTTGCCAGGTAAGGGCCGCCGCGTCCGCGTCGTGGTCGGGCAAACTGCTGTCGGTGTAGAAGTGGCCCGCTCCCGGATAGGTGAACACCCGCGCGTCGGCGCCGGACCGCGTCCGGCAGTTCCCGGGCCGCGGCCTCGGCCCGCCCGGCGAGGGTGGCCCACCCGATCCGGTCCTTCACCGCGAAACCGGCTTCGAGGGTGGACGCGGTCTCGCCGCGGTAGAGGTCCGGCGTGGTGACCTCGTGCCCGGCGGCACGCAGGCGCTCCGCCCAGGCCAGCTCCACCGGCCGCAACCCCAGAACCGAGTGGAACAACACGACGTGGGTCATCCGACGACCGACAATCCGCTCTCGGCGGCGAGGATCCCCGCGATCGAAACGGCCTGTTCGACGGTGATCTTCGCGCCGCGCAGGGTGAGCAGCCCACGGACGCCGGACAACCGGGAGCCGCGCAGATCGCAGTCCACCGCGCCGGTCGCCGCGAACTCCGTTTCGGTGAAGTCACAGTCCACAAAGGTCAGTCGCGACAGATCGCCGGAGAACACCGTCTCCCGGAACGAACATCCGGAGAACACGGCCGGCCCCTTCACCCGCTCGATCGCCAGCGACGCGTAGTCGAACCGTGCGTTCTCGACATACAGATCGGAGGCGGACGCGATCGACACCCCCAGCCCGATCGCGCGGCAGCGAAGGATTTCGACGCGTCGGGCCGCGAGTTCGCGGATGGCCGCGTTGGAAAGGTCGACGCCTTCGAGGACCACGTCGGAGAGCGTCAACCTGTCGAGCCTGGCGTTGGCAAGGCTCACTTCCGAGACCAGGGAACGCGCGATCTCACCGCCGCCGCGGACCCCGTCCTGATCGCCACCGTTCTGATCGTCACCGCCGAGATGGACGGAGTCGAAATCGAAGTCGCCGTCGAACACGGCCGGTTCGGCGGCGAGGTCTTCCCGCTCGACCGAAGGGCGGCGCACCTTGATGCCGTCGAAATCCCGGAACTCCATGATCCGGACGGTACCGCAGAGAACGGATCGGTCCAGGTGGTCGTGAGTGGTAAGTGTCGTTCTAACGGCACTTACCACTCACGACCACCTCGCGCGCGGTCGCTCACCGCCGCCCTGAGGCTCGCGGGTTCCCGCGTGAAGGCCCCCATCCCTTCGCTGAGCCGAGGGAAGGGGGCCTTCACGCGCCACCGATGTGGCCGCTGGTGCTGCTGAGACGAACGTGGCATCCCCTAATTCCATGAAGGCCTCCTTGCGGGACTCTGGGTCCCGCAAGGAGGCCTTCACGGAACGGAACACCGCACGACCACCTCGCGCGCGGTCACGGCCAGGTCATCGTGATGGCGCGCTCGAAGTTCACGTAACCCAGACGCCCGAAGGCCTTCGCCATCGGCACGTTCCCGACGTCGGTGGCCGCCCGGATCCGCGGGACGTCCTGCGCGGCGAGGATCCGGGTCCCTTCGGCGAGGATGTCGTCGATGTGACCGTTGCCCCGGTGCTCGGGCAGCACGGCGAGATAGCCGATGACGGCGTTGTAGTCGTTGCGCGCCGGGGTGACGAACCCGGCGGGCTCGCCGTCCGGCAGCGTCGCGACACGCCACCAGTCCCGCGGGCTGCGGTAGTGCGCGAGTTCGTCCTCGTAATGCCTGATCGCGGCGTCGCGGGCGGGCATGCGGGTGAGGTCGTCGCGGCTGTGCGCGTCCAGCGTCCCGTCCATGACCCGCGTCATCAGGTCCAGGACCTCGTCGGTGTCGTGGAAAGGCCGGAACGCCAGGCGTCCCGACGGTTCGGGGATCGGTGTCCCCGGCCGCCATTCCAGGCGCAGCCGTTCGACGAACAGCGCGGCGCCGGTCCGTTCCGTCGCGGTCATGCGGTCCTCGACGACGCGCCGGGACGCGTCGTCCTCGCGCCAGCCGGGCGGGATGAAGCGGCCGTACTCCGGCGGGCGGGTGCCCGCCGGGACCACTTCGGCCAGGGCCTTCCGCAGCAGTTGTTCGCCGACGTCGACGCTTTCGAGGTCGAAGACGTCCATGAGGAAAGGAGCGTCGTCGCCGACCCGGCACCACCAGGCGACCCTGGCCAGCAGCTCGTCGCCGCGAAGAGCGACCCACAGCCATTCCGGACGTCGCCGTCCGGCGGCGAGATCGTCTTCCAGCTCCTCGTTGAGGACGTAAGGGAACCGGTTGAAGAGGGCGAGTTCGTCGCGTCCGGTGATCGGGCGCAGGGTCACATCGGTTCGGGTCAAGTCATCGCTTCCGTCCGGGGGAAATCCGGCGGACAGGTCTATCCGATCGCCGCAGCGGCCCGCAAACCCTTTCGGCCGTCCGGTCCGCCCGGGACCACGCTGGTAGATTCCCGGTATCGGGTTGAGCCGCCAGCCCTTTGTCGGCAGCACCCTGAGCAGGAGCATTGATGACGACCGATGTCGCCCGGCCCCTCCACCGTTCTTCCGGAGACGGGTGGACGCTGGAGACTTACGACTCCGACGGGGTCACCGTGTACGCGATGACCGGCGAGTTCGATTTCGCCGTGTCCGCCAAGCTCCGTCAGGTTCTCGCGGAGTATCCGCCTTCGTCCGGCCTGGCCGTCGCGGACATGACCGAGGTCCGGTTCTGCGATTCGAGCTGTCTGCAGGTCCTCCTCCGCCTCGCTCAGCTGCTGCGCGAGAGTGACGGCCGGTTCACGATCGCCACCTCGGTCCGCGCCGTCGTCCGGCCGGTCTCCCTGCTTCGCCTCGAAGAACTCATGCCGGTCCATCCGACCGTCGAAGCCGCACGCACCGCACTGGCCGCCCGCTCATGACCTCGTCCGACGCCACCGTCCGGCAGGACACCCAGGTCAGCGAATTCACCATGGCCGAAGACCTCCACGGCCTCGCCGAGGTGCGCGCCTGGACGCGGACCGCGCTGAGCGGGCTGCCCGCCGACACGATCGTGGACGTCGTGATGGTCGTGGACGAACTCAGCTCGAACGCGCTCCGGCACGCACAGGCCCCGTTCCTGGTCCGGCTGCGGCGCTCCGGTGACCGCCTCCGCGTCGAGGTCGAGGACGGCGCGTCCGGGACACCGGCCCGGCCCGGTCCGCCGACCGGCACCGGCGGTCACGGGCTCACGCTGGTCGCGCTGTCCACGGCGGCTTGGGGCCAGGCGGCCCGCCCGGACGGCAAGACGGTGTGGGCGGAGTTCGAGATCGGGGCCCCCGATGACTGAGCCCGTGCTCACCGATCCGGCCACGACCGGACGGAGCTGGGAGACCGCGCCGTCGCCCGCGCTGGTCGTCGACGGCGACGGGGTCGTGCGGGACCTCAACGACGCCGCCCGCGCGTTGTTCCCCGAAGCCCGACCCGGCCGCCCGCTCCGGCTCGGGACACCCGCTTGGCTGGCGGACGCCCACCCGGACGAGACCGTCCACGGCGTCGCCGGCGACCGTGCCTGGGCCGCGTCCCCGGTACCGCACGACGGCGTCGTCACCTGGTGGCTGGCCGACGAGACCGGCGCCGAAGCCGCGCACGAGCTGCTGCGGCAGGAACGGCGGCGCGTCGCGTTCCTCACCGACGCCTCGGCGGCCCTGCTGAGCTCCCTCAACGTCGAACGCTGCATCGAAGTGGCCGCGCGGCTGGCGGCCGAGCACCTGGCCGGGGCGGCGGTGGTGCTGGCCCCGCCGGTCCAGGGCCGTCATCCGGCGGCGTCGTGCGTCCGCGGCGAGGCCGTGACCTTGTCCAGGCTGACCATCGACCCCGCCGACCTGCCGGGGCTGGACGAGGCGCTGCGCGGTTTCCCGCCGGTCCCCTCGCGCTGGCTCGACCCGGGGGCCGCGCCGTCCTGGATCCTGCCCGCCGGTTTCGGCCCGGCGACGTCGATCGTCGTGACGCCCTTGCCGGGGCACGGGGTGCCCGCCGGGGCGCTGATCCTCTTGCGCACCGGCGACCAGTCCGCGTTCACCGAGCAGGAGGAGATCTTCGCGCGGCTGTTCGCGGCCCGCGCGGGCGCCGCTATCTCGGCGGCGCGGATGTTCGCCCACCAGGCGTCGACGACCGAGACGCTCATGCGCGAGCTGCTCCCGCCTCGGCTGGAGCAGCTCGGCGGCGTCGAGTTCGCCGGGCGCTACCGGCCCGCGCAGGACGAGGACAGGATCGGTGGCGACTTCTACGACGTCCACTCCGCCGTCGACACCGCCGGTGGCGAGTCCCTGGCCGTCCTCGGCGACGTCTGCGGGAAAGGGCTCGACGCCGCCGTCCTGACCGGGAAGATCCGGACGACGCTGCGCGCGCTGCTGCCGATGGCCGAAGACCACCATCGGCTGCTCAGCCTGCTGAACACGTCACTGGCGAGCCTGGAGGACGGCCGGTTCGTCACGCTCGCGCTGGCCTCCGCCCGCCGGGAGGGCGACTCGGTGCGGCTGCGCGTCACCTGCGCCGGGCATCCGCCGCCGCTGGTCGTGCGTTCCGACGGCATCGTCGAAGAGGTGGACACCGGCGGCAACCTGATCGGCGTGCTCCCCGAGATCCGGACGACGACGGAGGAAGTCCTCCTCGCGCCCGGCGAGAGCCTCCTGATGTACACGGACGGCATCGTGGAGGCCAAGGGCGGTCCGCTCGGCGACGAGATGTTCGGCGAAGAACGGCTGCACACGGCGCTGTCCGAATGCGCGGACCTGGCGGCGGACGCGGTCGCCGAGCGCGTGCAGATGCTGGCCGCGCAGTGGGTCGGCCCGCGGCCGCACGACGACATGGCGGTGCTGGTGATCACCGCGCCGCGCACCCCTAGGCGGCCGGAGGGCCCGTGACGTCCGAATACTTCGAACGGCTGTGGCAGGCGGTGACCGCCGGGGACGAGTACGCCGCCGGGGACGTCGCGGTCTCGGCGCTCGGCGCGGGTGTCGACGCGGAGAGTGTGCTGCTGGACGTGATCGGCGGCGTGCAGCACAAGGTCGGTCTGGAGTGGGCGGCGAACCGGATCACCGTGGCGCAGGAACACGCCGCGACCGCGATCAACGACCGGGTGCTCGCCAGTTTCGGCTACATGCTCCCCCGGCCGCGAGCGAACCGAAGCCGCGTCGCGGTGGCGTGCGTCGACGGCGAATGGCACGCCATGCCCGCCCGGCTGCTGGCCGAAGTGCTGAGGTTGCGCGGCTTCCGTGTCGACTACCTCGGTGCCCAGGTGCCCGCGCCGCATCTGGTCGCGCATCTGCACCGCACCGGGCCCGACGCGGTGGCGCTGTCGGCCTCGCTGGCCACTCGCCTGCCCGCGGCGCACGCGACGATCACGGCCTGCCAGGCGGCCGCGACCCCGGTCATCGCGGGCGGGGCGGCGTTCGGGCCGGACGGCCGGTACGCGCGGCTGCTCGGGGCGGACGCCTGGGCACCGGATGCGCGGGCGGCGGCGGATCTCCTGGCCGCTCCCCTGCCTCGTCCGAGGACCGGGCATCAGCCCCTCGACGACCTCCCGCATCTGGCCGACCAGGAGTACACCCTCGTTTCCCGGACCTCGGGCCGGCTGGTGAAGAACGTCATGGCGGGGTTGGAAACCCGCGTCCCGGCGATGCGCGAATACACCCTCCGCCAGCGTCAGCACGCCGCGGAGGACATCGCCCACATCGTCGAATACCTGGCGGTTTCGCTGTACGTGGGGGACGAAGAACTGTTCACCGGCTTCCTGACGTGGACGGCGGAGATCCTGGAGGCCCGTCAGGTCCCGGCCGTTTCACTGCTGCCGGCGCTGGAATTGCTGCGCGGGCAGCTGCACGACTTCCCGCGTTCGCAGGCGTTGCTCGACGCCGCGCACACCCGGTTGCGCGACACCCTCACCTGACAGAAAAGGGGCCCGCCCGAAGGCGAGCCCCTTTTGTTCGCGAGGTCAGTCCCGGACGCCCTTCACCGCGTCCTTGATCTTCTCGCCCGCCTGCTTGACGTTGGCCTTGCCCTGCTCGGCCTTGCCTTCGGCCTGCCACTGCTCGTTGTCCGTGGCGTTCCCGGCGGCTTCCTTGGCCTTGCCCTTGAGTTCGTCGAGCTTGTTCTCGGCTTTGTCGTTCATCAGGGCCTCCATTCCTTGTCCGCTGCCCTCCGGTTACCCGGCACGGCGCACCGGAAACGACGGATCCGCTGTGTCACCCGACACGTTTGAACCGGCCAGGTCGAGTTCGGCCCACACGGTCTTGCCGTCCTCGCGGAACTCCTGGCCCCACGCCGTGGTGCAGGCGTCGATCAGGGCGAGGCCACGGCCACCGGTCTCCGAAGCCGGACGCGGGGCGGCGGGTGTCTTGCCGGAGTCGTCGACCTCGATGCGCAGCCGGCCCGCCCACCGCAGCAGGCGCACCTGCCAGGGCCTCTCGCCGTGCCGCAAGGCGTTGGACACCAGTTCGTCCAGCACCAGGATCGTGTCCGTGAGGCCCGCTTCGGCGACGTCGCCCAGTTCCGCCCGCGCCCAGGAGCGGACCCGGGAGAGTTCACCCAGGTCACCGTCCACGTCCAAGGCCAGGACTTCGGCCTCATGACCGGCGGGCGCGGCCTGATGGGTGGGCACGGGGACCTCCCTGTTCTCGACGGCCCGTCAGGGCTCGCGTGGACTTAGTACCCCGAATGCCGCGAACCTTAACGAGCAACCTGTCACCGCCCGCCACCCGTATGGCCACAGGGGTAGACCGTTTCCGCGACGACGGCCTCGCAGGCCGGGCAGTTGTTCACCGGCCGCTCACGACGGCCCCAGAAGGGATGGGTGGCCCCGCAGAGCGCGGTGACCGGCTCACCGAGGACGGGAGCCGGAGTGCAGACAGGACAGTAGGCGTGCGCGGCCCGCTCGATTTCGGCGGTCATCCTTCGCCTCCGCGTGTAGGTCGTTATACATACTTTCGGCCCTGTCCAGGGTACGGCGCACCGGGGAGCCGATTAAAGCAATTCACATCGACGCATATTTCGATCGCCCGACAGAATGGATTAATCGAATTTCTCATGACAATTACCTCGCCATTACCACCACATTTACTTGCTGCTCTTTTCGAGTGATCAAAACCCATGATCACCTTCGAAGAAAGACAGCTGGCACTCGGTGCCGCTAGCATTGCGAACGTTCCCGGACAGACTCGGCAGGTCCTGTTCGTGCCGTCTGCCTCATTCACGACTTAAGTCGGGAGGTCGCGAGCGTGCGCTCGCCACGAAAAGCCAACGGAAACGGCATCGAAAACCACCACGATGAAGGCGCCGCGACCACCGCTCTGCTACGCCTCGGCCGTTATCTGACCCGCGCGGAGAGTTCGGCGGATCTGCATTCGGTGCATCTGACCGGAGGCCGGGAAGGCGACGCCTTCTACCGGGATCGCTGGAGTCACGACAAGGTCGTCCCGTCGACGCACGGCGTGAACTGCACAGGTTCCTGCCGCTGGAACGTTTACGTCTCCGACGGGATCATCACCTGGGAGAGCCAAGACCCGGATTATCCCTCCGTCGGCCCCGACAAGCCGGAGTACGAACCGCGCGGATGCCCGCGCGGTGCCTCTTTTTCGTGGTATTCCTATTCGCCGACCCGGGTACGGTTTCCGTACGCACGAGGCGTACTGGTCGAAATGTACCGGGAGGCACTGAAACAGCATGGCGATCCGGTCGTCGCCTGGGCTTCGGTGATGGACGACCCGATGAAGAGGCTGGCCTATCAGCGCGCCCGCGGAAAGGGCGGATTGGTCAGGGTCGGCTGGGACGAGGCGGCGGAAATCGCCGCGGCCGCGCATGTCCACGCCATTTCCCGATACGGCCCGGACCGGGTCGCCGGCTTTTCGCCGATCCCGGCGATGTCGATGGTCTCGCACGCGATCGGGTCCCGGTTCATGGCGCTGATCGGCGCCCCGATGCTCTCCTTCTACGACTGGTACGCCGATTTGCCGGTGGCCTCGCCGCAGGTGTTCGGCGACCAGACCGACGTCCCGGAATCCGCGGACTGGTGGGACGCCGCGTACCTGATGATGTGGGGCTCGAACGTCCCCGTGACCAGGACGCCCGACGCGCACTGGATGGCCGAGGCGCGATACCGGGGCCAGAAGGTCGTCGTGGTCTCCCCCGACTACGCCGACAACACCAAGTTCGCCGACGAGTGGCTCGCCCCGCATCCCGGCACCGACGCCGCACTGGCGATGGCCATGGGGCACGTCATCCTTCGCGAGTTCTTCGCCGAACGGCAGGTGCCGTACTTCATCGACTACGTCCGCCGCTTCACCGATCTCCCGTTCCTGGTCACGCTGACCGAACGGGACGGCGCGTACGTCCCGTCGAAGTTCCTCACCGCCGCCGACCTCGGCGACGCCGGGACCGAGACGGCCGAGCCACAGTGGAAGACCGTCCTGGTCGACGACCGCACCGGGGAACCGGTCGTGCCCAACGGTTCCGCCGGCTTCCGCTGGAACGAACACGATCAGGGCCGCTGGAACCTCGAACTCGGCGACGTCGTGCCGCGGCTGAGCCTGCTCGCCGATCCCGGGCACGAAGGCGTCGAGGTGCTCCTGCCACGTTTCGACGCCGACGGTGTCCTGCGGCGCGGGGTGCCCGCCGTCGAGCAGGACGGGCAGCTGGTCACCACCGTGTTCGATCTGCTGATGGCGCAGTACGGCGTGCGCCGCGGCGACCTGCCCGGCCGGTGGCCGTCCGGCTACGACGATCCGGCGGAACCGTGCACCCCGGCGTGGCAGCAGGAGATCACCTCGGTCCCGGCCGACCGGGTCACCCGGATCGCCAGGGAGTTCGCCGAGACCGCGGAGGCCTCCCGCGGCCGCTGCATGATCCTGATGGGCGCGGGCACCAACCACTGGTTCCACTCCGACACCATCTACCGGTCCTTCCTCGCCCTGCTGACGATGACCGGCTGCCAGGGTCGCAACGGCGGCGGCTGGGCGCACTACGTCGGGCAGGAGAAGGTGCGGCCGCTGACCGGGCACCAGACCCTGGCGGGCGCGATGGACTGGACGCGGCCCGCCCGGCAGATGATCGGGACCGCCTACTGGTACCTGCACACCGGACAGTGGCGCTACGACGCGCTGCGCAACGACGAACTGGCCTCCCCGCTGGCGCCCGGCAAACTCGCCGGGACCAGTGCCGCGGACACGCTCGCGCAGTCGGCGCGGCTGGGCTGGATGCCCTCGTTCCCCACGTTCGACCGCAATCCGCTCGACCTGGTGGACGAGGCCGAGGAAGCCGGGGCCGACCCCGCCCGCCACGTCACCGCGCAACTCCGCGAAGGCAAGCTGGGGTTCGCGGCCGAGGATCCGGACGCGCCCGAGAACTGGCCGCGGGTGCTCACGGTGTGGCGCTCCAACCTGCTCGGCTCGTCGGCCAAGGGGCACGAATACTTCCTGCGCCATCTGCTCGGCACCGACGCGAACCTGCGCGGCGAAGAGGCGCCGCCGGAAGCGCGGCCGAAAACCGTGAAATGGCACGACACCGCCCCGGTCGGCAAGTTGGATCTTATGCTGGCAATCGATTACCGCATGACCAGCACGACGTTGTTCGCGGATCTCGTGCTGCCCGCCGCGACGTGGTACGAAAAGCACGATCTCTCCTCGACGGACATGCATCCCTTCGTGCATTCGTTCAACGCCGCCGTCGATCCGCCGTGGCAGACCCGGACCGATTTCGAGGCCTTCCACACGATCGCGAAGCGGTTCAGCGAACTCGCCGAACGGCATCTCGGGGTGCGCAAGGATGTCGTCGCCACCCCGATGACGCACGACACTCCCGGCGAGACCGCGCAGCCGGGTGGGATCGTCCGGGACTGGCGCGACGGCGACGTCGAGCCGATCCCGGGTGTCACCATGCCGCGGCTGACCGTCGTCGAGCGTGATTACCCGGCGGTGGCGGCGAAACTGGCCACGCTCGGCCCGCTGCTGGAGAAGCTGGGCGCCACCAGCAAGGGCCTGACCTACGACGTCGGCGAGGAAGTGAACTGGCTGCGCGCGAAGAACGGCGTCGCGACGACCGGGGCCGCCCGGGGCCAGGCGCTGATCGACACCGACATCAAGGCCGCGGACGCCGTGCTCGCGCTGTCCGGCACCACGAACGGGCGGCTGGCCACGCAGGGCTTCCGCGAACTCGAGAAGCGGGTCGGCACCGAGCTGGCGCATCTCTCCGCCGAGCACGAAGGCAAGAAGATCACCTTCGCCGACACCCGGTCGCGGCCGGCGCCGGTGATCACCAGCCCGGAGTGGTCCGGCAGCGAGAGCGGCGGCCGCCGGTACTCGGCGTTCGTGATCAACGTCGAACACGCCAAACCGTGGCACACCCTCACCGGCCGCCAGCACTTCTTCCTCGACCACGACTGGATGCACGAACTCGGCGAGGCGCTGCCGGTCTACCGGCCGCCGCTCGGATCGCAGCATCTCGCCGGCGGGCAGGGAGACGCGGCCGAGGTCACCGTGCGCTATCTGACCCCGCACAGCAAATGGTCGATCCATTCGACCTACCAGGACAACCTGCACATGCTCACGTTGTCCCGGGGCGGGCAGGGGATCTGGATGAGCCCGGCCGACGCCGAGGCCATCGGCGCGAAGGACAACGACTGGATCGAGGCGGTCAACCGCAACGGTGTCGTGGTGGCCCGCGCGATCGTCTCCCACCGGATGCCTGCGGGCACCGTTTTCCTTTACCACGCCCAGGATCGCGCGGTGAACGTGCCGCGCAGCGAAGCCACCGGGAAACGCGGCGGCACGCACAACTCGCTGACCAGGCTGCTGCTCAAACCCACCCATCTCATCGGTGGCTACGCCCAGCTCTCCTTCGGGTTCAACTATCTGGGCCCCACCGGCAACCAGCGCGACGAGGTCACCGTGATCCGCCGCCGTTCCCAGGAGGTGCGTTACTGATGCGGGTCATGGCACAGCTGGCCATGGTGATGAACCTCGACAAGTGCATCGGCTGCCACACCTGTTCGGTGACCTGCAAGCAGGCCTGGACCAACCGGACGGGTACCGAATACGCCTGGTTCAACAACGTGGAAACCCGGCCGGGGCAAGGATATCCGCGCCGCTACGAGGACCAGGAACGCTGGAAGGGCGGCTGGGAGCGGACGGCGAAAGGCAGGCTCCGGCTGCGTGCGGGCGGGCGGCTGACCAAGCTCGCGAAACTGTTCGCCAACCCGGAACTGCCGGAGATCGCCGACTACTACGAGCCGTGGACCTACGACTACGCCACCCTCATCGAGGCCCCGCTCGGCGACGACGTGCCCACCGCCGCGCCGCGGTCGGCCCTCACCGGCGAAGCCACCCAGCCGTCCTGGGGACCGAACTGGGACGACGACCTCGGCGGATCCACCGAGCACGGCGTCAAGGACCCGATCGCCGAGAAGCTGCGCGACGAACTCGGGGTCAAGATCAAATTCGAGTTCGAGCAGAGCTTCATGTTCTACCTGCCGCGGATCTGCGAGCACTGCCTCAATCCGTCCTGTGTGGCCAGTTGCCCGTCCGGCGCGATGTACAAACGCGAGGAGGACGGCATCGTGCTGGTCGACCAGGACCAGTGCCGCGGCTGGCGGATGTGCGTCACCGGCTGCCCGTACAAGAAGGTCTACTTCAACCACAAGACCGGCAAGGCCGAGAAATGCACCTTCTGCTACCCGCGGGTGGAAGCCGGGCAGCCGACGGTGTGCGCGGAGACCTGCGTCGGGCGGCTGCGCTACATCGGCGTCCTGCTCTACGACGCCGACAAGGTCACCGCGGCCGCGTCCGTCGCCGACGAGCACGACCTCTACCCCGCGCAACTCGACCTGCTGCTCGATCCGCACGACCGCGCCGTGATCCGCGCGGCCGAGGCGGCCGGTGTCCCGCACGACTGGCTCACCGCGGCGCGGCGTTCGCCGGTGTACCAGCTGATCCACGACTACCGCCTGGCGCTGCCGCTGCATCCGGAATACCGCACGATGCCGATGGTCTGGTACATCCCGCCGTTGTCGCCGGTGGTCGACGCGGTCAGCGGCAGCGGTCACGACGGCGAGCACCGCGACAACCTGTTCGGTGCCATCGACGCCCTGCGGATCCCGGTCGAGTACCTGGCCGAGCTGTTCACCGCCGGGGACACCGTGCCGGTGCGGCGATCCCTGCGGCGGCTGGCCGCGATGCGGTCCTATATGCGGGCGGTGAACCTCGGGCAGGAGACCGACGAGGACATCCCCGCCTCCGTCGGGCTGACCGGCGAACAGATCTTCGCCATGCACCGGCTGCTCGCGCTGGCCAAATACGACGAGCGCTATGTCATCCCCACCGCGGGCGTCGGGCAGGCCCACGATCTGGAGGGCATCGCCACCCGGTGCAGCCTCGACGTCGACGGCGGGCCAGGAATGGGCGGCGGAGAGTCCACAGTGGACCTGGTCAGCTGGGACGACGGTGCCCGCCCGGACGCGCTGTTCCCGACCCTGCGCGGGCAAGGCCGGTGAAACTCTTCCGCCCCCGGGCGATCACGTCCCCAGATCACACGGCGCTGCGCCAGATCGCCGGATGGTGCCTGCAATATCCCGACGAAGCTGTCCTCGGCAAAGTCGGTCTGCTGCGCGCCTGCCTCGACGAGACCACCGGTCCCGGTCACGACGAGCTCTCCCGCACCGTGGCCTACCTCGAAAACGGCGATCCCGGCGAGCTGGCCTCGCACTACATCGAGGTCTTCGACCGGAAACCCCGCCGGACGCTGCACCTGAGCTGGTTCCTCGACGGCGACACCCGACGGCGTGGCGAGACCCTGGCCGCGCTGCGCCGGTTCTACCGGACGCACGGATTCGCCCCCGCCGAGAACGAATTGCCGGACTTCCTGCCGGTGATCCTGGAGTTCGCCGCCGCGGCCGGTTCCGGCGCGGCCGGACAGGTACTCGCCCGGTTCCATCCGGCGCTGGATCTCCTGCACCACAATCTGTCCACTATGGACACTCCGTATCGTGACGCCGTCACCGCGGTGCTGGCGACCCTGCCCGCCGCTCCCGCGCCGCCGCCCGCCGAACCCCCGGCCGAACTGGTCGGCCTCGACCCCTTCCCCACCGGCGCCGGAGGTGGCCGATGAGTTCCGGACCGGATCTGCTGCTGTGGGGCGCCGCGCCCTACGCGTCGATCGCACTGCTGGTCTTCGGCACGATCTGGCGGTATCGCCACGACAAGTTCGGCTGGACGACCAGATCGAGCCAGCTCCACGAATCCCGGCTCCTGCGGGTGGCCAGTCCCGTGTTCCACATCGGACTGCTGATGGTGATCGGCGGCCACGTGCTCGGCCTGCTCGTGCCGAAGGGCGTCACCGAGTTCGCCGGGCTCGACGAGCACGGCTATCACCTCATCTCGCTCGGGATGGGCAGTGTCGCCGGGCTGGTCGCGATCGGCGGGCTCGGTCTCCTGCTGTGGCGGCGGATCCGGGTGCCGGCGGTGCGCGGCGCGACTTCGGTCAGCGACAAGTACATGTACGTGGTGCTCGTGCTGGTGATGCTCGCCGGACTGGCGAACACCCTGGTCGACAACGGACTCCGCGGCGGATACGACTACCGCGAGACGGTCGCGCCCTGGTTCCGCGGCATCCTGCTCCTCGATCCCCGGCCGGAGCTGATGGCGTCGGCGCCGCTGGACTACCGGCTGCACACCGCGCTGGGCATGCTGTTGTTCGCGCTGTGGCCGTTTTCCCGCCTGGTGCACGCTTTCAGCGCGCCGGTGCGGTACCTGCTCCGCCCGTACGTGGTCTACCGGCGCCGCGCCCCCGGCAGCGTCGGCACCCGGGACCCGCGCCGCGGCTGGGAATGACCCGCGCCCGCCGCGCCGCCTACGTCGCGCTGAGCTCGTTCGGCTGCATCGTGTTCATCGGGCTCTGCGCGATCCTTTCCGGCGCTCCCCTGCTGTTCCCTTCGCTCGGGCCCACCGTGTTCCTGATCTTCGCGACCCCGCAGGCACCCGGCGCGAGCCCGCGGAACACGGTGTTCGGCCATCTGGCCGGTGTCCTCGCGGGGCTCACCGGCCTCGCCGCCACCGGGCTGCTCACCGCCGCCCCGGACCTGACGCACCCTTCCTGGCCCAGGATCGGGGCCGCCGCGATCGCGCTGGGCCTCACCTGCGCCGCGATGGCCGCACTGGAGATCCCTCACCCGCCTGCCGGGGCCACCACGTTGATCATCGCGCTCGGTCTCCTGCACACCGTTCCGCAGATCGTCGCGGTCCTGGTGGGCGTGGCCCTCATCGCCGGGCTGGCCGTGCTGATCAACAAGCTGTTCGGCGTGCCTTACCCCTGGTGGCGTTCACCCGCTCCGATCACCGCATCACCTAGTCCTCGGCAACCCGAATCGTCCGCAAAGGGCTGACGAAAACCAGTCCCGGTGAGCCTCCTCGTATGGGTGGATCTACTCACCCGATCTTGAGTAACCCTCCCTGACCTGGGCGGATGTGGTTCACAGGTGACCGTCCGTTGTCGTAGTGTCACGGGGACAGCACACGCGTCACCTTGGGAGGGGTGTGGCAGATGGCTGGGTATGAAGCTGTACTTGGAGAGATCGACGAAGCAAGCAAGGCCGCGGGGAGACTGGTCGACGACGCCCGAGGGCTCGACGCTGCCGGTGTTGTTCCAGAGGGTGACGCGGGCTTCCCGGTACCAGATCGGCGGGCAAACTGGCGGCCTTGAAAGGCGCTTGGTCGAACAAGGGCCAGCGTTGGGCCGGCGCCTGGGAGGCGTACTCCGGCGACTTGGCCAAGGCCGTGGCGAACTACCGCGCCAACGAGGCGGCCGCCCGGCAAGATCTGCATGTCACGGTCTCTCACGGCGGGCCGAGGGCAAGCTGATGGTCTCTTGGGGCGATCTTCGACGCTGGAACCCCAACGTCCTTTCAACCATGTCGGCAGCGCTCAACGGCAAGTACTTGCAGCTGCTCACCTGCTCCGAAGACTTCGAGGACGCCGCGATGCCGAGTGGCTGGTCGGGCACGGCGGCTACCGCGGCAGCCGGAGCATCGCAGCGCTTGATCGAAGAGGGCAAAGAATGGGCGGCCGAGATCGCCGCCATCCGCCGAGCCAGTGGCGACGTCGCGGATGCCGCCGCCGGGGTGCTAGCCGGCTTCAAAGAAGCCGAGGGCCTGGCCAAGGCGCATAACTTCTCGATCGGGGACGACGGCTCCATTACCGACCATGGCCTGCCGCCGGACATCCCGGAAGAGCAACGCGAGGACGTCGAGCGGGAACGGAAGACCGTTGCTTCGGAGTTGGGCGAGCGCGTAAAGCAGACGCTGCTCTCCGCCGAGGACGTCGACAACGACTTCTGTGCCGTGCTCGATCCGGCGATCAACGGGCACACCATCGACGCCAGCGGCGAGGGCACCAGTCTGGCCGCGGCCGGAAACGCCGGCGAAGCCCTTGGCTCTTTGTCGATCCCTGCCCCGCCACCTGTCGACGCGGGCCCGGCGGCCAACGCCGCGTGGTGGGATTCCCTGTCGAAGCAGCAGCAAGAGCGCCTGATCAAAGATCTCCCGGGGCTGGTCGGCAACCGGGACGGTGTGGCGGCGTGGGCCAGGAGCAAAGCGAACATCGCGCTCCTGGCGGACGAGAAGCAGAAGCTGCTCGACGAGCGCACCGAGCTCATGCGCCACGCCCCCGATGATCTCGGCCGCGACCGGCCACTCGTCCGCGACTATCAGGAGAAGCTCGGCAAACTCGATGAACGGCTCGCCGCACTGGGCAAGATCGAAGGCATCACGGTGGGCCCGGACGGTGAGCCGCTGCCGAACAGGCAGCTCATGTCGCTCGATGTGACCGGCGACAAGGTGAAGGCCGCAGTGGCCAACGGCGACGTCGACAACGCCAAACACGTCGCTGTCTTCACCCCGGGCATGAACTCCGCGGTCGAGACCAATTTCGACGGCTATGTGAACGACATGCAGAGCGTGCGCGAGAGTGCCAACCGCATGGTCGGTGACCTCAGCGGCAAGTCGGTCGCGACGGTGACCTGGCTCGGCTACGAGCCGCCCGCTACCGACAAACTCGGCGACTACGTCGACGTCCTCAGCGGCGGCGCCGCGCAGGAAGGCGCCGAGAAGCTCGCCCGTTTCGACCAAGGGATCAACATGTCCCGGCCGGATGACCCGCACCTCACCGCCCTCGGTCACTCGTACGGCTCGCTGACCACCGGCATTGCACTGCAGAGTGACACCGGTGTCGACGACGCCATGTTCTTCGGCTCGCCCGGCATCTCCGACCAACCGTACGGAGACGGCATCGGTGGCCGTTCGATCGACCGGCTGCATGTTCCCGAGGGCCACGCCTACACACTCGAAGCGAATGGCGACGCGGTAGCCGACGTCGGCAATATCACGCACGGGCGGTTCGGCGAAGACCCCGGCAGCATGGAGGGCATGAAGCAGCTGTCGACTCACGGAGCGACATCGCTGCTCGACGGCCGGCCGCTCGCGGCTTCTTCGGGACACAGCGAATACACCTTGACCACGCCGGACGGCACCGACAGCACCAGCAAGTACAACATGGCGGCGGTCGTCGCCGGCCGCCCTGACCTGACCATCTCGAAGTAAGCCCAGGTGAAACACATGAAGCACGCTGCCGGAACCACCAGCTGGATTGCCGGGACGGCGGTTGCCCTCCTGCTCACCAGCACGGCGTGCGACAGCAGCCCGGACTACCTCGACAACGACCACGGCAAGGACGGCATGTCGACCCAACAGCAGTTCGCCGAACTTCTCCAGCGGCCGGACGCCAAGCAAGCCCAAGCGACGTACGACCAGACGCTCACCGATTTGCGCGCCAAGATCACGGAGGCCACCGGCTTCTCCGCGTGGCAGCAGGGCACCGTGGCCGAAGTGGCACCCGGCTGCAACGCCTTCCGCGCGGTCGATGTCCACGACGTCTACACCGCCTATACCACTTGGGGCCTGCCAGACGTCATTCCGGAAGCCGGCTGGGCGAAGACAACGCAGGCGCTCACCGAAACCGCGGGCAAGTACGGCTTCACGAAGAAGGGCTTCGAGGTGAACCAGCCCCAGTTCCGAGAGTTCCACCTCCTCGACGCCTTCGGCGCCGACCTGACACTCTCAAGCGCAACCGGCACGACAACCGGCACCAGCACCATGCTCACGCTGAAGACCGGCTGCCACCTGTCGGCCGAGGCACATACGCGGGGAACGCCGCGGCCTAGCGGAACCTAGCGATTGCTTCGAAATTCGCCCGGCCGTACTGAAGATTCGAGATCTCCCGTGGCTTCGGGCCGATAGGTATAGACGACAAGCCCTTCACTGATCTTGGCCACCTTGTCGTACAACGCGCGAGCCGGGGAATCGGCCGGCGTGTTCCAGTAAAGCCGGGGAAAGCCGTTCCGCTCGGCGTCTCGCGCCACCCATTCGATCATCGCGGTCGCGACGCCTCGCCGCCTGACCTCCGCGTCCACGAACAGGTCCGCCAGATAGCACCTCGCGTTTCCCCAGATTCCCGCGTGGAAAACGTAATGCGCGATCCCGACCAGCCTCCCGTCCAGCCGTGCGCCGATCCCGATCGCCTGCTCCCCGCCGCCGAGCAGTCGCTGCCAGGTCCGCTCGTAGGCTTCGTCGCCGCGCTCGACGCCGCCATGGGCGTCGTGGCCGCGGGCCAGGACTTCCCAACGGGTGCGGTCGGATCCGGTCAGGAAGCTGATCTCCACCATGGGGACATCCTGCCCGAGAGCCCCGGATCCTTCACGCATCCAGAGTGACCGGCCGTCCCCCGATCGTGGAGCGCCACCGCCCTGAATGGCCGCTATCCCGCCTCCGCGCCCGGTTCTATCGTTCGGACGCATGGCAAGCGACTTGCAGCGGCGCAAGATCTCGGGGGTTTTCGCCGCGATGGACGTCGACGGCGACGGTTTCCTTCAGGAGCAAGACTTCCAGGCGCTGGCCGCGCGCTGGGCACGACGCCGCGCCCCGGGTGACGCCCAGTCGCTGACCGGCATCATGCTGAGCTGGTGGACGACGTTGCTGGCGGCGTCGGACCTCGACCGCGACGACAAGGTCACCCTCGACGAGGTCCTGCTGGTGGTGGACAAGCTGCCCGGCATGCCCGAAGCCGTGACCGCGACCGCCGACGCGATGTTCGAAGCCATCGACGAGAACCGGGACGGCATGATCTCCGCGGCGGAGTACCGCCGGCTGATCGAGGTCTGGAACGGCCGCCCCACCGACACCGACGCCACCTTCCCCCTGCTGGACTCCGACGGCGACGGAATGCTGTCGCGGGACGAGTTCGCCGCGCTGTGGCTGGAGTTCTGGGCGGGTGACGACGCGGAGGCGCCGGGCACCCTCGTCTTCGGGCCCCTCGCCGCCTGACACGCGTCCGGTTCGCGGCTTTCGGGCCGACCCGGCGGCCATACGGGCCATACCGCCCCAGGTATGCCCTAGCGGTCGGTCTGTCGGCTCAGGATGGCAGGCGTGGACGAGGTGACCGAGCGGATCCTGGAGCGTGTCACCGGCGTGGGCGTGCCCTGTGTCTGGGTGACCGGGCCGGCGGGTGTCGGCCGGACCACGTTGCTCTCCCGGCTGTCCGAACGCCTTTCCGCTTCAGGGCGGCAGGTTTCTATCGTGCGCTTCACCCAGGACGGTGATCTCGCCCCCGGAGGCGATCCGTGGCCCGCCCTGGCGGCCGACGACGGGCACGTCCTGATGATCGACGACACCCAGTGGATGGGTTCCGACTCCCTCGCCGTCCTGGACGCGTTGATCCGCCGTCTCGGCGATACGTCCACCCGGGTGATCTGCACGACTCGCACCCCGGTCCGTGACGCGGCCGAAAGAGTCGCCACCGTACGGCGGCTGCGGGCCGACGGTCTGGTGGAGCCGATGCGGCTGCTGCCGTTGAAGGCGGACGAGATCACGCGGGCGCTCGTCGAGGCACTCGGCGCCGTTCCGAGTTCCCTGCTGCGAGACCGGCTGCACGAACTGAGCCGTGGAGTTCCGGCGGCGCTGCGCCAGGCACTGGACTTGCTGCGCGCGCAGGGCGCGATCCGGATCGTCGACCGGCGCGCGTATCTCGTCCCCGGCACCACGGTGCCGCTGCGGTCCGTGCACCTGGACCCCGAACGGCTCGCCGTCGCGAAGGCGGCCGCCGTCCTGCATCCGCTCGGCGAGGCGATGCCGTCGCTGATCAGCGAGCTGCTGGCGCAGGATCTCGCGGAAACCCTTGCGACACTGGAGAATCTGCGCGCCGACGGGGTGCTGCACCGCGGCCGCGGCTGGCGGTTCACCGTGCCGGTGGTCGCCTACGCGCTGATCGCCGAACTCGGGCCCTTCGAGCGCAGGCGGTTCTCCGCGGCCGCCGTCACCGCGTTGTGGAACGGGACCGCGCACACCTCCGCCCCGTACTACCTCCCCGACCGGATCGCCGAGGCAGGCAAGCTGATCGACCCGCGGCGCGCCCTCGCCGAGCTGCTCGACGACGCGGCGTTCCTGCCCGACGACCAGACCACCCGCGGCGCGCGGTGGCTGCGCGCCGCCGTCGAGCTGACCGAAGACCGGCCGCAGCGGGCGAGGGTGACCTTGCTCCACACGATGTGGTGCCATCTGAACGGCGACCACGAACAGAGTCTCGCGGGGACACGGCGGCTGCTGGAGGAGTTCCCCGACCGGCTTTCCGCCGACGCCGCGCAGGAAGCGCAGTCGATCGCCGTCTGCGCGCTGCACAACTCCGGCAACACGGCCGAACTGGCGAGGATCGCGATGAACCCGCCGGAATGGTCGGTGGCGTCGAGCGCGATCGCCTTGAGCCTGCTGGACCGGTGGGCGGAAGCGGCCGAATTGCTGGCGGAGAACGAATCCTGGCGCACCGAGTCGACGGTTTCCGCGATGCTGGGCGAACTCTTCGGCGGCCTCGCGGAACTCTGGGCGGGCCGTTCCGCGCGGTTCGGCGCGAATCTCACCCAACGCGAGCGGTGGCCCTTGAGAACGGCGAGGCGGCACCGGAACGATCAGATCACCTCGTACGTCACGGCGTTGCTGGTGCTGGGAGAACGGGGACGCGCGGAAAAGCTGCTCTCCGACGAGGCCTTCCCCGAGACCGGCCTGCGCGACAGCGAACGATCGATGCTCGCGGCCATGCGCGGCGAACCCTCGCGCGCCGTGGACTTCGCCCACCGCAGCGTCGCCGACCGGTCCCGGCGCGGCTACGACACCGGCTCGGCCGCGATGCATCTGTCGACCGTGTCGGTCCTGCTGTCCCAGGGACGGTTCAGCGCGGCGAGGGAACTGCTGACCGCGGCCCGCGCCACGGCGCCGATGCTGGCGCATCTGCTCGACATCGCCGAGGCCCGGGTCGACATGGCCCTCGGCGAGACCGACCGCGCCGCCCGTCGCCTGCACGCGGCCACCTGCGGACTCGCCGTCGGCACGGACATCGCCTGGGCCGACCTCGCCGAACTGGCGTTGCGGCGGAACGATCGGGCAGCGGCGAGGAAGGCGCTCGACGCGCTGGAAGACCTCGCTTCCGCGATGCCGACCGGGCGGGTGCTGCTGCATCGTCATCTGGTCCGGGCCTGTCTCGGCCAGGAGCCCGCCGAAGAATGCCTCTGGCTGGCCCGCGGGCGCGACCAGCCGCACGAACTGGCGGTCGCGGCCGAACGCCTGGTCCGGCACGGCGCGACGGATCCCAAGGTGCTCACCGAGGTGTACGAGACGCTCGGCTCGCTCGACGCGCTGCTGCACCGCGCCCGGCTGCGGGGCCTGATGCGGAAGAACGGGATCGAGATCCCCGGCGGTCAGGAGGAGACGGTCGCCGAGAACGAGCACCTGCTGGCGCTGCTGGCGGGCGAAGGACTGACGGACGAACAGCTGGCGCGGGCGTTGCAGACGAGCCGGAAGAGCGTGGAGGGGCGGTTGAGCGTGCTGTTCACGCGGACCGGCTACCGCTCCCGGATCGAACTGGCCACAGCGCTGCTGAACGGCCGCTACGCCTCATGAACACCCCGGACCTCCGGGTGGCCGTCTACACCGCCGACCCGCTGACCCGGGCCGGGCTGGTCGGCATGCTGACGCAGACCGCGGTGCTCGAAGTGGTCCCGTCCGGCGAACGCGGCGCGGACGTGCTGGTGGCCGCCGAAGACCCGGTCGACCACGAACTCCCGGTGCTGCGGCAGGCGGTGTCCGAACAGGGTGCCGTTCCCGGCGTCCTGATCGCCGGCCCGCTCCCGCCGTCCGGCCACCGCTCGGCCGCGACCGCCGGGGTCCGCAGCCTGCTGCCGCACCGGGCGGTCCGGGCGGAACGGCTGATCGCGGAGGTCATGTCCGCGCGGTCGGCGGTCGAGACCTCCGCCGGACGGCTGGCCGCCGGCTACGCCGAACTGGCGGACGGCCCGGACCGCGCCTCGCGGTTCCACGAACGCGAGATCCGCGTGCTGCGGCTGATCGCGGAGGGCAAGGACACCGCGGAGATCGGCGCGGCGATGGGCTACTCCCAGCGCACCATCAAGAACATCCTGCACCACGCGCAGCGGCGGCTGGCGTTGCGGAACCGGGCCCAGGCGGTCGCCGAAGCCATCCGCTCGGGCCTGATCTGAGCGCCCGGTGAAACTCGCCCTTCACCGCGACCCAAGTACATGAAGGGGTCCTTCACGGAGCCAGGCGCAAGCAAGGGGGCCTTCATGTACAGGCAAGCAGGCAAGCGCCCCGAAACCCGCCCCGTCTCAACGCGCGTGAAGGCCCCCTTCCCGCGGCTCAGCCGAGGGAAGGGGGCCTTCACGCGCGCCCGGAAGAGAGCTAGATGACCCCGGCCCGCACCGCGTAGGCGACGGCGTGCGGCCGGTTCTTCAGCTTCAGCCGTCCGGTGATGCCCTGGATGATGTGCTTGACGCTGCGTTCCGAGTAGCTGAGCTCACCGGCGATCTCGACGGTGTCCTTGCCTTCGGCCATCAGCCGCAGCACGTCGATCTCCCGCGTGGAGAGCCCGGCGGTGTTGACTCCCATCGGGTCGAGCACCTCGCGCTGCAGCCGTTCGACGTGTTTGAGCAGCTCGCCGAGCAGGCTCGGCGGGAGCACGCCGCCACCGGTGGCCGCCGCGCGGACGGCGTGCGCCAGGCGTTCACCGGTCGTGGCCGAGCGCGGCAGGACCGCCACCACCCGGCATTCGATCGCGGGCACGAGTTCCGCCTCGCTGATCTGGCTCACCACGAGCACCACGGGCTTGCCGTGCTCGGCGGCCAGCCGCCGCAGCCAGAGCACCGTCTCGGGCGTCAGCCATTCGGCGGCGAACACCAGTACGTCGGTCTCGGCGCGCTGATCCCAGTCCCGGATGTCGATCCCCTGCTGCGTACCCAGCTGACTGGCCAGGCCTGCCGTGGTGATCGGGTCGGGCGCGTGTACCGCCACGGTGATCTGTCGGGTTTCCGTTTCCACCTCTGTCCCCTCCGCTTGATCCGCGGCCCCAGTCGGATGGGTCACAGTCTGCGAAGGAGCTCTTCACGAACTCTCCACGAGTTCTCAACGAGGCGTGAAGGACTTCGTGGCCTGCTGAAACGCCTCCACGTACTTGGGAAGCTCGTCCAGGATGTCCCGGAGCCTGTCCTCGGGTCCGGTGTAGTCCGGGTCGGCGAGCAGGGCGTAGCCGTAGGCCAGAGTGCGCCGAAGCTCGGCGATGCGCGCTTCGGCCTCGTCGGCGTCCAGCACCAGCCTGCCGTCGTGGGCGAGACTGAGCAGGACGTCCCCGGCGAACTGTTCATGATCCTGGCTCACTGTCACAGCATGCAGAGCCACGCATGCCACGACCAGCGTCAGCCGACACTTTGCCCCTGCGAACGTACGGCTTTGCCCGGTCGCCCCTCATCTGACCAGACCCTGAAAACCACATGAACGGGCACCGAACGTCGGATCTGTTCACGGACGTGAATCCTCCGAACCGAACTACCCTGGCGAAACCCGAGAATGTCTCATGACAGCTGGACAAAACCCACACGACGGCTGCCCGATTGATTGCGAAACCCACATCGGCGCCACTAGGATTCCGCCGGGCAGGACGCCCTTCGAAGTCGGACGCACAGGCGGCAGGTCATGGACGAGGTTCCCTCGCTGACGGTGCGGCTCCTGGGCGGTTCCCCCGCCAGGCACGGCGACAGCGAGCTCGCCCTGGGTCCCGCTCAGCGGCAAGCGGTCTTCGCCGCGCTCGCGCTCCACGCCGGTCAGTTCGTCTCCCGCGAGGAGATCATCGACGCCGTCTGGGGCGAACGCCCCCCGGACAGCGCCACCGGCATCGTCTACACCTACGTCTCCGCGCTGCGCCGCGCGCTGGAGCCGGCGGGCGAACCGCTCGTCGCCACCCGCGCCGGGTACAGCCTCGACCTGCCGAGGCAGCAGGTCGACGTCCACGTCTTCGAGGCCGAGCTGGAACGGGCCCGCGCGCATCGGCTCGCCGGCGAACACCGGCGGGAACTGGAGTCGCTCCGCTCCGCGCTCGGGCAGTGGCGGGGTTCCGCGCTGAACGGGATCCCCGGCCCGTTCGCCGAGACCCAGCGCGCCCGGCTGAACGAACTGCGCATGAGCGCGCTCGAACGCCAGGCCGAGGTCGCGCTGCAGCTGGGCGGGTACCGCGAACTCGTGGGCGAGCTGGCCGTGCTGGTCGAGCGCCATCCGTTGCGCGAAGGCCTGCACCGCATGCTGGTCACCGCGTTGTTCCGGTCCGGCAGGCAGGCCGAGGCACTGGCCGCGTTCGACCGTGCCCGCGAGACGATCATCGAGCAGTCCGGTCTCGAACCCGGCCCGGAGCTGCTGGCCCTGCGGCAGCGGGTCCTGGACGACGATCCGACGCTGCACCACCAGGAGCAGCCGGAGCGCCACCGGCCGACGCAGGCCCAGCCCGGGCGGCCGTCCGCTTTCGTCGGGCGCGAGTTCGAACTGGGCCGGGTGCGAAGGCACCTGACAGCCCTGCTGGACGAAGGCCGCGGCGGGACGGTGTGGCTGGACGGCGAGGCGGGCAGCGGCAAGACCGCGCTCCTGGCGGAGGCCCTGGCCACGGCGAGAAGCCACACCCGCTGGGTCGAGGCCGACGAGCTGGCCGGCGCGGTCCCGCTGAGCATCATCGCCGACAGCCTCGGCGGCGAAGCACTGGACGATCTCGGCAAAACGGTCACCGCGCTGTGCGAGGACGGGCCCCGGGTGCTCGTCTTCGAGGACCTGCACTGGGCCGACGAGGAAAGCCTGCTCGCCTGGCAGCGGCTTCACCGGTTCACCGCGCATCTGCCGCTGCTGCTGATCGGCTCGGCGCGCCCCCTCCCCCGGCGCCGCACGCTCGACGTCCTCCGCTCGCGGCTCGACGGCGAGATCGTCCCGCTGCCACCGTTCGACGGCCCGGCCGTGGCCGCGCTCGCCGAGGAGACCCTGGCCAGGGATCCCGGTGACGACTTCCTCGGGTTCGCCGCCGAGTACACCGCCGGGAACGCCGCCTACCTGTCCGAAATGTTCGCCGAGTTCGCCGACGGCCGCGAGCCGGGTACCGCGCCGCACAGCAGGCTGGCCACTGTGGTGGAAGACCATCTCGCCACGCTTTCCTTGGCGTGCAAGCGAACGCTGACTTCAGCCGCGCTGCTGGGCTCGTCGTTCACGGTCGCCGACCTGGCGGGGGTCACCGGGCGCGAGCTGCGGACGCTCATCGAGGCCGTCGAGGAGGCGCTCGCCGCGCGCGTCCTGGAGACCGAGGGGGAACGCCTGCGGTTCCGCGTTCCCTTGGTGCGTTCGGTGTTCGCCGAGCACACGCCGCCCGCCATCCGCGCCGTGCTGCACCAGGAGATCGCCGCGACCATGGTGGGCTCCGGCGCGCCCGCGGACCGGGTCGCCGAGCAGCTGCTCCAGGTCGGCGACGAGCTGACCGCGCGCTGGATCCCGCAGTGGCTGCTCGACAACGTCCGCGTGCTGTCCACCGGGCCCGCCGTCGAACTGCTCCATCTGCTTTCACACCAACGGAATCTCACCGAGGAGCAGCATCAGGGCCTGGCCGGCGAACTCGCGTCGCTCCTGCTTCCCGAAGCAGGGACGACGGCCGCCTGGCCCGCCAACCGTGCCCTGGGGGCAGCCCAGCCGTGGTGCGCGCCGCTGCACGCTTTCACCCGTCCCGCCGTGCCGCCTCAACGCGGCGCGGTCTGAGCTACGCCCGGGTACGCAACCGAACTGTTCCGGGCACGTCCTAAACTGCGGGGCACGGTAGTGATCCGGCCACTTTCGGTGAGGACAGAAATGGAGCCGGTGTGACCAACGGGCTGCGCGTCGAGCTGCTCGGGCCGCCTCGTGCCTGGCTCGAAGACGTCGAGCTGAAGCTCGGGCCCGCCCGCCAGCGCGCGGTCTTCGCCGCCCTGGCCGCGCGCTGCGGCCAGTCCGTCTCGCTCGGCGAACTGATCTCCGACGTCTGGGGCGGATCGGCGCCCGCCAGCGCCACCGGCAGTGTCCACACCTACGTCTCCGGCCTGCGCGGGGCGATCCGCAAGGCGGGCGGTGACGCGCACGAGGTGCTGCATTCGTCCGGTTCGAGCTACGTGCTGCGGCTCGACCGCGAAGCGCTCGACGTCCGCCGGTTCGAACAGGAAGCCGTCACCGCCCGACGCCTCCTCGCCCACGCGGATCAGCGTGGCGCGGCCGCCCGGCTCACCACCGCCCTCGGTCTTTGGCGCGGCGAGGCGTACTCAGGCGTTCCCGGCCCGTTCGCCGAGGCCGAACGCGTCCGGCTCGCCGAACTCCAGCTGACCGCCACCGAACTGCGGGCCACCGCGCTGCTCGGCCTCGGCGACCCTCGCGAACTGGTGGCCGAGCTGACCGCGCTGGTGCAGCAGCACCCGTTGCGCGAGTCGCTGCACGAGACGCTCATGCGCGCCCTGCACGCCAGCGGGCGCCAGACCGAGGCACTGACCGCCTACCGCGAAGCCCGGCGGGTGCTCCGGGACGAGCTCGGGGTCGAACCCGGTGCCCCGCTGCGCGACCTGCACCAGCGAATCCTTGACGGCAGCGAGACACCTGTCACCGGATCGAAACCGGCTCCGGTGCGGATCGTGCCGCCGCCGGTGGCCAAGGCGATCGAACGCGGCGGCCAGGGCAGCCTGCCCGGCCGGGCACGGCAGGTCGAACGGCTGCACGGGTTCGTCACCGACGTGCTCGCCGGCCGCGGCCGTCCCGTCTGGCTCGAAGGCGAACCCGGCATCGGCAAGTCGGAGCTGCTGATCGCCGGGCTGGCGAGCGCCGCGGGACGCGGCTGCCAGCTCGCCTGGACCGCGGCCGACGAACTCCAGCAACGCTTCCCGCTGCAGGTGATCATGGAGTGCCTCGGGGTGCACCACGGCGCGGCGGATCCGGCCAAGGCCAAACTGGCCGGGGAGCTGCACGCCGAGCCCGCGCCCGGGAACTGGGGCCCCGCCGACCCGATCCTGTCCACTGTGGACAAACTACTGGCGCTGGTCGACGAGACCTGCGCGGCGGGCCCGCTGGTGCTGGTGATCGACGACCTCCACTGGGCCGACGAGGCCAGTGTGCTGCTGTGGCAGCGCCTCGCCGCCGCCACCCGCCAGCTGCCGCTGCTGCTGGTCGCCGCCACCCGCACCGGGCACGGCCGCCGGGACCTGGCCCAGCTGCGGCGCGGGATCGAGGCGAGGGACGGCGAGATCATGCCGGTCGAGGTGCTGACAGACGACGAGATCGCCGCCGTGTTCGAGGTGATCCTCGCGGCGAAGCTCGGCCCGAGCCTGCGCCCGCTGGTCCGTCGCGCGGCCGGGAATCCGCTCTACGCCAGGGAAATCGCGCACGACCTGGTCCGGACCGGTTCGCTGCGGATCAAGGCGGGCGTGGCCGAGGTGACGCTGGACGGCACCGAGAACGCGCCCCGGTCGCTGCTCGCGGCGGTGGGCCGCACCCTGGAAACCCTCGACCCGGCCACGACCGAGATCCTGCGCACCGCGTCCTTGCTCGGCGCCGAATTCGCCGTCGAGGATCTCGCCGTGCTGGCGGGCAGAAGCCCGCTTGAAGTCCTCCAGGGGCTGGAACCGGCGACCACCGCGGGGGTGATCGAGTACGCCGGCGACAAGCTCGCCTTCCACCATCCGTTCCAGCGGCAGGCGCTCTACGGCGGCATCGCCGAGCCGGTCCGCGCCGCGCTGCACCGGCGTGCCGCCGAATCGCTCGCGCGGACGGGCGCGCCGATCAAACGGGTCGCCGAGCAACTGGCGGCCGGGCCGGTGCCGTACGACCCCTGGCTGGTCGAATGGCTCACCGCCAACCACATCGCGGTGTCCAACCGGGCCCCGCATATCGCGGCCGACCTCCTGCGCGGCGCGCTCGAGGGCACCGTGCCCACCCGCGAGCAGCGGGAGACCCTGATCACCGCCCTGGTGCGCGTGCTGTTCCGGCTCGAAAAGGATCCCGAGGCCGAAGCCGAGCAGGCGGTGAAAACGGTCGTCGGCAAGGCGGACCTGGCGCAGATGCGGCATGTCCTCGCCGCGCTGCGCTACCGCCGCGGTGACACGCCGGGCGCGATCGAGGCGCTCGCCGACACCGCGGACGATCCGTCGATGCCGGAGCTGTGGCGCACCAGCACCCGGACGCTGCTCGCCAACTTCCGGCGCGGCACCCTCGACGATCTCGGCGAGACCGAACGGATCGCGCGGGGCCTGCACGCCGAGGCCGTCGAGGCGGGCGAACGGTATCCCGCCGCGCACGCGCAGCAGACGCTGTGGCTCGTGCATTCGATCCGCCGCGAGCACGACCGGGCGCTGACCGCGGTCGACGCCGCGCTCGAAACCACCGGCGACGAGGCCGAGCTCGCGACGCTGCGCTTCGACCTGCTCGACAACCGTCTCTTCACCCTGCAGAACCTCGACCGTCTCGACGAGGCCGACGCCACGCTGCACGCCGGGTACGAGACGGCTGCGCGGCACGGCCTGCCGACCGGTCCGCAGGTCTCGGCGGCCGTGCACTACTACTGGACCGGCCGCTGGGACGAGGCGCTGGCCGAACTGGACTCGGTCACCGAGGACGGTCCGGCGATCACCTTCTACGGGGTCCGCGAGCCCGGCGCAGCCGCCCTGCTGCTGCACGGGGTCGCCGCGCTCATCGCGGGCCACCGGGACGAACGCGTCTCCGTCCGCGCGCATCTGGAGGCGGCCGAGGCACATTCGCCGTCGAACTCGTCCGAACGCGAGAGCTGCGACTTCTACCTCGCCGCCCTGGCGATGGCCGCGGAACAGCGCGGCGAGCTCGACGACGCGCTGCGGCTGGTCGCGCCGGTGCTGCGCCCCGACTACGCCCGGATGATGCTGCGTCACCAATGGCTTCCCGACGTCGTCCGCGTCGCGCTCGCGGCCGGGAACGACGCCGTCGCGCGGGAAGCGCTCGCCGTCTGTGACGAAGAGGCGAGTCTGGAGACCGTGCCCGCCAGGGCCACCGCGGCCGCCGCCCGGTGCCGGGCGCTGATCGACGGCGATCCCGAAGGCGTGCTGGCCGCGGCCGACCACTACCGCGAGGTCCGCCGCCCGATCGAACTCGCGGCCGCCCTGGAGGACGCCGCCGAACTCCTCGGCCGGGCGGGCTATCTCGAAGCGGCCACCCGGTCGCTCACCGAGGCTTGCGAAGTGCTCGGGCCGGTCGGCGCCACGTGGAGCATCCGCCGGGCGGAGAGCAGGCTGCGCCGCTACGGCGTGCTGAGCCGGGCCGAGCGGGGCCCCCGGCACGCCGGGGCGCTGTCGCCGCTGGAACTGCGGGTCGCGCGGCTGGTGGCGGCGAAACTGTCCAATCCGGAGATCGCCGCCGAACTGAGCCTGCCACGCAGGACGGTGCAGTCGCTGGTGTCCCGGGTGCTGACCAAACTGCACGCCGATTCCCGGCTGACCGTCGGCGATCAGCTGCCGAGACGGCTCGCGTGAGCGTCCCTTCGGGCAACGCCGTCGTCCCAACGGACGGCACGCGCTGCCACCGTCCGATCACCACGAGATGATGCATCCGCAGTCCGCGAATCGCGTACGACCGAGGAGAACGATGACCCGCCCGCGTGGATCCCGCCTGGTGGCCGGACTGACTGCCTTCGCACTGCTGCTCACCGGCTGTTCGAGCAAGCCCGAAGCCGGCGGGCCGATCAAGCTCACCGTCGCCACCTTCGGCGAGTTCGGCTACGAGAAACTCTTCGACGACTACGAGAAGGCGCACCCCGGGATCACCGTCGAGAGCCGGGTCGCCGACTTCGAGACGCACCACCGGCAGCTGGCCACCGGCCTCGGCGCCGGCCGCGGCGGCGCGGACGTGGTCGCGATCGAGGAGCAGTACCTCCCCAAGTTCCGCCAATCCACGGACAAGTTCACCGACCTGTCCGAGTTCGGCGCGCAAAGCCTCCGGGAGAACTGGCCGGGCTGGAAATGGGACCAGGGCACCGCGGACGACGGCAAGTTCGTGATGGGCCTCGGGACCGACATGGGCAGCCTCGCCCTCTGCTACCGCCGCGACCTGTTCGCGAACGCGGGCCTGCCGACCGACCGCGAGCAGGTCGCCGCGCTCTGGCCGACCTGGGACAAGTTCGCCGAGACCGGGGAGAAGTTCAGCTCGCGGTCGCCGGAGGTCAAATTCGCCGATTCGGCGGGCACCGTCTACACGGCGATGCTCAACCAGGCGCAGGAGAACTACTTCGCCAAGGACGACACGTTCATCGGCGACACGAACCCGAACGTGCGCAAGGCCTTCGACCTCGCGGGCGGGATGGCGCTGAAGAAGGAGACCGCGGCGGTCACCACCTTCACGCAGCCGTGGACGGTGGCGATCAAGCAGAGCCGGTTCGCCGCGATCACGTGCCCCGCCTGGATGCTGACCCAGATCCAGGAGGCGGGCGGCCCGGAGCTGGCGGGCAAATGGGACGTCACCTCGGTCCCGGGCGGCGCGGGCAACTGGGGCGGTTCGTTCCTGACCGTCCCGAAGCAGGGCGCGCACCGCAAGGAGGCCTACGACCTCGCCGTCTGGCTGACCGCGCCCGAACAGCAGAAACGGATCTTCCTGGAAAGCGGGCTGCTGCCGAGCGCGCTGGGCGCCTACCAGGACCCCGCCGTGCTGTCTCACACCAGCGACTACTTCAGCGGCGCGCCGATCGGCAAGATCTTCGCCGCGTCCGCCGAAGCCCTGCGGCCGAACTACCGCGGGCTGCGTGACGGCGAGGTGCGGCCCGTCTACGGGCACGCGCTCGGCCGTGTCGAAGAGGGAAGGCAATCGCTCGACCAGGCCTGGAGCCAGGCTTCGACCGAAGGCCGCGCCGCGGCCGCCAACTGAGTGGGGACGGCGTGACACGCAGTTTTCCGGCCGGGTTCCGCTGGGGCACGGCCACAGCGGCGTACCAGATCGAGGGTTCGACGACAGCGGACGGACGCGGACCGTCCATTTGGGACACTTTCACCGCGCGAACGGGCCGGGTGCTCGACGACGCCACCGGCGACCCGGCCTGCGATCACTACCGGCGGTATCGCGAGGACGTCGCACTGCTGAGCGAACTCGGTGTGCCGTACTACCGCTTCTCCGTCGCGTGGTCGCGGGTCATGCCGGACGGCCGCACGATCGAACCCCGCGGGCTCGCCTTCTACGATCGCCTTGTCGACACGTTGCTGGAGCACGGGGTCACCCCGATGGTCACGCTCTACCACTGGGATCTGCCCGAGGCGCTGCAGGCCGAAGGCGGCTGGCCCAACCGCGATCTCGCGGGCCTGTTCGCCGACTACGCCGCGACCGTCCACAAAGCACTCGGCGACCGTGTCCGCCAGTGGACCACGATCAACGAGCCGTTCTGCGCCGCCTTCATCGGCTACGGCAACGGAGACCACGCGCCTGGCCTCCGGGACGAGGGCGCGGCGCTGGTCGCCGGGCACAACCTCATGCTCGCGCACGGGCAGGCCGCGCAGGTGCTGCGCGCGAACGGCGGTGAGCAGGAAGTGTCCATCGTGCTCAACTTCGCCCCGGTGCTGACCGATGTGGACGACGCCGCGCACCGCGAGGCCGCGCGCAAATTCGACTTCCTGCACAACAGGTTCTTCCTCGACCCGCTGCTCGGCCGCGGCTACCCGCCCGAACTGCTGGCGGATCTGGCGCATCTCGGCACGCTCGAAGCGGCGATCGCCGACGGCGACCTGGAGATCATCGCGCAGCCGCTGGACGTGCTGGGTGTCAACTATTACGCGCCCGCCCGCGCGGTCCCGCTGGACGATCCCGAGGCCGACAGCAACTGCCCGCTGCCCGGCCTGCGCGGTATGGACGTCACGCCGCCGCGCGGCGACCTCACCTCGCTCGGCTGGGAACAGCGGCCGGAGTCGTTCACCGATCTGCTGCTGTGGCTGCACGGGCACTGCCCCGGTCTCCCGCTCGTCATCGCCGAGAACGGCGCCGCCTTCGTGGATGAAGTCGTCGATGGGCGGGTGCGCGACACGGACCGCGTGCGGTACTTCGCCGAGCACCTCGCCGCCGTGCACACCGCGATCGAACGCGGCGCCGACATCCGCGGCTACATGGCCTGGTCGCTGCTGGACAATTTCGAATGGGCCATGGGGTACACGCAGCGGTTCGGCATCGTGCACGTCGACTTCGAAACCCAGGAGCGGGTGCTCAAGGACAGCGCCCTGTTCTACGCGGACGTGGTGGCGCGCAACGGGCTCCCGTAGCCGTCAGGACGGCACACCGACGTTGTGAAAGCCACGTTCACAACGTTCAAGGTCGCGAACGTGGCTTTCACAACATGCACCTTTGCTTGTCCGCTCGAGAACAAGGCCTCACCGTGACCACGGCCGTCAAGTCCGCGGCGCGCCCCGCATCACGCCGTCGACCACCTTCCTGGCCAGCAGGATGAACAGCACGATGACCGGCAGCACGCCGATCGTGGCCGCGGTGAGCATCAGCGAGTAGTCGGTGAAGTAGCCGCTGGCCAGCCTCGACAACGCCACCTGGACGGTCGGGTGCGCGTTGGGGTCGAGCACGATCAACGGCCAGAAGAAGTCGTTCCACGCGGTCATGAACGTCAGCATCGCGAGCACGGCGGCCTGCGGGCGGATGGCGGGCAGGGCGACGTTCCAGAACAGCCGCGCCGCCGAACAGCCGTCGACGCGGCCGGCGTCGAGCAGTTCACCGGGGATCGCCTCCTCGCACGCCTGCCGCATCCAGAACACGCTGAACGCGCCGACCAGGCCCGGCACGATCACCGCCTCCAGCCGCCCGTACCAGCCGAGTTCGCCGACCACCAGGTACAGCGGGATGACCCCGAGCTGGGCGGGCACCATCGCGGTGCCGATGACGACCAGGAAGAGCGAGTCGCGGCCGGGGAACCGCAGCCGCGCGAAGGCGAAGCCGGCCATGCTGGAGAGCAGCACGTTCGACACGGTCACCGTGCCGGCGACGATCAGCGAGTTCTGCATCGCCAGCCAGAAGTCGACGGTGTCGAAGACCCGGCCCACGTTCTCGGCCAGATTGCCGCCGGGCAGCAGCGGCGGGGTGGTCTCGCCGAGCGCGGAATTGTCCTTGGAGGACACCACGAACGACCAGTACAACGGGAAGATCGACGCGACGCCGACGGCGAGCAGCAGCCCGTAGACGACGAATCCGGCCCGTTCCCTCGCGGCCACGGTCACTCACCGCCCCGGATCCGGCGCACGAGCGAGAAGTTGACCAGCGCGAACCCGGCCGAGAACAGGAAGAGCAGCCACGCGATGGCCGCCGCGTATCCGGCGTCGAACTCGCCGAATCCCTTCTCGTACAAATACATCGCCAGCGTCTGGAACTGCCGGTCGGCGCCGCCGGTCCCGGCGGTGCCCGAATCGTCGAACAACTGCGGCTCGGCGAACAGCTGCAGCCCGCCGATGGTCGAGACGACGACGGTGAAGGCGATCGTCGGCCGGATCGCGGGCACGGTGATCGACCAGAAGGTCCGCCAGCGGGAGGCGCCGTCGAGCATGGCGGCGTCGTAGCGCTCCTGCGGCACGGACTGCATGGCCGCGAGGTAGAGCAGCGCGTTGTAGCCGGTCCAGCGCCACATCACCATCACGCTCACCGCGACGTGCGAGGCGAACCGGTCCGATCGCCAGTCCACCGGGTCGAGACCGACCAGGCCCAACGCCCAGTTGACGACACCGTAGTCCTCGGCGAAGAGCTGGCTGAACACGAGCGCCACCGCGACCACCGACACGACGTTCGGCAGCAGCACGCTGGCCCGCCACAGCGTCCGCGCGCGCAACGGGCGGTCGAGCAGCGCGGCGAGCCCGAGCGCGGCCAGCAGCTGGGGGACGGTCGACAGGATGAAGATGCTGACCGTGTTGAAGAGCGCGTTGTAGAAATTCGCGTCCTGGAGCAGGACGGCGAAGTTCCCGAGCCCGGCGAACCCGGTGTCGCCATTGACCAGATGCCAATGGTGCAGCGCCACCCACGCGGTGTAGAGCAGCGGGAAGAGACCGAAGACGCCGAACAGGATGTAGAACGGCGCTGTCATCAGGTATCCGGCGAGCCGCTCGCCCGTCCGCCTCAAACGGCTATCACCTTGACGCCGGTCCTGGTGATCTCGTCGGCCATCCGGTGATCGATGCCGGTGTCGGTGATCAGGGTGTCGACGTCCTCGAGTTCGCCGAACCGGGCGAAGTGGTCGTTGCCGACCTTGGTGTGGTCGGCCAGCAGCACCGTCCGCCGCGCGGACGCGATGGCCGCGCGCTTCACCATCGCCTCGGCGGTGTCCGGTGTGGTGAGTCCCCGCTCGACGGAGAGACCGTTGGCGCCGATGAAAGCGAGGTCGACGTACGTGTCCTTGAGGGCGTTGAGCGCCCAGCCGTCGACCGAGGCCACGGTCGGCCCGCGGACCCTCCCGCCGACCAGCATCAGCGTGATGCCGGGCCGGTTGGCGAGCGCGAGCGCGTTGGGCAGCGAGGGGGTGACCACGGTCAGTTCGCGGTCGGCGGGGATCAGGTGCGCGAGCCTGCCGACGGTGGTGCCCGCGTCCAGCAGGATCGCGCCCTCGGCGGGGACCTGCTCCAGCGCGGCCAGGGCGATCCGGTCCTTTTCCGCGCTCATCACCGCGTCGCGGGCGTCGAGCCCCGGCTCGATACCCAGCCGTTCCACCGGGATCGCGCCGCCGTGCACCCTCCGCACCACGCCGCTGCGCTCCAGCGCCGTCAGGTCGCGGCGGACGGTCTCGCTGGTGATCTCGAAGGCGGCCGCGAGCGTCGCCACGTCGACACGGCCGTTCTGCCGGGCCTGCTTGAGAATGGCGCGCTGCCGCTCCTCGGCGTACAACGCCTCACCTCCTGCCCTGGCGGATGAGCGGTCATGGCGACAATAGTTGCTTTCTCGCCGGTCCGACAACGGAACTCGCGGGAATCCGGATCCGCTTGAGCGCGCTCTGTCCATTGAGGACACAGCGCCGGGTGGACTTTCGCCTGGCATTGCCCGAACCGACGGCGAGGCTGCCCGTTGACGCAGTATTCGCACCCCGCGGACCCGGCATCCGGCGAACGGCGGATTTACAACGTTGTATCAACGATGTAAATCTGGGCGGACCGGGTCAGGAAAGGGGAAATCCCATGTCAGTCCCCCGCCGCAACTTCCTCAAAGCCACCGTCGCGACCGGCCTGGCCGCCGGCGTCGGCACCCAGGCCACACGGGCCACGGCCGAAGCCGCGACCTCCGCCGTCTCGCCGTACGTCGCCAACCGCGCACCGCTGCTGCCCGCTCCCCTGCTGCGGCTCCCACCCGGCTCCGCGAGGGCAGACGGCTGGCTGGCCACCCAGCTCCGCAAACAGCTTGACGGGCTCAACGGCCGCTACCAGGAGGTCTCGCACTACCTCGCGTTCGGCGACACCGGCTGGACACGCCCCGAACTGAAAGGCTGGGAGGAGGTGCCGTACTGGCTGCGCGGATACGGCGACCTCGGCTATGTCACCGGGGACGCCCGCGTCCTGGCCGACACCCGCCGCTGGATGGACGCCGTCCTCGCCACCCAGGCGCCGGACGGCTTCTTCGGACCGTCCGAACTGCGCACCCGGCAATCGGGCCACGCGGACCTGTGGCCGCACATGCCGATGCTGCACGCGCTGCGCTCGTACGAGGAGTACACAAAGGACACCCGGGTCGTCCCTTTCCTCGGCAAGTACTTCCGGTTCATGGCGGCGCAGCCGACGTCCGTGTACACCGACGGCTGGGGCCACACCCGCTGGGCCGACACGATCGACGTCGTCTACTGGCTCTACAACCGCACCGGCGAGGCGTTCCTGCTCGACCTGGTCCGCACCGTCCACCGGCACTCGGCGAACTGGGTGGACAACCTGCCGACCGGGCACAACGTCAACATCACCCAGGGCTTCCGCGAACCGGGCCAGTTCTGGGTCCTTTCCGGCGATCCCGCGCATCGCGCGAGCGCGTACGCGAACTACGACCGGATCCAGGGCCGTTATGGTCAGTTCCCGGGCGGCGGCTTCGCCGGCGACGAGAACGTCCGGCCCGGCTACGACGATCCGAGGCAGGGCTTCGAAACCTGCGGGATCGTCGAGTACATGATGAGCCACGAGATCCTCGCCAGGACGACCGGCGATCCCGTCTGGGCCGACCGCGTCGAGGAACTCGCCTTCAATCTGCTTCCGGCCGCGCTGGACCCGGCCGGGCGGAGCATCCACTACGTGACGTCGGCGAACGGGATCCAGCTCGACAGGCAGCCGAAGTCGTTGAGCCAGTACGACAACGACTTCGCCATGCAGGCCTACGAGCCGGGCATCGACAACTACCGCTGCTGCCCGCACAACTACGGGATGGGCTGGCCGTACTACGTCGAAGAGATGTGGCAGGCCACGGCGGGCGGCGGTCTCTGCGCGATGCTGTACGGCGCGTCCACGGTGACCGCGAAGGTCGCGGGCGGCACCTCGGTGACCGTCACCCAAGCGACCGCCTACCCGTTCTCGGACACCATCACGTTCACCTTCTCACTGCCGAAGCCGACGGAATTCCCTTTCCAGGTCCGGATTCCCGGCTGGTGCCCGGCGCCGGCCCTGTCCGTCAACGGCGGATCGGTCGCGGTGAGCAGCGGCCCTCGTTACGAAACCGTCGGCCGGGTCTGGCGCACCGGCGACCGCGTCACCCTGCGGCTGCCGATGACTACCCGCACCCGGACCTGGGCACGGAACCACAACTCTGTCTCGGTCGACCGCGGGCCACTGACGTACTCCCTGGCGATTCAAGAGAACTGGAGCCGGGTCGCGGGCGACGAGCAGTGGCCGGTCCACGAGGTCCGGCCCGGATCGGCGTGGAACTACGGCCTGGTGCCGCAGGCCGCGTTCACCGTCGTCACGACGGGCGGGAACCCGCTCGACCCGTTCACCCCGGCGAACAGCCCGGTCCGGCTCACCACCGACGCCCAGCGCATCGACGGCTGGCAGGCGAGCGAACAGAACGTGATCGACGAACTGGCCGACAGCCCGGTCGCGGTGAACACCCCGGTCCAGCGCGTCACCCTGATCCCCATGGGCGCGGCGCGGCTGCGGGTGACATCGTTCCCGCGGACCGGCGGTTCCCGGCCCTGGCGGTCCGGCTGGACCAGGATCGAAAACCGCAACTCCGGCAAGCTCCTCGCCGTCGACCGGATGTCCACCGCGGACTCCGCGCAGGTCGTCCAGTTCCACGACAACGGCACCGCGGACCACCTGTGGCGGCTGCTGGACAACGGGGACGGCTGGTTCCGCGTCAAGAACCGCAACTCCGGCAAGGTCCTCGGCGTCGATCTGATGTCCACGGCGAACTCGGCGCGCGTCGTGCAGTTCGACGACAACGGCACAGCGGATCACCTGTGGCGGTTCCTCGACAACGGGGACGGCTGGTCCCGGCTGCAGAACCTCAATTCCGGCAAGGTTCTCGGTGTGGACCTGATGTCCACGGCGGACTCGGCGATCGTCGTCCAGTTCGACGACAACGGCACCGCCGACCACCTGTGGCGGCTGCTGGACTAGCGCGCAAAAAGTGGCGGTGCCGAGTGGGTCGGGTGGGTCGTGAGTGGTAAGTGCCGTTCTAACGACACTTACCACTCACGACCCCCTTGCCCCACTCGGTACCGGCGCTTGCACGCTTGCCTGTACATGAAGGCCCCCTTGCTTGCGCCTGGCTCCGTGAAGGACCCCTTCATGTACTTAGGTCGCCCGTGAAGGTCGAGTTTCCTCGGCTGAGCCGCGTGAAGGGGGCCTTCACGCGCACCCGTCGTGACGTCTGGGGTTACTGGGGTTCATAAGGTTCTTGAGGCGATTCGCCTGTCCGTGGCGACAATCACTCGCTTCATGTCACACATGATGTCCACGCGGGACGTCGTGGACATCGGGGAAACCCCTGGTATCAGAAGATCAGGGTCACTCGACGGTGACGGACTTCGCGAGGTTCCGGGGCTTGTCGATGTCGTGGCCGAGGATCAGCGCGGCGTGGTAGGCCAGCAACTGCAGCGGGATCGTGAGCAGGATCGGGTCGAGTTCCGGCTCCGAGCGCGGGACGACGAACCGCGGCACGTCGAGATCGCCGAAGTCCACGGTGTCATGGGTGATCGCCAGTACCTGCCCCTTGCGCGCCTTGATCTGCTGCATCGCGGCGAGGTTGCGGTCGGCGAGGTCGTCGGACGGCACGATCGCGACCGTCGGCAGCGCCTCGTCGATCAGCGCGAGCGGGCCGTGCTTGAGTTCCGAGGTCTGGTACGCCTCCGCGTGACGGTACGAGATCTCCTTGAACTTCTGCGCACCCTCGCGCGCCACCGGGAAACCCCGGACGCGGCCGATGAAGAACAGGCTCCGCGCGTCCGCGCAGATCTTCGCGTGCTCGGCGATCTGGGACTCCGCCTCGACGATGGCGGCGACCTGCGCGGGCAGGGCCCGGAGCGCCGCGACGATCCGCTGTCCGTCCGCATTGGACAGATCACGGACCCGGCCCAGCGCCAGCGCGATCATCGCGAAACCGACCGCCATGTTGGTCAGCGCCTTGGTCGAGGCGACGGCGATCTCCGGACCGGCGTGCAGATACAGGCCGCCGTCGCAGGCCCGCGCGATCGTCGAGCCGACGACGTTGACGAGGCCGACCACCCGGCCGCCCTTGCGCTTGACCTCTTCGACGGCGAACGCGGTGTCCGCGGTCTCACCGGACTGACTGACCGCGATGTAGAGCGTGTCCGCCTCGATGATGGGGTTGCGGTAGCGGAACTCGGACGCGGCCTCCGCGTCGGCCGGGACCCGCGCCAGGTCCTCGATCATAGTCGCGCCGATCTGCCCCGCGTAGTACGCCGAGCCGCAGCCGAGGATCTTCACCCTCGCGAAACCGCGCAGGTCACGAGGAGTCAGGTTCAGACCGTCCAAACGGGACACTCCGAACCGGTCGTCGAGGCGGCCCCGGATCATGCGCTCCAGGCATTCCGGCTGCTCCTGGATCTCCTTGTACATGTAGTGCTGGTGACCGCCGAGGTCGAGGTCGTCGGCCTGGATGTCGATCGCGGTCGCGGCCTTGCCGGTGTCGCTCTCGTCGACGGTGAAGGTGCGGTAGCCCGTGGCTGAGACGCTGGCGAACTCGCCGTCGTCGAGGTGCACCACCTGCGAGGTGTGCCGGACCAGCGCGGACAGGTCGCTGGCCACGAACATCTCCCGGTCGCCGACGCCGATGATCAGCGGCGAACCGTTCCGCGCGACCACGACGCGGTCGGGGCGTTCGGTGTCGGTGACCGCGATCGCGTAGGTCCCGGTGACGCGGGAAACGGCCTCGACGACGGCGTCTTCGAGGGTCTTCGCGCCCGACCTCGCGATGAGGTGGGCGAGCACCTCGGTGTCGGTCTCGGAGGTCAGCGTCACCCCGGCCTGGCCGAGCTGCTCGCGCAGGGCGTCCGCGTTGTCGATGATCCCGTTGTGCACCACGGAGATCCGGCCGTCCTCGGAGACGTGCGGATGCGCGTTCGCCTCGGTCGCCGGACCATGCGTCGCCCACCTCGTGTGCCCGATGCCGACCTTGCCCGCGAGCCGCTTGGGCAGGGCCGCGGTCAGGTTCCGCACCCGCCCGACGATCCGGTGCACCTGGGCGCCTTTACCGCCCAGGACGGAGATCCCGGCCGAGTCGTAGCCGCGGTACTCCAGCCGCGTCAGCCCCTCGATCAGGATCGGGGCGGCGTTCTGGCCGCCGATGTAGCCGACGATTCCGCACATGACGAGTCAACCTCACAAAGAAAAACGGACGGGATACGCGAAGACCGGGCGTTCCGTCAGCCGTAGACGATGCGGCGCAGCTGCCGCTCGGACAGGTCGGGAGGAGCGACGAGACGACGGCTCAGTTCTCCGGCGACGAGCGGGAAGATCTCGGGGTTCTTCCTGCCCTCGGCCTGCAACCGGGCGTGCCGCGACCGGACGTACTGCTCGACCGGCTGCCGGTAGAACGCCAGGACGTCCGCGACGACACGGGCGGCGATGGCCGTCGACAAACCCGTCGACAAGGCCACCTGCTCGACGATGTCCGCGTCCTCCACTGGACCCATCTTGCACATCGAGACCCCGAAACGCCAGTTCTTGCCCGAAATCGGGCAAGAACTAGCGCCTGCCTCCTCGCATTTAGTCCTCTGAATGCGTGCGGGCCGGTCAGCGAGCCCGAATCGCGGTCACCAGCCCGGTGACCAGATCCGCCCGCTCGGCCATCGACCCCACCAGCAGGTACTCGTGATCCGCGTGGGCTCCGCCGCCGACGGCACCCAGCCCGTCGAGGGTCGGGGCCCCGATCGCGGCCGTGAGATTTCCGTCGCTCCCGCCCCCGACGGCCACGCCGTCGACTCCGGGCAGGAGCCGTTCCGCGACGGCGAAGAGGTCCGCGGCGGCCGATTCGGGCATCGGAGGCCGGTGGATCCCGCCTCGCACCTCGATTTCCGCCCCGTCGAGACGCGGGGTCAGCGCGGCGAACCCCGCCTCGACGCGCTCCTTCTCCTCAGTGGACTCGACCCGGACGTCGACCACGACCGACGCGGAGGCGGGCACGACGTTGCTCGCGGTTCCCGCCGAAGCGACGGTCGGCGTGACGCTCGTCCCGGCCTCGGGCCGGTCGAGCGCGGCGATGGCCAGCACCTGATGCGCGGCTTCGGTCAGCGCGTTGATCCCGGCCTCGGGTTCGAGGCCGGCGTGCGACGCCCTGCCGGTGATGACGACCTCGAACGTGCCGCATCCCTTGCGGCCGATCTTCAGACCGCCGCCGTCGGCCGCTCCCTCGAACACGAGCACCGCGCCGCACGCGCGGGCACGCTCCTCGATGAGGGCCCGGGACGCGTGCGAGCCCGTCTCCTCGTCGGCGGTCACCAGGATCTCGACGCCGGTCAGGTCGTCGAGCGCCGCGAGGCCGTGGATCGCCTGCACCAGTCCGCCGAGCATGTCGAACACGCCGGGCCCGGTCACCCGGCCGCCGGTCACCACGAACGGACGGCGGGCCAGCGTGCCGATCGGGAACACGGTGTCGTGGTGCCCCAGGATCAGCACGCGGGGCTCACCACCGCCGGACCAGCGGACATGCGGCCCCGCCTCGCTCTCCACGAGGGTCGCCGTCCCGCCGAGGCGGGTTTCGAGGATGACGGCCAACGCCCGGGCCGACGCCGTCAAAGCCTCGATGTCACCCGAAGGCGACTCGATGTCGACGAGCGTCCTGAGGTCTTCGATCATCGCGTCGACAGTCACCCGGACACCTTCGCGCAAGCCCGCTCACGCGACTTCGGCGGGGACGGTCTCTTCCTCGCTCAGCCGCTCGGTCTTGGTCCAGCTGTTGCGCCGGGCCAGCACGCGGAACAAGGCCCGCCAGGTCGCGATCACGCCGAGCAGCAGGAATCCCGGATAGAGCAGGCCCGCGAGCAGGCAACGGTGAAGCGGTTCCTCACCGAGCCGCAGCCGGTGCACGACGGCCCACACCAGACCGGGCACCAGCAGCACGACCACGCCGATCAGGGCCGCGCCCGGCAAGGCCGACGGCGGCGCGATCAGCCCGCCCAGCGTGACACCCGACCAGGACGCGACGAGTGTGCCCGCGAACAGCAGCGAAACCACCAACGACAACGGCACCGTCAGCCAGGGCGTCACGAGATAGGCGAGGAAGTCCAAAAGACCGATACTGCCCACATGCCGCGATGCCAGCAATTTTCGCAAATGCCTTGCGCATTGCAGATTTCCCTGCGCCCATCGGGTGCGTTGCCGCAACAACCTGGGCAGGTCGACGAGGCCCTGTTGCGTCACCCAGGCCGATTTCACATAACGCATCCGGATACCGGCGACATGCAGCCTCAGTCCGAGTTCGAGATCCTCGACGAGACAGTCGGACCAGGGGGCCGGATCGAACCGGCGCAGCACGCCGAGCCGCGAGAATTGCCCGTTTCCGCCCATTCCGACACTGCCCGCGAGATCGCGCAGGCTTTGCGACGCGTCGGCGACCGCGCCGAACTCCAAATCCTGCAACAAAGCGAGCACACTGCGTCGATTGTGAATACGCACCCGGCATTGCACGGCGCCGACCCCGCGGTCACCGAACACGTCGGCCACCTCGCGCAGCATGCCCGGACTGCCGCGGCCGTCCCCGTCGATGATGCCGACGATCGTCTTCGGCACGCTTCCCTCGGCCTCGCACAACCGGAGGATGTAGCGGTAGCCGGCGTTCAACGCCTCGCCCTTGCCCTGCCGGGCCTGCGGGAGCTCACGGCGCAGCACGTGCAGGCGCGGGTCGGTCACCTCGCGGAGGACGTCCGGCGTGCCGTCGTCCGAGCCGTCGTCGATGACCAGTACGCGCACCGGATTTCGTTCCGTACCCAGTGAAAGCGCGTTGCGGACGGTGTTGCCGACCACCCGTTCCTCGTTGAGCGCCGGGATGACGATCCAGAACTCCAGCCCCTCCCCGCGCGCGGCCACCGACCGGCGCGAACGCCCGGTGCGCCACGCGAACGCCGCGAGCAGGATGTTGTGCGCCGGCCACCACAGGAGCAACAGCATCATGGTCGCGGCGAAGGCGGGATTCGTCATGGGCGGGTGGTTCAGTCCTTCAGGCGAAGGTGCAGCGAACGCGCCATGAGCAGCAGGGCGACCGCCCCGATGACCATCGCGAGCACGGTGCTCACCGTCGCTCCGGCCATCGTCGCGCCGATTCCGAGCGCGGAAACCTTGACCGGGCCCACCGGCACCATCGACATGTCTTTCCTTCGGTCAGCCGGGCGCCGCGAAACATCTACCCACAGTTTTCATACCGTGAGTATGGGGTCACCCAGGGAAGCGATATTCAGCCTTTCGGGTGGGTACAGTACCCCGTCTGTGTTAACGTTCGCGGGCGACGATCCCCCGTAAAGGTGACCATCAACCAGTGATCCTCGCCTCACCTACCACTCTTTCGTGACTTCAACGACGAATTCACGCCGTACCTCAGCGCGAACCCGGAAGAAGGACCAGGTGCGTAACGCACAGAACGAGACCGACGTCATGCCCGAAATCTGGCTGGTCGCGGGAACCCGCCCGGAAGCCGTGAAACTGGCTCCGGTGGCCAAGGCATTGGCTACCGAAGGCCGGATGCGGCCCGTGGTGATCGCCACGGGACAGCATCCGGAAATGGTCGGCCAGGCCTTGGCGACCTTCGGCTTGACGGCGGATGAAAACCTGACGCTGATCAGGCGAACGGGTTCCCAGCCGGAACTCCTTTCCGGCCTTCTCACGGGTCTCGAAGAAGTGGCCGACCGGCGGCCGCCCGCCGCCGTGGTCGTCCAGGGCGACACGACGACCACCCTGGCCGGGGCGCTCGCCGCGTTCTGGCGCCGCGTGCCCGTCGTGCATCTCGAAGCGGGCCTCCGCTCGTTCGACCTGGGCGCGCCGTTTCCCGAGGAACTCAACCGGAAACTGGTGAGCCAGGCGGCCGCGCTCCACCTCGCCCCGACCCCCGACGCCGCCGCGAACCTGCGCGCCGAAGGGGTACCCGAGGAGAACGTGCTCGTCGCGGGGAACACCGTCGTCGACGCGATCCTCACGGTGACGGACAAATCCACCACGGTGCACGATCCGGAATTGGCGACACTGCTCGAAAACGCGACCCGCGGCGCGGTCAAACTGATGCTGGTCACCCTCCACCGCCGCGAATCCTGGGGCGAGCCGATGCGCCGGGTCCTGCGCGCGGTGACCGAACTGATGGCCGCGGATCCGGAACTGCGGGTGGTACTTCCCGCGCATCCGAACCCGGAGGTGCGGAGCCTGGTCCGCGAGGAACTGGCGGACACACCGGGCGCGCTGATCACCGGTCCGCTGCCCTATCCCGAACTGGCCGCGACGCTGGCCGCCAGCACGCTCGTGCTCTCCGATTCCGGTGGCATCCAGGAAGAAGCCCCGACGTTCGGCGTCCCGGTCCTGGTGCTCCGCGACGTCACCGAACGCATGGAGGCCGTGAACGCCGGCTGCGCGCTGCTCGTCGGCACCGATCACGGCAAGATCGTCTCGACGGCGAAGGAACTGCTGAACGACCCGGCGGCGCGCACGCGGATGATGAGCAGCGGCAACCCGTTCGGCGACGGCGCCGCCGCCGGACGGACCGAGCAGGCCCTCGCGCATCTGCTGGGCCTGGCCCCGGACCTGCCCGCCCCATTCCGGCCCGCCTCCGCGAACGAACTGGCCGAGGTCTGACCCGATGACGAAGGACAAGGGCGGACAGCGCTTCCGTTTGCCCGCTTGGTTCCGGCTCGCCGTGGTCGCGGTCGTCGCCGTCACGGTCGCCGCGGTCGTGCTCGTCCAGGTCACCGGGACGGATCCGGTCACGGCTTCGCCGCCCGCCACGCCGGTTTCGCTCGCCGGGCGTCTTCCCGAAGCGGCCAAGGCGGGAATGCCGGGTCCCGGCGGCGATCCGAACCGCAAGACCCTCGTGCTCTACGACGACGGGCGCAAGAAGGACGGGACCACGTCCTCGCCCGAAGAGGTCCGGACGGCCGAGGCGTACGCGATGTTCACCGCGAACCTCGTCTCCCGCGGCACCGCCTGGACCATGCAGCCGGCCGCCGACTACCGGGCCCGGCAGGCGAACGGCTTCCAGGCCATCGTGTACCTCGGCTCGGTCTCCGACGCGGCGTTGCCGAAGGCGTTCCTCGACGACGTCACGGCGGCGCGGATCCCCGTGGTGTGGATCGGGGCCAACATCTGGCAATTGCACGCCAGTGCGGGCAAAGCGGCGGGCGGACCAGGCTGGCGCGCGGAACGCTACCGCGACGACAACCCCACCACCGTCACCTACAAGGGCACTCCCCTGCGCCGCGATCCCCGGTCGGGCACCGGGGTCGTCGCGATCGACGTCCGCGATCCGGCGAAGGTCCAGGTCCTGGCCGAGGCGAGCGCTCCCGGCGGCACGCCGACACCCTGGGCCGTCCATTCAGGACAGTTGACGTACGTGGCCGAAGTTCCTTACGCGTACGCCGAAGCACAGGACCGCTACCTCGCCGCGGCCGACATCCTGCTGGGTGTCCTGTCGCCGCAGGCGCCGAACCGGCACCGCGCGCTGATCCGGCTCGAAGACGTCGGCCCGCGGACCAAACCGGAGGAACTCCGCCGGGTCACGGACTTCCTCATCCGCGAGAAGATCCCGTTCTCCCTCGCGGTCTACCCGTACTACTCGGATCCGCAGGGCCGGGCCAACAACGGCGCTCCGACCTCCGCGCGGCTGGTGGACTCGCCGGAACTGGTCGACGTGCTCAAGGAAGCCGTCCAGGCGGGCGCCACGCTGGTCATGCACGGCTACAGCCACCAGAGCGACAGCGGCCCGAACCCGTACGACGGGGTGAGCGCGAGCGATTTCGAGTTCTACAAGTCGAGTGTCGACGGCGACGGCGTCGTGCACATGGACGGGCCGATGCCCGAGGACTCGGCGCGATGGTTCGACGACCGCATCGCGACCGGGCTCGGGGAATTCCGGCGGGTGGCCCTCCCGGAGCCGACGATGTTCGAATTCCCGCACTACGGCGGTTCCGCCGTGGACTACCAGCGGACCACCGAACTCTTCCAGGCCCGCTACGACCGCGGCAGCTACTACGCGGGCTTCTGCCCCGGCGGCCGCTGCGGGTCGACGGCGACCGCGACGGCGGAACAGGTGTACGGCCAGTTCTTCCCGTACCCGGTGCGTGACGTCTACGGCGCGAACGTCGTCCCCGAGAACATCGGCAACGTGGCGCCCGTCGCGTTCAACCAGCACGCGTCCCGCACCGCCGTCGACATGCTCGCCGACGCCCAGAGCGCGCTCGTCGTCCGTGACAACGTCGCCGGCTTCTTCTACCACCCGTTCCTCGGCGAGGGTGGCCTGCGGGACCTGGTGAACTCGTTGCGGGCGCTGGGGTATCGCTTCGCCACACCGGCGGAAATCCTCGGCGGCTGAGCCTGTGGTCCGGCGGTGAGGCGCCGGTCGGGGTGGTCGTGAGCGGCAAATGGGGTTAGAACCCGAATCGCCACTCACGACCCCCTCGGCCCGCGGCAGACCGGTAACTCGGTGCGTTGTGAAAGCCACTTTCGCAACGTTGGAGGTTGCGAAAGTGGCTTTCACAACATCCGAAGCCGACACACCAGCGAGCGAGCATGACACCTTCGCCTTACCCAATAATCCTCATTGCCACTCACGATCACTCGGACCGAATACGCCACGGAAGACCGAGGACACGGCCTAGGATCGGGGTCATGCTCGAGAACCTGCTCACGCCGGAGACCAGGACCGATCCGTACCCGTTCTACCGTCAGGTCTTCGACCGCGGCCCGGTGTTCGAGGCCGCCGACCGGTTTTTCGTGGTGAGCGGGTTCGAGGAGGCGTCCGCGCTGCTGAAGAACCCGGCGTTCGGGCATTCGGAGCCGGAGGTGCTGCCGGATCCGCACGAGAACGAGCCGGTGGACGACCAGGGCAGGGTGGTCCGGTCGTTCCTGGGGCTCGACCCGCCCGATCACACGCGGCTGCGGCGGCTGGTGTCCAAGGCGTTCACGCCGAGGATGGTCGAACAGCTCGCCCCGAGGGTCGAGGAGCTGGCGAAGGAACTCGTCTTCAAAGCGGTCGAAAGGGGCGAATTCGACCTGATGACCGAGGTCGCGAAGCCGCTGCCGGTCGTCGTGATCAGCGAGCTGCTCGGGGTGCCCCTGGCCGACCGCGACCGCTTCGAGCGGTGGTCGGACGCCATGGGGCGCGCGCTCGACCCGGCCTTCCTGATCGCGCCGGAGACCGTCGAGGCGGCCGTCGCCGCCCGGCGCGAGTTCGTCGGCTACTTCCGTGAACTGGCGGCGGAACGGCGGAAGCGGCCGACCGGCGACCTGTTCTCCGATCTGGTGTCGGTGTCCGACGAGGGCGACAGGCTCAGCGAGGGCGAACTGGTGGCCACCGCGATGCTCCTGCTGGTCGCCGGGCACGAGACGACGACCAACCTGATCGGCAACGGGGTCCTCGCGCTGCTGGACAACCCGGAGCAGCACCGGAAACTGGCCGAGGACCGGTCGAAGATCCCGAACGCGGTCGAGGAGATGCTCCGGTTCGACTCCCCCGTCCAGCTGACCATGCGGATCGCCTTGCGGGACACGACCATCGGCGGTCTGCCCGTCGGCGAGGGCGCTCAGGCGGTCCTGCTGCTGGGAGCGGCCAACCGCGACCCGCGCGCGTACGAGCGGCCGGACCGTTTCGACGTCGACCGTCCCTCACCGAGGCATCTCGCGCTGGGACAGGGCATCCACTTCTGTCTCGGCGCCCCGCTGGCGCGACTGGAAGGGCGGACCCTGTTCGACACGCTGCTCGGTACCGGCCGCGCCTTCCGGCGGACGGCCGATCCGGTCTGGGTGAAGCAGGTGACGCTGCGCGGGATGGAGAGCCTGCGGCTCGAATTCGCCTGACGGGGCGGAAAGTCCGGTTCTCGACCTTCGACGGTTGCCGACCGGCGCCGGACTGCGCATGCTTTGCGCCAACCCGGCGTCGGTGGGGGTGCCATGTACCAGGAACGCGAGGAATCCAGCGAGCGGCGAACGGTGCCGGACGCGGTCAGGTCCGGACCATTCCATCGCGCGCTCTCCGAAGCGGTGGAGCATCGCGGGCTTTCCCTGTCCCGCATCCGCGCGCATCTGGCGGCGCGCGGCGTTTCCGTGGCCGAATCGACCTTGAGTTACTGGCAGCGCGGGCTCCGGCATCCGTCCACGCCGCGCTCGCTCGACATCGTCCGTGCGCTCGAAGCGGTGCTGGGGCTGCCGCCGGACAGTCTGGTCGTCCTGGTCGGACCGCAGCGGCGAGCACCCGACGACGACCGCAGGCCCTCGGTGGTGGAACTGCGGCAGAGCTGGGCCGAAACCTGCTCGTTGATGGACGAACTGAGCGAATCACCCGGTGCGGTGGGAAACGCGAAACTCGACGTGGTGACCGTCGTCGACGTGCTGACCATGACCGGGCAGGGACGGGCCTCGGAGATCACGTCGACCATGGTGGTGCGCGCGCGGGAACCCGGCGCGGACGGTTTCGTGGTGACTCATCAGGACGAAGACGGCACCGACATGGAAGCCACGACGGTCTCCGCCACCGATGGCTGCCGAAGAGGCAGAGTCCGCCGGAGCACCACGTCACCGGGAATGGTGTTCGAGCTCCTCTTCGACCGCAGCCTGGCCGAAGGGGAAACGCACACCTTCGCGTTCACGTTGCGGCTGGCCGCGTCGGTCCGGGCCACCTGTTTCCACCGGACGGTGCGGGCCCGCATGTCGGCGTACCTGCTCCGGATGCGGTTCGACCCCGCCGCGATCCCGGCCCGCTGCGTCAAAACCGTGCGGGAGCGCGAAGAACTGGCTCCCGTGGTCAGCGAACCGCTGCATCCCGGTCCGGGTGCGACGGTCAGCGCCTACTTCGAGGATCTCGGCGTCGGGATCGCGGGGATCGACCTCATCTGGGAGTGAGGGCGCGCCGCCGCCGCACCGCGAACAGCACGACCGCCACCCCGGCGACACCCGCGGCGATCAAACCGGCCACGATCGACGCGGGCAGGCCGGTGTCGGCGGCCGGGGGCGCGGCGGCCTGCGCGAAGCCGATCCCGCCGTCGCGCTGGTAGTCCGATCCCGGCATCTTGTCGGCGTAGCGGCCGTGGACGTTCCGCTGGTATTCGGCGAGCGGGAGGAGCTTCCCCACCGGCGACTGCGGCAGGCTCGCCTGCAACAGCACCACGCCGTCGGGACGCAGTTCGTACCAGCCGTTGATCTGAGGTTCGTTGAGCAGCACCGAACCGGGCCGCAGCCGCCCGCTCAACGTCTCCTCGTCGTTCCCGGAGAACACGCTCGCGGCGACCCACTTCCCCGGACCTTCCGGCATCGCCTGCAAGGTCGCCTTCTGACCGGAGTCGGCGGTGGCCGTCACGGCGACGGACCGCAGCACGCCCGCCGGCGCCCCGGCGATTCCCGTGACGAAGTCGGGATTGAGGGTGTAGACCGGGAAACCCTTCTCCCCCATCGTGATCCGTTGGGGTTCGATGTGGTCGACCTGCCGGAAGTTCGATCTCGCGAGGCCGATCGCGTCCGGCTGCGCGGCGACGCTCACGGCGGCCGCGAGATCGCCGTCCGAGGGCGGGACGACCTTCTCGCTCGCCGAGGCGGGCACCGTGGCGGGGAGCAGCGTCGCGACGGCCACCGCGAGACAACCGCAGAACTTCCGGCAGATCGTGTTCATGACCGCGTCTCAGCCCTTCCGGATGTTGACGATGGTGTCGTTCCAGCGGAACTGGCCGTTGCTGCGGTACTGGTTGTAGTTCCAGGTCTGGTAGCGCTGGTAGGTCGGCCACGGGTCACCGACCATGATCGACTGGTTCGCCGAGTCGTAGCCGTAGATCACCTCGGCGTGGCCACCGCCGGAGGTCCAGTAGATCCCCGTCAGGTTCAGGATCCCGGCGTCGACCTGGCTGACGACCGAGTTGAAGCTGATCGGCCCGCCCGCGTCCTGCGCGGAGAAACCGGTGCCGCGGAAGCCGCGGACGATCTCGGGGATCTGGGCAGCCTGGTTCGGACAGTACCCGGCCGAGGTGCCCTTGCCCGCGGCGCAGAACTGGGCCTGGGTGGCGGTGCCGCCCTGCGCCCGCTCGATGCTCGAACCGTCCGCGGCCCAGCACCACTGGTTCTGCTGCTGTACCTGCTGGGTGTAGTTCAGCTGCTTGGACGCGAGCGTCGAAGCGACCGTGAGCGCGTTCCCCGCGACCGGCGCGACCTCGCGGACCTGGGTGTGGGTCTGGGTCTTGATCAGGCCGGTGGGCCGGTCCCCGGCGTCGCCGGGCTGCGCGAGGGCGGTGGCGGGCAGCATGCTCAGCGCGAAGACGGCGGCTCCGGTGGCCAGTACGGCCCTCGAAAGGCTCTTCACAGATGTCTCCTTTGACACGGGGATGGGGAGATCACCGTGCGCCGCAACGGCTCCGGGGACAACGCCCTCGCCGGGCGCCAAGGAACCCCTGTGATCGTTCACAGATCAGGGTCGCGCTCGCGGGCCAGGAAACGCCGGGATCCACGGACGGCGGGACGCGGCCGTCGCGCAAGATTCACGATCCCTTCACAAAGACTGTGAATCCGACACCCGTTCGATCCTCGGGGTCGCGAGTGTGGTGGGCCGGGACCGGCCTCGCAAGGTGACGTCCTCCGTCGCTTTCCAGTGTCCGGCTTCGGTCTCGTCCGCCGACTCGATCGCCGTCCACGAAGCGAGCAACCGGGCTTCGACGTTCTTCGCCAGTTCGGTCAGCCGGGCGGCTTCGTTGACCGGGTCGCCGATGACCGTGTACTCGAACCGCCGCGGGTCGCCGACGTTCCCGGCGACCACCTCGCCCGTCGCCACCCCGATCCCGGCCGGGCATTCCGGCACCTCCGCCGCCAGCCTGCGCGCGATCGCCCGGCCCGCGGACAGCGCGAGGGTCGCGTGATCCTCCAGCCGCACCGGTGCGCCGAAGATCGCGAGCGCGGCGTCACCGACGAACTTGTTGACCAGCCCGTGGTTGCGGTCGACCTCGTCGACCACCACCGCGAAGAACCGGTTGAGCAGCCCGACGACCTCCTCCGGCGGACGGCTCGCGGCCAGCGCCGTCGAGCCGATCAGGTCGACGAACAGCACCGACACCGTCCGCACGGTGCCGCCGAGTTCGGCGGTGGTGGCGCGCATCGCCTCGGTGGCGACGTCCTCGCCGACGTGCCTCCCGAACAGGTCTCGCAAACGTTCGCGTTCGGCGAGGCCGACGGCCATCCCGTTGAAACCCGCCTGCAGGAGGCCGAGTTCGGTGCCGTCGTAGACCGGGATCTCCACGGTGAAGTCACCGGCCCGCACCCGGCCCAGCGCGTGCTGCACCGATCGGATCGGGTTCACCACGGCGCGGGCGGTGAACACGGTCACCAGCAGTCCGAAGCACAGCACGACCAGGCCGAGCACGATCACGGAGATGGCGAGTTTCGTGGTCGACACGTCGCCGCGCACCCATGCCAGGATCGCCGTGACCACCAGCCCGGCCACCGGAACCCCGGTGCCGAGGCACCAGAACAGCAGCATGCGCAGGTTGACCCCGCCGCTGAGCGGCCGCGCCGGTGAAGTGCCCGCCAAGGCCAAGGCCGCGTACGGCCGCAGGATGAACTCGCCCGCGAGATAGGCGATCGCGCAGACGACCACTCCCGCGAACGCGACGACGAGCAGTTCGGTCAGCACGACCCGCGGCTGCACCAGCGCGGCCAGCGCGCCGAACACCAAGGTCGCGACGCCCCAGAGCACCGCTTGGACCAGCGTCAGGCGCAACGGCACCCGCAGGCCGGCAGCGCGTTCGTCGTCGGTCGGCTTCCGGCCTTCGGCGGCCCAGCGCAACGTCCGCAGCGCGCCGCGAGTGCCCCACAGCGCGCCCACGACGACGGCGGAGACCACGTAGACGGGGACCGCGATCGCGGTGACGCGCACGAGGTCGCCGGACATCCCGGGAGCGGGCATGAGCAGGGCCGCCAGCCCGACCACGACCAGCGCGCCGATGACGTTGGTCGCGATCAGGGTGCCGGTGAGCAGCCCCTGGACGCGACGGCGCAGCACGGCCGCGTCCTGATCGAGCGGACCGAGCAGCCAGGAGCCGAACGGCCCTTGCCCGCGGCCCCGGACAGAGGAGTCGTTGTCTGGTCGCACCCGTTCCCGCCGTTCACCCGGTTTGAGTGAACGACTGTACACCGAACTCCTCGCGTTTCGTCCTCTGGATGCGGTCGTTGCGTGTGCAAGGACCGCATCCAGAGGACGAAACGCGGGCCGTCAGCCGAGGCCGTCGGGGGATCAGCGGACGGTGCCCGAGCCCACCAGCGTGGTGGCGTCGAGTTCGGTGACGCCGTCTGCGCTCAACGACTCGAGGTAGCGCTCGCGCACCCGCTCGACGACGTCGGGTTCGAGACCGTCGACGATGCCCCGGAAGCCGGAACCGATGATGACCAGCCACGCCACTTCGGGCGTCATGGGCAGCCGCAGTTCGTTGACCGTGACGTCCACTTCGGACAGACCGCGGCCGGAAAGCCACTCGGCGTAGGTGCCGGCCTGGTTGATCCGGTCGATCAGGCTCGGCTCCCGCTCCGGCGGCGGCGCGGAATCGGTCACCTCGGCCATCGCCCGTCCGGCATGACGGCCGGCCGTCACCATGGCCCCGTCCCGCCAGATGGTGAACACGGCCCGGCCACCGGGACGGACCCGGCTGATCAGCCGCTCGGTACCGGCCGTCATGTCGGGGAAGAAGAAAATGCCGAGCGCGGACAACACGGCGTCGTAACCCTCGGTTTCCCAGGCCGTCGCGTCGGCTTCGTGCGCGTGCAACTGCGGCAAGTCCGCCGAGAGCCGGCGCAGCTCGCCGATCATCGGACCGGAGAGGTCGATCGCGTCCACCGAGCCACCGGCCCCGACCGCCCGCGCCGCCGGGAGCGCCGACGCCCCGGTGCCGCAGCAGGCGTCGAGGACCCGGGATCCTTCACCGAGCCCGGCGGCCGCCACCGTGGCCGCGCCGATCGGCTCCCACAGATGACGCCCCAGTGCGGCGAAATCGGCGGCCGCGGCGTCGAAAGCACGCTGAGTGCCCACCTTGCGAGAAGACATGCCCGCGACGATATCCGTTTCCCGCCTCGCGCGTCGTGAGAAAGCACCTACGCCGGTCGGAGGCCGCGGGGGCACCCGACCGGCGGGCGAATCGCGGACCGTTCCGCCCTAGCGTTGTCTTCATGAGGAAAATCCTGCTCGGCGCAGTCATCGTCCTGGGCATGATCGCCGCCCCGGCTTCCGCGAGCGCGCTGGAGACCAAGGAGTTCGTGGGCCACGGGTCGAGCAGCTTCGGCTTCGCTCTCCTCTACGCCCGCCAGGACGCCCGGACCCAGGCGGACAGGGCCGGGTTCAAGGACTGCGAGGAGTACGACAAGCTCGTCCTCTCTCCGTATGACGCGACGGTCTTCTGGCGCTGCACGCGCTGAGACCAATCCGGGCCGCGCCGGGCTCCGAATGCCGGACATGGATCAAGGAGACCTCGCCCCGGACTTCACCCTGCCCGACGACACCGGCAAGGACCGCACGCTGTCGGACTTCCTGTCCACCGGGCCGGTCGTGCTGTTCTTCTATCCCGCCGCGATGACCGGCGGCTGCACCGCCGAAAGCTGCCACTTCCGCGACCTGGCGGCGGAATTCGGCGAGGTCGGCGCGCACCGCGTCGGGATCAGCCCGGACGGCGTCACCAAACAGCGCGAATTCTCCGCCCTGCACGGTTTCGACTATCCGTTGCTGTCCGATGTGGACGGTACCGTCGCGAAACAGTTCGGTGTGTGGCGCCGGTTCAGCCCGCTGCACGCCAAACGGCACACCTTCGTGATCGACACCGACCGCAAGGTCCTCGCGGTGATCAAGAGCGAGTTGAAGTTCGACGTGCACGCCGACAAGGCGCTCGCGGCCCTGCGGGAACGCTCAGCCGCGGGAGGTCCCGAGCGCCACGCTTGAGACGTCGAGCGTCCCGGGCGTGGCGCTCGGGGCATCCGCGGAGCAGAGATAGAGGTGGTGCGTCCCTTCGAAAAGCGCCCGCGAGCGGGCCGTGATGCCCTCGTCCCGGGCCGCGAGCGCCGACGCGACGTCGTCCAGCCGCCGCGATCGCCGCAGCTCCGGCATCAGCGCGCGCAGAGGCTCGACGCGGTATCCGGCCAGCCGCAGCTGGTGCACGATCCGCGCGTCCCGCACCTGGGACGGCGTGTACCGCCGTGTCCCCCGCTGATCGCGGTCGGGGACGACGAGCCGTTCCGCGTCCCAGTGCCGCAGCGTCGACGGGCGTACGCCGAGCGCCGACGCGAGTTCGGAAACGCTCATCGAGTCCGAGCCGCGCACGTCTTCGATCGGTTCACGGGAGATCACCCGGACGGCTTCCCTGGCCTCCCTGAGATCCGCGCGCTCGGCGTCGAGCCCGGCGTGGGCCGCGTCGAGCAGCGCGAGCACCTCGGGGAGTGGGTCCCGGTGCAGCGCCCGGACGATCTTCTTGGCCTCGACCGGCCCCACGCCGGCGGCGAGCGCGCGGTAGGCCAGCGCGGACCTTAGGTGGATCTCCCCGTAGTTCCGGTAGCCCGACGCCGTCCGCGCCGCCGCCGGGAGCACGCCGTCGCGTTCGAGGTTGCGCACCTGCTGGACGGAGTAGCCCGACCGACGCGCGATCTCCGCGGTTTTGAGACTTGACACCGTCACCCCCACGAAAACGTCCTCGAACCCTCCATAAGCACTTTAATGTGACGCTTGAGCCATGACCATCGAAGAGATCATCGGCCTCGTATCGGGCCTCGACGGCGTCCTGGCCCTCACCCCTTCGGCGGGCGACGGCTGGCCGGAGCTCAGCTGGGGCGACGCCTTCTTCTACTACTCCCCCGACGGCGTCGTCCCGACGAACGTCCAGCCCTTCGCGACGATCGTGACCAAGAACTATCCCGGCGACGAGACCTCGCGCCTGGACCGGCCGGACACGTTCCGCGTGAACATCCACGCCGGGAAGGAGGAGTTCACCGAGCGCCTCGGCCGGACGCCCCGGGAGGCGGCCGGAATCGACGTCGATCCCGGCACCGAGGACACCGTGCTCGCCCATCCCGTCTACGGGACCGCGGGCTGGCTGGCGGTCGTGAACCCGGCGTCGAAGACCGAAGCGGTCACCCGCGAACTGCTCGACACCGCGTACCGGCGGGCTCGCGCGCGTTACGAACGACGGGCGGAATCCTCGCGCGATTAGTGGACCCCAAGACTTGTATCGTGGGGCGAGTGGGCCGAAACCTTCGAACCGGCGAACGGCTGAGGCCGGTCGATCTGGCGCGTGAGCACGGTCTGTCCACACAGGCCGTCCGCAACTACGAGGCGGACGGCATCCTCCCCGCCGCCGAACGCGGCCCGCAGGGCTATCGCACGTACACGTCATCGCACGCACGAGCCCTCCGCGCGTTCCTGGCGCTGGTACCCGGACACGGCCACGCGACGGCGGCGTCGATCATGGGGGCGGTCAACCAGGGCGCGGTCGAGGAGGCGCTGCGGCTCGTCGACGAGAGTCACGCGCAACTGCTCGAAGACCGCCGCACCCTCCAGGCCGTCACGGCCGCGCTCCGCGACCTCGAGCCCGTGCCGCAGGAACGGGGCGAGATGTTCGTCGGCCCGCTGTCCCGGAAACTCGGCGTCCGGCCCGCCACCCTGCGCAAATGGGAGCACGCCGGCCTGCTCCGGCCCGAACGCGACCCGCGGACGGGTTATCGCGTCTACAGCGCGGCCGACGTCCGCGACGCCAAGCTGGCCCATCAGCTCCGGCGCGGCGGCTATCTCCTGGAGCGGATCGCGCCGCTGATCGAGCAGGTCCGTTCCGCCGGAGGGGTCGTTCCGCTCGAATCGACGCTGCGGGACTGGCACTCCCGGCTTTCGGCAAGGGGCCGCGCGATGCTCTCCGGCGCAGCAGCGCTCGACGCTTATCTCGGCAGTGCGACCGATGACACTTTTGGGACAATGACACTTCCGCGCAATTGATTGCGCAGGCTATTCACGTTTTCCGCATACGAAAGTAGGACCGTGATCACGGATCCTACTTTCGGCGCTACGACGGGATCGACGCGCGCTCGTACTGTGCGTCACGTCGAGATGAACCGCCCGGTCCCTGCCTTTTAGAACATATTCCGGCGGTTCGTCATTCCCTCCTCACCGAAGGAATTCGCATGCGTATTCGCGGACCCGTCATGCTCACTTTGCTGAGTGTCTGTGCCGGAATAGGCGCGCTGGCCGCCCCGGCGACCGCCGCACCGGCCAACGCCTACGACCAGACGATGCTGGAGACCCTCGCCGCCCAGCTCCGGGTCAGCCCGCTCCAGGCCGCGCAGAAGCTCGACCACGAGAAGAACCTGATCTCGTCGTTGGAGAACATCAGAACACGCGGCCTGCACACCGACGGCGCGTACTTCGACGACGCCGGCGCCCTCGTGGTGAACGCCGCCGACGCCGGGTCCGCCCAGGCACTCCGGTCGGCCGGGCTGACGCCGCGCGTCGGTGCCCGCGGCGAGAACGCGCTGAACGCCCTGGCCGCCACCGTCGGCACCGTGATCGGCGGCGATGTCGGCCAGGTGCAGTCGTGGGGTCCGGAACTCGCGGCCGACCAGGTCGTCGTCACCGTGCAGCCGGGTGCCGACGACGCCCTCGTCCGGCGGCTTTCGGCGCTGCCCGGCGTCGCCGTCCGGACCGGGGTCGCCAACGGCAACACCACGCAGGCCGACGTCATCCCCGGCCAGATCATGGACCTCGACCCCGGCACCAACTGCTCGCTCGGCTTCCCCGGCACCACCAGCGACGGCGACAACGTGCTGCTCACCGCCGGGCACTGCGTCGAGGGCAACCCGGACATCCTGAACCGCAACGGCGTCCACATCGGACGCGGTGTCGCCACCGAGTTCCCGTCGGTCGACATGGGCCTGATGGACATCGACGACGAGGACACCGGCCGCGGCTACGTGGACACCCGCAAGGGCACCACGGTGCGGATCACCGGCAGCTCGAAGGCCCCGGTCGGCACCACGCTGTGCAAGGCGGGCAACACCACCGGTTGGACCTGCGGCAAGATCACCGCCTACAACCAGACCGTGCGCTACAGCGGGGAAAGCGTCGCCACCACGGGGCTGGCCAAGTCGACCGTCTGCACCGAAGGCGGGGACAGCGGCGGCGCCTACATCGCGGGCAACACCGCGCAGGGCATGACCTCCGGCGGTCCCAACGACGGGCACGACTGCGGCTGGAACCAGGGCTCCAACGCGACCGGTTCGTACTCCTACTACCAGCCCGTCGTGGACGCGGCGAGCAACTACGGGGTCACGCTGACCCGCTCCTGACGCGATAACTCGCCGAAGTACATGAAGGCCCCCTTCCTTGCGCCTGGCGCAAGGAAGGGGGCCTTCATGTACATGGGAAGGTGTGAAGGTCGAGTTTCCTCGGCTGAGCCGCGTGAAGGGGGCCTTCACGGACATACGGCCTGGGACCAACCGCAGCCGGAATCCAGCAGGCACCAAAGCCACGGTTGGTTCTCTTGAGGGGTAAGGCAGGGGTGGCGTGTTCGTGGGCGGGTCAGTGGCTCTGCGCGATGCCGGACCTGGGGCACCCACTGTGTGGATTTTGGTGCGTTGGATGCACCGAAATCCACACAGTCCGCGTGACCGGACCGGTCGCGAAGGGGTGTGTGGAAATAGGGACGTTCAACGTCCCTATTTCCACACACCCCTCACCCTGAGCGACACTCCGCGCCCTCATCGGCCACGTCAACCGGACACCTTTGCCTGACCCCTCAATAACCCGAATCGCCGCTCATGACCGGCTAAGCGCTCAGGATCTGCTCGCGCAGGATGTCCGCGTGACCGCCGTGCTGGGCGAGTTCGCGCAGCATGTGCAGGTACACCCAGCGCAGCGGAAGCGGGCCGCGCCGGTTCCCGTGGACCAGGTCGTCCAGGTCGAGGGCCGACGCCGCCTTCCGTGACGCCTCGCAGGCTTCGCGGTACGCCTGCCGCACGGAGGCGATCGTGTCCTCGTCGTCCAGGACGAACGATTCGTCCGGCGTGTCGGGGATTCCGATCTCGGCCCGCGAGCGGCAGGTGACGGCCTCGTCGAACCACACCTTCTCCACGAAGGTCGCGTGCTTCACGAGGCCGAGCAGCGTGGTGCGGGAAGGAACGAGCGACCGGCGCGCCTGCTCCTCGGTCAGCCCCTCCAAACAGGCTTCGAGGCCCCGGCGATGTTCGTCGAGGAACACGTCGAACTGTTCGCGGAAAGGACGATCGAGGACGTCCATTGTGGGCATGGGAAGTGAGGACACGCGCGAAGCATCGCAAAGGTCGTCGATCCCGGGCAACCTACTTCAGGAAGACGATCAGCTCCGCGCTCACGAAGTCCGGATTCTCTTCGGCGAGCCAATGTCCGGCCCGGGGCACGTCGACGGCACGGGCGAGGTTGGCGACGCGGGGTGCCAGCGTGGCCTTCTGCGGTTCGAGGAGCCCTTCGGCGGTCATCAGCAGAGTGGGCGTGGTGATGGGCTTCGCGCCGACGTTCGCGGCCGCGTCCTGGCCGAGCGTGCGGTAGAGCTCGAAGCCGCCGTGCAGGACTTCCGGCCTGGTGTAGGTGCGGGCGTACTCGTCGATCTCGGCGTCGTCGAAGGGCGACGGCGCCCCGGGCCCGCCGAAGGCCGTTCCCGAGTGGGCGACCTGGGGATAGAACAGGGAAAGGTACTCGCGGACGTCGTCGCCGACGACGGCCTCGGGAACCGTCTTCTGCGAGTGGAAGGCGATGTGCCAGCTCAGGTTCCGGTAAGCCGTCGCGTCCAGCGCGGGCCCGGGCAACGGCAGGTCGAGATAGGCGAGCTTGGTGAGATCACCGGGGAACTGCGCGGCGTACTGGAAGGCGACGGCGGCGCCGAGATCGTGCCCGGCGATCCGGGCGTCGCGCAGGCCCAGCTTTCCGGCGACGAGCCCGTGCACGTAGCGGGCGAGAGTCGCCTTGTCGTAGCTCGGCGGCGATCCGGTGCTGTCGCCGAGGCCGGGAAGGTCGAGCGCGTACACCGTGAAGTGCTCGGCCAGCGCGGGCATCACGCGATGCCAGCCGTACCAGGTCTGCGGCCAGCCGTGCAGCAGGACGAGCGGGGCACCCTTCCCGCCGGTCACGTAGTGCATCTTCACCCCGTCGACGTCGGCGAACTCGTGCCGGAACGTCTGCGCGAAAGCCGTGTCGCCGCGGGTGACGTTCTCGTAGGCCGGGGCGGACGGCGGGGCGGCGCAGGCCGTCAGCAGGGCGAGGGCCGCGACGAACGCGGCGGCTCGGTGGAACATGGGAATCTCCGTTTCAGCGCCCGGTGGCGCCGTCGATCAGTTCGCGCAGGATGTCGGCGTGTCCCGCGTGGCGTGCGGTCTCTTCGATCAGGTGGGTCAGCGTCCAGCGCCGTGATCCGCGGCGGGGTGCCTTCGCGGCGAGGTCGTCCCAGGACGCGATCTCGGCGTTCGCCTCGGCGATGGTTTCCCGGTAGGCGGCGAGAATCGACGCCGTCGTCTCGTCCGGTGCCAGGTGGAACGTGGCCTTCCAGTCGGTGACGTGGTGACCGAGCAGCCAGTGCCGTTCCACCTGCGTCAGGTGCTTGACCAGGCCCAGCAGGTTCGTGCCGGAAGGCACTCCCGGTGTCCGGGCCAGGTCTTCCGGCACCCCTTCGGCCTTGGCCACGACGCCGGCGCGCAGGTAGTCGAGGAAACCGGCGAGCACGTCCTTCTCATCGGCTCCCGTGGACGGGGGCCCGGCGTCGCGTTTGCGGCTCATCGCCCTGCCCGCCGGAGCACCAGGACGTGGTCGACGACGGTCGCGGTCTGCCCGGCCGGGCCGGTGGCCTGCCGTTCGGCGGCCTCCGCGCGGTCGATGGACCATTCCACCGGATCGAGCGCCAGCTCCGCGGCCACTTCGAGCGGAGTGGCGTACTCGGCGTCCTGGTCCCACGACCACGGCGCGGCGGAGCCGTGATCGACGACGACCAGCCGTCCGCCCGGCTTCACCGTGTTCGCGGCGGTCCGCAGCACGCGGGCCCGGTCCAGGGCGAACGGCGTGTGGAAGTACAGCGCGGACACCAGGTCGAAGGCGCCGTCGGGGAAATCTTCGGCCAGGTCGACGCGGAGCGCTGTGATCGGCTCGCCGCGGTCCTGGAGCGAGCGCACGGCCGCGCCGGAGATGTCGGCAGCGGTCACCCGCCAGCCTCGGGCGGCCAGCCACAGCGCGTCTCCTCCGCCGCCGCAGCCGAGGTCGAGCGCGGTGCCCGGGGTCAGCGGGCCGGCGATCTCGGCCAGTCTCGTGTTCACCTTCGGCGTCCCGGCGGAGCGCCGTTCGTAGAGTCCGTCCCAGAATTCCGTCGCGTTCATGGTCACCACCTTCGCCGCGGGCACCGCGAATTGGCACGAAAACTTGCCGACCTGGCAAGATCGACGGCATGGACGAGACGGACGAGGTGCTGGACGCGGTCGGCCCCCGGTTGCGCGCCCTGCGCAAACACCGCGGCCTGACCCTGGCCGAGCTGTCGGCGGCGACCGGGATCTCGGAAAGCACCTTGTCGCGACTGGAAAGCGGCGGGCGGCGGCCCACACTGGAACTGCTGCTGCCGCTGGCCCGCGTACACGGCGTGCCCCTCGACGACCTCGTCGGCGCGCCCCGCACCGGCGACCCGCGGATCCATCTGCAGCCGATTCACCGCCACGGCATGACGTTCTTGCCGCTCACCCGGCGCGCGGGCGGCGTGCAGGCGTTCAAGATGCTGATCCCCGGCCGCGACGAACCGGCGGAACCCACGCCACAGACCCATGGCGGCTACGAGTGGGTGTATGTCCTCAATGGACGATTACGGCTGGTGGTCGGCGACCGGGACCTGGTCCTGCCGCCCGGTGAGGCCGCCGAATTCGACACCGCGCTGCCGCACTGGCTCGGCTCGGCCGACGGGCACGCCGTCGAGACCCTGGTCCTTTTCGGACCGCAGGGCGAACGCGCTCATATCCGGGCGCGCTAGAGCCAATCGTGCTCGCGGGCGTACCGGGCCGCCTCGTGCCGGGTCTGGGTCTGCGTCTTCTGCATGGCGTTCGAGAGGTAGTTCCGCACCGTGCCCTGCGCGAGGTGCAGCTGAGCGGCGATCTCGGCGACGGAATAACCTTCGCCGGTCACCCGCAGCACCTCCAGCTCCCGCTCGGTGAGGGGGCAGTCGTCGACGACGGCGAGCGCGGAGACGTCCGGGTCGATCCAGCGTTTGCCCTGGTGCAGGGCGGCGATGACGGACGTGATGTGCGAGGGTTCGGCCGCTTTGCTGACGAAGCCCTGGACGCCGAGTTTGAGCGCCTTGCGCAGCACCCCGGGTTTCGCGTGCCGTGTCAGCATGAGGATGACCTGGTTCGGCCGGGTGCGGCGGATCTCCGCGACCGCGCCGAGCCCGTCCACACCGGGCATTTCGAGGTCGATGACGAGGACGTCGGGCTCGTGCCGCAAGGTCGCCTCGACGGCTTCTTCGCCGTTCTCCGCTTCCGCCAGGACGGTGATCTCACCCTCCAGCGGGAGCAGCGCGGCCATCGCCTTGCGGAGCAGGGCTTCGTCGTCGGCGAGCACCACCGTGGTCATCGCTTCTCCAGTACTTCGGAACGCTTGCCGGGAAAGGATGCGGCCGTCACGAACTGTCCGTCCTCTTGTTCCACCGTCAGTTCGCCGCCGTCGGCGACGACGCGTTGTTCGAGCGCGGCCAGCCCGCGCAGTTCCGGCAGCGGTGCGCGCTGAGCGCCGTCGTTGACGATGCTGATGCTCCATTCCGACAGGGTGATCCGCACCCGGGTCGCCTGCGCGTGGCGCAGGATGTTGGTCGTGGTCTCGCGCAGGACCTGGCCGAGCAGCCTGCCCGCGTCCGGGTCGACGTCCGCCTCCCGGTTGACGCGCACGCGGATCCCCGCGGCCTCGAACAGGTTCCTCGCGTTCTCCAGTTCGGCGGAGAGGTTGAGCTCGCGCTGAGCATAGGCGAGTTCCTTCGTCTGCGTGATCGTGTCGCTGACGAGCGCGTGGATCTCCCCCAGTTCCTGTTTGGCCCGCTCGGCGTCGATGTCCACCAGCTTCCTGGCGAGCGCGGTCTTCAGCTTCACCACGTGCAGCGTATGGCCCTGGATGTCGTGCAGATCGCTGGCAAACCGGACGCGTTCGCGGATCACGGCGAGTTCCGCTTCCCGTTCACGCGACTCTTCGAGTTCCTGCACGACGTCGTAGAACCGCTTGTTGGGGAACATGAGGCCGAGCACGATGGCGGTGATCGCGACGGGGACGAAGACGAACTGGATCAGCTCCCCGGAGACGTCGTCGTGGGCGACCAGCAGCCTCAGGGCACCCACTCCCGCGATGTACGCGGTGAGCGCGAAAGCGGCCGCGACCCGATGGCGGGGCAGCTGGGGGACGACGAGAGCGCCCACGAAGAAGACCCCGAAGAACGCCGAACCACCCCCGACCACCAGTACGGAGAACGGCCATACCGCGGCTGTGACGATCAGGCACGGGATCGCGACCCGCAGGACTTCGCCCGCCGCCCAGCGCACGAAGGCGACCATCGCGGCCACCGTGCCCGCCCCGAGGACGACCGCGTGCCACCAGGTCCGCGCGTCCATCACCACCACGGCCACCCCGGCGACGGCGAGCACCGGGAAGAACATGGTGAGGTTGAGCCTGCGCAGCTGGCCCTTCGCCGGCTCGGTGTCCACATCAGACATGGTCCCAGTATCGGCGCCGGGTGACGGCGGGCAACAGTGACACCGCGTCATGGGTTCATCATGACGTGGCCGCACTGGCCGGACCGGGCCGGAGCGGTTGAGATCAAGGCATGACTTCGACACCAGTGATCGACGTAGACCGGCTGAACCTGAAGTACGGCGACTTCCACGCCGTGAAGGATCTGTCCTTCCAGGTCGGGCGGGGCGAGTTCTACGCCCTGCTGGGCACGAACGGGGCCGGGAAGACCTCGACCTTGGAAACCCTTGAAGGACACCGAAACCCGACGTCGGGAACGGTGCGGGTGCTCGGGAAGAGCCCGCGGGACCGCGCCGCGGTCCGGCCCAAGATGGGCATCATGCTGCAGGAGAGCGGCTTCTCACCGGATCTGACGGTGAAGGAGACGATCCACCTGATCGGGGCGCTGACCCGGCGCACCGACCGGCTCGAACGAGTGCTCGGCGTCGTGGATCTGACCCGCAAAGCCACCACGAAAGTGTCACAACTTTCCGGTGGCGAGAAGCGGCGGCTCGACTTCGCGACCGCGGTGTACGGCTCGCCGGAGCTGGTGTTCCTCGACGAGCCGACGACCGGCCTGGACATCCAGTCGCGGGACGCGTTGTGGGACGCCGTCGACAAGTTGCGCGAGGACGGTTCCACGATCGTGCTCACCACGCACTACCTGGAGGAGGCGCAGCAGCGCGCCGACCGCATCGGCCTGATGCACCGGGGAACCTTCCACCAGGAGGGCACGGTCTCCGAACTGACGCGGACGCTGCCCGCGGTGATCCGGTTCACCCTTCCGCCGTCGACTCCGGCGCTGCCGTTGCAGGGCAGGCGCGAACACGACGGCAAGTTCGTCATCGAGACCTTCGGCCTGCAGAAAGACCTGCACACCCTGCTGCGGTGGGCGCAGGACAACGCGATCGAGCTGGCGGACCTCGAAGCGGGCCCGACCCGGCTCGACGACGTCTTCCGCGCCATCGACAACGACTAGCCGACCACTCACTCCACAAAGGACTCAAGCCATGCTTTCCATCGCCCGCAGCGAGCTGATCCAGATCTTCCGGAACCGCTCGGTCCTGATCACCAGTTTCGTGATGCCCCTCGCGATCTGCGCGTTCTTCGTCTACCAGCACGAACTCTTCGAAAAGATCGGCAGCCTCGGCTACGTCGCGGCGATCCTGATGTTCACCGTCTGCGCGTTCGGTCTCTACACCAGCTCGGTGACCACCCTGGCCTCGCGGCGGCAGAACCTGTTCCTCAAGCGGTTGCGCTCGACCGCGGCCGGGGACTCCTCCATCCTGGTCGGGCTGGTACTGCCGGTCACCGTCATCGCGCTCGTCCAGGTGGCCGTGATCCTGACCGTGCTGGGCGTGATCGCCGAAACGCCGGACAACGTCGGCCTGCTGGTGGTGGCCGTGCTCGCCACCGTCGCCATGATGATCGGCCTCGGCCTGGCCACCGCCGGCCTGACCAACTCCCCCGAGCACGCCCAGGTCACCACCCTGCCGGTCAGCCTCGGCGTCATCGCCGTGGCCAGCTGGGTCGGCATCTCCGGCACCGACGACCTGACCCTGCTCAAGCGGCTGCTGCCCGGGGGCTCGGCCACCGAACTCGCCGTCAACGCCTGGAACGGCGGGGTCGCCGTCGGCGATTCGCTACTCCTGCTCGCCCCGACGCTGGCCTGGGTCTTCGTCGCCGTCGTCCTGGCTTCCCGGATGTTCCGCTGGGAACCGCGCCGCTGACCGTCCGCGGTGGAAGCGGCCGAGGCCGAGTCAGCGAGCCGGCTGGGCAGGCGTCCGTCCCGGACCGGAAACCTTCCTCTCGGCCACGGGCTTCTTCGGGGCCTTGCGGCGGTCCAGCACGAAGTCCGCGAACACCAGCAGGAGCAGCGGGCCGAGCCAGGGCCCGATGCTCAGGGCGCTGTACTTCATGAGCACTTCGTTGCCGCCGAAGGTGGTGTCGAGCTGCGGCGTCAGCGCGATCGTGGCCACGACGTTGATCACCCGGCTCAGCACGATCGACATCGCGAGCGCGAAGCTGCGGGACATCCACCGGCGGTGGTCGGCGAACCGGCGCTGACGTGCCATCCGCAGTCCGATGATCGTGACCGCGATCCACAGCACCGAGCCCACCAGGTTGGCCACCCGCACGGACGGGCCCACGGCGGTGTGCCAGCCGATGTACAGCCCCACGAACCCGGCGGGGAGAGCTCCGGCGAAGACGTAGATCCGCCCGGTGATCCGGTGCCCGCGCCGGTACTTGGCCCGGAACGCGGGCCAGACCTGGAAGCAGGCGGTCACCATGGCGACCGTCCCGAAGAGGACGTGCGCGACGAGCAGCGGGTAGTAGAGGCCGTCGCCCGGCGGCGGTTCGAGCCGCGACCGTGCCGGGTCGAAGGTCAGGTACGGCGGGACGGAGAAGGCCAGGAAAACACCCGCCACCAGCATCAACGGGACGATCCAGGGGCGCCGCCACCAGCGGGGCTCGTTCGACGAGGTCATGGTGATCCGTTCGGGAGAAGACGATCAGAAACTATGTACACCATACACATGAACGTACGTCATACAGAGTTTTAGGATGAACGGATGGCGACACGTGACGGCAAGGGCCCGGATCTCCAGCGCAGCCTCGCGCTGCTGTGGGCCGGGCGCACCCCTGGCAGGCGCGGGCCGCGGGCCCAGCTCTCCGTCGAGCGCATCGCGCGGGCCGCGATCCAGGTCGCGGACGCCGAGGGCCTGGACGCGCTCTCCATGCAGCGGGTCGCCACCGAGCTCGGCTACTCGACGATGTCGCTCTACAACCACATCGCGAGCAAGGACCTGCTCCTGGAGGTGATGGCCGACGTCGCGGCCGCGGAACCACCCGGCCTTGACGACGCGGCGGACTTCCGTGACGCCGTCCATCAGTGGGTGGAGGCGCTCTGGGCCGGCTTCCGGACACGTCCCTGGCTGCTGCGCGTCCCGCTCGACCACTCCCCGATCGGTCCCAACCATCTCGCCTGGATGGACCGCCTGCTGCGCCCCCTGCTCAAGGCCGGGCTCGCCCCCGGCGAGGCGAGGGCCGCCGCCCTGCACCTGACCGCCGTCGTCCGCGGCACGGCGCAGCTCAGCCTGGACATGGACAGCGCACACAAGACCGCGGGCGGGCTCCCGCACACCGAAACCGAAGTGTCACAGGCGCTGACCGAACTCATCACCCCCGAGGACTACCCCGCGCTGGCCGCCGTCCACGCGGCGGAAGCCACCGTCCATTCAGGACACGAGGAGACCGGGAAGCTGCCCGCGGAACTCGGCTTCGGGGTGGACCGGTTCCTGGACGGCATCGACGCCTGGGTTTCGAAGCGGACCTGACTCACGAGGGCGCGTCGGGGTCAGGCCGACATGACCGCCCCGGTATCGCGCGGGGTCAAGTGGGTCGTGAGTGGTAAGTGACGTTAGAACGACACTTACCACTCACGACAGCACTGCGCCCCGGACCGGAACCGCCTTCACGGTTCCAGCCCGGGGCGACCCCCAGTTCACTCAAGCTCAGCGGTCACGTTCCTTGGCGAACAAGGACTTCGACCACAGGTACCCGACGGCCGAGAGCACGACGCACCAGCCGAGCGCGAGCCAGGCGCTGTTCCCGATCGGGGTGCCGAGCAGCAGTCCCCGGATGGTCTCGATGACCGGCGTGAACGGCTGGTAGTCGGCGAACCAGCGCAGCCAGGCGGGCATGGAGTCGGTGGGCACGAACCCGCTGCCGAGGAAGGGCAGCAGCATGAAGATCATGGGCGTGTTGCTCGCCGTCTCCACGCTCTTGGCCGCGAGACCCAGCGCCACCGAAAGCCAGGTGAGCGCGATGGTCAGCAGCAACAGCACACCGACCACGGCGAACCAGTCGCCGACGCCCGCCGTCGGCGAGAAGCCGACGAGCAGCGTGACCCCGAAGACCACGGCGAGGGCGAACGCCGTCTGGATGAACGCGCCGATCACGTGCCCGGTCAGGACGGAGGCCTTGCTGATCGCCATCGTGCGGAACCGCGCGATGATGCCCTCGGTCATGTCCGTCGCCACCGAGATCGCGGTGCCGAGGGCGGCGCTGCACACGGTCACGAGCAGGATGGCGGGCGTGACGTAGCCGACGTACTCGGCTCTGCCGCCCCCGCCGCCGAGGCCGTTCCCGAGTGTCCCGCCGAAGACGTAGACGAACAGCAGCAGGAACACGATCGGCTGGCCGATCAGCATGATGGTGAGCGACGGATACCGCTGCATGTGCCGAAGGTTGCGGCGCAGCATGGTCGCCGAGTCACGCATCGAGAGGGACAGGGTGGTCATCGGGCCATCTCCTTGGTCGCTTCGGTCCGGTGGCCGGTGAGGCTGAGGAACACGTCGTCGAGATCCGGGGTGTGCACGGTGAGGCTGTCGATGGCGACGGCTTCGGCGTCGAGCCGGTCCAGCACCGCGCGGAGGGCGGTGACGGTGCCGTCGGTCGGCACGCGGAGCACCAGCGCCTCTTCGTCCGAAGTGGACACCTGGAGCGCACGGGTCGCGTCGCGCAGCGCGACCGTGTCGGGGAACTTCAGCTGCATGTGCCCGCCGGGCACGCGCCGCTTCAGTTCGTCGGGCGTGCCCAGCGCGACGATCCGGCCGCCGTCGAGCACCGCGACGCGGTCGGCGAGCTGATCGGCCTCCTCCAGGTACTGCGTGGTGAGGAAGATCGTCACGCCACCCTCGACGAGATCCCGGATGATCTCCCACATCGTGCGGCGGCTGCGCGGGTCGAGCCCCGTGGTCGGTTCGTCGAGGAAGATGACCTGGGGGTCGCCGATCAGCGTCATCGCCAGATCGAGCTTGCGGCGCATGCCGCCCGAGAAGGTGGACGGCGTCTTCTTCGCGGCGTCGGCCAGTTCGAACCGTTCCAGGAGTTCGGCGGCACGCTCGCGCCCCGCGCGGCGCGGCAGATGGTGCAGATCCGCCATGAGGAACAGGTTCTCCTCACCGGTGAGGAGGTTGTCGACCGCGGAGAACTGGCCGGTGACACCGATGGCGGCGCGGACGCCGTCCGGATCGGTGGCCAGGTCGGCTCCGGCGATGGTCGCGCCACCGGCGTCCGGGCCGACCAACGTGGACAGGATGTTGACCGTGGTGGTCTTGCCCGCGCCGTTCGGGCCGAGCAACGAGAAGACGGTGCCGGTCGGGACGTGCAGATCGATGCCGTCCAAGACGACCTTGTCGCCGTAGGACTTGCGCAGTCCGGTCGCGGAGATGGCCGGGTGTCTCATGTGGATTCCCCTGATGTGTAAGGACTCGCGGGTCAGGAACGGTGGACGATGATGTCGCCGACGGCGGTCCCGGCGTGGACTTCGAGCTTGTCGGTCGTGTCACCGGGCGTGCCGGAGGCGGTCATGTCGTTGATGACGCGGCCGAAGCGGGTGTTCACGTCGAGCCAGGCCGCGCTGCCCTCGCGGATGCCGATCTCGATGTCCCCCATCGACGTGTCGAGGTTGAGCGTGCCCCTGGCCGCGTCGAGCACGCGGACGGAACCGTTGGCGGTCTTGGCTTCGACACCGCTCTCGGCCTTGTCGACGGCGATGTCGCCGTTGGCCGAGCGGAGGCGGATCGAGTCACCGGCCGTCCCGACCGTGGTGGATCCGTTGGAGTTCTTGACCACCGCGGTGCCCGTGATCGCGCCGATCTCCACCCGGCCGGAACTCGTGCTGACGTCGGCGTTGCCGTCGACGTGGCCGACGACGATGCTCCCGGACGCGGAGCGCAGTTTCACCTCGCCGGTGTGGTCGAGCCGGATGTGCCCGGTCCCGGACTTGTAGTGGCACGAACCGATCCGCCCGGTCACCGTCAGGTCGCCGAGGCCGGTGCTCCCCTGCACCCGGGAGCCGGCGGGCAGCTCGATGGTCACGTCGATCGACCTGGTGCGGTGGGAGAAGTCGAGCAGGCGCATCTTCGGCGCGCGGACCGTCAGCGTGCCGCCGGAGAATTCGACGACTGTCCGCTTCGCGGCGGCGACGTCGGAGTCGTTGTTCGCGTCCATCGGAGCGACTTCGACGACCGTGTCGGTGCGGTCCCCGGCGACGATGCGGACGGTACCGACGACCGGTTCGAGGTCGGCGACGATGGGTTCCGGAGTGGCGAAAGAAGGCATGGTTGTCCCCTGAAAGGTGATGTGTTGGGTGTTTGTGCTGGTCTGCGGGGTCTAGCTGACCCAGCCGGTGTAACGCTGCGTGCCGGGCAGGCCGCCGCCTGAAGAGCTCCGCGGAGCGGCCGGTTCCGACGGTCGCAACGCGGCGGACGCGGCCCGGACGAGCCACGCGTTGACCGAACGGCCTTGCGCGGCCGCGGCCTCTTCGACGCGCGCCTTGAGCTGTTCCGGCAACCGGAAGTTGATGCGGGCCGTGGCCCCCTCCTCGTCCGGGACCGGCGGCAGTGGCGGCATCGGCGGCGCCGGAGGCTCCGGCACCGATGCCGCGACGGGACCGGCTTGTCCGGCCGCGGGAAGCGTGACGGCGAAGCTGGCTTCCCCGGCACGAAGCCGGACCTCGACCGAGCCGGGTGCGAGGTCACGCGTGATCTCGTCCGACGCGGCGGACAACGCGTCCAGCAGCGCGAGACGGATGGCCGACGCGAGCGGCGCGGTCAGTCGTTCGGCGAGAGCGCTCGCCTCGGCTCCCCCCGCCTCGGCGGCGACGGCGAGCTCCCGGCGAACGTTGTCCACAAAGGGCGTCAAATCCATGATGCCATCATGGCACCATGGTGGCGCCATCGCAAGGGCAAAGTGGTGTCAAGTGGTGCCAAAGTGGCGTTTCCGCAGGTCGAAGCCACTTTATTCGGTCATGCGACCTGAGGATGCCCCTTCGGCCAGTCTCGGCTGGCGGGGGAAGCAGGACACGGCCGAACGCGTTGCCGGGGCCGTTCACGGCGGGCGAGAATCGCCACGAGCCGCAGGGAAAAGGGAGCGACCCACCGTCAGGTGTGGGGGTCACCCAGGCGGGCCGCTACCCGAACTCCACCGTACAAGAGGTCCGGCCGCTCGCGCGGGCAACGCTTTTTGTCCTTGCGGCTCTTGACAAACCGAAGATCCACAGTGGACTGAACGGCGTCCGCGGCAGAAGAGGAACACATGCGAGCAGTTCGGGTGAGCGTCTGCGCCCTGGACCCCATCACGAAGGCCGGGATGGCCGACCTCCTCGACACCCGGGCGACCGTGCGCGTGGTCGACGGCCGGACCCGGGATGAAACCGACGTGGTCGTCGCCGCCTTCGATCGGCTTTCGACCGACGCGGTCACCGCGTTGCGCACGGTCACCGCCGAACTCGGCAAGCCGATCGTGCTGGTGACCGACCGGATCGAGGAAGGCGGGCTCGCGGCCGCGGTGGCGTGCCGGGTGGTCGCCATCCTGCCGAGGTCGGCGGCGACCGACGCTCGCGTGGCCGAAAGCGTCCGCGTCGCCGCGTCGGGAAGCGTGAGCAGGCCGTCCGATCTGCTCGACCGGCTGGCCGAACACGCCGAACGGCTCCACCGGGAGATGCTCGCGCCGAACGGGCCCGCCGGGGCCGCCCTCTCCTCGCGGGAGATCGACGTCCTGCGCCTGATGGCCGACGGGCTCGACACGGGTGAGATCGCCGCCGAACTCTCCTACTCGGAACGCACGGTGAAGAACATCATCTACGCCCTCACCGACCGGCTGCGGCTGCGGAACCGGTCGCACGCGGTGGCTTACGCGATCCGTGAAGGAGTCATCTGAAGGCGCTCGTCAGATGAGGCCTTCGCGGAGCGCGTAGGCCACGACGTGCGTGCGGTTGCGCAGGCCGAACCGGCTGAGCAGACCGTGCAGGATGTTCTTCACCGTCCGGTCGGAGTACGCCACCCGCCGGGCGATCTCACCGGTGTCGAAGCCTTCCGCCAGCAGCCGGAGCACCTCGGTCTCCCGCGGCGACAAACCGCTGAGCGTGAGCTCGCGCGGCTCGAGAACTTCCTTGTGCAGCCGCGAAATCCCGCGGAGCAGGCTGCCGAGCTGGTCGGCGGGCAGATCACCCCGGCCGGCGTGGGCGTCGGCGACGGCGCGCCGCAGCCGCGCGGGCGTCGCCTCGGCGCGGGCGACGACGACGGCGAGCCCGCGCTCCACCGCGGCCCACAGTTCCGCCTGATTGGGCTGATCGGCGACCAGCACCAGCCGGGCCGGACCGGCCGGGATCCGGTGCGGCTCGTTTCCCGCGACCGCGACCAGGACGTCGGCCTGCTCCGGGTCGTCCCGCAGGGTGATGCCGGGGCCGTCGCCGAGCGCGCTGCGCAGGCCCGCCCGGACGAGCGGATCCCCGGCGTGCACGGCGACCCGGATCTCCCCGCGTTCCTGGGTCCGGAGCATCGGCCGGACGGGTGTCGTCATGGTCGTCGACATGCATTCCAGGTAACCGGCCCCGGCGAAGGCGGGACAAGCGGAACCAGGGGGCAGCTTTTCCTCACCGGAAGCCTGCCGGTTGAATGGACCGCGGTGGAACCGGTGGAGGCGAGTGAGAAACGGTCGGTGTTCGGCAAACTCCTGCTCGAACACCGCCGCGCCGCGGGCTGGACACAGGAGCGGCTGGCCGAGGCTTCGGGGATCAGCGTCCGTGCCCTGCGCGAACTGGAACGCGGCCGCGCACGCGCCGCCCAGCAGCGCTCCGCCGAAGTCCTGGCGGACGCGCTCGGCCTGACCGGCGGTGAGCGGGAGTTCTTCCTGACCGTCGCCAAACAGGGACGACGCCGGAACCCGGCGCTGGCCGCCCAGGTCGCGGCGACCTGCGCGCTGCCCGCGCCGCTGGCGGATCTGTCCGGCCGGGAAAGCGAACTGGAGCAGTTGTCCGCGAAGGTCGCCGAAGGTGGCGGCGTGGTCGCGATCGTCGGGCAGGCCGGGGTCGGGAAGACCGCGCTCGCGGTGACCGCGGCGGACCGGTGGCGGCCGGATTTCCCGGACGGCGGCTACGCGGTGGACCTGCGCGGGATGGACGACGAACCGCTGAGCGCCGGGACCGCGCTCGACCGGCTGCTGCGCGCGCTCGACGTCGCGCCGGGGCAGGTCCCCGCCTCCGAAAGCGAACGGTCGGCGTTGCTGCGGATGCTGCTCGAAGACCGGAAAGTGCTGCTGCTGCTCGACAACGCCGCCGACGAGGCGCAGGTCCGGCCGCTGCTGGTCGCCGGGCCGGACAGTCTCACCCTGATCACCTGCCGCCGCACGCTCGCCGGCCTCGAGGGCGCCCGCTGGCTGGCGCTCGAACCGCTTTCGGACCGCGGCGCGACCGGACTGCTCGCCAGGATCATCGGCGAGGACCGGGTGCGCGCGGAACCCGCCGCCGCGCGGGAACTCGTCGAGCTGTGCGGGTACCTGCCGCTCGCGGTCCGGATCGCGGGCAACCGGCTCGCCACCCGGCCGCAGTGGTCCGTCGCCCACCTGGCCGACCGGCTGCGCGACGAAAGCACCCGGCTGCGCGCGCTCGCGGCGGGCGATCTCCAGCTGCGGTCGGCGTTCGACCTCTCCTATCGCGCGGTTTCGGCCGGGGCGCGCCGGCTGTTCCGGCGGCTGGCGACCGTGCCGGGCGCCGACTTCGGCCTCGAACTCGCGGGCGTGGTTTCGGGCGCGGCACCCGCCGACGTCCGTGAGCACCTCGACGAACTCGTCGACGCCAGCCTCCTGCAGACCACGGCCGAACCGGAACGTCACCAATTCCACGACCTGATCCGTCTCTTCGCCGAGGAACGGTTCGAGGCGGAGGAAGACCCGGCAGCGCGGGACATCGTGCTCGCCCACCTGCTCGACAAGGCGGCCGGAGCGGCCGAGTTGTTCTACCCCAAGGCACCGGAGACCGGCCGGTTCGGCTCGCGGGACGAGCTCGCCCGCTGGCTGGACGTCGAAGGCGAGAACTGGGTCGCCGCGCACCGGCTGGCGGCGCGGAAGGGCTGGCACCGTGAGGTCAGCGCGCTCGCCGTCGCGCTGCACTGGTACTCCGACGGGCGCAGCGCCCAGAAGCCGTGGCTGGAGATCTTCTCACTCGGCGCGGCCGCGGCGAGCACGCTCGGCAACGCCGGTGACGAGGCGAAACTGCTCAACTTCGTCGGCTGGGCCGGCAGTGTCTGCGCCGGTGACGACAAAGGCGCCGTCCTGACGCACCGCCGCGCGCTGGACATCGCCGTCCGGATCGGCGACCGCGTCGAGGAGACCTGGGCGTCCATCTACCTCGGCCAGGTACTGCGGCTGATCGGCGAGAACGACGAAGCGTTCGAGTTCGCGAAGCGCGGGTACGAACTGGCGGACGAACTGCCGTTCTGGGACGGGCAGACCACGGCGCGGAACATGTACGGGCGCGCGCTGCTCAACGCCGGACGGCACACCGAGGCGCTCGCCGTGCACCGGGCCGTGCTCTCCGACGCCGAACGGCTGGCGAGCGACACCTATCCCGGTTTCCACCAGCTGCTGAAGACCCTGACCCTGCGCGCCATCGGTGACGTGCTCGGCGGTCTCGCCGAATGGCGGGAAGCGGCGGGCCACTACCGCACCAGCCGGTGGCTCGCGTGGGAAGGCGGTTTCGACGGGCTCGAGGTGATCAGCGCGATCCGCGAGGGGCGTGCCTGGCGGGAGGCCGGTGCCTTCGAGGAGGCCAGGGAATGCCTCACCCTCGCCGTGGATCTCTGCACCGCCCCGTCGTTCAACGCTTGGCGGGAACAGGCATCGGCCGAGTTGGCACTCCTGCGCAAGTGAGGCGCCGGTCCAGGTGGTCGTGAGTGGTAAGTGTCGTTAGAACGTCACTTACCACTCACGACCACCCCGACCCACTCGCTACCGGCGCTTGCCCGCTTGCCTGTACATGAAGGCCCCTTCCTTGCGCCTGGCTCCGTGAAGGACCCCTTCATGTACTTAGGTCGCCCGTGAAGGCCGAGTTCCCTCGGCTGAGCCGCGTAAAGGGGGCCTTCACGCGCACCCGCTGTGGTGTGTGGGGTTTCTGTGACGGCTGAGGGTTTCTGGGGTGGTGCGGCTGTCCGTGAAGGCCCCCTTGAGGGACCCAGAGTCCGTGAAGGCCTCCTTCACTACCTTCAAAGTAGGCGAGGAGGCCTTCACGGACAGCAGGTGAGCAAGAAGCCGGTACCGAGTCGGGCAAGGGGGTCGTGAGTGGTAAGTGACGTTAGAACGGCACTTACCACTCACGACCCGTACGAGACCGGCACGGGACGCCTCTCCGCCCAGGGCGCCGCCTCCTCCAGCTGGGCGGCGAGCCGGATGAGGACGTCCTCGCGGTCCTGGGCGGCGACGAACTGGACGCCGATCGGCAGCCCCTCGGCGTTCCAGTGCAGCGGCAACGAGATCGCGGGCTGGCCGGTGATGTTGAACGGCGCCGTGAACGCCGCGCCGACGGCGATCCCGGCGGCCAGTTCCTCGGGCGACTTCGCGTCCGGGGCGAGGTGTCCGAGTTCGGCGGGCGGCGCGGGCGACGTGGGGGTGAGCAGGACGTCCAGTTCGTCCTCCCAGAGTGCCGCGACGCCTCGGGCCCACCGCTGCGACGAGAGCGATCCGGCGAGCCACTGCACGGCGGTGACCGAGCGGCCCGCTTCGGCGAGCATCGCGTTCATGGGCTCCAGCACGGAAGACGGCAGCCGTTCGCCGAGCCGCTCGGACCAGGCGTCGAGTTCCCAGGTGACGACGGCCGCGAGCAGCGCGGGCATGGTGTCGAACATCCCCGGCGCGTCGAGGGCGGCGGCCGCGGTGGGAGTGACGTGGTGACCGAGGGATTCGAGCAGACGGGCGGTCCGCTCGACGGCGGCGACGCTGTCGGCGTGCGCGGTTTCGCAGGTGCCCGGGGCGGTGATCCGGAACCCGATGCGCAGGGAACCGGGATCCGCGCCGACCTCTGTCCGATATGGACGGTCCGGCGACGGCGCGCTGTAGGGATCCCCCGGTGCGGCGCCCGCGGTGACGTCGAGGACCGCCGCCGTGTCCCGGACCGACCGGGTCAGGACGTGTTCGTGGGTGACCTGGCCCCAGTACTCGCCGAATTCCGGTCCGAGGCTGGTCCGCGCGCGGCTCGGCTTCAGCCCGACCAGCCCGCAGGCGGCCGCCGGGATCCGGATCGAGCCCGCCATGTCGTTGCCGTGCGCGACCGGGACCATGCCCGAAGCCACCGCGGCGGCGGATCCGCCGCTCGATCCGCCCGGCGACCGCGCCGGGTTCCAGGGATTCCGGGTCGGGCCGTGCAGGAGCGGTTCGGTGGTGATGCTGGTCGCCAGTTCCGGCGTGTTCGTCCGGCCGCAGAACAGGAAGCCCGCGGCCCGCAGGCGCGCGGCCAGGTACGAGTCCGACGGGGCGCGCCAATCACGGTCGCGGAGAACGCGCATGCCGCCGTGCACCGGATCGCCCGCGGTGTGGCAGAGGAAGTCCTTCAGCAGCATCGGCACGCCGTGGAACGGTCCCTCTCCGCGCGCCGTCACCGCCTCCCGCCGGGCCTGGTCGAACCGGGTGCTGACCACGGCGTTGAGCTCGACGTCGAGCTTCCCGATCCGCGCGATCGCCGCGTCCAGCAGTTCCAGCGGTGACACCTGTCGCGTGCGGACCAGTTCCGCCTGCGCCGTCGCGTCCAGCCAGGTGAAATCATCGCCAGTCATGAGTCCATTGTCGATCAGTCGCGACGGGACTTCCGGTGATCGCCGTCGATCAGGGCGGTTCGTGCAACGGATCATGCCCCTTCGGTTCCTCGTCGACCGGAGCGCCAACTAAGCTTCGGCCGATGGAGCGGGAGGGCCGATGACGGACGCGGACGGGCAGAGCCCGCGAGAACGCTACCGCGACCAGGTGCGCGCGGAGATCAAGCAGCACGCGTGGGAGCAGATCGCCACCGCCGGGGTCCCCGCGCTGTCGCTCAACGCGATCGCCAAGCAGGTCGGGATGAGCGGTCCGGCGCTGTACCGGTACTTCGCCAGCCGCGACGACCTCATCACCGCGCTCATCCGCGACGCCTACCGCAGCCTCGCCGACACCGTCCGGGCGGCGTACGAAGCGGGCGCCGACCTGACCGGGCTCGCTGTCACCATCCGGGACTGGGCCCGGAGCGACCCGCAGCGCTACTTCCTCATCTACGGCACGCCCGTCCCCGGCTACCACGCGCCCGACGACACCACCGCCATCTCGCGCGAAGTCATGGCGGTGCTGCTCGACGCGTGCCGCGCGATCACCGTCGACAAGCAGGCGACCCCGTTCGACCAGCACCTGGACGGCCACCGCGACTGGGCGGGCGACGATCCGGCCCCGTCCGCGACCCTGCACCGCGCGCTCGCCTTCTGGACGCGTCTGCACGGCGTGCTCTCGCTCGAACTCGCCGGCCACTTCACCGGGATGAAGTTCGACCCCGATCTGCTGATCGCGGACGAACTGGACGATCTCACGACGCGCTGAGCAGCGTCGGCCGATCTCGATCACCTCCGCACTGAACCTTTCCCGTGCTTCGGGCGTCTTGCCCTGTGTGGTGCCGCCATCCGTGGGAGACGAGGCTTCCTCGGTTGACATGCAACGTTGTAACGTTATAGGTTCTAAGTAGTGCGATAGCTATTCACGCCACCCGTTTCCGGGTTTCCGAGCGCTTCGGATAGGGACTTCGATGTTGATTCAAGGGGAGAAGACCGCCAGGAGGACCGACCGCGTCAGAGTCGCCGTGCACGCCCCGGACCTCCTGGCCGGACTCGGCACGACGAGCATTCTCGGCGCCGACGAGCGGCTGGACGTGCTCGCCGACACCGACCTGGGGCCGGCCGAGGTGATCGTGACGGTCGGGGATTCGATCGGCGACGGGGTTTTCGCGTTCCTGCGCCAGGTCCGTGCCGCGTCGTCGCTCGCGTCGCCACCGAGATGCGTGATCGTCACCGACCATTTCCCGGTCCAGGTCCTGATGACGGCGATCGAATGCGGCATGGCCGCGTTGCTGCCACGTCGCGATCTCGACAGCGAGCACCTGGTGCGGACGATCCTCGCGGTCAGCCAGGGCGCCGGTGCCCTGCCGCCGCGACTGCAGGGCAGCCTGCTTTCCCAGCTCGAACGGATCCAGGAAGACCTGCTGGTACCCAACGGGCTCGCGCTTTCCGGCCTGTCCGACCGGGAACGGGAAGTGCTCCGCCTGCTGGCCGACGGCCACGGCACGGAGGAGATCGCGGCCAAACTCGCCTACTCGGAGAGCACGGTGAAGAACGTCCTCCATCGGGTGATGTCGCGCTACGGCCTGCACAACCGCACGCACGCGGTCGCCTTCGCCCTGCGCACAGGATCCATCTGAAGAGTTCGTCCAGAGTGGACGAGAGAAGGGGCTTTTCCTCGCCCCCTTCAACTTATAGCCGACCCCGGGGCTTGCGGCAAGGCCGGGGTCGTCCCGCAGAATTGCGCGCCGAAGGCCGGAAACTGCGGAAACGGGGAGTCGCGAAGTGCGTGTTCTGTTGACGACGTGGGGATCTCGCGGGGATGTCGAGCCCTTGGTGGGGCTCGCGAAGGAATTACAGGAACTCGGGGCGGAAGCGCTGGTAGCCGCGCCGCCGGACGAGGAGTTCGCGACCTTGCTGCAGCGGGCGAGGGTGCCGCTGGTGCCACTCGGCCCGACGGTGCACTCGGTGGTCGCGGGACCGAAGCCGCCGACAGGAGAAGACGCGCTGAAACTCGCTCCGGCACTGGTCGCCGCCCGGTTCGAGACGCTTTCCGCCGCGGCGGCGGACTGCGACGCGATGCTGGCGACCGGTCTGCTGCCCGCCGGCGCGCGGGACGTGGCCGAGAAGCGGGGAATCCCTTACGTGTACGCGTGTTTCCACATCTTCGGGCTGCCGTCGCGGCATTTCGCCCCGGGGCTGCGGCCGGGCACGCCGTCCCCGGAGGGCGAGACCGACAACCGCGTGCTGTGGCAGCAGGACGCCCAACGGGTGAACGCGTTGTACGGCGGCGCGCTCAACGAGCACCGGGCGGCGATCGGCCTGCCGCCGGTGGACAACGTCCGCGACCACGTCTTCACCGATCGGCCTTGGCTGGCCGCCGACGCGGTCCTGTGTCCGTCGGAGGGAATGACGGACCTCGACATCGTCCAAACGGGAGCGTGGATCCAGCCCGACGACCGTCCGCTCCCGGACGACCTCGAAAAGTTCCTGGAAGCCGGTGAGCCGCCGGTGTACGTCGGCTTCGGCAGCATGGCCGCATACGCGCCGAAGGACATCGCCCGGGTGGGCATCGAGTCACTGCGGGCGCTGGGGCGGCGGATCCTGCTCGCACGCGGGTGGGCCGGATTGGCCTCGATCGACGACGCCGACGACTGTTTCGTCGTCGGCGAGGTCAATCAGCAGGCGCTCTTCCGTCGCGTGGCCGCCGTCGTGCACCACGGCGGCGCGGGGACCACGACGACGGCCTCGCGGGCGGGCGCGCCCCAGGTGGTCGTCCCCCGGATCGCGGACCAGCCGTACTGGGCGTCACGTGTGGAGGAACTCGGAATCGGTGTGGCACATCAGGATCCGGCGCCGACCGTCGAGTCCCTGTCGGCCGCGCTCACGACCGTGCTGTCCCCCGAGACCCGGGCGCGGGCGAAGGCCGTGGCCGACACGATCCGGACCGACGGGGCGGCGGTGGCGGCGAAACTGCTGCTGGAAACCGTCGAGGCTTAGGTCTCCCCAGATGTCATGAAAGGGGCGTTCCTGACGAATTTCGTCAGGAACGGCCCTTTCATGACACTCCCCGGCCGTCAGCTCCCGGACGAAACGGCGGGCTTGAGCGCTTCCTCGCACCACTGGCGGAAGGTCGTCGGCGTGGTGGCCTCCGGCGTCCGCGGCGTCGCGCTGTCGATGCCCGCTTCCTTGGCGATCATCATGTCGACCATGCCCTGGGCCATCGCCTCGGACCAGCCGTTGGCGCGTTGCGTCGCGCGGAACGCGTCCATCGAGACCTGCTGATAGCGCACGGGCCGCCCGAGGACTTCGGACATGATCCCGGCAAGGTCGTTCTGGGACAGGTCTTCCGGGCCGAGCACCGGGACGTCGGCCACGCCCTCCCACGACCGGTCGAGCAGCAGCCCGGCGGCGACCGCGGCGATATCGCGGGTGGCGCAGGTCGGCGCCTTGCGGTCACCCGAAACGGGGGCGAAGAAGACACCGTCCTTGCCGATGGATCCGGCTTGCCACAACAAGTTGTCCATGAACGTGGGCATCGTCAGTGCCCGGTAGCGCACGCCCGTGGCGGCGATCAGATCGTCCATGGCCCACGACGCCGACAGGTATCCGGCGTTCTCCGCGACGCCGCGGCCGAGGGCGGAGACGCCGACGACCCGGGTCACGCCGTGTTTCTTGACGGCTTCGCAGGCCGGCCGGGTGAAGTCCAGGTAGGCGGCTTCGAGGCTTTCGGCGCGGTGGTCCGCGGCGACCAGCCAGAACACGGTGTCGGCGCCGGCGAAGGCCTCGTCGACGACGGCGGCGTCGCTGTGCGAGCCCTTGACGACCTCGACGCGCTCGCGGACGTGATCGGCCAGCCGGGCGGGATCGCGGGCGATCACGCGGATCGGCTCGCCGCTTTCGAGGAGGCCGCCGAGCAGCCTGCTGCCGATCTGTCCGGTCGGCGCGGTGACGACGATCATGAAGACTCCGAGGTGATAGGGGGTTTTCGACGTCGTCCAGTCAAGCCAGGAGAGGCGGCGAGCTGAAGGACCACCTCGGTCGCCATTGATACCCTGGAGATATGAGTGACCTGGAGACGCGGCAGCTCCGCTACTTCGTGGCCGTCGCGGAGGAGCTTCACTTCGGCCGCGCGGCCGAGCGGCTTTCGATGGCGCAGCCGCCGTTGTCCCGGGCGATCCGGGACCTGGAACGACGGCTGGACGTCCGGTTGCTCGAACGCACCACTCGCCAGGTCACGCTCACCGGAGCGGGCGAGGTGTTCCTGCGGGACGCGAAGACCGCGCTCGAAGCGGTCGCCGCGGCCGAACGGCGGGTCCGGCAGGCCGGTCGCCCGGATCCCCGGCTGCGGCTGGCACTGAAGGCCGATCACGACGCCGGGCTGTTGCCGAAGATCGTCGAGGCCTACGAGGCCGAAGAAGGCGCTCTGCCGATCGAACTGATCCTCGGCGGCCGGGGCGAACAGCCGCAGCAGCTCCGCGACGGGCGGGCGGACGTGGCACTCGTCCCCTCCCCCTTCGACGCGCGCCGTCTCGACTTCGAGCCGTTGCTGACCGAACCCCGGCTGGTGGCGGTGGCGGCGAACGATCCGCTGGCGGCCAGGTCCCGGCTGACCCTTTCGGATCTGGAAGGCAGGCTCCTGCCCGACGGCGCCCCCGCCGGCCAGGGCCCGTCGACCGGCCCGCCCGCCGCGGTGGCGCCCCACGGTCCCGTCTCGGACCTGACCCAGATCCTCAAACTGGTCGAGCTGGGCACCATCGTCTGCTTCCTGCCCGTTTCGGTCGCGGATCGCTATCAGCGGCCGGGAATCGCGTACCTGGCCGTCGACGACGTCGAGCCCACGACCCTCGCCGTGATGTGGCCGCAGGACTCGCGCTCACCGGCCGTCGCCGCCTTCGTCCGGGCGGCGACCACGGTGGTGTCGAGCGCCTACGCCCTCGCTCAGCGGAGCTGAACGCGGCCCAGCACCCTGTCCACGACCGCGGGGAGCGGCTCGTCGTCCGGGCCTTCCAGCCACAGGATGTTCCCGGTCCGCAAGGTGGCGAGGAACGTCGCCGCGGTGAGCCGGGCCAGCTCCTGGTCGAGACCGTGGCCCCGGGCGAGCAGCACCGCGATCAGGTCGCGTTCGAGCGCGAACTGGTCCCCGGCCTGCCGCGCGAGCAGCGACGGATGCCGCCGCAGCAGCCTCAGCTGGGCCACCCATTCGCGGTCCGGGACGGGATTGGCCCGGTACAGGTCCTGGCACGCCGCGCGCAGCGCCTGCCACGGCTTCTCGGCGGGCGGCCTGCCTTCCACCAGCGACACCAGCAGCCCGGTCCGCTCGCGGTCTGCGTGCAGGATCGCGTCCTCTTTGTTCGCGAAGTAGTTCGAGAACGTCCGCCGGGACACCCCCACCGCGTCGGCGATGTCCTCGACGGTCACACCGTCGAGACCGTGCTCCATCGCCAGGCGAAGCGCGGCCTCGTGCAGTGATTGCCGCGTCGCCGCCTTCTTGCGGGTGCGGAGCGTGTCGAGGGTGTCCACCAGGACAGCGTAGCGAGGGGAATAAAGTTCCCACTGTGCAAGTTTGCACAGTGGGCAATAATTGCCCCGGACGCTTGAAAGGACGCCATGAAGACCGAAGGAACGGCGGAGGCACCGTCGGGGGCGATGGGGCACCGCCAGGTGCTCGAGTCGCTGTCCGGCCTGCTGCTCGCGCTGCTCGTGGCGATGATCAGTTCGACGGTCGTGTCGACCGCCCTGCCGTTGATCATCGGCTCGCTGAACGGCTCACAGACCCAGTACACCTGGGTGGTCACGGCCACCCTGCTCGCGGCGACGGCGACGACCCCGATCTGGGGCAAGCTCGCCGACCTGTTCAACAAGAAGTCGCTGGTCCAGATCGCGATCGTGATCTTCGTGATCGGCTCGATGATCAGCGGGTTCAGCCAGAACACCGGGCAGCTGATCGCCGCCAGGGCGTTCCAGGGCATCGGCGTCGGCGGCCTGCAGGCGCTGGTCCAGGTCGTGATCGCGGCGATCATCCCGCCGCGTGAACGGGGCCGCTACAACGGCTACCTCGGGGCGGTCATGGCGGTCGCCACGGTCGGCGGCCCGCTGCTCGGCGGCCTGATCGTGGACGTGCCGTGGCTGGGCTGGCGCTGGTGCTTCTTCGTCGGCGTGCCGATCGCGGTGGCGGCGTTCATCGTGCTGCAGCGGACCCTGAAGCTGGAGACCGTGCGCCGGGAGAACGTCCAGGTCGACTACCTCGGCGCGGGTCTCATCGCCGCGGGCGTGAGCGTCCTGCTGATCTGGGTCTCGTTCGTCGGCAACAGCTTCGACTGGCTTTCGTGGCAGACGGCGGTCATGGTGGCGGGCGGTGCCGTGCTCCTCGTCCTCGCCGTGCTGGTGGAACGGAAGGTCCGCGAACCGGTCGTCCCGCTGCACATCATCACCCAGCGCACCCCCGCGCTCGCGATCGTCGCGAGCCTCGCGGTCGGCATGGCGATGTTCGGCGGCGCGGTGTTCCTCGGCCAGTACTTCCAGGTCGGGCGCGGTTACTCCCCCACCGAAGCCGGTCTGCTGACCATCCCGCTGATGGGTGGCGTGCTCGTGTCCTCGACCGTTTCCGGTCGCCTGATCAGCCGGACCGGGCGGATCAAGCCGTACATCGTGGCGGGCACCATCACCCTGGTGATCGGGTTCCTCGGCCTGGGCACGGTCGACCACGCGTCGCCGCTGTGGCTGGTCGGCATCGCGATGGCCGTCGTCGGCGTCGGGGTCGGCATGACGATGCAGAACCTCGTGCTCGCCGTGCAGAACACGGTGCCGCTGCGGGATCTGGGCGCGGCCAGCGCCTCGGTCACGTTCTTCCGGTCGCTCGGCGGCACCATCGGGGTCTCGGTGCTGGGCGCGGTGCTCGCGAACCGGGTCACCGCCGACCTGTCCACCGCGCTGCACGCGCCGGCGGGCCAGGCGTCGACAGGCAGCGTCAGCGCGCTGAATCTCAAAGCGCTGCCGCCGGAGGTCCAGACGATCGTGCACACCGTGTACGGCGACGCGACCGCGCACATCTTCCTGATCTCCGCGGCGGTGGGCGTCGTGGGCGTGATCGCGGCGCTGCTGCTCAAGCCGCTCACCCTGCGCACCACCCTCGACGTGGAGACCAAGACGGAAGCCCCGGCTTCCGACCCGGTCGCACGGTAGGCGTGCGATGAACGGGAACGCCGCCGGGGCCTTCGAGTCCACTGTGGAGCGTTTCGGCCCGCCCCGGCACCAGTCGGGGCGGGCCATCCTGGCCGGGGTCGACGGTTCCGACACCGCGATGCGGGCGGTCGCCTTCGCCTTCGGCATGGCGCGGCGGGAAAGCGGCAGGCTGATCGTCGCCTTCGTCGTCTGCCGCACGGCGCTGACCAACCTCGGCCCGGCGGTCGCGTCGACGGTGGAACACGACACGACACTCCAGCTCTACGCCGAACTCCGCGATCAGATCCGGGAAGCGGCCGAAGAGCTGGAAGTGCCGGTCAGTTTCCTGAAGACGTTCGGCGATCCGTACACCGCGCTCCGCGACACCGCCGACCGCAGCCAGGTCGACACGGTCGTGGTCGGCGCGTCACAGAAGGCGGGACACCGGTTCGCGGGCTCGGTCGCGACGAAGCTCATCAAGACCGGGCACTGGCCGGTGCTCGTCGTTCCTTGACCTCCGGCCGCCCAGCAGGGAGACGGCTCCCACCGTGGCGACGACGAGCGCGCAGCCCGCGAGTTGCAGCGATGTCGGCCATTGGCCGAGCAGGAGCGCCCCGAACAGGATCGCGGCGGCGGGTTGCAGCATGAGCACGGCGGACCCGCCGCTCGCCGGCAGGGCGGACAGGGCCTTCCCGATCAGGAGCCAGCCGAACACCTGCGCCGTCACGGCCAGCGCGAGCAGCCACAGCAGCGACGAAACGGGCGGCGTGATGTCGAGGGTTCCCGCCATCAGCCCGGAAAGACCGCCCACGCTCGCGGAGGCCGCGGTCGCCGTGGCGAGCATCGTCGTGTGGCCACCGCCGCCGTCGGTTCCGGCACGGCGCAGCAGGATCAGGTAACCGGCGTAGGCCACACCCGCCAGCACCGCCATGACGGTGCCGTACCAGGGATCGCTGCCCGCGGTCCCGCCGTCCGCCAGTCCCCCGGCCAGCGCCGTCCCCGCCAGCATGACCGGGATCGACAGCCAGAACAGCCGCGACGGCCGTTCGCCGAACCACAACAGCCCGGCCAGCGGCACGAGGACCACCTGGACGTTGACCAGTGCCGTGGCGACGCCCGCCCCGACGGAGAAGATCGCTTCGCTCCACAGCACCATGTCGATCCCGAGCAGGACACCGGCCAGCACATGCCGCCGACGCGCGGCCGGGATGGGGCGGTGCCCGCGCTCCCGCGTCCTGGCCAGCAGCACGAGGATCGGCAACGCGAACAGGCAGCGGAAGAACGTCGCCGTCGTCGAGCTGACACCGGACAGCGCGACGAGCGGGGCGGACAGGGCGATCGCGAGCGCTCCGAGGACTCCTTGTGCCCGCGGATCGGCGAGAATTCTGTGCTGGGACATGCTTTCGATTCGATCGCACGGAAGCGGACAGGACCAGCGAGATCCTCTTACCCCGAGGGTTAAGCTCGGCTAATGAGTGGCGATCTGTCCAATGTGGAGCGGCTGCGGATGCTGCACGCGGTGTGGCGGCGGGGGTCGCTCGCCGCGGCGGCCGAACTGCTGCACGTGACGCCGTCGGCGATCTCCCAGCAGCTGACCAAACTGGAGCGGGAGGCAGGCACCGGGCTGCTCGTCCGGCACGGCCGCGGTGTCCGGCTCACCCCGGCGGGACTGCTGCTCGCGCAGCGTTCGGAGCGGGTCCTCGCCGAACTCCGGGCCGCCCGCGCCGATCTGGACTCGCTCACCGGGGAGACGACCGGCGTTGTCGAGATCGGCGCCATCCCGTCCGGGGTGCACACGTTCATCACGCCCGCGCTCACCGGCCTGGCCGTCCGGTTCCCGGGCATCGAAGTGCGGCTGCACGAGGTCGAACCGGAAGAGGCCCTGCCCGCGCTCGCCGACGGCGTCTTCGACGTCGTGGTCGTCGAGAGCTGGGAGAACCTGCCGCTCACCCGGCCGCCGAGCACCCGATGGACCGTCCTGCGCGACGACGCGGCGACGATCGTGCTCCCGGCCGGGCACCGGCTGGCGGGCGCGGACTCGGTCCGCGCCGAAGACCTGGCCGACGAGATCTGGGTCGCGTGGGCCCGCCCCACCCTGGCGAACGCGTGGATCCGCCAGACCCTGCGCGAACGCGGCATCGAACCGACGGTCCGGCACACGGTCAGCGGCTTCGGCACGCAGTTCGCCGTCGTGGCCGGGCTCGGCGCCGTCACGGTCGTGCCGGGTATGGCCACCACGATCGCGCCGCCGACCGTGGTGTGCGCCCCGCTCGAACCCGCACTGCACCGGCAGCTCTACGCCGTGCAGCCTCAGGGGGAGACCCGGCCCGCTGTGGCGGAATGCGTCGCGGCCCTGGTCGAGGCGGCCCGCTCCTGGGGCGTGTGAGCCTTCGGTCCAGGTGGTCGTGAGTGGCAAGTGTCGTTCTAACCCCTCTTCAGTCTCATGAGAGTTGTCGTGGTGTGTGTCTCACCTGATGTGTCGCTTGATCGCGTGGTGCCCTTTCGGCATGGCGGGAAAGCGGGCGAAGATGAGGCTCATGGACGCGACGCTGATCGTGGATCCGGAGATCGAGAATGTGGCCGAGTGGTGCCGGGTGAATGGCGTGAATCCACGCACGTTTTATCGGCACCGCGCGCGGATCCTGGCCGAGGGCGAGTGGCGGCCTTGGTCACGGCGGCCGCACTCGAGCCCGGCTGCGACGCCCGAGCCGGTGGTTGCGCTGGTCCTGCGGTTGCGGGAGGAGCTGGCTCCGGACAACGGTGCGGACAACATTCGGGTGGAGCTGGAAACACTGGTGAACAGCCCTGGCTGGCCGGTCGGGACGCGGGTGCCGGCGCGGGCCACGATCAACCGGATCCTGGACCGCAACGGACTGCTGGAGAAGAACCCGAGGAAGCGTCCACGGTCGTCATGGCGCCGGTTCGCTTATGCCCGGCCGCGGGACTGCTATCAGATCGACGGCACCGAGCACACCCTCGCCGACGGCAGTGTGGTGGTGGCCATCGACGTGCTCGACGACTGTTCACGGGTCTGGGTGGCCAGCCACGTCGCGCCCGCGGAGACCCCTGCTGCCGCCCTGGTCGCGATCGGCGACGCCATCACCGGCTGGGGCCCGCCGGGGCTGATCCTGGCCGATAACGGCACCGCCTGGGCTCACCCTCGCCGTTCCCGCGACAAGACCCTGACCAGTGTTTTCTCCCGGACCGTGTCCGCAGCCCACGGCAGCCGGGTGATCCATTCCAGCCCATATCACCCGCAGACCTGCGGCAAGGTCGAACGCCTGCACGGCACCGCCGCCCGGTTGCTGAACCACCGCTGGCCCGAGCCGGCCGCCACCATCGCCGACCTGCAAACCCGCCTGGACCAGGTCCGCGAGCACTACAACACCCGCCGCCGGCACTCCGCCCTCAACACCACTCCGGCCCTGGCCTGGACCAGCGCGGCCAGCCACGGCGGACCGGGCGACCTGCCCCGCCAGGACGACGCCACCATCCACAAGATCAAGGTCATGCCCAACGGCACCGTCGCCCTGGCCGACTACCGCATCAGCGTCGGCCGCGAACACGCCGGCACCATCGCCACCCTGCTCCGCTGCGGCGAACGGGTCACCGCCTACACCACCAACGGCGACCCCCTCGGACACATAACCCTGGACAAAACCAAGAAATACCAAGGAAAAGTCACTCAAGCAGCCTGACCAACACACCTACACCATGACACAACTACCGAGACACACCCTTGACACATCTCCCGAGACATGACAGTCGTTCTAACCCCACTTACCACTCACGACCACCCCGGCCCAGCGCGGTCGCGACGTACGAAGCCCTCCGCTCAGACGATCATTCCCGGTAGTACCAAGGCCAACCGTCCCACCGGCGGCAGCGCAGGCTGTTCCGGCACCGCGCGGAAGGCCCCGATCACGAGCGCGGCGAACCGCCGGGACGCCGCGACCTGGGCGGCGGGCGAGGAGGCCTGGATCCCGTTGTTGGCCATGAGCATGAGAATCAGGTCGTCGAGGACGAAATCGGCGCGCAGTTTCCCGGTTTCCTTGGCCCGGCGTGCCAGCTCGGCGATCGCCTTGAGCGCGTCGTTGCGGCCCGCGGTGAAATCGACCGCTTTCGGGAAGGCCGAAACGAAAGCCGCGGTGAAGCCTCGGTCGCGCGAGTGCAGTTCGCAGATCTTCTCGATCACGGAACAGAAACCACGCCACGGATCCGGGTCGGCGAGCCCCTCCTCGACGATGACGTGGCATAGGCACATCTGCTCGGCGAAGGCTTCCGTCGCCAGGATCTCCTTGGTCGGGAAGTGGCGGTACAGCGTCGCGGGACCGACTTCGGCGCGGCGCGCGACTTCCCGCAGCGGCACGTTCAGGCCTTCGGTGGCGAACAGCGCGCGAGCCGCTTCGAGGATGCGTTCACGGTTGTCGACGGCGTCGGAGCGCGGGATCCGAGTCAAACGGTCGGTCACCACTCTCACTTTAGCCAAAACGGACGGGTGCGTCCGTTAACGTCCGTCGGACCAGTGATCGAAGACCGAGGAGACAGCGATGCGAGCAGTCGAGATCCGGAAGTTCGGCGCCCCCGAAGGGCTGGCCGTCATCGATCTCCCTTCCCCGGTTCCCGCCGCGGGCGAGGTGCTGATCGACGTCGAAGCGATCGGCGTCGGCGGCGTCGACACGGTGATCCGGAGTGGCGCTCTCGGCGGTTTCGGTTTCCAGGAAGGGTTCATTCCCGGAAACGAGATCGCGGGCACCGTCACCTCCGTCGGCGACGACGTCGATCCGTCCTGGGCCGGGCGGCGCGTCTGGGCGTTCACCGGCGAGGGCGGCGGTTATGTCGAGCGGGCGGCGATTCCCGTCGAGAAGGTCGTGCCCCTGCCCGAAAACCTGCCCGCGGACGCGGCGGTCGCCGTCGGGACTTCCGGCATGGTGGCGCATTTCGCGCTCGCCCATGCCCATTTCGCGCCCGGCGAGTCGGTGCTGGTGCGCGGGGCGGCGGGCAGCATCGGGATCATGACGGTGCAGCTCGCGGCGGCCGGCGGCGCGAGCGCGGTGGCGGTCACGACCTCCTCGGCCGCACGCGGCGAACGTCTGCGCGAAGTGGGCGCGACCCACGTCCTCGACCGCTCCGGCGACGGCGAGGGCCCCGCCGGGTACGACGTCGTCATCGACATCGTGTCCGGTGTGGACATGCCGTCCTTCATCGACAGGCTCGCACCGAACGGCCGTCTGGTGACCGTCGGCGTGGTCGCGGGCATGCCACCCGCGGACTTCGGCGCGAAGCTGCTGACAAGGTTCCGCGAATCGCTGTCGGTCGCGGCCTTCAGCGCGGACTCGATCCCCGAAGCGGATCGGCGGGCAGTGACCACGGCGCAGTTCGACGCGGCAGCACAAGGCGAACTGCGTCCGGTGGTACACGAACTGCTGCCGCTGGAGAAAGCCGTTCTGGCGCACCGGAAGATGGACGACGGCGAGGTGTTCGGCCGGATCGTGCTGACGCCGTAGCCGTGGTCCTTTGTGGAGACGGCGTCACCCGGTCAGTGCACTTTTCCCCATCGCGTGCACCGTCGCACTAGGCTGCCCACTCGTGCTCGAACCGTCCAAACCAGAGGCGGCGCCGATGCCCGGGGGAACCGGCTTCACGGCGGTCGACCTGCGACCGCTCTCCGCCGGGGAGGGCACCAGCGCCTATTGCGTGAACGACGCCGGGATGATCGTGGGTGAATCGGGGTCCCGGCCGGTGCGCTGGGACCGTGCCGGGAATCCCGCGCCCTTGCCGGTTCTCGACGGCTGCACCGGTGGCCGCGCGGTCAGCGCCAACGCCGCCGGGGTCATCGCCGGCTCGCTCTACACCGGTGAGCATCTCCGGCCTGTGTGCTGGCGGCCCGACGGCCGGGTGCACGCGCTCGAACTCCCCCTCGGCGCGATCTCCGGCACGACGTGCCGGGTGAACGAACGCGGTTCGATACTGGGGAACGCGATGCGGCCGGGCTATCGCTGGCGGGCGCTGCGCTGGGAGCCCGGCGGCGAGGTGGTGGAACTCGGCGCCCCGCCCGGCGGCGGGGAGACCCAGGGCCACGACCTGAACGGACTGGACGAGGTCGTCGGCTCGGCCAAGAACGGCACCGGCCGGACAGCGGTGCGCTGGAGTCCTTCGGGGAAGATCAGCAAACTGCCCCCGCCGCGCCGCGCGACGGCCTGCGGGATCACCGATTCCGGCGCCATCCTCGGCGACGGGGTCGTGTGGAACCGTGACGGGGGCACCGTCCTGCTGACCGGCGGACCGGAGTTCTCCGCCGGTCAGGTCGTCCGGATCACCGGGCGCGGTGTCACGATCGGCTGGGGCGTGACCCCGGACCGGCGCGGCACCTGCGCGCGCTGGGATCGCGACGGGCGGCCGACCGTGCTGCCGCCCCTGCCCCCGGACATCGCGAGCACGTGTTACGACATCGACGACGCCGGGACGGTCGTCGGCGAGTCCGTGGGCAGGGGAACGGTGCGGCCGGTCCGCTGGGACGCCGACGCGACACCGTTCCCGCTGCCGTCGCCGCCCGGTCTCACCGCGATCATGGCCCAGCACATCACCGCGAGCGGCGCCGTGATCATCGGCTACGGCTTCGACGCGGACAGCTCCTCGTATCGCGGGATCGCCTGGCACCGCACGTGATCGCAGCATGCCTGTCAGGCTGTCACGAGGTCGATCGCGCGCCGCATCGCTTCGTCGAGCGGGCTCCCTTGACGTAAGGCCGCTTGCCCGGCGGCGAAGATCGCGCCGGTGACGGCGCCGACCATCACCGCGGCGTCGATCTCGCCGAGCTCGTCCTCACAAGCTTCGAACTGGCTGGCCGCTCAGGCCTCCGCCCGGCCCTGACCACGTAGTCTGGGCGCGATGAACCACAACGGAATGATCGAGTACGTGCGCGAGCGGCGGACGGGGGTCGTGTCAACGCTCGGCCCCGGCGGCGAGCCCCAATCCGCGTATCTCACCCTCGCGGTGACCGACCGCGGCGAGTTCGTGTTCGACGCGAAGCCGGATTCCCGCAAGGTCGCGAACCTGCGCCGCGACGGGCGGATCGCGATCGTCGTCGGCGGGGACGACGGTACGACGCTGCAATGCGAGGGTGTCGCCGACATCCCCGCCGATGACGAGTTCGAGCGCTGCAAGGCCGCCTACCTGAGGGCCTTCCCGGAGTTCGCGGACTCGCTCGCGGGCGGGAACGTCGTCGTCCTGCGGGTCGCGCTTCACTGGGCGAGGTACGGCGATTTCCGTGCCGGGGCACCGGAACCACGTGAGATCCGGCTCCCGTCCTCACCTTGAGCCGGAGTGTTCCTCGACCGTCCACGAACGGGTCCGGGACCGGTCGAGGAACCGGGCCTCGTCCTCGGCGACCCCGGAGCCCTCGGCGAGCACCAGTCCGAGCCAGGCGGCGCGGGTGGCCTCGTCGGCGAACTTCATGTGCGTGATCACGTCGAAGTCCGCGGGGAACCCGCGTGCCCCGGTCTCCGGCAGGTAGTTGCGGGTGTAGAGGGCGGGCGCCGGCGCGAGGCCGAGGATGAGCGGGACGTGCCGGTTCTCGTAGTAGTCGACGAACTCCTCCCGGCTGAGCCCCTCACGGGCCTTGAGCAGGGCGATGGTGGTGATCACGGGTCGCGCTCCTTCCGTCGGATCAGCCGCCCACCCGGTCGAGTACCGCGCGCGTGTACCCGGCGGTGTCGGCCGTTCCGCCGAGATCGACAGTACTCACGCCGTCGGCCAGCGCGCCGAATGCGGCGGCCAGCAGTTCCTCGCCCGCTTCGGGGTGTCCCAGATGGTCCAGCATCATGGCCGCGGACCACAGGGCGCCCAGCGGATTCGCCTTGCCCTGCCCGGCGATGTCCGGAGCGGAACCGTGCACCGGCTCGAACATCGACGGGAATTCCCGTTCGGGGTTGAGGTTCGCCGCCGGGGCGACCCCGATGCTCCCGGCCACCGCGGCGGCCAGATCGCTGAGGATGTCGCCGAAGAGGTTGGAGCCGACGATGACGTCGAACCGCTCCGGCGCCAGGACGAGCTTCGCGGCGAGCGCGTCGATGTGCTCCTTGCCGGTGCGCACTTCCCGGTGCCGCGCCGCCACCTCGTCCACCAGCTCGTCCCAGAACGGCATCGTGTGGACGATGCCGTTGCTCTTCGTCGCCGAGGTCACGTGACCGCGGCGGGTCCCGGCCAGCGCGTAGGCGTACTCGACGACGCGGGTGACGCCCCTGCGCGTGAACACCGCCTCCTGCACGGCGAGTTCGTCTTCGGTGCCCCGGCCGAGCCGCCCGCCGATCTCGGAGTACTCGCCCTCGACGTTCTCCCGGACGACGACGAGGTCGACGTCCCCGGCACCGGCGTTCCGCAGCGGGCTCGGCACCCCGTCGAGCACCTTGACCGGCCGCAGGTTGACGTACTGCCGGAAGCCGCGCCGGATGGGGATCAGCAGACCCCACAGCGACACGTGGTCCGGCACGCCCGGCCAGCCGACCGCGCCCAGCAGCACGGCGTCGTGCCGCCGGATCCGGTCGAGGCCGTCGGACGGCATCATCGCGCCCTCGGCGAGGTAGCGCTCGCAGGACCAGTCGAAGGAGTCGTAGGCGAATTCGATCCCGTGCCGCCTGCCGACGGCGGCGAGCACGGCCTGAGCCGGGGGCAGCACCTCGGTGCCGATGCCGTCGCCGGGGATGAGCGCGATGCGGTAGCTGGTCATGGGTCCAGTGGACGCCGGGCCGGGCGCGCACGTCCAAGACCTGGTTCTTGCCGCGCTGAAAGGCCGCGCCTATCAGCCCCGGGTCGGACTCCCCCGCCTGTTACGACCGTGGGGCGAGCCACAGAGTGAAACCTCGGTCCGATTCGCCGATCGCGCCGGCCCGCCAGCATTTCCGTCATGATTGAGATAAGGGAACTGACCAAGCGATATGGCCCGACGGTCGCCGTGGACGACCTGTCCTTCCGGGTCCGGCCCGGCCTCGTGACCGGGTTCCTCGGCCCCAACGGCGCGGGCAAGTCGACCACGATGCGGGCCGTCCTCGGCCTGGACACCCCCACCTCCGGCGACGCGTTGATCAACGGGCGGCACTACGCGGACATCGACCGTCCCCTGCACCAGGTGGGCGCGCTGCTGGACGCGTCCGCCGTCCACGGTGGACGCGGCGCCTTCGACCATCTGTACTGCCTGGCCCGCAGCAACGGCATCGGCCGGAAACGCGTGCACGCGGTGCTGGACCGGGTCGGCCTCGCCGACGTGGCGGGCAAACGGATCGGCGGGTTCTCCCTCGGGATGAGACAACGGCTCGGGATCGCCGCGGCGCTGCTCGGCGATCCCGGGATCCTCCTGTTCGACGAACCGGGCAACGGACTCGATCCCGAAGGCATCCGGTGGATCCGCGACCTCATGCGCGCGCTGGCGACCGAAGGCAGGACCGTGCTCGTCTCCAGCCACCTCATGAGCGAAATGGAGCTCACCGCGGACCACATCGTGGTCATCGGGCGAGGCAGGCTCATCGCCGAGGCGACGATCGCCGAACTCGCCGAACGGTTCCGGCGCGACGTGCTGGTGCGCACGCCGCACGACGCCGAGCTGATCCGGCTGCTGCGGTCGGCCGGCGCCACCGTCACCCGCGGGCCCGACGGAAGCCTTGCCGCACAAGGCCTCGACGCCGTGGCCATCGGTGATCTCGCCGTGCGGCACGGGATCGCGGTGCACGAGCTCACGCCGCGCCGCGACTCCCTCGAAGACGCGTATCTCAAGCTCACCAAGGACAGCACCGAATTCCGCGCGGAAAGGGCGACCTCGTGATCGACGTCATCACTTCGGAGACCGTCAAGGCGAGATCGATCCGCTCGACTCGCACCCTCCTGGCGGCCTCGGCCGCGGCCGTCCTCGTCGGTGGCCTGATGGCCCTGATCTCCGCCGGGGCCTGGGACTCCGCCACCCCGGACGAACGCTCCCATTTCGGCGGCCTCGGTGACGGCACCGCCGTCCTCACCGTCGTGCAGCTGTGCCTGATGACGTTCGGCATCCTCACCGCGACGTCCGAGTACTCCACCGGAATGATCCGCACCAGTCTGGTCGCCGTCCCGGTGCGGCGGAAACTCTTGCTGGGCAAGGTCGTCCTCGTCGCCGCGAGCACTTTGATCGCGGGCGAAGCGGTCGCCGTGGCGACGTTCTTCGTGAGAAGGCTGCTGATCGGCGACCGGCCGATCGGCTCACTGACTTCGGTGGGCACCGGGCTCCCGGTGATTCTGGCCGAGGGGTTGCTCATGATGGTCGTCGCGCTGATCGCGCTCGGCCTCGCCACGGTGATCAAGTCCACCGCCGGGACACTGGTCACCATGGCGGTCCTGCTCTTCGCCCTCCCGATGGCACCGCGAATGCTGCTGCCTGAGCCGTGGAACGCCCGGATCGCCTCGGTGCTGCCCTCGGAACTTGCGGGCCAGCTCAGCGGCTCGGCGACCGAAACCCCGCTGTCCCCGCTCGGCGCGCTCGTCGCGATGGCCGTCTGGGTGACGGCGGCGATCTACGCGGGCCTCACCGCCATCGGCAGACGAGACGCCTGAATCAGCCGGGCTCGGCCAGGTCGTGGAACGCCGCCGCGGCGGGACTCAGCCGCCCTGGCCGGGACACCAGGGACACCACCAGGGACTCGGGGCAGTCCAGCACCCGGACGGCGGCACCCGCGGCCTTCGCCAGAGAACGCCAGGAATCGCTGACCACCGCGATGCCGACCCCGGCGAGAACCAGCGGCAGGACGGCTTCCCGGTGCTCCACCTCGACCGCGAACCGGCTGCCGGGGGCCTGGCGGAGCACGGCGTCGGCCACGGCGCGCATCCCCGTGCCCTGCTGGCCGACGATGAGCGCGGCCCCGGCGAGATCGGCGGGGCGGACCGGATCCGCGGCGGGCAGTGCCGCCTCGTCGCGGCCCAGTACGGCGAAACGCTGGGTCTCCAGGTGCACGGCGCTCAAGCCGGGCAGCGGCGCGGCCGTCGGCGAGGCCGCCACGATGCCGAGTTCGGCGTCGCCGGTCGTGAGCATCCTCGCCACGTCGGCGGGGGTGCTCGCCGCGCGGACGGAGATCCGCACGAGCGGGTTGGCGGCGGTGAAGGCGGCGATCAGGTCCGTGAGCGGGCTGACCGACTGAGACGGCATCGAAGCGATCACCAGCTCACCGCCGAGGAGGCCGTCGACCGCCTCCACCGTCGCGCGGGCGAGGTCCAGGCCGCGCATGACCTCCCGCGCGGGCGCCACGAGAGCGTGTCCGGCCGCCGTCAGCACCAGACGGCGGCCGGTCCGGTGGAACAGGAGGCTCCCCAGGTCCCGTTCGAGCGCGCGCAGGGACTGGGAGATCGAAGGCTGGGCGACGAAGAGCAGCTCAGCGGCCCTGTGGACGCTGCCGGCGTCGACGACGGCCAGGAAGTACTTCAACTGACGCGCATCCACCCCGCACCTCCTCGTGGTCGATAGCCGAGGCCTATCACCTTGCCAGCAACCCGGTCTTGGACCCGCGACCCACCCGGAAGGCTTACTGGGTCGCTACGAGGGACGGCACCGGCGCCGGCCCGCCGCGAGTCCCGAGGAGGGCACCGTGTCCGATGCCTGGCTCCTGGCCCACACCGGCATCGCCATCGTGGGCATCGTCGTGCTGATCACCTGGATCAAGACGCCGCCGATCTTCGGCCTGCTGATCGGCGCCACCTATCTGGGGCTGGCCACCAGGCTCGGGGCGGGCGGCACGACCGAGGCGCTCGCCACCGGATTCGGTGACGTCATGGCCGAGATCGGCCTGTTGATCACCTTCGGGGTCGTCATCGGCTCGCTGCTCACCGCCACGAACACCCTGCACCGCGTCCTGGAACGCCTGCTGGGTGTGTTCGGGCGGAAGCGCGTGCCGATGGTGTTCGCGGTCTCGCTGTCGACCGTGTTCACCTCGATCTACTCGGACGTGGTCCTGGTGCTCACCGCGCCCCTGGCCCGTCGCCTCGGTTCCCGGCTGGGCCCGCGGGGCATCGCGCTCATGGGCGGCGCGCTGACCGCGGGGATCGAAGTCGGGCTGGTGTTCGTCGTCCCCGGCGTGGCCGCGCTCGCCGTCGCGGGCCTGCTGCGCGTGCCGCTCGGGGAGATGTTCCTGTTCGGGCTGGCCGTCGGCCTGCCCACCGCCGTGCTGACCACGCTGGTCTTCACCGTGCTGCTGCGCCGGGCGCTCCGCTGGGATCCGGCGGTCGACGAGCCGGGGACCGGGCACGCCGACGACACGGACGACAGCGCGCCCACCACCGACGTCCGGCGGCTGCCGCTATCACTGTCCGTGTCGCCGGTGGTGCTGACGCTCGCGCTGATCGCCCTCGGCGCGCTCGCCGACGCCTTCCGCTTCCCGCTGGGACCCGTCTCCCTGCCGACCGAGCCGGTGATCGCGATGGCGATCGGCGCCGGGCTCGCGCATCTGCTCGCCCGCCGCGTCCTGCCCCGGCACGAGGTGAACGCCGCCGTGGGCAAGGCCTTGGCGATGGCAGGGCCCATTCTCGTGCTGTCCGGGCTTTCCGGCTCGGTCGCCGAAGTGATCGGGAAATCGGGACTGCGCGACGTGCTGGCGAGCTCGTTCGGCACCGGTTTCCTGCCACCGCTCGTGCTGGTCTGGCTGATCGCCGCCGTCCTGCACATCGCGATGGGGTCCATCTCGATCTCCGCGATCACCGCGGCGGGCATCCTCGCGCCGATCGCGGGCTCGCTCGGGGTCCCGGTGGTGCTGGTCGCCCTCGCCGCCTGCTCCGGCGCGCTGTTCCTCCCGCACGTCAGCAGCAACTTCTTCTGGATGTTCCAGTCACTGCTGGGGCTGAGCACACGAGGCACGTTCAAGACCCACACCGTCGCCATGTCACTGGCTTCGGTGATCTCGCTCCCGATCGTGCTCGTGCTCGGCCTCGTCTTCTGACCGCGACGTCACTCGCGCCAGCGGTTGTTGAGGAACGCGTCGTCCTCGTCGTCCACCGGTGCCGGACGGCGAGGAGCGCGCCGGGGCGCATCCCGCCCCGCGCGGGCGGCCGGCTCCGGGGTGAACGAAGCCGCCGGCTCGTCGAAGGCGGGAGCGTCGTCGAACGCCGACGCGTTCCCCGGCTCGGCGTGCGACCGGTCGGTGCTCCAGCCGGACTTCGTCTTGCGCTCCCCCAGCTCCCGCCGATGCTCGACGTAGCGCTGGGCGGTCATGACCTGCTTGGTCATGAACTCCTGCGAGCTGGCCTTGATCTCGTCGGCCTTCTTGTCCCGCAGTCCCCGGCGCTCCGCCTGCTCGCGGACGAGACCGTCCAGAGCCGTCTTCATGGCCGAGGTTTCATCGACGCTCATCTGATTCTCCCCTGCCTCGGATTACCGCCTGCGGGTGGACGGCTGATCCTCATCGTCCAGCAACGAACCGGTGATCCGCCCGGTGGGTTCGTTGATCTGGTCGAACACCTCGCCCTCGATCCGGTACGCGCGGTTGGTCCGCTCCTGGTCACCGCCACCGCCCTGGCCACCGCCGCCCATCGGCGGCATCGCGCCCATACCGCCCATCGGCGATTGACCGGGCGTCGATCCGCTCATCGGCGCGGACGGGGCGCCCGCGGGCACGGCCTGCGGCTGATGCGCGCCACCGCCGGTGTGCACGCCTTCGGTCAGCGACTGGCCTGTCGCCGGGCTCGCGGTCTCGAGCGAGACCCCGGTCATGCCGCCGACGCCGTGGGCGCCACCGCCTCCGCCTCCGCCACCACCGCCGCCGCTGACGTCACCGCCGCCGATGCCGCCTCCGCCGAGACCGTCGGGGACGGTTCCGCCGCCACCGTGGTGCGGGGTGAACGCCGGACGGGGCTCGGGCTGGACCGTCCCGGTGAGCGGCTTGGCCGGATGCGAGGCCGGGTCCGAGGTGTCCTTGTCCTCGCCGAGGGTGTACGTGGTCGGCTTGCCGGTGCCGTCGTCGACGGTGACGACCGTCGGCCCGGACGGGCCGTCGGGACGTTCGGCGGTGATCTTCACATCGCCGTCCTGGATGTGGATCTTGCCGTCCGCCCCGGGGCGATGGACGTCGTCCTTCTTGCCGTCGCCATCGGGAGCGTCGCCCAGCTTGGACTCGTCGTCGGTCCAGTCGAGCTTGAAGTCCTTGGCCGGTCCGGAACCGTCGCCGATCTTGATGTCCATCTCGCCGTCTTTGTCCGGCTCGGTCATCTCGAAGGTCTTGTCACCCTGCTTGACCTTGAGGGTCTCGCGCTCGCCGTCCTCGGCCTTGTCCTTGTCGCCGTCCTCGCCGGGTTTGTCATCGGTCAGCTTCTCGCCGCCTTCGCTGCCCGGAAGCTTGTCGTCGAGCTTGTCGAGCGCTTCGGAGGCCTTCTTCTTCGCCTCTTCCGCGGCCTTCTCGGCGTCCTGCTTGGGATCGCCGTCCTTGGAGTCGGGATCCTTGGGGTCGCCGGGCTTGGAGTCGGTGTCGCCCAGGCCGCCGCCGGGGGTGTCGCCCAGCTTGTTCAGAGCTTCCGACGCCTGCTTCTTCGCGTCCTCGGCGGCCTTTTCGGCCGCTGCCTTGGCTTCGGAAGCCGCGTCCGTGCTGCCGCCGCCGGGGCCACCACCGGTTCCCCCGCCGCCCGGACCGGAGCCGCCGCCACCGAGGTCGCCGCCACCGGGGCCGTCGCCCAGCTTGTTCAGCGCTTCGGACGCCTGCTTCTTCGCGTTCTCGGCCGCGGCCGCGGCCTGCTTCTTGGCCTCTTCGGCCGCGGCCTTCTGCTCGTCGCCGGACGACGGCGGCGGAGCCGAGCCCGAGGGCGACGTCTGGTCCTTGCTCGGGTCGGGACCGCCACCGGGACCACCGCCACCAGGACCGGAACCACCGGCGCCGCTGTCGGGAATCTTCACGTCCGGGACCGGCGGGGGCTTCTGCTCGCCACCACCCGGGCCGGAGCCCGAGCCGCCACCAGGACCGGAACCGCCACCAGGACCGCCGCCGGAACCGCCCTCGGGGATCTTCACGTCCGGGACGGGCGGGGGCTTCTGACCCGACGGGCCGGTGCCATCGCCCGAGCCACCACCCGGACCGCCACCGGTGCCACCGGTGCCCGAGCCCCCACCGTTCCCGCCGCCTTGGCCACCCTGGCCGCCGCCTTGCCCCCCACCCTGGCCGCCACCCTGACCGCCGGTGAAGTCCGGGCCGCCGTTGCCCGGGCCGCCGGGTCCGCCGCCCGTGCCACCCGCGCCGCCGTTGCCACCCGGGCCGCCGTTGCCGCCGGCGCCCGCGCCTTCGAACTCGTTCTTGACCTTGCCCATGACCTTGTCGAGCTCGTCGTAGGCCTGGTTGACGAAGTCCTTGGTCTCCTTGCAGTTCTTCTCGAAGCCCAGGTAGATGGCGGTCCACATCTCCGGGATGAACTGCTTCTGGATCCACTGCTTGGCGAGGTTCTGGCCCGCCTTCTTGAACTCGTCGTCGTCACAGCAGCCGTCGTTGTTCAGCTGCTGAACGAGATTGGAGCCGAAGTTCGCGTCCATCCAGCCCGCGATCGCGCCCAAGTCTTCCTTGCCGCTCTTCTCACCGGCGGCGATGGCGACGACCTTCTGCGCCATCGCGAAGTCGGCCTTGCCGACGATCTCCTTGTATCCCTTGACGACCTCGTCGGCCTTCTCCTTGCAGAGCTTGAACACCGTGGTGGTGGTGTGCAGCGTCGCTTCGCTCGCGGTGTTCAGCGTCTGGGAGAGTTTCTTGGCCTTGGGAAGGATCTTCTCGTTGTAGTTCTCCGAGGAGGCGTCCGCGGCCTTCCCGGTCCAGGTCCCGTACAGAGTGGTCAGCTGGGACCCGGTGTCCGTCATGGCCTTCTCGACGGTCTTCGAGCCCGTCTTGAAATGCGCGGCGTCGTCGACGAAGTTCTTGAAGTTGATGCCGCGCTGCTCGTCGAACGGCTTCTTGATGTCCTTCTCGAAATCGAGCGCGCGGCTGGTGCCCCGGCAGTCTTCCGGGAGCTTCGCCAGCAGGGAACCGAAGGTTTGGAAGACCTTGAGCGCGGGTGCGGCGGCGTCGAAGATCTCGTCCGACGTCTTGGTCCCGCCGCCGTCCGGCGTGGGTTCCTTGGTGCCGTCGAGCTTCTTGTCGCCCTCGTTGACGGCCTTCGTCTCTTCTTTCTGGGTGAAGCTGGCCTGATCGCCGGCGTTCTTCGCGCCGTCGTAGACCTTTTTGGTGTCGCCGTCGTAGGGCAGGAACGGAAGGGCGTTGTACGTCTGCGCGTACTTTTCGGCTTCCTTGCGCTTCTGCTTGATCTCCTCCGGCTCCTCGACCCCGCCCCAGGGCGGGGGCGCCGGATGCGTCTTGATCCACGAGCCGATGAGCGCGGTCTTGTTACCGGGCGGCACGCTCGGGTCGTCGAGGAGGGCCTTGACCTGGGTCCAGGTGAGTTCGTCGGCCACTAGAGCGTCCCCGCCTCGGTGATCTTGTTCTTCGTCTCGTCCTCGTTCTTGCCGTAGGTGGTACCCGCGGTGCCGAGGTTCGTGCCGAAAGAACCGAGCGTTTTGCTGTAGCCCTGGACCGAGGCCCACAGCGCGGCCACACCATCGGTGTACTTCTTCGAGTGGTCACCGTGTGCCTGGCCGAAACCGGCCGCGTTCACGGGCGTGCTCGACAGATCGGGATTGTCTTCGAGCAACTGCTCCGTCAGCTTTCCGATGTTCTTCGACGCCGATGAAAGCGCATCGGTCGCCGCGGTGAAGCCCCCGCTCATTCTTCTCAGCGCCTTTCGTCGGATCCGTCGGCCTTACCGTCGAGTGCCTCGGTGAGCACTTCCGCCACCGACCCGATGTCGGTGAACCGGTCCAGCTGGTCCAGATCAATCCTCACGTCGTGGTAGATCTCCAGCGCCGACAGGAGTTTTATCCGTCCTTTGGAGTCGATACCCAGCTCTTCGAGCGGTGCGTCGAACTCGATTTCGGCGGGATCAAGCCGAAAAGTCTCGCTGACGACCTTCACGACCTCCGCGCGGTGATCACCCACGGGGCCGACTATAACGCGCCCTCGCGGCCGCTCGCGCCACCTTGCCACTGGAAGTGCGCGGAAGGTCACCGGAGGGAACCATACGTACCGATCGCAACGTCAGATCATGTTCACGTGACACCGCACGCAATACCACCCTGGTGACTTCTTTGACATCCGCTTCGGCGTTCTTTGCCCATTCGGCTACCAACATGGCCCCTTCACCCATTTCGTCCGACACGCCGAATGCGGCGACGCGGTCGCGGCGGATGGCCGGATGCGCTTCGCCTGCCACCGCCTCGATGTCCTGCGGGTGGAAGTTGCGGCCGTCGATGACGATCAGATCCTTGAGCCTGCCGGTGATGTAGAGGTCGCCGCGGTGGAACACGCCGAGGTCGCCGGTGCGCAGCCAGCCGCCGACGCCGTCGAGTTCACCGGCGAACGCCGCGGCGTCACCGCGACCCCAGTACCCGGACGCGACGTTCGGCCCGTGGATCCAGATCTCCCCGACGAGCCCGTCGGGGAGCGCGGCCCCGTCGCGCACGATCCGGACTCGCTGCCCGAGGGGACGGCCGACCGAGACGAGCCCTTGGCCGTCCGGGACTTCGATCGCCCGGCCCTGCGCGAGGGCTTCCCTGTCGAACACCGCGCCCCGCGGTCCTTCCTCGCCCGCGCTCGCGACGTACACCGTGGCCTCGGCCAGGCCGTAGGACGGACGGTGGGCTTCGGGCCGGAAACCGTGCGGGCCGAAGGCCTTCTGGAACCGCGCGACCGTACGCGGCTGGACCGGCTCGGCGCCGTTGAGCGCGACCCGCACGTCCGAGAGGTCGAGGTCGTCCCCCACCTCGCCGGCGACGTCGGCGGCCAGGTCGAACGCGAAGTTCGGCGCGGCGGTGAACACGGCCGGGTGATCGGCGAGCTGGCGCAGCCATCTCACGGGCCGGTGCACGAACTCGGCGGGCGACATGAACACCGACCGCGCGCCCGCGTAGACCGGCAGGCACAGCAACTGGATCAGGCCCATGTCATGGAAGAACGGGATCCAGCCGGCGCAGGTCGTACCCTCGTCGACGGCGTAGGCGTGACTCGCCTGCCAGCAGGCGGCGGCGACCGCCCGGTGCGGGATCACGGCACCGGCGGGCTCCCGCGTCGAGCCGGACGTGTACTGCAGGTACGCGGGACTCTCGGGAGTGACGGGAAGCGGATCGACGCCCGGCCCGGAAAGTTCGTCGACCACGATCAGGTGGTCGGGTGTCCCGGCATCACGCACTTTCGGGGCGGCGGCCGAGGAGGTCAGCCAGACCCGCGCGCCGCAGTCCGCCAGCACTCCGGCGAGCCTGCCACGCTGGGACGGGCTGGCGGGCGCCATCAACGGGACGGCCACCAGTCCGGCGGCGAGCGCGCCGAAGAACGCCAAGGGGTAGTTCAGATCCTGGCCCGTGAGCACCGCGACTCGATCACCCGGCCGGGTGACCTCGCGCAGCGCTCCCGCGACCACGCGCACCCGGGAGACGAACTCCGTCCAGGTGACCGTGTCGTCCATTCCGGCACCGTGGTCCTGGTGGGTGCTGTGGGCCTGGTGGGTGAAGAGCGGGCGCCGGTCAGCTTCCCTGGCGAACAACCGCTCGACGATCGAGGTGCGCAGCACCTGCTCCGGGACATCCACCGGCGACGCGGTCATGTCCCGCAACCTACTGGAACCACGGGGCGCGCGCCGGGACGGGCCCGCGCCGGTGCCGACCAGGTCCGCCCAAGTACATGAAGGGGTCCTTCACTGAGCCAGGCGCAAGCAAGGGGGCCTTCATGTACAGGCAAGCAGACAAGCGCCGCTAGCCAGTGGGGCGGGTGGGTCGTGAGTGGTAAGTGACGTTCTAACGACACTTACCACTCACGACCACCCGGGGCGCGATACCTCAGGTGACGGTCACGGTCGCGAGCGAGGCGTCCTGGCCGGGGTCCATGCCGCACGGCAGGTCGAACGTGCCGAGGTCCGTCGGCGTCCCGTCGGCCCGCTTCGGCGTGACCTTCCCGGTGAAACCGCCGCCGACGGTGAAGACGATCGACCCGGGCTTCTTCACGGTGAGCCCGGGGATCGGTCCGGTGATGACGATCCCCAGCGGGCCGTCCGCCGGGACGGCGGTGACCGGGAATCCCAGGCCGTTGAGCGTGACACCGAGTTCGGTGCCGTTGTAGTCGACGCCGACGGTCGCGGACGCGGTCCCGTCGATGGTCACCGCACCGATCAGGTTCAGCGCGGAGACGATGTCCCCGTCGAGGGAGACGGCCACGGAAAAGCCGGTGACGTCGATCGGGGAACCGGCGGCCACCGTCCCGGGGAAGGTCGCCGACACCGTGGCGGCGACCTGACGCGCGCCGATCAACGGCATCTCGCAGGTGAAAGTCAGGTTCTTGGTCACCGGGCCGGCGGCGGGAGCGGCGGAGGCGGCACCCGCGGGAAAGGTGACCGCGGCTCCGGCGAGGACAAGCGCGGTAGCGATCCGGGCAAAGGGTCTCAGGGACGGAAAACGCGTCATGGAATCCTCCGGTCGGAAATTCGGGAAAGAATTGCGAAGGCGGTAAAAACGTTACGGCGCAACGAATCCGCCAACAACACACCGTCGTGTGGGTATCGATTCAGGCGCCCGGACCCCGATTGTTCTTGTCATCCAGCGACGATTTCCCGGTCCGTTTATTGCCATGCCGGTAATCGCGGGCGCGCCATCGGTGGCAAGTCCGGGGCGAGCAGCCGGGAGCTGATCGTTTGAAGTCGTTTACTCTTGTTAATTTCGGACAGAAGACCGGACAATTCTCGCCATTTCCGAACCTCAGCCGCACACTCGGCGGGCAGTGTGTTTCTTTCCCCCGGCCTTGGAGGAGTTACCATGCGTCGAAGAATCGCCCTGGCACTCGGCGGCGCCGCCGTCCTCACAGCGAGTCTCGCTTCCGCCGCCCTCGCCCCCGTCGCCCAGGCTTCCCCCGGACTGATCGCCGCCATGCAGCGGGACTTGGGGCTCACCGCCGCGCAGGCCTCGGCCCGGCTCACCCAGGAAATGACCGCCTCGCGCGTGATGCTCGCGGCTCAGCAGGCCGCGGGCACGGCTTTCGGCGGCGCCTGGTTCGACCCGGCGCGCGGCAAGCTCGTCGTCGGGGTGACCGATCCCGCCGCGGCGGCCGCCGTCCGGCAGGCGGGTGCGGAGCCCACCGCCGTCGCGGTCAGTGCCGCCGAACTCGACGCGGCGAAGGCGGAAATCGACTTGTCGGCCAAGAGTCGTCCCGCGCCCGCCGCCGTCAGCGGCTGGCGTGCCGATCCGCGCAGCGGCAGTGTCGAGGTCGCTCTACAGCCCGGCGCGCACGGCTCCGACGTCGACGACTTCCTCGCCAGGGCCAGGAAGGCCGGTCCGGTCACCGTGGTCATCGCGCCGAAGGCCCGGCCGTTCGCGGCGGGCACCGTCGGCGGCGACCCATACTACATCAACGGGAACACCCGCTGCTCGATCGGGTTCTCCGTCCAGGGCGGCTTCGTCAGCGCCGGCCATTGTGGCGGCACGGGCAGTTCCGTCGTCGGCTGGGACGGCTCGGCCATGGGCAACTTCGCCGGTTCTTCCTTTCCCGACAACGACTACTCGTTCATCCGCATCGGCAACGGCTGGTGGACCGCGCCGGTCGTCCTCGGCTGGGGCACGGTGAGCGACGCGCTGGTGCGGGGATCGTGGGTCGCGCCCGTCGGCACCTCGGTGTGCCGGTCCGGTTCGACGACGCACTGGCACTGCGGCACCGTGCTGGGGCACAACGAGACGATCAACTACTCCCAAGGCGCGGTGCACCAGATGACCCGCACCAACGTCTGCGCGGAGCCCGGCGACTCCGGCGGCTCCTTCATCACCGGCGACCAGGCCCAAGGGGTCACCTCCGGCGGCTGGGGGAACTGCGGTTCCGGTGGTGAGACCTGGTTCCAGCCGGTGAACGAGATCCTGCAGCGCTACGGCCTGTCACTCGTCACCGCGTGACACCGAGTCCGTGAAGACATCCCTGGGTTTTGTGTGTCAAGCGGCGGTGGTGGTGTGGTGGGCCCAGGCGGTTGTTTCGTTGTAGTGGGTGTGGGTTTTGAGGCATCCG
>NZ_BNAY01000012.1:0-51293 GCF_014654365.1 Amycolatopsis oliviviridis
AATGGAAGCACAGTAATGTGTTGTCGAGTTGACTGGTACTAATAGGCCGAGGACTTGCCCACAAAGATGTTACGCATCCACTCTACAGCTCTGAAACACCACACAACCCCCTCGTGTGAGGTTGTGGGGGAGTGTTTCACAGTGTTTCGGTGGTTATAGCGTCAGGGAAACGCCCGGTCCCATTCCGAACCCGGAAGCTAAGCCTGACAGCGCCGATGGTACTGCAACCGAAGGGTTGTGGGAGAGTAGGACACCGCCGGACTAACATTGATAAAGGTCTGGGACCTGGTCGAGAACCCTCGAGGTTCTCCCAGGTCCCAGACCTTTTTTCATGCCCGCATGCATTCAGAGGACTAAACGCGTGGAGGGCACGCGACTACCCGCATTTAGAGGACTAAACGCCACATGCATTCAGAGGACTAAATGCGGGAGGGGGCGGGGCGGCGCAGGTGGTAGATGTCCATGATCCAGCCCTTCCGGGACCGCGCCGCGGCGCGAACCGTGCGGATCTCCTCGGCGAGCTCGGCGGTCAAGGGACCGGAGCGCAGGAGCTCGTCGGGCGTCCCGAGGTACGCGCCCCAGTAGATCTCCAGTCCCGTGTCCACGAATCGCGAGAACGTGCACTGCGCGTCCAGCATCACGAACACGTCGTCGACGTCCGCGGGCCAGCCGGCCTCCAGGCGACGGCCGGTCGTGACGAGTACCGGACGGCCGATCTGGTTCATGGTGGTCCGGTGCCGTGACGTCAGCGCGGCCACACTGCTGACCCCGGGGACGACGTCGTACTCGAACTCGACGTTCCCCCTGGCGAGCACGGCGTCCAGCAGCGTCAGAGTCGAGTCGTAGAGCGCCGGGTCACCCCACACCAGGAACGCGCCCCGCTCATCGGGACCGAGCGAAGCGATCATGCTCTCGTAGACGTCGGTGCGGAGCCGGTGCCAGTCGGCGACGGCCTTCCGGTAGTCGTCAGGGGTACGGTCGCGTTCGGGGTCCGGTGCCCGCACGACGCGGTAGCCGGGCCGTTCGACGAACCGGTCGAGGATCTCCTGGCGCAGTCCCACCAGGTCCTGCTTCTCTGAACCCTTGTCGAGCACGAAGAACACATCGGCCTCGTTCAGCCGCCGGACGGCCTGGACGGTCAGGTGTTCCGGGTCGCCGGCGCCGATGCCGATGGCGGAGATCTTCCTCATTTCCGCAGTGTGCCCGCACCCTCAGTGCACACCCCTACCCCCATGGGGTATAAAAGTAATGATCGCTTCGTTTGTCCTGTAGAGGAGTTCGTACCGATGGCCGAAACCACCTACACCGTCAAGGGCATGTCCTGCGGGCACTGCGCCTCCTCCGTCACCGAGGAGGTCAGCGGGATCGCGGGCGTCAGTGCCGTGAACGTGGACGTCGCCAGCGGCAAGGTAACCATCACCAGCGACACCGCGCTCGATGTCCAGATCGTGGACGCGGCCGTCACCGAGGCCGGTTACCAGCTCGTCTCGTGAGCACCGCCGTCAAGGTGTCGGCGTTCGCCGCGGCCCTGGTCGCGGTGTTCGTCGTCGCCTGGGCGATCGGGTCCGCCGTCGGGCCGGTGGATGAGCCTCCTCCGCCGGCCCCGACCGCGCCGGCCAGCACGCACGAAGGGCATCACGAGGGGCACACGGGAGGCACGCCGTGAGCGTCGGGACATCCCAGCGCGTCGAACTGGCCATCGGCGGGATGACCTGCGCGTCGTGTGCCGCGCGGGTCGAACGCAAGCTGAACAAGGTCGACGGCGTCTCCGCCACGGTCAATTACGCCACCGAGAAGGCGCAGGTCGACTTCCCCGCGGCGGTCTCGGTCGAGGACCTCGTCGGCGTCGTCGAGTCCGCGGGCTACACCGCCCAGCCGCCGAAACCCGACGCGGACGAGGACACTGACCAGACCGGCTCGCTCCGGACGCGTCTTCTGGTCTCGGCCGTGCTCGCCGTGCCGGTGATCGTGCTGGCGATGGTCCCGGCCTGGCAGTTCACCTACTGGCAGTGGGTCTCGCTGGTCCTGGCCGCGCCGGTCGTCACGTGGGGTGCGTGGCCGTTCCACCGCCCCGCCTGGACGAATCTCCGCCATGGCGCCGCCACCATGGACACCCTGATCTCACTCGGCGTCGCCGCCGCCACGCTCTGGTCGTTGTACGCGCTGCTGTTCGGCACCGCCGGGGTACCCGGGATGCGGCACGGCTTCGCGCTGACCATGGAGCGCGGCTCCGGCGCGGGCAACCTCTACCTGGAGGTCGCCGCCGGAGTGACCACCTTCCTCCTCGCGGGCCGCTACTTCGAGGCGCGCTCCAAGCGCCGCTCCGGTGCCGCGCTGCGGGCGCTGCTCGAACTCGGCGCGAAGGACGTCGCTCTCCTCAAGGACGGCGTGGAGAGCCGCGTGCCGATCGGCCAGCTGAAGACCGGCGACGACTTCGTTGTGCGGCCGGGCGAGAAGATCGCCACCGACGGGGTCGTGACGGACGGCGGATCCGCGGTCGACCTCAGCATGCTGACGGGTGAGTCCGTCCCGGTCGAGGTGTCCGCCGGCGACACCGTCGTCGGCGGGACGGTCAACGCCGGCGGCAGGCTCGTCGTCCGTGCGACCCGGGTCGGCGCCGACACCCAGCTCGCGCAGATGGCGCGGCTGGTCGAGGACGCGCAGAACGGCAAGGCGCGCGTCCAGCGGCTCGCCGACCGGGTGTCGGCCGTATTCGTCCCCGTGGTGATCGCGCTCGCGGTCGGCACGCTCGGCTTCTGGCTCGGGGCGAGCAGCGGCGCCGACGCCGCCTTCACCGCCGCCGTCGCGGTCCTGATCATCGCCTGCCCGTGCGCGCTCGGCCTGGCCACGCCGACGGCGCTGCTGGTCGGCACCGGCCGCGGCGCGCAACTGGGCATCCTCATCAAGGGGCCCGAGGTGCTCGAGTCCACTCGCCAGGTCGACACCGTCGTCCTGGACAAGACCGGCACGGTGACCGCCGGGAAGATGAGCCTCACCGATCTCCATGGCGACAGCGAGGTCCTCCGGCTCGCCGCGGCCGTCGAGCACGCCTCGGAGCATCCGATCGCCCGCGCGATCGTCACGGCCGCCGAGGAACAGCTAGGTGAGCTGCCGCCGGTCGAGGGGTTCCGCAACGCCGAGGGCCTGGGTGTCGTCGGAGAGGTCGAGGGCAAGACCGTGCTGGCCGGACGGCCCGCCCTCCTCGACCAGCACGGCATCACCGTCGGCGACACGTTCTCCCAGGTCAAGGCGGCCGCCGAGAACCGCGGCGCGACCGCTGTCGTCGTCGCCTGGGACGGCGAGACGCGGGGTGTGGTCGTCGTCGCCGACACGGTCAAGCCGACGTCGGCCAAGGCCGTCGCCGAACTGAAGGCGCTCGGGCTGCGGCCGGTCCTGCTGACCGGTGACAACGCGGGATCCGCGAACGCGGTCGCCGCCGAAGTCGGGATCGACGAGGTCGTCGCGGAGGTGCTGCCCGCCGGCAAGGTCGACGTCGTCAAGCGGTTGCAGGAGCAGGGCCGCGTGGTCGCCATGGTCGGCGACGGCGTCAACGACGCGGCCGCGCTCGCGCAGGCCGACCTCGGCCTCTCGATGGGGACGGGAACGGACGCCGCGATCGAGGCCGGTGACCTGACGCTGGTGCGCGGTGACCTGCGCGCGGCCGTGGACGCCATCCGGCTCTCGCGCCGCACGCTCGGCACGATCAAGGGCAACCTGTTCTGGGCGTTCGCCTACAACGTCGCCGCGCTGCCGCTGGCCGCGCTCGGCCTGCTCAACCCCATGATCGCCGGGGCCGCGATGGCGTTCTCGTCGGTCTTCGTCGTCACCAACAGCCTGCGCCTGCGGAGGTTCCGCGGCGTCGCTTGATCAGGAACGGATCAGGAACGGACCAGCCGGGCGATGGCGTCGGATGCCTCCCGGACCTTGAGGTCGGCCTCTTCACCGCCCGCGGCGGCGGCCTGCACCACACAGGTGGCGAGGTGCTCGTCCAGCAGTTCGAGGGAGAACGACTGGAGCGCCTTCGTGGCCGCGGACACCTGGGTCAGGATGTCGATGCAGTACTTGTCCTCTTCGACCATCCGCTGCAACCCGCGGATCTGCCCCTCGATCCGGCGCAGGCGCTTGAGGTAGGCCTCCCGCTCGCTGCCGTATCCCGTCATCCCGCACCCGCTCTCTCGTCGTTCCCTGCCGCTGCTCACTATACCCTCCCCACGTATCCGCCCCGGGCGGGTGAAAATCGTGGGTGCCAGGATGTCGAGGACGATCCGGCGGCTCCGACTCCTGCGTGAGCGGCCGGGCACCGGCCGGATGACCAGGAGGAACACCGATGAAGTACATGATCATGATCACGATGAACCCCGCCGCCTGGGACGCCCTCCCCGAGAAGGAGCGCGACGAGGTGGTCGCCCGCATCGACCCTTTCATGCAGAAGCTCACCGAGAGCGGCGAACTGCTGGGGACGCAGGCGCTGGGGGAGCCGAAGGAGAGCACGGTGGTCCGGGTGCGTGACGGCGTCCCGGTGGTCACCGACGGCCCGTTCGCGGAGTCGAAGGAGTATCTGGCCGGCTTCTACCTGGTGGAATGCGACAGCAAGGAGCGCGCGATCGAGATCGCGGGCCAGGTCCCGGACGCGCACATCAACGCGATGGAGATCCGGCCGGTGGTGTATTCCTCGGGCGATGACGCCTAGGTGGCGGCCGCTTCGGTGCCGGTGCGGGCCTCGGGCCTGCTCCGGCGCTGAACGGGCACTTCCGGTTCCGCGGTGATCGCCAGGACCGTTCCGGCTTCGGTGAGCAGTTCGCGGCAGCCGACCAGCTGTTTCAGCACGTCGTCGCGCAGGCTGAGGGCTACGTCGGCCTTCTGCCGCGCTTCGGCGACCAGGCGCTCGCCCTGTTCGGCGGCGTCTTCGAGCACTTTCCGCGCCCTCGCCTGCGAGGCTTCGTCCCGGGCGGCGAGTGCGCGCATCGCCTCCGCGCGGCGCAGCGTCATGGCGCGCTCGAAGTCTTCGGCGATCCGCTTGCGTTCCGCCTCGGCTTCGGCGGCCTCCTCGGCGGCACGCGCGGTGATGTCGGCGGCTTCTTCACGGGTGAGTTCGAGCATCCGGCGCGACCGCTCCTGCAGCGCGTCCGGCGCGATCGGCACCCGGCTGATCCGGTCGACGCTGTTCTTCAGTTCGCGATTTTCCTCTTGCGCCGCGGTGAGCCTGGCGGCGAGCGCCTGCCCGCGCCGGATCGCCTCGTCGCGTTCGGCGGCGACTCGTCGTAGCTCGGCCTCCACCTCGCGAACGAATTCCCGGACCTGCGCGCGGTTGAAGCCACGCCACGCCAGATCGAAGCCGGGCATTTCCATTGGTCACCTCCACAGTGGGCGATCCGTCACCGGTGAGCGCTTTGTTGGAACGGCAGAGTTCCTTGCGGCACGGGGCTTTCCCGTCCAGTGTGCCTGAAGCCGCGAGGACACGCGTCACGGGTGGGTGATCTTTGCGCCGAACGGTCGGGCGCACACGAGAAGAAGGGGCATCCTTCCAGCGGTGGGAGAATGGACGACCATTGTTTCACCCCTAGTGGAGGTGGCCGCGTGACGAGCAGCCGAATTCGGGTCCCTGGCTGGAATACGGCGACCGCGGCCGAAGGATACCGGCAGGTCAGAGAGAACATCACGATCTTGCTCACCGATCACGCGGGCGCGGGGGAGCGGACCGTCCCGGCCTGTCCACAGTGGACCGTCCGAGATCTGCTCGCGCATCTGACCGAGATCTGCGACCGGGTGATCACCCGTTTCGGCGGCGAGGCCTGCCCGGTCCCGGAGACGGCGCCGGTCGCCGAACTGCTGCGGCTGTGGACCGAACGCGGACCCGAGGCCGACGCGCTGCTCGCCGCCGACGGCGAAGGCAAGAGCCGCGGCGACATCATGGTGATGGACGCCTTCACCCACGAACTCGATCTCCGGTACGCGCTCGGCGCTCCGCCGCCCGAGGCGCACGCCGCCTGGCTGCGGGGTTTCGAAGTGCTCGTCAGTGGCCTCGGCGCCTCGCTGGGCAACCACGGGCTGCCCGGGATGCGGATCGAGATCGAGGGCGCGACCTGGATCGCCGGCACCGAGCCGATCGCCGCGGTGCTCTCGGGCGCGCCGGTGGACGTGTACCGGTCGCTCGCCGGGCGCCGGAGCCCGGCCCAGATCGCCGCCATGGACTGGCTGGGCGATCCCGAGCCGTGGCTCCGGGCCTTCACCTGGGGTCCGTTCGCCCCGCCGGAAGAGCCGGTCGAACGCTGATCAGCCGGTCGGGGACATCGAGGACAGCGCCGCGGCCAGCGCGAGCACCACGGCCACGATCAGCACCTCGACCCCGACGCTGACCCGCAGTTTCCGCAGGTCGGCGGTTACGACGCCGGTGCCGCCGCGGCCGGAGATCCCGCGGCGCACCGCGGTGCGGCTCATGTTCGCCACCAGCAGCAACGCGGCGAACCCGGTCAGCTTCAGCACGAAGACGATGCCGTAGGCCGACGTCCAGAGCGCCTCCACCGACGGGACGAGCCGGAAGCCCAGGTAAGCCCCGCTGACCACCATGACCACGATCGACCAGGTGGCGATCGGGTGGAACCGCGCCAGCGCCGGTTCGGCCTCGTCCGCCGGGTATCTGCCGCGCAGGAGCACGGCCAGCTGGATCAGCCCGCCCACCCAGACGGCCATCGCGCCGAAATGCGCGAGGTCGGCGCTGACCGAGAGGAACATGATCTTGTCGGCCACCGCGTGCCCGGTCGCGGAGAAACTCAGCATCACGATGAACCCGGCCGCGATGCCGAGGTTCTCGTACCGCGACCGCAGCCGGTCCGGCAGGCCGTCCGCCAGCAGCCGCCGCACGAGCACGGCGAGCGCGACGATCGCGGCCAGGCGCAGGAGCAGGAGCTTCCCGTACGCCACCCGCAGGGTCGCCTCGATCAGCGCCGGATCGAAGACCGAGCCCGCGCCGCGGCCCGCGACGTACGGGCCTTGCAGCAGGAACCCGGCCACGGCCGTGACCCCGGAGAGCCACAGGCCCGCGGTGAGCTGCCTCCGCGCCGCTGGGTCGGTCCGGCCGCCGGGACGGCAGACCAGCAGGAACACCAGCCCGCCGAGCAGCGCGACGCCGAGGAACGAACCCCAGCGGAAGGTGGTGAACAACGCGTCGGTCACCGGATCGGTGCCGGTCGAGGCGGACACCGCGCCCGCCGAGGTGATCAGGGGACCGGTGCCGATCACGAACGCGAGCGTGCCGCGCACCGGATGCGAGTCCGTCGAGACGAAGGCGTACTCGACGAGGTAGCTGCCGTCGGGAAGATCGGGTTCGAGTTTGACGGCGACCTGCTCGGCGATGTCACCGGGCTGGAACACCGGCCCGGTGACGACGTCCGTGCCCTGCTGATCGACGACCTTGATCGAGTTCGGCTGGATGCCGATGTTCTCCGACAGGGTGATCGAGATCTGGGCGGGCGCCGAGGTCAGCCGGGCGCCGTCGGCGGGATTCGAGTTGAGGAGTTCCACATGGGCCGAGGCCGGGGCCGCGGCGAACACCGCGACCCCCAGCCAGGCGGCCACCAGGGCCAGGAGCGCGAAGAGCCTCCGGGTCACGATGCCGCGGTGGCCAGCTCACGCCGGCTTTCGGGCGAGCACGTGCAGCCGGTCAGCTGCCGTTCGACGGCGGAGGCCTTCCGGTGCACGATCATCGCGATGATCATCGGGATGGTGACGATCGTGTTGTAGAACAGGTGCAGCTCGACGCGCGGGATGAACAGCTGGATGATGCTGCTCGGCGCGGTGCCGCCGCCGAGCCGCCAGCCGGTCTGCGCCTGGATCAGCAGGAGCAGATGCTCGATGTGGTGCCAGAACTGCAGGCCGAGCGCCAGGTTCCACCACTGCCGCGAGCGGCCGGCAAAGCCCTTGCGCAGGGCGAACAGGAAGACCAGCATGACGATCGCGTAGCCGTAGTGCAGCCATTCGGAGCTGATCAGCTTGGGGAACGGGATGCCCAGCACGCCGCGGGCGTCCGCGGTCTTCCAGCCCAGGGCGTAGATCTGGAACGCCTGCACCAGGTGTTCGGCCCAGTGAGCCAGTACGACGAGGGCGAAGATGTTGAGTGCCGCGCGATGGTATTTCCCGTTGAGCGAGGCGAGCAGGCCGGGACGGTGGGGATCGAGTGCGGCCATGAAGGGCTCCTTGGGCGAAAGACCGGCCGGTGACGGATCCTGACGATAGCTCGCGGACCGGCCGATTCCTTTACTCCGGATTGCTGATCTGACCTGCGGGAAACTACGCCGGATGGATCAACGGACGACGATTCCGTGGGTCGCCTGGGGCGCGGCGGGAATGTGGAACAGCTCCGTGAACAGCGTCAGGTACTCGACGTCGCCTTCGACGCGGACCTTGCCGGTCCGCAAGGCGTCGTCGGCGGTGAGCTCCCCGCTGAGCAGGTCCTTGATGTACGGGCCCAGCGGTTCGATGATCGCGTCGGCGCCGGGATGCGCGCCGTCCGCGACCTTGAGCGCGCCGTCCTCGACGATCGCGTGCAGGACCATCCCGCCCGGGTAGTGCAGTTCGTAGGTGGCCTGGATGCCCTTGGCCCGCTCGCTCTGGAAGGTCGTGTACAGCGAGAGGATCGCCGCGTCCAGGGTGAAGACGTCCTCGGGTGACGGCCGCCCGAGCGACCGCGCGCCCCAGAGACCGAGGTCCAGCACGATCTGGTCGAGTTCGCCGCCGTACTCGGTGAGCTCGTAGACGACGGCGGCGTCGAGCTGGGGGAGCAGGCGGCGGCGGAGTACACCGGACTGTTCGAGTTCGTTGAGCCGCGCGGACAGCGTGCTCGCCGGGATCTTGGGCAGGCCCGCCTGCAGTTCGGTGAACCGCTTCGGGCCGAGGACGAGGTCACGGACGATCAGCAGCGACCAGCGTTCGCCGATGATCTCCAGCGCGCGGGCCAGACCGCAGAACTGTCCATAAGTACGGCTCATCCGCCGATCCTCACTTTCGTTTCCCGTGGCAGCGGTGGGTTTCACGCGGGTTCGCCCTCGGACAGCAGGTCGTGGTGCAGGACCTGCAGTTCGTCGCAGGGCTCGACGCCCAGTTCATTGTTGAGCCTCGACCGCACCTGGCGGTAGGTCGCGAGCGCGTCGGATCGGCGCCCGCTGCGGCCGAGTACGCGGATCAGCTGGCCGTGCAGGGCCTCGTCCAGCGGGTTCGCGGTGACCAGCGACCGCAGTTCGCCGATCAGCTCGTGCCGCATCCCGGCCGCGATGTCCGCCTCGATCCGCAGGTGCAGGGTGCTGCGCCGCTGTTCGACGAGGTCGACCGCGTACGCCGACAGCACCGGTCCACAGTGGACGTTCGCCAGCGGCGGCCCGGACCACAGGTCGAGCGCGGCCCGGAAGGCCTTCGCCGCCTCGGCGGGCTCGCCCCGCAGTTGCAGCTCCCGGCCCTGCTTCTGCAGCGTCTGGAACTCGAAGACGTCCACCTGCTCCGGCGCGATCCGGAACACGTACCCCGGCGGCTTCGTCGCCAGCATGGTCTCGCCGTACGGGGCGAGGTCGTTCTCGTCGATGCACCGGCGCAGCTGGTAGACGTAGGTGTGCATCGTGGTGCGGACGCTGCGCGGCGGGTCGCTGGCCCACAGTTCCTGGACGATCGTGTCGATGTGCACGATCTTCCCCGGGCTCATCACCAGCATGGCGAGCACCTGCAGCAGCTTCGGCGTCGTCGGCGCGTAGTCGATCCCGTCCCGCACGAGTTCGAGCGGGCCGAGAAGGGTGAAGCGGAGGGGACTTGCGGAGGGGGCCGGGATCGGGTTGGGTTCCGAGCCGTGCCGCGTGTCCGCTACTCGTGATCCGGGGTACATCGCAAGCGCCCTCCAGCTCGATACGCGTCGTGACCTGATTTCCCAGTGCGTCGACAGTGACAGAGCGCCGGGGCACCGGGCCAGTGAGCCGTCCACCAGGTCCCGCGTGCGTGCGTCCCGGAAAAACATGGGTTTTTCATGTCCGACCCGTGAATCGCGCACTGGCCGGTACCCGGCTCCGCGCAGCAGGATTCGGGGACCGCACCGACCTACGGGGGTTCCCATGCGCGAGGCAGTGTCGAACGGGTCCGGCTCGATCAGCGGTGGTCTGGGATTCAAACGGCATCTGCGGGCGGAGATCAGTGAGGGCAACGGCGCCTATCTGTTCTCCGAACAGGGCGTCATCGCGATGCGCGGCGCACAGGTCGCCTCGGTCGCGGCCCTGCTCGACGGCACCCGTGACCTCGACGGTCTCCTGTCCGCCTGCCCCGAGGGGATGAGCGCCGAACAGGTCACCGGCGTCCTGGCCAGGCTGGTCGAAGCGGGTCTGGTCACCGTCCGGGTCCCGGACGAGCTCAGCGGCGACGAACGCGCGCTCGCGTACTGGGACGCGTGCGGGCTCGACGCGTCGGCGGTGGCGTGCCGTCAGAAGCCGGCGACGGCGAGCCTGACCGCGATCGGCCGCGGCGTGGACACCTCGCAGGTGGAGAACGCGCTCGTCGCGAGCGGCATCGAAGTGGTCGAGACCGCCTCCGAACTGGCCATCGTGCTGTGCGACGACTACCTCGACCCGAGGCTGGCGGAGATCGACGCCGAGCACCGGCGCACCGGGCGGCCGTGGCTGCTGGCCAGGCCGTCGGGTTCGCAGGTGTGGATCGGCCCGATCATGCAGCCCGGTCGGTCCGGCTGCTGGCACTGCCTGACCAACCGGCTGTGGGGGCACCGGCACGCGGAGGCCTGCGTGCAGGAGGTCCTCGGGCACGACGGTCCCGCCTCGTTCCCGATCCCCGCCGTGCCGCCGCTGACCGCGGCCGCGTCGCACCTGATCTCGCTCGAAGCGTCCAAATGGCTGGCGGGACACCGCTATCCGGGGCAGCAGGCGGTGTGGATCCTGGACACCCTCGACCTGCAGGGGCGGCTGCACGAACTGCGGCGTCGCCCGCAGTGCCCGGAATGCGGTGACGAAGGGATCGTCGCCGCGCGGACGGCCGAGCCGGTCGTGCTGTGCGAGGCGAAGAAGGCGACGTCGGGCGGGGGCGGGCACCGGACGCTCACCCCGGTCGAGGTGCTCGACCGCTACGGCCACCTGGTCAGCCCGGTCACCGGCATCGTCAAGGAGATCGCCCGCGACCCGAGGGCGCCGGCGTTCGTGAACGCGTATCGCTCCGGGCTGAACGTCGCGCGCCGCGTGCGCGGTGAGGCGGGGCTGCAGGCCGGGCTGCGCGGGGACAACGGCGGCAAGGGCGCCAGCCCGATCGACGCCGAGGTCGGCGCGCTGTGCGAGGCGATCGAACGGTTCTCGGCCAACTACCAGGGCGACGAACTGCGGATCCGCGACACCTTCCGCGCGCTCGGCGCGGACGCGGTCCACCCGAACTCGTGCATGCTCTTCGACGAGCGCCAGTACGAAAACCGCGACGAGTGGAACGCCAGGCACGCAATCTTCCAGCACGTCCCCGAACGGTTCGACGACGAGGCCGCCGTCGACTGGACGCCGTTGTGGTCGCTTTCGCAGCAGCGCCGGAAGCTGATGCCGACGGCGTACCTCTACTACGGGGTGCCGCCGGAGTGCGGGATCAGGGGTATGCGCGCGGACTCCAACGGCTGCGCGGCCGGGAGCAGCATCGAGGACGCCGTCCTGCAGGGACTGCTCGAACTCGTCGAACGCGACGCCGTCGCGATGTGGTGGTACAACCGGCTTCCCGTCCCCGGCGTCGACATCGCGTCGTTCGACGACCCGTGGGCCGAGGAGATGGTCGGCCAGTACGCGCGGACGGGCCGGGAACTGTGGGTCCTCGACCTGACCGCGGATCTCGGTGTCCCGGTGATGGTCGCGCTGTCCAGGAGTATCGCCGGGCCGCGCGAGAACGTCATGATGGGTTTCGGCGCCCACCTGGATCCCAGGACGGCGCTGCGGAGGGCGGTCAGCGAGCTCAACCAGATGATCCCGGCGGTGCTCGCGAACGACGTCGAACTCGACGATCCCGACGCGGCGCAGTGGCTCCGGCACGCCACGGTCGCGAATCAGCCGTATCTGCTGCCGGCGCCAGGACGCTCGGCGAAACGGGCCGCGGACTTCAAGTTCGTCCGGCGGCCCGACGTGCGGGACGACGTGGAATGCTTGGTACGCAAGCTTTCCGCGCTGGGAATGGAGACGCTCGTGCTGGATCAGACCAGGCCCGACATCGATCTTCCGGTGGTCAGGGTGGTCGTTCCGGGGCTGCGGCCGTTCTGGAGCCGCTTCGCCCCCGGGCGGCTGTTCGACGTGCCGGTGCGCTTGGGCAGGCTCGCCGAACCGACCCCGTACGACCGGCTGAACCCCTTCCCCATGTTCTTGTAGATCCGTCTGGAGCACCCCTTGACGACAGATCCCCCCGGCGGTGTGGCCGAGACGATCCCCTTGTGGTCGCTCACCGACGACAGTCTTGTCGAAATCGGTGAGGACGGCTCACTGGTGGTCGTCACCCGCTGGGGGGAGTACGACTTCGATCGTGCGGAACCACTGGTCCGGGAGTCGTTGCGGCGCATGGCTTTGGGGCCGATCTCGCTGGCGAACGTGACGGCGTCGTGGGAACCGGTCGAGCGGGAACCCGACCTCGAAGGCGAGCTGAGCTGGACGGCGGAGGGGGCCGACGCGCTGCGGCAGGCGCTCAAGGAACTCGGCGGTTCCGTGGTGCACTCGCTGGGCCTCGCCGACGGCCGGGGGCCACTGCTGTCGGTGATCCCGGTGGCACTCGCCCCGGTGTTCGTCCCGGTGGAGATTCCGGCCAACCGCCCGATCCGGTTGTCCCGCTTCAGTTCCCTGCGTTCCGACGCCTACGGGATGGGACTGGAGTCGCCGTCGGCGCGCTACCGTGTCGTGCTGTATCAACCGTGGGCCGTGCACGTCGCGGCGACACTGGCGACGGCGAAGTCCGTCGGGGAAATCGTGGCCACCACGGGGATCGGGCCCAGTGTGGTCGGTGCGATCGTGTCCTATCTGGTCGCCGCGGGCGTCGTCCAGGTCGCCGGGGAACATGGCCGGTTCGCCGAGGACGACGATCCCGAACTGGGGCTGTGGTCCCCGGACGAACTGCTCTTCCACACCACGAGCCGCACCTGGCGACCCGGTGGCCCGGCCGATCTGCCCGGGCTCGGGAAACCGCCGGTGGTCAAGGCCGCCACCGGCGAAGGGCCGGTCTACACGCTCTACCGGCCGGACCTGACCGACCGCGCGGCGACCGATCCGACACTGACGGCGTTGCTGGAGAACGATCACACCTGCCCCGAATTCACCGAGGGTGTGCTGTCCGCCGAGCAGATCGGCGAATTCCTGTTCCGCGGCGCGCGGATCCGGTCGATCGGGCCCGCGCACTTCCCCAATGGACCGGCGCACAGTGCTTCGCAGCGGCCGTACTTCAGTGTCGCCTGCCTGTACGAACTCGAGTTGTACGTCTCGGTCAACCGCTGTTCGGGGCTGGATCGCGGGATCTATCACTACGATCCGCTCGAACACCGGCTCAGCCTGGTCAACGACGACGAGTCCGATCTGGACGCGATGCTCGACATGGCGATGATCGGCGGCGGCAACCACCGGCGGCCCTCGGCGCTGATCACGGTGACCGCACGGATGCCGCGGATGGCGTCGGTACTCGGCGGTGGCGCGTACGCCACGACTCTGGCGCACGTCGGTGCCTTACAGCAGACGCTGTACCTCGTCGCCCGCGCGATGGGACTGGCCGCGCACGCCGTCCCGGTCGACGCCGGTGACCGCGTGGACCGCGCGCTGAAGCTCGAATGGCCCGCCGAGGTCGGCGTCGGCGAGTGCGTGCTCGACCTTCCGGCCTGACGCGCGTTCAGCCGACTGGTTGCACTTCGAGCGGTCGGGGCTTCGGGGCGAGGGCGCGTTGTGAAAGCCACTTTCGCAACGTTGAAGGTTGCGAAAGTGGCTTTGACAACATGGCGCGTGGCGGGCCTTCACGGAGCTTCACGGCCGACTTGACGCGCGTTCAGCCGACTACTTGTGGCCCGGGCGGGCGCACCCCCGACCTCGGTTTCTCCGGTCGTGCCCTCGCTTCGACCGTTCGCCGATCGCGCAGGGCTGAGTAGTACCAGCGCATACCCCATCTCGATCGCGTGTCGAGTGCTCCGAAATCGATGACGCGTTTGCTGGCGTGCAGAGGAAAAGCGACAGCGAATCCGAGGTTGGTCTGATGCAGCTACGAACAGTCGCCACGGCGGCGAACGAGAAAGGCCTCATCGAATCCGGTCGGCTCCCCGAGCCGGCGTCCCCCCTGCAACCAGCGGTGCTGCAGGCCATCTCAGCGATGCACGCGAGGTACTTCGACCCGATCACCTTGGGCGACCTGGCATCGGAAGTCTTCGTCAGCCCGTTCCACTTCTCGCGGATCTTCACCAAGGCGACCGGGGTGACCCCCGGCCGGTATCTCACCGCGATCCGGCTCTTCGAAGCCAAACGCCTGCTGTTGACGACGTCGCTGACGGTGTCGGACATCGTGTGCAGCGTCGGCTACAGCAGTGTCGGCACGTTCACCAGCCGCTTCACCCGCGCGGTCGGGATGACCCCGACCCAGTACCGCGACCCCGAGGTCGGCGAGCTGCTCGTCGCGCTGGCCCCGCACTTCCAGCGGCTGCCGACGCTGGAGGCCTTGCACAGCGCCGGAATGGGCTGCGCGACGATGCGCAGCGGCACCGGCACGATCAGCGTGCGCGTCGAGACCCCGCGCGGGGCAGGCCCGGCGAGTGTCCTCATCGGACTGTTCGCCGAGTCGATCCCGCAGTGCGGCCCGGTCGCGTTCGGCGGCAGGGCGAACGTCCTTTCGGCGGACATCGAGATCCAGAACGTTCCCGAGGGCCGGTGGACCGTCATCGCGGTCGCCGAGCACGCCGCCGGGACCGCGGCTTCCTCCTTCTCCGTGGGCACCCTGCCCGGGCGCGTCGACATCACCCGGTACGGCCGGGTCCACCTGCGGATGCCGATGCGCACGCCGCGGCCGACCGACGCGCCGATGGCGATCACCCTCGCCGGCGGCCCGGCCTCCACCGGCAACCGGATGACCATGCCCGCTCCCGACTACCTCCGCGCGGCGGCCTGACCGCGGTTATTCCCGCGTTCTCCCGGCGTCGCAAACCGGGAGAACCGCGGGCGCAACCGTGGAGTAGCTGCCCTGTCTCTGCGCATGTGAGCCTTTAACCAGTCCGCAGAATTCGAATCCACCCGTTAGGGGGAGAGTGCGTTGGGCAATGGTTGGCGCACGTTCAGACGTCGCATGATAACCCCGGACGTCTCCGAGACGTCGCTGGACAAGCGCGGTTTCCACAAGAAGAGCCCGGCCGCTCAAGAATTGCTGGAGACCGTCGGCGAGAAATTCCTGCTCGGTTACGCTCACGCGGTCGAAGCCCGTTCCGTCGCCCAGGCGGAAGAATGGCTGGAACGTATTCCGGTGAAATACCGCGGCTTCGCCTACGAAGGCGCGGGAATGGGTTACGGAATGCTGGACGGCCTGCCCGGCGGCGGCCGCGGGCACATCGCGGACTTCCTCGCCGGTCCCGGTGAGAAACACGACTACATCATCTACGTCGGCGTCGGCTGGGCGATGGCGCGGCTGCCGCGCTTCCGCTGGCCGTCCGCCGAGGACTTCGACCCGTTGCTGCGCTGGCTGGTGCTCGACGGCTACGGCTTCCACCAGGCGTACTTCAAGACCGCGAAGTACGTCGACGGCCAGTACCAGGACCCGAACTTCACCTGGCCCGCGGGGAACAACGGCTACTCGCTGCGGGCGATCGACCAGGGCATCGGCCGGGCGCTGTGGTTCATCTGCGGCACCGACGTCGATCTCGTCGCCGACACGGTCGCGAGATTCCCCGAACACCGCCACGGTGACCTCTACGCCGGGATCGGGCTCGCCTCGACCTACGCGTGCGGTGTCACTTCCGACGAGCTGCTGAAGCTGGCCGAGTTCGCCGGTGAGTACCGGGGAAACCTGGCCCAGGGCAGCGCTTTCGCCGCCGAAGCCCGCGTCCGCGCCGGGCTGCTGATCCCCGAGACGGAGGTCGCCACGCAGGCGATCTGCGGGCTGCCGGCCGAGCGCGCCGCGGCCATCACCCAGGAGGTTCGCCCCGCCGTGGTCGTCGACGGCGAGCTCCCGCATTTCGAAACCTGGCGACAGCGCATCGCCACCGAGGTACTCACTTCTGGAGGTGCAGGTAAATGACCGCGACCTTGGGCTGGCTCCGCAAGCAGCTTGCGGGCATCGTGGCGCTGTTGCTGATGGCGGGACTGTTCGTGGTGGCTCAGCTGCCCACGGTCTCGACCGCCGAGGCGGACACCATGGCCTCGAAGTACGCGTTCGAACCCCTGACGATCGCCCTGCCGGAGGCGGCGAAGAGCCAGTCGATCCGCACGGTGAACAAGGAGTACGAGCACATCCGCGCCTGGATCTCCTCGGTCGGCGCCGCGATCGCGGTCAACGACCTCGACGGCGACAAGCTCGCGAACGACCTGTGCTTCGTGGACCCGCGCAGCGACCAGGTCGTCGTCACCCCGACCCCGGGCAAGGGCGGTGACCGGTACGCGCCGTTCGCGCTCGACGCGGCGCCGCTGCCGATGGGCAAGTACATCGCGCCCATGGGCTGCGTGCCCGCCGACCTGAACGAGGACGGCCGGGTCGACCTGCTGGCCTACTACTGGGGCCGCACCCCGATCGCCTTCCTGGCGAAGCCGGGCGCGACCAAGCTGGAGCCGAAGGCGTACGAGCCGGTGGAACTGGTGCCGGGCAACAACTCCAAGAACGGTGAGTACTCCGGTCCACTGTGGAACACCAACGCCGCCTCGGTCGGTGATTTCGACGGCGACGGCCACCAGGACATCTTCATCGGCAACTACTTCCCCGACAGCGCGGTCCTGGACGACCGCGTCGAGGGCGGGGTCGAGATGAACAAGTCGATGTCGCACGCCGACAACGCCGGCGGCAAGTACATCCTCCGGTTCACCGGCGCCACCCAGGGCGCGAAGCCGACCGCGACGTTCGCCCTCGACGACAAGGCCATCCCGGCCGACGCCCAGGGCGGCTGGTCGCTCGCGGCCAGCGCGACCGACGTCGACGGCGACAATCTCCCCGAGCTCTACATCGGCAACGACTTCGGCCACGACCGCCTGCTGTACAACAAGTCCCGCCCCGGCAAGGTCGAGTTCGCCGAGGTGAAGGGCATTCGCGGGGCCAACGAGCCGAAGTCGAAGGTGCTCGGCAACGACTCCTTCAAGGGTATGGGCGTCGACTTCGCCGACCTCGACCACGACGGTCTCTACGACCTGTACGTCAGCAACATCACGACATCCTGGGGTATCGAGGAAAGCCACTTCCAGTTCATGAACACCGCCAAGGACACCGCGGATCTGCGCGGCCGTCTGCAGGGTGGCGAGGCACCGTGGGTCGACCGCAGCGCGCAGGCGGGCACCGCGTGGTCCGGCTGGGGCTGGGACGTCAAGATCGCCGACTACAACAACAGCGGCGAATCGGTGATCACCCAGGCGACCGGCTTCGTCAAGGGCGACGTCAACCGCTGGCCGCAGCTGCAGGAACTGGCGACGTCGAACGACGAACTGCTGAAGCACCCGTACTTCTGGCCGAACATGCGCGCCGGTGACGACGTCGGTGGCGACCACACCCTGCACTTCTGGGCCAAGGGAGCCGACGGCCGCTACACCGACCTGGCCCCGCGCCTCGGCCTCGCGGTCCCGGTGCCCACCCGCGGTATCGCCACCGGTGACGCCGACGGCGACGGCAAGCTCGACTTCGCCGTGGCCCGCCAGTGGGAGCAGCCGATCTTCTACCACAACGTCAGCCCCGACTCCGGTTCGTACCTGAACCTGAAGCTGGTGCACGACAAGGCTTCGGCCGATGGCCCGCTCAAGGCCGCCGGCACCGCCGCGATCGGCGCGCAGGTCACCGTCATCACCCCCGACGGCAAGAAGTACATGGACCGCGTCGACGGCGGCAGCGGCCACTCCGGCAAGCGCAGCCACGAGATCCAGATCGGGCTCGGCAAGGTCACCGGACCGGTGAAGGTGTGCCTGCAGTGGCGCGACCTGACCGGGCAGATCCGTACCCAGGAAGTCCAGCTGACCCCGGGCAGCCACACGTTCCAGCTCGGCGCTCAGGCTAAGGAGAAGTGACCGTCATGGCTGAGCAGACACTAACGGCACCGAAGAGCAACAAGACGATCACGGCCCTTCGCCGGTTCGCGATCTCGATCACCATCTTCAACATCATCGGCTACACCGTGCTCGGTTTCGAGCAGCCCTACACCTATCCGTTCATCGCGCTGGCGACGGCGTACGCCACGGAAATCCTGCTGGAGATCATCGGGGCCCGCGTCCAGGGCCGCGACGTCCGGTTCCGCGGCAACGGTTTCAAGGGACTGGTGGAGTTCCTCTTCCCAGCGCACATCACCGGTCTCGCGCTCAACATGCTGACCTACGTCAACGACCAGGTGCTGGTCATGATGTTCGGCGTCGTGGTCGCCGTCGGCGCCAAGTGGGTCCTCCAGGCCCCGGTGCGGGGACGGCTCCGCCACTACATGAACCCGTCGAACTTCGGCATCACGATCATCCTGCTGGTGTTCCCCTGGGCGAGCATCGCGCCGCCCTACCACTTCACCGAGCAGGTCGACTCGTGGGTCGGCTGGCTGATCGTCGGCATCATCATGATCTCGGGCACCGTGCTCAACGCGATGCTGACCCAGCGGATGTGGCTGATCGGCGCCTGGCTGATCACCTTCGCGCTCCAGGCGATCATCCGTGGCCTGGTGTTCGACACCGCGATCCCCGGCGCGCTCGGGATGATGACCGGGGTGGCGTTCGTGCTCTACACGAACTACATGGTCACCGACCCGGGCACGACCCCGTCGAAGCCCGCGTCGCAGGTCCTGTTCGGTTCGGGAGTGGCGCTGGCGTACGGGTTCTTCATGATCGTGCACGTCGCCTACGGCCTGTTCCTGGCGACCGCGCTGGTCTGCCTCATCCGAGGCATGTTCCTGTGGGGCCTGCACTTCTCCAAGAAGGCCACCGAGAAGTGGGAGGCCGAGCAGGCGAAGTCGGCCGAGGTCACGACCCTGCCGAAGCCGGCCGAGAAGCCGGAGACGGAAACCGGGGCCGTGGCGGCATGACCTCGCCCGCGGAATCCACCCGGGGGGCGCGTCTCGCGCCCCCCGGGCCGCCGCGCCGAGCGACCTTCGGTCTGCTGAAGAAGCTCTTCACCGACCGGCTGGCGCTCATGTCGGACTCGGCGGAGGCGCACGGGGACGTCGTCCGGATCGCGATCGGTCCCAAGACGATGTACCTGGTGAACCACCCCGAACTGGCGAAACACGTGCTCGCGGACAACGCGGCCAACTACCACAAGGGAATCGGCCTCCAGGAGGCCAGGCGGGCGCTCGGCGACGGGCTGCTCACCAGTGACGGCGACGTCTGGAAGAAGCAGCGCCGGACCATCCAGCCGGTGTTCCAGCCCAAGCGGATCGCGCGGCAGGCCTCGGTCGTCGCGAACGAGGTCGAAGGTCTCGTGAAACGCTTGCGGGACACCGAAGGCCCGGTGGAGATCCTGCACGAGATGACCGGGCTGACGCTCGGCGTGCTCGGCAAGACGTTGCTCGACGCGGACCTCGGCGGATTCACGTCGCTGGGGCATTCGTTCGAGGCCGTGCAGGACCAGGCGATGTTCGAAGCGGTGACGCTGAGCATGGTCCCGGAGTGGGCACCGCTGAAGAAACAGCTGCGGTTCCGCGAGTCCCGGGCCGACCTCCGGCGGATCGCCGACGAGCTCGTCGAGCAGCGGCTGGCGAACCCGGTCGAGAACGGTGAGGACGTGCTCTCGCGGCTCATCGCGACCGACGGGACCCGCGAGCAGATGCGGGACGAGCTGATCACCCTGCTGCTGGCCGGTCACGAGACGACGGCGAGCACGCTGGGCTGGGCGTTCCACCTGCTCGACGAACATCCCGACGTCGCGGCGAAACTGCGCGCGGAGGCCGATTCGGTGCTGGGCGACCAGCTGCCGACCCATGACGACCTGCACCGGCTGCCGTACACGTCGAGGGTCGTCGAAGAGGTCATGCGGCTGTACCCGCCGGTGTGGCTGCTGCCGCGGGTGGCGCAGGCCGACGACGAGATCGGCGGGTACCACATCCCCGCCGGATCCGACGTCGTCGTCGTGCCCTACACGCTGCACCGGCATCCGGCGTTCTGGCCGGAGCCGGAGCGGTTCGACCCGGACCGGTTCGATCCGGACCGGCCGAGCGGGCGGCCCCGGTACGCCTACATCCCGTTCGGCGCCGGGCCGCGGTTCTGCATCGGCAACAGCCTCGGCGTGATGGAGGCCGTTTTCGTGCTGACGATGGTCCTGCGCGACCTCGAACTCAGGAAGCTCCCGGGCTACGACGTGGTCCCCGAGGCGATGCTGTCGCTGCGGGTCCGCGGCGGGCTGCCGATGACCGTGCACACCAGGAACAGGAGGTAGGTTCCGTGGATTCGGACGAACAGGTCAAGGTGTCCACTTTGGAGGCCTACGCGGACACGATCGTACCGGGGGAGAAGCGATTCCCCGGCGATCACGCGATCGCCGGAGCCTCGGCAGGACCGGGCGCGGTCGTGGCGGGCGCGCTCGAACTGCTGCACACCGAGGCGACCGGGGTGACCGTCGGGCTGCCGTACCTGGCGCAGTCCCTCAACGATCACGCGAAGGTCTACGCCAAGGAACACGACCTCACCCTGGACGAGTCGCTGCCGTCGTTCGTGGCACTGTCCTTCGAGGACAGGACGGCGCTCGTGCGGTCGCTGACCGCGCCGGGGCATCCGGAGAAGGACGGCTGGGTCAGCCTCGCCCTGTTCTGCAACATGTCCTTCGACAGCGCGGCGCACAAGCACACCGCCGAAGCCATCGCCGAGGGCCACCCCGGGCTGCTGGCGATGGGCTACACCGCACCGGACGAGGACGGCCTGTGGCGGTTCCCGAAGTTCTCCTACCGCCGCGAACTGGCGCGACTCCACCCTGACACCACACCTTCCGGGAGCCCGGCATGACTGCCTACGACAAGACCGACGTCGTCATCGTCGGCAGCGGGTTCGGCGGTTCGATCCCCGCCTACCACCTGGCCGCGGGCGGCGCGAAGGTCACCGTGCTGGAACGCGGGCCATGGCTGGAGGCGAAGGAGTTCGAGCACGACTACCTGCTCGGCTCGTCCTACACCAGGGCGTTCGACTTCGTCGTCGGTGACGGCATGAGCGTGCTGGGCGGGAACTGCGTCGGCGGCGGCAGCGTGGTGTACTTCGCCGCGATGCCGCGCGCGCCGAAGTTCGTCTTCGAGCGCCACGGCAGCATCGGCCGTCGCATGTGGCCTTCGACGATCACGCGCGACTCGCTGGAGCCCTGGTACGACCGGGTTTCGGACTCGCTCCCGGTGTCCAAACAGGACTGGAACGACGTCTCGTACGCCGGCGGCCTGTGGGCGGCGTTCTGTAACCATTCCGGCCGGACCGCCAACCCGGCGCCGGTCGCGGTGGACAACGACCGCTGCGTGAACTGCAACTTCATGATGGCCGGCTGCCGGTTCGACGCGAAACGCTCGCTGCTGACCAACTATCTGCCCGCCGCGCTCGCGCACGGCGCGCAGATCCGGCCGCTGCACGAGGTCCAGCGGATCGAGCGCATCGACGACGGTGACTACCGCGTGCACTTCAACCTCGTCGACGACTCGGACTACCGCGTGCAGACCGGCAGCGGGACGATCGACGCGAAGATCGTCATCATCGCCGCCGGCGCCGGTGCGACACCGGTGATCCTGCAGCGTTCGGAGTCGGCGCTGGGCACCATGCCGCACGCCGTCGGCCGGTACTTCTCGGGCAACGGTGAGCGGCTCAACACCGCGATCATCAACGAGGAGCGCGTCCGCGAGGTGCTCGGACTGTCCCGTGAGGACGGCAAGGTCTACGAGGCCAACCACATCGGCAAGGGCCCGACCGTGGCGAACTGGGACAAGCTCGACGGATCACTGCCGGAGTACGAGCGGTACTCGCTGGAGCAGCTGTACTTCCCGCCCGGTCTCGGCACCATCCTCGCGCAGGTGCCCGACGGCGACGAACCACGCTGGTTCGGGGCGCAGAAGAAGGAGATCCTCAAGAAGTGGGCCTCCTGGCTGACCATCTTCTTGATGACCGAGGACGACAACGAGGGCGTCTTCGGCACGCCGCCGCCCACCGGCAACTCCTACCGCATCTCGCAGCAGATGCTCGGCCGCGGCCCGCTGAAGTACGACCCGACGCCGAACACCCTGCACGGCTGGTCGCTGGCCGACGCGGAGTGCAAGGAGATCCTGGAGAAGGACGGCCTGGCGAAGGTGGCGCCGTGGACCAACGACGTCGTCGGCGCGTACACCGTGCACCCGCTGGCGTCGTGCCGGATCGGTGACGACCCGGAGACCTCGGCGCTGCACCCGAACCACGAGCTCCGCAACCACCCCGGGATCTTCGTGACCGACAGCGCTTCCGTGCCGGGCGCGCTGACGGTGAACCCGGCGATGACGATCGCGGCGCTGGCCGAACGGTCGGTGCCGGGGATCGTGCGGGCGCTGCAGGCGCGCGGTGTCGACGTCTCCTACGGTGCCCCGGCTCCGGACGGTTCGATCACCGGGCGGCGGGCGGTCGGCAAGTTGTCGCTGGTGGCCGGGAGCTGAGCATGGCTCCCAGACTGGTGCGGCTCGCGCTGCGGCGGGTGTTGCGCGAAGTCCGGCACGTCCGGCCGGTTCCCTTCGGCCGGGCGTCCGGGCTCGTGCGCGACGTCTACCGTCAGCTGGAACGGGATTTCGGGATGCTGGCCCCGCCGGTGGCCCTGCATTCGCCGTCCCCGCCGGTGCTCGCGGCGAGCTGGGTGATGCTGCGGGAGTCGCTGGTGGCGGCGGGTGAGACGGGCCGGGTGGACCGGGAGGTCGTCGCTTCCCTGGTGTCGCAAGCGAATTCGTGTCCGTACTGTGTCGAGGTGCACGGGATGGCGCTGGACTCGCTCGGGCGCTCCTCGGAGGCTTCGGCGATCGCGGCGGGTCGTGCGGTCGAGGACCCTTTGGACGGTGAGCTGTCGCCCGCCGCCAGGGCGGAGCTGACCGCGGTGGCGTTCACTTTCCACTACCTGAACCGGGTGGTGAGCGTGTTCCTCGGGCCGTCGCCGCTGCCGTCGACCGTGCCGGATTCCGCACGGGAGAAGGCGAAGTCGGTCCTGGGACGGTTCCTGCGGCCAGGGTCGGGCGCCACGCCCTGTGAGTCGCTGGAACTGCTGCCGGCGGGCTCGCGGGACTTCTCCTGGGCGGCGGGGAATCCGTTCGTCGCGGACGCCTTCTCACGGGCTTCCGCGGTGTTCGGATCGTTGACGGTTTCTCCTGTCGTGCGGGATGTCGTGCTACGAGAACTGTCCACTTGGGACGGCAGTCCACCGGGCTTGAGCCGGTCTTGGGCCGCTGCGGCGGGCGATCCGGTCGTACGGCTGGCCTTGGTGGTCGCGAAAGCGCCCTACCAGGTCGACGACGCCCTGGTCGCCGCGGCCGGATTGGACGATCGGGAGCTGGTCGAACTGGTGGGGTGGGCGGCGTTCACCGCCGCCGCGCACTGCGTTTCACTCCTCCCGATCCGCACTTAGTCGCCTACTTGCGCAACAACATGAGAGAAGACCATCGGCCCGGGTCGGGTTCATGCTTGACCGGACTGCAGATGCGGACGGCTGCCGCGTTTCTGAGGACAGAGCCCGGCGCCGGAACCGGATTCCATGACTTGAGTGGTTGAGAGCTAGGGGAGTGCGGTGGCATGAGCGTTGAGCGGATTTCGATTGTCGGTATCGGTCTCCGATACCCTGACGCCGGTTCCCCGGACGAATTGTGGGAGAACGTCCTCGCCGGCCGCCGGGCGTTCCGGAGACTGCCCGACGAGCGGATGAACCGCGAGGACTACTACTCGCCCGACCCGAAGGCTCCGGACCGTTTCTACGCCCAGAAGGCCGCGGTCCTCCGCGACTACGAGTTCGACCGGATCAAGTACAAGGTCGCGGGCAGCACCTTCCGGTCGACCGACACCACGCACTGGCTCGCCCTCGAGGTCGCCGCGCAGGCCTTGGCGGACGCGGGTTTCCCCGAAGGCGAAGGCCTTCCGAGGTCCGCCACCGGCGTGGTCATCGGCAACAGCCTCACCGGCGAGTTCTCGCGCGCCAACATCATGCGGCTGCGCTGGCCGTACGTGCGCCGCACGGTCGCGGCCGCGCTCGCCGAACGCGGCTGGGCCGAGGGTGACACCGCCGAGTTCCTCCACGATCTCGAAGCGCAGTACAAGGCGCCGTTCCCGGAGATCGACGAGGACACCCTCGCGGGCGGCCTGGCGAACACGATCGCCGGCCGTGTCTGCAACTTCTTCGACTTCGGCGGCGGCGGGTTCACCGTGGACGGTGCCTGCTCGTCGTCGCTGCTTTCCGTGGTCACCGCGGCGAACGCGTTGTCCGAGGGTGACCTCGACGTCGCCGTGGCGGGCGGTGTCGACTTGTCGATCGACCCGTTCGAGGTGATCGGCTTCGCCAAGACCGGCGCGCTCGCCAAGCGCGAGATGAAGGTCTACGACGCCGACTCCAACGGCTTCTGGCCCGGCGAGGGCTCCGGCATGCTCGTGCTGATGCGCGAGGAGGACGCGATCGCGCAGGGCAAACGGATCTACGCCTCCATCGGCGGCTGGGGTGTCTCCTCCGACGGCAAGGGCGGCATCACGCGGCCCGAGGCGTCGGGGCACCGCCTCGCGCTCAAGCGGGCGTACGAGAAGGCGGGCTACGGCGTCGAGACCGTGTCCTACTTCGAGGGGCACGGCACCGGGACCGCGCTGGGCGACGCCACCGAGATCGAGGCGCTCTCCACCGCCCGCCGCGACGCCGACCCGCTCGCCGACCGTGCGGCGCTGAGCACGATCAAGGGCAACATCGGCCACACCAAGGCCGCGGCCGGGGTCGCCGGGCTGATCAAGGCGACACTCGCGGTCTACCACCAGGTCATCCCGCCCGCGACCGGCCACTTCGAACCGCATGAGTCGCTGGTCGGCGACTCCGCGCGGATGTACGTCCCGGCCGAGGCCGGGTTGTGGCCCACGGATCACCCCGTTCGCGCCGGTGTCTCCGCGATGGGCTTCGGCGGGATCAACTCGCACGTCACCGTCACCGAGGCGCCGGGAGCGGCGCGGCGCAAGGAACTTGACGAAAAGACCCGGGCGCTGGTCGCCGGACGGCAGGACAGCGAACTGCTGCTGCTCGACGCCGACGACGCCGCGTCGCTGCGCGGCCGGGTGACCGGGCTGCTGGAGGTCGTGCCGAAGCTTTCGTTCGCGGAGCTCGCGGACCTCGCCGGGACGCTTTCCGCGGAACTGTCCGGGAAACCGGTCCGCGCAGCGATCGTCGCGACCAGCCCGGAGGACGCCGAGCGCAAACTGGCCAAGCTCCTCGACCTCCTCGGCGAGGGCGAGCCGGATGTCTTCTCCGCCAGTGAAGGCATCTTCGCCGGCTCGCGCTCCAAGGACCCGAAGATCGGCTTCCTGTTCCCCGGACAGGGTTCCGGGCAGGGCACGGTCGGCGCGGTGCGCAAACGGTTCACCCACGCCGACGACGTCTACCGCGCCGCCGGGCTTTCGACCGGTGCCGATCAGGTCGCCACCGACGTCGCGCAGCCGCGTATCGTCACCGGGTCGCTCGCCGGGCTCCGCGTCCTCAAGAGTCTCGGCATCGAGGCGCAGACGGCCGCCGGGCACAGCCTCGGCGAGCTGACCGCGCTGCACTGGGGTGGCGCGCTCACCGAACGCGAAGTCCTCAAGCTCGCCAAGATCCGCGGCAAGGTGATGGCGACCGCGAGCGACGGAAACGGTGCCATGGCGGGGATCGCCGCCACACCGGGCGTCGCCGAGCGGCTCGCCGAGGGCGAAGAAGTCGTCATCGCGGGCTACAACGCGCCCGAGCAGACCGTCCTTTCCGGACCGTCGGAGGCGATCGACCGGGTCGTCGCCCGTGCCCGCGCGGAGGGTTTCACCGCGACCCGCATCAACGTCTCGCACGCCTTCCACTCGCCCGCGGTCGTCCCGGCCGCCGAGGCGATGACCGAGGAACTCGCCGCGTTCGACTTCGCCCGGCTCGACCGGCCCGTCGTGTCCACGGTGACCGGTGACGTCCTGCACGCCGCCGAAGACCTGCGCGATCTGCTGCGCGACCAGGTCGTCCTGCCGGTGCGTTTCCGTGAGGCGGCCGCGAAGGTCGCCGAGCGCAGCGATCTGGTGATCGAGGTCGGCCCCGGCCGGGTCCTCACCGGACTGTTCGGCGAGATCGCGCCCGGTACGCCGGTGCTCGCGATCGACACCGACAGCCCGACACTGGCCGCCGTGCTGAAGGTCGCCGGTGCCGCGTTCGCGTTCGGTGTCCCGCTGGAGACCTCCACGCTGTTCGCCGGCCGGGTCGTGCGGGCCCTGCCGGTGGACGGCGAATTCTCCTTCCTCGCCAGCCCCTGTGAGGCCGCGCCGTCGATCGGTGCGGAGCTGGCCCGCGACCGCGTCGCAGACCCCGCCGAGGCCACGGCGGGCGAAGCCTCGGAGAACGGCGGCAGCAGCACGCTCGACCTGCTGCGCAAGCTCGCCTCGGAGCGGGTCGAACTGCCGCTCGAAGCCGTCACCGCGGACACGCATCCGCTCGACGATCTGCACCTGTCGTCGATCACCGTCGGCCAGCTGGTCAACGACGTGACCCGCGCGCTCGGCCGTCCGGCGCTGGAGGGCATGCCGAACTTCGCGACCGTCTGTCTCGGCGAACTCGCCGAGATGATCGACGAACTCGCGCAGACCGCCAAACCCGCCGACAGCAACCAGGCCGAGGTCGCCGGCGTCGGACCGTGGGTCCGGCCGTTCGCGGTCGAGTACGTCGTCGCGCCGAAGCCCGCGCCCGACCTCACGACCGGCATCTCCACCGCCGAATGGACGGCGTTCGCGCCGGACGGCCACCCGCTGGCGGAGCCGCTGCGCGCGGCACTGGCCACCGCGGGGGTCGGCGACGGTGTCCTCCTGTGCCTGAACGAGGACAGCGACGCGGACGACGTCGGCCTGTTCCTGGACGCGGGCCGCGCGGTGCTGGCCGCCCCCAACGGCACGCGGTTCGTCGTGGTGCAGCACGGACTCGGCGCTTCCGGCCTGGCGAAGACGCTGCGGCTGGAGGACCCGTCGGCGCGCACCACGATCGTCGACCTCGCCGACGTCAACCCGGTCGACCCCGAGGCCGTCGGCGCCGCGGTGTCCACTGTGGTCACCGAGGTCGCGGCGACGAACGACTTCAGCGAGGTCCGCTACGACTCCGCGGGCGTCCGCACGGTGCCGAAGCTCGGCGCCCTGACCCCCGCGGAAGCGGAGGGGACCCCGCTGGACACCGGCGACGTCCTGCTCGTCACCGGTGGCGGCAAGGGCATCACCGCGGAGAGCGCTTTGGCGCTGGCCAAGGACTCCGGCGCGAAACTGGCGCTGCTCGGCCGGAGCGACCCGGCCGACGACGCCGAACTGTCGGAGAACCTCGGCCGGATGGCGGCGGCGGGCATCACCTACCGCTACGAGCGCGCCGACGTCACCGACGGACGGCAGGTCGCGGAGGCGATCGGCCGCGTCCAGGCCGAATTCGGCCCGGTCACCGCGGTGCTGCACGGCGCGGGCCGCAACGAGCCCGCCGCGCTGTTCTCCTTGACCGAGGAAAGCTTCCGCAAGACCCTCGCCCCGAAGATCGGCGGGCTCAACGCCGTCCTCGACGCCGTCGACAAGGACAAGATCAAGCTGCTGGTCACCTTCGGCAGCATCATCGGACGGGCGGGCCTGCGCGGTGAGGCGCACTACGCCACGGCCAACGACTGGATGACCGAACTGACCGTGCGCTTCGGCCGCGAACACCCGAAGGCACGGGCGATCGCGCTGGAATGGTCGGTCTGGTCCGGGACCGGGATGGGCGAGAAGCTCGGTGTCGTCAGCGCTCTGATGCGCGACGGCATCACCCCCATCCCGACCGAGGAGGGCATCGAGATCCTCCGCCAGGTCGTCGGCGATCCGGCCGCCCCGTCGGTACTGGTCGTCTGCGGCCGCACCGCGGGGCTGGCCACCCTGCCGGTGGAGAAGCGGGAACTGCCGCTGACCCGCTTCGTCGACCGCGCCGTCGTGCACTACCCGGGGGTCGAGCTGATCACCGAGGCCGACCTCTCCGCGGGCAGCGACCCGTATCTGGCCGACCATCTGCTCGACGGTCAGCTGCTGTTCCCGGCGGTCATCGGCATGGAGGCGATGACCCAGGTCGCCAAGGCCGCGCTGGCCGCGGAAACCCTGCCGGCGCCGGTGTTCTCCGACGTCGAGTTCCTGCGCCCGATCATCGTCTCGCCCGGAGGGTCGACCACGATCCGGCTCGCCGCGCTGGCCAGGGACGCCGAAACGGTGGACGTGGTGCTGCGCAGCGGAGAGACCGGGTTCAGCGCCGACCACTTCCGCGCCCGGCTGCGGTTCTCCCGGCCGGATCCGCTCGGCGAGACCGTCGTCCGCGACGTCGCCCTGCCGCCGGTCCCGGTCGACCCGACGACCGAGCTGTACGGCACGGTTCTCTTCCAGGGCAAGCGATTCCAGCGGGTCACCGGGTACCGGCGGGCCAGCGCGCGGCATGCGGTCGCGGAGATCGCGACCGGCGCCGAAGTCGACTGGTTCGCGCCGTTCCTCCCGCAGGAACAGCTCCTGGCCGACCCGGGCACCCGTGACGCGATGATGCACGCGATCCAGTGCTGCGTCCCGGACGCGACCCTGCTGCCGCAAGGCATCGAGCGGCTGTACCTGGCCGAGCCGGGCGAGCAGGACCCGGAGTACGTGCTCCTCGACGCCCGCGAACGTTCGCAGGACGGCGACAGCTACGTCTACGACCTCGACGTCCGCAACCCGGACGGGAAGCTCGTCGAGCGGTGGGAAGGGCTGAAGCTGCGCGCGGTGCGCAAACGCGACGGTGAAGGGCCTTGGGTCCCGTCGATGCTCGGGTCCTATTTGGAGCGTTCGGTCGAACGGCTGCTCGGCTCGTCCCGCGCGATCGTCGTCGAACCGGACCCGGTGGGCGTTTCCGTGGAGACCACGCCGGAACGGCGGGCACAGACGGCACTGGCCGCCGGCCGCGCCGTCGACACCCCGCTCGAGATCCGCTACCGCCCGGACGGGAAACCGGAGGCCGACGGCGTCGAGGTGAGCGCGTCGCACAGCGCCGACCTCACCCTGGCGATCGCGGGCACCGGCCGGATCGCGTGCGACGTCGAGACGGCGATCGAGCGGACACCGGAGGACTGGGCGGGCCTGCTCGGCGAGGATCTGCTCTCGGTGGGCGAACTGCTCGCCGCGGACGCCCGCGAGCCGCTTTCGGTCGCGCACACCAGGGTCTGGAGCGCGCTGGAATGCGTGCGCAAGACCGGAGACATGACACAGGCGCTCACCGTGCACCGGGTCGACCCGGACGGCTGGGCGGTGCTTTCCCACGGCAGTGCCCGCATCGCCACCTGGGTGACGACCGTCAACGACCGGACCGATCCCGTCGTCTTCGCGGTGCTCCAGGGAGAGGAGAACTGACATGGCCGACTACTACGAGATCCTTCACACGGTCGGGTTCGAGGAGACCAACCTGGTCGGCAACGTCTACTACGTGAACTACGTGCGCTGGCAGGGCCGGTGCCGCGAGATGTTCCTGAAGGAGAAGGCGCCCGCGGTACTCGAAGAGGTCCGCCACGACCTCAAGCTGTTCACGCTCAAGGTCGACTGCGAGTTCTACGCGGAGATCACCGCGTTCGACGAGCTGTCCATCCGGCTGCGGCTGGAAGAGCTGACCCAGACCCAGATCCAGTTCACCTTCGACTACGTCCACCTCACCGACGAGGGCGAGCGGCTGGTGGCCCGCGGGCGGCAGCGGATCGCGTGCATGCGCGGCCCGAACACGGCGACGGTGCCCAGCCGGGTGCCCGAACAGCTGCGTGAGGCGCTGGCCCCGTACACGGTCGATCGCAAGGGAGAGTGACGTGGGCACTGAGGACGAGCCCAAACGGCCGGTGCTGAAACGGCTGCCGACCCCCGCGACGCGGCGCCGGTTGTCCGCGCAGGCCGGGCTGCGGGAGGTGATGGGCCAGTTCGCCACCGGGGTCACGGTGCTGACCGCCGGAGGCGAACGGGCCCACGGGATGACCGCCAACGCCGTCACCTCCGTGTCACTGGAACCGCCGATGGTGCTGTGCTGCGTCTCCCGCGCGGCCCGGATGCACGAGGCGATCGTGACGGCCGGCTCGTACGCGGTCACGGTGCTGGCGTCGGACCAGAAGGACCTGGCGAAGTACTTCGCGGACTGGCGCCGCCCGGCCGGGCTCGCGCAGTTCGACTCGGTGGACTGGACGGCGGGGCCGCAGACCGGCGCCCCGCTGCTCGACGGCGCGCTGGCGTGGCTGGAATGCGAGCTGGCGGAGGTCCACGAAGGCGGTGACCACTCGATCTTCCTCGGCAAGGTGGTCGCCTCCAGCCGCGGCACGGCGCAGGACTCGCTGGTCTTCTACAGCGGCGGCTACCACCAGATCGACGGCCGGGTACGGGCATCGGCCTAAAGGGAGAGGAACTGTCATGACCATCAACGAATCCACCACGCCCGCTCCGGCGCTCTCGCCCGAGCGGCCGCCGGTGGTCACCACGATGCCGCGGCTCGGACGGGGGGTGTGCTGGCGCGACATCGTGCGCGAGATCAAACTCGACGAGCTCGAGCGTGAGGCCCGGATGAAGGAGGCGGCGTGACCCTCCAGGGCGATCCGGGCGCCCAGCGCACGGACGAATCCGAGGTGGTGCCGCTGCCGGAAGACCGGCTGCGGCGCCCCCGGTTCCCGAGGGCGACCGACGGGCAGGTGATCCCGCTCGCCCGCGGCGCCGAACCGGTGCACCCGCCGGAGCCGACGATGCCGTTGCTGCGCACGCAACGCGACGAACTGCGCGAGCACATCGTCGACGGACGGCTCGACGGCGTCCGGCGGCAGCACTCGCTCGGCAAGCACACCGCGCGCGAACGGCTGGATCTGTTGCTGGACCCCGATTCCTTCACCGAGGTCGAGCTGTACCGGCGGCATCAGGCGAGCGGGCTCGGGCTGGCGGAGAACCGGCCGTACACCGACGGCGTCGTCGCGGGCTCGGGCACCATCGACGGACGGCGCGTGTTCGTCTACGCGCAGGACTTCACCGTCTTCGGCGGTTCGCTCGGCGAGGCGCACGCGGCGAAGATCCACAAGGTGATGGACCTGGCCATCGCCACCGGGTCCCCGCTGATCGGGCTCAACGACAGCGGGGGAGCGCGGATCCAGGAAGGCGTCATGGCGCTCAACGGCTACGGCGGCATCTTCCGCCGCCAGGTCGAGGCGTCCGGCGTCATCCCGCAGATCAGCGTGGTGCTGGGGCCGTGCGCGGGCGGGGCGGCGTACTCGCCCGCGCTCGCGGACTTCGTCTTCATGGTGCGCGACACCGCCCGCATGTACCTGACCGGGCCGGACGTCGTCGAGACGGTGACCGGGGAACGCGTCAGTCACGACGAACTGGGCGGCGCGGACGTGCACGGCGCGTCGTCCGGGGTGGCGACCGTGGTGCACGACGACGAGGAGAGCTGCCTCGCCGACGTCCGCTACCTGGTTTCGCTGCTGCCGTCGAACTACCTGGAACCCGCGCCGCGCGAGCCGTCACAGGACGCGGGCAAGGACCGGCGGCCCCGGTTCGCGGACCTCGTCCCCGTGGAGCCGAACAAGCCGTACGACATGCGGGACGTGTTCGCGGAACTGGCCGACGACGGCGAGTTCTTCGAACTGCACGAGCGGTGGGCGCAGAACGTGCTGTGCGCGCTCGCCCGGGTCGACGGGCGCGTGGTCGGCCTGGTCGGCAACCAGCCGGTGGTGTTCGCCGGCGTGCTCGACGGCCCCGCCTCGCAGAAGGCGGCGCGGTTCGTGCGGTTCTGCGACGCGTTCAGCATCCCGCTGGTGACGCTGGTGGACGTCCCCGGGTTCCTGCCCGGGGTCGAGCAGGAACACTCCGGGATCATCCGGCACGGCGCGCAGCTGCTGCACGCCTACTGCGAGGCGACCGTGCCGCGGATCCAGGTCATCCTGCGCAAGGCCTACGGCGGCGCGTACATCGTGATGGACTCGCGGTCCATCGGGACCGACCTGTCGCTGGCGTGGCCGACCAACCAGATCGCCGTGATGGGCGCCGAGGGCGCGGTCAACGTGCTGTTCCGCAAGGATCTGGCCGCCGCGCCGGATCCCGACGCGTTGCGCGCGCACCTGGTCGCCGAGTACACCGAGGAGTTCATGAACCCGCAATACTCGGCCGAACGCGGGCTCGTCGACGACATCATCGACCCCGCGGACACCCGCTCGGCCGTCGCCAGGGCGCTGGAAATGCTGCAGGACAAGCGAAAGGCGGCGCCCCAGCGCAAGCACGGCAACCACCCGATCTGAACGGGGGAACCATGTCACCGTCCGGAATGGACAGTGCGCCGCTCTTCCGGGTTCTGCGGGGGGACCCGGAAGACGTCGAACTCGCGGCGCTCGTCGCCGTCCTCGGCGCGCTCGCGTCGGCCGCGCCGCCGCCCGCCGCGCCCGCGCGTTCCGCCTGGTCGCCCCTCAGTGCGGCGACCTGGCGCACCTCCACGCTGCGCTGAACCGGCCCGTCAAGTCCGTGACTCACGTGATCAGGGACGTGACTCGCGTGATGGGAGACGGAACTCGCGTGATCAGACGCCGCACACCCGAGTGCGGCGTCTGATCACGCGAGTTCCGGGTCTGATCACGCCAGTGCGGTGTCCGATCACGTCGCAGCGGGAGCCGTGAGCCGGCGCGCCGCCTCGGTTTCCCGCCGCGCCGGATACGTGCTGTGCCAAGGATGCACGGCGACGTAGAGGACCTCGCCGTCGATCACGGCCTCCAGTCCCGTCCGCTCGCCCGGAGCGAACAGGGCACCGCAGGCCGCGCAGGTCCGCTGGCGATTCGCGGCGCTCACGGCCGGTCCCGTTGCTCGGGGACGGCGGGATCGGGCCACGACAGGCCCAGCAGGTCGACGTCGAGTTCGTCGTCGGCGTAGATCTCGTACGGGTCGAGGCGTTCGGTCATGATGCGCTCCTTGTGTTCCGGGGTGACACAAGAGCACTACCGGGACCCCCTCATCGGCGACTTGTTATTTGCTCATCGGGATCTTCAGCGGTCCTCGAGCGCGCCACGACCGGCTTCCGATCGGACGGGTCCATCCTTGGTTGTCAAGTGAGCTCTTCATCCAAGGCCGGGAGGAACGTCATGACGGCACAGGTGCGAATTTGGGTCGTGACCGATGATTTCGACCCGCGCGGGATCGACGGGACCGACGCGGCGCCGTTCGTCCCGGAGCCGAGGCAGCCCGCCGAAAGCGAGTTCCCGGCCGAGCACATCGTCCTCGGCTACAACTAGCGGACATGAACCGCGACCAGCGAGGACAGCAAGGACAAAGAAGACCACCGGGTATCCCGCGCGGGAGAATGAAGATCACCCGCGACCCGGCGAGACCTCTAGGAGGCCTTCGGATGGCTATGCGCCTCCAGCTCACGTCGGGTCTGCAGGTGCTGGAAGAATGGGCGATCAACGCTCCACAGGCCGACCGCAATGTTATCTACGAAGCGTTGTTCGCGGTAGCCGACGGATCCGCTTTTCTCATCTACGACATTTTCGGAGATGGCCGGGATCCGCATCAGTTCATCATTCTGGTGAAACACGACCTCGTCATCAGAATAGGGCTCAAGCGTACCGATTCCTCGTTCGAGATCGTTTACATCGGCGCGCTGGAGCACGGGACGCCCGCCGCGGCGTGGGCCGAGGACTCCGACGGTTCCTGACCCGCTGAGCGAGCGGGTGAGCCCGAAAGAACCAGACCTCGTACCGCTGAACGGACCAGTGCCGGGCAGTAGTACCGGCATCCTTTCGCAGTAATGAATCGTGCGTTCCTCATCTTGACATCGTCCGCTTCGGCGTGAAATTCTTCCGGTGTTTGCGGATGGGGAAATAACGCCGGGTCGAAATTGCGTTTATCGAGGTCTGGAGGCATGAAAGATGTCGTCACCTGAATTCCCGGGATTGGACGTTTCCACCCGGGTACGCGCACGTGACATCCAGATGGCCGGGGTCGCCGACGTCCGTCGCCGGGTGCTGATGATCTCCGGTGCGATCGACACCACCGAGCACGACATCTCGGTCAGCGTCAACCTGCCGGAACCGGGCCGCTGGCAGGTGATCAAGTCCGAGACCAACCTGACCGACAAGACCTGGGTCGCGATGCAGGTCGTCACCGACGAGGACTCGACCTTCGTCGACGACGCCGACACCCTGGTGCTTTCCCGCCAGTTCTCCAAGTCCTTCATGACGCCGGATCAGCGCCGCCTCACCTTCTACGACGGTGAGGTCCGGCCCGGCGAGGCCGTGCTGAAGGTGTACTCGCTGGACGCGGGCGGGCGGAAGCCGACCTACTCGTACTCCCGCTACAGCCCGATCGCGACCGACACCGCCGAGCAGTCCCAGCAGACCCTGGACGAACTGATCAGCAACGGGATGAAGCAGCGTCCCGTGATCGAGCTGATCGTCCCGGTGACCGTGATCGGCTGAGCACGCCGGTGATCACCTTCGTCCCGGAACCCCATCTGCTCGAATCGCCGCGCGGGCGGGAATGGCCGGTCCTGCCGGCGACCCGTGCGGCCGTCACCGCCGAACCGCCGCCCGGCGCCGACGTCGTCATCGTCGGCGCGGGCCCGGCGGGGCTCGCGGTCGCTTCCGCGTTGTGGCACCACGGTGTCCGCGACATCGTCGTCGTCGACCGCGACGGCCGTCCCTGCGGCCGGTTCTTCGACCGCGTCGACCTGCTCGGCCAGCGTGTGCTGCGGTCGCCGTACGAACACCATCCCGGCGTCGAGGGCTACCGGGACTGCGAACTCCTGGACTTCGCCCGGCTGCACTGGTCGGTGCTGACCCCGGTGGAGCGCCGGGAGATCCGGATGGCGCAGGCCGGGCACCGCTCGGTCGTCCCCGTCGACGTCTTCGAGGCCTACTGCCGCCATCTGGCCGCGAGCCACCACGTCACCGAGCGGACCTGGCGCGGTTCGGTTCGCGAGGTCCTGCCGACGTCGGACGCGGTCACCGTGCGCGCCGACCGGTTCTCCATCACCGCGCGCCACGCGGTGCTGTGCCTCGGCGAGGAACGCCGGTCCGCCCCGGACACCTGGTGGGGCGGCGGCTATCCGCCGCGCGGCGTGAGTTACTGGGACGAACCCGTTCCCCAGGGCGGGAAACGCCTCGCCGTCGTCGGTGCCGGCCTCACCGCCGCGCATCTGATCTCCAACGGGCTGGCCCAAGGCCGCGAGGTGCACTGGGTGGTCCGCGAAGCCGGCGAGCGCTACCAATGCGCCGACGTCAACTCGTCCTTCTTCCGGCCGGAAGGCCGCGCCCGCTTCGACGGCGTGAGCTGGTCCGACAGGCTCGAACTGATGGGCCGTTTCCGCCGCGCGTCGATCATGTTCGAGTTCCGGCCGATGCTCGAAGCGGCCGAAGCCGAGGGGCGGCTGGTCGTGCATCGCGGCAAGGCGATCACGAAGGTGACCCCGGGCGTCGGCCTCCACCTCGAAGACGGTTCGCGGGTTTCCGTGGACCACGCCGTCCTCGCGCTCGGCACCACGCCGTCGATCGGCGACGGCCTGATGCCCGACGACGCCGTCCTCGACCGCGGCGGCTGGCCGCGACTGGACGAGCGCACCTTCGCCTACGTCGGCGCGCCTCGCGTCTTCGCCGTCGGCGCGGCCGCGGGAATGGCGCTCGGCCCGGCCGCCCGCAACATCGACGGCCACCGCGTCGCCACCGCGCGGGTCGCGGCCACCGTCGCCGAGAATCTGCGCCGGGACGCCCCGCTGCGGGCGGCCGCGAAGGACGTCGCCCGTGTCTGAGCCCTACGACTCCCGGTTCACCCTGCCCTCGATCGACGACGCCCCCTCGACCGAGGCAGGGGTGATCCTGATGGGCCTGGACGCCGAACGGCTGCTCGCCGGCGTCGGGCTCGCGCGGCTCGCCGACGAGCCGGCGCTGGTCGCCCTCGCGGTCGACCAGGCCCGGCACGACGCGCTCGACCTCAGCACCGGAGCCCTGGTCGATGCCGGGATCCTCCGCTGGCGCGAGGTCCGCCCGCTGATCGAAGCAGGTTCGGAGATGACGTCCGCCGGTTCCCTGCGCAGAGAATGGGAACACACCATCGCGCGGGTCACGGCCACGGTGACCGGGCTGGGCCCGGCGTCGGTGGCCTGCCTCGCGGCCTGCTGGCTGCGTCGCGACGACATCGACGACATGGCCGAGTCCGCCGGACACGGGCGGACACCGGAAAAGGGGAGCGGTACACACGATGTCCTATCTCGGGTCTTTGCCGACTGACGCCACTCTGCTGCAGGTCTTCCAGAAGTTCCCCGCGCCCGCGTCGAAACTGCTGGACTTCCACGAACTGATCATGCGGGCGCCGTCGGCGTTCGACGCGGGGGAGCGGGAGCTGATCGCCGCCTACGTCTCCGGCGTCAACGATTGCCGGTACTGCCACGGGGTCCACACCGTCACCGCGGAGGCTTTCGGTGTGCCGGAAGGACTTCTGGCGGCCGCGCTGACCGATCTCGGCTCCTCGCCCGTGGACGAGCGCATGAAGCCCGTGCTGGCCTACGTGGGCAAGCTGACGCGCACGCCGTCCGAGGTGACCGAGGAGGACGCCGAAGCCGTGTTCGCCGCCGGGTGGGACGAAGCCGCGCTGCACGACGCCGTCCTCGTCTGCGCCCTGTTCAACTTCATGAACCGGATGGTCGAGGGACTCGGGATCCGCGCCGACGCCGGTTACGCGAAGACTTCGGGCGTCCGGCTGAAAGAAGGCGGGTACGCCGGTCTGGCGCGCCTGCTCGCCGGGTGACTACGCCATCAGGATGATGAATCCGGCACGGTGACCACAAGCGGTCACCGTGCCTCGATGAGCGCGGCCGGACACGAACCGTAATCGAAAACGGACTCCGCTACTCCGTTCGAAGTCCATGATCGCGGAAGTGGAGCAGCCGGGCGAACCGTCTGGCGTAGGCGAAAAGCACATCCCCACGATGATGCATGGCACTGGCCGCGTACCGGCCCCGGGAAGCACGATTTCCTCATCGAAGGAAAACCACCGAAACGCCTGGGAGCCATTCGATGAAGAACGCTGTGACCGACAACGTCCGCTCGCTCTTCGCCGTCCAGGGAATCGACACCGATTCCGCGCGGAACCAGGTCGAGCTGGTGATCGACCGCTTCGACCACTGGACCAACCAGCCGCGCGGTGAGGTCTTCAACTGTTTCACCGGCGCCTGTTGTACCGCCCCGCCGCTGGCCGAGGCGAGCTGAGAGCCATCCCTGCCGGCCGTTTCCCGGAAGCCGGGGAACGGCCGGTTCGCGCGTGGGAGGGAAGCGAGATGACCACAGCCGGGCCGAATCCGTGGCGCGTCCTCGGCGTGCTCTGCGTCGCGAATTTCCTCGTGCTGCTCGACACGACCATCGTCAACACCGCCGTACCCGACATGATGACCAGGCTCGATGCCGGGATCGGCGAGATCCTCTGGATCCTCAACGGATATCTGCTGGCACTGGCGTCGCTGCTGGTCTTCTTCGGCAGGCTCGGTGATCTGGCCGGGCCGCGGCGGCTGTTCGTGCTGGGGCTCGCGGTGTTCACCCTCGCCTCCGCGCTTTGCGGCCTCGCGACCGACCCGGCGTGGCTCATCGCCGCCCGCGTCGCGCAGGGGATCGGCGCGGCGATCCTGAGCCCGCAGGCGTTCGTGCTGATCGCGGCGATCTTCCCGCCCGCCCGCCGCGGCGCCGCGTTCGGCCTGTTCACCGCCGTCGCCGGGATCGCCGCCATCAGCGGTCCCACCCTCGGCGGGCTGCTGGTCACCGAGTTCGGCTGGCAGTCGGTGTTCCTGCTCAACGTCCCGGTCGGCCTCGCGGGCATCGTCCTCGCGCTGCGCGTGGTGCCGGACGCGCGGACCGGACGGCCGCACCGGTTCGACGTCGTCGGCGTGCTGCTGGTGACCGCGGGCCTGGTCGGCGTCGTCTACGGGCTCATCGGGAAGACGGGGACGATCGCGGGCTTCGCCGTCGCGATCGTCGCGCTGGCCGCGTTCGTCCGCTGGGAGCGGGGGAGGAGAGATCCCCTGATACCGCTGGGGCTCTACCGCGACCGCGGCTACCGGATCGCCACCGTGCTCACCGGTGCGACGGCGTTCTCGATCGCCGGCTTCCTGCTGGTCTTCGTGCTCCTGACGCAGAACCTGCTCGGGATGAGCCCGCTGATGTCGGGCGTGGCCGCCCTGCCGTGGACGCTGGCGCTCAGCGCGGTCGCCCCGGTGGCGGGACGGCTGGCCGACCGCGTCGGCGGCCGCTGGCTGCTGGTGGGCGGGCTGGCGCTGTACGCGGCGGGGGTGGTCGCGACGGCGTTGCTGCCGGACGAGACGTCGACGGCGGCCGTGTTCCTCGTCCCGCTGATCGCCGTCGGCGCCGGACAGGGGCTCGCGATCGCGCCCGCGACGACCGAAGCCCTCCGCGCCATCCCGCCGGACGCCGTCGGCGCCGCGTCGGGCGTGCTCAACACCGCGCGCCACGTCGGTTCGGCACTCGGGGCGGCCGTCGCGGGCGTGGTGTTCCAGGCCAGGCTCGCCGACGGCGAGCTCACCGCGGCACGCACCACGTTCCTCCTGCTGGCGGTCGTGCTCGCGGCCGCCGCGCTCCTCGCGGTGCGGGTCCCGGCCATGACGACGGAAAGTCACCGACCGACTGCGGAATCCGTAGCCGCGTGACCCTTTTGCCCTAGCGCCTCCGAAGTGGACCAAGCCGACTCACCACCCGAACGGTGGAACGCGTTCCGTCCGGGCGTGTTTATGTTGGGCCCACGGGGGTGTGCGTTGAAGGGGCGGCGCGGATGGTGATCAGAGTTCTCGTGGCCGAAGACATGCACATCGTCCGGGGAGCGCTCGTCGCGCTGCTGCGTTTGGAGCCGGACATCGAAGTGGTGTCCGAAGTGGCCTCCGGTGACGAGATCCTCAGCGCCGCACGGACTTCGCGGACCCAGGTCGCGGTCATCGACATCGATCTCCCCGGCAAGGACGGGCTCACCGCGGCCACCGAACTCCACGAGCAGCTTCCCGAGGTCAGAACGCTGATCTTGACCAGCCTCGGCAGGCCCGGGACGCTCCGCCGGGCCCTGGCGGCCAAGGTGAACGGGTTCCTGTTGAAGGACGCCCCCGCGGAGAAACTCGCCAACGCGGTACGCGGCGTGGCGGCCGGACGGCGGATGGTCGACGGCGATCTGGCGCTCGCCGCCTGGGACACCGTGGAATGCCCGCTGACCCCGAGGGAGATCGACGTCCTGCGGCTGACCGCGGAAGGCCGCGACACCCTGGAGGTCGCGGCGAAAGCCTTTCTCTCCACCGGAACCGTGCGCAACTACCTGACCACGATCGTGTCCAAGCTCAACGCGCGCAACCGGGTCGACGCGATCCGCATCGCCAAGGAGTCCGGCTGGATCTAGCCGCGCCCTAGACCGGCACGACCGCGCGCAGCCGGAACCGTCCGTCCGCCTCGACGCCCGCGGTCAGTTCGCCGCCGAGACCGGCGACCCGGTCCGACATGTTCGTGATGCCGCTGCCCGCGGCCTCGACCCGCACCGGCCGCTCCGGCTTCGGCGGCCGCCCGTTCTCCACACCGTCGTTGACGATGTCCAGCGCGACCCCGTCGCCGATCCGCCGCACGGCGATCTCGCAGCGTTCGACCTTGCTGTGCCGCAACACATTCGTCACGCCCTCGCGCAGCACCACGGCGAGCACCGTCCGCACCGTGGCCGGCAGGTCCTCGTGCTCGATCTCCAGCCGCACCTGCACGTCGGCGGCCACCAGCACCGCCTGCGCCGACCGGGACTCCTGATCCAGCGACAGTTCGCGGTAGCCGCTCGCCACCGAGCGGACGTCGGTCAGCGCCTGCCGGGTCAGCCCGAGGATCTCGAGCAGCTCGTCGGAGGCGCGGTCGGTGTCGATGTCCATGATCCGGCTGGTCAGCTCGCTCTTGAGCGCGATCGCCGACAGGCTCATCCCCAGCAGGTCGTGCAGGTCGCGGGCGAACCGCAGCCGCTCTTCCGCGACCGCGACCTCGGCGAGCCGTTTCCTGGTCTCGCCCAGCTCGGTCACCAGCCGGATCAGCCAGATGAGACCGAAGACCATCAGGCCCGTGTTCAGGATGGACGCGAAGCTGTAGAAGCCGCCGAGGAAGTCGGTGCCGTACTCGATCCGGACCAGGACCACGCCGGCGGCGGTCACCGCGAACGCCGTCCACCCCAGCAGCGGCGGCAGCACCAGCAGCGCGGTGCCGGCGAACAGGCTGGGCAGGCTCACCCAGGTGTTGCCGAGCGGGATCAGCGGCAGGAAGGTCAGACAGGCCTGGACGAACAGCAGCGCGTAGCTCTGCCGTGAGCGCAGCCGGACGTTCGGCCGGGCGAAATAGGACAGTTGCAGGGTGATCAGCGCGGTGAGGTAGCCGGCGGTGAACGCGATGTACCAGGTGTTCTCGGACAGCGCGGTCCACAGGTCGTCGGTCCCGGTCAGCATGAAGGCCCGGCTCATCGCGGAGAGACCGAAGAGGATGAAGACCACCGTCAGCGTCCATTGGACGTTCCTGGCGTCGATCCGGGACCAGTGGCCGGGCGCCTGGGCCAGCGCGGTCTCGGTGGGTTCGGCCTGGTCGGGTACCGGGAGCTCGGCGCGCAGCCGCCACCGGCCCGCCGCGTCGGGGCCCGCGCTCAGCGTCCCGCCGTGCCCGGCGACCTCCTTGGTCACCTCGAACAGGCTTTCGGCCGTTTCCGCCGGGACGTCCTCGTGCGCCGTCCCGTCGTGGACGATCTCCAGCGCGACCCGGCCGCCGGTCTCGCGCACGGTGATCTCGCACTGCTCGACGCCGGTGTAGCGGAGCACGTTCGTGACGCCCTCCCGCAGCACCTTCGCCAGCAGGGTGCGCAGCTTCACCGGCAGCTTGACCTGCTCGAGGTCGAGCCGCACCGCGACGTTCGACGCCGAGAGCAGCGACACCGCGGTCCGCGACTCCTTGTCGAGCGAAAGCTCCCGGTAGCCCCTGGCCACCGACCGCACGTCGGACAGCGTCCGCTGGGCGATCCCGGTGATCTCGGCGAGTTCCTCGCGCGCCCGGTCCAGCGACTTGCGCAGCAGCCGGTGCACCAGTTCGCCCTTGAGCGCGATCGCGGACAGGCTGAGCCCGAGCAGGTCGTGCAGGTCCCTCGCGAAGGCCAGCCGCTGCTCGGCCACGGCCCGTCGCGCCAGTTCGGTCCTGGCCTGGTGCAGCTCGGTCACCAGCCGCGCGAGCCAGGTCAGCAGGTACACGACCAGCGCGTAGAAGATCGCGGTGATGCTGTCGAACACCGCGCCGAGCCACGTGTCGTCGTAGGTCCACAGGATCCACGTGGTGCCCGCCATGAACACGGTGAACACCGTCCAGCCCGTCCTCGGCCGGAACAGCAGCAGCGCGCTGCCCGCCGCGAGGGTGGTCAGCGAGCTCAGCGCCGCCTCGAAGTGCAGCGTCGGCAGGTAGGCGAGGCACGCCTGGACCACCAGCATGGCTTTCGCGAGCCTTGTGTCCAGACGGACCGCCGGACGGCTGAAGTACAGCAGCTGGATGGCCAGTACGGGCCCGACGTACAGCACCGCCAGCAGGCCCTGCCAGAAGTCCACCCCTGGCCGCAGCAGGACGGCGAGGAGGCCGAACAGGCAGGAGTTGACGAAGACGACGGTGATGATCAGCCCGGCGAGGAACAGCGCTCTGCGGGGGCGCCGGTCGATCCCGGCGGTCCCCAGAGGTTCGGCGGTCACCGCGAGCTGTTCCGGCACAGGCACCCCAGAGGTAACAGGAGACGTGTCTTCTTCGTTGTGCTTCGCCCTCGCGACGGCCGAGGCCGGGCGCCGCACGACCTTCCATCGCGGTGTATTCGGATCCTAACCCATGCTTGTTACCTCGGTTGATCCTTCCGGGTAAGGGAGAACGACGAACAAGGAGACGTTTTCCCCGTCGGGCACAGGGAAAATCCGGGAGACCACCCGCGCGGGTGTGGGACGTTCGGACCCTGCGGACGATCGCGGAACACGCCACGATGGAAGACGTGAGGCACGCCGGGGTTCCACTGTGTACGCGACACGGGGCGGGCTCTCGCGGCGCGCGGGCGCCGGTGGCCCTAAGCTCGGCGCATGGCCAGGTATTTCGACGTACATCCGGAGAATCCGCAACGACGCGCGATCGGACAGGTCGTCGACATCCTGCGCGAGGACGGACTGATCGCGTACCCGACGGACTCGTGCTTCGCCCTCGGCTGCCAGCTGGGGAACAAGGACGGCATCGATCGCATCCGGAGCATCCGCAAGCTGGACGACCGCCACCATTTCACCCTGGTGTGCCAGGACTTCGCCCAGCTGGGCCAGTTCGTGCACGTGGACAACGCGGTCTTCCGCGCGGTCAAGGCGTCCACCCCGGGCAGCTACACGTTCATCCTCCCGGCGACCAAGGAGGTTCCGCGCCGGCTGATGCACGCCAAGAAGAAGACCGTCGGCGTGCGCATCCCGGACCACGTGGTCACCCAGGCACTGCTGGGCGAGCTCGGCGAACCGCTGCTGTCGAGCACGCTGCTGCTGCCCGACCAGGAAGAGCCCATGACCCAGGGCTGGGACATCAAGGAGCGGCTGGAACACGTGGTGGACGCGGTGATCGACTCCGGCGAGTGCGGGGTCGAACCCACCACGGTCATCGATTTCTCGTCGGGAGAGCCGGAGATCGTGCGCCGGGGGGCCGGCGACACCTCACGCTTCGAGTGACCGAGCGGGACCGGTCGCCCGGTCCCGCCGCGGACACCTGCTCAGTGGGTGACGAGCCCTTCGGTCTTGGACGGGGCCGACGGGATGTGGAACAGCCGGGTGAACAGCTCCAGCTTCGCCGGGTCGCCCTTGATGGCGACGGCGCCGCAGGTGAGCGCGCTCGTGGCGTCCAGCTCGCCGTTCAGCAGCTTGAGCATGAGCGGGCCGCGCGGCTCGATCACCAGGTCCGGCTCCGGGTGCGGGCCCTCGCCCGCGGTCACGGCGCCGTCCTCGACCACCGCGTGGACGATCATCTGGTCGCCGTAATGCAGCTCGAAGGCGCCCTCGACGCCGCGTGCCGCGTCCGGCTGGAAGGTCGTGTACAGCGACAGGATGGCCGCGTCCAGGGTGAACAGGTCGTCGGCCGCCGGGTCGGTGAGCGAACGGGCGCCCCACAGGCCCAGCTGCAGCAGGATCTGGTCGAGGTCGTTGCCGTACTCGGTCAGCTCGTAGACCACCCCGGCGTCGAGCTGCGAGAGCACCCGGCGCTGGACGACGCCGTGCCGTTCGAGTTCGTTCAGCCGGGTCGACAGGATGCTCGTCGGGATCTTCGGCAGGCCCTGCTGCAGCTCGTCGAAGCGCTTCGGGCCGAGCACCAGGTCACGGATCACGAGCAGGGACCAGCGTTCCCCGATGATCTCGAGCGCGCGGGCGAGGCCGCAGAACTGGCCGTAGGTGCGAGCGGTCATGCTTGACTCCTCAACTTCCTTGATCTGGTGGCGGGGTGGTGCTCGTTCAGCGGATCGGGTGTCCCTCGGAAAGCAGTTCGCGGTGCAGCTCTCGCAGTTCGGCGCAGGGTTCCACCCCCAGTTCGTCCTCGAGTCTCGTGCGCAGCCAGTGGTAGGCCGCCAGCGCGTCGCTGCGCCGCCCGCTGAGTCCCAGCGCGCGGATCAGCTGGCCGTGCAGGGTTTCGTCGAACGGGTTCGCGGTGGTCAGCGACCGCAGCACGCCGAGCATCTCCCGGTGCCGCCCGGACCGGATCTCGGCCTCGATCCACAGGTCACGGGCGTTGCGCCGGTGCTCCAGCAGATAGACGGTGTAGGCGGCCAGGGTCGGTCCACAGTGGATGTTGGCCAGCGGTGGACCGGACCACAGGTCCAGTGCGGTACGGAACGCGTGCGCGGCCGCCGCGTTGTCGCCTTCGTCCAGCAGGTCGCGACCGAGCCGGTGCAGTCGCTGGAACTCCGACACGTCGACCATGGCGGGGTCGACGTCGAGCCGGAACCCGGGCGGACTGGTGACCAGCAGGCCGGCGTCGCCGTCGGGGTCGAGGTGACGGCGGAGGTGGTGGACGTAGGTGTGCAGGGTCCGGCGGGCACTGCGCGGGGGCGCGTCGGACCAGAGCTCGTGGATCAGGGAGTCGACATGGACCGTCTTGCCGGGACGGATGAGCAGCATCGCCAGCAGTTGCAGGAGTTTCGGTGTGGTCGGCGCACGATCGGCGCCGCCGGCGTGCAGTTCCAGAGGTCCGAGCAGCCGGGCGCGCGGCGCGTCCGGCTCCCGGTTCGAGGCGACCGGCGCGGTGGCCGTGTCTCCCGGTTCGATGGTCATCGCGTGCATCCCCTGCCCCTCCGGCGGACTCCCCCTCTGTGACGGTGACAGAGGCGGAACCTTCGGAACAGTGCCGGAAACACCCGGCGAGCCATGATTTCTTCTTTGCCCCGTATGCGATCGTCACGACCTGGAGCGCGGAACCGTTCGTGGCAAAGGAGAAGACGCGCGCGGGGTCAGAGCCAGTCGGAATCGGTGGCGATGCGGATGGCGTCCACCCGGTTGCGGGCGTTGAGTTTCGTGACCACGGTGGCGAGATAGTTCCGCACGGTACCCGGTGAGAGGAACAGTTCCGCCGCGATGTCGGCGACCGTGCGCCCGTTCGCGGCGAGCCGGAGGATCTCGACCTCCCGCGGGGTCAGCGGGCAGTCCTCCGTTTCCCAGGCGGACAACGCGAGTTCACTGTCGATGACGCGGCGGCCGATGGCGACCGAGCGGACGGCGTTGGCGAGCTTGTCGGCGGGCGCGTCCTTGAGCAGGAAGCCGTTGACCTTCGCGTCGAGCGCGCGGCGCACCGTGCCCGGCCGGCCCAGCGACGTGAGAATCAGCGTGCGGACGCTGGGAAGTTGCTGGTAGAGCTCGGAAGCGGCGGCGAGTCCGTCCTTGGCGGGCAGGTCGATGTCGATGATCGCGACGTCCGGGAGGTACTCCGCGGCCATCGGGAGGATCTTGTCGCCCGAGCAGACCTCCGCGACGACCTCGATGTCCTGTTCGAGGTTCAGCAGAGCGACCAAGGCGCCGCGGACCATGTGCATATCCTCGGCCAATAGGACTCGGATCACTCCGACCTCCTCTTCCCCAAAACGCGCTAACTCTCAGTGTACATAGCAAACCTGGAAGAGTGAATCTGAATCGCACGATGCAAGGTTGTGCTTTTTCCGGCGGCCTGCTCGGTCGATCAATGCCCTGGTGAGCAGCGTTGATGGTGAAGGTTCGACAAGTATGAAACTGCGATCGATCGATTACCGAGTGTTAGGCCAGAGGACGGTAAAATTGCCGCCACAAGTGCTTTTCATTCCTCGTCGAGTACGTTCCACCCCGGTGAATTCATCTGGCGAACGGGTGAAATCGCGATTGCGGGAGGCGCGAATGGCCTGTTCGGCGGTACCGGCGCCGATCTCGATCGGCCGTCGAGCGGACGGCCAGCGCGGCGTGGTCTCCTCGGCAAGAGCCGAGTACGCGCGCGAAGCCGCCACTATCCACAAAGGACGTATGTGATGAGCTCACTGCTGGGTGCCCTCCGACAGGCCTTGTTCGCACCTTCGCTGGCTTCGGTCGGTTTCGAGGGACGCGGCTTCGGGGTGCCGCCGACGCCGGCGACCGCCCGGCTGGAGTCGATCCCGCAGGCGGTGGTGGCCGGATTCGAATGGGGGATCCACGCTCCGGCGCTGTGGGAGGCCGAGCGGCGGCTGGACATGGTCGAGCAGGAGATGCGCGGATTCGCCTACGAGGGCGCGGCGATGGCGTTCACCATCCTCGACGTCATGCCCGGCGGCCGGAAGGACCGCACGGCCGAGCTGATGAGCGGCCCCGGCCTCCCGCACGTGTTCCTGACCTACATCGGCATCGGGTTCGCGATGGCCCGGCTGCCCCGGCCGTTGTGGAAGAAGGTGCTGCCGGAGCTGGACGGCGTCCCGTTCCACCCGACGATGAGCTGGCTGGCCGTCGACGGCTACGCGTTCGATCGCGCGTACTTCGACACCCGCAAGTGGGTCGACGGGCAGTACGTCCCCAAGCCGTACCCGTGGGCGGGTGCCCCCGCGTACTTCCCGCGCGCCTGCGACCAGGGCATCGGCCGGGCGCTGTGGTTCATCAACGGCGCCGACCCGGTGAAGGTCGCCGCGGCGGTGAACCGCTTCCCCGCCGGACGCCGTCCGGACCTGTGGGCGGGGGTCGGGCTGGCCTCGACCTTCGCGGGCGGCTGCGACCAGCCCGGACTGGCCAGGCTGCGCGAGTCGGCGGGGGAGCACCAGGACGAACTCGGCCTCGGCGTCGTGTTCGCGGTGAAGGCGAGGACGTTCTCGTCGTTCGTCCCCCCGCACACCCGCCGCGCCGCGCGGACGCTCGCCGGGCTGAGCATCGAGGAGGCCGTCGACCTGGCCGACTCGACCGAGGTCGTCGAGAACGCGGCGGACGGGACGCCCGCCTACGAACTGTGGCGGCGGAACATCCGGGAGGGCCTCGCCCCCGAGGCGGGCCGCCTGTCCGCCTGAGGTCCCGTGGATGTCAGGAAAGGGCCGTTCAAGACGTTTTCCGTCTTGAACGGCCCTTTCCTGACACTCGGGAGCGGGATCAGGCCGCGTGCTTGAACGGCTCCGGCCGGTGCCGCAGGTCGGGCAGCGCGAGCAGGACCGGCGGGTCGAACAGGCGCTTCGGGCGCATCCGCAGGTCCGCCAGCCGCGCGGTGACGCCCTGCTCGACGGTGATCGGGCCGTGGTGCCCGGTGTACCCGGTGCCGCGGCGGGTGAGCGGTCCGGTCACGCAGTGCGCGACGAGGTGCCAGGTGCCCTCCGGCACCTCGGTCAGCTGGTAGGGGCCGGGGGCGTCGATGACCGTGTAGCGCACGGGCGCGCCCTCGGGGATGCGCGTCGGGAAGAGACCTACGAAGACGAGGCCGGGCGAGATCTCCGGCGGCGCCGACACGAAACCGCGGACGATCGCCGGCTTCGCACCGGGACGGGGTTCGCCCGTCAGACGGTGCTGGAAACCGCCCTGCTGGCGGTAGGCGGAGGGGGAGAGACCGACGCGGCTGCTGAACCGCGTGCTGAAGGTGCCGACGCTGTTGTAGCCCACGCGGTGGCTGACGTCGGCGACCGTGATCGAGGTGGTCAGCAGCAGGCGCTTGGCCTCGTCGAGCCGCAGCGCGGACAGGAACCGGCCGGGCGAGACGCCGGTGGCCTGCTGGAACACCCTGGTGAAATGAAATTTGCTGAACGTCGCGGCGCGGGCGATGTCGTCGATAGTGAGCTCTTCGCCCAGTTTCTCGTTCATGGCGCCAATGGCTCGCTCCACGGCTCGCCGGACAGTCTCATCCATTGTACCGTCCTTTCGCTCGAGGAATTCTGGCGTGCTTTGCGGTTTCGACAGTAGTGTTCGCCGCCGCTTCTCCTGAAGTGCTTGATTCACCGCCGGATATGGATTCATGTGTGCGGCGACGTGAAAATTTCACGGTCCCCTCGCCGGTCTCGGGGAAGTCCGCACATCATGGGACGACCATGCGAAAACCACAGGTCGGCAGTGGTGTGAACACTGGATCTCCGCAGCGTGCGACCGCAAAATTCCTGGTAGCGCATTCACGCCGGAACTCCCCCGGCCGTGTTGGCGCGGTCCGAAGAACGTATTCCCGCGGCAACACAGAACCGGCCCTTGACCGCGTCCCCCCGCGGCGGTCAAGGGCCGGTTTCCATTTCGCGGGACGGTTGTGTGAGGATAGTATTGTCGGCCCGTGGGGCGAGACGCAGGCGAAAGGCAGATGGGGTCGATGATCAAGGTCCTGGTGGCGGAGGACATGCACATTGTCCGTGGGGCCCTGGTCGCGCTGCTCGGCTTGGAGGCCGACATCGAGGTCGTCGCCGAATGCGCGAGCGGTGACGAGATCCTCCCGCTCGCGCAGTCCGCGCGCCCCGACATCGCGCTCATCGACATCGACCTGCCGGGCAAGGACGGGCTCACCGCGGCCGCCGAACTGCACGAACAACTGCCCGGGGTGCGCACGCTGATCCTCACTTCGCTCGGCAGCCCCGGAACCCTCCGGCGGGCGCTGGCCGCGAAGGTCAACGGCTTCCTGCGCAAGGACGCGCCCGCCGACAGGCTGGCCAACGCGGTCCGCGGGGTCGCCGCCGGACGGCGCGTCGTCGACGGCGACCTGGCGCTCGCCGCGTGGGACAGCGAGGAATGCCCGCTCACCGCGCGCGAGATCGAGGTGCTCCGGCTGGCGTCGGTCGGCTCCGACCCGACCGAGATCGCGGCGGAACTGTTCCTGTCCGCCGGTACCGTGCGGAACTACCTGACGACCATCGTGTCCAAACTCAGCGCCCGCAACCGGGTCGACGCGGTGCGGATCGCGCGGGAGTCCGGCTGGCTGTGACGCCGGTCCTCCTTCACCGGGTCGGCACGTTCATCGTCGCGTGAGCGAGATCCGCGGCGAATTCGCCCGGGGAAGCCGCTTCCGAGAGCAGCCGGCGTTGCCGGACCGCGCCCGTCCCGTGTTCGAACAGGGAGTCCAGCCCGCGTTCGACGTCTTCGGTGTCACCGGCGACGTCGAGGGCGGGCCGGACGAAATCGACGAGTTCGCCGAGCAGGTCCCGCTGATCGGCCTCTTCGCCGGTGAAGACGTCGATTCCTGGGCCGTCTAGTCCCCGGCGCGCGGCGGCCGTCAGAGCCGCCGAGATCCGGTACCCGCGGGCTCGCGGCAGGATCGCCGTCCTGGCGCAGGTCGCGACCAGCCCGCGCACCAGCGCCGCGAGGAGCACGGCGTCGTCGACGGCCAAGCAGACGTCGGCGATCCGAACTTCCACAGTGGGGTGGCGAGGGGAAAGGCGGGCGTAGAAGTACACGCCCGCCGTGTCGAGGGCGGCGCCGTGGCGCAAAGCGTCCCGGATACTCCGGTCGTACGCGGCCGCGCCGGGCCATTCGTCGGGCGGTCTCGCCGTCGGCCACCGGTCCCAGAGCGGGAAGCGCCTGCTCGACCAGCCGGAATCGGCGCCGTGCTCGACCGGGGAATTGACACTGATCGCCAGCAACGGGGCGAGCCATGGCCGCAGCCCGGCGAGGACCCGCGCGCCGACATCGCGTGACGGCAAGCCGACGTGCACGTGGCAGGCGCACGTCCCGGCTTCGCCGATCAGCTCGGGGAACGCCTGGGCCAGTCGCCGGTACCGGGGATCCGGCGTGAGCGCGTCTTCCCGCAGGTCACCGGGCGGGACCCCCGCCGCCACCATCAGGCAGCCATCGGCTTCCGCCGCCGTCGCGACGATCTGCCGCAGCCGCGTCAGGTCCGAGCGCACTTCGTCCAGGCCGTGGCAGATGCCGGTCGCGGTCTCGATCTGGAACCGCATCAGCTCACCGGTGACGTCCGGTTCGAGGGCGAGGTTTTCGAGAAGATCGGGCGCGCGCAACGCGACCGAGCCGTCCACGGGGTCGAGGAGGACGAACTCTTCTTCCACGCCAAGGGTGAAGTTCATGCCGTCAAGCGCCATGGTTCTCCATTTCGGGTGAATCTCGCGGTACCAATGAATCTCCCCCTTCCGGTGCGGCGAAGAAAGGGCCGGTGTGCTGAACTTCGTTGCGGCGAAAGTGTTTCAGTGCCTCACTGACGGTCTAGGCTGGCTTCATGATCGACCTCTATCCACCCGTCGAGCCCTACGACAAGGGACTGCTCGCGGTAGGTGACGGCAATGTCGTCTACTGGGAGACCTGCGGGAATCCGGCCGGGAAACCCGCGGTCGTGCTGCACGGCGGCCCCGGACAGGGTTGCGTGCCGGGTATGCGGCGGATGTTCGACCCGGCCCGCTACCGCGTCGTGCTGTTCGACCAGCGCGGCTGCGGCCGCAGCACGCCGCACGCGAGCGATCCGGCGACCGATATGCGGCACAACACGACGGAACATCTCGTCTCCGACATGGAACTGTTGCGGGAACAGCTGGGCATCGAACGCTGGCTCGTGACCGGCGGATCGTGGGGTACGACGCTCGCGCTCGCCTACGCCGAACGCTTTCCGGAGCGGGTCACGGAGATCATCGTCAGCTCGATCAGCACGACACGTCCTTCCGAGATCGACTGGTTGTATCGCGGCGCCGGCCGGTTCTTCCCCGAAGAGTGGGCCCGCTTCCGCGGTGATCTCTCCGGTGACCTGGTCGCCGCCTACGCGCGGCTCATGGAGGATCCCGATCCGCACGTGCGCACCGAGGCCGCTCGTTCCTGGTGTTCATGGGAGGACACCGTCCTTTCGCTGGAGCCCGGTGCGACCGTCCACAATGGTCCGATCGGCGACTGGGAACTGGCTTTCGCGCGCATCGTCACGCACTACTACTCCCATGCGGCCTGGCTGGAACCCGGCGCGCTGATCCGCGACGCCGGTCTGTTGCGGGACATTCCCGGGGTACTGATCCACGGGCGCCGGGACCTGAGCTGCCCGGTGGACACGGCCTGGGAACTCGCCCGCGCGTGGCCCGGATCGGAACTGCTGATCGACGACGGCTCGGGACATCATTCGAGCGACGTGAAACGGGCCTGGAAGCTGGAAGCGCTGGACCGTTTCGCCTCACGCGGGTGATGACGAGGTACGCAATCAGTCGCCTGCTTGCGCGTGGGTCGGCCTATGTCCGTAGGTGCATGGTGTTGCGGCGGGGTTGTCCGGTGGGGTCGAGGTAGGTGGGTGCGGTGAATTCGGGGAGTCCGTCTTGGGCGATGTGGACTTTCCATTCGCTGTGGTGGATCAGCCGGTGGTGTTTGGTGCAGAGGAGTACGAGGTTGTCGATTTTCGTTTCGCCGTGGTGTCGCCAGAAGACGATGTGGTGTGCCGTGCAACGCGGCACCGGCATGTCGCAGCCCGGGAAGGCGCAGCCTCCGTCGCGGATGGTCAGTGCGTACTTCTGAGCTAGCGACACTGTTCGTTTTGAGCGGCCGATGTCGAGGGGTTCGCCCGCGGTGCC
>NZ_BNAY01000012.1:51405-263806 GCF_014654365.1 Amycolatopsis oliviviridis
CAGGATGTGGGTGGCTTCCCCGGCTTGGCCGGGAAGGTTTCGGCTGGTGGTCTTGAGCCGGACGTAGTCGGTGAAGGCGTCTCCGTAGCGTTCGTCCTGGGTGCGGGGGTCGCGGACGCCGTCGATGGCTTTGTGGGGTTTGGCCATCGGGTCGAGGTCGGATTTCAGTCGTGCGTAGGTTTCCAGGTCCAGGGTGGCTTTGAGGCCGAGCGTGCCGTCGCGGTGCTTGACGAACCGCAGCTCCGGTCGGACATCCTTCGGGTCCTCGTTGCGAGGTTCTTTCCCATCCGGATCGAGCTTGTCCAGCAGCCGTCGCCCGGCGCGGGCGATAGCGCGAGGCCCGGTGTGGCGGGCGAGGTCGACGAGGATCTTCTCCCCGCCCCGCACCTCCTCCTCCGGCACGAACGACGGGATCCGGGCGAGAGTGCGGATGATCGCGTCGATCTGCGAACCACCGATCGCCCCCTCCGCCGAAGCCCCAGCAGTCAGAGGCGCCAAAGGCGGAACAGGATCACCACCGACAGACGGACCGGGATACAACGCCAGCACCCGATCAGCCCGAGCCTTGGCCTCCTTCTCCGTCACATGGAAGTCCTCATAAATCATCGCCGCCAACGTCGAATGCCCGCTACATCCCCGAACCCCGCGCGTATTGATCTCCGCGAGAATCGCGTTCTGCTCCGCATCCAGCTGACGCTTGAGGACTTCCAATTCCTGCTTACGGGCATGCAACACAGCCGTGTCGACACGCCACCACTCGATGCGCGTCGTCTGGGGTCTGTCGCTGCTGGCCACGTAAACAACGGTACTCGTGCTCGAACACCTGTGCTATAGCATATTCAGACTATATGAATCGCAATTAGAGGACTAATTGCGATTCGGACAGAAAACCGCGGTGACACCCTGAAGGATGTCACCGCGGTCGGAACCTCAAGCGGCCGCACGCTGGACGACGATGTCGTCAAGCCGCGTACGCGCGTACACCTTGACCTCGCCGCCCGCGGCGAGCGAGTTGCGCACAGAACCCTTCGTGCTCTTCGCGTCCACCGACGCGGCGTCACCGTCGACGCCGACCTCGATACCGCCGGACGCGTTCACGAGCTCGGCCGCGCCGTGCGACAGCCGTCCGACGCGGATCGGGCAGTTGGCCGCCTTCGCGATGACGTCGCCGTCGGCGCGATCGATGTCGAAGCTTCCGCTCGAACCGGAGAGATCGACGCCGGACCGGGCGTGCCTGATCCAGACCTTCCCGTTCGCGCCCACGTACTTGACGGTGCCCTCGACCTCGCCGATCCGCAGTCCCGCCGTGCCGCCTTCGACGTTCACGGTCCCGGAGACGTGCCCGACGGCGACCTCGCCCGCAGCCAGGTTGCCCCGCACCGAAGCGACGCGGTCGACCTGGATCCGGCCCGAAGACACCTCCAGTTCGCAGTCGCCGAACTGGCCTTCGGCGACCATGTCCGACCATGCCGTGTTCAGGACAAGCTTGGAACCGGTGGGAACCTCGATCGTGATGGCCACTGAACCGCTCTTGCCACCGGCCTTCTTCGTCTCGATGGAGAGCTCGCCGCCGGCGAAGTCGACCTTGGTGTTCTCGGCGACCTTCACGTCGGACTTGCTCGTGCCGTCGATCGGCTCGACCAGCACGACCGTGTCCGGACGGTCGCTCGCGGTGAGGCGCACCCGGGCGCCGGCGGTGGTCAGCGTGGCGGTGATCGGCGACAGTGTGGTGAAAACAGACATGGTGTGAACTCCCTCGGTGGTGGTGCTTTCTCGTTGTTGAAGCAACTGTCGCCGACCGCCCTGACACCGGACCGCCACCGCGCTGACACGCCGGGGACGCGGTGTCAGCCCCTGATCCACCTCGGATCGCCGGTGGCCGGAACAGGTCAGGACGAGCCCGCCACCTACATCTGCCCGAAGTACCGGCCTGCCGAGGTCTCGGTGCTGAGTCATGCCGACCCGCTCCCGGCGGCGTGGCAGTCCGACGGTCACGGGGCCACGATCTCCGCGGCGACCTACGCCAGGGGAGATCAGGACGCGGCCTCCGGGTTCGGGAGGTAGGGCCGGATGGTCGTGCCGCAGCCGAACAACGCCCACGGGTTGTGGGCGGCCGTCAGAGCCGAGATCGAGGTGGCCAGAGGGAGCAGGGAACCCGCGATGGCCTGGCCCGACACCGACGAGGACAGGGTCCACGCGCTGGCGATCGCCTGGCGTGACGCCTCACTGGCCTTCACCCCGGTCACCGTCAGCCGAACGATCTTCGCGACCACGGCCGGAGAGATGTTCGCCCAGCGGGTGGGCGGCATCGACGAGTGGACCCTGCAGGCCGGGGCCAACGCCGCCGACTGGAAGGACGGTCACTCCGCCGATCCCGGCGACCAGGCCGCCGTGCAGCTGGGCATCGACCTCGCGCACGAGTACGGTCCGGGCGCGCTGACCCCGGAGAAGGTCACCCAGGCGATCCTCGACCGCTACGACAGGTTCCAGCAGGCCGGGGTCATCCGGCCGATGTGAGTGCCGTCGTGCTCACGGCAGTTCGACGTCCTCGGGTGCCTTGTCCGCCCGCAGTCCCCGCCAGGTCGTGTGCCGCAGCCGCCCGTCCGGCGTCCAGTTCCGGTGCACGACCTCGCCGACGAGCTCGGGCGCCACCCAGTGCACCCGCCGCGCCCGATCCCGCGGGACCTCCGTAGCGAAGGGAGGTGTCTTCCGTTCCAGCGGCGTGAGCCTGCCGTGCAGGTCTTCGAGGACCTTGTCGCTGAACCCGGTCCCGACGTCGCCGACGTACCGCAGGTCACCGGCCTCGTCGTGCGCGCCCAGCAGCAGTGCGCCGAGCGTCCCCGCACGCCGTCCTTCGCCGGGGCGCCAGCCGCCGATCACGACCTCCTGCGTGTGCCACAGTGCCCGTTTGATCCACTGCCGCGTCCGTTTCCCGGGGTGGTAGCGGCTGTCGAGCTTCTTCGCGATCAGCCCTTCGAGGCTGTGCTGCCGGACGACCTCCAGCAGCTGATCGGGCGAGATGTCCTCGTCGGTGTACCCCGGAGGGATGACGACGCGGCCGCCGGCGTCCAGTGAGGTCAGCAGGTCGCGGCGGGCGGCGTAAGGCTCGTCGAGCAGGCTTTCACCGTCGAGAAGCAGCACGTCGAAGGCGAAGAAGTGCACCGGGCTGCGCTCCAGCAGGGACGCGTCCGGCGTGCGCAGGTGCCGTGTCTGCAACAGCGGGAAGCTGGGCCGTCCCTTGTCGTCGAGGACGACGATCTCGCCGTCGAGGACGACTTCGCGGCCGGCGAGCGCCTCGCCGGTCACGTCCGGGTACGTCGCCGTGATGTCGAGGCCGCGACGGCTGGTCAGGCGGGTCTCGCCGTCGCGTGCGACCCGCAGGCAGCAGCGGTAGCCGTCCCATTTGTATTCGTACCCCCACCCGCCGGTGGGCAGGTCGCCGTCGGTCGCCAGCATCGGGGCGATCGCGTCCGGCACGGTACTCATGCCTCACGGTACCCCGGAAACCCCGCCGGTGATCTATCGTCGAAGGGTGCCTGAGGAGCGGATAACGGTCGAGGTCGAGGGACGGCGGCTGGGGCTGTCCAATCTGGACAAGGTGCTGTACCCGGCGCACGGTTTCACCAAACGCGAGGTCCTCGACTACTACCGCCGGGTCGCCCCGGCCATGCTCCCGCATCTGCGCGATCGCGCCGCCACGTTCCGCCGGTTCCCGGACGGCGTCGACGGCGAACCGTTCTACGAGAAGAACGTTTCCCGGCACGCGCCCGAGTGGGTGCGCACGGCCCGGCTCACCAACCGCGGCCGCCGGGGCGGTGAGGAGACGCTCGACTACCCGGTGGTCGAGGATCTCCCGACGCTGATGTGGGCGGCCAATCTCGCCGCGCTCGAATTGCACGTTCCACAGTGGACGGTCGGCCCGCGTGGTGCCCGGAAACCACCCGATCTGCTGGTGTTCGACCTCGATCCCGGCCCGCCCGCGGACGTCGTCGACTGCTGCCGGGTCGCCGAGACGCTCAGCGACCTGCTCACCGGGGACGGGCTGACGGTGTACGCGAAGACGAGCGGCAACAAGGGAATGCAGCTGTACTGCCCGGTGCGCACCCGATCCGACGAGCGCACCTCCGAGTACGCCAAGGCGGTCGCGGAGGAACTCGCGCGCCGGTCACCGGAAACCGTCGTCGCCCGGATGACGAAGGCGATCCGCCCGGGCCGCGTGTTCATCGACTGGAGCCAGAACAACACCGCCAAGACCACCATCGCGCCCTATTCGCTGCGCGGCCGCGCCGTCCCGACCGTGTCCACCCCGGTGACCTGGGAAGAGGTCGAGGCCTGCCGCAAGGCCGCCGATCTGCTGTTCACCGCCGAGCAGGTGATCGAACGCGTCGAGGAGATGGGTGACCTGTTCGGCGACATCGCCGAGCATCGCGTGGCTGTTCCCGCCCGGTGAGCCCGCCCCGGCGTTGTCCGGAACCGGACAGGATCCGGCCCCGAAAAGACCACTGTGGACGCACGCCGTTCCGCATACGATCGGCGGATCGGGTGCGCGGGGGTGCGTGCCCACCGGGCTGGTACCTCCGGGGCCGGTGAGGATGTGGCTGTTGACCGGGTATCACACGCTGGCCGAGACCGAGAACGCCGTGCGCGCCAAACTGGGCGGGATCCCGCTGTTGTGGGAGCGGATGGAGGCGGTGGCCAACCTCCACCGCGCCGCCACGGCGGTCCGGCTGCATTTCGAGAACTCGGTCCTGCGCACCGCGGGTCTCACCTGGACCGCGTTCGTCGTGCTCTGGGTGGTGTGGATCTTCGGCGAGAAGGAGACCAGGCACGTCGCCGCCGAGTCCGGGATCACCAAGGGCACGCTGACCGGGGTGATGAAGACCCTGGAAGCCCACGGCCTGGTCACGCGGCGCAAACATCCCGAAGACGGACGCCTGGTCCTGCTCGCGCTGACGTCGGAAGGGGAGCGGCTGATGCGGGAGCTGTTCCCGGAGTTCAACCAGGAAGAAGCGTTCGTCACCGACAGGCTCAGCCCGGCGGAATGCACCGAGTTGGCGGTTTCGCTGCGGGAGATCGTCAAGCAACTGGAGGAGAAGGGGGAAGAACGTCGCCAGGCGGCGGTGGCCCGGGACGGCTGAGCCCTACCGAAGACGGTTGCGCGGGACCTCCGGCGACTCCTACGTTTTTTGGAGCCGAACGATCGAAGGGCGCCCTTGATGGACTTCAGGTACTGGCTCGGGCAGGCGTTGACGTCGAACGAGGCGTGGGCTGAGACGTTCACCCCCGTCCGGCCGCATCCGTCGCTGGAGATCTCCGACGGGCGGTTCGAGACCGCGTTCGAGGAGTTCACCGAGCGCCTGAAGGACAACTATCCGTTCTTCCACCCGTCCTACGCGGGCCAGATGCTCAAACCGCCGCATCCGGCCGCGGTGGTCGGCTATCTGACCGCGATGCTGGTCAACCCCAACAATCACGCGCTCGACGGCGGTCCCGCGACGGCCGAAATGGAACGCGAGGTGGTCCAGCAGCTCGCCACGATGTTCGGCTACCGGGAACATCTGGGGCATCTGACCACCAGCGGCACGGTGGCGAACCTGGAGGCGTTGTTCGTCGCGCGGGAAACACATCCGGGCAAGGGAATCGCGTACAGCGCCGAGGCGCACTACACACACGGCCGGATGTGCGGCGTACTCGGCGTCGAAGGCCATACGGTGCCCGCCGACGCCCGCGGCGCGATGGACCTCGACGCGCTCGAAGAACTGCTGCGCACCGGGAAGATCGGCACCGTGGTGGTCACCGCGGGCACGACCGCGCTCGGCACGGTGGAACCGGTCCACGAGGTATCGGCGCTGTGCGAGCGCTACGGCGTCCGGGTGCACGTCGACGCGGCCTATGGCGGTTTCTTCCGGCTGCTGTCCGGTTTGGACGGTCCGGAAGGGCTGCCCGAAGCACCGTGGCTCGCCATCGCCGGGGCCGATTCGATCGTCATCGACCCGCACAAGCACGGCCTTCAGCCCTACGGATGCGGCGCGGTGCTGTTCAAGGATCCCGCGGTGGGCCGGTTCTATCTGCACGATTCGCCTTACACCTACTTCACTTCGGAAGACCTGCATCTCGGCGAGATCAGTCTCGAATGCTCCCGGGCGGGCGCGGCCGCCGCCGCGTTGTGGCTCACCTTCCGGGTGCTGCCACCCACCCCCGACGGGCTTGGCCGGGTCCTCGCGGCCGGCCGCCGCGCGGCGTTGCGGTGGGCGAAACTGCTGGAGGACTCCGAACGGTTCGACCTGTACCAGCCGCCGGAGCTCGACATCGTCACCTACTTCCCGCGTACGGAACCGCTTTCGCTGTCGAAGATCGACGAGGCGAGCGCGCGGATCATGCGCGTCGGGATGGCCGCGGCGAAGGATCCGGTGTTCCTCAGCACGCTGCGGGTGAGCGAGTCCCAGTTCGGGCTGCGTCACACCGGGGCCGACGCGGACGCGGACGGCGCGAGGATCCTGCGTAGCGTGCTGATGAAGCCCGAAAGCGAGGACCACGTCGACCGGCTCCACGAGCGGCTGGAAGAGTTGTCCCGCGGTTGAGTTCCGAGTGCCGCCTCGTACGAAGGGATCCGTCATGCCCGCACCAGGTCCGGTCGAACCCGTGACCGCGATCGAGACCCGGTCGCTCGGTACCGGCTTCCGGCGGCGGCACGTCACCATGCTGGCCATCAGCGGCGCGATCGGCGCCGGGCTGTTCGTCGGCACCGGCGCGGGGATCAAGACCGCGGGTCCCGGCATCCTGCTGTCCTACGTGGTCGCCGGCCTGCTCATGGTGCTCGTCATGCGGATGCTGGGCGAGATGGCCGCCGCCGAGCCGAGCAGCGGTTCGTTCTCCGTGTACGCGGAGAAGGCGCTCGGGCGCTGGGCGGGCTTCACCGTCGGCTGGCTGTACTGGTCGCTGCTGGTGGTCGTCGTGGCGGCCGAGGCCACCGCGGCCGCGGGGATCGCGAACGGGCTGCTGCCCGGGATTCCACAGTGGACCTGGGTGCTGCTGTTCATGGCGGTGCTGACCGTGGTGAACCTGTTCGCCGTGCGCTCGTTCGGGGAATTCGAGTTCTGGTTCGGCGCGATCAAGGTGACCGCCGTGGTCGGCTTCCTCGTGCTCGGCACGCTGGCGGTGTTCGGGATCCTGCCGGGGACGACGCCGGTCGGGCTGGACAACCTCACCGGGCACGGCGGTTTCCTGCCCAACGGTCTCCAAGGCGTCCTGACCGGCCTGCTCGCGGTCGCGTTCTCCTTCGGTGGCATGGAACTGGTCACCATCGCCGCGGCGGAGTCCGACGATCCGGCGGGCTCGATCCGCCGCACCACGCGCACGGTCATCGTGCGGCTGCTGCTGTTCTACATCGGTTCCGTGGCGCTGATGGTGCTGTTGCTGCCGTGGGACTCGGCTTCGGCCAACACCAGCCCGTTCGTGACCATCCTGGAGCAGATCGGGGTGCCGTCGGCGGCGCTCCTGATGAGTTTCGTCGTGCTGACCTCGCTCCTGTCGGCACTGAACGCGAACCTCTACGGCGCGTCGCGGATGGTGTTCTCCCTGGCCGAGCGCGGTGAAGCGCCGCGCGCGATGCTGAAGCTGTCCGGCGCGGGCGTCCCCCGGACGGCGGTGCTGTCTTCGGTGGCCTTCGGTTTCGTGGCCGTCCTGCTGAACTTCCTCGCCCCCGAACACGTGCTGCCGTTCCTGCTGAACGCCATCGGGGCGAACATCCTGCTGGTCTGGATCTTCGTCGCCATCTCCCAGCTGCGGCTGCGGAAGGCGACGGAACGCGACGGCACCGCCGCCGACCTGCCGGTGCGGATGTGGGGTTTCCCGTGGCTCAGCTGGGTCGCCCTGATCGCGATGGCGGGCGTCCTCATTCTCATGTGGACGGACGCCGACGCGCGGACGCAGCTGTTCACCAGCGGCGCGGTGGCCGTGCTGATCGTGGTGATCAGCCTGCTCCGGCGACGTCCGCGACGCTGAACAGTTCGCGCTCGACGCGGCTCAGCGCCAGCCGTACCGCGCCGAGCGCCACGGCGTCTTCGCCGAGCGTCGACGTCTCGACGCGCACCGGGAACAGGCACAGCCTGGTGAGTTCGGCGCGCAGCGGCGCGGTCAGCCAGTCCGCGGCGCCGCCGATCACCACCAGCCGCGGGTCGACGGCGAGCACGGTCCCGGCGACCAGTTCGACGAACCCGACGGCCCGCCGCAGGGCGCCGATCTCGCCCGCCGCGCCGTGGTGACCGGCGTGCAGTTTCCCGCCGAGCAGCAGGCCCAGCGAGACGGTGCGTCCGGTCTGCACGTAGACGAAGTCGTCGACGCCGTGCGCGACGCCGCGCCAGTGCTCGGCCAGCGTCGCGAGCTTGGTGTCGTTCCCGGCGAGCACCGGGCAGCCGCCACCGAACTCCGCGGGCAGGTCGACGCCGGTCCAGCCGGGAAGGCGGTCGTCGCGGACGACCTTGCCGCCGGACACCACCCCGGTGGTGCCGATGCCGAGCACCCGCACGTTCGCGTGCCCCCGGACGGCGGCGCCGAGCACCCGGCGCGCGGCGCCGAGCCGGTCGGACGCGCCCATCTCCGGGTCGAGGTCGGCCTTCACCCGCCCGATGACCTCGCCCCGCAGGTCGGCGACCAGGCACAACGTCTGGCGCGGGCCGACTTCGAGCCCGGCGACCTGCCCGGATTCGGGACGGAAGCGGTACCGCTTGGCGGGCCTGCCCACCGGCCGCGGCGCGCCGGGGGAGAGCGGGACCTCCTCGACCAGGCCCTGACCGCCGAGGTCGACGGCGATCTCCTCGACCGTCGGCCGGGAGACCTCGCTCGCCTTGACCAGTTCCGCGAGAGTGAGTTCGTCGGCCGCGTACAGCGCGCGCAGGACGGCGATGGCGTTGAGCCGCCGCAGCAGCGACGGATCCCCTCCCGACAGTCTGGCCATGCCTAAGCGTTGACGCGTTTGTCGTACTGGTCGCGCGCGACGGCGATCTCGCTCCGGTGGTCTTCGGTCCAGGTGACCAGCGACTGGATGGTCTTGTGCAGCGTCATGCCCAGCGGTGTCAGCGCGTAGTCCACACGAGGCGGCACGACCGGGTAGACGGTCCGGGACACGAGCCCGTCGCGTTCGAGGTGACGCAGCGTCGTGGTGAGCATCCGCTGGCTGATGCCGTCGATCTTGTACTTCAGCTCGGTGAACCTGAGGGTGTTCAGGTCGAGCAGCGCGATGACCAGCAGTGACCACTTGTCCGCCACCCGGTCCAGGATCTGCCGGACCTCGCAGTCCTCGCGGGTGTCCCACTGGAAGGCCTCGTACTCCTCCTCGGTGAGTTCACAACGACTGGGTGAGTTCAAAGTGCCTTCTTCCATGGTCACCGATAGTGTCCGAAGATCTCCTTGGTTACAAGAGGGAACCGACCGGCATTCGGGTAACCGTCGGTCCCTTGCCCACCGAGGGAGAACTGATCTTGACTACAACACGTGCCGCCGACCGGATGAGCGGGCGTGCCCGGGGCGTGCTCCTGGTGCTGTGCGGCGCCATCTTCCTGGAAGGCATCGACATCGCGATGCTGAACGTGGCGCTGCCGTCCATCCGGGCCGAACTCGGCCTGTCGACGGCGACCCTGAGCGGCGTGGTGAGCGCCTACGTGCTCGGTTACGGCGGGTTCATGCTGCTGGGCGGGCGCGCCGCGGACCTGTACGGCCGCCGCCGCATGTTCCTCACCTGGCTGGTGGTGTTCCTCGTCTTCTCCGGGCTGGGCGGGTTCGCCACCGAAGGCTGGATGCTGCTGCTCGCCCGGTTCATCACCGGGGTCGCCGCGGCCTTCATGACCCCCGCGGGCCTGTCGATCATCACCACGAGCTTCGAAGAAGGCCCGAAACGCACCAAGGCGCTGCTGTTCTACGCCGGCACCGCGGCCGGCGGTTTCGCACTCGGCCTCGTCATCGGCGGCCTGCTGACCGGGATCGACTGGCGCTGGGTGTTCTTCACGCCGGTGATCCTTTCCGCTGTCATCCTGGCCGCCGCGCTCTGGCTCATCAAGGAACCGGAGAAGCAGGCTCGCGTCCCCCGGCGGCTGGACCTCGGTGGGGCCGTCACCGTGACCGTGGCGATGCTGCTGCTCGCCTACGGGGTGGTCCGGCTGGAACATCCCGGGCGGGACTGGGGCTGGACGGTCGCTTCGTTCGCCGGGGGAGCGGCGGCGCTGACGGCCTTCGTGGCCATCGAACGCCGCTCGCCCGCGCCACTGGTGCGGCTGGGCATCCTGCGGTCGGGACCGCTGCTGCGGGCGAACATCAGCACCCTGCTCTACGCGGGTTCGTTCTTCGGGTTCCAGTTCCTCGTGACGCTGTACCTGCAGGAACTCCGCGGCTGGTCGACGCTGGAGACGAGCCTGGCGCTGCTGGCGACCGGGATCGACGCGATCCTCGCGCCGACGCTGACCCCTCGGCTGGTGGCGAAGTTCGGCAACACCCGGGTGATCTTCGGTGGCATCGTGCTCGCTGTCGTGGCGTACGCGCTCTTCCTGCCGCTGAGCATGGACTGGACGTACGCGGCGATGTTCCCGTCGATGATCCTGCTGGGCCTCGGATTCGCCCTCGCCTACGGCCCGCTGACGATCGTCGCGACCGACGGGATCGCCGAGGACGAGCAGGGATTGGCGGGTGGTCTGCTGTACACGTCCTTCCAGTTCGGCGCGGCGCTCGGGCTGTCCGCGGTGACCGCCGTCAGCGTCGCCGCGCTCGGGGACGGTTCGCCGCAGGCCGCGCTCGGCGGCTTTCGCACGGCGCTGGTCGTGCCGCTGGTGATGGCCGTGCTCGCCGCGATCGTCATCGCGTCCGGCCGTCAGCGCGTTTCGGCGAAGGACGCCAGATTGGCCAAGGAGGAGGCGATCCCGGCCTCGTGATCCGCCTGGCCGATGCCGGACGGGACGTCCGTCGCGGTGACGGTCACTTCGGTGCCGTCACCCGCGGCGGCGAGGTCCCAGGTCATCGTCATGGTGCCCGCGAACGCCGGGTCTTCGGACTCGAAGACGGCCAGCTGCACCACGCGTTCCGCGGGCACCAGGTCGGCGAACCCGACTTCGACGACGTCCGTCGCGTCCGACGATTTGCCGGGCGCGGCGGACGCGTCGAGGTAGGTGAGGGTCATCCGGAAGCCGCCGCCGGGCCGCGGATCCCAGTGCTCGATCCGGCCGCGCATCCCTTCCGGTGGCAGCCAGGTTTCGAGGGATTCCCGGTCGAGGAGGGCTTCGTAGACGATCGCGGGCGATGCGGCGATCACCCGGCTGCCGCTGTCGATCCTGTCCATCGGCCCGAGTCTAGGGGCGGATAGGCCGATCATCGCGGATCACGGACGTCGGTGGCTGCTGCCGCCGGTGGCCATCGCCAAGGAACGGCGACGGCGGCGCAAGGTGCACCGCGAGGTCATGAATTCGCTCACGACCGAGCAGCGGCTCACCGTCCTCATCATGGGTTCCGAGGAGTGATGGTGTCCCGGGTGATCGACTCGACGTTCTCCTGCGCCTTCTTGGCGTCGGTGACCCAGAGCTTGTAGAAGTCGAACGGGCAGTCCGCGACACCCTTGTCGCCTTCGTCCGCGTCCTGCACGCCGGTGTAACCACGGTGCAGCAGCTTGAAGATGTGGTTCTGCGACTGGTCGTAGGTCCGCGCGTCGCGGATCGCCGACACCGAGAGCTGCGCGTACTGGATCCCGTATTCCTCTTCGCCGGTCTCGCCGAGCGTGCGCCCGTCGAAGCCGATGATCGCGGAGTGGCCGAAGTAGGAGTACACGCCGTCGAAACCGGCGGCGTTCGCCACGGCCACGTAGCAGTTGTTGGCCCACGCCATGGCTTTCGCCATCAGCACCTGCTGTTCCTTCGCCGGGTACATGTAGCCCTGGCAGCGCACGATCAGCTCGGCGCCCTTCATCGCGCAGTCGCGCCAGATCTCCGGGTAGTTCCCGTCGTCGCAGATGATCAGCGAGATCTTCATGCCCTTGGGGCCGTCGCTGACGTAGGTCTCCTCGCCGGGGTACCAGCCTTCGATCGGGCACCACGGCAGGATCTTGCGGTACTTCTGGACGATCTCGCCGCGGTCGTTGATGAGCACCAAAGTGTTGTACGGCGGCTTGTTCGGGTGGTCCTCGTGCCGCTCGCCGGTGATGGAGAAGACGCCCCAGGTCTGCGCTTCCCGGCAGGCGGCGGCGAAGATCTCGGTCTCCTCGCCGGGAATGGTCGCTGCGGTCTCGTACATCTCCTTGGGGTCGTACATGATGCCCTGCGTCGAGTACTCCGGGAAGATCACCAGGTCCATGCCCGGCAGCCCGGTCTTCATGCCCACCACCATTTCGGCGATCTTGCGGGCGTTGGCGAGGACTTCGGCCTTGGTGTGCAAGCGAGGCATCTTGTAGTTGACCACCGCGACGCCGACCGTGTCCGGGCTGGCGGAAATGTCACCGTGTCGCATGAAGACTCCTTTTCTCGGAACGGTTTTTCAGGACATCGAGAGATCCGGCCGCGGCGATGAGCGCCACCGCGATCGCGGCCGCCAGCAAGGCCGTCCCGGCGTCACTGCGGTAGGCGCCGGTCAGGCCGAGGAAAGCGGGCACCGTGCAGGTCGGCTGGCTGAGCAGCAGGACGGTCCAGCCGGTGAACCGCGTCAGGCGTTCCTTGCCGAGGCCGAGCACCAGGAAGAACAAGGCCCACAACAGCGCCCAGGACAGCCAGATGACACCGAACACCGGGTCGTCGTCGTGCCAGAACGCGATCCCCGCGTACACCACGGCGGCGCCCGCCACGAAGAGCGAGAACCAGCCGATGCCTTCGGGTTCCAGGCCGGCGAGGTTCGCGATGCCGACATACAGATAGGTGAAACCGAAAAGGTACAGGCCGGACGCGGCGAGGATCGCGTCCGGATTCCCGCCGGCCTGGACGATCAGCACGGTCGGGGTGACGCACTGCAGCGCGCCGACGAACAGGTTCAGCACCGCCGCCGAGCGGGGCGGGATCCGGCCGAGCAACATCAGGCCGTTGATCATCAAGGCGGCGCCGACGTAGAGCAGGCCCACGTTGCCCATGCTCACCTCCGCGTAACGTGCATCACGTGGAATAATTTCAAATGAAAGTATGTGGTGTGCCGGGGCGAGTCAAGAGGTCTGGTTCTACAGCCTGGTCAGGACTTCGAAGTCGTAGCCGTCGGCGACGGCGAGATGCACGTGCTGGTCGGCTTGCCGCCCGCGGAATTCGACCGTGCCGCGCGGGCCGTGGTAGGCGACGCCGTCGATCGCCGCGTTGAGCGCGGGCAGATCCGGTGTCCCCGCCCGGCGCACGAGTTCCGCCAGCGTGTGCAGTCCCTCGTAACAGGATTCGGCGGCGTTGTTCAAGGCCGGGGCGCCGGGACCGTTGCGGTCGACGTAGCGGCCGAGCAGGTCCATCGCGTCCGCGGTGACCATGGACCGGAAGTAGGCGGCGGAGACGTAGAGGTTGCCGGTGGCGTTCGCGCCGCTGGCGAGGAGCATGTTCTCCTCCATCAGTGGGCTGAAGCGGATCAGGCGGTCGCCGAGCCCTTGCGCGGCGAAGGCCCGGTTGAAGCGGACGGCGTCTTGCCCGACCAGCAACATGAGCACACCGTCGCTTGTGGACTGTTCGACCGAACGGACCACTGTGGACATGTCGCCCTCGCCGAGCCCGACGAACGCCTCGCCGGTGATGCGCAGGCCGAGATCCTTGGCGTAGTGCCGGATCGCGCGTGCCGACCGGTGCGGCCAGACGTAGTCGTCGCCGACGACGAACCAGCGCCGGGCGCCGAGATGGTCGCGCAGCCAGCGCAGGGCCGGCTCGATCTGGCAGCGCGGTGTCTCGCCCGTGCAGAAGATGCCTGAACGGCGCTCGCCGCCTTCGTAGAGCGAGGTGTAGACGTACGGGACCCTGTCGGCCACGACCGGTGCGAGCGCGTTCCGGATCGACGAGATGTGCCAGCCGCTCACCGCGTCGACCTGTCCGCCCTCGACCAGGCGCCGCAGGTCCGCGGCCACTTGCGCCGGGCTGCCGCCGCCGTCGACCACTTCGGCCTCGACCTGCCTGCCGAGGATGCCGCCGGACTCGTTGAGTTCGTGGACGGCCAGCTCCGTGATCGCCTCGCAGGACGGGCCGAACAGCCCGGCGGGCCCCTGCAGCGGGACCACCATGGCCACGCGCCAGGTGTCGTCGCGGGGCCGTGTGGCGAGGCGTAGGGGCATGGCGCTCCGTGCGGTGGCCCGGTAAGGTCAAAGTGCTTCCACCTGGAAGTATTGCGAGGGTGTCCGGTTTTGGCAAGGGGACGGGATATGGGGACACGCGGCGTCGCGACCGCCGGAATGTCGATCACCGGCTCGCTCACCCGTGCCGCCAGGGCCGTCGCCGCCCGGGTCGAGCAGGTGCTCGCCAAGGAAGGTCTCACCCTGGACCAGTGGCTGGTGCTGGACGCGCTGAGCGGCAAGGGCGGTCTCGCCATGGCCGATCTCGCCGACCGGACACTGGCCACCGCCCCGACGCTGACCAGGGTGGTCGACAAACTGGTGACCACCGCGCAGGCCTACCGCGAGGTCGACGCCGCCGACAGGCGCCGGGTGCTCGTCCACCTCAGCGCCCGCGGCCGGGCGACGTACCGGCGCGTGGCCGCGAAGGTGTCGGAAGTGGAAGCCCGGCTCGACGTGCCGGACGAACTGCTCGCGGCGTTGCGGGGTCTCGGCGACTGAAGGTCAGCCGTGCGGCGGGTACGGCACCGGCCGGGCCGGGGGCTTCTTCGTCAGCGCGACGATGCCGAGGACCGCGGCGACGACGAGCGCGACGAACACGAACAACGCGGCCACCACGAACACCACGCGGAAACCGGTGGCGTCCGAGAGCAGTCCGCCGAGGACCGGCGCGATCACCAAGGCGAGGACACCGAGGCCCGCCGTGATCCCGGCGGCGGCACCGCGGCCGGACCGGAGCCGCCGGATCAGGGCGACGGTCACCCCGAGGACGGCGCCCGCGCCGAGTCCGGTGAGTACCCGGCCGACCAGGAACAGGCCGCTGCTGGGGACGAAGGCGACCAGCAGCACGCCGAGGAGCATCAAGACGATCGCGGGCACGGCCACCGGCGTCGGGAAGCGCCCGCCGGGCAGCAGACCCGCCGGGAAGGCGATCGCGGCCGCGACGAGGTACGAGACGAGGCCGTACAGCAGCAGGGACTGGCCGGACATGCCCAGATCGATCTGCACGGCCGACCCGCCGTCGAAGCGGTAGATCACGGTGACCAGGAAAAGGCCGATGAGCGCGGCGAAGCCGGGCCCGATGACCAGCCACCAGGGAGGGGCGGCGGTCGGCTGCGGGTCGCTCTGTGTCGGCGTCGGCACGTACATGCGCACAACCTATAGCGCCAGGCGCCGCCGGTGGATCACTTCGCCGAAGAACGCCGGGCCCCGGCCACCGGGCCGGCGCGTCATAATCACGATCATGCCGCATATCCTGCTGATCGAAGACGATGTGTCCATTCGCGACGCGATGGAACTCGTCCTGCGGCGCCACGGCCACGACGTCGATACCGCCGGCAGCGGCGAAGACGGGCTCGGTCTGGTGCGGCGTCCCGGCGCGGGCGGGATCGAGGTGGTCGTGCTGGATCTGATGCTGCCGGGGATGGACGGTTTCGAGGTGTGCCGCCGGATCCGCGAGCTGAGCACGATGCCGATCATCATGCTCACCTCGCGCGGCGACGACTCCGACATCGTCGGCGGGCTGGAGGCCGGAGCCGACGACTACGTGGTGAAGCCGGTGACCGCGCGGGTTCTCGAGGCCAGGATCCGCGCGGCCGTCCGGCGGGTCGTCCCGGCCGTGCGGGAGCACGAGGACCACGACGGGCTCGTCCTCGATCGCGCGGGGCTGACCGTCACCAAGAACGGTGCCCCGCTGGCGATCCCGCCGACCGAACTCCGGCTCCTGCTGGAGCTTTCCGCCTCGCCGGGCCGGGTCTTCACCCGCGAGCGACTGCTGGAACTGGTCTGGGAGCACGACTACTTCGCGGATGTGCGGCTGGTCGACGCCGCCGTCGGGCGGCTGCGCGCCAAGATCGAGGACGTCGCCTCCCGGCCGCGCTATGTGCAGACCGTGCGCGGGTTCGGCTACCGCTTCGGACCGCTGTGAGGCTCGGCGGACTCCGCGGCCGTCTGCTGGTCGCCTTCGTGCTGGTGTCGCTGCTCAGCGCCGCCACCGCCACGGTGCTGGCCTACGACAAGGCACGCGAGGCGATCCTCGAACGCGCGAGCTCCTCGGCCGTGCAGAACTTCCGTGACCGGGTGAGCATGTCCGTCGGGGAGTTCGACGTCCCGCCCGATCAGCGGGCGCTGAACCGGCTGGCCGAGGCCGCCGCGTCCGGTTCTCGCGACGCGAAGGTCGTCGTCCGGTACCAGGACCTCGTTGCACCCGCCGAACAGGAGGCGATCCCGTCCGGGCTGCGGGACCGGGTGCGGGCCGAGAACCGGCTGAGCTTCCAGCGGGTCGACTGGAACGGCGCACCGTGGCTCGTGGTGGGCATCCCGGTCACGTTCGCCGGTTCCGGGCGGCCGTCCGGTGTCGAGGTTTTCCAGGTGATCTCGCTACAACCGGAGCAGGACGACATCGCCGCCCTGCTGACGTCCGTTCGCGACGGCGTCGTCCCGGTCGTGCTGCTCGCCGCCGTGCTGGCCCTGCTCGCCGCCGGGACGGTGCTGCGGCCCGTCCGGCGGCTCGCGCAGGCGACGCGGCGGCTGGCCGGTGGCCGTCTGGAAACCCGTGTCCCGGTCAAGGGCCGCGACGAACTCGCCGATCTCGCCAGGGACTTCAACGAAACGGCCGACGCACTGCAGTCGTCCGTCACCGAGCTCCAGGAGCAGGAGGCCCATGCACGGCGGTTCGTCGCCGACGTCTCCCACGAACTCCGGACGCCTCTCGCCGCGATGACCATGGTGTCGTCCGTACTCGACGAGGACGCCGGCGACCTGCCGCCGGACACGGCGCACGCCGCCCGCACGGTGAGCGCCGAGACCGCCGGGCTCGTCCGGCTCGTCGACGACCTCATCGAGATCTCCCGCTTCGACGCCCGGGCCGCGACGCTGACTCCGCAGGATGTCGACGTCGCCGAGGTCCTCCGCGCGACGTTGTCCACCCGAGGCTGGACGGACCTGGTTTCGGCCGAGCTCACGACCGTGCGGGCCCGGCTCGACCGGCGGCGGCTGGACGTCATCGTCGCCAACCTCGTCGGGAACGCCCTGCGGCACGGCGAGCCGCCGGTGACCGTGGTCTTGAAGCCGACCGAGTCCGAGGTGCTCGTCGAGGTCGCCGATCGCGGGCCGGGTCTCACGGCGGAGGCCGCGCGGCACGTCTTCGAACGGTTCTACAAGGCGGACACCGCCCGCACCCGATCCGAAGGCAGCGGTCTCGGATTGGCCATCGCGCAGGAGAACGCGCGGTTGCACGGCGGGCTCATCACGCACGCCGACCGCGAAGGCGGCGGCGCGGTCTTCATCCTTCGCTTGCCCCGCAACGGAAAGGAGGACGACCGATGAAACGGCTGATCGTCTCCCTCGCGGCCTTGACCCTCGCCGCCGGCTGTGGCGTGCGGCCGACCGAGGTGCTCGACGGTGGTGCGCCGGCGTCGGGAATCCCCGACGGCATGCGGATCTACTTCGCTTCGGACAACGGGTTGCGCGGTGTTTCCCGCCCTGACAAGGAGATCACGGATCTGGCCGCCGCCGTCAAACTCGTCATGGCCGGACCGAACGACGCGGAACTCGCCGCCGGGCTCACCGACCTGACCGCCATCACCGGCGAGTTCTCCGCGTCCGCCATCGGCGGGCTGGTGACCGTGCGGCTGCCGAAGATGCCGGTGTCCGCCGTCGCCGGGATGGCCGCCGGGCAGCTGGTCTGCAGTCTCTCGCGAGCCGAATCCCTGCTGCACGGGACCCGGCCCGACGCGGTGCGGGTGACCGTCGTGGCCCAAGGAGGGACGGCCGGCCCGTACCAGTGCTCCCAGTTCTTGAACCGCTAGGTCGCGTTCAGCGCGACGGTGGGATGCAGCCGTGAGGCCCGGACCGCCGGGTACAGCCCCGCGATCACCCCGATCACCAGCGTCGCGCCCAGCCCCGCGCCCGGTGCCCACGGCGGGATGACCGCGATCCAGCCCTGTGCCCTGGCGTATCCGACGGTGGCGACCGAGCCGAGCACCGCCCCGGCCACCCCGCCGAGCGCCGACAGCAGCAGCGATTCGGTGAGGAACTGCAGGAGGATGGCGTTCTTCGTGGCGCCGAGGGCCCGCCGGAGCCCGATCTCCCGGCGCCGTTCCAGTACCGAGACGACCATCGTGTTGGCGACGCCGACACCGCCGACCAGCAACGCGACCGCGCCCAGCCCCAGCATCAGGGTGGTCAGCCCCTTGTCCGTGGCGGCCTTGGCCACCAGCGCGTCGGAGGGACGGGACACCTTCACGGAATGCTCGTCACCCGGGTTGACCGTGCGGGCCAGGACACCCCGGACGGCTTCCACCGAGGCGTCGGAAGACCGTTCGAAGAGCGTGGTCGGATGCCCGTCGAAGCCGAAGAACCGCTCCGCCGCGGGAAAACCGACCAGCGCGACCCGGTCGAGGGTGGGCATGAGCTCGACGGGCGCCAGGATCCCGATGACCACGAACCATTCGTCGTTCATCAGGATCTTGGCACCGGGTCCGGTCACGCCCAGCCGCCCGGCCGCGATCGTCCCGAGCACGACGGTGGGCACGCGTTCGCTCGCCGTGTCCAGCCAGCGGCCGCGCTCGACCCTGGCGCCGAGCGTGTCGAGCAGGTCGGTGCGCGTGGCCTGCGTGGTGACGCCCGGGGCGAGTTCCTCGGGGACCGCGTCGCTGCGCCGCACCCGCGCGTCGACCTCCGCCGTCGCGGTGACCTTCTCGACCGGGCCGATCCGTTCGACCATCGAGACCGCGGCCTTGGGGAGCTTCACCGGTTTGTCGTCGGCGTCCTTTCCCGCCTCGATGGTCAGCAGGTTCGTGCCGAGCCGGTCCAGCTGCGCCATCAGATCGGCCCGGCTGGACGTGGACAGGCCGACCACCGCGACCATCGTCGCGATGCCGATGGCGATCCCGAGTGCGGACAGCACCACCCGTGTCCGGCGGGCCTTCAGCCCGCTCACTCCCACCCGGAGGATGTCGGGAAGGGTGAGCCGGGCGGGTTTCAGCGGTGTGCTCACGATGCGGTCACCGCCGCCCGGGTGTCGGAGACGATCCCGCCGTCCCGGAGCCGGACGCGACGGGGGAGCCTGGCGGCGATCCCGGTGTCGTGGGTGATGACGCAGATCGTCGTGCCTGCCGCGTTCAACTCGTGGATCAGGCTCAGCACCACCTCACCGGACGCGGTGTCCAGCGCTCCCGTCGGTTCGTCGGCCAGGAGCAGGCCGGGCTCGCCTGCCAAGGCCCGCGCGATCGCGACACGCTGCTTCTCCCCACCGGACAACTCCTCGGGTGTGTGCCCCAGCCGGTGCCCGAGCCCGACTCTTTCGAGAGCCGTCCGGGCCCGGTCACGACGCTGTTTCTTCGGCACGCCCGCGTACAGCAGCCCGTCGGCGACGTTGGCCACGGCGTCCCGGCCCGGCGCCAGGTGGAACTGCTGGAACACGAACCCGATGTGCCGGGCACGCAACGCCGAAAGCCTGGCGTCGGACAGGCCGCCCACGTCGTAGCCCGCCACCCGCACCGTGCCCGAGGTGGCCCTGTCGAGCGTGCCGATCAGGTTGAGCAGCGTGGACTTGCCCGACCCCGACGGCCCGACGATGGCGACCAGTTCGCCCTGGTCGATCCGCAGGTCGACACCACGCAGCGCGGATACGCCACCGGGATAGGACTTGGTGGCCGCGGCCAGTTCGATCACCGTCGTCATGGTTTGGCCGATCCCACCTTCACGCCCTCGGCCAGCCCGTCGCCGGTGATCTCGATCCGGCCGTCGGCGCTCAGGCCGGTCTCGACCCGCACGGTCGTGGTCGTGGACTCGCGGACGATCTGCAGGCCGTAGCCGCCTTCGCGCAGTGCGACGATGGCCTCGACCGGGACGGTCAGCACTCCCTTCCGGCTCTCTTGGATGAACTTCACGCTGGACGTTCCCGTGGTGTCCCCGGGCAGGGCGGCGCCGTCGTCCAAGGTGATCTCGACCTGGATCCCGGTCGTGGCGGCCTCGGCGCCGTTCCCGGATTCCGCCCGGACCGTTCCGGATACCTGCCCGCCCGCCGTGGTGCCTTCCGGCAGCGTGACCTCGACCCGGGTTCCCGGCTTCGCCAGCGCCTGGTCGTCCTTGTCCAGCTGAGCCCGCACGACCGGCTTGGTCGACGCGATCGTCAGCACGGCCTTGTCCGCGCCGACCTGGTCGGCCAAGGCCGCGTCGGCGGCCACCACACGCACCGCCCCGGACTGGAAGACCACGTCACCCTTGCCGAGGTCGCCGGTCGGCTCCAGCACGCCGAGCGCCTTCTGCCAAGACTTCACCGCGGCCTGGGTGGCTTCGTCGTATTTGTTGTCGACAGGCAGGCCCCTGCCTCGGCCGAGATCCCGGAGATTGCGTTTCAGCTGCTGGACGTCCGGGCCCAAGGTCCCGACGGTCAGGTCACGGAACATCGGCGTCGCCCCGTAGAGCAGGACGACCGGCCGGGCGTCCCGCTTGTACAGGACCTGACCTCGCTCGACGGTCTTCCCCGGCTCGGCGGCCTGGGTCACCGTTCCTTCCACCGGCGACTTCACCGCGCGACGGTCGGCGTAGTCGAAATGACCGTCGATGGTCTTGCTCCGCACCAGATCACCGCGGGTGATCTCGGCGATCGCCGGCGGCGTGTCCGCGGCGTTCGCCTTGGCCCCGGAGTCGTCGCCGCTCGCCACGACGAAGACACTCACCCCGGCGACGGCCGCCACCGCCACCACCGCGCCGATCACCAGCAGGCGCTTCACTGCATGCCTTGCGCTTGCTCGATGAGCTTGTCCCGGCACGCGGTCTCGGCCTGCTTGTACGCGGGCGAGTTCGTGCTGAGCTGAGGGTCGGCCGGACTCGGGTCTCCGCCGGGCTGGGCGATCCCGTTCTGCATGGTCGGATTGGTGAACTTGCTGACCCCGTTGGCCCGCATGCACTGGGCGTGGGCCAGCAGCGACTCGTACACCTTCTGCTGGTCCTTCTCCGGTTCCAGCTGCATCGCCTTCTGCATCGGCTCCTTGCACGCCTGCATCGCGTCGCCGAGCTTCGTCTGAGAGTCCTTGCGTTCCTCCTGCTCCTGGATGACCTCGATCTTGGTCCAGTCGGCGTAACCGGACAGCAAGGGGTCCGGCCAGTCCTTCAAACCCTCCTTGCGCATGCACTGGGTATAGGCGAGTTGGGCGTCGTAGAAGGCACTTTTCCCGTCAGCCTGGGGCGCGGCCGAAGAGGCGGACGGCGCGACCGCCGCAGGCGGGTTCGCCGAGGCGATCTCCGCTTCCTTCTGCTCGCCACCACACGCCGCCGAGAGCACCAACGGAAGGGCGATCAACGCGGCCAGCCGCCGTGAACGGGTTTCGCTGCTCATGCGGACGATCATGCGAGCGGCACATGGTCGTCCTTCTACGAAGACATGATGAGAACGTAACAACGCGCCGCCGCGCGGACCCGGACGTGAATCCTTCTTACGTGGCCCGGCGACCGGCTCTCAGCCACTGAACCGCCACGTGGTGTCCCGTTGCTGACAAACTTTTCGGTTTCGTCGTGGAACGTGAGATGTGGTCGCGTTTGCGGAATTCTCGGTGAAGACGCGAATTTCACCTGCTTTCGGTCTTTGACCTGCTATTTCTCTGCGAATGACACTTGGTGTCGCGATGTGTTTCGACTTGTTTGGATGCGGCTGCCTCTTTCTTGTCAACGACTTCGTCTTGACGCGTCTCCACTTAGGGTGATTGATCCGCTACGGTAATCGGTGCGGCTGATCGGTCCAGCCGATCACCATTGATCAGTCGCGCTGATCGGTTGAGGGGTAGTGCACGAGGGGACACGAGCAGCCGTGACAGAGGACAGGGTCGGCCAGTGGCTGATGGGGACGGACTTCGCGATCGCGGAGTCAGGTCGCGAGTACGAGAGAACCGTTGACCACGGGGCGGCCGCGTCGGGCCCCGGCACCTACGCCCGCGGGGGCTACACGCTGGACGCCGCTGCGGCGGGTGACATGCTCGGGCAAGCGAAAGAGGCTCTTGAAGAGCTCCGAACCTTGAAGATAGATGTCCAGAAGCTCAAGGCGGTTCAACCACCCGCGAAGGATCCCGCGAGCGTCGCCTATAACGCGCGGTTGGCCAGCGGATCGGGTGTTTTCGACCATGGCGTCGCGCATATCGATACTGAAATCGAGTATCTGGTCGAGCTGATCGGCAAGATCGAAGAGGCATTTGCGAAGACGCAAGGCCAGGAGCACATCGCGACCGAAAGCATCAAAGACAAGGCGTCACAACAGCCGGGTTCGAATCGTCACGGTTCGAGCGAAGGAGGATCAGCCGGATGATCAGCCGTCACGTTGCCGTCGGTGTCGTCGTGGCGCTCGCTGCGGCGATGTCAGCGTGTACCGGGAAAACGACTGACAGCCCGAATCCGCCGACTCCTGGGACATCCGCACGTCCTTCATCCTCGGCGGCCGCGGGGTTGCCGTTCGCCGGTGCGCCCAAGGTCGCCAACCCGCTGTCGGCGACTGTGCTGTCGGGTGATCCTTGCGTGGACGCGTTGACGCCTGAGCAGGTGCGCCCGATTCTCGGCGCGCCTCTGAAGCAAAGCCGGGATGACCTGGCAGCGGTGGGGCCTGCGTGCACCTGGGCCAACCTGGACAGGGGCTCTCAGCTCAACGTCGGATACGCCACTGTGGCGAAGACCGGTTTGAGCGGGGTGTACCAGAACACCAAACCGCAGTCGGGCGTGTGGAGGCCGATCGCCGACGTCCAAGGTTTTCCGGCGGTGGCACACGCGGGCAGTCCAGGTCAGACACCGAAGGATCTGTGTGTCGTGACGGTCGGACTCGCCGACGAGTTCGCCGTCGATGTCGCTGTAGTCCTCGGATCCGCGAAGCAGGGCGTCGTGGATCCGTGCGGCATCGCCGCGGACGCCGCGGGTACGGTGACCGCGACGCTGAAGGCCAAGGCGGGTGCGTGAGCATGTTTCCCTGTGATCAACTGGGGCGCGCCGCGAGAGCCCTGGCGAATGAGGCGGAGAAGATCGGCACCGCGGTCGTGCGCACCGCCAAGGAAGCCGTTGAGTGGGCGGGTGACGTCCTGAGCGGGAATGTCGGCGCCCAGGCGATGCCTGTTCCCGAAGTGGTCAGGCTCGTGCAGGCCGGGGACAGTTCGAGCTGGTTTCAGAACAGCGATACCGCGCACCTCGCGTCGAACAAGCACAGCCAGGTCGCGGCGAAGCTGTCGAACATGCTCAACAACTTGGAGCCCGCGTGGACGGGTAAAGCGGCCGAGGGGGCGCGTGTACGCACGAAAGCGTTCACAACGGTGGTGGATTCCGCGGGATCGGCCTTGAACGCCAACGGCGACAATGTCGCTGATTCCGCGCACGGGTTCAACCGCGCCAAGGGCTCGATGGAGCCGATGGGTGACCCTCCGGACAAGGGATTCTTCGATGTGGCCTCCCCTTGGGACACCGATACCGAGCGAGCGATCAACGAGTACAACGCCAAAGCACAGAGGAATCTCGGCATCTACAATTCCTATGCCGCGCATGTCGATAGTCAAGGGCAGGGCTTGCGGGCCGATTACGGGGAGATGGTCCCGGAGTTCGGTTCCTCGTCGACGGGCGATTCGGCGCCTGTGCGAGGCTTCGGCGTACGTAGTGACACCGGTGGCGATCACCCGGCAAGGTCGGGTGGGCATCCGGTTACGCCCATGGTGGGTGGCGCGCCGCCTCCAGGTCCGGTTGCCGGTCCTGGACATGCCGGCTCTGGCTCAGTGAGCGGTCCTGGTTCGGTGAACGTGCCTGCCACCAGTGGAAGCCATGTCAACGACGGGACGACGGCAGCGGGCTACACCCCGCTCGACCCGCGTACTGGACTGACACTGCCTAATACTCCGATTCCTGGCGTTCCTGCCCCGGGCAGCGGCCCGACGGCGGGTGGGGTGAATCTGGTCGGCGGTCCCGGTGGATCGGGTGCCGCCGGTGGACTGGGTGCTGCCGGGAAGCCGCGCGAGGTCGGCGGGGTGCCCGGCGGCGGCCGCCAAACCGGTGCGCGTGGCCTCGCCGAAGAGTCCGGGCGCGGTGGTGCCGGTGCGAGCCGTGGCGGTAGCGGTCGCCTGGCGGGCGGCCCTGCCGGGATCGCCCCGGGGCCGGCGCGCGGTGCGAAGGAAGAAGACAAGGAACGCCAAAGGAAATACGTTCAGGACGAGGACACGTTGTTCACCGATGAGGACAAGAAGTCCGTCGATCCGGTGACCGGGTTGCCTCCGGCTCCGCCGACGATCGGCGCCTAACCCCTTTACCGGTCCCCGCCTGACTGGGGTATGTCCCGTATTCGGTCGGTTCACTTCGGAGTGTGCTTAGCGTGGTTGTCCTTGACCGTCCCATCGTCGTCCCGAAAATGCTGTTCCTGTCCGCGTGGAACATGATCGATACCGGCGCGGAGCTGCCTCCGGCTTTCGGTACGAACTTGCATTACTGGAGCACCGCCGACGCCCGCGGAACACTGGAGAATCGCGCCCTCAGGTCCCTGGAGACCTTGGGGCTGGCGCGCAACGGCCGGCTGAACCCGATGTGGCGCGGCACTCTTACGGCACTGGCACAGGCTGATCGTGAGTACTACTCGTTCACGGTGTTCGAGGACGGCAAGAGCTGTTCGATCCTGATCGCCTCCCACGACGGGTACGCGCTGCGGGCGGTCGTCGACGATCAGGTCGTCGCCCTCGCGCCGATCGAGGATCGATGGCACGCCACCGCACTGGTGGAGACGCTGCCGGAGGTGCCAGGAGCGCCGGTGCGGGCGGTCAGTATGCCGAGGGAGTTCTACGACGACCCCGAACACGACCGGTCCGATCCGCTGGCCGAGCCGGTGGATACTCGAGACCGTGATCACCTGGCGGAGGTGCTCGCCCGGCCTCGGCAGGCGGTGCACCAGCTCTACAGCGCGCGCCGCGGTAACGACGGAAGAGTGCGCAGTTCGCCGATCACCGTGATCGACCTCGCCGACGAGGGCGGGCGGGTGGTGACGTATGCGAGCGGGGACGGTGACGTGGTGATGGTGCCCGGTACCGGGAGCGTTTTGGTCGTCACGATCAACAACACCATGAACGGCCTCGGCTGACCGCGTGTCCGCGCACTCTCCGGGCCGCGCCGCCGCATCGGTGAATTACTGGCACTCGACCGGGCGACCTCGGCGGACTTTGACCGTGGAACTGCCAGGTGGGTGATTCGTGCAGATTTCGTGTAGATGAGGAGGACCCCTGGCCACTTGCGTGACCAGGGGCTCCCCTGTGGCGGCGTGCCCCCGGCAGGACTTGAACCTGCGACCTAGAGATTAGAAGGCTCTTGCTCTATCCAGCTGAGCTACGAGGGCCGACGTCGGCGACGTTGGGTGTCGCCCAGCATCGGCAGCTTAGCCGTCGCCAACCTGTCGATCGTTCGACACCGCCAGATCGTTTCAGGTCGAGCCCACCGTTTTTTGGAACGCCCGTGAGCGCGTCACGACGCGGGGTGACGCGCTCACGGGCCGGGGCCGCTTCGGGGGAGCGGCCCCTGGGTTCGCGCAGGTCGCGAGTCGACTCTTCCGCGAGCGACCGGCGCGAACCGCCGGGGTGGTCAGTCCCAGATCTTGAGGGCGCGGATCACGAACGGGCCCTGGGGTACGTAGGTGCCGCCACCCGGATAGGTGATGAAATCTCCTTCGGTCGTGCACTCCTCACTCTGGTAAATCGTCACGTCCCGGCTCAGCCGGTTGACGAACGAATGTCCGTCGAATCCTTCGGGTAGCGGAATGCATTCCTCGGGATTCGAGGTGCGCAGGTCGAATTTGTGCACGGCGCCGCTGAAGGATTCTTCGCCCCAGACGCAGAACTCGCCCTTCTGGCAGGCGGGCGCGGGCGGTTCGGCGGCGGCGCTCGCGACTCCGGTACTGGTCAGCAGGCCGAACACGGCCAGCAGGAGCACCTGCGGGAGGCGGGCGCGCAGGTTCGTCAAACGTCGTTGCATGACTGGGTTCTCCCCCCGTGGATCGGCGGCTCGATGGCCGTCGGTGAATGTGTGATTCCACGATGGCGCGGGGGGAAGGGTTTGTCTGCCCGCATTTCTACTTCTGTGGATAAGTAGTTGTGCGCCGCTCGATCGGGGCGAGTTGTCCACACATCGCCGGGGCCGCCTTGCGCGTGCCTGAACCGGCTGCTAGGCGGGCGCGGTGGAATCCCGGACGACCAGTTCGGCGGGCACCTCGGTGGGAGCGGGTGCCTTCTCCCCGCGCAGCAGGCTCAGTACCAGTTCGCCGGCCGCCCGCCCCTTGGCGGCGAGGTCCTGCCGGACGGTCGTCAGCGGTGGTTCGGACCAGCGCGCGGGCGGGACGTCGTCGAAACCCACGACGGAAAGATCACCCGGGACCGACAGGCCGAGGTGTCTCGCCGCCGAGATCGCCGCGAGCGCCAGCAGATCCGACATGCACAGCAGCGCCGTCGGCCGCGGGTGCCGGTCCAGCAGGCCGAAAGCGCTCGGAAGCGCGCCTTCGACCGACAGGCCGGACGCCTCCCAGATCGGCACGTCCGCCGCCGGGACACCCGCCTCGGCCAGCGTCTCCAGGTAGCCGGCCATCCGCTCGCGGTTGTCGTGGAACCGGCTGTTCCCGGCCTCCGCCGCGCTCAGTTCGCCGCCGCGCGGCGCCGAGAGGCACTGCGCCGAGAAGATCCCGATCCGCCGGTGCCCGAGTTCCAGCAGGTGCCGGGCCGCCGCGGCCGCCCCCGCCCGGTCCGCCACCCCGATCCTGGCCGAACCCCGGATATGCGGCTGGTCGATCACCACCAGCGGCAGGCCGCGATCCCGGACCGCGGTCAGCGCCGGCGCGCCGTCGGCGAGCGAATACGCCACCGCGATGTCGGCCTGCGCGGTCAGGATCCGCTCGGCGCGCGGGCCGCCGCTCTCCCCGTCGCCGGGAAGTAGCAGCAAGGCGTGGCCTTCGGGGTCGACGACGGTCGAGAGCGCGTCGAGGGTGACCGACAGCGCGGGATCCGAGAACGCCGTCGAGAGGTTCGTGTCGAGCAGGACGGCGATCGCGCCGGTGCGGCTGGTGGCCAGGCTGCGCGCGGTCGGGTTCGGTCCCGCGTACCCGATCTTCTTGGCCGCGCGAAGGACCTCTTCCCGCAGCTGGGCGGACAGCTGATCGGGCCGGTTGTAGGCGTTGGAGACGGTCGCCCGCGACACCCCGACGGCGTCGGCGACATCGTCCAACGTCGGCCTTCGCCGTCGCGTGCTGGTCACCGGCGCAGTCTAGTCCCGGTCGGTGCCGGTGGACTTTCTGAAGCGCTTAAGTCATTCTGGGGGAACAGGAAGCGGAAGGAGACTGGGGTTTATGCGTGACCGTACGGCCGTTTTCGTCGTGTTCGCGCTCAATGGGGCCGCGCTCGGCTCCTGGGCGCCGCGGACTCCGGCGTTGTCGGAAAGAGTGAACGCCTCACCCGGCGTCTTCGGCCTGGCCCTGCTGGGGGCCAGCGTCGGCATGCTGATCGCGGCGTCGGTCTCCGGGCGGCTGATCGAGCGGCACGGGGCCCGCGCGGTGGTCGCCGGCAGCACGGTCGTCGCCTGCGCCGCGTTGCCGATGATCGGGTTCTCGACGTCGGTCGCCCTGCTGGCCGGGGCGTTGTTCGTCCTCGGCGCGAGCGTCGGCGCGCTGGACGTCGCGATGAACGTCGCGGGCGTCGAGGTGGAACGCCGGTCCGGGCGGGCGATCATGCCGGTCCTGCACGCCGGGTTCAGCTTCGGCGCGCTGGCGGGCTCCGTCGCCGCCGGATTCGCCGCGTCGCACCAGTGGTCGCCGGGGCGCCATCTCACCGTCGCCGCGCTGGCCGCGCTCGTCGTCCTCGCCGTCGTCATCGTGGCGGTGCCCGGCGCGCGGCCCGAGCACTCCGAGCCCGTCGAGAAGCCGCGGGTGCCGCCGATCAAGCGCCCCGTCCTCTGGCTGCTCGCCGCGATCGCGCTGTTCTCGGCGATCGCGGAGGGTGCGAGCTCGGACTGGTCCGCCCTGCTGATGACGTCCGTGCACGGGGTCGGTGACGGCGCCGCGGCCTTCGCCTACTCGGGATTCGCCCTGTCCATGGCGCTCGCCAGGCTCGCAGGCGCCTGGCTGCAGAACCGCTTCGGCGCCACCCGTGCGCTGGCGGTGGGCGCCGGGATCGCCGCGGCCGGGCTCGTGCTCGCCGCGCTGGCACCCGTTCCGATGTTCGGGTTCGTCGGCTTCGCGCTGGCCGGTGCCGGGCTGGCCGCGGCCTTCCCGATCGCGTTGAGCCTCGCCGGGGCGTCGGGCAAGCGCGCCGACGGCACCGGGGGCGAGCGGGAACTGGCCTTCGTCACCGCGATCGCCTACACCGGCTTCCTCGCCGGGCCACCGCTGATCGGCGGGATCGCGCAGGTGACGTCGCTTTCGGTGTCGTTCCTGTTCGTCGGACTGACCGCCGCGCTGATCGTGCCGTCGGCGGTGGCCGCGGCGCGGGCGCGGAAACGGGAGGAGGTCGCCGAACCGATCGCCCGTTGACATCCTCGCCAGGACGCGGGCAAGCTGCTCGGTAAACTGAAATGAATGCGACCTGGTCGCAGTTTCAGGGCGGCTGATCCGGGGGAGGAGCGGCGTGAGGGTGCTGATGCTCGGGGGCGGCAGGGGGATCCCGGCGCGGCTGGTGCAGACCACGTTGCCCCGGCTCGTGCTGGTCCCGGTGGTGTTCCGGCTGGTGATGCTGGCGCAGGCGCTGTGGACGGCGGGGCTCACCGGATCCTCGGTGCTGTGGACGTTCGCGCTGCTGCACCTGCTGCCGAACGTCGCCGAAGCGGCCTGGATCTTCCGCTGGTCCCCGGCCGGTACGCGGCTGGTGCCGGTGGCCGACGCCGCGGTCGCCGTCCTCTTCGTCCTGGGGGCCAACCTGATCGCGCAGGACGTCGTGATCACGTCGATCACCTGGACCCATCTGATGGGGACGGTGATGATCTGGACACTGCTGCGCGGCGCGCCGGCGGGGGCGCTGGTCATCGCGGCCGCGGTGGCGCCGCACACCGTGCTGGACCCGGGTTCCTCGCTCGGCCTCTTCCTCACCCTCGCGACCGCGCTGGTGGCGGCGCTCGCGCTGGTCGGCCTGGTCGGCGCGTCGATGCGGTTCGCGCTCGGCTTCGGGGAACAGCAGGGCCGTGAGGCGGAACGCGAACGGCACCGCCGCGACGTCCATGACACCGTCCTGCAGGTGATGGAGTCGTTCGCGATCCCCGCGCCCGCCGACGAACTCGACCCGGCCGCCAGCCTCGACAGGCTCCGTCGCACCGCCCGCGCCCAGGCGATGCGCATCCGGATCAGCCTCGAACACGAACCCGCCGAGCAGGTCGGGCTGCACCAGCGTCTCCGGCTGCTCGCCGCCGAAATGGCCGCGGAAGGCCTGCGCGCCGAGGTCGTCGTCCAGGACGACTGCGCTCCGGAGCTCGCGCAGGAAACGGCCATGGCCCTGCACGACTCGGCAAGGGAGGCCTTGCGCAACGCGCTCAAGCACTCCGGGACCAGGCGCGCCGTCGTCAGCGTCGAACAGATCGGCGGCGGGGTTTCCCTGACGGTGCGCGATCACGGCGCGGGTTTCGACGTCGGCGACCGGCGGCGCGGCTTCGGTCTCGAGAACTCGATCATCGCGCGGATGGCGGAAGTCGGCGGGTTCGCGCGGATCGAATCGAGACCGGGGCTGGGGACCCGGGTGGTGCTACTCGCCCCGTCAGTCCTGCGTCTCCCCGTCGGGTGAGTCACGCCACTGGCGGAACGGGCGGTCCAGCGTCCACTTGTCGCCCACCCGCTCGACGACGCGGTATTCGCAGGTCGTCGGGTTGGACAGGGACTCGAACAGTTCGATGCTCCAGCCGAAGAGCCGGCGGCACAGCAACCGGATGGTCAGGCCGTGCGAGACGATCAGCACGGTTTCGGGGTGATCTTCGCCGCAGGCCGCCAGTTCGCTGAGGAACGCCGCGACCCGGTCGTCGACGTCCGCCCCGGACTCGCCGAACGGGAGCCGGTAGAAGAAGTGCCCGAACTCGTGGCGGCGCTGCTTCTGGACCTCCTGCTCCTGCGGGTCCTGGAGGTTGCCCCAGTCCTGTTCCCGCAGCCTCGGCTCCTGCGTGATCCGCTCGCAGGAGTCCCGGATGTCCAGCAGCCGCAACGTTTCCCGCGTCCGCAGATACGGGCTGACGTAGACCGCGGGCCGCTGCCCGCCGAGGACCTCCTCGATTTCCGGGCCCGCCCGCCTGGCCTGTTCGCGGCCGTCGTCGGTGAGCGGGAGGGCGTGGTCGGGAATCCGGGTGTAGGCGAGTTCGTCGACGTTGCCGAGCGATTCGGCGTGCCTCAGCAGGATGATCCGCACGCCGCCATCTTGCCCGTTCCGCGTCCGGCTTACCCTCGTGACGTGCCTTCAGACCCCGAGACGAAACCGGCCGCACCCGCACGGAAGGCCGGTGTACTGCCGCTGGTGTCGATCGGGGCGCTCCTGGCCGCGGTGGTCGCCGTCGGCCTGGTCGCGCTGACCGGTGGCGCCGGTTACGTCATCGCCGGTTTGCCGGATCCGGGACTGGTGACGCGGTACGGCATCACCGTCGTCCGGGTGCTGGCCGAGGCGGCTTCGGTGCTGTGCGTGGGTTCGCTGCTGCTCGCCGCGTTCCTCGTCCCGCCGCAAAAGTCCGGCACGCTCGCGGCGGACGGCTACGCGGCCATCCGCGTCGCGGGCGTCGCCGCCTGGGTCTGGTTCTTCGCGGCCGCCGCGTCGATCTTCTTCTCCGCGGCCGACGGCGCGGGGCGCCCGTTCACCGAGGTGCTCTCGCCGCAGGTGCTGATCGACCTCGTGGACGCCATCGAGCAGCCCAAGGCCTGGCTGTTCACCGCGTTGATCGCGTTGCTGGTCGCGCTCGGCTGCCGTCTCGCCTTGACCTGGGGCTGGACGACGGTGGTCTTCTTCCTGTCCGTCGGCGGCCTGATCCCGGTCGCGGTCACCGGGCATTCCGCGAGCGGCGGCTCGCACGACATGGCGACCAACAGCCTGCTGTACCACCTGGTCGCCGCCGCGCTGTGGGTCGGTGGCCTGGTGGCGCTGCTCGCGCTCGGCTGGCGCCGCGGCGAGAACCTCAAGCTCGCCGCGACCCGGTTCTCCAAGCTGGCGCTGGTCTGCTGGGTCGTGATGGCGGTCTCCGGCATCGTCAACGCGCTCGTGCGGATCAGGATCGCCGACCTGTTCACCACCGACTACGGCCTGCTGGTGGTCGCGAAGATCGTCGCGCTGCTGCTGCTCGGCGTCTTCGGGCACCAGCAGCGGCAGAAGGGCGTCGCGGGGCTGGTCAACGGCGCCGGCGGCGGTCAGTTGCTGCGGCTCGCCGCGGTCGAGGTGCTGATCATGTTCATCACGATCGGCATCGCCACCGGGCTCGCGAAGACCCCGCCGCCGCAGGAATCGTTCACCCAGCCCTCGACCACGGAACTGCTGATCGGCTACGACCTCTACGGTCCGCCGACGGTGTTCAGGCTGCTCACGGACTGGCGGTTCGACCTCGTCTACGGCACCCTCGCGCTCGTTCTCGCCGGGCTGTACCTCGCCGGTGTCCGTCGGCTGCGGCGCCGCGGCGACACCTGGGCCACCGGCCGGGTCGTCGCGTGGCTCGCGGGCTGTTTCGTGCTGCTGATGGCGACGTCGTCCGGTATCGGGCGGTACGCGCCCGCGATGTTCAGCGTGCACATGGGCAACCACATGCTGCTGTCCATGGTGGCGCCGGTGCTGTTCGTGCTCGGCGGGCCCGTGACGCTCGCGCTGCGCGCGCTGCCCACGGCGGGCAAGGACGCCCCGCCCGGACCGCGTGAATGGGTGCTCGCCTTCGTGCACTCGCCGCTTTCGCGGTTCCTGACGCATCCGATCGTCGCGCTGCTGCTGTTCGTCGGCTCCTTCTACGGCCTGTACTTCTCGGGCCTGTTCGACTCCGCGCTGAACTATCACTGGGCGCATCTGGCGATGAACGCGCACTTCCTGCTCGCCGGGTACGTCTTCTACTGGCCGGTGATCGGTGTCGACCCGGCGCCACGCCGGATGCCGCCGCTGGGACGGCTGGGGATGATGTTCGCCGCCATGCCGTTCCACGCGTTCTTCGGGATCGCGCTGATGAGCATGCAGACCGTGCTCGGCCAGGACTTCTACCGCGGGCTCAAACTGCCGTGGGTCACCGATCTGCTGACCGATCAGCGGCTCGGCGGCGGGATCGCGTGGGCGTCCGGCGAACTGCCGGTGCTGCTGGTGCTCGTCGCGTTGCTGGTGCAGTGGGCTCGGCAGGACGAGCGGGAGGCCCGGCGCCGTGACCGCCGCGAGGACGCCTCGGGTGACGCGGATCTGAACGCCTACAACGCGATGCTGAAGAACCTCGCGGATCAGGGCCGCGGGCCGGGGAAGAACTCGTAGCACAACCGGCCGGTATCGCCCGGCGTTCCGGCCGGAGTTGTCCACAGGAAGCCCACAACACCCGGAGTTGTCCACAGATCCCGTTCGCGCCCTTTTCCGCCCTTTGATCCGAGGCAGTCTGTGATCAAGGGAAGACACCGGGAACGGCCCGGATCGAGGAGAAAGGCGAGTGTGATGGCGATGGGCGAGACGTGGGTGACCATGATCGGCAACCTGACCAGCGAACCGGTCCACCATCCGGAACGCGTGCACGGGCACGACGTCGTGTCGTTCGGCTTGCGGAGTGTCGAACGCCGGTACGACAAGGAAAGAGGGGAGTGGGGCGAGGGACGGCAGCTCGCGGTCAAGGTCACCTGCTGGCGGAAGCTGGCGATGGCGGCGTTCGCGTGCCTGAGCAAGGGCGATCCGGTGATCGTGGCCGGGCGGCTGCGCGGCGCCGAGACCGCCGAGGAGATCCCGGCACCTCTCGGTCTACCTGAGCTTGAGGCCTTCTCGATCGGGCCCAATCTCGCGCGGTGTTCGGCGGAGATCCAGCGGGCCGGGCGTGATCGGCCCCGGGCGATCCCGTTGTCGCGGCCGCCTGCCGGGAATCCCATGGTCACCGCGCTGGAGGACGCGCCCGTGGCGGGAAGTCCCGATGCTCGCTCAGTGATGTCGGGCTGACTGTCGGTAGTTCGGTGGTGACCGCCGTCAAGGTCCCGATCGGCTCGCTCTACGATCGCTTGTATGGCCGAGTTCATCTACACCATGAAGAAGGTGCGCAAGACCGTCGGGGACAAGGTCATCCTCGACGACGTCAGCACCGCGTTCTACCCCGGCGCCAAGATCGGCGTGGTGGGGCCGAACGGCGCGGGTAAATCCACCGTTCTGAAGATCATGGCGGGGATCGAGCAGGCCAGCAACGGCGAAGCCTTCCTCCAGCCTGGCGCCAGCGTCGGCATCCTCATGCAGGAGCCGGAGCTCAACGAGGAAAAGACCGTCCGCGAGAACGTCGAAGAGGGCCTTGGCGACATCAAGGTCAAGCTCAACCGCTTCAACGAGGTCGCCGAGCTGATGGCGACCGACTACAGCGACGAGCTGATGGAGGAGATGGGCAAGCTCCAGGAGGAGCTCGACCACGCCGACGCGTGGGAGATCGACTCCACGGTCGAGCAGGCGATGGACGCCCTGCGCTGCCCGCCGCCGGACGAGCCGGTCACCCACCTCTCCGGTGGTGAGCGCCGCCGGGTCGCGCTGTGCAAGCTGCTCCTGTCCGCACCCGACCTGCTCCTCCTCGACGAGCCCACCAACCATCTGGACGCCGAAAGCGTGCTGTGGCTGGAACAGTTCCTCGCGAACTACGCCGGCGCCGTCCTCGCGGTCACCCACGACCGGTACTTCCTGGACAACGTCGCGCAGTGGATCATGGAGCTCGACCGCGGCCGCGTCGTCGGCTACGAGGGTAACTACTCGACGTACCTGGAGAAGAAGCGCGAGCGCCTCGAAGTCCAGGGCAAGAAGGACGCCAAGCTCGCCAAGCGGCTGAAGTCCGAGCTCGAATGGGTCCGGTCCAACGCCAAGGCGCGCCAGACCAAGTCGCGGTCCCGGCTGGACCGCTACGAGGAGATGGCCGCGGAGGCGGACAAGCACCGCAAGCTCGACTTCGAAGAGATCCAGATCCCGCCGGGGCCCCGGCTGGGCAGCGTGGTCGTCGAGGTCGAGAAGCTGCGCAAGGGTTTCGACGACCGCGTGCTGATCGACGGGCTGTCGTTCGACCTGCCGCGCAACGGCATCGTCGGCGTGATCGGGCCGAACGGTGTCGGCAAGACGACCCTGTTCAAGACGATCGTCGGGCTCGAGGAGCCGGACGACGGCCGGGTCAAGATCGGCGAGACGGTCAAACTGTCCTATGTGGACCAGAACCGCGGCGGGATCGACCCGAAGAAGACGGTATGGGAGGTGGTTTCGGACAAGCTGGACTACATCCACGTCGGGCAGACCGAAATGCCCTCGCGTGCCTACGTCAGCGCGTTCGGTTTCAAGGGGCCGGACCAGCAGAAGCCGGCGGGCGTGCTCTCCGGTGGTGAGCGCAACCGGCTGAACCTGGCGCTGACCCTCAAGCAGGGCGGGAACCTGATCCTGCTCGACGAGCCGACGAACGACCTGGACGTCGAGACCCTGAGCTCGCTGGAGAACGCTCTCGAGCAGTTCCCCGGCTGCGCCGTGGTCATCTCGCACGACCGGTGGTTCCTCGACCGGGTCGCCACGCACATCCTCGCCTGGGAAGGCACCGACGAGAACCCCTCGCAATGGTTCTGGTTCGAAGGTAACTTCGAGGGCTACGAGAAGAACAAGGTCGAACGTCTCGGCGCCGAGGCGGCTCGTCCGCACCGCGTCACCCATCGCAAGCTGACCCGCGACTGAGGGCCGGGGGTTCCCCGTGGAAGCCAGCAAGCGCCAACGGCCGGGCTCGCCCACCACCATGGTGGGTGGGCGGACGGCTGCCACCGGGGGAACCCTGTCCGCTGTCGGCAGGTTGATCGAGCGTGCGGACGCCCTGCACCTGAGGGCGCCCGAACTCGCCCTGGTCCTCGGGGAGCGCGCGGCCGCGCTCGCCGAGGCCGCCGGTGCCGACGAGCAGTGGATCCGCGCGGAGAGTCTCGTGGTGACCGCTCGGGTGCGGCTCGGTGGCCGTCCCCGGACGGTCGGCCGGGCGGTGGCCGCCCTGCGCGCCGCCGAACACGCGGGCTACGGCGACATCGCCGCCCGACTGAGGATCGACCTGGCGGTCTGCGCGCGCAGCGTCGGCATCCCGCTGACCGGCCTGGCCGCCCTGCGTCCACTGCTGGCGGACCCCGCGGTCTCACCGGCGCACCGGGCCGAGGCGTTGTGCCACCTCGTCGGCTGCTTGGCGCAGTTCGGCCGCAAGGCGGAACTGGACCGGGTGCTCGCCGAGGCGGACAAGCTCGTGCTCGGCGACGGCTCGATGGCGGCGGATTCGCAGCTGCTGATCCGCGCGCTGCTGCGGGTCGGGGTGTCGGCGCACCGTCGCAGGCACGGCGATCTGACGTCGGCCGCCGATGCCGCGCGGACCGGGCTGGGCATGCTGGAAAAGCTCGGAAACCCCGACGACGACGGAGGTCTCGTCCGGGTCAGGCTGATCCTGCAACTCGTCTGCACGTTGCTGGACCGGGGCGACACGGAAATGGCGATGGAGGTCGCGCAACCGATCCTCGACGCGCCCGTCCGGGCCGCCGGGGTCGCGCCCGCCGCGTGGCTGCGGCTGGCGGTGGCCACCCGCGTCCTGCTGCCCGCGGGATCGGGGGAGGCCGCGGGCATGCTCGTCCGTGAGTCGGTCGCCGGTACCGAGGACCACAACCTCCACGCCGTCACGGCACGGCTGTGGCTGGAGCTCGCGCAGATCGAGGAACGGCTCGGCCGGGCCGAGGAGGCCATCGGCTGCCTGCACCGTTCGCGGGCCGCCGAGCATCTGCACGCCCGTGCCCGCAGGCAGGCGTGCAACGTGCTGGTCGGTGAGTTCGGCGCGGCCGAGAACGCCGCCGTCGACCTCGACGACGTCTTACGGACCGTCGCCACGCGGCCGTCCGCCGCCCCGGTTTCCACCCCTGCCTCGGCTCCGGCACCGGCACCGGTTCCCGCACCGGAGGCGGCCGAGGTGACCGCGGTGATGGCGGCGATCGACGCGGCACCCTCGAAGCGGGCCGCCGCCGAGCCGCCGGTTCGCCGCGAGCAGCCTCGCCCCGTGCGGCAGAGCAGGCAGCCGGAACCCGCGCCGGTGCGGCACGCGCCGGTCGAGCCTCCGCGTCCCGTCGCACCCCCACGGCCGGCGGAGCCCCCTGTGCCGCAGGTCGTGGAGGAGAAGGTCGAAGCGCCGGTACTCAAGCCGCCGTCCCGTCCGGAGCCGGCGCGGGAAGCCGCGGCGTCCGACAGCGACTGGCGCCGCCGGGTGCCGAAGAAACCGGCCATCAGATTCGAACCCAAGGCCGAACCCGCCGCGCCGAAGCTCATGCCGCCGCCGAAACCGGAGCCCGCACCGCGTCCCGAGCCGGCGCCGAGTCCGGGACGACGCCGCCGGGAGGAGCCCGCGGTCCGCGAAACCCCCGCGGCTCACGAGGTCGCGCCTCAGGACCCCGCGGTCGCCCGTCTGGACACCCCGACCCCGGTCGTCCGGCAGCAGCCCGAAGTACCTGTCCGGTATGAGGAACCGGTGCCCGTACCGGTCCCGGAACCCGTTGTCCCGGAACTGCTTCTCGCTCCCGAACCCGCGGCCGAACCCCGGCAGCGGATGACCGCCGAGGCCGAGCCGCCACGTCCGCCGGGCACCGCCGCCCCGTTGTGGGAGAGCGACGAGTGGGCGGCCGAAGAACGTGTCCGCCGGTCCGCCGCGCCTGCGTCGCGCAAGACCAGGCACGACGCCGAACACGGTTCCGTGGCGGCGAAATCGGTGCTGGACCGGCTCGGCATCTCCAGCACCGGCGGGGGGCGTGGGCGCCGTCGCGCGGACACCGCGGATCCCGTGCATCCCGAGCCCGTCGCCGAGGAACGCGCCCACCGGGAACAGCCCCCGGCCGAGTACACCGAACCCGCTGTCCCGCTCGCGCCGCCGCCTCGGGAGGATCCGGCACCGCCGCAGAACGGCGGCGGCAGGCCGGGCGCCAAGGAAGAGGTCGCGGATCCGTGGCTGCCGCGCCTGCGGATGCCGCCCGCGCTGGACCCGCTCACCGACACCGGCTCCTGGCGGCCGGTCACCCCGTTCCCGGAGAGCTACGCCCGTGCGATCGCGGAGGAGGAGCCGCCGCCGGACGCTGGTCTGGCCGATCTGCTCGCCCGCGCGCTCGCCGAGCATCAGGCGGGGACGGCGAGCGCCGCCGCGCTCGTGAAACAACTCGGCTCGCAGGACTCGGGAAAGCGTCCGGTCAACGGTCACGACCGGCACCGCACCAACGGGAGCGACTGACCGGACGACAGCAAAGGTCCCTTGCTTCGCCGCGGTGACCGTCGGACGGGACTGGAACGATTCAGCAAGCCGGGTGACGCCGCCGGTCGTTTCCGCGTGCGGCAATGGGTGCTGGTCACCCCCGGTGCGGCGGTTCGCGTGAAGGTCCGGACAGACCGCCGATGTGACCGGCGAGTAGCTGAACCGATCACGGCGATTCCGGTATCTGAGCAGGGAAATCTTCGACGGCCGGGAATGACCCGGCCTTGTGGAGCCGCCAGTCCGGCGCTGTAGGTTGGGTCTGGGCCGGTACAGAGTCGTGCCGGTCGCGGTGTCAATCTCGCTACTGTGGAGAGTTGCCTCAAATGAGCTCGACGGGAGTCTCGTCCCTGCCCGGAAAAGATGTCGGCATCGAGGACGGCGCCCGGCGCCGGTCGGTGAACCCGGAGCAGATCCGGGACGACCTGATCGACGCCGCCGCGGCGTACGCCCCGGAGATCGGCGACCTGATCCGCCTGTACTACCGGCACATCCCGGCCGAAGAGATTCTCGGTGACGACCCGGTCGACCTCGTCGGCGCCGTCCGTTCGCACCTGCAGCTGGCGAAGGACCGGATGCCCGGCCGCCCCGCGGTGCGGCTGCTGAACCCGACGGGCCCCGAAGACGGCTGGACGCGTGAGGCCACCGTCGTGCAGGTCGTCACGGACGACATGCCCTACCTGGTGGACTCCGTCGCGGCCGAGTTCGCGCGGGACGGGGTGCAGGTGCAGCGCATCGTGCACCCGATCGTCGTGGTCAGCCGCGACCTCACCGGCGAACTGCTGGAGGTCCACCCGGACGCCGACCCGGCCGATCCGCCGTCGAACTCCGCGGCCGAGTCGTGGATGTACATCGAGATCGACCTGGTGACCGACCCGAACCGCGCCCGTGAGCTGGACAACCGGCTGTCGTCGGTACTGGGCGACGTGCGCGAGGTCGTCGAGGACACCGACAAGATGGCGGAGACGGCGTGCCGTCTCGCCGACGAACTGGACGAGAACCCGCCGCAGCTGGCCGCGAGCGAAGTCGCCGAGGGAGCCCGGCTGCTGCGCTGGCTCGCCGACGGGCACTTCACCTTCCTCGGCTACCGCCGCTACGAGCTGATCGACAACCCGCACCCGGACAGCGACGAACCCGCCCTGCGCGCGGTGCTCGCCACCGGGCTGGGCGTGCTGCGCCAGGACAGCCTGGCCGCGCGCAGCCTCACCGCCGGTCCCGACACGGCGGCGTCCGCGCTCGCGCCGACGCTGCTCGTGCTCACCCAGGCGAGCGCGCCGTCCACCGTGCACCGCCCGGTGTACCCGTACTACGTCGGCGTGAAAACGTTCGACGACAAGGGAAACGTCACCGGCGAACACCGCTTCCTCGGCATGTTCACCACCACCGCCCTGCACGAGAACGTGCTGGACATCCCGGTGGTCTGCAACCGGGTCCGCGAGGTCATCCACCGCGCGGGCTTCCCGATGGAGTCCTTCTCCGGGCAGCGGATGCTCGAAGTGCTGCAGAACTGGCCGCGCGCGGACCTCTTCTCGGCCGACACCGACTCGCTGTACTCGACGACGACGGGTGCGATCACGCTTTCGGATCGCAGACGGCTGCGCCTGTTCCTGCGCCGCGACCCGTACGGCCGTTTCTACTCCTGCCTCGTGTACCTCCCGCGTGACCGCTACACGACCCGTTCGCGGCTCGCGATGCAGGAGGTCCTGCTCGAAGAACTCGAAGGCACGCAACTCGAGTACAGCGCGCGCATCGGGGAAACCGTGCTCGCGCAGGTGCACTTCATCGTGCACACCGATCCCTCGCAGCGGTCCGAGCCGGACACCCTGCGCATCCAGGAACGGCTCAACGAAGCCGTCCGCAGCTGGGACGACCGGATGGTCGAGGCGATCCTCGCCGAGCGCCGCGAGCGCGCCGGGGACAGCGGTGTCGCGGTCGGCCTGATCGGCGAGGAGTCCGCGGGTGAACAGGGTCAGCGGTTCGCCGCGGTGTTCCCCGAGGGCTACAAGGAGGACTTCACCGCGCTCGAAGCGCTCGCGGACCTCCGTGCCCTGGAGTCGCTGACCGACGAGGGCGACCTGTCGCTGTCGTTCTACCTGCCCGCCGACGCCGAGGCGGGGGAGCGGCGCTTCAAGCTGTACCTGCGCGGCGAGGGGGTGACCCTCTCCCAGGTGCTCCCGGTCCTGCAGCGGATGGGGGTCGAGGTCGTCGACGAACGACCGTACGAACTGCGCCGCGAGGACGGCGGCCGGTCCTGGATCTACGACTTCGGCCTGCTGATCGACCCGCAGGTCCTCGACCACGCGGACCACGACCTCCGCACCCGCTTCCAGGACGCCTTCCACGCCGCCTGGCGCGGCGACTGCGAGGTCGACGGCTTCAACGGTCTCGTCCTGCGCGCCGGGCTCACCTGGCGGCAGGCGGCCATCCTGCGGGCCTACTCGCGGTACCTGCGCCAGACGAAGATCCCGTTCTCGCAGGAGTACATCGAGAACACCGTCCTCGCGCACACCGACATCGCCACCGCGCTGGTGCGGCTGTTCGAGACCCGCTTCGACCTCTCGCTCGGCGAAGAGGTCCGCGCCTCGCAGGCCGACCAGCTCACCACCGAGATCGGCAAGCTGGTCGACGAGGTGACCAGCCTCGACGAGGACCGGATCCTGCGGCGGCTGATGGCGGTCATCCTCGCCACGCTGCGCACGAACTACCACGTCACCGACGAGAACGGGAACTCCCGCCAGTACCTGGCGCTCAAGCTCGACCCGAGCGCGGTGCCCGAGCTGCCCGAACCGCGGCCCAAGTACGAGATCTTCGTGTACTCGCCCCGGATCGAGGGTGTGCACCTGCGCTTCGGCGACGTCGCGCGCGGTGGCCTGAGGTGGTCCGACCGACGGGAGGACTTCCGCACGGAGATCCTCGGCCTGGTCAAGGCGCAGGCGGTCAAGAACGCGGTGATCGTGCCTGTCGGAGCGAAGGGCGGCTTCGTCGTGAAGCGCCCGCCGACGGCCACCGGTGACCCGGGCCTGGACCGTGACGCCCAGCTGAACGAGGGCATCGCCTGCTACCGGATGTTCATCTCCGGCCTGCTGGACGTGACCGACAACCGCGTCGAGGGCAAGACCGTCCCGGCGCCGGGCGTGGTCCGCCACGACGGCGACGACAGCTATCTCGTGGTCGCGGCCGACAAGGGCACGGCGAAGTTCTCCGACATCGCGAACGAGGTCTCGGCGAACTACCGGTTCTGGCTCGGTGACGCCTTCGCCTCCGGTGGCTCGGTCGGTTACGACCACAAGGCCATGGGCATCACCGCGAAGGGCGCGTGGGAAAGCGTCAAGCGCAACTTCCGCGAGCTGGGCAAGGACACCCAGACCGAGGACTTCACCGTCGTCGGCATCGGCGACATGATGGGCGACGTCTTCGGCAACGGCATGCTGCTCTCCGAGCACATCCGCTTGGTGGCCGCCTTCAACCACATGCACATCTTCCTCGACCCGAACCCGGATTCGGCGACCTCGTTCGCCGAGCGGCGGCGGCTGTTCGACCTGCCGCGGTCGTCGTGGGAGGACTACGACCGCTCGCTGATCAGCGAGGGCGGCGGGATCTACTCGCGGTCGGCGAAGACGATCCCGTTGAGCCCGCAGGTCCGCGAGGCGCTCGGGCTCGCCGAGGACGTCACCTCGCTGGCGCCGAACGACCTCATGCAGGCGATCCTGCTGTCCCCGGTCGAACTGCTGTGGAACGGCGGCATCGGCACCTACGTCAAGGCCGAGCGCGAGAGCCACGCGGACGCGGGCGACAAGGCCAACGACGCCTTGCGCGTCAACGGGAACCAGCTCCGCGTCAAGGTGGTCGGCGAGGGCGGGAACCTGGGGCTGACCCAGCTCGGCCGGATCGAGTTCGCCCGCACCGGCGGCAAGATCAACACCGACGCGCTCGACAACTCCGCCGGCGTCGACTGCTCCGACCACGAGGTCAACATCAAGATCCTGCTGGACCACCTGGTCTCGACCGGATCGCTGGGCGCCGAGCAGCGCAACGAACTGCTGGAGCAGATGACCGACGAGGTCGGCGAGCTGGTGCTGGCCGACAACTACCGGCAGAACGCCGTGCTCGGCGTCAGCCGGGCGCACGCCGGGCCGATGGTCTCGGTGCACCAGCGGCTCGTCGCGGCGCTGGTCGCGAAGGGCGCCTTCGACCGCAAACTCGAAGCGCTGCCGAGTTCGGCGGAGTTCCGCGCGCTGGAGAAGGCGGGCGAAGGGCTCACGTCGCCGGAGCTGGCGACGCTGCTCGCGCACGTCAAGCTCGACCTGAAGGACGAGCTGCTGGCGAGCGAGCTGCCGGACTCCGAGGTGTTCTCGCGGCGTCTGCCCGAGTACTTCCCGAAGCCGCTTCGGGAGCGGTTCGGCGACGCGATCTTCCAGCACCCGCTGAAGCGCGAGATCATCACGACGATGGTCGCCAACGAGGTCGTCGACGGCGCCGGGATCTCCTACGTCTTCCGCCTGATGGAGGAGATGAACGCGACCGCGACCGACGCCGTCCGCGCGTACGCCGTGGTCACCCACGTCTACGACCTGCCCTCACTGTGGGCGCAGATCGACGCGCTGGACAACGTCGTGCCGACCGAGGTCGCGGACGAGATGATGCTGGAGACCCGCAGGCTGCTCGACCGGGCCGCCCGCTGGTTCCTCACCAACCGGCCGCAGCCCCTCGCGCCGCTCGCCGAGATCAACCGGTTCGGCCGGGTCGTCGGCGAGATGGCGCCGCGGGCGCACGAGCTGCTTCGCGGTGTCGAGTGCGCTTCGGTGGACGCGAACACCGAGCGGCTGATCGGGAAGGGCGTCCCCGCGGAACTCGCCGAACGGGTCGCGCTCCTGCTGCACACCTTCGGCCTGCTCGACGTCACCGACGTCGCGGAGCTCGCCGAGCAGCAGGCCGGGATCGACGCGGTGCACACCCCGACGGAGACGGCGGGCCTGTACTACGCGCTGTCCGACCACCTCGGCATCGACAAGATGCTGACGTCGATCAGCGGTCTCGAACGCGGCAACCGCTGGCACGCGCTCGCGCGGCTGGCGCTGCGGGACGACGTCTACGGTTCACTGCGGGCGATCACGCTGGACGCGTTGCGGCACAGCGATTCGGGCACCGACCCGGACGAGAAGATCGCGCACTGGGAGAAGACGAACGCCTCGAGGTTGCAGCGGGCTCGCGTCGCGCTGGACGAGATCAGCCAGTTCGGCAAACTCGACCTGGCGACGCTGTCGGTGGCGGCGAGGCAGATCCGGAGCACGGTGAGGTAGTGGCGTACATTTCCCTGATCCGGCCACGCTGGTCGGATATGGACGTCTACGGGCACGTCAACCACGCCAACCTGGTGACCCTGCTCGAAGAGGCGCGGATTCCCCTGCTTTTCGGGGACGCCGTCCGGGCCGGGCTCACCGACCTGCCCAAGGGCATCGTGGTGGTGAAGCTGGCCGTCCATTACCGTTCGCCGATCGTGGTGTCCGACCAGGACATCCGGGTGGAGATCTCGTTGAAGGACTTGAAGCACGCCAGCTTCACCCTCGGCTACCGGGTGCACAACGGGCCCGCCGAGGCCGACAAGGTCGCGGTCACCGCGGAGACGGTGCTCGCGCCGTTCGACACCGGGTCCGAACGGCCCCGGCGGCTGACCGAGGACGAACGCGCCTTCCTGGAGAAGGGGTTCGCTGATGCCTGAGCTCGTCATCCCGGACGCGGGCGACCGCGAAACGCTCGGGGCCTTCGTGGCCAGGGCGGTCCGGCTCGACCAGAACACGCTGGTGCGGTTGCGGCAGCGCGGCGACGGTGTCGTCGAGGCGTGGAGCACGACCCCGTTCGAGGTCCTCGCCACCAGGGCCGTCGCCGGCGACATCACGCCGTCGGACATCACCGTGTCCGGTAACGAGCTGCTCGCCGCGCTGACCGTCGCGGGTGGTGAGCGGATGGATCCGGGCCCGGCCCGTGACCTGATGTGGCATTCCGAGCTGCCCGCCCCCGGGCGCTGGCAGCTGGTGGACGAACTGCCTGCGACGGTGATCGCGGAGCTGGCCGATCGCGGGGTCACCCTCGCCCGCGACAACGTCGGCCCGCACGGCACACCGCCCGCGTCGCTGATGGACCAGGCGGTGCTCACCGTTTCCGGCAACGAGCTGGAGATCAAGGTCCAGATGCGGTGCCTGTTCGCGCTGTCCGGGATGGGCTTCGTCGACTCGTCGATCGACGGCGACGTCGTCCGGGTCACCGCGACGGATTCGTGGATGCGCATCGACGCGCGGTACGGCGCCGTCATCAAGCGCCGTCACGCGCTCCTGCCGCTGCTGTTCTGACGGGTTTCTTACCGCCGCGCGCCGCGGGTGGCTTCCGGCCGCCCGCGGTGTCAGGCTGTCCCCATGAACGACAGTGTCCCTCGCGACAGCGGCAAGGACGGGGAGGATCCGACCGCGGACTTCCTCGCCGAGGTCCGGCCGGAGGAGACCCCGTGGCGGACCGAGCGGCCGCCGGGTGAGGAGGCGCCGGAACGCGCCGAACGCCCGGAGAAATGGGGCCGCGCCAAGGCCGCCGGACGGGCCGCCGCGGCGGCGGCGCCGTACGTCCAGGCCGCCGCGCTGGCGACCTGGATCGTCTCGGGCACCATGAACGATTCAGCCGACTCGGACTCCGGCTTCGGCGACCTGGGCTCTTCCGGCGACGCCTGACTCCCGCGTTTCGTCCTCTGAATGCGGTAGTTGGCGTTACGAACTACCGCATTCAGAGGACGAAACGCGGGGAGCTGACGCGTGGGGCTAGAGCTTCGAGCGCATCGTTTTCATGCGTTCGATCTCGGCGGACTGGCCGGTGATCACCTCCTGCGCCATCTCCTGCGCCTTGATCTCGACACCCTTGCCGAGCTGGGTCTCGGCCATGGTCAGCGCACCCGTGTGATGCGCGATCATCAGGTCGAGGAACAGCTTTTCGAACGCCACGCCGCTCGCCGCGCGCAGCTCGGCCAGCTGGGCCTCGGTCGCCATCCCCGGCATGAGGGCGTGATCGTGCCCGCCGCCGTGGTCGCCGTGCCCCGCGTGCCCCTCGCCCGGCACCGGCTTGCCGCGATCGGCCAGCCACGTCTTCATCATCGTGACCTCGCCGTCCTGCGCCACCGAGATCCGGCCGGCGATCGCCCGGATCTGCTCGTTCGCGGTCTTGCCCGGCACCAGGTCGGTCATCACCTTCGCCTGCTGATGGTGGGGGATCATCATCGTCATGTACTCGACGTCGGCCGCGTTGGGCTGATCGCGGTTCACCGGACCGGGGGAGCCGGTGGCCGCCTGCTCGCCGGGCTTGCCGGGAACGATCACCGGCGCGCTCTGGGTGGGCGCTGCCGGCTCGTCGGCGCCGGTGCAGCCGGAGGCGACGAAAGCGGCCACGACCAGCGCCGATGTCAAACGTTTTCTCATCCCGGGAGAACCTCCGTTGGTCGGTATCTGCTGAGCCTAAATAAGTAATAAGGTTCGCGTAAAGCTGGGTGGAAGGAGAGCCATATCGTGCTGCAGCCTGGGCTGAAACGCCGCTTGACCAGGGTCTTCGTCGCGGCGGCCGCGGTCGCCGCCCTCGGGGCCTCCAGCGCGTTCGCCGCGCCCGCCGTCATCGCGGAGCCGTCGGCGACCACGATCCCGGGTGTGGACGAGATCGTCCACAGCCCCAACCTCCGGTCGATCGCGAACGTCCCGCAGCAGGGACCGTTCACGAAGGACTCGACCGGCACCGACATCGCGTTCACCAAGGGGCACGCGATCATCGGCACGTACGACGGCTTCAACGTCTTCGACGTCCGCAACCCGTACCGCCCGAAGATCGTCAGCCAGGTCCTCTGCCCCGGCGGGCAGAACGACGTGTCGATCTCGGGTGACCTGCTCTTCCTCTCCACCGACTCCTCGCGCAGCGACAACTCGTGCAACAGCGTCGCGAAGCCCGCGTCGGACAAGTCGGCGTGGGAAGGCATCAAGATCTTCGACATCTCGAACCTCGCGGCGCCGAAGTACGTCGCCGCGGTCGAGACCGACTGCGGTTCGCACACCAACACCCTGGTGCCGGACAAGCGCGGCAAGGACGTCTACATCTACGTCTCGTCGTACGCGCCTGCGGCCAACCTGCCCGACTGCCAGCCGCCGCACGACAAGGTCTCCATCGTCAAGGTCCCGGTGAAGGACCCGGCGAAGGCCGCCCTCGTCGCGACGCCGGTGCTGTTCCCGGACGGCGGCAACGCCGGCGGGCCCAACCCGGACGGCACCAACCGGTCCGCGACCACCGGTTGCCACGACCTGACGGCGCTGCCGGAGAAGGACCTGATGGCCGGTGCCTGCATGGGTGACGGCGTCCTGATCGACATCTCCGACCGGCTCAAGCCGCGGGTGATCAACCGGGTCCAGGACAACGTGAACTTCGCGTTCTGGCACAGCGCCACCTTCAACAACGACGCCACCAAGGTCGTCTTCACCGACGAACTCGGCGGCGGCGGGATGGCGACCTGCCTGGAGAAGTTCGGCTCCACCCGGGGCGCCAACGGCATCTACGAGATCACCGGCCGCGGCGACAACCGCAAGCTGGAGTTCCGCAGCTACTACAAGATCCCGCGGCTGCAGTCCGAGACCGAGAACTGCGTGGCGCACAACGGTTCGCTGATCCCGGTGCCGGGCAAGGACATCATGGTCCAGTCCTGGTACCAGGGCGGTGTCTCGGTGTGGGACTTCACCGACTCGAAGAAGCCGAAGGAGATCGCGTACTGGGAGCGGGGCCCGCTGTCGAACGAGAAGCTCGTCGGCGGTGGGACGTGGTCGACGTACTGGTACAACGGCTACATCTTCTCGTCCGACATCGTGAAGGGCCTGGACGTCCTGGACCTGAACGACTGGCGGACCTTCCCGGCGAAGCTCGTCCGGCAGAACCAGTTCAACGCCCAGACGCAGTACAAGCTGCACCCGGGCTTCAACAACTGATCCCTAGCGTGCAATGAAAGGCCCCTTCATCGCAAAATTTGCGATGAAGGGGCCTTTCATTGCACGGGGAAGGTCCCCTTCAGCCTCAGACGAGCCAGGCGGCCGCGTCCGGCGGCAGTTTCCCGTCCACCAGGGGAACGCTCGACAGCAGCACCTCACCCGGCGGCAGCGCGATCGGGCTCGCCGACGTGTTCAGCGCGCAGACCAGCCCGCCACCCCGCCGCCGGAACGCGAAACAGCCCGCCGGGGCGCCGTACCACTCAAGCTCGTCGCCGCTGAAAGCCTTGTGCGACTTACGGATATCGATCGCCCGCCGGTACAGCGACAGCGTCGACCCCGGATCCTCCAGCTGCGCCTCCACGGTCACCGAGGCCCACGAAGCGGGCATCGGCAGCCAAGGCCGCGGGTTCCGCGAGAAGCCGAACGGCGGCAGTTCGCCTTCCCAGGGCAGCGGCACCCGGGACGCGTCCCGGCCGAACTCGGCGCCGGAGGTCTTGGCACGCGGGTCCGCGAGCGCTTCCAAAGGAAGGTCGACGTTGCCGAGCCCCAGTTCCTCGCCGTTGTACAGGTAGACCGCGCCGGGCAGCGCGAGTTCGACCAGCGCCATCGCCCGCGCGCGCCGGACGCCGCGTTCACCGCCGCCGTACCGGCTGACCTGCCGCCAGACGTCGTGGTTGCTCAGCGTCCAGGTGGCGGGCGCCCCGGCCGACTTCGGCACCGCCAGGGACCGCTCGATGGCCGTCCGCAGCGCGTCCGCGTCGAAATGCGTGAGCACGAGCCGGAAGTTGAACGCCAGGTGCAGTTCGTCCGGGCGCAGGTACCGCGCGAGGCGTTTCTCGTCGGTCACCCAGATCTCGCCGACGGCCATCGTGCCCGGGTACTCGTCGAGCACCTTGCGGATCATCTGGTGGATCTCGTGGACACGGTCGTTGTCGAACCGGGGGTCGTAGAACTCGCTCGGCCCCATCGCGTTCACCCGCGGGTCCATGTCCGGCAGGCCCGGCGGTTTCGCCATGCCGTGCGCGACATCGATGCGGAAGCCGTCGACCCCGTGGTCCAGCCAGAACCGCAGGGTCCGCTCCAGATCCGCGGCGACCTCGTGGTTGGCCCAGTTCAGGTCCGGCTGCTGCGGCGAGAACAGGTGCAGGTACCACTGGCCGTCCGGGACCCGGGTCCAGGCCGGGCCGCCGAAGGCGCTGACCCAGTTGTTCGGCGGCTCGTCGCCGCGCGGGCCGAGCCCGTCCCGGAAGATGTAGCGATCCCGTTCCGGGCCGCCCGGTGGCGCCGCCATCGCCGATTTGAACCAGGCATGGGTGTTGCTGGTGTGGTTGGGGACGACGTCGATGGTGACCTTGATGCCGCGTTTGTGCGCCTCGGTCAGCAGCACGTCGAAATCACCGAGGGTGCCGAACATCGGGTCGACGTCGCGCGGATCGGCGATGTCGTACCCGTGATCGGCCATGGGGGAGCGGTAGAACGGCGTCAGCCACAGCGCGTCGACCCCGAGCAGCTCCAGGTACCCGAGCTTGCCGCGGATGCCTTCGAGGTCACCGACGCCGTCCCCGTCCGAATCGGCGAACGAGCGTACGTAGACCTGGTAGAAGACCGCCTGGTCCCACCAAGCCACGTCGCGCTCCATCACACGAAGCTGTTCATCATGCTGTTGGCGGCCATCTCCAGGTACGCCCACAGCTGCCCTCGGTAAGGCTCCTCGATGTTCTCCTCGTCGACCGCGATCTTGATGCAGCGCAACCAGGCGTCGCGTTCGATCGGGCCGATCTTGAACGGGGCGTGCCGCATCCGCAGGCGCGGGTGGCCGCGCTGGTCCGAGTAGGTGTGCGGGCCGCCCCAGTACTGCATGAGGAACAGCCGGAAGCGCTCCTCGGCCGGGCCGAGGTCCTCCTCGGGGTACAGCGGGCGGAGCACCTCGTCGACCGCCACTTCGGCGTAGAACCGCGCGACGATCCGGGTGAACACCGGTTCACCGCCGATCGCTTCGTACAAGGTGGTGGGGTCAGGTTCGGTCACGGACACAGCTCCATTCTGCCCTTGCCCTACTGCCCGGCGGGGCCGGAGGACATAAAGCGCCCGAGAGGTGGCTCGAAGCCGGCTTCGTCCAGCGCGGCGAGCAGGTGCGCCCGCAGCGCGCGCTGCACGGCCCACTGCTTGCCTGGGCGGACCTTCACGGTGAGGCGGAGTTTGATGCCCTCGGGGGTGACGGTCTCCACACCCAGCATCTCGGGCGGCTCCAGCACGTTCGGTGCGAGCCCTTCGCTCTCCAGGAGCGTCTTCGACTTCTCGGCCATCAGTTCGGTGGCCTTCTCGACGTCGGCGGAGTAGCTGAGCGGGACGTCGACGACGGCCACCGCGAAGCCCTGGCTCGAGTTGCCGACCCGCAGCACCTCGCCGTTGCGGACGTACCAGACGGTCCCGTTGATGTCACGCAGGGTGGTGATCCGGAGGCCGACGGCCTCGACGGTGCCGGACGCCTCACCGACGTCGACGACGTCACCGACGCCGTACTGGTCCTCGATCATCATGAAGATGCCGGACAGGAAGTCCTTGACGAGGTTCTGTGCGCCGAAACCGAGCGCGACACCGACGATGCCCGCCGAGGCGATGATCGGCGCCAGGTCGATACCCAGTTCGCCCAGCACGAGGATGAACGCCAGGCCGTAGATGAACAGCGTCGCCACCGACTTGAGGACCGAGCCGATGGTGGCGGCGCGCTGACGGCGGCGTTCCATCACGGCCGACCCGAGCACCTCGGGAGCCTTCTCCCGCAGCGGTCTCAAGAGAGCGGGCAGCTTCGAGGATCCGCTGGGCATCCGGGTCACGCGGTTGATCAGCCGGCGCACCACGTACCGCAGCAGGAACGCCACGGCGACGATCATCACGATCTTGATCGGCTTCGTCAGCAGCCAACCGGCCGACGCGGAGAGCCACTCGTTGTTTGTGACCTGGAACACCTGGCCGCACAGGGTGCTGGCGTCCTTCGTGCATGCCGGGGGTTCGGTGGGCAGCAGGTTCACGGAGAAGAAATGTCCTTTCGTACTCGGCGGGGATCGCATCCGCTGCTCGGCGCTACAGGCGCCCCGGCGGATGCGAAACAGCCAACTTCATGTGGCCGCCGGGTCGCGCGCATATGACACGTCCAGTAACACACGTGCACTTTGGGGCTGATCTGTGGTCGACTATGCCTGCACCGGTGGAGGTGGTCGAGTGCCAGACCGACAACCCATCCCCCTCGGCGTCCCGAGCCAAGCCTTGGCCGGACAGGCGCCGGAGGTCGTGTTGCGCGCCCATCCGGGAGGTGCCCCCTCGCACGGGGCTCCACCGGGCGGGCCGGGAACGCGGCCAGGGGGTGTTGCCCGCCCGCCCGGACAGCGTAGAGGGCGGGATCCGTCGACTACGGCGGCACCCACCACGACTTCGTGGGGCCGCAGACGGGTATTGCTGTTGAACGCCACGTTCGAGCCGCTCACGGCGCTGCCGTTGCGGCGCGCGGTGGTCCTCGTGATGTGCGGCAAGGCCGAGGTGGTGCACGGAGACCCGGCAGGGCTCGAACTGCACGCCGCCACGGTCTCGCTGCCCGTGCCTTCGGTGATCCGGCTGAGCACCTACGTGCGCGTGCCCTACCGCGCGCAGGTGCCGCTGACCCGGGCCGGGCTGATGCATCGCGATCGGTACCGCTGCGCCTACTGCGGAGGGCGGGCCGAGACGATCGACCACGTCGTCCCGCGCAGTCGCGGAGGTCCCCACAGCTGGACGAACTGCGTGGCCTGCTGCGCCAAGTGCAACCACCGGAAGGCGGACAAGCTGCTCTCCGAGATCGGCTGGCGCCTGCGCGTCGTGCCGAGGGCCCCGCACGGGCCGCACTGGCGCCTGCTCGCCCATTCCAAGGAGGCCGACCCGTTGTGGCGGCCGTACCTGGGCACGGCTGCCTGACCGGGTTCCGGACAGGTCCTGAACACGTCGGCGCCCCGGCTGCCTTTACGGCGGCCGGGGCGGGCCGATGATGCCGTGGTGACGCTGGGTACCGCTGTGAATCCCCTACTGGCCGGTCGTGCTCGAAGCTCAGGCGGCGAGGGAGAAGTCGCTCTGGCAGGTGACGCGGGTGCCACGGGTGACGCGCGTGCCGCGAGTGACCCGGGTGCCGCAGGTGACGCGGGTTCCGGCGGTCACGCGGGTGCCACGAGTGACGCGCGTGCCACGGGTGACGCGAGTTCCGGCGGTGACGCGGGTACCGCGGGTCACCCGGGTGCCGCGAGTGACGCGGGTTCCGGCGGTGACCCGGGTACCGCGAGTGACGCGAGTACCGCGCGTAACCCGTGTGCCCGCCGTCACACGCGTACCGGGGACGAAACCAATTTCGAAGAGTGACGAAATGTCGTCGATGATCGCCTGGCCGGGTGTCTGGGTGCTCTGCATGACATGTCCTCCTGCGACCGGTGCGTGACCTGCTGGGGTGGGGAAGCTGGGCGCAAGGCCCGTACAGGTGAAAAAGCTACGAGGATTTCAAGGCTCGGACAAGATGACAGCGCCCGGTGCGGCCGCCCGTACGTTGAGTTGCAACCTTTCGGCCTTCAGGGCTTCGGCCCAACGTGGGAGCGCTTTCGTGGCAAGCGGCGGACGGTGGCCCCGGGACGGTGAGCGGCAGGTGTCGTCGCGCACGGCCGTGCGAGCGGGTGCGGCCGGTCGCCATCGGATACGCTCACGCGCGTGAACCTTGTCGAGACGATCCTGGTCTTCGCGGTGATCCCCTTGGCCATCTACGCGCTGTGCGGGGTGGCCACGCTGCGGTCGAAGGGCGCGGGCGTCGCCCGGTACCGGCCGGGGCAGCCGTGGGAGTACCCGGCCATGTGGTGGAGCGCCAACCCCGACGGTGTCGGCGCCAGGCATTCGCACGCGGGCGGCGCGACAGCCGTCGACGCGGCGAACGGAGCTTCGGTGACGGGAGGCGCTCGTGGCAACTGGTGAACTGACCCATTCGTCCACCGCTGTTGACGAAGAGCCCGGTTACGGCGCCGCCGTTACCTCCAGCGGCCGGATCTCCGCCGCCAAGATGTACGAACCCGCTGGGCCGATCAGCCCATTCACCATCCAGCAGCTTGCGCGGCTGGACGAGGCGCTGACCCTGGCCAGCCGTGAGACCGGCCTGGACTTCAGCGTGTACCTCGGCGACCTCGGCGAGGACACCCGCGCCACCGCCGAGGGCCTGCTGGCCTCGACCGACAACCCGGCCGACGGCGTGGTCATCGCCGTGTCGCCCGGCCAGCGCGCCATCGAGGTCGTGACGGGCTCGCAGGCACGGCACCGCCTGCCCGACCGCGGCGCGAAGCTCGCCGTGGCCAGCATGGTGGCCTCCTTCAAGGAAGGCGACCTCGTCGGCGGTCTGGTGAACGCCCTCCGCATGCTGAGCGACCAGGCGGGCGCTCCGCAGCACTGACGCTCTAAGCCGCTTTCAAGTGCAATGAAGGGGCCTTTCATAGCAAAATTTGCTATGAAAGTCCCCTTCATTGCACTCGGGGCAGAGACGCTCCTGGACGCTATGAACGGTCCTTTCCTTGCCAAGTTTGCAAGGAAAGGACCGTTCATGGCGTTACGGGACTAGAGCCCGGCCTGCGAGTCGAACTCCCGGGCGGCCAGCGCCCGCACGATCCCGGCCCGGCCTTCCGACACCAGACGGCGCAGCGCCGCCGGGTGCTCCCCGGCCAGCCACTCGTCCGACGCCGCGACGGTCGCCGGTTCCACGGCCCACGACGGGTACAGCCCGACCACGGTCGGCTGAGCACGCTCGCTGGAGCGCCGCTGCCACACCTCGTCGATGACCTCGAAGTAGCGCGTCACGTAGCCGCCGAGCAGGTGCTTCTGGCCCGGGTGGGAGAAACCGGTGATGAGCGAGTCGCTGACCGCGTTGGGCAGTTCGTCGTCGTACACCGCCCGCTGCCACGCGTCGGCCTTCGCCTCGTCGGTCGGCCGCAGCGCGCGCGAGCGCTCCGCCTGACGCCGTCCGGCGGCGGTGTCGTCCTTGGCGAGTTCCGTGTCGATCTCGGGGTTCTCCGCCTTGCCGTGCGCCACCAGCGCGTGCAGCAGCCGCCAGCGAAGGTCGGTGTCGACGGTCAGGCCCTCCAGGGGCGCCGTGCCGTCGAGCCAGCCCGCGATGATCCGGAGTGTCTTGTCGTCGAGCACGCAGCCGGCGAGCGAGTTCACGAACGCGAGCTGGTGGTCCGAAGCGGCTTCAGCGCCCTGCGCCAGCTCCAGCAGCCGCGCGGAGAACTCCGGCCAGCCCTTGTCCGCCGCCCACGCCGGGTTCGCGTACGAGTTCAGCGCCGTCTGCGCCTGCAGCAGCAGCCGCTGCACCACGCCGACCTCGGTCTCGGTGTGCACGCCGCGCTGGACCAGCGTGACGAAGTCGCGGGCCTTGAGTTCGGCTTCCCGCGTCATCTCCCACGCCGCCGACCAGCACAGCGTGCGGGGCAGCGGTTCGGTGATGTCGGCGATCCGGTCGATCAGCGTGGTCAGCGACGCCGGGTCGAGCCGCATCGTGCAGTAGGTCAGGTCGTCGTCGTTGACCAGCACGAGCTTGCCCGCCGGGAGCCCGACCAGCGCCGGCACCTCGGTGCGCTCGCCGTCGACGTCGAGTTCGACGCGGTGCTTGCGGACGATCTTGCCGTTCTCGTCCTCGTCGTAGACGCCGACCGCGACCCGGTGCGTCCGCAGCTCACCGGCACCCGGCTTGGCGCCGGTCTGCGTGACGGCGAACGAGGTGTACGCGCCGTCGGCGCCGATCTCGTAGCGCGGGCTCAGCGAGTTGAGACCGGTGGTCTCCAGCCACTGCGCGCTCCACCACGACAGGTCGCGGCCCGAGGCCTCTTCCAGCGCGCCCAGCAGGTCCGCCAGGGTCGCGTTGCCCCACGCGTGCTTGCCGAAATAGACCTTCAGGCCTTCGAGGAAGTGATCGAGCCCGACATAGGCGACGAGCTGCTTGAGCACGCTCGCGCCCTTGGCGTAGGTGATGCCGTCGAAGTTCACCTCGACCGCGTGCAGGTCGACGATGTCCGCGGCGATCGGGTGCGTCGAGGGCAGCTGGTCCTGCCGGTACGCCCACGACTTCTCGATGTTCGCGAAGCTGGTCCACGCGTTCTTGTACTCGGTCGCCTCGGCCTGGGCGAGCACGCTCGCGAAGGTCGCGAACGACTCGTTCAGCCACAGGTCGTCCCACCAGCGCATGGTGACCAGGTCGCCGAACCACATGTGTGCCATCTCGTGCAGCAGCGTCTCGGCGCGGCGCTCGTAGGCGTAGCGGGTGACGCGGCTCCGGAAGACGTAGTCCTCCAGGAAGGTGACCGCGCCGGCGTTCTCCATCGCGCCCGCGTTGAACTCCGGCACGAACAGCTGGTCGTACTTGGAGAACGGGTACGGGGTGGCGAACTTCTCGTGGTAGAACGCGAAACCCTGCTTGGTCTCGGTGAACAGCTTGTCCGCGTCCATGTGCTCGGCGAGCGAGGCACGGCAGTAGATGCCCAGCGGGATCGTGCGGTGGGAGTCCGAGAACTCGTCGCGCCATTCGCTGTACGGGCCCGCGATCAGCGCGACCAGGTACGTCGAGATCCGCTCGGACACCTTGAAGACGGTGCGGACGGCCCCTTCCGGGGTCTCCTCGGCCGACTCGATCAGCGCGTTCGAGATGACCTTCCAGTCCTTCGGCGCGATCACGGTGAGCCGGTAGACCGACTTGAGGTCGGGCTGGTCGAAGCAGGCGAACATGCGCTTCGCGTCCGCGGTCTCGAACTGCGTGTAGAGGTAGACGCCGTCGTCGACCGGGTCGACGAAACGGTGCAGGCCCTCGCCGGTGTTCATGTACCGGCAGACCGCGTCCACGACGAGTTCGTTCGACTCGGCGAGCGAGGGCAGCTCGACGCCCTTGTCCTCGACGTACCCGCTGACATCGAGGTCCGTCCCGTTGAGGACGGCCGAGTCGATCCCCTCGGCGACGATGTCGACCCACGACGCTTCGCCGCTTCTGGCGCTCGCGAACTTGATCGTCGTCTTCGACGTGAAGGTCTTCTCACCGGGACCGCCGCGGCCGTCGGTCAGATCCAGCTCGATGTCGTAGGACTCGACGTCGAGCAGCTCCGCGCGCAGCTTGGCTTGGTCTCGGGTCAGGTTGGGGGCGGGCACTGGCACCTCTGGTCATCGGTATCGGTTTTGGTTTCCAACTACAGGCATCCAATCATGTCCGGGCCGTCGCTGACGACGGGAACAACGCCGACGGCCGTGATGTTGGCTCGCTGTGTAGCACCCTGTGTGTACCGGCCCACCCAAGACGATTGCACTGGGAGAACCTGATGACCGCCCCGTCCGAGACCACCAAGGTCGACTTCTACTTCGATCCGATCTGTCCCTTCGCCTGGATCAGCTCGCGCTGGATCCTCGAGGTGGAGAAGCACCGTGACCTCGACCTGAGGTTCCGGATCATGAGCCTGTCCGAGCTCAACAGCGGCCGCGAGGACCTGCCTGAGCAGTACAAGGAGCTGTTGGACCGCGGCTGGGGCCCCGTCCGCGTCGCGACCGCGCTGGCGCAGAAGAACGGCGAGGAGGCCCTGCGCGACTTCTACACGGAGTTCGGCACGCGTCACCACAACCAGGGCGACAAGGACATCCCGAAGGTCATCAAGGAGACCCTGGAGGCCATCGGCGCCCCGGCCGAGCTGGCCGAGGCAGCCGAGTCGACCGAGTACGACGAAGCGCTCAAGAAGAGTCACTACGAAGGTATGAATCCGGTCGGAATGGACGTCGGCACCCCGACCATCCACATCGACGGCGTCGCCTTCTTCGGCCCGGTGCTCAGCTCGATCCCGCGTGGCGAGGACGCCGTCAAGGTCTTCGACGGCGCCCGCGCGCTGGCGAGCTACCCGGACTTCTTCGAGCTGAAGCGCACCCGGAGCGGCGAGCTGAACTTCGATTAAGGGGTTGCCAGGGCCGCCTTGGTGACATCGCCGGGATAGGAGGACCTCGCGACGGCTTCGTCCGTCGTGAGGTCCCCTGCCGCGATCAGGGTCTTGAGCGCGACGAGTTCGCGCAGCCCGTCACGGTGCTTCGCGATGAACGCGGTGTCGACGGGGGCGCCGTGCCCGGCCACGATCGTCTTCGGCTCCAGCGCGAGGACCGCATCCATCACGCCGGGCCATTCGGCCAGCCAGCTGCCGTCGTTGAAGGAGAACGCGCTGAAGCCCGCTTCGGCGTTCTCGACGGCGTCGCCGGCGAAGATGATCCCCGCGTCCGGCACGTGCACGAAGAGATCGTGGTCGGTGTGGGCACGGCCGAGGAAACGCAGGACGACGGTGCGGCCGCCGAGGTCGATCTCGGCGGTGTCGGTGACCGGCTTGTCCGGCAGGGTGATCACGGTGCGTTCCAGCGCCTCCGCCATCTCGGGCCGGTTTTCGCCGAGGTAGTGCTGGATCCACTTGCGCCGCGCGCCGTCGCCGTAGGTGGTCAGCTCGGCCAGGCAGGCTTCGTGCGCCCAGACGTCGCACGGCAGGAACGCCGTCGTGCCGAAGGCGTGGTCGAAATGCGCGTGGGTGTAGACGACCGACCACGGCAAGGGCGTGATCTCCCGGACCGCCGCGGCCAGTTCGGCGCCCTGATCGACGTCGCCGCGGACGTCGACGACCAGACAGCGGTCACTGCCCACGACCAGGCCGACGGTCAGGTCCAGCTCCTCGTACCGGCGGGCGTACACCCCGTCGGCGAGTTCGAGCCAAGTCACAGATCCTCCAGAATTCCGTTGCGCAGCACCGGAACAATGCTGCTCGTATCGAGCCGCGCGGCGAGGGTCACGTCGTTCCCGTGCCCGGCCGCGGCGAGCTCGCGCCCTGAAGAACACTCTGTCAGTGCTTCGGCGATGTCGAGGGATTTCGCCGCTATGGCAGCGAGACGCGCTTCGGCGGACAGGCGGCCGTAGCCGTCCAGCGCGGCGACGATCGCTCCCGCGCCGAGCTGGTCTTCGACACACGGCCGCAGCGGTCCGAACGCCTTGGCCTCGGTGTGCATGTCGATGCCCCAGCGTTCCCCCGCCGGGACGACGCCGATCGGCGCGCCGTCCGCGAGTTCGGCGGCGCGGGCGGCGACGGCGGTCGCGTTGCGCAGGCAGCCCGCCAGGATTTCGGCACCGGTCGTGGCGGCGGCGTCGCAGAGCGTCGCGCCGTTGGGGGAGGGGAGCGCGAGGAGCGTGCCGGAAGGGATTTCCGTCACAGACGAAGGTCGCAAAGTCCAGGCGCTTTCACCCGCCAGGATGGCGCCTCGCTCTTTCGCGGCCTCCTCGCCCCGCTGATCGCGCCAGCGCACCGGCAGTACCCGCCCGCCGTTGCCGAGGACGAGATCCGTTGTGGTGCAGAAGGAAAGTACGTCGACGATGACGAGGACCGCGCAACTCCCGCCCAAGGCGCCGACGCCTTCGGGTCCCCATTCGAGCCTGATGTCGGATTCGGTCTGGCCCCAGATGTCCACCCCCACAGCATGCTCGTCCCGGAACGTGATGGCAGACTCCGCGCTGTGCGTGTTTACCTTGGCTCCGACCATGCCGGTTTCGAACTGAAGAACCACCTCGTGGCCCACCTCAAGGAACAGGGCCACGACGTCGAGGACGTCGGTCCCTTCGTCTACGACGCGGCCGACGACTACCCCGCGTTCTGCATCGAGGCGGCCCGCCGCGTCGTCGCGGACGAGGGCAGCCTCGGCATCGTCGTCGGCGGCTCCGGCAACGGCGAGCAGATCGCGGCCAACAAGGTGAAGGGCGCCCGCGCCGGCCTCGCGTGGAGCGTCGAGACCGCGAAGCTCACCCGCGAGCACAACCACGCCCAGCTGATCGGCGTCGGCGCGCGGATGCACACCACCGAAGAGGCCACGGAGATCGTCGAGGCGTTCCTCGCGACCCCGCCGAGCCCGGACGAGCGCCACGGCCGTCGCGTCCAGCAGATCCTGGACTACGAGAACACCGGCTGGCCGCCGCCGCTGCCCGAGAACTGACATGCCCGAGGGGCACACGCTCCATCGCTTGGCACGTCTGCACAAACGCCGTTTCGCCGGTCACCCGGTCGAGGTGAGCAGTCCGCAGGGACGGTTCGCCGCCGAAGCGTCCCGTTTGGACGGCCGGGTGCTGGCGAAGGCCGAGGCGTACGGGAAGCACCTGTTCCACGACTACGGTCCACACGGGACGGTGCACGTCCACCTCGGCCTCTACGGCACGTTCTCCGACGAGCCGCTGCCGGTGGGTGAACCGGTCGGGCAGGTGCGGATGCGGCTGGTCGGCCCGACGCATTCCGCCGAGCTGCGCGGACCGAACCAATGCGAGCTGCTCGACGCGCCCCAGGTCGACGCGATCAAGGCCCGGCTGGGTCCGGACCCGCTGCGCCGGGACGCGAAACCGGACAAGGCGTGGGACCGGATCTCCCGGTCGAAGACGTCGATCGCGGCGCTGCTGATGGACCAGTCGGTGCTCGCGGGCGTCGGCAACGTGTATCGCGCCGAGGTGCTGTTCCGGCACGGCGTCGCCCCGCTCGTCCCCGGCCGCGCGCTCGATCGCACGCTGTGGGACGACATGTGGGCGGACCTCGTGACGCTCATGCGGCACGGTGTCCGGGTGGGACGGATCGACACGGTCGCGCCGGAACACCTGCCTGAGGCGACCGGCCGCGCGCCGCGGCAGGACCGGCACGGAGGCGAGGTCTACGTCTACCGCCGCGAGGGGATGCCCTGTCTCGTTTGCGGGACCGCGGTGCTGCGGAGTGATTTGGCGGCGCGGAACCTCTTCTGGTGCCCGACCTGCCAACCCGCCTGACGGTCTTCTCCGGATGCAATGAAGGGGCCTTTCATCGCAAAATTTGCGATGAAAGGCCCCTTCATTGCGCTTGAGGGGACGGGGTGCGGGCTAGAAGTCGAACCCGCCGCCGTCGAAACCACCGCCGTCGAAACCGCCACCATCGAAGCCGCCGCCGTCGAACCCACCGGCGTCCCCGCCCATGTCGCCCCCGGCGTCGCCGCCCATGTCCGCGGCCGCGTCCTCCTGGCCCGCGTCGTAGCCCGACTCCCAGGCCGACGCGCTCGCGATGCCCGCCATGCCGGAGAACATCGCGCTGAACAGCAGCATGGAACCGAGACCCCAGGCGCCGGCGACGAGCGCGGGCTTCCACCACGGCTCGCTGTACCAGCCCTGCGGCACCGGACGGCCGGCCACGCGACCGCCGGGGTAGTAGTGCGGCGTCCGCTGGCTCGGGTCCGGCGAAGCCTCGTAGTGCTCGCCCTCGACGTCGACCGAGCGGTTCTCGGTCACCTTGCCCGCCGTGTCGCGCTCTTCGCTGCCGGGCAGTTCCGGACCGGGGTCCATGCCCATCGCGAGCCGCGCGGCGCGGACGTAGTAGAGACCCTCGATGGCGGTCTCGCGCACGAGTCGCGCCTGCTCGACGGTCTGCGCCTGCTCCATCTGGGAGCCGGCCGCGGTGAAGCGCTCGGACGCGTCCGCGATCGCCTGCCGCGACGCGGTGTCCATGCCGGTGAGGTTCATGACCTGACCGCCGAGCCGCTCGACGAGGCGCCGTGCGTCGGCCTTCGCGTCGTCCAGCTGGCGCTTCTTGGCCGCCGCCTGGGATTTCGCGAAGTAGATGCCGCCGCCGACCACGACGACGAGGAGCACGATCAGGAAGATCGCGGTACCCATGGGTGCACTCCAGGAATCGTTCGGCCTTTGATCGGGACAACGCGGACGGTGCGCCGGGGGTTCCCGTAGTGCTCCCGGTCACCGCGCGGGCTGGCGAGGCAAACTAGAACACGTTATAGTTCGCGCCATGAAGTTCACCCTGTCGATCGCGATGAATCCGCTCGATCAGCTGGGCGAGCTCGCCCGGGCCGCCGAAGAGGCGGGTTTCTCCTCGATCGCGCTCCCGGATTCCCTGTTCTATTCCGAAACGGTCTCGGCCGACTACCCGTACACGCCCGACGGCAGCCGGTTCTGGACCGAGGAGACGCCTTGGGCCGATCCGCTGGTCGCGGCCGCCTCGATGGGCGCGGTCACCGAACGGCTCACCTTCTACACCTCCGTGCTCAAGCTGGGTTCCCGTAATCCGGTCCTGCTCGCCCGCCAGGTCAACTCGGTCGCGGCGCTGACCGGCGGCCGGTTCGGCCTCGGGCTCGGCGTCGGCTGGTCGCCGGAGGAGTTCCGCTGGTGCGGCGCGCCGTACGAGAAGCGCGGCAAGCGCGTGGACGAGGCCATCGAGGTGCTGCGGCTGATTCTCGACGGCGGGATGGTCGAGTTCCACGGGGAGTTCTTCGACTTCGACAAGCTCCGCATGAGCCCGACGCCGCCGTCGCGAGTGCCGTTCTACATCGGTGGCCACACCGACGTCGCGCTGCGCCGGGCCGCACGCGTCGCCGACGGCTGGTCCTCGGCGATGATGAAGTTCGACGACCTCCGCGACACGATCGTCAAGCTGCGCGGACTGCTGGCCGATCAGGGCCGCGCCGACGACCCGTTCGAGTATCAGGCCGTCTGCATCGACAAGTTCGGTCTCGACGGTTACCGCGAGCAGGGCGACATCGGCGTCACCGACATCATCACCATGCCGTGGGTGTTCGACGGCCTCGGTTTCGACGCCGAGGTCGGCCCGAAGCTGGATTCCATCAAGAAGTTCGGCGACGAGATCATCGCGAAGATCGGAGACTGACCATGGGTGTCGACGTCTGCTGGGATCCGGCCGCCGAGCAGCCGCCCGCGCGGCGGGCCGCGTTCCGCTCGATGACCGCCGTCACCGCGGGGGACAAGGCCGCCTGGCTCGCGCTCTTCGCCGGTGACGCCGTCGTCGAAGACCCCATCGGCCCGTCGATGTTCGACGAGGAGGGCAAGGGGCACCACGGCCAGGACGGGATCAGTGCCTTCTGGGACAAGACGATCGCGAACGTCGAACGCTTCCAGTTCACCATCCGCGATTCCCACGCGGCCGGGGACGAGGTCGCCAACGTCGGGACGATCACGACGTACCTGCCCGGCGGCTATCGCGTCGACACCGACGGCGTCTTCGTCTACAGGGTGCGCGAGGACGGGCTGATCGCCTCGATGCGGGCGTTCTGGGAAACCGAACGAGCGATGGCCACCGCCCGGAAAGCCGAGGACTAGAGCCGCTCCGCGCGCCGGGTCAGGTACTGCTTCTCGGGTTCGCTCGCGGTCTTTCTGGCCGCCCGTAGGTAGGCCTCGCGCGCGGCGACGGCGTCCCCGGCCAGCTCCAGCAGGTGCCCGCGCACGGAATCGAGCCGGTGGGTCTGGCTCATCCGGGTGTCCTCGTCGAGCGTGGCGAGCAGTTCGAGGCCCGCTTCGGGCCCGTTGACCTCGGCGACCGCGACGGCGCGGTTGAGCGTGACGACCGGGCCGGGCGAGACCTTCTCCAGGACGTCGTAGAGCGCGAGGATCTGGGACCAGTCGGTGTCGGCCGCGGTGGCCGCTTCGTCGTGGACGGCGGCGATCGCGGCCTGCACCTGGTACGGCCCGACCGGACCCGCCGCCAAGGCCTCGCTCACCAGCGAGACCCCTTCGGCGATCGTGTCCGCGTTCCAGAGCGAACGGTCCTGTTCGGCGAGGGGGACGAGTGAGCCGTCCTCGCCGGCGCGGGCGGCGCGGCGGGCGTCGGTCAGCAGCATGAGCGCGAGCAGGCCGCTGACCTCGTCTTCGGCGGGCATGAGCCGCCGGAGCAACCGGGTCAGCCGGATCGCCTCGGCGGTCAGATCGGCGCGGTGCAGATCGGGGCCGCCGCTGGTGGTGTAGCCCTCGTTGAAGATCAGGTACAGCACCTGGAGGACGACGCGGAGCCGTTCGGCGAGTTCCGTGGACGGCGGCAGGACGAACTCCGCGCCCGCCTTCTTGATGGTCTGTTTCGCCCGGCTGATCCGCTGGGCGAGCGTCGATTCCGGGACGAGGAACGCGTTCGCGATCTCGCCCGTGGTCAGGCCGCCGACCGCGCGCAGCGTGAGCGCGAGCTGCGACGGCGCGGACAGGGAAGGGTGGCAGCACAGGAAGAGCACGGTGAGCGTGTCGTCCGTATCGGACACAGTGGACGGTTCGGCTGGATCCATCAGCGCGTCGTTCTCTTCGCGCCGACGTCGCGCGCTTTCGCTGCGCCACTCGTCCACCAGCCGCCGGGACGCGACCGTCGCGAGCCAGGACTTCGGACTGTCCGGGATGCCCTGCTCCGGCCATTGCTGAGCGGCCGCGAGCAGGGCTTCCTGGACGGCGTCCTCGCAGGCGTCGAACTGCCCGTGCTTGCGCACCAGCAGCCCGATCACCTGCGGGGCCAGCTCCCTGAGGAGCGCTTCCACCTGACGATCGTCCTTCACGACGCCAGTCTTACCGCATTTCGTCCTCTGGATGCGGTGGGTACGCATCCAGAGGACGAAATGCGAGGCGTCAGGCGACGGGGGAGTAGTGCGAAGCGTCGCCTTCGAGGGAATCGCTGGGCACCCCGTCGATGCCGACCGGGACGTCGCCCGCCACGGTCACCCGGTTCAGGCGGCGGGGCAGGTCGTCGTAGTTGTCGACGGCGTAGTGCTGGGTGATGCGGTTGTCGAACAGCACCAGCTGGTTCGGCTCCCAGCTCACCCGGACGACGTTCTCCGGCCGCGTCACGTAGGACTGCAGCAGCCGCAGGATGTCCCGCGACTCGCCCTTGGACAGCCCGATGATCCGCTGCGCGAACCCGCCGATGTACAGCCCGCGTTCGCCGGTCACCGGATGCACCCGCACCACCGGGTGGACCGTGCGGAACTTCTGCGAGACGAACACTTTCCGGCGTTCCTGCTCTGCCTCATCGAGGGTCTCCGGCGCCTTCGCGTAGTCATAGTCGTTGGTGTGCTCGGCGCGCAGCGTGTCCGCGAACGCCCGGAGCGGCTCCGGCAGGTCACGGTAGGCGGCGGCCGAGTTGGCGATCAGCGTCTCGCCGCCGTACGGAGGGACAACCAGGCTGCGCAGCGTGCTGGCCTTCGGCGGGTTGTGCACGAAGGTGACGTCGGTGTGCCACTGGTTCGCGCGGCCCTGCTCGCTGTCGACCGGCAGGATGGCGGGTTCGCCGTCGACCGACGGGACGGTCGGGTGCGCCTTGGTCAGCTCGCCGAAGTGCTCGGCGAACCGCTGCTGGCCGGCGTCGTCAAGATCGACGTCGCGAAAGACGAGCGCTTTGTGTTCGTGCAGCGCGTCGGTCACGAACGCGACGGTCGCGGCGTCGAGTTCCTTGGCCGGGTCGACGCCGACGACCTGCGCGCCGATCCTGCCGGTGATCTTGCGGACTTCGACCTGCGTGTTGAGGGCGGTCATGCGGCGTGCTCCTTCACTGGGGTTTTGGCGACTGGACGGGCGAGGCCGTAGTGGCCGCGCAAGGTCGTGGCGGTGTACTCGGTGCGGAACAGACCGCGTCGTTGCAGCTCGGGGACCACGAGATCGACGAAGTCGTCGAGTCCGCCCGGCAGCGTGGGCGGCATGACGTTGAAGCCGTCCGCGGCGCCTTCGGTGAACCAGTGCTCCAGCTGGTCGGCCACTTGCGTGGCGGTTCCGGCGAAGACGCGGTGCCCACGGCCGCCCGCGAGCCGTTCGATGAGCTGGCGGATGGTCAGGTTCTCGCGCCTCGCCAGGCCGGTGACCAGCTCGAACCGGCTCTGCGCGCCTTCGGTGAACGTGCCGACGTCGGGCAGCGGACCGTCGAGCGGATACGGCGTCAGGTCGTGGTCGAGCATGTTCGACAGCTGCCGCACGCCGTACGCGGGCGTGATCAGGGCGTTGAGTTCGGCCTCGCGTTCCTTCGCCTCGGCCTCGGTACGGCCCAGGATCGGGCTGATCCCCGGCAGGATCTTGATCTCACCGGGCGAGCGGCCGTGTTTCGCGAGCCTTCCCTTGACGTCGTCGTAGAAAGCCTTGCCCTCGGCGAAAGTCTGCTGCGCGGTGAACACCGCCTCGGCGAACCGGGCCGCGTACTCCTTGCCCGTCTCCGACGAACCGGCCTGGACCAGCAAGGGATGCCCCTGCACCGGACGCGGGATGTTCAGCGGGCCGCGGACCTGGAAATGCGGGCCGTTGTGGTCGATCGGATGGATGCGGCCGGTGTCGGCGTAGACCCCGCTCGCCTTGTCGATGACGGCCGCGTCGTCGTCCCAGCTGTCCCAGAGTTTCCTTGCCACCTCGACGAATTCGGTGGCGCGCTCGTACCGCAGCGCGTGCGCGGGCCGGGCGTCGCGGTTGAAGTTGCGGGCCTCGTCCTCACCCGCCGACGTCACGATGTTCCAGCCCGCGCGGCCGCCGCTGAGATGGTCGAGCGACGCGAACTTCCGCGCCAGGTGGTACGGCTCGTTGTAGGTCGTCGACGCGGTGGCGATGAGGCCGATGCGCTCGGTGGCCCCGGCCAGCGCCGAAAGCAGCGTCAGCGGCTCGAACAGGGTGTGCGAGTTGTAGCGGACGTTGCCCCACAAGGCCACGCCGTCGGCGAGGAACAGCGAATCCAGCTTGCCGCGTTCCGCCGTGCGGGCGATGTCGACATAGTGCCGCAGGGTCGCGGCGCGGCGCGGATCCGTGCTCGGATGCCGCCAGGCGGCCTCGTGATGGCCGTTCGGCATCACGAACGCGTTGAGGTGCAGGTGCTTTTGCGAGGTCATGCCTTCTCCTTGACACGCCAGGTGGAGAACCGCCGCTCCAGTGCGACGAAGCCCGCGTTGATGGCCAGACCCAGCACCGACACCGTGATGATCGCGGCGTACATCTGCTGAATCTGGAAGTTGACCTGGGAGTTGTTGATCAGATAACCGAGTCCGGCCTTGGCACCGACCATTTCGGCGGCGATGAGGATGAGGATCGAGTACGCCGCCGCCATCCGGATGCCGGTGAAGATGGTCGGCACCGCCGACGGCAGGATCACCTTGCGGAACAGGCTCGGACTCGACAGCCCGAGCGAACGCGCGGCCTTGACCAGCAAGGGATCCACGGTGTTCACCCCGGCGATCGTGTTGAGCAGTACCGGCCAGACGCAGGCGTAGACGATCAGCGCGATCTTGGACACCTCGCCGATGCCGAGCAGGAGCGTGAACACCGGCAGCAATGCGAGCGCGGCGGTGTTGCGGGCCAGTTCCAGCAGCGGGTTCAGGAACTCCGCGAGCGGGCGGTACCAGGCGATCAGCAGGCCGAGCGGCACCGAGACACCCACCGCGATCACGAACCCGGCGGCGGACCGGCCGAGACTCGCCAGCAGGTGATCGGCCAGTTGGCCGTTGAGGATCAGCTCCCACAACGCGACGAGGTCTTCCGACAGCGGCGGAAGGAAGGTCCTCGTGCCTTCGTCGAGGACGAACTGGGGAGCGAGCTCCCAGACGGCGAGGAACAGCAGGATCGCCGCCGAGCCGCGGAACGCCTTGCTCAGCCGTTTCTTCTTCTCACGGGGTTTTTCGACGGCCTCGGGTCCAGTGTGGACTTTCGGGGCTTCGAGGGTGGCGGTCATCAGGCGGCCCTCCGGATCTCGTCGTGCAGGAGTTCCCACAGCCGATGGCGATGTGCCACGAACGCGGGCGCCGAGCGCAGGTCTTCGTTCGAGCGGTCGCCGAGGTCGATGTCGACGACGTCCTTGAGCCTGCCCGGCCGCGAGGTGAGCACCGCGACCTTCTGCCCCAGGTAGACGGCTTCTTCGATGCTGTGGGTGATGAAGACGATGGTCTTGCCGGTGCGTTTCCAGATCCGCCGCAGTTCCTCCTGGAGGAGTTCGCGGGTCTGGGAGTCCAGCGCGGCGTACGGCTCGTCCATCAGCAGTACGTCAGGGTCGTAGGCGAGGCTCCTCGCGATCGCGACGCGTTGCTTCATCCCACCGGAAAGCTCGTGGGGAAGGTGGTCCTCGAAGCCGGAAAGCCCCACCAGGTCAAGAAATTCCCGTGCTCGCTCGGCGCGCTGCCGTTTGTTCAGCGTGCCGCCTTCGAGCCCGAATTCGACGTTGGCGCGTGCGGTGCGCCAAGGGAACAGCGCGTACTGCTGGAACACCACCCCGCGGTCCAGACCCGGCCCGGTGACGGGTTTCCCGTCGATCAGGACCTCGCCGGACGTGGGTTTCGCGAGCCCTCCGAGCAGGTCGAGCAGCGTCGACTTGCCGGAACCGCTGGGCCCGACGAGGGAGAGGAACGTGCCGTCTTCGATGTCGAGGGAGACGTCGTCCAACGCGGTCAGGGCGCCGAAGGTCTTGGTGACCGAGCGGAGGCTGATCTTGGCGGTCACGCGGCACCGCCTTCACGGAACGGGTTGTACTCGTTGGTGTAGATCTTCTTCAGGTCGACCTGGTCGTTCTTGATGAATCCGGACTGCTTGAGCCAGTCCGTCCAGAGCGTGTAGTCGTTGTCGGAGATCAGCCCGCCCTTGGTGACGCCGGTGCTCTTCCAGTACTTGAGCGTTTCGGTGTTCTCGTTGCGGCCGCGGTTCTGGATGATCTTGGTGAACCGGGCGATGACCTCGTCGCGCGGCGTGGTGCGGGCCCATTCGATCGCCTTGGCCACCCCGGTGACGAAGGTTTTCGTGGTCTCCGGGTACTTCTTGATGAAGTCGGTCCGCAGCACGTACGGCCCGCCGTTGTAGGGGCCGAACGCCTCGACGTCCTTCACGATGGGCCGTACGCCGCCCACGGAGACCGCTCGGTCCTGCAGGACGCCGTTGAGCGCGGCGACGTCGATCTGGCCGTTGCGCAGGGCTTGTTCGGTGTTGATCGGCGGGAGGACGACCAGCTGCACCTGGTCGATCTCGGCGTCGGAGAGGCCGTTGCGCTTGAGCCAGGTGTCGAGAGCGGCCTCCAGGTTCGCGCCGACGGTGTTGACGCCGACCTTCTTGCCGATGAGGTCGCGGGGGTTGCGGATCGGGCTGTCTTCCTTGACGTAGAAGCCCAAGAAGGTCTTCTCGTCGGAGCCGTAGTAGTTGACGACGGCCTTGATCGGGGCGCCGGCGTCGACGAGTTTGGCGACCGCGCCGGTGAAGGCGCCGCCGAAATCGGTCTGATCGGTCGCGGCGGACTGGATGTCCTGCGGTCCGCTGATCGTGTTGCCGACCCATTTCAGCTTGACCGGGCCGAAGTAGCCGAGGTCCTCGGCGAGTTCGGGGAAGGTGACGTTGTTCGCCGAACCCTGGTAGCGGAGTTCGAGTTTCTCGGGCTGTCCGGCGACACCCGCCGAGCTCGCGGACGCGCCGCAGCCCGACAGCGCCACTCCGGCGAGGAGTACGGCGGCCGCGGCGAGCAAGGGCACTGGTTTCTTCACGGTGGGCTCTTTCGTTCGGGTTCGCGTCGTTGAAGGAGATTCTTCGCAGGCCCGGCGGAGAGCGTCAATTTTGCGATTTAATGAAGTAATCCCGGATCAGGAAGCGTTGGCGAGCCGCGTGAAAAGCGGATCTTCATAGAGGGCGTTCAGCATGACGGCGCCACCGGCCGTCGCCAGCTCGGTTCCTGGAAAGCTCGACGTCACAACACTTTTGACCGCGTCCTGGCAGATCCAAGAGCGCTGCGAGACCTCGTCCCGGATCGTGGAAAGGCAGCCTTCGACGTCGCGTACACTCTGGTCGAGCACGATGAGGATTTCCGGATTGAGGACGTCCAAGAGTAAAGCGGCGGCCTGTCCGATGATTCGTGCGCGTTCCTGAAAAAGGGCGACGGCGCCTTTGTTTCCCGATGCCGCCAAATGGAGCACGTCGGCGAAATCCGGTTCTTCGAGAAGTCGCGCTTCGACGGCTTTACGGGCGATCGTGCGTTCGGACACCGTGGCTTCGAGACAGCCGGAACGCCCGCAACGGCAAGGTTCTTCGCTGTCGTCGACTCGCAGATGCGCGACGGCGCCCGCGGCCGAACGAGGACCGTGATGGACGGTGTCGCCGGTCGCGAAGGCGGCGTCGACCACGTTGCCGGTGAACAACTGCACGACACTGTTGCGCGCTCTCGGTTGTCCCAGCAGGCGTTCGGCGTGGATCAGCGCCCGCGAATGCCCGTCGACCCGGACGTCGAGCCCGGTGACCTCGGTGAGCAGAGCGCGCAACGGGACCCCGTGCCAGCCGAGCAAGCCGTGCTCCACCACCGTCCCCGAGGCCTCGTCGACCCACCCGCCGGTCGCCACCCCCAGCCCGAGCGGCGTCCGCTCCGGCGCGTGTCCGATGAGGAGGTCGTCGAGCAGTTCCGCGATCTGCGCGACCTGGACGGCGGGCTCGGCGCCTTGATGCGGCGCCTCCAGCTGTGCCAGTACTTTCCCGCGCAGGTCCAGCAATCCGACGGTGAGATGGTCGACCGCGATATGCGCCCCGCACACCACGAACCGCACCGTGTCGAGGTCCACCGGCACATGCGGCCTGCCGACCGCGCCGGCGACCTCGGGCAGTTCGACGAGGAGGCCCCGGCGCATCAGCTCCGCCACATGTCCCGTCACCGCGGCGGCACTCAGCCCGGTGCGGCGCGCGATGGTGCTGCGCGCTATCGCCCCTTCGTCCAGCACCACGCGGAGCACCGCGCTGGCACTGGCGCTCCGCCTGCCGGTCACGGTGCCGATATTCGCAAGCGGGTGCCGGAGGGCCTAGGGCTCTCACCATCCGGGAGCTGCGCGCGAAGCCCTCCCAGGAATGAACTCGGTCCTGGGAGGGCTTCGATCAGTGCCGGTCCGGGATCAGGTGATGATGGTGCCGTTGGAGCCGAAGAACCCGCTGATCGGCGGGTAGCCGTCGTTCCAGGTGACCGTCGCGAATATCACGCTGTCGTACCGGCCCGAGGTGCCGTCGAAAGGCACGCGGTGAGTGCACGTCGTGGACGGGCTGGGAGCGGGCGGACAGGGCAGCACCGAGCCGATGACACGGTTGTTCTTGCGGATGGCGATCTGGATGTTGATGTCCCTGACCTCGGTCGACAGCTGGTTGTCGTCGGTCCACCGGCAGGCAATGGCCCACGTGACGCTCAGTGCGCCGCCGGACACCGTGACGTCGTTGCCGAAGCCGACATCGCACCGCACCGGTGCTCCCGGCGAGTTCACGACCATCTGTCCGGCCACGCGGAACGCGGCACGCGGAGCGCCGAGTTCCCCGGCGCTGGAGGCAGTGGCGAAGAGGGTGAAGCTCGCCATGAAGGCGGCGAGCACGACTACGAGCCGTTTCAATGCCGGCGAGTGGAAGAGTTTCATGCGGGGTCTCCTTCGTGAAGCGGAGACTCAATGGTGTTTCCGTGACGTGGCCTACGTCTTCGTGACTGAAGGTGAAACGGCGGCGGCGCCGGGGTGCCGGTTTGTGGTGATGTGACAAGAGGAGTCAGGCCGTCAGGGTGCGGTAGAACTTGGCACTGCGCTCACAGCGGTCCTCGTACCCTCGCGCCCGGTAGAAGGCGTGCGCGGCGGTCCGGCGACGGGAACTGCTGACCTCCATGGCGACACAACCCCACCGCAGCGCCTGCTCTTCGGCGGCGGTGACCAGTTCGCGCCCGACTCCGGTCCCGCGCTGGCTCTCGTCCACCACCAGGGCCACGATCCGTCCCACGGAGCCTTCCCGTTCGAGGAGCGGGATCGCGACCACCGCGATGACACCGACCACGCCGTCGCCCGACACGGCGACGAACGCGGCACCTTCGGGATGACGCTCCCAGCGTTCGAGCCGGCGGCGCACGTCGTCCACCGCGTTGTCCGGGTAGCCCAGCTGGGCGAGCAAGGGGGTCACGGCGGGGGCGTCGGTGGTGAGTGCCTGGCGGATCTCCATGAATCCCATACTGCCCGGGTGCGCGATGGCCGACGAGTATCGCGAGCAAGCTTCAGCGCAACGACTCGATGGGTGCCTTGAGGATGGCCTGAGCCAACGGGAACCGTGGCGCCTCCATGGCTTGCTTGAGCCGCCAGAACTCGGTTCGCATGAAACTGGGCGCGTCTTCAGGGTTCTGAAAATCGGACCAAGCGACCGTGAGGTCGGGGCGGCGATCGATGTGGATCTGGCTCGGACCTCGCCAGGTCCTCACCTCGATCGTCCAGATTTCGTTGCCGTCGAAGCGCTTCTCGAGCTTGGACAGCAGATCGCCACGTCCCGTCTTGTCCCAGGTCAGGTCGTAGAAATCGCGAAGCATCTGGCTGTACTCGCTCCAGTGCCGCGCGACGTCCGGGCTTCGGCGGAAGTAGATCTCCAACTGTGCCTGAAGCACTTGGGACGTGACAGTCCACTCGCCGTACCGCCAATCGAACCCGGCGCGATCGTCGACGTTGAGGTCCGGTTTCTGGCCCAGTTCTCGGAACCAGCAGAACGTGATGACGCGGGTGATGTGTTCGCTGAGTTGCCGCAGGAGCACCGCCTTGATGTCGAGTGCCTTCTGGTGGTCTTGCCATCGCCGGGTCACCGACGGGACCAAGAGTCCGGTGACGATCGCACTGATCAGGAGGATGACGAGCGGGTGCCTGATCACCGCATCCATTCCGGCCTCCTGGCTCGGTGCCGAGTGTGACCATCCGCTCGCACCAGCGTGGGGTGTGGTCGTCGCCACGCTGGTGCCGCAGGGCACCCGGGGATGTCGCTTCGCCGTGGCGAAGGGTTACGCGTTTCGACGGAAGTCGAGCCTTGACGGCGTCAGGACGCGTTCGGCTCGTTCGTGCAGGTGTCGGCGTCAGAGGCGCAGCAGGTGGCCGGCGTGGCGAGGGCGGCGCTGTCGGTGCCGAAGGTCTGCGAGTCGGCTTTGACGGTGTAGACCTCCCAGGGTTCCTGGCCGGGTCCGTGGACCCAGATCTTGTCCTGCACGGCGTAGCAGCAGGTGGTGTCGTCCTCGGTCAGGGTTTCCAGGCCTTCGCCGGTCAGGCGCTTGCCGGCTTCGCTGACCTGCTCGGTGGACTCGACCTCGACGCCGAGGTGATCCATGACCGTGGCCTGACCGGGCTCCCCTTCGAGGAGTACGAGCTTGAGCGCGGGCTCGGCGATGGCGAAGTTCGCGTACCCGGGGCGGAGTTTGGCCGGTTCGGTGCCGAAGAGCTTCGAGTAGAAGTCGATCGAGCCTTCGAGGTCCCCGACGCGCAGCGCGAGCTGTACCCGTGACATCCCATCCTCCTTGGATAGACATTCATCGAAACAGTGGATGTGGCTTAGATTGTCCTCTAATTAGAAATCTGTCAAGATAGATGCATGCCGAAACAGCTGCCGATCGCCGCGATGGACGCCTGTTGCTCGCCGCTGGCCCGCGAACCGCTGACCGAGGACCAGGCCGTCGAGCTGTCGAAGCTGTTCAAGGCGATGGCCGACCCGGTGCGGTTGCGGCTGCTGTCACTGATCGCCTCCCACGCGGGCGGCGAGGCGTGCGTATGCGACCTGACCGACGCGTTCGACCTGACCGGCCCGACCATCTCCCATCACCTCAAGGTCCTGCGGGAGTCCGGGCTGATCACCGGTCAGCGGCGCGGGACCTGGGTGTACTACCGCGTCCACCCCGAGGTGCTGGCCCGCCTGTCGGCCGTCCTGGTCCCTGGCGACACCCCGGTCCCGGCATGACCGGCCCGGACACGGGGGTGGTCGGCAAGCTGTCCACTCTGGACCGGTTCCTGCCCGTGTGGATCGCGGCCGCGATGGTCGCCGGGCTGCTCGCCGGACGCTGGATTCCCGGGCTGAACGGCGTGTTGTCCGCGGTACAGGTGGACGGGATCTCGCTGCCGATCGCGCTCGGGCTGCTGGTGATGATGTACCCGGTGCTGGCGAAGGTCCGCTACGACCGCCTCGGCACCGTCACCGGCGATCGGCGGCTGCTGTGGCCGTCGCTGGTGCTGAACTGGCTGATCGGCCCGGCGCTGATGTTCGGCCTGGCGTGGCTGCTGCTGCCCGACCTGCCGGAGTACCGGACCGGGCTGATCATCGTCGGCCTGGCGCGCTGCATCGCCATGGTCATCATCTGGAACGACCTCGCCTGCGGCGATCGCGAGGCCGCCGCCGTGCTGGTCGCGCTGAACTCGGTGTTCCAGGTGATCGCGTTCGGGTTCCTCGGCTGGTTCTACCTCGCGGTCCTGCCCGGCTGGCTCGGCCTCCCACAAGCCGACCTGGCGGTGTCCGGCTGGCAGATCGCGAAAAGCGTGCTGATCTTCCTCGGCATCCCGCTCCTGGCGGGCTACCTGACCCGTCGTCTCGGCGAACGGGCCAAGGGTCGCGCCTGGTACGAGACCCGGTTCCTGCCGATGATCGGACCGGCCGCGCTCTACGGGCTGCTGTTCACGATCGTGATTCTCTTCGCCCTGCAAGGAGAACAGATCAGCGCGCGGCCGCTGGACGTCGTCCGGATCGCGGTGCCGCTGCTGGTCTACTTCGGACTGATGTGGGCCGGGTCCTACGCTTTCGGCCGCGCGGCCGGCTTGTCCTACGAGCGCACCACGACGCTGGCGTTCACCGCCGCGGGCAACAACTTCGAGCTCGCCATCGCCGTGGCCATCGCGACCTTCGGCGCGACCAGCGGCCAAGCGCTCGCCGGGGTCGTCGGTCCGCTGATCGAAGTCCCCGTCCTTGTCGCGCTCGTCTACGTGTCCCTTGCACTGCGCCGCCGCTTCACCCCAGCCCGCGTGGAGGTCACCCCGTGAACACCCCCGAAGTCCTGTTCGTCTGCGTGCACAACGCCGGGCGCTCCCAAATGGCCGCCGCGCTGCTGCACCACCACGCCGCTGGACGCGTCGCCGTCTCCTCCGCCGGATCCGCCCCCGCCGGCGAGATCAACCCCGCCGTGGTCGCGGTCATGGCCGAACTCGGCATCGACGTCTCCCGCGAATTCCCCAAGCGGCTGACCACCGACGCGGTCGAAGCCGCCGACGTCGTCATCACCATGGGCTGCGGCGACGCCTGCCCGGTCTTCCCCGGCAAGCGCTACCTCGACTGGCAGCTCGACGACCCCGCCGGCCGAGCCGTCGACCAGATCCGCCCGATCCGCGACGAGATCGACCGCCGGGTCCGCGAACTGCTCACCGAACTGGTCGCCCGATGAACCCAGCCCCGGCCCCGGTGCGGATTGCGCCTATGGAGGCAGGTCACGCCGAACAGGTGCTGGCGATCTACCAAGCCGGACTCGACAGCGGCGACGCTGCCTTCGAGACCACCGCACCCGACTGGACGACCTGGGACGCCACTCACCTCCAGGCGCACCGCCTGGTAGCGCTCGACGCGGCCGGGGACGTACTCGGCTGGGTCGGCGTCAGTGCCGTATCCGACCGGTGCGTCGACGCTGGAGTGGTCGAGCACGGCGTCTACGTCCACCCCGACGCCCAAGGCCGAGGTGTCGGCCGGGCCTTGCTGACCGCGCTCATCACCTCGACGGAGAACGCCGGGATCTGGACCCTCCAAAGCGGGCTCTTCCCTGAGAACACCGCGAGCCGGGCACTGCACCGCACCGCCGGCTTCCGGGAGATCGGAATCCGCGAACGCGTCGGCCGACACCACGACCGCTGGCGTGACGTCGTAATGATCGAACGCCGCAGCACGATCGCCGGCACCGACAAGACGACCACCTAGCCCGGACCCCAGCGGTCCTGGCTCATTCGAGCTGGTCCCGCCGTTGTCGCCGGTGCGTGTGCCGACCGAAGTCGGGATGACAGGATTTGAACCTGCGACCCTCCGCTCCCAAAGCGGATGCGCTACCAAGCTGCGCCACATCCCGTGACTCCCCGATCTTGCCGGGGGGTGTGCGCACAGCCTAGCGGGTCACGCTAAGCTGTTTTCGCACCCGGTACTTCGGGGGCACGCGGGTGTAGCTCAATGGTAGAGCCCTAGTCTTCCAAACTAGCTACGCGGGTTCGATTCCCGTCACCCGCTCCACTGTTTCGAATGAGACCCGCAGGCCTTCTGGCCTGCGGGTTCTTTCGTTTCGGCCCGATCAGGCGGCGGCCGGGGACTTGTTCTGCAGGCGGGTCCAGAGGTCGTTGATCGGCTTGGTCCCGGCGCCCACGACCAGTCCGGTCACCAAGAGATCGAGCCAGAACGCGATCTGTGGTCCTTGGCGGTCGGTGATGGCCTGTAGCAGGGTGATGTTCGTGCCGGCGGCCAGCAGGCAGGCGAGACCGGTCGCGAGGCCCCAGGTCACGATGGCGGTCCTGTTCCGCGCATCGTTCAGTGTGACCAGCGCGGTGCGCACCCCTTCCCGACCCTGTGCCGTCTGGAGATCGGCCGCTGGGCCGGCGGAGTCCGGTCCGAGGCGAGGGGCGAAGGGCTGGACGAGCCGCTCGATGGCGAGCGCCATGACGAAGAGCAAGGCGAAAGCGTTGAAGCTGGTCGTGATCTGCGGCTGGGTGGCGTCACCCCAGGCCTCATGGACCACGAGTAGGGCGAGCAGATAGCCACCGAGCAGCAAAGCGAACCCGGTGGCGATGGTCGAGAAGTCCGGCATGGCGACTCCTTTCACGCAGGTGAAAAGGAGTCGCGACAAAAAGCCGGATGTTACGGAGCGTGTAACGGATAGGGATGGTTCGTTACTCGGCGTCGGCCTCGTGAGTGGTTAGGACGGTTATTGAGGGGTAAGGCAAACGTGTCGTGCTGGTCGGGGTGGACGGCATTCCCGGCGTCGGGTCGGTGTGCGTGTCCCGAGCGCCACGCTGGGGACACGCACCGTCTCGAGCGTGGCGCTCGGGACGTCCTGCCCTGATGTTCGGTACGGCACGTCCAGGCATGCGTCGCCGGAGCGCACTGGGGCGGGGTGGTCGTGAGTGGTTAGGACGGTTATTGAGGGGTAAGGCGGAGGTGGCGTGTTCGTGGGCGGGTCAGTGGCGCTGCGCGATGCCGGACCTGGGGCACCCACTGTGTGGATTTTGGTGCGTTGGATGCACCAAAATCCACACAGTCCCGCGTGACCGGACCAGTCGCGAAGGGATGTGTGGAAATAGGGACGTTCAACGTCCCCATTTCCACACACCCCTCACCCTGAGCAACACTCCGCGCCCTCATCGGCCACGTCGACCGGACACCTTTGCCTTACCCCTCAAATCGAACCGTCCTAACCACTCACGAACCCCACGCTCAGTCGGCGCCTACTTCGGACTCGTCGGCGACGGGCGCCACGGCCTGCGAGAGGCCGCTGGAGGCGGCATCGGCCTCCAGGTGCACGGCGATCAGGTCCAGCAGCTTGTCCGTGTCCACCGGCTTCGTCACGTAGTCGTCCGCACCCGAAGCCAGCGTTCGCGCCTTGTCCTCCGCGGTCGCCTTCGCGGTGACGGCGATGACGGGCAGGTCTTCGTGCGCGGCTTCGGCGCGGATCGCGGTGATCGTGGCGTTGCCGTCCAGTTCGGGCATCATCACGTCCATCAGGACGAGCGCGGTGTCCTCGTGCCGTTCCAGCGCCCGGATGCCCGCGACGCCGGTCTCGGCGTAGATGACCTCCAGCCCGTTGCGTTCCAGCACGGCGGCCAGCGCGAAGACGTTGCGCAGGTCGTCGTCGACGATCAGGATCTTCTCGCCGTGGAACCGCAGCGACGGCGACACCGGGATCACCTGCGGGACGGCCATGATCAGCGGGACACCGCTCGCCTTCGTGGCCGGGACGACCAGGTTCGCCGCGCTCACCGGCAGGTACAGGGTGAACGTGCTGCCCTTGCCGGGTTCGCTGCGGACCCGCAGCTCGCCGCCGAGCAGTTCCGTCAGCTGCTGGCTGATCGACAGGCCCAGGCCGGTGCCGCCGTACTTGCGGCTGGTGGTGCCGTCGGCCTGGCGGAACGCGTCGAAGATGATCGCGAGTTTGTCCGGTGCGATACCGATTCCGGTGTCCTCGACGGCGAAAGCGAGGACACCGGGGGCCTGGCGGAGCGAGTCGGCTTCGACCTCGCCCTGGTCGGCCATCCGGATGTGCAGGCGCACGCCGCCCTCGTCGGTGAACTTCGCCGCGTTGGACAACAGGTTCCGCAGCACCTGCTGCACGCGGTGTTCGTCGGTGTGGATCGACGACGGCACCGGCGGGTCGATCAGGACGGCGAACTCCAGGCCCTTGTCCGACGTGAGCGGACGGCAGATCGATTCGACGTACTCGACCAGTTCGGGCAGCGTGACATCGGACATCTGCAGGTCCAGATGGCCCGCCTCGACCTTGGCCATGTCGAGGATGTCGTTGATCAGCTGCTGCAGGTCGCTGCCCGCGGAGTAGATCGTCCGCGCGAACTGGATCTGCTTCTCCGACAGGTTCCCGTCCGGGTTCTCCGACAGCAGTTTCGCGAGGATCAGCGCGCTGTTGAGCGGGGTCCGCAGCTCGTGCGACATGTTCGCCATGAACTCGGACTTGTACTGCGACGCCATGGTCAGCTGCCCGGCGCGCTCTTCGAGTTCCTGCCGCGCCTGCTCGATCTCGCTGTTCTTGACCTCGATGTCGCGGTTCTGCTGTGCCAGCAGTGCCGCCTTCTCCGCCAGATCCGTGTTGGACCGGCGCAGTTCCCGTTGCTGCGCCTGCAATTGCTCGGACCGCGCGCGCAATTCCTGTGCCAGGCGCTGGGATTCGGTCAGCAGCGCCTCGGTGCGCGAGTTCGACTGGATGGTGCTGACGTTGACCGCGATGGTCTCCTTCAGCTGCTCCAGCAGGTCGATGTGGACGGTGCTGAACGCGTTGATCGTCGCCAGCTCCAGCACCCCGAGCACCTCGCCCTGGAACAGCACCGGCAGCACGATCACGTTCACCGGGGCGGCCGAACCCAGCCCCGACGAGATGAGCGCGTACTCCGGCGGGGCCTCGTGGACCAGTATCGTGCGCCGGTCGACCGCGGCCTGCCCGATGAGCGACTCGCCGGGGGAGAACCGAAGGCCCGCTTGGGATTTCGCCAGCCCGTAGGTGGCGATGCTCTCGAGCACGACCTCTTCCTGCTCGTCTTCGCGGGCGAGGAAGAACGCGCCCTGCTGCGCGGACACCAGCGGGGTCAGCTCGGACAGGATCAGCGACGCCACCGACGCGAGATCGCGGTGCCCCTGCATGAGCGCGGACAGCCGGGCGAGGTTGGTCTTGAGCCAGTCCTGCTCGCGGTTCGCGCGGGTGGTCTCCTTCAGGTTCGCGATCATCTGGTTGATGTTGTCCTTGAGCTCGGCCACCTCCCCGGACGCGTCGACGGTGATGTGCCGCGTCAGATCGCCCGCGGTCACCGCGGTGGCCACCTGCGCGATCGCCCGCACCTGCGTGGTCAGGTTCCCGGCCAGCTGGTTCACGCTCTCGGTCAGCCGCGACCACGTGCCGGCGACGCCGGGCACCTCCGCCTGGCCGCCGAGCGTGCCGTCCGTACCCACTTCGCGCGCGACACGGGTGACTTCGGAAGCGAAGGACGACAGCTGGTCGACCATCGTGTTGATGGTCGTCTTGAGTTCGAGGATCTCGCCGCGCGCGTCGATGTCGATCTTCTTCGACAGGTCGCCCTGCGCCACCGCGGTGGTCACCGTCGCGATGCTGCGGACCTGGCCGGTCAGGTTGTCGGCCATGACGTTCACGTTGTCCGTCAACGCTTTCCACGTGCCCGCCACGTTCGGCACCCGGGCCTGGCCGCCGAGGATGCCCTCGGTACCGACCTCGCGGGCGACGCGGGTGACCTCGTCGGCGAACGCGCGCAGCGTCTCGACCATGCTGTTGATCGTCTCGGCGAGGATGGCGACCTCACCCTGGGCGTCGATCGAGATCTTCTTCGACAGGTCGCCGTTCGCCACCGCCGTCGTCACCGTGGCGATGCTCCGCACCTGGTCGGTGAGGTTAGTGGCCATGACGTTGACGTTGTCGGTGAGGTCCTTCCAGGTTCCGGCGACGCCGCGCACCTGCGCCTGGCCGCCGAGTTTCCCTTCGGTCCCGACCTCGCGGGACACCCGGGTGACTTCGTCGGCGAACGCCGACAGCTGGTCGACCATGATGTTGACGGTGTTCTTGAGTTCGAGGATCTCGCCGCGCGCGTCGACGATGATCTTCTGGGTCAGGTCGCCCTTCGCGACGGCGGTGGTGACCTGGGCGATGTTGCGAACCTGGTCGGTCAGGTTGTTCGCCATGAAGTTGACGTTGTCGGTGAGGTCCTTCCACGTCCCGGCCACACCGGGCACGGCGGCCTGACCGCCCAGACGTCCGTCGCTGCCGACCTCGCGGGCGACGCGGGTGACCTCGTCCGCGAACGCCGACAGCTGATCCACCATGGTGTTCAGCGTGTTCTTCAGTTCGAGGATCTCGCCCTTGGCGTCGACGGCGATCTTCTGCGACAGGTCGCCCTTCGCCACCGCCGTCGCCACCTGGGCGATGTTCCGGACCTGCGCGGTGAGGTTGTTCGCCATGAAGTTGACCGAACCGGTCAGGTCGCGCCAGGTCCCGGCGACGCCCGGCACCTGCGCCTGCCCGCCGAGCTGACCTTCCGTGCCGACCTCGCGCGCGACCCGGGTGACCTCGTCGGCGAACGAGGACAGCTGGTCGACCATCGTGTTGACGGTCGTCTTCAGTTCGAGGATCTCGCCGCGCGCGTCGACCGTGATCTTCTGGGTCAGGTCGCCCTTCGCGACGGCGGTGGTGACCTGGGCGATGTTGCGGACCTGGTCGGTCAGGTTGTCCGCCATCTGGTTCACCGAGTCGGTGAGCCCGCGCCAGGTGCCCGCCACGCCCGGCACGGTGGCCTGGCCGCCGAGACGGCCTTCGCTGCCGACCTCGCGCGCCACCCGCGTGACTTCATCCGCGAAGGACGAGAGCTGATCGACCATCGTGTTCAGGGTGTTCTTGAGTTCGAGGATCTCGCCCTTGGCGTCGACGTTGATCTTCTGCGAGAGATCGCCCTGCGCCACCGCGGTGGCCACCTGGGCGATGTTGCGGACCTGGTCGGTCAGGTTGTCCGCCATCAGGTTCACCGAGTCGGTGAGGTCACGCCACGTGCCCGCCGCGCCGGGGACCTGCGCCTGCCCGCCGAGACGGCCTTCGCTGCCGACCTCCCGCGAGACCCGGGTGACTTCGTCGGCGAACGACGAGAGCTGGTCGACCATGATGTTGACGGTGTTCTTGAGCTCCAGGATCTCGCCGCGCGCGTCGACGTTGATCTTCTGGGTCAGATCGCCTCGCGCCACGGCGGTGGTGACCTGGGCGATGTTGCGGACCTGGTCGGTCAGGTTGCTGGCCATCACGTTGACGTTGTCGGTGAGGTCACGCCAGGTGCCCGCGACACCCGGGACCTCGGCCTGTCCGCCGAGCCGTCCTTCGGTCGCGATCTCGCGGGCCACTCTGGTGACCTCGGTCGCGAACCGTGAGAGCTGCTTGATCAGGCCGTTGACGGTCTTCGCGACCTCGGCGAACTGGCCCTGCAACGGCCGCCCGCCGACCTCCAGGGGCATCGGCTCGGACAGGTCACCCTCGGCGACCGCCCCGAGGACGCGGTTGAGCTCGGCCGTGGGCCTGCTCACATCCTCGATCAGCCCGTTGACGACGTCGACCGCGGTGGCCCAGCCGCCGGGGCCGATCTCGGCCGCGACGCGCTCGGTCAGCCTGCCTTCCTTGCCGACCGCCTCGCGGACGCGCAGGAGTTCGGTCACCAGCCGCTGGTTGCGTTCGGCGATGTCGTTGAAGGCGCCCGCGAGCTGGGCCGCGAGCCCGTCGCCGTGCGCCACGAACCGGCGCCGGAAGTTGCCGTCCCCGAGGTCACGAGCCGCCGCGAGCAGGCGTTCCAGGGTCGCTTCGTCCACCTGGCCGCCACCACCTTCCACGGGGGTCCGATGCCTTTGGGAGTGCTGTGTCATCTGTGTCGACCCTCTCCACCACGCATGCCGAGCCATGGTCGTCGCATCAGCGTGCCATGATTCGACCTACACTTCGAGCCAGTCCGCCCGCTCACGCTGCGCTACCCGCCAGGCAGGAGGAGGTCCGGGAATGGTGTCACGGCCGGCCCCGGCCTCGACGTCGCTCCCCTCGGAGCCGTCGCCCACGACGAGTGAGAGCGCGCTGCCCGAATCCGGGAGGTTCTGGCGCGAACTGCTCGAAGACGTCCGCGACGCCGTGCTCGTCCAGGACGTCGGCGGCGCGTTGCGCTGGTCGAATCCCGCCGCCCGCGAGCTGTTCGGCGGCGGCCGCCCGGTCCTGACCGCCGAAGGTCCCGACGTCGGCTACGTCGAGCACACCGGCCGCCGGTTCCCCGCGCGGATCCGGACGCTGCCCGGCGGCTGGCACGCGTGGACGGTGACCTCCGCGGTCGCGGCCGACGGCCCGCGCGTGGACGGCTTCCTCGCCGCCGCGGGGCCCCGGCTGGCCGCCGCGCGGGGACGGCACGGGACGGCGAAGCTGATCGCCGAGCTCGCCGCCGCCGAACTCGCCGACTGCGTCTTCGTCCTCCTGCCGACCACCCGCGGCCGGTGGGAGTGGTGGAGCTGCGACCACCGCACCCAGCACGGGCACGGCCGGATCCGCCGCGTCCCGGCGCAGCTGGCGCCGGTGCTCGCCGGCACCTTCGCCTCCGCCGAGGAACCCGAGGCCAAGGCGGTGCCCGAGGAAGAGGTCGCGACGCTGCCCGCCGTCGTCGCGGAACGGCTCGCCGTCCATGCGTCGGTCACCGTGGTCTCGCTGGGCGCCGACGGCGGTACCGGCGTCACCGGCGCGGTCGTGCTCGGCAGACGCGGCGCGCCCGCGTTCGGCGAAGACCACCCGCGCGCGGTGACCGAGTTCGCCCGCGCGGCGGGCACGGCTTTGGCGAACGCGCACCGGTACGCCCGCCAGGAGGAGGCCACGCGCGGTCTGGAGACCACGCTGCGCCCGACGCCGCCGCCGGAGGTCCCCGGCGTCAAATTCGACGTCTGGTACGAGCCGTCGAGCGGGCTGCTCGACGTCGGCGGCGACTTCTACGACGTCCTGCCGCGGGACGAGGGCGGCGCGATGTTCGTCCTCGGCGACGTCTGCGGGAAGGGCGCCGAGGCGGCCGCGCTCACCGGCCGGGTCCGGCAGACCCTCGCCGCGCTCGATCTCGTCGAGCACGACAACACGACCTTGCTGAGCCTGCTCAACTCCCTGCTGATCACCGGCGGCAGCGGCCGGTTCGCCACGCTGGTGCTCGGTTCGGTGCTGGCGGGCGAAGACGGCCTCGGCGTCACCTTGGCCTCCGGCGGGCATCCCGCGCCGCTGGTGGTGCGCCGCCGCGGCGGGGTCGACGAGATCACGCTGCCCGGCACCCTGGTCGGGATCTCGCCGCAGGCCCGGTTCGCCGAGACCACCGTCCGGCTGGCCGAGGGCGACGTCTGCCTGCTCTACACCGACGGGATCACCGAAGCGCGCCACCACGAGCGCTCGTCGGACTTGTTCGGCGACGAGCGGCTGCGCGAACTGCTGGCCGGCTGCCGAGGGCTGTCCGGCCGCGACGTGGTCGCCCGGGTCCGCTCCGCGGTGCGGGAGTGGCTCGGCAGCGGGACGCACGACGACATCGCCGTCCTCGCCATCGAGGCCTCACGACCCGCCCAGTAGCCGCACCACGGCCCGTTCCACGATATCGCGGGCCTCGTTCGGATCTGCCGCCTTCCCAGCTCTCCTCGTCGCCCGGGCGATGGTCCGGTCTTCGTGGTACGCCGTGATCACGCGAGGGTCCACATAGGACCGGCGAGCGACGGCGGGAGTGTTGCCCAGGCCTTCGGCGACCTCTGTCATCACGGCCTTCTCGGTCCGTTTCATGCCTCGTTCGCTGGACGGTTTCTCCAGCCCCGCGAACGCGGAAGCGGCGAGCACCGTGGCGTTCCAGGTGCGGAGATCCTTCGCGGTGAAGCCCTCGCCCACGAGTTCCCGGAGCCGTTCGTTGATGTCGTCGGCCTTGACCTCGCGCCAGCCGTCACCGTCGCGGTACGCGAGCAGGCGGGCGCTGCCGCCACGCGCCCGACGCAGGGACCGGACCAGCCGCACCAGTGCCTCGTCCGGCAGCCGGACCTTGCGCTGGATCCCGTGTTTCGCGGGGTAGTCGCACACCAGGCATTCGTCACGGAGCTCGACGTGCTCGCACAGCAAAGTCGCGACGCCGTGGGTCCCGTGCTCGTCGGCGTAACTCTCTCCGCCGGTGCGAAAGACACCCAGGTCGATCATGCGCAAAGCGCCGGCGAGTACCCGCTCCCGCTTCAGGCCGCGCGCGGAGAGATCCTCCTGGACCGCTTCGCGCAGTTTAGGCAGCTTCCGCGCGAGCGCGAGGACGCGTTCGTGTTTCTCCTCGTCGCGGGCCCGCCGCCATTCCCCGTGGTAGAGGTACTGTTTCCGCCCGGCGTCGTCCACGCCGACGGCCAGGATGTGGGCGTTCTCGTGCGGGGAGATCCACACGCGCCGCCAGGCGGGCGGGATCGCCAGCGCGTTGATTCGCTCGATCGTCTCCCGGTCCTTCAGCGGCTCGCCGTCCGGGGTCAGATAGCCGAAGCCACGACCTCTGCGCCGCCTCCGGATGCCGGGGGACCCGAGGTCCGCTCGCCGAAGTCGCATGGCCGCGAATACCCCGGGTGATCGCGCTTCATGCCCATGGTTCGGCGGAGCCGGGGCGGGGTAGTCCGGGAACGAGGAAGACTCCAGGAAGGAACCCCATGACGACATCGCTGAACGGACGCCGCGTGGCCATCCTCGCCGCGGACGGCGTGGAGCAGGTCGAGCTGGTCGAACCGCGCAAGGCGGTCACCGACGCCGGGGCGACGGCCGAGGTCGTCTCGCTGGAACCCGGCGAGATCCAGGCCATGAACGGCGACATCGACAAGGCGGACAAGTTCACCGTGGACCGCGTCGTCAAGGATGTCACGCCCGACGACTTCGACGCGCTCGTGCTCCCCGGCGGGACGATGAATCCGGACAATCTGCGCGCGGACGGGAACGCGGTCCGCTTCGTCCGGGATTTCGTGAACAGCGGCAAACCGGTCGGGGTCATCTGTCACGGGCCGTGGACGCTGGTCGAGGCCGACGTCGTCCGCGGCCGCACGCTCACGTCGTATCCCAGTGTGCGCACCGACATCCGCAACGCCGGAGGCACCGTCGTCGACCAGGAGGTCGTCAACGACAACGGGCTGATCTCCAGCCGGAATCCCGATGACCTGCCCGCGTTTTGCGCCGCGATCGTGGCCGCGTTCGCCGGATAAACGAGTGGCGCGCGTCACAGTGATGGGGGATCGTGGGTGGTGGAGAAGGAGGTACCGCGATGACCGTGCATGCCAGACGCTACGGCCGGTGGTGCCGTGAGCATTTCGAGACCGAGCAGGAGCCGGACCGGAAACAGCCCGCGGAGGCCACCGACGCTCAGGACGTCACCGACGCCAGGGCCGAACAGGCCCAGGCCGGTGACGTCCCGGAGGGGAAACCGGGTTCGCTCAGCTGATCGTGCGCCGGTACCAGACCCGTTTCGGGCCGGGCAGGCCGATCCGCGAGACCAGATCGGTGACCACGCCGCCGATGATCAGCCACAGCAGGGCGGCCAGGCCGTCGTTGAACAGGGTGCGCAGTTTCGGGCCGTCCGGGGTGAACAGATTGCGCAGCCCGAGGGAGACCCCGCGCGACCACTGGTCGATCAGCTGCGCGAATCCGTTGGCGGGATTGGCTTCGCCGAACACGAGCAGGATGTGCGTGATCAGCACCAGCGCGAAGATCCAGCAGACCGCGTGGACGAGGGCGTTGACGACGCGCACGACGCGGATCCTGGCGGGCGTTCGCTCGACGATCTCTTCCTGCGGTTCACGCGGGTCGTTGAGATAGGTCATCGCGGTCTCCCATCATCGTCCACAGTGGACAGCCTGGCGGGGCGGATGCTCAGCCAGGGGGCGGGGTCCTGGTCTTAGTCTTGGTCCTGGTCTTCGTCTTGCTCGGCTGGGACGAGGTGCTCGGGTCGCCGCTGGACGCGGTCGTCTCGCTCGGTGCCGAGGTGACGCCGGCCTTTTCGGTGGTGTCGGGTGGATTCGCGGATACCGGGACGGCTTCGGTCACGACGACGGTGCCGTGGGGCGCCGTCGCGCCCTGGCCGGGCACTTCGACGGCCACCGAGGACGGCGATCCCTGGCCCGCCACCGGGCCGGAGGTTCCCGTCGCCGCAGGGGGAAGGACCCCGGCCGGCTGGACCGGCGGGTTCTCCGCGGTCTGGTTGACCGCCAGCAGGACGGCGACGGTGATCGCGGCGGCGGGCGCGCTGATGGCGGCGACGACGGCCGCCCGCTTGCGTCCGCCCGGGCCGAGATGCACGACCTTCGTCCCGGTGGAGTCCTCCAGCAGGATCCGGGAGATCGCGGCCGCGGTCGGCCGCTGGGCCGGTTTCTGCGCGGTCATCCCGCGCAACAGCGTCGTCATGGTCGCCGACAGTCCGGATGGGATCCGGGGCGGCCGGTGCAGCCGCCCGACCGCGGCCTCGACCGGTGTCCCGGTGTACTCCCGTTCCCCGGAAAGGCATTCGAGCAGCACCAGGCCGAGCGAGTAGATGTCGGCGGGCGGGCCGACGTTCTCGCCGCGGACCTGTTCGGGCGCCATGTACGCCGCCGTGCCGACGACGCCGCCGGTCTCGGTCACCCTGGTCGCGTCGAAAGCGTGCGCCACCCCGAAATCGCCGATCAGCGGGCCGTCGTCGGCGATCAGGATGTTCGCCGGTTTCAGGTCGCGGTGGGTGATGCCGTGCGCGTGGACGTGCGCGAGCGCGTCGGTCAGCCGGGTGGCCAGCTCGACGACGGCGTCCTGGGGGAGCGGGCCGGACCGCAGTCGCTGGGCCAGGTTCGGGCCCTCGACCAGGCGCATCGTGAGGTAGGTGTAGCCGTCGTCGGAGCCCGCGTCGTACAGCGGGACGAGGCCGGGATGGCGGACCGCGCTCAGGGTCTCGATCTCCTGTTCCCGGCGGCGCTGGTCGCGGGTCATCGTGTCGGCGTGGAACAGCTTCAGTGCGACCTCGCGTCGTTCGCGCAGGTCACGGGCGCGGAAGACCCTCGCTGTCGCGCCGCGGCCGAGCAGGTCCCCGACCTCGTACCGGCCGGCGAGCCTGCGGGGCAGATGGTCCGGATCGTGGACGTTCAGGCTGAAGCGGCGCTGCGTGGTCCCGGCATCGGACTCCTCGTCGTCGTCGCCCAGCGAACCCGCGTCGTCCATCGGTGCTACCTCCGTCTCACCGGCCGAACGCCGAATACCCGGTCCGGCCGCGGGCGAAACAAGGTTTGAGAGCGTACCGGAGATGATCTGGGGGTTCACCCCGAACGGCGGACAACCCTCGTGAGGGCCGCGCGTCCCGATGTCATGAAGCCGAACCGGTGGGCCGCGCTCGCCGCCGCCGCACTGACCGCCCTCGCCGTCCACACTCCGCCGGCCGCCGCCGATTCGCTGGTACCCAAGGGTTTCGCTCCCGCGTCGACGAGCTGGACCGGACCGTCGCGCGGGTTCGTCCTCGGGTTCTCGCCGTGCGGGAAACCGGGATGGTGCGCGTCCCTGCTGTCGACGACCGACGGCGGGAAGCGGTGGCTGCGCGTCGGTGCCCCGCCGATCTCCTTGCCGGACAACCACAATCAGGTCAAGCTCGTCGTGATCGACGAACACGACGTCTTCCTTTCCGACGGCACCCGGCTGCTCGCCAGCCGCGACGGGGGCGGCACGTGGTCCGGCGTGCGGCTCGCCGGGGTCCGGGAACCTTTCTATATTTCGAAAATCACCGAATCAGGGTCGCGGGTGTTCGCCATGGTCACCGGTTTCGGCAGCCCGTCGACGACGACGCTGTACGCCGGGCTCTCCGGTACGCGGGTCCTCCTGCCGGTTCCGGGGTTCACCGTGACCGGCTCCGCGACCTACGGCGACGTCGCCACCAGCGGCGGGGTGCAAGTCTCGATGGGGTCGGACTACCGCGTCCAGAAGTACTGGACCTCGTCCGACGGCCTGACCTTCGCCGCCGCGCCGCCGCCCTGCCCGGCGGACAGTTCGGCTCTGCTGAGCGGAATCCGGCGGGGGCGCGTGCTGGCGCTGTGCAGCGGGGGACCGGGGACCCCGCAGCCGGGGGCGACCGTCCGCCGGTTGTGGCGGGCGCCGAAACTCGGTGGGCGGTTCACCGGAACGGAGCAAGCGCCCATCCTCGGGATCAACCAGAGCTTCAGCGCCGCTTCGCCCACAACGGCGACCGTCGCGGCGGAAGGCGGCGGTACCGGATTCCTGCACAGCACCTTCGACGGCGGCACCACCTGGACGACGACGGTGCTCAGCGGCCGCGGGGTCTGCCTCAACGATCTGGACTTCCCGGACGAACGGATCGGGGTGGTGGTCGACGGGCTGCCCGACGCCGAAGGCGGATCGGCCGTCTACCGGACCGTCGACGGTGGGATCACCTGGCGTGAGCTGGTCTTCGGATGATCATCGCAGGTAGGCAAGGCCCTTGGGGAGGTTCACTTACCCATACGCCATGTCGTAACCTGTGCACTGTCCGTCGATGTCGAGGGAGCCGTGGACCGTGTTCGCCGCGATCCGCACGCGGCTGAAGGGTGGAACGTGTCCATGACTTCGGACGAGGTCCGGTCTGTGCCGAGGCGCCCGCTACCACCCCTCGACTACAGCAAGCCCAATCTCGCCCGGATGAAGGACGCCCTCCTCGGGGGACACGATCATTACGAGATCGACAGGCAAGCCGTCGACGCCTTCCTCACGGTGGCCCCCGACGGCGCCGCGGTGGCCAAGGAGTTCCGGTCCTGGGCGAGCCGGGTGGTCCGGTTCCTCGCCGGCACCCGTGAGGTGGGCCAGTTCCTCGATCTCGGCTCCGGCATGCCCTACGTCGAGAACACACACCAGACGGCGCAGCGGTACAACCCCGACGCGCTGGTCATCTACGTCGACGACGACCCGGTCGTCCAAGCACACGGATTGGCGTTGCTGGAAGACCACCTCGTGCACGTCAGCGGCGCGGATCTGCGCGATCCCGAGCAGACGCTGAGCGATCCGGTGATCGCCGAGCATCTCGAACTCGATCGCCCGGTCGCGGTGCTCTTCAACGCGGTGCTGCACCACATCGAAGACCTCGACAAAGCGCGGGCCATCGTCCGCGGCTATGTCGACGCGCTCGCACCCGGGTCTTATCTGCTGCTCACGCACTACTACACCGACGGCGAAGGTCCGCGCGGCGCGTTCGCGCGGAAGCTCGACGGCCTGATGGCCGGCATCGGCTACCCCACGGTGCACCGCAGCCGCGAGGAGATCGAGTCGCTGTTCGACGGGCTGGAGATGCTCGAACCCGGCCTCGTCCACCTGCACGAATGGTGGCCGGAAGGCCCGCGCCTCGCTCCGTTGACCCAGCTGAACCACCTGAGCCTCGGCGGCGTGGGGATCAAGCCTTAGCTGCGGCCTTCCGTAAGTCCGTGAAGGACTCCTTGAGGGACCCAGAGTCCCTCAAGGAGTCTTAGGCCTTCAGGGACTTGAAGAACGTCGTCAGTTCGTCGTGGGCGGTCCCGAAGTCCTCGGTGTTGCCGGTCATCGCGAGCTCCAGCGTCTCTCCGTCGGAGAGTTCCAGCATCAGGTATTCGGTGAGCTTCCGGCGCGGGAAACCACCGGCGACGATGTCCGTGAACGGGATCCGCCGCGCGCCCGGTTCGGCGCGCAGATCGTCGAGGCCGCGTTCCCGCAATTTCCGGATCCGCTTGCGGTCCGAAACCCCGCGCGCCCCGATCAGACCGGCGAGGCCGCGCCGGACCAGCACCGAGCGCGCCATGGGCAGGAGCACCAGTTCGCTGTCGCAGACGATCAGGTCGTAGAGACTCCGCTTCGCCTTCAACGCGGTGAACATGCCGAGCATCCGGGCCCCGGCCGGATCCGGCTCCCGCTCGGGCTCCTGCTTGCAGAAATACCCGGCGGGGACGTTCAGCAGTTGCAGGTTGTGGACCAGTTCGTCGACCGCGCGAGGGCTCCGCACCGCCGGGGCGACCAGTTCGACGACGTCGAACGGCTCGCCGTCGCCCAGGCACAGTTCCCAGCCGCCGCCCCAGTTCAGGCGGTGCGCGGCGACGCCGTTGTCGATCATCGCGGCGGTGACGGTGTCGGCGAACAGTTCGGCCAGCAGCTCGCGGCCTTCTTCGCGGGACGGGGCCCGCAGGGGTTTGGCGAGCGCGTCGGCGTCGCCGTCCCGCAGGACCCGGACGACCTCGCCGATCGTGCCGCGCGGCGCCAGCCTGCTTTCGAGCCCGGCGGAGGTCAGCAGCCTCGCGCCCTCCGCGACCGAGGCGCGGCCCGCGCGTTTGATGACCTCGTCCCAGTCCGCCCGCGGCCCGACGTCGCGGATCAGCACGTCCAGTTCCGCCTCGGGGACGTCGACCTTCGGTGCGCCCAGCAGCGCCCAGCCCGGCCGGGCGTCCGGCTTCACCGGGTTGTCCGGCACGCCGGCCAGCGCGGCGATCCGGCGCTTCGTGGGCGGATGGCTGTCGTACTTCGACAGCTCTTCGCCGTCGAGGATGTCTTCGGCGTACTCGGCCACCCAGTCCCGCTGGACCGGGTGGTTGAGGTACGAACGGAAGCCCAGCAGCACCGCGGGCGTGCGCCGCGCCGACGCGCCGAGCGAGAGATACCGCTCGGCGTAGTCCTTCCAGAGCGGGCTCAGCGTCGCGGCCTTCCGCAGCGCCGCGGCCGCGGTCCGGCTTCCCGCCGCGAGGACGGACGCCTCGTCGGCCTGGAGCTCCTGCCGCCGGTTCGCCGACCGCGCGACCAGCAGGTACAGCTTCGAGTAGGCGGAGAGCAGGGCCCGGGCGGGGCCGCCGTCCAGCCTGTCGACGGTGAACGCGAGCGTCTGGGTGCCGCGGTAGGTCAACGCGAGCAGCCGGGTATGGCCGCCGCTGTAGTGCCCGAGTTCGTGCGCGAGCACCGAGCGCAGTTCGCTCACGCTCATCGCGGCCAGCAGCGGCAGCCCGATCAGCATCGTGCGGCGGCCCGGCCGCAGGCCGAGGAACCGGGCGTCCTCACTGACCGCGGCGTTGATCTCGCCGATCAGCACGATCTCGTCCGGTGGCCGCGTCTTCACCTGGGCGGCGAGGTCGTCGATCATCTCCCACAGCGCGGGATGGGCTTCGCGGTCCAGCCGCGGCCCTTCGATCGGGGGACGCCGCGCCCGCAACGCGCTCACCAGCCCGAAACCGAGCGCGATCATGATCGCGAACCCGCCGAGCATGACATAGATGCCCGTTTTGCCCGGTATCCGCAGGCCGGCCAGAACACTGGCGACACCCACCGCGACGACCATCACTGGGAACGCCACGAGCAGAAGTGTCGCGAGGACGGCGCGTCCTCGGGCCTGCATCGTCCGGTTACCTCTTTTCGCACAAGTGCCGTCTGTGCAGCCGAATAGTAACCGGCTACGCAGCGGCCCCGGGCGAGAACGAAGAGCTACACCCACCACCTGGGAACACGCGATCAGTCACCTGCTTGCGGTCACCGGGAGCGCGATACGCGCGCCCGACGGCGCAAGTAGGCGACTGATCGCGGGGGAGAGGACTTATGCGACGTTGAAGGTGTCCGGATCCGGCCCGGTCCGCTCGCCCCGGTCCAGCACGGACAGCGAAGCGACGTCCTCGTCCGACAGCGTGAACCCGAAGACGTCGAGATTCTCCTTGATCCGCGACGGCGTCACGGACTTCGGGATCACGATGTTGCCCAGCTGCAGATGCCACCGCAGGACGATCTGCGCCGGGGTCCGGCCGTGCTTCGAAGCCAGCGCGGTCACGGCGGCTTCACCGAGCAGATCGCCGCCCTTGGCCAGCGGGCTCCACGCTTCGGTCGCGATGCCGTGCTTCGCGTCGAACTCGCGTACCTCGGCCTGCTGCAGGTACGGGTGCACCTCGACCTGGTTGACCGCCGGGGTCACCGAACCGGCGTCGAGCAGCCGTTCGAGGTGGGCGGGCTGGAAGTTCGAGACGCCGATCGCGCGGACCCGGCCGTCGGCGTAGAGCTTCTCGAAGGCCTTCCACGTGTCGCGGTAGAGGTCGCGCTCCGGGGTGGGCCAGTGGATCAGGTAGAGGTCCAGCCGCTCCAGGCCCAGCTTCGCCAGGCTGGCGTCGAACGCCTTCAGTGTGGCGTCGTAGCCTTGCTCGCTGTTCCACAGCTTGGTGGTGATGAACAGCTCGTCGCGGGCGATCCCGGACTCGGCGAGGGCCCGGCCGACGCCCGCTTCGTTGCCGTAGACGGCGGCGGTGTCGATGCTGCGGTAGCCCGCGTCCAGCGCGGCCTTGACCGCGGCGGTGGTCTCCTCGTCCGGTACCTGGAAGACGCCGAACCCGAGCTGCGGCATCTCCACCCCGTTGTCGAGCTTGACGGTGGGAATGTCGGTCACTTGCTTGTCCTTTCGTGGGGTCGTAAGGGTCAGGCGGCGGGGGCCAGTTCGGCGCGACGAGCCTTTCGCCGCCCGCGGTCGAGCATGCCTGAGATGACCGCGACCAGCAGCCCGGCGAGCGCGAGCGCGGCGCCGATCCAGTTGGACGCGGTGTAGCCGAGACCCGCGCCGATGGCCTGGCCGCCGAGCCACGCGCCCCCGGCGTTGCCGAGGTTGAACGCGGCGATGTTGGCGGCCGAAGCCAGTGCGGGCGCGCCTTCGGCCTTGTTCATGACGCGGGCCTGCAACGGCGCGACGGTCGCGAAACCGGCGGCGCCGAAGACGGCGATGGTGATCGCGGCGGGGATCTGGGCGTGCGCGGTGAAGACGAACACGACCAGCACGGCCGCGAGGGCGGCGAGGATGACGTACAGGCTGGGCATCAGCGACCGGTCGGCCGCCTTGCCGCCGATCAGGTTGCCGGCGAACAGGCCGGCGCCGAACAGCACCAGCAGCCAGGTCACCGCGCCGGGGGAGAAGCCCGCGACCTCGGTCATCATCGGGGCGATGTAGGTGAAGGACGCGAACACCCCGGCGAACCCGAGCGTGGTCATCGCCAGCGCGAGCCACACCTGCGGACGCCGGAACACGGCCAGTTCGCTGCGCAGTCCCGCGCCCGGCGTCGTCGCCTGGGCGGGGACCAGCGCGAGGATCCCGATCAGGCCGACCACTCCGAGGGCGCTGACCGCCCAGAACGTCGAACGCCAGCCGAGTGCCTGGCCGAGCGCGGTCCCGGCGGGGACGCCGAGGACGTTGGCGACGGTCAGCCCGGTGAACATCATCGCGATCGCGCTGGCCTGTTTGGCCGGTGCGACCAGCGAGGCGGCGACGACCGCGCCGACGCCGAAGAACGCGCCGTGCGAGAGCGCGGCGACCACGCGGCCGGTCATCAGCAGGCCGTAGGTGCCGGCCAGCGCGGAAACGACGTTGCCGGCGATGAACAGGACCATCAGGCCGACCAGGACCGTCTTGCGCGGCACCCGCGACGCGAGCGCGGTCAGCAGCGGGGCGCCGACCACGACGCCGAGCGCGTATCCGGAGATCAGCAGCCCGGCGGAGGGGATCGAGACGCCGAAGTCGCCCGCGACCTCGGGCAACAGGCCCATGATCACGAACTCGGTGGTGCCGATACCGAAGGCGCTGATCGCCAATGCGAGCAGAGCGGCAGGCATGGAGGCCTCACTTCTTCCCGTAGAGTGGTGTTGGCTGGCGTGGGCAACTACGAGCGTCCGAAATAGTTGCACGCGCCGTATATTGCACACGCTTGATGATGCACGACGCAACAAAGCTCGGGCAACCGGGGAAGAGGTGAACCGTGTCACTGGCCGACGACGCCGTGGAAGCACGCGCGCAGGGCTGGCGGACCCTCGCCGCACTGCACGCGCGGATCGAGGACGCGCTGGAACGCGCGCTGGCGCAGAAGCACGAACTGTCCGTCACCGAGTACACCGTGCTGGACGTGCTCGCCCGCCAGGACGGCTTCCACCTGCGGATGAACCAGCTGTCGAACGCCGTCGTGCTCAGCCAGTCGGCGACGACGCGGCTGGTGACGCGGCTGGAAGGCCGGGGACTGCTGCAGCGGTACCTGTGCCCGGACGACCGGCGCGGCATCTACACGGAGGTCACGCCGTCGGGACAGGAACTGCTCGCGGCCGCGCGGCCGACGCACGACGCCGTCCTCACCGAGGCGCTGGCCACCGCCGAGGAACTCCCCGAACTCGCGCCCCTGGTCGCCGCTCTCGGAAAGCTCACCTTCGCCCGATCCTGACCCCTCGCGTTTCGTCCTCTGAATGCGGTCCTTGCGCGCGCAAGGACCGCATTCAGAGGACGAAACGCAGACCGGCTGGCAAGGTGAAGGCGTGGACGATCTCTTGGTGCGCCGGGTCCGGGTCGGCTTGGCGGGTTCCCTGTCGGACGTACTGATCAGAGAAGGCCGGATCGCGGCCATCGCGGGGCCCGGGCAAGCGGGTGAGGCGTCGGAAAGCCTGGACGGGCACGGCGGGACGCTGCTGCCCGGCCTCGTCGACGCGCATGTGCACACCGCGCAGTGGTCCGCCGCGCGCCGCCGGATCCCGCTGGGGGAGGCGACCTCCGCCGCGCACACGGTCGAGCTCGTGCTCGCCCACCTCCTCGCGCATCCCGTGCCGCCCGGCGATCTCGTGCTCGGCGCCGGGTTCCGTGACGGCCTCTGGCCCGACGTCCCGCACAAGGACCTGCTGCAGAAGGCGCTGCCCGGCCATCCTGTCGCCCTGTTCAGCGCCGACCTCCACACGCTGTGGCTCAGCCCTGCCGCGCTCAAGCTCATCGGCCGCGAGCATCCGACCGGCGTGCTGCTGGAGAACGACTGCATGAGCGCGACGGCCGAACTCCCCGTCGCGCCCGACGACGTCATCGACGGCTGGGTCGCCGACGCGCTCGCCGCGGCGGCCGCCCGCGGCGTCACCAGGATCGTCGACTACGAGTACACCGACACCGTCACCGACTGGCGGCGACGGCTGGCCCGGAAACCCTTGCCGGTCCGGGTTTCCTGCGTGATCGCGAAGTACCTGCTCGACACCGCCGTCGAACGCGGACATCGCACCGGCGACGTCCTCGAAGACACCGGCGGGCTGCTCACGGTCGGCCCGTTCAAGCTGTTCGTCGACGGTTCGCTCAACACCCGCACCGCGTACTGCGTGGGGCATTACGCCGGAACCGACTCCCACGGACTGCTCGAACTCCCGCCCGAGGAGCTGGAACCGTTGATGCGCAAGGCTTCCGAGAACGGGCTCTCGCCCGCGGTGCACGCGATCGGCGACCACGCCAACAAGATCGCGCTCGACGCCTTCGGAGGCGTCGGCTGCGCGGGCCGCATCGAGCACGCGCAGCTGCTGCGCGCCGAGGACGTCGCGCGGTTCGCCGAACTGGGGGTCGTGGCGAGTGTGCAGCCCGCCCACCAGCCGGACGACCGCGACGTCGCCGACCGGCATTGGCACGGCTGGACAAACCGGGCTTTCCCTTACGGCGCCTTGCATCGCGCCGGGGTGACCCTGGAGTTCGGTTCGGACGCGCCGGTCGCGCCGCTGGACCCGTGGGACGCGATCGCGTCGGCGATCAGCCGCACCGACGACCACCGTCCGCCGTGGCATCCCGAGCAGGCCATGCCGCTGGAGGCCGCGCTCTCCGCGTCGTCCGGCGGCCGCACCGGGGTGGCCGTCGGGGACGTCGCGGATCTGGTCGTCACCGCGGTGGATCCGTCGCGGCTGTCCCCCGGAGAACTGCGCGACATCCCCGTCACCGCCACCGTGATGAACGGCCGGGTCACCTACACGGCGTAAGACGCGGCTTCCCTTCCGGGGCGGCAACGCCTTAATGGGAAGGCATGGATCACCGCCTGCTCGACCGGCTCAGGGATCTCCACGGATCCCTGAGCACCGACATCACGTTCGTCACCCGGATGGTCGAGGACGACGTGCCGCGCGCCGATGTCCTCCGTGATCTCGGGGAACGGCTCACCGATCTGGGCGCGGCCCTGCTCCGCCGCTCGGAAGACGTCGACGCCGCAGTGCTCGCGAAGCTGCCCGCCGACGGCTGGCTGCCCGAAGCGGGCGAGCACCATCAGGCACTGGTCGTGGCGCACAACGTCGGCGCGCGGCCGTTGCGGTGCGGGCGCGTCTACCTCGCCGTCTGCGGCGCGCCCTGCTTTCCCTTCTACGGCAGGGACCCGTCCGGCCGGACCGCGCGGCACGAGCGGTGCCGGACCTGCGGGGACCGCCTGTTCCGGTGACGGCGGCTGCGGGCGGTGGCCCGGTGCGGCAGGGTGAGGTGATCGCGGAGGGAGCGCCCATGAACACCGAGAAGCTGTTCCGGATCGCCATCACCCTGAAGGGACTCGATGGCGCGTTGCAGCTGGTGGGCGGGCTCGTCCTGATGATCGTGCCGGCGTCGGCCGTCACCGGGTTCGCGCACGCCGTGGTCACTCGCGACCTGCTCGGCGACCCGGAGGGGACGCTGGCCCGGCACCTCGAACTCGCCGCCGGTCACTTCGTCGAGGGCCGGACGTTCGCCGTCGTCTACCTCGTCGCGCACGGGCTCATCAAGCTCGGCCTGGTCTGGGCGCTGGCGCGGAAGGTGATGCGCGCCTACCCCGTGGCCGCCGTGGTGCTCTCGGCGTTCGTGGTCTACGAGATCTTCCGCGCGATCCACACGCACTCGCTCGCGCTGCCGTTCTTCGCCGCCCTCGACGTCGTGATCGTCGTGCTGGTGCTGCGCGAGTACCGGCAGCTGAAACGGGATCGCGTCGCGGCCTGACCGCCCGGTTCAGGCCGCGACGCGAAACTTTTCCGTGATGAGATCCGCACTGGGCGGATCCACCACGATCGCGGTGGCGTTGTCGGAGCCACCGAGCGAGATCGCCGTCCGTACCAGCTCGGAGGCCGCCCTGTCCGGTATCCCGAGGATGCCGAGCATGGCGGGCCCGCTGAGCGTCTTGTGCACGCCGTCACTGGTGAGCAGGAGCCCTCCGGTCGTGACGGTCGCCGTACCGATCTCGTGAGCACCGGCCGTGCGGACGCTGGTGGTGACGACGTGTTCCATCCGCGGTGTCACGGGTTGGTCGTGGTCGCGGAAGTACTGCGCGAGCGTATGGTCCTTCGTCACCTGCCGCACGGTGTAACCGTCCCAAGCGTACGCCCGGGCGTCCCCGACCCACGCGATGCCATACCCCTCGTCGGTCTGGACCGCCACGACGAGGACGCAGTCACCGGTCCCGCCGGAGGCGAGCACGGCGCGCTGAGCAGCCAAAACGGCCGCGACAGCGCCTTGCCCGACCGGGTTCCGGGCCGCCGCCGAAGCCGCCGTCCGCGCCGCGTGTGCCGCGTTCGGGTGATCTCCGACTCCATCGGCCAGCGCGAACACGATTCCCGCCCCGCCCGCGGCCGCGTACGCCCCGACGGCGTCCGCGTTGTGCTCGCGCGGCCCCCGCGCGCTCGCCGTGTGCCAGTGTGGAAGTTCCCTCATGGTCTTCTCCTCACCCCTGGGTGATGCCCTGCTTCCAGAGTGCGCCCGTTTCCTGTGCTGGGGCTGAGGGCGAGGTGAAAGACTGCTGTCGGTCAGGGGGCACTCAGCCGTGCTTGAAGACGTGACTCGCGTGCTTGAAGGCGGAACTCGGTGTGCGGCCTCTGATCACGCGAGTTCCGCCTTCAAGCACGCGAGATCCGGGTCTGATCACGCGAGTTCCGGCTACCGCAGGCGCGTGATCAGCGTCCGCAGCCAGCTCTCCGCCATCGCGGGTTCGTTCCGCAGATGCCGCACCAGCAGATCCCGCGCCGCCCTCGAACGCCCGGCCTCGACGATCGCGACCGCCTCGGCCAAACCGCGCAGCCGCTTCTCCGAATGTTCCGGCGCCCGGCCGTTCTCGTCCGACCAGCGCGGCCGCGGGAAGGAGGCGGTGAGCTTCGCCTGCACGTCACCGAAGTAATGCCAGACCGGCCATTCGAGCGAGATGTTCCGGACGCCGTTCGCGGGCAGCTCGGCGGGCCAGTCGAAGTGCTGCTGCCAGCGGAACGCCGACGGGCTCGTGTCCTCGCGGATGGTGATCCCCAGGAACCGGAGCCTGCCGCGGATGATGCTCCAGGCCTCGCGTTCGTCGTCGATCCAGTCACGCAGCAGCCGGTACAGCTCCGTGAACGTCCGTCCTGTGTAGACGAGGTCGACGAAGACCTTCGGCCGCCCGCGCGCCAGGTCGTGCGGGCTCAGCCCCGCGGCGGTGAGATTGGCGCGCAGCCGGGCGACGTCGGCGGCCGTCAGGCCCTCGCGGATTCCCGCGAACGACAGCGGCAGCTGGTGGATCCGGTCCCGCCACGGCGTTCCGCTCAGCAGATCGTGCACGCTGTCCGCCGAGCGCCCGACGAAGTACAGATCCGCGTCACCGGCGCGGGCGATCACCTTCGCGGCGCATTCGATCAGCTCGTCCAGGAACCACAGCGACGGTTTTCCGGCGCGCTCGACCAGCGTCCCGAGCTGGTCGGGGCGCACGAGGTCCCAGCGGTACGGCCGATTCACGCCGTCCAGGATTCCCGTGCGCCCCAACACTTGTCGAAGCATTTTCAGGAGAGCAGGCGGTACACCGTCTGGTCGCCGACGGTGGTGGCGGTGAAGTTCGCCGCGACCCATTCGGAGATCTCGTTCGAGCCGCGGCCGGGGCCACCGCCCCGGCCGCCTTCGACGTAGTACGTGATCTCGCCGTTCGCCACGTACTGCTGGAACTCCGCCAGCGTCGGCGCCGGATCCGAACCGCTCCAGCCGCCGATGCCGATCACCGACTTCCCGCTCGCGAGTTCCAGGCTCGCCGCCGACTGCGAACTCGACGTCGCCGCCGCCCACTTCGTCGTGGTCGCGGCGAGCGCGGCCCCGATTTCCGTCGACGCGCCCTCTTCCATCCCCGGACCGCCCATGCCACCCATGCCCCGTTCGCCGCCGGTGACCGGACCGGAGATCGGGATCGAGCCGGAATGCGCCTGCGAAGCGGTCTCGACGGCGTACGCGGCGGTGCCGAGGCCGACGGTCAGCACGGCGACCGTCGCGACGACGGCGACCAGTTTGCGCATCGGCGGGACACCCACCAGCACGACGGTCGCGATCACCAGCCCGAGCCCGGCGACGATCCAGCGCAGCGCGGGCAGCCAGTCGGCGTTCCGGTCGAGCAGGATGTACGCCCAGACCGCGCTGGCCGCGATCATCAGCGACAGGAACACCCGCGGCGCGAGATGCGCCCGCCCGCGCCACAGCGAGGTTCCGGAGATCGCCACCACGGCGGCGATCGACGGCGCCAGCGCGACGGCGTAGTACGGGTGCACGATGCCGCTCATGTAGCTGAACACCAGCGCGGTGACGAGCATCCAGCCGCCCCAGACGATCAGCGCGGCCCTGGTCCGGTCGGTCCCGGCGGCCCGCCTGGTGAACCACAGCCCCGCGACCAGCCCGATCAGCGCGGCGGGCAGCAGCCACGACACCTCGCCGCCGAAGCTGGCGCCGAACATCCGGGTCAGGCCGCTCTCGCCGCCGAAGCCGACGTTCGCGCCACCCATGCCCCCGCCCGAACCGCCGGCCATCACGCCGCGGCCCATGCCGAAGATCCGGCCGAGACCGTTGTAGCCCAGCGCCAGTTCGAGCAGGCTGTCGTCGGTCGAACCGCCGATGTACGGACGCGAGGCCGTCGGCCACAGATCGACCAGCGCGATGAACCACCCGGCCGAAACGACCACCGACACCACGGCCCCGGCCAGGTGCAGCAAGCGTTTGCCCAGTGAGGCCGGCGCGGCGATCAGGTACGCGAGCCCGACCGCGGGCAGCACCAGGAACGCCTGCATCATCTTGGTCAGGAAGCCGAAGCCGATGGCGGCACCGGCGAACGCCAGCCAGCGCGGGCTCGCCTTCTCGATCGCGCGGATCGTGCAGTACGCGCCCGCGATCAGCAGCAGCGTCAGCAGCGCGTCGGGGTTGTTGAACTTGAACATCAGCGCGGCGACCGGGGTGAGGGCGAGCGCCGCCCCGGCGAACAGACCGGCGACCGGCCCGGAGGTCCGCTTCACCGTCAGGTACAGCAGACCGACCGAAGCGACCCCCATCAAGGCCTGCGGGGCAAGGACCGTGAAGCTGGAGAACCCGAAGAGCCGGGCGAACGCCGTCGTGACCCAGAGCGCGGCCGGGGGCTTGTCGACGGTCAGTACGTTTCCTGCGTCGAGTGAGCCGAACAGCCACGCCTTCCAGTCCTGCGTGCCGGACTGCACCGCCGCCGCGTAGAACGAGTTGCCGTAGCCGGAGGCGGTCAAGTTCCAGAAGTACAGCAGCGCGGTGGCGGCGAGCAGGCCGAAGACCGCGGGACGGACCCAACGGTCCGGCGGCTTCGCGACATCTTCCTCGACGGGGCCGGATTCCACCCGGGAAGCGAGTGCGGTGGTCATGAGGTCAGCTCTCCATCTCGGTGGCGGGCCGGCGGCGGAAGACCCAGCCGCGCAGCAACAGGAAGCGCAGGACGGTGGCCGCGAGGTTCGCGAGCACGAGCGCGGTGATCTCGAGTGGCAGTCCCGGCGCGGTCATCGTGTGCAGCAGCGCCAGGGCGCCGCTGGTGAGCGCGAGCCCGAGGCCGAACACGATGAGTCCTTGGAACTGGTGCAGCCCGGCGCCCTCCCGGCCGCGGATGCCGAAGGTCAGGCGCCGGTTGAGCGCGGTGTTGCCGATGGCGGTCACCAGCAGCGCGACCAGGTTCGCCACCTGGGCGCCGGTGAACGTCCGCAGCAGCAGGAACAGCACGAGATAGGCGATGGTGCTGGCGACGCCGACGGCGGCGAACCGCACGAGCTGCCGCACCAGGCTCGGCGCCACTCCCGGTGCCTGGACCTGGATCGGCGCGCGGCCGAGCTGCTCGCGCAGGCCGCTGATCGGGATCCGGCCGGTCAGCGTCGCCTTGGTCAGCCGCGCGATGCCTCTGAGGTCGGCGGTCGCGGTGGCGACGAGGTTGACCGACGAGTCCGGGTCGTCGATCCAGTCCACCGGGACCTCGTGGATCCGCAGCCCGGCTTTCTGTGCCAGCACCAGCAATTCGGTGTCGAAGAACCAGCCGGTGTCGTGGATGTGGGGGAGCAGCCGCTCGGCGACGTCGGCGCGGATCGCCTTGAACCCGCACTGCGCGTCGGTGAACCTCGCCGCCAGCGTGCCGCGCAGGATCAGGTTGTAGCACCGGGAAATGAACTCCCGCTTCGGTCCGCGCACCACCCGCGCGCCGCGGGCGAGCCTGCTGCCGATGGCGAGGTCGGAGTGCCCGGACAGCAGTGGCGCGACGAGCGGCCCGAGCGCGGCCAGATCGGTCGAGAGGTCGACGTCCATGTACGCCAGCACCGGAGCGTCCGAAGTGGACCAGACGGCGCGCAGCGCGCGGCCGCGGCCTTTCTCGTCGAGGTGGTGGACTTCGACGTCGTCGAACTCGCGGCTCAACCGTTCCGCGACGCACAGCGTCCCGTCGGTGCTGGCGTTGTCCGCGACGGTGATCCGGAACGGGTACGGGAACTGCTCCACGAGGTGCGCGTGCAGCCGTCGGATGCACGGTTCGAGGTCGGTTTCCTCGTTGTAGACCGGGATGACGACGTCGAGGACGGGGGAGCCGGTCGGGGCGATGGCGGGGCGGCGGCCGGTTTCGGCGCCGGAGAGGATCGCGGCTGTCATGTCCTCAATTTCGGCCACCGCGCTGAGGTCGGCTTGTGTCCGAGCTGTGCTGTCGCTGTGTCCTGTCACGGGTTCACCGGCTCAGGTCGAAGACGGTGACACCGTCCACAGTGGTCGGTGTGTAGGTCTGGCCGACCCAGTCGGCGATCCGCTCGGCGGCGTCGCTGCCGGTCTCCCCGCGCATCATCATGCCTTCGCCGAGGAAGTAGTGGATCTGTCCATTTCGGACGTATTCCTGGAACTGTTCCAGGGTGGGAGCGGGATCTGTTCCGTTGAAACCGCCGACGGCCATCACCGGGTTCCCGCTGCCGAGCTGGTAGCCCGCCGCGTTGTTGGAGCCGACGGTCGCCGCCGCCCAGGTGTACTTCTCGCTGTCCTTCTGAAGCAATGCGACCAGGTCTTCGCCGGGCAGGCTCGTCCCGAGCAGGCCTCCGCCGCGACCGCCTTGTCCGCCGAGCACGATCCCGCCACCACCGGGACCCATACCGCGTCCGGTGTCCGGGCCCGCCGAGGGCAAAGCACCTGAGTGCGGGGTGGCCGCGGTCGCGACCGTGTACGCGCTGGTGCCCGCGAGCACGGTCACCAGGGCGCCGACAGCGACCAGACGCCTTGCCGCGTCAGGTAATCGCGAGGCGAAGAAGACCAGGGAAGCGCACAGCAGTCCGGCGACGAGGATCGCGATCGCGAGTCCGGGAAGCCAGTCGGATTGCCGCGACAGCAAGAGATACGCCGTCAGCGCGGTCAACGCGATCCCGGTGCTCAACGTGCCCGCGGCGGCCGGATTCCCCCGGGCGCGCCACAACTGCGGGCCCGCGATGCCGACGAGCCCGGCGATCGCGGGACCGAGCGCGATCATGTAGTAGGCGTGGATGATGCCGCCCATGTAGCTGAACACCACGGCGGTCACCAGGAACCAGCCGCCCCACACGATCAAGGCCGCGCGGCCGCGGTCGGTGCGCGGGGCGCGGCGGGTGAACCACAGCCCGGCGCCGAGCGCGATCACGGCGGCGGGGAGCAGCCAGGCGATCCCGCCCGCCATCTCGCTGCCGAACAACCGGTCCCAGCCGGTGCCGCCCCAGCCGCCGTTCCCGCCCCCGCCGACACTGCCGACCTCGTTGCCGGTGATGCGGCCGAAACCGTTGTAGCCGAAGACGAGTTCCCACAGGCTGTTCTCCTGCGAACCGCCGATGTACGGCCGGTCGGCGGCGGGCCACAACGCGACCACGGCGAGATACCAGCCGGCGGAGACGAGGGTCGCGCCCAAAGCCGCGGACAGATGCAGCAGACGTTTGCCCAGCGAGGCCGGTGCGGCGATCAGGTAGGCGAGCGCGAACGCGGGCAGCACCAGGAACGCCTGCAGCATCTTGGCGAGGAACCCGAATCCGACGGCGACCCCGGCCAGCGCCAGCCAGCGCGGACTCGCGTTCTCCAGCGCGCGGACGACGCAGTAGGCGCCCGCGACCAGGAGCAGGACGAGCAGCGCGTCGGGATTGTTGAACCGGAACATCAGCGCGGCGGCCGGGGTGAGCGCGAGGACGGCGCCCGCCAGCAGACCCGCGGCCGGGCCGGAAGTGCGGCGCACCGCCGCGTACAGCAGCGCCACCGAGCCGACGCCCATCAGCGCCTGCGGGACCAGGACGCTCCAGGCGTTGACGCCGAACAGGCGCGCGGAAAGGCTCATCACCCACAGCGCCGCCGGTGTCTTGTCGACCGTGATCGCGTTCGCGGCGTCGCTGGAGCCGAAGAACAACGCCTTCCAGCTCAGCGATCCGGCTTGCGCGGCCGCCGAGTAGAAGGCGTTGGCCCAGCCGGATTCCCCGAGGTTCCACAGATAGAGGACGGCGGTCGCGACCAGGAGCGCGGCCAGGGAAGGCCGGGCCCAGCGCGGGCCGGCGGGCCTGCCTCGGGCGGGGGGAGCGGCTTGATCGGCTTCGTCGCGGGAGGCGAGGAGGGTCATGGCCTCAGGGTCGGATGCCGACCTGGGGTGGGGTTGTGCCGAACCTGTGCACCCGCTGTGAGGATCCGATCACCGGCAGCTGGACGGCGAACTCGGTGTGCCCGGGACGGCTGTGCACCTCGATCGAGCCGTGATGGGCCACGACGATGGCCGACGTGATGGCCATCCCGAGCCCGGTGCTGCCCGCCGCCCGTGAGCGGGAGGAGTCGCCACGGGCGAAGCGTTCGAACACGTTCGGCAGGAGTTCGGGCGCGATCCCGGGTCCGTCGTCGGTGACGGTCAGCACCGCCGCCCCGGTGTGGGAACGGCTCAGCGCGGTGACGACCGTGGTGCCCGGCGGGGTGTGCGTCCGCGCGTTGGACAGCAGGTTCGCCAGCGCCTGGTGCAGACGCTGGACGTCGCCGCTGACGAGGACGGGTTCGTTGGGGAGACGGAGTTCCCAGTGGTGGTCCGGACCGGCGACGTGCGCGTCGCCGACGGCGTCCGCGGCCAGCCGGGCGAGATCGACCTGGCCCGCTTCGAGCGGCCGTCCGGCGTCGAGCCTCGCCAGCAGGAGGAGGTCCTCCACCAGCGTGGTCATCCGGGCCGCCTCGGACTGGATCCGCGACATCGAATGCGCGACCTCGGGCGGGACCAGCGCGCTGCCGCGGCCGGCGAGTTCGGCGTACCCGCGGATCGCCGCGAGCGGGGTGCGGAGTTCGTGGCTCGCGTCCGCGACGAACCGGCGGACGCGGGTCTCACTGGCGTGCCGGGCTTCCAGCGCCTGCGCGATATGCCCGAGCATGAGGTTCAGCGCCGAACCGACCTGGCCGACCTCGGTGCGCGGATCGGTGTCGATCTCGGGCACCCGCACGGAAAGCGCGACCTGGCCGCGGTCGAGCCGCATCGCCGACACCCGGCCCGCCGTCGCCGCGACCCGGTCGAGCGGCCGCAGCGTGCGCCGGACCGCGAACGCGCCGAGGAACCCGGCGCCGGTGACGCCCGCCGCCGCGACCCCGAACAGGATCCACCCGACCGTGGCCAGGGTGTCCTGCATCGCGCCGAGCGGGAGGCCGGTGACGACCACGCCGCCGGGGATCGAGACGGCCTGAACGCGGTAGTCGCCGAGACCGCCGAGCGTCATCGTCATCGGCGGCCGGTCCGCCGGGATCGAGAACAGCCCGGCCTCCTGCTCGGCCGACAGGCCTTGGGGAAGTCCTTGCACGGTAAGGACTCCCGCGTAGAGCACCCGGTCGCCGGAGTAGCGCACGCTGAGCGTCCCGGAGGCCTGCCCCGGCGCGTTGAGCGGATTGGGCCCGCGACCGTCCTCCGGCGGCCGGTTCGCGAAGTCGTTGGCGCGGGCCGACGCGGCCGAGAGCTGGTCGTCGATCTGGCCGGTGAGGAACGACCGCAGCGCGATCTCGCTGGCGACACCGATCACCAGGCAGACGAAGGTGAGCAACAGCACCATCGAACCGGTCAGTTTGGCGCGCAGGGAAAGCCGCCCGGGCCGGGACCACCGGCGCGGGCCGGTGGTCGGGACCGAACCGGTTGCCATGGACACGAGCGTGCGCCGAGGTCGTATGTACGCGTTGTGTCCCGCCTGTGAGCCCGCTGTGCGCGTGGGTTCGCGCGTGTCACAGAAAGGTCTGACGGCGGGCACAGGCCGGGCACAGCCGCGATGCGGACGGTGGAGTCAACGACGAGACCACAGGAGTCGAAGACCATGAACGAAACCACTCCGTCCACTCCCGCCCCTTCGTCCACTTCGGACTGGGGTGCGCCCGCTCCCTCGCCTTCGCCGTCTACGCGCGGTGGCAAGCGCAAGGCCGTCGTCGCGGGCGCGGCCGCCGCGGTCCTCGCCGTTGGCGGTGGCGCCGCGATCTGGGCCGCCGGCTCGTCGGCCGATACCGCGTCCGCTGCTCCTGGCGGCGCGCCGGGTGGCGGAGCGGGCATGGGCGGCCCCGGCGGTTCCCGTGCCCTGCACGGCGAGTACGTCGTCTCGGACGGCAACGGCGGCTACACCACGCAGCTCACGCAGACCGGGAAGGTGACCGAACTGAGCGCGACGTCGCTGACCGCGGTGAGCGACGACGGCTACAGCAAGGTCTACACGATCGACTCGTCGGTGGTGAACGGCGTCGCGACCGGGGACACGGTCACCGTCGTCGCCACGACATCCGGCACGACCGCGACCGCGCAGTCGGTGCGGGAGTCGACGGGGGAGGACCAGGGGCCGCCGCAGGACGGTGGTTCCGGAGGGACGCCGCCGGGCCAGTGACCGGTGCGCCGCGCGCTATGAACGGTCCTTTCCTTGCAAAATTTGCAAGGAAAGGACCGTTCATAGCGTTCTCTTGACCCACGCGGCCTCGTGAGTGGCGATTCGGGCTAGAGCCAAGTGTGTCTCAGGTACCCGCTGGGTCTGGCCTTGGTCGGGTCGGCAGGTCCGGTCCGTGAAGGCCTCCTTGAGGGACCCAGGGTCCCTCAAGGAGGCCTTCACGGAATCGCGACCGCCGCCTTCGCCCCGCGTGCACCAGCGGTCACAGGAGGCGCGCGTGAAGGACCCCTTCCCTCGGCTCAGCCGAGGAAACTCGACCTTCACACCTTCCCAAGTACATGAAGGCCCCCTTCCTTGCGCCAGGCGCAAGGAAGGGGGCCTTCATGTACAGCACAGGTGACCAAACGCGAAGAGCGACTTCAGCGGTCGTAGTCCACTGTCAGCTCGGCCGAAGCGGCCACCGCCCGGCAGGTCAGGATCCGCCCCGCCGCGACCTCCTCGTCCCCGAGCGCGTAGTGCACGTCCATCAGCGCGCTGCCCCGCACCACGGTCGCCCGGCACGTCCCGCAAGCCCCGCCGACACACGCGTACGGCGCGTCGACGCCGTGCCGCAGCGCGGCGCTGAGGACGGTTTCGCCTTCCGTCGCGGGGATCTCGGCGGTCTTCCCGCCCGCGGTCACGGTCAGCGCCGGGCCCGGTCGCCGCGAGGGCCGGACGGGCAGCGCGCCCTGGAACAGTTCGAAGTGGACGTTCTCCTCGGGGACGTCCCGGTCCGCCAAGGTCCGGCGCGCCATGTCGACGAGGTCGCGCGGGCCGCACAGGAACCAGTCGTCCACCTTCGCCGGGTGCAGCCGCGCCTGCAGCAGCGCCCGGAGCCTGGTGCTGTCGAGACGGCCGCGCTGGTAGCGCTCGTGCGAGATGGCCAGCGCCTCGCCGACGATGTCGAACGGCTTCTCCAGCCGCTGCGTGCGCAGGTCCGGGTCGCGTTCGTCGGTGCGGTAGTGCACGACGTGCAGCCGTCCGCCCAGCTGTGTGGCGAGCATGCTGAGTTCGGCGGCGAACATCGTGCTGGCGCCGGAGGTGTTGATGTACAGCAAGGTCGCCTTGCTGGTGGGCTCGTTCCGCAACGTCGAGGTCAGGATCGACAGGATCGGCGTGATCCCACTCCCGGCGGCGAGCGCCACATAACGCCCGGAGCGGCCCTGCGCCGGGGTCAGCGTGAACACTCCGTCAGGGGGCAGCACTTCCAGTATGTCGCCCGCCTCGAGCTCCCGGGTGGCGAACGTCGAGAACACGCCGCCGAGCTGGTGCTTGATCGCGATCCGCAGCTCTCCGGATTCCGGTGTGGAGCAGATCGAGTAGGCGCGCCGCACCTCTTCACCGTCCACCTCGGCGCGGATGACGAGATGCTGGCCGGGCGTGAACCGAAAGGTCTCCCGCAGCCGTTCCGGCACGTCGAACTTCACCGTGACGGCGCCTTCGCACAGCGGCCGGATTTCGGAGACCCGCAGCGAGTGGAACCGGCCCGGCGGCCGGGGCTGCGGAGCGGGCGGCTCTTCGTCGAACGACCCGGTGAGCTGACGCCATTCGCGGTACTCCGACGACGTCAGTTCGCGGCCCCACGCGGTCGCGATCGGGACGTCCCTGGCGAGGTAGGCGTCGCGGTTGTCCCGCCACGCGCGCAGGTACCGGTAGAACGGGATCGCCGGGTGGAGATGGTGCACCAGGTGGTAGTTCTGGCACAGCATGATCGGTGTCATCAGCCATTCGAGCCCGACGCGGACCCGGGTGGCGCCGAACCGGTTCTGCCGCTGCTCGCCGAGGTCGTGATGCGGGAGCCAGTCGAACCACCAGGCCAGCACGGCCAGCCCGACGCGCTGCGGGATCAGGTACGCCACCAGCAGTTCCCAGCCGTGGCCGGACACGGCCAGCCAGGCGAACGCGGCGAAGCTCAGCGCGACGACCGCCGCGGTCTCGATCCGCTCCGCACGCGGACGCGTGCGCTGCCGTGCCACGTAGAAGCGGGCGTACCAGAAGTCGATGGTCAGCCAGCGCAGCGGCAACTGCCACCAGGGACCGTGCGCGGTCCACGCGTCGGGATCGGTGTGGGCGTCCTCGTTGGTGTTGCGGTGGTGCTCCAGATGGATGTAGCGCACCAGGGGAAAGGAGCCGTAGCCTGCCACGAACGGCATCGCCAGCCTGCCGAGCAGTTCGTTGACCCAGGTGAGCTGCCCGGCCGCGTGATGCGTCGACTCGTGCAGCACGGTGAACATCGTGAAGGTGACGAGCGCGTGCAGGGGAATGGTCACCCAGAGCGGCGCGGCGTCGTTGACCACCAGCCAGGTGGCGCCGGTCCAGACCATGAGGCCGCCGGTGAACAGCAACACCGTCGGCACCGAGACCACCGGCAGCGGGATCCGCGGGTTGGGCACTCCGCGTCTCAGTCTTCTCTCGGGTGTCTCCCCCGTGCCCTCGGACCGGGTTACGGCGACGGTCATCGATCGTTCCCCTCGGTCGATGCATACCGGGACAAGCTGTCACACCGTAGACAACTAGTACTGGTTTGTAAACTTCATCTGGCTGCTGAAACGCCTCGTCACGGCGCCCGATGGTGCGGTGCGGCGCGCATCCGTGTCCAGGAAAGGGCCGCTTCGTAACAGAGAAGAACCGAAAACTGGTCCGATCGGGTGGTCCGGGTCCGGTTACTCGGACAGCTCTCGAAAGCTGTGATGGGCCGGGGCGGGCGACCTGATGGCCCCGGGCCCGGACCCACGAGGCGCACGGCCTAGACTCGGACGGCCCGGTCTGCAGGCTGGCCAGGGCGCATCCGCTGCCGACCGCACGCGGATGCTCAATCACATCGTTTACCGCTCGAGGAGAATACGTTGAAGAGCACCGTCGAGCAGCTCAGCCCGACGCGAGTCAAGATCAATGTCGAGGTGCCGTTCGACGAGCTCAAGCCGAACTTCGACCGCGCCTACCGCAAGATCGCCCAGCAGGTGCGCATCCCCGGCTTCCGTCCGGGCAAGGCGCCGGCTCGCGTGCTGGAAAGCCGGATCGGGCGAGCCCCGGTGCTCGACGAGGTCGTCAACGAGGTCATTCCGGCCAAGTACATGGAAGCCGTGCGCGCGGGCGAGGTCCGCACGCTGGGCCAGCCCGAGTTCGAGGTGACCAAGCTGGAGGACCGTGAGGTCCTCGAGTTCACCGCCGAAGTCGACATCCGCCCGGAGATCTCGCTGCCCGACCTCGAAGGCTTCGCGGTCAGCGTCGACGACGTCGAACTGACCGACGCCGAGGTCGACGAGCAGCTCGACGAGCTGCGCGCCCGCTTCGGCACCCTGACCGGTGTCGAGCGCGCCGCCGAGAACGGCGACTTCGTCTCGATCGACCTCGCGGCCACCGTCGACGGCCAGGAGGTCGAGGAGGCCTCGACCACCGGCCTGTCCTACGAGATCGGCTCCGGCCAGCTCGTCGACGGTATCGACGAGGCGATCATCGGCGCGAACGCGGGCGAGACCAAGACCTTCACCACGAAGCTGGTCGCCGGCGAGCACACCGGCAAGGACGCCGACGTCACCGTCACCGTGCAGACCATCAAGCAGCGCGAGCTGCCCGAGGCGGACGACGAGTTCGCCCAGATGGCGAGCGAGTTCGACACGATCGACGAGCTGAAGGGCGACCTTCGCGAGCGCCTCGGCCGCGTCAAGAAGATGCAGCAGGGCGTCCAGGCCCGCGACAAGGTCCTCGAGGAGCTCCTCGAGCGCACCGAGGTCGCGATCCCGGAGAAGGTCCTCGAAGCCGAGATCGAGAACCGCAAGCACGACGCGATCCACCCGTTCGACCACGACGAGGCGCAGTTCGCCAAGGCGCTCGAAGCCGAAGGCCGCACCCTCGAAGAGTTCGACACCGAGGTGCGCGAGGAGTCGGAGAAGGCGGTCCGCACGCAGCTGCTGCTGGACAGCATCGCCGACGCCGAGCAGACCTCGGTCAACGACGGCGAGCTCACCGAGCGGATCATCTACCAGGCGCAGCGCTTCGGCGTCAGCCCGGACGAGTACGTCCAGCGGGCGCAGCAGTCCGGTCAGCTGACCGCGATCTACGCCGACGTCCGTCGTGGCAAGGCCCTGGCCTCGGTGGTCCGCAAGACCACCGTGACCGACGCCTCCGGCACCGCGGTCGACCTCGAAGAGCTCTTCGGCCCCGCAGCCGAGGAGACGCAGGTCACCGAGGAGACCGCGAAGACTGCGGCCGAGTAGGGAATACGCGGTCCTTCTCGAAACGGACCGTAAAGCTGTAAGCGAACTTGGGCGGTGTCAGGCATTCTGCACCGCCCAAGTTCGTTAGGGTCGGTTGCAAGATCCTCAGCACCTGGACACAGCATCTGGACATACAGCGGCGGCCGAGGCACGGCTGGCCGCCGTCGGCGAAAAGGCAGGCAGACGTGACGCAGCACATGCCCGAGGCGCGGACCGGAACCGCGGGGCTCAACCTCACCGACTCGGTCTTCGAGCGGTTGCTCCAGGAGCGCATCGTCGTCCTCGGCTCCGAGGTCAACGACGAGGTCGCGAACCGGATCACCGCCCAGTTGTTGCTGCTCGACGCAGACGACTCCGAGTCGGACATCCGCTTCTACATCAACTCGCCCGGTGGTTCGGTCACCGCGGGTTTCGCGATCTACGACACCATGCAGCTGATCCGCCCGGACGTCGCGACCTACGCGATGGGCCTGGCCGCGTCGATGGGGCAGTTCCTGCTCTCGTCCGGCACGCCCGGCAAGCGGTACGCGCTGCAGCACGCGCGCATCCTCATGCACCAGCCCTCGGCGGGCGTCGGCGGCACGGCCTCCGACATCGCCATCCAGGCCGAGGTGTTCGGCAAGTGGAAGCAGGAACTGGCCCGGATCACCGCCGAGCAGACCGGTCAGACGGTCGAGCAGATCGTCAAGGACGGTGACCGCGACCGCTGGTTCACCGCGCAGGAGGCGAAGGACTACGGCTTCGTGGACCAGGTCCTCACGCGCGAGAACCCGCTTCCCAACAGCTGATCCGCGCCAGCACACAGGAGAATTTCAATGAACGACTTCCAGCTTCCGATCGGGTCGCAGGCGCCGGGGATGCAGTCGCGGCTCCAGCTGCCGCAGTCGCGGTACGTCCTGCCCTCGTACGTCGAGCGCACGAGCTACGGCATCAAGGAATCGAACCCGTACAACAAGCTGTACGAAGAGCGTCAGATCATGCTCGGCGTGCAGATCGACGACGCGTCGGCCAACGACGTGATGGTCCAGCTGCTGCACCTCGAGCACGAGGACCCGGACCGCGACATCATGATCCTGATCAACTCGCCCGGTGGCTCGTTCACCGCGCTGATGGCGATCTACGACACGATGCAGTACGTCCGCCCCGACATCGTCACCATGTGCATCGGCCAGGCCGCCTCGGCCGCCGCGGTGCTCCTGGCGGCCGGTACCCCCGGCAAGCGGTTCACGCTGCCGAACTCGCGCGTGCTGATCCACCAGCCCGCCACCGAGGGCACCTACGGCCAGGTGTCGGACCTGGAGATCCAGGCCAACGAGATCCAGCGGGTGCGGCGCCAGATGGAGGTCATCCTGGCGAAGCACACGAACAAGGACGCCGACGAGGTCAAGAAGGACATCGAGCGCGACAAGATCCTGACGGCCGACGAGGCCAAGGCGTACGGGATCGTCGACGAGGTCCTCGAGTACCGCAAGGCTTCGAGCAGCTGATCGCGGGAGGGGACCGGTGCGTGTCGGGAGACGACACGCACCGGATCCCTGGTCTAAGGTCAGCTTCTGGCGTGCTCAGATGTGACGTTGGTTCTCCCGCCGACGGCATCGGACGGGTACCGTCAGTGGCAGTGTGTGAGGCTCCGAGAGGTCATCCGTGACCGGGGTACGACAGTCAGCACGACAGTGCAGGCGCGAAGGAAAGCGCCGGAGGGGACGAGGTCAACGGCCATGGCACGGATCGGTGACGGCGGCGACCTGCTGAAATGTTCTTTCTGCGGCAAGAGCCAGAAGCAGGTGAAGAAGCTCATTGCCGGCCCCGGGGTCTACATCTGCGATGAGTGCATCGATCTCTGCAACGAGATCATCGAAGAGGAACTGGCCGAGGCCGGTGAGGTCAAGCTCGACGAGCTGCCCAAACCCGCCGAGATCCACGAGTTCCTCGAGCAGTACATCATCGGCCAGGACGACGCGAAGCGTTCGCTGGCCGTGGCGGTGTACAACCACTACAAGCGTGTGCAGTCCGACGACAAGGCCGGGCCGAAGGATTCCAAGGACGAGACCGTCGAACTGGCGAAGTCCAACATCCTGATGCTCGGGCCGACGGGCTGCGGCAAGACCTACCTGGCCCAGACGCTGGCGAAGATGCTGAACGTCCCGTTCGCGATCGCGGACGCGACGGCGCTCACCGAAGCCGGATATGTCGGCGAGGACGTCGAGAACATCCTGCTCAAGCTGATCCAGGCGGCGGATTACGACGTCAAGCGGGCCGAGACGGGCATCATCTACATCGACGAGGTCGACAAGATCGCCCGGAAGTCGGAGAACCCGTCGATCACCCGCGACGTGTCCGGCGAGGGCGTGCAGCAGGCGCTGCTGAAGATCCTCGAAGGCACCACCGCTTCGGTGCCGCCGCAGGGCGGCCGCAAGCACCCGCACCAGGAGTTCATCCAGATCGACACGACGAACGTGCTGTTCATCGTGGCCGGCGCGTTCGCCGGACTGGAGAAGATCATCAACGAGCGGGTCGGCAAGCGCGGCCTCGGTTTCGGCGCGGAGATCCGCACGAAGGCCGAGATCGACGAGAGCGACATCTTCTCCGACACCATGCCGGAGGACCTGATCAAGTTCGGGCTCATCCCGGAGTTCATCGGCCGCCTCCCGGTCGTGGCGACGGTGACCCACCTGGACAAGGACTCGCTGGTCAGCATCCTGACCACGCCGCGCAACGCGCTGGTGAAGCAGTACAAGAAGCTCTTCGAGATGGACAACGTCGAGCTGGAGTTCACCAAGACCGCGCTCGAGGCCATCGCCGACCAGGCCGTGCTCCGCGGCACCGGCGCCCGGGGCCTGCGCGCGATCATGGAAGAGGTCCTGCAGCCGGTCATGTACGACATCCCCAGCCGCGACGACGTCGCGAAGGTCGTCATCACCGAGCAGACGGTCCGCGAGAACGTGAACCCGACGATCGTGGCGCGTCAGCCGTCACGCCGTCGCAGCAGCGAGCGCGGCGAGAAGTCCGCCTGAGCGGCGATCTTCGTCACCGATGCCCCGGCCGGATCCTTCCGGCCGGGGCATCGGTTTCTCCGGCCCGGTCCGGCCGGTCACCGGACCGAGATAGGATGCGATGGTGCCGCTGACTCCCACGAAGGACGAGAACGAGGCTTCCGAGCTGGCAGCCGCGAGTCCACGCGAGGTCAGGGGACTCGTCGAACTCACCGAACGCATCGTCGTCGGGGCCTATCGCGGGCACCCGTGGATCCCGCGCGCGCTGACGATCGCGCTGGGCGTCCTGGTGGCGACCTGCCTGATCGCCGGCGTCGTCCGGTTGTCGCCGCTGCCGCTGATCCCGCTGCCGTTGTTCGCCGGCTCGGCGTACGCGCTCGTCCGGATCAAGGCGGCGCGCGACGCGGAGGCGAACCACGCGCTCGTCGTCTGGACCGGGCTGTTCACCGGTGCGACGCTCGCCGGATTCTGGCTGATCTCGATGGCGGGACGCTGGCTCGGCTGAACAGCCTTACCCCAGGTTTTCGGGTTTCCCGCCGTTAGTGGGGTTTCAGGATCGCCTCAACGGGGTAAGACGAGTCCGTGACGGTCACCACGGGCCCTTTCTCCCATGTGGGACTGCTCTACTCCGGTGACGCCGAGTATCTGAGCGGTACTGTTCCGTACATTCTCGAAGGGTTGAAGCTCGACGAACCCGTCGCGGTGGCCGTCCCCGGCCGGAATCTGACGCTGATCGAGGCGGCTTTGGGCGATTCCGCGGCCGACGTCGAACTCATCGACATGACCGAAGCCGGCCGCAATCCGGGCCGCATCCTCCCCGGCGTGCTCCTCGCGTTCGCGGACAACCGGCCGGGTCCGGTCCGGATCGTCGGCGAACCGATCTGGGCGGGACGTTCGGCCCTGGAGTACCCGGCGTGCGCGCAGCACGAGGCGCTGATCAATTTCGCGTTCGGCGACCGCGACCTCAGCATGCTGTGCCCGTACGACCGGACCCGGCTCGAAGACGACGTCCTCGCCGACGTCGAACGGACCCATCCGACCCTCTCCGGCGCGGACGGAGATCGGCCGAGCGAGGGCTACGCCCCCGACACGATCGTCGAGAAGTACAACCTGCCGCTGCCTGAACCGCGGGAGGCCGAGACGTTCCGGTTCGACATCGCCAGGCTGTCCGCAGTGCGCCACTTCGCGCAGGAGAGAGCCGAGGAGTGCGGGCTCGCCGCGGACCGGGTGGAGGACCTCGTCCTGGCGGTGGCGGAACTGTCCGCCAACAGCGTGCTGCACGGTTCGGGACACGGGATCGTCCGCGTCTGGCGCGACGAGGAGCACGTGCTCTGCGAGGTCGTCGACGAAGGCACGCTGAGCGATCCGCTGGCGGGCCGCAGACCCGCTTCGCCGGGGCAGATCGGCGGACGTGGGCTGGTGCTGGTGAACCAGGTCGCCGATCTCGTCCGGCAGTACCTCAGACCGGGATCGACCGTGACGAGGATCTACTTCCGCGTCTGACCCGGCCTAGGCGTTCTTCGGCACGTGCTTGCCGAGGAACGCGACCAGGCTCGGGACGACGGTGCGGTTGAAGGCGTCGCCGTGCTTGCCACGCGCGGTGTGCGCGACCGTCGGCCGTGCTTCGGAGATGAACTTCCGCACCCCGCCGATGAAGGGATCCTCGGTGCCGCACCAGATCCCGGTCGGCACGCTCTTGGTGACGTCGATGTGGCGCAACGGGTCCAGCGAACCCCAGTCGGCGGCGTCGCGGAACGCGCGCCGCTTGCTCATCTCGGTCCACGATGTGATCAGGGCCGGCGCGAGCGCCGCGACCGCGGCGGGCGGACGTCGGCGTTCCAGACGGCGCCGGGTGTAGAGCAGCGCGCCGAAGCCGCCCATCGAAAGCCCGGTGGCGGCGAACGGCAGACCGTCCCGGCCGCCGAGGCCGCGGGCGGCGAGCCAGCGGGGGACCTCTTCCAGCAGCATCGCCATCGGGTTGTCGCCGGGCTGGTTCTCGTGCCAGTAGTGGTCGCCGCCGTCGACCGCGACGAACCCGAACGGGGGGACCGCCTTGCGGGCGACGTCGCTGCCGAGTTGCTTGAGCAGCCCCGTCGGGGCGGCGTGCCGCGCGGTGCCGTGGAGGCCGTGCAGCATCAGCGACATCGGCAGGCCCTTGGGCGGTGCCTTGGTCGGCAGCATGAGCACGAGGTCGACCTCGCGGCCGCGGGCTTCGGAGTACACGCGTTCGACGCGGGGGCTGCCGAGCTGGGTGGCGGGGGTCGGCGACGCGACGCCGAGTGCCCGCTGAAGCGCTTCACTGAACGGCAGGGCCCCGGTGGCCGTTCCGGCGGCGAGCCCCGCGACACCGAGACCCGACGCCCCGGCGATCAGCACGGAACGACGGCTCAGCCAGCGGCGGGCGCCATGCACCCCCGGCAGCGTCGCGTGCCCCTGGTCGTCCTCGTTCACCCGTCCCCGTTCCCCCGTTGATCTTCTACCAGGTCAGACGTGCGTTCTCGCGGGAAGGTTGCACGGTTCACCGACCTGTGACCGGGGTATCGCCGGATCAGGTGCCGATGTTTCCCTCTTTCGCGCGCCAGGCTTCGATCGAGACCTGCGCGGACCGCGTCGCGGCCTCGAAAGTGTCTCCGAGACCCACTCCGAGCGCGGTGGCCAGGGGAATCAGGATGTGGTCCACGCCATTCCGGCCGTCGCCGAAGTGGCCGGCGACCTCCAGCGTGATGTAGCCGTGCACGGCGCTCCAGAGCTGGGCGGCGACGGCGAACTCCGAGGCGGGACGGAACCGGCCCGCCTCGATCACCCGCTTCGCGCCGCGGACGAGATAGCCGAACGCTTCGAGGCCTTCCGCGCTCGCGTTCTGGCGGGTCTCCTCGTTGGTCATGTCGCCCAGTGCCGCCTTCTGCCCGCTGGGCTGGCTCTGGCCGAAGGTGACCGCGTAGAGCTGCGGGTTGTCCACCACGGTCCGCCGGTACGCCAGCGCCAGGGTGAGGATGTCGGCCGCCGGGTCCTCGGTCTCCTCGACCTCGCCGAGATTCGCCGACAGCCGCCGGAATCCCTCGCGCGCGACCTCGTCGACCAGGGCGCCCATCCCGCCGAAGTGGGTGTACACGGCCATGGTCGACGCGCCGATTTCGGCCGCCAGCTTGCGGGCCTGGAGTGCCTCCGGGCCGCCGTGTTCGAGCAGCCGGATCGCCGCCTCGATCAGCTTGGCCTTGACCTCGGCGGCAGCGGGTTTCGGTGACATGCTTGCCAGTGTCTCATAACCCTGTTATAAATGAATCCATAACTACGTTATTGTCATCGATCCAGGGGGCCTGTGATGGGCAACAAGTTCCTCGAGGGCAACTTCGCCCCGGTCAGCAGTGAGCACACGATCACCGAACTGCGCGTCACCGGGCACATCCCGGAGTACCTGGACGGGCGCTACCTGCGGAACGGGCCGAACCCGCTGTCCGAAGTGGACCCGGCGACCTATCACTGGTTCATGGGCGACGGCATGGTGCACGGCGTCCGGCTGCGCGACGGCCGCGCGGAGTGGTACCGCAACCGCTGGGTGCGCAACCCTCGGCTTTCGCGGGAACTCGGCGAGACCTGGGAAGGCGGCTCCGTCCCCGGCGTCGCGTCCATGGGGGCCAACACGAACGTGATCGGCCACGCAGGCAAGACCCTCGCGCTGATCGAGGGCGGCGCGACGAGCTTCGAGCTGACCGACGAACTCGACACCGTCGGCGCCTGCGACTTCGACGGCACCCTTCCCGGCGGCTACACCGCCCACCCGAAGCGTGATCCGGAGACCGGCGAACTGCACGCCGTGTCGTACTTCTTCGGCTGGGGCAACAAGGTTCAGTACTCGGTGATCGACGCGCAGGGCCGCGCCAAGCGCACGGTCGACGTCGAGGTCACCGGCTCGCCGATGATGCACGACTTCTCCCTGACCGAGAAGCACGTCGTCTTCTACGACCTCCCGGTCACGTTCGAGAGCGAGCAGGCCGTCGCCACATCGGTTCCGTCGTTCCTGCGCACCCCCGCCCGGCTGGTGGTGTCCGCGCTGGTGGGCAAGGTGAAGGTGCCGGACCCCCTCAGCGCGAAACTGCGTCAGCGGATCTCGGGCAACTCGGGCCTGCCGTACCGCTGGAACCCCCGGTACCCGGCGCGGATCGGGGTCATGCCGCGGGAGGGCGGCAACGGCGACATCCGCTGGTTCGAGGTCGAGCCGTGCTACGTGTTCCACCCGATGAACGCCTACGACGACGGCGACACCATCGTGCTGGACGTCGTCCGGCACCCGAAGATGTTCGACACCGAACTGCTGGGGCCCGCCGAGGGACCGCCGACCCTGGACCGCTGGACCGTCGACCTGGCCGCGGGCAAGGTCGTCGAGGAGCGCCTCGACGACCAGGGGCAGGAGTTCCCGCGCGTCGACGAGCGGCTGGTCGGGCGGCCGCACCGGTTCGGCTACTCGGTGTCCACAAGGGACGGATCGGCGTCCTCGGGTGCCCTGCTCAAGCACGATCTGTGGAAGCGTTCGGTCGCGTCGAGGGAGTTCGGCGCCGGCGCCCAGGTGGGGGAGTTCGTGTTCGTCCCGTCCTCAGTGGACGCGGGCGAGGACGAGGGCGTGCTGATGGGATTCGTCTACGATCCCGCGACGCAGAAGAGCGATCTGACCATTTTGGACGCGGGAACGCTGGAGACCGTCGGTGCCGTGCACCTGCCGGACCGCGTGCCGAACGGCTTCCACGGGAACTGGGTGGGCGCGGAGTAAGGGCGTCAGTCGAGGCCGAGCACCCGCTGTTCGCCGCTGTAGAGGTTCATGCTGTCGCCCCGCAGGAAACCGATGAGGGTCATGCCGTTCTCTTCGGCCAGTTCCGCGGCCAGCGACGACGGCGCGGAAACCGCCGCCAGCAGGCCGATCCCGGCCATGGCGGCCTTCTGCACCAGTTCGAACGACGCGCGGCCGGACACCAGCAGTCCGGTGTCCGCCGCGGGGATCCGGCCCTCCTGCAGGGCCCAGCCGAGGACCTTGTCGACGGCGTTGTGCCTGCCGACGTCCTCCCGCACGACGGCGAGGTTCCCCCGCGAGTCGAAGAGCGCGGCCGCGTGCAACCCGCCGGTGCTGGAGAAGACCTTCTGATGCGCGCGCAGCGTGTCCGGGAGTCCGGCCAGCACCTCGGTGCTCACCGTGAATTCGGACTTCTCCGGTGAGAACCGGCTTCGCAGCTTGACCGCGTCGAGCGCGGCCTTGCCGCAGACGCCGCACGAGGACGTGGTGTAGAAGTTCCGCTCGACACCCGTCTCCGGTGGCGCGACCCCTTCGGCCAGCGCGATGTCCAGGACGTTGTAGGTGTTGCGGCCCTGGTCGTCGACGCCGTCGCAGTACCGGGCGACCGCGACGTCCTCGCGCGAGGTGAGCACCCCTTCGGACAGCAGGAAGCCGTGCGCGAGTTCGACGTCGTTGCCGGGTGTCCGCATGGTGACCGCGAGTGCCTTGCCGCCGACGCGGATCTCCAGCGGTTCTTCGGCCGCGAGCGCGTCGGGCCGCCGCACGTCCCTGGTCGCGGAGATCTTCCGCACCGGACGGCGCACCGTCACCCTGCCCACTTGTCCACCTTTCTGGCCGGTCATTCGACAGTCGTGTACTGCAACGTCGGGAATTAAGTAATACATTCCCAGTGCACATCCTCAGAGTACGGAGGCGCCGGATGGCTGTCGGCTTCCTGGACCGTTCCCGCATCGTCGCATCACCGGGCTGGAGCCGCTGGCTGATACCACCCGCCGCGCTGGCCGTGCACCTGTCGATCGGGCAGGCGTACGCGTGGAGCGTCTTCAAACCGCCGCTGGAAAAGACCCTCGGGCTCAGCGGTACGGAGAGCGCTCTCCCGTTCCAGCTCGGCATCGTGATGCTCGGGCTGTCGGCGGCGTTCGGCGGGACGCTGGTCGAGCGCAACGGGCCGCGCTGGGCGATGTTCGTCTCGATGGTCTGCTTCAGCTCGGGCTTCCTGCTCTCCGCGCTCGGCGTGGCGACGTCGCAGTACTGGCTCGTCGTCCTCGGCTGGGGCGGGATCGGCGGCATCGGGCTCGGGATCGGCTACATCTCACCGGTGTCGACGCTGATCAAATGGTTCCCGGACCGGCCGGGCATGGCCACCGGGATCGCGATCATGGGCTTCGGCGGCGGCGCGCTGATCGCCTCGCCGTGGTCGTCGCAGATGCTGGGCACGGCGCCGTGGTCCCTCGGGACGGTCGCGACGGCGTTCCTCGTGCACGGCCTGGTCTACGCGGTCTTCATGAGCCTCGGCATCCTGCTGATCCGGGTGCCCGCCGACGGCTGGAAGCCGAAGGGCTGGGAACCGAAGGCCGACAACGGCAACGCGATGATCACCACCGCGAACGTGTCGGCGCGCAACGCCATCAAGACGCCGCAGTTCTGGCTCCTCTGGGTGGTCCTGTGCTTCAACGTGACGGCGGGCATCGGCATCCTGGAGAAGGCGGCACCGATGATCGCGGACTTCTTCCGCGAGACCTCGACACCCGTCGGCACCGCCGCCGCGGCCGGGTTCGTCGCGTTGCTGTCGCTGACCAACATGCTCGGCCGGTTCGTCTGGTCGTCCACTTCGGACCTGGTGGGGCGCAAGAACATCTACCGGCTCTACCTCGGCGCGGGCGCCCTGCTGTACCTCGTGATCGCGTTGACCACCAACGCCTCCAAGCTCGTGTTCGTCCTGTGCGCCATGCTGATCCTGTCCTTCTACGGTGGCGGCTTCGCGACCGTCCCGGCGTACCTGAAGGACCTTTTCGGCACCTACCAGGTCGGCGCGATCCACGGCAGGCTGCTGACCGCGTGGTCGATGGCGGGGGTGCTCGGGCCGCTCATCGTCAACGCCATCGCCGACGGCCAGAAATCGGCGGGCAAGGTCGGCCCCGACCTCTACACGACATCGCTGTTCATCATGATCGGCCTGCTGGTCGTCGGTTTCGTGGCCAACGAGCTGGTACGGCCGGTCAACCCGAAGTTCCACGAGCCGGCGTCGTCCGGCGAGCCCGCGAGGAGTGAGGCCCGATGACCGAACAGGCTCCCGAAAGCCGCCGCGTCGGGTTGATGGTGTTCGCCTGGCTGTGGGTCGCGCTCCCGTTCGCCTACGGCGTCTACGAGCTGTTCCGGAAAGTGGTCCAGCTCTTCGGTGGCTAAGCTCGGCTCCATGGGAGTTCTGGTGACCGGGGCGTCGCGTGGCATCGGCCGGGCGATCGCGACGGCCTTCGCGGACAAGGGCGACCGGGTCGCCGTGCACTACGCCTCGAACCGGGAGGACGCCGAGCGGACGCTCGCCGAACTGCCCGGTTCCGGGCACGGACTGGTCCAGGGCGATCTCTCGGATCCCGAAGTGGCGCAACGAGTCGCCGACGAGGCCGAGGCGGCGGTGGACGGCGTCGACGTCCTGGTGAACAACGCCGCCTTCGCGCCGTCCGCGGCGTCGGCGCACCCCGTCGCCGAGGTGTCCTATGCGGACTGGCAGCGGATCTGGCGGCGGATGGTCGACGTCAACGTGCTCGGCACGGCGAACGTGACCTACTGCGTGGCGCGGCACATGATCGAGCGCGGCGCGCCCGGCCGCGTCGTCAACATCGGCTCGCGCGGCGCCTTCAAGGGCGAGCCCGAGTTCCCCGCGTACGGCGCGAGCAAGGCCGCGCTGCACTCCCTCGGGCAGTCGCTCGCCGTCGCCCTCGCCCCGCACGGCATCGCGGTCACCTCGGTCGCACCCGGCTTCACGGCCACGGACAGAGTCGCGACGAAGCTCGAAGGCGCGAGCGGCGAGGTCCTGCGCGGGCAGAGCCCGTTCGGCCGGGTCGGCACGCCGGAGGAGGTCGCGGCCGCCGTCCTCTACCTCGCTTCCGCCGAGGCCGCCTGGGCGTCCGGCGCGATCCTCGACCTGAACGGCGCGTCGCATCTGCGGATGTGAAGTGGATCACTTATGCAGCAGTGAGCGTGTCCCGCGCGTCCTAAGAACGTGCACAAGCTGGGGAAAGTCCTGATCGCCGCGTTGGCGCTGGCGGTGTTCGGCGGGACCGCGTACGGATACTCGACGATGCAATCGCTGGACGGCGTCACCCGCGAAGACGTGATCGAGGCCCCGGATCCGGGGGAGCAGCCCGCCGACGGGTCGCTGGACATCCTGCTGGTCGGCCGCGATTCGCGGACCGACGAGCACGGCAACCCGCTGTCCCAGGAGATGCTGCGTGAGCTGCGCGTGGGCGCGAACGGCGACGACCTGACCGACACGCTGATCGTGCTCCGCATTCCCAATGGCCAGAAGGCGGTGAAGGCCTTCTCGATCCCGCGCGACTCCTGGGTCGCGGAGCCGGGGACGAAGGACAAGACCAAGATCAACGGGATCTTCGGGCACGCCAAGTTCGCTTCGGCGAGTGCGCAGCGCGAGGCGGGCAAGACCGACAAGGCCGAGATCGACAAGGTGGCGATCACGGCCGCGCGGAAGGCGACCTTGAAGGCGGTCGAGGACCTCACCGCCGTCAAGATCGATCACTTCGCCGAGGTCAACCTGCAGAGCTTCTACGACATCAGCAAGGCCGTCGGCGGGGTCGAGGTGTGCCTGAAACGGGACACCAAGGACATCAAGTCCGGGGCGAACTTCAAGGCGGGGAAGCAGACGATCCAGGGCGCGGACGCGCTGGCCTTCGTGCGCCAGCGCGAGGATCTGCCTCGCAGCGACCTCGACCGCGTCCGCCGTCAGCAGGTGTTCCTCGCCGGGCTGGCGAAGCAGGTGCTCTCCGCCGGGACGCTCGCCAACCCGGCCACCCTCTCCGAACTGATCGACGCGGTGAAACGCTCGGTCGTGCTCGACGGCTCGTGGAACCTGCTCGACTTCGTCCGGCAGATGCAGGGCGTCACCGGCGGCGGCATCGCCTTCGAAACGATCCCGGTGGTCAACCCCGACTACCGCTACAACCCCAAGCAACCGACCGCGACCGCCGTGCAGGTGGACCCCGCCCAGGTGCGGGCCTTCGCCGCGTCCCTGATCGGTGCCCAGCCCACGACCCCGCAGGCGCCCGAGGGGCCCAAGGTCGACGTCGTCAACGCGAGCGGCAAGGACGGCCTGGCCGCCCGCGTCTCGGATCTCCTGGTGGGGAAGGGATTCGGCAAGGGTGACACGACGGCCGAGACCGGACGACGGACCTCCGTCGTCCGGTTCAGCGACGCGTCCGGGCCCGCCACGGAGATCGCGAAGCTGCTCGGCGGGCTGGAAACCCAGAAGTCCGACTCCGTCGCAGCGGGCCACGTGCAGGTCGTCCTCGGACAGGTCTACAAGGGACCGGGCGTGTCCGCGGGCGGCGGGACGGCCGGCGTCCGGACCGACCAGCCCATCACCTCCGAGGACACCGAGTGCATCAACTGAGCGGGGTCAGTCCGATGGCGGGAGCTTGCCGTTCTTGGCGACCGGAAGGCCCAGCTGCGTCGGTTCGGTGAGGACGACCTGTTCACCGGGCAGATGCGCCAGCACCGGGTTCAGATGAGTCAGTTTCAGCGTGACCGGACCGATGACGCTCGGTCCCGTGGTGACGTCGTACTTCGCGAGATCCAGCCACTGGACGGTATCGAGCACCTCCCGGGTGACCTCGTCGCCGCCTTTGGTGACGGGAACGCACAACTGCCGCGCGTTGCCGACCTTCACGTCCGTCTTCGGCCGGTCGGCCAGCACCGGGTTGAGATGCCCCAGCGTCAACGGGAAAGGACGGCCGGGGATGCCGAGGACGCGCAGGGCGTAGCACTCGAGGTCGATGTGCCGCACGAACGACAGGATCTCCGGTGGCGGCAGTTCGCCGTTCTTGGCGACCGGGACGCACAACTGCTCCGGCGACAGCATGGTCACGGGGGCGTCCTGGATCCCCAGCTTCCGCACGACCGGGTTGAGCTGGCTCAGCGTCAGCGGGAAGTCCGCCGCGCGGCCTTCGATCCGGTAGCAGGACAGGTCGACCCAGCGGACGTAGTCGAGGATCCCGGGCGGCGGGATGGCGCCGTTCTTCGCCACAGGTACGCAAAGCTGCTCGCGCGCCCCCAGTTCGACCTTCTCCGGAGGCAGCTCCGCGAGCACGGGATTGAGGTGTTTCAGCGTGACCGTCGTCGGTGGCGGTTTGTAGCCTTCGGTGCGATAGCAGGACAGATCGAGCTGGGAGACGAAGGGGAGCGGCGGCGGCACGCCCGGTGCGGCGGTGGCCGCGCCGGGCAGCACGGCGACGAGCAAGAGCGAGGCGGCCGCGGCGAACCAGCGCGGGGTCGTTCTTCGTGACATGACAAGGCCTTCCGTGAGCGGTTTCTCTCACGGTGGGCGCGGAACGGCCTCGTCCGGCACCGCCAAGCGGGCAGCCTAAGGTGCGACGTTCCCCGGGACCCCGGCGGTGGTTCGACCCTTTCGGCGCTACCGGTCCGCGAGCGCCACCGGATACGTTGGGCCGACCGCGTTTGATCGACTTGAGTAACTGGGGAGTTGCCGATGTCCGCATCGATTCGTCATGCCCGAAGAACGGTCCTGGGCGCCGTGTTGCTGGCCGGAGTGGCGCTCGCGACGGCTCCGGCCGCGCAGGCGGTACCCGGGCAGGAATTCGTCACGACGCCGACCGGCGCGCTGACCTACCTCCGGTCGGTAAGCGCTTTCGCCACCACGGATTCCGGGAAAGCGTGGGCCGTCGGCTCCGGCCCGTGGTCCGCGGGGATCGCGCGGTGGGACGGCGCGGCGTGGCAGGAGGAGCAGACTCCTCAGTTCAGCGGTGGTTTCTCCGGCGCGGTCGCGGTGAACGACACGAACGTCTGGGCCGTGGGGACGAACTACGACGCCGGCAACGGCGGCAGGCCGGTGGCACTCCACGGCGACGGCACGACCTGGACCCAGACGGCGATCCCGGAGGTCCCGGAGAAGATCGCCCGCCTGAACGACGTGGCCGCGTCGGGCGCGGGCGACGTCTGGGCGGTGGGTTCGGCCGGAATCGACGGCTCCCAGCAGCCCAACCCCGATTCCCGGCCGTTCGTGGTGCGGTGGAACGGTTCCGCCTGGCAGGAGGTCGCGGTACCGGTGCCCGCCGGCACCCGGTACTCGGCGTTGTCGTCCGTCGCGGTCCGCGGCCAGGAGGTGTGGGTGTCGGGCTACGCCTACGTCCGCCTCGCCGACGGCCAGGAACGGTATCGCGCGCTCGTGGAGCGCTTCGACGGTACACAGTGGACGATCGTGCCCACGGCGCCCGAGCCCGGTGCGCCGGAGGACTTCCTGCGGTTCGCCAACCGGATCGCCGTCGGCGCGCCCGGCGAGGTGTGGCTGGCCGGGCAGGCTGACATCGACCAGCTGATCCAGCGGTGGACCGGCTCCGCCTTCGAACGCGGGCCGGAGTTGCCCGTGGACCTGCGGACGCCGACCGGGAGGCTCGGGTCGCTCAGCGCCGACGACAACGGCAAGGCGTGGGTCACCAGCGCGAAGTACGACTCCGGAGCCGGGGTCAGCAGGCCGCTGTTCGGGGTCTGGGACGGGACCGGCTGGAACGACGTCCCGGTGGCCGACCAGTCGCTCGCCGGCAACGGCGGCGTGGTCGCCACGAGCCGGTCCGGCGGGGTGATCTGGGCGTATGTCCAGACCAATGCGTCCACCCCGGTGATCCTGCGCGCCGAGGGCTAGCCGGTGGTGGTCCGGCCCGAGCCGCTCAGCTCAGCGGCTCCAGCCGGACCACGACCGCCTTCGACACCGGGGTGTTCGACTTGTCCGCCACGGAATCCAGCGGCACCAAGGCGTTCGCCTCGGGGAAGTAGGCCGCCGCGCAGCCGCGTGCCGTCGGATACGAGACGACGCGGAAGCTCGGGGCCCGGCGGTCGCCGTCGCGCCATTCCGAGACCAGGTCGACCATCGCGCCGTCGGCGAGACCGAGCGAGACGAGGTCGTCGGGGTTGACCAGCACGACGCGCCGGGCGTCCTCGATCCCGCGGTAACGGTCGGAAAGGCCGTAGATCGTGGTGTTGTACTGGTCGTGGCTGCGCATTGTCTGCAACAGCAGCCTGCCTTCGGGCACCTCGGGGTACTCGAGTCCGGAGACGGTGAAGTTGGCTTTGCCGTTGGCGGTCCCGTTGAACTGCCGGGAATCGCGCGGCGCGTTCGGGAGGACGAACCCGTCGGGCTCGCGGACCCGGGCGTTGTAGTCGTGGCAGCCGGGGACGACGCGGGCGATCCGGTCGCGGACGAGGTCGTAGTCACCGTGGAAGTCCCGCCACGGCACGGGATGCCCGGCGCCGAACAGCGCTTCCGCGAGATGGCAGATGATCGCGACCTCGGACAGCAGCCGCTCGCTGGCCGGGGCCAGCCTGCCGCGCGAGGTGTGGACCTGCGACATCGAATCCTCGACGGTGACGAACTGATCGCCCGCGGCCTGGGTGTCGCGTTCGGTGCGGCCGAGTGTCGGCAGGATCAGCGCGGTCTTGCCGGGGACGACGTGCGAGCGGTTGAGCTTCGTCGACACGTGCGCCGTCAGCGAGCACGACTTGAGCGCCTTCTCGGTCAGCTCCGTGTCCGGTGTGGCGGAAGCGAAGTTGCCGCCGACGGCGAAGAAGACCTTGCCCTTCCCGTCGCGCATCGCGCGGATCGCGGCGACGGTGTCGTAGCCGTGATCGCGCGGCACCTTGATGCCGAACTCCTTGTCGAGACTGTCCATGAAGGACTCCGGCATCTTCTCCCAGATGCCCATCGTCCGGTCGCCCTGGACGTTGGAGTGCCCGCGAACCGGGCACAATCCCGCGCCCGGTTCGCCGATCATGCCGCGCATCAGCGCCAGGTTCGCGACCTCGGAGATCGTCTGCACCGCGTGCTTGTGCTGGGTCAGGCCCATCGCCCAGCAGTAGATGGTCCGCTTCGACGTCGCGATCATCCGCGCCAGGCGCTCGATCTGCTCCCGCGGCAGCCCGGTCGCCTTGGCGACCTCGGTCCAGTCGATCTCCCGCAGATGCTTCGCGTAGTCCTCGAACCCTTCGGTGGACGACTCGACGAACGCGCCGTCGACGATCGTGCCGGGGGTCTCCTGCTCCCACTGCAGCAGGAGATGCCCGATCGCCTGGAACAGCGCGAGGTCGCCGCCGAGCCGGATCTGCGCGAACTCGTCGGCCAGCGGGGTGCCCTTGCCGACCACGCCCCGGACGTTCTGCGGGTTCTTGAACCGCATCAGCCCGGCTTCCGGCAGCGGGTTGACCGCCATGATCTTCGCGCCGTTGCCCTTGGCCTCTTCCAACGCGGACAGCATGCGCGGGTGGTTCGTGCCGGGGTTCTGGCCGACCACCACGATCAGGTCCGCCTTGTGGATGTCGGCGAGCGTCACCGAGCCCTTGCCGATCCCGGTCGTCGCCGCGAGCGCCGCCCCGGAGGACTCGTGGCACATGTTGGAGCAGTCCGGGAGATTGTTGGTGCCGTAGGAACGCACGAGGAGCTGGTAGAGGAACGCGGCCTCGTTGCTGGTGCGGCCCGAGGTGTAGAAGATCGCCTCGTTCGGGTCCTGAAGCGCGCGAAGCTCGTCCGCGACCAGGGTGAACGCGTCGTCCCAGGAGATCGGTTCGTAGTGCGACGAGCCTTCGCGCAGCACGAACGGCTCGGTGATCCGGCCCTGCTGGCCGAGCCAGTAGTCCGTCTTGTCCGCCAGCTCCTGGATGGAGTGCTCCGCGAAGAACTCGCGGCCGACCCGGCGCTTCGTGGCCTCCTCGGCGACGGCCTTCGCGCCGTTCTCGCAGAACTCCGCGAACTTGCGGTGCTCGCCGTCGACCTCGCGCGGCTCCGGCCAGGCGCACCCGGGACAGTCGAAGCCGTCGCGCTGGTTGAGCAGGCGCAGCGTCTTCACCGTGCGCGCGGCGCCCATCTGCTCCATGCCGCGCAGCAGGGAGACGGCGACCCCGGGGATCCCGGCCGCCCAGCTCTTCGGTTTCCCGACCTCGAGCTGTGTCTCGTCAACGTCGTTCGCGGGTGCTTCGCGGGTCATGACCCCATCGTGCGCCTTGCCGCTCGCGCGCGCGACCGAGGGGTGGGCTCAGGCGCCGGTGTCGAGGCGCGTGATCTGCGATTCGTCCAGCGGGAACCAGGGTGTCTCGTTGACGCCGCGCTCCTGCACCGCGTTCACCGTCACCGCGGCCACGACCAGCACGACCAGGCCGATGATCGCGGCGACACCCGGCCAGCGGCTCGACCCCGGCGAGCGGTAGCCGCCACCGGACGACGCGGCCGCCTTCTGCTGCTTGCGCCGCTTCTTCTTGAGTTCCTTCTTCGCGCCCAGCCAGGCGTCGCGTTCGGCGTGTTGCTGCCAGTCCGGATTCATCAGATCCGGGTGGGTCTCGATCCGCCGGTCCTCTTCGTCCATCTGGCTCAGATCCCCCGGGGTCTCGCGATTGGCCGCCGAATTACACCGGCCACCATACCTGGACCGCGGCGGCGTCACGGCCGGTGAGCAGTGCGGCTGAAAAGCGGGTTTCGGGGGTTCGTAGACTTGACAATGTGACCGAGAACGCCCAGCCGCAGCAGACCGACCTTCCGGGTACCTGGAACCCGGCCGACGAAGAAGCCTCGCTCTACCAGCGTTGGGTAGACGCCGGCTACTTCACGGCCGACCCCACGTCGGACAAGCCGCCGTTCACGGTAGTCATCCCGCCCCCGAACGTGACCGGTTCGCTGCACATCGGGCACGCGTTCGAGCACACCCTGATCGACGCCATCACCCGCTACCACCGCATGCTCGGCGACGAGACGCTGTACCTGCCGGGGATGGACCACGCGAGCATCGCGGTCCACGCGCTGGTCGAGAAGCAGCTCCGCGCCGAGGGCACCAGCCGCCGCGAGCTCGGCCGTGAGGCCTTCGTCGAGCGCGTCTGGCAGTGGAAGAACGAGCACGGCGGCAAGATCCTCGCCCAGATGAAGCGCCTCGGCGAGGGCGTCGACTGGACCCGCGAGCGGTTCACCATGGACGACGGCCTGTCCAAGGCCGTCAACACGATCTTCAAGAAGCTGTTCGACGACGGCCTGATCTACCGCGCCGAGCGCCTGGTCAACTGGTCGCCGGAGCTGCGGTCGGTGCTGTCCGACGCCGAGGTGAAGCACGAAGAGGTCGAAGGCGAACTCGTCTCGATGCGCTACGGCGACGGCGAGAACGCGATCGTCGTGGCCACCACCCGGATGGAGACGATGCTCGGCGACACCGCCGTCGCGGTCCACCCGGACGACGAGCGCTACACGCACCTCATCGGCACCGAGGTCGAGCTGCCGCTGACCGGGCGCAAGATCCCGATCGTCGCGGACAAGCACGTCGACCCGGAGTTCGGCACCGGCGCGGTCAAGGTGACTCCCGCGCACGATCCGAACGACTTCGAGATCGGCCAGCGGCACGACCTGCCGATGATCACGATCATGGACGAGCAGGGCCGCATCGACGGCACCGGCACCGAGTTCGACGGCATGGACCGCTTCGAGGCCAGGGTCGCGGTGCGGGAGAAGCTGCGCGAGCAGGGCCGCATCGTCGCGGAAAAGCGCCCGTACCTGCACAGCGTCGGACACTCGGAGCGTTCGAAGGAACCGATCGAGCCACGGCTGTCGCTGCAGTGGTTCGTCAAGGTCGGCCCGCTCGCGAAGGCCGCCGGCGACGCGGTGCGCGACGGCCGGGTGAACGTCCACCCGCAGGAGATGGAGAAGCGCTACTTCGACTGGGTCGACAACCTGCACGACTGGTGCATCTCGCGTCAGCTGTGGTGGGGCCACCGCATCCCGGTCTGGTACGGCCCGAACGACGAGGTCGTCTGCGTCGGACCGGACGAGGAACCGCCCTCGGGTGAGGGCTGGACCCAGGACCCGGACGTCCTCGACACCTGGTTCTCCTCCGGCCTGTGGCCGTTCTCCACCCTCGGATGGCCGGAGAAGACCCCGGACCTGAACAAGTTCTATCCGACGTCGGTGCTGGTCACCGGCTACGACATCCTGTTCTTCTGGGTCGTGCGGATGATGATGTTCGGCCTCTACGCCACCGGCGAGGCACCGTTCAAGACCATCGCGCTGCACGGCATGGTCCGCGACCAGTTCGGCAAGAAGATGTCGAAGACCGCGGGCAACGGCGTCGACCCCATCGAGTGGATGGACAAATACGGCACCGACGCGCTGCGGTTCACCCTCACGCGCGGCGCCAACCCGGGCACCGACGTGCCGATCGGCGAGGAATGGGTCGCGGGCTCCCGGAACTTCACCACGAAGCTCTGGAACGCCACCAAGTTCGCGATGATGAACGGCGCGGACGCGAACGCCCCGCTGCCCGCCGCGGCCGAGCTCACCGAGGCCGACCGCTGGATCCTCGGCAGGCTCGGCAGCGTCGTCACCGACGTCACCGCGTACCTGGCGGACTACCAGTTCGCCAAGGCCACGGACCTGCTCTACCAGTTCACCTGGACCGAGCTGTGCGACTGGTACCTGGAGCTGTCGAAGGTCCAGGTCTTCCAGGGTGACGAGGCCCGCGTGACGGCGACGCGCGCGGTGCTGGGGCACGTGTTCGACACGGTGCTGAAGCTGCTGCACCCGTTCATCCCGTTCATCACCGAGAAGCTGTGGACGGCGCTGACCGGCCGCGAGTCGCTGGTGATCGCCCCGTGGCCGGCGGCGGACGGCTCCTACGCCGACGCGGTGGCCGACAAGCGGATCGCGGACGTGCAGAAACTGGTCACCGAGGTCCGCCGGTTCCGCGCGGACCAGGGCCTCAAGCCCAGCCAGAAGGTGGCCGCGCGGCTGTCCGGCGACGGGTTCGCCGAGATCACCGGGCACGACGAGCCGATCCGTGCGCTGGTGCGGCTCACCCGGCCCGAGGACGGTTTCGCGCCGAGCGCGTCGCTGGAGGTCGGGCTGTCGGCCGGTGTCGTCACCGTCGAGCTGGACCTGTCCGGCACGATCGACGTCGCCGCCGAGCGCAAGCGTTTGCAGAAGGATCTCGGCGCGGCGGAGAAGGAACTGGCGCAGGCCGAGGCCAAGCTCGGCAACCAGGCCTTCATCGACAAGGCGCCGGAGCCGGTGATCGGCAAGATCCGGGCCCGCAAGGAGACCGCGGCCGCGGACATCGAGCGCATCAACGCCCGGTTGGCGACGCTTCCCGCCTCCTGACGACTGCAATGAAGGGGCCTTTCATAGCAAAATTTGCTATGAAAGGCCCCTTCATTGCACGCCGGGGCGCTCAGCGGAGGTGGCGCAGGATCACCCCGGCCACACCGGCCATCCCGGTGCGGTACGGGTGGTAGGCCGCCGCGGCGAGCAGTTTCGTGTGCTGCCCGTTGATCCACGCGGCACCCTTCGGCGCACAGGCGTCGTGCCCGGCGGACGGACCGAACGTGTCCACAAAGGATGAATCCCCGTCGGCGTCGACGGCCTTCTCGATGGCCGAGTTCAGCGCCTTCTCGACGTCGTTGAGCCAGGCGTAGTCACCCTCGGCGAACGGCAGGATCTTCGGGCAGTAGCCGGATTCCGGCGCGATCCGCGGGTAGCCGATGACGAGCACGTCGGCACGCGGCGCGCGGGCGTGGATGCCGGCCAGCACCTTCTCGACGTTCTTGCCGGTTTCGGCGATCTTGGCCTTGATGGTGTCGACACCGCCGACGGTGAACCTGTCCTGGCACGGATTCCCGGTGGGATCGCTCGCGCGCAGGGAAGGGCAGGTGCCGACGAGCGTGCCGAAGACGCCGTAGTCGTTGCCGCCGATGCCGACCGTCACCAGGTCGGTGTTCACGCGCAGGGCGCTGAACTGGGGCGGGTTGCTGCCGAGGGTCACGTTCTGCCGCTCCGTCATGTCGCCGGTGTCGGCGCCGCCGCAGCTGATGTCGGTGAAGGACCGGACCTTCAGCGCCGCGGCGACCATCGACGGGTAGTTCTGCGTGGATTTGCCGCAGAAGAGCGGATCGAGGCGGGGGAGCGGGATGAGCGGCCCGGAGGTGTAGGAATCACCCAGCGCGACGTAATTCCGGTAGGACCGCGTCGCGGCGGTGGCCGCCGTGGTGGAGGCGATCAGCAGGACGACGGTCGATACGGCCGCGAACAGGACGCGTCTGAAGCGCATTGGGACCCCGATCTCCGGACTGGACGGTCCCTCCAAAATGACCCGCATCCGGCCGTGCCGGCGCCGCCGATCGGGTGGTCGGCGCCGGTTTCACCCGCTTGGGGTGTCACATCGGGTGGTCGTCTTCCGGTCTCCGGTAGACGAGGAGATAGCGGTAGAAGAGCAGGTTCCGGATCTTGCTGCCCGGCAGCAGCCGGGCCGCGTCGCGCCGGATCCGGTTCATCGGCGGGAAGGTCTCGTGGACGGGCGCGGCAGGCAGCGGATCGACCCCGCCGTTGAGCCGGTCGCCCGCGTACACGACCACCCTGGCCAGCGCGTTGACCGGCGAGGCCACGAGCGCACGGGCGTAGTCGGCGGGCGTGCTGGGTCTGCCGAGGCCGAGCACGGCCAGCACCCCGCCGGGGACCAGCGCGTCCCGCAGCCTCGTGACCGTGTCGAACGGCACGTGGTGAAGCGACGCGAGGCAGGAGATGAAGTCGTACGCCCCCTCCGGCAGCTTCTCGGCGGCGACGTCGGCCTGGCGGTACGAAATCGTCCCGGGACCGGGCGATCCGGCGGCACCGGCCAGGTCGATCATCGGACCGGACCGGTCGATCGCCTCCACGTGCATCCCGGTCGCCGCGAGCCGCCGCGCGAACCGGCCGCTGCCGCAGCCCACGTCCAGCGCCACCCCCGGACCGGGAGGCAGCTGGTCGAGCAGCAGCGGGTGGTAGTGGTCGTTGTGGTTGAACCCCATGCGTCGAGAGTGCCAGCAAAAGCCGCACGTAGACTCGGTCCGACAGGAGCAAGGCTAAGAGGAGAGTTCGTGCCGCGTGGTGACGGCCGGGATCCCGAAGAATTCGCGGAATCCCCGGACCTGGCAGATCTGGACAGTTTCGCCGGTGTCGACGAATTGGGGGCACGGGCCCACGATCCGTCCGACGACACCGACCCGGATCTGGACGCACCCGACGCCGCGTACCAGGCGGGCGGCGGCGCCGGCGGCGGGATCGGCGGGATCGGGCAGCTGGGGGACAACCTCGCGCTCGGGCCCGTGCCGGACCTCGTCGCCCCCGAGGACGTCGAACTGCACGAGCTGGACGACCAGGGTGACGAGTTCGCCCCGTCCGACCCCAACGGTCAGCAGGCGCGCCGCGAACTGCTCGCCGTCGAGGCCGAGCTGAACCAGCGCTGGCCCGAGACCAAGATCGAGCCGTCCCTCGCCCGGATCGCGGCCCTGGTCAACCTCATGGGTGAACCGCATCGCGGCTACCCGGTGGTGCACGTCGCCGGGACCAACGGCAAGGGCTCGACCACCCGGATGATCGACGCGCTGCTGACCCGGATGGGCCTGCGCGTCGGCCGGTACACGAGCCCCCACCTGCAGCTGGTCACCGAGCGGATCGCGCTGGACGGCGTCCCCATCTCCGCCGCCGCGTACGTCGACCTGTACCGCGACGTCGCGCCGTACGTGACCATGGTCGACAACGCGGGCGGGCCCGACGCGGTGCCGATGAGCAAGTTCGAGGTGCTCACCGGAATGGCGTTCGCCGCCTTCGCCGACGCGCCCGTCGAGGCCGCCGTCGTCGAAACCGGTCTCGGCGGCTCGTGGGACGCCACCAACGTCGTGGACGGCGACGTCGCCGTCATCACGCCGATCGGCGTCGACCACGTCGAGTACTTCGGTGGCGATCCGGCCAAGGCCGCGGTGGAGAAGGCCGGGATCATCAAGCCCGGCGCCGTCGCGGTCATCGCCGAGCAGGACCCCGAAGTGCAGAAGATCCTGCTGGAACGCGCCGTCGAGGTCGACGCGAGCGTCGCCCGCGCGGGCAGCGAGTTCGGCGTGCTGGAACGCGAGGTCGCGGTCGGCGGGCAGATGCTGAAGCTGCAGGGCCTCGGCGGGGTCTACGACGAGATCTTCCTGCCGCTGCACGGCGCGCACCAGGCGGCCAACGCCGCGCTCGCGCTGGCCGCCGTCGAAGCCTTCTTCGGCGCGGGCAAGGACAAGCAACTGGTCGTCGAAGCCGTTCGTGAGGCCTTCGCCGAGGTGGAGACCCCCGGCAGGCTGGAGCGCGTCCGCGCCGCACCGACCGTGCTGCTCGACGCCGCCCACAACCCGCACGGCGCCAAGGCGCTCGCCACCACCGTCGCCGAGGAGTTCGCCTTCCGTCGCCTCGCCGCCGTGGTCGGTGTGATGGCCGAGAAGGACGCGCGGGGGATCCTGGACGCCCTCGAACCGGTCGTGTCCGAGATCGTCGTCACGAAGAACTCGTCCCCGCGCGCGATGCCGCTCGACGAACTCAACGACATCGCCATCTCGATCTTCGGTGAAGACCGCGTCGTGGCCGAGCCCAGCCTGGACGCCGCGATCGAAACCGCCATCGGCCTCGTCGAGCAGAGCGACGACCCGGAGGAACCCCTGGCGGGCGGAGGCGTGCTGGTCACCGGCTCGGTCGTCACCGCGGGCGAGGCCAGGACCCTGTTCGGTAAGGAGCCGGCGTGACCGACGAGACCCCGAAGCCGCCCGCCAAGGACCCGATGAAGTCCTTCCGCGGCGTGATGGCCGGCTCCCTGATCATGGAGGGCATCACCGTCGCGCTCGCGCTGCCGGTGGTGGCGAAACTCGGCGGCGGGGTCGGCTCGTTCACCGGCTGGTCGGTGATCGTGATCGCGGTCGCGCTGATCGTGCTGTGCGGGTTCCTGAAGAAGCCGTGGGCGGTGCCCGCGGTGCTCGCCCTGCAGGTGGCGCTGATCGCGTTCTTCGTCGCGCTGCCCGCCGTGGCGATCCTCGGGGTGATCTTCCTCGGGATCTGGCTGTGGCTGCTGTGGCTGCGGCGGGACGTGGCCCGGCGGATGGCGGCCGGGACCCTGCCCAGCCAGCAGCAGCAACCCCAATAGGCCTTCGCGGGTGTCATGAAAGGGGCCGTTCAGGACGAAAAATGTCCTGAACGCCCCTTTCATGACACCCGGGCCGGACTCGCCGACGAACCCGGCGAAGGGTTCAGCCGGCTACGGTCCGTTCGTTCATCACCAGGTCAACCGCCGTTGGCCCACCGGCCGTGGCCGCGGGATAGAACCGCGCCATGACCGCTTCCCACCACAACCGCCGCACGCTGCTCAAAGCCGGTCTCACCGGCGCCGGGGCCGTCGCGGGCGGCCTGCTCCTCCCCGGGACCGCGACCGCGAATCCCGTCCCGCTGATCCGCGGCGGCCGCCCGGTGCTCACCCACGGTGTCCAGTCCGGCGACGTCACCACCGGTTCCGGCATCGTCTGGTCGCGTGCCGACCGGCCTTCGCGGCTGATCGTGGAGATCTCCCGGGACCCTTCGTTCCGCTACGCGCGCCGCGTGCGCGGTCCGGTGATGAGCCCGGAGACCGGCGGGACCGGCAAGGTCCGCGTCGCCGGTCTGCTGCCGGGGACCGAGGTCCACTACCGCGTGACCGCCGAGTCCCTCGACGGCCGGACGTGCAGCGAGGCCGTCACCGGCCGGTTCGCCACGGCGCCGGTCGGCCGCTCGGACGTCCGCCTGGTCTGGTCCGGTGACGTCGCGGGCCAGAACTGGGGCATCAACCCCGAACGCGGCGGCATGACGATCTACCGCGCGATGGCCGACCGCCGTCCCGACCTGTTCCTCCACTGCGGGGACACCGTGTACGCCGACGCGCCGCTCACCGAAACCGTCGCGCTGCCCGGCGGTCGCGTGTGGCGCAACATCGTCACCCCGGAGAAGTCGAAGGTCGCCGAGACGCTCGACGAGTACCGCGGCCAGTTCGCCTACAACCTCCTCGACGACAACCTCAAGCGGTTCACCGCGAACGTGCCCGCCTACGTCCAGTGGGACGACCACGAGGTCGTGAACAACTGGTACCCGGGCGAGATCCTCAACGACCGCCCCGAATACACCGAGAAGCGCGTCGACGTGCTCGCCGCCCGCGCGTTCCAGGCGTTCCACGAATGGCATCCGATCGACCGCCGTCAGGCCGTCGACGGCCGCGTGTACCGCAACTTCCGGCACGGCTCCCGCGCCGAGGTCTTCGTGCTGGACATGCGGACCTACAAGGACGCCAACACCGCGGACCAGACCAAACCGGGCCGCATCCTCGGCGACCGGCAGGCGCGCTGGCTCGTCGACGCGCTCGACCGCAGCACCGCCACCTGGAAGATCGTCCAGGCCGACCTCCCGATCGGGCTCACCGTCCCGGACGGCAAGGGCATCGAGGGCGTCGCCAACGGCCTGCCCGGCGCGCCCGGCGGCCGCGAGACCGAACTCGCCTGGGTGCTGCGGGAGATCTCGCGGCGGCGGGTGCGCAACGTCGTCTGGCTGACCGCCGACGTGCACTACACCGCGGCGCACCACTACTCGCCGGATCGCGCTTCCTTCACCGATTTCGACCCGTTCTGGGAGTTCGTCTCCGGTCCGCTCAACGCCGGCGCGTTCGGCCCGAACACCCTCGACCCCACCTTCGGGCCGGAAGCGGTGTTCGTGCACGCCCCGCCCGCGGCGAACACCTCGCCCGCCGACGGTTTCCAGCACTTCGGCGAGGTGAACATCGACGGACGGAGCGGTGCGCTCACGGTCGACCTGAGGGACGCCACGGGCGCTTCGCTGTGGTCGAAAACCCTTCAGCCCCAGCGATGATCAAGGCCGGCTGAGCAGTTCCGTCAGGACCGCGATGCTGCGGTCGCCGTGCCCGGCCTCGGCGGCCCGCCGCACGAGGTCGTGCATCGGACGTTGCCAGTCGACGTCGACGCCTTCCTCGGCCAGTTCGAGGTCGGCCACGGCACCGGCGTGGAAGATGTCCACCGAGGCGGCCGGATCGGAGTAGTCGCGGCTGTCGATTTCCTTGGCGTACATCGGAAGCACCGAGATGATCATCTCGAACCACTTGGTCGCGTACGGCAGGAGCGTTTCGGCTTCGAGCCCGCGCGACCGCAGTGCGGCGGCACCCTGGAAGAACCCGACCAGTGCGGGCAACAGGGTGCCGCCGACGGCGATTTCGTACAGTGCCGCGAGATCGGCCTCGTCGCCGAGGTGGACGGTGTCGCCGCCCAGTACGCGCAAGGTGTCGACGTGTTCGTCGAAGACCGCCTTGTCGCCGCTGTAGTACAGCAGCGTGTCCGGCGCGCCCACGGCCGACGGGATGTTCTTGACCGCGCCGTCGAGAAACCGCGCGCCCCGGCTCGTCGCCCACTCGGCCATCCGGCGCGCCCCCGCCGGGGAACCGCTGTTCAGGGTGACCAGGGCTCGTCCGGTCAGGGAAGCCGGTTCCAAGGCCGCGCGCGTGTCTTCGTAGGTGGTCAGACAGGCGATGGTCAACGGACTCGCCCGCACCGCCTCGTCGGCCGTTCCCGCCCGGCTCGCTCCCCGTGCGACAAGGGAATCGGCCTTGGAAGCCGTCCTGTTCCACACCGTGGTCGGATGCCCGGCCGCGAGGAAGGCACCCGCCAGGGCCGAGCCCATCGAACCGAGTCCGACGACGGTCACCGGCGTATTCGTCATTTTTCGCTCCAGTCATAGAAAATCTCGGGGATGACTCCATGCTGGGCCGTCGCGTACATTCGATCAAGTACCTACTATTTTGCCGGGTACTGACAAAAAGGTAAGTGAAACGATGAGCAAGAACCGGACGTTCACCTGCGGCCTCGACGCCGCGATCGCCGTCATGGGCGGCAAATGGAAAGGGCTCATCCTGTTCGCGCTCCAGGACGGGCCCGTGCGTTTCGGGGAACTGCGGCGCGCGGTACCCGGCATCAGCGAACGGGTGCTGATCCTGCAGCTGCGCGAGATGGAGACCACCGGACTGCTGCATCGCGAGGTGTACCACCAGGTCCCGCCGAAGGTGGAGTACTCCCTGACCGAATTCGGGGACTCGCTCAACACCGCGATGGCCGCGCTGGGGGAGTGGGGCGAGGAGCACCTCGAGCGGATCGAGGCCATTCCCTGGTCCGACGTGAAGTGAGCGGTGAAGCACCCAGTAGGCTCCGGGCGAATAGCACGAAACCCACCCAAGGAGAAATACCGCCGTGACTGAACGCACGCTGGTCCTCGTCAAGCCCGATGGCGTCGCGCGCGGCCTCGTCGGCGAGGTCATCGCTCGCATCGAGCGCAAGGGCCTGAAGCTCGCCGCCCTCGAACTGCGCACCGTCGAGCGCTCGGTCGCAGAGGAGCACTACGCCGAGCACAAGGAGCGCCCGTTCTTCGGCGACCTCCTCGAGTTCATCACCTCGGGCCCGCTGGTCGCGATCGCCGTCGAGGGCCCGCGCGCCATCGCCGCCTTCCGCCAGCTCGCCGGTGGCACCGACCCGGTCGAGAAGGCCACCCCCGGCACCCTGCGCGGCGACTTCGCGCTGGAGACCCAGTACAACCTGGTGCACGGTTCGGACTCCCCGGAGTCGGCCGAGCGCGAGCTCAAGCTCTGGTTCCCCGAGGTCTGACACACTCGTGGGTGGCGCGGGAAGACCGCGTCACCCACGGATCTGGGGGTTGTCGATGACACCGGACGAGCACCTGGCCCGACTGCGGGAACTCACCACCGGTTTCGCGGGGGTGGCGCGCACCGGGGACCACGCCGCGCCCGTCCCGTGCTGCGGCGACTGGCTCCTGCGTGACCTGGTCGTCCACCTCGGCAACGTCCACCGCTGGGCGACGGAGATCGCCCGGACCGGCGAGCCCGCCCCGCAGGACTTCGGCGTCGAACCGGGCGCGGATCTCGCCGCCTGGTACGCCGAATGCGCGGACGGCCTCATCGGGGCCCTGAGCGAGGCCTCCCCGGAAGACCGCGCCTGGAACTTCACCGCCGGCGCCAAGACCAAGGCGTTCTGGTTCCGCCGCCAGGTCCACGAGACCGCGGTGCATCTGCTCGACGCGCATCGCGCGGCGGGCACCGAATACACCCTCGACCCGTCCATCGCCGCCGATGGCGTGGACGAGGTCCTCATCGGCATGCTGCCGAAGGTGAAGCGCTGGCACACCCCGCCGAACGTCACCGTTCCGTTGCTGCTGAAGACATCCGACACCGGACACGCCTGGTTGATCACACCGCCGGGTGAGAACGACGTCCCCGGTTCGCGGCGGGCCGACCCCGCCGAAGCGGCGGGCGCCGTCGTCGAAGGGCCCGCGGAAGGGCTGGACTTGCTGCTGTGGCAACGAGTCGGGCTCGACGGGGCGGGCCTGAAGATCACCGGCGACGTCGCGGCGGCCGAAACCTTCCTCGCCGGGCCGTTCACGCCCTGATCTTCGGCGCCCTACGCCGTTCGGTTCACGTTCACCTCCGGGTCTTCTCCTGGCGGTTCTCGTCCGCTGTGCTGAGCTGAGCCGTCTGTCACTCGATCGTGGGGTTTTTCGTGAGAAGATCACGCCTGTTGTTGCTCGCTGCCCTGCTGCCCGGATCGCTCGTCGCCGCACCCGTGCACGCCGATCCGCTGACCGCTCCGCTCGGCCCGGCGCCCGTCGAAGCCGCCCCCGCGGCCTCCTCGGCGAAAGAGGGCCCGTCCGCGTACGCCGTGGCCGCGCCCGACGACGGTCTCGTCACCACCAGCGCGACCTCGCGCGTGGCGCCGGGACTGAGTCTCACCGAATTCGACCGGTACGACCCCGCGGGCTGGATCCGCGGCGACACCCTCGCCGTCGACCTCACCAGCAAGACGCTCAAGCCGACGTACCTGAGCCCCGGCACGGTTTCCGAGCGGACACCGCTTTCGCAGCAGGTCGCCAGGGCGGGCGCGGTCGCCGGGGTCAACGGCGACTTCTTCGACATCAACGCCAGCGGCGCGCCGATCGGCGTCGGCGTCGACGCCGGGAAACTCCAGACGGCGCCCGCGCGCGGCCACAACCTGACCGCGTCGATCACCGAAGAAGGCAAGGCGCGCCTCGCGGAGGTGTTCCTCGACGCGTCGATCACGTTGCCCGACGGCAAGGTCGTGCCCGCGTCGAACTTCAACAGCCCCGTGCTGAGCGGAGGCGCGATCGGCGTCTACACGCCGCTGTGGGGCGCGGCTTCGCGGCGGACCTCGGTCGCGGGCGCGCAGCGTGTCGTCGAGATCGAGCTGCGGGACGGGGTCGTCACGCAGGTGCGGCCGCAGCCCGCGGACGGCCCGATCGCCGCCGGGAGCGTGGTCCTGCTCGCCCGTGACGGCGGCGTGGACACGTTGTCCGGCTTGAAGACCGGCGACCGGGTGGGCGTCGCCTACGCGCCGAAGAGCGACGCGGGCAAGCTGTCCGTCTCGGTCGGCGGCAACATCGTCCTGCTGCGCGACGGGGCGATCCAGCCGGTCGACAACGTCGCCATGCACCCCCGGACCGCGGTCGGGTTCTCCGCCGACGGCACGAAGATGTGGCTGGCCACGGTCGACGGCCGTCAGGCGGACAGCCGCGGCATGACGGAGCTGGAACTCGCCCGCCACATGAAGTCGCTCGGTGCGGACGACGCCATCAACCTCGACGGCGGCGGTTCCTCGACCATGCTCGCCCGCGAGGAGGGCGAGCAGTCGCCGCTGGTGCGCAACTCGCCGTCGGACGGCGGGGAACGCCTGGTGCCCAACGGGATCGGCGTCGCCACCGTGGCAGGCAGCGGACGCCTGACCGGGTTCTCACCGCGTCCCGCGCAGGACACCGCCGACGCGACGCGCGTGCTTTCCGGGCTGACGCGGAAACTCGTCGCCGGCGGTCACGACGAAACCGGCGCCGCCGTCGACGGCAAGGCCCAGTGGCTCACCACGAACCCGTTCCGCGGCACCGTGACCGGCGGCGTCTTCACCGCGCACGCCGACCGGTTCCGGCCGGACGCGCCCGCGAACGTCGACGTCCTGGCGAAGCGCGGCGGGGTCCTGGGCAAGACGACGCTGAACGTCCTCGGCTCGCCGGTCCGGCTGGGCACCAGCACCGAACAGGTCGCGTTGTCCGGCGAGGGCGCGAAGAGCACCTTCAAGGTCTTCGGCTACGACGCCGACGGCTACGGCACGTGGATCGAACCCGACGACGTCAAACTCTACTACGACCCCTCGGTGGTGCGGATCGAGCCGTCCGGCGACGGATTCGCGGTCACCGCGCTGAAGGCCTCGGGCGCTTCGGCGATCACCGCCACCGCGGGCGGGAAGGTGACGCATCTGGCGGCGTCCGTCGGCACGGAATCCCGCATGGCGGCGTCCTTGGACGGCCCGGCGGGCTGGTCCGCCAGCGTCTTCCCGGCCGTCGTGGGCGCCGCGCTTTCCGAGGCGCCCGGCCGTGACGGCGGCCGCGGTCTCGCGCTGGACTACCGGCTGACCGGGACCAACGCCACGCGCGCGGCCTACGTCAACTCGGCGGCGCCGATCGCGCTGCCGCCCGGTACGCAGCGCGTCGGTCTGTGGGTCAACGGCGACGCGAAGGGCGCCTGGCTGCGGGCGGAACTCCGCGACGCGGCCAACGTTCCGTCCCTTGTGGACCTTTCGTTGAGTGTCGACTGGACGGGCTGGCGTTACGTCCGCGCGGCGATCCCGGCCGGGCTTCCCGACGGGCAGCGGCTGACGAAGTTCTACGCCGTCGAGAACGTCCCGGACCAGCAGTACGAAGGACGGCTGGTCTTCGACGATCTCACCTTCGAGGTCGCGCCCGCGGCCGCCGTCCCCGCCGATCCGGCGCCGCGTGACCCGGCGCTGATCACCGACGGCGTCGCGACCGGCGGCCTGCGGATCGCCGTCGTCAGCGACGCGCAGTTCACGGCCGACGACCCGAACGGCCCGCTGGTCGCCCAGGCCCGGCGCGCGCTGCGCGAGGCGGTGGCGGCGAAACCGGATCTCGTGCTGATCAACGGCGACTTCGTCGACCGCGGCACGGCCGCCGATTTCGTGCTGGCTCGTTCGATCATCGATCAGGAACTGGTCGGCAAGGCACCCTGGTACTACGTTCCGGGCAACCACGAGGCCGACGGCGGGCACGGGATCACGGAGTTCCAGGCGGCGTTCGGGGAGACGCATCGTGTCGCCGACATCGCCGGGATCAGGCTGGTGCTGATGGACTCCTCGCGCGGTTCGCTGCGCGCGGGCGGGTTCGACCAGATCCGGATGCTGCGCGAGGCGCTGGACGGAGCCAAGACGGACAGGGGGATCCGCGGCGTGGTCGTCGCGATGCACCATCCGGTCAAGGACCCGAGCCCAACCGGGAACTCGCAACTGGCCGACCGCAAGGAAGCCGCCATGCTGACCGGCTGGCTGACCGCCTTCGAACGCGAATCGGGCAAGCAGGCGTCCGCGATCGCCTCGCACGCGGGAGTGTTCAGCCTGTCGCGCGTCGACGGCGTGCCGTACCTGGGGAACGGCAACTCCGGGAAGTCGCCCGCGGCGGCCCCCGGTGACGGCGGGTTCGTCGGCTGGACGATGGTCCGGTTCGAGCCGGGCGACCGGGCGCAGCCGGTGCGGTTCGAGACGCGGCCGAACGTCGACTCGCTGACGATCTCCGGGCCGTCGTCCCTGGCGCGCGGGGAGAAGGCGGACATCCGGGCCGTGGTGACGCAGGGAGCGCGTCAGGTGCCGGTTTCGTACCCGGTCAGCGCGGACTGGAAGGGCGGCCGGGGCACGCACGTCGCCGACGGGTTCCTGCCCGCGATGCCGTGGGACGTCGCGTCCTTCGACCCGGCGACCGGCGTGCTGACCGCGCTGCGGCCTGGGGTGGCGACCCTTTCTGTCACCGTCAACGGCGTCTCTCGGACCCTGTCGGTCATGGTGAGGTGACGGGGCCGTTCCCGCTTCGGTCGGGTGGGTCGTGAGTGGTAAGTGTCGTTAGAACGACACTTACCACTCACGACCCCCTGTACCGCGCAGGGCCTTCACGGCAACCCGCAGGGCACGTTCGCCCTATCCGTCAAGAGAACTCGACTTGCCACCCTGGTGTCCGCCAGGGCTGAAAGCGTCCTTCACCGCGTTAGACGTAAGGAAAGGGCCCTTCACCGCATCGCATGCGGTGAAGGGCCCCTTCAGCCCACCGCGTCAGGCGGCTTCGTGCGCCTCTTCCACCGTGCCCGGCAGCGCCGGACCCCGCGGCGGGATCGCGTCCGCGGCGGCCGGATCCACCTTCCGCACCGAACCGTCGGCCGCGGTCCGCGCGATCGCGAGCATCGACGCCAGCGCGTCCTGGATCTGCTGCTGCTCCCGCTCCGGGATGAGGCTCAGTTCGATCAGCACGCTGCCGTTGCCGAGCAGCCCGTATCCGTTGCGCGCGATGCCCTGGTAGTCACCGCCGGGGTACTGCGAGACGTAGCCGCCGTTGCCGTCGATCGACCGCTGCACCACGACCGCGACCTGCTTCGCGAAGTCCACATCGGACGGTTTGACGCCCGCGTTCGTCGGCCACAGCGTCGAAGCGGTGATCTCCCTGCCGTTCGCGTCCTTGTACCGGCCCTGCATGTGGTAGTCGACCATGATGTCCGGCTCGAACGACGCGTTCCGCCGCTGGATCAGGCCCGCCTCGGTGGCCGGGTTGTCCTTCGGCGCCACTGCCGGATCGTGGTAGCGGTTGATGTCGTAGCCCTTGCCCTTCTCCCCGTACTCGGGAGTGGCGTCCGGGTCGTAGTTGTAGCGCCAGTCGCGTTCGTGGCCGTCGGGGTTGGCGCGCACGACGATGTCGACGGTGACCTTCGACAGCAGTTTCCGGGCCCACGCGCTGTGTTCGACACCGACCTTGCGCAGGAATTCGAGCGCGGCGGGAGTCCCGAGCGGCTCGTCGCCGTGCTGCTGGGTGACGTACTGGATCCGCGTCTTGCCGTGGCCGACCCTGGCCGCCCACACCGGACGGCCTTCGTTGCTGCGGCCGATCTTGTCCACCCGGATCTTGCCGTGGCTCAGCAAGGCCAGCTTGTGCAGTTCGAAGGCCAGCTTGGCGGTGGAGGGCCGCGGGTCGACGGTCCGGCCGTCCACAGTGGTCTCGGCCGCGGTGCTCTCGACGGCTTGGGCGGCGGGCGCCACCAAGAGCCCGGCGCTGACAAAAACGGACAACAGGGCGATTCGGGACTTGAGACTCATGGTCGGTGAGTATCGACGAGCGGGCACCGTCCAACAAGAGGCCGGATAAACCGGTCGAATTTTGTCGGTGGCAGGTTCTAGGGTGCCTTCCGTGGGTGACTCAGAGCACGAATCGGCGATGGTCCAGGCGAAGGCGTTGGTCAAGCGTTTCGGCGACTTCGAGGCCGTACGCGGGATCGACGTCGAGGTCCGCCCGGGGGAGGCGTTCGGCTTCCTCGGGCCCAACGGCGCGGGCAAGTCCTCCACCATGCGGATGATCGCGAGCGTGTCCCCGCGCACCGAAGGCGACCTGCGGGTCCTCGGCATGGATCCGGACGTCGAGGGGCCGAAGATCCGCGCCCGGCTCGGCGTGGTGCCGCAGCAGGACAACCTGGACACCGAGCTGACCGTCCGGCAGAACCTGCAGATCTACGGCCGCTACTTCGGGCTCTCCCGCGCGCACGTGCGGAGCAAGGCCGAGGAACTGATGGAGTTCGCCCAGCTCACCGACCGCGCGAACGCCGAGGTCGATTCGCTCTCCGGCGGCATGAAGCGGCGGCTGACCATCGCGCGGTCCCTGGTCAACGATCCGGAACTGCTCCTGCTCGACGAGCCGACCACGGGGCTGGACCCGCAGGCCCGCCACCTGTTGTGGGACAGGCTGTTCCGGCTCAAAGCGGGCGGGACCACGCTGATCATCACCACGCACTACATGGACGAGGCCGAGCAGCTCTGCGACAGGCTCGTCGTGATGGACAACGGCCGCATCGCCGCCGAAGGCTCGCCCGCGGACCTGATCAGCCGGTACTCCACCCGCGAGGTCGTCGAACTGCGCTTCCCGAACGGCGAGCAGGAGGCCGCGGCGAAGCGGATCGAAGGCCTCGCCGAACGCGTCGAGGTGCTGCCGGACCGCGTCCTGCTCTACACGATGACCGGCGAGGCCACCCTCGAACAGGCGCACGCGCGCGGCCTGCGCCCGCTGTCGAGCCTGGTCCGCCGGAGTTCGCTGGAGGACGTCTTCCTCCGCCTCACCGGCCGGACGCTGGTCGACTGATGACCACGGCACAGACGAAGGCGTCGACGGGCCGCGTGGTCTCGCGCTGGGCGGGAGCCTGGTTGCGGGTCGAGGGCCATTGGATGTGGTACCGCCGGTACTGGCTGTCCACGCTGTATTCGACCGGCCTGCAACCGGTGCTGTTCCTGGCCGCGATGGGCCTCGGGTTCGGCTCGCAGGTCCAGGCGGGCGCGGCGACGGGCGGGTTCTCGTACCTGGAGTACGTCGCCCCCGCGCTGCTCGTCGCCGGCGCGGCGCAGCTGGCGGTGGGCGAGTCGAGCTATCCGGTGCTGTCGGGTTTCAAATGGCAGCAGGACTACGTCGCCGTCACCGCCACCCCGATCACACCCGGCCAGGTGCTCGGCAGCCAGATCATGTGGGTGAGCCTCCGGCTGACGCTGGCGGGCACGATCTACGCCGTCATCGCGGCGCTCTTCGGGGCCTGGACGAGTTTCGGCGTGCTCGCGGTCATCCTGATCGGGACGCTCACCGGAATCGCCTGCGGCACCCCGGTGATGGCGCTGGCCGCGACCACCTACGACGAAGGCGCCCGGTTCGGCCTGGTGTTCCGGTTCATCCTGATCCCGATGACGTTGTTCTCCGGCACGTTCTTCCCGATCGCCGAACTGCCGGCGCCGCTGATGTGGATCGCCTGGCTTTCCCCGCTGTGGCACGGGAACGAGGCCGCGAGGGCGGTCAGCCTCGGCACCGTCGGCCCGCTCGCCACGCTGGGGCACCTCGCCTTCCTGATCGTGCTGGCCGGCGCGGGCTGGGCGCTGGCGCACAAGTACTTCTACCGACGGCTGGTGGTCTGAAATGGCAGTGCTCACCGGGGATCCGAGGCGTAGTGGTGTGCTGCTGCGCGTCCTGCCGCCGTCGTTGTACAGCGGCCGGTCGAAGGCCGTGCTGGAACGCACGTTCCTGACCTACTCGCATGTGTGGATGCTCTTCATTTCCGGGGCCTTCGAGCCGCTGTTCTACCTGATGGCCTTCCAGCTGGGCTTCGGCAAACTCGTCGGCGAGGTCGTCGGCCCCGGCGGCCAGGTGATGAGCTACGTCGCGTTCGTCGCGCCCGGCCTGCTCGCGGCGTCGGCGATGAACGGCGCGATCCTCGACTCGACGTACAACCTGTTCTTCAAACTGAAGTACGCCAAGCTGTACGACGCCATGCTCGCCACCCCGATCGGGCCGCTGGACATCGCGCTCGGCGAGGTCGGCTGGTCGGTGCTGCGCGGCGGGGTCTACTCGGTGACCTTCCTCGGCGTGATGACCGCGATGGGGCTGCCCGGGTCCTGGTGGGCCGTGCTGATGATCCCGGCGGCGCTGCTGGTCGCGATGGCGTTCTCGGCCATCGGCATCGTGCTGGTGACGTTCCTGCGGTCGGTTTCGCAGTTCGACTACATCAACCTCGTGCTGATGCCGCTGTTCCTGTTCTCCACGACGTTCTACCCGCTTTCGGTCTACCCCGCGGCGATCCAGTGGATCGTGCAGATCTTCCCGCTGTACCACGGGATCGAGCTGATGCGCGGGCTCTCGGTCGGGATCCTGTCGTGGAGCATGGTCGGGAACGTGGCGTACCTGCTGGCGCTGGCGGCGGTCGGGATCTACGCGTCGTCGAAGCGGTTCGGCAAACTCCTGCTGCGCTGATCGCGGGACGCCGGGCTCACCGGGCCGGGTTCGGGCCCGTCCGCCGGGGCGCCACCGCGGCCAGCGCGTCGACCATCCCGTGCCCGTAGAAGCCGTTGAACCCGGCGTACCCGGTGCAATACGCGTCCTGGGAGCCGTCGCCGGTCAGGTCGTAGTCGGCCGGGCAGGCGATCGGGGTCGCCTGGGCGTCGAGCATCCGCCGCAGCTGGCGCGCGCCGTGGCCGGGATGCTTCGAAGCGAGCAACGCCGCCACACCGGCGACGTGCGGCGCCGCCATCGACGTCCCGCACAGTGGCGCGTATCCGCCAGGGACGGTCGAAAGCACGCACTCACCGTTCTCGCCGCCGGGAGCGGTCAAGTCGATCACGCCCAGCCCGTACGAGCTGTAGCCCGCCTTGACCCGTTCCGCGCTCACGGACGACACCGCGACGACGTCCCGAAGTCCGGCGGGCAGCGCCTGGCAGCCTTCGGGCTGGACCCGGGCACCCGAGCGCGGCGACGGGACGAGCCCGACGGCTTCGTTGGTCGCCGCCGCGACGTTGAGCGTGCCCGCCGAGGTCGCGTACTCGACGGCACGGGCCATGACCTCGTTCACGACGCCCCGTGCGTCGGCATGGGCGCACGAGAGCGACCACGGCTCGACGAAGTAGCTGCTGTTCGTCACGGCCATGCCCTGTGAAACGGCCCACATCAGCCCGCAGACGGCGGCCTCCGGGTCGGCGTACCCGCGGTCGTCGATCACCTTCACCGAGGCGATCCGCACGCCGGGCGCCACCCCGGTGACCCCTTTGCCGTCGTCGGCCGCGGCGATGATCCCCGCCACATGGGTGCCGTGCACCGACGTCGTCGCGGCCCAGTTCCGGTCGGGCACGCCGGTCAGGCAGCCCGCGGACCTGCCGGGATCGAGGGCGGCCGTCAGTTCGGGGTGGGTGGCGTCGATGCCGGAGTCGAGGACGCCGACGACGACGTCCGGGCTGCCCCGTTCGATCGCGTGCGCCTTGTCGGCGCCGATCGCGCGCATGTCCCACTGCTCGTCGGTGCGGTCGGCGGAGGGCACCTTCGCCGGATCCGTCGGTTCGAGTCCGGCACGCGCGGGCGCGGGCTTGGCGGCCGGGGTCTTGGTGGACGGGGTCTTCGAGGACGGCGCGCCGTTGGCCCGCTGCACCGCCAGCCGTTCCGCCTGCGCGCTGAACGCGGCGGCGGGCCGGATCAACTCGGCGAAGTCCCGGTCGGCCGAGGTCGCCACGGCCACCGCGATCTGCGGATAGTAGGTCGTCGTCGTGCCGCAGCCGGAGGTGATGGCCGCCCTGGCGTCGGCCTCGGAGGTGCCCCGATCGAAGGCGACGACGTAACGCAGCGCCCGTCCCGCGGGATGACACGATTGGTCCGCGTCGGCCGTCGCGGCAGCGACGACCGAGCCGCAGAGCACCAGGAAGGCGCATGCGGCCGCTCGCAGGGACCGTCCCGACAGGGACACCGGACCTCCCACCGGAGAAACAGGGGGACTACGAGGGCACCGCGGCCTGGGCCGGGCTGGAGTTCGGTACCCCCGAGCGGCACGCTAGCCACCCTCGGCCGGGTCGACAAGCTCTCCCGCGAAGTTCGCTCCGCCGGTGGGCGCGGCGCGCCCGGGAGCCAGCTCTGTGGCACCGAGTACACCGGAGTGGGGCCGGGGTGTGGGATACTCGCGGTGGCCGCTGGCCGACGGGCACACGTGAGAGGTGGCGCTCGCGGTCTTGTGGCCCGGTGGTGTGCTGCACATCCTCCACACGCGTCGCCGCTGCTTGCGGCTCGACGACGTGGCGGGCGGCCCGATGTCGCGAACGTGGCCAGCGCTCCGCCGAGCAGACCTTTTGCCGTACGCGGCGCCCGGACAATCCCGGCGCCGTCGCGGTGCCGGGCAAGGATTCCCGCTGCTGGTGACCACCACGGCGGAACGAACAGAAAGGGGCCCCTGCGCGGCCGCGTCGAGCCGGTGTGAGCCAGCCGACGCGCCCGGGGGCGGAGGAGATATATGTCGAACGCGGACTCACCCGCCGTCACCGGCGGGAATACCGCCACACCCATCGCAGGCCAGCTGGCCGAACTGCCTCCCCGGATCCGGGTGCACGCCCTGGCGAAGCTCCTGGGGTCCAACAGCCGTGAACTGATGGCCAAGCTCGGTGAGCTCGGCGAGACCGTCCGCAGCGCGCAGTCCAGCGTCACCCGGGATGTGGCCCTCAAGCTCGCCGAAGCCCTCACCGGCGGAGACGAGCCCGAAGCGGCTTCCGCGGCCGAAGCGCCCGCCGTCGAGACCCCGAAGGCCGCCGAGCCCGAGGTCAAGGCCGAGGTCAAGCCTGAGCCGAAGCCCGAGCCGGAGCCCGCTCCGCAGGTCGAGGCGCCTTCTCGGCGTGTTCCGCCCGCGCTGGCCGCCCCGGTGACCCCGGAGCCGCCGCAGCCGACGACCAGGCCCGCGAAGGCAGCCGTGCACGTCCCGGTGTTCGCCGCGCCGTCGCCGGTGTTCCTGCCGCCGGAGCCCGTCGCGGCGAAGCCCGCCCGCAAGCCGGAGCCGGCCTTCACCCAGACCGAAGAGACCGCCTCGGAAGAGGACGAGACGCAGACCGAGCAGGCCGAGGGCCACGGCACCGACGAGGACGGGGACGACGCCAACGGCCGTCGCCGTCGTCGTCGCGGCCGTCGTGGCCGCGGCCGGGGCAAGGGCGGCGACGAGAACTCGGCCGAGGCCGAGAACGAGGACGAGCAGTCCGAAGAGTCGCGGGCCCCGCGCGGCCGTCAGCGCGCGAAGGACAAGGACGCCGAAGCCGAAGAGGCCGGCACCGAGAACGCCGAAGAGGCGTCCGCCGCGGCTGATTCAGCGGAGTCCGATTCGGACAATGACGGCGATTCCGACAACGGCAGCAAGCGCCGCCGTCGCCGTCGCCGCCGTAAGGGCGGGGACGACGACAACGCCGAGGCCACCAGCGACGACCCGCCCAACACGGTCGTCCACGTGCGCCAGGCCAAGGCCGCCGAGACCGAGCGTCCCGCGCGGGACGAGGTCCGCAGCGTCCGCGGCTCGACCAGGCTCGAAGCCAAGCGTCAGCGCCGCCGGGACGGCCGCGAGGCCGGTCGCCGCCGCGCGCCGATCCTGTCCGAGGCCGAGTTCCTCGCCCGCCGCGAGTCGGTCGAGCGCACCATGGTCGTCGCAGAGAAGGGCGAGTCCACGCAGATCGGCGTGCTCGAGGACGGTGTCCTGTGCGAGCACTTCGTGACCTCGTCGGGCACCGGTTCGATCGTCGGCAACGTGTACCTCGGCCGCGTGCAGAACGTGCTGCCGTCGATGGAGGCCGCCTTCATCGACATCGGCCGCGGCCGCAACGCCGTGCTCTACGCCGGTGAGGTCGACTGGGACGCCGCCGGTCTCGAGGGCAAGGCCCGCAAGATCGAGCAGGCGCTCTCCACCGGCGACTCCGTGCTGGTCCAGGTCACCAAGGACCCGGTCGGGCACAAGGGCGCCCGGCTGACCACGCAGATCTCGCTGCCGGGCCGCTTCCTGGTCTACGTGCCCGCGGGCGGCGCCACCGGCATCTCCCGGAAGCTTCCGGAGAACGAGCGCCGCCGTCTCAAGGACATCCTCAAGCGCATCGTCCCCGAAGACGCCGGTGTGATCATCCGCACCGCGTCCGAGGGCATCAGCGAAGAGGAGCTGGACCGCGACGTCCGCCGCCTCAAGGCGCAGTGGGACGTCATCAAGGAGAAGGCCGAAGCCGGCAACGGCGGCAAGAAGAACAGCGCCCCGGTCATGCTCTACGAAGAGCCGGACCTGCTGGTCAAGGTCGTGCGCGACCTGTTCACCGAGGACTTCGCCAAGCTGGAGATCCAGGGCGACAAGGCCTGGGACACCATCTACAACTACGTGCAGCACGTGGCGCCGGACCTGGCGGACCGGGTCAAGCGGTACACGGGCACCGGTTCGGCCTTCGCCGACCACCGGATCGACGAGCAGATCACCAAGGCGCTGGACCGCAAGGTCTGGCTGCCCTCGGGTGGCTACCTGGTCATCGACCGCACCGAAGCGATGACGGTCATCGACGTCAACACCGGCAAGTTCACCGGATCGGGTGGCAACCTCGAAGAGACGGTGACCAGGAACAACCTGGAATCGGCGGAGGAGATCGTCCGCCAGCTCCGGCTCCGGGACATCGGCGGCATCATCGTCATCGACTTCATCGACATGGTGCTCGAATCCAACCGTGAGCTGGTGCTGCGCCGCCTGACCGAATGCCTCGGCCGGGACCGCACCCGCCACCAGGTCGCCGAGGTCACCTCGCTCGGCCTGGTGCAGATGACCCGCAAGAAGATCGGCACCGGGCTGCTCGAGGCGTTCTCGACGCCGTGCGAGCACTGCAAGGGCCGCGGCGTGGTCGTCTCGACCGAGCCGCAGCGCACCGGTGGCGGCGGCAACGGTCACAACCACGGTGGCGGCGGAAACGGCGGCGGTGGCGGCAAGGAGCAGGGCTCCCGCCGGTCTCGCGGCCGTGGCAAGGGCGAGGACCAGGGACAGAACGAGCCCGCCGCGGCCAAGGCCGAGGCTCCGCCCGCCTCCGGCCAGCGTGAGTCGGTGGTTTCGGCGGTCCAGGCCGTGGCCAACGCCACCAAGGCGGCCAAGGGCGAGCACTCGCACGAGGTCACCGAGAACGTCGAAGGCGCCGCGCTCAACGGTCACGCCCCGCAGGCGGCGGAGAAGCCCGCTGAGCCGGTCAAGGAGGCTTCCGAGCCTGTTGAGCCGGTCGCCGAAGCGACCGTCGAGCAGGCGGCCGAGGCGGCGTCCGAGCCGGTTTCGGAGCCGGTCGCCGAGGCACCCGCGACCGAGATCGCCGGAGAACCGGTGACGACTTCGGACGACGAGGCTCCGGCCGCGCGGGAAGAAGAGATCGCCGTCGTCGGGGAATCGGGCCCGGAGCCCGAGGCTCCCGAGGTTCCGGTGACACCTGAGGCCGTTGTGACGGAAGAGGTTTCCGAGCCCGAGGCCCCCGTGGCCGAGGAGGAGACCGAGCCCGAGGTGGACGTCCCGGCCCCGGCCGTGCGGTCCACCACCCGCCGTCGTCCGCGACGGGCGGCCTCGCGGCCGGCCGGTCCGCCGGTCAAGGCGTCGGAAAAGAGCTAGTGAACACCGTGAGGCACCCCGGTGTGATCGCATCGGGGAGCCCCACGTAACCTATAGAACGGCCCGCCACCTAGCGGCGGGCACCTTGCGCAGAACCTGGACCACCGAGACTTCCCGGTGGGCCGGTCACGCAAGCCCCCACCCGTTGTCGAGTAAGCAGGAGACTTCCGTGTCGGCGTACGCGATCGTCAAGACTGGCGGCAAGCAGTACAAGGTGGCCGTCGGCGACGTCGTCGAGGTCGAGAAGCTCGAAGGCGAGCCGGGTACCGAGCACACCTTCCCCGCGGTCCTTTTTGTGGATGGTGGCGACGTCACCACGGACGCCGACGCGCTGGCGAAGGTCTCGGTCACCGGCAAGGTCGTCGAGCAGACCAAGGGTCCGAAGATCCGGATCCACAAGTTCAAGAACAAGACCGGCTACCACAAGCGCCAGGGTCACCGGCAGAAGCTGACCCGCGTCGAGGTCACCGGCATCTCCAAGTAGGACTTCTCCGGATCTTCGTCAGAAAGAGGATTGAGCCATGGCTCACAAGAAGGGTGCGTCCAGCTCCCGCAACGGTCGCGATTCGAACGCGCAGCGTCTGGGCGTCAAGCGTTACGGCGGCCAGGAGGTGAACGCGGGCGAGATCCTGATCCGCCAGCGTGGCACCAAGTTCCACCCCGGCGTGAACGTCGGCCGTGGCGGCGACGACACGCTGTTCGCGCTGGCCGCCGGTGCGGTCCAGTTCGGCGAGAAGCGCGGCCGCAAGACGGTCAACATCGTGCCGACCGAAGCCTGAGTTTCGGCTTCGAGTTAGAACCTCTGACGAGGGGTGGGCCGGAATATCCGGGCCCACCCCTCGTTTGTTTTGTGTATCCCCTTTTTCTTTTCGCGAGTGAATAGAGGCAAGTCATGGCGTCCCGGTTCGTGGACCGCGCGGTGATCCATCTGGCCGCCGGTGACGGTGGGAACGGCTGCGCCTCGGTGCACCGCGAGAAGTTCAAGCCCCTCGGCGGCCCGGACGGCGGCAACGGCGGCAACGGCGGCGACGTCCTGCTGATCGTGGACCCGAATGTCCACACGCTGCTCGACTTCCACTTCCGCCCGCACGCCCGCGCCGGCAACGGCAAGCTGGGCCAGGGCGGCAACCGCGCCGGTGCGGCGGGGGAGACGCTGGAGATGCGCGTCCCGTCCGGCACCGTCGTGATGACCGAGGACGGCGAGATCCTGGCCGACCTGGTCGGCCCCGGCACCACCTTCGTCGCCGCGCAGGGTGGCCGCGGTGGTCTCGGAAACGCGGCACTGGCCTCGAAGGCCCGCCGGGCACCCGGCTTCGCGCTGCTGGGCGAGCCGGGGGAGACCCGCGACCTCGTCCTGGAACTGCGTTCGGTCGCCGACGTCGGCCTGCTCGGCTTCCCGTCCGCGGGCAAGTCGTCGCTGATCTCGGTGCTGTCCGCGGCCAAGCCGAAGATCGCCGACTACCCGTTCACCACGCTGGTGCCGAACCTGGGCGTGATCACCGCCGGGTCGACGGTGTTCACCATGGCCGACGTGCCGGGACTGATCCCCGGTGCCAGCGAGGGCAAGGGCCTCGGCCTCGACTTCCTGCGCCACATCGAACGCTGCGCGGTGCTGGTGCACGTCATCGACTGCGCCACCTTCGAACCCGGGCGCGACCCACTGTCCGATATGGACGCACTCGAAGAGGAACTCGCGCGCTACACCCCGAGCCTCGGCGGGGACCTCGCCGACCGGCCGCGGGTGGTGGTGCTGAACAAGATCGACATCCCGGACGCCGCCGAACTCGCCGAGTTCGTGCGCCCGGAACTGGAAGCCCGCGGGCTCAGTGTGTTCGAGATCTCCACGGCGTCGCGGCAGGGCCTGAAGGAACTGACCTACGCGCTCGCCGCCGTCGTCGAGAAGTACCGCGCCGACCAGCCCGTCCCGGAACCGGCGCAGGTCGTGCTCCGGCCGCTGGCGGTCGACGACGCCGGCTTCACCGTCGAGCTCGACCCGGAGGAGGAAGGCGCGTTCATCATCCGCGGCTCCCGTCCGGAGCGGTGGATCCGGCAGACCAACTTCGGCAACGACGAAGCGGTGGGTTACCTCGCGGACCGGCTCAACCGGCTGGGTGTCGAGGAAGTACTGGCACGCAAGGGCGCCGTACCCGGCAGCCCCGTCACCATCGGCGACGTCCAGTTCGAGTGGGAGCCCTCGACCCCGGCCGGGGTCGCGGTGCACCTGTCGGGCCGGGGCACGGACGTGCGGCTGGAGAACACCAGCCGGATCGGTGCCGCCGAACGTAAAGAAGCCCGCCGGATCCGCCGTGACGGTCCGGACGGCGTCGAAGACGAAGACGAGATGGACGACGAGTGAGTTCAACCCGGGTGGCGATCGCCGACGCGAAGCGTGTGGTCGTCAAGGTCGGTTCCTCCGCACTGACCACCGCCGGCGACGGCCTCGACGTGGCCAGGCTGGACGCGTTGGTGGACGCGATCGCCGACCGGGTCTCCCGCGGCACGCAGATCGTGCTGGTGTCCTCGGGCGCGATCGGCGCGGGACTCGCGCCGCTCTCGCTCGGCAAGCGGCCGCGTGACCTCGCCACCCAGCAGGCCGCGGCCAGTGTCGGCCAGCTGGCGCTGGCCCACGCCTATGCCGAGTCGTTCGGCCGGTTTTCCCTGACCGTGGGCCAGGTTCTGCTGACGTCGGACGACGTCGTGCGCCGGGCGCACTACCGCAACGCGCAGAACACGTTCACCCGGCTGCTGGCCCTCGGCGCGGTTCCCGTGGTCAACGAGAACGACACCGTGGCCACCGAAGAGATCCGCTTCGGCGACAACGACCGGCTGGCCGCGCTGGTGGCTCACCTGATCGGCGCCGACGCACTCGTCCTGCTGTCCGATGTGGACGGTCTGTACGACGGGGATCCCCGTGACGGCGCGACCCGCAAGATCGCCGAAGTCGCCGGGGAGTCCGATGTGGACGGCATCACGGTCGGCATGTCGAGCTCCGGGCTCGGTACCGGCGGCATGGTCTCGAAACTCGCGGCGGCCCGTACCGCCGCCGGCGCCGGGATCCCGGTCCTCCTCGCCGCCGCTTCCGAGGCCGCGCGCGCCCTCACCACCGCCGAGGTCGGCACCGCGTTCGCCGCCGCGGACTCCCGTCTTTCGGCCCGCCGCTTCTGGCTGGGCTACGCCGCGGGCGCGTCCGGGAAACTGCACCTCGACGATGGTGCGGTCGCGGCCGTCGTCCGTCGTCGCCGCTCCCTGCTCGCCGCCGGGATCACCGGCGTCGACGGTGACTTCCAGGCGGGCGACGTCGTCGACCTGGTCGACCTCCGGCAGCGGACCGTGGCGCGCGGCGTCGTGGCCTTCGACTCGGGTGAACTGCCCGACCTCATCGGGCGCTCCAGCCACGACCTCCCCGCGGAGCAGCGGCGCGAGGTCGTCCATGCGGACGACCTCGTCCCGCTTCGCCGTTAGGGCACCAACCCTGGATTGACCGCGATTTCCTGGAGCTGAGCCGAGGTCAGCGTCGGTTCGGCACGCTGCACCGGCAAGTCGGCGCCTTCGCCGGAGTCAAGGGCGCCGCTGTTGTTCGTGCTGATGGTGATGGTGGCGCTCGGCCGGTAGAGCCGGGTCGTATGGGTGGTCAGGCCCGCGTGGTTCTGAGAACCCAGCTCGATCAGGCCACCCTCGGCGATCTGCCGCTGGGAACAGGCGTCGCTCTTGGGCAGGTCACGGGCCGCGCAATTCGCCATCCCGTAGCCGGGCGGCGGGCCTATCCGGACGTAAACCGCGCCCGTGCCGCGCTCATCGCTCACTCGCACGCCGAGGAAGTAGAACATGGGCGCGCCCTCGGTCTCCCCGGCCCGGATGAAGTTCAGCAGGAACGGATCCGCCGGCGGGGTCTCACCGGGGATGGTGATCCTTTCGATCCGCACCCCGGGCGCGAGCCGGGACCGCACCGCGGCACTGACGACGCAGCTCAACCGGGTGCGTACCTGCTGCTCGGTCTCGTCGGAGGTTTTCGTTCCGCAGTGGTCTCCCGCGACGGGCTCGTCGGACCGCGGTGGCGCGATCACCATGAAGGCCGCCCCGAGGATCGCCACCACGGCGAGCGCGGCACCCGCGATCCCGGCCGAGAGGCGGCGTCGGCGTGACCGCCGGCCCGCGGCGAGAACACCGTCTTCGGTGAGCCCGATCGGGGGCTCGGCTTCCGTCACGTACTCCGTCAGCGCGGAGCGGACATCGAGGTCGTCCATGACTACTCCTTGCTCGTCGAAGAGGGAAGTACCGCGCGCAGTGCCTCGACTCCGCGGGCGGTTTGGCTCTTGACCGTCCCTTCGGCGACGCCAAGCAGCGAAGCCACTTCAGCGACCGAAAGGTCTTCGAGGAAGCGAAGAACGACCATCGCGCGCTGGCGCGGCGTCAGGCCGCTGAGTACTCGTTCGAGGTCGATCCGGTCGTGGCTGTCGTGACCCGGTGGCGCGGCTCGTTCGGGCGGCGACGAGGTCACCACTTCGCGGCCGTGCCTGCGCCGCCCCTTGAGGAAGGCGTTCAGCAGGATCCGGCGCGCGTAGGCGTCGACGGTGTCCGGCCGCACCCGTCGCCAGCGCCGGTACAACTGGATGAACGTGGCCTGCACCAGGTCCTCGGCGCCGTGCCAGTCGCCGCACATGCCGAACGCCAGTCGTCGGAACCGCTGTACGCGGGCCTGGAAATACTCGCTGAAGTCGGCGTCTCTCGCTTGTCCCACCGGCCACCCCCTCTTCTGTCCCTGCACTCTCTAGTCCGGCGGGGGCCCGAAAGGTTCAAGCGACAGCAGGGGACCTTTGCTATCGCTTCCCCGCGTCGGAGAGGTGACCGACGAGGCGTGCCAGCTGGTCGCCGTAGGCCTCGGCGAACTCGGCCGAGTCGGGCGCCTGGCCCGAGACCGCCCGGACGATGCGGGGGAGCGCCAGCGCGGCGCTGGACGCGGCCATGAAGATCACCAGCAGGAACGCCGGATCGAGATCGGCGGGCAGTTCACCCGCGGCCTGACGGGCCCGGACGTACTCCACCTGGTTCTGGAGGAAACCGCGCTGATCCTCGACGCCTATCGCGTCGGGAGCGCCGTCGGTCAGGTTCTCCCAGAGGAACAGCCTGGCGAGATCGTGGTCCCTGACGCCCGACTGGACGAAGAACCGGACCACTTCGGCGAACGGCTTGTCGTGGTCGGCAACAGCGGCGTAGTCGTCGTACATCGTCGCGGTCAGCGCGGTGTACAGCCCTTCCTTGCCGCCGAAGTAGTACGAGATCAACTGCTTGTTCACGCCCGCTCTCGCGGCGATCTCGCTGACACGCGCCGCCGCGTAGCCCTTCGCGCCGAACTCGGCCTTCGCGGCCTCCAAGAGCTGCGCCTTGGTGCGCTCGGGATCGCGCTGGCGTTCGACGGGGGCGCGGCGAGGGCTGCGCGAGGCGGCTTCGGACATGAGATCACCTTAGTCGCTGACTCTTTCAAACGTTTGGTTGACTTTATTATCCGTCTGGTTGATAGTAGGTCGAGGAGAGGAGATCTCATGACCACGAGAATCGCGATCATCGGTGGCGGCACGGGTGGGCTCTGCTTGGCGCAAGGGCTGCGCAAGGCGGGAATCGACGTGTCAGTCCACGAACGCAGCCGTACCCGGACCGAACGCCTGCAGGGCTATCGCGTGCACATCAACCCGCACGGCTCGGCCGCACTGCACGAATGCCTGCCGCCCGGACTCTGGCAACGGTTCCTGGCCACCACCGGCACCACGAGCGGCCCGTTCACGTTCGTGACGGAGCGGCTGCGGGACCTGATGGTGATCGACAGTGAACTGACGTCGAGCCCTGATCCCGCGTCGGACCACCACTCGGTCAGCCGGATCAGCCTGCATCAGGTGCTGTCCGACGGGCTCGACGGAGTTCTGCACCACGGCAAGGAGTTCGTCGGCTACCGCCGTGAGGGGGAGGTGGTCGTCTGCGAGTTCGCCGACGGCAGCACCGTCGAGGCCGACCTGGTCATCGGAGCCGATGGTGCCAACTCCCGGGTGCGCAAACAGTTCCTGCCCGAAGCCGGCCGGGTCGACACCGGGATCATCGCGATCGCGGGCAAACACCCGCTGACCGAAGAGACCCGCAAGCGCTTGCCCGCCCGGCTCACCGACGGCCCGAGCCTGGTGATGCCGCGTACCGGCGCCGGCCTGTTCACCGCGCCGCACGAGCTGACCGGCGCTTCGTCGGTCAACGACGAGACCCTCGGCTACGACCCCGTCCTGTTCGACAACACCGCGAGCTACGTCATGTGGGCGTTCGCGGCGGACAACCGGCGCTACCCGGACAATGTGTCCTCATTGGACGGTGAAGCCCTGCGGGCCTTGGTGCTGGACCTGATCGACGGCTGGGACCCCGCGTTCAAGGACCTGGTCGCCGGATCGCCCGCGGGGTCGGTGTCCCGGCTGCCGATCTTCACCTCGAAGCCCGTCGAGCCCTGGCCGACGAGCAACATCACCCTGCTCGGCGACGCGATCCACAGCATGACCCCGTTCCGCGGCATCGGCGCGAACACCGCGCTCCGGGACGCGCGACTGCTGTGCCGCAACCTCGTCGAGGCGCGGAAGACCGGCGGGACGCGCACCGCGATCGCCGACTACGAGCAACGGATGCGCGCTTACGGCTTCGCGGCGGTGCGCGAATCGGAGCGCAGCGCCCGTCAGTTCGTGTCCGAGAACCGCGCGGGCCGGACGATGGCGCGCGGGATGTTCCGCTTCTTCCAGGCCGTTCCCCCGTTGAAGCGCAAGGTCTTCAGCGACCACGGCGACTCATAGCCGGGCCGGTGTGGAGATGCCGAGCAGCGACAAACCCAGTGTCAGCGTCTTCGACGTGAGTTCGGCCAGCACCAGACGTGAGTCGCGGACACCGGGGCCTTCCGCGGCCAGCACCGGGCACTGTTCGTAGAACCGCGAGAACACGGCCGCGGTTTCGTAGAGATACGTGCACAGCTTGTGGGGGAGATGCCCGGCGGTCGCCGCGCCGACCGCCTCGGGAAAGCGGGCCAGGGCGAGTGCCAGTGCCCGCTCCGCGGGATGGCCGAGCAGCACCCGCGCGCCGGTGAGATCTTGATCCGCCTTCGCCAGTACGGAACGGATCCGCGCGTTGGCGTACTGCAGATAGACCGACGTGTTCCCGGTCTTGGAGAGCATCCGGTCCCAGGAGAAGACGTAGTCGCGTTCGCGATCGCCGGAGAGATCGGCGTACTTGATCGCACCGATCCCGATCGCCCTGGCGACCTCTTCCCTGATCCCGGGGGAGAGGTCGTCCCGGTCTTCGAGCACTTCGGCGGCGTGGGAGACCGCTTCGTCGAGCAGATCGGCGAGTCGGATCGACTCACCCGCCCGGGTCTTCATGGCGCGGCCGTCCTCGCCGAGCACGGTGCCGAACCCGAGATGCTCGGCCCGATGCTCCTCGCGCAGCCAGCCGGCGGCCCGGCAGACGGCGAACACCATCGCGAAGTGCTGCGCTTGCGGAGCACCGACGACGTAAAGAAGATCGGTGACCCCGCGTTGTTCCGTCCAGTACCGCAGTGTCGCGAGATCGGTGGCCGCGTAGCCGTAGCCACCGTCCCGTTTCCGCACGATGAGCGGCAGTGGCTCGCCGTCCCGGTTGCGGAAACCGTCGGGGAAGACGCAGACCGCGCCGTCGCTGATCTCGGTCAGCCCGGCGGACGTCAGATCGTCCACGACCGCGGCGAGAAACGGGTTGTAGAAGCTCTCACCGTAGACGTCCTCGCTCGACAGGCCGACATCGAGGAGTTCGTAGATTTCAGCGAAATGCCGTGTCGACTCGTCGACCAGGTGCCGCCACAACGACAACGTCTCCTCGTCGCCGCCTTGCAGGAGCACCACCCGCTGCCGTGATCGGGTCGCGAAGTCTTCGTCGGTGTCGAACTTCGACCGGGCGGCCCGATAGAAGTCGTTGAGGTCTCCGAGCGTGTACGGACCCGACGGGCGTTCGTCGAGCAGATGCTCGATCAGCATGCCGAACGGAGTACCCCAGTCGCCGAGATGGTTGTGCGGGATGACCTCGTGCCCGGCGAACCGCAGCAGCCGCGCGATCGCGTCACCGATGACGGTGGGCCGGAGATGTCCGGCATGCATTTCCTTCGCCACGTTCGGGCTGCTGTAGTCGATGGCGATCCGTCGCGGTCGCGTCGTCACCGCGGCGCCCAGCCGCGGGTCGTCGTTGACCGCGGTCGTCCGGTCTTCCAGCCAGGACGAGCGCAGGGTGAAGTTGAGGAAGCCCGGCCCGGCGACCTCAGGCGGCTCGGCCAGATCGGCGACGTCGAGATGCGACGCGATGTCGGCGGCGATCTCCCTCGGCGGCTTGCCGAGGGATCTGCCCAGGCTCATCGCGAGATCGCATTGATAGTCGACCCCGCTCCGCGCGGAGGCCCGCACCAGGGCGGACGGTGGCTCGATGCCGGTGACGTGGCGAAGGGCTTCCAACACGCGTCGCGCCAATTCCTCGCTTACATCGCCGAACAACACGGTGTCCCTCCTTCGCGCTCGTCGTAGGAGCGCGAGGGTAGCCACCTCGCCACATCGTCGGCGACGGAGTTTCAGCGCAGGTCGCTGCCCTTGGTCTCCGGCAGGGTCCTGATGACGAAGAAAGCGATCGCCGCTCCGGCGGCCACGTACCAGAAGAACAGTGTCGACAGCCCGGCGTCCGAGAGCGCGGTGAGCACCAGGGGAGCGGTGCCGCCGAACAGCGCGACGGTCAGGTTGTACCAGGCGCCGATGCCCAGGCCGCGCAGTTCGGTGGGGAACAGCTCGCTCATGATCGCGGGCGCGATCGACGTCATCGCCGTGTACAGGCAGAGGCCGACGCAGAACACCACCAGCAGCCCCGGCAGTCCCGGCCGGACCAAAGTGGACAGTGGGACGATGAGGATCGCGGTCGCCGCCGCCCAGACGAGCAGCTGCGGCTTGCGGCCGAAGCGGTCCGACAGGGCACCCATCGGGTATTGCAGCGCGACGAACAACGCCGTCGCGATCGACAACGCGAGGAACACGTCGACGTCGTCGGCCTTGCGCGTCTTGACCGCGAACGAGGTCAGTGCGCTGAAGAAGGTGTAGTAGCAAAGGGTCGACAGCATCGAGAAGCCCACGAGCTGCACGACGGCACGCGGGTGCTCGCGAAGAGTGGTGCGCAGCGGCCGCTCGACCCGGGTCGCGGTCGACTTCTTCTCCTCGAAGATCTCCGTCTCGGCGAGGCTGCGCCGGAGCCACAGTCCGATGATGCCGAGAACGCCGCCGAGCAGGAACGGGATCCGCCAGCCGTACGCCGTCAGGTCCGCTTTGGACATCGTTCGCGCGAGCACGAATCCGAGGATCGAGGCGAGCAGGACGGCGGATCCGGTCGAGATGTAGAAGAACGCGGAGTAGCGCCCGCGGCGGCTGGGCGGCGCGATCTCCCCCAGGTACGCCGAAGCGTTGGAGACCTCGCCGCCGAGCGACAGCCCTTGCGCCACCCTGGCCAACAGCAACAGGATCGGGGCCAGCCAGCCGACCTGATCGAACGTCGGCAGCAGGCCGATGGCCACCGAGCCGCCCGCCATCAGCACAATGGTCAGGATCATCGCCGGCTTCCGGCCCCTGATGTCGGCGAAGCGGCCGAGCAGCATCCCGCCGAGCGGCCGGAAGAAGAACGCCAAGGCGTACGTGGCGAAGGTGTTGATCAACGCCAGGGCTTCGTTGCCCTTCGGGAAGAACTCGCTGGCGAAGTAGATGCTGAAGGTGGCGTAGATGGTCCAGTCGAACCACTCCAGCGCGTTCCCGACACTGGCGGCGAACAGTTTCTTCACCGGGAGCCGATGTCCGAGCCGCTCCGTCGTTGAGTCCGCCATCGGCACCTCCGTACTCGTGCGTGGGCGGAACCTTGCCAGAAAGTCCCCATGCGGGAAAGAACCCGCCGGATGCCGAGATCAGTTCGTGGTGACCGGAGGGTGTTCGGCCGCCCACGCACTGGTCCTACGCGTACGGCTCATGGGTCACGAGGTGCTGGCGAGCGCGAACGGCAGCACGGCCCGGGCGCCTGCCTGGCGCAGCAGGCGTGCGGACAGCGTCATCGTCCATCCGGTGTCGATCAAGTCGTCGACCAGCAGGATCGGGCCTTCGACCGCGGCCACCCTGGCGGCGAGGTCGTCGGGAAGGCTGAGGCGCTTCCACAGGTCTGCCAGCCGCTGGGCACTGTTCGCCTGACGCGGAGGCGGCCCCGCCGAAGCGATGGCACCCAGATAATCCAGCCGTCCGATCGAGGCCAGCTTCGTCGCCAGGCTGTGGACCAGCTGAGGCCGCGTGGCGGACGGCACCTCCACCACCGCGACCGGGCGCTCGGTCCACTGCCAGCCCTTGAGGACCTCGATACAGGCTTGGAAGACCGGATCGGGGAGTTCGGTGTCCGCCGCGGCCGGGCCGACGAGTTCGCGCAGCCGCGTACCCCAGCCGACGTCGGTCACCCTGCCGACGACCTGGCCCGTTTCGGCCTGCTCGCCCGCCGGCAGCCGTCCGGACAGCGGGACTTCCAGCCCGGCCATCCCGGTCGGCCACATCTTCCGCGGCGCGACCTCGACCCCGGGACGGCGCAGCCGCTGCCGCGTGGCGTCGACGACGTCGTCGGAAATCGTGGTGTCCCAATGCTTTCCGGTGCAGTTGTCGCACCGGCCGCAGGGGGTCGCTTCGGGATCGTCAAGCTGCTTTCGCAGATACTCCATCCGGCAGCCGGTGGTTTCGAGGTACGCGAGCATGGCGTTCTGTTCGTTGGTCCGCGCCGCGCTCACCCGCGCGTAGCGTTCCTTGTCGTACTGCCACTCCTCGCCGGTGCCTTCCCAGCCGCCCTTCACCCGGCGGACCGCGCCGTCGACGTCCAGCACCTTGAGGACCATCTCCAGCCGGGAACGGGACAGCTCGACGAACGGCTCCAGCGCGGGTGTCGACAGTGGACGGTCCGCGTATGCCAGCGCGTTGAGGACCTGGGTCACCCGCAGCTCGTCCGGGAACGCCAGCGAGCCGAAGTACGCCCAGATGTCCTTGTCCTCGTGACCGGGCAACAGGATCACTTCGGCGCGATCGACACCACGTCCGGCACGACCGACCTGCTGGTAGTACGCGATGGGAGAGGACGGGGCGCCGAGGTGGACGACGAAGCCCAGGTCCGGCTTGTCGAATCCCATGCCCAGCGCCGAAGTGGCCACCAGCGCCTTGACGTTGTTGTTCAGCAGATCGTCTTCGGCGGCCTGCCTGTCCGCCGGATCGGTCTTCCCGGTGTAGGCGGCGACCGGATAGCCGCGCTCGGTCAGCAGTCCCGCGACGTCGTGCGCGGCCGCGACGGTGAGCGTGTAGATGATCCCGGATCCGGGAAGCTCCTCCAGGTGCTCGGCCAGCCACGCGAGCCTGGCCTGCGATGTCGGCAGTTCGGCCACCGACAGATAGAGGCTTTCGCGGTCCAGCGTGCCGCGCAGGACGAGGGTGTCGCCGCCGTTGCCGATGCCGAGTTGCTCGGCGACGTCCGTGGCCACCCGGTCGTTCGCGGTCGCGGTCGTGGCGAGCACGGGAACGCCCTCGGGCAGATCCTTCAGCAGCGTCCGCAGCCGCCGGTAGTCCGGCCGGAAGTCGTGACCCCAGTCCGAGATGCAGTGCGCCTCGTCGACCACGAGCAGGCCGGCGCTCGCGGTCAGCTTCGGCAGGACGGTGTCGCGGAAGTCCGGGTTGTTCAGCCGCTCCGGGCTGACCAGGAGGACGTCGACCTCGCCCGCCGCGATCGCGGCCTGGACCTGATCCCACTCCTGCGGGTTCGCGGAGTTCATCGTCGCCGCGTGGATGCCCGCCCTCGCCGCCGCGGAGATCTGGTTGCGCATCAGCGCCAGCAGCGGCGAGATGATCACCGTCGGGCCTTCGCCGCGTTCCCGCAGCAAGGCGGTGGCCAGGAAGTACACCGCCGACTTTCCCCAGCCGGTGCGCTGCACGACGAGCGCGCGACGGCGGTGCGCGACCAGCGCCTCGATGGCCGTCCACTGGTCGTCGCGCAGCCGGGCGCCTTCGCCCGCCAACGATTGGAGGAGGGTCTCGGCGCGGTCCCGGAGAGTCGATGTGTCCACGTCCCCACCTCTACCCCATGCCACCGACGAAGTCGCGGTCGGCACGTCGTGAACGGACCGTTCATCCATGGAACGGAGGGTAATGTGATCCAGATCACCACCTGTCGGTGGGTCCGGCGACCCGCGCGTGAAGCCACCTGCGGTGTATAGGCTCACGACCCATGTCACCACGCAGGATCGGGGTCATGGGCGGCACGTTCGACCCCGTTCACCACGGGCACCTCGTCGCGGCCAGTGAGGTCCAGTCGCGGTTCGCGCTCGACGAGGTCATCTTCGTGCCCACCGGCCAGCCGTGGCAGAAGTCCGACAGGGTGGTCACCCGCGCCGAGGACCGCTACCTGATGACGGTGATCGCGACGGCGTCCAACCCCGTGTTCTCGGTCAGCCGGGTCGACATCGACCGCGTCGGGCAGACCTACACCGTCGACACCCTGCGTGACCTGCGCGCGGAATACCCCGACGACCAGCTGTTCTTCATCACCGGCGCGGACGCGCTCGAACAGATCCTCACTTGGCGCAACGCCGACGAGCTGTTCGACCTGGCGCATTTCATCGGTGTCACCAGGCCGGGCTACCGGCTCAACTCCCAGCATCTGCCCAGCGGGAAGGTGAGCCTGGTCGAGGTGACCGCCATGGCGATCTCGTCCACCGCCTGCCGCGAGCGGGTCGAAGGCGGGGAACCCGTCTGGTACCTCGTCCCCGACGGTGTGGTGCGCTACATCGCCAAAAAGGACCTCTATCGCAAAGACCGGGGTGCCTGACCGGGTACCCTCGTCGGGCGCACCCGCGAGTAAAGCCATCTGTTTGAGGAGAACTGTGACAGCCACGTCCGAGGCACGAGAGCTGGCCGTAGCGGCCGCCCATGCGGCGGCGGACAAGAAGGCGAGCGACGTGGTCGTGCTGGACGTGTCCGACCAGCTGGTCATCACCGACGCCTTCGTCATCGCGTCCGCGCCCAACGAGCGCCAGGTCGGCGCCATCGTCGACAACGTCGAAGAGCAGCTGCGGCTGGGCGGGCACAAGCCGGTCCGCCGCGAAGGCGCCCGCGAGGGCCGCTGGGTCCTGCTGGACTACGTCGACGTCGTCATCCACGTCCAGCACCAGGAGGAGCGCTCCTTCTACGGTCTCGAGCGGCTCTGGAAGGACTGCCCGCGGATCGAGGTCGAAGGTTTGGAGACACCCGCCGAGGAGGACCCCGCCGACGCGCAAGGCGCCTCGTGAGCCCGCGGCGGCTGGTGCTCTGGCGCCACGGCGAGACCGACTACAACGCGGCGGGCCGGATGCAGGGGCATCTGGACTCCGCGTTGACGCCGGTCGGCTGGAACCAGGCCAGGTTCGCCGTGCCCGCGCTCGCCCGGTTCTCGCCGGATCTGGTGATCGCCTCGGATCTGCGTCGCGCGACCGACACGGCCACCGTGCTCACGGAGGCCATCGGTGTCCCGCTGCGGATCGACAAGCGTCTTCGGGAAACCCATCTGGGTGAATGGCAGGGCTTCACCGGCCAGCAGGTCGACGAGGCCTACCCCGGCGAACGCGCGCGCTGGCGCGTCGACGCGACCTGGGCGCCGCCCGGCGGCGAGTCGCGGGTGGACGTCGCCGAACGCGCCCTTGAGGTCGTCGAGGACCTGGACCAGCCGAATTCCGACGCCGGCGACGCCGTGCTGCTGGCGACGCACGGCGGCCTGATCATCGCGCTGACCGCGAAACTACTCGGCCTGCCGGTCACGTCCTGGCCGACCCTGGGCGGGATCGCGAACTGCCACTGGGTCGAGCTGACCCGGCGCGACGGCAACTGGCGTCTGGCCGCCTACAACGCGGGAATCACCGGCTGATCCATGGCCCCGCGCCTGCTGGTGTTCGCCGATTCCCTCAGTTTTCACGGCCCCGACGGTCCGCTCGCCGCCGACGACGCGCGACTGTGGCCCAACATCGCCGCCGAAGCGCTCGGTGGTGGCGGGGTGGACCTCGTCGCCGGGTTCGGCTGGACCGCCCGTGACGCCTGGTGGTCGCTGATCGGCGACCCGCGTGTCTGGGCCGACCTCCACCACGTCGACGCCGTCGTGCTGGCCGTCGGGAGCATGGACACGCTGCCTTCACCGCTGCCCACCTATCTGCGCACCGGCCTGCGCTACCTGCGACCGGATCCGTTGCGGCGGATGGTGCGCAAGACGTATCTCGCCGCCCAGCCGCGGCTCGCGATCGCCCTTCGGGGACGTCCGGCGGTCCTGCCGTCGAAGCTGACCGTCCACTACCTCGACACCGCGGTCGGAGCCCTGCGCGTGCTGCGACCGGAACTGCCGATCTTCGGCATGCTGCCGTCCGTCCACCGCTCCGACGCCTACGGCCGGGTGCACACCGCCCGCGCCGGTGCCGCCGCCGCCATCGGCGCCTGGGGACGGCGTGCGGATGTCCCACTCCTGGATCTCGAAGCCGTCGTCGGCGACCACGTGCTGAGCGGCCGAGGCAATCCGGACGGGATGCACTGGGGCTGGGAAGGCCATGCCTCCGTCGGCACGGAAATGGCCCGACTGATGGCCCCGGTGCTGCGCCCCGCGGCAACGTAGGCTGGCTGCCGTGTCGGTCGCCGTAGTCACGGATTCCACCGCCCACCTGCCGGAAGGCTTCGCCGAACGGAACGGGATCCGGGTGGTCCCGTTGCACGTCCTCGTCGACGGCGTCGTCTTCCTCGACGGCGTCGAGATGGGCCCGGCGGCCCTGGCCGAAGCGCTCGGCAAACGCAGCCTGGTGACGACCTCCAGACCGACGCCCGCGGAATTCGTCAAGGAGTTCCGGGCAGCGCTGGCCGAGGGCGCGGACGCCGTCGTGTCGGTCCATCTGTCCCGGGAGTTGTCCGGGACCTGGGAGGCGGCGGTGCTCGCGGCCCAGGAGGTCGGGCCGGACAAGGTGCGTGTCGTCGATTCCCGCAGCACCGCCATGGGACTGGGTTTCGCCGCTTTGCGCGCGGCGCGGGCCGCCGCGGACGGTGCCGATCCCGCCGAGGTGGAGGCGGCTGCGGTCGACGCGGTGAGCCGTTCGGAGACCCTGTTCGCAGTCGAGACCCTCGAATACCTGCGCCGCGGCGGGCGGATCGGCCCGGCGGCCGCCTTGCTCGGCACCGCGCTCGCGGTGAAACCCGTGCTGCACATGGCCGAAGGCAGGATCCAGCCGCTGGAGAAGGTGCGGACGATGAATCGCGCGGTGGCGCGGCTGGTCGAACTCGCAGTCAAGGCGGCCGAGGGCGGCCTCGCCGACATCGCCGTCCACCACCTGGCCTCACCGGAGCGCGCCGTCGAACTGGCCAACCGGCTGGAGGAGTCCATCAACTGCCCGGAGGGGTGCGTGGTCTCGGAGATCGGTGCCGTCATCGGGGCCCACACCGGCCCCGGGGTGCTCGGCGTCGTGATCCAGCGGGCTGGTTAGAAACTCGCCAGCGTCCCATACGGCACCGACGAAAACCGGTGATCCCGTCTCGGCCGGGGCCGGGTTGTCCACAACACCCCACTTGTCCACAGCTTCGGAATTCACCACTCCCGCCCGCCACCCTCGCTCCGTAGCGTCGGTCATGTGTTCGACCAAACCGCCCGTTCATCGGGTCCCTCCGTCAACGCCAGGCTGGCGTGGCTGGCAGCGCAGCTGTCGCCGCCCGCCCAGAGCCCGCCCGCGGGCAGGCTCGTACGCCGCTGGGTGCCCGCCCGGTTCACGGCGGACGGGATCCCGGTGAACCGGCGGTGGTTCGCCGTGGTGGCCGCGCTGATCGCGGTGGCCGTGATCGTGACCGGCGCGATCGCTTTGTTCGGACACCGGCCGGGGGCGGAGACCCCGCCGCCCCTGCCGTCGGCCAAGGCCGCCGGAGACGCCCCCGCCGCGGCGGCCAAGGCGCCTCTGGTGATCAGTGTCGTCGGCCGGGTGCTCAAACCGGGCCTGGTCACGATCCCTCCGGGCGCACGGGTCGCCGATGCCGTCGCGGCGGCCGGTGGGGCACAGCCCGGAACGGATCTGACCGGGTTGAACCTGGCCCGGCGGCTCGTCGACGGCGAGCAGGTGGCCGTCGGTGTCTCTGGTCCGGCCGCGGCCGGACCAGAGACACCGCCCGGGAAGCTCGACCTGAACACGGCCACGGCCGAGCAACTCGACACCCTGCCCGGGGTCGGCGAAGTGATGGCGAAACGCATCGTCGACTGGCGGTCCGGGCACGGCGGGTTCACCACGGTCGAGCAACTCCGTGACGTAGAAGGGATCGGCGAAAGCAAGTTCAAGAAAGTCCGGGAACTGGTGTCCGTCGGATGAACCCGTCCGCCGATCCGTCCGAAGTGGACACCGCGTCGTGGCGAGGGCAGGACCTGCGGCTGGTACCGGCCGCGGCGACGGCCTGGCTCGGCACTCTTTCCGGGCTGCTCGGCGGCTGGTGGATCACGATGCTCTGCGGTGCGGCCGCCGTGGTGCTCGCGATCATCGCCGGTGTCCGTGCCCGCCGGACGGCGTCCCGGTGGGTGGCGGGCCTGGGCGCGCTCGCGGTCCTCGGCGTGCTCACCGCCGGTCCGGTGGCGCTGCGGATCCGGGCCGCCGAACACGACGACCTCCGTGCCGCCGCCGCACGGGGGAGCGACGCCACCACGAGGGTGGTGGTCACCGAGCGGCCACGTCCGGTCCGCGGTGCCGGATACGCCGATCGCCGGGCAGGCACCCGCCTGGTGGTCATCGCCGCGACGGTGGACACCGTGGTGACGGGTGAGCGGGTGGTGGATTCGGCCGGCCGGATCCTCCTGCTCGCTCCCGCCGAGGGGTGGCTCGACCTGCTGCCCGGGCAGCAGGTCACCGCCTCCGGACGGCTCGCACCGTCGAAGGGGGCCGAACTGACGGTCGCGGTCCTCTCGGTGCGGGGCCCGCCGTCGGCCCTTTCGCCGGCGCCCTGGTGGCAGCGAGCCGCGGAATCGCTGCGCACCGGGCTCCGGAGCCTGTGCTCCGTCCTCCCGGAGGAGCAGGCCGGTCTCGTGCCCGGACTGGTCGTGGGGGACACGAGCACGCTCTCCCCGCGAGTCGAGCGCGAGTTCACGGACTCCGGCATGTCCCACCTGATGGCCGTGAGCGGTGGGAACGTGGCGATCGTCTGCGGCTCGATCCTTCTCCTGCTGAGAGTGCTCCGGGTCGGGCCGCGGACGTCCGCCGCCGCGGCCGCCGCGGGGCTCGCCGGGTTCGTGGTCCTCGCCGGGCCCGCGCCCAGCGTGCTCCGTGCCGGGGTGATGGGGGCGGTCGGGTTGCTGGCGCTCGCCCTGGGACGCCGGGGTTCGGCGCTGCCCGCGCTGGCCTTCGCGGTGGCGGGGCTCGTCGTGGCCGATCCCGCGATGGCCGCCGACTTCGGGTTCGCCCTTTCGGTGCTGGCCACGGCCGGGCTCGTCCTGCTCGCGCCGAGGTGGGCCGAGTGGCTGGTCGGACGCGGTGTTCCGGCCGGTTATGCCGAGGGGCTGGCCATCCCGCTGGCCGCGTTCGTGATGACGGCGCCGATCATCGCGGGCATGGCGGGGTCGGTCAGTCTCGTCTCGGTGGTGACCAACGTGCTCGCCGCGCCGGTGGTCGCCCCGGCCACCGTGTTCGGTGTGCTCGCGACCGTCGTCGGACCGTGGTGGCCGTCGGCGGGCAGGTTGCTGGTCCGGCTGACCGAACCCGAGGCGAGCTGGCTCATCACCGTGGCCCGGCACGGCGCCCGCGCGCCGGGAGCGGTGGTGGACTGGCCCGGCGGGTGGTGGGGCGGTCTTCTGGCGGCCGGGCTGCTCGTCGTGCTGCTCGCCGCCATCCGGCTGCGTCACGCCAGGATCCTGCTGGCGGTCGCGTTGGCAGGCGGGCTGCTCGTCTTCGTGCCGGTTCGCGTGCTGGCCCCGGCGTGGCCACCGGCGTCGTGGAGTGCCGTCGCGTGCGACGTCGGGCAGGGAGACGCCGTCGTTCTCGCTACGGGCGAGCAGGGGAGGGCGGTCCTGGTCGACACCGGGCCGGAACCGGGACCGGTCGACGAATGCCTGAGCAGGCTCAGCGTGGACCGGGTCCCGCTGATCGTGCTGAGTCACCTGCACGCCGACCACATCGGCGGTCTCGCCTCCGTCTTCGAGGGCCGGTCGGTCGGAGCGGTCGCCGTCGGTCCTGGCCGGGCCCCCGCGTGGGCGTGGCAGCAGGTCGCGGACGAGACAGCACGCCGCGGGATTCCTTTGCTGGAACTGGGGATCGGGCAACGGCTGGACTGGCCGGGGCTGTCGCTGGACGTTCTGGGGCCGCGTTATGTCACCCAGCGGTCGGTTCGTGAACAGGACGGCACGGTGATCAACAACGGTTCCGTCGTCCTGCGTGCCGGGACTCCGGCGGGCAGGTTACTGCTGACCGGTGACGTCGAACTCGCCGCGCAGGCCGACCTGATGGCCGAAGGCGCCGATCTCCGGGCCGAGATCTTGAAGGTCCCGCACCACGGAAGCCGTTACACGGCGCCGGATTTCCTCAACGCCGTCGCACCACGGGTCGCGTTGGTGAGTGTCGGTGCCGGGAACACCTACGGTCATCCGAACAAGTCCACTTTGGACAATCTGACGGCCGTCGGTGCCTCGGTCGCCAGGACGGACACGGACGGCGACACCGCGGTCGTCACCGACACGCGAGGCCTTGCCCTGGTACGCCGGGGTGAGCCCCGCGGCCCGCCTCGCTCTTGAGACGGGCCGGCGGGAACTCAGATGCCCAGGGCCTCGCGGACCGCGTCGGCCGAGGCGCTGACGGTGGCCTTCGGGCCGATCTTGTCCTCGACGGCGTCGAGGGTCTTGAGGCCGTCACCGGTGATCAGGAGCACGATCTCCTCGTCCGGGTTGAGCTTGCCGGTCTCGATGAGCTTCTTCGCCGTCGCGACGGTGACCCCGCCGGCGGTCTCGGTGAAGATGCCCTCGGTGCGGGCGAGCAGCCGGATGCCCTCGACGACCTCTTCGTCGGTGACGTCTTCGATCGCGCCGCCGGTGCGGTTGACCACGTCGAGGACGTAGGGGCCGTCGGCCGGGTTGCCGATCGCCAGCGACCGGGCGATCGTGTCCGGCTTGACCGGCTGGACGACGTCGTGGCCCGCGCGGAAGGCCGCCGAGACGGGGGAGCAGCCGGTCGCCTGCGCGCCGAACACCTTGTACGGCGTTTCCTCGACGAGGCCGAGCTTCCCGAACTCACGGAAACCCTTGTCCACCTTGGTGAGCTGGGAGCCGGAGGCGATCGGGACCACGATCTGCGAGGGAAGCCGCCAGCCGAGCTGCTCGGCGACCTCGAAGGCGAGGGTCTTGGAGCCTTCGGAGTAGTAGGGCCGGACGTTCACGTTGACGAACGCCCAGCTCTCCTGCTCGGCGGCGAGCTGGGTGGCGAGCCGGTTCACGTCGTCGTAGTTGCCGTCGACAGCGATCAGGTCGCCGTCGTACACGGCGGTGGTGAGGATCTTGGCCCGCTCGAGGGTCTTCGGGATCAGCACGACCGACCGCCAGCCGGCGCGGGCCGCGGCGGCGGCGACCGCGTTGGCCAGGTTGCCGGTCGACGGACAGGCGAGCACGTCGAACCCGAACTCGCGGGCGGCGGCCAGCGCGACAGCGACCACGCGGTCCTTGAACGAGTGAGTGGGGTTGCCGGTGTCGTCCTTGACCCAGACCTTCTTGACGCCCAAGGCTTTCGCGAGCCTGTCGGCCTGGATGAGCCGGGTGGCACCGGGTTCGGTGTTGGGGATTTCTTCGACGTTCGACGGAACAGGAAGGAGCTTCTTGTAGCGCCAGATGTTCTTCGGTCCGGCTTCGATGTCTTCGCGGCGCACGCGGCCGAAGTCGTAGGCGACCTCGAGCGGCGAGAAGTCCTCGGCGGAAACGAATTCGGGGGCGAGCGGCTGCCGGTGTCCCTCTTCCTTCGACACCAGTTCGACGGCCGGTCCGAGATCCGGGGTCTTGGTGGTGGAGGTCGTGCCGAGGGTTGCGGTCATCGCGAGGTTCCTTCCTCATCTGCCCCGCCATGGCGGGCCGGAATTGGCACCGTGTTCGTCAGCTACCCCGCGATCGCGGGATGACAGGCTGACGCCGGTTGCCGGGGCTTCATCGGGCCGTTCCCTCTGCCCCTCTGGATGAGCGGTATTCGATTGTCGGCACGAGCATGAGCGCGTCGCCTCGCCAACACCGTACGACATGAGCCTCAGGTGGGGCCACCGTGCCCGGAACACATCACCGGACAAAGCACACGAGAGGAGGAGTGGCAGGATCGTCACCGTGACGACGCAAGCCTCCGCCCCATCGCCGCTGGTCCTGGTCCTCGGTGAGGAAGAGCTGCTGATCGAACGCGCGGTCCGCGCCGCTTCGGACGCGGCCAAAGCGGCCGATCCGACGGCGGATCTCACCCGGATCCGGGTGTCGGACCTCACAGTCCCCGCCCTCGCGGAGATGGTCAGCCCCTCGCTGTTCGCCGAGGGCAGGGTGATCGTCCTCGAATCCGCGCACGACATCTCGCAGGAGCTCTCCGACGGGGTGATGGCCTACGTGAAGGCGCCCGCCGACGGCATCGTGCTCGTCGTCGTGCACAGCGGAGGCGGCCGGAGCAAGGCCGCGAAGGCGCTTCCCGCGGCCTTGAAGAAGGCCGGGGCGGAGATCGTCGAGTGCCCGAAGCTGACCAAGCCCGCTGAGCGGGAATCCTTTGTCCGCAACGAGGTCCGCCGGGTCGGCGGGAAGATCGACGGCGCCGCCGTGCTCGCGCTGATCGACGCCGTCGGCTCGGATCTGCGCGAGTTGTCGTCGGCCGCGACCCAGCTCGTCGCGGACGCCGGTGGCACGGTCGACGAGCAGGCGGTCCGGCGCTACCACCGGGGCCGCGCGGACGTGAACGGGTTCGCCGTCGCCGAGAAGGCCGTCGCCGGTGACAAGACGGCGGCGCTGGAGTCACTGCGCTGGGCGATGCAGCTGGGTGTTCCGCACGTGCTGGTCGCGGACGCCCTCGCCGACGCCGTCCGGACGATCGCGCGGGTGTCGGGCGCGGGCCGCGGGAACCCGAATCAGATGGCGGGCGAGCTGGGGATGCCGCCGTGGAAGGTCCGCAAGGCCCAGGGGCAGGCGCGTGGCTGGGGCCAGGACGGCCTCGCCACCGCGATGCGGGTCGTCGCCCGGCTCAACGCCGAGGTCAAAGGGGTCGCGGCCAACCCGGAGTACGCCCTGGAGCGCGCCGTCCTGGAGGTCGTCGACGCCCACGGCACCAGCAGCCGCTAACACCTACTGAGACCACGCTCACCGCTCACTGGACCGAGCCCGGCGATCAACGCGCCCATGAACCGGGACCGGCGGACTCGTCTCGCCGGAAGCGCGCCAGCGCGACGGCGAGACTTCACCGGTCGCGCGCCCTCTCTCGGGCCGAAGGCCCACGTAAACGCGATGAAGGGGCGCCTTCCCGCGTCACGTGAGTGACAAGCGGGCCGGCGCCCCTTCGGCGCGTTTACGTCAGCGCGCGATTAGATCGCGCTGCGCGCGATTAAAAATCAGAGAGAGTTCGCGCGCTTCGCCAGCGCGGACTTCTTGTTGGCGGCCTGGTTGGCGTGCAGAACGCCCTTGGTCACGGCCTTGTCCAGCTTCTTGGCCGCGTCCTTCTGCAGCTCGATCGCCTTGGCCTTGTCGCCGGCGTCGGCGGCCTCGCGGAACTTGCGGATCGCGGTCTTCACCGAGGACCGGATCGCCTGGTTGCGCTGACGCGCCTTCTCGTTGGTGGTGATGCGCTTGATCTGCGACTTGATGTTGGCCACGGGGGCGCTCCTCTTGAATCTCTCGGTGGTTTCACCGCCGCGCTGTGACCGGCCCTGCGCGCTCGTGAGAGCGGCGCGGGTTTCCTCCATGACGGAATGCCACACGGCGGTGAAGGGCAAGCTTAACAGCCGTCCCGGGCCGGATCGCGGCCGCCTCCGGGCGGGCGATTGAGGTACGGTGAAGATCGTAGTGCCTAGGGTTCCGCCGCCTGCCCGTTCAGCGAACCACACAATCAGGGCAGGTGGGACAGGTCCGAGCGGCACCATCGGCGGGGCCGGAAGCACCGCCGTTCATCTGACGGGACAAAAGCCTGGAGGACCGGTGTTTTCCGCATGCGCGGAAAACGTGAAAGGTCCGCTGTGAACGTCACCGCCCTGTCCTTCGTCATCGTCGCCGCCGTCATCCACGCGGGCTGGAACCTGGCCGCCAAGCGGATCCGCCGCGGCGGGGCCCGCTTCGTCTGGGCCTACTACAGCTTCTCCGCGATCCTGCTCGTCCCGGTCATGGCGGTCTCGCTGGCCGTGGAGCCGCAACGTCCACAGTGGACCTGGCTGCTCGCCGCCGCGGTCACCGCGGTGTTCCACGTCACCTACGGGGTCGTCCTCCAGCGGGGTTACGCCGTCGGTGACCTGTCCGTCGTATACCCCGTCGCCCGGGGTACCGGGCCGCTGATCTCGGTGCTCGCGGCCGTCGTGCTGCTCGGCGAGCGGCCGGGAGTGCTCGGCCTGGTGGGTGCGTTCCTCGTGGTCGCCGGGGTGCTGGTCATCGGTACCGGGCGGGCTCCGGCCCATGCCGACGCGACAGATCGCGAGGCTCGCCGCAAAGGCGTCGTGTACGGGCTGCTGACCGGGCTCACGATCGCCGCCTACACCCTGTGGGACGCGCATTCGGTCACCGGTCTCGGTGTCCCGCCGATCGTCTACTTCGGAACCGGCGCGATCGTGCAGAGCCTGCTCATGGCGCCGTACGCGCTGAAGGACCGTGAAGAGGTGTCGTGGCTCTGGCGTGAGCACAAGCGCGAAATCCTCATCGTCGGCTTGCTCTCGCCGATCGCCTACCTGCTGGTCCTCTACGCCCTCCAGATCGCCCCGGTGAGCCTCGTCGCACCCGCGCGGGAGCTGAGCATCGTGCTGGGCGGCCTGGCCGCCTGGCTGGTCCTGGGAGAGGCGAACGCCGTCCGCAGGCTGGCCGGCTCGGCGGTCGTGCTGGCGGGCATCACCGCGATTGCGATGGCCTGAACCCATCCGGTAGGGATTGAGCCATGGACGTGCTGAGCAGCAGGGTGCTGATCCACCCGAAAGACCTCGACGTGTCGACGGCGTTCTATCGGGACACCCTGGGCCTCGCGATCGACAAGGAGTTCCCCGGCGGGACGGTGTTCTTCGCCGGGAACGGGTCGATCGAGATCGTCGGGACCGGGGAGACCGGCCCGACCTCCGACGTCGCGTTGTGGCTCCAGGTCCGGGACCTGCCCGCGGCGCTCGAGGAGCTCGCCGCGAAGGGCTTGGATCCGGTCCGCGGAGCGCGCCGTGAACCCTGGGGCCTGGACGAAGCGTGGATCGCCGATCCGGACGGCACCAGGATCGTGCTGGTCGAGGTGCCGCGTGAGCATCCGTTGCGCACCGACCCGCGCTAGGTCGCGGGCTTGATCGCGCGCAACTGAGCGGCGAGGGAAGCACCGAAGCCCGGCGGTTCCCAGGTCCAGGTCTGCAGGTCGGTGAAGCCGGCGGCCGCCGCTTCGTCGGCCAGTTCGTGGCGGGAGACCGGCAGCCATTTCTCGTGCGACGACAGCAGCAGCCTGCCGCCGGGGCGCAGCACGCGGAACAGTTCGGCGAACCCGGCCGCCCGGTCCTCCCACAGCTGCACGTTGTTGACGGTCAGCACCACGTCGACGCTCTCGTCAGGCTCGCCCGTGGAGTCCGCGGTGCCGTCTCTGAGCTCCACCCGGCCGCCGCATCGGCGGCGGGCGCGAGCGAGCATCTCCGGGGACGGGTCGACGCCGATCGCGCGGCCCGCGGTCTCGGCCGCGGCCCGCAGGCCGACACCCGGGCCGGGACCCACGACCAGGACTGTTTCGCCCGACTCGATCGACGCCAGTTCGACGACGCGAAGTTCGGTGGCAGCGTTGCCGTGCGCCATCGCCAGGCCACCGAACCGGCCGAGCAGTCCCCTGGGATGGCCGAACGTGCGATCGAGCATTTGGGACAGTGAAGTACTCATGCTTCGAGGTCACCACAGCTCACCACGGGCCGCATCGGGGATGACCCCCACTCGCACCCGGAGCGGCATGGGACCATAGAGGTGGCACACCCCGACCTTCGCGAGGAAACCCGTTGACGACGTTCGCCGACACGACCTTCACGCCCCCGGAGCTCATCCGGAACTTCTGCATCATCGCGCACATCGACCACGGCAAGTCGACCCTGGCCGACCGGATGCTGCAGCTCACCGGCGTGGTCGAGGAGCGGGCCATGCGCGCTCAGTACCTCGACCGCATGGACATCGAACGGGAACGCGGGATCACCATCAAGGCGCAGAACGTGCGCCTGCCCTGGAAGGTCGACGGCCAGGACCACGTCCTGCACCTGATCGACACCCCGGGCCACGTGGACTTCACCTACGAGGTCTCCCGGGCCTTGGAGGCCTGTGAAGGGGCGATCCTGCTGGTCGACGCCGCGCAGGGGATCGAGGCGCAGACGCTGGCGAACCTCTACCTGGCGCTCGAGAAGAACCTCCACATCATCCCGGTGCTGAACAAGATCGACCTGCCGTCGGCCGACCCGGATAAGTACGCGGCCGAGCTGGCGCACATCATCGGTTGCGAGCCCTCGGACGTGCTCCGCGTGTCGGCGAAGACCGGCATGGGCGTGACCGACCTGCTGGACGAGTGCGTCAAGCAGGTCCCGCCGCCGGTCGGCGACCCGGACGCGCCCGCCCGCGCGATGATCTTCGACTCGGTGTACGACACCTACCGGGGAGTCGTGACCTACATCAGGGTCGTCGACGGCAAGATCACGCCGCGCGAGCGGATCAAGATGATGTCCACCGGTGCCACCCACGAACTCCTCGAGGTCGGGATCATCTCGCCGGAGCCCAAGCCCAGCAAGGGACTCGGGGTCGGTGAGGTGGGATACCTCATCACCGGTGTGAAGGACGTCCGTCAGTCGAAGGTCGGTGACACCGTCACCTCCGAGCGCAAGGGCGCCGAGGAGCCGCTCGCCGGCTACCGCGAGCCGAAGCCGATGGTCTACTCCGGCCTGTACCCCGTCGACGGTTCGGACTACCCCGAGCTGCGTGAGGCGCTGGACAAGCTCCAGCTCAACGACGCCGCGCTCGCCTACGAACCCGAGACCTCCGTGGCGCTCGGGTTCGGATTCCGTTGCGGCTTCCTCGGCCTGCTCCACCTGGAGATCACGCGGGACAGGCTCGAACGCGAATTCGGCCTCGACCTGATCTCCACCGCGCCGAACGTCATCTACAACGTCGTGCTCGAGGACAAGAGCGAGATCGTGGTGACGAACCCGTCGGACTGGCCGACCGGGATGAAGATCTCCGAGGTCCACGAACCGGTCTCCAAGGTGAGCATCCTGGCGCCTTCGGAGTTCGTCGGCACGATCATGGAGCTGTGCCAGGCCAAGCGCGGCACGCTGCTGGGGATGGACTACCTCTCCGAGGACCGCGTCGAACTGCGCTACAACATCCCGCTCGCGGAGATCATCTTCGACTTCTTCGACACGCTGAAGTCGCGTACCCGCGGCTACGCGTCTCTCGACTACGAAGAGGGCGGTGACCAGATCGCCGACCTGGTCAAGGTCGACATCCTGTTGCAGGGTGAAACCGTCGACGCGTTCTCGGCGATCGTGCACAAGGACGCCGCGTACGGTTACGGCAACCGGATGGCGACGCGGCTGCGAGAGCTGATTCCGCGGCAGCAGTTCGAGGTGCCGATCCAGGCGGCCGTCGGGTCCCGGATCATCGCCCGCGAGACCATCCGCGCGATCCGCAAGGACGTGCTCGCGAAGTGCTACGGCGGTGACATCTCGCGTAAGCGCAAGCTGCTGGAAAAGCAGAAGGAAGGCAAGAAGCGGATGAAGACCGTCGGCCGGGTCGAGGTGCCGCAGGAAGCCTTCGTCGCCGCACTGTCCACTGAGGACACCGGTAGCAAGAAGAAGTAGCCGTACTCACGAAAAGGCCGCCCGGATCCAGGTCCGGGGGGCCTTTTCGGCTCAGCGGTTCCCGCTGACGCGGTTCGCCGTGACGAAGACGGCGACGCGGCGCTCGGCGGCCATCACGCGGTCGTACTCGTCCCAGTCGTCGTGGGTCCCCGTCGCCGCGATGAAGACGTCGCGCAGCAACCGCGGGAGCCCGGCCGGGTCGAAGTCGGGGTCCGGGTCGTCCGGGCCGACGAGGTGGGTGTTTCCCTGGACCGCCGCCCATTCCCAGCCGCGCCGGAAGGTGATCGTGGCGTGGCCCGCCCGGCGGAACAGGTCGAGTTTCTTCACTCCGCCCATCGCGACGAAGGCGACTCCCGGTGCCTTGGTGACCGGGTCTTCGAAGACCCCGGCGTTGACCACCGAGGAGTGGACGGTGCCGTCCGCGCGAACCGTCGAGACGGTCGCGAGTCCGTTTTCACGCAAGGAAAGAGTGCGGACGAGTTCGAGGTCTGCGGCCATGGATCCACCGTAGCCCGCCCGGCCGGTGAAGGGGGCCGAGCGGGCGGACGGAGGGATCAGCAGGTGCCGTCGTCGCGCCAGACACCCCATTCACCGGTGGTGCCGGGCTCTTCGCCTCGCGTCCACCACTTCGCGTACCACTTGTGCCCGTTGTGGGAGACACTCGTGCCGCCGGTGTAGGCCGCGGCGCGATCCCAGGCCGGGAGCGAGCAGGTGCCCGGGTTGCCGGATCCGGTTTCCCAGGGCACCTGGCTCGACTTGTAGTAGCCGAGGCCCTGCGCCTGCCAGCGCGGGGCCTGCGCGCCGAGGCGCACCCGGAAGGTGTTCCAGTCGTGCGTCGACCACGGCGACCAGCCCAGTTCGGCGTGCGCCGGGAGCCGCGGGAAGGCGAGGTAGTCGATGTTCGCCGGGGTCACCACGGTTTCGGTCCACAGCGGGGATTCGACCCCGCGCACGGCGGATTCGGGCACCCCGGAGAGATAGGCGCCCGGGTTCCAGTTGTAGGCGTCCTGGACCTCGATGTAGCCCGCCCACGACAGCCCGATCGGCGTGCTGGAGTTGTACTTCATGTCCAGGTAGGCCTTGTTCGCCGGCGACATGATCACCTTGCTGCCGCGGGCGACGGCGTTCGCGACCTCCGTGCTGGACGTCGTCGTGCCCCAGAACTGCGGGGTCGCCGTGGCGGGCAGGGTGGCCTTGCCGATCTCGTGCCAGCCGACGACCTGCTTGCCCGCGGCGGCCACCATCGGCAGCACCCGGTTCATGAAGGTGCGGTAGTCCGCGTCGCTGGTGGCCTGGGCCTCGTCGCCGCCGAGGTGGAAGTACGGCCCGGGGGTCAGCGCCGCGATCTCCCGGATGACGTCGTTCACGAAGGTGTAGGTGATCTCCTTCGAGATGCAGAGCGAGCTGTAGCCGACAGCGGTGTCGGTGCGCAGCGGGGGAGCGGTGTTGTTGCAGTTCAGTTCCGCGTACGAGGCCTGCGCGGCGTTGGTGTGGCCGGGCATGTCGATCTCCGGGATGACCGTGATGAACCGCGAAGCCGCGTAGTTCACGATCTCCGAGTACTGCGCCTTGGTGTAGTAGCCACCGGCACCGCCACCGACCTGGGTGCTGCCGCCGTAGGTGGCCAGACGCGGCCAGCTGTCGATCTGGATGCGCCAGCCCTGGTCGTCGGCCAGGTGGAGGTGCAGGTTGTTGATCTTGTACTGCGCCAGCTGATCGATGTACCGCTTGACCGTGGCGACCGGGTGGAAGTGCCGGGCGACGTCGAGCATCGCGCCGCGGTAGCCGAAGCGCGGGTAGTCCAGGATGGCGGCGCCCGGGATTGTCCAGGGACCCTGCTGCACGGTGGGGCTTTCGATCTTGCCGGGCAGCAGCTGTCGCAGCGTCTGGACGCCGCCGAAGAGGCCTTGCGCCGTCGTCGCGCGCAGGATGACCGAAGCGGACGTCGAGTTCAGCTGATAGCCCTGGTCGCCGACGCGTGTGTCGGCGCCGGACAGCAGGAGCGAGATGCCGTCGGTGGGCGTGCCCGAGGGCGCGTCGGAGACCGGCAACGCGAAGCCGGTGGACGTGCGGAAGACGCCGGCGAGATAGTCGCCGACGGCTTTGGCCTGTGCCGAACCGGCCTGGGTGTAGATCTTGGTGTCGGCGGTCAGGGCGTAGTCGGAGCCGGTGACCGCTTGGACCGAGACCGGTACCGGGACGATCGCCTGCAGTGGCGGTGTGGCCGCGTCGGCGACGGGGGCGGCTGCGGTGGTGGCGCCGGCGAGCAGCGCCACCCCGACGAAGGCGCGGCCCAGCCGCGCTTTCAAGGTCTTCACCGGGGCCTCCAGAGGGCGGGGACGTGACCCACGTCACGACTGGTCAGATCGTCGCACCTCCGGCGGTAAAGGTCTAGACCATCAAGGAGGAACCTTGGAGTGACTCGAACGTCACATACCGTGTCGTCGAGAGGGGACTATCGTCGGAAACGTGTTCGAAGACCTGCGTTTCCCGGTGATAGCGGCTCCGATGGCGGGCGGGCCGACCACTCCCGAGCTGGTGGCCGCGGTGACCGCGGCGGGCGGATTCGGCTTCCTGGCAGGTGGCTATCTGAGCGCCGATGCCCTCCAGGAGCGGATCGCGAAGACCGCCGAGCTCACCGGTGAGCCTTTCGGCGTGAACCTCTTCGTCCCGGGTGGCGCCGGCGAGGCGGATCTCAGCGGCCATGTCGAGCGCTGGCGCGCGGAAGCCGAGCGCTACGGCGTCGAGCCCGGCGAGCCGGACTGGGATGACGACGCCTATGCCGCGAAGCTCGAGGTCGTGCTGGAGCGGGAGGTGCCGGTCGTCTCGTTCACCTTCGGTGCGCCCTCACGTGAGGACGTCGAGCGCCTGCACGCCAACGGAAGCAAGGTGGCCGTCACCGTCACCAGTCCGGCGGAGGCCGATCAGGCCGTGGCTGTCGGTGCGGACGCTCTCGTGGTCCAGGGATTCGAAGCTGGGGCGCATCGAGGGCTCTTCGCCGACGAGCCCGGAGCCGAAGGCGGGGGAGCGCAGTACGGCGCGCTCAGCCTGCTTCGCCTGGTCTCGGCGCGGACGGATCTGCCGCTGGTCGCGACCGGCGGGCTCGTGCACGGCGCCGATATCGCGGCGGTGCTGACGGCGGGAGCCGTCGCGGCCCAGCTGGGGACCGCGTTCCTTCGTGCGGACGAAGCCGGAACGCAGCCCGCGCACCGGCAGGCGCTCGCGGACGGCGGAAGGCCGACGGCGTTCACCAGGGCATTCAGCGGACGTCCCGCCCGGTCTCTGGTCAACCGCGCGGTCGCGGACTTCTCGGCCACCGCGCCGTCGGCGTATCCGCAGGTCAACAACCTGACCAAACCGATCCGTGCGGCGGCGGGAAAAGCGGGGGACCCAGAGGTGATGTCCCTCTACGCGGGACAGACCTACGAACTCGCGGGCTCCGGCCCGGCGGCGTCGATCGTCGAACGCCTCCAAGCCGAAGCCCGCGAAGCCGCTACGCGTTTGAGTCGTCTCCGCTGACCTGCTTCGCGTCGCCGTTGTTCGCGTTCATGACCGAGTGACGGCGGCTGTAGGCGAAGTAGATGATCAGGCCGATGGCGAACCAGGCCGCGAACCGCAGCCAGGTCTCCGGGTTCAGGAACGTGATCAGCCAGATCGAGAAGACGATCCCGATGATCGGCACGATCGGCATCCCCGGCGTCTTGAAGGACCGGGGCAGGTCCGGCTGCTTGTAGCGCAGCACGATCACCGCGACGCAGACGACGACGAACGCGAGCAGGATGCCGATGTTCGTCAGCTCGGCGGCCTCACCGATGGGCAGCAGCCCGGCGATGATCGCGGACGCGCCGCCGAGCACCCAGGTCATCCGGCTCGGCACCTTGCGCACCGGGTGGGTCTTGCCGAACCACTTGGGCAGCAGGCCGTCGCGGCTCATCGAGTAGCCGACGCGGCTCGCGCCCATGAGGAAGGTGAACAGCACCGTGGTGATACCGATGATCGCGCCGACCGCGATGATCAGGCCGAGCCACTTCATCCCGATACCGGCGAAGGCGCTTGAGAAGGCGGCTTCGCTGTCGATGTCCTTGTAGTTGACCATGCCGGTCAGGACCAGGCAGGCGAGGACGTAGAGCACCATCGAGATGGCGAGCGAGTAGATGATCGCCTTCGGCATGTGTTTCTGGGAGTCGGTCGACTCCTCGGCCGCCGTCGACATGGCGTCGTAGCCGAACACGGCGAAGAACACCGTCGCCGCGCCGGTGAACGCGCCGCTGAGGCCGAACGGGAAGAAGTTCGAGTAGTTGTCGGTGTTGATGTGGAAGACACCGACGACGATCACCAGCAGGACCAGGCCCACCTTCAGGTAGACCAGCAGCGTCTCGAACCGGGCGGCGTTCTTCATGCCCTGGTTGAGGATGAAGGCGATCAGCAGGCACAGCAGCACGGCGAACAGGTTGATCTTGTAGGACCCCGGTTCGACACCGGCCTTTTCCGTGCCTGGAGCGCCGAGCATCCACGTCGGGAGCTCGACGTTGAGATAGCCCAGCAGTTCGTTGAAGTAGCCGGAGATGCCGATCGCGACCACCGCCACGATCGCGGTGTACTCCAGCAGCAGGTCCCAGCCGATGAACCAGCCGACGATCTCGCCCAGCACGGTGTAGCCGTAGGTGTACGCGGATCCGGCACGGGGGATCAGCCCGGCGAACTCGGCGTAGGAGAACGCGGCGGCCGCGCTGGCGATACCCGCGATGAGGAACGAGATCAGCACGGCGGGTCCCGCCGTCTCGTTCGCGACCGCGCCGGCCAGGGAGAAGATCCCCGCGCCGATGATGCCGCCGACGCCGATCGCGGTCAGTTGACGCAACCCCAGCGTGCGCTGGAGCCCCCCTCCGCCGTCACTGAGCTCTTGGATCTGTTCGATCGGTTTGCGGCGGAATATCCCGGATCCCGAGCCCAGGCTGCGCTGTGCGGACATCGTCGTCTCCCAACAGGTTGTGCTTTTCGGACCGGGTCGACAGTCCGAAAGGCACCGTAGCGGGAGACGGGACTTCGCACCTATCCGGCGACGGTGTCCTCTCTCACTTCGGCGGCCACGCGAGCGGCGATCTTCGACGGCCTGGACGCGCCGGCGGAGAAGTACGTCAGCAGCTCCGAGATCTCGACGGGATCGTCCAGCTGCGGGCAGTGGCCCCAGTCCTCGCGCACCATCAGCCTGCTGTGCGGGACCAGTGCGTGCAGCTGCCGTCCGGAAGCGGCGCTGACCAGCTTGTCCTTGCCGCAGACGACCACCAGGAGCGGGACACGGACCTCTTCGAGCCGATACGCGTTCGCCAGCTCCTCGACGAGTTGCCTCGCCTGCTCGAGCCGGGTGGTGGTGGAGCGGTAGTCCGGGAACAGCGCCGTGAAGCGGCGCACCTGGTCGGCGTCCGCGGCGGCGGCGTCGGCGTACAGCAGCCGGGGAACGACCTGCTCGGCGACGGCGCGCACAAGGAAGCCGGGGATCGGCAGCGGCAGGGCCGAGTACATCCGCAGCGGCAGCGGATAGCGGGCCACGGTACGGATGAGCCAGCTGTCCACGAAACCGGGCGCGGCGATCGACACCACGCCCGCGACCGGCAGCCGGTGGTTCTCGGCGGCACGCAGGCTCATCGTGCCGCCGAGCGAGTTGCCGGCGAGCACCACCGTGCCGAGTACGGCCTGCTCCTTGATCACGGCCGCGGCGAAGGCGTCCAGCTGCGGGAGCATCGGGCCCGGCCGGAGTGGCTGAGCGTCACCGAACCCGGGCAGATCGACCGCGACCGCCGGGATACCGGCGGCCGCGAGCAGTTCCAGAACCGGGCGCCAGGTGTCGGCGCTGTCGCAGTAGCCGTGCAGCAGCACCAGCCTCGGTGCCGTCGGCTTGGCCTGTCCGCGCGCGGTGGCCCGCTTGCCGAGCACCCGCCGTGGCGTGCGGTCGACGGGTGCGGGTGGCTGCGGTCCGACTTCCAGCACTCTGGTGCGGACACCGGCATAGCGCCGGAAGGAGGCGCGGATCGGGTCGGCGTCGGTGGTGGTCCGGCCCCCCGGGTCCGCCGGTTCGGGCCGCTGCGATGCGGTCATGCTTCCAGGTTAACCGCGAGAGGTCGGATTTTGGTCGAACTTTGGTCGTGAGAATCTTGCTGAGTCATAACGTTCTTGACACTTGACAAGACGGCGAAATGACTGGTTGACCTGCGTGGAACGCGCGGACGTGCGCAAATGTGCGCGCTTGATCACGACTGCGGCAAGATCCGCACTCATCCGATCAATGCGCGAATACAACCTTTCCAGAGGTTTCCCCGTCGAGCATGTTCTTAAACCCGGTTTCGGCTTCCGAGAACGGCAATTCGGCGCCGATCTGCGGGCGGACCCCGGTGAGCTCGAGGTAGGCGAGGAGATCGGTCAGTTCGTCCCTGGTCCCCATGGTCGAACCCGCGATACGCAGTTGCAGAAAGAACACGCGCTGCAACTCCGCGTGAGCGTCCGGACCGCTGGTCGAGCCCGAAACGACGATGATCCCGCCCGGTTTGAGCGACTTCACCGAGTGGGACCAGGTCGCCTTCCCGACGGTTTCGAAGACCGCGTCGACCCGCTCCGGCAGCCGGGCCCCGGACTCAAAGGTCTGATGTGCGCCCAAATTCTCTGCCAGCGCACGCTTTTCTTCGCTACGCCCAGTCACCCAAACCCGGAATCCGGCCGCACGCCCGAGCTGCACGAGGGCGGTCGAGACGCCGCCGGAGGCGCCCTGGACGAGCATCGTCTGTCCGGGCCGCAGGCCGGACTTCACGAACAGCATCCGGTACGCGGTCAGCCAGGCCGTGCCCATGGTCGCGGCTTCGGCGAAGCTCAGGCTCGCCGGCTTCGGCACGACATTGCGCGCCGGGACCACGACCTGCTCGGCGAAGGTGCCCTGGTGCTTCTCGGTGAGCAGGGTGCGCTTCGGGTCGAGCGTGTCATCGCCCTGCCAGCCGGGGGCGTTGATCACCGAGTGGACGACGACCTCGGTGCCGTCGTCGAGGGTGCCCGCGCCGTCGCAGCCCAGGATCATCGGGAATTGCTCGGGTTTGATGCCGACCCCGCGCAGCGTCCACAGGTCGTGCATGTTGAGGCTGGCGGCCTTGATGTTGACCCGCACCCAGCCTTCGGGCACCTCGGGCTCGGGCCGCTCGCCGATCACGAGCGAGTCCAGCGGCTTTTCGGCGTTGGGTTCGGAAGCGTAAACGGCGAACATGTCAGCAACCTACATGGCCTGACCGGCGGAGGCAGTGGGTACGAGCGTAGGCTCACCACGTGTTCAACGGGCTTGCTGACTGGTGGGACGGCGTCGAGCTGTGGCTCGCGCAGGCCCCGTTTCCCGTGCAGTTCGTGCTGGTCATGGCGGTCGTGGTGCCGCTGTGCCTGGTCGCGGCCTGGCTGCTCGACGCGCTCTTCGGGAAGGTCGCCCGGCTCTTCGGCGCGGCCCGCGATGCGAACGACCCCGATCGCTCCTCCTAAGCTGGCGAACCATGTTCAACCGTAGGCGGATCACCGCCGCCCTGATCGGCCTGATCGTGCTGGTGCTCGCAGGCTGGTTCGTCAAGGACGGCATCAGCGGTGACGACACGAAGGGCGCTTCGGCTCCGGCGAGTTCGTCAGCTCAGGCCAAACCGTCGGGAGCGGCCAAGGGAAAGGTCGCCGGGGAGGATTCCGGTCTTCCGGTCAAACCCCTCACGGGACTGCCGTCGCAGGCGTCCGACACCTGGAAGCTCATCAAGGCGGGCGGTCCGTACCCGTATCCGCGCAATGACGACGTCACGTTCCAGAACCGGGAGAAGGTCCTGCCCGCCAAGGAATCCGGCTACTACCGGGAGTACACGGTCAAGACGCCGGGCAGCCCGGATCGCGGGGCCAGGCGGCTGGTGACCGGCACCGGCAAGGAGCTGTACTACACCGAAGACCACTACAAGTCCTTCGTCGTAGTGGACCCCAGCCGATGAGCGCGGGCAAGGACGCGGCGGACAAGGCGTTCGCCCGCGGTGCGCATCCGCATCTGATCGACGGTGCGCGGACGGCCGACAAGGCCTCGACGCTCGACGCGATCGCCGAGGCGCTGTCCTTCCCCGACTACTTCGGGAAGAACCTCGACGCGCTCTACGACTGCCTCACCGACCTGTCCTGGCTCCCGCCGGGTGAGCATGTGCTGATCTGGGCCGGTTCCTCGGTGCTCAAGGAGCACGACCCGAAGGCGTACCTGGCTGTCCGGAGCGTGCTTTCGGACGCACAGCGGGCGCTGGGCCCGTCCGGTGACCGGACGGACTCCCGGCGCCTCACCGTCGTCCTGCCTGATTAGACCTCGGGGACCCAGTTCGGCTTGCGCTTCTGCGCGAAAGCCGTGATGCCCTCCTGGCCCTCTTCGCTCGCGAAGAACCCGGCGGACAGCTTGTTCATGGCCTCGAAGCCTTCGACGGGTGTCGCCGGGCGAGGCTTGCTGAGCAGGTCCTTCGTCGCCGCGAGCGCTTTCGGCCCGCCGAGGGCGAGCGCCTTGACGTAGCGGGCGACCTCGCCGTCGAGCTCCTCGGCGGAGACGGACGAGTTCAGCAGGCCGATCTCGACGGCGCGTTTCGCGTCGAAGGTGTCGCCGGTCAGGAACAGCTCGTGCGCGGCACGGGCGTTGAGCCGCGGCAGCACGGTGAGCGAGATGACGGCGGGCACGACACCGATCCGCACCTCGGAGAAGGCGAAGGTCGCTTCGTGCACGGCGACGGCGATGTCGGTCGCGGCCACCATGCCGATGCCGCCCGCCCGCGCGGGTCCCGCCAGCTTCGCCACGACGGGCTTGGGACTGGTCCACAGCTGTTCGAGGATCTTCGGGAACTCGTTGACGCCCTGGTCGCCCGCGCCGGCGCCGCGGGCCTCCTTGAGGTCCATGCCCGCGCAGAACACCGGCCCGGTGTGAGTAAGCACGATGACCCGTACCGCGTCGTCGGCCTGCGCCTTGTCCAGTGACTCGCTCAGCTCACGCCGCAGCTGGGCGGAAAGCGCGTTGCGGTTGTGCGGGGAGTCCAAGGTGATCGTGGCGGTGCCGCCCACCACGTCGTAGTGCACCAGTTCGTCAGCCATGCCACACCTTCGCACAGCGCGGTGTGGCCGGGCAGTGGCCTGCGCCACCATGCTCCGATGGTGGCGCAGGCGCTGCTCAGCCGATCTTCGTCGTGGTGAAGGTCGGGCTCGGGTTGGGGAAGCAGGCAGTCGGCGCCGAGACGTCGAAGCCCGCGCTGACCACGGCGGTGAACGTCAGGCCCGGGTCGGCGTAGCTGGTGCCGCCCAGTTTCGTTTCGATGGTGCCGGACGAGCCCGCGGTGAGGTGCGCGGTCACGGTCGGCAGCTCGAACGTGGAGCCGCCCGCGATCGGGCCGGGGAAGCTCAGCGTCGCGACGTTGCCGGAGACCGTGATCTTCGGCGGGGTCGAGCCGATACCGGAGCCACCGGCGAGGTCGGCGCCGACCCAGGTCGAGTTCGCCGGGATCGGGATCTTCAGGGAGAAGTCCTTGATGTTCTTGACCTTGTACCCGCTCACCTCGGCCGGGACGGTGTTGGCGGCCGGGTCGATGACGACGTCGAGCGCGGCACCGGGCGCGACGGTGGCCGGCGCGGTGACGTCGGCGTCCTGGTTCAGCTTGAGGTACTTGTTGCCGACGAGCGGCGGCTTCGCCTCGCAGTCGAAAACGACGGTTGTCGCGGCCGAGGCCGGGGCGGCCGTACCGACCAGCGGGACGAGGACGGCCGAAGCGCAGACGAGGGCACGGATGGCAGCCTTCATGTTCCACCTACCAGGGGGTTCGATGGGGGAGAAAGGGAGCTGCGCAGCGTTTAGAGAGTTACCGGCAAGTTAAGTAACTCGTCAAGAAATCTCCGTTCCCATACGCGGGGCGTCACGGAACTGGGAACGGAACCCACCGAAAATCGGTATCAAGCGTCCAATGGGGACAAGGCTCTCTACTCAGGCGGCGAGCCGGGCGGCGGCGACGTCGTAGCGGTCCAGGACGAGCCCGGCGATCCGCGGATCCGGGCCCAGTGGCCCGGCGACGATCACCGACGGGTCGGCTTCGCGGGCCAGGCGCGCGATCCGGTCCGGCAGCAGGCCCGGTGCGAGGAACCAGCCCGCGACAGCGAGCCGCTGGGCGCCGTTGAGCCGCAGCCGCGCGATGGCGGCGGGCACGTCCGGCTGCGCGGCGCTGGCGAAAGCGGGTGTCGCGAGCAGTCCGCGACGCAGTTGCCAGCGGGTGGTGATCCCGGCGACCGCGTCGTTCGCCGCGACGTTCGACGAGCCGACACCGGCCAGCAGGACACCCAGGCCGGGATCGTCCAGGTCGGCGCCCGCCTCGGCGAGCCGGTCGAGCGCGACCGTCTCGATGAGCGGGTCGATGCCCAGCACTCCGGAAACCCGCACGTCGAGGCCGGGGCATTCCGCGGTCACCTCGGCGACGAGCGCGGGCAGGTCGACCCGGGCGTGGTAGGCGACGCCGAGCAGCAGCGGCACCACGACGACCTCGCGATGCCCCTCGGCGTACAGACCGCGCAAGGAATCGGTCAGCGACGGCTCCGAGAGGTCCAAAAAGGACTCGCGGATGTCGAGGTCCGGTGCCAGCCCGCGGGAGATGTCGAGCAGAGCCCGGATGGTCGACGCGGACCGCGGATCGCGGCTGCCGTGGGCGACGGCGACCAGTGGCGGAGTGAGGTGTGGGGTCATGCGAACCTTTCGCCGACGAGTCCGGCGGCGAGGGTGTCGCCGTCCTTCGGGTCGATGACCAGGAACGCGCCCGTCCGAGGGCTGACGCCGTAGTCGTCCACGCCGATCTCTTCGGCCAGCCTCAACGTCACCCTGCCGATGTCGTTGAGTTCCAAGGTAGCCGGATCGTCCACACTGGACAACGCTTGCTCGTCGAACCGGGCGTGGAGCTCGCCGACCATGGCCTGCACGGTCCGCGTGCCGTGCTTCACCAGCACCCGCGCGCCCGGTTTGAGCGCCTTGGCCGAGAGCCAGCACAGGGTCGCGGTGATCTCGTCGGTCACCGTCGGCTGCCGGTCGGCGGCGGCGATCAGGTCGCCCCGCGAGATGTCGAGATCGTCCGCGAGCAAGAGGGTCACCGAAGTGCCCGCGCCGGCCTCGGAGAGTGGCCCGTCGGCGGTGTCGATGCCCTTCACCCGGCTGCGGAGGCCTTGCGGGAGCACGACGATCTCGTCGCCCGGCCGGACGGTGCCCGCCGCGATCTGCCCCGCGTACCCGCGGTAGTCGGGGTGGTCGGCCGTGCGCGGCCGGATCACGTACTGCACCGGGAACCGGAACGCCGAATCGTGCGGATCCGGTGCCACGGGCACGGTTTCCAGATGTTCGAGCAGCGTCGGGCCGGAGTACCACGGGGTCTTGTCCGATTTTTCGGCCACGTTGTCGCCCACCAGCGCCGAAACCGGCACCGCGAGCACGGAACCCCGTTCGTAGCCCAGGGACGCGGCGTGCTCGGCGAACTCCTCGGCGATCACGGTGAACGTCGCCTCGTCGTAGCCGACGAGGTCGATCTTGTTCACCGCCAGCACCAGGTTCGGGACGCCCAGCAGGGCGAGCACCGCGGCGTGACGGCGGGTCTGCTCGATGACGCCCTTGCGCGCGTCGACCAGCAGCACGGCCAGTTGCGCGGTGGACGCCCCGGTCACCGTGTTCCGCGTGTACTGCACGTGGCCCGGGGTGTCCGCGAGGACGAAGCTGCGCTTCGGCGTCGCGAAATACCGGTATGCCACGTCGATCGTGATGCCCTGCTCGCGTTCCGAGCGCAGGCCGTCCACGAGCAGTGAAAGGTCCGGAGTGGACAGTCCTTTGTCGACACTGGCGCGGGTGACCGCGTCCAGCTGGTCGGCGAGGACGGACTTGGTGTCGTACAGGAGCCGCCCGACCAGGGTCGACTTCCCGTCGTCCACACTGCCCGCGGTCGCGAGCCTGAGGAGGCTGGACATCAGAAGTACCCTTCCCGCTTGCGGTCTTCCATCGCCGCCTCCGACATCCGGTCGTCGGCACGGGTGGCGCCGCGTTCGGTGAGCCGGGAGGCCGAGACCTCGGCGATGACCTCGTCCACCGTGGCGGCGGTCGATTCGATGGCGCCGGTGCACGAACCGTCGCCGACGGTCCGGTAGCGCACCGTCAGTTCCCGGACGACCTCGTCCGGCCGCGGCCCGCCCCACGGGCCCTCGGCCAGCCACATGCCGTCGCGCTGGTAGACCTCGCGCCGGTGCGCGTAGTAGATCGACGGCAGTTCGACCTTCTCCCGCGCGATGTAGTTCCAGACGTCCGCCTCGGTCCAGTTGGACAGCGGGAAGACGCGGACCTGCTCGCCGGGGCGGTGCCTGCCGTTGTAGAGATTCCACAGCTCTGGACGCTGACGTCGCGGCTCCCACTGGCCGAAAGCGTTGCGCAGGCTGAAGATCCGCTCCTTGGCGCGGGCGCGTTCCTCATCGCGCCGCCCGCCGCCGAAGACCGCGTCGAACTTGTTCTCGGCGATCGTGTCGAGCAGCGGAGTGGTCTGCAGCGGGTTGCGCATCCCGTCGGCGCGCTCTTCGAGCCTGCCGTCGTCGATCCAGTCCTGGACCTTCGCCACGACCAGCCGGAGCCCGTGCTGCTCGACCACGCGGTCGCGGAAGTCGATGACCTCGTCGAAGTTGTGCCCGGTGTCCACGTGCAGCAACGGGAACGGCACCGGCGCGGGCCAGAACGCCTTGATCGCCAGGTGCAGCAGGAGCGTCGAGTCCTTGCCGCCGGAGAACAGGATCACCGGCCGGTCGAACTCACCCGCCACCTCGCGGAAGATGTGGATGGCCTCGGATTCCAGCGCGGCCAGGTTGTCTTGGGCCGCATCTGTGGCCGGTTCGAGCGTGGTCATTTCGTCCCTTCTCACCCGTGCAGGCCGCATTCGGTCTTGCCCTGCCCGGCCCAGCGGCCGCTGCGCGGGTCCTGACCCGGAGCGACCTTGGCGGTGCACGGCGCGCAGCCGATCGACAGATAACCGATGGACACCAACGGGTTCTCGAGGATCCCGTGTTCGCTGATGTAGCCGTTGAACTCGTCGTCGGACCAGGGCGCGATCGGATTGATCTTCACCAGCCCGTTGCGGTCGTCCCAGGTGACGATCGGGGTGTTCGCGCGGGTCGGCGCGTCGACGCGGCGGACGCCGGTCACCCACGCCGAGTACTTCGCCAGGGTGTTCCGCAGCGGCACGACCTTGCGCAGGTGGCAGCACTGGTTCGGGTCACGCTCGTGCAGTTTCGGACCGTACTCGGCGTCCTGTTCGGCGACGCTCTGTTCGGCCTCGGCGTTGACGATCCGGACGCCGGGGTAGACCGCCTGCACCGCGTCACGGGTGCCGATGGTCTCCGGGAAGTGGTAGCCGGTCTGCAGGAACAGCACGTCGACGTCGGGTTTGACCTGGGTGGCCAGATCGATGAGGACGGCGTCCTGCATGTTCGACGCGACGATGAAGTCGTCGCCGAACGTGTCCGCGGTCCAGCGCAGGGCCTCGGCCGCGGTCGCCTCCGCGAGCTCCTTCGAGGCTCGTTCGGCGAGGGTCTTGTAGTCGGCAGTGGCGGTCATCCTGGTGACACCTCCGGAAAGGACAGTCCGAGGAACTTCACGGTGAAGACCCGGCGGCAGCCCGAGCACAGCCAGGAGCCGCCCTCTTCCGGCCGCAGGTCTTCATCGCCACAGAAAGGGCAGTAGTACGGCGTCGCCCGCTCGGTCATTGCAAAAGGCCTTCGTCGGCGCGCAGGACCCACTGGGGGAACCGTTCGCCGGGTTCGCGGCCGGCGACGTAGGCCCGCACGACCCGCTCGACGTACGCGGTCAGCTCCGACGCGGTCACCTTGTGGCCGCGCAGTTTCCGGCCGAATCCGGCGTCCAGGCCGAGGCCGCCGCCGAGATGCACCTGGAAGCCCTCGACTTGCTTGCCTTCGTCGTCGGTGACGATCTGGCCCTTGAGCCCGATGTCGGCGGTCTGGACGCGGGCGCAGGAGTTCGGGCAGCCGTTGAGGTGCACGGTCACCGGGTTCTCGATCTCGGCCTGGATGTCGGCGAGGCGTTTTTCCAGTTCGGTGACCAGTTCGATCGCGCGGGCCTTCGTCTCGACGATCGCGAGTTTGCAGAACTCCAGGCCGGTGCAGGCCATGATCCCGCGTCGCCACGGCGACGGCTCGGTCTGCAGGCCCAGGTCCGCCAGTTCGCCCTTCAGCCCGTCCACTTCGGCCTCGGGAACGTCGAGGACCACGAGTTTCTGGTGCGGGGTGAGGCGGACGCGGTTCGACCCGGCCCGCTCGGCGGCCTTGGCGACGGCCAGCAGGGTGGCCCCGGAGACGCGGCCCGCGACCGGCGCGGCGCCGACGTAGAACTTGCCGTCGACCTGCGGGTGCACGCCGACGTGGTCGATCTGGGCCGCGGGCACCTCGGGCGCGGGGCCGTCGGTCAGCTTGCGCTTGAGGTACTCGTCTTCCAGCACCTGGCGGAACTTCGCGGCACCCCAGTCCTTCACCAGGAACTTGATCCGGGCGCGGGCACGGAGCCGCCGGTAGCCGTAGTCGCGGAAGACGCTGATCACGCCTTCCCAGACGTCCGGGACCTCGTCGAGCGGGACCCAGGCGCCGAGGCGCTGGCCGATCATCGGGTTGGTGGACAGCCCGCCGCCGACCCAGAGGTCGAAGCCGGGGCCGTGTTCGGGGTGGTTCACGCCGACGAAGGCGATGTCGTTGATCTCATGCGCGACGTCCTGCTGTCCGGAGACCGCGGTCTTGAACTTGCGCGGCAGGTTCGAGTAGCGCGGGTCGCCGATGTAGCGGCGCTTGATCTCGTCGATCGCGGGCGTGCCGTCGATGATCTCGTCGGCGGAGATGCCGGCGACGGGGGAGCCGAGGATGACGCGCGGGCTGTCGCCGCACGCCTCCAACGTGGTCATCCCGGCCTTCTCCAGCTTCGCCCAGATCGTCGGGACGTCCTCGATCTGGATCCAGTGGTATTGGATGTTCTGCCGGTCGGTGATGTCGGCGGTGTCGCGCGCGTGGGTCTGCGAGATCTCGGCGAGCACGGCGAGCTGCTCGGTGGTCAGCGCGCCGCCGTCGAGCCGGACCCGCAGCATGAAGTAGCGGTCGTCGAGCTCCTCGGGTTCCAGCGTCGCGGTGCGGCCGCCGTCGATCCCCGGCTTGCGCTGGGTGTAGAGGCCGAACCAGCGGAACCGGCCGCGGAGGTCACCGGGGTCGATGGAATCGAACCCGCCGCGGGCGTAGATGTTCTCGATCCGCGCCCGGACGTTGAGCGGGTTGTCGTCCTTCTTGGACCGTTCGTTCGGGTTCAGCGGTTCGCGGTAACCCAGTGCCCACTGTCCCTCGCCCCGTTTCTGTTTGACCCGGGGCGTGCGGGCAGGGGTCTCGCGCGTGGGCGACGACATGGGAGTCCTCCGGCAGATCGTGGTGGTGGCGGGGAGTCAGCGGTTCGTCGCACAGAGCGCGCTCGCCACGCGACGGAGATCCACGTGGCGGCGTGCCACGAGGCTGATTCCGGCGCGGGTCATTCATTCAGCGTGCCACGCGCCCACTATGTGGTCTAGGCCGGTCCGAATACTGGGAACAAGGTCCGAATCCGGCTGTTTCCGCTGGTCAGGCACCTGTTCTGCAGGTCAAGCCCGGCTTCGCCGCCGCCACTGTGACGCAGAACGCGCACGGCTCAAGACGGCAGGACGCGGTCCACGAGGATGCGGATGACGTCTTCGTCGGCGACGTCCGCCAGTACCTCCGGCAGGGTGAGCCGTTCGACGGTGAGTCCGGTCAGCGCGAGGTACATCAGCAGCACCTCGGCGCGCCCGCCCGGCATCCCCGCCGCGACGTGCCAGTCGACACTCAGGTCGATGCCTTCGCGGATCGTCTTGGTCAGCTCGGCCGAAAGATCGGGGCGCCGGGTCGCTTCGAGCCGGAGTTCGAGCAAGGCGAGGTAGGGCTCGCGGTGACCGGTCAGCCGTCCCATGAGCTCGCCGAGCAGGACGCCGACCCGGTCGGGGGACGGCGTCTCGGCCTGCGGATTCGCCATGACGTCGGCCGGTGCCGACAGTCGTTCCTGTACGCGGACGCCGACCTCGCCGAGCAGCTGGTCCCGGTTGCGGAAGTAATTGGACGTCGTTCCCGGCGGGACGTCCGCCTGGACGTCCACGGCGCGGTAGGTGAGCCCGCGTGCGCCCTCGCGGGCGAGGACGGCGATGGCGGCGTCGGTGAGCGCGGTCCGGCGCTCCGGGTTCTGTCGCATCGGGACATTCTCCTTGCCTCGGTCAAACCACTGTGCTTATAGTACTACGCATCAAGTGGTTTGAGCTGGGAGGAAACACCAGATGCAACTCAACGGTTTCGGTGCCTGCGTGGTCGTCGAGGACATCGCCGAGACCACCGCCTGGTGGAAGCGGCACCTGCAGCTGACGGTGACGATCGAGCTGGACTGGTTCTCCAGCCTCAACGTCGGCGCGGAAGGCTATGAAATGAGCTTCGTAAAGCGCGGCCACAAGGCCACACCGGAGCCTTGGCGGGCGCAGGAGCCCGCCGGGTCGATGGTCGGGCTGATGGTCGCCGACGCGGCGGGCGAGTACGAACGCCTGCGCGGAGAGGGGGTCAAGATCGTGACGGAACTCGTGGACGAGGAGTTCGGCCAGCGGCACTTCTACATCGAAGACCTGAACGGCTTCCTGATCGACATCATCGAGCCGATCCCGCCGTCCGCGGAGTGGCTGGCCGCGAACGGGTTCGCCTAGTACCGCTTCGGGTGAGTGAGGCGGCGAGGGGCCGCTGTCGACGCTAGCTTCGGCCTCCGATCCACAGAGGACGGAGGAGTTGCGCATGCGCCGATGGGTGGTCGCCGCGATGGTGCTGGCGTCCCTGCTGATCCCGGGTACGGCTTCCGGGGCCCAGCAGGGGTGCAGGCTGGTTTCGCCCGAAGAGGGTGCGGTGCTGCACAAGGGCAGTTCGTACCGGTTCGAGGCGGTCGGCTGTTCGCCGAACGTCCGGGGGCATCTGTCCCACACGGTGCTGGTGGAGGTGGCCATGAGCCGTGACGCCGCGACGGACGACAACGGCGACTGGTCGCTCGACTACGTGGTCAACGACTACTCGATGAACCTGGAGACCCTCGTCTGGGTGCGGTTCGAGGACGGCACCCGCTCCACCTCGGTCAAGGTGTACGTCGCCGACAGATAGCGCGATCCGTGAAGGCCTCTTTCCCCGGGGAAGGAGGCCTTCACGGCGTGGGGGACACTGGGGTGTGCCCGCTCTGCTGCCCGAAACCACCACGCCCGTCGAGTCGGCGCTCCCCGAGAGCGCGCTGGAAGGGCTCGGCACCCGGCCGTTCGGCGTCTACGTGCACGTCCCCTTCTGCGCGACCCGCTGCGGCTACTGCGACTTCAACACCTACACCGCCGGAGAGCTGGACAGCGCCTCGTCGCCGCAGTCCTGGCTCGAAGGCCTCAAACGCGAGTTCGACCTCGCCGCGCGCGTGCTGGGGAAGCCGCCCGCGGTCGACACCGTCTTCGTCGGCGGAGGCACGCCGTCGCTCCTCGGCGCCGATGGGCTCCGAAGCGTCCTCGACGCCGTACGCGACACCTTCGGTCTCGCGCCGGACGCGGAGGTGACGACCGAGTCCAATCCGGAGTCCACCTCACCCGAGTTCTTCGCGGGCATCCGCGACGCCGGGTACAACCGGATCTCGCTCGGGATGCAGTCGGCCGCGCAGCACGTGCTGAAGATCCTCGACCGTGTGCACACCGCGGGCCGTCCGGTCGCGGCCGCCGAAGAAGCGCGCGCCGCCGGGTTCGAGCACGTCAACCTCGACGTCATCTACGGCACGCCGGGGGAGCGGATCGAAGACCTCCAGGCTTCGCTGGACGCGGTGCTCGCCGCCGGTGTGGACCACGTCTCGGCGTACGCGCTGATCGTCGAGGAGGGCACCGCGCTCGCCCGCCGCATCCGCCGCGGCGAACTGCCCGCGCCGGACGACGACGTGCTGGCCGCCGACTACGAGATGATCGACCGAGTCCTCGCTTCGGCGGGGCTGCGCTGGTACGAGGTGTCCAACTGGGCGACCTCTCGAGAGGCCCGCTGCCGGCACAACATCGGCTACTGGCGCGGCGGCGACTGGTGGGGCGCCGGACCCGGCGCGCACAGCCACGTCGGCGGCGTCCGCTGGTGGAATGTCAAGCATCCGGCACGGTACGCCGCCTCGCTCGCCGCCGGTGAGTCACCGGCCGCGGGCCGTGAACTGCTGACTGGGGAAGACCGGCATCTGGAGCGCGTGATGCTGGAACTCCGGCTGTCCGAAGGACTTCCGCTCGACGCCCTCGACGACGACGGCCGGGCCGAGGCCCGCGTCGCCGCCGCCGAGGGATTGCTGGATCAGTCCGCTTTGGACGGTCAGGGCCGCGCGGTGCTGACCGACCGGGGGCGGTTGCTGGCGGACGGGCTGGTGCGGCGGCTCACCTGAGCCCCAGGGCCCGGTCGACCCAGCGGCCGACCGGCAGCGCCACCACGATCGCCGCCAGTGCCAGGTGCACCAGCATGAACAGCACCGCGACCGGGACACTCGGCGGCCCGCCGAGGAACACGATCATGTGCGAGGCCCACTTCAGCTCGGTCGGTTTCGTCCCGGCGGACCAGACGTCGTTGAGCGCCCAGAACGTCAGGTCGTTCGCACCCGAGATCACCACCAGGATCGACGCGATCCCGGCCTTGAGCACGTTCGCCGTCCGGCCGCCGCCCAGCCGGTACGCCATCAGCCCGAACAGGACGATGAACGTCACGACGAGCAGCTCGAACTGATACACCGGCTGGAAGGCGTCCTCGTCGGTGGCGGCGTTCCTGGCGAACGCCTGGATCCGCATGACCAGCTCGGTGTCCAGATAGGACATGTAGACGAACACCGCGAGCACGATCAGCGCGGGACCCCAGCTGGTGCGCGGGAAGAGCGCCACCGTCGCGACCGCGAACACGAACGGGCACAGTTTGAACGCCCAGTCCACGACGTTGTCCAGTGTCTGGTCCGGCGGCAGCACCACCATGATCAGCAGCGCGGTCGCCACGGCCGGGACGGCGGCCACCAGCCACAGCCATTTGCGCCGCCGGTAGAGCGCGGGCACCCACCCGGCGGTGTCGGGCAGTGTGGCTGTCACAGGTCCTCCTTCTCGGCCCAGAACGGTCCGAGCGCCAGCGCGTCGACGTCGGTCTTCAGGTAACAGGCCACGGCGTCGGCCGGGCTGGCGACGATCGGCTCGTTGTTGTCGTTGAACGAGGTGTTGACCACCATCGGCACCCCGGTGAGCTTCTCGAACTCGCTGATCATCCGGTAGTACAGCGGGTTGTCCGCCTCGCTCACCGTCTGCACGCGGGCGGTCCCGTCGACGTGGGTGATGGCCGGGACCTCGTCACGTTTGTCCGGCAGGACGTCGAACACCAGCAGCATGACCGGCGACGGGTAGTCGCTGACGAACCAGTCGCCCGCGCGTTCCGCCAGGCACGACGGCGCGAACGGCCGGAACGCCTCGCGGTGCTTGACCTTCTCGTTCATCCGCGTCTTCGAATCGGGGTCGCGCGGGTCGGCCACCAGCGAGCGGTTGCCGAGCGCGCGCGGCCCGCATTCCATCCGGCCCTGCACCCAGCCGATGATCTTGCCTTCGGAGATCTTCTTCGCCGTGTGCGCGGCGATGTCGTCGACCTTGGCGTACCGGATCCCGGCGTCCTGCAGGGCCAGTTCCATCTCGGCTTCGGTGTAGTCCGGGCCGGTGTAGGTGTAGCCGTCGCGAGGACGCGGCTTGCCGTACTTCCCGACGGACACCTCCAGTGCCGAACCGATCGCGCAGCCGTCGTCGGCCGCGGCGGGCTGGGCGAAGAAGTCCTCGAACGGGGTCTCCAGCAGGATCCGCCCGTTCATCACACTGTTCAGCGCGACCCCGCCCGCGACGCACAGCCGCCGGGACCCGGTCTCCCGCTGCAGCCAGCGTGCCAGGTGCAGCCCGGCTTCCTCCAACGTGACCTGCAAGGCGTACGCGATGTCGCAGTAGTGCTGCGGCACCGGGTTCTCCGCGGTGACCCGGGTCTTGGGCCGCGCCGGGCCGAAGAGGTCGGTGAACTTCTTCGACATCACGTGCTTGCCGGTGCGGTGGTGGCCGAAGAAGCTCAGGTCCAGCTCGTATCCGCCGTCGTCGTCGAGATGGATCAGCTGCTTGAACGCGTCGACGTAGGTGTCGACGCCGAGTGGCGCCAGGCCCATGATCTTGCCTTCGTCGCGGGTCGGGTAGAAGCCGAGGTGGCCGGTGACGCCGGCGTACATCGCGCCGAGCGAGTGCGGGAACTTGATCCGCCGGATGTCGATGATCCGGTTTCCCTTGCCGTGCCCCAGATACGTCGCCGTCCCGTCACTGCCGATGCCGTCGAAGGTGAGCACCGCGGATTCTTCCCACGGCGAGATGAAATACCCGCTGGCGGCGTGCGCCTTGTGGTGGTCGACCAGATGCGTCTTGAACTTCGTCGGCCCGGTCCAGCCCACGGCCTCCTTCACGTCGCGTTCGAGGGTGAAGGACCGCTTGATGTGCGCGAGCACCGCACCGCCGACGTGATAGTCGTCGACGCCCTTGCCGCCACCGGTCTTGAACGTCTCCACCATGCCCGCCGAGGAGCCGCCCTCGTCGCCGTTCTGGTTGCGGAACACCTCCAGCGTCGCCGGGAAGTACTTCGCGAACACCTTCGCCGCGTGGACGCCCTCGCGCCAGCGCTGCCAGTAGTAGGCGACATGGTCGACGTCGGCGAGCGTGATCCCGCCGCGCTCCAGGCAGAACTTGATCGCCTCCGCGGGGAAGCCGCCGTCGTGCTTCACCCGGGTGAAGCGTTCCTCTTCGGCGAACGCGATGATCTCGCCGTCGCGCACGAGCGCGGCCGCCGAATCGTGGACCCTGCTGATACCCAGTACGTACATGTTCCTTCTCCAGTGCGACGTTCAGAGTTCGGGATGGTGGCGGCGCAGCAGCCGCCGGAGCACGGCGGCCCGCGTGCCGATGGCGAAGACGAGGGCGGCGAACCCGCCGACCGGTCCCATCGCCGGGACGAGCGCGGCGGCGGCCAGCGGAGTGGCGACCAGACCGGCGATCGAGGCCGACGCGGTGAGGGTGAGGACCTTGCTGTTGGTGTTCTCGATCAGGAAGCCCGCGTAGAGCCGGATGGCGAACAGCACCGTTTCGACCAGGACGAAGACACCGAGCACCACGTACCCACCGGTGGTGTCCTCGGCGGTCAGCACCGCGCGGGTCACCGGGATCGCGAGCGCGAACCCCACCAGGACGAGGAAGGCCAGAGTGCCCCGTTCGACCAGCTTGAGCAGTTCCGCCGCGCGGGCCCGGCCCGCCGCCGCCCCGCTGCCGCGCATCCGTGCCGAGATCGTGGGCTGATGCACCCTCAGCGGGTAGAACAGCAGCGAGCAGAACGCGCTGCCGGCCAGCAAAGCGACGTAGAACGGTCCACTGTCGACGGTCTGGCCGACCAGGGCGAGGACCCCGAACACCGTCGACGTCGCCAGCACGTCCAGCACCTCGGTCATCCCGAGCAGTACGGTGCTGCGGCCGAACGCCGGCCAGAGCCGGTGCCCGTCGATCCTTTCCGCGCGCAGCCATTCCTTCGGCAGCAACGCCGCGGACGCGCCCAGGATGAGCAGGATCCCGCCGAGAAGCAGGACGAGGTGGGTCAACGGCGACCAGCGCGCGAACCAGGTACCCACCGTCACGACGCCGACCACCAGTGCCCCCGCGGTGAAGGCCACAGCGTCCAAAGTGGACTTACCGCGCAGGCGGTGCAGCCCGGAGACGGTCATCAGCAGCCCGCCGGAGATCGCCCAGCCCGCGGCCGTCAGGTACAGCGCCGCGTCCGAACGCGGGGCGACGACCAGCGCGACCGCCATCGCCGCCAGGACCACCAGCACCGGCGCCACGGCGACCCGGATCGCCAGCGCCGCCACCGCGTTCCGGGTCACGCTCAGCCGGGGCAGGCATTTCAGCGCCGACTTCTCGGCCGCGGACGGGACGAAGTTCAGCCACGACATCATCCCGAGCGCGGTGGCGAACCGGCCGTAATCGTGCGCTCCCCAAGCCGTGACCAGCACCACCCCCATGGCCTGGATCGCCAGCCGGAAGGCGCCCCGGCCCGCGAGCAGCCGGAGCACCGTCGACGTCTTCGGCGCCGCGATCGACGCGGTGCCGGTGCCGTCGGTGAGCGAGGTTCCGGTCAAGGGAGCGGTACCGCCAGACCCTGTTCGTCCAGCAGAAACTTGAGGGTGCCGCGCAGTTCGTCCTCCGCCGCCAGTACTTCCGGGACGGTCGGCGCCGAAAGCACGGCGTAGCCCATCTTGTAACCGGCCTGCTCGTACGGTTTGACGAAGGAGTCCTGTTCCGCGAACAGTTCCAGGCCACTCACCGCGGGCATCGCGCGGACCTCGTCGGCGCCTTCGATCCGGATGATCCGGCCACCGCGGTCCGAGGCGAGGATGTGCACGAGCGTCGGTCGCGGGTCGCGCGGCGAGAGCACGACCTCGCCGCCGGTCGCGGCGGCGATCCCCGCGGCGATCAGGTCGACACCGGTGCTGAGCGCGATCGCCTCGGCCAGGCCGTTCCCGCCCATCCGGGCGCCCATTTCGATCAGGTAGAACTTCCCGTCGCGGCCGAGGACGGCGTCGAGGGTGAGCGGCCCGGTGCGGTAGCCGAGTTCGGCGCACAACGCGGTCAGCATCAACGGCAGCGCGCGATCGACCACCGGCGGCAGTCCGGCGGGCAGCAGATGCGACGCCGTCACGAAGAACGGCGGCGGGGTGAGCGTGCGCCGGGTGACCGCGTGGAACACGATCCGGCCGTCGACCACGAGTGCTTCGATCGTGTAGTGCGAGCCGTCGAGGTGCTCTTCGACGACGACCCGTCCCGACGGCGAGAACGCGAGCGATTCGGTGAACGCGGTGTCCAGGCCGCCGGGGCCAGCGCACGAGACGACACCGCGGCTCCCGGACGAATCGACCGGCTTCACCAGCGTGGGGAAGCGCAGCTGCTGCGCGGCGAGGGCGAGGTCCGGCCCGGGTTTGCCGCCGACACTGCGGTAGGTCGGCAGGCGCAGCCGGTCGCAGAGTTCGCGGAAGACGGACTTGTCGACGGAAGCGGCGACGGCGGCTTCGGGCAGCGGGTCCGGCAGGTCCCAGTGCCTGGTGAGCCACGCGAGCGTGGGCAGCCCGACGTCGCTGGCGGGGCAGAGCACCCCGGCGATGTCGTCCCGCCCGGCCAAGGCGGCCGCGATCTGTTCCGGCGCGCGGACACTGACCTGCACGAACTCGTCCGCCAGCGCCACCGCCGGCGCGCTCGCGCGGACGTCCACGCAGATGGTGCGGAACCCGAGTTCCCGGGCCCGGTGATACGTGCTGACCGAACCGTCGGCCCCGCCCAGGATCACCAGGCTCCGAGGCGCCGCCGTGTCTTCGGTGTTCTTCACTCCCGCTTGCCTTTCCCCAGGATGGATCTCGGCCATGGCCGAGGCGTAGAGCCGGTCGTCCTCGTCGACCGCGAAGTTGGCTTCCCTGATGTAGAACTGCCGTGGCCGCGGCTGCCCCGCGCCGACCACGACCAGGTAGCGGACGGTCAGCGAGAGCACGGTCAGCAGCACGGCGAACATGACGAACTCCAGCGCCGACGCCGCGTTCAGGCCGAGCAGCCCGGTGGCGGCCGCGATCCCGGCGAGTATCGAGATCCCGGCGGTCAGCACCGCCGCGCACGACGCCACCGTCGTCAGCCGCCGGGTGAAGCCGACGAACAGTTCGATGGCGTGCGAGGACAGGAAACCGAAGCCCACTTTGGACTCGCCGCGTTCCCTGGCCCGGTGTGCCACCGGGACCGTGGTGTAGCGGCTGGTCAATCTCGGCACGGTGGCGAGGAAGTACGGGGTGCCCAGCCGGAGGTCGACGATCTCGCGCGCGAGCTCCGTGCGTACCAGCCGGAAAGCGGTCGCACCGGGCGGGATCTCGATGCGCAGCACACGCCTGCCGAGGAAATGGAAGGCCGCGGTGCCCCAGCGCCGCAGTAAAGGATCTTGCCTATTGGTCCGGACGCCGAAAACGGCGTCGTACCCTTCTTCGGCCGCCATGATCAACTTCTCCGCTTCGGACGCGGGGAACTGCTGGTCGGCGTCGATATGCAAGATCCACGGTTTCCCCGCGTACCGATATCCCACGGAAAAAGCGGCTTCGAACCCGAAGTTGCGCGTGAAGGACACGTAGCGCACCCGGGGGTCGTTGTGCGCGAGCGCGCGGATGACGTCCAGTGTCCCGTCCGTACTCCCGTCGTCCACATAGAGCAGTTCGAGCGGGTGATTCCCCAGCTCGGCGATGATCTCCTCGTAGGAGGGCCCGACGTTGTCGACCTCGTTGAAGCACGGGACGACCACGGTGACTCCACTGTGCACAGGGCCGGGGATCGACAAGTTCATCTGCCGAGTCCCTGCGTTGAGTGCGCTATTGTGTTCGTAGCGTCACCTGTGCTGATTTCACATCTCATATGTCCCCTCGGCGCGGAACCGGCCGGCAGATCGTGCCGGCTCGAAAGGTCCCGGTGTTATAGGCAGGTTCGCTTTGCTTCCGCCAGCACATACCGAAAGTTGGTCCTTTCAGCTCAGTCGAAAAGGTGGGAAGTTCGCAGTAAAACGGATGAACCAGACATGGGGTGTTTCCAAACCGGGATCGATGACGCAAGCTTGCGCGCCATGTGGAAAGTGGGGGTGAGTGCTGCCTGGCGGGCCGCCTATCGGCGATCCGTCCGGTCGGCCTTCGCGACGGTGCCGTTCTACCGCGAGCGCTGGGCACTGGACGGCAGAACGGATCCCGTGCTGGTGCCCGGTCGCACCGGGACGGACTCCGGTGCGGCGCCGCTGGCCGAGGCGGTGCACAAGATCATCGACCTCGTGCCGCTCGCCGGTGGCACGCGACGGATCGAGCCGAACCGGGGGCTGGGTCCCGTGCTGCGCAAGGCTCGTTCGGTGACCGGGGACGCCCTGGTCGTCGTGCTCGGGGACGACTGGACACTCCCGCCGACGGACCTGCCGCGCGGGGTCCGGTGCTGTCTGGTGGATCCCGAAGCCCCGGTGCCGGGCGTCCTCGCGGAACTGGCCTCGGCGTTGCGCGGCGGCCGTCGCGTGGTCGCGGTCGGTGACGACAAGCAGCTGGCCGTCTTCGCCGACGTGCTACCCGAAGACCGGGCGTACCGGGTCGAATCCGTACCAAGACGTGAACTGGACACAATGGACAGCGGTCCGTACGGCGTGCTCCATGACCCGGCGCTGGGCTATCTGGGCGCCATCGAGGAGTGCGGCCGCTGGCACCTCGACTGGGCCCGCGTCTACGCGCGCACCACCCCGGGCGGGCTCGCGTTCACCTTGCTGCGCCAGGATTCCCCGCGGTTCGTGGACGTGCTCCCGGCGGGCGGGGTGCGCGGCGAGATCGTGCCGTGCCCGCGGCACGGAACCCCGGTCGTGCTCACGTGAAGATCGGTTTCCACGATCCCCGCACCGATCCCGTCCCGCCGGGCTGGCCGGAGTTCTCTGCCCTGGCGCGCCTGCATCCGGTGTGGGACTACGACGTGATGGGACTCGACGCCTGGATCGCGCGGAACCCGCCGGTGCTGGTCACCGTGACCGACGACGCCGGGATCGTCGCGGCGTTCTCCGTCCTGGTCTGTCGTCCCCGGGTGCGTTACCGCTTCGCGCCGGCGCCGGGACACCGATTGCTGCGCCCGTTCTGGGCCGAGGTGTGCCAGCCCTGGCTGAGCGGCTACCCCGGACTGGCGTTCGCGCCGCGGGTCCCGGCCGTCGAACGCTGTCCGCTGATCCGGGACTTCGAACGGGCGCTGCGCAGACGGCTCGGACCGGGACTGCTCGGCGTGCTGTACCGGGCGCTCGGCGAGGAATTCGCGAAGGACGTCCGAGGGCGGGGCAGGCTGGTGAAGCACGTGGATTCGGTCGCGGTACTGGACAACCGCTTCGGCTCGGAAGACGAATGGATCGCGTCGCTGACGAAGTCGCGGCGTGGCGGGCTCAGGCGGCAGCGGCGCAGGTTCGCGGCCGATCCGGGGCTGGTCGTCAAAGGCGGTCCGGGGCGGGAAGATCTGGACAGCGCCGAGATCGCGGCGCTCATCCAGGCGCATCGCGAACGGCATGGCAGGGTCGCGCTCGACGCCAGGACCATGCCGTCCGCCGCGTTCCTGCACCGGTTCCTCCGGCGGCCGGACGTGCACACGCTGACCTACACCGGCGTCGACGGCAGGTTGCTCGCGGTGAACACCCTGCTCGACCATCCGGACAGCCTGGTGAAACAGCACTGGGGCACCGTGCCGGTGGACGAGGGCGGCAGGCAGGGACTGCTGTTCGACTCCTACATCCACGCGATGAGCTACGCCACGCGGCGTGGCGTCAAGGAACTCACCGCCGGGCGCGGATTGCCCGAACTCAAGGCCACGCTGGGATTCCGGGCGCGCCCGGTGTATTCCGCCGCCGTGCCGAGACCGGTACTGGGATGGTGACGATGAAGGTGGCGGAGCGGAGCACCGCGTTCGAGGTCGAGGTGGTCGATCCGAGGAGCGCGGCCGAACCCGCGGGCTGGCGGGAATTCCTGTACCGGGCGAGGTTGCAGCCGGTCTGGGAGTACGAGATCCTGCGCCGGGAGGCCTGGCTGGCGAAGAACCCGGCGGTCCTCGCGGTGCTCCGCCGAGGCGGGCAGGTCGTCGGCGCGTTCACCGTGATGGTGTGCCGGAGCTGGCGGGCGGACGACTTCGCGCCGCTGTCCGTCCTCGGAGGACGGTTCCGTCCGCGCTGGGCCGAGGCCTATCTCTGGCAGCTCAGCGGCCATCCCGCCGTGGTCCTCGACGAACGACTGGATGAGACCGAGCGGCGGGAAGTGGTCCGCCGCTTCGAACGCGCACTGTGCGCGTACCTCGGGCCTGGGCTGCTGGGCGTGATCTACCGGGCGATGAACCCCGAACTCCTCCCGGCGCTGGACGGCAGGGGCCGGATGTCCCGGGAGATCGACCCGGTCGCCGTGCTGCCCAACGACTATTCCACTGTGGACGACTGGGAACGCGCTCTCGGCGACGAGACCCGGAAGACGCTGCGTGACCTGCGAGAGGACGGTGACCTGCGCACCGAGGCGGCTCCCGCCCGTGAGGACCTGGACTGTCACGAACTCGCCGTCCTGCTCAACGCCCACCGCGCCAGACAGGACGAACGGGCCTGGGCCGGTGGCCAGCGGTCGCGGTTCGGCGGGCTGCACATGGACACCCGGAGCCCGATCGCACCGTCCTATCTGGACGCGCTCGTGCGCCGCCCGGACGTCTTCACCCGCACCTATCGCGACGGATCCGGACGGCTGCTGGGATTCGGCACGCTGTTCGACGTCGTCGGTGAATGCGTGCTGCACCAGTGGGCCGCGCTGCCGGGCGCGCGCGGCGGCCGGAAGGGACTCTATGTCGACTTCTACGCCAGGGGAGTGGAGCACATGATCACGCGCGGGTGCCGTGAACTGACCGCGGGCCGGGCGATGCTGGGGAACAAGACCGCGCTCGGCTTCGGCACCAGGTCCCTGGTGTCGGTCGCCGTGCCGAGACCGGTGCTGGGCCGATGACCTGGGAAGTGCGGGTGCTCGACCCGCGTATCGATCCTGAACCCGAGGGCTGGGCCGCGTTTCTCGCCGCCCAGCAGGCGCCGGTTCCCTGGGACTACCACCTGATCCGGGTGGAGTCACGATTTTCGCGCAGCCCCAACGTGCTCACCGTGATCAGCGCCGGGGGCGAGATCGTCGCCGCGGTGCTGGCGATGCTGTGCGCCCCGGTGGCCCCGGAGCGACCTGGCGCGGTTCGCGGTGTGGCTCGGCTGGGGCCGCGCTGGGTCGAAGTGCAGCACGCGTGGCTTTCCGGTTATCCGCCGTGGTTGTTCGCGGACGGGGTCGACGCCGCCGACCGGAGGGAGATCATGCGCCGGTTCGAGCGGGCCGTCGGCCGCTTCACCGGGCCGGGCTGCCTCGGCGTCGTCTACCGCACCGTCCCGCCGGAGTCGCTCGACATGCTGACCGGACGGGGCAGGCCCGTTCGCGACACGATGCCGACGTCGGTGCTGGAGAACCGGTTCGTCGACGTCGAGGGCTGGCTGGCGTCCCTGCGCCGCAGCAGGCGGCTGAGCCTGCGCGGCCAGTCGAAGAAGATCGCCGCCGACCCGGACGTCGTGGTCCGCACCGAAGCCGCCCGCACCGACCTCGATGCGCTGGAGCTGGCGACCATGCTGCGGGAGCACCGCGAGCGGATGGGGCCGGTGAAGCTCGACCGGCGCGGTCCGGTCACGGCCGAATACCTCGGTGAACTCGTGCGCAGGCCGGATGTCATCACCTCGACCTACCACGACGGCGAAGGCAGGCTGCTCGCGTTCACCAACGTGCTCGACCACCCCGTCGCGCCGCTGCACCAGCATTGGGCCGCGCTCGCCCCGGAGGAGGGACGCCCGAAGCATCTCTACTTCGAGGCGGTGGTCCGGAACGTGCGTCACATGATCGAGGGCAACCGGAAGTCCCTGTCGATGGGCCGGGGGCTGACCGACCTCAAGGCGACGCTCGGTTTCCAGCCGGTCCCGCTGCTCGGGGTCATCGTGCCGAGACCGGTGACGCGATGGTGATCGAGATGCTGGACCCCCGCCGCGACCCGGAGCCCGCGTACTGGAAGTCGTTGCGGGGCAAGGCGGGGCTGCGCGCCGACTGGAGCTGGGAGGTGCTCACCGCCCAGGCGTGGGCGGCGCGCACCGAACAGCCGGTCACGGTCCTGCTCGAAGACGGCGAACCGCGTGGCGTGGTCAGTTCCGCGTGGGTCACCGGGCTCACCCGGCGGCACCGGTTCGCCCGCACGGCGGGACGGGGGCGGCTCGGCGGGCTCGACGTCCGCTCCCCGGGCTCGGGAGCGATGCCGGGCTGGTGGTTCGACGGTGAGGACGACGACGGCGGCGTCGGCAGGCTGCTGGACACCTTCGTCCCGGCCATGCGCGCGGAACTCGGGTTCGGCCTGCGCGCGCTGCTGGTGCGCCAGGTCGGCGAGTCTGGAGTGGACAGTGTCCGCGGCGGGCCGAAGATGGTGCGCCGCACGGAGGACGTCGCCGTCCTCGACCTCACGCCGTTCTCGAGCCGGGACGACTGGATGCACTCGCTGGCCAGGAAGCGCAAACAGAACCTGCGCAAGATCTTCCGCACCTTCGACGCCGATCCGTCGCTCGGGGTGCGCTTGCGGCCGGGCGCCGAGGCCGATCCGGTCGAGATCGCGGAACTGCTGCGGCACAACGAAACCAAACACCACGATGTGCCGATCGTGCCGCTACCGGCGTTCGTGGGCTACCTTGGCAGGCTGCTGCGGCAACCGGACGTGCACGTCATCGAATACCGCGAGACCGCCACCGGCCGGGCGGTCGCCGTCGCGACCCTGCTCGACCATCCGGCGCTGCCGGTCGCCCGGCACTGGGCGGCGCTGCCGCGGGAGCTCGGCGGACGGTCCGATCTGTACTTCCACCTCTACGGTGAAATCGTGCGCTGGGCGCTTGAAGCCGGGCGGCCCCAGGTGTTGTTCGGCAAGAAGATGTCCGAGATGAAGGCGTCGCTGGGAGCGAGTCTGGTGCCGCAGTACGCGGCCGCGGTGGCGCTGCTCTGAATCCGCGGGCTCGGGACACTCAGACGCCGGCCGCCAGACCGGTGAGGAACAGGTCGATGGCGAACTCGAACCGTTCCCGCGCGGTCTCCTCGGTGAAGTGCTCGCCCGCGCCCAGCAGGTTCGGGAACGTGCCGGGCGGGAACGACGTCATGTACTCGACCATCCGCTTGCCGCGTTCCGCCTGCTCGGCCAGGTCGATGTCGCCGTGCTGCCAGCTGGCGCCTTCGTAGGCGAAAGCCTTGGCGTAGAGCCATAACGCGTCGGCGGCGTACAGCGCCCGCTTGAGGTCGAGGCCGCCCGCGCGCAGCACCGCGAGCATGGCTTCGGCCTGCTGCAGGGCGTTCGCGCCGACCGGTACGGGGATGGCCCACGCGATCTTGGCGATCCCCGGGACCGACGTCAGCGCGCGCACGTTCTCCCGCAGGAGGTCCTTCGCCTGTTCGACCCACCGCTCGGGATCGGGTTCGGGGAACGGACCGAAGGCGAGGACGTGGTCGACCATCAGCTCGTGGAGCTCTTCCTTGTTCGCGACATGGGCGTAGAGCGACGCGGGGCCGGTCTCCAGCGCCTGGGCCACCCGCCGCATGCTCACCGCCTCCAGCCCCTCCGCGGTGAGGAGGTCCAGTGCCGTCTTCACCACGAGCTCCTGGGACAGCACGGGTTTCTCGGCGCGACGCCGGGGCCTGCTCACTTCGTTCGCCTCCTGGTCCGGGGTTCCGCCGGGAACTCTACTTGACGCGAACGCCGTTCGTCTGTAGAACGGTGTTCGTAACACGAACGCTGTTCGTCTAACTGGAGGACACCATGACCGATCGACAGAACGAAGTCCTGGCCGTGCTGGGCAAGCTCGCCGACGCGTGGAACGACGGGGACGCGGCCGCCTACGCGTCCCACTTCACCGAAGACGCCGACTACGTGACCTTCTTCGGGATGAACATGCCGGGCCGCGCGCTCATCGAAAGCTCGCACCGGTCCTTGCTCGAGGGGCCGATGAAGGGGTCGAAACTGGTGCCGGGCAGCGGTGAGCCCAAGGTGCGGTTCGTCCGGCCGGACGTCGCGATCGTCGTGTCCGGCGGCGGGTCGTCGCTGTCGGGTGGGGCCAAGCCCGAGCCGGGGCGGGAATCGACGCTGACCTACGTGCTCTTGGAGGAATCCGACGGCTGGCGCGTCGCGTCCTTCCAGAACACCCGGGTGAGTGATCCGGCGGCGGGCGCCCGGCCGGACGGCGAGAGGCGTACGCTCGGTTAGGTTCACCTAACCCAGGAAAGGAATCGTGGATGGCCGAGGCGCGGAGAGCGGTATCGGCGACCCGGTTGCGGGTGCTGCGCACCGAGCGGATCACCCCGCACATGGTCCGGATCGTCGCCGGGGGCGAAGAGATCTCTTCGTTCCGGCCCAACGAATTCACCGACGCCTATGTCAAGGTGCACTTCCGGGTGCCCGGCGTCGACTATCCCGAACCGTTCGACCTGGCGCGGGTCCGCGAGGAACTGCCGCGTGAGCAGTGGCCGCGGATGCGCTCCTACACCGTCCGGGCCTTCGACCGGGATCTCGGCGAACTGGTGCTCGACTTCGTCCACCACGGTGACGAGGGGGTCGCCGGGCCGTGGGCCGCCGCCGCGAAACCCGGCGACGAGCTGCTGATCTCCGGGCCCGGCGGGGCGTACGCGCCGGGCGAGGAGGCCGACTGGCATCTGCTCGCCGGCGACGAGAGCGCCCTGCCGGCGATCGCCGCGTCCCTCGAGGCGATGCCGGCGGGCGTTCCCGTGCACGCGGTCATCCTCGTGGAGGACGCGGCCGAAGAGCAGTCGCTGACCACCAAGGGCGACGCGCACATCACCTGGCTGCACCGGAGCCGGGGCGACGACCTCGCGGCCGCCGTCCGCGCGCTGGAGTGGCGCGAAGGTGTCGTGCAGGCGTTCGTCCACGGCGAGGCCGGGTTCGTCCGGGACCTGCGCCGCCACCTGCTGGACGACCGGGGGATGCGGCGCGACCTGCTGTCGATCTCCGGCTACTGGCGGATCGGGAAGACCGACGAGGCGTGGCGACTGGAGAAACAGGCCGAGCGGAACGCGTAGCCTCGATCCCATGATCGAGCTGAAGGTGGACGTCGATCCGGCCGAGGTCGGTTTCGACGCGGAGCGGCTGCGAAGGATCGACAAGCACTTCGACGGATACCTGGAGCGGAATCTGCTTCCCGGGTATCTGGCCGTGGTGACCAGGAACGGGAAGGTCGCGCATCTCGCTTCGAACGGGATGCGCGACATCGAGGCCGGGCTGCCGGTCGAGACCGACACGATCTGGCGTGTCTTCTCGATGACGAAACCGGTCACCTCGGTCGCCGCGATGATGCTCGTCGAAGCGGGGCTCATCGACCTCAAGGACCCGATTTCCCGCTGGTTGCCCGAATTCGCGGAACCGAGGGTCTTCACGGTGGGGTCGTCGGTCAAGATGATGACCGAGCCCGCGACCGAACCGATCCGCCTCTGGCATCTGCTCACCCACACCGCGGGGCTGACCTACGGGTTCCACCGCACGCATCCGGTCGACGCGTCCTACCGCGAGGCCGGGTTCGACTGGGGCACCCCGCCGGGGCTCGACCTGGCCGGGGTCTCCGAGGCGCTCGCGCGGCAGCCGTTGCTGTTCCAGCCCGGGACGGAATGGAACTATTCGGTCGCGACGGACATCCTCGGCAGGCTCGTCGAGGTCGTTTCCGGGCAATCCCTGGACGCCTTTTTCAGCGAACGGATCTTCGACCCGCTCGGCATGCACGACACGGCTTTCCAGACCGATCCCGGCGCGCTCGACAGGCTGGCCGCCCTCTACGTGCCCCACCCCGCGACGAAGGCGCCGTTCCGCCACGACGAGATGGGCAACGTCGGCCGGGCCACGCCCTCGTGCTTCTCGGGCGGCGGCGGCCTGGTCTCGACGGCGGGCGACTACCACCGCTTCACACAGATGCTGCTGCGCGGCGGCGAACTCGACGGTGTCCGGCTGCTCGGCCCGCGCACGATCCAGCACATGGCCACCAACCACCTGCCCGGCGGCGTGGACCTGGAGACCTACGGCCGTGGCGTGTTCTCCGAGGCGCCGTACGACGGTTTCGGCTTCGGGCTGGGCTTTTCCGTGCTCGACGACCCGGTGACGGCGAAAACCCTCGCCAGCGCCGGGGAATTCGCCTGGGGCGGCGCGGCGAGTACCGCGTTCTGGGTCGACCCGGACGAGGACGTCACGGTGCTGTTCTTCACCCAGCTGCTGCCGTCCACGACCTATCCGATCCGCGTCGAACTGCGCAACCTCGTCTACCAGGCCCTGGTCGGCTGACGGAAACCCGGCCACACTGGACGCAGCCGAGGGGGAGGGGCGTCATGCGCCGGATCGTGGTGGTCGGGGCCGGTCAAGCCGGCCTGGTCCTGGCCTTGGGCCTGCAGAAGCACGGATACGCCGTCACCGTGGTCACCGACCGCGACGCCGAAACGATCCGTGCGGGCAGGCTCATCTCCAACCAGTGCGTGTTCCACCCCGCCCTGACGCGGGAACGCGCGCTGGGCATCAACTTCTGGGACGGGACGGCCCCGGCGATGCTCGGCGCTTCGTTCGGGCTCGCCGGGGACTCCGCGGCACCGGCCATCGCCTGGCAGGCCCGCTTCGACCACCCCGCGCAGTCGGTCGACCAGCGGGTCAAGGTGTCCGAATGGCTGACCGCCTTCGCCGGGCGCGGCGGCGAGGTGCGGTTCGGCGAGGTGACGCCCGACGGGCTGGAGGAGTACGCCCGCGAGTTCGACCTCGTCCTGGTCGCGGCCGGGCGCGGGCCGCAGTTCGACGGTCTCTTCCCGCGTGACGACGCCCGCTCCCCATACCGCGAACCGCAGCGGACCATCGGGATCATGTACCTGGTCTCCGGAGACGACAAGCCGCTCCCGGTGTATCCGGGCCTGACGTTCGGGCTCTCCCCGGCCGGTGAGCTGTTCGGGCTGCCGATCCAGTCCGTGCGCGGGCCCGTCTTCGGGCTCGGGTTCTTCGGCGTGCCCGGCGGCCCGCTGGACGTCTGGGACGACGTCACCGATACCGACGCGCACTTCGAGCTCGCGATGACGTTGCTGCGCAAGCAGTTCCCGTGGGTCGAGGAGTCACTCGCCGGTGCCCTCCCGAGCGGACCGCTGGACGCCCTGCGCGGCCGGGTCCTGCCGATCGTGCGCGACCCGGTCGGGACGCTGCCGTCGGGGGCGAAGGTGCTGGCGATGGGCGACACCGCGGTGACGAACGACCCGATCGCCGGACAGGGCGCGAACATGGCGGCGCACGCGGCCGCGGTCTACGAACGGCGCATCCTCGACCACGGCGACCGCCCGTTCGACGAGGCGTTCCTACGCGGCACTTTCGCCGAATACTGGGAAAAGGCGCAGCACGCGACCCGGCTGAGCAACGATCTGCTCGCCCCGCCGCCGGATCACGTGCTGGCCACGCTGGAAGCCGCGCAGACGGCGCCCGAGGTGGCGCGCCGGTTCGCGAACATCTTCGCCGACCCCGCCGACTACGCCGGATGGCTCACCGACGAGGGAATCGCCCGCGCTTACCTGGCGTCGAACGGCGCGTGATCCGGAGCGCAGACGGTGCCGCGCGCGGGCAGACGGCCGTAGGTCAGGTAGGCGTCGAGGGCCGCGTCGACACATTCGCTGCGATTCGCGGCGCCGTGTCCCCAGGCGTCCAGCGTGAGGAGCCGGGCGTTGCCGAGAATGCGTTCGGTCCGCTTCGCCCCGGCGTACGGCGTTTCCGGGTCGCCTTTGCCGTTGGCCAGCAACAGGATCGGCGCGGTCGGCCGGTTCCACGGCCCCGTGTAGCGGGCCGGGTCGGAGACGGGCCAGAAAGCGCACGGCATCGAGAGATACGCGTCGTAGGAACCGAAACCGCGGCTTTCCCGGTCGGCGTCGCGGGCGGCGCGAGGCCAGGCCGCCGGGTCACGCGGGTTCGTGGTGTCCGCGCAGATCGTCCCGCCGCCGCCCAGCGCGGAGTCGAAGGGCGTCGCGATCGCCTTGGTGGCCGAGGACGGCTTCGTCACTGACTGGAGGAACTCCGCCAGCGCGGGGGAGTTGGCTTCGTCGGTCAGCGCGTTGTGGGTACGCCGGATGACCTCCTGATAGGTGATCGGGCCCGGCGTGGCTTCGAGCCGATCGAGGATCGCGTCGTACTTGGCCCGCAAGTCCTTGCCGGGCTCACGGAAGGCGCACCGGGTGTCGGCCGCGCAGGCGTCGAGGAACGCCTGCAACGCGCGGTCCGCGTCCCGGAAGCCGCCGAGCCTGACGCTGAACGGGATGTTCGCGTCCTCCGGACGGTGCCCGGTGGACCAGGCGATCGGGTCGTTGACGGCGTCCAAAGCCAGCGCGCCGACGAGGTGCGGGAACAGGTTGGCGTACACCTCGCCGAGATAGGTGCCGTACGAAAGGCCGTAGTAGCGCAGCCGGGGCTCGCCGGCGGCTTCGCGGAGCCGGTCGAGATCGCGGGCGACGTTCGTGGTCGACAGGTGGTTCAGCAGCGGCCCGGCATTGCGGCCGCACGAGGCGGCGACTTCGCGGACGTCGGCGGTGTGCCGGGTCTCCTGCTCGGTGGTGATCGGGAAGGTGCCCAGAACCCGTTTGAGCGGTTCGGTTTCCGCGTCGCTCGCGAAACAGCGGACCGGCGTGCTGGCGCCGACCCCTCGCGGGTCGAAGCCGACGATGTCGAACTGCCGGTGCAGCGACGGGGTCTGGAACTCGCTGAAGCGGCCCGGGTTCCCGGGGCCGCCGGGGTTGGTGAAGACGGTGCCGCGTTTGTGCTTCTGGTCCGTCGCCGGGAGACGGCCGAGCGCGAGGGTGATCCGCGGGCCGTCCGGGTCCTGATAGGACAGCGGGACTTCGATCTCGGCGCAGTCGTAACCCGGTGGCGAGCCCGTCGGGCAGGCACCCCAGGCGATGCCCTTCGGCGCGGCCGAGGCCACGGGCGCGATCGTGACGGCGGTGAGTGCGGTGAGCGTGAGCAGAACTGCGGTGCGGACTCCGATGGTGGTCACCGGCCCAGCGTCCCGCCTCGCGGGCGCGCGAACCCTGGGGCGCGTACCCGGAACCATGGTGGGGTGAACCCCTCCATGGTCAACATATAGCGCACCGGGGGGCTTGCGGCAAGACCCCGGTCCAGCCGCAGAATCCTCGGCTGTAGCGAGAACAGGCCGAACAGGAGTGAAACTTGACCGACGTCGACGTGATCATCGTGGGTGCCGGCCCGACCGGTCTGATGCTGGCCGCCGAACTGCGGCTGGCCGGTGCGCGCCCGCTGGTCCTGGAACGGCGGCCGGAACAGGGCAAGACACCGAAGGCCCACGGCCTCAGCGGGCAGATCCTGGACGTGCTGCACCATCGCGGCCTGCTGGACCGGGTGCGGGGACTCGTCACCGACCCCGTCCCGGCCCACCGCTTCCCGTTCGGTGGGGTGCACGTCGACCTCACGCGGTTCGAGGAGCCCCCGCTGAAGGCGCTCTCGGTGCGTCAGCCGCTGTTGGAGCGGCTGCTGGAGGAGCACGCCACCGAGCTCGGTGCGGAGGTTCGCCGCGGGCACGAGGTCGTCGGACTGTCCCAGGACGACACTTCCGTGACCGCCCGGGTCCGCGGGCCGGAGGGGGAGTACGAGCTGACCGCGCCGTACCTCGTGGGGTGCGACGGCGGGCGCAGCCCGATCCGGTCCATGGCCGGGATCGGGTTCCCCGGCACCACCTATCCCGAGGTTAACCGGATCGGGCAGGTCAAGATCCCCGAGGGGCTGACCGTGCACGACAACGGCGACATCGAGACGCCGGAACTGGGCCGGATCGCGGCGGGGTTCACGCGCACCGACACCGGGGTGTTCGCGCTCGGCTCGCTGACGCCGGGGATCGTGTTCATCCAGACCACCGAGGACGATCCCGGCGAGGTCGACGACGACGTGCCGATGACCCTGGCCGAGTTCGGGGAGAGCATCCGCCGCATCCTCGGCAAGGACGTCCCGTTGGGCGAGCCGGTCCGGCTCTCGCGTTACCAGTTCTCCGCCCGCCAGGCCGAGCGCTACCGGGAGGGAAGGGTCCTGCTGGCGGGTGACGCGGCCCATCTGCTGCCGTCCACCGGCACGGCGATCAACGTCGGCATGTCCGATTCGGTCAACCTCGCCTGGAAGCTGGCCGCCGAGATCCAGGGACGGGCTCCGGAAGGGCTGCTGGACACCTATCACGCCGAACGGCACGCCGCCGGTGCCCGTGCGCTCCTGCAGTCCCGGGCGCAGGTCGCGTTGCGGCGCGGGCACGACGAGGCCGCCGAGGCGCTCCGCGCTGTCTTCCAGGAACTGCTCGACGACGAGCAGGCCGCGCGACGGCTGTCCTCCCACGTCGCCGGGACCGACCTGCGCTACCCGGCGCCCGGGTCCACGCACGCGCTCGCCGGCACGTTCGTCCCGGATCTCGCGCTGGAAACCGACCAGGGCGCGACCAGCGTCGCCGAACTGCTGCGTCCGGCGCGGCCGGTCCTGCTCGACCTCGCCGGACGGCCGGAACTGCGTGAACTCGCCGAAGCGGCGGGCGTCGACGTCCACACCGCGAAGGCCGAGGATCGGCCCGCCGACGTCCTGCTGATCCGCCCGGACGGCTACCTCGCCTGGGCGGGGGACGACGACGCCGAGGGCCTTCGCGCAGCGCTAGCGACCTGGTTCGGCGCCTGACCCTCCACGCAATTCGTCCTCTGGATGCGGTAGTTGCGCGTGCAAGGACCGCATCCAGAGGACGAAACGCGGGAGCTAGCGGCGTACCGCCCTGGGCCGCACCGGCGCCGCTCGGTGTAGCGGCGTGGGGGCGCACCGGGGTTGTGAAAGCCACTTTCGCAACGTTGAAGGTTGCGAAAGTGGCTTTCACAACACCAGGGATCACCTCGGCCGCGCGTGAAGGCCCCCTTCCCTCGGCTCAGCGAAGGGGGTGGATTCCAGGGGTGGTTGCAACACGGGTGATCACTTGGTTTGGGTGAGGAGTGTAGTGAGGCGCTCGGCTGGGGTGTCCCAGTCGAGTGTTTTGCGTGG
>NZ_BNAY01000013.1 GCF_014654365.1 Amycolatopsis oliviviridis
AAGGGTTGTGGGAGAGTAGGACACCGCCGGACTAACATTGATAAAGGGGCCGAGGGCCTGGTCGAGAACCGAGAGTTCTCCCAGGCCCTCGGCCCTTTTCTCATTACTCACACATCGCATTTAGTCCTCTGGATGCGCTGGCAACCACCCCGACCCCAGGCGATAGCAAAGGTCCCTTGCTATCGCCCGCGGCGTTGCTCAGCTCCGCCGCCTGACCGCGCGCCGACGGACAGGCGACGAGAAGACCAGCGAAGTTGTCGTCTCCCCATAGCGCTGCATCCGCTCTACGAGCTCTTCCAGCTCCGCGGTGTCCCGGCAGGCGACGCGCAGCAGCCAGCACTCGTCACCTGTGACGTGATCGGCGTCGAGGACCTGAGGCAGTGCGAGGACGGCTTCGCGGAAGCGAGGCGTGTCGAGACTTCGCACCTTCGCCCGGACCATCGCCTCGATCGGGAGCCCGAGCCTGGTCAGGTCGACGCTGGCCGAGTAGCCCGTGATGATCCCCTTCTCCTCGAGCCGCCGAACCCGCTCGGTCACCGCGGGCGCCGACAGTGAGACCCGTCGGCCGAGCTCCGAGAAAGTCAGCCGACCGTCGGACTGGAGCAGTTCGAGCAGCTGCCAGTCGAGATCATCGAGGTTCACAGAACTCCAGGTCGATCGTCACTCTTGCCAGGAAACTCAAGGCTAGCCGTCGGCGAGACCTGGAATCTCCGATGTTGTGGATGATCACCGATCAGCAGGATTGAGGCATGACGACCGAGCCTCGCGTACTGACTTTCCCTGCCCTGGAGAGCGCGACCGCGGCCGCGCTCCTGCGTGCCGAACTCTCCCTCGACGTGGACCCCGACGACCTGGTCCGTGACTTCACCTCCGGCACTCAGCAGGGATACGTGGTCGTCGAGACCCGGGCCCCGGAGGCCTTCGCGTCCGCGCGCATCCCGGGGGCGATCAATCTCCCCTACCGGGACATGACACCCGAGTCGGTCAGCGGTCTCGACCGCGATCTCGTCTACGTCTGCTACTGCGAGAGCATCCACTGCAATGCCGCGACCAAGGGAGCCCTGAAACTGGCGGAACTCGGCTTCAAGGTCAAGCGCTTGTCCGGTGGCATCACCGCCTGGCAAGCGGCCGGCTATCCCGTCGACCGGGATACCCCCGCACTCGCCCTCGCCTCCGCGCCCACCCCACGCTGCGCCTGCTGACCAAGGCGGAAGCAAGGGACCTTTGCTATCGCCGGCCCCGAGCGATAGCAAAGGTCCCCTGCTCTCCTGGCGGTCGTAGGCTGGGGTGGTGACCGCTCCCAAGTTGCTCGTCATCCAGCCAGATGAATCCGATCCGATCGGCCCCCTCGGCGACTGGCTCACCGAGGCGGGAGCCGAGCTCGACATCCGGTTGCCGCCCGAGCAGAGTCTCCCTGCTGATCTTGCTGGTTACGCGGGCGTCGTATGCCTCGGTGGAGGGATGGGCGCCAACGACGACGCCGCTCATCCGTGGCTGGCGGACGTGCGGAAGCTGCTTGCCAAGGCCGCGGGCGCGCGCGTTCCGACGCTCGCGATCTGCCTTGGCGGTCAACTGCTGGCAGTGGCGCTGGGCGGCACCGTCGTCACAGGCGATCAAGGGCCTGAGGTCGGCCCAGGTCTTGTGTCCAAGAAGGACGCTGCCTGGACCGATCCGCTCTTCGCGGACCTTCCCCTCATGCAGGACGTCTTGCAGTTCCACAACGACGCGATCACCCGCCTGCCCGCGGGGGCCGAACTTCTCGCCTCGTCGCCGCGATACGCCTACCAGGCATTCCGATTCGACCGTTGTGCCTACGGTGTCCAGTTCCATATCGAGACGACACAGGACGTGGTCCTCGCTTGGGCGCGGCAGTCGCCGGAAATGGCGGAACTCACCCGGCCGGACGCACTGACCCCGGAGAACCTCGCTCGGGTGCATGCCGATATCACCGAAACCTGGCGGCCGTTCGCGCACCGCTTCGTCCGACTGGTGTCCGGTGACCTCGCTCCGGCTGCAGACCGTCAACGCACATTGCCGATGGCTTAACGACTTATGTCTCAAATGTGTATGGGTTATTAACACTCCGGTCAGGCCGTCAGGTACCTTGCGAAGGGAGTTTCGAAGGGTTCGGAGGTCGGGGTGGAGCCCTCAGTGTTGGTCGTGCTCGTCGTCGTCACGGCCCTAATTTTCGATTTCACAAACGGGTTCCATGACACGGCCAACTCGATGGCGACGTCGATCGCCACCGGGGCGTTGCGTCCCAAGGTCGCGGTGACGATCTCCGCGGTCCTGAACCTGGTCGGAGCCTTCCTGTCGGTCGAAGTGGCCAAGACCATCTCGAATGGACTGGTCGACGACACCAAGATCGGACCGGCGATCGTGTTCGGCGGCCTGGTCGGGGCGATCGTGTGGAACCTGGTCACCTGGTTCGTCGGACTACCCTCCAGCTCGTCCCACGCGTTGTTCGGCGGACTGATCGGCGCCACCTGGGTGTCGGCCGGAACGGACTCTGTCCATTTCGGAAAGATCGTCGAGAAGGTGCTGGTTCCGGCGGCGTTGTCGCCAGTCCTGGCAGGCCTGGCCGCGATGATCGTGACGTACTTCGTCTACCGGATCTTTGTCCGCCGCGGCCGCACCGCCGGCTTCCGAGTTGGACAGATCATCTCCGCTTCGCTGGTCTCGCTCGCCCACGGTACGAACGACGCGCAAAAGACCATGGGCATCATCACGCTGACGATGATCACCGCCGGAACCCTCCCTGCCGGGGCTGGGCCGCCGCTCTGGGTGATCGTCAGCGCCGCGTTGGCGTTGGCGCTCGGCACGTACCTGGGTGGCTGGCGTATCACCTACACACTGGGTAAGGGCCTGACAGACATCGACGGTCCGCAGGGCTTCGCCGCGCAGACCAGTTCGGCTGCGGTCATCCTTGCGTCGACGAGTTTCGGCTTTCCCCTCTCGACGACCCACGTCTGCTCCGGAGGCATCGTCGGTTCCGGCGTGGGCAGGAACGAGTCCCCGGTCCGCTGGCGCACGGCCGGCCGCATGGTGATCGCCTGGCTGTTCACGCTTCCGGCAGCTGCCATCGTCGGTGCCGCGGCCGGTCTCGTGACCTCGACGGGCACGGTGGGCACCGTCGCCGTCGGTGTCGTCGGCCTGGCGATCGGCATCGGGATCTACCTGCTTTCACGGCGTAGCCCAGTCAACGCCGGCAGCTTCGCCAGCCCCGCCTCGACCGTCCCCGAACAGGAAGTCGGCAGGATCGCCGCCTAGGAGAGCAAGGGACCTTTGGTATCGCCGAGCGCGAGGCGATACCAAAGGTCCCTTGCTCCCTTGCGCGTCCGGCTGGTGACGGGCGCGAGGGCGACTACGGTGGAAGCCGATGGTTGAGCGCGCCAGGCCGACCGCTTCCGTGGCGAGATACGGCTTCACCGACCCCCGTGCCGACGGGCAACTGCGTGCTGCCCGTTGGTGGACCGAATCCGGCCCGGACGGCTCCGCCGCCGACGTGTTGTCAGCGTTGTCCCGTGCGGCGGACCCCGATCTCGCCTTGAGCGGGCTCGACCGAATCAGGGAAGCCGACCCGGCCGCCTGGAACGAGCTCGACCAGGTGCTCCGCACCAACCGCACCTTCCGCGGCAGGATGCTCGGGGTCTTGGGCACATCGAGTGCGCTCGCGGACTTCCTGGTCGCGAACACCGACAGCTGGAAGACCCTCCAAGGGGACAAGAGCACCGAGCCGAGTCAGTATGTGAGCCGCCTTCTTGACCATCTACGGTCGGGAGGCGAATTGCTCACCGGGCTCGAGGCGGAGCAGGCTCTTCGAGTCGGATACCGCGAGCTGCTGCTCGGGATCGCGGCGGCAGACCTCGGTCATCTCGTCGAACCCGGCCTCCGGCAACCGCCTTACGCCGAGATCGGAGCTCAGCTCACCACACTGGCCGAGGCCGCATTGACGGTCGGTCTCCTGGTCGCGGAGTCCGAAGTTGGCGCCGGTGTCGAAGGCCGGCTCGCCGTGATCGCGATGGGCAAGTGCGGTGGCCGAGAGCTGAACTACGTGAGCGACGTCGATGTCATCTTCGTCGGCGATGGGGATCTTTCGATCTCGACGCGGCTTGCCAGCACGATGATGCGCGTGGTCGGCAAGGCCTGCTTCGAGGTCGACGCGGCGTTGCGTCCGGAGGGTAAGGCCGGTGCCTTGGTCCGGACCCTCGACGGACACGCCGCCTACTACCAGAAGTGGGCCAAGACCTGGGAGTTCCAGGCACTGCTCAAAGCGCGGCCGGTCGCGGGCGACGCCGAACTCGGGCGTCAGTACGCGGAGATGGTCGCACCGAAGGTGTGGGCGGCGGCCGATCGGGAGAATTTCGTCCCCGAGGTGCAGAAGATGCGGCGCCGCGTCGAAGGCCACGTGCCGTCAGCACACGCCGAGCGGGAGCTGAAGCTGGGACGCGGCGGCCTTCGTGACGTCGAGTTCGCCGTGCAGTTGCTGCAGCTGGTCCACGGTCGGATCGACGCGGAGCTGCGTTCTCCGTCCACGATGGACGCGCTCGCCGCGCTGGGGGAAGGCGGCTACGTCGGCCGAAAGGATGCCGCGGAGCTCGGAACGTCATACGAGTTCCTCCGGACGATCGAGCACCGGCTCCAGCTTCGCCGGCTCCGGCGTACGCACCTGTTCCCTGCAGCTTCGGACACCAGCGAGCTGCGAACGATCGCGAGGGCGAGCGGAGTACGACCCGCCCGGGGCAAAAGCGAAGGGGACGCACTGCTGGCGGAATTCCGCCGCCACCTGCAGAGCATCCGGCGCCTTCACGAGAAACTCTTCTACCGGCCCTTGCTGCAATCGGTCGCGAACGTGCCGACCGAAGCGCTGCGCCTGACGACGAAGCAAGCGGAGAGCCGCCTCGCCGCGCTCGGCTACGCCGCACCGGACGGAGCGCTTCAGCACATCAAGGCGTTGACCGCAGGAATGTCACGCCGAGCGGCCATCCAGCAGGCGCTGCTGCCGGTCTTGCTGGACCTGCTCGCCGACACCCCGGACCCTGACCGCGGGCTTCTGTCCTACCGGAAGGTCTCGGAAGCGCTCGAGGAAACACCTTGGTACCTGCGGGTTCTTCGGGACGAGGGTGCCGTTGTCGAGCGACTCGCCTTCTTGCTGGGAACGTCGCGGCTGGTGCCCGATCTGCTGGCGAGAGCGCCGGAAGTCCTGCAGCTGCTCGGCGACCCCGCGCGCTTGGCAGGTCGCACGCCGGCAGAAGTGGCCACCTCGCTGCGGGCCGCGGTGCGGCGTCAGCCGGGATTGAACGCTGCGGTCGCGGCCGCGAGATCGCTCCGCCGGCACGAGATGCTGCGCATCGCATCGGCAGACCTGTTGGGGTTGCTTGACGTCCCTGCGGTCTGCGAGGCGTTGTCGAGCGTGTGGGTCGCCGTGTTGCAAGGTGCCCTGGCCGCTGCTTTTCGCCAGCGTCAAGCAGAGCTCGGACAGACGCCCGCGAAGATCGCAGTCATCGGCATGGGCCGTCTGGGTGGGGCCGAACTCGGCTATGGATCCGATGCGGACGTTCTCTTCGTCTGCGAGCCGAATGAAGGCGTGTCGGACTCCGAAGCAGCGAAGTTCGCTTCCTCTGTCGCCGAGACGGTGCGCAAGATTCTCGGCGCGCCCAGCCCCGATCCGGCGCTGGTCGTCGACGCCGACCTCCGTCCGGAGGGGCGGAGTGGCCCGCTTGTGCGGACTCTCGAGTCCTATCGCAGCTACTACGGGCGATGGGCAGAGGTTTGGGAGTCGCAGGCGCTGCTCCGGGCGCGGTTCATCGCCGGTGACGACGACATCGGCGCACGGTTCATCGAGATGATCGACCCGATCCGGTACCCGCATGCGGGCCTCGACGCGGTTCGGGTGCGGGAGATCCGGCGGATCAAGGCGCGGGTGGAGACGGAGCGGATGCCGAAAGGCGCCGACCCGACAAGGCACACGAAGCTTGGGCGTGGAGGGCTCGCCGATGTGGAGTGGACGGTGCAGCTCATGCAACTGCGTCATGGGCACGAAGTCGAAGGGCTTCGGACCACCTCGACCATCGGAGCACTGAAGGCCGCGGTAGAGGCGGGGCTCGCCGAGCCCGCCGAGATCGAATCCCTGACTGAGGCCTGGTTGCTGGCGACGCGTGTCCGGAATGCCGGGATGCTGGTCCGCGGGAAGGCCGTCGACGAGATCCCCAGCTCCGGTCGAGATCTCGCCGCGGTCGCGCGGGTGCTCGGTTACTCGGCCGATGACGATCCAGGCGAGTTCCTCGACGCCTACCGGCGGACGACGCGACGCGCCCACGCGGTTGTGGAGACCCTCTTCTACCAGGGCTGACTCCCTGACCTGCGGGAAGTGAGCAAGGGACCTTTGCTGTCGCCTGCTCCGCACGCTGCGGGCGATAGCAAAGGTCCTTTGCTCACACTCGACGTCGTGGAGGGGGAGCGGCGCTTACAGTGGACCGGTGACTGTGCGCGAGCCTTTTAGCACCCGTATCAAGGTGCGGCACTACGAGCTGGACACTCTTGGGCATCTCAACCACGCCGTCTACCACTCGTACGGCGAGGTCTCCAGACTCGAGCTGATGGAGCTCGCCGGTGGGCTCAACTCGGGCATGCGGGACGCGAATCTCGCCTTTGTGCTGCTTGAGTCCCACATCGTGTTCCGGCGCGAACTCCGGGCCGGTGACGTCGTGGACGTGACCTGTGACGCCAAGTTCGGTACCGGCAAGACGTTCCACATGGACTCGAACATCTACAAGGTCGACGGCACTCTTTCCGCGGAGATCACCTGCACCCTGGGGTTGATGGATCTCGAGCGACGCAAGCTGGTGGACGACCCGCGCGGCCGGATCGAGCGAGCGGGTGTCGACCTGAAGGTCCTCTCCACTTCGGAGTAGCCGCTCTGCCGTACCAATAAGAAACGCCGGTGGTGAGGGCGCTTCCGCACCTCACCACCGGCGTGCTCTTGGTGTTCCTACCGCACGATCACACGTCGTAGTACAGCGAGAACTCGTACGGGTGCGGACGCAGCCGCAGCGGGTCGATCTCGTTCTCACGCTTGTAGGAGATCCACGTGTCGATCACGTCGGGGGTGAACACGCCACCCTCGAGCAGGTAGTCGTGGTCGGCCTCCAGCGTGTCGAGAACCGCACCGAGGTCGCCAGGAACGAGCTTGACGTTCTGGGCCTCCTCCGGCGGGAGCTCGTAGAGGTCCTTGTCGATGGGCTCCGGCGGCTCGATCTTGTTCTTGATGCCGTCGAGACCGGCCATCATCATCGCCGAGAACGCCAGGTACGGGTTGCCGGACGAGTCCGGGCACCGGAACTCGGCGCGCTTGGCCTTCGGGTTGTTGCCCGTGATGGGGATACGGACACAAGCCGACCGGTTCCGCTGCGAGTACACCAGGCTGACCGGGGCCTCGAAGCCCGGCACGAGCCGGTGGTACGAGTTGACGGTCGGGTTGGTGAAGGCCAGCAGGCTCGGCGCGTGCTTGAGTAGACCGCCGATGTAGTGGCGGGCGGTGTCGGACAAGCCCGCGTAACCGGACTCGTCGTGAAACAGCGGCGTGCCGTCCTTCCACAGCGACTGGTGGCAGTGCATGCCCGAGCCGTTGTCACCGGCGAGCGGCTTCGGCATGAAGGTCGCGGTCTTGCCGGCGGCGAACACCGTGTTCTTCACGATGTACTTGAACAGCTGCAGGTCGTCAGCAGCGTGCAGCAGCGTGTTGAACTTGTAGTTGATCTCGGTCTGACCGGCGGTGCCCACCTCGTGGTGCGCGCGCTCGATCTCGAATCCGGAGCCCTGCAGGTTGCGGACGATCTCGTCGCGCAGGTCGGCGAAGTGGTCGACCGGCGGGACGGGGAAGTAGCCACCCTTGAACTTCGTCTTGTAACCCTGGTTGCCGCCCGGCACGTCGGCACCGGTGTTCCACCAGCCCTCGACGGAGTCGATCTCGTGGAACGAGGCGTGCTCGGCGGAGTCGAACCGGATCGAGTCGAAGATGTAGAACTCGGCTTCCGGGCCGAAGAACACGTTGTCGGCGACGCCGTACTCCGAGATGTACTGCTCGGCCTTACGCGCGATGTTGCGCGGGTCGCGGCTGTACGCCTCGCGGGTGAACGGGTCGTGCACGAAGAAGTTCAGCGAGAGCGTCTTCGCCTTGCGGAACGGGTCGATACGCGCAGTCTCGGGGTCCGGAAGGAGCAGCATGTCGGATTCGTGGATCGACTGGAAACCACGCACCGAGGAGCCGTCGAAGGCCAGGCCTTCTTCGTAGGCTTCTTCGTTGAACGCCTTCGCCGGAACGGTGAAGTGCTGCATAACGCCGGGCAGGTCGCAGAACCTGACGTCGACGACCTCTACGTTCTCGTCGGCGATAAGGCGCTGAATGTCGTCTGGAGTAGTGGGCACCCTCGGTGACTCCTTCTCGTTCGTTGCCGGCGGCAGTACTCTCTTCGGCTCACGCTAAGAGCGCGGTGTTGCCCGACCGTCACCCGTATGTTTCGCCGGTGTTAACGGGGCGGCGATATCGGGTAGCCGACCAGGGCGAATGTGTCCCGCGCCACCGGCATACCCTGGATGGGTGGCGAGATGGACCGGAGAATGGCTACCCGGAGCCGGGGATGGAACAACGGCCGGTGGCGAGGGTACGCAGCGGTGGCGCGGTGAGCGACTCGGCTTGCCCCAATCGGGTGTCGGCTCGGTAGCGGGCGGCGGGGCACGTCTCCTCGGGCTGGTCATCGACCTTGTGCTGGCCTCGCTCGTCACCACTCTTTTCGTGACGCCCAGCCTTCAGGATCCCGCCGTCATGCAGACGTTCAACCTCTGGTCGGTGGGCATCTGGGCGGCACTCACCGTCATTCCCGCTGCTTTCTTCGGGTTCACCCCTGGTATGGCGGCGGTCGGAATCCGCGTCGCCAGGCTCGATGGCGCGCAAATGGTCGGAGTGTGGCGTGCCGTCGTGCGGGCGGCACTGACTTTCTTGATCATTCCGGCCGCGATCCGCAATATCGACGGCCGCAGCTGGCTGGACCGGCTGACCGGGACCGTCGTGATCCGCATGCGATGACCCCGCAAGGGGAGCAAGGGACCTTTGCTCCCGCCGGGGGACGCGGCTCTGCACCGCCATGGTCAGGCGGCCGGCGCCGCAGGAGCGCTGCCGATATCCGGAGGCGGTCGTTGTCGCGCCCGATGGTGGGCCGCTCGCAATTCCTGGATCACTAGCAGCGGCTCGTCCCGCAGTCGTGCAGGACTTACCTGGACGACGATGAGGCCGTCGGCGACCAGCGGAGGGATTTCGGGAGCCTTGTCCGGTTCGAGCGAGACCTCGTCGTAGCGGATTTGCATCGCGACGCCGACCTGCGGCCACCAGGCGTCGGCGACACCGACGCTTTCTCCGTCTGCGCTCCGTAGCTCGGCCCGCCGTATCGGCCTGGGCAAGCCGCTGCGCTCGAGTACGGTCTCCAGCCACTGGTCGACGGCTGAGTCAACGCCGTCTTGGAGGGCGCCGATGACGATCCGGGGGAGTGCCGAGCCGATCGTGCTGGCCTGCGCCAGCTCTTCTCGCAGCTCCTCGGGAGTACAGAGTCCGCGATGGACCGCGTCGTGGATCATCGCCCGCACCGGCTGGAGTTCGTCCATACGCCGAGCCGCGTCGATCAGGGCCCGGGCGAGTGGAGCTACCGGCAGCCCGTCGATCTCTACGGGCTCCGGCAGGTGGATCGTTCGTTCGACGACGGCGAATCCCCAGGTGGCGACCTTACTCCGGTGGGGGATCAAGGTGTGGGCCCGTCTTTCCGGCGGAAGTCTTCGGACTCCGTGCAACTTGGCTGCCTGGATTCCGGTGAGCATCGCCTCAGGGCCCGCGTGGGTCAGTGCGACCTTCATGAGCTGGCGCCTGGTCGGTGTGGCCTTGGTCAGGAGGATGACGCCGGGAATCGGCCGTCGCCATGGGCCGTCCTCGCGGCAACGGCGCGAGATCCAGGAATGGGAGTGCCCCAGGGCGACGAGTTTCGCCCGGGCGGCCACGCCGTCCGGGAACATCGCTGCCAGCGCCTGGTGCAAGGCGCCTGAGGTTCCGTCCACACAGTGATCATGCGACCACCCACCGACAGTTTTTTGTCCGGAAACGCATCAGGGGTCCTTTGCTACCGCGCGGCGGCAGCAAAGGACCCCTGATGCGTTTTGGTCAGCGGCGGCGGATGGTGCGCTGGACGTTGCGCATCTTCGCGCCGGCGGGCATCGGGCCCTTGGGCATCGCGGCGCCGCGGTTGCCGAGGGCGGCCAGCTTCGCCTCCAGGGCGTCGACCTGCGCGGGCTTGAGGTTGCGCGGGAGCTTCATGAGGTACCCCTGAAGCTTCTTCAACGGCACCTGCTGGTCTTCGTTCCCGATGATCACGTTGTAGATCGGGGTCTCGCCGATCAAGCGGGACACGCGCTTCTTCTCCTGCGCGAGCAGGGACTTCACGCGGTGCGGCGCGCCTTCGGCGACGAGTACGACACCCGGGCCGCCCAGCACCCGGTGCACGGCGTCGAGCTGGGTCGTGGCCGCCACGGTCGGCGTCACCTTCCAGCGGCCACGCATGTTCTCGAGTGCCCAGGCCGCGGCGCCCGGCTGCCCGTCGGCCTTCGAGTACACGGTCTTCTGGACCCGCCGGCCGAAGATGATCACAGCGGCGAGCGCGCCGAGCAGGATGCCCAGCGGCAGCACGACCCAGTGGACGTCGAAGATGAACCCGATGCCGAACACGACACCGGTGATGACCAGGATCGATCCGACCATCCAGGGGATGAGCGCCTTGTCTTCCTTGCGCTGCATCTTGAAGGCTTCGAAGATCTGCCCGCGGCGAGCCTTGCTCGCGGCACGCTTCTCCTTCTTGGCCAGCTTCGCTGCTTCCTTGTCCTGCTTTCCCGCCATGTGACCAGAATACGGCCGCGTGCCCTGCGCCGATCCCGTCGGGCCCTCTGCGAGGATCGGGGCGTGGTTAGCGCATCGTCCCCGAAGAGTCGTCCAGGCCTGCTCGATGGGCTCGATCCCGAGCAACGCGCCGCCGCCTGCGCGCCGAGGGGGCCGGTCTGCGTCCTCGCGGGAGCGGGGACCGGCAAGACGCGGACGATCACGCATCGCATCGCTCACCTGGTCCGTTCTGGGCACGTCGCCGCTGGTCAGGTACTCGCGGTCACCTTCACGACCCGCGCCGCCGGTGAGATGCGCGCACGCCTTCGAGGGCTGGGTGTCGACGCGGCCCAGGCGCTCACCTTCCACGCCGCCGCTCGCCGCCAGCTTCGGTACTTCTGGCCCCAGGTGGTCGGAGACCGGCCTTGGGAGCTGCTCGAGAACAAGTTCCGCTACGTCAGCCAGGCCGCCAACAAGGCCGGTCTCGGCACCGAGACGGAACTCCTGCGCGACCTCGCCAGTGAGATCGAGTGGAGCAAGGCCTCTTTGGTATCGCCGGACGACTATCCGGCCGTCGCCTCGCGCACGCAGCGGGACACACCCGCGCCCGCGTCGCAGGTCGCGGAGGTCTACCGCAACTACGAGAAGGTCAAGAACGCCGCACAGGTCCTCGATTTCGACGACCTGCTCTTGCACACCACCGCGGTCCTCGAGGAACACACGGTGGTGGCCCAGGAGTTCCGCGAGCGCTATCGCTGCTTCGTGGTCGACGAGTACCAGGACGTCACACCGCTGCAGCAGCGGCTTCTCGACGCATGGCTCGGTGGCCGCGACGACTTGACCGTCGTCGGCGACGCCAACCAGACCATCTATTCGTTCGGCGGCGCCTCGCCCCGGCCGCTGCTGGAGTTCACTCGGCGGTTTCCCGAGGCGACGGTCGTGAGGCTCGAGCGGGACTACCGCTCGACCCCGGAGGTCGTGGCACTCGCCAATCAGGTGATCGGTGCCGCACGCGGCCGTCCTGCCGGGTCGAGGCTGAAACTCGTCGGCCAGCGTCCTTCGGGCCCGGTCCCGCGCTTCGCTGAGTACGACGACGAGACCGCCGAGGCCGCGGCTGTCGCACGCAGGATCCGTGACCTGCTCGACGGCGGAGTGGCGGCCAGCGAGATCGCGGTGCTCTACCGCGTCAACGCCCAGTCGGAGGCCTACGAGCAGGCGCTGGCCGAGATGGGCATCCCGTATCTGGTCCGCGGTGGTGAGCGCTTCTTCGCCAGGACCGAGGTCAGGCAGGCGATGTCCGCATTGCGGATGGCGGCGACCGACGCAGACACCGGCGAGCTGGTGACCCGGGTTCGCTCCGTGCTCGCGAAGGTAGGGCTCACCGACCAGCCACCTGCCGGCGGCGCGGCGAAGGAGCGGTGGGACGCCCTCTTGTCGATCGTCGAGCTGGCCGAGGAGCTGGCTTCCACTGTCGAGGACGCGGATCTGCCCCGATTCGTGGCGGAGCTCGAACAGCGCGCGACCGCGCAGCATCCGCCGACGGTGGAAGGCATCACGCTGGCCTCGCTTCACGCCGCGAAGGGTCTCGAATGGGACGCCGTGTTCCTCGTGGGCCTCGCGGAGGGGACCATGCCGATCCTGCACGCCGACGGTGACGACGCCGCCATCGAAGAAGAGCGCCGCCTGTTCTATGTCGGCGTCACTCGAGCACGAGAACATCTCTCGCTGTCGTGGGCCTTGGCCAGGACGTCGGGAAATCGCCGCAATCGGCGACGCAGCCGCTTCCTCTACGGCCTGATCCCCGAGGATCACCCGGCGGCGCGGGTCGCCCGCGCGCAGCAGCCGAAGCAGTCCGGCAACAAGGCACGGTGCCGGGTATGCGGCGGGCCGCTGCTGGAGACCCTGGACATCAAGCTGGGCCGTTGCTCCCGCTGCCCGTCCAATGTGGACGAGCGGCTGCTCGAAAAATTGAAGTCTTGGCGTGGGGAACGCTCCCGTGAGCTCAAGGTGCCGGCCTTCGTCGTCTTCACGGACGCGACACTGGTCGCCATCGCTGAACAGCGGCCGACCGATGACACAGCGTTATGTGCCATTTCCGGGATCGGCGCGACGAAGCTCGAACGCTTCGGAGCGGAGGTTCTCGATGTCGTGCGGGCCTCGGTGGAGTCTTGACCGCGTCCCGGGCTTGATCCACGCGGCGAACCCGCTGCTCAGAGCCGATCTTCGCCACTTCGACGGATTTTCTGGAAAATAAGTTGCCCCGGTGTGGTCGGGGGCAATAACCTGCAGGTACCCGGGCGGGAAGCGCTCGGTCTGGGGAAGAACATCTACAACACAGCGTAGACCGCAGGGCGGCTCGCGCGCGACAGAGAAAGGTGGTGCCGGTGAAATGACGAACAAAATGATGCTCACGAACCCTGGCACCCGTCTGTCCTGCGTCGCGGAAGTCCCGCAGGCTCAGCGCCAGGGCACCTTCATGCCCGTGAGCATCCTCGCCGCCCGCGGCACCCAGCGTCTCGACCTGAGCTGGATCGCCGCCGACGAGACCTTCACGCACGCCGCCACCTCGGGTGGGGCGTACGTGAACGGCGGCGTCGATCTGCCGGTCATCAAGCAGTTCCGTGTTCCGTTGTCCATACGGGAGCGAAGTTCCTGACCTAGTCAGGACCAGAGGCTCACGAAGGCCGCGGAACCGGGTTACCGGATCCGCGGCCTTCGTGTTTTTGCTGCACAAACAAGTTGGCTGCACAACCTAATTGGGGTTCAGCGTTGTCCAGTTCCACCGTCAGTACGAAATCCGTCACGGCACAGAGGAGTGCACTTATGTCATCGGCCATAGCTTTCGCGCCGGGGGAGGCCCTGCCCTTCGCCGACGCAGGCGTCGTCGACCTGCTCGACGCCATCGACTCGCCTGAGTCGATGCTTCCCTGCCGTTCGGGCGACGCGGACCTTTGGTTCGCCGAGTCGCCGGCAGAGCTCGAGCGTGCGAAGGCGTTCTGCGCGGACTGCCCGGTCCGTTCCGCCTGCCTCGCGGGTGCCCTTTCGCGGCGTGAGCCGTGGGGCGTCTGGGGTGGCGAAATCTTCGAGCGTGGCGTTGTCGTCGCGCGGAAGCGGCCCCGTGGCCGCCCCCGGAAGAACCCGGTCGTCGAGCCCGTCGCCGAGGCGCGTCCCGTTGCGCGCAAGGTCGAGCGGAGCGCCGCGGCATGACCGTCGAACTCATCACCACCAGGGATTACGAGGCGCGGACGGGTTACCGGACTCTCGCGCCGGCCAAATTGAACGAGATCAAGGTCGAGGAGACCAGCGAAATGTTGCTTTATGAAGAACTGTCCAGGGCCCGAATACGAGACCTCGAGGAAGGAGTCCGCGCGCAGCGGGCTCGGAGCGGCCCACGCGCCGCACGCAGGTGGACCAAGGTCGCTCGCTGGGCGACCCGGCGAGCCGAGCGCCATCAGGCCTGACCACCCGGGGGAGCGGGGGACCTTTGCTATCGCGCGGCGATAGCAAAGGTCCCCCGCTCCCTTTTCGGCGTGGTGCGGCACCGCGTGGTGTTGACTGGGGGAATGGCCGTACACACGCACGACGACATCGACTGGGCTGACAGGCTTCGATCACTTCGCATGGCCGAAGCTCTCGACGCGGAGCCGATGCGGCTGGCCGCCCGACGGCTGCTGGAGGGCATGCCGGACGGGCCGACCATCCTCGACGTCGGCTGCGGTGCGGGCGGGATGAGCGTGCTCTTCGCCGAGGAACTGGCCTCCGCCGGCGCCAAGATCGTGCTTGTCGACGCGACCGAGCACCTGCTGGCCGAAGCGCATCGGGTCGTCGCCGCGGCCGCGGGGGACAAAGCCACCGTCGAGACGATCCACGCCGACGTCGCCGACGACGGGTTGCCCGCCAAGCTCCCTCCCGCCGACCTGGTCTGGGCTTCCCGCGTGGTGCATCACCTGCCCGATCAGCAGGCGGCCGTCGACACCCTCTCCCGGCTCGCCCGCCCCGGCGGACTGGTCGCCATCTCCGAGGGCGGCCTGGATTTCAACTGCCTCCCCTGGGACCTCGGCATCGGGCGGCCCGGGCTGGAGGAGCGCCTGCTCGCCGCGCGCGGCGAATGGTTCGCCGAGATGCGGGCGGGCATCCCCGGCTCCGTCCCGATGCCCTACGGCTGGAACATCGCGCTCCAGCGAGCAGGACTGAGTGACATCGATTCCTTAGGGGTGCTCATCCACCACCCGGCGCCCGGGCCGGATCCGCTGAGCGAGTTCGTCATCGAGCGGATGACCTGGCTGACCGAGGTGGCAGGTGACCTCCTGAGCAGCGAAGACCAAGAGACAACGGCCGCTTTGGTGGATCCGGAGAGCCCGGCTTTCCTCGGCGCGCGCCAGGATCTGTTCTTGCAAGGGGCGAAGACGATCCATCGTGGACGCCGGCCGTGAGCGACCAGGTCGGCTGCTCGTTGTGCGGCCGGATCCGCGGCGTGGACGAGGAACCCGCGCAGACGCTCGCCTGGGTGTCCACCCGGGAGAAGAACGCCGTGCGCTGGATGTGCCCTACCTGCGCTCGCCGCCACACCCGCGACATCGAGGGAAAGCTGCCGGACGAGTACTGGTGAGCTCCTCAGGCGGCGTCGATCCGGCCGATCGTGCGGACCTTCGGCCGCGGCGTCCGCGCCGCTTCGGCGAACGCCCTCACGAGCTCGGCCGCGACTTCCAGCGGAACCTTCTTCAACTGATCGATGGTGCACCGGACCAGCACCGTGCCGGTCGCGGTCAGCGCCAGCGGGTGAAAATCCGCGACGCCCTGTCTCGGGGCACGGAATTGCCATGCCAGGCCGATGTCGTCCCACCAGGCGTCGGCAGAGCCGATGGGGCGCCCTCGCCGGTCGCAGATCGTCGTGTTCCACGACGGCGAGGGCAGCGGGCAGCCGCTGAGGACCTTCTTCGCCAGCCCATGCGCATACGTCTCTTCGGGATCGACGCGGCGCAGAGCCGCGCGGACCGCGGCCGAGCCGCGTCGGTTGCCGGAGTCGAGCTCGTCCATGAGCTCGTCGAGCGTGCACAGGCCCCAGTACAGCGGGAGCGAGATCAGCTCGTCGATCCGCGCGGGATCGAGCTCCAGCCTGGCCAGATCGAGCGCCGCCCTGGCCGGCGGGGCGAACGGGACGCCGTCGATCACGGTCGGCGGCGGCATCCGCGTGGTTCTTCGGGGCAGCATGCCGGGTTCCGCCGGGACGCGCCGATAGTCGGGGACGAGGAGATGGACCTCCCGGGTGACCGGGCAGTCGACGCCTCGTGCGCGAAGCGCGTCCGCGCCCGTCACCACCACGTCCGGCCCGAACCGCGCGACAGCGGCTTGTAACAGCTGAAGCCGGGTGGGCGCGGAGTCGCGCAACAGGATCACACCCGGCATCAGCCTTCGCCAAGGACCGCCCGGGCCACAGAGCTTCGCGGCGTAACGCGCGGTGACGCCTGCCTTGCGTAGCTCGCGGCTGGTGATGATCCCGGATTCGCTGGTGTTACTGAGCGCCACGAGTCGGGCGCTTCGTGTAGTGGTCATAAAACGAGGATGACCGTTGGGCCGTCCGGGTGGAACACCATCCGCGAAGTTGTGGACAACTCGCCCGGACGACCCCGATTTCGGCTCAGCCGAGCCAATCCCTGTGGATAACTTCTCAGGCCGCGAAGCCCGGCTGCCACCGTTCGACGATCGCGCGGGCGGGGATCTCCGCGTCGAGCTGGCAGAGGATCCCGGTCGATCCGGCGGTCACCCGATGGATCATCAGGTACTCGGGCGGCAGGTTGAGGGAACGGCCGATCCGGAAATCCCGGCCGCGGGTGTCGCCGACCCGGCCCGCCTGCCGCTGCATCCAACGGCGGGTGAAGTGGAACGTGTCGCTCGCGAGCGGTTCGGTGAACGGCGCCAGGTACGCGAGCACGTCATCGGCTTGCAGATCCGCGTCGGCCCGGATGAAGCCGGACTCCCTGAGCAGCCGCATGAGCTTCGAGGACTCACCGTCGAGCGCCAGCCGGGTCATCTCGCCGAGATGCTGCGGAATCCCCTCGGGCAGCCGGGACACCCCACCGAAGTCGATCACGCACAGCCTGCCGTCGGCGGTCAGCATGAAGTTGCCGGGATGCGGATCCGAATGCAGGAGCCGGGCCCGTTCCGGCGACGAGTAGTGGAACTCGGTGAGCAGGCGGCCGGCGCGGTCACGGGCGTCCTTGTCCCCGCCGGCGATGATCTTCGACAGCGGAGTGCCGGTGGCCCACTCCGTGACGACGACCTTCGGCGCGCTGGCGACCACACGAGGGATCAGGAACCCGGGGACGCCTTCGAACGCCTTCACGAAAGCCCGCTGGTTCTGGGCTTCCGCCTGGTAGTCGAGCTCTTCGTTCATCCGCTCGGCGAGTTCCGCCAGGAGAGGCTTCACCTCGGTCCCCGGCACGAAGGCCTGGAACAACCTGCTGAAACGCTGAAGCTGTCGAAGGTCGCTCCGCAACGCGTCGTCGGCTCCGGGGTACTGCACTTTGACAGCGACTTCGCGGCCGTCGTGCCAGGTCGCGCGGTGGACCTGGCCGATGCTCGCGGACGCGGCCGGGTTGTCGTCGAAGGTCGCGAACCGCTGCCGCCAGGTGCGCCCCAGCTGCTCGGCGAGGACACGGTGGGTCTGCCGGGTGGGCATGGGCGGTGCCGCGGCCTGGAGCTTCGTCAGGGCCTCGCGATAGGGCTTCGCCATCTCGTCGGGCACCGCGGCTTCGAAGACGCTCAGCGCCTGGCCGAACTTCATCGCGCCGCCCTTGAGCGTGCCGAGTACCTCGAAGAGCTGCTCCGCGGCCTTGGCGGACAGTGTCGCGTTGACCTCTTCGGCGCTCTGCCCGGTCAGCCGCCTGCCCCAGCCGCCCACCGCCCGGCCCGCTATGCCGAGCGGAATGCTGGCCAGCTTCGCCGTTCGGGCGGCCCCGTTGCGGGGGATGGCGGCATCTCGGTCCTCGGCGTTGCGGGAGTCGGTCACCTCCGCGATTCTGCCTTGATTCACTCCGCTCGCGCAGCCTGTTGAGGGCGTGCGTGTGGGCTACGTCGCTCCCCGTGTCACCGGGCGCCGCATCCGCATCCGGTGTGCGGCGGCCAGTCTCGATGGCGGATCGCGCCGTCGAAGAAGTCGATCTCGAGGGTGGCGTTCCACACGGGCGGCGCCTGGTCGCCGGGGGAGAGCAGCCGGAGTGCCTGCGCGGCGGCCAGCGCGGCGCACGCCTGAACGGCGCCGAGGTCCGGCCGTTGCACGCGCCCCGCGAGCTGGCTCGCCACTCTCGGCCAGGACTCGTCGCGGCCCGCGCGGTGCAGGTCGGCGCAGCGAAGGCAGCTGCTGCGGCCGGGCACCACCAGCGGCCCGACGATGCCGACCCCGTCCCGGACGCGCACCGGCAGGTGGTTGATCCCGTCCCGGACGAGTTCTTCGACCGCTTCGGGAGCGGGCACCACGGCGTCGGTGAGCAGCACGAGTTCCGGACGGCGATCCGAGTAGAGCCTGGTGGTCGACGTGTCCGCCCCGGCGCGGTGCACGGCCTGCGCGATCGCTTCCCGGCGTGGCATGCCGATCTCGGCCTCGGTGTAACCCGAGCCGAGATCGTCTTCGAGCACCGTGCCCGACGCCCTGATGTCGACGTGCCCGACCCCGCCGTTGGCGAGCAGGACGGCGATGGCCACGGCCAGCCTGCCGTCGCCGTGGACCGCCACCGCGGTGCGCTTGCGCCTCGCCGTCATGGCCGCGTGATGGTGGCGAACTCGGAGCGACCAGAGTCCTGTTTCCGGTTTCGGCACGGGATGTCGCCGAGGCTCTCCCGCGTCGGTCACGAGGCCCCGGGCCGTCAGGTCCGTCATCAGGTCCCGCAGCTGTTCGTCGTGTTCGCTCTGCGCGAGCGCGATGTCGTCGGCGGCCCGTTTCCCGTCCAGCCCGCGGAGCGCTTCGGCCACTTCGGTGGCGACCCCGGCGATCACCACGGCGTGTGCGGGGTCGAGGCCGATCTGGATCTCACCGTTTCCGCGTTCCAGCACATCCAGGCCGGGAAGCAGGGCCGGGAAGGCGGGCAGGATGATCGATCGCAGGTCCGGTTCGCGCAGGTTCATGATCGCAGGATCGCACCGGTCCGATGCCCGAAGGTCAAGAAGAACGCGAGTTATCCACAGGCTGACCCCCTTGTGGACAACTTGAGGCTGTGACCTTTCGGCCCTCGGACTTGTCGGTGACTGGCCTTACCGTGGTCGAGTGGTCGAAGCACGGACGCCCTCATTGAGGAGCCGGGACACGACGAATCCGTCGGACACTCCCGAACACAAGGTCGAGGTACGGCGTAGCCAACGCCGCCACCGGACCGTCACCGCGTACTGGGACGAGGACACCCTCGTCGTGCTGATCCCTGCCCGGATGACCCGGGCGGAGGAGAAGCACTGGGTAGCCGAGATGCAGCGCAAGCTGCTGCGTAAAGGGCCGCGGCAGGCCGCGCCGCCGAAAGCCTCGGACGAGGCGCTGCTGGCGCGCTGCGCCGTGCTTTCGGCGAAATATCTGGACGGGAAGGCGATACCCGCGAGCGTTCGCTGGGTGCCGCCGATGCGGACGAGGTGGGCGTCCTGCACGCCGGTCGACGCGACGATCAGGGTCAGCGATCGTCTGCGCCGGGTGCCGGCGTGGGTGCTGGACTACGTCCTCGTGCACGAACTCGCGCATTTGAAGGAACCAGGGCACAACGCGGCGTTCTGGGAGCTCGTTCGCCGCTATCCCAAGACCGAGCGCGCCATCGGCTATCTGGAGGGCCTGTCCTCCGCCGCCGGATGGGGCATCGCGGCGGAGGACTGACGTGCCTCAGCTCTTGTCGTCGTCGTCCTTGGGCTTGTTCTTCTCGCGCTCGGTGCGTTCGATCTCGGCGATCGGGTCGATGCCTTCGAGGGTCGACTCGCCATCGCCGAGACGTTCGGCGAAGTCGAGCGGTTCGTCGAGGTCCTCGGCGGTCGGCATCAGGTCGGGGTGGGACCAGAGGCCGTCCCGCTTCTCGATGCCGTGCTGGTCGCCGACCAGCTTCCACAGCGCGGAAGCCGCCCGCATCCGCCTGGGCCGGAGCTCGAGCCCGACCAAGGTGGCGAAGGTCTGCTCCGCCGGGCCGCCGGTGGCCCGGCGGCGGCGCAGCGTCTCCCGGAGCGCGTCCGCGCCCGGGAGGCGGTCGCCGATGGCCTCGGCGACCACGACGTCGACCCAGCCTTCGACCAGCGCGAGCAGGGTCTCCAGCCGGTTCAGGGCCGCCTTCTGCTCGGGCGAGGTCTGCGGCTCGAGCAGACCGGAGGACATGGCCTCTTCGATGCTGGCCGGGTTCGACGGGTCGATCTGCCCCGCGAGCTGCTCCAGCGCCGAGGTGTCGACGGAGATACCGCTCGCGAACTCCTCGACGGTGGCGAGCAGCCGCTGCCGCAGCCACGGAACGTGCGCGAACAGCCGTTGGTGGGCGGCCTCGCGCGCGGCGATGAAGACCAGCACCTCGCTGGTCGGCAGCTCCAGGCCCTCGGTGAACTTCTCGATGTTCGCCGGCAGCAGCGCGGAGGTGGCCGCGGGGCCGAGCGGCAGGCCGACCTCGGTGGAGGTGAGCACTTCGGAAGCCAACTGAGCCAGGGCGTTACCGAGCTGGGAGCCGAACGCCATCCCGCCCATCTGTCCCATCATGGACAGCAGCGGGCCGGCGGCCTGCTTGGCCTCGTCGGGCAGGGCCTGGACCCAGGCACCCGAGACCTGCTGGGCGACGGGGTCGCAAAGGCGCTGCCAGGTGGGCAGGGTCTTCTCGACCCAAGTGCGCGCGGACCACGCGACGGTCGTCGTCGCCCCGGCGGGCAGGATCGTCGCGGCGTCGAGCCACAGCTCGGCCAGGTGCGCGGCGTCACGGACGGCTGTGCTCGAGTCGCCGCCGCTGGACGACGAAAAGCCGAGCTGGACGTCACCGCTTCCGCTGCTGCCGAGGTTCTGCAGCGCGATCTGTTTCGCCAGGTCGTAGTTGACCGGCCCGGTCGAGCTGCCGGCCTGGCTGAGCATCTGGCCCAGCTGGCTGAGCATCTGACCGAGCTGATTGAAGGCCTCGGCGCCGGAGGGCTGGCCGCCGGAATCCGACGGCTCGTTCTCGCCTCGTTTGTCGGGATCGGGCGGTCCGAAGCCGAACGGGGGTTTGCTCATGGCACCACCGTACGCGGGTCCTGGGACGCAGAGCTCGTCAAGTGGAGTGATGAGCGTGGCCTTCACCGAGAAGCGAACACCGTCACCGTACGCTGTCACGCGTGACAGAGTCCTCGGAGCAGACCACAGCAACGCGGACCCGTGCGGGCTCCGCGAGTGACCAGGACCGCTCCGAGCGGCGGCTGACCCGGCGCGGCTGGACGTTGCTGGTCAGTGGTGCATTGTTCGTCGCCTTCGCGCTGGTCGGGTTCTTCATCCCGGTGCCTTACGTGGCGATCAGCCCCGGCCCGACCTACGACACGCTCGGCAAGGACGCCGCCGGGCAGTCGGTGATCCAGGTCAACGGACACGAGATCTTCCAGACCTCCGGCGAATTGCGGATGACGACCGTCTCCTTGCGCGATGGCGGCATCACCCTGTTCAACGCGCTCGGGCTCTGGGCGAGTGGCCGGTACGCGCTGGCCCCGCGCGAGGAGTACTTCAAGCCGGGTGAGACCAACGAGCAGGTCCGCCAGGAGAACATCCAGCAGCTGCAGGACTCGCAGACCGCCGCCCAGGTCGCCGCGCTGCGCCGCAAGTTCCCGGTGAAGGTGCTCGCGAAGACGATCGTCTCCGGTAGCCCGGCGGACAAGGTGCTCGCCCCGGGGGACCGGCTTCTGGTGGTCAACGGGCAGACGGTGAAGGAAGCGACCGATGTGCGGGCCGCGCTGAACGGGACGAAGCCTGGCCAGACCGTCCAGATCACGTTCAAATCCGACGGGCAGGCCGAACGCACCGTGCCGCTCACGCTCGCGCAGCGTCCCGACGGCCCGGAAGGCTTCATGGGCCTGACCGCGGTGGACCGCGCCGACGTTCCGTTCGACGTGAAGATCTCGCTTCAGGACGTCGGCGGCCCGTCGGCCGGCCTGATGTTCGCGCTCGCGATCGTCGACAAGATGGAGCCGGGCGACCTCGCCGGTGGCAAGCACATCGCCGGGACGGGTGAGATCTCGGAGAAGGGCGTCGTCGGCGCGATCGGCGGCATCTCGTTCAAGGTGGTCGGCGCCCGCGAGGCCGGTGCCACCGACTTCCTCGTGCCCGCGCACAACTGCGCCGAGGCGAAGACCGCCGCGCCCGACGGCCTGAACCTGATCAAGGTGTCCACGCTGGACGAGGCGATCGCGCAGCTCGAGAACCTCAAGGCGGGGCGGCCTACCGCTTCCTGCTGACCGCGGGGGAGCAAGGGACCTTTGCTATCGCTCGCGAGTTTGTAATAGAGAGCAAGGGACCTTTGGTGTCGTCCCGGCGTCCCGTACTGGGGTCGGCGATAGCAAAGGTCCCTTGCTCTCTTTTCGCTGGTCAGGGCAGCAGGGTCGCCCTCAGGGCTTCGAGGAGGTTAGGGGCCAGCTCCGGGTTCTCGATGATCTCGTCGACGGGGACATCACCGGGTTCCTCGGTTTTCCCGGCGCCGCGAAGCCGCATGACGCACGCTCCGGCACCATCCCGCAGCACCGCGGCCACGAGCCGGGCTTCGGTCCGGCGCGGGTGATCGGCGGCTGCCTGGCGCAGGCGTTCGGCATCGGTCTCGGGAACGACCGGAAGCTCGGCTTCGGCGTCCGGCGGCAGCACGATGATCTCCTGCGCGAGCGCGCAGCCCAGCACCAGATCGGGCCACGCGATCTGCGCCAGCGCCTCACCCAGATCGCCGTCCGGCAGCGACTCCTGGGCGACCGGCGTCAGCGGGGCCGACGGGTCGAGTTGCCCGGCCAGTTCGGGCTGTTCGTCCAGCAGCGCCGCGGTCGGGACCAGCGCGAACAACTGCGGCGGCTGATCCCATCCTCCGGAGGCTACGAACTCCTCGACTTCGCGGGCCAGGCCGGCCACGCCCTGCTGCTCACTCGGTGCCATTGGCACATCGTTCCAGGCGGTCGGGCCAGCGGCCTTCCGAGTCCGGTTTGGGCGGGTTCCGGGAACTTCCGACGGCATCCGTAGAGTTAGAGCATCAGGGGCCGCACGCGGTACGCGCGTCCCTGCGAAAAGTTCACCAAACCAGGAGCGTGTGCAGTGGCCACTCGGCCCCCCGTGAGCCTGCCGAAGCTGTCCCGGCGCAGCCGGATACTGCTCATCATCGCCGCCGTAGTCATTCTGGCCCTGCTGCTGGGCGCGAGACTGCTGGACACCTACGTCGACTGGTTGTGGTTCGGCGAGGTCGGCGCCCGGACGGTGTTCAGCACGGTGCTGATCACCCGCGTCGTCTTGTTCTTCGCCGTAGGGCTCTTGGTAGGGGGCTCGCTCGCGGTCAGTCTGATGATCGCGTACCGGTCCCGGCCCGTCTTCGTGCCGGTTTCCGGCAACGACGACCCGCTCGCGCGCTATCGGTCCGCGATCGTCGGCCGGATCCGCCTGTTCGGCATCGGCATCCCGGTGCTCACCGGGCTCATCGCCGGCGCGTCCGCGCAGAGCGACTGGCAGGTCGTGCAGCTGTTCCTGAACGGCACGCCGTTCGGCCAGACCGATCCCGAATTCGGCAACGACGTCGGTTTCTACGCCTTCGATCTGCCGTTCTACAACTGGCTCCTGGGCTGGCTGTTCATCTCGGTCGTGATCGCGTTCTTCGGCGCGCTGATCGCGCACTACGTCTTCGGCGGCATCCGGCTCGCGGGCAAGGGCGGCCAGCTCGCCGGCCCGACCCGCGCCCAGCTCGCCATCACCATCGGCATCTTCGTGCTGCTGAAGGCGGTCGAATACTTCTTCGACCGCTACAACCTGCTGCTCTCCGATCGGGGAGCGCCGCTGTTCGTCGGTGCGACCTACACCGACCTGAACGCGGTCCTGCCCGCGAAGCTGATCCTTCTGTGCATCTCGGTGATCTGTGCCGTCGCGTTCTTCGCCGGGGCGTTCCTGCGCAATCTGCAGCTGCCCGCGATCGCGCTGGTACTGCTGATCCTGTCGAACGTGCTCGTCGGCGTCGCGTGGCCCGCGGTGCTCGACCAGTTCTCCGTGAAGCCCAACGCCAACGAGAAGGAATCGGCGTCGATCCAGCGCAACATGGATGCGACACGTCAGGCGTTCGGCCTGACCAATGTCGAGTACAAGGACTACACCGGCAAATCCGAGGCGACCTCCGCGGAGATCAAGGCGGACAAGGGGACCGTCCCGAACATCCGGCTCCTCGACCCGAACATCCTCAGCGACACCTTCACCCAGCGCGTCGGCCGTGAGAACTTCTACGGCTTCCCGTCCAAGCTGGACATCGACCGCTACACCCTCAACGGTGTCACGCAGGACTACATCGTCGCGGCCAAGGAGATCAAGACCGAAGGCCTCACCGGCAACCAGACGAACTGGATCAACAAGCACCTCGTCTACACGCACGGAAATGGCTTCGTCGCCGCGCCCGCCAACACGATCGACCGTGCGCTGAAGGACGCGAACTCCGACGGCGGCTACCCGATCGCCACCACCAGCGACACCCAGAACCCGTCGGGTGCCGGGTCGTCCGACCCGAACAAGCCGGGCATCAAGGTGGACGAGCCCCGCATCTACTACGGCGAGCTCGCGACCGACGCCGCGTACGCGATCGTCGGCGGCAAGGCGGGACAGGCGCCCGGCGAGTACGACACCGCCGTCGACCGCGGATACATCTACAAGGGCTCCGGCGGCGTGCCGATCGACAACTGGTTCAACCGGCTCGTCTTCGCCGCCGAATACGGCGAGCGGAACATTCTCTTCTCCGACGCCATCGGCGACGGATCCAAGATCATGTTCAACCGCGAACCGCGCGAGCGCGTCGCGAAGGCGGCCCCGTGGCTGACCCTCGACGGTGACCCGTACCCGGCGGTCGTCAACGGCAAGATCATCTGGATCGTCGACGGCTACACGACGATGAACAACTTCCCGTACGCCCAGCAGACCCAGCTCGGCCAGGCGACCAACGACTCGCTCAGCGGCACCACCCGCCAGGCGAACTCCTCGATCAACTACATCCGCAACTCGGTCAAGGCCACCGTCGACGCGTTCGACGGCACCGTGACCCTGTACGGGGTCGAGGACAACGAGCCGGTGCTCAACGCCTGGAAGAAGGTCTTCCCGGGCCTGGTCAAGCCGAGCAGCGAGATCTCTCCGGACCTGCGGTCGCACTTCCGCTACCCCGAAGACCTCTTCAAGGTGCAGCGGGAACTCCTGTCGAAGTACCACGTGAACAACCCCGCCGAGTTCTACGCTCAGCAGGCCTTCTGGAGTGTCCCGCAGGACCCGACACAGGAAGGCGGCGTGAACGCGTCCGCCTCCGGTATCGCCAACCAGCCCGGCTACTACGTCCTGGCCACCGCGCCGGGCGACACCAAGTCGCGGTTCCAGCTCACCAGTTCACTGACCGGTCTCCAACGGCAGTATCTGGCGGCCTGGATGTCGGTGTCGTCGGATCCCGAAGACTACGGACGAATGCGGGTCCTGAGACTGCCGACAGGAGCGAGTGGCGCGACCCAGGTGGACGGACCCGTTCAGGTCCAGAACAGATTCCAAAGTGACCCGCGGGTCGCGCAGGACCGGACACTCTTCAACAACCCGAATGTCACGGTCACCTACGGAAACCTGATCACACTGCCCGTCGCCAACGGCTTCCTCTATGTCGAGCCGGTCTACATCAGGCAGCGGAACCAGCTGAGCTATCCGCAGCTGGCGCGAGTCCTGGTCTCCTACGGCACCAAGATCGGTTTCGCGCCGACGCTGAACGAGGCGCTCGACCAGGTCTTCGGAGCGGGCACCGGATCCGGGGTCACACCGCCGCAGACCGGCGGCTCCCCCGGAACCACGACACCGCCGCCGGGCACGACGGCGCCACCGCAACAGCCGCCCGCCAGCGGCAACCCGGCGCTCGACAAGGCCGCGGGCGACATGCACGACGCCTGGGTCAAGTTCCGCGCGGCCCAGCAATCCGGCAACTATGCCGACCAGGGCGCAGCCCTCGCCGCACTCGAAGCAGCCTCCAAGGCCTACGAGTCGGCCAAGGCCAACCCGCCGGCGTCCGGTGCTCCGCCGACCTCCGGCCAGCCCGGAGGGTGACGTCGCTTACCAAAAGGGCACCTGCTTTGCGCCTGCTCGAAACGCAGGCGTAAGGTAGGTGTCACAACGCGGGGTGGAGCAGCTCGGTAGCTCGCTGGGCTCATAACCCAGAGGTCGCAGGTTCAAATCCTGTCCCCGCTACAGAGGTCGGAGGCCCGTGTCTGCGGAAACGCAGACCGGGCCTCCTTCGTATTTCTACCCGGGGGTCGAACCCCCGGACCCCCGCCAGGAGGGCTCCGCCCCCTGGACCCCCCAAGTGGTCGGTTGCGTGGTGTTCAGGGCGGGCGGGAGCAGGGGACCTTTGGTATCGCCTAGGTGGCGGCGGTAGCGGGGGACCTTTGCTATCGCGTGGGGGTGGGGGCGACCCAGCAGGCGTAGCCGTCGGGACGGTAAAGGACGGCGTCCGTGGCGGGCCAAGGCAGCGAAGTGACGATCTGGGTCGTCAGGTGCGGCGAGCCGGCCTGAGCCCGGGCGGCGTCGACGTGGGCCGAGCTGGTCGTCAGGAGCACGAACCCGCCGTTGCGAAAGAGGGTGCTGGGGCGCAGGGGACCGGCTTCGGTGGCGACGTCCTGATCGGTCAGTCGCGAACCGAGAGCCGGGTGCGACGTTCCGTAGGTCGTGTAGCGGATCCCTAGACCGGAGACCATGCCCGACAGGTACCGGCTCACCTCGGGCAGCGCGGCAAGATCGGCGAAAACGGCGCGAAGCGCGCGAGACTCGCGAGACCGGGGAATCAGCCCAGTCTGAGCTGCGACGTTGTGCAGCACTTGAGCACCGACAGGGTGCCGTTCGGCCTCGTAGGTGTCCAGCAGGTCGTCACCGGCCCAGCCGCGCACCGTCGCGGCGAGCTTCCAACCCAGGTTCATCGCGTCCTGCACGCCCAGGTTCAAACCCTGCCCACCCGCCGGGAAATGGATGTGCGCGGCATCGCCCGCCAGCAGCACCCGCCCGGCGCGGTAGCGCTCCGCCTGCCGCGCGGCATCCGAGAACCGTGAAGCCCACCGGATTTCCGACACCGTCCCGGAGTCGCCGTACGAGTCGAGCAGAACCCGCCGGACTTCGTCCTGCGAGACGGCGGACCGGAAGTCCTCGGGCCGGGAGGCCCGGTCGCCGTACACGAAACGGTAGAGACCCGGCTCTCCCAACGGGATAAGACCTTTGAACGTGGTCGCGCCGGTCGGCCCGCCGGCATCCCGCATCGTTCGCCACTGTTTTTGCGCACCGTCAGGGATTTTGTCGAACAGAACGTCCGCGACCACACCGAAACCTTCACCGTCCACACCGGGAAAGTCCACGTTCGACCCTTTGCGTACAACACTTCGAGCACCGTCGCAGCCGACGAGGAACTTCGCGTGCAGCCGGGTTTCGCCACCGTCTGTTCGGTACCGGACAGAGACAGAGTCTTTGTCCTGAACGAAATCGATTACTTCGGCTCCCCGCACCACCTTCGTTCCTTGTGCGGCAAGGCGTTCCTCCAGGTACTCCTCGACCCTGGCCTGCGGAATCCCCAGCTGGAAAGGGAATCGAGTGTCCCAACCGTCGTAGCGGACGGGGATCATCGCGAAATGTCCGTCCCGCACTGTCGCGAACGAACGCTCCTCGGCGCCGTCCAGAAGTCCGCGCAGTTCCAATATTTCCGCAGTACGCGGCTGCAGGTTCAGTGCTTTCGACAGTCCGGTGCGCCCGGGAAGTCGTTCCAGTACCACGACATCGACGCCGGCGAGCGCGAGTTCGTGGGCCAGCATCAGCCCGGTCGGTCCCGCCCCGGCCACGACCACGTCCGTCCCCAGGTTGTTCATACCACTCCTTAACAACGTTAAATTGACCTGTGCTCACCTTGCCCTTAACATCGTTAAATTGTCAAGACGTCACCGTTGAGAAGAGGGCAAAAATTGGGTCTGACCAGGCAGGACATCGTCCGCGCCGGGCTGCGGCTGCTCAACGACGTCGGGCTCAACGGGCTGACGCTCCGCCTGATCGCGCAGGAGCTCGACGTCAAGGCGCCGGCGCTGTACTGGCACGTGAAGAACAAACAAGAGCTGCTCGATGAGATGGCGACCCGGATGTATGCCGACGCGATGCCGGGCCGGGTGCCGGAAGGACTGGGGGAGCGGGATTCTCTCGAAGTCGCGTCGCGGGGTCTGCGCCGGATGATGCTTGCTTACCGTGACGGGGCAAAGGTCTTCTCCGGTACCTACATGACCGACGAGAGCCTGCTCGGCGGCAACCCGTTCCAGGGGCGTGTCGACGCGGGGCTCGAACCGTACCTGGCTGGACGAGCGTGGTTCACCGTTTACAGCTATGTCATCGGCTTCACCATCGAAGAACAGGCCGTTTATCCGGTTCCGGGCGAACGGGACCCGCGGTACGACGCCCCGGCCACGGAGTGGGCTCTCGACGACGATGTCGAGGGCAGGTTCAGCGACGGGCTGACCATGGTGCTCAACGGCGTCTTCGCTTGGCTGGATGACAAACTCGCGCCATAAGGGCAGGTCAAGGGCGCTTCGGGAAGTTAAGGGCACCCGCCTGAAACCCGGTTTCGCCCCCGTGTAATCTATTGACACAACGACGCGGGGTGGAGCAGCTCGGTAGCTCGCTGGGCTCATAACCCAGAGGTCGCAGGTTCAAATCCTGTCCCCGCTACAGAGAAAACGAAGCGCGTATCTGCGGAAATCGCAGATACGCGCTTCTTCTTTTCCGGTTCGGTGGCCGTGCGCCCTCCGGGGCGATCACTCGCTGTCGTTGGTCGGGGCGGGGGACGCGTACCGCTGTCCGTGGCGAAGGCCGGTTGCGCAGCGTGTTCGGTCCATTGTGGACAGGCGTAGCGCGTTGGGCCGAATGAGCGCATATCACTAGCCACAATGGACAGATGCGTTGACCACAGTGGACACAGGTTCCGAAAAGTGGGACCGTAGAGGATGTGTCCGAATTGAATGCAACAGCCGCCGCACTGCTCGGTCTTCTCCACGACGGTCCCGCCACCGGCGGGCAACTGGTCGCGGGGGCGGGTGAGCGTTTCGGCGCCTTCTTCAGCGTGACCCGCAGCCAGGTGTACCGGGAGCTCCCCGCCTTGTCGAAGGAGGGCCTCGTCCGCCTCGGCAAGCAGGGCCCGCGGTCGAGCCAGCAGTACCTCATCACCGCGGCGGGCAAGAAGGCGTTCAAGACGTGGCTGTCCTCCGAAGCCGGTCCTGACCACCTCCGCAGCCCGCTGATCCTGCGTCTCGTGCACGCCGGCTCGCTGACGGTGAAGCAGCGTTCGACCTTGCTCGAGTCGGCGCGCGCCAGCTACACCCAGCAGCTCGACGAGGCCAAGGCCGCCACGAAGGGGGCCGACGGTCCCTACGCCAAGGCGGTCGCCGAGTTCGCTCAGGCGCAGGCGAAAGCGGCATTGAAACTGCTGGATTCCATCCCCCAGTCCTGACCCGGACAGGTGCCCACGACCGGTTCCCCGCAACCGGTCGTGGGTTTTGCCGTAACCTTGGCCGACGTGAGTGATGAGTTCGATGCGGCACTGAAGGACCTGGCCGGCAAGCTGACGCAGATCGAGTCGGTGATGGACCTGGATGCGCTGCGTGCCCAGGTGGCCGAGCTGGAGGAACAGGCATCCAGCCCGAACCTCTGGGACGACCCCGAAGCGGCGCAGAAGGTCACCAGCCAGTTGTCCCACCGGCAGAGTGAGCTGCGACGCATTTCCGAGCTGCGGCAGCGGCTCGACGACCTGGGCGTCCTCTATGAACTGGCCGAGGCCGAGGGCGACTCCGCGAGCGTGGCCGAGTCCGAGACCGAGCTCACGGCCCTCACCAAGGACATCGACGGGCTCGAAGTCCGCACCCTGCTGTCGGGTGAGTACGACCCGCGCAACGCCGTGGTCACCATCCGGTCCGAAGCGGGCGGCGTCGACGCGGCCGACTGGGCCGAGATGCTGCTCCGGATGTACCTGCGGTGGGCCGAGCGGCACAACTACCCGACGGACGTCTACGACATCTCCTACGCGGAGGAGGCGGGCATCAAGTCCGCCACGTTCAAGGTGAGCGCCCCCTACGTCTACGGCACGCTCTCGGTCGAGCAGGGCACGCACCGGCTGGTGCGCATCTCGCCGTTCGACAACCAGAGCCGCCGCCAGACCTCCTTCGCGCACGTCGAGGTGATGCCCGAGGTCGAGGAGGTCGACCACGTCGACATCCCCGAGAAGGACATCCGCGTCGACGTGTACCGCTCGTCCGGCCCCGGCGGCCAGAGCGTCAACACGACGGACTCGGCGGTGCGGATCACGCACATCCCGACCGGCGTGGTCGTTTCGTGTCAGAACGAAAAGTCGCAGCTACAGAACAAGGCGGCCGCGATGAAGGTGCTCCAGGCGCGGCTGCTGCAGCGGAAGAAGGAGGAGGAGCGCGCCGAGATGGACGCGCTCAAGGACGGCGGCTCCAGCTGGGGCAACCAGATGCGCTCCTACGTGCTGCACCCGTATCAGATGGTCAAGGACCTGCGGACCGAGTTCGAGGTCGGCAACCCGTCGTCCGTGCTCGACGGCGAGATCGACGGTTTCCTGGAGGCGGGCATCCGCTGGCGCAAGCAGTCCGGAGCCGCGTAACAACCCTGCGTGAGAGAGCAAGGGACCTTTGCTGTCACTTTCCGGAAGAGAGTGACAGCAAAGGTCCCTTGCTCGCTTCGCCGCCGGGACCGGGCTACCCGGGCTTAACGACGGGCATGGGTAGTATGCCGAACCGTGATCCGGCTCGAAGAGGTTTCCAAGGTCTACAAGACCTCGACCCGTCCCGCCCTCGAAAGGGTGTCGGTCGAGATCGACAAAGGTGAGTTCGTCTTCCTGATCGGTCCCTCGGGGTCCGGGAAGTCGACCTTCCTGCGTCTCCTGCTGCGCGAAGAGGTGCCGAGCAAGGGTCGCGTCATGGTCTCCAACTTCGACGTCGCCAAGCTCGCCCGCCGCCGGGTGCCGCGGCTGCGGCAGACCATCGGCTGTGTCTTCCAGGACTTCCGTCTGCTGTCGAACAAGACCGTCGCCGAGAACGTCGCCTTCGCGCTCGAAGTCATCGGCAAGCCGCGCCCCACGATCCGCAAGGTCGTCCCCGAGGTCCTCGAACTCGTCGGGCTCGACGGCAAGGCCGACCGCCTCCCCAACGAACTCTCCGGTGGTGAGCAGCAGCGTGTCGCGATCGCCCGCGCGTTCGTGAACCGCCCGCTCGTGCTGCTCGCCGACGAACCGACCGGGAACCTGGACCCCGACACCAGCCAGGACATCATGTTGCTGCTGGAGCGGATCAACCGCACCGGCACCACGGTGCTCATGGCCACCCACGACCATTCGATCGTGGACTCGATGCGGCGAAGGGTCGTCGAGCTTCAGCTCGGCAAGGTCATCCGTGACGACGCCCGAGGCGTCTACGGCATCGGCCGCTGACCGGCCCCGCCCTCCTCCGTAACCCACGACTTCCAAGGGACAGCAACCCCGATGCGCGCCAGTTTCGTCTTCAGCGAGGTAGTCACCGGCTTGCGCCGGAACGTCACGATGACCATCGCGATGATCCTCACCACCGCGGTCTCCCTCGCCATGCTCGGCTTCGGTCTGCTGGCCGTCGGAACGATCGACAAGATGAAGGCCAACTTCCTCGCCGACGTCGAGGTTTCGGTCTATCTGGTCAACGACATCAGCGCGGGTGACCCCAACTGCTCGCAGTCCGCCTGCCAGTCGCTGCGCCAGGACCTGCAGGGCAACGACGGCGTCGAGTCGGTCGTGTTCGAGAACCGCGAGCAGTCCTACGAGCGGTTCAAGAAGATGTTCGAGAGCCAGCCGGAACTGCTCGCGCTGACCGGGCCGGAGGCGCTGCCCGCGTCGCTCCACGTCAAGCTGAAGAACCCCGAGCGCAGCCAGGCGATCATCCAGGAGTACACCGGCAAACCCGGCGTCAGCAAGGTCGACGACCAGCAGAAGGCACTGGACCGCGTGTTCAACGCGCTCAACGGTGTGCGAAACCTGGCGTTCGGGGCCGCGCTGATCATGGCCATCGCCGCGCTGCTGCTGATCGCCAACACGATCCAGGTGTCGGCGTTCACCCGGCGCACCGAGGTCGGCATCATGCGCCTGGTCGGCGCGACCCGGTGGTACACGCAGCTGCCGTTCCTCCTGGAGGCGGTGGTCGCCGGCCTGGTCGGCGCGCTCATCGGTATCGTCTTCCTGGTGCTCACCAAGGTGCTGCTGCTCGACCTGGTGCTCACCGGTGACGTGTTCCCCGCGGTCGGCATGCTCGAATTGCTGTTCCCGGTGGCGCCGATCCTGATCGCCGTCTCGGTCATCATTTCGGCGATCACCGGCTACGTGACGCTGCGTCTGTACGTGCGCCACTAGCCGCCCGATAACCACCTGCCCGAACACAGAAACTCACGTAGAGTCGCCGCTATGCCCAAGGAACGTGGACACAAGGTGATCGTGTCGAACCGCAAGGCTCGCCACGATTACTCCATCCTCGACACCTACGAAGCCGGTCTCGTGCTCGTCGGTACCGAGGTGAAGAGCCTGCGTGAAGGACGGGCATCACTCGCGGACGCGTTCGCCACGGTGGACGACGGCGAGGTGTGGCTGCGCAACGTGCACATCCCGGAGTACGTGCAGGGCACCTGGACGAACCACACGCCGCGGCGCACCCGGAAACTGCTGCTGCACCGCCAGGAGATCGAGAAGCTCATCGGCAAGACCAAGGAGAGCGGCCTTTCGCTGGTCCCGCTGTCGATGTACTTCAAGGACGGCAAGGTCAAGGTCGAGATCGCGCTGGCGAAGGGCAAGAAGTCCTACGACAAGCGTCAGGACATCGCCAAGCGGGACGCGGACCGCACCATCAGCCGGGCCATGGGCCGGGCGCTGAAGGGCCGGTACAACGATTGATCCACGGGCCCGCTTCGGACGCCGAGATCCCCGGTTGGATCGCGGCGCTGGGTATCGACGGGCTCGTGGACCTGCACCTGCATTTCCTGCCGAAGCCGGTGATGGACAAGGTGTGGGCCTACTTCGACCAGGCCGAGAAGCACTACGGCGTGGCCTGGCCGGTGTATTACCGCACGTCGGAGGAAGAGCGGATCGAAACCCTGCGCTCGTTCGGCGTGCGCAGGTTCGCGCCGCTGGTCTATCCGCACAAACCGGGGATGGCCGAGTGGCTGACGTCCTGGGCGCTGGAGTTCGCCGAACGCGTCCCGGAAGCCGTGCCGACGGGCACGTTCTATCCCGAACCGTCCGCGCTGTCCGTTGTGGACGGTGCGTTGCGCGCGGGTGCCCGCTGCTTCAAGGCACATGTCCAGGTCGGCGCCTACGACCCGCGTGACGAGCTGCTGGACGGCGTCTGGGGCGCGCTGGCGGACGCGGGTGTCCCGGTGGTCGTCCACTGTGGACACGGTCCGTTGAAGGGTGCCTACACCGGGCTACGGTTGTTCGAAGAGGTCCTGCTGCGGCATCCCGGCCTAACGCTGGTGCTCGCGCACGCCGGCATGCCGGAGATCGCTTTCGCGTTCGAGCTGGCCCGGACGTATCCGCGCGTGTACCTCGACACCACGATGGTCGGGGTGGAGTTCACCCTGCGCGGCAACCCGCTCCCGCCGGACTGGGCGGATCTGCTGGCGGAATTCCCGGATCGCGTCGTGTTCGGCACCGACTTCCCCAACATCCCGTACTCGTACGCCACACAGCTGCAGGCGATCGCCGGCTGGGCCGCCGACGATCGCCTGGGTGAGCCTTTCCTGCGGGCGGTGCTGCACGACACCCCCGCGAAACTGCTCAGCGTTTGAGCTGCGCCACCTCGCTGACCGAGACCGCGCGGCCGAGCAGCCGCGTCCCCAGTTCCGTGACCGAGATCTGCTTGCCCGCCAGGAGGAATCCGCCCGTGGCCAGCGCCACCCACGGCACCGGACCCTGCGCGATACCGTCGCTCAGCGGGGCGAAACCGTGCGCGGCCAGCCCGAGCAGGCCGCCGGCGATCGCCAGGCCGGCCAGGACGAGCTGAGGCGTCTGCGCGGTCGAGGCCGGGCCGGAGGCTTGCGTTTCGAAGCGGGCGAAGAGCCGCAGGAGACCGAGAAGCACCAGACCGCAGGCGCCGAGCCAGGCCGGGACCATCGTCAGCCACAGCACGGAACCCGGTTCGGGGGTCTCGTAGCCCAGGCCGTAGACCGCGACCCCGGAGACGACGATCAGCGCCGGCATGTGCCACAGGTAGACGCTCATGAACCGCGGGCCGATCCACTTCAGCGCGGCGTCGAGGCTCGGCCGGGCGGCCAGCGCGTTCAGCCGCGGTTTGAAGGCGAGCAGGAGCCCGATCTGGCCGATCGCGAGGAAGGCCAGCAGCACGGTCGGCGGGCTCATGTTCGAAACCGGCGCCCCCGGCATGCCGATCATGCTGGCCGGGTACGGGCCGAAGGCGACCATCAGCGCGGTGATGCCGAACCCGATACTTGCCATGCCCAGCGCGGCGTTGCGGCCGATCGAGCCGAGACGGCCCCGCGTGTAGTGGAAACCGAGCTGGTGCACGGCCATCCAGACGAAGACGGCGTTCGCGAAACCGATCAGGCCGAGGTCGTTGAAGCGGGCGACGTCGACGAGCACGGCGGCGGAGAGCATCACGAGCGGGACCTTGAGGCCCCAGCGGCGATGCGCGGCGGCCAGCATCGGGGTGAGGAGCACGGCGAGCACGTACACGGCCAGGAACCACAGCAGCTGAGCGGCGATCGCGCCGCCGACCTGCAGCGGCTGGTCCGGGACGCCCATCCCGCGCAGGATGTCCGGCACGAACAGCCAGACGGCCACCAGTGGCAGCACCGGGATCATCAGCCGCTTGAGGCGGGCCGCGAGCCAGGAACGGGAACTTTCCGCGCGTCCCAGCGAGATCAGGTTCGCCGCCCCGCCGGCGAAAAAGACGAGCGGCATGACCTGGCTGAGCCAGGTGACGACCCACCAGCCAGGCGTCGCGAGCGCGTTCCCCGTGGACAGCTTCCCGTCGGCGTAGGAGAGCACCGGCATGCCCCAGTGCTGGACGACGACCGCGAGGATCGCGACCGCCCGGACGATGTCCAGGAACCTGTCCCGGCCCTGTTTCTGGCTTGTGTGCATGGAAAGAAGCCTGGTGCTTCCCACGCCCGGAAACAGCAGTGCGGGCCGCCGTATCGGTCTTCCTGTTTTCGCCCGTCGAAGGTGGAGTTTTCCCTACCCCACACCGTCGGGTTCGGGCTCGGGCCGCGGCGCGGGCTCCGGGACCGGGGCCGCGCACAGCCGGAATTCCCAGCAGTCGTCCTCGGCGCGCCCGAGTTCGTAGCGGGTTTCGATCTTCGGCCCGTCGTGCAGATGGACGTGCTTGAGCACGGTGCCCGGGATCGGTTCGGTATCACCGAGTTCCTGGACGCGTCCGTCGAGAGGGCCGCCGAAGAAACGGACACGGTGGGAGGTCCGGTCGGTCATGGGTCCTCCTCGGTTTCGGCTCGTCTCTCACCATCAGTCTGCCCATGTTAGGTGAGTGACGGCTTCGCCACCAAGAGCTACTTCAGCGTCCTAAGTAAGTGAGCACCGCGCGGACCCGGCGGTGTTCCACCGAACTCGCTTCGAGGCCGAGCTTCGAGAAGATGTTGCCGATGTGCTTCTCGACGGCGCCGTGCGAAACGACGAGCGAGTTCGCGATGGCGGTGTTCGACAGGCCTTGGGCCATCAGCCCCAGCACCTCGGATTCGCGGGCGGTGAGCGCGTCGAGCGGGTTCTTGCGGCCCCGGGCCATCAGCTGCGCGATGACGTCCGGATCGATGGCCGTGCCGCCGCCGGCGACCCGCTTGACCGCGTCGAGGAAGTCGCCGACGTCGGCGACGCGTTCCTTGAGCAGGTAACCGACTCCGCCCGCGCCGCCGGACAACAGCTCGACGGCGTAGCTCTCTTCGACGTACTGGGAAAGCACGAGAACGGGCAGGCCGGGGACGGCCTCACGGGCACCCAGCGCCGCGCGCAGGCCCTCGTCGGTGAACGTGGGCGGCATCCGCACGTCGACGATCGCGAGATCCGGCTGGTGCTCCTTGACCGCGCCGAGCAGGTCGTCGCCGTTGTCCACGGCGGCGACCGTCTCGATGTTCTCGTCGGCGAGCAGTCGGATCACCCCCGCGCGCAACAGCACAGCGTCTTCGGCGATGACGACCCGCATCCTGCCCCCAGGTTCGTGAGTGAACGGCAGGGCCTATTCACTCACGAACGGGTCACCATTGGCACGGCAGGTCCGCTCGAATCACCGTCGGGCCGCCGGGCGGGCTGACGACGGTGATCACGCCGTCGATCGTGGCCGCCCGGTCGGCGAGCCCGGCGAGGCCGCCACCTGGCCGGACCTCGGCGCCACCGTGCCCGTTGTCGGTGATCTCGACGATCACCATCGAGTCGGTGCGCCACACCTTCACACCCGCCTCGGTCGCGCCCGAGTGTTTCGCGATGTTCGTCAGCGTCTCGCCGACGATGAAGTACGCCGTCGTCTCGACCGCGGCAGGCGGACGCGGTTCGACGTCCACCTCCACGTCGACGTGGATCGGGGACTTCGCGGCCTGCGCGGACAGCGCCGCGTCGAGGCCGCGGTCGCCGAGCACGGCCGGGTAGATGCCCCGGGCGAGATCGCGCAGTTCCGACACCGCCAGCTTGGCGTCGAGATGCGCCTCGTCGATCAGCTCGCGCACGGCGTTCGGGTCCTGGTCGAACTTCGACTTCGCGCGGCCCAGGCTCATCGCGACCGCGACCAGGCGCTGCTGGGCGCCGTCGTGCAGGTCGCGTTCGATGCGGCGGCGCTCGGCTTCGGCGGCGTCGACACCGCGAGCCCGCGACGCCTGCAGCCGCTCGGCCTTCTGCTCCAGCCGCTGGGTGCGGTTCGGGCCGAGCAGGGAGAACGCGAGGTTGCCGTGCAGCCAGCCGATCCACGGGGTCACCCAGATCGCCATCGGCAGCAGCACGATCGACGCGATCGCGATCGGGAACTCCACGCAGGCCAGCGGGAAGGCCACCATCAGGTAGGCGAGGTCGCGCCACGTCGTCGGGTCGGTCAGCCGGGTCAGCCAGCGTTTGACCAGTGAAAGCCCCTCGACGGGGAGCCGCTCCACCGGCTCCAGCGGAGTTTCGAGCATCTTGCGTACCCAGCCCCGCTCACGGTCGCCGGACCAGCGGATGAAGTTGGTCGTGGCCATGAGGATCGGGAAGCCGATCCACACCACCGCCGTCGCGATGCCGACCGCCAGGCCGACGATGATCAGGATGAACTGGAGCAGCCGGAAGAGGAAGCTGACGAACATGTAGGCGATCGACCGCAGCGGCCGCGGCCGCGGGATGTCCACGTGCTGGATCTGCTGGTCGATCGTCATCCGTTCACCGTGCTCATCGTCGGAACCTCGCCCCATGAATCCTCCAGACGGCGGCGCTGGGCGTGAGTCGGCCCGAGCAGCGCCGTCGCCAGCCGGGCATGCAGCCCCGCCAGCGCCTTCGTCAACGCTACCGACAGGGCGACGCACAACACGCCGAGAGCCGCCCAAGGCAGCGCCGAGACCGTCGAGTCGACGGTGAACCACGCGTTGTCCCAGGTCGGGAAGCGGTACTCGCCGGCGGGCAGGAAGCGGTAGTAGATCGGCAGGCCCGCGAGGCCGAGGCTGGTCGACCAGAACGCCGTGACCAGCACGAACTCGATGATCCCGAGCGGGAAGAGCAGGAAGAAGTAGCCGAGGTCGCGCCACGTCGAGCCGTCCTTCAGCCGCGCCTTCCAGCGCACGGACTGGCCCGCGGTGGGCAACGGGAGGTACGGCAGGTCGATGTAGCGGTCGAGCAGCGCGTACACCCTGGCGCGCTCCATCCGGGCCGCCCCGCGGACCGTCAGGATCACCAGCGCGAGGATCGGCAGCCCGATCCAGACGATCACCGTGCCGATACCGAGCCAGATGAACGACATCAGGAGCGCGAAGGCCAGGACGCCCATCGGCAGGTTCATCAGCAGGTAGACCAGCGAGCCGCCGAACGACGGATCGGACCTGCTCAGCTCCCGCTCGGCCGCCAGCGAACTCATGGTCGTGCTCCTCTCCTGGTCGAGGAGACAAGCATCGCGCTCGCGGGCGCCCGCCGACATGGTGCTCACGGGCATCTCCCAGGTGGGGCTAGCCCCACCTGCGGGATCAATCCGGTTGCCCGCCGCGTTATGATGTACAGGTTGTGTCCCACCAAGGGGGTGAACGGTTTCGACTTTGGACGTTGAATCAGGAGAAGCGTGCCGGTGCAGGCGAGAGACCACCGTAAGCGTCATCGCAAACCAATAAGCGCCGAGCCTAAGAGCCAGCGCGAGTTCGCTCTTGCTGCCTAAGCAGTAGAGCAACTCTGTCGGTCCGGGGTCGCCTCCGACCCGGTCACCGGCATCAGCTAGGAGGCTTACCGCCACACTCGGCTACGGGGTGTGGTTGGGAATCAAACAGTGGCTGGGCTCGTCACTTCAGCTTGTTCGCGTGACTGAAGGGGCCAAGTAGAGACATAGCGGACTGCGCACGGAGAAGCCCTGGTGATACGCCAGAGGACCCGGGTTCAATTCCCGGCACCTCCACTGGACGAACGGCGAGTGCTCGACAGAGCACTCGCCGTTTTCGTTGCCGGGGCCCGGGAGCCGCGTGGCTGGTCGGAGGTGGGGCGGCCGTCCGGCCCGTAGGATCGCCGTCATGGTTTCGGAGAGTGCCCAGCTGGCTCCAGATGTCGTCGAAGACGTTTTCGAGGGCCGGGCCACGGGGGTGGAGGTCGAGCAGACCAGCGCGGACGGGGCGAAGATCGAACGCCCTTGGAATCCCGAGCACATTCGGGTGACGACCAGCGCTTTCTCGCTCCGCAACATTCTGGATCAGATCGACGAGGGCGCCTTGGAACTCGCCCCCGACTTCCAGCGGGGGAAGGTGTGGCGAGCCGAGCAGAAATCCCTGCTCGTCGAGTCCTTGTTGCTTCAGATACCTTTGCCGGCGTTCTACTTCGCCGAAGACACCGACGGTGGCTTTCACGTGGTGGACGGGCTCCAGCGGCTTTCCACCTTGCACGCCTTCGTGCGTGGTCCGAAGTTCGCGCTTCGCGGCCTCGAATATCTGCATGACGCCGACGGTCGTCGTTTCGACGAATTGGACATGCAGTGGCAGCGCCGGATCAACAACACCCAGCTGGTCGTCAACGTCATCGATCCGACGACGCCCGCCGATGTCATGTACGACATCTTCAAGCGGATCAACACCGGCGGCACACCGCTCAACGCCCAGGAGATCCGGCACTGCATGAGCAAGCCGCGAAGCCGCGAGATCCTCCGGCAGATGACCCATACGCCGGAGTTCTCGATGGCGACCAACGGTTTGACCGACCACATCAGAATGAACGACAGGGAGATGGCTCTCCGCTTCGCCGCGTTCTACATTCTGGGGCTGGACGACTACATGAGGAATCCGGCGATGGAGACCTTCCTCATGCGAGCGACGCAGTTGCTGGACAACTCCGACAAGTTCGCCGACACCGACGTCGAGCGGCTCAAAGCGGCCTTCGTCAAGGCCATGTCCAACACTCATCTGGTTTTCGGTGAGCACGCGTTCAGGAAATGGGCCAAGCACGCTCATGGGCGCAGCCCGATCAACCGGGCCTTGTTCGAGACGTGGTCCATCGCGATGGCCCGACACGAGGCCGGAGATCTCGCGAGAAGGAAGGACGCGATAGTGGCCGCGGCGCGAGAGCGTATGACGTCGGATATCGACTATCTGGACTCCATCACGTCCTCGACCGCCGACCGCCGGCGCGTCAGATATCGCTTCAACGCCGCAGACGAGGATGCCAGGGTCGGCCGATGATCACCTCGCTGGACATCGTCAATTTCAAGTGTCTGCGCGAAGTTTCGCTGGCGATGCGGCCGCTGACGATCCTCACCGGGGTGAACGGCGGCGGCAAGAGCACCGTCTTGCAGTCCTTGCTGCTGGCGCGTCTGGCGTCGAACTCACCGGGACGGGCCGTCCGCCTGAACGGGCCTTACGAGCTGGCGCTGGGCACCGCCGCCGATGTCCTCAGCGGATCGGCGCCGACACCGGACATCACGATCTCCTTCGGGGGCGGCGGAGAGGACTGGACCTACGGCTTCTCGGTCCCCGCTCACGAAGAGGCCCTGTACCTGGACGTCACTCGTCTTCCTGAGCGGCCGGCCCCCGGCATCGGCAACGAGCCGGGCGCCTTCACCTACCTGGGCGCGGAACGGCTGGGGCCCAGGGACGTCCTGTCGGTGTCCGCGGAGGAGCCCGAACACATCGGGGTCGGCGTACGGGGCGAGTTCACGGCTCAAGTGCTCGCACTGCGGGAGACCAGGTCGGTCAGCACTCGCGCGACGGTGCGCGAGACGTTGCGGCACCAGCAGGTCGCGAGCCCGCAGTTGCGGCTTCAGGCCGAGGCATGGGCGTCGGAGATCATCCGGCCGGTGCGCATCACCGCCCAGCTCTCCACCGGCATCATGGCCAGCACGATCCGCTTCCAGGAGACCGACCAGTTCGCCGACATGATCCGCCCGGTCAACACCGGGTTCGGCGTGTCCTATGCCTTGCCGATCATCGTCAGCGGCCTGCTGGCCGTCGAGGGCGACGTTCTCCTGATCGAGAACCCCGAAGCGCACCTTCACCCGGCGGGTCAATCCCGACTCGGACGGTTTCTCGCCAAGGTCGCGGGCAGCGGAGTGCAGGTCGTCGTGGAAACGCACAGCGATCACGTGCTGAACGGCGCCCGGCTGGCGGTGGCGCGGGACCACGCGCTGGACTCGGCCGCGATGATCGTGCACTACTTCGACCGTGCGGGCGTGACACCGATCCAGGTCAACCAGGTAGGTGAACTCGACGCCTGGCCTGAAGGCTTCTTCGATCAGATCGAGAACGACTTGGGGGTCCTCGCGCATGCGCGGCGCCGCCGATGACCGCTATCGCGTGGTCGTGGACGAAGGCAGTCTCGATTGGCGCGGCCGGGCGGACCTCGATCCGGCCGACGCCGTCGACGACCTCGCGGACCTGTTGGATCCGTTGACGACCGGCAAGCAGGTCGCGCTCATGGATCATGCTTACGAAGTGGAGTGCTGGGAGTCGGTCCGGCTTTTCGAACTGTTCACCACTCGTGACCCGCGGGTGCCCCGTGATTCCCGTGTCCGCCTCGCCACCTTGCTGGACAAGTGCCATTCGGTGTCCCCTGAAGACGATGACCTGCCTCAGGAAGTCGAGGTCGGGGGAACAACGGCGGAGCGGTCGTTCGGGTTCTGTCACGTACTCGCGCTCGCCTCGGCGGGGCGGGCGATGTCGTGCCTGGTCGCTTCGCCCGAGGTGGAGATCGCGGGCTGGACGACGGTCAAACGGCAGACACCGCCGGCGGAACTGGACATCCATTTGCTGACCGCTCCCGGACAGTTGCCGGATTTCTGGCGTGGCGTGCTCCGGAGAGAGCGAATCACCGAGACGCAGTTCTTCGCGCTGGCCGGGCGCGCGTTTCCGGAGCTGCTCTTCGCGGACTCGCTTTCGTTCGGCAGGTTCAAGGGGGCGCGCGAAGAAGTCATCCCGTGGCTGATCGATCTCCTCTCCGGGATCAACGACTCCTTCGCCTCGTCCCTGATCCGCCATCAGGGCGACCGGAAAAAAGTGATCAAGGAATTTTCCACGTACGGCATCACTATTTCGCCGGACAGCACGCTGACGCACAAGAACCCCCAGGCTTGGGCTCAGCGGCTGGTGGAGTTCGAAGGCGTGCGTTATCGGTGCGAATGGCACGGTAAACGGGTCTGGAACTGCGACCGGGTCCACTTCTCGTTGCCGATCGAAAAGTACTCCGGGCGGATATTGGTGGGAATCTTCGCCGAGCACCTGGACTGAGGCTGGTCGAGGTCGGTCGCGAAGTGACTGTCCGACCAGGCTTTGGACGATCGTCTTAATAACGGAGAGTAGCTAAATCAGGGTCGTTTTCATCTCGATTCACCCGCAATGGTGATCTTGTTCGGGTGAGGTGTCATGCTGAGTGTCCGACCATGGCCCTCTTCCGAAACGACCCCGTGTCGCCGGAGGGCCGGAAGAAGGTGGCAGATGACCTGGGCCAGGCACTCGAGCCGACCGGATCCCGCGGACGACCACAGCCGGATGGCGAGCGTGCGCGCGGAGGAAGAAGTCCGCCTCAACCTGCAGAACGCCAAGGCGGCGCGCACGGTCGCGGGGCATTCTTCAGGGGCTCTCGACTGTGCTGAACTGCTGGCGATGTTGGGTCTCGAAGGAGTGCGGAAAGAGCACGTTCAGCGAACCTGACCCCCGATCCGGGTGGTCAGTTCGGCCGCTGTCCGGCGAACCTCTTCGGCGAGGTCAGGCCAAGTTTCCTCGCAGCCTCCGGTCCCCGGGCAGAGGTGGCGGAGGGTCACGCTGATCGCGGCCATCGGCCGTCCGCCGTGGTCGAAGACGGGGCAGGCCACCGAGGCGAAGCCCTCGGTCACGTGGCCGTCTTCGACCGCCCAGCCGAGCCTGCCCTCCGCGTTCAGCGTGCGGCGCAGTTCGGCGAGCGTGCGCGGGCCGCGGCCGGTGCGCAGGACGAACGCCGACGCCGCCGGGAAGAGCGCGCGTACGTGGGGCGACGGCAGATGCCGCAGGATCGCCCTGCCGGAGGCCGTGAGCTGGCCCGGAAGCCGGACGCCGACCTCGGTGACCAGGGTTTCCGGGCGCGTGGGGCGCTCTTTGACCAGGTAGAGCGACTCGTTGCCGTGCAGCACGCCGAGGTGCGCCGTATGGCCCACCCGATCGGCGAGTTTGCGCAGCAGCGGGACCGCGAGCCGTTCCAGCGGGTCGTGCCGCAGGTAGGCCGAGCCGAGTTCGAACGCGGCGATGCCGAGGCCGTACCGGCGCTCGGCGGGCAGGTGCGTCACGAAACCGGCGGCTTCCAGTTCGGCGAGCAGGTGATACGTCGTCGAGCGAGGGAGGCCGAGCTCGCGCGCGATCGCGGCCGCCGACACCGGGCCCGGGCGGGCGGCGAGGGCACGCAGGATGCCGAGGCCGCGCCTGAGCGCCGGTACTTCGCTGCTCTCACCCACGCCGACCTCCTGTTCGTCCGGCCCGGGGGGAGCAAGGGACCTTTGCTGTCGCTTCTCTCAACGTCGAGAGAAGCGATAGCAAAGGTCCCTTGCTCTCTTTCTGCAGGTGGGCACTGTGACTGTGTGGATTTCCGCGCGTCCAACGCACCAAAATCCACACGGTCGGTACGCACCGCTACGCGGAGTAGGAGGTGTGCGGGAACAGGGACACTCAACGTCTCTATTTCCACACACCCCTCCCGCCCGCGACAGCAAAGGTCCCTTGCTCCCGCCGGGTGTGTCTTGGATACCAGACACAACCACCGGTTGGGGCCGCCTGCCAGCGGGCATGGCGTTGTCCAATGGGGCTATGCCGGAAACCGTACTTCTGGGGTCCGAACCGCTTCGGCCCGAACAGGTCGTCGCGGTCGCCCGTGACCACTCGCCCGTCGCGGTCAGCGAAGCGGCCGAGAAGAACCTCGCCGCGACACGTCAGCACATCGACAACCTCGCCCACGCCGAAGCGCCGACGTACGGCGTTTCGACGGGCTTCGGTGCGCTCGCCACCAGGCATATCCCGCTCGAGAGCCGCACCGCGCTGCAGCGGTCGCTGATCCGTTCGCACGCGGCGGGCGCGGGGCCGGTCGTGGAGACCGAGGTCGTGCGCGCGCTGATGCTGCTGCGTCTCCGCACCCTCACCAGCGGCTACACCGGTATCCGCCCGCAGACCGCGCAAGCGCTTGCGGCCCTGCTCAACGCCGGGATCACCCCGCTCGTCCACGAGTACGGTTCCCTCGGCTGCTCCGGCGACCTCGCGCCCCTGGCCGCCGTCGCGCTCGCGCTGATGGGGGAGGGCGAAGTCGCGTACAACGGCGAAGTCGTCCAGGCCGGCGTCGCGCTGAAGCACGCCGGGATCGAGCCGGTCGTTCTCGCAGAAAAGGAGGGGCTCGCCCTCACGAACGGGACCGACGGCATGCTCGGCATGCTCCTGCTCGCCGCCGCTGACCTGCGCAAGCTTTTCGACACGGCCGACATCACCGCGGCGATGAGCGTCGAAGCGCTCCTCGGCACGGACCGCGCCTTCGCCGCCGACCTCCAGGCCCTGCGTCCGCACCCCGGGCAGGCCCGGAGCGCCGAGCGGATGTGGGCGGCGCTTCAGGACTCGAAGATCGTCGAGAGCCACCGCGGCCCGGACTGCAACCGCGTCCAGGACGCGTACTCCCTCCGCTGCGCGCCCCAGGTGCACGGCGGCGCACGGGACAGTCTCACGCATGCCGAACTCGTCGCCGAGCGTGAGCTCCGGTCCGCGGTCGACAACCCGGTCGTGCTGTCCGACGGCCGCGTCGAGTCGAACGGCAACTTCCACGGCGCCCCGGTCGCGTACGTGCTCGACTTCCTCGCCATCCCGCTCGCGGACGTCGCCAGCATCGCCGAGCGCCGCACCGACCGGATGCTCGACAAGGCCCGCTCGCACGGCTTGCCGCCCTTCCTCGCGTTCGACCCCGGCGTCGACTCCGGCCACATGATCGCCCAGTACACGCAGGCGGCCGTGGTCAGCGAACTCAAGCGGCTCGCGGTGCCTGCCTCGGTCGACTCGATTCCGAGCAGCGCCATGCAGGAGGACCACGTCTCGATGGGCTGGTCCGCCGCGCGCAAGCTGCGCAAGGCCGTCGAGGGCCTCAACACCGTCCTCGCCATCGAACTGCTCACCGCCGCGCGGGCGCTCGACATGCGCGCGCCCCTGGTCCCGTCGCCGGTCACCGGCCGGGTCCGGGATCTCGTCCGTACCAAGGTCGAGGGCCCCGGCCCCGACCGTCATCTGGCGCCGGAGATCGCGGCCGCCGAAGAACTCGTCGCGTCGGGTGCCGTCCTCGCCGCGGCCCAACTGGAGGTCTGAGCCCATGACCCGCACGGTCCGTGCCGCCCGAGGCACCACGCTCACCGCGAAGAACTGGCAGACCGAAGCCGCGCTGCGGATGTTCCACAACAACCTCGACCCCGAGGTCGCCGAGCGCCCGGAGGACCTGGTCGTCTACGGCGGCACCGGCAAGGCCGCCCGCAACTGGGCCAGCTTCGACGCGATCACCCGCGAACTGACCACTTTGGACAGTGACGAGACGCTGCTCGTCCAGTCCGGCAAGCCGGTCGGCGTGTTCCGCACGCACGAATGGGCGCCGCGGGTGCTCATCGCGAACTCCAATCTCGTCGGCGACTGGGCGACGTGGCCGGAATTCCGCCGCCTGGAAGCACAGGGCCTGACCATGTACGGCCAGATGACCGCGGGGTCCTGGATCTACATCGGCACGCAGGGAATCCTGCAGGGCACGTACGAGACCTTCGCCGCCGTCGCCAAGAAGCTCGCTTTGAATGGGCACAGTGGCGGCAGCCTCAAGGGCACTCTGACGGTCACCGCCGGTCTCGGCGGCATGGGTGGCGCGCAGCCGCTGGCCGTCACGATGAACGACGGCGTCGCGCTCGTCATCGAATGCGACCCGCAGCGCGCTCACCGCCGCGTCGAGACCCGCTACCTCGACGAGGTCGCCGACGACCTCGACGACGCGATCCGCCGCGTGGAAGCCGCCAAGAAGGAGAAGCGCGCGCTGTCCGTCGGCGTCGTCGGCAACGCCGCCGAGGTGCTGCCCGAACTGCTGCGCCGCGGTGTCGAGGTCGACATCGTCACCGATCAGACCTCCGCGCACGACCCGCTTTCCTATCTGCCCAAGGGCGTCGGTGTCGACGAGTGGCAGGACTACGCGGACAAGAAGCCCGACGAGTTCACCGAACGCGCCCGCGAGTCGATGGCGGAGCACGTCGAGGCGATGCTCGGCTTCCTCGACAAGGGCGCCGAGGTCTTCGACTACGGCAACTCGCTGCGCGGTGAGGCGAAACTCGGCGGCTGCGAGCGCGCGTTCGACTTCCCGGGTTTCGTGCCCGCCTACATCCGTCCGCTGTTCTGCGAGGGCAACGGCCCGTTCCGCTGGGCGGCGCTGTCGGGCGACCCCGAGGACATCGCGGCGACCGACCGCGCGATGCTGGAACTGTTCCCGGAGAACGAATCCCTCGCGCGCTGGATCCGCCTCGCCGGTGAACGCGTCGCCTTCCAAGGGCTTCCGTCGCGGATCTGCTGGCTCGGCTACGGCGAGCGGCACCTGGCGGGCCTGCGCTTCAACGAGATGGTCGCCAGCGGCGAGCTGAAGGCGCCGGTCGTCATCGGCCGTGACCACCTCGACTCGGGCAGCGTCGCCTCGCCGTACCGCGAGACCGAGGGCATGGCCGACGGCTCCGACGCGATCGCCGACTGGCCGTTGCTGAACGCGCTGGTCAACACCTCTTCGGGGGCCAGCTGGGTGTCGATCCACCACGGTGGCGGCGTCGGCATGGGCCGCTCCATCCACGCGGGCCAGGTCAGCGTGGCGGACGGAACCCTGCTGGCCGCGCAGAAACTCGAGCGCGTGCTCACCAACGACCCGGGCATGGGCGTCATCCGGCACGTCGACGCCGGTTACGACCGCGCGGCCGAGGTCGCCGACGAGCGTGGCGTGCGCGTGCCGATGCGGGACGCCGAGTGACCGCGTCCTCGCTGCTGGAGGAGATCTCCGACGTCGGCCGCGACCCGAAGCGTGGCGGCTACTCCCGTCACGCCTTCGACGCGGCCGAAATCGAGCTGCGCGCGTGGTTCGTCGAGCGTGCCGGACGGCTGGGACTCGGCGTCGAGACCGACCGCAACGGCAACATCTGGGCCTGGTGGGGTACGCCGGGCCCGGACGCGGTCGTCACCGGGAGCCATCTCGACTCGGTGCCCGGCGGCGGCGCCTTCGACGGCCCGCTCGGGGTCGCGAGCGCGCTCGACGCGGTGGAGATCCTGCAGAACAAGGGATTCCGTCCCGCCAAGCCGTTCGCCGTGGTGGTCTTCGCCGAAGAAGAAGGCGGCCGGTTCGGTGTGCCCTGCCTCGGCTCGCGGCTGCTGACCGGGACCATCGACGCGGACAAGGCGCGCGGACTGCGCGATCCCGACGGCGTCACGTTCGCGGAAGCGGCGGCGAAATCCGGCCTCGATCCTGAACGCGTCGGCCGGGACTCCGAGCGCCTCGGGCTGATCGGACGGTTCCTCGAACTGCACGTCGAGCAGGGGCGCGGACTGATCGACCTCGGCTCGCCGATCGCGGTCGGCAACACGGTGATCGCGCACGGCCGATGGCGATTCTCCTTCCAGGGGCAGGGAAACCACGCCGGTGCGACGCTGATCGGGGATCGCCGGGATCCGATGATCCCGGCGGCCGAGACCGTCCTCGCCGTGCGGAAGCTGGCGAAGGCGACGTCTGACGCCAGGGCGACTGTCGGCAGGCTCGTGCCGGTCCCCGGCGGGACCAACGTCATCGCGTCCACCGTGGACCTTTGGCTGGACGCGCGCGTGCCGGGTACGGCCACGCCGGAACTGGTCGCGGAGATCGCGAAGCTGGCCGAAGAAGCCGCTGGTCAGGAAGGCTGCCGGGTCGAGGTGACCAGGGAGTCGTACTCGGACGACGTGATCTTCGACGACGCGCTGCGCCGCGACCTCGGCACCTGGCTGGGCGGACCGCCGGAGCTGCCGACCGGCGCCGGGCACGACGCGGCGATCCTCGCCGGGTTCGTCCCGTCCGGGATGCTCTACGTGCGCAATCCGACCGGGATCAGCCATTCCCCGGAGGAGTTCTCCGAGGCAGACGACGTCGACCACGGTGCCCGCGCGCTCGCGGACATCCTGGAGAAACTGTCGACATGACGACATATTGGTGTGAGCGGGCCTGGTTGCCGGACGGGATCGCCGACGCCGTCCGGATCGAGGTCGACGGCGGGAAGATCGCTTCCGTGACGGCGAACGCGCCCCGGGAAGGGACCGTCCTCAGTGGACTGACCTTGCCGGGCTTCGCCAACGGGCACTCGCACGCGTTCCACCGTGCGCTGCGCGGCCGGACGCATCACGACCGCGGGACCTTCTGGACGTGGCGCGAGCGGATGTACTCGCTCGCGTCCCGGCTGGATCCGGACTCGTACTTCCGCCTGGCGCGCGGGGTCTACGCCGAGATGGTGCTGGCCGGGTACACGAGCGTCGGCGAGTTCCACTACCTGCACCACGCGCCGGGCGGAAAGTCTTACGCCGAGCCGAACGCGATGGGCGAGGCGCTGCGGCAGGCGGCCGCGGACGCCGGGATCCGGCTCACTCTGCTCGACACGTGCTACCTGGCCGGTGGCATCGGGGTGGAGCCGGACGAGGTTCAGCGGCGGTTTTCCGACGGTTCCGCCGCGAACTGGGCGCACCGAGTCGGCGAAGTGCGTGAGGGGGAGACGTTCCGGGTGGGCGGCGCGATCCACTCGGTGCGCGCGGTTCCCGAAGATCAATTGTCCGAAGTGGACAAGGGGACGCCAGCGGATCGCCCGCTGCACATCCATCTTTCCGAGCAGCGGGCCGAGAACGAGCAGTGCCTGGCGGCCTACGGCCGGACGCCGACGGGAGTGCTCCACGACCACGGAGTGCTCGGTGAGCGGCTCACCGCGGTGCACGCGACGCATCTGACGCCGGACGACGTCAGGAAACTCGGCGGGGCGCGGAGCCGCGCGTGTTTCTGCCCGACGACCGAGCGGGATCTCGGTGACGGGATCGGCCAGGCGCGGACACTGCTGGACGCGGGGGTGCGGCTGTGTGTCGGCAGCGACAGCAACGCGGTCGTCGACGCGTTCGAGGAGACCAGGGCGCTGGAACTGAACGAGCGGCTCGCGAGTGAGCGGCGCGGCCGGTTCACCGCGGAGGAACTGCTGACAGCGGCGACGGATCACGGCGCCGTCGGCTGGAACGAGGTCGGCCTGCTGGCTCCGGGTGCGGGCGCGGACCTGGTCACAGTCGGCCTCGGCTCGGTGCGGACCGCCGGGATCGAGCCGTCCGGCGTGGTCTTCGCCGCGTCCGGCACGGATGTCCGGGATGTCGTCGTCGCCGGACGTGAGATCGTCCGCGAGGGCGTACACCAGCTGATCGACCGGCCGGAAACGGTCTTGGCCAAGGAGATCGAGGCATTGTGGCAGTCCTGATCACGGGTATCGGCGAGCTCACGACGAACGACGCCGAGCTGGGCAAGCTCCGCGACGCGGCGGTCGTCGTCGACGGCGAAGCGATCGCGTGGGTCGGTTCGGCGGCGGACGCGCCCGACGCGGACGAGCGGATCGACGTCGACGGCCGGGCGGTGCTGCCGGGCTGGGTCGACAGCCACACGCACCTCGTGTTCGCCGGTGACCGGACCGCCGAGTTCGAGGCGCGGATGGCCGGGAAGGCTTACAGCGCCGGGGGTATCGCGGTCACTGTCGACGCGACGCGGTCGGCGTCCGACGAGCAGCTGGCGGCGAATCTGCGGCGTCACGTCGACGAAGCGGCGAAGCAGGGCACGACCTGTCTGGAGACGAAGACCGGCTACGGGCTCAACGTCGAGGACGAGGCGCGTTCGGCGCGGATCGCCGCCGAGGTGGCCGACGAGGTCACGTTCCTCGGCGCGCATCTGGTGCCGCCGGGCGCCGACGCGGAGTCCTATGTGGACCTCGTATGCGGCGAGATGCTCGACGCCGTGGCGCCGCTCGTGCGGTGGGCGGACGTGTTCTGCGAGACCGGCGCGTTCGACGAGGCGCAGTCCGGGCGGGTGCTGAAGGCGGCGCGGGAGCGTGGCCTCGGGCTGCGGGTGCACGGGAACCAGCTGGGGGAGGGGCCCGGGGTGCGGCTCGCCGTCGAGCTGGGGGCGGCGAGTGTCGACCACTGCACGTACCTGGGCGAAGCGGACGTCGAGGCTCTCGCCGCTTCGGACACCGTCGCGACCTTGTTGCCGGCGTGCGACCTGTCGACCCGGCAGCCGTTGGCGCCGGCGCGGCGGCTGCTGGACGCGGGGGCGACGGTCGCGCTGGCCAGCAACGCGAATCCGGGCAGCTCGTACACGACGTCGATGGCGTTCTGTGTCACGACCGCGGTGCTGCAGATGCGGATGACGATCGACGAGGCGGTGTGGTCGGCGACGGCGGGCGGCGCTCGCGCTCTTCGGCGTGACGACGTGGGCTTCGTGCGGCCGGGGGCGCGGGCCGACCTCCAGGTGCTGGAGGCGCCTTCGACGACGCACCTGGCGTACCGGCCCGGGGTGCCGCTGACGGCCGCTGTGTGGCGGCGCGGGGAGCTTCTGACCAGCGGTTTCGCGTCAAAGCGATAGCAAAGGTCCCTTGCTCTCCCGGCGGTCAGGAGGCCTGGTCGAGGGTCTCCTGAACCCGCTCGCGCAGCGCGGACGGGAGTTCGTCGAGCAAGTGAGACCACTGCTCGACGCGCTTCTCGCTCAGATGGGTGAGCAGGTCGAGCACCGGCGCCCACAGGTCCTCGTCGGCGGCCGCGACCTGCAGAAGGCCGCGGAACCGGGCTTCGGAGAGCAGCCCGAGGACGTGGTCGATCCGGCTCTTGTCGTCGAGGACGAACGCGATCCGGATCAGCGCCTCGTCGCCGATGACGCCGAGAGCCCGGCGCACTGTCGGATCGGGCAGGTGGCCGACGAAGCGGCCGACGGTGATCCAGTCCTCGCGGCGCACCAGTTCCCCGGCGACCGCGACGACCGTGTCGAGCGGGATGCGCGCGATGATCGCGCTCGCCCGGCGCGGGTCCAGTTCGGCCGCGACGTCGGACAGGAACTGCGGCTTCAGGCGCTTCGCGACGTCGACGCCGCGGGAGACGTCCACGAGCCCGGCGATCCGCGCGCACAGAAGCGGGCCGAAGACCTTCTCGGCGATCTTCGCGAGGATCGGGCTCGGGACGAGCTTGCTCGCCATCGCCATCCGCTCCAGGGCGGCGAGATTGGCGTCGAACAGCGTGTCCGTGACCTGCTCGCGGAACGCCTGGAGCTCCGCCGCGTCCACGTTCTCCAGGTAGGACAGTCGATCAGGAGCGGTGCCGAGGACACGGGCGAGTTTGAGGATCTCCGCCTGCGATGCGAAGTTTTCGGTGGTCACAGGCCCACCACCTTGCGGATGGTGCCGCGCAGAAGGGCGGGTACGTACTTCAGGCCCTCTTCGCCCGCTTCGGCCAATGCCTTGGCCTGACGGTGCCGCGCTTCGCGCAGCGCGTCGGAGAGGTCCTGTTTTTCGTTGTCGGCCAGCGCTTCGATGCCTGCCGGGACAGGACCGCCTAGCTGGCCGGTGAGTGTGCGCTCGGCCATGGTCGATCATCATGCCTCATGAATCCGGCGGAGACCGGATGATCGGGGGACCTTTACTTTCGTCCATGGCGGACGGCTCGGCACGACTTGTAGCGTCCAGGCCTGTGAAGGACGCGGAAGAGCCGGTGCGGCGCGGGCGACGGCTGATCATGGACGTCGCCCTGTGGCTCGGGCTCTGCGGCTGGGTGGTCATCGACGCCGGATCCAGCACGAGGTCCTGGGAACTGCTCGCCGGGCTCATCGCGACGACCGCCGCGGTCGCGGTGTCGCGCCGGTATCCGCTGGTCTCGCTCGCCATCGCGATGGTCGCCGGTTTCGTCGTCATGGGCAGCTTCGGCGGCCGGGTGCCGATCTGGGAAGGGTTCGTCCTGGTCGCGGTGAGCTACCTCGCCGGCTACCGGCAGCCGGTCGCGAAGCCGATGCTGCGCCTCTTCGTCGTCGTTTCCCTGATCGCGGTCCCTGTCGCGCTGGTGTGGAGCAGGGACGGGTTCGCGTCCTGGGGCGCCCTGCTCGGTGTCCTGGTCTTCGCGTCGGTGACGCCGTGGCTGATGGGCCGCTACATCAGGCAGCGCGAGGACATGGCGCGCGACGGCTGGCGCCGCGCCGAGGAGATGGAGAGCCGTCAGCGGCTCGTCGCCGACCGCGCGAGGCTGCGCGAGCGCACCCGGATCGCCAGCGACATGCACGACTCGCTGGGCCACGAGCTGAGCCTCATCGCGGTGCGCGCGGCGGCGCTGGAGGTCGCGGGCGGGCTCGACGAGCCTCAGCGCCAGGCCGCGGGCGAGCTGCGGCAGAGCGCCGCGACCGCGACCGAACGGCTGCGCGAGATCATCGGCGTCCTGCGCGAGGACGACGCGCCGACCGAACCGGTGGACGAGAGCATCGACGACCTGCTCGACCGCGCCAGGGCGTCGGGCGTGCTGATCGACTCCTCCGTGGACGGCCCGGTGGACGGTGAACCGCGGATGGTCGACCGCGCCGCGTATCGCGTGGTGCAGGAATCGGTCACGAACGTGGTGAAACACGCGCCGGGCGCGGCCGTCACCGTCCGGGTCGTGCGTTCGGAGGGACGGACGGACGTCGTGGTCACCAACGCCGCGCCACCCGCGGGACCGCTGCCGGGCAGGACCTCGGGCAAGCGCGGGCTGATCGGCCTTCGCGAGCGGGTCCGGCTGGTCGGCGGGACCTTGCGGGCCGGACCCCACGACGGCGGATTCGAGGTCAGCGCGACTTTGCCGCACGACGCGGCGCCGTCGGAGGAATCGCCGGAGAGCCAGGCGGCGATGGACGCCGAGGTGGGGCAGTCGATTTCGGCCAGGGAACTGGAACGCGCCCGGCGGGACGTCCGGCGCAGCCTGATCCAGGCGATCGTCGTGCCGATCGGGCTCTTCGGCGTGGTGGTCGCGATCAGCGGCGCCGTGTTCCTCGTCCAGTGGTACCGCTCCGTCCTGCCCGGCGGCGACTACGACCGCATCCGGCTGGGCCAGACGCGGGCGGAGCTCGCGTCCGTCCTGCCAGGGAACCAGCGGATCGCGAGGCCACGGACGGTGGAACCGCCGGTGCCCGCCGGAGCGACCTGCGAGTACTACGGCACCGAGCGCACCGTGTTCAACTTGAACTACGAGGCCTACCGGCTGTGCTTCGCCGACGGCAAACTCGTGGCGAAGGACATGATCAGTGAAGACGAGCAAAGGGGGAACCCGGATGATCCGGGTGGTGCTGGCCGATGACGAGGCGATGATCCGCGCCGGGGTGTCGGCGATCCTGGCGGCGGACGCCGGGATCGAAGTGGTCGCGGAGGCCGAGAACGGCAGTGCCGCCGTCGAGCAGGCACGCGCGACCAGGCCGGATGTCGTGCTGCTGGACATCCGGATGCCGGTCATGGACGGGCTCAAGGCCGCCGAGGAGATCCGGCGTCTGCTGCCGGAGATCGGCGTGATCATGCTGACCACGTTCGGCGAAGACGCCTACATCGAGCGCGCGCTGGGTCTCGGCGCCAGCGGATTCCTGTTGAAATCCGGTGATCCCCGCGAACTGCTCGCCGGGATCCACGCCGTCGCCGGCGGAGCTGCCTTCCTCTCGCCGAAGGTCGCGCAGCGGGTCATCGCCCGGTTCTCCGGAAATCAGGTGTCCCGTGCCGAAGAAGCGAAGGCACTGGTCGGCAAGCTGACGCCACGCGAGCAGGAAGTGCTGGCGCTGCTGGGTTCCGGACTGTCCAATGCGGACATCGCGGCGAAACTTTTCGTCGTCGAGGGCACGGTGAAGGCTTATGTGAGCACGATCCTCAACCGGCTCGGTGCCCGGAACCGGGTGCAGGCGGCGATCACGGCGTACGAGGCGGGACTGGTCGGCGGGGAACGGGAGGAATCCAGCCGCTGACACCGGCGCCGATACGGGCGGTGAGCGCGCCGGGGAGCAGGCGGAACACGCTGTTGCGGACGGCCACGGCGAGCGGATTGCGCAGCTGCGGCCCGACTTTCCCGGCCTGGACCGAGGCCTTGACGACGCCCTGGCTGCGCGGGCGGCGCTGTTCGTCGTAGCTCTTCAGCGCCGTTTCGATGTCTTCGGTGGTACTGAGCGCGGCGGCGAGGACGACGGCGTCTTCGATCGCCTGACAGCCGCCCTGGCCGAGGAACGGCGGCATCGCGTGGGCCGCGTCGCCGAGGAGGGCGACGCGGCCTTTCACGTAAGAGGGCAGGGGAGTGCCGAGCAGGTAGAGGTCGTGGTGGAGCAGCGCTTCGGGCTCTGTCGCGTCGATGAGCTCGGGAATGGGTGCGTGCCAGCCGCCGAAGCGGTTCCTCAGATACGACTTCGGGTCTTCGTGCCGGATTCCCGCTTCGGCGACGTAGCTCGCCCACCAATAGACGCGGTCGTCGTGCAACGGGATGACGCCGATCTCGGCGCCGTCGTCCCAGCTCGTGCTGAGCTCGGCCGGGCGGGGCAGCGCGGTCACCGCGCGGAAGGCGGTGCTGCCGCTGTAGACCGGCTCGGGATGCCGCGGCCAGAGTTGTGCGCGTGCTGTGCTGTGGATGCCGTCGGCGGCGACGATGACGTCCGCGTCGAGCTCGTCGAGGCCGCTGACCTCGGTGCCGGTGCGGAGGCAACCGGCGGGCAGGGCGTCGCGGAGCGCGCCGATGAGGTCTGCGCGGTGGATGGCGGCGAGCGGACGGCCGTGATGACGGCGGAACGCCTCGGCGTCCCACCGGGTGATGCGGCGGCCTTCGCGGTCGTGGAGGCCGCCCGACGACTGTTCCCGCAGGGTGCCGAGGTGGACGTCCAGCGTTTCGAGTGAGCGCAGGGCGTTCGGCCACAAGGAGATGCCGGCGCCGACCGCGGTGAGTTCCGGCGCCCGTTCCAGGACGGTGACCTCCCAGCCGATGCCGTGCAGCCCGATGGCCGCGGTCAGTCCGCCGATTCCTCCGCCGACCACGATCGCTTTGCGCATGTCGACCTCCTCTACATGTGTAGAGTACTACTACACTTGTAGAGTGCGAAAGGCGACGATCGGGGACGCGGCCATCGAGGTGATCGCGGCCGAAGGGATGCGAGGGCTGACGCATCGCGCGGTCGACCGGTTCGCCGGGCTGCCGTCGGGGTCGACGTCGTATTACGCGCGGACGCGGGCGGCTCTGCTTGAGCTGGCGATCTCGCGGATGGTCGAACTCGACGACGTCACCCTCGAACCGCCGCCCGGTCGGCTGGCCGAGTACGTGGCGGGGTTCGTGCACGCGGCGATCACGAGCGGGCGGACGCGGATGCTCGCGCGGTACGAGTTCGCGCTGGAGGCGACGCGGCGGCCGGAGTTGCGCGAGGCCTACGACCGCGGCGGGCTGGTGATCCGGCGGCGGTGTGCCGAGGTGCTGGCCGACCGCGGATCGGCCGAGCCGGAGCGGCACGCGCGGGTGCTCGTCGCGTGGCTGGACGGGACGATCTTCGACGCGCTGGCCGGGACCGGCTCGCTGCGGCCGCCGGGGCTCGCGGAGCTGACGGAAGGGGCGCGGGAGGTGCTGGCGGGGCTCGGGGTCGCGGGGTAGCAGGGGACCTTTGCTATCGCTCGGGGCGCTGACCTGCGGTTTTGGTGCGACAGGGAGCAGGGGACCTTTGCTGTCGCTTCTCTCGACGTTGAGACAAGCGAGAGCAAAGGTCCCTTGCTCTCCCTCAGGCGTCGCGGCGCCGCAGGACGGTGGAACCGGCGGCGAGCCCGGCCGCCGCCCACGCCGTACAGAGCGCGATGCCGACCCAGCGCGCGTAGGGCGCGACGCCGCCGAAGACCGGGTTCGGCTCCCCGGTATTGAGCATCGCGTTGACGCCCGCGAAGCCGGGGAAGTAGTTCACGGCGTCTTCGCCGCCCAGCGACCCGGCGAACATCGGGATCATCACCAGCAGCACGAACACGGTCACGATCGTCCCTGCCGTGCTCCGCAGCGCCGTCCCCAGACCGAGGCACAGCAAGCCCAGTAGCGCGAAGTAGCCGCCCATGCCCGCCGAGGTCGCGAGGACCTCGCCCACCGACGAGTCCTGTGCCGGGATCAGCGGCGCCGAGAGCGCCACGCCGGCGAGCGTGTTCAGGACGCCGTAGCCGAACAACACCGGCAGCAGCACGGCCGATTTCGCGGCGAGGACCCGGTTCCGCACCGGGACCCACTGCAAGGTCGAGCGGATGCTGCCGCTGGCGTATTCGCTCGTGACGAACAGCGTCGCCAGCGCGACCACGGCGAACTGCGTGAGGTAGAAAGCCGCCCCGGTGACCACGGCGTGCGGGGCCATCGAGCGTTCGACGCCCGCGTTCGCGGCCAGGCCCACCGCGCCGGAGTAGGCGAGCATCAACAGCACACCGGCGATCAGGCACCACCAGGTCGACCGGACCGACCAGAACTTCGTCCATTCCGAAGAGATCGCGTTCATCGCGCGCTCCACTTCTTGAAGAATCCTGTCAGCTCGCCGCGGAAGAACTCCAGCGCCTTCCCCGAGTCGATCGAGCCGTATTGGTTCTCGACCTCGGTCGGCGGCAGGTGCGTTCGCAGACCGAGCTGGTCGATCAGGATCGCCGCGTCGGTCACCGACGAATGGCCGCTGTTTTCGACGAGGTCCCGCTTCTTCGGCCCGGTGAGCCGCGGCCAGGTCTCCTCCCAAGAGGCTCCGTAGTACTTCTCGCCGGTCGGGCTGGTCAGCAGCAGGAACGGCCGGTCGAGGGAGACGGTGCCGAAGAACGGGCCGTCGACGTCCACGCCCGCCTTGATCCGCCGGTCCGTGACCATCGCGGCGGCGGTCGCCGAACCACCTGCCGAGTGACCGGCCATCCCGATCTTCCCGGCGTCGATCGACCAGCGCCGGTCCTTGAGCAGGGTGTCGACGACGAACGACGTGTCGATCGCGCGGTTCGCGATCGCGGTGGGCCAAGGGTCAGGCTGCCGTCCACAAGCGACACACTGACGCAGCCCGTCGGGGAACTCGGTCGCCCACGCTTCGTAGGCGTGGTCGATCCCGGCGACCACGAAACCCTGTGAGGCAAGGTGTTCCGCCACCGAGGTCAGGGTGATCCGGTTGTTGCCTGCCCCCGGCGACAGCACCACCAGCGGACGCCGCCCCGGCAGGGAAGGCGCGTTCTCCCGCGAGTGGACCCGGATCTTGCTCAGCGCGTCCGGCGGCAGATCGAGTTTCCGCCCGGCCACCGCCGCCGCGGACTCCGCTTCGGTCATGTACAACGACGTGCGCCCGATCGGGACGGCCGGATACCAGACGTTGACCATCAGCTCACGCCGCTTTTCGGGCACCCAAGGGTCGGCGCGCTGCTGATCGGTGAGATGCAGCGTGCGCAGCCCGATCGGGAGCGGGCCGCCCGGCGCGGGCAACGACAGATCAGGTGCGGCCGCCGCCGGCGCGGGCAACGACAGATCAGGTGCGGCCGCCGCCGACGCGGTCGCCGGTACCCCCAGCAGACCGGCGATCACCGCCGCCATCACCACGAGTGACTTCATGCCGCGACTCCCGTTCCGTATTCGACCGACGACGCGGTCAGTTCCATGTAGGCCTGTTCGAGTGATGCGGTCCGCTCGGTCAGTTCGTGCACGCGGATCCCGAGTTCGTGCACGGTGTCGCCGACGAGGTGGACGGGCAGGTCGTGCACGATCAGTTCGTCCCGGTCGGTTTCGGTGATCGCGCCGAGCGCGCGCAGACGTTGTTCGAGCGCCCGCAGTTCGGCGGGAACGGGCACCCGCACCGCGACCGACGCCCGCGAATTGCCCGCGATGAATTCGTCGACCGGGGCGTCGGCGAGCAGCTTTCCCTTGCCGATGATGACCAGCCTGTCCGCGGTCAGCTGCATTTCGCTCATCAGATGGCTCGACACGAACACCGTGCGGCCCTCCGCCGCGAGCGACCGCATCAGCTGCCGCACCCAGCGGACGCCGTCGGGGTCGAGGCCGTTGACCGGCTCGTCGAACATCAGCACCCGCGGATCGCCCAGCAGCGCTCCGGCGATGCCGAGCCGCTGCCCCATGCCGAGGGAGAACGTCCCGGCGCGTTTGCCCGCGACGTCGGTGAGCCCGACCGTCGCGAGCACCTCGTCCACCCGGGTATCCGGGATCCCGTTGCTGCGCGCCATCGCCAGGAGGTGCTTGCCCGCGCTCCGGCCGGGGTGCAGCGCCTTGGCCTCCAGCAGCGCGCCGACCTCACGCAGCGGATGCCGCAGGTCCGCGTACTTCCTGCCGTCGATGTGGACCTCGCCCGCGCTCGGCGCGTCGAGGCCGAGCGTCATCCGCATGGTCGTCGACTTGCCCGCGCCGTTGGGACCGAGGAAACCGGTCACCTTGCCCGGCTCGACGGCGAAGGTCAGCCCGTCGACCACCGTCTTCTCGCCATAGCGCTTCGTGAGTCCTCGAAGCGTGATCATCCGCGTCCTCCTTCGTGTTGTGCAAGTCTTCAGCGAGAGGGCACTCGCGGACATTGCCCCGAAGTCATCGGTCACCCCTTACTTTCGGCAGGTGCCGCTCGGCACGAGTCACGGCGGAAAGGCAGAATCGGCGCCATGACCACCCGCGAACAACGGCGCGTGAATCCGCTCGACCTGGTGATGCTCGTTCTCGCCGTGTTCTCCGTCGGGTTGCTCGTCTACGTGACGTTCTTCCCGCATTCGGAGGAGACGGCGCACACCGTCTTCATCATCGACACGACGGTGTGCGGGATCTTCGCGCTGGAATTCCTGTGGCGGTGGCGGCGCCACGGCTGGGAGAAATGGTTCCCGCTGCGCAACTGGTACGAGATCCTCGGCATGATCCCCATCGCGCATCCGGCGCTGCGCGGGTTCCGGCTGCTGCGGATCCTGGTCGTGCTCGTCCGGCTCGCGCGCACGGCCGACCGCGCCTTCGGGGAACGGTTCACGCAGCGGCTGGTCGAACGGCTTTCGCGGCCGATCGTGCTGGCGATCAAGAAGCCGATCACGATCGCGGTGCTCGACGAGGTCGTCAAGGTACTGGAAACCGGGAACTACCCGCAGAACCTCGCGCGCTCACTCGGCGAGAACCAGACGCTGCTGCGCGGGATCATCGCCGAGAAACTCAAGAACGACCCGCAGGCGGGACGGCTTTCGAAGCTGCCGTTCCACGACGAGGTGGTGCGATCGGTGATCGACACCGCGATGCGCGTGATCCTCGAAGTGCTGACGGACCCGCGGATCGACGAGTTCTTCGCGCATGTGGTGCGGGAGAACCGGGAGCAGATCCGGAGCGCGGTGCAACTCGGGCTGAACGAGCGTGAGGACGACGAGGAGCTGGCGTCACAGCTGCCGACGCGGCCTCAGCACCAGCTGATGGACTGACGGGGGCGGGCTGCCGGATGTCATGAAAGGGCCGTTCAGGACGAAAAACGTCCTGAACGGCCCTTTCATGACATCCGGCGCTGGGTGGTCCGCCGGGTGGGCGCAGCGCTCAGCGGGTCTTCCGGCCACGGATGCTTCGGATACCGCCCGCGGAGATCGGCGCGCACGGCCGCGTAACCGGTGCGCCAGAACGACTCCAGATCGGCGGTGACCGCGGCCGGCCGTCCGGCGGGGGAGAGCAGGTGCAGGACGACGGGCACGCCGGCCAGTTCCGGCGTCGCGAGCCAGCCGAAGGTCTCCTGTAGTTTCACGGCCAGCACCGGTTGCTCGCCCGAGTAGTCGACCCGGAGCCGCGAACCCGACGGTACCTCCAGCCGGTCCGGCGCCAGTTCGTCCAAACGCGACGCTTCGGGCCACGGCAACAGCCCGCGTAACGCGGCCCCCGCGTCCAGCGAAGCCAGGTCCGATCGCCGCCGCGCCGAGCCGAGATCCAGCCAAGTGTCCAAAGTAGACAGCAAAGCGGCGTCGGAGACCGCGGGCCAAGGTGAGCCCAGCACCCGGTGCAGGAAGGACAGCCGTTCGCGCAGCCGTCGCCCGTCTTCGGACCACCGCAGCAGGCCGAGCCCCTCGGTGCGCAAACCGTCCAGCAGCGCGGCGCGGATCGCGTCCGGCGCGGGCGAGCGCAACGGCTTCTCCGACAGCACGATCGCCCCGAGCCGCCGCACGGAACGCGCCACGACGTCACCCGAAGACCAGTGCACCTCGTCTTGCGAAGACACCAGATTCGGCGCCGCGCGCACCGCGAGGTCTTCGTCCGCGGGTGCGGCCAGCCGGATGATGCCCTGCGCGCGGCCGGGATCCCGGGTCGCTTCGGCCACCGCCAGCCATTCGACGTCGGCCAGCCCGCTGCCGCGCGGCAGTTCCGCCGCCGTTCCGCTCGCCATCAGATACACCGGTGTACCCGCGGAACGTCGTCGCGCGAGCCGTTCGGGATGCGCCAGCGCCACGACCAGCGCCGGATCCGCCGCACCGCCGCCGTCGGGCACCAGTTTGGAAAGCCGCCGCACGTCGGACTTCCAGCGGTCGTCGCCCCGCACCCGCCGCAGTTCGGCTTCGAGATCGGTCAGCGTGCCACCGCTGTCCAGCAGTGCGACGACCTCGGCCGCCGAACGCGCATTGGTCCGCGCCGCGCCGTCGAGCAACGCCCGCGCGAGCCGCGGATGCAGGCCCAGCCCGGCCATCTTCCGGCCGCGTTCGGTCACCGTCCCGTCTTCCGCGGTCGCCCCGAGCGTGACCAGCAGCGCGCGACCGGCGGCCAGCGCACCTTCGCCGGGCGGATCCCACCAGGCGAGGCCGGAACCGTCCGGGGTGGACCAGCACGCGAGTTCGAGCGCGAACCGCGCCAGTTCGGCCGTCCTGATCTCGGGTTCGGGATACGACGGCAGGGAACCCTGCTCATGCGCCGCCCAGCACCGGTAAGCGCGTCCGGGTGCTTCTCGTCCGGCGCGGCCGGCGCGCTGTTCCGCGACCGCGGCCGAAACCCGGACCGTCGCCAGCCCCGGCAGGCCACGCCGGTGATCGACGCGGGGCACCCGGGAGAGCCCGCAATCCACCACCGCGCGCACACCCGGCACGGTCAGGCTGGACTCGGCGACCGACGTCGAGAGCACCACCCGGCGACGGGCGCGCGGGCGCAGCGCGTCGTCCTGGCTCGCCGCCGAAAGCCGTCCGTGCAGGGGCAGCACGTCGGCGTCCAGGCCGTTGAGCAGCCCGCTCACCCTGGCGATCTCGCCCGCACCCGGCAGGAAGGCGAGCACGTCACCGTCCCCTTCGGACAGTGCTTTGTGGATCGCCCGGACCACGGTCGCCTCGATCCGCTCGCCGCGCACGGGCGGGGAGTACGAGACGTCGACCGGATAGGTCCGGGCCTCAGCGGTGATCACCGGCGCGTCGCCGAGCAGCGCCGCCAGCCGACCGGCGGCCACGGTGGCGGACGTCGCGAGCAGGCGCAGGTCGTCCCGCAAGCCGGCGCGGACGTCCAGGAGCAGCGCGAGCAGCAGATCCGCGTCGAGATGGCGTTCGTGGCATTCGTCGAGCAGGACGGTCGAAACCCCGGCCAACTCGGGGTCGCTTTGCACCCGCCGGACCAGCAGCCCCGAGGTGACCACTTCGATCCGCGTCGAAGAAGACACCTTCCGGTCTCCGCGTACCGAGTAGCCGACCGTCTCACCGACCCGTTCCCCCAGCAGCGACGCCATCCGCGCCGCCGCGGCGCGCGCGGCCAGCCGCCTCGGTTCGGCGACGATCACCCGGCCTTCACCGTTGTCCAGCGCGAGCGGGACCAAGGTGGTCTTACCGGTTCCCGGGGGCGCGACGAGGACAGCGGTGCCATGGGCGTCGAGCGCGGCTTCGAGTTCGGGCAGGACGGCGCGAACCGGCAGATCGGGAAGGGTCACTGCTCGGTGACCTGCGGCGGGGGCGGGATCCGGTAGCCGGACGGGCCGATGTTGCGGTTCAGCGATGCGAGCCATTCCCCGGACGAGATCATCTTCTGAATGGCCCTGGCCACCGCCGCCTTCCCCTCGGCGTCGTCCTTGCGCAGGCCGACGCCGTATTTCTCCTTCGAGAACGGCTTGCCGACGACCCTCAGCAACTCCGGGTTCTGCGCCACGTAACCGGCCAGGATGACGTCGTCGGTGGTCACCGCGTCCACCTGTCCCGCGAGCAGCGCCGTGACGCAGTCCTGGTAGCGCGGGTACTCGATGAGCTGGACGGCCTGGGCGAACTTGTCCCGCACCTGCTCGGCCGACGTGGTGCCGCCCACGGCGCACAGCTTGCGGCCGTTGAGGTTCTCGGGGCCGGTGATGTCGGTCGACCGGAGGCGGACGAGCAGGTCCTGGCCGGTGTCGAAATAAGGTCCGGCGAAGGCGACGGCCTGTTTGCGTTTTTCGGTGATCGAGTAGGTCGCCACCATCAGATCCGTGATCCCGGAGGTGATGTCCGTCTCGCGTGACGACGGCCTGCTGTCGTGCCAGGTGATGTGATCCTCGTCGACACCCAATTCGCCGGCGATGTACTTCGCCACGTCGACGTCGAATCCGACGTACCGGCCGTCGACGGTCTGCTCGGAGATTCCCGGCTGGTCGAAGCGGATACCGATGGTGAGTTCGTTGAACGCGACGGCGCGCGCGACGAGGGAATCCGACGGGCCGGCCTCTTTGCCGCAGGCCGCCGCCGCTGTGACCAGCATCAAGCAGGTCGCCAGCAGAGCGCGTCCCCTCATCGGGTGCCTCCGTCCGCCGCCTCACGTTGTTCTCAGGGTTGACGGCTAGCCTATGCCCGTGCGTAGACCGCCCCAAGTCGTACTCGACGCCGTGGGCACACTCGCCCGGCTCGGACTGGCCGCCGTCTGGTTGGTTTCCGGAGCGCTGAAGATCAGCGATCCGGGGCAGACCTACATCGCGGTGCAGGCCTTCGATGTCCTGCCGGACGGGTTCGTGCGCCCGGTCGCGATCGGGATGCCGATCGTCGAATTGGCGCTCGGCCTGCTCCTGCTCGCCGGGTTCGTGACCCGCTGGGTTTCGGTGCTGTCGGTGCTGCTGCTCGCGGTGCTCATCGCCGCCATCGCCCAATCATGGGCGCGGGGGCTGAGCATCGATTGCGGTTGCTTCGGCGGCGGCGGTCAGATCGCCGCGGATCAGACGCAGTATCCGCAGGAGATCGCCAGGGACCTCGGGTTCGCCTTGCTCGGGGTCTGGCTGATCGTGCGGCCGCGGACCTGGCTGTCGGTGGACGGCTGGCTCGGGAACTCCGGGGCCCCCGCCGACGACGACTATGTGGGTATCGCTGAAGGGAACGAATAATCGTGGGTGGAGCTGAGCGCAACGCTCGGAAACGCAAGCAGCAGCAGACGGCGGCGCGTTCGGTGGCGCAGGCCAGGGGCGTCGCGGGCGGCGACAAGAAGAAGGTCGTCGCGATCACCGTCGCGGTGGTCGTGCTCGCCGCGCTGGTGATCGGTGGCGTGATCTGGACGACGTCCAGCAAGGACACCACCGAGGGCAAGGTGATCGCGGCGCAGTCGGGCACCTGGGGACCCGGTGTCGTCGAGAAGCGCGACGGAGCCGCCGTGACCGCCGGCAAGCCCGAGGCGAAGAAGACCATCGACGTCTACGCCGACTTCTTGTGCCCGGTCTGCAAGCAGTTCGAAGAGTCGTTCAAGGACCAGATCCACGAGCAGGTGAACAACGGAACCCTGCAGGTCCGGTACCACATGCTGCCGATGCTCAACCAGCGTTCCGACCCGCCGGGCTACTCGCTGGACTCGGCCAACGCCGCGCTCGCCGCGGCCGACGCGGGCAAGTTCCTCGCCTTCCACGACGCGCTGTTCAAGGACCAGCCGCAGGAGGGCGCGCGCGGGTTCGACAAGGCGCAGCTGATCAAGCTCGGGCAGGACGTCGGCATCACCGACCCGGGCTTCGCGCTGGCGATCAACACCGGCGCCTACGAGCAGCAGATCCAGGACGCGTACAAGAAGATCTCCACCGATCCGTCGCTGCAGCAGGACTTCGGCCAGGGCCCCGGTTTCGGGACGCCGACCGTGACCGCGAACGGTCAGGTCGTGAAGCTGGAGCAGAACTGGGTCGAGAAGGTCGTCGGCTAGCACGCAACTACCGCGTTTCGTCCTCTAAATGCGGTGGTTGCGGGGCGCAAGGACCGCATTTAGAGGACGAAATGCGGGAGTCAGGGGAGCAAAGCGGAGGCGACGGCCGCGAAGGCCTGTACGCGGGCTGTCTCGGCGGAGCGCGGCCAGACGAGTCCCCACTCGACGTCGGGTGAACCGGCGAAGGGCACGAAGCGGATTCGCGGGTGGCTGAAGTACTCGCGCGCGTGTGCGGCGAGCGGGCAGATACCGGCGCCGGTGGCGATCGCGGCGAGCAGTTCCTGAAACGTCGCGAAGGGCTTGCCACGCTTCACGGGGTGCCCGGCCGGCGTCAGCCATTGCCGCGGTTCTTCGATCCAGTACGGCTCCGGCGGATGCGCCGCGCGGAGGACGGTGTCGCGGGCGAGGTCGTCCAGGGTGACTGACTTCCTTCGCGCGAAAGGGTGTTTCGACGACACCGCGAGCACCATCGGTTCGGTGTAGACGGCCGGTCCGGTGGTGAGCTCGGGTTCGTCGGCCGGGAGCAGGGTCACCAGGACGTCGATCTCGCCGGAGCGCAACATCGCGAACGGATCGGCGAAATCGGCTTCCCGGATGAGTAGTTCCGTTTCCGGGTAGCGCCGCCGGAAACGGTCGAGCAGTCCTTCGGTCAGATCGGCGACGCCGGGCGCCTCGAAGCCCAGCCGCAGCACACCGCCGATCCCTCGTCCGGCGGCGATCGCGCGATCGATGCCTTCGTGCAACGCGCGGTAGGCGGGGCCGAGATCGTCCCGCAGCCGTTCGCCGATCGGCGTGAGCCGGACCCGCCTGCTGGTGCGGGCGAACAGCGGCGCGCCGATCCGGTGCTCGACCTGTTTGATCGACTGGCTCACCCGTGCCTGCGAGACGTGCAGCCGCTCCGCGGTGCGGCCGAAATGCAGTTCGTCGGCCAGCGCCAGGAAGATCTCGATATCCCGCAGTTCCATAATCCCCAGGTTATCGATCCGGGCCGATGTCGGTCAGCGGGAACCGTCTTTTTCGCAGGTCTAGACCATGGAAGCTTCAACATGCGTTAATTCAAGCCTTGAACTTACGCCCGTGTGTCGAGGAGGACCCGGATGCGGAGATTCACCCTGGGGATACTGACCGCCGCGCTCGTGCTGGGGTCGCACACCCCGGCACTGGCCGGAAACGGCCCCGCTTACCGGGACGCCTGGCGGCCGGTGAAGGTCCGCGTCGCCGATCTGCTTTCGCGGATGACCCTCGACGAGAAGATCGGCCAGATGACGCAGGCCGAACGCCTCGGCATCAAGGCGCCCGGCGACGTCACCAAGGGAATGCTCGGCTCGCTGCTCTCCGGCGGCAGCTCCCAGCCGACCCCGAACAACGCGGTCACCTGGGCCGACATGTACGACGGCTTCCAGAAGGAAGCGCTCGCCACCCGGCTCGGCATCCCGCTGATCTACGGCGTCGACGCCGTCCACGGCCACAACGGGCTGTACGGCGCCACCGTCTTCCCGCACAACATCGGCCTCGGCGCCACGCGCGATCCCGGACTGGTCGAGAAGATCGGCCGCGCGACCGCCGAAGAGGTGTCGGGCACCGGGATCGACTGGAACTTCGCGCCGTGCCTGTGCGTCGCGCGCAACGACCGGTGGGGCCGGACGTACGAATCCTTCGGCGAGGTGCCGGAAATCGCCTCCGCGATGACGACGGCCATCGACGGCCTGCAGGGCCGTTCGCTGTCCGCGCCGGGCTCGGTCCTCGCGACCGCCAAGCACTACATCGGCGACGGCGGCACGACCGGCGGCGACGATCAGGGCGAGACCGACATCAGCGAAGCCGAACTCCGCGCGGTGCACCTGCCGCCGTTCCGCGAGGCAGTCCGCCGCGGGGTCGGTTCGGTGATGATCTCCTACAGCAGCTGGAACGGCCTCAAGATGCACGCCGGTTCCTACCTGATCAACGACGTGCTCAAGGGCGAACTCAAGTTCTCCGGCATCGTGATCTCGGACTACAACGGCATCGACCAGATCGACCGCCAACCCGGCTTCACCCCGGCCGAGGTCACCGCGTCGATCAACGCCGGCATCGACATGGTCATGGTTCCCTTCGAGTACCAGAAGTTCATGGACACGCTGAAGGCCGAAGTCCTCGCCGGACGGGTCACGCAGGCACGGATCGACGACGCGAACCGGCGCATCCTGACGAAGAAGTTCGAACTGGGCCTGTTCGAACGGCCGCTGACCGATCGCCGGTTCATCAAGACCATCGGCAGCGACGAACACCGCGCCCTCGCACGGAAGGCCGTCCGCGAATCGCAGGTGCTGCTGAAGAACGAGAACCGGGTGCTGCCGCTGGACAAGGCGCGCAACCGGATCTTCGTCGCGGGCAAGAGCGCCGACGACATCGGCAACCAGAGCGGCGGCTGGACCGTCGGCTGGCAGGGCAAGAGCGGCCCGGTCACCGAGGGAACGACCATCCTGCAAGGGATCCGGCACACCGCGAAGGCCTCGTCCACGGTCACCTTCGACAAGGACGCGAACGGGATCGACAAGTCCTACGACGTCGCGGTCGCGGTGGTCGGGGAGACGCCGTACGCCGAGGGGCGCGGTGACAAGCCGGAGGGAATGGGGCTCGACGCCGAGGATCTGGCGACCTTGAAACGGCTTCAGGACAGCGGCGTCCCGACCGTGGTGGTGCTCGTTTCCGGGCGGCCGCTGGACATCGCCCAGCAGCTTCCGGAGTGGGACGGGCTGATCGCGTCGTGGCTGCCCGGCTCGGAAGGCCAAGGCGTCGCGGACGTCCTCTTCGGTGACTACAACCCCACCGGCAAGTTGCCGGTGACGTGGATGCGCAGCGCTGACCAGCAGCCGATCAACGTCGGTGATGGAAAGTCCGGGCTGTTCCCGTTCGGGTTCGGCCTTCGCTATCGGCATGGGTGGTGAGGTATGAGGAGATTCGCGGTCCGGCTCGCTCTGCTGTTCGTTTCGTGTCTCGCGCTGGCTCTGGCGCCGGTGACGGCACAGGCGGCACCCGCGTTCAAAGTGCTGGCCTTCTACAACGGGACCTACGACGCGGCGCACATCAGCTTCGTCAAGGAAGCCAACCAGTGGTTCCCGAAAACCGCTTCACAGAACAACTTCAGCTACACCGCGACCAACAACTGGAACCAGCTGAACTCGCTGCAGCCGTCGCAGTACCAGGTCGTGCTGTTCCTGGACGACCTGCCGCAGACCTCGGCGCAGCGCTCGGGCTTCGAGCGGTACATGAACGCGGGCGGCGCGTTCTTCGGTTTCCACGTGGCGGCTTTCAACACCAACCCGTCCGCTTGGGACTGGTACCACAACAGGTTCCTCGGCACGGGCGGCTTCAAGTCCAATACCTGGGGGCCGACGGCGGCGACGCTCAAGGTGGAGAACCGGCCGCATCCGTCGACCACGCGGCTGCCCGCGACCTTCACCTCTTCGGTGAGCGAGTGGTACGCCTGGAACAACGACCTGCGCAAGAACCCGGACATCAAGATCCTCGCGTCGGTGGACCCGGTGAGCTTCCCGCTCGGGACCGACCCGAACCAGTCCTGGTACAGCGGGTACTACCCGATCCTGTGGACCCACAACAAGTACAAGATGCTGTACGCCAACTTCGGGCACAACAAGATGAACTACGAGACGAACCAGCCGCTCTCGTCGACCTTCGCCAGTGAGGTGCAGAACCGCTTCACCGTCGACGGCCTGCTGTGGCTCGGCGGAAAGCAAACCGCACGAGGATGAGCAGGGCCAGCCGGGCCAGGTTCGCGCGATGCCATTTCTTGGCGAGCTCTTCGCGCCGGACCTGGTCCGGCTTTTCCTTGAGCAGCGGCAGGTTGACGGAGCGGACGAGGTGGACCGTGATGCCGGTGGCGACGGCCGTGCCCGCGGCGGCGGCGGCGATCGCGCGCCGGTCGCCGCCGTCGTGCCAGCTGCCGGTGAGGGCGAGCGCCGTCGACGCGATCGTCGCCGGCGCCGCCGGGATGAAGTAGCGCGCGGGGCTGCCAGGCGTGAGGAGCCCGGGGGAGCGGTCGCCGGTGAGGCGGGGGACGTCGACGACGGCTTCGTAGAGGTTCCCGAAGAACCAGTGAGCCTGGCCGATCGTGGCGATCCGGGCCCAGCGGCCGGTCTTGACCTGCATGAACCCAGACTGCCACAGCGGCGGCCCCGGCCGGGCGACACCAAAGGTCCCTTGCTCTCTTTTCGCAGGTCAGGGACCCCGGCGAGAGCAAAGGTCCCCTGCTACTCCTCGATGGCCCCGCCGACGGCACGCAGGTGCTCCCGGAACGTCAGCGAAGGCGACGTAGTGCGCTCCGCGAGAAAGTCGGCGAAGCGCACCTGCTCGCGAAGGGACTCTCCGGCGCGGATCCGCTCGGCCTGGAGCCGTTCGGTGTCGCGGATGGCCTCGGCCCGGTCCAGGACCTCGTCCGCCCGGTCGGCCGGGACGAACAGGACGCCGTCCTCGTCGCCGAACACGAGATCCTCCCGCGTCACCGTCCATTCCCCGACGACGGCCGATTCGAGCGCGCCGTCCGGGCGGGCCGAGACCGACAGCGGCCCGGTCGGGATCGAGCCGAGACTGAACACCGGCAGCCCGATCTTCTTGATGTCGCCGGTGTCGCGGTGCAGCCCCCAGATGACCACACCGCTCAGCCCGGCCGCTTCGGCTTCGAGGACGGCCAGGTCGCCGACGCAGCTTTCGTCGAGCCTGCCGCGGTTGTCGACGACGAGGACGTCACCGGGGTTCGCGGTTTCGTACGCCTCCAGGAAGACGTCGACGCTGCCGACGTGCCGGGCGGGGGTGACCCGCCCGGCGATCCGGCTGCCGGGCACGACCGCGTGCGTGCCGGCGGGCGCGCAGCGGACCGGGACGCCTGCGCGCACGCAGCCGTCGGTCAGATGCGCGGTGGTCAGCAGGGCGAACCGCTGCCGAAGCTCTTCTGGGTCCATGCCCCGACTTTAGCCACGGCGCCACACCACGGGGATGCCGTCGATGCCGCCCTCCAGCGTTCCGGCGATCTCGCCGTTGTCGCTCACGACGGTGCCGTACGCGTTGCCGGAAGAGGGGAGCGCCGTCACCGGGCCACCCGGGGACCACACCGTGGGGGTTCTCGGCGAAACCCAGCCTGTGACCAGACCGGACCCGTTGAGCGCCGTCGTGTACATGCCGCCCGGGACCTCCTGGGAGGTGTCGAACGCCGTCCACAGCCGGTCACCCAGCGGGGTCGAGGCCAGCACCTTCCCATCCCGGATCGCGATCCCGCGTGATTCGCGGACGCCTTCCGGGAGGACGAGTTGCCGCAGGACACCGTCCTTCCAGAGGTAGGTGCCGCCGAACTGCTCGTTCAGCAGGATCGTGCCGTCCTGGTCGATGTCGACGGGAGTGAGCACTGGCGGGACGTCCAGCAGCACCGGGTGCGCGTGGTCGCCGGAGGGCCAGAAAGCGGCGGTGGAACCGCGGCGAATGTCGTTGAACACCGTGCCGACGACGTCGCCGCGGTCGTTCGTGCCGTGGCCTTGCGAGTTGGTGTAGCCAGGAACCTTCCCCAGGAACTGGAAACCGCCGTTCTCGAAGACGAAGGCGTGCTTGCTCGGGTAGCGGCTCCCGTCCGGGTAGAAGACGGCGCTGCCGAGGACGGAACCGGACGCGTTCTCGTCCGCCGCGTCGACCTTGAAGTAGCCCGCCGGGATGCCGTGGTCCGCGACGGTCCCGCCGGTCCAGGTGACCAGCTTCCCGTCGGCGGTCCCCGAGTAGTCCCCGGCGCCGTTCGTACCGGTCACCCGTCCGGTGCCGCGGCCTCCGGGCGGCAGCGGCAGGTAGCTCATCGTCCAGTCGCTCGCCGACGCGGTCCCTGCCGACAGCAGTCCGACGGCGACGGTCGCGGCCAGGATCAAGCTCGTTCTTTTCATCGAAACCCCCTGTGAGTGGTGTTTCCCCTGTTTAACGGGGGTGTGGGCCACCCGTCTGCGTCACCTGACACTCACCGTGCCGTAAATAACATCCGTGCAGGACTGTATGTAAGGGGTTGATAAATACAGACCTGTCTGTATCTTCAGTTTCATCAGCACCCGGCAACGACAAGGAGCGTCGCGGTGGCGAACAAGGTTTACGTCGTCGGCGTGGGCATGACGAAGTTCGAGAAGCCCGGACGTCGCGAGGACTGGGACTACCCGCAGATGGCCAAGGAGTCCGGGACCAAGGCGCTCGCCGACGCCGGGATCTCCTTCGAGGAGGTGCGGCAGGCCTACGTCGGCTACGTCTACGGCGAGTCGACCTCGGGGCAGCGCGCGGTCTACGAGCTGGGCATGACCGGGATCCCGGTGGTCAACGTCAACAACAACTGCTCGACCGGGTCGACCGCGTTGTACCTGGCGGCGGAGGCGATCCGGGGCGGCCGCGCGGACTGCGCGCTCGCGCTCGGCTTCGAGAAGATGCAGCCGGGCTCGCTCGGTTCGACCTACGACGACCGCGAGCAGCCGATGGGCAGGCACATCCAGGCCCTCGCGGAGATCTCCGAGGTGCTCTTCCCGCCCGCGCCGTGGATGTTCGGCGCGGCAGGCCGCGAGCACATGAAGACCTACGGCACGACCGCCGAGCACTTCGCCAAGATCGGCGAGAAGAACCACCGGCACTCGGTGAACAACCCGTACGCGCAGTTCCAGGAAAGCTATTCGCTACAGGACATCCTCGACTCGCGGATGATCTACGACCCGCTCACCAAGCTCCAGTGTTCGCCGACCTCGGACGGTTCGGGCGCGGCGATCCTCGCCAGCGAGTCCTTTGTGGACTCACACGGGCTCGCCGGGCAGGCCGTCGAGATCGTCGGGCAGGCGATGACCACCGACTTCGCCAGCACCTTCGACGGGACCGCGAAGAACATCATCGGCTACGACATGAACGTCCAGGCCGCGCGCCAGGTGTACGACCAGGCCGGGCTCGGCGCGGAGGACTTCCAGGTCATCGAGCTGCACGACTGCTTCTCCGCCAACGAACTCCTGCTCTACGAAGCGCTCGGGCTCTGCGCCGAAGGGGAAGCCGGGAAGCTCGTCGACTCCGGGGACACCACCTACGGCGGCAAATGGGTCGTCAACCCGTCCGGCGGGCTGATCTCCAAGGGACATCCGCTCGGCGCCACCGGCCTCGCGCAGTGCGCCGAGCTCACCTGGCAGCTGCGCGGCACCGCGGACAAACGGCAGGTCGACGGCGTCGAAGCCGCGCTGCAGCACAACATCGGACTCGGCGGCGCCGCCGTCGTCACCGCCTACCAGCGCGCCGAGCGCTGATCTCACCGAAAGGACGAACCATGGGCAAGATCAGTGCCTCCGTCGAACTCCCCGCGGCTCCCGGCAAGGTCTGGGCGGAGTTCTCCAACCCCAACAACTTCGAGAAATGGCTGACCATCCACACCAAGTGGAAGGGCGACGTCCCGGCCGAATTCTCCAAGGGCGCGCAGGCTTCCGAGGTCGTCACGATGCTCGGGATGCCGAACACGATCACCTGGACCGTCGACGAGTTCGAGGCGCCGTCGAAGCTGGCGATCTCCGGGACCGGGATGGCCGGGGTGAAGGTCAAGTTCGAGCTTTCGGTGGAGGCGTCCGGGGACGGTTCGCTCGCCAGCATCGAGGCGGAGTTCGCCGGTCAGATGATCGTCGGCGCGCTCGGCAAGGCCGTCGAGAAGGACGGCAAGAAGAACCTCGACGCGTCGCTGGAGAACTTCAAGGCGCTGGTCGCGTGACCGACGAGCGGTTCGATCCCGGCGGGCTCGGCAAGTGGACCGACGAGTCCCGGTTCGAGGTGACCCGCGAGCGGCTGATCGAGTACGCGAAGGCCACCAACGACCCGATCCCGGCGCATCTCGCCGGGGACGTCGCGAGCCCGGTGTTCGCGATCGTGCCGGTGTTCGAGTCGCTGATGGAACCCGCGCTCGAGGTCGTCCCGGTCGGGCTGTTCGGCCGGATCGTGCACGGGGAACAGGAATTCCGGTTCCACCGGCCCATCCGGCCCGGCGACAAGCTCGTGTCGCGAGCGCGGATGACCGGCTACGAGGGCCTGTCGAACGGCACGCGCGGCACCATTCACCTCGAATGCCGGGCCGAGGACGGCGACCTGGTCAACGAGCAGTACGTGACCTTGTTCGTGCGCGGCTTCGACACCGGCGAGACGCGCGGTGAGCTCGGGCCGGAGCACAAGTTCGACGACGCGCTGCGCTCGCGGGCGCCGGTCGCGAAGGTGAACCAGCACGTCGACGACGACCAGACGTACCGCTACGCGCCCGCCGCCGGCGATCCGATGCCGATCCATCTCGACGAAGAGGTCGCGAAGGATTCGGGACTGCCGGGGATCATCGCGCACGGCCTGTGCACCATGGCGTTCACGTCGTGGGCCCTGCTGACCGAGGTCGCCGGGTCCGAGGTGGACCGGCTGAAGCGGTTCGCCGTCCGGTTCGCCAAGCCGGTGCTGCCCGGTCAGGACCTGACCACGCACATCTGGCGCGCGGGCGCCGGGAGCTACGCGTTCGAAACCACCGTCGGCGAAACCGTCGTGATCAAGGACGGTCTCGCGGAATTCGCGGAGTAGGAGCAAAGCCATGGGAGCACTCGACGGGCGCGTCGCCGTCATCACCGGCGCCGGACGCGGGATCGGCCGCGAGCACGCGCTGCTGTTCGCGCGGGAGGGCGCGAGCGTCGTGGTCAACGACCTCGGCGGCGCGAACGACGGAAGCGGGGCCGACACCGGCCCGGCACAGGAAGTCGTCGACGAGATCCGCGCGGCGGGCGGGACGGCCGTGGCCAACACGGCCAACGTCGCGGACTGGGCGGGCGCCGAGGAACTTGTCGCGCAGGCGGTGGGCGAGTTCGGCAGGCTCGACGTCGTCGTGAACAACGCCGGCATCCTGCGCGACGCCTTCCTCGCCGGACTTGAGGAATCCCAGTGGGATTCCGTCATCGCGGTGCACCTCAAGGGGCACGCGGCGGTGCTGCGGCACGCGGCCGCGTACTGGAAGACGGCGAGCAAGGCCGGTGAACCGGTGGCGGGTTCGGTGATCAACACCGCGTCGGCGTCCGGGACCACGCTGCCGAACGCGGGGCAGGCGAACTACGGTGCGGCGAAAGCGGGGATCGCCGCGCTGACCCTGGTCGCCGCCGAGGAGCTGGAGCGTTACGGCGTGCGGGTCAACGCGATCGCGCCGATCGCGCGCACGAGGCTCACGCTGGCGACGCCGGGCATGGGCGCGATCTTCGCGCAGGAGGTCGAGGAAGGGGAGTTCGACGCGTTCTCCCCGGCCAACATCTCACCGCTGGTGGCGTACCTCGCGACCGAGAAGTGCCCGCTCACCGGCAAGGTGTTCGCGGTGCAGGGCGGTGCGATCTCCGAACTCGCGGGCTGGCACGACGTCAAGGTGATCGAAACCGAGGAAGCCTGGGAGATCGACGACATCGCGGCGAGGCTGCCGTGATCGAGTGGTCCGAGACCGAACTGCTGATCCGGGACGCCATCCGCGAGTTCGTCGACAAGGAGATCCGGCCGCAGCTGGACGCGCTGGAAAGCGGGACGCTGCCGCCGTACGACCTCATCCGCAAGATGTTCGCCTCCTTCGGCATCGACGCGCTCGCGCGGGACTCGGTGACGAAACTGCTGTCCAAGGAGCGCGGCTCCGGTGGTGGCGGAGGCGGTCTGGCTTTCGGTGGGCAGGAGGCGATGGCGCTCATCGCGGTGAGCGAGCTGGCCGGGGTCAGCCTCGGCATCGTCGCCTCGCTCGGGGTGAGCATCGGGCTGACCGCGCAGACGATCCTGAGCAAGGGCACGCAGGCGCAGAAGGAACGCTGGCTGCCCGGGCTGGCGACGTTCGAGAAGGTCGGCGCGTGGGCGATCACCGAACCCGACTCCGGCTCGGACGCTTTCGGCGGGATGAAGACGTCGGTGCGGCGCGACGGGGACGAGTACGTCCTCAATGGACAGAAGACGTTCATCACCAACGGGCCTTACGCCGACACGATCGTCGTCTACGCGAAGCTCGACGAAGGCGACGGCGCCGCCGTCCGTGACCGCAAGGTGCTGACGTTCGTGCTGGACAAGGGCATGCCGGGGCTCACCCAGGGCAAACCCTTCAAGAAGATGGGCATGATGTCCTCGCCGACCGGCGAGCTGTTCTTCAGCGACGTCCGGCTCGGGCGGGACAGGCTGCTCGGCGAATCCGAGACCGGCCGCGACGGCGACAGCAAGGCCGAGGTGAAGTCCGGGTTCGCCGTCGAGCGGATCGGTGTCGCGGCGCTGGCGCTCGGGATCATCAACGAGTGTCACCGGCTGTGCGTGGACTACGCGAAGAACCGGAAGCTGTGGGGCCAGGAGATCGGGCGGTTCCAGCTGATCCAGCTCAAGCTGGCGAAGATGGAGGTCGCGCGGATCAACGTGCAGAATCTGGTGTTCCAGCTGATCGAGACGCTGCGCGCGGGCAAGATGCCGACGCTGGCCGAGGCTTCGGCGATGAAGCTGTACTCGTCGGAAGCGGCGACCGAGGTCGCGATGGAGGCCGTGCAGCTGTTCGGCGGGAACGGGTACATGGCGGAGTACCGGGTGGAGCAGCTGGCGCGGGACGCGAAGTCGCTGATGATCTACGCGGGAAGCAACGAGATCCAGGTGACGCACATCGCGAAGGGCCTGCTGGAGCGTCGCGTTTAGTCCTCTGAATGCGGTGGGCGCGGGGGCCGGGAGAGCAAGGGACCTTTGCTATCGCGCGTGTCATGGCTGTCGCGCGTGCAATGAAGGGGCCTTTCATAGCAAAATTTGCTATGAAAGGCCCCTTCATTGCGCTTGAGCCAGGTGTCGGCGGCGGGGTCAGTCGCGTTCGATCAGGTGGCCGACCACCTCGGGGCCCGGGTGGGCGTGGCCGGAGCCGTCGCGTCGCAGGTCGACCTCCGGCAGTTCCACCGGGTCGCCGTTGCGGCCCGCACCGGCCGGCCTCGGCCCGATCCAGCCGACGACCAGCCGCGTCTCGCCCTTGAGGAACCGCTGCGCCCGGACACCGCCGGTCGCGCGGCCCTTCGCCGGGTACTCGCTGAACGGCGTCACCTTCACGCTCGCGCCGGTCGCGGTGACGACCATCGGTTCGCCGTGTTCGGCGTCGTCGGTCCGGATCGCGCCGAAGAAGACCACTTCCGCCTCGCCGCGCACGACGATCCCGGCCATGCCGCCGCCCTTGAGGCCCTGCGGCCGCACCAGCGACGCGGCGTAGCGCAGCAGTGACGCTTCGGACGACAGGAACGCCAGCGTCTCGTTGCCGTCGGTGAGCCAGGTGGCGCCGACGACCTCGTCGCCGTCCTTCAGGCTGATCACGTCGAACTCGTCCGAGCGGACCGGCCATTCCGGCGCGCACACCTTCACGACACCGTGTTTCGTGCCGAGCGCGAGACCCGGGGAGCCGGCGGCCTGCTCACCGAGCGGGGCCAGGCCGATGACGCGCTCGCCCTTCTCCAGCGGCACCAGTTCCTTCGCGGCCATCCCGCCGCGCAGCGACACGGTGCCCGCCTGCTCGGGCAGCACCGGCAGCGGCAGCACGTCGGTCTTGAACGCCCGGCCGCGGTTGGTCACCAGCAGCACCTGACCGCGCGCGGTCGAATGCACGACGGCGGACACCGAGTCGTGTTTGACGCGGCCGTTGCGGCGCCGCACTTCCGAGGCCTCCTCCGACTCCGCCGCGGTCCGCGCGACCAGCCCGGTGGCGGAAAGGATCACCTGGCACGGGTCGTCGGCGACCTCCAGCGGACCCGACGGCTTCGACGCGGCGAGGACCTCCTTGAGATCGCCGTCGATCAGCGCGGTGCGGCGTTCGGCGGGGTGGTCCTTGGCGACCTTGGCCAGCTCGGCCGAGACGACCTTCTTCAGTACGGACTCGTCGTCGAGGATCTTCGACAGCTCGGCGATCTCCTCGCGCAGCTTGTCCTGCTCGGCCTCGAGTTCGATCCGGTCGTACCGCGTGAGCCGCCGCAGCGGGGTGTCCAGGATGTACGTCGCCTGGATCTCCGAGAGCTTGAACCGCTTCATCAGGCCGTCCTTCGCGGCCGCGGCGTTGTCGCTCTCGCGGATCAGCTTGATCACCTTGTCGATGTTGAGCAGGGCGATCAGCAGACCGTCGACCAGGTGCAGGCGCTCTTCGCGCTTGCGGCGCCGGTAACGCGTGCGGCGGGTGACGACCTCGTAGCGGTGGCTGAGGAAGACCTCCAGCAGCGCCTTGAGCCCCAGCGTCTGCGGCTGCCCGTCCACCAGCACCAGGTTGTTGATGCCGAAGGACTGCTCCAGCGGCGTCAGCCGGTACAGATCCGCCAGCAGCGCCTGCGGGTTCACGCCGACCTTGCATTCGATGACCAGCCGCGTGCCGTTCTCGCGGTCGGTGAGGTCCTTGACGTCCGCGATGCCGGTGAGCCGCTTCGACTTGTTGACCTCGTCGGTGATCTTCTCGATCACCTTTTCCGGGCCGACGCCGTACGGCAGTTCGGTGATGGTGATCGCCTGGCGGCCGCGGCTGCCCTCCAGCGGTCCGGTCTCGGCGCTGGCGCGCATGCGCACCACACCGCGACCGGTCTCGTACGCGCGGCGGACCTCGTCCAGCCCCAGCAGCGAACCACCGGTCGGCAGGTCGGGGCCCGGGACGTACTCCATCAGCTTGTCGAGCGTGGCGTTCGGGTGGTTGATCAGCCACCGCGCCGCGTTGATGACCTCGCTGATGTTGTGCGGGATCATGTTGGTCGCCATCCCGACCGCGATCCCGGAAGTGCCGTTGACCAGCAGGTTCGGGAACGCCGCGGGCAGCACCGACGGCTCTTCGAGCGAACCGTCGTAGTTCGGCCGGAAGTCGACGGTGTCCTCACCGAGTTCGCCGACCAGCAGCATCGCTTCGGGGGAGAGCCGCGCCTCGGTGTACCGCGAGGCGGCCGGGCCGTCGTCGGGGGAGCCGAAGTTGCCGTGCCCGTCGATCAGCGGGACGTTGAGCGAGAAGTCCTGCGCGAGCCGGACCATGGCGTCGTAGATCGCCGTCTCGCCGTGCGGGTGGTACTTGCCCATCACGTCGCCGGTCACCCGCGCCGACTTCACGTACGCGTGCGTCGGCCGGTAGCCGTTCTCGTTCATCGAGTGCATGATCCGGCGGTGCACCGGCTTCAGCCCGTCCCGCGCGTCCGGGAGCGCCCGCGAGTGGATGACCGAGTAGGCGTACTCCAGGTACGAATCCTCGATCTCCGTCTTCAGCGAGTTGTCGAAGACGTTCGCGCCGGGCTGATCGAACGCTGACGGGTCGACCTTGGTGGTGGTGCCCTTACGGCGTGCCATTGCTCAAAGCTCCTTGAATAGCAACGAAATCAGGCGTCGATGGCTTCACGGTCGACCCGGTCGGAGGATTCGACCAGCCAGTTGCGGCGTGGTTCGACCTTCTCACCCATCAACAGTTCGAGCGCGTTCTCCGCGGCTTCGACGTCATCGAGAGTGATGCGGCGTACCGAGCGGGTGGCCGGGTTCATGGTGGTGTCCCACAGTTCGTCGGCGTCCATCTCGCCGAGGCCCTTGAACCGGGGCACCGGCGTGACGATCTGCTTGCCCGCCCGCTCCAGCTCCGCGTACTTGGTCTCCATCTCCTTCTGGGTGAAGGTGAAGTGGGTTTCCGGGTTGCGGCCCTTGGTGACCAGTTTGTGCAGCGGCGGCATCGCGGCGTACAGCCTGCCGTCCTCGATCGCCGGCCGCATGTACTTGGCGAACAGGGTGATCAGCAGCGTCCGGATGTGCGAACCGTCGACGTCCGCGTCGGCCATCAGGATCACCCGGCCGTACCGCATGGTCGACAGATCGAACGTGCGCCCGCTGCCCGCGCCGAGCACCTGCACGATCGAGGCGATCTCGGCGTTCTTCAGGGTGTCGCCGAGCGACGCCTTCTGGACGTTGAGGATCTTGCCGCGCAAGGGAAGCAGCGCCTGGTACTCCGACACGCGCGCCATCCGCGCCGAACCGAGCGCGCTGTCACCCTCGACGAGGAACAGCTCGCTGCGGGAGACACCGGTGGTGCGGCAGTCGACCAGCTTCGGCGGCATGGCCGCGCCTTCGAGCGCGGTCTTGCGCCGGGCGGCGTCCTTCTGCTGCTTCTGGGTGAGCCGGACGCGTGCCGCGTCGACCACCTTCTGCAGCACGATCTTCGCCTCGGACTTGGTCTTGCGTTCCTCGGTCCAGGACCGGATGTGCTTGTCGACGATGCCCTGGATGACGCGGGTGATGCCGGCGGTGGACAGCTCGTCCTTGGTCTGCGAGGTGAACTGCGGCTCCGGCAGCCGGACGTGGACGACCGCCGTCATGCCTTCGAGCACGTCCTCGACGGTCGGCATGTCCTCCTTGGGCTTGAGCAGCCCGCGGGTTTTGGAAATGGCGTCCTGCAAGGCTTTCAGCACCGCGCGGTCGAAACCGCGGCGGTGCGTGCCGCCGTGCACGTTGCGGATGGTGTTGGTGAAGCACTCCACCGTGCGCTCGTAGCCGGTGCCCCAGCGGAGCGCGACCTCGATCTCCGCGTGACGCTCCACATTGGACTGCATGACCCCGCTGGCGTCGGCGGCGTTCTCCTTGTACGTGCCCTGGCCGTTGATGATCAGCGTGCCGCAGACGGGTTTTTCACTGTCCGGGGCGAGGAAGTCGACCATGTCGGCGAGGCCGTTGGGGAAGTGGAAGGTCTCTTCGCTGATCGAGTCGTCGACCGCGGTGCGCAGCACGTACGTGACGCCGGGGACCAGGAACGCGGTGTTGCGCATCTTCGCGCGGACACCCTCGACGTCGAGCGCGGCGCCGCTCTCGAAGTAGCGCGAGTCGTACCAGTACCGGATCGACGTGCCGGAGCGCTCGCCGCGCTTCATCTTCCCGGTGACGTTCAGCCCGGACCGGCGGGTGAACTTGGCCTTCGGGCCGGGTCCGTCGAAGGCGCCGGGCACGCCGTGCGCGAACGACATCTGGTGGACCTTGCCGCTTTGCTTCACCGTGACGTCGAAGCGGTGCGACAGCGCGTTCACCGCCGAAGCGCCGACGCCGTGCAGACCACCGGAGGTCTTGTAGCCGGATCCGCCGAACTTGCCGCCGGCGTGCAGCCTGGTCAGCACCAGCTCGACACCGGACAAACCGGATTTGGCGTGCGTGCCGGTGGGGATGCCGCGGCCGTCGTCGTCCACCTGGACACTGCCGTCGGCGTGCAGGGTGACCACGATCTTCGTGGCGTGACCCGCCACACCTTCATCGGTCGAGTTGTCCACGACCTCGGAGAACAGGTGGTTGATGCCGCGGCTGTCGGTGGAGCCGATGTACATCCCGGGGCGCTTGCGGACCGCTTCCAGACCCTCGAGATGCGTCAGGTCGTCGGCCCCGTACAGGGTCTCAGCAGTCACTGGGTACTTCTCCTGGAGTCGTGGCTCGCGAACTAGCTCGTGGAGGTGGCGTTCAACGCGACACCGTACTGGAGGATATCCGTCCCCTCCGACAGCTTCCTCTTCCCGAGCCTCACGGTGTGGCGGAACACCCGTCCCGATGGCCGGGTCACGGCTGGGGAAAGCGGCTTCCTCGCCGCTTGGATGAGGCGTTATCGTTTCCCGTGTCACAGGGTGACGGGGGGAAGAAGTGGCCGTCGGAACCGGTCCCACGCGCGTCTCGACCACACGGCGCGTCTTGAGTCTGTGGTACTTCGTGGTGGTCCTCGGGTCGCTGGGCATGCTCTCGCCGCTGCCGTTCGTGCACGCGGCGCTACGGTTGCGCCGCGCGTTCCTGTTGCTTTACGTGCTGCTCTACGGCCTGGCCTCCTACGGGCTGCTCTACCTGCTCGAGCTCTCGGGAACGGGCGAGGCGGACGAGACGGTCTTGGCGATCAGCTGGTTCTTCGGCACGATCCTCTTGATCGCGGTGTCTTGCGTCCACCTCGCCGTGCTGCGGAAGAAGATCCTCTACCCGCCGCGGGGGGCCTGGGTCGAAACCGGCATGCACTGCGGGCTGTTCTCCATCGACATCGCCGGATTCGGCCAGGTCGGCCGGAGCAGCGAGATCTTCGTCCAGGTGCGGCGGATGCTCTTCGGCCTGCTGGCCGACGCGTTCGAAGCCAGCGGCATCGCCTGGGAGGCCTGTCTCAAACGGGACACCGGGGACGGCATGATCGTCGTCGTCCCGCCGCATTTCCCCAAGTTCCGGCTGCTGCTCCCGCTGCTTTCGCAACTGGCGGCGGAACTGGCCAAGTACAACGTGGTCACCGAGCCCGAACTGCGGATCCGGGTGCGCGTGGCGATCCACGCCGGCGAGGTCACGCTCGACGAGTACGGCGTGACAGGGCGGCCGAAGGTGCTGCTCGCCCGGCTGCTCGACTCGCAGGTGCTGCGTGACGCGCTCGCCGACGCACCGGACGGCTCGCCCGTCGTCGTGCTCGTCTCGGACCGGTTCCACGAGGACGTCCAGGACCAGGGCGGCCCCGGTCTCGACACGATGAGTTACCGGCAGGTGCTCGTGCGCGAGAAGGAGACCGAGGTCGACGCCTGGCTGCACGTCCCGACGCCGGTGATCAGGAGGCTGCCGTGAGGACCTCCAGCGCGCTGTGCTGACGGGCGGCGTCGATCTTGTCGACCGGTCCCGCCCAGCGCAGGCCGTGCTGATCGAGTGACGTGCGGTTGTTCGCGATCGTCGCGTTCGCCTGCCGGGTCAGGTAAGCGCGGTACGGCCTGCCGGACAGGGCCCGGTCCAGCTCGCCGAGACCGCGGGCGTACGCGCCCTTGAAGGACGGTCCGTCGGCGCCGCAGTCGCCGGACTCGCACGGGTCGCGCAGTATCCCGTTCGAGTGAAGCTGCGACGTCGTGGTGGAGGCGTCCGCGAGCCGGCGGGCGCGGGTGAGCAGGGCTGGGTCACCGGTCGCGCGGTTCAGTTCGACCAGCGCGCCGAGGACGATGCCCTGGTTGTAACTCCAGACGGCCTGCCCGTTGTTGGCGCAGGAGGAGTTCAGCCCGTCGTTGACCAGGTCGCTCCCGTTGATCATGCCGCTCGCGCGGAACCAGTCCCAGACCTCGCGGGCCCGCGCGAGCTGGAGCGTGTCGCCGGGGAGCCGGTTGTGCAGTGACGCGGCGACCTTGACGTACAGCTCGTTGGTGACGGCGTTCTTGTACGTCTTCGCCGTCGACCACCAGAGGCCGCCGCCACAGGTCCCGTCGCGGTAGGAGTACATGTAGTTCGCCGCGATGACGGCGGTGTCGAGGTAGCGGTGGTCCTTGGTCAGGTCGTAGGCGCGGATCCAGGCGAGCGCCCACCAGCCGGTGTCGTCGATGTATTCGTTCGTGAAGTTGTTGCCGCGGTTGCGATCGAAGGTGTTGGCGATGGCGTACCGGTAGTTCTGCGAGCCGGTGCGGGTGCTGTAGTCGAGGATCGCGGTGAGCGCGTTGGCCGAGTTCCACCAGCCTGTGGTCTGCCAGAGCCCGGTGCCGTTGTCGTAGAACTGCATGAGCGCGGTGGCGGCGGCTTCGGCGCGGTCGTTCGCGGCGACGGTGGTGCGGAACCACGGCGTGCAGGCGATTTCCGGGCGGTTGCCCGCTTTCCCGCAGGCGCGCAGGGCGCCGAAGCGGTGGGTACCGGGGTCGTCCACGTTGTACATCAGGGTCCGCCAGCCGCGCTGCCCGGCGGGGATCTTCGTGTCGCCGATCCGGCTGTCGCCGGACCAGGTGCGGCCGCCGTCGAAGGAGCGGTCGAGCCAGACCTCGTCGCCGGGGTCGCCGTTGGCGATGCTGCCCCAGCCCATGTCGTCGCCGTCGGACAGGTGCAGCGTGATGCCGCGGCCCCAGACCGTCGCCGTGGTGGGTCTTCTTTCGCCGACGGCCAGCGCGGGATCGCGGCTGTCGCAGTACTTGGCGCAGATGGTCGCCGAGACGGTGGGTTCGGGAGTGGTGGCGGCCGGTGTGAGAGCGAATGTCAACGTTGTCACAAGCAGGGAGGTGAGCCACATGGATCCGAGTGTGCGGGCGGCCACTTTCCGGGCCGATCAAGTCACCCTTTCGGCCTGCGCCGATGGTCTGGAATACTTCTTGCGCGCGTGAGGTTGAACGCTCAAGCAACAACAACCCGGCTTAGGGAGCAGGTCATGCAGTTCGGAATCTTCACGGTGGGCGATGTGACGACCGACCCGACCACCGGGGAGGCGCCCAGCGAGTACGAGCGGATCAAGGCGATGGTGCGGATCGCGCTCAAGGCCGAGGAAGTCGGCCTCGACGTCTTCGCGACCGGCGAGCACCACAACCCGCCCTTCGTGCCTTCGTCGCCGACGACGATGCTCGGGTACATCGCCGCGCAGACGTCGAAACTCATCCTTTCCACCTCGACCACGCTGATCACCACGAACGACCCGGTGAAGATCGCCGAGGACTTCGCGATGCTGCAGCACCTCGCCGACGGCCGCGTCGACCTGATGATGGGCCGTGGCAACACCGGCCCGGTGTACCCGTGGTTCGGGAAGGACATCCGGCAGGGCATCCCGCTGGCCATCGAGAACTACCACCTGCTGCACCGTTTGTGGCGCGAGGACGTCGTCAGCTGGTCGGGCAAGTTCCGGACGCCGCTGCAGGAGTTCACCTCGACCCCGCGGCCGCTCGACGGCGTCCCGCCGTTCGTCTGGCACGGTTCGATCCGCAGCCCGGAGATCGCGGAACAGGCCGCCTACTACGGCGACGGGTTCTTCGCGAACCACATCTTCTGGCCGAAGGAGCACTTCCAGGCGCTGATCAACCTCTACCGCGAGCGGTACGAGCACTACGGGCACGGCAAGGCGGACCAGGCGATCGTCGGACTCGGCGGCCAGGTGTTCCTGCGGCCGAAGTCGCAGGACGCGGTGCGGGAATTCCGGCCGTACTTCGACAACGCGCCGGTGTACGGGCACGGGCCGTCGCTGGAGGAGTTCACCGAGCAGACGCCGCTGACCGTCGGCAGCCCGCAAGAGGTGATCGACAAGACGCTGAGCTTCCGTGAGCACTTCGGCGACTACCAGCGTCAGCTGTTCCTGATGGACCACGCCGGGCTGCCGCTGAAGACCGTGCTGGAACAGCTCGACCTGCTGGGCGAGCACGTGATCCCGGTGCTGCGCAAGGAACTCGACGCACTTCGCCCGGCGCATGTGCCCGAGGCTCCTACGCACGCTTCGCTTGTTTCGGCGGCTTCTGTGTCTTCTTCGGAGGTGACGGTATGACGACGATCGCTGTCGTGACCGCAGGATTGAGCCAGCCGTCCTCGACGCGGCTGCTCGCGGACAAACTCGCCTCGGCGGTTTCGTCCACGCTGCCGGATGTGGAGATCGAGGTGATCGAACTCCGCGACCTGGCCATCGATGTCACGAAGAACATGCTGACCGGGTTCCCTTCCCCGGCCCTGCGCGCGGCCATCGACAAGGTGACCACCGCGGACGGCCTGATCGCCGTGACACCGGTGTTCACCGCGTCGTACAGCGGCTTGTTCAAGTCGTTCTTCGACGTGCTGGACCAGAAGGCGCTCGACGGCATGCCCGTGCTGATCGGCGCGACCGGCGGAACCGAACGGCATTCGCTGGTGCTCGACTTCGCGCTGCGCCCGCTCTTCGCCTACCTTCGCGCGGAGCCTGTCGCGACGGCGGTGTACGCCGCTTCGTCGGACTGGGCTTCTCCGGGGGATCTCGACACGCGGGCTTCGCGGGCCGGGCGAGAGTTCGCCGCGCGGCTTTCGTCTTCGCCGATTGTGCCTGTGAACAGCGGTTTCGTGCCTTTCGAGCAGTTGCTCGGCACGGGGGAGTGAGCAAGGGACCTTTGCTATCGCCGACCCCGGGATGGCGGCGGCTTGCCCACTTCGGCAAGGTGTGAAGGTCGAGTTTCCCCGGCTGAGCCGAGGGAAGGGGGCCTTCACGCGCAGACGCTGTGACTGATGTGGCTGCTGGTGCGTCTGGGGCGTGTGTGGCGATCGCGGAGTCTGTGAAGGCCTCCTTCACTACCTTCAGGGTAGGCAAGGAGGCCTTCACGGACCACGGCGGTAAGACTCAGGGGGTCGGCCAGATCGGCCGGATCTCGATGGTCGCGAACTTCGTGACCGGATGCTTGGCCGCGACCTCGATCGCCTCGTCGAGATCGGCGCATTCGATCAGGTCGTAACCGAGGATCTGTTCCTTCGTCTCCGCGAACGGCCCGTCCGAGACGAGCAGGTCGCCGTCGCGGTGGCGCACGGTGGTCGCGGTGGCCGTCGACCGGAGCCTGCTGCCGGACAGCCGCACCCCGCGAGCGGTCATCTCGTCGACCCACGCCTGCGTCTTCTCGTCGAGCGGGTCGTCGCAGCCGTCCGTGCCGGGGTGGGGGTTCCCGCAGATCAGCAACATGTAGCGCATCAGTCCTCCATCACCAGGGCTTTTCCGGGCCGCAGCGCCGAAAGAGCGATTGCCAGGCCCAGTGCCGCGAAGCAGGCGGCGGTCACGAATCCCACGCGGAAACCTCCGGTCACGGCCTCCGCCGACGTCGCGGTGCCGGTGATGGCCGCCGACACGGCCGAGGCTACCGAGACGCCGAGCGCGCCGCCGAGCTGGAAGGCGGCGGTGGTGATCCCGGACGCGAGCCCGGTGTCCCCGGCGTCGACGCCGCCCAGCGCGGCCATCGGCGCGGCGACCGTGGCCGCGCCCAGCCCGAGCCCGAAGGCGGCGAGACCGGGCAGGAGATCCGTCAGGTAGGTGCCGTCCGGGGAGACACCGGCCAGCGCCAGGCAGCCGGCGCCGAGCAGCACCGTGCCCGCGACGGCCAGGCCCCGGAGGCCGATCTTCGGGATCAGCGCCTGCCCGCCGTACGCCCCGGCGACCGCCATCACCGGCAGCACCGCCGTCGCCACGCCGAACAGCAGCGGCGAATAGCCGAGCACCTCCTGCGCGTAGCGCGAAATCAGGAACGAGACCGCGAACGCGCCCATCGCGCTGGTGAGCATCACCAGGTTTCCGCCGGTGAGCATCCGCGACGAGAAGATCCGCAGCGGGATCAGCGGCGCCCCGCGGCGCGACACGTCACGGCTTTCCGAGAGCAGGGCCGGCGTCGCCACCAGCAGGGCGAGCGCGACCGGGACGTTCAGGAAGAACACCCACTCCCAGCCGAACGCCCGCGTCAGCGTCCCGCCGATGAGCAGCGCGGCCGTGGCGCCGAAGCCGCCGACGCCCGACCACGCGGCGAGTGCCTTGGTGCGTTCGCCGTCGTCGGTGAACGTCGTCATCACCAGCGCAAGCGCGCTCGGCGCCATCAACGCGGCCGAGATCCCCTGGAGGACCCTGGCGGCGATCAGCGTGTCGTCGCTCCAGGCGAATCCGCACCACAGCGAGGAAAGCAGGAACAACGCCGTGCCTGCCGAGAACGTCCGGCGGCGGCCGAGCAGATCCGCGGCGCGGCCGCCCGGCAGGAGCAGGAGGCCGAAACTCAGCAGGTACGCGCTGAGCACCCAATGCGTCCCGCCGCCGTCGAACCCGAGGTCCCGTTCGATCGACGGCACCGCGAGCACGACGATCTGCGAGTCCAGGATGACCATGAAGTTGGCCGTGCAGAGCAGGGCCAGCGCTCGCCATCGGCGCGGGTCGGTGTGCATGCGTGCCTCCGTCCTTCGGTGGGTGGTTCACCCCACCGACGAACGGCACCGCCGGGAACCGACACGGCCGGGGAAGAGTTTTCAGATCGGGCGGGGCCGGCGTGTTCCCGGCACAATCGGGCAGAGGAACGACGGCGAGGAGACGACGTGGGCATCGGAAAACCCGTGAAGCAGGCCCTGATCCTGGTCGCGGGCGTCATTCTCCTGCTGGTCGGCATCGCGCTTCTCGTGCTGCCCGGACCGGGTCTGCTGCTGGTGCTCGCGGGTCTGCTCGTGCTGGCTTCGGAGTTCCCGGCGGTGGAGAAGTACGTCGATCCGATCCGGGACAGGGCGATGAAGGCGGCCGAAGACAGCGTTTCGTCGCCGCTGCGGATCGCGGGTTCGGTGCTGGCCGGGCTGTGCCTGCTGGCCGCGGGGGTCGTCTGGGGTCTCGTGCCCGGGCTGCCGCTCGCGGGCTGGAGCACCGGTTCGAGCCTGATCCTGTCCGGGCTCATCCTGTTCGCGCTGCTGATCTGGAGCTACAAGCGGGTGCAGGCCAGGAGGGCCGCGAACGCCGAATAACAGCCTGGTGGTCTGGTACCGTGCGGCGCGTGTCCCCCGACTTCCAGCGCGCACGGCGGCCGGAACAGGTGGAAGCCCGGCGTACGGCGATCCTCGAGGCCGCGCGCGAACTCCTGGCCGAGCGGCCGGTCTCCCGGATCAGCCTGCGGGAGCTGAGTGACCGGGTCGGCCTGGCGAAGTCGAACGTGCTCCGGTACTTCGACAGCCGAGAGGCGATCTTCCTGGAGGTCCTCGACTCGGTCTGGGTCTCGTGGCTCGACGAGCTCGAAGGCGAGCTGGGCGCGGTCGAGGACGCTGGTTACGAGCGCGTCGCGACCGTCATCGCGACGTCGATCGCGCGGCAGCGCCTGCTGTGCGAGCTGATCAGCACGATGGCCGCCGTACTCGAACGCAACATCTCCGTGGAGACCGCCCGGACGTTCAAGACCCGGGCCCAGGAACGGACCGAGCGGCTCGCCGACGTCGTCCGCGCCCAGGTCCCGTTGGGTGCCGAAGCGGCCGGGCACTTCGCGAAGGCCGTCTTCATCCTCGTCGCGGGACTGTGGCCCTACGCGAACCCGGGGGAGGCCGTGGCGACGGTCCTGGCCGAACGGGGAGCGCCCGCCGGCCGCGAGATGTTCGTCGACGGGCTGACCGAAGGACTGGCGAACCAGCTGGTCGGGTCGGCCGTTCGCGCAGGTCAGAGCCTCGGGCGAGAGCAAAGGTCCCTTGCTCCCTTCCCGCACGAGCCGAGTCGGCCGGAGCTGCATAAGGTGAGCGGAAGCCACTCGTACAAGGAGCGATCATGAGCCCAGGCGGCACCCACACCCTCGGCGATCTCACCGTGAGCCGGATGGGCTACGGCGCCATGCGGCTGTCCGGCCCCGGCATCTGGGGGCCGCCGAGCGATCGGGACGCCGCGATCGCCGTCCTCCGCGAAGCCGTCGAGCTGGGCGTGACCCATATCGACACCAGCGACTTCTACGGTCCGCACACGACCAACGAACTGATCCGCGAGGCGCTGTACCCGTACCCGGACAGCCTGCACCTCGTCACGAAGGTCGGCGCGAAGCGGACTCCGGACAAGGGCTGGCCCGCGGCGCTCTCGCGCGAGGAGCTGACCTCCGCGGTTCACGACAACCTGCGCAACCTCGGCGTCGACGTGCTCGACGTCGTCAACCTGCGGCTCGCGGGGGAGCACGGCGTCTTCCCGATCCCGGTCTCGATCACGGAGCCGTTCGAAGTCCTCGCCGAACTCCAGCAACAGGGCCTGATCCGGCACCTCGGCCTCAGCCACGTCTCGGCGGAGCAGGTCAAGGAAGCCCGCTCGATCGCGCCGGTCGTCTGCGTGCAGAACGAGTACAACGTCGCGAACCGCGCCAACGACGGCCTGCTCGACGCCCTCGCGGCCATCAACATCCCGTTCGTGCCGTACTTCCCGCTCGGCGGGTTCACGCCGTTGCAGTCCGGCGTGCTCGACGACTGCGCCCGCCGTGTCGACGCGACGCCGATGCAGGTCGCGCTCGCGTGGCTGCTCCAGCGGTCGCCGAACATCCTGCTGATCCCGGGGACGTCGTCGGTGCGGCACCTTCGGGAGAACGTCGCCGCCGCGAAGCTGGAACTGCCCGCGGACGTCGTCGCCGACCTCGACGCCCTCGCCTGATCCCGCGTGAAGGCCCCCTTCCCTCGGCTCAGAAGAGGGAAGGGGGCCTTCACGCGCTTTCAGAGGACATCCCGGCGTCGCAGCAGCCAGCCGCCGAGAACGGCGAAGACCACCAGGTACCCGGCCACCACCAGCGTCGCCTGGGAGACGCCGACGAGTTCCCCGATGCCCGGCGTCGCACCCGAGGCGCCGAGCGACGCGGCCAGCGAACCGGCGTTGGCCCCCGGCAGCGCCCGCTGCAGCGTGTCGACCCAGTCCAGCAGCGGGGCCGCGACCCCGAACAGCAGGTTCTGGACCACCAGCAGCCACACCAGGCCGAGCCCGATCGGCAGGGCCACCCCGCGCATCGCGATGGCGAGCACCGCGCCGAACGCCGCCCAGGTCATCGCGATCAGCCAGCCCGCGCCGATGCCCGTCAGCAGCGAGCCGAACCCGGGCCAGTTCATCGGTTCGCCCTCGGAGGAGGCGATGATCGCGCTCGTGACCGCGCCGGTCGCGAAGCTCGTCAGCACGACCGTCAGGGTCGCGACGGCCAGCGCGAACAACTTTCCACTGTAGACGGTCAGACGTGAAGGACCCTGTGTCAGCACGGTCTTCCACGTGCTCCAGCCGTATTCGGTGCCGACGGCCAGCACCCCGATCACGAGCATGATCGCCCCGAGGAACACCGGCAGCCCGCCGATCGAGTTGCCGACCAGGTTCGACGGGAGGGTCGAGGCCAGTCCGCGATCCGTGCCGGGCGCCCCGCTCGACGACCCCGCCGCGCCCGCGAGCGGCAGCAGATAGGTGAAGGTCAGGCCGAGCACGACCGCGATCCCCAGCATGAACCAGTTCGCCGGACGCCGGACGAGTTTCGCCAGCTCGGCGGTGCAGCTACCCCACATGGCTTGCCACCTCTCCGGTGAGTTCGAAGAAGACCTGTTCCAGATCGCGTTCGCGGACGTGCAGTTCGCGCACCGCGATCCCTTCCGTGACCAGTTCGCGGTTCAGCCACGACGCGCGCTCCGGGCCGACGGTCAGATCGAGTCCGGTTCCGCTCGCCCGCACGTTCTCCGCGCCGATCCAGTGCCGCACCAGATCGGCGGCGCGCGGGTTCTCGTCGGTCTCGATGTGCAGCACCGTGCCGCCGCGGAGTTCGGCCACCGTGTTCTCCGCGACCAGCCTGCCGCGGGAGACGACGCCGACCCGGTCGCAGATCTGCTGGACTTCGCCGAGCAGATGGCTCGACAACAGCACGGTGCAGCCTTCCGCGCCGAGCCGCCGGATCAGCACGCGCATGTCGGCCATCCCCGCCGGATCGAGCCCGTTGGTCGGCTCGTCGAGGATCAGCAGCCGAGGATCCTTCAGCAGGGCAGCCGCGACCCCCAGCCGCTGCTTCATGCCGAGGGAATAGGTCGAGTACCGATCCTTGCCGCGATCGGCGAGATCGACCATCGCGAGCACTTCGCCGACGCGGAGCGGATCCGTTCCGCTGTAGGAGGCCAGCACCTTGAGGTTGTCCGCACCGGAGAGGTACGGGTAGAAGCCGGGCGATTCGATCAGCGCGCCGACCCCGTCAAGGTCGCCGGGCGGCCTGCCGAACAGCCGCACGCTGCCGGAAGTCGGCCGGACGAGGCCCAGCAGCATCCGCAGCGTCGTCGTCTTCCCCGCGCCGTTCGGGCCGAGGAAGCCGTAGATCTCGCCGGGCAGCACGGTCAGCTTCATCCGGTCGACGGCGAGCTGTTCTCCGTACCGTTTCGTGAGTTCGTCTGTGTCCACGGGAAGGTTCATGGTGACGAATGGTGACTCGCGGGAGGCCTTCGCCACATCCGTTCCCAGGCGGCACCTCGCGTACGTCATCGGACGTAGTGGATGGCCGGAATCCTGCGACATCTGTCGAAAACCCCGGTACCGGTGCCGGGATGACGATCATAGGCTCGATGGCGTGTCGAAAGTCCTCTTGATCATCCATGTGCTCGCCGCGGTCATCGCGATCGGTCCGGTCACCGTCGCGGCCAGCATGTTCCCCGCCGCCGCCAGGAAGGTGTTCGCCGAACCGGGTTCCGGTCTGTCCGTGCTTCGCATGCTGAACCGGATCTGCCGCGTGTACGCGATTCTCGGTCTGGCGGTGCCGTTCTTCGGACTGGCGACGGCGGGGAGTATGCGGGTTTTCGGCGACCTGTGGGTGATCGTCTCGATCGTGCTCACCGCCGCGGCCGCCGGCGTGCTGGCGCTGCTGGTCCTCCCCGGACAGAACGCCGTCCTCGCGGCCCTGGACGCCGAGCCGCCGTCCGAACCGATCACGGCGGGCCGCGTGGCGATGTACACCGGGATGTTCAACCTGCTTTGGGCCGTGGTCACGGTCCTGATGATCGTGCGGCCCGGATCGACCACCGGCGCCTGAGCGCGGCTACGCCCTCAACAGCTGGTTGAAGAACGAGCGGTAGCGGCGCAGCGCGATCCGGAGGTCTTCGGTGGCCGGTTCCCCTTCACTCCAGGCGGATTCCAGTTCCTTCTTGTGCGCCGCGAAAGTGGACGCCAGGTTCTGGATCACGGCGGCGACGAGTTCGTCGGCCTCCTTGACCGCTCGCCGCGGATCGTCCACAAAGGCCGTCTGGATACCCTGCCAGCTGTCGCGGAACCGTTCGACGTCGCTGTCGCCGAACAAGGTGTGCTCACCGTCCTCGGAGAACTCTCCGGCGCGGGGTTCATTCGAGCGGGGTTCGTTCGAGCGGGCTTCGTTCGACGTGGGCTCATCCGCGGTGGGTTCGGCGATCACCAGATCCTCGGTCTCCAGCGGCCTGCTTTCCATGATTTTCCACTCCTTCGTCACCGTCGGTCAACAGATCTTCGAATACCGCGCGGTAGTGCTTCATCGCTTCCCGCATGTCCTCTGTGGACAGCTCGGATTCCCCGTGGAGCTCCAAGGTTTCGTGTCCGGCACGGTAGTGGCGCAGGGCGTTCGCGTGCCGGACGGACAGGTCCGCGAGCTGCTGGTCGTACCCTTCGGTCGGGTAGCCGCGCTCGGCCATCAGGGAGACCAGCACGCGATCAGCCTCGACGACGGCGCCGGACGGGCGGTCGACGAACTGTTCCTGGATGAGTGCCCATTCCTGGGCGTACCGGTCCTTTGTGGACGATGATAGTGGCCGGATGTCGAGATCCGAATGGCGTTTCATCCGCGACGAAAGCTCGCGTTCGGCTTCTCTCGGGTTTTCGTGTTCCTTGACGGCACGGTCGTATTCGGGCCCGAACGTCTCTCGTAACCGCCGCCTGCGCTGTCCCGCGATGACAAACCACACGGCCGCGCCCGCTACCAGGACCGCGGCGATGACAATGATGATGACCAACCAGGTGGACATCGTTATCTCCTCCGGATTTTTACCGGTCAACCCCCGACGGGCCGTGAGTTCCCCGGCCATTGCGGGCGGAAACCCTTGTGTCGCAAGAAGTTTTGGATCTTAGGCCGGATGGCGCAGTGAAATGATCTCTTCCTGGCACTGTTCCGATGGGCGGTGCAAGCCCCTGTCGGCCATTTGGCTCGGATCGTGAGGCTCGCTAACTAGGCGTCCCTCTTTTGGGTGCCGCCGATGACTGAGTGTAGGTAAAAACTCCCGATCACTGCTCCGTTGTGGCACTATTGCCCCGTTCGCAGGAAGAGGGCCTGCGAATAGAGGGGGGCCCGGCGTTCAAGGGCTGCCTGGTACGACAGAGAAAGATCAGCAGGGGAGGAGATCGTCAAATGTCGACGCCTACGGACGTCAAGGACCCCATCGGCGAGGAGGAGCCGGTCGACCCGGCTCAGCCCACGCCCGACCAGGGAGAACACCAGCACACCCCGGACTGCGAGCACCAGAACACGCGGGTCTGGGACTGCCCTGGCGGATGCGCTCAGACACCGCCGCCCACTGCCTGAGCAATGCTCCTGGCTGAAGAGGTTTCGCCCGTCACCTGGTTTCGAACCGGTGGCGGGCGACTCTCGGCTACGGAGTGTGCTGTCATAGATCAGTGGCGGTAACACAGCTCGATCAAGTCGAGGTCATTCGCAAGGCGCGCGAACTCCAGCGCGCCGGTATCGATGCCGCGTGTTCGGCCCGTCAACGCGAAGGCATTCTGCTGCTGCGCCGGGGTATGGCCCTGCTCGACTCGGTCCACCCGGTCGCCGAGCGAATGAGGCACGACTGGCTGGCCACCCGGATCCGGCTGGCTTCCAGTATCGCGACCGTGGGGTCGGAGACCAGCGGGGGCGTGGCTTCCGGCCTCGCCGGCCTGGACGACGTCCGCCTGTTGCTCAAAGCGGTGGACGAACCCCGGCTCTACGCCGAATTGCGTGGTCAGCTCGACCACAATTACGGACTCCTGCTCATGGCGGTGGGGCGGAACGAGGAAAGCACGGCGTATTTCGATTCCTCCCTGGCGCACAAAGAGGCCGCGCTGGCCATGGAAAAGGATCCGGCGCCGTTCCTCGACCCGTACCTGGGCACGATGATCACCCGGGGGCTCGCCTACACCAGGCTCGGTGACGTCCACCGGGCCAGGCGGGATCTCGCCAGCGCCGTGACGCTCGCGGAACAGAACAGCCTGCGGACCCAGGCCGCGGACGCCCGTCGCCCGTTGGGCGCGCTGGAACTCCGCGTCGGGAACGTTCCGGCCGCACTGAGGCTCTACGAGGAGAGCGAGCGGATCTACCGTTCGCTCGATCAGGAGATCCCGCCGATGCTGAGGTGGGAGCGGGCCGAAGCGCTGTTGACCGCGGGGCTGGCCGAAGAGGCAGGCGTCCACCTCGACGAGATTCTGCCGATGATGCTGGAACAGCGGAGCATCACCAGGGATCTGGGCGGGGTGGAGCTGTTCCGCGCGTCCGCGGCGCTGATGACCGACGACCTGGAGCTCGCGCGGACCTACGCCGCTTCGGCCCGGCGTCGCACGCTGCGCTGGGGCTGCCAGACCTGTGTCGCCAACGCGACCATCGTCGGTCTCCGCGCCGACGTGCGCGAGGCGTTGCGCACCAACGAAATCCCGCTCACCCTGACCGCCCGTGCGCTGCGCGCGGCGAACGCGATGCCGATGCCGCGGCTCGCCGATCAGGCCGCGCTGGCGCGCATGCTGGCCGTCCGGGTCGAACTGCGGAAGGGAAAGAGCAAACGCGCCGCCGAACTGCTGGACCGGATTCCGCGGCCGGGACGGCTGACCTCCGTCGATTACCGCATGCTGCGACGGCTCTGCCGCGCGGAACTCGCGGTGGCGCAAGGGGACAAGACCAAGGCGCTGGCCGAGATCCGCGCCGGGCTCACCGAACTCGACCGCGTCCGCGACCGGATGGGTGGCCTCGAACTGGTGTCCGGGACGGCGTTGCACGGCCGGGAGCTGGCGGATCTGGCGCTCAAGATCGTGCTGGAACGTGCGGACGCGGCGCGCTTGTTCGGCTGGACGGAACGGACTCGCGCGCAGAGTTACCGGTACGAACCGGTCGCGGCGACCGATCCGGAGCTCGCCGAGCGGGTCGGTGAGGTCCGGGGGCTCGATCAGGCGATCCACCAGGCGCAGCACGACGGGCATCCGACGGCGGCCTTGCGCGCCAAGCACGCCGAGCGGTTGCGCGAGGCGCATCGGCTCGGGTGGCACACCGGACGCTGGGGCAAGCCGCGGCCGATCGCGCGGCTCGCCGAGGTCGCCGAGGAACTGGGCGAACGCGCGCTGGTGAGCTTCGCGTCCTCCGGGGACGACCTGGTGGCCGTGGTCGTGGCAGGCGGGAAGTGCGAACTGGTGCGGCTCGGTTCGGCGGCGCGGGCGGCGGAGTCCGCGCGGATGCTGAACGTCGATCTCGACGCCCTCGCGCCGGACCGGCTGCCGCCGTTGCTGGTCCAGTCCGTGCTCGGTTCGGCGAGGAAACAGGCCGAACGGCTCGATACCCAGCTGATCCGGCCGTTGGAAGGGCTGCTCGGGGATCGCGGCCTGGTCGTCGTCCCGACCGGTCCGTTGTACGCCGTCCCTTGGGGAGTGCTGCCGGCGCTGCGGTCACGGCCGATCGTCGTCACCCCGTCGGCGACGGCGTGGCTGGGCGCGGAGCGCTCGACGGCGCAGGGCACGGGGAAGGTCGTCCTCGTCCGCGGTCCGGGTCTCGTGGGAACCAGGGGTGAGCTCGACAAGCTCACCATGCATTACCGGGCCGCGGAGACGCTGACCGGACCCGAGGCGACGGTGACCTCGGTGCTGCGGGCGCTCGACGGCGCGAAGCTCGCGCACATCGCCGCGCACGGCGCGCACGAACCCGAGAACGCCTTGTTCTCCCGGCTGGAGATGGCCGACGGCGCGCTCTTCGCGCACGAGATGGCGGGCCTCGCGCAGCCGCCGTCGCAGGTCGTCTTCGCGGCGTGCGAACTGGCGCTGAACCGGATCAGGCCCGGCGACGAAGTCCTCGGTTTCGCGAGCGCGTTGCTCGCGAGCGGTTCGCGGACGGTGATCGCGCCGTTGAGCCGAGTCGGTGACGAGGCCGCAGCGGCCGCGATGGACGATTACCACCGCGGACTCGTCGAAGGCGCCGGACCGGCGACGGCCTTGGCGGACACCATCGCGGTTGATCCGTTCCGGCGACCGTTCGTCTGTTTGGGTGCGGGCTGAACGCACGGCTTGACAACCCCTGTTCGATCTTCACGACTCCAAGTGCCCGGTTGGTTACTCTTGACCGAGTCGTCTGAACCAATTATGGTCTAGACCACATTCGCCGGCTCGGCGCTTCGGCGGATGCGGTCCCAACCTTCATTGGTTTTCGCTCGCTGTGGCCCAGGAATCTCGAGTCAGCGGTGGGTGTTTGAGATGGGAAAGGGGTAGGCATGAGCTTCAAACGACGGCTTTTGACCCTGGCGGCGGGTGCGGCAATGGTGCCGGCGGTTCTGGTCGCGATCCCGGCGGGAACAGCCAGCGCGCACGGCTACGTTTCTTCACCCGCGAGCAGGCAGGCGCAGTGCGCCCAGAACACGGTTTCCTGTGGCTCCATCAAATGGGAGCCGCAAAGTGTCGAGGGCCCCAAGGGGCTCATGAGCTGTAACGGTGGTGTCGGCCGTTTCGCCGACCTCAACGACGACAGCAAGGGCTGGAAGGTGCATTCCCTCGGTCGTACCACCACGTTCCGGTGGACGCTGACGGCTCGCCACCGCACCAGCACCTGGGAGTACTTCGTCGACGGCGCGAAGGTCGCGTCCATCAACGACAACGGTGCGCAGCCGGGAGCCACGGTCACCCACAGCGTGAACCTGCAGCAGAGCGGGCGGCACAAGATCCTCGCCCGCTGGAACGTCTACGACACGGCGAACGCGTTCTACGCCTGCATCGACGCCAACATCAGCTAGGTGCCGGACTCGTGAGTGGTAATGCCGGTGAGAACCGTCATTACCACTCACGACCACCCCGACCTGGTCGGTGCCGGCGCTTGCCTGCTTGCAGTACATGAAGGCCCCCTTGCTTGCGATAGGCGCAAGGAAGGGGGCCTTCATGTACTTGGGTCGGCGTGAAGGTCGAGTTTCCTCGGCTGAGCCGAGTGAAGGGGGCCTTCACGCGCATCCTCTGTGGTGTGTGGGGTTTGTGTGGCGACTGGGGTTTCTGGGGTGATGTGGCTGTCCGTGAAGGCCCCCTTGAGGGACTCAGAGTCCGTGAAGGCCTCCTTCACTACCTTCAGGGTAGGCAAGGAGTCCTTCACGGACCTGGCCCGCGATCGCGATCTGCCGTGAAGGCCGCCGCGCCTCGTGAGTGGTAATGCCGGTGAGAACCGTCATTACCACTCACGAGTTTCTTTGTGCCAGGCTCACCCCATGAGCGATGACGAGCGCGACGGGGTCAAGCTGACCAACCTCGACCAGCCGTTGTTCGAGGGTGCGACCAAACGCGATCTCGTGGACTACCTGGACGCCGTCGCGGACCGCCTCCTCCCGGTACTGGAGAACCGGCCGCTTTCGGTGATCCGCATCCTGCGTGGCCAGGGCCCGTTCATGCAGAAGAATCTGCCCAAGTACACGCCTGACTGGGTGAAGCGGTACGGGATGTGGGCGGAGACGTCGAAGCGGCAGGTGTCCTACGCGCTCTGCGACGACCGCCGCACGCTCCTGTGGTTCGCGAATCAGCGCGCCGTCGAATACCACCCGACGTTGATGACCGCGGACGCCGAAGCGGGTCCGACCCATCTCGTGCTGGACCTCGACCCGCCCGCCGGCGACGACTTCGCGCATGTCGTGAAGGCCGCGGGCCTGGTGCGGCAAGCACTCGCGGACTCCGGGCTCGCCGGAGCGGTGAAGACCAGCGGTTCCAAGGGAGTCCACATCTTCGTCCCGCTGGTGCCGGGGCAGGGCTTCGAAGACGTCGCGGCCGCGACTCGCGCGCTGGCCGCCCGCGCGGAGCAGGTCGACCCGGCGGTCGCGACGACCGCGTACATCGTGGAAGACCGCGAGGGGAAGGTGTACCTCGATTCCACGCGGGCGGGCTGGAACACCGTCGCGGCGGCGTACAGCCCGCGGCTGCGGCCGGGACTGCCGGTGTCGTTCCCGGTGGCCTGGGACGAACTCGAAAACGTCGTTCCCGCCGACTTCACCGTTTCCACGGCGCTCGCTTTGCTGGGGGACAAGGATCCTTGGGCCGACGCGATGCCGGGGCCGCAGACGCTGCCCGCGGACCTCGTCGAACAGGGGCACACGATCCCGGTCGCCCGCGTCGTGGCGATGCACGAAGGGAAACGCCGCGCGAGGCTGCGCGCTCAAGAGAACTAGGCGACAGGGCGGAGCCGGACTCTTCCCGGCTCCTCGTCGGTGACGAACCGCAGCGCCCCGGTGGCCTCGCGGGTCACCATCCGCGCGCCGCGCCAGCCCGTCGGGACCCAGCCCGCGCGCAGGGCGAGGCGCACCTTCTCGGCCCGTTTGACGTGGCGGGCGAACGAGTGCCGCCGGATGACGCGACCGCGCGCGACCTGGCCCGCGCGAGCCTCCTCCGGGGTGACGTCGAGCCACAGCAGCTTGACCGGGCGGCGGCTCAGCAGGCCGAGCAGGGCCAGCAGCCCGCGGGTCGTCGCGCGGGTCGACGGCTCGTGCACGATCAGCGGTCCGCCGTCCCTCAGCGCGAAGCGGACGACCCGCGCGCGATGCCACAGGTGGACCACCGGCCGGTAGCACCGGTACGGCAGCGCGGCGGGCAGCCGGTCGCGCAGGCGGGCGCGGACCTGGTCGGAATCGAGCACCGGCATCGTGCCGGTCGCCGCCCGGGACAGCAGCGTGGTCTTGCCCGCCCCGGGAATCCCCGCGACCACCAGGAGATCGCGCCTGCCGAGCCGGAGTGCGATGCGATCGGTCATAAGGCCTCAACGACCCGGCCGATGATAAAGGTTCCTTTACCTTGATCCGCTCGGCTCCGGTCCTGGTCAGGCCGTCACGGCCGGCTCTGTCGCCACCGTCCGGTCGGGAAGCAGCGTCCCGCCCTTGGTGAGCCACGCGACGCCGAAGGCGAAGATCGCCACCGATTCCAGCCAGAGCGCCGGGTAGAGCGACTTCGTCGCGTCGTCGAAAACGAGGCCGCAGACCACGATCAAGGCCAGGCACACCAGCATGATCACCCCCGAGGTGACGTAGAGCCGGTTCCGTTCGGGTTTGCGGCTGCCGGGAATCTCGTTGTCGGACTTGGTGAACAGCACGATGCAGAAGAACGCCAAGGTGAGGAAGAAGACGGCGGCGAAGCCGAGATGGAGGTAACCGATGAGCACGTCCGTGCGATCGCCGTTGGACGGTGTGGTGGGGAAGAGCGCCACCCCGACCGCGGCCACCGCCGCGATGTTCCCGGCGATGTCGTCGATCCGGCCGTAACCCCGGTAGGACAACAGGAAGACGCCGATGGCGCACATGACGCCGACCCAGACGTCACGCATTCCCGAGTAGTAGTACCCGCTGATCGAGTTGAGCAGGCCGCCGCCGTCGACGACCGGCTTCCCGAAGATCAGCACGAGCGGCAGCCCGATCCCGAGGAAACCTATGGCGCGCCGCAGGAACAGGTAGTTGCGGACGAGATTGTCGGATGCCGTTCGCACGCTCATGATCGCCTCCGTGCTCAGTGCGTTGTCGCTACCCGGGAGTATCGACCACGTGAGCACGGTGAATGACACTTCGTGACGACGTTGAGACTATGTGTTATCGAATTGGTCGGCTACGCGGTGTCCAGCACGACCGAGGTGACGTAACCCCCCATCCCGATCGACGTCTTGACGGTGAGCCCGCTTTCCGGCCGGGTCGGCCCTTCCAGCAGCTGCGGATGCCCGTCGGCCACCGGTTTCGGCGCCGGGATCAGGTCCCGCTCCGCGGCAAGGCAGCTCGCCGCGATCTCGGTCAGCGCGCTGCTCGACTGGCTGTGCCCGGTCAGCGGTTTGATCGAATAGATCCGGGTACCGGCGGGGAAGACCGTTTCGAGGATCTGGGATTCCGTGCGGTGGCACAGTTTCGTGCCTGTCCCGTGCGCGTTCACGTAGCGGATGTCGGCGGCGGAGACGTTCGCGTTCTCCAGTCCTTCGGTCACCGCGGCGATCGCCGTCGTCGGGTCGGGGTCGAGCGCCATCGCGTTGTGCGCTTCGTGGGTCATGGCGCCGCCGAGCACGGTCGCGTACGAATCGGCCTTGCGCTGGGTCAGCACGATCGCGACCGCGGCCTCGGAGAAGGTGAAACCCCTTGTGCCCTCTTGGAAAGGGCGGCACGCTTCGAGCGGCGGCACGTCGGTGATCGCCACCCCGCAGTGCACGAAGTTGCGGACCACCGGCCTGGTCGCGGACAGATCGGTGGTGACCACCACGACGTCGTCGGCCATGTCCGCGTCGAGCCACATCTTGGCGGTGAGGGTCGCGGCGCTGCCTGTCGCGCACATGGCGGACAAGGTCATCGACGGGCCGTGGAAGCCGAACTCCGACATCAGCGAGGCGATCGGGGTCGAGGGCATCATGCCGATGAACTCGCGCCGGTACATGAGCTGGTCGCCCATCTCGGTGAGTCGGTCCCAGCTCCGCAGGTCCTCGCGGACGCCGCCGGCGATGACGCCGACCCGTCGTCCGGGTGACCAGCCCCGGGCCCCGGCGTCTTCGATCGCCTCACGTGCCGCCGCGAGCAAAGCGCGGGCGTGCAGACTGCCGTCCCGTGCCCTGCCACCCTCGGAGATGTGCGCGACCCAGCCGGGCAGATCCGGGGTCTCCCCGAAGCCTTCGGTGAACTGTGCGCAGGGGACGCCGCTCGCGAGGCCCTCCCACAGAGATTCGCGCCCCCAGCCGTAGGCGGTTACGGCGCCGATGCCGCAGATGTCTGTTTTGCTCCGCACGTGTTTCCCTTCAACTACATTCAGTCAACGCTGGGGTGGAATAGCCGCACCGATCAGCTGTCCGGGGAGGACGGCTACGTCGATTTAGTGATCTAATCGGAAGCTACATCAGTCGAGTAGGGGGTTTGGATCAGATGGATCCTGACGATCTCGACGGTGGGACTCCCGACACCCACCGGCCCTCGGATCAGGATTCCTCGCCAGCGAACGGCGCCGCGACCCGCACGGTGGGAAAACCCGACCGGCACGCCGCGCTCGTCCGTCTGCTGACCGAGTTGTCCGCCGAGAGGGATCATCGCGGCGAACCCGCGCTCGCCTTTCTCGGCCAGGGGTACCGCCTTTTGGAGCAAAATTCCGACGGCGGGACATTGGGTACGCAATATCTCACGATGGTCGAAGCGAGCCCTTACGGGATCTGTGTCCATCAGCGCGGCAAAGTCGTGTTCGTGAACTCCGCCGCCATGCGCTTCGTCGGCGCGAAGGTGTCGACGGAGATCATCGGGATGCACATCACAGACCTGGTCGACACCGGTTCGCAGGACGCGCTGCTGGCGCGGATCGGTTCGCTGGTCGCTCCCGGCGCGTTCAGTGAACCGACCGAAATGAGGCTGCGGACCCTCGACGGCCGCGGCGTCGCCGTCGAATCGCAGGCGGTGCTGACGACCTGGGAGGGCCAGCCCGCCTACCAGGTGATCATGCGCGATCTGACCACGCAGAAGGCGGCCGAGGCCGGTCTGCGGTTCCAGGCCGCGCTGGTCGGGCACGCGAGCGACGCGATCATCGCGACCTCGCCCGACGGGCTGGTGACGAGCTGGAACCCGGCGGCGGAGGCCGTCTACGGACACGAACTCGACCAGGTCATCGGGGTCCCGGTGGCCGAGGTCGTCGGCGCGCCGATGAGCCCGCGGCAGGTCGTCGCGGCGGGCGGGGTCGTGCAGGCGACGCATTTCAGCGCCGACGGCACGGCGCTGGCGGTGCGCGTCTCCGCGGCCGAGATGTTCGACGGCTACGTGCTGCTGTGCGCCGACGAGACCGCGCAGCGCCGGGCCGAGGCCGAATTCGCCACCGTCGTCGAAACGCTCGACGAAGGGGTGCTGGTGGTCGGCCCCAGCGGGCGGATCGAACTGGCCAACTCCGCCGCGCACCGGATCTCCGGTGTCCCGGCGGGTTCCCTGGTCGGCCTGGAGAGCCGGACGCTGCGGCTGCACGACGAGCAAGGCGTCCCGGTGCCCGTCGAGGACCTGCCGTCCGCGCGCGTGCGGCGGTCCGGGAAGGTCGAGACCGGGCGGGTCGTGCAGGTGCGGCGGCGTGACGGTGCCCACCGCTGGCTTTCGCTGACCTCCGGCCCGCTGATGGCGCCGGGGCAGAGCGTGCCCTCGGTGCTGACGTCCTTCGCCGACATCACCGAACGGCGGGCGATCAGCGAGCGGCTGGCCTATGAGGCCACCCACGATCCGCTGACCAGGCTCGCGAACCGGACGCTCGCGCTGAACCGGCTGCGCCTCACGATCGCGGACCCGGCCCGGACGACCACCGTCATGTTCATCGATCTCGACAAGTTCAAGATCATCAACGATTCGCTCGGTCATACCGTCGGCGACCAGGTGCTGCGCATCATCGGCGACCGGCTGCGGGCCGTCGCCGGCCCGTCGGACCTGGTCGGGCGGCTCGGCGGGGACGAGTTCCTGGTCATCACCACCGGTTATACCGAAGCCGCCGAGGTGCGGGCGCTGGCCGACCACCTCCAGCGGCATCTGGCCGAATCGCTCACGGTGCACGGCCGCGAACTGCATATAAATACGAGTATCGGAATAGTGATCGCCGAACCCGGTGATACCCGCACCGCCGACGAATTGCTGGAAGACGCCGATTTGGCGATGTACCAGGCAAAAACATTCGGGCCGGGCCGCTATGCCTTCTATGCGCCGATCATGCGGAAACGGGTCCAGGATCGATTCACCCTGGAGCAGGATCTGCGGAACGCCGTCGCGGAAGGCCTGGTCGAGACGGTTTATCAGCCCGTCGTCGATTTGCGGACCGGGGAAATGGTCGCCGTGAAGGCGAAGTCCCGATGGGATCATCCGGTCCGGGGACCGATCGATCCGGCGGAATTGGCCGAGATCGCCGACGACGGCGATCTTTTGACGGTCATCGGTGCGGAGGTCCTTGCCAAGGCCGCCGGCGAGATCTCTCGATGGCGTGCCGATCATGGTGTGAACTGTAATGTGAATGTGAGCCTGTCGGTCCGCCAACTGGGCGATTCCACGTTGCTGCAAGTGGTACAGACAACTTTGGAGAAGGCCGGGCTGGGGCCGCACGACCTGAGCCTCGACGTCGACGAGACGGCGCTGAAGGACGCGGCCGACGCCGTCGACGCGCTGCGGAAGACCGGCGTCCGGGTGACCGCGGAACGGTTCGGCGCCGGGTACTCCTCGCTCGCCCAGCTGTGCCGCCTCGATCTGAACGTGATCGAAATCGACCGGTCGTTCGTGGCCGACCTCGGGATCTCGAGCGACGCGGAGCCGATCGTCGCCGGGATCATGGCGATGGCGCACGCGGTCGACCTCGTGGTGGTCGCCGAGGGGGTCGAGACCGCGCAGCAGCTGAAGGTGCTGCACGAACTCGGCTGCGATTGGGCGAAAGGCCCGCTCGTGGCGCCGCCGGGTCCGGTGTCGGACCTGAGGTCCGCGTACCCGCACGTGGTGCGGTGAACCGGGCGGCCGCCGCGCACGTGGTCCCGGGTGAGAACGTTCTTCGCCGCTGACGGGACCAAAGCCTCCTATCACTCCGGCTCTTCGCGACGCAGTCTTGTCGGTGGGGAACGGTGAAGGAGGCCCGTCGTGTCGCTCATGGTCCTGTGGCGCCGGATCCACCCCGGCCGGAACCCGCTCGCCCGGATCACCGACCGGATCGAGGCGGCGATCCTGATCGGCGGCGTCGTGGCGGCGCTGCTCGGCATCCCGCTCGCCGCCGCGGCCGGTTCGGAGGCCTACGCGACCATGATGGCGCGCTCGGCCGTCGAGATGGCGACGCGTCATGCGACGACCGCGACCCTGCTCGAAGACGCGCCGCCGGCGCGGATCGGCGTCGACGGGACCCCGTCCACCGAGACCGCCCGGGTGCGGGCTCGCTGGGAGCTGTCGGACGGGACGTTTCAGGAGGGGCCCGCCACCGCCGATCTCGGCGCTTCGGCGGGGGAGCGCGTGACGGTGTGGCTCGACCAGGCCGATGCCGTCGTCGCTCCGCCGGTGAGGCCGCTGGACGCGACGAGTACGGGGATCGGCGTCGGGGTGGGGGTGTGGCTGATCGCGGTGACGCTGCTGGCGGCGGCGTGCCTGCTCGCGCTGTGCCTGCTGAACCGGGCGCGGTGGGCGGCCTGGGACCGGGAGTGGGAGCGGCTCGGCTCGGACTCGACGCCCTCCTGACCCGCTCGTGCCGCATTCAGAGGACTAATTGCGTTGGTTGCGGTGGCGCTCAAGTCCGTGAAGGTGTCCTTGAGGGACCCAGGGTCCCTCAAGGGGCCTTCACGGACTCGGTACCTGCCTCAGGGGGGCGCACAGGCCGCATTTAGAGGACTAATTGCGGAAATGGGCCGCCTCAAGTCCGTGAAGGGGGCCTTCACGGACCCTGGGTCCCTCAAGGAGTCCTTCATGGACCGCCTAGTGCCTCATTTGCCACAGAAACCCCACACGTCACACGGTGCGCGCGTGAAGGCCCCCTTCACTCGGCTCAGCCGAGGAAACTCGCCCTTCGCGGTGGCTCAAGTGCATGAAGGGGGCCTTCACGGAGCTAGGCGCAAGGAAGGGGGCGTTCATGTACTCGGTACCTGCCGCCGGGAGGTCGCCAAGCCGCATTTAGAGGACTAATTGCGGCGGTTGCCGGTCTGCGGGGCGCTGACCTGCGGTTTCGTGAGTGAGTGATAGCAAAGGTCCCCTGCTCCCGCCGCAGGTAGGTGACTGGTTGCGGGAGGCCTGGATTGTGTCTGTACCTACTAGTATGTACGGTCTCGGTGTGGACAAGAGGGAACGGCTGATCGAGAGCACTCGCGAGCTCCTGTGGGAGCGTGGGTACGTCGGCACCAGCCCGAAGGCGATCCAGGAACGTTCCGGCGCCGGTCAGGGCAGCATGTACCACCACTTCCAGGGCAAGTCCGAACTCGCCCTCGCCGCGATCGGCCGCGACGCCGAAGACCTCCGGGCCAGGGCGGAGGCCGAGTTCGCCGGGCCCGGCACGGCCATCGAGCGGATCACCGTCTACGTGCGCCGCGAGCGCGACATCCTCAAGGGCTGCCCGGTCGGCAAGCTCACCCAGGATCCCGAAGTGATGGCCGACCCGGAACTGCGAAAGCCGGTCGAGGAGTACTTCGGCTGGCTCACCGGCCGTCTCGCCGAGCTGTTCGACGAGGGCCGCGCGGCCGGCGAGCTCGCCCCGGAGCTCGATCCGCTCGCCACGGCGACCGCGCTGGTCGCGATGCTGCAAGGCGGTTACGTCCTCGCCCGCGCCGCCGGTTCCCCGGACGTGTTCGCGAAAGCCGTCGACGGCGCCCTCGGCCTGCTCGCCACCAAGGAGAACTGACATGCCTTTCGTCCGCATCGACGCCGTCGGGACCGACAAGCTCGAAGCCCTCGGCAACGCCGTCCACGACGCGATGGTCGAAGCGCTCGGCATCCCGGCCGACGACCGGTTCCAGGTCCTCAACGGCGGGGCCACCCTGAAATACGACGACTACCTGGGGATCCACCGGGACGAGGGGGTCGTGTTCGTCGCGATCACCATGCGACGCGGGCGCACCGACGTGCAGAAGAAGTCGCTGTACCGGCGGATCGCGGAACTGGCCGAGGAGTACGCGGGGACCGAGCCGCGGAACGTGCTCGTCACGATCACCGAGAACGATCCGGTCGACTGGTCGATCGGGAACGGCGAAGCGCAGTACGCCTGATCACGCGACGTCGGCCGCGACACGGCGAGTGCTGCCGAAGGCGTGCTGATCCAGCAGCCACCACGTGTCGCGTCCGAAGGACCACGTCAGCAGTCCCAGCGCGCCCAGCGTGACCACGAAACCGGCCCAGAGCGGCAGCACCGTCGAGGCCACCGCGACCAGCACGATGCCCTGCACCGCCGCGACCGTCTTGCGCGCCATGCTCGGCGGCAGCGGCGCGTTCAGCCAAGGCCACAGCCTGCTCGCGGCGACGAAGACGTAGCGCATCGCGCCGATCGTGAGCACCCACGGGCCCAGCGACTGCGCGACGACCACGCTCAGGATCAGGATCAGATACGCGTCGACCTCCATGTCGAAGCGCGCGCCGAGCGGCGACGCCGTCCCGGTGCGGCGCGCGACGTGGCCGTCGACGGCGTCCAGCGCGAGCGCGACCGACGCGATGACGACCATCGTGACGATCTCCCGGCCCGCGGTGTCGACGACGAGCGCGGTCACGCAGCCGACCAGTCCGGAACGGCCGAGCGTGACGGCGTCGGCCGGGCCCAGGGAGCGCGCGGTGCTCCGGTTAAGGCCGTAGGTCAGGAATCCGCCCACGGCGATGCCGTAGGCCGCTCCGGCGAGCCAGCCCAGCGGGCCCAGTCCGGCGACGGCGTCCAGCGTCCCCAGCAACGCCAGCTGGACGAGGACCCCCAGGAAAACTCCGGGGTTGATCACGAGGCCTCCTCGTTAGGGTGGCGGCGACCCCGTCTCCAGGGTCCGACATGAGAGGACACGATGGAACGCGCCTTCTGGTTCAGTGGTTCCGGTGACGGCGAGCTCAGGCCGGTCACGCTCCCTCCGGTCGGTGACGGCGAGGTGCTGGTCCGCACCCTGTGCACCGGCGTGAGCCGGGGCACCGAGACGCTCGTCTTCCGCGGCGAGGTCCCGGTCAGTCAACGAACGGCCATGCGCGCGCCGTTCCAGGAGGGCGACTTCCCGGGGCCCGTGAAGTACGGCTACCTCAATGTCGGCGTGGTCGAACAGGGCCCGGAGCACCTGGTCGGGCAGGTCGTCTTCTGTCTCTATCCGCATCAGACGCGCTACGTCGTCCCGGCGTCGGCCGTCACGCCGGTGCCGCTCGGAGTACCGCCGGAGCGCGCGATCCTCGCCGGGACGATCGAGACCGCGGTCAACGCCGTCTGGGACGCGGCGCCGAAACTCGGCGACCGGATCGCCGTGGTCGGCGCCGGGATGGTGGGCAGCAGCGTCGCGAAGCTCCTGTCGGGCTTCCCGGCGGCCAGGGTGCAGCTGATCGACGTCGACCCGGAGCGCGCGAAGGTCGCCGAAGCGCTCGGTGTCGACTTCTCGACACCGGAGGACGCGCTGGGCGACTGCGACCTCGTCGTGCACGCCAGCGCGAGCGAAGCGGGGCTCGCGCGTTCGCTGGAACTCCTCGCGCCGGAGGGCGAGGTCATCGAGCTGAGCTGGTACGGCGACCGCCGGATCAGCGTCCCGCTCGGCGAGAACTTCCACTCACGACGGCTGTCGATCCGCTGCAGCCAGGTCGGCATGGTCTCGCCCGCCCGGCGCCTGAACCGCAGCTACGCGGACCGCTTGGCGATCGCGCTGGAAATTCTCGCCGATCCCGCCTTTGAAGTGCTGGTCAACGGGGAATGCGGGTTCCATGAGCTACCGGACGTCCTTCCGCGTCTGGCCGCGAATGAACCAGGAACGCTCTGCCTCCGTGTCACCTATCAGAGGGAGAACACGCGCTGAGGGCACGATCTGGGAGGTCCGTTGTTCAGTATCACCGTCCGCGACCACGTCATGGTGGCGCACAGCTTCCGCGGTGAGGTCTTCGGACCCGCGCAGAACCTGCACGGCGCGACCTTCGTGGTGGACGCGACGTTCCGCCGGTCCGAATTGGACGCGGACAATATCGTCGTCGACATCGGCAAAGCGACCGAAGAACTCAAAGCGGTGCTCGCCGACCTGAACTACCGCAACCTCGACGACGTGCCCGAGTTCGCCGGGATCAACACCTCGACCGAGTTCCTCGCCAAGGTGATCGCGGACCGGCTCGCCGGCCGCGTCCACGCGGGAGCGCTCGGTGAAGGCGCGCGGGGGCTCGAAGGGATCACCGTCTCGCTGCACGAATCCCACGTCGCGTGGGCGAGTTACGAGCGTGCGCTGTGACCGGGCTCCACGTCGTCCTGCCCGGCGACATCGACGACCAGAGCGCGCCCAGCGGCGGCAACGTCTACGACAGACGGCTGTGCGACGGCTTGGCCGCGGCGGGCGTGGAGGTCCACGAGATCGCCGTGCGCGGCAACTGGCCGCGGCCCGACACCGAGGCGCGCAAGGTCCTGGCGCGCAAACTCGCCGACCTGCCCGCCGGTTCCGCGGTCCTGCTCGACGGGCTGGTCGCCTGCGGGGTGCCCGAGGTGATCGTGCCGTCGGCGCGGCGGCTGTCGATCGCGGTGCTGGTGCATCTGCCGCTGGCCGACGAAACGGGACTTTCGCCTTCGCTCGCCGTCGAACTCGACCGGCTGGAGCGGGAGACGCTCGGCGCTGTCGAGGCCGTGGTGGCGACCAGCGATTGGGCGGCGCGACGGCTGATCGAGCACCACGACCTCGCGCCGCACCGCGTGCACGTCGTCCCGCCCGGGGTCGACAAGGCCGAAGTCGCTTCCGGGAGCCTGGACGGGACGCGTCTGGTCTGCGTCGCCAACGTGACCCCGCGCAAGGGCCAGGGCCTGCTCGCGGACGCGCTGAAGTCGCTCACGGATCTCCCGTGGATCTGCGAATGCGTCGGCGCCATCCGGCGCGAGACCCGCTACGTCGAACGCCTGCGCCGGCACACCCTCGGTGACCGATTCACCCTCACCGGCCCCAGGTCCGGCGAAGCGCTCGAAGCGACGTACGCGGCTGCGGACCTCCTCGTGCTGCCTTCGCGCGCGGAGACCTACGGCATGGTCGTCACCGAGGCGCTCGCGCACGGCATCCCCGTGCTGGTGACCGCCGTCGGAGCCTTGCCGGACACACTCGGCCGGTCGCCCGACGGCAGCGTGCCCGGGCTGCTCGTCCCGGGCGAGGACGTCAGCGCGCTGGCGAAGGCCCTTCGCCGCTGGCTCACCGAACCTGACCTGCGTGACCGGCTTCGCGCCTCCGCCCGCCTTCGCCGCGAGACGTTGACCGGCTGGGACGAGACGGCCCGCGGCGTCGCCGCCGTACTGCTGAGCGCAAGGACGGCGGCATGACCAAATACGCCCCGAGCTGGCTTCAGCTGAGGGAAGACGCCGACGCGGCCGCCCGCGCGACCGAGTTGATCGAGCCGGTGCGGGCGTTCCTGCGCGGAACGGACGAGGTCGTCATCCGGGATCTCGGCTGCGGGACCGGTTCGCTCGGCCGCTGGCTGGCCCGGCGGCTGCCCGGCAGGCAGCGCTGGATCCTGCACGACCGCGACCCCGACCTGCTCACCCACGCGCTGGCCCGCACCAGCCGTCCGGAGCACGCGCTGGACGGCGGCGAGGTCACCGTCGTCACCGAACAGCGTGACATCACCGAGTTGAGTGCGGAGGATCTCGCCGGGACCTCGCTCGTGGCGGCGTCGGCGCTGCTCGATCTGCTCACCGCCGAGGAGATGTCGCGGCTGGCCGAGGCCTGCGTCGAAGCGAAGTGCGCGGTCCTGTTCACGCTGAGCGTTTCGGGGCGGGTCGTGTTGTCGCCCAAGGAAAAGTTCGACATCGAGATCTCCGACGCCTTCAACGCGCATCAGCGCCGGGTGACCAACGGCCGGTGGCTGCTCGGCCCGGACGCGGTGGACGTCGCGTTCGGGGTCTTCGAACGGCTCGGCGCCACCGTGCGGCGCGCTCCGAGCCCGTGGCGGCTCGGAGCGGATCAGGCCGCGCTCACCGCGGAGTGGCTCGCCGGCTGGGTCGGCGCCGCTTGCGAACAGCGGCCGGAGCTCGCGCACGACGGCGACGCCTACCTGCGGTGGCGGCTCGCGCAGTGCGCGGCGGGCGAGCTGAACGCGACGATCCAGCACGAAGATCTCCTGGTGGTGCCGTCGTGAAGCGACTTTGGCCCTGGCTGCGGATCCTCGGCGCGCTCGCCATCCTCGGGGTGCTCGTCTGGCAGCTGGGCACGCGCGCGTTCCTCGACGGACTCCGCGAAGTCGACGCCGGCGGTGTCGCCGCCGCGCTCGGGATCGGTTTCGCCACCACGGTTTTCAGCGCCTGGCGCTGGTGCCTGGTCGCGCGGCGGCTCAGCCTGAGGTTGTCGCTGCCGACGGCCGTCGGCGAGTACTACCGCGCGCTGTTCCTCAACGGTGTCCTGCCGGCGGGGGTGCTCGGCGACGTCAACCGTGCCGTGCAGCACGGTCGCGGCGCCGGGGACGTCCTGCGCGGCGTCCGCGCGGTGGTGCTGGAGCGGACGGCCGGGCAGGTCGTGGTGATCGGTGCTTCGGTCGCCGTCGTGCTCAGCACGCCTTCCGTGGTGCCGCCGCCGATCGACGGGGTCGTGCTGGTCGCCGGGATCGTGGTCGTCGTGCTCGCTTTCGCGGCCGTCGTCACCGGGATGACGGCGGGGCGGCACTGGATCCACAGTGGATCGAAGTGGCGCCGCGGATTCGCCGTCACCCTCGCCGACGTCCGGCTCGGCCTGCTGACCAAGGAGACCTGGCCCGGGGTGAGCCTGCTTTCGGTGGCCACCCTCGCCGGGCATCTCGCCCTGTTCGTCGTCGCCGCGCGTGCGGCCGGGGTCACCGCGCCGGTCGGCGAACTGCTGCCGCTGATGATCCTCGCCCTGCTCGCGATGGGACTGCCGCTGAACATCGGCGGCTGGGGCCCGCGCGAAGGCGTGTGCGCGCTGCTGTTCGGCGCGGCGGGCCTCGGTTCGGCGCAGGGCGTCACCGTGGCCGTCGTCTACGGCGTGCTCGCGCTCGTTTCCAGCCTTCCCGGCGCCGGCGTGCTGCTCGCCGGTTCCGTCAAGACCCGCACCCCCGCCGCACCGCGCATCGCGGCCAGGACACCCGTACAGACAGGAGACACGCGATGACCGTCGAGAGGGCCGTGGAGACCAGGCTGCCGACCCGGTACGGCGTCTTCCGGGCGTACGGATACCTGGACGCCGACGGCAACGAGCAGATGGCGCTGGCGCACGGCGACATCGAGGGCTTCGGCACGCTGGCGCGGGTCCATTCGGAATGCCTGACCGGCGACGTCTTCAGCTCGATGCACTGCGAGTGCGGTGATCAGCTGGCCGCCGCGTTGCGCGCGATCGTCGAGGAGGGCGCCGGAGTCCTCGTGTACGCCCAGGGACACGAGGGGCGCGGCATCGGCCTGCTCGCGAAGCTGAAAGCGATGCGGTTGCAGGACGAAGGGCTCGACACCGTCGAGGCGAACATCGCGCTCGGGCTGCCGGTGGACGCGCGCGATTACCGTGCGGCGGCGGAGATCCTGGCCGATCTCGGGGTGCGCTCGGTGCGGCTGCTGTCCAACAACCCGACGAAGGTCGACCAGCTGAAGCTGCACGGCGTGCGGATCAGCGAGCGGGTGCCGCTGCTGGTGACGCCGAACGACGAGAACCTGCGGTACCTGAGGACGAAACAGGAGCGGATGCACCACTTCCTGCCGCATCTGGATCTGATCGACTCAGCCGAGGGCGGCCAGGGTGTCCCCGAAGCTCTCCACCAGTGACGCCAGCACCAGCCGTCCCTTTTCCGCCGTCGCCAGCGAAGGCCGTCCCACCACACCGGACTCCGAATACGGTCGCAGCCCGGTCGTGAGCAGGTGCCGCCGATCGTCGGCCAGGTGGTCCGCCGCCGCGTAACCGGGCCGCACCAGCGACGGATGCGCGTGCAGCAAAAGGGAAGTCTCCAGCTCCCCGGCGTGCATGTCGCTGTCCAGCGAGGTTTCCAGCCCGGCCGCGTCGTGCGCCGCCTGCCAGCCTTCGACACCGGGGAAGAGCGCCATCGGCGTCGTCGACTCCTGGACCACATTGGACAGCACGTAGTTGCCGCCGTGCGCGTTGACCAGCACCAGTTTCGGCACGCCGGACCGGCGCAGCGAGGCGGCGACGTCGTTCACCACGGCGTAGAGCGTCGCGGCCGAGATGCTGACCGTTCCCGGCCAGTCCGCGTGTTCGTGCGAACAGCCGATCGTGATCGGCGGGAGCCGCAGGACCGGGTACGCCGCGGCGAGGGCGTCGGCGATCGTCGTCGCGATCACCGCGTCGGTGGCGAGCGGGAGGTGCGCGCCGTGCTGTTCGAAACTGCCGACGGGCAGCACCGCGACGTCGGCGCCTCGGGCGCGCTCGTCGGCCGTCGAGGCCGTCGGGAACAGGTTCATCGGGCTACGGTACCCACATGACCGACCACGCCGCATTGTTGTCCGTCGCCCGTGAAGCCGTCGCCAAGGCGACCGGCATCATCCGCTCGATGACCTCGTTTTCCGTTGCCGCCAAAGGTGATCGCGACATGGTGACCGACGTCGACCTCGCCGTCGAGGACGCCGTCCGCGAATTCCTGGCGCGGGAGACCCCGGAGATCGGCATCCTCGGCGAGGAACGCGGCCACGAGGGCAACGAGGACCTGTGGTGGGCGCTCGACCCGGTCGACGGCACGGCGAACTTCGCGCGCGGCATCCCGCTGTGCGGCGTTTCGCTCGGGCTCGTCGACGGGCTGAAGAGCACGGTCGCGGCGATCTCTCTGCCGTTCCTCGATGTCACCTACACCGCCGCCGAGGGCCAGGGCGCGTACGCGGGCGAAGAGCGTCTTGAGGCTTCGAAAGCGACGAGACTGTCCGACGCGATCGTGAGCATCGGCGACTTCGCGGTCGGTGAGGAGGCGGAGGTCAAGAACCGCGTGCGGATGGCGTTGCTGGCCGAACTCGGCGGCCGCGTGCAGCGGGTCCGGTTCCTCGGCTCCGCGGCGATCGACCTGGCCTGGGTCGCGCACGGCAAACTCGACGCGAGCGTCATCCTCGCCAACAAACCGTGGGACACGATGGCGGGCGTCCTGCTGGTGCGCGAGGCCGGGGGAGCGGTCGTCGACACCGACGGCGGCGATCACACGGTGCGCTCGGCGGCCACCATCGCGGTCGGCGCCGGACTGCGGGACGGGATCGTGGCGGCGATCGCCCGCGTCGGCGGGTGAAAAGTTTGTCACTCACGAGATGAACCGGGCGGGCGTCGCGTCCGTGTCCCCTGATAAGGCGCCCGCATCTGGAGGTAACCGTGTTCACCTCGAATGTCCGCGTGACCGAACCGGTCGTCTTCGTCCTGCCGGGGGACGCCGAAGACACCAGCGGCGAGTACGACCGCCGCATGTGCCAGAACCTCCCGGCCACCGGCCTCCCGTTGCTCGAACTGCCGATCGCCGGTGACTGGCCGATGCCGTCGGCCTTGTCACGGTCGAGATTGGCCCGTTCCCTCGCCGCGCTGCCCGACGACACCGTCGTCCTCATCGACGGCACGGTCGCCTGCGGGGTCCCGGAGATCGTGGTCCCGCACGCCCGGCGGCTGCGGCTGGCCGTGCTGGTCCACCGGCCGCTCGCCGACGACCCCGCGCTCGACCCGGCGCAGGCCGCTGAACTCGACGCGTGCGAACGGGAGACGCTGCGGCTGGCGGGCATGATCGTCGCCACCGGACCGTGGCTCGCGCGGCAGCTGATCGACCGGCACGACCTCGACCCCACCCGTGTCTACGTCGCGACACCCGGCACGGACGCGGCCCCGCTCGCCGCGGGAGCGGACGGTGTCTCCCGGCTGCTGTGTCTCGCCCCGATGACCGCGCGGCACGGGCAGGACGTGCTCATCCGCGCGCTTTCGACGGTCGACGAACTGGCGTTCAAATGCGTGTTCGCCGGGGCGACGCACCACGATCCCGCGTACGTCGACGAACTGCGCTGGACGGTCGAACGGCTCGGGCTCGGGTCCCGGATCAGCCTCATCCGGCCGCCGGAGGACCTCGACCTGGTCTACGACGGCGCGGATCTGCTGGTCCTGCCCGCCCGCGGCGGCACGTCCGGCCTGGTCGTCGCCGAGGCACTGGCTCGCGGGATCCCCGTGGTGGCCACCGATACCGCCGGCGCGCACGACGCGCTCGGCACGGCGCCCGGCGGCGGGGTGCCCGGCATGCTGGTGCCGCCGAACAACCCGTCGGCACTCGCGACGGCGTTGCTGCGCTGGTCGCTCGACGCGGAACTCCGTCATGCGCTGCGCACGGCGGCGCTCGCGCGGAGCAGCGTCCTCGAGGAGTGGGACGTGGCCGCGGGCAGGCTCACCGACGTCCTCTCGCGGTTGCAGTCCGCGCCGCGTCAGCTGGCTTGATCATCGCCCGGAAGCAGCTATCTTGGCGATCTTCGGCTCGGTTGACTGGGCGGCATGCGAATCGTCGATCTTGCCTCCCGTCCCGATCTCCTCGATCCCGCGCTGAATCTCGGCGACGTCGGCGGTGAGTTCATCTACGCCGGGTTCAGCGGGAAGATGATCACCCCGGAACGGTTCCTGCGGCACTGGTCCCGGTATTTCCTGATCGCGCTGGACGACGACGGCGTGCCGATCGCGCGGGCGCTGTCGGTCCCGCTGACCTATCCCGCCGACGATCGCCACGAACTGCCCGCGCACGGCTGGGACGAGGCGATCCAGTGGGCGGCGCAGGATCTCATGGACGGCCGCGCGCCGGACACCCTGTGCGCGCTGGAAGTCGTCGTGGCGCCGAAAATGCGGGGGACCGGGCTGTCGACGCCGATGCTGAAGGCGCTCAAGGCGCGGGCGGCCGAGGCGGGGCTGAAGCGGCTGATCGTTTCGGTGCGCCCGATCGGCAAGGAGGACGAACCGGATGTCCCTATGGAGGAGTACGCGGTGCGGCGTCGCGAAGACGGGCTGCTCGCCGACCGCTGGCTGCGCACGCACGAACGGCTGGGCGCGCGGATGATCAAGATCTGCCCGTTCGCCGTGACCATTTCGGGCTCGATCGCGGACTGGAAGGAATGGAGCGGGGTCAACCTCGTCGACGGCGACAACGTGATCCCCGGCGGGATCGCGCCGGTGCACGCGAACGTCGAGCGGGACTGCGGGGTCTACGTGGAGGCGAACGTGTGGATGGAGCATCCGTTCTGAGCGCGGTCCCGGATGTCATGAAAGGGCCGTTCAGGACGAAATATGTCCTGAACGGCCCTTTCATGACATCTGTGGGGAGCCGGGAAGGGCGCGTTACCCCAGCACCGTGCTCAGCCGCTGCCCGCCGGCCCGCTCCGCCCGCGCCACGAACTCCTTCAGCAGCGCCCGCGCCTCCGGCACCGCCTCGCTGATCGCCGTCGCGGCTTCGGCCAGCTTCCCGGCGACATCGCTGTCCAGCACCGGATCGTGCTCCAGCTGGGCGGTCTCGATGAGCCGCTTCAAGGCGATAGTCGCCTTCACCCGCGCCCGCGGATCGTCGCCGAGTGCCCGCAGGATGCTCGGCCCGTGCCCGACGAGGTCGTCGTACAGTTCCCGCGAGGAGCCCACGTGCCGGGCGAAAACCTCTTCGGCCTCTTGGAGCAGAAGGCTGTCGGGACCGGTCGGGCAAGTGAGCTCCAGCAGGAACTCCATGATCGCCGGGCCGACCTCTTCGATCACCTTACGGGCTTCTTCGTACGGCGGCTGGAAAGCGCCGAGCACGTCGCCGCCGACCGGCGGTCTGCCGGTCTCGATGCAGAACGTCCGCACCTTCTTCAGCCCGGGATTCACGAAATGGCGGGCGAAGGTGTAGTCGTCGATGGTCGCCGTCGTCGGATACAACCCGACGCTCTGTTGCAGCGTGTACGTCCGGCCGTGCGCCTTCGGGATGACGTCGCGCATCCGGCTCCCGGCGCGGAGGAACCAGTCCAGATCGCCCTGCGGGATGTATTCGCGGTAGCGCCCGTCGTTCGGCACGCCGCGATCCGGGTTCGGCACCCGGAAGTTCTGCGCGGGATCGGTGGTCTGGTTGTCGTCGTCGCCCCACGGATAGAGGATCAACTCGCTGTAGGAATGCAGGTCCAGCACGGCCGTGATGTGCGGGAACGTGTCCAGCAGCCAGCGGATGTCGCGGGTTTCCGGCTCGGAGAACGCCTGCGGGCCGCGATAGATCTCGCTCGCCGGGTCGGCGCTGGTGCCGATCCCGCTTTCGAAGAGGAAGTCGTAGTTGCGGTTGAGGTCGACGCCGCGGCTGTTCCCGCGCCACATCCGCAGATGCTCCGCGGACAGGACGATGTCGCGGCCGTCCGGGTTGACCATCGGGACCACGAAGATGTCCAGGCTGTCGACGATCAGCCTGACCAGGCTGTGCCCGTAGTCGCTGCCGGGGTAGTACACCGACGTCTGCGACGAGAGGGCGTAGGCCATCCGGAAGATCCAGTTGTACAGCAGCTCGGGGTTCATCAGTTCGCGCGCGTGCGCCCCGGCCATCAGGATCACGCCCGGCCGGTCGGCCCGGTCGCCGCCGCGCATCCTCAGCGCGGACATGGGCTTTCCCTGGACGGACCGTTCGGGCAACCGGACCCAGGACAACGTGTCCGGCAGGGACTGGGCCATGTCGCGGATCAGGCGTTCGAACTGTACGGAATCCCGGTATCCGGGCGGCACGGCGGTTTCCGGTCCGGCCGCGAGGCTCCGCGCGGCGGGTTCCGGCGCGAGCTCCAGCGGCGCGGCCTCGACGTCGGGATGGACGTGGACGTCGTGCCCGTCGCCGGTGAGTCCGGTGATCTCCGCGTCGGCGAGGTAACCGTCGATCGCGGCGCCGCCGCCGGTTTCCCTCGCCGTCGAAGGGAACAGGTCGAGCCCGCGACGGGCGAGCAGGCGCAGGGCCGCGGGATCGGCGACGGAGACGGTGACGAAATGCCGGGCGGGGTCGGAATCGGGCATGTGGTGATCCCCTCTGTGATCGGTACCCCGACGACGTTAGGGATCACCACCTGCCGCGACAGGGGCGGAACGGACCGGCTTTCGGGTGGCCGGAGGGGCATTCAGAGGACGAAACGCGTTGTGAACACACGCATTTCGTCCTCTGAATGCGGTAGGTCAGCCGCGCAATTCCGCGGCGATCCGGCCCGCCGCCGCGAAGGACTCCTCCTCCGGTTCCCCGAGCAACGGGAGCAGGATGACGGATTCGGTCCCGGCCGCGTACAGCGCGCGGATCTGTTCGACGCAGCGGTCGAGCGGGCCGCTGACGCTCAGCCTGTCGATCCACTCCGGACGCAGGCGCCGCGCCAGCTCGGCTCGGTCGTCACCCGCGGCGGCGACCTCGGCCAGCAGTTCGGCGCCGAAGTCCAGCGGCTCCAAGGCCGGGCCGGAGTTCGGCCCGATGGCGGACGCGACGTCGGATCGCGCCCGCTCGCGGGCCCGTTCGGGGTCCTCGTCGAGCGCCAGCCAGTTGTAGGCGGCGATCGTGTGGCTCTCGACGCCGATGACGCCGCGCGTCGCGCGGACGTACTCCGGCGTCGCCGGTTCCGCCAGGAGCGTCCCGTCGGCCACCCGGCCCGCCGCCGCGAGGGACTTCGGGCCGCGGACACCGGCGATCAGCTTCGGCGGCACCGCGGGCGGGAACTCCAGTTCGACCTCGTCGAGCCGGACGTGCTTGCCCTCGAAGGAAACCCGCTCACCCGCCAGCAGCCGCCGGACGACCGTCAGCGTCTCCTCGAACGCGGCCAGCGCGGACTTCGGCCACGCGTCGATCTGCCGCATCCAGCTCGGCACCCCGTGCCCGAACCCGGCGATCAGCCTGCCCGGGTACAGCTCCGCCAGCGCCGCGATCTCCATCGCCACGATGGCCGGATTCCTCGCCACGGCGGGCATGATGCCGATGCCGAGGGTGATCTTCTCGGTCGCCGCCAGCACCGTCGCCGCCGTGGCGATCCCGCCCGCGTAGAAGCAGTCCTCGACGATCCAGACCTCGTCCAGGCCCTCCTGTTCCGCGCGCCGGGCCAAATCCTTCAGCCGCGCGGCCGGCAGTTCGCGCGGGATCCTGACTCCGAGCCGTGAAACCATGACGCTCTCCGTTCTTCAAACGCGCCGCAGCACGCGTAACAGATATTCCTTGCGTTCCACCGGGTTGTTGTCGGTCCTCGATCGTGACGGCACCGCTCCCCGGACGGGCCGGTAGCCGTGGAAGGCGGTCTCCATCGCCCCTTCTCCCCGGGTCGCCGAAGGCAGGAGCTGGTGCACCTCATGGGTTTTCGCCGCCGGGATCTCGCCGTGGAGCTCCGCGGTCCCGCCTTTCGTGACCGTGGTGCCCGGGACGGCGCGAGCCTGCGCCAGGAGCGCGTTGACCGGACCGAGGGTGTCGGCGGGGGCCTGGAGGGTGAACCGGTGCATCGGTTCGTGCACGGTCGTCCCGGCCTCGCGCAACGCCGCCATCAGCACCAGCGGCGTCAGGTTGCGGAAGTCGCCCGCGGTGCTCGACATGCTCTTGTCGAAGGTGCCGTGGGCATGGCTTTGCCTGGCGTAGTACCCGGAACGCGTCATCGTCACCACGCAGTCCAGCACCTCCCAGCCGTGGACGCCCTCGCGCAGTGTCTCCTTCACCGTGTCCTCCACGGCTTTGACGAAGGAGTACGGCATGGAGCCGAGTTCGACCTCCAGCCGGAACGAGATCCCGCTCCCCGGCGGACCGGGCTCGACCCGCAACCCGACCGTCGCCAGGAAGGGATTGGGTTCCTTGCCGATGAGTTCGGCCGCCGACCCGGTGCCGGAGACGCGTTCGACGCAGATCGTGGTCGTCTCGCTGAACGTGACGTCGATGCCGTGCTCTTCCGCGAGTGTCGCCTGTATGACCTCCTTCTGCACTTCTCCGTACAGCGAAAGGGAAGTCTCCTGCCGGACCTCGTCGTGCCGCAGGCCGATCAGCGGATCCTGTTCGGTCAGCCAGGTGAGCGCCTGGTGCAGCCGCCCGCGATCGGCCGGGCGCACCGGGGAGACGACGGTCTCCAGCGTCGGCGGCGAGAACAGGGCTCGCGTCGCGCGCGCTCGCGGAACCCCGAGCACGTCACCGATCCGGACGTCGAGCCCGGACAGCTTCGCGATCCGCCCGGCCTCGGCCGACCCCGACGCCACGGCCGAGCCGTTGTCGAAGACGCTGATCGCGGTGACCTTGCCTTCGCGGTCACCGAGCGGGACCTTGTCGCGGACGGCGACGCGGCCGGAGAACAGCCGCACATAGGCGATCTTCTCGCCGCCTGGAGCGCGGTCGACCTTGAACACCGTGCCGGACAGCGGTCCGTCGACGTCGTTTTCCTTGGCGGGCAACAGGTTCTCGATGCCGTCGCGGAGGGCGTCGACACCGGCGCCGGTGATCGCCGAGCCGAAGTAGACCGGATACGCTTGCCCGCCTGCCACTTTCGCGGTGAGTTCGGCATGGAGCCGCGACGGCGTGAACTCGTCCGGTTCGGTGAGATACCCGGTCAGGAAGTCCTCGTCGAGTGCCGCCAGCACGTCGATCACCCTGTCGGGTTCCCAAGGGGTCATCGCGACGACCGACGGCGTCAGTTTCGCGGCGATCTCCCGGAACACGCGGTCCGGGTCCGCGCCGCGACGGTCCAGTTTGTTCACGAACAGCAGGGTGGGGATGCCCAGCCGTCGCAACGTCCGCATCAGGACGCGGGTCTGCGCCTGGACGCCTTCGACCGCCGACAGCACCAGGACGGCGCCGTCGAGCACGCCGAGCGCGCGTTCGACCTCGGCGATGAAATCGGGGTGGCCGGGGGTGTCGATCAGGTTGACGGTGACGTCGCCGACGGCGAACGACACCACGGCCGCCTTGATGGTGATCCCGCGGGCGCGTTCCAGCGCCAGCGTGTCGGTCTGCGTGCTGCCGTCGTCGACGCTGCCCAGCTCGCCGATGACGCCGGCGGTGTGCAACAGCCGCTCGGTCAGGCTCGTCTTCCCGGCGTCAACATGCGCCAGAATCCCCAGATTGAGGGTCTTCACGAGGTGTCTTGTCCTTGAGGTAGGCGGAAATTACCTGTGGGAAGGACGTAGACACTCGCAAGCCGATCATCTCCTAGGCCGGGAACCGATCTTCCCGACTACAGCACCCCCGTCCCGGCGCCGCAACCGAATTACCCCCGAACGCATTTCGTCCTCTGAACGCGGTAGTTGCGTGTGCAAGTACCGCATCCAGAGGACGAAATGCGAAAGGGTCGGTCAGGCCAGGTACTCGGCGGCGGCGCGGAGACTGACGTAGGACCCGCTGAACGTGTCGATCCGCGGCCCCTCGGTGTCCGGTCCCGGCGCGCCGGTCTCGACCCGGACGTAGTCCACGGAGGACTCCCGGAGCCAGCTCAGGAACTCGCGGACCTCGGGGTGCCGGTGCGCCTCGCGCGTCACGACGACGAGGTCACGAGCGCCGTGGACGGCCTCGATCGCGGTCGCGATCCCGTCCGCGCCGACCTTGACCGCGCGGGTGCCGGGCACGAGCTCGGTCAGATGCGAGCCGAGCCCCCACGGCATCGGACCGGCCGCGATGATCGGCTCGGTCTCGATGTCGATCACCAGCGGCGGGCCCTCCAACTTCGGCGAGCCCTGGATCCGCAGCGCCTTGCGCGCCGCTTCCAGGCCGAGCCGGTGGTCGACCGGCGAAATCGGCGTCGACACCGGGGGAGCGCCGAGCGCGGCGACCCGTCCGGACGCCTCGACCAGCCGCTCCAGCGGAAGTTCGCCGGATTCGACGGCGGCCGCGATGACCGCCGCGATCCGGTTCAGATCGTCGTCGTCGAACGACACCCCGCCCAGGCAGAGCGCGTCCGCACCGGCGATCAGCGCCCGCACCGAAGCCCGGCCGACACCCTCGGTCTTGCCGAGTTCGCCCGCGACGGCGCCCATGTCGAGCGCGTCGGTGATCACCGCGCCGGTGAAGCCGAGCTCGCCGCGCAGGACGTCGGTGAGCGCCTTCGGGTTGAGCGTGGCGGGCAGGTCACCCCACGCGGGCACGACGAGGTGCCCGGTCATCACCGCGCGCACGCCCGCCGCGATCGCCGCCTTGAACGGGACGAGTTCGATCTCGTGCAGTTCCGCTTCGGTCCGGGGAAGCACGGGCAACGCGTGGTGCGAATCGTCGGTGGCCGCCCCGTGCCCGGGGAAGTGCTTGGCCGACGCGGCCACGCCGTACTTCTGCATACCGGTGATGTACGCCGCGACATGCGGCGACGCCTTCACCGGATCCGAACCGAACGCCCGGACCCCGATGGAGGGATCCTCCGCCGCCAGGGTCAGATCCGCGCACGGGGCGAAGTTGATCGTCACCCCGCAGGCGGCCAGCCGTTCGCCGAGCGCCGCGGCGACCGACGCCGTCAGCTCGACGTCGTCCGCGGCGCCGAGTGCGAGTGGCCCCGGGATGAACGAGCCGGTGGCGACGTCGAGCCGGGTGACGTCACCGCCCTCTTCGTCGATGCCGACGAGCACGTCCGGCCGTTCCGCCCGCAGCTGGGCGCTGAGTGCGGCCACCTGCTCGTCGTCGACCACGTTGCGGCCGAACAGGATCACGCCACCGAGACCGTCGGCCACCTTGCGGCGCAGCCAATCCGGTGCGGTGGTGCCGTCGAAGCCCGAAACGAGAACGGATGCGGCGAGCTTTTCCGGTGAAGACAAGGATTACCCCTTCACTGCGCCTGCGGTCAGGTTGGACACGAGCTTGCGCTGAACGAGAATGAAGAACACCAGTGCGGGCACGGCGTAGATGACCGACGCCGCCATGATCCCGCCCCAGTCCACGGAGAACGCCGTCCGGAACGAGGAAAGCCACACCGGCAGGGTCTGTTTGTTCTGGTCGCGCATGAACACGAACGCGAACAGGAACTCGTTCCACGCGGTGATGAAGCTGAACACCGAGGTGGTCACCAGACCCGGCGCGAGCAGCGGCAGCGTCACCCGGCGGAAGGCGCCCGCCCGGCTGCAGCCGTCGATCATCGCGGCCTCTTCGAGGTCGTACGGGATGCCGTTGACGAAGCCGTAGAGCATCCAGCACGTGAAGGGCAGCGTCGCCGCGAAGTACACCAGCAGCAGCGAAGGCAGCTGGTTGAGCAGCCCGGCGTCACGCATGAGCAGGTACATCGGGATCAGCAGCGCCTCGAACGGGGCGAGCTGGGCGACCAGCACCAGCAGCAGGAAGCCCTTGCGCCCGCGGAACCGCATACGGGACAGGGGAACCGCCGCCAGCACCCCCGCGACGAGCGAGCACAGCACCGCGCCGAGCGTGACGATCAGGCTGTTCATGAGGTACGTGGTGAACCCGGGCTTCGTCAGCGCCGACACGAAGTTGTCGAGGGTCGCCGAGAGCGGGATCAGGTCGTAGTCCGGGGACAGGACCTGGCCCGGCGTCTTCAGCGAGGAGGTGAACATCCAGTACGTCGGGAAGACGAACAGGAGGGCCACGACCACGCCGAGCGCGCCGAGGCCGATCCGCTGGGACAGGGATTTCCTCATGACAGGTCGGCCTCCTTCGTGCGCACCAGCAGCTGGACGTACCGGGCGGTGAGCAGGATCAGCACGAGCATCATCAGCAGGGCGGCGGTCGCTGCGAGGCCGAAGTGGTTGCCCGCGAGGCCCTTGAGGTACATGTAGACCGGCAGCGTCGTGCTGGCGCCGTCCGGTCCGCCTTGACGGATCGCCCAGACCTGGGCGAACAGCTTGAAGTCCCACAGGACCGAGAGGAACGTGACCATGGTCAGGATCGGCCGGATCGCCGGCCAGCTGACCGCCCAGAACGCCTGCCAGCCGTTGGCGCCGTCGATGCCCGCGGCCTCGTACTGCTCCTTCGGGACGCCGAGCAGCCCGGCGTACAGCGTGAACGCCACGAACGGCACGGCCTGCCAGACGACCAGCAGGCCGATCACGGTCAGGGTGCTCGCGCCGGTGGAGAACCAGGAATGCCCGATGAAGCTCTCGAAACCGAGTTTCGCGAGCGTCTTGTTCAGGATCCCGTACTGCTGGTCGAAGATCCACTGGAAGACCGTGGTGGTCGCGACCACCGGGGTCGCCCACGCGAGGATCAGCGCGACCTGCAGGATCACCCGGACCACCGGGTTGAGATGCCGCATCAGCAGCGCCATGAACAGCGCGAGCAGCAGGGTGATGATGACGACCGACGCGGTGAACACCAGCGTGCGGACCGTGATCTCCCAGAATTCCGAATCGTTCAGGATCTCGGAGAAGTTCTCGAACCCGACCCAGACCATCTCCCCGGAGACCAGCTCGCGGAGGTCGAGCTTCCGGAGACTGATCCCGATCAGCTGCATCGTCGGCCAGCCCAGCAGGACCAGGATCGCGACCAGTGCGGGAAGGATCAGCAGGTACGGCGCCGTCCGTTCGCCGAGACGGAGACGCCGGTTGGACTTCGGGGGTTTGATGCGCGGCGATGCCGGCGGGGTGGCCCCCGCCGGCATCGTCACATCTTTCGTCGTGGTCATCCGCCGATGAGCTTGTCGAGCGCTGCGTTGGCGTCGGCGGTCGCCTGGTCGAGCGTCTTCGTTCCGGTCAGGTAAGCGGTCAGCATGTCCTTGATCGGGTTCTGACCGGACTCGACGTCACCCCACTTGGGGCTGGTCGGGACGGCACGGCCGTTCTTGGAAGCCTCGGCCATGACCTTGGTGAGCGGGTTCGCGTCGAGCGCGGACACGTCGGTCGAGGTACCGGGGACGTAACCGGCCTTGGCCAGCTCGGTCTGGTACTTCGGGGTGGAGAACAGCTTGACGTAGTCCTTGGCCGCGGCCGCGTTCTTGCTGTTGGCCGGGATGACCAGGTTCGAGCCGCCGAGGAAGACCGGGGCCGACTTGTCGGCGGTCTTGCCCGGGATCGGGAAGGCGCCCGACTTCTCCTTGATCGACGGGTCGGTCTTCGCCGCGGTGTCGGCCTCACCCGGGACACCGATCATCATCGCGACCTTGCCCGCGCCGTAGATGCCGGCCTGCTGCGGGGTGGCCTCGTCGGCGTCCTTCGGGGCCTTGGTGCCCGAAGCCTCGGTGAGCTGCTTGTAGAACTCGAGCCCGGCCTTCGCCTGTGCGGAGTCCAGGGTCGACTTGAAGGCCTTCCCGTTGGCCTGCGCGATGTCGCCGCCCTCGTCCCAGATGTAGGACAGCAGCTCGTACCAGTTCTGGCCGGGGTGGTAGAGGGCCTGGAACTCGGGGTCGCTGCCGAACTTGGCCTTGAGCTTGGTGATCGCGTCGAGCCACTCCGCGCGCGTCTTCGGCGTCGCGGTGATGCCCGCCTGCTCGAACATGTCCTTGCGGTAGATGACCTCACGGTTGGCCGCGTAGAACGGGACGCCGTAGGTCTTGCCGTCGAACTCGCCCGAGGCCTTGAGGCCTTGCAGCCACTGCGCGCCGTTGAAGTCGCCCACGCTGGAGGTGAGGTCGGCGAGCACGCCCTGGTTCGCGAACGCGGGGGTCTGGGTGTTGCCCAGCTCGATCACGTCCGGCGGGTTGTCACTGGCCAGCGCGGTGGTCAGCTTCTGCTGGATGCCGTTCCACTGCTGGATCTCGTACTTGACCTTGACGCCGGGGTGTGCGTCTTCGAATTCCTTGTGGAGCGAGTTCGTCAGCGATTCCGGGGCGGTCCCGGTCATGAGCCAGACCGTGAGCGAGCCGTTCGAGGCCGGAGCGCTCGAATTCGTGCTGTCGCCACTACCGGAACCGGCGCAGCCCGCCGTCGCGAGGGTGATGGCGGCGGCGCCCGCAGCCATCTTGAGCCAGCGCTTCACTCGTGCCGTCCTTTCGATGCCCGGCCACCATGCCGGGCTCCCACAAAATGGTGTAGACCAATGTCGGCAGCGTGGTACGTACCACTCCGACTGTCAAGCGGGTGGCCGGTTCGTTGTAAACGCGCCGCAATCTTTCACCTTGTGTGAGCGCATGATCACACTGATGATCGGATTTCGGCGTCGCCGTCAGGTTGTCGCGAGGCGCGCTGACATGCGGTTTCTCGTTGACTGTTCCGCTGATCGGTGCATTCGGACGGTCGGCGTTGGGCCGTTCGGCGGAGCGGGATCTCGCGTTCGCCAGCTAGGCCTCAGCGGTAGTCCTCGTCGTCTTCGGGAGGCTCGATGCCGAGGAGCGCGCGGGTCTGATCTTGGAGGAACCACGCCAGCGTCGCGGTGATGATCAGCAGGACGAGCGGGAGGACCGGGCCGCCGTTGGCGAGGATGAACAGCTCGGTGACGCTCGCGCCCACCATGACGCCCGCCAGCAGCAGCGCCGACGGCCCGCCGAGGCGGGGGACGAGCAGGCCGATCGCGCCGACGGCCTCCAGGACACCGGTGACGTACCGCAGCCACTGCCCGAGGCCGATCTCGGCGAAGGTCTGTTCGGTGTGGCCGCCCGCGAACAGCAGGTACGCGCTGTAGAGGAACTCGGCGGCGAGCGCGACGCGCACGATCCACAGCACGATCGAGCCGATGGGCAGGCTTCGGATTCCGCTGGCTCCTCCGGACATGCCGGGAATCCTTCTCCGGTGCGCTGTGGCTGGCAAGGCCGCATCCAGAGGACTAAATGCGTGCCCGCGGGTGGTCGTGAGTGGTAAGTGTCGTTAGAACGGCACAAAACACTCACGACCACCTGGACCGAGCTGGGGCTGCCATACTCACCTACCTGAAGCGCGTGAAGGCCCCCTTCCCTCGGCTGAGCCGAGGGAAGGGGGCCTTCACGCGCGGTCGCTGTAGCTGCTGTGGCTGCTGGTGCATACGGTGCGAACGTGGCGATCACCGAGTCCGTGAAGGCCTCCTTCACTACCTTCAGGGTGGGCAAGGCCGCATCCAGAGGACTAAATGCGTGCCCGCGGGGTGGTCGTGAGTGGTAAGTGTCGTTAGAACGGCACAAAACACTCACGACCACCTGGACCGAGCTGGGGCCGCCACCTTCATGCGCTACCCAACCGCATTCAGCGGACTAAACGCGTCTAGGCCGGGATCTGCCAGGACTGGCCGGCCGAGCCGTTGCAGGTCGAGATCACCAGTCGCGTCCCCAGGCCGGTGCCGCCGCCTTGGACGTCGAGGCATTTGCCGGACTGCGGGTTGACCAGGGTCTGGCCGGTCCGCCGCCAGGTCTGTGCCCCGGTCTGGTTGCAGTCCCACAGCTGCGTCTTCGTCCCGTCCGCCGTCCCGCTGTTGTCGACGTCCAGGCATTTCCCGAGCGCGCGCAGGGTCCCGTTCTGCACGGCCCAGGTCTGCGCGCCGGTGCCGTTGCAGTCCCACAGCCGGACCGCCGTGCCGTTCGCGATCTGCGAGTTGTCGACGTCGACGCATCTGCCCGCCACGCCGGTGATCCGCCCGGCCGGATACGGCGTGCCGCCGCGGATCAGGTACTGACTGTTGGCCACGTTCCAGTGCGTGGCGAGGTAGCTGCCCGGCGCGGGGTTGGTGTGGAAGTAGTCGTTGCCGAGGCAGTCGATCTGGTTCTCCGGCGCGCCGGGGCACACCTTCTTCAGGCCGCCGGGCGGGAGGCCGCCGTCGTCGTAACACATGATGTCCTCGTCGTCCCAGCAGTGACCGAACGGCGTCGCGTTCGGTGCGCTGCCGTTGACGGCGCCGAGGTTGTGCAGGAGCTCGTGCCCGCTGGCCTGCCAGCTCCAGCAGCCCGTGCCGACGGTCGCGTAGTGCGGGCCGCCGTTGTACGGGTTGCTCGCGCCGGGACTGTCGTCGCCGCCGTTGCCGAACGCGAGCCCGCAGCCGCCGGCGTCGTACCAGACGAGGTACTTGCGGTCGCCGCGGTTGTAGCCCTGTGCCTTGATGGCGTTGGTGATCGTGTCCACGTCGGCCATCGCGGACTGGGCGATGACGACGTTCGAGATGGTCGCCTTGCAGCTCGCGTCGTGCACGTACCGGACGTGCCGGACGCCGCCGCCGAGCCGGGACGCGGCCTCGACGAAGATGTCGTCGATCTGGCTCGCGAAGGTCTGGAACTGGCCGACGAGCTGCCCGTACCTGTCCGCTTGCGTGTTTCCGCGGACGTAAAGCGCTTGGACGCGTTTTCCGCTGACACCGTCACCGTCGCAGACCGTCGAGGCCGGGGCCGCGGTCGCCACGGGGGCGGGCAGGGAGATGACGCCGAGCGCCAGCGCGGCGCCCGCCACGAGTCTGAGGAATCTTCTGGTCATGCCGAACCGCCTTTTCATCGCGGGGGATGAGGCATCCGGATGCAGCAAAGAGGTCTAGACCGGCAGGAATCATAAGCAGCACAAGGTGGGCATGTCACTGACAGAACAGGACATACGTCACTTTTGGTCGCCGAGGAGTATCCTTTCGAGCAACAGGTCGACATCGCGGGCGGACTCGGCTTCGCCTATCCGGTGGAAGGTTTCCGCGGCGCTGAGCGCGCGTCGCGCGGCTTCCCGGACCCGGCCCGCGGCGCTGAGCACGTGAGCGGCGACGTGGTCGAGTTGCGCGACGAGATGTTCCCTGACGGGCGCGGTTTCGGTTTCCACCGCGTGCACGGCGGATTCCGCGGCGTCGAGCGCGGTCAGCGCCGCGTCGAGATCGCCGGACCGCAGGCGGGAAAGCGTCGCGGCGTTGCGGCAGGTGGCGGCCACGTAGCCGCCGCCGATCGCCACGGCCGCGTCGGCGGCCCGAACGTAGAAATCGGCGGCGTTCGCGCCGTAGCCGAGCAGATCCAGTTGTTCGGCGGCGGCCATGCTCACCGAAATGTAGGAGTGCCCGGTGTCGCCCGACGCCTGGAGGATTTCGGCGAGCACGGCGTATTCGTTGAAGGCGCGCGAAGATTCGCCGAGCGCGCGGTAGGTGTCGGCGTACATCCACCGGCAGCGGTGGCCCCAGTCCGGTAATCCGGCGAGCAGTTCGATGGCGCGGGGCGCGACGTCGAGCACCTCGTCGTAGCGGCCGGCGCCGTGCAGCGCGGTGACGAGGACGTACCAGTGTTCCGCGTTGTCCTTGCCTTTCGACGCGGCGACCCCGAGGGACGCGTAGGCGTCGTCGACGGCTTCGGCGAACCGCCCGGTGCCGATCAAGGACAGCGCCCGCAGCTGACGGAGATGCCCGCGCAACCGTTCCGGGCCGCCCACGGGCAGCGTCGCCAGCAGGTGCTCCACGAAGACGTCCAGTTCGTCGAGCGATCCTGTGCGCTCGTAGGCGATCCGGACCTGTTCGACGGCTTCGACGGCTTTCTCGCCGACGTTCCCGACGATGAAAGCGTCCGTCGCGGCCTGCGCGAGTTCCAGTGTGGTCACCGGATCCTCGCCGTCGCCGTTCCGCAACGACGCCTCCAGGCACAGAAGAGTGCCGTGCAGCAAGGGATCACCCGCTTCCCGAGCCCGGTCCGCCCCGCGCCGCAGGGCCTCGTACGCCTCGGGCGTGCGGCCCTGTCCGGAAAGCACGTGCGCCAGCCAGTATTCGCCCCAGCAGGCGGCGCGATCGTCGGTCCCGGCGCGCAGCCGCGCCGCGGCCACCGTCGTCAGCGCGACCCCGGTCTCGGCCTGATCGTCGAAAACGAGCCACAAACCGAGCCAGCATTGGTTGAGCAGGAAACGGGTTTCGTCACCCTGGCGCCGGAACCCGGCGGCCGCGCGGCGCAAGCGCTCCTCGGTGTCGCCGCCCTGGAAGAAGATCGCGCGCAGTTCGGCCAGCCGCGGGGCGATGTCGTCCGAGACGGTGCCGATCGCGGCGAGACAGGCCCGCGCCTCCTCCGGTTCGCACCGGTGATTGTGGATTTCGGCCCGGGTGACGAGTTCCTCCGCGGAAAGGCCCGGCGGCGGCAGGATCGGGACCCGCGGAAGCGCGGAAGGCAGGAGCGGGACGAATTCCGCGACCGGTTTCGCGGCCATCTTCCGTTCGGCGTGCGCGGTGAAGTAACCGCTGGGATCGCCCTCGTCGAGTTCCTCGGCTTCGACGAACGCCGCCGCTCGCATCCGCCGGTGCAGCAGGCTCAGGGTGAGGCCGTCGTACGGGCCGTCGAGAACGAACCGGATCTCGCCGTATCCGGTTTCCGACAACCGCCGGGTGAGCAGCGCCGCGGACGCGAAGAACTCCAGCCTGTCGACGGCGTCCGCGTGGTCGCCGACACCGTCCAAAAGCGACAGAAGATCGAGACCGGCGTGCTCGTTGCCGGTGAGCGCGCAGAACTCCAGCCGCAAGGCGTGGTCGCCGTACCGGAGCGGGTCCCCGGTGGAGGCCCTGGCCGCCCACCGATAGATCGACGCGGCCTCGGCGTACTTGCCCGCGGCCGCCAGCGGCACCAGGGTCCGGCAGAGCCGGGTGACCTCGGTCCCGTCCCCGTCGGAGCCTTCCGCGCCCGCGCGGCGTGGTTCCACTTCCATGGTCCTGCCCCCAGAACAATGACGTCGACGCCGGATCTTAACTCCCGGAGTTCCGTCATCGCCCCGCTTTCGGCCGGATCAGGGCACGCGGACCGCCGCGATCTGGGTGGCTTGCCCGATCAATCTGTTCTTTTCGTCCCAAAGCTCCGCGACCTCGTCCATCCGGTCGCCGCCGATCTCGCCCGCGCGCATCCGCACCCGCACCGGACCCGGCGCCGGGATCCCGCGCAGGTACGCGGTGAACTGGACGGTCGGCGCCCAGCCCGCGATGCCGAGGTCGTAGGAGATCGGCGGTACCGGGTCGAGCGCCACGAGCAGGCTCACCGGGTCCCAGTCGGTGCCGTCGGCGAGCCGCAGCCAGGACGAGATGACGCCTTTCCGGGACGGCTGTCCCACCGCGAAGCCCGCCGCGGCCGGGTCGATGCGCTGCTCGACGACGTCCATCAGGCCGATCCGGAAGCTGCCACCGCCGTCGGCGGGCACGGGCAGGCAGTCCTGCTCCGCCGGGATGTCGACCGGGTCCACACCGGACCACCACGCGTCGCCGTCGGTCAGGACGCCCTGGGTGATCAGCGCTTCGGTGCAGGGCGCGCCGTTCTGGCTCAGCCGCGCGCGCAACTGCGTGAGGCCGCGGCCTTCGCGCAGCACCTCGACCTCGACGACCGCGGGACCGGGCTCCGGCGCCACCGAGAACGAACCGCTGATCGCGGTCAGATGCGGATGCGAGGAGACCTCGGCGGCGGCCTTGGCGAGCACGGCGAGCAGGTAACCGCCGTGCAGCTTCGGCCCGATCGTCCACTGTGGATCGAGCTCGGTGTCGAATACCGGGCCGTCGCCCCGGCGGACCAGGGCGGTCGCGGTCTGGAAGTGCGCCATGCTTCAAGCTGACATCGTCAAGTTGACGGTGTCAAGTCAATGCTGGCAGCATCACGGCATGGGCGCGAAGCGGACGAAAGCGCGGCCGGGCGAGGGGGAGAAGCTGCGGGGCGAGATCCTGTGCGCCGCCGACGCCCTGCTCGGCGAGGCGGGGACCGACGAGGCGCTGACCTTGCGCGCGGTCGCGCGGCGGACAGGGGTGTCCACGCCGTCGGTCTACGCGCACTTCCCGAGCCGGGACGCCTTGCTGGAGGCGGTCTGCCTGCGGGTGTGGGACGAGCTCGCGCACCGGATGCGCGAGCACGCCGCCGAGGTCGCCGATCCGATGCGCGCGCTCAGCCGCTGCGCGCGGGTGTACGCGTGGTTCGCCCTCGACCATCCGGTGCAGTACCGGGTCCTGCTGATGCGCCCGTCCGGTGGTTCGTCGCCCGGCGCGGTCGCCTGTTTCCGGCATCTCGCCGACGCGACCGCCGCGTGCGTGCGGGCGGGGATCCTGCGCGGCGAACCGGAAGTGCTCGCGATGGGGCTCTGGTCGGCGATGCACGGCTGCGTGAGCCTGCTGATCGCCCAGCCGGGGTTCGACTGGCCCGAGGAGCCGGAGGCGCTGATCGACGGCGTCATCCGGATGGCCGGGCTCGGTACCGCGCTCGCCTGCCGGGTCCCGAGGGACGCGATCCCGCCGAGCGCTGAATTGGCGGCCGACCTCGACGAAGTGACGGCGGGCTGGGCGACGTCACGCGAGCGGACTGGCTAGGCTTTCGCGCATGTCCGGGACATCGACGGCCGACGAACGGCTCCAGGTGCTCGAAGCCATCACCGACACCGCGCTGGGCCACCTCGGCCAGGATATGGTGATGGCGAGGATCCTCGCCAAAGTGCGCGAAGTGCTCGGGGTCGACACGGCCACCGTGCTGCGGCACGACCCGGACGCGCGGCAGCTGCAGGCCATCGCCGCTTCCGGGATCGAGGAGGAGGTCTATCAGGACGTCCGGATCGCCGTCGGCGCGGGTTTCGCCGGCCGGGTGGCCGCGGACCGGCGTCCGGTGCTCCTCGACCACGTGGACGAGACCACCGTGGTCAACGCGCTGCTGCGGGAACGCGGGCTCCGCACCCTCCTCGGCGTCCCGATGGTGGCGGGCGACGAACTGATCGGCGTGCTGCACGTCGGATCCGTGACACCGCGCGAATTCCCCGAGGCCGACGTCGAACTGCTGCGGCTGGTGGCCGCCCGGCTCGCGCTGGCGTTGCAGATCGACAACGCCACCACCGATCGCGCGGCCGCGTCGGCGTTGCAACGGAGCCTGCTGCCGGGACGGCTGCCCGCCGTCGCCGGGATGGAGTTCTCCGCGCGGTACGTGCCGGGCACCGAACCCGGGGTCGGCGGTGACTGGTACGACCTGTTCCCCCTGCCGGGTGATCGGCTGGGCATCGTGATGGGCGACGTCGCCGGGCATGGCCTCAACGCCGCCGTGATCATGGGACGGCTGCGCAGCGCCCTGCGCGCCTACGCGCTCGAAGCGGACGACCCGGCGGAAGTACTGTCCAAACTGGACCGCAAGGTTCAGCACTTCGAACCGGGGGCGCTGGCCACCGTCGTGTACGGGTTGGTGCCCGCTTCGCGGGACAGAGTGGCGATCTCCCTGGCGGGCCACCTGCCGCCGGTGCTCGCGGCGCCCGGCCTGCCCTCGGCGTTCGTCGAGGTCCCGGTGGATCCGCCCATCGGGGTCACCGGGCCGCGGCGGCGAACGACGGTCGTCGGACTGCCGCCCGGCGCCGCGCTCGCCTTCTACACCGACGGTCTGGTGGAGCGCCGGGATCAGCTGATCGACGTCGGATTGCGGCGGCTCACCGACGTGGTCACCCCCGATCAGCCCGGCGTGGTGTGCGCGCGGGTGATGGCCGCGCTCGTCGGCGCGACCCCGGCGCAGGACGACATCGCGCTCCTCGTGGCGCGGCGGGAACCGGCCTGAGTCACCGGGCCGGATCCCAGCGCCCCTTCTCCTTCGCCCGGTCTATCGCCGCCTGACCGAGTTCGGTCATCAGCCCCTCGGCGATCAGGCGGGTGGCCCGCTCGCGGTTGAGCCTGCTCCACGAACTCCGGGGACGGCGTGGGGTGAACCGCAGGCGGGAGCTGGTGGAGTCGTTCTTGCGGTGCAGCCCGTCGATCCAGCCGAAGCACAGAGCCTGTTCCATCGCCTCGTGGATGCGCACGCTGGGGATCCCGCTGTTCTTGTGCCGGATGACCAGCCAGACCTCCTTAGCGGAGCCTGCGTGCTCGGCCAGCCAGGCACGCCACTCGGCGGGAGTGGCGGCGGTGAAGGTGGGCTCGTCCATGACCGGATTCCTTCCGTCGTAACGTCTGTGACCATCATCGGAAGCAAAGTGCTCACCGACTGAGCACTTTTCGAAGGAGGTGGCCACAGATGGAGATCTGGGTGAACCCGGCGTGCGCGAAATGCCGGTCCGCGGTGTCGATGCTGGACGAGGCGGGAGCCGAGTACACCGTGCGGAAGTACCTCGAAGAGCCGCCGACCGCGAAGGAACTGAAGGCCGTCCTCAAGCGGCTCGGACTCGAACCGTGGGACATCACCCGCACCGCCGAGCCGATCGCGAAGGAACTCGAACTGAAGACCTGGGGGCGCACGCCTGCCGACCGTGACCGGTGGATCGACGCACTGGCCGCGCACCCGAAGCTGATCCAGCGGCCGATCATCACCGCCGACGACGGCACGACCGTCGTCGGGCGGACCCCGGAGGCCGTTCAGTCGGTGCTGCCCTCATAGGTGCCCGCCTGAGTTCGAGGGCGTGACTCGCGTGATCAGGGACGTGACTCGCGTGATCAGACGGCGAACTCGCGTGATGGGAGGCCGAACTCGAGTGTGCGGCGTCTGGTCACGCGAGTTCCGTCTCTGGTCACGCGAGTTCCGGGCCTAACCGTCCTTGCCCCTCACGTGAGCAGCGCCCGCGCCCGTTCTTCGGGCAGCCGCCGTCCTCGTTTCGACGCGAGCCGCACCGCCTGGCCGGCCAAGGCCTTCGCCGCTTCCGGGTCGCCGAGGTCCAGCCGGGCATGGGCGATCTCGGTGAGGGCGTCCGCCTCCAGTAAGAGCTGACCGTTGTCGCGGAGCGTGGCCAACGCCTCCTCCGCGTACTCCAGCGCTCTCGCGGCGTCGCCGAGACCCCGGTGCGCGAAGGCGAGGCCGATCCGGGCGGACCCTTGGCCGTAGCCGAGCCCGATCTCCGTGAACACCCGCAACGCCTCGTGCAGGCCCGCGATCGCTTCCGTGTGCTCGCCTCGCCGGTTCCGCACCGTCGCGATGATCTCGACCGCCGCCGCTTCGCCGCGCCGGTCGCCGATCTGCCGGGACCGGGCGTGGCATTCGGTCGCCAGCGTCATCGCGAGGTCGAGGCGGCCCGCGTCGCAGTGGGTTTCGGCGAGGCAGTTCAGGGTCGCGGTCTCCCCGAAGCCGAGCCCGGCCTCGCGGGTGTAGACGAGCACCTGTTCGTGGTCCGCGATGGCCTCGTCGAACCTGCCCAGCGCCCACAGCGCGATCCCGCGCCCGTTGAGCGCGTGGAACGCGGCTTCCCGTTGATCGGTTTCCTTGGCCAGCCGCAGTGACCGGTCGTGCCAGCCGACCGCCGTCCTCGGCCTGCCGGAGAAGGTGTGGATGACGCCGATGCAGTTCAGCGCCAGCGTCTCCGCCCCGGTGTTGCCCGCCCGGCGGCTGACCGCGAGCGCCTGGCCGTGGAAGTGCAGCGCCTGCCTGGCCTTGCCCTGCTGACTGGACGCGCGGCCGAGGTTGCGCAGCGCGTCGGTCTCCGCGTCGAGGTCCCCCAGTTCCCGCGCGGCCGCGAGCGCCTGCTGGAAGTGGTCGATGGCCGGGCCGTAATCGCTGAGATTGTGCGACATCTGCCCGAGGACGTCGAGCAGGGACAGCCGGGCCCGGACGTTGCCCGTCTCGGTGGCCGAGCGCAGCGCGGCGGTGCAGGTCGCGACCGCCTCACGCGCGTGCCCGCTCGCCTGGAGGTAGCCGCGCAGGACGTCGATCAGCCGCCACGCGGCGGGCTGGAACGCGGGATCAGTGGTGGCGCAAGCGATCGTGTCGACCAGGTTGTCCCGTTCGGTGTCCAGCCAGCGCAGCGCGGTGTGCTCGTCGAAGACCGGCGAGGCGGCTCCGGCGTACAGCACGCGGGTGGCCGCGGCCGCGGTCTCCACATACGACTCGATCAGCCGGGACAACGCCGTCAGCGCGGCTTCCTGCGGATCTTCGGCGTGCCCGCGTTCGGCGGCGTACTCGCGGATGAGGTCGTGGAACTGGTAGCGGCCGGGCGCGGTCCGCTGCAGCAGGTTCGCCGCGGCCAGCCGGTCGAGCGCGCGGCCGGTCTCCGTCCGCGAGGCCCCGGCGACCGCGGCCGCCGCGGGCGCGCCGAAGTCCGGACCCGGTGCGCGGCCGAGCATCCGGAACAACAGCCGGTCCGGTTCGGACAGCCGGAGATAGGACTGGTCGAAGGCGACCCGCACGGCCGAGGACGAGTCGCCGTCGATGGCCAGCTCCTCCAGCCGCCCCGACCGTGTCAGCTCCGCGGCGTACTCCGCGACGCCGCGGCCGGCGTCGGCGGCGAGGTTCGCTCCGGCGATCCGCAGGGCCAGCGGCAGATGCGCGCAGGCCGCGGCGAGGGCGCCGACCGCGTCGGGTTCGGCGGCCGTGCGCGCGGGCCCGAGCAGTTCCGCGAGCACCGCGCGCGATTCGTCCTCGGCGAGCACGCCGAGTGGCAGGTGCACGGCGCCCGGATTGACCGCGAGCCCGCGCAGGTCGTTGCGGCTGGTGATCAGCACGGCGCAGCCGGGTCGTCCCGGCAGCAGCGGCCGGACCTGGTCGACGTGCACCGCGTTGTCCAGCAGCAGCAACATCTTCTTGTCCGCCAGCACACTGCGGAACAGGGCCGCCTGTTCGGCGGGTTCGGCCGGGATCCGGTCCCGGTGCACGCCGAGCGCGCCGAGGAACCTGGTCAGCGCGGCCGACGGGTCGAGCGGCGGACCGGCGGCGTAGCCCTGGAGATTCACGTACAGCTGGCCGTCCGGGAAATGCGGCCGGAACCGGTGCGCGACGTGCACCGCGAACGCGGTCTTCCCGACCCCCGGCGGTCCGGAGATCACGACGTTGCGTCCGGTCGAGGTCAGCCGCAGCCCGGCGAGTTCGGCGATCGGATCCGCGCGGCCGACGAACCGATGGACGTCGGGCGGCAGCTGGCTGATCTTCTCCCGCGGGGGAGCGGCGCCCTCGTCGAGGATCGCGGCGTGGACGCCCCGCAGTCGCGGGCCGGGTTCGATCCCCAGCTCGTCGGCGAACATCCGGCGCACCGAGCGGTAGGTCTCCAGCGCGTCGGCTCGGCGGCCGGACCGGTCGAGCGCGGTGATGAGCTGCGCCCAGAACGTCTCCTGCCACGGATGTTCCTTGGTGAGCGTGCTCAGCTCGGCGACCAGCTCGCGGTGCCCGCCCGCTTCGAGCCCGGCGTCGATCCAGCGCTCCAGCGTGCGGAGGCGGTCTTCGTCGAGTTGCGCGGCTTCGTCACGCTGGAGGGATTCCGACGGGACGTCGCTCAGTGCGGCGCCGCGCCAGCACTCCAGTGCTTCGGCCAGCAGCGCGAGCTCCTGGGCGGAGTCGCCCGCCTTGCCCGCTTCCCGGCCCGCGTCGGCCAGCCGCCGGTAGCGGAGGAGGTCCAGCTGCTCCGGTCCGAGCCGGATCCGGTAGCCGTCCGGGCGGGTTTCGATCAGCCCGTCGCCCAGCATCTTGCGCAGCCGCAGCGCGTAGACCTGGGTGCTCTTGCGGGCCGTGGACGGCTGGTCCTCGCCCCAGAGCCGGTCCGCGAGCCGGTCCAGCGAAACCGTCGAGTTGGCCCTCACCAGCAACGCCGCGAGCAGGACCCGCAGTTTGGGCCCGGCGATCGGCACCGGCTCCCCGTCACGCGTCACCTCGAGCGGGCCGAGCACACCGAAACCGAAGCAGGGGATACGCGTTCACCTCCCGAAGCGTCAGATTACCGCTGTTGCCCGGTTGAAACCGGCGCCTGCCACGATCTCGTCCGCGAGGCCTCCCCGATGGCCTCGATCAGCAGGCGGGCGGCGGTGCCGACCGAGCTGTCGGAGAGGTTGCCGTAACCGAGGACGAGCCCGGGCGCTCTGGGGGTTGCCCGGTAGTCGTCGAGATCGGCCACGCGTAATCCCTTGACCGCCGCCCGCCGCACCACCTCGGCCGCCGAGCCGCCCGGCAGGTCCAGCACGAGGTGCAGACCGGCCGCGACGCCGGACACCGGCAGCGGGCCGAGCGCGTCCACCAGCGCGTCGCGCCGGGCCCGGTAACGCCGCCGGGCCGCGCGCAGATGCCGGTCGTAGGAGCCGCGTTCGAGGAAGGCCGCGAACGCCAGCTGCTCCAGCGCGGGCGGGGTCGGCGAGGGGTCGACCAGCTCGGTCCACTGTGGAGGCAGGGCGTACCAGCCGAGGCCGAGCGCGGGACTGAGTGTCTTGCTGACCGAACCGAGCAGCGCGACCCGCGCCGGTTCCATGCCCTGCACGGTCCCGACCGGACGCCGGTCGTAGCGGAACTCGGCGTCGTAGTCGTCCTCGATGATCAGGCCGTCGACGTCGCGCGCCCAGCTCAGCAGCCCGGCGCGGCGGGTGGGGGAGAGGACGGTGCCGGTGGGGAACTGGTGCGCCGGGGTCACGAGGACGGCGCGGGTGCCGGACGGGATCTCGTCGACGCGCAGGCCGTCTTCGTCGACCGGGACGCCGACCACGTCGAGTCCGGCGCGCGTCGCGACGCGCCGCAAGGTCTGCCAGCCGGGTTCCTCGGCCGCGACGCGGGTGATCCCGGCCGCGAGCAGCGCGCGGCAGACGCGGCCGAACCCGTCGGTGACGCCGGACGAGATCCGCACGTCGTCGACGACGGCTCCCCGGCAGCGGCGGAGGTGGTCGGCGAGCACGGCGCGCAGCCGCGGATGTCCGCCGGGGACGGGGTAGCCGAACTCGCCGTGGGGCGCGTTCGCGAGGATCTCGCGGACCGCCTCCGCCCAGCGTCGCCGGGGGAAGTGCCGCAGGTCGGGCAGGCCGGGCGCGAGGTCGATCTCCGGTGGGGCGGCTTTGCCCGGGACGGGCTTCGCGGGCTCGCCGCCCGACGCCGACCAGCGCACGACGGTGCCCGAGCCGGTGCGCGCGGCGAGATAGCCCTCCGCGATCAGCTGCTCGTACGCCTGCGTGATCACCCAGCGGGAGAAGCCCAGATCAGCGGCGAGGGTGCGGCTGGGCGGCAGCGCGGCGCCGGAGCCGAGCGTACCTTCGCGGATCACCGTGCGGAGCGCCCTGGTGAGCCGCTCGTGCCGGGGACCCGGCCCGGAGAGGTCGAGGAGCACGTCCCAAGCCAGATTGGTCTGGGAATTCATCATGCGAATGGACTGTAGTACCGGACCGATCTCGACATAAGGTCTAGACCATGGAAAAGGTGGAGCTCGGCCGGACCGGCCGGAAAGTCAGCCAGGTCTCGCTCGGGTGCATGACGATGGGCACCGCCACCGACGAGCGGACCTCGGCGCGGATCCTGGACGCCTACCTCGACGACGGCGGCGACTTCCTCGACACCGCGAACTGCTACTCGTGGTGGGTACCCGGCGCGGCGGGCGGGGAGAGCGAAGAGCTGCTCGGGAAACTGCTGAAAGGCAGGCGGGACAAGGTCTTCCTCGCGACGAAGGGGTCGGCCGCGGTCGCCGACGCCGACAGCGCGCGCAAGGGGTACCACGAGGACGGCAGCGCGGACTGGGACTACATCGGACGGCATTTCGAGGGCGCCGGTGGCGACGTGATCCGGCGCGCCGTCGACGAAAGCCTGCGGCGGCTCGGGACCGACCACATCGACCTGTACTACGTCCACGTCGACGACCGGGCGACCCCGCTGGAGGAGACGCTGTCCGCGCTCGACGGGATCGTCCGCGCGGGGAAGGTCCGCCACATCGGCTGGAGCAACGTCCGCTCGTGGCGGCTGGAGCGGATCCGCGCGCTCGCGGAACGGAACGGATGGGCGTCGCCGGTGGCCGTCCAGCTGCAGCACTCGTACCTGCGGCCGGTGGCCGATTCGGCGTCGCTGGCCACCGGGGACATGCTCGATTTCCTGCGGGGCAACGAAGACATCGCGCTCGCCGCGTACTCGTCGATCCTGCGCGGGATCTACGACGACTCCGCGCGGCGGCTCGCGCACCCCGTCTGGCAGACCTACGCCGGACCGGACGGCGAGGCGCGGATGGCCGCGATCGACGCCGTGGCGCGGGAAGCGGGGGCGACCGGGAACCAGGTCGCGCTGACGTGGCTGCTGCGGCAGACGTCGCCGCGGGTGCTGCCGCTCATCGGGCCGCGGACGTGGGAACACTACGAGGCGATCCGGCCGGCTTTCACGCTGGAACTGGACGCGTCGCAGCTGGCGGCCCTGGACGGCGCCGGCGCGTGATCCCCTTGTCGCGTTTAGTCCTCTGAATGCGGTCGTGGAGTCGTCACAGCGTGCAATGAAGGGGCCTTTCATGGCAAATTTCGCTATGAAAGGCCCCTTCATTGCAGTTTCTGGGGTCAGGCCAGCTTGCGGAAGAAGTCCCGGAGGTCACCCAGCAGCAGGTCCGGCGCGTCCTGCGTCGCCCAGTGGCTGCCGCGGTCGAATTCCTGCCACGACACGATGTTCGTGTGGTCCCGCTCGGCGAACCGGCGCAGCGGGCGGAAGTCGTAGGCGAAGCTCGCCAGCCCGGTCGGCGCGGTCGTCGGCTCCGCCGGGTGCTCGGTGTGCTTGTCCTCGTAGTAGAACCGCGCCGCCGACGCCGCCGTGTTCGTCAGCCAGTACAGCGTGGCGTTGGTGAGCACGTGGTCGTCGCTCGTGCCCGACAGCAGCTGCGCGCTCCACGCCAGCTGCCCGGTCGGCGAGTCGGCCAGGGCGTGCGCGAGGTTCTGCGGCGCGCTCTCCTGGAGCTTCGCGTAACCGGACATGTCGTCGTTGAAGGTCTGGAGGAACTGCATGTACTCCAGTTCCTTCTCGGTCATGCCCTCGAACTCGGCCGGGTCGCCGCTGGGGAACGAGAACAGCTGCGTGACGTGCACGCCGATGACGTGCTCGGCGTCGGCGCGGCCCATCTCGGGGGCGACGAACGAACCGGCGTCGTTCCCGTGCGTGCCGTACCGCTCGTAGCCCAGCCGCCGCATCAGCTCGGCCCACGCCTTCGCGGTGCGGTACCGGTTCCAGCCCTTCTCGCGGGTGGCGCCCGAGAAACCGAACCCGGGCAGTGACGGGATCACCACGTGGAACGCGTCGGCCGCGTCGCCGCCGTGGGAACGCGGGTCGGTCAGCTGGTCGACGAGGTCGAGATACTCGAAGACCGAGTTCGGCCAGCCGTGCGTGAGGATCAGCGGCGTCGCGTCCGGCTCGGGCGAGCGGACGTGCAGGAAGTGGACGTTCTGCCCGTCGATCTCGGTGGTGAACTGCGGGTACTGGTTGAGCTTCGCCTCCCACTTCCGCCAGTCGTAGCCCTCGCGCCAGTAGGCGACCAGGCGCTGCACGTAGTCCAAGGGCACGCCGTACTCCCAGCCCGGCGTGACCGGTCCACGCTGCACCCCGTCGGTCACCTGGTCGGCGGGCAGTTCGTTCGCCCAGCGGACCTTGGCGAGACGGTCGGCCAGATCGTCCAATTCGGACTGGGGGATGTCGGCGCGGAAGGGTCTGATCTCTGTGTTCTCGTTCATGAGACCAAGGTAAGCTTCCATTAGGAACATCTCGTTCCTAATGGAGAGGCAGTCTGAAAAAATGTTGGAAACTTCGGCAAGGCTGCTCCGTCTGCTCTCCCTTTTGCAGACTCCCCGTGACTGGACCGGCACTGAACTGGCAGAACGCCTCGAAGTGAGCTCCCGGACGGTCCGCAACGACGTCGAGCGCCTGCGCGCGCTCGGGTACCCGGTGAACGCGACCCGCGGGTCCGTCGGCGGCTACCGTCTCGGCGCGGGCGCAGACCTGCCGCCGCTGCTGCTGGACGACGAGGAGGCCGTCGCCGTCGCGATAGGACTCCGCACCGCGGCCGGCGGCACCATCGCCGGTGTCGAGGAGACGTCGCTGCGCGCGCTCGCGAAACTGGAGCAGGTGCTGCCGTCGAGGCTGAGGCGCCGCGTCAACGCGCTGCAGGCGTACACGGTCCCGGTGCCCAGGGACGAACCAGGCCCGCGCGTCGACGCGAAGACGCTCACCGTGCTGACGGCCTGCTGCCGGGATCACGAGGTGCTGAGGTTCGGCTACCGGAGCCACGACGGTTCGGAGAGCGTCCGCAAGGTCGAGCCGTACCGCCTGGTCAACTGGGGACGCCGCTGGTACCTGGTCGCGTGGGACCTCGACCGCGGCGACTGGCGCACGTACCGCGTCGACAGGCTGAACCCGCGCGTCCCGATCGGACCCCGGTTCACCCCGCGCGACCTGCCCGAGGACGTCACGGACCGGGTGCGGCGCGGGGTGTCGTCGGCGGCTTGGCGGTACCGGGCCGACGTCGTCGTGCACGCGCCGGCCGAGGAGGTGTCCGCGCGGATCAACCCGGCCGTCGGCACCGTGGAGGCCATCGACGCGAGCAGCTGCGTGCTGCACACCGGCGCCGACAGCATCGAGACACTGGCCGTCCATTTAGGACTGCTCAACCACCCTTTCCGGGTCACCGAACCCCCGCAGTTAGTCGACTACCTGCGCACACTGGCCGACCGGTATCGCGACGCCACCGGGTAGCCCCGCCGCGTTCGGTCCTCTGAATGCGAGGGATCAGTGCGCGAAGGTGGTCAGGAACCGGTCCCGGAACGTGTCCATTCGCGACACCGGCGCGTTCCGGTCCGGGTGCAGGCCGTCCTGCCAGTTCCAGCCGGCGATCTTGTCGAGCACGGCCTTGTCCCGCGTGACGACGCTGATCGGCACGTCACGATCCGCGCCCGCCCCGGCGACGATCGGGTTCGGCTGGTGGTCGCCCAGGAAGACGAGCACGAGGTCGTCGTCCCCATAGGTCTCGACGTACGAGATGAGTGAATTCAGCGAGTAGGCGATCGAGTCGCCGTACGCGGCGCGCACCTTCGCGGGGTCGGTGAAGACCTCGTCGGGCGTTTTCCCTTGCGACGGCATGGGGTTGTAGACCGAACCGTCGCCGACGGCGGTCCAGTCGACCATGCGGGGGAGCGGCGTCCACGGCCAGTGACTGGTGACGAGGTCGATCTCCGCCATCAGCGGCGGGTGATCAGGCTTCGAGCGTTCGGCGCGCTGGAAAGCCGAAAGCGTGAACTGGTCCGGCATCGTGGCGTACGAGAACGGCGGGCCGTGATATCCGATGGTGCGTGAGTCGTAGTAGCGGTCGTAGCCGTAGACCTTGCCCTCCGGCCAGTCCTCCGTATGCGCCGGAACGACGCCGACGGTCTGCCAGCCCGCGCGCTTGAACGCGCCGCCGAGAGTGAACCGGTCGGTCTTCACGAAGTCGTCGTAGCGGTGCTGGCTGTCGACCCAGACCCCGGACTGGAGCGTGGAGTGCGCCAGCCAGCTTCCCGCGCTCGTCGTCGGCGACGTCAGGAACGCGCTGCGCGAGCCGTATCCGGCGGTCTTCAGTCGCGCGGTGCCGGCGTCGAGGACCGCGCCGACCTTGGGCGCGATGTCGGAGTCCTGGACGGCCACCCGCCCGTAGCTCTCGATGAAGGTGAACAGGACGTCCTTGCCGCGCAACGCGTTCAGCAGGCCGGACGCCGGGGTGTCGCGGAAGGCATCGGTGGCGACTTCCGTGCCGAAGGCCTCCCGGTCACGGATCCCGGCCCGCACCTGGCGGAGGTCTTCGTAGGCGAAGGCGGCCGTGCTGCGCGACGCGAGCGGCTGCCCCGGGGCGAGTTGCGCGCCGGACACCGCGCACCCGATCCAGACCACGCTGAGCACGGCGGTCACCCTGGTCGACGCGGTACGCCGCCCCGCCACCACCCGGCTCAGCCGCAGCGTCGCCAGCGCCATCGCCACGATCACGACGACCGCCAGCAGCGTCAGCCCGAGGAACGACGCGATCGCGCCCGCCCGGCCGATCGACGTGCCGAGCAGGTCGACGCCGTTGGCGAGGACACCCCAGTCGAAAACCGGGTCGAACCGCCGGTTCAGCGCCAGCCCGAAACCGATGTCGATGGCCTTGACGACGGTCAGGAGCCCGAGGAGCGCCCCGGCGGACACGGCCACGATCCGCTGGGCGCCGTCGCGTAGCAGCAGCACGACCGCCACCCCGAGCAGCGCCTCGACCGGCAGCCGCACGAAGGCTTCCGGGGTGAGCCGGTCGAGGTCGTCCGGCGCGAGCAGGGCGAACAGCACGAGGACGGCGGACAGCGTGGTCACCGCGCTGGACGCGATTTCGCGGGCGGCCGTCCGGTCGCCCGGCAGGCCAGCCAGGGCGGGGCGCGTGAAAACCGACAACGCAGGTGTCCTTCCGTGACCGACGCCGTCCCGGTGCGCGGGGGACGGACCCTCATCCGGTCACACGGACGGCGGGTGGCCGCGGTTCATCCCGATCGCCAGGTGCGCAGCGCCCACCACCAGCCGACCGTGTGCCGCACCTGTGTCCCGTTCTCGTCCTCCGACGGATCGAGCGAGGCTCCGGTGATCTCGCCGAGCCTGCCGAGCCGGTACCTGACGGTGTTCGCGTGGACGTGCAGCGCCGCGGCCGTCTGGTCGAGCCGCCGCCCGTGGTCGAGATAGGCCAGCGCGGTCGAGACGAGTTGCTCGTGGAAGGTGTCGCCTCGCGTCAGCGCGTTCAGAAGGGTGCCGTCGAGCAGCGCGGCGAGACCGGGCTGGGCGTCGAGCGCGGTCTCGACGGCCAGATCGGCCAGCGCGTGCGTACCGCGCCGTCGTTCCCGCGCGGCCGTCGGCAGGGCCATCACGCACAGCGCGTGCGTTCCCCGCACCTCGGTGAGCGGGACGGCGGGCGAGACCACCATGAGCACGTCGTCCCCGAGCGCCGACGGGGCGGGAAGCCGTGGCGCCAGTCCGGTCAGCCGTCCGTCCACCAGGCCGAAGACCCCGCCTGTGCCGCCGAGCCGTCGCTCGACGACCCGCGCCTGGTACGGATCGGCGACGTCGGACAGCAGGCAGTGGTAGCGCCCGTCCGGGTTCAGCCCGGTGTGCGCGACCTCCTCGGCCGACGGCACCGCCGGATCCCCGCCCAGCAACCGCCGCAGCACGCGGGCCCGGCTGTCGTGGACCGTGCCGGAGAGTTCGAGTTCGGCTTCGTGATAGCCCGCGACGACCTGCCGTTCGAGCGCGCGGGTGTTCCGGTCGAAGTCGACCAGCGCCGCCAGCATGACCCCGTCCGGGACCCCGGCGGCCTTGCCGCGTTCGACGGCGATCTCGACCGCGCGGCTGCGGCCCGCCTGCACCCCGCGCAGGAGTGCGGCGATCGGCACGCCCTGGGCCGCGCGGTCGGCGCCGAGGACGGCCGCCGCGGCGTAGTCCTGCTCGCCGGTCCCGCCCGGCCGTTCGAAGGAGGCGAGCCCGGCGGCGAGCACGATCGCGACGTGCCGCCGGTTCTCGCTCACCGGCAACCGCGCGACTTCCGGTGCCTCCGTCCGGGCGGCCCGGACCACGTCGTCGACGACGTCGGCGTCGGCCGCCATCGCCCGCAGCACGTCGTGGAGGGACGGGTGCGCCATCGCCACCGCCTTCCCGCGCGGATTGTGCCCGGTGCACAACGAAGCCGGCGGTTCTTGGCGACCGGCCCCTACCGAGGGTGTCCGGCCGGTTGGTTTCCTGTGAGCTACCGAAAGGTAACAGGCCCTCGCCGAAAGGTACGTGTGATGCGGAAACGCCGGTTGCTGACCACCGTCCTCGTGACCTGCCTCGCCGCCGCGGCGCTGGGCGCCGCGCCCGCGGGAGCGAGCGCGGGCCTGCGGCAGGTGCTGTTCGTCGGCAACAACTGGGAGGGGACCGCGGACGTCATCGCGCCGTCGGGCGACTACGCGAAGATCGCGCGCGTCAACATGGTGCCGGACAAGGACGAACGGCTCGCCGAGATCTACCTGAACCCGATCAAGCTCGCGTTCTTCCTCGGCATCCGCAACGGCGTCGGGGAGGGACACGACCAGCTCGTCGACGACCTCTACACAACGCCGGACGGCCGGTCGGTCGTCGCCTCCCGGCCGAGCTTCGCCGACGTCGTGTCGATCGACCTCACGAGCGGTCGCGTCAACTGGCGGTTCCCGGTGTCGGGTTTCCGCTCCGACCACATGGCCGTCTCACCGGACGGGCGCAGCATCGCGGTGTCCGCGTCGACCTCGAACACCGTCCACGTGCTCGACATCGAAACCGGGAAGCAGCTCGGGTCGTTCAAGACCGGCGACAAACCGCACGAGAACACCTACACCGACGGCGGCCGCTACCTGTGGAACAGCGCGATCGGCGAGGTGAACACCGCGCTCGACGCGCCGTGGCAGGACTTCACCAAGGGTGACCGGAAGCTCACCGTCGTCGACACGAAGACCTTCCAGCAGGTGAAGGTGATCGACATGCGCGAGCGCCTGGACGCTTTCGGGCGGAGCGATCTCTCGGACGCCGTCCGGCCGGTGGCCTTCACCCCCGACGAGTCGAAGCTGTACTTCCAGGTGTCCTTCTTCAACGGCCTCCTCGAATACGACGTCGCCACCGACCGGATCACGCGGTCGAAGACGCTGCCGAAGAACCCGGACACCAGCGAGGACCGGACGACCTGGGTCAACGACTCGCGGCACCACGGGCTGTCGATGAGCCCGGCGGGCGACAAGCTGTGCGTCGCCGGGACGATGGACGACTACGCGACCATCGTGGACCGCGCGACGTTGCGGGAGGCGCGGCTCGTCACCGCCGCGAAGCCGTATTGGGCCACTGTGAACGGCGACGGAAACCATTGCGTCATCTCGGAAAGCGGAGCGGACCAGGTGACCGCGATCGACTTCGCGACCGGCGCGAAGGTGAAGTCCGTCCCGGTCGGTGACCACCCGCAGCGGATCCGGATCGGCCACGTGCCCGACGGCTGGACCGGGCCCGCCGGCCGGTAATCTGCGCCGGTGAGCGAAGAGATCTGGGCGGCCCTCGGCGCGACGACCCTCGACGAGGTACGGCGGCGCGCCGCGATCATCGACGCGGTCACCGAGATCGAGCCGATCGAGGTGGACGGCGCGGTGCGGTTCGCCTGGAACGACGGCGGCGGGCAGTCGGCCGTCTGGTACTTCACCCCGGACGGACGCGCGCTGCTGCTGACCTTCGACCACGAGTCGAGCCTGAACCTGTTCGCCGAAGGCACTTACGCGGAGCAGGAGGCGTTCTACCGCGGCGTCCCCGAAGACCTCGTGAAGCTGGTGCGGGACCGTCCCGAGAACTACGAGTCCCTGAACCTCGTCGATCCGGAGACGGGGGCGACCATCCTCTACGCCGGTGGCGTGTTCTGGTTCGACGGCGAGCGGTGGGCGCGGGCCGAAGGCTTTCTCGCCCGCTGCCGGGAGGACGGCCTGGACCCGCTGAGCGAGTCGGGGTTCAGCTACTGCCTCGGCGACTATCGGTTCGGCGAGGAGTTCACCCCCGAGGCGATCGTCGAAGCCCGCGCCGAGGACGGGTACTACGAAGACGACGCCGACCGGCGGAAGAACCTGGCCGAGATCAAGGAGATCTTCGCCAGGCTCGGCTGACGAAACCGCTCAGCGCACGATCTTCGCCCGGCTGTGGCACCGTTTCAGGAATGAGTCTGCGCCTGGGACCCCTGCTGAGACACGTCGACGCGACATCGGCGACGGTGTGGGTCGAGACCGACACCGCGAGTGAGGTCGAAGTCCTCGGGACGACCGCCCGCACGTTCGAGATCCGGGGCCACCACTACGCGTTGCTGGTGCTGACCGGTCTCGAACCCGGCTCGTGCCTTGAATACGAAGTGCGTGTGGACGGCGAAAAGGTGTGGCCGCTGGAGGATTCCGCGTTCCCGCCGAGCCGCATCCGGACGCTGCCCGAACAGGAGTCGCGGGTCCGGCTGGTGTTCGGCTCCTGCCGCAAACCCCACGACGGCGACTCCTTCGGTCCGGACGCGCTGGCCGCGTACGCCCGCCGGATGGCCGCGGGCGAGGAAACCGAATGGCCGCAGGCGCTGCTGATGCTCGGCGATCAGGTCTACGCCGACGAGACCACCGACGAGACCCAGGAGTGGCTCGCCCGCCGTCGCGACACGTCGGAGCCGCCGGGGACCGAGGTCAAGGATTTCGAGGAGTACACCCACCTCTATTTCGAGGCCTGGGGCGAGCCGGCGATCCGCTGGCTGCTGTCCACCGTGCCGACGTCGATGATCTTCGACGACCACGACGTCCGCGACGACTGGAACACCTCCTACACCTGGCAGAAGCAGATGCGCGCGCAGCCGTGGTGGAAGGAGCGCCTGCGCGGCGCGATCATGACCTACTGGGTGTATCAGCACCTCGGGAATCTCGGCCCCGCCGAACTCGCCGAGGACGAGACCTTCCAGAAGGCCATCACCTCCGGCGGTGACAACGCGGACCTGCTCACCGCGTATGCCGACGAGGCCGACAACGAACGCGACGGCACCAAAGGCGCACGCTGGAGCTATCGCCGCGACTTCGGCACGGTGCGGCTGCTGGTCATCGACAGCCGGGCCGGCCGGATCCTCGCGGGCGGCACCCGGTCGATGGTCGACGAGGACGAGTTCGGCTGGATCGAGGAGAACGCCGCCGCCCCGTGCGACCACCTGCTCATCGGGTCCTCGCTGCCGTGGCTGCTGCCTCCGGTCATCTCCCACCTGCAGTCGCTCAACGAACGTGCCTGCGACCGCCCCGGATGGCGAGGGCGGCTCGCGGAGAAGATCCGGCAGGCCGCGGACCTCGAACACTGGGCGGCGTTCCGGGCCTCGTTCGAGCGGCTGTCCGCGATGATCGCCCGCGAAGGACGGCGGGACGAACCACCGGCCACCATCGCGGTGCTCTCCGGCGACGTTCACCACGCCTACATCGCCGAGGCGCACTATCCCGAACCGGTGACCTCGATGGTCTTCCAGCTCACCTGCTCCCCGGTCCACAACGCCATGCCGCGTCCGCTCCGGCTCGCGTTCGCCGCCACCTGGTCGGCCGCGGTGGCGTCGGTCGCGCGCCGCTGGGCGACGCGCGGCGGGGTCGGGCCCGATCCGCTCACCTGGTCCAAACTGTCCGGGCCGCATTTCGGCAATGTCGTCGCGACGGTCGAGGCCACCGGACGGGCGTGCGTCACGACCATCGAACAGGCCACCGATGACGGTCTGGTCGAAGTGCCAGGCAGAGGCTGGCTTGAGCCGGTTTCGCACTCGGTAATATCGCCGCGTGACCACCTCTGCCGAAACACTCGAGTTCCAGTCGGAGGCACGTCAGCTCCTGCAGCTGATGATCCACTCGATCTACTCGAACAAGGACACCTTCCTCCGCGAACTGGTGTCCAACGCCTCCGACGCACTGGACAAACTCCGCCTCGAAGCGTTCCGCGACAAGGAACTCCAGGCGGATACCGACGATCTCCACATCGAGATCGAGACCGACCCCGAAAACCGCACCCTCACCGTGCGGGACAACGGAATCGGGATGAGCCGGGACGACGTCGTCGCGTTGATCGGCACGATCGCGAAATCCGGTACCGCCGAATTCCTGAAGAAGCTGAAGGAAACGAAGGATTCCGCGGCCTCGCAGGATCTGATCGGCCAATTCGGCATCGGGTTCTACGCCAGCTTCATGGTGGCCGACAAGGTCACGCTGCTGACGCGTCGCGCGGGGTCGGACGAGGGCGTCCGCTGGGAATCCGAAGGCGAAGGCACGTACACCATCGAGACGGTCCCGGACCTGCCGCAGGGCACGTCGGTCGTCCTGCACCTCAAGCCCGAGGACGCCGAGGACCAGCTCTTCGACTACACCTCGGCCGCCAAGATCAAGCAGATCGTCAAGAAGTACTCGGATTTCATCACCTGGCCGATCCGGATGACCGAAGGCGAAGAGACCGCCACGGTCAACTCGATGAAGGCGCTGTGGGCCCGTTCCTCCAGCGACGTCACCGAAGACGAGTACAACGAGTTCTACAAGCACGTCGCGCACGACTGGAACGACCCGCTGGAGACGATCCGGCTCCAGGCCGAGGGCACCTTCGAGTACCAGGCGCTGCTGTTCCTGCCGGGGCACGCGCCGCTCGACCTGTTCATGCGGGAGCGCAAGCGCGGTGTCCAGCTGTACGTGAAGCGCGTCTTCATCATGGACGACTGCGAAGCGCTGATGCCGGAGTACCTGCGCTTCGTGAAGGGCGTCGTCGACGCGCAGGACCTCTCGCTCAACGTCTCGCGCGAGATCCTGCAGCAGGACCGGCAGATCCAGCTGATCCGCCGTCGCCTGGTGAAGAAGGTCCTCTCGACCGTCAAGACCCTGATGGCCGACGAGAACCCGTACAAGTACGAGACGTTCTGGAAGGAGTTCGGCCGCGCCGTCAAGGAAGGCCTGCTGGACGACCACGAGAACCGCACCGCGATCCTCGACATCTGCTCGTTCGCCTCGACGAACGATCCGGAGAAGCTCACTTCGCTGCGCGAGTACGTCGAGCGGATGAAGGACGGCCAGGAGCACATCTACTACCTGACCGGTGAGTCGCGGCAGAGCATCGAGAACTCCCCGCATCTGGAAGCCTTCCAGGCCAAGGGATACGAGGTGCTCGTGCTCACCGACCCGATCGACGAGATGTGGGTCGACGCCGTCTCCGGCTACGAGGAGAAGCAGTTCCAGTCGGTCGCGAAGGGCGAGGTCGAACTCGACTCCGACACCACCGACGAGCAGAAGGAAGAGTTCTCCGGGCTGCTGACCTGGCTGACAACGACGCTGTCGGAGCAGGTCAAGGAGGTCCGGCTGTCGTCGCGGCTGACGACGTCGCCCGCCTGCATCGTCGGCGACACGAACGACGTCACCCCGACGCTGGAGAAGATGTACCGCGCGATGGGCCAGGAAATGCCGCAGATCAAGCGGATCCTGGAACTCAACCCGGGCCACCCGCTGGTCTCCGGGCTGCGGTCCTCGTTCACGGAGAACGGTGAATCCGAGGGACTCGCCGAGACCGCGGAACTGCTCTACGGCATGGCTTTGCTGGCCGAGGGCGGGGAACTGGGCGACCCCTCGCGCTTCACCAAACTCCTCGCCACGCACCTCCAGAAGACCCTGTAATCACCGAACTCGCGTGCTTGAAGACCGAACTCACGTGATTGAACCCGGAACAGCGTGTTCCGGGTTCAATCACGTGAGATCCGGGTCCGGACACGCGTGATCGGTGTTCAGGGCCGGGTCTTCCAGAGCACCAGCACGAAGTACGGCGTCCCGACCATGGCGATGACCAGGCCCGCCGGGATCTGGGCGGGGGCGATGACCGTCCGCCCCAGGGTGTCCGCGACGCTCACCAGCAACGCCCCGAGCGCCGCGGCCACCGGGATGACCCGGCCGTGCCGTCCGCCGACCAGCGACCGCGCCAGATGCGGCGCGACCAGCCCGACGAACACGACCACGCCGATCGCGGACACCGCGGTGGCGGCCAGGATCCCGGAGGCCCCCAGCACCACCAGCCTGGACCGCTCGATCCGCATCCCCAGCACCCGCGGGGTGTCCTCGTCGAGGGCGTGCAGGTCCAGTTCCCGATGCTTGAGCCACAACAACGGCGTCAGTGCGACGAGCGCCAGCGCCACCGGCACGACCTGTTCCAGCGTGCGGCCGTAGGTCGACCCGGAAAGCCAGGTCAGCGCCTTGGCCGAGTTCCACGGGTCGGAGACCACGATCAGCAGCGTGATCAGCGCCATCCCGGCCGACCAGACCGCGATGCCGATGATCACCAGCCGGTCCGAATCCAGCCCTGACCGCCACGCGAGCCCGTAGACCAGCAGGAAGACGACGGTCGCGCCGAGACCGGCGGCACCGGCGATCGACCAGGCACCGACCGCCGGGACGATGGTGATCAGCGTGATCGCGCCGAGTCCGGCGCCCGCGGTGATGCCGAGCAGCCCCGGTTCGGCGAGCGGGTTGCGGCTGACCGACTGGATGCCGCAGCCGGACACCGCCAGCGCGGCACCGGCGAGCAGCGCGGCCAGCACCCGCGGAAGTCGTTGGTCCAGCACGAAAGTGAGTGCGGTCCCGGTGTTGCCGGTGACCCAGTTCGCGAGGTCGCCGAGCAGCACCACGCGGTCGCCCAGCATCAGCCCGACGACCGGGACGACGGCGAGCAGCGCGACCAGGACGACGGAGATCGTCACGAGCCGCCGGGTCGATCCGGCGACCCCGACGCGCCCCGCCGGAGCCTGCCGGCGCGAGCCACTGCCCCGGCCGCGTCGCGCCAGCCACACCATCACGACGGCGCCGACGATCGTCGTCACCACCCCGGTCGGCACCCGCACGGCCGCGGCCGACCCCATGATCGCCCGCAGGACGACGTCGGCGCCGAGCACCGTCACCACGCCGACCAGCCCGGACACCGGCAGCAGCGCGCGATGCTTCGCGATCGGCAGCAGCAGCTTCGTGATCACCGGTGCGCTCAGCCCGACGAACCCGACCGGCCCGGCGACGGTCACCGCCGCCGCGGTCAGCGCGACGGTCAGCACGATCGCGGTGACCCTCGTCCGGCGGACCCGGAGGCCGAGCACGGTCGCGTTGTCGTCGCCGAGGGCGAGGATGTCGAGTTTGCCGCCCATCGCGATGAGCGCCACCACGGCGATCACCACGATCGGCGTCATCTGTCCGGTCGCGCGCAGGTCGGCCACGGTCAGCGAACCGCTGCCCCAGGCGAACAGCCCGCTCGTCTCCTCCTCGAACAGGAGCAACAGCAGGACGGTCACCGACTGGAGAGCCAGCAGCATCGCCGAACCGACGAGCACCAGCCGCGGGCTGGCGGCACCGCCGCCCGCGAGGCCGAGTACGACGACGGCCGCGGCGAGCCCGCCTGCGAACGCCGCCCCGCCCACCGGCACGAGCGGCAGCGAGAGACCGAACGCGGAGATGGCGACCACGGCGAAGTGCGCGCCCGCGTTCACCGCGAGCGTGTCGGGTGAGGCGAGCGGGTTCCGTGCCACGGACTGCATTCCCGCGCCCGCGACGCCGAGCGAGATCCCGAGCAGCAACGCGGCGAGCAGCCGGGGGACGCGCGCACCCTCCAATACGGCGAGGGTTTGCGCGTCCCCGTGGCCGAAGATCGCCTTCACGACGTCGAGCGGGCCGGACGTCGAGGTGCCCTGGGTCAGGTGGACGCCGGCGAGGACGGCGATCAGCGCCACCAGCCCCGCCGACACCACCGCGGTGCGGATCGTCTGCGGCGACCGCACTGTTTCGACGAGTCCTCGGCGGGGAGAAGTACCTCGGACCTTGGTGGTCATCAGGCGGTGATGGCCTTCACGATCTGGTCGGCGGTGCTGATGACCGACTTCGGCCCGCCGAAGGTCCACGTGCCGGACTCCAGCTTGTGGATCTTCTTCGACACCACGAACGGCAGGCGCTGGTAGACGGCGTTCTGCGCGAGCCCGGTGGTGAAGACGTCCTCTTCGGACGCGCTGTAGAACAGCACGGTCTTCGGGTCGGTGATCGCGGTCAGGCCCTCGACGTCGGTCTGGCCGAGACCCCACTGCGGGTCGACCTTGCCGGTCCAGACGTTCTTGAGGCCGACGGCCTCGGCGGTGTCGGAGACCAGCGAACCCTTGCCGAACGGGCGGATGCTGACGGTGCTGCCTTCGAGGTAGCCGTCGGCCATCAGGAACGGGGTGCCCGCGGCGCCCTTGCCCTCGACGGCCTTCTTGCCCTCGGCGAGTTTGGCGTCCATTTCGGACAGTTGCTTGTCCGCCTCGGCCTCCTTGCCGACCGTCTTCGCGATCAGCTTGAAGTCCTCGCGCAGCCGGTCGAAGTTCCTGGCCGCGTCGCTGGACTTGGTGACCACGACCGGTACGTACTTCTCGATCTGCGGCACCAGGGTCGAGTCACGCTCGTCGGCGATGATGACGACGTCGGGGTTCAGCCCGACGATCGCGTCGACGCTGGGCTCGTTGCGCTTGCCGACGTCCTTGACCTCCGCGGTCAGCGGGACGGCCTTGTCCCAGACGTTGTAGCCCGCGACGTCCGCGGCGCCGACCGGCATGACACCGAGCGAAGCGACCATCTCGGCCTCGCCCCATTCGAGTGCGACGACACGCTTCGCGGGGGCCTTGAGGTTGACGGCCTTGCCGCGCGCGTCGGTCACCATGACCGGTCCGCTCGCGGCGGCGGACTCGCCCGGCGCGGCGGCGGTGTTCTCGGTGGTGCCGCAGGCGGACAGCAGCAGGGCCGTCGCCGCGACGAGGGCGGCGGGCATCAGCAAACGCATGGGGTTCTTCCTGGTTTCTCAGGCGGGCCTGGGCGAATGCCGCCCGAGTGGCCTGCAGTGGATCGCGCCCGTCACCGGGTCGTTCGCGACGTGGACGGTGACGCCGTAGGCCTGGGAGAGGTGCTCGGTGGTGAGCACCTGCCCGATGTCACCCGTGGCCACGATGGTTCCCTCGCACAGCAGCACGACCTCGTCGGCGATGATCGCCGCGTGGTCGAGGTCGTGCAGCACCACGCCGACCGCGACGCCTTCGTTGGCCAGATCGCGGACGACGTCGAGGATCTCGACCTGATAGCGCAGGTCGAGATGGTTGGTGGGCTCGTCCAGCAGCAGCACGGAGGTCTGCTGGGCGAGACAGGACGCGAGCCAGACGCGCTGGAGCTCGCCGCCGGACAGTTCGTCGACACCGCGTTCGGCCATCGGCGTCACGCCGGTCAGCTCCATCGCGCGGCGGATCGCGGCGGCGCCGTCGGTGTCGACCCCGCGCCAGCCCGAGCGGTACGGGTACCGGCCGTAGGAGACGACGTCGCGCACGGACACCCCGCTCGGCGTGGGCCGGTGCTGGGTCAGCAGCGTGACCTGGCGGGCGAACTCCTTGCCGGACAACGCGTTCCCGCCCCAGACGGGGCGTTCGCCGAGGTGGACGCTGCCTTCGCGCGGCTTGTGCAGCCGCGCCAGCGAACGCAGGAGCGTCGACTTGCCGGAGCCGTTCGGCCCGACCAGCGCGGTGACCGTGCCGGCGCGCAACGACAGGGACACGCCGTCCACCACGGCCCGCTCTTGGTGCGCGAGCACCAGGTCATGGCCGGTGAGCAGCGCGTCTTCCGTAGACATGAGGGGAGCCTAACCTAAGGGCGGGCCCAGACCCATGTCGCGAGAGACACAGAGCGCGGGGTGACTGTCCGGTCACGCGGCCCGGGCCAGCTCCCGCCGCCGTTTGGCCAGCCGCTTCCCGACGATCCCGTGCCGCGGCCCGAACAGGTACACCAGCGTGAACCCGGCGCCCTGCACCAGCACGATCATCCCGCCGGACGCGGTGTCGAGGTGGTAGCTCAGGTACAGCCCGGTCACCGCCGCGAGCACCGAGAACGTCGGCGCGATCACGAGCATTCGCCCGAACCGGTCGGTCAGCAGATACGCCGTCGCGCCCGGGATGATCAGCATCGCCACCACCAGGATCACGCCGACCACCTGCAGCGCCACCACCGCGGTCAGCGCGAGCAGCCCGAGCAGCGCGGCACCGAGCACCCGCGGGTTCAGCCCGATGGCGTGCGCGTGCGTGGGATCGAAGGCGTACAAGGTGAAGTCGCGGCGTTTGAGCACCAGCACGGTGAGCGTGATCGCGCCGAGGACACCGATCTGGATCAGATCCGAGGTGTCGACGCCGAGCAGGTTGCCGAAGATGATGTGGTTCAGGTCGGTCTGGCTCGGCGTCACCGAGATCAGCACGAGCCCGAGCGCGAACAGCGTGGTGAACACGATGCCGATCGCGGCGTCCTCCTTGACCCGGCTGGTGTCGCGGACGACGCCGATCAGGGCCACGGCGAGGAAACCGAAGACGACGGCGCCCAGCGCGAAGGGCGCGCCGAGGACATACGCGAGCACGACACCGGGCAGCACCGCGTGCGAAACCGCGTCGCCCATCAGCGACCAGCCGATCAGCACCAGCCAGCACGAGAGCGCCGCGCAGACCGCGGACGCGATCACCGTGGAGGCCAGCGCCCGCACCATGAAGTCGTAGCTCAGCGGTTCGAGGAACAGGTCGTAGAGACTCACGCGGGTTCCTCTTCCCGTTGCAGGACATCGAGTCCGAAGGCCAGCGCGAGGTTCTCGGGCCGGAGCACCTCGCCGGGGGAGCCGTGCGCGAGCACCTTGCGCATCAGCAGGATCGCCTCGTCGGCCAGCCCGGGCAGCGCGTGCAGGTCGTGCGTGGAGATCAGGACCGCGGCGCCGTCGGCCGCGAGTTCCTTGAGCAGCCGGGTGATCGTGGCTTCGGACCGCTTGTCGACGCCGGCGAACGGCTCGTCCAGCAGCAGGACGCGGGCGCCCTGGGCGATCCCGCGCGCGACGAACGCGCGTTTGCGCTGCCCGCCGGACAACTGGCCGATCTGCCGTCCGGCGAGTTCGGTCAGTTCGACCCGCTCCAGCGCGTGGTCGACGGCCTCGTGGTCGGCGCGGCGCGGCCGCCGGGTGAAACCGAGCCGCCCGTAGCGGCCGGTCATCACGACGTCCCGCACCGACAGCGGGAACGACCAGTCGACGTCCTCGCTCTGCGGCACGTAACCGATCGCGCCGGTCTTGCGGGCGAGCGCGGGCGCGCCGCCGTCGACCGAGACCGTGCCGGTGTCCGGGCGGACCATGCCCATGATCGTCTTGAACAGCGTCGACTTGCCGGAGCCGTTCATCCCGACCAGACCGCAGACGTGGCCGTGTTCGAGCGTGACGTCGACACCGTCGAGTGCGAGGACCTCGCCGTAATGGACCGTGACGCCCTCGACGCGGATCGCGGCGGTCACGGCTTCGCCCCGGTGAGCGCGGCCACGATCGTCTTCGCGTCGTGGCGGATGAGGTCGAGGTACGTCGGCACCGGACCTTCGGGACCGGACAGGGAATCGACGTAGAGGACGCCGCCGAACGCGGCACCGGTCGCGGAGACGACCTGGCGCATCGGCGCGTCGGAGACGGTCGACTCGCAGAACACCGCGGGGACCTTGTTCTCCTTGACGAATTCGATGGCGCGGGTGATCTGCTGCGGGGTGGCCTGCTGTTCGGCGTTGACCGCCCAGATGTACCGCTCGGTGAGGCCGGTGTCGCGCGCGAGGTAGGAGAAGGCGCCTTCGCAGGTGACCAGCGCGCGCTCGTTCTTCGGCAGTCCGCTCAGCGCGCCGGTCATCTCGTCCTGGACGGCTTGCAGTTTCGCCTTGTAGGCGTCGCCGTTGGCCTTGAACGCGGCGGCGTCACCGGAGGAGAGCTCGCTGAACGCCTTGACCATGTTGTCCACGTAGATCCCGACGTTCTTCGGCGACATCCACGCGTGCGGGTTCGGCTTGCCCTGGTAGGAGTCCTCGCCGATGGCGATGGGCTGGACGCCTTCGCTGACCACCTTGTGCGGTGCGTCGCTCTCCTTGACGAACCGGGCGAACCACGCTTCGAGGTTCAGCCCGTTGTCGAGGATCAGGTCGGCCTTCGCCGCCTTCTTGATGTCGTCCGGGGTGGGCTCGTAACCGTGGATCTCGGCGCCGGGCTTGGTGATCGACTCGACCCTGAGCTTGTCGCCCGCGACGTTCGCCGCGACGTCCGCCAAGACCGTGAACGTGGTCAGCACCACGGGCCGCTTGTCGTCCGCGCCGCCGCTCGTTCCGTTGCCCGCGCCGCACGCGCTCAGGACGAGCGCCGACACGGCCAGCCCGCAGACGGCCTTGAACAGATTCGCCATCCCGTGAGTCTAGAGTTCGGTGCGCCGAACTTCCAACTCTCGTGTGCCTTAAATCTCGGTCGCGGTCCGGTCTCGCTCCTTGACGGATTCCAGCAGGAGCTGGGAGACGTCGCGCACGGTGACGTTCTCGCCACGCTGCTCGCTCTGTCGTTGGACGAGCCCGTCGTTCAGCATCACGCGGCAGAACGGGCAGCCGGTGACGATGGTTTCGGCGTCCGTGCCGAGCGCCTCGTCGACGCGTTCGAGGTTGATGCGCTTGCCGATCTGCTCCTCCATCCACATCCGCGCGCCACCGGCGCCGCAGCAGAGCGAGCGGTCGGCGTGCCGGGGCATCTCGCTCAGGGTGGCGCCGGTCGCGCCGACGAGTTCGCGCGGCGGTTCGTAGACCTTGTTGTGGCGGCCGAGGTAGCACGGGTCGTGATAGGTCACCGGGCCGGCGTCGACCGGTTTGACCGGCGTCAGCTTCTTGGCGCGGACCAGCCGGTTCAGCAGTTGCGTGTGGTGCAGGACCTCGTAGTTCCCGTCCAGCTGCGGGTACTCGCGGCCGAGCGTGTTCAGGCAGTGCGGGCAGGTGGTGACGATCTTGCGCGTGCCCGGCTCGCGGCCCTCGAACACCGCGTTCAGCGTCTCGACGGTCTGCTGCGCGAGCATCTGGAAGAGGAACTCGTTGCCGGACCGGCGGGCCGGGTCGCCGGTGCAGGACTCGTCGGTGCCGAGGATCGTGTACTTGACCCCGGCGAGATGCAGGAGTTCCGCGGTGGCGCGGACGGTCTTGCGGGCGTTGTCGTCGAACGCGCCCGCGCAGCCGACCCAGTAGACGTACTCGACGTCGTCGGCGAGTTCGCCGTCGAAGATCGGCACCTCGAAATCGAGGTCCTTCGTCCAGGCGAGCCGGTCGGAGTTGTTCTGCCCCCAGGGATTTCCCTTGGTTTCGAGGTTCTTGAACAGGACGCCGAGTTCGCTCGGGAAGGCCGACTCGATCATCACCTGATACCGGCGCATGTCCACCACGTGGTCGACGTGCTCGATGTCGACCGGGCACTGCTCGACGCAGGCGCCGCAGGTGGTGCAGGACCAGAGGACGTCGGGATCGATAACGCCGCCCGCGTCCTTGGTCCCGACGAGCGGGCGCTCCTCGGGGGCTTCCTTGCCGTCCAGGATGTACGGGGCGCTTTCGAAGAGATGGTCCCGCAGATCCATGATCATGAGCTTGGGGGACAACGGTTTCCCGGTGTTCCACGCCGGGCATTGCGACTGGCAGCGGCCGCATTCGGTGCAGGTGGCGAAGTCGAGCATGCCCTTCCAGGTGAAGTCCTCGATCTTGCCTCGGCCGAACGTGTCGTCCTCGCCCGGATCCTCGAAGTCGATCGGCTTGCCGCCGGATTCCATCGGCAGCAGCGGGCCGAGCGCGTCCGGGAGCCGTTTGGCGGTGACGTTGACCGGCGCCAGGAAGATGTGGAGGTGCTTGGAGTAGAGCACGATCGACAGGAACGCCAGCATCACACCGATGTGCAGCAGCAGCCCGACGGTCTCCAGCGGTTCGGTGACCGAAAGACCCAGCGGCTCCAGGAGTTCCCCGACGCCGAGGGAAACCCACGCGCCCGACTCGTACGGGAAGACACCGACCGCCGCCGACGCGCCGCGGAAGAGGAACATCGTCCAGATCACGTTGAAGATCATGAACAGGATCAGCCAGGCGCCGCCGGTATGCGACCCGAAGAAGCGCGACGCGCGGTCTTTTCGTTCGGGCGCTTGGCGGATCCGGATGATCGCGAAGACCGCGAGCGAGACGAGCACCGCGACCGCGATGAAGTCCTGAAGGAAACCCAAGACCGCCCAATGCCCGATGAGCGGGATGTGGAAGTCGTGGTCGAACAGGGCGCCGTACGCCTCGACGTAGACCGAGCCGAGGATCACGAAACCCCAGAACGTGAACAGATGCGCGAGCCCGGGGACGGACCACTTGAGCAGTTTGCGCTGCCCGAAGACCTCGGCCAGATGCGTTTTCGCGCGGACGGCCATGACGTCGGAGCGTTTCTCGTCCGGCTGACCGGACTTGATCAGTCTGTAGAGCCAGGCGGCGCGGCGGGCGGCGAAAGCGAGGCCGGCGACGGTGATGAGGAGACCGAGGATGAGACGAACGAGCACGAGTCCTCCGGGGGAGAAACGGCTCAGTGAGAGCCAGTGTAGTACCGGCACGCCTTGCAGGCGTACCGCATTTTGGCCACTCGCCACCGTTTTCGGTAGGCCTCGAGGTGTCCCGGCCGTGGCGGATGCACGCCGAGTCTGTGGTGACGGCGGATTCGTCGTCCCGCTTCGAAGAGTTCGGTCGCCAGGCCGAGATAGGCGCGCCTGAGCGCGACACCGGGTTCCGTCGCGAGGTTGTCCCGGCAGAACCGGTGCAGGAGGGCGAGGTCGGGGAGACCGGGCGTTGTCGAGCCAGGGAGGTGCTCGACAACGCCGAGCCCGGGATGTCCCGAGGGGACGGAGAATCGGGCTGGAAGTCCACAATGGACGCAGGTGAGCGTGCAGCTCAGACATCGGGTGACGTGGCGGATCCGCCGTTCGCGCTGATCCCCGTCGATCGTCTCGCGAACGTGCCAACCCAAGGGAGCCTCCAAGACCGTGGTGTGTCCTGTGTCACTCTCAATACTGGAGAGTAGGGCTCGCTCCGGTGGTGCGACAGGTCCAACCGGATGGCTTCCGGGCGGCCGGTCGGCGTAACGCTGGGCGACCGGTTGCATCCAGAGGACTAAACGCGGCGGGTGCCAGGCCCGCCGGTCCGCATCCAGAGGACTAAACGCGGCGGGTAGGCGACCTGCCGGTCCGCATTCAGAGGGCGAAACGCGGCGGGTGCCAGACTCGCCGGTCCGCATTCAGAGGACGAAACGCGGAGGGTGGGCGACCACCCCGCACGCTTCCGCACACCGTGACCCACTCGTAGCCGAAAACGGCCCGCCGGGCGTCACGCGCTGGTTATAGTCCTGACCCGGGGTAATGGGGGAGGGAACGACGGGATGGGCGGGTTCGTCACCGCGGCTCTGGGGTTTCCGGCCGTGCTCTTCAGCTTCCTGCTGATCGTGGTGATCGGCTACTGGCTGCTGGCACTGTTCGGCGCCGTCGACTCGGACGGCCTCGACGTCCCGGGCGACGGGCTCCTGGCGGGTTTCGGCGGGGTCCCACTGTCCCTTTCGCTCTCTTTGCTGATCGCATTCACCTGGTTCGCCAGCCTGGCAGGAACGGTTCTACTCGATGATCTGGAGCTTTCGACACCATCGAGGATCGGGCTCGGGGTCGGCGTGCTCGCCGTCGCGCTCGTCCTCGGCACACTCGGGACGAGGGTGATCGTGGTGCCATTGCGCCGGGTATTCGGCCCCGCGAAGGAGCCGAGCAGGCGGGACTTCGTCGGTCGCGCCGCCGTCATCCGCACTTCGTCGGTGACGCACGACTTCGGCCAGGCCGAGGTCGCCGCCGCCGACGGGTCGACGGCCATTGTGGACGTTCGGCAGGCGGGCCGAGGCAACCTGACGGCGGGCAGCCGCGTAGTTCTCTATGACTACGACTCCGAAGGCGAGTTCTTCTGGGTCGAGTCCTTGGACATCTGAAGCAGAAAAGGAACACTATGGGTGCCATCAGCGTGGGGGCCGGCGTTCTGATCGCCGTGGTAGTTGTCATCCTCCTGGTCTTGCTCTTCACGATCACCAGGTTGTTCAAAAAGGTGCCGCAGGGGAAGGCACTGATCATTTCGAAGGTCCGCCGCGTCGACGTGACGTTCACCGGCGCGATCGTCCTGCCGGTGCTGCACAAGGCCGAGATCATGGACACGTCGGTCAAGGCGATGGAGATCACCCGCACCGGTCGTGAGGGCCTGATCTGCCGGGACAACATCCGCGCCGACATCCGGATCTCGTTCTTCGTCCGGGTCAACAAGACCGTCGAGGACGTCATCAAGGTCGCGCAGGCGATCGGCACCGAACGCGCCAGCCACGAGGCGACGCTGCAGGAGCTGTTCAACGCCAAGTTCTCCGAGGCGCTGAAAACCGTCGGGAAGCAGCTCGACTTCGTGGATCTCTACACCAAGCGCCACGAATTCCGCGACCAGATCATCCGCGTCATCGGCACCGACCTCAACGGGTACAGCCTGGAGGACGCGGCCATCGACTACCTCGAGCAGACGCCGATGGCGCAGCTCGACTCCGCGAACATCCTCGACGCGCAGGGTATCCGCAAGATCACCGAGCTGACCGCGATCGAGCACGTGCGCACCAACGAGTTCCGCCGCAGCGAGGAAAAAGAGATCACCCGCCAGAACGTGGACGCCAAGGAGGCGATCCTCGAACTGGAGCGGCGGCAGGCCGATGCCGAGATCAAGCAGCGCCGCGAGGTCGAGACCATGCGGGCGCGCGAAGAGGCCGAGATCGCCAAGGTCCAGGCGGAGGAGCGGCTCAAGTCGCAGGCCGCCGGACTGCGCACCGACGAGCAGCTCGGCATCCAGCACCAGAACCAGCAGCGTGAGATCGAGGTCGCGGGCAAGAACCGCGAGCGCGTCATCGCCATCGAGAGCGAGCGCATCGAGAAGGACAGGCTGCTGGAGGTCATCGGCCGCGAACGCGAGACCGAGCTGTCCCGGATCGCCAAGGACAAGGAAGTCGAGACCGAGAAGCGGTCCATCGCCGAGGTGATCCGCGAGCGGATCGCGGTCGAGAAGACCGTGGCGGAGCAGGAAGAGAACATCAAGAAGCTCCGCGTCGTCGAGGAGGCGCAGCGTCAGCGCGAGGCCACGATCATCCGGGCCGAGGCGGAGGCGCAGGAGAACCTCGTCAAGGACATCAAGGCCGCGGAAGCCGCCGAGGCGGCCGCCAAGCACAAGGCCCGCGAGGAACTGACGCTGGCCGAGGCGCGGCAGCAGGCCGCCGAGCTGGAGACCCGCGCGAAGATCCGCCTGGCCGAGGGCATCCAGGCCGAGGAGGCCGCCGTCGGCCTCGCCGCGGCGCAGGTCAAGGAACGCGACGCCGACGCGCTGGAGAAGGTCGGCCGTGCCGAGGCGATCGTCGAACGCGAGAAGGCGGTCGTGCTCGCCGACGCGATGCGCGACAAGCTCAAGGGCGAGGCCGAAGGTCTCACCGAGAAGGCCGCCGCGATGGCCGCGCTCGACAGCGCCAGCCGCGACCACGAGGAGTACCGCCTGCGCCTGGAGGCGGAGAAGGAGATCCGGCTCGCCGCGCTCAAAGTGCAGCGCGAGGTCGCCGAGGCGCAGGCCACGGTGCTCGGCATCGGGCTGGAGAAGGCCGACATCGACATCGTCGGCGGCGAGACGATGTTCTTCGAGAAGGTCATCGGCTCGATCGGGCTGGGCAAGAGCGTCGACGGATTCGTCGAGCACTCGGACGTCGTCCAGACGCTCGGGAAGTCGTGGCTCGACGGTTCGGGCAGCTTCACCGACGACATCGGCAAGCTGCTCGGCTCGGTGAGCACGGAGGACGTGAAGAACCTGACGCTGTCGGCCTTCCTGGCCAAGCAGCTGCAGGCGGGCGGCCCGGACAGCGGCAAGGTGCAGGAACTGCTCGCCATGGCGCAGCGGCTCGGCCTCGCCGACAAGTCCGTCGCCGCCCTCGCCCCCGCGAAGCAGTGACGGCGACCGAACCGGCGGCGGGAGCGGAGCAGCAGCTGGACGCGGGCACCTACGAGGTGCTCCGCGCCCGGCTCGCCGCACAGGCCGCCGAACTGGCCAAACGCGCGGACGAACTCAACACCGCGCGGCTCGGGGTCTTCGGCAGCGCGCAGCTCGCGCTGATCGGCACGGAGCGGATCCGCACCGCGAACAACTGCGTGCCCCGCGACGTCGTGTCGGTCGGCGGGCGGATGTTGTTCGGCTACAACGTCTTCATCGGGCTCAAACCCGAGACGACGGTCGACGACGTCTTCTCGCTGCACGGCTTCAGTCATGACGAAGAAGCTTTTCGCTTCGACGACGTGCCCGCCGAAGAGCTGCCGGGACTGTTGCGCGACGAGCAGTTCGTCCGCGACTTCGCCGAGCTGTACCGGTACTACCGGCAGGCGAAGCTCCTGCAGTTGCGCCGGGTCGAGGGCAAACTGCTCGCGGTCTTCCAGATCGGCCCGCGGACCGAGGACATCCGCGTGCTGCGCTGGGGTATCGCCGCCGACGGCACCGTGTCCTATGTGGACAGCCGGGGCGAACGCGATCACGTCTTCCCGCCGTCGCACGACTTCGAATGGATCGAGACCAGCCGCGAACAACACGTCCTCGGGCGGCATCCGCACATCTCGATCGAGGACGAGGTGTTCGTCGAGACCGTCGGCGGCAACCTGACGATCAAGATCGAGAACAACACCGAGACCGGTGAGGGTGTCTACTCCGAGCCGGTCGACGAGCCGCTGCAGAGCCTGGCGGACGCCGAGGTGTCGTACGCCCGGATCGGGCCGCTGATCCTGCTGCGGATGCTGCCGTACAAGGAGACCGAGCACCGGTATCTGGTGTTCAACACCCGCACCCGGGACGTGGTGCGCCTCGACGGGATCGGGCAGGCGTGCCAGCGGCTGCCCGAGGACCACGGCATCATCTTCCCAGGCGGGTACTACCTCGACACGGGTGTCAGCAAGACGTTCGACACCACGGTGGACGAGCTCGAATTCGAGCGCGTGATCCGCTCGCCCAACGGGGAGGACGTGCTCTACGTCTTCCACGCGCGGGCCGAGGGACGCTCGCTTCTCCTGCCGTACAACGTGATCCGCAAAGAGGTCTCGAACCCGATCCCGTGCCACGGGTACTCGCTGTTCGACGACGGCACGATGGTGCTGTTCCGCGCGCTGTCCGACGAGCCGAGCCGCGTGCACCCGATGCAGGTGTGGCGGACGCCGTTCCAGTCGGACACCTACGCCGCGTCGCAGCCGGCCGGGACGGGGCCGCTGGAGCGGGTCGGCAACGCCGATCTGGTCCGCGGGATCTCCGACTGTCTTTCGATCGGCCGGATGGTCGGCGAGATGGCGCCGTCGGCGGCGGTGTTCGAAGCCCTGATCGCCGCGTGCGCACGGGTTTTCGATCACTACCACTGGCTGGGCGAGGCCGAGCTCGGTGATCTGCGGTCGCCGCTTTCGGACGTCCGGGTCACCGCGGAGCAGGTGCTCGACGAGTTCGAGACGGTCACCTCGCTCACCGCGCAGGCGGCCGAGGCCGTCGAAGAGGCGGCCGCGGAAACCGCGTCGCTCGTGCGGAGGGTGCGCGGCGAGGCGCTGAACGCGGCCGACGCCTGGGTGCGCAGGCTCGCCGAAATGCACCGTGCGCGCGGACATCTCGTCACCGTCCGGGAACTGCGGTACGTCGACACCGAGCGCGTCGACAAGCTGATCGCCGACCTGGACACGGAATTCGGCGAGGCCGCGCAGCGGGCCGTCCGGTTCCTCCAGGGCGAGGACGCGTTCACGGGTTACCACGCCAAGGTCGACAGGCTGATCGAGGCCGCGGGCTCGATCTCCACCGTCGCGGAAGCGGTTCCGGTCGCCGAACAGCTGGACGAACAGTCCGGCGGGCTCGAAGTGCTGACCGACGTCGTCGGCGGGCTGGAGATCGCGGACGCCGTGGTGCGGACGAAGATCCTCGAACGCGTCGGCGAGGTCATCGGCGCGGTCAACCGGGCTCGGGCCACCCTCGACGCGCGGCGCAAGGAGCTGCTGGAGACCGAGGGCCGGGCGGAGTTCGCCGCCGAGTTCGCGCTGCTCGCGCAGGCCATCACCGGCGGGCTCGCGGTCGCGGACACCCCGGACCGCTGCGACGAGCAGCTCGGCAGATTGCTGCTGCAGCTGGAAAACCTCGAATCGCGGTTCGGCGAGTTCGACGACTTCCTGGTGTCGCTGGGGGAGAAGCGCACCGACGTCTACGAGGCGTTCTCCTCGCGCAAGCAGGCACTGCTCGACGAACGGGCGCGTCGCGCCGACCGGCTGGTCGATTCGGCCGAACGGATCCTCGCGAGCGTGACCAGGCGCGTCGGCACGCTCGGCTCGGTCGACGAGATCAACACCTACTTCGCCTCCGACCCGATGGTCGCGAAGCTGCGCAGCGTCGTCACCGAGCTGCGTGAACTCGGCGACCAGGTGCGCGCCGAAGAGCTCGAAGGCCGAGTCAAGGCGGCTCGCCAGGAAGCCGGCCGCGCGCTGCGGGACAGGCTCGACCTCTACGGCGAGGGCGGGGAGACGATCCGCCTGGGCCGCAACACTTTCGCGGTCAACACCCAGGACATCGACCTCACCCTGGTGCCGCACGACGGCGGGATGAAGTTCGCGATCACCGGGACCGACTACCGCTCGCCCGTCCGCGACGAGTCGTTCGAGGCGACACGGCCGTACTGGGATCAGCTGCTGGTCTCGGAGTCGCCCGAGGTCTATCGCGCCGAGTATCTGGCGACGTCGATCCTCGACGAACGGCCGGATCTGCAAGAGGCCGACCTGCTGGAAGTCGTCCGGCGCGTCGCGGGGGACCGCTACGACGAGGGTTACGCGCGCGGCGTGCACGACCACGACGCGGCGGCGATCCTGTCGGCGCTGCTGCGGTTGCGGTCCGCCGCCGGATTGCTGCGGTACCCGCCCGCGGCGAGGGCCGCCGCTCAGTTGTTCTGGGCTTTCGGCGTCGAAGAAGCGGCGAAGTCCGCGTGGACGACGCGCGCCGCGTCGCTCGCGCGGGTGCGGGAAGCGTTCGGCCACACCACGGCGATCGACTCGTTGGCAGGCGAGTTCGCCGAGGCGATGGCCGCGTTCACCGCGTCGTCCGGGCTGACGCTGGACCTCGAATTCGCCGGTGAGTACCTGTTCGAGGAACTCGCCGACGCGTCACCGGGGTTCGTCACCAGTGGTGGCGCGCGGACGCTGCTCGACAAGTTCCGGCTCGACCGCCGGAGCTTCGCCGAAGACCTGCGAGCGCTGGAAGACCTCGCCGATCGCCACCAGCTCGCCGAAGCCTGGCTTTCGTCCTTTGTGGACTCGGCCGGGATTCCGGGCGACGAGCTGGCGGAGGCCGTCGCGATGGAACTCACCGATCTGCCGCGCTACGAGTCGTCGGCGGAGCTTTCGGCCACTGTGGACGGTCTGCTCGGCTCGCATCCGCGAATCGTCAACCGGTCCCTGACCCTGCGGCTCGACGAGACGCTGGCCAGGACGCGGCGGTTCCGGCGTGACCGGGTGCCGGGTTTCCGGGCGTATCAACGGCAGCGCAACGAACTGGTGGCCGCCGAACGGGACAGGCTGCGGCTGGCCGAGTACAAGCCGAAGGTGATGAGTGCCTTCGTGCGCAACAGGCTGCTCGACGAGGTCTACTTGCCGCTGATCGGCGACAACCTCGCCAAGCAGCTCGGCGCGACCGGCGACGCCCGGCGCACCGACCAGTCCGGTCTGCTGTTGTTGATCTCGCCGCCCGGCTACGGCAAGACGACACTCATGGAGTACGTCGCGAGCCGCCTCGGGCTGGTGTTCGTCAAGGTGAACGGGCCGGCGCTCGGGCATGAGGTCACGTCGGTGGATCCGGCGGACGCGCCCAACGCGACCGCGCGGCAGGAGGTCGAGAAGATCTCGTTCGCGCTGGAGCAGGGCAACAACGTGCTGCTGTATCTGGACGACATCCAGCACACCTCGCCGGAACTGCTGCAGAAGTTCATTTCGCTGTGCGACGCGCAACGGCGGATGGAAGGCGTGTGGGAAGGCCAGACGCGGACCTATGACCTGCGTGGCAAGCGGTTCGCCGTCTGCATGGCCGGTAACCCGTACACCGAGCAGGGGAAGCGGTTCCGGATCCCGGACATGCTCGCCAACCGCGCGGACGTGTGGAACCTCGGCGATGTGCTGTCCGGTAAGGAAGAGCTGTTCGCGCTGAGCTACATCGAGAACTCGCTCACCGCGAACACCGTACTGGCCCCGCTGGTCTCGCGGGAACGGTCCGATGTGGACGTTCTCGTGCGGCTCGCCCGCGGCGACGGCGCCGTCCGGGCGGACCAGCTGAAGCACGCGTACTCGGCGACCGAACTGGAGCAGATCCTCGCCGTGCTCCGGAAACTGATCCAGGTGCAGCGGATCGTCCTGAAGAACAATCAGGCGTACATCGCTTCTGCCGCGCAGGCGGACGCGTCGCGGGTCGAACCGCCGTTCCAGCTGCAGGGTTCGTACCGGAACATGAACAAGCTCGCCGGCCGGATCGTGCCCGCGATGAACGACGCCGAACTGGAAGCGCTGATCGACGACCACTACGCCGGTGAGGCGCAAACGCTCACCTCGGGCGCGGAGGCGAACCTGCTGAAGCTGGCCGAATTGCGCGGACGGCTGAGCGCCTCGGAGGAGCAGCGGTGGGCGGACGTCAAGGCCGCTTACCTTCGTGCGCAGGCGCTCGGCGGGGACGACGAGGACCCGATGAGCCGGGCGGTCGGCGCCATGGGGCTGCTGGCGGACCGGGTCGGTGCGGTGGAAGCGGCCATCGAACGTGCTTCGGAGCGGATGGTCGTCCGGGATGTGATGTAGGGGCCGCGAGGCGTTGCCGGAAAACGGCGACGCCTCGCGGTGTCTGCGTGATCGGAAACTGTCGGTGGTCGGTCGTATGTTGCTCGGGTGGACACACGCGAAGCCACACCTGTGGCATTACTCGAAAAACTCACTGAACCCGGAAGTCTGGAGCCGGTCAACGCTGCCGTCTTCTCTTTGGACGACGCCGATTGTGTTGCTGTTGCGCAGGCGGCGTCGGCGGGGATCGCGCAGCTGGAGGCGGTCCGGTTCCGGGCGATCGCTCAGCTGAACCGGCACCGCGACAGTGCGCGGAGTGTGACACAGGAGGTCGCGCTCGAATTGTCTCTTGTGGACAATCACGCGGGTGCGATGGTCGCCGCCGCCGACGTGTTGACCACCCGTCTGCCCCGCACCCTGGGACTGATGGACCAGGGAAAGCTGGCCGGGTTCAGCGCGATGAAAGTCGCCGCGGCCACCGCCTGGCTGTCGGACG
>NZ_BNAY01000014.1 GCF_014654365.1 Amycolatopsis oliviviridis
GATCGAGGCATAAAAGTAATGCTCTCAAAGGAACCTCAAACGAGGTTCAAAATAAGCTCTACTGGCTTAGTTCACTAGCACACTGTTGAGTTCTCAAGCAACACGCTTTGCTTCAAGCGATATTCACAAGCTTTTGGTCGAGCATGCCGAATCCTACGGGTTTAGTCGTAGGGGGTCGGCGGCCGCTCGTGGGCCGACGCTGAACATTACCTGGTCCGGTTCGCGGTGTCAACCCGCTCGGCCCTGGTTCCTGGCCTGGGGCTTTTCGGCCCCGGCGGCCCGGTGTTCCTGGCGACGAAGAGAAGATTACATGCCCCGGAACCCCCCGAAAACAGGGGGGTCCCTTAACGACATTGCCGCAGGTCAGCCGGTGTAAACCCCCATCAGCCGACGGTCTTCAGGTAGCGAGGCGGTTTGCGGGCGGGGACGACGCGTTCGAAGTCGGCCGCGTAGGCGAGCACCCGGGCGTCCGTCCACAGCCCCGCCATGAACGAAACCCCCACCGGGAGCTCGCCCACGAAACCGGCGGGCACGGTCACGGCCGGGTATCCCGAGACCGCGGCCGGCGTCGACGACGGGATCACGTCGTTGTCGCCGGTCTTGCAGTCGGTCTTCCAGGCAGGCGGGTTCGTCGGCGCGGCGATCGCGTCGAGGCGGTACTTGGCGAGGGTCTCGTCGATCGAGCGTTTCGCCAGGTCGGTCAGCTCGCGACGGCCGGCCAGGTAGCCGGGGTCGGACGGGCCGGGCGCGGCGAGCGCCTGTTCGAAGAGTTCCTGCCCGGCGAAGCAGGTCTGCTCCAGCGGGTCCGACCGGTTGTAGGCGATCAGCGCGGCGAGGTCGCGGGGACCTTCGGGACGCGTGGCCAGATAGCGATCGATGTCCCGGTGGAACTCGGTGAGCAGCGCCGGAAACTCCAGTTCGCCGAGCCTGGCCTGGTACGGCGGCGTCACCTCGACGACCTCGGCGCCCGCCTTGACCAGCGAGTTCTTGGTCTTCGTCATCACGGCGTCGACGTCCGGGCCGAGTACCGGCAACCGCCAGAGCCCGATGCGGGAGCCCTTCAGCGCTCCGGGACGCAGAAGCGAGGCGTAGTCGGTCGGCTGGTTCGGCGGGTACGTGCCGGTGGCCGGGTCGCTCGGGTCGCGGCCCTGGAGCGCGGACAGCGTGAGCGCGACGTCCACGACGTGCCTGGCCATCGGGCCGGTGGTGTCCTGTTCGGCCGAGATCGGCACCACGCCGGTACGGCTGACCAGGCCGAGGCTCGGTTTGTGCCCCACCGTCGAAGTCATCCCGGCCGGGCAGACGATCGAGCCGTCGGTCTCGCTTCCGATCGCGACCTGGGCGAGCGACGCGGCCACCCCTGCCGCGGATCCGGCGGAAGACCCACAAGGGTTCCGGTCGAGCACGTATGGGTTGTTCGTCTGTCCTCCGACGCCCGACCACCCGGAGGTGGGTTTGGCGGCACGGAAGTTCGCCCATTCGGACAGGTTCGCCTTGCCGAGGACGACCGCGCCCGCGTCACGCAGACGGCGGATCAGGGTCGCGTCCTTCGCGGGCTTGCTGCGGAGTGCCCGGGAACCCGCCGTCGTCGGCTGCGACCTGGTGTCGACGTTGTCCTTCACCAGGATCGGGATGCCGTCCAGCGGTCCCCGCGTCTTGCCGGCGCGACGCCGCGAGTCACTCTCCGCGGCTTGCGCGATCGCGGCCGGATTGACCGCGATGACCGCGTTCACCGTCCGGTCGACCTTGTGGATGCGATCGAGATAAGCCGAGGTCAGGCCGACCGCGGTCAGCCGCCCGGAGGACATCCGGGCCTGGAGCGCGGGGATGTCGGCGGCGTCGAGATCGAGAGGTTTTCCGCCCGCTGACGCCGCTGGAGCGGCACTCGCCGCGATGGTCGCGGCGACCAACGTCGTCAGAACTCCGAACACCGGCCGCCGCACCATCAGGTCTCCTTCGTCTAGAGAACCGGAAGTAGGGTCCGCAGCTCGTACGGGGTCACCGCGCTGCGGTAGTTATCCCATTCAACACGTTTGTTGCGGAGGAAGAAGTCGTAAACGTGCTCTCCGAGCGCTTCGGGAAGAAGTTCCGATTTCTCCATTTCGGCCAGCGCCTCGCCGAGGTTCTGCGGGAGCTGGGCGTATCCGGCCGCGCGGCGTTCGGCGTCCGAGAGCTGCCAGATGTTGTCCTCGGCCGGAGGCGGCAGCTCGTAGCCCTTCTCGATGCCCTTGAGGCCGGCGGCCAGGATGACCGAGTACGCCAGATAGGGGTTGCAGGCGGAGTCGAGCGTGCGGATCTCCACGCGGCGTGACGACGCCTTGCCCGGCGAGTACATCGGCACCCGAACCAGCGCGGAGCGGTTGGCCCGGCCCCACGAAACGGTCGTCGGGGCCTCGCTGCCACTGATCAGCCGCTTGTAGGAGTTCACCCACTGGTTGGTGACCGCCGAGATCTCCTTCGCGTGGTGCAGCAGGCCCGCCACGAAGGCCTTGCCCGTCGCGGACAACTCGTACGGGTCTTCCGCGTCGTAGAAGGCGTTGCGATCACCCTCGAACAGGCTTACGTGGGTGTGCATCCCCGAACCCGGCTGGTTGGTGAACGGCTTCGGCATGAAGGTCGCGCGGACGCCTTGGGTGAGCGCGACCTCCTTGACGACGTAGCGGAAGGTCATCACGTTGTCGGCCATGGTCAGCGCGTCGGCGTACCGGAGGTCGATCTCCTGCTGACCGGGCGCGCCCTCATGGTGGCTGAACTCGACCGAGATCCCCATCGCTTCGAGCGTCTCGATGGCGTGGCGGCGGAAGTGCGTCGCCGTCGCGTGGCTGGCCTGATCGAAGTACCCGCCGTTGTCCGCGGGCTCGGGCTCGCTGCCGTCGTCCGGCAGGCTCGCGAGCAGGAAGAACTCGATCTCGGGATGGACGTAGCAGGTGAAACCCGCTTCGCCCGCCTTCGAGAGCTGCCTGCGCAGGACGTGCCGAGGGTCCGCCCAGGACGGGGAGCCGTCCGGCATCGCGATGTCGCAGAACATGCGCGCCGAATACGGGCCGCCATCCGGGGTCTCCCAGGGCAGAACCTGGAAGGTGGCCGGGTCGGGCTTCGCGACCATGTCGGATTCGTAGACGCGCGCGAACCCCTCGATGGCCGATCCGTCGAAGCCGATCCCCTCGCTGAAGGCGCCCTCGAGTTCGGCGGGCGCCACCGCGACGGACTTGAGAAACCCCAGCACATCCGTGAACCAGAGCCTGACGAAACGGATGTCGCGCTCTTCCAAGGTACGGAGCACGAACTCCTGCTGGCGATCCATGGCCGCACCCTAACGAGAAGGTGTTAACGACATGTTTCGCGACGCGCCGATCAAGCGGAAGTGGTGGCCGTCCCCACCAGGACCGGTTCGGGTTTGGCCGCCTTGCTGATCGCCAACGAGGCGACCGAAGCCAGTACCGCGAGGCCCGCTGCGATGTACCAAGCGAGGGCGTAGCTGCCGGACGAGTCGCGGATCGCGCCTGCGCCGAAAGCCGCGAGACCGGCGCCGAGCTGGTGACTGGCGAAGACCCAGCCGAAGACGATCGGCCCGGCGGCGCCGTATTGACGGACACAGAGCGCGACCGTCGGGGGAACCGTCGCCACCCAGTCGAGGCCGTAGAAGACGATGAACGCCCACATGCTCGGCTCCACCGATCCGCTCAGCAGCTGTGGCAGCAAGGCGAGCGAAACACCGCGAAGGGCGTAGTAGACGCCGAGCAGGATCCGCGGGTCCACGCGGTCGGTGAGCCAGCCGGAGGCGATGGTGCCGACGACGTCGAAGATCCCGACGAGGGCGAGCAGGCCGGCGGCGGTGGTCTGCGGCATGCCGTGATCGTGCGCGGCGGGGACGAAATGGGTGCTGACCAGGCCGTTCGTCGTGGCGCCGCAGATCGCGAAGCCGACAGCGAGCAGCCAGAACGTCCTCGTCCGTGCCGCCGAACCGAGGACGGACAGCGCACGGCGGGCGGAACCACCCGTGCGGGCGATGGGGGCGACTTCGCCGGGTTCGGCGCCGTAAGCGGTCGTCCCGACGTCGGAAGGGTGATCGCGAATCACCAGGAGAACGACGGGGACGACGGCTAGCGCGGCGATGGCGATGACGAGCGACGCCGTCCGCCAGCCTTCGCCGATGGCGAGGTTCGCGACGATCGGCAGGAAGATCAGCTGGCCGGTGGCGCCCGCCGCGGTGAGGACGCCGGTGATGACGCCGCGGCTGCGGACGAACCAGCGGGCGGCGACCGTCGCGGCGAAACTCATCGCCATCGAGCCGGTGCCGACGCCGACCAGGACGCCCCAGCAGAGGATGAGCTGCCAGCTCGCGTTCATGAACACCGTGCCACCCGCGCCGATCGCGACGACGAACAACGCCGTCGAGGCGACGCGTCGCATGCCGAAGCGCTCCATGAGAGCTGCCGCGAAGGGCGAGAAGAGGCCGTAGAGCACGAGGTTCACGGAGACGGCCGACGCGATCGTCGCGCGCGACCAGCCGAATTCGTCGTGGAGGGGGTCGATGAGCACGCCGGGGGCCGCGCGGAAACCTGCGGCGGCGAGCAGGGCGATGAACGCCGCGGCGGCGACGAACCACGCGCGGTGGAGTCGGGTCTCAGGTTGCACGAGTACAGCGTCATCGCCGTCGTCTTCCAGCGGAAGTGGCTGGAAGGACACTGTGCGAAAGATTCGGGCCAAGGTCATAGGCTCTGGCCATGCGCTGCCGTCACCTCGTGCCGGCGCTGCTGCTCACGATCGGGCTCATCGGCGGCTGTGCGGGGTCTCCCCCGTTGCCCCCTGCCCAGGAACTCGTGAGCGCGGCGGCCGACTCCCTCGTCTCGTTACGCAGCGTGCGGTTCACGCTCGGGGTGAACGGCGTCGTCAGCGGGCTGCCGGTGCGCGGGCTCGACGGCGAGATCAGCCTCGAGGGTGGCGCGGTCGGTAAAGCCGACCTGCAGGACGACAGCGGACGGATGAAGGTCGAGTATCGGTTGTCCGGCTCCGAGATCACGCTGAGCGGGCCCGGCGGGAAGCGGGTGATCCCGGCTGCCGCGGCTTACACGCCGCAGGCGATGCTCGGGGCAGGCGGTGGGCTGCGGCGGCTGCTTACCGGGGCGACCGAGCTGCGCGGCGAGCGGTGGGAGCGGGTGCAGGACACCGACTCGGTCCGGATCGGCGCGAAGGTGCCGGCTGCGGTGATCGGCGGGATCGTGCCGGAAATCAAGTCGGACGTGTTCGTGAAGCTGTGGATTTCGAAGGACGAGCCGCGGCGGCTGGTGCGAGTGTGGCTGCAGGTGCCGCCGACGAGCCCGCAGGACTTCGCGGTGATGCTGGAGCTGGCGTTGACCAGGCATAACGCGGTGGTCGTCGGGGGCGGGCGATAGCAAAGGTCCCCTGCTTCGCTGGGGCGGGAAATGCCTGGTCAGCGGGTGTGGCGATAGCAAAGGTCCCTTGCTCCCCTGCCGGTGCCGGCGGGAGCAAGGGACCTTTGCTATCGCCTCGTCACTTGGCGGCGCAGCGGGTGCCCTCGTCCGGCAGGGCGCCGTTCACCAGGTAGTCGATGCCGATCTGGTCGACGCACGAGACGCCCTGGAGGAACACCGTGTGCTGGTTGCCCTCGAACGTCAGCAAAGCTCCCTTGATCGCTTTCGCGAGGTTGACGCCAGCCTGGTACGGGGTCGCCGGGTCGTTCGTCGTCGAGATGACCAGCGTCTTCGGCAGGCCTTCGACATTCGGCAGGTGCGGCTCCGACGTGTTCGGCACCGGCCAGAAGGCGCAGGAATCGCGCGCGGCACCGTCCGGCTTGCCGTCATCGAGGAACGGCGCCGCCTCCGCGTACCGCTTCTGCGCGTCGAGGATCTTCGCCGGATCGGTGACCCGCGGGTCGTCGACGCAGCGGATCGCGACGAACGCGTCCTGCGTCGTCCCGTAGCGGCCGTCGGCGCCGCGTTCGTTGTAGAGGTCGGCCAGCTTTTCCAGGCCGTCGCCGCGCTGACGCTTCAGATCGTTGAGCGCGGTGTTCAGCGGTTCCCAGAGATCCTCCTGGTAGAGGGCCTGTATCACGCCTGTCGTCGCGTCTTCGTACGACAGTTTCCGGCCGTCGCTGACCGGGACCGGGAAGTCGATCAGCGGCCGCACCAGGTCCTGGAACGCCTTCGTCACGCCGGCGGCGTCGCGTCCCAGGGCGCAGTCCTCGCGCGCGGCGCACCAGTTCGAGAACTCCCCGAACGCCTTGCCGAAGCCCTGCCCCTGCCCGACCAGCGACTCCACCGAGTCCTGCTCCGGGTCGACAGCCCCGTCGAGGACCAGCGCGCGGACGTTCGCCGGGAAGGCCTCCGCGTAGGCGGATCCGATCCGCGTCCCGTAGGAGTAGCCGAGATAGCTCAGTTTCGGTTCGCCGAGGACCGAGCGCAGGATGTCCATGTCCTTGACGACGTCACGAGTACCGACGTTCGCGAGCATCGCGGCGCCGTGTTGAGTCCGCTCGGCGCATTTGGCCGCGAAGGACTGGGACTCGGCCTCCTGCTTTTTCACTCCCTCGGGTGACCCGTCCGTCTCGCTGTCGTCCGCCCGGTCCGCGTCGCGTTCGGCGTCGGTCAGGCAGCGGATCTGCGGCTCGCTGGCACCGATGCCGCGCGGGTCGAAACCGACCATGTCGAAGCGTTTGCCCAGCTCGTTCGTCGCCGTCCGGGAGGCGAGACCGGCCGCGGCCGTCATGCCGGAGGCGCCGGGGCCGCCGGGGTTGACCACGAGCGCCCCAATCCTTTCGTCGGTTTTCAGCGCCTTCCGGCGCAGGAGGCCGAGCGTGATCGAGTCGCCTTCGGGCTTCGCGTAGTCGAGCGGCACGGTCAGCCGTGCGCACTGTGCGTCCTTCACTCGAAACGCCGCTTTTGCGTCATCGGATGTCGCGTAGGGTGCACAGTCGGCCCAGGTCAGACTCTGTCCGTAGAACTTCTCGAGTCCTGCGGGCACCGGTCCGGACGGAGCGTGCGACTCGGTGGCCGGAGGCGGCGGCTGGGTTCTACCCTCTCCCGACGAGCACGCGGCGACGGTGACGGCGAGCAGGCCGGACAGCGTGATCGCGGTGAATCGACGGGCGCGGGACCTGGCGCTGACATGAGTGGACACGGTTGGATCGTGCCATCGGCCGCGGAACTCGGCCGCACCACCACTGCGTTGGTGATACGGGTGCGGACGGCAGAAGAACAGACGGGAGCACAGGGGTGGCAGCACTGATCAGCCGGGTGGGCAAGAAGCTGCGCCGGATCATCCAGCGGCCGGGCAGCGTCGAGCTGACCCGCTACGAGGCGCTGCTGCCGGCCATCGAGAAGCTCGAGCCCGAGTTGGAGAAGCTCTCCGACGAGGAGCTGACAGAGCGGGCCGGCAAGCTTCGGGACGCGGCGTCCTTCGGCAACGAGCAGCTCATCGAGGTCTGCGCGCTCGGCCGCGAGGCCGCCCGGCGCGCACTCGGCGAGCGCGCCTTCGACGTCCAGCTCCTGGGCACGATGGGCCTGCTCAGCGGGCACATCGTGCAGATGGAGACCGGTGAGGGCAAGACGCTGGCCGGTGCGCTGGCGGGGGCGGGGTACGCCCTGCGCGGCAAGCACGTCCACGTCGTCACGGTGAACGACTACCTCGCCCGCCGTGACGCGGAGTGGATGGGCCCGATCTACGACCTGCTCGGCGTCTCCGTCGGCTGGATCGAGCCCGCTCACTCCCGCGACGAACGCCGCGACGCCTACGCGAAGGAAGTCACCTACGGCGCCGTCAGCGAGATCGGCTTCGACGTGCTGCGCGACCGCCTGGTCACCCGCGAGGAGGACCTGGTCCAGCGCGAGCCCGAGGTGGCGATCGTCGACGAGGCGGACTCCGTGCTGGTCGACGAGGCGCGCGTGCCGTTGGTGATGGCGGGGTCGATCGACCACACCGACGCCGACGAAGAGGTCGCGAACATCGTCCGGCGGCTGCGGCTCGGGCTGCACTACGAGACCGACGCCGACGGCCGCAACGCCTGGCTGACCAAGGCGGGCGCGTCGGTGGTCGAGAAGGCCCTCGGCGACGACATCAACCTCTACGACGACACCGGCTCGGACCGGCTGCCCGCGGTGAACGTGGCGCTGCACGCGCACGCGCTGCTCACCCGCGATGTCGACTACCTCGTGCGCGACGGCAAGGTGCAGCTGATCAACGCCGCGCGCGGCCGTGTCGCCGAACTTCAGCGCTGGCCGGACGGCCTCCAGGCCGCGGTCGAGGCGAAGGAGCAGGTCAAGGCGACGGACCGGGGCGAGATCCTCGACTCGATCACCGTGCAGGCGCTGCTGGCTCGCTATCCCGAGGTCGCGGGGATGACCGGTACCGCGGTCGCGGTCGCCGAGCAGCTGCGCGAGTTCTACAAGCTCGAGGTCGCGGTCATCCCGCCGAACACGCCGAACATCCGCGAAGACCAGGAGGACCGGATCTTCGGATCGCCGTCGCAGAAGCTGCGCGCGATCGAGGAGGAGATCCGGCGGGTGCACGAAACCGGGCGGCCGATCCTCGTCGGCACCCAGGACGTCGCCGAGTCCGAGGAGCTGGCCGAGAAGCTGGCGAAGGTCGAACTCGAATGCGTCGTGCTCAACGCGCGCAACGACGCCGAGGAAGCCGCGATCATCGCCGACGCCGGCAAGAAGGGCGCGGTCACCGTTTCGACCCAGATGGCGGGCCGCGGTACCGACATCCGGCTGGGCGGTAAGGACGGCGACGGCCGCGAGGAGGTCGTCGAGCTGGGCGGCCTGCACGTGATCGGCACCGCCCGCTACCCGTCGAGCAGGCTGGACGGCCAGCTGCGCGGCCGGTCCGGACGGCAGGGCGACCCGGGCAGCGCGGTGTTCTTCGCCAGCCTGAACGACGAGCTCGTGCTGTCCAACGCGCCGGACGTCCCCGAGGGGATCAGCTCGGACGTCGGCAGCGGCGAGATCGTCGACCCGGCGGCGCTACGGCAGATCAACCACGCGCAGCGCGTCGCCGAGGGTGTCGACCTGGAGATCCACCGGAACACCTGGCGCTACACGCGGCTGATCGAGCGGCAGCGCGGTGAGCTGCTCGAACACCGGGGCACGGTGCTTCGGACCGCGCACGCGGCGGAGGTGCTGGAGAAGGCGCACCCGGAGAAGTTCAAGGAGCTTTCGGAGAAGGTCGACGACGAGGCGAAGGTGGAGCAGCTGAGCCGCGAGGTGCTGCTGTTCCACATCGACCAGCTGTGGTCGGACCACCTGGCGTTCCTGACCGACGTGCGGGAGAGCATCCACCTGCGGGCGCTGGCGCGGGAGACGCCGATCGACGAGTTCCACCGCGCGGCGATCCCCGAGTTCCACAAGATCATCGCGGAGGCGGCCGACCGGGCGGCGAAAACGCTCGAGGAGGCCGAGATCACCGATGACGGGATCGATCTCGGCGACGCGGGAGTGCGGCGGGCGAACACGACGTGGACGTACCTGGTGCACGACAACCCGTTCGACTCCGACTTCGAGCAGACCATCAAGAAGGTGCGGAGCATGATCAAGCGCAAGTAGCGCGCCGGTCCTGAGCGGGAAGCGGGGGACCTTTGCTATCACTCTCTTTTGGAGAGCGACAGCAAAGGTCCCCCGCTCTCTTCTCGGGCGAAACCCCTGGTCAGACGCCCGGCGATAGCAAAGGTCCCTTGCTCCCCGCCGGTCGTGACCCGGCGGACCGGACCCAGGTGGGCGATTCCACACATCCACTCGTCCCAGCGGAGGCCGGTGGGTGAGAATGTCGGCATGCCGCAACTGCGCATCGCACTGGCCCAGGTCAACACCACCGTCGGGGACCTCGAAGGCAACGCCGAGCTCACCGTCGAGTGGACCCGCAAGGCCGCCGAAGCAGGCGCCCACATCGTGGTGTTCCCGGAGATGTCCCTCACCGGTTACCCCGTCGAGGACCTCGCCCTCCGCCCGACCTTCGCCTCCGCCTCGAAGCAGATGGTCGAAGCGCTCGCCCGGCGGCTCGACGATGCCGGTTGCGGCGAGGTGCTCACCTACATCGGGTATCTCGACCTGGACGAGACCGGCCCGCGCGACGCGGCGGCCGCGCTGTACCGCGGCGAAGTCGTCGCCCGCCAGTTCAAGCACCACCTGCCCAACTACGGTGTCTTCGACGAGCACCGCTGGTTCAAGCCGGGCCACGACCTCGAGGTCGTCCGCTTCCACGGCATCGACGTCGGCATGGTGATCTGCGAAGACGTCTGGCAGGACGGCGGCCCGATCTCCGCGCTGGGCAAGGCCGGGGTGGACCTCGTGGTCGCGCCCAACGCTTCGCCTTACGAGCGTGCGAAGGACGACATCCGCCTGCCGCTCATCGCCCGCCGCGCGGCCGAGGCCGGCGCGCCGCTGGTGTACACGAACCAGATCGGCGGTCAGGACGACCTCGTCTTCGACGGCGACTCGATCGTGGTCGGCGCGGACGGACGGCTGCTGGCCCGCGCGCCGCAGTTCGTCGAGCACCTGCTCATCGTCGACACGGATCTCGTCGCGGGCGGCCACACCGCCGAGGGCGAGTTCGAGGGGCTGCGGGTCAAGCGCCACGTTCTCAGCGAGGAGCCGGTTCCGGCCTACGAACCGAGCACCGACTCGGCGATCAGCGAGCCGCTCTCGGACGAAGCCGAGGTGTGGCACGCGCTCGTCGTGGGCCTGCGCGACTACGTGCACAAGAACGGCTTCTCGTCGGTAACCTTCGGCTTCTCCGGCGGCATCGACTCCGCGGTCGTGGCCGCGCTGGCCGCCGACGCGCTCGGCGGCGACAACGTCTACGGCGTCTCGATGCCTTCGGAGTACTCCTCGGAGCACTCGAAGGGCGACGCCGAAGACCTCGCCCGCCGCATCGGCGCGCACTATCGCGTCGAACCGATCGCGGACATGGTCAAGGTCTATGTCGAGCAGCTTCAGCTGACCGGTCTCGCCGAGGAGAACATCCAGGCCCGTGTCCGCGGCATGCTGCTGATGGCACTTTCCAATCAGGACGGCCACCTGGTGCTCGCCACCGGCAACAAGACCGAACTCGCCGTCGGCTACTCGACGATCTACGGCGACGCCGTCGGGGCCTTCGCGCCGATCAAGGACCTGTTCAAGACGCACGTCTGGCACCTGGCCAAGTGGCGCAACAAGGAAGCCGAGAAGAACGGCGAAACCCCGCCGATCCCGGAGAACTCGATCACCAAGCCGCCGTCGGCCGAGCTGCGGCCGGGTCAGCTGGACAGCGACTCGCTGCCCGACTACCTGATGCTCGACGACATCCTCGACGACTACATCGAGGGCGACCGCGGCTACGTCGACCTGGTGGACGCGGGCTTCGAACCCGAGACCATCGATCGCGTGGTGCGCATGGTCGACAAGGCGGAGTACAAGCGCCGCCAGTACCCGCCGGGCACCAAGATCACGTTCAAGGCGTTCGGGCGGGACCGGCGGCTGCCGATGACCAACGGCTGGCGCGAGGGCACGGTCGTGGCCCGCTCAGCTCAGCGTGACCTGCTTCCCGGCTGAGTTCGTCAGCACGGCCACCAGGCCGGGCTTGGTGTCACGCCGGACGAGCATGTCCATCCCGAGTGCCCGGACCGCGGCTTCGACCGCGACGGGCTCGGGGTGGACACCGGTGACCAGGAGCAGCGGGATCGACGGCAGCTCCCGGGACGTCGGATGCGGGGTGCCGCCCCAGTCGATGAGGAAGGGCGCGAGCCCGTCGAGGCCGCCGGCGCCGGTGAGGCGCCAGGTCAGCAGCTCGCCGTCGTCGGTGGCGCGCGACATCTCGGACGCCTCCCCCGGGTCGTAACCACGCTCGCGCGCCTCGGCGATGGCGTCGTCGATGCCCTGTGCCCGCGCGGCCCAGGTGACCAGCGCGGGTTCGGTGAGCTCGTCGATGCCGAACGGCCGCGGGCCGACGTGCTCGGGTTGGTCCGGGTCGGGACCGACCACCTCGAGATAGGCACCGGCGCCCAGGTCGGCCAGATAGTTGGCCGTGCCGAACCCGACGTGCCTGCCACCGCGTACGGGCGTGACGCCGGTCAGATCGACGACACGCGCGACGGCCTCTTCGAGATCCGGCCCGGCGTAGACGAGGTGATCAAGCACGAGATCGCTCATGCCCCTAGTCCTATCGCAGCCGCGGTCCCGGCGGCACCGCGGCATCGAAGTGTCGCCCGAAAAGCGGCGAGGCCGAAACTGTCGGCCCCCTCTCGTACCCTGGACACATGACGGCACCGGGCTACGTCGTGTTCGGCACCGCGATCGGCGACTGCGGCATCGCGTGGAACGAACGCGGGGTCCTCGCGGTCCAGCTACCGGAGGGCAGTGCGGAGAAGACGAGGGCGCGACTGACCGCGCGCCTTCCCGAAGCAGCCGAAGCCGCGCCTCCGGCCGAAGTCCGGCAGGCGATCGACGGCATGGTCGCGTTGATGAACGGCGAGCGCACGGATCTCACCGGCGTCGAACTCGATTACGAGGGCGTACCGGAGTTCCATCACCGGGTGTACGAGTTCATCCGCACGATCCCCGCGGGCAAGACGCTGACCTACGGCGACATCGCGAACATCCTCGGCATGCCTGGTGGGGCGCAGGCCGTGGGGCAGGCGATGGGCCGGAACCCGTTCCCGATCATCGTGCCGTGCCACCGCGTGCTCGCCGCGGGCGGCAAGGACGGCGGGTTCTCCGCACGCGGAGGAGTCGCCACCAAGCGCCGGATGCTGGTCATCGAAGGCGCTTTGGCGGACGAACCCACGTTGTTCTAAACGGCGCCGGCGGGCGCCCAGGGCTTGAGCCACGGTGTCTCCGGCCAGCCTTCCGCGGCGGCCATCAACGGGACGGCGGTCGCGCCGTCGATGTGCTCGCGGATGATGTCGGCGTGCCCGGCGTGCCGCGCGGTCTCCTCGATGAGGTGGAACAGCACCCAGCGGACCGACCAGGCCTCGACGTCCTGCGGGTACCAGGGCACGCCCTTCGGCACCAGGACCGGCTGGCCCAGGTCGGCGATGCCCGCGATGACGTCCGCGGTGCGGCGGGCGACCTCGTCGTAGCGCGCGAAGACGTCTTCGAGCGTTTCGCCGTCAGCCATCACGTAGCCGGCTTCGTAGTCCTTCATCGCCTCTTCCATGGGCTTCGAAGGCTTCTGGAGAAGGATGTCGATCCAGCCGTCTTCCGTGAACGCGGTGTGCTTGATCAGGCCGCCGACGCTCAGTGAGCTTTTGGTCGGGACCGCTCTGGCTTGTTCTTCAGTCAGGCCGTGCGCGGCGATGCGCAGGACGTGGCGCTGCTGCTCCAGGTAGGCGAGAAGACCTTCGCGCTCGTCGGCGATTGGGGGGACGTTTCCAGCCATGGGTGGCTCCTTCCGTTGGGAAGGATCTTTACATCCGGTCGCGGCTTCCCGTCGCGATTCGGCCGGGAAGGGAGCAGGGGACCTTTGCTATCGCTCGTTAGTGAGGCTAACGAGCGATAGCAAAGGTCCCCTGCTTCGCCGCTACCCCTGCGGCCGCACAAACGGGAACAGCACCGTCTGCCGGATCGAAGCACCGGTCAGCATCATCAGCAGCCGGTCGACGCCGATGCCGAGCCCTCCGGTCGGCGGCATGCCGTGTTCGAGCGCGAGCAGGAAGTCCTCGTCCAGTTCCATCGCCTCGACGTCCCCGCTCGCCGCGCGCAGCGACTGGGCCTCCAGCCGCCGCCGCTGTTCGAGCGGGTCGGTCAGTTCGGTGTAGGCCGTGCCGACCTCGGAGCCGAACGCGATCAGGTCCCAGCGCTCGGCCAGCCGCGGATCCACGCGATGCTGCCGGGTCAGCGGCGACACGTCGGTCGGGTAGTCGGTGTAGAAGGTCGGCAGCACGGTCGCGCCCTCGACCAGGTGCTCGTGCGCCTTCAGCACGAGATCCCCGTGCCCGGCCTCCTCGTTCACCGGCACGCCCGCCACACGGCAGAGCCGCTGGAGTTCGGTGACCGAGGTCCCCGCGTCGATCTTCTCCCCGAGCGCCGCGGAAACGGCTTCGTGCACCGGGATCACCGGCCAGTCACCGGAGATGTCGTACTCGACGACCTTCCCGTCCGGCTCCGGACGGCGGACGACCTGCGCGCCGTACGCGGCCTCCGCGGCGTGCTGCACGAGTTCCCGCGTCAGGTTCCGCATGGTGTTGTAGTCGGCATACGCCTGATACGCCTCCAGCATGGTGAATTCCGGGTTGTGCGTCGCGTCGACGCCCTCGTTGCGGAAGTTCCGGTTCAGCTCGAAAACGCGCTCTACCCCGGCCACACAAAGGCGTTTCAGGTACAACTCGGGGGCGATCCGCAGATACATCCGCATGTCGTAGGCGTTGATATGGGTGACGAACGGGCGCGCGTTGGCGCCGCCGTGCACGGTCTGCAGCATCGGCGTCTCGACTTCGAGGTAGTCACCTTGATGCAGCCTTTCCCGCACCGCGCGCACGACGGTCGAACGCATCCGCAGCATCGCCGTCGAATCGGGGTTCACCGCGAGGTCGAGGTAGCGCTGCCGCACCCGCGTTTCCGGATCCGTGAGGCCCTTTCGCTTGTCCGGCAACGGATGCAGGCTCTTCGCCGTGACGGTCCAGTCGTCGACGAGCACGGACAGCTCACCGCGCCGCGACGTCACGACCCGCCCGCTCACGCCGACGTGGTCGCCGAGGTCGACACCCCGCCGCCAGCCGCCGGGGTCGAGCACGGAGGCGTCGAGCATCAGCTGGATCTCGCCGCTGAAATCCTTGACCCGCGCGAAGCAGAGCCCGCCGAGGTTGCGCATCGCGAGCACCCTGCCCGCGACGCGGACCCGGTGATCGGTGTGGGTGTCCGGGCTCAGGCCGCCGAACTTCGAGACGACGTCGCCAAGCAGATCCTCCCGGGCGAAACCGACCGGATATGGGTCGATCCCGGCTTCCCGCAAGCTGTCGAGCTTCGCCATCCGCACGCGGACCTGGTCGGGTCGCCGCACCTGTTTCGGTGTCGGGGTGGCCGCGCTCGCGTCGATGCGGTGGACCTCGGCGACGAATTCGTCGGTGACCGTCTCCAGTTTCAGCGCCCGCGCCGACCGTCCTGTCGGGACGAATCCTTCGAGCGCGCCGGCGACGATGCCGACCCGCGGCAGCCGTCGAGCCGAGGAATAGCACAGGAATCGCGGTTCCCAGTCGGGTCCGTACTTGGCGTTGGACCGGTAGAGCGATTCCAGCTGGAAGAACCGCGACGCCATGCTGAGCACGCCGCGCCACGCGCGCAGCACCGGGCCCGCGCCGATCCGCTCCCCCTCGGAGAAGACCGCGCGGAACATCGCGAAGTTCAACGAAATCCGTTGCGCGCCAAGGTGTGAACTCGCCGCCACGACCTCGGCGACCATGTACTCGTTGAGCCCGTTCTCGGCGTCGCGGTCGCGCCGCATCAGGTCGAGGGACAGGCCACGACGACCCCACGGAACGAACGACAGCATGCCGCGAAGCTCGCCCTTGGCGTCGTACGCCTCCACCATCACGCTGCGGCCGTCGCTCGGATCACCGAGCCTGCCGAGCGCCATCGAGAACCCGCGTTCGGTCTCGGCGCCGCGCCACTGCTGCGCCTGCAGCAGGAGCCTGGCCATCTCGTCGGCCGGGATCTCGCTGTGCCGCCGGACTTTCGTGGTGTATCCGGCCCGTTCGATCCGTTTGACCGCTTGGCGGACCGAGCGGCGCTCCGGCCCGGCGAGGCTGAAGTCGCGGACGTCGAGCACCGCTTCGTCGCCGATTTCCAGCGCGCGCAGGCCCGCCTCGGCGTAGACCTTCGCGCCGCGTTCGCTCGCGCCGAGTACACCCGGAGTCCAGCCGTAGGTTCGGGCCTCGTTCAGCCAGGCGCGAACCGCGTCCGGCCAGGCGTCGGGATCGCCGATGGGGTCCGCGCTCGCGACGCTGGTGCCCGCGAGCACGCGGTAGGCCACGGCGGCGCGGCCATTGGGCGAGAAGACGACGCTCTTCTCGCGCCTGGTGGCGAAATAGCCCAGGGAGTCGTCTTCGCCGTGTTCGGCAAGAAGGCGGCGTACGTGCAGTTCTTCCTCGTCTGTCCTCAAGCGACGGCTGCGCACACCGCGGAAAAGTGTGTACAACGCGGCTGTCGCCACGGCTGTCGCACTGAGGTCGAGAACGAGGTCGAGCCACGCCGGCCCTTCGCCGATGCCGACCCGACGCAGCTGGATGTTCTCACCGGTCGTGTGGTTGACGACCCACGCGAACCTCGCCCAGGTGTCCGCGAGGCGTCCCGGGAAGGCCTCGCTCAGCCCCCAGCCGACGAGGATGACCGCGGCCAGGCCGCCGAACAGCACGGTGAGACCGTCGCGCCAGGCGCCCGGCGCGAGCCGGGCGGGGAACGCGGGACGCAGGATCCAGAGGAACGCGAACATGCCGATCGAGATCAGGTCGGCGATGGCCAGCACCCACACCTGGTGCGGGATGTGCCGGACCTGCCACGGACCCAGTTTCAGCAGCTCAGGCGACCACAGCAGGGCGGCCTGGAAGGCCAGTGTCACCGCCAGGCCGCCGACCTGGAACAGCAGCAGCGTGTAGAGGGCGGCACGTTTGCGGCGGCGGAGCGCGGCGCCGAGGACGACGAGCAGCAGGACGATCACGAGGCTCGCGTTCGTCGGGATGCTCAGCGCCGAGAAGGCGATATCGCCGACCCTGAGTACCGGTCCCTTCACCCCGCCGGCGAGGAGAAGGATCACCGAGAACACGGCCGCGAGCTGCACGAGGGTGGCGACGATTCCGCCCGCCCTCGCCTTCCACGGCGAGACACGGCTCGCTGGGTTTCCCATTCTGGCCTTTCGCGGTACTCACAGGTGATCGACAGCTGTTCTTACTTGACGTCACACAACCCCGTGTGGTTGTCAACGAACATCATCCTCTGGTCTGAATTTCATCCACCGCAGGCGTGACGTCCCGGTGTGAAGCTGGTCGCAGGGCCTTGGGAGGGGTAATCCCGCGTGTCACGCTTTGAGATGTTCAGCTCCACGACCCGGGGACCTCTTCGAGGCCTCGAGGGAAGGACGGTCGACAAGGATGTCTGCCACCGAAAAGGATTCCGGCGAGCTCGCGGCTCCATACGGGACCGGCGCGACGCCCCAGGCTACGTCTGGGAAGAAGGTCCGCGTACATCACCTTCGCGATATGAAGGAGCGCGGCGAGACCTGGCCGATGCTCACCGCTTACGACATGTACACCGCCGCGCTGTTCGACGAGGTCGGCATTCCGGTGCTGCTCGTCGGGGATTCCGCGTCGAACAACGTCTTCGGCTACGACACGTCTCTTCCGGTGACCGTGGACGAGCTGCTTCCGCTGGTCCGCGCGGTGACCCGGTCGGTGAAACGGGCGCTGGTGGTGGCCGATCTGCCGTTCGGTTCGTACCAGCTTTCGCCGCAGCAGGCGCTGGAGACGTCGGTGCGGTACATGAAGGAAGGCCGCGCGCACGCGGTGAAACTCGAAGGCGGGCGGAAATTCGCTCCCCATGTCGAGGCACTGACGTCGGCCGGTGTCCCGGTGATGGGACATATCGGATTCACGCCGCAGAGTGAACACAATCTGGGCGGCTACCGGGTCCAGGGACGCGGCGAAGCGGCGGACTCGCTGCTCGCCGACGCGCTCGCCCTGGAGGAGGCCGGCGCCTTCGCGGTCGTCATGGAGATGGTGCCCGCCGAAGCGGCGAAGCGGATAACGCACGAACTGAAGATCCCGACCGTCGGCATCGGGGCCGGGCCGGACTGCGACGCGCAGGTGCTCGTCTGGCAGGACATGGCCGGGCTTCGGCGCGGCAAGACGCCCCGCTTCGTGAAGAAGTACGCCGACCTCGCCGGCGTGCTGGCCGGGGCCGCGTCGGCGTTCGCGGAGGACGTCCGGCGGGGCGAATTCCCGGCTTCGGAACACTCGTTCCACGACTGACCCGCCTCTGACCTGCTAAAAGAGAGCAAGGGACCTTTGCTATCACTCCCCGCTGAGGAGGGCGATAGCAAAGGTCCCTTGCTCTCTTCCGGGGTAGGCCGCGTGTGCCGACCCTCCTTTAGTTGTTCACGTATATGAACTTCAATCATGTCCTTGACTCACGTTCGTAAAGAGGCTTAACGTCTAGCCCGTCGCCGCCACGACCGAGCTTCGATCCCTCGACGAGGAGGACCACGGATGCGTGTTCGTGAGCGGGTTTTGGCCATCGCGATCGGTGCCACTCTGCTGTCGACGCTGGGCGCGTACCCCGCACAGGCCGCGACGGTCCGCGTAGGGACTTCGGAGCAGCTCTCGGCGGCGCTCGCTTCGGTCACTCCGGGCACCGTCATCGAACTCGCGGCCAACACGACCTTCGCTGGCAACTTCAAGGCGGCGAAGAGCGGGACCTCCAGCAGCCGCATCACGCTGAAGGGTCCGCGAAGCGCGGTCATCAAGGCCGCGGCCGGCCGCACCCTCGAACTCACCGGCAGCTACTGGAACCTGACCGGCTTCACCCTCACCGGCGGCCAGAAGGGCCTGATGGCGACGGGCGTCAAGAACACCGTCGTCGACGGCGTCAAGGTCACCGGCGTCGGCCACGAAGGCATCCACTTCCAGTACACGAGCACCGACAACGTCGTGAAGAACTCCGAGGTGACCGACACCGGCCTCGAGTACGCGGGCTACGGCGAGGGCATCTACTTCGGTTCCGCGAAGGGCAACTGGCCCGGCGGCACGCCCGACCGCAGCGACCGCAACAAGGCGCTGAACAACAAGATCGGCCCGAACGTGCGGGCCGAATCGATCGACATCAAGGAAGGCACCACCGGCGGCGAACTGCGCGGCAACGTCTTCGACGGGACCGGGCAGAGCGGCGAGCACTTCGCCGACAGCTGGGTGGACATGAAAGGCAACAACTACGTGGTCGCGGACAACCGGGGCAGCAAGGTCTTCGTGCACGACGCGACCTACGGCGGCTTCGAGGTCCATGTCCAGCTGGACGGCTGGGGCCGCGACAACACCTTCTCCGGCAACACCGCGGACGTGCGGTCCAGCTACGCGTACGGCTTCTATCTCGTGAAGGCCGCTACAGGGAACAAGGTCTGCGCGAGCAACAAGGTGACCGGTGCCGGGAAGGGATTCGCGAACGTGGCCGCCACGGCAGGCTGCTGACGCGATCGAAGACCGGGGGCCCGCTCAGCCCGGCGGCGGGGGCGGGCCCCCACCCTTCGCGCGTTCGCCGATTCGGGCACAGTGGTCATATGGACGACCTCTACCCGCCGATCCATGTGCGCGCCGAGGGCATGCTCGACGTCGGTGACGGGCACCGGATCTACTGCCAAGAGGCCGGGAACCCGGACGGCAAACCCGTGGTCGTCCTGCACGGAGGCCCAGGTAGCGGCATTTCTCCGATGGCCAGGCGGCATTTCGATCCCGAGGCCTACCGGATCATCTTGTTCGACCAGCGCGGCACCGGGCGCAGCACTCCGCACATCGGCGAGCCGGACGTCGACCTGTCCGTCAACACCCTCTGGCACCTCGTTTCGGACATGGAAAAACTACGCGAAAGGCTGAATCTCGAGCAGTGGCAGGTCTTCGGCGGCTCGTGGGGCGCGACCCTCGCCCTCGCCTACGCCGAGGCCTACCCGAGCCGCGTCACCGAGATCATCTTGCGCGGCGTCTTCACCGTCCGGCGCAGCGAACTCGATTGGATCTACAGCGGCGGCGCCGCGAACCTTTTCCCCCGCGAGTGGGAAGCCTTCCTCGCGCCGATCCCCGACGAGCGCCGCGACAACCCGATGGCGGCCTACCGGGAACTCGTCTATCACCCCGATCAGGTGGTCCGGGAGCGGGCCGCCATCGCCTGGAGCACTTGGGAAGGCGCGATCGTCAGCCTGCGCCCGGATCCGGCCTTCCACAACCAGTACGCGTCGCCCGACTTCGCTGTCACCTTTGCGCGGCTCGCGTTACATTATTTCTGTCATGGCGCGTGGCTTGAGGAAGGGCAGCTGATCCGGGAAGCCGGGAAGCTCGCCGGGATCCCCGGCGTGATCGTGCAGGGGCGGTACGACGCGGTGTGCCCGCCGGCGACCGCTTACGAGCTGCACCGGGCTTGGCCGGACTCGAAGCTGGAACTCGTTGAAGCGGCGGGGCATGCGGTGACGGATCCGGGGATGCTGGCCGCGCTTCGGGAAGCGACGGATTCTTTCCGGCCGATTTGACCAAGGCCCCTGAGTCGAGGTGCCCGCGCCTGCCAGGCAGTGAAACCTGGAACTCCTGCAAGTGAGCCCTTTAAGCTGAATCACTTCAAGTCATCGCACGAAATCATGACAATCTCATCGCGCAAAATATAGAGAATTTTGCGCCTCGAGCAAGGGAAAGCACTCGACGAGCTTTCCATCTACTTTCCTCACACTTACACAGCCAAATCAGGACGGCGACCTCAACCTTAAGCCCCAATTGCCATCCCGAAGTGTAGCCACCTGGAACAACTTAAAGCTCTACGCCTCACACAAGCCACTCAGACTGCCCGATGGTCAATTCCCTGATCAAAATTCGATCCGAATGTCAGTCTCATCAAGGGGCCCCGAGCCATCGACGCCACGGGGACGCCCCGGCGACCAAGACGACGATCCTGACGACCCACCCGCCACAGCCGCCGTCCGCTGACGTGCCGTCAAACACCGCAGAGCCCTCATCGACATCCCTGTCGATGAGGGCTCGTGTGCGGTTTTCAGGGTTATGAATCCTCAGCCGAGGGGGTGTCGTTTTCTGAAGAACCCAAGTTCATCAAGGCTGCCACGCATCCTTCTCACTGAAGCGTCCACTCACCCAACGCAATTGGCCGAGCCCCAGCCTTCATCATCGAGAACATTGAATTGCGATCTTCCCCATATTGATAGACCGATGAATCGAACCCTGCATAGAACCTTCCGTCACTTCCCGAGTACACGGTCAGATGAAAGCTGTCCACGCCAATCGGAAATAGCGGGGTGTCAGCCACCTCTGCACATCGGCGAGCCACGTCTGCATCACGGGTGGTACAGACCGCGGACGGATCAAAGTTCGTCCAACTTGAGATCCTCTCCTCCGCGATAACGAGGGCTGGGAGATGGTCGATCCTTAGGCCAAGATATTCACCCAAGAACTTCCTTGCCTCCTCATGACAGGCGAAACCGACACGCTCCAGGCCCGCCACGATGGCATCCGTCTCACGGCGAAACCCAGCCCCCTCCCAGCCACACGACCTGAGGAATTTCTCCAACTCCGACTCGCGCATCCTTTTTCACCTCGATAGGTCTGTCGCTCCACGCCGAACAAGAACACTCTGACAGGATAAGCACGCCGCTTCTGGGGCACCCGTGGCACTGCGAACGGTCAAGAACTCGATGTCGCTCAACCGCAGCGAGCGCCCGACTTGTTCCTCAAAATCGGCTCCATGTTCGGCGATTAGAGCATTGCATGCCCGGATCTCGGCACAGTTATCGGCTCCGCGGCCAGCGATCTGCCCACCATCCGCAAGAACGGAATCAATCTCGGGCTCGAAATAGGCGGGGCGAGACGAATGACCAGAGTGACCTGTGGAAACCATATCCGTACCCCGGAACCGAGCTGCCGCGCTCATTGTGGCGTCCGCGGGCGCCGATTGCGCTGCTGCTCTAGCCTCACGTCCGCAGTTGTGCGTGAGGACTGGCGTCTGACCTGCGACGACGAAGTACGTGTGGTCCGTGTCGACGGTCAGGTTGTAGACCCGCCGGGTCTCCGACCAAGACCGCGTCCCCGTAACAGTTGCATCCCGGTGATCCCCGGTCTCAAGCCGATGCCCGGCCTTCAGATCAACAGCGTGAGACCACCGCTTCTCCGACTCGACCCAGAACGGATGCTCGTCCGTCGCCACCAGGGACCCACGATCGGCACCACTCGCGACACCGACCTCCACCAGAGTCCGCTGACTCGCGTGTGAGCGGGTATCCGTCACCACCCGGACCGCAGTGCGACCTGTCGTCGGGTCCTTCGCCAGGACCTTGTCGCCGACCTTGACGTCCTTGATCGGCTTACGGGATCCGTCGCCCATCACCACCAGCGTGTTCGGGTCGAAACTGTTGTTGGTCGCGCACTTCCCGGCAGGACTACTCGAAGATTCGTCGTGGTGCTTGCCCCGCCCCTTGTTCCGGCCGGCGAAACCGCCAAGCGCGGAAAGCGCGTCTTCAGGAGTGGCACCGGACTGGGCGATCTCCGACACCGCGGTCACGGTCTCGGCGACGTTCTGGATGATGTTCCCGTCCCCGACCACCTGCTTCTTGAAGAAGTCGGTGACCCGGCCGGCGTCCTGCACGTTGGCCTTGAACGACTGCACCACCCGCGCCGGCGTCAGCGGCGACGACGACACCAAATCCGTGCCCTTGAAGACCGGTTTCAGCGCCGCCTTCAACGTCGGGATCGGATTCCGCTTCGCCGTCTTCTCCGCGGCGCCGCGGGCGGCGGCCGCGACAGCCTTCTTCTTCGCCAGGATCGCCGCTGCCCGTCGAGCCGCTGCGGCCGCGGCCGCAGCAGCGGCCTTACGTGCGGCCGCGACAGCGGAAGCCTTGCGAGCAGCGGAAGCGGCGGCGTCACCTGCGGTTCGGCGCGCCGCGCCGGCGACGTCGTCGCCATACCGACGACCGAGATCGATGGCGTCGTCGGCGTACCGGCCGGCCCGGCGGCTGCCGCCGATGAAGTCACCGGCCTTGCGTGCCCACTTCGCCGCGGTCGCGGCGTTGCCGCCGAACGGGATCGCGCCCGCCGCCGACCAAGCGGCGTTCTCCCAGTCTCCCTCCACCGCATAGATCGCGGCGTTGGCGAGGTCGGCGATCTCGCCGATGCCGGGGATCATGCCCGCCACGTCCAGCGCGGTGTGCACGATGCCGCCCGCCTTGTCCCACAGATCACTGAACCAGCCGTGACCGTCGGGGTCGAAGAAGTTCAGCGGCGAGCCGAGGACGTAGGAGTACCGGTTGGCGCTGATCGACGGCGAGAACGGCAGCTCGATGCTGTCGCGGGAGGCAAAGGTGCCGGAACCCGGCTGGTACCACCGCGCCCCCATGTTGACGTTCCCGTTGTCGGGATCCGTCCAGTCGCCCTGGAAACCGACCGACCGCGAAGCACCGGTCGACGCGATCCGCTTGCCGTACGGGTCGTACGCCGTCGAGTCGACGACGCCGCCCGACGCGGGTGCCAGTGCGCCGACAACGTCGCCGTGCCGGTCGGAAAGCGTGAGCCGGGAATCGGTTCCCTGCGAAAGCGACAGCAGTGAGCCGTCAGGACCGCGGCCGAAGCGTGAGGAACCGTCGCTGACCGCGTCCCTTTCCATGCCCGCGTAGGAGAACTGCTGGCCGCCACGGGTCGCGAGCCGATCGAGGTCGTCGTAGGTGTACTCGGTCGAACCGAATTTCACCAGCCTGTCGAAGGCATCGAAGGAGTACTTCTCCTCGAGTCCCGACGAGGTGCGCGAAGCCAGCGAGCCGCGCGGCGAGTACGCGTAGGTGTAGTCGCCGTCCGCGAGGACACGGTTCCGTTCGTCGTAGGTGGCGTTCTTGCCGCCCGCCTTGATCCGGTTCCCGGAGTCGTCCCAGCCGTACTCGGTCGCCTTGCCCGCCGGATCGGTCCACGACAGCATCCGCCCCTGGTAGTCGTAGGCGTAGCTGTTCTGCCCCGAACCGGCCAGCCCGGCGGTGGTCTTCGTCTTGACCCGGTCGTTGGGGTCGTAGGTGTAGGCGATCGACGAGAGAACCGTGCCGTTGGCATCCTTGAGGACGTCGGACTTCGGCCGCGCGAGGTTGTCGTAGTCGTAGGTCCGGACCCGGCCGGCGCCGTAGTCGACGGTCTTGACCTTCCCCGCCTCGTTGTAGCCGTAGGTGAGGCGGCCGCCGGTCGCGCCGTCGGTGACGGAATCCAGACGCCCCTTGAGGTAGCCGTAGCCGGTGGTCCCGGCGGCGTCCTTGCGGGTGCTGACGCGCCCGGCGGCGTCGTACTCGAACGACGAGTTTCCGGAGGTGCCCGTCGCGGTCAGCAGACCGCCCCGGTCGTTGTAGGTGAACCCGTTCTGGCCGGCCACCAGCAGCCTGCCGTCGGCGTCGTAGGCACGCTCCTTGGTCTTCGTCTGAGTCTCCGCGCCCGTGCCCGACTCGGTGAGCATGCGGTTGAGGGCGTCGAAGGTCCGGTCCCGGGTCACATTGCCGGGCGCGGTCAACCGGGTGGCGTTCCCCGCCGCGTCGTAGGACTGCGTCCAGGTCCGGTCCGCCGCCGCGGGATGCGCGGCGGTCGACGGCTCGATCACCGACTCGGGCAGGTTCAGGCTGTTGTAGGTGAAGACGGTCTTGTTCGTCCGGCCGTCGGTGAACCTGGTGCGGTTCCCTGCGGCGTCGTAGCCGAACGACGTCGTGATCGTCTTGCCGTCGGCAACGGGTTCGATCTGGCTGGACAGCCGGTTCGCCGCGTCATAGGAGAACGTCGTGACGCGCTTCTCCCAGTCCTCGGCCGTCTTCACGTTGCCGGCGAGGTCGTAGGTGAATTTACGTTCCCGCAAAGCGGGTTTGGTGGGATTCCAGCCGGCGTCGACGTCGAACTCGGACACCCGGCGACCGGCCAGGTCGTAGTCGAGACGCTTCGTGACGCCCGCCCCGTCGCTCTCCCGGACCGCGCGGCCCTGCCGGTCATAGCCCCGCTGGGTGGTCACTCCCGCCGGGTCGACGGCGGTGATCAACTGGTTCAGTTTGTCGTAGGTGCTCTTGGCCTTCTCCCCGGCGGGGTTCTCGACCAAGACGACATTGCCGGCGTCGTCGTACCGGTACTTGGTGGTGTAACTGGTGGTGGCCGAGGCCGGTTTCGGGAACCGCTCGATCGCGGTCGAAGTGACCTTGCGTCCCAGTTCGTCGTACGTCGCCTCGACACGGGCTCCGGTCGGAGAAGTCGCCGACAACGGGAGACCGGTCATCGTGTACGAGTACTTCCACACTCCGCTGGCCGTGCCGTCGGCCTTCGGATCCTGTCGCTCCAGCAGCCTCCCCAGCTGGTCGTAACGCAGCTCGGTGGTGTGGCTCCGCGCGTCGATCTGCTTGATCACCCGCCCCACGGAGTCGTACCGGATCTCCTTGCTCGGGGTGATCGCAGCCGAGCTCCCGGGTGGCGTGTACGCCGGCAGGCTCGACTTGACCAGCTGGCCGAGCCGGTCGTATTCCGCCGTGGTGACCCGGCCCAGCGGATCCTTCGTGTGCGTGACCGATCCGAAGGTGTCATAGCCGGTGACCATGGTCGCCTGCGTGTCGGCTGCCGCACCGCCACCGGACTCCGTACGGACCCGCGGGCCCGTGGCCCGGATAGGCCTGGCCAGCTCGTCGTACTCCATCTTCGTGGTGAACGCGGCCGAGGGATCCTGACCGAGGTTGCCACGAGGATCGGTCATGCTGATCGGCATGCCGCGCTCGTCGTACGACCACCGCGTGATCAGCTTCTCCTGACCATTGTGGACAGTCTGTTCGATGCGTTTACCCGTGGAGTCGTAGACGAAGTCCGTGGTTTCGGTGAGGTTCGCCTGCCCGGTGACGGTGTTCGAGGGGTTTCCGGACTTTTCGGTTCGGACGACGTTGCCACCGCGGTCGTAAGTGAACTGCGTACGCCGTTCCAGCCCGCCCGAGTCCTCGTTCGTCACGGTCAGCCTGCTGACGGCGTCGTACTCGTAGGTCGTGGTCCGGTTTCCCGCGGTGGTCTGCTTGATCAGGTTTCCGGCACCGTCGTAGGTGTTGTTCTCCAGCAGGACATCGCGCACGTTCCCGGTGACCGGGTCGCGGTACCCCTCGGCCACCACCTGCGCGATGAGGTCGTTGGCGTAGTAGTTGTTCCGGGTCGTCCGGCCCATCGCGTCGACGTGCAGGATCTGCCTGCCTGATTCGTCGTACCGGAAGGACTCGAGCACCGTCGGCTTGGAGTTCCCGGGATCGGGGTCGCCCTCGCCGTCCCCGGGCCTGCCGTCACCGTCGGCCGGGTCGACCACCCCGCCGTGCCAGCCGTGCAGCCGGACCTCGGCGACCTCGTTCCTGGCCGTGTACGCGTACGACCTCTTCACGCCGCTCGCGTCGATCACGGACGTCCGGTTGCCGAAGACGTCGAAGCCGTAGCGGGTTTCCTTGCCTTCGGGATTCACGACGTGGACGAGCCTGCCGTGATCGTCGTACCCACGCGTCGTCACCCGTGGCCGATCACCGCCGGTGAGGTCCGAGACCTCTTCCCGCTCGACGTTCCCGTCCTTGTCGTAAGACGTCGTGGTCCGGGCTGTGTGCTTCACGCCGGTGACGGGGTTCGTCGTCTCCGGCCCGGTCTCCGCGATCACCCGGGAGAACGCGTCGTACTCGTAGGTGGTCTTGACGCCGTCGGGATGAGCCGCCGTATAGACCGTGGCCGAGGTCTTGCGCCCGCCCGCGTCGTAACCGAAGCGGGTGCGCATCCCGGCCTGTTCCTGGATCTCGCCGAGGTCGCCTGAGCGGTAGTACCGGTAGAACGTGTTGTCGCCCAACGCGCCGCGTGTCGACGCCAGCAGATCCGCCGGGACGTGGTGCAGAGGGTTGTCGAGGGCCAGCTCGGTACCGTCGGTGTAGGTGTGCGTGACGGAGCCGCCGTCGGGCATCTGCTGGGTGAGGAGATCACCCTTGGCGGTGTAGGTGTACGTCGTCAGGTACCGGTTGTCGGCGGCGTCCGTCGACCTGCCGTCCCTGCTCCACACGACCTTGTCGTTCCTCGGGTCCAGGGGATTTCCCGGGTCGAGGAAGTAGCCGAAGTATTCGGTCTGGCACCTCGTCGCCATCAGGCAGGTCCGCTTGCTGGCCACATTCCCGCGCTTGTCGAAACCGAGCACGACCTCGTTGAGGTTCTCGGAAACGATGGTGCTCTGGTTGCCCTCGTCGTCGTAGTCGTAGCTACGGATCCCGTAGGCGGTCTCGCCTGCCGGCTCGCCGGATTTGTCTTCCGGACGCACGCCGAGCCCCAGCGGAGTGACCGTCCGCAGGATCCGGCCCCGGACCGGGTCGTAGTCGTAGGTGTGGTCACGGTTCCCCGGATCCGTGAACTTCACGGTCCGGATCAGGTTGTTCTCCTCACCGGTGATCACGGGCGCGCCGAGCCGCCACACCCCGCCGTTGCGGTCGGTGTAGGTCTTCACCCGCTCGTTGACCGTGTCGTATTCGACCTGCGAAGCGACCTTGCCGCTGGGCATGACGATCTTGCTGAGCCCTTCGGACGGCTGCGCGGCCTGGAAGTGCTCGCGGACCACGGCGTCGCTGAGCGGCTTGCCGTAGACGGCGATCTCGTCGATCGCACCGGCGAAGTACCCGTGATCGTTGGCGGGCTTCGCCGGCCAGTTGCCTGCGATGAACCCGGCCCCCGCGTACACCTTGGTCTGGTTGCCGTGGTCGATCACGCCCTGCTTCGTCCCCGCCTGGACGCCGTCCAGGTGGAGCGTCTGTGTCGCCAAAGCCCCGGAAAGCACCACATGGTGCCATTTGCCGTCGTTGACCGAGGCGGCGGTACGGATCGGGTTGGTCGTGCCGTCGGAGAACTGGCCGTACAGCTTGCCGTCCGTACCGACATAGAGCGCCGGGGTGTAGGCGTTCTGGAGCCCGCCGGTGATCTCGTTCTGCTGGTAGCCCAGCAGAACGCCGGATCCGGTGGTCTTGAACCACAGCTCGACCGCGAGGTCCCTGCTCTTCTTGACCACGCCGTCTTGAAGCTGCAGCACCGAACTCGAGCCGTTGAAGGTCGCCGCGGTGTCGGCCGAACCGGGCAGCGCGCCGGGGGCGCCGAGCACGACGTTCTTGTACTTCCCGTTGTCCTTGCCCCGGTTGAACGCCACCTGGCTGACCGCGACGTCCCCGGTCAGGTCGCCGAGTCGCCAATACGCGTCGGGCGAGGCGTCGTTCACGACCGTGCGGAACCTGGACTGGTCCGCGTACTCGTACTGGGTGGCGTTCCCCTCGGGGTCTTCGACCCGCCGCAGCCGGTTTCCTTCGTAGATGTATCTCCAGTTCCGCACCTGGCCGTTGACCTCGGTGGCGAAGACACTGGCGACCTTGCCGTCCTGGACCAGGAAGACCAGCTGACGTTCGCTGGCGATGTCGAGGACACGGGACAGGTTGTACCCGTCCCACTGCACGATCGCGCCACGCCCGACCCCGTCGGTGTAACCGGTCAGCCTGCCAGAGGAGTCGAAGCGGTAGGTGGTCGCGGTTTTGTCGGTGAGCCGCCATCCACCGTCCGATGTGGACGCGAAGTCCGCGAAACGGCCCTGCGGCGGGACATAGCTGCCGTCGGGGTTGAGGCCGAAGCGCAGCTGCTGTCCGTCGGGATACGTGACGAGAGTGTTCCCCGCGTAGTCGCGGACCACCTTCATGTCGAACTTCGTCGCCCAGCCCGTGCCGAACCAGTGGTCACGCCGCGGGTCCAGCGAGTTGTACGTGCGGGTCACGCTCAGTTCGGGGCCCGCGGTCGGGAGCTGGACGTCGACCGCGCTCGAATAGTAGTTGCCCACCATCGGGTCGAAGTCGCGATCGGAGCCGCTGTGCGGCGTCATCGCCATATGCGAGGTGATCGCCGGCTGGGGAACCGCGCTGAGGATCGCGCTGAACGGGAGCGGCTCACTCTCGTTGGCACCGTCGTAGGCGAACGACCGCCAGAGATAGATCTTGTTCCAGAACAGTTTCTTGTCCGGGACCGTCCACGTGGGATTCGACTGGTACGCGGAACTGAAGCAGTCGACCGGATTGTCGTCGTCACCCTTGCGGCACACCTCGAATCGGTACTTCAAGGTGCTGCCGGGCGGCGGGTCGACGTCGATGCCGTTGGCCCACAGTTGCGGGGTCAGCGTCTGAACGGACGCGCCGTTGGGCGGGTACTGGTGCTTGATGAACGGCGGCACGTCGTAGACGTCGAGCCCGATCCGCGCCGGCGCGACCTGGTGGTCGGTGAAGTAGTCGCCGGGTTTGCGGATCATGCTGAAGTCGAGCAGGTAGCTGCCCACGCCGATCGGCTTGATCTCGGCGTCGAGTGTCACGGACGCCCCACGCACCACCGGGCCGGGAAGCTCCGCGGCCACCTGGGAACCGAGCGGGTTCCCACCCCGGTCGAAGACGCGGTAGCCCAGTGCGAAATCGGCGGGATTCCACTCCTGCGCGCTCCGGTTGGTCACGGTGATCTTGACCTTGCCCGGGGCGGCCCGGGTCACCGGGGGTTCAGGCGTCGCGCGATCGACGCGGTACTCGGCGTTGTAGGGCGAGTGCGTCACGTACAGCCGGGGCGGGTTCGCCGTGCCGAAGCCGGTGAACCGCTTCCACGCGGCAGGATCGAGCGGGGCCTGCAGGGCGAGACCGTGATTCGCCGCACCGGCCGCCCACTGCTGGACGAGGTCCCGGCCACCGACGCCCAGATCGATGAGCTCGTGCGCGGTCGGGCAGTTGGACCTGGTCGCCAGCGGTGCCATGTAGCCGTGCGAGAACGTACCGCCGCCGAGCGGGGCGCCGACCGGCGGCGTCCCGGAAGAACCCCAGTCCGCGGTGACCGGGTGCACGGACATCGGACGCGGCGTGCAGGAGCCGGACCAGAAGTTGGTCAGCTGCAGCTGGGCGCCGAAGATCCGGTTGTCCTTCAGGTCCCCGCCGATCCCGCCGAACCGGAGATAGCTCGAGGCCGTCTTGCCACCGCTGCGGCCGATACGCAGCTCGTTCACGTTGGTTCGCCGCTGCCCGTTCTCCACCACCAGGTTTCCGGTGCTGACCGACTCCTTGACCACGGTGGGGTCGACCCGCACGGGATAGACCCGGGCCGGGTCGCGCAGCCACGCGGAATCCAGTTCCACGCGCAGGATCTGGCGGCCGTCGCGAGGCACGAGCCGGTAGGTGACGCCGTAGGACGTCGCGGGCTCGCCGCTTTCCTGGCGGCTCGAGTCGAGCATGTAGCCCGCCGGAACCCGCAGGACGGTCGCGCCGCCTTGGTCGACGAAGACCACCGCTCCGTCGACGATCTTCGCTTCGAGCCCCTTCAGATCGAGGGCGAACTCCCAGGCGTGCGGAGCGTCGGGACGTTTGAGGACGAACCATTCCTTGGCCGCGCCCGCGGTGAATTCGACCTGAAGGTCCGCGTTCGGCAGGACGTCGGGGTAGCCGACGGTGCTGCCCTCCGCGCGTCCGGCCGAAGCCCGCGCACCCAGCAGGGTGAAACCGGCTTCCTGCCCGGCACCCGGGCTGACCCGCATCGAGCCCGCCGTCTGCCCCATGTGGACCTGGAGCGCGTCACCGGCCTTGCGCCACCCGCCCGCCTCGTCCGGCACCGCACGCGCATCGATGACGCCGTAGCCGCCTTCGGGCAGCGGATAGTTCAGCGGATCCTGGCCGTACACCGTGGTCCGGGTGCCGTCGGGGTTGTCGTAGACGCTGCTGTGCGAGGTGCGCTGCTGCGGCAGTTCCTTGCTCGCCTTGTCATCGAACCCACGCACCTGCGTGGCGGGCGGCGGAACGGTCTTGGCACTGCTGCGCTTGTCCGCCGAGGGTTCGGGGAAGTTCAGGGGCGGATACTTCGACTGCAGCGACGCGGCCGTCGCGCGGTTCACCGCGGGTGCGGCGGCGCTGTCGGGAGTCGGCCGGTCCGGAACGTTCTCCGCCGAGCCTGATTGCTGTTCGGGCGCGCCGGCGGCGACTTCCGCGTCGTCCGGTGAGGAGAACCGCTGCGAGCCCGCCGGCCCCAGCGTCGCGACCAAGGCGACGATCAGCAGCAGCGCGAGCGCCGCCCGGAGTCTCGCGCGCAGGACAGGTCGACGACGGATCCGCTTCATGACTTCCCCCCTCGGGATGCCCACCCAGAACGGCCCTCGGCTCCTTCAGAGCAGGCCGGCGAGTTGATATTGGTGGGCCGCGAAGTGTCCGGGCAAGCCCCTTTAACGAAGTTGGGCCGAATGGCCGCGAACGATTGGACACAGTTACCTAGCCAAGCGTGCATCGAACACCAGTTCGATTCCTCAATTCATACGAAGAAGGGTGGCGCACATCACGAAACTTCGCCGACCGCAGATCGAATCACACTTTCGGCCGAATGACGACGCGTTGACCAGGCGCTAGCGTCCGGCTTGCTCATAACCAGAAACGAGGGCGCTGGGGGCGGATCGTCGCGTCGCGTTACAGAATGAGCTGCTCTGTCGCGCGTCGCAGTTTTTGTGCATTCGTGAGCACTTTCCGCACAAGGCACTCTCCGTATTCGGAGAAGGAAGGTCCAATGCGGACTCGAAGATCCCTGGTCGTCTCTGCGGCCGCCACGGTGCTGATCGGCACAGTGGTCGCGACGGCCCCCTCGGCACAGGCCGCACCGGTACTGCCGACGGGGTTCGCCCTGTTCGACACACCCACCGGCCAGCAGGCCGGTGATCTCACCGACGCCGCCTACCTCCCGGACGGGAGCGCGCTGACCGTCGGTCGGCTCGGCTCCGTCCAGCTGACGCCCCAGGGTGGCCAGCCGGTCCAGATCGCCTCACTTCCGGTGCACACCGCGGGCTCGCTCGGCCTCACCGGCGTGGCGGTCGCGCCGGACTTCGCCACCAGCCGCGCGGTCTACACCACCCGCGCGGTGACGACCGGCTCCACCGCGGCGTTCCGGCTCAGCAAGTGGAAGGCGGGCGGCACCGGCGCCCCCACCTCGCTGGCGGAAGAGTCCACGGTCCTGGAGTTCCCGGTCAACGCCGACAACAAGGGCATCCAGGACGTGGCCGTGGACCCGTCGGGCACCTCGCTGTGGGTAGCCGTCGGCGACAACGCCACCGTCCGCTCCGCCGGCGACGCCACCAAGGACAACGTCGACCCGTTCGCGTTGCGCGCCTTGGACCCGGCCCATCCGACGGGCAAGATCCTCCGTGTCGACCTCGACGGCCGAGGAATGCCGGAGAACCCGTTCTACGACTCGACGGCCCCTCAGTCCTGGAAAAGCCGCAACTACGTGAGCGGGCTGCGCGATCCGCGGATCGCGCTGGACCCCCGCGGTGGCGTGGTCGTCACGGACATCGGCTGGGCGTCCCGCCACGAGGTCGATCTCGCCTTCCCCGGCCAGAATCTGAAATGGCCCTGCTGGGAAGGGACGACCCGGACGCCGGGCTATCGCGACGCACCGGCGTGCGCCAATGTCGCGAATGTCAATCCGCTCGGCGAAACGGTGCACGGCACCGCGGATACCATCGTCGGCGGCGTTCCCTACACCGGAGTCTCCTACCCAGAGGCTTTCCGCGGAATTCATTTCGTAGCCAACAAAGGCGCGCAGACCCTTTCCACGCTGGGTTTCGACTCCAAGGGCACGGTCACCCAATCCCTCGCCGTCGTGGCTTCCGCGATCGGCGACCCGGTGGCCGTCCTGACCGCCCCGAACGGTGACATCGTCGTGGCCGACGCGACCACGGCGACATTGCGCAGGTTGAGCTACAAACCCGCCAACAAGGCTCCCCGTGCGTCGTTCACCGCGACCACCGATCCGGCCACCCGCACGGTTTCCTTCGACGCGAGCACGTCGGACGACCCGGACCGCGAAGGTCTCACCTACCAGTGGACCTTCGGTGACGGCGGCACGGGAACCGGGAAGACCGTCAGCCACTCGTACTCGGCGGCAGACCCGGTGACGGTGAGCCTCGCGGTCAGCGATCCGCACGGCGCCGTGTCGAACATCAGCCAAACGGTGGTCCCGGCCGAGGCGAGCCCCACGATCGAGATCCTCCCGCCGACGGCGACGGTCTTCTCCGTCAATGAAACGGTCTCGGTCGGTGCCAACGCGGAAGATCCGACCGAGGGTCCGCTCACCGTGAGCTGGCGCGCGGAACGACTGCACTGCCCTCGCAACTCCGCCTGCGAGGTCAACCAGCTCAAGACCGGCACCGGGCTCGCGTTCTCGATCAGCTTCCCGAGCGAGACCGACACCCGCGTCTTGATCACCGCCACGACGACGAACAACCGCAATGTCACCACCAGCAAGCGGTACACCGCGAACCCGCGGCTAGCGCGTCTCACCGTCGTCGGGAACCATCCGGCCCAGATCAAGGTCGGCGCGAACGAAGAAGCCAGCCGCTTGGTGACGGTGGGCGCCCCGGTGCTCATGACCGCGCCGTCCGTCTCCCTCGACGCGGCGAACTTCGTCCGCTGGGCGGACAACCAGAGCACGGATCCGGTGCGCCAGATCGTCGTGCCCGGCGGTGGTCTCGGTCTGCGGGCGGACTATCAAACCCCGATCGAGAAGCGGTACGCCGACGAAGCGCCTCTCCGGGCGCTGGTGGGCACTCCGGTGGGCCTCGAACTCATCGAGGGCGATGGGCACTGGCAGCTGTACACGACGGGACGGGTCTACTGGACGCAGATGCACGGTGCGAGAGTCGTCGCCGGGGAGATCCTGACCAAGTACGTCGCGCTCGGGGCGCACGCGTTCCTGGGGTCGCCGAAGACCGACGAACTGGTGGCCCGGAAGGACAACGGCCGCTACAACGACTTCACAGGCGGCCCGACGACCGGTGCTGGCTCGATCTACTGGACTTCCAGCATCGGTGCCATGGCCATCTACGGCACCATTCGCGCCAAGTGGATGGAGACCGACGCCGAGAACGGGCCACTCGGCTTCCCGACCACCGACGAGGTGAGCACACCGGACGGGATCGGCCGGGTCAACCACTTCTTCAGAAACAACGCTTCGATCTACTGGACCGCGGCGACCGGCGCGCACTTCTTGATGGGCCGGATCTGGCAGAAGTGGGGTTCGCTGGGCTGGGAGACGTTCTTCGGCTACCCGACCACCGACGAAATGGCCACGCCCGACAACGTCGGCCGGTACAACCACTTCAGCGGCAACGGTTCGATCTACTGGTCGCCGTCGACGGACGCCTTCGAAGTGCACGGATCGATCCGTAACCGCTACGAGGCGCTCGGCTGGCAGTACGGGCTCGGCTATCCCATCACCGACGAGACGTGGGTGCCCGGGAACGGCGGGAAGTTCAACCACTTCCGCCAGGGCGGCTTCGACCACTCGATCTATTGGCGCTGGGGCACGAACGAAGCCTGGGAGGTCAAGGGAGCGATCCGGCTGCGCTGGCGGGACCTCGGCTGGGAGACGTCGTATCTCGGCTTCCCGATCAGCGGCGAGTACACCACCCCGACCGGCAAGCGCAGTGACTTCCAGAACGGCTACATCACCTACAACGCGACGACAGGAGCGGTCGCAGACCGTCGGTACTGAGTGAATTCGTGAACGCCGGTGCGGCCCACCAGGGTCGCACCGGCGTTTCGCTTTCACAGCCGTCCGCCGGAAGTCGTGTCGCCCGAGAGGCGTTGCGCCAGATAGACCGGCACCGTCGAAGCCAGGATCAGCACCGCCGCCACGACGTTGACGATCGGCGCCTGGTTCGGCCGGAACAGGTTGTTCAGGATCCAGATCGGCAGGGTCTCCAGCCCGGTCCCGAGGGTGAACGTCGTGACGATGATTTCGTCGAACGACAGCGCGAAGGCGAGCAGGCCGCCGGCCAGCAGGGCCGAGCGCAGCATCGGGAAGGTCACCAGCCGGAACGTCGTGAGCCCGTCGGCGCCGAGGTCCATCGACGCCTCTTCGAGGTTGCCGCCCATTCGCCGCAGGCGCGCGACGACGTTGTTGAACACCACCACGATGCAGAACGTCGCGTGCGCGACGATCGCGGTGAACAGGCCGAGGTCGATGCCGAGGATCGTGCGGAAGGCGTTGTTCAGCGCGATACCGGTGACGATGCCGGGCAGCGCGATCGGCAGGATGATCAGCAGCGACACCTGGTTGCGGCCGAAGAAACGGTACTTCTGCAGCGCGAACGCCGCCATCGTGCCGAGTACCAGCGCGATCGCCGTCGCCGCGAGTCCTGCTTGGACACTCGTGCCCAGCGCGTTCAGCGCGCCTTCGTTCTCCGCGGCCCGCTCCCACCATTCGAGGGTGAAGCTCGACGGCGGCCAGCCGAAGGTGGTGTCCGCGTTGAAGGAATTGAGCAGGACCACCAGCAGCGGGAAGTAGATGACCGCGAGGCCGAGCACGAGCGCCGCGAGCAGGAGGTACTTGGTCGTCCGGGAAAGCCGCATCGCGCGCTCCTACAGGTTGTCCAGCGCGCCCGTGCGGCGCACGGCGGCGAGGTAGGCGAGCATGATCACCACGGGCACGGTCGCGACGGTCGCCGCGAACGGCAGGTTGTTGGCCGCGCCGATGTTGTCGTAGACGACGTTGCCGAGCATCTGCGACGTGCCGCCGACGATCTTCACCGCGATGTAGTCGCCCAGCGACAACGAGAACGTGAAGATCGAGCCCGCGACGATCACCGGGAAGGTCACCGGCAGCACCACCGAGCGGAACGTCCTGAACGGTCGCGCGCCGAGGTCGCCCGACGCGTCCACCAAGGAGTTCGGCAGCCGCTCCAGACCCGCGTAGATCGGGAGGATCATGTACGGCAGCCACAGATACGACAGGGTGATCACCGTCGCGAGCACACCGTAGCCGGGGGTGTCGAGGCCGAACGGTTTCAGCAGCCAGTGCAGCACACCGTTGCCGGACAACATGGTCCGCCACGCGTAGGCCTTCACCAGGTAGCTCGCCCACAGCGGTGTCATGACGGCGATCACCAGCAGCCGCCGCGCCCTCGGTGAGGCGAATTTGGCCATGTAGAACGCCATTGGGAAGGCGATGATCGCGGTGATCACCGTGACCAGCGCGGCGATCCCGACCGTCCTCAGCGTGATCGTGCGGTACACCGCGTCGCTGAACAGCGTGACGAAGTTGTCCATCGACCACTCGGTCACGACCTGGCCGGTGAAGGCGTCGGTGGTCCAGAACGCGGTCACGAACAACGCGGCCAGCGCGCCGAGGTAGGCGAGGCCGAGCCACAGCATCGGCGCGGACAGCAGGATGCCCAGTCGCAGCTTGGGTTTGCGGTACAGGTAGGCGGACGCTTTCCGCCTCGGCGAATCGAGTGTGGTCGTCATCTTTTTTCCACCTGGGGATGGGACCGGGAGCGGGCGGCGTTGGGGGGCACCACCACCCGCTCCCGGAGTTCGGGAGGTCAGCCCTTGATCTCGGTCCAGGCGCGGGTCCACTCGCCGTAGTCCTTGCACTTGACGTCGGTGCGGCCGTCGAGGCACTGCGCGATCGGCGTCGTCCAGTACTGGATCTTCGAGGCGTACGCGGCGTCACCGGCGTGGTAGGTGTCGCAGTGCTTCTTGTCCTTGGTTTCGGCGCACGCCTTGGGGTTCGAGGGCGATTCACCGAAGTACTCGGCGACCTGGGCGTTGGCCTTCGGGCTGACGATGTGGTTCAGCCACTTGTAGGAGCACGTCTTGTGCGGCGACTTCGCCCCGACCATCCAGGTGTCCGACCAGCCCGTCGCGCCTTCGGACGGCAGCACCGACTCGACCGGCGCGCCCTCGCCCTTGGTGACGTTCACCGTCACCTGCCAAGCGGTGCCGAGGACGGCGTCACCGCTCTTGAGCGCCTGGCTTTCCTTCAGGTAGTCCGACCAGTACTCCCCCACCAGCGGACGCTGCTGCTTGAGCAGGTCGACGGCGGCCTGGAACTGCTTGTCGTCCAAGGCGTACGGGTTCTTGATGCCGAGTTCCGGCTTGTGGTTCTGCAGGTACAGCGCGGCGTCGGCGATGTAGATCGGCGAGTCGTAGGCGGAGATCTTGCCCTTGTGCGGGCTGTTCGGGTCGAACATGACCGACCACGACGTCGGCGCCGGGGTCACCTTGTCGGTTCGCCAGGTCAGCAGGTTCGCTCCCCAGCCGTGCGGCACGCCGTAGGAGACGTTGTTCACGCTGTTCCACGGCCGGTTCTTGAGGAAGTCGAAGACGTCCGCGTAGTTCGGCACGAGGGCGGTGTTCACCGGTTCGACGTCGCCGGACGCGATGAGCCGCAGCGAAGCGTCACCGGAGGCGGAGATGACGTCGTACTGTCCGGTCTTCATCAAGCTCACGGCCTCGTCGGAGGTGCCGAACGCCTTGACGTTGACCTTGCAGCCGGTCTCCTTCTCGAATCCGGTGACCCAGTCGACGGCGGGATCGTTCGAGCCGTTCTCCGCGTAGCCGGGCCAGGCCAGCACGTTGACCTGCCCTTCCGGCTGGCCGAGCTGGGCGAGCGCGTCGAGTTTCGGCGGGGTGAAGCCCTGCCCGCCGGGAGCGGCGGCGGTCGAACTCGACCCGGACGTTCCGCAGGCGGCCACGAGCAGGCCGGCGCCGAGCAGGCAGGCGAGCGCGAGTTTCCTGTTCTTCATCGAACAACCTTTCGGTGCTGGGGAGGCTAACCGGCTTCGGGGACTCGGAAGCTGTGTTCGTGCCACCAGCTCAGGCGGACGCGGCCGCCCTCGAAGTCCGCGGGTTCGGCGGTGTTCTGCCGGACCACGGAGAGCTGGCCGCCGGCGTCGAGCGTGACCTCGTAGCGCACGGTCGCGCCGGCGTAGACGGTGTTCGTGACGGTGCCGGTGGCGCTGGTCTCGCCGACCTCGGCGGATTTCGAGAGATCGGCGTCCACGCGGATCTTCTCGGGGCGGATGCTGAACACACCGGGTTTGCCGATGATGTTCTCGGCGCCGCCGCCACTGAGCAGGTTCGAAGTGCCGACGAAACCGGCGACGAACGCGGACGCGGGCCGCTCGTACACCTCGACCGGGGAGCCGACCTGTTCGATACGGCCGGCGTTGAACACCGCGATGCGGTCGCTCATCGTCAACGCCTCGTCCTGGTCGTGGGTGACGAAGATGAAGGTGATGCCGACGTCGCGCTGGATCTGTTTGAGCTCGGTCTGCATGGTGTGGCGCAGTTTCAGGTCGAGCGCGCCGAGCGGTTCGTCGAGCAGCAGCACTTTCGGCCGGTTGACCAGGGCCCTGGCGAGGGCGACCCGCTGACGCTGACCGCCCGAGAGCTGATCGGGTTTGCGCTCGCCGAACTCGCCGAGCCGGACGGTGTCGAGGGCTTCCTTCGCGCGCCGGCGTCGCTCCGCGCGGGGGACGCGTTTCACCCGGAGGCCGTACTCCACGTTCTGCCGCACGGTCATGTGCGGGAAGAGCGCGTAGTCCTGGAAGACCGTGTTGACGTCGCGGTCGAAGGGCGCGAGACGGCTGACGTCGCGGCCGTGCAGTTCGATCGTGCCCGCCGTCGGCAGTTCGAACCCGGCGATCATGCGGAGCACGGTCGTCTTGCCGGAGCCGGACGGACCGAGCATCGAGAAGAACTCGCCGGGCGGGATGTCGAGGTCGACGCCGTCGACCGCGTGGACCTGGCCGAACTCCTTGCGCAGTCCGCGCAGCCGGATCGCCGGGGCACCACCGTCGTCGGAGGCGATAGCAAAGGTCCCCTGCTCCCCCTCGGCGGAGGCGGTGGGCGCTTGATGAGGCATGGCGTGCCTTTCGATGGTCGTCACAGCGCGCTCATCACGTGCTTGACGCGGGTGTAGTCCTCGAGGCCGTAGAGCGAGAGGTCCTTGCCGTAGCCGGACTTCTTGAAGCCGCCGTGCGGCATTTCGGCGACCAGCGGGATATGCGTGTTGATCCACACGCAGCCGAAGTCGAGCTTCGCGGCCAGCCGCATCGCGCGCCGGTGGTCGGTGGTCCACACCGACGACGCGAGCGCGTACTCGACACCGTTGGCCGCGGCCAGGGCCTCGGCTTCGGAGGCGAAGCGCTGCACGGTGATGACCGGTCCGAAGATCTCCGTCTGGCTGATCTCGTCGTCCTGGCGGACGCCGGAGATCACCGTCGGTTCGTAGAAGTACCCCTCGTCGCCCTGCCGCTTTCCTCCACAGTGGACGATCGCGTGCGCGGGCAGCCGGTCGACGAAACCGGCGACCCGGTCCAACTGGGCCGCGTTGTTGAGCGGCCCGTAGGTGACCGACGTGTCGTCCGGCTTGCCGGTGGTGGTCGCCCGCGCCTGCCGGGTCAGCGCCGCGACGAACGCGTCGTGGACCTCGTCGGCGACCAAGACCCGCGTCGCCGCGGTGCAGTCCTGGCCCGCATTGAAGTACCCGGCGGCGGCGATGCCTTCCGCGGCCGCTTCGATGTCCGCGTCGGCGAAGACCACTACGGGTGCTTTACCGCCGAGTTCGAGGTGTACACGCTTCACGTCCTTCGCCGCCGAAGCCGCGACTTCGATCCCGGCGCGCACGGAGCCGGTGATGGAGACCATCGCGGGGATCTCGTGCTCGACGAGTGCTCGCCCGGTGTCGCGGTCGCCGCAGATCACGTTGAGCACGCCGGGTGGCAGGAATTCGGCGCAGATCTCGGCGAAGAGCAGGGTCGACGCGGGGGTCGTGTCGGCCGGTTTGAGCACCACGGTGTTGCCCGCGGCGAGCGCGGGGGCGATCTTCCAGACCGCCATGAGCAGCGGGTAGTTCCACGGCGTAACCTGCGCGCACACGCCGATCGGTTCGCGGCGCACGAAAGAGGTATGCCCTTCCATGTATTCGCCCGCCGACCGTCCTTCGAGGACACGCGCGGCCCCCGCGAAGAACCGCAACTGGTCGACGATCATCGGCAGTTCTTCGGCCGCGGTGAGCGCGATCGGCTTGCCCGTGTTCGCCGATTCGACGAGTACGAGACCGTCCGCGCGCGCTTCGACGGCGTCGGCGATCTTCAGCAGCGCGAGCTGGCGCTGGGCGGGCGTTGTCTCACGCCAGTGTTCGAAGGCGGCGGCGGCGACCTTGAGCGCGCGGTCGACGTCCTCGGGACCGGCGACGGCGGCGGTGCGGTACGGGCGGCCGGTGACGGGATCGACGATGTCGGCGGCCGCGCCCGACGCGGATCCGCTGTACTCACCGCCGATGAAGTGCTTCAACTGCTGCACGAGACCTCCAGGGGCCTGGGGGCGTGAGGCGATAGCAAAGGTCCCTTGCTCCCTTGTGGGGCGTCGAGGGAGCTAAAACATATAAGTCCAGATGTTAAATGACAAGACGATGGGGCAAGATTGGTTCCATCGGGTAGTAGTTCGGGCGAAGGGCCACCATGCGTAAGGGGATGTCGCACAGCGCGCGTTCGGCGATGTTCGCGCCGCTCGACCAGATCGGCCGGGCGGAAGCGGTCACCGCGCGCCTGGTCGACGCCATCACGCTCGGACTGCTGGCCGACTCGGAACAGCTGCCGAGCGAAGCCGAACTGGCCGCCCAGTTCGGCGTCTCCACCGTGACCGTTCGCGAAGCGCTCGTGGCCTTGCGGCAGCAGGGCCTCGTGGAGACGCGACGCGGCCGAGGCGGCGGGAGCTTCGTGAAGACGCCTGCCAACCCTTCGGCCGCTTCGTGGCGAGAGCGCCTTCGCACGGTCTCGCTGTCCGAACTCCGAGACGTCGGCGATCACTACCTCGCCATCGCCGGCGCCGCGGCCAAACTCGCCGCCGAGCGGAGTTCGCCCGAAGACGTCGAGCGGCTCGAACTGGCGACAGAGGACATCCGCACCGCGACGGGCACCGAAGCCTCCCGCGCCGAGCGCCAGTTCCACCTCGAAGTCGCGGCGGCCGCGCAGTCGCCACGACTGACCAGGGAAGAAGTGCAGCTGCAGAGCGAGCGCGGCGGACTGCTCTGGTTGCCGCTCGAACCGCACGGCACCAGGGAAAACGCCTACGCCGAACACCGCGCGATCACCACCGCCATCGCCCAGGGCGACGGCGAGCTGGCCAGGAAGCTCACCGAGGAACACATCCTCGACGCGATAGACCGGCTGGCGGACGTGCATTTAGACCTTCTGGCCCCTTAAGCTGCGGCATCCGCGCATCCGAGGTGAGCATCGTGAACGACACACCGTCCGCCGGTTCCGAGGTCGTCGATCAGGTTTCCGCCCTGGTCGAAGACGTCTTCGGCAGGCTGAAGCCGGTTCTGGCCGGCGCCGAGGGGCTCCTGGCCGCATCAGCCGATGTCACCGCCGAAGACCTGACCCGGCTCCGGCCGCAGGTCTTCGACGTCCTCGGCGGCCTGGTCGTCGGCGCCGGCTTCATCAGCGCGCCGAACGCGCTAGCCGATCAGGAATTCGGCTTCGAGTGGTGGACCGAGACCGGCGACGCCGAACCGGCGCAACTGGTCATCAGCCTCGATCCGGACAGCGACAATTTCCTCGACTACACCCGGCAGTCGTGGTTCACCGTCCCGCGCGACACCGGCCGCCGCCACATCAACGGCCCGTACGTCGACTACCTCTGCACAGACGAGTACACCCTGACGTTCACCGTCCCGGTACTCCGTGACGGTGCGTTCGCAGGCGTCGTCGGCGCGGACATCTACGTGCGCGAAGTCGAGCGCCTGCTGCAGTTGAAGCTTCGCGCCCTCGGCGGGCGCGCGGCACTGGTCAACGCCCAGGGCCGCGTGATCGTCTCGAACAACGCGCGGCAGGCCACCGGATCGCTCGTTCGCGAGGTCGACGTCCCGGCGTGGTGGTCCTCCGGAGCGGCACCGCTCACGACGGAGGGCGGCACCCAGCTGCGGCGCTGCGGGGACTCGCCGATCGCCCTGGTCAGGTCCGAGCGCTGACCTGCAGCGCGAGCCAGAATTCGGCGCGCACGCCGGGGGAATCGAGATCACGGCCGGTCAGTTCGGCGACCTTGCGCATGCGGTTGCGCAGGGTGTGCCGATGGACGCCGAGCCGCGCGGACGCCAGATCCCAATGACCGTGGTGCTCCAGCCAGCAGGTCAGCGAGGCGACCAGTTCGCCCCGGCCGGTTTCGTCGTGCTGCCGCAACGGCGCCAGCAGACTGTCCGAAAACGCTTGCGCCGCTTGGGAATCGACCATCTCCAGGAAGCCGCGTCCGGCGTGTTCGGCGAACCGGACCAGCGGCGCTCGCTCGGCCTTCGCCGCTTCCGCCGCCTGTTTCGCCTGCCGGAGCCCGATCGGGAAATCCACTGTGGACACCGGATCGGACAGCCCGGCGCGCAGCCCGCCGATCCGGGAAGCCTGCCGGGCGACGGTGTCCACGTCGCCGAACGCGACCACGAACTGCCCGGACTCGCCGAAGAACACCTGCTCCCCGGACACTTCGGCGTCGAGCGCGTCGGCGAGCGACCGCCGCCCGCCCGCCGGGCCGGTGACGGCCAGAACGGACCACGGTGCCTCCGGAACCCCGCCCCAGAGCGACTTCATCGTCCGTGTGGCGAGTTCCGCCTGCCCCGCCGCGAGCAGATCGCACAGCCCCGATCGCAGCCGCCGCAACGCGACGACGTGTTCCCGTTTCTGTTCCAGCGCAAGGGAAAGCAACGACACCGCGGTGTTGACGATGTGCTGCCCCGCGGCGTCGAGCGGCTCGCGGGTCCCGACCACGAGCACGCCGCGCGCACGGGTGTCGAGGGTCTGCAGGACGACCTCGTACTCCCCCGCCACGGTCACCAGCGTGCCCGCGCGCAGCCGCGCGAGGTCGTCCCGGACCTCGTCGGCGAAAGGCCGCGCGGACGACGGCGCGGCTTCGGTGACCGCGCCCGCGGAGTCGAGCAGGAGCACCCAGCCGTCGACCAGCTTCGCCAGTTTGCGCACCACTCCGCCGGGTCCGCCCTTGCCGACGGCGGTCCTGGTCAGTTCCTGCTGCCCCTTGCCGGTGCGCACGAGCGAGGCGTACTCGTCGGCGGCGACCGCCCGGGAGACCGCGCGCGTGATCGCGATGAACGGCGTCTTCCTCGGCACTTCGAGCACCGGGAGCCCGACCTCTTCGGCGGTGTCCACAAGGGACCGGGGGATGCTCTCGTGGCTGAGGCCGACACCGAAACCGAGTCCGGCCACCCCCGCGTCGACCAGCCGCCGGATGTACCCCGGTGACGTGGTCTCGTCGAGGGCGAGACCGGTGGTCAGCAGCAGTTCGCCGCCTTCGAGGAAGGCCTGCGGGTCGGTCAGTTCGGTGGGGTGGACCCAGCCGATCGGCCGGTCGAGCCCGGCCTCCGCCGCCCGCACGCGCAGGCCGAGCGGGCGTTCGGCCACGAGGGCGGCGAGCGTCAGTGCCATGTTGTCCAACTCTACGCCTCGATATCGACAAGATGTCGAGCTGACGCCGACCGGCCCGGCTCTCATCCTGGAGGGCGCCCCCCGTCCCTCGCGTCCGCAGGAGTTTGGCCGTGACCGTCACCACCGAGACCCAGCGCAGGCTGCGCACCGAGATCCCCGGCCCTGCCTCGCGCGCCCTGCAGGAGCGACGCGCGGCCGTCGTCGCGGCGGGCGTGAGCTCGGTGCTGCCCGTCTACGTCACCTCGGCCGAAGGCGGCCTGCTCACCGACGCCGACGGCAACGTCCTGATCGACTTCGGTTCCGGCATCGCGGTGACCAACGTCGGCCACGCCGCGCCCGCCGTCGTGGACCGCGTCCGCGAGCAGGTCGGCCGGTTCACTCACACGTGTTTCATGGTCACGCCGTACGAGGGTTACGTCGAGGTGTGCGAAGCGCTCGACAAGCTGACGCCGGGCACCCACGAGAAGCGTTCGGTGCTGTTCAACTCGGGCGCCGAGGCAGTCGAGAACGCGGTGAAGATCGCCCGCGCCGCGACCGGCCGCCAGGCCGTCGTCGTGTTCGACCACGCCTACCACGGCCGCACCAACCTGACGATGGCGCTGACCGCGAAGTCCATCCCCTACAAGCACGGTTTCGGGCCGTTCGCGCCCGAGGTCTACCGGGTGCCGGGGTCGTACCCGTACCGCGACGGCCTGTCCGGCCCCGAAGCGGCGCGGATCGCCATCGACCGCATCGAGAAGCAGATCGGCGGCGACCAGGTCGCGGCCGTCGTGCTGGAGCCGGTGCAGGGCGAGGGCGGGTTCATCGAGCCCGCCCCCGGCTTCCTGCCCGCGCTTTCGGCCTGGTGCACCGAGAACGGCGTCGTGTTCGTCGCCGACGAGGTGCAGACCGGGTTCTGTCGCACCGGCGAGTGGTTCGCGTCCACGCACGAAGACGTCGTGCCGGACCTGATCGCCACCGCGAAGGGCATCGCGGGCGGCCTGCCCCTGGCGGCCGTCACCGGCCGCGCGGAACTGCTCGACGCCGTCGGCCCGGGCGGGCTCGGCGGCACCTACGGCGGCAACCCGATCGCGTGCGCCGCGGCGCTCGGGTCGATCGAGACCATGCGCCAGGAGAACCTCGCCGCGTCGGCGAAGCGCATCGAGAACGCGGTGCTGCCGCGGCTGCGCGCGCTGGCCGAGGAGACCGGCGTGATCGGCGACGTCCGCGGCCGCGGCGCGATGCTGGCCGCCGAGTTCGTGAAGCCGGGCACCACCGAACCCGACGCCGACCTGACCAAACGCGTCGCGCAGGCCTGCCACCAGGCCGGCGTCGTCGTCCTCACCTGCGGCACCTACGGCAACGTCGTCCGGCTGCTGCCGCCGCTGTCCCTGTCCACCGAACTGCTCGACGAGGGCCTGACGGTCCTGGAGCACGCTGTCCGTACGGAGGCCGTCAAGTGAGCACCTTCCCCTTCTGGGTAGCCGGAAAGCCGGTCACCAGCGGCGAAACCGCCGTCGTCCGGCACTCCTTCGACGGGAGCGAGGCCGGCTCGCACCACGTTCCGTCCACTTCGGACATCGAGACCGCGGTCCAGGCCGCGCACGACGTCTCCGACGAGTTCGCGACGCTGCCCGCGCACGTCCGGGCGGGCGCGTTGGACCACGTGTCCCGAGTCCTGGGTGAGCGGTCCGAAGAGATCGCGCAGCTGATCACCGCCGAGTCCGGCAAGCCGCTGAAGTGGTCGCGCGGCGAGATCGGGCGCGCCGCGTCGACGTTCCGGTGGGCCGCCGAAGAGGCCCGCCGGTTCTCCGGCGACCTGCAGCGGCTCGACACCGACCCGGGCGGCACCGGACGGCTCGCCCTGGTGCGCCGCGTGCCGAAGGGCCCGGTGCTGGGCATCACGCCGTTCAACTTCCCGCTGAACCTGGTGGCGCACAAGGTGGCGCCCGCGATCGCGGTCGGCGCGCCGATCGTGCTCAAGCCCGCGCCCGCGACGCCGCTGACCGCGCTGCTGCTCGGCGAGATCCTCGCCGAGACCGATCTTCCGGCCGGGAGCTGGTCGATCCTCCCGGTGAGCAACGAGGAATCGGCCAAGCTGGTCGCGGATCCGCGGCTGCCGGTCGTGTCGTTCACCGGTTCCGTGCCGGTGGGCTGGGGCATCCGCGACAGCGTGCCGCGCAAGCACGTCGCGCTGGAACTCGGCGGCAACGCCGCAGTGCTCGTCTGTCCCGATTGGACGGATCTGGACTTCGCGGCGCAGCGGATCGCGACGTTCGCGATGTACCAGGCCGGGCAGTCGTGCATTTCGGTGCAGCGCGTGTACGCGCACGCCCACGTCTACGAGGAGCTGCAGGCGAAGGTGCTGGAGCAGGTGCGCGCGCTCGGGACCGGCAACCCGCGCACTGACGGCGTCGACGTCGGCCCGCTGATCAACACCGCCGCCGCTTCCCGGGTGGAGTCGTGGATCACGGCCGCGGTCGACGCGGGCGGCGAACTGCTGACCGGCGGCAAGCGCGACGGCGCGACCGTCGAGCCGACCGTGCTCGCGAACGTGCCGGAGGACGCGTCGGTGATGGCCGACGAGGTCTTCGGGCCGGTCGTGTCGATCACGCGGGTGGATTCGGTGGAAGACGGGGTGCGCCGGATCAACGACTCGCGCTTCGGACTCCAGGCGGGCGTGTTCACGCGCGACCTGCCGACGGCGTTCGACGTGTCCGCGAAGCTGCGCGTCGGTGGCGTGCTCGTCGGCGACGTGCCGAGCTTCCGTGCCGACCAGATGCCTTACGGCGGCGTGAAGGACTCCGGCGTCGGCCGCGAAGGCCCGGCTTCGGCGATGGCGGACTTCACCGAGGAGCGCGTCACCGTCCTGACCGGCCTGACCCTCTGATCCCCCTCCGCATTTCGTCCTCTGGATGCGCTGGTTCGCGGCGCGAACTACCGCATTCAGAGGACTAAACGCGTGAGGTGGGCGTGGGCCTCGACCAGCGAAGGGCCGTACCAGGTCAGGTGACGCCCGGAGACCAGGACGTACTTCGCGCCGGGGAACGCTTCGGGGCCGTCGTCCGCGGTGAACTCGTAGGGCTCGTCGGGCAGTACGAGCAGGTTCGCGTCTTCGGCCGCGAAGCGCGCCCGGAGTTCTTCGAGCTTCGGGCGCGGGTAACGCTCTTCGTCGTCCGCGTAGGCGTTGCCGATCCCGACGCGATGCAGGACGTCGCCGCCGAAGGTGTCCCGGCCCAGCACGATCCACGGCTTCCGCCACACCGGCACGACCGCGCGGAACCGTTCCGGCAGGGTTTCCCGCCACACCTCTTCGGCCTCGACCAGCCAGTCCGGCTCGGCGAGGTCGTAAGCCTGCGTCAGGATCCGCCGGATCGAGGCGAGCGCGCCCGGCACGGTCGCCGACGCCTCCATCACCCAGACCGGAATTCCGTTGGCGCGCAGGCGTTCGACGTCCTCAGGCCGGTTCTCTTCGGAGTTCGCCAGCACCAGATCCGGTGCGAGTTCGAGGACTTCGTCCACGTTCGGGTACTTCGAACCGCCGACCCTCGGCACGTCCAGATCGACCGGATGGGTGCAGTAGTCCGTGGCGCCCGCGAGCCTTCCCGGCGCGCTGACCTCGACGGCCTCGGTCAGCGAAGGCACGAGCGAGACCACCCGCGCCGCCGGAGCGCGCAGCGGGACCACTTCACCGAGGTCGTCGATCATGCCCGCTCGAACGACAGTTTCCGCTTGTCGACGTCCACCGCGGTGAGCCGGACGCGGATCCGCTCGCCTTCGGGCAGTTTCTCGCCGGTGCATTTGGACATCACCGGCGGATCCTCGACCAGGATCTCGGCCTTGGTCTCCTCCGCGCGCAGCACGATCGCGCCGAACTCGCCGCCGATGTGCTCGGCCATCACCCAGACCTCGACCTGGTCGATGCTGGCCCGTTCGACCTTGGCCGCCAGCGTGTCGGACGCGGTCATCTGTTCCGGCACCTCCGAAAGCGCCGCACGGACCCACGCGGGCACTTCGCGGCCGGCGCTCACGGCGAGGCAGATCTCGGTGGCGAACCGGTCGACCAGCCGCCGGATCGGCGCGGTGACGTGGGCGTACGCGCCGCCGATCCCGGCGTGCGTGGTCAAGGCGGGCAGTTCACCGTCGAACGCGGTGTACCCGGCGCCACGCAAAAGCCTTGTGGTGTCGGCGAAAAGTGCCATGGACGCGGGCTGACCGGGATCGAGCGCGGCCAGGAACTCCGACACGCTCTTGCCCTCGGGCCAGTCGATGTTCAGCGCCTGCGCGGACCGGCCCAGCCATTCGACCGCGTCGGCGTCGGGCGGCGGCAGCGTGCGCAGGACACCGATCTTGGCGTCGATCATGATCTTGGCCGCGGCCATGCCGGTGAGCAGCGAGATCTCGGCGTTCCAGGCGTCGACGTCGTTGCGCGGCCGCTGGATCAGTGCCCAGCCGCCGTCGGGATCGCCACTGATCTCCTGTTCCGGCAACTGGAGTTCGACCGCGCCGCGCCGGATCGCGAGGTCACGGCGCAGGCGGCCCAGCTCGGGCAGCGCGGCGACCGACGGATGCGGGTGGCCCGCGTCGATCGAGGCCTGGACGGTCTCGTAGTCGAACTGCTCGGTGGACCGGACCAGTGCCCGGCGGACGTCGGTCGCCGTCGGTTCACCACTCGCGTCGACGTCGATGGTCCACAGCACCGCGGGCCGGGTCTCCCCCGGCAACAGGCTGGCCGCGCCCTCGGACAGCACCGGCGGATGCAGCGGGACGTTCCCGTCGGGCAGGTACAGCGTCTGCCCGCGGCGCCGCGCCTCCTTGTCGAGCGCGCCACCCGGCGGGATGAACGCGGCCAGATCGGCGATCGCGTAGTGGACCCGGAACCCGCCGCCCTCGACGCGTTCGATCAGCACCGCCTGGTCGAGATCCTTGGCGCCGGGCGGATCGATGGTGACGAAGGGCAGACCGGTGGCGTCTTCGCGGCCGCCCGCCGACTCGAGCGGGTCGACGACCGCCGCCTCCGCCTCGGCGAGCACCTCGGGCCCGAACGACTCCGGCAGCGAAAACTCGGCTCGCAGGCGACCGAAGTCCCCTCCGGCCGTGTGTGTCCTGATCACGAGTGGAGGCACCACCCAACCCTATCCCGATTCGGCCAGGTTGATCGCCCGTTCGGGTGCGAGCCGGTCGGGTGTACGTTATCGGCCGAAATGAAAACCGATACCCTTTTCAAAACGACAGGAAGGGCCGTGGCGTGAAGATCGCGTTCGTCGGGAAGGGCGGCAGCGGAAAGACCACACTGGCGTCGCTGTTCACCGCGTACCTGGCCGGTGGCGGGAAACCGGTGCTGGCGATCGACGCGGACATCAACCAGCATCTCGCCGTCGCGCTCGGCGCCAGCGAGGAAGAGGCCATCGCGTGGCCGACGCTGGGCGACAACATGGGCCTGATCAAGGAATACCTGCGCGGCGACAACCCGCGGATCGCCGACACGGCCTCGATGATCAAGACGACCCCGCCGGGCCGCGGGTCGCGCCTGGTCCGGCCGTTCGAGGACAACCCGATCTTCCAGGCGTGCTTCCGCGATTTCGGCGGCGTGCGGCTCGGCGTCACCGGGCAGTTCGACGAGGACGACCTCGGCGTCGCCTGCTACCACTCGAAGGTCGGCGCGGCGGAGCTGCTGCTGAACCACATGATCGACGACGCGGGCGAGTACGTCGTCATGGACATGACCGCCGGCGCCGACGCGTTCGCGTCCGGCCTTTTCACGCGGTTCGACGTGACGTTCCTGGTGTGCGAACCGACCGTGCGCAGCGTCGGCGTGTACCGGCAGTACGCCGACTACGCGCGCGACTTCGGCGTGCGACTGGTCGTCGTGGGCAACAAGGTGACCGAGGACGAGGACATCGACTTCCTGCGCGAGGAGGTCGGCGAAGCGCTGCTGGGCTGGATGGAGAACTCGCGACACGTCCGCGCCGCCGAACGCGGCCGCGCGCGCCCGATCGGCGAACTCGAGGCGCACAACCTCGCGACACTGTGCTCGATGCTCGCGACCGTCGACTCCGAGCAGCGCGACTGGGCTCGTTATCAGCGTCAGGGCGTCGAGTTCCACCTCCGCAACGCGCGGGCGTGGGGCAGCGGGCGGGCCGGGGAAGACCTCACGGCTCAGGTGGACCCGGAGTTCGTGCTCGGCCCGGCACTGGCCCGACAGGACGCCTGACCTGCGGTTTCTCGTCCGAGAAGAGCAAGGGACCTTTGCTAGCGTTCGTTAGCGCACTAACTAACGGGAGCAAAGGTCCCTTGCTCTCGCTTCTCTTAATGTTGAGAGAGGTGTAAGTCCGTGAAGGCCCCCTTCACGCGGCTCAGCCGAGGAAACTCGCCCTTCGCGGCCGCCCAAGTAGCTAGGCGCAAGCAAGGGGGCCTTCATGTACTCGCCCCGAGGCGCGACCGCGCCAAAGCCCAACCGCGCCCAAAGCCCAACAGCCCCAGAGCACAGGCGACAGCAAAGGTCCCTTGCTCTCTTTTCGCGGGTCAGCGCGGCCCGGACGCCCTCAGTCGCCGTTCCACTTGGCGTCTTCGGCGTCGGCCTGGCGCGTGCGTTCCTTGGCGATGTCCAGGGCACGCCTGGCCGTCGCCTCGTCCGGGTACGGGCCCAGGAGGTCGATGCTCCGGCCGCGTTCCAGGTGCTCGACCTGGTTCGTCTTGGTGTTGAAGTACCAGCCCTGATCCGGGTTCGGGTCGCTCGACATAGGTCAAGCGTGACATCACCCGGACGTCCTGTCATCACTTGCGATAGCGGTACGGGATCTCCGTGGGATCACCGGTCGGCCCGAATTCGTCGCCTTCGGACGAGTCCACCTTCGAACTTTCCGGCACGCTTTCGGCGAGTTCGTCGAACCAGCCCCGGCCCATCGGAACACCGCGCGGCGGGGTGGGAAGGTCCGGTACGACGGGGATGCCCTGCGGATGCGAAGCGGACGAGGTCGGCTGCGGCAAGGGCCCCGAAGGCGGCCCGGTCACCGGACGAGTGGCCGGAGGCATCGCGGACGACGGCGGCGTCGTGGCGGGCGGTGTCGTGGCGGGCGGGGGTGTGACAGGCGGCGGGCTCGCGGGCGGCGGTTCCGGCTGTGGCTCGGCCTGAGGCGGCGCGACGGACTGCGCTTCCGGCGTCGCCGGAGGCGCGCTCACCGGAGGCGGAGGCGGCGCCTGGTTCGCCGTAGCGGGCCGCGACTGGCTGGGCTGAGGCAACGGCGGCTGAGCCTGAGGCGCGGACGGTGCGGCGGGCGGCGGCGCCTGAGACGCGGGCGCCGTGTGATTACCCGGCAGCGGAGGCGCGGGCGGTCCGGTGGGCGGGGTGACCGTACGCCACACCGGCGCGGGTCCGATGTTCATCGGCGCCGGGGCCCGCGGCGGCTGTGGCGGCGGTGCCTGTTGTTGCCCGGGCGCGGGCGGCGCGGCCTGCGAAGGAGGCGGGGGCGCCTGGCGCTGCGCGGGCTTCGGGATCGGGTCGAGGCAGGAGACGAGCACCGTGGTGTTGGCCGGGTCGTCGATCTTCCGGCCGCTGCGCTCGCGGTAGATCATCTCGCCTTCGGTGTCCATCTCGACCAGGTAGCCGGCCTCCGCCAGCTGCTCCTCGTCGAGGTCGACGAGCTTTTCGTACCGCGACGGGACGACCCGGTAGACGGGCCAGGCGAGCCGGGCGTTCTCGTGGTGGAACTGGGCCAGCAGGGCGGCCATCTGCTGCTGCCAGGGCAGCGACATCCCCTCGGCCAGTGAACGCGGCAACACGACGTAGCCGGGGTCGACCCCGGGCCAGCCCTGGTTCAGCTGGTCCGCCAGCGGCGTGCTCGACGCCGGCCGGGCGGCCTGCCTCGCGGGCTGCGCGGTACCGAAAAGATCGCGGGGATCGACCTCCGGGCCGCCTCCCGCCGCGGGCTTGCCTCGCCTTCCGAATTTCCGTGCCACGTTCTTCATCCTCTGCCAGTGTGCGGCCGCGTGCCGGTGGACAGGCCGCCACTTCGGGTGAATCCGATGGTCCCGCTGTCGCGATACCACGCTGTCACCATGCTAAACGCCAGGACGGACCGCCTGCGCGACCACTTCTGCCTCGTCGAAGGAGAAGTCGCGGATGTGCACCGGCACGCCGGTCTGCTGGGCCTCGACGATCTTGCCCTCGCCCAGGTACATCATCACGTGGTGGATGGTGGCCGGGTTCGACGGGACGGTGGCGAGGAACAGCAGGTCTCCCGGCTGTGCCTGGCGGACGGGCAGCATCGCGCCCGCCTTGTACTGGTCCCGCGAGACCCGCGGCAGGATGATCCCGGCCGACTCGTACGCCCGCAGCATCAGCCCCGAGCAGTCGTAGCTGTTCGGTCCGGTGGCACCCCAGATGTAGGGCTTGCCCTGCTCGCCGAGGGCGAATTTGATGGCCTGCGCGGCGGCCTGGCTCGGCGGCACGACACTGCCCACGCTCGACCCGCAGCCGACGACGTCGACGATCTGGCCCTCGTTCTGCACGAGGAGGGCCGCCATCGGCTCCCAGTCGTGGTACCGGTCGGGGAAGCCGGACCGCTCGACCCGCTGGGCGGCGTCGCCGGGACGCATGTTCTCCCAGTCCGGGACCGCGAGCAGCACGTCGAAGAACTTGTTGACCTGGTACGGCGGGTCGGTGACCTGCGCGACGGTGCCCCAGCCCATCGACGGCCGCATCTGGAAGATGCCGAGCGAGTCGCGGTCACCGAAGGTCAGGTTCCGCAGCTTCGACTCGGTCATCCCGGCCTGGATCGCCACCTGCCACGCGCGCGGGGACAGCGTCCGCTGCTTGCCGATCGAGATGATCAGCGCGACGATGCCCTTCTGTTCTTCGTCGAGTTTGTTGATGTCCGAAGAACCGCGATCGGTCTGACCGGGCAGGGTCGGCCCGATCGACGCGTCGCAGGAGGTCTTGACGACGCCGCCCGCCTGCGCCTCCATGTGATCGGTCACCACCTTGGTGACCGTGCTCGTGGTGACCACCGCGGCGAAGACCGCGGCGATCAGCACGCCGACGATGATCCCGATCTTCATCGGGTCAGCCCGCTTGCGTGAACTTGGTGACCCGCCAGCCGGGGTTCGTCTTCGTGAGGGTGACCCGGACCTTGGGCCGGTCCGTCTGGACGTCCACCTCCATCGAACCGGCGAGCGAGGTCACGACCTGCGGCTCCCCGATCACCTTGGTGGCGGGGATCCTTGCGAGATCCACCGTCGTCAGTTCCGTGGCCAGGTACTCCTCGGTGGTGTACGGCCGCAATCCGTTCAGCCACTGCTCGGTCGTCATACCGTCGGGATGGTTCGCCCATGCCGTCACCCACTCCTTGGCGACCCTGACACCGTCCTGGTCAGGTGGCGCGGAAGACGGCGGCGGTACGGAGGTCAGCCTCGGCGGCAGCGTCGACGTCACGGTGACCGGCGCCGCGACGCCGGGACGCGAGGTGGCTGTCGCCGAAGCACCCGGCCCGTTCGCCGTCTGCCCCGGTTTTCCGATGGCCTTGGGCAGCAGGATGCCCAGCGCGGTGAGCACCACCGCGAGGACGACCAGCGTGCCGACGAGGTGGCGGGGCGAGCGCAGCGGCCAGCCCCAGAGTCTGCGGTAGACCGCGGTGCGCCCGCGGTTGGTCCGGATCGGCATGGGTCACCGGCCCACTGCGTGGTCTGTGTCGCGGACTTCCTCGCGGACCTCCAGCCCGCGCGAAGGCCGGTACAGCACGAAGACCGGCTTGCCCGCGACGACTTCGGGGTCGACGCGGCGAGGACGCGGCGTCGACGGCCCCGCCTGCACCGGCACGGTGCCCGAGTAGTCGGGAGTGGCGTAGCCGCCCCCTGTGGAGTTCATCCTCGACGGCACCACGACCGGCTCCGGTTCGTCGCTCCAGCGCCGGTCCGCGACCGGCGAGGTGTCGACCCGGCGGCTGGGTACCTGGATCGGGCTCCGCCCGCCCGAGGTGAACATGGAGTCGCCCGGATTGCCCGCGGCCGGGTTGTACTGGCCGAACACCGGGACGCCTCCGCCGCCACCGGCGGGAAGGGCGGGCAGACCGCCGCCACCGCCGACCGCACCGGGCCATGGCGCACCGGACCAGGCCGCCGCGGGCCTGATCGCACCGGACCCGTTGTCGAGCCGCTGGGAACTGGCGAAGATCGTCGCCTCGGGCCGGAACCGACCGCCGCCGACCGTCGCGCCCACGGGACCGCGGAGGTCGCCGTCGACGACGTCGTCGGTGTCACGGACGTTCTGCCAGAACGCGTCCTGCGGGGTCGGCTCGTTGTTCTTCTTGCGGAAGCGCGAGAAGAGCCCGCCGCGCGGCGACGGCATCGCGCCGCCGACCATGCCGACGGACATCTCGACCATCTGCCACAGCCGCCGCACCGGACGGCCGACCATGAACAACAGCACGGTGATGATGGCCGCCAGCGCCATCTTCGTCAGCAGGGACAAGGAGTTCCCCGCGGTGAAGATCGCCTCCAGCAGGAGTGTGTGCACGCCCGCCAGCACCGAAAGCACCATCAGGTTGAACGCGACGGCGCCGAGTACCTTGAGGATGCGCTGCATGATCTGCGGCTGAAGCAGCGCGATCAAGCCGATCAGTGGAGCGGTCAGCACGAAGATCCGGATCAGCACCTGTGCGAGCAGGACCGTGGCCTTGGCCAGCAGCTGGAACAGCGAGTAGAAGATTCCCTGGCCCAGCGAAAGGAAACCGGCGCCGACGCGGCTGCCGTCCTCACCGGTGAAGTAGCCGGTCGCCGGGCCGAGTTTGGTGGAGATGTCCTTGAACGCCGCCTTCTTGGAGTCCACTAGCGCGGTGTCGGCGTCCCCGCCCTGCTGGATCTGCCCCCAGGTGAAGGCCCGTGCGTCCAAGAGAGCCGGACCGTACTGGAGTGCCTGCGGCGAGTCCGGGCTGCCGAACTCCCCACGCAGCCAGTTGTCGTAGACGACCCGGCAGTGCAGTTCGGTCGGGACGCGGTCCCACGGCTGGCGGGCGGCCACGGCCTCCGGGGTCGCCTGGCACGGTTGCGCCGAGGGCGGCGGCGGTGTCGTCGGCGGAGGCGTCCTGGCCTCGTCGATGAACCCGGCCTGGATGTTGGTCGTGGTCTGCACGATCGCGTTGTCGATCGGATCGAGGAACCGCAGCAGTGCCAGGGAGGACGCGGCCAGCCAGACCGCGGCCAGCCCGTAGAGCGCCCGTTTGCTGACCGCGGCGAGATCGCCGCGCCAGATGTTGCGGAACAGCATGATCGACATGATCAGCGCGGCCAGGCCGAACAACTGGGCGTAGATGTTGTTGTAGACCTTTTCGGCCCCGGCCTTGACTGCGTTGTACAGCGGGCTGAGCAGGCTGCCCTGCAAGACGGTGTAGTGCAGCGAGTTCGTGGCACCGACGATGTTCTTGCCGATGTTGAACAGCTGGTTGCCCGCCCAGGTGTCGATCGTCGAGTTGGGCGAGGTGATGCCTGCCAGCGGACCGCAGTCGGTTTCGAACGTGTCCCAGACGTGGCCCGCGTAGCCGTAGACGTTGTACGGGCTGCCGCCTTCACCGCGAGCCGTCGCGGGCGGGTCGAGCGCGCCGACCATGCCCGCGCCGGGCCGTTCCGGGTTCGGTGCCTCACCACAGGCCGCGGCCGACGCCGCCGGAGCGGTCGCCACGGCCTGCAGGCCCAGGATCAGCATGACGACGAACATCGTCGCGCGGCGGCTGGGTCTGGTCTTGCCCGGCCGCGGCCCCTCTTTCAGGCGGCGGCGCAGCGCGTGCCAGCCGGCGGCGAACGCGAGCACGAACGCCAGTGTCATCACCGTGTTCATGCGGCGTCCCTGCCGGTGCCACCCTTGCCGGCGCGCGCGTGCTGCTCGCCTTGACTCCCGTTCCCGTTGGCACTGTGTCCGTTCTGGACCGCGCCTTGCACTTCTCCGGTTTCGGCTGCCAACGGGTCCGGGGCGCCGAGCATCTGCTCATCGGTGAGGCCGACCTCGAGTTCGGCCGCGAGCTCGAGATCCTCTTCGAGTTCGAAGTCGTCCTCCGGCGGCACTGGGACGTACTGTTTCTCCTCCGGGACGGCGATTTCGTTGCCGGGCTTCGCCGGTTTGGCGTCGGGCGAACCCGGCGTGGTGTCCATGACCCGGCGCAGGTGTTCCAGGTGCGGCCCGGAGAAGTCGACGCGGATCCGCTCCACGCCGCCGGCGCCGTCACCGAAGATGAACTGCCGCGGTTCGACGTCGCGCTGGATGTCGCGTTGCGAACCGGGCCGCCTGCCCAGCGCGGCGACGACCTGCTCGTAGCCGACGCCGACCGGGACCTTCAGCAGGCGCAGCGCGTCGGCCTGGGCGTCGTCGTCGTCGAGCCGTCCGACGAACACCGAGTCCAGCAGCGCCACGAAACCCTGGATCTTCAGGAAGTCCGCGGGGATCTGCGAGGACAGCAGCACCCGGACGTTCCACTTTCGCGAGTCACGTGCGAAACGGTTCATCAGCACGCGACCGGTCGGGACCTCGGAGAGGAAGAACGCCTCGTCGATCCAGACGCCCTTGCGCAGTTCCTTCGGCTTCTCGTACACCGACCGCTGGGTCAGCCACGCGGCGAGGTTCAGCATCTCGACGCCGAGGGATTCCGCGTCCGTCCAGTACTCGCGCGGGACGCCGTCCTTGGGCAGGGTCAGCCCCGCCATGGTCAGCACGGTCATCCGGTCGTCGCGGGTCTCGGAGTACGGGTCCGCGTCGGTCTCCGGGATGAGCAGCGCCATCCGCTCGCGCATCTCGTCGAGGAAGTCCGCGACGACGACGGCGTGCTCGTGGTGCTCGCTGGAATCCCGCCGCAGCGCGTCGATGACCTGGCCCGGGTCGGCGTCGAACCGGCCGCCGACCGCGCGGACGGCGCGCAGCAGCACGATCCGGGTCTGCGCCATCCGCGAGACCTCGTACGGCAGGACGCCGGTGAGGACGTCGAGCACGAGACGACGGCGGGTCGCGCCCGCGAGGGCCTTCTCCCGCCGCCACGAACGCTCGGGGTCGTCCTCGTCCATGAAGTGCTCGATCTGCGGCTCGGCGACCACCCGGTACGGGTTGAGGATGCCGGGCTGCGCGTTGAGCAGGTTGATGGGCCGCGCGTACGGCCGCAGTTCGGGCAGGTCGCACAGCCGCGACAGCGGGCCCGACGGGTCGAGGATCGTCCAGTGCGCACCCGCGCGGAGCGTCTTGTAGACGATGCCGCCACCGAGGAACGACTTGCCGCCACCGAGGCCGGCGACCATCGCGGTCAGCCCGGATCCGTCGCGGATCTCCTGCGCCATCCACGGGTCCCAGGCCACCGGGCGCCGGGTCGCGGTCACGGTCTCGCCGAGCAGGATGCCGCGGCGGTCGCCCACCTCGGCCGTCGCCGTCGGCACCGCCGACGACGCCCACACGACCGAACCGCGGCGCATGTACGCCGCCGAGGCCAGCGGCTCGCCGGGGATGAACTCCCTGGCCAGCGCGTACTGGGCTTCGGGATGCTCGACGGCGATCTTCGGCTTGTAGAGGTCGAGGAGCTGCTGGGCCAGGCGCAGCGCGTCACGCTCCGTCGGCCCGGACACCGCCAGCCGCCACCACGACCGGACACGGGTGGCCAGCGCGGTGAACCCCGACGTCATCTCGTCGTCGATCTCCAGCACCCGGCCCGCCTGGCGGGCCAACGACTGCGGCGGTTCCAGCTCGTGCTCGTCGGTGTAGTGCTTGACCTGCGAGCGGACCTTGTTCATCTGGCGCTGGAGCTCGCCCGCGACTTCCTCGGGGCGCCGGACGTAGATCCGCGCGGACACCTCGACCGCGGCGGGCAGCCGGTCCGCGTGCTGGATCCACGGGTCGTCGACCTCGGGGATCTGCAGGCCGTGCATCTGGCCGACGGTGAGGACGGCGAGATGCCGCGAGACCCCGGCGTTCGAGCCGGTGCGGCCGCGGACGGTGACCGTCGGCGCGTACGGCTCGGCGTGGAAGTCCGCCGCGTCGGTGAAGCTGGCGAGGTCCTCCGGCTCCCAGGCTGCGCCCGGGACCGCGGGCATGTTCCGCGGCGCGGGCAGGCCCAGCGAGCACGACCGGTGCATCAGCCAGGACATCTCTTCGGCGTGCACCGGGCGGCCTTCGAGGCCGGCTGAGCCGATCACCTGGTCGAGGTGCTCGACCTCGGAGTCGAGCGCGGCCAGTTCGGCGTCGACGGCCTCCGGGAGGATCTTGCGCAGCACCGGGGCGGCGCTTTCGACCGCGCGGTCGATCATCCGCCTGGTCTGCACCTGGACGCCCAGGTAGACCTCTTTTTCGGCCATCGAACGGCCCATCAGCTGCTGCTGCTCGCCGATGAGGTAGTCGTCGAAGGACAGCGCGCCCTGGACGTCCTGGGGACGGCCGACGGCGTTGTGCACGTGGGCCTCGGCCCACATGCGGATCGGGTACGGCCGGTTGGTCACGCGCAGGTGCAGCCAGCGGCCCTGGAGCTCCGCGTACTGCCCGGCGATGGCCGCGATCAGGTCGCGGCGCTGCGAGTCCGACCGGAACGACCAGCGCTGCGGCGCGAGCCGGTACCAGGCGTAGACCTCATAACCGGTGCGTAACAGGTGCCCGTCGATGCTTCGCGCCGCGATGGACGGGGTATAGGACGGTATGGCCGCCTCGCCGGGCAGCCGCCTCCCCTTGCCGGCCTTCTTGGGCTGCGCGGAGCGGACCTGCTGGGGCGGGTGCCAGGCCCCTTGCTGCAGGTCTCGATCACGTTTTCCTCGGCTTCCGCCGCGACCGAACAACGACTACCTCCCGGCCCGAGCCGCAGGGCGGCTCCGACGCGCTCGTGGTGTTCCCTGAGCTCCGGCGCCGCCGCCGTAGCCGTGTTGCTGGTACTGCCGTCTCCTGCGGTGCTTCGGTAGCGGGCGGCTCGCCCGTACCCGGACGCGGGATGCGCTGGCGGCGCCACCCGTGCCCGTGGTCCGTTCTCTTGGTGTGTTGAGCTCTTTCGCCGCCATCGCGGCCACGGCGCCCAGCGGGCGCTCGTGGCTGATCTTGGCCGTGATCAATCTGGTGATCACAATTGTGGCGACGAAGGCCCAGGCGGTCGAGAAGAACCCGAAGCTCCAGCCCGCCCACCGTTCGACGGTGAGCACCAGCAGGAAGACCGGGATACCGACGAGCCACGCGACGTAGCGGGCTCTCCAGGGAAAAGTCGCTTTCGGCGGGCCGAGCCACACGGCATCGACCCGGTAAACCTCGTCATCGGTGCGGATACGCAACGCGAGCCCTGCCTCAGCCCGTGAAGAGGCCGGCGATCCACTGGCCCACGTTGACTCCGGCGCCACTCACCGCGAGGCCGATGATCGCCAGCGCGATCACCACACCGGCGAGTCGGCGCATGACACCCGCGTTGTCCCCTTTGCCACCGCCCAGCCACAACAGGAGAAGCGCGACGGCCAGCAGCACCAGGGGGATGATGTTGTCGATCAGCCAGGTGCGGACGTTGCCGGTGCCGAGCTCGCCGGCGGCCAGCGTGTCGAGGGTGGTCAAGGTCATCATCGCATTACTCCCGGTGCGCGGAGAGGGGGTTCGCGCGGTTCTGGCTCGGTGGTGCTTCGAACATCATGGCGTCACGAGGCGTAGTGGTCAAAGCGCGCTCTGTAGATATCGATTTGTCTACCGGTGACAGAGCGAGGCACAGCACCACGACCATCCTCGGTCTCCATCATCGTTGCAAGGGTCGTCTGGATTAACCCCGGACACCCGTATTTCGCAGTGCGCAGTCGAAAACACCCGACTGCGAGGCTTCTTGCTCACTGTGAGTACGGATCGACCAAGGAAAATCCGGCCGCGACCAGTGTGACATGACTCGTTCGGTGGCTTCTCACGAGTCCGCAGGGTGAGCACGCATTCGACAAAAATCATCGGGGCCGATCAAGCGAAAGTCACACTTCCGTTACCCAAAGCGAAATCAGGGACGGCATTTTCGCTACATAGCGTGATTATCGGCCGGTAGCGAACACATTCGCGGGAAAAGCGCCCGCTTCGACGGCTTGACGGCCCAACGGCCCGCACAGCTCGTGAAGACGCTTGGTCTTCTCCTCGCCGAGATGCTCCCAAGGCCCCGACGACGCCTCGTTCGTGGCGGCTTCGATCCGTTCGCGAAGTTCGGTCCCGGCCTCGGTCAGGCCGCCTTCGGCGTCGAGGACGCCCTTGTCACGGAGCTTGGCGACCGCGTCGTCCCACTGTTCGTCGCTCCAGCCGCGGGACGCCTTGGCCGCGGCGGCGAGGAAGCCCTTGCCGGTGGCGGTGTGCGAGACGAGGGCGGCGAGCCCGTCGAGACCGTTGAGGACCAGCGCGGCGATGTGGCCGTCACCGCGGTGTTCACGCAACAGGGTGATGGCGTGCCACAGCACGAGATGCGGCTCGCTCGGCCAGCCGAGGCCGGCGTGCCCGGCGTAGAGCGGCCGTCCGTCGACCTGACAGCCCCCGGTCGCCTCGCGGGCGAGTTCGGCCGCCTCGGCGACCTGCTCCGAGCCGAGGGTGTCCTTGCCGAGCAGCCTGGTCAGCGCCGCGTCGGCGGCTTCGAAACGGGCTTCGATGATCTTTTCGGGCGTGGCCAGCGTCCAGGCGCGCGGAATGTACTTCGCGACCAAGTCGGGATTGAAGTTGTAGAAGGTCGCCGCGACGACGCCGGGGCCCACCGCGCCCATCGGTGCCGCGCGGCCCGCGAAATAGGTCATCCGCCCCGGCCGAAGGCCCGCACCGGTGAGCGCGGCTTCCGTTTCGGGTGCGAAGTAGGTAAGAGAATGCAGTACGTCGAACGTCCCGCGGAACCGTCCCGTGACCCGACTCGCTTCGCCCATGGGGGCACCCTACCGGCAAGTAGACAGGGTGCGCAGCGTCCGAAAGGGCCGCGGCGGGAGCAAGGGACCTTTGGTGTCGCGTCTCCAGGACAGGTGCAGGTGGGAGGTGGGTCGGGGTGGTCGTGAGTGATAAGTCGCGTTCTAACGACACTTACCACTCACGACCACCCCGACCCGCCCCTCACCGCAGCCGAAGTCCGTGAAGGCCCCCTTCCTTACCCTCAAGGTAGGTAAGGAGTCCTTCACGGACTTCCCTACTCATGCGGAAGCGCCCCGAATGTCATGAAAGGGGCGTTCAGGACATTTTTCGTCCTGAACGCCCCTTTCATGACATTCCCGCACACCAAGATCCACGCCGACGCCGACGCCGACGCCGAGGCGAGCGCGACAAGAGAAGGAAGGTACGGACGAGCCGGCGTGTAAGCCGGATCCTGTCCTCGCCTCGCCTTGCGGCTGAGCGAGTGGCGGCCATCCATCTAGGCCCACCGTCGCCGGCGGGCTCGAGCGGCCTACCCGCAGACTCGGGCGAGCAGCCCTCGGTCGCCTGCGCAGGAGCCTCGCGGCTCCCTCTTGGCCTTGCTCCGGGTGGGGTTTACCTAGCCGTCCTGGTCACCCAGGACGCTGGTGGTCTCTTACACCACCGTTTCACCCTTACCTCCATCCGCGAAGCGAACGGAGGCGGTCTGTTTTCTGTGGCACTGTCCCGCGGGTCGCCCCGGGTTGCCGTTAACAACCACCCTGCCCTGTGGAGTCCGGACTTTCCTCGAACCGGTCTCCCGGCTCGCGGCCGCCCCGCCGACTCGTCCGTCGGCGAATCCTACTGCACGGGCGTCGGCAGGCAGTTCAGGTTGCGCTGCCCGTCGGGTTTGACCACGAACCACAGGTGGTCGGTGCCCTGACCGGTCCATTCACCCGGCCGCGCGTTGGCGAACTTGTAGAGCGGCCACCCGGCCAGCGTCACCTGCCGGGCACCCTCGGGACGCTTGATGGTGTCGACGATCCCCGGATCGATACCGGTCACCGAAGGCGTGCCGGTGGTCGTCACCGGGATCCACACGGCGGCGCAGTCCCCGAGGCACGCCGATCGGGCCTTGCGCGGGTCGTCGCGTTCGTACCGGAAGAGGACGGCGCCGGTCTCGTCGAGGACGGCCTGCCCCATTCGTGTCATATAGACGGCCGTTAGCCGCGTGCCGGCCGGGACCTCCGCCGGGGAGCTGGGACGCGAGGTACCGGGCGGCGGGACACGCGGGCTGGGGAGGCTCTCGGTGACCGGGGCCTTGGCCGTCAGCGCCACGGGCTCCCCGGGTTCACCCGCCTGCCACCACGTCGCGGCGCCCACGACGAGCGCCGCGAGGACGACGAGCATGGTCAACCGCGATCGGCGCATCAGGCGTCTCCGTTTCTCCCGGGTGGCTGACGGGGTTCTGCTCCGCGATCTCGTTGGTCCAGTGGAGGACGGCGGACGGGCTGTCGAGGCCGACGACGCCGACGAGGCGTCCCTTGCGGACGAAGCCGGTGACGGGTCGTTCGCCACCGACGGGTGAGGCGAGCGCGACGGTGTCGGTGCCGAGCTTCGGGATGCCGCCCGCCTGGATGCGCATGCCGTGCTGTTCGGACCAGAACCGCGGCACCGGCGCGAACGGCCGCGCCGCCTGCGGACCGGCGAGGAGGTTCTCGGCCGCCGCCCGGCCCATCTCGACGGCGTTGAGCCAGTGCTCGACCCGTCTCGGGGTCTCGTCGAAGCGCTGGTTCGGCCACTGCGCGACATCGCCGGCGGCGACGATGGTGCCCATCCCCAGCACGTGACAGGTGGGCGAGCAGACGACGCCGTCGTCGAGCGGCAGCCTGGACCCGCGCAGCCAGGAGATCGACGGCACGGTCCCGACCGCGACGACGACGCACGAGACGTCCAGGATCCAGCCGTCGGAAGACCGCAGCCGCAGCCCGTTCGCCGTGGTCTGCCAGCGGTCGATGGACGCGCCCAGCGCCAGCCGCACCCCTCGCGACCGGTGCAGCGCCGAAAGCTTCTGCCCGATGTGCTTGCCGACGACCTCGCCGAGCAGATGCGCAGACCGGCCGATGACGGTGACCTCGCGCCCCGTCTCGCGCAGGCTCGCGGCGACCTCGCAGCCGATGAACCCGCTGCCCAGCACCGCGACCGGCCCGTGGTCGGCGGCGAGGTTGTCACGCAGCTCGGCTGCGTCGGCCAGGGTGCGGACGACGACCACGCGCGGATGCCCGTGCGGGATACCGGAAAGCCGCCGCGGCTCGACGCCGCAGGCGATGACGAGCCCGTCGTAGGGCAGTTCCTCCGCACCGGGCAGATGGACGATCTGGCGCCCCGGCTGCAGATGGGTCGCCGGGGTGTTGAACCGCCATTCGGCGTCGATCTCGTCCAGCCGGGCGAGCGTCATCTCCGCCGGGTTCGTGGCGCCGGTCAGCAGCTGCTTCGACAACGCGGGCCGGTGATACGGCAGATCCGGTTCGTTGCCGACGATCACCAGCTCGCCGTCGAACCGCAGTTCCCGCAGCCGTTCCGCGCAGCGCAGTCCCGCCAGTCCTCCGCCGACGACGACGATCCGTTCGCTCATTGTCCCGCCCCTTGCAGATGGATGGCTCGCATCGGACAGGCCCGGGCCGCGGCCTGGACCAACGGCAGCTGCTTGGCCCCCGGTTTCCGGAGATAGCGCAGCTGGCCGTCCCCCTGCAGCTGGAAGACCTGCGGCGCCTCGGCCTGGCAGATGGCGTAGCTGTGGCACTTCTTGTCGTCGACCGAGATCCGGACCGCTTTGATCCGGTCGGCGCCGCCGTCGAGCAGTCCCAGCCGGACCAGCGTCCGCGGCGGGAGCACCCGGAGCACGGTGAGCACGACGGCGGGGGTGAGCACGGTGATCCCGCCGAGCCAGACCGTCGCGAGGTTCCCGTTCGCGGCCGCGCCGAGCCAGGAGTGGATCGCCAGCAGGCCGACCGAGAAGTAGCCGAGCTGGTGGAACCGCTGCCGGCCAAGGCCCGCCACACCGCGGCGCGACGCCGCGGTGACGGAGACGGCGATGAACAGCTCCAGTCCGACGACGCCCGCCGCGTGCCGCGCGAACCCGCCACCGGCGAACGGGATCAGCAACGCGAGCACGCCGAACGAATCGTCGTCGAGGAAGAGATAGGACAGGCCGTGGACGACGCCGGTGGCGAGACTGAACACCGCGAGGACGGCGTGCCCGCCGCGCAGTGCCTCGTGGCCGGTGACGCGCCTGATCCAGCCGGTGGCGCTCAGCACTCCCCACGCCAGGGTCAGGCACATCGTCAGGTAGGCGAAGCGGGCCGAAAGCGTCGCGATGTCCCGGACTCCGCTGTCGTGCGGGGACGGGGCCGGGATGACCGCGAGGAGTGAGGCGGTCATGCGCGCCTGCCCGGTGCGCCGAGGACCCGCACGAGGCCGAAGGTCGCTCCCCCGGCGAGCGCCACCATGAGCACGCCGAACACGATGTCCCCGCCGTCGAGTTCGTTGCCGCCGGCGGGAACGACCATCAACGACGTCGTCTCGGCGATGCCGGTGCTTTCGAGCAGGGTCATGTGCCGCATGACGGTGTCGACGGCGGTCTGCGCGAACGACCGCATCGCGTCGTCACGGGTGGCGGCCCGCACCTGGGAAGCGAGACCGAAGAGGCTCCCGTGCGCGGCGCGGGCGCGGTTGACGTAGAGGCGGTCGAAGCCGTCGCGAGTGGCACCGGTGATCTCGCCTGCCCAGGACAGCTGTTCCTCGGTGGGCTCGCCGGGGAGTTCGACGCGGGCCTTCGAAGCGAGTTCGCGGACCAGGGCGTCGAGGCGGTCGTGGTCGTCGGCGAGTTTGCGGCCGACCTCCCGCACCCGTTGCGCGCTCGCGCGTTGTTCGGCCTGACGCCCGGCCGGCCCTTCCCACAAACAGGCCTGCCGTACTCGCACGAGCAGTTCTCGATCATGGGAATCGATTTCCGCGAAGGCACGGTCTGGCGTTCCGAGCCCGATCACCAAGAAGGCGATTACGACGCCGAGCAGTCGATAGATCATTTCACCCGTCCCCACGGCCGATACGCATCGAACAAAGAGCCTCACTGGGAGTACGGGAAACCGGAGCGGCCGGTTCGATCTCCACCGACAGGCGCAGTGTGATGTGCATCACACGACACATTTAGAACCGTTTATCGTCGCGATACGTACCGGGTCACCAATGGTAAATGAACCACTACTGCACATGGCCCACGGCGAAAGTCTGCGCTACGGTGTACGGACCCGCGAAATCCTCCACCGCTGGGGAGGTCTGGAACTTCATGGAAGCAGTGGGCAGAGAATGCCGATTCGGCGGCGAGCATCGGCCGGATGAGGTTTCCGAAGAGCTGATTTCTTTGCTGTACAAGGATTTCCGGGCGACTCTGTTCAGTCAGGTGATGTACCTGACCGGCCACGATCAGCAGTGGACCGAAGACGTCGTCCAGGAGACGCTGATCCGCGCCTGGCAGCATTCCGACACGTTGAACCGCGAGCCGGGAATGCTGCGCGGCTGGCTGCTCACGGTCGCCCGGCGGATAGTCATCGACGGCTGGCGAAACCGGCGTGCCCGTCCGCAGGAGGTCGAGCTGGACAGTTCCGAAAACGCCGAAATAGCGGACCATACCGATCAGTCACTGTCCGCACTCGTCATTTCCGAAGCGCTACGCTATCTGGACAGCAAATATCAGGCTGTCATCTACGAGACGTATCTGACCGGGCATACCGTCCGGGAGGCGGCGGTGATATTGGGAATCCCGGAGGGAACGGTCAAATCACGGCTGTACGCGGCTATGAGGACATTGCGACGGTCGTTAGGAGAGCTGGGTTCGCGATGAAGAAGCGCAGGGTGAAACACACCGATGCGGCGGCGTACGTACTCGGTGTGCTCGACCGAGCCGAGGCGCACGCTTTCGAGAGGCATTTGAAGGGCTGCGTGCGCTGCGGGCGCCAGGTCGCGGAATTCACGTCGGTGGAAGACGCGCTGGCGAGGGCCGACCTGCGCTACCTGTCCCCCGGCGCCGTCGCCGTCCGGCGCTGCGGGCGGCCGTCGAGGATCGTGGCCAACCTCGTGGTGCTCCTGGTGGCGTGCGTCGTCGCGGCTTTGATGTCGGCGCAGCGGTCGTCCCGCCGGTACCGGCCGGTCTCGTCGGATGCGGGCATCTTGTCCCCGGCTCCTCTCGACGATGTGCCGGCCAATGGCTCCGACCAGCGATTACTCCCGTTACCGCTTACGTTCAAGTAGTCTGCCGCAAGCCGACACGAAGGTCTCTACGGTGCATACCGAAGTAAATCCCGAGAGTCCCTTCGGCGGGCCTTCGGTACCGAAGCGTCCCGCCGGATTACTGGGTCGCGACAGCGAACTCGACACGATCACCGGGCAGTTCCGGGCCGCCCTCCACGGCCGCGCCACCAGCGCCGTGGTGGTCGGGGAGTTCGGCATGGGCAAGTCGTCGATGCTCGGCGCCGCCGGTGAGCTCGCGAAAGCGGCCGGGTTCACCGTCGCGATCGCCTCCGCCTCCCGGCTGGAGACACACCTGAGCGGCGGTGTCGGCCGTCAGCTGATCGAAGGGCTCACCCACGCGCCCGCCGAACCCGGCTCACCGCGGCCGCGGGTGCCGCACGCCGCCGAATCCCTGCCGGACCGCCGTCCCCGGAACGAGCAGGAACAGACGGAGGTGCTCGACGCCTTCTTCCACACCGTCCGCCACGCCGCCGAACAGGGCCCGGTCTTCCTCGGCATCGACAACATCCACCTCGCCGACCCGTGGTCGATGCGCTGCCTCGCCTACATCCGGCATCGCGTGGAGCGGCTGCCCGTGATGGTCGTGCTGACCTCGCTGATCGGGCATCTGCAGGCAGGCGAGGTCGCCCTGCTGGAGATGTCCGGCTGCACCCCGGCGACGATCCGGCTGCGCGGGCTGCGGACGCGGCACGTCGCCGAGTTCCTCCGCGTCTCCCCCGGCCGGTTCGCCGAGGAATGCCGCGAAGTCACCGGCGGCAACCCGTATCTGCTCGGTGCGCTGCGCCGCCGTCTGGTCCCCGGGATGGACCTGGACACCGCCGGGTCGCCGATGATCGGCGAGGTGCTGCGGGTCCGCATGCACGAGTACACCGCCGCGCCGAAGATGCTCGAAGCCGTCGCGATCCTGGGTGAGGACGCGAGCTTCGACCTGCTGGCGCAGCTCGCGGGCGTCGACGAGATCACCGCGCTGGAGGCCATCGACACGATGGTGCGCCTGCACCTGCTGTCCAACAGCCATCAGCCGGCGCTGACCTACCGCTTCGTCCGCAACTCGGTGCTCGCCGACATGCCGCTCACCACCCGGGCGGTCACCCAGTCTCGGGCGGCGCGGCTCCTGCACGACGCGGGCGCCGCGCCGGAGCGGGTCGGCGCGCACCTCCTGGAAGCGACCGCGATCAGGATCCCTTGGGCGGTCGACGTCCTGCGGCTGGCCGCCCGGCATTCGGTGGTCGAGGGCGATCCCGCACTCTCCGTCCGGTTCCTTTCGCGGGCGCTGGAGGAACGGCTCAGCGAACGCAAGCGGATGGCGATCCTGCTCCAGCTCGCGCACGCGGAATTCCACTGTGACCCGGATTCGGCGCCGGCGAGGGTCCGTGAAGCCGTCGACCACATCGACGACCGCGAGACCGCGGCCTTCGCCGCGACGGCCATGATCCTTTCGCTGTGCTGCGGTCCGGACGCGCGGCTGGCGATCAACTCCGCGGGCCAGTTCGCCGCGCGGCTCGACGCGGGCGGCCCCGACGCCGTCTGGCCGTTGCTGTGCATGACCTATCTCGCCGAAGCGGGCAGCAGACTCGGGCCGCCGCCGGACTTCCGTGACTTCGAACAGCAGTGGGCTCCGCTGAACGACCCCGCCGCGCAACAGAGCCGGTCGGGGCTGCTCGCGCTCGACACGGTGCGGAGCGGGAAGTCCTCGGCGAACGCCGTCCGGCATTTCGGCGAGGCGTTGTCCGGCGAACAACCCGAACTGTTCGAACAGCCCTACTTCTTCACGCTCGCGACGGCCGTGCTCGCCGACGAGGCCGCGCTCACCGACAAGCTCTGCCAGATACTCGACACCGAACGCCTGCCCTGGGACTTCCATGTGCCGAAGGGCGCCCTCGCCACGCTCGCCCGCGGGATCGCGCTGCAAGCGGGCGGCGACCTGGTCCGCGCGAGTGTCCATTACGAATCCCTGGTGCGGCAGTTCGACGAACGCGGCGCCACCAGCCGGTGCCCGATCGCGGTGCTGTGCGTGGCCAGGCTGATCGAGACCTCGGTCGACCTCGGCCGCCACGACGTCGCGAACGCCCTGCTGGACAAGATCGATTTCGGGGCCACCCAAGCACTTTTCACGCACAACTACCTGCTCTACGCGCGCGGCAGGCTCCGGGCGGCCACCGGTGAACCCGAACTCGGTTACGAGGACCTGCGCGGCTGCGGCCGCCGTCTCGAACACCACGGCATGCGCTTCCCCGGGTTCGCCCCCTGGCGGACGCACGCGGCCCGCACCGCGCTGACGCTCGGGCGCACGGACGCGGCGGCCCGGCTCGCCGAGGAGGAACTCGCCGCCGCGGAACGGTGGGGGACGCCGAGGATCCTGGGCGGCGCGCTGACCACGGCCGGTCTCGTCCGCGACGACGGCTTGGGCGAAGAAGCCGAACGCCTGCTCACCAAGGCCATCGACGTCCTCGGCGGATCGACCGCGAAGCTGGCGCTGGCCGAGGCCTTGACCGAACTCGGCTCGCTGCAGGCCCGGCACGGGCACGGCGAGAAGGCGATCGTGACGCTGCGGCAGGCATCGACGTCGAGCAAGCATTGCGGGGCACGGCCGCTCGCGAGGCGGGCCGCCGAGGCACTGCGCGACGCGCGGACGAGCCTGACGACGGCGAATGACAACGGGCACGGCCTCACCAAACAGGAATACCGCGTCGCGGTGATGGCGTCACAAGGTCTCACCAACCGGGAAATCGCCGAAGCGCTGCACCTGACCCGCCGCACCGTCGAACTTCATTTGTCCGGCGCGTACCGGAAACTGGAGATCACCGGACGCACCGAATTGGGTTCCGCGCTCGGCCGGTCTCAGCGCGTGGACGGTGATTGACGGTTTCCGGGGGCGGCGGGTTCACTCCGCGACATGCCGGGAATCGAATCCGAACCACTCAAATTCGCCTATTGGGTCCCCAATGTGAGCGGCGGCCTGGTCACCAGCGACATCGAGCAGCGCACCGACTGGGGATACGAGTACAACCGGGATCTCGCCGTCCTCGCCGAGAACAGCGGGTTCGAATACGCGCTGAGCCAGGTCCGCTACACGGCCAGCTACGGGGCCGCCTACCAGCACGAATCGACCGGTTTCAGCCTCGCGCTGCTGCTCGCGACGCAGCGGCTGAAGGTGATCGCGGCGATCCATCCGGGACTGTGGCATCCCGGGGTGCTCGCGAAGTTCATCGCCAGCGCGGACGTGATCTCCGGCGGGCGCGCGGCGGTCAACGTGGTCAGCGGCTGGTTCAAGGACGAATTCACGAACCTCGGTGAACCGTGGCTGGAACACGACGAACGGTACCGTCGTTCGGAAGAGTTCATTCGCGTACTGAAGGAACTCTGGACGAACGACCACGCCGAATTCGCCGGTGATTTCTATCGGATCCACGATTTCGACATCAAACCCAAACCGGTCGGGCGGCCGCATCCGGAGATCTTCCAGGGCGGCAACTCCACCGCGGCGCGGAAGCTCGCGGGCCGGGTCTCCGACTGGTACTTCAGCAACGGCAAGGACTTCGACGGGTTCAGCGAGCAGGTCGAGGAGGTCCGCGGGTACGCGGCCGAGAACGACCACGCCGTCCGCTTCGGGCTCAACGGTTTCGTGATCGCCCGGGAGACCGAAAGCGAAGCGAAGGCCGTGCTGCGCGAGATCGTCGAGAAGGCGAACACCGACGCCGTCGAAGGTTTCCGCAACGCCGTCAAGCAGGCGGGAGGCTCCACTTCGGACAGGAAGGGGATGTGGGCCGACTCGGAGTTCAAGGATCTGGTGCAGTACAACGACGGCTTCCGCACCGGGCTGATCGGCACGCCGGAGCAGATCGCGGACCGGGCCATCGAGTACAAGAAGCGCGGGGCGAATCTGCTGTTGCTCGGTTTCCTGCACTACCTGGAGGACGTCGAGTACTTCGGGAAGCACGTGCTGCCGGTGATCCGGGCGAAGGAGGCGGACCTGGAACGGGGCGCCGCCACCCCGGAGCCCCTGGTCACTTCCACTCCCTGATCCCTGAAACGCATTTCGTCCTCTGGATGCGGTCTTTGCGCGAGGCAACTACCGCATCCAGAGGACGAAATGCATGGGTGCTTAAGGGAGATACACCGTCTGGCCTGGGTGCATCGTGGGGCCGCAGTCGTTGAGCGGCTTGCCGAAGCGCAGCTTCTCGACTTCCGGCATGGTCTTCGCCGCGTAGTCCTGGACGGCCTTCAGCTTCTCGGGGCTGGAGACGGCGTCCTTGCGCACGAAGTCCCCGTTGCGCGGGCCGCCGCCCGGGTACACGAAGACCGGCTCGTAGTCGCGGTCGATCCGCGGGTCGACGGTGATGCCGTTGCCCGCGGCCCACGGGCCCCACGAGTGGATGAAGGTCGGCTTGACCTTGTCGAACACGTAGTCACGCAGCCCCGGCAGGTCGCCCTTCTTGAGGAAGTCCGCGACGTCCGCCTCGACCAGCCCGGCCATGTCGACCAGGTGCAGACGGCTGGTCATCGACGAGCCGCCGAGGTCGGGCAGCAGCAGCGACGCCTGCTGGAGACCGAGGATGTCGGCCATGGTGTTGAAACCGCGGCCGAAGCGGTCGGCGATGAGGCACGCGGGCACCGTCGGGCTCTGCTGGAACTTCTCCGACGACGACGCGAAGCCCATCCCGGACGGGATCGAGGCCGCGACCAGCACGAGCACCACGACGGTCCGCAGTACCGCCCGCGAACGGCGCAGCAGCTCACCCGCGGCCAGCGTTCCCGCCAGCGCGGCGAGGATCCACACCGGGGTGGCGAAGCGGTGCTGGCCCATCCAGTCCGGGACCATCACGCCGTAGGCGACGATGCCCAGCGCCAGCGGCGTCAGCAGGGCGACGAACGCCTGCCGCCATTCCGCCCGGACCAGCGCGTAACCGATGGTCAGCGCCAGCAGGATCGTCCCGGCGACACCGGCGTAGCCGACCAGCTCGAACGGCTGCTTCAGCGCCGAAAGCCCGGGCAGGCCCTGTCCCTTCGCGATGGACGGGTTCGCCAGCAGCCTGCCGAATTCCGCGATCCGCCAGGTGAGGTACGCGCCGAACGGGATCGCGAACGCGACCACCGACATCACGACGAGTTTGACGCTCTGCCCCAGCAGCGGCTTCCGCAGCTGGGACAGGACGACGAGCGGGTACGCGGCGCCGTAGATCAGGCCTTCGGGGCGGGTCAGCGCGGCGAACGCGACCAGCACGCCGGACCAGATCGCGACCTTCGCGGTGAGCACGGTGTCCTTGCGGACGGCGACGAACAGCAGCACGGCGAGCCACGCGACGGCCATCCCGAACAGGGAGTTCTCCAGACCGGAGATGGTCCAGATCACGAACGACGGGATCGCGGCCAGCGTCAGCCCGACGACCAGCGTCGCCAGCCAGGCGAAACGCTCGAAGATCTGCTTCGCCGCGACGTGGCAGGCGGCCAGCGTCCCGGCGGTGAACAGGAGCCCCAGCAGCTTCGGGAACAGGACGTAGTCGGGAAGGCCGAACAGCGTGCCGCTGTCGAAGATGCCGAAGAGCTTCCCGACCGCCAGCAGCACCAGCCAGGTCGAGTTCGACCAGCCCTCGACCGACGGCTGCCCCGGCTGGAGCACCGGGCCGAGCCCGTCGGCGAAGCTGCGCGCGTAGGAGAAGGTGATGGCCGCGTCGTCGACGATCCAGTGGCCGTAGAGCGTGGCGTGCCAGGCCAGCGCAGCGACACCGGCGAGGACCGCCAGGTACGGCGCGATCCGAACGGCGAGGCCACGGCGGGCCGGCGGTTCGGGCACGTCTTTTTCGGAAGCTTCGCTCAGTGCGCTCGCCGTCATGCCTGCTCCATATCGCGCCGACCGCCATCGCGCTGCCAGGGCGCACTACCGCGGTGAAGTCACGTCGATCTGAAAGGCGCCCTGCCATCGCGATAGCGGGGCCTTCGGCCAACACGGCGCGACTTCAAGAGATCAAAAGACCTGGTCACTTTAGCCGTAGGCGCCTTCGTCGCGGTCACCCCTCCCCGCCACGGCGTGAAAGGCGCCACAGTTCCGGGCTACGAGAGGTGCGAGATGTCGTTCACCAAGCGAACCGAGGCGTTGCCGTCCGGGTAGAACTCGACGATCGACAGCGAGGCCAGGTCCAGGTGCAGGCGGAACAGCAGCGACGGACCGGCGTCCAGGCCCATCCGCAGCAGCGCTTTGATCGGCGTGACATGGCTGACCAGCACGAGCGTCCGTCCGCCGTACTGCGCGATCAGCTCGTCGCGGGCCTTGCGGACCCGCTGGTGGACGCCGTCGAAGCTCTCCCCGCCGGGCGCCGCGATCGACGTGTCGGAAAGCCAGCTGGTCTGGAATTCGGGATCGCGGTCCATGGCCTCCTTGAAGGTGAGGCCCTCCCAGTCGCCGAAATCGGTCTCGATCAGCCCGGGGTGGGTCTCGACCCGGCCGCCGAGCGCGTCCGCGATCGCCTGCGCGGTCTGCTGGGTGCGGATCAGCGGTGAGGCGATGATCGGCGCGACCTCGCCGTCGACGACCAGGCCCTCCATCGCGCCGAGACGTTTCGCGGCGGCGGCCGCCTGCTGCTTGCCGTGCTCGGTGAGCGGCACGTCGCCGCGGCCGGAGTACCGCTTGTCGACCGACATCGCCGTCTGGCCGTGCCGCACGAGGAGCAGTTTGGTCGGCGTTCCGGTGGCGCCGGTCCAGCCGACAGGGCTGATCCTGTCCTGCTTCACGGTCTTCGGCGCTTCCGCCTTCTTCGCGGGCTGGGCGCCGTCCCGTCCGGCGTCCATCGCCTCGTTCGCGAGCCCGTCCGCGTGGGAGTTCTCCGCGCGCGGGATCCACTCGTAGCGCACGCGCGAAAAGCGCGCCGCCAGCTCCTTCGCCTCGGCGTTGAGCGGCTGCATCGACGGGTGCTTGACCTTCCAGCGCCCGGACATCTGCTCCACCACGAGCTTCGAGTCCATCCGGACGTCCACTGTGGACGCTCCGAGTTCGGCGGCCGCGGCGAGCCCGGCGATCAGGCCGCCGTACTCGGCGACGTTGTTGGTCGCGATGCCGACGTAGGCCTTGCGCTCGGCGAGGACCTCACCGGTGGCCGCGTCCTTGACGACCGCGCCGTACCCGGCGGGACCGGGGTTGCCCCGGGACCCGCCGTCGGCCTCGATGAGCACGTGGTCGGTCACAGGCCGGACTCCAGCGTGCGCACCAGGATGGCGCCGCAGTTCTCGCACTGGATGACGTTGTCCTCGGGCGCGGCCTTGATCTCGGCGATCTCGCGGCGGTCGATGTCGAGCTGGCAGGCGCCGCAGCGGCGGGCCCGCAGCAGCGACGCGCCGATGCCCTTGTGCGCCCGGACCCGCTCGTAGAGCTTCAGCAGGTCTTCCGGGAACCGTGGCAGGAGCTTGGCCCGGTCCTCGTCGCGGCGCGCCTTCGTGGTGTCGAGGTCGGCGAAGTTCTCGTCGCGGCGGCCGACGGCTTCGGCGACCTCGCCCTCGGCCTTGGCGACCTCGGCGCTGGTGCGCTGGGCGTCGAGTTCGAGCGCCTCGCGGCGTTCCATCAGCTCCAGCAGGTCGTCTTCGAGCGCGGACTGGCGCCGGTTGAGGCTGTTGAGCTCGTGCTCGATGTCGGTCATCTGCTTGGCCGCGACGGACCCGGATTCCAGCAGCTTGCGGTCGCGGTCGCCGCGGGCGCGCACCGACTCGATCTCCTTCTCCTGGCGGGCGATCTCGCGGTCGAGATCGGAGACCGCCGTCTGGACCGAGACCAGCGCGTCCCGTCGTTCGCGCACCGTCTTCTCGCCCGCGTCGATCTCGGCGATCTCCGGCAGGGTGCGGCGACGGTGGGCGGTACGCGCGAGTTCGGCGTCCACCTTCGCGAGTTCGAGCAGCTGGCGCTGGACGGCGGGGTCGGCCTTCACGGTGCTCCTTGAAGTTTTAGTGCTCGGTTCGGGTGGCCCGTAGCGTCCACGGGTCGGTGCACCGCGTGGAGACGTGAACGTCGACGTTACCCGTAAACGCGGCACGGACGACGCCCGAGGCTTGCTCACACCACGGCCATTCGCTCGCCCAGTGCGTGACGCCGACCAGGGCGGGGACTTCGGCGATCTCGGCGAGGTGCTCGCCGGCGGGATGATGCCGGAGATCGGCGGTGACGTAGGCGTCGACCCCGGCGGCGGTGGCCCGCTTGAGATAGCTGTCCCCGGAACCGCCGGAAACGGCGACGCGGCGGATCGGACGGGCCGGGTCGCCCGCGCCGTAGACGCCGGGTTCCGTGCGCGGCAAGGCGTTCGCGACGCGTTCGACGAAGGCGGCGAACGGTTCGGGCGCGGGCAGTTCGCCGATGCGGCCGATGCCGGTGACGCCGTCCTCGCGCGGATCGAGCGGCCCGAGGACGGTCAGGCCGATGGCGTCGGCGAGCGCGTCGGAGACGCCGGGCGACGCGGAATCGGCGTTGGTGTGCGCGCAGTAGAGGGCGACGCCGGCACGGATCATGCGGTGCACGAGGCGCCCCTTGGTGCTGTCGGCCGGGACGCCGTGGACGCCGCGCAACAGCAGCGGATGGTGGGCGACGATCAGCCGTGCGCCGAGGTCGATCGCCTCGTCGACGGTCTCGTCGACCGGGTCGACGCAGAACAGGACCTTGTCCACGTTCTCGGCCGGGTCGCCGCAGACGAGTCCGACGGCGTCCCACGATTCGGCGAGTTCGGGCGGATACGCCTGTTCCAGGGCGGCGATGACTTCGGCTAGCGCGGGCACCGGGGGATTTTCGCATGTAGCGTTTCCGGACATGCGACTTCGGGTGCTCTGTGTGTTGCTCGTGGCCGGGTTGCTGGCGGTGCCCACGCCGGCGTCGGCGTCTCCGGGATTCTGGGAACTGACCGATCTCGCCGCGCGGCGCGTGCAGATCGCCGACAAGGTCGCGGCCGCGAAGTTCGGCACACCGTCGCCGATCGACGACCCGGTGCGCGAACAGCAGATCCTCGACTCGGTGGCGGCGAAGGCCCCCGGACTCGGTCTCGACGCGGACGGCGTCGTGCGGTTCTTCCGCGACCAGATCGAAGCGAACAAGGTCGTGCAGCGCGGCCTGTACGCGAAGTGGACCGCGCACCCGGACACGCGGCCGGCGGAGCGGCCCGATCTGGGCACCGAGGTCCGCCCGGTGATCGACCGGCTCAACACCGGCCTGCTCACCGAACTCGCGGCGACGCGGGACGCGCGGGCGCGGCGGTCCTGCGACGTGCGGCTGGCGGTCACGGTGCGGCTGGTCGACGCGGGACGCGGACTGGACCGGTTGCACTCGGTGGCGCTCGGGGAGTCCGTGCGGTCGGCCTGCACGCACCCCTGACCCCGGGGCGGAAGCAAGGGACCTTTGCTATCGCCGGGGCCGCTGACCTGCGGAAAGAGAGCAAGGGACCTTTGCTATCGCGCCCCGGGGCCAGCCGTCAGTCCAGCGCCTTCGCGTCCTTGTTGACCGCCCAGCGGCCGGCCGCGCGCATCACGCGGCCCGTCCACAGCATCGCCCGATAGGCCTTCGTCGAGTGATCGGGGACCTCGGGTTCGACGACCTGGTACGGCGCGACGGACGCGCCCGACCGGAGGTGCAACGGCATCCTGGTCATCGCCTCTTTCGGCGATCTGGCCTGGACGAAGTGGTGCTCCGACAGGATCCGCCCGACCTCGTAGGGGTGCGGATGCTTGACGGTGATGCGATACCAGCGGAGCCCGGTTGCCGGGGACTCGACGGTGGGTAGTGGTGCGCTCATACGCGACCTTCCTGCGTGTTTCTCTCCAGGTGGTCTACTCCCGCTTCGTCCCGGCTTTCCAGTTCGGCGCGCCCGATAGCCGTTCGGAGCCGGTGAGCGGTCGATCTCCGGCGGCCTTCACACTGATCGGGTGCTGCACATCGTCTTCGTCTGTTCCGGCAACATCTGCCGCTCCCCGATGGCCGAGCTCGTCTTCCGCGCGAAGGTCGAGGAAGCCGGTCTCGACCATCTCGTCCAGGTGTCCAGCGCGGGCACCGGTGGCTGGCACGTGGGCGAGGCCGCCGACAAGCGGGCCCGCGCGAAGCTCGCCGAACACGGTTACCCGACCGGTCACGTCGCGGCCGAGGTCGATCGCGGACATCTGGCCGCCGACCTGCTGCTCGCGGCCGATGACAGTCACCTGTCGTTCCTCCGGCGGAAGGTGTCGGACCCGGCGAAGGTCCGCCTGCTGCGCGAGTTCGATCCGACGGCGCCCGAAGGCGCCGAGGTCCCCGACCCGTACTACGGCGAAGACGACGGTTTCGAAGACGTCCTCGGCATGATCGAGCGGTCCGTTCCGGGCCTGCTCGACTGGGTGCGCGCACACGCCTGAGGCCGACCGCTTACCGTGGTGGGGTGCGGTTGAAGTTCCTGCTTAAGCCCGGGTGGCTGGCTTTGACGTTGGTGGTGTTCACCTTCGCCATCACGTGCTTCACCCTGCTCGCGCCGTGGCAGTTCTCCCGCGACACCGAACGTGAACACCAGAACGCGGCGCTGCGGGAGTCGTTCTCCGGGCAGCCACGGTCGCTGGAGCAGCTGCTGCCCAACGGTGCCGTGCCTGATCAGCGCACCGAATGGCACCTGGTCGCGATGAAGGGCACGTACCTGCCCGAGGGCGAGGTCGTGGCCCGCCTTCGCTCCGTACAGGGCGAAGCGGCCTTCGAGGTACTGACGCCGTTCCGGACCGTCGAAGGCACGATCGTGCTGGTCGACCGCGGCTACGTCCGGCTCGACGACAAGTCGCGCGCCCTCCCCTTCGCCGCGCCTCCCGCCGGAACGGTCGACATCGTCACGCGGGCGCGGCACGACGAGCGGGACGGGAAGAACCGCGACGCCTTCGCCGACGAGTCGACCGGCGGGAAGTTGCAGAGCTACGTCGTCGATTCCCAGGTCGTCGCGCGGGCCGCGAAGCTGGACATCCGGCCGGGCTACTTCCAGCTCGACGTGAACCAGCCCGGCGTGCTGGGCGCGCTGCCGCTGCCGCAGACCGACGCCGGGCCGTTCTTCTCCTACGCGCTCCAGTGGATCGCGTTCGGGGCGATGGCGCTGATGGGCTGGCTGTACTTCACCGTCCGCGAGCTGAAGCCGGGCGGAGCGCTGACCACGGAACGGCCGCAACGGCGCAAGAGCGTCGCCGAGCTGCTGGCCGAGGACGAGCGCTCCGAAGTGGCCACCTGATCCGACACGAAAATGGCCCTTTTATAGGTCCATTCCGCGTGTTCATACTCGATCATGCTGATTCACCCGTGGGACGCCGCCCACGACGACGCCGAATGGCGGGCCTGGCTCTCGGCGCACGACTTCGGCCAGCTGATCGCCGGCGGCGCGGGCCGTGACCTGCCCATCGTCAACCCGGTGCACTTCGTCTACGACGGTGACCGGACGGTCCTGCTGCACCTCGCGCGCCCCAACCCGGTCTGGCCGCTACTGGAGGAACACCCGCGCGCACTGCTCGCGGTGACCGGCGACCACACCTACATCCGGTCCGGCTGGAACACCCCGGCCGACCCTCCGCACGGCGTCCCGACGTCGTACTACGCGTCCGTCCAGCTCGAATGCGACGTCCGGCTGGTCGACGACGCGACGGAGAAGGCCGCGCTCCTGGACCGGCAGCTCGCGCATTTCGAACCTGGCTCGGACCGGGTGGCGGTCAGCGCCACCGAGGCGCCGGACAAGCGGCTGCTCCCCGGCATCCGCGGTGTCGAACTGACCGTGACCGGGGTGCGGGCGAAGTTCAAGTACGGCGGGAACAAGCAGCCCGGCGACCGCTCACGGATCGACGGGGAACTGGAGCGGCGCGGCGGCCCGGGGGACGGCCTGGCGCGGGCGCAGCTGGCGCGGCGGGAGCGATAGCAAAGGTCCCTTGCTCCCTTTCCGCAGGTCAGGGCACCAGGCGATAGCAAAGGTCCCCTGCTCCCCCGGGGGACCGCTCGCGTCACTGTGTGGATTTTGGTGCGTTGAACGCACCAAAATCCACACGGTCAGTGTTCGCGCCTACGCGGCGTGAGGGGTGTGTGGAAATAGGGACACTCAACGTCCCTATTTCCACACACCCCTACCGGTCACCGAGCGACAGCAAAGGTCCCTTGCTCTCTTTCCGCAGGTCAGGGCACCCGGCGATAGCAAAGGTCCCCTGCTCCCCCGAACCCCGAAGCGGGTCAGCGCCGACGCCGCCACAGGCCGACGAGACCCGCCAGCACCACCGAGCTGATCGCGCCCAGCCACCCGACCACCCGCGAAAGCTCGACGGCCCGCGTCACGTGCCCGGCGTCCGGGTTGCGGCCGATGCCGAGCACCGGCAGTTCCTCGACCCCGTGCGGATACACCGTCCGCCCGCCGACCCGGATCTCCAGCGCCCCGGCGAAAGCGGCCTCGACGCGGCCCGCGTTCGGGCTTGGGTGCGCGGCCGTGTCCCGCCGCCACGCCCGCCACGCGCCGCCCGCCGAACCGCCGACGACGGGTGCCGCGAGCACGGTCAGCCCGGCCGCGACCCGCGTGGGCACGAGATGGACGATTTCGTCCAACCGGGCGACGAGCCAGCGGTACCGCTCGGGACGTCCCCTGCCGAGACCCCGCAGCAGGCTGATCACGCGCGAACCGAGCAGGCCAGGCACCCCGGCCAGCGCTCCCCACACCAACGGCGCGATGACGACGTCCGCGGTGTTCTCGGCGAGCGTTTCCACCGAAGCGCGGGAAAGGCCGATGACGCCGAGTTCGTCGGCGACCCGGGGGTCCAGTGTGGACAGTGTGCCGCGCGCGGTCTCGAGTTCGCCTTCTTCGAGGTCCCGCGCCAGCGAGGTGCCGTTCGCGGCCAGTCCGGCGGCGCCGAGGACGGCCCAGGTGGTCACCGCGGTCGTGGTCGCCTGCAAAACGGGGCTGCGCCGTCCGGCGCGTTCGGCGAGCACGCCCGCCAGCACGGCGGACCCCGCGAGACCGCCGGTCCACAGCACTCCGGCCAGCGGGTGTTTCGACCGGACCTTCGTGTCCACCGCCGAAGCCGCCCTGGCGAACGCCGTCACCGGGCGGCGTGACCGGGGATCCCCGATCGCCCCGTCCGCGGCCACCCCCAACACCAAGCCGATCGCGCGCGCCGCGCTCACCGTCGCCCCCTGCATGCAGTATCCCTCGAAGACCTGCCGAGATTACTCGAAGATCATCTGTCCAGGAGGACGGCCATCTCGTCACGCGCCTGGATGACGATGTCCCGCATCGCGCGTTCGGCCCGGTCAGGGTCGCCGGCGTCGATGGCGGCCGCGACCTCGACGTGCAGCGCGACGGCCTCGGGCTGGGGTTCGTCCGGCATCAGCCCGTGCCCGGTGCGCCCGGCGAGCACTTCGGCGACGACCGCGGAAAGCTGCGCGAACATCGGATTCCGCGACGCGGACAGCAGCAGATCGTGGAAAGCGACGTCGTGCTCCAGGAAGGTCACGAGGTCGCGGCGGTGCGCGGTCTCCTCCAGCCGCTTCGCCAGCGCGCGAAGGCGGCCGCCCTCTTCGGGTGTCGCCCGCAGCGCGGCGTACCGGGCCGCGCACGGTTCGACGCCGGAGCGCAGTTCGGTCAGTGTGAGCAGGGCGGTCTTCCGCTCGGATCCGTCGAGTTGCCAGCGGAGCAGCCGCGGGTCGTAGTGGTTCCACTCCCGGGGCTCACGCACGATCACCCCGACCCGGCGCTTGCTGCTGGTCAGGCACATCGCTTCGAGGACACGCACCACCTCGCGCGCCACCGTCCGGGACGCGCCGAACCGCTCTTGGAGCTCCTCCGAGCGCAGCACGGAGCCCGGTGGCAGCTGTCCGTTCGCGATCGCGGAGCCGACCGTGTCGAGCATTTCGGCATGCCTGTCGTTGCCCACCAGGCGACCTTAACCCTCTGATTCGATTAAGTAGTACTTGATGTTGCTTAAGTAGTACTTTTGAGCTGTACTCGTCGGGCTACAACGACGTGGGAGGTACGGATGACCGTCATCGTGGTGATGGGCGTTTCCGGCTCGGGCAAGACGACCGTGGGCACGGAACTCGCCGCCTGGCTCGGCGTCGACTACGCCGAAGCGGATTCGTTCCATCCGAAGGCGAACATCGACAAGATGAGCTCCGGCCACCCGCTGAACGACGAGGACCGGCAACCCTGGCTCGAAGCCATCGCCGCCTGGATCTCCGACCACCAGGCCTCCGGCGGTGTCGTCACCTCTTCCGCGCTGAAGTATCGCTACCGCGACATCCTGCGCGGCGGCGGCGATGTCTGGTTCCTGCACCTGCACGGCGACCGCGAACTGCTCGCGAGCCGGATGAAGACCCGCTCCGGTCATTTCATGCCGGTGTCCCTTCTGGACTCCCAGCTCGCCGACCTCGAACCGTTGCGACCGGATGAGTTCGGCATCGTGGCCGACATCTCCAGGACACCGGAAGAAATCGTCGACACCACCCTTTCCGCTTTCAAGGACCGCCGATGACCACGACACTCGCCGCCGCCTGGACCGGACACGACACCCGCCTCATCGGCGCGACGGTGCTCGCCATCGCCGTGATCGTCGTCCTGATCACCAAGGCGAAACAGCATCCCTTCCTGGCCCTCATCCTCGGCTCCGGCGTGCTCGGGCTCGTCGGGGGCATGCCGGTGGACAAGCTGATCAAGAGCTTCAGTTCCGGCGTCGGCTCCACCGTCGCCTCGGTCGGCGTGCTGATCGCGCTCGGTGCGATGCTCGGCAAACTGCTCGCCGATTCCGGCGGCGCGGACCAGATCGTCGACACCATCCTGCGCCGCGCGGGCGACCGCACCCTGCCGTGGGCGATGGCGCTGGTCGCCGCGCTGATCGGGCTGCCGATGTTCTTCGAGATCGGCCTGGTCATGCTGATCCCGGTGATCCTGCTGGTCGCCAAGCGCACCGGGAAACCGTTGCTGATGCTGGGCATCCCCGCCCTCGCCGGGCTTTCGGTGCTGCACGGTCTCGTCCCGCCGCACCCCGGGCCGCTCGCCGCCGCGGGCGCGCTGAACGCGAACGTCGGCCTCACCCTGGCCTTCGGCCTGCTCGTCGCGATCCCGACGGTGATCATCGCCGGACCGCTGTTCGGCAGGCTGGCCGCGAAGATGGTCCCGGACGCCGTCGCACCGGAACGGCTCGTTCCCGAATCGTCCACAGGAGACGGACGACGTCCCGGCTTCCTCGCGACGCTGTCGACCGTGCTGCTGCCGGTCGTGCTGATGATGGGCAAGGCGCTCGCGGACATCCTGCTGGACAAGGAGAACCACCTCCGCCGCGTGCTCGACTTCATCGGCGACCCGCTGGTGGCGCTGCTCGCCGCGGTCCTGCTCGGCATGCTCACCCTGGGCAAATCCGCGGGCTTCACGCGCGACAAGCTGGCCTCGACGGTGGCCGACTCGCTCCCGCCGATCGCCGGGATCCTGCTCATCGTCGGCGCGGGCGGCGGGTTCAAGCAGACCCTCGTCGACGCCGGGGTCGGCAACGTCATCACCGGCCTTGCCACCGGCGCGAACCTGTCGCCACTGCTGCTCGGCTGGCTGGTCGCGGTCGCGATCCGGCTCGCCACCGGCTCCGCGACGGTCGCGACGGTGTCCGCCGCCGGCATCGTGGCGCCGCTCGCGGCGACCATGGACCCGTCGCACAGCGCGCTGCTGGTGCTGGCGATCGGCGCCGGTTCGCTGTTCTTCTCACATGTCAACGACGCCGGGTTCTGGCTGGTCAAGGAGTACTTCGGGCTTTCGGTCGGGCAGACACTGAAGAGCTGGTCGATCATGGAGACGGTCATCTCCGTGGTCGCGATCGCGCTGATCCTGCCGCTGGGCGCCCTGCTGTAGTTCCCTCCGAGCGCGTGAAGGCCCCCTTCCCTCGGATGAGCCGAGGGAAGGGGGCCTTCACGCGCTTCCGGAAGGTTCCGATTGACACGTGACCTTTTGGTCACCTATTCTTCCTTCGTGCCCGACGACGACCTGGTTTTCAAGGCCCTGGCAGATCCGACCCGCCGGTTCCTGCTCGACCAGCTGTTCGCGCGTGACGGCCGCACGCTGACCGAACTCGAGTCCGAAGTGGACATGAGCCGGTTCGGCGTGATGAAGCACTTGAAACTGTTGGAAGAAGCCGGACTTGTCGTCACGCGCAAGGAGGGCCGGGAGAAGAAGCACTTCCTCAACCCGGTTCCGATCCGGCAGATCCACGACAGGTGGATCGACAAGTTCACCGAGCGCACCGTGACCGCGTTGCTCGACCTCAAAGCCGAACTCGAAACCCCGGAACACGAACCAGAGGAGCCCTCATGACCGACACCCAGGTCTACCGCGTCTACATCAAGGCCACCCCGGAGAAGATCTGGGACGCCATCACGAAGCCCGAATGGTCGCGGAAGTACGGCTACACCGGCTTGGTCGACTACGACCTGCGGCCGGGCGGCAAGCACGCCACCCACCCCACGCCGGATTACGTCGAGGCCGGGTTCACCAACGACCTCGTCGACGGCGAGGTGCTCGAAGTCGATCCGCCACGCAAGCTGGTCATCACCTGGAAGCTGCTGATGGACCCGTCCTTCGACAAGGAGCCGTACACCAAGCTCACCTACGAGATCGAAGAGACGAAGACCGCGGGCACCCGGCTGACCGTGACCCACGACGTCACCGACGCGCCGACGACCGCCTCGCTGGTCAACGGCTCGCAGGAGGACATCAACGCCGGACCGGGCGAGAACGCCGGTGGCGGCTGGCCGTGGATCCTGTCGGACCTCAAGTCGCTGCTGGAGACGGACGCTCCGCTCGTCCCCGCCGCTTCCTGACCAGAGGTCCGCAAGTGTCAGGAAAGGGCCTTTCAGGACATATCTCGTCCTGAAAGACCCTTTCCTGACACGCGACTCTTTCTTCAGACCCGCTTGGTGGCCGACTTCAAGGCGACCTTGGCGGTGTCCGCCGCGCCGATGGTGTCCAGCGCGAACAGCGCCGCGCCGACCACGGGGGCGACGTCGACGACCTGGACCGAGGCACGCGGAGCCACCTTCAGGCACCGCCGCTCGATCTCCGCGATCACCGGCGCGCCGACCCCGGTCAGCACTCCCCCGCCGAGGATGACTTCGGGCGCCTCCTCGGTCAGTTCGAGCCGCCGCAGGATGACCGTGACCAGCACCGCGACCTCCTCCACGAACCGGTCGACCACGTCCTGCGCCACCTCGTCGCCGCCGGCCGCGACGGCGAACAGCAGCGGGCACAGGCCGTGGATCGAGTCGGAGTGCAGATCCTCGAAGTGCAGGCGCCGCACCACTTCCAGCACCGAAGACGCCTTGAAGTGCGCGGTGACGGCGGCCTGCAACGCCGTGCCCGGACCCCGGCCGTCCTCGGCGCGGACGGCCCACCACAGCGCCTCCTCGCCCAGCCGGTAGCCGCCGCCCCAGTCGCCGGAGATCTTGCCCAGCGCCGGGAAGCGCTGCTCACGCCCGTCGGCGCTGACGCCGGCGCCGTTGATCCCGGCACCGCACACCACCGCCACCCCCGTCCCGTCGGAACTGCCCGCACGCAGCAGCGCGAGGGTGTCGTTGCCGACGATCAGCGTGTCGCTCCAGCCGCGGGCGGCCAGCGCCGCGTGCAGGATCGCCTCCTCCTCGGGGAAATCCAGCCCCGCGAGGTAGGCCGACGTATGCGCCGCGAACGGCCGTTCGGCGGGAAGCCCTGCCCCGCGAAGGGCCTCCAGGACCAGCTTCTCCAGTAGCTGGACACTGGCCTCGACCCCGATGTTCTGCGGGGACGCGCCCGGCCCCCGCGACTGCCCGAGCACCCGCCCGTCCCGGGAGACGATCAGGACGTCGGTCTTGCTGTTGCCGCCGTCGATCGCGACGACGACGTCTCCTGAGCCGCCCGTCATGCCCCCGCCCACGGCAGGAACTCACGGTTGATCCGCACGAGCGTGTCGGCGAGCTGGTCGGCCTTGGTGTACTGCCCGACCAGCGGATGTGCGAGCAGCGCGTCGGCCACCCGGTCCCGGCCGCCCTTGATCGCCGCCTCCAGCGCGAGGTGCTCGTACGCGGTCACCCCGGCGATGAGCCCGGCGAACCGCTGCTCCACCGGCGCCTGCGGGATCGGGCGAGGACCCTTACCGTCCACAAGGGACGGAACCTCGATGACGGCGTCGTCCGGCAGGAAGTCGAAGGTGCCTTCGTTGCGGACGTTGACGACATGCTCCTCAGCTGGACCACCCGAGGTGAGCGCGTGCACGAGCTGCACCGCGGCCTCGGAATAGTAGGCACCGCCCCGCTTTTCCAGCTGCTCCGGTTTGGTCACCACCTCCGGGTCGAGGTACACCTTGAGCAGTTCTTCCTCGACGTCGCTGACGACGTCCGCGCGCGGCCGCTCGGTGCGCTGCTTCACGACCTGCTCGTCGTGCCCGTAGTAGTACTTCAGGTAGTACGACGGCACGACGTTCATCCGCCGCATCCACTCGACCGGCGCGGTGACGTGCTCACCGAGGAATTCGGCGTGTTCGGCGAGGAGCTCCGGCAGCCTGTCCTCGCCGTTGACGAGCACCTTCCGTTCCCAGCTCAGGTGGTTCAGTCCGGTGTGGACGAGTTTGACATCGTCGATCCCGGCGCCGAGCAGATGCGCGAACGTGCGCTGGAGGTGGATCGCGACGTTGCACAGCCCGACGGCGCGGTGGCCTTCGTTCAGCAGCGCGCGGGTGACGATGCCGACCGGGTTGGTGAAGTTGACGATCCAGGTGTCGTCCCCGGCGATCTTCCGGACCCTGTCGGCGATGTCGAGCACCACCGGCACGGTGCGCAGCGCCTTCGCGAGGCCGCCCGCGCCCGTGGTCTCCTGCCCGACACAGCCGCACGCGTGCGGGAACGTCTCGTCACCGCGCCGCGCGCGCTGCCCGCCGACCCGCAACTGGATCAGCACCGCCGACGCGCCGTCGACACCCTCTTCGAGGCTGGCGGTGGTGCGGACCCGCGCCGGATGCCCGGCGTGGCTCAGCAACCGGTTGCTGAAGTCGCCGACCGCCTCCACCCGGTAGGCGTCCGGATCGATCAGCACGATCTCGTCGACGTCCAAAGTGGACCGCCGTCCGGCGATCCCGTCGATCAGCTCGGGCGTGTAAGTGGAACCGCCACCGACGACTGCCAGTTTCATCCCTTGACCCCTGTGAATGTGACGCCCTTGACGAAGGACTTCTGCGCGAACACGAACAGCACGATCACCGGCAGCATGATCAGCGCGGTGGCCGCCATGGTGAGGTTCCATTCCACGTGGTGCATCCCGCGGAACGACGCGATCGCCAGCGAAAGCGGCCAGCTGTCACGGGTCTCGCCGGTGTAGAGCAGTGGACCGAAATAGTCGTTCCAGGTGAACAGGAAGCAGAACATCGCGGTGGCCGCGATCCCCGGCTTCGCCATCGGGATCAGCACCTTGACCATGGCCTGGAACTCGTTGCAGCCGTCGATCTTCGCCGCTTCGAGGTAGTCCTTCGGAATGGTGAGGAAGAACTGCCGCAGCAGGAAGATCGAGAACGCGTCGAAGAAGAAGTACGGCACGATCAGCGGGACCAGGGTCCCGGTGAAGCCGAGCCGCACCCACAGGTCGTACAGCGGCACCACGGTGACCTGCGGGGGCAGCATCATCGCGGCCACGGTCAGCATGAAGAACAGGTTCTGCCCGCGGAACTTCAGCTTCGAAAGCGCGTACGCCGCCGGGATCGCCGAGATGAGCGCCCCGGCGGTGGCCAGTGTCGAATAGAGCATGCTGTTGCCGAAGTACTGCAGCAGCGGCGCCTTTTCGAACACCTCGATGAAGTTTTCGAAGTGCCATTCCTTCGGCCAGAAGTTCGACGAAAGCGCCTGGTCGCTGGACATCACCGCGGTGAGGAACACGAACAGGATGGGCAGCATGAAGATCACGCCCATCGCGATGCCCAGACTGTGCGTCGCGATCCAGTACAGCTTCTTGTCCCACTGGCGCCGCACCCGCACCTTCGGCGGTTCGGTCACCGGCTCCCGCCTGCGGGTCTCCGAAAGCGTGATCATCCGCCTTCCTCCTGGTGCTGGGACTTGCGAAGCTGCCGCACGAGAATCCAGGTGAACCCGGCCGAGACGATGAACAGCAGGACCGCCATCGCCGCCGCGTAACCCATGTTGAAGTACCGGAAACCCTGGACGTACAGCCAGACCGGGTAGGTCAGCGTCGAATTCTGTGGTGCGCCGATGAATCTCGTGTTGCCCGCGACGTCGGCCGCGCCCGCGGCCGCCGAACCCGCGACGATCGCCTGCGTGAAGAACTGCAACGCGAAGATCATCGAGTTGACGACGCCGAACAGCAGCACCGGCGAGATCGACGGCAGCGTGACGTGCCAGAACCGGCGGACCGGACCGGCGCCGTCGAGCTCGGCGGCCTCGTACTGCTCCTGCGGGACGTCGAGCAGCGCGGCCAGGATGATGATCATCAGCTCGCCCGAACCCCACATCACCAGCAGGGTCAGCGCGGGCTTCGACATCGCCGGGTCGTTGAACCACAGGCCGCCGTCGATGCCGACCGCGCTCAGGAACGCGTTGACCGGGCCGTATTCCGGGTTGAACAGGAACACGAACGCCAGGGTCGCCGCGGCGGGCGGGGCCAGCGAAGGCAGGTAGCAGAGCGTCCGCACCAGGCCGACGCCCGACTTCAGCCGGGAGATGATCGACGCCGTGCCGAGGGCGAACACGACCCGGCAGAACGTCAGGACGATCACCAGCCACAGCGTGTTGTACGCGGCGGTGCCGACCAGCGGTTCGCTGGTGAACATCCGGATGTAGTTGTCGAAGCCGACGAACTCCGGCGCGTTGATCAGGTCGTAGCGGGTGAACGAGTAGTACACCGTGGCGATCAGCGGGTAGCCGAAGAAGATCAGGAACCCGAGCATCGCCGGTGCGATGAAGTAGAAGACCGTGCGACGGCGGCGCGCTGCGTTCCCCTTCCGCGTCCGGGTGGACGCGGAAGGGGAGGCGACCGCCCTGGAATCCAGGGTCGATGTCATGCGATCAGCCGCCGGCGCGCTTCTGGGCCAGCTCGTCGTTGATCTGAGCGTCGACCTGCTTGAGGCCCGCGGCCATGTCGGGGATGTTGCCCGCCTGCCACTTCTCCGCGAAGTCGTTGACGGCCTTGAGGTGCGCGTCGCCGATCGGGGTCGACGGGTTGGGCAGCAGCTTCCCGCCGTTGTACAGGTCGAGGAACGTCTTGAACTCGGGCGTGACCTCGAGCTTCGGGTCGGTCAGCGCGGCCTTGGTGCTCGGCACGTTCTTGAGCCCGTTCGACAGCTCGACCAGCGTCGAGGTGTCGAGGGTGACCTGCTTGATCAGTTCCCAAGCCGCGCCGGGGTTCTTGGCGCCCTTGGGGATCGCGATGATCGTGCCCGTGGTGAACGCGCCGCCGTAGCGGTCCGGCTTGCTGTCGAGCACCGGCGGGGCCGCGGTCGCGAACTTCAGGTCCGGCGCCTGGTCTTTGATGAACGCGGTGCGGTACTCGCCGTCGATCATCATTGCGAGCTTGCCGCGCTGGAAACCGTGGTCGGCCGAGTACTCCTCGCCGAGACCGGCCTTGAACTGTTCGACCTTCGCGTGGCCGCCGTAGAAGTCGACGAGCTGCTTCTGGAAGTCGAACATCGCCTTCCACTCGGGGCTGTCGGCCAGGTGGGACTGCCCGTCCGGACCGAGGTAGGTGGCGCCGAAGTTCGGGGCCCAGTACTGCGCGTAGTTGGCGTAGAACGGCATCGACGGCAGGAAGCCGGCGACCTTGATCGAGCCGTCCGGGTTGAATTCGGTCAGCTTCTTGGTGGCCTCGAACAGTTCCGAGGTCGTCTTCGGCGGCGACGTGATGCCCTTCGCCGCGAACATGTCCTTGTTGTAGTAGAAGCCGTAGACGTCGGCGAGCAGCGGCATGGCGCAGCGCTTGCCCTGGTACTCGGTGTAGCTGCGGACCGCGTCGGGGATCTGGTTCAGATCGATCTTGTCGCGGTCGATGTAGGGCTTGAGATCCTGGAAGCTGCCCGTGGAACACCACGCGCCGAGGTTGTCGGTGAAGAACGAGATCGCCACGTCCGGCGGGTTGCCACCGCGGATCGACTGGGTGATCTTGTCGTCGTCCTGCTGGCCTTCGTGCTTGATCTCGATGTTCGGGAACTTCGCCTTGAGCTTGTTCAGCCCGGCGGTGACCACGTTGTACTCGCGGTCGGTGAACTTGCTGTAGACGGTCAGCGTGAGCTTCGCGTCCGCGGCGGGGGCGGCCGCCGCGTCACCCGCCCCGTCTTTCGGGCCGCTTGCGGCGCCCGAACAAGCGGACACCAGTGCGGCGACGGTGACCGCGCCGAGCACTATCGAGCCGCGCCAACGGCGGCCACTTCTCCGAACCTGGGTCGTGGAACTCATGACCCTCCTCCTAGTTGGTTGGGGCGGGAGACGGTGGTTCTGTTCGTGAATCCGGGATAGCCACGATCGGGTTCGGCTCTCCCGCCCCGGACCGCCCGGGCCCGAGGAGCGAAGGGGTGTTGACGCCGAAGACGTCCCTGCGGACCGTGGCGAGCGCCGATTGGAGCGCGCCCGCGCGGACCGCGTTGCCCTGCACCGAAGCGACCCCGACCGGGGTACGGGGCAGGACGAGCTCGTGCAGCCTTTTCGCGACCAGGGCGGCGAATTCGTCGCCACCGGCACGGCTGGTGTCACCGGAAAGGAGCACGAGTTCGGGGTCGACGACCGCGATGAGGCCTGCCGCTCCGCCCGCGACACGGCGGGCGAGGTCGTCGAGGAAGGGTTCGTTGCCGGTTTCGCGGGCCTTGGCGACGGCGTCCGCACCGGTCTCGGCCTCGATACCGTGCGCGGCGGCCAGCCGGACGACGGCGGGCGACGCGACGAGGTCACCGAAACGGTCTCCGGCGCGGGGCTTTTCATCCTGCCTGGCAACGGAAACCGGATCGGGAACCCGCATCCAGTCGATCTCGCCGCCACCGCCGGTCGCGCCGCGCAACAGGCTGCGGCCGACCACCACCGCGCCGCCGACGCCGTCGCTGAGCCAGATCATCACGAAGTCGTCGAGCCCGACGGCCTGGCCGACCGTCATTTCGACGATCGCGACGAGGTTGACATCGTTCTCGATGGTGACCTCGACGCCGAGTTCCTCGCTGAGCCTGCTCGGCACGTCGAACCCGAGCCAGCCGGGGATGTGCGGCGCCGAGGAGAGCAGGCCGGTGCGCGGATCGAAGGCGCCTTGCGCACCGATCACGACGCGGCGGAGGTCGCCGATGGCGAGCCCGGCTTCGGTGGCGACGTGGGTGAGCGCCGTGCCGAAGGTGCCGACGACGTCCGCGCCCTCGTGGACCGGCAGCGGGACCTGGTACTCGGCGAGCACCGCGCCGGTGACGTCGGAGACGACGAAGTCGGCCACCTGCGGCGTCAGGTCGACGGCCGCGACGTAGGCGACGCCGCCGTTGACCTCCCAGAGCTGGGCCCTCGGGCCCCGGCCCCCGCCGCGGACGCCGGCCTTGGTGACGACGTCGTCCTGTTCGAGGCGCGTGAGCAGTTGCGCCGTCGCGGGCTTCGACAGGCCGATCGCGACCTCGAGTTCGGAGCGCGTCAGCGGGCCCTCCCTGAGGAGGACCTCGATGGCCGCGCGATCGTTGATCTCGCGCAGCATTCGCGGACTGCCGGCTCGCACTTGGACTCGCTCCCGAGTTCGTTAGGAAACTTTACAGACGGTTTCCGGGGACTGTAGTGAGCCGAACCACAGCCGTCAACGGCGCCGGGAAACGGGGAGGTAACGCTTGAGGTGTCCCGCACAGCGGGTACGCGTACCGGTGCGAAGGGTGTTCACGCTGCGGACCTGCCTGGCGAGTGGTCCGCGTCAGACGACGAAGGGCCGCTCAGGAGTTCCTGAGCGACCCTTCGGCTACGCGTTGATCAGAAGTTGGGCTGCACGTACAGGTCCCACACCCAGGGGATCGAGGGAGAGGGCTCGCAGTACCAGCCCTCCCAGTCTCCGGCGACCCGGCCATGGTTGCCGGTGATCCGGCAATCCCCTTCGTTCGGGTACGAATTGAAGTACTCGTAGTCCGAGGCCTGTGCCGCTCCCGCGTTCGCGACGCTGAACGAAACGAAGGCCGCGACAGCGGCTCCGGCGACGGCGAACCGCCGCAAGGTGTTCTTCATGTTTTCCCCAGTGTTTCCGATATGAAAGTCCGGAAATCGGACAGCAGGAGAATAGCGGGCACTTCGCCGCCTCGTGGGCGAATCACCAACCTTCGCCAAGACTTTGACGCCTGTCGGTCGATTCGCCCGCCCCACCGTTGCCCGCCAGAAAGCGGCGCCACCGCCACACCCACCTACCTGAAGCGCGTGAAGGCCCCCTTCACTCGGCTGAGCCGAGGGAAGGGGGCCTTCACGCGCATCCGCTGTGACTGTTGGTGCGAATGGGCGAACGTGGCGACCGCGAAGGTAGTGAAGGAGGCCTTCACGGACCGGCCCAGGGGCCGAAGGGGACTTTGCCCGCATCTGAAGCGGCGAAGGGCGCTTTCCCCGCATCGCATGCGGGGAAAGCGCCCTTCAGCACTTCGGATCAGACGCCGGCCCAGGCCGCCAGCATCACGCGCGCGATGGACGAGTTCCCCGGCAGCACCAGCTGCCGGGTGCCACCGGCGATCGGGGTCGGCACGGCGCCCGCGTTCCGCAGCTGGCTGTTCGCGAACGCGGCCCGCACCTCCTCGCGCGAAACCCAGAACGCCTCTTCGATCTCGCCTTCCGCGGGGACCAGCGGAGCGGAGATGTCGGCCCGCGCGGTGAAGCCGAGCATGATCGACCGCGGGAACGGCCACGGCTGGCTGCCGAGATACCGCACATCGCGCACCTCGACGCCGACCTCTTCGCGGATCTCCCGCTCGACACAGCCTTCGAGCGACTCCCCCGACTCGACGAAACCGGCGAGGATCGAGTACCGGTCCGGCGGCCAGATCGGCTGCCGCGCCAGCAGGACATGCTCGCCGTTGACACCGGCGTCGTCGTGCACGAGGCAGATCACCGCCGGGTCGGTGCGCGGATACTCCTCCCGGCCGCAGCCCGTGCACCTGCTCGCCCAGCCCAGCTGGACCAGTTCGGTCTCGCTTCCGCAGCGCGCGCAGAACTTCGCCTGCCGGCGCCAGTTCCGCAGCGCCTGCGCGGTGGTGAACAGCCCCGCCGACACGTCGTCGAGCAGGTCGCCGTAGCCGCGCAGGTCGACCCAGATCTCGCCTTCGTGCCGCGGGACCTCTTCGACGACGCCCCAGCTGCCCGCCATCTCGACGGTCTCGGTCTCCCCCGCGGGACGGCCGGGCAGCGACCAGAAGTCGGTGCCCTGCCACTCCCCCAGGAAGACCGCGTCGGCGGGCGGCTCGGTGCCGAAGTCCTGCGTCTTGCGGGTCGCGAGCGCGCCGGAACCTTCCACGACCGGGGTGCGCGCGTGCTCGTCGAGCAGCACGACCCGGGCGTCTGCCCAGCGCGTGACGAGCCTGTCCGGGTTGGTGCGCAAGGATTCCTGACGGTCCGCCATGGAGCGCGAAAGCGTCGGGAGCGCCCCCAACCCGAACGGCCTCTCCATCAAGCAGGCTCCCCGACGGTCACGTCGCCCAGCGCCGTCAGCTTCGGTGCGAGGACGTCGGCGTCGCCGACGACGACCCCCGTGAACCGCTTGGGCGCGAAGAACTCCAGCGCGGCGTTCGCCACGTCCTCGGCGGTGACCGCGGCGAGCCGGGCCGGGTGCCCGGCGAGCCATTCGGCGCCCAGTCCGGTCGCGGCGAGCGCGGCCAGCTGCGCGGCCAGGCCGCCCTGCGACGACGCCGCCGTGACCAGCGAACCGATCGCGTACTGCCGCACCGACTCGACCTCGTCGGCGGTCGGCGGCACGAGACCGAGCCTGGCCAGCTCGTACCGGGTCTCCAGCAGCGCGGCCGCGGTCGCGTCGGTCGCGGTGTCCGCGTCGACGTTCACCACAGCGGTCTGGTCGGTGAACTCGAACCCGGAGTGCGCGCTGTAGGTGTAACCCTTGTCCTCACGGATGTTCTCGACCAGCCGCGACGAGAAGTACCCGCCGTAGGCGAGGTTCGCCAGCTGCAGCGCGGGGTACCGCGGGTCCGTGCGGGACACGGACTGCGCGGACAGCCGGATCTGCGACTGCACGGCACCGGCCCGCGGCACCAGCAGGACGTTGCCGCCGGTGAGGTCGGGCAGCACGGGCAGGCGGACGGCGGACCGGTCCGAGGCCCAGCCGCCGAGCGCCTTCTCCAGGTCGCCGATCACGGTCTCCGGGTCGATGTCGCCGACGAGCACCAGCACGGATCCCCGCGGCAGCACCGAAGCCCGGTGCAGCGCGCGCACCTGTTCCGGCGTCACGACCGCGACATCCTCGGCCTGCGGCACCTCGCGCACGGCGGGGTGGTCGCCGTAGCGGTGCTTCTGCAGCGCCTCGCGGGCGATCGTCCGCGGCTGCGTCCGGGAGACGGCGATCCGCTCGATGAGCCGCTCGCGTTCCCGTTCGACCTCGGCGTCCGCGTACGACGCGCCGGTGAGCGCGTCGGCGAGGACCTCGAGCATCGTCGGCAGGCCGTCGGCCAGCGAGGTACCGGTGATGGCCAGGCGCTCCGGGTCGACACCGGAGGCGAGGTCACCGCCGATCAGCGCCAGATCCGCGTCGATCTCGATGCGGTCGCGGCGGGCGGTGCCGGTCAGCAGGGTCTCGGCCAGCACCTCGGCGGTCGCCGGGTGCAGCTTGTCGTCACCGGCGAACGGGATCCAGACCCGCAGCTCGACCAGCGGCACGGTGGCCTTGCGGACGGCGAGCACGCGGAGCCCGTTGCTCAGCGTGGTGTCCACATGGGACAGATCGGCGGCGGCGCGCTGCGTCCCCAGCGACGGGACCGGACGCGGCCCGGCGGCCGTGCGGCCGATCTCTTCGGCGGTGCGGTGCGGTGCGCTCACTGCTCGGTGCCTTCCTGCTCTGCGGATCCACTGGCTCCCTTGCCGGGGCGGACGACGAGGACAGCGCGCGAGTCCGGCCGCAGCGCCTTCGCCGCCGCCGAAACGGCTTCCGCGGTGACGGCCGACATCTTCTCGGCCAGCCGGTACACCAGCGACGCGTCGCCGTACAGCAGCTCGAACGAGCCGAGGGCCAGCGTGCGGGACACCAGCTTGTCGTGCTCGGAGTGCAGGCTCGCGGCCCAGCGCGCGGTGACCTTCTTCAGTTCCTGGTCCTCCGGCGGCGTGGCCGCCAGCTTCTCCAGTTCCTCGTCCAGCGCGGCGAGGACCTGCTCGGTGCTCACCTCGTGCGGGTGGATCGCGGTGATGGTGAACGTGTCCGGGTCGCGGGCCTCGAACGGGCCGAACAGCCCGGCGCCCGCGCCGATGTCGACGACCAGCGGCTCGCGGTGCACCAGGCGCTGCTGCAGCCGGGAGCCGTCGCCGTCGGTCAGCACGCCGGCGAGCACGAGGTTCGCCAGGTAGCCGTCGAGGTCGTTGATCGGGTCCGGCATGCGGTAGCCGACGCCGACCGCGGGCAGCGGGGCGTGCGGGTCGATCTGCTCGCCGCGCAGCTCGCCTTCGGGGGCGGGCTCGGCGAACGAGGGACGCTGCGGCGCGGGCCGGTGCGGCACGTCGCCGAAGTGCTTCTCGATCAGCTCGCGGGCCTGCTCGACGGTGAAGTCACCGGCGACGGTCAGCACCGCGTTCGCGGGCGAGTAGTAGGTGTCGAAGAAGGCCGCACAGTCGTCCAGGGTGGCCTGCTCGAGGTCCTCGAAACCGCCGTATCCGTTGTGCGCGTTGGGGAACGTGGAGTACAGCACCGGCGGGAGGGTGATCCACGGGAACCCGCCGTACGGCCGGTTCAGCACGTTGAGGCGGATCTCCTCCTTGACCACGTCGATCTGGTTGGCCAGGTTCTCCTGCGTCAGCTTCGGCGCCCGCATCCTGTCCGCTTCGAGGAACAGGGCGCGCTCCAGAGCCGCGGCGGGGAGGACCTCGAAGTAGTCCGTGTAGTCCGGATGGGTGGAACCGTTGAAGCTGCCACCACTCGACTGGACGTACCGGAAGTGCGCGAGCTTCTCCAGGCTCTCGCTCCCCTGGAACATCAAATGCTCGAAGAGGTGCGCGAAACCGGTGCGCCCTTCGGGCTCGGAACGGAAGCCCACGTCGTAGTGGACGCTGACACCCACCACCGGAGCGGTCGCGTCGGGCGCGAGCACCACGCGCAGACCGTTGTCGAGGGTGAATCGGACAAGCTCGGGATCGGCCATGACCACCACCCTACGGGCTAGTCAGGCCTCCAGGCGACGGCCCTGGCGGGTCGCGGCGAAGGTTCCCACTAGTGCGGCGGTGAAGTCGCTCACCCGCGCGAACTCCACTTCGCCGACGACTTCCTTGCCGTACCAGTAGATCTTGGGCGGACCCTTGAGCGCGGCGAATCCGGCGAGCCACTGTTCTTGTTCGCCGAGAGCGAGCGCGTAGGGCAGCACCCGCGAAAGGAGCACCTCGCGTTCGAGCTTCGGGACGGCCTGCGCCTTGGTCCCGAGCAGCACGTCACGGACGCCGAGCAGCCGCCGGTGCAGCGTGACGCCCGCGCCCGTGCGCACCGGCAGCCACCGGGCGGCGACGGCGAGTACGGCTCCGGCGGCGACGACGATCAGCCCGAGCTGGGCATACCCGACGGTCAGCGCCAGCAGGACGGTGAGGAACAACCCGTAGAAGCAGATCCGCAGGCCGACGCGGGCGAGCTTGCCGGGCAGCCGCGAGTGCCAGCCGCGTCCGGTCACGCCGTCGTCCAGCGCGTCCCGCACCGTTTCGATCCCGATCCGCGCGGACTGGACCTCCGACAGCAGCACCGACTCCCGCTCGTCCGGCAGCAGGGCGTCGAACACCGCGCGTTCGAAGGCGGTCAGCTGCTCGTCCGGCGGGTTGCGGCGGACGAGCCGCCAGCCGGTCAGCTCACCCGGCTCCTCGCTCACCCAGAGGTAGTTCCGGACCGCGAGATCGACGACCGTCGCCGCGAGATCGACGGCGTCGGCACGCCCCGAGAGAACGGTTCCGACCTGTCCCGGCAGCACGCCGTCGGGCGAGGCGAACGCGGCCTGGTCGTCCTTCCCGGTGAGCAGCCGGACCGGGAGCGCGCCGCCGGGGTGCTCGTCCCGCCTTCGCAGCAGAGCCAGCGCGACGGCGGCCACGACCAGCGCGAGCGCGAAGCCGCCCCAAGCCCAGCCGACCGGGGCGGTGAGCACGAAGGCTCCGGCGAAGGTCTTCGACGGCTCCAGCCGCGCGTTCGCCGGGACGGTGCCGCCGGGCAGCTCGACCGAGATCTCCATCCGCTGCCCGGCCGCGAGGTTCTGCTGGCTGAACCGGGTCAGCCCGGAATGCGCGATCTGAGCGGTCCCGCAGTGCGCGCGCGATCCCTCGGGACCGGCGTAGCAGGTGACCGCGTTCGGGACGGACGGCGCGGCGAAGCTCGCGCGCACGAGTTCGAGACGGCTGTCCCAGCCTCCCGCGAGCTGCCAGCCGACCCGCGTCAGGCCGTCGCCCTCGCTGACCACACCGTCCACTGTGTACCGGACGACCGAGGTACCGCCCTTGAGCTTGACGGTGAACTCGTCGTCGGTCAGTTCGGAGCTGCCCGCGCCCTCGATGACGACGTCGCGGATGCCGATGATCCGGTCGCGGTCGCGCGGGGCCGCCGTGCGGAGCGGGATCCGGCGCGTCATCGATCCCTCGCTCGGCACGGACACCGCCTCGACGACCGACAGCGCGCCGTCACGCTCCACCTTGAGCGAGATCTCCGCACTGTTCGGCAGCGACGGCAGCTGCGGTTCCCCTTGCGCCCGCGCCGGCGCCGGCGCCGCGCCCAGCACCCCCAGCGCGACCAGGACAAGCGCCAGCGGTAGAACGCGTTTAGTCCTCTGAGTGCGGTACTTGCGCGGGCAACTACCGCATCCAGAGGACGAATTGCGAGTGTTCACGTCAGGCGGGGACCGGTTCCGGGCGGATCGAGCGCAGATGCCCGGATTCGGCGAGCAGACCATCCAAAGCGGACAGGAACGACGGCAGGTGCGCGGCGAACCGGCGCAGGTCCCGGTCGCCTTCGAGGCCACCGAACCAGTACAGCCCGGCCGAACCGTCCGCCGACGGGTCGAGCCCCTCGAACGTCCGGAGCCAGTGTTCGGTGTCGCCGAGCACGACGGCGTACGGCAGCGACCGCGAGAACACCATTTCCCGGTCCGCCAACGGAATCGCGTCGACCTTGACGGTGTGCAGGTATTCGAGCAGCCCGCGCACCTGGCCGACCAGACGCCTGCCGCGCGAAGTACGCGGCGGCACCCACGAAGCACCCAGCAGCGTGGCGACCCCGGCGAGCGCGACCGCGACGCCGAGCAGCGCGTGCCCGGCGGTGAACGTGAGGACCGCGGTGCCCACGAGGCCGAGCACGACCAGGCCGATCCCGGCCAGGGTGAGCTTGCTCCTGCCCTTGTCCGGACGGCGGGAGAACCAGCCCTTGCCCACCACGTCCGCGTACATCGCCTCACCGGCGACGCGGAGGTCGACGGTGCCGCGGCCGCGGAGTTCCGACAGCAGCACGGAATCGGTGCCCTCGGGCAGGATCGCGGTGTAGATCTCGCGTTCGAAGGCGACGAGGTGCTCGTCCGGCGCGTTGCGGCGGGCGATCTGCCAGTCGACGGTGCCGACGCCCCGGACCTCGGAGATCCACAGGTAGTTGCGGACCGCGAGGTCGACCACCGTGCCGCTGACGTCCACGACGTCGACCGTCCCGTCGACGACCGTGCCGACCTGGCCGGGCAGGACACCGTCGGGTGAGGCGAAGGAGACCCTGTCGCCTTCGCGCATGAGGACGTCGACCGGCCCGGTGCCCGCGGTGAGCGCGCCCTTGTCACGGCGTCGCAGGAACAGGACGACCAGCGCGCCGAGGATCAGGAACAGCGCCAGCGCGCCGAAACCGATGCCGACGAGGGTCGTGAGGGCGAACGCGCCGCCGACCGAGGCGATCTGCTCGAAGCGCGCGTTCGCGGGCACGGTGCCCGCCGGGAGCTGGACGGCGAGGTCGACCCGCTCGCCCGCCGCGAGTTTGTCCTGCTCGATGCGGACGACACCGCTGTGGTCGGTCTCCGCGAGCGAGCACTGCTTGTCCGACCCGAGCGGCCCGGCGAAACAGTCCACTGTGGGCATTTCGCGCGTCGGCGCGCTGAACGAGGCGGACACCCGGGACAGTTCGCCGTCCCAGCCGCTCGCGACCTGCCAGCGCACCTGCTGCGCGCCGTTGACGTCCGCGACCGCCCCGTCCACTTTGTACTTGAGGGTGGACGCGCCGCCGTCGAAGGTGGCGACCAGCTGCTCGCCGTTCGACTCGGTCTTGCCCGCGCCCTCGACCGAGACGTCGCGGACCGCGTAGACGCGATCCTGCTCCTCACCTGCGGGAACCTTCAACGGGATCCGGCGCACCAGGTGCTGTCCACCCGGGACGGTCACCTGCTCGGTGATCGACACCGAACCGTCGCGTTCCACCTTCACCGCGACGTTCGCGGCCGCACCGCTCGGTGGCTGGAGCAGCCCGAGCTGGCCGCGCGCGCCGAGCGGCGGCGGCTTCGGCAGCTGCGGCGCGTTCGTCAGCGAAGGGCCCGCTTCGGGCGCCTCCGGCACATTCGTATCCGACGGCGGGGCCATCAAGGCCGAGCTCGCCGCGACGGCCACGATCGCCGTCCCCCATTTCGTCAACACAGCCACACACTCTAGGGCAGCCGATCTATGCTGACCGCCGAAACGCCGAATCCGCTACCTGGGCGAACGGCGTTGCCGAACCGCATGGGGGATCCACTCGATGAACCACCAGCCGCCCGGCCCGCCTGACCCGCGGCGCCGGCCGACTCCGCCACCTCCGGGACAACCGGGGCCGCCGGGGCCGCCTCGGCCGCCTCAGGGTGGCCGTCCACTCCCGCCTCCGGGCGCTCGCCCGCTGCCGCCGCGAGGCGGTCCGCAGGGCAGGCCGCCGGTGCCGCCGCCGAACCGGCCCGGCCCCGGTGGCCAGACGCCGCCCGGCCGTCCCGGGCAGCCGGGCCCCGGTCACCGGCCGCCGGGTCCCGGTCGCCCGCCGATCTCGCAGCCGACGCCGATCCCGCCGCCGTTCCGGCCGGGCCCGCCGAGCGGCGGGATGCCGCTGCCCCCGCCGGGCGCGGCTCCCCTGCCGCCGCCGCAGATCGGCGCACCGGTCCCGTTCCAGCCCGGTGCCGTCGGTCCGCCGCAGCTTCCGTACGGTCCGCGGTTCGCTCAGCCCGCGTTCGCTCCTTACGGGGGCTATCGCGCGAAGAAGTCGAACGGTGGTGTCATCGCCGCGGTCGCGATCGTGGCCGTGATGGCCGTGCTCGGCGGGCTGCTCATGGTGATCACCATCGCGAACGGCGGCTCGAAGCACGTCGCGGACGCCGGGTATTCGAGCTATTCGTCGTACCCGACGACGTCGTCTTCGGACTACACGACCACCACGTCCAGCGACACGTCGACGACGACCACCGGCACGTCGCGCGATTCGACCGCCTCGCGGGAGACGTCGGCGGGCTCGACCCGGGAGACCTCGGCCAGCCGCGCCCCGTCCGGCCCGCAACCACACCACAAGCTGGCGGACAACCCGCTGTGGCTGGACAACAAGGTCGGCCTGCCGAACCAGGCGTGCAACCTCTCGCGCTGGGCGACCAACCCGGACGCGTCGGCCGCGTTCTTCGAAAGCGCGCGGCCCTGCCTGGACAGTGTCTGGCAACAGGTCATGAGCTACACGAACCTGCCGTTCCGGGTGCCGACCGTGAAGTACCCGTCCGGCAAGAACTGGTCGAGCCCGTGCGGTGACGCCAGCGGCGGGAACGTGGCGGCGTTCTACTGCTCGCAGAACGAGACGCTGTACATGCCGTACGAGGGCCTTCAGCCCAACCAGTACGGCAACCGGCCCGGGGTCTATCTGGCCGTCTTCGCCCACGAGTACGCGCACCACATCCAGGCGCTTTCCGGTATTTCGGAGGCCTACTGGGACGCGCGGTACGAAGCGGGCACCGACTCGGCGGCGGGCCTGGAGATGTCGCGGCGCAACGAGCTTTCGGCGCAGTGCCTGTCCGGGACGTTCCTCGGCTCGACGGTGGGCCGCGGCGGCTCGGTCGACCAGGCGATGTACCGCGACGCCTGGCAGACCCAGGACCGCGGCGACCACAACGGCGGCCCGCGCGACCACGGCTCAGACGCGCACGCGGTCTCGTGGTGGCAGCACGGCGCGCAGAAGAACCGGATGTTCGAGTGCAACACGTGGGCGGCGAAGTCCTCCGACGTGTCCTGACGCGCTCCGGTACCCATTGCGCGTGAAGGCCCCCTTCCCTCGGCTGAGCCGAGGGAAGGGGGCCTTCACGCGCATTCGCAGGGTCAGCTTGGTGGGGTGAAGGGGTTTTCCGGTTCCGGAGGGGTGACCGGTTCCGGTGGGGTGACCGGTTCCGGAGGGGTGACCGGTGCGGGAGCGGCAGCCTGCGGAGGAGCGGCAGCCTGCGGATACGGCTGAGCTTGCGGCAAGTACTGCGCAGGCTGTGTGTACTGCGCGGGAGGCGCGTACTGCGCGACCGGGGCAGGCTGTCCGTACTGGACGGCAGGCTGCAACTTCGCCTGGTCCCGTTGCCGTCGCTCCGCCAGCACGGCCGACAGGTACGCCCACGACGGAACCCCCGGCGGCACCGGCGCCCCGATCATCTCGGCGACCTGCTGCGCGAGCCCGTATCCGAGCGCCTCGGCCGCTTCGGGCCGAAGCTCGCTCGTGCGGCTCAGATACTGGCGGACGGCCAGCGCGAGGTCGTTCGGCAGCCGGGTCAGATCCAGCTGCGAAGCCCAGTACGCCAGCTGCGGCGGCATCCCGACGTACGGCGTCCTGGATGCGGGCATGCGTTCCCGGATCACCAGGGTGCCGGCGAGGTAGTCGCCGACGCGGCGGCCGTCGGGCGACAGCAGCGACGTGACCACCGCCACCACACCGAGCAGGCCCAGCGCCCAGAAGTCGACGAAGAACCCGGCGAGCCCGCGGACCAGCGCGTGCCGGAACCGGACCGGGCCGCCGTCGGTGCGGACCACCCGCAGGCCGAGCGCCATCTTCCCGAGGCTGCGCCCGCGGCTCAGTGTCTCGAAGATCACCGGGTAGCCGACCATGATCAGCACGAGGGTCACCAGGAACAGGGTCAGCGCCAGCGCCTCGTCACCGAACACGGCGACCTGGCTCAGGACCAGCACCGCGATGAACAGCACGATCAGCTGAAGGGCGACGTCGATCATCATGGCGAGCCCGCGGCTGGCCAGCTTCGCCGCGCGCACGTCCAGGACGACGGCCTCGCCGGTGACGAGATCGGACTCTTGTTCCACGCGGCAAGCGTAGTGACGAATAGGCTGGGCGACCAAAGACGATCCCCGGGAGGGCTCCGAGTTGGACGTGGACGTGTTCGTCGCCGCGCACCAGGCCGAATGGAACCGGCTGCGTGAGCTCGTCGGCCGCGCCGGGAAGCTCAGCGGACCGGACGCCGACGAGCTGGTGACGCTGTACCAGCGCGTCGCGACGCATCTTTCGATCATCCGCTCGGTCGCACCCGATCCCGTGCTCGTCGCCCACCTGTCCGGGCTGGTCGCGAAGGCCCGCTCGGCCGTCACCGGTTCGCACAGCCCCGCCTGGCGCGAGGTCGGGCTGTTCTTCACCCAGCGGTTCCCCGCGGCGCTGTACCTGAGCAGACGCTGGTGGCTGGCGTCGGCGGCGGTGTCGATCGCGGTGATGGCGATCGCGGCGGTGTGGATCGCCGGTGACCCGCAGGTGCTGGCGTCGCTGGCCTCGCCCGAGGAGTTCAAGGACCTGACAGCGCCCGGCGGGAAGTACGAGACGTACTACTCGTCCGACCCCGCGGGCTCGTTCGCCGCGCGCGTCTGGACCAACAACGCGTGGGTGGCCGCGACCTGCCTGTTCCTCGGCGTGGTGCTGGGCCTCCCGGTGATCTACGCGCTCTGGGCGAACTCGCTGAACCTCGCGATCGGCGCGGCGCTGATGTCGTCGGCCGGGCGGCTCGACGTGTTCTTCGGCCTGATCCTGCCGCACGGTCTGCTGGAGCTGACGGCGGTGTTCGTCGCGGCCGGGACGGGGCTGAAGCTCGGCTGGACGGTCATCGACCCGGGACGCCGTTCCCGGACGAAGGCGCTCGGCGAGCAGGGGCGCTCGGTCGTGGTGATGGCGCTGGGGCTGACCGTGGTGCTGCTGATCTCCGGCGTGATCGAGGGTTTCGTGACGCCGTCAGGCCTGCCGACCTGGGCCCGCATCGGAATCGGAGTAATCGCCGAGGTCGCGTTTCTACTCTACGTGTTCATTGTCGGGCGCCGGGCCGCGAAAGCGGGCGAAGTGGGTGATGTCGACTGGCGATACGCTGGAGATTCTCGACCGGAAGCGGGCTGACCTGGTTAGCTCCTCCCATGGGGAGAAAACGTTTACGCGTATTCGCGATAGTCGTCGTGTCCGTACTCGCCTCGACACTTCTCGTCGGCGCCTCGCAGGCCAAAACCGCCTCCGCGCCTTCGGGCAAACAGAACTGGGTGGTGAGCGTCGGCGGATTCCGCACCGACGCCGACCGCAACTACGTCCGGCTCGGTTATCTCGTGTTCGATCCGGCGGGCAACACCGTCACGCACAATTTCTGGACCTGGAACCAGGCCGACTTCCCCGCTCCGGTCAACAGCGGTGACGTCTACTACTGCGGCGACTGGGCGCCGGGGTCCAATCCCCGCAACAACTGTCCGATCAAGACCGCGCCGGGCTTCACCGGCGAGCCGAACGGTCACTTCACCGGCACCTACTCCCAGAATTCCGGGCAGGTGGCCATCACCTGGACCAGCAGCACCGTCGACGGCACGACCACGCCGGTGAACCTCACCGAGACGTGGGCGGTTTCGGAGACGCGACCGGGCCTCGGCCGCATGTCGCTGGTCGGCGACAACTACTCGATCAGCAGCGGCATCGCCTACGGCAGCAACGCCTCCCTCGCGCAGACCAGCAAGGCCCCGATGAGCTCGGTCCGCGCGACCCAGCGGTCGTACCTGCTCGAAGGGCAGGGCGTGAACCGACGCGCGATCACCAACTGGACCAGGGGAAGCAGCGGCGCCCTCGGCGTCGGCCCGGGATGGAACAACTGCGACGACGGCTCGTGTCTCGGGTTCGTGCAGTACGACTCCGGCTGCGACCCGTCGTCCTGCTGCCCCGCCGGTCCCGGGCACGCGGCGTGCGCGCAGAAGATCATCGACACCGGGGACAGGCGGTTCTACTACCTGAGCGACGCCTTCGGCGGACGGCGCAACAGCTACGAGTTCTGGTGCGAATGCCTGTCCTACAACGGTTGTTACCTCGGCAACAGCCACGTCCGCCCGCTGCTTCAGGTGATCGACGACGCGGGCGCGTTCCAGGGCTGGGTCGGCGCCGAGGTCAGCCCCGACCGGAGCGGCTCGCGGGACCCGTCGGGCGAGTACTACTCCAGCTTCGCGCTGGTGGCCTAGGGCTGAAGGGGAGGGCGCCGAGTCCGCGTGGGCCACGTGGCAAGCCCGTGAAGGCCCCCTTCCCTCGGCTCAGCCGAGGAAACTCGCCCTTCACACCCTCGCCTCGTAGACGAGCGCGAGGTGTCACTGAGGGTGAGGGGTGTGTGGAAACAGGGACGTTCAACGTCCCTATTTCCACACACCCCTACACGACTGGACCGGCCACGCGGGACTGTGTGGATTTCGGTGCATCCAACGCACCAAAATCCACACAGTCAGTCCCCTGAGTGAAGGTCGAGTTTCCTCGGCTGAGCCGGGGGAAGGAGGCCTTCACGGACTTGACCTTCGATCAGCCGTGGCCAGATCCAGCAGGTGCCAAAGACAACCTTGGCCCTAACCCGAATCGCCACTCACGACCCACTCGGCCACAGCCCCTTCAGCAGGTGCAGCTGCCCTCGAAGGTGATGCTGTTCCCGTCCTCCAGGCCCGCGCTCCCGGTGAACCGGATCTCGAATTCGCCGGGTTCGGTCAGGACGATCTTCGGGCTGGTCGCCGAACCGTCGGCGCCGGTCTTGGCCGTCGCCGTCTCTGCGCCGCCTTCGAAGACCAGCACGTTCTTCGGCCGCGCCGCGCGCACGAAGAAGTTCACCGGCACGTCGGCCGCGGGCTGGCCGTTCTCCCCGATCACGCGCACCACGAACGGCTGCCCCGGCGTCTTCGACGACAGCCGCTGCCCGTTGCCGGACAGGATCGCGAGCGTCCGCACCCCGGCCGCCCAGGTGTTGGACAGCCCGGGCAGCGAGCAGACCTCCTGATACAGCCGCGCCCCGGTGGCCGGCGCCTCCGCGGTGAGGCAGCGAGCGGTCGCGACGTTCGCCAGCAGCACCAGCCCGGGCAGCCCGGCGTTGCGGCGCCACTGCTGGTAGCGGTCCTTGCCGTCGCACGCCACGAGTTTGACGCCGATCCCGTCCACCGGGCTGATCGCCGCCAGGCACTGTCCACTCGGGACGTGTTTGTACGAGAGCGCCGCCTTGTCGTACACCCACCGCGCGCCGGCGTCCTTCGCGTCGGCGAGGACGGGTTTGCCGTCGGCCGCGGCCAAGGAGATGTTCCCGCCGCCGTCGGCGAGGTAGACCGGGGTCCCGGCGGGTTGTGCGGAGGCGGGTGACGCGAGCAGCGTCATCGGGAGCATCGCGAAGAACAGCACGACCTTGCGCAAGCCGGACCCCTATCGTGTCGGTCTGGATCTCCTTCCGAGCTAACCGCCCGCGACATCCGCCGCCAACCGGCACCACACGATCGGGTTCAGCCGAACCGCACGTGGGTCTGCCACAGCTTGAACAGCTCAAGATCACCGACGACGTCTTCGGCGTCCTTGCGCTGGTAGAGCGCCAGGAGCAGTTCCGTCAGCGAACCACGGATTGTCACTGCGGCCCCGCGCCGATCCCGTTCCCGGCGGACCTGATCGTCGGGCACCGGCTCCGTCGCCCGGGTCCGGACGATCTCCGCGCAGTGCCGGTCGAAATCCATCGTGCCTCCTGATGTCCGGTTCACCAGGGGGCGGAGCCGATCGACGGCTCTCGACGTCACAGCCGTCCGGCGGCCTTGAGCGCGAGATAGCGGTCGGCCAGCCGCGGGGGCAGCTCCTCGGGCACGGCGTCGACGACCTCGACCCCGTGCCGCGCCAGCCGCGCGGTGACCTGGCGCCGTTCGGCCAGCACCCGCTCGGCCGCGGCCGCGTCGTAGACGGCTTCCGCGTCGCCCCGGCCCGCCGCCATCTCGGCGACCCGCGGATCGGCGACCGCGGCGATCATCAGCTGATGCCGCGAGGTCAGCTTGGACAGCACCGGGAACAGGCCTTCTTCCAGCGGTGCCGCGTCCAGGCCGGTCAGCAGGACGACCAGCGCGCGCCGCCGGGTCCGCCGCAGCACCTCGGCGATCATCCCCCGCGCGTCGGTCTCGACCAGCGACGGTTCGAGCGGCGCCATCGCGTTCACCAAGGCGGGCAACAGATCCGACGAGCCCTGGACCGCGGCGCGGACCTGACGGTCGTAGGCGAGGAGGTCGACGCGATCCCCCGCCCGCGCGGCGAGCACGGCCAGCAGCAGGGCCGCGTCCATCGCCGCGTCGAGCCGCGGCGCGTCGCCGACCCGGCCCGCCGAAACCCTGCCGGTGTCGAGGACCAGCACCACGTGCCGATCGCGTTCGGGACGCCAGGTCCGCACCATGACGTCGGACGCGCGCGCCGAGGCCCGCCAGTCGATCGACCGGACGTCGTCGCCGATCACGTACTCGCGCAGGGAGTCGAATTCCGTGCCCTGGCCCCGGATCAGCACCGCGTTGCGGCCGTCGAGCTGCTGCAGCCGCGCCAGCCGCGACGGCAGATGCTTGCGGCTGTGGAACGGCGGCAGCACCCGCACGGTCCACGGCACCTCGTGCGACCCCTGCCGCGCCGCGAGCCCCAGCGGCCCGGTCGACCGGACGGTGACCCGGACCGCCGTCCGGTCGCCGCGCCGGGTCGGCAGGAGCCGGGTGGTCACGACGCGGCGTTCGCCCGCGGGCAACGTCAGGCGGTGCCTGTCGTCCGCGCCGGCGCTGGGCGGCCAGGCGTCCCGAAGCCACGCACGCACCGGACGGCCACCGGGATTGGCGACGGTCAGCGTGACCTCGCAAGGCTCCCCCAGCCGCACGGACGTCGCGCCGGACCGCGCGAACACCAGCCGCCGCACGCTCCCGGCGAGGACGAGATCCAGCACCACCACCAGAAACAGCACCGCCGCGGCCAGCCCGATCCCGGCCCACGAGGGCAGCAGGAGGCCGACCACCGGCGCCGCGAGGAGCGCCAGCAGCCCGAGCCGCCCGGTGACGGCCATCAGCGAGGAACGGGCACGGACGCGAGGACGCGGTCCAGCACACCGTCGGCCGTCGCGCCTTCGAGTTCGGCCTCGGGCCGCAGATCTAGCCGGTGCCGCAAAGACGGCCGCGCCAAGGCTTTGACGTCGTCAGGTGTGGCGTAGTCACGGCCCGCGAGCCACGCCCACGCCCGCGTCGCGGCCAGCAGCGCCGTCGCGCCACGCGGGGAGACGCCGAGGCGCACGGACGGCAGCGTCCGTGTCGCGCGGCAGACGTCGACGATGTAGGCGATCACCTCGGGTCGCACGGTGACCCCGGCGACCGCACGCCGCGCGGCGTCGAGCTGGGCGGCCCCGGCGACCGGCTGAATCCCGGCCGCCGTCAGGTCCCGCGGGTCGAAACCCTGCGCGTGCCGGGAAAGGATGCCGAATTCGTCCTCGCGGGACGGCGTCGGCATGGTCAGCTTCAGCAGGAACCGGTCCAGCTGCGCCTCGGGAAGCGGGTACGTGCCTTCGTATTCGACCGGGTTCTGCGTCGCGATGACGATGAACGGATCGGGCAACAGCCGGGTCTTGCCGTCGTTGGAGACCTGCCGCTCCTCCATCGCCTCCAGCAGCGCCGACTGCGTCTTCGGCGGGGTGCGGTTGATCTCGTCCGCCAGCAGGAGGTTCGTGAACACCGGGCCCTCGCGGAAGGAGAACTCGCCGCTGTGCGCGTCGTAGACGATCGAACCGGTGATGTCGCCCGGCATGAGGTCCGGCGTGAACTGAACCCGGGTGGTCTTCAGGTCCAGCGCGGCGGCCAGCGCCCGCACCAGCAACGTCTTCGCCACGCCGGGAACGCCTTCGAGCAGCACGTGTCCCCGGCAGAGCAACGCGATGATGAGCCCGGTGACGGCCGCGTCGTTGCCCACCACGGCCTTCCCGACCTCGGCGCGCAAGGCGATCAGCGCCGCCCGCGCCTCGGCCGCGCCGTCCACACTGGACTGTCCGGTCTGTTCGGTACTCAAGACCGCTCCACCTCTCGTTCCACGACATCGAGTCCGTCCGCCAGCCGCACCAGCGCGGCGTCGTCGGCGGGCGGGTCCCCGTACAACAGCGCGCCGATTTCGGCGGGCGCGCGGCCGGTGCGTCCGGCAACGGACTCCACCAGTGCGGCGGGTTCAGCGTCGCGGGTGAGCCCCAGCAACGGCCTGAGCCGCGCGCGGGCCGCCTCACGCAGGGTTTCCCCGGCGTGCGCGGTGGCCTTCGCCTTGCGGTACAACCGTGCCCGTCCCTCGGTCGCTTCCGCCGCGCGCACCACGACCGGGATCGGCTCGGTCACCACCGGCCCCAGCCGCCGGGACCGCCACAGCGCGAGCAGCACCACCGCGACCCCGGCCTGCAGGGCCGCGTACGACCAGCCCGCCGGGATCAGTTCGGACAGCGGCTTCTTCTCGTTCTCCAGCGACGGATCGGCGGGCGTCGGCAGATACCAGACCAGCCGCTCGTGCTTGCCGAGCAGCCGCATCGCGAGCGCCGCGTTGCCCTCGTCGGCAAGCCACTCGTTGGTCAGCGGCTCGGGGGCGCCGAGCACCGTCACCGTCCCTTGTGGACCGGGGACGTCGAGGTACGAACCGCCGTAGCAATCCCGCGCCCTGGGCTGCGTGGCCGCGTACTTCAGGCCGCCCATCGTCGCGCTCCCGGCGGCGAGGGGAGCCTCGACCTGGCAGTCGGGAGCGCGGGTCTCGGTTTCGAGCTGGCCGCTCACCCGCACCCCGGGGAGGACTTCCTCGACCGTGCCGGGACTCGGCCGCACCAGCACGACGTCCTCGGCGTCCCGCCGGATCTGCGTGAAGGTGCTCTTGGGCACGTATCCGGGCTCGGTGATCAGCACGGTCGCGCCCGTCGCGGCGCCCTTGAGTTCGGCGGCCGTGTGCACCGTGGTGATCTTGACGCCTTCCCGCTCCAGCAAGGTCGCCAGCGCGCGCCCGCCCGCGGGCTCGTAGGACCCCGGTTCGAGCGCGCCGGTGGTCTGCTCGCCCTGGACGAGGACGAGCAGCGTCCCGGTCAGCACGAGCAGGAAGACGACCGCGAGCGGAAGCCGCACCCCGCGCCAGATCCGGCGGGCGTCGGGCGAAACCGAGGTCATCCGGCCGCCAACGCGACGGGGCGGGCACGACGGCAGCGTTCGTCCAATTCGGACAGTGAGCGGTAGCCTGCCTCGGTGGCCGGGATCCCGCCGTAGTGGACGTCGTCGAACAACCGGGCGCCGGCGCGCAGCGGGTCCGCGACGTCGAGCAGCAGCCGTCCGGCTTCGAGGGCGGCCTCGTCGGCGGTCCGGCCGGATTTCTCGTCCAGCAGCGCCCGTTCCTCCAAGGACCGCACCACGGCGCGGAAGATCTCACGGACGGCGTCGTCGAAGTCGCCGCGCGACGCGGCCTCCTCGGCCGCCTTGCGGTGTTCGCCGGATGCCTTGCGCTGCCCCGCGAACACGGCCCGTCCGCTCTTGGCCGACGTCGCCAGGGGGCCGGACCGCACGCGGATCACCACCACCAGCACGATCAGCACGACGACCAGCAGCAGCACCGCGAAGATCCCGCCGGGCACCACGCCGTCGACGGTGTCGAGGAAGCTCAGCAGCTTTTCGAGCACCCAGCTGAACGCCTCGGACAACCAGCTCGGTTTCGCGTTCTGATAGGCCGATCCCGAGAGCTCCTCGGCGGCGCGCAGCCGGGCGGTGTCCCGGTCGATGTCGACCGGGACGTCGGTGAGGAAGCGCGTCACCATGCCTGCGGCGGGGGCGGCGGCGTGATCCCGGCGGCGCGGGCCAGTTCGATGTCCATGCCCTCGCGGCGCATCCGCTGGTCGATGTAGAGGATCACGGTCACCAGCGCGGTGAACGGGCCGACGACCGTCTGCGCGATCACCGTCCCCACCGACTGCAGGATCAGGTCACCGGTCGAGGGAACGTACATCTGGTCCAGATTGCCGAAAATGGACAGGAAGGCGCTGAAGCTGAACGGCAGCGTGATGATCGACGCCAGGAACGACGAGATCACGTAGGCCAGCAGCAGGATCCCGAACACCCGCCAGAACATGCCCGAGACCAGCTTCACCGACCGGCGGAACGCCTCCATCACGGTGCCGCGTTCGAGGATGAACGCGGGGCTGGCCAGCGCCCAGAAGGTGTAGGGGATGATCGCGGGCAGCAGGCAGAAGATCGCGCCGACCAGGATCGCCAGCGTGTAGAGCACGGTCAGCCCGAGCAGCGGCAGCAGCCGCGGCGTGGCCTCCTTCACCGCCTCCTTGAAGGTGACGGGCTTGCCCAGCACGGCCCGGCCCATCAGGACGGTCAGGAATCCGGTGAGGATGGTCGTCCCGAGCAGGGTGGCGACGAGCGTGATGAACGACGACGCCAGCGACCCGCCCAGGACGCCGAGCATCTGGTTCATCAGTTCCTGATCGGTGGCCGCCGGGCCGAGATCGCGGACCTTTTCGAGGTCGCCGGTGGTGTCGACCAGCAACAGCCCGACCAGGTTGAGGGCCGCGGTGAGCACGGCGGTGACCGCGGCGGCGCCGAAGACCATCCGCCAGTACCTGCGCATGGCCGTGACCGCGCCGTCGAGGATGTCGGTCAGGTTCAGCGGCCGCAGCGGGATGACCCCGGGCCTGCCGAGACCGACCTTCCAGTTCGCGTACTGCTGCTGCGGCGGCTGATAGGACGGCAGCGGAGGCGGCGGCGTCGCCCCGGACGGGGACTGCCACTGCTGCTCCGGCGCCGGTGACGGCGGCACTTCCCCCTGCGGCGGCGTCGGCGTGTCCGCCTGCGGCTGTGCTGGTTTGTCCGCCTGCGGCTTCGGCGTCTCGGTACCTTCCGGCCCGGACGGTCCGCCGGTCTCCGTCATGCGACAGCCCCTTACCCGTTCTTGTTGCTTGCGCCCACTCTTCCAGAGGGCCCGACACCCGGCCAGAGCTGGGGTGACGACACTGATGGGTGACCACTCGCCTCACCGTGGATACCCTCTGCAGCCAAGCAGTGGGAGGGGAGGCCGTTAGCTCGTTATGCTGAACATCGGACCGGGCGCCCCCGGTTCGCCCCTAGAACCACCGGGACCGACTTGATGACGCAACCGCCCCACGGCCAGTGGCCGCCACGCGGCGCCGTCCAGCCACCGCCGGTGCACGGCCAGCCACCTCCCCAGGTGCCCGGCCAGCCCCCTCCTCAGTGGCACGGCGCGCCGCACCAGTTCCCGCCGCCGCCACGCCGGTCCGTGGGCGCGATCGTCGGCATCTGCCTCGGCGCGGTCGCCGTGCTGGTCCTCGGTCTGGTGGCGATCGTTTCACTCAATCGTGACGGCAACGATCACGTGGCGAACGCGGGCTACAGCACCCTGCCGAACCCGCCGTCGTCGACGGAAGTACCGGCGACCGGTTCGTCGTCGCCCTCGTCCTCGACCAACCCGTTCCCGACGTCGCCGACCAGGGCACCGTCCTCTTCGAGCGGGCCGCAGAAGATCCTCAAGCTCGGTGACCACCCGATCCTCCAGGATCCCAACGCCGGCCTGCAGAACCGGGTCTGCACGCTGCCGCAGTGGCAGAGCAGTCAGCAGGCGGCCGAGGCGTTCTTCACCGCGGCGGGCAAATGCCTCGACAACGCGTGGGGCCCGTTCCTGGAGGCCTACAAGCTGCCGTTCATCCCGCCCGCCCTGCACTTCCCGACCGGGGCCAGCTTCGAAACCGAATGCGGCACGATCCAGGTGGGCATCGCGACGGCGGCGTACTACTGCGAGAACAACCTCTACGTGCCGTTCCGGGGTCTCCAGACCGACCAGTACGGCAACAACCCCGGCGTCTACCTGGCCCTCTTCGCGCACGAGTACGGGCATCACGTGCAGGAGGTCGCCGGGCTGATGGACGCTGCCTGGCAGAAGATCTACGACTCGGGCCAGAACAGCCCCGCCGGGCTGGAGATGTCGCGGCGCAAGGAACTGCAGGCGCAGTGCTTCTCCGGGATGTTCCTCGGCGCGCACGTCGACCAGGGCGGCACGGTCAGCCGGGACATGTACAACAAGGCGTGGAACGACCAGGAGACCCGCGGCGACAACACCTCGCGCAGCCAGGACCACGGGACGAACGCGCATTACGCGTCCTGGTGGCGGGCGGGCGCGAGCAACAACCGGATCGCCGACTGCAACACCTTCTCGGCCCCTTCGAGCGCCGTTTCCTGACTCTCGCGTTTCGTCCTCTGGATGCGGTAGTTGCGCGTGCAAGTACCGCATCCAGAGGACGAAACGCGGACGTCGTCAGGCGGCGACGGGGACCCGCGGCCCGCGCAGCACCAGGAAGACGTACATCCCGCCCGCGAAGCAGCTGAACACCAGCAGAGCCAGCCCCAGCGGCCGCCGCGCGTCGCTGGCGCCCGCCGTCGTGTCGACGGCGTGCACCGCGATCCCGTCACCCGAGGCACCGTCGGGGACGACGACGTCGATGCGCTCGCCCTTGCCGTGCCCGCAGCCGTTGAGCGATCCCTCGACCGGCTTGCCGCCGAATTCGAACTTGACCTTCTCGCTGGCCCCGCCGCCCGCACAGGGCGCGGGCTGGACGACCTCCGCCTGCACGGTCGTCCCCTGGGTTTCGTTCGAGATACCGAACAGCCCCGGCCCGGCGAACCAGGCCAGGAAGATCACCAGCAGGCCGGCACCGGCCGCCACGGCCAGGGAGTTCCACCCCGGGGTGAGCCCTCTGGCGGGGTCCGATCGCTTGCGCACGTCCGCCATGCTCCCAGAACCTCGCGGCAAAACACAGCGAGCCCTACAGCGATAGCAAAGGTCCCCCGCTACCGCTCGATCGTCTCCGCGGAGGTCACCTTCCGGACGTACAGCAGCTTGTCGCCCGGCTCGATCGCGTCCGCCTGCGGAGCGTCCACCCGGTACAGAACGCCGTCGCGGACGACGCCCAGCACGATGTCGGGCAGATGCCGCGGCGAGCCGCCCTCTTCGGACGGTTCCACCGGGCGTTCGGCGATCGCGAGGCCGGACTCGGGGGTGAGCAGGTCCTCGACCATGTCGACCACCAGCGGTGTCGACGTCGCCATGCCGAGCAGGCGCCCGGCGGTCTCGCTCGACACCACGACCTGGTTCGCGCCCGACTGCTTCAGCAGGTGGACGTTCTCCGCCTCCCGCACCGACGCCACGATGTGCGACTTCGGCGCGAGCTCGCGGGCGGTCAGCGTGACCAGCACGGCGGTGTCGTCGCGGTTCGGGGCGACGACGACGGCCTTGGCCCGCTGCACACCGGCGACGCGCAGCACGTCGGCGCGGGTGGCCGAACCGTGCACGGTCACCAGGCCGAGTGACGTGGCCGCTTCGAGGGCCTGCTGGTCGGTGTCGACGACGACGATGTGGTCGGGTTCGACGTTCTCGTCCCCGAGCAGCGCGTTGACCGCCGACCGGCCCTTCGTGCCGAATCCGACGACGACCGTGTGGTCACGCACCTTCGTCCTCCACTTTTGGATCTTGAAAGCCTGACGGGAGCGCTCGGTGAGCACTTCGAGTGTGGTACCGACCAGGACGATGAGGAAGAGCACCCGCAGCGGCGTGATCACCAGGACGTTGACCAGCCGCGCGGACGACGTCGCGGGGGCGATGTCGCCGTAGCCGGTGGTCGACAGCGAAACCGTCGCGTAGTAGAGGCTGTCGAGGAAGCTGAGCCCGTCGCCGTTGGCGTCGCGGTAGCCGTCCCGGTCGAGGTAGACGATCAGCACGGTCGCCAGCAGGGCGAGCATCGCACCGATGATCCGTTTGAAGATCGACCGCATCGGGCTGACCGTCAGTTCCGGCATCCGGATCACGCCGACGAGCTCGTGGTCCGGGCGGTCGCTCAGCCTGACCGGGAAACGCTTGAGAACCCTCATGCACAGGCTCCGGCCTGGTCCGCGTCACTCACGGTCGGGAGGATAGCCGAAGAACCTTACGTTCAGCGCGGTATGCGAAGCTCAGGGCATGTCTTCGGATTCCAAGCCGTCTCAGCGGCCCGCTTATTTCCTCGCCGGCCTGCTGGGCGCGGCCGGTGTCCTGCACTTCGTCCAGCCGAAGCCCTTCGACGCGATCATCCCGAAGCAGCTCCCCGGCTCCGCGCGGGCCTGGACCTATGGCTCCGGCGTGGCCGAGCTGGGCGTCGCGGCCGCGGTCGCCAACCCGAAGACGCGACGGCTCGGCGGGCTCGCGGCCGCGCTGCTGTTCGTCGTGGTCCTGCCGGGGAACGTGAAGATGGCCGTCGACGCCGACCGCCGGAAGGCCCCGAAGCACTGGCGAGCGGCTTTCTGGGCCCGCGTCCCGCTCCAGATCCCCCTGGTGACCTGGGCGCTGAAGGTGCGCGACCGCGCCTAGAAACCCTCGCGTTTCGTCCTCTGAATGCGGTACTTGCGCGTGCAACTACCGCATTCAGAGGACGAAACGCTAGATCGTCGGGACGCCGCGCAGGAGCTGTCGCAGGCCTTCGGCGTCCAGCAGATCCGCCGGGCGGACGGTCTTGTCGTGTTTCACGTAGTGGAACGCCGCCCGCACCTTCTCCACGGGGATCTTCTTCAGCGCCGCCCACGCCAGCCGGTACGCCGCGAGCTGCACGGCGAGCGACTCGAGCCGGTCCTTCTCCGGGACGGCGCCGGTCTTCCAGTCGACGACGGTCCAGCCGCCGTCGGGCTCGGCGAACACGGCGTCCATCCGCCCGCGCAGCGTCACGCCCACGACGTCGGCCGAGAACGGGACCTCGACGGCGTGCGGCACCCGGTGCGCCCACTCGCTCTTCTCGAACGCCGTCTGCAGCGCCTCCAGCTCCGAATCCGGCGCTTCGTCGACGTCCGCCGCACCCGGCAGGTCGTCGATCTCCAAGAGCTGTTCACCGCCGAACCGCTGCTCCAGCCACCCGTGGAACGCCGTCCCCCGGCGCGCGTAAGTGTTGGGGCGCACGGGAAGCGGCCGCCGCAGCCGTTTGGCCAGCGCGGCCGGATCGGCCGACAGCTCGACCAGCTGACTCACCGAAAGATGCGGCGGAAGCACGACCTGCTGCACCCGGTCCCGCGCCCGCGCGCGCTCCTCCAGCAGCACCTTGGTGTCGGAGATCCAGCCGTCCGGATCGTCTTCTTCCTCCTCGAAGCCCTCTTCGGCGTCCTCCATCGCACCCAGCACCAGATCGACGCCGTTGGTGACGCCCTCGCGCCGCGGCCACAGCGGATCGACCGGCCACCGCGACCGGCGGGAGTCGGCGACCAGCGGGTTCTCCCCGTCGGCCTCCGGCTCGTCGGCCCAGTGCTCGATCCGGCCGACCGAGTTCTCCCGCATCACCTCACCGATTTCGACCAGGAACTCCGACGGGCCCTTCGGCCGCGCGCTGCTCTCGTTCCACCAATGGCCGGAAATCAGCATCGTGTGCTCGGACCGGGTCAGCGCGACGTAACAGAGCCGCCGTTCCTCGTCCGCTTCGCGCGCGACGAAACCCTCTTCGTGCAGTTCCAGGGCTTCCTGGACTTCCTTGCGGTCATAGCCTTCCGCGACCCGCAGCTCCGGCAGGTCCTCCGAGTCCCCGCGCAACGCCGCCGGCAGCGAGGTCGAGGTCCTAAGCCACGACGACGATCGCCGTCTCCCGGGAAAGACCTCCTTGACCAGGTGCGGAACCGCGACGATGCGCCACTCCAGTCCCTTGGCCGAATGCACGGTCAGCACCTGGACCCGGTCCGGGACGACCTCCACCTCGCCCGGGGTGAGCCCGTCCTCCGCGTGCGCGGCCGTGTTGAGATAGTCCACAAAGGACAAAAGAGTGGCCGTCGGCGAGGTCTCGGCGAAATCCGTGACGACGTCGGCGAAAGCGTCCAGATGCGCACGCCCGGCCGGTCCGGGGCGGGCCAGTGACTCGACGTCGAGCAGCATCGTGCGTTCCACGTCGGCGACCAGTTCCGGCAACGACTGGTCGAGGCGCCGTCGCAGCGCCGAAAGCTCCCTGCCGATCCGCTGGATACGCCGGAACCCCTCCGGCGAATACCGTTCCGGCGTCCCGGGATCGTCGATCGCGTCGGCGAGCCCCGCCTGCTCGACCCGTTCGGTCACCAGCACGGGTTCGTCCACATCGGACTTGCCCGACGGCGGCACCGGCGACGAGAGTTCGCCCGCGCGACGCCACAACGCCGCGAGGTCGGCCGCCGCGATCCGCCAGCGCGCCCCGGTCAGCAACCGGGCGGCGGCGCTGCCCGCGAGCGGATCGGCGAGCACCCGCAACGTGCTGACCAGGTCCGCGACCTCGGGTTCGTCGAGAAGGCCGCCGAGACCGACGACCTCCACCGGCAGCCCGCGGGCCCGCATCTCGGCCGCGATCGGTGCCATGTCGGCACGACGGCGCACCAGCACCGCCGCTGTCGGCGGTTTTCCGTTCTCCTCCAAGGATTCGAACCAGCGTTTCGCCACCGCGTCGGCCACCCACTCGCGTTCGGCGCGAATATCCGGCAGCAACGCGGCGGCGATGTCGGCCGGCCCCGCGCCTTCCAGCGCCCGCAGCCGTGCGACGCCGAGACCGCGCTCCCGCAACGGTTCCGAGATCGCGTTCGCGAGCTCCAGCACCTCGGGCGGGTTGCGGAAACTGGTCAGCAGCCCGAAGTCCAGGGCCGGGACGAGCCGTTCGCCGTTGTCTCGGGGGAAGTCCGTGGTGAACCGGGGCAGGTTCGCCGCGCTCGCCCCGCGCCAGCCGTAGATGGCCTGCGCCGGGTCGCCCACCGCCGTCACCGGCATCGGCGGATGTTCGACACCGCCGAACAGCGACCGCAGCAGGATCCGCTGGGCGTGCCCGGTGTCCTGGTACTCGTCGAGCAGGACGGCGCCGTACCGCTCGCGCTCCCCCGCGACCACCGCCGGATAGCTGCTGGCGAGCTGCGCGGCCAGCGACATCTGGTCGGCGAAGTCGAGCGCGCCTTCGGCCCGTTTCCGCGCGTGGTACGCCTCGACCAGCGGCAGGAGCGCGAGCCGGAACCGTTGCGCCGTCATGACTTCGGCCAGTTTCTGCGGCAGCGCCGCACGCTGTCCCTTCGCCCGCGGCGCCTTCTCGATGACGTCGCACAGCCACGACGTGTACTGCGCCAGCCGTTCGGTCTCGACCAGATGCTCACCGAGCTCCCCGGCCAGCGCGAGCAACTGCGCCGTCACCGTGGAGGGCACGCGATCGGTGTCGAGGTCGTTGTCCCAAGTGGACACCACGCGATGCGAGAACTGCCACGAAGACGTCTCCGAAAGCAGCCGGACCCCGGGCTGCACGGGCAGCCGCAGCCCGTGTTCGGACAGCAGCCGTCCGGCGTACGCGTGATAGGTGAGCACCGTCGGTTCCCCGGCGGTCACCGTCATGCGCAGGTCGCCGGTCGGGTCGATCTTGTCGAGCAGCCCCGAGCCGACCAGGCGGCGCAGCCGGGTGCGGACGCGTTCGGCGAGCTGGCGGGCGGCCTTGCGGGTGAAGGTCAGGCCGAGGACGCGTTCCGGCGGAACGACGCTGTTGGCCACCAGCCACACCACGCGCGCGGCCATCGTCTCGGTCTTGCCCGCGCCCGCGCCCGCGACGACCAGCGACGGCTCGATCGGCGCGGCGATCACCTCGGCCTGTTCGTCGGTCGGGGTGTGCAGGCCGAGCGCGCGGGCGATCTCGGCGGGTTCGACCTGGCGGCGCTGCAGTTCGGAGATCAAGGACCGGTCACCTGCCTGCCCTCGGGTCGCAACGGACAGCAACCCCTTGCCGGGCACCGATCACAGTCCGGGTTCTCGGTGACCCCGTACTCCGGTCCCGCCGCGGATCCGGCCGCCGAACGCACCAGTTCGAGCCACTGCTTGCCACCCTCCTCGTCGAGCGGCGCCTGCTCGCGCTGGGTGGATCCGGTCTTGTTGTTGGACTTCGCGACGTAGACCAGCCGCGCGCCGCCGGGTTTCGAACCGCCCTCGACGGCGCCGAGCAGCACGGCGAGCTGGTACGCGGCCAGCTGCGGATGCTGTTCGGCGTCCGAGGCGGAGATCGGGACCTTGCCGGTCTTGATGTCGATGACGACCGGGCGTCCGTCCTTGTCCATCTCGACGCGGTCGACCCGGCCGCGCAGGAGCACCCGGATGTCGGTGTCGCCGTCACCGACCGGAAGTTCGACTTCGATGTCCTGCTCGACCCCGGCCTCGATCAGTTCCTTGCGGCTGGATTCCAGCCAGGAGATGAAGTTCCGCAGCATCTGCTCGACCCGGGACCGTTCGCGACGCGAGAACCACGGCGCTCCCGCGTCGACCCGCACCCAAGCTTCGTCGAGGGCCGCGCGGATCTGCTCGTCGCTGCTGCCGCCCGCGACCGCTTGCGCGAGACCGTGCACCAGGGTTCCGGTGACGGCCGCGAGTTGCGCCGGGTCACTGCCGCCGTGGCGTTCGATCAGCCACCGCAGCGGGCATTTGACCAGAACCTCCACTGTGGACGGTGAGATGCGGATCAGGTCGCCGGGACCGTGCACGGGTTCGGCGGTGGAGGGTTCCAGCAGGCCGTACCAGGTCCCCGGATGCGCGCCCGGGACACCGGCGGCGGCCAGTTTCGCGAGCTGACGCGCCGCCCGCTGACGCCGTTCAGGCTCGCTCGACTCATCGCAGACGACCTCACGCAGTTCGCCGACGAGCTCGGCGAGCACCAGCGATCGTCCCGCCGGCTTCATCCGCGAGTCGAGACCGCCGTCGTCCGCGCCGTTCTCCTCCAGGTCGTCGATGAACCGCGAGGGCTGCTCGTCCTCCCCCGCGACCGCGCTGACCAGCAGGATCTTCCGCGCCCGGCTCGCGGCGAGGTAGAACAGCCGCCGCTCTTCGGCGAGGATCGGCGCGGTGGCGGACACCTTTTCGTCGTCGACACCGGACATGAGGTCGACCAGCCGTTCCACGCCGAGCACGGAACCGCGCAGCCGCAGATCCGGCCAGCTGCCCTCCTGGACCCCGGCGATCGACACGACCGTCCATTCGCGACCGGCGGACGCGTGCGCGGTGAGCAGCGAGACGCCGTCGCTCTTCATCGCCGCGGGCGCCAGCGTGTCACCCGCGATGTTCTGCGCGGACAGGTAATCCGCGAACGACGCGACACTCGCCTTCGGCAATCTGTCGACATAGCGACCGGCCGCGTCGAAGAGCGCGACGATCGCGTCGAGGTCCCGATCCGCCTGCGAACCCAGGGAACCGCCGCGATCGACCAGACGCAGGAAGCGCTGCTCCAGACCGCTGTCCTGCCACAGCTCCCACAGCACCTGCTCGACGCCTTCGCCGCGCACCACGGCCTGGTGCGCGGCGTGCAGCAAGCCACCGATACGACGCATCGGCAGCGATTCGGCCTCGGCGAGACCGGTGAGGACATCGTTGGTACGCAAGGCTTCCACCAGCAATTCGTCACTGGATCGCTGTCCGCCTCCGGCGAGCTCCAGCCTGCGCAGACCGCGCCGCAGCCGCCGCAACGCGAGTGGATCCGCGCCGCCCAAGGGCGAGGACAGCAGCATCTCGGCGAGGTCGACGTCGAGCAGTTCCGGATCGGCGGCGAGCCGTAGCATCGCCAGCAGCGGCCGGACGGCGGGCTGTTTCGCGAGCGGCAGTTCCTCGGTGGCCGACCCGATCGGCACCCCGGCGGCGCGCAGGGCACGTTGCAGGACAAGAAAAGTACGGGCGGGCGACCGGACGAGCACCGCCATCTCCGACCACGGCACGCCTTCGACGAGATGCGCGCGGCGGAGCTGATCGGCGATCCAGCTCGCCTCGGCGGCCGGGGTCGGCATCAGCCGGACGCGGACGGCGCCACCCTCGGCGTCCGGAGCGTCGACGAGCTTGCGCTGCGGCGACGAGCCGGGCAGCACGGACCCGAGTTTCGTGACCGCCGTGCGAATCACCGGGGCGAGCCGGTGCGCGGTGGTCAGCAGGACGGTGCGCTCGCCGTCTCCGTCCGCGTCGGCGAACAGCCGGGGATCCGCGCCGCGGAAGGAGAACACGGACTGATCGGGGTCGCCCGCGACGACGAACTCGTCGGCCGCGTGCCCGATGAGCCGGACGAGCTGGGTCTGCAGCGGGTCGAGGTGCTGCGCGTCGTCGACGAACAGGTGACGGACCCGCCGCTGCTCGCGTTCGCGCAGTTCGGGGTCGTCCTCCAGCGCGAGCAGCGCCGACGTGACGAGTTCAGCCGCGTCGAGGGCGGGCGCGCTCGCCACGCCCAGCGCGTTGCCGCCCGCGCCCTGCAGCAGGGTGACTTCTTCGTACTGGCTCCAGAACCGCCCCGCCGCGACCCACTCCTCGCGGTCGCGGCGCCTGCCGAGCTCGACCAGGTCTTCCGGGCCGAGCCCACGTTCGGCGGCGCGGAGCAGGAGGTCTCGCAGCTCCTCGGCGAAACCGGGCACGTTCAGCGCGGGCCGCAGCTGCTCCGGCCAGTCGAGCGCGCCTTCTTCGAGGTCACCGGCGAGGAGGTCGCGGACGACGACGTCCTGTTCCGCCCCGGCCAGCAGACGGGGCGGCGGGAGTTCGTCGGCCTGCGCTTCCATGCGCAACAGCGCGTACGCGTACGAATGCACCGTGCGCACGAGCGGCTCGCGGATCGTGCGCGGCAGCGGATCCTCTTCCGGATCGGTGGTGAGCCGGTGGGTGATGTCGGCGCGCAGGACCTCGGCGGCCTTGCGGGAAGTGGTCAGGATGAGCACGCTCTCCGGATTCGCGCCCTCCGCTATACGCCGCGAAGCCGCCGAAGCCAGCAAGGCCGTCTTGCCTGTTCCAGGGCCGCCCAGGACCCGGCGGAAGCCGTCCGGGGCGGCCAGCAGGCGGCGGGCGCCGGAATCCCACTGGAAGGACGGCGTGCCGGTGACCGGCGTGCGGACCAGCCGCGCGTCGGTTCCTGCCGCTGTTCGCCGCCCGTTCACGCCCACGATGGAACCACGCCCCGCCGACACAACCTCGCAGCGGCACGGCAAAGTGGTCCCATGGATGACGAACTGCACGAGCGGGTGCGCGAGGTCATCGCGAGCGTGCCCGCCGGCTCGGTCGCGACTTATGGGGATATAGCGTCGGTTTCGGGAGCCCCGTCACCGAGGCTGATCGGGCGGATCCTCAGCGAGGACGGCCAGGACCTGCCTTGGCACCGCATTCTGCGCGCCGACGGGACACCGGCTCCGCATCTGCTCGACGAGCAACTGCAACGGCTGCGCGCGGAGGGTGTCATACCCGACGGCCAGCGCGTCGACCTGCGAAAATACCGGTGGCAGCGTGATCCCGACAACGACGCTGGCCTTGGCGGACTTTTTTAGGTTAGCCTCGCCTAATGAGTTACATCGAGGCGAAGGTGACCGGCGTCCGGCGGCTCACCCCGCACATGAGCAGGGTGACCTTCTCGGGGGCGACGCTGGTGGACCAGGCGCCCGACCAGTACCTGAAGGTGTTCTTCCCGCAGCCCGGCCAGGCGGAGCCCGTACTCCCCGCGCCGCTGAGCGGGGACGAGGTGTACTCCTGGTACAAGACCTACCTCGCGATGCCGGACGACGTCCGCCCGCCGATGCGCACCTACACCGTGCGCGCGCTGCGGCCGTCGGTGCAGGAGGTCGACATCGACTTCGTGCTGCACGGCGATGAAGGCCCCGCCTCCGCGTGGGCTTCGGGCGCTTCGGAGGGCGACAAGGTCGCCTTCCTGGGGCCGCACGGGCTCTACAACGTGCCCGAAGGGACGACCTGGCAGCTGCTGATCGGCGACGAGACCGCGATCCCGGCCATCGGCGCGATCGTCGAGGCGCTGCCCGCCGGGACGCGGGCGCTGGTCTACGTCGAGATCAGCGACCGCGAGGACCGGCAGGTCTTCGAAACGCAGGGAACGGTGGAGTTGCACTGGGTGGTGCGCGGTTCTCAGCCCGTGGGCGAGGCCGTGCTCGAAGCCGTGCGCAAGGCGGAACTGCCGGGCGGGACGGCCTACGCGTGGGTGTCCGGCGAGGCGAACATGGTGAAGCTGGTGCGACGGCACCTCGTCCGGGAGCGCGGGGTCGACAAGCGGGCGATCTGCTTCACCGGGTACTGGCGGCAGGGCATGAGCGAAGAGGCCGCCGGACGGGAAGCCATGCGACAGGCCGAGGCGGGCAAGGTTCCGGCGTCGGACGACGACTGACCTGCGAAAAGAGAGCAAGGGACCTTTGCTGTCGTTAGTTAGTGCGCTAACGAACGCTAGCAAAGGTCCCTTGCTCTCCCGGGCGCCTGCCGTCTCCCTGACGCCTCCCTCGCCGACGCAATGAACCTCAATAACCCCAGTAACCTCGCACGTCACGACGGGTGCGCGTGAAGGCCCCCTTCACGCGGCTCAGCCGAGGAAACTCGCCCTTCACGCCAGGCCCAAGTACATGAAGGGGTCCTTCACAGAGCCAGGCGCAAGCAAGGGGACCTTCATGTACCACCAGACCACAGCGACAAAGCGCGGAAGCCGGCAAAGCCTCAGTGCGGCACCCAAAGCGTCACCCGCGTCCCCCGCCCCGGATGCGAATCGATCGTCCCTCGGCCGCCCACCTCCGCCAGCCGCGCCATGATCGACTGGCTGATCCCGAACCCCGGCGGCCGCTCCAGCATGCTGAAGCCGGTCCCCTGATCCCGCGCGATGACCGCGATGCCGCCGTCGCTCTCTTCGACGCGAAGCACGACCTGCTTCGTCCCGGCGTGCTTCACGGTGTTTCGGAGCGCTTCGCGGACAGCGTCACGGATGGCGGTCCGGCGCGCGTGCGAGAGGCGGTAGTCCTCTTCGGTCTCGGCCGCGACGAGCTGGGTGCGGAGGCCGTCGCGCGCCATTTCGGTGGCGACTTCGGCGAGGTCCGCGGCGAGTCCGCGGGACGACGGCGCGTCCGGGCCGACCAGTTCCCGGCGGAGTTCGGCGGCCTGCGCCCGCGCGGTCGCGCGCAACTCCGTGAGCCGTTCCGCGGCCGCGGAATCGTCGTCCGGCGCCTCCAGTCCCATCGCTTCCAAGGCCTGGAGGACGCTGTCGTGCATGACCCGCTGGGTCCGCAGGCGTTCGGCGCGCTGCCCTCGGCGCATCCCGATCCCCAGCGCGAACCGGGTCCCGACGCCGAGCAGGATCAGGATCCCGGCCGTGGTCACCACCGCCACGACGAGCGCGACCATGCACCCCACCGACCGGCTCACCGCGAGCGGATGGTCGAGCGGGAGCCCGCCGATCCAGGTCAGGAACGCCCGGAACGGGAAGGCGGCGATCAGCAACACGAAGGCGGCGGGCAGTCCGAACGACAGCGTCCACAGCGCCACCGTCCCGACGATCCACGTCCACGCGACGTCGATGGCGAACGGCTGGATCTCGGTCGGCGCGGCCACGGCCACGATCGTCGTGAGCACCACGCCCACCACGAGATCCGCGTACATCAGCCGCCCGGACGTCTTCGCCCGGACCCCGCGGCCGCGCACCACCCACCAGACGGCGAAGACGTTGAGCAGCACCGCGAAGATCGTCGTGCCGAGCACCGGGACGATCCCCGCCGAGCCGTTCGAGACCGCGAAACCGATGTACACCTTGGGAAACGCGGCCACGCGATAGAAGATCGGGCCCAGCGCGGAGTAGCGGATCGCGCGCATGAGCATCGAATCCGCGGAATCTTCGCGATAGCGCCAGTCCGGAACGGAGTCGGGATCGGGTGCTTCGTCGGCGGGGCTGGCGCCCAGCACCGAAGAGCCCTTTCTCAACATCGCGCGCACGAAAGTGACCGATTGAGACTCGGACATCCGCCGCCCTCCCGTGCGTCCGATGCGTCGAGATTGGCAAAGCGGGCTGACCGCGTCAAGACGGCCGAATGCGCAGTTCCGCGACGAGAAGTTTCACCAAGGCGCCGAGACGCTGACGTTCGGGCTGCAGGGTCGGGACGCCGGCGGCTTCCAGCGGTGCCGCGGTCACCGGTCCGACGCACGCGCACAGCACCGGACCTCGCAAAGCGGCGAGAAGGTCCTCGCGCCGTGAGCCCGCCAGGGTCAGCAGATTCGCCGCCGCCGGCGCGGAGGTGAAGGCCAAAGCGCGTACCCGGCCGGAGATCACGCTTTCGACGAGTTCGTGCACAGGTTCGACATCGGCGGGCGAAAGCCAGCGATACGGCTGTGCCTGGACGACGTCCGCGCCCGCGTCCCGCAGCAGTCCGGTGAGTTCGGGCAGCAGGGTGCCGTGCAGCTGGACGGCGACCCGTTCCCCGCGGACCCCGGCGTCGCGCAAGCCCTCGAACAGTTCCGCGTTGCTCTCTTCGGGCGCGGAGAATTCCTCCCGCAGCCCCTCACCCCGCACCGCGCCGGCCGCTTTCGGGCCACGCACGAAGATCCGTGACGCCGACAGTCGTTCCAGCAGCGGTTCGCGCAGCCCCCAGCCTTCGGCCGCCGAAAGCCAGCCGCGGAACCCGGCGCCGGTGGTGACCGCGGTGAAGCCGACCGGTCCGGCCAGCACGGCGTCGGTCGCCGCCCGCAGTTCGGTGTCGTCGGGCAGGGGAACGATGCGGATGGTGGGCGCGTGCAGCACGGTCGCGCCGTGCCGTTCCAGCGCGCCGATGAAGTCGTCGGCCCGCCGCTCCGCGGTGATCCCGATCGTGATTCCGGCCAGATCAGCCATATCGCGCGCCCATCCTCCTGATCTCCTCCGCCAGCCGCTCACGCAGATCCGCCGGTTCGAGCACTTCGAGGTTCCCGCCGAAGCGCAGCAGTTCGCCGACGGCCGATTCTCCCGGTTCCACGGGCAGCTCCATCGTCAGCCAGTCGTTTTCATCCGGTTCGGCGTCCGCTTCCCGCAACGCCCGCGCCCCGACGGCCCCGAGGTAGAACGGCAGCAGTATGCGGGCGTGCTCGTTCAACCGGACCACCGCCGTCCGCGAGTACATCCGCTTTTCGAACTGCTCCGACCACTCCCGCCAGTAGCGCGCGAGATCGAAGTCGGACGGCCGTTCGAAGGTCTCGCCGAGTTCTTCGAGCTCTTCGATCCGGGAGACGCGGTAGGTCCGGTCGGTCCCGTCGCACCGCGCCGCGAGGTACCAGTTCCCCGCCTTGAGGATCAAGCCCAGCGGTTCGAGGACGCGCTCGACCTTCCGCTGCCCCCAGCGTTCGTACCGGACCTTGATCCGCCGCCCGTGCCAGACCGCGTCGGCCAGTTCGGACAGTCGCGGCAGGCTCTCGATCCCGCGATGCCAGCCCGGGACGTCCAGGTAGAACCGCTCGGAGATCTTGCTCGCCCCCGCGCGCAGCTCCGCGGGCATGGCCGCGTGCAGTTTGAGCTGTGCGGCGGCGAGGACGGTGCCGAGCCCGAGTTCGGAGGCCGCGCCCGGAAGACCCGCCAGCGAAAGCGATTGCGCCTCTTCCTCGGTCAGCCCGGTCAGCCGGGTGCGATAGCCGTCGACCAGCTGGTAGCCGCCGGTGCGCCCGCGATCGGCGTACACCGGGACTCCGGCCGCGGACAGCGCCTCGACGTCGCGGTAGACCGTCCGGACCGACACCTCCAGCTCCGCCGCCAGTTCCTCGGCCGTCATCCGGCCGCGGTTCTGCAGCAGGAGGAGGACCGACAGGAGCCTGCTCGCGCGCATGACTCCAGTATCCCCTAAAACCTGACACAACCTGACATGTATGGCTGACAGGGTGAACCCATGAACGAGTTCGCCGTGAAGAACTGGGAAGAAGTCATCGTCAGCGGTACCGATGGCGGGCCGCGAGTGGCCTACGCGCATGCCACGTTCGGCTACAGCGGGGTGATCGAAGGTGAGTCGATCCTCGACTACCTGCTGTACTACGCGGGTGAGGGATACGACGGCAACGGCACGACGGCCCCGGGCTTCGAACGTTTCGAGGGCAGCGTGGACGGGCGCAAGGGCAGCTTCGTGATCAAGCACGACACCGGTTTCGACGAGAAGGGCTTCGCCTCGACGTTCGAGGTCGTCAAGGGCTCCGGAACGGGTGAACTCGCCGCGCTCACCGGGACTGGCACCACTTCGGGTGCCCTCGGTGCACCGGCGATGTCGTACACGCTCGACTACTCGCTTTAGGGAGGACCTGTGCTCGAGGTCGACCGCGAGCAGGTGCTCGCGTACCGGATCGCCGCCCATGGACTGCACCGGGAGGAGACGGATCCGGCCGCGGCGGCCGTGTTCGACCTCGGGCTGCAGGATTCCGTGCGGGACACCGCCCTGCTGGGCCTCGCCGCCCGGGTCGACGGCGATGTCACGCCCGAGGTCTGGGACTACGAACGCTTCGTGCTCGCGTGGACGCATCGGGGCGCGCCGCATTTCCACCGCCGCGCGGAACTGGACGCGATCCGGGCCGCCCTCGTGCCGCTCGACGAGAAGGACGCGATGGCCCGGATCCTCTGGCAGCGCAAGCAGGTCGAGGCCGCGGGCATGTCCGCGACGGACGCGCTGTTCACCGCGGCGAAGGCGATCCGGAAGGTCGTCACCGGGGTTCAGACCAAGGGCACGGTCAGCGGTGCGGTGACCGAACTGATCCCCGACGGCCTCTCGTACGCCTGCCGCGGCTGCGGGGTCGTGCACATCTACGAGCAGCTGATGCGGGTCGCGTCGATCCATGCCGGGGTCCGGCTGGAGGCGGGCGCGACCCCGGCGACGCTGGCCCCGCTGGAAAAGCGGGGCGCGCTCAAGACGAGCCCGGACGCCAAGGCGGCGGCGCGCGTGATCGAGGGTTACCTGCGGATCAACGGGCCGGCCGCCCCCGGTGACGCCGCCGCGTACGTCGGGACGACCCGCGCCGGGGTCGACGCGATGTGGCCGGACAATCTGGTCGAGGTCCGGGTCGACGGCAAGAAGGCGTTCCTGCCGGAAGACCGGGTGGCGCTGCTGGAGAACCCGCCGGAGCCGGATGTGGTGCGCCTGCTGCCGCCGCTGGACCCGTTCGTCCAGGCGCGGGATCGCGCGGTGGTGGTGCCGGACAAGGCCAGGCAGAAGGAGGTCTGGAAGATCCTCGGCAGTCCCGGCGCGCTGCTGGCCGAAGGCGAGATCGCCGGTGTGTGGCGGGCCAAGGCGAGCGGGAAGAAGCGGCTCGACTTCACCGTCGCCGCGTTCGACGCGCTCCGCCCGGCCGTGCGGAAGGCGGCCGAGGAGGAGGCCGCCCGGGTCGCCGCCGCCCGCGAGTTCCCGGACCACCGCGTCACCTTCTCCTGACCTCTCACGTTTCGTCCTCTGAATGCGGTCCTTGCGCGTGCAACTACCGCATCCAGAGGACTAAATGCGGGGATTACGGGTCGACGGCCAGGCGGTAGCCCCGTTTCACCACCGTCTGGACGGGCTTCGGCGACCCCAGCGAACTCCGCAGGCGTCCGATGGCGGTTTCGACGGCGTGCTCCTCGCCGCCATCGGGCAACGCGGAGATCAGTTCCCGCCGCGAGAACACCCGCCCCGGGGACTCCGCCAGCGCCCGCAGCATCGCCATCGGCGCGGGCGCGATGTCACACCACTCCCCGTCGACCAGCGCCGCCTGACCGCGCAGTTCGATACTCCGCCCGCCTGCCGTCAGCCGCGGGGAACGGGCTTCGAGCGCGTCGGACACCGTCCGCGCCAGCGCCCCGATCCGCGACCGCGCGGGCTGGACCGTCGGGATCCCGAGCGCGGCCAGCGGTGCCGCGGTGATCGGTCCGACGCACGCCGCCACGACCCGCTTTTCCAGCGCCCGCACGATTCCCGGCAGCCGTCCGGTCCGCTTCGCCACCGCCAGCAGGGACGCGACGGCGGGCGCGCTGGTGAACGGCAGCGCGTCCACCGAACCGTCGAGGACGGCGTCCAGCAGCCGGTCCAGCGGCCCGGGATCGGCCGGGCCGACCCAGCGATAGACCGGGACCTCGATCACCTCCGCGCCCGCGGCGCGCAGACTGTCCACGAAGTACGGAAGCGGCTCGCCGTGCAGTTGCACCGCGATCCGCTGACCGTCCACACCGGACTCAAGAAGATGCCGCAGCACCTCGGCGTTGCTCTCCGACGCGGGCGAGTAGTCCTCCGACAGACCGGCCGCGCGGATCGCGCCCTTGGCCTTCGGGCCACGCGCCAGCAGCGAAGAGTTGCCCAGTCGCTCCAGCAGTTCCTCCCCCAGCCCCCAGCCTTCGGCCGCCTCGACCCAGCCGCGGAAGCCGATCCCGGTCGTCGCGACGACGGCGTCGACCCGTTCTTCCAGCAGGCGTGCCGTCGCGGCGCGCAGTTCGGTGTCGTCGGCGAGCGGCACGATCCGGATGGCCGGGCCGTAACGCACGGTCGCACCCTTACGCACGAACAGCGCGCCGAGCTCGTCCGCTCGCCGCGCCGCCGTGATCCCGATGACGAAGCCCGCCAGGGGCGGCACTTCCGTCACGGGGAAGCCTCGACCTCCACCACACCCCCGGTGACCCGCACCCCGTACGCCGTGACCGAAACCCCTTCGGCGTCGAGACATTCGCCGGTCCGCAGGTCGAACCGTTCCTTGTACACCGGGGAAGCCACGACGGGGACACCGCCCGCGTCGCCGACGATCCCACGCGAAAGCACCGCGGCGCCGCTGACCGGGTCCAGATTGGACAGTGCGAACCACCGGTCGTCGGGCAGCCGGAAGATCGCCACCTGCACACCGTCGTCGAGCAGGGCGGCCACACCGGACCATTCGGGGACGGCACCGGCCGCGCAGACGGCGGTCCAGGTGCGCTCGATCGAGGTCGTCACTGTTTCACCTCCGGGATGCCCAGCAGCACGGGTACCTTCTGGTCGCGTTCAGTGCGGAACGAGATCGTCGGATCCGGTGTGCCCGGCGCGTTGACGAAGGAGCTGAACTTCGCCAGCTTCTCCGGGTCTTCCAGCACTCCGCGCCATTCGTCGGCGTAGTCGCAGACGTGCTTGGCCATCGCCGCGTCGAGATCCTCGCAGATGCCGAGCTTGTCGTCGACGATCACCGCGCGCAGATGGTCGAGCCCGCCCTCCATCTCCTCGACCCACGGCGCGGTGCGCTGCAACCGGTCGGCCGTGCGGACGTAGAACATCAGGAACCGATCGATCGTGCGGATCAGCGTCTCGGTGTCCACTTCGGACACCAGGAGGTCCGCGTGCCGCGGGGTCGCGCCGCCATTCCCGCCGACGTAGAGGTTCCAGCCCTTGTCGGTGGCGATGATGCCGAAGTCCTTGCTCCGTGCCTCGGCGCATTCCCGCGCGCAGCCCGAAACCGCGGACTTCAGCTTGTGCGGCGAGCGCAGGCCGCGATACCGCAGCTCCAGCTCGATCGCGAGCCCGACGCTGTCCTGCACGCCGTAGCGACACCACGTCGAACCGACACAGGATTTGACCGTGCGCAAAGACTTCCCGTACGCGTGGCCGGATTCGAACCCGGCGTCGACGAGCCGCCGCCAGATCAGCGGGAGCTGGTCGACGGTGGCGCCGAACAGATCGATCCGCTGTCCGCCGGTGATCTTGGTGTACAGCCCGAAATCCATCGCCACCTGCGCGATCACCATGAGCTTCTCCGGCGTGATCTCGCCGCCGGGAATCCGCGGCACCACCGAATAGGTCCCGTTACGCTGGAGGTTCGCCAGGAATTTGTCGTTGGTGTCCTGAAGGGTCGCCTGCTCGCCGGCGAGGATGTGCCCGTTGCCGAGCGTGGCCAGGATCGACGCGATCGCCGGTTTGCAGATCGCGCAGCCGGTCCCGGTGCCGTAGCGGTCGATCATCTCGCTGAACGTGCTGATCCGGGTGGCCTGCAGGATCTGGAACAACTCCGCGCGGGACTGCGGGAAGTGCTCGCACAGCGCCTTGGACTGCTCGACGCCGCAAGCCGTCAGCAGCTTGCCCAGCAGCGGGACACAGGATCCGCACGCCGTGCCCGCCCGTGTGCAGCCCTTGATCTTGGCGACCGAATCGCAGCCCTCTTCGGTGATCGCGTGCGTGATCGCGCCCTTGGAAACCGCGTTGCACGAACAGATCTGCGCGGCGTCGGGCAGCGCGTCGACACCGACCGCCGCTCCGCCACCGGCGGGGGCGAGGATCGCGCCCGGTTCGGCGGGCAGCGGCCTGCCGACCATCGCCCGGAGCGTGTTGAACTCGCTCGCGTCACCGACCAGCACCCCGCCGAGCAACGTCTTCGAGTCGTCCGAGACGACGAGCTTCTTGTACGTCCCGGCGACGGCGTCGTTGAACGCGACCTCCAGCGCGCCCTCGGTCGCCGCGTGCGCGTCGCCGAAACTGGCGACGTCGACCCCCATGAGCTTGAGCTTCGTCGACATGTCCGGCTCGGGGAACGTGCCCTCGCCGCCGGTCAGCCGCGCCGCGACGATCTCCGCCATCGCGTAACCGGGCGCCACGATGCCGTACACCTTGCCGTCCACGGCCGCGCATTCGCCGATCGCGTACACCGCCGGATCCGACGTCCGGCAGGAGTCGTCGACCAGGATGCCGCCCCGCGCGCCGACGTCCAGCCCGGACGAGCGGGCGAGGTCGTCGCGCGGCCGGATCCCGGCGGAGAACACGACCAGATCGACGTCCAGCTCGGTGCCGTTGCCCAGCTTCGCGATGTAGCGAGAGCCGTCCGGCTCGATGGCGTCGGTCGACGTTCCCGTGTGGACGGTCACGTCGAGTTCGGTGATCAGCCGCCGGAGCAGGCCGCCGCCGCCCTCGTCGACCTGCAGCGGCATCAGGCGCGGCGCCATCTCGACGACGTGCGGCGAGAGCCCCATGTCCCGCAACGCCTTCGCGGCTTCCAGCCCGAGGAGCCCGCCGCCGATGACGACCGCCGAACGCCGTCCACGGCCGGGTCGCTGCGCGGCTTCCCGGATGGCGTCGAGATCCTCGATCGTCCGGTAGACGAAGCAGCCCGGAAGGTCGTGCCCCGGCACCGGCGGGACGAACGGCCGTGAACCGGTCGCGAGCACGAGCGTGTCGTACGGCTGTTCGTACCCGGCCTCGGTGACGACGACCTTGCGCTCCCGGTCCACCGAGGCGACCGCGTCACCGAGCCGGAGCTCGACCAGCGGATCACCGGCGTACTCCGCTCCGTCAAGAGCGAGCGAAGCCGGATCCCAAGTGTCCACATAGGACGTCAGGGCGACGCGGTCGTACGCGGGGCGCGCCTCCTCGGCGAGCACCACGATCTCCCATTCGCCGGTCTTGTCCTCCGCGCGCACCGCTTCGACGAGCCGGTGCGCGACCATGCCATGTCCCGCGACGACGAGTTTCCGCATCAGACCTCCGCCCCGGCGAGCGCCAGGCCTCGGGTGCTCGCCACCTCCGTCTGCTGTTTGCGCAGGTACACCGCCCAGGTGACGATGAAGCACAAGCCGTAGAAGACGAGGAAGGCGACGAACGCCGGCACCCCGCTCTTCGTGTCCGCGAACGACTGGCGGAAGGCCAGGTTGATGAACAACCCGCCGAGCGCGCCGATGGCCCCGGCCAGCCCGATCAACGCACCGGAAAGCTTGCGCGCTTTCAGCATTTCCAGCGTCTCGTCCGCGCCCTCGCTGATCGCGACCTTCGCCTTGGCGCGGAAGATCGCCGGGATCATCTTGTACGTCGAGCCGTTGCCGATGCCGGTGAGCACGAACAACACGATGAACGCGACGGTGAACAGCGCCAGCGAGTTCGACGTCGAGGCCAGGATCAGCACCACGGTCGCCGCGGCCATCCCGACGAACGTCACGAAGGTGACCTTGCCGCCGCCGATCCGGTCGGCGAGCCAGCCGCCCGTCGGACGCGAGAAGGAACCGAGCAGCGGGCCGAGGAAGGTCACCGCGGCCGCCTGCAGCGGCGTGCGGCCGAACTGGTTCTGCAGCACCAGGCCGAAAGCGAAGCTGTAACCGATGAACGAACCGAACGTGCCGACGTAGAGGAACGACATCACCCAGGTGTGCGGATCCTTGACCACCTCGCGCATCGCCTTGGTGTCGCCCTTCATCGAGGCGAGGTTGTCCATGAAGAAGTACGCGCACGTCGCGGCCAGCACGATCAGCGGGAGGTAGATCGCCAGCACGAGCCGGGGCGCGGTCGCGCCGACGGTGCCGATGACCAGCAGGCCGATCAGCTGGATCGCCGCCACGCCGAGGTTCCCGCCGCCCGCGTTGAGCCCGAGCGCCCAGCCCTTGTGCTTCTCCGGGTAGAACGCGTTGATGTTCGTCATCGACGACGCGAAGTTCCCGCCGCCGACCCCGCCGAGCGCGGCGATCAGCACGAAGGTGCCGAGCGACGTGCCCGGCTCCATCGCGATCGCCGCGAGGATCGTCGGCGCCAGCAGCAGCAGCGCGCTGACGACCGTCCAGTTCCGGCCGCCGAACCTCGCGACGGCGAAGGTGTACAGCGGCCGCATGAACGCGCCGACCAGTGTCGGTGTCGAGACGAGCAGGAACTTGTCGGCCGCCGAGAAACCGTACTGCGGCCCCATGAACAGGACCATGACCGACCACAATGTCCAGACGGAGAAGCCGATGTGCTCGGCCAGGACGGAGAACCAGAGGTTGCGCCGGGCGACCTTCTTGCCGGTCTCCTCCCAGAACCGCTCGTTCTCCGGGTCCCAGTGCTCGATCCAGCGTTTACCGCGAGCGGTCATGCGGTCCTCCTCGGTGGGCGTGGTTCGGGTTTCCGGTAGCCGGATCATTGGGCGGCCAGCCATTTCGCGACCCCGCCGACGGCGTCCTTGCAGCCGCCGCAGCCGGTGGTCGCCCTGGTCGCCCCGGCGAGGGCGGGGACGTCGGTGGCACCGGCGCGCCAGGCCTCGACGAGCCGCCCCTTGGTCACCGCGTTGCAGCGGCAGATGACCGCCGACGCGGGCAGATCGGCCGGGCTCGACGCAGACGGCGCCCCGGCGGGCAGCGCGCGTCCCAAAAGGACGGCGAGCCGGTCTTCGGGCACGGGTGTGCCGCGGTCGTAGAGTTGCGTGATCATCGCGGCCGCGTCGGGCAGGCCGAGCAGGATCGCGCCGGCCACGCGGTTCTCACGGACGACGAGCTTGCCGTAGCGGCAGCCCGCCGGGTCGCTGAAGGTGAGCACCTCGGCGGCCGGGTCGTCCGCGCCGGTCATCGTCTCGCCGAGCGCGGTGAGGTCGATCCCGCGGGCCTTCAGCCGGGTGACCGCCTGGGTGCCGCGGTACCGCGACGCGGATTTCGTCCCGGTGACCAGATCCGCGACGACGGCGGCCTGCTCCCACGCGGGTTGCACGAGCCCGCCGAACGCGCCGGGATGCTTCGCGCAGTCGCCGATCGCGTGGATCCGGCCGTCGTTGGTGCGCAGCAGATCGTCGACGACGATGCCGCCTTCCACGGTCAGCCCGGCGTCCACGGCCAGTTTCGTCTCGGGCCGGACCCCGGTGGAGACGACGATGAGATCGGCGGGCACGTGCGTGCCGTCGTCGAGTTTGAGCCCGTCACCGCTGACGTAGCGCGCGGCGCCGACACCGAGCCGGAAATCGACGCCGAGTTCTTCGAGCTTCCTGGTCAGCACCCGCGCGGATTCCGCGTCCAGCTGCCGTTCCATGATGTGCGGCATCGGATGCACGACGGTGACGAGATTCCCCCGCCCCGCCAGGCCGCGCGCGGCTTCCAGGCCGAGCAGACCGCCGCCGAGCACGGCGACCGGCGCGCCCAGTTTGGCGGCGTCGAGGATGCGGGCGCAGTCGTCGAGGGTGCGGAACGCGACGACGTCCGGACCGGGTTCGAGGCCTTCGACCGGCGGCATCCACGGGTTCGCGCCGGTGGCGAGCACGAGCGCGTCGTAGTCCACAGTGGACCCGTCGTCGAGGTGAACGCGGCGCGAGTCCCGGTCGATCGACGTCGCGGAGACACCGCGGCGCAGGTCCGCGCGGGTGCGGGACGGCCATTCGTCGTCGTGCAGGCGGACCGCGTCGGGGCGCATGGTGCCCGCGACCACCGACGAGAGCAGCACCCGGTTGTAGGCGGTGTGCTTCTCCGCGCCGACGACGGTGAGCCGCACGCGGTCGCCGTCGGGATCGCGGCGCTGGATCTCGTCCGCGAGCCGCGCGCCCGCCATCCCGTATCCGGCGATGACCACCGACCGGGGGCTCACGCGACGACCTCGGCCGGGGCGAGCGCGACCGCGCACACCTTGAACTCGGGCATCCGGCTGGTCGGGTCGAGCGCCGGGTTGGTCAGCAGGTTCGCCCTGCCTTCACCTGGAAAGTGGAACGGCAGGAACACCAGGTCCGGGCGCAGCGACGAAACGCAGCGAACCCGGGCGAGGGTCTCCCCGCGCCGGGACCGCACGACGGCGAGGTCGCCCTCGGCCAGTCCCGCCCGGGTGGCGGTGTCGGGATGTACTTCCACGAAGGCCTCCGCCACGACGTCGTTGAGTTCCTTGACCAGCCGGGTCTGCGCGCCGGACTGGTAGTGCTGCAGGACCCGGCCGGTGGTGGCCTGCAAGGGGAATTCGGCGTCGGGCGGTTCGTCCGGGCCGACGTGGTCCACCGGGATGAACCGCGCGCGGCCGTCCGCATGGGCGAAGCGGTCGAGGAATATCCGCGGCGTGCCGGGATGCGATTCCGCCGGAACGGGCCAGTACAGGGCCTCGCCGTCGCGGAGCCGGTCGTAGGTGATGCCCGAGTAGTCGGCGACGCCGCCCTTGGACGCCCGGCGGAGCTCGGTGAAGACGGTCTCCGCGTCGGCCGGGAACCGGCCGTCGGGCTGCCCGAACCGGCGGGCGAGTTCGGAAAGCACGCAAAGATCGGTCTTCGCGCCGGACGGCGGATCGATCGCCTTGCGCCGCAGCAGGATCCGGCCTTCGAGGTTGGTCATCGTGCCGTCCTCCTCGGCCCACTGGGTGACCGGCAGGACGACGTCGGCCATCGCCGCGGTCTCCGACAGGACGAGGTCCGAGACCACCAGGAAGTCCAAAGAGGACACTTTCTCCTGGATGTTCCCGGCGCGGGGCGCGGAAACGACGAGGTTGCTGCCGAACACCATCAGCGCGCTCGGCCCGTCTTCGGTGCCGAGCGCCTCCAGCAGCTCGACGGCCGAGCGGCCCGGGCCCGGCAGGGATTCCGGCGGCACACCCCAGACCCCGGCGACGTACTCGCGGGCGGCGGGATCGTCGATCTTGCGGTAGCCGGGCAGCTGGTCGGCCTTCTGGCCGTGCTCACGCCCGCCTTGTCCGTTGCCCTGCCCGGTCAGGCAGCCGAACCCCGAGCCCTCGCGACCCGGCAGCCCGAGGGCGAGCGCGAGATTGATCCAGGCGTTGACCATCGCCGTGCCGTTGGCGTGCTGCTCGGTGCCGCGCGCGGTGAGGACGTAGGCGTTGCGGGCCGCGGCGAGCTTGGCGGCGACACGGCGCTGATCCGCGGCGGAGACGCCGGTGACCTGCTCGACGCGCTCCGGCCACCACGCCGCGACCGACCGCCACAGTTCCTCGAACCCGTTCGTGCGCCCGTCCACATAGGACTGATCGAGCAGGCCGTCGGCGACGACGGCGTGCAGGATCCCTTGCGCGAGGGCCAGGTCGGTGCCCGGCGCGGGCGCCAGGTGCAGGCCGGCCAGTTCCGCGGTCGGGGTGCGGCGCGGGTCGACGACGATCAGGTCCGCGCCGCGCAAGTGCTGTGTGAACGGCGGCATCGTCTCGGCCGGGTTCGCGCCGATCAGCAGGACGACGTCGGCGTCGGCGAGATCCGTGACCGGGAACGGCATCCCGCGGTCGGCGCCGAAGGCCTTGATCCCGGCGGCGGCCGCCGAGGACATGCAGAACCGGCCGTTGTAGTCGATCTGCGAGGTGCCCAGCGCGACTCGGGCGAACTTCCCCAGCAGGTACGCCTTCTCGTTGGTGAGCCCGCCGCCGCCGAAGACGGCGACCGAGTCTGCGCCCTTCGCGGCCCGGATCTCGGTGAGCCGCCGCGCGACGAGGTCGAGCGCCTGGTCCCAGGTCGCGGGCCGGAGTTCGCCGCCGGTGCGGATCAGCGGCGTCGTCAGACGGGACGGCGAAGTGAGGAGCTCCCCCGACGTCCAGCCCTTCTGGCACAGGCCCCCCGCGTTGACCGGGAAGTCGCGCGGGGCGACGCGGGCGCCGTCGAGGCTCATCCCGCACTGCAGGGCGCAGTACGGGCAGTGCGTGTCCACCGCGGTCGCGGTGGGGGCGGCGAGCGGCACGGGCACCTCCTCCAGGCGTCGATAGCGCTTGAAGGTAGGTAGGCCGTGTTACCTGAAAACTCCTGAATGTTTCAGGCGTTTGACATTGCCCGCCGCCGATGGACGTCACACCGTGAGGTCGGGCGGGGGCTGAAGGGGACTTTCCCCGCATGCGACGCGGTGAAAGCTCCCTTCACCGCGTGCCATACGGCGATGGGCCCCTTCAGCCCACTATTCACCATGTGTATAGATCGTGTGTATAGTCCCCCGCATGTCCATCGGGAACACCTTGCTCGGCCTGCTCGAAGCGGGCCCCAAGCACGGTTACGACCTCAAACAGCTCTACGACAAGCAGTTCCGCCAAGACCGCCCACTGCACTACGGGCAGGTCTACTCGACGCTGAACCGGCTCCTGAAGAACGGGCTCGTCGAGGAGAACGGCATCGAAGCGGGCGGCGGTCCGGACCGGAAGCGGTACGCGATCACCGCGGCAGGCGTCACCAACGTCGAGGAATGGCTGAAAAGTCCGGAAAGTCCCTCGGTCTACCTGCAGAACACGCTCTACACCAAGGTCGTGCTCGCGCTCCTGTCCGGCCGGGGCGCCCAGGAACTGCTCGACACCCAGCGCGGTTCCCACCTCCGCGCCATGCGCGAGCTGACCACCCGCAAGACCGACGGCGACCTCGCCGACCAGCTGATCTGCGATCACGCGCTCTTCCACCTCGAAGCGGATCTGCGCTGGCTGGAACTCACCGCCGCCCGGCTCGACGATCTCGCGCGCCAGCTGACGCGCTGACCTGGGGACCACAAAGTGGAAACACCGTTGTTACAAGGCTCGGGCCTGCACAAGGCCTTCGGCCCCGATCAGGCGCTGGCCGGGGCCGGGCTGACGCTCGAAGCCGGCGAGATCGTCGCGATCATGGGCCCGTCGGGCTCGGGGAAATCGACCCTGCTGCACTGCCTCTCCGGCATCGTGCGGCCCGATCGGGGACAGGTGCTGTTCCGCGGCCGCGACCTCGCGACCACGCCCGACGCCGAACGCAGTGCCCTGCGGCGGACCGAATTCGGCTTCGTCTTCCAGTTCGGGCAGCTCGTGCCGGAACTGAGCTGCCTGGAGAACGTCGCGCTGCCACTGCGGTTGGGCGGTATGAAACGCCGCCCCGCCGAGCGGCTCGCGCGGACCTGGCTCGACCGGCTGGAGGTCGGCGACTCGGCCGAGAGCACCCCCGGCCGGGTCTCGGGCGGACAGAGCCAGCGGGTCGCCATGGCCAGGGCGCTGATCACCGAACCTGCGGTGGTCTTCGCCGACGAACCGACAGGCGCGCTGGACACGCTCAGCGGCGAACTCGTCATGCGCCTGCTTTCGGAGACGGCGAAGCAGACGAACGCCGCCGTCGTCCTGGTCACCCACGAACCGCGGGTGGCCGCCTACTCCGACCGGGAGGTCATCGTGAGAGACGGCAGGACACGGGAACCGGTGGTGACCCGGTGACCGGACGCGAAGACCTGCTGCTGGGGTTCCGGCTGGCCGTCGGGGGCGGCCGGGGCTCGATCGTCAGGCTCGTCCTGAGCGCCTTCGGTATCGGGCTCGCGGTGGCGATCCTGCTGGCCGGCGCTTCCGCGGGCACCATCAAGGAGAACCGGGACGAACGCACGTTCGCCGCCTCCGTCAAGAGCGAACCGATCCCCGGCGTCGCCCCGCTCGCCTACCGTGCGGCGACGACCGACTTCCGCGGTCAGGCGATCTCGCTCGTCCACCTGCGGCCCACCGGGCCGAACTCGCCGATCCCGCCGGGCGTGGACCGGCTGCCCGCGCCGGGCGAGGTCTTCCTTTCGCCGAAACTGGACGAACTCGTCGCGTCCGACACCAGTGGCCTGCTGGCGCCACGGCTGCCCGGCAAGCAGGTCGGGGTGATCGCGCCGGGGACCATGGTCAACCCGAACGACTTGCTGGCCTACGTCGGCACGGACACGTTGCGGTCCGGGCCGATGGTTTACGGCTTCGGCGCCGAACGCGGCTACGACCCCATGCTCGAACAGGGAGTCCTGGCGCTGCTGCTGATCGGGCTCTTCGTCCTGCTCACACCGGTCTTCATCTTCATCGGAACCCTCTCCCGGCTCGGCGGCGCCGCCCGTGACCGGCGGCTCGCCGCGGTGCGGCTGGCGGGCTCGTCGGTCCGGCAGCTGCGCCGGATCACCGCGGCGGAATCGCTCGTGAGCGCCGTGGCCGGACTCGTCGTCGGCGCCGCGTTGTTCCTGCTGGTGCGCGGTGCGGTGCCGGACCTCCAGGTGTTCCGCTTCGGGCTCTACCCGGAGGACCTCGCGCCGCCGTGGCCGCTGGTGGTGCTGATCGTGCTGCTCGTCCCCGCCCTGACCGTGGCGACGACGTGGTTCGCCCAGCGGCACACGATCGTCGAACCGCTCGGCGTCGTCCGCGAGTCCGCGCCGCCGAAGCGGCGGCTGTGGTGGCGGCTGCTGCCGGTCGTCGCCGGAATCGCCTTGGTGCTCCCGGACTTCGGCGTGGCGAGTGAACTCGGCCGCTGGGCCCTGATCGCCGGGGCGGTCCTGCTGATGCTCGGGATCCCGGCGCTGCTGCCGTGGCTGCTGGACCGCGTCGTGTCCCGGATCAAGGGCGGGTCACCGTCGTTCCAGCTCGCGATCCGGCGTCTGCAGAGCGACAGCGGAACCCCGTCGCGGGTGGTCGCGGGCCTCTGCGTGGTGCTCGCCGGGGCGATCGGGTTGCAGAGCCTGATGGCGGGACAGGCGGCGCTGGGCGCCTACCAGGACACGACGGACGGCCGGACCATCGTCAACGCGGAGGGCCCGGTGGCGGACAAGGCGGTGGCAGCGGTGCGCGCGGTGCCGGGCGCGGCCGATTTCCAGTCCATGCGCTCGCTGTTCGTCACCATGGACGGCGCGCTCTCCTCGTTCGCCGTCGCCGACTGCCTCACGATCGAAGCGTCGACAGGAATGTCGGGATGCCAGGACGGCGACGTGTTCGCCGAGATCCCGTCGTTCCACAAAGGACAGTCGTTGACACTCACCGACCTCGACAAGAAGGAACAGCCCTGGACCGTTCCGGTGACGCCGCGACCGCTCGGCTCGAAGCCGGCGGGCCTCGCTCAATACCAGGGGGTGCGCGTGTTCGCGACGCCGTCCGCGGTGGCGGGCGTCGATCTGACGGCCGCCTCGGTCATGATGAGCCTGCGTGACGGGGCCGCGAATCCGGACTTCGTCGAACTGGTGCGGAACTCGGTCGCCTCGCTCGGCTGGGAAGCCACCGTGGCCTCGTACAACAAGAACCGGATCAGCGACGAGGCCAGGATGTTCGGGGACGCGCGGAACATCCTGCTCGGCGGCGCGCTGTTCGTCCTGCTGCTGGCCGGGGTGAGCCTGCTCGTGCTCGCGCAGGAACAGGTCCGCGAACGGCGGCGGGCCCTCGGCGCGCTGTCCGCCACCGGGGTCCCGGTCCGCGTGATCCTCCGCTCCCTGGTGTGGCAGAACGGGATTCCGCTGCTGCTGGGGATCGTGATCGCGACGGCGACCGGGATCGGCATCGCCGCGGTGGGCAAGCGGCTGTTCTGGAGATCGCTGTACATCGACTGGGCCGCGGTCGGCGTGCTCGCCGCGGCGGCGATCGTGATGGTGCTGCTGGTGACGGCGTCGACGCTGCCGTCCGTCCGCTCGGCGGCGAAGGCGGAAAGCCTGCGCACCGAGTGAGCCGTTCCGTGGAGGCCTCTGCTTCAGGGGCCTCCACGGGCTCACAGCACGGCGCTGACGTCGCGAGCGGCGGCGCGGAGCCCGTCGTGCGCCGCTCGCGTCGACCGCGGGTCGAGAGCGTTGGCGGCCAGGCGGAAAAGGACCGCGCGCAGCAGAAGCTGGGGCCATTCGGGCAGATGTGCCCAGCGGTCGAGGAGATCGATGGTGGCGCCGCCCCAGGCCAGCGCGTCGACCGCGACGATCGCGGCGCCCCATTCGCCCGGCCGGTAGTACGGCACGAAATCGACGATGCCGGGAGCCGCGTCGCCGTCGAACAGCACACCGGCGAGCAGTTCCCCGTGGACGACCTGGTCCGGCAGTTTGACGGGTCTTCGGGAGCCGGCCAGCACCTCGAACCAGCGGCCGCCCTTGTTCTCGTCGAGGGGCAGGTCCGTCTCGCCCCAGGCGAGTTTGTCGGCCAAGGCCTCGAGATCGGTGCGCCGTCCCAGGAAGTCCGGCCGCGGCAGCCCCGCCGTCGCCCGGTGCAGTTTGACCGCCGCGTGGACGACCTCGTCGTAGCGGTGCTCGGCGGTACCGGAGACGAACCGGTTCGCCGACCAGCCGCCGACCACCCAGCGGCCGTCGCTGGACCGGACCGGCTTCGCGACCCGCAGTCCCGGCTCGTCGATGGCCTCCAGCGCCCGGGCCGTCCACAAGGTCCGCGATTTGTCCTCTACCGGCTTGAGCACGAGATCGGCGTAACGCCAGGCGGTGGTGCCGGGCATCGGCTCCGCGTCACCGGTACGTCCGCCGAACGCCGAACAGACGTGATCCGGAGGGCTCTCAAGGGTGGCACGCACGGCTGGGCACGTTACCCCGTCTTCCGCGCCACGAACGAGAAGACGCGCTGGTCATTGAGTAGCGATACTCAAGACACGATCACTCCTGACCTGCCATTCTTCCGCCGTGACCCCCCGAACGGCGCAGCGCCGCCTCACCGACGGGCCGCTCGTCGCCCTCGCGCTCGGCACCTTGTGGCTGCTCGGAACGCTGGGCTCGGTCACCGTGGGCCTGCTGCTCCCGCTCGCCGCGTTCCTGCACGTTCCCTGGGTCGCGCTGCCGGTCCCGCTCGTGTCGATCGGAGTGGTGTATCTCGTCGGCTACCTGGCTTTCCCGGATCGCGCGAAGCCGTGGCCTCGGCTGGCCTGGGCCGTCGCGGTCGGGACTTTCGGCGTCTTCGGCGCGATTTTCGTGCTGGAAGTGGCGAAAGCGTTCGACCCCTGGTTCGCCTTGCCGTTCCTCGGAGTACCGGTGGCGCTCGCCGCCGGGCTGTTCGCACCCGGTAACTGGGTGCGGGCAGGCGCGGGGGTGCTGTTGATCGCGCTGATCGCGGGCGGGATCGCCCTTCCCTCGGCCCTTCCCGAAGACACCGCCGCCCGGCGGCTGGCCGGGGTCGGAGTCCCGCGCGAGCGCACGCTCGCGGCCGACTTCGGTCCTCAACGGCTCCCGACGAAGGCGACCGAGGACTCCGGATCGCTGATCGTCGAGTACGCGCCTCAGCTGTGGATCTCGCCTGTCTGGACCTTCGTGACCGACGCCGTCGAAAGCTGCGAGACACCCGTGAAGACCGACTGGCGTCTTCTGGGCGCGACGTGCGCTTCGGTCGGCGACGGCGAGTTCATCCGGCAGAACGCGGACAGGATCGAGTTCGTCCAGCGGCGCGGAGCGCTTTCGGTGCACGTCGCGGGAAACCACAACTGGAAGCCCGACGAGCTGCGTGAACTGGCCGGGAAGACCCATCCGCTGACCGATGCCGAGATCATCGCGTCCATGCCGAAAGCTCCCAGCGGGAGCCGGACGGACGTTCTCGCCGGGTTCGCGAAGTTCGTGCGCGCGATCTTCACGGGCAGGTCGCTCGGCTACTGACGGCTCTGGGGAGCAAGGGACCTTTGCTAGCGTTCGTTAGCACACTAACTAACGACAGCAAAGGTCCCTTGCTCTCTTCCCACTGGTCAGAGCGGCGATACCTCAGTAAGTCGGCAGGCTCTGGTCGATCTGCCGCGCCCAGGCCAGCACGCCGCCACCGAGGTGGGTCGCGTCCTTGAACCCGGCCTGGTGCAGCGCCGCGAGGGCCTCGGCCGAACGTGCGCCCGACTTGCAGTGCAGCACGATCGGCTTGTCCTGCGGCAGTTCCGCCAGCGCCTCGCCCGAGAGGATCCGGTCCTTCGGGATCAGCGTCGCACCCTTGATGTTGACGATCTCGTACTCGTGCGGCTCGCGGACGTCGATGAGGGCGAAGTTGTCGCCGTTGTCGAACTTGGCCTTGAGTTCGGCCGGAGTGATCGTGCTGCCCGCGGCGGCCGAAGCGGCTTCGTCGGACACGACACCACAGAAGGCTTCGTAGTCGATGAGCCCGGTGATCTTCGGGGTCTCCGGATCCTTGCGGATCTTGACCTCGCGGTACTTCATCTCCAGCGCGTCGTAGCTGACGAGCCTGCCCAGCAGCGGCTCACCGATGCCGGTGATCAGCTTGATCGCCTCGTTGACCATGATCGACCCGATCGACGCGCACAGCACGCCGAGCACGCCACCCTCGGCGCACGACGGGACCATGCCGGGCGGCGGCGGCTCGGGGTAGAGGTCGCGGTAGTTGAGGCCCTTGCCGTTCGGCGCGTCCTCCCAGAACACGCTCGCCTGCCCCTCGAACCGGTAAATCGAGCCCCACACGTAGGGCTTGCCGGTGAGCACGGCGGCGTCGTTGACCAGGTAGCGGGTCGCGAAGTTGTCGGTGCCGTCGAGGATCAGGTCGTACTGCTCGAACAGTTCCAGCGCGTTCGACGATTCGAGCCGATCGGTGTGCAGGTGCACCTTCACGAAGGGGTTGATCTCGGCGATCGTCTCCTGCGCCGACGCGGCCTTGAGCTTGCCGATGTCGGACTGGCCGTGGATGACCTGGCGGTGCAGGTTCGATTCGTCGACCTCGTCGAAGTCGACGATGCCGAGCGTGCCGACCCCGGCCGCGGCCAGGTACAGCAGCGCGGGGCTGCCGAGGCCACCGGCGCCGATGACCAGCACCTTGGCGTTCTTCAACCGCTTCTGCCCGGTCACCCCGACGTCCGGGATGATCAGGTGACGGCTGTACCGGGCCACCTCTTCCTTGGTGAGCTCGGCGGCCGGCTCGACGAGCGGCGGCAGCGTGCCTGACATCGGGTCCTCCATCTCGCGTGGATCGCGGGTCGCATCCCAGTATCTACAACACGAGAGGGCGGAAACGACTTCCCCTGTTTCAAATCCTGGGATATTCCAGCAGCTGAGACGGCGGAGACTAAGGTGTCTGATTCGGCCAGGAGCCCGGCTTGCAGACCTTGCCGTCGGCGGGCACCCTGCCCCGGTCGCCACCCGGCAGGTCGTTCAGCTGCGCGACGAAGTCGTTGGAGACGCCGAACGTCTGCTGCATCATGACCGGCGCGATCGCGCCGTTCTCCTTGCAGCCCACGTGCTTTCCGCCCAGGGCGTGACCGACCTCGTGGTTGATGGCGTACTGGCGATACCCGACCATGTCGCTCTCGAAGGCCATCGCTCCGCGCACCCAGCGGGCGAGGTTGATCACCACGCGCTTGTCAAAGCTCGAGCGATAGCACGACGTCTCGTAGGTGATCTGGAACATGCAGACGTCCGCGCGGTGCGTCGTGTTCGGTGTGGTGAGACTCACCCGGAAGGTCGGGTTCGGGAAACTCGCGTCCACGCGCTGGAGCGCCTTCTTCCCGTCCCACGTCCAGCTCTTGGGATTGGACAGGGTGCCCTGCACCATGGTGGCGAAGCTGTCGTCACCGCCGTAGCTGACCGGATCGATGCCGTCCTCGACCTCGACCGTGTAGGTGTACAGCTGCCCCGTCCCCACCTTCTCACCCTTGCCGGGCACCACGTGATAGGTGCCCTGGCCGGACTCGGTGAAGGGTTCACCCTTGGGCAGGTCGGCGGTCGGGATCTTGAGGTCGACCGGCTTGGCCGGGTTCTCCGGGAGGACGTCGCCGCCACCGTCGACACCCGCGCCCGGCTCGCCGCCGTTGCCGGCGGAACCGTCGGCCGAAGTGACGCTCGCCCCGTCGGAGGCGATCGGCTCGGCCGGGCCGGTGGCGGTGTTGAACACGACCAGCGCGGTGATCACCACGAGGATCGGCAGCGCGTACACGCGCCAGCCGTAGGTCTTGGCGAAGTGGCCGATGCCGCCCTTGCTCTTGCGTTCGGCGGCCTTGGACTTCGCGGCGCCGGACTCGTGCGGCTTCCAGGACGCGCTGAGCGGCTGGGCGCTGGTCCGGCGGCTGCCCGGGCGGTAACGGTCTTCGTCGAGCCGCTGTGACGGCGGCGGCGTCGGCCGGTACTGACCGGTTCGAGGGACATCCGAGGTCCGGGACTGAGCGCGCGGCGGACGGCGGGCGGATGCGGAGTACTGAGACCGCCGACCCTCGCCCTGCGCGCCTTGCTTGACCCGATCCACGCGCACCAGAGTGCCATAACCGAACTGTGATGTTGTGAGCGACCGGCGCTACGCCCGGCGTGTCCTACCCACCCGAATGGGCTACCAGGCGCCCGATTCGACCGATTCCCACATCGCTAAAACGGCCTTCGCTACGACATTCGGGCGTTCCATCTGCGCCACGTGGCCGGTTCGGGGCAGAACGAGCAACCGGGCGTGCGGAATCAGCCGAGCGGTCCGTTCGGCGCGCCGGACGGAGATCACCCGGTCGTGCTGCCCCCACACGACGAGCGTCGGCGTGGCGACGGTCGGCGCGACGGCCCACAGCGAAGCGGGTCCGCGCGCGGACCACGTCCGGAAGATGCCGAACGTGCTCCGGGCCAGTGCAGGGGTCGCCCAGGCGAAGCCGGCCCGGGCGCTGTGCTCCTGCTCCAGTTCGTCCAGTCTGCTTTCGGCGAAGCGGGACGGGTCGGCGAAGCACAGCTTGATGACCTGCATGGCGCGTTCCCGCGGGCCGAGCGCGGCCAGCTGACGACGCACCCGCGGGCCGATCAGCGGCAGGTACGCGAACGCCATCCGCGGGTCGGACAGCCGCTTCATGCTGGGACGGAGATCCGGCATCGCGGGCGAGATCAGCGTCAGCGTCTTCACCAGCTCCGGACGGCGGGCCGCGACGAGCAGCGCGACCGCGCCGCCCATCGAGTTGCCGAGCAGGTGCACGGGCCCGGTTTCGAGGCTCTCGATGTGGTTCGCGACGACCTCGGCGTGCGCGTCGAGGCTGAAGTCGAAGTCGTCCGGCGGCTCCGAGTAGCCGAAACCCGGCAAATCGACCGACGTGCCGCTCGCTTCGGGCGCCAGGAGGGCGGCGAGGTCGGTCCAGTTCGTGGACGAACCGCCGAGCCCGTGGACGTAGACCGCCGTCCCGGCGCCGCCCGGAGTCCGGCGGATGTGCAATTTCACCCCGCCGACACCTATTGTTTCCCCGGGCCACGGCGGCGGCGCGGGGTCCAGCGACGGCAATGACCTGCGCGACAGCGGCACGTGGGTCAGCGGCGGGCGACCCCGGGCGGCACGGGAAACTGAAGAAGGCACAGCGTCAAGGATGCCCGACCCTTGGCGGTCCGGCCGTACCGGCGAGTAATCTTGAGCTCACTTCACGCGGCGGTGACCCCGCCCCGCGGAGCCCGCTCGACTGCGCTGATGTGTCAAGGCTGACGCGTTCTCGGCGGAGACGAGTGCCTCGAACTGGAGGAACAATGACAGAAATGGCGCGACTGCAGGCCCGAGGCGTCCGCCTGCCCAGAACGGAACGCCGCGCCCAGCTGCTGGCCGCCGCGCAGCGCGTGTTCGCCGCGAACGGCTACCACGCCGCCGCGATGGACGAGATCGCCGAAGAGGCAGGCGTCAGCAAACCGGTCCTCTACCAGCACTTCCCCGGCAAGCTCGACCTCTACATCGCGCTGCTGGAGAGCCACGTCGACGAACTGGTACGGCGGGTCACGGAGGCGCTCGACTCCACGACGGACAACAAGCAGCGCGTCCCGGCGACTGTCGGCGCGTTCTTCGACTTCGTCAACAACGACGCCGGCGCGTTCCGCATGGTCTTCGAGTCCGACCTGCGCGGCGAGCCCGCCGTGCAGGAGGCGGTGGACCGGGCGACGTCGGCCAGCGTCGACGCGATCACCGAGACCATCACCGCGGACGCGGGCCTCGACGAGGACAAGGCGCGGCTGCTCGCCGTCGGCCTCGTGGGCCTCTCGCAGGTCAGCGCGCGGTTCTGGCTGGCGCACCACAAGTCGATGAGTCGCGAAGAGGCCGTCGCGCTCACCGCCAACCTCGCCTGGCGAGGCATCGGCGGTGGCTTCCCGCTCCAGCACTGACCGCGTTTCGTCCTCTGAATGCGGTCCTTGCGCGTGCAACTACCGCATTCAGAGGACGAATTGCGTCGGGTTACTGGGGTAGCAACTTCTTGATCCGGTCCGCGGCGGCCTGGGCGTCGGCGACGACCTTCGCGGTGTCGATGCCGACAACGCGTCCGTCACGCTTGAGTGCGCGGCCGTCGACGAAGACCCACGAGACGTTCGCGGGCTGGGTGTTGAAGACCAGCTGATTCACCCAGTCGACCTTCGGCGCGAAGTTGACCGCCTGGGCGTCGACCAGCTGGAGGTCCGCCCGCTTGCCCGGCGTCAGCGACCCGATCTCCTTGTCCATCCCGAGCGCTTCCGCGCCGCCGAGGGTCGCCATGCGCAGGACGTCCGTCGTGGTCGGGTAGACCGCCGGATCCGTCGCGATCGCCCGCTGCAGACCGACGGCCGCGCGCATCACGTTGAACATGTCGCTCGTGTCGTTGGTACCGCCGTCGAGCCCGAGCCCGACCTTCATGGCCCGCTTCTTCATCTCCGGCAGCCGGATCACACCCGACGCGAGCCGCATGTTCGACAACGGGTTGTGCGCCACGCTGACGCCCGCGGCCGCGAGTTCGTCGAGGTCGGCGTCGGTGGCCTGGATGACGTGGTTCGCCACCAGCCCGGGGTGCAGCGCGTTCGCCCGCCGGAGCGCGTCCATCTGCCCCGCGGTCAGATCCGCCTTCGATTCGAGAAGGTGCACGTTGAGCGAGACACCGAGTTCGCGCGCGAGCTTCTCCGAAGCCTCGACGCTCGGGAAGTTCCCGGTGGACGGATGCGTGCCGATCTGCAGGCGCGCCAACGGGTTCGGGTCGATGACCTCACGCTTCACCCGGCGGATCTCGTTCTGCAGCGCGGGATCGGTGGTTCCGTTGTAGGAGTAGAGGAAACGCAGTTTCGACTCGCCGAGCGCGCGGAGGCCGCCCTTGGCGAAATCGGTGTTGAACGCGTGCGACCAGTCGGTGACCGTCGTGATGCCGGTCGAGACGACGTCGGCGGCCGCGAGCTTCGTTCCCGCGTACGCGTCCGCGTCGGTCACCGGCGCGCGGTACAGCGGGATGACGCATTTGCCGAGCCAGCCGAGGAGTTCCTTGTCGGCCGCGCAGCCGCGGATGAGCGACTGCCACAGGTGGTTGTGCAGGTCGACGAAGCCGGGCAAGACGATCTTGCCATGACCGTCGACGACTTTCGCCGAACCCGCGTCTAGGTCCTTGCCGACCTGCTTGATCTTGGTGCCTTCCAGCAGGACGTCGGCGTCGGCGAGGGCGCCTAGCGGTCCTTCGCCGAGGCTCGGGTCCATGGTGAGCACCATCGAGGCGTCACGGATGACGACGCGGCCGGTGCCGGCGAATTCCGCGTCGCTCCCGGCTTCGGTCGTACCGCCGCCGAGACCGCCGAGCAGGGCGGCGCCGAGCCCGACGGCGAGGGTGAGGCTGAAGACGGACAGGACGGATCTGCGCTGTTTCATCGTTCCAACTCCCCAGTCGAAAGCAGCGTTGCAAGATCACGCTAGCGCCTCCGGGGAGAGCAGGGGACCTTTGCTCTCGCTTTGGACCATCCAGCGGCACCGCGCCTGCCCCGTTCTCGGCTATGAATCGAGCGACGCGTCACCGGACCCGCGAGGAGTAGCCCATGCCCCACATCGCGCCCGACGAGAACCTGCCCGGCATCACCGCCTTGTTCGCCTACCGGCCCGAGACGGCGGCGCCGCTCGGGCAACTCGCCGAAGTCCTGCTGCGCGGTCCGAGCAGCCTCAGCGTGGGCGAACGCGAGCTGATCGGCGCGGTCGTCTCGCGCGGCAACGACTGCACGTTCTGCTCACGCAGTCACGCCGCCGTCGCCGCCGAAGCGCTCGAAGGCGGCCTGCCGGTCGTCGAAGCGGCCTGGAAGGACGTCGACGGCGCACCCGTTTCGGCGAAGGTGAAGGCGCTCTTGCACGTCGCGCTCGCTGTCCGCGAAGGCGGGAAGTCCGTGAGCGAAGAGCTGATCGCCGCTGCCCGCGACGAGGGCGCGACCGATGTCGAAATCCACGACACGGTCCTGATCGCGGCCGCGTTCTGCATGTTCAACCGCTACGTCGACGGGCTGGCGACCATCGCGCCGGACGACCAGGACGCCTACAAGGCGACGGGCGTCCGGCTCCTCGAAAACGGCTACACCCGCCTTTGAACGGAGCAAGGGACCTTTGCTCACGTTAGTTAGCGTGCTAACGAACGGGAGCAAAGGTCCCTTGCTCACGTTCGTTAGCACTAACGAACGGGAGCAAAGGTCCCTTGCTCCCTCTTCAGACCCTCGCGGCGCGGCGGACGAGGGCGGCAATGCGGTCTGAAACCTCCTGGGCCCGCTCCTGCGGAAGCATGTGCCCGGCGCCCGGGTACCGCACGAATTCGGCCTCCGGCAACGCGTCGGCGATGACCTTGGCGTGCGGCGTCGGGCAGAGCCGGTCCCGCTCCCCCGACAACACGGCCACCGGTTTCCCTTGCAACGCGCTCAAGGTGACCCGGCAGTCGTGCCGCGAGATCGCGTCCTGGAATCCGGCGACACTCGCCGGATGGGCGCACAGCAGCTGTTCGGCGACCGAGTCCACATCGGCCCGCCGAGGACGCCGCCCGAAGACGAGCAGCCGCGCGCCGGGGCGCACCACGGACAGCGGCAACGGCAAGGCGTCCCGGCGGTTCTTCGCGAGCAGCTTCGCGAGCCTCCGTTCGAACCTCGCCGCGCCGCTGCCCGCGATCCCCGGCAAGCCGAGGGTGATCCGGTCCATCTCACCGGAAGAGGTGGCGACGAACGCGACCCCTGCGACGCGCCGGGCCACGAGGTCGGGATGCCTGCGGGACAGCTCCATGATCGTCATGCCGCCCATGGAGTGCCCCGCGAGCACGAGCGGCCCGTTCGGGACACGGTCCTGGATCAGCTCGGCGAGGTCGTCGGCGAGGGTCGCGATCGTCGCCGTCCCCGGTTTCGCCGGCGCGGAACCACCGTGACCGCGCAGGTCGTAGCGCAGGATCCGGACGGAATCGCCGAGCCGCGACGTCACGCCGTCCCAAGTCCGGTGGTCCTGGGTCCAGCCGTGCACGAGGACCAGCGTGAGTTCGGAGTCGGCGGGGCCGCTCATCTCGACGTGCAGGGCGGTGCCGTCGCCGGTCACGAAGCGGTGCTCGCGGGACGGATCCCAGGAGACGGTGCCGCGCTGCTTGACGCTCCTCATCGCTTCCCCGGCAGCAGGAAGGACTTGCGCCAGAAGTACATGCCCGGCTTGCCGACCAGACCGGATTCCTGCAGGAACGGCATGATCTTCTCGCCTGCCCACTGGATGCTTTCGCGCCAGTTCGGGTTGTTGAGCGCGGCTTCGACGCCGTCACGCGGCCGGATCCCGACGGCCTTGTAGACGCGCGGGTTGATGAACGCCCGGGTCACGAAGTACGAGATCAGCGCGATGATGAACTGCTGATAGACGATTTCCTTCTTCGTCAGCTTCGCCATCCCGCGAGTGACCTCTTCGCGGGCGAAGGTGACGTGCCGGGCTTCTTCGAGCACGTGGATCCGGTTGACCATGCGGACCAGCGGCTGGATGTCCGGGTCGTTCATCTGCTCACGCTGAAGCCGGTCGAGGACCTCTTCAGCGACCAGGATCGCGCCGTAACGCGCGGGGCCGTAGCTGATCGACGGCATCAGTTTCGCCAGCCGCCGCAGCCACGGGACCGGCCCGTAGGACGGGCAGCCGATCCGCGACGCCATCCGCGCGAACATCGTCGAGTGACGGCATTCGTCCGCGATCTCGGTCAGCGCGTACTGGGCGTGCGAGCTGGTCGGGTCTTCGTCGTAGACCTCCTTGAGCAGCATCTGCATCAGGAGGATTTCGAACCACAGCCCCGTCGTGGCGACGCTCGCGACCTCGTGCTTGCCGAGTTCGATGCGCTGCTCTTCGGACAGCGAGTCCCACAGCTTCGTGCCGTAGAGCGAGGAACGGTGTGCCGGGATGTAGCGCTTCCCGTCCACGAGCGGAGCGTTCCAGTCGATGTCGACGTCGGGGTCGTAGAACTTGTTGGCGGAGGACTTGAGCAGCCGCTCGGCTGTCTTCTCCCGATCTGTTTCCTTCAGCGCCCGCGTCATTGCCGACACACCCCTATCTGTAACTCGCGGTAACAGTTACCTCTGGTAGCATGACTTGGGTGATCGAACGTGTCAAGCGCAACAGCAAGCAGTCGAGCAAGCACCCCACCGCGGGTGAGGCCGACACGGGTGACGCCCGCCGCGACCGCTGGCGCAAGCACCGGATCGCGCGCCGCGCGGAGTTCGTCGAAGCCGCCCTTCGCGCGCTCGACACACACGGCCCGGACCTCGGCATGGAAGACGTCGCCGCCGAAGCGGGCGTCACGAAACCCGTGCTGTACAGGCACTTCGACGACAAGGCGGATCTGTACGTCGCGCTCGGGCAGCGCGGCACGGAGATCCTCTTCCAGCGGCTGATCCCGGCGATCAACTCCGAACTGGCCCCGGTCCCCCGGATCCGGATGGCGCTCGACGCGTTCTTCAGCGTCATCGAGGAGCACCCGAACCTCTACCGCCTGCTCGCGCGCGGCGGCCTGCAGGAGAAGGTGCTCGTCAAGTCCGACGTCGTCGCCGAGGACAAGGAACTGATCGCCACCGCGCTGACCGCGCTGCTCGGCGACTACATGCGGATGTTCAACATGGACTCCGGCGCCGCCGAGCCGTGGGCGCACGGCATCGTCGGCATGGTGCAGAGCACCGGCGAATGGTGGCTGGAACGGCGCTCGATGGGCCGCGACAGCGTCGTCGAATACCTGACGCAGATCATCTGGGCCGCGATCGACGGCCTCTCCCGGCAGCAGGGCATCGTCATCGACCCGAACCTGCCACTCGAAGAGAACAAGGTCGTCCAGATGCGGAAGGCCCAGGAAACCCAGGCGGAGGGGCAATGAGCGAGCACGACGAAGACGGCTACGCCGGCGAAGCGGTCCTCGTGATCGACGGGACCGAGATCGCGGCCACGGTCGACCTGCGGGGCTACTTCCAGCCCATCGACGGGTATTACCGCTGGTACGGCCGCGTGGCCACCAACGAGCAGGTGTCCGCGGCCGCCGGCGGCAAGAAGACAGCCGTCGAGATCCGCGCGGGCGAGTACAGCGCGAAGGGCGAACTCTCCGACCCTGACCCGTGGGACCGCTACCGCATCATGGGCACCAGCACGCCGCCCTTCCACGTGCCGACCAGCCTGGAAGAGCTGAACGAGCTCAACGCCTGACCTCCGCTTCGCTACCTCAAGTCCGTGAAGGCCCCCTTCCCTCGGCTGAGCCGAGGGGGCGGATTCCAGGGGTGGTTGCAACACGGGTGATCACTTGGTTTGGGTGAGGAGTGTAGTGAGGCGCTCG
>NZ_BNAY01000015.1:0-341 GCF_014654365.1 Amycolatopsis oliviviridis
CTGGCGATCGTCGTCGAGGCGATCACCAAGGTCGGACCGTCGAAGGGGGTCAACCCGCTGGGCTGGAACCTCGGCTACCCGGCGCTGCCGGATCAGGTCGTCGGTCTGCCGGACCTGTCGCTGGTCGGTGAGGTCTCCTTCGGCGCCTGGACGCGGTTGCCGATCATCACCGTCGTGCTGCTGGTGTTCACGCTGGTGCTGGCGGACTTCTTCGACACCATGGGCTCGATGACCGGGCTGGCCAAGGAGGGCGGCCTCCTCCCGGAGGACGGCAAGCTGCCGAATGTCGGGAAGGCCCTGTTCGTGGACGGCACGGCGGCGGTGGCGGGTGGGTTCGCGTC
>NZ_BNAY01000015.1:382-140122 GCF_014654365.1 Amycolatopsis oliviviridis
GCCGCTCTACCAGGTCGTCCCGGTCGAGGCCGCCGCCCCGGCGCTGGTCGTCGTCGGCGCGCTGATGATGAGCCAGGTCAAGGAGATCGACTTCTCCGACTTCACCATCGCGCTGCCCGCGTTCCTGACCATCGTGGTCATGCCGTTCACCTACTCGATCGCGAACGGCATCGGCGCCGGTTTCGTCAGCTACGTCGTGCTTCGCGCGGTCTCCGGCAAGGCGAAGGGCATCCACCCGCTGATGTGGGCCATCGCCGCGATGTTCGTGGCCTATTTCGCCGTCGGGCCGATCCAGGCCGCGTTCAACTGACCTGCGGTTATGTCACCCGTGGTCGATCTCACGGGCCGCTGATCCGATCGTGAGGTATGCTAACTATATGTCCGGAGACACGCACGAGCGCTCATCGGCGAGCCGCCTGCGTCTCGCGGTGGTGCGGCTCAATCGACGACTCAGGGCCCAGCGTGCCGGTGACGGCATCTCGCTGACCCAGGTGTCCGCGTTGTCGACACTGCACAAATGCGGTGCGCTGACCCCTGGCCAGCTCGCCGCGAAGGAAGGCGTCCAGCCGCCCTCGATGACGAGGGTGATCGCCGCGCTCGAAGAGATGGGTTACGTCGAGCGCAGGCCGCATCCGACCGACGGCCGCCAGGCCATCGTCGAGTTGTCCGGCCGCGGCCGGGCCTACGTGGTCGAACAGATCACCGCACGGGAGATCTGGCTGGACAAGCAATTGGCGGAGTTGAGCGCGGAAGAACGCGAAGTGCTCTCTCGCGCCGCCGAGATCATCGACAGGATGGCGGGGAACTAACAGCGGTGACGACCACGGGTAACGAAACACAGTGTCCTTCCAAGACCACCGTTACCCGGGAACCCGCTCCACCGCCACCGCCCACGCGCGAAAAGCCGCGCGGGAGCATGTTCTCCTCGCTGAAGGTCCGTAACTACCGGCTCTTCTTCACCGGCCAGGTCATCTCGAACATCGGCACCTGGATGCAGCGCATCGCGCAGGACTGGCTGGTGTTCACCCTCAGCGGCAACGATCCGATCGCGCTCGGCATCGCGGTCGCGCTCCAGTTCGCGCCGACGCTGTTCCTCTCGCTGTGGGCCGGGGTGCTGGCCGACCGTGTCGACAAGCGGCGGCTGCTGATCGGCATCCAGATCGCCGTGCTGGCGCAGGCGGTCATCCTCGGCGCGCTGGACCTGAGCGGGATAGCGGCGCTCTGGCACGTCTACCTCCTCTGCTTCACGCTGGGCTGCACGGCTTCGCTGGAAGTGCCGGCGCGGCAGTCGTTCGTCGCCGAGATGGTCGGCCGGGACAAGGTCACCAACGCCGTCGCGCTCAACTCCTCGATCTTCAACATGGCCCGCATCGTCGGCCCGGCCATCGCGGGTTTCGCGATCACCTGGGTCGGCACCGGCTGGCTGTTCATGGCGAACGCGGTCAGCACGGGTGCCGTCATCGCCGCGCTGGTGATGATGAACCCGGACAAGCTCTTCCGCGGTCCGGCCATCCCGCGCGAGAAGGGGCAGCTCGTCGAAGGGCTGCGCTACGTCCGGCGGCGCAGTGACCTGATGACCGTGATGGTGCTGGTGTTCTTCGTGAGCACGTTCGGCATCACGTACTTCACGTCGCTGCCGATCGTCGCCGCGAACGTCTTCCACACCAACGCCGACGGCTACGGCCTGCTGTCGACGCTGGTCGCCGTCGGCACCTTCACCGGCGCGCTGATGTCGGCCCGCCGTAACACCCGCGGCGGTCCTCGCGTGCGGCTGCTGCTGATCTCGGCGTTCCTGCTCGGCGCTTTCGAGGTGATCACGGCGTTCATGCCGACGTACCTGACCTTCGGGCTCGCGCTGATCCCGCTCGGCTTCGCCACGATCACCTTCCTGAACACGGCGAACGCGCTGGTGCAGACCGCGGTCAGCCCGGAGATGCGCGGCCGCGTGATGGGCCTGTACGTGCTGGTGCTGATCGGCGGCAACCCCATCGGCGGCCCGATGACCGGCTGGATGGCCGACGCCTTCGGCGGCCGCTCGCCGTTCTACATCGGCGGCGCGATCTCGGCGCTCGCCGCGGTAGCCTGCGCTGTCGTGCTGATCCGGCGCGGTGGGGTGAGCTTGCCGGTGCGGCGGTTCGGGAACGGGCTGCGCGTGCTGAAGAGGGAGCGAGTGTGAACAGACTCGGCGTCGAACCGGCGGTGACCCGGTGGAACGACGGTGAGGCCCGGTTCCTGGACTGGACGATCGACGGCGTCGCCCTGCGGGACATGGTGCCCACGCAGAATCAAACGCCGCTGTTCCTGGACGACGCCGGGTGGCGTGAGGCCGCTGTCGCGACGCTTTGCCGTCTGCTGGGCGATCTGCCGGGCGATTTCGACGACGGACGGGTCGCGTTGCTGTTCTGCCCGCTGTGCGGTGACCTCGGCTGCGGCGGTTACAGCGTCGAGGTCGTCTTCGGTGACGACGTGGTCGAGTGGCGGGCCTTCGGCTGGCAGACCGACTACGAACCCTTCGAGGACTCGGAGGAGTACAAGTTCACCGGCGCTCGTTTCGAGCGGAAGGTGTACGAGACCCTGCTTCGCGACCTCCTGTCGAACTACCGCGCCTAGCGCCCGAGCAGCGGGGGCACCATCTTTTCGGCGAGCGCCTGGAGATCACCGGGACCCTTGAACTTCAGCGTCTGCCCGGCCGGATCGCCGGTGAGCTGCACGAAGACGCCGCGTCCGTCGACCTGGGCGGGCAGCCCGGCGATGGTCGTGGTGGGGACGACGGCCGTGGACAGCTCGCTGTAGTCCGCGGTCACGCCGTTCAGTTCGCACGAGGCGAAGAAGGTCGGTTTCGCCTTGTCAGCGGGGACGCCGAGCGCGCGGCCGAGTTCCCCGCACAGCAGCCAGGACATCACCGGGAGCGGTTTGTCCTTGAGCGGACCGGCCTCGGCCTGCTGCGGCGCGATTTCGCCGTCCTCGCCGATTTCCGGCAACTTCGGACCGGGCGGCATCGCGCCCGCGATCAACGCCTCGGCCAGCGCCTTCGCCTTGCTCTCGGTCTCGGGCGGCCTGACGATCCTGCCCCGGACGGAGACAAGAAGGACCGGCGAGGCACCGTTGTGCGGCGCGACCTCGACCAGCTCGACGCTCAGGCTGGTGCCGTCCTTGTCGGTGGCGATCACCGCGAGCTTGCCCGCGATGGTGGTCTTCGTGGGCAGGCCCCGGCTGGTGTCCTCGGGCAGCGCGGGGATCATCTGCGCGCTGACGTCGAGCTGCGCGGTGACCGCGTGACAGGCTCTGCCCGCCTCCAAGAGCGTGCTGCCGCCGAGGATCTCCTCCCAGCGTTGTGCCGGGATCGCCTGGCACAGCACTTGCGCGCTGGTCTCGCTCGTCAGCGCGGCCACCATCTCGCCGGTCGGCATCGAGACCGGGCGGAGCGCTTTCTCCGGCTTGGACGGCCAGGGTTCGGGGAGCTTCGCTTCCGCGCCGATGTCGTCGTCCCTGTTCAGCAGGGTGATCGAGACGAAGACGACCACGCCGAGGAGCAGCAGGACACTGGTCAGCGCGCAGCCCGCCCAGATCCACATCGGACGGTCGGTCTTGCGGGCGATGGCGCGGTAGTCGTTCGGGGTGGCCACGGGGTGAAGCTAGCTCCTCGGGAGCCCGCTGTCCGGCGAAACGCCAACCCCGATCACCATGAGCACCGTTCCGTGAAGGCCTCCTTGAGGGACCCAGATTCCCTCAAGGAGGCCTTCGCGGACTCGGCACCCTACTCATGGGGGAGGCCGAAGGGCCGCCAGAGGGAGCCGATCCGAAGATCGTCCGGCGATGCTTCAAGGCATGAACAGCGCAGCGTTCCGAAGCGTTCCAGGAGTGCCCAGGTGGGCGAAGTGGTCGGCCCACGCCGTCGCCCTGGTGAACATCCCGTCCGGCATCTGGCGGCTCGGGCTCGCGGCCGGGATCCCGTTCGGGCTGGCACAGTCCGAAATGGACGCTATGAAGACGCCCGGTTGGGGATCGCTCTACCTGGTGTTCCTCGCGGTGTTCTCCGAGGCCGTCGCCTTCCTCGCCCTCGGCCTCGTCCAGCCGTGGGGTGAGACCTGGCCGCGCTGGATCCCTTTCGTGGGCGGCAAAACCGTCTCCGCGAGCAAGGTGGTGATCGTCTCCTCGATCGGGGTGCTCGCCACGACGATCTACGCCGCGCTGTTCGTCTACACGACTTTCAACGCCGACATGGCGGGCGAGCCCTGGGCGGACTGGCTGATCGCCGTCGTCTACCTGCCGCTGCTGGTCTGGGGACCGCTGCTCGCCGTCGTGACGTGGCACTACCACCGGCGCCGTGGTCAGGTGTCGTGAGTCGGGGTGTCGCTCAGGGTGAGGGGTGTGTGGAAAGAGAGACGTTCAACGTCCCTCTTTCCACACACCCCGTCGCGACCGGACCGGTCACGCGGGGTCGGCGCGGTAGTTGACGCCGGCGTCGGCGACCGTGTGCCGTCACTCGGAAGGGTGAGATCGGCGTCTCTCGGGCGAACCCCTTGCCCGAGTAGATGAGGTTAGGCTAACCTCATACATGTCCGCTTCGTGGTGGGAGCGGCAGTCAGTTCGGGAACGGACGAAGCCCCGCAACCGGGTTACCCCCGGCGGCGGGGCTTCGTTCATTCCGGGGGTTCATGGTCGATGACCGGCGTCGATCCGGTCAAGGCCGTTCCGGCACTCGGGTGAGTTCGATCCCGAACTCCTTCCGGTAGGCGTCCAGGATCTCCTGATCACCCGAAAGCCTGGTCTCCTCGCGGACGCCGTGGGTGGTGACGATCAGCTTGTCACCCGCCAGCGTGACCCGGCCGTGGTCGCCCGGCAGGGAACAGGTCGGCCCCCGCGTGAAATGCGAGTCCGGCGACGTCGACTGCCAGAACGCCGTCGGGACGAACTCGTCCAGCGTCCGCGTCCGCGGCTCGATCCGGTACTGGGGTTCGCCGTCCAGGAGGACGTCGATGTCGCCATGGGGCGCGTCGAGGACCAGGAACTCGCCGTTCGGGTCGGCCTGCGCCTCGGTGGCGGACAGCCGCAGCGGGAACCGGCTGAACCGGCCGAAGCCGACGTCGGCCAGCCAAGGTTCGTCCAGGTCGACGCGCACGACAGCGTGATCGAACGGCGGCCCGAGCGTGCCGTCCGGCCGGAACACCTTCGCGGCTTTCAGAGTGGCGTCGAAGCCCAGCTCCCGCAGCAGCGCGGCGAAGAGCCCGTTGAGCTCGTAACAGAACCCGCCTCGGCGCCGCCGCACGATCTTGCCGAAGAGGGCTTCGGCGTCCAGGACGATCGGTTCGCCGAGGTGGATGCTCAGATTCTCGAACGGGACCACCGCGAGGTGGCGCTCCTGCAGCACCCGCAGCGCGGTCACGTCCGCGGTGGCGGGGCGATCCAGCCCGAGGCGATCGAGGTATGCGGCGACGTCCATGCGACCACCTTGACACCTCGACTCGGCTGGAGGTCAAGCACGGAAAAGGGGCCCTCCCGAGAAGGAGAGCCCCGATTCGTGGCGGGAGGTCAGCCGAGCAGCAGGCCGTTGCCACCGGCGACGGCGTTGTCGAACCGCTTGGAGATCTCGGCCCAGTTGAAGATGTTCCACAGGGCCTCGACGTACTTCGGCTTCACGTTCTTGTAGTCCAGGTAGAACGCGTGCTCCCAGACGTCGACCAGCAGGATCGGCGTGGTCGGCAGGACCAGGTTGTTGTGGTGGTCGCGCAGCTGCTGGGTGATCAGCGTCTTGCCGATCGGGTCCCAGGAGAGCGCGGCCCAGCCGTTGCCCTGGATCGTGGTGGCGACCGCGGTGAACTGCGCCTTGAACTTGTCGAAGGAGCCGAACGCCTCGTCGATCGCGGCGGCCAGCTCGCCGGTCGGCTTGTCGCCGCCTTCCGGGGAGAGGATCTTCCACCACACGACGTGGTTGGCGTGCCCGGCCAGGTGGAACGCCAGCGTGGTCTGCAGGCCGACGATGTCACCGAAGTTGCCGGCCTCACGGGCCTCGGCGAGCTTGTCGAGGGTGTCGTTCGCGCCCTTGACGTAGGTCGCGTGGTGCTTGCTGTGGTGCAGCTCGTTGATCTCGCCCGAGATGTGCGGCGCCAGGGCGCTGTAGTCATAGTCGAGATCGGGGAGCACGTAGCGGGCCATCGGCCCTCCTTCTGTCTTCGACACAAGTTTCCAAGGACGAACTTAGTCGTCTTCACCCGTTTGCGGCGACCGGGGGCGCCGCGTTTCTCCCCAGGTGGAACGACCCGTTCGTAGCGATGCGTACCCGGTGGGAGCACCGCTTGAAACCCACCCTGCTAGCTCCAGTTAGCTGGAGGTCAAGGCGATGTGACGGCGGTCATCGAAGGAGGGCCGGTGGCTTCCGCGTCAGGAGAAGGAGACCGGGATGAAGACGTCCGAGTTCCGGTCGTTCGAGGCGAAGTGATCGCGACGCGAGATGATCGCGCACGTCACCGAGGGGTTCGAGCAGTCGAGGCCGCTGTTGACCTCGGCGATCCTGATCTGAGTCGTGAACGTGCCGTTCGCGGCGATCGGCGAGGAACCGCCGGGGAAGTTGGTGACCCAGGCGGACGGGCCGACGCCGGTGCCGCCCTGGCCGTCGCCGCCCGCGCAGGGGCTCGGTTTGGTGCCATAGCTGTAGTCCTCGGGCACGGCGCACAGCGCGACGTAGTAGCCCTCCGCGGAGTTGAAACCGCTGCCCGTGACGGTGATGGTCTCGCCGGCCGCGGCGAGTCCGGTGGCGTTGGAGGCGGAGAGGGTCTTGCCGTTGTGCGTCGCACTGCCCGGCGCGGCCGAAGCGGGGGCCGCGAGCGCGGTGACGGCCGCGGTCGCGGCGGTCGTGACCAGTGCGGCGCGGAGCAGGACCGATCTCTTCGACATGGGAAGTTCCCTTCGATCACAAGGAGGTCACAGCCTTAGGCAAGGCTTACCTATCAGTGGGTAAATATGGTTAGCCTTGCCTAATGTTGTCAAGGGGGTTGCTGCCCGCGGTCGCTCTGATCCTCGTCATCGTTGTCAGCGGCTGCACCTCGCCGCCTCTGGCGACTACGAAGGCGGCTGAAACCGGTGCCGACCTGAGGCCGCTTTCGCAGGTCACGCCCCTGCCGGAGCCGAAAACCCGCACCGGACCGAGCACCGCGAAGCCGGCACAGGCGGACATCACCGGCGGGAAACCGGCCGTCCAGCACCTCCCGGCGGTGATCACCGACCACCAGGGCACGCCGGTCACGGTGACCGACACCAGCCGGATCCTCGCCTTCGACATGTCCGGCACGCTCGCCGCGACCGTGTTCGGTCTCGGCCTCGGCGGCAACGTCGTCGGCCGGGACGTCTCGACCGGCTTCCCGTCGGCCAGGAACCTGCCGCTGGTCACCGTGAACGGCCACCGGCTCAACGCCGAAGCGATCCTCGCGCTGCGCCCGACCGTGGTGATCACCGACACCACCCTGGGCCCGTGGGACGTCGTGCTGCAGTTGCGCGCGTCCGGCGTGCCCGTGGTCGTCGTCGACGCGAAGCGCTCGATGGACAACGTCGGCGACATCGTCCGCCAGGTCGCCGCCGCGCTGGGCGTTCCCGAAGCGGGGGAAAGCCTCGCCACCAGGCTCGCGGCCGACGTCGACGCCAAGAAGGCCGAGATCGCGAAGCTCGCTCCCGCCGATCCGGCCCGCAAACTCCGCGTCGTCTTCCTGTACATGCGCGGGCAGGCGGGCGTGTATCACTTGTTCGGCAAGGGATCCGGCGCCGATTCGCTGATCGGCGCGCTCGGCGCGGTCGACGTCGCCACCGAGGCCGGGATCGAGGGGATGCGCCCGGTCAACCCGGAGGCGCTGGCCAAGGCCAAACCCGACGTGATCCTCATGATGACCAAGGGACTCGAATCCGTCGGCGGGGTCGACGGCGCGCTCCAGGTGCCCGGAGTGGCGCAGACCCCCGCCGGGCAGCGCCGCCGCATCGTCGACATGGCGGACTCGCAGATCCTGAGCTTCGGACCGCTCACCGCCAGTGTGCTCGACGCGCTGGCGCGGGCCCTCTACGCCCCGGACGACGCCAGATGAACCGAGGGTTCAAGGTGACCGCCGTATTCGCCGTGCTCATCGCCGGTGTCGCCGGGATCTCGCTCGTTTCCGCGGGCAGCGGGCAGTTCGGCATCCCGCTGTCGCAGGTCTTCGATTCGGTGCTGAGCCGGCTCGGGCTCACGGAAACCCGGCTCGACCCGTTCGCCGAGGGCGCGCTGTGGCAGGTCCGGTTCCCCCGCGTGGTGATGACGTTGCTGGTCGGCGGGGTGCTCGGGGTCTGCGGCGCGGTGATGCAGGGCGTGTTCGGCAACCCGCTCGCCGAACCGGCCGTGGTCGGTGTCTCGTCCGGCGCGGCCGTCGGCGCGAGTCTGTCCATTGTGGCCGGTTGGACGTTCTTCGGCGCCTTCACCACACCGGCCCTGGGGTTCGCCGGCGGGCTCGTCACGACGCTGCTGGTCTACCTGCTTTCGCGGTCGCGCGGGCGCTCCGAGGTGGTCACCCTGATCCTGACCGGCGTCGCGGTCAACGCGGTCGCGATGGCGCTCATCTCGTTCCTGATGTTCTCCGCCGACCAGGCCGCCCGCGAGCAGATCGTGTTCTGGCAGCTGGGGTCGCTGGCCGGTTCGCGCTGGCCGTACGTCGTGACCGTGCTGCCGCTGGTCGCCGCCGGGGTCGCCGTGTCGATCGCGCTGTCCCGGAGACTCGACCTCCTCGCGCTCGGGGAACGGCAGGCCCGGCATCTCGGCGTGGACGTCGAGAAACTGCGCCTCGGTGCGGTCGTGATCGTCGCGCTGATGGCGGCGGCGGCCGTTTCGTATTCGGGGATCATCGGGTTCGTCGGGCTGATCGTGCCGCACGGGCTGCGGATGCTGCTCGGCCCCGGGCATCGCGTGCTGATCCCGGCGAGCCTCTTCGGCGGCGCGCTGCTGCTCGCCGCGGCGGATCTCGGCGCCAGAACCCTGTTCACCTACGCGGATCTGCCGATCGGCATGCTGACCGCGCTCGTCGGCGGACCGTTCTTCTTCTGGCTCCTGCTGCGCACCCGGCGTCGTTCGGGAGGCTGGGCATGAAGTTCTTCTCCCGAAGTGCCGCCGCCGTTCCCCGGCCGGCGGAACGCGGTGCCGTCGCCGCCGAACTGGACCGGGTTTCCTACGCGGTGGAAGGGAAAACGCTGCTGCGTGACGTGTCGTTGCGGTTGCCCGCGGGCGAGGTCCTCGCGGTCGTCGGCCCGAACGGCGCGGGCAAGTCCACCACGCTCGGCGTGCTCGCCGGGGATCTCCGCCCGGATTCGGGGCGGGTCCTCGTCGCCGGGCGGGAGCTGGGCGGCTGGAGCGGGATCGAGCTCGCGCGGTTGCGCGCGGTCCTGCCGCAGCAGAACACCGTGACCTTCCCGTTCAGCGTCGAAGACGTCGTCCGGATGGGCCGGACACCTTGGGAGGGAACGGAAGCCGAGGACTTCGACGAGACCGAGATCGCGGCCGCGCTGAAGGCCACCGGGATGACCGGGTTCGCCGGACGCCGCTTCACCACGTTGTCCGGCGGCGAGCAGGCCAGGGCCGCGCTCTCCCGGGTGCTCGCCCAGCGGGCGGGAATCCTGCTGCTCGACGAACCCACCGCCGCGCTGGATCTGCGGCACAGCGAAGAAATCCTCACCCTCGCGACAGTGCGAGCCGAGGCGGGGGACGCGGTGCTCGTCGTCCTGCACGACCTCGGGCTCGCCGCCGCGTACGCGGACCGGGTCGCGGTGCTGTCGGAAGGGGAACTCGCCGCCGAGGGCACGCCCGCCGAGGTGCTGACGGAGTCGTTGCTCAGCGAGGTCTACCGGCATCCCGTGGAGGTCCTCACCCATCCCCGTACCGGGAAACCGATCGTACTGCCCCACCGAGCGGCCGAGGAGCGCCGATGAAACAGCTGATGAGAGTGGCCGTCGCAGCCGGGCTGCTCATGATCGCCGCCCCCGTTCCCGCCTCCGCGGCGGGCGCGGCCGTGACCTTCTCGCCCGGCTCCGCGGACCCGGAGTACGCGACGTCGCTGCAGGTCAAGGGAACCGGATTCCAGTCCGTGCCGAAGGGGTACGGCGGGATCTACCTGTTGTTCGGCTGGGTCGCCGACGGCGCGTGGCGGCCGAGCCAGGGTGGCGCGGCAGGCGAGACGTATCGGTACGTCAAGGACAAGGAGACCAAGGACAACAACGGTTTCCAGCGGTTCCTCGCCTTTCCCGGCAGCGACACCGCGTCCGCGGCCAACGGCGAGCTCGCCGCGAACGGCACGTGGTCGGCGACGCTGGTGATCCCTGGCGCGCGGTTCAAGGCCGCCGACCGGGCCGGGAAGATCGTCGACGTCGACTGCTTGAAGGTCCGATGTGGACTGATCACGGTCGGCGCCCACGGTGTGGTCAACGCGAACAACGAGACCTTCACCCCGGTGACGTTCGCGGTGCCGAAGGCGCCCGCGACGCAGGCCGCGCCACCGCCACCCCCTCCGGCTTCGCCGGCGCCGCCGCTCTCCTCCAGCGCGGCGCCGGCCTCCTCTTCGGCGCCACCTATGTCCACTGTGGAATCAACGCCTGCCGCGGCGGCTCCGGCTCCGGCCGTGCAGCCCGCCGCGCAAAGCGGGGAATCCGGTTCGTGGTGGTGGATCGCCGTCGTGGCGGGCGTGGTGCTGATCGCCGCGCTCGCCGTCCCCCTGATCCGGGCCCGCAAGCGGACCCGAAACGCGGAAGGTGAATGAAGTGTCCTTGCGAAGATGGGGCGCCGCGCTGGCGGGTGCGGCGCTGGTGGCCGGGATCGCCGTCACCCCGGCGATCGCCGCCGATCCGTTCACGCCGAAGGTGACCGTGACCCCGGGCACCGGTCTCGATCCGGCGGGCGCGAAGATCGTCGTCAAGGGCACCGGATTCGATCCGGCCGCCAACGACGGCAAGGGCTTCGGCCTGCGCGTGGGCCCGGCCAAGGCCGACGTCCGCGACCGCGCCGGTAAGGATTTCCAGGTCAGCCGCCTGATCAAGAAGGGTGCCGTCGGCACCCAGATCCCGCTCGACGCCGACGGGACCTGGGAATACTCGGTCACGGTCAAGGCCGAGTACGTCGCGAGCGGCACGACCTACAGCGCGAAGACGCAGCCGTTCAGCGTCTTCGTCTTCGGCTGGGACACCCCGGTGCTCACCTGGGACAGCACGACACCGTTGAAGTTCACCGGGATCGGCGACCCCGATCCCGGACCTGGCGACACCGCGGCCGGCCTCGGCTGGGGAATCAGGCAGTCCTGGCGGAACTACATCACTCGCGGCGGAGGGACGGTGACGCCGTCGAACGGGGCTACGCTGGATTCCTCGGCGCCGAACGTCGCGCCCTTCCCGTACAAGTGGAAGTACGGATCGTCCACCTGGGACTCCGGTAAGGGAACGGCTTCGTACACGGGCCAGGTCAAGTACACCTTCGAGGCGCATACGATCTGGGACTTCACCGTCGCCGATCCCCGGATGGCCATCGCCGGAGACGGCACCGGGAAGCTCACCGCGAAGATCGGATACTCCTTCTACGGGACCAAGACCGCGCCCGAAAAGGTGCGAGCGCCGTCCGACGTCGTCTTCGCCGACCTCAAGCTGAAGACGCCACAGCAGGTGGGGGACGCCGTCGTCGTCGACATCGAGTCGGCGAAACTGACGAAGGAGGGCGCCGAGGCGTTCGCCGGGTTCTACAGCGAGGGCGAAGCCCTCGACGCGGGCCGGATCGCCTTCCCCGGCAAGAGCGGCCCCGCACCCACGTCCAGCCAGCCCACTTCGGTGCCCACGAGTTCGGTTCCCTCCAGCTCGTCTTCGGCTCCGGCCACGACGACGTCCTCGGCGTGCGTGCTCACCCCGGATTCGGCGAAGCAGGGAAACCTGTTGTGGGGCTTCAAACAGAGCTTCCGCCGCTACGTCGCGACCGGCTCGGGCACGTCGATCACCGCCTCGGACGGCGTCGAGATCACCGACATCGACAAGATCGACGGGACGGGCCCGCCGAGCGGGGCCTACCGGTGGGGCTTCGACAACGCGCAGTACAAATCGGCGACCGAGTTCACGACGCAGTTCCGCGGCAAGGTGACCTTCGCCTACCCGGCTCACTCCTTCGAGCTGTCGATCGGGCGGCCGAAGGTGGTCGTGGCGCAAGGGAAGGGCAAGCTCTACGCCGACGTGCAACTGAAGACGACCAGCGGGGCGCCGTCGCCGCCCATCGATCAGCCGGGTGTCGAACTCGCTTCGCTGGACCTCGCGGCCGCGAAGACCACCGAGGGCGCGGGAGTGCTGAGCGTCGCCGGGGTCAAGGTCACCCTGGGCAACGCGGAGGCGTTCGCGAAGTTCTACACGGTCGGGGAGGTGCTGGACGAGGCGGCGGTGACGCTCGGCGCCGCGTGCGCGAACCTGCCGGGTGGCGCCGGGCCCGGCTCGGGTCCCGGTGCCGGTTCGGGCTCCGGCTCGGATGACCTCGTTCCGGACGTGAAGTACCGGCCGGACTCGGCGCTGGCCTCCACCGGTGTCGAGAGCGGCGTCTGGCTGCTGGGTGGTCTGGTGCTGCTGGGCGCCGGGTTGCTTCTGGTGCTGGTGGTGCGTCGCCGGACCGCGTCGCGTTAGCGGCCACCGGATGTCATGAAAGGGCCGTTCAGGACGAGAAACGTCCTGAACGGCCCTTTCATGACCTTTGCCGGTCGGTGTCCAGAGGGGTCAGGCGGCCCGGTAGGAGTCCAGCTCACTCGCCAGCTCGTCGAAGACCGCGATGTTGCACTCGAAGGCCACGATCGCCTCCTCGATCAGCCGCGCGCGCTCGTCGTCGCTCCACGGCGCCGAGTTCAGCTGTTCGCGGTAGTTGTCGCGGAACTTGGGCGCGCTGCCCAGCTGGTCGAAGTGGTAGAACAGCGAACCCGCCTCGTTCAGCTCGTACTTGCGCTCCAGCAGCCGCCGGATGACCTGGCCGCCGGCGATGTCGCCGAGGTAGCGGGTGTAGTGATGGGCGACGAAGCCGCCGGACCAGTCCGACGCCTCGGCCACGCGCCGCGCGTAGCGCTCCGTCGACGGCAGCGGGCGGACGGTCTCGCGCCAGTCCGGGCCGACGAGATGTTCGAGGTCGCGTTCGAGGCTCGGCACCCGCCGCAGTTCCTCGAAGACGAACTTGCCCGCCACCGGGTCCGCCGCCAGCTTGTCGGCGGCGCGCTCGATGGCCTGGTAGATGAAGTAGTACTGGATGGCCAGCCGGGTGTACCCCTCGACCGAGAGCTCGCCGCCGAGCAGCGCGTTCATGTACTCGGAGTGGTTGGCCCGCTCGTGGGCGGCCAAGGTGGAGGCGCGCAGGTTCGCGGAGAACGGCCCGGATTCGACGTCGGTGGTCACCGGCATGAACACAGCCTCCAAAGCATCGATCTGACATGCTGTCAGAAAGAGCGTAAGGCACAACTGCGAGTTAGGCTACCCTAATCTTCGCTTTTCTCCGTCATGCCGACCGCTCGGAGCACGAATCGGACCGCGCCCTCGATCGCGTCTTCCAGCCGTTCGGGTGGCACGTCGACGACCTGACGGCTGCCCAGCGCGGCGGTGATCATCGGGATCAGGACGTCCGGATCCTCTTCCGGCACTCCCTCGGCGAGGATCTCCCGCAGCTGGCCGGTGATGGGATCGGCGTGCGCGCTGATCCGCCGGTACGCGGCGGGCGCCAGCGCCGACGCGAGCGCCGTCCCCGGCGGCAGGTGGTATTCGGCCAGCACCCGCAGTTGCAGCCGGACGAACGTCGAGAGCTTCGCCACCGGGGTGTCGGCGGTCGCGACGGCCGCGGTCAGCCGTTCGACGTACCGCGTCGCCTCGTCCTCGACGAAGGCGACCAGCAGGCTTTCCTTGTCGGGGAAGTGGTTGTACATCGCCGTCCGGCCGAGACCGGCTTCGGCCGCGACCCCCGCGAGCGTGATCGCGTCGAACCCGCGCTCGTACAGCTGCCCGCGCAGGACGTCGAACACCCTGCTGCGGACCTCGCGCCGGTGCTCCTCCAGCGACCGGCCGATGATCTTGGGCACGAGCCACCTCCCTGAGAGGCAACCTTAGGCGTCGAGCGGCCAGGTGTGCACCGGCGTGTCGGTGGCCGACAGCTCCAGGTACCGGCCCAGCATCCGGTTCAGCGCGGTTTCCCGCTCGGCCCCGCGCTCCTCCGCGCGCAGGACGAACTCCCGCTGCCAGGCCGCGCCGGTCCGCCTGGTGAGGCAGCGCTGCTCGATGATGCCCAGATAGCGCTCTCTCGCCTCGTCCGAAACATCCGATCGGCGTAATCCCTCGTGCGCCAGCGGCAACAGGACCCGCAGCACCAGCTCGTCCGGCGGGATCCAGCCGATGCCCGGCCAGTACAGCTGCGCGTCGAAACCCCGGCGCGCCCCCGCGTACATGTTCTCCTCGGCCGCCTGGAACGACATCTGTGTCCACACTGGACGGTCGGCCTCGGCGAGAGCCCGCTGGGCGCCGTAGAAGAAGGCCGCGTTCGCGACCATGTCGGCCACGGTCGGACCCGACGGCAGCACGCGGTTCTCCACGCGAAGATGCGGCATGCCGTCGACGACGTCGTAGACCGGCCGGTTCCAGCGCCAGACCGTGCCGTTGTGCATCCGCAGTTCGGTGAGTTTCGGGGCCTGGCCGGAGTCGAGCGCTTCGATCGGATCCTCCCGATCGGTCTCGGGAAGCAGCCCGGGGAAGTACCGGACGTTCTCCTCGAACAGGTCGAAGATCGACGTGATCCACCGCTCGCCGAACCACACCCTCGGCCGCACGCCCTGGTTCTTCAGCTCCTCCGGCCGGGTGTCCGTGGCCTGCAGGAACAGCGGGATCCGCGTCTCGTGCCAGAGGGTCTTGCCGAGCAGGAACGGCGAATTCGCGCCGACCGCGATCTGGACCCCGGCCAGCGCCTGCGCCGCGTTCCAATGCGCCGCGAACTCCTCCGGCGCGACCTGGAGATGGAGCTGGACCGAGGTGCAGGCGGCCTCGGGCAGGATCGACTCGGAGTAGCTGCGCAGGCGCTCGGGTTGTCTGCCGGGCAGCGGCGCGCCCTCCATCGAAAGCACCGTGCGCTCGCCGCGAGCGGCGAAGATCCGGTCGTTGAGCAGCGAATACCGGGCGTTGTTGGTGAGCCACTTCTGGTCGAAATGCTCATGCCGCAGCGTCGGGAGGATGCCGATCATCGCCAGTGAGGCGCCGGATTCCTCGGCCTTGCGCGCGGCGGCGCCCAGGTACGCGCGGAGATCGTCCTCCAGCTGGAGCGCGGACTCGCCCGCCAGCGGCCGCGGCGGCACGTTGAGCTCCAGGTTGTGCTGGCCGAGTTCGGTGGTGAACGACGGATCGTCCAGCGCTTCGAGCACCGTCGTGTTCGTCATCGACGGACGCAGCTCGGCGTCCACGAGATTCAGTTCGACCTCGAGCCCGATGTTCTTGCGAGGAAAGGAAAAGCTCCCGTCGGTGAGCATCCGGGCCAAAGTGTCGAGACAGCGCTGGACCTTCCGGCGGTAACGTCCGCGATCTTGCGGTTGACAGGGGTCCGCCGAAAGATTCTTACCCATGTTCGTCGAGCTCCTCATTGGCCACGCTCCGCGGGATCCAGGCGGGACTGCCAGGCGGCCCAACGGTTTCACGCATCGCCGTCGTCCGGCTAGCGGCCAAACTGGTGCTCTCTGTCACCAGGGGTTAACTTACAGCAAAATGCGCCCGTTCGTACCACTCGCCGGTGGACGTTCGGAGGCAAACGGCTCGCAGCGGGCGGATGACACACTCTCCTGGTGGCTGAACTGATCACCATCGACGATTCCGGCGACCCGCGGCTCGACGATTTCCGCGACTTGTCCACAGCCGATCGGCGGCCCGACCGGCCGGGTGGACGAGGCTTCGTGATCGCCGAAGGCACCGTCGTCGTCGAACGCCTGCTCAACTCCCGCTATCCGGTCCGCGCCCTGCTCGGAGTGGAACGGCGATTCCGCGAATTGAGCGACGAACTGGACGGCGTCGACGTCCCCGGTTACGTGACCTCGGCCGAGACGATGGCCGAAGCGGTCGGATTCCATCTGAATCGCGGGATCCTGGCCGTCGCGGACCGGCCCGTCCCGGCGCCGACGGTCGAAAGCGTCATCGACGGCGCGCGGGTGCTCGCGGTCCTGGAAGGCGTCGGTGACCACGAGAATCTCGGCTCGCTGTTCCGCAACGCGGCCGCGCTCGGGGTCGACGGGGTCCTGCTCGGAGCGGGTTGTTCGGACCCGTTGTACCGGCGCAGCGTCCGCGTTTCGATGGGACATGTGCTGCGCGTCCCGTTCGCCACGTTCGGCTCCTGGCCCGGGGACCTGGAACTGCTGCGGGAACGCGGTTTCCGTATCGCGGCCCTCACTCCTCGTGCGGATTCCGTTTCGCTGCGCCAGTTACGGGATCAAACACCGGAGAAGGTCGCGTTGATGCTGGGTGCGGAAGGCCCCGGCCTGACCGGCGAGGCCATCGCCGCCGCCGACGTCGCGGTCCGGATCCCGATGCCGGAAGGCGTCGACTCGCTGAATGTCGCGACGGCGGGCGCGATCGCGTTCTACGAGACGCGTCCACCGCTATCGTGAGCATCCGAGCGATCACGAGGAGAACCCATGGAATTGCGGATCCGTGAGGGACGCGCGGTGCTGGCCGGGCCGGGCGGCGAAAGCGCGCGCGAAGTGGACCCGCACTCACTCGCGATCGGTTCGGACCTCGCCCAGGCGTTGCACGAATGGGCGCGTGTCGCGTCCGTCGTCGGCGACTCCGGAACCGAAGCCGTTTCCGTGGTCTCGCAACGCGGCCGTCAGCTCGCCCAGCGGGTCGCGGCCACGATGGGCACCTCGGTCCGCTTCGTCGATCCCGTTTCCGGCGAAGGCGTCATCATCGACCCGCCCGCCCCCGCACCCCGCAGCGAACTCGCGCGCCGTCTCTTCGGCACGCCGGACCCCGCCGGGGAACCGACGCCGTGGCTGACCGGGCTGACCATCTCCGCGTTCGTCGCGGCCGTGGTCGTCGTGGCGATGCTGGCGCTGGCGAACACCCTGGCGCGTGAGACCAGCGGCTGGCTCGCGCTGCTCGCGTCCGCCGTCGTGACCGCCGGGATCACGCCGTCGCTGTGGCTCGCGCGGCGGGTGCCGATCGTGCGGTGGGCGTCGTTCGGCGCGGCCGCGGGGATCGTGATCGCGTGGATCGGCGTGCTGATCGTCGTCTTCTAGACGCGTTTGGAGAACATCAGGATCTGCCCGCCCGTCTGCGCCGCCCTATGTCCGCTCAGCGTGTAACCGCGGTATCCGGCGATCTGCACGACCAGAGCCGGGGAGATCCGGTAGGCGCGCATCGCGATCTGCACGTGGGGCCGCCCGTCGAATTCCCGCGCGAGCCACCCGAGGCGGGAGGTGCGCGGGAACACGCAGGTGACGAAGGCGGCCGGGATGATTCCGGCGAAAGCGGCCAAGAACAGCAGGTTGGCCAGCGGGTCGCCGGATTCGTCCGACGCTCCGGCGGAAATCAACGCCACGACGAGCAGGACGGCGATCGCGACGGGCACGATGCCGTTCAGCCACACGGGGCGGAACCGGGCTACGCCGGGTGAAGGCGACGGAAGCAGCGGTGGTGGCGGGTCGCGGTTGAGCAGGAGGATCCGGTCGTCGTGATCGCCGAAATCCGCCGCGACCCGCAAACCCTCCGTCTCGGCGACCTCCGCGACACGCCGGGCGGAGAGATTCGCGTGCTTGAGGCTGATCCAGACCTGGTCCGAACCGCTGATCTGGTTGAGCAGCCAGCGTTCCCGGTCCTTGTCCGGCCGGTCGGGACCGTCGAAACAGGGAACCGGCGGGACGTGCAGTGGCGCGTACTGGAAACTGAGGCAGCCCTGGTACATCGGCGGGATCTCCAGATAGCCGCGCATCCGCGCGATCCCGCGGACGCTCTCTGGGTCGATCCGCCATTCCAGCGGTGACACGTGGGAGTACGGCGCCCCGGTGAACACCTCGAACCGCAACCGGACGGTGCTGATGTACCGATCGTGCATGAGTATCCCCCTCGCACGAGGATACTGAGATCCATGGCCGGTGACCCGCTCGTTTCACTCAGACGGCTCTGCCTCGCGCTGCCGGAGGCCACCGAGCGCCTCAGCCACGGCGAGCCGGCGTGGTTCGTCCGCGGCAAGAAGACGTTCGTCAAGTACGCCGACCGTTATCACGACGACAAGGTCGCGTTCTGGTGCCCGGCGCCGCCCGGCGCGCAGGAAGAACTGGTGGGCGCCGAACCGGAGCGGTTCTTCCGGCCGCCGTATGTCGGGCACAGTGGCTGGATCGGGGTCCGGGTGGACGTCGACGTCGATTGGACCGAGATCGAGCGGATCGTCACCGACGCCTATTGCCTCGTGGCGCCGAAATACCTGATCGCGCAGGTCCCCGGACGCACGTAATGGCCCCTCCACCGGAAGGGGCCACTACGTGCGAAGTCAACCTCGTTGCGATCGGACGCCCAATAGGACGTCTTCCCAGGATGGAACGATGGGGTGGTTCTTCTTCCCCTTCGCCCGTGGGGCGGGTTCGGCCACTTCCCCCGGCTCGTCAGCCGGGAGTGCTGGCTCGACATCTTCGTCGGGCTCCGCGATCGGCGCGTCGATCACCTTCGCGACCGGTTCGTCGGGTACGGAGTCCAAAGTGGGCTGGACGGCCGGTTCCTTGCCCGGGTCCAGCGCCCGGACCGTGCGCGGGGCGCGGTAGGCGTTGGGGTTGAGCAGGACTTCGGCGTTCTCGTCGAGGGCCTGGACGGTGCCGCCGTGCGCGCCGGGAGCGAACGCCCAGTGCGCGCGGTTGTCCGAGCGGCCGGCCTTCCAGCTCAGCACGACGACCCACTTGCCGTCGTCGCCGCGCCAGGAGTCCCAGGTCGCCTGGCTGTAGTCGTGGCCACGCTGCCCGAAGGAGTGCGCCACGACCTCGCCGAGGGTCTGCACGTCGGGGCCGTCTTCGCGGATCGGGTGCGCGCGCTGGGCCAGTTCGGCGGTGCGGGAACGCTCGAGCAGGACGGGGTACGCGAACCGCTCGACGCGCTGCACGGTCACGCCGGCGCTGCTCGCGACCTGCTCCACGGACTCACCGGCCCGGATTCGTGCCTGGATCTCGCGTGGCCGCATTTGGCTCTCCAACTCGATTTCGATCTGGCCGAGGCGGGTGATGTCACCCCTCGCCGCCGCTCGCAGCCTCTCATCCGCGGGGAGCAGAAAGCGCGTGCGGCTCGCCGGGTCTTCGCACACGATGGACTTACCGTCCTCGTGCAGCCCGACCACCCGTAGCGCTCGCATTCTCGCCTCCCCGATTCTTCACCTTTGTGGGTGTCCACGTTAAAACGGCGCGTCGCCTTGACGTGTGAGGCGCGCCGATGTCATGTGTTCTGCTCACTATTTTGTTCATGACCGCAAGTGCATTCTGTCGGAGCAACACACGGCTCGACGCGTGACGCGCTGGACACGCACAGTCACGATCGGGGGAATCTACGGCAGCCGGATCCGGACGACCAGTCCGCCGCCGCGTCCGCCCGGTTCCGCGCCCGCGGCCCCGCCGTGCGCCTGCGCGATGGACCGGACGATCGACAGCCCGAGCCCGGCGTTGCGCGAGTCGCCGGTCCGATCGCCGGAAAGCCGCCGGAACGGCTCGAACAGCGCGGGTACGGCGTCCAGCGGCACCTGCGGGCCGGTGTTGCGCACCACCAGCGCCGGATCGCCGCCGATGTCGACGTGGATCCAGCCGCCCTTGCGGTTGTAGGTGATGGCGTTGTGCACGAGGTTCGTGACCAGCCGCTCCAGCAGCACGGGATCGCCGGACACCGTCCGCGGCCGCAGCCGCGACTCCACCGTGATCCCCGCTTCCTCGGCCATGGCCGACGCCGACCGGATCACCGTCGCCGCGACCTCGTCCAGCCGGACGGGGCCGCGCGTGGCCAGGCCGCGATCGCTGCGGGCGAGTACGAGCAGGCCTTCGATCATCCGTTCGCTGCGTTCGTTGGTGTAGAGCAGATGCTCGCCGAGTTTCCGGACCTCCGGGCTGACGTCGGGGTCGGCCATCGCCACCTCGACCAGCGTGCGCTGCACGGCCAGGGGGGTCCGCAGTTCGTGGGAGGCGTTGGCGACGAACCGTTTCTGGCTGTCGAAGGACACGGCGAGCCGGTCGAGCATGCCGTCGAAGGTGTCGGCGAGCTCCTTGAGTTCGTCGTCGGGGCCGTCGAGGTCGATCCGCCGGTCGAGGTTCTCGACCTCGAGTTTCCGCGCGGTCGAGGTGATCGCGTGCAGCGGCCGCAGCACCCGGCTCGCCATCAGCCAGCCGAACAGCACCGCGAGCGCGCCGGCGATCGCCAGCGCCACCAGCGATTGCCACAGCAGGGTCGAAAGGACGTCCGAGCGGTATTCGGTGATCGAGGTCGCGACCAGCTGGACCGCTTCGGCGCGCTGCGCGGGCATGACGCTCGTCGTGTCCATCGGATACGCCGGGGCGCGCTGGATCGCGATGCCGGCGGTGCTGTCGGTCGCGAACGCCGCCGAATCCGGCAGCTTCGAGCTCACCAGCAGGTAGTTGACGACCAGCAGCGCGAGCCCGACGACCAGGAACGCCCCGCCGTAGAGCGCCGTCAGCTTGGTGCGCAGGGAGATCCGGAGCGGCTTCACGGCCCGAACCGGTAACCGGCGCCGGGCACGGTCTCGATCAGCGGCGGGTCGCCGAGTTTGCGCCGCAACGTCATCATCGCCACCCGGACGGCGTTCGTGAACGGATCAGCGTGCTCGTCCCACGCCTTTTCCAGCAGTTCTTCCGCGCTGACGACGGTCCCTTCGGCGCGCATGAGCACCTCCAGTACCGCGAATTCCTTGGGGGACAAGGAAAGGAACCGGCCGTCGCGGGACGCCTGATGCCGGGGCAGGTCGAGGACGACGCCGCCGCGTTCCAGCACCGGCGGCAGCGCCGGCCGCGCGCGCCGCGACAGCGCCTGCACCCGCGCGACGAGTTCGGCGAACGCGAACGGTTTCGTCAGGTAGTCGTCGGCGCCGAGGCCGAGCCCGGCGACCCGGTCGTCGACGTCGGCTGCCGCCGTGAGCATGAGGACCCGTGCCTCGCCACCGGTCTCGATTACCGCCGCGCAGACCTGGTCGCCGTGCACGACGGGAAGGTCCCTGTCGAGCACGACGACGTCATAGCCGTGTACCCCCACCCGGTCCAGGGCCTGGCCGCCGTCGTAGCAGACGTCGACGGCCATGGAGAACCGTCGCAGGCCCTCGGCGATCGTGTCCGCCAGGAGCCGCTCGTCTTCCACCACCAGCACTCGCACCGGGCCAGTCTGCCCCGGATGGGGGTAAGCGCGGGATAAGCGCCGGTCAGCCGACCGGGTGGTCAGCTTTCGCAACATGGCCGGCACCGGGTGGCATCGAAGGGCGAACTCGCGTGCTTGGAGCCGGAACTGCGTGATCCGGCTGGAGACACGCGAGTTCCGGCTTCAAGCACGCGTCAGCCGGCCGGGCGTAGCTGCCGTAAGCGCGACATAAGCGACTTCGCTTACCGCGCCGGAATCGCCGTCTCCGTAGAAATCGGGTCGCCAAGACGACCGAAGGAGCAGCGATGCGGAAACGACCGATGGCGGCACTGATCGCCGGAGCGGTCTTCGCGCTGGTGGCCGGCTGCGGCGGTGGCGGGGACGGCGGCGACAAGGTCGCCTCGATCTCGTCGCCGCCGAGCGCCGGAGCCGGTGACGGGCAGCAGGCCGACAACGTGTCCGACGAGGACAAGAGGCGCAATTTCGCGAAGTGCATGCGCGAGCACGGCGTCAACATGCCGGAGCCCAAGAGGGACGCCAACGGCCAGGACACGGTCACCTTCGAGGCGGCCGACATGCCCGACGAGAACAAGATGAAGGCCGCGGACGAGGCGTGCCGCAAGCTACTGCCGAACGGCGGCGAGATCAAGCCGCCCACGCCGGAAGAGCTCGACAAGATGCGCAAGGAAGCGAAGTGCATGCGCGACCACGGCATCGACTTCCCGGACCCCGAGCCCGGGGGCAAGGGCGGTGTGGCCATCCCGCTGGGTGACGCGGGCGGTGACCCGAAGAAGTTCGAAGAAGCGGCGAAGGCCTGCGGTCTCGGCATGAGCATGAGGGCGGCCCCGGCGAAATGAGCGAACACGAAGGACCCGGCGGCGCTCGGCGTTCGCGCCGGGCGCGCTGGTTCATCATCGCGGCGGTCCTCGTCGTCGTGGTCGGGACGATGTCGGTGGTCGTGCTGACCAGGGTCACGTCCGAGGCCCAGCAGGTCGGGCAGGCGCCGCCGCCGGTCGAAACCGCGAAGGTGGAGAAGACCGACCTGCAGGAGGAAGAGGAAGCGAACGGAAAGCTCGGCTACGGCGAGGAAAGCTCCCTCGCCGGCCGGAAACAGGGCACCATCACGTCCCTTCCGGACGCGGGCGCCGTGCTCACCCGCGGCAAAGCGGTGTACGGCGTCGACGCCAAACCGGTCCCGCTGTTCTACGGCACGCTGCCGTTCTTCCGTGACCTCGCGGACGGGGCCACGGACGGTCCGGACGTCAAGCAGCTGGAAGAGAACCTGAAGGCGCTCGGTTTCGGCGGTTTCGGCACACCCGACAAGAAGTTCACCTCGGCCACCGCCGCCGCGATCAAGAAGTGGCAGAAGTCGCTGGGCGTCGAGCAGACCGGCGCCTTCGGGCAGGGCGACGTCGTCCTCGCCGCGGGCGAGATCCGGGTTTCGCAGCTCGCCGCGCAGCTCGGCGGCCCCGGCGGCGGCGAACTGCTGAAGTACACCGGCACCGAGAGGATCGTCGAGGTCAAGCTCGACGCCGCCAAGCAGGCCATCGCCAAGGAGGGCGACAAGGTCGGCGTCGACATCACCGGCGGCAAGACGACGAACGGCGTGATCACCGAGGTCGGCAAGGTCGCGGAGAACGGCAAGGACGGCGCCGGGCAGGACGACGGCAAGCCGAAGATCAAGGTCAAGATCAAGCTGGACGATCCGGCCGCGGCGGGTTCGCTCGATTCGACGCCGGTCTCGGTGCGGTTCACCAAGGAGGTCCACAGTGGAGTGCTGGCGGTCCCGGTCGGCGCGCTGCTCGCGCTCGCCGAGGGCGGCTACGCCGTCGAGGTCGACGAAGGCGGCAAACGGCGGCTCGTCGCGGTGAAGACCGGCCTGTTCAGCAATGGCCGCGTCGAGATCACCGGCACCGGCCTCGCCGCCGGGATGCGCGTGGTGACGACGTCATGACCCCGGTGCTGGCCGTGCGCGACGCCTCGCGCACCTATCCCGGCGGCGTGCGCGCCCTGCACGAGGTGAGCCTGTCCATCGAGGACAGGGAGATGGTCGCCATCCTCGGGCCGTCCGGCTCGGGGAAGTCGACGCTCCTGCAGCTGATGGGCACGCTCGACCGGCCGACCAGCGGCGTCATCGAACTGCGCGGGCACGACGTCGCGAAACTGCCCGACCGCAAGCTTTCCGCGTTGCGGTCGCGGTGGATCGGCTTCGTGTTCCAGCAGTTCTTCCTCAGCGAGGGGGTGAGCGCGGTCGACAACGTCGCGACGGGGCTGCTGTACGCGGGGGTGCCGCGGCGGAAACGTCACGAGCGGGCGTTGGCGGCGCTGGACCGGGTCGGGCTCGCGCACCGTGCGGGACATTTCCCGAACGAGCTCTCCGGCGGGGAACGGCAGCGGGTGGCGATCGCGCGGGCGGTCGTCAACTCGCCGTCGATCCTGCTGGCCGACGAGCCGACCGGGAACCTCGACACGGGCAACGGCGCGGCGATCCTCAACCTGCTCGCCACGTTGAGCTCGCAGGGGACGACGGTCGTGATCATCACGCACGACCGGGAGATCGCGGCGGGCATCCCGCGGCGGATCGAGTTGCGGGACGGCCGGATCCGGCTCGACACCGGGACGGGGGTGCTGGTGTGAGCGCACCCGTGCTCGACAAGGTGCCGACGCCGAATCCGGCCCGGCTCGGCCCGCGTGACGTGCTGAACCTCGGCGCGCACGGGATGCGGACGCGGCCGATGCGCGCGGTGCTGTCCGCGCTCGGCATCGGGATCGGGATCGCCGCGATGGTGGCGGTACTCGCGATCCCGGCGTCGGGCGCGAAGGCGCTGCAGGACCAGCTGGCCGCACTCGGCACCAACCTGCTTTCGGCGGGTCCGGGCAAGACGATGTTCGGCGGCGACGCGACCCTGCCCGACAGCGCGGTGCCGATGGCGAAGCGGATCGCCCCGGTGACGGCGGCGTCCGCGATCGGCGGCACCAGCGCGTCCGTCCGGCGGACGGACAAGATCGACAAGGACGAGACGTCCGGGTTGTCCGTCTTCGCGGCGACCCCGGATCTCCTCGGCGTCATCGGCGGCTCCGTCCGTGACGGGCAGTTCCTCCGGGACGCGACCCGTGACTACCCGGTCGTCGTGCTGGGTTCGGTCGCGGCCGCGCGGCTCGGGATCGACCACGTCGACCAGGCCGACCCGCCGCGGGTGTTCATCGACGGGAAATGGTTCACCGTGGGCGGGATCCTCGGGCCGACGCCGCTGGCGCCCGAGATCGAGCGGTCGGCGCTGGTCGGCTGGGACGCGGCGAAGCGGCTCCTCGGCTTCAAAGGGCATCCGACCAACGTGTACGTCCGGGCGAAGGACGCGCAGGTCGAGAACGTCCGTTCGGTGCTCGCGCACACGATGAACCCGGAGGCGCCGAACGAGGTCGAGGTGCGTCGTCCGTCGGAGGCCCTGGAGGCGCAGAAGCTGACGGAAAACACCTACAGTGCGCTGTTCCTCGGGCTCGGCGGGGTGGCGTTGCTGGTCGGCGGTGTCGGGGTGGCCAACACGATGGTGATCTCGGTGCTGGAGCGGCGCCGGGAGATCGGCCTGCGCCGTGCGCTCGGCGCGACGAAACGGCAGGTGAGAGGCCAGTTCTTGGCCGAGTCGGTGCTGTTGTCCGGGCTCGGCGGGGTCGCCGGGGTGCTGGTCGGCGTCCTCGTGACATCCGGGTACGCGCTGAGTCAGGGCTGGCCCGCGGTGCTACCCGTCGGTGCCCTGCTCGGCGGGGTCGGCGTCTCGGCCTTGGTCGGTGCCGTCGCCGGCGCCTATCCGGCGATGCGCGCGGCCCGGCTCCCGCCGACCCAGGCCCTCGCCTAGCTCGCGTTTCGTCCTCTGGATGCGGTGGTTGGCACTACCAACTACCGCATCCAGAGGACGAACTGCGTGGTGGCGGTGGGTAATCTCGCCGGGTGCTGGTGGGATTGTCGGGGCGGAAACTCGCGGGGGCGCTGATCGCGCTGGAAGTCGTCGTGGTCGGCGTGCTCTTCACCATGAAGGTGTTCGACGGCCAGGACCTCGAGGTCTACGTCGGCGGCTCCCGGCTGCTCCTCGGCTCGGGCGACCTGTACGGCACGTGGGTCCAGACGCACGGCGGCTGGCTGCCGTTCACCTACACACCGTTCGCGGCGGCGGTGTTCGTGCCCGGCACGCTGCTGTCGACGGCGGTCGCGACGCGGCTGGTCGGGCTCGCGTCGATCATCGCGGGCGGGATCGTCGTGTACCTCTTCGTCGCGACGCTCAACGGTTCGCTCGCTGACCGCGCCGATGTCCGCGGCCGCGCCATCGCCGTCCTGGCGGCGATCGGGGCGCAGGCCGCCGGCGGGATCATGGAACCGGTCCGGTCGACGCTCGGCTTCGGCCAGATCAACACCCTGCTGATGCTGATGGTCGTCGCCGACGCCCTCCTGCCGGGCCGCGCCCGCACCAAGGGACTGCTGATCGGCGTAGCCGCGGCGATCAAGCTGACCCCGGCCTTCTTCATCCTGTTCTTCTTGTTCCGCAAGGACTTCCGCTCCGCCGCCCGGGTCGTCGCGGGGTTCCTGGGCGCGGGCCTGCTGATGTTCCTGGCCGCGCCCGGAGCGTCGGCGAAGTTCTGGACGAACGTCCTCTTCGACACCAGCCGTATCGGCGATCGCGGCTACGTCGGCAACCAGTCGCTGCGCGGGATGCTGGCGCGGTTCGGGTTCGGTTCGGCCGAGGAGATCGTCTGGATGCTGGCCGCGGTCGTGGTGGTCGCGCTGACCGCGTTCGTGATCGTGCGCGTCGCGGAACCGGTGTTCGCGCTGACCGCCTGTGCCGTCGGCGGCCTGCTGGTCTCGCCGGTGACCTGGACGCATCACTGGATCTGGTGCGTGCCGATCCTCGTGCTGCTGGTGTGGCTGTGGTCGGTGGTTTCCTCCGCGCTCGCGGTGGTGACGGCGGCGCTGTTCGTGGTCGCGCCGATGTGGCTCGCGCCGCGGCCCGCCGGGAGCTTCGGCTGGTGGCTGGCGACGGAATCCTTTGTCCTGTACGGCCTGCTGCTCTTGGTGCTGGCCGCTGTCTTCTCCAAGTACGTGAAGGCCCCCTTCATTGCGTCTAGCGCAATGAAGGGGGCCTTCACGGAAAGCTAGCTCAGCCCAGGCGCTCGACGACGTACTCGATGCTCTGGGTCAGCTTCGTGATGTCGTCCGGGTCGATGGCCGGGAACAGGCCGACGCGCAGCTGGTTGCGGCCGAGCTTCCGGTACGGCTCGGTGTCGACGATCCCGTTGGCGCGCAGCACCTTCGCCACCGCGGCGGCGTCCACCTCGTCGGCGAAGTCGATGGTGCCGACGACCTGCGAACGCAGCGACGGGTCGCTGACGAACGGCGTCGTGTACGAGGTCTTCTCGGCCCATTCGTACAGCCGGGTCGACGAGTCGCGGGTGCGCGCGGTCGTCCACTCGAGACCACCGTTCGAGTTCATCCACTCGATCTGGTCCGCCAGCAGGAACAGCGTCGACACCGCCGGGGTGTTGTACGTCTGGTCCTTGCGGGAGTTGTCGAGCGCCGTGGTCAGCGACAGGAACTCGGGGATCCAGCGGTCGCTCGCGCCGATCTCGCCGATGCGCTCGACCGCGGCGGGCGAGGCCAGCGCGATCCAGAGGCCGCCGTCGGAGGCGAAGGACTTCTGGGGCGCGAAGTAGTAGACGTCGAAGTCCTCGGCCTTGACCGGCAGGCCGCCCGCGCCGGAGGTGGCGTCGATGGCGACGAGCGCGCCGTCGCTGCCTTCGGGGCGGCGGACCGGCACCGCGACACCGGTCGAGGTCTCGTTGTGCGCCCAGCCGACCAGGTCGGCACCGGCTTCGTAGGCGATCTCGGGCGCGCTGCCCGGGTCGGCCTTGACGACGATCGGATCGGCGAGGAACGGGGCGCCCTTGGTCACCGTGGCGAACTTCGAAGAGAACTCGCCGTAGGTGAAGTGCTGCGAGCGTTCCCGCACGAGCCCGAACGCGGCGGCGTCCCAGAATGCGGTCGTCCCGCCGTTGCCGAGGACCACTTCGTAGCCTTCGGGCAGGGAGAACAATTCGGACAGACCCGCACGCACGCGGCCGACGAGGGACTTCACCGGCTTCTGACGGTGCGAGGTGCCGAGGTAGGTGGCACCGGATTTCGCCAGGTTGGCGAGCTGTTCGTCACGGACCTTGGACGGTCCGCAGCCGAAGCGGCCATCGGCAGGCTTCAGGTCCGCGGGGAGGGTCAACTCAGGTGCGTCGGTCATATGCCCAGTCTCTCAGGTCGGGATGACCCTGCTGACAGTCGGTGCCGAGTGTCCGCTATATGGGAATCGGGATCACGCTCCCGCTCCCGCCGACCGGCGGGTAGCTTCTCGCGTCATGGCGACAGTGCACGAGCGATTCCCCCTGCCCCCCGACGCGTTGTGGCAGGCCCTCCCGAACGGGGTCACGGCGGTCAAGGGGAAGAACCCCTTCTACGACGCGGCCGCGGGCTACGTCACCTTCTCCACCAGCATGGGCCTCTTCAGTTACGGGCAGACGGTCACGGTGAAGGTCGAGCGGACGCCGGAGGGCTCGGGGCTGGCGATCCAGACCAGCCTGAAGTTCGGGTTCGTCGACTGGGGCGAGGGCAAGCGCATCGCCCGCAAGTTCATCGCCGCGGTGGGTACGGCCGTCGGGCACACCCCGGCTGCTTGATGCCCGATCCGTGGAGACCCAGATGGGGTTTCCTGTTCCTGTACTTCCTCGTGTTCGTGATCCACTGGGTCTTCGGCGAGTGGGACGAGACGGCGGCGATCGGCGCGCCGATCGGTTTCGTGGCGACGCTCGTGCTCGTGTTCGTTCCCGGCCTGCCGCGCTGGGTGCACGGAGACGGCCCGGACGAGATCTCCTCACCGAAGACCCGTCAGTGGTGGGCGGCGCTGCGGTTCACGATCCGGCGCCGTGAAGGTGTCCTCGATGTCGTGTTCGGCCCCTGGGCACTGGCCACCGCCACGCTGGATCCGGACGCGGACACCGCGCGCGGGTGGGCCGTCCTCGACGGCCGCCCGGCGAAGTTCGTCATCGAGCGATGCCCCGGCGAACTCGCCGAGTCACTGCGCGGCCCGCGTCGGATGTGGGTCGTCGGTGACCCCGACTACAGCGACGTCCTGGTGTGCGCCGACGGCGGCCGCGAGTTCACGACCGCCGCCTTCCGTTTCCGCTAGCGCCAGCCGTCGGGGTCGACGCCGCCCGGGATGGGCGCGGCCGGGTCGAACGGCGTCCGCGAGAAGATGAACGTCGCGAGGTCGAGGTGGTTCGGCCTCCCCGCCGAGTCCCGCCCGACCCGCAGCGTTTCGCCCGCGTAGTAGGCGTCGAGGCCGACCCAGGTGTCCTCGCCGACCGGCGCGAACCGCGACGCGCGGCCGGGGCCGTCGGACGGCGCGAGCGAGAACAGGCCGTCCGGGAGCAGCCGCAGGTGATACGGCGTCGGGCCCCAGTGCCACAACCCGGTCAGCTCCAGCAGCTTCGGGTCCACAGTGGACGGAACCCATTCCTCGGGCATCGACGGCTCGTGCTGTTCGGTCAGGTTCATCAGGTCGAGGCACAGCTGCGTGATGCCGACGCCCGCCGTGGAGTTCGTCAGCACGAGCGCGCCGATGCCGGCGTTCGCGTCGACCAGGGAGCAGGCGAGGAAGCCCGGCATCGACCCGGTGTGCCCGGCCAGCCGCCTGCCCTCCGTGCGGACCAGCATGACGCCGAGGCCGAAGCCGGTGGTCCAGGCGTCGCCGTCGTCCACGGTGACCATCTCACGCATCTCCGCGACGGTCTGCTCGCTCAGCACGCCGCCGGTGTGGCCGCCGAGGAACGCCGTCCAGCGGGCGAGGTCGGTGATCGTCGACCACAGCTGCCCGGCGGGCGCCATCGCGCCCGCGTCCGGCGACGGCTCCGGCATGAGGAGGTCGGCGAAGGGGTGCACGGCGAACCCGTTCGCGTGCGCGCCTTCCGGATGCGGCGAGGTCCGGGTCATGCCGAGCGGGCCGAGGATCTCGGCGCGGACGACGTCGAGCCACGACTGCCCGCGGTGGCGGGCGACCAGTTCGCCGAGCACGCCGTAACCGACGTTGCTGTAGTGGAACTTGCTGCCCGGCCGCAGCCGCGTCGCGCCGTCCTTGAGGCTCTCGACGAGCGCGTCCCAGTCGGCGCCCACCGTGCGCTCCCACCAAGAGCCGGGCGATTCCGCGGTCAGGCCCGAGGTGTGGGAGAGCAGCTGCGCGATGGTGGCCGAGCCGAACGCGGTGCCCGGCAGGTGCTGTTCGAGCGGGTCGTTGAGGTCGAGCTTGCCCTCGTCGCGCAGGCGCATGACGGCCGTCGCGACGAGTGTCTTGGTGATCGACCCGAGCCGGTACTGCGTGTCGGCGCCCGGTGTCGCGCCGTCGACGCGGCCGCGCCCTCCGGACCAGACGAGTTCTCCGTCGCGGACGACGGCGGCGACGATGGACGGGGCGCGGCACGAGGATTGCTCGTGCGCGAGGCGGCGAAGCAGCGCCATTTCGGTCGTGGCAAGCATGGGACGCATTCTGCCTACCCGAGCAGGCCCAGTCGCATAGCGGTGGTCACAGCCGCCGTGCGGTCCGAAACGTCCAATTTACCGAACGTCCTGAGCAGGTGGGTCTTGACCGTCGCCTCGCTGATGTGGAGCGTCCGCCCGATGTCGGCGTTCGTGCTTCCCCGCGCCACCAGCCGGAGCACCTCGATCTCGCGCGCCGACAACGGCGACGCCGTCGGGTTGCGCACCCGGTTCACCAGCTTCCCGGCGACCGAAGGCGCCAAGACCGTCTCGCCGCGTGACGCCGCCCTGATCGCCCCGGCCAGCTCCGTGCGCGAAGCGTCCTTCAGCAGGTAACCGGAGGCTCCCGCCTCGACGGCGCGCAGGATGTCCGCGTCCGTTTCGTAGGTGGTGAGCACGACGACCCGCTGGCCCGGCCGGTCGGCGAGGATCTTCCTGGTCGCGCCGACGCCGTCGAGGCCGGGCATCCGCAGGTCCATCAGGATCACGTCCGGCTGCTTGACCCGGCTCAGCGCCACGGCCTCGTCGCCGGAACCCGCTTCCCCGATGACGCTCAGATCCGGTTCGGCCTCCAGCATGCCGCGCAGGCCTTCCCGCACCACGGGGTGATCGTCGACCAGCATGATCGTGATCACGCGGGCACCTCCAGTTCCAGTGTCGTCCCCGCACCGGGTTCGCTCGTCAACGTCACGATGCCACCGACCTGATCCGCCCGCGTCCGCATCCCCGACAGGCCGAAACCGCCGGTGGGCGCGGCGGGATCGAATCCGGTGCCGTCGTCGGTCACGCCGAGCCGGACCCGGCCGTCCACAACGGACAGACGGAGCGAGACCCGGGTGGCGCGGGAATGCTTGCGGATGTTGCTCAGTGCCTCCTGCGCCCCGCGCAGCAGGACGACTTCGGTGGCCATCGGCAGTGCGGGCAGCGGGCCGCCGATCTCGACGTCCGCCTCGATCCCGGCTTCCTCGGTCAGTCGTTCGACCTGCCGCCGCAGGGCCTCTTCCAGGGAGCCGGAGGCGAGCGCCGACGGCCCCTGCGCCGCGACCATCGCCCGGGCCTCGGCCAGGTTCTCCCGCGCCGTCCGCGCGGCCAGGTCCAGGTGGCGCCGGGCCGCCGTCGGGTCGGTGTCCATTTCGGACTCGATGGCCTGGGTGAGGGTGACGATGCTGGTGAAGCCCTGCGCGAGCGTGTCGTGGATCTCGCGGGCCATCCGCTCGCGTTCGGCGGCCGTTCCCGCCTCCCTGGAGAGCCGGGAAACCTCCGCCTGACTGGCTTTCAGCTGCTCGATCAGCGCGGCCCGCGCCTTGCTCTGTTCGATGATCTGCGTGGTGTAGCGCCCGGCGAGCAGACTGAAGATGATCAGGATCGCCGTCATCGGCACCAGGATGCGCAGCGCGGGCTGATCGAGACCGCCGCGGACGATCGACGACAGCGGGCCGAGCAGGACCGCGATCGTGGTGAGGATCGACGCCGTCTTCGTCGGCAGCGTCATGTAGAGCACCGGGCAGGCGAAGAACAGGATGAAACTCGAGGTGGTGGTGGCGAAGATGGCCGCCGTCAGCAGGAGCATCAGAACGCCGACGAACAGCCACGGGGTGCCCTCGTAGTCCGGGCCTTTGATGAGGCCGCGGCCCCGGACCAGGTAGGTGACGCCGACGCCGACCAGGCACAGGATCGCGATCGTCTTGTCGGCGGCGGCGTCGTCCCCGATGAGGATCAGAGCCGTCGTGGCGGCGAAGGTGATCCCGAAGAGGACCTCCCAGAGCCAGAACAGCCGCTCCCAGGCGTTCACTTGCCTTCGTTCGACCAGCGGAACGTCAGCTTCGCCAGCAGCAGCCCCGCCACGCACCACGCCGTCAGCACCAGTGCCACCATCGGAAGTTCCCATGTCCCCGCCATTTCCTGTGTCGCCGCCTCGGCCGGCAGGAACACCGAGCGGAAGCCCTGGCAGATCCACTTCACCGGGAAGAAGGAGGCGATGGTGACCATAACCTTCGGCAGGTTGGTGATCGGCGTGACGAACACCCCGGAGATGAACTGCAGCGCGATGTAGATCAGGTTGGTCACCGCGACCGCGCCGCTGACCGACTTCGTCACCGAGCTGAGCGCGATGCCCAGGAGCGTGCAACTGGTGATGCCGAGCAGGAAGACCCATAGCGCGGTCAGCAGCTTCATCGGGTCGGTGGGCAGGTCGAGGTCGAACAGCAGGGTGCCGACGATCGACATCAGCACCACCTGGGCGATGCTGGTGAAACCGACCAGGATGATCTTGCCGATGAAGTAGGACGCGGCGGGCATCGGCGTGCCGCGCAGCCGTTTCAGCGCCCCCAGCTCACGATCGGACGACAGGTTGATCCCGATGCTGTTGAACGACGTCGAGACGATGCCGGAGCCGATCATGCCGGCGGCCAGCACCTGACCGGTGGTGATCGACATGCCCGGCATCGACGTGTTCAGCATCGAGCCGAGCAGGATCATCAGCAGGGACGGGAAGGCGAAGGTGAAGATCACCTGTTCCCGGATACGGAAGAACTGCTTGAGTTCGGCGGAGCCCCGGATGAGGCCCAGCGACAGGGTCCCGGGGAGTTTGCCCGGGTGGGTCAGCGTGGGCAGTGTGGTCATCGGGCTTCTCCGATCAGGTCGAGGTAGGTCTCTTCGAGGGTGGGCCGGTGGACGGTCAGCTCCGACGGTTCACGGCCGTCGGCGGAGAGCTCGCGGATGAGCTTGGCCGGGAAGTGCGTGCGTTCCTGGTGACCGCCGCGTTCGTCGGCCCAGCGGACGGTCGCCTCCGCGGTCGCCCGGCCGCCCAGCGTCTGCGGCGTCCCCTCGGCGACGATCGCGCCGCGCGTGATGACGGCGACGCGGTCCGCCAGCGCCTCGGCCTCGTCGAGGTAATGGGTGGTGAGCAGGATCGTGGTGCCTTCGTGGGCGAGACTCCGGATCAGCTCCCAGAACTGGCGCCGGGCCGCCGGGTCGAATCCGGTCGTGGGCTCGTCGAGGAAGACCAGCTCGGGCCGCCCGATGATCCCGAGCGCGACGTCCACGCGACGTCGTTGCCCGCCGGACAGGCTTTTGACGCGGGCGCCCGCCTTCTCGGTCAGGCCGACCTTCTCGATCACTTCTTCGGGGTCACGCGGATTCGGGTAGTAGCGGGCGTAGTGCCGGACGGTCTCGGCGACGGTGAGCTCGGCGGCGTCGTTGGCCGTCTGCAACACGATCCCCAGCCGCGCGCGCCAAGCCCGGCCCGCGGTCCCGGGGTCCTCGCCGAGGACGTCGACCTCGCCGGACGTCCGCTCGCGGTGGCCCTCCAGGATCTCGACCGTCGTCGTCTTGCCCGCGCCGTTGGGCCCGAGCAGCGCGAACACCTCGCCCTGGTCGATGTCGAGGTCGATGCCCCCGACGGCCGTGTGGCCCGGGTACTCCTTGCGCAGGCCGCGCACCTTCACCGCTGTTTTCATACGTCGATCGTGCTTCGGCGGGCCGGTGCCCCGGGACGTCCGCAGGACTGAACCCGGCTGTCAACCGATCGATGGACACCGGTGTCCCCTCCTCCCGCGTTTAGTCCTCTGGATGCGGTACCTGCACGCGCAACTACCGCATTCAGAGGACTAATTGCGGAGGGTGCGAGGGGTGAGCAGGGTGCGGACGGTGGTTTCGAGGGAGGGGAGCAGCGTGGCCGGGTCGGCCGAAGTGAGCATCCGGTTCGCGAAGCCGTCCGAAAGGGCGAGGACGGCGTCGGCCAGGTCGGAGGCCGTGAGGTCGTCGCGGACATCGCCCGCCGACTGCGCTTTCGCGATGTACTGAGCGGTGATCTCCGCGAGCTCGTCGTAGCCGGTGCGGATGAACTCGGCCCACGACGGCAGGACGGCGGCGCGGGCGGTGAAGGCGTTGATGACGATCACTTCCGCGCGACGCTGTTCGTCCAGCGGCATCGCCTCGACGAGCAGTCGCAGCAGCAGGTCCAGCAGGTTCCCGGACTGGTCGAGGGTGTTCCAGCGCTGCTCCAGGAACTCGCTCGTCATGTCGAGCGCGAAGCGGAACAGATCTTCCTTGGTCGAGAAGTACTTCTGCACCGCGCCGCCGGAGACGCCCGCTTCCGCGGCGACCGAGCGCACGCTGACGGCCTCGACGCCTTCGCGCGCGACGATGCGCAGGAGGGCGCCGGCGATCTCCCGGCGGCGTTCGGTCCGGTCCACGATCTTCGGCACGTTCGCATCCTAGGGACTTCTTGCCCGGCTGATCTCTTTAGAATACAGTCGTATCCGAAAAGGGGGTACTGGGGTGGACGAAGTCGCACAGAAAAAGCGGGCGGAGGAGAACCAGCTCGCCGCCGCGTTGACCAAGGGACCGGCGGAGGTCCTCGATTTCCTCCTGCCGTTGTGGGTGGGCAGCCAGCTCGGCGCGTCGGCCGCCGAGGTCGGGGCGCTGACCGCATTGGAGACGCTGGTGTCGTTCGTGGTCCGGCCGATCGCGGGCTCACTGGCGGATCGGTTCGACCGGGGCCGGATCGCGGCCGCCGGTGCGGTCCTCTATGGACTGTCCTTTGTGATCTATGCCGTGACGCCGGGGATCGGTGTCGCTTACCTGGCCGCGGTTCTCGGCGGCGCGGGTGGCGCGCTGTTCTGGGTCGCGTTGCGGGCCCGCGTGGGGGAGGGACTCGCGCGGGACGACGGCGCGTTCAGCAAGCTGTTCGCGGCCGAGGGCGGCGGCACATGGATCGCGTTCGTGGTCGCGCTGACCGCGATCTCCTGGATCGACTACCGGGGCGTGTTCTGGCTCGGTGCGGCGGCCTGCGTGGGGGCCGCGGTCGTCTTGCTGAGCGCGAAGCCCGCGCCGGTCCACGGGGAAGACGCGCCGCGGCTGCTGCAACTGGGCAAACGGATGCGCCCGATGCTCGCGCTCGTCGCGTTGACCGCGATGGCCGAGGCCGGGGTCGCCTTGCTGCTCCTGATGCACCTGCAACGCGGGCATCAGCTGGAACTCGGCGAGATCGCCGCGGTGTTCATCCCCGGTTTCATCGTGTACAGCCTGCTGCCGGACTACCTGCACGGTTTCGTTCGCAAGGTCGGCCGGACGCGGGTGCTCTCGCTGGCGATGGTGGCGAGCGCGGTCTTCGCCGCCGGTCTGTCGTTCGCGCCGGGCCCGGTGGTGCTCGCGGTCATGTGGGTCCTGTCGGCGGCGGCGTTCGCGGCGGCCATCCCGGTGGAGCAGGCGGTGGTCGCCGAGGCGGCCGGGCTGAGCCTCGGCCGGGCCATGGGGATCTACGAGAGCGCGACGCTACTCGGAGCGACGATCGGGACCTTCCTGGCGGGGCAGCTCTACGGCTCGGACGCCGGTTGGCGCGTCGCCTGCTTCGGCGCGGCGGCGCTCCTGATCTTCGGATCGTTCGTGGTTCGTGGCGCCGTACGGCGTGTCGGAGTTGCGGAGTTTCCCGTGGAACAAGTGAAAACGGCGTCACAGAAGGAAAAACCGGCTCCCCGCATGATCGAGGACAGTCCACAAGAGGCCGAATCGGTGACGGAAGGGGCGAACAAGCGGGCGAACCCGCTCCGGAACTGGACGGTCCATGTCGCGGTCTACGTCCTCGCGCAGGCGGCGCTGGCGATGGCCGGTCACAGCTGGCCGGTCGAAGCCTTGTTCGGCGGGGCGCACGAGGCCGGCTGGTATTGGAACTGGAGTGGTCACTGGCTGTTGAACCTCGGCCGGATCTGGACCTTCGTCCTCGTGATCGACACTGTGTGGACGCTCGGCCGCGAGCTGCTCAAGAAACGGCCTTATTGACATGTTGTCTAACATGACACTATGTCTCATACGTGGGTGACTGCCAGCGACGGTGTCCGCCTCTCGGTCCGGGTGACCGGTGTCGACGACGCGCCCACGGTGGTGCTCGTCCACGGTTACCCGGACAACGGCTCCATGTGGGACGGCGTCGCCGCCCTGCTGGAAAGCCGCTACCGGGTCGTCGTCTACGACGTCCGCGGCGCGGGCCGCTCGGACAAGCCTTCGGGACGCGGGTCCTACAAACTGGACCAGTTGTCCGACGACCTCGCCGCGGTCGTCGACGAGGTCCAGCCCGAGGGCAAGGTCCACCTGCTCGCGCACGACTGGGGCTCCATCCAGACCTGGCATTCGGTCACCGGCGACAGGCTGCGCGGACGGCTCGCGTCGTTCACGTCGATCTCCGGGCCGAGCCTCGATCACGCGGGCGCGTGGTTCCGCGCGCAGGTGCGCCCGAACCCGAAACGGCTCAAGAACGCGCTCGTCCAGTGGGCGCACTCGACGTACATCCTCGGCTTCCAGATCCCCCTGATCCCGCAGCTGCTGTGGCGCACCGGCGCCATGGGCGCGCTGATCGGCCGGATGGATCCGGCGGCCGCCGCGCCGTCCACTTCGGACGGCCTGTTCGGGCTCAACCTCTACCGCGCCAACATGTTCACCCGGCTCTCCCGGCCGAAGCCGCGCAACGCCGAAATCCCGGTCCAGGTGCTCGCGCCCACCGGCGACAAGTTCGTCACCACGCCGCTGCAGACCGAGATCGAGCGCTGGGCGCCGGACCTTCGCGTCCGCCGGATCGTCGGCACGCACTGGGTGGTCCGCGAGAAGCCGCGGGTGATCGCCGACGCCACGGCCGAGCTGATCGACCACGTCGAAGGCGGGGACGAGAGCCGCGCGCTCAAGCAGGCCCGCGAGGGCGGTTTCGCGCACAAGCTCGTCCTGATCACCGGCGCGGGCAGCGGGATCGGCCGCGCGACGGCGCTCGCGTTCGCGGACAGGGGCGCCGACCTCGTCATCACCGACATCAACGGCTCCGCCGCCGCGGACACCGCGAAACTCCTGCGGGACAAGGGTGCCACCGTCGGCGAGTACACAGTGGACTCTTCCGACGCGGAAGCGGTCGAGAAGTTCGCCCAGCAGGTCAAGGAAGAGTTCGGTGTCCCGGACATCGTCATCAACAACGCGGGGATCGGCCTGTCCGGCCCGTTCCTCGACACGACGGTCAAGGACTGGGAACGCCTCATCGACGTGAACCTGTGGGGCGTCATCCACGGCTGCCGCGTGTTCGCCGAGCAGATGCGCGAGCGAGCCGAAGGCGGCCAGATCGTCAACGTCGCCTCGGCCGCCGCGTACCTGCCGTCGAAGATCCTTTCCGCCTACGCCACCACGAAATCCGCCGTGCTGACCCTGAGCGTGTGCCTGCGGGCCGAGCTCGCCGCCGAGAACATCGGCGTGACCGCCATCTGCCCCGGCATCGTGAACACCAACATCACCAGCACCACCCGGTTCGTCGGCGTCGACGACGTCGAGCAGAAGCGGCGCCAGAAGTCGAGCAGCAAGCTGTACGCGAAACGCGGTTTCGGCCCGGAGAAGGTCGCGCGCGACATCCTGCGCGCGGTCGAGAAGGACAAGGCGATCCAGCCGTCGACCCCGGAGGCCAAGGCCGCGCTCGTCCTCTCCCGGCTCACCCCCGGACTGCTGCGGGCCGCGGCGAAGCTGGACGTCACCCCGTGACCTCCGCCAGACGTCCTCGCCGGATGTCGGCAAAGGCTCGCCGCGACGACCTGATCCGCGCCGCACTGGACCTGTTCGGCTCGCGCGCGCCCGAACTCGTCACCGTGGACGACATCATCGCGCGCGCCGAGGTTTCGCGGCCGCTGTTCTACCGGTACTTCTCGAGCCTGCGGGAACTGCAGGTCGAGGCGCTGAAGACGGTCACCGAAGGGCTCATCGACGGCCTCGCCGGGCTGGAGGAGGGCCCGCCCGAAACGCGGCTGCGGGCCGCCGTCCGCGGGCTGATCGACGTCGCCGACCACTACCGCGCGGGGTACGTGGCGCTGCTGCGCAGTGGTTCGGTGATCGCGACCTCGGAGACGGACGCGGCGATCGACGAGGTCCGCAACCGCGCCGTCGAGCTCATCCTCGGCGCGCTGGCGGTGCCGGAGCCCTCGCCGATGGTGCTGCTGACCTTGCGGTGCTGGACCGCGGTGGTCGAGGGCGCTCTGCTGAGCTGGTTGCAGGAGCGCGCTGTGCCGCGTGAGGTGCTCGACAGCTGGCTGGTCGACCAGCTGACGGCCATGCTCTCGGCTACCGCGACCCACGATTCTTCGGTCCCGCAGATGCAATGAAGGGGCCTTTCATAGCAAATTTTGCTATGAAAGGCCCCTTCATTGCACGCGCGCTACGCCTGCTTGGCGACCAGGTCCCAGCCTTCGACGTCCTCCGGCTTGCGCGGCTCCGGCCCGACGTACTTGGCCGAAGGACGCACGAGGCGCCCGGTCTTCTTCTGCTCCAGGATGTGCGCGGCCCAGCCGGCGGTGCGCGCCGAGCTGAACATCGCGGGCATCATGTGCGGCGGCACCTGGGCGAAGTCCAGGATCACGGCCGCCCAGAACTCGACGTTGGTCTCGATCGGGTGGTCCGGACGCCGCTCGCGCAGCTCCTTCAGGGCCACCTGCTCCAGCTCCGCGGCCGCCTCGTAGCGCGACGCGCCGAGCTCCTGGCAGGTGCGGCGCAGCACGCGCGCCCGCGGGTCCTCCGCGCGGTACACGCGGTGCCCGAAGCCCATCATCCGTTCCTTGCGGTCCAGGATGCCCTTGACCAGGCCGACCGCGTCACCGGTCTTCTCGACCTCTTCGATCATCGGCAGCACCCGCGCCGGCGCGCCGCCGTGCAGCGGGCCGGACATGGCGCCGATCGCGCCGGACAGCGCCGCGGCGACGTCGGCGCCGGTCGAGGCGATGACGCGGGCGGTGAAGGTCGAGGCGTTGAGACCGTGCTCGGCGGCCGAGACCCAGTAGGCGTCGATGGCCTTGACGTGAGCCGGGTCGGGCTCGCCGCGCCAGCGGACCATGAAGCGTTCGGTGATCGACTGCGCCTCGTCGACCCGGGTCTGGGGGACGGCGGGCTGTCCGATGCCGCGCGCGGACTGGGCGACATACGAAAGCGCCATCACCGAGGCGCGGGCCAGCTGGTCGCGGGCCTCTTCGTCGCTGATGTCGAGCAGCGGCCGGTAACCCCAGATGGGGGCGAGCATGGCCAGCGCGGCCTGGACGTCCACCCGGACGTCACCGGTGTGCACCGGCAGCGGGAACGGCTCGGCGGGCGGTAGCCCGTGACCGAACCGGCTGTCGACGAGAAGACCCCAGACGTCACCGAAGGTCACCTTGCCGGCGAGATCCTCGATGTCGACACCGCGATAGCGCAGCGCGCCACCGTCACGGTCGGGCTCGGCGATTTCGGTCTTGAAGGCGACGACACCTTCGAGACCGGGTCGGAAACCGTCGTCGACCTGGTCGGACGGTTGATTGGTGCTGATCGTGGAGGTACTCACTGTGGTGAAACCTTTCGATGCGCATTCCCCGGCTTTGTGTTTCACGCGTGGACGGGACATACGCGGCGAAGGCGCGCCTCATCGCACGGATGGACAAACTTTGCTCCACGTCGGGTCCAGGGGCAATCGAAAGATGTGGTGGTTTCGGTCACGATTACGAGAACGATTCAGTGAAAACGGCCTTCGTACGCGAAGAGTTACGGCGACGTTCACTTTGCGTGTACCGGTCGCCGAGGTAAATCCTGTGTTTCGAGAACCGGCGGTCCACGGATTCCGGTGATACACCTTTCTCATGCACCTGAGCCCCCAGGAGCGGGACAAACTGCTCATCCACGTCGCGGCGGACGTAGCTCGCAAACGCCTGGAACGCGGGGTCCTGCTGAACTACCCCGAAGCGGTCGCGCTGATCACCGATCACGTCCTCGAAGGCGCCCGTGACGGCCGGACGGTGAGCGAGCTCGTCGCGAGCGGGCGTTCGGTCCTCGGGCGGGCGCAGGTGCTGGACGGGATCCCGGAAATGGTCGATTCCGTGCAGGTCGAAGCCACTTTCCCGGACGGCACGAAGCTCGTCACCGTGCACGATCCGATCGTCTAGGAAGGGCCGCGAGTGCGACCAGGAGAGATCATCACCGGCGACGGACCGGTCGAACTGAACCCCGGCAGGCCGCGCGTCCGGCTGCTCGTGCGGAACCTCGGCGACCGGCCCGTCCAGGTCGGCTCGCACTACCATTTCGCGGCGGTCAATCCCGGACTCGAATTCGACCGCGAGGCCGCGCGAGGACATCGGCTCGACATCCCCGCGGGAACTTCGGTGCGTTTCGAACCGGGCGTCGAACGCGAAGTCGACCTCGTCCCGCTGGCCGGGAACCGCGCGGTGCCCGGATTGCGCAAGGAGTCCTGATGCCGTCGATCGATCGCGAGCGCTACGCCGAACTGTTCGGCCCGACGACCGGCGACAGGATCCGCCTCGCGGACACCGATCTGCTCATCGAAGTCACCGAAGACCGCAGTGTCGGGCCGTCCGGCAGCGGCGACGAGGTGCTGTTCGGCGGGGGCAAGGTCATCCGCGAATCCATGGGCCAGGGCATGGCGACCCGGGCCGAAGGCGCGCCGGACCTGATCATCACCGGCGCGGTGATCCTGGACCACTGGGGCATCGTCAAGGCCGACGTCGGGGTCCGCGACGGCCGGATCGTCGGCATCGGCAAGGCAGGGAACCCGGACACGATGGACGGCGTGGATCCGGCGCTGGTCGTCGGCCCGTCCACGGAGGTGTTGTCCGGCAACGGGAAGATCCTCACCGCGGGCGGAATCGACTGCCACGTCCACTTCATCTGCCCTCAGCTGACCGACACCGCGCTGGCGTCCGGATTGACCACGCTGGTCGGCGGCGGCACCGGCCCGGTCGAGGGCAGCAAGGCCACCACGGTCACGCCCGGCGCGTGGAATCTCGGCCGGATGCTGCGGGCGATGGACGGCCAGCCGGTCAACGTCCTGTTGCTGGGCAAGGGGAACACCGTCCGGCACGAGGCGCTGCGCGAACAGCTCGCCGCCGGCGCGGGCGGATTCAAGCTGCACGAGGACTGGGGCAGCACCCCGGCCGCGATCGACGCCTGTCTCACCGTGGCCGACGAATCCGGTGTCCAGGTGGCGATCCATACCGACACACTGAACGAGGCAGGCTTCCTGGAGTCCACTGTGGACGCCATCGGCGGCCGCTCGATCAACGCGTACCACACCGAAGGCGCGGGCGGCGGGCACGCACCGGACATCATCCAGGTCGCCGGGCTGCCCAACATCCTGCCGTCGTCGACGAACCCGACGCGCCCGCACACCGCGAACACCCTCGACGAGCATCTGGACATGCTGGTCGTCTGCCATCACCTGAACCCGTCCGTCCCCGAGGATCTGGCGTTCGCCGAAAGCCGGATCCGGCCGACGACCATCGCGGCCGAGGACGTCCTGCACGATCTCGGCGCGATCTCCATGATGAGCTCGGATTCGCAGGCCATGGGCCGGATCGGCGAGGTGATCATCCGGACCTGGCAGACCGCGCACGTGATGAAGCGGCGGCGCGGCGCGCTGCCCGGCGACGGGGCGGCCGACAACCTGCGGGCTCGTCGCTATGTCGCCAAATACACCATCAACCCCGCGATCGCGCACGGGATGGACCGCGAAATCGGCTCGGTCGAGGTCGGGAAACTCGCGGATCTCGTGCTGTGGGAACCGAAGTTCTTCGGCGTCCGGCCGCATGTCGTGCTCAAGGGTGGCTTCCCCGCGTGGGCGGCGATGGGTGACGCGAACGCATCCATCCCGACGCCGCAGCCGGTGCTGGCGCGGCCGATGTTCGGGGCCGCCCCGGCGGTCGCGGCCGCGAGCAGCTTCCATTTCGTCGCGCCGGAAGCCATCGAGAACGGGGTGGCGGAACGGTTCGGCATCGCTCGCGAGCTCGTGCCGATCGCGAACACCCGCTCCCGAGGCAAGGCCGACATGGTGCTCAACGACGCCACCCCGTACATCCGGGTGGAGCCGGACAGTTTCGCCGTGCACGTCGACGGCGAGCTGATCGAACCCAAGCCGGTCACGGAACTGCCGATGACGCAGCGGTATTTCTTGTTTTAATGGACATTCTTCGATGAACACAGCCGCGCTCATCCTGGCCGACTCCCGCTTTCCCGGAGGCGGTCACGTCCATTCCGGCGGACTCGAAGAGGCCGTCACCCGGAAGCTGATCACGCACGAACGCGACCTGCCGGGCTTCCTCTCCGGCCGTCTGCGCACGGCAGGGGCGCTGGCCGCGGTGTTCGCCGCGGCGTCGGCGCACGCGGCCGCGCGTGAAGTCCGAAGTGGACACTGGAAGCGGCTCGACCTCGAACTCGACGCCAGGACACCGTCGCTCGCGCAGCGTGAGGCGTCCCGCGCGCAAGGACGCGGGACGGCGAGGGCGGGCAAGGCGGCGTGGCCGTCGCCGATGCTTTCCCAGCTGCTGAAGGAAACCCCGCGACCGCATCATCCGGTGGTAGTCGGCGCGCTGGTCGGGGTGCCGTTCGACGCGGCGATGGCGGTCGCGTACCTGGCGATCAGCGGTCCGGCGAGCGCGGCGGTCCGGCTGCTCGGGCTCGACCCGTTCGCCGTCAACGCCGTCGTGGCGCGGCTTTCGCAAGAGGTCCGGGACGTCTCCCTGCGCGCGGCCGAGGTCGCGGGGGACGACCCGGCGGAGCTCCCGGCGCCGGGGTCCCCGGCGCTCGATCTGTTCGCCGAGGCACACGCCCGGCATCACAAGGAAGAGGTGCGTCTCTTTGCCAGCTGAGCACGGTCATGGTCACGGTCACGTCCACCCGGTCAACTTCGACCCGACCGCAGCGGAACCCGACCACTACGATCAGGCGCCGACCGCGGGCCGCGCGTACCGGATCGGCATCGGCGGGCCGGTGGGCAGCGGGAAGACCGCGCTCACCGCGGCGCTGTGCCGGGCGCTCGGCGACGAGGTGAACCTCGCCGTCGTCACCAACGACATCTACACCACCGAGGACGCCGACTTCCTGCGCAAGGCCGGGGTGCTCGACCCGGAGCGGATCGAGGCCGTGCAGACCGGCGCGTGCCCGCACACCGCGATCCGCGACGACATCACCGCGAACCTCGACGCCGTCGAACGGCTGGAGGAGCGGTTCCCGGGGCTGGACCTGGTGATCATCGAAAGCGGCGGCGACAACCTCACCGCGGTGTTCAGCCGGGGCCTCGCCGACAGCCAGGTCTTCGTGGTCGACGTCGCGGGCGGTGACAAGGTGCCGCGCAAGGGCGGTCCGGGCGTGACGACGGCGGATCTGCTGGTGATCAACAAGATCGACATCGCGCATCTGGTCGGCGCGGACATGGACGTGATGACCTCGGACGCGCACCGGATGCGCGGCGAGCTCCCGGTGATCACTCAGTCCCTTGTGGACACTCCGAACGCGCCGGCGGTCGCGGACTGGGTCCGCTCGCTGCTCCCGGTCAACGCGGGGTGAAGGCGCACGCGCGGCTGACCGCCTGCTTCGAGGGCGGCCGGACCGTTCTACGTGAGCTGCGCTCGATGGCGCCGCTCACGCTGCTCCCCAAGCGGGGCAGCGGTGCGGCGGCGGTGGTGCACCTGGTCAACTCGGCGACGTCACCCTTGGGCGGCGACGAGCTGAAGCTGACCATCCGCGTCGGCCCCGGTGCTTCGCTGCGGCTTTCCGGGGTCGCGGCGACCATCGCGCTTCCCGGGTTGCACGGCGAGAGCAGCTCGTCCCTTGTGGACGTCGTCGTGGACGCGGGTGGTTCGCTGGAGTACCTGCCGGAGCCGACCGTCGTGACCGCCCGGGCGCGGCACTCGGCCGTGCTTCGGGCCGCCTTGGCGTCGGACGCGTTCTTGCATACGCGGGAAGTGCTCGTACTCGGCCGGGCAGGTGAGCGGCCGGGGTCCTTGGTGACCACGCAGCAGGTGACGCGGGGTGAAATCCCGGTGCTGCGGCAGACGCTGGAGATCGGAGACTCCACTTTGGACTCCAGTCTCGCGCATCTGGCCGGGCGGCGGGTGCTGGCGACCGATCTGGTGGTCGGTGGCCCCGCTCTTCCCGAAGCGTCGGGCGAGTGGTGGTCGCGGACACCGCTCGCCGCCGGTGGCACGCTGGTCACGTCGCTGGCGGCCGACGCTGTCACCGCGCTTCGCGCTTTCGACGACCGCGCCGGAATCCGTGACTCGCGTGCTTGAACCCGTGACTCGCGTGCTTGGAGGCGGAACTGCGTGATCCGCCTCCAAGCACGCGAGTCACGTGTCTGATCACGCGAGTCACGTCCCGGGTTACGCGTGCTGCCCCGGTCAGAACTTGGTGCCCAGCCAGGTCATCGCGACCGGGCCGCCCGCCGAGACACCGCCGATGTGTTCCAGCAGCGGGAATTCCTGCCAGGTGACGTCGGCGCCGAGGGCCTGGTAGCGGTCGCGCAGGCCCTTGCCGACCGAGAGCGGGATCAGTTCGTCCAGCGACGCGTGGTACAGGTAGACCGGCGCGCCCGGTTTGGTCTTGCCCGCCAGGTTCTCGCCGAGCCGGGCCTGCCAGCGCGGGTCCGAGGAAACGTTCGGCACGGTCGTGAAGTCGTTGAGCCGCGCGAAAGGCGCGGCCGCGCCGAGTTCGACGGTGCACGCTTCCTTGACCTTCGCGACGGCCTTCTCGCCCTTCGCGTTGAGGACGTCGTTGAAGGGCAGCTCCGGATACGCGGTCGCGTAGCCGACAGCCGCGCCGAGCACGAGACCGAACGCCGGTCCGCCGTCGTTGAACTTCAGGACCGCGTTCAGATCCGCCGGGACACCGCCTTCCGCGACGCCGACCAGGTTGACGTCGGGGGCGTAGGACGGTTGCAGTTCGCCGGCGAACGCCGCGGCCTGGCCTCCTTGGGAGTAGCCGAAAACGCCGACCGGGCCGCTCTTCGACAGCCCGGCTTCGGGAACCCGGGAGGCGGCACGGGCGGCGTCGAGGACGGCCCGGCCTTCCGACTGGCCGACGGCGTAGGTGTGCGTGCCCGGGGTGCCGAGGCCCTCGTAGTCGGTCACGACGACCGCCCAGCCGCGTGAAAGCGCCTGGCTCATCAGGAGGACTTCGTTCTCGGACCCGTTCGTCAGCCGGGTCGACGGCGCGCAGCGGTCGCCGAGACCGTGCGTGCCGACGGCGTAGCTGACCAGCGGGCGCGGTCCCTTCGTCCACGGTGCGGGCGGGACCAGCAGGATGCCCGACACCGTGTTCGGCTTCCCGGTGGCGGAAGTCGAGCGATAGGTGAGTTTCCACGCCTTCGCCGGGGCGGTGGCGACGACCCGTTTGTAGTCGACCAGGTCCCCGGGTGCGCTCGGCGCGGCTTGCGCGGCGGGCGCGCCGATCAGGGTGGCTGCGAGGGCTGAGACCAGAACTGTCCGAAGCACCGTTGCCTCCAGTTTGGTAATCGAGATTTTCGCAATGTAGGCGGTGTTGGTAGCATCTGGCAATCCCTGTTACCGAATCGGGGGAGGTCGAGTGGCCCGCACGTACGGCGGGGTCGCACCGGAGCAGCGGCGCGCCGAACGGCGTGAACGCCTGCTCACCGCGGCCCTGGACCTGTTCACCTCGACGGGCTACCGGCAGGCGAAGATCACCGAGTTGTGCACCCGGGCAGGCGTCTCCACGCGGAACTTCTACGAGGAGTTCGAGAGCAAGGAGAAGGTGCTGCTGACCCTGCACGAGCGCATCAACGCCCTCGCGCTGGAGCACGTCACCGGCACACTGGAACGGCTGGAAGACGCGGACGCGGTCACCCGGATCGGGACGCTGCTGGACGTCTTCGTCGGCACGGTGACCTCGGATCCCCGGATGCCGAGGCTGAATTACGTCGAGGCGGTCGGCGTCAGCGCCGCTTTGGAGGCGCAGCACCAGGAATGGGTCGACCGGTGGGCCGCGTTCATCGAAGCCGAGGCCCGGCACGCGGCCGCGCACGGGGTGGCGCCGGACCGCGACTACCACCTGACGGCGATCGCGCTCGTCGGCGCCGCGACCGGGCTGCTGCGCGAGTGGCAGGCGCACACCCCGCCGTTGCCTGTCGCCGAGGTCGCCGCCGAACTGCGCGCCCTGATGCTGGCCGCGATCACCCGGCCCGCCTGACCCCGCGTTTCGTCCTCTGAATGCGGTCGTTTCCCATCGCGAGTACCGCATCGCAAGTACCGCATTCAGAGGACGAAATGCGTCAGGAAGCGGCCGACGCCCGCCGGAAGGTGTTGTGCAGCACCGCCAGCAGCGCGTCCCGCACCGAAAGCCGCTGCCGCGCGTCGAACGTGATCAGCGGGACGTCCTCGCTCACCGCGAGCGCCCAGCGCACGTCTTCGAGATCGTGCTTGAGGGAGCCGTCGAAGACGTTCACCCCGACCACGAACGGCAGCCCGGCCTTCTCGAAGTAGTCGACAGCCGGGTAGCAGTCGTCGAGCCGCCGGGTGTCGACGATGACGAGCGCGCCCAGCGCGCCCAGCACGAGGTCGTGCCACATGAAGCCGAACCGGTCCTGCCCCGGCGTCCCGAAGAGGTACAGCTTCACCTCTTCGTCGATGGTGATGCAGCCGAAGTCCAGCGCCACCGTGGTGGTGGTCTTCGACGGCACCTCCCCGCCCGAGCCGTCGACGGCGGCACCCGCCGAGGTCATGGCGGCCTCGGTGGTCAGCGGTTTGATCTCCGAGATCGCGCCGACGGTGGTCGTCTTGCCGACCCCGAACCCGCCCGCGATGACGATCTTGACCGGTGTCGGCGGCTTGGCCGACACCGGTTCAGCGAATTGCTTCGAGTCCACGAATGACCCTTTCGATCATGCCGAGGTCCTGGGTGAAGGCTCCGGCCGGGCGACGCAGCACGACGTAACCGAGCGCGGCGAGATCCGCCACGAGCACCCGGGCCACGCCGATGTGCAGGCCGAGCATCGCCGCCACTTCGGCGACGGATTTCGTTTCCCGGCAAAGGGAAACGATCTCCCGTCGTTCGAAGGTGAGCCTCGCCTGTGACGCGGCGCCGAGCCTGCTCGTGAGCACCTGTGCCTCGATTTCGAGCGTGCCGTCCACCGGCTGCGCGCGGCCGGCGGTGAGCAGATACGGGCGCAGCGGTGAGATGCTCTGTTCGGAGCCTCTCGGCTGAGGTACCTGATCGTCGCTCATTCCCTTTTCCCCTCGTCAGTTCAGCTGCCGACGCTCTTCTTCAGTTCCTCGATCAGCGCGGGGGTGAGCACCTCGGTGGCGCGGTTGGCGAACATCGCCATCTCGTAGGCGATCGTGCCGAGGCTGGCCTGCTTGGTGGCGAGCACGCCGAGCGAACAACCGATGCTGATCGTGCAGACCAGCAGGTAGCCCTGCTCCAGCTCGATGATGATCTTGTCGGGCGACCCGAGCGGGTGGCTCTCGGAGACGCCGTGCGCCAGTCCGAGCATCGCCGAGCAGATCGCGGCCAGCCGGTCGGCGTTGGCGCGTTCCAGCTCGGACGACATCGCGATCAGCAGGCCGTCGGCCGAGACGGCGATCGCGCCCATCGCGCTCGCCGTGTTCTGTGCGAAGCGCGTCACCAACCAGTTGAAGTTCCGGGCTTCGACGCTGACTCCGGTCGTCATCTCTTGCTCTTCTCTCTCTGTTCCATCTCCGGGTTGACGGCTTTCTCCAACCCGTCACTGAAGGCGTCGAACGCGGCACGCTCGGCCTCGGGGTCACGCATGCCCTTGGGCTTGGTGGTGTTCAGTGCCGCCCGCGCGGTCTGGTGTCGCGCGGCCGGTCCTTTCGCCAGCCCCGGCGCCAGCTGGGCACCGGGGACCCGCCGGGTGAGACCGCCGCGCGAGGCGGCGGGCACCGGTGTCGGGGTCGGCATCGGCATGGGCATCGGGTTGCCCGCCGGCGGGCTCACCGGGGGCGGGGATGCTTGCGGCGGTACCGAATCTCTGGAAGACGACGTGGTGGCCTTCGCGAGCCCGGCCTCGAACCCGTCGAAGGCCGCTTTGGCCGCTTCTGGATCATGCCTGGACAACTGTCGCGACGGTGCGTCGGGGGCACCGGGGAGCTGCGCGCCCTTGACCCGCCGCCGCAATCCGCCGCGGGTCTCCCCGGAATCGGCGGTCAGCGTCGGCTTGGGCGCCTCGTACGCGGGCACCGGCGTGAGCGAGGGCGCGGGCGGCGGCGTGGGTTCCGGCATCGGCATCGGCTCCGGGATCTCCCCGTCGGTCTTGCGGAACCAGCGGAAGTCCCGCGGCGGCAGACCGTCGCGCGGGATCATCCCGGCGATCGCCAGCGTCGGCGGCTCGTGCGTGGACGCCTCGTCCCGCTTCCGGGGCTTCGGCTGAGACCGCTGTGGCTGTGGCTGTGGCTGCGGCTCGGGTTCGTCGCCCGGTTCCGCCGTCGGCCACGCCGGCGGCGCCGGGACGGACTTGGGCACGGGCGCCCGGTAGGTCAGCAGATCCGACGGGACGGTGATCCGCGCGGTGATGCCCGCGCCGGGTTCGGTCTCGGTCAGCTCGACCTTGAGCCCGTGCCGCCGCGCGAGCCGTCCGACCACGAACAGCCCGAGCACACTGGTCGGCGCCAGTTCAAGCCGCTCGCGTTCGACCAGCCGCCGGTTCTCCTCGGCGAGCCGTTCGGCGGTCATGCCGATGCCCTGGTCCACGATGACGATCAGGCAGGAGCCGTCGGGCAGGATCTTCGTGCCGACGTCCACAAAGGACTCGGGCGGGGAGAACGACGTCGCGTTCTCCAGCAGCTCGGCGAAGATCAGCACCAGATCCGAACCGAACGGCGACGAGAGCAGGAGGTCGCCCATCGAACCGAGCCGGACCCGCTGGTAGTCCTCGATCTCCGCGAGCGCCGAACGCAGCGCCGTCGACAGCTCGATCGGCCCGGAAATCCTTGCCTCGTCACGGTTTCCCGAAACGACGAGGAGGTTGTCCGCGTTCCGGCGCAGACGCGTGGAGAGGTGGTCGAGCCGGTAGAGGCTCGCCAGCAGCGCGACGTCCTGTTCGTTGCGCTCCAGTTCGTCGACCAGCGCCAGCTGCCTGCCGACCAGGTTCTGCGTCCGCTTCGCGACGTTGGCGAACATGAGGCCGACGTTGCGTCGCGTGACAGCCTGCCGTTCCACCAGTTCGGCCGCGGTCGCCTGGACCCGGTTGAACGCCTCGGCCAGCTTGCCGAGTTCGTCCTGGGACGACACGTCGATGGTGGCGAGCCGCGGCGCGAGTTCCTCGGCCTGCTCGGTGTCGGTGACGCGCACCAGTTCGGTGCTCGCGAGGTCGGCGACCGACGTCGCCGCCGTGGTCAGCTTCCGCAGCGGATCCGCGATCGACCGGCTGACCGCGATCGCGAGACCACCGACCAGCAGGAACAGCACACCGGCGCCGATACCGATCGTCCACGCCAGGTTCTGCGCGGCGTCCGCCCGCGCGGTCGCGGTGTCGGTGATGCCGGTGGTGACCGCGTCCTGGGCGAGCCGTCGCTGATTGGACTGGGCGTCGACGGCGCCGAGGATGTCCGGCAGCAGGTTCTGCACGGCCTGCGGGCCGCGGGCTTCCGCGATCTTCCCTTCCAGCGCGTCGACCCGGCGGCCCGTCTCGCCCTGCTCGACCGCGACGACCTGGGTGGCCTGGGTGACGTCGGCCTGCTGCACGAACCGTTCGAGGAACAGCGAAGACTGCTGTTTCGCGTCGGCGAGCACCGGCTCACCGGACTCGGGGGTGGCCAGCACGATGATCAACGCCATGCCGCGCAACGAGTTCTCCTCGTTCGCGCGCAGCAGCGCGTCGAGCGCGGTCAGCTGCCGGGTGCCCTCCGCGTCACTGGTCTGCTGCGGGACGAGGCGGAGCGAGTTGATGACCGCGTCGATCACCGCGTGATACGTCCGCGCCACGCTGTCCAGCGAGGCTCCGCGCCGGAGCGCGTTCTCCCGGATCTCGTTCAGCGACCCGATCCGCACCAGCGCCGCCGCGAGTTCCTCCGGCGCGTCGGCGGGCAGTTGCGCGCGTACCTGGTTCACCGTGTCCGCGACGACGCCCTGCTGCTTCACCATCGCGGAACTGCTCGCCGACGACGACGCGATGTAATGCGCCGTCAGCAGCCGTTCCCGCTGCAGTTCCCACGCCAGCGTGCCGAGGGCACGGGCCTGGGACGCGACGTCGGCGGTGGTGCGCGCGGACCGGGCGTCGTCGATCTCTCCGGCGACGTAAGGCACCGACACCAGGACCACGGCGGTCAGCGGCAGCATCAGGAGCAGGTTGAGCTTGCCCCGGATGCCGAGTCTGCCGAGCAACCCGGAACGCGGGGTGCGTTCCGGCCGGGTCTTCCCGTGCCTCATGGTCACCTTTCTTCTCGGCTCCGCCCGAGATGTCCGCGGTGCTGTTCCCGGACGAGGTCTTCGATGGACGCGCGCAGCGCGACGAACTCCGGCGCGCGTTTGACCGCGAGTTCGCGGTCTTCGGGCAGGTCGACCGCGATGTCGGCGGCCACCCGGCCCGGGTCCGAGGCCAGCACCACGACGCGCCGTCCGAGGAACACGGCCTCTTCGACGTCGTGCGTGACCATCAGCACCGTGGTCCCGGTGTCGGTCCAGATCCGGCGGATCAGGACCTGCATGTCCTCTTTCGTCTGGACGTCCAGCGCGCCGAAAGGTTCGTCCAGCAGCAGCACGTCGGGCTCGCCCGCCAGCGCCCTGGCGATCGCGACGCGCTGCTTCTGCCCGCCGGAAAGCTGTTTGGGCAAGGACTTCCGCAGGTGGTCGAGCCCGGTCTCTTCGAGGTACCAGCCGACCCGGCGTGCGCGTTCGGCCTTGTCGAGGCCGAGCAGTTCGAGTCCGAACGCGACATTGCTCTCCACCGTGCGCCACGGGTACAGCGCGCCGTGCTGGAACACCAGGCCGCGATCCGGGCCGGGCCCGGTCACGGCGTCGCCGTCGAGGGTGATGAGGCCTTCGGACGGTTCGGTCAGCCCGGCGATCAGCGAGAGCAGGGTCGACTTGCCGGACCCGCTCGCGCCGACCACGCAGACGAAGTCGCCGCGCGCGATGTCGAGGTCGATCCCGTCGAGCGCGCGGGTGGTCTTGCCGCGGACGGCGTAGTCCTTCGCGACGGCCTTCAGCTGGAGCGTCATGCGGCCCACTTCCCGACCCGGGCCCGCAGGAGCCGCAACGCGATGTCGATGATCAGTCCGAGCAGGCCGATCACGATCAGCAGCGCGAAGATCCGGTCGGTCTGGGTGAACCGCTGCGCCCGCATGATCCGCAGGCCGAGCCCGGCGGTGGCGTTGATCAGCTCGGCGACCACCACGAAGTTCCACGCGGCCGCGGCGTTGACACGGGTCGCGTCGAGCATGCCGGGCAGCGCGTGCGGGACGATCACCTTGCGCAGGACCTCGCCGCGCCGCGCGCCGAGCGTGTAGGACACGTCGATCAGCGAACGCGGCACGCCGCGGACGGCGTCGGCGGTCATCAGCGTGTTGAAGAAGACCGTGCCCAGGAACAGGACCGCGACCTTCGACGGCTCGCCGAGGCCGAGCCAGATCATCAGCAGCGGGATGAACGCGCTGGCCGGCAGGTACCGCAGCATCGCGATGACCGGTTCGAACAGCGCCAGTCCCGCGTTGAACGTCCCCATCACGATGCCGAGCGGGACCGACACGACGACCGCGAGCCCGAAGCCGAGCAGCACCCGCTGGGTCGTGGCCCAGAGGTCGCTGAACAGTTCGCCGGACTTGATCATCTCCAGCAGCGCGTCGAACACCGCGACCGGCGTCGGCAGGAACAGGGGCTTGATGGTGCCCAGCGCGTTCAGGGTCACCCAGATCAGCAGCGGGATCGCGAACGAGGCCACCGCCAGCGTCCACCGCCAGCGCGCGGGGATCGGTGTCCGGAGCGAGAACAGCGGGGACGCGTTCGGCTTGAGGCCCGCCCGGCGGGGCAGCGGCGCCCAGTCGGGTCGCGCGCCACTCCGCCGTCGGTTTTCCTGCGCTTCGGCGAGCCGCAGCTCGTCGTCGAGACGCCGCGCTTCGGCCTCGTCAGCGGCGTCCGTCCGCTGAGAGGCCTGCTTCGCCGCGTCCGTGGTGCTCACTTCACCGCCTTGACGTACTGGTCGTCGAACAGCGCGTCGAAGTTGGGCCGGTTCTGGGCGAGGCCGTTGGAGACGATGAAGTCGGCGATCTTGCCCGCCTGGAAGTTCAGGTGGGCGGGGGTGACGCCGGGGGTGAAGGCGTCGAGGTTCTGCTGCTTGGTGAAGATCGTGGTGCCCGCGTCGTAGGTCTTGTACTCCTCGATCGACACGGCGCCGCGTTTGGCCATGATCCTCACGGCCTCGTCCCGGTTCTGCTTGATCCACTCGATCGTCTCGAACCAGGTGTTCACCAGCGCCTGGACCTCCTTCTTGCGCTCCTTCGACATCTGTTCGGAGACGACCAGGTGGTCGGGGATGGCACCGGGGAACTCGGCGGACGTCGCGATCGCGCGGCTGCCGGGGCGCTCGAGCGCCTTCGTGGTGAAGGGGGCGAAGGCGGCGACGGCGTCGACCTGCTCGCCGACGAACGCGGCCGCGGCGGCGTCGGTCAGCAGCGGGACCAGCTCGACGTCCTTTTCGGTCAGCTTCGCCTCCTGCAGCGCGAGCAGCAGGAGGTAGTGGTCGACGGTGCCCTGCTCGACGGCGATCTTCTTGCCCTTGAGGTCGGCGACGCCGGTGATGCCCTGGCGGGCGATGATCTTGTCGTTGCCGGTCGAGTTGTCGTTGACCAGGACGACCGACAGCTTCGCGCCGCCGCTGACCGACGCGAGGGTGTCGTTCAGGGTCTGGCTGTTGGCGTCGATCGCGCCGGAGGACAGTGCGTTGATGCTCTCGGTGTAGCTGTCGAACCACTTCAGATCGACGGTCACGCCGTTCTTCTCGAAGAGGCCCTTCTCCTGGGCCACCGCCCACGGGAACCAGCCCGGCCAGGCGCTGTAACCGATGGTGACCTTGGTGCCGGAGGCCGCCGTGCTGTCGGAACATGCCGAAAGGGCGGTCACGCCTGCGAGCGAAATGGCGCACAACAACGCCGTCACGAGACGGCGGGAACGGGAAATCACAACGCACTCCTGGGGAAGGGGAGTAACTCGGGCGTGGAAAGTTCCGGCGGTTCGAGCGCAGGACTGATCGACCGGTGTCGGGCTCCTCATGGAAGCCCGGCCGGCAATAGTGGATGGATCAACCGCACACCCGGCCGTCCCATCCCAAACCTCTGAACACTCTGGATAGAGGTGATCACCCCGTTGCTCTCGGCGGCGATCCTATCGAGTGGCGCAAGGCCTACCTAGTGTGATCGTCAGCTCTTGCCTGATTTGCTGTCACATTCTGCTAAATCCGGCCGTTCGCCCCAAGGGGCACAGTCTCGGCAGGTGGGCAACCCTTCCCAGGGCGGCGTACGTCCATCGGGTGGCGGGTGAAAACTTCGCCCGTCTTCCGGGAGGGAGCAGAGGATGAGATTTCGTGCGGCCGCGTTGTGCGTCGCGGGGGCGGCGATCGTGTCCACCTTGGCCGGGGCGGGGCAGGCGAACGCGACCAGACCGTCCAGTCTGGTCTTGAACCCGGGCACCGTCGTCGCAGGTGGGACGGTCACCGCGGACATCTATTGCCTGCGCCCGTCGGGTGCGGGCGAGCTCGCGACAACGCTCACCGCGGCCGGTCTCGCCGCGCCGATCCCCTTGCGGGTGGTGGGCGACGGCGGCACCGGCGGCATCGGTGTCGCGCTCCGGGGCGACGGTCCAGTGGGGACGGTGCCGGGCCGGTACACGGCGTCGTACGACTGCTGGGGCTGGATCGTCCGCGCGGAGTTCACTGTCACGAACTGACAGCGAAGACGGGAGACGTGGAGGCCGGTTTCGGGACGAATTGCCGTCCCGGGGCCGGCCTTCCGGCACATCCTGCCGGGATCTGTCGCGGAGGTTTCCCCGGTGGCTAATTTCTGTCAAACGACAGAATTAACGGTCCGCCGGACCGGGTGCCCTCGCGGGCCGGGCGTGAATGGCCGGAAGAATTGTTCGAGGACGCCGGAATGGTCGATGAAGAAAAGGGGAGTGTGAAGTCCGGTCTTCGACGAACGATTTCCTGTCGATCTGTGCGGACCGGGTCTGTCCAGGCAATTCTCACGCCCGGTAAAGGCGGGCGAGTCCGAATTCTCGGCATCGAGTGCGATTCCCCGGGTCGCTGGGCCGATTCGGAACAATGCGGCGCCGGACCCCGGACGGCGGCAGTCCGCCCTGGATCGATCAGGGACCGGAAGGTAACCGGGAGGTAACGGCTTGCGGTCCGGCGGTTACGCACAGATGATCGGGCGGGGGTGGCGGGTGTCACCGTTCAGTGGGTTTCGCCGCCGCGTCGGAGGCAATACCGTCGGCGGCAAAGCCGAAGTCACAGATGCCCCGACCGGGTACGGAGGTTTGGCGGATGATGCCGGAGATCAAGGATGGCGTGGACGGGGACGCCGTCGTGCGCCTGCCCGGGATGCGGGTGGCCTACGAAGGCGCGGCCTTCGACGAGTCCGCGCTGGCGGAGACCTGGACCGCCCAGCTGCAGGACTGGCTGAACCAGGCCGTCTCCGCCGGGGTCGCCGAACCGAACGCGATGGTGCTTGCCACGGCCGACCCGGAAGGCAGGCCGTCCTCCCGGACCGTCCTGTGCAAGGGCCTCGACGAACGCGGCGTCGTCTTCTACACGAACTACACCTCGACCAAGAGCCACGACCTCACCGCGACGCGCTACGCGTCGATCACCTTCCCGTGGTACGCCCTGCAGCGTCAGGTCCACGTGCGCGGCGAGGTGGAGAAGGTCAACGTCGCCGAGACCGCCGAGTACTGGGCCTCCCGGCCGCGGGGCTCGCAGCTCGGGGCCTGGGCCTCGCCGCAGTCCCGCGTCGTCGACGGCCGCCGCGCCCTCGAGACCGCGCTGCACGGCATCGAGCGCCGCTTCGCCGACGTCGAGAACATCCCGTTCCCGCCGCACTGGGGCGGATGGCGCATCCGGCCCGACGTCGTCGAGTTCTGGCAGGGCCGCGAGGACCGCATGCACGACAGGCTCCGCTACGTCCGCACCGACGACGGCTGGCAGATCGAGCGCGTCGCGCCGTAGCTCAACTCGCGTGAAGGCCCCCTTCCCTCGGCTCAGCCGAGGGAAGGGGGCCTTCACGCGCCACCAGGTGACATAAATCGCGCGCGATTGGTTAGTTAGCGCGGCTAAGCTGTCGGGTTGTGAGTGATGACGTCGGGGTGGAACAGCGCAAAGGCGTCCGCAAGCTGTTCGGCTCGATCGTCGTGGACACCCGGCCGCTCAAGATCCCCGCGTTCCGCCGCCTCTGGCTCTCCACCGCCGTCACCGCCATCGGCAGCCAACTCACCGCCGTCGCGGTCCCCAAACAGGTCTTCGACCTCACCGGTTCGTCGGCGTACGTCGGCCTGACCGGCCTGGTCGCGCTGATCCCGCTGCTCGTCTTCGGCCTCTGGGGCGGCGCCATCGCGGACGCCGTCGACCGCCGCAAGCTCCTGCTGATCACCAACGTCGGGGTCACCGTCACCTCGGCCGTCCTGTGGTTCCAGGCGTTCGTGAACGTCGGCTCCGTCTGGCTCGTCCTCGCCCTGCTCGCGGTCAACCAGGCGTTCTTCGCGGTCAACATGCCGACCCGCAGCGCCGTCGTCGCCCGGCTGGTGCCGGACAACCTGATCGCCCCCGCGACCGCGCTGAGCAGCACGATGGCCACCTTCGGCGCGGTCTTCGGCCCGCTGCTCGCCGGTTCGCTGATCCCGATCCTCGGCCTCTCGACGCTCTACCTGATCGACGTCGTCGCGCTGACCCTGACCTTGATCGCGGTCTGGAAACTGCCCCCGATCCCGCCGGTCGGCGAGATCGCGCGCCGGGCCGGGATCCGCGACATCATCGACGGCTTCAAGTACCTGGCGACGCAGAAGATCCTGCTGGCGTCGTTCCTCGTCGACATCATCGCGATGGTCGCGGGCATGCCGCGGGCGCTGATCCCGGAGATGGCGGAGCGCACCTTCGGCGACCCGCCCGGCGGCGGACCCGCGCTGGGCTGGCTGTACGCCGCGCTCCCGGCGGGCGCGATGCTGATCGGCCTCTTCTCCGGCTGGCTGACCAGGATCGGCAAACAGGGCGCCGGCGTGATCGTCTCGGTTTGCGTCTGGGGCGCCGCCATCATCGGGTTCGGGCTCGCGAACTCGCTGTGGCTCGCGGTCTTCTTCATGGCGCTCGCCGGGGCCGCCGACATGGTCAGCGCGATCTACCGGATGTCGATCCTGCAGGTCGCCACCACCGACGAGATGCGCGGACGGCTCCAGGGCGTGTTCACCGTCGTCGTCGCGGGCGGCCCGCGGATCGCCGACCTCACCCACGGCTGGGCGGCCGCCGGTGTCGGCACCGCGGCCGCTGCTTCCGGCGGCGGGGTGCTGGTCATCGTGCTGGTCGTCGGCGCCGCGCTGCTGATCCCGTCCTTCTGGCGGTACCGGGCCCCGGTGGACTGATTCGCCGGGGCTATCGTCGGTCCCATGCGTATTTCACGGGCGATCGTCCTGTTCGCCGCTGTCATCGCGACCCTTTCCGCCTGTTCTTCCGGGGACGGGAAATCGGACAACGCGGCCAAGCCGTCCAGCCAGGCTCCCGCCCCGTCCTCCTCCGCCGCGCCGAGCTCGTCGGCCGCTCCCACCGGTGGTGCCGGTTCGAAAGAGCCGTGCGCGCTGCTGCCCGCCGAGGCCGTCGGCAAGGCCGTCTCCCTCCAGGGCGTGACGTCGGCGCCGGGCCCGGTGCAGGACAACGCCGCCAACGGCGGCAAGGCCAAGAGCTGCGTCTACTCGGCCGCCGGCAAGCAGATCGGCGCGCTCGCGGTGACCCGCTTCGAGAAGAACCCGATCAAGCCCGCCGAGATGGTCGCCGCGCTGAAGAAGGCGAAGCCGAACGCGAAGGACGTCGCCGGTGTCGGCGAGGGCGCCATCTACTACACCGACGAGAACAAGACCGCGACGCTGGCGGCCGCGGAACTCGTGAACAACGTCCCGGTGCTGGTCAACTACACCGGTCCGGTGAAGATGACCCAGGAGATGATGGCCCCGCTGGTGAAGACCGCGGTCGACGCGAACTGATACCCCGAATCGGTCTCCGTCAACCCGTGACGAAGAACTGACCAAATCGGACTGTCGGCCACAGACGTGATGCGGCACACTCTTGCCGCATGGCGGACACGACGACAACGGAACAGGCCGGCCCTGCCGGTCAGCCGAGCCTCAAACGGGTCATGGGTTCCAAGCTCCTGCTGTTCTTCGTGGTGGGGGACATCATCGGGACGGGCGTCTACGCGCTCACCGGGCAAGTGGCGGGACGGGTGGGCGGCGCGCTGTGGCTGCCGTTCCTGATCGCCTTCGTGGTCGCGATCATGACCGCGTTCAGCTACCTGGAACTGGTCGGCAAGTACCCGCAGGCCGCCGGCGCGGCGCTCTACGCGCACAAGGCGTTCAAGATCCGCTTCCTCACCTTCATGGTGGCGTTCGCGGTGATGTGCTCGGGGATCACGTCGGCCTCGTCCGCGGCGAAGGCCTTCGGCGACACCTATCTGGCCGAGTTCATCACCGCGCCGATGCCGCTGGTGGCGATCCTGTTCGTGATCGGTCTCGCGCTGATCAACTTCCGCGGGGTCTCCGAGTCGGTGAAGACCAACGTGGTGCTGACCTGCATCGAGATCGGCGGTCTGCTGATCATCATCGGGGTCGGCGTGTGGGCGGTGCTCAACGGCAACGGGGACGCCTCGCGGCTGGTCGAGTTCGACACCGAGAACCAGACGATGCTGGTGGCGATCACCTCGGCGACGTCGCTGGCGTTCTTCGCGATGGTCGGTTTCGAGGACTCGGTCAACATGGCCGAGGAGTGCAAGGACCCGATCCGGATCTTCCCGAAGGCGATGCTGTGGGGCATGGTCATCGCCGCGACCATCTACATCCTGGTCTCCGTGACCTCTTCGCTGCTGGTGCCCGCCGATGACCTGGAAGCGGCCAAGAGCAGCGCGCTGCTGAAGGTGCTCGACGTCGGGGCGCCCGGTTTCCCGCGTGAGGTCTTCTCCGCGATCGGTCTCTTCGCGGTCATCAACTCGGCGCTGATCAACATGCTGATGGCCAGCCGTCTGCTCTACGGCATGGCGAACCAGCGGATCATCCCGAAGCAGCTGGGCACGGTGCACCCGTTCCGTCGCAGCCCGTGGGTGGCGATCGTGTTCACCAGCGTCATCGCCATCGGCCTGGTGTCCTTTGTGGACATCAGCGTGCTCGGCGGTACGACGGCGTTGCTGCTGCTGGCGGTCTTCGCCATCGTCAACGTCGCGGTGCTGGTCCTGCGCAAGGAAAAGTCGGCGCACAAGCATTTCCGCGCGCCGACGATCATCCCGGTGCTGGCCGCGATCTTCTGTCTCTACCTGGTGACGCCGTTGTCCGGGCGGCCCGCGCGCGACTACAAGGTCGCCGCGATCCTGCTCGGTGTCGGAGTCGTGCTGTGGGGGATCAACTGGCTCGTCATGCGGGCCACGCACAGCGAAGAGGACCGGCAGCCCATCGAGCCGCCGGTCGGCTGACCCCTATCCGCGGCTGAGGGCCTGGTACTCCACCGGGCTGTGGGCCGAGAACACGGTGATCTCGTCGGCGTGTTCTCGGCTCAGCTCCCGCAGCCGTTCGACGTTCTCCAGCCGCGGCTTGCGCAGCGTCTGCACCATGTTCTGGAACGCGGTCATCCCCGGCGGGCAATGCGGCTTCACCGGATCCAGCTGACCGTGGAAGAAGTACGCGTCACCCGCGTGCAGCAGCCAGCCGTCGCCGGTGTCGACCGCCACCCCGGTGTGCCCCTTGGTGTGTCCCGCGAGCGGCACCAGCAGGACCTCCGGCGGCACGCCCTTGAGCTCGCGGACGGCCTGGAAGCCGAACCATTCGTCCCCGGCCTCGTCGTACGTGCTCCACAGTGGACGGTGGGCGAACTGGTTGGCGCGGAACCGCGCCTTCTCGCCGACGTTCGCGGGCGACGTCGCCGCGTCGTGCTCGGCCGTGCGGACGTGCACGACGGCGTTCGGGAAGTCCGCGAGCCCGCCCGCGTGGTCGACGTCGAGGTGGGTGCAGACGATGTGCCGCACGTCTTCCAGCTTGTGTCCCAGCGCCTCGACCTGATGGGCCGCAGTCTCCACCTCGACCGGTTTCGCGCCGACCATCAGCGTGAACGGCGTGCCGAGCCACGCGCCGGGATCCGCGACGCCCTTGCGGCCGAAACCGGTGTCCACCAGCACGAGCCCGTCGTTCGTCTCGATCAGCAGGCAGTGCGCCACCAGTTCCGAGCGGCGGAACAGCCCCGGCTGGCCGTCGAGGAACCTGCCTCCCGGCGCCCGCATCGTGCCGCAGTTCAGATGGTGGACCTTCATAGCCTGCTCCTCTGGCTGAGCCGTTCGAATGCGGTGGCGTCGTGCGCGGCGAAGACCGTCACCTCGTCACCGTTGTTACTGACAAGTTCGCGCAGCCGGCGCTGGTTGTCCAGTCGTGCCGTTTTCTCCGTCTGCATGTACGACTCGAAGAAGCCGAGTGCGAACGGGATGTGCGGCTTTCGTTCCAGTTCGCCGCCGTGGAAGACGGCGTCACCGGCGTTGAGGAGCCAGCCGTCACCCGTGTCGACGGCGATGCCGGCGTGCCCGCGGGTGTGCCCGGCGAGGGGGATGATCAGCACGTCCGGCACCCCTTCGAGCTCGCGGACGGCGTCGAAACCGAACCAGGGTTCGCCGTCGGCGCGGTACGACTTCCAGATCGGGCCGTGGTCGAACTGGACCTTCCGGTAGCGGCTCGCCTCCTTGCGATCGATCGGCTTCTCCAGCGCCTGGAGCTCACGGGCGTGGACGTGGACCCGTGCCTCGGGGAAGTCGACGAGCCCGCCCGCGTGGTCGAGGTCGAGGTGGGTGAGCACGATGTCGCGCACGTCGGCCGGGTCGAAGCCGAGCTTGCGGATCTGCGTGGTGGCGCTGAGATCGTCGTCGCTGTCAGGGTGGACCAGCCGGACGAAACCGGCGCCGAGCCATTCGGCGGGCCGGGTGACGGTCGGCGTGCCGACGCCGGTTTCGATGAGCACGAGCCCGGTGTCGGTCTCCAGCAGAAGGCAGTGGCAGATCAGTTCCGCGCGGCGGAAGAGGCCGGGCCTGCCGTCGACGAGTTTGCCGCCGATCGGCCGCATGGTCCCGCAGTTCAGGTGATGGACGCGCATCAGGACAGCTCCCGTTCGAGTGTGTCGGCCAGATGAGGGGCGATCGCGCGCAGCGGCGCGGTGTCGTGCAACGTCTTGGCCAGCAGCAAGCCGCCCTCGATCGAGGCGAGGATGACGGTGGCCAGGTGGCCCGCTTTTTCGGTGTCGAGTGCTTCGGAGATGAGGGTGTGCCAGGAGGTGTAGCCGTCGGCGCAGGCCTGGCGGATCTCCTCGCTGTCCCCCGACGCGTCGAGCGCGACCGTGGCGAGCGGGCAGCCGCGCTGGAAATCCGACTCCTCCAGCGAGGTCGCGAGCGCGTCGATGACGTTCCGGATGCCGGTGACGACGTCGGGCGAGTTCGCGACGATCGTGCGCAGCTGGTCGCAGAGCCGGTCGGCGGACTGGCGGATGGCCTCGGCGGCGAGCTGCTCCTTGCCGCCGGGGAAGTGGAAGTAGAGCGATCCCTTGGGCGCGCCGACGGCGGCGACGAGCTGGTTGAGACCGGTGGCGTGGTAACCCTGCTGATGGAAGAGCTCGGCGGCGGAGTCGAGCATGCGCTGCCGGGTGTCGGTGCGGCGAACCATGCGGCCGACTGTAGCCCAAACTATGACGACCGGTCTAGTAAGCATGTGACGCCGGACTCGCGTGATCAAAGACGGAACTCACGTGATTGAAGACGGAACTCGCGTGATCAGACGTCGAACACCGAGTGCGGCGTCCAATCACGCGAGTTACGTCCCTGATCACGCGAATCGCGCTTTAGCGTCGCGAGCCGGGTAGCGTCCGGCTTGTGTACACGCCTTACGCGGAACTCGACGAAGTCCTCACCGGCCTGGTCGCCTCGGCCCGCGAGATCCTCGGCGACACCTACGTCGGCGCGTACGTCCAAGGGTCCTTCGCGCTCGGCGCCGGCGACCTCCACAGCGACTGCGACTTCGTCATCGCGACCACCGAGCCGCCGAGCGGTGAGGCCGAGGCGGGCCTCCGCGTGCTCCACGACGAACTTCCCACCAGGGAAGGCTTCTGGTGCAAGGAAATCGAGGGCTCGTACGCGGACGTCGCGTCCTTGAAAACCAGCCGAGGGCTCGGCACACCCTGGCTCTACTGCGATCACGGCCATCGCGTCCTGATCTGGGACACGCACTGCAACAGCCTCCACACGCGCTGGATCCTGCGCCACCGCGGCATCGTGCTCGACGGTCCGCCGATCGCGAGCCTGGTCGACGAGCCGCCGCCGGAGGCGATGCGAGCGGCGATGCGCGAGGAACTGCACGGCCTCGTCGACGGCGTCCGGACGTGGGCGCCCTTCGACATCGCGTGGACCCAGCGCTACCTCGTGTCGACTTGTTGCCGGGTGCTCTACACCTTGCGCACGGCCGAGGTCGAGTCCAAGCGCGGTGCGCTCCTCTGGGCTCGCGAGAACCTCGATCCGCGGTGGCGGCCGCTGCTCACGCAGGTCCTTCAAGACCGCGAACTCGGCTGGGATCCGGAGGATCCGCCACGGCCGGGCAGTCTCGAAGCGGCTTGTGAGTTCGCGGCGTACGCCGAGTCCCTAGACGCCGATCGCGGACGCTGACCCGCCGAACTGTTGCCGCAGTTCGCGTTTGAGCAGTTTCCCGGACGCGTTCTTCGGCAATTCGCCGACGAAATGCACCGACTTCGGCACCTTGTGCGCGGCCAGGGACTTCTTGGCGAACTCGATCAGCTCCGCTTCCTCGACCGGCTCCTTCACCACGACCACCGCGGCGATCGCCTCGATCCAGCGTTCGTGCGGCAGGCCGACGACGGCCACTTCGGCGACGGCGGGATGCGTGTACAGCGCGTCCTCCACCTCACGCGACGCGACGAGCACGCCGCCGGTGTTGACGACGTCCTTGATCCGGTCGACGACGAACAGGTAGCCCTCCTCGTCCTGCCGCACGAGATCCCCGGAGTGGAACCAGCCGCCCGCGAACGCCTCCACCGACTCCTCGGGCTTGCCCCAGTAGCCCGTGCACAACTGCGGCGAGCGGTACACGACCTCGCCGAGTTCGCCCGGCGGGAGATCGTTCATCTCGGCGTCCACCACGCGGGTCTCGACGAACAGAACCGGGCGGCCGACGGAATCCGGCCGCGCGTCGTGCTCTTCGGGACGCAGAACCGTCGCGAGTGGACCGATCTCCGACTGGCCGAAACAGTTGTAGAAACCGACTCCCGGCAGCTGCCCGCGGAGCTTGTCCAGCACCGGCACGGGCATGATCGAAGCGCCGTAGTACGCCTTGGTGAGACCGCGCAGATCCGCCTCCGCGAGACCGGGATGATTCGCCAGTCCCACCCAGACGGTCGGCGGGAAGAACAGGGAAGTGACGCCCTGGCGCGGGATCCGCGCGAGGATGTCGCCGAGATCGGGCGCCTCGACGAGATGGTTCGTCGCGCCGACGGCCAGCCCCGGCATGAGGAACACGTGCATCTGCGCCGAGTGGTACAGCGGCAGCGCGTGCAGCGGCACGTCGCGATCGCTCAGGTCGAGCGCGGCGATGCAGGACGAATACTCGTGCACCAGCGCGCGATGGGTGAGCATCGCGCCCTTCGGCCGGGAAGTCGTCCCGGACGTGTAGAGCAGCTGGACGAGGTCTTCGTCGGCGACCCCGGACTCCTCGTGCGGGGTGACGGTTTCGTCCAGCGCCCAGCCGAGAATGTCCGAAGTGGACTTATGGGCGGACGCCACGTGCCCGGCCAGCGCGGGGTCGACGAAGGCGACGGCGGGTTCGGACTGCGTGAGCAGGTACGCGAGCTCTTCACCGCGCGCGTTGAAGTTCACCGGCACGTGCACCAGCCCGGCCCGCGCGCAACCGAGGTACAGCAACAAGTACGCGTCGGAGTTCTTGCCGAAGGCCGCGACGCGGTCACCGTGGACGAGCCCGCTTTCGAGCAGCTTCGCCGCGACCCGGCCCACCGCGCGGTCGAGCTCCGCGTACGTCCACACGCGATCGGCGAAGGTCAGCGCGACCCGGTCCGGGACGCGGCGCGCGCTCCGCTCCAGGACGCGGCCGACGGTGCTGGGGTAGCCGGGAACGGTCATCGCGGCGGTCTCCTTCGTCCGGGCGTGGCGTTCCCAGACTACGTTCCCGGCGGGCGCCGGTAACCTCGTCGGCATGGCCAATCCCACCGGAGAGCAGTTCGAGATCACCCGCGGCAACGCGCGCGCCGTCGTCACCGAGATCGGTGCCGGCCTGCGCGCGTTCGAGGTCGGCGGGGTGCCGTACGTCGAGGCGTTCGCCGAGGACGAGAAGCCGCCGAAGGGCGCCGGGCAGGTGCTGCTGCCGTGGCCGAACCGCACCAAGGGCGGCCAGTGGGTCCACCAGGGCGAGAAGCAGCAGCTCCCGATCACCGAAGAGGCGCGCGGCAACGCGATCCACGGCCTGACCCGGCACGAGGAGTGGGAGCTGCTGGAGCACGCGGAGTCGTCGATCACCCTGGCCGTCGACGTCCCGGCGCAGGAAGGCTGGCCGGTGCCGTTGCGCGCGACGATCACCTACGAGATCTCGCCGCGCGAGCTGGTCGTGACGCACGAGATCCGCAACGAGGGCGAGAGCCCGATCGGCGTCGGGCTCGGCACGCACCCGTACTTCCGCATCGGTGACGCGCCCACCGACGAGCTGACCCTGACGCTGCCCGCGAGCCGGGTCCGGCCGTACCTCGGCGACGAGCAGATGCCGTACGCCGAGGAACAGGACGTCGAGGGGACCGAGTACGACTTCCGGTCCGGGAAGCTGCTCGAAGGCGTCGACCTCGACACCGCGTTCGGCGGGTTGAGCCTCGCCGAGGACGGCAACCATCACTACGTCCTCTCGCACAGCGAGCGGGAGCTGGTGGTCTGGGCCGGGCCGGACTTCCACTGGGCGCAGGTGTTCACGCCGGACGACCTGGTCGGCCGCGGCCGGGCGGTGGCGATCGAGCCGATGACCTGCCCCGCCGACGCGCTCAACACCGGCACCGACCTGATCGAGCTGGAGCCCGCGTCCTCGTGGACCGGGAGCTGGGGAATCCGGGTGCGGTGATGGCAGCACCGCCGCCGCCACTCCGGCTGGGGCCCGTGGACGCGGGCGAAATGCTCACGCTGCAGCGCGCGGCGTACGTCCCGGAGGCGCGGGCGCACGAGAACATCGACCTCCCGCCGCTGCTGGAGACCTTCGAGCAGACCAAGGCGGCCCTGGGCGATCCCGCGTGTTTCGCCTGGGGCGTCAGGGAATCCGGGCGGCTGGTGGCGAGCGTCCGGATCGTCGTGGACGGCGGCGCCGGTCTCGTAGGCAGGCTCATCGTGGCCCCGGACCGGCAAGGACACGGGCTCGGCAGCTCGTTGCTGCTCGCCGCCGAAGCGGCCATGCCGTCTTCGGTGACCGTGTTCCGCCTGTTCACCGGTGAGCGCAGCGCCGGTCCGCTGCGGATGTACCGGAAACTCGGCTACGTCGAGACGCACCGGACGCGCGAGGAGCACTACGAGCTCGTCCACTTCGAAAAGCCCCGCGTGCGGACAGGCGGCCCAGTTCGTTAGCGTGTCAAAGTATGTCTGACAAAGCACAGGTCAAGGCCATCGTCGGTGGTTACGTCGTCCCGGTCGACGGCGAACCGATCGACGGCGGCACGGTCCTCATCGAGAACGGGAAGATCGCCGCGGTCGGCACGGACGCCGACGTCGACGTCCCCGACGACGCCGAACTGATCGACGCCGCGGGCAGCTGGGTGCTGCCCGGGTTCATCGACGCGCACGCCCACCTCGGCGTCCACGAGGACGGCGAAGGCTGGTCGGGCAACGACACCAACGAGATGACCGACCCCAACGGCGCGCGGTTCCGGGCGATCGACGGCATCGACCCGTACGAGCCCGGCTTCGACGACGCGCTCGCGGGCGGTGTCACCAGCGTCGTCATCAAGCCCGGTTCGGGGAACCCCATCGGCGGGCAGACGATCGGCGTCAAGACCTGGGGCCGGACCGTGCTCGACATGATCTTCGCCGAGGGCGTCAGCGTGAAGAGCGCGCTCGGCGAGAACCCGAAGCGGGTCTACGGCGAGAAGAAGCAGACGCCGTCGACCAGGCTCGGTGTCGCGTCGACCATCCGGGACGCGTTCACCGCCGCGCGCAACTACGCCGCCCAGCGCGACCACGCCGCCGGCGAGGGCAAGCCGTTCGACGTCGACCTGACCAAGGAGACGCTGGCCAAGGTCCTCGACGGCGAGCTGTACTGGGACCAGCACGTCCACCGCGCCGACGACATGGTCACCGCGATCCGGCTGGCCGACGAGTTCGGCTACAAACTGGTGATCAACCACGGCACCGAAGGGCACCTGATCGCGGACCTGCTCGCCGAGCGGGACGTGCCGGTGATCCTCGGCCCGCTGTTCACCACCAAGTCCAAAGTGGAGCTGCGCAACCGCACCCTGCGCGCGCCCGGCATCCTCGCCAGGGCGGGCGTGCGGATCGCGATCACCACGGACCACCCGGTCGTGCCGATCAACTTCCTGGTGTACCAGGCCGCCCTTTCGGTGAAGGACGGTCTCGACCCGGAGACCGCGCTGAAGGCGCTGACCGTCAACCCGGCCGCGATGCTCGGGCTCGACGACCAGGTCGGCGCGCTGAAGCCGGGCCTCGACGCCGACGTGGCCATCTGGTCGGGTGACCCGCTGGACGTGATGAACCGGGCGATGCGGGTGTTCGTGCGCGGGCGCGAGGTCTACCACTTCGACGAGGAGACCGGGGTCGGCGTCACCGAGGAGCGCCGTTACCGCGAGAGCTGAGCACGCTCTTGCCACGGGACGGGGACCTGTGCTCTCATGTGTGACACACGGGGAGGGTGTGTAACACATGAAGCGCTGGGTCTTCGTCCTGGTCGTCGGTATCGGGTTCTTGGTCGTCACCTTGCTGTTCTCGCGCGAGGACCCGAATCTCATCAAATGCGGCGGCAGGATCATGTCGCCAGGGGACGTCTGCGAGACCACGAAGAACGGCCGTAGCACGGGTGAGGACACCTACGCCGAGATGAAGGCCGCCGCCGAATCCCGTGCCGAGACGTTCCGGAATCACGGTCTCTGGATGGCAGGCGTCGGGGTCGCGCTGACCGGCTTGGGCACGACGATGCTCATCCGCGGAAAGCGGCGCAAGGCGCGAGAGCCTGTCGCCGCCGGGCCGGGATTCCCGCAGCAGCAGGGATTCCAGCAGCAGGGATTCCAGCAGCAGGGATTCCGGCAGCAGGGCTATCCGCAGCCGCACGTCGCGGAGGCCGTCCCGCCGTACCCGCCGGGACAGCCTGGGCCTCAGTGGCAGCCCGGGCCGTCGCAGCAGCCGTATCCGCCTCAGGCCGGATGGCCACAGCAGCCGGGTGGCCCGCCGCAGCAGTTCGGCCCGCAGGGGCACTGAGGGGCCGGCCGCGACCGGACTCGCATGACGTGAAAGCCACGTTCGCAACGTTGAAGGTTGCGAAAGTGGCTTTCACGTCATGCGCTCAGGAAAGCAGCCGGCCGAGGTCCAGTTTCACCGGAAAAGGCTCGGCTGCGGTGAATTCGACCGTCATGGCGGGAGCATCCTGGTAGCCGAGTTCGCCCGCCTGGTGACAGGCGACAAGCGAGACGGGCTCGCTGAGATCGACGATCCAGTAATGCGGAATCCCTGCGTCGGCGTACTCGCCGTGCTTGGTCACGTAGTCGGTGCGCTTCGAGCCAGGTGACACGATCTCGACCACCACGACGACGTCGTCCGCGTGGTACATCGTGTCTTCCGCGTCGATCCGATCGCCGGCTTCACGAAGGGCGATGATCAGGTCCGGGCGCCGGGCGAAACCCGGCTCGCCAGGCGGAACCAGCCCGAGGTCGACATCGATGTCCTGGATGAATTCGAGGTGCTCGGGCAGCTGCGATTCGAGTTGCCTCGCCAAGGCGTACAACGCCTTGTTGTGTCTCCTCTTGGGGCTCGGTGACATGACGAGGCGGCCTTCCACGAGCTCGGTGAATCCGGAATCGGGCTCACCGAGCGCCGCGTACTCCGCGACCGACAGCAGGTGATCCGGGATGGCCCACCCTGGTTCACCGTGCGACCCGGTCGTGGAGTCGGGAAGGGCTGTCACAGCGTCTCCTCACGTCTTCCACAGTGTCTCACGGCCACAGGATGACCACTGGTGATCGTATCAGCGCGGAGAGTCAGGATTTCCGGAGTTCCCGCGCGATCACCATGCGCTGGATCTGGTTCGTGCCCTCGAAGATCTGCGGCACCTTCGCCTCCCGCATGTACCGCTCCACCGGGAAGTCCTTGGTGTAGCCGGCGCCGCCGAGGACCTGCACCGCGTCGGTGGTCACCTTCATCGCGCCGTCGGTCGCGACGAGTTTCGCGATCGACGCCTGCCGCTGGAACGGCAGGCCGCGGTCGCGGCGGCGGGCCGCGTCGAGGTACATCGCGCGCGAGGTCTCGACGGTGGCGGCCATGTCGGCCAGCAGGAACTCCAGGCCCTGGAACTCGATGATCGGCCTCCCGAACTGCGTGCGGCCCTTCGCGTACTCCAGAGCCTCGTCCAGCGCGGCCTGCGCGAGGCCGACGGCGCAGGCGGCGATGCCCAGCCGTCCGGAGCTGAGTGACGACAGCGCGATCTTCAGCCCTTGGCCTTCTTCACCGATCCGCCGGTCGGCGTCGACGGCGGCGTCTTCGAACAGTAGCTGCGCGGTGGTCGACCCGGTGAGGCCCATCTTCCGCTCGGGCGGCGCGGCCGAGAGGCCCGGCGTCGCCGCGTCGACGAGCAGGCAGCTGATGCCTTGGCCGCCGTCGTCGCTGGTGCGCACCATGGTCGTGTAGAAGTCGGCCTCACCCGCGTGGGTGATCCATGCCTTCGTGCCGTTCACGACGTACCGGTCGCCGTCGACCCGCGCGCGGGTCGAGAGGGCCGCCGCGTCCGAGCCGGCGTGGGTCTCCGAGAGCGCGTACGCGCCCAGCAGGCCGCCTTCCAGCATCGCGGGCAGCCAGCGGTCGCGCTGCTCGTCGGTGCCGTGGTGCGCCAGCGCGAAGCAGGACATCGTGTGCACGGAGAGCCCGACGCCGACCGACATCCACGCGGTCGCGATCTCCTCGAGCACCTGCAGGTAGACCTCGTACGGCAGTTCGCCGCCGCCCCATCGTTCGGCGTACGGCAGCCCGAGCAGCCCAGCCTGGCCGAGCAGTCGGAACTGCTCGCGCGGGAAGTGCGCGGTCTCTTCGTACTTGCTCGCGATCGGGGCGAGTTCTTCGCGTGCGATCTCCTTGGCCAGATCGATCAGATCCCTGGCCTCGGTGCTGGGCAGCAGACGGTCCGCCGGCATGATTCCTCCGCGCTGAACTGTACTCAAAACAGTACTGTGGGCTGTTTCAGCGTACAGTAGATGGCGCTGGGGGTACACCGTCCGCGTAAGGGATAGTGATCCGATGACCGAGAGCAGGACCCCGCGCCGTCAGCCCACCGCGCGCCAGCGAGCACTGCTCTCGGAACTCGAAGCGCTCTTTCTCGCCGAGGGGTTCTCCCAGTTCACGCTGGACGACCTCGCCGCCAGGCTCCACTGCTCGAAATCGACCCTCTACGCGCTCGCGCCCAGCAAGGAGCAGCTCGCGGTCAAGGTCGTCGCGCACTTTTTCAAGGGCGCCGCCGAGCTCCTGGAGGAGCGGATCGCCGGTATCGACGACGCTCGCAAGATCCTCGGGGAGTACCTCGCCGGGATCTCCGAATACCTGAATCGCGCCTCGGCCGCTTTCATGACCGACATCGCCGAATTCGCGCCGGCGCGGGACGCGTATCAGCTCAACAGCCGTGCCGCGGCCCAGCGGATCCGGTCGTTCATCGACCGCGGTGTCACCGACGGTGTTTTCCGCGAGGTGCACGCGCGGCTGATCGCGGAAATGGCGGGGCTGATCATCGAGGGAATCCAGACCGGCGTGGTCGGTCAGCGCGCCGGGGTGACCGATGCCGAAGCGTTCACCGCTTTGTCGGAGCTTTTGCTCGGCGGGCTCGCGACAAAAAATGTCCTGAACTGACAATCATGGTGGTGTCACCGCCATCTCGGCTAGCATCGCGCCCGTGATCGTGGTGGGTGGAGAGGCGCTGGTCGACCTCGTTCCTGGTGAACCGTTGGATTCCACTGTGGACGGTGGGTTGCGCGCGCTGCTGCCCCGGATGGGTGGTGGTCCCTACAATGTCGCGCTCGCCGCCGGGCGGCTCGGCGTCCCGACGGGCTTCCTCTCGCGCGTCTCGAACGACCGTTTCGGAGTCGCGCTGGTGGACCGGCTGCACGCCTCCGGTGTCGACACCGCCTTGCTGCAGCGGGGAAACGAGCCGACGACGCTCGCCGTCGTCGCGCTCGACGAAAAGGGTTCCGCGCAGTACACCTTCTACACCGAGGGCACCGCGGACAGGCTCGTCGGCGACCCCGGCCCGCTGCCCGAAGATGTGACGGCGCTCTCCCTCGGCACCCTCGGCATGGTCCTGGAGCCGGGCGCGAGCACGTACGAAACCGTGTTGCGCCGGGAATCCGCCCGCGGCGTGCTGACCGTCCTCGACCCGAACATCCGCGCGGCGCTGATCACCGATTCCGCCGCGTACCGGGTGCGGTTCGAGTCCTGGTTGCCGCATATCCGCCTGCTGAAGATCTCCGACGACGACACGGAATGGCTCGCCGAAGGCGCCGATCCGGTCGACGCGGCAAAGGTCTGGACCTCCAAGGGGGTCGACGCCGTGGTGCTCACCCGCGGCGCGCAGGGGTTGTCCGTCATCACACGGGCGGGGGAAATCGCGCAGGTCCCGTCACGCCGAGTCGCCGTCGTCGACACGATCGGCGCGGGGGACACCGTGCAGGGCGCCCTGCTGGCGTGGCTGTACTCGAACGGGGTGCGTGACGTGTCCACTCTCGACGCCGGCGGCTGGCGCACGGCGCTCGAATTCGCGGCGAAAGCGGCGTCGATCACGGTCTCGCGGAGTGGCGCGGAACCGCCGACGGCCGAAGATATGGCTTCCGCCGTGTGAACCTGGTCCCAAAGGGGCTGTTGTGAGCAACTCACCCGCTGCGCGTTGACCCCATTCTCGACTAGCGTGGAGGGGAATTCATACCCCAGCGGGGCGGTGTGCAGCGAGGCCATGGGTCACGCGCGTGAAAGAGGGCGTACCTGTGGAACCTACAGGCGCCGCCGGCCCGTGCTGAACGTGAGAGGGACTTACATGTCCGACGCGACGACGGCTGCGGGGCAGTCCGGCGAGACCGCGACGCTGCGCCTGCCCAATGGCGAGCACGAGTTCAAGGTGATCCACCCGGTCGAGGGTGCGCCTGGGATCGAGCTGGGGAAGCTGCTGGCGACGACCGGGTACATCACCCACGACCCGGGGTTCGTGAACACCGGTGCCGCGTCGTCGGCCATCACCTACATCGACGGTGACGCCGGCATCCTGCGCTACCGCGGGTACCCGATCGAGCAGCTGGCCGAGAAGTCGACCTTCATCGAGGTCTCGTACCTGCTGATCTACGGCGAGCTGCCCACCCAGGCGCAGCTGTCCGAGTTCACCGAGAAGATCCAGCGCCACACCCTGCTGCACGAAGACCTCAAGGCCTTCTTCAGCGGCTTCCCGCGCGACGCGCACCCGATGCCGGTGCTCTCCAGCGCGGTATCGGCGCTGTCGACCTTCTACCAGGACTCGCTCAACCCGTTCGACGAGGCGAACGTGGAGCTGTCCACCATCCGCCTGCTGGCCAAGGTCCCGACCCTGGCCGCGTACGCGTACAAGAAGTCCGTCGGCCAGCCGCTGCTGTACCCGGACAACTCGCTCGGCCTGGTCGAGAACTTCCTGCGGATGACCTTCGGCTTCCCGGCCGAGCCCTACGAGGTCGACCCGGACGTCGCCAAGGCGCTCGACCTGCTGTTCATCCTGCACGCCGACCACGAGCAGAACTGCTCGACCTCGACCGTGCGCCTCGTCGGCTCCTCCGAGGCGAACCTGTTCGCCTCGATCTCGGCCGGTATCAACGCCCTGTTCGGCCCGCTGCACGGTGGCGCCAACAGCGCGGTCCTGGACATGCTCGAGGGCATCCAGGCCGAGGGCGGCGACGTCGCGAACTTCGTCACCCGCGTGAAGAACAAGGAAAAGGGTGTCCGCCTGATGGGCTTCGGGCACCGGGTCTACAAGAACTACGACCCGCGCGCGAAGATCATCAAGAACACCGCGGACGAGATCCTCTCCAAGCTCAAGGGCGGCGACCAGCTGCTCGACATCGCGAAGAAGCTGGAAGAGACCGCGCTCTCGGACGACTACTTCATCGAGCGCAAGCTGTACCCGAACGTCGACTTCTACACCGGCCTGATCTACCGGGCGCTCGGCTTCCCGACGAAGTACTTCACCGTGCTGTTCGCGCTGGGCCGCCTGCCGGGCTGGATCGCGCACTGGCGCGAGATGATCCAGGACCCGGCCACCAAGATCGGCCGCCCGCGGCAGATCTACACCGGCTCCGCCGAGCGGAACTACGCGCCGATCTCGGAGCGCTGACCAGCCCGCTTCCCGCAAGTGTCATGAAAGGGCCGTTCCTGACGTTTTTCGTCAGGAACGGCCCTTTCATGACATCCGGGGGCCGGACTGCGCTCACCGCCGGTACCGCTTAGGGTTCCCGGGGTGACCAGAGAAGCCCCCGTAGTGCTGTGGTTCCGCCGCGACCTCCGCCTCGGAGACCACGCCGCCCTGCTGGAAGCCTCGAAGCACAGCAAGCACGTCCTCGCGCTGTACGTCCTCGACGACGCGCTCCTCAAGCCCTCCGGCGCCCCGCGCGTCGCGTTCCTGCACGGCTGCCTGAAGGCACTGGACGACCAGCTCGGCGGACGGCTGATGCTCGTCAAGGGCGACCCGGTCGAAGAGGTCGTCAAGGCCGCGCGGAAGATCGGCGCCGCGGCCGTGCACGTCAGCTCGGACACCGGTCCGTACGGCCGCCGTCGCGACGACGAGGTCAAGAAGGCCTTGGCGGAGCACGACATCGCCTGGACCGAGACAGGCTCCTCGTACGCGATCACCCCCGGCCGGATCACCAAGCCGGACGGCGATCCCTATCGCGTGTTCACCCCGTTCTATCGCGCCTGGGTGCGCCACGGCTGGCCGCGCCCCGCCGACACTGGAAAGTCCATAGTGGACTGGGTGGAGCCGCCGCGTTCGGTCAAGCTCCCGAAATCCCCGTCGCTCAAAGGCATGGAGCTGCCGGAGCCCGGCGAGAAGGCCGCGCTGGAGCGCTGGCACGAGTTCCTGGACGACGGCCTGGAGACCTACGACGAGGATCGTGACCGCCCCGATCGCCCCGGTACGACCAGGCTTTCGCCGTACCTGCGCTGGGGGTGCGTCCACCCGCGCACCCTGCTGGCCGACCTCGCCGGGAACGAGGGATCCGGCGCGAAGTCGCTGCGCGGGGAGTTCGCCTGGCGCGAGTTCCACGCCGACGTCCTGTGGCACCGCCCGGAAACCGCGCGCAAGAACTACGATTCCCGCTTCGACGCCATGGAACACGAGAGCGACGACGAGGCCTTCAAGCGCTGGTGCGAGGGGCGGACCGGGTTCCCGATCGTCGACGCCGGGATGCGGCAGCTGCTCGCCGAGGGCTGGATGCACAACCGCGTCCGGATGATCGTGGCGAGTTTCCTGGTCAAGGACCTGCACCTGCCGTGGTGGCTGGGCGCGCGGCACTTCATGCGGCACTTGGTCGACGGCGATCTCGCGTCCAACCAGCTGAACTGGCAGTGGGTCGCGGGCAGCGGCACCGACGCCGCGCCGTACTTCCGGATCTTCAACCCGACCACGCAGGGGGAGAAGTTCGACCCCTCGGGTGAGTACGTCCGCCGCTACGTCCCCGAACTCCGGTCCGTGCAAGGGAAAGCGGCGCACAAACCGCAGGGCGTCAAGGACTACCCCGCACCCATGGTCGACCACGCCCACGAACGCCAGGTCGCCCTGGAGCGCTACGGCGCCATCAAAGGCACCTAAAGCGCGTGAAGGCCCCCTTCCCTCGGGTGAGCCGAGGGAAGGGGGCCTTCACGCGCGAAGCGATCAGCCCTTGAGAGCCTCGGAAAGCTTGATCCGGCTCCCGACCCGCAGGACGCTGTTCTGGTAGATCCGCGCGCCCAGCCAGGTGAACAGGGCGATGGCGCCCACGGTCAGGCCCAGCGACGCCGCGACCTCCCACACCTCGACGGTCCCGGCCGCGATCCGCGCGGGCATCAGCACCGGTGACAGCAACGGCACCAGCGACAGGATCTTCGTGGCCGTGCCCTCCGGCGCCTGCGCCAGCAGGTTGAACCCGACGACGAAGCCGAGGATCAGCACGATGTTGACCGGGCCGATGACCGACTGGGTGTCCTCCTGCCGGGAGACCAGCGAACCCATCGCGCCGTAGACGGTGGCGTACAACAGGAACCCGAGCAGGTACCAGACCACGCCCCACAGCAGCGCGCCGGTCGCGACCCCGGACAGCGTCAGCACGTTGGTCGACGACGCGACGAGCAGTCCGGCTCCACCGATGATCACCAGCTGCGTCAGCCCCACCAGGCCGAGCCCGATCACCTTGCCCAGCAACAGATGCCATGGCCGGACGGTCGACAGCAGGATCTCGACCACCCGGCTGGACTTCTCCTCGACCACGCCCTGCGCGACCAGCGTCCCGTAGGTCACGATGCTCATGTACAGCAGCACGGCCACGATCAGCCCGATCACCATCCGCTGGGACTTCTCCGGATCCGGCGGTTTGATCGAGGCGACCTCGACCTGGGTCTGTCCGACGGTGCGCATCACCTCGTCGGGGGACTTCTGTGCCTCGGAAAGGATGCCGTTGAGCACTTCCTGCTGGGACACGCCGTTCAGCACGGTGCGCAGCTTGGTGTCCAATTCGGACTTGACGAGCACCTTCAGCTCGGTGGCGTTGCCGGACAGCAACGCGTCGAGATCGCCGTTCTCGACCTGCGTCTTGCCCTGCGCCGGATCGGCGACGGTGACGGTCTCGATCTTCTCGCCGATCGCCTCGCCCGCCTTCTGGAGCTGCTGCGCGATCCCGGCGGTCTGCCCGGTGAGCCCGATCTTGCTCTTGTCCTGGTTGTCGGCCAGCGTGGACTGCAGCAGGACGTAACCCATCAGGATGACCAGCAGCACGGCGGTGCCGATCACGAAGGACCGGGTGCGGAGCCGGGTGTTCAGTTCACGTTTGGCGATGAGCCAGACCGCGCGCCATGAGGAAACGGTGTTCATGCGGAAACTCCCTGTGCGGCGGGCTTTTCGGTGACCGCGTCGCGGAACAGCTCGGTCAGCGAACGCCTGCGCTTGGTGAATTCGGTGACCGGGCCGGTGGCCAGCGCCGCGGCGAGCACGGCCTGGTCGTCGGCTCCCGCTTCGAGTTCGAGGATCGACGTCGGGCCGTTCTGCTCGACGGACCGGACGCCGGGAACGGCCGAAGCCCAGCCGGGCGAGGCGCCGGGCGCGGTGACGACGAGGCCGTTGCCGGCGCCCGCGGTCAGCTCGCCGACGGTGCCCGAGGCGACCATCCGCCCACTTCGGATGATGCCGACCCGGTCGCACAGCCGCTCGACCAGATCCAGCTGGTGACTGGAGAACACCACCGGCACGCCGGTCGCGGCCTTCTCGCGCAGCACCCCGCTCATGACGTCCACGGCCAGCGGGTCGAGGCCGGAGAACGGCTCGTCCAGCACGAGGACCCGCGGATCGTGCACGAGCGCGGCCGCGAGCTGCACCCGCTGCTGATTGCCGAGGCTCAGCTTCTGGACCTCGTCCTTGCGGCGTTCGGTCAGCCCGAGCCGGGCGATCCAGTTCTCGGCGCTGCGGTGGGCGTCGTTGGCCGACATCCCGTGCAGTTCGGCGAGATAGACCAGCTGCTCCAGCACCTTCATCTTCGGGTACAGGCCGCGTTCCTCCGGCATGTACCCGATGTGCGTGCGGGTCTCGTGGGTGATCGGCGCGCCACCGAAGCGCACCTGGCCGGAGTCGGCCGCCAGCACCCCGAGGACGATCCGCATGGTCGTGGTCTTGCCGGCGCCGTTGCTGCCGACGAACCCGAACAGCTCACCGGGCTGGACCTCGAAGCTCACCTCGTCCAGCGCGACCTTCGCGCCGTACTTCTTGGAGATCCGGTCGATCTCCAGCTTCCCCTCGCTCATTTCCACTTCCCCTCCTCCAGATACCGCACCAGCGCCGTGATCCCCCGATGGACGCCGGAAACCGTGCGGTTGCGCTGGACCAGTCCGTCCAGCTTGACGTTGCTCACCACCGAAGTGGCCCGGTAGACCAATACCGCCCTGGCCGCGCCGGCGAACACCCCGCCCGCCACCAAGGCGACGGCGACCACACCGATCGACAGCCGGTAGCGCTTCTTGTCCCCGGTCATCCCGGAATCCCCTCGTCGATGTCTGCGAAGTCTTCGGGATCGTCGTCCGGCAGTCTCCAGGCGAGCCAGAGAGCCGGCAGCGACGTACCGAAGACGAACAACGCCGCTGTCATCGAAGAAAGCAGGGAGCCGGAATCCGGCTGCCCGGCCGCGTAGAGCCCGTACGCGAGGTCCACCAGCATCAGCAGACAGATCCCCTGGAACGCCGCGTAGTGCGCGCGGTTGCGCAGCAGCAGTTCGCGCTCGTCGAGGTCCTTCGCCGCGGAGCCCGGTCTGCCGACCGAACGGCGCAACACGGCCGCGGCTCCGACGCACAGGCACAGCCCGGGACCCATCATGCCGACGGCGAACCACAACGTCGGCTCGCGCAGCAACGCCGCTCCGGCGATGACCACGAGGTGGCCGATCACCGCGGCGACGGCGAGCCGCCGCCGGTCCGAGCGGGTCCTGGTGACGGTCATGCCGGAATCTCCTCGTCGAAATCCTCCGGATCGTCGTCCGGCAGCGACCAGCCCAGGATGACGCCGGACAGCGTGGTGCCGGCGACCAGCAGCGCGCAACCCATCATCGCGCCGCGCGCGCCGCCGTCCTCGGTACCGGAGACGATCAGGCCGTAGAACACCGCGATGATCATCAGCGCGACCAGGACCTGATAGCTGATGAACGTGGCGCGATGCCGCCATTCCCGCTCGCGTTCGTCGAGCCGGATGGAGAACCCGTTGCTCATCTTGCCGGTCAGGATCCGCAACAGGTAGTGCGCGCCGCCCGCGACGATGCTGCCGCCGAACCAGCACAAGAAGAAGACCACCTCGGGTGCGACGTGGAACAGGGCGGCGCCGGTGATCAGGATCAGGTTGCCCGCCACCACGAACACGCTCAACGTCCGCCGCCGTTTCCTCGTCCGCCAGGTCGGGAGCCGCTGGGCGCGTTTGCGTTCCAGCGCCTCCCAGCGTTCCTGCTGGCGTTCCCAGTACACCGCGAGACGGCCTCGCTCGTCACTCATGTTCCCCCCTCCCGGTAGACCTGAGTGGACAGTGGCGTGAACGGTTCGCGGCTGAACACGGCCTCGACCGGGAGGTCGAACACCGCGCAGATGCGAAACGCCAGGTCGAGGCTCGGGTAGTGGTCGCCTCGTTCGAGCGCGCCGATGGTCTGCGGGTTGACCTCGACCGCGGTCGCGAGGGCGGCCCTGCTCAGTCCGCGCTCCGCTCGGAGCACGGGAAGCCGGTTGTAGATCGGCAGCTCTTTGCCGCGTCTGACCGGGCTCATGGAACATACTGTTGCAAAAACCCAACGACTCGTCAAGTTGAGGGCGTGCTTCACCGCATCGAGAGGACTAAATGCGGTCGTTGCGCACGCAAGTACCGCATTCAGAGGACGAAACGCGGTTCAGGCGAGACCGGCGAGCGACTTGTCGACGAGCTCCTGGACGCGGGCTCGGGCGGCCTCGGCCTCGGGGGCGACCAGGCCGAGCCGGGTGCGGCGCTCCAGGACGTCCTCGACGTCGAGCGCGCCCTCGTGCCGCACCGCCCAGACGACTTCGGCCGCGCTGATCTCGGTGCCGCCGAACAGCGGCAGCCCCAGTTCCGGGTCGACCTCGCCGAGTGCCGCGACCCGCGGTGCCTCGGTGCCGTACTTCGCGACCAGCCGAGCCGGAGCATCTACAGTGGACAGACGGTGTCGCGGAGTCGCGCCGAGCAAGGGGAGCCGGGACGTGGTCGACGGCCCGGCGAGCAGCCCGGACCGCTTCAACGCCGCGTCGACGGCGTCCTCCGCCATCTTCCGGTACGTCGTCAGCTTGCCGCCGACGATGGTGAGCACGCTGTCGGAGCCGGTCACCACCGCGTGCTTGCGCGAAAGATCCGCGCTGCGCCCGCCACCGCCTTCGACCAGCGGCCGCAGCCCGGCGAACGAGCCCGCGACGTCGGCGCGGGTCAGCGGGCGGGTGAACGCCTTCGACGCCACTTCGAGCAGGAAGTCCACATCGGACTCCGGCACGGACGGCACCCGCGGCACCGGGCCGTCGGTCGGCTCGTCGGTGACCCCGACGAACACCCGGCCGTCGGGTTGCGGCAGCAGGAAGACGAACCGGTTGTTCTCGCCGGGGACGGGCACGTTGACCGACGTCGCGCCGATCCGGGCCGCCTCCGAGGACAGGATGAGATGGGAGCCGCGGGACGGCCGCAGCCGCACCGACTCCGCCAGCTCGCCCGCCCAGACGCCCGTCGCGTTGATCACCTGACGGGCGCGGATCTCGATCTCCCGCCCGGTGAGCCGGTCCCTGGCCAGCACCGAATCCGCGCCGAGCCGGAGGGCCTCGACCCTCGTGAGGATCTTCGCGCCGCGTGACGCCGCCGTGCGCGCCAGGCTCACCACGAGCCGCGCGTCGTCGGTCAGCGCGCCGTCGTAGGCCAGCAGCGCGCCGCGCAGGCCTTGGGGGGACAGGCCGGGCGCGAGCGCCAGCGCCTCCGCTGCCGGGATCGACCGCGGCCGGGGCAGCACCGACGCCGGGGTCCTGGCCGCGCGGCGGAGCCCGTCCCCGGCGACGAGGCCGGTCATGATGAACGCCTGCTGACCGCGGGAGGTCTCGGGGTACAGGGGGAACAGCTGCGGGATCGCGCGGGTGAGGTGCGGGGCCGTACGGGTCATCAGGATCCCGCGTTCGACGGCGCTTTCGTGCGCCAGCGCCAGATCGCCCTTGGCGAGGTAGCGGAGCCCGCCGTGGACCAGCTTGCTGGACCAGCGCGACGTCCCGTACGCGAGGTCGTACGCCTCGATCAGGGCCACCGAGAGCCCGCGCGCGGCCGCGTCCAGCGCGATCCCCGTGCCGGTGACGCCGCCACCGATCACCGCCAGGTCGACCCGCTCGCCGCCGGCCAGTGCCGCGAGCTCGCGCTCACGTCGCAGGGCGTTGAGCGAGCCGGGCGTCACGGGCGCAACGCCGCGTCGAGCACCTGGGCGAACTCCGTCATCAGCGCCTTCTCGTTCACGTCCGCGGTGGCGGGGCGGAACGAGAAGGTGAAGGACTGGATGAGCAGCAACAGGGTGCGCGCCTGCGAGGGCAGGTCGCCCTTGCGGATCGAGCCGTCTTCGTGGCCGCCCTGCAGCAGGTGCAGGATCACGCCCTCGGCGAAGCGCTGGGTCTTCCCGAGCCGCTCGACGATGTAGGGCAGGACCAGTTCGGGGTCGAGGTCCAGCAGCGTGCGGAACAGCGGGTCGCCCGACAGCGCGACGACGGCGGCGACCGAACTCTGGACGAGCTTCTCGCGGAAGTGGGCCGGTTCGACCTCCGGTTCGGCCGCGCCTTGCAGCAGGCCGCCGAATTCGCGGGTCATGAGGGTCGCGAGCACGCTTCGCACGTCGGGGAAACGGCGGTAGACGGTCATCCGGCTGACCTTCGCCGTCCGCGCTATCTCGGCGAGCGTGGTCCGCCGCACGCCGACGGCGAGCACGCACTTCTTCGCGGCGTCGAGCAGAACGTCGTCGGACACGCGTGTCGAGGCCTGGCGGGATCGGGTATCCGCCAGTGCCGAGACGCCTGTTTCCGCAGGTGAGTGACGTTTTACGTCCATATGTAACACTGTAGTCGTGACCGAGCTTATTGACCACCGGTTAAGACGATCCTGGACGCCCGAGGCGGGTGACGCGGCCCACCTTCCGGCGAAGGCCCTGCGGTGGCTCGTCCAGCGTATCGGCCCGCTGGGCTCCGCGGCGCCCTTCGCACCCGATTCGGCGCTGTCCGTTCCCGAACCGCTGCTGGACGGACAGCCGAAGCGAGACCTCGAGGAGCTCGTCGGCGCCGGACACGTTCTGGTCACGCCGGGGGAACGGCTCGCCAGGGCGAGCGGGCTGTCCTATCTGGACTTGGTGCGCCGCCGCGGGTTCGGTGACTTTCCGGTGCCGGACGCCGTCGTCCTGCCGGGGAATCCCGACGAAGTCCAGGCGGTGCTGGAAATCTGCGCCCGGCACGACGTCGGCGTCGTCCCCTTCGGCGGCGGGACGTCGGTGGTCGGCGGGGTCGCGGCGCTGCGCGGGGACAAGAGCGCGGTCATCGCGCTCGACCTCACCAGGCTCGACGCGCTGGTCTCCGTCGACCCCGTCTCCCGGATCGCGGTCCTGCAGGCGGGGGTCACCGGCCCGGAAGCCGATCGGCTGCTCGCCGAGCACGGCTTCACCCTCGGGCACGTGCCCCAGTCCTACGAACGCGCCACGATCGGCGGATTCGCCGCGACCCGGTCCGCCGGTCAGGCCTCGTCGGGTTACGGCCGGTTCGAGGACATGGTCAAGGGCGTCCGGCTCGCGACCCCGCGAGGTGAATGGAAGCTCGGTGTCGCGCCGGCGTCGGCCGCCGGACCCGATCTGCGCCACCTCGCGGTCGGCAGCGAGGGCGCGCTCGGCGTGATCACCGAGGTCGCCGTCCGCGTCCGCCCGGTGCCGGAGGTCCGCCGCTACGAAGGCTACGTCCTCGACGGCTGGGAGAACGGCACCGCGGCGATCCGCGAACTCGCCCAGCGGCACGTGCTCGCGGACGTCACCCGGCTGTCCGATGTGGACGAGAGCGAGGTTTCGCTGGCGCTCAACGACAACTGGAAGACCAAGGCGCTGCGCCGGTATCTCAAGGCACGCGGGGTGCACGCGCCTTGCCTGCTGATCGTCGGCTGGGAAGGCGCGTCGAAACGCGAGGTCGCCCGGCGTCGTCAGGAGACCACCCGGGTGCTGGAGCCGTTCGGCGCCGTCCGCATCGGCGCCGCGCTCGGCGAATCCTGGCGCCGCGGCCGGTTCTCCGGGCCTCGGCAGCGGGACGCCTTGATGGACAACGGTGTCTGCGTCGAAACCCTCGAAACCGCCGCCTATTGGGCGGAATTGAGCGACCTGCGCGACGCCGTCCGCGCCGCGCTCACCGCCACGCTCGGCAAGGCCGTCATCATGTGCCACGTCTCGCACGCGTACGAAACGGGCGCGTCGCTGTACTTCACCGTGCTCACCGCGCGCGACGAGGCCGACCCGATCGGCCAGTGGCAGCGGGCGAAGGCGGCGGCGTCGGAGGCGATCACCGGGATCGGCACCATCTCGCACCACCACGCCGTCGGCGTCGACCATGCTCGCTATCTGTCCGCGGAGATCGGCGAGATCGGCGTCGAAGTGTTGCGGGCGGCGAAAAAAGCCGTCGACCCGGCCGGGATCCTCAATCCCGGGAAGCTTCTCTGACCAGCGTCCCGACCTCGACCAGCGTGCAGTCCAGGCCGTGCGTTTCGGCGGGGATCCCTTCCAGCGCCGCGGCCCGGCGCTGTTCGAGGTCGGCGACGCGGATATGCCTGCCGTCCACCAGGATCGGCAGGCGGATGTCCGCGGCGCCGACGTAGGCCACCACGTCGTCGAGCACGGTGCCGTCGTCGAGGGTGATGGCCGGAGCGGTCAGCCGCACCAGGCGGTAGCGCTGCCCGTTGCCCTCGCATTCGTTGAGCACGGCGAGCTGGTCGGGGGTCGCGAACCAGACGGCGTGCTCCTCGACCACCCCCGGGGCGGCGGCGAGGGTGGCGGGCCGCTGCCCGTCCCGGAACCGCAGGCCGGACGCCCAGACCGCGGCCAGGTCGGTGCAGCGCGCGTGGCATACGACGACCGGGCCGCGCAGGCCCATGTTCTCCCGCAGCCAGGTGATCTTCGAAGGGCACGCGTTCGAACCGTAGGCGAGCACGGCCTGGCGCTCGCGCCAGCCTTCCGGCGCGGTGTCCAGGCTGTGCCCGGCGCCGTCGAAGTGGACGAACGAATGGCCCGGCCGCGACCCCGGGTACGGGTCGGCGGGGAAATCGGCGTCGGTGAAGAGTTTCACCACGTCACCTCGTACGGCATACCCACCTCCGAGTAGTCGTGAACTCAGAAGCTTGCCACGGAATCCACCGGTGTCGCGACATCCGCTCGGGTGCGGTATCGGTTCAGTCGGCCCGTTTCAGCGAGGCGTGATGATGTACGCGACCCCGCCCGGGCCGCTGGAAACCCCGCCGGTGGTGTTGTACCGCTTGGTGCGCTGCCAGATCGTCTCGAACTGGTGTCGTTTGTAGACGTTCCGGACGCGGTCGTTGCTGCTGGCTGCCGGGTCGTTCGCGATCACGTCGCCGTCCTTCGTGAAGCCGACGACGACCATGATGTGCCCGGCGGTGCCGTAGCCCGCGCCGTCGAGTTCCTCGGCTTTGAACGACTGCGACGTGATCACCGGGATGCCGCGCGCGATGTAGTTCTCGAGTTCGGTCAAGGAGTGCAAACGGGTGACGTGCCCACGCAATCCGAGTGAAGCGGCGTACGCGGTGTTGAACGGCCAGTTTCCGGTTCCGTCGTAGGCGTAGTCGAACGTGTAACGGGCCGCGTACGCGACGGTCGGATCGACGTAACCCTCCGGGATCCACGCCATGTCCTCGGGCTTGGGCCGTTTGCCCCAGTACTCGGCCACCATTTCGGTGGACGTCGGGCTGCACCAGTTCTCGCCGCCGCCCCCGTACTCCGGGAACTGTCCTTTGTGGAGGTTCTGGGCGTAGGCGGGCACCCTGAGTTCGATCCCGGTGGCGCGGCCCGGTTTCGTCGCCTTGACCTCGAACCGGTCCGGGACCAGCGACGTCATGGCGCCGACCGACGTCACCGACGGCGTGGCTCGGGAACCGGCCTCGCGGTACAGGCTCACCCGCAGCCGGTACGACCGGAGCGCGACGCCCGCCTTCATGACCAGCGTGTCGACGTCGACCGCGGCGTTGGCGTCGCTCTGGCCGTTGACGCTGGTGCGTTTGATGTCGGTGTCTCCGTTGGCCCAGCGGCCCATGACGTACCAGGCGGTCTCGGTGCCCGACGCGGTGCGGCCCTTCGCTTCGACCTTGATCCACGTCTTGGCCGGCGTCTTCGCGTTCCACGACGCGACCAGCTGGGAGGCGTCGAAGCCCTGCGTGTGGCTCCTCGACGTCCACTGGCCGTATTCGTAGGTCTTCGTGGTGCCGAGCGTGGGTTCCGTGTGCTCGACGGTGCCGATCGGGCGGTCGATGCGCAGTGCGCCGTGGTCGAGGCCGAGCCCTTCCAGCCTGCCGTCCCGGAAACCGTGGTGACCGGACCATTCGTGGTAATCGATCGACTCGTCGTCTCCACGGCCGGGACCCGCCTCCGCCGTCTGTGCCGTCACCGCGGTCAGCGTAGCGACCGTCAGCAGCGTGACCAGCCCTCGTATGCGCATCGCGGCTCCCATCCCTCGAATCCACCCAGTAGGGAAGGGATTTTCGCCGGTCGCGCGAGGTATGTAAACAGTTGCCCGCTAGACGACCGCGTTTCGTCCTCTGAATGCCGTAGTCGCACGCGCAAGTACCGCATTCAGAGGACGAAACGCGCGGAGGTCAGGCGAGGAGGTCAGGCGAGGGGGTGGGGCAGGAGGAGTTCCGTGTTCTGGTCCTGGGCCGTCCCGACCGCGCCCAGCGAAGCGTGGATGTCGTTGTACGAGAACTCCCGGTACAGCGACGCGAGCGCTTGCGTCGAGGTGTCCGAGTACGAAGCCTCGTACGGCGCTTCCGCCTCGATCAGCGTCGTGAACAGCGAGAGCGTGCCGTCGGCGTTGTCGGCGACTTCGATGATCCGCGCGTGCTGCGGGAAGTCGATGTGCGACGCGGTGTTGATCTCCCAGAAGCCCTGCTTCGCCGTCTTTCCGGGGTGCGGGGTGATCTTGTTGTGGTGGGTGTGCCCGTTGACCCACGCCAGCACGTTCGGGAACCGGTTCAGCAGCGAGACGAACGTGTCGCCGTTGAGGCGCAGCTCCAGCGGGTGCCGCGCGTCGGGGAGCACGTTGCCCATGGTGTCGCTGGTGTGGTGGCTGAACAGGATGAACAGCTCGTCCGTCACGTTCTGCGTGACCTTGCGCCCGAAGAAGTCGTAGTACGTCGAGCTGTTGCGCTTGAGCGTGTTCTCCACCCAGGTGAACTGCCCGAGTCCGATCGACCCGTCGGCCAGCCCGGCCATCGTCGTGGTGTCGAGGCTGATGCCGACGACGCCCGGCGCGATGCGGAAGGTGTAGTACACGTTCCGCCCGTCGGCGTTGTTCCCGCTGAACCCGTGGCCGACCGGGCCGGGGCCGGTGTTGGCGGTGTCGAGGTGGTGCTGGACGAACTCCGCGGTGCTGAACGGCCGCCGTCGCTCGTCCGGGGTGATCTCGCGGATCGTGCCCGAGCCGCCGAACAGCTCCGTGACCGGGACGCCGGAGCCGGAACCGATCGCCTTGGCGAGTTTCCGCGACGTCGTCTCGTCCTTGCCGATCACCTTGAACCGGCCGGTGTACCAGGCGTCCATCCCGGGCAGGTCCGGCACGGTGCCGACGATGCTGTCGTCGTGGTTGCCGAAGGTGCAGAACCACGGGACGTCGAGACCGGGCGAGGTGAAGGTGCCCGACGCCGCGCCGAGCAGGCCGGGCAACTGCGGGAAGCCCTTCTTCGTGTACGCGTCGTCCAGTGTCTTGCCGGGGTTCCAGTAGTGCGAGGACCCGGAGGTCTGGACGCCTTCGTGCACGTTCGGGTCGCCCGAGGTCGGGTTCACCGTGCCGCCGTTGAGCACCTTGAGGAACCATTCGAGCTCGATCAGCTCGTGGTTGTCGGTGTTGTCGCCGGTGGTGACCATGAAGTCGATCGCCCGTCCGGTGAACGGGCCCGCCTTCAGGCTGTTCACCCGCTCCACCAGCGCCGTCGTCGCGACCGGGCCGAGCGTCTCCTGCGGCCGGTGCGCCGAGCCGACGAACGGGTGCAGGTACTCGAACCGCGCCGGACTCTCGGCGTCGGTGAAGTGCAGGTCGGTGAACTGCGCGAACGAGGCCATCGCACGGCGGCGGTCGTCGCGGCCGGACTTCGGCGCGGCGAGCTCGCCGCGGACGACGAGCGGCCAGCCGGGGCCCGCGGTCAGCCGCGTGTAGCCCGGACCGCTCTTGAGCGGGGCGGCCGCGGATTCCAGCGTGGTGCCCGCGGTCCGCGTCGCGCGGGTGGTGGTGCGCGCGAGCGCGCGGTCGAGTGCGTTGGCGGTCGGCGTGCACAGCAGCAGCCCGACGCCGGCGGCGCCTGCCGTGGCGAAGGTGCGCCTGGAGATGTCGGACATGGCGGTGCCCCTACTCGTCGCGGGTGGGTGTCGCGGAAGGACGATGCCGGAAGACGTTAGCCGTGAGGTGAACTCCGGAAAAGGGTAATGCGAAAATTTGTCACGTTTGGCCGAACCCGAAAGGACCGGAGACGGTTTACGCTGTCCGCTCGGCGAGCGTGGAGGTGGTCCTGGTGGGTGCTTCGGCTTGGTCTGTCCGCGGCCGGTTCGGCGGCGACCCGGAAGCGGCGCTGGACGCGATGAAGGCGCGCGTGTTCGCGGAGGGCGACTACCTCTGGGAAGAGGACGAACTCGGCCGCCCGGACTCGGTCGACGAGCTGTACGAGGTGGAGAGCGTCCAGGAGTCCGGGACCCATTCCGTGCTCGACGTCCACGAGTTCATCAGCGCCACGGGCGAGGACGACTTCGGCACGATCCGGCCCCTGACCGACGCCGAACTCCTCGCCGCCTTCGGCACCGAGGAGCCGTCCGTCGAGGGCTTCGACGAACTCGACAAGGCGGGTCGGCTGCCGTACGAACGCCGCCCGCGCTGGAGCGCGAACTGCGCGCTGCTCTACGAGAACGACGTCGCCGTCGAACTGGCGATCTGGGGCGTCTCCGGCGACTAGGCGCTGTCCTGTAAGTCCGTCCGCGGTCTTCGCGCCCAGGCGGCCCCTGACGGCACGGGCGATCCAGCCGAGTACGACCCGGTACGAGGCTGAATCGTCCGCACCGCCAGAGACCACCTGGATCACGAAGCCCATCGAACGGACTTACAGGACAGCGCCTAGAGCCGGGCTTCGAGTCCGTCCAAGATCACCTCGACACCCAGGTCGAACAGATCTTCGCCGCTCTGCGTCGCGAAAGCCGGGCCGAGCCTGCTCACGTGGGGATAGGCCGCGAGACGTTCGAGGAACCCTTCGTCCGGCTTCCGCGCGGGGAGGGTTTCCACCGAGGCGAGCACGTGTGCGGTGAGCAGCCGTGAAATGCCCGCGGTGTCTTCTTCGGAGAAGCCGGCCTCAAGCAGGATCCGGGCGGTCGTTTCGATGTGGCTCAGCCGGTGCGGGCCGGTCGGTGGCCGTTCGCGCAGCAGGGCGGCCGCGTCCCGGTGGCGCAGCAGCAGGGCGCGGAACTGGCGGAGTCCGCTCGCGAGCTGTTCGCGCCACGGCAGCTCGCCGTCGATCTCGAAAGCGTCGGCGCAGATGGCTTCGGCGACGAGGTCCAGCAGCTCCGCCTTGTCCTTCACATGCCAGTACAGCGTCGGTGAGCTGACGCCGAGTTTCGCCGCCAGGCGCCGGGTGCTGAGCTCGGCGAGACCGGTTTCGCCGAGCAGATCGACGGCGGCCTCGGTGATCTTGGCGAGGTCCAGCGAGCCTTTGCGTGCCACCCGAGGACTCTATCAGTGATAGATTTGTCTCTATCACTGATAGAGAACGGGGGAAGTGATGCTCTGGACACCGAAGATCCGCCTGGTCACGGTGCTGTGCTCGGTCGTTTTCGTGCTCGGGACGGCACTGCAGAACTACGTGATCATCGATCTGGACCTGATCGAAGCGAGCATGCGGCTCAAGGGCGCGGACACCGCCGAGGCGCCGACGTATCTCAGCGCGTTGCGGCTGGTGGGGAACGTCTTCATCGCCGGCAACGCGCTGGGACTGCTGGTCTGGTTCCGCCGGCGCTGGCTCTTCTGGCCGGTGCTCGCGTTCAACGTCGGCCAGGCGTTCGGCGTCTTCGTCGTGCCGTTCGAGGTGCACCGGGCCGCGATCGGTGAACACGGCTGGCCGGGAGTGCTCCCGTCGCTGGTCACCGACGGCGGCGCGGTGATCCTGTCGATCGTGCTGATCGTCGCTTACGTCCGCTCACGGCGGCTCACGCGGACAGGCGACCCAGTTCGGCTTTGACGACTTCGACCGCTTTCTTCGTCTCGGCGGCCGGGTCCGCGCCGTCGCGGGCGATGCGGCCCAGCGCGTCGACGAGCGCGGTGTTCGCCGAAGAAGTCCACAGTGGACCGGCGGCGCGGCCGTTCTCCCGGACCAGCTTCGCCGCGTCGCCCGCCGTGGGGATCTTGTCGAGCACGCTCAGCCGCGCGGGCAGATGGAAGCCGAACTTCGTGGCGAACTCCTGCTGGAAATCGGTGCGCTCCAGCCAGAGCCATTTGACGAAGTCCTTGGCGGCGTTGGGGTTCAGGCTCTTCGAATGCACCATCGAGCTCAGGCCGCTGACCGGGACGGACGGCGCGCCCGACGCGTCGAGCCGGGGGAAGGCCAGGACACCGAAGTCGTCCTTCATGGTGTCCTGGATCTTCGGCAGGTTCCACAGCCAGGTCCACTGCATGGCGGCGAGCCCGTCGATGAACGGGACCGGGTCCTGCCAGTCCGTCGAGGCGCCCAGCAGTAGCGAACCGTTGAGCTCGTGGAGCTTTCCGAACGCCGTGGCGGCACGCGGATCGTCGAAGCCGACGGATTTGCCGTCCTTGACGTAGTCGAGCCCGGCCGACCACAGCAAGGGCCCGGCGAGTGCCGCCGCGCCCGCGTCGTTGCCGGCGAACAGCCCTTTGACGCCGTCCTTGGAGAGTTTCTTCGCCGCGTCGACGAGTTCGTCGAGCGTCTGCGGCGGCTCGACCCCGGCCTCCTGCAGGAAACTCTTGCGGTAGAAGAGAACCTGGGTGTCCAGGGCCTGCGGGATGCCGTAGAGCTTGCCGTCGACGGTCTGCGCCGCGAGCAGCGAGGCGTTGAAGTCGCCGCGCACGGGCCCGATGACGTCGTCGAGCGGGACGAGGAGGTTCTGCCGGACGCGGTCGACGGTGACCTGGCCTTCGAAGACGTCCGGGACCGGGCCCGCTGCCAGCGCGGCGTTCAGTTTCGTCTCGTAGTCGTCGGGATTCCACTGCACCGCGACCTTGGACTTCTGGTACGCGGCCGCGTAGCGGGTGACGGCTTCCTGGACACCGGTTTCGGGATACGGGTGGTACCACTGCGCGAGGTCCACCGGTTTCGGTTTCGGCCTGGTCACCCCGGCGGAGTACGCCGTCGAGGGCGGCGGGGTTCCTGTTTGGACGGTGTTCGACCCGCAGGCGGCGAGCGAGGAGAGCGCCGTCGTCCCCGCCAACGCGAGGAACGTCCGCCTGCTTGTCTTACGCACCAACAAACCCTTCGCCGAACGCCGTGAAGGCCATCTCCAGGGACAGGGTCCCTCAAGATGGCCTTCACGGAAGGGCAGGCGCGCGGGAGATTAACCCGTTAGAGCTGACTGATGTCGAGTTTGCCTTCGGAGTGGAACGCCCGCAGCCGCTTCTTGTCGAACTTGCCGACGCTCGTCTTGGGGACTTCGTCCACAAAGGTCCAGTTCTCCGGAAGCTGCCACTTCGCGACCTTGTCGGACAGGAACTCGCGCAGTTCCTCGGCCGTGGCGCTCTGGCCTTCCCGGAGCACGACGGCGACCAGCGGACGCTCGTCCCACTTCTCGTCGGGGATGCCGACCACGGCCGCCTCGGCCACCGCGGGATGGGCCATCACCTGGTTCTCCAGATCCACCGAGGAGATCCACTCGCCGCCGGACTTGATGACGTCCTTCGCGCGGTCGGTCAGCGTGAGATAGCCGTCCGGGCTGATCTTGCCGACGTCGCCGGTGCGCAGCCAGCCGTCGTGGAACTTCTCCGGGTCGGGCTCGTCACCGCTCGTGCCGCTGTAGTACGACGCCGCGATCCACGGCCCCTGCACTTCGAGTTCGCCGACGCTTTCGTTGTCCCACGGCAGTTCTTCGCCGTTGTCGCCGATCAGCCGGGCGCTGACCGAGGCCGGGAACCGGCCCTGCGTGTAGCGGTACTCCCACGCCTTCTCCCCGGTCGCGGCCGCGGGCGGACGCGCGACGCTGCCCAGCGGCGACGTCTCGGTCATGCCCCAGGCGTGCAGGATCGGCACGTCGTAGCGGTCTTCGAACGCGTGCATCAGCGACGGCGGCGCGGCCGACCCGCCGACGACGACCTCGCGCAGATGCGAGATGTCCTGCGGGTTCGCGTCGAGGTGCGACAGCAGGCCCTGCCAGATCGTCGGGACGGCGCCGGCGAAGGTCGGCTTCTCCGCGTCGAGCATCTGGGCGATGGGGGCGGGCTGGAGGAAGCGGTCCGGCATCAGCAGCGACGCGCCGACCATCAGCGCCGCGTACGGCATGCCCCATGCCATCGCGTGGAACATCGGGACGATCGCGAGCGCCTTGTCGTGCTGGGCCAGCCGCATGCTGTCGGTCATCGTGACCTGCATCGAGTGCAGCCAGATCGACCGGTGGGAGTACGCGACGCCCTTCGGGTCACCCGTGGTGCCCGAGGTGTAACACATCGCGGCGGCGGAACGCTCGTCCACCTCGGGCCAGTCGAAGGTGTCCGGCTGGCCGGCCAGCAGCTCGTCGTAGGAGTGCACCTGGACGCCGTCGGGCGCCGGGAGGGCCGAGGCGTCGCCGTTGGCCACGATCACGTGGCGCACGGTCTTCAGCTCGGGCAGCTGCTTGGCCAGCAGCGGGATCAGCGTGCCGTCGACGATGACGACCTGGTCCTCGGCGTGGTTGGCGACGAAGACCAGCTGCTCCGGGAACAGCCGGATGTTCAGCGTGTGCAGCACCGCGCCCATCGCGGGGATGGCCAGGTACGCGGCCATGTGCTCGGCGTTGTTCCACATGAACGTGCCCACGCGCTGGTCACCGGTGATGCCGAGGCTCCGGAGGGCGTTCGCGAGCTTCGCGGCGTGTTTGCCGAGCTCACCGTAGGTCTCGCGGCGGGCTTCTGAACCGGTCCAGGTGATGACTTCGTTCTCGGAGTGCACCTTGGTGCCGTGGCGGAGCAGCCTGCCCAGTGACAGCTGTCCGTCCTGCATCGTGCTCAACATCGCGTACTCCCGTGGTGCTCGTTCTCCGGTGAACTGGGGTTGGGCCGACTCTAATGCGGGTCGGGTGAACTGGTCAGTAACGTCGCAGGCAACCGTTCGGTCACAGTGTCGCGCTAACGGGTGTTCGCCGGTTCGGGTCAAGATCATCAATAATTCGTGTTTTTCCTACCATGAAACGAAAAATGGCTAACAGTGCGAAGTCTTCGCATCGCTCATAAGGGTGATGAACGCAGGCGAATCGCCGCCCGATGGGCGTGTTTCCGCAGGCTGGGGCGGGTTGCCCGTGGCGTGGTCGAGGGGTAATAAGTGCGTGTCGGTTTCACGGCCGAGGAACGGGTGGCGTTTACTGGAGCCGTGGTACAGAGACGGCTGGCCAGCGCTTGCTCTTGCAAGCATGGTTAAAGGCCGTCGGCCGCGAAAGCGGAGACCTGAGATGAAAGGACTACTACGTTGGCTCTGCCCACGTTGACTCCGGAGCAGCGCGCCGATGCCCTCGCCAAGGCGGCTGAGGCTCGCAAAGCGCGCTCCGAGCTGCTTGCGTCGATCAAGTCCGGCAAGGAGAGCATCGACAAGGTGCTCAAGCAGGCCAAGGAGAACAAGACCATCGGCAAGACGAAGGTCACGCAGCTGCTGAAGGCCGTGCCCGGCCTGGGTGCGGTCAAGGTCGCCGCCCTGCTGGAGCAGGCCGGGATCGACCCGGACCGGCGTGCCGCCGGCCTGGGCGAGCGGCAGCGCGAGGCCCTCCTCGAGGCGCTGAAGTAAAGCGCGCTTTTGAGAGACACTGCCCAGGTCACGGGCTGTCCGGGGGAAGGTGTTGCCTGAGAGGCTGTTGCCCGGGCAACACTTTCCCCTGGTCTCAGCCGGAGCCTGGGACGCTGGTGGGGTGACGACCAGTACCGCACCGGCGACCCCGGCAGACCTGGCCGCCCGCTACGAGCGGGGCGACTTCCTCCTGGCCACGGCCCGGCACGCGCTCCTCGCGACCGGGGCCGCCGCCACCGCGACCGACACCGATCCGGCGCGGCTGTCCGGGGCACTCCCCCGACTGTTCACCGACTCGGGTGCTCCGATCGCGGTCGGCGTCCTGCCCTTCGACACCAGCGAGGGCACCTCGACGCCGGGTCACCTGGTCCTGCCCCGCACGGTGCACCGGGCGTCTTCCGAGCGCGGGGCCGTTCCTCCGCGCACCGCCCTCCCGCAGCCGGTCAAGGTCACTTCGGTGCCCGAACCGGAGGCGCATCTCGCCGCCGTCCGCGCGGCCGTCTCGGCGCTGAGCGACCGTGACCTGCGCAAAGTCGTCCTGGCCCGCGCCCTCGATCTCGATTTCGCCGCTGCCGTCCCGGTCGCGGACGTCGTCCGGAACCTGGCGAACGGGAACCCCCGCCACACCACCTACGCCGCGCAGCTGCCCGGCGGGCGCACGCTGGTCGGCGCCACCCCCGAACTCCTGCTCTCCCGCACCGGCGGCGCCGTGCTGTCCCGGCCGCATGCCGGGTCGATGCCCCGGTCGGCGGACCCGGCGATCGACAGGGCCCATGGTGAGGCACTCCTGGCGTCCGAAAAGGACCACCTCGAACACGCCGTGGTGGTGGAGTCCGTCGTCGAGATCCTCCGGCCGTTCTGTCGCGCGCTCGACGTCCGAGGCCCCGAACTGGTCTCGACGCCGGCGATCTGGCATCTCTCGACCACCGTCACCGGGGAGCTGATCGACCAGGACGTCACCGCGCTGGACCTCGCCGCCGCGCTGCACCCGACGCCCGCGATCTGCGGCACGCCGACCGGTGCCGCGCGCTCCCTGGTCCGGGAGCTGGAGCCGTTCGACCGCGAGTACTACGCGGGCGCCGTCGGCTGGGTCGACGCGGCCGGAGACGGCGAATGGGCCGTCGGGATCCGGTGCGCGGAGATCGCCGACACCTCCATGCGGCTGTACGCCGGTGGCGGCATCGTGCCCGCGTCCGACCCGCGGACCGAACTGGACGAGACCTCGGCGAAGTTCCGCACCCTGCTGGCCGCCATGGGCCTCGAGATCTAGCGCGTTTCGTCCTCTGGATGCGGTAGTTGCACGCGCAACTACCGCATCCAGAGGACGAATTGCGTGAGGTCAGAGGGGCGTGAAGTCTTCGGTGACCGAGATGTCGTCCGAGGTGATCAGCGCGACCGCGGCCCGATAGCCCTCGGTCGCCTTGAGGTCCGCGAGCCGGGTCCGGTCCGGGTCGAGCGCCGCGTGGCTCGACCGGACCAGCCGTGCCTCCTCGTCGTACGCGGAGAACGTGATGCTCTGCAGCGGGATCTTGAGGCCCTTCCCGGTGGCCTTCATGACGGCTTCCTTGCGCGTCCAGTAGGTGAAGAACGCCGTCGCGCGCTCCGCTTCGAGCAGCCCGGAGATCGCGGCCTGCTCGGCCGGGGTCAGCGCGTACTCCATGAGCGAGTCCTCGGCCCGCCTGGTGGCCGTCTCGACGTCGAGGCCGACCGGGGTGCCCGCGGTGGCCGCGACGCCGATGAGGTCGCCTGAATGCGAGATCGACAGCATCAGCGGCGCGCCGGGGACCCGGGGCCTGCCGTGCGGTTTACCGCAGTCTTCGCAGGTCGCGTCGAACTTCACGGCCTCGACGGCGAGGCCGAGGCGCTCGGCGGCGACGGTCTTCGCCAGCACCCGGCCGGTCAGGAACCGGCGTTTGTCGATGTCCTGACGGTAGCTGTCGTACCGGCCCTGTTCGAGCTCGTCGAGCAGGGCCAGGAACCGGGGTTCAGCGGGCAGGGGCGGGGACCAGCGGACCGCACATTCGATCACATCTTCTTTTTACCCGATTCCGCACTGGCATCACTCGAGTTTTCGTCGAGCAGCGTCGCCTCGTCGAACGGCGACTGCCCGTTCAGGGTCCGGTCCAGCTGCTCCCGGTCGATCTCGTTGGTCCAAGTGCCGATCAGCACGGTCGCGACGGCGTTGCCCGCGAAGTTCGTCAGCGCGCGCGCCTCGGACATGAACCGGTCGATGCCGACGATGAACCCGACGCCGTCCACCAGTTCCGGCCGGTGCGACGACAGCCCGCCCGCCAGCGTCGCGAGCCCCGCGCCGGTGACCCCGGCCGCCCCCTTCGACGCGATGATCATGAACACCAGCAACGAGATCTGCTCGCCGATGGTCAGCGGTTTGTCGAGCGCGTCCGCGATGAAGATGGACGCCATGGTCAGGTAGATCGCGGTGCCGTCGAGGTTGAACGAGTACCCGGTCGGCACGGTGATGCCGACGACGGGCTTGGAGACGCCCGCGTGCTCCATCTTCGCGATCAGCCGCGGCAGCGCCGACTCCGAAGACGACGTCGAGAGGATCAGCAGGAACTCACGGCCGAGGTACTTCAGCAGCTTGAAGATGTTGACCCTGGCGAACACGCCGATGATCAGCCCGAGCACCACGAACACGAACAGCCCGCAGGTGATGTAGAAGCCGAGCATGATCACCGCGAGGCTCTGCAGCGCCTTCCAGCCGGTCTCACCGACGACGGCGGCGATCGCGCCGAACGCGCCGACCGGGGCCGCCCACATGATCATCGCCAGGATCCGGAACACCAGCCGCTGGATGTGCTCGATGCCGCGGCGGATCGGCTCGCCCTTCGTGCCCAGTTTCTGCAGCGCGAACCCGGCGAGCAGCGCGACCAGCAGCGTCTGCAGCACCTCGCCCTCGGTGAACGCCGAGACCAGCGTCTTCGGGATGATCCCGAGCAGGAACTCGACGGTGCCCTCGCTCTTGGCGATCTGGTCCTGGCCCTTTTCGGCGATCTCGGGGGTCAGGTGCAGTCCGGTGCCCGGCTGCAGGATGTTGCCGACGACCAGGCCGATGATCAGCGCGACCGTGGACATCACCAGGAAGTAGCCGATCGCGAGCCCGCCGACGCGGCCGACCTTCGCGGCCTTCGCCACCGAGCCGACGCCGAGCGCGATCGTGCAGAAGATGATCGGCGAGATCATCATCTTGATCAGGTTCACGAACCCGGTCCCGAGCGGCTTCAGTTCCTTGCCGACCTCGGGGAACAGGATGCCGACCGCGATGCCGAGACCGACGGCCGCGATGACGGCGATGTAGAGGTAATGGGTCCGGTCCCGCTTCGCCGCGGGTTCCTGCGTGCTCATGGGTGCCCTTCAACGAGACGAGAACAGGTTGCGAAAACTTATGACAGTTTCTCGGCGAACGACAACCGAAGCGGTACCCTGAGCTAAGCGAGCGCTTAGTCAATGCCGAACAGGAGCGGGCTGACCATGGATTTCTCTCTCAGCGTCGAGGAACGCGAGGTGCGCGACTGGGTCCGCACGTTCGTCCAGCGGGACCTGATGCCGCGCGAGCAGGAGGTACTTCGCCGCGAACGCGCCGGTCAGCCGGGGCTCACCGGTGAGGAGCTGCGCGAGCTGCAGCTCAAGGCCAAGGAGTCCGGCTTCTGGGGTGCGCAGACGCCGGAGGAGTACGGCGGCATGGGCCTCTCCGCGGTGATGACCGCGCTGCTGGAGGCCGAACTCGGCCGCACGTTCGTGCCGTTCCGCTTCGGCGGCGCAGCGGACAACATCCTGTACTACGCCAACGATGAGCAGAAGGAGCGCTACCTGCTCCCGACGATCTCGGGCGAACGCAAGTCGTGCTTCGCGATCACCGAACCCGGCGCGGGTTCGGACGCCAAGGCCATCCGGACCTCCGCCCGCAAGGACGGCACCGACTGGGTCATCAACGGCGAGAAGACCTTCATCACCGGCGGCAACGAGGCCGACTTCGTGATGGTCTTCGCGATCACCGATCCGGAGAAGGGTGCGAACGGCGGCGTCACCTGCTTCCTCGTCGACCGTGACGCGGGCTGGAAGTCCGAATACATCGACACCATGGGCGAATGGGGCCCGGCGGCGCTGGTCTTCGAGGACGTCCGCGTGCCGGAGACGCAGATCCTCGGCGAGCTCGGCCACGGCTTCGACCTGGCCATGCAGTGGATCGGGGCGGGCCGCTACCTGCTGCCCGCCCGGGCGATCGGCTCGTGCGAGCGGCTGATCTCGATGGCCATCGAACATGCCAACACGCGGGAGACGTTCGGGCAGAAGATCGCCGAGCGCCAGGCCATCCAGTGGATGATCGCGGACTCCGGCACCGAACTGGAGGCGCTGCGCTGGCTGGTGCTGCACGCCGCCTGGCAGGTCGACCAGAAGCTGGACTCGCGGCACGCGCAGTCGATGGCGAAGCTGTACGGCGGGGTGAAGGCGAACGAGATCGTCGACCGCGTCCTGCAGATCCACGGCGGAATGGGCTACACGCGGGAACTGCCGGTCGAGCGGTGGTACCGGGAACTGCGGCTGCTGCGGATCTACGAGGGCACCGACGAGATCCAGCGCCGGACCATCGCACGCAACCTGCTCAAGGGGCACGTCAAGGTCGGCGGCACTTTGGGCTGACACCTGGGATGAACGGGACTTTCCCGGCAGTTTTCGCCAGGAAAGTCCCGTTCATCACATCAGGGGACTACTTACTTCTGGCTCCGCATCGCGATCGGGACCCCGGCCAGGTCCTCCTCGTTGCAGAGAAGCTTGACGTCGTAGTAGGGCGAACCCTTGCGGTCGTCGTAGTCGAGATGGACGGCCAGCACATCGACCGGTTCCCCGAGCCACTCCTGAGCCTGGCGTAGCCATGTCGCGCACCGTTCGAGGGCCGTGGGCAGGTCGTCGTCACGGAAGCCCACCGGGCGGTAGGGGACGTCCTGCACCTGATCACGGGGGTTCGAAGGCACCGGCAACGCCGGCGAGAGACCCGAGTCGTCCAGTTCGAGTTGGATCGTTTGCTCAGTCACCCTTCGAGCGTCCCCCAGAGAAGCCGTCTGAGCAAGGCGTACAAGGTATGAGTCGGCGTTAAACGGGCACTCGCCACACTCCCGAGACCACTTCACGGCAGTTTTGCAACGCCGCGACGTCAAGATGGCGTTCACAGGCCAGCGCCCGCAGCGCCAGTTCCGCGTAATGCGAGGCCAGTTGATCGAGGGTGAGCGGCCCGCTCGGCGAATACCAGCGCGCGACCCCGCTGCACATCTCCACCAGTGCGAGCCTGGTGACCGAAGGCTGATCGGTGTGGAAGACGCCGGCCGTCACCCCGTCTTCGATGGCGTCCGCCCACAGCCTTTCGTAGGCGTCGCGCAGCCCGACGACGCCGGCCCTGGCGCCGGGGGTGAGCGCGTGGACCTCGTTGTCCACCACGCGGGTGTCGTCCGGCTGGATCGCGTGCGCGAGCACGTGCAGGGCCACCAGGGATCCGAGCCGGGACACGGGATCGGCGAGCCCGGCGGTCGCCTGCTGCGCCGCGTCGAGCAGCCGCCGCAGCGACTCGTTCATGATGGTCACCAGCAGATCCTCTTTGGTGCCCATGTAGTGGTACAGGCTGGCGGACGAAAGCTCCGCCTCCTGCGCGAGATCCCGGATCCCGGTGCCATGGAACCCCTTGGCGGCGAACAATTTCACCGCCGCCTGCCGGACTCTTTCGCGGGTGTTCACGACTCGAGGTTCTTTTTCCCGCCGAGAGTCCATGTTCAGAGCCATGTTTCCGTGGTCCTGTCCCAAGATCCGGCGCGAAGGTCTTCCGCTTTCTTCAGCTCGCCCTTGGCGACCCGTTCCGACGGTGTCATCGGCAGTTCCGCCGCGAAGGCCCAGAACCGGGGGACCTTGAAATAGGCGAGTTTCGCCGAGCAGAATTCCGCCAGTTCGGCCGGTTCGCAGCGGTGTCCTTCGTTTTCTTCGAGGACGAGGTACGCCTTGACCTCCTCGCCCCGGATCTCGTCCGGCACCGCGATGACGGCGGCGAGCTTGACCGCCGGATGCAGCTGCAACGCCCGTTCGACCTCGTCGGCGGAGATGTTCTCGCCGCTGCGGCGGATCATGTCCTTGGTGCGGCCCACGTAGTACACGCGGCCCTGTTCGTCCATTGTGGCCAGATCGCCGGTGTGGAACCAGCCGCCGTCGAACGCGCGCCTGGTCGCTTCGACGTCGTCGTGGTAGCCGTGCATCAGGCCGACCCCGCGGATCAGCAGCTCACCGGTCTCCCCGCGCGGCAAGGGTTTCCCATCCGCGTCCGCGATCATCACCTCACGGGTGGGCGCGGGCCTGCCGAGGCAGCCGGTGCCGACGGTCTCTTCGTGATCCGCCGGGTACATCCGGATGTCGCCGCCGGTCTCGGTCATGCCGAATGCCTCGTACCACGGCGCGCCCCAGCGTGCTTCGAGCGCCGCGTGCTGGTCGCGCGGGATGGCCGACGCGCAGATCGCGCGGACCCGATGCGCCTTGTCCAGCTCGCTTTCCGGCTGGCGCACCAGGAGGGTGGGCATCAGGCCGAGACAGTAGAACCAGGTGACGCCGTGTTCGCGGATCTTCTCCCAGAACGTGGACGGATGGAACCGGTCGAGCACCACCAGCGTCGCGCCGCCCGCGAGCCCCAGCGCGACGTTCCACTGTGGATCGATGTAGTGGAACGGCTGCGCGGTCAGGATGACGTCGTCCGCGCCGACGGCGGGGAAGTCCGTCGCCAGGCTGATCGCCAGGGTCGTCCAGTACCGGTTCGGCAGCACGCAGCCCTTGGGAGCGCCCGTGGTGCCGGAGGTGTACTGGATGTTGATCGGGCGTTCGGCCTCGCTCCCGAAAGCCGGGGTGCCGCCGGGGTCGGTGAGTTCGCCCGGCGTGAGTACGCGTTCCAGCGAGGTCTCCGGCGCGATCTTGGTCAGCAGCTCCAGGAATTCTTCGGCGGCGACGGCGAACCTGGCACCGGAATGCCGGAGTACGTGGGCACCGTCGAATTCGCGGTACCCGGTGTTGACCGGCACGAGCACCCCGCCGATCTTGGCCAGTGCCAGCCACAGCAACGGGAACTCGGGCTGGTTGCGCAGCATCACCGCGACCCGGTCGCCCGGCCGCACGCCGAGGTCCAGCAGCGCGCGGGCGAACTCCGTGCTGCGCGCGTCGACTTCGGCGAACGTGAAGCTTTCGCCGGTGGAGTCGAAGATCCACGCCGTCCTGTCCGGCCAGAGCGCGGCGGCGCGGGTGGTCAGCCCGAGCAGGGTGTCGATCCCGGCGAGCGGGGTCACGTCCGGCTCCGGAAGGCCTCGGCCGACGCGGCGACCTCGGCGGAGTGCTCGGTGATCAGCGCGTGGCTGACCTCCAGTTCGAGCGCGGCGTCGAGTGAGCTGTCGATGCCGGAATCGAGGGCGCGTTTGGCCATCGTGGCCGCGGCCGCCGGATGGGCGGCGATCCTGGCCGCCCAGTCGAGCGCGGTGTCCATCAGGTCGTCGGCGGGCAGGACGGCGTTGACCAGGCCGAGCTCGTACGCCTCGGTGCCGCTCACGCGTTCGCCCAGCAGCAGGAGCTCCTTGGCCTTCAGCGGGCCGACCAGCAGCGGAAGCAGCCGCGACGCCGCGCCCGTGACGCTCAGCCCGAGCGAGACCTCGGGGAAGGCGAACACCGCGTCGTCCGCGGCGAGGATCAGGTCGCAGCCCATCGCGAACTCGGCGCCCGCGCCGATCGCGTAGCCGTGGACCGCGGCGATGACCGGCTGGCGCAGGCCACGCAGGCGGCGCGTCACGTCCTGTAGCCGGTCGAGCCGCGGGCGTGAATCACCCTCGGGGGTGGGCTCCTTGAGGTCGTGACCCGCGCAGAACGCGCGCCCGCGGCCGGCGAGCACGACGGCCCGCGCGTCCGACTTGGCGGCCGCGTCGAGCGCCTCCAGCAGGTCGTCGACCAGTTCGGCGACCACCGCGTTCAGCCGTTCGGGGCGGTTCAGCCAGATCACTGCGATGCCGTCGTCGAGTGCGTAGTCCACGGTGCTCATGACGCCGAGCCTAGACGACCGATCGATCGATCGATAGGGTCGAATCCATGCGGGTCGACACGGTTTACGAGAACGCCCGGTTCCTCACCGGAACGGGGGAATCCGTAGCGCTGGCGGCGCTGAACGGACGAATCGTGGCGCTGGGACACGATGCGGCGGCGCTTTCCGCAAGGAAGCGAGTGGACCTCGGCGGCTCTGTGGTGGTGCCCGGATTCCATGACGCGCACAACCACATGGCCTGGTTCGGCATGGCGCTCGACGACGTCGCGCTGTCGGATTGCCGTAGCGTCGAAGAGGTGTACGACGCCGTCGCCCGGCGTGCGGCGGAGACCCCGCCGGGCGGCTGGATCATCGGCAGCGGCTACGACCAGAACAAGCTCGTGGGCGGCCATCCGACCAGGCAGGGGCTGGATCGCGCGGCGCCGGGACATCTCGTGCGGCTCAAGCACACGTCCGGGCACATGACCGTGGTCAACTCCGCGGTCCTGGAGCGGCTGGACCTGGGGAACGTGCCGGTGGGCGGTGACGTCGTCCGCGACGGCGACGGCTCGCCGACCGGCCTGCTGCGGGAGCAGGCCCAGCTCATGCTGCGGCCGCTGACCTACCCGACGCCGGTCGAGCGGGTCGTCCGGGGACTGGACAGGGCGAGTGAGCGCTACCTGGCCGAGGGCATCACGAGTGTCCAGGAGGCCGGGATCGGCGGGGGTCTCGTGGGGGAGACACCCGCCGAACTGGCCGCCTACCAGGTCGCGCGCGATCGCGGAGTGCTGCGGGTGCGGAGCACGGTGATGGTCGCGGCGAGCGTGCTCCACGACCTCGACGCCGGTGCGGGCTTCGGGCTTGACTTGGGGATGCGCACCGGGTTCGGCGACGAATGGCTGCGGATCGGCGCGATGAAGCTGTTCGCCGACGGTTCGCTGATCGGCCGGACCTGCGCGATGCACGAGCCCTTCGCGGGCGAACCGGACAACGTCGGCTACTTCCAGGTGCCCGAGGACGAGATCGCCAGGACGATCGCCGCCGCGCACAAGGCCGGCTGGCAGATCGCGACGCACGCCATCGGCGACCGCGCGATCACCGTCGTCCTCGACGCCTACGAAGCCGCGTTGAAGGCAGACCCGCGGCCCGATCACCGGCACCGCATCGAGCACTGCGCGGTGCTGCGGCCCGAGGAGCTGGAGCGGCTGGCGTCGCTGGGGCTGATCGCGTCGCCGCAGGGCCGGTTCGTCAACGAGATCGGCGACGGGATGCGCGCCGCGCTCGGCCCCGAGCGCGAACCGTGGTGCTACCGGCTCAAGAGCCTGCTCGACGCGGGATGCGTGCTCCCCGCCAGCTCCGACCGCCCGGTCGTCGAGGGCGCGCCGCTGCTCGCGCTGGCCGACATGGTGCGGCGGAAGACCGCGTCCGGTGTGGTGCTGGGGCCCGACGAGCGGCTCACCCCCGCCGAAGCCTTGCGCGCGTACACCTACGGCTCCGCGTACGCCGCTTTCGCCGAGAAGGACCTGGGGACGCTGGAGGTCGGCAAGCTCGCGGACTTCGCCGTCCTCTCGGCCGACCCGACCGACGAGTCCACTTTGGATTCGATCCACGTCGTCGCCACCGCCGTCGGCGGCGACCTCGTCTACGAACGGAGCTGAGACTGATGCCGGTACGGGACGCCGTCGCGGACGACATCGAGGAGATCTGCGCGCTCATCGAGGAGCACGCGGTCTACGAGGACAAACACGATCTGAAGCTGGACCGCCAGGAGATGGCCGGATTCCTCTTCGGACCCGATCCGAAGGCGTGGGTGCTGCTCGCCACCCCGCCGGGCGAACCGGGCAAGGTCGCGGGCTTCGCCTTCTGCAGCTGGAACTTCTCCACCTGGGAGGCCAGGCCGGGGATCTGGCTCGACGACCTCTTCGTGCGCCCGGAACACCGCCGGTTCGGCCTCGGCCGGGAGCTGCTCGACGAGCTGAGCGCGCGGACCCCCGGGCGGGTCGAATGGGACATGCAGGAGGGCAACGAGAAGGGTGAGGCGTTCTACGCCCAGCTCGGCGCCGACCCCGTCCCCGGCTGGATCCGGTACCGCTGGCGACCGCACGCTGGGTGAGTCACGGCCAAGCGGCAAGCCGTAAACTCGCACCCATGGGTGAAGGGGCGAACCGCAGGTCGTCGTCGGTGGAGGACTACGTCCGGGTGATCTACGGGCTGGTGGAGCGCGGTGAGGCCGTCACCAACACGTCGCTGGCCGGACGGCTGGAGGTCAGCCCGTCCTCGGCGTCCGGCATGGTCACCAAGCTGTCCCAGCTGGGGCTGGTCGCGCACGTCCCGTACCGCGGGATCGAGCTGACCACCGAAGGCAGGCAGCTCGCCCGTTCGGTGCTCCGCCGCCACCGGCTGATCGAGACGTACCTGGTGTCCGAACTCGGCTACACCTGGGACGAGGTGCACGCCGAGGCCGACGCGCTCGAACACGCGGTGTCGGACAGGCTCGTCGAGCGGATCGCGGCGAAACTCGGCAACCCGGTCCGCGACCCGCACGGCGACCCGATCCCCGCCCCCGACGGCAGCGTCGAGGAGATGCCGATGCGCATCCTCGACGACCTCCCGCCCGGCGCGGTCGGCGAGATCGTCCGCGTCTGGGACACCGACCCGGAGCTCCTGCGCTACCTGACCGAGCATTCGATCGGGCTCGGCGAACGGATCGAGGTCGTCGAGCGCCAGCCGTTCGGCGGCCCGATGGTGGTCAAGGTCGGTTCGCCGCCGGACGCGGCGACGCACGCGATCGGTAAGGAGATCGCGCAGGCGCTGTCGGTCGCGCTGCGCTGACCGGCCGTGTCCACTGTGGACACATTTCGGGCGGCTCGCCCGGTGGGAATTTTCCCTACGTCTCTGCATAATTCGAATTCCGCGCAGGTCACCCACATGCCGTGCGGATGAGTGATCTAAGGCCCTTCCGATCATGTGTTCCCGCGCCTAGGCTGCGCTATTCCGGGTGGCTAAGCGAGCGTGCGAAGGCGATGACGATGACCGGTCAGCGGACACACACCATCGACCGGGGGGTGGCGGAAGGACGTGAACTCAGGCGGCTGCTGGAGACCGGGCCGTTCGCGGACGCCCTCAGAGCGGCGATCAGGGCAAGGGGTCTCGGTCTCGACCGGATCCGGTACCGGCTGAGAGGGCGGGGGTGCTCGGTCAGTCTCGCGACGCTGAGCCACTGGCAGTCCGGCCGCTGCCGTCCCGAACGACCGGAATCCCTGCTGGTGCTCAAGAATCTCGAAGAGATCCTCGGGGTGCCGCCGGAGTCCCTGTCCCGCCTTCTCGGGCCGCCACGCGGACGTGCGGCCCGGTGTACGGTGCCCGGCGAGGGCCTGGTGACGCAGCGGAGCCGGGACACGGGACCGTAGAGGAGAGCCGGTGCGGGCGGTCGTCTTCGAGGAGTTCGGGGTGCTGCCCGAGGTACGCGAGGTGCCGGATCCGTCCGCGCCGCCGGGCGGGGTGGTGATCGCCGTCGAGGCGACCGGGGTGTGCCGCAGCGACTGGCACTCCTGGCAGGGACACGACACGTCGGTGACGCTGCCGCACGTCGCCGGGCACGAACTCGCCGGCCGGATCGCGTCGCTCGGCGAGGGTGTCCGCGGCTGGTCGGTGGGTGACCGGGTGACGGTGCCGTTCGTCTGCGCGTGCGGCACCTGTGCCCAGTGCGCGGCCGGTGACCAGCAGATCTGCGACCGCGAGTTCCAGCCGGGCGCGACCCACTGGGGCTCGTTCGCCGAGTACGTCGCCCTGGAAAACGCCGAGGTCAACCTCGTGGCGCTGCCGGACTCGCTGTCTTCGGCCGAGGCGGCGGCGCTGGGCTGCCGGTTCGGGACGGCGTTCCGGGCGGTGCTGCGCCAAGGCGGGGTCCGGCCCGGGCAATGGGTCGCGGTCTACGGCTGCGGAGGCGTCGGTGTCTCGGCGATCCTGCTGGCCGTCGCGGCCGGTGCGTCGGTCGTCGCCGTGGACCCGTCTCCGCAGGCCAGGGCGCTGGCGACGCGGATGGGGGCGGCGTCGGCCGTCGATCCGTCCGCGTTCGAAGGCCACGAAGCCGTCGCTCTTCACGTTCGGGAGCTGACCGGCGGTGGCGCGCACGTCTCCCTCGACTGCCTCGGCTCGCCGACCACCTGCGCGGCTTCGGTCGGCAGCCTCCGGAAGCGGGGACGGCACGTCCAAGCCGGGCTGATGCCGCCCGCGCAGGGCATCGCGCCGATCCCGATGCACCGGGTGATCGGCGGGGAGCTGGAGATCGTCGGCATCCACGGACTGCAAGCGCACGAATACCCCGAGATGCTGCGGGTGGTGGAGACCGCCGGGATCGACCTGGAGGCCATGATCGGCAAACGGGTCGGCCTCGACGACGTCCCCGCGGTGCTGGCGGCGATGAACGACCCGGTGCCCGCCCAGGCCGGGGTGACGGTGGTCGAATTCGCGCGGTAACCGGGTGTACGCCTTACGGTCAACCCGCCGATCGGAGTAATCCGAAAGGTGGTTTCCCGTGGCAGGTTATGGCAGCTTTTCCGCCGTGACTGTCAGGCATGCCCCGCCTCGGCCGCGTTTCGTCCAGCGTGTGCTGAGCCGGTTCGCCGCGGCCGGTGTCATGGTGCGGGGCCACCGGCTCGTCGGCGCGCGCCCTGGCAAACTCGACCCGTGGACGCGCTGATCCCTCGCCCGCGTGCCGAAGTCGCCCCCGGTGCCGTGCACGTGCCCGACTGGCTCGATTTCGACGAGCAACGACGGCTGGTCGAAGCCTGTCGCGGCTGGCGTGGCTACCGGCGGACGCGCTTGCCGAACGGCGGCGTCATGTCGGTGCGGACGGTCTGTCTCGGCTGGCACTGGCACCCGTACCGGTACTCGAAGGTGACCGACGACGGCTCGCCGGTGCTCCCGTTTCCCGGCTGGCTGGGCGATCTCGGCCGGCGGGCCGTCGCCGATGCTCACGGGTCTTCGTCGTATGAGCCGGACATCGCGCTGGTGAACTTCTATGACTCCGCCGCGAAGATGGGGATGCACCAGGACAAGGACGAGGCCTCGCTGGAGCCCGTCGTGTCGCTGAGCCTGGGGGACGCGTGCGTTTTCCGGTTCGGGAACACGACGGACCGCGGGCGGCCGTACACGGACGTGGATCTGCGGTCGGGGGATCTGTTCGTGTTCGGCGGGGAGTCGCGGCTGGCTTTCCACGGGGTGCCGCGGGTGTCGCCGGGGACCGCTGATCCGGAGCTGGGGTTGGCAGGGCGGTTGAACATCACGCTGCGGGTCTCGGGACTTCCTTCTTAGGAGCGCGTGGTCAGTCGGGCGCGCAGGGCGGTGAGCTCGGCATCGGACAGGCCGTTGTCGAGAAGGTATCCCGGCATCGTCAACGACGTGATCGTCGAGGTCAGCGACGCTTCGATGGTGGTGTCGCGGGCCGCGACAAGGTCGGTCACCGCGGCCAGTTGATCACGGAAACCGAGCTCGTCGTGCCGCTGCTTCATCCGCTCGTAGGTCAGGAGATAGTCGGCGATGATCTCCTCCGGCGCCGCTCCGGCCAACGCGAGCAACACCAGGGCGAGCAGCCCGGTCCGGTCCTTGCCGCCGGCGCAGTGGAACACCACGCACCCCGGCGCGGCGTTGGCGATCGCCCGGACGGCGGTGATCACCCGCTCGGGGTGTTCGGCCAGCATCGCCGGGTAGTGCAGCGGTGAGGCCAAGTGATCGATCTTCTGCCAGCGTTCGTAGAACGGGGTGCCGACCGGATCCAGCGGGGCATGAACGGTCGTGATCCCTGCCGGTCTCGGCGCGTGGTCCGGCTCGCGCTCGTCGGGATCGCGCAGATCGACCACGGTGCGGACCCCATACGCCCAAGCCGCCGCCCACCCGGCCTCGCTCAACCGCGTCGGCGCCTCCATCCGGACCACCGCGTGCGGCCTGGTCCGTCCCAGCCCGCCGAGATCCCGGCCATTGACACACCCGTTCCAGGAGAGCTCTCTGTTGCTGATCACAGTCACGAAGACGCGTGGCGTCCGCTCTTGGTTGGCATCCGACCGGATCCAGCTCAGTCTGGACACCACGATCCCGCTCGAGTCGGCCACGGGTACGTGCCGACTCGAGCGGGGACGGGAGGTCAGTTGTGTTCGTGGATGGTGCGGTGGATCCAGCCGGCGTAGGCGGGCACGCTGGTGTAGAGGCCGGGACCGTTGGCGCAGGGCACGTCGTCGTCGCCGGGGCCGGAGGTGACGCCGATCAGCTCCCATCGGCCGCCCTTCCCGCGCTGGACCTGAGGCCCGCCGGAGTCGCCCATGCACGCCATCGCGTCACGTTTGCGGCTGATCGTGCACAGCCGGGTCCGGTCCGCGTAGCCGGGCGAGCATTCGGACACCGCTCCGCGGCGGGTGTCGAGTTCCTGGAGCCGTTCGGGGAACACCACCTTGGTCAGGTCGGCGGTGTCGACCGTGGTGCCGAAGCCCATCAAACGGGTCGGCGTGCCGGGCGGGCCGGGACGATCGGCGATCCGGATCGGCTGCTGGTAGACCGGGCGGTCCAGGCGCACCAACGCGATGTCGTTCTTGTTCGGCGCGCCCGGTTCGTAGCCCGGGTGGCGCACCCAGCGGTCGATCGTGCGGACCGAGCCGCCGGAGGTCCGCCCTTGGCTGCCGATGCGGACCGTCCCTTCCGGCCTGGCCGGGTTGCGTCCCGGGTCGACGCAATGCGCCGCGGTCACCACCCACTGCGGATGGACCAGCACCGCACCGCAGACACCCTTGGCGTTGTTCATCTCGGGCACGACCTCCGGGATCGAGGCCATGAACTCGTAGCGCTCGGTGGAATCCTTCCCGTTCACCACGGCGCCGGCGCTCCCGGGCACCGCGAGCGCGCAGGCGGAACCCACCAGCGCGACACCGGCGGCACGGATCAGGTTGCGGCGCAAGGAACCCACTCTCGACATACTTTTCCCTTGTTCGAGGACTTCGGATCGATCGGGTCCAGCCTCGTCGTCCACCGTGCTCGTGACCATCAGGCGAGCCCCCCGAACCGTGCTGGTGGCGGCCGGACGCCGACTGGTAGCGCTGGCACCACCAGCGGATCGAGGCAGGCGAGACACGGCCCGCGGCCACCGTCATACGAAAGGAATAGCAAGTTCACGTGTCACATAAACGTGCGATAGAACAAATGTTCGACCGCGAGTAGCGTTGTTTTCGTGGCCGGCAGCGACAGATCCCAGACGACGCGCATCGAGTGGTGGCGTGTCGACACGGCTGTGTTGCATGCCCGTAAGCAGGAATTGGAAGTCCTCAAGCGTCAGCTGGATGCGGAGCAGAACGCGATTCTCGCGGAGATCAATACGCGCGGGGTTCGGGGATGTAGCGGGCATTCGACGTTGGCGGCGATGATTTACGAGGACTTCCATGTGACGGAGAAGGAGGCCAAGGCTCGGGCGGATCGGGTGCTGGCGTTGTATCCCGGTCCGTCTGTCGGTGGTGATCCTGTTCCGCCTTTGGCGCCTCTGACTGCTGAGGCTTCGGCGGAGGGCGCGATCGGTGGGTCGCAGATCGACGCGATCATCCGCACTCTCGCCCGGATCCCGTCGTTCGTGCCGGAGGAGGAGGTGCGGGGCGGGGAGAAGATTCTCGTCGACCTCGCTCGTCATGCCGGGCCGCGGAGCATCGCCCGCGCCGGGCGACGGCTCCTGGACAAGCTCGATCCGGACGGGAAAGAGCCGCGCAACGAGGACCCGAAGGATGTCCGGCCGGAGTTGCGGTTCGTCAAGCACCGCGACGGCACGCTCGGCCTCAAAGCCACCCTGGACCTGGAAACCTACGCACGACTGAAATCCGACCTGGACCCGATGGCCAAACCCCACAAGGCCATCGACGGAGTCCGCGACCCCCGCACCCAAGCCGAACGCTACGGCGACGCCTTCACCGACTACGTCCGGCTCAAGACCACCAGCCGAAATCTCCCCGGCCAAGCGGGGGAAGCCACCCACATCCTCGCCTGCGACGCCCGCGTGCGACCCGGTGTTCTCGGCACCGCGGGCGAACCCCTCGACATCGGCCGCTCAAAACGAACAGTGTCGTTAGCTCAGAAGTACGCACTCACGATCCGCGACGGAGGCTGCGCGTTCCCGGGGTGCGACATGCCCGTTCCACGCTGTACCGCCCACCACATTGTTTTCTGGCGACACCACGGAGAAACGAAAATCGACAACCTCGTACTCCTCTGCACCAAACACCACCGGCTGATCCACCACAGCGAATGGAAAGTCCAGATCGCCCAAGACGGACTCCCCGAATTCACCGCCCCCGCGTACCTCGACCCGACAGGAGAGCCCCGCCGCAACACGATGCACCTCAGGGCATAGGCCGACCGTCCCCGCAAGTAGTCGCCTGCTTGCGCTCTCAACCGAGCCGGAACCGCACCCGTTGTCCTGGCCGCACTTGAGCGGCCAGATCCAGATCCGCTTCCTCCACGACCGCGATCACCGGATAGCCCCCGGTCACCGGATGGTCGGAGAGGAACAGGATCGGCTGACCCGAAGGAGGAATCTGCAATGCGCCGGGCACGGCGGCCTCGGGTGGTAACTCGCCCTCCCGGGCCCGCGACAGGACAGGGCCATCGAGTCGCACGCCCACCCGATCGACGTCGGCGGTGGCGACGTAACCGGAAGAGACCAAAGTGGACAGTGCGCCGGGGACGAACCACGGGACCCGAGGTCCCGGGGTGACCCGCAGAACCGGGACATCGGCAAGCGGGGCACGAGGAGCGAGATCCACCCCGGGGTGGGCCAGCACCCGCTGCCCCACCGGCAAGGTCATCCCGGCTGAAAGCACGGGCGGGCCGAGCTTGCCGAGGGTGTCCGTCGCCCGCGCGCCCAGTACCGGAGGGACGTCGATGCCGCCACGCACCGCGACATAGCACCGCAAACCCCGGGAGGCCGTGCCGAGAACGAGTTCGTCGCCGGGGCCCACCGGGATCGGCGAGCCGGGGCCGGCGGCCCGCGCGCCGACGGTGATCGAGCAGGGCGCGCCGGTGACGGCGACGGTCGCCGGGGCCGAGAACCGCAGGACGAGGCCGCCCAGCACGCACTCCAGCGCGGCGTTGCCCTCGGGGTTCCCGACCAGACGGTTCGCCAGCCGCAGCGAACTGCGGTCGGCGGCGCCGGACCGGCCGACGCCGATCGCGGCCAGGCCGGGCCGCCCGAGATCCTGCACGGTGGCGAAGATCCCGGGACGGACCACTTCGATCTTCGCGGTCATGAAGTGAACCGGATCCGCGTACCCGGTGCCAGCAGGTTCGGCGGGTCCCGTTCGACGTCCCACACCGGCAGCGTGGTCCGCCCGATCAGCTGCCAGCCGCCGGGCGAGGCGTTCGGGTACACCGCCGTGTACTCGCCCGCGATCGCGACCGAACCGGCGGGCACCCGGGTGCGAGGGCTCGTCCGGCGCGGCAGGTGCAGCGCGGGGTCGAGGCCGGTCAGGTAGGCGAAACCCGGGGCGAAACCGCAGAACGCCGAGACGTAGGTCCCGTCCTCGTGCCGCCGGACGACCGCTTCCGCCGACATGCCGGTGGCGGCCGCGACGTCGGCCAGATCCGGGCCGTCGTAGCGCACCGGCACGACGATCTCGGCGGCTTCGCGCGGGGCGATGTCCACTGTGGACCGATCGAGGACGTCGCAGGCGAGCCGGTCGTGGTGGGTCCGGCCCGGGTCGAACCGGATGAGCAGGGTCCGCGCGGCCGGGACGAGCTCGACGACACCGTCCGGCGGGTCCTGCTCCAGGGAGGCGTGCAGCCCGAGCACCTCCGACGGATCGTCGAAGTCGACCATGGCCGCACGCGCCCCGTAGGGCAGCACCCGCATCACGCGGCCTCGACGAAAGGTCCGATGCGGACACCGGACGCGCCGAGCCCCGCGCGGATCCGCTGCGCCAGTTCGACGGCGCCGGGCGTGTCACCGTGTACGCAGAGCGAATGCGGCTGAAGGGCCAATTCCGTTCCATCGACGGCGACGACCTTGCCGGTGGCCGCCATCGCGACCGCCCGTTCGGCCACCTCGTCGGCGTCGTGGAGGACGGCGCCCGGCAGTTTCCGGGAGACGAGCAGACCTTCGGGCGTGTACGCGCGGTCTGCGAAGGCTTCGGCGTACGCGGGGAACCCGGCTTTTCCGGCCTGCTTGGCCATTTCCGACCCCGGCGGGCACAGCAGCGCGAGTCCGGGATGGAACCGCCGGATCCCCTCGACCACCGCGGCCGCCTGCTCCGGATCCACCGCGGCCGTGTTGTACAACGCGCCGTGCGGCTTGACGTACCGCACCCGCGTCCCCGCCGCGCGGGCGAACGCGTCGAGCGCGCCGATCTGGTAGAGCACGTCGTCGGCCAGGTCGGCGGGGGCGACGTCCATCGCCCGCCGCCCGAACCCGGCCAGATCGCGGTAGGCGACGTGGGCGCCGATGACGACACCCCGCTCCGCCGCGCGTTCGCAGACGCGCCGCATCACCGACGGGTCGCCGGCGTGGAAGCCGCAAGCGACGTTCGCGCTGGTGACGATGTCGAGCATGGCGTCGTCGTCGCCCATCTTCCAGGCGCCGAAACCCTCGCCGAGATCGCTGTTGAGATCCATGCTGCCGAGATCCATCAGGCCACCCTGAACTCACTGTCGAGTTTGTCGGTCACGAACATGTAGCCCGGCGCGTGCGTGATCGCGAACGGCGGCCGCGAGGCCATCAGCGCCGCCTGCGGGGTCACGCCGCACGCCCAGAACACCGGCACGTCACCTGGTTTCGCGTCGACCGGGTCCCCGAAATCGGGCTCGCCGAGATCAGTGATGCCGAGCGCCGCGGGGTCGCCGATGTGCACGGGCGCCCCGTGCACGGCCGGCATTCCCCGGGTGACGCGCACGGCGTCGTCGATGCGGCATTCGGGGATCTGCCGCATCGAGACCACCATCGGCCCGTGCAGCCGCCCGGCCGGGACGCATTCGCGGTTCGTCTTGTACATCGCCACGTTGCGGCCCTGGTCGACGTGCCGCAACGGAATGCCTTCCGCGGCCAGCGCGGCTTCGAAGGTGAAGCTGCAGCCGATCGAGAACGCGACCATGTCGCTGCGCCACAGCCCGCTCGCGTCCGGGATCTCGCCGGACAGCACGCCGTTCTGCCAGACGCGGTAGCGCGGCAGGTCGGTGCGCAGGTCCGCGCCGGGCGCCAGCCGCGTCGACGGATCGCCGGGATCGCTGACGTCGAGCACCGGGCAGGGCTGCGGGTTCCGCTGGCAGAACAGCAGGACGTCGTAGGCCCAGTCCTCGGGGACGGCGATCAGGTTGGTCTGGGTGAACCCGTTCGCCCAGCCGGTGGTCGGGCGGGCCGTGCCCGCGCGGAACAGGACGCGGGCCTCGCCGGGGGACAACGTCGCCGGTTCGTCGAAAGTGGTCATCGCGGTGCCTCCTCCTCCGATTGTCGTCACAGAAGTTCGCGGCCGCGAGTCTCGGGAAGGCCGAGCAGCGCCAGCACGGCGATGCCGTAGCCGACCGCGCCGAACACCATCGCGCCGCCCGCGCCGAGGAAGCCGACCACGGCGGGGAAGGTCGCGCCGATGGCCCGGCCGAGGTTGTAGGTGAAGCCCTGCCCGGTCCCGCGCAGCGCCGACGGGTACAGCTCCGCGAGGAACGCGCCGAACCCGCTGAAGATCGCGGACATCGAGAACCCGAGCGGGAAGCCGAGGAACAGCACGAGCGTGTTCGCGCCCGCCGGGATCTGCGTGTAGGCGACGATGAGGCACGCCGAGAGCACCGAGAACAGCAGGAAGGTCTTCTTGCGGCCCAAGAGATCCGTGAGATAGCCGCCGGTGATGTAGCCGATGAAGGCGCCGGAGATCAGGAACGCGAGATAGCCGCCGGTCCCGATGACGGTGAGGCCGCGGGTGGTCTTGAGGTAGCTCGGCAGCCAGGTCGCGAGCGTGTAGTAGCCGCCCTGGACGCCGGTCGCGAGCAGCGCGGCGAAGAACGTCGTGCGCAGCAGGTCCGGCTTGAAGATGCCCGCCAGCGAACCGCGTTCCTTCTTGGTGGCGCGAGCCGCTTCCGCGACGGGCGCGTCCTGGACGTTGCGGCGGACCCACAGCACCAGCAGCGCGGGGATGACGCCGGTCCAGAACATGACGCGCCACGCGATGTCCGGGCTCCAGATGCTGAAGACCACCGTGTAGACGACGACCGACAGCGCCCAGCCGACCGCCCACGCGCTTTGCACGAAGGCGACGGTCCGGCCGCGGTAGCGGGCCTGCGAGTACTCCGCCACCAGCGCGGCGCCGGCGGCCCACTCGCCACCGAAACCGAGACCCTGCAGGGCGCGGAAGATCAGGAGCGTCTCGAAGTTCGGCGCGAACCCGCAGAGCACGGTGAAGACCGTGTACATCGCGATGGTGATCTGGAGGGTGCGCACGCGGCCGATGCGGTCGGCGAGGACGCCCGCGCCGATGCCGCCGATCGCGGAGACGACCAGCGTCGTCGTGCCGAGCAGGCCCGCCTCGCCGCCGGAAAGGCCGTAGTAGGCGGTGATCGCGGCCAGGCCCAGCGGCAGGGTCTGGTAGTCGAACGAGTCGAGCCCGTACCCGCCGAACGCGCCGACGAAGGCCCGGCGGCCTCGCGAACCGAGCGTGCGGAACCAGGCGAAGGGGCGTGTGTCTTCGGTAGTGGCTGTCGCGTTCATCGGCACCTCCAGAGGGTGAATCTCATCGTGGCACGGGTCACATGAGTAGCCACTGTAGGTATTGTTCAACAATTCCACAAGATGATCCTTGGCTTGGCCTCTTGTGCGTAGGTAGGATCGGTCACGTGACGATCGCGGAGGGTGGTCCTGGATCGGTGCGAGGACTCGAAGCGGACCGGGACATGATCAGCCGCACCAGCACCGCCGAGCGGGTCGCGGGTGTCCTCCGCACGCGCATCGCGGAAGGCTTCTTCCTGCCCGGCGTGCGGCTGTCGGAACACGACATCGGCTCGGCGCTGGGCGTCTCCCGGAACACGCTGCGCGAGGCGTTCCGGCTGCTCACGCACGAACGGCTGCTGACCCACGAGCTCAACCGCGGCGTCTTCGTGCGGATGCTGTCGGTCGAGGACGTCGTCGACCTCTACAAGGTGCGCAAGGTCGTCGAGTGCTCGGCGGTGCGGGCGGTGACGGAGAAGCCGCCGGCCTTCGCGAAGCTTGCGCGGATGGTCGAGGACGGCAGGCTCGCCGAGCGGAGTGAACGCTGGCAGGACCTCGGCACCGCGAACATCCGGTTCCACTCGGTCATCGCGGAACTCAGCGGCAGCGAGCGGATCGACGAGCTGATGCGCGGCATACTCGCCGAGTTGCGGCTGGTCTTCCACATGATGGCCGACCCGCGGCGCTTCCACGAGCCGTACCTCAAGCGCAACGCGGAGATTCTCGAACGCCTCGAAGCCGGCGACGGCATGGGTGCCGAAAAGCTCCTCGCGCAGTACCTCGACGACGCCGAAACCCAGCTCGTCGAGGCCTACGCCGAACGCGCCCAATGACGCGTTTCGTCCTCTGGATGCTGTAGTCGGCGATACGAACTACCGCATTCAGAGGACGAAACGCGAAGTCACGGCGTCGTCCACTTCTGGTTCGCGCCGCCGCCGCAGGTCCAGATCTGCAGCCTGGTCCCGTTCGCCGAGCTGTTCCCGGTGGCGTCGAGGCATTTGTTCGACTGCGGGTTCACGATGTCGCGCGCCCCGCTGATCGCCCACTTCTGCGCGCCGGATCCGTTGCAGCCCCACAGTTGCACGGCCGTGCCGTCCGCGGTGCCGCCGCTCGCGACGTCCAGGCACTTGCCGAGCGCGCGGATCGTGCCGTCGCTGCCGATGGTCCAGTTCTGTGCGGCGTTGCCGTTGCAGTCGGTGATCTGGATGGGGGTGCCGTCGGAACTGTTCGCGGCGGCGACGTCGACGCATTTGCCGCCGATGCCGGTGATCCGCCCGGTGTTCCCGGCGGTGTCGCTGGAGTTGACGTGCACGTAGTCGACGACGAGACGCTGCGGGAAGACGGTGCTGGAGTTCGGGTCACCCGGCCAGTAGCCGCCGACGGCGAGGTTCAGGATCAGGTAGAAGGGGTGGTCGAACACCCAGCGGTTGCCGTTGAGGTCCGCGGGGGTGCGGGTCTGGTAGAGGTTCCCGTCCACGTACCACTTGATCTGGTTCGGCGCCCAGTCGACGGCGTAGGTGTGGAAGTCGTCGGAGAAGTTCGGGCCGTTGTAGCCCGCGCCGATACCGCCCGCGCCGGAGTAGCCGGGGCCGTGGATGGTGCCGTGCACCGTGTTCGGCTCGAAGCCGACGTTCTCCATGATGTCGATCTCGCCGCTGTTGGGCCAGCCGACGTTGCCGATGTCGGCGCCGAGCATCCAGAACGCGGGCCACATCCCCTGTCCGCGCGGCAGTTTCATCCGCGCTTCGAACCGGCCGTAGGTCTGGGTGAACTGGCCCTGCGTGGACAGCCGGGCCGAGGTGTACTCGCAGCGCCCGTACCAGCAGTTGTAGTTGCCGGGATTCTCCTTCTTCGCGGTGATGACCAGGTTGCCCTGGCCGTCGAGCGCCGCGTTGTTGGTCCCGGACGTGTACCACTGCCGCTCGTGGTTGTTCACGTTGTCACCGGTCTCGAAATGCCACTTCGAGCCGTCGATCCCGGCGCCCGCCGGGCCGTTGAAGTCGTCGGTGAAGGTCGCGGCCATGACGGCGGCCTCGGCCGGGGCCGGTGCGGTGGCGGGGAGTGAGCCGAGGAGAACGCCGGCGGCGAGGAGTGCCGCCCAGCGAAAACGGGAGGAGATGGACATCGTTGTCGCCTCTCTTCGCAGGCAGAAACTACTTTGTTGTGCCTGGCAACAAAGTATGCATGGTCTCTACCACTGCGACAAGACGTATTTTTCGACCTCGAATTAAGGCTCAGGCGGCCGTCCCGCGTTTGGACCCGGCCGTCCGCGGGTCCGCGCCCTGGTCCAGCAGGGCGGCGACCGGGAGGGTGGCGGCTCCTATGGCGACGGCGTCCGGGCCGAGCTGCCCGAGTTCGATCTCGGTCTGGTCGAACACGTGCGCCAGCGCGTGCTCGCCCGCCACCCGCCGGATCTCGGGCAGGTACTCCTCGCCGAGCGCGAGCCCGGCCCAGCCGCCCAGCACGATCCGCTCCGGGTTGAACAGGTTGATCAGGTTGCCGATCCCGGCGCCGAGGTAGCCCGCCGTCTCCTCCAGCACCTTGGCCGCCGCCTTGACCTTGCCCGCCGACTCCAGCAGTGCGGCGAACTGCGTCTGCTCGTCCTCGTCCTGGTTGGCCTTCCCACCGCGTGCCTTGCGATAGCGGGCGAGGACGCCCTCCGCGCCGACGTAGGACTCGAGGCAGCCGCGCGATCCGCAGCGGCATTCCTGCCCGCCGTAGACGATCGTCGTGTGGCCCCATTCGCCCGCGCTGCTGGTGGAGCCGCGGTAGGTGGTGCCGTCGGTGACGACCGCCGCGCCGACGCCGGACCCGATCAGGACGATCACCGCGTGTCGCGCGCCGCGACCGGCGCCGAACCACATTTCCCCCTGGCCCTGGGTTTTCGCGCCGTTGTCGACGAACAACGGCAGTCCGACACCCTCCGCGCGCAGGAGATCGGTCAGCGGGACCTCTTTCCAGCCGATGGTGGGCGCGTGCACGCGGACGGCCTCACCCTGTTCGACGGTGCCCTGTTTGACCGAGCCCTGTTCGACGGTGCCGGGAACGCCGACGCCGACGCCGAGCACGGTCGCCTCGTCGATCCCCGATTCCGTGATCACTTCCCGGAGCCCGGACGCCACCTGGGTGACGGCGGCGGCCGCGTCCGGCCGCGGCGAGGCGAGGGGGTGTTCGACGGTGGCGAGCCGGTTCATGGCGAGGTCGAACAGTTCGACCTTCACCCCGGTCTCGCCGATGTCGACGCCGGCGACGTGGCCGTACGCCGGGTCGACGCGGAGCAGGACACGTGGCCTGCCACCGTCGGACTCGACCAGCCCGGCTTCGGTGATGAGGCGTTCTTCGCCGAGTTCCGCGGTCACATTGCTGACGGTCGCGGCGCTCAAACCGGTCAGACCGCTCAATTCGTGGCGGCTGAGCGGGCCGTCGAAGTAGAGTTTCGACAGCAGGAGGGAACGGTTGTGCCGCCGCAGGTCACGGACGGTGGTGCGCTTGGCAGGCATGCGGATACCCATCTTATGGCGGCGGACCTTTCCAGGATGCCCCACGACCTTAGCCTCCGCCATGTATTAACTGGTGAAATAAGGCGGCGAGCCGGGGAGGAAGGGGGGTCATGAGCGGGGAAGACGACCTCATCGGCACCCTGCCGTCCGGCTTCCGGTGGGGGGTCGGCAGCTCGGCCTACCAGATCGAAGGCGCGGTCGCCGAAGACGGACGAACACCGTCCATTTGGGACACCTACGCCCAGTCCCCGTGGTCGATCGACAACGGCGACAGCGGAGAGATCGCCTGCGACCACTACCATCGGATGCCCGCCGACGTCGCGCTGATCAAGGAACTCGGGGTCGACACCTACCGCTTCTCCGTTTCCTGGCCCCGGGTGCAGCCGCGCGGGCGCGGCGGCGTCAACTCCGCCGGGATCGCCTTCTACGACAGGCTGGTCGACGAGCTGCTCAACAACGGCATCGATCCGTGGCTGACGCTGTACCACTGGGATCTGCCGCAGCACCTCGAAGACGCCGGTGGCTGGCCCGCGCGCGACACCGCCGTCCGGTTCGCCGATTACGCGATGCTCGTTTTCGAGCGGCTGAGCGACCGTGTCCGGTACTGGACCACGCTGAGCGAGCCGTGGTGCACGGCCATGCACGGCTACGTCCACGGGGTGATGGCGCCCGGCCGCCGGGACCCGGAGGCCGGGATGGCGGCGGCGCATCACCTGCTGCTCGGGCACGGCCTCGCCGTGCGGCGGATGCGGGAACTCGCCCCGTCCGAGACGATGTTCGGCATCACGCTCAACCTGAGCACCGCCGACCCGGCCACCCCCAGCGAGGCCGACCGCGAGGCCGCCCGGTTCGAAGACGGGCTCGGCACGCGGTTCTACCTCGACGCGCTCGTGCACGGCCGCTACCCGGAGGACGTCCTCGAAGCCCTCGCGCGGCAGGGCATCCGCCTGCCGTCCGAACCGTGGGACCCGTCGATCATCGCCGCGCCGCTCGACTTCGTCGGCGTCGACTACTACTTCGGCACGCGGTACTCCGGGGTGGAGGAGAACGGGAACGCGGTGGAGCACTTCGGGATGCCCGCGTTCCGCAAGGTCCCGTTCGGGGCGCCGTCGACGGTGCTGGGCTGGGAGATCCTGCCGCACAAGCTCACCGAACTGCTCGTCCGGATCGGCCGGGATTATCCCGGTTTGCCGCTTTACGTCACCGAAAACGGTGCCGCGTTCGCCGACGTGCCCGACGAGACCGGCTTCGTCCGCGACGACGACCGCGCGGCGTACCTGTCCGCGCACATCGCCGCCACGGCCGCCGCGCGGCAAGCGGGCGCCGACGTCCGCGGCTACTTCGCTTGGTCCTTTTTGGACAGTTTCGAATGGGCTTACGGTTACGCCAAACGGCTCGGCCTGGTGCGGGTCGATCGCGAGACCCAGGCGCGGACGATCAAGCAGAGCGGGCTGGTCTACCGCGACATCGTCGAACGGGTGCGCGGCGGACGGCGGTAAGGCCCTCCCCACCGCGTTTCCGGCGGTTCACTCCCTTCAGCGGCTCTCACCTTCGCCTTAACCTCGGGCTCGGGGAACAAGGGGGAGACAACCATGACCGTCAGACTGGAGCACCGAGACCCACCGGAAACCACGAAGGGAAAGCCCTGGTGGCGGAGACCATGGGTGGCACCGCTTGCCGTCGTGGTCGTCGTATTCCTGGTGTTTTCGCTACCGCCGTACCTCGCGATGGACCCCGCGCGTTCGCGGATTCCGCAACCGCCGGGCTTTACGTCGCACTACTGGTTCCTGACGGCACACGTGCTGTTCGGCGCCATCGCGATGGCGGGGGCGCTGCTCCAGATCTGGCCGTGGTTCCGGGCGAAGTACCCGGTGGCGCACCGGCGGATCGGGCGGATCTACGTCTTCGCCGGAGTCCTCCCGGCCGGGCTGATGGCGGTGACGATCGGCGCGTTCAGCCCGTTCGGCCCGACGACCCGGGTGGCCAACGTCCTGACCGGGGCGCTGTGGCTGGCCTGCACGTTCGCCGGCTGGCGAGCGGCGAGGCGGCGCCGGTTCGGCGACCACCGCCGGTGGATGATCCGCAGTTTCGCGCTGACGAACCTGATCATCCTCAGCAGGGTGATCGGGCCGATCGCGATGGTGACGCTGGAACCGCACGTCCCGACCGTGTTCGGCGGCAGCGGACTGGCCTACCTCCAAGCGGTCTCGGGGATCACGGCCTGGCTGAGCCTGACGCTGGTCCTGATCGTCACGCAGTGGTACCTCGACCGGCGTCCGGTCAAGAAGTCAGCGAACGGGCGATGATCGTCCGCTGCACCTCGGACGCGCCTTCGTAGATCCGCGGCGCCCGGACCTCGCGGTAGAGGTGTTCGAGCAGATGCCCGCGCCGCAGCGCCCGCGCGCCGTGGATCTGCACGGCCGCGTCGACGACGTACTGGGCCGTCTCGGTGGCGAACAGTTTCGCCATCGCGGCGCGGCCGGCAAGGTTCCGTTCGCCCGCGTCGTAGGCGGCTGCCGCGGAGTAGACGAGCAGGCGCGACGCCTCGGTGCGGGTCGCCATCTCGGCGAGGGTGTGCGCCACGGTCTGCTGCCGCAGCAACGGCCCGCCGAACGCGATCCGGTTCTGGGCGTGGGCGACGGCGGCGTCGAGCGCGGCCTGCGCCATCCCGACGGCGAACGCGCCGACGCTGGGCCGGAACAGGTCCAGCGTCCGCATGGCGACGCCGAAACCGCGGTCCTGCTCGCCGAGCAGTTCCTCCCGCTCGACCCGGACCCCGTCGAACACGAGAGTGCCGATCGGATGCGGGCTGACCAGGTCGAGGTGTTCGCCCGAGAGCCCGGCACGGTCGGCGGGGACGACGAAGGCGGAGACACCGCGTGAGCCCGCTTCCCTGGTGGTGCGGGCGAAAACGCTGTAGAAGTCGGCTTCGGGGGCGTTGGAGATCCACATCTTCTCGCCGGTCAGGCGCCAGCCGTCGCCATCCGGCTCGGCGAAGAGCTCCAGCGCCGCCGCGTCCGAGCCCGCGTTCGGTTCGGTGAGCGCGAAAGCGGCGACCGCGTCACCCGCCGCCACGGCGGGCACCCACTTCGAGACCTGGGAGTCCTGCCCGGATTGCAGGACCGGATACGTGCCGAGACCCTGCAACGCCAGCGCCGTCTCGGCTTCGGTGCTCTGGCTGGCGAGGGATTCCCGCAGGATGCAGAGATCCGTCGCGGCGGCCTCGCGGCTCGGGCTGCCGCCCTCGACACCGGGGAAGAGCCGGGAGAGCAGGCCGAGCGCGCCCATTTCCTTGAGCAGCGGCCGGTTCACCGCGCCTTCGGTGCCGGATTCGGCCAGCGGGCGGAGCTTCTCGGCGCCCAGCCGTCGGACCTCGGTGGCGAAAAGCTGCTGCTCCGGGCTCAGTGCGAAAGCGGTCATCGGTCACTCCCAGGTCGCCAGCGGGCGTGCGCGGTGCCGGGTTCCCCCGAGCGCAGCAGTTCCAGCCGTGGTTTCGGCCCGTCGGTGCGGCCACCCTGGGGTTTCCGGCTGCCCGCGGCGTACTGCTTCGGCCACGGCATCGGATAGCCCTGTTCGGCGGCGGCGTGCAGTGTCCACTGTGGATCGTAAAGATGGGTCCGGCCGAGCGCGCAGAGATCGGCGCGGCCCGCCAGGATCAGCGAGTTGACGTCGTCGTAGGAGGAGATCGCGCCGACGGCGATCACCGCGATCCCGTACTCGCGCCCGATCTCGTTGCGGATCCGGTCGGCGTACGGCGTCTGGTAACTGCGGCCGTACTCGGGCTTCTCCTCGCTGACCACCTGGCCGGTCGAGACGTCGATGCCGTCCGCGCCGTGCTCCGCGAACGCGCGGGCGATCTCGACGGCCTCGTCGACGTCGACCCCGCCGTCGTACCAGTCGGTCGCGGAGATGCGGACCGTCATCGGCCGGTCCGCGGGCCACGCGACGCGGACGGCGTCGAAGACTTCGAGCGGGAAACGCAGCCGGTTCTCCAGGGAGCCGCCGTAGTCGTCGCCGCGCCGGTTGGTCAGCGGGGACAGGAAGGACGACAGCAGGTAGCCGTGCGCGCAGTGGAGTTCGAGGAGATCGAATCCGGCCCGAGCGGCGGCGCGGGCGGATTCCGCGAACTGTTCGCGGATCTCGGCCAGTTCGGGCACGGTCAGTTCACGCGGGGTCTGATTCGCCTCGGCGTAGGGAATCGCGGACGGGCCGCAGATCTCCCAGTTGCCGTCGGTCAGCGGCTGGTCGATGCCGTCCCACATGAGTTTCGTCGAGCCCTTGCGCCCGGAATGGCCGAGCTGGACGCCGATGCGCGCGGGCGTGTGACCGTGCACGAAGTCGGTGACCCTGGCCCAAGCCCGCTCCTGTTCCGCGGTGTACAGGCCGCCGCAACCCGGGGTGATCCGGCCGGTCCCGGAGACGCAGACCATCTCCGTCATGACCAGCCCGGCGCCGCCGAGTGCCTTGCTTCCCAGATGTACCAGGTGGAAATCGGTCGGGACGCCGTCCTCGGAGGAGTACATGTCCATCGGTGAGACGACGACGCGGTTCGGCAGGTCCAGGTTCCCTATCCGGAACGGCTGGAACATCGGCGGCCGAACCTCACCGTCCACAGTGGATGCGAACCAGCCGTCGAGCTCCGTGGTGAACTCGGGATCGCGCAGCCGGAGGTTGTCGTAGGTGACGCGGCGGCTGCGGGTGAGGATGTTGAACGCGAACTGCGCCGGGTCCTGATGGGTGTACCGGCCCAGGTTCTCGAACCATTCCAGGCTCGCCTGGGCGGCGCGCTGCGTCGAGGTGACGACGGGGCGGCGCTCGGTTTCGTAGGCTTCCAGTGCACTGTCCATATCGGACTGTTCGTGCAGGCAGGCGGCGAGCGCGAGCGCGTCCTCCATGGCGAGTTTCGTGCCGGAGCCGATGGAGAAATGCGCCGTGTGCGCGGCGTCGCCGAGCAGGACGACGTTCTCGTGCCGCCAGCTCGCGCAGCGCACGGTGGCGAACGCGGTCCACTTCGAGTTGTTGGCGAACACCTGATGGCCGCCGAGGACGTCCGCGCAGAGTTCGCGGATCACCTCGATCGACTTCTCGTCGCTTTCGCCCGGCGCGAGCGAGGTCGAGGCGATGTCGCCGAACGCGCGCTGCCAGACGTCCTCGTGCAGTTCGAGGATGAACGTGCTCGCCTTGTCGCTGTACGGATAGCCGTGGATCTGCATGATCCCGTGCTCGGTTTCGAGGACGTGGAACTTGAAGGCGTCGAAGACCAGGTCCGTGCCGAGCCAGATGTACTTGCAGCGGCGGGTCTGCAGGGACGGCCGGAAGCTCTCCGGCAGGGCGTTGCGGGTCGGCGAGTTGACGCCGTCGGCGGCGATGACGAGGTCGTACTCCGCGCTCGCCTCGGCCACGCCCGGCGCCTCGGTGCGGAAGCGCACGTCCACGCCGAGTTCCGCGCAGCGTTCCTGGAGGATGCCGAGCAGTCGTTTGCGGCTCATCGCGGCGAATCCGTGCCCGCCGGAGGTGTGCACCGTGCCGCGGAAGTGGACGTCGATGTCGTCCCAGCGCGCGAACTCCCGGCGCATGGCCGCGTGGATCACCGGATCGGCGTGCTCGATCCCGCCGAGCGTCTCGTCGGAGAACACCACCCCGAACCCGAAGGTGTCGTCGGGCGCGTTGCGCTCCCAGACGGTGATCTCGTGATCGGGATGGAGCTGTTTCGCCAGCGCGGCGAAGTAGAGCCCCGCCGGGCCGCCGCCTAACACCACGATACGCACGTCGCCAGGGTATGTCGCGGTATGTACGACCGTCAACGATACGGGATATGCTGACCCGTATGGAGCGCATCAACCCGCCCGAGCTCGGCCGCCCCTCCGGTTTCTCGCACGCCGTCGCGGCGAGCGGACGGTTCGTCTTCCTCGCCGGTCAGACGGCGTTGAACGAGGAGAACCGCATCGTCGGCGACGGTGTGGTCGAGCAGTTCGAACGCGCGCTGTCCAACCTGCTCACCGCGTTGCGCGCGGCGGGCGGGGAGCCGTCGGACCTGTGCAGCGTGACGATCTACATCGTCGACATGGACGACTACAAGGCTCACGCGCGCGAGATCGGCGCGGTGTGGAAGCGGCTGGCCGGGAGCGAGTACCCCGCGATGGCGGGGATCGGCGTCAGCCGGCTCTGGGACGTCGAAGCCCTGGTGGAGGTGCAGGGCTTCGCGGTGGTTTAGGGCAGCGTGCGGGAGACGTGCGAGGCCGCGGCCTCGCCCAGCCGCGAGTGCAAGGTGAAGAACAGGTCCGCGGCCCGGATCCCGGCCCAGCCGGACGGCAGCAGTTCGGCGGGCAGGCCCGGGTCGAGGTAGGGCAGGCGCCGCCAGTCGGTCAGCACCCGGACGTAGTCGGCGAACGCCTCGCCCTCGTCCGTGGTCTTGCGCCGTTGCCAGCGCCGGAGCGCGGACGCGTGCTCGTCGAGGAACGCGGTGTAGAGCGTTTCCAGCTGGTCGAGGTCCCACCAGTCGCGGATCTTCTCCCGCACGTCGCCGAACGCGAGGTGCTCGGCGTGGAAGAGATCGGCGTAACCCTCCAGTTCGAGCCGCCGCAGCATGTCCGACGTCGCGTCGCGCAGATGCGCGGGCGCGATCCAGACGCCGGACGACGCGGTCCCGAAACCGAGCCGGGCGAGCTGGGTGCGCAGGACATGCCGCTTGTGCCGTTCGGCCTCCGGGACGGAGAACACCGCGAGCAGCCAGCCGTCGCCGGGAGTGGCGCGTTCGCGGCGGAAGATCCGCTCGTCGCCTTCGCGCAGGATCGCGAGCGCGGTTTCGGAAAGTTCGTAGCCCGCCGCCCCATCCCGGCGCACCGCGGAAAGGATCCCGCGCCGTTTCAGCCGGGAGATGGACGAGCGGACGGCGGGTTCCTCGATGTCCACACCGGCCAGCAGATCGATCAGGGAACGGACCGAAAGCCAGCCGCCCTCACCGCGTGAATAGAGGCCGTACACGGTCACGATCAACTGGCGCGGTTGCGCCGTTCGCCCCGCGCCGTCGACTTCGGTTGCCTCCGACACGACCGTCACCCGGTCACCATAACAACGACGGCAGGCCGGCGTTTCGGTCGTGACCGAAGCGTTCCGCACTTAGCGTCACGGTATGGAGGATCCCCTGATCGAAGCCCCCGTCCCGCCGGTTCCCCAGGACGTCGAGCCGGGTGGTGTCCGGTGGCTGCGGGCGAACGTCGCCCGGTTCAGCCGTCCGGAGGACCACGCGCGCCGGAGGGCGCTCGTGCTCGCCGAACTCGCGCCGATGGACTCTTTGCGGGAGAAGGCTTTCGCGCTCGCCCGGGAATTGCGGGACGAACCGGCGGAACGGATCCTGTGGACGGTCCCGGTCGCGATCCTGGCCGCGGAAATCGGATTACCGGACGTTTCCCGCGACATCGCAACGGTTTCCGCCGCTTACCACCCGCACACCGAAACCGGGCCCGAAGCGGAAGAAGCCATGCGACGGCTGATCGAGGCCTGCGGTGGCGACCTCGACGAGCGGACGGCCGCGCGGATCGGGCTCCTGGTGCAGGCCTGTGACGCCACGGCGAAGCTGCTCGGCAAGGCGCTGGCCGCTCACCGGCCCGGTGAAGACGTCGCCGATCTGCTCGACCGGGTCCTGCGCGAGGACCCGCCGGTCCGGATCACCCGGCGGTGGGTCGACGGCGCCGTGGTCGAGGTGGACCTGACGGAACGGCCGTTCGGAGCAGGGCCCAGGAAATGTCCGGGAGAGGCGCACGCGTTGGGGGTGGCCAAGGGAATTCTCGACGCCCTCCTGTGCTAAGACTTACCCCGGCAATCCGGAACTGGGGAGATTTTCGATGCTGTATTTCAATGGTTTATTCGGCGTTCTCACCCTCGGCCTGTGGATCTTCTGCATCGTCGACGTGATCACCACGGACGAGGGATCGTGCCGCAACATGCCCAAGGGGATGTGGCTGCTGCTGGTGCTGATCGTCCCGCTGGTCGGCTCCATCGTCTGGCTCGTCGCCGGGCGTCCGCAGCACGCCGCCCGAGCCCCGCGCGGCCGGTACGAGCGCGAGTCGCCGGCGTTCCCGGAGTACGACCGGCCCGGCCGCTTCGCCGCGACGAGCGCCGAAGACGATGAGGAATTCCTCCGCAAGTGCAGGGAACGCGCCGAGGAACAGCGCCGCAAGGCCCGCGAAGCCTGAGTAGCCTCGGCTGCGGGAGATCGACACTGGAGGAAGAAATGTCCGAAATGCTCGACTGGAACAAGAACATCATCAAGGAGTTCCGCGAGAACGAGGGGAAGGTGGGAGGCCCGTTCGAGGGCGGCTCGCTGCTGCTCCTCACCACCACCGGGGCGAAGAGCGGCGAACCGCGCACCTCGCCGCTCGCGTACTCGGAGGACGACGGCAAGTACGTCATCGCCGCGTCGTACGCCGGGGCGGACAAGAACCCGGCCTGGTACCACAACATCGTGGCGAACCCGAAGGTCACCATCGAGGTCGGCACGGAGAAGTTCGAAGCGACCGCGACGGTCGTCCTCGAAGACCGCGCCGAGCGTGACCGTCTTTACGCGAAGATGGTCAGCACGATGCCGGGCTTCGCCGACTACGAGAAGAAGACCGATCGGGTGATCCCGGTCGTCACGATCTCGCGGTGATCGCCGCAATCAGTCCTCTGAATGCGGTACTTGCGTGGGCAACTACCGCATTCAGAGGACGAAACGCGAGGGATCAGCGCGCGCCGCTGGGAGCCTCGACAGCGCTCGGCGCCTTGAGTTCGGCCTCGGCCGCACGCAGCGCCTTGCGTTCCTGGCGGCGCGCGATCAGCTTCTTGCCGGTGCGGATCATCGGCTGCTCCACCCAGCGGTGGATCAGGTCCGCGATCGCGAGCCCGACGGCGAACACGGTCAGCGCGCTGATCATCCGGTGCTCGCCCAGCGGCGGGATCGCCGCGACCACGGCGAAGTGCACCGGGCCCTGCAGCAGGTAGAGCGAGTACGAGCGCTCACCGACGAACCGCATCACCTTCGTCGCCAGCAGCCAGCGCAGCGGCCCCGGCGAGACCAGGACGACCAGCAGCATCGCCGAGAGCAGGCCGTAGGCGATCAGCAGGCCCAGGTTGCTGCCGGTCTCCCACCACAGGCTTTCCATGTTGACGTGCAGCAGGGCGAACGCGCCGAACACCGGGATCGCCGCGAGCGGGTGGGTCAGCGGTTTGATCACCGCGTAGGACCGGCGGTAGTGCATCGCGATCGCCAGCACGCAGCCGATCAGCAGGATCGCGTAGTGCACGGTCGACCGGTAGATCGGCACCTGCGGCCCGTTGAGCACCCAGCCGCTGGTGACCCCGACCAGCCCGGCCATCAGCGCGAACGCGGCGAACGCCAGCGCGAGCTTGCGCCACGCCGCGGCCAGGCCGACGGCGCCGGCGACCACCAGCAGGAACGGCCAGAACAGGTAGAACTTCTCCTCGATGCCCAGTGTCCACGAGCCGCTGAAGAAGTTGTCCGGGCCGTTCGGGCTGGCGCCGGGGAAGAACTCGTTGAAGAAGGTCAGGTAGAACTTCAGCGCGTTCGGGAACTCGCGGGTGAAGAACTCCCCGCGCAGCCACACGAACACCACGATCCCGCCGAGGATCACCAGGTACGGCGGCAGGATCCGGAACACCCGGCGCAGGTAGAACGCCGAAAGCGAGATCCGGCCGGTCCGGTCCTGCTCACGCAGCAGCAGCGTCGTGATCAGGAAACCGGACAGCACGAAGAAGATGTAGACGCCGACCCAGCCGGACAGCCAGCTCCACTTCGGACCCGCGAAGTGGAAGAGGATCACGATGGTGGCCGCGATCGCGCGCAGCCCGTCGAGCGCGGGGAACCGACGCATGGCGAGGAACTCGTCATGGTCCAAAGTGCGCACAGTGCCCCCTAACGGCGGTATCGGCCCGGAAGTATACGGGGGCCGTTCACTGCGCCTTCGCCCTGTCTGGAGCCTTCCGACCAGCGGATTTCGAAGATCACCCAGCGTCACGCGCGGGTTCGACGTTATGGGTCAGCCTGAACCGGTTGGCCGGGTCGACGGCCGCCTTGACCTCGGCGAGCCGCCGCAGATCGGCGGGGGAGTACACCTGGGACGCTTCTTCGCCGGGGTCGCTGTCGCCGTAGACGAAGGTCAGCAGCTTGCCGGTCGACCAGGGCTTCAGCGCGTCGAACAGCTTCCCGTGGGCGGCCTTGATCTCGGGCATCGTGGCGTCGTCGACCACGGACAGTGCCCGGACGGTGAAGCTCGCTTCGCGGTCCCAGCCGACCCCGGGGTGCTCGGGCCGGTCGGACAGCGCGCCGCCGAGCAGGTCCAGCAGGACGACGGTCGGCACCGGGGCGCCCGGTCCGGCGTGGTCGAGGATCGCGTCGAGCATCGCGTCGTTCAGCTCGGACACGGTCGCGTTGTCGGCGCGGTAGCCGTGCGGGAACGGCGGCTCGTTCGCGATCTTGCCCGATTCGGTGAAGGGGATCTCGGCGAGCGTGTCGCTCAGCGGCTCGGCGGCGGCGCGCAGCGGCGCGACCAGGCGTTCCCCTTCGGCGGCGTCGCCCGCGTAGGCGATCCGGATCTGCGCGACGTGCTGCCCGCGCAGCGGCTCGGGCACCATCGGCAGATCCGGCATCGGGACCATGCCCAGCGACGACGTCATCTCGCGCGGCATCCCCGCCGCCCAGTCGCGCCAGGCGCGGAGCACCGTGGCCAGCGATCCGGTGCCGAACTGCAGGCTGCCGCCGTAGAGCCGGGCGACCGGGACGAGCCGGAATTCGAGCGCGGTGACGATCCCGAAGTTGTCGCGGCCGCCGCGCAGCGCCCAGAACAGGTCCGGTTCGGTGTCCGGGGTGGCGCGGCGGAGTTCGCCGTCCGCGGTCACGACCTCGATCGCGGTCACCTGGTCGGCGGCCAGTCCGTACTTGCGGCCGAGCAGGCTGAACCCGCCGCCGAGGGTGTACCCGACCACGCCGACCCCGGGGAAGGAGCCGCTCAGCGGCGCCAGCCCGTGCCCGGCCGCCGCCTCGATGACCGCACCCCAGCGCACGCCCGCGTCGACCCGGGCGATGCCGTCGTCGATCCGGATCCCGGTCATGCGGTGGGTGGTGACGAGGACGCCGCCCTCGAAGGGGACGCCGACACCGTGCCCGGTCGAGTGCACGGCGATCGGGAGGTCGTGCTCGGCGGCGTAGCGGACGGCCTCGACGACGTCGGCGGCCGAAGCGGCGGCCACGATGACGTCGGGACGACGGGAAACGGCGGTCTGGAAGCCGGCGAGTTCGGCGTCGTAGCCGGAGTCGCCGGAGCGGAGCAGTGTGGTCATGACACCAGCCTGAGCTCGATCCGGCCATAAGTCCAAGATCTAGTTTGTCTTGCAACTAGAATCATCGGTTATGGAACTGCGTCAGCTCGAATACTTCGTCGCGGTGGCCGACGAGGCGAACTTCACCCGGGCCGCCGAGCGGCTGCACGTCGCGCAGCCCGGCGTCAGCGCCCAGATCCGCCGTCTCGAACGCGAACTCGGGCAGCCGTTGCTCGACCGGTCGGCCCGGGCGGTCCGGCTGACCGAGGTCGGTGCCGCCGCGCTCCCGCACGCGCGGGCCGCGCTCGCCGCCGTCGCCGGGGTGCGGCAGGCGGTCGACGACCTCACCGGACTGGTCCGCGGCCAGGTCGCGATGGGCATGGTGTCCTCGCGCGGCCCGGTCAACCTGCCGGATCTGCTCGCGCGCTTCCACGAACGCCATCCCGCCGTCGACATCACGCTCGCCGAGGCGACCTCCGACCTCCTGCTCGCGGGCGTCGCCGACGGGCGGTTCGACCTCGCCCTCATCGGGGTCTCCGGTGAACCGCCGCCCGGGATCGGTCTCGAAGTCGTCCTCGACGAGCCGCTCGTCGCCATCTCCGGGCCGGAGGACCCGCTCACCGCGCACGCCACGATCACGCTGTCGGAGCTGGAAAGCCGTTCGCTGGTCAGCCTGCCGAAGGGCACCGGCATGCGCGCGATCGTCGACGCGGCGTTCCTCGCCGACAGCGCCCAGCCGAGGGTGACGCTGGAAGCGGGCGACCCGAACGTCGTCGCCGAACTGGTCGGCCGCGGACTGGGCGTCGCCGTCGTGCCGATGTCGCTGGCGACGCACTACACGGAACTGCACGCCATGGAGATCACGCGCCCGGCCGGCCTGCGGGCGAAACTCGCGCTGGCCTGGCGGACGGAGGGGCCGGTCAGCCCCGCCGCCCGCGTGTTCATCAGTCAGGCACGGGCGCTGCTCGGGCTGTGAGCGTTGTGAGCCGCCACAGCGAGGTCACTTCCCGCGCGCGGGCCTCGTGCAAGGGATCGCGCGGATCGGTGGCCTTGGGATGCTTCGGCCGGACGTCCTCCCTGCCCCGCACTTCGAGACCGGAACGCTCGAACGCCCGCAGGAGTTCTCCGCGCGTTCGCAGGCCCAGCAGTTCGGCGAGGTCGGACAGGATCAGCCAGGCCTCGCCGCCGGGGGTGATATGCCGGGGCAACCGGTCCAGGAAGGCGTTGAGCATCCGGCTTCCTGGGTCGTAGACGGCTCGTTCGAGCGGGGTGTGCGCCCGGGCGGGCAGCCACGGCGGATTGCAGACGACCAGCGGTGCGCGACCCGGCGGGAACAGGTCCCGCTCAAGGGTTTCGATGCCGCTGAAACCGAGTCGCTCGAAGTTGTCGCGCGCGCAGGCGAGCGCACGCGGCTCGTTGTCCGTCGCCACCACGTGTCCGACGCCGCGATGGGCGAGGACGGCGGCGAGCACGCCGGTCCCGGTGCCGATGTCGAACGCCAGTTCCTTGGCGGGTAACGGAGTTCTCGCCACCAGGTCGACGTACTCGCCGCGAACGGGGGAGAAGACCCCGTGGTGCGGATGGATTTTCGCGCCGAGCGCCGGGATCTCGACGCCTTGCACCCGCCATTCGTGCGCGCCGACGACGCCGAGCAGTTCGCGCAGCGACACCAGCGACGCGGTTTCGGAAGGTCCGTAGACCTCGGCGCAGGCCACCCGCACGTCCGGTCCGCGGCGCAGTGGCAGGACGTGGCCGGGATCCAGCGGAACCAGCAGCCTGCCGAGGATCCGCGCTCGGCGTGCTTGATGGTTCCGCTGGTCCCGGAAGGGTTTCCCAGCCGCCGTGCCGCAGCGACGGGACATCGCGGCGAGTAGGTTCCGCGCGCCGGGGAAGTCGCCGTGCCAGGCGAGACCGGTGCCGGACACGGCCAGCCGGAACGCCTCGTCGGCGGTGGTCCCGTCGCCGACGGCGACGACGGTTCGAGGCGGTTTCGTACCGACGGTGGTCAGCCAGCGCCGACCACCGTCCTTTGTGGACAGGGGGTTCATGGTTTCCGTTCCTGGATCCGCCCGCGGCGAAGAGACCCCGCGGGCGATGCTCGTCGGGGGACAAGGTCAGGAACGGCGGCTAGTGGACCGCCGCGGCATGAACCGGTGTCGACACGGACCCGAGTTTACCGGAACTCGGCGGCATGCTCGGCCGCCCAGACCTCGAAGTCCAGCCCCGGCCTGCCGGTGACGTCCTCGACGGTCGAGGTGACCGGACCCGGGGTGCCGACCAGGTCCCGGGTCGCGTTCAGCATGGTGTCGACGATGAAGTCCGGCATCCTCGTGAGCAGGGCCGCCCGCGCTTCTTCGTGCGGGATCTCCTCCCAGCGCGCCGGACGGCCCGCGGCCTCGCCGATGATCCGGACCTGCTCGATCTGCGTCATCGGCCGCGTGCCGGTGAGCGCGTACTTCGCCCCGTCGTGCCCGCTGCCGGTCAGTGCCTCGACGGCCACCGCGGCCATGTCCTTCTCGTGGATCATCGTCATCGACGCCTCGCCGTACGCGCCGCGGACGACGCCGTCCGCGCGGATCGACGGCGCCCAGCCGAGCGTGTTGGCCGCGAATCCGTGCGGCCGCAGGAAAGTCCACTCCACGCCCGCGGCTTCGATCGCCTCCTCGACGGTGCGGTGCCAGGCGCCGATGGCGTTCACCTGTTCCGTCAGGGAATCGTCGACGGCGCCGGAGGAAAGGAACACCACGCGCTTCACGCGTTCCCCGAGCAGCGACACGGTGCGCACCAGTCCTTCGGCGGATCCGGCGAGCATCAGGAACACCGTGTCGACGTCGTCGAGCGCCGGCGCGATCGTCTCCGGTTCCGCCAGGTCACCGCGGACGCCGCCCGGCGGCGGGTTCCGGCTCAGCGGCCGGACCGGGACGTCCCGCGCCCGCAACTGGGCGACCACTTGCGAACCGACGTTGCCCGTCGCCCCGGCGACCAGGATCGGCTTCATGCCGCCACCGCCGTCGTCGTCGCGGAAAGGACCGGGCGGTACCGCTTGACCGACCCGCCCGACATGCCCGGGTAGATCTGCACCTTCTTCCACACGTCCGTCTCCTCGTCCGGTGTCGGCCACTGTCCCTTGTGGATGGTCATTTTCGAGGTCCCCTGTGGTGTCATGCCGCCAGCATGAAACTTGAACAAGGGTTTAAGTCAAGGGAGAATCTCGTCCATGTCCGGACCTCCCGCCGAACTCACCATCGGAGAGCTGTCACGGCGCAGTGGCGTCGCCACCTCGGCCCTGCGGTTCTACGAGCGCCAGGGCCTGATCAGCAGCAGGCGGACCAGCGGAAACCAGCGCCGCTACCCCCGCGCCACCCTCCGCCTGGTCGCGTTCATCCGCGCGTCGCACCACCTCGGCATCCCGCTGGAGGTGATCGGCGGCGTGCTCGACCTCCTGCCGGAGGGTGCCGCGCCGGACCACGAGTTCTGGCGGCGCGCCTCCGCCTGCTGGAGCGCGGAACTCAACAAGCGCATCGCGCAGCTGGAGTGCATGCGCGACCGGTTCACCGAATGCATCGGCTGCGGCTGCCTGTCCTTCGAGCAGTGCGCGCTGGTCAACCCCGGTGACTTCCTCGCCGCGAAGGGGCCCGGCCCGGCCAGGCTGATCACGGACTGACGGCGGCCAGTTTCCGTTCCAGCAAGCGGCGTTCGGCGCTGTTCTCCGCCTGCCGGATCGCGGTTTCGTACGCCTTCGCCGATTCCGCCGGGCGGCCGAGCCGGTGCAGCAGATCGGCCCGGATGGCGTGGTACAGGTGGTATTCCGCCAGTTCCAGGCCGTCGATCACGTCGAGTGCCGCCCGCGGGCCGTCGACCTCGGCCACCGCCACCGCGCGGTTGAGGGCGACGATCGGCGTCGGGTTCGCCGCCAGCAGCAGGTCGTACAGCTGGACGATCTGCGACCAGTCGGTGCTCGCCGCGTCGGCGGCGTCGCTGTGGACGGCGTTGATCGCCGCCTGGATCTGGTACGGGCCCGGCTGGTTCCGCCGCAGGCAGGCGCGGACCAGCGCCTGTCCTTCGCCGATCAGCTCCCGGTTCCACCGCGACCGGTCCTGGTCGGCCAGCAGCACGACGTCGCCGTCCGCGCCGGTGCGGGCGGCCCGGCGGGACTCGGTGAGCAGCATCAGCGCCAGCAGCCCGGTGGCCTCCGGTTCGTCGGGCATGAGGCCGGTCAGCAGCCTGCCGAGCCGGATCGCCTCGGCGCACAGGTCCTCCCGCACCAACCGGTCGCCCGAACTGGCCGTATGCCCCTCGTTGAACACGAGGTAGATCACGGCGAGCACCGAACGCAGCCGGTCCGGCAGATCGGCGTCCTCCGGGACGCGGTACGGGATCTTCGCGTCGCGGATCTTCCCCTTGGCCCGGACCAGCCGTTGCGCCATCGTCGACTCGGGGACGAAGAACGCGTGCGCGATCTCGCCGGTGGTCAGCCCGCCCAGCAGTTTCAGCGTCAGCGCGACCTGCGCGGTGACGGCCAGCGCCGGGTGGCAGCAGGTGAAGATCAGTCTCAGGCGATCGTCGCGCACAGGTCCCTCCTCGTCTCGTTCGTCGACGGCTGGTTCGTTGCCGGCCGCGAGCAGCGCGGCCTCGGCGTGCTTGTCCTCGCGCGCGGCTTCCCGGCGCAGCTTGTCGATGCCCTTGTTGCGGGCGGTCGTGATGATCCAGCCCGCCGGGCTCGGCGGCAGGCCGGTGGACGGCCACTTGTCCACCGCCGTGGCGAAGGCTTCCTGGACCGCGTCTTCGGCGAGGTCGATGCTGCCGAAGACGCGGACCAGGACGGCCACCGCGCGGCCGTACTCCTCGGTGAAGACCCGGCCGATCTCGTCCGTCGTCAGACGCACGTGTGGCCTTCCTCGCCCTGGAACGGCCGGACCTCGACGGGCAGGTAGGTGATCTCGGTGACCCGGCGGCCCCATTCGAGCGCCGCGTCCAGATCCGGTGCCTCGACGACGGTGAACCCGCCGAGGTGCTCCTTGCCCTCGGCGTACGGGCCGTCCGTCATCGCGATCTCGCCGTTCTCCTTGGCCCGCAGGACGGTCGCCGTGGTAGGCGGGTGCAGCCCGCCGGCGAACACCCAGGCGCCCGCGGCCTTCATCTCCTCGTTGAGCGCCTGGATCTTGCGAGCGATCGGTTCGAGGAACTCCGGCGGCGGGACGGGGCCGTCGGGCTGGTACAGGCTGATCAGGTACTGGGTCATGGCGTCCTCCTGAGGTCGAAGCGGCTTGTCACTCCCTATACGAAGGGCGTCCCGCCGATTCGACACCCGGCGGGAATTATTTTTCCAGGGCACATCGTCGCAGGTCGATCGTGGATCCCTTGGTCAGGCAAGCCGAGATCCGATGGACCTGCTGGCCGTAGCTGCGGTCCTTCAGCGAGGTCACGGTGCCGTCCCGGCCAACCTCGCACGGGTTGCCCTCGGTGCAGCGCTCGCCGTCACGGTTGTGGGTGTTGTTGATCCCCATGACCGTTTTCCCGTCGCGGGACAGCAGCACCGAGCCGGAGTAGCCGGGCCTGCTCACACAGGTGTCGCTCGGGGCGTAGCGGACCGAGTCGTCCTGCTGGTATCCCGCTTCTCGCAGATGTGGCACCACGGCCTCCACCGTGCAGTGCGGGCGGCTGCTGGAATAGGCCATGAGGAGCCGGTCGCCAGCCCGCATCGGGGTGGTGGTCAGCCGGAAGACCTTCGCGCCTTCCCTGGCCAGCTGCGCGTAGGTCTTGTCCAGCCGGTACAGCGCGACGTCGGTGCCGGTCATCGTCGCGTAGACCAGCCGGGTGGCCCGGGCGTCGGTCTTCGGATAGCCGTCCCGGCCGGCGATGGTGACGGGCCGGGGCAGGTCGGCGGGCCGGTCGACCAAGGCCGTTCCCGGTGCGGGCCGCCCGCTCGGCACGCAGTGGCCGTTGGTCAGCGCCAGCGCCGGGTCTTCGGGACGCGAAGTGGCGGCGCGCACCACCGCGCCCTTGCAGTCGCCCACCGCGGCCGTGCCCTCCACGTTCGGGACCGGGGTATCCGGGGGGACGTCGGTTCCGGTCACGATTCCGTTGAGCCAGGAGGAGTTCTTCGCGACATCGGTGTACATGTCGGGGAAGTCGGCACCCCTGATGCCGGGGCCGATGACCGTCCCGGCCAAGGCCCAGTCATCGCCCGAGCGCACCAGTGCCGGGCCTCCGGAGTCCGTCGTCCCCGGTCCGACGGGAGGTTCGGCGCGGCCGACGCACAACGGCAAGGTGTGCCCGTCGTCGTCCCAGCACCGGTCGAGCGGCACCACCTCGGTGTCCGCTTCCCGCAGCTTGCCGGGGAAGCACTTCGGGTCCTTGAAGTCGTCGCAACCGGTCGCGGCCGCGCCCCAGCCGAGGATGCGGACGGCGGTGCCGACGGCGGGGGTGGCCCCGGCGAGCCGGACGGGTTCGGCCCGCACGGGAGTGCGCAGGTGCAGCAGTGCGATGTCCTCGCCGGGTGGGTCGTACGTGTTGTGGCGCCGGTAGAACTTGTCGACGTCGGTGACCTCGCCCCCGGAAGCGTTGTCCAGTGAGCCGACACGGACCTTCCAGCCGCGGGGGACCCCGACGGTCAGGCCGGTCGGGGTGTTGGCGCAGTGCCCCGCGGTGACCGCCCACTGGGGTGCGATGAGCACCGCCCCGCACCGGTGCCCGTCCGGGCGGGGCGAGTCGTACTGGAGCGAGACCATGAACGAATACGGCCGGGCGGATTCGGTGCCGCCGATGATGGCCGACGCGGGGACCGCGCCCGCCGTCGTCGCGGCCACCACCAGCCCGGTCAGCAGCGCTGTGGATCGGAATCGGATACGCATGGTGATCACGGTGGCCGGTCCGTGTCCGCGGACCGCGATCAACGGGTAACAGTTCCGAGACGGCGAAGCACTGACAAATCGTCGCAGGTCAAAGGGACTTCAGCAGCCGCGTTGTTGCGGTGTGCAGGCGCTCGGCCTCTTCGCTGTCGGCGCTGTCGGAGTCGATCGTGAGTCGCTTGTCGCGTTGGTACGCGCTCAAAGACGCTTCCGGGCGGTCCCGGATGAGGTCCAGCATCGGCCGGATCGCCTTGTCCGGCGGCGTGCCCATGAGCTTCGCGAGGACACTGACCATCGCCCGCGAGGTCCTGCCGAGCGCGCCTTGGTGACTGGTGCGGACGAATCCCGGGCTGTAGAGCACGTACCGGACATGGTCGGAAGCGAGCCGCAGCGCGGACAGCAGCCCCATCCGGCGGCTCTGCAGATTCGCCGCCTTCCAGGTGAAACCCTGTGTCAGCTGGAAATCGTCCCAGTGGATGGCGTCCTTCGGCGCGCCGGGGACGGTGGTGTCGAGGATCAGCGGCCGCTCGGCGGCGCTGAGCACGCCTTGGAGTTCCGAAGCGAAGATGTGACGGCTCAGGTAGTACAGCGCGAAGGTGTGCTCGAACCCTTCACCGGTCAGCTGCCGGTCCCGGTGCACGTACGCCGCTCCCAGGACCAGCGTGTCGACGACCGGGAAGCGCGCGGCGATCTCCTTGGTGACGCGGAGGTTCTCCGCCACTTCGCGCAGGTCCGCCTTGATGAAGTGCGCGTCGCCCGTCAGCGTCCGGAATTTCGCCTCGCTCCGGCCGACCACGACGACGGTGTGGCCCTCGCGCAGCCTGTCGGCGGCCAGTGCGCGGCCGAGCCCGTCGGTTCCCCCGGTGATCACGATCGTGGACATGGTTTCCCTCCAGTTCCGGAACATGTGTTCCGGAACATCACCGTATCCGAAACATGCGTTCCGGAAAAGGTAGGATCGAGGTATGACCACTTCGCGACGTCAACGCTGGGACGCGGCACGAAACCGCGGCCAGGTGCTGGAAGCCGCGCGAGAGTCCTTCGCCGAACGTGGGCTCGCGACAGACGTCCGCGAGGTCGCCCGGCGGGCAGGGGTCGGTGTCGCCACCGTGTACCGGCACTTCCCGACGAAAGAGGACCTGGTCAAGGCCGTTCTGGAAGATGACGTCGCCGAATGGGAGGCCGTCTCCGAGAGCGCGAAGGCGGCCGAAGACGCCTGGGCGGGAATCAGCCTCATCGTCGAGCGGACGCTGGCGATGATGGCCCGGCACCGGGCGTTCCTCGACGGGCTCACCGTCACCGAAGGCGCTCTCGACGCCTGTCGCGCGCATCTCGCCGAGAGTCTCGACGGCCTGGTCGAACGCGCGCGGCGGCAGGGGCGGCTGCGGGAGGACATCACCTCCGCCGACATCGGCCTGCAGATCCTCGCGCTCGGCCGGATCGTCGAACTGACCGCCGGGCAGGGCGACGACGTCTGGCGCAAGCACGCCGGTCTCGTCCTCGGCGCGTTCGAAGCCCGCGAGTGAACTAGCTTGTAGTGCTATCTAGGTAGCACTGCTACATTGCCCGGCATGGATCACGACCGGCGAGGCCAGTGGTTGCGGGGAGTGCTGGCTCCTTGTGTGCTGGCGCTGGTCGCCGAGCGGGAGTCCTACGGCTACGAACTGGCCCAGTCGCTCGACGCCGCCGGGCTGGGGCCGATCCAGGGCGGCACGCTCTATCCGGTGCTGTTGCGGCTGCAGCGGTTCGGCCTGGTCACCGCGAGCTGGCGGGACGGCACCGCCGGGCCGGCACGCAAGTACTACCGGATCACCGCGGAAGGCCGGGAGACACTGCGGAACGCCACCGCCGATTGGCAGGACTTCTCCGCCGGGGTGGCCTCGATCTTGCTGGAGGGACGATGAACCACGACGGATGGCTTTCCGCGCTGGCGCAGGAATTGCGCCGCCGCGGCGTCGGCGGTGACGCCGTGCGACAGGTGGTCGCGGAGGCCGCGGTCCATTTGCGGGAAAGCGGCGGAGACCCGGCGCGTGTCTTCGGGGCGCCCGGCACCTACGCCGCGGCCGTGGCCGAAAGCGTGGGACGTCCCCCGCGCCGCCCGGGCGAGGTGCTCCTGCACGCCTGTGGCATCACGAAGAAGTACGGCCGCCACACGGTTCTGCGAGACGTCGACCTGGTGGTGCGGTCAGGGCAGATCGCCGCGGTGATCGGGGCGAACGGCTGCGGGAAGAGCACGCTCCTGAGCATCTGTGCCGGGATCACCGGCGCGGACAAGGGTGAGGTCCGCGTGCGCGGTTCACTCGGATACTGCCCGCAGGACGGTGGTACGGCGGATTTCCTCGACGCGGACGAACACTTCGTCCTCGTCGGCGCGGGGCGCGGGATGACCCGCGAGGAGTCGGCCCGGATCGGTTCCGCCCGTGCGGCCGCACTGGATTGGGCACCCGGACGGGGCAGGCAGGCCCGGCATCTTTCCGGCGGGACCAGGCAGAAGCTGAACCTCGTGCTGGCCGGCCTCGGTGAACCCGACGTCCTTCTTCTCGACGAGCCCTACCAGGGTTTCGACAAGGGCACCTACCTCGACTTCTGGCATCAGGTCTGGGAATGGCGGGAGGCGGGGAAGGCGATCGTGGTGGTCACCCATCTGCTGAACCAGCTCGACCGGGTCGACACCGTGCTCGAACTCTCTCCGGTCAGGAAGGCGGCGGCGTGAAGAAAGTCCTGACGGTCGCCGAGATGGCGTTGCGCGAACTGCTGCGGCGCCGGTCGGTCCTGCTGATCCTGTTGCTGCTGCCGTTGTTGTTCTATTTCAGCAGGCGCGGCGATCATCTCGGTCAGGCGATCCGGTTCGTCTGCCTGGGCTTGAGCTGGGCGCTGAGTACCGCGGCCCTGTTCGCCGGCAGCGCGGCCCGCGGGATGGAATCACGGCTCCGGCTCTCCGGCTATCGCGGGCACCATCTCTATCTGGGCCGGTTGAGCGCGTTGTGGACCGTGGGGCTGGTGTTGTCCGCGCCCTATTTCGTGCTGGTGCTCGTCGATCAGCACGACGTCCGGTACGGCCCGGTCGCCTTGGTCATGGTGCTGATGGTCGCCGTGTCGGCGCCGTTCGGTCTCGCGCTCAGCGCCATTCTGCCGCGAGAGCTGGAAGGGACGCTGGTCCTGCTGATGGTCGTCGGCCTGCAGATGATGACCGATCCGTCGAGCCTGTTCGCGCGGTTGCTGCCGTTCTGGTCCAGTCGCGAGATCGGCACCTACGCCATCGACCACACGGACGCCGGCTACCTGACACGAGGTGTCACGCACGGCGTGGTTTCGTTCGTGCTTCTGCTCGGAGTGGTCGCCGTCGCTTCGGGAGTGCGGCTACGGCGCCGGTCGCACCTCAAGTTCATCTAGGCCTGTCGAAGCCTGCCTGGTACTGCCGGACCCAGGTTGAGCAGGCCGTGCCATCTCTCCGCGCGAGCCGGTTACCTGGACTCAGAACGAGTCCACAGAGGAGAGACGAACATGACGAACATCCAGGCGCGGCACCAGAACCGGGTCGCCGTCATCACCGGCGCGTCCAGCGGGATCGGCGAGGCGACCGCGCGGCGGCTCGCCGCCTCCGGTGCTTCGGTCGCGCTCGTCGCCCGGCGCGCGGACCGGCTGGAAACGCTCGCCAAGGAGATCGACCAGGACGGCGGTACCGCGCTCGTGCTCGCGGCCGACGTCGCCGACGCCGACGCGATGCGCGCCGCGGCGGCCGAGGTCGAGGCGAAACTGGGCCGGGCGGACCTGCTGTTCAACAACGCCGGCGTGATGCTGGCCGCGCCGGTCGACGAGGTCGCGACCGAGGACTGGCAGCGCATGATCGACGTCAACATGACGGGCCTGATGAACACGATCGGCGCGTTCGTCCCGCAGTTGGTCGCTTCGGCGGCCGAAAAGGGCGTCGCGGACCTGGTGAACACGTCGTCCATCGGCGCCCAGGCGATCTTCCCGTCGTTCGGCGTCTACGTCGCTTCGAAGGCGTTCGTGACGCACCTGTCGAAGAACCTTCGTGCCGACCTCGGCCCGAAGAACGTGCGGGTCGCGGCGATCGAGCCCGGTCTGGTCGAGACGGAGCTGCAGGGGCACGTCACCGACGCGGGCGCGCTGGAATGGCTGGACGGCGTGCGCGAAACGCTGACCTGGCTGAAGCCGGACGACATCGCCGAGACCGTGGCGTTCCTGACCTCGCTCCCGGCGCGGGTGAACCTCCAGCAGGTCACCGTCATGCCCACCTCGCAGGTCTGATCAGGGGACGAGGGGGAACAGGATCCGGGCGATCGCGCGGGCGGCGGTGTCCGGATCCTCCAGGTGTTCGGTGCGCAGCGCGCCGGTGAGCCACAGGTTCGCGAACCCGTGCATCAACGACCACGCGGCGACCCCCGCCATCTCGTCGTCGCTCACCGACGACGCGCCGCTGGTCAGCAGGTGGCCCGCGCGATCACGGGCGGCGACCAGCGCGGGGTCGTCCTCGCGGTGGAGTTCGGGGCGGAACATCACCTCGAAATGCGCGCGATGCTCGATCGCGAACCGCACGTAGGCCACCCCGACCTCGACGAAATCCCGATCGGCCTCGGCGGACAGCGCGTCCGCGAGCAGGTCGAACCCCTCGGCGGCCAGCGCGGTGAGCACTCCGGCCTTGTCGCCGAAATGGTGCACCGGCCCGGCGTGCGAGACCCCCGCGCGCCGGGCGAGGTCGCGGAGGCTGATCCCGGCCGGACCGTGTTCGGTGACGGCCGCGACGGCGGCGTCGAGCACGGCCCGGCGGAGGTCTCCGTGGTGGTACGGACTCATGACACCGAATCTAGTCATTGACAAGATGGCTCGCAAGAGCGCATCTTGTCAGTGGAAAGTTTCGCTGCTCGGAGGGCATGGTCATGGATACCGGTCTCGTACCCGTACTGATGCTGGTCGCCGTCACGGCGACGTTGTCCCTGCTGGGAGCCTTCGGCGTCCAGCGGCTGAAGCCCTGGCCGGTGGCCGTGCGCGGCGGCGTCGCGGCGCTGTTCGTCACGACCGGCCTCGCGCATTTCATCGGCATGCGCGAGGAACTCGTCGCGATGGTGCCGCCCGCGTTGCCCGCGCCCGGGCTGCTGGTCACGATCACCGGCGTCCTCGAACTGGCCGGCGCCGCCGGGGTGCTGTGGTCGCGCACGGCGCCGTGGGCGGCGGGCGGGCTGACCCTCTTGCTGCTGGGGATGTTCCCGGCGAACGTGTACAAGGCACTGCACGGGCCGGTGGCGTCGGTGATGGACGAGCTGGTGCCGCGCAGCCTGATGCAGGTGGTATTCCTGGCCGCGACGGGGTCGCTGGTGGTGTATTACGCGCGTACGCCGAACAGACCCTTTGCCCAAAGGAGACCTTAAGTCTTTCCCAAGTCCGGGCCCTTCCCTGGAAAGGGGCCCTATTATCTGAGAATGAAGATCTCATTGTGGATCGGATTCTGTGGGCTGTGCATCCTCGCCGGGCACATGCTTCTCGGTGCTGTCGGTGTCGTACTGCTGATGAGCTGCCTCCCGGCGGGACGCGATCACGAATCCGTTGACAGAGCAGGAAAAGCGCCCGCGCGGCTGGCCTGAGAAAAGCGTCAGCCCATGCTGCTCGCGAAAGCGAGCGCGCCCAGAACCGGAACCGCGACCGCCGTGAGCAAAACCGAACGGCGGCTCGGTTTGGGACTTTCCAGTAATGCGCGGACACCGGCCGGAACCAACGCGACACAAAGTCCGGCGGTGCCGATGATCGACACGATTTCGGTGCCCTTCAGCACGCCGAGTGGCAGAAGTCCCATCGACGCCAGCCCGATCGACTGGACGACGCCGAGCGCTTTCGCGCGATAGGCGGCGAAGGCGAGTACGTACCAGCCGAACATGATGGTGAACGACAGGAAACTGAACAGGTGCAGGTTCTGGTACGACTCGCTGACGACGCTCTCGGCGAACCCGGGGCCGCGCCGTCCGGCGAGTCCGAGCGCGGCCTGGTCGATGCCGGCGTGAAAGGTTCGTTCGAAGAGTCCAAAGAGGACGAAGAGGCCGCCCCAGGCCGCCAGCGCGGGCCTGGTGCGGCCGATCTTCGTGGCCAGCGCCACGATCGCTGGCCACAGCAGGACGTTGCCCGCCAGGAAACACGTGTACGCGGCCGTCATCAGCGCCGGATGGTCGCTCATCGCCCTGAGCTGGTCCGGGAAGAAGAAGTTGAACTGCGACCGCAGGAGCGTTCCGGTGAGCAGCAGGACCGGGCCGAGGATCATCGAGACCGCGGCGACGCGGCGGCCGGGGAAGACGTAGTCGGTTTCCATGGCTACGAGCCTGCCTGGACATAGAGGCAGCACGGATCGGCTCAGGGGGCGATTTACCGGCTCAGCCCGTGGGCGGACACTCCGGCTCCGTGTCGAGATTCGCATAGGTGATCGGGTCGTCGCCGGTTTTCGGCGATGGGGTTCAGAACGGTGGGGGTTCTTCGGCTGGGGTGGGTTGTGTGCGGGGTTGGTGGAGTGGTGGGGGTGTGCTGTCGTGGGTTTGGCCGGTGGGGGTGGTGATGGTGAGGGTGCCGTCAGAGGCGAGTGTGTAGGTCCAGTCGGGTTCGTCTTTGAGGCGGTGGTCTCGGCGGCAGAGGGCGATGAGGTCGTCGGCGTTGGTGTGGCCGCCGTGTTGCCAGGGCAGTGTGTGGTCGAGGTCGCAGGCCTGAGCGGGGCGGTGGCAGCCGGGTCTTCGGCATTCGCGGTCCCGGACGCGGACGAACTCGTCGAGACCGGCGGTGGGCCGGTAGCGGTCGCGGCCGAGGTCGAGGACTTGTCCGGAGAGCGGGTCGGTGATGATCCGGCGGAGCACGGTGTTCGGGCCGGTGGCGATGTGCCGGGCGAGCGCGGCCGGTATGTGGCCGTGTCCGGCGAGTTCGGCGGGGTCGTCGTTGAGGGCGAGGTAGGTGTCCAGGTCCATGTACAGGAACACCTCGGTGCGCTCCGTTGTGCCGCCGGTGCCGCCGAGCAGCAGATCGAGCGCGACGTCGGCGCGGAGCTGGTCCAGGGTGCGGGTCTCGCCACCGGTCTTGAGGGCCCGGGCCTCACGGTCGATCCGGGTGTAGGCGGCGGTGACCTTCTCGACCGGGCCGTCCTCGACCTCGATCGACGCGACCCCGGTCTCGCCTTGGCGCAGGGTGAGGCGGCGACCGTCGCGATGGTGCTCGGC
>NZ_BNAY01000016.1:0-119547 GCF_014654365.1 Amycolatopsis oliviviridis
CTGAGGCGACCTGTCCCTGCGGATCTCGAACAACACACAACCCCTGAACAACTCAGGTGTTGCAACCACCGCTAGAACCCAAGAGGAAGGGGGCCTTCATGTACTTGGGTCGCTGTGAAGGTCGAGTTTCCTCGGCTGAGCCGCGTGAAGGGGTCCTTCACGGACTGTCGTTAGAACGACACTTACCACTCACGAGGCTCAGTGGCCGCGGGCGATCCATTCGGCCAGATGCGGCGACTCCGTGCCGATGGTGGTCCCGTCCCCGTGGCCGGTGTGCACCCGGGTGTCCTCCGGCAACGCGAACAGCCGTTCCTTGATCGACGAGATGATCGTCGGGAAGCTGGAGAACGAACGCCCGGTCGCCCCCGGCCCGCCCGCGAACAGCGTGTCGCCGGAGAACAGCGCCTTCGCCTCGGGCAGGTGCAGGCAGACCGAACCGGGCGAGTGACCAGGGGTGTGGATCACTTCGAGATCCGTGCCCGCGACGGAGATCCGCTCGCCGTCCTCCACGTCCCGGAACCGGCGGCCGGGATGGGTCATCTCCCACAGCTCCCGGTCCCCGGGGTGCAACAGGACCGGCGCGTCGAGACTCTCACCGAGCTGCGGAGCGACGGTGACGTGGTCGTTGTGCCCGTGCGTGCACACGACGGCGACCACCCGGCGGCCGCCGACCGCCTCGGTGATCGCGCGTTCGTCGTGCGCGGCGTCCACGATCACGACCTCGTCGTCGTTCCCGACGAGCCAGATGTTGTTGTCGACGTTCCACGATCCGCCGTCGAGTTCGAACACCCCGCTCGTGACGACCCGGTCGATCCGCGGGTCGCTCACAGGATCACCACCGAACGCAGCACCCCGCCCGCGTGCATGGTGTGGAACGCCTTTTCGACGTCACCGAGCGCGATCCGCTCGGTCACGAACGCCTCGAGCGGCAGCCTGCCCTGCAGGTGCAGGTCGATCAGCGTCGGGAAGTCCCGCTCCGGCAGGCAATCGCCGTACCAGGACGACTTCAGCGCGCCGCCGCGGGAGAAGAAGTCCAGCAGCGGCATCTCCAGCCGCATGTCCGGGGTCGGCACGCCGACCAGCACCACGGTGCCCGCCAGATCGCGTGCGTAGAAGGCCTGCTTCCAGGTCTCGGGACGGCCGACCGCGTCGATGACGACGTCGGCGCCGAAGCCGCCGGTCAGCTCCTGGATCGCGGCGATGGGGTCGGTCTCGGTGGCGTCGACCGTATGCGTCGCGCCGAGTTGTCGCGCCCAGTCCAGTTTCCGCGCGTCGCGGTCGACGGCGATGATCGTCGCCGCGCCCGCCAGCCGGGCACCGGCGATCGCCGCGTCGCCCACTCCCCCGCAGCCGATCACCGCCACCGAGTCACCCCGGCCGACACCGCCGGTGTTGACCGCGGCGCCGAGACCGGCCATCACGCCGCAGCCGAGCAGGCCGGCGACCGCGGGATCCACCGCCGGGTCGACCTTCGTGCACTGTCCGGCGTGGACGAGCGTCTTGTCCGCGAACGCGCCGATGCCGAGCGCGGGCGTCAGCTCCGTGCCGTCGGTCAGCGTCATCTTCTGAGTCGCGTTGAAAGTGTCGAAGCAGTACTGCGGACGCCCTCGCTTGCAAGCCCGGCACTGCCCGCACACCGCGCGCCAGTTGAGCACGACGAAATCCCCGGGCCGCACGGAATCGACGCCCTCGCCGACGCTTTCCACCGTGCCCGCCGCCTCATGGCCGAGCAGGAAGGGGAATTCGTCGTTGATGCCACCGTCGCGATAGGTCAGATCGGTATGGCAGACGCCGCAGGCCGCGATCGACACGACGACCTCGCCGGGTCCCGGGTCGGGGATCACGATGTCCGTCAGCTCGACCGGCGCCCCCTTCGACCGGGCGATCACCCCGCGCACCTGTTGTGGCATTCCCTGTTTCCTCCGCTCGGCGACGAAGGCATGCGCGGTCACGCATGCCTGCCGCGAGGCTAAACCGGGACACGAGCGGCCGCGACCTGACCGTCGGTCGAGGAAAACCTGGTCTTTCGACCGGGTCAAGGGAGAGGTTAGGCTGACGCCGATGCCCGAATCCGCCGATCTGACAGCGCTGCGCGAAGTCGTCGAAGGCCCGCTGGCCGAGATCGCCGGCCGGTTCTCACGGCTGCTCGCCGAAGACTGGCCGCATCAGGCACTCGTCATCTTCACTCTGGAATGTACCGGCAGGCCGCGCAAGGTCACCGGCGCGAAGGAGATCGCGGACAAGGTCGCCATCCGCGAACTCGAAACGATCAAGTCACTCGTCGAGCCTGGCGGGCACCTGGCCCTGACGGCCACACTCGGCGGCGCCGCGCGAACGGTGTGGGCCGTGCGCGATCCGGTCGGGACGTTGCTGGTGCTCGTCCCGCGCGCCAGCCGCAAACGCTTTCCCCAGCCCGCGCGGCTGGCCGGGATCTTCGGCATCGTCGCGACGTCGATCCGCCAGCAGGTCACCCAGGCCAGCCCCGACTACCTCGCCGAGTCGCGCGCGGCGTCCAGCGAACGCGCGCGCACGATCGTGGAGATGGCCGCCGCGCACGAAACCGCGCTCGTGACGATCCTGACCGCGTTGCGTTCCACCCGGCTGGACGACCATCGCGCCCGTCTCGTCGCGACGGACTCCGCCTCCGCCGCGCTGGTGGCGCTCCGGTCCGCGCACGAAACCGATCTCGCGCTGTCCGAAGAACCGGCGCACACGGCGTTCGGCAGGCTCCGCCGGGAAGTCCGGCAGGTGATGCGACATCACGACGCCGAAGTCGAGTTCGTCGCGCCGACGAAGGACGGGCGGCCGCTGCCCGGCGAGGTCGCGCACGCCGCCCGCGCGATGACGTGCACCGCGGTGCTCGCGTTCACCACCCAGCCGGAGCTGGCCCGCCTCCGGATCGCGTGGACGAGCGATGCCGCGGCACTGCGCCTCGACATCCGTGACCAAGGATCCGGCGACCTCGACATCGCGGGCCTGCGCCTGCAACTCGACGGCCGCGCGAAGACCCTCGGGGCCACCGTCGAGGTCGACGCCGTTCCCGGCTGGGGCAGCCGCGTCACCGTCGAACTCCCCTTCGAGCCGAATTCGGACCGGACCGGCGAGGCCGTGCTCGCCGACCTCAACCGCCGCGAACTCGAAGTGCTGCGGCTCGTGGCGCGAGGACAGCGCAACAAGACCATCGCCGCGGCGCTCGGGATCACCGAGAGCACGGTGAAGTTCCACGTCGCGGGTGTGCTGAGGAAGCTGGACGTCGGTTCCCGGGGCGAAGCGGCGGCCTTGGCCCTGACCGCGGGAATCACCGCCGGACACTCCGCGTGATCAACATGCTTGACCGCACCGACGCTTCTCCACCGAATGGCCGCAGGAAGAAATACACAGAGTGTGTTTCTTCTCGGCGTTACCGAAATCGCTTTTTCACCTCGATCGAGTGAAACTCGGCACCCCCTCCTGAACTGCGGAAACGCGGGAAAACCGCAGGCAGATTCGCTCTGAAGAAGCACCGCGAGGATTGATCGGCGCGCTGCCTTGCTGTTAGAGATAGGCCTCCCGGATTCGCATCCCGTTGCGAATGACCCTGCGCATGGACAGGCATTGAATGACCCGATCGCAGACCTCTTGCGGTGCCGCACGCCCTCATGCGGCCGCCGCGCTTTTCGCACTGGCGCTGGTCGTGCTGCCGCTGGCCGGCTGCGGCACCACCACCCAGGCCGAAGGCGGCAGGGCGGCCGCTCCCGTCGTCCCGCGGGCTTCGTCTCCCGAAGCACTGGCCGCGCTGCCCGAGGCGAACACCTTCGGTGAACTGAAATCCGCGCCCGCCGACCCGGCCCACGAACTCCCCGCGGGCGGCGAAGTGCTGCACCCCAAGGCGGACGCGGCGATCTACCGTGCTCCCGGCGCCGAACCGATCGCCCGGCTTCCGGAGACGCAGATCGGCTCGCCGACCTGGGTCCCGGTGATCGCCCGGCAGGGCGACTGGGCGCAGGTGCTGCTTCCCACGCGTCCCAACGGCGCGACCGGCTGGCTGCACGCCACGCCGGAAACCGTGGAATCGGCACGGAACGATTTCGAGGTCCGCGTGGACCTCGCCGGATTCCGCCTGGAGATCCTCGAGGCGGGCAAACAGACCGGCTCGTGGACCATCGGTACCGGCAAACCCCAGCACCCCACCCCCACCGGTCGCGCGTTCATCCTCGCCTCGATCAAGGAGAGCGTGAACACCTACAGCCCGATCGTGTTGCCGCTGAGCAGTCATTCCGATTCGCACGAGACCTTCGGCGGCGGGCCCGGCACGGTCGGCCTGCACACCTGGCCGGACGACAGTTTCGTCGGCAAGGCCACCAGCGACGGCTGCATCCGGGTCACTCGCGAGGCACTGGACCGCCTCGTCGAGCTGCCGCTCGGCACCGTCGTGCACATCACCTGAGTATTCGAACCACGGAGGTAATTTCCTTGTCCCCACGTACAATCGGCGTGCTCGCCTGCACGGCCGCGGCCGGTCTCGTGCTCGCCGCCGCCCCCGCGACGGCCGCCCCCACCGAGTCCGCGTACGCCATCGCCGCGTCCGGCCTGGTCAAGATCCCTCGCACGCCCTCGGTTTCCGGGCCTGGCAAGGAATCCCTCGCCTCGGTGGCACTGCCGACGCCCGGCCCGTCGCTGGTCGGCGCGAAGGCGCTGAACGCCGAAGTGAAGCCGGGACACGCCGAATCCAGTGTCGCCGGTCTCGCTCTGAACCTCGGCCTGCTGCCCACCGGGACCGCCCTTCCCGCGTTGAGCGCCGAAGTGATCAAGGCCGATTGCCGTGACGGCAAGGGTTCCGTGTCGATCGCGAACCTGAAGGTCGGCGGCAAGACGCTCAAACTCGACCAGGTCGCGCCGAACACCACCGTCCCGGTGGCGTCGCTGCTCGAACTGACGGTGAACAAGCAGACCAAGAACGCCGACGGGACCCTGACCGTGACCGCGGTTTCGGCCAAACTGCTCGGCAAGACGCAGACCCTGGACATCGCGTCGGCCACCTGCGCCAAGTCCGCGGGCGAGACCCCGGAACCGCCGACCAAGCCCGGCGACAAGCCCCAGCCCGGTGGCAAGGCCCCCAAGCCCACCCCGGTCCCCGCGCACCTGGACGTCACCGGCTGACGTCGGGTCCAGGTGGTCGTGAGTGGTAAGTGTCGTTCTAACGACAGTTACCACTCACGACCACCTTGCCCGACTCGGTACGCGCGCTCGCTCACCTGCTGTCCGTGAAGGCCTCCTTGCCTACCCTGAAGGTAGTGAAGGAGGCCTTCACGGACTCTGGATCCCTCAAGGGGGCCTTCACGGACAGCCGCATCACCCCGGAACCCTCATTCGCCCCAGTAACCTCACACGTCACGACGGGTGCGCGTGAAGGACCCCTTCACGCGGCTCAGCCGAGGAAACTCGCCCTTCACGGGCGACCCAAGTACCTGAAGGGGTCCTTCACGGAGCCAAGCGCAAGCAAGGGGGCCTTCATGTACCGCAAGCGGGCAAGCGCCGGTACCGATTGGGGCAAGGGGGTCGTGAGTGGTAAGTGCCGTTCTAACGACACTCGCCACTCACGACCCACTGGACCGACTCGCCAAGGTCAGGTCTGCGGCGTTTTCGAGGCCTGGAGGGTGCCGCCCGGCAACCGGTTCGCGCCCCAGCTGCGTTCGATGTAGTCGATGATCCGCGTGACGTCCTCGGCGGGCACCTTGTCCGGCTCCCCGTGTTCGAGCGGGTCGGTGTGGAAGATGTAGAGCCGCGAGGCGAACTGGTCGAACGGCAGCGAAGCCTCGCCGAACCGCTCGCCGTTGCCCGCGGTCGACACCACGACGCCGTCGCCCCAGTCCTGTCCGCTGTCGTTGTTCGGGTTGTAGAAGTACACCCGGGTGACGTCCTGCGGGTCGGCGGCCACCCGCAGGATGGTGATGGCGTGCCAGCCGACGTACCGGGCGGCGCTGTCGGTGACGGCGACCCCGGCGGGCTGCGGGTGGATCAGCGGCTGCCCGCCGTTGTAGGCCGGGTGGTAGCTCACGTGGAACTGCCGCAGGAAGTTGTCGAGGTCGATCAGATTCCCGGTCTCGACGTCGACGTTGATCCGGAACCCGCGCGCGGCCCACCAGCCGTGGAACTCGGGGTTGACCCAGCGGTGCGGATCGCCGGGCCTGCCGATGCAGCGGCGCCCCATCTCGGCGTAGATCCGGTCCAGATGCGGCACCACCAGCAACGAGACCGGGTCCAGGTCCGTCTGCGGGGTGTTCGCGAGTCCCTCGGCGCTGTCCGTCGACGAGATCGGCTGGCCTTCGAAGTGCATGACGATCTCGTCGTCCCGTGCCGCCCAGACCACGATCTGCAGCAGGTAGTCCGGGTCGTTGTAGGCCCACATCGACAGCGCGCGGGCCGACTGGCAGGTCGGGTTGTCGCCCTGCCCGACGCCCAGCGGCAGGCCCAGCATCGACAGCACGCCCGCGATCAGCCTGGCCTCGGGACCCGGTTTGTCGCCGAACACCGTCGTCAGCCGCTCGCGCGCGTTCTCGGACAGTTCCAGCCCCAGCTGACGCCAGAGCGCGGGCACCACCGGCGGCGCGTGGAGGATGCCGCGGTCGAGCAGCAGCGCCAGCCCGTAGACGCACTGGGCGGTCTGGGTGTGCACCGCCACCTCGATCAGCCGGTGGATCAGGGCGCGGTGGCGCAGCAGGCAGTTGCGGCCGGTTTCGGACAGGCCGAGCGCCTCCCCGAGCAGGTAGTCGCCCTTGTTCAGCAGGAATCGCAGCAGCTCGGCGTGATACGGCGAGACCAGCCCGGTGTCGTGCATCGCCCTGGCGAACCCGGTGGCCTCGTACTGCAGGCCACCGTCGTCCATCGCCTCCAGCCGGGACCGGAAGACCTCGACGCCCGGATCCTCACGGCAGGCTTCCGTGGTACCGAACAGGGCGCTGATCAGCCTGTCGATGCCCTGCCCGGGGGCGCTGGCGAGATCGACCTCCGGATCCCCGCGGTAGACCGCGATCCGGGTGATCAGCGACTGCACCTGGTCGACCTGGATCGGCCGCTGGCGCAGGATCCGCCAGATCTCCTCGACCAGCTTGTCCAGCACGCTCTCGTAGCCGATCTCGTCGGCGACGTGCCGGAACAGGTCCCTGATCAGCTGCGCGGTCCGGCCTTGCCGCCGTTCCGCCTCGGTGGGCGGGGTGAACAGCAGCTCCAGGTTGAGCGCGATCACCTGGGACAGGAACTCGCGGGCGTCCTCGGCGGACAGCGTCGGGTGCGCGTAGTCACCCCGGGCGACGGCGAGCGTGCGCAGCTCGCTGCACGCCTCCATCACCACGGTGTCCGGGTCACCCGCGTGGAGCCCCGGCCCGACCAGCGCCGGGATCAGGATCTCCGGAGTGGCCCAGTCGGTCCCAAGGAACAGGCCCGCCTCCTCCAGCGCCCGCGCCCTGGCCTGGACCGCCGCGGCGCCGCCCGGCTGCATCAGCACCCGCCGCAACGCCTCCAGCATCCGCCGCAGCTTGGTGTGCTTGCCGAAGTCGCGGGTCTCGGCCATCACCTTGATGGCCTCGTCGAGCGAGGCCACCCGTTTGTCCAGCGTGGCGGACGCGCCATGAACATCGACGGTCGGTTTCAAAGGCATCCCTCGGGTCGGTCTCCTGCGCGCTGGGCTGCCCCTCAGACGTAGAAGTCTAGTTCTTCCTGTTGCTTCAGCAGGTCACGCATCTGGTAGGCGTCATCCCCGAAGAAGTACAGCAGACCCCAGTGTGTACCGAACGCGGTCCGTTTGGTGACCGTCTCCTCAAGCGGCGCCGAAAGATCGTGTGACTCGTAGTAGTCGTGATCCTCGGTTTCCGGCGGGATCCGCAGCTCACTGACCACGCGGCGGCGCGGGTAGACCCCGAAGCAGCCGGCGACCCCGGTGGCGTCCTCGACCTCCTGCGGGAAGAACGCGTCGATCTCCTCCTCGGTCGTCTTCGGATCGAAGGCCAGCGCCAGTCCCTGGTAGGCGTTGAACCCGTAGGCGCGTTCGAGCAGTTCGAACACCTTGAACCCCGGCGGCCGGTAGGCGACCTCGCCGAAGTACATCTCGCCGTCGTTGGTGACGAAGTACTCCGGGTGCACGAAACCGAACTCGATGTCGAAGGTCTTGATCAGCTTTTCGATCTGCGCGGTGATCTGCGGCCGGTACCGCTCCAGCTCGGGAGTGGCGGGCACGAACACCGAGTAGCCCAGCGTGACGTACTCGGAGATGTTCAGGAACTTGATCTTCCCGTTGTGGATCCACGCTTCGACGGCGAACTCCCAGCCGTCGAGATGCGACTCCATCAGGACCGGGAACTCCTCCTCCGGGATCGCGTCGACGTCGTCGGGCGTGCGGACGACGCGGTGACCGAGGCAACCGGCCTTGTCGAAGGCCTTGAGATGGATCGGGTCGTTCGGATCACCGTCGAGTTTGAGCAGAGTTTGGTTGACCCGCTTGAGAAAGCGGATCACGTCGTCCCGGTCGTGGGCCTCTTCGAAGATCCCGACCCGGATCCCGCCGAGTTGCGCCCGGCGTTTCATCAGCGACTTGTCCCGCAGCAGCATGGCCTGCCCGAACAGGCGCGGGTTGTCCAGCAGGACCGCGTTGATCGCCCCGGCCCACTCCACGGTTTCCTCGAACAGCGGGATCGCGACGTCGACGCCTTCGCGTTGCAGTGTCTCGGCGATCTCCAGCGAGCGGTCGTTGAGCCGTTCGAAATTCCATGGCAGATAAGGAATATCGTGTTCCACACAGTATTTCTCGGCCCAGTCCGGCGCCACGACGACATAGCGCCGATCGAACCGGTCCAGCGCCTCGACCGCGTTGAGGCTCCAACCCAGAAGAGCCACGTAACCTTTGTCCGGATCCTTCGTGGCCGCGTCGAGCCGCGTCATAGACCGTTCCTCCGTGTCGGCGTCGTCAGCTCCTCACCAGCTGAAGGGAAGCTACGTCCAACGCTAAGCGACATCGGGGCGTTCCGCAGAACGCACGATCGACCACGAACGGGTCGGCGGCACGTGAAGCACCGGAATCACTTCACGTCCGGGACACCGATCCGGCCGGTCCGACTTCGCGCTCGGTACGGTCCCGGCGGGCGACGGCGGGCGGGTACACCCAGCGAAGCAACGTCCCGAGCAGGATCAGTCCGAGCTCACCCACCCCCGGAAGTCCACAGTAGACAGAATGACGCCAATCCCCGCGCTGGCGAAGAAAACCGGGATGAGCGGCGTCTCGCTCCCCCGCTTCACCTTTGGCAGCAAGCGCTCGCGCAAGAACGCCGCACCGCCCTCCGGCATGGCGACGCCGAACATGAACGCGCCGAAGATCAGGTGCAGTCCCATCCAGTCGGTGGCCAGCGCGCACGCGGTCGCGCCGGCCACCATGAACACGAACAGAAGGCATCCGGACAGCACCCCGTCCATGGGACGCCGTCGCAGCCATCGCTTCGCCAGCGGGCGCACGACCGTCAGGAGCACGACGACCAGAGGCACCACGAGCAGGACCCGGGTGGGATCGGTGCCCGCGCCCGCGATCGGCGCCACCACCGCCAGCAGCGACCAGATCAGGACGTCGTCGAGCGCCGCGCAGGCCAGGGCGAGCCCGCCGATCGGCATGTCGAGCAGGTCGCGGTCGCGGAGGATCCGGGCCAGCACCGGAAACGCCGTGCAGGCGATCACGGCCCCCATGAACAGCGTGAACACCAGGCCGCCGCCTTGGGCATGACGGTCGGCGAGCAGCAAGGCCAGCAGCACCCCGGCGGCGAACGGGAGCGCGACGGCGCTGATCGAGACGGTCGACATGATCCGGCCGTGCCCGCGCACCAGGCCGCGGTCGACGTGCAGGCCGACGAAGACCATGAAAACGCAGATGCCCACGTCGGCCAGCACCGACATCGCCGGACGCACCTCGAGCGGGAACATGGCCCTGGTCACCGCGCCGTCGGCCCGGGTGGGACCCAGCAGGATCTCCCCGATCACCGGCGGCTGCCCCAGCCGCCGGGCCAGCGCGCCGAGCAGAGTGCCGCAGGAACGTCGTCCCCGTGCGCAGGAGACCGGTGATGACGACCGGCCCGATCCGTCCCCGTTCCAGCTCCGGGTTCTCCGCGACCCGGCGCGTGGTCTCGATCTGTTCGGCGAGCGAGCGTACGAGCGACTTCCTCGCTCTACTGTGTCCCGCGGGGCTCAACCGTCCTTTCTCGTCGAGTGAACGAGTGAACTGTTCCAATGCCGTCAATTCAGCCGGACATGATGCTTCGGTCGATCAAAGGAAGTTCATGAGCGCGCACTCCTGAGCCGTCCGCCCCACGAGAGAGGCAGGAAAAACCATTCATTACATTCCCGCGTAGTCCGAAATCCCCAGGAGATCGATTGCCCATGAGTGATGCCATCACACCTTGAGCCGACCGGGCAAGATCAATATGATGATTTCGTAGTCGCGGCGCCCGTAGACCATTGATTCTATTGCGTTCGAGCGCGAGTTTCACTTAATGAAGGCAACCTGATCGCAATCAGTCGCAATTCTCTTGTGAACCATTGGCTGTACCGCAACCCAGTTCGACCATCTCGTCCCGTTTGACGAGATCGCTGATCGAGTCGATATTGCGCGACAGCAGTTCCCACTCGGTCCGATACGGGTAATAGCTGTCCAGATCGCAGATCCACGCGTACAGATCCGATCCCCGTTCGTCGTATCCGTACACGGTGGGGATCAGGCGCGGAGCTTCCGAAAGGCCCGCTATCAGCTCTTGGATTTCGCTCGTGGCATCGTCGACACGGACGTCGATCAGATCGTTTACCGCACCCATTCCCGCCATCCAATGCATAGATTTTCAAGAACGGACAAGCCTTGTCACACTTACCGGAGCAGAACGGTCACCCGGGCGGCAGTGGCCGTGTCAACGCGCCGAGGCCAGGCCGGCGGCCGCTTTGTGCGCGTTCTCGATCGCTTGGCGACCTGTCGCCGAGGCCGCTCGCGCCTGCTCGACCCAGAGCAGCATCGTGGCCAGAGCCTGTTCGGGTTCCCCGACGAAGGGGCCTTCGGCGACTTCGAGTTCGCCCGCGCCGACTCGCCGTTCCAGTTCGCCGAGGAGGACTTCCAGCATTCCGTCGATGGCGCCGAGGGTGTTCCCCAGAAGGCCCACTTCTTCGACGAGCACCGCGGTGGCGACCGTGTTCACCGGCAGGGCCGCGGCCCGGCGCGTCGCGGTGCGGGCCATCCTGACCAGTTCCCCGTGGTTGTACCGATGCAGAGATTCAGTGCGAAACGGCATAGTCGCGGTTCGGCCTGTCGCCGGTGAACGGGGCGTGAGCCCTGCAACCGGCAGGCACCTGACCTGTTCGCCGGCCGCCGTGCCGGAGATCGCGCGCCGGCTCGGGCAGGTGCGCCAGGGCGTGCAGCGCGTGGTCGACGACCTCGTCGAGTCGGGACATCTGATCCGGCACCCGAACCCGAGCAACTCCCGGTCGCCCAAGGTCGGCGTCACCCCGGCGGGCCGCGCCCTGCTCGACCGGCTCTGGGAAGTCAGCGAAAACTCGCGTCAGGTGGTCACCTCGGCCGCCGACCTCGACGAGTACACGTTGCAGGAGGCCCGGAGCACGCTGCGCCGGTTGACACTTTCCTTGCGGGAACACGAAAACCGCCAGAACGACGACCGGACCGCCTAGTCAGCTGGTGCGTGCCACCCCGGCGAGCCCGCGCGAACGAGCGGCTTCGTCGTCGAAGTCCCCGGCGCCGGGCCGCCACTGGGGCAGCCACACCAGTCCGGGCTCGATCAGGTCCAGATCCCCGAAGAACTCGGCGATCTGTTCGCGCGACCGCATGATCGCGGCGTGGTTGGTCCGGCGGCCGTACTCCTCCGCCACCTGCTTGCCCGCGTTCTGGGTCTCGACGTCCTCGGGCGCGACGTGGATGTGCGACACCGCGAGGAAGCTGCCGGGCGGGAGCATCGCGCGGTGGAAACCGAGCGCGGCGTGCGGGTTCCGCTCGTCGGGCATGAAATGCAGCAGGGCCACCAGCAGCAGTCCGATGGGCTGTGTCCGGTCGATCAGGCCGGTGTCCAGCACGCGTTCCCACAGCAGGCCCTGGTCGAAGAAGTCGGCGTCCAGCGCGGCGTGCCGGTTCGGGTCCGCGGTCTGTTCGAGCAGGATCTGCGCGTGCGCACGGGCGATCGGCTCGTTGTCGATGTAGACGACCCGGCATTCGCCCGGGGCGACCTCGTCGGCCACCTCGTGCACGTTGCCCTGCGTCGGCAGGCCGGAGCCGATGTCCACGAACTGCCGGATCCCCTGGTCGACCATGAACCGGACCGCACGGCCGAGGAACGCGCGGTTCGCCCTGGCGAAGTCGCGGATCTCCGGCAGCACGGCGAGCTGCTTCTCGGCGAACGCCTGGTCCACGGCGTAGTTGTGCGTCCCGCCGAGCAGGTAGTCGTAGACCCGCCCCACCGAAACCTTGTCCACCGCCGAGCTCAAGCGCGCGGCCTCGTCCATGCTCATCCCGAACCCCAAGATCTTCGCAGGCGGCAAATCAAGTACCCGCACCTTACCGGTCCGCCAGCTGTTCGAGGCGTGCCATCTCCACGTCCAGGGAGGTTTGCGCGCGCCCCAAGGCTTCCGAGCTGTAGCGGCCGCCCGACCGGGCCCGCTGCAGGCACTCGGACTGCTCGGTGAGCACTCGCAACCTCAGCCGCAGGTACTGGTGGACGTTTTCGGATCGTTCGGGCACCGGGTCCTTCACCGACGCTTCGGCCGGGATACGGGAGTCCGAGCGCACCCGGTCGAGGACCTGCTCGCTGAACGGCCCGCTGTCCTGGTCGGCCAGGGCCGGGTCGTCCAACAGGGATCTGGCCGCGCCGGTCAGCTCGGTCATGAGGCCGACGTACTCCCGGCGCAGCTTGCCCGGGTCCTCCTCGGGCACGCGTGCCGCGCGGATGACCGCCGGGAGCGTCAGGCCCTGGACCAGCAGCGTCGTGGTCGCAACCACGTAGGCGATCAGGACCAGCAGCGCGCGATCCGGTGTGTCCTGCGGCAGGGTCTGCGCCGCCGCCAGCGTGATCGCGCCGCGCATCCCCGCCCAGCCGAGCACTATCCCGCCACGCCAGCCCAGGGTCTCGGTGAGCCGGAACTCGACGTCGGCGGCGGCACGGTCGAGCCGTTTCCGGAAATGCGCCACCCGCCGCGGTGACGCCTTGTCGAGGCGTTCGGTGACGGCGGGGTTGGACTCGTCGCCCCGCAGCACCGCCTGTGTCGTTTCCAGGCGTGGCTTGAATCGCGCGGCTTTGCGTTGTTCGCGGTAGAGCCCGGCGACGAGCGGTCCGACGAAGACGATGCGCGCGACGATGACGAGCACGGAGGCCGCCAGGCCGATCAAGAGCGCGTGCCAGGCGCTCGAGCCGTCCTTGTGCGCCTCGTCGACGAGGGTTTTGACGCTGAGCCCCATGAGCAGGAACATCCCGCTCTCCAAGAGGAAGGCCACGGTGCGCCAGTTGACGGTCTCGGCGAGCCGGTCCGTCGCGCGCAGGTGCCGCGGGGCGAGGTGACCGGTCACCAGGCCGGCGACGACGACGGAGAGGACGCCCGAAGCGCCGGCCTCCTCGGCGGGCAGGAAGGCGATGAACGGGACCACGAAGGAGATGGCGGTGTTGAGCACCGCGTTGCCCAGCAACGCGCGCACCCGGACGTTGACATAGCCGACCAGGATCCCGATCGCCACCGCCACCACGACCGCGAGGGCGAACTCCCCCACGATGCCCCAGACCGACACGGACCCGGCGACCGCGGCGACGGCGGACCGCAGCAGCACGAGCGCGGAAGCGTCGTTGACGAGCCCCTCGCCTTCGAGCACGGTCAGCAGCCGGGGCGGCAGGCCGAGCCGGCGTCCCACGGACGTCGCCGCGACGGCGTCGGTGGGACTGATGACCGCGCCGAGCGCGAACGCGGCGGGCCAGCCGATGTCCGGCACCAGCCAGTGGAACAGCCAGCCCGCCCCCAGCGTCGACCCCACCACCAGCAGGACCGCGAGGCCGGTGATCGGCCGGATGTTCCGCCGGAAGTCGACCATCGGCATGTTCACCGCCGCCGAGTACAGCAACGGCGGCAGCACCCCGGCGAGGATCAGCTCGGGTTCGATCTCCGGATGCGGGACACCCGGCAGGAAGCTCAGGCCGATGCCGACGAGCACGAGGCTCAGCGGCGCGGCCAGGTTGAGCCGCTCGGAGAACGCGGCCACCAGCACGATGCTGATCACACCGAGCACGACGACGAGGGTCAGGTCCACGGGTAGTACGCGTCCTCTCGCTGGTCAGGGCACTCCGGACGGGGCCGTCGGTGACATGACATCACCGGAGCCGCGAGTCGGCATCCGGAGCCGGAACCGGCCGAGCGCGGCGTTACACCCCGAAACTCCCGCGTAACCGGGAGCGGTGGCCCGCCGAAACGCGCGGTCCGTACCTTCCTCGCGAGCCGGACCGCGGTGCCGCGCCGACGCGGGCCTCGGGCGGCCTCCCCGTCCCCGTTCGAGGAGCATTCACCGACCCATGCTTGACCTGCGCGAGGGTGGCGGTTCCGTGGCCGCCGGGCTCGACGGTGAAGGAATTGGGACGTTCAATGTCCCGATTCCTTCACCGTCGCGTGGGTCGCCCGGTCTCCGACCTTGATCAACGGAGGATCGGGGACACTCAACGTCCCCGATCCTCCACGCTCAACCACCAGTCATACCAGTGGGTCGGTAAATACGAGTCCGTTAGAACGACACTTACCACTCACGACCCCCTCGGCCAGGCGCGGTCTGGGGGTCGGCGGCGTTGTGAAAGCCACCTTCGCAACCTTCAACGTTGCGAACGTGGCTTTCACGGCATCCGGGCCGTCCGCCACTGCGATTCCACAACATTCCCGCAAGGGGCCGGACCTAGCTTCCGACTGGTCTCGACCACTTACGGAGGAAACATGATCACGACAGTCAGGAGACGTGATGCCGGTACCGCGGCCAAGCCGCCGAACCGGCGTCGGATACTGATCAGGGCCCTGGCCGGGATGGCCATGGCCGTCCTGGTCGGGCTTTCGGCACCAGGCACGGCGCTCGCCGACGCGGAGCCGCTGGGCCCGGACGTCACCTTCAACAGCACACCGGTGATCGACCCGTCGGGGCTGTTCATGCTCTCCCGCGGGCTGGACGGCTCGATTCTGTACAGCCCGGGAACGCCCAGTACCAACGGTTACGGTGACTTCCGGTCCTTCGGTCAGCAGATCATCGGCGACCCGACCGGCGTCACGGCGCCCGAAGGCGCGCAGATCTTCGCCCGGAACACCGGCGACCAGGCGATCACCAGCCTGGTCGTCTCGTACAACTTCCCGACGCCCTTCCAGGTCATTCCCGGGCTGCTGATCTCCAGCGAGGTCACCGCGGTCAAGATCCCGCCGCGCGGCTCCCAGCTGCCGATGATCCGGATCTTCGCGCGGGACAAGGACACCGGCCGGGTCTTCACCAACTTGCTCGTCCAAGGCGCGCCGCAGGGCTGGACCGATCTCGGCCAGTTCGCCACCAGTGAGATTTCGGCGGCGGTCGTCGATTCACCGGGCCTCGACGTCAACATCCGGATCGTGGTGCGAGGCGTGGTCAATCGCCTGTTCTCCACGGTCATCAACAACAGCACCGGGGCGATCACCGGCTGGTCCCAGCTCGGCGACCTGTTCACGACCGGCAACCCGACGCTGGTCAACGAAGGCGCCATGTTCACCTTCCGGGGCAATGAGGTGTTCGCCCGGCAGAACGGCAGCAACGCCGTCTTCACCTGGAACTTCGACAATCCCGGGTGGGTCAACCTGGGCGGCGTCGCCACCAGCGACATCGCCGTCTCGATCGCCAAGGACACCGGCCTGCAGTTCTACGTCCGGGGCACCAACCTCCGGATCTTCCTGAACCGGCGTCCACCCGGGTCGACCCGGTTCGGCGGCTACGTCGATCTCCGCGGCACCGCCTTCGGCAACCCCGCCGCCAGCGGCGGAACAGCCGCACCCATCCGGACGGTGGCCGACCAGTTCATCGTGCGCGGTACCGACAACCGGATCTACAGCCGGATCCAGACCAACTTCGTCGGCGGCTTCACGTCCTACTTCGCTTTCGGAGGACCACTGCACGGCTGACCCCCATGAGGTCGTGCATCGCCGGACGGCCCGGGGCGCTCCTGCCCGGGCCGTCTTCCGCTCAGCCCAGCTCGGCCAGTTCCTTCCGGATCAGGTCGGTGGACAGGGTGAGGTCGCGGTAGATGGTGGTGGCGCTGTCGTAGTGCCGGTGCGCGGCGGGGAGGTCGCCGGTGTCGGCGGCCACCCTGGCGAGGCCGTGGTGGGCGCGGGCCGCCTGTTCCCGCGCGCCGGTCCGGACGGCCAGGTCCAGGGCCGTGGTGTGGTTCAGGCGGGCCGAATCGACGTCGCCGCGGGCACGGCACGCTTCGCCGAGTCCGTTGAGCGCCCAGGTTTCGCCGTCGCGATCGCCGTGTGCGACGAACAGGTCGAGAGCGCGGCGATGGTGTTCGGCCGCCCGGTCGGGATGGCCGCGCCGGGTATGGGTCCTGCCGAGGCCGTCGACGCACCAGGCCTCGCTTCCGAGGTGGCCGATGGAGCGGAACAGTTCCACGGCTTCGTTGTGCAGGGCGAGGGCGTCGCTCAGGTGGTCGCGAGCGAGGGCGACCTCGGCGAGGCCGAGTTTGGCCCACGCCAGCCCGAAATGATGGCCCGCCCGCTCGTGCAGGGCCATGGCGTGCTCCAGGTTGGTCACCGCGGCGGCGTGCCCGATCCGGGCCTCGACCGTGCCGAGCCTGGTCAGGACGTGCGCCTGGGCCACCGGATCGGTGTCATGGCGGAACAGGGCCAGCGCCCGGGTGTAGTGGTCGATGGCGGGCCGATAGCGTCCGGCGCGTTCTTCGACCATGCCCACGGCGGCCACGGCCCGGCCCTGCGAAGACACGTCGCCGATCTCCTTGAACAGCGCGGCCGCCGCGCTGAGATGCGCCACGGCCGCGGCGGCCCGGCCCGCCTGGAGATGGACGCCGCCGAGCGAGTGGAGCGCGGTGGCCTCACCGCCGCGGTCGCCGATGGCGTGGGCGGCGGCGCGCGCGTGGTCGTGGATGCGGATGGCGACGGTTTCGTCGCGCCCGTCGAGATAGCGGAACAGCAAGCGGGACAACGCCACCGCGCTCTCGGGACGGCCGCGGGTCGCCGCGTGCGCGGCCAGCGCCGGCATCGTGGCGAGTTCGGCGTCCAGCCACTCCCGGGCCTCTTCGGCGCCGGGGAACCCGGGCACCGGGCTACCCGGCGCGAGGACCTTCGGCCTGCGATGGGCTTCGCCCGGGTAAAGCAGGTCCATCGCCGCGGCGATCGTGGCGAGATAGTAGGCGTAGACGCGGTCGAGCGCGGAACGCTCGTCGACGTCGCCCGCTTCGGTCGCGTAGGCCTTGAGCAGGTCGTGCATGAGGTACCGGTCGACACCGGCCGGTTGCACGAGATGCGCGCGGACGAGGACGGTAAGCAGGGTGTGTGCCGTCGCGAGCGGTTGCCCGGCGAGCGCGGCCAGCGCGTGGACGTCGAAGGTCGGCGCGGGATGGTGGCCGAGCGCGGCGAAGGCGTCGACGGCCTGATCGCTCAACTGCCGCAACGACCAGGAGAACACCGCCCGGATGGCGGCGCGCTGGTCGTCCCCGCCGCTCAGCACGTCGAGGGTCCGCTGGGCCGCGCGCAGTTCGGCGGCCAGCCGGGACAGCGGGACCGCGGGCCGGGACACGGCGAGCTCGGCCGCGAGACGCAGGGTCAACGGCAGGCGCACACACCGTTCGGCGAGCGAGGTGGCCGCCTCGGGTTCGGCGTCCACCCGCTGCCCGACGAGCAGCCCGAGCAAGGTGACCGCGTCGGCGAGCGGGAGCTGGTCCAGGGTGACGCGGTGCGCGCCGTGCAGCGCCACGAGACCGGTGAGCGCGTCACGGCTGGTCACCACGACAGCGCAACTTCCGGTGCCGGGCAACAACATCCGGACCTGATCGACGGACGCCGCGTTGTCCAGCACCAGGAGCATGCGCCTGCCGTCGAGCTCGGTGCGGAACCGGGCGGCGCGTTCGGTCACGCCGAGCGGGACTTCCGCGCCGCCGGGCAGCAACGCGGTCAGCAACGCGCCGAGCGCGTCGCCGGGCGAAACCGGCTTCTCCGGCGCGTACCCGCGCAGATCCAGGTACAGCTGCCCGTCCGGGAACCGGTCACGCACCCGATGTCCCCACTGCACGACCGTCGCCGTCTTGCCCGCCCCGGCCGTCCCGGTCAGGCAGACGATCACCGGCTCCTCCCCCGCCCGGTCCGCCAGCCTGTCCAGCTCGGCGATTTCGCCTGTCCGGCCGGTGAACCCGGTGACGGCGGCGGGCAGTTGCGCGGGTACCGCCCGCTCCCCCGACGGGAGATCGTGGCGCAGCACGGCTTCGTACACCGCGGCCAGCTCCGGTCCGGGATCGACGCCGAGCTCGTCGCGGAGTGCCCGGCGGATCCGTTCGTGCACGGCGAGGGCGTCGGCCGTCCGGCCCAGCGCGTACAGCGCGCGCATCAGCACCGCCGCGGCCCCCTCGTGCAACGGGTGCTCCTCGACCAGCTCGGTCAACCGGATGACCGTGGCGGCCGCCTGACCGGCGCGGATCTCGGCCGCCGCCCAGGCCACCACGGCGGCTTCGTGTTCCTGGCTCAAGGTGCGGCGGGTGCGCTCGGCCCACTCGCCGGACAGCCCCGCCAACGGCTCTCCCCGCCACAGCCCGAGCGCCTCGGCCAGGGCGGTGCGGTCGGCGGCCTCGTCGCGCACCGCGTTCCGGAAGCGGAACACGTCGACCTGCTCGGGACGGATGTCCAGGCGGTAACCACCGGAGTCCCGCGCGAGCCACGTGCTCCCCGGGTCGGCCTGTTCGAGCACTCGCCGGACCCGCGTTATGTGGGCCTGCAAGGAACGGCGGGCCTGTTTGGGCGGCGACTCGCCCCACACCCGGGTCACCAGGGTGTCGAGCCCGACCGTTCGCCCGGCCTCGAGGAGCAGCACCGCCAGGATCTGCTGCTGGCGTGGCTCACCGACCGCGAACGACCGCCCGTCCGCCCGTATCGTGACCGCACCCAGAACTTCGAAATCCACTCCCGACCCCTATGCGCTCCAAAGCCATCGTAAAGCCGGGAATCCCGCTCTCACAAACACTTTCAAGCTCACCGTAGGCCGGTCAGGAATGGCCAACCGGCCGGGACAAAGGTGATTCTCGTACGACAGCCCGGCCACCGGTGCGCTGCGGCGAGCCGGGATGTCCATGCCACGGGGGCGCGACCGCCCGCCCGCACGTCAAGGTCGAGAGCTGAACCGCTCCACCGAAATCAGCAGCGATCCGGTCGTGAATCTACGGCAGGCACAGAAATCCGGGCCGATCCGAATACCCGTCCATTCGGCTGCCCGAATGTCGTATTGAGGGCGCGAAACAATCCGGAGTACGGTCACGGGTGGCACTCGTTCTCGTGAATACGAGGTGCAAGGGGATCGGATTCACCAGGCCCGCGTTTCGCGGCCGATGGAATTCCGGAATTCGGAGAACATTCACCGGAGGGGCGATTTTTCGATGACTGATTCAGGCTGGAGACCAGGTTTACGAAGACGGGATTTCCTTTCCGCGGTGGGGATCGCGGGCGGGGCGGGCACCTTGCTCGCGACCATGGGGGCGTTGGGGCTGGCACCGACGGCACAGGCGGGTGTCCCTTACCGGCCGCCCCGGCGTTCGGATTTCACGCTTTCCGGGCGCGGTACGGCGAAAGTGGTGATCCTGGGCGGTGGAATCGCCGGCCTGACCATTGCCTACGAGTTGGGCAAGGCGGGTTATGACTGCACGATTCTGGAGGCGAGGGACCGGGTCGGCGGGCGGAACTTCACCGCCCGCGACGGCACGGTGCAAACCGACATACGCGGTGAACGGCAGACCGCCCGCTTCAGTGACGACGTCTACATGAACACCGGCCCCGGCCGGATCGCGCAATGGATGGTCACCCTCGATTACTGCCGTGAACTCGGCGTTCCGATCGAGGTTTTCACCAATACCAACGCCAACGCCTTCCTCTACAACGAAGCGGCCGGAATGCGGGAGCCGGTCCGGTACCGGACGGCCAAGGCGGACGTGTACGGGTACGTCAGCGAACTGCTCGCCAAGGCCACCGACCGGCGCGCGCTGGACGGCGAACTCACCAAGGCGGACAAGGAACGGCTGCTGGACTTCCTGCGGGACTGGGGCGCGATCGGCGGGAACGCGGGGAACCGGCGCTACACCGGTACCCCGCGCCGCGGTTACTCGGTCGATCCGGGCGCGGGCGATCAGGCGGGCGTGCCGCTCGGCCCGGTCCCTTCGCTGTCGAAGACTTTCGCGAACGGCGTCGGCCAGTACTTCTCCTTCGAGTTCGACTACGACCAGGCGATGCTGATGTTCCAGCCGGTCGGTGGCATGGACCGGATCCCGCTGGCACTGGCCCGCGAGATCGGCGGGCATCGGATCCGGCTGCGCCACGTCGTCACCCGGATCACCGGCGGGCCGGACGACATCACCGTCGCCTACCGCGACGCGGACGGCGAGCAGCGACGGATCACCGCCGACTACTGCGTCGCGGCCCTCCCGCCGCATGTCCTGGCCAGGATTCCGCACAATCTCGGCGCGGACGTGCAGAACGCGCTGCGCGCGTGGCGGATCGACGCGGCCGCGAAGATCGGCCTGGAATACCGAAGCCGGTGGTGGGAAACGGACTACCGGATCTATGGCGGGATCACCGAAACCGACCTGGACATCGAGCACCTCTGGTACCCGTCGCACGGTTTCCACGGCCGGCGCGGACTTCTGCTGAACTACTTCTACGACGAGCACGCCAGGAAGTACGGGAATCTCAGCCCGGGCGAACGGGTGCGGCGGGCGGTGGCGCAGGGCGTCAAGGTCCACGGCGAGAAGCACCGCACCGAACTGACGAACTCGTTCTCGGTGGCCTGGCAGCTCATCCCGCACATCGAAAGCGCCTGGGCCGTTCCCCCGGTGGGCACTCCGGCGTACCGGCTGCTCGGCGAGCCCGCCGGCCGGGTGTACTTCACCGGTGACTGGCTCAGCCATCTGACCGGCTGGCAGGCCGGCGCGTTCGAGTCGGCCCGGCTCGTGGTCGGCCGCTTGCACGAGCGCGTCCTGTCCCACTGACCCGACGTGTCGCGAACGCCGCTTCCGAGACGTCAGACGTCCCGAAAGCGGCGTTCGCGACGGGCTCCGGGGACACCGCTCACAGGTCCGCCTTCAGCGTCGCGGTGGCGTCCTTGACCAGCACCATCACGTCCTGATGGCGATCCCACGCGGCCTCGTCGTACCCGGCGAGGCGCAGATCGGGCGCCTCCAGCGCGCGCTGCACCGCCCAGCCGGGCGAGCTGAGCGAGATGCCGTATCCGTCGTTGCCCGCGTAGTCGTTGTAGCCGAAACCGCAGGCCTTGTACGCGGCGAGCATGCGGTCGGTGGCCCGCGCGTCCAGTCCGTAGTCCTTGCCCGCCTCGGCGCGCATCGCCATCCGGCGGCCGTGCGTGGTGACCACCGCGACACCGCCGGGAGCCAGCGCGCGAGAGAAGTAGCGCAGCAGCGGGCCCCAGGCCGGGGCGTCGAGATGGGTGAGCACCGAACCGCACCAGAGCAGGTCCACGTCGGTGATCTGCTCGATGTCGCCGACGTCCGGGGCACCGGCGACCGCCCGTGCGCCGAACGCCCCGGCGCAGCTGGCCAGTGCCGCCGGGTCCATGTCGCACGCGATCAGCTCGGCCGACGGGAAAGCGGCCCGCAGTGAGCGCATCACCCGGCCGTAACCGCACCCGAAGTCCAGCACCCGCCGGGGTTCCGGCCGTCCGGTGACCTGCAGCGCGGCGAGCACGGCGCGCAACGCGTCCCTGGACACGCTCATGTAGTGCTCGGTGTTGTTGCCGGCGAACATGCTGTCGCCGTCGGCGATGCTGGTGCTCACCCTCGCCATGACGCCCGCGACCGTCTCGTCCAGCGATTCACTCATCTGTTCCCCTGATGGTTCGGCCCCCTGCGGCCGCCTCTTCGGCGAGCCGGTCCGCGAACCGTATCGGTCCTCCTGAAGGCGGGCGCAGCCGCGCCGTTGTCCGGGATTTGATATTCGCGTGTGCTCGCGTTGAGGCCGGCTCGGCACGATCGGCCCGACGATGACGTCTCCAGGAGGCCGGACGCATGAAGCTCGCTCTCTACCTTCCCAACTTCCGCGACGAAGTGACCGTCAAGGAGCTCGAAGACCTCACCGCCCTCGCCGAGGACCTCGACTTCGACTCCGTCTGGACGCTCGACCGGATCGTCGTCCCGGAGACCTCCGACCGCGCCGAACTGACGTATCCGTTCGGCATGATGACCGACCTGCCCAACGCCCTGCCGGTCGTCTCGCGCGGCAAATGGTTCCAGGGCATGACGCTGATCCCGTGGCTCGCCGCGAAGACGACGAAGGTCCGGATCGGGATGAGCATCATCGACACCCCGTACCGCTCCCCCGGCGTGCTGGCGGCCGAGCTCGCCACCCAGGACCACCTGTCGGGCGGACGGCTCAACGTCGGTATCGGCTCCGGCTGGATGCCCGAGGAGTTCGCCGCCGCCAGCGTCCCGCAGCTGTTCCCGCGCCGCCACGCCCACGTCCGCGAGACGATCGAGATCATGCAGGGCATCTGGTCCAACGACCTGTTCGAGTATCACGGCGAGTTCGCGGACTTCCCGCTGTCGGGCTTCGGCCACAAACCGATCCAGCAGCCGCCGCCGATCTTCTTCTCCGGTCTGAAGGACCCGAAGCGGTCGGCCAAGCGCATCGCGAAATACGGCCTGCAGGGCTGGATCGGCATCCAGGACACCCCCGAGGACATCAAGCGCTGGAAGGGGGAGATGGAACGCGAACTGGGCGAGCTCGGCCGCGGGTTCCCGGACGGTTTCGAGATGTGCAGCATGATCTGGTTCGTCATCACCGACGAGCCGATGGACCAGACGCCGGCGGGCAAGAGCACGAACCTGCTGGCGGGCAGCGCCCGGCAGATCGAGGACATCCTCAAGCGCTACAAGGAGGCCGGGCTGACGATGCCGCTGCTGTGGCCGCCGTTCCGGGACGTGCCGACGTCCAAGACCCTCGACGACCTCAAGCGGCTGACCGAGGAGATCATGCCGAAGGTCGAGGCCGCCTAGGCACGGCTCGCTGATCTGGCCGCCGCACCGCAGGTGAGGCACCATGGGTGTCGGTCGCGGCGCGGCGGCCGGACGTCGGCGAAGGAGCCCGCGATGGACGCCCATGGGACGCTGTCCGGTGGCCGCGAGGCCGCCGGACGCCTGGTTCTCGTCGTCGACGACGATCCGCGGGTGCGGACCGTCGTGGCCTGGCAGCTGGAGGCCGAGGGCTTCCGGGTCACCGAGGCGGCCGACGGCAGGCGCGCCCTCGAAACCATCGAACGGGAACGGCTGGACCTGGTCATCCTGGACCTCGCGCTGCCCGGGGTCGGCGGGCTGGACGTCCTGCGGCGCCTGCGCGGCGGCGCGCACGCCACGCTGCCGGTGATCGTGCTCTCCGGGCGCAGCGGGGAGACCGACCGGATCGTCGGGCTCGACCTCGGCGCCGACGACTACCTCGTCAAACCCTTCTCCCCCGGCGAACTGGCGGCACGCGTCCGGTCGGTGCTGCGGCGGGCCGCGCCCACCCCGCCGGTGACCGCGGCCGGGCTGCGGTTCGACCACGCCGCGCGCGAAGTGTTCCTCGACGGCAAGGAGCTCACCATGACCGCCAAGGAGTTCGACCTGCTGGCGTTCCTGGCGGCCCACCCACGGCAGGTGTTCACCCGCGCGCAGCTGCTCGAACGGGTCTGGGCGAGCGCCGCGGAATGGCAGGGTGAGGCGACCGTGACCGAGCACGTCCACCGCTTGCGCCAGAAGATCGGGCCGGGGCCGGTACGGACGGTCCGCGGCGTCGGCTACCGGTTCGAGCCATGACCCGGACGACCGGGGCCACCGCCGACACCGAAGCGTTGCTGCGGACGCAGTCCGGTGTCCTCGAACGCATCGCGGGCGGCGCGCCGCTGACCGAAGTGCTGACCGAGGTCGCGATCACCCTGGAACGGCTCATGCCGGGCTGCCACTGCTCGATCCTGCTGCTCGACCTCGAATCGGCGACGTTGCGCCACGGCGCCGCGCCCTCGCTCCCGGCGGCCTACTCCTCGGGTATCGACGGACTCCCCATCGGCCGCGACGCGGGATCCTGCGGCACGGCCGCGTTCCTGGGAATCCCGATCGTCGCCGAGGACGTCACCACCGACCCGCGGTGGGTTGGCTACCGCGAGCTGGCGGGAGCGCACGGACTGCGGGCCTGCTGGTCGACGCCGATCCGCGGGCGGGACAACGTCGTCGGCACCTTCGCCGTGTACCACGAGCGGCCTCATCAGCCGACGCCTCGCGAACAGGATCTGGTCGACCGGCTCACCCACCTCGCGTCGGTGGCGATCGACCACGACATCCTCTTCGGCGCGCTCGCCGACAGCGAGGAGCGGTTCCGGCGGGCGTTCGACGACAACGCGATCGGCATGGCGATCACCGATCCCGGCGGGGCGGTCACCAGGACCAACCAGGCGCTGCGCCGGCTGCTCGGGCGCTCGGAACACGAACTGACCGGGGTCCGGCTCGCCGAGCTGTTCTCCCCGGCGGGCACACCACCGGCCCCCTACGAGGCGACGCTGCGCCATCCCGACGGCCGGACGCTCGACGTCGTCGTCTCGGTGTCACCGGTGGCCGGGCCCGACGGGATGCCGGTCCGGCTGATCGCCAACGTCCTGGACGTCACCCAGCGGCGCGCCGCCGAACGCGAACGCCGGGGACGGCACGAAGCGGACGTCGCACGCCAGGCCGCCGAGCGGGCCAGCCGCGCCAAGACCGACTTCGTCGCCGCGCTCGGCCACGAACTCCGCACGCCCCTGCAGGCCGTCACCGGGTTCACCGAGTTGCTCGGGTCGCTCGACCTGCCCCCGGAACGCCGCCGGGCGGCGCTGGAGCACATCAACGGCGCGGCGGGGCACATCCTGGCGATGGTGGACGACGTCTTGGACATCGCCAGGATCGAAGCCCGCGCCCTGCCGCTGCACCCGGCGGACATCGACGTGCCGACGGTGGTCGCCGAGGTCCTGAGCCTGCTGGAACCGCTCGCCGACGCCGAAGGGGTGCGCTTCCGCGACGAGAGCGGCGCGAGCACGGCGCACTGCGACGAGCGGAGGCTCAAGCAGATCCTGCTCAATCTCGCGGGGAACGCCGTCCGCTACAACAGGGCGGGCGGAACCGTCGCGATCACCACCCGGGCCGAAGCGGACGCGGTGGTCATCACCGTCGCCGACAGCGGCTGCGGTATCGCGCCGGAACACCTCGACCGGCTGTTCACCCCGTTCGACCGGCTCGGCGCCGACTCCGGGCAAGGCGTCGGGCTCGGCCTGCCGCTCGCGAAGGGGCTCACCGAGGCGATGGGCGGCAGGCTCGCGTTCACCAGCGTGCTCGACGAGGGCACGACCGTCGAAGTGACGCTGCCGCGCCGAGGCCGCTGAACGGCTTCGCGAGAGTCCTTTGTGGACGATGTACCCTTGTCGTGTCTCCTCACCGGAGGGCTCACTGAGCCCTCATGGGCTTTGGCCTCGCTGACAGGTTCCCCGCCACGCCGTGGCGGGGAGGTGGGAGTCGTCTTCGACCATGGCGAGGTCTGTTTTGGCTCCCTTCTCATCACCTTCCCCGTCCACCACCGCGCACGTGCTCGTGATCGGCGCGGGCTTGGGCGGTCTCTGCCTGGCTCAGGGCTTGCGCCGCGCGGGCATCAGCACCGCCGTCTACGAACGCGACGCCTCGCCGGTGGCCCGCGCGCAGGGGCATCGCCTCCACCTCGACGCGAACGGCCGCCGGGCACTCGCGGCCACACTGCCGCCGGACCTGTTCGCGCTCCTCGGGGCGATGGCGGGCCGTCCGGCACCGCGGGTGAGCGGTTTCGACGAGCGGCTGCGTCCGGCCGGGGTGTTCGCACTGGACGAGGATCCGGTGCCGGACGACGTCATGCCGTCGCATGTGGTCATCGACCGGCGCATCCTGCGCCAGGTCCTCCTCGACGGCCTGGACGAGGTCGTCGAATTCGGCAGGCGGTGTGTCGGTCACGAGGCCGACGGGGACACCGTCACGGCCTTCTTCTCCGACGGCGGCACCGCGCGGGGAACGTTGCTGGTGGCCGCCGACGGCGTCGGGTCGGTGATCCGGTCCCAGCGCCTCCCGCACGCCCGCGTGATCGACTCCGGTGCGCGGTTGATCTACGGGCGGGTTCCGCTGACGCCCGCCCTGCGCGCGGAATTGCCGCCCGCGATGTCCAGTGTCTTCAACTCCGTCGTCGGACCGGGACGACGGTTCCTCGGCATCGCGCCGGTCGAGTACCGGGAACGGCCCCGCGCGGCCGCGGCCCGGCTGGCCTCCCGAGTGGAGCTGGATCCGGCCGAGGACAGCCTCGCGGTCATGTTCGGACGGCGCCGCGAGTCGCTGGGCCTGTCCGACGAGGAACTGCTCACGGCGTCCGGCGAACGGCTGCGTGAGGTCGTGCTCGGACAGCTCGGCGGATGGCATCCCTTGCTGCGGCGCGTCGTCGCGGACTGGGACACGTCGACGCTGTATCCGATCACGGTGCGCGGCAGCGTCCCCGTGCCGCCGTGGCCGAGTTCCCCCGTCACCCTGCTCGGCGACGCCGTCCACGCGATGAGCCCGGCGGCCGGTGCCGGAGCGAACATGGCGTTGCGCGACGCGGCCGCGCTTTCCACCTCATTGGCCCGTGCCACACCGGGAACCCCGCTCGTGGACCTGGTGCGGGACTACGAACGGGACATGATCGAGAAGGGGTTCGACGCGGTGAAGCGTTCGTCGGCGAACGGCGTGCGGATACTCGGGGAGGACCCGCTTCCCGAGTGAGCGGGAAGCCAAGGGCCGCCCGGAAAAGCGCATGGCGGCATTTTTCCGGTGGCGTCCCGGAGACCCCCGGCGAAACCCTGATGTGAACAGTCCACGGAATTCGAAACGAGAAGAACGCGGAACCGGCGACCGGACGAATTCGGCTTCGTCACCGATTCGTCCGGTCGCGCGCCGACGGGGGATCTCATGCTGACGCGACGACCGTTTCCGATACGGAACGCATTCCTGAACGGATCGGGCGTTCTCGGCGCCGGAATGGCGCTGCTCTTGCTCGCCACCGCGTGTGGCGGTCCTGCCGCTCCACCGCCCTCCACTCCGCCGTCGTCTCCGGCGGTCACGACGACGGCACCCACGAGCACGACACCGGCTGTCGATCTTTCTTCGCTGCGCCAAGGAAAGATCCCGGCTGTATATCCCGAGCCGGACCTGAGCGGCCTGCCTCCCAAGCCGGCGGATTCCGCGCCACTGCGAGAGCGGATCGCCTGGGAAGCACTGAAGAAGGTGACCGACTTCGCCCATCGCGTCGATCCAGGGGCGCGCTCGTCCTGCCCCGCCTTCGACCCCGGTCGCACCACTCTGTTGACCTGTACCGTCACCTACCTCGGCGAGAAAAACGACTACGTCCTGCGCGACATCAAGTTCAAGGGCAACGGGTTGACCGACGGCCGCAGTGAACAGGGCATCGTCTCCTACACCGCGGAACCCACCGCCGGGCCGATCATCCACGACCAGGTCGAGGCCGTGCTGCGCTACCAGAACGGCACCGAGTACGCGGCCTGCGACATGCCCGAGCACGTGCGGTTCGCCTTCGACTCCACCCGGCGGCGGCCGTCGAGTTCGTCGGTCGAGGGCAAGTGGATCCACGTGCCCGGCATCTCCTGCCGCCAGCTGGACCCCGCGACCAAGACGATCCGCACCGTCCCTCTGGAACTCTACGAATTCGGCTCGCCCGTCCATCCCTCGTCGCGGACCGGCGGCTGACCCGGGAGGCTTCGAGGACCGACGGCGAGTACTGTCAGCCGCCGAAGATCGTGATGGCCTGCTTCGCCAGCCACCGCTCGCTTTCGTCCCAGGTCCAGCCGCACTCCTTGACCAGGGTCCGCCACGCGTTGAACCCGAAGCAGAACCACAGCACGTCCGTCGCGTGCGAGACGTCGGCCGCCAGAAAGCCCTTGTCCCGCAAGGTTTCGGCGATCGAGGTCAACGCCTGCCGGTACGGGGTCGTGCTCTGGCGCCAGAGCAGCTCACCGTCCTCGTGCACCGGCAGCGCCGCGAAGAGGATCTCGATGACCTGCTGGGAGTTCTCGTTCCCCAGCCGGGTGCCGTGCGCGACCATCGCCACCGCCTCCGCCAGATCGCCGGTCCGACGGACGGCTTCGACGACGGTGGCGGAGTCCGTTTTTTCGATCGATTCGCCGATGATGCGATGCAGCACGTCGGACTTGCCACCCGTGCTCGCGTACACCGTCTGCGGCGCGACGCCCGCCTCCTTGGCGATGTCGGCGACCGTCACCCGGGCGTACCCGTTGGCGGAGAACAGGTCCGTGGCCGCGCGCAGGATGTCCCGCCGGGTTTCGGCGGCGTCCCGCGCGCGGCGCGGCGAGTGGTACGGCCTTGTCACGGCTTCGTTTCCAGCGTCCCCACCACCTCGGTCGCGGCGGGCATCGCCGCGATCTCCTTGGCGATCATGCGCACGGACTCGCGAACGTTCACCTCCTCCAGCGCCGTCCGGACCGCGGCCAACGTCGCTTCCGGCGTCTGCGACGGCGGCATGAGGGCGATGCCCGCACCGGCGGCGGCGACCCGCTCGGCCTGGAAGAACTGGTCCGCGCCCTGCGGCAGCACGACCAGCGGCACAGCTTTCGCCAGCGCGGCGGACGTCGTGCCCGCGCCGCCGTGCGTCACCACCACGTCGACGCCGTCGAGCAGGTCGTCCATCGGCGTGAAGCCGGCGAACGTGATCCGCGAAGCATCGACGTCGAACTCCTCCGGCCGCGCGGCGAGCCCGAGCGTCACCACGATCTCGACGTCCAAAGTGGACAATGCGCGCAGCAGCGGGCTGAGTTGTGCCGGCCTGCTGAAGAAAGTCCCGAACGTCACCAGCACCCGGGGCCGCGACGACGGAGCGAGCTTCGCCGATTCGGTGCCCGGCTCCCGGAACGCCTCCGGCCGCAACGGCAGCCATCCTTCCGGCTGCCGCCATTCCTCGGCGCGCATCGACGCGGGCCACGTGTCCAGGAGCCATTTTCGGGGCCGCCACGGCAGCCCTCGCGACTCGTGCCGTGAACGCGCCATGGCGTCCATCGCGTCGGTGAACGGCGGCGGCAGCGGCGGCCCGAAGGCCAGGGTCGCGACCGGTGCGTCCGCCGAGGCCGCCACCAGCGGTCCCACGTAATCGCACAGCTCGGCCACGACGAGATCGGGGCGGAAATCCGCGGTGACGGCGAGCGCCTCGTCGGCGGTCAGATCGACACGAGTCCCCGCGAAGAACTCGGCCACCGACTCGGGCGTGGGATCCATCGCCGGGTCGGCCCCGGTACGCCGCGCGACCTCGGCGAACAGCACATCCGGCAACGGACCGGCGGCCAGCAGTTCGAGGCCCTGCGCCGAGAGCACCGGCGCCATCCCGGCGGCGGTCAGCACGGCCACGTCGTGGCCCCGGTCCCGGAAGGCGCGTGCCAGCGGGAGCAACGGCAGCAGGTGACCGTGCTGCGGGACACTCGAGAAGAGGATTCGCATATTGATCAGAGTACCCCTCTAACCAATAGATGATCTAGCAAGCGGGTCACAGGCCGACCGGAGGCGCCCGCGGGACCGGGGCGTCGAGATCCGCGACCGGCCGGTACATCACTGGTCCTCGGTCGCCGTGTCCCGCAAGAGATCCCGATAGCCGCGGATGGCCGAACGGATCTCCTGGAGGTAGTCGTCCGGCCCGAACGGCTGGGTGTGCGCCCCGAGATCGGCGATGTCGGCGGGCACTCCCACCGTCTCGACCGTCGCGCCGTAGGGCATCGCCACCGTGCGGATCGCGCCGGCTTCCTGGTAGGGAACGTAGATCGCGGTGGTGATGAGCAGAACGTGGGCCTTCCACAAGGACTGCCGCCGCGGCCCCGCCCACCAGCCGAACGTGTCCGCCGTGTTGGCTCTCCGCACCGCGGGTTCACTGGACGGCGCCGCGACGACCGAGAGGTCGGGCCGTCCCGGGAACCGGGCGACCGCCCAGTCTCCGTTGCCCGTCCGCCCGGACGCGGACCGGTTCACCTCGGGCTCACCCCTGAGGTCGAACGCCCGGGCCATCCCCAGCAGTATGGCGTCCATCTCGTTGCCCGCCGCGATGCCCAGGGCGGACGCGAGGTCCAGTTCGTCACCGGCGAGTGGCCGGAAACCGCCGAGCGCCGTGACGTTGCCGAAGACGACACCACTGCGCGAGAGCTTCGCGGCATAGGCAGGCCGCACGAGGCACGCCCGGACGAGTCCGCCCAAGATGAGCACGTAGTCGTAGTACCGCCGGCTCGGAGGACGCGGCTCGACCAGGCCCAGCGCCGACGCCGTCGCCACCGCGGCACGCTTCTGAGCCGGCGTCAGGTTCGCGCGCACCGCCTGGTTGCGTTCGGCACCCCGCCGGAAGTTCCAGTGCTTGTCGGAGAGCTTGTCGAACCACCCGAACAGATCGTCGTCGCTGACATCGCGTGGCGGTGCCGCACCCCACTCCGCCGCCAGAGCCGTCAACGGCTCTGACCTGATCCACGCCCCGAGGGCAGCCCTCATGCGTGCGCGTGCCTCGGACCGGGGTACGTCCGCCGACCAGGTGGGCGCCGCGACGCCGTTGCCCGCCATCAGTTCGCCCTCCTTCGGGGGACGTGGATGAAACCGCCGGGCGTGGTCATCGATCACTACCTCCCTGGCGGGCGGATGCCATTCCTCCCGACGCTTGGATGCAGAGTCGCGCGCCGGTCCGGCGCGTTACAGAATTCGCCGAACGGCAGCGAGAGCGGAGAAGATCGAATTGCGTAACGCCGTGCGGACACCCGGCGACTCCCCAGCCGAACAGGAGGAAGCCGTGAAACTTCCACACGACATCGTCGAACTCGTGACCACTTACATCCGGGTCGAAATGCACGAGATCGGGCCGCCGCCCGGATATGACCCACGGCGGATCTACAATATGTACGCGCAGGCCACCGCGAATTCCGCCGAATTCCTCGCCGCCGTGGCCGCCGCCGTTCTCCCGGCGGGCGGCGAGGCGGCCCGCGGTGGCGCCCGTCTGGTGTGGGAATTGTTGTCAGTCGACCACTTCGACACGGACCGGAACGCGCGAGCCATGCTGATCGCGGGCGTGCGGTGGGCGCGGGCGACCCGCCGTCCCCTCGTGCCCTACGAAATGACTGCCGCCTTCACCGAGGATCGGATGGGCCAGGGTATTGAGGGGTAAGGCGAAAAATGTCCTGCCCGCTCGCCGGGGTGCCTGCTTCGGATGTTGTGAAAGCCACTTTCGCAACCTTCAACGTTGTGAAAGTGGCCTTCACAACGCCGCCGACCCGCCAGGCCGCGCTGGGGCCGGACCGGAGCGGCGAGTGACAGGTGTGTGGAAATAGGGACATTCAACGTCCTCATTCTCACACACCCGAGGACACAACGCGGCTGGCCGGCCGGACCTCGCTTCGGATGTCCGATCTGGAGGGTGAGTCGAGGCCTCGCTGGAAGGGGGTTCCCGGTGGCGACGGGACCGGCCCCGAGGTCGCCGACGTGGTCCAGCTGGTCGACATGGTCAAGGTGGGCCGGATGATCGGTGTGCTGCCCCGTTCACTGATCGAGCCGATGAACGCCGGCGTGGTGTGCGTCCCGGTGATCGACGCACCACTCAGCCGCCTGGTACTCGCCTGGAACGAACAGGACCGCCGGCCGCTGGTCGCGTCGTTCGTGGCCGCCGCGCTGGAGGCCAAGCCGCACCAGGACTCCGTGGCCGCATCACAGTAAGCCGCCGGAAAAAATCTCACCATCGCGGAGAAGCGGGACACTTTTATCGCAACTTCCCCCATTTCGGCTCGAATACGAGCTTGATTCGAAGCCGGGATGTGCGAAAGTCGAGCGTATGTCCGACGAGCATTCGAAGAAAGCGTGTGACGACCGCCCGCGTTCCGTCGACGAGCTCGCTTTCGATCCGCAATGGCGGATCACCCGGAGTTCCAGGAGCCGGCGATGGGTCACGGCCGAGTACCGGGCCACCGATCCCGAAGACCCGTGGGTCATCGGCCTCACGCCGATCGCGCACGACCTCGTCGCCGCCATCCTCTGGAAAGGCGACATCGTCACCGAACACGAACGGGGCTCGGAGACGGCCATGTGCGAGCTGGCCCGGCGCTGGATCGCACGACTGGGTGAGCAGTCCTTCGGCCCCGCCTGATCGTGATGGCCGGCAGGCCATCACGATCAGGCGCCCGGATAGCTGTCTCGAACGGCGAAGGTCACTTCGCCCACCAGTGCACGAGCAGCGTCCAGCGCGTTGTGGAGCGTGGCGATGTCACACTCCGTTCCGCGCTGCCGGAGTTCGATCAGGGAAACGGCGCAGGTGAGCGCGCTGTCGACGGCGGCCATGAGCGGATCACCGGACACTCTCAGCACGCCCCGGGCCCGCTCGACCGCGTCGACGGCACGCCCCACCTCGCTGCCGGTCCCGACGAGCGATTCCTCTTGTCGTATGACCACACCGTCACACTCCCACCAAGGCCATGACTCCGAGTCCCAGCAAGATCACGCCTACCACCGAATCCAACGATCGCTTGACGCGCGGCCGGTTCAGGAACGGGTGGAGACTTCCGGCGGCGAACGCGAACCCGAACAACCACAGGGCGCTCACCGTGACGTAGATGGCGAAAAGCACGAGTTCGGCACCCAGGGCCGACGCGGCCGAGCCCGGGAGGAACTGCGGAAGGATCGACAGATAGAACAGGCCGATCTTCGGGTTCAGGCAATTCATCAGCAGCCCGCGCAGGAAGAAACCCGAGTTCCCGCGATCTTCGCGGCGCGGAGCCGGAGGCGCCGCCGACACCGCGGAACGCAAGGCCGTGATCCCGAGCCAGACCAGGTAGAGCGCGCCGGCCACGGTGACGACCTGGAAAGCCACGCTGCCGTTGGCCAGCAGCGCCGACAGCCCCAGAACCGACGCGACACCCCAGAGGACGATGCCGAGCAGGACCCCGCCGGCGGTGCGCACCGCCGCCGGACGTCCGGCGGCGGCACTCGTCTGGAGCAGCAGAGCCTGATCCGGCCCCGGAACGATGACGATGACCGCGGCCGCCGCCGTGAAAGTGAGCAAAGTGAAGCCAGTCAAGCGGTCCCCCCGCGTCGTTCAGCCGAAAATGTTCACCGGGAGTCGCGGTAGATCCATTCCAGGATCGCCACCGCGCTGCCGTACTTCATCCGTGCCTGCTCCCAGGCGATCGAGCGGTCCCCGTCGAGCACCGATCCCTTGACCTCGTCACCGCGGTGCGCGGGCAGGTCGTGCATGAACACCGCGTCCGGCCACCGGGCCATGACCTCGTCGTCCACGTGGAACGGACGGAAGTCCTCCCGCCAGTCCGCGCTCGGCTTCGCCGTACCCGTGGTCTGCCAGCGAGTCGTGTAGACGACGTCGGCCGCGATCTCGGCCGAATCGAGGTCGTGGGTCTCGATGAACCGGGAAGCCGAGGCCGCGCCCTTTTCCTCCAGCGACCCGAGCAGGGCGGCATCGAGCCCGTACCCCTTCGGCGTGGCGAAAACCACCGTGACACCACGATAGGTACTGAGGATCTTTCCCAGCGCCGCGGCCGTGTTGTTCCCTTCGCCGACGTACAGCACCGACAATCCGTCCACTTGACCGAAGTGCCGAAGCATCGTCGCCGCGTCGCAGACGCCCTGAGTCGGGTGCTCCTGCGCGGCCATCGCGTTCACCACGGGCAATCCCCCGCTGCGGGCCACCAGCCGCATCTCTTCGAGCGGGCCCGCGGTGCGCATCACCAGCCCGTCGAGCATCGCGCCGAACATCCGGCCGGTGTCGTGCAGCGACTCACCGGTGTTGAGCTGAAGATCGCCGGGACCGTACGGGATGACCGAGGCGCCGAGCCGCAACGCCGCCGACGTGAACGCGGTCCGCGTGCGCGTCGAGGTCTTGGCGAAATAGATGCCGAGCACTTTCCCGGACAGTTTCTGTTCCAGCCGCCCTTCCCGGGCGAGCACGTCGACCGACCGCTCGACGATCCCGTGCAGTTCTTCGGTGTCGACGTCATCGAGAGAAAGAAAACCGGCCATGCTGCGCACCCCCGTCAGATCAAAACCAGCGAATTGTCCACGACTCGCGACGAGCACACTTCCGGGAACTCCATCTCCGACCTCGCCGTGAGTTCCTTCGCGCGGCGCCAGCCCGGCGAATAGATCGTGTCCTCGTAACGGTCGCCGCCGTCGGGACAGACGACGACCACGTGCTCGGCGCCGAGCCCCTCGCCGACCCACCGCAAGGCACCGGCCACGGCGGCACCCGAGCTCCCGCCGACACGGACACCCAGCTCGTTCGCGACCCAGTCGCAAGCGGCCACCGCCTCGGCCGCGGTCACCTTCACGTTCAGGCAGTCCTGCCCGGAGACGAAGGAAGAGGTCCGGCTCGCGCCGATCCCGTTCAGGCTGCGAGAGGCGGGCGGGCCACCGAGCGCCACCGAGCCCACTTCGTCCACCGCGACGCAACGCCAGGGCAGGCTGTTGCGCTCGACGTAGTCCGTGAACCCGCGAACGGTGCCCCCGGTCGACACCCCGAGGAAGACGTCGAGTTCCCCGTGCGGGACGGCGGCGGCGATCTCCGGGGCGGTCCCCTCGGAATGCGCGCGGGGATTGGCCGGGTTCTCGTACTGGTTCGGCCACACGAGCAGCTCTTCGGCCGCCATTCGGTCGCGGATGTAGGCGATCCTGGAAAGCAGGTACCCGCCCGTCGCGTCGGGAGTCGTCACTTCCACGATCTTCGCGTCCGCGCTCCGCATCTGCCGCACGAGCTTGCGCGACGTCCGCGGGTCGACGACGGCGGTGAACTCCACCCCGCAGATCTGGGAGTACCTGGCCAGTGCGACGCCGAGGTTTCCGGACGTCGACTCGATGATCCCGCCGCAGAGCACCCCCGACTCGAAGGTCGAGGAGAGCAGGGAATACGCCACTCTGTCCTTTATGGACCCAAATGGGTTCTCCTGTTCCAGTTTCAACCAGAGATTCGTCGTTCTGCCGCGATATCTCGTCACGGCGTGCAGCATCGGGGTTCTCCCCGGCACCGGGCCGTGCAGTTCACTCGGCAACGTCTTCCCCTCCCCCTTGTACCAGGTCACTGGTCACGTCCGGTTCGACCGATCTCCATTGCTGATGCTCCTGGCCCAGATATGGCTGCCGTCGCAGAACGGCTTCTGCAGTGAACGTCCGCAGCGGCAGAGCGCGATGGTCTTCCGCTGCGGATCTATCGGTTCGTCGGTCTGGCTGCGCAGGTCGTAGTCGCCGCGGATGATGACCGGCCCGTCCTCGCACACCACGACCGTGGCAGGCGCGGGCTTCCGCACCGGATTCCCGGCGTCCCCTCCCTGGGTGTCCATCAGCCCGCCGCCACGGATGTCGCGCCGCGCAAAGAGGACTCACCGCGTTCCCAGGAGGACAGCAGGTACTCGTTGGCCCGCGCGCCCAGTTCGGCCGTCACGAGGGCGCCGAAGACCATGTCGGACAGCTCACGCGGGTTGTCCCGCACGAATTTGCCGCACATGTCGTAGGCGGCGAGCTGTTCGTGGACGGCATCGGCGACGATGTGCTCCTGGAAGAACAACCACGAGTCGTCCGACCCGTCCAGCCGCTGCAGCCCGTTCCGGAAATTGCGATTCACGAAGTGCGAGCCGATTTCCGTCATCGCGAGATTTCCGAGCATCGCACCCCGGTGACGACCGTAGGTCCCGAAATAGGATATCACGTTCACGTTCGCCAGCGAACAAGCCGGGACGTCCTCGAAATACGCGCCGAATTCGGTGTGCATGCCGAGCTCGGCGAGGGTCAGCTCGAACAACTGGGAATGGAGCCTGCCCGGGATTCCGCCGCCGTACTCGTCGGCCTGGATCTCCACCAGGGCCGGTTTGCCGCCACCGCGCACCCGCGGGATGACGAGGCTGTGATGGTCCGCTTCCATGAGGCTGTAGACGGAGCGGTGCATGAGGAACTCCCGGAACTGCTCCATCGTGGCGTCCTGCTTGAGGTACCGCGAAAGAGACCGTCCCGGGCTCGGCTTCCCGAGTTCCATCAGGAAAGCGGGAAGCTCCTCCACGTCCACCGGTGGGAGCAGACCTGCGGTTTCACGGAGCTCGCGGGCGAAGCGGGCTTCGAGGCGCTTCCGCAGCTCGATCAGCGAGGTTTCCCATTCCCACTGTTGCGCCGATTCGCCGAAGAGGCAGTACTGGGGCCCGTAGCACAGGAACAGACTCAGCTGCAGGTCCTCCTCGGAGATGGATTCCACCTCGGTCGCCGAAATGGCTCCCAGGACGGATTCGTCACCGGCCTCCGGAGGACGCTGGAAGACCCGGACGAGTATTTCGCTCACCGGACCGCGATGGTTGGGCAACCGCACCTTGACTCCCTGAATGATGACGGTGGAAATTCCGGGTCAGACGAGCTCCAGTGCCTGCCCGATGTCGGCGTCGTCCGCCTGGCGCAGGACCGCGCCGAACAGCGCCACATCGAGAATGCCGAGCCCGAAAGGGTTCACGACGACGTAACCGGTGTCCGGCCGCTGCGCGACCGTCTCGCCGGCGAGCAGCTCGCCGAGCGTCGCGGTGATCGAGGGCCGGTCCGTTCCCGTCTTCGCGGCGATCCGCCCTTCGCCGATCAGACGTCCCAAGGGCCGCCGGGGGTTTTCGACGATCAGCTGGACGTCGTCGACGAACAGGGCCGAGGCTCCGGTCAGGACTTCGTCGGTCAGGTCGCCGAGCGAGACGTTGACCAGGAGCGAACCCGGCCGCACCCAGTCCGGCTGGACGTACCCGTCCGCGACGGTGGTCAGGAACACGGTCGTTTCCGCTTCGGCCATCGCCTCGGCAGGCGTGGCCGCGACGGTGAACGAGATTCCCGGGTGCCGCGAGGCGAGTTCGCCCGCGAGGCTTTGGGCCACCGTCCGTCGCACGTCGCACAGGACGACCCGGCTCAGCTCCGGGCATCTCGCGATGAGCAGGGCGAGGTGCACCCGCGCCTGGGTCCCGCATCCGACGACGGCCAGCGAGCGGATCGCCTGGTATCCGGCGGCTTCGACGGCGATCGCGGTCACGGCGGCCGTGCGCACGGCGCTGAGCACGCCGACCTCCATCACCGCGGTCACCCGCGCCGTCCGCGCGTCGAAGCAGAGCCCCAGCCCACCGGCCCGTTCCAAGCCGAACTCCGGGTTGGACACGCTGGCGTTGATGATCTTCATGCCGTAGGCGCCCTCGGCCCCGTCTGCGAGCACGGCCCCCGGCATGCCGATCGAACGACTGTAGGCGCCGTGCCGGTTGGTCCACGACAGATAGGCCTCGCTCGGCAGGATGGTCCGGCCGAGGTGATGGCTCATCAGCGCGTCCTTGACCGCGGCCACGACGTCGACCTTCGCCAGGCACTCCACGACTTCGGCCCGGCCGAGGAACCGCACCGACTCCGGCGCCGGCCTCGCGAGCACGTCCGCGAGCCACAGGTTCTCCATCGTTCCTCCTGTCGATCCGGTCACGAGTTCCACGTCTCCCGGTACCACTGGGCGAGGCTCAGGGCGGTTTCCAGCGGGTTGCGCCGGAGCTGGGTGTCGAAGTAGCCGTCCGGCCTGCTCAGCAGCTCGCGGAGCGCGCCCGCGTCGACGATGTCCAGCGCGGGCGAACGGTTCTCCGCGAGGAGGGTGCCGGTCCGCCGTCGCAGATCCTGTTCGTACCGGGTGTCGGCGGTGGTGGGGTACGGGCTCTTCTTCCGGTGCAGCACCGAATCGGGCAGCAGCCCGGCCGCCGCGCCGCGGAGCACGCTCTTTTCCCTGCCGTCGTAGGTCTTGATCTTCCACGGGACGTTGTGCACGTACTCGACCAGCCGGTGATCGCAGAAGGGCACCCGCACTTCGAGACCGGCGGCCATGCTGAGCCGGTCCTTGCGATCCAGCAGGACCGGCAGCCAGCGCGTGAGGTGCAGATGACCGAACTCGCGCATCCGCCGGTCCTGCGCGTCTTCTCCCGGCAGGTGCTCGACTTCGCCGATCGCCTGCCGGTAGCGGTCGGCCCGGTATTCCCCGAACCGCGTGTGCTCGCGGAACTCGGCGGTCAGCATCTCCTCGGGGACGAACTGCATGGTGCTGAGCCAGGGAAAGTCCGCCTTGGCGACGACGGCCGGATCGTGGAACCAGTTGTAGCCGCCGAACACCTCGTCCGCGGATTCGCCGGACAGCGCGACGGTCGACTGTTCACGGATGGCCGAGAAGAGCAAGTACAGCGAGGTGTCGACGTCGCCGAAGGTGAGCGGAAGGTCGTGCGCGCCGAGTACCGCGTCCCGGTTCGCGTCCTCCGTGAGGGCTTCGTCCGGCAGCTCGATGGTCCGGTGCGCCGTCCCGAGGTGGTCGACGACCTGGAGTGCGTATGGATTGTCCCGTTCGGGCCGGAACTCGCTGGCGCGGAAATGGTCCGCGCTGCCGACGAAATCGACCGAGAACGAACGGACCGGACCGTCCCCGGCCTTGTCGAGGACGTCCGCGGCCATGGCGGTCAGCGCGCTCGAGTCCAAGCCGCCGGAGAGCAGCGTACACAGCGGCACGTCGGTGATCAGCTGCTGCCGCACGGTGTCGACGAGCAGTTCCCGGACGTGGGCGACCGTGTCCGCGATGTCGTCCTCGTGCGGAACTGTCGGCAGGCTCCAGTACCGGGACAGTCGGCTGCCGTTGTCGTCGACGGTGAGGACGTGTCCCGGCGGCACCTCGTACAGGTCGCGGAACGGAGTGACACCGGGAGTCTTGACGAGCCCCAGCAGATCGGCGAGGCCCTGGTGGTCGATCCGCGCGGTGAACCCCGGGTGGGCCAGCACCGCTTTCGGCTCGGACGCGAACAGCACCGCTTCGCCGGACCTGGCGTAGTAAAGGGGTTTGATGCCCAGCCGGTCGCGGACCAGGAGCAGTCTCCGCGCACGCGGGTCCCAGAGCGCGAAGGCGAACATCCCGTTGAGCCGTTCGACGAAGCCCTCGCCCCACTCCAGATAGGCGTTGAGCACCACTTCAGTGTCGCCGTGGGTCCGGAAGACGTGTCCGCGCGAGGCCAGTTCCGCTCTCAGCTCAAGGAAGTTGTAGACCTCCCCGCTGTAGCAGAGCACGGCGTGCGGCTGCCCGGACGAGCCCGCGATCATGGGCTGCACGCCCCGGCGCACGTCGAGAATGGCCAGCCTGCGGTGCCCGAGTCCCACATGCCCGTCCGCCCACAGCCCTTCGTCGTCCGGACCGCGGCGGACGAGCGTACGGGTCATGCGTTCGAGCTCGACTTCTTTCCACTCGGTGGGACGGCTGAGATCGATCCAGCCGGCGATTCCGCACATGACGCTCCCTGTCTTAGAGGCATGCTGGTACAGCTCGATTCGCTCGTACGCTGCGATGAGTCGTTCACCCCGGCGACACGTGTCATTGGCTTGGCGCGACCGGGAGAACGAAAGTGGGGTGTTTCACCGACCAGGGCGGCGTTAGAGTGTGGACGCACGCCGACGACTGCCGGTAATTCATCTGGCGAGGACAGTACTCAGCGCACAACAGCGCCCGTACCGCCACCAGAGTGACGTCGGCGCGTTTGAGACGGCTCTCGATGTCTCGCAGGACAAGTTGCGACAGCTCCGCGTTTAGTGCTAAACTCTACCGGCAATTGAATTGCCATGGGGTAACGACGGGTCATTGACCGAGCTTTATTTCCTGGGGAGGAATTGTCCTTGATCATCAACGGCAGCGATCGGTTGCGGCTGGTTGAGCAGGCAGGGAACGAGATCCGCGAACAGCAGCGGAGCCTGCCCAGTAAAGACTTCTACCTGCGGAAACTCTCCCAGACGTGGCGAAGGGCCGAGCGGACCGAAGCCTACGTCGGCCTCCCGGAGTACTCCTTCGCCAGGTTCGAGGAACTCGGCACCACCAGCAAGTATCGCCTCAAGGAAAACCCATACGAATTCTTGGCGGCCTCGGTCGACGCGGCGGCCAAATATTATGAAACAACCGGGACGACCGGACTGCCGACGCCGACCCCCCGGCTGGCGGAGGACATAATCTGGAACACCGTTTCGGTGGCCGAGGCCTGGCGTGATCTGTTGCCGGAAAATGATCGTGTATTGATTATGCTGCCCTCGGACATCGTGCCGGTGGCGGACCTTATCGTCGGCGTCTGCGAGTACCTGGGGCGACCGCATACCCGGGCCTATCCGTTCGCCACCGGGATCTCCGACTGGGACCGGCTGATCGGATTGTGCCGGTCCTTCCGGCCGACCACTGTTTTCGCGGCGCCCGGAGTGGCACTGCAGTTCAGCAGGCTGCTCAAACAACGCGGTCTGCTGGCGGAACTGAGCGCCGGCGTGCGCCGGTTCATGCTGCTCGGCGAGGTCAGCACCGCGCCGTTCCGGACCCGGCTCGGCCGGTGGTGGGACGCCTCCGTGCTGGACGCGAGTTACGGCAGCACGGAGACCGGCACCCTGGCCGCCGGCTGCGCGAGGGATCGCCTGCATCTGCTGACCGCCACCAACTACTTCGAACTCGCGGGCGACGACGGAACGGTCCGCCCGCTGCCGCCATCCGGCGCCGGACGGCTCGTGGTCACCCCGCTCAACCTGCACGCCCGGTGCGTCCTGCGCCTGGACACCGGGGACGACGTGCGGATGGGCACCCGGTGCGACTGCGGCGACCGTGCCCCGGTGATCGAGGTCGTCGGCCGCGGTTCCGACGCCGTGGCCGTGCGCGGCGCGAAGCTCACCGTGCGCGCGGTCGAAGAGGTGGTCTACGGCGAAACCGAGGCGACCGGCTACCTGATGGAGACCGACGCGCCGGGCGCCTTCGCCCGGCTGATCCTGGAACGGGACGTGCACTGGGACAGGGCGGGGGAAGCCACGATGGCCGACCGCCTCCAGCATTCGTCCCGCGAGGTGCTCGGCCTGGAGTGGGACGAGGTGCTCTTCGTCAACCAGTTGCCCGCGAGCACGAAGAGCGGCGCTTCGCAGAAAAGCTGGAAACGGTCCAACTTCCGGGTCGTGGGGGCGGGCGGATGACCGCGCGTCTCGCTCCCCACGCGCCGCTCGGGACCGCCGTCACCACCGGTGAAGCCGACCTGTGGTGCACCTACGCCGCGGTCCGCACGGCCGCGTGGCTGGACCGGGCGGGCGAGCTGCCCGGCAACGCGGCCACCGTCGATTACCTGAGCAGCCGCCGCAACACCGACGGCGGCTACGCCTGGAGCAAGGGAATGGCCTCCGACGCGTGGGCGACCTTCTACTGCACGCAGGCGATGGCCGAACTCGGTGCCGACATCCCCAAGCTCGGCGCGACGCGGGACTGGCTGCGCCGGACCTGGTCGGGTGACGCGTACGCGATGCTGCCCGGACAGGCCCCCGACGTCTGGGCCACGCATTTTTCGGTGCGCAGCGTGGTCGAACTGTGCGGGGACACCCCGCCGGACCGCGAACGGCTGGTGAGCTGGCTGCGCGCGCTGCAGGCGCCGGACGGGGGCCTCGGCTGGTCGCCTGAGCATGCCGGGGCCACGGCTTCCGACGTCCGTGCCTGCTTCTACGGGGTGATGTCCTGGCGGGCGTTGCGGTCCCTGGAACCGGATCTGGCGCTTCCGTGGAACGGTCCCGCGCTCGTGCGCTGGCTGCGGGATCAGCAGTCGGCCGAAGGCGGTTTCCGGTTCGGGCCGTCGGCGGACACCGCGTGCATGTGGGCCACCTACCGGGCGACGGCCGCGCTGGAAACGCTGGGCTCGGCCCCGGCGGGGAAACAGGCTTGCCTCGACTGGATCCTGGACCGCCGGACGACCGACGGCTCCTTCGTCCGGTGGGCCGGTTACGACGTGGCCGACGTCTGGGCTTCGTTCTGCGCGATCGGCTCGCTGCGGTCGCTGGGCGCGGACACCGGCCCGCACACCGCCCCCGTACTGCGCAGGCTGCGCGCGCTTTCCTGTCCCTCCGGTGGTTTCACCTACCGCGAACCCGATCGGGCCGGGGACGCGCTGAGCACCGCGGCCACCGCCTTGATGACGGCGGCCGACGATCCGCGACAGGAGCGGTGGCGTACCTGGCTGGCCGGATGCCGGCTGCCGAACGAGGGCGGGATCATGTACATGCCCGCCCGGGGCAGCGAAGTGCGGTGCACCCTGTGGGCGCTCGCCGCGGGAGCCGCCGAGGCCGATTCCACCGCACCGCTCGAAATCGCGGACTGGCTGGCCGGGCTGCAGAACCCGGACGGTGGTTTCGGCTACTGGGAAGGCCGGGGATCGGATCTGGTCTCCACCGCGGCGGCGGTGGAAACCTTGCGGCTGCTCGGAATTCCGGTCTCGCGGGTACTGGACACCACGCGGCTGGCGGAGTTCGTCCTCGGCTGCCGCGACGAGGAGGGTCACCGGCACGTGCCGGGGGCGCCTCCCACCCTCCGTGCCGGATTGCAGGCGATGCGGATCAAGGAGCAACTCGGCCGGGCCGCACCCGGCGAACTGGCCGCGCTACTCGAACGCCATCGGGTGCCCAGTGGCGGCTTCGCCAACGTGGGCTCGCGCATGCCGGATCTGCTGAGCACCTACGAAGCGGTGGTGACCGCGGACCGTCAGCGGGTCTTCGTGGATTTCGCCCGGTTGACCGTCTTCCTCGACCGGCTCGTCCGGCCGGAGGGAATCGGGTGGACACCGCTCGCGCCGACCGGCGGCGGGGTGCTGGCCGATTGTCTCGGCACGCTGCTTCGCGAACGGAGCGAGGGACGCCGGGCGGCCCTGCCCGCGCTCACCCTGTCCTGAGGGAAACCCTTCCATCCTGGGGAAATCCATGCCCACCATCACCATTCGCACGACAGCTCTGTCCACTGTGGAACGCCGGGCGATAGCCGTCCGGCTGACCCGCTGGTTCGCCGAACACGACAGCGACCGCAAACACGTGGTCGTGCGGTTCGAACGGACCGAGGAAGGCTCGGTGTTCGTCGGCGGACTGCCGATCGAAGCCCTTCCGCGCGAAGACGACGGTCTGCACCACGCGAGTGTCGTCTGCTGCGTGTCCGTCGGACGGGACGAAGCCTTCTACGAGGAACTGGCCGACGTACTCGCCGACTCGCTCGGCATGACCACCGGGACTCCGTTCTTCTACCTGGAATTCCGGCCCACACCCAAGGAATCCGTGTACTTCGGTGTCCAGGGACACCTCCGTCGCGCGGACTCCACACTGAGGGGAAACCGATGACCGTATCTTCCGTGCCCACCCTCGACTCCCTCCAGGCCCGGACCAGGACCGTGCTGGCCGGCCTGTTCGGTCCGGAGATCGACGACCTTCCCGCCGACACGCCGCTCCCGGAAACTCTCGGCGACCGCTACGACAGCCTCGGCGCGATGGAATGCGTCACCGCGATGGAAAAGGAGTTCGGCATCGAGGTCGACTTCGTCGAGCACGACGTCCGCTACACCTTCGCGCAGCTGGACCGCATCGCCGAGTTCGTCCATTCCCAGCTGGAGGACAGGGCCGTCTTCGGAGGGGCTCGATGACGGCGCCGGAGATCGAGTTCCGCACGTCCGGGCACACGGGTACCCCCGCCGTCTGGCTGCGGACCCCGGACCAGCTGCGGGCCGAGGCCGGGCTCATCGCGGACGAACTCGTCGGCGAGATCGAGCAGATCGTCAGCTTCGCGCCGGTGGAGCACCTGTTCGGCAGGCTGTTCGCACAGGTCCTGCCGGAGATGCGCGACGTTCCCGTGCACCATCTCACCCACGCGCCCACCGGATTGCCGCCCGAGGTGGAGGACAAGCGGACGCTGTTCGTCTGCCTGCCGTCGAGCTGGCTGGTGCTGCGTCATCTGCTCGACCGGCTCAAGGCGCTCCCCTCGGCGGTCGCCCTGCACGGGACCGGGCCGACGGTACCGGCCACCGGTGAGGTGATGGCCGCGTTGTCCGGCACCGGTTTCCGCGCGTTCGAGCTGTTCGGATCCACCGAGACCGGCGGGATCGCGCACCGGGAGATCGCACCGGCCGGTACCGAGACGGGACGCTGGCGGCTCCTGCCCGACGTCGAGTTCGCCGATCCGCGCGAAAGTCCGGGACAGTGGCTCCACATCCGGAGCCCCCGGCTGGCCCGCCGCGGCGACATGGCGGCCAGGCCGGAAACGTGGCAGCTGCCCGACGTCATCCATCGCGAAGGCCGGTCCTTCGCCTTCCACGGGCGGGCTTCGGCGCTGATCAAGGTGAACGGGGCGCGGGTCAACCTGGAGGAACTCGCGACCGCGCTGCGGAACCCGGCCGACGGCCTGGACGTGGCCTGCCTGCCCGTACACGATCCCGTCCGCGCCGAGCACTACGAACTGTTCTACAGCTCCGATCGGAACCTTTCCCGCCAGCAGATCTTCGCCCGGTTGCGGAAGGTCATGCACGACGTCACCCCGCCGCGCGCGGTGCACCAGGTCCGGCGCATCCCCCGGACCTCGACCGGGAAGATCGCCGTCACCGCCCTGTACGCACTCACTCAAGGGGCGAGCTGATGGCGGGCCGCCCGCTTCCCTCCGCGCCGGCCGCGTCGCTGACCGGGTACGCCGAGCACGCCGGGATCACCTACCCGGACGATCGCCCGGAACTTCCCGATCTGCTGGAGCTGCCGCTGGCCGAACGATGCGCCCGGCACGACCGAGGCGAGTGGGACGACCGGAAATGGACGGAGCAGAACGAAACCTGGTACTCCGTGGCCGATGCCCGGTACCGGGCGGTCACCGCGCGGCGGACCCCGGCCTCGGGTACGCCGCTGATCCGGGTCGGCGTCAAGGACACCATCGACGTCGCCGGCCTGCCCACTTCCTTGGGGCTGCGCCATTACCGGCATCATCCGGCGGTGTCGGCGACGGCGCTCTCCCGGCTCGACGGCGTCGAGGACCAGGTGATCGGCAAGGTCGTCAGCACCGAGCTGAACATCGGTGTCGGCTCCGGCTGCGTGAATCCCTATTTCCCGCACATCGACCCCGCCGGTTCGAGTACCGGCGCGGGCGTCGCCGTCGCCGCCGGCATCTGTGACCTCGCGATGGGCACGGACGTGCTCGGGTCGGTGCGGTGGCCCGCCGGGCACTGCGGCACCGTCGGCCTGCGGATGACGCACGATCCCGGGCTGCTGCCCGGCATCTTCCCGTTGTCACCACCGATGGACGCGGTCGGCTGGGTGGCGCGCACGGCCGAGGATCTCGCGTTCCTGTGGCGGCGCCTGGGTCTTCACACCCTGCTCGGTCAGCCCGGGCGGACGCCGCCCGCCCGGTACCGCATCGGTGTGCCCGCCAACGTACGGGACGGCTCGTGCGCTCCCGAAATGCTGGAGACACTGGACCTGGTCAGCGCCGCGCTGGCAGACGACGGCCACGAGACGACCGATCTCAGGGTGGGCGACGAGCTCTGGCAGCGTCGCGGCGACGCCTGGCAGCTCTGCGCGCGGCAGGCGTGGGACGGCTACCGGCTGTGGCGGCACTGGATCACCGTGCCGGTGCACGAGAGCACCGAGCAGACGCTGGAGATCGGCGCCCGGGTGACCGACGCCCAGTACGCGGAGATCCTCGACGCGATGTACTCCTGCCGTCAGGAGAACGCCGCCCGCTTCGGCGATCACACGCATGCCTGGCTGCTGCCGCTGGATCCCTCTCCCCCACCCGACATCCGGACCGGCCGCCGGGTCGCCACCACCATCCCCGCCCCCGGGGAAGCCGACTACGACCGGCGGATCGGGTACACCCCCATCGCCAGTTTCGCCGGGTTGCCCGCCGTCGCCGTGCCCGTCCGTCTCAGCCGGGTGAACCGGGCGCCGCTCGGGGTGCAGATCGTCGGCCCGCCCGGCAGTGAAGAACGGCTGATCGATCTGGCCCGACGGGTCCAGCTCCGGCTGAAACCGCCGGAGCTTCGCCCCGCGTGATCACCACCACCACACAGGAGACCGTGATGATCCCCGACGCAGTGCTGGAAATCGCCGCCGCCCACCAACCCGACTGGTCCGCGCCGGAGGAACTGGCCGCCGTGCGGAACGAATTGCACGGCAGGCCACCGCTCGTCGACGCCCATTCGTGTCACGCGCTCGCCGGCGAACTCGAATTCGTCGCCCGCGGGGAAGCCGTGGTGATCCAGGCGGGCGACTGTGCCGAACTGTTCTCCGACTCGGCGCGGCACCGGGTCCAGGCCAAAGCATCGCAGCTGCACCACCTCTGCGAAACCGCCGAATCCGCCGGGGTGCCGACCGTCCGGATCGGCCGGTTCGCCGGGCAGTTCGCCAAACCCCGTTCCTGCGCGACGGAAGTCCTGCCGGACGGCACGGAGATCCCGGTCTACCGCGGCGACGCGGTGAACGGCCTGAACCCCACCGCCGAGGCCAGGCGAGCCGATCCGGCACGCCTGCTCACCGCCTACGACCTCACGGCGACCGGCCTGGACGCGTTGTTCATGCGGCAGCTGCTGCTTTCCGAGGGCGGCAGCGGGATCAGCTCGATGCTGGCACCGACCTACATCAGCCACGAAGCCCTGCTGCTGGACTTCGAGCACGCCCTGCTGCGGCAGGACAAGGCCCGCGGCGGCAACTACGCCTCCTCCGCCCACATGGTGTGGATCGGTGAGCGCACCAGACAGCTCGATCACGCGCATCTCGCGTTCGCCGAGCGGATCACCAACCCCGTCGGAGTGAAGATCGGCCCGAACGCGACCCCGGAAGAGCTGATCGCCATCGTCGACCGGCTGGCCACCGGGCATGGCCGGGGAAGGCTGAGCCTGATCGTCCGCATGGGCGCGGAGAAGATCGCGGACCGGCTCCCCGCGCTGGTGACCGCGCTCGGCACGCGGGCCGGGCAGGTGACCTGGCTGAGCGATCCCATGCACGGCAACACCAAGAAGACCACGGCCGGGCAGAAGACCCGGGTGGTGACGGACATCGAGGCCGAGGTCGGCGACTTCTGCCGGATCCTGCGGGAGCACCGGGTCCACCCGGGCGGGCTCCACCTCGAAGTCAGCCCCGACCCGGTGACCGAATGCGTGGACACGACGGCCGAGCTGACCGGCGCGCTCCGGCTGGACCGGTACGAGTCGGCCTGCGATCCCCGGCTGAACCCGGATCAGGCGCAGCGGGTCGTCCGGCATTTCACCAAGCTGCTCTGAACCCCCGGCGCGGCGGGGTTCAGAGCGCCGTGCCGACATCGCCGACGTGGGAAACGCCGTGATCGTCACAGCGAACCTGCACCTCGGCGAGCAGTACCCGTAGCAATGAGGCGAGCTGGGCCCGCTGTTCTTCGCTCAGCCCGGAAACCAGTTCGAGTTCCCGTTCGAGTACCCGATCGACGGTCTGTTCCACCAGCGAGTGCCCGGCCGGTGTCAGCGTCACGAACACGCTGCGGCCGGGCGGCTCGGTGTGCCGCACGACCAGACCCTCGCGTTCCGCGCGGGCGACCCGCTGCGAGATCGCTCCCGCCGTGACCAGGGTCAGCCTCGCCAGTTCCCTGGTCGTCAGCGAGTACGGCGGCGAACTGCGCCGGAGCACGCTGAGCAGGTCCAACGTGGCCGAATCGACGTCGGAGTCCAGCAGGACGCGCCGGCGGTCCTCACCGAACAACTTGGCCAGCTGCCACACCCGCGTCACGATGCCGATGGACTCGGTCGACGTGCCGGGCCGTTCGCGCTGCCACGCCTCCTCGATCTCGTCCGCGGCGTCCGGCGTGGGGTCCTTTTCGGACGCTGCACTCATCCCAGACCTCCACCGCGGTTGTCGGCTGCACGGCACACAGCCTATCATTTAGGCCTAAACGTGAGTTAGGACCGACCAACACGAAGGAGGCTAGATGACCCGGACGATCCTGGTCACCGGCGGGGGCACCGGCATCGGAAGGGCCGTGGCGGCGAGGTTCGCGGCGTCCGACGCCATCGTGCACATCACCGGCAGGCGCAAGGAGGTACTGGTCTCGACGGCGGGCGAGCTGGGCTCGTCGGTGCGGCCGCTCGTCTGCGACAGCACCGATCCCGAGGAGGTGACCGCCGCGCTGGACGGCCTGGCCGGGCCGATCGACGTGCTGGTCAACAACGCCGGCGGCAACACCGACTTCGATCTCCCCGAGCAGGACGGGCTGGCCGGGGTCCTCGCGCACTGGCGGGCCAACCTGGACGCCAACCTGATCAGCGCCGTGCTGACCACCACCGCGGCCGAGGGCAAACTGGCCGAAGGCGGATCGGTGATCCACATCGGGTCCATCGCCGCCGACCAGGGCGCCGGATCGTACGGCGCGGCCAAGGCCGGGCTCGCGTCGTGGAACGTCGACCTGGCCAAGCGGCTCGGCGCCCGCAAGATCACCGCGAACGTGGTTTCGCCGGGCTACATCCGCGAGACCGAGTTCTTCCGGGACAAGCTTCCCGCCGAGCGGGCCGAGCAGCTGATCGAGGCGACCAGCACCGGCCGCGCCGGGGTCCCCGCCGACATCGCCGAAACGGTGTACTTCCTCGCTTCCACCGGCGCGCGCCACATCACCGGGCAGACCTTCGGGGTCAACGGCGGCGCCCACCCGACCAGGTAAAGGACGAAAATGGTTGCCGTCGCGGACACCGCGCCCTCGACCGTGCCGGGTCCTCGTGACTGGGCGGGGATCGGGGTGGTCCTGCTGGCCACGTTCATGGGCCAGATCGACATGTTCATCGTGAACGTGGCCAGCCCGCCCATCCAAGCGGATCTGGGCGCGAGCTTCGGCCAGATGCAGTTCGTCATCGACGGCTACGTGATCGCCTACGCGGCGGGAATGGTGACCGGCGGGAAGCTCGGCGACCGGTTCGGCCGCAAGAAGGTGTTCCAGTACGGCGTCGCGGCGTTCACCGTCGCCTCGTTGCTGTGCGCGCTGTGCCCGACGGCGAATCTCCTGATCGCGGCACGAGTCGTGCAGGGCGCCGCGGCCGCCGTCCTGATGCCCCAGGTGCTGTCGATCATCCAGGGCACCTTCGCCCGTCATCAGGACCGGCAGCGCGCTATCGGCGCCTACGGGTCGGTGATCGGGCTCGGAGTCGTCGCCGGGCTGATCGGCGGCGGGCTGCTCCTGAACGTGGACGTCGCCGGGCTGGAGTGGCGGACGATCTTCCTGATCAACGTGCCGATCGGCCTGCTCATCCTGCTGGCCGCGCCGTCGACGGTCCGGGAGAGCCGGAGCGAGACCACCGCGCCGCTGGACATGGTGGGGACGGTGCTCACCGCGTCCGTGCTGCCCATCCTGCTGATCCCGTTGTCGCTCGGCCCGGAACACGGCTGGCCGCCGTGGATCTGGCTCTGTTTCGCCGCCGCCGCGCTGCTGACGGCCTGCCTGTTCCGCTACGAGAACAGGCTCGCCGCGCGCGGCGGGGATCCGCTGCTGCCCGCCCGCGTCCTGCGCGGGCGCGGGTTCCCGGCCAGCATGGCGACGGTGACGGTGTTCTTCGCCGGCAACGCGGGCTACTTCCTGGTGCTGACCTACTACCTCCAGTCCGCGTTGCGCCTGGACCCGCTGGCCACCGGTGTGGTGTTCGTGCCCCTGGGCGTCGGGTTCGCGGTGGCCTCGGTGGCCGGACGCCGGCTCGCCGAACGCTTCGGAACCCGCGTGCTGATCACCGGCGCGCTCCTGATGTTCGTGAGCTTCCTGCCGATGCCGTTCATCGTGCAGGCGGGCACCGGCACCCAGGCCGTCGCGCTCGCGGCGACCATCGGGCTGTCCGGGATCGGGCAGGGACTGGTGGTCTCACCGCTGGTCGGCATCGCCATGGCCCAGGTGCCGCCGGACCTGACCGGGGCGGGTTCCGGGGTGCTGAACACCGTCACGCAGGCCGCGATGGCCGTCGGGATCGCGGGGATCGGCACGGTCTACCGCGCCGCGCTGGGCCGCAATCCACAGGACACGGTGTCGATCCCCGCGAGCGATTTCGGTGACGCGTTCGTCGTCACCTGCGGGGTGCTCGCGGCGCTCGCCGTGGCGACGGCGGTGCTGAGCTGGGTGCTCGGCCGATCGAGGACGACGACAGAGGCGGGAGCCGGACTGTGACGACGAGGAAACACCGACCTGTCGAACTCGACGGCGAAAGCCTGGACCTCGCCGGTGTCCGGCGGATCGCCGAGCACCGGGCGCCGTGCACGGTGGCCCCGGACGCGCTGGCCGCCGTCGAGAGCAACCGGAAGTCGTTCGAGGAAATGGTGGCCAGGGGCGTTCCCGTCTACGGCGTCACCACCGGATACGGCGAACTGGTGCACCATCCGGTCGGGGCGGGCGACGAGGTGGCCCTGCAGACGAACCTCGTCCGCAGCCACAGCGCCGGGGTCGGCCCGCTGTTCGCCGGGGACGAGGTCCGGGCGATGATCGCGGCCCGGCTCAACGCGCTCGCCAAAGGCTATTCGGCCGTGCGCCCGGTCGTCCTCGACCGGCTGGCCGCGTACCTGAACCTGGACATCATCCCGGCCGTGCCGGAGATCGGGTCGCTGGGCGCCAGCGGGGACCTCGCGCCGCTCTCCCACGTCGCCTGCACCCTGATCGGCGAGGGTTACGTCCTCGAAGGCGGCGAGCGGACACCGACCGGGCCGGTCCTCGAACGGCACGGGATCGTGCCACTGGACTTGCGGGCCAAGGAAGGTCTCGCGCTGATCAACGGCACGTCGGCGATGACCGGACTCGGTGCTCTGGTGGTCGGCCGGGCGCTCGACCAGGTGCGGCAGGCCGAGATCATCTCCGCGCTGGTCGTGGAGGTGCTGCGCGGCTCGACGAGCCCGTTCCTCGCCGTCGGGCACGAGCGGGCCCGGCCCCACCGGGGTCAGATCGACACCGCGGCGAACCTGCGCCTGCTGCTGAAAGGCAGCGAGCTCGCCGTCGACCACGCCGAACTCTCCCGGCAGGCCCGCGACGGAGACGGCGAGGTGTACCTGCAGAAGGCGTACACCCTGCGCGCGGTGCCGCAGGTGCTCGGCGCCGTCCGCGACACCCTCCGGCAAGCCGAAGCCACCCTGGAGATCGAACTCAACTCCGCCAACGACAATCCCCTCTACTTCGGCGATTCCGGCGAAGAAGAGCTCTTCCACGGCGCGAATTTCCACGGCCAGCCGATCGCGTTCGCGATGGACCACTGCACGATCGCGCTCACCCAGCTCGGCGTGTTCTCCGAACGGCGCACGCATCGGCTGCTGAACCGGCATCTCAACGACGGGCTGCCCGAGTTCCTCATCGCGAACGATCCCGGCCTGCACAGCGGGCTCGCCGGAGCGCAGTACCCGGCGAGCGCGCTGGTCGCGGAGAACCGGACCATCGGCCCCGCCAGCACCCAGAGCGTGCCCGCCAACGCCGACAACCAGGACGTGGTCAGCATGGGCCTGATCGGGGCGAGAAACGCCCGCCGCGTACTGGCGAACAACAACTGGATCCTGGCGGTGGAACTGCTCGCCGCCGCGCAAGCCGTCGACGTGTCGGGCCGGTACCCGCGCCTCGGCCCGCTCGGCCGGATCACCCACGACCAGGTGCGGGCGACGGTCCCGGCGCTGGACCGGGACCGGTGCCTGAGCGACGACATCGGGGCACTGGCCGCCGCGCTCTCCCGCGGGGACTTCCTCGACGCGGTCGTCCGCCACGAAACCGGGCTGCGGTGACGGTCGTTCCCGGTCCGCTCCGGCTCGGAAAGGGGTCTCGGTGACGCACGACGATGTCCTGCCCACGCGTGTTCTGGGGGACGGCGGACCCGCCGTGTCCGCACTCGGCCTCGGGTGCTTCGGGATGAGCCAGGCCTACGGCGCCGCGGACGACACCGAGTCGATCGCGACCGTCCACCGCGCGCTCGACCTCGGCTGTACCTTCTTCGACACCGCGGAGGTCTACGGACCGTTCGACAACGAGGAACTGCTCGGCGCCGCCTTGCGCCACCGGCGCGACGAGGCGTTCATCTCCACGAAGTTCGGCTGGGAGTACGCCCCCGACGGCACCCGCGGCAGGCTGAACAGCAGGCCGGGCCACATCCGCCGGACCGTCGACGCGATGCTCTTCCGGCTGCGCACCGATCACATCGATCTGCTGTCGCAGCACCGGGTCGACCCCGCCGTCCCGATCGAAGACGTGGCCGACGCCGTCGGCGGGCTGATCACCGCGGGCAAGATCCGCTACTTCGGCCTCTCCGAAGCCGGGACGGCCACGATCCGCCGCGCGCACGCGGTCACCCCCGTGACCGCCCTGCAGACCGAGTACGCCCTGTGGGAGCGCCACATCGAGGCCGAGATCCTCCCGCTCCTGCGCGAATCGGGCATCGGCCTGGTCGCCTATTCCCCGCTGGGCCGCGGTTTCCTGACCGGAAACGCCAAACCGGCCGAAGAGTACGCCGCCAACGACTACCGCAGGAGGGATCCTCGCTTCCAGGGCGAGAACTTCTGCGCGAACTCCGCCGCCGTCGACGTGGTCGGCGTCATCGCCCGCCGGATCGGCGCGAGTGTCGCGCAGGTGTGCCTGGCGTGGCTCCTGGCCAAAGGCGACGACATCGTGCCGATCCCGGGCACCAAACGCCGTCGCACGCTCGAAGAAAACCTCCGGGCCGTCTCTCTGCGGCTCGGCACCGAGGACATGGCACTGCTCGACGCGGCGGTGCCGGCGGGCATCACGAAGGGCAAGCGGTACCCGGAAGACGCCATGTACATGAACGGTCTCTGATCCGCGCGCCTCCGGTCAGAGAACGAGTCCGGGGCCTGCGAGGTAACGGCGGCGCACTTCGAAGTGCGACCGGTCGGTGAGGTCTGTGCTGTCGACGTACTGATCGATCGCGCCGACCGGGGGCAGAGCCCGCACGGCCGCGTCACTGATCGTCGCGACCAGGGCGTCGGTGAACCGGTAGGCGTCCAGCACCAGGAAGGGCCGGTCGTGGAAGTAGCGGACCGTCCCGTCGATCGGCTCGGTGAGACCGAGATCGTTGTGCAGCCGGGCGGCGATCTCATAGGCGGGCGAAAGGTGCTGCTCCCGTTCCTGCCAGCCTCGTGCGGACAGCGCGCCGGACAGATACGGAGTCAGCGCCCGGGCGCAGGGCAGCGCGGCGAAGGCGGTGCCCAGCCACTTGCTGTAGGGCGGGTACACCCGGTTCATCAGCAGGCACAGCTTCATCAGGTCGCGAACCTGCCGCGCGGCTACCACCGCGGAGCCCAGGTCATCGCCGACTTCGCCGCAGCGCCCGACGAACGGTTCCTCCTGTGACAAGCGCATCCACTGGCACGCCAGGACGTAGCGCCAGACGTCGTCCGGGTACCAGGCAAGCAGCTTCCGGTAAGGCTCCAGCAGACCCAGCCCGTCGTGGAAGACCATGCCACCGGTCAGCTCACGCAACACCTGCGTCGGAACCGCCAGCCAGGCGGGGATCGACAGACCGTCGGCCGGGTCTGCGCCGAGATGCCAGGTGAAGAAATCCCGCAGGCCGGTGACGTGCACCCAGTGCCGGGCCGGTGTGTCCGGCGGGAAGGCGAAGCGGACCGGGTAGCCACGGAATTCGACCGGCAGCTCCCGATCGAGCAGGGCGTCCAGGTCGTCGCGGCGGGCCAGGAAATCCGCGCCGCCGAGGAACAATTGCATCCGCGGCCCCCAGGCGTGATCGGTGGAGCGCACGGTGTCGAAGCCTTGCACCTCCGAACCCCAGCCGATCAACGCCGCCGAGTACGGGATCCCGTCCAGCGCCCTGTCCAAGATCGGAGCGACGACCTCGGTGTAGAACCGTGCGGCCAGCTCAAGACCGGGCAGGAATGATCGCGTCACGCCCGCCACCCTGGCAGGAGCGCACCGTGGACGGCCAGTCGATTATTCAGAGCGGTCGAGGTAGGGGTGGTCGGGCAAGGTGATCCAGGCGGGCTCGTCGATCTCCTTGACCTCGACCTTGACCGGACGCCAGGTCGCGGGCGCGACACCGGGAATATGGCGGACGACTTCGTCGAACAGCCCGTCCGACGCGATCACCGCCAGCACCCCGGGCGACGCCGCGAGCGCGTCCTTCAACGGAGAAGCGTCACACAGCCGGAACGTCTTGGTCAGCGACGATGAGGTGACCCCGTACGCGTCGTAACCGACTTCCCCGGCGTGCAGCGCGATCCGCAACCTGATCTGCTGCGTCTCCGGGTGCTGGTCGTTGTGCACCCGCAGCTGCGTCACCAACTTCGGCAGTACGGCCTCGACGAACGCCGCCTTGTCCACCTCGCCCGGAACGAGAACCAGCATCCCGTCTCCGCGATCCTCCTGGTAGCAGGCTCCCCACGCGGTCCCCGACGCCGCGATCGCCGTCTCCATGATCTTGTAGAGCCCGGCACGTACCGCCTCCTGATCCGGTCTCGTCCGGCGTCGTTCCCCGAATCCCTCCACGTCGACCACCAAGATCAAGTGATGTCGTGGACCTCGCTTCGTCTCCTTCGCCCTGCCGAACAGTCCGGCACGAGGGTGGCGCCGGAAACGATGCTTCCCAGGCGACTCGCTCTTCCGGGGGAACAAGCCCTTGATCCACCACGCAAAGTCGCAATTACCCAGATGCCGGAAGATGTACTCGGTGGCCATCTGGGTCTTGACAGAGGGAAGTTCGGCCGTCTCACGCATTTTGGACTCGCAGTCTTTGTGGATGCCTGCTCAGATTCAGACACGGTTACGACAGGGCCTGGGTCTTGTACCGCTTTCCGCAGCCGGTCAGCCCGGAAAGCGCGCATCAGCACACTTTCCAGTTCCACATCGGCCGAGAACTCGACGATGAGCACCGGATCCGGCGTGTCGTTCGGGTCGGCGATGGCGTCTCGGAGGTGACCGAGAAGCGGAATCCGGCCACCGAAATGAGTGGCGGCCACCCGGACGACCTTGGCCGTTTCCGACCGTCGCGCGCCATCGAGTAGCTCTTCCCGGACTGCCTCGGGAAAGCGAAGGCCCACCTGTGACCCAAGTGGACTTCACTTCCTTGAGTCCGGGAGCGTACATGATTCCCGAAAAAAGTAATTCGAGGAGGTGCTCCAGTCTCGCTTCCGGTACGAACTCTTGTCCTACCAACTTCACCACGTCGAGACGAACCGGCACCGCCGCGAGCTGCGCCAAGCGTAGCGCCGGCGACGACACCACTCTGCGGAATCTGTGCACTCTTTCGGCGGGTGACGAAGTTACCGGCGAGTCGCCGGAATCGGACTGGAAAATCCGTTCCGTCGGCGTCGTTTGTCGTTTCGCCGGTCATCAGTGCAGCCCACCGGCCCAGCGCCTGCGGCCGCAGTTCGAGCACCGGTACTGGCACGACACGGGCAGGGCACCACCGAGCCGGGTTCGAGCCAGGCGTCCGCGAGGTCGCACACCCACCGACCGTTGGAGGCCAACACGTTCGGAACCCTCAGCCGCGCCTTGTGCGGGCTCATACCGCACAGGCCCCACAGCCGTTGCAGAAGCAGGTGCACGATGCTGACCGGCATCTTCCTGGTCGTTGCCCGTCGTGGATTCCAACAAGCGGACCTGAATGGCACGGAAAGCACCCATTTGCCGGAGCAATTCGACAACCACGGACACTCTCGGGCACTGCAAGGCCACCGACGGGCCGTTGTCGAGAACGAGCGTCAGATCCAACCAGCGCTCTTTCCTCGATCGGGTGACAGGCCACCACCACCCGACCTACGCGGCCCGGACGGCGTCGAGCAGCCTGTCCGTCGGCAGACCGCCTTCCGCCTTGCTCCGCTCGGCGAACTCGTCGTCCTCGAAGATCGACAACAGATCGTTGGGCACGTCCGTCTCGGACTTGTCCAGCTCGTCGACCAGCAGCTTCATCGTCCCCGGATTGCCCGTCACCAGCAATGGCCGCCGCAATACAGCGCGGCATTCACCATGGGACTCGAGCGTCACGCTTGAGACGCTGAGTGTCCCGAGCGTCACGCTCGGGACATCCCCGCATCAGGGGGCGGAGTCAGCAGTCGTCGGGCAGCCGGTCGAGGACCCGTTCGAGCGCGGGTCCGATGACGTCGAGCTCGGAGTCGGTGAGCGCGCCGATGAAGTACCGGCGGACGGCGGCGACGTGTGCGGGAGCGGCGGCGACGATGGCCGTCCGGCCTTCGTCGGTGAGCCGGACCATCGACCCGCGCGCGTCCTCGTCGCACTCCTCACGGACGACGAGGCCGCGCTTCTCCATCCGGATGACCTGGTGGGAGATCCGGCTGCGCTCCCAGCTGACCATCCGGCCGAGGTCACGCGCCCGCAGTACCCCGCCGGGCGCCTCCGACAGCGGCACCAACAGCGTGTACTCCGCGGCGGACAGCCCCGCATCCTGGACCAGCTGACGCTCCAGCACCGCGGTCAGCCGCGGCAGCACGCCGATCATCCCGCGCCACGCGCGCGCCTCCCGGTCGTCGAGCCAGCGTGCCTCACCCATTGGCGGAGCCTACCAGCGATGTTGACGCGTCACCAAAACTCGCGTAGATGTGGATGCGTCAACAAAAGCAGGGTGGTCGTCATGCCGTGCACGCGACAAAGGGAGAGCTTCGGATGTTGTGAAAGTGGCTTTCACAACACCGCCCTGCCGCCAGCCCGCAGTGAGCCGAGGTGGTCACCACGCGGACCGCAGAACCCGAGGCGAAGGGGGCCTTCCACTCGTGCGATATGGGGATAGTCCCCTTCGCCGCGCAATAGCTGCACCGTAGCCCTCGAACGAGAGAAGGATGCGAAAACCGATGACCGATCCCGCGACGACGAGCTGGCCGAGCCTGAAGGTCTCGGACTGGACCCCCACCCGCGAGACCCTGCACATGTGGACCCAGATCGTGGGCAAGATCCGCATGGCCCACGCTCCCCTGATCAACCACTGGTGGCAGGTGACGCTGTATGTCAGCCCGCGCGGGCTGACGACGTCGGCGATCCCGTACCGCGCGGGGGCCTTCGAGATCGAGTTCGACTTCGTCGGCCACCGGCTGGAGGTCCGCAGCAGCGACGGCGGCGCCCGGGGCTTCCCGCTCCGGCCGATGCCGGTCGCCGAGTTCTACACGCGAGTCCTGGACCTGCTCGGCCAGCTCGGGATCGAGGCGGAGATCCGGCCGCGCCCCAACGAAGTCGAGCCGGCGATCCCGTTCGCCGAGGACCACACCCACGCCTCCTACGACGGCGAGGCGGCCGCCCTGTTCTGGCGGCAGCTGCTGCAGGCGAACCGGGTGATCGGCGAGTTCCGGTCACATTTCGTCGGCAAGGTCAGTCCCGTGCATTTCTTCTGGGGAGCCATGGATCTCGCCTGCACCCGCTTCTCCGGGCGGACGGCACCGCCGCATCCCGGCGGAGCGCCCAACTGCGGGGACTGGGTCATGGTCGAGGGCTACTCCCGGGAGTTGTCCAGCTGCGGGTTCTGGCCCGGTGGCGGAGAGGAAGGCGCCTTCTACTCTTACGCCTATCCCGCACCCGAGGGTTTCGCCGAGCAGCCGATCGGCCCCGAAGGCGCGTACTACAGCGCCGAATTCCAGCAGTTCCTCCTGCCCTACGAGGCCGCCCGCACCGCACCGGATCCCGACCGCGCCGTCGCCGAATTCCTCCACACCACCTACGAGGCCGCCGCGAACCTCGGGCGCTGGGACCGCTCCGCGCTGGAAGACGATCCCTTCCGGTGGCACGGAACCACGTAACGCGCGCTATGAAAGGTCCTTTCCTTGCAAATTTGGCAAGGAAAGGACCTTTCATAGCGTTCACGCGAGTGACGAACCCGGATCGCCGAGCCGGAGCCCCTCTTCGAGCAGCGCCTCGACGATCCCCGATTCCGGCACGGTCCGCACCACCTTGCCGCGGACGAAGATCTGCCCCTTGCCGTTGCCGGACGAGACGCCGAGATCGGCCTCCCGTGCCTCTCCGGGTCCGTTGACGACACAGCCCATGACGGCCACCCGCAGCGGATGGGGAAACCCTTCGAACGCGGCGGCGACTCGCTCCGTGAGCCGGTACACGTCCACCTGCGCCCGGCCGCACGACGGGCACGAGACGATCTCCAGCTGCCGGGGCCGGAGGCCGAGCGACGCCAGGATCTGATTGCCCACCTTCACTTCCTCGACCGGTGGCGCGGAGAGCGAAACCCTGATGGTGTCGCCGATCCCTTCGGCGAGCAGGATGGCGAACGCGGTCGCCGACTTGACCGTGCCCTGCAACGCCGGTCCCGCCTCGGTCACCCCGAGGTGCAGCGGGTAGTCGCATTGATCGGCGAGGAGACGGTAGGCGTCGACCGTGACGAGCGGGTCGTGGTGCTTGACCGAGATCTTGAGGTCGCGGAAGCCGTACTCCTCGAACAGCGAGCACTCCCACAGCGCCGACTCCACCAGCGCTTCCGGGGTCGCCTTGCCGTATTTCGCCAGGAGTCCCGGATGGAGTGAACCCGCGTTGACGCCGATACGGATCGGCACCCCGGCGGTACCGGCGGCGTCGGCGATCTCCCGTACCTTGTCGTCGAACCGTTTGATGTTGCCGGGATTCACCCGCACGGCACCGCAACCCGCGTCGATCGCGGCGAAGACGTAGCGGGGCTGGAAGTGGATGTCGGCGACGACCGGAATCGGCGACTTGGCCGCGATCACGGGCAGCGCGTCCGCGTCGTCCTGGCTGGGCACGGCGACCCGGACGATCTGACAGCCCGCCGCGGTCAGCTCCGCGATCTGCCGCAGCGTCGCCTCCGTGTCCGCGGTGGGTGTGGTCGTCATGGACTGCACGGAGACCGGCGCGTCTCCCCCGACGCGCACCGCCCTGGCGCCCCTGCCGATCGTGATCTGGCGGGCCGTCCGCCGGGGAACTCCGCTCACCGGGCCACCTCCTCGGACGCGAGGGCCCGCAGCACCGCGCCGGTGATGCCGTCCGCGTCGAGACCGTGTTCGCGCAGCAGGTCGGCGCGGGTCCCGTGGGCGAGAAACAGCGGTGGCATACCGAGACTTCGCACCGGCGGCGGCGCGGGGTAGACGTCCAGCGCCTGCCGCAGATGCGTGCCGACCCCGCCGGTCACCAGGTTGTCCTCGACGGTGACCACCAGCGGATGCCGTAAAGCGAGCTTCGTGAGCTCGGCGGGCACCGGCAACACCCAGCGGGGATCGACGACGGTGACCCCCACCCCTCGGCCGTCCAGCCGCTCGGCGGCTTCGAGACAAGGTGCCGCCAGCGGGCCGACGGCGACGACGAGCACATCGTCCGCCGAGCCGGACCGGAGCACGTCGATCGGTCCGATCCGTTGGCGCGCCTGGATGTCCTGGGACGCGGTCGTCTTGGGAAAGCGGACCGCGGTGGGACCGTCCGTCACCGAGACCGCGTCCCGTAGCAAGGCGCGCAAGGTGGCCGGATCCCTCGGTGCCGCCACCCGCAGGCCCGGCACCAGCCCCAGCACCGACAGATCCCAGACTCCGTGGTGGCTCGGACCGTCCGGGCCGGTGACGCCCGCCCTGTCGAGCACGAAGGTGACCGGAAGGCGATGCAGCGCGACGTCCATCAGCAACTGGTCGACAGCGCGATTGAGGAACGTCGAGTAGATGGCGACCACCGGATGCAGGCCACCCATGGCGAGGCCGGCGGCCCTGGTCACCGCGTGCTGCTCGGCGATGCCGACGTCGAACGCGCGGCCGGGGAACGCGCGCGCGAAGTCGGCCAGCCCGGTCGGCGTGATCATCGCGGCGCTGAGGCAGACGAGGTCCGGGCGCTCCGCGCCGAGCGTCCGGATCTCGTGCGCGAACACCGAGGTCCAGGTTCTGCCCTGGCCGGCGGCGGGCAGCCCGGTCCTCCGGTTCAGCGCCCCGACGGTGTGCATGTGGTCGACGTCGTCCGCCTCGGCGGGCGGATATCCCTTTCCCTTGACGGTCACCACATGCACCAGCGCCGGTCTGTCCATAGTGGACGCCTGCCGGAACGCGTGCTCGATCTCGGCGACATCGTGCCCGTCCACCGGCCCGAAATAGGCGAAACCCAGGTTCGTGAAGACGTTCGCGCCCGCCGCGTGTCCGCGCAGGTCCCGCAGGTGCGTGCTGATCGAGCCGACGGTCGGCGCGTAGGAACGGCCGTTGTCGTTCAGCACCACCACCATCGGGCGGGCCGCCGCGCCGATGGTGTTGATCGCCTCCCAGCTCATCCCGCCGGTGAGCGCCCCGTCGCCGATCACCACGACCACCCGCCGATCGGCCTGGCCGCGCAACGTGAACGCGGTGGTGAGGCCGTCCGCGTAGGACAACGCGGTGGACGCGTGCGAATTCTCCACGACGTCCGTCTCCGACTCGCCGCGTGCCGGATAGCCGGAGAGCCCGCCCGCCTTGCGGAGACGGCCGAAGCGCGACAGCCTGCCGGTGAGCAACTTGTGCGGGTAGCACTGATGGCCGACGTCGAACACGATCCGGTCCCGCCCGGGATCGAAGACCCGGTGCAGCGCGATGGTCAGCTCGACGACGCCGAGGTTGGACCCGAGGTGGCCGCCGGTCGCGCAGACCGTTTCCAGCAGTACTTCCCGGATTTCCCGGGCCAGCGCGTCGAGCTGCCCTTTGCCCATGCGGGCGAGCCCCTGCCGCCGGACGACCGAGTTCAGCAGCCGCGGCGTGCCGGACGCGGTGGCGGTCATGACTTGCTCTTCGGCAAGGCGAACCGGATGGTCTCCGTCGCGACGCGATGCTCGGTGACCGTCACGTGGCCGAGCCCGCGCAGCGCGTCGACGACCCCGTCGACGAGATGCGGCGGCGCCGAGGCGCCCGCCGTCAGCCCGACTCGGCCGGCGTCCGCGAGCCAGCCGAGTTCGAGGTCGGTCGCGTCGTCGATCAGGTGGGCCGGAGTGGCCGCGGCCTCGGCGAGTTCCACGAGCCGCAGCGAGTTCGACGAGTTCGGCGAGCCGACCACCAGCACCAGGTCGACGTCTCCGGCCAGACCACGCAACGCCTCCTGCCGGTTGGTCGACGCGTAGCAGATGTCGTCCGACGGCGGCGCCGCCAGCGCGGGAAAGCGTTGCCGCAGCGCGGTGACGACCCCGGCGGTCTCGTCGGAGGCGAGGGTGGTCTGCGTGAGATAAGAGACCCTGGCGGGGTCGGGGACGTCGAGTGTTTCTACCTCGGCGGCGTTCTCGACGAGCAGGATCTCACCGGGGGCCTCGCCGAGCGTGCCGTCGACCTCCTCGTGCCCGCCGTGGCCGATCAGCACCACCGTGTCGCCCCGCCGGACGAACCGCCGTGCCTCGGCGTGCACCTTGGCCACCAGCGGACAGGTCGCGTCGATCACGTCCAGTCCCCTCGCGGCGGCTTCGGCCCGCACCGCGGGGGAAACACCGTGCGCGGAGAACACCACGGTCGCCCCGTCCGGCACCTCGTCGAGTTCGTCGACGAAGACCGCGCCCAGCCGTTCCAGATCGGCGACCACGGTCGCGTTGTGCACGATCTGCTTGCGCACGTACAGCGGAGAGCCACGCTGTTCGAGGGCGCGTTCGACGATCTCGATCGCCCGTTCCACCCCGGCGCAGAACGACCGGGGCGCCGCGAGGCACACCACGCGTTCCCGCCTCGCACGGGCCAGCTCGATCGCCGTCCGGTCGCATATGTCGAGAGCGGCCCGGTCCCCGGGTGCCGCGGCCACCCCCGTCCAGCCGGTCCATCGGTTGGCCCGCAGCACGACGGGGACGCCGCCCGGATGCCTGCCCACCTTGACGGTCGCGCAGCGGACGGCGTTCCCCCGCCGTCGGAGCGTGCCCGCGATGACGGGTGCCGCGGCGCAATAAGTAGCCCTCCGCCCCGAGATGATCGCGTCGGGCACCACGATGTCCCCTGGCGCGAGCGAGTCCAGCAGCGCGGTGGCGTTCGGCGTGGGCCGGGATCGGTTGCTCACTGTGCCCTCCCGAGGTTCAGTGGTCGCGGACGGCGGCGAGCCGGGCCAGTGCCGCGAGGTTCGCCGCCGTGGCGGGTTCGAGGTGCGCCTCTTCGAGACAGGACAACGCGGACCCGACGTGCCGAGCGGCCTCGTCCCGCGCCCAGGCACGCCCGCCGGCCAGCTCGATCAGGGTGAGCGCCCGCAGCACCTCGGCCCCGCCCCAGCGCTCCGGTTTCCGGTACAGCTCGGCCAGTTCGGCCGCGGCCGCGGTACCGCTCGTCAGCGCGGCCACGACGGGCAGGCTCTTCTTCCGCGCCCACAGATCCGCCTGGTCCGGTTTGCCGGTCACGGTGGCTTCGCCCCAGATCCCCAGCAGGTCGTCGGCCAGCTGGAAGGCCAGGCCGAGATGGGTCCCGAAGATCCGCAGGCACCGCACCTGGTCCGGCTCGCCGTCGCCGAGCAGCGCGCCCAGCTCGCAAGCGCAGGCCGTCAGGGCGCCGGTCTTGCGGCTCGCCATCTCGACGCATTCGGCCAGCCCGACGTCGTCGCGGGTCTCGAAGGACAGGTCGGCGGCCTGCCCTTCGATGAGCTGCTGGACCGATTCGTGCAACACCGCGACCGCGCTCGTGGGGACGGGGAGCTCGGTCCGCGCGAGCACCTGTGCGGCGAGGGCGAGCAGCGCGTCCCCGGCGAGGATCGCGACGGGCACCCCGAAGACCTTCCAGACCGTCTTCCGGTGCCGTCGCAGGACATCCCGGTCGATCACGTCGTCGTGGATCAGCGAAAAGTTGTGCACCAGCTCCACCGCGACCGCCGCCCGCACGGTCGCCTGGTCGGCCATGACCACCGGTGTGGTCCCGTTGACCGCCGCCGACGCGAGGAACACCAGCGCCGGCCGCAGGGACTTGCCCATGGCCCGCGAGGTGGCCACGGGCCTGCCGTCCGGTTCACACCAGCCGAAGTGATATCCGCTGACCAGCCGCATCGCGCCGGGCAACGCGTCGACCGTGTCCCGCAGCGCGGGCCGGATGCGCTCGCTCGCGGCGTAGAGGACGGCCGTGGCCTCGCTTTCTCGCACCACCGAGGTGTTCATGAGGCTCCCATCGAGTGCTCAGGTGGCTTCGGGGCCGCTCAGGCCAGGACGGTGGGCAGCTTCGCCAGGCCGCGCAGGGAGAAGTTGCCGCGCCAGCGGGCCGGGCCCGCCGGTTCGAGTGAGCGGGTGCGGTCGATCAGCCGCCGGACCGCGACCGACATCTCCAGCCTGGCCAGTGCGGCGCCGAGGCAGAAATGGGTGCCCTGGCTGAAGCCGAGATGCCGGATCCCGCTCCGCGTCAGGTCGAACCGGTCGGGATCGGGGAAGACCGCCGGATCCCGGTTGGCTGCACCGAGCAGGGACATCAGCTTGGTGCCCGCCGGCACGGGCTCCTCACCGATCGTGGTGTCCGTCAACGCGGTGCGGACGACGGTCTGCCCCGGTGTGTCGTACCGCAGGAACTCTTCGACGGCGTTCGCCGTCAGCGACGGGTCCGAGTAGAGGAGGTCGAGCTGCCCGGGATGCGTCAGCAGCGCGTGGCTCCCGAGCGCGATGAGGCTCGCGGTCGATTCGTGCCCGGCGACCAGGAACATGATGCAGGTCGAGGACACCTCCGCCGACGAGAGCGCGCCGCCGTCGGCCTGGACGAGGACGGAGACGAGGTCCTCGCGCGGATGGCGCCGCCGTCGCTTCGCCAGCTCGTGGAAATAGGCCGCCGCGTCGAGCATCGCCCGCGCGCGGCGTGCGACCTCCTCCTGGGACAGCAGGAAGTCCGGGTCCATGCCGAGCGCGATCGCGTGCGACCACTCGGGGAACGGCGCGCGGTCCTCCGGCGGGACGCCGAGCAGCTCGCAGATGATCCGGAAAGGCAAGGGATAGGCGAAGGTCTCGACGAGATCCACCTCACCGGCGGCAACGATGTCATCGAGCAGGGCGTCGGCGTGCTCGACGACGCGACGCCGGAGCCGGGTCACCGCGCGGCCGGTGAAGGCCGGGGCGACGAGCCGCCGCAACCTCGTGTGCTGCGGCGGGTTCTGCGTCATGAAGGAACTGACCGACCGTCCGCTGGCACGGTCGGTCAGCAGGCCGTCGCGGTCCTGCTCGACGAGCAACGCGCGAGTGCGCAGCGCGCGTGGCTCGCGATACCCGAACCGCTGGTCGCACAGCACCGTGGAGATGTCCGCGTACCGGCTGAGAACCCAGGTCCCGTCCGGGCCGCGGAAGAACGGCGCCTCCTCGCGCAGCCGGTGGAACACGGGATACGGGTCGACGCGGGACGACGGATCGAACAGAGCGGCGCCGAGTTCGTCGGCAGGTGAGCGGGCCTCCTCGAGGCCGGTCATGTCCGATCACCTCCGGTGCCGGTCAGTGAACCGATGTGTGCCGCCGACGTGCCGAGACCGGTGGGCCAGGGCACCATCCGCCACGACACCGGCTCCGGTGCCGTCTCCGTGCCGCCGGTGGCGTACCTGCTCGGCACCACCAGGAGATGCGCCTCGAGTTCGGCGGCGATCACCGTCCGGAACGCGTCGACGACGCCTCGAACCTGCTGCCGGTCCTCGGGCAGGCCGTCGGCCACGGCGCGTTCGAAGTTCCCGAGCTGGGCGGTGGCCAGGCTGTTGGCGAGCTCGATGGCCTGGGCGACGTCGCCACCGAGGAACCGGCGCATGATCTGCACGCCGTTGTTGATGCCGCCGTCTTCCGTTTCCACCTCGCGGGAGAAGGAGACGATGTCGTTGAACAGCACGCGCCAATCCAGGATCGACTCGACCAGTGTCCGGATCAGTTCGCGGGCGGTCTTCCCGGCAGGCAGGGAAAGCCCTTGCGCGTAGAAGAGCAGGGCCATGACGATCTCGAGGCCGCACCCGCGGCGCATCTCGGTGTGGTCGACCGGATCGGGGAAACGCTTCTGAACGACGTTGAGGATCTTCCACAAGCTGCCGTCGCACGCTCTCGTGACGCTCGCGGAGAACCAGCGCCGCCAGTCCACCGTCATCGACGGCGCGATGCGTGGCCACAGGTCGGCGATGCCGCGCTCGAGCGGACTGGTCGGCGAGGGAAGGTCGCCCGGCCTGCCGACGGGCACGAACTTCGCCAGCCTGTCGGACATCGCCTTGGCCCCCGCGAGATCCCGGCGACGTTCGAAGACGTCCATCAGATCACCGAGGAAATAAACGGCCGTGATCCATTTCGCGGCCAGTTCGAACCGGTCTTCCGGTGCCTCCGGGAACATCAGCGCGGCGTACCGCACGGGATTGGCCGACTCGAAGCCCGCCTCGTCCCACTCCGGTACACCCGAGCCCAGCATCCCCATTTCGGCGGCCCAATCCCGCACGTGGGCGTACGCGGTGCCGAGGTGCGGGTTCCGGCCTCCGGTGTAGGGCATGAAGAAGTCGGGAAGCTCCACCTGCCCCGCCTCCGGATCCGGCAGTACCGTTCCCGGAGGCGGGGCGACCGCCGCCACCCTGCGGATGACCCCCAGCCGGGCCAGGGTGGCGGGGTCCCCAGTGGATGGCTCTGAGGCGTCGGCCGCGCCGGTTTCGTTGTAGCGGCCCGTGGTCTTCGCCCATTCGAAGTCACCCGCCATGCCCGCGGCCAGCCCCTGGAGATAGGCGAGGACGTCCAGGCACACGTCCGGTGTCAGGCCGAGGTCCGCGAACAGCAGCGGGAGCTCGACCAGGGCGGTGTTCTCGAACTGCTGCATCCGGGAGGTCGCCAGCTCGTTGACCAGGTCGGCCGCCCGCTGCGGGGTGCAGCCGAGGAACTCCTCGACGACCATGACCCCGTTCTTCTCTCCGGCGAGTTTTTCCTTCTCGTAGGAGAAGATGTCGTTCCGCAGGTGGATACCGTCGGCGAACGTGTCCTTCAGCACCCGCAGCGCACGGGAGCTTTCGACCGCGTGCGGCAGCTCGATACCCACCGCGTGTTCGGCCAGGATCGCGGTCCACAGCGCGCCACCGGTCTCGCGCCGGAGCTGGACGTAGCTGATCGGATCCGGCACGACGTCCACGCGCGCGTTGGCGACCTCGCGCAGCGGTTCTTCCAGCATGTTCCCGGTCAACCCGGCGAACCGGGCCGACCACTCCGGGGACATCGTCGAGATCGTCCGGGGCCAAAGGTCGGCGAGACCGGCCTCCACCGGGTTGCCGGGCGACGGTGGCGCCTCGCCCGGCGTGCTCGGCATGTAGCGCAGGAGCGCGTCGACGTGCTCCCGCGCGCCTGCCAGGTCGCCCGTGTGCTGGTAGGCCCGCAGGAACCGGTCGTCGTAGTAGAAGATCCAGGTGTGCCACTCGGTCAGCAGATCCAGCTCCGGCCCCGGGGCGTCGGGGTACTGCAACGCACCGAACAGGGCGAAGTCCATCTCGTCGAACTTCCGCTCGTCCCACACGTCCGCCGTGTCCGGCGCTTCCCGCGCGGGCAGGATCCCGACCTCGACCGCCCAGGCCTTCACGTTGGCCCGCGCGGAGTCCACGTGCGGATTGCACCGGGCCGGATAGGGCACGTACATTCCCGGCCGTTCGAAGGAAGCCATCGTCTGCCATCTCCCGGATCGCTGGAGGGGTTTTCAGCCGGCGGAAGGCGCCACACTCACGTTTTCCAGCATGCCGACCGCGTCGGGAACGAGAACGGCGACCGAGTAGTAGGCGGACACCAGGTACGAGATGATCGCCTGGTCGCTGATGCCCATGAACCGCACCGACACACTGGGCTGGTATTCGTCCGGGATTCCGGCTTGATGCAGTCCGACGACGCCCTGATTCTCCTCACCGGTGCGCAACGCGAGAATGTGTGAAGTCTCGTTCGCGCCGATTTTTATCTTGTTGCACGACAGGAGCGGAACGCCGCGCCAGGCGATCGTCCTGCCGTCGCCGACCTCGGCCGAGTCGGGATAGATGCCCACCCGGGTGCATTCGCGGCCGAACGCCGCGATGGTGCGCGGATGGGCGAGCAGGTATTGGGTGTTCCTTCGCCGGGAAAGCAACTCGTCGAGGTCGTCCGGAGTCGGCGGTCCGGTGCGTGCCTGAACACGTTGTTCGTAGGCGGTGTTGTGCAGCAGACCGAATTCCTTGTTGTTGATCATCTCGTTTTCCTGGCGCTCGCGGAGCGCCTCGACGGTCAACCGCAGTTGTTCCTCGGTCTGGTTCATCGGGTCGTTGAACAGGTCGGCCACCCTGGTGTGCACCCGGAGCACGGTCTGGGCGACGCTGAGCTGGTACTCGCGCGGGGCGAGTTCGTAGTCCACGAACGTCCCGGCCAGCTCGGGTTCGCCGTCATGCCCGGACGAGAGGGCGATGTCGGCCTCGCCACGCCTGTTCTGCGGCAGGGCGAGGTTGTCCCGGTACCGTTCGCTGTGCGCCCGCAGGGACTCGGACCGCTCGGCGACCTGCTCGAAATCCTGTCTGGTCGCGATGAGCGCCGTGGTCGCGGTGAGCGCCCGGACCGTGAACGGCCACTCGTCCTGGTCGGCGTCGAGCGTCTGATAGCTGATGTGGTCACCGTCGGCCAGGACGTCGAGCACGACGGGATCGCCGTATGGGCCGGTGGCGGTCTGCTGGAGTTTCCCGTGTGCGATCAGGATGATCCGGTCGGCCGGTTGCCCCTGCTCGAACAGGGTGTCGCCCGCGGCGAACTCCTGCTGACCGAACCGGCCCGCCAGCTCGTCGAGAGCCTCGGCGTCGTCGAAACCGCGCAGTGCGGCCATCTCCCCCAGTTCCGCGGGGACGACCCGGACGTCGGCGCCGGATTGGACGAAGGCGATCTTCCCGTCGCCCGCCGTATAGGTCAGCCGGCGGTTCACCCGGTACGTGCCGCCGCCGACCTGCACCCAGGGCAGGATCTTGAGCAGCCAGCGCGACGAAATCGCCTGCATCTGCGGCGGTGTCTTGGTGGTTGTGGCCAGGTTCCGCGCGGCAGCCGTGCTCAAGCTCAACTGCCCATTCGGGGACTGCCCGCTCTCCGCGGCACTCGGCTCGGCAATCTCAGTTGACATGAATAGCTTCTTTTCTGTCGCCGGTTCTGGAAAGGGGAACTGAAAGCACATTTCGACGGCGCGCAATTTTTTGGGCGCGCGATCACACAGGAGACCATGCGATTTGACGCACGACATCGACCATCTCGATGCGCGTCGATTTGTGACGTTTCAACACCGTAGTCGGACGCCTCGAACGCTGTCAACGACGGTCCCCACATTCTGCGATCACACAAATTGATCACTCTATCGGAGTAGGAGGATCACAATTCGTCCATTTGGCGGGAACAGGCGATAATTGGTTGAAACAAGTTTCGATCTAGAACTAATACGAATTCCGTTCCCGCGACCGGAACGCGGATTCGACCGGCCCCCGGCGAAATTGGTCAGGGAGATGACTTTGGACCCTATGCCGGAAGCGCGGCCGGTCCGCACTAGGAGTCCCTTGTGGACTCTTTTTCCCGGACCGCGCCGTAACGATCCCGGCTCGCCGCCCGACTCAACCAGGGATCGGTCCGGAACCCGATCGGCGAGGCGGACGACGAGTGGCTCGAATGGTTTTCCACCGTCCGGTGGGTGGACGGTGAGGGACGGCCCGCCGCCGGTGTGGAACGCGGTGCCGCCGAGGAATCCGCGGTTCGTCGGGCGTGACCCCGTGCTGGCGGGGATGCGAGACCACCTCTCCAAGGGACGGCCTGGACTCGCGCTGACCGGTATGGGCGGGATCGGGAAGACCCAGATCGCCCTCGAATACCTCTACCGCCACGTGGACGATTACGACGCCGTCTGGTGGATCTCGGCCGCCGACATCAAGTCGGTACGCGAGTCGTTCGCCGAACTCGGTCAACGGCTCGCGGTCGGCCATGACGCCCGCGCGGCGCTGCGGGCTCTTGCCGAAGGCGTGCCGTCCGGACGATGGCTCGTGGTCCTCGACGGGGCATCCGGGCCCGTCGAGATCGAGCCGTATCTGCCCGACGGCCCTCATGGGCATTTCATCGTCACGTCCCGGAATCCGGAGTGGCCCTTCCCCACGTTCGGCATCGAAGTCTTCAGCCGCCGGGAAAGTCTGCGGCTGCTGACCCTCCGGGACACCGGGATGACCGCCGAGGACGCGGACAGGATCGCCGAGGCGGTGGGCGACCTGCCCTTGGCGATCGAGCAAGCGTCGGCCTGGATCGCCGTCACCGGCGACACACCCGAGACCTACCTGCGCATGTTCGACAGCGCGCTGAAGGAACTGACGTCCTCCGGAGAGTCGCCCCAGGCCGATCTGTCCGCGATCTGGACGGTTTCCCTGCGGACGCTGTCCGAGAAACACCCCGGCGCGGAGGCACTTCTCGGCCTGCTGACCTTCTTCGAGGCCACCCGGATCAGCCGAGCAGACCTCAAGACGGTGCCGACCGTCGAGATACCGGCCGCGCTCGAACGAGTCCTCACCGACCCCGTCGAGCAGAGCAAAGCGCTCCGGGAGCTGAACCGCTACGCGATCGTCAAGATCGATCACCGCCAAGGAACCCTGCAGGTGCACCGGCTGGTCCGCGACGCCGTGCAGCGACGGCTCGACGAAGACACCGCCGACCAGCTGGGCAGGCTGGCGAACGTGCTCGAAGACCGGGTCGCCGTCGACGTCGAGTGGTCCACCGACACCCCCGCCGAAGTCGACCTGCTCAAACGCGACGCGCTGGCCGCGGTGCTGACCCGGCGGCTCACCGAGACACGGGAACGCGACCCGAGGTCGTCACTGCTCATCCATCTGGACGGGGCCTGGGGCTCCGGCAAGAGCACGCTGCTCAACTTCCTGGGAAGACGGCTCACCGGAAGCGGATATCTCGTGGTCCGCTACGACGCCTGGCAGCAGTCACGGCTGTCACCGCCGTGGTGGTCCTTGCTTTCGGCGTTGCGGCGGAAGGTCGTCACCGACCGGAAGCGGTGGGAGCGGGGCCGGCTTCGGCTGCGGGAGACCGCGGAACGCGCGCGCCGGTCGGGTGCGCAGTACCTGCTGGCGCTGGTCCTGCTTTCGGTGACCGCGGGCGGCCTGGCCCTCGCGGTCAGGGCCGCGATCGGCGGCGCGGGCCCGTTCGCGGAGGTCCTCAAAATCACCGCCCCGGCCGTGACCGCGCTCGGGATCCTGTGGACCGGATCCAGGGTCGCGGCCCGGATGCTGTTGTGGGGTTCGGCGCGCGGCGCGCGGCTGTTCGAGCAATCGGACACCAACCCGATGGGCAGGGTGGCCGAACACTTCGACTGGCTCCTGCGCCATTCGCGCAAACCCGTCGTCTTCCTGATCGACGACCTCGACCGCTGCAAGGACGTCCAAGTGGTCGAATCGATGGAAGCGATCCAGACACTGGTGCGGGACGCGCCACGACGGCACGATCCGGCCGCCCCGCTGCCTCCGGCCGCGTACTTCGTCGTCGCCGCCGACGGGGCCTGGCTGCGCAAGGCTTACGCCGCCGAGTACGGTGCGACGGATTCCCTCGGCTACCAGTTCCTGGACAAGCTCTTCCAGCTCACCGTGCCGATGCCCGCCCTGAGCGCCACGGCACAGCAACGATTCCTCGGCAGGCTCCTGCGGCCCGGTAGCGCCGAAACCGTTCCCTGGCAAGAAGTCGAGCAGGCCAAGGAACGCATCGGGGACGCGGACGGCAACGAACAGGCCGTCGTCGGCACCCTCGCGGCGATGAGCCCCGAACTGCGGGACGCGGTCGCCGTCGACGCCACCCATGCCCTGCTGGGGACTTCGGCGCGCACTCAGCGAGAGCACATCCTCCGCAAATTCGCGCCGCTTCTGCCGCCGAACCCACGAAGTATCAAGCTGTTCCTCAACAACTACACGATCCTGCGTGCCGTGCGGACCCTGGAAGGCGTCGCGGTCGACATCGACTCCCTCGCACTGTGGACGATCCTCCGGCATCGCTGGCCCGCCGTCGCCGACGCCCTGCAACGAGAACCCGACGCCGTCCGGGGAATCATCGAACCGCTGTGGTGCTCGGAAACCTTTCCCGACGAGCTACAGGCCATGGCGCGCTCGCCCGAACTCAGGGCGGTGGTCATGCACCGGCCCGGCGGCCCCCTGACCCCCGACGTCATCCGCCAGTGCTGCGGTACCGCCTGAACCGCCGGTCGGTGGCCGGTGACGGAAACCGTCGTCAACCCTGGTCGTCGAACCAGAGCTGGTCTTCGGCGTTGTCGAGGCAGTCGTACTGGAAAGCACGCGCGCCGTTGACGTTGTTGGCGCCCTGCACCGCCAATCCATACCCTGGCGTTTCCGGCAGCTTCCGCCCGGCCGAGTGCCGGCTGGGTGACGTTGTGAAGGCCACTTTCGCAACCTTGAAGGTTGTGAAAGTGGCCTTCACAACACCCGAAGGCGGTGCGTCAGGCCAGTGGCGTCCACGAATTCCTCGTGGACGCCGATCTACCCAAAGAAGCCCCGATGCATCGTCTTCGTCCTGTCCTGGACGCGGGACCTCGACTGCATCGCGATCGACCCGGGCCGCATCCTCTCCGTCACCTGGCGCTGCGAGACTCCAGCGCCGCCGCGTCACCAGAGGTGACTGAGCGCACCTTTATCGCGTGCGGGCCGGCTCTCGATGAAGTCGTCGTCCGCGAGCCCTTTGATCAGAGCCGCCAGCGTAGCGCCGTCGGCGGGCATGAGCGTGACCGATCCGTAGCTCCGCACGACGACGTACCGGCCATCATTACTATCCACAAAGGACAGTGAGCGGCTGGTCGTCAGTTCTTTCCCGGAGACTCCCGACCGCGCCGCACTCGCCTGTCCGGTCGCCTTCGCCCTCGACAGGACACGCAGGAACCACTCGGCGCCACCAGGGTCCACCCCGTGCTCGATCAACGAGCGCTTCCCGGCGCCGAGCAGTCCCGATCGCCGCCACGCCCGGCCCGACCGGATGAGTGCGAGTTCGTTCACCCGGAGAGGCCGTCCGGTGCCCGGCGGGGGGTCGGGCAGCACCTCCAGCATGCCTTCCGCCATCCTCGTCGCGTTCATCCATCCCAGTTGCACGGTCTCGTCCCGCATCATCACGCGCAGCGCCCGGCCGGTGGGCTGAGGAAAACAGCCGATCGCCGTCCGTCCGGTGGAGTCGTTGTAGCGCAGGGAAAGCGCGAGGTCGCGGTCGTCCATCGCCCGGAAGGCCTGCACCAGATCGCCGTCGAGGTTGCCCGCGTCTCCGAGGCTGTTGGACGTCAGCCATCGATGTGCGCGAGCCTGACACTCTCGTCGCTCCGCGTCATCGCGGCCGTGGCGGCGCACCGCGAGAGGGGACGGCATGGGCCCGAGACCGAGCCTTTCCCACACCACTTCGTAGACCAGCACGGGAAGGGCAGGCAGCGCCATCGTCACCGAACTGCGGATCACCTCGACACTCCCGCCTGCCTGCTCGCCGGAGCGGGTCCAGCCCGGTTCGCAGCACGTTTTCCGGCCACGGTCACCGGCGACCGCCAGGACCCGCCGGCCGGTTCGGCCGACACCTTGATCGTATACGTTGCGAGGGTGTCAGCGGAACTTTCGCCGAAGTCCTTGAGTGTGCCCTGAGGGCATGGTTTCCACTGGTCCCTTCGACCTCAGCCAATCAGGCTGTTCGATCAAAGGGGCGGAACATGCACAGGAGATTGCGGCTCGCCGTGGTGATCCCCGCGGTCGCGGGTGGCCTGCTCGCGGGAATGACCCCCGCGGTGGCGGACCCCGGCACGCTGAACACCACCGGTATCCCGGCGCGCTACGCCGAACAGGCCCTGACCTGGCGCCAGTGCACCGCCGAGGACGTGCCGGATCAACCCGAGGCGGCGAAGATCCTGGAATGCGCGACGTTCGCCTCCCCGCGCGACTGGGAGCGCCCGGGCGACCGGCAGGACGTGACGATCGCGATCAGCAGGCTGAAATCCACCGGCGCGACGACGGCGTCCGTACTCACCAACCCCGGTGGCCCGGGAGCGCCGGGCCGCTCGTTTCCCGCCTCGCTGAGCAAGCAGGCCAAGCTGCGTGAGCACCAGGAGATCATCGGCATCGACACCCGCGGCACCGGCAGGAGCACGAACATCTCGTGCGGCGGGGCGGGCGCCGCCAATGAGACCCACGACCCGCGCGACCGCGACCCGCGCAATCTGAACCTGCTCCTGGACGCGCTGGAATACACCACGAAATCCTGCGAGCGGACGTCCGGCGAACTCGTCAGGTTCGTCGACACTTTCCACAACACCAAGGACCTGGACCTGCTGAGGGTCCTGCTCGGCCGGAAGAAGATCAACTGGATCGGTTACTCGGCGGGCACCTGGCTCGGCGCGCACTACGCCCAGCGGTTCCCCGACCGCGTCGGCCGGTTCGTGCTGGACTCGTCGGTCGACTTCACCTCGACCTGGTCGACGTCGTTCGACCTGCAGCCCATGGGTTACGAACGCCGCTGGCGGCAGGACTTCCTGCCGTGGGCCGCGGCCCACGACGACCGCTACGGACTCGGTACCTCCGGCGAGCAGGTCCGACAGACCTTCGAGAAGATCCGGTACGCGCTGACCCGTGCTCCGGTGGAGGTCGGCGGCACGAAGATCGGCCCGGTCGACCTGGACGGCCGTTTCGTCGGCCTGCTCAAGACCAAGCACGCCTTTCCCGGCCTGGCCGGTTTCCTGTCCCAGCTCAAGACGCTGACCGGGAACGACGAGCCGGAGCAGGTCAAGGCGCGGGCCAGGGCCGCGATCGCCGCCGCACCGGCCGAGCCGGACCCCACCGACACCATGCTCGCCGTCCTGACCGCCGTCCGATGCAACGACAACCCCGAGCCCGGCGATCGGCGGTCGGTGATCCGCAGGTCGCAGAAGTTCCTCGACCAAGGCGAACTGCTCGCCGGCGGGTACTGGATGTTCATCCAGAACTGCATCTTCTGGGAAGGCACGCCCCGTCCGCAGCCCACGATGAACGGCAAGGGTGTCCCACCGGTGGTGATCGTCCACTCGGTGAACGACCCGGCCACGCCCATCGAGGGCGCCAGGAAGGCACACACCGCGTTCGAGAACTCCCGGCTGCTGACCGTCACCGGCGAGGGTGACCACGGCATCTACGGATTCGGCAACCTGGCCGTGGACAAGGTCGTCGACGCCTACCTGGTCGACGGCGTGGTCCCGAAGGACCAGAGCGTGCCGGGCACTCCGCTGCCCGCCCCCTCCTGAGGCGGCCGGTTCTCCCGCCCAGGGACGATCTCCGGCCTGACAGCTGATCGACAGGTCGGTCAGTTCCGCGGGTCCAGCAGCAGCTTCCCGGAAGTACGGCGCGACTCGATGTCCACGTGCGCTCGTTCGGCCTCGTCCAGCGAATAACGCCTGGTGACCTCGATCGTCAGCTTTCCCTCGCCGATCTTGTCGAACAGGTCGCGGGCGTGTTCTCGCAGCAGTTCCGGGGTGTGGACGTGGTCCGCGAAAACGGCGTAAGAGACCTTGATGCTCTTGGGCAGGTCCGTCAGCCGCACCTGGGGGATGTCGCCGATCAGCGGGCCGTAGTAGACGAGCGTGCCCGCACGTCGCAGCACCTCGATCGAGAACTCGAAGGTGGAGGCCCCGCCGCCGTCGAAAACCGCGTGTACTCCCTCACCGCCGGTGAGTTCCTTGACCCGTTCGACGAAGGCGCCGCCGGTCGAGACGAGCACGTCGTCCGCGCCCGCCGCTCGCGCGACCGGCACCTTCTCTTCCCTGGACACCAGCCCGATCACGTGCGTTCCGCGTAGTTTCAGCAGCTGGGTGACCATCCGGCCGACCCCGCCGGCGGCGGAATGGACCAGCGCCACCTGCCCCTTCCCGAGCGGGGCGATCTCCGTCACGAAATGATGCGCGGTCAGCCCCTGCATCATCGTCGCGGCGGCGATGTCACTGGGCACGTTGCCCGGAACCGGGACGACCTGATCCGCCGGGATCACCACCCGCTCCGCGTAGCTGCCATAGGCATAGACCCAGGCGACGCGATCGCCGACGGCGAAATCGGTGACGCCTGCTCCCACTGCCGCGACCCTTCCCGCCCCTTCCACCCCGGGGACGAACGGAAGCCCTTGGGGCAGCCCGTATCCGACCCGGGATCCGGTATCCATGAAGTTGACGCCCGCGAACTCGATGTCCACGAGCAGCTGACCGGGACCTGGCACCGGATCCGGCCGGTCGCGCACCTTCAGCACCTCGGGACCACCGAACTCTTCCACCACTACAGCACGCATCGAAATTCCTCGTATCCCTTTCACATCAAGAACAACGGCGGAGATTCCGGTTGATCACCGCGCGCTGGACCGAGCTTAAGAGCGATTTTTTGTACCGGCAAGTACAGAAATGGGGATCGCGCCGCCGATTCCTTGTGGGGCTCCGGCAGAATGCCTGCTGATTCGGGCAGGACAGATCAAATATGGGTGATCTACCGAATGATCTGATGAAACGGGCCGACGACAACGCACGAGCCGAGCTTGGCCGAATCCTCAACCCCGGCCGAGCCGGAACCTCATCCGGCAGATCACGGCGTCCGAGCGCCGCCGCAACGCCCTGGCGAGCACGGCGCCACGCTGGTTCTGCAGGATCCGCTGCCACCAGTGCTCCGGTTCGACTTCGGCGATCAGCACGAACACATGCTGATCCCGTACCGAGGCGAGGTGCTCGACCAAAGGCACGCCGAGGCGGCGGCGTTCGTCGTGGAGCTGGACCAGCTGGACCTCGGGATGCCACTCTTCCCATGCCGCGACGAACTCCTGGGCCGAACGCTCCTCGTCTGGATGGGTGACGTGCACGGCTTCGACCCGGTCGCCGAGGGACAGCGCCGCGGCCAGCGCGTCCCGGGTCAGGCGCGACACCGTGTGGACCGGCACCACGACGAGCGATCGCGACGGCCGGGGCGGCGCGGGGGTCTTGCCGAGTCCGAGCCGGCGGCCGATGCGGTCGTAGCTGCGGTTCACCCATTCCATGATCAGCACCAGAAGCGGGAGCGTGACGACGATCAGCCAGCCGCCTTCGCCGAATTTCGTCACCGTGACCACGATCGCGGCGCTTGCGGTGAGGAGCGCGCCGAAGCCGTTGAGCGTGGCTTTTCCCGCCCAGCCGTCGGGACGATGCGTGCGCCAGTGCCGGATCATGCCGAACTGCGACAAGGTGAACCCGACGAACACACCGATCGCGAACAACGGCACCAGGGTGTTCATGTCGCCGTCGGAGACGATCAGCAAGATCGCGGAGGTGATCGTGAGGAAGCCGACGCCGTAACGGAACACCTGGCGTTCGGCGCGCAGCGCGAACACGTGCGGGAGGTTGTTGTGCTTGGCCAGCAGTTGCGCGAGCACCGGCAGCCCGCCGAACGAGGTGTTGGCGGCCAAGGCGAGCAGCACGACCGTGGAGAACTGGACGACGTAGAACCCGAAACCGTCGCCCAAGGCCGCGGTGGTGACCTGCGAAAGCACGGTCACGCCGTCGACCGGGTGGATCGAGAACTTTTCGATCAGGGCCGCGATCCCCAGCAGCATCACCGCGAGCAGCGCGCCGAGCGCGATCTCGGCCCGCTGCGCGCGCCGCACCCTCGGTTTGCGGAACGACGGCACGGCGTTGGCGATGGCCTCCACCCCGGTCAGTGCGGCACACCCATTGGCGAAAGCCTTGAGCAGCAGCAGTACTCCGACGGTCTGCAGGCTCTGCGCCTGTTCCGGAGCGGCGATCGCGGCCGCGGGTTCGTCCCGGATCAGCCCGGCCACCACGACGAGCAGGATCGCGCCGACGTAGACGATGGTCGGCGCGATGAACACGCGGGCGCTTTCCGCGATACCGCGCAGGTTCACGGCGGTGACCAACGCCAGGACGGCGAGACAGAGCCAGAGCGTGTACGGCAGCAGCCCGGGGAACGCCGACGTCAGCGCGGCCACCCCGGCGGCCACCGAGACGGCGACGTTGAGCACGTAGTCGACGATCAACGACGCCGCGGCGACCAGGGAAGCCCGCCTGCCGAGGTAGGCACGGCTGACCCCGTACGCACCGCCACCGTCCGGGAACGCCGCGATCACCTGCCGGTAGGACAGGGTCAGCACGCCGAGCAGCAACGCGATGGCGAGGGTGACCGGCATGGTCAGGCCGAGGCCGGCGCCGCCCGCGACGGCCAGCACGATCACGATGGCTTCCGGGCCGTAGGCCACCGACGCCATCGCGTCGAGGGACAAGGCGGCCAGACCACCGACCACCGAAAGCCGATGCCGCTCCGTCCGGTCGACGGGCTTGCTGCGCGAAAGAGTGATACTCACGCCGCTCAGGCTGCGGTTCCCGTCGCGAGAACTTGAGGGCGTTGACGCGATCTTCACGCGAGGCCCGGCGTTTCAGACAGGCGCCTGACACCGCGATGAAGCCGGCCAGGTCGCGGCGGGAAACCCGCGTCAGCTCGGCAGGAGCGCCCCGGTGAGCGCGATCACGGTTCCGGCACCGGCCGCGGCGAGGATCGTGGTCACGACGCCGCGCCGGAACACGAGCAGCAGGATCGCGGCACCGGCGAGGACGGCGTATTGCCATGCCTGGGTCAGGCTGAGCGCGAGCGGGATCGCGGAGCCGAGGATCGCGCCGACCGCGGCCGGACCGGCGCCGTCGAGGAAGGCCCGCACGTTCGGGTTTCCGCGGAACCGGTCGAAGTGCTTGGCGCCGAAGAGGATGAACAGGAACGACGGCGTGAAGGCGACCAGGGAGGCCAGGATCCCGCCGGTGAGACCGGCCGCGGCATAACCGACGACCGCGACGGTCTGCACCACCGGACCCGGGGTGACCTGCCCGAGCGCGACCGCGTTGAGGAATTGCCCGGCGGTCATCCAGTGGTAGGTGTTCACCGCGTCGTCCTGCATCAACGGGATGATCACGAAGCCGCCGCCGTAGGACAGCATCCCGACTTTGAGCGCCACCCACGCCACCGAAGCGAACACCCCGGCGCCCGCGGCCGCGGCGGCCAAGGACTGTGCGGGAACGGCCAGCAGGGCGGTGCCCGGCTCGCCGCGGCGTGCGCGGTTCACGGTCAGTTCGATCATGCCGCAGCCCAGCAGAACGAGCACCAGCCACGGGCCGAGCAGAGCGGCCGACGCGACACCCGCGAGGACGTACAGGACCCAGCGTACGCGGCCGGTGGTGGCGGCACGCCGCCATCCTGCCGGGACGAGGCCTGCTCCCGCGTGCACCGCCACGGCCGCGACAGCCGCGCCCGCACCCGCTCCCGCGCCGCGAACCCAGGCGGGCGGGGACCCGGCGAGGAACAGCGCGGCCAGCGCCAGGATCACGACGAGACCGGGCAGGATGAACGCCGCACCTCCGGCCAGGGCTCCGGCGCGGCCACGCACCCGCCACGCGGTGAAGATCGCCAGCTGGGTCGACGCGGGGCCGGGCAGCAGGTTGCAGGCGGCGATCGCGTCCTCGAACTCCTGGTCCGACAGCCAGCCCCGGCGCTGCACGCACAGCTTGCGGAGCAGGGCGATGTGGGTGGGCGGGCCACCGAAGCCGATGCAGCCGATCCGGCCCCATTCCCGCAGCACGGTCCCCAGGCTCGCCGCGTATTCGTCCTTTGTGGACTTTCCTGGCGTCGTGTCCTCCCGATCGGGCTGTGCCGTCATCGGGCGGCGGGCTGGAACAGCTCGACCGGATTGCCGGCGGGATCGTCGAAAACGATCTGGCGGCCGCCGGGGCCGGTGACGACGTCGCTGCGGAACTCGACGCCCGCGGCGCGCAGTCCGGAGACTTCGGCGTCGATGTCGTCGACGATGAGGTGGATGCGGTTCCAGCCGCCCGGTCCCGGTTTCGTCCCGTCCGGCATCGGACGGCCCGCCGAGCTGGCCGGGCCGCTGAGGAGCAGCCGGAGATTCCCGCGTACCACATCGGCGAACGCCGGCAGCGCGCTGGTGCGCACGGCGAAGTCCAGGTTCCGGGTGTAGAACTCGACGTCGTCGACCAGGTAACGCACACTCACCAATTCCTGGGTCATCGGGTTTTCACCTCATCGATCCGGGCGGTCAGGAACCCGATCCGGCGGTCCAATTCGCCGGCGAGGCGACGGAACGCCGGATAGGCTCCACCCGCGTCATCGGTTTCCTTGGCCGGGTCGGGCAGGCTCCAATGGACGAGGCGCGGGTGCCCGGGAAACTCCGGGCAGACCTCGCGGACGCGGTCGCACAAGCTGATCACCCAATGGAATCGCCGACGCCGAAGACCGTCCACATGGGACGGTTCGTGCTCCAGTGCGATACCGCGCTCGGCGAGGGCGCGCACCGCGCCGGGATGCAACGGCTTCGGATGACTGCCCGCGCTGGACACCTCGACCGTCGAACCTGCTCGGTGCCGCAGCAGCGCCTCGGCCATCGGCGACCGGCCACTGTTTCCGGTGCACACGAACAGCACCTTGATCCGGGACGCGGCTCTCGTCGCGTTCGCGGCGTCCGGTGCGAGAGCGGGATGCAGCGAACTCCCCGCCTCGGCGAGCGCGACGGCGCACCGCCCCAGATCGAGGTGGTAGTAGGTGTCACGACCGTCGAAACTGCTCCGCCGCGCCGTGACCAGCTCCGCCGCCCGCAGCTTGCGCAAGTGATAGGACACCAGGTTCTGCGGCTGCCCGACCGCTTCCACCAGCTCCCGCACCCGGCGGTCGCCGTGCGACAACTCGCGCAGCAGCCGCCAGCGCAGAGGATCACTCGCCAGCCGTACGAACGGCGGCGGTTCGTGCATCTCGACGGTCACCACGCGCCGAAGATACATCAACCCAGGTTGATATATCCAGACCCCGGCGTCAGGTGAGCACGACGGACCCTCGGCTGTCCCCTGTGGACACCGGAAACACGTCCGCCATTCGGCTACTGGTCGGAGGCGGGAGACGGAGCGAAGAGGGTTCGCAGGGTTTCAGTGGCTGTGTCGCGTAGCCAGCGGTGGGCGGGGTCGTCGTGGTGCCGCTGGTGCCAGAGCAGGTGCAGGGGTACGTCGGGAAGTTCGAGTGGCAGCGGCAGGGTGACCAGGCCGAGGTGGTGGCGGGCGGCACGGGTGGCCGCCTCGGGCAGGGTGACCACGAGGTCGGTGTCCCGGGCGAGCTGCAGGGCGGTGGCCGTGGTGGGGGCGGAGGCGATGACGTGTCGCTCGTGCCCGAGCGCGGCGAGAGCGTCGTCGATCCGGTCGCGCAGGCGTCCGCGCCGGGAGACGGTGAGGTGTTCGGCCGCCGCGTACCGCTCGGCGGTCGCGGGCAGCTCGGTGAGCGGGTGGCCAGGGCGGACGGCGACGGCGAGCCGGTCATGACCGACGAGGTGGTGCCGGAGGTCGGGCAGGGACGGCGGGCCGGCACTGGAAGCGAGGTCGACCTCGCCTCGACGCAGCTCGGGGGTGTCGTCGCCGGGTTCGGCGGTGAGACGCAGCCGCACGCCAGGAGCCTGGCGGTGCACCGCGGCGATCAGGGCGGTTCCGCAGGCGGTGGTGAGAGCGTCGTGCCAGCGGACGGTGAACACCCGATCCAACGTCGCCAGGTCGAGTTCCGCCTGAGCCGACAGCAAGTGGTGTGCCTGCCGCACCAGGGCGTGGACTTCGGTGCGCATGGCCACCGCACGGGTCGTGGGTGTCATGTGGCGTCCGGTGCGGACGAGGATCTCGTCGCCGGTGGCTTTGCGGATGCGGCCCAGTGAACGGCTCATCGCCGGTGCGGTGACATGCAGGCGAGCCGCGGCCCCGGCCACGCTGCCCTCTTCCAGCAAGGCGTCGAGAGCGGTGAGCAGGTTCAAATCCAGTTGCATGTCGGTAATTGTATAAGTGCGATACATGCACTTGTTGTTAATGGCCGAGGTCTCTAAGTTCGAAGTGCGGGGCCGAGGAAAGCACTCACTGCCGCCCCGTTTCCCCTGAAACCAAGGAGTACGGCCATGAGCACAGCCATGCCTTTCGACCTCGACGCGACGCTGTTGCCCGCGGTGACCGCCGTGGTGAAGGACGCCGGAGTCACCCTGCGGGAGCGCTACACGACCCATGCCCGAGGCGTGAGCCTGAAGGAGGTCGTCGGCGAGATCTACGCGAATGACGAGGCGGTCCTCGCCGTCATGCGGGAACCGCTGCTCCAGGCGAGGCCGGGCTCGCAGTGGGCCGAGGACGAACTGGCGGGAGGGGCACTCCCGCCGGGCGAGTGGTGGATCGTCGACCCGGCCGAGGGCAACGTCAATCACGTCCACGGCATGCCGGACTGGGCCGTCACCGCCACTTTGGTGCGCGACGACCAGCCCATCCTCACGGTCGTTCACCTCCCGCTGACCGGCGAAACGTACACCGCCACCGCCGGTGGTGGCGCCCACCTCGACGGCCGTGCCCTGAGCGTCTCGGCCAAGAGCGACCTGGGTGCCGCGCTGATCGGCACCGGCCAGGCCAGGCCGGGCGAGAGCACCGAGACCTTCCGCCGGATCGGCGAATCGGTCACCGCCATGCTCACCGCCGGCCTCGTCGTGCGCGTGTCCGTCCCGGCCACGCTGCAGCTCATCCAGGTCGCCGCCGGACGCATGGACGCCTTCTGGCAGTTCTCCGACGTCCGCTCCGGCCTCGTCGCCGGCGCCCTGCTGGTCACCGAGGCCGGCGGCACCGTCACCGACCTGGACGGCAAGCCCTGGAACGCGGCAGGCCGCGACTTCCTCGCCGCCGGCCCCGGCGTGCACGCCGCCGCGCTCGATGTCCTTTCCGCGATCTGACCAGTTCGTCCCAGTCACAAAGGAGAACCCACCATGACCGACATCGGCGTCCTCGGCTCAGGTCGCGTCGGCACGAACCTCGCCCGCGCCCTGGCCGCGGCGGGCCACCACGTCACCCTCGGCCGCCGCGAGGCCGGCGACGAGACAGCCGCGGCACCCGCAGGGATCCGCCACGCCGATCACGCGACCACCGCCCGCACCGCGGACATCGTGATCAACGCGACCCCCGGCGACAGCACGCTGGAGCGGCTCACCGCACTGCGCGCCGAACTCGCGGGCAAGATCCTCATCGACGTCTCCAACGCGACCCACGACGCGGCCGACGGTCTGCCCGGCGCTCTGTGTTATCCCGGCGGCAGTCTCGCCGAACAGCTCCAAACCGCCCTGCCCGGCACCCAGGTCGTCAAAACCCTCAACACCATGCTGTTCATGGTCATGACCGCACCGGACGCGCTGACCTCCCCGCCCACCGCCTATCTCTCCGGAAACGACGAAAAGGCCAAGAAAACCGTCGCCGGGCTGCTCGCGGAGCTGGGCTGGGATCCCGCCTGGATCGAGGACCTCGGCGACATCACCACCGCCCGCGCCACCGAAGCCATGATCCTCGTCGTCCCGCACATCTTGCGCCGCAACGGCTTCACCCCCTTCGCCGTCTCCCTCGCCCGCTGAATCCAAGGGCAGGAACGCGATGGCGCGATCGGCAGAAGAGCGGTCCATCGGAACGTCGAAGGTGCCGTGCAGAACCCGTGATGCCGCGGGGTGGGAGGGGCCGGTGTCATCCCCTCCCACGCCGGAACTCGGCCGGTCTCACCTCACCCGATGAAGTAGCACTGGAAGACCAGGTCGTCGAGGCGGATGGTGCCGCCCTGCCCGGTGGTGCCGTAGTCGACGATCCGGACGAACACGGAGGTCCGGCTTCCCAGCGTCCAGCGGTCGGTGTAGATCTGCTGGTAGTTCTCACTGCCGGCGTGCTCGGAGAGCCTGCGGTAGAGCTGGTTGCCGTTGCGGTCCCAGATTTCGATGGCCACTTCCTGCCGTATCACCATGGGCTTGATCCAGATCGCGGCGGCGCATTCGGTGTCCGGGCGGCCCGAAACCGATCCGGTGGGTATCTCGATCTGCTGGTAGGCCCACCCTCCCGGCTGCACGCCGAGCCAGCCAGAGTTGTTGCCGGTGCGAGCGCTGCTGGGAATGTTGATATTGAACCCGCCGCCGGAGGAGTGACTGCCGGCGATGGACCATTTCGCCGAGGGATTGAATTCGTAACCGTCCTGGTAGGACATGAGGCCGGCCTGTGCCGTCCCGATACCCAGCGGCGCCAGCAGTGCCAGGATCGCAGCGGTGGCGAGCAGTCTCCCGCGGGTGCGGGTGGACTTTCGGATTTTCCCCATTTTCCCCGGTCTTTCTCGTGTGGAATGACGGTGGTGCGCCACAAAGGTAGCGAGCTCGCGGCGTTCGCCGACCGGTCCGAACGGCGGGTTAGAGGGCAGGAGTCGATGCCCGATCGGGCTATTAAGCGTTGAACAGAACAGCTTCGACGCCAAGTTAAGTCCACAGTGGACATAAACTCTTCGCGTCACGGTGGCGGGTTTCGCGTCAGCGCGCCCGCCAGGCCGAGCGCCACCCCGACACACACTCCCAGCATCGTGCGCGGCATCCGCAGGTCGTGCACAATCACCACGACGAACGCCAGCGCCAGATCCGAACGGATCATCGGACCACTTCCCTTCGGTGCGCTTGGCCACACGCCACTCCAGCTCGATGCGCTGGAGGACGACACAGGGCGGAAGAACTGCCGTCCGGCGCGGATCCGCGATCGGCGGAGACTCGCTCGACAGGCAACCGGCGTCCGCGCAAGGTCGACCGGCCCCGGACGATTACGAGAGATCGAAGGGAGCGGGGAAGTGGCCTTCCCAGATCTGGCGGGATGCCTGTTCGGGGTAGGGCAGAGTCTTCGACTCGGTGTCCAGGACGCGAGTGAGGTGCCCGCCGGGCCGGTGAGCGGACCAGCCCGCGTCGCCGGTGGTGACGAAGCGGACCCACGCCTCCTGGAGTTCGCGGGAGAGCGCGACGGCCTCAGGGGTGGGCTCCTCGCCGATGAGCTGGGTGCCGACGGGGCTGTCCAGCGTGCCGAACGCCAGGGGCACGTCGAGGCTGTGACAGGCACCCAGGATGCCGCCGAGGGCGGGGGCGACCCAGCACAGTTCGAACAGGTACGAGGTGCCGCCGGCTGCGGCGTTCGCCTCGGCCAGCTTCTGTGACGGCATGCGGAAAAGAGCGTCGGAGTACACCGTTTCCACCAGTTCCTCCGGACCCGCCTGCGGGAACGCGGCACGGTAGGCGCGCGCGCCGTCCGGCTGCGGGGCTTGCAGTTCCAGGGCCGCGTGGGCGTCCTCCTCGGTGAAGGTGCCATACCGTCCGCTGACGACGCTGAAGTACCGGAATTCGTCCCGGGCATGACCGACGAGCAGTTCGGTCCCGCTCGCTCGCGCGCCGGTCAGCGCGGGCCAAGGCGTTTCCGGGAGGACCTCCCCGTCGACGACGGGACACAGCGCGGTGCCGGCCTCCGTCAGGCGTCCCCAGTTCTCCCGGTGCGCGTGGAGGCCGGCGTTGAAGGAGGTGAGCTCGGCGGCCAGGCGCCACGGGTCGATGTCGCGCAGGACCTCGGCGGTGGGGGCCGCCGAGCCGAGCCGGTCCGCGAACGCGGCGGTGACCTGCCGTCCCAGCGCGGGGGTGCTGTGCAGTCCCGGCACCGAATGGGCGATGGCCCGCCGGAACAGGCCGCGCGCGGACTTCATCGTCAGCAGGGCGGCGACCGAGCCCGCCCCGGCGGACACCCCGCCCACGGTGACCCGGCCGGGGTCGCCCCCGAAGCCCGCGATGTTGCGCTGCACCCACTCCAGCGCCGCGATCTGGTCGAGGAATCCGCGGTTGGGCGGCACGTCGTCGAGGAACGCGAATCCCTCCGCGCCCACGCGACAGTTGATGGTCACGACGACGACTCCCGCTTCGGCCAGCGCCGCCGGGTCGTACATCGGGTCGCTCGACGCCGCCGAGAGGTAGCCGCCCACGGGGATCCACACCAGCACCGGCAGTCCCGCCGCGCCGGGATCCGGAGTGCCGACGTTGAGCGTCAGCCAGTCGGTGCCCTGCGGGGGCACGTCGATCGGCAGGGACAGCGGCACCACGGGGCCGAACTCGACCGCCTGCCTCGTCCCCTCCCAGCGGTGCGGCGGCGCGGGCGCGGCGAAGCGGAGCGCTCCCACCGGGGGCTGGGCGTAGGGGATACCGCGGAACACCGCGTGCCCCTGTCGTCGGCGCCCCTGCACAACGCCTTCCGTGGTCCGCACCTTCGGCTGTTCGGACATGACGATTCCTTCCCTCGGGCGGCCCAGGATTATGGGTCAGGTGTATTATGTCAACTGTATTGGAACAGTCCCGGGCATGAGGAAAGGGCCGGCGATGCCGAAACAGGTGGATCACCGCGGACGCCGCGAAGCGATCGCCCGCGCGCTTTGGCGGGTGGTGGAGCAGCGCGGCGTAACACACCTGACGATGCGCGTGGTGGCGCAGGAGGCGGGCATGTCACTCGGGCAGCTGCAGCACTACTTCGCCTCCCGGACCGCCATGCTCTCCTTCGCCATGGATTTCGCGTCCGAGCAGACCTCGGCGCGCGTACACCAGGGGCTCGAAAAACTCGGCGACCGTCCGCACCCCCGTGACGTGCTGCGGCTGACGCTCGCGGAAATGCTCCCCCTGCATGCCGACGCCCGCGCGACCAGCCGGATGAGCGCCGCCTACGTCCTGGAGGCGCTGCACGACGAGGCCGTGCACGAGCAGGCGCGCCGCGGCCTCGTCCGAGGGCGGGCCCTCGTCGAGCAGTCGGTCCGCCAGGCGATCGCCGACGGGCACATCGACTCCGGCCGCGACCCGGCGACCGAAGCCAACCTGCTCCTCGCCCTCACCGGCTTCACCTCCCTGATCGAACTCGACGTGATCGAGCCTCAGGACGCGCTCGCCGCGATCGACGTGCATCTGGACCGGCTGTTCAGGAACACGTGACCCGCCCCAGACAGGGGCCAACCGAACAGGATCGGCTACGCCGACTCCAGCCACCATGCTTTGAGCTCCGCATAGGGGGATCGAATCCGGGCCAGAGTATCCATTTCCTTTTTGGCGACACGACAGGCTTCCAATCGAATACTCGCGCTTGTCGCCCGATCGACATTCAGCTGTGGCGGCGGCATGAAATGCCGACCCTTCGCCAGCAGCAAAGTTGCAACCGAGATCCCCACCTTGCCCATATCGGCGATAACTTTTCCCGGTGTCATCCTGGTCGCTTCGAATTCTCGCTCCGCGGCCGGAAGTGAATCACGGTCCTTCCCGTACAGATGCGCGGTGAAGTCGCCGAAAGCCGCAAGGTGCCTATCTGCGTTATCAGCCCATCTCACCACATTGCGAGACCCTTGCTCCCTGAGAATCGAGGCAGTGGTCGCCGCGGCGGCCATGGCGTTGACATACAGTGCACGGAGCGCATCAGCTCTCTTGCCCGGACTGGAAGGCGTCTTCTTACCAACGTTCTTCTCTATGTCACGGACAAGCATCGCATACGCGCCGGTAAGATGGCCTTCGGCCACCAGCAGGCGGTCGTGACGCTGCTGTTCACCGGTTTCATTTTGCGCATCGGAAAGCGCTTGTTTCGCCGCGTCGATTTGCCCGTCCGCGAACAGGGAAAGCGTGTTCGAAATCCCGGCTTCAAAGACGGCGCCTCGGGCGATCCTCTTGGCCACCACGCCGATACCGATGAAAAGCACACTTCCCCCGCCGGTAGCGGCGGCCGCACTGAAGGCTTTCGATGCCTTTGCAAGTTCGAGGCAAGCATCGACGGTAAATGATGCCATGTCCCCCGGCCTGCCGTCTGGCGGCCTGGGCATCGTGAACTCGAGAAGATCCGCGGATAAACCGATCTTCCCGCGGTCACGTTCGGGATTGCTGACTGCGTCATCGGCTCCCATCGAAACAGGCTACCACCCTGACAACGACGTGAGCAGGCGTTGAATTGACAACTGTGTGACCCGACTTATGGCAGGTAAACTAATTCTGATCTTGAAGCCTTGCTCGACTCGACCGTGACCACCGGAGCACGCCGCACACAACAGGACATGGTTGCCTGAAAGACACCTACAGGTGGTGAATGTCGTCATCAATGTGCATGCCTACCCGCCACTCGGATGTCGGACCGACGCCCGGCGGGGACGAGCGAGGTGAAGGGGACTCGTCCGCCGACAGGCACATCCTTTGAGACGTCGGTGTGGGTGGTCGTGAGTGTTTCGGGTCGTTCTAACGACACTTGCCACTCACGACCCCCTGTACCGAACACGCCACGGTTGCCTTGACCGTCCTAAATCCGGCTGCCCAGATGCCAGGTGGTGGCCTGGAGCACGAAGAGGTCGGGCCGGTTGACGAGGGCGACCGGGTCGGCGGGGTCGAGCAGCCGTGCCAACGCCGCACTGTCCTCTTCGGACAGTGCGGGGCCGACGAGCCGCTGGATCCGGGTGAACCGATCGACCACGTGACCGCGAACTTCGGGACTGGCGGGGGCGGGCAGGTCGAGAAGGAAGGTCCGTGTCACACGATGGCGGAGACCGGCGTCCGCGAGCAGCAGTGGCCAGTCCCGGCCGCCACCCACTGCGGCACCGGTGAGCGACCACGAACCGACGAAGTGGTCGCTCAGCGCCGCCTCCAGCCTGCTCACGAAGCCGGGATTCCCGACGCCGTAACCGCCGGGCAGGAACCGCGCGGACAACCCGCCTTCCGCCACGGCCAGCACACCCGACCCCGGCACGAGCAGTGACGACAGTTCGCGCAGCGCCGCGACCGGATCGGGAAGGTGATGCACGACGTGCGCGCACCACACCAGATCGGCCGGGCCCAGCGCGGACAGCGAAGAAGTGCCGATCTCGCCATATCCGGCCCGCACCCGCCGCCCCAGCCCGTGTTCGGCGAACCGCGCGGTCGCCCGGGCGGTGAACCCCACGGTGGGGTCGACCGCGATCACCTCACTGTCCGGGAACTCCTCGGCCAGGATCACCGTGGCACTTCCCGGGCCGGAACCCACGTCCAGCACCAGGGAGCCGTCTCCCAGCGGATGCGTTCGCGCCAGCCAGCGGACCGCCTGGCGCACCATCGGCTCACTCACCGCCGCGTCACGTTCGACCGTGGCCAGTTCGTCTTCCCAGGTCGCGGCTTCGGTCATCGAGCACCCTCCCACCGATCCGGAATTCAGCCCTGACGAGCCTTGTACTTCGGATTCTTCTTGTTGATCACATACGTCTTCCCGTGGCGTCGCACCACCTGCGATCCCGGCTTGTTCTTGAGTGAACGCAACGACTTCCGCACCTTCATCCGAGCTCCCTCCGCGATCTCCCGGTTTCTCGACACACCGGGCCGACACCCCCACCCTAACACATAACGATTATCATTTTCACTAAAGCACTGGTGGGTTACACCGGGTTGCCGAGGACATATCGCCATGTTCCTATGAATTGGCTCGCGAACCGACCACAAAGGAGACGGCGGGATGACCGTCCACACCGAACACCAGGCACACACCCATACCCACGGTGACAGCTGCGGCCACGTCGCGGTTCCACACGGAGACCACGTCGACTACGTCCACGATGGACACCTGCACCGTGAGCACGACGGCCACTGGGACGAATGCGACCCCACCGACCACGTACCGCACGAACACGCCGAGCACACCCACGGCGACGGCTGCGGCCACGTCGCGGTCCCGCACGGAGACCACGTCGACTACATCCACGACGGGCACCGCCACGCCGCCCACAACGGCCACTACGACGAACACTGACCCGCACCGGAGAAACCGGGCTTCGCCGCGCGGGATACACGCCGCGTCCTGCGAATTCAGCGGAGAAAAGGACGCTTTCAGCCCGCGCAAGCGGCACAACGGCCGATGATCTCCAGCGAGTGGCTGACGTCGACGAAGCCGTGCTCGGCGGCGATCCTGCTCGCCCACCGCTCCACCGCGGGGCCGGTGACCTCGACGGTGCGGCCGCAGTCGCGGCACACGAGATGGTGGTGATGACCGCGCGAACAGCGGCGGTAGTAGGCCTCGCCGCTTTCGAAACGCAGCGTGTCGATCTCGCCGGCGTCGGCGAGCGACTGCAGTGTCCGGTAGACCGTGGTCAGGCCGACCTCCTCGCCCCGGTCACGCAGGTGCTCGAACAGGTCCTGAGCGGAGCGGAACTCGTCGATCTCGTCGAGCAAGGCCGCGACCGCGGCCCGCTGCCGGGTCGATCGCCTGCCGGGAACGACCGGGACGGAACGATTGGTGCTCACGGGGACTCCATGGATCAGCCAGGTGGTTCCGGCCAAGAGTAGAGCGTCCGGTCCGGGACCAGCCGTCAGCTCGCGGGAAGACGGGGCCGGTACCGATCGGCGGTTGTTCCATTCCCTGCGGCCAGGTAGGTGATCCGAAGCGTGCCGGTGACGGGTTCATGGTCGATGAGCACGTCGACGCCGTAGACGGATTCGATCAGCTCGGCGGTCAGTACGGCCTCGGGTGCACCGGCGGCGACCACCCGTCCGTGTTCCAGGATGACGACGTGGTCGCAGTAGCGGGCGGCGAGGTTGAGGTCGTGCAGGGCGACGACGCAGGTGGCGTCCAGGGTGCCCAACAGGCCGAGAAGTTCGAGCTGGTGGCGGATGTCGAGGTGATTGGTCGGCTCGTCGAGCAGGATCTCTTTCGGCTCCTGGGCGAGCGCGCGGGCCAGCTGGACGCGTTGTTTCTCCCCGCCGGACAAGGTGTGCCAGCTCCGGTGCTGCTTGTCGGCGATGTCGACACGCGCGAGCGCCGCGTCGATGATCCGCAGATCGTCTTCGGTCAAGGCGTCGAAGCGGCCGCGAAAAGGGGTGCGGCCGAGCTCCACCACCTGACGGACGCTGACGTGGTTGTGCGCGGTCACGTCCTGCTCGACGACGGCGAGCCGCCGGGCGAGCACCCGGCGGCCGAGGTCGCTCAGGCCGGTGTCGTCGTAGCGCACCGACCCGCTGTCGGGGCGGCGCAGCCCGGCGAGCAACCGCAGCAGGGTGGACTTCCCCGACCCGTTGGGACCGAGCAACCCGACGATCTTCCCGTCGGGCGCCGCCAGGTCGATGCCGTCCAGCAGCCGGTGGCCCTTGACCGACCAGGAGAGTTCGGTGGCGGTGATGCGGCCCATCAGGTCTCCAGACGCTTCAGGATCAGCGCGAACACGGGCGCGCCGAGCAGCGCGGTGACGACGCCGGCGGGCAGTTCCTGCGGTGAGAACGCGGTCCGCGCGAACGTGTCCACCCAGATGAGGAAGATCGCGCCGACGATCGCGGACAGCGGGAGCAGGCAGCGGTGCATCGGGCCCGCCAGGATGCGGACGGCGTGCGGGATGAGCAGCCCGATGAAGCCGATCGCACCGGAGGCCGACACGGCGGCCGCCGTGATGATCGAAGTCAGCACCATCAGCCAGACGCGGACCGCGGTGACGTTGACGCCCAGCGCGGCGGCGGAATCCCAGCCGAAGGTGAAGGCGTCCAGGGCCGGCGCGAAGAACAGGATGGCCAGCACCCCGATCAGGATGATCACGACGGTGACGGTCACCCCCTCCCACCGGGCACCCGCGAGAGTGCCGAGCAGCCAGTAGGTGAAGCCCCGGGTCGAGTTCGCGTCCCCGCTGACCATGAGGACGAGCGAGGTGACGGCGGAGAAGAACCAGTACACGAGCATGCCGGTGAGCACCACGCGGGAGGGACTGGAGACCCGTCCCCCGCCGAGCAGGAGCAGCAGCAGGCCGAAGGCGGCCATTCCGCCGACGAACGCCCCTGTCGACAGGGAGACACCGCTGACGATGCCCAGCAAGAGAACGACCACCGCGCCGGTCGAGGCACCGGAGGAGACCCCCAGCAGGTAGGGGTCGGCCAGCGGGTTCCGGGTGATCGCTTGCAGGACCGCGCCCGAGACGGCCAGGGCCGCGCCGACGCCGGCGGCGAGCAGTACCCGCGGGAACCGTGACTCCCAGATCAGGGCGTCCAGCAGTTTCGGCAGTGGCGGCGCCGGAGCGATCCCGCCGAGGCCGACGTGCCGCATGATCGTGGAGACGACATCGAGCGGGCCGACGTTCGCGCTCCCGAACAGGGACGTCACGATGATCGACACGAACAGCCCGGCGGCTGCCACGAAGAAGACGACCGCCATCGAGGTGCGCCGCGGGCGCGCCGGAACGGTCTTCCGGTTCGTGATCGGATTCCCGGCGCTCCCGGCGGTGCTGGGTGAGCTCGTCATAGCGGCCGTCCGCTCACTGGACTTTGTTCAGGCCGTCGACGAGCGACGGAACCATCCGCACACTGCCGTAGCTCGGATCCATGTACGAGCCGGGGATGGTGATGAACCGGTTGCCCGCCACGGCGCCGAGCTTGCTCGTGAGCGGGTCCTTCTTGAGCAGGTCGATCTTCTCCTGCGCGGTGTCGTTGGGCTCGCCCCGGCTCAGGTCGGCCAGGATGATCACGTCGGGATTCCGGGCCGCGACCTCGTCCCAGCTCACCTCGGCCCATTTGGTCGGCGCGTCGTCGAAGATGTTCTTGACCCCGGCGAGTTCGGAGACGCGCTGAGGCAGCCCACCGGGACCGGCCGCCCACGGCGTTCCCGCGTAGGTGGAGTAGAACCACATCACCTTGAGCGGGGTGTCCCGCTTCTTGACCTCGCCCAGCGCCTTGTCCACCACGGCCTGCTGTTCGGTCGCCAGCTTCTCCCCCGCCGCGGGGACGCCGAAGATCTTGGCCAGCCGGCGGTATTCCTCGAACAGCATCGGGAAATCCGCGTTCGCCACGCTGGCGTGATAGGTGCAGTCGAACTCGGTCACGTAGGTCGGCACGCCCAGCTTGTGCAGCTGGTCCCGTTCACCGCCCTGCGCCGCCGTGAGGAAACTCGAGAAGGAGCTGTAGACGAAGTCCGGCTGCGCCTCCAGCAGTTTCTCGTGCTTGATCGTCTCCTTCTTCGCCGACAGGATCGGGATCTTCTCGTACTGCTCGGCGATGTCGTCCGGCGCCTTCGAGACCTCGTAGCCCGATCCGACGACGCGGTCCCCCACGCCCAGGTGGATGAGGATCTCTGCCGCGGTCTGGTTCATCGTGACCGCCCGCTTCGGCGCCGCCTCGTAGGTCACGTCGACGCCGCAGTTCTTGATGCTGAACGGATAAGCCGTCGCACCCTGTCCCGCCGCCGCTTCTTGTCCGCTCGCGTCGGTGGAGCCGCCTCCGCAGCCTGCGAGCGCGACCAGCAGAGCAGCGCTCATGACACTGATACCCGATTTCATTTTCATTAAGCGCACGATAGCAGGCCTCCCGCGGTCAGCGAAGAGCCTTGGGGCGGAACAGAACGGTGGTCACCGATAGTAGATACGTGCGTCACCGAAACGATCGGATTCGACTTCCGCCTTGACGTCGAACACCTCCGCGATGCGGGCAGGCGTCAGGACGTCGAGCGCGGGCCCCGAGGTCACCACCCTGCCCTCGCTCATCAGCGCGAGCCGGTCGCAGAACCGCGCCGCCAGCGACAGGTCGTGCAGGACGACGACCGCGGTCCGCCCGGCGCCGGCGAGCAGGCGCATGAGGTCGAGCTGGTGGGCGATGTCGAGGTGGTTCGTGGGTTCGTCGAGCAGGATGGCCGAAGGCTCCTGCGCGAGGGCGCGCGCGATGTGCGTGCGCTGACGTTCCCCGCCGGAGAGGTTTTCCACGGCCTGGCGCGCAATTCGGCCAAGCCCATCCGCCGCAGCGCGGCGTTCACGACGGCGTCGTCACGATGGTCGTGCCCCCGCCAGTTCGAGTGGAACGGGGTCCGGCCGAGCGCGACGACGTCGGCGACGAGGAGGTCGCTCTCGGTGTCGGTGTACTGATCGACGAAGGCCACGCGGCGAGCGATCCGTTTGCTGTCCCAGTCCGCTATGTCCGAGCCGCCGTAGCGGACGGTCCCGCTTTGGGGTTTGCGCAGGCCCGCCAGGCAGCGCAGCAGTGACGACTTGCCGGAACCGTTCGGCCCCACCAGGCCCAGCACTTCGCCGGTATCGACGCTCAACGCGACATCGTCGACGATGACCCTCGCGGGCACACCCCAGCGCAGGGATTCCGCGTCGATTCTCACAGCTCTCCCCGTTTGCGCAGGATGAACAGGAACAGCGGAACCCCGATCAGGGCGGTGACGACGCCGACCGGGACCTCCCTGGGGGCCAGCGCGACCCGGGCGAGCGCGTCGGCCCACACCAGGAACACCGCCCCCGTGAGGGCGGCGAACGGCATGAGGACCCGGTGCCGGGGGCCGACGATGAACCGGGCGGCGTGCGGGACGATGAGGCCGACGAAGCCGACCGCCCCGACCGAGGCCACCGCGACCGAGGTCAGCAGCGCGGTCAGGACGAGCGTGGTGATCCTGGTCGTGCGCACGCTGATCCCGAGTGACTCGGCGGTGTCCTCCCCGAAGGAGAAGGCGTCCAGCGCCTGGGACCGGGTCCAGCAGCCCACGAGTCCGGCCGCACAGGCGATCGCGCAGAGCACGACGGAGTCCCAGCGTGCCGAGGTCATCGAACCCAGCAGCCAATAAGTGATCGCGCGGGTGGTCTCCGCGTCCGCGGACGCCATGATCAGCAACGAGGTCAGCGCGGCGAAGAGCTGACCTACGACGACGCCGGTCAGCACGATCCGGACCGTCCGCATCCCGCCGCGCAACAACAGCATCATCAACCCGAAGGACAGCAACGCGCCCAGCAGCGCCCCGCCGGACAACCCGAGCGCGCCGGCACCGAGCCCGAACAGGGTCACCGCGACGGCTCCGACCGAAGCGCCGTTGGAGACACCGAGCAGGTAGGGATCGGCCAACGCGTTGCCGGTCAGGCCCTGCAACACGGTCCCGGACACGGCCAGCATCGCGCCGACGAGGGCAGCCAGCAGCACCCTGGGCACCCTGAGCTGCCAGATCAGCGAATCGAGCAAGCGGGACAACGGCTCCACGGGCAAGCCGAGCCTGCTCCCGACCGCCCTGGCGATCTCCGGCAGGCCTACGTCGTTGGCGCCGACGCAGGCGGCGAGCCCGACCGAAAGCACCAGCGCCACCAGACCGATGGTGAACAGCACCCAGGTGGGCATCGCGGTGCGCCGGGTCCCGGCCGTCACCGCCGGAGTGTCCAGGACCTGTTTCCCTGACGCGGTCACCCCAGCTTCGCCAGACCGTCGCTGATCAGTTTGAGGGCGTGCACACTGCGGACCGTGGCGTCTAGTTCGAGACCGGGAACGACGATGAACCGGCCTGCCCGGACGGCATCCAGCTGCGACAGCACCGGATGCGCCCGCATAATCCGGATCTTCTCCTCGGCGGCATCGCCCTCTTCACCGCGGTCCGGCAGATCACCGAGCACGATGACGGACGGGTTCCGCGCGGCGATCTGTTCCCAGCCGACCTCGGGCCAGTCACTGTCGACGTCGGCGAAAACGTTGGTGGCGCCCAGCATGCGGCTCAAGTCGGCGGGAAGCCCACTGCCTCCCGCCACGTATGGCGCACCGTTGTACACGGAGTAGAGGTAGGCCACGGTCGGCTTGACCGCCCGGGCCGCACCCGCCTTCTCCGCCTCGGCGACGACCTCGCGCTGCTTGGCGATCAAGGCGGCGGCACGGTCGGGAACCCCGAAGATCTTGCCGAAGTTCTCATAGTCGGTGAACAGCCGCTCGAACGGGGTCTTGCCGGGCAGGAACTTCGGACAGTCCACGGAACTCACGTAGGTCGGCACCCCGAGTGTGGCGAACTCCTCACGTGGACCGACGCGCTCGCGGGTGAAGTCGCTGACGAACGCGGTCACCGCGAAGTCCGGGTCGGCCGCCCGGAGTTGCTCTCCCGTCAGTTCTTTCGGGTTGAGCATCGGGATCGCCGCGTAGTCGGCGCGGTATTCCTCCGCGACCGGCCCGGATCGCAGAGCGGTACCGGCGATGCGATCGCGAAGGCCGAGTGCCAGCAACGTCTCGGTGACTTCCTGATCCAGCGCGACGGCCCGCTGCGGAGGCTTGTCCACGCGCACCTGGACGCCGCAGTTCTCGATGGTGACCCCGCCTGCCGCGACGTCCGGCTCCGTGGCACCACAGCCCGCGATGACCGCCAGAAGACCGGCCACGGCACTGAGCCGAAGAAGATGCGACATCGACACCCCAGCAGATGACAACGATAATCACATCTAACAGCATGCGCGGACCGAACGGAACCGGCACTCGCGAAGCCAGGCGTGACACCGCCTTTCGCCTATTGCAAATGATAACCGATTGCAGTAGAAAACTTGGCGTGCCCATGCCTAGACAAGGACAGGGGTCCCTGCTGACCGCAGTCCGCCCCTTCCCGCTCACCGCTCTCCGACATCCCGTCGTCTCCGCGCTTCTCGACGATCACCGGGCCCTGTTGTCCGACCTCTTGGACGGCCTGGGGTCGCCTCTGCACATCGTGCTGCCGGAGGTCTTCGAGGAGAACATCGCCGGCCTCCGGCAGGCGTTCACCGAGACCGGCGCCGACGTCGACATCTTCTTCGCCAAGAAGGCGAACAAGGCAGGCTGCTTCGTCTCCTCGGCCGCCGCGCTCGACGCCGGGATCGACGCCGCCAGCGCCCCCGAACTGGTCAAAGCACTGGCAGGCGGAGTTCCCGGGCACCGGATCGGTGTCTCCGGCCCGGAAAAGGACGACGCCCTGCACTCGCTCGCCGTCCGGCACAACTGCCTGGTCGCGGTCGACTCGATCAGCGAACTCCGCAGGCTGGCGGCGACAGCGCGGCTCGCGGACCGCCGGGTCAGGGTGGTGCTGCGATCCCGCACCTCCGGCCAGCCGGGCAGCCGCTTCGGGATGGCCGCCGCCGAACGCGACGCGGCGGTCGGCCTGTGCCTGGACCTCTCGGACCACGTGCGCTTCCAGGGATTCTCCTTTCATCTGAACGGTTATTCCCCTGAGGAACGGGCGACCGCGGCCAACGAGATGATCGAGCACTGCCTCGACGCCAGGCGTCGCGGCGCGCTCTCCGCCGAAGTCGTCGACATCGGCGGCGGCCTACCGATGCGCTATGTCGAACCGCGGCTCTGGGACGAGTTCCTCCAGCAGAACGAACTCGCCCACTATCACGGAACCAAGGCCGCCAAGGGTTTCTCCTTCTACCCCTACGGCGGGCAGCCGACCGCCGAGGCCGCGCGCACGCTCATGAACCATCCCGTCGAAGGGAACGAGAGCCTGTCGGCGAAGGCGGCCCGGAACGGCATCCGTTTCATCGTCGAGCCCGGCCGGTCCATGCTGGACCAGGCCGGCTTCACCGTGTACCGCGCACAGCAGGTCGACGACCGGCGGGACACCGACGGGTACGCGATCGTCACCGTCGCGGGCAACAGCCTCAGTCTCAGCGAACCGTGGTTCAACACCGACTATCTCCCGGACCCCGCGCTGCTCTCGGCCGAGCCGGGCGCCGACGAGGTCTTCCCGGCCTGTGTCGCGGGTTCGACCTGCCTGGAAAACGACATGGTGACCTGGCGGAAGATCGGGTTCCCCCGGCCCGTGCGGCCCGGTGATCTCCTGGTCTACCTCAACACGGCGGGCTACCACATGGACTTTCTCGAATCGCAGTTCCACGACGCCCCTCTGCCGCGAAAGGCCGTTCTCCGGCTCGGCGACGGCGACGCGCCACCGCGCTGGCGACTGGACGGAATCTGAGCAGCCTCGAAACGAAGGAGATCTCTCGCATGTCACAGAGCTACGCCGAGCCCGGACAGCTGTGGCTGTTGCCGCAGTCCCACCAAGAAGGCTTGGACTTCGACTACGGGCAGGTGCTCGAAGTCGTCAGCGGGGCCTACCGCGCGGTCCGTGAACGCGGATCGGACAGCCCGGTCAAGACGATCATCGAAGACCAGGACGACCATTCGCTGAGCTACTCGATGGTCGCCAGGGACGCTTCCAGCGACACCGTGTGTTTCAAGGCGGTCTACGAGTTCGACCCGAGCCGCCGCCGGGACGAATACCGGTTCCACTCCTTCATCTTCATCGCCGACGACACCACCGGGGCACCGATCGCGCTGATGGACGTCGTGAAACTCGGGCCGTTGCGATCCTCGGCCACCAGCGCGCTGTTCGCCCGCGCGGCCTGTCCCGACGCCCGCAGCGCCCTGGTCGTCGGCACCGGCGTCCAGGGACAGATCGCCCTGCCGATGCTGCTCGCGGCGCTGCCGGATCTTGAGCGCCTGCAGGTGTTCGGCACCTACCCCGAGGGGTTGCGTGCCGTGCAGGACAGTGTCGAGGGCCGCGAGGTCGAGATCGTGGACGACCTCCAGAAGGCCGCGGGCGACGCCGATATCCTGATCGGTACCTCCGGCCTGTCCGTGACGCAGACGGTCCAGCGGGACTGGGTGAAGCCGGGGTCGATCTCCGTGCTGCTCGGCTACGGCGTGCACGACGTGTTCCACGGAGCGGACTACCGGATCGCCACCAACACCACGCAGATGCACGTCACCTGCGGCAAGCTGCGCGCCCCGGACGGCAGCCTGCCCCCGGTGGACGCCGAACTGCCGGACATCCTGCTCGGCGACACCCCCGCCCGTCGTGATCCCGACGACGTGGTCTTCGCCTACAACAGCGGGATGGCGGTCACCGACGCGGCGCTGGGCCGCTACATCGCCGATCTCGCGCTGGCGGCGGGGCGCGGGGAAAGGGTCGGCTTCTGGTGAGCATCGGCACGTTCACGACCCGGCTCTCCTTGGTGCGCAAGGAGGTCGCGCACCTTCCCGCCTACGACCCCGGCGCCGACCCGGACGAGGTGGCCCGCGTCAGCGGCACTCCCCGCGTGATCAAGCTGTCCAACAACGAGAGTCCGTTCGGGGTCTCCCCCGCAGTCGCCGCAGCGATGCGCCTGCGCCTGGACGAGGGTTTCTCCCGCTATCCCGATCCCACCGGCAAACGGCTGGCCGAGGCCATCGGGCGGAACCTGGCCGTGCCGGTCGACCGCGTCGTGCTCGGCAACGGTTCCGAGAACATCCTGGAACTGCTGTGCCAGGCCGTGCTCGATCCGGGCGACCTGGTCACCACCCAGGCACCGGGCTTCAGCCTGCACGAGATCTTCCCGCACATGATGGGAGCCCGGGTCCGGAAGGTCCCGGTCACCGCCGAGTTCGGGTTCGACGCTCCCGCTTGGCGCGAGGCGCTGGCCGAGGAGCCGAAACTGGTCTTCCTCGCCAATCCGTGCAATCCGACCGGCGCGATGCTCAGCGCCGCCGAACTGGAAAACGTCGTAGCGGGCACGCCGAAGTCGGCCTTGCTGGTACTCGACGAGGCCTACTGCGAATTCGCCCGGCCCGATCCCGCGTACCCCGACGGGCTGGCGGTGCTGCGCGGGCAGGACCGCCCGTGGATCGTGTTGCGCACTTTTTCCAAGGCCTACGGTCTGGCGGGCATCCGGGTGGGCTACGGCGTCGCCTCGGACGCCGATCTGGTTCAGGCCTTGAACCGGGTTCGCACTCCCTACAACGTCAATCAGCTCGCACAGGAGGCCGCTGTCGCGGCGCTGGACGATCACGCGCATTTGGCGGACACGGTCCGCCGGACCCGTCTCGAAATCGGCAGGGTCGCGGATCGGTTGCGCGAAGCGGGTTTCCGCGTCGCGCCTTCGTCGGCCAACTTCCTGTTCATCGACACGAACCGCGACTCGGACCGGGTGACCCGGGAACTGCACCGCGCCGGAATCATCGTCAAGGCGTGGCGCGAACCGGGATACGAGAACTTCATCCGGGCCTCACTGTCGACCCCTGAAGAGAACGACGTCTTCGTCAGGTGCCTGACGGAGATCTGCGCGAAGGGCAATCCATGATCAAGGACAGGGTGTCCGAACTGGTCGGGCGAACGCCGCTGATCAGATTGGCAGTGGCGGACGGGGCCGGAACCGTCCTGCTGAAGATGGAGCAGTACAACCCCACCGGCACCGCGAAGATCCGGATGGCCAGGAACATGGTCGACGAAGCCGAGGAACAGGGCCTGCTCGCCCCCGGCGGGTGGCTGGTCGAGGCCACCTCCGGCAACACCGGGATCGGCCTGGCACTCATCGCCGCGGAACGTGGGTACAAGTTCACCGCCGTGGTGGACAACCACGCCAGTGTCGACAAGTTGCGCGGCATGCTCGCCTACGGCGCCGAACTGCTCAACGTCTCCGGTGACGAGGAAGGGCTCGCGACCGCCGCCCGGTACGCCACGGCGCGCCGGCTGGCAGCCGAGCACGGCGCCTTCCTGACGGGCCAGGACAGCAATCCGGGGAATCCCAACGGTTACCGGCCACTCGCCCGCGAGCTACGCGACGACCTGGGCAAGGAGATCCACTATCTCTATGGTGCGGTCGGCACGGGCGGGTCGCTCTGCGGCACGGGCCGCGTCCTGCGGGAGCTCATCCCGGACCTGAAGATCATCGGTGTCGAGCCGGTCGGGTCGATCGCCTTCGGCGGTGAAGAGGCGCCCTACCACCAATCCGGCACCGGAACCCCGGAAGTCTCGGAGATCTGCGATGTCCTCGACTACGACCTGATCGACGAAGGGATCAAGGTCGGGGATTCGGAAGCCTTCGAGACTTGTCGTTACCTGGCAAGGAACTTCGGCATCCTGATCGGTGGTTCGGCGGGCGGCGTGGTCTACAAGGCCCTGGAGCGGGCGCGGACCGTGGGACCCGAGACCACCATCGTCGTGCTGGTGTGCGACGGCGGCGAGCGGTACCTCGACACCGTGTTCAACGACGCCTGGATGGCGGCGAACGGCTTGTTCGACGCGCGGGTCACCGACCGGCTCTCCTCGATGCTGCCGCACGCCCGGGCCGGCGTGCCCGAGAAGGCGCCCGCCGAAGTCCACTGATCCACCGACAAGCGAGATCGCCCGTTCACCGACGTGAACGGGCGATCTCGGTTTTGAGCGGTTCGCCGCCGGTGATCTGGTACGGCTCACGGGGCCGTGGTGCATCTCCGCCGAAGCAGGGTTCCCGGACCGGTTTGCGGCTCACCTCCGGCGCACAGTGTCCACAAGGGACAGAACGGTCCGATCACGCGCCCGATTTTTTTATACGTCGTTATGGCCGCTTCTCGCGGGGTCGTGAGTGGTAAGTGACGTTAGAACGGCTCAGCATCTACCGACCTATGCCTGACCTGCGCGAGGGTGGCGGTTCAGCGGCTGCCAGGCTCGACGGTGAAGGAATCGGGACGTTGACTGTCCCGATTCCTTCACCGTCGAGTGGGGCGCCCGGTCTCGGACCTTGATCAACGGAGGATCGGGGACACTCAACGTCCCCGATCCTCCGTTGATCAAGGTCGTACCGGTCACGACCGGCCGCAGACGAGATGACAGGGGAAGATTCCGGACGCTCACCGGCCGGAATCCTCCCCCGTCGACCACACCACCATCCAGCACAAGCCCCCACCCGACACCGAGACAAAGCAGAGCCCCGCCGATGACGGATCTGGGCCCGTTCATGCCCCCGAATCCCTCATCACCAAGGCCGAGCCAGCCACACCAGTGGGTAGGCAAATACAAGTCCGTGAGAACGACACTTACCACTCACGACCACCTGCACCGAGCTGCTCAGCGGCCCCCTTACCGGAAACCGCCTGTCAGGAAGCGTCGTCCTCGATGAACCCTTCGAGCTGCGAAGCGAGCAGCTCGACATAGGCGCCGTTGAGCGCGAGGAGTTCTTCGTGGGTCCCGGTTTCGGCGACCCGTCCCTCGGAGATCACGACGATCCGGTCCGCGGTGCGGATGGTGGAGAGCCGGTGGGCGATGACCAGGGTGGTGCGGCCGTGCCGGGCCTCGTCCATCGCCTCGGTCACCGCTTGTTCGCTGGCTGCGTCGAGGTTCGACACGGCTTCGTCCATCACCAGGATGGGAGCGTCCTTCAGCAGGGCGCGGGCGATCGCGATCCGTTGCCGTTGCCCGCCGGACATGAGCGCGCCGAGTTCGCCGGCGACGGTGTCGTAGCCGTTCGGCAGGGTGGTGATGAATTCGTGCGCCTGCGCGGCCCGGGCGGCGGTTTCGACCTCCTCGTCGGAGGCGTCGGCGCGGCCGAGGCGGATGTTGTCCCGCAGACTGGTGTTGAACAGGAAGGTGTCCTGCGGTACCAGGGTCATGAGGCCGCGCAGGTCCTCCTGCGGGAAGTCGCGGACATCGTGCCCGCCGACGGAAACCGACCCGTCGGTGACGTCCCAGAACCGCAGCAACAGGTTGGCACAGGTCGACTTCCCCGCGCCGGAACGTCCGACCAGTGCGACGGTTTCCCCGGGACGGATCTCGAAGTCGATCTCCCGCACGGCGGGACTCAGGTCACTCCGGTACGCGAAAGTCACGTCCGTGAAGCGGACATGCGGCACGATCGGCCCGTCCGGCGGCCTGCTGACCAGGTCGGTGACCGGGGCCGGCGCGTCGAGCAGCGTGTTGATGCGGTCCGCCGACGACGCGACCATGGACAGCTCTCGCGCGACCTCGGTCACTTTCAGCACCGGCAGCATCGCCATCCCGGCGAGCACGACGGCGACCGGGAAGAGCGAGCGGTCGAGCTCGCCCTCGATGACGAGCCACGCGCCCAGTACGAGTACCACGAGTATGCCCAGAAGGGCGATGGTGTCCGTGGCGGCGTACTCGATGCCGCTGCGGCGCCCGTGCGCGGCCTTCGCCTTCGCCAGCCGGGCGCTCTGTGTGCGCAGCAGCCCGAGCCGCTGGGCGTGCGCGCCGAAGTTCACGAGTTCGCGCAGTCCCTGGAAGGTGTCGGTGCTGTCGGCGCTCATCCGGCCGAGGGAGTCACGCAACTCGTTTCCGTGCAGTTCGGCCTGACGCCGCAACCATGCCGGGACCGACGCGAGCAGGATCAGGATCGGCACCAGAACACAGGCCAGCGACCAGTGGAACCACCCCAGCGCGACGGTGGTGGCCACCGGAACGGTCGACGCGACGGCCAGCGGGCTGAGGGTGTGCGCGAAGAACAGCTCGATCTGCTCGACGTCCGAGACCGCGGCCGAGCCGAGGTCACCGGAGCGCCGTTCGAGCATGTACCCGGGCGAGAGCCGTTCGAAAGCGGCGAACACCTTGGCCCGGGTGTCAGCCAAGGCGCGGAAGGCGGCGACGTGGGCGTAGGTGCTGTCGGCGATGCTCAGGACGACCAGCGGCAGGATGAGGCAACCGAGCGTGATCAGCCAGCCGGTGAGCTGATCCAGCGAGGCGCCCGAGGCGGCCCGCGCCACGACGTAAGCGCCGATTCCGGACGAGGCGAGCAAGAGCAGCTGGTGCAGCACCCCCGCCAGATAGGCCACCGTGATGAGCCTGCGGTGCTCGCCCAAGAGCGGCATCAGGCTTCGCAGCCTGGCGACCAGCGACAGGCCGGACGCTGGCGCGCTCGCGGCGCCGTGCCCGTGGGAGTGGCCGTGGCCGTGCTCGTGGACGTGGACGGTCGAGGTCATGCCGGCACTCCAGTCTGGGTCGCGACGAGTTCCGCGTAAAGGCCCTTGCGTGCCAACAGATCCGGGTGACTGCCGAACTCGGCCACCCGGCCGGAGTCCATCACCACGATCCGGTCGGCGTCGCGCACCGTGGACAGCCGGTGGGCGATGATGATCGTCGTACGGCCGCGGGTCAGGTCGCCGAGGGCTTGGGTGATCTCCGCTTCGTTGGCGGCGTCGATACTCGACGTCGGCTCGTCGAGGATGAGCACGGGAGCGTCCTTGAGCAGGGCACGCGCGATCGCGATGCGCTGCCGCTCGCCACCGGACAGTTTCAGGCCGCGTTCGCCGACGATCGTGTCGAACCCCTGGGGCAGACGGGAGATGAAGTCCACCGCCTGAGCCGCCGTCACCGCGCGACGGATCTCCTCGTCGGTGGCATCCGGTTTCGCCAGCAGCAGATTCTCCCGAACCGTGCCGTGGAACAGATAGGTGTCCTGCGCCACGACCCCGATCAACGATCGCAGGTTCGCCAGCGGGAACTCCGAGATCTCACGACCGTCGACGCGGATAGAGCCCGCGTCCACGTCGAAATAGCGCATCATCAGACCCAGCACGGTGCTCTTTCCCGCGCCGGAACGACCGACGATGGCCACCCGCTCCCCTGGCGCGACGTTCAGGTCGAACCCGTCCAGCGCCGGGACTTTCCGGGTCGGGTAGCAGAACCGGAGAGCGCGGAACTCCAAGCCGGGCGGATTCTGCCGCAGCTCCGGGATCGTCTCCGCCGTGTCCCGCGCGTCCGGCTCCAGGCGCAGCACGTCGGCGACCGCGCGTCCGGCCGGGATGGCGTAGTACGCCGAGTGGTAGGCCGCTTCGAGCTCGGTCATGGGCCGGAAAGTCTCGCGGGTCAGCATCAGGATCGTGAACAGTCCCGCGACGCTCACCGCGCCGGTCGCCGCGTGCCAGGCCCCCAGGCCCACGGCGGCGGCCGTGCCGATCGGCACCATCAGCGCGCCGATACTCGACGTGCCACACCAGGCGATCATCAGCCGGATGGAATCCCGGCAGAACGCCTCACCCCGTTCGACCATCTCCCGGCCGCGCCTGCCACTGGCGTTGAACGCCTTGAGCGTCCCCATCCCCTGCACCGCGTCCAGGCTTTCGGAATACATGCCGCGGTAGGACACCATCCAGCGCCCGCCACGTTCCCTGATCGCCTGTTCCCCGAACAACTTCGACAGCGGTGCCAGCAAAGCGCATACGAGCACGACGAGCCCCACCACCGGATCGACCGCGATCACGTACACCGAAGCCAGCCAGGACCCCAGCACGGACGCCACCACGGCGGGCACGAACCGGCCGACCAGCGGGTCGAGCAGCTCCACCGAGTCCACCAGAGTCGACTGAAGATCGCCGGTGCGCATCCGCTGTGCCTGGCCGGGCCCGATCTCCATCAGTTTGAGCGTCAGGCCTTCACGCACCGCCTCCTTCACCCGCGCCGACACCTTGGGCGCCCACCAGTCCCGCAGGACGATCAGGCCGATGCGGGCCAGCTGCAGCACGCCGATCACGGCCAACGACGCCAGCAGCCCGCCGATGTCACCCGAGGAGAACGCCTTCGACAGCAGGTCCGCGATCAGCAGGCCTTGACCGACATACGTGGCCGTGATCAGCAACATCAACCCGACGAGCCCGGCTATCTCCACCCAGGCTCGCGGACGCAAGCCCAGGAACAACTTGATCGTCGACCACACGGCCGCACCTCCACAAAGTCTCGTTCACGCTCGCCGGACTCACCCCGCAAAGCCTACAATGAAAACCGTTATCGATATCAGTCGGCACCACGCCTCGCGCGCGGATCCACGCCGCGGCATGCGTCAACCTTATTGATAACGATATTCATGTCAAGGTGCAGCCGGGTTTCGGGTTGCGCGGTGGCGAGCGCCGAGTCGAACACGTGGTCGCAGATCGTCCTGGATGCGGCGACGAAGTCGACCGCGAGCACGGCGTCCCGCGCGCTCAGCCCCACTTCGCGATCTCGCTCTGCGCCAACATCGGCTCCACAAGCCGAGCGTCGACGAGGCGCGGCTTCCGCATCGTGAAGTGGGACAACGGAATCCGCCGTCAGGCCGTCACGGGACGGGCGCGGCGGAGCCGGACGCTCTTGGTGGACAGGTAGCGGCGGCGGTCGATGATGAGGATGGAGACGAGGGCGCCGACGAGAAGCCATGTGGCGAGCTGGGCGATGCCGGTGGCCAGTCCGGTGCCGTCGGTAACCACGGCGCGGAGCAAATGATCTTCCAGGTCGGTTCGCGGGCGGTGAGGACCGCGTCGGGAACGGCTCGGGTCGCCGACCAGGTCCGGCCGTGAACTCCGGGGTCACGACGCACGGCGATGGAGCAGGAAGCGTAGGCCGAAGTTGTCCAGAGTCAGCGGCAGCTCATCTGGCGTCAGTGCGCTTCCGAGCAGCTGGATGTCGTGATCACGGACGAGGTTGGCCAGCAGCATCGAGGTCGTGAACAGCACGACGTTCCGCCCGGGGCACGCTCCAGGGCCGCCGCTGAACGGGACCAGGGCCGGATTGTCGGCCGCACGGCCGTCGAGCCAGATGTCCGGTTCGAAGCGGTCCGCATACGGCAACCGTTCAGCGTCTCGATGGAAGTACGGCGTGAACACCATGACCGTGGTGCGGTCCGGTCCCCACACCGTTTCGCCGCGGGTCTCCCGCAGCAGCGCGGGTTCCACCCCGACCTGCCGACCTGGGCGATGGACGGCGACGCGGACCTCCGGGCAGACCAGTCTCGCGATGACCTCGCCCGAGCGAGCGAAGATGACGGCGTAGTCAGCCTCCGGAGGGTGCGTTGCTGAGGTCGACAACGCAGAAGCGGTTGCCGTCCGGGTCCGCGAGAACGACGAAGTCCGGATTGGGCGGGTAGCGGTCCCACTCGACGTCGCTGGCCCCAAGGCTCTTCAGACGGGCGACCTCCGCTTCCTGCTCCGTCGCGGTGTCGACGAAGAGGTCGAGGTGAATTCGCGGATACGGCTCGATCGGCGATGCACTCGACATCAACCCCAAAACGCGACCGGACCCATCGGCGCGAACCAAGGTCCGCCAACCGTCACTCGCCCACTCGTCACTGGCCACGAGGTCCAACGCCGCGGTCCAGAACGCCACCGCCCGCGACAGATCCGATACGCCGATCACCGGCAACCCGAGCCTGAGCATGCCGACAGGCTAGCCAAGTTCCCGGGACGCTTTTGCTTGCCCGCGCTCCGGGCTGAACGGTGGGCGGCTATTCGGGGCCGGGTGTGGTGAAGGCGGTCCAGAGGCGTTCGGCGGCGTGGCGTGCTTCCGGTGTCGGGACGATGACCGGGATTCCCTCGGGCGTGGACTGGGGTGTGTGACCGAGGTGCTCGACAAGGGCGACGGCGAGGTCCCGGATCTTGACGTTGAATTCCTGGCTGGCCCGGCGCAGCGTGGCCCAGGCCTCCTCAGGGCCGCAGCGCCGGATACCGATGATCACGCCTTTGGCCTGTTCGATCGCGGCGCGGGAACGCAGCACCGCCATCATCTGCTCCGAACCGGCGGCGCCGTGCGCTTCGGCGACGACAAGCGTCGCGGTCACGACGGCCTCGTAACGGGTCAGCACCCGCAAAGCCTCGCTGGTGCCGGAATGATCCAGCGTGACGGACAGGACCAGGGCACTGTCTTCGTCGTAATAGCTCGGCAGTGCGGCGACACCGCGTACGTGGCGCCACGTCGAGGTCAGTTGCGGGAACTGCTCGGTGATCGAGTCGAGAGTCAGCTTCGGCCAGCGGGAGTCGGTGAACACGTTGTCGGTGACCGTGGGATCACTGGTGGCCGCGGCGTCGGGAATCGGGCCGCCGAACAGCTGGGTCTGGGCTGGAGCGAGATGGTCACCGATCCCGGTGGCGACCAGAACGGTGAGCGGTTCCCCGTGATGGGCGACGCTGAGCGCGGCACCGAGCGTGCCGGGGATGTCACCACTGACGCGATCGAGCAGGGTGCGCAACAGGACGGCGACGGGGATGTCATCCGCCGCCGAGCGCGGCATGGACACGGCCACCCCCTCACCTCCCGGACCGAACTCAGTCTGCCGTTTCGATCTTGCCAAAGACAGCGGGTGCTCGCCTCAGGTGGCGGTGACCTTCCGCCGCGGCGACGACGTCATCCTGCGTTCGAGGTTGAAGCAGCGAGCTGCAAGATGTAGCGCCGTTCTCCCCCGGGTGTGGTCAGTGCCTGCTGATGGCCAGCGCGCGTACTGCACAGAAGGTTACGTCGGCGGCGTCCACGATGAGGGCCGGCGGGCCGAGAGCGAGCTCGGAACCGAGGCAGTCGGCAAGCCGATCGGTGACGTTGAGATCGAGTTCTCCGGCGACGTCGAGCACGGTCGCGTCGCTGGTCGCGTTCACCTGGAAGCTCGGCGTCGGCCGGGAGAGATCAGGTGCGGCGAGTGCGGTCATGCGTGGCCTCCACGCTGCACGTGAGGCCAACTCCGGAGGGTGCACCGCTGGTCCCACGTCAGCTCGATATGCGGGCTGAAAGTGGTCAAGGTGCGCCAGCTACGGACTGAACCGCCCTCCTCAACCGTAAATCGGGCTTTGGCGACCCGCAGCCTGAGCAGTCGACAGCGGACCCTCACGATGAGGATCCCCAGCAGACCTCGGACATCGCAGCGGGCACGGTGATCGTCCCCGCGACCGGCGAACATACGAGGCCGGCCGCGTCAACGCTGTGGCTGATTGCGGTTCGAAGCCGGTCCTCGAACGATGAAGACGCCGGGCTAACGCGCTGCGATGAGTGCCTGCGGCGCGCTCTGCTTCATCCGGGTCCGAAGCCAGGTCAGCTGGCGGGCGGTGTCCTGTTCGCAGCTCTGGACGAGGTCCAGCAACTCCCGGTCGCGCAGCCCTTGCGCCGCCTGGCCGACCATGGTCCAGGTGACGTCGGTGAACGAAGCCAGCGCATAGAGGTCCTGCAGGTCGCGTAACAGCCCGACACCGCCGCTCCGAGTGGTCTCCAGGCCCGCGGCATGGAGGCGGTCGGGTTCCTGTTCACGCTGCTCGCCGTACCGCTCGACGATGGGGGTGAGGGCTTCGACCTGCCCGTCGAGTCGTCCGGCGAGCGTCGAGCACATGTGCTCGACGTCGGGTTCGTCGCCGTGGCCACGGCCGACCTCCCGGAACGCGTCGGCCAGGGTATTGAGCGAAGTGTGCAGAAGGCCGAGGTAGGTCGCGAGATGCATGGCTCAATCCCCCACCTTGGTGACCCGGACAGCGCTGAGCTTGAACAACGGCTGCTTGGACACCGGGTCCCATTCGGTCAGTGTCACTTCGTTCGCGGCACGCGTATGGCCACCTTCGCCGACGTCCCAGTAGCCGTAGTGAAAAGGCAGGAACACCACGCCGGGACGAACACGGCCGATCCTCGCCGTCACCTCGACCGCGCCGCGGACGGACTCGACGCGCACGAGAGCGCCGTCCGTCACCCCGAGGTCGGCGGCATCGGCGGCCGACAGTTCCGCCCACGGTTCCGGTGCCGCGCGACGCAGCTTCGGCGCGCGGCCCGTCTTCGTGCGGGTGTGGAAGTGATAGACGGTCCGCCCGGTCGTGCAGACGAACGGATAGCGCTCGTCCGGCTCTTCCGGTGGCGAGGTGTACTCCGCCGCCTTGAGGAACGCCCGGCCTTCCGGACGCTGGGCACGGTACCTCTCGGGTGAGACGGTGCCGCCGGTGAGCAGGTCGTGGCCGAAGTCCTCGCAAACGTCCGGATCCGTGGAGAACACGCCGTCGGTGTAGAGCCGCTCGGTGCCGTCCGGATGGTCTTTGTCGCAAGGCCATTGGATTCCGCTGCCACCACGAAGTTTTTCGTAGGACAGCCCGCTGTAGTCGCACAGCCTGCCCCGGCTGCACTCCTGCCAGGCCCGGAAAGCCTCCTCCGGGGTACGCCACGGAATCAGCGGATCACCGTCTCGGTCACGGAAGTCCATTCGCCGCGCGTAGTCGAGGAAGATGTCCAGGTCCGCGCGTGCCTCTCCGGGTGGTTCGACGGCTTTGTCCGAGAGATGCACCGTGCGGTTGACGTTGGTGAACGTCCCCTGCTTCTCGCCCCAGAACGCGGCGGGCAGGACGACGTCGGCGAACTCGGCCGTCTCCGTGCGGAAACCGTCCTGCACCACGACGAACAGGTCCTCTTTGCCCAGGATCTCCCGGATACGCGGCAGTTCGGGCATCGAGACCGCCGGATTGGTGGCCGATATCCACAGGAACCGGATCGAGCCTTGTTCGGCGTAGCGCCAGATCTGCATCGCGTGAGTGGGCGGCGACCAATGCGGGATGGTCATCGGGTCGACGTTCCACAGTTCGGCCAGCTGCCGGATGTGCTCGGGGTTCTCCCAGTTCCGGAACCCCGGCAAGTCACCGTCGGCGCCGCACTCGCGGGTGTTCTGGGCGGTGGGTTGGCCGTTCATCTGAAGGACCCCGCAACCGGGCCGCCCGATCATTCCCCGCAGCAGATGCAGGTTGTTGACCTGGCAGGACGCCGCCGTCGCCTGGTGCGACTGGTAGAACCCTTGCAAGACGGTCGAAAGCACGTGCCGTGTGGTGCCGAAGATCTCCGCGGCCCGTACCAGCGCGGCGGGTTCGATCCCGCATACCTCGGCCACATGCCGGGGCGTGTACGGCTCGACCGTCGCTTCGAGATCGTCGAAGCCGATGGTGTGCGCGGCGACGTAGTCCTCGTCGATCCGCTTGTTGACGATCAGCTCGCGGAGCAGGCCGTTCATCAGCGCCTGGTTCGTGCCGGGCAGCGGGGCCAGGTGCACGCCGCCGGACCCCGTCGCCGCCATGGCGACCTTCGTTTCGCGAGGGTCGACGGCGACGACGACCGGCGGCTCAGGCCCGGCCAGCCGGTCCAGCACGCGCGACCACAGCACGGTCTGTGTCTCGGCCATGTTGTGCCCGAAAAGGAAAAGAGCTTCACAGTGGTCGATGTCGGCATACGTGCCGGGCTGACCGTCGGAGCCGAAACTCTCCTTCATCGCGGCCGCCGCTGTCGCCGTGCACAGCCTGGTGTTGCCGTCCATATGCGGCGTGCCGAGACCGGCCTTCCCGATGACCCCGAGGGTGTAGTACTCCTCCAGGAACAGCTGCCCGCTGGTGTAGAAGCCGTGCGACAGCGGCCCCGTATCCGCCAGCAGCTTCTTCGAACGCCGCACGATCAGGTCCATCGCGGTGTCCCAATCGGACTCCACCAGCTCGCCGTCGCGCCGGATCAACGGCCGGGTCAAGCGGTCCTCGCCGTTCCACTGCCACGATCCGTACAGGCCTTTGGGGCCCATCCTCCCGTGGTTGACCAGATCGTCCGCACGGCCGCGCACACCGACCATGCGCCCGTCCTTGACGGCGATGTCGCAGGCGCACCCGTTGCTGCACAGCACACAGGCCGACTGGACCCAGGAATCCACATCGGACTCTTCCAGCCCTCGCGCGAGCTGGAGATCCACCCGTCGGGGCCACACCGTGTCGCGCGAGTACGGAGTCCGTGTCCCCCAAACCTGTTCGATTCGATCGGCCATATTCGCGCGATACCCAGCCCGACAGGCCGCCAAACCGACCTCTCGCTCCGGCGCGCCGCCCTTTGTGACCCTCATTCGGTTCCGCTGCTCCCCTGCGCGATGGCAATTCGCCCCAGTTATCCCCTCAGGCCACTGGAGCGGTCCCACAACGCTTCGACTACCACCCTGGTGATCGTGGGCCGGACTGCTCAAGGCGTGAACCGAAGAATCGCGCCTACTCCTTCCGCCAGTCCTTCGCCACTGACGGGGACGACATCCGCGCCTTCGACCAGCGCTGCCGCCGGAAGAGCCTCGTCCGCGCGGTGATCCGTCGGGGACTCCGCCTCCGAAAACCGGAGGTCTTCCTTCGCGATCGCGACCTGGGTCGGGTCGTCCGCCGTCCAGACGATGCGATCGAGCAGCGAATCGCCGTCGATCAGCAGGGTTTCGACGGCACCCGATCGCAGTGCCGCCGCGGTCCGCGCGAGCCCATCCGCGGCCAAGCCGTTGTCACGGCCCTGTTCGGTGCGGAACCGATCGATCACGTCCTGCCGACGGCTTTCCGCGTGCTCGGCCAGCACCCGGCGCACCTCGGATTCCAGCGCGTCCGGGTCACTGCCGGAGGCCCGGCTTCCTTCTTCGAGCTCGACGACTTTCTCTTTGCCCCTGGGCGGAAGTTCGTCGCGTACGAGCGCTCGCGCCTGTACCTCGCCCGCCAGGATCAGTACCTCGGCCCTGGTGGAGTCGGCCAGCTCCACCGCCGCCCGGGCCACCTCTGCGGCATTGCGTTCGACGACCGCCTCCACCCGGCGTTGAATGCTCCAATAGGCCGAGCCGCCGCCCCGCACCTTGTGCACCGGGTGGTCCTCACCCTCGACGGTCCGGCGTTCGGCACCTTCCTGGTCGAACCCGAAGAGATCCGCTCCTGTCTTGTCCGCCACGACGACCACATGCGGCACGACAGCCGGGGTGAGGCGGAGGAGCGGAAGCAAGTACGGCTGCCGCGCGACCCGGGCGACTTCGCGGAAGGGCGGCGCCGTCAATTGCTCGTCGAGCAGGACTTCGTCGCCGGTCGCGATCAAGGCTCGTCCGGCCTTGCCCTGAGCGGGTGGAGCGTCGGCCACCGCGGCGTCAAGTGCGGCGAGCGTTCGCTTCTCCGCACCCTCCTCCACCAGCCGCTCACGAATCGAACGCCAACGAAGGTCCAGCTGTCCGACGGCGTCCTCGGTGTCGTGCGAGTTGTCGAAATACACCGACGCGAAGGGACCTTCACGTCCGACTACCTCTCGGAGCGTTGCACTGTGCACGTCGTCTCCTGCCTCCTCGGGTCCGCTGTCGATCTTCGGGTACCCGAGAAGAGCCCGCCGAATCATCGCCGACGTGACGATCGCGATCAGCAGGCTGAAGCCCACCGGCACCTCGCTGAGCAAGCAGGCCAAACTGCGTGAGCACCAGGAGATCAGTGGCTCCGCCGCTCCCGATCCGGGACCATCGCCTGGTCAGTGGCCTGCCCAGCCGCCTTGGTGCTCGGCGGTGTCCACATCGGACTCCGAGGTCGCCTTGTGCGCCAGTGCAGCCACGGTCTCCTCCAGCCCGCGCTGGACTTCCTCATCGTCGGCGTCACGGACGCTGTGCAGAGTGACCGTGAGGCGGCACGCCGCCGGACCGGCGTCGTCGATCGACAACTCCCCCTGATAGTCATGCGGCCCTTGAGCACCCCAGCGCAGTGTACGGTCGCCCTCGTCCACCTTCAGCCACGCTTCGCCCTCCACACGCTCACCGTGGACATCGGCCTCGACGTGGACCACATCGCCGCCCTCGAGTTCGGCCTGACTCATCTGCGGGAAGTACCGAGGCAGATTCCGCGGCTCGCGCAGGTACGCGAACAGGTCGGCGGCGGGCATCTCGATGGTGGCGGTGTGGCGGTAGTCGCTCATACCCCCGGATACCCGTCATTCCGGCCGTGAATCCCATGGACGCGGCGCGCCCTGATGAATCGGAGCGGACGTAACGGAACCGTCAGCGCCGGCGCAGGAGGTAGGCGATCGCGAAACCGAGCGCGGCACCGCCGAGAACGTCGGTGGTCCAATGAATGTAGGTCCTCATCCGGCCGTAGCAGACCAGCACGCCCACCGGAACGACGAACACTCCCGCTCTCGGTGATCGCAGGGTCACGGCGACCGTGAAGGCCGCCGCCGTCGCCGCATGCTTCGACGGGAACGACGACGAACTCGGCTGTTCGGGCAACGACTCCCGGGCAGGCAGGTCGCGGGCAGGCGGACGCGGTCGCCGGACGAGGGCGCTGAGCAGGTGACCGCACGCCATACCGGCTCCCGCTGCGACGAGGCCGCGTCCGGCCGCACGTCGGGCGCCGCCACCACGAGCGGCGAGCAAGGCCGCTATGACGAGCCACAGGAACCCGCCACGCGCGGCCGTCGTCGTCGCGACCAGGACGGGATGTGCACGAGAGGTCGGCACCACGCCCGCATCCAGGTCGCGCAGCACCCGCTCGACTTTCGCCCAAGCCAACTTCTGTACCTCCTCCTGCCGGGTCTGGTTACCCCGTTCGCAGGAAGGTCACACCTCACGCACGATCGACGAGGTGGGCGATCTCCTCGATCGCGAGCCGGGCCTCCGGGATAGAGGCGAGCATCCACGCGTGGATCATGCCCTCGTACTCGTGGTAGCCGAGCCGGACGCCTTGTTCGGTGCAGAGAGTTCGCAGCCTGCGGGCGTCGGAGAGCAGGACGTCTTTGGTACCGATATAGACGGTCATCCTGCCGAGCCCGCCGAGGTCACCGCCGGTCGGGCTCAGCCGGGAGTCCGCCCGGGGCAGCGATCCACTGTAGAGCTTTGCCGCCTCGTCGAGCCCGGTGAGCGCGAGGTACGGGTCGCGCCGGTCCAGCGCGGGCTGGGCCGGGTGGCTCATTGTGAGGTCCAGCCACGGTGAGAGCAGCACGATCTCCTTCGGGACCGGCCGCCCGTCGTCCCGCAAGGACTTCGCGAGCGCGAGCGCGATCCCGGCGCCGGCGGAGTCTCCCATGACGACTTGATCCTCCGGTTCGATCCCCGCGGCGAACTTGTCGTACGCGCGGCGGGCGAACTCGGTGGTTTCGGGGACCTGATGGTTCGGCGCGAGCGGGTAGATCGGCACGGTCACCGTGCATCCGGTCCGATCGATCAGTCTGCCGAAGAAGCGCCAGTGATCGTGCTGAATCTGATGAACATAGGCGCCACCGTGAAAGTACAGCACCTGCTTGCCGACCCCGGGGTCCCGGCGCCGGATCGTGTAACAGGGCCGTCCGTCCACTTCGGACCTCCGGACGTCGAACCGGCGCCGGATCGACCGGATCGGGCCGAGGTCACCCTTTCGCTGGCTGCGCGCGATGCTCCGACGGAACCGGTCGAGTTCGGCATAGGTGCGCTTCCGGTTCGTGAGGCGCAACCAGGCGAGGAGCGCCTTCGCCGCGAGGCTGGTCCTAGACCTGGTCACGGGACACCGTCCGATGCCAGTTGCGGGAAAACGTCCTTCGCTCTCCCTCATAGCCATCGAGCCGGGCATCGATCACGAACTCGTCGGGAGTGCAGGAAACGCGCGTCCGGGTTTCAGACCTGGCTTCCCAGTCACCGCGAGCGAAGGTCATCGACCACGCGGTCTCCGCGACCGGGGAGCAGAAGTCGTCGGCCATCGACGAGTACGTCTCGACCACGTTCCTGGTGACGTCGAGATCGATGTCGTCGAACCGGACCTTGCCCTCGTTCTTCACGATTTCGAGCGTCGACCGGTAGTCGATCAGGTCGCGTGACACGGTCCAGCGCTGCTCCCCCGGCTCGATCTGCGTCGCGGGCAGCGGCTCCGCGCCCTCCGGCTCATCGAACGGCCGTGCCGGGACTTCGTCCGCTTCGGCCATCGGCCGGACCGGCAGGGTGAGCGCGCTCCGTCCGGTGTGGACGGTAACCATCGCCGGTTCCGGCGGCGGCCACGCCAGTGGCCAGTATGACGACGAGATCGACAGCCGGATCCGGTGCCCGGCCGGGAACGCCTGCGCGACGGCGTTGAGCTCGACCCGTACCCGATAACGTTTGCCCGGCTCCAAGGGCTCCGGTTCGTCGTGCCCGTCGCGGTGGGTCAGGTTCAGCAGGCCGTAGGTCACGCGGGTGGCCCGGCCGTCCGGCGCGACGTCGGACAGCCGGACGGCGACCTGGGCCACCGGTTTGTCCGCGGAGACCTCCAGATCCACCACCGGTGAACCGAGGATCTCGCACGGCTCGGTCAGCTCGTCGGTGTCGAACACGAGCGAACCGCCGTCCTCTTCACGCTGGTCGTAAGGGAGATCGGGTGGCGCACTGTAGGACGCCCACTTTCCGGCGAACTGACCGACGGACAGCGGGGACGCCACCGACAGGCTTTCCTCCGAAACCTCCTCGCCGGGACGGGCGATCCGGTGCGGGGCGAGGGGATGTTCGGACGGGTGCACATGCGGTGACGGCCAGGCCGGCTCGCCGACCCAGCGACCGGGCCGGTCCTCGTAGGCCGTCGAAGGCGGCACGCTGTCCTGCATCCAGGTCTGGAGCATCGGCCCGTCCATCGCACCGTTCTCGACGTCTTTCAGCCAGTGGTCCCACCAACGCACAAGTTCCTGCAGATAGCCGATCGCGGGTCCCGGCTGCCCCAGGTGCGGGTACTTGTGCGACCACGGCCCGATGAGCCCGCGGCGCGGCACGTCCAAGTTGGCCAGCAGGCGGGAAACGGCGTTCGAGTAGCCGTCCGCCCAGCCGCTGGAGGCGAGCACCGGCACCTGGACGTCGCTGTAGTTCTCGCAGACCGACGCGTGCCGCCAGTAGTCATCGCGGCGCTGGTGACTCAGCCATTCTTCTACCCAGAGCGTGCAGTTCTCCAGCCGTTCGTGCCACAGCTCCCGCCACCGGTCACCCGCGAGCGCCGGATCGGGCGGCAACGTGGCGTAGGCGAACATCGTGGACGCCTCGGCGACGTTGTCCGACAGCAGGCAGCCGCCCATGTAGTGCATGTCGTCGGCGTACCTGTCGTCGGTGAAGGACGAGATCGCGATCGCGGCCAGACTGGGCGGTTTGCGCGCGGCGACCTGCAGGGCGGCGAAACCGCCCCAGGAGATCCCCATCATCCCGGTCCGGCCGGTGCACCATGGTTGCGCGGCGATCCACTCCAGGACTTCTTCCGCGTCCTGCTGTTCCCGTTCCAGGTACTCGTCGGCGAGTACGCCCTCGGACTCTCCCGAACCTCGGATGTCCACCCGGACACAGGCGTACCCGTGTCCCGCTAGATAAGGATGGTGGATCGAGTCCCGCACCGAGGTCAGGTCACGATGCCGGTACGGGATGTACTCCAGGATCGCCGGAACCGGTTCGGTGTCCGAAGCGGCCGGACGCCAGATCCTCGCCGAAAGCCGGACGCCGTCGGACATCGGGATCCACACGTGGTCGTCCCCGGTGATCTCGTACGGCAGCGAAGCCACCGTCCGCATGCGCTATCCCTCCTCGAATTCGAACCGCAGCGCTTCCACGCAACGCCGGTATTTCGCCTTCATCTCCCGTTCGGTCTGCCCCGCGACGAAGAGGTGAGCGAGTTCGTAGCTGTAGCTGTCCTGTTCGGGCAGCTCCGAAAGCAGAACGCCTTCCTGCGCCACCACTTCGATCTTCACTCCAGGGATCTCCGACCGCAGTGTGGCGATCTCCGCGCGGGTCGGCACCCGGGTGACGAGCGCGTCCTCGAAGCGGCGGTAGTACCACTTGCCCGCGATCTGGTAGTTGCCGCGGCGGCGTCGTTCGCCGGGATCCACACCGAGACCCAGCCGCAGCATGATCTGATGGTTGGGTGAACCGTCGACGTATTCGAAGAGTTCGGCATGCGATTGCGAGTGCCGAGGGTTGATCTCCAGCAGGCAGACCTGCCCGGACTCGGGGTGACAGAAGAATTCGATGCTGAACGTGCCGTTGTCAAAGCCGATTTGTTCCATCACACGAACCGAGATCTCGGTCATCCGGCGGACGGCGTCATCAGGCAGTTGCGACGGGTACTGATGTCTTTCGAAGCAAGGTGAGCCATCGTAGTTGATCGAGTCGAGCACCCCGTACACGATGGCGCGTCCATTGTGGACAAATCCCTCGGTCGCGGCCTGGACGCCGTTCAGCTCGCCTTCCGCGAGGCACGCGGCACCTCCGACGTCGGCCACTTCGGCGGGAAGCCTGACCTTGCCGAGAACGAGGTCGAAGGGGTCACCGACGCGGCCTACGCCTTCCCGGATCTCGGCGACGGCCTTCTCGAACTCGGCTTCATCGGTGACGTGGAAGGCGAGTTCGGACGAGAAGGACTTCACCGGCTTGAGCCACATGGGGTAGCCGACTCCCTCAGGTGGACGAGGGTTCTCGTCGTCCAGATCGACGATGCCGAACGCGGGTACTTCGTCGATGACCTTCGACTGTTCGAGGCGGCTCCAGTACTTGTGCTCGCATTTGAGCACGGCTTCGAGCGACACACCGGGTAGACCGTACTTCTCGCACAGCATCGCCACCATCGTCGAGGACGGGAAGTCCCAATAGCTGACGATCGCGTCGACGGAGCCGTCGAAGGCGTCCAAGACCGCTTGCGCCTTTTCCATGAGTTCGGTGATCCGGATCTCTCCGTGCTGAAGTTCCTCGACCGACAACAAGGGGTGGAAGCGGTACCACTCCGCGCCCGTTATGCGTCGCAGTACCTCTTCGTTGCCCTCGTCGAGGCCGATCACGAAGATGTTCTTCTCCGGGGACCTGGGGGCTGTGTTCATGGCCGACGGCTACCCGTTCGAGTGCACGCGAAAACCCGGCCAGCGCTGGTTTGCCCGCACGATCGCACGGGAATCCGCGCGTCATGAACGAGTTGCCCGGCACACGTTCCCTGTGGCTCGACACCGCTCCCGCCCCCGATCGGAGCGGGACACCGTTGCCTCCGGAGGCCGACGTCGCCGTCCTGGGTGGCGGCATCGCGGGACTCACCACGGCGTACCGGCTCGCGAGGGCGGGGCGTTCGGTGCTGGTCCTCGAAGCAGGCCGACTGGCGGCGGGCGTGTCCGGGCACACCACCGCCAAGCTCAGCACCCAGCACGGTCTCAAGTACGCGTCCCTGGCCAAGACCAAGGGGACCGAGGCTGCCGCAACGTACGCGTACAGCCAAGCCGCCGCTCTCGACTGGATCGCGGCCGCGTCGGCCGAACTCGGCATCGACTGCGGTTTCACCCGCGCCGACAGCTTCGTCTACACGACCAACCCCGGAACCGTGGAAAGCCTTGAGCGTGAAGCGGAAGCGGCCGCCGAAGCCGGTCTGCCCGCCACCTACGTCACCGACGTGGAGCTCGACGTCCCGGCGCTCGGCGCGGTCAAGTTCGCTTCCCAGGCCCACTTCCACCCGCGACGCTGGTTGCTCGGGCTCGCCGAAGAGATCGAAAAGGCGGGCGGCACGATCGTGGAAGGCGTCCGCGCCGAGGGGGTCGACGAACTCGGCGGCACGAGGGTGCGGACCAGTGGCGGCGAGGTACGTGCGGACGAAGTCGTGGTGGCGACGCACTACCCGGTTCTCGACCGGGGACTGTACTTCGCCCGGCTCGATCCGGTGCGCGACCTGGTGGTCGCCGGACCGGTCGAAGCGAACCTTCCCCCGCAAGGGATGTACCTCGACGCCGACACTCACCACTCCGTGCGGAGTTACCTCAACGACGGCGTCCCTTATGCGATCGCGGGCGGCGAGCACTACCGCGTCGGTGATTCCGTCGACGTCGAAAGTCGTTACGAGCGCTTGGCTTCATGGGCCGGCGATCACGCCGGTGTGCGGCGGGTGACGCACCGATGGTCCGCCCATGATCTGTCCACCCTGGACTCAGTGCCTTACGTGGGGCGATACCATCCCGCGAGCCGTCACCTCTGGGTCGCCACCGGCTTCGGGCAATGGGGCATGACCGGCGGGACGGCCGCCGGACTGCTGCTGGCGGATCTCCTGACCGGCCGGGACAATCCGTCGGCGGATCTGTACGACCCGAACCGGTTCGACCTCCGGTCCGCGATCTCCACCGTGGAGAACAACGCCACCGTGGCCAAGTTCCTGGTCGGCGATCACCTCAGCGCGTTGCGGAAGCCCGCCTCATTGGACGACCTCGTTCCCGGCGAGGCCAAGGTGACCCGGGAGGGAGGCGAACTCGTCGCCGCCTACCGTGATCCCGCCGGGGAGCTGCACGCCGTCGGCGCCCACTGCACCCACCTCGGCTGCCTGGTCGCGTTCAACAACGCCGAAAAGAGCTGGGATTGTCCCTGCCACGGCGCGCGGTTCGGCCTGGACGGGTCGGTGATCCAAGGTCCGGCCGTCCGCGCGCTGCCGAAGAAGCGGGTGTGATGATGATCGGGATCGGGGTCGAGGAGGAGTTCCTGCTGGTCGACCCGAGAACCGGGGTGAGCTGTCCGCGCGCCGAGGCGGTGATCGCGCGGCACCGCACCTGCTGCACGCTGCCGGACGGCGCAGTTGTGCACCGGGAGCTGCGGCCGACAAAGGTCGAGTCCGTGTCGGGTGTCTGCGGCACGGCCGACGAGCTGTACGAACATCTGACGGCGGGACGGCGCACGATCGCCGAGGCGGCCGCCGGGGAGGACTGCGCCATCATCGCTTCAGGCACACCACTGCGGCCTTCACTTGATCGGGGGTACGGCTGTGGCTGTCACGTTCACGTCGACGTGCCCGATCGGGACACCGCGGTCGCCGTCGTCAACCACCTCGCCGAATGGCTCCCCATACTGCTGGCGTTGTCGGCGAATTCCCCTTTCGAGGGCGGGCACGACACCGGCTACGAAAGCTGGCGGACGGTGGAGCGAAGCCGCTTCCCCGGTTCGGGCCTCCCGCCCCATTTCACCGACGCCGCCGACTACGACCGGCAGATCGACCGCCTGGTGGACTGCGGCGTGCCGGCCGACGCCGACCAGGCGTTCTGGCTCGCCAGGCCGTCTTCACACCGGCCGACGGTCGAGGTCCGCGCGGCCGACACGGCATCCACAGTGGACGAGGCCGTCCTGCAAGGACTCCTGACCCGTGCGCTGGTACTCACCGCGCTCGACGACCTCGACCACGGCGCCGAGGCCATGCCGCTGGATCCGCAGGTCGCCGCTGCCGCCGTCTGGTCGGCCGCCCGCCACGGCCTCACCGGCCCGGCCATCGACCCGGTGGCGGGCAAACCCGTGCCCGCCGCCGATCGGATGGCCGCGCTCCTGGGGTATGTCCGGCAGGCGTTGGAGGACACCGGTGACGCAGCTCTGGTGCGCACGCTGCTCGATCGGCTGGAGCGGGAGGGTACCGGCGCCGAACGGCAACGCCGGGCCGCCGCGGACGGTGAGATCGCGGTGTTGCGGATGCTGACCGAAGAGACGGTTCCGCACCCGTAGAGCGGGTATCCCGCGAACCTGACGACGACCGATCTGGTGACCGCGGCGACGCTGCCCGAGATCCGAGGCCCGCTTTCGGCCGCCGTGGTGGATACCCTGGCGGGCGGCCGCCGCGACGACCTCGCGCCGATTCCGTCTCGTCGTTTCGCCCGCACCACACCGGGTATCGCTTGAGGGTTCGCGAAAATCATCGTCGAGTTCGAGGAGATTTCGCCATGACCCGAACCACCACGGCCACCAGGACCGCCCGGACGCCCGCACAGCTGACCGCGGCCGCCGTCGGAGTGGTGTTCCTGCTCGTCGGCATCGCCGGCTTCATCCCAGGCCTCACCACCGACTACGACC
>NZ_BNAY01000016.1:119693-133180 GCF_014654365.1 Amycolatopsis oliviviridis
ATCCTGCACAACATCGTGCACCTGCTCTTCGGCGTCGCCGGGCTTCTCCTGGCCCGCACATCCCGCAGCGCCGTCGGCTACCTGATCGGCGGCGGAGTGATCTACCTCCTGCTATGGCTCTACGGCCTCGTCATCGACCACGACTCCCCGGCGAACTTCGTACCCGTCAACCCCGCCGACAACTGGCTACACCTCGGCCTGGCCCTCGGCATGATCGCCCTCGGCGGCATCGCCGGCACCATCGACCGTCGCCCCACGTCACCACGAGCCGTCTGATGGGCATCGCCGCGCACTACATCGAGGTCGAAGCCCCCGCGCAAGCCTGTTACGACTGGTGGCGGCCGCTGACCCGGCTCCCGGAGATCTTCTCCGACGTCGAATCGGTCGAGCCGGTCCACGGCGAAAACGGCCATACCCGCTGGAGGGTTTCGGGTCCGGCGGGCGTCACCGTCGAATGGATCGCGAAGATCACCGAAGACAAGGCTCCGCACACGATCGCTTGGACCACCGTGGAGAACACCGATCCGGACGTCGTCAATTCCGGTGTGGTCCGCTTCCACGGCAAAGGTTCCGGCCTGACCGGCGTCGAGGTCGGACTGCGCTATTCCCCGCCTGCGGGGAAAGTCGGCGAAGCGGTCGCGTCCTTGCTGGCGGATCCGCAGGACAAGGTCGAGCGAGCCTGTGCCGAGTTCAAACGCATCGTCGAGACCCGCTGACGGCTGGGTTTCGTCGCGGACGACCTGCCGCGACCTCCTCGGATCGCCGTCCCGCTCCCGGACAAGATCGCGAGAACCGGTTTGGGGCCGAGAGGAGCGGGTAGCCGTTCGATGGCCCCACGAGGGCGCCGACCGCGGTGGGAGGTGTGCACGCACCCCACCGCGCTTCAGGACGGCCGGCTTTCCGTTGGTGAGGGTGGAACTCCCGGGGGAAAGCCGGCCGTTTGCCCAGCGGTGACACGGGTAGCCACGAAGGAGCGGCGAAACCCACGAGGAGTTCAGATGGCCGAGATGACCGGAGTGCTGTCCCGGTATCGGCGAGCGGGGGACTACCTCGCCGCCACGATGATCCACCTCAAGGACAACTTCCTGCTGCAGGCCCCTTTGCGCCCGGAACACCTGAAGCCCCGGCCGCTCGGCCACTGGGGAACCTGCCCTGGTCTGACGATGGTCTACGCGGGCTTGAATCGGCTCGTGGCCGAAACCGGGCAACGGACCTTGCTGATCACCGGCCCCGGTCACGGCGCGCCCGCCATCCACGCCAATCTCTGGCTGGAGGGCACGCACGCCGAGTACGACCCCTTGCTGTCCCGGGACGGGCGCGGGCTCGCTGAACTCGTCAAACGGTTCTCCTGGCCAGGTGGCTTCCCCAGCCACCTCTCCCCCGAGGTCCCCGGCGTCATCCACGAAGGTGGCGAACTCGGCTACGCGCTGTCGACCGCCTTCGGCGCCGCGTTCGACGATCCCGGCCTGATGGTCGCCTGTGTGATCGGCGATGGGGAAGCCGAAACCGGGCCGACCGCCGCGGCGTGGCACAGCCCCAAATTCACCGGCCGGGGCGACGGCAGGGTGCTGCCGGTCTTGCATCTCAACGGCTACAAGATCGCGTCGCCGACGATCTACGAAGCGATGTCCGACGACGAACTCGTCGCCTACTTCACCGGCTGCGGCTGGAGCCCGATCCTGGTGGACGTTCGCGACGCCGAAGAGCCGGACACCTTGCTGGCCGAGGCGTTGACCCAGGCGCACGGACGCGACACAGGGCCACCGCCGATGATCGTCCTCCAGAACACGAAGGGGTCGGGCCTGCCGTCGACGTCTCCGGACGGGATACCGCTCGAAGGCACGTTCCACTCCCACCAAGTCCCTTTCCCGGGCGCCAAGGACGATCCGGCAGAGCTGACCGCGCTGGAGGCTTGGCTGCGGTCCTACCGCCCGGAGGAACTCTTCGACGACAACGGCGTTCCCGCCGCGGACATCCTGGCGGTGCCGCCCGCGCCCGGACTCCGGCTCGGCCGGGTGCCGCAGGCGAACGGCGGTCTCCTGCGGCGCGACCTCCCCTTGCCGGACGTCGGGAAATACGCCGTCGCGGTCGGTGAGCCCGGCGGCACGGACGCGAGCGCACCCGAAGTGCTCGCCGAATGGCTCGCGGAGATCGTCCGGCTCGCGCCGGACACCTTCCGCGTCGTCTGCCCCGACGAACTGCAGTCCAACAAGCTGGGCGCGCTGCTCGGCGCGACACGGCGGCAGTTCGATCGCGACGTTCCCGGCTACACCGAGCACCTCGGCGAACGTGGCAGGGTGCACGAGGTGCTGTCGGAGCACCTTTGCCAGGGCTGGCTTCAGGGTTACCTTCTCACGGGACGACACGGCCTCTTCCCCTGCTACGAGGCCTTCGTGTCCATTGTGGACAGCATGGTCAACCAGTACGCCAAATTCCTCAAGATGGCGGACGAGGTCTCCTGGCGCGTGCCGGTGGCGAGCCTGAACTATCTGCTCACCAGCGACGGCTGGCGCCAGGAGCACAACGGCTACAGCCACCAGGGCCCCGGCTTCATCAACCAGATGCTGACCAAGAAAGCCACCACCTCGCGGATCTATCTCCCGCCGGACGCGAACACGTTGCTGGAGACCATGCACCGGTGTCTCGGTTCGACCGGCTTGATCAACGTCGTGGTCGCCGGAAAGCAGAGCGGACCGCAATGGCTCTCCCCCGGCGAAGCCCGCGCCCACTGCCGCGCCGGTGCCGCCGTCTGGCCGTGGGCGAGCACCACCGACGGTCCGGCTGACGTCGTTCTCGCCGCGGCCGGGACCACCCCGACCGTCGAGATCCTGGCCGCGGCCAGGTTGTTGCGCGAGGTCGCTCCCGAGTTGCGAGTGCGGGTGGTGAACGTGGTCGACCTGCTCGCGCTCTGCCCGCCGGACCGGCATCCGCACGGCCTCTCCGACGAGGCGTTCATCGGTTGCTTCGGTGAGGAAACCCCCGTGGTGTTCGCTTTCCACGGCTATCCCTCGGCGGTGCACGAGGTGCTGCACGGCCGGAACCGCGCGAATCGCTTCCACGTCCACGGCTACCTGGAGGAAGGCACCACGACCACCCCGTTCGACCTGCTGGCGGGCAACCGGATGACACGACACGATCTCGCCGCCGACGCCGTCCGGCGAGCGCCCGGCTGGGCATCGGCAGGCGGAGATCTCGCCCGCGATCTGATCCAGCGGCGCGACGCGTTGCTCACCCGCTCCTATCAGGACGGCCAGGACCCACCGGAGATCACCGAATGGCGCTGGCGGACATGAGGATCCTCACCGTCAACCCAGGTTCCGGCAGCGTGCGCCTGCACGTTGTCGAGGGCGAGGAGGTCCTCGACGCGGTGGAGATCGGAAAGCCACCCGGCGACGCCGTCGACGAAGTCCTGTCCTTTGTGGACCGCCAGGAGGTGGACGCGGTCGCCCACCGGCTCGTCCACGGCGGACCTGTGCTCACCTCACCCTCGGTGGTCTCCGCATCGGTGCGTGAGGCGATCGACGCGGCGAAATCGCTGGCACCGGAGCACGTCCCGAGCACCGAGGCGCTCCTGAACCGGCTCACCGACCTGCTGCCGGACACACCTCACGTCGTCTGCCCGGACACGGCCTTTCATCACGACCTCCCGGAGATCGCGCGCACCTACCCGCTTCCCGCACGCTGGCGCGAACGCTGGGGCCTGCGCCGCTACGGTTTTCACGGTCTGTCGTTCGCCTGGGCGGTCCGACGTGCCTCCGAACTGCTCGGCCGCTCCGTGGACGGGCTGAATCTCCTGGTGGCGCATCTGTCCGGCGGCAGTTCGGTATGCGCCGTCGCGGGCGGCCGCAGTGTCGACACCTCCATGGGCTTCACCCCTTTGGAGGGCACGATGATGGCGAAAAGGTCCGGCAGTGTCGACCCGGGAATGCTGCTGTGGCTGCTACGTGAGGGGCACGTCTCGCTCGACGAACTCGAAGACGGTCTCTACCACCACTCCGGGCTGCTCGGACTGTCCGGCACGTCGGACGACACCCGCGAACTCGTCCGCGCCGCGCAGGCGGGCGACGTGAACGCACGGTTCGCCATGGCCGTGTTCGAGCACCGGACCCGCCGCGAACTGGCGGCCGTCGCGGCGAGTCTTCCCCGCGTCGACGCGTTGGTGTTCACCGGCGACATCGGCTGGAACCAACCGGAAGCCGCCGAAGCCATCGCGAGCGGACTCGGCGTACTCGGGCTCCGAGGCGGCCTGTCCCGGACACGCACACATGACGCGGTCATCAGCGACCGGAACGCGCCCGTTCCCGTCTTGACGGTACAGTCGCGAGAAGAACTCTCCCTCGCCGCGGCGGCCGCCACCGTCCTGTGAACCCGCGAGAGCCTTTCATCGCGTCTCACGTGATCGCTACTCGACGTCGACGAGTTCGGCGAGGCCGCTGACATCGAGCACGGGCCTCAGCAACGGATTGGCGCGAATGCGGATCCGGTCGGCATAGGTGAACAGCACGTTGATGCCGCCGCTGTCGAGGTAGTCCACCTCGCGCAGATCGACGGTGGCCGTGCCGTTCTTCGTGGCGTCGGCGAGCGCGCTGCCGAAGGCGCCGACATTGCTCAGATCGATCTCCCCGGAGGCGATCAGCGAGACGGTGCCGTCTTCACGGCTGTCCGTGGTGAGGGTGAGCTCTGTGGTCATCGAACGATCCTCGCCTTCAGGTGGACGGTGGTTCCGGCCTTCCCGTGCTCGACGGTCACTTCGTCCATGAAGGCACGCATGAGGACCAGACCGCGGCCACGATCGGAGCCGGGTTCCGGCCGAGGGGGTTTCCACGAGCCGTTGTCGCTGATGGTCAGGCTCACACCGTCGGTCAAGACGGTGGCTTGCAGCCGGACGAGGCCCCCGGGGTCATCGCGATGGCCGTGCTCGATGGCGTTGGCGGTGGCCTCGCCCGACGCGACGAGGATGTTCTGGAGCATGTCGGCATCGAGTTCGCAGCGCTGGAGCCAGTCGCGCAAAGCCTTGCGCACGAACGCGAGTTCCCCCACCTCGGCGGGAAAGCTCAAATCCAGCGGGCCCGGCCCGCGATAGGTCAGCAACGCCACATCGTCCTCATAACCTTCTTCCGGGGCCAGCTCGGACATGAGCAGTCCTGCCAGGCCTTCGAGAGTGGAGTCGCCGTTTTCGGCGACCAGCGCGGCGACTCGGTCGATGCCGTCGCTGAGCGGAAAGCGACGCCGTTCGACAAGACCGTCGGTGTACAACACCAGGGTGGCCCTGGCGGGGACGACCGTCCGAGCCTCGGACCGTGGCCTGCCGGGCCGGACACCCAACGGAATCGATCGACCGTCTTCCAGCAACCGGATGGTGCGATCGGCGCGGACCAGCACGGGCGGCGGATGACCGGCGGCCGCATAGCTCATCTCACCGGTATCGCGCGAGAGCACCGCGCAGAACGCGGTGGTGCAGGCGGCGCCGGGCAGGCGGGCGGCGAACCGGTCCAAGCCGGTCAGCGCCGCCGCCGGGCTCGGGTTCTCCAGCAGCAAGGCTCGGCAGGCGCTGCGCAGCTGCCCCATGACGGTGGCCGCGGCGAGGCCGTGCCCCACGCAGTCACCGACGACCAGGGCGACGCGCCCGTCCTCCAGCTCGACCACGTCGTACCAGTCGCCGCCGACCTGCAGTGGGCTGTTCGCAGGCTGATACCGGGCCGCGAAGCCCTCGGGGAGATCGTGTGGGCCGAGAATCGCGTGCTGGAGCGCCAGTGCGGTCTCCCGTTGCTGATCGATTTGACGCACCCGGGCCAATCCTTGGCCCAGCCGTCCGGCCAGCACCGTCAGCAAGGTCTCGTCCTCACCGGTGATCGGCCGCGATTCGCCCAGTTCGAGCCAGAGAACCAGGTCACCGTCAGGGTGTTGAAGCGAAACCCCCGCCGTGCCGAGCTCACCCGCCGCGAAACCGAGCGGGTCGGAATCGCGCAAGCCGGCGACGGCGCTCCGGCACTGCGCCGTCAGGTCCTCCCAGCGGACCGGTTCGCCGATGACCACGGGATCGGTGTTGCCGGCATGGGCGGAGAAGAGGACGGCCAGGACTCGCCGCGCCTTCCAGACGCGGCGAACTTCGTCTATCGAGGTCAGCAGTGCTTCCTCGACGGAGTCCGCCTGGGCCAACTGCTGGTTCAGGCCGGCCAGGACGCTTTGGCGCTGTACCGCGTAGTGCTCGGCGGTCACGTCGCGGAACGTGCCGACCGTGACGCGTCGGCCGGTGTCAGGCTCCTCGACCTGGTTGAAGCTGGCGGTGACCCACAGCCGGTGGCCGTCTCGGTGCACGACGGGAATGGTGTAGCCACCTCGTTGATCCAGTAGCACCGTGTCGAAGGCGTCGGCGACGAGACGGTACGCGTCGGGATCGGTGTTCGCATCAGGCCACCACGGGTGGATCGACCGGTACGGGAGGCCTTCCGGGCCGTATCCGAGGATGGCGGTGAAGGCGCTGTTGATCTCGACGATAGCGCCCTGTTCGTCACAGACGAAGAAGGCTTCCTGCAGCGAGTCGATCAGCGCCGCACGCCACCGGGTGGACCGCGTGCGCAGCCGGGCGAGTTCGACGTTCGCCCGAACGCGGGCGAGCAGCTCGGCCGAGGCGAACGGCTTGACGAGGTAGTCGTCCGCGCCGGCTTGCAGCCCCTCGATGGACGCTTCCTGCCCGGCCCGGGCCGAGAGCAGCAGGACGGGCACCGTGGCGGTGCGCGGTTCGCTTCGCAGCCTCTCGACCAGGCCAAGCCCGCCGAGACCCGGCATCATCACATCGCTGATGACGAGATCCGGCGCCTCGGAACGAATGGCGTCGATCGCCGCGTCGCCATCGGCGACGGCCTCGACCACGTACCCCGCCCCGGCGAGGAGCCGGGTCAGGTACTCCCGCATATCGGCGTTGTCGTCGGCGATCACGACCCGGGCGGGAGTGGACGGACGCCGCACCGTGGCTGCGGCGGCTTCGGTGTCTTCGGTGGCTTCGGTGGCAGGAGCGCCGGAGGACCACCGCATCGCTTCCAGCACATACGGTTCGGCCGTGGCGGCGGCACCGGACGTGGCCTGCGCTTCGGCTGGAAGGTGACCGGAGCCGAACGGCAACCGGATGGTGAAGGTCGTTCCCACGCCTTCGGTGCTGTCCGCGTCGATGGTGCCGCCGTGCAGCTCCACGAGTTCCCGCACCAGCGCGAGTCCGATCCCGCTGCCCTCGTGGGAGCGGGCGCGAGTGTTCTCGATCCGGTGAAACCGCTCGAACAGGCGAGGTATCTCCTGATCAGGCACCCCGACACCGGTGTCGGCCACGACGACGGTCGCCGCCGCCGCGTCCTTGGCCACGGCGATCGTGATGGAACCCTCGAAGGTGAACTTCACGGCGTTGCTCAAAAGGTTGAAGACGACCTTTTCCCACAGGCCACGGTCCAAGTGCACAGGCTCGTCCAGCGGTGGGCAGTCGACGACGAAGCGCAGGCCCGCTCTTTCGACGGCGGACTGAAAGACACTGGCCAGTTCCGCGGTGACGGCCGCGAGATCCACCGGCTCGAAGCGGGCCTGCATACGACCTGCTTCGAGCCGTGAGAAGTCCAGGAGCGTGTTGACCAGCTTGCTCAGTCGCGATCCGTTGCGGTGGACGACTTCCAGGTCCGCGCGGGCGGCGTCGTCCAGGCCGGGTGTCCTGGAGAGGAGTTCCTGTACCGGCCCCATGATCAAGGTGAGCGGGGTGCGGAACTCGTGACTGATGTTCGAGAAGAAAGCCGTCTTCGCCCTGTCCAGTTCCGCGAGTTCCTCCGCCCGCCGCTGCTGTGCCTGGTAGCTGCGGGCGCTGGCGATCCCCGCGGCGATATGCGCCGCCACCAGCTCGATGAAGCCGCGGTACCCGTCATCGAGATCTCGGTACCGGTTCAGACCCGCCACCAGAAACCCGTGGGGCACTCCTCCCTGCTGCTGCCGCAGCGGAATGACCAACGCCTGGACGGGAGGTTCGGGCCAGACCCCGGTGGGCAGCTCGGCGGTCCTGTCTTCGTCGAGCTCGATCAGCATCGTCGCCCCGTCGGCAAGCTGCTCCACCGGCAACTCCGGCAAAGGCAGCGCGGCGTCAACGGTGGATCCCGTCGAAGCGGCCAGCCGGGCCGAGCCGTCTTCCTCGAACAGATAGGTCAAGGTGAAGGGCAGGTCACGGGTGTTTCGGCCGAGCTGGTGGACGGCGAAAGCGAGCACCTGGGCCTCAGTGGTGATCACGGTGGGATCCGAGCCGAGATCGCGCAGTGTCGCCATGCGGCGCTCGCCGATGATCCGGTCGGTGTCCTCACTCACCACGCACAACATGCCGACCACCTGTCCGGCGTCGTCGTGCAGCGGGCTGTAGGAGAACGTGTGGTAGCTCTCCTCCGGATAGCCGGAGCGCTCGAGGAACAGCAGCAGCCCCTCGTCCCACGTCGCCTTGCCGGTGGACAGCACGGTTTCGATGCGCGGTCCGATGTCGTCCCAGATCTCCGACCACACCTGGTTCGCGGGGCGGCCGAGAGCCCACGGATATTTCCGCCCCAGGGTGTTGCGGCGGTACGCGGAGTTGCAGAAGAAAGTGAGTTCCGGCCCCCACGCCATCCACATGGAGAACCGCGAAGACAGGAGGATGCCGACAGCCGTCCGCAGACTCAGCGGCCATCCGTCGGGCCGACCGAGCGGAGTGGCCGTCCAGTCCACATCGGCCAGGTCACGGCCCACCTCGCCATCCGCGGCGAACACGTCGGCCCGGCCGCTCTCGGCATCCTCAGAAGACACTCGGCACTCTTTCCTGTCCGACTCTCGCCGCCCGGACTGATCGCTCGGGCTGATGTCGCGCTCACTTCACCGAACGCGGTATACCCGCTGAAGGTCCTGATGACGCGTCGATCTCACTCGCTTCGTCGTCGGTCGTCACTGGCGACAAGATTCGACTCCGGTCACCGACGTCTACAACCAATGGACCCAATTCGCCGAGTTCCCGCCTGGTTCTGAGTCTCCCTGTCAGGTCCCGTGACCGGCCGTTCCGACGAAAGTCAGGTTTGAATCACTCGAACCGGGGACATTCTGTGCTTGGACGGGGCGTTTCCCGTTGTCGCGTCAAGCAGCCGGCGCCATTTCGCGACGAGACGGCAAGGGGCGGATGGTATGGAATCGGAGTTCGGTGGAGCGGTCGTCCGGGGTTTGCACCGTTACGTACGGCTCGTGATCGACGAACTGCGGCTGAGCGGAAACGCCTACTACGCCCAGCTCGATCCGACCGCCGGGGCCTACATCGCTTTGGACCGCAGCCTTCCGGGACACCCCGGGTGCGACGTCGCGCTGGTGTGGAACGAACACCAGGGATGGGCCCTGGCCCTCGAGACCGACAGCCGAGAAGACCTGATCGTGGTCGACCGTCTCGGCGCCGGGATCCTTCCTGCGCCCCGTGTGGTGGCGACGTTCACGCGTGACGCCTACGCGGGTGAACCCATGGGAGACCAGGACGATTTCCCGCCATCGTCGTGCGGCGACCTCGCCGAACGGCTCGCCGCATACGCCGCCACCACCCTTCCGGCCTAGGTCAGCTCCCGGGCCGCGACACAACCGGTATCGCGCTCGTCCCGGAACAGGAGGACATCGTGCCCGAGGTCAGCCGTGTCGTCGACGCACCTCCGGAAGCCGTTTTCGCCGTGCTCGCGGACGGGTGGCTCTACTCGGGATGGGTCGTCGGCAGTTCGCACATCCGCGACGTCGACGAGGACTGGCCCGCCGCCGGTTCCCGGATCCATCACAGCGTCGGACCGTGGCCTCTGCACATCCAGGACGTCACCGTGGTGAAGGCCATGGAGCCGGGCACTTTTCTTTCGCTGGAGGCGAGGGGCTGGCCGCTCGGCGTGGCGGAGGTCGGGCTCACGCTGACCCCGCAGGGCTCCGGCCGGACGCGGATCCGGATGACGGAACGCGTCGTGCGCGGTCCAGGAAAGGTCCTCCCCGACGCGGTGCAGGCGATCCTCGCCAAACCCCGCAACGACGAGGCTCTCGCTCGGCTCGCCGACCTCGCCACCGGGAAGTACGCGAACCGCAAGCGCGCTCAGTCGTAGACCGCCCGGTTCGCGGCCCGGATCACCGCCGCGTAGCCCTCGCCGAGCAGACCGGACCTGGCCAGCGCGGCACGGGCCGCGTTCGCGCCGGGGCCACCGTGGACCGCACCACCGGGATGGGCGGCGGCGCCCGCCAGGTACAGGCGGTCCACCGGGGTGTCGGCGCGGCCCAGCCCGGGCACCGGGCGGAAGAACAGCTGCTGGTGGATGGCCGTCGTGCCACTGTTGATCGCTCCGCCCACCAGGCCGGGATCGTGCCCCGCCAATTCCAGCGGTCCTTGGACGTACCGGCCCAGGATCAGGTCGGTGAACCCCGGAGCGTTCTTTTCGACCGCCTTCTCGATCCGCGCGACCTGCCGGTGGAGCGCCCCAGGATCCTCCATCACCCCGCGAGGCACATGGGTGTAGGCCCAGGCCGACTCCGTGCCCGGCGGCGAGCGATCGGGATCGCTCGTCGTCATCTGGCCGAACAGCAGGAACGGCTCTCGCGGGCTGCGGCCCCGGACGAGGTCACCGCCGAACTTGGAAAGTCCGTCCAGATCCGTGCCGAGATGGATCGTGCCCGCGTCCCGGGCGCCTTCCGCCGTCCAGGGAACCGGGCCGGACAACGCCCAATCCACTTTCACCGTGGCGCTGTCCCACTGGAACCGGTCGAGATCGTCGAGCAGCCGGGCCGGCAGGTGTTCCGGATCGACCATCCCGCCGTACAACGTCGGGGCCGGGACGTCGGCGAGCACTGCCTTGCGGGCCCGGATCAGGCTGTCCGCCCCGGTGCGCACGCCCATCGCCCGGCCTCCCGCGACGAGCACTTCCGTTACGGGACAATGTAACCGCAGCTGCCCGCCGCGGGCGACGAGCCTCCGTACCAACGCGGCGGTCAACTCCCCAGCCCCGCCGACCGGGACCGGGAACCCGGCGTCCTGGCCGATCATCGCGAGCAGCCAGCCGAACACCGCGCTCCCCGCGTTGTCCACGGAAAGGTCGCTGTGCGCGGCGTTGCCGGCCAGCAGCAACCGTGCTCCTTCACCGGCGAAGCACTCTTCACCGAAACGGCGCGCGGGCAACGTGAGCATCCGCGCCAGGCGCAGTGCGTCCCCGGTGCCCGTCCGGCGCAGCAGCCGCAGCGCCGGGCGTACCGGCGGAAACGGGGTGAACAGCGCGTCCAGCAGAGGTTCGCGGAGGTCCTGCCACTGGGCGAACAGGCTTCGCCAGGCCGCGCCGTCACCCGGGGCGAAGTCGCGGACGGATTCCATCGTCCGCTCGATGTCCCGTGACAGCACCACGCAGCGGTCGTCCGGCAGGACGTGGGCGAGCACCTGGGGCGCGTGCCGCCAGTGCAGGCCGTGTTCCTCCAGGCCCAGTCCTCGAATGACCGGCGACACCGCGGTCAAGGGGAAGAAGGCGCTGCACAGGTCGCTGAGGAACCCGGGTTCGGTGACTTCGTCCGTCCGCACCGCGCCGCCCGCTTTCTCCGCCTGCTCCAGTACCAGCACCGACCATCCGGCGTCCGCCAGGAAGTTCGCCGCCACCAGGCCGTTGTGTCCGGCGCCGATGACGACCGCGTCGTGGGATTCGGTGCTCACTAGGGCCTCCGGCTGTCAGGACTGGGAGCGATGGCTCGGCCGGACCGGCGCGACCGAGCGGAGCCGGGACAGGATCCCGTCACCGCGTGGCGGGGCGAGCGGCGGACTCGCCGCGCCCGCGCCTGTGCGCAGCCCGGCGACGAGGTCCGCGATCACACTCGCCGCGTCGTGGCGCGGTCGCCAGCCCAGCATCGTCTCGGCGAGCGTGGTGTCCACGAGGGGTGCTTGGTCGGCCAGATCCAGCCAGCCGGGATGCAAGGGCAGGATTCCCGTGCGCCACGCCGCGTACGCGGCCGTGCGGACGAGCGGCCGAGGCGCCGGCACACGGAACCCGCCGAGCAGGCCGGCGAGCGCGTCGGCATCGAGGATGCCGGGGGCGGCCAGGTTGACCGCTCCGGTGTAGCCGTTTTTCAGCACGAGCCGGATGGCTTCGGCGACATCGGCGCTGTGCACCGCTTGCGCCCGCAAGTCCGTCCACAGTGGAATCGGCAGGCGCCGATCGCCGACGAGCCGGGCAGGCAGGGCAGGGCCGAGCAACCAGCGTTGGAACTCCCCCGCCGCACGTCGCTGCAGGATGGCGCACGGCCGCAACCGCGCCACCCCGACCTCGGGATGGCGCGCTTCGAACCGGTCGAGCAAGGTTTCGAGCGCGGCCTTGCCTCGGCTGTAGGCGCTGGTCGCGATGCCGTCGCACGGCCAGTCCTCGGCGACCTTCTCCCAGCGCGGCGCGGGCGCGTAGGCGGCGACAGAGGAAAGAGCCACGACCCGTGGCACCCCGGCCGCCACCACCGCGTCGAGCAGCTGGCGTGTCCCGTGGTCGTTGGTGCGCCACATCGGCGGGTCGTCCCGTACCGGCGAGATCGCCCAGGCGAGGTGGACGACCGCGTCGGCGCCTTCCAGCAGCCGGGCCAGCTCACCTCTGGTGTCGGGTTCGCCGAGGTCCTTCGCGCACCAGCTCGCCGCTCGGTATGGCGCGTCCGTGGTGTCGGGCAGCCTCCTGGCCACGCCGACCAGTTCGTCGCCGCCGGATTCGAGGGTGCCGAGCAGGGCGGTTCCCACATTGCCGGTGGCACCGGTGATCACGATCCGCACCTTCGCCACGTACCCGTCCGCCCGCCAGGGGAAACCCCACGCACCGGCCTGGGGCCTCGTCGCGGATGACGGGCGTCAGGTCGTGGGCCGCCGACGGCTGTCCAGGGCGTCTTGCCGCACTTGCCCGGTGTGTTCGGTGATCGCGCCCAGGCGGTCGGAGAGGTGGAGGTGATCGGCCGTCAGGTGATCTCGCAGGTCCGCCAGCGGGGTCAGCAGATCGGCCGCGTCGTTCTCGCCAAGTGCCGTGGTGAGCTTGTCGGCGCTTCTCCTGCCTTCCGCACTCAGTCCCTCCAGCGCGCCGGCTTGCCCGGCCACCTGTCGTAACATCGCCGAATTGCGCCGAGCCCACTCCGCGACCGCGCGATCGCCCGCGCGCCGGTCACGTTCGGCGTCGACCCGTGCCTCGCCCGTCCGCTCTCCCCCGTCGGAGGGCCGCAATCGCAGGAACCGGCGTTCCGCCGCCTGACGGCTGGCGACTCCCAGCGCGGGGGCGAGCAGGGCCCAGCTGACCCCTTCCGCGCGGGCCGCCTCGATCAGTTCCGGTTCCCAGGAGGCGAATTCCTCTCGTAACACCCGCAAGGACTCCAGCGCGGCCAAGAGCGTCGCCGGCTCGACGGCACTGGAGCGGGCCGCCATCACCACCTCGTACAGGGCACGCGACCGGCGCGCGAAATCAGCCTCGGTCATTGTCATCCTTTCGACGACGTGG
>NZ_BNAY01000017.1 GCF_014654365.1 Amycolatopsis oliviviridis
CCGGCACCCTAGTCCTCAAAAACCCCGAACTCTTCAACCTCACCCCACCCGACGCCACCACCACACTCATCCGCCACATGCGCGTCAACCACATCACCGGCACCACCACCAAACTCCGCGACATCGCCACCACCATCCTCACCATCCGCACCGACCAACCACTCCCCGGAACCCACACCGTCCCGGTGATCGCTCGCAACGGTGGCGTCGTCCACGCGATCCCCCTCTCTCGCAACGGTGTCGTCGTCCACGCGATCCCCCTCCCTCGCGACAGTGGCGTCGCCTTCGTCGACCCCGCCTACTCCCCCAATGTCAATGCGGCCTTCGCCCACTCCGACGCCGACGTCGTCCACGTCCTCGCCCACCACGACACCACCGAAGACACCTATTACCTGCCCGGTCACCTCGACAGCCGAGTCCCCTACTCCCCGGCGGATTTCGCCGACACGATCGCCGCCCTTCCCATCACCTGGAACACGAAGAACACCCTCAACCTCTGGGCCTGCAACCTCACCTTCGACCAGCACACCACTCTCATCAACCACCTTTACCGACACCCCGCCCTCCACCACCTCACCATCGTCGCCGCCTATCTGGACACCCCCCTCTACATCGCCCCCGATGGCACCATCACCACGCGGAATCCTTTCGTCGCGAACACCCTCTTCCTCGGTGTCGGTCCGGATGTCAAACGTGGTCTCGACAATGACGCCGAAGCCGGGCGATTCGGTGGTGCCAAACGGCATAAGGCATCCTTGCCGACCGGGCCCACCTCACCGGCGGCGGTCTCCCTTCTTCCCGCCGCGCCCTCTTCTCTGGTGGCGGGCATCCGCGACCGGCTCGATCTGTTCGGAGAAGCCGCCGCGGGCGGCCGCCCGTTCGATCCGATGCTCGGCCCGGATCTGTTCGGTCTCGGCCGGCCGCCCGAAGCTCCGGAGGGACTCAGCGAGATCGACTACGACCTGCTGAGCGTCGCGCAGGGAATGACCCTCCTGCGGCGCCTGGATCTCACCCGTCCCTTCCCTGACGAAGACACGCTGACTCCGGAGTCACTTGCCGACGGCCGGGCCGACGTGCTCACTTCGGAATGGACGGACAGCGACCGCAAGCACTGGGAGCACGAGGAACTGGACTGGGACACGCTACCCGCACGCAGGGAGACCCCGAAGCTGCTGCACGGTATCTGGCTGGGTGGGCCACTCGCCGATGCCGGTACGACGGGAATCTTCCAGCAAGGTTTCGCGGAGTCGGCCAGGACACTGGCCGGGCAGGCGGTGTTGTGGACCGATGTTCCGCGGCGCCGCTTCGAAGCCGCGCTGGCGAACGAGTCCGACGCTTCCTACGCCGGTGAGCGTCAAATGGCGCGCTGGGCGAGGTCGAACGGCATCAACCTGGTGAATGTCGACGAGGTGTTCAACGCCGAAGCGCCGATGAGACTGGATTCGTTCTATCGTGCGGAGCTGACGAAGGGGACGCGGCGTGGCTATGCCGCGGCGTCCGACACCTTGCGAGTACAGGCACTCGCCAGGTTCGGCGGGCTGTACCTGGACGGTGACGACCGGCTGCTCACCCCGGACATCCTGCTCCGCGTCCACGAATCACCGCTGGGCTTCGGTGTCAGCGGTGTCTCCGGTGCGGCCTGGAGCGTGCCGGAGACGATGTGGAACAACAACGGCCTGGCCTGGGCCAAGGGGCACCCCATGGGATGGGTGTACCTGGACGTCCTCGAAAGGAGCTACCGGCTGCCTCAGGCGGAGGTCTTCCCGGACGTTCTCGCCAAGGCGGAGAAAGAATCCTTTGTCACTCGCTTCGGGCGGCCACGGCGCCACTCGGTGTTGTGGCGCACCGGTCCCCAGCTGTTCCCGAAGCTCCGGGATCGGACCGGCGAGTTCGCCCCGCTGACAGGTATCACGCACAACTCGCTCTCCAGCTGGGTGCCTGGACGCGGCCACGAAGCCGAGCCTCCTCGAGTCACGGCGGCGGATCCCGACGGCACGGCCTTGCTGACCGCGAAAGTGATCCAGACCCTGGTCCGTGAGCTGGCGAACCGCCAGGGCGATCTTCACCTCACCGAAGTAGCGGATCTGGTGGAGCGGCACGAAACACCCGCGGCGATCTGGTCGGCCGCGCTCGGCTACTTCGCCGACACACCGCTTCTCCGCGAACGAGTCCGCACGATGACCTCCGACCGGTATCAGCACGACGGATTCACCACCGTGTCGCTGCCTGCGGAGGCGGCGGCACTTCTGCTGCCCCGCGAAGGCCGGCACGTGGAGTTCCTGGGTGAGACGGTCGTCCCGATCACGATGCGGGCTTCTTCCGGCCGCACCGGCGGACCCAACGAGATCGACTGGCCGTCGCCGCCTCCGCCGCGGGATCTCGCCGAGACCGTTCTCGCGAAACGCGCGATCCCACGGTCCGAGACCACTTCCGTACGGGAAACCCCGGCCCCCGACACACCGGAGCTGGTGCTCGACGATCCCCTGGCCGGGCGGGCACCGGACGCCGGACAGGCGAACAAGTTGACCGAACTGGTGCGCTATCTGGCCGAACAGTCGGTCCTGCGCACGCGACGTGGCTTTCCCCAACCGTCCGTCGAACTCCGGGTGGCGGGTGACACCAGCGGAGCCGAGCTGATCCAACGGCAGCTGATAGACCAGACCCACCGCTTGCGGGACGATGCCTCGGCACCGGATCCGACCGTCCAGGTCCGGCAGGTGCCCGAGGTGGCGGCAGGCAAGGTCGAACTGCGGGTGGACTGGGAACTACGCGGCAGTGGCTCGTCCACACCCGCACCGATCTCGACGTCCCCGGTCGCGAAGCCGCTCACCATCACCACGGATCTGCCGCCCGCCCGGCACCCGATCCTCGACGATCACGGCTGGCGGCACAGCACCGCCGCCACCGCGGACTGGATGACCGACCCCGCGCCGCTCACCCGCGCCGAACTCGACGCGGCCCGCGACCGCGTCGAACCCGTCATCGTCCGCGCCGAGGACACCGGCCCGCAGGTGCTCGAACTCCTGCCGGGACGCCCGACCGAGCAGTGGTGGCAGCCCATCGCCTACGACTACCGCCGTTTCGAGGCCAGGCCGGGGAAGTGGGTGCAGGAGTACACTGTCCGGCTCGACTTCGTGAGCGCGCCCGGCTTCGGCCTCGCCCGCTATCTCGACCGGGCGCAAGGAGCCCTCGACCGGGTCTACAACCACCGTTACCGCCTGCCCACCGGTGACGCGTTCCACCTCCGCGTCGAGCACGATCCCTCCGGTCGCGCCCACGGTACCGTCACGGTCACCACCCCCGGCACCAGTGCCGACCAGCTGCACTGGCCCGCGGACATCGACGATCTCACCCTCGCCCACGAGTTCGGGCATTTCACCGGACTGCACGACGAATACGTCCGGTTGCACGGCAAGGACAAAACGACCGCCTGGGCGCTGCGCGGCCCGAAGTCGAGCCGGGTGGTGTCCGATGATGGCTTGTACACCCGTTACCTGGCCGACTATCTGAACGCCCCCAGCGGCCGGGCCGCCTTACCGGTTCCCTCGGTGAAACCCCGCAATCTCTGGCTCGTGGAGCACCGTGCGCGCACCCTCGGCGCGACCGCCGGGATCTCCACCGGCAGCCCGGCGACCACGGACGGGACGGCCCCTGCGGTGTCCCGGTCCACGAGCGAGCCGGACCCCGTCGCACGCCTGTCCGCCCTTGCCGCACAAGCGAATCGGCATCTCGCGGCGCTGCCCGAGTCCATCGCGCAGGGGCTGCGAGCACGGCTCGAGGACCAGCACGCCGAACTGGCCCGGATCACCACGGCTGGCCTGTCGCCGCGGGATCTCGCGGGACTGGCCGCCCGGATCGCGGATCTCGAGCAGGCGGTCACCGAACTGCGGGAAGCCCGCCTGCGGCAGCTGATCACACTGCACGAGGCGGCCGTCTCCGCCGGTACGCGTGGGGAGAACCCTTTGCGGTTCTATCCCGAGGGTGTCCCTGGCGGCGTGACCAGCCGTCCGGACGCCCGGTTCGGGCTGGAATTCGAGTTCCAGCTCCGCGGTGCCGATTTCGGCGGGCAGATCGGCGCCCTGGGCAGGCTGCTGGAAACGAACGGGATCGTCGAGTGGAACGGCGGCGCGTGGTTCGACGACACCGACACCGACCCCACCCGCTGGACCTTGGTGGAGGAGCCCGATCTCGATGCGGGCGCGGAGCTGCGGTCGCCGATTCTCCGGGGCGTTCCTGAGAGCTGGAGGGAGACCGAGCGAGCGTTGCGCGTCATCGGTTCGCACCGGAACTCCGACGGCGGGGAACCGGACGCCGGAGGGGTCGGGGGCCATGTGAACGTCAGCTTCGATCGGCGCCCCGACCTCGCCGTCTACGGCCGTCTGGCCCAGCTGACCAAGGTGTTCGAGGATGTCCTGTACCGGCTGGGCAACCACTCCGGTCCTGATGCCCCGCACCGCCGGCTCCAGCCGGTGGGCCCGAACGCGCTACCACTCGCCTTGAGTGACATCACCTCCGCCGACGATGTCCGGGCCCTCAACACCACCAAGGACGAGGCGGTCAGCTTCCGCAACGTCGACGACGAGCCCGGAGACCGCGTCGAATTCCGGTTCTGGGCGGGCGGACTCTCCGAGGCCGAGTGGCAGGCGCGCGCCGAGGTCAGCGGCGCGCTGCGGCTCGCGGCCGAAGACCCTGCCCTCGACGGCAGGTTGCGCGAGCTGCTCACCAAGCCTCGGCTGGTCGGGCACACACCCGCTTTCCCCGGCCGGGAAGCCGAGCTCGCCTACTTGCTGGACTTCCTGGAACTGCTGCCGCTGAGCCGCGCCGCGGAAGAACTCGCAGTCGTCCTGCACGCCAGGACCCGCACCCTGTCGGTGACCGCGGGCAACGACCCTCGGCTCGTGGCCCAGAGCGTCGTCGGTCCGGGTGGGCGGGGCTGGTCCTTCCCGGTCCGGGGCACCGGCATCCCCGAGGCGCTGCACACCACGGCGAGCCTGCCGCGGTATCCCGGAGCCGAGATCGTGGCGGCGACCCTGACAGCCGGTCAGGACGCGGTCGATCTCTGGACCGCCGACCCGGTTCCCCTCGACGCGTTCGGCGAAGTCCTCCAAGCACGGAACCCGACGTTCGGCGTGCCCGGTTCCGAACTGCCTCCGGGTGGTTCTCCTCGGCTCGTCCTGGCGGTCCCGGGAGGAGCGGCGAAGCTGGGACCTGTCGTGTCGAACGCCATCGACGAGCCGGTCGTGGCGACCGATGGACGGCTGTGGTTCACCGCGGACGACCGTCTGGAAACCGACAGCGAGTGGGTCGAGCTCGTTTCCGGTTCCGTCCGGCTGCGGAGCGGCCATTCCGATCTCGGTATGGCGCTGGCGCTCATGACCGCCATGGATCCCGATCACAGCGAAAGCCCGGCCGGTGTGCCGTCGGAGCAGCTCCCCCTCGGGCCGGCACTTCCGGAGGCCCCGGACCTCTCGTTCCTGCCGGAGATCGTGCCGGACCCGCAGTCGTTCACCCAGCAGGTAGTCACCACGTTCGACGACCTTTGGCGTACCGGGGAACGCATCGAGGCCATCGAGAGCGCGCCCCCGGGCGTCCCTCCCCTCAGCCTGTCGTTCCCCGAGACGGCCACCACCGTGATCGCCGACGGGTTCGCGGCACTTCGGCCGACCGCGCGCGCGATCGCTCAGGCCGCGGTGACGCGCGCGGAGCGGAAAACTCCCGGTTTGGAAGTCACCGTCACCACCTACAGCGAGCGACCGGGTGCGGCGTCCTTGCAGAGGGCCGCACAGGTGCGCGCACTGCTTCGCGCCGCCTTGGCCGAGGAGCTCGCCACCCGATCCGACGGTCCGGTCCGGCTGGAAGACATCGAGATCCACGCCGAAATCGCGAACAACCCTGATGGTGTGACACCGGACGGCCATCACCACGTCGTGGTCGAGACCTCCGTTGCCGTCACCCGCTCCGCCGCCGAGGACTCCGCGTTCAAAGCGTACGACTCGGTAACCCACAGTCTGGCGAGCCTTCGACTCCCCAAGGCGGAGGTCGAAGGCAGGCTGGCCGAGTTCAGCGAACTCGCCTCCGGTGGACGGCTTGAGCATCACCCCCTGCCCGACTCCGCCCGCGGGCAGCTGATCGTCCTGAACGAGACTCTGGCCGCCTTCGGTGACGCCGAGGTCGTGGACCGGGTACGCGCCTTGGTCAACGAAGCCGTGCTGGCCGCGTCCCTGGTCCCCGTCCGGGAGCAGATGCTTCAGCCGCAACAGGGAAGACGCGGTCTTCCGGTGGATCGGCGGACGATCCAGCCGGTCACGCCCGCCCGGCTCACCCAGCTGCTGGACGAGCTCACCACTCACCTCGCACGAGGCCAGGATCCGACCCGGGCGCCGACCTCGGCGGCGACGGGCATGACGATCACTCCCGGCGATCACCTCGCCGTGCGCCTCGCGTCGCTCGGTTTGGTCAACCTGAGCGCTTCCTCGCGGGCCGCGGTGGCCGGCGATCCGCTCTATCGGCACCTGCTCCGGAATCCGGCCGCGCTGGTGGAAGCGTTGTTCGCCGGAACGGGACACGAGGAACAACGCTTTCTCAACACCTGCGCTCCGGCCGCGATCGACACGGGTGTCCGCGGCCGGGTGCCGACCATCGCCGGGTTGCTGTCCGTCGGGCGCGCCGTGGCGGACGCCACCGATCGCGATCTCCTGCGGGTGGACCCGGTCGCGCGAAGCAAACGCGACCGCGCCTTCGGCCGGACGCTGGAAGCGATGGTCCGCAAGCGCGTCAGCGACGCGCGAGCCGAGTTCTCCGCCATCGAAGAGGCCGCTTTCGCGTTGGTGTCCGCGAATCAGGCAGACCCCTCGGCCAAACAGGCTTGGAACGCGCTGAGCGACCGCTGGGGCCGGACGATGCAGAAGTTGTCCGCCGCGGACCTGCAGGCGGTCTCGGTGCCGGTACTGACCCGCAAGGTCATCCCCGGCGATTGGCTGACGAGCCTGATCCTGACCTCGCCGCTGGTCGTCGACCGCGGTGCTCGGCGGCTGACCGGGGTGACCCGGAGTTCCTATGTCGCACGGCTTCAGCCGCACCTCGCTTTCGAGCCGGACGGCACGATGTTCGGCGCGAACGAACTGATCAGAGATCCTGAGCAAGAGGTCCGTCTCGGTGAAGAGCTCACCAGCCCGGACGCGCTGGCCGCGTTCTGGATGGAGGTGAGGGCGCGAGGCGGTACGGTCGTCCTGACTCCGGGCCACTGCGTCCAACTGGGAGCGGCGATCTCGGACGGTGAACCGGTCTTCGTCCTCGGCGACGGGAAGTACGCGAACTCGCTCCAGCAGACTCCGGAACAATTCGCCCGCTGGGCGAAATCGTGGGACGCGAGAACCCATTCGAAACTCTTCCCCACGCTCGACGACGAGTCGAAATCGGGATCATCCGGCTCGCTACATACCCGCGTTTCCCGATCATGATCCCGCCCACAAAGGCCATACAATTAGGTAAGGCTGTGCTTACCTAAACGGGTGACGAGCGTCGAAGGTGCCCAGTGAGCGGGGGCGTCCGGTTGCCGCCGGAGCTGCAGTCCTTCTTCCGGGTCGGCCTGGGAATGGAATGGCCGGAGTCCGACGAAGCCGGGCTCCGCGCGCTCCAGCGCACATGGCAGGACTTCGCCGACGCCCTCGGCGCGTACCAAGACGCGGTGGCGGTCGGCGCGAGGCTGGTCGACGACGCCATGGACGGCGACGTCGCGCGGGTCGGGTCGACGCGGTTGCGGAGTGACGTCTCGGCGGCACTGACCGAACTGGCCGAACGAAGTGAAGACCTCGCCGACATGGCCAAAACCGCGGCGCTCAACGTCCAGAAGACGAAGATCATCTTCGTCGCGATGGCGGCACTGGCCCTGACCACCGTCATCACCTTGCTCTCTTCCCTGCTTTTCTTCCTCGTCCCAGCAGTGAAAGCGGCGGCACAGGTCGGGCTGCGGGCGGTGCTGCAGAAGCTCATCACGAGCATGACGAGCCTCACCGTCAAGCAACTCGCCGTCGCGACCGGGCATCTGGCCAAGAACGTCGCCATACTCGCGGGCACCGGCGGCGCGTTCATGGGCGGCCTCGACCTCGGCGTCCAAATAGGACAGATGCTGTTCTCCGACCGGGACGAGATCGACTGGTCTTCGGTCGGCTACTCGACGCTCGGCGGCATGGGCGGAGGTGCCGCGGCCGGGGTCGCCTACGGGGCGTCGCGAGGCATCCGCGCACTCGCCCGGAGCGAACGGAAGACCGGCGAGGTCTTCGCTCCCCGCACCTTGATCGCGGGCAAGCTGGGCGACGTGGCCGGCCAGGTGATCGCCACCCCGGCAGGCAACGTCTTCGCCAATCTGGCGACCGGCGGCAAAGGCGGGGTCTGGGGAGGTTTCCTCGGCGCGGCAGGCGGTTCCGGCGGGCGAACGGCGAACAACGAAGGGCCGAAGCAGTACTTGCCCGCGTACAGCGACACTCTGCCGCCAGGCCATCAGCTGCTCATCCCCTCGCCCCGCGAAGAACCACCGCCGCCCGCCTACACCCGGGGCGATCGTGTCGCCGCCGAAGCGGAACGCGCCCGGCGGAAACTGGGCAAGCTCCGCCAGACCGACGCGGAGGAGATCTACGCGCAGGCAGCGCACATCGTTTCGCGGCACCACCGGATCCCGGTCATCCTGGACGGCGTCGCGACCACTCCCGTATGGCAGCTGCGGGAGCTGATCAACGACGTCGAGGACGTCGTCGCCGAAAAGATCCACCACACGGACTCCAAGACGGCGGTCGCCAGTTCCTCGATTCTCGCGGACGAACTCGGGACCCGGCGGACCACGGGAATGCCGGGCGGGGCCCCGGCGAGCCGGTCCGAGTGGTATCCCGAGACCGAAGCGGGGCCTTCCAACAGCCGGTACGAGGCCGGGCCTTCGAATCACGCCGGTTCGAGTTCGTCCAGTACGGCCCTCGAATCCTTTCTGGCGCCCGACGTCGAACTGCAGCCCCTCGCCCCGCCACAGTCCGCGAAGACCGAACACGTGCGCACACTCGCGCGCACCAACGGTGTGGTCGCCGCATCGGTGGACGGAACCGCGATCCGGGCGGACGTACGGCAGCTGCTCACGACCGCCGACGTTCCGCCCGCACGGACGGAACGCATCCTGGACGCGCTGACCGACCTGACGTTGCGGGACAACTTCAAGCTGTTCGCGCACGAGGGCTATGTCGTGACGGACGGGCACGGGCCGGACGCCGTCGAGCTGGTCGTCCGCGGCGGTCCGGCCGACAACACCGCGGCGGCCACGGGCGTCGGCACCGTCGGCTCGCCGGATCCGGCACGAGCGACCAACATGGTCTCCGGTGGCGCCTACGGCACCGCGACCCAGGACGCCGCTTCCGCCCCTCGACGGCAGGGCGCGCTCGCCGACCGTGTCTCGGCCCCGGTCGCGACCCCGCCGCTCACCTGGCGGACCATCGATCCCTCGATCGGCGTCAAGGGGGTCACGTCGCTGCCCGGCTGGCGGACCGCCGCCACCGACGAACTGCAGACCTCGTCCTCGGTGACCCCGCCGGACAACTGGACGGGCGAGCCGTTCGACCTGAAGCACACCATCACCCTCGCCCGGCCCGGCCTGCCGGACGAGAGCGCGCTGGGAACCCAGCCGGGCGGTGTCGGGCTGAGCGTGCCCGAAGCGCTGCATGACCTGCACCCGGTCACGGACGGATCCGGCGGGCCCGCCGGGCCGCGGGCCACCTTCCTCAGCGGCGATCACCGGCTGTTCACCGCGATCGGGGACCTGCTGAGGCACGATCCCGCCTGGGCCGCGGCGATGAACACGCCCGGTTCGGCGCCGCGCACCGACCTCCGGTCACTCAGTGGCAGCGCGACGCTGTCCCAGGCAGGCGAAAGGCTGCTGAGCGGTGGCACGCTGTCGCGTAGCCTGCGGCTCCCGCGCGCCACCGGCGGCGCGCTCACCGCGGTCGTCGAACTGTCCGCCGTCATGTCCGACGCCCGTGACCACATCGCCAAGGCGCGATCGGAGGGCGACGCCGCCAAGGAAGGCACGGTGAGCGCCCAGGGCCGCGGTCACCGCGCCGAGACCTCCGCCACGGTGACGTCGCGAAGTCCGTTCGACGTCAACGGTTCGCTGGGATTCGGTTTCCTGTGGAGCATCCACGACAGGCCCAGTGAGATCTTCGGTGACCGGCTCGATTTCCGGTTCGACGTCAGCGGCTTCCGGTCCGCCGCGGAGAACCGTGAGACGACCCGCACCGAGGAGACCACCGCGTCGACGACCTGGTCCTCCACCGGGGAACTGCGGGCGCGGATCAGCGACGTCACCTACGACATCCGCGTCCGGTTCGACGACGGCCGCGAGGTGCGCGGCCAGCAGTTCGTCCCGGAGGGCCGGGCCACATGGTCGGTGGTGGCGGAACCGGCCACCATCGACGGCGTCGCCACCGCCACCTTCGACCCGCGCAAGATTCTCGGCGCGGCGGAGACACGATTCCCCGGCGCCGAGAACGTCCGCGCCGAACTCGGCAGGCGGCTTCCCGAAGGCGTGCTGCGCACGGAGGACGGCCGCACCGGACACAGCTCTTCAGCTGACAACATCGCGCTGCTGGACAGCCTCGTCTCCCCCGACGGCTTCAAGGCTCGCTCGGCCGACCTCAACGGCGACGGCCTGTCGTTCCTGCTCGTGCGGGAGACGCATCACCTCACCAACCGCTCCTCCGAGCTCGTCCACGTACTCGTCCGTGCCGTCGGGGCGCCGTCCGGGCACCAGCACGGCAACGACGTCCGGGAGCCACCCCGGGACGGGCTGAGCGGTGAGGTCACCGGCAAACGCAAGATCGAGCAGACCGCCTCGGCCGAAGGCTCCGTCACGGCCGGGGGAAGCGGCGGTCTCGTGATCGGCGCCGGTTCGGCGGCCATGGTGCGCAGCTACGAGCTGTCCGGGGGCGCCAACCGGTCGTTCGGCAACGTGTCGAAACAACTTGGCGTCACGAAGGAATCGGGACAGGGACACGGCTGGTCGTCCGCGGGCGTCACCGGTCATTCCCGCCACGTCGGATATCAGGTGACGATCCGCGAAGGTGCCCGGTCGACGACCTTCTTCGTGTCCGGAGGACTGGCCGAGACGACGGTGGGCGGGCGAACGTCGTTCGAGTCACCCGGCGCCGACGGCAACACCCCCTTCGCCAGGGTCGAAAGCGCCACACCGACCGCTCCGCGTGACTGGACACTGGGCACCTTGCCGGACCACTTCGCCGTCCACGGTCTCGACCTGCCACCCGGGATCGCCGGCTATCTGGCGAACAAGATGTTCGACGGCCTCAAGGGCCAGCACCTGGCGCAACACCAGCTCCACATGTTCGCCGGAAGGGACCGGCTGGCCGCCGACCTCGACCAGGTCGTGACCGGCACCTACCGGATGCCCTTACACCGCTATGGGCGGAGCGAGGGCGACTTCGTCGGCTTCGGGGAACGGCTGGGCGAAGCCGGCCTGGCGATCGAGCTGTTCAATCCGCGCGTCGAAGGGCCGCCTCGGAAAGTCACCCTGACCTTCACCGCGAGCACCGGGACCTCCCTTTCCCACGGTGTCCAGCGAACCCGGGGCGGATACACCTACGGCAACGGCCGGACGGGCATCGCGGGAAACTCCCAAGGCAACCTGTACTCCTTCCCGCAACTGGGATACGGACGGTTCGGGAGCGAGTCCCACGGCGTCACCGACCGCGCCGAACACGAACGCTCCCGGCGCACGACCTACTCCGGTGACGCCTATCTGGTCACCTACGACGCGACCGTGCACCTTTCCGCCCGCGAGCACCGGCACTTCGGAGCAGGCCCCTACGACTCGACGACCTCGGGTGCCCCGGTCCACGCCGAAGCTCACCGGCGCGACACCGTCCAGCTCTGGGTCCCGGCCGAGGAGATCGGCCAGCTCGGCCTGAAGACCGACGGTCCCGTCACCGCGTCCCTCACGGACGACCGGCTCCTGCGGCCCCACGCCTACGACCCGGGCGACGCGATGTCCGTGCGGCCGGAGACCACCTGGCGGCTGATCGGGTCGATCGAGCGGGGATTGTCCGAGCTGGTCACGCCCGCCGCCGCGCCGCCGTCCTGGTTCGCCCTGGCTTCGTGGGCGGGAGCGAAGGCCGGGCAGCTGGTCTTCGGGGCCGGTGACCGGCGAGCCGTGGACGCCCTGCTCACCCAGGTCCTGCCCGATCTGGCGCCCCGGCGGCTGGAGGAGCTGATGCCCCGGCTCGTCGCGGGTGGCCGGAGCTGGAACGACTCCTTCGCGGGCCCTCTCGGCGCCACCGACATCGAACTCGTCCTCAAGGCCCGGGTGCTGCCCGGTGTCTTCGAGCGGACCACCGAGGGCTGGTCGGACGTGCTCACCACACGCGACGCGAAGTCCCAGGACCAGGTCCACGCCGAAACCGTGTCCCACAGCGCCAACTTCGCCTTCCGTATGCCGCTGTACCTGCCGCACAAACTGATCCGCGGCATCAACCCGTCGGGCCAGAGCGGTCTGTCCGGGAACACGACACTCACCACGACGGAGACCGGCAAGACCCAGACGACCGGCTCCGCGTCCCTTTCCGGTGACGCGGCCGTCTACCGGCACGACGTCGAGTTCACCGTCGAGTTGCGCCGGACGGCGCGCCTGGGCCGGGCCGTCCGTTCGTTCACCGGCGGCCTGACCGACTACTTCACCGGGACCCCCACGCTGTACCGGGCACCGGACCTCCTGCTGCCGGATTCGGCGCGAAGCCGCACCCTCGTCGCGGAAATCGGCGAAGAGGTTCCCGCCGGTGTCATCGGATCCTTACCCGCGAAGGCCTACGTCGATGTCTTGGGTGGTGCTGTCGCCAATGTCGTGACGGACATCCTCGAAGGTGTGCAGGTCGCGGAGGAGACCGGCGCCCAGCTTCCCCGGGTGCCGTCGGAAGCGGCCGCCGCCCGCGACGTCTTGGCGAGCGCCGTTTCCCCGGAGGCCCTCGCCGCCGCACTCCCCGAGGCACTGACGAACGCGGGCCACCGGATCGAGGGGCTGGACGCGGACCCGTTCTACGCGGCCGGCTTCGCGCAGCGGAATCCGTTGTCGGCCTTGGTGATCCGCGCGGAACTCGCTGAAGCATGGGTCCGGCCTTCGGCCAAGGACGCCGCCGAGATCGCGGTCACCGAGGTGAAGGACCGTTCGGTGCGCCAGGACACCGCGACCGGGCCGATGTGGAGCACCCTGTTCGGCACGCTCAACGCGAGCCTGTTCCCGAAGACGGCCACGGCGGGCAAGAGCATCGCGGAGGGGCTGATCCCCGGGACCTCGCTGGTCGACCTTCCGGAGGTCCGGGCGGTCGGGCCGGTACTGGGCTGGATGAACACCACGGGCGTCGGCTCCACCGGAGTCGTCTCCGACCGGAACGAGAAGACCTCCGGCCCCCTGTACCGCGTCCGCGCCCAGGTGACCTGGCGGATCACCCCGGAGTACCGGGGTGCCGAACGGGCGGACTGGACCGGCGAAAGGACGGCTTCCGAGCTCGTCTCGTTCCGGACCGACGCCGACGGCCTGCGTGCGATCGGCCTGCGCGCGCCGGATCCGGAGCCGTGATCACCGCCCTGATGCGGCTGCCGCGTCCGGATGCGCGGCGTTCCACTGCTTCTCCGATTCCAGCCAGGCCGCTTCCGCCTGGCTGCGGATGTCGGTCATCTGCCGTCCGAAGGTGATCGCGGCCTTGTCGGCCAGTCCGACGTAGTTCGAACTGCTTTTCGCGTCACTGAGCGACTTCAGCACCCGGAACGTCTCCGGATGGTGCTGTCGCATCCAGTGTTCGAGGAATCGTGCCTTGCGCCTCGGGTCGGCGAGTCCGTGCCCCGCGAGCCATTGCTCGTGCTTCTTCAGCCACGGAGCTTCGAAGTTCGCCAGCGCGGAGCCGGAGGAAGCCTGCGGACGCGGGTTCGCCGCCGGCGCGGGAGCCGCCAGCTCGTCGAGTCGGCTCGCCGAGCGGCCGCAGAAGCCCCGCAACAGCGAGATCTTCGCGAGCGTACTGGCGACCCCGAGCGCCGCGAGCGCGACACAGCGGGTGGTCCCCACGACCAGCGACGCGCCGAAGGTGAACGGCGCGAGCGCGAGGGCCACCACCACGGTCGCGATGATGTCGCCGAGGACCGAGGTGATGATGTCCCGGACGAGCGCGCGTACGGCGGCGATCACCGCCATGGTCGTCTCCACCACGTACCCGGCCGTTTCGATCGACTCGCTGACCGAGTCCAGCCGGGTGCGGAAGGCGGACAGCACGTCGGCGAAGGACTCGGCTGTCTCGCCTTCCCAGTCGCCCGTCGCGGTCCGGGTGGCCTTGTCCAGGTCCTCGGCGGCGAGGCGGACGTCCTCGGCGTGCCGGTGCAACCGGTCCGCCATGGCCTTGATCTCGGGTGGGTCCCCGACGAGCAGGTCCAACGGCGCCCGGAGGAAAGCTACGTGCTCGATGAGCCAGCCGAGACCGGCCGCGATCAGCTTGCCCAGTGGGTCGAGCACCATGGCGGCGGTGTCGAGGGTCAGTGCGACGACACCGATCCCGAGCTCCGCCGCCACTACCGCCTGATCGCGGTCGTGCGCCTGCCTGATGGTCGTCGCGAGATAGTTCCCGGTGTCGACGATCCCGGCTCCGGCCGACCAGGTGGCCGGGTCGATCTGCAGCTGTCCCATCAGCGCCACGCGAAACGGGCGAACTCGGCCGCGTTCTCCTCGTCAGTGCGTTCGACGTCGTGCGCGGCGTCGCGGACCGCGCCGGCGAGCTCCGAGATGCGGGTGGCGAGGTCGGTCACCTGGTCGCCGAGCCCGGCGAGGGCCACCCGGCAGGGAACACCGAGCGCCTGGGCGGCGAAGACACCGAACGCGCCGACCTGTCCACCGCCGAGCCCGGAGATACCCCTGGCGACGCCGGTCAGGTCGGCGGAGGTCACGGATTCGAGATGACGGGCGTACCGCTCGAGTTCGGGCACGTTCGCGGAAAGCAACGACGTGGTCATGCCATCAGCATGGCGCGGGAATGTTTCCGTGCGTCCGGTGACGGATTAACCGGAGCTGAACGACACGTGCTCATCCCGATTTCGAAGGTTTCCGGAAAAAGGGTATTCCCTCACGAACACGGATCAGGGTCCTGGTGAAGTCGCGTAAGCGGAGGTTGTGAGTGGCGATTCGGCTTCTGGCGGACTCGTATTTGGTTACCTACCGGGTCTGTCACGTGGTCTACCGCTGGACGTGGTCGCCGCGGCTTTGGTCAGCGCGGTGCACGTTGCGAAAGTGGCTTTCACACCGCTGAAGGTTGCGAAAGTGGCTTTCGCGACACAGCAAGATGAGCCCTGTGAAATGCCACGGCCGCCGGAACGGCCCGATCCCGAAACCACCCATACACAAGTCGGTCGAGCGTCAACGCCCTTCGAAAGACGGCTTCCGCTTGTCCAGGAACGCCCGCATTCCTTCTTTTTGGTCGGCGGTGGCGAACAGCGAGTGGAACACGCGGCGTTCGTATCGGATACCGTCCGCGAGCCCCGTCTCGAGTGCCCGGTCGACACAGTCACGGGCCGCCATCGCGGCGATCTTGCCGTACCCCGCGATCCGGGTGGCGGCCTCGGTGACCTCGGCGAGGAGCGTGTCCGCCGGGACCGCCCGGGAGATCAGGCCGATACGTTCGGCTTCCACCGCGTCGATCAGCCGTCCGGTGAGGATCAGGTCCATCGCCTTCGCCTTGCCCACCAGCCGGGTGAGCCGCTGGGTGCCACCGATACCGGGGATGACCCCGAGGGTGATCTCCGGCTGGCCGAATTTCGCGGTGTCGGCGGCGATCACGAGATCGCACATCATCGCCAGCTCACAGCCGCCACCGAGGGCGAACCCGGAGACGGCCGCGACCTTGGGCGTGCGCAGGGCGGCGAAGGCTTCCCAGCCCCCGAAATAGTCCTCCGACACCATGTCGGAGACGGTCTTGTCCGCCATCTCGGAGATGTCGGCGCCCGCGGCGAAGGCGCGCTCCGATCCCGTGATCACGAAGCAGCCGACCTCCGGATCCTCGTCCAGGGGCTTCAGGGTGCCGACCAGTTCCTCCATCAGCGCGGTGTCGAGCGCGTTGAGAACCTTGGGGCGGTCCAGATGTGCCCAGACCACTCGCCCGGCGCGTTCGAACCTCACTCGCATGATGTGTCCTTTGTGGTTGGTCGGATCAGGAATCCCAAATGGCGCCGTAGGCCGGGATCCCCCGGCGTTCGAGACCATGGACGACCTGCCAGGTGAGTTTCTTGTTGGAGATGCAGATGACCGCTTCGGCGCCGAAATCCCGGTACGCGGCATAAGCCAGCTCGACCATGTCCGGTTTCCCGTGCGCTCCGGTGTCCCAGATCCGCGCATGGGGCTGCACGGCCAGAATCTCGTCGACCAGTCCGTCCCCGTAGGTCACCCGCGGGTTCCGGGTCGCCCAAACCAGGAGCGCCGGAACCTCCTGTGCGAGCAGGTGCGGCAGGCAGGGCCCGATCCCGCTGCCTGTCGCCACGTAGACGACCTTGCGGAACAGGGTTTCGATGTTGGCGACACCCGCGGTCGTGATGCCCTTCACCCACACATGCGACGGCATGTCGTCGATGAACTTGCCCGTCCAGTCTCCCGCGCGCGAGATGGTCAGCCGGAAACCGTGCTCGTCCGGCGCGGGGATGTTGGCGAAGGAGTGCCATTCCCGCAGGGGTGACCGGCTGATCGCGGTGGACGATCCGGCGAAGGGTTTGCGGCCGTGGGTGAACCGGGTCAGCGCGACATGCGACGACGGCCGTTCGATGGAGACCGGGACCCGACGCAACCGGGTCCACGGTGCCGCGATGGCCACGGTGAGCACGATCAGCGCCCAGAACTGCGGTGCAGTGAGCAGCGGTTCTCCACTGTGGACGATCCGGGTCATGACCAGCGCCCACAGCAGAACCAGGGTCAGCCATCCGCCGAAACGGTGCGTCAATTCGAACCGGTTGTGGGATTTGACGCGCATCTTCGGCATCGCCGTGACGAGGATCCCGACGAGCAAGGCCGTCAAGGTGTAGGCCAGCACCAGCACCGCCGTCGGCGCGCCCTGCACGGTGGCCAGCACGACGAAAGCCGCGAACCACAGCGATCCGACCACGGAGCCGCCGACGTGGAGACCGCCGAAGTGATAAACCTTGCCCAGCGTCCAGCGCACCTTCAGCGGCCAGGTCACCGGCGCGGCGGTGGCGAGCCGGAACAGCAGGTTGATCAGGCGCTGACGCCGGATGAGCACGGCGAGCGTGAAGTTGGCCAACGAGGCGTCGGCCGCGAAATCCGCGGTGATCCCCCCGGGTAGCGCGAAGCCCAGCACCACCAGGTTGATCACCAGGACCGAGACGGCCAGCCGGTTGTGGTGCATCAGCATCGGATGTTTGAACATCCGGCGTAGCGGCGGGAGCGGTTCCGGGAGCACGATCTTCCCCGTGTGCTCGCCCAGCGCGGTCATCCTGCGTTCTCCTTGTTCCGTGCCAGGTCCGTGAGCAGCCGCTTGTCGATCTTGCCCCGCGACGTCATGGGCAGCTCTGGCACCGGGTAGACGACTTCCGGTGTGCAGTAGTAGGGCAGCGTCTCGGCGACAGCGCGCCGGGCGGCCTCAGGATCGACCGTCGCGGGCTGCACGAACGCCACCAGGGTCCGGCTGTCGAGTTTCAGCGTGACCGCCCTCGTGCACCCGGGCACCTGCTCCAGTACCGCGGACACCGAGTCGAGTTCCACCCGGAAGCCACGGATCTTCACCTGGTCGTCGGTGCGCCCGAAGTGCTCCAGCTGCCCGTCGGGTGTCCAGCGCGCCAGATCCCGGGTGCGGAACATCATCCGGCCACCACCGAGGAACGGGTCCGGCGCGTAGCGCGCGGCGTTGAGGTCGGGGTTGGCCAGGTAGCCCGCCGAGACACAGTCACCGCCCGCCCACATCTCACCGATCTCCCCGATCGGGCAAGGCCGGCCGACCTCGTCGAGGACGTAGACAGTGTTGTTCGACAACGGTTTGCCGATGGTGAGCAGGTCGGCGTCGGGCCGGTGCGCCTGCATCGTGTTGACGATCGTCACCTCGGTCGGCCCGCAGCCGTTGTAGAACGTCTTCGTCCGCGCCCAACTGTCGGCCAGCGGCCGCGGGCAGGGCTCCCCGGCGACGGCGACGGTCCGCACCCGTTCGCACCGGTCCGGATCCAGCGAGGCGAGAATGGTCGGCGTCGCGACCAGGACGTCCACCCGGCGAGCCGTCTCCTCGATGTCGTCGCCGCGGATCAGCAGGGTGCCGCCGTGGGTGAGGCAGCCCAGGATCTCCCATGCCGCCATGTCGAAGGCGATGCTGAGGATCTGCCCCACCACGGTGCCCGGCCGGATCCCGAGGTCACCGGGCTCCGAGTGAAGCAGGTTGACGACGTTCGCATGGGTGACCACGACACCGTTGGGCATCCCTGTCGTGCCCGAGGTGAACAGGACATAGCAACCGCGCTCGGGCGGCACGTCGACGTTCACGGGCGCGAAGTCCTCGCATTGGTCCATGAACGAGTCGATGTCGAGGCTGGTCTGTCCACTCGGGAGCGCCACCGGCACGTCGGACTGCGTGAGCACCAGCCGCGCGCGCGTTGTGGCGAGGATGTGCTTCAGGGCGACGGGACGGGTGACACGACCGTCCTGGGGAACGTAGGCGGCCCCCGCCTTCAGGCTCGCCAGGATGCCGACGACCATCGGGATACCCCGCCGCAGGACCAGGGCGACGTTGTCCCCCACCCGCACGCCTCGCGCGACGAGATGGGCGGCCAGCCGATCGGCATGCCGATCGAGGTCTCCGTAGGTGAGAACCCGGCCCTCGTGTTCGACCGCGATCGCCGCTGGATCGACGGCGGCGTGCCGCTCGATCGCCTTGTGGACCGCTTCGCGGGGAACGGCGCGAGCGGGTCCCCATCCGTACTGCCGGAAAAGCCGGCGATCCCCGGCGGGCAGACCTGCCGATTCCAGCAGGACGTCGGCCGATCGCGCCTGGGAATCAACGACTGATGTCATGATGAATTCGCCTCATTCTAGAACTCGCCGACAAAGTGAAGTTGTCGCCGGCGCTGAGGTTCGGTCGGCAGGTTCAGCAGACGCTCCAGCAAGATCACTGATTCGGGACGGCTTGATCCTGGCACGAGTCACCCGGCGTAACCGCCGCTGATGTCCGAAATTCTCCCAGGACTGCACTCTTTGCCGTTGCGGCCCGGCCGACCTGGCCACGGCCCCTTTAGTGCTCACAAGCTTCCGGTCCAGCGACGAGGACTGATCACCCTCGACACGGAGATGGCACCCGACAGACCCCAGCCTTGCTTACGCACAGTGATATTCAGCGGCCGGGGTTCGTGAAGAAATCCCCTCTACCTGCTCGACATTCCCAGGCCGAATGCCTTTTGCGCACCGGCCACGGTGCTACAAATTCTCGCCGCGGCGATCCGCTGGAACCCGCGACCGGAACCGACGATGGGACGGGAGTTTCCACATGCTGCCGAGAGGCCGCGGCACTCTGGTGGTACGCACGAATTTCGCGGACCAATGGGCCTGGGACGACCTCTGCGAACTCGTTCGCCAGCGGGCGCGGGACGTCAGTTCGGCGAAGGTCCGGCTGGTGGACGATCCCGACTACGACGGTGCCACTACGGAGGATCTGCTGGACCTCCTGCCCGCGAAATCCGGGTACACGCATCTCGCCGTCGCGGACAAGCTGATCTGGCGGCAGGAGGCCGCCGCCCGCGAACACAGTGTTCTGGTCGTGGATCTCCACCGCCACCGGGAAATCTCCCGCCTGTCCGCCGCCGCTTTCGCCGAGTCCCTCGTCTCGACCACTTCGGCGGAAGGCTCGCGTGGTGATCGCCGAGGCGAAGTTCTGCCGTTTCGCGAGCGGCGATTTCCGAGCCGATCCGTAGGCCCGCTCTGACCTGCCGAACCACGTCGAAGGGAACGCTGTTGCGGGACAACGGATCGAAGCGCGAGGTCACCGGCACACTGGTCAAAGTGCTGGCATACCGCCGGGACGACAGGGGCATGAGCCTGGAACCGTTCGCGAGCCGATGCGTCCGCACCGGCGAGATCCACGAACTCGTCACCACGACTCACACCGACCCCGGGGCGCCGATCGACGACGTCGGCTTCCTGGGCTTCGCCGAAATCGACCGGGCCGGCGTGCTCGACCAAGGTGACGAAGTCTGGATCGGCACCAAACTCCTCGGCACCGTGCTCGGCTTCGACGCCTCACATTTCCCCGACCACTATGCCATTCTCATCCACAACGGCCGGACGATCACGGGCGAAGACGTCGCTCTCGAACCCGAACAGCAAGTGCGCTTCCGCGCCTGGTGACGACAGGCCTGGACCGTACGTCGCGCATTTGACGAACGTCGTGAGTGGCGATTCGGGTTAGAACCCGAATCGCCACTCACGACCCGCCGTACCGCCACGTCCCGTCGGTTTGTTCGAGGAAGTCAGGCGAAGCCTCCATCAATGGTCAGGTTCACCTTGTTGAGCCCGCGGTTCTCCAGCAACATCACCGAGGCCTCGACGACCTCGCCCATGGTCACGAGCCGGCCGGAGGGCGTCTGGACCCGCACGCCTTCGAGCAGGTCGGCCGCGCCCGCCCAGTACGGGCTGTCCCCTACCACTCCGGGATGGATCGCGTTGATCCGCACGGGCGCCACCTCCGCGGCGAGGGTGCGCACCATCCCCAGCACCCCGGCGTTGACGATGGAAATGTTCGTGGAACCCGGGTACGGCCGATCCTTCGCCATCCCACCGAAGAGCAGTACCGAACTCTCGGGGGTGAGGCGGTCCAGCAAAGCGTGCACGACGGTCGTGTACCCGACCAGTTTCATCGTGACGAGATCGACCGCGCCGCCGACGTCGTAGTCCTTCACCGAATTCCGGTCACGCTGGATCCCGACGAGCGCGAGCCGATCGACCGGCCCGACCCCGGCCAGCGCGCCGGCGATGCCCGGCGGATCGGCGAGGTCGACGGCGATGCCTCGTACCGTCCCGCCGATCTCGGCGGCGATCTCCTCCGCCCGTTCGGCGTCCCGCCCGGTCACCACGACGGAGTGCCCGTGCCCCGCGTAGTACTCGCCCAGTTCACGGCCGATCCCGGAAGTACCACCGATGATGACGATATTCGACAACTGTCCTGCTCCTCACTGATTCCCGCAGATTCCGGGACGGTAGACGGCCACGTCCACCGAGGCCCACCTCGCGTACCACGCCCTGGAACGTCGCCGACGATCCACCACCCAGGTGTCCCGCCTTCGCGAGTGAACTCCCTACTATTCTTCAGCATTCGGTGCCAACCGTGAAATCAACCTTAAAATGAGAAAATGTCAGCCTCACCGACTCCGAGCTTCCCCCACTCGTCCATTTCGGGTTTCACGTGTCCTTGTTCGGAACGGTAGGCGCGACGGTCGGGATCTATTTCGCCGCCGCGGTCACCCCCGGACCCAATCTCCTCTACGTGGCACATACCGCCTCGGCGACCTCCCGCAAGTCCGCCCTGATGGCCGCATTGGGTGTCGCTTCCGGCAGTACGACGCTGGCTGGGATCTCTGTCCTGCTACTCGGCGATCTCCTTCCTGTACAAGGAGCGGCGTATCGCCTCATGCGGCTGGTGTGCGGCCTTTACCTGAGCTACTTAGGGCTGCGAATCCTCCGTAGTTTGCGCACCACCGACCATTCCGAGCCGAACCCGGTCGCTCACTCCGGCTCGCGCGTATATCTGCGAGGAATACTCACCATCGTCACGAACCCGAAGGCGATGCTCTTCTTCGGCGCGTTGACAGCGACCGTGTTGCCTCTTTCCGTGCCACTGACCACCCGTATTTCCGCGGTCACCGCGCTGGCACTGTCCGCGCTTTCATGGTATTGCCTCGTCGCGATCGCTTTTTCCAGCGAACCGTTCCAACGGCTGTATCGCCGGATCGTCTTCCCGATCGACCTGCTGTCGGGATGCTTCTTCCTCGCGCTGGGCTTGTACCTGGCGTTCGCTCCATGAAGTCCACTTCCAACGCCCGCGAAGAAAGATGACCGATGAAAACGGATTCCGAGCCCTTGCGATGGGCCACCCGAATAGTCACCCGTGACCACGACGGCGAGATCGCCCGAGGTCTACTGGACAGGTATCGCGCGGTCCACCGGTCCCCGGCGATCGTCTCGGCGATGCTGGATCTGGCCGCGGGCTGGGACAAAGACCCGCTCGAAGCGAAGCGCGTGTTCGAGATGAAACGCTCGGAGTGGGAGGACGAGGGCGGCTTTCTGGAGAAGCTCGGCACAGAGGAGATCGGGAGGTGGATCCTCTCGGATGACTACGTCGTCGCCGAAGCCGCACCGCACCTGGCGGACGACGGTGGCCGGTTCGAAGCCGTCGCACAGCGGGTCTACCGGCTACCCGGGAGTGATTGGATCATCCCGGTACTCGATGCCCCGGGAAACGAGATCTACGACCGCCAACTGTACGACGAGATGGCAGAGGCGGGCCCACTTTCCACGGCTTCGTTCGACTACGGCGGGGTCTTGCCGGAATGGGCGGGGCAGGGGGCGGCGGGGGCCGCCAGGCACACCGGATTCACGGAAGTGATCCGGCGATGCGCCGAGGCCGAGATCCGGTTCCTCGTCGGCTGGATCTACTCGATCCAAGGACTGGTCCTGCACGACCCCGTCGACCGAGCTGTTTTCGGCGACCGATTGGCTTTGGAGAGGTTCGCCCAGCCGCCGATCATCAACCGGCGATCGCTCGAAACGAACATGGGAAGCCGGCGGCTGCCGGCCACGCTTCTCGGCCTCCGGCGTGACACCCCTCCGGTACCGGTGGTTCACGGCGAACGCCGCTACGGCCTCGACGTGCATTGGTACGTGCTGGCGATCCCGGTCCGGTCGTGCGCCCCGTGAGGTAAGGCGACCTGACCGAATCTCGCGTGCTTGGAGACGGAACTCCCGTGCTTGGACACCGCACATCCGTGTGCGGCATCCAAGCACGCGAGTCACGTCCCTGAGCACGCGAGTCACGTCTCTGAGCACGCCGTCCGCGGCGAACGGACCCGCCAGCAGGAGCGTTCCGTCCGCTGGAACGTCCGTTGGCGGGCGGGTCGCGCTCCGCCCTAAGGTCGGCCACCTGAATCCGGCCCGTGCACGAGTCGATTCCACCGCCCGCATTCACGTTCGCTGAAGCCGAAGGGGAATTCCGTGTCGTTGCAGTACCGCCGGTTCACCATGCCTTTTCCCTCTCGACTGAACGTTCACGCGCAGCGCGCGGAGGAACACGGGAGAGAATTCGTTCGCAGGTATGGGCTCGTGACCACCGATGCGGACAAGCAGCGCTACGACGATTCGCTCATCGGAACGCTCATCGGCCGGACATTCCCCCATGCCGACGCCGAAATCCTCGACCTGATGACCGAATGGATGGCGTGCAACCTGCTCCTGGACGACGTGTTCGACGAGTCGGAAGCCCGCGTCGACCCGGTCCGGCTGCGAGAGATGTGCGACGAAGTCGTGTCGTGGCTCCCGGTGGACGGCGGGGAAGTCGCGCACAGCGGCTCTTCATTCGCACGCGCTTATGCGGACATCTGGGCGCGGACGTGCGCGAAGTCGAGTGTCGCTTGGCGCGCCAAGTTCGTCGCGCACTTTTCGCTGTTCCTCGGGCGTTGCGTCCACGAGGCGGCCAACCGCCGCGACAAGCGGACGCCCGGGGTCGCGGAGTACATCGAGTTGCGTTCTTGCGCCTTGATGCCCTATCTCGATCTGCTGGAACTGGCACAGGGCTGGGAGCTTCCCACCGAAGGCCCCTGCACCGCGGAAGACTTCAGTGAGCTGGACGCCTCCCTGTCCTCGGCTTCGTTGTGGATGAACGACCTCTTCTCCTGTGAGAAGGAGTACAACCTCGGGGACGTGCACAATCTCGTGGTCGTCCTCAAGAAGGAACGTGGAACGGATCTGCAGACCGCGGCGGACACGGCCGCCGAAATGATCCAGGCCGAGATCGACGACTTCGAGCGGCAGAGCGAGGATCAGTTGACGGGCAAGATCGCCGCCCTTCTGGATCCGGCGCTGCGATCCGCGGCGGCCGATCGCGTGGAGTTCTTGCGGAGCTGGCTCAGCGGCCAGTTCGAATGGCGTTTCGAAACGAAGCGGAACCAAGGCTCCAACGTTCGGCTCGTCGCCGGATCGGCGATGCGCACCTAGGCCCGAGACCGCACGGCAGCCGGGGAGGTGGCATGAGAGACCGGTATGCGCGAGCTCGATACCTGAGCGGCCTGGACCCGGAGAAGGACTGCCATGAGATCCACCGGGTGCACTCGCGCCTGGAGTTCCCCTGGGACTACGGGCGCGGGCTGGAGATCGCGCTGTGGAAGGCCTGCTGCGTCCCGACGGTGTCCGAGCAACTCCACCGTAGCGGGCATGTCGAACACTTCAGCCAGAAACGGTACGACGACACCCGGATCCTGCTGGGTGAGATCGTGACGAACGGAACCGAGTCGCCCCGGGGCCGCCAGGCCATCCGGCAGATCAACCGGGCGCATCGAGACATCAGCTGCGCCAACGAGGACATGCTGTACATCCTGTCGACCTTCGTCTACGAACCGGTGCACTGGATCGACCGCTGGGGCTGGCGGAAGGTCACCGACGCCGAGAAACTCGGCAGCTTTCACTTCTTCCGCCGGATCGGCAGGCTCATGAACATCGTTTCCCTGCCGGAGGATTACGACTCTTTTCTCGAGTTCAAGAACAAATACGAGAAACGGTGTTTCCGGTACGCCGAGAGCAACCGGCAGGTCTCCGAAGCGATTCTCCGGCTGTACGTCTCGTGGTATCCCAGGCCGATAGCGCGGCTCATGTCGCCGGTGCTGCCTGCCCGGCTGGACGAGCAGGCGCGGCACGCGCTGGGCCTCCCGGATCCGGGATCGTGGGCGAGGGCCACCAACGCGGCGATCCTGACCGCGCACGCGCATTTCGAAAGGCTCGCTCCACGGACTGCCGCGAAGCTGACGTCCAGACCCCCGGCGCGCACCTACCCGGGCTACCCGACCGGTTACGACCTCTCGAAGATCGGCCCGATGCATGACGCCGCACAACCGTCGAAAGGACGAGATGGTGACCGAGTTCCCGTTCGGCACGGAATTCTACATCGACGGAAAGTGGATCGAACCGATCTCCACCACCGGGGCTGACGTCGTCGATCCGGCCACGGAGCGGACCATCGCACGGGTCACGCTGGCCGGGGCGGAAGACGTCGACCGGGCCGTGGCCGCCGCGAAGTCCGCTTTCCCGACGTGGTCACGGACCGGCCCACGGGAGCGGGCGGCCCTGCTCCGGAGGATCTCCGAGGTGTACGGGCGCCGGTCCCCCGAACTCGCGGCGGCGATCACCGCGGAGATGGGGGCACCGGTGAAGCTCGCCGGCAAGGCGCAGGTGCCTGCTGGACTCGGGCACGTGCTGACCGGTATCGATGTGCTGGAGGACTATCCGTTCGAGCGCCTGCGCGGGTCCACGTTGATCAGGCGGGAACCGGTGGGGGTCTGCGCGCTGATCACACCGTGGAACTGGCCGCTGAACCAGATCCTCTGCAAGGTCGTCCCCGCGCTGGCCACGGGCTGCACGATGGTGCTCAAACCCAGCGAGAGGGCGCCGCTGAGCGCGTCGCTGCTCGCCGAGATCCTCGCCGAGGCGGGTGTGCCGGACGGTGTCTTCAATCTCGTCCACGGCGACGGTCCTGGCGCGGGCACCCTGCTGGCCAAGCACGCCGACGTCGACATGGTGTCGTTCACGGGCTCGACCCACGCCGGTGTGCTCGTCTCCAGGAACGCCGCCGGCACGATCAAACGCGTCTCCCTCGAACTGGGCGGCAAGTCGGCGAACGTGGTGCTCCCGGACGCCGACCTGCCCGCGGCCGTGCGGACCGTGGTGGACGGCTGTTTCCGCAACACGGGGCAGAGTTGCAACGCAACCACCCGGGTGCTCGTCCAGCATGATCAGGCGGCGGAGTTGATCTCACTGCTGGAAAAGGCGGTCGAGGCCATCTCCGTGGGGGACCCCCGCTCGCCGGGCACCGAACTTGGCCCGGTGGGAAACAAGGCCCAGTTCGAGAAGGTCCAGGCTCTCATCTGGTCGGGGATCGAGGAAGGCGCCCGGCTCGTCACCGGCGGGCTCGGCGCACCCGACGGGCTGGACCTCGGCTTCTTCGTCAAGCCGACGGTCTTCGCCGACGTCACCCCCGACATGCGGATCGCGCGCGAGGAGATCTTCGGTCCGGTCCTGGCCGTGCTGACCTACGAAGACGAGGAGGACGCCATCAGGATCGCGAACGACAGCGACTACGGCCTGTCCGGCGCCGTCCAATCCGCCGATCCCGGGCATGCTCTCGCCGTCGCACGCCGAATCCGCACTGGGATGGTGGGGGTCAACGGGGCGGGGAGCGACCTGCACGCTCCCTTCGGTGGGTACGGACAGTCGGGCAACGGCCGCGAATGGGGTGAATACGGCTTCGACGAATTCACCGAGCTCAAAGCCATCTTGGGCGCGGTGCCCACCCGGTGAAGGAACTTTCCCTCGACGACAGGAGCGAAACGATGACCTCGGCGCCACAGCACGACGAACACCTCGGACACGACCACGCGCACGGCGAAGGCTGCGGCCACGTCGCCATCCCACACGGTGATCACGTCGACTACGTCCACGATGGACACTTGCACGTGGGGCACAGTGGCCATTTCGACGAATGCGAGCGTCCCGCGCACGAACAGCACGACGATCACCGCCACGATCACGGTGAGGGCTGCGGCCACGTCGCCGTTCCCCATGGCGATCACGTGGACTACGTGCACGACGGCCACCGCCACGCCCGGCACGGCGACCACTACGACGAGCACTGATCGCCGCGCCCGGCGAGCGCCGCACGCGCTATGGCGTCCGCGTCCAGCAGGGTCACCGAAGCCGACCACGGCCGCGCGCCGACCGCGGTCGCCCAGTGCACGTGTTCGGTCGGGACCCCGAAGGCGAACCAGCGTGGATGCGCTCGACCGGCCGCGTCGACGACGCGGAACGGGCTGCGGGTGACTTCGAGGCCGCCGGTCTCGTAGTCCCCGATGCGGTAGGGCCTGCACTGTCCCGCGCGGCGCATGGCGGTCAGCAGCGGGTTCACCGTGGCCCGCAGGTCGACCTCCGGCATCCGGGCTTCGATCAACGTCGTGGCGACCACGTCGTGGCCGGTCCACGACGACGCATCCGCCGCGTACCCGGCCGCGACCCGGCGTACGCGTGCCCCCGGGGCGAGCACCTGGAGAACTCCCGCGGAAAGCAAGGCGAGCATCTCTTCGATCCGGCCGTGAGGCGGCCCGATGGACAGGAACGCGTTGAGCGGGGTGTACCAGGCTGCCACCTCGTCCCGGTACGAGTCGCCGCTGACCCCGCCATGATCGACGGCGAGCCGGATCTCGTTGCGGAGATCCCTGAGCACGTCCAGCGCGGCCTTGAGCGGATCGCGCACGTTGCCCCGTTTCGCCCTCGCGACGTCCCTGGCGAGATACTCGGCCAGCCAAGGCCGGTGAGCGCTGCCGGGGCCCGGTACGGGAGGATTGCCGATCCGGTCCCAGTCCCACCGCAGGCGGGAGGGCAACCGGTACCGCGACAGTGTTCCTTCGTCACCGTAACTGTCCGCATAGGACTCCGAGAACTTCTCGAGCTGCCATCGGCTCAGCCGTGTCGAGAGCAGTCCGCGGTAGTAGACACCGCGGACCTCCCGATCGATCAGCGGCCAGATGTCGCGCCGGAAGCCCGCTTTCCGCGGCAACGCGGCGACGCGTTCCGGTGTCAGGAAGGCGGGCAGATGCCGCCCCGCCGTGCCTTTCTGGTTCACACCTCGCGCGTGATGCGGCACCCCTCGCCGGGAGACCGCGTAGAGCCGGGGTTCCCGCCCGGACGGGAGGTACCGGCCGTTCTCGAACCTTCCGCCCCGGCCGACGGTGAACAAACTCAGGTAGTCGAAGAACGTCAAGCCGAGACCACGCAGCAGGACCGGCTCTCCCGGCCGCACCCCCGTCAGGTCGGCGTCGGCCGCGTTTCCCGGCGGCAGGTGGCCGTCCTCGTGCTGGTTCGCACCTTCATGCCCGAGCGCCAGCACGACCGCGTCCACCCCGGTTACGCGGCTTCCGCTCGCGAGTTCGACGCCGCGCGGGCCCAGTGCGACGGCGGTGTCGCGGTGGACGACCACCTCGACCAGCCGGTGTCTCCGCAAACGGTGGAAGAACCACGTCAGATAACGACCGTAGAGCGCCCGTGAGCCGTAGGAGTCCGGATCGATCCCCGCCCATTGGGCCAGTGAGGGGCCTGGCAGCCGGGGGCCGGCACACGGCACCGTCTCGTCGGTGAAGAGCGTCACTTGCCCGGCGACGGTGTTCATCAGCAGGTGCTCCGGCTGATCCGTACGCCAGACCCGGCCGGGACCGGGTGGGTAGGGGTCCACCACGTGCACCACGACCCGGTCTCGCGCGTTCGCGCAGACCCGTTCCAGGACGGAGGTGCCCCGCGGTCCGGCGCCGATCACACAGATGACCGTCACGCGAACCGGGTACTGATGGCCAGGCGGTTGTAGGAGTTGATCACGATCGCGATCCAGAGCAGTTCCCTGGTCCCGGCCTCACCGAACTCGCGCATCGCCGCTTCCAGCAGGGAGCGGCTCACCTGTCCGGTGTGGACCAGGGTCACGGTCTCGGCGAGGGCCAATGCGGCACGCTCGCGCTCGGTGAACGCCGGATGTGTCCGCCATTCCGGCAGGTTGTCGAACAGTTCGGGCGCCTCCTCGCGATGCGCCGAATGCAGCCGGACACAGTATTCGCATCCGTTGAGCTGGGAACAGCGAAGCTTGATCAGCTCACGCAGGCCCGAGGAGAGCGAGGAATTCTCCTCGGCGGCCTTCGCGAGTTCTCCGAGCGCCGTGAAGGCGGCGCCCTTTCCGGGGTCGAGCATGGTCACGCTTTCTCCTCGTGTCGACCGGCGGCGAGGCCGGCCAGCGTCCGATGACAGACCTTCCCTGAACGGCTCACCGGCAATTCGGGCAGGAGCAACAAGGACTCGGGCAGTTTGGGCCGGGCGAGGCCCGTGCCGCGAAGGTAGGCGGCGAGTTCGGGCAAGGTCAGCGATTGTCCTTTTCGGACTGTCAGGCAGGCGCAAAGGCGTTCGCCCAGCTCGGTGTCCGGCACCGGGACACAGGCGACCTCACCGACCGCGGGATGCTCGCCGATCGCGAGCTCCACCTCGGCGGGACTGATGGTGTAACCGCCGCGGATCACCACCCGCTTGCGCCTGCCGGTCACGTACAGCCTGCCGCCGTCGCCGAACCGGCCGTTGTCCCCCGTGCGCACCCAGCCACCGTCGAACCGGTGCTCCGCGTCCAGCGCCGGCGCGCCCACGTAGCACAGCGGCGTCATCGGGCCTCGTGCGCAGATCTCGTCGTCGACCAGCCGGATCTCACACACCGCCGGATCCGGGACTCCCACGCCGTGCTCCGGCGTCGACGTATGGCAGTTGACCCCGTCGGAGGACCCGTAGACATCGATCATCCCGACGCCGAACCGCGTACGGCAAGCCGTTCGCGTCGACGGCGGCAACGAGTCGCCGCTCGACACCATGGCCGAAAGCCCGGCCGTGTCCACCTCACCGGGACACTCGGCCATGCGTCGCCACATCGTCGGCACGGCGTACACGTGCGACGGCCGGTGTTCGGCCATCAGCGCAAGCGCGGCGCTCGCCTCGAACCGGCGCGCCAGGATCAGCGTGCCGCCATCGCGGCACACCGTGACCGGCACTCCGAACGAGCCGAAGCCCGAGGTCAGGGACACCAGCACGAGATCGCGAGGCACCTCGATCCCACCGCGGACGGCTCGGAGATAGTTGGCCCGCCCACCGGCGAAAGCGTTGTGCGAGTAAGCGACCATCTTCGGTTCCGACTCCGAGCCGGAGGAGACGAGGATCCGCGCCGGGGCCTCCGGATGAGGACGGGTGACGCGGCCCGCGCGCCGCGACGCGCCCGCGATCCGACCGTCCCCGATGCTGAACCGAGCTCCGGCGCGTTCGAGGAGGGCTTCCGCCCCGGACGGTACCGGCAGCACGACGGCGCCGAGCGCGAAGACCGCCAGTTCGGCGATCACCGCGGCACGCCCGTTCGGTTCCCGCACGCCGACGATGTCGGTCGAGCCACATCCGGCGTTCACCAGCCGGACGGCCAGTTCACGCACGGCGACGTCGAGCTCGCCGTAACGGAGGGAGCCTTCGTCGTCGATCACCGCGGTGCGGTCCGGGTGCTCGCGGACCCGGTCGCGGAACAACGAGTACAGCTCGCGGTCCGGGCAGTGGCCCCGCCGGACCCAGTCACCGCGCACGGCGGCGGGTACGAGATCACGCAGGACCATCCCCGTGGAGGACACCCAGGTCATGAGGTGAACCGCCACGGCGAACCGACGAGGACGCACTCGTCGTGGACGAGCGCCCTGGAGAAGCGAGGGTCGGCGGCGAGGGCGGCGAGGTCGTCGCACACCGGCACGGTCAGCGGACGGTCGCAGCGCCGCCGGGCGCCCGCGTTGAGCCGGTGGGCCGCGGACAACAGCGACGAGTCGACCCGTGTGGCGCCGCGGGCCAGCGCCGTCACGATCCCGTGCGCCGACACGATCCCGCCGAACACGTCGACGATCGTCATCAGCGACGGCGGCACGCCCGCGTGGGCCTGCACGACGAAGTCCGTGCCCACGGGCGGCTCCGGCCCCAGCTCGGTACCCCAGCCCGACGCGTGCGCGTACACGATCCCCGGCCGGGCACGCGCCAGATCGTGCCCGGTCAACGACCACCGCTCCGCCTTGCCCGGTGCCCAGTTGTGCAGGAAGACGTCGGCCCCGGCCGCGAGCTCGATCAGCCGCCGCCGCCCCGCCGGGCCGGTCAGATCGATCTCGACGACCTCCTTGCCCTTGTTGAGCGCCTGGAACCTGGCCGAGGTCTCGCCTGCCATCGGCGGCACCCAGCGCAGCGGATCACCTCCCGGCGGCTCGATCCGCAGCACCGACGCGCCAAGCGACCGCAGCAGATGACCGGCCAGGGGCCCCTGCACCCGGCGACAGGATTCGAGCACCACCAACCCGGACAACGGGAGCGCCTCCACCGGCGCCACCGGCCGGTGCCCGCGCCCTTCCCCGCTGACGACGAACGCGGGCATCCCCTCGATCGGATGGTTCGCCACCCGCACCAAGGTCATCCCGGTCCGCATGGCCGCCCATTCGGCCCGGGCGATCGGGCAGGCGGCGAGGAGGCGCGGCAGTCCCGCCGGAAGCGGGCAGGTCGCGGTCGCGAACCGCTGCATGAACGGCCGCCAGCCCTGCGAGACCGCCGCGCGATCGGCGCCGAGTTCGGTCCAGAACCTTTGCCACACCTCAGGATCGAGCGTCTCGATCTCGAAGGCGACCCCGTCGGACGAACGGAAGGGCGGGCCGCCGGGCAGGAACTCCTCCTGGTGCTCGTCCCGGGTGGTCGCCGCCGCGAGATACTGCGAGATCGCCAGCAGGGCGGCCTGTGCCAGCGAGGTGCTCACCCCGCGCAACGGAATCCCCCGGTCCCGGGCCAGCCGCACCGCCGCCGCGCCCAGCTCGGCGAGTTCGGCCGCCACCAAGGACGCGTAATCGAGCCCGAGCGGGGCAGGTCCGCCGGATCGCCTGCCGTGCACATGCATGATCCCGCAGGCGGCCTGCACGTCGAGTTCGCCGGTCAACGGGAGATCGACCGGACCCGCCACCGTCACCATGTCCAGCGCGCCGGTCATTCCGGGCGCCTCCCGTGCACGGAGTAGACGACGCACGACGTCGCCCGGAAACCGGGATCCGCCATGACCTCGCGCACCTCGGCCAGCTCACCGTCGGTCATCCCGGCGGCGACCAGCCGGTCCCGCAGATGCCGGGTGTGGTGGATCAGCAGGCGTACGCCCGGCGCTCCCGCGCGCCAGGGGAAGATCATCGGCACCGGATCGACGTCCACCAGTCCCGCGGCGGCCATGGACGCCGCAACCTGGCGGCCCCAGGTGCCGTCCCCGCCCGCGGCCTCGAACGTTTTCCGCTTGGCCGCCAGGAACTTCTCGTAGAGGTGGACCGCCCGCTCGCCGGGCGCGAGCAGGACCGGGCCGTAGGAGATGTCGAACTCGTCGATCTGCAGCCAGCCGCCCGGTTTCAACGCCCCCGCCAGCTTTCCGAGCACGGCTTCCCGGTCCGGGAGATGCTGCAGGACCAGCCGCGCGTGGATGAGGTCGAACGCGCGGGGAGGCAACGGATCACGAACCACGTCGTGCCGCACCACGGTCAGTCCGGGCGCCGGTGCGACGTGGTCCGGTTTGATGTCGGTGGCGAGTACCGATCCGGTTGGCGCCACCTTGGCGGCGAGCCAGTGTGCGACACCGCTGCCGCCGGCCCCGACTTCGAGACAGGACCAGCCGTCCCGGATCCCGGTTTCCTCCAGCCGCGCGAAAGTACTCGGGTCGTAGGCTTCACCGAGACAGCGATGCTGGTCGTCTGCGTGTCTGCTGTGGTTGTCGAAAACGTAGGCCGTGGTCACGTCCATCGCCCCGTTCCGTTCGTGTCGGCCGTCCCGGTCAGCCGCGTCAGCAGTTCGCGCCGCCGCACCTTCCCGGTCCCGGTGCGCGGCACGTCGTCCCAGGAGAGCACCACCGGCTCCCCCATCGGCGGCAGATCGTCCACCGCCGTCCGCCACCGTGCCGGGTCCAGCGCGGTGTCCGTCACCACCACCGGGATGGGTTCGCGCCCGACAGCGGAAAGCACCACACACTCCTCCACGGACGGCAGGCGGTCCTCGATGAGATCCTCCGTCTCGAGGCAGCTCAGGCCGGGAACGGTGTCGACCTCGCGGTCGAGCAGGGTCACCGCGCCCGTCCGGCTCACCGTTCCGATGTCTCCGGTGTTCCACCATCGTCCGTCGGCCTTGGCCTCCCAGCGATCCTGTTCACCGACGTAACCGGTGCACCGGGCACGGGTGCGGGCCAGCAACAGGCCCGCGCTTCCCTTGGCGACCGGTTCGGCGGTCGCCGGGTCGACGACCCGCAGTTTCGCGAGACCGGGCAGCGGCCTGCCGAGGTTCCGGGTGGAGCCGGCGGTGCGCCGGGTGAAGAACCGGAAGGACAACGGACCCGTCTCGGATTGCCCGTACCCTTGCATCCACAAAGGACGCTTGCGCCCGCTGGCACGCAGCATCGCCCTGATCACCGGCGGATGCATCGCGTCGTAGGTGCTGACGAATCTCCGCACCCGGTCGAACGGGTTCTCCGGCGCGTTCGCGAGCGAACGCCACCGCACGTAGGTCGACGGGAGGGCTTCGACGACGGTGGGCCGGTGCCGTCCGAACACCCGGGCCGCCGACGACGGCTCGCTGAGGATCACGATCTCGCTCGGGGCGAGGCACAGCGCCGAAGCGGTCCAGCAGAACGTGCGACCGTGCGCGAACGCGCTGGCATTGCCCACCACGTCGTCGCGTCGGACGCCGATGACGGGCCAGCGCACCGATTCCGGCCGGGCCAGCCGGTCGATGATCGTCCTGGTCGTGTGCACGACCAGTTTCGGGACACCGGTCGTGCCCGACGTGTGGCAGATCAGCAGCGGTTCGTCATCGCCCCTGGGGTGTGGCGCCGGTGGCCGCCCCGCGGCGAAGTCCTCGACGCGCAGCACGCGACGGGCGCGTGGGACCGGGCGGTCGGTGACCACCGCCGCGGCGTCGAGGCGTTCCAGCAGGATGTCCAGCGTGCCTTCGGGGAGCTTGCCGGACAACTTCGCCGGGACCGCGCCGATCCGCACCGCCGCGCACGCCAGCAGGTCGTAGTCCCAGTGGTTCCGTTTGACGACGGCGACCCGGTCGCCGGGCCGGACACCGGCCTCGTGCAGCCATCCCGCCGCGTCCCGGACCAATCCGGCGAGCTGGTCGACGGTATGGGCGATCCCGCGTTCCGGCGCGATGTCGAACGGCCGGTCGAGGCGCACGACCGTCCGTGTGTGCGCGCACTGGTCGAACAGCTTTCCCATGTCGTGAGGTTTCATCCGGGCCTTCCGGGTCGGGATGGGTACAGGTGGTCGTGAGTGGCGATTCGGGTTCTAACCCGAATCGCCACTCACGACCGGGGCCAGGCGCCGCGCGGCCCGCAGACCGGATCGGACCGCCGCTTCACTGCACGGGCTCAGGAACACCCAGTCGCCCGCGTAGTCGACGGCCCCCTGGCCGAGGCTCGCCTCGAAGCCGGCCCGCAGGGCGAGCGCGCGGGGAGTCGCTTCGGGCAGCGCGTCCGGTACTCGCCGGACGATCGCGCGCCGGGTCGCCGACCGCAGACCGGGGACGAACCGTTCACCGGCGCCGGCCAAGCGCTCCGTGACGTCGTCGTCGGCCATCGTCAGCAGATCCGGCGCCACGGACGGGTGCGCCATGAGCGTGACCAGCCCGCGGCCCGCCGGCGCGCGTCCGGGATTCTTGAGGTGGTCGAAGATGATCGTGGCCACCGTCCCGTCCTCCGCGGTCGGCACCGTCAGCGCGTAGCCGGGGCCGCCGAGCGGGCGGTCGAGCAGCAGATGCGCCTTGACCACCGGGGTGAACGAGCACACGCTGAGGAAAGCGGAGCCGTGGCACGGATGCAGCCCGGCCGCGACCGGCGCGGGCACGGCCAGCAGGACCGCCCTGGCGGAGATCTCGCGAGCCCCGCTGACGATCCTCGCCGAAGACCCGTCGTCGACGACTTGGTCCACCCGGAACCCGGTGGTGACGTCGACCTTCTCGGCGAGGGCTCGCGCGAAGGTGTCCATGCCCTCGGCATAGGTCCGCCAGGTTCGTGGCGAACCGACCGAAGTGAGCAGGGCGAGCAGCGGCGCGACCGCCGAACGTGCCGGCTGCCAGCCGAAGAAGCCCGAGACGACCGGTTGCAGCAGATAGTCCAGCAGATCCGGATGGTAGGGCGCGGCGAACTCGGCGACGGTGCGGTCGCCGAGGCCTGAAACCTCCGGCCGTTCGACGTCGAAGGTGCCTCGCATGGCCCTCGCTCCGTCGAGACGCGCGCGCACCCCGAGCCCGGCCCCGGTGATCAGTCCCCGCGGTTGCGCGACGCCGCCACGGGCCCGGCCACGCCACATCTCGATACCGCGGCCGATCCTGGGCGCCGCCGTGCGATCGATGCCCAGCTCCGCGAGTAGTTTCCAGGTCTCGCGATACCCTCGCTCGGCGATCTGCTCGGCACAGGTGTCGATCACGAAACCGTCTTCGCGCAAGGTCGTCATCCGGCCGCCGACGACGTCGGCCGCCTCGAACACCCGTACCTCGCACCCCGATCCGGCGAGCCGGTACGCGGCCGCGAGACCGGCGACCCCCGCCCCCACGACGGCGACGTCGACATCGGTCATCCGATCACCACCAGGTTCACCACGAGAAGCGACCCCACGGTGATGCGGTGTATCCGGATGCCGAGCATCCGCGCGCGGAGGATGTCGCCCGCCCCGAAGCCGAGCCAGACCTGCCACCCCCGCGCCACGATCGTCGGCAGGAGTGCCAGCGGGAACCACCACGGACCGCCGAGCGCGGGCGCGGCGAGGATCAGCACGAGCTCGGCCGCCGACACGGCGATCACGAAGAACATGTTGCCCCGCGGCGAGGTCAGGGCCGCGACCGTCGGCCTGCCGACGCGGCGGTCCCCCTCGATGTCGTTGGTGTTGGAGTAGACGCCGAACAGCAGCGGCCCCAGCCCGAAGAGCAGCGCCTGGGCGAGTGCGAACCCGGTGATCTCGCCGGTCGCGAGGCCGTAGGGCGCCAGCACCAGTGCCCAGCCGAGCGCCGCGATGAAGAACTCCTGGAAGCCGTGATAGCTCAGCTTCACTCCCCAGGAGTACTGCAGCGAGAAGAAGTAGGTGACCGCGATCAGCGCGACCGTCCACAGCGGACTGAACGGGGCGATCGCGACGGCCGCGAGCCAGAGCACCGCCCCGATGACCCCGGTCACCCACGCGAACCGGAGCACCTGGTCTTCGGTGAGTGCCCCGGCCACCAGCGGTTTGCGGTACCGCTTGCGTCCGGGATCGTCCGGCGAGTAGTTCGCGATGTCGCTGCCGTCGCGATACCCCGTGAGATCGTCGAGCGCGACCATCGCCGCGATCACGAACACCTCGCCCAGCAGGAAGACGCCGATGGTGGTCAGGACCGCCGGATCGAACCTCAACGCGGGCGCGAGCAGCGTCCACACCACCGCCACGCCGAGGTAGTAGTCGACGATGTCGAGTTTGGCGAGCCGGAAGTACGCTTTGCCGCGCGCGGCCGTCAGGGTCGTCACCGCGTACCGTCCAGCGCGATCAGCGCGGCGAACGAGCGATCGCCGCCGTAGTGCAGCTCACGCCGTTCGAGCAGCCGGGATCCGGGGAGGAGGGCCAAGTACTCCTCCACCGGCCGCAGCCTCGAAAACCTTCCGACCGGGATGTCCGCCTCCTCGTATTCGATCAGGACGAGATGCCGCGCCGCCGCGGCGATGGACCGGCACGCCTCGGCGACCTCGTTTTCGTCCAGCACGTGCATCAGCACCCACACGCAGACGGCGACGTCGAACCTCTTGTCCCGCCATGGCAGCCGCTGGACCCGTAACTGCTCGAACTCCACATTGGACAGTCGCGCGCAGTTCTCCTCGGCCAGCGCCAGCATGCGCGGGGTCATGTCCACCGCGGTCACCGCGCCCGCCCGCTCGGCGATAGTGGGAGTGATCCTGCCCATCCCGCAGCCGATCTCCAGCGCCGTGCCGATCGGGCCGAGCGAGCGCAGGAACTCCGTGACGAGGCGACGGGTGCGGGCGGTCGTCTCGGCCGCGAGTTCGACCGGCTGCGAGGCGCGCATCACCCGGGCCAGGCCGGTGCGATCGGCACGACGGCGCCATTCCTCGGCGACCGCGCCCGAGGTGGGCTTTTGGGTGACCTGCTGCATCACGGCTCCTTCGCGAACTCGCACACCGCGTCGGCGATGTGTTCCACTTGCTGATCCGTCAAATGGGGGTAGATCGGGATGGCGAGCGCCCACCGCGCGGCCAGCTCCGCCACCGGCCAGGCGTCCCCGGGCCGGGCGAAGGGCTCGAAAGCGGGCTGCCGCGGCAGTGGACTCCGGTAGTAGACGTGGGAGCCGATCCCCCGCTTCGCCAGATGCCCGCGCAGTTCGTCCCGGCGTTCGCACAGCAGTGAATAGACGTAGTAGCACCGGCCGTCCCGATCCGGCGGAGGCGCCAGGACCCCGCAGCCCGCCAGCTCACCGAACCGTCCGGTGTAGTACTCGCCGATCCGTGCCCGCCGTTCGAGCCGCCGGGGGAAGCCGGGGAGCCGGTGCAGCTGGAAGGCGGCCATGATCTCGTCGAAGCGGCTGTTGTAGCCGACGCGGTGATACCGGAACCGCGTCTTCCCGTCCTGACCGTGGTTGCGCAGCATGCGCACGACCTCGCCGAGCCCGGGGTCGCCGGTGACGACCATGCCCCCTTCACCCGGCATCCCGAACGTCTTGACCTGGACGAACGAGTACACCCCGGCGTCGCCCCACATCCCGGCCGGGATTCCGGCCAGCGTTCCGCCCTGCGCGACCGCCGAGTCCTCCAGCAACCGCACGCCCGTGCTCGCGGCGATCCGGCGCAACGCCGGCATGTCCGCCATGACCGAGAACAGGTGCGCCGGCATGATCACCTTGGTCCGCGGGGTGACGGCCCTGGCGACCGCGCCGGGGTCGACGACCATGGTCCACGGGTCGATGTCGGCGAACACCGGCGTCGCGCCGAGCAGGGCGGGCGCCGCCGCGAGTGGCGCGCATCCGAAGGCGGGCACGATCACCTCGTCACCGGGCCCCACTCCCATCGCGCGCAGCACCAGCAGGAGCGCCGAGGTGCCGCTGCCACAGGCGATCGCGTCGGCCGCCCCGATGGAGTCGCGGATCTCCGCCTCGAACCTGGCGACGTGGTCGCCGAGAATGAACTTCTGCTCCGGCGAGCGCCCGATCCGCTCGACGACGTCGAGCAGCACCTCCCGGTCGTCGTCGAAGAGGTCCTCCGGGAAGAACGGCAGGGTCATGTCCGCGCACCTCGATAGAAGGCGCGGATCAAGCCGCAGACCTCGTCGATGTCGCCGTCCGACATGTCCGGATACAGCGGCAGCGCCAGCGTGTGACGGCAGGCGTTCTCCGCGTTCGGGAAGTCACCCTCCCGGTGGCCGAGTTCGGCGAAGCAGGGTTGCAGGTGAAGTGGTGCCGGGTAATAGACCTCGGTCTGCACACCGTGCGCCGACAGGTGCTCCGCCAGGTCGTCCCGCGAGTCGACCTCGACGACATAGACGTAGAAGACGCTGTCGGTTCGGGGAACGGGCACCTTGCGCACGCCGGTCAGGCCCGCGAGCGCCTCGGTGTACCGCGCGGCCAGGCTCGCGCGGCGCGCGATGTCATCGTCCAGCCTGTCGAGCTTCGCGAGCAGCACGGCGGCTTGGATCTCGTCCATCTTGCTGTTAAATCCCGCCAGGCCGGTCGTCGTGGCGATCGCGGAAAAGTCGCCGATGGTGGCCCCGAACCGGCCGTGGTGGCGAAGCGCGTCGGCGATCTCGGCGACCCCGGGATCGTCGGTGAGGACCGCGCCCGCGTCCCCGATCGCGCCCAAGGTCTTCGTCGGGAAGAACGACAGCACACCGCCCGCCCCGAACAGCCCGGCATGCTTGCCGTCGCGGCGCATGCCGATGGCCTCCGCGCTGTCCTCGACCACGACCAGTCCGCGCTCCCGGGACACCCTGAGCACCCCGTCGATGTCCGCGAGTCCCGAGAACAGATGGGTCGGCATGACGAAACGGGTGCGTTCACCGGCGGCGGCCGCCACCGCGGCCGGGTCGATGCCGTAGCCGTCCGGTTCGATGTCGGCGAAGACCGGGCGTCCTCCGGCGAGCACGACCGAGGTCGCCGAAGCACCGAAGGAGAAGGCTGGGACGACCACCTCGTCCCCGGGCCGCAGACCCGCCGCCCGGAGCAGCAGGACGAGCGCGTCGGTTCCGCTGTTCACGCCGACCACGAATCTCGCGCCGGTATAGGCGGCGAGCGCGGCCTCGAACTCCGCGACCTTACGACCGTGCGAATATTTGCCATTCTCGATCACTTCGACAATATGCCGCCGGGTGACCGGCCACACTTGCTCGAATGTGTTCGATTGCGTGAAGAAAGACACCGCCAGCGTACCCACCTCCGGGTGGTATGGGGGAACCGGTTCCCGAGCGTAGGACAGGGTTTGCACCTACTCGCCGGTTTCGCACTTCCTGGTCAACCCGCCGGAAAACTATTGACAGAAACACCTCTCACTGTCAGTTTTGCCAGGGATTTTCGAATACGTGACCCGAGGGGCAGACACACCAGTGCGTTCACTCGTCGTGGGACTCGGCCGGGCCGGGGCCGGTCTTCATCTCCCGGTTTTGACAAAACTCAGGACCGGCCACCCGCACCTCTTCGACGACGCACCCGTCGTCGCGTGCGATCCGCGGCGGAACCTTCCCGCCAGGCCCGGCCTCCTCGTCGTGAAGACCTTCGGCGAGGCGAGCAAGGATCTGGATCCCGACGACACGGTCGTGCACGTCTGCACACCGCCATCCGAGCGAAATTCGATCATCGCCGAGGTGGCCGATTCGGGGTTCCGCAAGGTGATCGTGGAGAAGCCGCTCGCCGGCGACATCGACGATCTGGCCCGGATCATCCGCTTGCGCCGCAAGCACAAGCTGCATGTCGAGGTCGTCGAGCCCTGGCTCGCCAGCACACTCACCTGGCGGCTGGTCGAACTGATCCGTAGCGGCCGGTTCGGCGCGCCGAAGACGATCGACATCGTGCAGAACAAACCACGGTTCCGTCGTTCGCTCACCGTTCCCGGTCACCCGACCGCCTTCGACGTCGAACTGCCGCACGGTGTCGCGCTCGCGCTGCGGCTCGCGGGCAACGCCCGCGTCACCCACGCGAGCGGGTCCGATCTGGAAGTGGAAGGAAACCGCCGGCCGAGAATGGGCGGGGCGACCATCGGACTCCGGCACAACACCGGCGTGCACACGGAGATCCGTTCGGATCTCACCTCGCCGGTGCGCGAGCGACGGGTCACGGTGGACTTCGAGAACGGCCGCGCGATCGGCCACTTCGCGGTGAGTGGCGACGATCACCATTCGCAGCTGACCGTGCGTTCGAACGGCCAGTCGGATCATCTCGTGCTGAGGGACGACGCGATGACCGAATGGATGCTCCAGGCGTATCACAAATTCCAGCTGCAAGGTGAACAGACGCTGGGATTCACCTTCGCCACCGAAGTGGTGCAATTGCTCTCGGTGGCGAAGAACATCTGCGCGGAACCGCTCGCGCGCCCCGAACGCGAACCGGTGACACCCCATGCCGAGTGACCCGGTACTGGCGGGGATCACCGACGAGGCGGCGTACGGCATCGACGGGCAGCTCGCGGCGCTCTGCGTATTGGGCTGGCGGGCGATGGAACTCCGCAGCGTCGACAGGGTCCCCGTCGCGGACCTCACGGACGAAGAGTTCGCCGCCGTGTCGGCCACCTTGAACGACAACGGCGTGCACGTGGTCTGCCTGGCCTCCCGGATCGGTTCCTGGGCCCGGCCGGTCAGCACGGACTTCCAGGACGACCTGCGCGAACTCGACGTGCTCGCCACAAGAGCGCGCACGCTGGGCACGCCCCGGCTCCGGATCATGTCGTATCCCAACGCCGGCCTCGACGATTCCGGCTGGCGTGCCGAGGTGATCGCGAGGATCACCGCCTTGGCCGAACGTGCCGAACGGCACGGGGTGACGCTGCTGCACGAGAACTGTTCCGGCTGGGCGGGCACGAGCGCCGAACGGATGCTCGACCTGCTGGACGAGGTCGCGAGCCCGGCGCTGAAACTGCTGTTCGACACCGGGAACGGCGTCGCCCACGGTTATGACGGCTTCGACCTGCTCACCGACATCGTCCAGCACGTGGATCACGTGCACATCAAGGACGCGGACGAACGCGGCTTCACCATCCCCGGCGAAGGTGCCGCGCGCGTCGCGGACTGCGTGAAACTCCTCCGGGCCAACGGCTACCGCGGCGCGTGGTCGCTGGAACCGCACCTGTCGATCACCCCGCACGGGCCGGGCGTGCTGAGCGCCGACGCGATCGCCCGGTTCGTCTCCGCGGGGCGGGCGATGGCCGGGCTGATCCGGTGATCGAAGCGGATCGTGACCTGCTCCTGCGGCTGCTCGGGCTGCCGACCGCTGGCCCGCTCGAAACGGCGGACGAGGTCCTGCTCTGGGAGGCGATGCGCCTCTACGCCGACGCGGCGGCGGAGATCGGCCTCGAAACCCGGCACTTCGCCGCTCCAGACCCGTCGGTGCTGGAGTTGCCCGGCGTTCCCCCCGTTCTGCGGGACTTCGGGCCCGAGTTCCTCGCCTGCCAGCCGAGCCTCGTCCTCGGGATCGGCCCGGCCTCCCCCGCGGTGATGTTCAACGTGCATCTCGACACGGTGGCGCCGTTCGAACCGGCGGGCTTCGACGGCAGCAGGTTCACCGGCCGCGGCGCCATCGACGCCAAGGGGCCCGCGGTGGCTCTCCTGGCGGGGATCCGCGCCGCACTGGCGGCGGATCCGGCCGTCGGCCGCGACGCCGGCGTGCTCGTCCAGGCGGTGTCCGGCGAAGAGGGCGGCGCGATGGGCACGTTCGGCACCCGGCCTCTCGTCGACGCCGGATTCCACGGCGAGCTCAACGTCTTCTGCGAACCGACCGGGCTGCGTCACCTGCCGCGATGTTCCGCGTCGATGACCGCGTGCGTGCGAGTGGACGGCGACGACGCGATCGACGACGAGCCGCACCGGGGACACAACGCGACCGTGCTGCTGGGGTTCCTCGCCCAGCACCTCGCCGCGGAACTGGCACCGCACGGCCGGATCTGCGTGGCCGGACTGCACACCGGACACCTGCACAACCGGGTGTACGGACGGGGTGAACTCCTGCTGAACCTCCCTTACGAGGACGAGGACTCGGCGACCAAGCTGGCCGCCGCGCTGGAACACGGGCTGCGCGATGGTCTGGCCGGGTTCGGCGCACGCTTCCGGGATTCCCCGCCGTTCCGCCGGACCGCGGCCGACGCCGCCGCGATCACCGGCCTGCACTGGCGCAAGCGCGGCCTGCCCGCGCTGCCGCCACAGGACATTCCCCTGCTCGACGAACTCGTTCCGCGCTGGCCGGACGACGAGCCCGGTTTCACCTGCGACGCCCTCTGGCTGGCCGGGGTGCCCGGCGTCCGGACGACCGTGCTCGGCCCCGGCTCGCTCGGCGCGAACAACGCCCACTCGAGTGGCGAGTACGCCGACGCCGAAGACCTCGACCGCTTCAGTCACCTCGTGCGCGACATCATCGTGCGCTTCAGCCGAACCGGAGGAAAGTGACCGTGCTGGTGCCCTACGAGTCCCTGCTGTCCCTGGTAACCGGGATCTTCCGGGATCGAGGGCTTCCCACGGAGCGGGCGGCGATCGCCGCCGCGGCGCTGTGTCACGGCGATCTGACCGGCGTGACCTCGCACGGCACGGTCAACCTGACCCGGTTGTACCTTCCGCTGCTCGACCGGGGCCGGATCGACCCGGAGGCGGACATGCACGTCCGGACCGATCTCGGTGCGTGCGTCCTGGCCGACGCCCGCCGGGCGCTCGGATTGTGGTCGGCTTCCCAGGCGATGGAACTGGCGTGCGCCAGGGCGTCCCGGTACGGGATCGGCATGGTCTCCCTGCACGGGGCGACGCATATCGGCTGTGCCGGGCACCACGCGGCGCGCGCCGTCGCCCACGGGATGATCGGCCTGATCGCCTCGAACTGCGGCGGACAGCGGATCGCACCGCCCCCGGGCGGCACCACCCCCATGCTCGGCACGAATCCCCTCGCGCTGGCCTGCCCCGCCGGTGACGCCCACCCGTTCCTGCTGGACATGAGCACCACCGTCGTCCCCACCGGCCGGGTCCGCGCCGCCGCCCGGGCGGGCCGGGCGATCCCGCCGGGCTGGCTGGCCGCCGAGGACGGGTCGCCGGTGACCGACGCGACAGCGTTCGATCGCGGCGAGGCGCGGCTTCTCTGGCTGGGCGGAGAGCCGGAGACGGGCGCCTACAAGGGTTTCGGACTGGGTCTGCTGGTCGAGATCCTCGCCGCCCTGGTGCCCGGTGCCGCGCTGGGAGCCGTGTCCTCCGACGGCGACAGCGACGACGACATCGGCGTCATGGCGCTGGCGATCGCGCCGGAGCTCCTGCGCACCGGCTTCTCCGAAGACGCGACCGCCCTCTTCGACGCGGTACGCGGCTGGCCCGCCTGGGATCCCGGCGCGCCGGTGGCCTATCCCGGCTGGCACGAGGGCGAACGCGCGGCGCGATTCCGTGATCATGGGGTGCCGATCCCCGCCGCGATCTTCGAGGAACTGCGCGCGGCGTCGGCGAGGGTGGCCGGATGATCCGCGTCGGTGTCGTGGGCCTCGGTGTCATCTCCCGGTTCTACCTCGCGGCGGTGGAACGGTCCCCGGACTTCACCCTGGCCGCCGTCTGCGATCTCGATCCGGCCGCGCTGCGTGACGTACCGGTTCCGGGGCACCGCGACCATCGTTCGATGCTCGCCGCCGGAGGACTCGACGCGGTGATCGTGACCGCGCCCAACGACGTCCACGCCGCCGTGTGCCGGGACGTGCTGGACGCGGGCCTGCCGGTCTGTGTGGAGAAACCGCTCGCCACCGCGCTCGCGGACGGCGAGGACCTGGCGGACAGGGCGGCCGCCCGGGACGTCGCCCTGTTCACGGCTTTCCACCGGCGGTACAACAGGAACGTCCTCGCTTTGCGCGAGGAACTCGTGGACGCCGCCCCCATCGAATCGGTGAAGGTCCGCTACCTGGAGCGGATCGAAGACCACGTCGGCGACGATCGCTGGTACCTCGACGCGGAGCGGTGCGGCGGCGGCTGCGTCGCGGACAACGGCCCGAACGCGCTCGATCTGGTCCGGTTGTTCCTCGGCCCGGTGGCGCTGCGCCACGTCCGGATCACCCGCGACGCCGACGGCGTCGACCGGCAGGCGACCCTCCAACTCGACGGCGCCGTCGTGGAACTCGACTGGTCGTTTCCCGGAGAGGCCAAGGACATCGAGGTGCGGCTGACGGACGGCACCCGCTTGCACGCCGACATGCTGAGCGGTTTCCCGGAGTTCAAGGAGTCGCTGTGGCACGAATACGCCGGGTTGCTGCGTGATTTCGCCGGGGCCATCCGGCGGAAGGGAGCCTGGCGCGACAGCGGCCTCGCCGGGCTGTCCATAGTGGACGAATGCTACCGAAGGGAACGTGATGCGGGAGAACGGACCGAAGCGCCAGGTCACCGGCACGCTGGTGAAGGTGCTGGTACATCGCCGTGACGACCGGGGAATGAGCCTGGAGCCGTTCGCGAGCCGATGCGTCCGCGCCGGTGAGATCCACGAACTCGTCACCACGACCCACGACGACACCGCACCCGGAGCGGTGATCGACCACGTCGGATTCCTCGGCTTCGCCGAAATCGACCGCGCCGGAGTGATCGACCGCGGCGACGAAGTCCGGATCGGCTCCGAACTCGTCGGCACGGTACTCGGCTTCGACGCCTGCCATTTCCCCAACCACTACAACATCCTCATCCACAGCACACGGACCATAACCGGCGCGGAAGCCGCTCTCCGGCCGGAACAGGAAGTGCGCTTCAGCGGCCGGTGGTGAGTGGCCCCGGGGCAGGCCACTCACCACCGTGCTTCAGTCCGCCGCTACTTGCCCAGCAGCGGAACGTCGCTCTTGCCGAGGTGGTAGTCGCGAACCGCGTGCACGAGCTCGTCGACCGTCAGCTTTCCGTTGCCGTTCACGTCGATGGCCCGGAACGCGGGAGCCACCGCCGAGGGCTCGACACCGATGGCGTCCAGCCACTTGGCGAACTCCCGCTGGTTGATCTCCCCGTCGCCGTCGGTGTCGCAGAGGCCGACGATCGCCGCGATGGTGGGCCGGGCCACCCGGTCGAAGCCCGAGTCACCCTCCTGGAAAATCTGCGCCTCGATGACCTCGGTGAACTGCTTCTCGCTCAGCGCGCCGTTCGGGCCGGCACCCGCCTTGCTCGCCAGGTACTCGTACATCGCCACGAAGGAATCCTTGACCGCGCGCGCCTGCGGTGAAGCCGGATCTTCACCGAACGCGTTGATGATCCGGCCTGCCTCGGCCTCGAAGTCGGACTTCTCGATCTTGCCGTTCCCGTTGACGTCCCACTTTTCGAAACGCTTCTTGAGCCTGTCGTTCTTGACGGCGGTGGTCATGCGTAAACACTCCGTTCAGGGGAAATTTTCGTCGGCATTGCGCTACCTGTTCACCGGCGTTGTCACCGGCGGGTCGATCAGAGGCGGACGACCTCCTCTCCGGGAACCTGTCCCGTCGTGTCGAACAACAGCCGGGCTGTCGAGGCCAGCCGGCTGAGCTGGTAGGCGCGGTGCGGCACCAGGAGAACGGTCACGTCCGCGGTCCGCAGCGCCGTTTCGAGATCGCTCACGGGCGGCCCCAGTTCGGGCACCGCGAGCGCCACCGGGTCGTGGTAGGACACCTCGGCCCCGAGGGCGCGCAGCCGGACCGCGACCCGGATGGCGGAGGACTCCCGCGTATCCGGCACGTCGGGTTTGTACGCGACACCGAGCAGGAGCACTTTCGCCTCCGGCAGGGGTTTCGCGATCTCGGCGAGCAGCCGGGTCACCCGTTCGACCACGTGCCCCGGCATACCGTCGTCCACCGAGCGGGCCGCGCGCACTATGCCGAGTTCCGCACCTTCCCGTTCGGCCTTGTCCAGCAGGTATTTGGGGTCGACCGGGATGCAGTGCCCACCGACTCCGGGACCGGGGCTGAACGGCATGAAGCCGAACGGCTTGGTCGCGGCGCAGTGCAGCACATCCCAGACGTCGACGCCGAGCCGGTCGCAGAAGATCGCGATCTCGTTGACCAGGGCGATGTTCACGTACCGATAGGTGTTCTCCAGAAGTTTGGCCATCTCGGCCTCCCTGGTACCGCGAGCCACCACTACCGTGTCGACGAACCGCCCGTAGAACTCCGAGCACCGCCGAGCACACGAAGGAGTGTGGCCGCTGACCACCTTCGGGGTGTTGCGAACACCGAACCGGGTGTTTCCGGGATCGACTCGTTCGGGCGAATAGGCGAGGGCGAAGTCGACTCCGGCGGTCAGACCGTGCTTTTCCAGGATCGGCCGCACGATTTCGTCCGTGGTACCGGGGAAACTCGTCGACTCGAGCACGACCAGGGTGCCGGGCCGCAACTGTTCGGCGACCGTCTCCGCGGCGGCACGCACCGCGGCGAGGTCTGGCCGTCCGTCGGACTTCAGACCGGTCGGCACGCACAGGACGATCGTTTCCGCCGTGCCGAGCACGACGGGATCCGTCGTCACCGTGAACCCCTTCGCCTTCATCGCCTGTAGCCGGTTCGCGGAGACATCGGGCACATGGGACCGCCCGGCGGCGACCTCGGCCGCGACGAAGGGCGAGATGTCGTAACCGAGGACCGACAATCCCGTCGTACCCGCCGCTTCCGCCAACGGCAGCCCGACATAACCGATCCCCACGACGACAAGGTCGACAGACACTTGAGCCTTTCTCGATTCCGTGGTCACCCGGCCACTCAGCGGCTGATCGAGAACGAGCCGCTCATCGGCGGGACGTGGGAGCCATAGCCCGGCTCGATCCGCACACCGGGGGTCAGGCACAGCGGATCCCCGTGGACGACCACGCCGGAAGAACTCTGATTGACCAGAACGTGCGCGGCGACCGGCAGAATGGTGCAGCCTTCGGGGTTCTTGTAGCTGTCCACGCGCTGGAATTCGGTCGAGAAGACGACGACCTCGCCCGCCACGGCCTGGGCCGGCGGACTGGACACGATCAGCAGCGCGCTCGCCGACGCCGCGCCGAGTATCGCGGTGACAAAACGATTCATCGAAGGCCTCCCACCCATTGATCTTGACTTCTCTCCGCACGCTAACAGTCACTCGCAGTGAGATACTCCGGGCAGGCCACTTTCACGCGCACAGGTTGCGGTGCCCTTGACCAAGATCATCCGGATGGCCGCTACAGGCATCCTCCGGGTGCTTTCCAGGATAGTGCCATTCACGAGAACGGGTGCTTCGCGGGGCCATCCGCGCTTGCATCGGGATCAGAACGTGAACGAAGCGCGCAGCCGTCTGATCGTCCAATTCCGGCTGCCCTATTTTACCTTTTCCCCCGATATGCATTGACAGCAAGACCGTTCGCCGGGTGCTTTTCGCGCACAGCCTTCCAGAAGGAAGACCCGGACCATTGTCCACAAAGGACTCGATTGCGGGGCTGACCGCGTGACGTGGCAGATCAAGCCACTGCGAGTACATGAAGGCCCCCTTCCTTGCGCCTGGCGCAAGGAAGGGGGCCTTCATGTACTCGGCCAAGCAAGGTCGCGCCCTTGAGACCTCAGTTGCAGATCAGCAGGCTCAGACCGCTTTCGATGCTGATCATCTCGGGCAGGTCGGCGTTGTCGAGGCCGTCGGCCACCGCCAGAGCCTGGAGGTCGAGCACGGATTCCATGTTGTTCTCCCTTCGAGTGGTGTACACCCCGGCCGGAGCGGCCGAGTTCAGTGCGTTCCCGCCGGGACAGGCGCGAGGCCGGGCAGGAACGGGATGGCGGCGACGTCGGGGTCGCCAATGGCCGCGTGCAGGGCCAGGAGCACGCCCGCGCCGCCGGTGGCCAGGTCGGCCGACAGTCGCAGAAGCTGGTGGCCGGGGAAGCGGATGCCGCCCGGCCCGGAGACGGCGTGCAGGCCGAGCGCGGAAACATGCGTGGCCAGTGACGCCGCACTGGCGGTGTCCTCGCGGTTCCGGGTCGCGGCGGCGAGGGCGAGGATCAGCCCGGCGCGCCCGTGCAGCAAGCCCGGATGCGCGACGAATTCCCCGTGGCAGCCACGAAGCAGCTCGGCGAGCCGGGCGACCGAAGGCGCGTCGGGCTCGTGCGCCGCGAGCGCTGTCAAGGCGAGGACGACCCCGGCGGATCCCGCGGCCAGGTAGGGCAATACGGTGCCGGTGCGGGAATTCGAGGCCCGCAGCGCGCCCTTGTCGGGCACGCAGTTGTCGAGGTCCACGCCCAGTGCGCGATCGGCGTACTCCAGCCATCGCCGATCACCGTCGTGCTCGAACAGCCGCACGAAGAACAATGTCGCCCCGGACCAGCCGTCCGCGAGCCCTGCGGTGGGGACCTTCGCTGCCCCGCCGATCATCGATGCCAGCCGCCGCCCGATCTCCACCGCCGATCCGGCACCGTGACGGGCCCCGGCGCACAACTCGGCGAGGCCGACACCGGCGAGGCCGTCGGAAAGCCCCGGTCCCTGATCGCCTTCCGGCGACGGGGGCAAGGTGGCGAGCAGGGCGGCCGCCTCGTCGGGATATCCGAGGTGCCAAAGGACGCAGGCTGTGCCGTGGCCACCTTCGAACAGGCCCGCGCGGTGCGGTGCCTCACGACGGACCGCGTCGAGGAGCCACTTTTCGAAGCGGGGGAACCGCCCTCCACTGGCCACATCGAGTGCCCACAGCACACCCGCTGCGCCGTACGCGAGGCCGGTCCCACCGGTCGAGAACTGGCGGATATCGCCTGGGAACAACCGATCGGCGCGCTCAGGTGTCGCGCTGTCCACGATGCCGGACACGAGAGACGCGCGCAGTGCGGGCCAGTCGGCGTGGCCCGGCCGCTCGGGCCACGCCGACGCGGCCTCGGTCTCGGCTCCAGCTATCACGGTGCCGAACCTTCGCTGGACGAACCGCGCCCAGCCGGCCGTTTGCCGGGGCGCCACCTCCAGCATGGGAGTGAGGGGTACGAACAGCCAGAGGCGGAGCCGGTCCAGTGCGTGCTCGTCCACCGCGGTCCCCCGAAGACCTGCCGGGGCACGGAAACCGGGCGCGGCCAGGGCTTGCCCGTCAGGGTCGTGCGCGCCGGAAGCCGCCTCGAAGTCGATCAACGAGACGTTGTCCGCCTCGTCGACCAAGATGTTGCCCGGATGCAGGTCACCGACGGCGATCCCGCGTTCGTGGACGCGCCCGACGGTACGCACGACTTGTTCGTGTATCCGTGCGGCACGCTCCGCGTAGGTCCGGATCTGCTCACCGGCGGGATCGGGCCGGGTGAGCGGGTAGTGCGCGACGAGCCACCTGTCGAGCCTGATGCCCGGCATGTCGTCCAGTGCGAGGAAGTGATGACCGCCCCGGACGAAGTGGTCGTGTACTGCGGGAATCCCCTCGATCCCGGCCAGCCGGCCCAGTATGTCGCGTTCCCGCGCGAGCCGCTCGACGGCGTCCCGGCCACGCGCGTCGAGACCGGCGTACGGACGGGCCTCCTTGAGCACGATCCGCTCGCCGTCGGAGGGCCGAACGGCACGGTAGACGCCTCCGCCATTGGAGAAGTGCAGCGCTTCTGTGACACGGTAAGGAAGGCCGCTCTCCCCGCGCCGGCGGGCGGCCAGGTGGGGCCGCAGGATCGCGGGCACCGTCACCCAGTCCGGAACGTCGAAGCGCGGTGCCCGGGAATCGGGGACGACGGAACCGTCCGGCCGCACCAGATCCGTCGTCAACCTCCCGTCCAGCTTCTGTGGAGCGAAAGATCCGTACCGCGTGTACAAAGGACCGTCGCCGTACCGCAGGTCTGTCAAGACGTAGGGCCCTTCGACACCCTTGAGCGCGACGGAAAGCAGCTTCAGCGCCGATTCGAACGTGGACTCGTCCGGCGGGTAGATCGTGATGAACTTTCCGCTGCTGCCGCGGGACGCGTACTTCCGGTTGCACCACAGCAACACGTCGGCCGAGCGCAAATGCTTGAACGGCAGTCCCGTTGCCACACAATGGGAATACGTCTCCCGCAGCGCGCGCTCGGCGTCCGCGGACCTCGCCGACACGTGAATCTTCCAGCCCTGTCCCGGCCCCTCCGCGCCCATGGGCCGCAAAACCCGCCATGGCCCGCGTTCACCGGCGGACCATCCCGGCGGTACCGGCGCCATCGACGCGAATTCCTCGTCTCCGGGCCGATCACGCGGCTTGTCGTAATAGAGAGTGCCCTCCGGGCAGAACTCAAGATAGCGCGGGTCCACGAGTTCCTTTCCCGGTCCGATAGTGCCGCTTACAAGATCGACCGGCCGCGTCCGGGTCACACTCGTCCATCCAGGTGCAAGATCATCACCAGCGGTGATCAACTCGCCGGTAGGCCACCCAGGGCGGTGATCCTTTGTGACCTCGGCCGCAAACCGTGACTCCCGTTCTCGCCGGCTCAGCCCACTTCCGCGCCGCGATAGGTACGGACCTGCCGCGTCGCGGCGGAGTAGACGACGAACTGGCCACCGCTCTCGAGAACCAAGGGGTTCTCCCGGTATTCGTGGACCGGGAGCACGATCGCGTTCGTCGCCGCGAATCCTGTCCAGTCCGCGCCCAGGTTCGGCCGTAACAAGTCCAGCAGACGTACGGCGACACTTTCCTCGGCCCCGCTTCCCACGTCGCAGAACAGCAGTGCCAAGCCGTTGCGCCGCCGAGGCGGAACGTCGGCCAGCAGCCCTCGCGACACGATCAAGTCGTGCAGAAACCGGGGGTCCGCCGCGAAGGTGTCTCCTCCCGGAGGCGACAACGCCGCCTGAAAACCCGTCGCGTTCCCGCCGCCTGCCAAGTAGAACGGCCGGACCCCGAGCCGGGCCCACGGGATCTCCCGCTCGACGACCAGCCGGCTGCCGTCGGCGCCGATCCCGTAGGTGTCGTATCCGACGTCCTCCTGGTAGCGAGTGGACCATTCGTAATAGGTGCGCTCGGTGTCCTCGGTGAGCAGGGATGCCCATGTCGCCTGGTCGAGGTGGTTGGTGGAAGGCAGCGAAGCCATGACGAGTTCCCCGTTCCGAGCCGTGTGATAGTCGACGCGGACTTCCTCCGGCCGTGGGGGTGGCGCGCTGAAGAGAGTGAACGTCCGTCCCGGCGGAACCTCGAAGCCACCGTCCGGGCGCAGCGCGGTGTGGGACGGCGCGAGGTAGATGTCGCGCATCATTCCGGCCCGGCGTAGCGCGGCTTGCAACGCCAGCACCTGCTCCGCGATCCGCGCGGGCGCGCCGGACAATCCGGTGACGACCAGCGGCGCCGCGGCGTACTCGCCCGCCGCGCGGCGGAACTCCGCGTCGGCGGCCAAGCCCGCGCCGAACTGCGCACCGTCCAGCCATCCTGATCGATTACCCCGCGTGTTGAGGAAGCCGGACCCGTCACCGAAAACCAGGAGGTGCACCGGATTCCACGTCAGGTGCTGCCACGGCACGGGCTGGGGCACGGTGCTGCCCGGCGTCCAGATCCGCCGGAGATCTTCGTGCTCGACCGCGCTCGCCCAGGCACGGGCTTCGGCGCCGTCGTTGAAAGCCCCGGCGGAGACACCGGTGAGTTCGCCGTCGCCCCGGTCGAGGCCGACCGTGGACAGCTGCCTGATGACCTGATCCGCGGTGATCGCGGCGATCGCGGGCAGACGTGCCGGTGTGCCCGCGGACTGGGCGGGACCGGCCCCGTCCCGAGGTGGTTCGAGGCCCATCAAGGCGGCCAACGTCGGCTGTGACGTCTCGCCTCCCGTCACGAGCCGCGTCGTCGGTGCCCGTCCCGACATCCGCGCCCACGGCGCCGCCGTGCCCGGCAGTCCGTCCGGCATCACCACCGCTTCCCGCCGGTCGACGGACCACTCCAGCCGCCCGTCCGGACGCCGCCGGACGAAGGCCGCGCCGTCCGGCAAGGGAACGGGGAACGAGCGCGCGGCGCGGCTCGACTCGATCGCCCGGCCGCGCAGCGCCTCGGTCAAGTCCACTTCGGACGTATCACGAGCGCGGCCGTCCGGGCCGAATTCGATCCATCCCCGGTCGGCCACGGCGACCCCGTCCTCGACCCGGACTTCGCCGCGGGTGGCCAGAACGGTCATGCCGAGGTGCGTCGCGAGCGGGCCGCCGAGCACGAGGGCACCACGCGGCACGACCAAGGCGAGCTTCGTGGCCGTCGCGCCCCTGAGGAGCCCCGGCACGGACTCGGCCAGCGCGCGGGCCAGCGCGTCGATCGGGAGTTCGGTCCCGTTCCACGTGCGCAGCGCCGGACCGTCACCGTTGAGGGTCCCGAGCAAGAGGTGTGCGCCGGGCTGCGCGTCGAGGGAGTAGAGCCGCTCCACGGCCAGTGCCCGGGCTTCCGGAACCAGCGTGACAGCCTCCCGCCGAAGCAGAGAAGACCTCCCCTGCGCCAGTGCCGGACTCGGCCCCTCGCTCCGGCTTGCACTCTCGGCGTAGACGAAGGCGGCGAGGTGACTCAGATCCCGGGAGACGGAGAGCAGCTCCAATAGGTCCATCAGCTCGCTGATCAAGGCGGCCTCGCCGAGGTCCGGGTCGACAGGATCGTCGACGAGCCGGGGCTCACGCATGCGATGATCGAGCGGCCCGTCGAGAAGGCCGTCCTTGGCCGCTTCGACCAGCGCGACCGAAAGAGCCGTCTGCGCGGCGAGTACGGCGGGATCGGAGCTGCCGGGCCAAAATCCCAGGCGGATCCGTTCGGTACCGGTGCCGGGGTCGACCTCGAAACCGACAGCGTTCACCCCGTCGTCCGGCAGCGCGGCCGTGTCCTGCGTCGTGCCGCGTTCGGGAAAAACGACCGGCCGTGTCTCGACCGGCGACCGACGAGAACCGCCGAAGCGAAAGAGCTGAGCTTCGAAACCCTTCACCAAGCGCAGAAGCCGCCGGCGTTCGGCGGATGTGAGGAACTCCCCGGGATCGACCCGGATCACGGTTCCGAGCGCCCTGTTCCCTGCCCCGGCTTCCCTGCCCAGCGAGTCCAGCTGCGCGAAAACGGACGACGTCTGCTGCATCGGCAAGCGGACGAACCGCGTGCCGCCGGCGTCCACCGCCTGTCTCTCTCGTCCGTCCGTCGCGGCACCATTTCGATCCGCGGGGAGGGCCAGTGCCACCTCGACCCGGCCGTCCGGGGGTTCGAGCGTGGTGACGTCCAGGCCGTCGATCAGCCGCCCGGAGCCGTCGTCCGGGGTCCGGAGCAGCCGCAGCTCGGCCAAAGCCTCCACCGTCTCGGCGAGCCGGGAAACCCGTAGCCGGGCCCGCAGATCCGCGGTTGTCGCGATCCTGCCGAGCGCGAAGGACGAAGCGAAAGCCCCCGCCGGGGCGCCATCCAGTGAGCGCAGGTCCACGACGAGAAGGTGGAAGGCGTTCGCAGCGTCTCCATGGTGTTCGGTGCCCAGGACGTCCAGGTGGTGTTCAACCACGTGGAGCTCCTCGAAGTAGCTGCGTAGCAGCGCCTTCTTGTCCGACGGGAACCTGCCGCGGGCGGCGGCGAGGGCATCGTCGAACGCGCGTTCCCGCGTATCCCAGGCGGCCTCGGCGTCCCCCGGCCAGAACTGGACCCAGGACCGGCTCGAAGTGATCCCCGCCGCGGACCGGTGGACCACTTCGCCGGCCGTGGCCAGCACCGGCACCCCCACTCCGTCGGCCAGGCTCTGCGCCTGCTCCGGCCGCAGCCAGGACACCGCGACGCCGAGACGGCCGCGGACGATCCCGTCCGCGAGCGTCCCCGCCGTCTGCCCGAGCAGGCCCGCCAAGTCCCGCTCGGCCAGCCGAGCCACGAACTCCTCGAACGGCAGGCGGCCGTCGGCCAGGAGCAGTGAGTCATCCTTTGGCGCCCGCTCGGCGAGCACGAGGTGCGTGTCCCGCGGCGTCGAGAGCGCTTCGAGCAGTTCGAGCGTCCGGCCGAGCTCGGAGCCGGGGCCGGGGAATACCCGGACGTTGCCCCGTCCCACCGAGCCGTCCGACGCGTTCCGGACAAGGTCCTGCCCATCTTCGACCTTCGCGAAAAGGCGGAACAGCGGCTCTTGATCCTCCGGCGACAGGCGGAGTATTTCGAGCAGGTCGAGGAAACGCGCGGTCCTGGAAACCGTCGCGGGAGCGGCACCGGCGACGTACGCCCCGCGCTCGTCGCGCAGGAGGCGCTCGGCTGCCGGCCGCGCGTCCCAGGCGGCGTCGTAGAGGCTGGCGAAGAGATTCGTCAGGGCCGCGACGGCCGCCGGATCCCGGACCGGGTACGGCAACCGGAAGGTCACCGACGGGGCGCCGGCGAAAGAGAGTCCTTCGAAAGCGATGAGGTCCCGCGGACTGGCGTTGTAACCACCGACTTCAGCGGTGCCGACCGTCGTGGGATACGGGTTCGGCAGGACGGCGCTCCGGTTCGCCGCCACGCCCGGCCCCGCAGCGGCGGCCACGAGTTCGAAGATGACCCCCTCGAAGATCTTGCCGAGCCACGCCAGGTCGAAGACCGCGCGATCGAACTCCGGTCTCATCGACGGTTCCACGACGACTTCGTTACCGAGGTGGATCGCGTCCACCGCGAGCGGCCCGGACATCATGTCCGCGAAGGCCGTCCAGTCGTGGTCGCCGAACCAGCCGGAAGGCGAGCGGAAGGCCGATCCGCCCTCACCGGTCGCCCAGTCGCTGACCAGTACCGCCGGAATGTCGGGGTGAAGAGTGCGGCCCGAGACGGCGAACCCGCTGTACCCGGCAGCGACCTCGGCGAGAAGCTCGTCCGGCGGCGGCCACCGCCGCGACGAGGTCTCCGCGTACCTCGTGATCTCCTCGTGCGCCCAGCTCCGCCAGCCGGACCGCAGTTCGTCGACCACCCGGCCCCACTGCCGCAGGTCGGAGCGAAGGACGGCGGTACGGTCGCCATCGGCGGACGCCGTCTGCCACGACTCGAGCCATCCGCCGATTTCGGCGACGACCCCGTGAACGTCCCCGTCGCGGTCGACCAGGTGCCCCTCGCTGTCCCAGGTGTATCCGGGTGGTGTGACTCGCCGCAGCAGGCCCCGATCCGGCGGCAGGAGAAGCACGAGATCCTCCGCCTCCTCCGCGATGGCGCGTGCCTGCCGCACGACTTCGTCGGCATCCTGGGCCGCGCGCCCAGCGGCCACCGCGACAGGCACGAGTGTTTCGGCCTCCTGGACGTATCCCGTCCTGGGCAGCCAGGAAAGCAAGTACGGCGGCTCATCGGGGAAGTGCCGCACCCAGGACCTGCCGGACCATGTCCTGATGTCCACCGGACGGCCGAGCTCCACGCTCAGTGCCTGCGCGAACCTCGGCAGTCCGTCCGCGCCCAAACCGGACACTCGAAGGACCGGGCGCCGGTCGAAACCGGACGCGCGGAGCTGGGCGGCCACCGCGGCGACCTCCGAATCGGCCCGGAGGTACACCTGCACCCGGTCTGTCTCCGCGCGCACCACGGCCGGTTCCGCAACGGCGTCCGGATCGAGGCTCACCACCGCGTCCGGCGGCCGCTCCCCCGCGACGATCGTCCCGTCGGCCCGCACGTGCAGGCGCACCTCCAGCGCATACGGCACCACCCGCACGCCCGCCGCGTCCGGCCGCGCGTCCACGTACCGCTGCACCGACTCCACCACCGGATGCGTCAGATCGCACGCCACCAGCAGCAGCCGCGACATGCGCGACCACGGCACCATCGACACCGGCAGCGCGTCCAGCGCCGCCGCCACCTCCGACCGGCCCGATGGCACCTCCAGCGCACCGGCACGATGCCGTCCCACCAGCACGAACGTCCCCGGCTCGACATCCATTCGCCCCACCGCCGCGGCCACCGCGCCAGCCGCTTCCCGCGGTACGAAGGCCGCGCCGCCCACCAGCGCCCCGCGGGCAGGCAACGGAGTCACCACCACATCGCCGCGTGAAACCGTCGCTTCGCGGAATGGCAGTGAGACAGCGTGGAGTGGTGTGCCTTGGGAACCGGCAAGCAACGCCGCGGTCAGTACCGTCTCGCCGGTCTCGCGCGATCGTCCGTCCGGGCCGAACTCGAGCCAGCCCCGGTCGGTCACGGCGGCCCCGTTCTCGACCCGGACGTCGCCGCGGGTGGCTAGAACCGGTGTCCCGAGCAGCTCGGCCAGCGGACCGGCGACTCCTCTGGCCCCGCCCGGGACGACCAGTCCGAGCGGCGGCACCCGATCGCCTGCCGACGCAGGCACTGACCAGCTCAGGGCGTCGGCCAGGTGCTCGGCGGTCAGCTCGTCCCCGTTCCAGGCCGACAAGCTCCCGCGGGCGGAACCGGGGGTGCCGATCACCAGATGCGCGCCGGGCTGGGCATCCAGCGAGTACACCCGTTCCAAGACCTGTCCGACGGATTCGCCCACGCCGGGGAAGATCGCGACATTTTCGCGGCGGACCAGCCGGGACAAGCCGTGCGGATCGGTCCGGTCCCCACCGGCCCAGTCCGCGCTGTGCGCGTAGGTGACGACGATGAGTGTCTCGATCTTCTGGGAGACCTCGATCAGGTCGAACAGGTCCGCCAGGCCATCCACCGGGGAACCCGAACCGTCCGGATCGTTGACCAGACGGGGTTCTCGGATCAGGCCGTCCAGCACCCGGTCGATCAGCGGATCCTTCGCGGCCTGGATCAACGCCCTCGACAGCGCCGTTTGCGAGACGAGCACCGCCGGGTCGAAGCTGCTGCGCCAGAACCCCAGCCGGACGAGTTCGGTCCCGGCGGCGTGGTCGATCTCGAAGCCGACGGCGCCGGTGCCGTCGTCGGCGAGCGCCGCCGGCCCAGGGTCGAGGCCGCGTTCGGGCAGGACCACCGGCCGGACTTCGTGCAACGCCAGCTCGGCCCCGCCGAACCGGTAGAGGGTCGCCTCGAACGCCTTCACCAGCCGCAGCAGCCGCCCTCGTTCAGTCCGCGTCAGCAGGCGCCCGGCGTCCACCCGGATCTGGGCACCGAGACCGCCGGCCGGCCACGCTCCGTCATCGGCCGACCGTGCCAACTGATCCAGCTGCGTGAAGACCTCCTCCGTCGGCTGGAGCGGTGAACGCAGGAATCGGGTGCCCTCCGGTCCCGGCTCGTGTGTCCAGGCTCCGCCCACTACGTCGAGGACGTCGCCTCGGCCGGCCTGGCCGACGGCGTCATCGTGACCGTGGAATGCCAACCGCAGCTGCACGTTGCCCACCGGCGGCTCGACCGTGCTGGCCCGGAAATGCGGTACGAGGCGCGTGCCCCCGGCCGGAACCCCATGCCCTCGTTCGTACTCGAAGAGCTCGGACAGCGCTGCGTCCCGGAGCGTCCGCAGCTGGGTTCGCAGGTCCGCCGCCGCCGCCACGCTGTCGAGCGCGAACCGCGCGGGAACCTCTCCGGCGGCCACGGCGGAAACCGCGTCCGCGCGATCGCGCAGGGCGCCTTGTCTCGTGAGCAGTGCGTCAAGATCCTCACCGGCCAGCGCAGCCAGATGCCGATCGGCCGACGCGAGGTTCGCGTGGAAGTCCTCCAGCAGGGCCGGGACGTCCGAGGGGAAGCGGCCGCGTGCCAAGGCCACCGCGTCGCCCAAATCCGTGGCGCGGGCGGTCCAGACCGCGGTGGGATCGTTCGGCCAGAACTGGGTCCAGTGCAGGTCCGATCGGATCCGGCCATCGGAATCACGGACGACCTGGCCCCCGGTGGCCAGCAGCGGCGTGCCCAGCACATCGGCGAGGCTCTGGGCCTGCCCGGCCGGGAAACGGGACACCGCGAGAGCGAGCCGCCCCCGGGCGATTCCGGCCGCGAGCGCTTCCGGAGTCTGCCCGAGCCGGTCCGCCGGCTCCCGGCCTGCCAAGATCCTCCGGAACTCTTCGAACGGCAACCGTCCGCCGTCGGGCCTGAGCAAGCCACCGGATGCCCGCTCGGCCACGACCAGCTGGACGCCCGGCGGGACCCGCACTGTTTCGAGCGACCGCAGGACCCCGCCGAAGTCCGCGCCGAGGCCGGGGAACACCCGGACGCTGCCTCGTCCGATAGACGGATCGGCGCCTTCCCATCGAGCGGTGTGTCCTTCCGGGACGTTCGCGAACAGGCGGAGCAGCCGCGCCTCGGCCGCCGGATCCGCCTGGAGGATCTCCAGCAGATCGTGGAACTGTGCGCCGCTCGACGCCCTCGCCGGATCGGCGGCCACCTGGTAGGCCGAGTCCTCGCCGAGAACGCGGCGTTCGAGTACCACGCTCGGATTGAGCGCCCTGTCCAGGAGGCCCAGGTACAGGTCCGACAGCGCCACCAACGCGCCCGGGTCTCGGACGAGGTAGGGCAGCCGGAAAGAGACCGAATGCTCGTGGAGCGAGAAGAAGTTTCCGAACTCGATGTGATCGTGCGGACCGCCGTTGTACCCGCCGCTCTCGGTGACACCCGGTGCCGAGGGGTAAGGATTCGGTACGGCCTCCGTCCGGAGCATCGGCGGGGTACGTCCGGCCGCGGCGACCGCGAGATCGAAGATCGGTCTCTCGAAGATCTTGCCCAGCCGCGCCAGCCGGTACGCGGCGTCCACCAAATACTCGGCGGTTCCCGGCCCTGCGGGTCCGAGGTCCACGTGCAGAGCGTCGACGCCGGGCGACCCGGCGATCGTGGCGGCGAACGCTCCCCACCCGTGCTGCTGGAACCAGGCCGGTGGTGACCGGAAGGCCGACCTGTCCGGGCTCGATCGCCATCCCTGCGGCAGCGCGATCGTCCGGTCGTCACCGGGGATCCGCGCCCGCGCCGAAACGGCGAACCCGACGTAACCGTGCCCGGACCAAGCGTGGTGGTCGCCCGTCGAGCCAATCGGCAGCGGACCGATCTCGCCCGCGTAACGCCGGATCTCCTGGCGCTCCCAGTCACGCCGTTCCTCCCGCAGTTCGTCGATCGCCCTGCCCCATTGCCTCAGCCGCGTGAGAAAGTCGGCATTGCGGCCGGGGTCTACCGGAGCCTGCCGCCAGACATCCACCCGGTGCTCAGCCACATCGGCGAATTTATCCAGCTCAAAGGTGTCACCGTCGGGACCGATCAGGTCACGATCGGCATCCCAGAGGTAGCCGTCCGGCGCGACCGTTTGCAGTACGGCGTTAGCCATCGGCATTCGCTGGATGACGTCCAAGGTCTCCTGGATGAGCAGCCGTGCCTCGGCCTCCAGTTGATCGGCTTCGACCGAGGCGCGCTCGAAGTCCGCCTCCGCGGCCTCCGCGGCCTCCGCGTTCCGCCGGGCCGTCGCCTCGGCCTCGGCCGACCACGGCCGGGAATGCACCACCGGCTCCCGGCCGTCGGGAAAATGCCGGACCCAGGACCGGCCGGCGGTGGGCCGCCGGTCGACCGGACGTCCGAGCTCGGCACTGAGCTCCTGCGCGAACCCCGGCAACGACCGGAAATCCGGTCCCTCCAGCCGGAGGACCGGGCGTTGATCGACCCCCTCCACACGGAGCTGCCGGGCCACCGCCGAGACGTCCGCCCCGGTGGCCACCCGCACCAGCACCCGGTCCGTCTCCGCGCGCACCACAGCCGGTTCCGTGGAGGTGTCCGGATCGAGGCTCACCACCGCGTCCGCCGGACGCTCGCCCGGCACGATCGTCCCGTTGGCACGCACATGCAGGCGCACGTCCAGCGCATACGGCACCACCCGCACATCCCGCGCGTCCGGCCGCGCGTCCACTTGCCGCTGCACCGACTCCACCACCGGATGCGTCAAATCGCACGCCACCAGCAGCAATCGCGACATCCGCGACCACGGCACCAGCGTCGCCGGCAGCTCCGCCACCGCACCCGGACCCGCTTCTTCCGGCACTTCGAGCCTGCCGTCGCTATGGCGGCCCACGACCACGAACGTCCCCGGCTCGACGTCCATGCGCGCCACCGCGGCGGCGACCGGACCCGCGGCCTCACGCGGCACGAACGCCACGGCGCCCATCAGGTTGCCGTCGCCCGCCAGCGGGACCGTCACCACCGCCTTTCCGGACTCCGCCGCCTTGCCGGGGTGGCTGTCCGAAGGCGGCTCCGGGGTGGTCGCCTCGATCCGGGCTTCGGCCGTGGCGGGAGGCGTCGGCCTCGACTCCACGGCTCCGGCGGTCCGGTCGCCGGCCGCGGGGCGAGCCGCCTCGGAGGACGCCGGGGTGGTCCGATCGGACAGGGCGGACACTGTCGGGACCTCACCGCCGGGAGCCCTGCCCGCGGCGGCCATCGACCGCTCACCGCCGGTGCTCGGAGCGGCCGTGGACTGTCCGGCTGACGACGTGACCGGAGGGCGGGTGCCGCCGCCCGCGATTGCCGTGCTCCGAGCGGACGCCTCACCACCGGGCCGGGTTTCGGTACCCGGTCGCACGGTTTCCGCGGCCGGCGCGGCGGCGACGCGCACCGAACCGTCCTGAATGGACGGTGCGGCGGCCGAAATCGGAACCGCCGCGACGGTGGGTTCGCCGGTGAAGAGCATGCCCAGCCCGCGCGAGCCCTCCCCGGCCGCGGCGACCGGGCCGCCATCCGCGATCGTCGCGGGTGAATAGGCCGGTGGCGCGAACATCGAGTACGGGGGCGGTGTGGCTTCCTTCTCGTCGACGATCGCCGAGAGCTTTTCTTTGCTCTGCGCGGCAAGGAACTTCGCGATGTCGGTGCCGACGGACGTCTCGGTCCCGACGTCGGCGGGTTTCTCATCTGCATTGGGGATCCTGAACTCCGGCGCCTTCGACAGCTCGAATCCCGGCGCCGAGTCATCCAGCGACGCGGCGTTCCCTCCTCGGCGACCCCCGCCGAACCCGCTGAGCGCCCCCAGCACCCCCAGCCACGGGCTGGTCCCCGGAGCGCCGGTCGCGAGGTTGATCAACGGCGCGGTCGCCAACGCCGCCAGCACCTGTGCCGATCCATAGGAGAAATGCCCGGACGCGCGCAGCACTCCCGGCAGGCCCTTCGGCACGGTCTGCGCCGTGCCCCGCAGCCAGATCGCGCCCGCGTGCACGATCCCCGCGAACGCGCCGCCCATCGCCCCACCCACGAACGACCCCAGCAGCGAGTGTCCGTCGAGGTCCGCACGGAGTCCTGCTGCCTGCTGGACCCCCTGGATCGTCAGATCGAGCCCACCGAACAACCCGCCGCCGATCGCCGCGAACTTCGCCGCCTGCTTACCGACTTCGGCCAGCCCGATTCCCGCTCCTCGCATCGTCAGGGAACCGAGCCGGGTCACCAGCGCACGCCACAAGGCCGCCAGCGCGGCTCGGGCTCCCGCCAGCACCACGCTCACGAACAACGCCCCGAACACCGACACCAGCAGTTCGATCACGGAGGCCAGCGCCATGAGTGCGATGGCCACCATCATGACCTTGGACTTGACCACGTTGGCCGCGCTGTTCTTCGCCATCCGCTCCAGCTCGGCGGCAGACGTCCGCAGCTGGTCCGCGCCGGAGGCGGCATCTCCCTTCAGCCAGGACGAAAAGAACTCGCCCACCTCGGAGGCGAGTGCCTCGGCCACGCCCGCCCCGCCTGCCGCCACCGCCTGCTCGAACTCGTCCAGTGCCGTCCCGAACCGCTTCCAGGCATCACTGATCGCGTACAGGCCCTCGTCATTGCTTTCCGGCCAGGGCATCCCCAGCGTCACCTGGAAGAACTTCTGCAATTCCGGAGGCAGGTTCACCGCACCGCCGCTCACCCACTCTCACCTTCCTCCGGCAGCGAACATGTCCTCACCTGAGCATTTCCCCGAAATCGGGTGACGCTCGCCGGAAGACGGCCGCGCTCGCCATCGGTGGGAGGAACCCCCACCAGGCCCGGTGCCCGGGCCGTCTGAAAGGGCAGCGAGGATTGCCGAACACACCTGCCAGGTGTTGTGTCCGGTGGCCGCTGAGGGCGCGGAGTGTCGCTCAGGGTGAGAGGTGTGTGGATATAGGGACGTTGAACGTCCCTATATCCACACACCCCTTCGCGATTGGTCCGGTCACGCGGGACTGTGTGGATTTCTGGTCATCCAACGCTCCGAAATTCACACGGTGGGTGCCCCAGGTCCGGCGTCGCGCAGAGCCACTGACCCGCCCACGAACACGCCCCTCTGCTTCACCCCTCAATAACCCTCATCGCCACTCACGACCCCAGGAGAACCCTCAACGGAACGCCCGCCGGCGGTCCCGGACCGGGAGGGTGCTCACGGTCGGCCCGTGAGGTAATTCCCTCCGATCAGACGGCGTGACGGACACATGGCCGGTCTCAGGGGCCCGACGAAAGCAGAATATTGCCGTCCGTGTCGGAAAGTGTCCGCTGGGTGATCAACCGGGGTACGGGGAGGGGTCCGTTGTGGGCGGGGGTGGGGTGGCCGTTCCGCCGGAGGTGCGGCGCTTTCTGGAATTCACGCTGGGGTTGTCGTGGCCGGAGAGCGACGATCAGGGTTTGGTCGCGTTGTGGAAGGCGTGGGAGGCCTTCGAGACAGCCGCCGACGTGCTGGAGGCGGCCGCCCGGGCCTCGGGAGCCGGGGTGTCGCGGGAATTGAGAGGCGAGACAGGAGAGTTCTTCGCCCGTTTTCTCCGGGTGACGATCGCCGATGGCGTGGCGGGGCTGGGCGACGCGGCCGGGCGGCTGGCGAAGATGTCGCAGAACGCGGCGGCGGATGTCTACAAGACCAAGGTGATGTTCGTGGTGTTCGCCGCGTTCACCCTGGCCGCGGTCCTGCATCTGCTGGCCACGGTGGTCGGGGCGTTGTTCACCGGGGTGGTGATCGCGGCCGCCCGGGTGGCCCTGTCCGCCATCTGGCGCGCTCTGGTCGCCCAGTTGAGTCAGTTGTCGGTGCGGGGTGGGTTGTCTCAGGCGACGAGGACGGCCTTGCTCACGTTCGCGAAGAATCTGGCGCTCAAGACCGGCGGGTTCGCCGTGTTCGGGGCGGCGTTGATGGGCGGCACCGATTTCGGGGTCCAGGCCAGGCAGATCGCCGAGGGCGACCGTGAGGGCTGGGACATCCGGTCCTTGACCTCGTCACTGGCCGGGGGCGCGCTGGGCGGCGCGTTCGCCGGAGTCTTCCACGCGGCCGCCGGTGGTGTCCGCCGGACCGCGTTCTCCCTGCGCGACCGGCTGGAAGCCGAACCCGGGCACCTCGACGCCCTGCTGCCGCGTGCCTCAGGCAGCGGCGTCACCGCCCGCGAGGTGACCACCGCGATCACCGGACCGCTGGCCGCGGTCGGCGACCTCGCCTACGCCCTGGGACAGTTCGCCACCGCCGTCGTCGCCGCCGTCCCGATCAACTACCTGCTTCACGACCCTCACGGCAATCCCTTCCTCGGCGCTCTCGGAGCCTTCTCCCGCTACGGCGGCGGCCGCACGACGACCATCCACGGCGGCATCAGCCTCGACACCTTCCACCCACCCATCCCGCCCGAACTCACCATCACGGCACCGGAAAAACCTCATGCGAGCACCGGAAGAACCACCGCGGACGCGGAGAAATCACCGGCCTACGTCACCGACACGCGCTACGGCGCAGCGGCTTCCCAGCCGTCCACACCCGTGACCGGCGCGATCGATCCCGCCGCCCTCGACTCGCACGAAACCGCGCCTCCCCTCGCGACGGCCGCGCCCCCGCTTTTCGGCACAGCGGTCGGTGTCACCGGGGCACCGGCCTTCCTCGACGCTTCGGTCTCACCACCGGTTTCCCCCGCCGTCACTCAGCCCGACGCCCCAGCGTCCGCCGGCACCGGCCCGGCACGGCCCCTGCGCACGATTCCACTTCCCGGCAACGGTGGAGTCGCCTTCCTCCACGACACCTACACCGCCAACGTCGTCAACGCCTTCCCGCACGCCGAATCCGGTGTCTATCGAGTCATCGTCGAGGGCGGCGGCAACGACACTTTCCTCCTCCCCGGGCATCGCGACCACCCCACTCCCCTGCCGCATCACGATCTCGCCGTCACCCTCGCCGGCCTTCCCTCACACCTGGCGACCTGGAACCGCGACACCGTCATCAAGCTCTGGTCGTGCGACCTCACCCGCGCCCACCACGAGCTCCTCGCTCCTTCGATCCGCACCACCCTCGGCACCGCACTCGCCATCGCCCACCTCGACCAGCCCATCACCATCACCCCCAGCGGCGCCGTCAACACCCCCGGCCCCCACGACCCGGACACCCTCCACCTCGGCCCCAAACGCAAGGCCACCCTGACCGACCCCGCCGGCCCGGGCAAACGAGTCAGCACGGACCCCGCTACCCAGGAAACGCACAAGGCCGCCGGGGAAATTCTTCGCCGGCACGGGACCATCGGCGACGACGTGCTGGCCTCGCACCTGCTCTCCACAGGTGTCACGGACCTCACGCACGCCAACGCCGTGAAAGCGATAGCCCGGGCGCAAGCGGAACTCAAGAAGACCGGAGAGCTTTGGGGCCCCCGATTCGTGGGCGCGTCCCACCCTGGGAGGTTCGACCCGGACGAGCCGGACGAGCTGACCGTCTGGTTGTGGTGGCACGCGGTCACGAACCCCGGATCCTCCATCACAGAGCTCGCGCAGGCGGCGCAGGCGGCGGGATTCACGGTCACCGCCCCTGAGGACTTCGTCTCGTTCGCCGGAAAAGCGATCGAGGCCGCCGAGGACGACGGTCGCCGGAACCCGGAGTTGCGGATCGGCAACGCGGAGGACAAGCCGGCGATCATGGCCCGGCTCGATCGGATCCTCGACGAGGACACCCATACAGCGGAACAACGAACCGACGCGGCCTATCTGACCGCCGCGTTGACGCGGCGCCACGTGAGTGGGCAGCAGTACCGGATCCGAGCGCTGGTGGCTGCTCACTTGCGTGTCCGGGCCGCGGGACCGCCCGTGCCCACGAGTCGGCCGGATCCGCTTCCGCGGCCGGCCCGGACCTTCCTCGGCCGATCGCTGGACATCGGTACGGCTTCGGACCGGGTTTTGATCGAGAAGCTCGCCTACATCGCTGCCTGGTCGGACAAGACCGCCATTCCCGCCGCACTGGCTGCCCGGTTGATCGCCGACGACCTGGTGAACGGCTCCGCGGCGGACCTGGAGAAGCTGGTATCAGGCGTGGTGGCCACCGCGACCAGAAACGGTGACCGGCTCGTGCCGCTGTCGGTCACCGACCAAGCCCACGCGACCGAAGTGATGGACCGGGCCTTGGGCGTCGCCCTCGGCACGCCTCGGCTACGCGAACCGGAACGATTGACCGACCTGATCCGGCACCTGCGCGTACGGCATATCGCCGGACCGCACGAGGCCGTGACGGAACTCGCCACCCTGGTCCAGCAGACCGTCGCGGATCTGCCACCGGACGCGGTGGTCGTCGACGGCCTTTCCGTGGACCCGCTCGTCCTCCCCGAGGCGAAACTCGATCCCTCCGACTCCGGCAGCCAGGCGGCCATGGACGAACTGATCCGGACGGTCATCACCGAACGGGGCCGCCTCACCAGGAGCGCCCTGACCTTTTGGCTACGGCAAAAGATCATGGAGAACCCCGGGTTCTCCCCGGCGATAGCACGGGGCCTTCAGCAAGCGGAATCCGAAGGCCGGTCGTGGCACCCCGCCTTTGGCGGCAGGGAAGCACATGTGCAAGGGGCGCACCGGGCATTCACCTCGGCCGAGCCGTCGGACTTGGCGGCCGCGCTGTGGCTATTGGTGATCGACCACCCTCGAGAGTCCCGGCCGGAGCTCGCGCGACGGGCCGAACAAGCCGGCTTCATCGGCGGGGACAGGCTGCTTCTGAACATCGACGAGGCGATCGACCTCGCCGTGCGTGACCGGCGGCGCCATCCGATCCTGGAACTCACGGAGCCGGCCCATCGTCCCGCGATCGACGAGCTGATCGCCGCTCTGCTCACCGATTCAGGGCGTACCGGGCCGACAGGTTCCACCAAGTCGATCTCCGATCTCGCGCGCGCGTACAACGTCGCCGGAGGTTCCGGCCCGCTGTCGGACGCGGTGAATGCCGTTCGGGACCGGCTCACCGCGGCGGCGATGAAGGGGGCGGCTGGGCTGCCTGTACTGCGGCCGACCGGCACGTTCGCGGGCCGGACACTCGACGCCGACGTGCTCACAGACCACGCCACGATCGCGAAACTGGCTTACGCCGCGGCGTGGGCGGACAAGAGCGCGGATACCGGGCAGCTGATCGCCCGATTGAAGCGGGAAGGCGTCACCGGGTCAGCCGAGACGCTCTCCCAGCTCGTGACCGATTCGATCGTCGAAGCCACCCGAAACGGTGACCGGCTGGAAACCCTGTCCGTCGCGGACAGCGGCGCGCTCGAAGCCATCCATGCCCGCGCACTGGACATCCTGCGTTCCGAGCCGCACCTTCGCACCCCAAACCGCCTGGACGATCTGATCACCCACATGCGCATCCGGCATATCACCGGGCCTCAACGCCTGCTGGAGGAAATCGCCGGCACGGCGCTTCGGACGCCGGCGGACTTCACTTCGCCCGCCGCGCCTTTCACCCCTCTCGACCGTTCTCGCAAGTTCAGTCGCGGCTGGCACGAGGATCACCAAGGCGTTACTTCCCTGGCGACAAGAATTCTCGCTGAACACGGCAAGCTCGATCGGGCGCAGCTGGCTCACTACATGAGCCTCGAGTCCGCGCGAACGGATGCTCCGACGTATTCGGCGCTCAAGAGTGCGACGGCTCTCGCCAAGGCCGACGGCTCAATGTGGCTCCCCACCTACCGCGGGGTCGTGGGGATGATCGATCCCGGACATCGCTCCGCCGCGGTATGGCAGCTGGTGGTCGACCATCCGAACGCGACGCCGACGGACATCCTGTACCTGGCGCAGGAGGCGGGGCTCCCCAACCGGAAAGGTCTCATCGCTGAAGCCCAGCAGGCCGTCGCCGCCGCCGAGCGGCACGGGCGGCGGCCGCCGATCCTCAAAATCGGCGACCGGATGAAGGACCGCTCGGTTCACGATCTCATCGACGCCGTCCTCATCACCGAACCCCACCTCGACCCCGGTGTCCTCGTTCTGCGCCTGTACGACCTCAACCTCCAAGGCGGGAGGCAACCCGTTCGTGCGGCGGTGGCGGAACGGATGCGTGCGCTGGCGGAGGTCACGCACGATGCGGACGCCATCGCCGCCGCGCGAAAACGCTTGACGCTCGTACCCGAACCGACGTTCTTCGACCGGAAGCTCGACAGCGGTGTGCCCGCCGATCGCACGATGATCGAAAAGCTCGCTTACGCCGCGGCCAGGGCACACAAAACCGACAGCGCCGGGCAGATCCTCGACTGGCTGGGTGCCAACGGCGTCACCGGGCCACGCGAGGTCTTGACCGGACTCGTCGCCGACGCCATCGAAAGTGCCGATCGGCACGGCGACCGGCTCGTCACGTTGACCGCCGCGGTGTCCACACATCACCACGCCATCCGAGAACGCACGGACGACATCCTGACGAATTTCCCCGAGCTGCGGCATTCCAGTACGCCGTACCGCGTGAACAAGCTCGTGGCACAGATGCGACTCCATCACATCACCGGCCCGCAGACCGTGCTGCGGGGAATCGCCGAAACCGCCCTCAGTGCCGATTTCGCGCCGCCGCCGCAATCCCTCGTCCTGCTCGGCGGCAATCCAGGCCGCCCGCGGAGCCCCCTCGACGCCACCGCCGAGACCGATCTCCAGGCGATCTACCGGCGCACCGGTGAACTGGTGCTCCAGCTGACGAGATCGCTGGCCGCGTCCGGAGAGCTGTACGAGAACTCGCGCTCATTGCTCAACCCCGGCAATCCTCACCGAGTGTCCGACCTGGTGAAACACATGTCCCAGAACGGCATCTCCGGTCCCGCGGAGGTGCGGCGCCAGCACGCCGAGACCGTTCTCGGCGTCCGCACCGGCCAGCCAGTGCCCGGAAAACATTCGATCCCGTTCTCCACCGACGGCGAACCGGTGCGGCTCGTTCCGCTGCCCGACGGTGTCGCATTCGTGACCGAGGCCGACGCCCCGGCGGTGCTCGACGCGTTCTCGCGGCCCGCGGCCACGACCCTGCGCCTCATCGCCCTTCGCGAGGACGGCCCGGACGGCGCCTTCCTGATCCCCGGGCCTGACGGTGACCTCGCGCCGGCCGACGCTCACCGGCTGCTCGACATCACCGCCGCCTTCGCCTCCACCCTGCCCGCCTGGAACCGGTTCACCGAACTCGAAATCTGGACCTCCGCCACCGCGTCGCAGCATGAGGAACTCGCCGGTCTCGTGAAGGTCCATCCCGCTCTCGGACACCTCGCTCTCACGATCCCGGGTCCGATGGGCCGTGAGCTGTGAAGGCGAAGATGGCGTGCGCCCGGCCCCCAAGACCCGCGGTCAGGGACGGCCCGCGAACAGCTGAACGGCCTCGACCGCCCAGTCCTGCCACTGCTCGGTCGTCCAGCCGCACTCGATGCAGAACTTCGTATAGGTCTCGATGCTGACCAAGCCCCACACGATGTCGACCGTGCGGTCGTCGGCTTGGCGCCCGTAGACCAGTTCGAGCATCTCGGACATCGTCGTCCGCCGCCCCGCTTCGAGCTCGGTGCACCATTGAGCCACCTCGGGGTCACCGGCGGCGGCCTCGTTCAAGGCCCGCCAGAGACGGGAAACTGGGCCGGAGTAGATCTGCCCGGCGATCGCGATCGCTCCCCGCAGCCTGCGATCCGGCGGCTCCGCGCTCAGTTTTCGGTAGGGCTCACGCTCCACGAGCGGAACCGGGTCGGCGTCGCCCACTATGGCGACGTCCATGGCGGCGCGCAGCAGGGCCTTCTTCGATCCGAACCCGCTGTAGACCGTCTCGACGGCGACCCCGGCCTCCGTGGCGATGGCGCCCACTGTGGTCCGGGCCCACCCGTTCCGGGCGAACAGGTCCACCGCCGCGTCGAGGACCTCCTGCCGGGTCTGCTCGACCTGCCGGGCCCGCAGCGCGGACCGATATCTCCGCGGCGTGCCCGCCGCACCCTTGGTCACGGTTGCGATGGTACAGCACACCCTGATTCAATACAGTGGCATTCCAGCGGATTACTGGACCGCATCTCGGCAAGGAGATGACATGCCAACCCCGCACCAGCCACCCCCGCCGGACACAGCCGTGGACGTGCGCGACATGCTCGTCGCCCATCAGGCGTTCCGGCGGGAGTTCCGGCTCGCCCCGGCCGCGGTCGAGCGCGCCGCCGACGGTGATCGTCGCCAGGTCCGGAAAGTCGCGAAGCACCTGAGACTCCTGATCCGTCTCCTTGATCACCACCACACCGGAGAAGACCGGCTGCTCTGGCCGAAGCTCCACCAGCGGGTACCCGACCGGCTCGACGCCCTGGTGACGTCGATGGAACACCAGCACGAGGAGCTGCACGCACTCCTCACCGCCGTCTCCGAACAGCTGACCGTCTGGGTGGCACACGGCGGCACCGAAGCACGTGACCGGCTCGCCGACACACTCAGGCTCCTGTCCCGGGCACTGGACGAGCACCTGGACGACGAAGAGGACCAGATCCTGCCGCTGGCCGCGCGGCACCTGGAGGTGGACGAATGGCAAGAGCTGGAGCGTGACGGTATCGGCGCCCTGCCCAAGACCCGGGCGGCGCTCGCCTTCGGCATGCTCATGTACGAAGGCGATCCCGAGGTCGTCTCCCTCATGCTCGGCCGTGCGCCCGCGCCTGCCCGGCTGCTCATGCCCCGCCTCGCACCGCGCGCCTACGCACGCCACGCCCGGCGCATCCACGGAACACCGACTCCCGAAACTCACCCTGCCGCGGACTCAGGACTCGAAGCCGTCGCCCGACGCGTGTACACGGACCTCTGGAACGACCGGCGGTACGACGTCGCCGACGACCTCTTCCATCCCGATTTCGCCTCTCCCGCCGCACCCGGACTCACCGGCGGAGCCGCGAAGCTCGCTGCCATCCGCGGTTACCACGCGGCCTTCCCCGACCTGAATGTCACCATCGACCAGCTGATCGCGTCCGCCGGTCAGGTCGCCGTCCGCTGGACCATCACCGGCACCGACACCGGTGGCCTCCGCGGCAGGCCGCCCACGGGCCGAACCGTCACGACCTGGGGCGTCGACTTCCTCGAATTCGAGGACGGACGCATCATCCGGGACTGGGTCGGGACCGATTGGCTCGGCACTCTCGTTCAGCTCGGCGTCATTTCGTCTCCCTGGGCGAAACCCGCGCCGGGAAGCGTCCACAGCTAGCCGATGGTGTTTCGTCCACGATGGGAGCGCGTTCTGTGATCGGCACCGAAACGAACCGGCATCTCGTTCAGGCGCACGCGGTGGAGGTTCCAGCGCAGGCGGAGTCCCCGGAAACGCCGAAAGTGGCCGTGCACCACGATTGCCACGCCGCCGAGGCCATGGCGGTCGGCATGCGGGGACTCGACCGGCCCTTGGCGACCCGGCTGGCCGATCGCGCGCTCACCACGGCACCGTGCAGAGACGACCTCCGCTGCGTATGGCGCGCGATGTCGGTGCTGCTCATCGCCCGCGCGCTTCCGGCGGTCGACGCGCACTGCGCCCGTCTCGCCCGGACCACTCATCCCGCGGGCCCGGCCACGGATCTGATGTGGCCGTTGCTCCGAGCCCAGATCGCCCGGCTGGCGGGCGACCTCGACGGCGCCCGGACCGCTCTCGAAAACCTCGTCGGCCCGGGAATTCCGCGCAGTATCCACCATGTCGCGCTGGCCTGGCAGCTCGAAACCTTGGTCCGGGCGGGCGAGGTGGAGAAGGCCAAGGAGTCGGCCAGGAAAAACGACCTCGACGGCCTGATCGCCCGCTCGACCGTCCACCACCCGCTGTTGCTCGCCGCACGCGGCACCGTCCGGCTCGCCGAAGGACGCGGCCAAGGCGCGCTGTCCGATTTCCTCGCCTGTGGGAACGTGCCCGCCTTCGAGCACATGGCCTTCCCCGCCGTGCTCCACTGGCGCGCCATGGCGGCTTTCGCCGCCGTCGGATGCGGTCGCCCGGACCTGGCGAACTCGTTGGCCGACGACGAACATCGAACGGCGAAGCATTACGGCACCCCTGCCGGTCTCGGCTACGCGCTGTATGTGAAGGCGATGGTCGCCGATCGGGGCGATTCGCTCGCGTTGCTCTCCGACGCGATCCACCTGCTCGAGGTCGCGGGCGCTCGTGTCGAGCTTGCCGCGGTCCGCCTGGAGTTCGGGCGGGCCCTGATGGCGGCCGGGGAGGTCGCCCGTGCGGCAGGCCAGCTTTCGCGTGCGGCGGAGCTGTCCCGGCAGATCGGCGACCGGCGGACGACCGACGAAATCGGCCTCGAACTACGCAAGGTGAGCGACACGCCCGCACGCGAGGCGCTCAGCCCGCAGGAACATCGCATCGCCGGAATGGCCCGGGCCGGCCTCAGCAACAAGGAAATCGCGGCGAGGGCCGGAGTGGCCGTGCGAACGGTCGAATTCCACCTCTCCAGCGTCTACCGCAAGCTCAAGGTGTCCGGACGCAAACAGCTGCTGTCCCCCGGGATCACCATCGACTGACCCCGCGCGGCCGGTGAGGTGATTCCCTCCAGTTACCGCCGAAACAGCGTTACCCTCCGGTAGCCGCCCTGGGCGCCTCGCAAGCTTGCCACCGCAGGTTCGTCGGCTGTTTCAGGAGGGGTGTCGCCGCGGTGAGTAGTGGTGTGCACATTCCTGCCGATGTCCGGCGATTCCTGGAGTTCACGCTGGGGCTCTCGTGGCCGGAGAGTGACGATCAGGGTCTGGTCGCCTTGTGGAAGGCGTGGGAGGCGTTCGAGGACGCGGCAGGGGTGTTCGAGGCCGCGAGCCGGGCCGCCGGGACCGCGGTGCCGGAGGTCTTGGAGGGTGCCACCGGAGAGTTCTTCGCCCGCTTCCTGAGCACCACGATCTCCGACGGCGTGGCGGGGTTGCGGGAGTCCTCGGGCGAGCTCGGGCGCATGGCCCAGAACGCGGCCGCGGATGTGTACAAGACCAAGGTGATGTTCGTGGTGTTCGCCGCGTTCACCCTGGCGTCAGTCCTGCATCTGCTGGCCACGCTGATCGGTGCCCTGTTCACCGGGGTCGTGATCGCCGCCGCACGGGTGGCGTTGACCGCGATCTGGAAGGCATTGGTCACCCGGCTCGGGCAGCTTTCGATCACCGGCGGCCTGTCCCAGGCCACCAAAGCGGCTTTGCTCAAGGCCGCGAAAGACCTCGCGCTCAAGACCGGCGGGTTCGCCGCCTTCGGTGCCGCGTTGATGGGCGGCACCGACTTCGGCGTCCAAGCCCGCCAAATCGCCGACGGCGACCGTGATGGCTGGGACATCCGATCACTGACCTCGTCGCTGGTCGGGGGCGCGCTGGGCGGGGCGTTCGCGGGGGTGTTCCATTCCGCCGCCGGAGGGATCCGCAGGATCGCGTTCGACCTGCGTGACGGACTCGCTTCCCGCGAGCCCGGCGGCCTCTTCGCCGACGGCGTCACCATCGGCCAGGTCACCACCGCCCTCGACGGCCCCCTCTCCGCCCTCGGCGACCTCGTCTACGCCACCGGCCAGATGATCACCGTCATCGCCACCGCACCCCTGATCAACCTCGCCCTCGGCGCCCCCGCCGGCAACCCCGCGCTCGGCGCGCTCGGCGCCCTGTCCCGCTACGGCGGCGGCCGCCGCGGCGGATCCAGCGGCGGCGGCACGCTCGACTCCGTTCACCCGCCGGTCCTGCCCGATTTCTCCATCCCTGCCAAGGACGAGCCGGACACCAAGGCTGACCCGGCAACGGAAAAGCCCACCAGCCCCAAGAAACCCGCCACCGGCGAAACCGGACACGGTCCGGAGAAGGCCGAACTCCCGCCGCCCTACCTCGCCACCGCGGAAGGCGCAGACCTCCGCGCGGAGAAGACACCCGCCTACACCACAAGCCCCCACGTCCTCGGCAGCCTGTACACCACGACGCCGATCGCGCCGGCGGTGGCGGCGCCGACGCCTGGTTCCGTCCCCGCGGCAGCGCCCGCGGTCACCACAGCGGCGGTACCGGCGCCTGCCATGACGTCCGCGCCCGCCGGCATACCGGCCTCCGCGGCTCCTGTCTCACCAGCGGCGGTGACCGCCGGGCATTCTCCTGCGACAGCCGCCTTCCTCGCCGGCTCCGCACCGCCGAGCCTTCCCGAAGCCGCCCACACCAGCGCCGGCCAGGACGCACCCCGGCCGTTGCGGACCGTCGCGCTCCCGGGCCGAGGTGGAGTAGCTTTCGTCTCCGATCTCCACGCCGGCAACGTGCGTGCGGCCTTCCCGGAGCCCACTCCCGGCGTCTACCGAGTCGTCGTCGAAAGCGGCGACGACGACACCTTCATCCTGCCCGGCCACGACGACCTCGCCACCTCCGCGCCGCGCCACCACCTCGTCACCGCACTCGCCGGTCTCCCGCCGCGCCTGGCCACCTGGAACCGCGACACCACCATCGAGCTGTTGTCCTGCTATCTCACCCCCACCGACCACACTCACCTCTCCCCCCTTCTCCACGCCTCCCTCGGCACCACCACCCTCACGTTCCCCCACGTCGGCACCCCCCTCACCGTCCATGCGAACGGCGACGTCCGCACCATCGACACCTCCCCCGAATCCGACGAGTCCGTCCTGCACCTCGGCCCCAAACGCAAACGCGGCACTCCCCTCGGCGCCCTCGACCCCGAAACCCAACGGCAACTCGCCATCGCCGCCACCGAAGCACTCCATCAACACGGCAGCCTCGATGCGCAACAACTGAGCCCACTCGTAAGCCGCGAATCACTCCCCCAGAAGGTGGAAGCGACGAGCGTCAAAGCAGCGGTTTCCGCCGCCCGCGAGAGACTCAGAGCGAGCGGACAACTGTGGACTCCGCACTACGCGGGCGCGTCCCGGTCCGGGCGATTCGATCTGGCCGAGCCCGACGAGCTGACCGTCTGGCTGTGGTGGCAGGCGGCCAGCCGTCCCGAGGTTTCCGCTCAGGAGCTGGCGCGTGAGGCGGTGCTGGCCGGCTTCACGTCCTATGCCGAGATGCCCGCTTTCGCCAGAGAGGCGATCGATGCCGCTGTGCAGGATGGCCGCCGTCATCGCCCGGGGGACCCGTCCCATGGGGCGGCGGCACTCGGCCGGTTGCTGGAGGCGGGGGTGGCCTCGGACCGGGATCTGATCAAGAAGATCATCCACGCCATGGCCTGGTCGGACAAGACCGCGACCGCGGAGGAGCTGGCCGCACGGCTGCTCACCGAGGCCGTGGTCACCGGCTCGGCGGCGGAGCTGGAGACGCTGGCGCGAGGCGTGGTGGGCAACGCGGACCGCGCCGGCGATCGGCTGGTACAGCTGTCCGTCACGGATCCCGCGCAAGCGCCCGCGGCGATGGACCGAGCCTTGGGCATCGTTTCCGGCACTCCGCGCCTTCGTGAACCGGAACGGCTGTCCGAACTGGTCAAGCATCTCCGGATCCGGCACATCACCGGGCCACAGCGAGCGGTCGAGGAATTCGCCGCCCGAGTGCGACAAGAAGGCATCACCGCACCGGCCGGCGTCCAGGAGCATCAAAGGACTTCTCTTGAACCCCTGACCCTCCGCGAAAGAATGCTCGACGTGGCCGAGCGGGACGATCGCGCCGCCATCGATGAGCTGGCGTTGAAGGTGGTGTCCGCTCTGGGGAACACGGACAGATCCACCTTGGTTGCGACCTTGGTGAACAAAGGAGTCAAAAAAGAATCGGTCCGTTGGGAGGTGCTGGACCGGGCGCTCGAGCAGGCGCGGACCGAGGGCTGGCTGTGGCACCCGATTCACGCAGGACGGGAAGGACGCGCCTACGGCCATCTGGAGGGCTTCACCCCGGAAGAACCGACCAGGCTGACCGCCTTCCTCTGGTTGCAGGCCATAACCCACCCCACCGAATCCTCGCTGGAACTGGCACACCGGGCCTACCGAGCCGGTTTCACCGACAACGAGGAACTCCGTGTGGCCGTGGAGCTGGCCCTGGCCGCCGCTGTGCGCGACGGACGCAGGTACCCCGATCTCATGATCTCGGACCCGGCGCATCGCGACGGAATTCGAACGCTGATCTCCGCGCTCGTCGCCCACCGTGATCCCGCAAAGCCGCCCGAGTCCGTCCTGTCATTCAGAAGGACTCTGCGTGATTACAACATTCGAGGAGGAAGGTCGGAGTTAGACAAGGAAATCGCCTACGCCAGGAGAGAAAGTGATCTGTCGGCGAATGCCGTGACGAAACCCGGAGTACCGGAATTGTCGCTGGAACGGAAATTCGCGGGCCGCGTGTTGGACGCGAACGCACTCGCTGATCACTCCTCGATCCGGGCGTTGGCCTATGCCGCGGCGACCATGTACAAATCCGCCGCAAGCGATCGGCTGCGCCAGGTGCTGGGCCACGCCGGGGTCATCACCCGGGCCGACCCTGCCGCGGAGAGCGACCTCCGATTGCTGATCGAGGACGCGGCTGCCGAAGCGACCGCGAACGGAGACCGTCTGGAGACTCTGACCATCACCGATGAAGCCGACCGCGAGCTGGTGCTGGCCCGCGCGGTCGGTGTCCTGCGCTCGGCTCCGGAGCTGCATGCGCGTGGTGATGTGGCCGAGGTGGTGGCCCACCTGCGGATGCGGCATATTTCGGGTCCGCACACCGCGCTGGAAAACCTCGGACGAGGCCTTCTGAGCACCCCCTTCGACAACCTGTCAGCCCCCGGTACCGTTCCGCACTTCGCGCCTGTCGTCCGCGCACACAAGCCGAGTTTCACGAATCCAGCGGACCAGCCCGCCCTCATCGAATCCGCTCGGAAACTCGTCGAACAACACGGCGGTCTCGACAGTGAGACCCTACGCGTTCGCCTGACGCGCACAAATGCGGAACGGACGGGGACTTATCCCACGGCGAGCATCGCGAAACAGCAGGCCGACGACGAAGGGTGGTTGTGGAGTCCCACCTATCGAGGGGTCACCAAGCTGGACGATGAAGGTCATCGCCAGGCGATGTTGTGGCAGCTGGCCGTCGATCGCCCGCGTGCCACCGCGTCCGATATCCTCCAGCTGGCCGAGCAAGCCGGTCTCGCCCGAACTCGGGACATGCCCGCGCTGGCGCGCGAAGCCGTCACCGCGGCGGTAGCGGATCAGCGCCGCCATCCGTTGCTGCACATCACTACCGACGAGCACAAGCCGCAGGTGCACGCCCTCATCGATGCCGTGCTTCTCACCGAGCCCGAACTCGGCGTCGAGGCCACCGTTCTGCGGCTCTACGAGCACAACTTGCGGGGAACACGAGAAAGAGTCCGCAAAGCGGTACGCGACCGGCAGGCGGCGCCGGCGGAGCATCCGCCTGATGAAACGCGGAAGCTCGCCGCCGCGAACACCTTGACGCTCAACCGGAAAGGGACGTTCTACGGCAGGACACTGCGTAGCGACGTGCCCGAAGACCGCGTCACGATCGAAAAGCTCGCTTATGCCGTGGTCTGGGCCCACAAGACCGATACCCCATCCGAACTCGCCCGCCGGCTGGAAGACAACGGGGTCATAGCCGAGCCGGACGCCCTCGCCGGGATCGTCACCTCCGCCATCAGGCTCGCCGACCACCACGGTGACCGGCTCCAGCGGTTGTCGGCCGACCTGCCCACCCATCGCGAGGCCATCCGCCGCCGTACCCTTGACATCGCGATAGCCCAACCGGACTCCCGTGGATTGTCCACCCCGGACCTCGTCCGGCTGATGCGCCAACGAAACATCACCGGCTCGCGAAACCACCTGCGCCAGGACGCAGACACCGTCCGCGCCCTGCTCGCCCGCCCCACGCCCCACGCCGCCACCGGCACCGAACTGGGGGTCCCGGTCGACTTCGGCGGGCACGAGGTCCGTGTCATCCCCCGGCGGCACGGCGCCGGATTCGTGACCGAGTCCTTCGGCCGCCACATCCTCAATGCCCGTGTTCCCGAGCAGGAGGGCGTTTTCGACCTTTTCGCCGCGCAACGGAACGACTACTACTTCCTGCCGGGATACCGATCCGGTGTCGTTCCCAGCACACCGGATCGGTTCCTCGCCGGCTTGGCGGGTCTGCCCGCGCAACTGGTCGCCTGGAGCGCGGTCAAGGAAATCCGGCTCTGGGCCTGCGACCTGGACACCCGTCACGTCACCCACCTCAATCGGCTCGTGCTCGATCCCGCGTTCGCCGTGCTCGGCCACGTCACCATCACCGCCGCCCGGCCGGGTGAACCCATCCTCATCGCCCCCGACGGCAGGATCCATACCGCCGACGACGGCACCCTCCCCGCCGATACCCTCCATCTGGGCCGTAAGCGCAAAATCGACGAGACAAGCGACGCGCGCACGGGATCGGGCGTAGCCGATGCCGCTACGAAGAAGAAAGTCATCGACACGGCGAAAGCTCTTTTCCACGATTTCGGCAATGTCAGCGTCGACGGGTTGGCACCGCTCACCAGGCAACAGGGCGTCGAAGCACTCAAGCGCGACGACTACCGGAAGCTGACCGGGCAGGCGAAACAGGAACTCGAGGCATCCGATGACTTGTGGACTCCCGTTTACCGCGGAGCGTCCCGGAGGGGCGTGTTCGATCCCGAGCGGCCCGACGAACTGACGACCTGGTTGTTCTGGCAGGTGTCCTCCAGCCCCGACGCCGGTGGCCCAGACCTGGCGATGACCGCGCAGAAGGCAGGATTCACCAACTCCCGCACGGAATTGCACGGCTATGCCCGGCAAGCGGCCAAGATCGTCGAGGATGACCGCCTTCGGCTCGGCCTGGGAGCCGATGACCGGATTCCGGCGTTCCTGGGGCGGTCATGGGACGTCGAGGTCGATTCAGACCGCCGGGTGCTAGCGAAGATCGCATATGCGGCGGCATGGTCGGACAAGACCGCCGACGCCGAAGCCTTGACCGACCTGCTGTCTTCGCGCGGTGTCACCGGCCCGCGCGAGAAACTGCTGACGCTGGTCACCGCCGTGACGGAAGAAGCGACTCGCAACGGTGACCGGCTCGGGCCGTTGTCCGTGGCCGATCCCGCCCAGCAAGCCGAACTGGTGGACCGCGCTCTGGGTATCGTGTTCGGCACGCCGGGATTGCGGGAGCCGGCACGACTGGGCGAGTTCGTGAAGCATCTCCGAACCCGGCATGTCAACGGTTCACAGGAGGACTTGAGACGCTTCGCGGCCGACGTCCAAGGCATCCCCGATCTCCCTTCCGAACCCCAGTTCGTACCCGGGCGGTCCTTGCTTCCTCTCACGCTTCGCGGCGTTCGGCTCGCCTCATCCGACGCCGTAGAGCTCAAGACCGTCGAAGACCTCGCCAGGAGAATCGTCGTAGAGGAGGGGCTTCGCGGCCGTCGCACCGTTTTGATGAACCAGCTGGCGCGGGAGATCGGCGCACGGGAGACCGGGCTGGACGCCGTGATCAGCCGCGCGGTGGAGCGCGTCAAGAACGAAGGGCTGGCTTGGCATCCTGTTCACCGGGGCCATGAAGCACGTGAATATCGCCATCGGCGAGGTTTCTCACCTGCCGAGCCCACCGAGCTGACAGCCTTCTTGTGGCTTCTGGTCGTCGACCACCCGCGATCGACCGCAACCGAAATCGTGCGCCGCGCCGAGGATGCCGGCTTCGCCGACAGCGATGAGCTGCACCTGGCGGTGACCCAAGCCATGGTGGCCGCCGTGCGCGAACGACGACGGCATCCGACGCTTTCGCTCGCTCGGCCCGAACACCGTCCCGCGATCGATACGCTGATCGCCGGCCTCCACGCCGCGGCCCCCGAAGCCAGCGACGTGGAAATCCAGAGGCGTTTGCGCTCGTACAACGTCGCCGGACAAGCGAAAAGCCTGAACCTCGCGATCAAGGACGGGCGAACCGCTCCCGGCACACCGGCCGCTTTGCCGGTCCTGCGCTCCGGCGGAACGTTCGCGGGGCGGGCGCTGGACATCGACGTACTCACCGACGTGGAGGCGATCGCCAGGCTGGCCTACGCCGCGGCTTGCGCGGACAAAACCGCGGACGTCGGGAAACTGGTCCACCGGCTTGCCAGGGAAGGCGTCACCGGTTCACACGAGGCACTGACGCGGCTGGTCACCGACGCGACCACCGAGGCCGCTCGTAACGGTGATCGGCTTGAGACCCTGTCGATCACCGACATCGCCGACGAGGACGCCATCCGGAGCCGCGTCCTCGGCATCCTTCACTCCGAACCGGCCCTGCGCGTCCCCGACCGCCTGTACGACCTCGTTACCCACCTGCGTATGAGGCATATCACGGGCCCTCATCAAGTCATGGAGGATCTGGCCCGCGACTTACGGGACAAGGCACCGGCCCAGCGTGGTGAGCCGCCCTTCGCGCCCATTCGGCGCCTTTACGGCTTTGTTTCCGCGACAATTCCGAAACAGAGGGTCGACGAATTGGCCCGGGAGGTCGTCGCCGAGCACGGTGCCCTCAGCGTCGGCACCCTTGCCGACTACCTGGAAGCTGAAGGCATTTCGTCGGCAGAGCGCACCCGGGCGATCATGAGGGCGGTACAGCGGGCCAAGGACGAGGGCTCACTGTGGTTTCCCACCTATAGGGGTATCGCCGAAAACTCCGACGCGGGTCACCTCGATGCCGTGCTTTGGCAACTGGTGATCGACCATCCGCGACTCGGCCCGCTGGAGATCGCCCGGCTGACCGAGCACGCCGGTTTCGCCCCGACACGGACACGACGTCGGGAAGCCGAGCTGGCCATCGCCGCCGCCGAAAAGGATCGGCGCCGCCACCCCCTTCTCCAGGTGGCCGACCACGCCACAGACGCCAGGGTCAACGAACTGATCGACGCGCTGCTTCTCACCGAACCAGGACTCGACACGGAGTCGCAGGTGCTGCGTTCGTTCGAGTACAACCTGTCCGGACGTGAGCGAGAAATCCGCGAGCAGGTCGGCAACCGAAAACTTCAGCTGCCGAGCACCACTCCCGATCCCGGCGTGCTGGCCCGCGCACGCGAGATCTTGGCTCCTCATCCGGTATGGACGTTCCGAGGCAGGAAGCTCGACACTGGCCATCCGGCGCACTTCGCCACGATCGGGATGGTGGCCTATGCCGCGGCATGGGCGCACAAAACCGAAAACTCCGAGGAACTCGTCGAACGGTTGATTCGGAACGGAGTCAGTGGTTCACGAGAAGCTCTCTCGAGATTCGCCACCGCAGCGATCGCCGAGACGATCCACCACGGCGATCGGATGGCTCGCTTATCGGCGGACCTGTCCCCCCATGAGATCTTCATCCACGACCGTCTCAGCTGGATCGTGCGGAAGATCCCTGGCTTCGACCAGCTCGACGGCCCGCGCCGGGTGACGGCATTGGTCCAGGCGATGCGGACGCACCGGATCACCGGCTCTCGGCAAGCCATGCGTGCCATGGTCGAAACCTACCTCGGAGAGCACGTCGTCTCCGCTCCCTTCCCGACCGAGCCGTCGCGAACCATTCCGCTACCGGGCAACGGTGGCATGGCGTTCGTCCCCAGCATTCCCAACACTCTCGACGGCGCTCCGAAACGCCGCCGCGACGGCACGACGGCGGCCGATCCCCAAGACCCGCAGACCACAGTGAAGCTCGCCGGGACCACCGCCGAAATTCTCCAGCGGTACGGTGCCCTCGCCACCTCACATCTCGTCACCTCGATTCCTCACGAGGTCTTCCCGTACAGAACTTTCGGAAAGCAGATCACCCTGCACTTCGAACAAGAACGGAAAAGGCAGGCCGATTCCGGCACACTGTGGAGTCCGCTCTATCGCGGGCGACGCGGTTACGAAAGTTACGACAAAGACGAGTTGAATGATCTCACGGCGTGGCTGTACCGAAAGGTCGTCGCCGATCAGACGAGTAGTCCCACCGCGATAGCCAGGAGTGCGGCGGAGGCCGGTTTCACCACCGGTACCAAACAGCTTCTGGGCGCGGCGAGGGCAGCGATGGAAGCAGCGGCGCTCGACGGCCGCCGCCACCCCTATCTGATTCTCGGTAAACCTGAACACCGCGTCAGGATCGTCGCTCTGCTCGACCGGATTCTCGTGAATACCGACCGCCGCGCTCAAGTCCAGACACTCGCCTCACTGAATGACTTGAACGTGCACGGACACAACAACCTGCTACGCGCGCTGATAACCGAGCGGGAACAGGCATTGAAGGACGATCCCGCGCTGGCTGAGGCCGCGCGGCGGCTCGGGCTTCCTACTTTGCGGCCGAGCGGCGCGTTTCTGGGCCGGTTCCTGGACGTGGCCAAGGCGGCGGATCGGGGCTGGATCGACAAACTCGCCTACGCCGCGGCGTGGGAACACAAGACCGCCACGGCCGACGAGCTCACCCGCCTGCTGCGGGATGAAGGCATCACCGGAGACCCCGGCCTTCTCCGCGAGATCGTCACCACGGTCATCGGCGAAGCCACCCGCCAGGGTGACCGGCTGCCCCTCCTCGACGCCACCGACCAGGGGCAGCACGCCGCCATCCACGCCCGAACCGCCGCCATCGTCAACGCAACCCCCGCCCTCTACGCCTCCACCGGCACGGCCCTGGTCACACACATGCGGACCCGGCACATCACCGGCCCCCAGCACGACCTCGAAACCATCGCCCAAACCATCCTCGAGACCCCCGCCGAAAAACTCACCCAGGACTATTCCCTCACCCCGCTCGACCTCGACTACCTCCCTTCCGCGGCACGGGCCATCGGCGCCGAAACCGAACCCACCGGCTACGGCCCGGACACTTCACCGGCCATAGAGGCACTCGCCACCACGGCCAAGCAACTCCTGCTCGACTTCGGCGACCTCAACATCAGCTACCTGACCGCCAGGTGGCCCAACCCCAGCGGCAAGAACAAACCCTCGTTCAAAGAGATGAGCGAGCACCTCACCACGGAACGAGCACGCCTCCTAGACAGCGGCGAGCTGTGGCTGCCCACCTACCGACGACTCCGCAACTCCAGAAAAGACGACCACACCGACGACCTCACCGCCTGGTTGTACCGGCAAGTCGTCACCGACCGCACGAAGAGCCCGACCGCGATCGCCTCCAGCGCGGCGGCGGCCGGTTTCGCCACCGGCTACAACCAGCTGGTGGGCGCGGCGCGGGCCGCAATGGAAGCAGCCACGAACGACGGCCGCCGCCACGTCTACCTGAGGATCGCCAAGCCGGACCACCGTGACAGGATCATCACCCTGATCGACCGAATTCTCGCGAACACCCCTTCGCCCACACGGCACCAGGTGATCAACTCACTGCATGAGGTGAACGTGCACGGAGACTACAGCGTCTTGCACGGACTGGTGAGCGAGCGTAGACAGGCGTTGCAGGACGATCCCGCGCTGGCCGAGGCCGCCCGGCAGCTCGGCCTGCCCACTTTGCGACCGACCGGCGCATTCCGGGGCCGGTTCCTGGATACGGCCAACGAAGCCGATCACAGCTGGATCGACTCACTCGCCTACGCCGCGGCATGGGAACACAAAACCGCCACCGTCGAGCACCTGGTCACCCTTTTGACCCAGGAAGGCATCCGTGACACGAACGGCGGCCTGACACCGCTGGTCGCCCGGGTCCTGGCCGAAGCCGACGCCAACGGTGACCGTCACACCACACTCTCCACCCACCGACCCGCCGATCACACCGCCATCCTGCGCCGCACCGGAACACTCGTCCTGAAAAACCACCACGCACTGTTCCCCCTCGACCCCAACAAAGCCACCACCCGCCTCGTCCGGCACATGCGCCGCAACCACATCACCGGCACCCAAGACACCCTCCGCAACATCGCCCACACCGTCTACACCCTCCCCACCCACCAGCCACTACCCGGCACCCACACCATCCCCCTCCCCACCCACGACGGCCACACCGTCACCGCCATCCCCCTACCCGGCAACGGCGGCATCGCCTTCATCCCCGCCACCTACGCCACCAACGTTCTCAACGCCTTCCCCCACCCCGAACCCGGCGTCTTCCGGCTCATCACCCAACACCGACAAGGCCTGTTCGCACTCCCCGCACACCCACACGCCATCCCCCACCGACCCGACCAGCTCATCCGCACCCTCCACCAGCTCCCACCGGCACTCACGAACTGGGGCGACCACACAACAATCACCCTCCTCGCCTGCGACCTCACACCCACCCACCGCGACGACCTCGCGGACCTCATCCACACCAACCTCGGCCTCCAACTCACCGTCCCCCACACCGAAACCCCCCTCTACATCACCCCAGACGGAACCATCACCACCACCGACCCCGGCCTGGACAACACCCTCCACCTCGCACCATCCGACACCCCCAGCCAAGCCACCCTCACCACCACCGGCGCCTGGCGACGCACCCCCGGCACCACCGAAACATTCAAACAATTCCTCCTCGACAACAACCACGCCACCGAAACAGACCTCACCCCCTACAGAAACAACGAACTTCCACCCCGAGGCCAAGCCCTGCTCAAAAACTGGGTCATCGCCACCGCCACCGTCGAATACCTGAGCAACCCCGAGACAGCCAAACAGTCCGGAGGCCTCGTCTCGTCAATCTCGGTGTGCCGGTGGCGCCGGCAAGCACCGCGGGAAGTAGTACTGCCTGACGCGGACACCCTCACCACCACCAGCGCCTGGCGACGCACCCCCGGTACAACCGAAACACTCAAAGACTTCCTCCTCGACAACAACCACGCCACCACAACAGACCTCACCCCCTACAGAAACAACGAACTTCCACCCTGGACTCGGGCCCTGGTCAAGAACTGGGTGATCGCCACCGGCACCGAGAACCTGAGCGCTCCCGATACCGCCGAACAGTCCGGAGGCCTCGCCTCACTACGCTCGGTGTATCAGTGGCGGAAGCAAACGCTTCTGGCAGCGGGCGGAACAGCACTGCCCGACGCGGACACCCTCACCATCACAGGCGCCTGGCGACGGCCCCCCGGCACCACCGAAACACTTAAACAATTCCTCCTAGACAACAACCACGCCACCACAACAGACCTCACCCCCAACAGAAACAACGAACTTCCACCCCGAGGCCACGCCCTGGTCAAAAACTGGGTCCTCGCCACCGGCGCCGAATACCTGAGCGGCCCCGACACAGCCGAACAGTCCGGTGGCCTCGTCAAGCCTTCGGCTGTGAGCCGGTGGCGGGTCGGTGCCCGCGCTAATGCTGGACCAGCGGCCACCACAGCTCAAGGAGACGTTTCCCAGCTGGAACTCCGTCCGACGAAGCGACGCAAGACCGAGTCGAGCGCGAGCAGGCCGGAGTTCGTCGTTCCCGGGGACATCCGGGAATTCGTCGTCGGATTCGACCCGGAGACAAACCGGACCCAGCCCTCGCTCTGGGCGATGCTGGAACATTTCCAGGCGACCTTCCTGCCCGAACTGGACCTGTCCCGCGACAGCACAGGACTACCGACCTCCACCGCCACCCGGAACCTGGTCCGCGACTGGGCCACCGACCGTGCCAAGAAATACCCGGCGGACTGGATCGCGAAAATGTCCGGCTGGTCGATCACCATCACCCAGGCCGAGGGACTGTCCGCCCGGATCGTGACCCAACCCAGCCCGCACTCGACCGTCCCGGCCAGGCCGTCACCCTCCCCGAGCATCACGACCTTTTCCCCCTTGGGACCGATCAGGGTGATCCCGTTACCCGAGGGCGGTGGGGCCGCTTTCGTCAGCGACGCCTTCGCCACCAACGTTCTCAACGCCTTTCCGCACCCCGAACCGGGCGTGTTCACCCTGGTCGTCCACCACCAGAACGGCTACTTCCCGCTACCCGGCGAGGACGCCCGGCCCGTCCCTCACCAGGCCGCGCACCTGGTCGAAACCCTCGAACACCTGCCCTCGCGGCTGGCGGGCTGGCACAATAACCGGAAAATCGAGCTCTTCGCCTGCAATCTCGCCGATGGCCACGCCGACCAGCTCGCCGCCATCGCCCGCTCGGCTCTCGATATCGAACTCACCTCCGCCCGCCCTGGCCGCTTCGTCTCCATCACCCGCGCCGGAGATATCGTCGCCACCATCGATCAACCCACCGGTCTGCCCCCCGGCACGCTCATCCTCGGCGGCGGCAAACGCGGAAAGCCGACGGACTCCGAATCCGGCGCCAAACGCCCTCGGATCGACGAGGACCCGAATCACGGCTTCAGTCCCGAGCAGGCGGAGTTGCTCCGTTCCACCTTCACCGAGCTGTACCTTCGCCACGGCGACCTGGGCGTCCGAGGCATCGTGAGTTACGCAAGGGAGCACGGACGCACTTTTCGACCAGAAGGGAATGCCGAAAAACTGGCCGTGGCGACACGGAACCGGCTCGAAAAGGACGACTTGCTCTGGCAACCGGTTTACCAAGGTCGCCGAATCTCGGAAAAGTTCGATCCGGATAACGTCAACTCACTGACGGCGTTCATGTACTGGCAAGCATCGACCCAGCCGGAGTTCGATGCCGCGAAAATCGTCCGCAGCGCACGAGAGGCAGGCTTCCTCGCCCACTACACAAGACAACTCAAGGACGCCCAAGAGGCCATCAAAGCAGCCGAGAAGGACGGCCGCCGATCACGCTCTGCCCAGAAGGACGCTCCGGCGCGACGATTCCTGGATCGACCACTCAACGCCGACGAGCCGAAAGATCGAGGACTGATAGAAAAATTCGCTTACACCGCCTCCTGGGCGGAAAAGACCGCCGATCAAGGACAACTCACCGACCGGTTGCGTGAACTGGGCGTGACCGGTTCAGCCGACAACCTGACCGGCCTCGTCGCCGACGCCATGGCCGAGGCGCAAAAGAACGGCGATCGACTCGAACTTCTGCAGACCGCTCTTCCCGCCCACCGGGACGCCATCCGGAATCGCGTGGCCGGCATCTTGCTGACGACACCGAGCCTGCGCTCCGCGGGCTCGGTGAACGCGGTGGTGAAACACATGCGGATGCGACACATCACCGGCGGTCAGGAAGAGTTGTCGCCTTACGCCACCCAAGTACTGGAGACATCGGACTCGGACCTGTTCGGCGATCCCACGATCGAGATCGACTGGCATCTTCGCCCTATCCTCGGCACGGGTGAGCTCGACCCGCAGAACCCACTGCATGAGCCAATCGTCGACGCGCTGGCCAGAAACATCGTTGACGAGTTCGGGATGATCGACCGGAAACTCCTGACAACTCTCCTCACACGGAGAGGGGTCAAAAAAGGGAAGGGGACCTCTCCAGCGGTCACCAAGGCAAAGAGCGCCGCAGAAGCCGAAGGGACATTGTGGGGCCCCATCTATCGTGGCGCCAGAACTCACGAGGAATTCAATGCCAAAGCACCCAACGATCTCTCTGTACTGCTCCTGCGACTGGCAGCCGACAACACCCGATGGGACGCCGGGAGGATAGCCGGCAGCGCCGATGTGACCGGCTTCACCGGACACAAGGAGCTCATGTCGGGCGCCGCCGAAGCCATCCGGATGGCCGAGCGACACGGGCGCCGCCATCCCTTGTTGCCCTTCTCTTCAAAAGAACAGCATGGACGGATAAACGCCCTCATCGACGCCGCGCTGGTCGAACATCCCGACATGGACCTCAACTCCATGCTCGCCTTCTTACGGAAGTACAACGTCCAGGCGGATTCGGCCAGCCTGCGTAACGCGGTCGCCAACAGGAAGAAAGAACTCGACAGCCTGCGCGCCCAGGACGGTGGACGGCACAGTGGTGACATCCTGAGCACCGCTCGGCTACCCACGCTTGATCCTGTCCCCCTGTTCGCGGGCCGGTCAGTGGACCTCGACCGTGACCTGGTCATGAGGGTCGCCTACGCCGCGGCGTGGGCTGACAAGGCGGCCACCCCGGACCAGATCGCGGACGGCTTGCGATTCGAAGGTATCTCGGGTTCACGCGAATCGCTGATCGCCATGGCCACGGCCGCCATATCCGAAGCGACCCGGAACGGCGACAGGCTCCCCGAGCTGTCCGTCACCGATCCCGGGAACCGCGAGGCGGTCCGTGCCCGTATCGGGGGCATCCTGCGGAACACCCCCGCCCTGCACGCACACGACAGGCTCAACGAGCTGGTCACCCATATGCGGATGCGGCATATCACCGGGCCACAGGAAGCGCTGAAAGCTCAGGCCCTCGCGCTCCTGAGAATCCCCTTGGAGAGCCTGCTCGCCGACCCCACGACCCAGCCCGATGCCCCCTTCGGTCCCATCACTCTGCACGCTGATAAAGGCGCTGCATCGTCGGGCCACAGCGCACCTCGCGAGGAGACCACGCGCTTCGACGATGTCGATGAGGTGACGGCTGGGCTGTGGCTTCTTTCGATCGATCATCCCCGGGAAACGGCGGCTCAGATCGCGCGCCGCGCCGAAGAAGCGGGACTCACCGGACACCCGGACCTGGTTGAGCGCGCTGGAAGCGTCATCGACATCGCCGTCCGGCATCAGCGCCGGCACCCTTTCTTGGACGTCGACGTGTCCAGCGACCGCCTCGCGCTCCAAACGGTGATCGGCGCGTTGTTCATCACCGAACCCGGCGCCACGATCGACTCCGTCATGACACTGTTGCCCTCGTATAACATCACCGGCGACGTCTCGAAGCTTCGCGCGCTGCTGGCCGCCCGTAAGTCCGATCTGGCCCGGACAGCCAAGCGGACGCCCGAGATCTATCAGGAGATCGCCCGCAGCAGCAGGACCACACTGCGTCCAGAGCCGGAACGGCCGTTCGCCGGCCGGTCACCGGACACCGACCGCCCCCTGATCGAAAATCTGGCGTACGCCGCCTTCATGCTGAACAGGGAAGCCACTACCGAGGAAGTCGTCGCCCGGCTCGTCGAGGAGGGGATCACCGGGGATCCCGCGGCGCTGACCGAACTGGTCGTTCAGGCGGCGGCCGAAGCGGCCCGGCGCAGTGCCCCGGCGCCGGCGCTCCCCGTCGTGAGCAATGCTCTTCACCAGCGGATCGGCGAAATCCTGCTGTCCGATCCGGAACTCCGGGATCCCGAGAATCCCGACGGGCTGACCGGCCTCGTCAAGGCGCTGCGAGAACGGGACATCACCACGCCGGAGGACGTTCTGCGCGACCACACGCAGACCGTGCTCGCCATCCGCTCCGACGTCCCGCTACCTGGCGGCTTTTCGATCCCTGTCCCCTCACCTGCCGGGAGGCCGGTGAGGGCGATGCCCTTCCCCGGCGGTGTCGCCTTCGTCCGCGACGTCTTCGCCCAGAACATCTTCAACGCTTTCCCTCAACCGGAAGCCGGTACCCTGCGCGTCGTCGTCCCCCGGGAACACCGCCGGGGTGGCGCCTTCGTCCTCCCCGGCTTTCTCCCGGACACCGACCTGCGGCACGACCCCGCCCAGTTCGCCGAGGTCCTCGCCAACCTGCCCGCCTCGATCGCGGCTGGGGGCTCGATCGGCACGATCGCGCTGTTCTCCTGCCGTGTCACCCCCGAATCGGGAACGAACCTCACGCGGCTCATCCGCCAGCGAACCGGCTGGCAGCACCTGAATCTCACCGTCGCGCATCCGGACAAGCCCGTCGCCTTCACCCCCACAGGCGGCATCCGTCTCGTCGACAACGGCAAACACCCCGTCGGCACTCTCATTCTCGGCCCCAAGCCCGCCACGGTGGCGGCGGTCCGAGGCGAGATAGACGGCTCGGTCTATCACCGCTACATCGACAGTGGCGGAGTCGTCCGCGCGGTCGCCTTCTGGCACAAGGAGCAGGCCGAAACCCTCGCGCAAACCATGCAGGGCCGAGATCTGGCCGCTCAGCTGGGTCGTCCGGGTGCCCGGGTTATCTTCACCCACCATGTCCGGGACCGGTTCTTGATCTCGCGCGAGGAGGATCGCTTACGCCGAGCGAGCGCGACGATCATGTTCAGGATTTTCGACGCGCTCGTGCAAGATGGGGTTCTGCCTTGGCGGCAGGAGAACATCCTGCTGGCCTCGAGCGAAGTCAGCCAGGCCGAAGCCGACCAATTCCGAGAGCTCGCGCGCGACAACGGCTATACCGGCGACCTACGCGTGATCACGGACCAGATCGTCGAGATCGATCCGGACGCCGGTGCCTCGCTCCTGCCTCCGAAGGCGCGCGGCGCGAGTTCCGGGAACGACCAGACTCCACAGGGGGGCGGTGCTTCCGGTCGCGCCATCCGCTTCGGGTTCGTCGAGGGGGATGAAGCGGAGTCGTCAGCGGTTTCGCGTGACACAGCCGTTCCCGCGTTGCCCGCCCCTGCTGCACCGGTGGCCGAAGTCGCTTCCTTGAAGCCGGAGGCCGATGAGGCGCTGCTGGACCGGGCCACGCTGCCCACCATGTCGCGCCTGGCCGGGCTTCCCCTCGAAACACTGGCCGGAGTGCTGGGGCGATTCCGGGTCGACAACGCTCCCGGCCTCGCCCCCGCCTCTCACCTGAACGCCTGGATCGAAGCACAGTTCTCGAGCCGTTCGACGGGGAACCGGTCACTACCGCTGTCCCAGGTAGCGGGACGCACCGGTGGTTTGGTGACCGGACGGGAGATCGCCGAAATCCTGGCCAGGAAGGTGGTCGACGCGCACGGAAGCCTCACTCCCGCCGCGGTACGCCTCCAGCTGACCACCGAAGGCATCCGGCACCCGGAACTGAACACGGCGATCACCGAGGCGCTGGCGCGGGCCGAAGCCGAAGGTTCCGCGTGGCATCCGACCTATCGAGGAGACCGGCGGCCGGGGGTGTTCGATCCGGACGAACCGGGCCCCGCCACGCTCCTGCTGTGGCGGCTGGCCGTCGACCACCCGCGGGACACCGCCGCCGGTTTGGCGCATCGCGCCGAGCAGGCGGGTCTCCTCGGCGGCGAAAACCTCGTGCGCAACGCCGAAAAGGCGGTCGACTCCGCCGTACACGACCAGCGGAGGGTCCTCTCGGCGGCCAGGCCGAGCGACCATCCGCGTATCCACTCCCTGATCGACGCGCTGCTGATCACCGAACCCGGGCTCGACACTCCCGCCGTGGTGGACCGTCTGCGGGGATACAGCGTCCATGAAGGACTCCGTGGCCTGCACCCCATGGTGGAAAGCCGCCTCGGTCTCCCCGCCTTGGACATCGAGGCCGCCCGCGCGCTGCTCGTTCCACGACCGGCAGGCGCGATCCTGGGCGGAATCCTCGACGCGGCCGACACCGGCCACCGCGAGATCATCGGGCATCTCGCGTACGCCACCGCCTGGACCCACAAGACCGACACCGTCGAGCAGCTGGCCGCGCGACTGCGCCGGGACGGGGTCACCGGGCCGGAGCCGGCTCTGCTCAGCGTGATCACCGAGACGGTGGCCGAAGCCGACCTCCACGGTGACCGGCTCGAATCCCTGCCCGCCGATCGCCCCGCCTATCACCACCTCCTGCGGCTTCGCGTCGAACAGATCCTCGCCGACACGCCGTCCCTGCGCGATTCCCGCAACCCGGAGCGGCTCACGCAGTTGGTCCGCCAGATGCGCCTCCACAAGGTCACCGGCCCTCAGTACCTGCTCACCGCCCACGCACACAGTGCGCTCACCCGCCCCGCGACGACACCGCTCGGCTCGGCTGCGACCACTGTCGGCGCCGGTTTCCCCGCCCCCATCCGACCATTGCGGGCCACCCCTGGCACCCGCTACCAGCACATCATCGACGCCGACGGCACCATCACCGGAGTCGGCTTCCTCCCCGAGAACGAAGCCCCCATCCTGCGCGCCGCCGCGGCCCGCCACGACCTCGCCACCCAACTCGGCCACCCCGGCGCCCGGCTCGTCTTCGCCCACCACGACCACACCGGCTACACCACCCCCCACCCCACCGACGGTGCCGGTCTCTTCGACGCCCTCGACATCACCCTCGCCGGGCTGGGTGCCGCCTGGAAACACCACGACATCCTCCTCGTCACCTGCCTCCCCAGCCCCACCCACACCGAACAGTTCCGCGCCGCCGCACGAACACACGGCTACCGAGGCACCGTCCACACCACCACCAGCCCCCACACCGAAATCACCGAACACCACGGCGCACGCCCCCTCCACCCCGACGACACCCCCCACCCCGACGCCATCATCCTCAACCCCACAAGCCAGACAGTCACTTTCGCCAAAGGGGCCCGTGACCTGATGGCGGGAGACTGGTTCAACGCCGATCATCCGGCCCAGCGGGTCATCCAGCTGGGAGAATCCCTCTACGACGGCCTGCTCAACGCCTACGAGTCCAGGGGCGAGCTTCCCGAGATCGAGGTCCACGGCTACGGCAACTCCCGGCGTCCGGGGCGGGCCATGGCCACGAGTGTCGCCCGCGTGGATTCGGTGGTCGACGCGCTGCTGTTCGGCCTGAACGTCGCCCACCAGAACCGGCCCGCCGCCGACAGGATTCCCGACTTCGCCCTCGTGCCCCAGGCGATGTTGAAGATCACTCACGGCCGAGCGGGATCCCCGTTGAGCAGCGGCCGCGATCTCGAGGAACGCCGTCGCGGTGTGTTCGTGCGGATCCCGGCGCTGCCGCTGCCCGCCGGGCGAATTCCCACGTTCACGTACCGGAATCCCTCCGGTGTGGACCTCTCCGGGCTGGAGCCCCTTCGGTTCGAAGGTGCGGACAATCCGGTGAGGCTGCCCCGGGAGTTCCTCGTGCCGCCGGATCCCGCCCTGGCCATAGAGAGCCCGTCCGGTGCGATGATCTTCCCTCGCTACCTGTTCGCGCTGACAGGGGATTGGAGCTGGATTCGAAAATATCCGGGAGTGATCTCGCTGTGGCTCGACGTGGATCACCGTTCCGGCGAGGTGCTGCTCCGGGACGGAATCCGCCTGTCCTACCACGACTTCGCGACCTGGGTCCATGAGATGCTGAACGGCGCACCGGACTCCCAGCGGCTCCTGCTGCTGGCCGATCACGGCGGCGAACAGCCGGGACGCGCCGGGAACCAGCCCGGCGTACCCGCGTCTTCGCTCGCCGGAATTCTGTCCGCGGCCACCCACGGCCGCGTCCTCACCCCACTCACCGGCACGATCTGGACGTACGGGGATGAAGAACACTACGCCACCAACTGGGGCCTTTTCCAGGACGGCACCCTGCTCGGCGTTTACGAACGTCACGAAACTTGGCGACGCGCGGGCATTTCGGTTGCTGACGCGGTCGCCGCCACCCGCTTGGAATACCCGCGGCATCCTGAGACCGCGCAAGACGTGAACGGGTTGGTCGCGGAACGAGAAGCGACCGCCGCCGCGGCCGCCGAGGCCTACATCAACCCACCGCCGCCGCTGCCCAGCGCTTCCAAGCCGGTGAAGCTACCCGAACGAACCAGGATCAAGTTCTCACCGGATTCGCACAGAATCGAACTTCGCTACCGCAACGAACTCGAACGACTCTTTCGGCAGGTATACCTTCACGCCCAAGAGGCCTATGACGAGGCAGAAACCTTTCCCCAGGTGGTCATCACCGCTCTCGCAGAAAACACGCCAAGGTCGAAACAGCTGGGAAAGACTCGCGCGCGAGCCATCAAAGAGCTGGCAGTGCAGTGGATGGCCAAGGAACTCGAAGAGCGAGCCGCACGCCGTGAATCGACATTCGACGCGGGTTCCCCGGAAGAGAGCAGATCTTTTCTGGAGTCCTTCATCCGCCTCGGCTCACGCCCCTACGACGGCGCCCCCACCCACGAAGTCGTCATCGAACTGTTCAACCTCCGGGAGATACCGGAAGAAGTAGCGGGCGCCTCGTCCGCGGACCACGCACCCAGCACCCTTTACCAACGCATCATCGACGCCGACGGCACCATCACCGGAGTCGGCTTCCTCCCCGAGAACGAAGCCCCCACCCTCCACAACGCCGCGGCCCGCCACGACCTCGCCACCCAACTCGGCCACCCCGGCGCCCGGCTCGTCTTCGCCCACCACGACCACACCGGCTACACCACCCCCCACCCCACCGACCCAGCCACCTTCTTCCACACCCTCGACACCACCCTCACCCACCTCGGCGCCACCTGGAAACACCACGACATCCTCCTCGTCACCTGCCTCCCCAACCCCACCCACACCGAACAAATCCGCACCACCGCGCAAGAACTCGGCTACCAAGGCACCATCCACACCACCACCGGCCCCCACACCGAAATCACCGAACACCACGGCGCACGCCCCCTCCACCCCGACGACACCCCCCACCCCGACGCCATCATCCTCAACCCCACAAGCCAGACCATCAGATTTCCTCAAGGCACCCGCTCGACCCTGGACTCGGGTATCGAGTACACCGTCGTGCAACGACTCTACGATCTGGGAGCAGCTCTCTATTCCCCCTTGGTGAACGCCCAGCGGGCCGGAACTCCCCTTCCCAGAATCGAGATCACCGGGTACGGCAACGCCCTGAATACCGCGCAGGCCACCGCCACTGGTCTGGAACGCGCGGAATCGGTGCGCTGGCGGATCCTGACCGGCCTGAGGCGGGAGCACGAAAACCGGGAGTCCGGCACTGCCAGCACCGATCCCGGGCAGCTGGCACGGGCGATCGTGGCCACTTCGGGCGGCCGTGCCCAGTCCCCCAAAAGCGCCGGCGGCACCTTGACGGAACGTCGTCGCAGCGCTTTCGTCGAGGTACCGGCCTTTCCCCAGGCTCCGGCGCGGGTACCCACGTTCACCTATCGGGCCCCTCACGGAGTGGACTCGTCGAGGCTCGGGCCACTCCGTTTTTCTCCCCCGCTCGACCCAGGACGCATGACCGAGCTCGGATTCCTCGTTCCGGAAGGCCCGGCGTTGGCCATGGAGTCGCCCGGCGGGGCGATGATCTTCCCGCCGTGGACGGATGTCCTGGGGGCAGGCTGGGAGACGCTGCGTCCGTTCCACGGTGTACTGGCGATCTGGGCCGAGCCGAATCTCCACGGTGAGGTGCTTCTGAGGGACGGCAACCGGGTTTCTTATCGCGACTTCGCGACATGGGTACGCGATATGGCGCCAGGCTCGCACAGGGTGCTGCTGTTGTCCGACCGTGCCGGTGCACAGCCGGGGCAGCGTCCCAGCCAACCGGTCCGGCCCGAGTTGTCGCTCGCCGCCATCCTCTCCGAGACCCTGGGCGGCTCGGTCCTCGCACCGATCGACCAGCTCCTACCCGAGGGCCGGACCCTTTTCTCTCTACGGTGGGGTCTGTTCCGCGACGGTGAACTCGTCGAAGTCCACGCGCGAGCACCCGTTGAATGGCAACACGAGCTCGGCCACGCGGACGCGGTCCAGGACTCGGGCCTCGCCGCGCAGCCTGCTCCGTGGCAGCCGTTGACCGCAGCGCAAAACGCCGCGCGAGCGGCCATGGCGGAGGAGCGTTCCGCCATGGCCGCCGAGGCCGCCACGGCCTACCTGGCCTCACCGGCGGTCGCGCCCGCGACGTCGGCCGCACCGGCCCAGCCCGTCCTCGACGCCCATGTGGCTCCACCCGGCGCCGCCTACGCCAGGCCACCGGTCCCCGGCGCGGAGCCGATCGCGCTTCCCGGGAAGGTCGAGGTCAGCTTCCCGGCGGGATCGAATGTCCTGCGCGACGGCAACCAGCATCTGGAAAACCTCTTCCGCCACATCTACGTGCGCTCGCTCCAGGTTGCGGCGAACGCCGGATTCGACTACCCGCACGTCTTCATCACCGGCCTTTTCGACTCCCCTGCCACCGGCACGTCGCACGCCTCGGCGCGGGCCAAGGCGCGCGCCGACGCGCTCAAAGCACGCGCGGTCGAATGGTTCAGCAGCGAAGAGGATGCAAGGAGAAGTCGCCGGCAAGAACGGTTCGGTCCCGACACGGAAGTTTCGACCGTCGCGGAGCACCTCCTCCGGGTCGGCGACTCGCGCGTCCGCACCGGGGGCCAGTCGCACGATGTCGTGATCGAGATCATGTACACCGCGGCCGACGACGAGGCTCCGGCCCCCTGACCTTGCTCGCGTGGGTCGTGAGTGGCGTTTCGGGTTCTGTTGAGGGGCAAGGCATAGGCGGCGTGTGCCGTCGCTCGCTCGCGCACCGGCCGCGGGTGCCGCGAAAGCCACTTTCACAACCTTCAACGTTGCGAAAATGGCTTTCGCAACCCCTCCTGGGATTCCACTGCTCACGAGGACCGCACGACCGGGGTGAAGGGGACTTTCCGATCGTGCGATGAGGGGAAAGTCCCCTTCACCTCGCTGATCACCACCGAGAGCCCGCCGAGAGCCGGTACGCACTCACGCCCCCTCCACTGACGACCCTCAAACAGCCGTCATGGACCTGCCGGGCAGCAGGAGTGCGGTCCCGCGGGTCCGCCGCGTGGAACGCCCGTTTTGGCTCAGCGACGCCCTGTTCCAGAATCCTGTGATGACACAACACGTTCCGGGGCCACACGGACGACGATCGGGCTCGGAACGCCCAGCGTCCGTGAGAGAGGTGTCGATGCGTACCGAATCCGGAGCTGCCGAGGCTGAGACCGAGGCGGGTTACGCGGTACTGGGCCCGGAACTACACGATGGGGACAGGATCCTCCGCTGCCCTGCGACCGATCTGCTCCGTGGATCGCTCCGTCGTGCCGGTGTCCCGGTCCAGGAGCTTTCCCGGCTCGACACCACCGACCAGGCGCTGACCATCGTCAGCGAGCCCGTCGACGGCAAAGAGGACATCGCGGTCTTCGCCGGTGCCTCCGCCGCCCACCACGACACGGTCAGCCGGGTCGTCGCCGCCTGGAGCGCGGTCAAAGCGCCCCGCCGGGTGTTGCTGGCTTCCCCTCGATCCTTCTGCGCGGGGGTGGAAAGGGCGATCGAGATAGTCGAAAGAGTCCTCGAGGACCGTCGAACCCCTGTCTACGTCAGGAAACAGATCGTCCACAACACACACGTCGTCGACGACCTGGCGAGCCGGGGCGCGAAGTTCGTCGACGAGCTCGACGAAGTGCCCGACGGGGCCACCGTGGTCTTCTCCGCCCATGGCGTCTCCCCCGCCGTACGGCAGGAAGCCCAGCGGCGCGGTCTCGAAGTGATCGACGGCAGCTGTCCCCTGGTGACGAAGGTGCATTCCGAGGCCAAGCGGTTCGCGGCGCGTGGTGACACGATCGTCGTGATCGGCCACGCCGGACACGAAGAGGTCGAGGGCACCATGGGCGAGGCACCGGACGCCACCGTCCTCGTCGAGACCCCGGCCGACGTCGCCGCGCTCGACCTGCCCGATCCGGATCGGGTCTCCTACCTCACGCAGACGACGCTCGGCGTCGACGAGACCGCGGACGTCGTCAAAGCCCTGCGCGCGAAATTCCCCGCGCTGCGCGAGCCGCCGACCGAAGACATCTGCTATGCCACGACGAATCGGCAGGACGCGGTGAAGGCGATCATGGCCGAGGCCGACCTGGTCCTGGTCGTCGGATCCCCGAACTCGTCGAACTCCGTACGACTGGCCGAAATCCCCGGCCGCGCGGGCACGTCCGCGCACCTCATCGGTGATACCGCCGACATCCGGCCCGAATGGCTGGCGGGGGTACGCACCGTCGGAGTGACCTCCGGTGCCTCCACTCCGCCGGGACTGGTCGACCAGGTCGTGGCCGCGCTGGGCGGCCTCGGCGAGGTCACCGTCGAAGAACGTGCCGTCACTCGCGAGACGGTCCACTTCGGTCTGCCCGCGGTCGTACGGCGGCAGACCGGCTGACTATTCATGGGAAGAGGTGAACTCGCGTGACCCGTTCCTTTCCGGGCCTCTCGGAGCTCAAGGAGCTCGACCACGATCGCCTGTCCGCGCTGGCCGAGAAGATCAGGACGTTCCTGGTCCGGGAGGTGAGCCGCACAGGCGGTCACCTCGGCCCGAATCTCGGAGTCGTCGAGCTCACGCTGGCGGTGCACCGCGTATTCGACTCACCGCGGGACAAGATCGTCTTCGACACCGGTCATCAGTCCTACGTGCACAAGATCCTCACCGGACGCGCGGTCGACTTCGGCACCCTGCGCAAGGCCGGCGGGATCGCCGGGTATCCGCAGAACTCCGAATCCGTCCACGACCTGGTCGAGAACTCGCACGCCTCGACCGCACTGTCCTATGTGGATGGACTGGCCAAGTCGTTCCGGTTGCGGGGCGAAAAAGACCGGACGGCCGTCGCCGTGGTCGGCGACGGCGCCTTGACCGGCGGCCTCGCCTGGGAGGCACTGAACAATCTCGGCGCCGGCGGCTCCCCCGTCGTGGTGGTGCTGAACGACAACGGCCGCTCCTACGCGCCCACGGCCGGTGGCCTCGCCGACCACCTCGCCGCCCTTCGCTCGGGTGAAGGCACCGGAACCAACCTCTTCGAACTCCTCGGTTTCGGTTACGTCGGACCGATCGACGGGCACGACACGGTGGCGGTGGAAGAGGCGCTCCGCGAGGCCGCGTCTCGGCGCGAGCCGACCGTCGTGCACTGCGTGACGGAAAAGGGGCACGGGTACGTCCACGCCGAAAACGACGAAGCGGACCGTATGCACGCCGTCGGCGCGATGGATCCGGAGACCGGCGAGCAGAAACCCGGGTCGGGCCGGAGCTGGACGAGCCTGTTCGGTGACGTCATCGCCGAGATCGGCGCCGAGCACGAAGACGTGGTCGCGATGACCGCCGCCATGCTGCTTCCCGTCGGGCTCGGCCGGTTCGCCCGGGAGTTCCCGGAGCGGGTCATCGACGTCGGCATCGCCGAGCAGCACGCGGTGACCTCGGCCGCCGGTCTCGCGATGGGCGGGAGCCACCCGGTGGTCTGCGTGTACGCGACCTTCTTCAACCGCGCGTTCGACCAGGCTTTGATGGACGTCGCCCTGCACGGACTGCCGGTCACGTTCGTCCTGGACCGCGCCGGGGTCACCGGCCCCGACGGCCCCAGCCACCACGGGATGTGGGACCTGGCCCTGCTCGGCCGCATACCCGGCATGCGTGTCGCGGCCCCGCGGGACGCCGACCAGCTCTCGCTGTTGCTCCGCGAAGCGGTCGCGGTGTCCACCGGCCCGACGGCGGTGCGTTTTCCCAAGGCGACCGCGGGACCCGCGATCCCCGCCATGCAACGGATGGACGGTGTCGACCTGCTGCGCCGCAGCCCCGGCATGCCGTTGGACGTCCTGATCGTAGCCGCCGGGGTCACCGCCACCGCCGCGCTGGAAGCCGCTGAACTCCTGGAAAGCGAAGGCCTCGGCGTGACCGTGGTGGACCCCCGCTGGATCCTGCCGGTCAATCCGGTGCTCGTGCACTTCGCCGCGCGGCACCGGCTCGTGGTGACGGTCGAGGACGGTGTCCGCGGTGGAGGAATGGGTTCCGCCCTGCGAGAGGCCGTTTCGGACACCCGGGTCACGACTCCGGTGGTGACTCTGGGGCTGCCCAAGTCGTTCCTCGCCCACGGCGATCGTGCCACCATCCTTCGCGCGTGCGGACTCGACGGCCCTTCGATCGCGCGGGTGGCGTCGGCGTCCATACCGGCTCTTCCCGAGGGCGCTCCCACCTCGGCGGAGGTCACTCGATGACCGTCGCCCTTGGTATGCCGACACTTCCTGCTCCCGTCCTCTCCGAGCGTCGCAAGACCCGACAGCTGCAGGTCGGGCCGGTCGGCGTCGGCAGCGAGCACCCGATCTCGGTGCAGTCGATGACCACCACGCTCACCTCCGACGTCAACGCGACCCTGCAGCAGATCGCCGAGCTGACCGCTGCGGGCTGTGACATCGTCCGCGTCGCGTGCCCCTCGGCCGATGACGCCGAGGCCCTGCCCGCGATCGCGAGGAAGTCGCAGATCCCGGTGATCGCCGACATCCACTTCCAGCCGAAGTACGTCTTCGCCGCGATCGAAGCGGGCTGCGCGGCGGTCCGGGTGAACCCGGGCAACATCCGCAAGTTCGACGACCAGGTCAAGGAGATCGCGAAGGCCGCGAAAGACCACGGCACCCCGATCCGGATCGGCGTCAACGCGGGTTCGCTGGACAAGCGGATCATGGACAAGTACGGCAAAGCCACCCCGGAGGCGCTGGCCGAGTCCGCGCTGTGGGAGGCCTCGCTGTTCGCCGAGCACGACTTCTACGACGTCAAGATCTCCGTGAAGCACAACGACCCGGTGGTCATGGTGCGCGCGTACGAGATCCTCGCCGAGCAGTGCGACTACCCGCTGCACCTCGGGGTCACCGAAGCCGGGCCCGCGTTCCAGGGCACCATCAAATCCGCCGTGGCCTTCGGCGCGCTGCTGCGCCAGGGCATCGGCGACACCATCCGCGTGTCGCTCTCGGCGCCGCCGGTGGAAGAGGTCAAGGTCGGGATCCAGATCCTGCAATCCCTGAACCTCAAGGAACGCAAACTCGAAATCGTCTCCTGCCCCTCCTGCGGCCGCGCGCAGGTCGACGTCTACACCCTCGCCGAGCAGGTCACCGCCGGCCTGGAGGGCATGGAGGTCCCGCTGCGCGTCGCGGTCATGGGCTGCGTCGTCAACGGCCCGGGTGAGGCGCGCGAGGCCGACCTCGGCGTCGCGTCCGGCAACGGCAAAGGCCAGATCTTCGTCAAGGGCGAGGTCATCAAGACCGTCCCCGAGCACGCCATCGTCGAAACCCTGATCGAAGAAGCCATGCGCATCGCCGAGGAATCCGGCCAGACGATCGGTGAAGGGGAGCCCACCGTCACCGTCGGCTGAGTGGTTCCGCTGCCCGAAACGGCGCGATCCTTCGACGTTCGCACATCGATTCTCTCAGCTCTTGTCTTTCGTTCAACACGCATGAAAGCTGGAAGACATCATCGGCGAGCCGCGCGAGAAAGCGCTGTCCTCGGCCAAGAACACCACATCCACGTGCAGTGAAAACAGACGATGGAGGAGTTCCGTGTCGACCCTCTCTCCGGACCGGCTTCCCCGGCATCTCGCGATCATCGTGGACGGCAACGGCCGATGGGCCAATCAGCACGGGCTGACCCGCACCGCCGGGCACCGCGCCGCCCTGCCGTCCATGTTCGTCATCGTCAACACGGCGATCGATCTGGGGCTGCGCAACCTCTCGCTCTACCTTTTCTCCAGTGAGAACTGGAAGAGGGAACCGGCCGAGATCGCCACGATCATGGAGATCATGACCAACGCGATCAACGGCTACATGCCTTTCTTCGAGACGCGTGGCGTCCGGATCCGGTGGAGCGGCAGGGAAATCGAAGGATTTCCCGAACTCACCGCGACTTTGCGGGGCTGGCAAGAACGCACCGCGGAGCACACGGGGCTGACCCTCAACCTCTGCGTCAACTACGGCGGGCGGCAGGAGATCGTCAACGCCGTGCGCCGCCTGTCCGACGACATCGTGGCGGGAGAGCTTTCCCCCGAGGACATCGACGAAGACGCGATCATCTCGCGCCTGTACCAGCCGGACCTGCCGCCGGTGGATCTACTGATCCGCACCTCCGGCGAGAAGCGCATCAGCAATCTCCTGCTGTGGCAAAGCGCCTACGCGGAACTGCACTTCCCCGACCGGCTTTGGCCCGACTTCACGCAGACGGATCTGATCGAGGCTGTGGAAACGTACGCCGATCGCGATCGGCGCTTCGGCGGGGCGGTCGACCAGCACCCCGGTGAAGACACCGACCGCCCCGGGGCCGCCGAGAACCGCCCGGTCCCGCAAGCGTCGGCACCCATCGCCCCGCCGGTTCCGACGGGAAAGCGGGTGGCGATCCTCGGCGCGGGAATCGCCGGTCTGTCCGCCGCCCTCGAACTCGCCGAGCGGGGCTACGCGGTGACCGTCTACGAACGGCACGAGCTCGGCGGCAAGGCCCGGAGCATCCCCGCCCCCGGCAGCGGTCTTCCGGGCGAACACGGGTTCCGCTTCTTTCCCGGCTTCTACCAGAACCTGACCGACACCATGCGGCGGATTCCCTTCCCCGGCAACGTGAACGGGACCTGGGACAACCTGGTGGACACCTCGGCGTACCTCGGCGCCCGGGCCGACGGCACCCCCGACGCCATGATCCCGTTCCTCCCCGACTCTCCCCTGCCGCCCGCGGTCTATTCGTTCACCCCGGACACCGCGACCGCCATCATCTCCTACCTCGCGAGCACGATTTCCCATGTACCGGAGGACGAAGCGCTCTTCGGCGCGCGCAAGTTCCTGGCGTACTGGGCCAGCTGCGACGAACGACGTCTCGGCCAGTGGGACAAGATCTCCTGGAACGACTTCCTCAACGCCGACAAGATGTCGGTCCAGTTCCAGCGCTCGTTCGCCGACGGCATGATCCGCAACCTGGCGGCGATCAAATCGGACGAGGCGAGCACGCATTCGGTCGGCCTGGTCTCGGAAGCGACCATCTGGAGCGCGCTCGGCCGGGGCAACGAACCGGGTGGCACGGTCGACCGCGTCCTGAACGGATCCACCGACGAGAAGCTCCTCTCGCCGTGGATCGAACATCTGCGGGGCCTCGGTGTGGAGTTCAAGGTGGGCTGGAGTGCCGAGGCGCTCAGGGTCTCGGAAGGCCGGGTCACCGCGCTGACCCTGCGGGACGATCAAGGAGGCGATCACATCACCTCCTACGACCACGTCGTTTCCGCGATCCCCGTGGAACGCTTCACCCGGCTGTTGAGCCGTGACGTCCTCGACGCCGCCCCGGAACTGGCCCGTACCCGCCGGCTGCGCACGGACTGGATGAACGGCCTGATGTTCTACCTCAAGGAAGAGCTGCCGCTCGTGCACGGGCACGTCAACTACGTGGACTCACCCTGGGCGATCACTTCCATCAGCCAGGCGCAGTTCTGGACGCGCCCGTTCTCGGAATACCACGACCACACGGTCAAGGACTGCCTGTCCGGGATCATCTCCGACTGGTTCAAACCGGGCACCTTCAACGGCAAGGCGGCCAAGGACTGCACGCCCGAGGAGATCGCGAAGGAGGCATGGGAACAGATCAAGGTTCACCTGAACACGGAAGACCGGACGGTCCTCCGTGACGACATGCTGCATTCGTGGTTCCTCGATCCGGCCATCGTCGCGCCGGGGAGCCCCGACGTCGCCAACGACAGCCCCTTGTTCATCCAGAGCCCGGGATCGTGGGACGACCGGCCCGAATCCCGGACCTCGATCGCCAACCTGTTCCTGGCCGGCGACTGGGTACGGACCAATATCAACGTCACCACCATGGAGGGTGCGAACGAAGGCGCCCGCCAGGCCGTCAACGCCCTGCTCGACGCCGACGGCTCCGCGGCCCCGCGATGCACGCTCGGGGAGCTTCACGTCGCCCCCGACTTCGCCGCGCTCAAGGAAGCCGACCGCGAACGCTATCGCCAGGGCCTGCCGCACGCGCTCGACCCGGAGCAGCTCGCCCCCTTCGCCCGAGAGGTGCGTGCCGGATGACCACAAGCCACGTACCGGCCGAAACCGCCCAGGTCCGGCCCGCGCCGCCCGGCCCGGGCTCGCTCAGCTGGGACCTGGTGGGCCGCTGGGCCATCCTGACCATGAGCCTCCGGCTCGTCGTGCTGCAGACCGCCCATCCCGTGGTCGGCGCGGGGGTCGACGGGTACTCGGATTTCCGGTCCGAGGGGGTGAGCCGGTTCTTCCACACCGTGCGCTCACTGCAACGCCTCGTCTACAGCCCGCTCATCCAGTCGAGCGCGGAAGCCAGGAGGCTGCGGGCGGTCCACCGGCCGATCCACGGCGTCGACGGGCAGGGGCGCGAGTACCGCGGCTTGGACCCGAACGCCTACGCCTGGGTGCACGCCACTCTTTTCGAAGCCGCGGTGACGCTGAGCGAACTGTCCGGTGAACCGCTCGGGGAAGACGAGCAGGAACGCTTCTACGGCGAGTGGCGCGCGCTCGGTGCGGTGATGGGCCTGCGCCGGAAGGATCTGCCGGAAACCGTCGCGGGGTTCCGGGAGTACTTCCGGGAGACCGTCGAGAACCGGCTCGAGGTCAACGACGTCGTCCGCGATCTGCTCGACCCGGCGGCCATCAGCCCCCTGCCACCACCTCACGTGCCGGGGTTCCTGTGGGACCGGGTGTGGCCGCCCTTCCGGCGGCTGGCGGTCGGCCTCACGATCCCGACTCTCCCCGAAAGCTACCTCCGTCGCCTCGGCGTCGAGGTCACCGAAGCGGATCGTCGCCACACCCAGCGGTTCTTCGCCGGGCTCGGGGCCCTGGTGAACTTACTCCCCGAGAGCCGGCGCTACCTCCCCTTCGCGGCCGAAGCGAGGCGATCCGCCAAAGGGAGCCACGTTCCTGCCTCCCGGCGAGCCGTTCGTGAAAGGTTCTCCCCTCATCACGACGGAGCCGGGTCCTGTCCCCATGCAGGCCCCGGTGCGTGACCTAGGCTCGCGGTGAATCCCTCTCCTACGGAGTCACCGATGAAGCTTCCCGGGAATGTGGCCGCACGCGCGATCGTGGCTTTCGCCGTGGCGGGAACCGTGACGGGCGCCGCCGCTTCACCCGCTTCAGCGTCGGCGGGAACGCTGACCGTGTGTTCGCAGGGCAGCTACTCGTCCTATGTGACTTTTGTGGCGCGAGGCGTCGCCACCGCGGCCGTCGACCCGGGCGGCTGTGCCGACTTCGCCGGGTTCGCCGGTGACGAAGCCGAGCCGATCGAAGTCTATGGAATCAGTGGTTCCGCCGCCTTCCGGGTCGCCGAGGGCGGCTACCGCGGCAGTCTCGGTGGAAAGGTCGTCACCTACGGCAAGCCCGGCGACGTCTGGGCGGTGACGCCCGACGTCGGGGAGGACGCGGAATCCGATGACGGCTCCTGACGGCCGGTCCGCCGAGACGGAAGAACTGGTGGTCCTGCTGGACGAGCGGTTCCAGCCCCGCGCCACCGCCCCCAAAAGGTCGGTCCACACGACCGACACTCCCCTGCATCTCGCCTTTTCCTGCTATGTCTTCAACGAGGCGGGCGACGTCCTCGTCACCCGGCGCGCGCTGGAAAAGAAGACCTGGCCGGGAGTGTGGACGAACTCGTTCTGCGGCCATCCGGCTCCCGATGAGGACATGGCGGACGCGGTGGTGCGACGCGGCGGGCAGGAACTGGGCCTGGCGATCGGCAGGCTCACCAAGGTCCTCCCTCGATTCCGTTACCAGGCTGTCGATGTCAGCGGCATCAAGGAGAACGAGTTCTGTCCGGTCTGGACGGCGATCGCCGACGGCGGGGCCCGCCCGAATCCGGACGAGGTGTGTGAGTCGCGGTGGCTGCCCTGGCCGGATCTGGTGTCGGCGATGGCCCGGGCTCCGTTCCTGTTCAGCCCATGGTCGCAGGAACAGGTTCCGCTGCTCGCCGAGGCTTTGCGGCCCTAGGGCACCTGGCCAAGTACATGAAGGCCCCCTTCCTTGCGCCTAGGTACAGGAAGGGGGCCTTCATGTACTTCAGGAGCACGCGAGGGAGACCTCCCGGGCTCGCCGCGTTCCAACCGTTGGAACGACTAATTCCCGCCTTGGCACAAAGTCCGTAATTTCACAGCCAGGCCACGAGAGCAGGCGGAACTCTCCCGCAGAGACCGATGGAGACCGGATGGGAAAGCGCCTCCCACCAGAGGAAAGACAGCCCACCGGCTGATCTTTTCCGGACTCGATCGCCCCGCGACCACACCGAGCGCACGGGCGTTCGGACTCTCTCTCCGCAGGTCCTTCGAAGATCCTCCCGCCTCACCAGTAAGAGGAGTCTCCCCATGTCCAACGCGGTGAACACCGACACCTATCTGACCCGGCTCGACAAGTTCATCACCCGGATGAACGCCCACGACATCCCCGGCGTCATCGAGTTGTACACAGAGGACTGCGTCCTCGACGACCTCGGCGCCGACAGTGTCGTACGGGGACACGAGGAGCTGTTCGAGTTCCTCACCGGAATGTTCACCGCCGCGCCCGGCATGACCGGCAAGCTGGTGGCGGCCTGCGAGGACGTGGACCGGGTGTGGGTGGAGTGGGGCTGGCACGGCGTGGGCCCCGACCCGGAGAAGGTGCACCGGATCGTCAGCGTCATGCGCTACGAAGACGGCCGTATCAAGCACGCCACCGATTTCTGGCGCGGTGTCGGCGCGGAGAGTTCGCAATCATGAGCGCCGCGACGACCATCCCGGCCGACCGGGTGCCGACCGCTCCAGGAGCCCTGCCGGTGGTGGGGCACGTTCCGGCGTTGCTGCGGTCCCCGCTGCCGCTGTTCGCCTCGCTGTCCGAGCACGGCGACGTGGTCCGTCTACGCTTGGGCTCACGGCCGATCTATTACCTCACCAACGCCGAACTCATCCACACCATGCTGGTGAAGCAGGCCGAGCAGCTGGACAAGGGCAAGATCTTCGAGCGCTCCCAGGCCTTTCTCGGAAACGGGCTGGCCACCACGGACAACGAGTTCCACATCGGACAGCGGCGGCTGATCCAGCCGGCGTTCGTCCCCGGCAGGCTGCCCGGTTACGTGACGCTCATCCGGGAACAGGCCGAGGCGGCCATCTCCGGCTGGCGACCGGGGAAACCACTGCAGTTCGCCCGTGTCATGAACGAACTGGCCCTCAACGTGATCTCGGTGCTGGTGTTCTCCCGGCACCTCAGCCAAGCCGACTTCGCCGCGGTGCGCGGCGCCACCCCGCACATCCTCAAGGGGATGATCCTGCGCACCGTGTACCCCAGTTCCCGGTTCGAGCGCCTGCCCATCCCGGCGAACCGCCGCTTCGACACCGCCGTGGAGACCCTGCACGAGCTGACCGGACGCGTCATCGAGGAGGGCAGGAGCGGCGGAGACCTCGGGGACAACGTGATGTCGCTTCTGCTGTCCGCCGAGGACCCCCGGACCGGGAAGCCGATGGACCCCCGCCAGATCCGGGACGAGGTCATGACCATGCTCATCGGCGGCTCGGAGACCACCGCGCTGCAGATGGCCTGGCTCTTCCACGAACTCAGCCTCAATCCCGCCATCGCCGAACGGGTCTACGCGGAGAACCGCGAGGTCCTCGGGGGCCGTCCCTGCGAATACGACGACGTCGGCCGCATGCCCTACCTGCGTCAGGTGGTGATGGAGACGGTCCGGCGGCACACGCTGACCTGGCTCGTCATGCGGCGCACCCGGACCGAGTTCACCCTCGGGGACATCCGCTTCCCGGAAGGCACCGAACTGGTCTTCAGCCCGACCACGATCCACCGCGATCCGCGGCTGTACCCCGATCCGATGCGGTTCGACCCGGACCGATGGCTGCCCGAGGCGATACGGGAACGCCCGCGCAGTTCCTTCATCCCCTTCGGCGCGGGACGCCGCAAATGCATCGGTGACGCGCTGGCGCTGCTGGAGGTCACCGTGGTGGCGGCCACGATCATGACCCGCTGGCGACTGGCGGCGGCGAACACCGGGGAGGTCGGCGAGAACGTGCTTTCCGCGGCGGTGGCCCCGACCAACCTGCTTCTTCGCCCGGAGCCGCTCGACTCCGCGGCCACCGCGGGCGGTGGGCGATCATGAGCACGGAGACCCTGAGCAGTGAAATCGAGGCGGCACAGGCGAAGCTGGTGTCGGCGCTCGGGGACGACGGCCGCTGGCGGGGTGGCTGCCGGAGCAGGTTGTTCGAGTCCGGGCTCACCCTGCACCTGTTCCGGCGGCTGAACGTCCAGGGCGCGGCACCGCGCAAGCTCGCCGCGTACTGCCGCGAAGCGCTCGCCGCGCCCGCCCCGCGGTGGCAGGGCGCGCTGGAACGAGATCTCGCGAGTGTCATCGCGACGAGCGCGCTGGGGCTGCCCGTGACCAGCGAGCAGGCCGACCGCGTCAAGGCCGCGCTCGGCGGCCTGGAGCACCACTCCCGGAAGCGCAAGCACGACTTCTTCCTGGCTTTGCTCGCCGAGCTCGTACCCCAGGTCTCCTGGTCTCCGGCTCGCGCGTTCGATCCTGGACCGTATGCCCACCAGTGGATCACCCTGATCGCCACCTCGTTACGGCTGCTGGCCGCGGATGACGCCGACAAGGCGGTGCCGGCGGCCGAACTGACGAAGGCCCAGGGGCCGGACGGTTCCTGGCAGTGCCACGTGCCCGCGACCGTCATCGCACTGCTCGCGCTGTCCACACAGGACCGGAACAACCCCGCCGTGCGCTCGGGACTGGCGTTCCTGGTCGCCCAGCAACGGGCGGACGGGGGCCTGCCGTTCATCGCCGACGAGGACACCTGGGTCACCGGTCTGACCACCCTCACCCTGCTCGACAGCGGCTTGCCGCCCACGCGGCTGGCCGGGGCGGCGCGCTACCTGGCCGAACAGCAGCTGCCCAGTGGAGGCTGGGGTTACAGCGAAACCGTGGACCAGTCGGACATCGACGACACCGCGGTGATCACCCTCGCGCTGAGCAGGGTCCCCGGCCACGAGCGCGCCGCCGAGCGGGGCGCGTGGCACCTGCTGACTTTGCAGAACGACGACGGCGGGTTTCCCACGTTCGTCCGGGGCGCACCGTCCGAAGTGGAGATCACCGCCAAATGCCTGCGCACGCTGGGCGCGTTTCCGGGTACCGCCTCAGCTGTCGCCCGGGGCTGGCGATGGCTCGCCGGCAAGCAACGTCCCGACGGCGGCTTCTCCCACGAGTGGAGCCGCAGCCCCGCCTTCCCGGTTCTCCACGTGCTGCGGGCGGCCGCGGACCTGCCACCGGGGTACCCGGAGCAGGTCGTGTCCGAGATTCGCGGCGGCTGCCTCCGGTTCCTGCGGGACACGGCGGGTTCGGGCGGCGGATGGCGCTATCACCGTGACGAGTCCGAGGTGAGCCTGCTGGTCACCTCACACGCCGTCGCGGCACTCGGCAGCCTGCCCGACCCGCCCGTGGAGCTGATCGAGGAGGCGTTGCCCTGGCTGTCCGAACAGGGTCCCGCGGTCGCGGACCCCGACTCGCTGGGCCCCCGGCCGTTCGTCTACGACGTCCCGATTCTCGCCCGCGTCTATCGTCTGGCCGCCTTGACCTCCGCGCATCAGGTGCTGGCAGGCACGGACGCGCGGTACTCCGGATTCAGTTTGGAGAGGGCATGACCGTCACCCACGCACCCGGCGCCGTTCCGCTGATCGGCCATCTGCCCCAGCTGTTGCGCGCGCCCGAGCAGTTCATCGCCTCGCTGCCCGAGCACGGCGACGTCGTCCAGATCATGCTGGGCACCCAGCCGACCTACGTGGTCTGCCGCCCCGATCTGGCGGAGCAGGTGCTGGTCAACCGGAACCGGGTCTTCGACAAGGGCGGCCCGTTCTTCGACAGTGTCGGGGAGTTCCTCGGCGACGGACTCGCCAGCTGCCCCGACGCCGGCCACACCCGGATGCGGCGCCTCGTCCAGCCCGCCTTCCGCCGCACCCGCATCCCTTCCTACAGCGACACCATCGCCGACCAGCTCACCGAGGTCACCGAGGGCTGGCGGGACGGTCAGGTCGTCAACACCGTGCACGACATGCAGCAGCTGTCGATGCGGTTCGTGGTGAACACGATGTTCGCGGGCTGGGCCGCGGAGGGAGCCGAAGCCGAGCAGCGGACGCGGGCCGCCGTCGAGACCTTGGTACGCGGGGCTTTCGTGCGGATGGTGCTGCCCTGGTTCGGCAGGCTGCCATTGCCGAACAACTGGCACTACTCCGGTGCCAAACGCCGCCTGTACGAGCGTATCGACGCCACCGTCGCCGAGTACCGCCGCGACGGCGCCGACCGCGGCGACCTGCTGTCGATGCTGATCGGCCGCGACGAGAACGGGGACGGCCTGTCCGACGAGGAGATCAGGGATCAGGCGGTCACCTTCTTCATCGCGGGAATCGGCACCACGGCGGCCACCCTGTCCTGGACGCTGTACTTCCTGTCCCGGGATTCCACATTGGACGCTCAGATCGCCGAAGAGGTCCGTCAGGCCCGGCCGACCGGCCCGATCGGCTACGACGACACCGGATCTTTTCCGTTGCTGCGGCGCACGGTCAGCGAAAGCATGCGGATCAAACCGGTCGCGTGGATGTACACCAGGAAGGCGATCGCGGACACCGAACTGGCGGGCCACCGGATTCCCTCCGGCATGGGCATCCTGGTCAGCCCGTACCTGCTCCAGCACCGGGCGGACGCCTTCGCCGATCCCGAACGGTTCGACGTCTGCCGGTGGAGCGAGCAGGAGGACGTCCGCTTCCGCGGCGCCCCCATGTTCCCTTTCGGCAAAGGCGCGCGCCGGTGCATCGGCGACGAATTCGCGATCAACAACATCATCGTCACCCTGGCGACCCTGCTCCGGCGGTGGCGGCTCGAGCCGATGATCAAGGGCCCGGTCACTTCGAGCGCCCGGAGCATGCTCGAACCGAAGGCCCTGCGGTTGCGCCTGCGCGCCAGGCGGTGGGCGTGACCACGGCCGCCCGGTCGCCCAAGGTGCTGGTGCGCAGCGTGCTCCCGGCCCGGTCCCATCCGGAGACGGAGCGGCTCGTCACGGAGTCCGACGCCTGGATACGCCGGACGACGCGCCCGTGCTTCCGTGACGACGCCGGGATGGAGAAGTTCCTCGCCGGCCGGATCGCCGAGCTGTGCTGCGCGATGCTGCCCGGCCTGCCCTATCCGGCCATGCGCCCGATGTGCGATCTGTTCCAGTACATCGTCGTCATCGACGACGCGTTCGGCGACGCCGGCTGGGTCGGCGGGAGCGTGCACGCCTCCCGGCAGGTCGTGGCCCAGATCATGGCCGCGGTCACCGGCTGGGACAGCGTGCCGGACACCGCGGCTCCGGCACGCGACGCCGTCGAGCGGCTGCGGCCGCACCTGGCCGAGGCCCGCTGGCGCCGGTTCGTGGTGGACTTCGAGGACATGCTCGACGGCTATCTCCTCGAAGTCGCCACCCGGAACGCGGACGGGCTCACCGACCTGGACTCCTACGCGGAGCGCCGTCGCGTCACCGTCGCGATGAAGTGGTTCCTCACCGTCGCGGAGCTGGGGCACGATCGGCCGCTGTCCGACGAGACCGCGGCCGATCCGGAGCTTCGGGCGCTGCGCGAGGTCGTCCTGGACCACCTGTGGCTCACCAACGACCTGTACTCCTGCGCCAAGGAACGAAGGGACGGCGAGTACATCAGCCTCATCCCGCTCCTGCAACGACTCGAAGACCGGTCCCATCAGGACTGTGTCGACTGGATCGCGGGACGGGTCGCCGAGCAGGAAACCCTCTTTCTCGACCGGACCGCCGCACTGAGTCACGGCAGGCTCGCCACCGATCCGGGCCTGCCCGGCTACCTGGACAACCTGACCCACACGATGTCCGGTCCGCTCAACTGGAGTCCCGGCACCCGCCGGTACCAGGTGCCGGGAGATCCCCATGCGACACGGTGACGCCGATCCGCCGTTCCCCGCCGTCGCCGTCGCGGGACCGGTGACCAGGGTGCGCCTCGCGAACGGCGAGCAGGTCTGGCTCGTCACACGCTACGACGACGTGCGCACGGTGCTCGGCGATCCCGTGTTCAGCGCGGCCGGTGACCCGATGCACCGGGCGACCCCCGGAGCCGACGCCCCCTTCATCGGCCGGTTGCCGCACACCGACCCGCCCGATCATTCCCGCTACCGGCGGCCGCTCGGCCGCGCGTTCACCCCCCGGCGGGTGGCGGCCTGGCAGCCCGCGATCGCGCGGGCGGTGGACGACCGGCTGGACGCCATGGCCGATCTGGGACCGCCGGTCGACCTGATCGAGTCCCTTGCGGTGCCGGTCCCGCTGTCGATCATCGGCACGATGATGGACCTGCCCGGACAGGACTGGCCCGCGTTGCGGAAAGCCGCCACCGACCTGCTGTCGGACTCGCCTGACCGCGCGCACGCCGCGGCCACCAACGACTGGCTGCTCGGCTACCTGCGCACGCTGGTCACGGAACGCCGGATCAAACGCGGCTCCGACCTGCTCAGCGAGCTGATCGAACACAGCGACCTCGGCGACACGGAGATCGCCGACCTCGGCGCGACCCTCGTACTGGGCGGCTTCGACTCGCTGGCGGCCAGCATCGGGACCGCGGTCGCCCTGCTCCTGTGCCACCCGGATAGGCCGAGGACCCTGGCCGCCGAGGACGAACGTCTCGATCCCCTCGTGGAGGAGGCGCTCAGGTTCACGACCATCGTCCAGCGCGGGGTGGACCGCACCGCGGTCGCCGACTGCCGGCTCGGTGACGCGGACATCCGGGCGGGCGATCGTGTGGTGGCCGATCTGCCCGCGGCCAACCGCGACCGGGAACGCTGGGCCGGAGCCGACACCTACGACCCCACCAGGCCGGCGCTGACGAACCTGGCCTTCGGTCACGGTCCGCATCTGTGTGTCGGCATGCACCTGGCCAGGCTGGAACTCCGCGTCGTGCTGGAGCGGCTCCTGACGCGGTTCCCGGCCTTGAAACTGGCCGTGCCGGCCGATCGGCTCGTGCTGTGCCGGGATCGCACCTTCGCCGGACTCAAGGAGCTTCCCGTGGCCTGGTGACCGTCGCCCTATCAGACAAATTTCATGAGATAAATCCCTACGCTTAGGCCTTTTGGGTGCTACTCACCAGTTCACTGGTCTAGAACAGAATCAGGACGGTTCGGCCGTGGTTCGACCGCAGCGCTGGTCGGACGTTCGGAGGAGGTGTCGCACTTGAGCAACGGGGGTGTGCACATTCCTCCGGATGTGCGGAAGTTCCTGGAGTTCACCCTGGGGTTGTCGTGGCCCGAAAGCGACGATCAGGGCCTGGTCGCGTTGTGGAAAGCGTGGGAGGCGTTCGAAGACGCCGCCGGTGTGTTCGAGGCCGCTGCCCGGGCCGCCGGGGTGGCGGTCCCGCAGGTCTTGGAGGGTGAGACCGGGGAGTTCTTCGCCCACTTCCTGAGTGCGACGATCCCCGACGGGGTCGCGGGGCTGGGTGAGGCCGCGGGTGAGCTGGCGAAGATGGCGCAGAACGCCGCCGCAGACGTCTACAAAACCAAAGTCATGTTCGTCGTCTTCGCCGCCTTCACCCTGGCGTCGATCATCCACTTGATGGCCACCCTCATCGGGGCCCTGTTCACCGGGGTCGTGATCGCCGCTGCGAGGGTGGCGCTGACCGCGATCTGGCGGGCCTTGATCACCCGCATGGGTCAACTGTCCCTCAGTGGTGGTCTGTCGCAAGCCACCAAAACCGCGTTGCTGAAGTTCGCGAAAGACCTCGCCATCAAAACCGGCGGCTTCGCCGCCTTCGGCGCCGCACTCATGGGCGGCACCGACTTCGGCGTCCAAGCCCGCCAAATCGCCGACGGCGACCGCCAAGGCTGGGACACCAAATCCCTAACCTCGTCTTTCGTCGGTGGCGCGTTAGGCGGCGCGTTCGCCGGCGTGTTCCACTCCGCCGCCGGCGCGATCCGCAAAACCGCCTTCAGCCTCCGCGACCGCCTCGCCATCGACCCCGGCCACCTTCAAGAACTCGTCCCCGACGCGGCAGCCAAGAGCGTCACCGCGCAGGCCGTCTCCGCCGCCATCGACGGCCGCGTGGCCGCCCTCGGCGACGCGGCCTACGCCACTGGACAGTTCGTGACGACGGTCGCCACCGCGCCCCTGGTCAACCTCGCCCTCGGCGCCCCCACCGGCAACCCCGCGCTCGGCGCGCTGGGGTCGCTGTCCAAATACGGCGGCGGCCGTGGCGGCACCGCCACCGGTGTCGCCCTCGACACCATCCACCCGCCGGAGATCCCCGACCTCACGGTCCCCGCGGTCACGGAGAAACCCCACCCCGACGAGAAACCCGTTGGCACCGAAAAGCCCACCAAGGACAGCGACAAGGTCATCTTCGAGACCCCCGAGGTGTTCCAAGCGCCGCCGCCCTACACCGCCCTCCCCACCGAAACAGGCCACCGCCCAGAGAAAACCCCCGCCTATACCACCAATCCTCAAGCTCTCGGCACGCTCTACACCGCGCCCTCGGCCGCGGCACCGACCAGCGCCATCTCGACCTCTCCGAGCGGTCTCGCCCAGGCCACCGCTTCTTCACAGGCTGCCGCGAAAGGCTTCATACAAGCCGAGAGCACCCAGGCGATACCAGCGGCGAGCACCGACACCGGATACTCACCCGCTGACGTCGAGGCGTCGTCTCCGGGGGCAGGCACACTGTCCTCGCCGGTCAGTGCGGTGGAAGTCCAGTCTGGTTCCTCCGCCACCACGAGTGTCGCGACCGGTGGACTTCCCGGCCAGCAGCTGTCCACGACGGACCTGCGCCCGGGAGAAACACGACCGGACGGGTCGAACCCAGCCAGGGCCGCGGTACAGGAAGCGCCACCATCACGTGTTCAGGCCGAGCGCGCCGCTCTTCCACAGGGCGCCCCTTCGGCGGCCGCTTCGCGGCCCGACACCTCCAGTGGGCACCTTGCCCCCAGCTCCGGACGCCCGACCGAGGCGACGCTCTCCACCGGTGCGCGCTCCTTTCTCATGGAGGCGGTACCGGCCGTCCGCGACGTCGTCCAGGCCACGCCTGTCGCGGACCCCGCGCCGCACCGGTCCGCCTCCGCACCGGCCGCGATCGCGGAGTCGCTGCCGCGCGAAGTGACCGTTCCTTCCCCGGTCGAACCTGTGCGTTTCATTCCGCTCCCGGGCAACGGTGGCGCCGCGTTCGTCCCCGCCGGCTACGCCGACAATGTCGCCAGCGCCTTCCCCGAACCTCGGCCAGGCACCTTCCGGGTGATCACTCAGCACCGAGACGGCACCTTCGCCCTGCCCGGCGACAACGGATCCGACGTCATCCACCAACCCAGGCAGTTCTCCGAAGTACTCGGAAAACTTCCCGCGACCTTCGCCGCGTGGAGCACCTACTCCGAGCTCGAACTCATCGCCTGCGATCTCACCCCGGCCATCCGGGACCATCTCGCGCCCATGGTCCGCACCACCCTCGGTGTCGACCTCACCACCCCCTACCTCCACACCCCCGTTCACATCACCCCCGACGGCGAGGTCAGCACCGCCGATCCCGGCGTCGAAGGCACTCTCCACCTCGCACCCAAACACCGCCGAGACGGATCCACCGTCGAAGTCGATCCCGACAATGCCGCGACAGCCCCGGCCCTGAGCGCCACCGTCGCCGACATCATCCACCAACACGGTGACCTGGAAGTCAGGCATCTCATCGCCTACGTTCCCGAAGAGATCATCGCGAAAAATGTTTCACCCAAAGAGCTCCGTCAAGCCTTCAAGCAAGAGCGAGAAGCGCTCAAGACGTCCGGTGACCTCTGGAGGCCGATCTACCGAGGGAACCGCGTCAACGAGACCCTCGACACCGAGAACTTCAATGACTTCACCGCTTGGGTTTACCGGAAGGTGGTCGCCGACCCTCAGCACACTCTCCTACAGGTCAGCCGCAGTGCCCAAGAGGCCGGATTCGCGGTGCCCCAGAATCGCCTCCTGACTGATATCAAAGCCGCGATCAAACAAGCGGAAAAAGACGGGCGCCGCCACCCGGAACTTTCGCTGCCGAACGACCAGGACGGGATCGTCGCGTTGGTCGACCGACTTCTCGCCAACAGCGACGACCGTAGCCCCGATGGGATCGCAACAGAGCTGAAGAAGCTGAATGTACGCGGGTCGAACCTGACACTGAGAGCCCTGGCGACTTCACGTGAACGTGAACTGGAAGCCCATCCCGAACTCCAAGCGGCCGCCCGCCAAGGCGGGTTGCCCAGTCTGCGGCCGACCGGCCAATTTTTGGGCAGAGCACTGAACGCAGACCAGGAGGCCCACCACGGCCTCATCGAAAAACTCGCCTACGCAGCGGCCTGGGAAAGGAAGAACGCCGACATAGAGACACTCACCGACCTGCTCATGAGGGAAGGTATCGGAGGGTCCCGCGAAGTCCTCCAACGTCTGGTCGGCGCGGTCATCGACGAAGCCGACCACAACGGCGACCGACTCCACCCTCTTTCCACTGATGATCCCGGCCACCACGACGACATCCACAGGCGCACCGGCATCATCTTCAACTCCACCCCCGCGTTCTACGCGGCCACGGATTCGGGCCAGGTCGAAAACCTGGTCAAGCACATGCGAATGCGGCACATCTCCGGCCGTCGGCAAGACCTCGAGGCCGTGGCCCATACCGTAGCCCGAACAGCCACCACCGAGCCTTTCCTCGATTTCTCCCTCCTGCCGATCGATCTGGACAAGCCGGCTCCCGGCGCACTCGCTTCCGCAGCCGAAAACACCCTTCTCCAATTCGGCGACCTGGAATCCCGGCACCTGATCTATGGCGCACCACGCAGAAACTTTCCCAGAACGACGTCCGATGCGGATGTCAGGGAGCACCTCGCTGCGGCGCGAGCGAAGCTCAAGAACTCCGACGAGCTGTGGCGGCCACTCTATCGGGGGGAGCACAACACCGAGATGTTCGACCAGGCGAACGTCAACGACCTGACCGCCTGGCTCTATCGCAGGGTGATCGCCAACCAGGACCACACTGTTCTCGCAGTCGCGCGCAGCGCGGCCGAGGCCGGATTCTCGATCCCGCACGAGAGGCTTGAGGATGCCGTCAAAGAAGCGATGAAGGCCGCCGAAGCAGACGGCCGCCGACTCCGGAAGTTATCGCTTTCGACGCCATCCCACCGTGAAGAGATCACCTCCTTGACCGATCGGCTGATCGCCACCGGCCTATACCCCAACCCTGGCAAGGTTGCGACCGCACTGACGACCTTGAACGTGACCGGGCCCTACTCCGACCTCAGAACACTGGTGCGCCAACGAGAAGGTCACCTCGACAACAACCCCGACCTACTCGTTGCCGCCCGGCACAGCGGGCATCCCGCTTTGCCGACAGGGCCTGAACTGTTCTTCGGCAGAAAACTGAACGCCGATCATCCGGCGGACCACCCTCTCATCGACAAGCTGGCCTACGCCGCCGCCTGGGAAGAGAAAACCGCCGACACCGAGAAACTCGCCGAGACCCTGCAAAAGGAAGGCGTCACCGGATCAGACGAAAATATTCGCGCCCTGGTCACCACGGCAATGGAGGAAGCCGATCGAAAGGGCGACCGGCTGCCCAGTCTCTCGTCGAGCGCACCCGACCTCTACAACGCCATCCGCGACCGTACCGAAGCCATCCTCAACTCCATCCCCGCGGTCCGAGAAGCCGGACTCCCGAACCAGATCAAGATCCTGGTCCGCCATATGCGAACGCGACATATCACCGGCCCCCGAGAGGATCTCGAAGATCACGCCATCAAACAGCTCCAGGCGACCGGCGACAAAACGGGCACCCCGCTCGACCCCGTCGAAACCGGCCCCTACATCGGTCAAGTCCACGACAACAAGCTCGACCCGGAGAACCCGGCCCACGCGCCGGCAATCAGACGACTGGCACGAAAGATCATCGACAGCCATGGGAACCTCGAAAACAGCACTTTAGCTTACTACCTGAACCAGGAAAATGTACTCAACAAAAAAGGAACTTACTCCTTTTTGACCGCGGCGGCCATCGAGGCCGACCGCGATAGATCATTGTGGTATCCCCGATATCGCGGAGCCGGACGCCAAAATCACAAATATGACTTCGTCGTACCCAACGATTTCAGTGCCCTCCTGTGGAGACTTGCCGCCGACCATCCCCATGAGACGAAGACGGCAATCGCGCGCCGTGCCGAACACGCAGGGTACATCGGACATGAGAGTCTGCTGCTGGGGGCCAAGAAGGCCATCACGGTCGCCGTACTGGATCAGCGTAGACATCCGCTCCTGAATGCCGCTGAAGCGAGTGCCACCAGCGTGATCGACGCCGTGATCGCCGACCATCCCGGCCTTGGCGTCGAAGGCCTGTTGACCCGCCTGCGTGACTACAACGTCCGAGGTAACAGTGATGTGTTCACTGCCGTAGTGCGAGCCAGGTCGATCGCGCAGCGGTCGGACGCCGATATCGCGGCCGGGAGGCAGGCATTGACCTTGCGGCCGGACGGCCAGATCCTCGGCCGCCACCTCGACATCGCCAACGAAGCCGACCACGACTGGATCGACAAACTCGCCTACGCCAC
>NZ_BNAY01000018.1 GCF_014654365.1 Amycolatopsis oliviviridis
GGTGCCGGGTAGTGGCTGGTGGGTGGGGAGGGTGTAGACGGTGTGGGCGATGTTGCGGAGGGTGTCTTGGGTGCCGGTGATGTGGTTGCGGCGCATGTGCCGGATGAGGCGGGTGGTGGCCTGCGCGGGCTCGAGCGCGAACAGTTCGTCGTGGTTTTTCAGCACCAGCGATCCTGTGCGCCGCTGGAGGGCGGTGTGATCGGCGGGCCGGTCGGCGGAGAGTGTGGTGTGGCGGTCACCGTTGGCGTCGGCTTCGGCCAGGATCCGGGTGATCAGGGGTGTCAGGGCGCCGTCGGTGTCCCGGATGCCTTCTTGGGTGAGGAGGGTGACCAGGTGCTCGACGGTGGCGGTTTTGTGTTCCCATGCCGCGGCGTAGGCGAGTGAGCCGATCCAGTTTTGATCGGCTTCGTTGGCTACGTCGAGGAACCGGCCGTGGTATGTGCCGGTTGGTCGCAAAGTGGGGAGCCCGAGCTGCTGGGCGGCCTCGGCGAGCGCGGGATCGTCCTGCAACGCCTGTCTACGCTCGCTCACCAATACTTGTAAGACTTTGTCGTCTCCGTGCACGTTCACCTCATGCAGTGAGTTCATCACCTGGTGCCGTGTGGGCGAAGGGGTGTTCGCGAGAATTCGGTCGATCAGGGCGATGATCCTGTCACGGTGGTCCGGCTTGGCGGCCTTCAGGTACGCGTGGCGGCGGCCGTCGTTCGTGGCCGCTTCCATCACGGCTCTCGCCTCGTCCGCCAGCTGTTTGGCGTCAGCGGCGAAACCGGCCGCTGCCGCGCTGGAGGCGATCGCGGTCGGGCTCTTCGTGTGGTCGGTGACGACTTGCCGGTACAGCCAGGCGGTGAGGTCGTCGGTGTGGCTGTCTTTTCCGGAGTTGCGGAGTCCCCGGTAGGTGGGCAGCCACAGCTCGCCGCTGTCCAGGAGGCGTGCTCGTTCCGTGGTGAGATGCTCGCTCATCTCTTTGAACGAGAGCCTGCTTTTCCTGTTGGGGTTCGGCCACCTGGCGATCAGGTAGCTGATGTTGAGGTCGCCGAAGTCGAGCAGGAGTTGCTTGGCCGTCGAGGCGAGTCCCTCCTCGGCCGGTGAGATGTCCGGGCCGTAGCCGGTGGGTTCGGTTTCGGCGCCGAGGGCCCGTGCCGCGGAAGGGAGGCCGTCGAGGTCGAGCGGGGCGAGGGAATAGTCCTGGGTGAGTTCTTCGGCGGGGGTCTCGAGGATGGTTTGGGCGATGGTTTCGAGGTCGTGCTGGGGCCCGGTGATGTGCCGGGTCCGCATGTGTGTGACCAGGGCTGTGACCGGGGCCGTGCCGGTGGAGGCGTAGAGGGCGGGGGTTGCGTTGACGATGGCGGCGGTTCGGGCGTGGATGGCGGCGTGCTGCCCCTGGTCGGTGGCGTCGAGGAGGGGCAGCCGGTCACCCTGGCGGGTGGCCTCGCCGATGACCGTGGTGACGATCTCGCGGAGAACGCCGGGATCTCCGGTGATGCCTTCATCCCGCAGCAGGCGGGTGAGCTCGTCGGCCGTGGCGGTCTTGTGTTCCCACGCCGCGGCGTAAGCGAGTTTGTCGATCCAGCCCCGATCCGCCGTCTTGGCCACGTCCAGGAACCGGCCCAGAAACGCGCCGCTCGGCCGCAAAGTAGGAAGCCCGAGTTGCCGCGAGGCAGCGGCCAGCGCGGGATCGTCCTTCAACGCCTGTTCCCGCTCGGTTATCAGTCCGCGCAACGCGGCGATTGCTCCGTGCACGTTCAAGTCATTCAGTGAGGTGAGTGTCTTGCCTTGAGTGCGGCGGGTGGTATTCGCGAGAATCCGGTCGAGCAGCGCGATGATTTTGACGCGGTGTTCAGGTTTACTGAGTATCAGATAGGGGTGGCGGCGGCCGTCGATTGCTGCCGCTTCCGCCGCCGCGTCCGCTGCGTTCGTGAGTTTCGCATAGCTGGAGGCGAAGCCTGTTTCCGCCGCGGTTTTGGCTATCGCGGCAGGATTGCTCGTCTGGTCGGCGACGACTTTTCGGTAGACCCACGCGGTGAGATCATTCAACTCTTCTTTGCTGAAATTTTCGACATTGCTCTTCCCTCGATAAAGCGGACTCCACAGGGTGCCGGAATTGGCCTGATTTTCCCTTTCCTGCTTGAAGTGCAGGTGGAATTGTTTGTCGAATAGGCCCTGTGGGAAGATTTCGCGGGGAATCGAGTAGGAGAGCCACCGGTCGGAGAGGTTGCCGTACTGGTGGAGGAGCCTCGCTGAGACCTCGGCGAGCCTCGCCGAGGTCTCAGGGGCTTTGGGGTCGGCCACCATCGTGTCATTCCGGCGGCGTTTCGGTGCGAGGTGGAGGGTGTGGGGGATGGCGGGGTCGGTGAGGCTGAGGCCGCCGGTGGGTGCGACGAAAAGAGGGGTCTGGTGATAAGGGGCGTGGAGCTCGACGCCGAAGGTGGCGTGGATCGCGGGGGTAAGGCGGTCGAGCAGGGTGGGGGTGAGGTCGCAGGCGAGGAGGTCGATTTTCGTGTAGTTGCGCCAAGCGGCGAGCTGGGTGGGGAGGTCTTGAAGGGCTGCGATGAGCCTTTCGGGCCGGTGTGCCGGGTCCAGGGTGTGGTGTCCGGGTAGCGCGAAGGTGTTGTCGCGGTGTTGGACGACGACGCGGAAAACGCCGGGTTCCGGGTGTGGGAAGGCGTTGGTGATGTTCGTGGTGTAGCCGTCGGGGACGAAGGCCACGCCACCGTTGCCCGGTAGCGGGATGGCTCGCACGGGCTCGATCGGGAAAGAAGCGGGGACGTCGTGTGGTCGTGGCGTGGTGATCGCTGAGGGCTCGGGCATGGACGCTGACGGCGTGGGGTCCGTGAGGGCCGGGGTGTGGAGGGTGTCCGGCACGGTGGGGGGCCGTGTGGTGGCGGGTGCGGTCTCGGCGAGGAAGGACCGGGTGCTGTCCGGCAGCACCGTGTCGGCGGCGCGCGCGGTGGCGGCGAGGTGTCCGCCGGCGGTGTCGGGTCGCGCGGCGGGCAGCGCCGGTGAAAGGCTCGCGGTGGTGCTGAGCGGGGCGGCGGTGCGATCGGCCTGAACACGTGATGACGTCGTGTCCGGGCTTGTGGATCTGGCCGGGTTCGACGTGTCCGGCCGGGTCTCCGAGACGACCGCGGTCTCCGGGGTGAGGAGCCGGTGACCGGGAGGCGCACCGGCCACGACACTCGTGATGCCGTCGGGTGAACCGTGGCCAACCTCCGGCGCGAGGGTGTCCGGGGTGGCGGTTCCCCTGTTCCCCCGTTCCGGTGTCGCGCCGGCGGCAAGGGCTGTCTGACTGGCCGCGTCACTCAGCGGCGAGAGGGTCGTGGGTGCGGCACCGTTCGCCGCGGCGGTGGTGTGGAGGGTGCCGAGGGCGTGGGGGCTGGTGGTGTAGGCGGGGGTCTTCTCCAGGCGGAGGCCGGTTTCCGCGGGGAGGGTGGTGTAGGGCGGCGGCGTTTCGGATGCCTCGGGGGTTTTGAGTACGTCCTTGGCGGGCTTCTCGGTGCCGGGTTCTTTGGCGGTGTCCGGCTTTTCGGTGAGGGTGGGGATGGTGAGGTCGGGGATTTCGGGTGGGTGGATGGTGTCGAGATTGCCGTTCGTGGTTCCGTTGGTGCGGCTGCCGCCGTAGCGGGAGAGTGCGCCGAGGGCGCCGAGGGCGGGGTTGCCGGTGGGGGCGCCGAGGGCGAGGTTGATCAGGGGTGCGGTGGCGATGACGGTGATCATTTGGCCGGTGGCGTAAGCGGCGTCGCCGAGGGCGGCGAGGGGTTTGTTGATGGTGGTGATGACCTGGCCGACGGTGACGTTGTCGGCGAGGAGGTCGTCGGGATGGCGGGTGGCGAGGCGGTCGCGGAGGCTGAAGGCGGTGGAGCGGATTCCTCCGGCTGCGGAGTGGAAGATTCCGGCGAACGCGCCGCCGAGTGCTCCTCCGACGAGGGAGGAGGTGAGGGATGTGGTGTCCCAGCCTTGGCGGTCGCCGTCGGCGATTTGGCGGGCTTGAACACCGAAGTCGGTGCCGCCCATCAACGCCGCGCCGAAGGCGGCGAAGCCGCCGGTTTTGATGGCGAGGTCTTTCGCGAACTTCAGCAACGCGGTTTTGGTGGCTTGCGACAGGCCACCGCTGAGGGACAGTTGTCCCATGCGGGTGATCAGGGCCCGCCAGATCGCGGTCAGCGCCACCCTCGCAGCGGCGATGACGACCCCGGTGAACAAGGCTCCGATCAGGGTGGCCATCAAATGGATGATCGAGGCGAGGGTGAAGGCGGCGAAGACGACGAACATGACTTTGGTTTTGTAGACGTCGGCGGCGGCGTTCTGCGCCATTTTCGCCAGCTCACCCGCGGCCTCACCCAGCCCCGCGACCCCGTCGGGGATCGTCGCACTCAGGAAGTGGGCGAAGAACTCCCCGGTCTCACCCTCCAAGACCTGCGGGACCGCCACACCGGCTGCCCGGGCAGCGGCCTCGAACACCCCGGCCGCGTCCTCGAACGCCTCCCACGCTTTCCACAACGCGACCAGGCCCTGATCGTCACTCTCCGGCCACGACAAGCCCAGAGTGAACTCCAGGAACTTCCGCACATCCGGCGGAATGTGCACACCCCCGTTGCTCAAGTGCGACACCTCCTCCGAACAACCAAGCCGTCGTCTGCCTGCGGACACAAAACGGCCCGGTGCAAGTCACCTTGCACCGGGCCGGTGGCCGCTATCAGGGCGGAAGTACCCGATCGGCCTAAACGGAGGGAATCACTTCGCGAACGAAACTCGTCGTCGGTCCAGGCTCAGCCGAGGTCGAGGCCGGGGGCCAGCAGCTCTTTGCGGCTGGAGAGCTGGAGCTTGCGGTAGACGCCGGAGAGGTGGAACTCGACCGTTCGTACGGTCAGCTCGGTTCTCGCCGCGATCTCCTTGTTGGTGAACCCGGCCCTGGCCAGACTGGCGACGCGATGCTCCTGCGGGCTCAGCGACTTGCGGGGCGGGGCCTTGTCCACCTTCCGTTGCTCGACGGCGACTTCCCCGGCCAGTCGGCGGTTGCCGATCTCGTGCGCGAGCTCCGCCGCGAGCGAGAACTGACCGGCCGCCCGTGGGGCATCTCCGGCGGCGGCGAGGGCCCGCCCGAACTCCAGGCACACCGTGGCGAGCTCGACCCGGGCACTGGCGACTTCGAGCAGCTGGACAGCGTCGCCGAGCAGTGCGACTTCCTGGCCCCGGCCTGCGACCATGGCCTTCACATACAGTGCGTAACCGACTCCGGCCGGGGCGCCGCAGTGCTTCGCGGCTTCGTGTTCACCCTCGGCCAGCGAACGGGCCAGGTCCGGGCGGCCGCACCCGGCGGCGGCGAACGCGGCCATGGCGCGCCAGTGCAGGACGGCCTGACTGGCCATGTGCTCGAACGCATGGGTGTCACCGCAGGTGACGAAGTCGTTCAGCGCTTCCTGGTACCGGCCTTCGGCGAGCCGGACGGTGCCGCGCGCTGCCAGCAGCAACGGCCGGTGGGCCGAGGGGCGCCCGGTCAGACCGTCGAGATCGCTTTCTTTGGCCAGGGTCACGGCTTCCTCGATCTCGCCCGCCCGCACCAGGGTTTCGAGCTGCCAGGCCAGGGCGAGGTGTCGGACACTGCGTGGAACACCGGGCCCGACCAGGCGTGACAGCATGTCCCGGGCACCGGCCAGGTCGCCCGCCAGCCGGGCGATCTGCGCGCGGACCAGCGGCCACACCAGATCCGAGGCGGGGCCGGCAGGTCCGGTCCGGCCGGCGAGGCGGGTGCAATGAGCGTCGAGCGCCCGGATGGCACGGGCGATGAGCAGCACGGAAACCGCCCGCCACACGCAGCGGAGGTCGTTCATGCACGGTGCGGTGGCGAGGGCGCGGTCGGCCAGCTGGGTCGCCAGGTTCCGGTCGATTCCCTGCAGCCCGACCGCCATGGCCTCGGTCGCCAGGCAATCCGGGTGCAGGGGAGCGGGAAGGAACTCCTGAGGCTCGTCGTGCCCAGGTATGGCCGGGGTTTGGGTGTGCTCGAAAAGCTGGGTCATCGCCTCGGCCTCGTCTGGACTCGCGCCGTCATCGGACTCTCTTCGGCCATCGCCAGGTCCCCGCTCGTGCTCCTCGATCTTCCGTCGCGTCACGTCCGGATCGTCGATCCGGACATTTCGCCAACGACGTTAGGCCGCCCTTGGCAGCGCGTCAACTGCGGAAACCGCCGTTGAGACAACTTTTCACCTCGGATCGTTACAGTGGAGGGAAGAGCACGGAGCGGAGTCCGCCGCGTCCGGCGATGCCGAGCTTCCGGTAGACCGTGGACAGGCAGAGTTCCACCGTGCGGAGAGAGACGTGCAGCCGTCCCGCGATGTCCTTGTTGCCGAAGCCCAGCCTGGCGAGATAGGCGACCCGGAAGTCCTGGCGGCTCAGCTCGCGGTAGCTTCCCCCTTCGCCCCAGTTCCGGAGCGCGGTGTCGATGCGGTCGACCCAGAATCGGTTACGTGATCGAGCGGCGAGGTCCCGGGCTGCTGAGAGGGCCTGCTCGCCCTCGGCGAAGTGCCGGTCCAGGCTGAGTTTGGCGCCGAAGTCGTACCAGAGGGCTCGCAGGTCGGCGTTCGCGCCACCGGTTTCCAGCAGGGCTGCGGCGGTGTGCAGAGGGTCGACTCCTTCGTAACTGTCGGTGATGAGAGCGTCGACCCCGAGTGCCCTGCCGATGGGATTGGGGGCGCCCCAGCGGTTCGCCTCGACGACCTCTTCCCTGGCGAGGGCGAGCGAGATGTCCCGCCGCTCGACGGCGTAGGCGTTCCGCGCCGCGGCCGAGCGCCAGGGGATGACCGCGGGGTTGATCACGGACCGTTTCAGCAGTTCACGTCCGCAGGCCATGAAATCCTCGAATGCCGCCTGCGGGCGATCGACGGCTTCGTGGAGGAGCCCTCTCGACCACAGCACCTCGGCACGGTCGCCTTCGTCCTCGAGAGGGCCGGTCAAGCCGTTCCGGCGGAGCAGGTCTCCGGCGTCTTCCAGAGCGCCGAGGTCGACCAGCGCGGCGACGGTCCAGGCTACCGCCAAGCCGTGCTGCTGGCTGTGCACACCGGCGGCGAGCAGCCCGGTGAACCGGTTGGCCGCGGTGACCGAGTCCCCGGTCAGGAACGCCACCCTCGCGTGCAGCACCGCCGCCGCGTGGCGATGGCGCTCGGAGCTCGACCGGCTGGCGTTGTGCACCGCTCTCGCGCAGTGCTCCCGCGCGGACTCGAGCTGATCCGCGTACACGAGAGCCAGCACCGCGTACCAGAAAGTGCCCACTTCCCAGCGTCCAGGCGAACTCAACGCGGTTTCCGCGGCTTCGACCGCTTCGTCGAGCTCGCCGATGCGGTTGACCACCGACAGCGCCTGCATGGCGATGGCGCGTTCGTCCGGGACGATCAGCCGTTCCCCGGCGGGCGGGGACTGGCCCGGCCGGGGGCCGCCGGCGACATAGACGAGGTCCGCCAGTTCGGCCGCGATGACGCCGGTGGGTTCGGACTGCAGGAGCCGGACCGCTTCCAGTGCGGCGTTGTTCGCTTCACTCCAACGGCCCAGCCTGGCGAGTTCGGCCAGGGCGCCTCGGTTGGGAGCAAGGCGATCGACGGGCGGCATCGCTCCTCCGGAGGTTCGAATCGGTACGGTCCAGCGATGATACCTGTCACGCAAAGTGACGCGAACTGAACCGTCGGTGTTCGATCGGGTGTGTTTTGGGGCGGGTTGCGGTGGACGTAAACACGGGAATCGTTCGAGAGGCTGACCTGCCTGCCTAAGGTGCTCGGAAAACTTCGGCCGGAGAGGATGAGGATGATCGGCGAGGACCCGACGGACCAGGAAGCCAGGCTCCTGCTGGTCGACCAGTTCTGGTACCCCGATCCGGACGACGACGAGGAAAGCCCGCCGCCGGAGGCGATCATCGGGCATTGGCCCGTCTCCGGCGACGGTCAGCTCGGCACCTTCTCGGCGAATCCGGATTACCTGCCGTCCGACGAGGAATCCCCGTCGGACCCGCTGGACGCGGTGCTGCACATGCTGGTGGACGGCGAAGCGAGGTCGGCGCACCTGCAGGTGATGATGGCCGGCTGTCCGCTCGACGTCGCGATGAACGGCGACGGCAGGCCGATGGTGCTCAAGGAAGAAGACGGCGCCCTGTCGCTGGTGGTGACCACCGGCGACGCCCACCGGGAACGGTTCCGCGCGCCGGACGTCCGGCGAACCGATCTCGCGGGTTTGGTGGACATGCTCGGAGAAGAACACGACGTCGTGCTCAACCCGGGCGGCCCGTCCGCGACGCGGCTCGCCAACGGGTTCGTGCGCTCCACGGCCGAATTCGGGGCCGACGAACTGGACGCCATCACCCAGACGTTCCGCGACATCGAGCAGCTGGTGATGACCGGATCGGAGTCCGAACTCGATCAGGCCGTCGCGACCACCTGAAAGTTGCGGGGTCAGCGCCGGAAGCGTCGCGAAAGCCACTTTCGGGACGTCTGATGTCCCCAAAGTGGCTTTCGCGACGTGTTTGGTGCGCGGGCATGGGTGGCGTCTGCGTGTGCTGGGGTCGACGATGGAGGAATTGGGACGTTGAACGTCCCAATTCCTCCATCGTCGCCAGGGGCGCCCGGTCCCCGGTCTTGATCAACGGAGGATCGGGGACACTCAACGTCCCCGATCCTCCGTCGACCACACCGGACTCCGGTACAAGCCCCACCCGGCGCCGAGAGCACCAGACCACCCCAATGGGTAGACAAATGCGAGTCCGCGAAAGTGGCTTTCGCGACACCGGGATCGGCGTGGGGGCGAGCGACCCGAACACGCCCTCTCCGCCGTCCACCTCGATAGGGCTGAAATGAAGTCACACCAACGAAAATCCCTTCATGAGTGAGTACGTACTGCCACCGTCCGGCCCGGGCGGCGGGGCCGGCTATTCCACTTGTAGCCATCCGATGGACTTCGCGGTCCTTTGCGCGGTCAACGGACGCGCCGAGGTACGAGGGCATTTCAGCTACGACAGCCGGGACCCGTATACGGTTCGGGCCTTCTTCGCGCGAGGCGAGGACGATTTCGTCGAATGGGTCTTCGGGCGTGAGCTGCTGGCCGATGGGCTGCTGAGGGCGGCTGGGCACGGCGACATCCGGATCCGGCCGTCGTCCGACGACCGCGCGCTGATCGTGATCGAGCTGACCAGCCCGTTCGGGACCGCGGTGCTCGCCGCGCTGCGCCAGGCGCTGGAGGAGTTCTTGGCGTGCGCCGCCGAAATCGTGCCCTTCGGTGAGGAACACCGGCTGCTGGACTGGGATTCGGAGCTGGAGCGCCTACTCGCCGGAGAGCGGTGAACGACGCCGCGTGTTCGTGAGGGAAGTCCAGCCGATCCCGCCGGTATCCGGGGAACGAGGTTCTCCGGCGGCCGGGCCGAGGGCACCATTTCTCGCGGACAAGGGGTTTCCCCGCCGTCCGGACGGACTCGTCGGACCTGCCCGAAGGAGCACGTGTGTCCATTTGGAAAAGGCTTCGCGCACGAGCCGGCGCGAGTCCTAACACCAAGGCCGAAGCCGCGGCCGGGATCGAACGAACCCCCGCCGGTCATGTCGAGGTCGTCCACTTGGCGGGTGCGGTGCCCCATCGGGCCCGTCTGTTCGCGTCGTCGCTGGCGCCGGATCCGCATCACCGCCTGCTGGTCGTCGACCTGCCGGAGAGCGAACTGGAAGAACTCGCCGGTGTACTCCCGGTGGGAACGCGAGGAGTGCGCCTGGTTCCCGTCCCGTCGGGGCAGGACCTTTCGTGGGTGGACGGCCAGTCTCTGGCGGAAACCCTCGGAAGCGCGGTCCTGCTCCCGCACGGGACGGTGCGGCCCTCGCACGCGGGTGTCTCCTTCGACGACCCGCTCACCGACGGCCGCTGGGTGCGGTACCGTCCCGGAGCCGAGGCGACCTGGGCGGGCCGGAGGTTGCCGCAGCCGTCCTGGGACGTGCCAGGCTCCTTGGCCGAGACCCAGGTGCTCGGCAAGGACGTCGTCGCCGAACCGTTGCCGTCGGGCGTCTGGTTGCGGGCGGCGGGCGACGACCGGTGGATCCGCGCCGCCCGGGCCAGGCTGATTCGCTGGGTGCCTTGCCGATCCGACGAGATCCTCGTCGCGCTCGGCGCCGAAGGCCTGGCGCCGTTGCCGATCGACGTGGTTTCGCGATGGTGGGAATCCTTAGTCGGGCCGCGTCGGGAACTGCTCCGCTTCGTCCAATTCGGACCAGTGCGGACCGCCGCCGGGAAGTCAATGGGACAGGCACTTTCCGACTCGACCGGCGCGGAGATCGTCGTCTACTGCGGCCTGCCGGTGCATTCGGTGAACGGTCCCGAAGTAGTCGCGCTGCGGCCCGACGGCTCCCACGGCTGGTCGATGTTCGCCCACACCCTGGCCTACCGGCCACACGGCACGGACGAGACCGGCGAGGCGGCACCGGTCTTGCGCGCATACCGGAAACCGATACCGAGGTTGCCGAAGGTCGCCGCGGGGGTCTACCGGTACGACTCGGACACCGTGGTCGAGGTCGTGCCGGCGGGACTGTGGGTCCGTGGCGAGGCCGAGCCCGCTTACAGCGACTTCGTCCGCACCCTGCCACCGGACCCGCAGGCGCCGACCGTGTTCCACAACGCCTCGGACGGGGAGATGACCGCGCACCACTGGCAGAGCGCGGAAGAAGTGGCCGAAAGGCTGCGGCAGACCACGGGAACGGCGGTGCGGGTGGTGCCCACCGACGGCATCGAACCCGCCCCCTCGACCAGTTGGGTGGCTCACCCCGGAAAGCGGAAGACGTCCGGCGAACCGAAGATCGCCGCCCCGGTCGCCGAAGAGCAGGCAGAGGCGGAAGAGCCGCTGGTCCTCTTGATGCAGCTCGTCGGCGGGAACCAGGACGCGGACACCGAAGACTCCGGGCCGAACGATGCCGCGCCTGTACCGGAGCAGGGCGCTTCCGCCGACTCCGTGCCGGATCCCGTCCGCGATCGCGCGCTCATCCGGGAGACCTGGCCGGAGCATTTCGCCGGTGCGGCGGAAGCGGAAGACCAGGACGCGTTCACCGATCTGATGGCGGCGCGGTTGCACCTCGGTCCGTTGGGCCGTGAAGCCGGGATGGACGCGACCGGTCCGCTGGCCGCGCTCGGCAGGCGCGCCGCGGAGGGGATCGTCGATCTGCCCCGGCACCGAGGGGCGACGGCCGCGGCGGTCGCCCCGGACAGGGACCAGTGGGCGTCGCTCGACGGGCGTGCCGTCCTGGTCGAGCCCGGCGTCTGTGCGATGTCCCTCGCGCCTCCGCCGCTCGGGGCCGGGACCACCGATCTGCTCGTCTGGTCCATGTCCGGACGGTTGGTGGAACTGCCCGCTGGAGACGGGAAGGGGGTCGTCTTCCCGCCGGGGACCTCGTTCGCGGTCCTCGACGTCGTCGAACCGGCGGACGGCCTTCGAGGACGAGTGCTGCTGAGGGAACTGAGCGATCGCGAGCTCGAAAAGCGCGCGCGTTCACTGGACGATCTGATCCTGTCGTCGCTGCGGCAGTCCGCCGAGCGCTGGCGCCGGACCGAATCCGGTGAGCCGACGCCGGACGGCGAGGTCGGCCGCCTGCCGGGCATGTCCGCCGGATCCGTGCTCGAAGGGAGCCTCAGTCGATGACCGGGAAGCAGGACACGGCGCCGAGCCTGGTGGAGTTGTTCGACGGCGGCGAGGTGAAGCTGCTGCTCGATCCCGCCTGGGCCGCAGAGAACGAGGACGACGCCGAGCCGCCACCGGACGCCATCCTGGGCGGCTGGGCCGTGACCGCCGACGGGATGTGGACCCGGTTCCGGTCCAATCCCGACTACCGGCCGCGGTCCGCCGACGCACCGCTGGATCCGGTGGACGCCGTGCTCCGCGCGATGGCCCGCGGCACCGGCGAAGACCTCACGGACGACCTGACCTCCACCCTGTTCGACACCGTGTTCGGGGTGGCCGTCGACGAAAAGAACGTCGCCCTGGTGCGAAGCGCGCCGGACGGTGTCTCCTCGGTCCTGGCCACCACCGCGTACGGGCACCGCGCCCTGCTCGACGTTCCCGGCTGGGTGGAGGTGACCTTGCCCCAGTTGGCGGCCGCGTTGCCCGAAACCGGGGTGGACGTCCTGCTCAATCCCGGATCCCCGGCGGCGATGCGGGTGCGGGCCGACGTGATCAGGGCGACCGCCGAGTCACCGGACGGTGTCCTCGACGCGGAGAAGCGGTGAATCAGGCGGATGATGCTCCCGTCTCGAACTCGCCGTTGAGCAAAGCCTTCGACAGTTCGATCCGTGACCGGTGGCCGGTTCGGGAGGCGAGCCTGCTCAGCCTTCCTTCGACGCTCTTCTCACTGGTGCGCAAGGCCGACGCGAGTTGCTTGTTGCTCAGGCCCTCGGACATCAGCACCGCGAGCAGATGTTCGTTCTCCGCGACGGCTTCCTGACGTCCGGGCACCGGAATACCGCGTTCACGCATGATGCTGCGGGTCCGCGCGCGCACGAGCAGGCAACCGTGCGCACCGAGGGTCTCGTAGACCTCGCTGAGCCCGTCGGGATCGGCGACCCCGTGTTTGATCAGCTTGGCCTGGATCTTGGTCTGTTCGAGCGGCTGCCCGCGTTCACCGCAGCGGCGCAGGCATTCGGCCGCCGCCGCGCGATCACCGGTCACGATCGCGCGGACGAACAGCGCGTGGACGACGTTGCGGACGGTCGGGGTGGTTTCCGCGAGCCGTTCGATGTCGGCGAGGCAGCGTTCCGCGGTCGCGCGATCGCCCAGATCGATCGTCAGGTCGGCCAGCAGGGCCCAGACGAGGTCCAGGCCGATGACGATCCCGCGTGCTTCGGCGTAGGCGAGGGCAGAGCGCACCTTCGCGGCCGCGCTCACCGGATCGCCGAGCAGGAGGTCGTATTCCGCGTCGGCGAGGTCCAGCAGGTGCGCGAGCACGGGGTTCGTCGTCCGTGCGTTGGCGAGCAGTTGCCGGGCGGTGGCGAATTTCCCGCAGGAGGCCAGCATCGAAACGATCAAATGGTGCATGCCGCTGTATCCGGCGTCGAAACCGCCACTGGAGCGGTAAGCGAGGGCGCGGCGCGCGATGTCGGTCGCCGAGTCGATGTCGCCCTTCAGCGCGGAGATCATCACCCGGCTGCTCGGCTGTAGTTCCTCCTCCGGCAGCTCCTCCTCGGCGAGCAGGCGTTCGGCGGGCCCGAGTTCACCGCTCGTCAGCAAACCCGCGACGTGCAGATTGACCTGCTCGGCGTGATAGCGCCGAACGGTGCGCAGCGGCCATCCGGCCCGGTCTTCGATGGAGGTCTCGAAATAGCGCAAGTCGCCGACGCACAGCCGGGCGAAGCTCCGGTGGAGGCTCGCGAACATCGCGGACGTGGTGTTGCCCGCTGTCCACTCTTCGGCGCCTTCGGCCAGCAGCCGGTCGGTTTCGGCCCAGCGGTCGAGCATGCCGCACGCCAGCGCCCTGGTCACGAGCGTGGCTTCGGGGGTGCCAGGCCAGTGGTGGTGACCTTCGGCCAAAGTGGACAACGGCTCGGTCCGGGCCAGCCGCCCGAGCGCGACCACGGCCGCGGCCTGGAGTTCCTGCGCGGTGCCGGCGGAAAGGTGGTCGGCGAAGTTCTCCAGCAACCGCCGCGCCCCGTGCAGGCTTTCGGCGTACTTCCCCCGGGAATGGCAGATCGCCGTATGGGTCAGGAGGATCATCATCCGCTGCGAACGGTTCTCGGCCAGTTCGACGGCGGCGCCGAGCCAGCGCAGCGCGACCTCCATCCGGTCTTCACTCGCCGCCGTGCTCTGCCGGAGCAGGTGCCCGAGAGCACGCCGCGAGTCGACGAGCTTGCCCGCGTCGACCACCCGGTCGCTCAGGTAGTCGGCATCCGGACAGGCCGCCGCACCCGTCCAGACCGCGGTGACCGCCTTCGCCGCGAACTGCTGCTTCGTGCAGGGCCCCATCCCCGCGATCAGCGAGGAGGCGATCTGCGGGATCACGAACCGCCACCCGCCGTCCGCCCCCTTGTGCAGAACGCCGTGGCGGCGCAGGACTTGGAGGTCGCGGATCACTTCCTCCTCCGCCACCTCCAGCGCTTCGGCGGCCAGTGTGGGCATGGCTGGCCCGAGGGGAGCGAGGACGGCCGCGGCTTCGGCGGTGCCGAGGACACTCGGACCGAGTTCCGCGCACATCTCGGTGATCCCTCCCCGGGACATCGGCGCGCCGGCTCGCGGAGCGGGCACCAGGTAGGCCCGCTTGTCCACGACCCTGACCTGGCCGAGCCGTTCGAGGTGCTCGTAGGCCTCGCGGAAGGCCGCGCGGACCCCGCGGCTCTGCGCGTGCAGGAAATCGACCAGTTCGGGTTCCGGGAGCACACTCGCCGTCGAGGTCACCTCCCGGCCGATCTCCGTCCTCGACATCGGACGCATCCGGAAATGCCGCACGAGACCGGATTTCCGGAGTTCGTCCACCGCTTCCGAGGCCACCGGCTCCAGCACGGGGGTCCGGACAGCGCACACGCAGCGGATCGTGCCGCTCGCCGCGCGGCGGGTCAGGGCGGAGAGGATCGCGAGTGAGTCGGGGTCGACCCAGTGCGCGTCGTCGATCAGCAGGAACGACCGGCCGCCGGGCTGCTGCAGGGAAGCCAGCAACGCCGCCGCCGCCCGTTCGGCCACCGCCTGATCGGACCGAGCCCCCGTGACCGGGCCGAAGGAGGCCAGAGTCGGCTCCCGGGGAACGGACACCGAATCGGTCGCGCCGGTCCTGAACAGCAACGGCAGCACGTCCCCGCGCGCGGTGAACCGGACGGCCGAAACCCGGCCCCCGTCCTCGCGCACCCGGGTGCCGAGTTCGGCGAGCGCCGTCGTGCGACCGGCGCCGGCCCGGCCGGTCACCAGCACGAGCGGCTCATCGGATTCGTTTACGGTGTCGAACAGATCCTCCACGCCGAGAATCGTCGCCGACGAAGAGGCGGCTACGAGCCGTTCGTGGCCGCGAGAAGCGAAAATTTCCGGCGATTCTGCCCCTAGGAACGGCGGATGGATTTCCATGAAGGACTTGCCGGTTGGAAAAAAGGGCGATTTCGTTCGCCGCGAACTCGTTCCTTCGGTCACCGGTATTCGTTTTCCGGTAGGCCGTCCCATGAGGTCGGAGAATTTTCCCACCAGACGAGACATGGATTTTGCCTGGTCGGTGTCTCGGCCCATACTGCGTTCCGGGACCTGATTCCCTGTGCCCTGGAAGAGGGGTGCGGGACAACTGGCCGAGGTGATCGAATAGCATGGCTTGTCGTTGGTGGGAGCAGGAAACCAAGCCGAAACGTCGCGTGAGATCCGCGAAAGGATGCGGATGCCGGACAGTTCCTGTGTCACCGTCGCCGACCGAGGTGACGGCGTCGGGTGCCCTTCGTGTTTTCGGCGAAATAGCTCTCTTTTCGAAGGTGGCGTGTCGATCCGATGGCAGCTCGGAGTAGCTCGTCCAGGCGGCAGGAGTGCCTCCGGCGTTTTTTCGTCCATCGGTTCTGCCCGAAAGAGCATCGGCCGGGCCCGAGGATGCCGATTTCGGTGGATAGAGATTTACTTGAGTCGTGGGTGGTGTGCTGGATATCCGGGTGATGTAGCGGAAAGGAACATGGGATGGCGCGGCAGGGCAATGGTTTTGTCGGACGCCGTGCGGAGTTGACCGCGCTCGCCGGCGTGGCGGCCGTCACCGCGGGCCCGGCGCCCTTGTCGGTGCTGTCCGGCGAGCGCGGCGCGGGCAAGTCCGCGACCTTGACGCAGCTCGGCCGCCGGTTACGTGAAGGAGGCGTCACCACCCTTTGCGTTTCGTGCGACAGTCCTCTTCCGGCGTGGGACCGCTACGGGATCACCTTGCTCGTCGCCGCGATCCGGGGGGCGTTCGAATCCTTCGCGGGTCGTCCACGGCTTTCCGAAGCTGTCGACGCCGTGGTCCGGCAGTGCCAGGAGGAGGCCTATGCCTCGGCTTGGGATCGTTACCGGCTGCTCAACGCCGTGGGTGGGTTGTTCGCCCGGCTCGGCGGGACGCGCCGGGTCGTGGTGCTCCTCGACGACGCGGATCTTCTGGCCGAGCCGGAACCGGTGCTCACCGCCCTGCAGCGGTTCGGCCGGCCGGTCGTGGCCGCCTGCACGCCCGGCGGGCCGGTGGCCGGACGGCTGCGCACCCTCGCGGACACCGTCGTCGAACTCGGGTCGCTCACCGGGGAAGAATCCGAGAGGCTCCTGCGCAAGGCCGTCGGCGCTCCGGTCGACATCGCGCTTCGGGACGCCGTGCGATCCGCGCTCGGTCCGCTCTGGGGGAATCCGGGGACCCTGCTGTCCACTGTGGCCGATCTGCGACGGCGGGGGCGGCTCGTTCCGGTCTGCGGGGCGGTCTGCCTCCGCGAGCCCGGCCGTGATGTCTGCCTCGCTCCGGATCACCACCTGCTGAAGACGGTCTCGGAGTCCGGCGCGGACGGGCGGGATCTCGTGCTGCTCGCCGCCGGGCGGCGCGGCCTGGACATCGATGGTCTCCCGGTGCTCGCGATGGCGACGGGTGGTTCGCCCACCGGCTTCACCCGGCGGGCCGACGCGCTGGTCCGCGCCGGGGTGCTGCACACCCGCACCCCCGGCCGGCTGACCTGTCTCTGTCCCGCGCTGGCCGCCTCGGTCGTCGAGCAGACCGGAGCGGACCGGGTCACCTGGTTGCACCGCATGATCGCGCGCCAGCTGCTCGACGCGCGGTCCCGGTACGCGCGCCCGATCTCCATCGTCGCCGAGCACGTCGTCGCCGCGGGCCGGGCGCTCGCACCCCGCCCGGAACTCGTCGGCCTGCTTCGCGACGACGAGGTGCGGCTCCAGCCGTTCGACCGGTCGAAGCTGATCGCCCACCGCTATGCGTCCTGGTGGCACACCGAACCGGGTGGCGAACGTGATCGGGCGTGGACCGAACTGGTGCGCCTGCTGGCCCGTTCCGGTGCGCCGACCGAGCTGGCGGGCCTGCTCCTGGAACAGGACGGGGACTCCGACGGGACGCAGGTGGCGGCCGCGGCGATGGTGTCGCTCTGCGCGGGGACGGCGGTGTCGACCGAACCGCCGGCGACACAGGGCCCGGTCGTGAACCGGTGGCTGTCCGGTGCCCCCGTGCGGTTCGAAGACGTCTTGGCGGGATTCGCCGTTCTCGGTGCCCCCGTCGCCGAGGTGGCGGTCGCGGACGCCCGGGTCGAAGCGGCTTGCGCCTCCGGCGACCTGGTTCCCGCGCTCGATCTGGTCCTCGGGCCGGACCACCGGCTGCCCGCGCACGGGCCGCTGGCGGCGTATCACCGCGTGTACGGCGGCTATCTCGACGGTGACTGGGACGAGGCGCTCAGCGCGGCCCGCGAGGTGGAGCTCGACCCCGCGTCGCCGGAACCACTGCGGACGCGGACGCGGCTGCTGGCGGCCGAGATCTGCGGCTGGCGCGGGGACGAACGCGCCGCCGCGGCCTGGCTCGACAAGGCGAAAGCGGCGGAGGTTTCCCCGTTGGCGTTGTGGGCGGCCATGGGGCCGCGTGTCGTGAGCGGGACGGCGACCGAAGCCCTGGACGAAGGCTGGGCGCTTTACCGAGCGGGGGCGGGGCTGCCCGACGAAGCGGGGATCCTGCGCTCGCTCACGCGCTTGCTGCTCATCTCGGCGGAGTACCGGGAAGCGCACTGGATTCGCCGGTTGCGCTCCGAGGCCGACGCACAGCACGAGCGGTTCGGGTCGCTGTGGAGCGCCGAGGTCACCGCTCTTGCCCATGGCCTCGCCGAGGACGCGCGAGTCGGTTCGGCCGCCGTCGTGGAGCTGGTCCGGGCCAGGGGAGACCGGTTCGGGCTGGCCACCGTCTGCCTGGCGGTGGGCAGGATCGCCGACGAACCGCTCGAACTGCTCACCGAAGCCTACGAGATCGCCCAGGATCTGGGCGCGACCAAACTGGCGGCGGCCGTCCGGCAGGCGATGGCCGACCGCGGCCTGACCGTGCCGGTCGTGCGGGCCAAGAGCCTCGAACTGTCCGAGATCGAGGTGCGCATCATCGGGTTCGTCCGGCAGGGACGGACGAACCGGCAGATCGCCGGGAGCCTCCAGATGAGCGAGAAGACCGTCGAAAAGTACCTCACCCGGCTCTACAGCAAGGTGGGCTGCCGCAACCGGTACGGCTTGGCGACGTCCGATCTGGACGGCTGGACCGAGCAGGTCGGGGCATGAGCACGCGAACCGGGGCAGGCCCGGAGGAGGAACGCGGAACGTGAACCAGAACGTCATCATGGTCGCGCAGGGGCCGGGCAACGGCTACCGGCGCATCGGCGACGCGGTGGCCGCCGCCCCGCACGGCGCGGTGATCGTCGTGGGGCCGGGCCGGTACGCCGAGAACCTGGTGCTCACCAGGCCGGTCACGATCACCGCCGAGGACGGTCTCGGTTCGGTGCGGGTGGCCCCGCCCTCGGGGGTCGCGGTGATCCTCGACTCGGATTCCGCGGCACTCGCCGGGCTGACGATCGCCTCGGCCGACGAGGAGAATCCCGCGATCCTGGTCGCTCGCGGGCAGTTGAGCGTCTCGGAATGCGCGGTGCGGGCGGAGGGCTGGACGACCGTGTTCGCCGCGGCGCAGGGCACCCTCCTCATGAGGAACTGCGAGATCGGCAACTCCGTCGGCGCGGGGGTGGTCGTCACCTCACCCGAAGGCGGAGTGCTCGACGCCTGCCGCCTGGAAGCGCTCGGGACCTCCGGGGTCGTCGTCGCGGAGGACGGGGTGCTGCTCATGCGCTCCTGCTCCGTCGACACCGCGGCGGGCAACGGGATCTGCCTCAACGGACGCGGAAAGCTGACCGTCGAGGACACGACGGTCGCCCGCGCCGCGAAGCCCGCGGTCGCCGTCGAGCAGGAGGCGACGCTGACCGCCACCCGGCTGACCGTGTCCGACGCCGAAACCGTCGGGTTCTATCTCGCGAGCTCGAAACCGGTGGTGCTGGAGGAGTGCGTGGTCGAGCGATCGGCTGCCGACGGCATCTTCGTGGCGGAGGGATGCGCTCCGGTGCTGCGGGGCTGCGCCGTGCGGACCGCCGTCAACCACGGCGTGCACTACACCGGCCGCGCGGCGGGGACCGCCACCGGCACCGAAGTGTCCGATGTGGATGGAGTGGGCATCGGCGTGAGCGCCCGGAGCGTGCCCGAATTCGACCGGGTCACCGTTTCCGCCTGCACGATCGCGGGGGTGCGTGTCGACGACGGCGCCGATCCGTTCTTCCGCCGCCTTCGAGTGCTCGGCTGTGACGGTGCCTCCGTCGAGATGACCGGCGCGGCGAGGGGAACCTGGGAGAACCTCGAAATCGAAGAAGGCCGCGGCGTGGGGATCATGGTGACCGACGGGGCCCGTCCGTCGGTCACCGGCTTGAGCCTGAGCCGCACGGCGGACGCCGGGGTGCGCGTGCTGGGTGCCGCGCTGACCCTGACCGACAGCGCGTTGTCCGGCACCGGTGCCGAAGGGGTGCACGCGGGCTCGGGGGCGGACGTGTCAGTGACCGGTAGCCGGGTCCACGGCAGCGCGGGAGCCGGTTGCCTGTTCGCCGACGGCGCCTCGGGCACCATCACCGATTCGGAGTTCACCGGTGGATCGGCCGACGGGATCCGGCTGGACACCGAAGAAGCGGTCCGCGTTTCCGGCTGCACGGTTCGCGACAACCACGCGAGCGGGTTGCGCCAGACCCATCCGAATCCGGCCATCGAGGTGCACGGTCTCGTCTCCGGCGGCAATCTGGCTCCCGACGCCTACGGCACTTCCGCTTCGGCGGGTGCGGCGGCTCCCGCCGCGCGGCCGGATCAGCCGGCGGCGGCCGCCCGGAACAGCGTGGCGGACCCGCTGGCCGAGATGCAGACGCTGGTCGGCCTCGCCGGGGTCAAACGGGAGGTCAACTCCCTGATCAACCTCAACAAGATGGCGCAGCGCCGCAAGGACGCGGGGCTCTCGGCGCCGCCGATGGCGCGCCACCTGGTCTTCGCCGGGGCACCGGGCACCGGGAAGACGACCGTCGCCCGGCTCTACGGTCAGGTGCTCGCGCAGCTGGGCGTCCTTCGCAAGGGACACCTGATCGAGGTCGCGAGGGCGGATCTGGTCGCGCAGATCATCGGCGGTACGGCGATCAAGACGACCGAAGCCTTCAACACCGCGCTCGGCGGGGTGCTGTTCATCGACGAGGCGTACACGCTGAGCTCCGGTTCGGGCAAGGGCGGGACCGGCCCGGACTTCGGCCGTGAGGCGATCGACACCCTGGTCAAGCTCATGGAGGACCATCGCGACGACGTCGTGGTGATCGCCGCCGGCTACTCGAACGAGATGCTGAGTTTCCTCGAGGCCAACCCCGGGATGGAGTCGCGGTTCAGCCGCACGATCGAGTTCGCCAACTACACGCCGGACGAACTGGTCACGATCGTGCGGGTGCAGTGCGCGAAGCACGACTACCGGCTGACCGAGGACGCCGTCGAAGTCCTGCTCAAGTACTTCGACGCGATCCCGAAGGACGGCACGTTCGGCAACGGCCGGACCGCGCGCCGGGTGTTCGAGCGGATGACCGATCGCCAGGCCTCGCGGCTGGCCGAGATCGACGATCCCTCGTCGGCCGACATGACGTTGCTGACCGCGGCCGACGTCGAAACCTGAGAGACCGGACCGGACACGGCGCCACCCGGTGCCGGAGCTGGAAAAGCTGGAGCGAGAAGATGGCTGAAGATTCCGCGGCCGCGCTGGTCGCCGACCGCTGCGGGGCGCACCTGCTCGTGCGGGAGCGCCATGAAACCGTGGACCACGCGGGACGGTTCGCGTGGCCGCCCGTCGTGGACGGGCAGTTGTTCGTGCTGGTCTCGCCGGTCGCCGCCAGAAATCCTTCGGTCTTCGGTGTCCTCCCGGATCTGGTGGGGGTCGCCCGGCGGGAGACCGGCGCCCTCACCGTCCGGATCGGGCTTCCCCGGCTGGGCGCGCACACGGCGATCGCGCAGCGGCTCGCCGACCGGCTCGGTACCGACCTGTTCGCCGCGGACGGCGGCTTCCTCGACCGGCCGGGCGCGGCCCTGTTCGCCGGGCACGGGACCGGCGGTACCGGCTGGCGCCTCTTCCGGCCGGGACAGGGGGCCGAGTTCGGCGGGATGCGGCATCCGCGGCCCGGGTGGGAGCTCGCCGTGGCCGCTCAGCCGTTCGTGCGGGGACCGGTCGCGGTGGAGCCGGTACCCGCCGGGCTGGTCGTCCGCGACCTGCGGACGGCTCCCACGAAGCTGTCCGACCCGGTGGCTTGGATTCCGGTGGACCCACGCGCGCCCCGGGTGTTCGTCGGCGGTCAAGGGGTGGCGCCTTCCCCCGCGGCGGTCGCCGAGGTGCTCCGATCGCTGCCGGAGTCCTTCGTGCTCGTCCCGGGGGAACCCGCGGTGGCGGGTTACGCGTGGCTCGCGGAGACCACCTTGCGCCTCGGCCGGGACCTCGTGACCGTTCCGGGCGGGTTCTCGACCGCGGGGCCCGGGAACCGGCCGCCGCGGACGCGGTTCCCGTCGTTCGCCACCTTGCTCCGCCAGCCGATGGGCGGCGGGGACCAGGTGGTCCTCGACGTCGTGCCCCCTCCCGCCGGTTGGGAGCGGGTCGGTCCCAGCACGTACGGGCTGGGTGACGTGCGGGCCGACGTCGTGCCCTCTGGCCTGGTCGTCCGCTCCGGTGCGGCGGACCCGGCCTCGACCGCTCTGCCCTTCGATCCGGCAGGCTGGACCCTGCAGCTGGGCACCCCCGGATCCCGGGTCGACCGCGCTCTTCTGCACGCGGTGGAGAAGCTGCTGTCCGGGCTGGACCCCGCCTTGCGGGCACGGGCCAGGTTCCGCGTCGCCGGCGAGCCGGACGACTCGACCAGGGCGGTCCTCTCTCGGCTCGCCGCGCCGGGCGGTCCCTCGACGGCGAAGGCCGCACCGCACCGGAATCCGGTGCCCGTCGACCCCGCACCCGCAGCCCCGGCGCCCATCGCTCAGGCTCCGGCCGCCCCGGCGGCGGAACCGGTCACGCCCGCCGCACCGCCGCACGCTCCGGCTGTGCCGAGCGCGGCCGCGGCGGCGAGGATCGCGACGATGTCGGCGATGCCCATTCCGACGGTCTCCGGAATGCCGGGGACCCGGCCCGGCCCCGCCGAGGAGGCGCCTCCGGCACGCAGGGAGGAGCCCGCGCCGCCACCGCCCGCCGAACCGCGGCCGGTCACCCCACCGGCGGCCGGTGGTCCCCCCAGCGCGCCGGAGCCGTCGCCCTACCCGCCCGAACCGCTCGTGCCGCCCGCCGCGCAAAGCTCTCCCGGACGTGCCGGGACTGACCCGGCGCCGGGCGCACCGCCCGTTCCGGTCGCGCCGCGGCGCGACCCGCTCTCGGTGGCTCCGGGACCGACGCCGCTGGCGGTCGCCGACCGGGGCAGCAAAGCGACGGAGCAGGCCAGTTTCACCGCGGCGGCCGGGCACGACTTCAGCGAGGCGCTGGCCACCGTCAACGCGGCGCTGGCGACCTGGCCGTCGATGCGGCAGGACGATTCGGCCGGAGTGAAGGCCGATTACGCCGCGGTCTGCCTGTTCCTGGGCGAAGGTCGTGGTGGAGCGCAGGCGGTCAACGGAGCGGTCCGGTCCGGCCAGGAGAACGGCTTGCCCGGTCAGCTCGAGTGCCTCTCCTCGGGGATCCGCCGCCTGCCGATGCACCGGCGGCCGGTTCTGCGCCAGAGCCGGTCCGACGAGCCGGTCGAACCGGGTTCGGTCCACGTCGAGCCCGGATTCCTCACGGCGAGTCTCGACCTGGACGTCACGGTCACCGACGCCGCGGTCGACGTGCTGATCTGGCCCGCCACGGCCCGGCGCACCACGGAGCTGCTGGGCCAGCGCACACCCGATGAAGTGGTGTTCGGTGCCGGAGCAAGGTTCAAGGCGCTGGCGGTGCGCCGCGCCGACGACAGCGAGGATCCGGACGTCGAGGGCCCCCGGGCTCCCCGGATCGCTGTTCTCCTGCGCGAGCTGGCGCCGGGCGAGGTCCCCGGCGACACCACCGAACTCGACGAACGCGATCAACGGGCGCTCGGCAAGCTCGACGCGGTGCTGGCCCGGCGGCGGAAGAACACCCTCCGGCTGGTGGACGGTCCCGGGGCGGTCGCCCGGTTGACCAGCCCACTCGTCGAGTGGGACGCCGAGACCATGGCGGCGCCGGGACGGGCGGGCGGGCATTCGACCGTGATGGCGTCATGAGACCGCCACGGTTGCTCGAAACGACGGCGAGCTTGGCGGCCGTCGTCCTCCTCACCGTCCTCTCCGGCGCCCCGGCCTCCGCCCAGCAGCCTCCGCAGCCGCTGCCGACCGACCAGAAGGGCTGCCTCGGTCCGCCTCAAGGGACCGAACGATCGGCGCCGTGGGCCCAGCAACGGCTGGCACCGGAACGGGTCTGGCCGCTGACCACCGGAGCCGGGATCACCGTCGGCATCGTCGACTCGGGGGTGGACGGCGGTTCACCACAGCTTTCGGGCGGGAAGGTGACCGCCGGGGTCGACGTCACGGCCCCAGGTGGGCGGGCGGACACGGACTGCTACGGCCACGGCACGTTCGTCGCGGGGATCATCGCGGCCTCGCGGGACTCCACCACCGGGTTCGCCGGTGTCGCGCCCGGCGCGTCGATCCTGCCGATCCGGTGCGCCAAACTCGGCGAGGACGGCTCCGCGCCGGTCCTGACTGCGGCGTCGCTGGGCGACGGCATCCGGGCGGCCGTGGACGGCGGCGCGCGCGTGATCAACGTGTCCGCCAGCACGACGGTGGACGATCCGAAACTGTCCAGCGCGGTGTCGTACGCGGCGAATCGCGACGTGGTGGTGGTCGCTTCCGCGGCCAACAGCGCGCAACAGGGCGATCCGGTGACCTATCCCGCCGCGTACCCCGGGGTCATCGCGGTGGGAGCGATCGACCGGGATGGCAAGCACGCCGACTTCTCCCAGACCGGGTCCTTCCTGTCGCTCGTCGCCCCCGGTGTCGGGGTGACGAGCATCGGCCCCGGCGGACCGGGGCAGTGGCAGGGCACCGGGACGAGCTACTCGGCGCCGTTCGTCGCCGGTGCCGCCGCGCTGGTCCGGGCCTATCATCCGCAGCTCAGCGCGGGCCAGGTCAAGCATCGGCTCCAGGTGACCGCCGATCCGCCCGCGGCCGCTCGTCCCGATCCCGGGCTTGGCTGGGGCACGGTGAACGTCGTGGCGGCCGTGACCAGGGTGCTCCCGGAGGAGGCCGGTGTCCTGAGGCAGCTGGCGAGCCCGCCGCCGATGGGTCCCGTGCCCGATCCCGAAGGCGAGGGGAACGGCCAAGTGGTCGCGGTCCTCAGCCTGCTCGTCGCGGGAGTGCTGGCCCTCGTGCTGGTGCCGGCGCTGCGGCTGATGCGCGGCGGCCGGGAACGGAACTGGGCGGTGCGGCGGACGGTGCGCGTCCGGTCGCGTGAAACTGGTCCTTGAGAACCAGCCGTCGGTGCGCCGGTCGGGCGATAGAGGTCAAGTGAAGTGTGCGAGCCCAGGCTTTCCTCACTGGTGAAATCAGTCAGAGGGAGGCAGTCGTGGAGAGCGCCGAGGTCTTGGTGCACGCCCCCGACCCGTTCACGGCGTCCGGCGTCCGGACCCTGCTCGAACGGTCGCCTCACCTGCACGTTCGTGTCGACGACCCCGAGCAGGACCGGGTCGACGCCCCGGACGTCACGGTGGTGGCGGTGGAGGGGGTCGCCGGTGTCGAGGTGTTCGCCTACCTCCGGCGGCTGCAGAACCGGCTCGGCGCCGACGCGGCGCTGAAGTGCGTGGTGGTCTGCCGCGAGTTCCGCGCCGAGGACATCCTCACCGCGGTGGAATGCGGTGTGGTGGCCTTCCTGCACCGCCAGGACGTCACCAACACCTCCCTCACCGCGATGGTCACCGCGGTGAGCAGGGGAGCGGCATTCCTGCCGGGCTCGCTCCAGGGCACCCTGCTCGAACGGTTGAACTGGCTGCGGACCGAGGTCCTCGATCCGGAGGGGCTGACGCTGTCCGGTCTGGAAGACCGTGAACTCGCGGTGCTCCGGCTCATAGCCGACGGCTACCAGACCGAGGAGATGGCGGATCTGCTGCCTTACTCCGAGGGCACGATCAAGAACGTCCTCTACGGCTTCATCAACCGGATGGGACTGAATTCGCGGGCGCACGCGGTGGCGTACGCCTTCCGGACAGGCGCGATATGAGGCGCTCCAGGTGATCAGGGGCAGCGGATGTCGCATTCGGACAACAGATACAGCGAGCGGGAGGTTCTGGTGAAGACGGTACGGGTAGGGGTGCGCGCGTTCGATGCGATCACGCAGGTCGGACTGACCAGCTACTTCCGGTCGCGGCCGGAAGTGGAAGTGGTGGACTGCGCGGCGCTGACCGCGAACGACGTGCGGGTGGTCCAGGCCGATCGGATGTCGTCGCAGGTGGTGGCCGAGCTCAAGCAGTGGGCGGCCGAGGTGGCCGTGCCCACGGTGCTGGTGACGAACGAGTTGCAGGAGCACGAGGTGATGACGGCCGTGGAATGCCGCGTGGTGGCGGTGTTGTCCCGCGAGCAGGTCTCCGCCGATCGGCTGGTGGAGGTGGTGCGCGCGGCCGGATCCGGTCGTGGGGCGCTGCCCCCGGACCTGCTGGGACAGTTGCTGGAGAACGTGCGGCGGTTGCAGCGTGACGTGCTGTCCCCCAGAGGGCTCGGAGCGGCCGGGCTGACCTCGCGGGAGGTGGACATCCTGCGGTTGATCGCCGACGGTTTCGACACCGCGGAGATCGCCGAGGAACTCTGTTATTCCGAGCGTACGGTCAAGAGCGTGATCTACTCGATGACGAACAGGCTGCACCTGCGAAACCGCCCGCACGCCGTGGCGTACGCCCTGCGAGCCGGCGTCATCTGAGCCCGAGGAGCCGTCGCGCGCTGGGGGCGCGACGGATATGACGGGCCTCGGGTGTGGTGAACGAGCGACAGGAAAAGTCGAGGACCACGAACACCGCCGGACATGAAGACAGCCCTCCTCGCCAGTCGGCGAAGAGGGTCTTTGCGCGTTGCAAGTACCGCGTTCAGAGGACGAAACGCGTGTGCCGGCTACGGGGGTTCGGGCCGGCAGGCCAATTCCGGCGGCAGGCGGTCCCTGAGACGGCCTTGGGTGCCGTCAGGAACGCCGTCCGAAATCCGTTGTGGCGGTATGTCGGGTGAAGAAGGTCCCGGATCGCCGTGGGCGAACCCTCTGATCAGTCCTCTATGGACACTTTCGGGATGTCCGCGTTCGCCGGCCGTCGTGCTCGGCGCCGAGCTGACCCATTGGACGAGCCGGAGCGCGGTCTTCGCCGATTCCGGGGCCAGCGTGTGTCCATTGCGGAGCACCCAGTCCCGCACCCACGAATCCACCGAGGTCGGTACGGCCTCGACCCGGTCGGCGACGTGGTCCACCTCGGTCCCGGCCGCGTCGAGGACTTCCGCGAGCTGCCGGTGAAGCGCGAGCCGGATCGCCTGCGGCATCGTCGTGTAGAAAGCCTGGCGGACGGCGGGGTGCCGGAAGCGCAGCCCGTTCCCGGTGCGCGTCAGCAGTCCGGCGTCCACGAGTTCGTCCACCAGACGCGCCACCTCGGCCGCCGGAAGCTCGAGGACCAGTGAAAGGTCGCGCTCCGGGAACTCGGGGGCGGACAGCGCCGCCCAGCGCAACGCTTCCTGGGCGCGCGCGGACAGGAACGCCAGCCGGCGTTTGATCACCTGCGCGGCGGATACCGGCAGCACGGGCCGGTCTTCGCCGTCCGGTTCGGTGAGTGCGCCGTGGGCCCGCCACGCGTCGACGAGGTCGGTGAGGATCCGGGGGTTTCCCGCCGCTGTCCTGGCGAAAGCGACGACCGCGGGCTCCGGTGAAGGTCCGGCGAGGACGGTCAGGAGGTCGGCCGCCTCGTCGTCGCGCAGGTCCTGCAGCCTGAGGATTTCCCCGGCCTGGTCGCGCAGTTCGCCGAGAGCCGCGTCCGCGGTGAGCGGACGATGCGAGCCGATGAGCAGCAACGGTGACCGAGCGGTCAGGTGGACCAGCTCCCGCCAGACCGACAGGCCCGCCGAATCGATCCACTGTAGATCGTCGGCGAAGAGGATCAACGGCGCCTGCGCGCAGAGTTCTCGTACCAGCCCGATGATCGATTCGGCGTCGGCCGCGGAATTCCGGTCACGGGGGACCTTCAGAGCGCGCGCGAGCGCCGCCCGGCGAGGATCGGTCGCGGTGAGCCGGACCCCCAGGCATTCGAGGACGAGGCGAAAGGGCGCCTCCGGGCTGAATTCGTCGGCGACGCCGATCCCCACCGCGCAGCGCGCCCCGGCGAGGGCTTCCGCCGCGAGCGCGGACTTGCCGACACCCGCCGCGCCCTCGATCCACAGCACACCACCGCGGCCTTGCTCGACCCCGGTGATCGCGGACCGGAGCCGGGAAAGTTCGGCGGCCCGGCCGACGAACTCCGTCGCGCGCAGGCGTGCCGGCCCCGAGGCGTCACCCGTCTCCAGCGGCCACAGCGCCGGGTCGTCCGACCGGATCTGGTCGTAGCGGGTGGTGAGGGCGGATCCCGGCTCGGTGCCGAGCTGCTCGATGGTGATCGCCCGTACTGATTCGAAGACCTCCAGCGCCTCCTCGCGGCGGCCGCTCCGGTAGAGCGAGAGCAACAGAAGGTCCTGCAGATGTTCGCGCATCGGGTGCCGCGAGGCGACGTCACACAATTCGGTGGCGACCTGTGCGTGCTCACCGAGATCCAGCAGCGCTCGCGCGCGTTGCTCGACGGCGTCGAGCCGAAGTTCCTTGAACCGCTCGCGTTGCGCTGCCGCGAACGGGCCGGGAAGTTCCGCCAGCGGCTCCCCGCGATACAGGGCGAGGGCTTCGTCGAGCGCGGCGATCGTCCCGGCGGGATCGCCGTCCCGGTAGCGGCGGCGAGCTTCTTCGCGCAGGGTTTCGAAGCGGACCATGTCGATGGCCTCGCCTGGAACGCGAAGGAGATAACCCGTCGCGCTCGACTCGAGGACCGGGGGAGTGCCGGGATCGGTTTCCTGGGCCGCGAAGACCTTCCGAAGCGCGGACACGTAGGTGTAGATACTTCCGTTCGCGCTCGCCGGCGGATGCTCACCCCAGACCGCGTCGATCAACTCCGATCGCGTGACGACCTGATTGGCGCGCAACGCGAGAACGGCGAGGACCGTGCGGCGATGGGCCGGCCCCAGGAGGATCTCTTCGTCGTCGTGCCAGACCCGGACCTGGCCGAAGAGAGCGAAGCGAAATCGCATGACGGCCTCCTTGACGCTCGGGGTATTGGTCCGGGAACGGTGGACGACTATCGAACTGACCGGCCTTCAAAGCGACTTTTCCACCCCGTCGAGGCCGGTGTCGAGCGCGGCGCGGGCCCTTCGGGGAACTCTGCGGTTCATCCACAGGGGTGTGCCGTTCGGGAGCCGTCCGGAGGGCGAAGAGAGGCCGGCGAGCAAGCTCTCAACGGCTCGCCAATATGTCTTTGAACTGGGGTTTTGTGTGTCGATACCGGGTCGTGGCGACGGGTTTCGCACTATGACCGACCGTGGCTGTCAAGTCACTGCCGAGGGCTGTCGCGGGGGCCAGGTAGCGCGACAAGCGCACTGGCCCGGTATCGGTGAGCCGATTCGCCGATACCGGAAATCGGAAACCGCCGAAGCGGGTGTACGACATTTCTCATCGGACAGGAAAAAATGGACCCATTCCATTTTCTGTTCCAGTGCGCGGGAATTCGGTCGCGGTCACCTGGGTACATGGCGTGCACAGGTCGTCGCGCGGCGAAGAAACCTTTTGAGGTCAAGGGGTGAAGCTCCGCGCGGGGGTGGCTTCGGTGCGGAAGGGCAGAGTCGTCCGTCATTTGTCTTGTGATCAGGTCGATTCCACTGAACGGCGGTAGTGTCGACAGTGGAATATGACAGGATCGTCGGGATGTCCGAGCCGCCGAGAAGGGGGGATGTCGTGGTGTTCGAGGATGACCGCCGGAGTCACGCAGAACCGGGGGAGAGGACGACCTGTCCGCCCCCCGATGCCCGGGAAGACGTCTTCCGCCCGCAGCTGGAACTGGCGAGTCACTTCGACGAGTACGTCGACCAGCTGGCCGGCCTGGTGATCGTCCAGCCCCGGGGCGAGGTCCGGGACTCCTACATCGACATCCTGGTCGGTCTGAGCAACGCCGCCGAGGCGTTCCGGCGGTCCGAGGCGGGTGACGCGCAGGAGGCGGCCGAACGGCTCCGGTCCGCTGTGGACCTGCTCAGCCGGGCGCGGACGGACGGATTCGTGCTCGTCCACGCCTGACCGCCCTTTCGGGCGAAGTCCTTGACCGAAAAGACCTCTTCCTTCAGGCCTCCACCCAGCCGTGCTTGTGCGCCAGGTGGACGAGCTGACGCCGGATCAGCGTGATCTGCTCGCCGGTGACACTCGGCGCGGCACCGATGAGCGACTCGGTGACCTCGTCGAGGAATTCCTTGACCGTCAGGACGTCGCACATGCCGTCGTCCTGGGTGCTCGCCGCCGCACTCCGGCGCGCGAGGTCGCCGGCCCCGCCTTCCGGGGACTCGACGAGGTCCACACGCGACGCTTTCAAGCCGCGTTCGCTCTCCAGCACGTCGAACTTCACCGAGACGCCCGGCCCCAGCAACCGTTTGTCGAAGGTGAGCGCGTTGACGTGGACGAACACATCCTCGCCACCGTTCTCGGGCGCGGCGAAACCATATCCGCGGATCTCGTCGAAACTGACGATTTTTCCTTCGGGCACGACGGAAATCCTCCGGCTGTTCGATGGGTGTCCAGGGGTGCTCGGGCAGGCCGCGGGGGCTGGTCCTGGCGCCGGGTGATCAGAAGCCGCGTTCGCCGCCGTCGGACGTCTCGGTCTTGCGGGCGAGCAGGATCGGCAGGGTGTACTCCGGTTTCGGCTGCTGATCCGACCGGTTCTTCCTGGCGCCGCGATCGAGGATCAGCAGGAGTGTGCCGCAGATGATGCAGACCAGTTCGGTACCCGTCGCGCAGTACTCGGCGAAGGTGCTGAAGTGGTCTCGTTGAGCGAAGACGCCGACGGTTTCCGCGATGGCGTACGAACCGAGGGTGGCCACGCCGAAATCGACGGCCAGCCAGGTCATGAGCCGATGGCGCCACGCCAGGAGTCCGATGGCGATGAGCGGACCGGATATCGCGTTGAGGAGGAACAGGGGAGCGAGGAAACCCAGTCCTTCGATGGTCCAGAGATAGAAGTGGACACCGGAGGAACCCAGCAGGCCAATCACGACGGCGATGCGCAAAGCTGCTTTCATCGTGAACTCCTTCGATCCCTCTGCTCCTTCGCTTCTTACCACGGAGCCCGCTCGTCGTCCGGAACTCGTTGCGCCGAGTGGGACGATCGCCGGTCGTGGACGTGGGAAGGCGCCCTGCACTTGAGACATGTTTCGACCGCATTCTGGCACTTCGCCAATGTCCGATGGCTCTTTGCTGCTGCCGCTGCCAGATCTGGTGAGCACAACTGCCTTTTCTGACACGGGTTTTCCGGATGTCCCCTCCTGGCCGGGCGCCGTCTTGGCGATGTAATTTCGGGTGAAACCCTTGCCCCGAACCGCGCGCGTGATGGATCGCCCTCATCGTCGGAGATACGCTGGCTTGTCTTGTGTTCTTGGACGGAAACGCCAGAGGTGACCATGGTTCGGCGCGGTAACGGCCAGCTCCGGACAAGGGAGCGAGCCGACACACCAAGCGGTGGCTTGGATCTTCGTGGCGTCGAGGGGTTGTGCACCTCGGAAGTCGAGGCGCGGCTGGACGTGGTCACCCCCGGATTGACCGCCAGCGTGCCCTGGCTGATGGCCGGGCAGGACACCGGGCCCGCCCCGGCCGTGCCCGCCGGGCTGTGCGCCTCGGCCAAGTCGGCCAGAGAAATGACGCGAGGCAAGGACGTCGGCCTCGCCGTCGCGTGGGCCGAGGAGGCGCTGGACGAGGCTCCGTGCCGTCACGACCCGCTGTGCGTGTGGCGTGCCCTCGTGACACTGGTGAGCGCCGGTGAACTGGTGACCGTGGACGAACAGTGCGCCCGGCTGGTTGAGGACGTCGAGCCGGGGCCGTTCACCCGGGCGCAACGCCGCAGCATGATGCTCCGCGCTCGCGCGAGAGTGGCCCGGCATACCGGCGATCTGCCGGGCGCGCGCCGGATCCTCGGCGAGCTGATCGAGTCGGACGTGAGCCAGAACGTCCGGCTGCTCGGCGTGTCCTGGCTGGTCGACGTCCTGCTCGAAGAAGGGGCGATCGACGAAGCGGTGGACCTGATGGCCGAGAGCGGCCTCGAGCGGGCGGCGCAGCAGTGGCTGATGTGCCGCCCGATGCTGTTGTCGGCCCGGGCGGCGGTCCGGCTGGCCACAGGCGACGCGGACACCGGCTTCCAGGACTTCCTGCAGGCCGAGCGCCTGTTCGAGGGGCAACGGATGTCGAACCGCGCCATGCTGCTGTGCCCGACGCAGATCTCCCTGGCCGCCAAGGCCGCGCGGCGGGACGAACTCGCCGCCCGGATCGCCGGTCAGGTGCTGCTCAGGGCTCGTGGCTGGGGTGAGCCGAGGGTGCTGGGCATGGCGTTGAGCACGCTGGCGACGGTCGAAGACGGACCGGACGCCTGTGCGCAGCTCACCGAGGCGGCCGAGCTGCTCGAAGTCGGCGGCGCCCGCAGCGAACTGATCACCGTCAATCAGGAGCTCGCCCGGCGCTTGGCGGCCCGCGACGACGTCGCGGGGGCACGCTGGCGGATCGGCCGAGCCGTGGGAATCGCGAAGGAGATCGGAGCGCACGGCAGGGCACAGAACCTGCGCGCCGAGTTCGGCGGCATGACCGACTCGGTGCGGTTGACCAAACAGGAGAGCAGGGTGGCCTCGCTGGCGAGAGGTGGCCACTCGAACGAACAGATCGCCGGAAAACTCGGTCTTTCACTGAGAGGCATCGAGTTCCATCTGTCCAATGTGTACCGGAAACTGGGCGTGCGGGGAAGGAGGGGGCTCCGCGACGCGCTCGGTGAAGAAGTGGCCGGTCGGCAGATGTGACGGTGCAGGGTGAGGCGAGAGGACGAAATGTTCGAAGAAGCCGGATCGAAAGAGCCGGTGGCCGGTCCGGTGGATCCCGTCGGTGCCGTGCGGACCGAACTCGAGCGGCTGGTGGCCGACGGCCGGTGGTATCTCGCGGGGCACTTGGTGCGGATGCTGTCTGCCCAACACTCACTGTCACGTCCCGTCACCGGCTACGCTCAGTTGGTGCACATCGCCGGGGCACGCTTCCTTGCCGGGCTCGAGCAGGACGAGTCACGGCACGCTGGGCGCGAGTCCAAAGAGGTGCTCCGGGTGGTGCAAGCCCTCAATCGCGGCCGCCAGCGGGGTGAGGTGGTGCGGCTGGCTCGGGCGCCGCTGACCTCGGAGGATCTTCCGGGGCTGGCGAGGATCTGGGTCGGTGTGCTCGCCCTCGCGTACGCGGGGAATCTGGCCGACGCACGTGCCCTGCTGAGGCTGGCCGAGGACACCCGCGGCGAGCACGGCGCCACGGTGACACGGTCGGGTCTCGCGTTGCTGCGGGCGAGGGTGGTGTCGTGGGGAGCGGGGCGGGAAGCCGCCTCGGAAGCGATGAAGGAGATCCTGACGCGCGGGATCCCGGCGGAGCTCCGCAGCCTCGCCGTCGCGTGGACGGTGTCCGCGTCGGTGGCGGCGGGCGAATTCTCGCGGGCACGGGCTCTCCTGCGTGAACACGACTTCGACGGTCCGCTGACCGATGTCGCCGACGAAGCGGAACTCCTCTTCGCCCGCGGCGGACTGCATCTCGCCACGGGTAAGCACGAACTCGGTTACGACGACTACAAGGCCTGCGGACGTCTGCTGCTCAGCCGCTCCGTGCACAACCCGGCGGTGCTGCCTTGGCGCGCCCACGCGGCGCTCTGCTCGCACGTGCTGCAGCGGCCCGTGCTGGCCGCCTCCCTCGCCTCCGCGAGTGTCATCGCGGCGCGCCGTTGGGGCGCGAGGGAAACTCTCGCCATCTCGTTGTACGCCTCCTCGACCATCGCCGCGGATCCCGACGGCGCGCCGCGCCGTGACGAGCACGGGGATTTCGCCGGCGTCGTGCTCCGGCCGGAGTTCACCGCGGTACTGAACGATCTGTGCAGCGCCACCGAGCACGCGCCGTTGACCGACCCGGAGCGTGAGGTGACCGAATTGGCTCGCGCCGGACTGCGCAACAAGGAGATCGCCGAACGGCTGTCCGTGTCGACGAGAACGGTGGAGGCCCGGCTGTCCAAGGTGTATCGCAAACTGGGCGTCACGGGCAGGGACGGGTTGCGCGGCATCTTCACCCTGTGATCAGACGGACGACGCGTGTGATCAGACGGACGACACACGTGACTGGATGGACGACACACGCGATGTCCATCTGATCACGTGTGTCGTCCGTTCAATCACGTGTGCCGTCCCCCTGATTACAGGCGTCGCGGGGTCACCGGAGGTGGGCGGCGCCGATCAGCGCCAGCAGGTCGTTCTCCCCGTCGGCGACCTTGAACGATTTCGCGTCGCGGAGCAGCTTTTCGGGATAGAAGACCTCCCCGCCGGGGAGTTCGACACCGTCGAGGCGGGTCGCTCGCGCGCCGCAGAGCTGGATCGCGAGGTCGCACACCTCGAAGGCGGTGTCGGTGGTGAACACCTTGCTGGCCGCGGAATGCGCGATCGAACCGAGGTCGCCGGCGTCAGCCTGCCCGTAGTTGTGGGCGTAGACCGCCCGGTTGAGAGCGCGGGCGGCTTCGAGCCGGGTGAACATCCGGAACAGGCGCAGCTGGACGGACTGGTGCTCGCGCAAGGGCTTGCCGCCTTGGACACGATGCCCGGTGTAGCTCAGCGCGCCTTCGTAGGCGGCCCGGCCCGTGCCGAACGCCAAGAGCGCCATCGAGACACTGGCCAGCGCGTGCGTCGCGTGCATGGCGATCGGGTAGGCGTTCTCACCGATCAGCAGATACTCCTTGGGCAAGCGGACGTCGGTGAAGGAAAAGCCACCCTGGTTGAGGGCTCGGAGTCCGAGTTTCTCCAGTGGCGCTGTCCGGGTGACGCCCTCGTGGTCCAGGGGGACGACGAAGATGCCGCCCTTGGCGAGGCTGTCGCCGTCGAGTGTGCAGCAGACCAGGGCGTGGGACGCGGTCACCGCGCAGCTGATCCAGTCCGCTTTGGTCCCGTTCAGCACCCACTCGTCACCGTCGAGGTGTGCCCTGGTGTCCCCGCCGCCGACGGTCAGGGACGGGGTGTGCGCCGCCATCATGTCGGAGCCGTGATTCGGGTCGGTGATCGCGAAACAACTGGACCACGACGGCTGTTCCCCGGTGTAGTAGGGGCGGCTCAGCTCGTCCACGAGCCGAGGGCTGCCGAAGTTGTAGACGAACTGGAAGACCAGCGGGGCGATGAACAGGCTGGTGGCCAGCCCGGCGTCCCCGGTGGCCAATTCCTCCAGGACGAGGAATTCCTCGAACCGGGTCAGGCCGAGCCCGCCGAACTCGGCCGGGGCGGTCAGGGTGAGGAAGCCCGCCTTGCGGGCCTCCGCCATGAACTCGAAGTACGGCGAGCCGGTCGCGACCGCTTCGGCCGCGGTCATCCGGTCCAGCCGGTGGCCGATCGGGGCCGCGTACTCCCGCGCGAACACCCGGGCACGGTCACGCCACTCCTTGGCGTGCTCGCTGATCGTCAGGTCGAGTTCGGTGTACGGATCCCGTCCGGTCATTTCTCCTGCTCCTTCGGTCGGTTCAGGCGCTCCAGTACCTCGGAGCAGGTGGCCAAGATCGTTTCGCGATCGACGACGTGCCAATCCCGGCCGCTGCTCAGGGCGTGGAGTTCGTCGTCGGGTTCGAACGCGAAGGCGGCGCCCGCGTGGGTGAAGACCTCCGCGTCGATTCCGCCGTTGCCGACGGCGACGGTGACGCCGCATTCGACGTCGCCGGTCGCCGCCAGCTCCCGGACCACCGCGGCTTTCCCCCCGGGTAGCCCGGGGGTGCTGAGGAGTTCGCCGGTGAACCGCCCGCCCGATTCGGCCAGCCGGGCGCCGTACCCCGAATGCAGGCCGAGGTCGTCCACCGCCTCCCACAGGGGGAGCTCGGAATTGCCGGAGACGAGGACGATCCGGTAGCGATACCGTTTGAATAGCTCGATGAGCGGCTCGGCGAAGGGGAACAGCTCGTCGCGGCACGCCCGCCAGGTCCGGGCGGCCGTCTCCCTGGCCTCGGTGACCGTCGCACCGCGCAACGCCTTCGCATAAGCCTGATACGCCTCGGTCATCGCTTGGCGACGCGAATTCCCGCCGGACGCGTAGCCGCGGATCGCCCGCAGGCAGGCCAGCCCCTCGTCCTTGTCGCAGACGCCGTCCTCGACGAGGTCCTCCAGGTAGCGGGTGCCGAGCACACCGCGCAACAGCGTGCCGTCCAGGTCCAGCACGGCGTATCTCACGATTCGCGCTCCACCAGCAGCGCGGCGAGGTGACGCAGATCGGCGGCCGCGGAGGGCGGTAGCGGCGAGGTGTCGAGCACGGCGAGGGCTTCGGCGGTGCGGTCGGCGATCATGTTCTCCACCATCGCCGGGGCGCCGGTGCCTTCGATGACCTCCAAGACCCGGAGCGCGTCTTGCTCACTCAGCCGCGGATCGCCGACGTGCTTCTCCAGCAGCGCGCGCCCGGCGGTGTCCGCACGCTGCGCGGCCAGGGCGAGCAGGACGGTGCGTTTACCCTCGCGCAAGTCGTCGAAGACGGGTTTGCCGGTCGTGGCCGAGTTCCCGAAAAGGCCGAGAAGATCGTCTCGCAACTGGAACGCGTCCCCCACCGGCAGGGCGAACCGGCTGAGCCGATCGAGCAGGTCGGAGTCCGCGCCGGCCAGCAGCGCACCCAGTTGGAGCGGACGTTCGACGGTGTACCTCGCCGTCTTGTACCGGATGACGGTCAGCGGAGCGCCGTGGTCGTCAAGGGGGTTGAGGCAGGTGAACAGATCCAAGTACTGGCCGTAGTGCATCTCTTCGCGCATCTGGTCGACCAGCGAGCAGACGGCGGAGCGACGGCCGGGTGGCAGCGCCGCGCCCGTGAGCAGCTCGGTCGACCACATCAGCGCCATGTCGCCGATCAGGATCGCCGCCGCCTCACCGAAGCGCCGCGCGTTCCGGGCCCGCGGATACCGGTCCGCGATCGAGCGATGGACGCTCGGCCGGGATCGCCGGGTCGCGCTGTCGTCGATCACGTCGTCGTGGATGAGCGCGAACGCCTGGTACAGCTCGAGCGCCGCCGCCACGTCGACGATCGTGTCCGGTAGCCCGGTGCCACCGGCGGCCCGCCATCCGGCCGAGCAGAGCATGGGGCGTAACCGTTTGCCGCCCGCGGTGACGAAATCCCTGAGTGTTTCTGGAATCTCCGGACTGAGACCCCGGCAGGCGGCGTCGTCCCGTTTGGCTTCCAGGAAGAGGGTGAGCCGGGTCAGGACCCGCTCCCGGACCTCGTCGAAATCCAGGGACCGGCCGGTGTGTTCCGTGTAGACGGTCATGGGGTGACTCCTGTGCTCACGAAGACGGTGCCTTGTCGAGGGCGAAGATGCGGAAGCTCCCGCGCCCGCTGTTGTCCAGGTAGTCCTGATAGGCGGGGCCGTAGCTGGTGATGAGCCGCCACTGCGCGTCGTGGTCCTCGCCGGTGAGCAGTCGCGCGGTGACCGGGAGGACCTCGTTGCCCAGGGTGATGGTCGCCCTCGGGTCGGCGAGGAGGTTTTCCGACCACGCCGGATGCTTGCGGTCGCCGAAATTCGACGCGACCACGGCGTAGGAGTTCCCGTAGGGAGAGAAGAAGAGCGGCGAGGAGTACTGCTTGCCGCTACGACGGCCGGTGGTGGTGAGCAGCAGCGTGCCGGCGCCGGTGGTGCCGCCGAGGCTGAACCTGCCCTTGGTCCGTTCCAGCAGGAAGCGATCCGCGGGCACCAGCACCGTGCGCATGAACGTGATGAACCAGCGTTTCGGGGCGACGCGGATCATCGTTTTCCAGAGGATGGCCTGCACTCGTTCTTTCATGACGAAAACTCCCGGATGATGAGGTCGGCGGCCCGCTCGGCGAGCATGACGGTCGGGGCGTGGGTGTGCCCCCGGGTGATCCGTGGCATGACCGAGGCGTCCACGACCCGGAGGCCGGCAACCCCGCGCACGCGCAGTTCCGCGTCCACCACGGCGCCCTCGTCCGTCCCCATCCGGCAGGTGCCCGCCAGGTGGTAGACGGTGTCGGTGTGCGCCCGGACGTGCTTCTCGACGCTTTCGGCGTCGTCGGGGTCGAGCGCCGGATACCAGGAGTCGCCGACGTACGGCGCGAGCGCCGTCGTGCCGAACATCCGGCGCGCGATCTCGACACCTTGGGTCAGGCGTCGCAGGTCATGGCCGTCCGGGTCGGAGAACGTGCCGAAATCGATCTCCGGAGCCTCGGCCGGGTCCGCGGACCGGAGCCGGACCTGCCCGGAGCTCTCCGGCTGCAGCAGCACGACGGCGATGGTGAGCGCGTGATCGGGTGGCGGGTCGATTCCGTGGTTGACGAAGGCCACCGGCAGGAAGCTGATCTCCAGGTCCGGCGCCGGTTGCTCGGGGCCGCTCGCGAGGAAGCAGGCGGCTTCGGCCACGTTCGAGGTCAGGGGGCCACGGCGTTCGGACTCGTAGAGCGCGGCGGCGGCCGGTTCGCCCGCGGACGCCAGCGTGACCGGTTTCGGGCAGTGGACGATCAGCGGCGTGAACACGTGGTCCTGCAGGCCGAGTCCGACACCAGGGACATCGGCGACACAGGCGATGCCGTGCTCGGCCAGTTGCGCTGCCGGACCGATGCCGGACAGCAGCAGTAGTTGAGGTGAGTTGACTGCGCCAGCGCTGAGCACGACCTCGCGTCGCGCGGTGAGTGTCACCGCTTCGCCGTCGGAGTTCAGGGCCTCGACCCCGGTGGCCCGGCCGTCGGTGACGACGATCCGCCGGACGTGCATCCCGGTCAGGAGCTCCAGGCCGGGATGCCGGAGGGTGCGCAGATAGCCGTCCGCCGCGCTCCAGCGTTCACCACGACGCTGGGCCGTGGGGATGCGTCCAGCCCCGGTGTGGTCGCCTCCGTTCACCCCGGCTGACCGTGGTAGCCCGAGCTCGTCGCAGGCGTCGAGGAAAGCGGACGTCGCCTCGGACTCGCCACGCACGTCTTCGACGTACAGCGGGCCGTCCGAGCCGTACACGCCCGCGTCGTCGTCGCCGACGCGGCGTTCCGACCGGCGGAAGTAGGGTTCGACGTCCGCGTAGGACCATCCCTCGGCGCCCGCCTCCGCCCAGCCGTCGAAGTCGGCGCGGTGACCGCGGGTCCAGACGTTGGCGTTGATCGACGAGCAGCCACCGAGAACCCGGCCCCTGGGGACCCGGATCGCACGTCCGGTCAGGCCGGGCTGCGGGGTGCTGCGGTAGTCCCAGTCGGCTTCGCTGCCGAAGAGGGCGGGGAACGCGACCGGGATCTTGATCGCCGGGTTGTCGTCGGGGCCGCCGGCTTCGACCAACGCCACGGTGACGTCGTGTTCGGCGCCGAGGCGGGCCGCGATGGCGCATCCGGCCGATCCGGCGCCGACGACGATGTAGTCGAAGGCGCGTACTGCGTCCGTCATAAGGGATTTCCCTCCATCTGGCCCTCGTCGGGAAGAGGATGGGCTGTGGCGTTGTGTCTGCGGGTATAGGCACTGCTGGTTTACCGGATCACGTTCGCCCGATCGTGGCGGGCGGTGTGAATTTCTGGTATTTCCGCCCCAAAGGACACCGGGTGCGGCTGTGTCGGACGGTGCGAAAGAGCCTCGGTGGTGGACGAAAAGTCCTGGTTCCAGCGCTGGGACCGCGATGTGTCGCACACTCGCTCGCGGAGGCACGGTAACCGCCTCGGGTCGAAGTATGATCGTGATTTTGTTTCTCAAAGGTGGAAACGCCGCAAAATCGTTTAATGGATCTGCTCGAAAACACTTTTATCGCGCGCCGAACCTGAGATTTCCGTTAAAGTCTGCGAACCATCCCCGGAAAGAAAATCACTCGCTACGCGTCTTCCGTGGTTTTCCTGCGCAGGCCTGCGATCGCTTGAGGAGTACGAGCTATGAGTACGACCGAACAACGGCGCCACGTCGTCCTGCTGGGCGCGGGTTATCTGTCGATCTGGTCGTACCGGGCGTTGAAACGCAAGGTGGGCAAGCAGGTCGACTTCACCGTCGTCGCCCCGGCGACCGCGCACACCTTTCACGGATGGACCGGCGAGGTCCTTTCCGGCGAACTGCCGCCGGACGCGCAACTGAGCCCGATTTCCGAAGCGATGCCCACCGCGCGGCACGTGCGGGGGCACGCCAGGAGCGTGGACCGCGCCGCCCGGACCGTGGAGGTCGAACGGGTCGACGGGACGAAACAGACCCTCCACTACGACCATCTGATCGTGGGCACCGGGCAGTACGAAGACGTGAGCCGGGTGGAGGGGATGGAAGAGCACGCGTACCGGCTGCGGGACGCGGGCCGGACCGGGAAACTCGTCGCCCACCTCGACGAGTGCGTGGAGAGCGCCCGTTCGTCGACCGAGGAGAAGCTGCGCGCCAAGGCACTGACCGTGGTCGTGGCAGGCGGCGGTCTGGCCGGGATCGAAGCGTCGGTCGCGATCGCGCAGCGGCTGGCCCGGGCCACGGAGGGAACTTCGGAACGGGAGTACGCCGAAGTCGTTCTCGTCACCCCCACCGGTGAACTGGCTAAGGAGATGCCGCCCAAGCTGCGCGCGCATGTCCGCAAAGAGATCCAGGACAACGGAGTACGTCTCATCGCGTCGGCCCGGGTCGTCGCCGTGGGCCCCGACGGGGTGAAGCTCGACGACGGTTCCTGGCTGGCGGCGTCCACTGTGGTCGCGGCGATCGGGAACAGCCCGCGTCCGCTGCCGGGACTCGACGACCTGCCGGTCGACGACCGTGGAGCCGTGCGGGCCGACCGCATGCTGCAGATCGCGCCGGAGGTGTGGAGCGGCGGCGACGCGGCGTCGGTGCCGCTGGCGTCCGGCGAACCGTGCCCGGTCGACGCCGCCTGGGCGATCGGTCAGGGAAGCTGGGTCGGCGGGAACGTCGCGCGGGTGATCCAAGGCCGCGCACAGCGCGAGTTCACCTGGAAGAGCGTTGGGGTCACCGCCGGTTTCGGTCGGGGTCACGCCGTGCTGGAGGCTTGGGGGATGTCGTTCCGCGGCCGCCCCGCCTGGCTTTCGAGGGCGGCGTTCTTCGGTTACTACCTGCCTTCACGGCCCCAGTTGCGCCGTGTCCTCCGGATGCTCGTGGCCCGGCGCCGGGGAAAGTGACCGGCGCGGGTTCCGCAACACGCCTCGCCGCCGATCGGCACGGCCTTTGAGGCGTCGGTCCAGGTGGTCGTGAGTGTTTTGGGTCGTTCTAACGACACTTTTCACTCACGACCACCTCGACCAGGCGCGCTGCCGGGCTGTGTCGGGCACGCCGGGTCGCGGTTCGTGAAGTGATTCCCTCCTTATCGACGGGACCCGTCCGATGATGTGGACGGAAGAGACCCGTGCGGCGAAGGTGGCTTGAAGGAGCACTGGGCCCGAGGAGGAACATTGCGATACCGAAGACTGCTCACCTTGTTCGCCGCACTGATCGCACTGCTGGCGGCCACGGCCGCTATTCCCGCGACATCGTCCGCGCAGGGTTCGGTCGACGTCGCCACCCGTGTCGCTGATTCGGTCGGCTTCGCGTCCGGGGGAATCCACCTCGAGAACGGGAAAGCCGTCGTCAATGTCGTCGACGACGCCGCCGAGCGGAAGGTGCGCTCCGCCGGGCTCAAGGCGAAAAAGGTCAAGCGTTCCCTTTCGGCCCTGACCGAAGTGAAGAACCAGCTGGACAAGATCAGGAACGTCCCCCAGACCGCATGGGGCATCGACACGAGCGCCAACCAGGTCGTCGTCACCGTCTACGACACGGCGACGAAGACGTCCGCCGACCGGGTCACCGCGGCCGCCGCGGCGTTCGGCGACAGCGTCCGGATCGAGCGGCGCACCGGGAAGCTGTCCCTGCACATCGCGGGTGGCGAGCAGATCAGCAGCAGCGCCGGCGCCAACTGTTCGCTGGGCTTCAACGTCACGCGCGACGGCCAGCCGTTCATGCTCACCGCCGGGCACTGCACGAACGCCGGTGGAACATGGTCCGGTGGCGACGTCACGGGCGCGCCGGTCGTCGCCAGTGACTGTCCCGGCGCGGACACCGGTCTGCTCGCGCGCCCGAACGGCACCGGGCCGGGACAGATCGTCAACGGTCAGCGCATCACCTCCGCGGCGGTTCCCCTTGTGGGGCAGCAGATCCAGTCGCACGGCAAGACGACAGGGACACGCGCGGGCCGGATCATCGCGGTGAATCAGTCGGTCAACACCGACGTCGGCGTCATCAACAACACGTTCATCGCGGAGATCGTGACGCTGCCCGGTGACTCCGGCGGTCCGGCGTATGCCGGGACCCGCGGTCTCGGCACTCTTTCCGGCGGTGACGACCGGGTCAGTTTCTACTACCCGCTCACCCTGGCGATGCAGGCATACCGGCTCAAACTCGCCTGACGACCCACGGCACCGTCCCGACCGATCCGGGCCGTACCAACGGCCCGGATCGCTCATGAGCGGACAACGTTCTGGCACACAACGATTTCGAGGGGAGGTGAGAGAAGTGTCGGGTGGTTCGGTCAAGTTGCCTGCCGAGTTGCAGACCTTCTTTTTGGTGACGTTGGGGATGCCGTGGCCGGAGGGTGACGACGCGGCGCTGTCCGAGCTGGCGCGGGCGTGGCGTGAGTTCGAGGCCGCCGCCGAGGAGTACCGCGAGGCGGTTCGGGCCGGTGGTGTGGGGGTTCCGGCCGCGCTGGTGGGGGAGACGGGGGAGTTCTTCACGTCCTATCTGGGCGGTGACGTGGTGTCCGGGGTCGAGGCGTTGGGGGAGTCGGCGTCGGGTCTGGCGGGGATGGCGAAAACGGCCGCGGCGGACGTGGTGAAGGCCAAGGTCATGATGATCGCGATGGCGGCGATGGCGCTGGCGACGATCATTCATTTGCTGGCGACGTTGATCGGTGCGGCGTTCGTGGGGTTGGCGCAGTTGACGGCCCGGCAGGCGTTGATGGCGATTTGGCGTGGTCTGGTGGCGAAGATGCACGCCCTGGTCACGATGAAGCTCAACCAGGAACTCGGGATCCGCCTGGTGAAGGCGATCGGCGCCGGAGTGGTGGCCGCGACACCGCATACGGTGAAGTTCGCGCTGGCGGGCGCGGGGATCATGGGTGGTCTGGATCTGTCGATCCAGACCGGGCAGATCGCGGCGGGCAAACGTGACGAGCTGGACGGCAAGTCGTTGCTGGGCTCGTTCGGTGGCGGGGCACTGGGTGGCGCGTTCGCGGGGATCTTCCACGCGGGTGCGGTGTGGGCGAGGAGTGCCGCGGCGGGGTGGGGGGACAACGAAGCGGCGAGGTTGCTGGCGGAGCGGATGAAGGCTGAGGGGGTGACGCTGGAGACGTTGAAGGAGGCGGGGGAGCGCCTGGCGGTTGCGCCGCGGGCGATCCCCGGCTCGGTGGAGGCGCTGGGACATCTGTCGTACGGGATCGGGCAGGTCGGCGTGGTGTTCATCACCGCGCCGGTGATCAACCTGGCGACCGGGTCGCCACACGCGAGTCCGTGGCTGGGGATGCTGGGGGCGTTGTCGGGGTTCGGGGGTGGCCGCGGCGGTGGTGGCGCTGGTGGCCGCCTCGACGCGCTGCTGGTCGATCTGGGGCATTTGCCGAAGGCGGTGGAGTTCACGATCCCGGCCGCCGACGTCAAGACGGACATCAAGACGGACGTCAAGACCGGCAGCGAGGCGAAGGTCCCCGTCGCCGACATCAAGACCGACTTCACGGCCGACGTCAAAGCCGGTGGCAAGGCCGACGGCGGCGTCACCACCGGGGAACGGCTCTTCCTCGAACCGCCACCGTCCTATGCGGACACGATCGCGGCCGATGCGGCACAGCGTCTCGTGGCCTCGACTACGCCGGGGCAGGCGATCGGCACTCTCTTCACCCCCGCGGTCCACGAGAACCCCGCAGGCGCGGTGGTTTCGGCGGCTGACACGAGTTCGACGGTCCACATCGGACAGAAGGACGAGCCGGCGGGCGTCACGAGCCCGGCTTTCGCCGCAGAGGGGACAACGGCGCACTTCCTCACGACGGCGGCACAACCGCAGCCGGGGGCGGTGAACGGTGGCCACGCCACCCCCACTACCGCGACGGCCGGCCCTGCAACCGCCGCGAGCACCACCACCACCGCCACGGCCGGCGCCACGACCACCACGTCCAGCACGAATACCGCCACGACCGCGACGACCAGCACCGCCACCAACGGGCCTTCCACGGCCACACCCGCCGCGCAGACGACCTCCGGTGCCGAAGCAGGCAGGGCCGCGCCGGAGCGGAATCCCGGTGCCGTGTCCGAAACAGCGGCCGCGCGAGACACCGACGTGGCCACTTCCGCACAGGTACCCGAGGCGAAGGCCGTCGACACGGCGTCGACCGGCCCGCAGCGCGTCGAGAGTGCTCCCGCGACCACCACCACAGAGCCCGCGCCGGCTCCCGAAGCACCTGCGGTTTCCGAACCCGCACCGATCGCGGCGGAAAGCCCGCAGAACCGGCCGCAGCCGGCGGTCACCCGTCCGGCGGCCGCCGAAACAACGACGAGCGACCGCGCGACTCTCCCGGAGAAATCCGCTCCCGAACGCACGACCGGCGACCTGCCTGCCAGGCCAGGGAAGACAGAACTCACGGAGCCCAAGGTCGAGACCGCAGGGGCACAGAGCGGACGATCGGGCGCGGCGACCCCTGCCCGGGTCGAAGGCAAGCCGGTCACGGAGGCGGCCGCGCACACCGCTCAGTCGTCCGACACGTCCAGCCGCCCGGCGCCCGCGCGGCTGGAACCGGACAGGAAGATCGCCGAACCGATCGCACGGGCGGCGGAGGTCCGGACCTCGGTCACGGCCGACGCGCCGGGACGTCCGGCCACCGGCGTCGGACGCGACGAAAACCGTGGACAGACCCGCGACGAGGCCGATTCCGACGAGGCGTTGCTGATCCCGGTCGCCTATGTCGACGAGACCCCGCACACCGCGGTCCACGGCGAGGAGCCCCCGGCGCGGATGGGCCGCGCGGAGTGGGCGGAGTGGGAAAAACTGCGAGGGACACTGACGGCGACGCCCTACAAGGCGGAGCGCTTCGAGCCCTACGCCAAAGGTGAGAGCGACGACGGCAAGCTGGGCGGCCGGATCACGCAGATCCGGTTCACCGTCCGGCGGGGCCAGGTGGCCAACGGGACCTGGATCCGGGAGATCGCGGTCCCGCTGGCCCTGGTTTCCGACGACGTCGATCAGAAGACCCGGGAAACCCTCATCGAGTCGCTGCAAAAGGAACTCGCCACGCTCGAAGCCGCCACCGATCCGCACCTCTTGCGTCTCGGCAACGGCGACCGGGCCCACTTGCGTCTGGAAGCCGTTGCCGCGGACGGGTTCGCCGAGGGCTGGGACCGGTACTCCGGGGAGAGCCTTCCGGTCACCGTCAAGAACGGGGAAGGCGAGACCAACCAGGTCCAGTGGTTCCTCGGTTCCGGTACGGGCGCCATGCTGCACGAGATCATCCACGCCGCGGGCGGTAAGGACGGTTATCGCGATGCGACCGCCGGCGCCCGACGCGAGCAGGTGCGGGGCATCATGGGGCCATCCCCCGAGACGGAGCGGTTCATCGCGCGCGAGACCATGGCCGTTCTCGACGGACTGTCCCTCGCCGCCGGAGACCACGGCGGCGGGCTCCGCAACCCGGACCCGGCGCGGGCCGGCTCGACCTCCGTCGTCTCCAGCGAGCCGTACAACTCGATGCACCGGCCCGCCGAAGCCCCGAAACCCAAGAAGGACCCCGACCCACCGCCGCCGCTGTCGACCCACCGCCGCGGCTCGTCCGGGTCGCGGCCGCGTTCCCAGGGATCCGACAGCGGCACGCGAGGATTGTGGCGGAGGTCGAACCCGTCGCTCGGCACCCTCCCGCTCTCGCCTTCGATGCCCACGCTCATCGAAAGCGACGCCGAGGCGCGGGCGGGGTACGCCCGGCTCGTCCGTCCTTCCTTGGTCGCGGTACCGGATTTCGAACCCATCCGGGCGGCCGTTCTGGCCAAGGTGCCCAAGTACGAAGAGTGGGTGCGGGAAAACCTTTCAGACGCCAAGCTCGCGGATTTCGGCGCGACTCTCGACGGCCTGAAGCAGGACATCAGCCCTCGGCTGAACGTCACCGTCGAGGTGCACGCCATCGACACGGCGCGGAATCCCATCGACCGGACGACGGAATCGGTGACGTCGAGCGAGCATCTGGCGAAAACGATCCAGGCCGCCGACCAGATCGAGCGGACACCGGTGAATCCGACGAGCTTCAGCGCTCCCGCCGGGCCGGTGACCGTCTCCGGCGGGATCCGGGGGATCGGCTCGGCTTCCCAGAGCGGCGTCGTGGCGAAGCGGACGTCGAGCAGCGCGTTCGACGTGACCGAACAACGGCAAGGCACTCGCTCGCGGCATGACGTGACGTATCGGGTCAAGGTCTTCGAAAAGGCGCACTCACGGGGGACCCGGGAGCGCGACCCGGGCGACGAAGTGGTCCTCGACCTCGAACTCGACTGGCCCAAGAACGCACCCGTGGAACCGCTGACCCCGGCCGATCCGGCCGGTGGCAGACCCTCCGGGCAGCGGGCGATCGACTTCGCCGAAGTGCACAAACGCATCAAGCACGTCGAACTCAAGGGGACGAAGAAGGTCTTCGACGCCATCGTCGAACAGCTCGACCTCAAAGAACGGCGTGACGGCGAGGTCGTCGCCCTCAAGACCTGGCTGGACAATCTCGGTGGCGACCACGGCAAGGAACTCGTCACCGGCGGTCTCGCGAAACGGACGTTCGAGTTCAGGCACCGTGAACGGCTGGAAATCCTGGTCCGCAGGCACAAACCGGAAGCAGGGTCGCGGCCGCATTCCTCCCACGCGGGCGGCAGCCAGAGTTCGATCGGTCATCGCCGGTCGAGCAGCGCGCTCGACACGGACGAGCGGAGCGGCACGCGGGAATGGGGCGGATCGCTCGGGAGCGGATTCGGTGAATCGCTCTCGGACCTGGTCGGCGCCAAGGTTTCGGTGAACGCCTCCTACGCGCGGTCCGCCTCCGATTCGGAGCGTCACGCCACCAGCCTCGAACACGAATCGATCGAACAGCTCCACGGCGCGTTCGAAAAACACGATGAGGACTTCCCGTTCGCCGTGACGATCATGCCGGAATCCGGCGATCGCCCGGTCAGCCGTGGTTCGGGCTCCAGCGCGGGCCGGCGGCCGTCGACCCGTGATGGCCGGGTGTACGAACTGGTGGTGCCCGGGTCCGTGCACGTCTATCTCGCCGAGGCGGGGCAGATGGACTCGGAATCCTCCATGGCCTTCGGCTCGGGCAGTGACGGCCAGGCGTCCTCCAAAGCGGGGATGACCGTGAAAGAGGTGCCAGACAGGGCCGCATCGCACTGGAAGATCGCCGAAAGCGATCGGAAGACCATCGCGGGCATCGTGGCGGCCGTGCTGCGGGGCGAGGAGGAGATCACCGACCACCAGAGCCAGGCGGTGCAGGACGACCTGGCCGCGCTGCTGGGCGAACCCGGGCGAGTGCGGGAACTGGTCGCCGGAACGCGCATGCCGCTACCCGGGGAGCGGAGTCTCTTCATCGACGCCCAGGTGGCGCGAGGGCGTGGACACTACGTCAAGCAGGCCACGTGGAAAGAGCTCGCGAGCAAGGTGGCCGTCGGTGAGACCTCACAGGTCGGCAGTTCCCGCTTGCGGGAGGGCATGCTGTCGATCGAGGTCGAGGCGGACGCCGGGCCGGTGACGATCCTCGGGTCCGTGTCGGCTTCGCGGGAACACGAGCGGGCCTGGAACGTCGGCCAGTCAATCCGGAAGGAACAGGGCTGGCCCGGCGGCGCGGACGCCGTCCACCTCTTCAACTACCCGATGACCCTCAACTTCCGGGTGGGCACCGATTGGGCGAACATCGACAAGGAGCTCGAGTTCGAGGATCCGGAGGCCGGGGTACCGATTCCCGGACTCCAGGCACGGCTCCAGGTGGCGGCGCCGGCCCGGCGGGGGGTCAGGGTCGGGGTGGGGATCGAGCATCTCGACGAAACCACTTGGGGCGATCAAGCCGGGTTGAACACTTCGGCGCTGAGGCCGGGAGGACGGCCGGTCCGCTCCGAGCTCGACTCGCTGCAAGCCCTCCTGGACTTCCCGGCGACCATCATCGAAGGGTTCTCGGGGTTGCTGCCCGAACCGGACCGGACCCGCGATCGGGTCGCCGGCGCGGTCAAGCACCTCGCGGCCGGGGAAAAGCCCACACCGCTCGGGATTCACCACGAGGGTGAGTCCGCGCGCGACGCCTCGCAGCAGAAGATCGAAACCTGGGCCGGCCACGCCGCACGTCAGGCCAGGCTGCCGCTGACCGCCAAATCCGACGTGCTTCCGTTGGACAGCTTCAACGAAGGTGGCTTCTTCGCGACCGGTAGCCGCGACCTGCACGGCACCGCGGAACTGAAGACGGATCTCCTGGAGCCGCAGATTCTCCGCCGGGACGACGCGCACGTTTTCGCCGACACGACACGGACGACGACGGAGCTGTCCCCCGAGGAGCGCAGGAAACTCGGTGCCGGAGCCTCCGCCAAGGCCACGGTGCCCACCGGTGGCCTGGCGACCGTCGGTGCCGAAGCCAAGGCAGGACTGGCCCGCGAGCGGAGCGACGACGGCTCCGAAACGGTGGTGGACGAGACCCACCGCGAGACGACCGAGCGTGGCTACCTGGTCGCTTGGGATCACCGGCACCGCTTGGCGCTGTCGGTGCTCGAAGGGCGCACCGGGATGCTCGGCGGACGGCATACCGGAGAAGCGAAGAGCCGGTCTCTGGAGAAGTACGTCCCGATGGCGGAACTCCGCTGGGTTCCCGCGTCGGCGCTCGCCGAGATCGGCGAACTCCCGCCCGCTGAACTCAAGAAGCTGCACCCGGACGACCAGAAGGCTCTCTCCGCCGGGACTCAGGCCCGGTCCTCGTCCGGTAACGGCCCCGAAGACATCCTTGGTGATCTCGACCCGGCGGACTCGTCGGTGGTGCCTCGGCTGATCGCGAACCTGACGACGGAATTGCGCGCCTGGGAAGCCAAGATCACCGAGCCGAAGGTCCAGCGCGAATTCAGGGAACTGCACGACGAAATGCTGGGAAGTCTCGGGACGCACCTCGCGCTCGGCGGCTTCGGCGACACCGTGCGCGCCATGCTCCGTGGTGGCGCCGTGCGGTTCGGGAGGCGGTTCCTCGACTCGGGAAAGCTCGAACAAGTATTGGTACTGAAGGCCAGGTTGCCGCATGGCCAGGAGAATCCGGCCGGCTTCGACTACCGCGTCGAGTCGTCCAGTACGACGACGACGCGGCACCGTGACGGCGTCGCCTGGGAGAAGTCCTACGGCGTTACCGCGGAGGGCACGCCGAAGCTGCCGATTCCGGAGTTCACCGGGTCGTCGAAACTCGGACTGGACCAAGCGATCGCCCCGCACGCCGGGGTGCAGGGAGCGCGGACGACCTTCCGCGGACCTGAGTGGGCCGCCGCCACGACCGTCAAATTCGCCTGGAACGGCAAAGCGACGCAGCGGACCCACGATCTCGAGGTCTGGGTGGAGGTCCATCCCTGGGCTAGGTCCGGGGTCTATGCCCGCCACGTGCCGGGTATCCGCCATCAGCATGTGCGGGAAATCGAAAAGCTGAGTCCGTCGACCTTGGACGCCGTGGTGCGCTCCACGCTGCCCGCTTTCCTGACCGACAGCGGCTCTCCCTCGCCGACCATGACCGGCTCTCTGCGCGAGCATTGGGCCGACGATGGGCGCGGTGCCTCCTGGCCGGACGACGCGGCGCTCTGGGGGTTCCCCGTCGAGGCGCCGAAACTCTACGCGGAGATCCACAAGACCGTCGAAAGCATGAACGCGGAGCGCACGTTCGCCGTCCTGGTCGCCACGCAGGCGCCCTTGCTGGGACGACGCCTGCCGTCCTTGCTGTCCGAGGACGGCTACCTCGTCGACGTGGGCAGCCGTACGACCATCGACTCCGTCAGGATCAAGCTGGATCTGGGGGACCGGTACCTCGTCCGGGAGATCGAGGGCGCGTCGCTGACCGTCGGCCGCGACGCCGCGACGAAGGCCACCGTCGAGCGCTCGCACGAGGGCACGGTCTCGGGCGGGCTGCTCGGTGGGCCGGTCTCGGGGCTGGTCGGGGAACTCGGCAAGGAACGGCAGTTCGGAGCTCCCGCCGAAGAGGTCCCGATCGAACTCGGCGGGACCCCGGAAGGCCGGGGCGATGGTGTCTTCTGGGTCAGCGCGGTCCCGGATTTCACGATGATCTTCAAGCAGGCCAACGGGAAGGAGGGCAAACCCCTCCGGATCGGCCCGGATGGCCGGATCGATCTGCTCGTCGACCGCGCGGGGCTGGCCGCGCTCGGTCTGGAGCCGCCCGCCGGGACCCGCGGCGGGCTCGCGCCGGGCATCCCGTCGATCGCGATCAGGGTGCCCACCGCCATCAGCCGGACGTCCACATTCGCCAGTGACCGGACGATCAAAGCCGCGAGTGCCAGGAATCCCGCCGGCGAGGCGCGAAGCGACGCCACCTCCGTGCATCGCGCCGTGAGCCGGGAGAAAGATCTCAAGATCCTGCGCAAGGAATTCGCCGCCTTGGGCGGAACGACCGACCGGCCCGCCGTCCGGGTGGAGGTCGACGAGCGCTTCCAGCGCCTCGAGACCGCGCTCGACAACGTCCCCGCGCCGATCGCCCGCCAAGTCCTCGACATGGTCCGCGGGGCGATGTTCACCACCGGGAACATCCCGGTCCGTGAGGTCGACATCGACGGCGTCACACACCGGCAGACGATCCGGCCGGTGTTCCCCGAGACCTTCGGACGCCTGCTGGACACCCTTGCCCATCAGTTGGAACAGGAGAACAACCCTTTCCGCGAGGGAGGCCTTTTCGCCGGTCTGGGCCCGCAAAAGGACGAGGCGCTCCTGACCCGGCTGGCCCACCTTGCCACGGTGAACTTGCCCCGGGTGGGGCGCGACTACCTGCTACAGCACCCGGCTTTCCACACTCTGCTCTCCAATCCGGACGCGGTGAAGGAAGCGCTGTACGCGGCAGGTGAACTCGAACCGGATCGCCGGGCCCCGGCCGGAGCCGCGGTGAACTCCGCCCTGCGGGCGAGAGTGCCCCTGCTCACCGGGCTGATCGTGCTCGGCGTCGCAGGGGTCACCAGGTTCCTCAACGACGGCGACCGCTACGCCGGGCTGGAGGTCCAGCCCGCGCGGGAGGAACAGCTCGTCAAGGCGGCGAGGGCGATCAGGGAGACCCTGCGCAAGGCGCTCGATACGACTGCCGACCTGGCCGACCGGGAGCGGCAGGACCCGAAGGCCTGGCACGGCCTCAGCGAACAGTGGGCGAACGCGATGCAGCAGTTCGCCGTCGTGGCCGGTGTCGGCCTGGAGACGCACGCCGCGCGCGCGGACGCCTACGCCCGTTACGTCGCGGAGGGAGTGCTGCCCGCGTCGGATGTTCCGTCGAGGCCGGGTGAACTCACGTCCCGGGTTCCCCTGGCTTCCTGGCTTTCGGACGGAGTCGAGCTGGCCGCGTTCTGGGAGCGGCTCGCGGCCGGGGCGGGACACGTGCTGGCCGGTGCCGAACTCGCGGTGTTCGTTCAGGCGAGGAGGTCCGCCGACGGACAGGTCTTCGCCGTCACGGACCCGGAAGGCCGTCCGGTCGAGCTGAATCCGGCCGCCTTCAGGGACTGGGCGGAAGAAAAGGGCCTCGCGGCCCCTCTTTCCCTCTTCCCGGCGGCCCGGACCCATGGGCCGTTGCTGACCGTCCCGTTCAGCGGGGGGCTCTGGGCGGGGGCGCGGGATTCCCGGCCGGTGCCAGGTACGGCGAGGCCGGGGATGTTCGAGCTGGTCCTGGCCAAGGACGGCGAGCGGCCACAGCCCCACCAGCTGGCGGCGGCGCTGCGGGGGAGCGCGTGGAACCACGCCGACGAGATCATGCTGTCCGGACGCGACCGGGCGGATCTGGAGCTCCTCGGTTCCGCGTTGAGCCGCGACCTCGGTGCGACCGTGCGCCACGAGTTCGAGCGGGGGAAGGCGCCGCTCCTCGTCACCTCGGACGGGCACCTGACGGTGGGCGGACTCGGTGCCCAAGCCGCTCCGGTCCGGCGACCGGCCGACGAGATCACCGCTCTGCCCTTGCCGCTCAACCTGGGTGTGGCTTTCGTCGACCCGGCTTTCACTCGCAACCTGACGGGGGTCTTCGAAAACCACCCGGACGACCGGATCCCGGTGGCCGTTCACCACCGCGATGGCCGGTTCTTCCTGCCGGACGCGCGGAAGCGGGAGATCCCCCATGACCCCTTCAAGTTCGCCGAGGCGCTCGCGAGCCAACCGCTGAGCCTGGTGACGTGGGTGCAATTCTCCAAGATCTCCCTCTTCGCCTGCGATCTGACGAACGAGAGCTTGAGCAAGCTCAAGGCCGCCTTGGTCAAGCTGCCGGTGCTGGCACACCTCGATGTCGAAGCGATCAAGCTCAACACGCGCATCCACATCACGCCGGACAGCGACGTGCTCTTCGGTGATCAGCGCGCGTTGCCGGACGGGACGCTTTCGCTGACTCCGCCGGGCGCCATCGTCCCGGTCCTGGCCGACCCGGCTTCGGCCGATCCGGGGTTGTCGGTGGCGCGGTTCGGGGAGGACGGGGTTCCCCCGGCCGAGTTCCTCACCTGGCGTCCCGGGGACTCCGGAAGCACATTGCTCGGTCACGCGCGCCAGTTGGCGGTCTCCGACCTGAACAGCCGTTTGGCCGCCAGGTTAGGGAGCGGCGAGTCGCCGGAGGTGCGGGATCGCATGGGCGAGCCCATGCCGGAGAGCTGGGTCCGCGCCTGGCTCGAAGGCACGGGTTCTCCCCACCACCCCTTGGGAAGCTTCCACGAGGCGGACACCTTCGCCCGGGAGTCGGGTCACGTGGTGAACGCCTGGGAGGTCGCGCAGGCGTGGGGCCGCGCGAGGGTTTCGCAGGAAACCCGCCTGGACGAGCACCACGCGATCCCCGCGGAGGACAGGGTTCGTATCGAGTACATGGTGGACGGGTTCGTCGACGCCGCGGTGCAGGCGCCGACGGCTTCGTTGCCGCGAGTGCGGAGCGCGGTGTTCGTGGCGCCGGGTTCCCTGGCCGGTACCGACGGGCTCGGCGCGGTGGTCGAGTCCCGGATCCGGCTGCGGCTGAGCAGTTATCCGCCTGGCGTGGTGACGGTCACGGCGGACCAGCTGCTCGCCCAGGTGTCGGTCTCCGCGCTCACCCGTCCCGAGGGCGATCCGCAGATCGGTGTCGTGCAGGTCCATGTGGAGGGGCAGCGTGCGCTGAGTGGTCTCTACGGTCCCGAGGCCTATTCCCTGCCGGGCGATCGCCCGAGTCGCCACTGGAAGGAGCTGGACCAGGCGCGTGCGGATCTCGCGCGGCTGGCCGACGGTGCTCCGGTTCTCGCCCGGGCCGGAGAGATCATGAATCGACTGCACCAGCCTCCCCGGGTCTTCGTGGAGCGGGAGCCGTCGCGGGTGCACCAGGCACACCGGGAACGTCATCGGGCCGCCACGGACCTGGTCGCTTGGGAACTGCTCTGGAATGGCGAGCAGGCCGCGATCGAGCGGGCGCGTGGCCTGGTCACGGCGGTGGGCTGGCCACGTCGAGGCGGAGTCGTGGGCGGCGCGCCGCGGGCCGACCAGCCTGCTCCGTCGACGGAAGCCGGTTCGTCGAGGGCCGCGGCTTCCACGACGCCGGAAGAGCCGCCTCCGCCCGCCGATGTGATCGCGTGGCAGCCACCGTTTCCGGATACGCCGGGGCCGCGCACCCTCGACGCGTACGTGGCGGAGAACCACACCATCGCCGGACAGCGCAACTTCGACGGCTTCATCGGGTCCAACGCGCTGGCCATGATGCCTCTCGAACTTTGGGAGATGGTACGAGAACACCTCAGGAACGACGGGACACCGGCAAGCTGGGCACGGGCCTGGGCCGAGAACATGAGCCCACGCCAGCCGCTCCAAGCACGGTTCGGCGGGACGTACGGTGTCGCGGCGGCTTCGGGAGGGTTGCTGAACCCCTCCGAGGTGCAGCAGGCATGGAATCGCGCGCGAACCACCTTCGAAACCCGCCTGAGCGCCAGTGGTGAGCTCGACGGAATCGACCGGCACTTCTCCATCGGCCTGATGATCGACGGATTCGTCGACGCCGCGTTGCAGCCGCCCCCACGGATACTTCCGGAAATCCAGGTCGCGGTCTTCGTCGCACCGGGCTCGTCCACCGGGGTGTCCCATCTGCGGACGGTGGCCGGGCACAAGATCGATTCCCGGCTACAGCAGTATCCGGCGCACGTGAGGTCGTTGTCGGTCGAGCAGTTGCTCGCCCGTGTGTCCATCACCGCGGTCACCAGGCCCGACGGTGACCCTCGGATCGGGGTCGTCCAGGTGCGGGTGGAAGGGCAGCGGAGGCTGTCCGGGCTCTACGGCCCCGAGATGTACACCGACCCGGCCAACCCGCTTCCCTCGCACCAAACGCACTTGGAAGAGGCACGCAAGGTGCTCGTCCGGATGGCCGAGGATCATCCGGCGTTCGCCCAGGCGCGCGAGATCATGAACATGTACCACCAGCCGCCTCGCGTGTTCGCCGACCAGGAACCCCCTCGGTTGCATCAGGCGCATCGGGAGCGTCACCGGGCCGCCAACGATCTCGTCGCTTGGGACTTGGTCCGGGTGGTGCCCATCATTCCGGGCGAAGAGGTATGGGCGGCGGAAACACGAGCCCGGGCCTTGGTCGCCACCGTGGGCTGGCCCCGGGAAAGCAGGCTTCTGGGCGGTGCGCCGCGCGATGATCGAGCCGGGCAGGCGAGCGAAGCCGGTTCGTCGAGGTCCACGGGATCCGAGCGGATGGTCGACGTGGCGTCGCGGTTGCCGGACGGTGACGCGCTGGCCGGATTGTGGGAGCGGTTGGCAGGCACCGAGGGACGGATGTTCGATTCCGCCGGTGGCCCGGTGCGGGTATGGGCCGTGCTGTCGGATGACGGGCCGTTGTTCGAAGTGGGGTCGGACGCCTCGCGGTCCGAGCTGACTCCTCAGGAGTTCGTCTCGTGGGTGGCCGAGCACGAGGTTTCGGCTCCTGAATCGCTCTTTGCGCAACGGGACACCGTCTCCGGGAAGGGCAAAGCCCGGCAAGAGAGCGGACCGGAGCGTGTTCCCGCGGTGGTGCGGCAGGCGACCGGTCCGGCCGCGAGCAGCGACTTGGTCACGGTCCACGACGGCCGGGGCACTCCGTACGCGAACGCGAGAAACTCTCAGGCTCTCCTCGCTTCGATGCTGCCGGGAAAGACCACGTTGGCGTCGGTGGCCGATCTCCCCGGCACGCTCTTCTCCTGGGCGGTCGGCACGCACCTTTCCATCGCTTCCTGGCGGGACGGGCGGATCCATCTCCATTCCGACGGTCGCGTCGGCACTTCGGAAACCTCGGGTGGGGGACCGGCCGCCTCGGCGGACCTGGTCAACTGGACACCGTCGCCGGCGGGAAAGACCCTGGCGGACGAGGTGCGGGACATCAGCCTCGTCAACGACAAGAACCTCAAGCTGTTGATGGGTAAGAACAACCCCACGCCGATGCCCGTCGAGCTGTGGAAGCTGGTGCAGGACCAGCTCGAACTCGACGCGGTGCCGCCGGAACTGGCGAGGAACTGGGCCGGATCCCCGAGCGTGCATCGGCTCGGAGACGAGCGAGCGGCGGAGGCCTCTGGAAACGTCCTGAGTCCCTGGGAGATTGGGGCGGCGAAGGGGCGAGCCCGGGCCTACTTGGAGACGCGGACGACCGATTTCGGCACTCTTCACGAACCGGCTTCGCGCAAGATCAAGCTCATGGTCGAGGGCTTCGTCGACGCCGCGGTACAGGCGCGGCCGGAGTCCTTACCCTCGATACGAGGTGAGGTGTTCGTCGGTCCGCGTTCTCTGGGGGCCGTGACCGTGACCAGCCTGCTCGCCCGGATCGACTCGACGATCAACGCCAGGTTGGCCGAATACCCGAAGAACACGGTGACGACGTCGGCGAAGCAGTTGTCGGAACGTGTCTCCGTCCATGCGCTCACCCTTGCCGACGCGGACCCGCGGATCGGAGTCGTCGAGGTCCGGGTCGACGGGCAGCGTGAGTTGAACGGGCTGTACGGTCCGTCGGCCTATTCCGACCCGAAGAACCCGCTTCCTCGGCTCAAGACGTTTGTCGCGGTGACGCGGAAACAGCTCGCGGGAGTGGACCGGAACAGCCCGGAGTTCAGCCGGGCACGGGAAATCATGGACAGGTTCCACCAGCCGCCTCAGGAGTTCGCTGGTCTGCCGCCACGTATGCACCAGGCGCACCGGGAACGTCACCTCGCGGCAACGGAGTTGATCGCGTGGATGCTGTACAGCTCGGATCCCAGGTCTGCGGTTCTGGCCGTGAGAGTCGCCGAAAACTTGGTACCGGACGTCGGGTGGCCACGACCGAGCCGGATCGACGGGGTACCGACCCTGAGTCGTGTCATCACCGGACATCCGTCCGCCGATCGTGAAGTGGCCGCGCTGGCGCTGCCGCGAAACACCGGTGTGGCCTTCGTCGACCCGCGTTTCTTCGGCAACGTCGTGAAGGCATTCGCCGAACGCACGGACGATTCCGTTCCCGTTGTGGTGCACCACAGGGACGGCCGGTTCAGTCTCCCGGATTCCGCCGGTCAGCGTGGCTCAGCCGGCTATCGGGTGCTGGCCGAGAGCCTCGCCAGCATGCCGGCGAGGCTGATCGAATGGCAGAAGTTCTCCCGTGTCGTGCTCTACGCCTGCGATCTTCCCAAGGAGGCGCCAGGAAGGCTCCAGGCCGGGCTTGCCGAGATTCCCGCTTTGTCGCATCTCAAGGTCGAGGCCTACTTCTTGGGAGAGCGGGTCCATTTCCTGCCTGAGGGCACCGTCGTCACCGGTGACATGACCGGTTTGCCGGACGGAACACTCACTCTCGCGCCATCGGCCCGAGAGTCCGTCAGGGATTTCTTCGCGGGCTTCCGCACGGCTTTGACCACCGCCGTATACCTCTCCCGATGGAGTGGGCGGGTCGAGGTCGATTCCCAGGGCACGGTGACCGGGACCAGGCCCACCCCGCTGAGCGGGCTCGTGGGACGTGAGCCGACCGCCTTCGGCCGGACACTCACGCCGCCGGACGTGCTTGCCTGGCGGCCGTTCCTCGACGGCGCGGAACCGAGCACGCTGAACGAGTACGTGCGGAACCGCAGTATCGTCAACCAGGCCCGCTTCGACGACTTCCTGTCCACGGGGACGAAAATCCTCGGGTTGCCAAAGGAAATCTGGAACCTGGTGCGGATGCAGCTCATTCTGGATCCGGATTCGACCCCGCTGAACTGGGCGGGCGACTGGGCGCAGGAAATGGCCCATGCCGAACGCCCGCGACTGGCCCGGGCCGACGACCTGACACCGACGGGCCCTTATGGCCGGGACGAAATACGGCAGCTGTCCGGCTTCGCCTTGAACTCGGCGGGGGCCCAGCTGGCCTGGCACCGGGCGAGGATTGCTTACGAGACCAGGCTCGACTTCGGCCGTGGTGAGCTGCCCGAGGAGGCGCGTAGCCATATCCACATGATGGTGGAGGGTTTCGTCGACGCCGCCGCGCGCGCCCATCCTGGCGAGCTGCCTCGAGTACGTGGTGAGGTGGTCGTCCCGAAGGGCCAATCCGGCTGGGCGAACTTGGTGCGTTCACAGGTGAAGAAGACAGTCGAACAACGGCTGGAGGAGTACCCCGCGGGTGCCGTGCCACTGACGGCTAAGCAGCTTTCGGGGCAGATCTCGATCTCCGTGATCACCCGCCCGCGGCGTGACGTCGAGATCGGCAAGGTGCGGCTTCGTGTCGACGGGCAACGTGCTCTGTCCGGATTGTATGGGCCCGAAGCGTTCACCGATCCGAACGACCCCTGGCCCGGCCGCGCGAGGCTTTTGAGCCAGGCACGGGAAAGGCTGGCGCTGACGAAGCCGGACGAACCGGTCTTCGCCAAAGCCAGGGAGATCATGAACCGGTACAACCAGCCTCCACGCGTGTTCGCCGGCCAGGAACCGCCGCTGCACCGAGCACATCGCTTGCGCTATGAGGGGGCTGTGGAGCTGATCGCCTCCGGATTGATGGCCCGCGTCGAGCTGAAAGAACTCGAGGAAACGGCCAGACTGCTGGGCGATGTCGTCGGCATGCCACGACTGGGTGGTGCCCCGGTGCCGTCGAAGGGCCTGTTCGCCCTGCACTCACCTGCCGGGGGCAGGGTCGCCGCCCTGGCGTTGGAGCACAACACCGGTGTCGCTTTTGTCGGCCCTGCCTACTTCACCCACGTCAGCAGGGCCTTCGCCCCGACCCGAACCGACGCGCTTCCCTTGGTGGTTCATCATCGGGCGGGTCGATGGGACCTTCCCCGAGCCGATGGGAGCCTGGTACCGCACAGTTCGCGTGAGCTCGCGGAGGTGCTTGCCCGCGTACCCGCCGAGCTTGTGTCCTGGGGGGCCATCGAGCAGATCGAGCTGTTCGCCTGCGATGTGACGCAGGCCGAGGTGTTCAGCCTTCGGGCCGCTCTGCGCGACATACCCTCGCTGGCTGAAATCTCGGTTACCACGCGCCTGCCGAACAGGAGCGTGCGTATCCTGCCCAACGGTCGGATCAGTGGCGATCACCGAGGCGCCGACGTCGCCCCCGGCGCGCTCGTCCTCGGAACGAACGCGGCCACCCATGCCGGTGATTCCGTGGTCGCCGCACGGAATCTGTACGGTGAGGAAAACCTGATCTCCTTGCTGCCGGACGACGTGGACGCGGCCGTGGTGAGCGGTTCATGGGCGAACGCGACTCCGCATTCGCTGAGAATGATCCGGCGGGAAATCAACCAGTATGGGGAAACCCAAGTCGAGTTCGCCCCTTGGGCGCCGCTCGTCACCGACCATCGTCCGTCTCCGCTCGTGCTCAGGCTCTGGCCGCGTGGATCCGGGTTCGGGGTAGGCCCGGAAATTCTCACTCCGGCGGAGACCATGCGCCGTCTTCACGACAGCGAGGCCTTCCAGCGCTATCTGCGAGAACCGGTGCGACGGCCCATCATTGTTCTCTCCTCGGAGAACCAGACGGTATCCGATCAGAGGGTCGGTGAGTTCCTCAACGCCCTCATCGGCATGGTCAGGCCGGTGCAACTGGTCAGCTATCAGGGGCGCTACGTGATGGCCGAAGGAGGTCTCAGGTTCCCGCAGTCTCCGCGGGTCGGCTACAGCCTGGTCGCGCCGCTCCCCGATCTTGAGCTCTCGGCCGGGCCTGACGTGTTCACCCTGTCCGGGACGGCAGGGGCCCCCGCCACGGCCACGGCGCGGAAGATCGCCGCGGCGGTCACGGCGAAATGGGGGACGGCTCGCTCCGAGCCTGCCCCGCTGGTGATGGTGGTACCCGGTGACGACACGGTGGCCCACGTCGCCGTGCGGTCACGCGACGTCCGGCTTCCGCTCGGTGGACGGGAGATCGCGGAGCTGTTCCTTTCGGTACCGGGCGCACGGCAGGTACTGGCCTCGGACGCGCGCAAACCTGTGGTGCTCGTGGGCGACTTCGACGCGAGGGAGGCTCGGCCCGGTGGGATCCGGTTCGATGTGAGCGCGACGTTGGCGGCCCATGGCTTGTTCAACTCCGTGTATGCCACGAACAGCGACGCGTCGAGCGGGTTCCAGCTGGTCTCAGGGTTGTTCGCGGACCGGGTCAGAACCGAACTGGTCTTCGGCCCAGACAGGCTGCCCGCGGCGCTTTTCGTCCGGCATGAGGGGGACGAGATCGCGTTGCGACAGGTTCAGGCCTGGGCAGGTGGCGCGGCCTCGACCATGGGGCAGGTGGTTCTGGGGCCGGACGGCCAGAAGGTGGAAACTCCCTGGCACAACGCCCTTCCGATCTTTGTGAAGCCTGCCGGCGCCGGCCGGATCCACCTGAAGCGCTCCGACGGCGAACCCGCCGTCGGAGAACCGGGATTGGCGTTGCGTGACAGTATGGAACTCCGTATGGCACTGGGAAGGGAGGCGGACGGCCAGTCTTGGCCGCAGGATGAGCGAACCCCGTTCCTGATCCCGGTCGAGGGCAGGCTCAGCGAGCTGGAGAAGTTCACGACAGACCTCGCGGGCGGTGGCTATTCGCGGGCAACCGTCGCGGCGAGAGGCCCCGTGGAGCTCAGGAGCCTCCGCCAGATCAGGCTCACCGAGCAGGGCTTCGACCGCGTGCCGGCGGTCCTGCCCACGCCCGCACAGTTCGTCAGTCACCCCTTGAAGACTCCCGACTCGGCGGTTCACGGGGTGTTCTTCCCGCGAGACCACGTCGATCTGGTCCGGTTCGCGACGGTCGACGCGCGGACCGGTCCGCTCTTGAGCGGCGGGTATTTCCACTTCCCCACGAAACCCGGCAACCCGCATCTCACTCCTGGTGGTGCGCCGAGCTGGCGTACGATCGTGCACGGCAGCCGGGCGAATGTCTGGATGGCGTTGCCCGCTGCTCTTCCCTACGACCTGGGGGATCGGTTCACGGTGACGGGGGACACGGCAGCGGATGCCTTCTTCGCCGCCTCCGCGTACCAGCGCGTCCACCCTGACCGGAACCGTCCTTTCCGGCTGCTTTCCTGCAACGTCGCACACAACAAGAAGCTGATCGAAGCCGTCAAGGCGCGCTGGGGCAATGGGGCGATCATCGCTCCTACCAGTGTGGTGTACCTCGGCGGCAAGATCGCGGGTGCCGCACTGGACGCCCGCAGCCATCTGGTCCGGGCGGACGGGACGCGGCCACCGAAGCTCGCCTTGGCGGACTTGGCGGTCGAGCACATCCCGCAGAGAAAGATCACGCGTGACGCGGGAAATGTCCTGCCGAAGAACGTGCAGGCGGCTGTCCGCACCGCCGTGCGCGCCTCAGTCTGGCGGGTGATCAGTGGCGCGGAACCCGTGCGGATCCGGATCACCGTCGGCGGAAAGCACGAGGGCGACGGAATGTCTTGGGGGAAGGAACTCGCGGCAGGGATCCAAAAGCTCGCGCGAAGCGAGGCGTCACAGCTGTCGAAGCACTACAGCTTGCCGGCAGAGGGTGCGCGTCGCATGCCGATCGACGTCGTTTACGCGCTGAAGGATGAGCATCCGGCCGTCGCTCACGTGAAGTTCGACCTGGCCGAGGGAGATTTCGGCCAGAAAAGCTTGGCCACTCGTGATCTTGACCAGATCACCCGCGTCTTCGCCGCCTTGGTGCCGAACAGCGAGGGAATCGCGCAAGGGGGTCCGGTCCAGCCCAAGGCCGGCGCTCTCGAAGGGCCAGGGCAGCCGTTCGCGGCGAGTTCGTCGTCAGGGCCGTCGGTTCCGGTGTCGCAGGCTGGCCACCTGACGCCGACGCCGGAGTCGGAATCCGCTCCTGGCTGGCTGCTGGATGGAAATGTTCCTTACGGGGCTCTATCCGGCTGGCGTCCGCCCGCATCCGGTGAAGCACGCGCGGCGACCTGGTACGAAGCTGTCCGGGAACGTGAGTTCAGAACCGTCGATCAGTTGAGCCGGAGCGCTCTTCTGCTGCCGGAACTGGGGCTGGAAGTGAAAGACACCTTCAGCGTGGAGGTGGATTGGGTACGTGCCTGGGTCGAGTCCATGGATTCGGTCAGGGGACCGGACGGCTTCAGGTACAAGGACGAAGCGCTGGCTGAGCTCACCGGCGTCGGCCTTACCAAGTGGGAGGTCGCGCAAGCACGCGGGAACGCCCGGGTGAACCTCAAGGATCGGCTCGATGAGGACGGTAACCTGACCTACAACGGGAAAGCGTCCTTGTACCTGATGGTCGACGGGTTCGTCGACGCGGCGGTCCAGGCGAGCCCGGACGCCTTGCCGCGGGTCCGTGGAGCGGTCTTCGCCGCGGGCCAGGCGTTGGAAGGTGCCGCGAAGGTGGAAGCTCTCGTCAAGGAGAGGGCCCGCCTGCGGCTGGCGCAGCACCCCGAAGAGGTGGTGACGATCACGCTGGAGCAGGTGCTGGCGCGGGTGGAGGTCGAGGTGATCACGCGGCCGGAGGGGCATGAGGAGAGCGGTCTCGCCCGGTTCCGGGTGGACGGGCAGCGTGAACTCTCCGGGCTCTACGGTCCGGAGGCCTATTCGAAGCCCGACAATCCTCTGCCACGGCGTGAGGACCTGCTCGCGACCGCGCGCCAGGAAATCGCTCAGTGGGATCCCTCCGCCCCGGAAGTCGTCGAGTTGTTCACCCAGGCGGAGCAGATCATGAAGCGGTATCACCAGCCTCCGCTGGAGTTCGACGGCCCGGAGAAACCGCGGATCCACCAGGCGCACGAGGAACGCTATTCGGCAGCGAGAGATCTGATCGCCTTCCAGTTGGCACAGACGAACCAGAGCTTCGAGGCGAACCTCTACAGCGCCGATTCCGTCGCCAGGCTGCTGATCGGGGAGGTCGGCTGGCCGCGACCGAGCACGTTCGTGGGGGGTACGGTCTAGCCGGTGTCGTGAGTGGCAAGTGTCGTTCTAACGACACTTGCCACTCACGACCCACTTGGGTGCTCCTCCTTCGTGAGTGAAAGCCCTCCAAGAAGCGTGCGGCGCATAAGTTCTTCTATGGTGTGACCGGTGCTTTTGGCATGATTCCGCCGAAATATCCTGGTCGAGTGTGCTCATTGACGGTATCGGAGTGGTGATGGTCAAGAAATCTCTTGGTGTTCTCCTGGTCGCCTTCTCGGCGTTGGTCGTGACGGCTCCCGTTAGTTCTGCCGAGGATCTGGTCCACCGCGGTAAGTTCGCCAATTACGCCGCGGCTGAGGGATTCTGCGTGATGGGGAAGTGGGCGGGCGCGTTCGAGAGCTGCACCTATGTGAAATATCGGCCGTCCAGCGAGGTCATTGATCTTTTCACCAATCGCTGACCGGTTTTGCCGGACAGCGGCGATCAGGCGTGAGTAGAACATCTCCGGGCGAGATGCGCGCGTGTTCGCTCCAGGTGGCGTGGTCGGTGCGGGGTCGTGAGTGGCAAAGAGGGTTAGAACCCGAATCGCCACTCACGACCCCGCGCCCGCCACGCCACTTTCGGCTGAGGTCTCGATGGTGACTCAAAGGTTGCGAAAGTGGCTTTCGCAACCTCTGTTTCAGGGAAGGGAGGTGAGAGTAAATGGCCGGTGGTTCGGTGAAGCTGCCCCCGGAGTTGCAGAAGTTCTTTCTGGTGACGTTGGGGATGTCGTGGCCTGAGGGCAATGATGTGGCGTTGTCGGTGTTGGAGCGGGCGTGGCGTGAGTTCGAGGTGGCGGCGGGGGAGTATCAGGACGCGTTGCGGGCGAGTGGTGCCGGGGTGGATGCGGCGCTGGTGGGGCAGACTGGGGAGTTTTTCGCTTCGTATCTGGGGCGGGATGTGGTTTCAGGTGTGGAGGCGTTGGGGGAGGCGTCGGGCAGTCTGGCGGGGATGGCGAAGACGGCCGCGGCGGATGTGGTGAAGGCCAAGGTGATGATGGTCGCGATGGCGGCGATGGCGTTGGCGACGATTGTGCATTTGCTGGCGACGCTGATTTTCGCGTTCATGGCTGGTGCGGCGATTTTGACGGCGCGGGCGGCGTTGATGGCGGTGTGGCGTGCGTTGGTGGCGAAGATGCGGGCGCTGGCCGGATTGAGCCTGACGAAGGAACTGGGGGTTCAGGTCGCGAAGGGGGTCGGCAGGGCTTTGGTCCCGGTGGCGGGGTTCGCGGCGGCGGGTGCGGGGATCATGGGGGGTTTGGATCTGTCGATCCAGCTTGGCCAGATCGCGGCGGGCAAACGGGCGGAGCTGGACGGGAAGTCGTTACTGGGCACCTTCGTCGGCGGGGCGCTGGGGGGTGCGTTCGCCGGGATCTTCCACGCGGGTGCGGTGTGGTTGCGGGGTGTGGCGTTGGAGGGGGCGGGCCAGGCGGCGGGGAGGGTCGCGGCGGAAGCGGCGGAGGACGTGGTGGCGAAGGTGGCGGCGAAGGAGGCCGCAGACGCCGTGGATGATGCGGTTCCGGGTGGGGTGACGGGTAAGACGGGTGGCGAGAAAGCACCGGAGGCCACAGCTGGCGGGGAAAAGGCGGTCGAGTCGCCGAAGCGGGTGATCCCGGGGTCCGTCGAGGCGTTGGGGCACTTGTCGTATGGGGCGGGTCAGGTCGGGGTGGTGTTCATCACCGCTCCGGTGATCAACGCCGCGACGGGGTCTCCGCACGCGAGTCCGTGGCTGGGGATGCTGGGGGCGTTGTCGGGTTTCGGTGGTGGCCGTAATGGCTCCTCGGGCAGTGGTGCGGGGTCGTTGGACGCGGTGATGACGGCGTTGGATCATTTGCCGAGCGCGCCGCGGCTGAAGATCCCGGCAGCCGACATCAAGACCGACGGGCTCACCACCGGGGAACGACTCTTCCTCGAACCACCACCGTCCTATGCGGACACGATCGACCGGCAGAGCGAGGCAAGCCCGATCACCACGGTGCTGGAGGAATCTCCCGCCACCGCTGTCGCGCCGATCGCGGGCGAGCGAACGTCGATTTCCGCCCCCCTGCCGTTGGCGCCCGGAGTCGGTATCGCTTTCGTCGATCCGGCGTACCTCGGCAACGTGACCAAAGCTTTCGCCGGTCACGCGCCTGGTGTACTCCCCATCGCCGTACACCATCGGGATGGCTCGGTGATCCTCCCCGATTCCAGCGGGCGTCCGGTTCCGCGGGACTACGGCCGGTTCACCGGTGAACTCGCGGGTCTCGCTCCTTGGGGTGAGATCTCGAAGATCGAGCTGTACGCCTGCGACGTGACCCCGGAAAACGTCGCCGGGCTCAACACCGCTCTGCGGACCGTTCCCGCGCTCGCGCACATCACGCTGACGCCGCACCGGGTGAACGAGCGCGTCCACATCCTTCCCGACGGCAGCGATCGTTCCGGTGACGTGCCCGATCTTCCGCCGGGGACGCTCACGCTCGCTCCCGGTACGCCTCCGCCGCTGGACGGGCTCACCTGGCGGCCGCCCTTGTCCGCCGCGGCGGGACCCCAAGATCTGAACGGGTACATCCGGCAGCGCGGTATCGTCAGTCCCCGGAATTTCGACGCGGTACTCAGCAACGGCGGGCTTCCTCCTGAGCTCTGGACGGCCGTGCGGGACGAGGTCGTCGCCGACACCGGACCGCCACCGGTGAGCTGGGTGCGCTCCTGGGCCGAGGGGATGGAATCCGCTTCGGGGGCACTGGGACTTCACTATCGTCCCTCGGATGTCGCGAGAGCCTCGGGCGCCTTGCTCAACGAGCACGAGATCGCGCAGACCTGGGGACGCGCGCGGGTGACCTTCGAGTCCGCTCTCGACGTCCGTGGCGGACTCGACCAGGCGGATTCCCTGGCTGTCCGTTCGATGATCGAGGGGTTCGTCGACGCCGCGGTGCAGGCACGCCCGAACGCGCTGCCTCAGGTCCAGGCCGGGGTCTTCGTCGGGCCGGATTCCACGACGGGCCTGACGGAACTAGGGCGGCTCATCGAGTGGAGCGTCAGGTCCAGGCTGGGGGAGTATCCGGCGGACGTGGTGACGCCGTCCGCCGACGTGCTGCTGACGCGGGTAGCGGTCTCCGCCCTCACCCGGCCGGTGGCCGACGGGCGGATCGGCGTGGTGCAGATCCGGGTCGACGGTCAACGTGGCCTCTCCGGGCTGTACGGGCCGAAAGCCTATGCGTCGCCCCAGAATTTGCTTCCGGCGGAACTGTCGGCCGAACTCGCCGGCGCGCGAGCGGCTCTCCCGACCGTCGGGGACGCTCCGGCGCTCGCCGAGGCGCGGGCGATCATGAACCGGTATCACCAGCCTCCCCGGGTCTTCGTCGAGCGGGAACCGTCGCGCCTGCACCAGGCCCACGGTGAGCGGCACGAGGCCGCCACCCTTCTGGTCGCCTGGGAACTGTTCAACTACTTCGATCAGGTGGCGGCGGAAAGCCGGGCTCGGCAGCTGATCGACTTCGTCGGCTGGCCCCGGCAGAGCGGGATTCTGGGCGGTTCGGTGTCCATACCGGAACCGGCGACGGCAGAAGCAGGGCCGTCTTCGGCCGAGCCTGCCCTGGTCGCGGCCAACATGTACGGCGAAGAGAACCTGATCGCGCTGCTTCCCGACGACGTGGACCCGGCGGTGCCGAGGACAGCCTGGCGCAACTCCAGCGTGCACTCGATGCGATACATCCTGCGAGAGTCCGGTCACGGGGACACCGATCCGTCCCGGCCCGCCGAAACGGCCGAACTTGCCCGGTGGGCACGGGTCACCGGCGACCGCCGGCCGACACCACTGGTTTTGGCGCTGTGGCAGGGGGATTCCGGTTTCCGGGTGGGCCGGGAGAACCTCGATCCGGCCGAAACGGTCCGGTACCTCCAGAAAAGCGCGGTCTTCCAGCGGTTCCAGAGCGATTCGCCACGTCCTCCGCTCGTGCTGCTGATGGACGGAGGGGACGGCGAACTCACCGCCGAGTTCCTCGGTGCGCTCAGCGCGAGGATGGGACCCGTTCACTCGTTCCTCTATCAAGGCCCCTCGCACTTCGAACCGGAAGGCACGATCAGGGTCCCGCGGGAAGCCGAGTTCACCGAGACCTTCGGCGTCCGGCTCGACGACGTCCAGTACGTCAACGAAGGTGTCGCTTTCTCGTTCTTCGAAACGGGGTACCAGACCGAAGTGGACGGTGCCGGGGAAGTGGCCGCGGCGGCCATCATGGAATGGGGCGCCACCCACGACGGTCCTTTTCCGACGGTGGTGGTGTTGCCCGGTGACGACACCATGGTGCCGATCGGCTTGCGAGGAGACGACGTCCGTGTCCCCGCCGGGGGCGAGGACATCGCGCGACTGTATCTCGAGGAAGAGGGGACGCGAGAGGAACTGGCGGCGGATCCGGACTGGCCGATCCTGCTGGTGGCCGATTTCCCGCACGGGGAAGCCCGGCCCGGTGACGTCCGGTTCGACTTCAGCGCGGCGCTGGCCCGTGAGGGTTTCTTCAACCCGGTGTACGCGACGACCCGCCACGCGCCGGAGGCCGGACGGGTCTTCCCGCTCGTGTCGGGGTTGTACGCGGACCGTGTCGAGTTGGACTTCGTCGCGCAGCCGGACGAGGAACCCACGGTGGTCTTCGTGCGCCACGAGGGGGACGACGCGGCCTTGGACGCGGTGCGGTCGTGGGGCGAACACGAGGACGCGGCAGGGGTGCGTTCGGTCGAGGGACCGGATGGCGAGGACGTTCCGGTGCCCTGGAGCAACGCCGTGCCGATTTTCGTCAAACCCGACGCGGACGGCCGTGTTCACTTGGTGCGCTCCGATGGCCGGCCTGCGACGGGCGGCCTCGGAGCAGCACTCCGGGACAGCGGGAGAGTGCGCTCGGCTCTCGGTTCCTTCGCCGATGGCCGGGCGCCGCATCTGGAGTGGACACCACTGCTGGTTCCGCTGGAGGGGAGGATCACCGGGCTCGGGGAGTTCGCCCGCGTCTTGGCCGACGGCGGCTACTCGCGCGCGATCTACGCGGCCCGTGGCCCAGTGGTCCTGAACGACGACGGGACGATCACCCTCACCGAAGCGGGGTTCGACCATGTCCCGGCGGTGCCGCCGGACCTGGCGAGGGTGGTCAGCTTCCCGCTGGCGAACGCCCGCCTGGGTGTCCACGGTCAGTTCTTCCCCCGGGACGCCACCGACATGCTCGTCCAGTGGCGAGTGGGCGCGAGTACTGGGCCTGTGTCGGGGCAGCTCTATTTCTCCGAAACGTCGGAAACGGCCGGACCGCTGTACTTCGACACTTTCCTCGCTCCAGGGGGTGAACCGAGCTGGCGCACCGTCGTGCACGGCGGTCCGGGGTGGATCGAAGTGGCGTTGTCCACCGGTCGTCCGTTCGAGCTGGGAGATCGGTTCGCGCTCGAAGGCGATGCGGCCGGCGCCACGCTTTTCGGATCGGCCGTGTACCGGATGGCCCAGCCCGATCCCCACCGGCCGTACTGGATGCTGGCCTGCGAAAGCGCCGCGAACACGAAGCTCACCCGTGCCATCGAGTCGAGATGGGGGACCGGCCCCGTGCTCGGCCTCACCGACACCGCCAACTTCCGCTGGACCGGCGACGCGGTCCATGTGAACAATGGCGGCCACCTGACCGCGGTGAACCGGCCTCACCTGAGGAACCCCGATCTCGGCCAGCTGGCGGCCGGGCACATCGGTCCTCAGCGGATCGAGCGGCGCGACGGGTCCGATCTCGGCTCCGACGTCCTTGAGCTGTCGCGGCGCGCCGCGCGCGCTTCGGCCTGGCGGCTGGCCAACGGTGGCGAGCCCGCGGCGATCCGGATCGCGGTGCGAGGCGGGGCCGAAGCGGACGGCCTCGCCTGGGGTGAGCGACTCGCGGCCGACCTCCGTGCCGCCGCGGACGAAGAGGCCGCCTCGCTGACGAGCCACTATCGCCTTCCGGACGTGCGTGAGCGTTCGCCGGAGACCGTGGTCGCGTTCGAGGACGGCGGACAGCGTCCGATGGTGGCCGATGTGGAAGTAATCCTGTCTGAGGGGGACTTCGGCGCGGACGCGCTGAACCCGAGATACCTGGACGGGATGGAGACGGCGTTCGCCGCGCTGACCCCGGCTGCTCGCGGCGTCCCCGGGCCTGTCGCCGTCCTGGAGCTGCCACGCGGTCTCGGTGTCGCCTTCGTCGATCCGGCTCATACCGGCAACGTGACCAAGGCTTTCGCGGCGCACGAGGAGGGTGTGCTCCCGGTGGCCGTCCATCATCGGGAGGGTCGCTGGGTTCTTCCCGAAGGCCGGGCGACCTCTCGGCAGTTCGCCGACGCCCTCGTGGCCCTTCCGGCGAGTCGCGTCACCTGGCCCGAGATCACCCGCTTGCGGCTGTACGCCTGCTACCTGACGCCGGGAATCGTCACCGGGCTCCAGGCCGCGATGAGAGAGATACCCGCGCTTGAGCACGTGACCGTTTCCGCCGCCCACTCGGGTGTGCGGGTGCATTTCCTCCCCGACGGGGACATCGTCACCGGCGCTGTGCGGGACCTGCCGAAGGGGACGCTCACCCTCGCGCGTGGCGACGAGAACGCCGGATCGGGTGGCACGTCGCGTCGTTCGGCCCGGCAGGCGGCGGCGTCGCTGCTGACGGGGGTCCGGGAGGCCTTGTCCACGGTGACCCATCGTCCGCGGCGGAAGGGGAAGGAGGCGGCGGAGTCCAGCCGTCCTGCTACTCCCAGGGAAGTACCCGGTTCTCCGGCCGCGGACGACGGTTCGCTGTATGTCCGGCCGCGAACGCCGGACCGGCATTCGCGTGAGAACGAGCCTCCTCCGCTGGATGTGGTGTCGTTCCGGCCGCCTCTCGCCGAGCAGCCGGGGCCGAAGACGTGGTACGACTACGTGCTGCGGCGTGGTATCGCCGGCGAGGGCAAGCTCGCTGAGGTCGTCGAGGGATTGGCCGAAGACCTCGGCGCCGGACTCACCAGGGTTCGGCCCCTGCCGACGGAACTCTGGGAACTGGTGCGGGATCAGGTCGAGCTCGACCCCATCCCCGCCGGCTGGGTACGCCCTTGGGCGGAGGCCATGAACACCAGGCTCGACCGGAATTTGCCTTGGGATGACGAAGACGATGTGGTGAACGCCTCGGCTCATCTGCTGGACGATGCAGAAGTCAGTCAGGCATGGGGTGGCGCCCGGGTGGCCTACGAGCTGTCCGATCACGGGGGAGGTCGCGCCGACTGGAAACACATCGAACGGATGCTGAACGGATTCGTCGATGCGGCGGTCCAGGCGCGTCCGGACGCGTTGCCGCGAGTGACCGCGTCGATCTCTCAGGACTACGGCGGATACTACGGTCCGAGCCGGTTGCGTTCGGCCGTCGAGAAGGCGATCACGTCCCGGCTGGCGGAGTACCCGCCAGGTGCCGTGATGGTTTCGGCGGAGCAACTGCTGGCCCGGGTTTCCCTGTCCGTCGGCCCGCGGGACAACAAGAACCGGGGAATGGTCCGTGTTCGCGTGGACGGCCAACGCGCGCTGTCGGGTCTCTACGGGCCCGTGGCGTACTCCGATGCCGACAACCCGTTGGGCGAACACCAGCGGCGCCTGACGGTCAACTGGAAGACGCTCAAGGAATCCCGAGCTCTGGCGACCTCGGTCCTCCGGGGGCTGGCACCGGACGATCCGGTGTTCTCCGAGGCGCGGGACATCATCAATCGAACCCAGGAGCCTCCACGCGAGGACGGCGCGCGGCATCCGCTGCGGGTTCATCGGGCGCACCGGTCCCGCTACGCTGTCGCCGTCGACATCGTGGCCTGGCAGCTCGCGATGGCACGCGCCGATGTCACCCGGGCCGGCTGGTTCCGGGAGAACGCGTGGCGATTCGCCGTCGGCATGAGGAGTTATCTCGCCTGGCCACGGCAAAGCGTGTTCTCGGGAGGCGTCCGGGTCTTGCCCGCCCCTTCGCCCGCCGGAGGCGAAGTCGCCGTACTGGCGCTCCCGTACAGAACCGGAGTGGCGTTCGTCGATCCGGGGTACGCCGTCAACGTCGCGCAGGCCTTTACCGATAGGAACATAGTGGTCCGAGAGGTCCCGGTGGTCGTGCACCATCGGAATGGCCAGTTCGAGCTTCCCCGGCGAGGCCGAGGGCCCGTTCCGCACGATTCCACCCAGTTCGCCGAAGTCCTCGCGAAGTTGCCAGGGGGAGTCGTCTACTGGCCCGATGCCACGGACATCCACCTCTACGCTTGCGATCTGACACCCGAGATCGTCGGCGACCTCGAGGCCGCCGTGAAGGCCGTGCCTGCCTTGAACCATCTCACGGTTTCGGCGCCGAAGCAGGGTTCGGCTTTGCATCTCCGCACCGACGGCACCTTCGACCAGGGTGACCGGGCCGTCCAGCCGCCCGGCACCCTCACCCTCGCGAGGGCTTCCGGATCGAAGCCCTCGCGATCGGCCAGGGCCGCCCTGTCGTCGTTCTCGACCGGGTTACGTCAAGCTTTGACGCGTCGCCCCGGGCGTGATCGCACGGCCGCGGCCGAGTCCTGGCCGCGCTGGCCCGACGAGATACCCCCGTTCACGCGACCCCAGGACGAAGTGGTGCCGTCCGACGTCCTCGCCTTCCGTCCACCTCGGGACCTGCGAGCGAGGCCGTCGACGCTCTACGAGTATGTGCTGCAACGAGGTCTGGCCGGCGAGGGCCGGGTCGGCGCCCTCATGGACTCCTACCTCGCCGACGGCATCGAAAGCCCGTTGCCGGCGGAACTGTGGACGATGGTGGCGGACGAGGTCCGCCGTGACCCGATCCCGGTGCACTGGGTGCGTTCCTGGGCCGAGAAATATCCGGTCACGAGCACGCGGACGGCCGCGGAGGACTCGGGACTCCTGCTGAACGAGACGGAAGTCGAGCTGGGCTGGGGCGTCGCCCGGACCGGTCACGCCACCTGGCTCACCCGTGCCTTCGACCTTTCACCGATCCCGCGAATGCTCGCGGGGTTCGTCGACGCCGCGGTGCAGGCACCTCCGGACGACCTGCCTCGGGTGGCGGGCCGGGTTTTCGTGGACGCCGGTTCTTCGTGGGAGGTGGCCGAACTCCGAGCGCTGGTGCGGTCGAGCATCGAGTCACGACTCGCGGCGTACCCGCCAGGGTCGGTGACGGTTTCCGTGGAGCGACTGCTCGGGCGGCTCGCGATCACGGCGGTCACCCGGCCGCAGGGGGACCCACTGATCGGGGTCGTGCAGGTCCGAGTGGACGGACAGCGTTCACTGTCGGGTCTGTACGGTCCGGGTGCCTATTTCGATCCCGACAATCCTTCGCACCGCCACGCGAGATACTCGGTGGAGCACGAAGAGCGAGTCCGTGCGGAACTCGCCCGTCTGCGACCGGACGACCCGGTGTTCACCGAGGCGCGGGGACTGATGGATCGGCTCTACGAGCCTCCGCGGGACTTCGCCGGACAAGAACCCCCGTTGCTGCATCGGTTGCACCGCAAGCGGTACCAGGTTGTCCTCGAGAGGATCGCGATGCAACTGGCCCGAGCCCAGCGTTTGACTCCCCGCCAGCACTACGTCGCCATGTCTCGGCAACATCTTCACGAGTATGTCGATTTCGTGGGCTGGCCGCGGATGAGTGCGATCTTGGGCGGCGCACGGGCGATGTTCGCTCCGTCCGGTGCCGGCGGCGAAGTCGCGGCCCTGCCGTTGCGGCACAACGCCGGGATCGCTTTCGTCGAGCCGCGCTATGCCACTAATGTCGCGTTGACGTTCGCCAGACACCCCCGTGACACCATGCCGGTGGCCGTCCATCATCGGCAGGGGCGATGGGTTCTTCCCGACGCCGGCGGCACGCCTGTCCCGCATGATCACGGGCAGTTCGCCGCCGTGCTCGCGAATCTGCCCGCCGGTCTCATCTCCTGGGGAGGTATTTCGTGGATCGACCTGCTCGCTTGCGATCTTCGTGACGAGGACGTCGCCGGTCTCAACGACGCCTTGCGTGCTGTGCCGGCGTTGTCGCACATCACCGCCACGGCGGTGTGGGCGGGGACCCGGATCCACCTCGTGTCCGATGGCCGCGCCCTGCGCGGCGAGCATGCGGACCTGCCGCCCGGCACCCTCACGCTCACGCCCGCGGATTCTTCGGGAACGTCGTCCTCGGACGCGGGTACTCCGCCCGCGGGCGTGCTCGCCTGGCGGCCGGGAGGGCCGGACCGGACGCTGAACGACCTGACCCGAAGGCTCAGCATCGCCAACGAGACCAACTTCTCCAGATTCATGCAGCCCGGCCGGTTCGGCTCCTTGGCCCCCGAGCTCTGGCGGCTCATCCAGGAACAGGTGGCGGCGGACGCCAGCCCGACGCCGCGCAGCTGGGCACGGTCGTGGATCGAGACCATGGATTCGGTGAGATCCCCCGAGGGTGACGTGTACCGAAGCGAGGACCTGGCCGCGGCCTCGGGAATCCTGAACGCGTGGGAGGTCGACCAGGCTCGCGGGCGTGCCCGGGAGGCCTTCGAGGGCAGACTGGGCGACGACGGTGAACTCGACCGGGACAGCGTGGCTTCGATCGAGCTCATGGTGGACGGATTCGTCGACGCCGCGGTCCGGGCGAATCCGGACGCGCTGCCGATGATCCAGGCCGTCGTTTTCGCGGAGCAGGGCTCCACTGGCGGGACGACCCTGGTGCGGTCTCTCGTGGAGGCGCAGATCAGGTTCCGGTTGTCTCAATACCCAGCAGACGCGCTGCGGACACCGATGGAGCGGCTGCTGTCGCGCGTGTCGTTTTCCCTGCGCACGCCCCAAGCCGGTGACGAGCGGATCGGCAAGGTCGAAGTGCGGGTGGACGGTCAACGGGAGGTGTCCGGTCTCTATGGTCCGGCGGCCTTTTCCGATCCGGACGATCCGCTGCCTTTGCATCGCGATGAGCTGGAAGAGGCGCGTCGCGATCTCGCCGACGTGGACCGGAACGGTCCGGTGTTCCTCGACGCTCGTCGGATCATGAACCGGTTCCACCAGCCTCCCCGGGTGTTCGCGGGCGAGGAGCCGCGGATCCATCAGGCCCACCGGGAACGCCATCAGGCGGCCACCGACCTCGTCGCGTGGGACCTGACGAAGCCGCCGCACCGATACATCGACGACAACGTCCGGCTCGCGAGGCAGCGCGCGCAGGCCTTGCTCGGCCCCGTGGGCTGGCCGCGGTAGGGGGCGCGTTCGTGAGGGAGACCCCTCCACCTGCGGCTAGGTATTGGCAATCTGCCATCAACGATGCGACGGTCGGGTGGCAGCAGATCTCGCCAGGGAGATGGTCATCATGACGAGCGCCCTCGAAAAGGTCACCGGAGCGGTGCGCCAACGGGTTTCTTCGCTCACGTCGGTCCCGCTGCCGCGCTCGGTCGACGAACGATGGCTCGGCGCGACGTGGCCGGTCCGGGAACTGGCTCCCGCGCCGCCGGGCCTCAAGCCGGTCCTCGGTGACGACGGCGCGCCCGTCCTCGGGCACACGCTCGACTTCATGCGTTTCGGTACCGATTTCACCCTGAAACGCTACGAAACCTACGGTCCGGTGTCGTGGATGGGCGTGTTCGGCCGCCGGATGGTCGTGCTCTCCGGTCCGGAGGCGACGCAGATCGCGTTGGTGAACAAGGACAAGGCGTTCTCGTCGCAGGACGGCTGGAAATTCTTCATCGAGCGGTTCTTCGACCGCGGCCTGATGCTGCTCGATTTCGGCGAGCACCATCTGCACCGACGGATCATGCAGACGGCGTTCACCCGGGACCGGCTCGCCGGTTACCTCGGGCAGATGGGGCCGACCTTGCGTGAGGGCGTCGCGGCCTGGTCGGATCGGGCGAACCCACGGATCTACTGGTCTCTCAAGCAACTCACCCTCGACGTCGCGACGCGGGTGTTCATGGGCATGCGGTCGGGTGACGACGCGGACGCGATCAACCGCGCCTTCGTGAAGGCGGTGCGCGCGGGAACGGCTGTCATCCGCTTCCCGATGCCGGGTGGCCGCTGGGCAGCGGGTCTGCAGGGCAGGAAGGTGCTCGAAAGCTACTTCCGCGCGAACCTGCCGTCGAAACGCCTGAGTGACGGCGAGGATCTCTTCTCGGCTCTGTGTTCCGCGACCACGGACGACGGTGAGCGGTTCACCGACACCGACGTCGTGAACCACATGATCTTCTTGATGATGGCCGCGCACGAGACCGCGACCATCGCCGCCACCTCCGTCGTCTACAACCTCGCGAAGAACCCCGAGTGGCAGGAACGCGCGCGCCAGGAATCGCTCGCGCTCGGCGACGAGATGCCGGACATCGACGCGCTGGAGTCCCTGACGGCGTTGGATCTGGTGCTCAAGGAGTCCTTGCGCCTGAACGCCCCGTCGCCGTCCTCGGCACGGATGACGGTGAAGGACACCGAAGTCCTCGGGCATTTCATCCCCGAGGGAACGCTGGTCAACGTCACCCCCACCGTCAACCACTTCGTGCCGGAATGCTGGACCGATCCGATGCGCTTCGACCCGGAGCGCTTCAACGAGCAGCGGCGTGAGGACAAGTCGCACCGCTACGCGTGGCTTCCCTTCGGCGGCGGCGCGCACAAATGCATCGGCCTGCATTTCGCGACCTTCGAGGTGAAGGCGCTGCTGCACGAGATGCTGCGGGCGTATCGCTGGACCGTGCCGCCGGTGTACAAGGCGCGCTGGGACTACACGTCCTTGCCCATCCCTGCGGACGGGATGCCGATCCGGCTCGAACGGCGCTGACGCCGGGGGCGTTCGAGGTAAGGGCCGAGCTTTCGCAACGCCTCCGTCACCCGCGACGCACTCAAGACCTGAGGTGAAGGGGACTTTCCGCTCATGTTATGAGAGGAAAGTCCCCTTCACCTCAATCGTGCCTTCTGGGCGCCGGCGTCCACAAAGGATCGCAGACGACCGAAGAATTTCCGTTTGATGAATATGTGTAAGGTTTCGCCTGGGTTTCGTGTAGGGCAATGAGGGTTCTCTTGAGGGGTAAGGCAAACGCGGCCGGGCGCGAGGCGTCACTGAGGGTGAGGGGTGTGTGGAAACAGGGACGTTCAACGCCCCTGTTTCCACACACCCCAACGCGACTGGACCGGTCACGCGGGACTGTGTGGATTTTGGTGCGTCCAACGCACCAAAATCCACACAGTCAGTGCCGGGAGTCCTACGTCGCGCAGCCACTGACCAGGCCACGAACACGACACCTTTGCCGCATCTCTCAGTAACCCTCATTGCCACTCAGCCAGAAGCGCGCTCCTGACCTGATCGACATGCGGCGGGATGAACATGCTGAAGTGGTTGCCACTCACGGGAAAGACCCGGATCCCCGCGGTTTCGACGTGCTCCCAGCCGTTCGCGGGGGCGTCCAGATGCAGCTTCAGCCCGAAGTGTGACGACGGCATCGGCGCGAAGCCGTCGGCGGTCTTCAGGACGCGCAAGGTCAGGTCCGAAGGCGGGAAGGCGTAGGTCGCGTAAGCGCGGATGGAGCTGAGCTGGACTTCCACGATCGAGGCCAGGTGTTCTTCGTAGCGGGCCGGATCGGTGGCACCGAGCGCGCGAGCGACCGCGTCCCGCTGCCCGGAAAGCGGTGCGTTCAGGTCCACTCCGCAATCGCAGGCGCCGACCGCGACACAGGACATGTGCCGGACCACGGCCTGGTCGCGCAGCGCGCCGGCGATGTCGTCCTCCGGAACGGCTTGACCGGCGACGGCCACGAAGGTGTCCAGCAGGGCCACCGGCGCGACCTCCGCCCCGGCCGCGCGAAGCTGCCGACCGATCTCGTAGGCCACGACACCGCCGAAGGAATGGCCGCCGATCCGATATGGCCCCTCGGGAACCAGTGCCCGGATCCGGTCGGTGATCGCCTCGGCGATCTCTTCGACGTCGTCCGTGGCGGCGCCGTCGCCGTCGAGTCTGCCCGGGATCTCGAAGGGGAACAAGGGGTTCCCAGGCCCCAGCGCGGCGGCGAGCGGACGGAAGTAGGTGCCCGCCGCGCCGATGCCGCCCACGCAGAAGAAGGGTTGCACGCCGGGGGCGAAGTTCTGTCGTACCGCGACCTGCCACCGTTCCAGTTCGGACGGTGTTTCGTCTTCGGCTAGGTAACTCGATACGGCGTCGATGGTGGGCAACTGGAGGAACAGGGTGTGCGGGACCCGGAAGCCGAGATACGCCGACAGTCCCGACATGAGGCCGGCCAGGGCGAGGGAGTCGAAGGCGAATCCCGAAAGAGGGGCCCGTGGGTCGGGCTCGGCGGTGCCGGTGGCCTCGGAGACAGCCTGGATCAGCCAAGCCCGGATTTCGGCGGAGGTCCGGGTGACGGTCCTCGCGGGTGCGTCCGGGGCGTCGGGAGCGTCCGAACCGGCGAACCGGCGCCGGACCAGGTCCAGCGCGTGGCTCATCGCGCACTCCACCGATTCGAAGCCCAGGAGGCCACCGGTGAAGTACGTGTGGTTCTCACCCTGCCGTGCTTCGAGGTCCTCCAGGATCCCGGACCGCATGTCCGCGCTCGTGAAATGCGGCATGAGCGACCAATCCCGGTGCAGCAACGGCCGCAGGTCGTGGCCACCGTATCCGGCGAGGTCGGTTTCGAGCTGCTTGCCGGTGTCCTCGCCGACGTAGGAGTAGCACGTGTAGACGTCGCTTCCGGGATACCGGTGCTGGAAGCCGATGCAGTGCCCGCGATCGGCGGAGCCGTCCGCGAATTCGCCCAGCAGGTAGAACGCGTCCCTCGGTAGCCCGGACACGGCCGCCACCGTCGTCCGGTAACGCTGGTAGCGCGTCCGGTCTGCCCACTCCCGCTCGTGCGCGGAGGATTCGAGCACGGCGGTAATCCGGTCCGGCGGGACGGCGATGATCAGGTCGTCCGCGACGACGGTGCCTCGGTCGGTGTGGACGAGTACCGCCCCGGTCTCGGTGTCGCGACGCTCGACGGACACGACGTTCGTGGCGACCCGGACATCCCGCAGTTCCGCCGCGACCCGTTCCCACAAGGTCCCGAATCCGCCCTTGATGGTGAATCGCGCGTCGAGGGTCTCGGCCGTGGGCACGGTGTCGGAGATCAGTCCCGTCGTCTCGACGTACTTGACGAAGTACAGCGCGGGAAGGTCGTCGTCGGGGAAACCGTAGCCGGCGCAGGTGTATCCCAGCCCGAACGTGGTGTACATCGACTGGAGATCGTTTTCGGCCAGCCATTCCGACAGCGGAGCCGACAACGCGGCCGCGGAGTGTGCCAGACCGGGCTCGCCGATCCGGGGAAACCGGTCCGCCCTCAGCCGCTCGTAGCGTTCGACCGAGCCGTCGGTGAAGAAGCGCATGTCGGTGGTGGTCCGTCCTGACCGGCCGGTGCTCAGCACCCGCTCGGCCGGGGTGGGTTCCGTCGCGACACCGAGTTCCGCCGCGAGCGCGGCCAGCCGCCGGTACCGGCCGGTGCAGATATGCGCGCCCAGATCGTGCGGATGCCCGTCGAACTCCACGGAAGCGGCCTTGCCCGCCACGTGATCGGCGGATTCGAGCACGATGGCCCGATGCCCGGCGCGTTCCAGTTCGCGGGCGGCGGTGAGGCCGCTCGGGCCCGCCCCGATGACACAGACCGTCCTTGTCGACGGCACGGCGCCGCGCCTGGGCGGCCGCAGCAGTTCGGCGAGTTCCGGTGGCATCGGCTTGCCCAGGCGCGCGAGCGAGGTCATGCGGTACATCAGCGCACGCAGATGCCCGAGCGACGCGGTGGTGTGCGGCGAGCGGCTCAGGGTGATCCCGAGCCCGGCCGGGGCGAGTGCCGGATCGAAGGCAAGGGCGTCGGTTTCCTCAGTGGACAGTGACCGGTCGAAGTGGATCTCGGCCAGGTCGGTCCACCGGGGCGCGCCGGGCCACGGCTTGGTCGCGTCGAGCGCAGCCTGGAACCCGGCGACGTCGGAGTCCACGGGATGCAGGCTGATCTGGAGGAGGCAATCGACGCCGCCGGTGTCCAGCCGCGCCCGGAGTTCGTCCCTGAGCCCGGTGGCGGAGCCGGTTTCCCCGGCGGGGCGGCCGACGGCTTCCGGCGGAGTAGGCGGCCACCACAGGTCGCCGTGATCGAACCGGCCGTGCCGCACCGGTTCCCGCGCCGGGATCACCCGGTACCGGGCCAGCCACGGCGTACCGTCCGCGGCGACGAAGATCCGGGGTGCCTGGCTGTACAGTTCGTAGGCCGCGTAGGAGGTCGCCACCCGCTCGGTGTCCCACAGCGCCGTGCGCAGATGCGGAAGACGGCGCAGAACCTCGTCGCGCTGCTCCGCCGAACCCGCGGTGAGCTGCCGGAAGGTGTGGGCGTCATGGGCGAAGAAATGCTCACCGGTGTTGAACGTCAGATCGAGCAGACCGCTCTGGGGCGACGCCGGGTCGAGCAATCGCAGCGAGAGGCCGCGCACCGAGACCTCGTGATCGTCCTCGCCCTGGGAGTTGCTGTACCGGCCGAGAACCGGAAAGACCTGCCCAGGACGGAAGAAGTCCTGGGCGGGGAAGGCCTGGTCGGTGACGAAGCGGAGGAGGCCGCGAGCGCCGGTCGAGGCCGGATGAAGGAACCGGGCCCGGTGGCGCGCCGAGTAGGCGACCAGCCCGGAGAGGTCGATGAGGACCTGACGGAAATCGTCGTCGATGTCGTACAGCCGAGGGTCTCCTGGGCCGGAGGACAGCACGAAACCGGGATTCACATCGCCTCCTGAAGCTCGTGACCGGGGGAGTGGAAGACATGCAGGACCTCGTCCGATCCGGACAGTGAACCGTCCGAAAAGGACCTTCCGGCCACCTGCCGCCTCAGCTTGCCGCTGGAGGTCTTGGCGGCCAGGCCGGGACGGCCGATGAGCAGGGTGTCGACGGTGATTCCGTGGTCCAGTCCGACACAGGTGCGCACGTCCTCCCAGATCCTCCGTGCGTCCTCCGCGTCGAGCCGGTCGGCGCGGGTTTCGACGAGTACCACGACCTTGCTCGCCGTGTCATCGTCGACCGAAAAGACCATCGTGCCGCCGGGACGCAGCAAGGGGTTGCAGTCCCGGACGGTGTCCTCGACGTCGCCCGGGTACACGTTTCGGCCGCGGATGATCATCAGGTCCTTGATCCGGCCGGTCACGTAGAGTTCGCCGTCCAGCAGGAAGCCGAGATCACCGGTCCGGAGCCAGCCACGAGGATCGTCCACTCCTTCAAGCCGGGCATGGAAGATCTCGGCGGTCAGCTCCGGCCGACCCCAGTAGCCGGCTGTGGTGGTCGTGGACCGCACCCAGACCTCCCCGACCCGCTCGGCCGCGCACGGCAGGCGGGTGGCCGGGTCGACGATCCTGATCTCGTCGCCCGCCTTGCTGGAACGGCCGCAGCCACGGAGGATCGTCGCTTGCCCGGTCTCGGAAGTGCGCACGACCTCGCCCAGGGCGAGCGCGTCCTGGTCGAGTACCGCCCGGCCTTGCCCGCGATTGGTGACACTGGCGGTGTTCTCGGCGAGGCCGTACGCGGCGAAGAACACGTCCTCACGAAGCCCGGCTTCGGCGAACGCCGCCGTGAACTCGCGCGCCGTCCGGTCGCGGACCGGTTCGGCCGCGCAGATCGCCATCTCCAGCCGGCTCAGGTCCCAGCCGGCGCGCTGCGCCGCGGTAGTCTTCCGGACGGCGAGGTCGTAGGCGAAGTTGGGTGCGGAGGTGATCGTCGCGCCGACCCGGGACATGACGGCGAACCAGACGGCGGGATCACGCAGGAAGGTCACGGGCGACATCAGGTGGGTGGCCGAATTGCCGCACACCGTGCTGAGGATGACGTTGATCAGTCCCATGTCGTGGTACTGCGGGATCCAGAACACGCCGCGGGTCGCGTCGTTCAGCCGAAGATCGGTCACGTTCGCCGCGAGTTCGTGCGCGATGTTCCCGTGGGTCACCACGACACCCTTGGGTGTGCCGGTGGAGCCCGAGGTGTACTGCAGGAACGCGGTCTCGTCCGGCGAAACGGGCTCGTGCGGGGGAACCGTCTTCGGATCCCCGCGGAACCGCCGATCGGTGCGGTACCAGGTCAGCTCCGGGAGATTCGTCCCGCTCCGGCCGAAGAAGCCGGCCACGGCAGCGATCTTGCGGGCCCGGTCGTAGGTCGCGTTCGTCAGCGCGACCCGGGCTCCGCAGTCCGCCACGATCTTCGCGAAGGTGTCCATCGAACGGCCGGGGCGCGTCGGGTCGGGCGGGTAGACGGGGACCGGCACGACACCGGCGGCCAGGCAGCCGGTGAAGGCGGCGATGAAGTCCAGGCCCGGCGGATACACCAGCACCGCCCGGTCACCGGCTCGCAGACCCCAGCCGTGCAGAGCCGTCGCGATCTTGTCCGTCGCCTCGCCGAGTCCTCCGGCGGTCAGTGTTCCCGCATCCCGACCGTCTTCGCCTACCCAGGTGAAAAGCAGCCGCGCCGGATCCACCGAACACAGCCTGCGCAACGCTCCGAGAACCGTCGGTGAACTGGGAGAAGTCATGGCTGATCGTGTGCCTCCGGCGCACCGGAAATGAAGAGGACTCCTGTCGGAGAGTCTTTTCGGCCAAGAATACTGCCCGGTATTCCGAAGCCGCGCTCGAATGACGAGCTGTACCTAAGGGCACAAAGGCTATCCGCGGAAGTCCGCCTTTTCTTCGCCGCGTTGAAAAAGAGGATCACGCTGGACAGGCTGATCACGGCCTGCGATGGCCTGATGGAGGGTATGGAATGTTCGTGGTCTTGGCGGCCGATCCGAGCGTCGATCGGGTGATCGAGGTGGATCGGCTCGAACGGGGCGGCCTGCACTGGGCTTCCACCGGAACGGTGCGTCCCTGCGGCAGGGGCGTGCACTTGGCACGGGCGTTGGCGGGTAACGGTTTCGGCGCGCGCGTGGTGGTCCCGGCGGGCGGGCCCGACGGTGACAACCTGGTCAGTCTGCTCCGCGCCGAGGACATCGAAGTGATCAGGGTCCGCACCGAAGCGGCCGTGCGGCGGAACATCGGCCTCGTGGAGCCGGACGCCACGGTGACGCGGGTGAACGAGATCGGCCCGCGCCTGTCCGGCAACGAAGTGCGCGTTCTCTGCGACGCGCTGGTGAAACACGTGGACGACGCGCACTGGGTGGTGCTGGCGGGACGGACACCCCGCGGAATGGACCCCGAAACGCTCGCCGAAGTGGTCGCCCGGCTGACCGGCGCCGGGGTCAAGGTCGCCGTCGACAGCAGCGGCTCGGCCCTGGTGGAGGCCGTGAAGGCGGGCCCGGCACTGGTCAAGCTGAACCTCGAAGAGCTCGAAAGCGCGACCTCTCGTCAGCTGACCACCTTCGCCGACGTCGCCGACGCGGCCCAGCAACTGCGCTCGCTGGGAGCGGGCGCCGTGCTGGCAGGGTTCGGCGCCAAGGGCGCGGTGCTGGTCGAGGACACCGGGACGTGGCGTGCCAAGGCGACGCCGGTCAGGCCGGTGAGCACGATCGGCGCCGGTGACGCTCTGCTCGCCGGATTCCTGGCGGCCGGAGCCGAGGGGGCAGAGGCACTCGGCGCGGCGGTGTGCTGGGCCGCCGCCGCGGTTTCCCTGCCGGGTGGCGTCATGCCGGGCCCCGTCGACATCGAGGCTCGTGAACGCGAAGTGGACGCCAGCGCCGAGTGGGACGAAAAAGTACGCGGTTGAGCGTCCGGAACCCCGACCGCCGGGCCTCACTCCGGCGGGGAATGTGAACGAGGGAAGCCTGTGTTGGACAACGCCATCTGTTCGGCCGTCAGGGAACACGCCTGGGTGGGAATGGTCCGGCGGGCACCGTCCGGGGTGCTCGAAGTCCGGCCGGCGAACGACGCGCTGGCCTTCGGCGGTGCGTCGTGGGCGCTGACCGGCGAGTACCTGAGCAATTGGGCGGACCTGTACGAATGGGCGTTCAAATCGGCCGAACTCGACGCGGCGGGGTCCGATTTCATCGGGCTGACCACCGCCACCACACCGTTGCCGGACAAGGACGTCCGTGACTGGATCGAGCACACCGTCGCGCTGGTGCGGGAGTCGAAGCCTCGCCGTGTGGTGGATCTCGGCTGCGGGACCGGGTTGCTGCTCCGGCACCTGCACGACGGGATCGAGTCCTACGTCGGGATCGATCCGACGAAGTTCGCGGTGGACCGTATCCGCGAGGCGCGGCTGCCCGGCGTGCGCGCGGTCCTCGGTGGAGCCCACGATCTGTTCTCGCACAAGGTGAAGCGGGCGATCGCCGAAACCATGGGCGAGGGTGGCAGGCCGGACTGCGTGGTGCTGAACAATGTCGTGCAGTGCTTCCCGGGGACGGAGTATCTGGCCTCCGTGCTCCGCGACGCGATCGAACTGGTCGAATCCGGTGGCCGGGTCATCCTCGGAGATCTGCGGAACCTGGCCCTGGCCGAAGAATATCGCCGGTGGCTGGAAGCGGGCGCGGACAGCGGGCCGGGGTTGTTCCGGGACGAGGAGGAACTCTTCGTCGACCCGAACCTGATCGGGTTGCTCGCCGCTTCGGTGGATCGTCCGGTCAAGGTCTCCATCCGGGCGAAGACCATGCCGGGGGACAACGAGTTCACCAGGTTCCGCTACGACGTGGTCATCCACGTCGACCCCGGGCAAGAACAGCCGCCCCTCGCCGAGGTGTCTTGGCGGGAACTCACCGGCGACCGGCTGGCGACATTGTCGGAGCTTGCGGGCGAGGGCCCGCTCGCGATCACCGGGATCCCGAACGCGCGCACCGCGAGCGCGGACGGAGTGTCCTCGGGCGCGTTGAGCGCCGCCATCGAGGGCACCGGTCTGGTGGCCACGTTGTCGCTCGACGACCCGGCGCTCCTGGAAGTCCGGCCGGCCGGCGGTGTGGAGCCGAGGCTGGACGCCGAGCCGCTCGAAGACGATTCGCTCGAGAGGTTCGTCGCCCGTCGCCTGCCGGAACTTCTGCGCAGCCACCTGGCCGAGAACTTCCCCGGCGTGCGGCTGCCGGAAATCGTCGTCAGGAAAGCCCCGGGTTCATAAGGGCTGTTCCTTGACTCCTGCGAAGAAGACCGGCCGGGCGCCGTCGATGCGCGGTGACTCCGCCCGGATGCTGCGACGGCACAACGAATCCCTCATTCTTTCGGCGCTGTATCACGACGGCCCGATGAGCCGAGTGGAACTGGGGCCCCTGACCGGACTGGGGCCCGCCGCGATTTCCCAGCTGGTGTCGGGTCTGCGGCGGAGCAGGCTGGTCCGTGAAGCGGGCCAAGTGGCCTCCAGTGGAGGACGGCCGAGGGTCCTGCTCGAGATCGACCCCGACTTCGGTTACCTGGCGGGAGTGGACCTGACCGGAGACTCCGTCGCCTGGGGATTGTTCGACCTGACGATGCGCCCGGTCGACATGCTGCGGCGGAAGCTCCGAAGTGGATTCACGGACGTCGAAGGGCTGGCTCGCGAACTGACCTCGGGGCTTCGCGAGCTGTTGAACTCGGCCGATGTCCGCGAGCCCGACTTGCTGGGGATGGGAATCGGGCTCCCGAAGACGGTGACCGCTTTGGCGGAAGAGTGGTCGCCGGGTCGGCTGAAGTCCCTGACAGGGCTGGAGATTCCGGTTTTCGTCGGATGCGGGGTGACCAACCATGCCTTGGCGGAGAGCCGGTTCGGCGCGGGGCGCGGCTTCGAGCGCGTGATCGTGGTGGAGATCGGTGCGGGCGCCGATGCCGCTCTCGTCGTCGATGGGCACGTGGAACGAATCTGCGAATGGGGTCACACGACCCTCGACTTCGGCGGACGGCCGTGCCACTGCGGCTCACGAGGCTGCGTCGAGGCGTACGTCGGCGTGCGCGGCATTCTCCAGCGGTATCACGAATCGTGCGGGCTTCAGCCGCCTTCCCGCGAGAAGGAAAGCGCCAAGCTGAGCGCACTTCTGCGGTCCACCGCCAACTCCGGACCGGCGGCGGCGCTGGTGCGGGAGACCGTCGGCTACCTCGGCGCCGCGCTCGGAAACCTGATCTCCCTGTTCACGCCGTCCAAGGTGGTCCTCACCGGCTGGGCCGGTCTGTTGCTGGGAAAACGCTTCATGACCGACATCCGGAAGGTCGTCGCCGGGTACACGTCGCAGCACGCGTATCGGCACACCTCCGTCGACCTCGGCGGCGCCGGGCCGAGGGCGGCGATGATCGGAGCGGCCGCTCTGACGGTCGAAGCTCTACTCGCTCGCGGTGAAGATCCTCGCGCCTAGATGAGCGATTCCGCGAAGATCAGTGGACGACACGCGTGATGCCCCTGCCTGAATATCCTGCCCGTGCGGCCATCCTTCGGGCACGCATGCTGGACGAACGACTGTTTGTCCTCGTGACGGCGCTGGAAACATCCTCCGATCGGGTTACCGTCCGATTCCGGGCGAGCCTCGCGAAGGGGAAAAGAATTGTTCGAACATCTCGGGAAACGGGCCGTCGCGTTCGCGGTCACCATCCTGCTTCTGGTGACTTCGGTGAGTGGTTGCAGCGCTTTCTCCGAATCGGCGCCGCCCGCCCCGGAGAAAGCCAAGATCACGGTGTCCGCCCTGCCGACTATCGACCTGGCCCCCCTGTGGCTGGCGCAGGAGGGCGGCTACTTCGAGGCCGAGGGACTCCAGGTGACCCTGAAACCGGCGAACAGCGGCCAGCCCCCTTACGAGGAGATGAACAGCGGCAAAGTCGACATGGTCCTGTCGAGCTATGTCCCGTTCATCCTCAGCGGGAGCACGCGCACGCAGAACATCAAGCTCGTAGCCGACGGTTCGTCGCTCGACAAGTACAGCAGCGCCATCGTCACCGTGCCGGGTTCTCCGGTCCAGCGGGTCACCGACCTTCCCGGCAAGCGAATCGCGGTCGTGGGGAACAACACCGTGGCGCATCTGCTGATCCGTTCGGTGATGGGTGACCACGGCGTCGACGACGGCCGGGTCGACTGGGTGACGATGCGGTTGGAAGACGTGGCCACCGCCTTGAGCGAGAAGCGTATCGACGCGGCTTATCTGCCCGAGCCGTTCCTGACCCAGGCTGCCCTTTCCTCCCAAGCCTCGATCGTCGCCAGTCTTTCGTCCGGCGCGTCCGTGAACTTCCCGCTGACCGGGTACGCGACCACCGCCGAGTGGGTATCGGCCAATCCGAACACCCTCGCGGCTTTCCGGCGGGCGCTGACCGCGTCGAGCCGCGACATCGCCGATCGGTCGAAGTTCGAACCGATCGTGGTGAACCATCTGAAGGTTTCCGCCGACGCCGCGGCCCTGATGTCTCTTCCGACGTTCAGTGCCGTGGTCAATCCGCAGCGGCTGCAACGGGTTTCGGATCTCTTGCACGCGATGCAGGTGACACCCGAGCGATTCGACGTCACCACGATCATCGCGCGGTGACCCGGTCCGGTCGCCCGGTTGCCCTATTCGACTTGATTCTTTTGGACGAACACTCCGCTCTGCCGCCCGGGTCGCTGATCATTTTCTAACATCGTCTCTTCCGTGACGAAGCACTCACGGAACCCGACGAAAGCAGGGGACGATGGTCAAGGCACAGGAGCGAAAAGGCGGCCGTCCGGTGTCCACACTGGACCGGTTCTTCAAGATCAGTGAGCGCGGCTCGACACCGGGGCGGGAGATCCGTGGTGGGGTCGTCACGTTCTTCACGATGGCCTACATCGTGGTGCTGAACCCGCTGATCATCGGCAGCTTCTCCGCGGACGATGCCGGCGCGCACAAGGACGTGCTGGGCAACATTCTGCCGGTGCCGCAGGTGGCGGCGGTGACGGCGCTGGTCGCCGGGGTGCTGACCATCGTCATGGGGCTGGTCGCGAACTACCCGTTCGCCATCGCCACCGGGCTCGGCATCAACAGCCTGATCGCGGTCACCTTCGCCTCGCAGATGAGCTGGCCCGAGGCGATGGGCCTGGTGGTGATCGAGGGTCTGGTCATCGTCCTGCTGGTCTTCGCCGGGATCCGGACCGCGGTGTTCAACGCCGTGCCCGCGCCGCTCAAATCGGCCATCGCGGTCGGTATCGGCCTGTTCATCTGCCTGATCGGCCTGGTCGACGCCGGATTCGTCCGCCGCGTCCCGGATGAGGCGAAGACGACGGTGCCGGTCGGGCTCGGCATCGACGGCTCGATCGCGTCGTGGCCGACGCTGGTGTTCGTCGTGGGCCT
>NZ_BNAY01000019.1 GCF_014654365.1 Amycolatopsis oliviviridis
CTGAGGCGACCTGTCCCTGCGGATCTCGAACAACACACAACCCCTGAACAACTCAGGTGTTGCAACCACCGCTAGAACCCAAGGGGAAGGGGGCCTTCACGCGCGAACACCCGACGCTCTATGCGTTTCGTCCTCTGGATGCGGTGCATGCTTGTGGGAGGCAGCATCCAGAGGACGAAACGCGGGAGGAGTCAGCGGCCGATGACGTCCGCCCCGTACCGCTTCAGCGTCTCTTCCCGCTGATCGTGCATGAGGTACAGCGAGAACTGGTCCACACCCAGCGAAGCCAGCTCCTCCAGCCGTTCCACATGCGCCGAAGACGGGCCCACCAGGCAGAACCGGTCGACGATCTCGTCCGGTACGAAGTCGGTCGAGGGATTCCCCGCCCGCCCGTGGTGCGAGTAGTCGTAGCCTTGCCGTTCACGGATGTAGTCGGTCAGCTCGTGCGGCACCGGCCCCGAATCACCGTACCGCGCCACGAGATCTGCGACATGGTTGCCGACCATCCCGCCGAACCAGCGCAACTGTTCCCGCTGATGCGCCAGATCGTCCCCGACGTACGCCGGCGCCGCGAGGCAGATCGTGATCCCGCCCGGATCCCGCCCCGCCGCCCGGGCCGCCTCGCGGACCGAACCGATGGTCCACCGGGCGATCGCGGGATCCGCGCACTGGAGGATGAAGCCGTCCGCGTGTTCGCCGACCGTCTTCAGCGCCTTCGGCCCGTAGCCCGCCATCCACATTTCGAGCCTGCCGTTGCGGATCCACGGGATCTGCACGGGCTTGTCCCGCAACAGGACCTCGCGTCCTTCCGCGAGTTCCTTGACCACGTGCATGCAGTCGCGCACAGTGGCCAAAGTGGACGGTGCCATGCCGACCACTCGGTGCGCCGAGTCGCCGCGGCCGATCCCGCACACCGTCCGGTTGCCGTACATGTCGTTGAGCGTGGCGAAGGTCGACGCCATCACCGACCAGTCCCGCGTCGCCGGGCTGGTCACCATCGGGCCCACGATCATCGACGACGTCGCCGCGAGGATCTGCGAGTAGATGACGAACGGTTCCTGCCACAGCACGCACGAGTCGAACGTCCAGCCGTAGCGGAAACCCTCGTCCTCGGCGGCCTTCATCAGCCGCACGAGGTCGCGCGCGGGCGGGTCGGTCTGCAGAACAATCCCGAAATCCACGGCCACCGCCTCAGTTCAGGTACTGGTTCAGGTCGCGCGAGAGGAATTTCCCGTGCGTCGTACTGCCCGAGAAGCCGGACGGTGACACCACCACGCGGCCGCGCGACAGCACCGTCTCGACCTTGCCGGTGATCTCCAGCCCTTCGTAGGCCGAGTAGTCCACGTTCATGTGGTGCGTCTCGACCGACAAGGTCTGCTTCGCCGCCGGGTCGTAGATGACGACGTCCGCGTCCGAACCCGCGGCGATGACACCCTTGCGCGGGTACAGCCCGAACATCCGCGCCGGGGTGGTCGAGCAGGTCTCGACCCAGCGGCCGAGGGTGAGCTCGCCCGCCACGACACCCTGGTGCAGCAGATCCATCCGGTGCTCGACGCCGGGGATCCCGTTGGGGATCGCGCGGAAGTCGCCGCGGCCGAGTTCCTTCTGGTCCTTGAAACAGAACGGGCAGTGATCCGTCGACACCACCGAGAGGTCGTTGGTGCGCAGCCCTCGCCACAGATCCGCTTGATGCGACTTCTCGCGCAGCGGGGGAGAGGCGACGTACTTGGAACCCTCGAAATCCGGCTTCGCCAAGTCCTCGATGGACAGATAGAGATACTGAGGACACGTCTCCGCGAAGACGTTCTGCCCGTCGTTGCGCGCCTCCGCGACCGCCGCCAGTGCCTGCGACGCCGAGAGATGCACGATGTACAGCGGCGCCCCGGTCACCTTCGCCAGCTGGATCGCGCGCGAGGTCGCCTCGCCCTCCAGCTCCGGCGGCCGGGTGAGCCCGTGCTGTACCGGGTCGATCTTCCCGGCGGCGAACGCCTGCGCGGCCAGCTGGTCGATCGCGATGCCGTTCTCCGCGTGCATCATGATCGTCGCGCCGATCTCGCGCGCCTTCTGCATGGCCAGCAGGATCTCGCCGTCCGTGGAGTAGAAGACCCCCGGATACGCCATGAACATCTTGAAGCTGCCGACGCCGCCGTCGACGCAGGCCTGCATCTCCTTCAACGACGAATCGTTGACGTCGGAGACGATCATGTGGAAGCCGTAGTCGATGGCGCAGTTGCCGTCGGCCTTCTCGTGCCATTTGTCCATGGTGGACAGCAAGGAAGTGCCCTTGGCCTGGACGGCGAAGTCGATGATCGTGGTCGTCCCGCCCCACGCCGCCGCCGTCGTCCCGGTGCCGAAGGTGTCGACGGAATGCGTCCCGCCGAACGGCATCTCCATATGGGTGTGCGCGTCGATCCCGCCGGGCAGCACGTACTTCCCGGTGGCGTCGATGGTCTCGTCGGCAGGTCCGAGCGTGCCCGGGGCGCCGACGGCCACGATGATCTCGCCGTCGACGAGAACGTCCGCCGCCGAGGCGCCCGCTGTGGACAGCACCTGCCCGCCGCTGATGAGGGTGGTCATCACGCCTCCGCGAGGGGTCCGTAGCTGTCGGGACGACGGTCTCGGTAGAAGGCCCACAGATCCCGTACCTCGGCGAGTTTCGCCATGTCGAGGTCGCGGACGACGATCTCCTCCTCGGTGTCGGACGCGGCTTCGCCGACGAGCTGGCCGCGTGGATCCGCGAAATACGACTGGCCGTAGAAGTCGTTGTCGCCCAAGGGTTCCACGCCGACGCGGTTGATCGTGCCGACGTAGTACTCGTTCGCGACTGCGGCCGCGGGCTGCTCCAGCCGCCACAGGTACTCCGAAAGGCCCCGGCTGGTCGCCGACGGGTTGAACACGATCTTGGCGCCCGCCAGGCCCAGCGCGCGCCAGCCCTCCGGGAAGTGCCGCTCGTAACAGATGTAGACGCCGATGCGGCCGACGGCGGTGTCGAACACCGGGTACCCCATGTTCCCGGGCCGGAAGTAGAACTTCTCCCAGAAGCCCTTCACCTGCGGGATGTGGTTCTTGCGGTGCTTGCCGAGGTAGGTGCCGTCGGCGTCGATCACCGCGGCGGTGTTGTAGTACACGCCGGGCTGCTCCACCTCGTACATCGGCACGACCAGCACCACGCCGTGGCGTTCGGCGACCTCCTGCATGAGCTTCGTCGTCGGCCCGTCGGGGATGCCTTCGGTGTAGGAGTAGTAGTCGGTGTCCTGCACCTGGCAGAAATAGGGGCCGTAGAACAACTCCTGCAGGCAGATGACTTGAGCCCCCTGCGACGCGGCCTTGCCGATGGCTTCGACCGCGTTCGCGATCATCGACTCCTTGTCACCTGTCCACCGCTGCTGGATCAATCCGGCTCGGACCAGGTCGCTCACTTGTGTCCTCCTCGATATCGGTAGTGCGGTTGCGTTCGGGCAGGGACAGCAGCAGGAAGACGACGAAGGCGCCCGCCAGGCCGACGACCCAGTTGTAGTCGTAGAGCGGTTTCAGGACCGGGATCAGCCCGTCGGCGGGGAACGGCCCGCCGTACGCGCCGCCGACCGCCAGTACGGCGCCGACCAGTGTCGCGACCAGCGCCCGCCAGTTCCATCCGCCGTTGAACCAATAGACACCGCGTTCGGTGTACAGATCCCGCAGCCGCAGCTTGGTGCGGTTGATCACCCAGTAGCCGGCCACGAGCACCCCGGCGACGGCGCCGAGCAGGCCGCCGTAGAAACCGAGCCACGCGAAGATGTAGATGTTCGGGTCGGAGTAGAGCCGCCACGGCTGGATGAGGATGCCGATGATCCCGGTGATCAGCCCGCCGACGGCGAAGGTGATCTTCTTCGGGAACGCGTTGGAGAAGTCGTAGGACGGGCTGACCACGTTGGCCGCGAGGTTCGCCGACACGGTCGCCAGCACCAGCGCGATCAGCGCGACCACCACCACGACCGGGGAGTCGAACCGGTCGGCCAGTTTCGCCGGGTCCCAGATCTGCTCGCCGTAGAGGACGCTGCCGCCCGAGGTGGTCAGGATGGCCACGATCGCGATGAACGTCATCGTGGTCGGCAGGCCGAGAATCTGGCCGCGGACCTGTTTGCCCTGGCTGCCGCCGAAGCGGGTGAAGTCCGGCATGTTGAGCGAAAGCGTCGACCAGAACGCGATCATCGCCATCAGCGACGGCGCGAACACCTTCCAGAAGTCCGGTCCCCAGCCGAGTTTCCCGGGTTCGGACAGGATCGGGCCGAGCCCGCCCGCCTTGACCAGCACATAGCCCAGCAGGATCAGGAAGCCGACCGACACCAGCGGCGCCGTCCAGTTCTCGAACCGGCGGACCGCCTCCATACCGCGCCAGATGATGAGCATCTGGAGCAGCCAGAACAGCCCGAAGGACAGCCAGAGCGTCCAGTGCTGGCCGAGGACGACCGCGGAGTCCTTCCAGCCGGAGCCCGCCAGCCGTCCGACGATGATGTAGATCGCCTCACCGCCGACCCAGGTCTGGATGCCGAACCAGCCGCACGCGATGAACGCCCGCAGCAACGCCGCCAGGTTCGCGCCGCGCATACCGAAGAACGCGCGGGCGAACACCGGGAACGGGATGCCGTACTTCGTCCCGGCGTGGCTGTTGAGCAGCATCGGGATCAGCACGATCAGGTTGCCGATGGTGATCGTGATCAGTGCCTGGACCCAGTTCATCCCGAGCGCGATCAGCGACGCCGCCAGCGCGTACGACGGGATGTTGTGCGCCATGCCCATCCACAGCGCGAAGTAGGTGTAGGTGGTCCAGGTCCGCTTTTCGACCGGAACCGGGGCGAGTTCTTCGTTGTAGAAGCGGCTGTCCTTCAAGGACTCGACCTCGCCGAGTTCTACCCGGCCATCAGGATGCACGTGCTGCGTACCGCGTGCCGTCGGCTCCATTGCGGAATCGTGCTCGCCCGCCCCGCGCGGGTGGGACTGGCAGACTGTTCACTGTTGATGGCGTCGGAGCGCAGACTGTCGATTGCTTTCGAAGGATCGCGGTGCATGACCTGCGTCACACACGCGGACGTAGTAATCCGGCAAACCGGCTGAAACATCTCCACAGGATCTCCACAGCTCACCCGGATGGTCTCCACGGCCGGTGCTTACAGTCATCCCCATGGAACTGGGAGGACGCCGGGTGCTGGTCGTCGAGGACGACGTGACCATCGCCGAAAGCATCGCCGCGCGGTTGCGGGCCGAGGGATTCTCGGTGGACCTGGCGCACGACGGCCCGTCCGGTGTCGAGACGGACGCCGAGCGGGACCCGGACCTGGTGGTGCTCGACGTGATGCTCCCGGGGTTCGACGGACTTGAGGTCTGCCGCCGGATCCAGGCCCGCCGCCCCGTCCCGGTGCTGATGCTGACCGCCCGTTCCGACGAGACGGACATGCTGATCGGCCTCGGCGTCGGCGCGGACGACTACCTCACCAAACCGTTCTCCATGCGGGTCCTCTCGGCCAGGGTGCACGCGCTGCTGCGCCGCGTCGAACGGTCGGCCCGCACCGACGTGAGCGAAGCGGGTACGAAGATCGTGCTCGGCGACCTCGAAATCGACGTCGACCAGCGGCGGGTCACCCGGGCGGGCACCCCGGCCCAGCTGACGCCGATCGAGTTCGACCTCCTCGTCCACTTCGCGAAGCGCCCGAGGGCGGTCCAGCCGAGGGAACGCCTGCTCAGCGAGGTCTGGGACTGGGACGTAGCGGGCACCGGTTCGGGCACCCGCGCGGTCGACAGTCACATCAAGGCGCTGCGCCGCAAACTGGGCGCGGACCTCATCCGCACCGTGCACGGCGTCGGCTATGCCCTGGAGGTGGGATCGTGAAGCTTCGCCCGCTGTTCGGCCGGATCGTCGACGCGCTTCCGAGGCCGCTCGACCCGGTCCGTTCCATCAAGCTCAAGCTCGCGATCCTGCTGGTGTCCTCGGGCGGTATCGCGTTCGCCTTCTTCAACTGGCAGATCGGCTGGCTGCCGCCGCGGACCACGATCGCGGCCATGGTGCTGGCCGTGGTCACCTCGCAGATCCTGGCGCACGGGATGACCCGGCCGCTGCGCGAGATGACCGCCGCCGCCCGCGCGATGGCCAAGGGCGACTACACGCGGCGGGTCCGGGCGACCGCCCGCGACGAGGTCGGGGAGCTGGCGCACGCGTTCAACCAGATGGCCGCCGACCTCGACGCCTCGGATCAGCGCCGCCGCGAGCTGATCGCGAACGTGTCCCACGAACTCCGCACCCCGATCACCGCGCTGAACGGGGTGCTGGAGAACCTCGTCGACGGGGTCGCCGAGCCCGATCCGGCGACGCTGAAGACCGCGCTGCAGCAGACCGAACGGCTCGGCAGGCTGGTCTCGGAACTGCTCGATCTCTCGCGGATCGACGCCGGCGCGTTCCCGTTGCAGCTGGAGGAGTTCGACCTCGAACTGCTGCTGGAGGAGGTCGCCGCCGAAGCGGGGGTGACCGCCGCCGCGACCGGCCGTGGCGTGCGGTTCGCCGTCGACGTCCAGCCGCCCGGCGCGACCGCCGTCGCCGACCGCGGCAGGCTCTACCAGGTCGTGGTCAACCTGCTCGACAACGCCGTCCGGCACGGGCCCGCCGGGGGAGAGGTCCGCGTGCGGGCCGAGGCCCGCGGGCCCAACGTCGTCATCGAGGTCGAAGACGAAGGTCCCGGGATTCCGCCGGGGGAGCGGGACAGCGTGTTCGAACGGTTCACCCGCGGCGAGCGGGCGGGCGGTGGAGGCACCGGTCTCGGCCTCGCGATCGCCCGGTGGGTGGTCGACCTCCACGACGGCAGCATCGCCGTGGTCACTCCCGAACACCGGACGGGCTGCGTCATCCGCGTCGTCATCCCCGTTCCTTAGCCCCGGCCGCGTTTCCTTCGTCGGCCGCTCACATCCCATGAAATGTGCTTTCGCAACTGGAGGATTCGATGAGCGAAGCTCAAGAGGAGAAACAGGCGCACGCGTCGCCGCCGTCCGCGACGGCCACCACGTTGCCGCCCGCGCCGCAGGTCCCGATCTTGATGAGGCCCCGGGTGCCGCCGAAGTCGGCGATCGTGCCGTTGCCCGGCTCGGTGCTGTCCGCGGCGGTCGCGGCCGGGCTGATCGCCGCCGTGGTCATGCCGGACGATCCCGGAGTCGGCTGGTTCGTGGCCGGGCTCGCCTTCGCGGTGGCCGTCTACTTCGCCGACAAACGGGCGCGCACCGACGCCGAACCGCATTTCGGCCTGGTCAACGCGTTGTGGGCGGTGGCCGCGCTCGGGCTGCTCGCGGTCGGCATGTTCCGGGCGTCCGTGTGGCTCAACGTGTTGTGCGTGCTGACCGCCTGCGTCGCCGGGTCGCTCGCGGTGGTCGGGAAACGCACCGTCAACACGATCGTCTACGACGTCTTCGCGGTCCCGATCGAAGCGCTGCTCTCGGTCCCGTGGATCGGGCGCGGGCTGGCGAAGCTCGGCAAGAAGACGGAAAGCCGTGGCAGGCCGAAGTTCCTCGTGCCGGTCCTGGTGAGCGCCTTGCTGCTGCTCGTGTTCGTCCCGCTGCTGCGGGGCGCGGACGCCGCGTTCGCGAGCGTCGTCGACGCGGTGATCCCCGAGTTGAGCCCGGACATCTTCGTGCGCTGGGGTTTCCTCTTCGTGGTGGCCGCGTTCGCCGTCACCGGGGCCTGCTACCTGCTGGCCGCGCCACCGCTGCCCGCCGACGACGACGCGCCGCGCAAGCGGCTGGCGCATCGCCTCGAATGGGCCTTGCCGCTCGGCGTGCTGGTGCTGCTGTTCACGAGTTTCGTCGTGGTCCGGCTCGTCGTGTTGTTCGGCGGCAGCGAATACGTCCTGGTCACGAGCGGCCTGACGGCGGCCGAGTACGCCAGGAGCGGGTTCTGGCAGCTGTCCGCCATCACCGTGCTGACCCTGCTGCTGGTCGCCGCCGCGCTGCGGTGGGCGCCGAAGTCCTCGGCGGCCGATCGTGCCTGGCAGCGCGGGCTGCTCGGGGCGCTGAGCGTGCTCAGCCTGGTGCTGGTCGCGTCGGCGTTGAGTCGCATGTGGACATACCAGCAGGCGTACGGGTTCACCGTGCTGCGGCTGCTGGTGGAGGTGTGCGAACTGTGGATCGGCCTGATCTTCTTGCTGGTGCTGGTATCCCTGATCCCGCTGCGGTCGTCCTGGCTGCCGCGCGCGGCCATCGGCGCCGCCGTCGTGGCGCTGCTGGGGCTGGCCGTCCTCGACCCGGAACGGTTCATCGCCGACCGCAACATCGACCGGCTCGCGCACGGCAAGACCCTCGACACCGATTACCTGTCAGGGTTTTCCGCCGACATCGTGCCGTCGGCGGACCGGCTCCCGGAACCGCTGCGGTCCTGTGTGCTCAGGCCGGTCGTGACCGGAGTCTCGGAAGATGATTGGCGCGGATGGAACCTGAGCCGGTCCCTCGCGCGTCAGACCCCCGTTGCCGCGAGAGACGGGATCGGGTGCCGGTACCTGGCCCGTCCTTGAGCCGTGACACCACGGCCTTGATCGCCCTCTTGGGGGTGAGGGCGATCAAGGCGGCGGTGTACGGCGGCCGCCGGGCCACCGAGGGGGAGGCCCGGCGGTGCTGCCGCGACCGGCTTCCTCGGCGGAAGAAGCCTGTGGTGGCAACGCTTTCCGGGCGGGTCAGAAGGTGAAGACGCCGGCCGACTCGGTGTCGGCGACGCAGCGGTTGGCGTACGAGGTGCGGTAGGTGACCGGTTCGCCGCGCCACTTGCCGACCGCGGAGACGTCCACCGGGTTGTACTCCAGGGTGCAGGACCGCGGTTCGGCGCGCAGCCTGTCGAACTTTCCGTCCACTTCGGACAGTTTGGCGCAGGCGCCACCGCGTCCCGGGTGGGATCCGCCGGTGGGCTCGCAGGTGAGAGAGACGGTACCGACCCGGCCCCGTGCGTCGTGGCTGGTCAGCTGGAACGTGGATTCGGCGGGTTGTGCCGGGGCCATACAGGCCAGCGCGAGCACACAGGCGCCGATCGGTTCGAAGAAAGCCATATCAACCCTATCGGCTGACGTGACCCGATCACTGTGTTCCACGCTCGGGTGAGATTTACTCACCCGGTCGTGTGGTCGTCCGCATCTCGGATGTCGTGCGCGAGCAAGGCGACATAAAGGGAGAGCATCGACTCCGGATCTTCCAGCCGCACCCCCAGGACCTGCTCGATCCGGGCCAGCTGCTGGTAGTAGGCGGTGCGGGAGGTGTGCGCGGCCGCCGCGGCCGCCGACTTGTTGCCCCCGTGCTCGCAGTAATGCCTCAACGCCTGAACGAGTCTGCTGCCCTGCGCGGCGTCCCTGCTCAGCAAGGGGCCGAGCTCCCGCGCGGCGAACGCGGTGATCCGCTCGTCGCCCGCCAGCAGATGCAGCAGCCCGCGCAACCGGACGTCGTCGAGCCGGTGGACCACCCGCTCGGTGTTCCCGGCGTGCTCGGCGAGCGCCGCGGCGGCGACCTGGGCGGCTTCGACGAGCGTCCGGCGCGCCTCGGCGGGCCCGCTGCCCGTCGTCCCGACCGCGACCACGGCGGGCGCGCCGGAGCGGGCCTCGTGGACGTCGGTGGCCAGGCGGCGCAGGACCGCGTCGACCCCTGCCTCCGGCGAGAGCGCGATCAGCGCGCGCACCTGCGTGTCGTCGGTGGCCACGAGCGCGGACACCTTGGCGCGCCGGGCGGCGAGCGCGGTCGCCTCGGCGAGTTCCCTCAGCAGGACCGGGGTCGACTGCGCGGTCCTGGTGGTCGCGGTGATCCGGGGCCGCACGGCGACCCCGACCAGCAGCCGTCCCGTCAGCGGGACCCCCAGCGCGGACGCCCGCGCGGTCAGTTCGCCGGGCGGCACCGGGTTCGCCAGCAGTTCGGTCAGGATCGCGCGGTGCGCCTGGCGTTCGAGGCTGTCGGTGTCCTTGGCGACCAGCCGGTGCACCGCGAGCGCGGACGCGGCGCGTTCGGCGACCACGACGTGCCGGTGCGGCGGCGGATCACCGCAGACGACGACCAGCCGTCCCCAGTCGTGCCCGCGCGCGCCGACCACGGTGATCAGCCAGCCCGCGCCCGCGTGGAAGCCGGTCCGCTCGCCGACCTGCACCGGCCGCGACCGCGACGGCCAGCCGGGCAGCAGTTCGCCGGGATCGGTCCCGGCCGTGTCGTAGGCGAGGACCTCGTGCGAGAGAGTCTCCAGCACGACGGGATGTTCGGTGAGCCTCGCGACCTCGCGCAGGATGTCGCCCGGTTCGGCGCCGGCGATCGTCAGCGCGGTGAAGGTCTCGTGGACCCGTTCCGCCGCGCGGAGTTCGGCGACCTGGGCGTCGACGATCAGCCCGTTCACCGCCTCGGTGACCGACACGAAGCGCGTTTCCCGCGAAAGGGTGATCAGCGGGACGCCGTGCCGGTCCGCAGCCTCGACCAGCGCGGGCGGCAGCTTGTCACTCCAATGACGGACCAGCTCGACGACCACCCCGGCCACCCCGACGCCCGCCAGGTCGGCGACGTACCGGGCGAGCGCGGGACCGTCGTCGGGCAGCGCGACCCCGGTGGTGAGCACGAGTTCCCCGCCGCGCAGCAGCGGGGCGATGTCCGCGACCTCGGCGACGTGCGCCCAGCGGACCGGCGCGTCCAGCCCCGCCGCCCCCGCCACCACATGCGGCCTGCCCTGGCGCAGCACCGGCAGCGCGAGCACCTCGGCGACGGTCGGGTACATCGGCCTCCCACCTGGTCGGAACGCAGAGAGACAGACTGTACGGCCGGGACCGGGAGTCCGTACACGTTGCCGATGGCGTCGGTGTGGCGCGCGCACCCAGACTCGACCGGGAGCAGGCACCCGGACCAGGAAGGCGGACCTCGTGACCGACCGGATCAACCACTGGATAGACGGCAAACCGTGCGAAGGCGTGAGCGAACGATCCGGTGACGTGTTCGACCCGGCCACCGGGCAGGTGCGGGCGAAGGTCGCCTTCGCGGCGCAGGACGACGTCGACACCGCCGTCGCGGCCGCGTCCCGGGCGCTCCCGGGCTGGCGCGGGACGTCGCTGGCCGGGCGGACACGGGTGCTGTTCGCCTTCCGCGAGCTGCTTTCGGCACGGCGTCACGAGCTGGCGAAGATCGTCACCGGCGAACACGGCAAGGTCGAATCCGACGCGGCGGGCGAGATCGCGCGCGCCATCGAAAACGTCGAGTACGCCTGCGGTGCGGCGCAGCTGCTCAAGGGCGGGTTCAGCGAGAACGCCTCGACCGGCGTCGACGTCTACTCGATTTCGCAGCCGCTGGGCGTCGTCGGCGTGATCTCGCCGTTCAACTTCCCGGCGATGGTCCCGCTGTGGTTCGTGCCGAACGCGCTCGCCTGCGGCAACACCGTCGTGCTCAAACCGAGCGAGAAGGACCCGTCCGCGGCCGTGTTCATCGCGGAACTGTTCGCCGAAGCGGGCCTGCCCGACGGCGTGCTCAACGTCCTGCACGGGGACAAGGTCGCCGTCGACGGGCTGCTGGAACACCGCGACGTCAAGGCGATCTCGTTCGTCGGCTCGACGCCGATCGCGAAATACGTCTACGAAACCGGGACCAGTCACGGGAAACGCGTGCAGGCGCTCGGCGGCGCGAAGAACCACATGGTCGTCCTGCCGGACGCCGACCTCGACCTCGCCGCCGACGCGGCCGTCTCCGCGGGCTTCGGCTCGGCGGGAGAGCGGTGCATGGCGGTGTCGGTCGTCGTCGCGGTCGACCCGGTCGGCGACGAACTGGTCGCGAAGATCGCCGAGCGGATCACGCGGCTGCGCGTCGGCGACGGCAGGCGGCCCACCTCGGAGATGGGGCCGCTGGTCACCGCCGCCCACCACGAACGCGTCGAGTCCTATGTGGAAGCGGGCGTCGAAGCAGGCGCCCGGCTCGTCGTCGACGGCCGCGGCATCGAGGTCGACGGCGAGGACGGCGGATTCTGGCTCGGCCCGACGCTGTTCGACCACGTCACGCCGGGGATGTCGGTCTACACCGACGAGATCTTCGGCCCGGTGCTGGCGGTCGCGCGGGCCGACGGCTACGACGCGGCACTGGAGCTGATCAACGCCAACGCCTACGGCAACGGCACCGCGATCTTCACCAACGACGGGCGGGCCGCGCGGCGGTTCCAGAACGAGGTCGAGGTCGGGATGGTCGGCGTGAACGTGCCGATCCCGGTGCCGGTCGGCTACTACTCGTTCGGCGGGTGGAAGGACTCGCTGTTCGGGGACAGCCACGCCTACGGGCCGGAGGGCTTCCACTTCTTCACGCGGACGAAGGTCGTCACGTCGCGGTGGCCGGACCCCTCGCAGGGCGGGGTGAACCTCGGTTTCCCGCGCAACAGCTGAGCCGTCGGGTGTCGTGAGTGGTAAGGCTGGTTCTGACGGACTCGGCGATCGCCACTTTCGCCCCATATGCACCAGCAGCCACAGCAGCCACAGCAGTCACAGCGGCCGCGCGTGAAGGCCCCCTTCCCTCGGCTGAGCCGAGGAAACTCGGCCTTCACACCTTGCCGAGTACATGAAGGCCCCCTTCCTTGCGATAGGCGCAAGGAAGGGGGCCTTCATGTACAGCAGACGGGTAAGCGCCGGTACCGCGTCCTAGCCACTCACGAGGCCCAAAGACGTCCTTCGGCTCCCCGGGCACTATGCCTTCCGTAAACTCGTTGTGAGGACGAGCCGGAGGAGGTGCAGGTGGCCAACGCGGAAGAGCGCCGCTTCGAAGTGCTGCGTGCGATCGTCGCCGACTACGTGTCGAACCAGGAGCCGGTCGGGTCCAAGGCGATCGTCGACCGGCACAACCTCGGTGTGTCCAGCGCCACCGTGCGCAACGACATGGCGGCGCTGGAAGAAGAGGGCTACATCACACAGCCCCACACCAGCGCGGGCCGCATCCCCACCGACAAGGGATACCGGCTGTTCGTCGACCGGATCGCCGAGGTCAAACCCCTCAGCTCGGCCGAACGCCGGGCCATCACGGCCTTCCTCGACAGCGGGACCGACGTCGACGACGTCCTGCGCCGGTCCGTCCGGCTGCTCGCCCAGCTGACCAGGCAGGTCGCGGTCATCCAGTACCCGATGATGACCAACTCCGCCGTCCGGCACCTGGAAGTGGTGCCGCTCACCCCAGCCCGGCTGATGCTGGTGCTGATCACCGACTCCGGCCGCGTCGACCAGCGCACCGTCGACCTCGGGGACGTCATCACCGAGGAGAACGTCGGCAGGCTGCGCACGGTGCTCAACGGGGCCCTGGCCGGACGGCGGCTCTCCGAGGCCGCGGCGGCGGTCGCCGAACTGCCCGAAAAGTCGCCGGGCGAGCTGCGCGACAACCTCACCCGCGTTTGCACCGTGCTGGTGGAATCGCTGGTCGAGCACCCCGAGGAGCGGCTCGTGCTCGGCGGCACGGCGAACCTCACCCGCAACGTCTCGGACTTCCCCGGATCGCTGCGGCAGGTGCTGGAGGCGCTCGAGGAGCAGGTCATCGTGCTCAAGCTTCTCGCGGCCGCCCGCAACCCCGGTGCGATCACGGTGCGCATCGGTGAGGAAAATGAGGACGAGCAGATGCGCAGCACCTCGGTGGTGTCCATCGGCTACGGCATGGACGACCTGCTGCTGGGCGGGATGGGCGTCGTCGGGCCCACCAGGATGGACTACCCGAACACCATCGCCGCGGTGCGTGCGGTGGCGAACTACGTGGGGCAGATCCTCTCCGGCCGCTGAGCGCGGCGTTGAGGTCCGAAGCAGAAGGAGAAGGCGGAGACGGTGGCGAGGGACTATTACGGCATTCTCGGGGTTGCGAAGAACGCGACGGATCAGGAGATCAAGCGCGCGTACCGCAAGCTGGCCCGTGAACTGCACCCCGACGTCAACCCGTCGGAGGACGCCCAGCACCGCTTCGGCGAGGTGACCACCGCGTACGAGGTGCTGTCAGATCCGCAGAAGCGCAAGGTCGTCGACCTCGGCGGCGACCCGATGGACGGCGGCGCGCGCGGCGGAGGCGGAGACCCGTTCGCGGGCTTCGGCGGCCTCGGCGACATCATGGACGCCTTCTTCGGCGCCGCCGGAGGTGGTGGCGGCGGCCGCGGCCGTGGCCCCCGCAGCCGCGTGCAGCCCGGCTCCGACGCGCTCATCCGCCTCGGCCTGACCCTGGAGGACTGCGCCACCGGCGTCGACCGCGAGATCACCGTCGACACCGCCATCGTCTGCGACCTGTGCCGCGGCGCCGGCGCGGCCGAAGGCACCGGCACCAAGACCTGCGACACCTGCGGCGGCGCCGGCGAGGTCCAGTCCGTGCAGCGATCCTTCCTCGGCCAGGTCGTCACCGCCCGCCCCTGCCCGGTCTGCCGCGGCTTCGGCGAGGTCATCCCCGACCCCTGCCGCCAGTGCGGCGGCGACGGCCGCGTCCGCGCCCGCCGCAACGTCACCGCCAAGATCCCGCCGGGCGTCGGCGACGGCATGCGCATCCGGCTCTCCGGCCAGGGCGAGGTCGGCCCCGGCGGCGGCCCGGCAGGCGACCTGTACGTCGAGATCGACGAGGCACCGCACGAGGTGTTCGTCCGGCAGGGCAACGACCTGCACTGCAACTTCCGCATCCCGATGACCACCGCCGCCCTCGGCGCCACGGTGCCCATCGAGACCCTCATCGACGGCGACTACGAACTCGACATCGAACCGGGCACCCAGCCCGCCACCGAACTCGTCCTCACCGCCAAGGGCATGCCGCGACTGCGGTCCTCCGGCCGCGTCGACGGCCGCGGCGACCTGCACGTCCACATCGACGTCGTCGTCCCGACCAAACTCGACGACGCCCAGCGCGACCTCCTCGTCGAACTGGCCCAGCAGCGCGGCGAAGACGTGCCTTCGCTGTCCTCGAACGGCTCGAAGCCCGGCGGGCTGTTCTCCAAGCTGCGCACCAAGAACCACCGGTAACCCGTGCCCGAGACGACACTGCCGGTCTTCCTCACCGACACCCTGCCCGGCTCCGGGCGCATCACACTCGACGGCGAGGAAGCCCGGCACGCCGCCACCGTCCGGCGGCTCCGCGCCGGCGAACGTCTCGTGCTTTCCGACGGCGAAGGCGGCATGGCGCGCTGCGTCGTCGAAGCCGTCCAGACAGGCCGCGACGCGGCACTCACCCTCGCCATCGAAGAACACTGGACCGAGGAACCCCCCGCCCAGCGCGTCATCGTCGCCCAGGCACTCGCCAAAGGCGACCGCGGCGAACTCGCCGTCGAACTCGCCACCGAAGCCGGCGCCGACGCCATCGTCCCCTGGCGCGCCGCCCGCAGCGTCGCCCGCTGGGAAGAAGGAACCCGCGGCGACAAAGCCCTCAACCGCTGGCGCGGCACCGCCCGCGCCGCCGCCAAACAAGCCCGCCGCGCCCACATCCCCGAAGTCGCCGAGCCCGTCACCACCCGCGAACTCGCCGAACTCGCCCAGACCGTTTCCCGCGCCCTCGTCCTCGAATCCGGCATCGCCACCCGCCTCACCGAGATCCAACTCCCGGCACAAGGCGACATCCTCCTCGTCGTCGGCCCCGAAGGCGGCATCACCGACGAAGAACTCACCACCCTCACCGACGCCGGCGCGACCGCCATCCGGTTGGGCCCCACCGTTTTGCGCACCTCCACCGCCGCCGCCGTCGCGCTGGGCGCACTCGGAGTTCTCACCGAACGCTGGAAGTGAAAAAACACCCCACTAATTTGCGGCCGGTTATGGCGCGATCACGCAAACAGCCGTTACTCTCGTTAACTGACGCGCAACACACGGTTTCGGCGCGCCACTGGGGATGAAGCCCAGTCGCGCGCATGAATCCCCGCCGGGCACCTCCCCCCTCGGTCCGGCGGAGCCGCGGCGGCGGTGGAGCGACCCCCAGGCTCCACCGCGCCGCGGCGTCTTCATTTCTGGGGCTCCGCCCCGAAATTCGACCGCCGCGGCGCGGTTCCGCGTATTACCCGGGGGGCCGAGCCCCCCGGACCCCCCACGGTGCCTCACGCGGCGGTTGGTCTTCGGTATCGGCGTAGGGCCTGGCGGCCCTCGCCTGGTGAGTGGGAAGCGCGGAGTGCGTGGAGCTTGCGTTCGGCGTAGGGCCTGGCGGCCCTCGCCTGGTGAGGGGAAAGCGCGACTCGCGTGCTCGAAGGCGTGACTCGCGTGACTGGATGCCGATCACGTGAGATCCGGCTCCAAGCACGTGAGATCCGGGTTTGAGCACGCGAGTGCGGCGTGGCGGGGCTAGGCTGGGTGGGGGATAGGGTGGGGGGATGAGTGACGCGGAGACGTTGTTCGAGCGGATCATCGCGGGCGAGATCCCGTCCGACAAGGTGTACGAGGACGCGACGACGTATGCGTTTCGGGACATAGCGCCGCAGGCGCGGGTGCATGTGCTCGTGGTGCCGAAGAAGCGGTACCGGAACGTGGGCGAGCTGGCGGCGGCGGACCCGCAGTTGCTGGCGGACGTCGCGCTCGCGGCGCGCAAGGTGGCGGAGATCGAGGGCATCGCGGAGTCGGGTTACCGGGTCGTGTTCAACACCGACGGTGACGCCGGGCAGACCGTCTTCCACGTGCACGCGCACGTGCTCGGCGGCGAGCAGCTGGGGCATTTCGGCCGCTGAAACGCGCCACCGGGAGAAACCGGACTGCGTGCCGACACCCGCAACCAGTAACATCGACCTTGTCAGAGTTGTTGAAATCGCAGCGTAAGCGCAGGAAGTAGGCCCGAGGCCACGTGGCCGGAACCGTACCGGGTGAAGCCGCCCGACCCGACGTTCCCGCGGACGTCACCCCGACGAAGGACGGCGAGGCCGCCGTCACCGAAGCGGCCCAGTCCCGATTCCCCATCCCCGACGCCGCCGCGCTCAGCCTGCTCGGCTCGAGGGACGAAAACCTCCGAGTCGCCGAGGAACTCCTCGCCGCCGACGTCCACGTCCGGGGCAACGAGGTCACCTTGACCGGCGCCCCCGCCGACGTCGCCTTCGCCGAACGCGTCTTCGCCGAACTCGTGACGCTCGCCGGCCGCGGCCAGCAGGTCGACCCGGCCACCGTCCGCCGCACCGTCGGCATGCTCTCCACCGGTGACCACGAGTCACCGGCCGAAGTGCTGAGCATGAACATCATCTCCCGGCGCGGCAAGACGATCCGGCCCAAGACGCTCAACCAGAAGCGCTACGTCGACGCCATCGACAAGCACACCATCGTCTTCGGCATCGGCCCCGCCGGTACCGGCAAGACGTACCTCGCCATGGCCAAGGCCGTCCAGGCGCTGCAGGCCAAGCAGGTCACCCGCATCGTGCTGACCCGCCCCGCCGTCGAAGCGGGCGAGCGCCTCGGCTACCTGCCGGGCACGCTCAACGAGAAGATCGACCCGTACCTGCGCCCGCTCTACGACGCGCTGCACGACATGGTCGAGCCCGAGTCGATCCCGCGGCTGATGCAGGCGGGCACCATCGAGATCGCGCCGCTCGCGTACATGCGCGGCCGCACCCTCAACGACGCCTTCATCATCCTCGACGAGGCGCAGAACACCACGCCGGAACAGATGAAGATGTTCCTCACCCGGCTCGGGTTCGGCGCCAAGATCGTCGTCACCGGCGACGTCACCCAGGTCGACCTCCCCAACGGCCAGAAGAGCGGCCTGCGGGTGGTCCGGGACATCCTCGAAGGCGTCGAGGACCTGCACTTCGCCCAGCTCACCAGCCAGGACGTCGTGCGGCACAAGCTCGTCGGCGACATCGTCGACGCGTACGAGAAGTGGCAGGCGCTGCAGGACAGCCAGGACCAGGGCGGTCGTGGCCAAAGCAGCGGGTGGAAAGGGCAGCGCCGTTCATGAGCATCGAGATCGCCAATGAATCGGGCGTGAACGTCGACGAGACCTCGATCGTGTCGGCCGCGCGGTTCGCGCTCGACAAGATGGAGGTCAGCCCGCTCGCCGAGCTGTCCATCCTGCTCGTCACCCTCGAGGTGATGGAGGACCTGCACGAACGGTGGATGGACCTGCCCGGTCCCACCGACGTGATGGCCTTCCCGATGGACGAGCTCGACTCGTCCCGCCGCCCCGACGCGCCCGACGCCTCACCCGCGCTGCTCGGCGACATCGTGCTGTGCCCGGCGTTCGCGAAGGACCAGGCCAAGACGGCAGGCCACGCCCTGATGGACGAGCTGCACCTGCTCACCACCCACGGCGTGCTGCACCTGCTCGGCTACGACCACGCCGAACCCGCCGAGGAACGCGAGATGTTCGGCCTGCAGAAGCGGATCCTCGGCGAGTTCCAGGCGGCCGTCGCCGCGCACAACAAGCGCGACGCGCAGCGTTCCGCGGACGACAGGCTCCTCGGCACCGCCGGCCTCGACGCCGTGCCCGCCGAAGAACCTCCCGCCTAGGCCCGCGGACATGGGTAGTCCCACGGCCCTGCTGGTCATCGCCATCGCGCTGATCCTGCTCGCCGGGGTGTTCGCGGCCGCCGACGCGGCGGTCAGCACGGTCTCCAAGGCCCGCGCCGACGGTCTCGTCCGGCTCGGCAGGCCCGGCGCGCGTCAGCTGTCCCTCGTCATCGCCGAACGCCGCCGCCACATCAACCTGATCCTGCTGCTGCGGATGACCTGCGAGCTGACCGCCACCGTGCTGGTCACCGTCGACATCCTCGGCTGGATCCGGCCGTTGTGGCTCGCCATCGTCGTCGCCGCGGGCGTGATGGTCGTGGTGAGTTACGTGATCATCGGGGTCGGCCCGCGCACCCTCGGCCGCCAGCACCCGTACCGGATCGGTCTCGTCGTCGCGGGCCCCGTCCGCGTCCTCGGATCCATCCTCGGCCCGCTCAGCAGGCTGCTGATCGTCCTCGGTAACGCCATCACCCCCGGCCGGGGTTTCCGCGAAGGCCCGTTCACCTCCGAAGTCGAGCTGCGCGAACTGGTCGACCTCGCCCAGGAACGCGGCGTCGTCGAGGAATCCGAACGCGAGATGATCCACTCGGTGTTCGAACTCGGCGACACCGTCGCGCGCGAGGTCATGGTGCCGCGGACCGAGATCGTCTGGATCGAGCACGACAAGACCGTCCGCCAGGCGCTCGCGCTGGCCCTGCGCACCGGGTTCACCCGGCTGCCGGTGATCGGCGACTCCGTCGACGACGTCGTGGGCGTGGTCAACATCAAGGACCTCATGCCCGCGTACATGGCCGAGGGCGGGTCGCAGCGCCTGGTCGAGGAGCTGATGAACCCGGCGAGCTTCGTACCGGACTCGAAGCGGCTCGACGACCTGCTCAAGGAGATGCAGGTCTCGCACAACCACATGGCGATCGCCGTCGACGAGTACGGCGGCACCGCGGGCCTGCTCACCATCGAGGACATCCTCGAAGAGATCGTCGGCGAGATCACCGACGAATCCGACACCGACGAACGCCCCGAGGTCGAAGAACTCGAAAGCGGCGCGGTCCGGGTCTCGTCCCGGCTCTCGATCGACGACCTGGGCGAACTGTTCGGGATCGACCTCGAAGACCACGACGTGGAGACCGTGGGCGGGCTGCTCGCGGAGCGACTGGGTAGGGTCCCGCTGCCGGGGGCCGAAGCCGAGGTCGCCGGACTTCGGCTGTTCGCCGAAGGCGGTAAGGACCGGCGAGGGCGGATGCGGATCACCACGGTGGTCGTCCACCCCGCCGACGCGGACGCGGTGACCGACGCAGCCCAGGGCAGGCGCCGCACCCGGGTCCCGCAGCCCGATGAAAGTGACAGGAGTGTCGAACATGCCTGAGCTGGACGCCGAGGACCAGAAGCTGGTGACCCTGGCCAGGTCCGCGCGAGCCCGCACCCAGGCCGAGGAAGGCGCGGCGCTCCGCGACACCGACGGCCGCACCTACGCGGCGAGCACGGTCGACCAGCCGTCGTTCAAGCTCACCGCGCTGCAGGCCGCCGTCGCCGCAGCCGTTTCGAGCGGAGCCGAAGGAATCGAAGCCGCCGTCGTGGTCACCGGCGTGGGCCTGCTCAAGGAGGCGTCCGTGCACGCGGTGCGCGACATCGCCGCGGAGGCCCCCATCTATCTCGCCGACCCCAGTGGCAAGGTGCTGAACTGATGGCCGAGCCGCATCGTTCCGGTTTCGCCTGTTTCGTCGGGCGGCCCAACGCGGGCAAATCGACGCTGACCAACGCGCTCGTCGGCAGCAAGGTGGCGATCACCTCCAGCAAACCGCAGACCACCCGGCACGCCATCCGCGGCATCGTCCACCGCGACGACGCCCAGCTCGTGCTCATCGACACGCCGGGCCTGCACCGGCCGAGGACACTGCTCGGCGAGCGGCTCAACGACATCGTCCACTCGACATGGTCTGAAGTGGACGTTGTCGGGCTTTGCGTGCCCGCCAACGAAAAAGTCGGCCCCGGCGACCGGTTCATCGCCGCCGAACTCAAGAAGATCGCCAAGCGGACCCCGGTGATCGGCGTCGTCACCAAGACCGATCTCGTGAAACCCGAGCAGGTCGCCGAGCAGTTGCTCGCGCTGCAGGAGGTCATGGAGTTCGCCGAACTCATCCCGGTGTCCGCTGTGGACGGTTTCCAGGTCGGCGCGCTCTCGGACCTCCTGGTGCGTCACCTTCCCGAAGGTCCGCAGCTGTATCCGGGCGGCGAACTCACCGACGAGCCCGAGCAGACCCTGGTCGCCGAGCTGATCCGCGAGGCCGCGCTGGAAGGTGTCCGGGACGAACTCCCGCATTCGATCGCCGTCACCGTCGAGGAGATGCTGCCACACGAAGGCCGGGACGACATGATCGACGTGCACGCGTTCCTCTATGTGGAACGGCCGAGCCAGAAGGGCATCATCCTCGGGCACAAGGGTGAGCGCCTGAAAGACGTCGGCGCCCGCGCCCGGCAGCAGATCGAAGGCCTTCTCGGCTCGAAGGTGTACCTCGACCTTCACATCAAGGTCGCCAAAGAGTGGCAGCGCGACCCCCGTCAGTTGCGACGGCTGGGCTTCTGACTGAACGGAATGTCTCGATTCGGTCGCGGAGACCGGTTGATGATGTGGAACCGGACGGGTGACCTTAGAGTCTCACTCCTCGACTCCGGTGATCGCTGATCGGGCGGCGGCGCGCGGAGCGATTTCCACATCTCATTCGTGAAGGGAAAGCGGTAAATGACCGACAACCAGGGCCTGCCCAACTACTCCGGCGACCCTCAGGGCGGTGGCGGCTTTAACAACCCCGGCCCGCCGCCCAACAACAACCTGGTGTGGGCGATCCTCACCACGATCCTGTGCTGCCTGCCCTTCGGCATCGTCGCGATCGTCAAGGCGAACCAGGTGAACACCCTCTGGGCGCAGGGCCAGCCCGCCGCCGCGCAGGAAGCGGCCGACGCCGCCAAGAAGTGGTCGATCATCGCGGCGATCGTCGGTGGCGTGCTCATCGTTCTGTACGTTGTCCTGGTCGTCTTCCTCGGCGTCTTCGCGGCTTCGGTGGACGTGAACAACTACCGCTGATCCTTGTGATCGAGGGGGAGGCCTCATGACCGACCAGTACCCGAACTACCCGCCTCCGGGCGGGCCACCGCCGCAGCAGCCGTATTACGGTGGCATGCCGAACTACGGTCCGCCGCCGGACAACAACCTGGTGTGGGCCATTCTCTGCACGGTGTTGTGCTGCTTGCCGCTGGGTATCGTGGCGATCGTGAAGTCGAGCCAGGTGCAGACGTTGTGGTCGCAGGGCTTCCACGCCGAAGCCCAGAAAGCCGCCGACGACGCGAAGAAGTGGTCCATGTGGGGAGCGATCGCCACCGGCGGTCTTTTCCTGCTGTACATCATCTTCATCGTGGTGATGATCATCATCGGCGCGTCGGCGGGAAGTTTCACGCCGTGACGTCGTCCGTCTACACGGGGTTCCCGGCGCGCGGGTTCAAAGCACGGACCCGCGCGTTGGGACCACCCCTCGCCATCGCCGCCGGCGCCGCCGCGGGATGCGTCGTCCTCTGGCTGGGCGATCCCACCACCCCGGGCGGACCGCTTCCGGTCTGTCCCACCAAAGCACTGCTCGGCATCGCCTGCCCCGGTTGCGGCGGCATGCGCATGGTCTACAGCGCGCTGCACGGGGACATCCCCGCCGCGCTGCACTACAACGCGGTGTCCTTTGTGATCCTTCTGCTGCTCGTCTGGAGCACCGTCGCCTGGGCGGTCGGCAGGCTCCGCGGCCGGTCGGTCGACAGCTGGCTGCACTGGCGCTGGACGCCGCTCGCGTTCGGCGTCGTGTTCGTCGTCTGGTTCGTCATCCGTAACCTGCCCTTCGCCCCGTTCACCTCGCTCTACGTCTGAGCGCCGGGCCGAGGCCCGGATCGTCGGTGGCACCGAGTACGCTCCCGCGCACCGGTCTGCTCGGTGTATCCATGCCGTACATTCAGCCCGGGTCGCCGCACGAGGCCCCGTGCGCCAGGGGCGAGGAACCAGCGAGGGGATTTCGATGACCACTCCCTACGGCCAGCAGCCGCCGGGACAGGAGCCGCCGCCCGGATCCGGGCCCCCGCCGGGGGACGGGCAGCAGCAGTCACCGCAGCCGCAGCAGCCGTTCGGACAGCAGCCATCGGGAGAGCAGCCCTCGCCGTTCGGTCAGCAGCCTCCGCAGGGTGACCAGTCTTCGCCGTTCGGGCAGCAGCCCGCCGGTGAGCAGCCGTCATCGCCGTTCGGGCAGCAGCCCGCGCAGCCCCAGGGGGACCAGCCGTCGCCGTTCGGCCAGCAGCCGCAGCAGCAGTCCCCGTTCGGTCAGCAGCCCCAGCAACCGCAGCAGCCGTTCGGCGCGCAGCCGCAGCAGTCGCCGTTCGGGCAGCAACCCCAGCAGGCTTCGCCGTTCGGCCAGCCGCAGGGTCAGCCTTCGCCGTTCGGGCAGCCGGGCCAGCAGTCCCCCTTCGGCCAGACCGCCACCCAGTTCGGCCCGCGGACCGACTACGCCCACTGGGGCCTGCGCGCGGCCGGGACCTTGATCGACTTCGCGCCGATCGCCGTGCTCCCGATCATCGGCGCCATCATCGCCACGAACGTGAGCTCGGTCATCGGCGGCATCATCGCCGGTGTCGGCTACCTCGCGGGGCTCGTCTGGACCGTCTACAACCGTTGGTTCAAGATGGGCACCACCGGCCAGTCGCTCGGCAAGAAGATCGTGAAGATCAAGCTCGTCCGCGAGGCCGACGGGCAGCCGATCGGCCCGCTGATGGCCTTCGTCCGGGATCTGTGCCACAACCTGGACGGCTGGGTCTGCGGCCTCGGTTACCTCTGGCCCCTGTGGGACGAGAAGAAGCAGACGTTCGCCGACAAGATCCTCAACACCGTCGTCGTCCCCGGCGAGGCCGACGCCGCGCCCGCGTCGGCGCCGTTCGGCCAGTCGCCGGGCTTCCCCGCGCCGCCTTCGCCGTCGTTCCCCGCGCAGCCCGCGCCGTCCCAGCCCTTCGGCCAGCAGCCGCAGCAGCCGTTCGGCGCGCAGCAGCAGCCGGGCCAGTTCGGTCAGCAGCCGCAGCCGCAGCAGCCGCAGCAGCCCCAGCCGCAGCCGTTCGGGCAACAGCCGCAACAGCCGCCGTCGCAGCCGTTCGGTCAGCAGCCGCAGGGAACCGCGGCGCCTTCCCCGGAGTCCCAGGCCGGAGCGGGCTTCGGAGAGCCCGAGCCGACCCAGGTGCTCCGCCCGGGTCAGCAGCCTCAGCAGGCGCCGTCCGGGTTCGACGAAGCCGAGCCGACGCAGAAGATAACGCCGGAGCAGCTGAGGCAGCAGCTGCCCGGGGCGGAGGATGGGCCGAACGGGCCCGGAACACCGCAGCAGTAAGGAACGACCGGCGGGATCCCCCCGCCGGGAAGCGCGACAACAGTGGGGAACCCGATGACGAACCCGTACGGACAGCAGCCCGGCTACGGCCAGCAGCAGCCCTATGGCCAGCAGCCTCAGCCCGGCTACGGACCCCCGTCCGGTGCCACGCCCGCACCGTACGGTCAGCCTTCGGGCGCGACCCCGATGCCGTACGGGCAGCCGGCGCCGTACGGCCAGCCGTCCCCGTACGGTCAGCCCGCGCCGTATGGCCAGCCCGCGCCGTATGGCGCTCCGGGCGGCATGCCCGGTGGTGGCGACATCAACTCGATCCCGGACTACAAGACCTGGGCGATCGTCAGCATCTTCTTCGGCGGCATCCTCGGCATCTTCGCGATCATGAAGTCCAACGAGGTCGGCACCTACAAGGCGCAGGGCAACTACGCGATGGCCGAGCAGGCGTCGCGGACGACCAGGACCCTGTGCATGGTCGGCAACATCCTGGCAGGCGTCGGCTGCCTGTTCGGTCTGCTGTACATCATCATCGCCGCAGCTTCGTTCTGAGAACTCGAGTCAAGCTCTAAATCCAAGAGGAACACATGACCAACCCATACGGCCAGCAACAGCCCTACGGACAGCAGCCGCCGGGCTACGGGCCCCCGTCCGGTGGCATGCCGGCCCCGTACGGTCAGCCCGCGCCGTACGGCCAGCCTGCCCCGTACGGCCAGCCGGGCTACGGTCCCGGAGGCATGCCGGGCGGCGACATGAACGCCATCAAGGACTACAAGGGTTGGGCCATCGCGTCGCTGTTCCTCGGCGGCGTCATCCTCGGCATCTTCGCGATCATGAAGTCCAACGAGGTCAGCACCTACAAGATGCAGGGCAACTACGCGATGGCGGAGGCGGCCTCGCGAACCACGAAGACGCTCTGCCTGGTGTCCTCCATTTTGGGAGGCGTCGGCTGTGTGTTCGCGATCATCATGGTCATCGTATCGATCGTCGCGGCTTCGACGGTGAGCTGCTACAGCGGGTACTGCTGACAAGCGGCATGTGGAAGACACGTAGCGGGGGTGTCGTCGGCGCCCCCGCTTCGTGTTTCCAAACCTTCTTGTTCAGTGGAGGGTGAGCGGTACCTGCTCGGCGCTCCTGTCCGCCGCGCCCACCATCTCGCTGTAGCGACCTCCTGAGCGAACCAAGGCTTCGTGCGACCCGCTTTCGACCAAGGCGCCTTCATGCATGACCAGGATTCGCTCTGCCGCCCGGATGGACTTCAGGCGATGCGATATCACGATGCGCGTGCAGCCGATCGTGGCGAGGTTCTCGAAGATTCGCCCCTCGGTGACCGTGTCCAGGTGGCTCGTGGCCTCGTCCAAGACGAGCAGCCTGGGTTCCCTGAGCAGGGCTCGAGCTATGGCGAGTCGTTGCAGTTGTCCTCCTGACAAGCCCGTTCCACGCTCGCCGAGCGGCGTGAGGTAGCCCATCGGAAGCGCTTCTATCTCATCGTGGATACACGCCAGACGAGCTGCTTGGACTATTCGGTCAATTCCGACTTCCGGCGCGAAGGTGGTCAAATTGTCCTTGATGGACCCGGTGTAGAGCGCGGTGTCCTGCGCCACCACGCCGAAGTGCTCTCGGAACGCGTATCGGTTCTCATCCTGGAGCACGACGCCATCGATCGAGATCTCGCCCTTGTCGGGTGCGTACAGGCCGAGGAGCACTCTGGCGAGCGTGCTCTTGCCCGAACCCGTCGCTCCGACAATGGCGACCATTGATCCGGCACCTGCGGAGAACGTCACATCCCGAACCGTTGGTTTCGCGCCTCGCTGGTGGCTGAACCGGACGTCGGAGACCTCGACTTTGCCATGTACCGAGCTGCGCGGGATCGTGCCGCGCGGCTCCGGCTTCTCGTCGAGAACATCCTTGATCCGGCTGACATGGATCCCGAGATTCTGTAGCGCTTGAAACGCCTGGGTCATGTTCGTGAACGGGCCCAAGGTCATCCCGGCGAGAGTGCTCGCTGCCACCAGTGTGCCGATCGTCGCGTCGCCGTTGATCGTCCACCAGGCTCCGCACCAGAGAACGGCAAGCGGGCTGAGCACCCGGAACGTGTCGAAAACGACAGCTATGCGGTTGGTCAGCCTCCCGTGTGCGACCGACGCGTCCATCTGTTGTGTGTAGTGCGTATTCCACTTTCCGAACGCGGCCGTCTCGCTGGCCGTTGCCTTCATTTCCTCAATCCCGTTGAGTGACTCGATAAGGCTTCCCTGGGCTGACGAAATGAACTGGATCTGGCGCCGAGTCGCGTGTCGGACAGGTTGCGCGAAGGCGAAGGCGATCGCGAATTCGGTTACGCCGATGAAAAGTACCAGCAGTCCCACCGGCGGAAATGTGAAGATCAGCAGTGACACATAGACGACGCTCGAGATGCCATCGAGCAGCAGGCTCAAGGTGTGAGTGGTCAAGGATTCCCTGATCATCTGGCTGCTGTTGGCTCGCGTCAGGAGATCGCCGATGGTCCGAACCTGGAAGTACGGATAGGGGAGGGACAGCATATGCTTGAGAAAGCCGGACATCACGGTGGCATCGATCTTCGTCCGGATGCGAAGGAGCAGAGAGCTACGCAGGTAGCCCATTCCGGCCGTGCCGATCGTCAGGGCCAGTGCGGCTGCGCCGAAGGCCCACATCAGCGAGCCGGCGCCATTGGGAATCACTGCGTCGATCAAATGTTGCGTGAAGACCGTCGGCAGCAGTCCCAAGGCCACCAGAGCAGCTGACGCAAGAAGCATGGCTGTGGACGGCCCGGCCGGAATGTAGCCTGCCAGGAAGCGCAATGTTCTGAACCGTGGCCGGCGTTGTGTGAAGAAATCCGGCCCTGGTTTCATGGTGAGAACGACGCCGCTGAAGTTTTCGTCGAATTCACGCCGGTCAATTCGATGTCGTCCCTGATTCGGGTCGACTACGGTGGCTGTCTGAGTTCCGATTTTTTCGACGATCACATAGTGGCTGTCCTGCCAGTGTGCCATGAGCGGCATCGGCAGATTCAAGATAGCGTCTGCCTGTCCTCGGAACGCGGAAACCTGCAAGCCGCGATGCGAGGCCGCCGCGGCGACCTGAGGTGCGGTCAAGCCATCACGGCCGACCCCGGTTTCCTCACGTAATGTTTGCGTCGTGACATGCTGTCCATGGTACCCGAGCATCATCGCGAGGCAGGCCACCCCGCATTCCGCGATACTGTCCTGGAGTACCACCGGTACACGGACGCGCGATATTCGTGCGGTGGGCAAGATTCCCTCCTTGGGCCGGTGTCCGGCCACCTTGCTCGATTCCGGCGTCACCGAGACGGACGACCGTGCTGTCGGGAGTGCGCCTTCTTCGGTGCTTCGCCGAGGAGCACCGAGGGGATCTGGCCAGGGCGCCGCAGGGTGAGCAGGCCCCAGGCGATGCCCGCCCGTCCGAACATCAGCCCAGGCAGGGAGCGTGCGGACACGGGCCCGGCCAGCCAGTCACGCTCCATTCCGCGGGTGGCTATCGCTTGTGCGGCCTGCTGTGTGCGGTGTAATTCCTCAGTGTCACCCCGGTGCTGTGCCGCCATCGCGAGGAACGACAGAATGCCAAGGGTGCCGTGGCAGAGAGTGTCGTTTCCGGTCGGCTTCAGTTGACGACCGTCCTTGTGAAAGATGCTTTCCGCGGCAGTGGCCTCCGCAATTCGAAGGTCCTCTTGAAGGTCGGCGTGCAGCTCGGAAAGGGTGGGCTCGGCGAGCAGGCCGATGCGGGCCAAACCGATTCCGGGAGCACCGTGGCACCATGCCATGAGCGGGCCGTTTCCACCGCCCATTTCGGGCGACCGGAGGTCGGGCCAATTGTTTGTTTTCTCGTCGAACAGTCCGCGTTCATGCTTGATCGCGCCCTCGATCAGCTCGAGGTAGCCGGGTTGGGGGCGTATCGCGTGCAGGCGGGCGAGCGCGAGTGCGATGCCGCTGCTTCCGTGCGCCATGCCGGCGAGGGGTTGCGGGCCGAAGGGGGTTGGCCATGCGAACCCGTCTCCGGTCGGGATGGCACTGCTGAGGAGTTTTGCCGCCGCTGCTTCGGCGACTTCGATGGCTGCTTCACGCGGATCTGCTTCGTGCAAGGCGAGGGCCGCCAAGATCGCCCCCGCGCTGCCGCCGATGAGGTCGTAGACGACGTCGTGCCGGACGTTGGCCTCGAGTGCGGACAGGGCAGTGTAGCCTGTTTCGAGAATCGTCCTGTCTCCCGACAACGCTCCTGCGTGCGCCAGGTAGTAGACCAGGCTTCCGGAAGCGCCGAACAAGCCGGGATCTGCGTGTTTACGCAGGGATCGCGCGATCATGGCGTTGTCGGCGAAATTGTCCGCGACTTTCACTGCTTCACGCATGATCGTGGCTCGGGCAGCTTCGGCCGCTTGGGCCAGCCTGGACGATTTCGATTGTTCGGCGGCATATTCCAACATCAGCGCTATCCCGGAAGCACCGCTGTACAGGTCGATTCCCGAGCTGCCGACCTGCCAAAACGATTCGTCAAGGAAGTTCAAGCAGATCCAGCCTATGCCGCCCTCGTCCATGAGTGCCTCGTCGATGAGATCGCTTGCGATCTTTTTCATGGCCCGCGAAAGGGGTTCATCTTCGAAGGCGGTCGGGGCGAGGGTGTCGGTCATGACCGGCAGAGTCGCGGTGGAGCCGATCTGGAGCGATTCAAAGGACCGGGTCGTAAGCTGGACCTGGGCGGAGAGGTCCTCTTCCCCCAACATCCGGAACCTCTCCCGTACGGCGTCGGCCGGGCTTTGCGAAAGGTAGTCCTTGATCACTCTGCCGTGGCTGTCGATCAGGTCCTTGCTCGAGGGTCGAGTTTCGAAATACGGGATATCGCCACGCCGGAGGTCTTCGATTTCGCTCGCGAGTATGGGAGCCCACGTGTGGTCTGCGGTGCCGATAGTCGACAACATGAGCAGAACGCGGTCGCGATCGATCGAGTCGCGCAAGTAGTCCGGGTGCAGGCTGTCGAAGAGAAGCTTTCCGTAGACGAAGGTCGGCTTGGCGATGTAACGCTGCGGAATGCTCTCCAACATGCTGATCAAGCCGTCTGCGTCCAGCCAGTCGTCCTTGTTCGCCAGGATGGCTCGATAAGTCGCGCTGAAGCCGGCCACCACGTCGTCGACGTAGCCGGTCGGGTCTTGGAGCCTGCCGTCCAGTTTCGGCTGGTTCTCGGTGGCCGGCGTGATCGGGACGTGCTTGTGGACGAACCGCATCTCGTCGGTCTCGGAGTTCTCCGGAACAGCTCCGGGGAGCAGCGACATCTGTTCGCCGGCACTGGCGATGGCGCTGGCTTCGAACGACCGGGCAGCGCCGTTGAGCCGCACCACGAGCTTGGTCGGGAGAAGGCCGATGGCCAGGACTCCTTCTGAGACCAACCGGGCCGCGGGATCGACGAGGTGTCCATCCGTGCTCTCCGGCTGGGCACCGTGGAAGAGCGCCTCCATGTCCACCATCACGGGATATCCGCGATGTGCGATGACGTTCTCTCCGTGGACGTCACTTCCGCACAAGACGTACACCAGGCAGAGAACCGCGCCGATCCGGTGGTAGAAGTCCTTTATTTCGGAGGGGTCGGTACACGACTCCGCGGTGATGAATTCCACCCAGCCATGGTCGCCACGGGGGACCACCTTGGGGCTGACAAGGTCGAGAGTCACCCGCTGTCGGGCCAACCAGTCGACGATGTGTTGCCATGCTTGTTCCATGTCGACGTTACGCGGTTTGTACACCACCTTTTCGTTTCCGAACTCCACGATGGCGACGGTCTTCCCGCCTCGGTGTGAGTCACCCGCGCCGAAGACCACCTTGCTGACCGGGGCAAGCAGTCCGTCTGCGGACAACTCGGGAAGGAATCGGATATCCTTCGTTAGATGGTCGGCGAAGGACAGCCTGGAGTCGAACCAATTGTTCAGAACGTCGTCGCAGTAGCGAAGCAGAACCGGGTACTCGTCCCAGATGGCGTGTTGAACGTGGTTGTCGCTCAGCTGATTCACAAAGTCTCGAAAACGCTCTTCCGGTGTTTCTCCGCGAAGCTTCTCTTGTACGCGTGCGACATTCAGCTCGAGGACCAGGGTGCGGATCACGGCCTCGGCAAGTCGCTCCCGGGGCCAGTCGCCGGAAAGAAGGTCGGGTAACGAGGCAAGCTGATCGCTGTTGCCTGAGGATTCCACAACCGCCATGACTTGCCGGCGAAGTCGCCTCTGATGACCGCGGATGAGATCGCCGAGTGGTGTCAGCAGCCCGAGTGTGGAGTCGGAGGGCACGTATTCGGAACTTTGGCGCCCGGTGAAGATGATGTCTGCCAGCCTGTGCAACCAGGCAGGATCGGTTGTCGTCGGAACACTTTCCGTACCTAGCAGTAGACGCAGTTGCTCGCTTGTCATAGACAGCGCTTCGAGTGTCCTGTCGAGAAGGCCTTGGTCTCCTGAGTATTGTTCCGACCACCACCGAAAACGTCGTTCGAAGTCCTCGGTCGAATATCGGCCTTCAGTGGATCGTTCATCGATATGGCAAGCTTTCCGCCAGTCGAGGTCGTGCACGGTCCACTCTGCTGTCGTCGCGATGTTTTCCGTGGTGTTCGAGATCGAGAGCTGTTCTTCTCGGGTTTGTTCGGACATGCTCACGACGACATCCTTTGCTTTTCTGTTCGGCTGTGTTTCGTGGTGGTATGGCAGTCGTTGGCGTCGGAATCGACGACGCCAACGACTGCCATACTCGTTAAACGTGTCGGTTTGACGGGACAGTCGGGATCAGCAGACTGCCAAGCTGACCGAGCACCACGGCGACACGACCGTTGTCACGGTCTTCAGTGGATTGCAGCATCCTGCGGTGAGAGTGGTCTCGGAACCGGCTCCGAGCACACCCGCCTCGGCGATGTCGATCTGCGCCAAGGCCGATTGACCGGCTGGATTCTCTGGAAACTCCCTGACAAAACTACGGTAGTCAGGGTCTTTCCAGGCGCGGACAAGGTCCATGGGTCTCGCATCCTCGCAATCGGGCAGTGGTTGAAATCAGCAGCAACCGATGCTGCCGAAGTTCTTGGTCGGAACACACACGGCGGCTGAAACGGTGATGGGAAGAGTGACGCACGGGATGGTGCTCGTGCCCCCGGCGACATTGCCGAGTTCGGCAAAGGACACTTCGGCGGCGCCCGCCGGATTGTCGTGAAGTGAGGTGTCCGATCCAGAGATCGTGCGCCGGAAATCGGGATCTTTCCAGGCTTTGACGTGATTCATTGGACGTATCTCCGTATTTGCTGTATCGAGTTTGAACTAGCAGAGCGACAGGGAAACGATGCACCACGGCGGCAGAGTGAAGGTTGCCGTCTTGGTCAGACAGCCGACACCCGAGTCGGCCTGGTTGCCGCCGTTGAATCCAGACATTTCGATCGCCTGCAGCGATCGGATGTCACTGGGGCCGGCGGGGTTGCTCGTCGCATCGATGAATTGAGCCCGGTAGTCGGCATCCTTCCACGATCTGACGATATCCATAACTTCTCCTTTCTTGTTGGGTCTTCGGGAGGCCTGTGTTTCCCGCGATGGGTATGAAGTGCGGTGAATGGGCATGGATGTGTCGCCGATGCCGAGTGTTGGGGATGGCCGGCATCGGCTCGGTTTTGAAGTGCGCTTTCAAATCAATTGCGCAGACGCGAGCACCCTCGCGCGCCAGTGTTTGTCGCTAACCGGCCGCGCTGAAAGTCATTGAATCGCGACGGTCGGACAAAAAAGGCGTATGGCTGAGAATTTAGTCCCCCGGTCGATCGACAAAGTAGTCCCTCCCCGGACTGAATTGTCGCGCTGTGGAAAGGTGGTGATCTTGATCCCCTGCATCGGACGTTATCCACTTGCCGTGGACGCGTCAAGCTTGTAGATCAAGTTGGGCCGTTCGAGCGAATCACTGCTGGTCGGCGCCCTGGCGGACCGTATCCGGACGCGGGAAACCGTTGTCATGGGTGACTTGTTTTGTGGTTTTCGCTCAATGAGCAGGGGGTGTTTTCGACGTCGACAGGTGTCGCCTTGGGGGCGCGGTCGGAAGTCCGGCCGAGAATGTCGGGTGGATACTCGGTCAATACGGACACGAGGAGTACTCGGGTGTCGAGGTGTACATCTTGGACATTCCTGTGCTGGGGGACTGCCGGCGGTCGCGGGCACCGGCTCGGCGGGGCTCACATCTCCGAAGTACTTCGGAGATGTGAGGTGGCAAGATGGATGGGGTGGTGAACCTCTATCGCGACACCGGAGTGGTGTTGCGGACGCACAAGCTGGGTGAGGCCGACCGGATCGTCACCCTGCTCACGCGGCGGCACGGCAAGGTCCGTGCGGTCGCGAAAGGTGTGCGCCGGACGTCATCGCGGTTCGGAGCGCGGCTGGAGCCGTTCGGGCACGTCGACGTCCAGTTCTACACCGGCCGCTCGCTCGATGTGATCACCCAGGTCGAGACGGTCGACGCCTTCGCGCTGCCGCTGGTGGCCGATTACCAGCGCTACACCGCCGCCAGCGCCATCGCCGAGACGGCGGACCGGCTGTCCGCCGAAGAGGGCGAGCCGGTGCTCAAGCTCTACATGCTCGTCGTCGGGGCCCTTCGCGCGCTCGCGGGCGGCGAACGGGACAGTTCCCTCGTCCTCGACGCGTTCTTCCTGCGGGCCATGGCCTACGCGGGGTGGGCGCCCGCGATCACCGAATGCGCCCGCTGTGGCCTGCCCGGCCCGCACAAGGCGTTCAGTGTGTCCGCCGGTGGTTCGATGTGCCCGGATTGCCGGGTTCCCGGCTGTGTCCACCCGTCCCAAGAGGTCCTGACCCTGCTCGCGGCGCTCCTGCACGGCGAGTGGCCGGTGGCCGAAGCGTCGCTGCCGGTACCGCGGCGGGACGCGTCCGGCCTGGTCGCGGCGCATCTGCAGTGGCATCTGGAGCGCCAGTTGCGCTCGCTGCCGCTGGTGGAGAGGCGTGCGCGGGAGAGCGCCACCGGCGCGCAGTAGGGTCGCAGGCACAGGGTTCACTCGATCAGGAGGCTCGAAGGTGCTGCGCAGGGGACGCGAGAACAAGGCGTCACAATTCGAGCTTCGCGCGCCGGAGCCGCATCCGTCCGGTGCCCGGCCGCCGGAGATCCCCAAGGAACTCCTCCCGAAGCACGTGGCGCTGGTGATGGACGGCAACGGCCGCTGGGCCAACCAGCGCGGCCTGCCGCGGATCGAGGGGCACAAACGCGGCGAAGCGGTGATGATCGACGTCGCCAGCGGTGCCGTGGAACTCGGCGTCAAATGGCTGTCGGTGTACGCGTTCTCCACCGAGAACTGGAAGCGGAGCCCGGAAGAGGTCCGTTTCCTAATGGGCTTCAACCGCGACACCATCCGACGGCAGGTCGACTACCTCGGCTCGATCGGCGTCCGCATCCGCTGGGCGGGCCGCCGTCCCAAGCTGTGGGCGAGCGTCATCAAGGAACTGCAGGTCGCCGAGGAGAAGACCAAGCACAACACGGCGCTGAACATGACCATGTGCGTCAACTACGGCGGCCGTGCCGAGCTGGGTGACGCCATGCGCCGGATCGCCCAGGACGTCGCCGACGGGAAGCTGAACCCGGACAAGGTCACCGAGAAGACCATCGGGAAGTACCTGTACCAGCCCGACATGCCGGACGTGGACCTGTTCCTGCGGCCGTCGGGGGAGCAGCGGACGTCGAACTTCCTGCTCTGGCAGTCGGCCTACGCCGAGATGGTCTACCAGGACACGCTCTTCCCGGACTTCGACCGCACCCACCTGTGGCGGGCCTGCCTCGAGTTCGCGAAACGGGACCGCCGCTTCGGCGGGGCCATCGACAAGGCTTCCGAAGGGACCGCATGACCACCGAAGCAGCGGACACGGCGGCGTTGCTGACGTCGGCACGGGAAGCCCTGGAGCGCTATCTCGAAGTCCACGTCGACGACGACGGCGCGCTGACCTTCTCGCACGCGGACGTCCCGTGCGTCATCCAGGCGACCCGGCTGGCCGAGGGGCTGACCGTGCTGAGCCTGACCTGCGTCGTCGCCTGGGACCTGCCGGACGACCCGGCGATCGCGGCCTCGGCGGCGGAACGCGCCGGGCAGGGCCTGTTCGGGACGCTCGGTGTCGTGCGTTCGGAGAAGGGCATCGACATCACGCTGAGGTACGCGTTCCCGGCCGAGGGCATGGACCCCTCGCCGCTCGGGACGCTGCTCATGCTGGTCGTGTCGACCGCTTCGCAGCTGCGCTCCGACCTGCTGGGGACCGCTCCCGGGGAGTGAGCGCCGGAACGCACGGTCACCTGGCATCATCTCGCGCATGGAAACCATTTCCAAGAGCGCCCCGGAGAAGAAGCCGGCCCGGCGGTTCAAGATCACCTCGATCGAGGTGCTCTGCGCGATCCTGCTGATCGCGATCCTCGGGCAGAGCTGGCTCCAGCAGGTGTTCGACGTGCCCGCGCTGCGGACCGGCTCGACGGTGTTCGTCGCCGTCTGCGTCCAGGCGCTGCCATTCCTGGTGCTCGGGGTGCTGATCAGCGGCGCGATCGCGGCGTTCGTGCCCGCGCGGGTGCTGGAGAAGGTGCTTCCTCGCCGGGCGGGCGCGGCGGTCGGTGTCGCGGGGCTGGCCGGGGTCGCCCTGCCGGGTTGTGAATGCGCTTCGGTGCCTGTCGCGCGCCGGCTGATCGGCCAGGGGGTCGCGCCCGCGGCGGCGCTGACGTTCCTGCTGGCCGCACCCGCGGTGAACCCGGTGGTGCTGGTCGCCACGGCGGTGGCGTTCCCCGGCAACCCGGAGATGGTGTTCGCCCGCTTCGCCGGTTCGCTGGCCACGGCGATGGTGATGGGCTGGCTGTGGGCGAAGTGGGGCAAGCTCGACTGGATCGCGGAGCGCGCGTTGCGGCGTATGCCGGACGTCCAGCACGGGTCGCGCTGGAAGACCTTCGCCGAGACCGCGCGGGCCGACCTGGTCGAGGCGGGCGGGTTCCTCGTGCTCGGCGCGATGATCGCGGCCGCGATGAACGTGCTGGTCCCCGCCAAGTGGTTCGGCGTGCTGGGGGAGCAGATCGTGCTCGGGGTGCTGGTGATGGCCGTGCTCGCCGTCGTCCTGGCCCTGTGCAGCGAGGCCGACGCCTTCGTCGCCGCGTCGTTGACCGCGATGCCGCTGCTGCCGAAACTGGTGTTCCTGGTGGTCGGGCCCGCGATCGACGTGAAGCTGTTCGCCCTGCAGACCGGAACCTTCGGCAAGTCGTTCGCGCTGCGGTTCGCGCCGGTGACGTTCGTCGTCGCGCTGTCCTGCGCCGTCGTGTCCGGCGTGCTCATCCTGGGAGGTGGCGCGTGAAACGCGAGACCCAGAACATCCTGCTGATCCTGCTCGGCGGGGCGCTGCTCAAGATCACCATCAACGGCGACTACCTGCGCTACGTCAAACCCGCGCAGCAGCCGTGGATCATCGCGGGCGGCGCGATCATGGTCGCGCTGGGCGCGATCGCGATCGTCCGTGACCTGCTGGCCGCGCGGGCCGCCGCCGTCGTGTCCGGGGACGTCCACGCGCACGAGCACAACACCCGTTCGGCGTGGCTGCTGATGGTGCCGGTGCTGGCCGTCTTCCTGGTCGCGCCGCCCGCGCTGGGCGCCGACTCGGTGACCAGGACCGAGGCCAGGGCGCCGCAAAGCGCTTCCGCGAGCAACGCGGCCGCCTTCCCGCCCCTGCCGGCGGGCGACGTGGTGCCGCTGGAGGTCAACGACTTCGTCAGCCGCGCGGGCTGGGACAAGAGCGGGACGCTGAACGGGCGCACGGTGCGGCTGTCCGGGTTCGTCGTGCACAACGAGGGCAACACGATGCTGGCCAGGATGGTCATCGGCTGCTGCGCGGCCGACGCCTTCCCGATCACCGTGCGGATGGTGGGCGACGGTGTCTCGGGCTTCGGCAACGACACCTGGCTGGAGGTGACCGGGACGGTCGTGCCGGGTACGGCGGTGCGGGAGAACAGCTACATGCCGGACTTGACGCTCACTTCGGTACGGCAGGTGCCGGCGCCTAAGGACCCCTACGAGTACTGACCGGATGCTCCCGGCGTGCAATGAAGGGGCCTTTCATAGCAAAATTTGCTATGAAAGGCCCCTTCATTGCACGGGGTCGAGCGCTTGGTGTCAGTGGTTCGAGCAGGTCCCGACGATCTCCACGGTGTGGCTGATGTCGGAGAACCCGTGCTCCGAAGCGATCTTCTCGGCCCACCGCTCGACGGCGGGCCCCTCCACCTCGACGGTGCTTCCGCAGAGGCGGCACACCAGGTGATGGTGGTGGTGCGACGAGCAGCGACGGTAGATCGCCTCGCCGGTGTCGGTGCGCAGGACGTCGATCTCGCCGGCCTCAGAGAGCGACTGCAGCGTCCGGTACACCGTGGTGAGCCCGATACCGTCGCCGCGTTTGCGCAGCTCGTCGTGCAGTTCCTGGGCGGAACGGAAGTCGTCGATCTCCTTGAGCAGCTCGACCACGGCGGCCCGCTGTTTCGTCGACCGGCGTCCCGGCACCGGCGCGGAACTGTTGGCCGTCGTCGGACTCATGCTCACTTCCCCTCCTGAACGTGGGCTACGGCGTCCACCACGATATGCGCAAGGTGATCGTCGACCAGCCGGTACACCACCTCGCGGCCGCGTCGCTCACCCTGTACGACACCCGCCGTCTTGAGCACCCGCAGGTGCTGGCTGATCAGCGGCTGCGCGACATCGAGTGTGTCCACCAATTCGTGTACGCACCTGTCCGCGTTACGCAGCTGCAGGACGATGGCGATGCGCACCGGCGCGGCGAGGGCCCTGAGCAGGTCGCCCGCGTCCGCGAGGACGGCGGCCGAGGCCGACGCGGCGGGTTCGGCGGGGGGCCGGGCCGCCGAATGCGGTCCGGGGTCTTCCGTGAAGCCCGGGGCGGCAGAGTCCGGGGTCACCGTAGCCATCGCCGCCTCCATGTCCATCATGATTTCCGAAGTCATTGCCAGTAACAGTCCAGCCCATCTTAGTGTTCCCGCCCGAGGTGGTCTGTTCGCCGACCAGGCGACCACTTGGCGGCTACGTTACTGCTCCATTCGGGTGACTTCGCGAATAAATGACCATTCCACTTCGCATGTGGTCGTCAACGGTGCAAGGTTGTCGCGGAGCGTTTCGTCGCTTCTCGTACGCTGACGACCGCGCTCTGAGGGCCCGGAGAGGCAGTGGGGAGACATGACTCGTTTCGTGACGAAGCTGGCCGCCGCGACGGCGGCCGTCGCTCTGGCGTCGGTTCCGGGGCTCGCCTCGGCGCAGACGACGCAGGCCGTCGATGAGAAGACCGGCCCCGTGTCGTTCGCGAACGTGGCGTCGGTGCGCATCGGGAACCCGGGATCGCTGATCACCGAGACCCAGCGTTCGCCCCTGACGCCCGGTCAGTCCAAACTCTCCCCTGATCGCACCAAGGTTCCCCGTGACCCGGGTGAGCAGAGCACCTTCGGCGACAAATGGGACATCAACCTGGGCCGCTACGGCGCGGACAACCCGTACCCGGCCGGTATCGCCAGCCGCGACCACAACGTGATCGCGGCGTTGCAGCAGACCACCGTCCCGACAGCGATCGCGGAAAGCAACTACGCCCTGATCGACAACGGACGCGGCGGCGCGAAGCCCGCCGACAACACCGTGCTGGTGCTCGAAGGCGCGAAGAGCTCCGTCGACTGCAATTCGCCCGGCAAGGTGACGTCGTCGACGAGCGTGGAGAAGCTCTGGGTGCGGGACGAGAACGGCGCGCTGAAGCCGGTCGGTGCTTCCGGCGTCGACGTCAAGGGGCTCAAGCTGGGACCGCCGTCGGTCGTCAAGAACGAGAACATCGACAAGGGCAAGACGACGTCCGATCTGACCGTGTCCCGGGTGACCGCCTTCGACCAGCTGATCCGGCAGGACGGCTGGCGCAACGGCGACGTGACCGCGGTGGCGGGCTGGAAACTGGACATCGTCACGCACGTGCGGGACGGGGCGGGCAAGGATCTGCGCGAGGCCCGTACGACGATCGTGCTCGGCGGCGTGAGCTGCGCGATCCCCAAGAACTTCGTGGCGAAGCCCGCCGGTGGCACCGGACCGGGCGCGGCACCCGAGCAGCCCGCGGTGCCGGGAACGGTCCCCGCGGGCGGTATCCCGCCGCAGGCCGGCGACGCGACGCGGACCGTGGTCGGGCTCGGCCTGCTGGGCGGCGGCATCGTGATCGGCGCCGCGACCATGCTGCTCCTCCGCCGTCGCAAGCCCGTCCCGGTGCGGGAGAAGTAGCGGCCCCGTGCGGCCCTGGCTGGCGGGACTTTCCGCCGTCGTCTCCGCGCTCGCCATCTCCGCGGGCGTGATCGTGCTGACCTGGATCCCGCCGGAACAGGCGGTCTCGGTGGCCGAACCCGCGGTCATGCCGGGGGAGGACGGCGCCCCCTTGGTGCTGCCCGCCGACACCGCGACGCGTGGTCAGCGACCCGGAACCATCCGTCTTCCCGATGGCGGATCGGCGAGGCTCGTCCGCTCCGAGGTCAACTCCGACGGCGTCCTCCCGATCCCGCGCGGACTCGGTGACGCGGCCTGGTGGGGCGCGCGGCTCGGCGCCGAAGCGGGGACCGCGCTGATCTCCGGGCACGTCAACTGGGGCGGTGCCAAAGGGCCGTTCGACGAGCTGTGGCGGATGAGCGAAGGCCAGGAGGTGGGCGTCAGCGACGCGGCGGGCGGGATCTGGGTCTACCGCGTGCGCGAGGTCGTCACCGTGCACAAGAACGACCTGCCCGCGCAGGCGGCGAAGCTGTTCGCGCAGAGCGGGCCGCATCGGCTGGTGCTGGTCACCTGCGGCGGCGACTACCTCGGCGGGACGGACGGCTACCGGGACAACCGCGTCATCGTCGCGACTCCCGTCTCCGGACCGCCCGCCTGAATTCCCGCGTTTCGTCCTCTGAATGCGGTCCTTGCGCGCACAACTACCGCATTCAGAGGACGAAACGCGGAAGTCGATGCAACCCCTCTCGGCTCGCGTCGCGTGTCTAGCGACACCGGCCGCTCCGGCGGCTTGACGCGAGCAAGGAGTAATACCCGATGGTGGGACAGTTCGACGACGGCGCCGCGAACGAGGAGCAGCCGAAGAAGCGCTCCAACCTGGGGGTGATCCTCGCCGCCGCCGCGATCTTCGTGGTGGCGGCCGTGGTCGCGGTGCTGGTGTTCACCGGACTGGTGTTCACTGAAAAGAGTGAGCCGGTCGTCGCGGCCGCGCAGGATCAGGCGAACACGTCCGCGACGCAGACCGCCCAGCCCCCGGCCGAGACGGGCCAGGCACCGGGCACGGTCAAACTGCCCGGTGGCGGCACGGCGAAACTGATCCGCAAGGAACTGACCGCCGACGGGACCCTCCCCATCCCCGAGGGGCTCGACGAAGCCACCTGGTGGGGCGCGAAATTGGGTGCCGACCAGGGCGCTTCCCTGCTTTCCGGGCATGTGAACTGGAAGGGCAAGAAGGGCCCGTTCGACGAACTGTGGCGGCTCAAGACGGGCCAGGAGGTCGACCTCGTCGACACCGACGGCGGCAAGTGGGTCTACAAGATCGCCGAGGTCGTCACCGTGCACAAGACGAAGCTGGCCGAGCAGTCGGAAAAGCTGTTCGGACCGGACGGTCCGCACCGGCTGGTCCTGGTCACCTGCGGTGGCGAGTACGTCGGCGGGACCGACGGTTACGAGGACAACCGCATCGTCACCGCCTCGTTGGTCAGCCGCCCCTGAGCCGTCCGACCTCGCCGGAGGTCGCGCGGGGTCCTCCGGTTAGGCTTGTCCTTCTAGCCCATACCCGTCCCCGCATGCTTCGGAGCGTGGAGTGCCCGCCAACACCATTGAGACCGTCGTCAGCCTGTGCAAGCGTCGAGGCTTCGTTTTCCCGTGTGGAGAGATCTACGGCGGTACCAAGTCGGCGTGGGACTACGGGCCCCTCGGTGTCGAACTCAAGGACAACATCAAGCGCCAGTGGTGGAAGACCGTCGTGCAGAGCCGGGACGACGTCGTCGGCCTCGACTCCTCGGTCATCCTGCCGCGCCAGGTCTGGGTCGCGTCGGGTCACCTCGACGTCTTCACCGATCCGCTGATCGAATGTCTGTCCTGCCACAAGCGGTTCCGCGCGGACCAGCTGGCCGAGGACTTCTCCGCCCGCTCGGGCAAGGAGGTGTCCGAGGACGACCTGTCCGAGGTCCCGTGCCCGAACTGCGGCACCCGCGGGCAGTACACCGCGCCGCGTGACTTCAACATGATGCTGAAGACCTACCTCGGCCCGGTCGAGTCCGAGGAAGGCGTGCACTACCTCCGCCCGGAGACCGCGCAGGGCATCTTCATCAACTTCCTCAACGTGCAGACCGCGGCGCGCAAGAAGCCGCCGTTCGGCATCGGCCAGATCGGCAAGTCGTTCCGGAACGAGATCACGCCGGGCAACTTCATCTTCCGCACGCGCGAGTTCGAGCAGATGGAGATGGAGTTCTTCGTCGAGCCGGGCGAGGACGAGACCTGGCACCAGTACTGGATCGACGCGCGCACCGAGTGGTACAAGGACCTCGGCATCAAGGCGGACAACCTCCGCCTGTACGAGCACCCGAAGGAAAAGCTCTCCCACTACTCGAAGCGCACCGTCGACATCGAGTACCGCTTCGCGTTCAACGCGGGCCAGGAGTGGGGCGAGCTCGAAGGCATCGCGAACCGCACCGACTTCGACCTCACGACGCACTCGAACCACTCGGGCGTCGACCTGTCGTTCTTCGACCAGGCCACGAAGCAGCGGTTCCGCCCGTTCGTCATCGAGCCCGCGGCCGGTGTCGGCCGGTCGATGATGGCGTTCCTCGTCGACGCCTACCACGAGGAAGAGGTGCCGAACGCCAAGGGCAGCACCGACACCCGCGCGGTGCTCAAGCTGGACTACCGGCTCGCGCCGTTCAAGGTCGCCGTTCTCCCGCTGTCCCGCAACGCCGACCTCACGCCGAAGGCGCGGGACGTCGCGGCCGCGCTGCGCAAGCACTGGAACGTCGACTTCGACGACGCCGGCGCGATCGGCCGCCGCTACCGGCGCCAGGACGAGATCGGGACGCCGTACTGCGTCACCGTCGACTTCGACTCGCTCAACGACCACGCGGTGACCGTGCGGGAGCGCGACACCATGGCTCAGGAGCGGGTCGCGATCGACAAGCTGGAGTCGTACCTGGCGGGCCGCCTGATCGGCGCCTGAGGCCCCTGCCGATGACATGAAAGGCCCCTTCATTGCAAAATTTGCAATGAAGGGGCCTTTCATTGCACGGGGAAGGCGTTAGAAGGACCACCACCCCTGACAACTGTCACCCCCAGGTCGTGACGCGCGGCCCAAGGCCGGAAAGCCTGAGCGCGACAAGCTCTAGGCATGCGAGAACAAGACATCACCGCGGGGGCGGCGGTACGACTTTCCGGCCTGCGCAAGCACTACGGCGACGTCCACGCCGTCGACGGTGTGGACCTCACGATCGCGCCGGGCGAGGTGGTCGCCCTCCTCGGCCCCAACGGCGCGGGTAAATCCACCACGGTCGACATGATCCTGGGCCTCTCCGTGCCCGACAGCGGCACCGTGAGCGTCTTCGGGCGGGAGCCGGGTGACGCGGTCGGCGACGGGATGATCGGTGCGATGCTGCAGGGCGGCGCGCTCGTCGAGGATCTCACGGTCGCCGAGACCGTCGGCATGGTCGCCGCGTTGCACCGCAAGCCGATGCCGGTGCGCGAGGCGCTGCGCCGCGCCGGGATCGAGGACATCGCGAACCGGCGCTCCACCAAGCTTTCCGGCGGGCAGAAGCAGCGCGTGCGGTTCGCGGTCGCGCTGGTGAGCGACCCGGATCTGCTGATCCTCGACGAGCCGACCGCCGCGATGGACGTCGGCACGCGCCGCGAGTTCTGGAAGTCCATGTACGAGTACACGAACTCCGGTCGCACGGTCCTGTTCGCGACCCACTACCTCGAAGAGGCCGAAGAGTTCGCCGACCGGGTCGTGCTGATGCGGTCGGGACGGATCGTCGCGGACGGTTCGGTCGCGCAGGTGCGTGCGCTGGCAGGGGGGCGCACGATCCGCGCGGCGGTGCCCGCGGCGGCGGAGCCGGTGATCGCGGGGCTGCCCGCGATCACCGGGTTCGAACTCCGCGGCGGCCGTGTCGCGATCTCCAGTTCCGATTCCGATGCCACGCTGCGCGCGCTGATGACCGAAGTCCCCGAAGCGCACGACATCGAGATCAGCGCCGTCGGCCTCGAAGGCGCGTTCCTTTCCCTGACCACCGACAGCACCGAAGACACCGAGGAAGCCGTCCGATGAACCCGACCTATCTCAAGACCGAGATCGTCCGCACCTTCCGTTCGACGCGGTTCGTGTTCTTCGCCGTCGCCTTCCCCGTGCTGATGTTCCTGTTGCAGGCCAACGTTTTCAGTACCGCCAACGTGGACATCTCCGGGGTGATCATGGTCAACATGATGGCCTTCGGCACCTTCTCCGCCGCGATGACGAGCGGCGCGAAACTGGCCATCGAGCGGTCCACGGGCTGGCAGCGCCAGCTGCGGCTGACCCCGTTGACCGGCACCGGCTACCTCGGCGGCAAGGCGCTGTCGGCGATGCTCGTCGCGCTTCCGTCCTTGCTCGTCGTCCCGCTGGTCGGCGTCCTGGTCCAGGGGGTCCATCTCGACGCGGCCGGCTGGCTGCGGCTGGTGTTCGGCATCTGGCTCGGCGCGATCCCGCTGGTGCTGCTCGGCCTGCTGCTGGGCCAGTTCGGCACGCCGGAGTCGATGCAGCCGATGAACATGATCGTCATGATGGGGATGGGCTTCCTCGGCGGCCTGTGGATCCCGATCGACGGGATGCCGTCCTGGATGGCCGACATTGCCCAGGCAACGCCGACGTACTGGCTGATCCAGCTGGTCCGCCCGGTCGTCACCGACAATCTGACGGTGAGCCTCCCGGCCGCGCTGGGCGTGCTGGCGGCGTGGACCGTGGTCCTCGGGGCGCTGGTGATCAGGCGTTACCGTAAAGACAGTGCGCGGGTCTGAGAAAAAGGTGAATCGGTGAACGACTACCCGGGCAGGGTGAAGACGGGCTTGAACAGCCGTGAGAACTGGTGGTCGGACATGCCGCCGCGGACCGGCCGGGGACCTCGGCCGGGACGGTGGGCCATCCTCGGCATCGCCTTCATCCTGCCCAGCATGGTCCCCGCGGCGGTGGACCTGTTCACCGACGGGGCGACAGCCAAGGAGCTGGTGATCGCCGCCCTCCTGGTCGTCTACGGCTCCTGTTACGTGTTGTTCCCGCTCAGCCTGCGGCCCTCCCGGAGGAAGACGACCTACGTCGCCTCGGTGCTGATGCTGCTCATCGGCCTCGCCCTGGTCTTCCTGCACGACACCAACCCGTACGTCCTGATCTACGCGACGGCGGTGCTCGCCTTCACGCTGCCGCCGGCGTGGGCGCTGCTCCTGGACAGCGGCGCCCTGCTGCTGGTGCTGGGCGTCCACCTGGCCCTCGGGAGGGACGACTTCGGGGATCTCATCGCGGTCACCTCGATCACGGCGGCGATGTTCTTCATGGCGAACCTGGTCCGCGCGGTGCGGAAACTGGAGGCGGCGAACCGGGAGATCGCGACGCTCGCGGTGGCGGGGGAACGCGAGCGCCTGGCGCGGGACCTGCACGACATCCTCGGCCACAGCCTCACCACCATCACGGTCAAGGCCGCGCTCGCCCGCCGGATCCTGGAGAGCGGCAAGGACGACCCCCGCGCTCTCCAGGAGATCACCGACGTCGAGAACCTGACCCGCAGCGCCCTCTCGGACATCCGCGCCACGGTCTCCGAATATCGCGAGGTGTCGCTCTCGGCGGAGGTCGCCGGAGCGCGGGCGGCGTTGCGGGCGGCCGAGATCGACGCGGACCTGCCGCACGCGGTGGACAACGTCGACCCCGCCCTGCAGCGGACCTTCGGGTACGTGCTGCGGGAGGCGGTCACCAACGTGCTCCGGCATTCCGGGGCGAAGCGGGTCAAGGTCCGGCTCGGCAAGACCTGGCTGGAGATCGAGGACGACGGGGACGGCGGCGAGGTCGCCGCGGGGAACGGGCTGCGCGGGCTCACCGAACGGCTGGACGAGGTCGGCGGAACCTTGACCGCCACGGCGCCTTCTGGGGGAGGATGGCTCGTCCGCGCGGAGGTACCGGAATCCGCCGTGCGGGGCGGCGCGCGGGCGCCGCTCACCGAACCAGCTGGAGGCTGCGCGTGATCCGGGTCCTGCTCGCCGACGACCAGGCCATGGTGCGTGGGGCGTTGGCCACCGTGCTCGGCCTCGAAACCGACATCGAGGTGGTCGCCCAGGTCGGTTCGGGCGACGAAGTGCTCCAACGGGCGAAGGAAACCGTCCCGGACGTCGCGTTGCTCGACGTCCAGATGCCCGGAAAGGACGGCCTCGAAGCCGCCGCCGAACTGCACGGCGCGCTGCCGTCGTGCCGGATCATCATCTGCACCACCTTCGGACGGCCGGGGTACCTCTCGCGCGCGATGGCGGCGGGCGCTGCGGGATTCGTTGTCAAGGACGCCCCGCCGGAGCAGCTCGTCGACGCCGTCCGGAGGGTCCACAGTGGACTCCGGGTGGTCGATCCCGCGCTCGCCGCCGAATCGCTCGCCACCGGCGCGAGCCCGCTGACCGGACGCGAGCACGACGTCCTCGAAGCGGCCAAGGACGGCAGCACGGTGGCGGACATCGCCGGTGCGCTGCACCTTTCCGAAGGCACCGTGCGCAACCATCTTTCGGCCGCGATCGGCAAGACCGGGGCGAGGACGCGGGCCGAGGCGGTGCGGCTCGCGGAAGAGCACGGCTGGCTCTGAGATCGACTCGCGGCTCTGCGAGAATCTCCCCCGTGAGTACCGCCGAACGGACCAGGCCCACCCGCGCGAACTGGGTGCGCCGGACCCTGGCGGGGTTCCTGCTGATCGTCGTCGCGGTGATCGGCGGGACGGCGTTCCGCGTCTGGCAGGTCGCGCGGGACGACGTGCGCGACCGTGCCGACGTGATCGTGGTGCTCGGCGCGGCCCAGTACAACGGCAGGCCGTCGGAGATCTTCCAGTCGCGGCTGGCCAAGGCGAAGAAGCTGTACGACCAGGGGGTCGCCAAGGTGATCGTCACCGCGGGCGGCAAGCGGGCCGACGACAACTACACCGAGGGGCAGGCCGGCGCGCAGTGGTTGCGCAAACGCGGCGTGCCCGAGTCGGCGACGCTGCCGGTCGGCGAGGGCAGCGACACGCTGCGCAGCCTGCGCGCGGTCGCCGAGCAGGTGCAGAAGCGGGGCTGGAAGACCGCCGTGCTGGTCAGCGACCCGTGGCATTCGTTCCGCGCGCGGGTGATGGCCGACGACCTCGGCCTGGAGGCCTGGACGTCGCCCACCCACAGCGGCCCGATCGTGCAGACCCGCGAGACGCAGGCCCGCTACATCGTCCGGGAGACCGGCGCGCTGCTGTACTACCGCCTCACGAGGTTCCCGGCGGAAGTCTGAGTCCGATAAGTGTCGGTGATCGCGTTTAAGCTGGTCGCGTGGACACCTACACCGAGGCCGACAGGGCACGCCTGCTGCCCGAGCGGCCCAAGGGCGCGGCGCTGGAGGGCGCGGAGGACGGGCGGAGCGCCTTCGCCCGCGATCGCGCGCGGGTGCTGCACTCGGCGGCCCTGCGGCGGCTGGCGGGCAAGACCCAGGTGGTCGGCCCCGGTGAAGGCGCCGAGGTCAGCGGCGTGCCCCGCACCCGGCTGACGCATTCGCTGGAGGTCGCGCAGATCGGCCGCGGCATCGCGGACGAGCTGGGTGCGGACCCGGATCTGGTGGACACCGCCGGCCTCGCGCACGACATCGGGCACCCGCCGTTCGGGCACAACGGCGAGCGCGCGCTGAACGAGGTCGCGCAGCCGTGCGGCGGTTTCGAGGGCAACGCGCAGACGTTGCGGATCCTGACCAGGCTGGAGCCCAAGGTCCTGCTCGAAGGCGGGGCCGTCGGCGGGCTGAACCTCACGCGCGCCTGCCTCGACGCCTCGACGAAGTACCCGTGGCCGCGGGAAGAGGGCAATCCGAAGTACGGCGTCTACGCCGACGACGCCGAGGTCTTCGCGTGGGTCCGCGAGGGCGCGCCGGACCGCCGCACCTGTCTGGAAGCGCAGATCATGGACTGGTCGGACGACGTCGCGTATTCCGTGCACGACGTCGAGGACGGGGTGCTGGCGGGCCGGATCTCGTTGCGGGTCTTGGCCGACGCCGAGGAGCGCGCGGCGGTGGCCGAGGCGGCGCGGAGGTTTTCGGACCAATCCCAGTCCACTTTGGAGGGTGCGGCGAAGGAACTGCTCGACCTGCCGGTGGTCGCGGAGCTCACCGAACCGGGACTCGACGGATCGCTCAAGGCGCAGGTCGCGCTGAAGCGGCTGACGAGTGAATTGGTGGGCCGGTTCGCGACGGCGGTCGTCGGCGCGACACGGGAGGTGTACGGCGAGGGCCCGCTCAGCCGCTACGGCGCGCGGCTGGTCGTCCCGGAGCAGGTCGCGGCCGAGGTCGCGTTGTTCAAGGCGCTCGCGCTGCGGTACGTGATGAGCGACAAACGGCGGCTCGCGATGCAGGACGGCCAGCGTCAGACGCTCGCGGAGCTGGTCGGGGCGCTGTGCCGGCGCGCGCCGGACGCGCTGGACGGCCTGTTCCTGCCCGCGTGGGAGGCCGCCCCGGACGACGCGGCCCGCCTGCGTGTGGTCGTCGACCAGGTGGCGTCGCTCACGGACGCGCAGGCGTACGCGTGGCACGCCTGGCACACCGGCCGCCACGGCTGAGTCGTCGGCGCCCTTGCCTGACCGAGGCGCACCCGACGAAGTACATGAAGGCCCCCTTCCTTGCGCCTATCGCAAGGGGCGGATTCCAGGGGTGGTTGCAACACGGGTGATCACTTGGTTTGGGTGAGGAGTGTAGTGAGGCGCTCGGCTGGGGTGTCCCAGTCGAGTGTTTTGCGTGG
>NZ_BNAY01000020.1 GCF_014654365.1 Amycolatopsis oliviviridis
GGTCTCGCAAAACCCAGGCCTCACGAGTGCTCACCCGCCAGCAGCCACCACATCCAAGCCTGCCAAACCCGACTCGAACACACCCCATTAGGCCTCCTTGAGGGGCCCTGGGTCCCTCAAGGAGGCCTTCACGGACCGGTCATTCCTTGGAGAGGAAGAAGTACGCGTAGCGTTCGTCGAGCTCGTTCCGCGGCACCAGCCGGACCGCGCGCGGGACGAAGCCGCAGCGCCCGGCGAGCTCCCAGAAGCCGTGGATCGGGTAGGTCGTCATGTTCGCCAGGCCGCGCCGGTACGAGCGGCGCCGGGGTTTGGTGTGCCAGTCGCCGGTGTCGTATTTGACCTGGATCAGCGCGAGGCCGCCGGGGGCGAGGAGATCGTGGGCGATCCGCAGCAGTCGTTCGCCGTATTCCGGCGAGGGGATCAGTTCGAAGACGTAGAAGGACAGGAAGACATCGCAGACGCCGTCGATGTCCCCGAGCGCGGACTCCGGGTTGGCGACCTCGATGGCCACCGGCTGAAATGCCGTGTCACAGACGTTCGCGATCTGCCGGTCGCACTCTTCGAGCGAGTCGCGCGAGATGTCGACTCCGATGAACTCCTTGGCACGTGGCGCGAAATGCACCGCGTTGGCGCCCCCGCCGCAGCCCCACTCGATCACCCGGTCCCAGGCGCGCGAGAACCCCGCCATCCGCGCCCCGGCTTCGAACAGGTCGAGGTGTTCCGCGCCGATCCGGTCCCACAGATCGGTGCCCCGGAAGACCGGGGCGTCCCGCCAATGCGAGTCGGCGGCCCATCGCGACCCGCTCGGATGCCGCCAATAGGACTGGGAGTCCGCGGCGATCGTCGAGTCGGGCTGCCGGAGGCCCGCGGTCGTCAAGGCGCGTTGCAGGAGGTCTTCCGCGGTGACGGCGAGGCGTTTGGCCTGGGCGACGGCGACTTCCCAGGGTCTGTTGCTCGTCCCGGTCGAGTCGGATCCTTCTGGCATGGAAAAGCCTTTCGCTGAAGGGGCGCGGACGCGGATACCGGACCAAAGATCCGTGTGGTGCGGTGGTTCGTCACACTTCTCTGGCGAAACGGGCGCGCGGGCCGGGTCGGAAGCCCGTGCCACACAACCATCTTACGGGTCCGGTGTGAGAGACGGTTTCGCGAACGCCTGCCCTGGAAGGCTTCCTGTTGGGCAGTAACCACAGCGCCGGGCTCACATCTCGCGGGGCTGTCTCGTCGGTAGGGCAGAACACCACGACGACAAAGGAGATCACGATGGACGCCCGGCTCGACTACTTCGGCAACCCGGTCGGCGGAAAGTTCATGAAAGCCATCATCTCGGCCAATAAGGGACTGGCAGGCTCGACCTTGCCAGCCACTGTCCAGGAACTGGTGCGGATGCGCGCGAGCCAGATCAACGGGTGCGCGGTGTGCCTGGACATCCATACCAAGGAGGCCGCCGCCGCAGGCGAATCGGCCGTGCGGATCAACCTGGTCGCGGCATGGCGGGAGGCGACGGTCTTCACCGAGGCCGAACGCGCCGCGCTGGAGCTGACCGAGCAGGCCTGCCGGATGGCCGACGGCGGTGAGGTCACCGACGAGACGTGGGCGGCCGCCGCCCGGCATTTCGACGAGGACCAGCTCGCCGCGCTGGTGGCGGTGATCTCGCTGATCAACGCCTTCAACCGGGTGAACGCCATCGTCCGGAACCCCGCCGGCGACTACCAGGCCGGGCAGTTCGCCTGACGCCGCCCGGCGAGCCGGTCCCCGTGTCCTCCGACGCGGGGACCGGCCCCGCTCCGTGCCACCCATCGACAGCTTCGGGAGAAACCATGACCACCACCGAGAAGGAACGCAATCTGGCGGCGTTCGCCCGCTTTCACGACGCGACCAACACCGGCAGCGTCCGCCTCGTCGAGAAGACGATCGACGAGGTCGTCGAGCCGGACGTGGTGTTCCACGCGCCGGTTCCGATGGACGCGACCGGGGCACAGGCACTGAAACAGGTGTGGACGGTGCTGCTTCACGCGTTTCCCGATCTCCGGGTCGAGGCCGAGGACGTGCTCGCGGACGGCGACAAGGTCGTCTGCCGGAACACCGTCACCGGTACCCACCAAGGCGAATTCAGGGGGCTCCCGCCGACGGGGAGGACGGTTTCCTACCGCGAGATCTTCATCCTCCGGTTCGACGGCGGGCGGATCGCCGAGATCTGGGGTGTCGTCGACGTACTCACCCAGTTGCGGCAACTCGGCGCCGTCGCGGCTTAGGCCGTCTCCGTCCACGGCCGGAGTTTCTCGGGATTCCGTACTCCCCAGATGCGCTGGATGTGGTCTTCGGCGATGTGGAACGCCAATACCGCGACGGTCTGCCCGGCTTGCCGCAGCACCAGGCCGGGCCGGCCGTTGACGGTCCGTTCCAGCAGCTCGTGACCGGACGTCTTGTTCGCCAGATCCAGGAGATAGGACGCGACCTGGTCGCGGCCTTCGAGAGGATGGAGCACGGCGCTGACGATTCCTCCACCGTCACCGACGGCCTGGACGTCGGGATCGAGGAGCCCGATGAGTGCTCCGATGTCCTTGGCGTCCCAGGCTTTCTTGAATTCCTTGATCAGGTCCGCCTGCCGGGCGATCGGGGTGGGGGAGACTCGCGCCGCGTGGATGCGGCGCCGCGCGGACGAGGCCAGCTGGCGGCAGGCGGCCGGGGAGCGGCCCACGATCTCCGCCACCTCGGCGAAGGGGTAGCGGAAGACGTCGTGCAGGACGAACGCCACTCGCTCGGCCGGGGTCAGCGATTCGAGCACGACGAGAAACGCCATGTTGATCGACTCGTCGAGCGTGACCCGGTCGGCCGGATCGGTGGCGGGCGGGCGCCCGGTCGTCCAGGCGACCTGTCCCGGCAGCGGTTCGGGGAGCCATTCGCCGACGTAGCGTTCCCGCCTCGCCCGCGCCGAACCGAGGAGGTCCAGGCAGATACGGCCGGCGACCGTCGTCAGCCAGGCGCCGGGGGAGTCGATCGCCTCCCGTTGGGCGGGGGACAAGGCGTACCAACGGGTGTAGGTCTCCTGCACCACGTCTTCGGCCTCGGAAAGCGAACCGACCAGGCGATACGCGAGCCCGATCAGCTGACGACGCTCGCTCACGATCGCCCTCAGGCCCGGGTCGAGAGCGTCGTGCGCCTGCTCGGATGGGTCGTTCATGGGTTCCCGCCTCCCGGGGCTCGTGTGTCGTCCCGGGTACGACGAGAGAGCGCCGCCGGATGTGAGGTCACCTTGGGTTTCGGGGCCAGGCGAGTGGGCTACGCGGTCACCTCGCGGGGGAAGTCCTTGCGCTTGATCTTGGCCCGGCGCCCGTCCGGATGGTGGAAGACGATGCCTTCCGCCGGGTGCCCGGGGGAGAACTGGCTGTCCAGTGTGGCGAGGAAGTCCCGGAGCCCGGCATAGCTGCGCGGCGCCTCGGGCAAGGCCGGTGCCTGGAAGTTGAAGGGGATGCATCGGTGCTCCTCCAGGCCCAGGGGGTTGCCCTGGATGCGGGGGCCGAGCGCCTCGCTCGGGTGCTCTCCGTCCGGCCAGCCGGACACGTCGGTGTTCCCCGCCGCCGCGAGGATCCATTTGTCGTCGGCGGACTCGCTGTCGGTGTCGACGTACCAGCCGTCCACGATGCCCTGCTGCTTCTGTGCCTTGCTCGGGTTACGTCGCTTCTCGACCCGGACCAGCTGACCGGCACGCACGGTCAACCGGATGTTGGTGCCGTCGAGTTTCTCGGTCCCCACCCCGGCGCCGTCGAAGACCCACGCGCATTCGGCGCGAGGTCTGTCGACGACGTGGAAGCGCTCGTCGCGCTCGAAAAGCGTGGGGATCTTCTCCATGACGGTCTTCCCTTTCACGACGTGCCCGACGAGTTCCTCAGGGGTGATGACGCCGCTGGCCAGCCCGCCGGCGAGCGCCCGGATCAACTCCGCCACGGGGACGTCGGCTTCGACAGCCACGTGCTTCAGTGCCTTCTTCTCCTCCGGGGAGATCCAGGCGACCAGCCGCGACCACCCCTCGGGAGGTGTCCATCGGGCCAGCTTCGCGGGGTCCTTGCGCGGACGGCCCCGTCCTCGTGCTTGCTCCACTGTTGAACCGTAGCCATCCGGCACGACTTGTGTCAATTGGCATAACAGAAAATAGTTGGCTGGTGGGGCAAGGTTCCGTGTGCTTGGTCGGCGCCCTCCCCGGTGGTGCCCGTGCCAGGTTGCGCTTGGCGTGATCGCTTGCCGGTGTGCTGGCTGCGGATGTCGTGAAAGCCACTTTCGCAACCTTCAACGTTGTGAAAGTGGCTTTCACAACGCCGCCAGACCGCGCTGGGTCAAGGGGGTCGTGAGTGGCGATTCGGGTTATTTGAGGGGGAAGGCAAAGGTGTCCGGTTGACGTGGCCGATGAGGGCGCGGAGTGTCGCTCAGGGTGAGGGGTGTGTGGAAATAGGGACGTTGAACGTCCCTATTTCCACACACCCCTTCGCGACCGGTCCGGTCACGCGGGACCGTGTGGATTTCCGCGCATCCAACGCACCAAAATCCACACAGTGGGTGCCCCATGTCCGGCATCGCGCAGAGCCACTGACCTGCCCACGAACACGCCACCTCTGCCTTACCCCTCACTAGAACCCGAATCGCCACTCACGACCGAGCTGGGTCCGCTCCACTCACCTACCTGAAGCGCGTGAAGGCCCCCTTCCCTCGGCTCAGCCGAGGGAAGGGGGCCTTCACGGACATGCAGCCTGGACCCAGCAACCACGACACGACCGCCTTGCCGCTCACGAAGGTCGCGCAAGCCTTTCAGTGCGCGCCCGCGTCCTGCAGGATCCGCGCGACGGCCGTCTGGCCCTTGGACCGGGCGTGCGCCAGGGGAGTGACGCCTTCCTTGTCGGCGAGGTCGACGCTCGCCCCGGCGGCGACGAGCGCCCGGACCACGTCCTGATGCCGCTGCCCGCCGTCCCCGAGGATGACCGCCTCCAGCAACGCGGTCCAGCCCAGGTCGTTCACGTGGTCGACGTCGATGCCGCTGGTCGCCACCAACCGCACGTACTCGACGTGCCCGCGCTCCGAGGCGGGGATCAGCGAGACACCGCCGAACCGGTTGGTGATGGTCAGATCCGGCTTCGCCGCGAGCAGCACCTTCGCCATCGGGACGCTTCCCGTGACGCCGGTGACCAGCCACGGCGTGTCGTGCCGCCCGTCGAGCGCGTTCGGGTCGGCACCCGCCTTGACGAGGATTTCGGCGATCTCGACGCGGTCTTCGGTGACGGCGACGAGCAGCGGGGTCCGGCCGCGATCGTCGCGGGTCTCCAGGTCGGCGCCGGCGTCGACCGCCTGCCGGACGAGGTTCGCGTCGGCGGCGAAGAGGTGGCTCACGGGGACTCCTTGACGGGGCGGCTGGGACGCGGTGGACGAGAGCGGAGCGCTCGGTGCCGGTGGAGCGCTCGGAGCCTGCGGTGAGCAGGCACCGAGCACGAGGGCGGCGAGCAGCGCCACGATCGCCCGTCCACCGATCATCAGCGAAGTTCCCCGATGGCGCGCAGGCCCGCCGCGGCGAACTTCTCGTCGAGGTCGCCGCTGGGCGCGCCGCCGACGCCGATCCCGGCGATCGGGCCGCCGTTCACGGCGACCGGCACCCCGCCGGCGAGGAAGAGCGTGCCGGGGATGTCGCGGACGGTCGGACCGGTGCCCTGAGCGTTCTTGTTCAGTGCGGACGTCGGCTGGCCGAACGAGACGGCGGTGAAGGCCTTCCGCTTGGCGGACTCCTCGGTCTGCGGCCCGGCGCCATCACCCTTGAGCAGGACGCGCACGTCACCGGACCGGTCGAGCACGGCCACGGTGACCCGCTGGCCCTCTTTCTCCGCGGCGTCCAGCGCGGCCTGCGCGGCACGGGTGGCGGCGTCGACGCCGAGCACGCTGGTCTGCACGACGGCCTGCGGGGCGGGCGGCTGCGGCTTGCGGTCCTGTGCCTGCGCCGCGCCGAGCCCGGTGGCGAGCGCGACGGTCGCGAGACCGGCCGTCATGCCCAGGACGAGGCGAGTGCGGGGGAGCTTGGCGTTCATCGGATTTCCTTTGCCGTGGAGGGGGTTGTTCGTTCTCCTTCGACTCTCCCGCTTGGCCGGGGCGGGCGAATCGGGAGAGTGGACCCCGATCGGACGCCGTGCGATCGGTACGGGCATCAACCGAACGATTGATGCGGGAGGGCCCTCCTCCGCGCTTACGATCATCGGCGACGAAGGGAGGACCGGGATGAAATCGCAGATCGTGCCGGCCACGCGGCTGAACGCCGCCATGCACGCCGGGTTCTTCCTGCTGCTGGCCGCCTCGGTGGCCAGGTTCGTCGCGGCGCACGGATTGAGCGGCGCCACCCCGCTGATCCTCGTGCTCACCGGCACGCTCGCGCTGGTCTACGTGGCGGGAGTGCTGAGCTGGGCCGTGCTTGGCCGGTGGCGTGCGGTGTGGCTGGCCGCGGTGATCGCGGTCTGGCTCGCCCTGGTGGTGGCCGCGCCGAGTTTCGCCTGGTGCGCCGTGCCGCTGTTCTTCGTCTGCCTGCAGGTGCTGCGCCCGCGGGTCGTGATCGCGGTGGTCGTCCTGCTGACCGTCGCGACCATCCTCGCCCAGCTGAGGATCGCGACCGAATTCGATCCGAGCATCGTGCTCGCGCCGATCGCGGTCGCGCTGATGGCCACGATGACGTTCCTCCAGCTCGACCGGGACAAGGTGGAGCTGAGGAGGACGGTCGGGGATCTCCTGCACGCCAGGATCGACCTCGCGCAGAGCCAGCGCCTTGCCGGGATGATGCACGAACGCGAGCGGCTGGCGCGGGAGATCCACGACGCCCTCGCGCAGGGGCTCTCGAGTATGCGGATGCTGCTGCAGGCCGCCCAGCGGAGCTGGGACACGGATCCGAAGCTGGCCAGGGGGCACGTGTCCCGCGCCGTCGAAGCGGCGGGCGACACCCTCGCCGAGGCGCGCCGGTTCGTCCAGGGCCTGGGATCACCGCGGCTCGACGCCACGGATCTCGTCGAGTCCTTGAAGGATCTCGCCGAGCAGATCGGGTTCGTCGCCATGCACCGGGTGCGTTTCGAGATCAGCGGGGACCCGTATCCGCTGCGGCCCGAGGTGGAGGCCGGTCTGCTCCGCATCGCGCAGGGCGCGCTGGCGAACGTGAGTGAACACGCGAGGGCGGAGGAAGCGGCCGTCACGCTGACCTACGTCGAAGAATGTGTCGTCCTCGACATCCGTGACGACGGTGTCGGCTTCGACCCGGATTCGGTGCGCGCGAGCGGCGACCGGGGGAACGGGCTGAGGATGATCAGGGAGCGGCTCGCCGAACTCGGTGGTGAGATGGTGGTCGAGAGCGTGCCGGGAGAGGGCACCGCGCTCGCCGTCGCCGTGCCCACCAGGGAGATGCGATGACCGTCAGGGTGCTGATCGTCGACGATCACCCGGTGGTCCGGGCGGGAATCGCCGCGCTGCTCGCCGGGGAGCCCGACATCGAGGTGATCGGTGAATGCACCGGCGCCGACGAAGCCGTGCTGTTCGCCGAGGCCCGGAAGCCGGACGTCGTGCTGATGGATCTGCAGCTCGGCGACGGTCCCGACGGCGTGAACGCCACCGAGCGCGTGACCGCCCTGCCGGACGCCCCGAAGGTGCTGGTGCTCACCACTTACGACGCCGAACTGGACATCACCAGGGCGGTGGCGGCGGGCGCCACCGGCTACCTGCTCAAAGCGGGACCGCCCGAGGACCTCTTCCGCGGTATCCACGCGGCCGCGCGCGGCGAGACCGCGTTGGCACCCCAGGTCGCGGCCCGGCTTTTCGGGCATATGCGCGCGCCGGCGCCCGCACTGAGCCCTCGTGAGACCGAAATCGTGCAGCTGCTGGCGGAAGGCCTGATCAACCGGCAGATCGCCGCGCGCCTGTTCATTTCCGAAGCCACGGTGAAGACCCACCTGGTCCACATCTACGACAAGCTCGGCGTCGACAGCCGTGCCGGAGCGGTCGCCGTCGCCACGGAACGGAGGATCATCCGCAACTGACGGGCCGTGCGGTCAGGGCTTGCGGCCCACGGCGGCGACGATGCAGTTGCCCGCGGCAGGCATCGGTTCCGGCCGGGGGCCGGTGGGCCACCACTGGTCGTTGACCACGATGCCCGGGTCCATGAGTTCGAGGCCGTCGAGCATTTCTTCGAGCTCGGCCCGCGTGCGGAAGAAGCCCCGGCTGATGCTCTGGTTCAGGATCGCCTGCACCCGGTGGGCGATGTGGCTGTGCTCGTTCTCCGGGTCGAAGAAGTGCGAGAAAACCACGTAGGACCCGGAGGGGATCGCTTCGATGTAGGTCTGCAGGACCTGCGCCGGGGGCATGCCTTCGGCTTCGCTGTGGTGGTGCAGCGTGGCCACGTGCATCAGGGCCAGCGGGCGGCTGAAGTCGAGCGTGGTGGTGACGACGTCGTTCTTCAGGACCTCGTCCGGCTCGAAGATGTTGGCGCCGATGAGGCGGGTCCGGTCGTTCTCTTCGAGCAGCGCGCGGCCGTGCGCGAGCACCACGGGGTCGTTGTCGACGTACACGACCTGCGCGTCGGGGTTGATCCGCTGCGCGACCTGGTGGGTGTTCTCCGCCGTGGGCAGGCCGGAGCCGCAGTCGAGGAACTGGTCGATCCCCGCCTTGCCTGCCAGGAAGCGGACCGCGCGGGTCAGGAAGGCCCGGTTGCTGACCGCGATGATGTTGACCTCGGGCACGGCCTGGTTCAGCTGAGCGAGCAGCTGCCTGTCGACCTCGTAGTTGTCCTTGCCGCCGAGGGCGGCGTCGTAGGCGCGCGCCACGCTGGGCACGGTCGTGTCGATCCTGTTGGAAGGAAGATCGACATTCCCGGTGTCTTGGGCCACGGCATACCCCACAGGTAATCGGACGGTCACTCAACGTCGGAACGGATGCTACCAGCGAGTCGCTTCCGCTCCACGAAGAGGACGCCGCGGCCGCTACGGAGCCTGGCCGGTTTTCCCTGGGGCGGGACGCAGTTCCAGCGTGCAGCATTTGACGCTCCCGCCGCCCTTGAGCAGTTCCGACAGATCGGCGCCGATCGGATCGAAGCCTCGCTCCCGCAGCCGTGCGATCAGTCCTGTCGCGGCTTGCGGAAGGATGACGTGACGCCCGTCGGAGACCGCGTTCAGGCCGAACGCCGCGGCGTCGGCGGCCGAGGCGATGACGGCGTCCGGGTACAGCTTTTCCAGTCGCCGCCTGCTTTCCTCGGTGAACGCTTCCGGGAAGTACATGATCCTTTCGTCGTCCAGGACGGTCAGCGCGGTGTCCAGGTGGTAGTAACGCGGGTCGGTCAGCGTCAGCCCCACCACCGGTACGCCGAAGAACTCCGCGGCCTCGTCATGGGCCCGGCGGTCGGTGCGGAACCCCGAACCCGCCAGGATCCGGGAACCGGTGACCAGGAAATCGCCTTCGCCCTCGTTGGCCCATCGGGCCTGCCGGACGTCGCGATACCCGTGCTCGGTGAACCATTTCAGGTACGCCGCGGATTCCGGGCGGCGGTGCCGGTGGTGGAAGCGCGCGACCAGCGCCCGGCCGTTCACCACCGTGGCCCCGTTGGCCGCGTACACCATGTCCGGCAGACCCGGAGCCGGATCCAGCAGGTCCACTCGATGGCCAAGGCCGAGGTACAACTCGCGCAGCCCTTCCCATTGGGTGATCGCGAGCCGCGTGTCGGTGGGTTTGCCGGGATCCATCCACGGGTTGATCGAGTACTCGACGTCGAAGTGCGCCGGTCTGACCATGAGATAGTGCCGCATCTGTGTCCCCCTGTGTTCAGGCCGTCTGCAAGGATTTCCGGGTGGCCACCAGCCGTTTGACCAGCTGGTCGCGAATACGGGGCGGGATGTCCGGGGCGAACCGCCGGAGGTAGCTCTCGGCGTGCACCTCGTCGTCCATCAGGAACGGCAGGTCGAAGACGACCAGTTTGCGGATGGCCAGCAACGGGACCGGCGCGCGCAGTGCCTTGAACTTCTCGTTCCACAGGCCGGGCTGGTCGCAGACCGGGTGGAACTGCCCGATCATCAGTCCGTCGTTGACGAACTTGTCCTTCGCCTCGCGTTGCAGGGCGTCCAGTCCCGTCGAGTCGTGGTAGTCCAGTTGTGGCAGCACGAGGAGGATCGTCAGCAGTTCCCGGTCCGCGGGCGAGATCCTCGCCGACAGCCGTTCGTACCACGAGCGCAGGCTTTCGATCGCGTCGCGGACGTCCGTCCCGCCGTCCGTGGCGGTCAGGGCCGCCAGATGGAAGAGTCCTTTGTGGAGTGATGGCTGGGTGTACGGGCACACCGGACCGTTCCGGCCCAGTTCCGGATGCGGGGAAACCAGATAACGGCCCGCCCAGGCCAGGATTTCCCGTGTGTAGGGCCGATGTTCCGCGGGGACGGCGCCGTTCTCGACCTCGGCCGCGGTCCAGATGAGAACCTTGTCGTCGCCGATCATGATCCGATGCTTTGCGCGAAGGTGAAGACGCCGTCGGGGTCGACCCGTTCCTTGATCTCCTCGAGCCGCGGGTAGTTGACGCCGTAGTAGGCGTCGCGCCAGCCTTCGAGATCCGGGTCGATGAAGTTCTGGAAAGCGCCATCGGACACGAAGGGCGACATCGCGTCCGCGAGGCCGGCCAGCCAGCGGAGGTTGGCGTCGACCACGGCGGGCTCGTCGTCCTCGGCCCACGAAGTGTCCATGGAGAGCAGGAACAGCGCGTTCCGGTGGGCGAACGCGGTGTCCCGCACGCCCACCCGGTTGATCGCGCCACCCCAGGAGAACAGGGCCGCACCACCACCGTCCGGATTCCCGCTGCCCGGGAAGCGGTCGACGAACGAGAGCATCGTGGCGATCGCCTCCTCGGGCAGCGGCTCGGTGACGATGGCCGTCCGCGCCGCGAACGCGCCTTCGGAGGTCTCGTGCAGCAGATCGTCCTTGGCCTCCCAGAAAGTCCGGTCCGCGATCTCCATGCGGATCGGCCGGGCGACGGACAGGACGGGGTCGAGGATCTCGCGCACTTCCTTGGCGGGGCCGAAATGCTGCCCGATGGCCGACACGACGCCCTTCGACTCGCCCGCCTTGCTGATGCCGACCCGGGTCGCGAACTCGTCCGGTGCCTTCCGCGCGATCTCTTGCAGCACCGAGAAGACCTTCGGCGCGTCCGCGCGGTCCCACAGCACCACATAGCTGGCGCAGTCGGCGACCGGCGTCGCCTGGAAGGTGAAGGAGACGTTGACACCGAAGTTCCCGCCGCCGCCACCGCGGCACGCCCAGAACAGATCGGCGTTCTCCGTCGCGTCGCACCTCAGCACCTGTCCGTCCGCGGTGACCAGGGTGGTCTCCACCAGCGCGTCCGCGGTGAGCCCGAGCACGCGCGAGGTGGCCCCGCAGCCGCCGCCGAGGGTGAGGCCCGCGATGCCGACCGAGGCGCCGTTGCCCAGTGCGAACGCCATCTCGTGGGGCTGGATCGCGGCGTAGACGTCCGCCATCAGCGCGCCGCCCGCGACCGTCACGAGTCCGGTCGAACCGTTGGCGGACACGGTGTTCAGCGCGCCGAGGTCGATCACCAGGCCGTTGTTGACCGAATGTCCCGCGTAGCTGTGCCCGCCGCACCGGGCGACGACCTCGACACCGGCGTCGCGTGCCCACTCGATGGCCCGTCGCACGTCGTCGGTGCCGGCCACGGACACGACACCGCGGGGGGTGATCCCGGCGAACCGCTTGTTGAACGGCATGGAGGCGTCACGGAACCCGGCCTCTCCAGGACGCCGTACGCGGCCGTCCACGGCCCGGGCGAGACGTCGCCAGTCCGCGTCGGTCAGGCAGCGCGACACTAGCTCACCTCGTCGAGATAGGACACGCCGGTGGCGGCGTGCGGGCCGTAGCGTTCCCACACCTCACGCAGCCGGAGGCGACCGTCCTCGGCCACCTCCGGGGTGTTCACCGTGTGCCCGCAGATCACCTCACCGGTGGCGAGCACCATCGTGTACCCCAGATGCAGGGCGCCGTCTTCCCGCTGGGCGCCGGTGATCGACCCTCGCCGCACCTCGCCGCCGGCGAATTCGGCCCAGACGACATCGCCTTCTTGCCGGTACACGGCCACCGCGTCGGCGTCGCCGCCCGCTTTGCGGAATCTCCGCCCGTCGTAATCAATCATGGGACTCGGCCCGGTCGATCTCGTGGGCGACGAACTCGTCGGACATCGCGCGGTCCCACCAGATCGCGTAGTAGGAGAAATCCTCGTCCCGGTCGTTGACGAGGTGATGTTCGATTCCCGGTTTCAGGAATACGAGGTCTCCGGCCGCGAACTCGTGTCGCCGATCCTCGGCGATCACCGCGGCGCTCCCGGCCATGCCGATGAAGATCTCGTGTTCGTGATGAGCGTGGGACACCGACACGTCGCCGGGGCGCAGAACGCACCAAGCCCCTCGAAACGGTGCTGTCAAACCGTTCCACGGATAGAGCAGCTTCATGTCCAATCCGTAGGCCCGCGTCAGGTTCTCGTGCTCCAGCCTGCGGATGTCCACGACAGCAAGGTCTTGGTCAGTCACATCCCACTCCGATCAGCGTGCTTTCCCGTCCGGGATCCGGTGCTGATCGGAGGCTATGTTCGGCCGTCTTCCCGGCGATAGGGGAACTATTCCCGTTTGCCGGTCAATCAGCCGCGGCCGAGACCGGCGTCCCGCGCCAGCACTATCGCCTGTGCGCGATCGGCCACGCCGAGTTTGCCGAAGACGGCGGAAACGCGGTTGCTGATGGTCTTCTGCGCGAGTGCGAGATCGCGGGCGATGGCCGCGTTCGACTTGCCGGCGGCGATCCGGTCGAGCACTTCCCGTTCCCTCGTGGTCAGCTGGGGAAAAGGATAGGGTTCCGGGCCGAGTGCCGAACGCATCAAGGCGCTGAACCGGCCGGCGATCGCCTTCCCGACGATCGCTTCGCCCGCGGCCACGACCTGGACGCCGCGGATGACCTGATCCAGGTCGGCGCCCTTGATCAGATACCCGCGCGCCCCCGCCTGGATCGCCGATCGGATGGCGGTGTCCTCGTCGACCGCGCTCAGCACCAGGACCCGGGTTTCCGGTGCGACGCGGGAAACCCGGCTGATCACGTCGACGGTCGCGGATTCGCCGAGTTGCGGGTCGATGACCAGGACGTCCGGCCGGTGACGGAAGGTCTCCGCGATCGTCGCGTTCGCCGTGGCCGCCTCGCCGATGACGGCGATGCCGCTGACGTTTTCGAGCGCGGACCGGACCCGGTAGCGGACCGTGGGCTGGCTGTCGGCGAGCAGCACGGTCACCCAGACGGGATCGCCGTCTTCGTCCTCTCTTTCCCGGTCGGGTAGCAGGCTCGTGGTGCGCCGCTGATCGCGACCTCCGGACGGCCAGATACGGGCGGTGTTGCCGATACTTGCGTGATGATTCATTCTTGCCCCCTGTGCTGCCACTACTGAGCCTCCCTGATCGGCTCCGTTCGGTTAAGTGCGATGAGGTGCGCGCTCGACCGTGGCGGGGATGGAACTGGCCGGTCGCGAGACCAGTCTATGTAGAAGGTGTCGAACGGAGCCATACGACCGTTATGGACAATTGATCGCAATCAATTTTTCGCGCAGGGGAAGTGTCCGATCAATAGAAAAGTCCAGGTCCGCCCGTCGTGTCCGGTGTGATTCCGGCATTCGGGTTAGTGCTTGAGAGTTAGCCTCAAAGGGTACCAGGGCGAGCCCGTTCGGACGCCGGGGAGGATAAGTGCCTGGATTTCCCCGATAAAGGGGGGATCTTCCCGGTTTCCGGGAAATCCGCTGTGCCGGTCGGACGACCATGGGGAGATTCCCCGGACGGCGGGAAACCCTTCCCTATCCCCGGGGAAACGCCGGTCCATAGTGTCGGCACTCTATTCTGGACGAACGGGGTGTATCTGTGACTGAAATACAGGTGGGTTTGCTGGCGATCGGCGCCGGACCGGCGAACCTGGCGCTCGCGGTGGCCATCGAGGAGTCCGGGAACCCGGAGCTGGCCGAGCAGACGCTGCTGCTGGAGCAGAGCCCGGACATCAAGTGGCAGCGGGATCTGCTGATGCCGTGGGCGCGCAGCCAGGTCTCCTTCCTCAAGGATCTGGTGACCCTGCGCAATCCGCGCAGCAAGTTCTCGTTCCTCAACTTCCTGTACGAGGAGAACCGGCTCGACGAGTTCGTCAACCTGGGTACGTTCCACCCGTTCCGCTGGGAGTTCTCCGACTATCTGCAGTGGGTCGCGCGGTCGCTGGACAAGGTCCGCATCCGTTACGACGCCAAGGTTCAGCGCATCGAGCCCGCGCGGGACGCCGACGGGTCGATCACCGGCTGGACCGCCACACTCGCCGGAGGGGACACGATCCACTGCCGCGATCTGGTGGTGGGCGGTGGCCGGGACACGAACGTGCCGGAGGTCTTCGCCGGTCTGCCCGCCGACCGGATCATCCACAGCGCCCAGTACCGGCGGCGGATCGCGCAGCTGCCGCCGGAGGCCCCGTTGCGTGCCGTCGTGGTGGGCGGGGCGCAGAGCGCGGCCGAGATGTTCATGGCACTGCACGACAATCTGCCCAACAGCACCCGCACCATGATCGTGCGCTCGGTGGGCCCGCAGAACTACCAGACCAGCAAGTTCGTCAACGAGCTGTTCTTCCCGTCGTTCGTCGACCGGTTCTACGACAGCCCGGGCGAGGTCCGGGAACAGTTGCTGGACGAGATGCGCCTGACCAACTACGCCGGGGCGGCCCCGCCGTTCCTCGATCAGCTGTACACCACGCTCTACCAGCAGCGCGGCCTCGGCGGGCAGCGTTCGCGGGTGCGGACCCTGACCGAGGTGGTCGGCGCCAGGATCGAAGACGACGAGGTCGTCCTCGATCTGCGGGACCGCACCAGCGGCAAGGTGGAGCCGCTGCACTGCGATCTGGTGCTCCTCGGCACCGGATTCGACCAGCGGATGCCCGCGATGGTGCGCGACCTGGCCGACCGCGTCGGGCTGTCGGAGATCTCGGTCAGCCGCTGCTACCGGGTCGATCTCGGCGATTCCGCCTGGGGCGCGGTGTATCTGCAGGGCGTCAACGAGGCGACACACGGCATCGCCGACTCGCTGATCAGCGTCCTGGCCCACCGGTCCCGTGACATCGTCGGCGATCTGCTCGCCCGCCGCGGCGCCGCCGAGCCGAGGACCGCCTGATGAACCGGCTCGTGGTGATCTCGCCGGCACCGACGGCGAACGGCGACCTGCACCTCGGCCATCTCGCCGGCCCGTTCCTCGCCGCCGACGTCTGCGCCCGCTACGCCCGCGCGTCCGGCCGGGAAGCCCTGTACGGCACCGGCATGCACTTCACCCAGAACTACATCGTCACCGCGGCCGCGCGGCTCGGCGTGGCACCGGAAGACCTTCGGGAACGTTCCGCGGATCAGGTGCGGCGGACCCTGGCCACGATGGGCATCGAGGTCGACGGATTCGGCTGTATCGGCGACCGGTTCACCAAACTGGTCATGGATTTCTACGACCGCCTGCACGGCATGGGCGCGCTGGAAACGAAGACCGTCCGTTTCCCTTACCTGCCGAGCACCGGCGAATTCCTGATGGACGCCTACGTCACCGGCGGCTGCCCGTTCTGCCTCGCCGACGGGTACGCCGGGATCTGCGAGAGCTGCGGGCTGCCGGTCGCGCCCGGCGACCTGATCCGTCCGCGCTCGACGCTCCGCCCGGACGAACCGCTGGAGTACCGCGAGGCGCGCATCCTCGTCTTCCCGGTGGAGCGGTATCGCGCGGAACTGGAGGCGTACTTCGCCCGGATCCCGATGCGGCCGGGAATGGCCCGGCTCATCGAATCCGCGCTGGCGGGGCCGTTGCCGGACTTCCCGATCACCCAGCCGACGTCGTGGGGCATCCCGGCGCCGTTCCCCGAGGTGCCCGGGCAGGTGATCTACCCGCATATGGAGGGCATGCCGTGGAGCATGTTCGCCACCGCGCTGGCCGCGGAGAAGCGTGGCGCGGTCCTGGCCGCCGACGACGAGTTGTGGCAGGCGGATTCCGGGTCGACCGTGGTCTACTTCCTCGGCCTGGACGCGACTTATCCGTTCGCGATCGTGGGCACGGCGATGCTCACCGCGCTCGGCGGTCACGTCCTTCCCGCGCAGTACGTCACCAACGAGTTCTACGAGCTGGCCAACGAGAAGTTCTCCACCAGCCGCGGGCACGTCGTGTCCGGCCGCGAGCTGGCCGCGGAGGTGCCGCGCGATCTCATCCGCTTCCACCTCTGCGCCACCAGCCCCGAGTACCAGCGCACCGACTTCACCCGCGAGGCCCTGCTCCGGGTCAGTGAGACGCGGTTGACCGGACCGTGGAACCGGGTCGCGGCGGCGGTCGACGCCTGGGTGGACCGCGGTCCGCTGCCGGTCTCCGCCGACGCCAGGCGGACGGCGTCGCGGATGGCCGAACGCTTCGCCGACGGGTACGAGCTCCGGCGGTTCAGCCTGACGGCCGTCGCCTCGACACTGGCCGAACAGCTGGGACGGCTGGACCGGCTGGCCGCCGCGACGACCGCCGAGACCGCGGGCGACCTCTGTCATCAGGTGGACGTGTTCCTGCGCTGTGCCGCGCCGATCTTGATCGACCTCGCCGCCGCGGCGCTGTCCGACACGACGCTGCCCGGACAGGTGGACGCGGACGCGGTCATCCCGAAGAAGCTGCCCCGGCTGGCCGTCTGATGGCGTCGGTCGCCGTCGTCGGGGCCGGCGTGACCGGGCTGGTGACCGCGATCCGGTGCGCGCGGGCGGGTCACCGTGTCACCGTGTTCGATCGCGGTCCCATCCCGAATCCCGCGTCGACGTCGTCCGATCAGCACCGGGCGTTGCGGGTGCTGCGCCCGGGCGACGCCGACGGCACCCGGCGGGCGGCCGAAGCACGCCGTCGCTGGCTGGAGCTGGAATCGTTGCTGCGACAGGAGATCTTCCGCCCGGTCGGCGTGGTCACCGCGAGCACCCTGGACGAGGCCGGGCAGGCGCTCGACACCGCGCGCGAGACCGGGATCCCCGCTGTCGCCGTGTCGCCGGAAACCCTGCCGCCCGTCGCGTTCCCCGCCGGGACCGGTGGCGTGCTCGACGCGGGCGCCGGAGTGCTGCTGGCGGAACGGTTTCTCCGCGCGGCCGCGGAATGGCTCGCCGCGCATCCGGCGGTGGGGTTGCGGCCGCGTCACCCCGTCGCCGACGTCGGCGATCACCGGGTGACCCTGGCCGACGGCACCGCGGTGGACGCGGACCTCGTCCTGGTCGCTGCGGGACCGGGCGACACGGGGTTGGGCGGACAGCCGGTCACGCTGTACCGCCAGACCATGATCTACCTGCGCCCGCCGAGGAATCTGGCGGCCTGGTGGGCGTCCGCGCCCGGCGTCGGGCGGATCGGCGCCGGGCGCACGGCCTGGCTGCTGCCACCCGGCGCGGGCACCCTGCTCAAGATCAGTTCGGACGCGGTCTGCCGGGAAGTCGGGTCCACAACGGACGCCGATCGTGAACCGTGGACCGAACGGCTGCTCGCCGAACCGATCCTCACCGGCGCCGCGGACTACGCCGTCGTCGCCGTGCGGGACTGTCACTACGCGGCCGATCCCGTCACCGGTGGCCCGGCGCTCATCCGGATCCATCCGTCGGTGTGGTCCCGTCCCGCCTGCGGCGGATCCGGGTTCGCCGCCGCGCCGCTCGTCGCCGAGGAGATCCTCGGCGCTGTCCTGGAGGTCAGTGCGTGAACAAGGGGAGTGCATAGTGGAGTTCACGATCGTGGGCGCCGGCATGGCGGGCGCGTTCCTGGCGCTTTCGCTGGGCAGGCAAGGGCATGTGGTGACGGTGTACGACCGCAGGCCGGACCCCCGGGAGACCGCCGGCGCGGTGACGTCCATGAACCTCGGCCTGTCCCGGCGCGGTTTGGCGGCGCTCGACAAACTGGGGCTGTCCGAGGAGGTGCGGCGGCTCGTCGTGCCGATGCGCGGGCGGATGCTGCACAACACCGACGGAGGGCTGCGGTTCTCGGCGTACGGCGAAGGCGGCATCCTGGCGATCCAGCGTCAGGACCTGAGCGCGCTGCTGGTGGACGCGGCGAGCCGGGAGCTCACCGTGCGGTTCGTGTTCGACACGCGGTGCACGGGAGTTGACCGCGACCTGCCTTCGGTGTCCTTTGTGGACCCCGATGGACGGGCGCTGGTGGTGAAACCGGACGTCGTGGTGGGCGCGGACGGCGCGTTCTCGGTCGTCCGCCGGGCCCTGCACCACGATCAGCGAGCCGAGTTCTCACAGAGCTATCTCGACTGGGGCTGGCGCGAACTCCACATCCCGGCGGCCGGCGGCGGTGCGCACCGCATGACCGACGACGTCTTCCATCTCTGGCCCCGCGGGGACATCATGATGTTCGCGCATCCCAACCGCGACGGGTCCTTCACCTGCTCGTGCGTCCTCCCTTTCCACGGCACGCACGGTTTCGACTCGCTGAGGACGGCGGCGGACGTGGAATCCCTGTTCCGCGCCCATTTCCCCGACGTCCTTTCGCTGGTGCCCGATCTCGGCGAGGAATTCCTGCGGCGGCCGACCTTCAACCTCGTCACCGTCAGCACCGCGCCGTGGATCCACGAGGGCAAGGTGGCGCTGATCGGGGACGCCTGCCACGCCGTCTACCCGTTCCTGGCGCAGGGCATGAACTCGGCCTTCGAGGACGCGCTGGAGCTGACGGACAGCCTCGCCGAACACCCGGCCAACGCGGCCGCGGCGCTGACGAGGTACTACACGCGCCGCAAACCGAACACCGACGCGCTGGCCACCATGTCCCACCGCAACTTCGCCGAACTCCGCGACACCGTGCGTTCTCCGTCGGTCCGCTTGGAACGGGCCGCGGACTCTGTCCTGGAGAAGGTGCTTCGCCACCGGTGGATGCCGCTGCACGCCATGGTCACCAACACGACGGTGCCCTACGCCAAGGCGCTTCAGCGGGCCACTCGCCAGCATCGGATCCTGAAGTACTCGGGCGCGGTGGCCGCGGCTGCCACTGCCGCCGCCGTGGTGCGCTTGCTGCGGCGGTGACCTGAAGCGCGTGAAGGCCCCCTTCCCTCGGCCCTGGTTTTAGATGACCAGCCGAGGGAAGGGGGCCTTCACGCGCGGGAGGCGCAATTAGTCCTCTGAATGCGTGACTTCGATCCGCACCAGGCCCGCGGCCTTTTCCGCACGCTGCAAGGCTTCCGCCGGGTCGTCCGCGACGGCCATCACCAGGCCCGTCCGGTCCCAGGAGCTGCGGAGCCCGGTGAACCGGTGCCCGGGCCCGACCTGGATGTCCACCAGGAACACGCCTTCCACCTGCCGGGCCTGCTCGATTCCCAGGACGGCGTCGATCACACCGGGCTCCATCGGCACGAACCGGACGGCGGCGCCGCCCGTGGCGCGACGGGGAAGCTCGGGCAGCGATTCACCACGCATCATCGCGACGTACGAGCGCAGCAGTTTCATCGAGTAGGCGCGGTCGATGATCTCCATGATCCCGTCACCGGCGATCCGGCCGGCGCACTCGACGAGGAACGGCACGCCGTCGGAGACGATCCATTCGCAGTGCAGGATGCCGTCGCCGAACCCGACGGCCGAGACGACCTGACGGGTCCGTTCCATCAGCTTCTCGGTGAGGTCGTCGGGAATGCCGGCGGGCACGATATGCGCCAGCTCCACCGGTCGCGGGCCGGGATAGAGCTGCTTCCCGGTGACGTTCGCGAACAGCTGCCGCCCGCCGCGGACGAGCATTTCGACGCTGTACTCGGGGCCGGGCACGTACCGCTCGGCCAGCATGGACAGCTCCATCGGCCGGTCGGGCACGAAGACGCCCTCGTCCTGCTCGACGCAGTTCGCCCAAGCCCGGTCGACCTCGGCGGCGTCGTGGATGATCTGCGTGCCGACGGCGGCCTGCCGGTTCGCCGGTTTGAGCACCACCGGGCCGGGATGGGCCCGCATGAACGCCCGCACGTCCGCCGGGCAGGTCACCGTGGCGCTCGCCGGGTTGGCCAGACCGGCGGCCGCGCTGACCTTGCGCAGCAACGCCTTGTCCCGCAGGATCTGCGCGGCGCCCAGCCCCGCGCCCGGCAGGCCGTAGCGTTCGGCGAGCCGGGCGGCGAACGGGGTGGCGTACTCGATCAGCGGGATCACCGCGACCGGGTCCAGGTCGCGGTGGGTCGCGTAGAACTCGTCGGCGGAGCCGGGCCGGGCGTGTTCCCATCCGATCAGCTCGCGGACCAGGGAAGACCCGGCCAGTTTCGCGAGCAGGTCCCGTTTGCGGATCACGTCCGGCTCCTCGACGAGGACGACCGAACCGTCGGGTTCGGCGCCGGCGAGGGCCATCAGCACCGGCGTCACGAACCCGACGATCAGAACGGGTCGCTCACTCATCGGATTCGGTCTTGGGCTTGTCCACGATGCCGAGCATGAACCGCATGGAAGGCCTGGCGCCGACCAGATGCGCGCCGACCGTCTGGGTGACACGGTCCCGCGCGGTCGGATGCATCGCCATGGTCATCGAGTCCCGGAGCCACCGGTTCATCGGGTCGCCCGACCTGATGGCCGCGGTGCCGAGCAGATCGCAGAGCCGCTGCACGACCCGCTTGGACATCTGGAACGCCTGCCAGCCGGTCAGTGCCGGGGCCACCCGCTCGTCGGGCGTGAGATCGTCCAGCGTGCCGGTGCCGTCGGCGGTGACCTCCCATTGCCGCTCCAGCGCCCGGTACACCCCCGCGCGGGTCGTGCTGTAGTCGGCCTCGCATTCGGCCAGCGTGATCTGGATGTGCTCGTTGTCCTTCCAGGCGACGCCGCTCATCCGCCACGGCGAACCCTTCAGCATGTCGACCCGTTCCATGGTGAGACCGCGGACGTAGTCCAGCGCCGCCCGCGCCGTACCGAGCGGGACACCGCACATGCTGCGCTGGATCACGTCCGGCTGCACCAACGGTCCATTGGGGACCTTCGGGTTGTCGAACGTCAGCGAGTGGTTCTCCGGAACGAACACGTCCGTGATCGTGTAGTCGCTGCTGCCGGAACCGCACAGGCCGAGGGTGTACCAGTTGTCGACGGACTCGATCTGGTCGCCGGGCACCATGAACAGGCGCGACTCGTGCGGGTTGCTGCCGTCCGGGCTGGCGTAGGGCTCCCCGTTCTCGAACACCATGGCCCCGGAGGCCACCCAGTCGGCGTGGGTCGAGCCGCTGCCGAACCCCCACCGGCCGGTGAGCCGGTAGCCACCGGGGACCCGTTCCGCGTGGCCCGTCACCGGGAGCACCCCCGCGGAGTGCATGTCGATGCTGGTGAACATCCGGCGCGCCTCGTCCTGGTCGAGGAAGTTGGCGTGCAGCCCGATGTCCGAGCCGAGTTTGGCGCACCAGCCGGTGGACGCGTCGCCGTAGGAGAGCGCTTCGATCACCTCGGTCTGCTCCATCGAGGTCATCTCGGGGCCGCCCCAGTCCCGGCTGAAGCCGATCCGGAAGACACCGGCGTCGCGCAGCAACTGCACCACGTCCGCGGGCAGGCTCCGGTTCTTCTCGATCTCCGCCGCCCGCTCCCGCAGGATCGGCGCGAGCGCCTTCGCGTTCGCGAGGATCTGCGCGCCGGTCAGCGGCGCGTCGGTGCGGACGGGTTCGGTCATGGTCATGCGGAAACTCCCTCGTGTTCGTCGACGTCGAGCAGCCCGGCGGGCATCTCGAACGCGGTACCGGGTGCCGGTGGGTCCACCGGATCGGCGTCGATCCGCACCAGGGCCGCGGCCTCGTCCAGCCGCCTGCCACAGGTCTCGCGGTCACCGGCCTCGCACACCACGAACGAGTGGCGGGCGATGTAGCCGCCGGGCGGCAGCCGCAGGGTGGTCCCCGGTTCGATCATCGGCGAGGCGACGACCAGGCCCGGCGCGTCGCCGGGCACCGTGACCCCGTGGACCAGGCAGTCGTGGTCCGGGTAGCCGAACCGGATACCGGCGACGGCGTGCCGGGACGGGGCGATGACCGGCCGCTGCCCGGTCGCGACCGAGAACAGGATCTCGCCGGGGTCGAGACCGGTGGCCGTCCTGCCCAGGAACGGGATCAGGTCGCCGCCGAGACGGCCGTTGATCTCGATGATCAGCGGACCGCGGTCGGTCAGCCGGACCTCGGAATGAGTGATGCCGTCCTCCACGCCGAGCGCGCGGTGCGCCCGCGCCAGCACGTCCATCAGCCCGGCGTCGTGCAGCAGCGGATCGCCGGCGTCGACGACGTGCCCGACCTCCTCGAAGTACGGCTGATCGCCGGTTTCCTTGCGGGCCACGAACATCGGCAGGTATTCGCCCTTGTACAAGGCGGCGTCGACGCTGATCTCCGGCCCGGGAACGTAGCCTTCCACGATCGCGCCGCCGCCGTAACGGCTCTGGTCGACGGTGGCCGCGCCCATGGCGACACCGAACGCGGCGTCCACTTCGGACTCGTCGGCGGCGAACACCACACCGATGCTCGCACCCATGGCCCTCGGCTTGAGCACCACCGGATACCCGATCCGGGCGGCCGCGGCCCGTGCCTCGTCGAGACCGGTCGTCAAGGCGTAGCCCGGCTGCAACAGCCCTTCGGCGGTCAGCACGGCGCGGGTGCGGTTCTTGTCGCGGCAGCCGCGGACGCCGTCGACGCTCAGGCCGGGGACGCCGAGTTCGGCGGCGAGCTCACCCGCGGCGAGCACGACCGGTTCGTCCCAGCACATCAGGCCGACGATCCGGTGCCGTGCCGCGACTTCCCTGGCGGAGGCGAGCATTTCGCCCGCGTCGAACACGTCGGTGTGGACGATCTCGTCGAAATAGGCGCGCTGCCAGGTGGGTTTGAGATTGTTCAGCAGCACCAGCCCGATCCCGGCCGCGCGGGCGCACCGGTGGATCGACGAGACCAGGTATTCGCGATACAGCTTCAGTCCGCTGCCGATGACCAGCAGGACACCGTTGGCTTCGTTCATGGTCGCTCTCCCACGACTTCCGGCTCGGCCACCCGTTCCGCCACGGGCGGCTGTTTGAGGCCGTAGATGTGCATCGATCCGGCGATGACGGACAGCACCGCGCAGAATCCCCAGAACCCCGGGCCGCCGAACGTGCTCCAGAGGTACAGCCCCAGCATCGGGCCGATCGTCGCGGCCACGCCGGACACTGTTTCCTTCGTCGCGATGTAGCGGCTTCGCAGCTGGGCGGGGAAAGTGGCCGGATGGGACGCGGTGCTCGGTCCGTGGATCATCAGCCCGGACACCGCCAGCAACGCGCCGGCGATCACGAAGAACGGATGCTCCGCCATCAGCCCGTAGAGGGCGAAACCCAGCGCGCAGACCAGATTGCCGAACAGGCCGGCGAGATACTTCGGGATCCGGACGATGTACGTGGTGATCTTCAGTTCACAGGTGATCAGCACGACCGAGGAGATCACCAGCACCGTGCTGTACAGCCCCACCGGGTAACCGGCGTCGACGATGTTCAGCGGCAGCACGGCGACCCAGCCGGCGTAGATCATCATGCCGAACATGCCCGCCACCAGATAGCACAGGAAACGGGTGTCCCGGATCAGCGTTCCGTACACCGCGCGGGCGCTCAGCGTCGGCGCGGGCTCTCCGCCGGACTCGGTCTCGTGCGGTGCCGCGCTTCGCTTGGGCAGCAACACGAACGCGAGCAGCGCCCACAGCGCCGCTGTCGTCCCGTCCAGCCAGAACAACAGGTCCCAGTTCACCTGGATGACCACGGCGGCGATCAGCGGCGCCACGGCCGCCCCGATGTTCAGCGCGATGCGCATCATCGAAAACGCCATCACGCGGTGTTCTTCCGGCATGTACTCGGCCAGCAGCACCGCCGCCGCCGGCCGGTACGCCTGGATCGCCAGCCCGGACAGCCCGACCACCGCGAGCAGCGCCAACGGCGTCCCCCGGACCAGCGGGATCGACGCGATGAGCGGCGCCGCGCACGTCATCACCGCCACGATCGTCGCCCGGCCCCCGAATCGGTGGGTCAGCTCGCCGCCGAGCATGGCGCCGAAGATCGCCCCCACGCTGTACGCGGCGAGGCAGACCCCGGCGAAGCCGACCGAGGTGCCCTGGAACGTCAGGTACAGGATCAGGAACGTCTGGACGAAAGCGCCCAGCTGGTTGATCAGCACTCCGCCGAGCAGATACCTGACGGGGGAAGGGGTCGCCCGCAATACCGCGAAGACGCCCGCTCTCGTGGCCTCGGTCATGCCGCCACGTCCGTCCCCGCCGGGGTAGCCGGTCCTGCGCTGTCGCTTGCTCTCTCGGTCACACATCCTCCATGGTCGGATCCCCGCGGTGGTTCACGAGACACACCGGCGCGGGTCCAGTCCCTTGGGAGACAAGGAATGTTGCCGACATGGCCGACCGGTGCCGCCAAGGCTAGAATCGGATCTTTCCCGGGAGGTAGGGGAAGCTTTCCCGGCGGCTGGGGAATCTGGGCCTGTGTTGTCCTGCTGAGAGGTGCGGTGTGTGGCCTTTACTCGACGCGACCTTCCCAACAGGCCCAAGTACATGAAGGGGTCCTTCACGGAGCCAGGCGCAAGCAAGGGGGCCTTCATGTACCGCAGCCGGGCAAGCGCCGGTACCGAGTCGGGCAAGGGGGTCGTGAGTGGTAAGTGACGTTAGAACGTCACTTACCACTCACGACCCACGCGACCCAAGGTTCAGCGGCGGGCTTCGATGGTCATGTCGCCCCGCGTCAGCGCGAGGGTCGAGTCGCGGGCGAGCATCGCGTGCGGGAAGCCGAGGTCGATCGCGCTCACCTCGTCGAGACGGGCCAGTTGCGACGCCGTGAAGTCGACCTCCAGCGCACCCAGGTTGTCCTCCAGCTGGGCGGGAGTGCGGGCGCCGATGATCGGTGCCGTCACAGCCGGGTTCCGCAGGGTCCACGCCAGCCCGACCTGGGCGGGGGTGCGGCCGAGTTCGGCCGCCACCTCCTTCACGACGTCCACGATGGCGAAGTTCCGTTCGGTGAGCGTGCCCAGGGCGAGGTTGAAGTTCTTGCGGGTGCCGTCCTCGGCCGGGGACACGTCGTCACGGCGGTACTTCCCGCTGAGCACACCGCCCGCCAGCGGCGACCACGGGGCGACGCCCAGCCCCAGTTCGCGGGCCATGGGGATCAGGTCGCGTTCCCCGGTACGCTCGATCAGGTTGTATTCGATCTGCAGCGCGATCAGCGGCGACCAGCCGCGCAGGTCGGCGATCGCCTGCATGCGAGACACCTCCCACGCCGGGGTGTTGGAGATCCCGACGTACAGGATCTTCCCCTGGCGGACCAGATCGTCCATCCCGCGCAGGATCTCTTCGACGGGCGTCGTGAAGTCCCACAGGTGCAGGTAGAACAGGTCGATGTAGTCGGTGTTCAACCGCCGCAGGCTCGCTTCCACCGACGCGAACAGGCTTTTGCGGTGCCCGCCGCCGGAATTCGGGTCGCCGGGCCGGCGCAGTGTCGTGTACTTCGTCGCCAGTACGAGACTTTCGCGGTTGTCGCGGGTGAATTCGCCCAGCAGCCGCTCGGAGCTGCCGTCGGTGTAGGTGTTGGCGGTGTCGATGAAGTTCCCGCCGCGTTCGACGTAGTGGTCGAACAGCTTGCGCGCGTCGTCCTGCCCTGCGCCCCAGCCCCATTCGGTGCCGAAGGTCGCCGCGCCCAGTGCCAGCGGGGACACCCGCAGCCCGGACCGGCCCAGCAGCCGATAGGTGTCGAGGGTGAGCGGCATCGTGTCCTCCTGTGCTCGTGATCCGTTGTCGACGACCAGTCTGCGACCGCCGTGAGCAGGGGATAAGGGAGAGAAGATCCTGGGAACACCGGTCCTACACCGGCTGTTGGAACCGATCATGACGACCCGCACCGTGGACCCGACCCAGGAGCTGGCCGCGTTCTTGCGGACCCGGCGTGAACGCCTCGACCCGGACGATTTCGGCCTGCCGTCGCGCCGCCGGTCCCGGCGGACGCCCGGGCTGCGCCGGGAGGAGGTCGCCGAACTGGCCGGGGTCAGCATCGACTACATCGTGCGGCTGGAGCAGGCGCGCGGGCTGCGGCCGTCGGCGGAGGTGGTGGAGGCGCTGGCGAGGGCGCTGCGCCTGGCTCCCGACGAACGCGCCTACCTCTTCGATCTGGCCCGGCGGCGCCCCCGCGGCGCGGACAAGCCCGCGACCACCGCGGCGCCGCCACTGGCCCGGCTGATCGCCGATCTGTCACCGCTGCCCGTCATGCTGATGAACCACCGTTACGACATCCTCGCCTGGAACGAAGAAATGGCGCGGCTCCTGGTGGATTTCGACACCTTGCCGCCGTCGCGGCGCAATTCGATGTGGTTATGCCTCAAACATCCGGAGATCCGCGATTTCTCTGTGGACCGTGAACGCGTCGTCCGGGAGGGAATCGCTCATCTGCGCGCCGCGTGGGCCGCACATCCGGATGACCAGGCTTTGATCGATCTCATCGCCGAGTTCACCATGGACGAGGAATTCGCGCGGCTGTGGGCCGAACGCGACGTCAAGGTCAAGGGCCGGGGCAGCAAGACGATCCGGCATCCCGAGGCGGGCCTGCTCGAACTGCATTTCGAAGTGCTCACACCGCTTCAGGATCAGGACCAGCGATTGGTGATCTATCGCGCCCTGGACGACGACAGCCGGTCTTCCCTGGACAGCCTGTTCGCGCGGTGAATGGTAATAAAGTGGTCACAACCTGAAGCAAAACGTATCCCATGGGCGTCGCCGTGCGTAACCATCCTCCGGGCGTCGGCGACTAACGCAGGAACGGCGCGCCGGAGGGTGGTGAGAACACGATTCTCGACACAGTTCAGGAACGTCCGTCGCGATTTTCGAATCGTGACTGTTCGTTCTCACGTTCCGCGAGCCGGATCGCGACGGTCTCGCCCCGGGGAGTGGCGTACCAGCCCTTCGAGCGGCCGAGCCGGGTCTTGACGACCAGGCCTCGCTCCATCAGCGTCTTCCCGCTGCGGCTGATCTGCGCCTCGTGGACGCCGAGCCGGGCGCAGACGTCGGAGCTGGTGATGTGCGGTTCGCGGTGGATCAGCACGAGCATCCTGGCCGCCCACGACTTCGGGTCCAGGTCGTCGGCGAGTGCCGCCTGCTCCGCCCGGTCGAGCGCGGCCTGTGCCACCTCGGCCAACGCCATCACGACGGCTTCGAGCCGCATCGTGTGTCCGCCCGGTTGCAGCCGCATCCCCGCCGCCTGGAAGGCCTCCAACGCGGAACGCAGCGACGGGACGTCCGCGAGCCGGGTGGCGTCGACCAGCCATCTGCCGACCGCCGCCGCCCAGCGGTCCACCGCCGCGTGGTCGCCGAGCACCTTCCCCTCGCCGGTCTCCTCTTTCAGCTTCTCCGCCCAGGTTTCGAAACCCCGGGAAAGCCCATCCGCCTTCTCGGTCAGGGTGCCGGACGCGGGCGCCACGCCCGCCGACGTCGTGTCCGGTGCGGCTGTCGCGATCGAGGGCATGGGCTCCCCACCTCCAGAATCAAGGAAGTGTTAAGTATGGATCCGGCCGACGCGTTCGTCAACCTGTACGACGGGCTCAGGAACATCCCAGGGGACACGCTCAGCGACTGGTCCGAGGTGGCGAGGGTGCGGGACATCGAGGACGCGGTCAAGGACGAGGTGCGAGCGACCGGTCTCCTCGCCGAGGAGTGGATCTCCGGTTTCCCGGACGACCAGAAGAGCTTCGGCGTCCTGCTCGGCCTGGACCTCGCGCTCCTCGACGCCAACGCCGACACCTCCCAGCCGGGCAACAGGGCGCTCGACTACCTCCAGGTGCGGCTGGAGATGAACGGCAGGCTCAACGACGAGACCGGGGGCATGCTGCTGCCCTGCCGGACGTTCCCGCGTCGTCCGAACCGGGACCCGGAAAGTCTCGACGACTTCGTGCACCTGCTGCGCATCCCGCCGTATGTCAGCGTGAACCTTCAGCTCACGCGGGTCGCCGCGGTCCGCGACCTGCCGCGATCGCCGCTCAGGATCGCGCAATTGCCCCTGCTGGCCGAACCGGCCGACCTGCGCTGGGAAAAGGATCATCCCGACGGCGGGTTCTACACCGTCGCGCCCGACAGCGCGCGACTCGGCGACCGGATCGCGAAAGCGCTGAACGTCCTCGACCGGAGCGGGGCGGCGCTGGCCATCCTGCCCGAGGGCTGCCTCGACGACAGCATTCTCGAACGGTGGCGCGAGCAGCTCAGGGCCACGCCACGGCCCGAGGAAAGCTCGCTCACGTGGCTCCTCCTGGGAACCGGCCCGGTGACCGCCGCGGGGCCGGCACCGGGCAGCAACCGGCCGCCGAACCGCGCCGTGCTCGTCCATCGCAACGGCTGGGTCGAGCCGATGCTCACCCAGGACAAGATGTCGGGCTTCTGCTTCACGGTGGAGAAGCAGAAGGAGTACGAGATCGAACTCGGCGGGGTCAAACGCGACGAACGCATCTCCCATGATTCCCTGATAACCGTGCTCGAGTCCCGCGCCGGGCGATTCGCGATCCAGGTGTGCGAGGACTTCACGCGCCCGGAACGCCATCAGCATCTCATCGCGGTGGGAGTCACCCATGTTCTCGTCCCGGTTCTCGCGGCTCCCATGTGGAAGAAAGGATGGCAGGCGGAGGCGGGGCAAAGGCTGGCCGTGCACCTCGGGGCGAAAGCGGCGGTGAGCAACGGGCTGGCGATCACGCGCTTCTACCGGGAGAAGAAAGACGGCGAGAACGGGCCTTACGAGATCGAATACCCGGCTACCACTTTGCTGACCGCCGCCGGTCCTCCCGGCAAGCCGGACGAGTATCTGACGACCGACGCCATGGTCAAGGAGTACCAGAATCCGGATGCCAGGCGGCAGAAGGCACTCGATGACGCCTTGACGCCACGTGTGGCAGATTGGTAAGGCATTTTCGCTGCTTTTCCGGGATCGTCAGGAATTCGCGTACCCGTCCTCTTTCCGGTGGCGTCGCGACGTGCGGTCGCGATGATTCGACGACCTGGTGCGTACACGGAAAGTGTTTGAGCCGATCGCGTGATACCTCTGCCGTCTCTCGGATACGCATAGGTGATGACTAACGTCGGTGGTACGTTCCTTCGCGGTCGAGAAAGCCCATCGAGTGATCGTTGCCCTGTGCCGGCGTCACTGAATCGAGTTCATGCGGAGCGCTGTTCATCGCGAATCTCCTGATGGGTCCTCTGAAACAGGAAGAAAGATGTAGTGGATTTCGATGCACTGATCGCCGAACTGCGGACCCTGCGGGACAACGTCGCCGGAGTGACCGACACGGTGATAGCCGCGGTCGACGGAATACCGATCGTCGCCGACGCGGCGAAGAGTATCGACCCCGCGGAGGTGTCCGCACTCGCTGCCGCGAATCTCGGGATCGCGCGTCAGGCGGCCGAAGTGACGGGCAAAGGCACACTCAGGCAGACCGTGGTGTTCAGCAGCGACGGTTACATGGCCGTGTACGCCATCGACCGGAGGGCACTCATGGTCATCATGGGCGACCGGCAGTTGAATGTCGGCCGCCTTCTTTTCGAATGCCGCCCGGTGATCGACCGGATCAGTTCGATTCTGGCCTCTTAGTCCGTCAATCGCAACGAGGAAGTGGAGTTCGATGAACATCGAAAACGCCCTGAAGGAATCCATGTCGATCGCCGGAGCCGTCGGCGTCGCGCTGGTCGACTACGAGAGCGGGATGTCGCTCGGTACCAGCGGGGGCGGTGACTGGCTCAACCTGGAGGTCGCGGCGGCGGGTAACACCGATGTCGTCAGGTCGAAGCTCCGGGTGATGTCCGCACTCGCGCTCAACGACAGTATCGAGGACATCCTCATCACGTTGCATCGCCAGTACCACCTGATCCGCCTGCTGGATTCCGTGAGCGCCAGGAGTTCCCTGTTCCTCTATCTGGTGCTGGACCGGGACCAGGCGAATCTCGCGCTGGCGCGGCACTATCTCAAGCGCATCGAGACGGAGTTGCAGGTCTGAAGACAGGCGCGGGTGCGGCGGCGGCCAGCCGGATCGGAGGGAGCCGGCGATGACCGGAGGAGCGTCCAGCTATAGCGCACTCGTCGTCGGCTCGGCGCTCATGGGTGGTCTCGGGTCGCTGTTCCCGGCCGGGTTGAAACTCATCGGCGATCGCCTCGAATTCGTGTTCGTCCTGCCGGACGGCCGGACCGGCCGTCACGCCACGCAGCCCGAACCGTCGGACCATCCGTTCGTCGCGGTGAAGGAGCGGATCCGGCTCGGCGCCGACACCACGGTGCCGGTGCCGCGATTCTTCCTCGACACGGACGGCCGATGGACACGGCTCCACGTGGAGTTGACCGGGACCGCGGTCCGGGCGGTGATCGTGCTCCCGGAAGAACTCACCGCGCAGTCGCTGAACGCGCCGTTCCTGGGCTGGTGGCAGGACCAGGTCCCCGGCGCCGTGCGCCTGGCGGTGGACGAGATCGCCCGGATCCTCGCCCGGTGCCACCACCGGGCCGGGGGACCGCGGCCGCTGATCGACCTGGAGCTGGGCTACGTGCCCGTCCGGGACTTCGAGGCCGTGTTCGCCCGCGCCCACGAACCGGTCAGGCCGTTCATCGCGCCGGTGCGCCCCGCGTTCAAGATGCGCTGGCACGCGGTGACACCGGCGCAGCGCAAGGCGTTCACCGACGACCTGATCGACGTCACCACAACGGGGTGGTGGCCTCGCCGCAGGCCGACCGCGACGATCATGGGACTGGAGGTGGAATTGCCGCCCGGGCTCCTGCTGAGGCCCCGTACGGCTCCCGGCGCGGCGAAATGAGCGGGCTCATCGGAGATCCGACGCCCGCGGACGGTGGCCCAGCGTGGCGAGCTCGACGGCCCTGGCCAGGTCGCCGGCGCCCACCACGCCGGCGAGCGCGCTGGATTCGGTGACCAGCACGAGATCGCGGCCGTGCCGGAGGAAAACGCGCTTCATCAGCTCGGTCACGTGCGCGTCGGCGCCGACGACGGTGACCGCCTGATCCTTGCGGGCGACGTCGGCGACCGTGGTCGCGCGGCGGGCGTCGGCCGAGACCCGGATCAGGTCCCCGAGACTGACGACACCGACGGGGACACCGTCGAACGACAGCACCGGGAAGACCCGATCGTGGCCGGCGCCCGCCGCGTGTTCGGCGAAGGCGTCCACCGTCCACCAGCCGGGCGCGACCGTCGGGGACGGGTTCATGATCTCGCGCACCCGGACCCCGCCGAGCCGTTCGCGCAGCGGGCCCGCGGCGAACTCGGCCTGCGCGGCGAAGATCTGGAACCAGCCGAGCAGGACGAGCCCAAGGCCGGCGAGGCGGCCGGACAGGAGCAGCTGCGCGAGTCCCGCGATCCCCAGCGCCGCGCCGAGGACCTGCCCGACTCGCCCGGCGACGGTTCCGGCGCGGGCCCGGTCGCCGCGCCGCGCCCAGATCGCCGCGCGCAGCATCCTGCCGCCGTCCAAGGGCGCGCCGGGCAGCAGGTTGACCATCGCCAGCGCGAGGTTCCCGACGCCGAGCCAGGCCAGGGCACTGACCGGCAGGGGAGGCACGACCTCCGCCAGGAGGACGGCGGCACCGAGCCCGACCATGCCGATCAGCGCGCTGGTGACCGGGCCGGCCACCGCGATCCGGAAGTCGGCCTTCGGTGTGGCGGGCTCGTCCTCGAGTTCGGCGGCGCCACCGAGCATCCACAGGGTGATCCTCTTGACTTCGACACCGTGCCGCCGCGCGACGGCGGCGTGGGAGAACTCGTGCAGCAGCAGCGAAGCGAGGAAACCCGCGGCGGTGAGCAGGCCGGTGACCCAGTACCACCCGGGGCTCGCGCCGGGAGCGGCCCGGGGGAGCGCGGCCGAGGCCAGGAGATCGGTGATCAGGAGAAGCACGACGAGGACCGACCAGTGGGCCCGGACGGCGATTCCGGCCCAGCGGCCGAGCGGGATGGCGGTGCGGAACATCGGATCCCTTTCCCCGGGCGCCGTTGACCGGTGTTTCGCGGGAATGGACCGGTTCCACGGTTCTCGGGCAGTGAACGGGCGACTAGGGCCGAACAGCCTCGATCGCAGGGCCGTCTGGTGGACAGGCCCTAGGCGAGGTTCGCCATGATCAGCCCGAGGGTGAAGCCGAACCGGTCGTCCCCGGTGCCCGAGGTCAGCTCGGCGGCGTGGTGCCGGGTGTGCGGGAACGCGTCGGCGGGCAGCGCGGCGAACCGGTGCAGCAGTTCTTCGCGGCCGACGACCCATTCCTGGTCCGGGTCCTTTCGCCGCTGCTGGACCAGCGACCGCTCCAGGGCGTAGGCGCTGACATAGAGCGAGAGGGCGTCGAGTGCCCAGGCGGCGGTCCGCGGTTCGACGCCACCGGCGAGCAGGATCGCCAGCAGTCCTTCGCGCACCTTCAGGGTGACGAGGTTGGTCGGGACCGTGCCCAGTACGGCGCGGGATATTCCCGGGTATTTCAGGTACTGGTCGCGGATCTGGGTGTAGACGTCGCGGATCTGCTCCTGCCAGCGGGCCGGATCCGGTTCGGGGAGGACGATCTCGGAATAGAGCCTGCCGACGAGCAGGTCGTCGATGTCGTCCTTGTTGACGATGTGCGCGTACAGCGACGACGGCCCGGCGCCCAGCACCGCGGCGACCCGGCGGATGGTTAGCGACGAACTAAGTTCGTTCCGGTGTTTCGGGAGGTGTGGGATGCGAGTTTCGGTGGCCGGAGCCGGTCTGGGTGGTCTCGCCTTGGCGCAGGGACTGCGCGGGGCCGGGATCGACGTCGAGGTGTACGAACGGGACCCCGCGATCACCGCCCGGTTCCAGGGGTATCGGCTCGTGCTGAACCCGGTGGGCTTCGACGCCGTGCGCGCCTGCCTGCCGTCGCGCTGGCATTCGCTGCTGGACGCGATCGTCGGTGACGCCTACGGCGAGCGGCTGATCCTGGACCCGCGGCTCACCACGATCGGCGAGCTCGGCCCGGGCAGATCCGGGATCGTGGTCGATCGGCACGTGCTCCGGCATCTGCTGCTGACCGGGCTCACGGTGCGCACCGGCGCCGCGCTGACCGGGTACGAGGTCCTGGCCGACGGCAAGGTCGACGCCCGGTTCGCCCAAGGCGACCCGGTCACCACCGGCCTGCTCGTCGGGGCGGACGGTGTCGGTTCCGCCGTGCGCACGACGCTGTCGCCGTCGACCACCCCGACCGACACCGGCGTCCGGTTCGTCATCGGCCGCACCACGCTGACCGAGCGTTTCGCCGGACTGTCAAAGGCTTTCGGCTCGAAGATCGCCGGGGACGGCGTGAGCCTGCTGCTCGGGGCGATGCGTTTCCGCACCCCGCCCAAGGAGGCGGCCGAAGCGCTGGCGCCCGAGGTGGTCCTTCCGGATGTCCGCGATTACGTGCGCTGGGCGATGATCCTGCCGCCGGACGGTTCGCTCGGTACGGCGACCCCGCAGGAGGCCGCTCTGTCCAGAATGGACGGATGGCATCCGGACCTGCGTGAGCTCGTCGAACAGTCCGATCCGGACAACAGCGCGCTCCTGTCGATCCGTGTGGTCGAGCCGCGCGAGCGCTGGGCGCCCGGCCCGGTCACGTTGCTCGGCGACGCGATCCACGCCACCTCCCCGACCGGCGGCAACGGCGCGAACACCGCCCTGCGAGACGCGGATCTGTTGCGCCGCAGCCTGATCGAGGCCGCAGAGGGACGCAGGAGCCTCCTTGACGCCGTCGGCGAGTACGAGCGGCAGATGTTCGCCTACGGTACCGAGGCCGTGCGGCACAGTCTCGACGCGCTCCCGGCCTATGTGCCGAAGGCTTAGGCGAATTGCCGCATGGGCAGGTCCGTGAAGGCCTCCTTCACTACCTCCAGAGTAGGCAAGGAGGCCTAATGGGGTGTGTTCGAGTCGGGTTTGGCAGGCTTGGATGTGGTGGCTGCTGGCGGGTGAGCACTCGTGAGGCCTGGGTTTTGCGAGACCTTCG
>NZ_BNAY01000021.1 GCF_014654365.1 Amycolatopsis oliviviridis
CTGAGGCGACCTGTCCCTGCGGATCTCGAACAACACACAACCCCTGAACAACTCAGGTGTTGCAACCACCGCTAGAACCCAAGAGGAAGGGGGCCTTCATGTACCAGCGACCACCTGCCACCGCACTCAGTGGGTACCTAAGAACCCGAATCGCCACTCACGATCACCCGGCTCGCCCAAAGAGGAACTTTCGGACAGGAGACGGACGGGCCGGTCCACGGTACGGTCTGCGGCATGGGCGCTGTCGAAAGCCACCTCCGGTTTGGTCTGGACCTCTATCGGGTGCTGGCGAGCCGTGCGGAGAACGCGTGCTTCTCGCCGTACTCGATCGCGAGCGCGCTCGGCCTGGTGACGCAGGCCGCCAAGGGGAAGACCAGAGAAGAACTGATCGCGCTGCTCGGCGACCCGGACGAGCTCGCCGACCTGCTGGGCAAGGCCTCGTCGCTGCTCGACGACGGCCCCGAACTCGCGGTCGCGAACACGCTCTGGGCCTGGGACGGGCTCCCGCTCGAAGAGTCCTTTCGCGCGGAACTCGCCACGTGGCCGGGCGGCAAGGTCGAGAGCGCCCCGTTCGGCGACGATCCGGAGGGCGCGCGGCGGCTGATCAACGCCGACGTCGCCGAGGCCACCCGCGAACTGATCCCCGAACTGCTCAAGCCGGGGACGGTCGCGCCGGACACCGTCGCGGCGATCGTCAACGCGCTGTATCTCAAAACCGCCTGGCACAATCCGTTCTCGCGTGACAACACCGCGCCCGCGGACTTCCACGCGCCGTCCGGCACCCGTACGGTGCCGACGATGTGGCTCGAAAAACAGCTCGACCACACCCACGAGGACGGCTGGCAGGTCGTCCGCCTCGGTGCCGAGGGCGGGGTGGAGGCGATCATCCTGCTGCCGGACGGCGACCTCGACGACGCCGAGCTCGACGCGGGCAAGCTGGCGGGACTGCTGGAGAACACGCGGTCCAAGACACTCGCCCTGTCACTGCCGAAACTGGACCTGGACATCGACAGCCCGCTGACGGCGAAGCTGAAGGAACTCGGCGTGCGGACGATGTTCACCGCCGACGCCGATCTCACCGGGCTCGCCGACGACGACCGGCTCGAAGTGTCCGACGTTCTCCACCAGTCCGTGCTCCGCATCGACGAACAGGGCCTCGAAGGCGCCGCCGCGACGGCGGTGCTGATGCGGCTGACGTCGATCATGGTCGAGGAACCGCTCGAGGTCACCGTCGACCGCCCGTTCCTGCTGCTCGTGAGGCATGCCTCGACGGGTGTGATCTACTTTCTCGCCCGCGTTGTCGAGCCGTGAGGACGGTCAGTGAGTCTTTTCCAGGCTGAGGCAGTGGACGTGGAGGCCGACGACACTCCCACGAGACCCCGCAAGTTCGCGGCCGCCGACGCCGCCATCATGGGTGCCTTCGTGCTGTTCGCCTTCCTGCTCTACAACGGGCTTTGGCTGGACCTCGAAGAGGGTTATCTCTGGAACAGCGCGTCGGACCAGAACCTGTGGGAGTGGTTCTTCTCCGTCACCGCGGACAACGTGCTGCATCTGAGGAATCCGCTCAGTTCGCACTTCCAGAACCACCCGCTCGGCGTGAACCTGATGGCCAACACGGCCATGCTCGGCATCGGCATCCCGCTTTCGCCGATCACGCTCACCTTCGGCCCGACGCTCACCTGGGCCATCGCGCTCACCGGCGGTCTCGCCGGCACGGCGGCGGCCTGGTACTGGGTCTTCTCGCGGCATCTGGTCACGCACCGGGTCGGCGCGGCCATCGGCGGCGCGTTCGTCGGGTTCGCCCCGCCGATGATCTCGCACGGCAACGCGCATCCGAACTTCGTCGCGTGGTTCGTCCTGCCGTTCATCGCGCTGCTGATCTTCAAGATCGCCCGCGGCGAACGCCCGGTCCGCAACGGGATCTTCCTGGGGCTGCTGGCGGCGTATCAGATCTTCCTCGGCGAAGAACCGCTGCTGATCTTCGCGATGGCGTTCGCGATCTTCGCCATCGCCTATTTCGCGACGAACCACCGCGAGTTCCGGCCGATGGCGAAACCGCTCGGGATCGGTGTGGGCCTGGGTGTCCTCGTGGCGCTCGTGCTGTGCGCGTACCCGCTGTGGTGGCAGTTCTTCGGTCCGCAGAGTTATCAGGCGATCGAACACGGTCCCGTCGGGAACGACACCGCCGCCTTCACCCGGTTCGCGACGCAGTCGGTCGCCGGGCAGCCGCAGGCCGCGGCGGACGTGTCGATGAACCGCACCGAGGAGAACGCCTTCTTCGGCTGGCCGCTGATCGTGCTGATGGTGGTCATCACCGTCTGGCTGTGGCGCGAGGCGTTCGCGCGGGCGCTGGCGATCTCGATGTTCGTGATGGCCTGGCTCTCGCTCGGTGTGCAACTCGTGGTGGTGCACGAGGAAACCGGGATCCCGGGGCCGTGGAAGCTCCTGTCGGAACTGCCGTTGTTCGAATCGCTGCTGGAATCCCGGCTCGCGATGGGCTGTATCCCGCTGATCGGCGCGCTGCTGGCCTTGGCGACGGAGCGCGTCTACGCGGTCGCGTCGAAGCTGCCGGAAGTGCCGGGGGAGCGGCGATTCCCGTTGCGGCTGGTGTGGATCGGCGTCGTGATCGCGGTCCTGCTGCCGATCGCACCGACCCAGCTGATCGTGAAGGAACGGCCGCCGACGCCGAAGTTCCTCGCCGACGGCACCTGGCGGTCCTACGTCGCGCCCGGCGGGACCGTGGTGCCCGTGCCGTTGCCGAGTTCCGGCGAATCCGAGCCGTTGCACTGGCAGATCGACGCGGGTCTCGGCTATTCGATGCCGGAGGGCTACTTCGTCGGCCCGAGCGGCCCGGATGACAAACGCGGCCGTTATGGCGCCATCCAGCGGCCGACGTCGATCATCTTCGACCAGATCAAGCAGACCGGCGTGCCCGCCACGATCACCGAGTCGCAGCGGGTGCAGGCGCTGGAGGATCTGCGGTACTGGAACGCCGACGTCCTCGTGCTGATCCCGCGCGAACACCAGGACGCCTTCCGGGCCACCGTGGATCTGCTGCTGCGCAAGCCCGCCGAGTTCGTCGACGGCGTCTGGGTCTGGGACGTCCGGACCATCACCCCCTGATCTCTCGGGCATTTCGTCCTCTGAACGCGGTCCTTGCCCCGCGGAATTACCGCATTCAGAGGACGAAATGCGCAGGGGTCAGGTCCAGGGGGCGAGCGGATACCACGGCAGGATGCCGCGGAACTGGAGCATCCGCACGTTCCAGTAGAACAGCGTGAACACGCCGGTGAAGATCAGCGCGCCCGCGGTCACCGCCACGATCCGTCCTTGTTTCGCCGCGAGCCAGCGCGCCAGCCCGCCGCCGGCGACGTTGACCAGGATCAGCAGGATCGCCATCACCAGGATGTTCCCCACCGATTGCAGCGTGAACGCCGCCGCACCGTAGAGCGGGTTCCCGCTTTCCGCCGCGTCGCGGAAGATCTGCCGGAACAGCACCCACGGACGGCCGATCAGGAACGCGCCGATCAGCGCGCCCAGGAACACCGTGCGCGCTCGCGCCGAGAACGGATCGCGGACGTACCCGAGCTGCGCGAGTCCCAGGTACGTCAGCGAAACCCCGATCAGCCCGAACACCACCATCGACTGGACGTTGCGCGCGGTCAGCTCGCCCAGCGGCGCCTGATCGCCGGTGAACTGCGGCATCTTCGTGCCCACCAGGCTGACGACGACGCCGTAGAGCGCGGACACGGCGATCATCCCGGCGGCCAGCAGCCGCAGCGGGGCGAGCGTCGCGCGGAGTCGCGCCCAGCGGCTGCCATCGGAGCCCAGCATCGGTGACATGGCCCCGAAAACCGCGACGTTGCAGCCGGTGAACGTCCCCGCGAGACCGGACACGAACGCGTACACCACTCCCGTGACGACCCCGTCGATCGGCGACTGCGCGGGTTTGCCCAGCACGGCTTCGGTGACGCCGCCGCCGATCACCGTGTCGACGAACTGCGCGGACCACACGGTGGTCAGCAAGAACCCCGCGAGCGCGCTGACGAGCACCACGCGCCGCCGGTTCACCTCGGTTTCGAGTGCGGTCATCGCGCACCTGCCGGGCGGTGCACGACGAACGGTTCCGTGTTGCCGTCGATACCCCAGGTGCCACCGGAAACGCCGAGCCCGCTCCATTTCGAGCCCGCGAACGGCTCGTCGAGGGACATGGCCAGATGCTCGTTGACCCAGACCGTCCCGCATTCGAGCCGCGTCGCGACGACGGCGGCGTGCTCCTCGTCGGTGCCCCACACCGATCCGCACAGGCCGAACGTCGTGGCGTTCGCGAGCCCGACGGCTTCGTCCACTGTGGAGCATCGCACGATCGGCAGCACCGGGCCGAACTGCTCCTCGCTCACCACGCGCATGCCGTCGTGCGCCCCGGCGAGGATCGCCGGGGCGAAGAAGTACCCGGGTCCGTCGAGCCGCCCGCCGGTGACGATCCGCGCACCGCCTGCGCGGGCTTCCTCGGTGAGACCGATGACGCGGTCGTACTGCGCCCGGTTGTTCACCGGGCCGATCTGCGTTCCGGGCGTCCGCCCGTCGCCCACCACGGCCTTCGCCGCCAAGGCCGCCAGCGCCTCGACGACGCCGTCGTACGCGGACCCGACGGCGTAGATCCGTTTGACCGCCATGCAGATCTGCCCGCAGTTGGCGAAAGCGCTCCAGAACAGCCTTTCCGCGACGACGGCCGGATCGGTGCCGGGAAGGACGATCGCGGGATCGTTGCCGCCCAGCTCCAGCGTCAGGCGTTTCAGATCGGGCGCGGCCGCGGCGGCCACGCGCTTCCCGGTGGCGACGGAACCGGTGAAGTTGATCTTCCGGATCCCGGGATGCGTGACCAGCCGCTCGCCGAGGGGGTCCTGTCCGGTGAGCACGGTCAGCACGCCCGGCGGCAGCACCTCCACCAGCATCCGGCCCAGGTGCAGGGTGGTGAGCGGGGTGTGCGGCGACGGTTTGAGCACCACCGTGTTCCCCGCGGCGAACGCCGGCGCGAGTTTCGCGACGGCCAGCTGCACCGGGAAGTTCCACGGCGTGATCGCGGCGACCGGGCCCAACGGACGCCGGTGCACCTCGGTCCGGCCGAGGATCCGGGGTTCGATCCTCAGCCCGGCGAAGTACCGGAACCGTGCCGCAGCCCTGGTGAACTCGGCTTCGGCTTCCCGGAGCGGCTTGCCCTGCTCCTCGGTCAGCACAGGGGCCAGCACGGGCGCGGCCTCCTCGACGACGGCGGCGCACGACGCCAGCGCCGCGTGCCGGTCCGTGACCCGCCACGCCGGCCAGGCGTCGACGGCGGCGCGTACCGCTTTGTCGACATCGGCCGGTCCGGCGTCCGGGACGGCCGTGATCCGCTGCCCGGTCGCGGGATCCTCGACGGCGAGCATCAGTCCTCCGCGTCGAGCAGTTTGGACGGGTTCACCGAACTCGTCGTGTGGACCTCCTCCTTGGTGAGCCCGAAGGCCTCCATATGCGCGCGCAGCAGCCGCAGCGCCTCGACCGTGTTGGGGAACAGCGGTTCCCCGGCGTCGCTGGACAAGGTGACGTACTCGGTGCCGAGCGCCTGGATGGTCCGGCACATCTCGGCCGGGTCGACGCCGAGCAGCGGCGAGATCTCGTCGTAGGTGAAGTTCATGAAGATGCCTGCGGACGTGAGTTCCCGCATCTGCTCCAGCGAGAGATCGATGAAGGGGCTGAACGGATGGTCGATGACCGCCTTCGTGATGCCCAGGTCGCGGACCTGTTCGGCCATCTCCCAGAGCTCGGGGTGGGTGGCGTGCGCGAACGAGATCATCACGTCGTGGTCCGCGACCATCTTGAACACCTCGCGGTACTCGGGTTTGAGTTTCCCGTGCTCGTCGAGGGTGTACGTCCCGACGCGCAGCGCCTTGTCCCACGGCAGCGGATCGGTCCACACGCTGGGTTCCTCGCCCCACCAGCCGCTCATGCCGCCGACCTTGCTCAAGGTGTTGGCGCTGCGGAACACCGGCATCCACACCGCCGAGACGCCGTCGGCCAGCTGCTTGCGCGCCTGCTCCGGGATGGACAGGCCCATGGTGTCGGTGGTGATCCAGCCGGACCACAGCCGCGTCGGCGGCACGCCGGCCTCGTCGCACCACTTGCGCAGTTCGCCTTCGACCTCGCGGACCACACCGGCGGGACCGTCGACGTCGGTGCGGGCCCGCCAGACGATGCTCTTGAACAGCAGGCCTTTCACGCCGCTGGCGGACGCGAGTTTCGCGATCGACAGGCCGTCCTGCTGGCCTTCGTGACCGTGGCAGTGGATGTCGACCGCGCCCTCGACACCGAACACCGCGGGCGGTACGAGGACGTCGCCGCGGTAGCCCATCCGGGCCCGGTAGGAGGACAGGAACCGGTCGTGCGGGGCGTTGTTCCGCCGCCGCAGCTTCGCCTCGGCCAGGTATTCCTTCTCGTCGTCCAGTTCAGCCGCGTCGTTCATCTTCTTACCCGTCCTTCGGCGTCGTGGGTCGCGAAATACCTTTGGGCAAGCCGTTTCCGGCGCGCGTCGAGCACCATGTAGGTGCCGAGCACCAGCTGGACCACGTCGCGCCGGACCTCACCGGCGCGGTCGCGCACGCGGAGATACCGCAGCAGCCGCCGATCCGAACCGGGATCGTCCACCGGCCGCAGCACGCACGGGCCCCGGTTGGGGATCGAGCGGACGTGCGTCGTCGTGGAACTCAGGAAGTACCGCGACAGCACGGTCTTCGCGACCGCGCGCATCGTCGGCGGCACCATTCCCTTGGCGGGACAAGGACGGTTCGCGGTGACGCCGAACGGGATGTGGTTCGCCCGCGAGGCGCTCCGGTGCTCCCAGCGGTCCGGGTCGAACAGCTCCGGATCGGTGAACCCGGTCGCGTGGAAATCCGCGTAGTTGAAGCACAGCACCGAACCGGCGGGCAGCGTCGTGTGCTCGTCGACGGTGATCTCGCCCGAACTGATCCGGTGCGCGATCCCGAACAGCGGGTACCGGCGGAAGGATTCGGACAGGACGCGGTCGAGGTAGCCGTCGCCGGGTTCGGCACGCAGGCGTGCCTGCACTTCCGGATGCCGCGCGATGGCCAGCAGCAGATGGGTCATCGCCTCCGAGGTCTGCACGACGGCGGTGTTGAAGAAGGTGCCCTGCAGATACAGGACCTGTTCTTCCGGGGAAAGCCGTTGAGGCAGCGGCAACGGCCGCTCGCGCAGTTTCTCCGTCAGATACCGGGTGAGTGCCGTCCTCCGGTTCATATGCCGCAGCCCCAGGCATTTCAGCGCGGTGACGACGTCGGTCGCGTTGGCCACGATCAGGTCCCGCGCCACCCGCGGACACGGTTCGCCGAACACGAGCTCGTAGTAGAACTCCGCCCAGATCGGCATCATCTCGTCGCGTAGGCGGACCAGCCGGACGCGCTCCGGTTTCTCGCCGAGCACCCGTTCCGCCGCCCGCGTGGCGCGTTCGGCGCTCTCGGCGTGCGGCCGCGCGAGGATGCGCCGGGTGGTGCGGGCGACCTCGTCGTAGCGTTCGCCGGGTTCGAGATGTTCTTGGTGGACTTGGGGTCCCGGGGCCAGCCAGTACCAGAAGAGGTCGGACAGGGCGGCGCCCTCGCTGCGGCCGTCGGCGTTCGGATGCGCGTAGACGTCGCGGAAATGCTCGATCCCGACGGTTTCGCCGGGGATCGGCACCGCCTCCTGGCCGTTGACCTTGGCGAAGACCCAGTTGCGGAGCGCGGTCAGCGCCATGACACCTCCTCCACCAGATCGCGGCGGACGGCGGCCGGGTCGGCGTACCCGCACAAGGTCAGCGCGTTGACGATCTCCCGGCGCAGCAGGTCCAGCACCTTCGTGACACCGGCTTCCCCGTCGTAGGCGAGACCCCAGACGACCGGGCGGCCGATCGCCACCGCCCGCGCGCCGAGGGCGAGTGCCTTGACGACGTCGGTGCCGCGGCGGACACCGCCGTCGAGCAGGACCGGGACGCGCCCTTCGACGGCGTCGGCGATCCGGGGGAGCAGCCGGATCGACGGCGGGGTGGTGTCGAGCTGCCGCCCGCCGTGGTTGGACACGATCACGCCGGCGGCTCCGTGGTCGGCGGCGAGCCGGGCGTCGTCGGGATGGAGCACGCCTTTGAGCAGGATCGGCAGCGACGTCGTCTCGCGCAGCCATTCGAGGTGCCGCCACGAGATCTCGGGCGAGAGCACGACGTTGCGGACCTCGCCCGCCTGTTCGGCCAGGTTCGGGCACTTCATCCCGGGCGGGAGGTCGTGGAAGTCGTTGCGGTCGTTGCGTTCGTGCCTGCCGAGCGCGGGGGAGTCGGCGGTGACCACCAGCGCGCGGCAGCCCGCCGCCTCCGCCCGCCGGACGATCGCCTCGGTGAAACCCAGGTCGGGCTGCAGGTAGAGCTGGAACCAGATCGGCGGTTCGTGCTCCGAGGACACCTTGCGGGCTTCGGCGGCGATGTCCTCGATGGAGACCGTCGAGAGCATCGCCGAGATCAGGATCGTGCCCGCGGCGGCCGCGGCACGGGCGGTGGCGCGTTCGCCCTCGGGATGCGCGAGCTCGTGGAACGCCGTCGGCGCCAGCAGGACCGGCATCGACGCGCGTTCGCCCAGGACGGTCACTTCCGGCGACGGCTCACCCGCGCCGGTCAGGACCCGGGGGACGAGCGCCAGGCGTTCGAACGCGGATTCGTTGCCCCGGACGGTGACCTCGTCCTGAGCGCCGCCGGCGAAGTAGTCGTCGCGGACCTTGTCGAGCACGGCACGGGCGGCCTGCTCGACCTCGCGGAGATTGACCGGCCTGGTCACCGGACGGCCACCGTTTCGCGGACCGGGGCGCGGTACTCGGCCTCGCCCGTCCAGTCGTTGGCGACGTCCTCGGGCAGATGCCGTGTCTCGACGAGCTCGCCGTCGCGGTACCGGCGCAGCACGGGATGCATGTAGAGCGACTCGGTCGCGGGGTCGTCCTCCCAGGCCCGTCCGGCGGTGACGTCGAAGGGGTCGATCTCGGGATAGCCCGAGCCGTATTCCAGGGTGACCGTGACGAAATGCGCGCCGGGCCGTTCCGCGAGGGCGAGCCCGACCGGCATCTCCTCCAGCAGCCGGGACGTGCCGTCGTCGTTCAGCACCAGCACGTCGGCGAGGAAGCCGAACTGGTTCCACAGCCCCGAACTGCGGTTCACCCGCGCCAGGATCGCGCCCGCCACGACGTCCGGATCGGCGGGCAGGTCCTCGCCCGGCCACTCGGCACCCTCGTAACGCTGTTCGAGCACGTGGTGCAGCGCGCGGACGCCGTAGCGGAACCCGTGCAGGACGCTGCTGGTGAACTTGCGGCGGTCGAGGACCTGGGTCAGCGTGCCCGCGAAGTACAGGCCGGGCACGGTCGCCGATTCCCAGGCCGGGGTCAGTTCGGCGAACCGGTCGTTCACCGTCAGCCGCGGTCTCACCCGGTCGGTGAAGATCCCGGTGTCCATCCGGAAGCCGGTGCAGGTGACGACCCGGTCGTAGACCAGCGTCACGGTCTTCGGCCTGCGGGAATAACGGAGGGTCACGTGGTATTCCGCGTCGCGGAGCTCGATCTTTTCGACGGTGGCGTCGAGGACCAGGTTCTGCGATTTCAACTGGTAGGTGTCGAGGAAGTTGTTGTTCACCGCGCGCAGATCGCCTGAGAAATGCGTGCGCCAGGCGAACCTGAGCGACTCGGGGCCGAGAACGTGGATCAACGCCGCGTTCGCGACGAGATTGTCGGCGGTTTCGAACGCCGAGTTCCCCTTGCCGAGGATCAGCACTCGTTGATCGGTGAAATCCCGGGGATCGACCGAAACCTCGTTGTACGATTCCGTCGTTTCGATTCCGGGGATGGCGGGGATGAACGGGCGGGCGAGCCCGGTCGCGACGATGATCCGTTTCGCCGAGTAGGTCCGGCCGAGGTCGGTGGCGACCCGGAATTCGGTGTCCCGGTCGATCGAGGTCACCCTTGTCCCGTATTCGACCTGGACGCCCGTTTTCGCCGCGTAGTCGGCGAAGTAGTCGACCAGCAGGTCCGCCGGTGGGAAGTACTCCTCGGTGTACCGGGTGAACCGCAGGTCCGGATCATCGGACAGCAGCGAATTCCAGTCCATCCGGAGATTCAGTTCGGGATCGGTCCAGCCGGTGTGCGGTTTGTTGATCGAGATCAGTTTCCGGTGCCGCGGAAATGTGCGGAAGTACGAGCCCGGTGCGTCTTCCGCTTCCAGCACGACATGATCTCTTCCGGCCCGCTGGAGGAAATGTCCGAGTTGCAGGCCCGCCGGGCCCGCGCCGATGACGAGGTAGTCCATGTGTTTCCTCCGGTGGGGAGAGAGCGGAGGGATCGCCGAATAAACCGGTGTGGTGGCACCGGTTCTTCGAGGGGGTTGCTGATCGTCAGCGTACCTTCGATGATCGAATGGGGGTTCCGGCGAAAAGGCTAATCGTCACCTACCCGGGCGGGCGATGACCAAAGTAGGTTCGACAGCATACCGACAGTAAGTTCCGCATTTCGTCCCGTTCCCCGGGAATCGGATTGGGCCGATCCATCTATTCCCGATCTCGCTCCGTGATCGGAAAGGCCTGTGGCTCACGTCACCGGGGAGCGGCTGTCACGTCCGCGTCCGCCGTCTCGTCCACCTGGTGATCGCAACCCCGTACGAGGAGGACACCATGCCGCGCGTTCCCGCCGTCAAGACCGCCGAAGCCGGCTTCCTGCTGAAGCTCATCTACAAGTTCGCCGGGAAGCGCTTCGGTGCCGTACCCGAGCCGATGGCCGTCTACGCGCACCACCCGGCGCTGCTGCGGGCGAACGGCGTGCACGAGATGCTGGCGGAGAAGGCCAGCAAGACGCTGCCGTCGAACGTGCGCGAGCTGGCCGTGTACCGCGTCGCGACCCAGCTCGGCTGCTCGTGGTGCATCGATTTCGGGACCATGCTGCAACTGCACGAGGGGCTCGACATCGAACGGCTTAAGAACATCGACGACTACGCGAAGTCGCCCGCCTTCACCGCGCAGGAACGGCTCGCGCTCGCGTATGCCGACGCGATGACCGCGAGCCCGGTGACCGTCACCGACGACCAGGTCGCGGAGCTGGAACGCGAGTTCGGCCGCAAGGGCGTCATCGAGCTGACCTACCAGATCGGGCTCGAGAACATGCGTGCCCGGATGAACAGCGCGCTCGACATCACCGCCCAGGGCTTCACCTCGGGCGACGCCTGCAAGATCCCGCTTCCCTGACCTCGTGTTCCGACCTCCCGCGTTTAGTCCTCTGAATGCGCTCAGAGCGCATTCAGAGGACTAAACGCGGTCAGGAACCGACGCGGGTCCGCGCGGTGGTGAGCTTGTCCGGATTCGCCACGTCGTAGATCTCCACGATCTTCCCGTCGCGGATGACGAAGGCGTTGACGTGCTCGTCGAGCGCCCGGTACCGCTCCGAAGCGGCCTGCGGCGGGATGTAGACACCGAGGTCGCCGTTGACCAGCGCGAGCCTCGCCTGCCCGATCCCGGCCGGGTCGTACAGCCGCATGAGCCCCTGGAACAGCCGGGTGACCTTGTCGAACCCGGCGACCGTGTGCACCGCCGTGCGCGCCTTGCCGCCGCCGTCGCCGACGAGGACGACGTCCGGATGCAGCACCTCGGCCACCGCCTGGATGTCGCCGGTGAGCATCGCGGTCATGAACTTCTCGATGATCTGCTGCTGTTCGGCGAGCGCGGTCCGGGGCGGCGGATCGGCGTCGGCGACCGCGCGGCGACCGCGGGAACCGTGCTGGCGCGCGGCCTCGACGGTGCAGCCCAGGATCTCGGCGATCTCGCCGAACGGCACTGAAAACGCGTCGTGCAGGACGAACGCGACGCGCTGCTCGGCGGTCAGCCGGTCGAGGACCACCATCGCCGCCATCCGCATCCCGTCGTCGCGGACGGCGATGGTCAGCGGGTCCTCCGACGCCGGTGTGCCCAGCGGGCCGAGCACCGGCTCGGGCAGCCATTCGCCGACGTACCGCTCGCGGCGCACGACCGCCGAGCGCAACCGGTCGAGGCAGATCCGGCTGACGACGGTGGTCAGCCAGCCCTTGTGGTCCTCGATGGCCGAGCGGCGCCGCTCGTCGAGGCCGCTCAGCCGCAGCCACGACTCCTGGACCGCGTCCTCGGCGTCGGACAGCGTGCCGGTGAGCCGGTACGCGACCGACACGAGATGGGGGCGCAACGCGGCGAAGTTCCCGGCGAGTTCGTCCAGGGCGGTACTCATTCCCCGAGTGTGCCGCACAGCGCTCCGCGAGCACGGCCTAGAGTGATGAGCGTGGCAGGACGGATTCGGGAGAGCGACATCGCGGAGGTGCGCGAGCGCAACCGGATCGACGAGGTCATCGGTGATTACGTGGCGCTGCGCAGCGCCGGCGGCGGCAGCCTGAAGGGGCTTTGCCCGTTCCACAACGAGAAGACCCCGTCGTTCAATGTGCGCCCCACCCACGGCACCTTCCACTGCTTCGGCTGTGGTGAGGGCGGTGACGTGATCAAGTTCATCCAGAAGATGGACCTGATCTCGTTCGTGGAGGCCGTGGAGCGGCTCGCGGACCGCGCGGGTTTCCGGCTGACCTACGAAGGCGGCGGCGGAAGCGTCCAGCGCGATCGCGGCACCCGCGCCCGGTTGATCGAAGCGCACCGCGCGGCCCAGGAGTTCTACGCCGAGCAGCTGCTCACCCCGGACGCGCGCGCGGCGCGGGACTTCCTGTCCGAACGGGGTTTCGACGCCGCCGCCGCGCAGACGTTCGGCTGCGGGTACGCCCCGGCGGGCTGGGACAAGCTCACCAAACATCTGCTCAACCGCGGGTTCGAGGTCAAGGAACTGCTCACGGCCGGACTGGCCAAGGAAGGGCAGCGCGGGCCGATGGACCGGTTCAACCGGCGCCTGCTCTGGCCCATCCGCGACGTCGGCAACGAGGTCGTCGGGTTCGGCGCGCGACGCCTGTACGACGACGACCGCGTCTCGGCGAAGTACCTGAACACCGCGGAATCGCCGATCTACAAGAAGTCGCAGGTGATGTTCGGCCTCGACCTGGCCAAACGCGAGATCGCGAAGCGGCACCAGGTCGTCGTGGTCGAGGGCTACACCGACGTGATGGCGATGCACGCCGCCGGGGTCCCGACGGCCGTCGCGTCGTCGGGGACGGCGTTCGGCGAGGACCACATGAAGGTCCTCCGGCGGCTGATGATGGACGACGACGCCTTCCGCGGCGAAGTGATCTTCACCTTCGACGGTGACGAAGCCGGTCAGAAGGCGGCGTTGAAGGCCTTCGAGGGCGACCAGACCTTCGCCGGGCAGACCTACATCGCGGTCGCCCCCGACGGCATGGACCCCTGCGAACTGCGGCTCGCCAAGGGCGACACCGCGGTGCGCGACCTGGTCGCGCGGCGGATCCCGCTGTTCGAGTTCGCGATCAAGAGCATGCTGAAGGCCTTCGACCTCGACTCCGTCGACGGTCAGGTCGCGGCGCTGCAGAAGACCGTGCCGATGGTCGCCGGGATCAAGGACCGCGCCAGCCGTGACGGCTACGCGTCGAAACTCGCCTGGTGGGTCGGCTGGCAGGACGCGGCGCAGGTGGTGAACCGGGTCCGCGGCAGCGCGGGGGCCGCGGCGAAGCGCACCGCCACCGTCGAGACCCGGCGGCCCGCTCCGGCGGCCACCGCGACCGCCGAGGAGGACCTGCCGAGGCCCGCGCCCGGCGATCCGCGGTTCATCGCGCAGCGTGAGGCGCTCAAAGCGGCGCTGCAGCAGCCGATGCTCGCCGGGGCGGAATACGACGCGCTCCCCGAGGACGCGTTCACCCATCCGGTTTACATCGCCATCCACAAGGCGTTGCTGTCCGCCGGGGGAGCGGGCTCCGGGCTGACCGGGCCCGCCCTGCTCGACGCGGCCGCCCCGCACTGTCCGCAGGGGACGGTGCGGCGGGTGCTCAGCGAGCTTTCGGTGGAACCATTGCGCGCCAAGGGCGAGGTCGACTCGCGCTACATCTCCGCGCAGCTCGCGGCGGTGCAGGAAAGCCTGGTCGGCCGCCAGATCAACGAGATCAAGTCGAAGCTCCAGCGGCTTTCCCCGGTCGAGGCGCCGGACGACTACCGCGCGCTGTTCGGCGACCTCGTCGCGCTGGAGCAGTACCGGAAGGCGCTGAAGGAACAGGCCATCGGCGGATTGGACTGAGCATGGGCTGGCTGCGTCACCTGCTGGGTGACCGTGTCCCGGCGGATTTCGACGGCACGCTGGACGACGGCGAACACGTCGTCGGGAGCGCGGCGGTCGAGGGCGGCGGATATCTGCTGGTCACACCGCTGGGACTGTGGATCCCGGGACCGCGTCGCGTCGGCTGGCATCTGGTCGGCAAGGCCGCGTGGGCCGACGGCGTGCTCACCCTGACCGAGTCCGAAGAGGCCGGGACCGCGGGCAAGGCCGTGCTGCTGGCCGACAGGACGCCGGTCCGGTTCAAGCTTCCCCGGCCGGGCAAGGTCCCGATCCTGCTGCGGCAGCGGGTCGACGGCTCGGTCCGGGGACGGCACCGCAAGGACCTCGAAACCGGGGGAGCGTGGTTCGTCGAGCGCAAGGTGCCCGGTCAGGACGGCACGGTGCTGCAGGTACGGCCCGATCCGGGCACCGACGTCGACGTGATCAAGGCGATCGCCGAGGAAGCCGCGGAGAAGGTGGCCAAGCCGCACGGCTAGCAGTACGCTCGTACTGTATCGCTGGGAGGCGCCATGTGGGATCCGGTCAAGTACCTCGACTACGCCGACCTGCGGGCCCGGCCGTTCTACGACCTCACCGGGCGGATAGCGGCCGAGAAGCCCCGCCGGGTCGTCGACCTCGGCTGCGGTCCCGGAAACCTGACCGCCGAGCTGGCGGAACGCTGGCCGGACGCGATCATCGAGGCCGGTGACAGTTCACCCGAAATGGTCGAGGCCGCCCGCTCGCGCGGTGTCGACGCGCGAGTGCTCGACGTCAACGACTGGGTGCCCGCACCGGACACCGACGTCGTCATCTCGAACGCCGTGCTCCAGTGGGTCCCGGAACACCGCGTCCTGCTTCGCCGCTGGGTGGACCTCCTGCCGTCCGGGGCGACGCTCGCGTTCCAGGTCCCCGGCAACTTCGACGCGCCGTCGCACGCCCTGGTCCGTGCCCTCGCGCGCACCAAGGAATGGGCCGCGCGCCTCGTCGACGTCGTCCTGCGGGAGAACGAGGCCGTCGACAGCCCGCTCGGCTACGGGAACCTGCTCGCCGACGCAGGATGCGTGGTCGACGCCTGGGAGACGACGTATCTGCAGCGGCTGGCCGGGGAGGACGCCGTGCTCGAATGGATCACCGGCACCTCGCTGAGGCCGGTCAAGGAAGCCCTCCCCGGAGCCGATTGGGACCACTTCCGCGCGCAGATCGCCCGTGAGCTGGACAAGGCCTACCCACCGCGCCCCGACGGCACCACCTGGTTCGAGTTCCGGCGCGTGTTCGTGGTCGCCGTCGTGGGCTGAAGGGTTCAACGGGTGCAACGAAGGGGCCCTTCACCGCGTTGTACGCGGTGAAGGGCCCCTTCGGCTCGTCTTTGAGCGGGGTCAGCGCTGAGGCCGCCCGAACCTCTCACCGACCTTGGCGCGAGCGACCCCGGCGGCGCCCTGCACCATGGGGTGGTCAGCGACCTTGCGGTACGTCCGCACGATCTGCTCGTACCGTCCCCGGCCGGCCTTCGCGCCCAATACGTAGCCCGCGGCCGCACCCAGCAGGAACATCTTCATCCGAGTCCACGCCTCCCGTTCGATCTTGCTCCGGCTGTCATTGTCCCTCAAAACGCGAGCTTGACGAGGTGACACCGAAACCGGGGGGTGGGTGCGCGGCCGCCGGAGGGCATGGGCTAAAGTTCTCTCATCGGTCGGAGCGATCCGGCTGGTGCGGAGCACAATCCCCTGTAGCTCAACTGGCAGAGCATTCGGCTGTTAACCGGAGGGTTCTTGGTTCGAGTCCAAGCGGGGGAGCTCAAGCCCAGGCCTGATGGCCTGGGCTTCTTCGTGTCTGGGGTACTAGGGGCGATTTAGTGTAGATTTTGACGATCGTCCAAGGCCTGCGCCACGGTGTCGACCGTGCGTGTGCAGGATGTCTACGGCGTGTCAAACCAGCGACGTAGTAGTTCTGAAACCCTTGACCGATTGCTGGCTGCGGTCTGCCTGCTTAAGTGAACCGGCTACACCGTCTTTGGACACGGACAGCCAGCACCTAAGTGAGGGAATGTCTTCGGGCTGAGGCACTGCGCTCCCGCAACTGTGCTTATTCAGCCTCCGGCGCCCGCTGCTCGTCCGGATGCGGGACGAGGCCGGCGACGTAGAGTGCCGCCTGGACCAGCAGCGCGGCGGTTGGCGCGGAAACCTCGTCGACGAACCCATGTGCCAGTTCGTTCCGTAGGTTCGTTCCCGTCGGGCCTGCTAGCAGCGTGGAGAGGTACCTGCTCCAGGACTCATCGAGGCCGTGCTTGCCGAGCGTCGAGAGCAGGGTCCCGAGGCCGACGTACTTTCCCGGGGTGTTCTTCCGCTGGGTCAAGTAGACCGGTTCGTCAATAGCCCTGGCGAGGGTGCGAAGCATCGTCTCGATCTTCGGTGTGAGGAGGTAGGCGCAGGCCTCGTAGTCTTGGCGCCAGTACCTGGTCAACGCGTCCGCCAACACGCGGGGCATGTCCGGAGGCAGGTAGGTCCGTTCCGCGAAGAACTCCTCGACTTCTCCGCGGATCGGGTGGTGGACGACCCCGATCTCGTGCAACGCCCAGGCGAACAGCGGCGCGCGCAGCTGCATCCTGAAGATTTCTGCATCGGACAGGCGCTGCTCTTCTTGGTCGTCTTCGTTCTGTGGCTTCCACCGAGGAAGCCCGTCGCCGCCGATCTTCGAGTGCGGAATCATCGAGTACAGCGGGGCGTCCTTCTTGAGGGTCTCCACCTGAGCGCGGTTCTCGTCGATCCGGCCGGTTGGCGGTGTTCCCTGCTCGCCGTTCGAGAAGCGCGCGAGACATACGCGCCAGTCAACCTCCTGCGTGAAGTAGCTGATCCACTCCCTGCGCACCTTGTCGGAAATCTCGACGGGGACACTGAAAGTCTGCATATCCAGGTCTTCGATGCCGATCGACTGCAGAGCGGTGGTGGCCGCGGCGAGCAGCTCGGTTTGCCCGTGGTCCCTGGCGTAGTCGACCGCTTTGGTGAGATGGTCCTGCTTCCGAAGCCCGGTCGACGCCTCCGCGGACCTGATCCAGATCTCGACGATTTCACGGTCGATCCGTTCCAGTGCGGTCTTTTCGCCCTTTGCGAGGCTTCGCTGCAACATGGCCGCGTCGACCTCGATGTCGGGGACGCTGGCGTAGCGTGCTCGCGCAGCCGCCAGCAGATCGTCGACACCCGCCGGCAGGCTCTTCTCCTCCACGAGACGACCGATCAGACGCAGCGACACACCAGGCTGCCATTCAGCACCGTCGAGGCACTCACGGACATTGGCGATGATCTGCTTCACCACCTCGTCGGCAAGGTCGTTGCGGTTCATCTGCCGGGCGATGTCGAGCGCGCGGGTCAGAGCGCGTGCGCGGAACAGCGAATCCCCGCTTCCAGCGCCCAGCTCCACGTATCCCCGGCATGCCTGCTCAGCGTGCCCGTGCTTGGGATTCCTGCCAAGTACAAAGAGAAGATCGTGCAGGCGCGTGCGAACCGGCCACGACCTGGTGACACCTACCACATTCGCCCACAGGTCCGCGACGCCTGTCGGTATCTCCGTCAGGGGCTTCAGGTGCGCGGCGTGGAACACGGGGTTGCTGTTCTCGTCGACGCGGTCCTGCAGGCGGTAGTCGAAAGCAACCGCGATGGCGTCGACGTCCGCGGCTTCTCGCTCGCCCGCAAGCGTAGACGAAACTTCGTACCAACCATGCGTCGCGTCCGCGGCAGCGGCGTCCGTAAGCGCGGCGAGTTCCGCGATTCTCGCCGGGGAAAGATCGAATTCCGGTCCTTCCTCTATCGTGCTGGCCATCGGCGGATGCTACTCCTCGTGGGCCTGATACATCGCGGCATTATCCGGTCCCACATCGGCTTTCTGGCGCTTGAGTCAGGTCTCCTGACTCTCGTTGTCCTTCCTGCATGACTGCATTCGCGTCGTGCTCACCGCGATGTGGCTCGTCGCGAGCGACGTCTGGCCCCCTCACTGCCAGTCAGGTTCGGCCAAGGCGCTGACCTGCGGTGATCGAGAACCCGCTGGTCGGCTGGCGCAGTTGTGCTCTGTTTGATGCGGTCCGGTGTCGTTGGGCGCTGTTGTAACCGACGGCGTGCTCCAGGATTGCTCCAGGAAAATTGGTGTGAGAGTCGAACTGTTGTGGTCGCGGCCAGTGACGTTGCCACCGCGCTTGTTGACTATCGCGCGAAAGAGAACCGCGGGATTTCAGCACTAGTAGTGCGACGGTGGCCAACGGCCTCCGGCGAGGTCCGCGCCACGTTCGAAACGCCGAGCGTCACGGGCGTGGCGCTCGGGACTCGCTCATCGTTCGAGGTGAGGAACATTCACCCGTCCGGCATGCCACGTTCTGATGAGGGGTGCGAGCCGCTAGCGCTTCGGAAGCCGGTTCAGCACGGAGCCGGCGACGGTGCGTACCCGCTCGCAAGCCCGTTCACCGCTGTAGCCCTGCAGCCACACGGAAATGTACTCGGCGTCACCGTCCGGGAGGGTGCGGTGCGGCCAGGAGAGCTGACAGGTGGACTCGGAGTCACCGGTTACGTAACCGGTGACTCCGTTGCCGAGTTCGACGGGGGCTCCGTTGTCGTCGTCGATGTACAGGCTCCGCTGGACTCTCACGTCGAGTTGTTCGTCTTCTCGCTGCCATCGGCAGTTCCGCAGGCCGGCGGTGACCGCCCGGACGTCGGTCATGGTTTGGGTGACTACGGTGGGGTCGGGGAGGGCGCAAGGGTCGAGGGGGAGTACCCCGGCCGCGTCGTCCTGACGATCGATTTCGTGGGTGCGCAGGCGGGCGAGCACGATGGTGAGCGCGCTGTCCGCGACCGCGCATTTGTCGCCCACGCTCGTGTCGTTGTAGAGCATCACGTAAAGCTGTGGCGCGTCGGTGACCGGAATCAGCGAGTGGCAGCCCCCGCTGAAGGAGGCGCGTAACAGCGGTAGTCCTTCGGCGGTACGGTTCGTCGTGCCGATGCCGCCGTTGACCACGGGTTCCCCGAGCCGGAGATCGATATAGAAGCCGTTGGGCCCCTTGTAGGTACACCTGTCCGGTGACATCGGGTTCGAGTCCGGCTCCAGCGAGCCGAGCTCCTCGGAGTACCGGCCGTCGAGCACCGTGCACGCGTCGACGCGGCGGAGCCGGTCCAGGGTCAGCGCCTCCGCTACCGGCATGGCCGCGGTGCCAGGATCCCGTGGTGAGGTGATCGCCTGGATGACGAAGATCAGGGTGCCGATCAGGGCCGCGACCGCCACCAGTGCCACGGTGATCGGCAATCCCGGTCGGCTTTTCCTTACCGGCAAGGGTTTCGGGGGTGCCTGCCACGCGGGGATCGGTAACGAGAGCAACGAACGTACTTCGGCTTCTTGATGCCGGATGCGGGCGTGCACGGCCTCGGGCCAGGGTGCGGTGTCCGGCGGAACAGGACCGAGGAAGTCCAGTAGCTGTCCGGGGGTGGGTCGCCGGGCCGGATCCTTGGCAAGGCACGGTTCGGCGATTCGCCGGATTTCTATTGGTACGGCGGAAAGATCGGGTTCGGTGTGGACCACGTCGTAGAGTGTCTGTGGTGCCGACGCGCCGCTGAAGGGACCACGTCCGGTGGACGCCATGACCAGGATGGAACCGAGGGAGAACATGTCGGTGGCCGGGGTGATCCGGCCGCCTCCGGCTTGTTCGGGCGACATGAACGCCGGTGAGCCGATGATGGCACCCGTGTGGGTGAGGTTTTGCGCTTCTTCGGCGGCACGGGCGATGCCGAAGTCGATGACGCGGAGCCCGTCGCCGGAGAGGATGACGTTGCTGGGCTTGAGATCGCGATGGATCAGACCGGCACGGTGAATGTCCGTGAGTGCGGTGGCGAGTCCGGAGGCGAGTCGGCGAACGGCTTCCACGGGGAGCGGCCCGGTCGCGTCCACGGCCGTGCGCAGATCGGGTCCGGCGACGAAAATCGACGCGAGCCAAGGGGATTCGGCTTCGTGGTCGGCGTCCGTGACGGCGGCGGTGTAGGCGCCGGAGACCAGGCGTGAGGCGGCGATCTCACGGCGGAAACGTTCCCGGAAGCCGGGGTCGTGGGCGAATTCGGCATGGATCTGTTTGACGGCCACGAGCCGGCCGTCGGGGGCGAGTCCGAGTACGACCCTGCCCATTCCCCCTTCGCCGAGTTCGGCGATGATCCGGTGGGGGCCGACCTGCCGGGATTCACCGGTACGTAGCGGTTTCACAGGCTGGTCCTAGGGTTTCGGCAACGTCGTGAGCAGCGCACTGACGATCTCCTCGGCCTTGGCACAGGCCTGTTGCATGGTCTTGCCGCTCTCACGCTCATACGTCACCTTGACGTTCTCACCGAGGCGCTCGCTCATCGCCCGGTGCTGCCAAGTCAGGACGCAGGCCGGAGGCCCCTGCGGTGGATGCTCGTCGCGGTACACCGTCGTACCGCCGACCTTCACCGGCACGACGCCACCGGCATCGGCCTGCTCCGGTCCGTGCGGCGGATACCCCTGCTCCACGGTCAGACGGAAAGTGCCGTCGCCGTGGTAGACGCACTGGTGCAGATCCTCGGGGGCGGTGGCCCGCACGGGGCCGATCAACCGGGCGACCCTTTCGGGGTAAAGCAGCGTGCAGGGGTCCAGCCCGATCAGCGACTTGGGGGCCATGTCGCGTCCGTGACCACCCGCGCGGATCCGCCGCACCGCCTCGCCGAGTCCGGCCTTCGCCACCGTGCACTTCTCGTCCGAGGAGAGAGAGCCGCGGATCTCGGTGAGGAGCACGATGTTCTGGAGACTGGCGACCGGAACGGCGGCCGCGCACGAATTGCCGAAGGTGCTGGTGTACATCGGCAGCCCTTCCAACTCCCCGGCCGGAATCCCCTCGAGCAACCTGGGGCCGATATCGAGGTTCAGGGCACCGTAAAGGCAGTCCAGTCTTCGCCCGGGCGAGGTCGCCGCCAGAGCACCGAGCACGGGCGCTTCCCAGCCTGCCAGCACCTTGCACAGGTCGACCCGGCGCAGGTTGTCCGGACCGAGCGGATCCGGGTTGACCGGCGTGGTCACCGCCGTTCCGGGTGGCGGGGCCGCCGCGGCCGTGGGTGCTGGTTCGGGCCGTTGCAGCAGTTTCACCGCCACGACGACGGAGACGACCACCAGCACCGCCGCGGCCGCGGCCAAGGCGGTGTAGAGCCCGCGTCGGGAGCGCTTCGGCGTGGGCGGGTTCAGCAGTTCCCGCACCTCGGCCTGCTGCGCGTCGATCAGCTGGGGCACCGGCGGCGGCCACGGGTCGGCCGCCGGCGCGATGGGGCCGAGCTGACGCAGTACCCAGGTCGAGTCCGGCCGGTCGCCGGGACTCTTCGCCAGACAGGGTTCGACGACCCGGCGCAGGTCCTCCGGCACCCGGCTCAGATCGGGCTGGGTGTGCACGACGTTGTAGAGGGTGTGCGGAGTGGACGATCCGGTGAACGGGCCCTGCCCGGTCGCGGCCATCACCAGCAGGGACCCGAAGGAGAACAGGTCGCTCGCGTGGCCGATCTCCTGTCCGCGTGCCTGTTCCGGCGACATGAACCCGGGCGAGCCGATGATCGCGCCGGTATGGGTGAGTTCGGAGTCGCCCTCGATGGCACGGGCGATGCCGAAGTCGATCACCCGCGGACCGTCTCCGGTGAGAATGACGTTACCGGGCTTGAGATCGCGGTGGACCAGCCCGGCACGGTGGATTTCTCCGAGCGCCAGCGCCAGCCCGGCGGCCAGGTACCGCAGCGAAGACGGCGGCAACGGCCCACCGGCCGCCACCGCCTCCGAGAGCGAGGGACCCGGTACGAACATCGACGCCAGCCAGGGCGTCGGCGCGTCGGGATCGGCGTCCATCACCGCGGCCGTGAAGGCGCCGGACACCATCCTCGAAGCAGCGACCTCTCGGCGGAACCGCTCACGGAAACCGACGTCGTGGGCGAAGCCCGGATGTACCTGTTTGACGGCGACCAGCCGACCGTCGGGCGAACGGCCCAGCAGCACCCGGCCCATTCCACCCTGGCCGAGCACGGCGAACACCCGATGACGACCCACTTCGGTGGGTTCACCAGCGTTCAGAGATCTCACGACGCCCCCTCGATAGAGAGCGATGATACAAAAGTCGACTCGCTCATCTGCGACAATCATGAAAAGGCACGGCGCGTTCGTCTCGGTATTCACCTCAACGGGTTTGAGCTCTTGGGTGTCACTTCGCGGCTCAAGTACCTCATATTCAGGCTGGCAGCACGACTAAGGTCAGGGACGAGGGGGTGCGCCGCAACATTTCCGGATGAGGGTCGCGGTAAGTGGTCCGCCGTCGGTGGCCCGGATGATCGTGCGCAGGTCTTCCGATGCCGCCGCGGCGCGCAGCCGTTCCGGGAAGTGACCGGCGCACCACAGCGGCTCGAGGATCCCTGCCACGGCGACCGGATGTGCCGACAGGTGGTGAGCGACTTCGGGCCACCGGACCACCACAAGCGACCACAGGGCCAGAGTGTCCGGGGCGACATCGGAGTCCTCGAGGAATCGGATCGAACGCAGCAGGCTAAAGGTGTTGACGAACTTCTTGACAGATCTCGGGTTGTCGCCAAGTACGGAAGCGAACTTGCTCAGGGTATGCTCGGCACGTCCGCGTTCGGCTGCGGTCGACAGCGCGGCGACGACTGACGCGGCCCGACCCTCCTCGAACGCGCGCAATCGCGCCTCTAGGCCTCCGGATCCAGTCTGAGGTCGAGGCCGGGGGGCCGGGGTGGATCCATGAGCAGGGCTCTGTGGTTTTGCGGGCGTAGTGATGCGGAGCATGTCGTCGAGGAACGCTGACTGCGCTTGTCCGGTCAGAGAGGGCAATGGTCGCATCGATCCAGGTCGTCGACGAAGAACATGTGCGCCAACGACACAGTCACGGCCTTTCTGGCCACCGGCGAGCGTCCGGAACGGGATCGCGCTTGCGCCGCGGAATCGTGACCGGTCACCACTGCCTTGACCATGCCCGCACGGCAGTTCGACCTGCTGCGGTGGCTCGACACCGCGGCCGGGCTGCCTGGCGTCAGTGGAGCAGGTCCGGCCGGACTCTGGTGATTTCCTGGGTCAGCTGCCGGACCGTGGCGAAGTTCGGCAGTCTGAGTTCCACTTCCGTTTTAGCATCGGGCAGGGGTTTCACCAGCGCACTGTGGCGGAGCGTGAAACGGCCGTCCGCAGGGGTGAACACCAGGGCCGGCAGTACGGGTTTCGAGTTCGGGGCGCCTTTGACCGGCGGGCGCGGTTCCCGTCCGCGTACGGCGCGCAGCTCTTCCCATGCGATCAGATCGGCTTTGCGACCGGCTCGCCACCATAGTCCCCGTTGATCGACGGCGAAGCGGTGCATGCGGGGGACGGAGCCGATCATGACCATCAGGCCGCTCAGCGCGAGCGCGCCGAAGAGAAATGACGCGGCGGCCGGAGGCATGTTCTTCGCTCTCGATGAAGCTGACGGATGCCCGACGTCCGGGAAGACGGCGGCCAACCCGAAGACGACGAACAGGGCCAGCCCGCCGATGAACGCCCACCGGCCGGTCCGGTATTCGATGACGGGCGTCTCAGGATCGGCGGGCCATGTCTGTTCGGGCACGAACGGCAGCGTAGCCGAAGATGGCTCCAGCAGTGGGGGTTCGCGACCTGTGCCCCTGAAGGTCAGCGGATGCTTACACTGCCGGGTCCGAAAGTGTGGATGAGCTGGGTGATCGTGGGGACCGCCGGGAGACAGCCGCCAGCTGAGGACTGGCCTGACGGGTCGACAACTACGCTCGATATCGGGCCTGGCGGGCTGATGCGCCGCCCGCCCACACTGCCCGATGCTGACCTCCGCAGAGATCGAACGAACCGCAGGAGGCACGCGCTGTGGGACTCGACGTCCGTGATTTCCCTCTACGCCACGCTTCTGCTGACCGGTCAGTCGTGGCAGTACGAACTGCTGGCCCGTGGCCTGCCTGCGGCGCCGACCGGTGCACAGGTCGGGCTGTACACGACGCTGACCTGGGTGGGGCAGGGCCTGATCGCGGCGATCGGGGTGGCATGGCTGCTGGTGCTGGTCGCGCGGGCACGCCGGGAACGGCGGGGCACGCCACCGGCACGGGCCTACCGCGTCGCGACCTCCCGGCATCCCGCGCTTCCCCTCTGACGCCCTGCCCGGCCCGGCTGGTTTGGCCGGCACCCGTCGGGGAAACCGGGTGCTGAGGAGAGGTGAAACCACATGGAGGCGCCGCACCAGGTGGCCGTCGGGGTGTTGGCCGACGAAGGCCTGCCGGAGCAGGTGATCACCACCATCGTCGACGAGCTACCGGAAACTTTCGCCGCTCTGGTGAGTGGGCGGACACGATGGCGGGTGGAGCACCAGGTCGACCAGTTGCCGCTGAACGAAGACGGTGACATCCCGATGCGCACGCTGTCGGAGCAGCATCGTCAGGGCCGGGGCTGGGACTTGCTGGTGCTGGTCACCGACCTGCCTCGGCGTGCGGGGACGAAACCCATCGTCGCCGGTGTCGACGCCGAGCACGGTGTCGCGATGATCTCGCTGCCCGCGCTGGGCGCAGTCCTGGTGCGGCGCCGAGTACGGGCGTTACTGGTTCGCGTTGTGCGGCAGTTGATATCGCGGCGGTCCGGGGATCACGGCGGGCAGGGTGCTGTGGCACGGTGGCGTGAGGTGCTGGCCCCCACGCAGTTCCTGGCCGATGACCGTACGCCGTCCGCGACACACGTCGCCCTGGTCGGACTTCGTGGCCGGCTGCGGCTGCTGGCCGGAATGGTCCGGGACAACCGTCCGTGGCGGCTCGTCCCGCACCTCGCGGGCGCCACCGCGGCGGCGGCGGGCACCGCGGCCTACGGCATCATCACCAGTTCGTTCTGGAAGCTCGCGGACGCGTTGCCCCCGCTGAGGCTGACAGCGATCATGGTGGTCACCGTCCTGATCATGACGGTGTGGCTGACGGTGTACAACCACCTCTGGGACCGGCCTTCCGAAGCCGCCGAGCGACGCAAAGCGCTGCTGTACAACGTTTCCACGGTGACCACGCTGGCGATCGGAGTGGCGTGCATGTACGCGATCCTGTTCGTGCTCGCGTTGCTCGCGGCGGCTGTCCTGATCGACAGCGGCTATCTCGCCCAGACGCTCGGGCACTCGGTCGGGGTGGGTTCGTACCTGAACCTGGTGTGGTTGTGCAGCTCGGTCGGCATCGTCGCCGGCGCCTTGGGGTCGAGCCTGGAAGACGAAGAGACCGTGCGCAGCGCGACCTACAGCCGCCGCGAGCAGGAACGTCAGGAACGAAACCAGCGCCGGCAAGAACACCGGAGGCCCACGAACAGGAACCTCTCCGCGCAAAACTCGGCCAGGGACCAGTAAGCGACCGCGAAACTCGGGCACGCCCGGAGTCCGCACGAGCTGAACTGTCCGACATGTTCGCCCTGCCGACACTCGAGTCTGTGAACACCCGGTCCGCTGTCGAAGCGTTGCGGTATCGCTTCAGCGGCCCGAGAATGACTGTCGTGGACGTTGTCGTCGGGCAGGAGAGCCACAGTGGACTTCAGGCGTCGAGTGCTCCGGGCGTTGCGACCATCGCCACGTCCGACCGGCCGGTTTCGCGATGGCCACCAGGATCGCGCCGGTCTTACGCCCTCTTCTGCGCCGGGCGTCCGCCTGGCTCTGGCGGGACGATCTCGCCTACGCTGAACGTCGTTATGCGTTGAGAACCGGCCGAAAGTGAAGGACCCCTTCGTGTCGCGGATTCCAGCTGACGTGGCCGGGCGGCCCTTGGTGGTCACCGCCACGGTCGATGCGGATACCCAGGAGTACTGGGACTGGTTGCGCCGCACCTGGTTTCCGCCGGACCGGCTCCAGGTGGGAGCGCACATCACGCTTTTCCATGCTCTTCCTGGAGAACATCTCGACTCGGTCGGCGCGGACTGTGCCGTACTGGCCGGCGAGACAAGCCGGTTCACTCTGGCGGTGACCGGGGTCCGTTCGCTGGGGCGCGGGGTCGCGCTCGCGCTGGACTCGCCCGAGCTGGTTTCCGTCCACAGTGTCCTGCGAAGCCGATGGCTCCGTTGGCTCACACCCCAGGACAGGCAACCTTTGAAGCCTCATGTCACGGTCCAGAACAAGGTCGGCGCCGCCACCGCCGCGGCTACCCTCGCGACCCTCCGGCAGGAGATCACGCCCAGCACGGCAAGGGTGACCGGCCTGGCCGTCTGGCGTTACCTCGGTGGCCCTTGGGAACCGATCAGCAGGCACGAGTTCTCGGGAACCGTGCCCGTCTAGGCGTTTCGGACTTCGGACGATGTGGCCGGCCCCGTGTCGGGGGCCGGCCACATCGTGTGCAAACGGCCTGGGTCGGGAGAACCGGCCGTCCTCCTCACCATGTGGTCGGGCAGCGACCCTGGTGCGGTGAGGTGGTCTGAAAGGGACTAGGACTGACCAGGGCGCTGCACGTCGCCGCGCCAGGCTCCGGTCTCGGAGCCGCCGCGGTTTTCGAGGAAGGTCTTGAAGCGGTCGAGGTCGCCTTGGACACGGCGGTCGAGAATGCCGAGCTTGTCGGCGACGTTCTCCACGAATCCCTCGGGATCGATATCCATCTGGACGGTGACCCGGGTCTGGTGGTCGTCAAGGCGATGCACGGTGACGACGCCTGCGTGGTTCGGGCCGTCGTCGGACTTCCACGCGACGCGTTCGTCCGGGTGCTGCTCGGTGATGGTGGCGTCGAATTCCCTGGAGACGCCTGCAACGGTGATCGTCCAGTGTGTGTGGGTGTTGTCACGCTGCTCGACCCGTTCCACGCCTTCCATGAAGTGAGGGAAATCGGCGAATTGGGTCCATTGGTTGTAGACGTCGGTGACCGGCGCCTCGACGTCGACGGACTTGGTGATCGTGCTCATCAAGCGCCTCCTTGGGGCTGGCCTGTTTCGTGTCCGCCTCCTGATACCCCGCCATGTCCGATCGAAACCAGGGAAGTCGTCGCCGAACCTTGTCGCCGGCGACGATCGGGACGAAGGATCGATCGACCGGGATCCACTCGTCATCAGGACCTTCAGTGGGTACACCGCGATCGGCGAAGTGAGCGCGACATTCCCCGCGCGCTCCATTTCGATGACACGACCTACGTGTGCGGGGCCCACCGGAATACGAGTTCCCTGCAAAGAGTGCTCGTGTCCGGCTCATACGGTCGGCTTGGCCACTTTCCCGCGAACGGCAGGGTTTCCCCGGGAGTTTTTCCGCGCCGTGGCGGCGAAATCGGACCATTTCCGGTCTGCGGTCTGCACCGAGAGCCGGACGATCTCGCCGCTAAGGCGGCCTCCAGGCAGGGGCCGTCTCTGAGGGCGTACTGGGCGCGGTCGATCTCCACGGCGCGGTCGTCGGTGCTGGCGGCGGTCCGCGGGCTGCCGGTGTGGATCGCGGTGACACTGGCCAGATCCGCGCCGGGGATCGCCCGCACCGCTTGAGCGCAGACGGCGTCGAGCAGTTCCGCGTCGCCCGGGTCCGTTTCCAGTGTCTCGGTCAGCGCGGTCAAGGCCGCGTTCACCTCGTCCAGGTACCCGGTCACCGAGGACTCGTTCGGCATCGTGTTCCCCTTGGTTCTGTCCCGGCTCGGCGTGGTTCAGCGGCCGGTCGTCCGAGTGCGACGGCCGAGCGCCAGTTCGAGGTCGGTGTGGCCGGTGGCGCCGCGGTGTGACGGCGGCGTGAGCTGTCCGACGTAGCGATCGCCCGAGCGGAGGGCTCGGACGAACCGGGCGACCCGGGCCGCCGTCGGGGCGATGGTCTTGCCGCCGAGGTAGCAGACGACGATGAGGTCTTCGCCGGAGTGGGTTTCGATGGCGATCGCCCAGCCGTGGACTTCGTCCCAGAGCAGGGCTACGTCCCGGTCGGGGTGGCCGGGGAGCCTGCCGTCGAGGGCGATGTAGGCCGAGACGGGGCTGTCGCAGTCGACGACGCAGGATTCGAGGCCGATGCCGAGGGCGTCGGTGACTTCGGCGAGGTAGCCCCATAGGGCGGCGAGAGCGGGGTTCCGGGCCGGCGCGGTGAGCGACGCGGTCAACAGAAGTGTCCTTTCTTCGACGACTGCCCGTGGTGGGACCGGTGATCGGCCGGTCCCACCACGGACACGGCGCTCAGGCCTGGATTTCCTTGCGATCGGTCTCGGAGCCG
>NZ_BNAY01000022.1 GCF_014654365.1 Amycolatopsis oliviviridis
CACGGATGCCTCAAAACCCACACCCACTACAACGAAACAACCGCCTGGGCCCACCACACCACCACCGCCGCTTGACACACAAAACCCAGGGATGTCTTCACGGAATCGGCACCGTCTCGGTCCGCTCGGCGACGCGTTCGACCTTGCCGACGAGGAAGACGTAGGACAGGATCCCGGCGATCGTGATCACCGTCATGTAGGCGAACCCGGGTGCGAAGCTGTCGTCGGTGACGATCAGGCCGATGACGATCGGGGTCGCGATCGACGACAGGTTCCCGATGAAGTTGAACATCCCGCCGGTCAGCCCGAGCAGCCGTCGCGGCGCCAGCGCGGACACCAGCGACCAGGTGATCGACGCGAGACCGTTCCCGAAGAACGCCACCGAAAGGATCACGATGACCAGCGCGGTCGAGTCGGTGAAACCGGCCCCGACCATCACCGTGCTCAGCACCAGCCCGGCGATGATCGGGCCCTTGCGGGCCGCGCCGAGCGAAACGCCGCGCCGGACCAGGAAGTCCGACAGGACACCGGAAGCCAGCACCCCGACCAGGGCCGCGATGAACGGCAGCGAAGCGAGGAAGCCGGATTTGATGTAGTCCATCTCCCGGTATTCGACGAGGTACGTGGGGAACCAGGTGAGGAAGAACCACAACGTCGACGTGAGACAGAACTGTCCGAAGTAGATTCCCCACAGTTTCCGGCTGCCCAGCACGGTCGCCAGGTCCGCTCGCGTGATCCGCGCCCGCTCCGGCCGTTCGCGCGCCAGATCCACCAGGCCACCGCCGGAGCGGATCAGCTCCACCTCGGCCTCGTTGGCGCGCGAGTCGCGCGGCTCCCGGTACTTCGCGTACCAGAGCACCGCCCAGAGGACGCCGACCAGCCCGGTGGCGATGAACACCCAGTGCCAGGAAAGCATCGCCTGCAGCCAGGAGAGCACGGGCGTCAGCAGGGCCAGACCGATGAACTGGCCCGACGTGTAGAAGCCGATCGCGGTGGCGCGTTCGCGTTCCGGGAACCAGACGGTCGCGATCTTGCTGTTGATCGGATAGGCGGGCGCCTCGAACACGCCGACCATCAGCCGCAGCGCGATCAGGGCCACGAAGCCGCCGATCACGCCCATGAACAAGGTCGCGAGCGACCACAGGATCAGGCAGGCCGGATACAGCAGCCGCGGCGGGATCTTGTCCACGAGCCAGCCGCCGGGCAGCTGCAACGCGGCGTAGGTCCAGCCGAAGGCCGACAGGAGCAGGCCCTGTTCCGCTTTGGACAGATCGAGTTCGCCGGCGATCGCGGGCATCGCGATCGACAGGTTCGAGCGGTCGAGGTAGTTGATGACGACGGTGATGAACAGCATCACCGCGATGAGCACACGGTACCGGGACGGACGCGTGCCGAGTCCCGGGTGGACGGACGTAGTCATCGCGTTCACCACTCGGCGAACGAGCCGTCGGCGTGCCGCCACACCGGATTCCGCCAGCGATGCCCCTCGGCCGCGCGTTCGGCGACGTACTCCTCGTTGATCTCGATTCCGAGCCCCGGCCCGCCGGGGATGGCGACCTGTCCGTCGTCGTAGGCGAACACCGCCGGGTCGGTGACGTAGTCGAGCAGATCGTTGCTCGTGTTGTAGTGGATGCCGAGGCTCTGTTCCTGGATCGTCGCGTTGTAGCAGCCCGCGTCGATCTGCAGGCAGGCCGCCAGCGCGATCGGGCCGAGCGGGCAGTGCAGGGCCAGGCCGACGTCGTAGGCCTCGGCCATGTGCGCGATCTTGCGCGCTTCGGTGATGCCGCCGCAGTGCGACGGGTCCGGCTGGATGATGTCGACCGCGCCCGAGGCCAGCACCGCCTTGAAATCCCACCGCGAGAACAGCCGCTCGCCGAGCGCGATCGGGATCGGCGAGTTGCGCAGGACTTCCGCGAAGCCGTCGACGTGCTCGGACAGCACCGGCTCCTCGACGAACATCAGCCGGTACGGCTCCAGTTCGCGCAGCAGGACCTTGGCCATCGGCTTGTGCACGCGGCCGTGGAAGTCCACTCCGATGCCGATGTCCGGACCCACCGCCTGACGGACGGCGTCCACGTTGGCCACGCAGCGGTCGACCTTGTCCCAAGTGTCCAGATAGGACAGTTCCTCGGTCCCGTTCATCTTCACCGCGCTGTACCCGCGGTCCACCACCTCGCGCGCGGCGCGGGCGGTCTCGGCCGGACGGTCGCCGCCGATCCACGAGTACACCTTGATCCGGTCGCGCACCCGGCCGCCGAGCAGTTCGTGGACCGGCACGCCGAGCGCCTTGCCCTTGATGTCCCACAGGGCCTGGTCGATCCCCGCCAGCGCGCTCATGTGGAGACCGCCGCCGCGGTAGAACCCGCCGCGATACAGGACCGTCCACAGATCCTCGATCCGCGAGGGGTCCTTGCCGATCAGGTAATCGGAGAGCTCTTCCACGACGGCGGCCACCGACGCGGCGCGCCCCTCCAGGACCGGCTCACCCCAGCCGGTGACGCCCGCGTCGGTTTCGATCTTCAGGAACGACCAGCGCGGCGGTACCTGATATGTCGTCATTGACGTGATCTTCATCGTTTCCCTATCCCTGCGACGGTTCAGCCGTTGGCCTGCTGCCAGACCCGGCACAGCTCACGAGCCCGGACGGCGACCGCGTCCGCGCCGTCACCCGGCCGGTAGAGGCAGGACCCCAGTCCCGCTCCGGCCGCCCCGGCGGCGGACCAGGCCGCCAGGTTCGTTTCGTCGACGCCGCCGACCGGCAGCAGTTCGACCTCGCGCGGCAGCACCGCGCGCCACGCCTTCATTCCCCCGATGCCGACGGCGTCGGCGGGGAACAGCTTGAGGTGCCGGGCCCCCGCGGCGAGCGCCGCGAACGCCTCGGTGGGCGTGGCCACCCCCGGGTACGGCGTCATGCCCTCGGCCACGGCGGCCGAGATGACCGCGGGATCGCTGTTGGGCGCCACGATCATCCGCGCCCCGGCTTCCCGCGCCCGAGCGACGTCTTCGGTGGTGAGCACGGTGCCCGCGCCGATCGCGCACCACTCCCCGAACGCGTCGGCGAGCAGACGGACGCTCTCGAAGGGTTCCGGCGAGTTCAGGGGCACCTCGATGGCGGGGAATCCCGCGTCGACGAGCACCCGCCCCACGCCGACGACCTCGGCCGGGGTCACCCCGCGCAGGATCGCGATCAAACCGGTCACGGCTTCAGTGTCCTTTCGAGACGGTCTTCGAGCAGTCCGGCGGCCGTCGCGATCCGCCACAGTCCCCGGGCGGTGACCTCTTCGGACAGCACGGTGGGCTTCACTCCCCTGTCGGCCAGAGCGAGGGCGTAGCGGCGGCACAGTTCGCCGTCTCCGCACAGCACCAGCGGGGAATCCGGGTCGCGCAGCAGATGCGAAACCTCGTCGGCGATGAGCACGCCCGAGAGGTAGTCGGGAAGCGAGGCCGGTTCGAGGACGCCGTCGAGCACGAGCGGGCGAGCCCCGAACGCCTCGGTGGCGAGCCCCCGCGAACGCCGTCCAGCGGTCAAACCGCGCGAGAAGGCCGTGTCGTCGGGGACCGGGGCAGCGGCCGTGCGGGCGAGGATGCCTTGTGTGGTCAGCAATCCGTACAGCTCGCCGGTCATCGCCGTGGCGAAGTCCGTCACGATCCCGTTCTCGACGCGGACCCATTTGCTGTGCGTACCGGGGAACACCACCGTGACCGGACCGGCGGGGTCGCCGAGCGCTTCGAGGACGCCGACCAGTTGGGTTTCCTCGCCGCGGATCACGTCGCCGGGGCCGTCCCCGGACGGGATCCGCAGGCCGGGCACCACGTGGAGCACGCCGTCGCGATGGGGCACGGGCACGAGCGAGGTGAAGGACGGCCGCGCCGGGACGGTGCGATAGCCGGCATCGGTCCAGCCCTGCGCGCTGCCCACCATGCCGGAGGCGATGGCCGGGAGCGCGGGCCAGTCGCCGCTGATCTCCCGGAAGGCGGACTCGTAGGCGGCCGCCCGCGCGACCGGATCGGCCAGGTCGACGTCTTCGGTGATCGCGAGCAGTCCCCGCGAGGCCCGGCGGGCGTCGAGGATCTCCCCCTCGGTGTCGAGCAGCCAGGCGCGCTGACCGGAGGTTCCCCAGTCGAGGGCGATGAGGCCGGGTTCGGTGTCCGTCACGAGCGACATCGTGCGGGCGCGTTCCCGATAATGCGATCAGTGTCCCTATATGTAGGATTCCTGGATGCCCGACACAGCGCCGCCCGGCACCCAGACCCTCGCCCGCGGCCTCGCGGTGATCCGCGCGGTCGCGGGCGGCGCGGGCGGCGCGACCGACCTCCGCACCCTGGTCGAGCGCACCGGCCTGGGCCGCAGCACCGCGCACCGGCTGGTCCAGCTGCTGGTGAGCGAGGGCTACCTGCGCAGCGGACGGGACGGCTACGCCCTCGGTCCCACACTGATCGAGCTGGGTTTCCAGGCACTGCACGGCAGTCCGCTGCCGGTGGTCGCCCGGCCGGTGCTGGAGGAGCTGGCCGAGCAGTTGCGCGACACGGTGCACCTGGCCGTCCGCGACGGGGATTCGGTGCTGTACCTGGACAAGCTGCCGGGTTCACGGGGCGCGGAGATGCGCTCCCGGATCGGGCACCGGATGCCCTTGACCCGCACCGGTGTCGGCATGGCGCTGCTGCTGGACTCCGCGCCGGAGTGGCGGGACCTCTACCTCGCCGAGACGCCGGTGGAACCGGGCCGGGTGCATCCGGAGGATCTCGACGCGTTCCTGGCGCGCATGCGTGAGTACGCGGAATCCGGGGTGGCGATGGACCTGGAGGACAACGAGCCGGGGATCCGCTGTGTCGCGGCGCCGATCCGGGACGCCACCGGCGCGATCGCCGGAGCCGTCAGCGTCTCGGCGACCCGGCCGTACATGCCGGCCGCCCGGATGCGCGGCCTGAACCGCGTCGTCGGCCGAGCGGCGCGGCAGGTCTCCGCCGGCCTCGGCCACCGCGAACCCTGAAGGGCAGGATGCCGCCATGAACGAACCGTCCTTCACTCTCGTGCAGCTGCGCTACTTCGAGGCGGCGGCCCGGCACCTGAGCATGACCGCCGCGTCGAAGGAGCTCGTGGTCTCGCAGTCGGCCGTGTCGACCGCGATCGCGCAGCTGGAGAAGGAGATGGGGGTGCAGTTCCTGCTGCGCCACCACGCCCGCGGGCTCAGCCTGACCACGGCGGGCGAGGCGTTCTACAAACGGGTGCTGAATTTCCTCGCCCACGGCGCCGAACTGGTCGAAACGGCGCGGCAGTCCGGCACCGAGCTGGTGGGGACGCTGACGGTCGGCTGTTTCGCCACCCTCGCGCCGTTCCGGTTGCCTAGTCTGCTGGCGAGGTTCGAGGCCCGGCATCCCCAGGTCCACGTGTCCCTGCGCGAGGGGGAACACCAAGCGCTGAAGACCGCCCTCCGTTCGGGCGGGACCGAACTCGCCCTGCTCTACGGCTACGACCTCGACGACGACATCGACCGTCAGGTCGTCGGCAGCGTGGCACCGTATGCCCTGGTCCCCGAGGATCACCGGCTCGCGCGGCGGAAGAGCCGCAAGGTCTCGCTCCTGGAACTGGCCGAGGAGCCCATGGTGCTCCTCGACCTGCCGCACAGCCGCGAATACCTGCAGTCGGTCCTGCGCGACGTCGGGGTCGAACCGCGGATCCGGCACCGCAGCACCGGCTACGAGACCGTCCGCTCGCTCGTCGCGTCCGGTCACGGTTTCGCCCTCCTCAACCAGCGCCCGCCGGACGACACCACGTACTCGGGCGCGAAGGCCGTGCCGCTCACGCTCACCGACGCCGTCCCGGCGCTGGAGATCGTCGTCGCCTCGATGCGCGGGGCCCGGCTCACCCGGCGGGCGCAGGAGTTCAGGGAGCTGTGCCGCACCCATTACACCCGCTGAGGATCACCGGTACCGCAGATAGGCGCGGTGGGTCGCGATGTGGTCGGCCACGAGCTTGGCGTCGTGCCACACCCCCCAGATGAAACTCGAACCGCGGCGCGCCTGCCAGGGCAGGCCGAGGAAGTAGACGCCGGGCTCCGAAGACACTCCTCGCCGCTGGTCCGGGTTGCCGTTCTCGTCGAACGCGTCGACCCGCAGCCAGCCGTAGTCGACGGCGAAACCGGTCGCCCAGACGATCGAGCGGACCCCGGCGGCTTCGAGGTCGAGTTCGAGGATCGGGTCGGTGGCGCGCTCCGGGACCGGCCCCAGCACCCGCGCTTCCGGTTCCTCGGGCAGGTCCAGTCCGTTGCGCGCGGCGTAGGCGTCGGCTTCGTCGAGAACCGCGAGATAGCCCGCGTCGCCCCGGGCGAGGTTGTCCGCGAGGTCCGGCGCGAAGCGGAGAACGCCGTCGCCGTAAGAAGAAGTCAGGCCGACGAGCTCGACCCCGGTCGCGGCGAGGGCCCGGAAGTCCACCGTGTTCCCGCCGCGCGCGCCGCTGACCGCGATGGTGACGTGCTCCGCGCCCTGCGGCGGGATGTCGGCGTCCCACTTGCCCATGACGCCGAGCCACCAGCAGAAGTCACGTCCGCGATACCGGCGCGGCGGCCGCTGGTGGGGGCCGACCGAGAGGTACACGCGCCGCCCCGACCGGCTGAGTTCTTCGGCGATCTGCACCCCCGAAGACCCGGCGCCGACCACGAGGACCGCTCCTTCGGGCAACTGCCCTGGATTGCGGTAACCGCTGGAATGGACCTGAGCGATCCCGGCGTCCTCCGGCACGATCGGCGGGATCACCGGCCGCTGGAACGGCCCGGTCGCCGCGATGACGTACCGCGTCTCGATGGTCCCGTCCGAAGTCTCCACGTGGAAACCGGGGCTGCCTTCGTTCTTCCGGACCGACGTCACCTCGACCCCGGTCCGGATCGGCGCGGCGATCTTTTCCGCGTAGGCCTCGAAATACTCGGCGACCCGGTCCTTCGTGGGGAAGTCGTCGGGGCCGAGGCCGTCGAACTCCAGGCCGGGGAACCGGTCGTGCCAAGCGGGACCGTTCGCGACCAGCGAGTCCCAGCGCTCCGAACGCCAGCGCTCCGCGATCCGGTTCCGCTCCAGGACGAGGTGCGGGACCCCGTGGCCGCTCAGGTGCTCGCTCATCGCCAGACCCGCCTGGCCCCCGCCCACGACGAGAGCCTCCACCTCTTGGCTCGGCATCCAGACCTCCACTCCGTTCGCGTGCTGTTCCTTCAGGATCGTGGCGGCGCGGCGTTGTCTTTGTCCAACAGATGTTTTCGTCCTTCAAGATCTGATTTCCAGATCCAGTGAACGGGACACTGCATCTGAATTTTCGATGCATTGGTCCTGAAACATCTTCTGTACAGAACACCGGGCCGCCGTCACGCTGTGGCGACGGGGCCCGTGACCGACGGGCCGCACCCTCTCCAGGGAAGGCCGAGCAGTGACCGTCCACCGTCGCATCCGCCCGTTCAACACGCGCGACACCTATCCCGAGCAGAACCTCGACAACGACCTCTGCCAGGCCGTCGTCGCCAACGGCACGGTCTATGTCCGCGGCCAGATCGGCCAGGACCTCGACACCAGCGAGTCCGTCGGCATCGGTGACGCGGCCGCGCAGGCCGAGCGGGCGATGACCAACATCGCGCTGCTGCTCGAAGAAGCGGGCAGCAGGATGGAGCACCTGGTCAAGCTCACGATCTATCTGATCGACCCGCGCTACCGCGAAGACGTCTACCGCGTCGTCGGCCGCTGGACCAAGGGCGTGTACCCGATCTCGACCGGCGTGGTGGTGTCCGCGCTCGCCCGGCCGGAATGGCTGTGCGAAATCGACGCCGTCGCGGTGATCCCGGCGGAGGGGAAATGACCTTTTCGATCGTGGGCCGCGAGATCTCCGGTGACACCGTGCGCTTCGGGATCGCGGCCAGTTCGTCCAGCCCCGCCGTCGCCGCCCGCGTCGCGCATCTGGTTCCCGGCGTCGGCGCGGCCGCTTCGCAGAACGTGACGGACCCGCGGCTCGGCGGGCGCCTGCTCGACCGGCTCGCCGAGCACGGGGACCCCGAGCGGGCGCTGTCCGAAGTGGTCGCCGCGACGTCCGGTATCGAATACCGGCAGCTGACCGTGCTCGGCCCGGCCGGGCCCGGCTTCGCTCACAGTGGTGCCCGGACCCTCGGCACGCACGCGACCGCGACCGCCGACGGCGTCGTGGCGGCGGGGAACATGCTGGCTGGCCAGCATATTACTCAGTCCATTGTGGACGCTTTTCTCTCCTCGACGGGAGAACTGGAGCAACGGCTCGTCACCGCGCTGCGGGCAGGGCTCGCCGCGGGCGGCGAGGAAGGGCCCGTCCGATCGGCCGGGTTGGTCGTGGTGTCCGATGTGGACTGGCCGGTCACCGACCTCCGGGTGGACTGGGCCGACGACCCGATCGGCGAACTGGCCCGGCTGCTCGAAGTGTGGCTCCCCCAGCGCGACGACTACGTCACCCGCGCGCTCGACCCCGGCGCCGCGCCGTCCTACGGCGTGCCGGGAGACGAAGGATGACGACGCTGAAGAGCGCGGCCCGCGCCGGGGTCGATCGCCATGCCGAGGCGCTGATCCGGCTGTCGGAACGGTTGCACGCCGACCCCGAGACCGCCTGGGAGGAGCATCGCGCCGCCGCGATGGTGCCGGAGTTGCTCGACCGCGCCGGTTTCGCCGTCACCTCAAGGTATCTCGGGCTCGACACCGCGTTCCACGCGAGCCTCGGCGACGGTCCCACCCGGATCGCGCTGTGCGCCGAATACGACGCGCTGCCGGGTCTCGGCCACGCCTGCGGCCACAACCTCATCGCGGCGAGCTCGATCGGCGCCGCGCTCGGCCTGGCCGCCGTCGCCGGAGACGCCGGACTGACCGTCGAGGTCTACGGGACCCCGGCGGAAGAGGGTGGCGGCGGGAAGATCGAGCTCCTCGACCGCGGCGCGTTCACCGGCGCCGATCTGGCGATGATGGTCCACCCCGCGCCCGTGGACGTCGCCGAGGCACGCCCGTTCGCCGTCAGCCACTCGAAGGTCTCCTACCGGGGCCGGTCGGCGCACGCCGCCGCGTATCCGGAGGCCGGGATCAACGCGGCCGACGCGTTCACCGTCGCCCAGGTCGCGATCGGGCTGCTGCGGCAGCACCTCCCGTCGTCGGCACGCGTGCACGGAGTCGTGACGCACGCCGGCGACGCCCCGAACGCGATCCCCGAACACGCGACCGGCCGCTGGTACGTCCGCGCCGAGACGCTCGCGGAACTGGCCGAGCTGGAGCCACGCGTGACGCGGGCCTTCGAGGCGGGCGCGCTGGCCACCGGCTGCGAACTGAGCATCGAACCGGAAAGCAGGCCGTACGCCGAGTTCCGCGCCGACGAGACCGCGCTGGCGGCCTACCGGGCCAACGCGCTCGACCTCGGCCGCGAGTTCGCGGCGGGCGGGACGGCGTCCCGGATGAACCGGGCTTCGACCGACATGGGGAACGTCTCGCAGGTCGTCCCCGCCATCCATCCCTACATCGGCGTCGGTTCCCTGCCGGCGATCAACCACCAGCGCGAGTTCGCCGCGCACTGTGTCGGCGGCGATGCCGAACGCGCTCTGCTGGACGGTGCGATCGCCCTGGCCTGGACCGGGGTGGACCGGGCGGCCTGACCGTCATCGCGTGACATGGTTCAAGGAGGCATCATGACCACACAGGACTCTCCCCCCGGTGAGCTCGTCGCCACCGCCGAAGACCCCGCGGTGCTTCGCCGCAGCATCGCCGCCGGCGCCGTCGGGGTGTTCGTGCACTGGTTCGATTGGGCCGCCTACGCCTACCTCGCGAGCACCATCGCGTCGGTGTTCTTCCCCGCGGGGGACGCCACCGCCGGTCTGCTCGCCGTGTTCGGCGTTTTCGCGGTCTCCTTCGGGATCCGGCCGATCGGGGCGCTGGTGTTCGGGCCGCTCGGCGACCGGATCGGCCGCAAGCGCACGCTGTCCATCGTCATCTTCGTGATGTCCGGGGCCACCCTGGTGATCGGGTTGCTGCCCGGGTACTCGACGATCGGGGTCGCCGCTCCCCTCCTGCTGGTCTTCCTGCGGCTGCTGCAGGGTTTCGCCGCGGGCGGCGAGTTCGGGAGCGCGGCGAGCTTCCTCGCCGAGTACGCGCCGCGCCGTCGCCGCGGTTTCGGCGTCAGCTGGCTCGAAGTCGGTTCCCTGCTGGGATTCCTCGCCGGATCGCTGGTGTTCCTGCTGTTGTCGATCGGTCTCACGGAGGCCGAGCTGGCGTCCTGGGGCTGGCGGATCCCGTTCCTGCTCGCCGCACCGCTCGGGATCATCGGCTTCGTCATCCGCGCCAAGATCGAGGACACCCCCGAGTACCGCGCGCTGGAGGCGGCCGGCGACGTGCCGCGCAGCCCGGTGCGGGAATTGTTCCGTACCAACAAGAAACAGCTGCTCCAGGCGGCGGGCCTGATGACCATGATGCATGTGCCGTTCTACGCGGTGCTCACCTATCTGGTCACCTACCAGACCGACTACCTCGGTCATTCCTCCGGCAGCGCCGCGCTGCTGTCCACCGTGATCTCGCTCCTCGCCCTGGTCCTCGTGCCCACCTTCGGACGGCTCTCCGACCGGATCGGGCGACGGCCGGTCCTGCTCGGCGCGGGTATCGCGCTCTTCGTCCTCTCGATCCCGGCCTACCTGCTGATGCGGACGGGGCTCACGGGAACGTGGATCGGCGGGCTCATGCTCGGCGTCGTGCTCGCCGCGATCCTCGGCACCTACGCGGTGTGGTCCGCGGAGATCTTCCCGACCCGCACCCGCCAGGGCGGGCTGTCGATCGCCTACAACCTCACCGCGGCCTTGTTCGCCGGCACCGTGCCCTACCTGATGACCGTCCTGATCTCCGCGACCGGCAGCACCCTCGTCCCCGGCCCGTACCTCATGGTCGCGGCGGCGGTCGGGCTCGTCGCGGCCTTCACGATGCGGGAAACAGCCGGAAAACCGTTGCCACAGAAGTGAAAAGCCGCGTGGAGGGCGGTTTCGCCCTCCACGCGGCCCTACAGCCGCTCATCGCGACAGAGCAGGCTCGGCCTTCGGGACGCGCAGGGTCGCCATGGCCAGGAAGCCACCGGCGATCGCGATCCCCGCGGCCCCGAGGAACGCGGCCGAGTACCCGCCGGTCAACGCGACCGGGTCACCGGTCCGTCCCGCGCCGAACGAGACCCCGACCGCGGTCATCGCGGCGAGACCGAGCGCCGAGCCGATCTGGTACGAGGTGTTCACGATCCCCGACGCGAGCCCGCCTTCCTCCGGTTTCGCGCTCGAGATCGCGGTGCCGAGCGACGGGATGAACGCGAGTGCCTGCCCGAGCGCGGCGACCAGCGAAGCGGGCAGGACGTCGGCCACGAAGTTCCCGGTCGGGCTGACGAACGACAGCCACACCAGCCCCGCGGCGAGCGCCCACAGGCCGCCGATGATCATCTTCTTCGGCCCGAACCGGCCGATCAGTTTAGGTGCGACGGCCACCATCAGGACGACGATCAGCACGGTCATCGGCAGCAGTGCCGCCCCGCTGGCGAAGGCCCCGTAACCGAGGACCTGCTGCAGGTACAGGTTGAGGAAGTACCACATCGGGATCCACGCCGCACCGAGCAGGAACTGGGCGAGGTTCGCGCCGCCGAGGTTCGGCGTCCGGAAGATCCCCAGCCGCACCAACGGGATCTCCCGCCTCCGCTGGATCGCGACGAACACCGCGAGCAGGGCGGCACCGCCCGCCAGCGCTCCCCAGGTGCCCGCCGAGTCCCAGCCCGCTTCCGGTGCGCGGACGACGCCGAACACGGTCAGCCCGAGACCCGCGGTCGCCGCGGCCGCCCCGGCGAGGTCGACCGAACCGCGCCTGGCGGGCGCGGAAGGCATCAGCCTGCCGGTGGCGAGGATCGCGGCGAGCGAGATCGGGACGTAGAGCCAGAAGATCCACGGCCACGACAGCCATTCGGTGATCACGCCACCGAGGAACACCCCGGCGGTACCACCGGCGGGAGCCGCCGCGCCGTAGAGCGCGAGCGCCTTGGTCAGCTCACGAGGGCGCGCGCCGAACAGTGTCATCAGCAGGGTCAGCGCGGACGGCGCGATCAACGCCGCGCCCGCGCCTTGCAGGACCCGGCCGAGCAATTCGACCCACGCGGTGCCCGCGGCCGCGGCGACCACGGAACCGCCGAGGGTGACCACCCAGCCGGCGGTGAACATCCTCCGCGCGCCGAAGAGGTCCGAGAGACGTCCGCCGAGCAGCAGCAGCCCGGCGAGCGCGATGACGTAGGCGTTGAACACCCACGACAGGTCTCCCGGGGAGAACCCGAGGTCCTGCCGCATCGCCGGTAGGGCGACGCCGATGATCGAGGTGTCCATGATGACCATGAACTGGGCCAGCGCGATGAGTCCCAGCGCCCACCACCGTCGTGGGTCCGGGGTTGTCTCCGCCATGACGACCGTCCTTTCAGGAGTTTAATACCCCTAGGGGGTATCTGACGGAGATGAAGGTAGGCCGATCGCCACCCGGGCACAAGTACCCCCACGGGGTATCTATGTCGCCCTCGTCACAGACGGTCCGTGAAGGCCTCCTTGAGGGACTCTGGGTCCCTCAAGGAGGCCTTCACGGACCTCTCCCCCACCGCGGGTCCACTCCCCCTTCCCGGGACCGCGTGCCGACCATCATCACCGGACGGCGCCCGACGTTCGTTGAACGATCGTTGAATCGCCTGGTCGAAAGCGGCCGCAGGATCCACCGAATGCTCGTTGAGCCGGGTCGGGCAGGCACGGTATCCAGGAACGATGCAGGGGGACGGGGCATCCGATGTCGTGGTGCGCGTGCTGGGCGAACTGGAGATCCGGCACGGCGGCGCCGGGGTGCCGGTCGGGCACACCCGCCAGCGGGCGGTGCTGGCGGTACTGGCGATGGAGGCCGGTCAGGTCGTGCCGATCGACCTCCTGCTGGACCGGGTGTGGGGCGAGCGGGCGCCTGCCAGGCAGCGCTCGGTCCTGCGCACGTATCTGTCCCGCCTCCGCCCGCTGCTCGCGCCCACCGGGATCACCATCACCCGTCAGGGCCTCGGCTACCTGCTCGCCGCCGAACCGGGGATCGTGGACGCGCACCGCTTCCAGCGGCTGCTGGACTCCGCGCGACGCCAACCCGATCCCCGGGCCGCGCTGGAGCTGGCGGAGGAGGCGCTGGCGCTGTGGCGTGGCGAGCCGTTGGCCGAGCTGGACACCCCGTGGGCGCTGGAAGTGCGGGAGCGCCTGCGGCTGGAGCGCGCCGCGGCCGTGGCCGACCGGATCGACTGGGCGCTGGAATGCGGGCGGCACCGCGAACTGCTCGCCGAACTGGCCACGTCCGCCGCCGCGCAGCCGCTGGACGAACGGACCGCCGCGCAGCTCATGCTCGCCCTGTACCGGGCCGGACGCCAAGCCGACGCGTTACGGCACTACCAGCGGACCCGGGATCGGCTGATCGACGAATTGGGCACCGAGCCCGGCCCGGCGCTGCGCGAACTGCACCAGCGGGTGCTCACCGCGGACCCGGCCCTGGCCGTGCCGCCGTCCACCCGCGCGCGGCTCCCGGCCGTGCCGCGTCAACTGCCCGCCCCTCCGCGCACGTTCTACGGCCGTGACACCGAGCTGGCGCAACTGGAGAAGATCCTCACCGACGGCGGCGAGCGGGACACGATGGTGGTTTCGGCCGTCTGCGGCGCCGGTGGGGTGGGCAAGACGTGGTTGATCCTGCACTGGGCGCACCGCGCGATCGACCGCTTCCCCGACGGTCAGCTCTACGTGGACCTGCGCGGCTTCGACCCGGTGGCGGAGCCGGTCCCGGTCGCGGCGGCCCTGCGGCACCTGCTCGACGGGCTGGGCGTGAGCCCGGGCGAGATCCCCGGTGAGACGGCAGCCCGGACCGCGCTGTACCGGAGCCTGCTCGCCGGCCGCCGGATGCTGGTCGTGCTGGACAACGCGCGCGACGCCGCCCAGGTCGTCCCGCTGCTCCCCGGAAGCCCGGCCTGCACGGTGCTGGTCACCAGCCGCGACCGGCTGCCCGCGCTGACCACCCGGCACGGCGCCCGTTCGCTCGTGCTCACCACGTTGCCCGACACCGACTCCCATGGCCTGCTGGCCAGCCGCCTGGGATCGGAACGGGTCGCCACCGAGCCCGGCGCCGTCTCCGCCCTGGTCCGGCACTGCGCGGGCCTGCCGCTCGCCCTGTCGATCGTCGCGGCCCGCGCCGACGCCCACCCCGGTTTCCCGCTGGCCTCGCTCGTGGACGAACTCGACGAAGCCCCCAGCAGTCTCGACGTCCTCGACACCGGCGAACTCACCGCCGGTCTGCGGGCCGTGTTCGCCGCCTCTTCCCAAGCCTTGCCCCCGGAAGCCGCGGCGGTGTTCACCCTGCTCGGCCTCATGCCCGCTCCCGAACCCGGCCTCGACGCGCTGGCCGCCCTCACCTCGCTGCCCGCCTCCCGGGTGCGCGTTCTGTTGCAGACGCTGGAAACCGCGTCGCTGGTGCAGCAGCACCGCCCCCGCCGCTACCGGATGCACGACCTCATCCGCCTCCACACCACCGAACTGGCCCATCGCGAACTGTCCGAAAAGGACCGTGAAACGGCACTGCGCCGTCTGATCGACTTCTACCTCCACACCTCCCATACGGCCGACAGGCTGCTCTACGCCCACGATGACCCGATCGACATCGGACAGCCCTGTGCGGGGGCTCGGCCGCTGTCCCCACGGAACGAAGCGGAAGCACTGACCTGGTTCGACACAGAGCACGACTGCCTCATGGCGCTGCAGCGGATGGCCGTCGCCCAAGGCCGGCACGCGACGGTGTGGCGGCTCGCCTGGGTCCTCGACACCTTCCACCGGCGCCAGGGAAACCTCGACGACCAGCTCGCGCTGTGGCGGGCCGGGGCGAGCGCGGCCGCCGAGACCGGCGACCAGGCGGCCCGGTGCCTGGCGCTGTGGCGGCTCGGCGCGGCACGCAGCCTCACCGGCCGGGACCACGAAGGCGTCGACCTTCTGGGGCGGGCACTGACCCTGGCCGAACAGACCGGGGACCGGGGCCGTCAGGCCAACATCCACCAGAACCTCGCCACCGCTTGGGAACTCCGCGGCGACGACCGGCGCGCCCTGCACCACGCGCGGGAGGCGCTGGCCATCCTGGAGCCCGCGGGACGGCCGATCAGGCTGGCTCACGCGCTCAACCAAGTCGGCTGGTACGCGACCAGGACCGGCCGGCACGACGAGGCACGGACACGCTGTGAAGCCGCGCTCGACCTGTTCCGCCGCCACGAAAACCCCGACGGCGAGGCACGGACCCTCGACAGCCTCGGCTACCTGGAGCACCGCTCGGGCAGGCACACCACCGCGGTGGAGCACTACCGGCGGGCGGTCACGCTCTTCCGCGAACTGGGCTGCAACTACGACGAAGCGGACACCTTGGAACGCCTCGGCGACACCTGCCTCGCGCTGGGCGACCGTGACCAGGCCGAACACTGCTGGCACCGAACGCTGGAGCTGTACCACGCCCAGAACCGGCCGAGGGAGGAGGAAGCCCTGCGAGCCCGGATCGGTGCCGCCCGCGGCCAGGGGTGAACTTTCCCGAAGAAAATCCGGGGACGGTGTCGGATCGGGGTGGCGGCGTTCGTAGCGAGGGTGAGACGACTCGCGATATGCGACGCTTTCCCGACACCACAGGAGAGGATCTTCGGATGCGGTATCTGGTTTCCGTGATCGACGACAAGAGCAATCCCGGCAGCACGGACCGGCAGCCCGCCATCAGCGAGTTCAACGAACGGCTGATGGCCGAGGGCCACTGGGTCTTCGCGGGCGGGCTCGCGGACACCGGCTCGGCCACGGTGATCGACAACCGGGGTGAGCGGCCGGTGTTCAGCGACGGGCCGTTCGTGGAGTCGAAGGAGTACCTCGCCGGCGTCTGGGTGTGGGAGGCCCCCGACCTGGACGTGGCGCTCAAGCTCGCCACCGAGGCGTCGAAGATCTGTGACCGGAAGATCGAGGTGCGGGCATTCCTGTGACCGACGTCGAAGAGGCGATCATCCGGGCCCACCGCGACGAGTGGGCACGCGTGGTCGCCACGCTGACCAGGCGTTTCGGCGACCTCGACATCGCCGAGGAAGCGGCGGCCGAGGCTTTCGCGACCGCCGTCGAGCGGTGGCAGTCCGACGGCGTGCCGCCCGGCCCCGGTGCCTGGCTGACCACCACCGCCAACCGCAAGGCCATCGACCGGATCCGGCGGGAGAACAAACGCGACGACAAGCAGAAGGAGGCTCGGACGGTGTACGACGACGACCCGCCCGAGCCGCTCGGCGTCATCGACGACGACCGGCTCCGGCTGATCTTCACCTGCTGTCATCCGGCGCTGGCGCTGGAAACCCGCGTGGCGCTGACCCTGCGCATGGTCGGCGGCCTGACCGTGCCCGAGATCGCCCGCGCCTTCCTGGTGGCCGAAAGTGCCATGGGGCAGCGGATCACCCGTGCGAAGGCCAAGATCAAGGCGGCGCGCATCCCCTATCGCGTGCCGTCCGCCGAAGACCTCCCGGCCCGCGTCTCCGGGGTGCTCGCCGCCCTTTTCCTCGTGTTCAACGAGGGCTACCTGGCCACCGGGCCCGACACCGACCCGCTGCGTCACGACCTGACCGCCGAGGCGATCCGGCTCACCCGCCTGATCCGTGCCCTCCTGCCGGACGACGGCGAGGTGGCCGGGCTGCTGGCGCTGATGCTCCTCACCGAGGCCCGCCGCACCGCCCGGGTCTCGGCGACCGGCGAACTGGTCGCGCTCGACGAGCAGGACCGCGGTGCCTGGGACCAGGACCTGATCGCCGAGGGGCATCGGCTGGTGCGCGAACGGCTCGCCGCCGCGGCCGCCGGAGTGGCTCCGGGCCGCTATCAGATCCTCGCCGCGATCAACGCCGTGCACACCTCCGCCCGCGACATCCGCGACACCGACTGGTCCCAGATCCTCGCGCTCTACGACCAGCTCGTCCGCGTCGATCCCTCGCCGATCGTCGCGCTCAACCGGGCCATCGCGGTCGCCGAACTCGACGGGCCGGAGGTGGCGCTGGCGACCGTCGACCGCCTTGAGGACAAGCTGGCCGGCTATCACCCGTACCACGTCACCCGCGCCGATCTGCTGCGACGGCTGGGCCGCGGCGCGGAGTCGCGATCGGCTTACGACAAGGCCATCGAGCTGGCGGGCAACACCGCGGAGACCGCCTACCTGACCCGCCGTCGCGACCAGCTGGTGTAGGCGATCACCCGAGCCGGACTTCCTCACGGGACAAGCGTGCCGCGAGCCGCGCCGCCCGCACGGCCCGTTCGGGATCGACGCCCGCCCGGGCGACGAGCCGCAGCCGGGAGACGCCGTCGGGGACGCTGGGCGGGCGGAAGCAGCCGACCACGACACCTTCGTCGAACAGCGCGTCGGCGGCGGCCACGGCACGATCCGCCGAGTCCGCGGGAATCGACTGCACCGCGCCGGGCGCGTGCGGAACCCCCGCGGCGTCGGCGATCAGCGCCGCGATCCGGTGCAGTTCGCCGGCCCGTTCCGGTTCAGCCGCGATGATCCGGCAGGCCTCGGCGGCCCCCACGGCCGCGGCGGGGGCGAGGCCGGTGTCGAAGATGAACGTCCGGGCGGTGTTGACCAGATGCTCGCGCACCAGCGGCGGGCCGAGCACGGCGCCGCCCTGGGTGCCGAGCGCTTTGGACAGCGTCACCGTCACGACGACGTGCGGCGCGCCGGCCAGACCGGCGGCGTGGACCGCGCCCCTCCCCCGGCCCGCCACGCCGATCCCGTGCGCCTCGTCCACGACCAGCAGGGCGTCGTAAGTGGCACAAAGCGCCGCGACGCGCGCCAAATCGGTCGCGTCCCCGAGCACGGAGTAGATCGACTCGACGACGACCACCGCCCGGGTCTGCTCGCGATCCCGGAGCAGCGCTTCGAGCGCGACGACGTCGTTGTGCGGGCAGATCCGCACGGGCGAACGGGAAAGCCGGGCACCGTCGATCAGCGACGCGTGCACGTGTTCGTCGGAAACGATCAGCGTGTCCGGCGAACCCAGCGCGGTGAGCACGCCGATGTTGGCCGCGTAGCCACTGGAAAACGCCAGACAGGACGGCTGCCCGGTGAGGACGGCCAGTTCCCGTTCCAGCTCGTCGTGGCCCGCCGTCGTCCCGGTCACGATCCTCGACGCGCCCGCACCGGCGCCGTAGGTTTCGATGGCGCGTATCGCGGCAGCGCGGACACGTGGGTCGTCGCCGAGTCCGAGATAGTCGTTCGAGGCCAGATCCAGCAAACCGCTTCCGGATCCGGGGTTACGCCGGGCATCGGTCCTGCGCACCAGGCCCGCCTGCCGCCGGTCCCGGTCGACGCTGACGAGCCAGTCCCGCAGGGCACTCATGCGTTGGGCGCGACGGCCGTGCCGGCGCCGCGCGTCCGGACCGGGACGTCCGTCCGATGTGGACTCTCATCGGCGCCGAGGATCTTGAACCCGGCGTCGGCGATCATGGCGAGGTCGGCCTTCGCGGCCTGTCCCTCGCTGGTGAGGTAGTCCCCGAGGAACAGGGAGTTGGCCACCTGCAACGCGAGCGGCTGCAGCGAGCGCAGATGCATCTCGCGGCCGCCCGCCATCCTGATCTCCTTGTCCGGGCAGGCGAGCCGCGCCAGCGCGAGGATCCGAAGCGAGCGCAAGGGCGTCAGTTCCCAGGTGCCCGCGAGCGGTGTGCCCTCGAAGGGCATCAGGAAGTTGACGGGAATCGAGTCGCTGTCCAGATCTCGCAGGGCGAAGATCGCGTCGATCAGTTCGTCGTCGCTCTCGCCCATGCCGACGATCAGCCCGGAGCACGGGGAAAGCCCCGCTTCCTTGGCCTTTTCGACGGTGGCCACGCGGTCTTCGTAGTCGTGCGTCGTGCAGATCTCCGAATACCGGGACTCACTCGTGTTGAGGTTGTGGTTGTAGGCGTCGACACCGGCGTCGCGGAGCCGCTCAGCCTGGCCGTTCTTCAGAATTCCCAGACAGGCGCAGACTTCCACGCCGGAGTGAGCGGATTTGACGGCTTCGACCACGCCCGCGACCCGGTCCACGTCGCGGTCGCTCGGCCCGCGCCCGCTCGCGACCAGGCAGACCCGGGACGCGCCGCCCTCGATCCCCGCCGTCGCCTGCTTGACCGTCTCCTCGGCCGAAAGCCAGGAATACTTGAGGATCTGCGCCGACGAGCCGAGCCGCTGCGAGCAGTACGTGCAGTCCTCCGGGCACAGCCCCGACTTGAGGTTCACGAGGTAGTTGACCTTGACCCGGTCCCCGAAGTACGCGCGCCGGAGCCGCCCGGCCGCGACGACCAGGCCGAACACCTCGTCGTCCGGCGTATTCAGGACCGCTCGGGCGTCTTCGCGATCGAGGACGCCGCCTGCCAACTGACGTGAAGCCAGGTCATCGACTGTTTTGAACACCTTTCAAATCCTAGGTGGACCGCGAGGCCCGCGCAAGGCCGGCCCCTCGGCGCCGGGCACAATGGCAGCGTGAAGGTGACGCGGGCGCAGATCGTCGACGGTGCGTACGAGCTGCTGCGCGAGCGGGGGTTGAGCAGCCTGTCCATGCGGCGGCTGGCCCAGGACCTCGGCGTGCAGCCCGGCGCGCTGTACTACCACGTCGCCAACAAACAGGAACTGCTCGCCGTGGTCGCCGCACGCGTCCTCGCCGACTTCCCGGCGGCGCCCGCCGATCCCCGCAGCGCCGCGGAAGACCTGCGCGCGGCACTGCTCCGCGTCCGCGACGGCGCCGAGGTCGTTTCGTTCGTGCAGGCGTACCGCCCCGATGTCCTGACCCCGACCCAGGCGCTGAACCGGTTGTTCACCGAGCGATTCCCCGCGCGCCAGGCCGAATGGGCCGCCCGCACGATCGTCCACTATGTACTCGGCTTCGTCGCGGAAGAGCAGAACCGGGCCGAACTCGTCCGCGCCCGCATCGTCGACGACGAGCCCGCTCACGAGCGGGAATCAGCGGAGGCCTTCCTTTTCGGCGTCGACGCGATCCTCACCGGGCTCACCGGGTCGTGAGTGGCGATTCGGGTTAGAGCGGACCTGCATTTACCTACCTACGCCTGAGCTGCGCGAGGGTGGCGGTTCCGCCGCTGCCGGGCTCGACGGTGCGGGAATTGGGACGTTGGATGTCTCAATTCCCGCACCGTCACCAGGGACGCCCCGGCGCGGACCTTGATCAACGGAAGATCCGGGACACTCAACGTCCCCGATCCTCCGTTGATCAAGGCCGTGCCGGTCACGACCGGTGGCAGACGAGGTGACGGGGGAAGATTTCGGACGTTCAACGCCCGGAATCTTCCCCCGTCGACCACACCGCCATCCAGCACAAGCCTCACCCACACCGAGGCGAAGCAGGGCTCCGCCGCTGACCGGATCTGAGACGTTCGTGCCCCCGAATCTCTCCACACTCGCCAGCCACACCAGTAGGTAAGCAAATACGAGTCCGTTAGAACCCGAATCGCCACTCATGACCCCCTTGCCCCACTCGGTACCGGCGCTTGCCCGCTTGCCTGTACATGAAGGCCCCCTTCCTTGCGCCTGGCGCAAGGGGTGGATTCCAGGGGTGGTTGCAACACGGGTGATCACTTGGTTTGGGTGAGGAGTGTAGTGAGGCGCTCGGCTGGGGTGTCCCAGTCGAGTGTTTTGCGTGG
>NZ_BNAY01000023.1 GCF_014654365.1 Amycolatopsis oliviviridis
CGGCAGGAACGACTGCACGGCGTTGAGCACGACGTAGTCGCCGCAGCCGGGACACCAGCGGACCTCCTGGTCCGACTTGTAGTCCTTCGCCTTCTGCGGTTCGGTCTCGGTCGGCACGAGGTCCAGGCCGCCGAGTGTGGGAATCCCCAGATCGATCGCGGTCATCAGGACGTCTCGTACGCCAATTCGGATAATTTGCTATTCAAGGCGCAGGTATTGATCGATGCGAGAGATTTACGATGCCGCTTCACAGGTGAAGGTATTGTGATCGGTGCGTCAAGGCTGTGATCGGGGACGCTCCGGCGCGAGTCTTGGTGCGATTTTTTCACAACCTGAGTCGCCACCTTGCGGACGTCGCGGCAACCAGTTTGTGACGTCTCACCATTTACGGCATCACACATGTGCCGCTCCTCGGCTCTTCCAGGACGAACGATTCTCGGCGTTGGTGGGCGCGGCCTAGGGTGGTGGCCGTCAGACGATGATGCGGCATGCTGGCTGCGGCGGCCTGAAACTCTGGACAAAAGTGCAACGATCATCGATGAACGGACGGCTGGCCCTCCATGCGTCACCCGTGCTTGCGATGTTGTCGGAACCACGATTTGGCCTGAAGTGCCCCCGTCCACCGGCGTGGACGCCGAGGCGAGGGATCGAGTCAACCGCTCTCCCTGACCGGCAGGGCCGCGGTCCGTATCACGCCACCGCTGAAGAACCCCTGTCGTAGTCGTTGGGGTCGGCACCGCGGTCGAGTTCAGCGCCCGTCGGTATGCGGCCTTTCGCCGTTTCAGTGAGGTGGCAGAATCACATCTGCCGCTCGGCGGTCGCCTCAGCCGACTCGACTGCCTCGTCGGCAGCCACTGCGGGACTGGTGATCTCGGCACCTGCCGTACCCGGCTCATCTTCCGCTCTCGCAGCTCCTCTCCGCTCGCAGGCCTCGCTGTGTCCTGTTGAGCGGCTCGACGGAAAGCGGGGGCAAGCCGCGGCAGTGAGTGCGAAGACGTCGGGTTCCGGCGCCATGCAAGGAACCCGCGCCGCGGAGGCGATCGATCTCCACCGCGTGCTCGTCGGGTGACGCTGTGGTGGGTGACCACTGCGCTGATCGCGGTCCTCGTCCTCCACTGACAATTACGTTCCCCCCACCACCTCCGCTCCAACGTCGGTGACAACCTCCTTCCGACTGCTACGTTCGCCCGCCGCTCTAGGTGTGCGCGACCGGCTTCGAGGACGGAACGACGGTCGGGCCGGGCGAGTGTGAGGTCACTGCGGCCGGCTTGTGGTGATGCCGCCGTCGGTGTCGATGGATCGGTGGTACGGGAGATCGGCAATCCGGGTGGGTGGGTCGGGGTCTTCTCTTTTGAAGGTTTTTTCTTTGCGGGTGAACTCGTAGTGGTCGCTGTAGTCGACGAGGATGGTTCCGTGGGGGTTGGTGGTGGGGTCGAAGGCGTTGTCGAGGGCGATGTAGGCGGTGGCGCCGATGGTGGTGGTTTTGGCGGGGTTGTTTTTGTTGGGGAGGGTGACTTCGATGTCGAGGAGGACGGTGTTGACGCGGGTCTGGTCGATGCCGCCGGTGGGGAGGGTGGCGGAGTTGGCGAACGCGGTGGAGTTGCCCGCGCCTTCGGCGGTGATCTGCTCGGGGTTGGCTCCGCGTCCGGCGTGCATGTTGTAGGCGGGGTAGTGGGGGTGTCTTTGTTTCCAATGGTTTTCGAGGTCGTGGCGTCCGGCTATCTGGCTGGGGACGATGTAGACCTTGCCGAGGTGGGCGCCGGCGTAGATGCCGAGGACGCGGCCGTTGCGGAGGGCTGGTTGCCGGTCGTGGGGGACGGTGCCTGGTGGGTGAGTGAGGTAGAGGCCGAGTTGGCCGACGAGACGTTGTTCGTGGGCGGCGACGTGTTCGGGCAGCACCTGACCGACGTAGACGGGTCGGTCAGGATCGGTCGGGCCCAGGGCTGCTTCGGTGATCGTGCCGGGGGTGGGGTTGGTGGAGGTGCGGACGATGCGGCGGATCTCGGCGGTGAGGTTCTCTTCCAGGGTGCGGAAGATCCGGGTGAACGTGGCGGCGTCGGTGCGGGCGAGTTTGTGGTCGTCGGGGTCCGCGGCGATCCTTTTGAGGTTGTTCTTCCCGTTGACGATTTTCGCGGTGATCTTGTCGGCGTTGGCGCGGATCACCGGGTGGATGTCGCCGTCGGGTCCGGCGAAGCGGGGAGCGACTTTGTAGAGGGGGTCGGCGGGGTCGCGCCAGTAGAACATGTCGTCCATGCCGTGGATGGGGCGCAGGCCGTAGCGGAGGGCGCGGGAGACGTAGGTGTCGGCCGGTCCTTCGGGGGCGGCGAGCTCGGTGCGTCGTCGTCCTTGGTCTTCCCATACGGTTCTGATCTCGCGTTGGGTCACGATCCGGCCGGACAGTTCTTCGGCCTGGGCGGGGGAAATCGACCAGCCGGACATTTTCGCGATCCAGTCCCCGGGGTAGTGCGGGGCCCGGGCGGTGGCCCAGTCTCGGACCAGGCTCTGGGTGGTGATCGAGGTCGGTAGTCCCGCGCTGTCGCGGGTCAGGTCCAGGCCGGGCAGGCGGGCCGTCCGCAAATGTTCCAGCAGCGCCCACAGCGAAGGGTGGCTCCGGTTCTTCTCCGGGTCGAACCCGACGACGAATTCCCGGATGTCGGCGGGGATCACGAACTCCGGCCCGCTCGTACCGGGCAGGGTCTTGCGCCGCTTCGACGGCCGAATCTGCAGCTGGGACACCGCCTCATGCGTGGAGGTGGCCGCTGGTTCAGCGCCGGGGCGGGCAGCGGTCCGCCACCGGTAGACCGTTGTTGGTGTGACAAGGCCTCCGGAGTGTTCGGCTGCTTCCGCGGCCTTCAGCCGCCGATCGCCGGTGGCGGTGGCGAGGACCCAGTTTTTGACCAGGGCGTGGCCTCGGGGTGGAAGTTCGTTGTTTCTGTTGGGGGTGAGGTCTGTTGTGGTGGCGTGGTTGTTGTGGAGGAGGAATTGTTTGAGTGTTTCGGTGGTGCCGGGGGTGCGTCGCCAGGCGCTGGTGGTGGTGAGGGTGTCGGAGTCGGGCAGTTCTGTTCCGCCCGCGGCAAGAAGTGCTTTTTGGCGCCATCGGAGCACTGATGCCGGCGAGACGAGGCCTCCGGAGTGTTCGGCCGTATCGGTGCTGCTCAGGTTCTCGGCGCCGGTGGTGATCGCCCAGTTTTTGACCAGGGCTTGGCCTCGGGGTGGAAGTTCGCCTCTTGCGTCGGGGGTGAGGCCTGTTTCGGTGGCGTGGTTGTTGGTGAGGAGGAATTGTTTGAATGTTTCGGTGGTGCCGGGGGGCCGTCGCCAGGCGCCTGTGGTGGTGAGGGTGTCCGCGTCAGGTCTTGCCGCCTCGCCTCTTTCCAGCAGTTCTTTCCGGCGCCATCGGAACACTGTTGCCGGCGTGACGAGGCCTCCGGAGTGTTCGGCGGTATCGGGAGCGCTCAGGTTTTCGGCGCCGGTGGTGATCGCCCAGTTTTTGACCAGGGCTTGGCCTCGGGGTGGAAGTTCGCCGGTTTTGTTGGGGGTGAGGTCTGTTGTGGTGGCGTGGTTGTTGGTGAGGAGGAATTGTTTGAGTGTTTCGGTGGTGCCGGGGGTGCGTCGCCAGGCGCCTGTGGTGGTGAGGGTGTCCGCGTCAGGTCTTGCCGCCTCGCCTCTTTCCAGCAGTTCTTTCCGGCGCCATCGGAACACTGTTGCCGGCGAGACGAGACCACCGGACTGTTCGGCTGTGTCGGTGCCGCTCAGGTATTCGGCGCCGGTGGCGATCGCCCAGTTCTTGACCAGGGCTTGGCCTCGGGGTGGAAGTTCGCCTCTTGCGTCGGGGGTGAGGTCTGTTGTGGTGGCGTGGTTGTTGGTGAGGAGGAAGTCTTTGAGTGTTTCGGTGGTGCCGGGGGTGCGTCGCCAGGCTCCGGTGGTGGTGAGGGTGTCCGCGTCAGGTCTTGCCGCCTCGCCTCTTTCCAGCAGTTCTTTCCGGCGCCATCGGAACACTGTTGCCGGCGTGACGAGGCCTCCGGACTGTTCGGCGGTATCGGGAGCGCTCAGGTTTTCGGCGCCGGTGGTGATCGCCCAGTTTTTGACCAGGGCTTGGCCTCGGGGTGGAAGTTTGCCGGTTTTGTTGGGGGTGAGGTCTGTTGTGGTGGCGTGGTTGTTGTCTAGGAGGAATTGTTTGAATGTTTCGGTGGTACCGGGGGTGCGCCGCCAGGCGCCGGTGGTGGTGAGGGTGGCTTCGGTGGGGGTGTCGGGTGGTGCGAGGTGGAGGGTGTTGTCCAGGCCGGGGTCGGTGGTGGTGATGGTTCCGTCTGGGGTGATGTAGAGGGGGGTTTCGGTGTGGGGGACGGTGAGTTCGAGGCCGAGGTTGGTGTGGATGAGGGCTGCGAGGTCGTCGCGGTGGGTGGGTGTGAGGTCGCAGGCGAGGAGGGTGATTGTTGTGTGGTCGCCCCAGTTTGCGAGTGCCGGGGGGAGTCGGTGGAGGGTGCGGATGAGCTGGTCGGGTCGGTGGGGGATGGGGTGTGGGTGTGCGGGGAGTGCGAAGACGCCTTGTCGGTGTTGGGTGATGAGCCGGAAGACGCCGGGTTCGGGGTGGGGGAAGGCGTTGAGAACGTTGGTGGCGTAGGTGGCGGGGATGAAGGCGATGCCGC
>NZ_BNAY01000024.1 GCF_014654365.1 Amycolatopsis oliviviridis
GTGGCGTAGGCGAGTTTGTCGATCCAGTCGTGGTCGGCTTCGTTGGCGATGTCGAGGTGGCGGCCGAGGATCTGGCCGTCCGGCCGCAAGGTCAATGCCTGCCTGCCTGCAGTGATATCGGCGTCCGACCGCTGCGCGGCCGACCTGGCCCTCACTACAGTCGTGAAGTCCGGAAGTGTGCCGAAGATGTTGTACGTTCGGGCGAGTGTGACCAGTGGTGCGATGCCGAGGCCAGGATTGTCGGCGATCAGGGCATCGACCAAGGGGGTGGCGCGCTGATCATTGACGCTCAGGAACGGGTGCCGCCGCTGGGACCGCACGACGGCATCGATGACTGAAACAGCGCTGGAAATCAAAGCGCCGCGTCCCATGAAGCCCGCGTGAACGGCCCGGCGCGCGAGCTCCGTCGCAGTCTCCCGTGGATGCCTGATCGCTGACTGCCAAAGCAAGGCGGTCAGGTCGTTCGGTTCCCCGGCATCGTATTTCTGTTCTTGTCGTTCGCGCCCGCGGTAGCGCGGCTGCCACAGTGAACCATCGGCTTGAGCCGCCTCCACGGCGGCGGTGATCAGGGAACTGATGCCTTCGTTTTTCTCCACTTCTTGGCGGTGCAGGTAGTGCAGCAAGGTCCCGTTTTCCAGGTATCCATGTGTGTCGACGATCTTCCGGGCCAGTGTTCTCACGATGGCTGCCTGCACGGGATCCCGGTGATCGAGCTTGGCGTCGTGCAGCCTTATGGGATCAAGGTCGACGTCGGCGAGTCCGCCGGCCATGGCTGTGGTCAACGCGCTGTGGGCGTGGAACGCGAGGTCTGCCTGAGCGCCGGTGATATGGCGCATTCGCATGTGTCGGACCAGAGTGTTCACCTGGTGTTGCGTCCCGGCACCCCAGGGGCCGGGAGTGGCGATCAGGATGTCGCGTGTACGTGCCGAGATGGCGGCGTCATGGCCGTTGCCGGACGCGGAAAGCTCGGGGAGCCGGTCGCCGTTGCGGGTGGCTGTCGCCACGGTCTCGGTGACCAGGTGGCTGAGAAGTTCGGCCGGGCCTTCGATGCCCTCCGTCTTGAGCAGAGTGACGATTTCGGGGACCGTGGCCTCCTTCTTTTCCCAAGCTATCGCATAGGCGAGTTTTTCGATCACGGCATGGTCATCCGTGTTCTCGACATCGAGTATCCTGCCGAAGAAAAGCTTGGTCGGCGGCAGCTTCGGGTATCCGCGTGTGCGAGCTGCGGCTACGAGTTCAGGATTATCGTCAAGTTCCTTTTTGCGCCTGGAATAGAATTCTTTGACTTTTTCAGATGTGCCGTGTGCGCTGAATTTCGAGAGATCGGAATAAAGTCTGTTGAAGCTGCTGAAGTCGTTGATGATGAGCTGGTCGATGAGTTGTTCGAGATTGTTGCGATCATTGGCCTCCGAAAAGGACAGGTAAGGATGCCGCCGCCCGTCGTTCGCGGCGGCGTCGATCGCCTGCCTGATGTTGGAGATGAGAACGGCATGGTTGGCGGAGAAACCTGCTTCTTGCGTGCTGCGCGCGATCGTCGCATGGGAGCTGTTCGGATCGGAGATCACCTTTCGATACAGCCAGACGGTAAAGTCGTCAGGTTCCTCCAGGTTGAAAGTTCCCTTGTTTTGCCTTCCGCGATAGATGGGGCGCCAAAGCTGATTTTCTTCTTGGAGTTCTTTTGCTCCTCGAGCAAAGTGGTCTCTGAGTTTCTTCTCGAATTTCCGGGCTGGGAATTCGTCACTCGAAACGAACCTGAGCAGATGTCGGACATCGATATCGCCGTGTTCTTGAAGGATTCTTCTGGTGGTTTCGGCGAGCTTCGCCGCCGTCTCCGGAGCGTCGGGATCGGCGGCGACGGTGCTTCCGTCCCGGCGGCGTTTGGGGGCGAGGTGGAGGGTGTTTTCGACACCGGGGTCCGTAGTGGTGATAGTGCCGGCGGGGGTGATGTGGATAGGGCTGCCGAGGTAGGCAGGAGTGAGGGTGAGATGGCGGAGGGTGGGGTGTCGGTGGAGGTGGCCGGCGAGGGTGGTGTGTTGGTCGATGGTGAGGTTGCAGGCCCAGAGGTTGAGAGTGTGGGTGGCGTGCCAGGGGAGAGGGAGGGTGGCGAAGGTTTCGGCGAGGTCGGTTGGGTGGTGGGGGGTCAGGTCGTCGACGCGGCCGGGGAGGTAGTAGACGTCGTCGGTGATGCCGTGGTGGGCGAGGACGTTGATGACGCCGGGGCGGGGGTGGGAGAAGGCCGCGTTGACGTTGGGGGCGTAGGTGTTGGACACGAAGGCCATGCCGCTGTTGTGCGGGAGAGGAATGGCTTCGACGATTTGGTCGGCGTGGGTGCGGATGGGGACGGTGTGGGTGCCCGGCAGCGGGTGGTCGGTGCGGACGGTGAGGACGGTCTCGGCGATGTCGCGGAGTTTGGTGGTGGTGCCGGTGATGTGGTTGACGCGCATGTGGCGGACGAGTGCGGTGATGGCGTCGGGTGGGGTGAGGTCGAACAGTCCGAGGTTCTTCAGTGTGAGTGCGCCGGTGCGGTGCAGGATGGCGTCGTGCTCTCCGTGCCGGTCGGCGGAAAGTGCTTCGTAGCGGTCGCCATTGGTGGTGGCTTCGTCGATGATGCGGGTGACGAGTGGTCTGAGTCCATCGCCGGTGTCGTTGACGCCCTCACGCTGCAAGAGGTCGAGGAGCTGGTCGACGTTGGCGTTCTTGTTTTCCCAGGCGGCGGCGTAGGCGAGCTTGCCCAAGAGGTCGTGATGGGTGGGGTCGCCGGCGTCGAGGGTCCTTCCCAGGAAGAGTGTGGTCGGCGGCAACGTGGGTAAACCGTGTTCTTGGGCGGCCGCGAGAAGTTCAGGTTGGTCCTTCAACTCGCGTTGACGTTGGGTCACCAGTAGTTCGATGTCGGACTTCGCCCCACGTATGTTGAGGCCTCCGAGTGCTTCGGTGACTTCGCTCGGGCTGCGATAGCTGCTGTTGGCGAGGAGCCGGTCGATGAGGTGGATGATCTTGTCGTGGTCGTTGGCCATCGTCAGTTCCGGGTGACGGCGGCCGTCGCTCACGGCGGCTTCGATCGCATCCCTGATACCGGATTCAAGCCGCTTGTGGTCTGTGATGAAGCCGGACGAGGCGGCGCTGCGAGCGATCGCCAGCACAGAGAGCCGGGGCTCCGCGATCACCCGTCGGTACAGCCACACCGTGAGGTCGTCGGCGTCGTCCTTGTCGAAGGTGCCGGTGTTGCGTACCCCGCGGTAGAGCGGGCCCCAGAGCTCGTCGGCTGCCCGGAGATTGATTCGTGCCGGACCGAGCAGCTTTCTGAGCCTCGCATCGGATAGCGGACTTTGCAGACCTTTTCGGTCTATGAGATTCGCCAGGTATCGGGCATCCAAGTCCCCGAAACGGCGAAGAGTGTTTTCGATCGCGACAGTGTGTGCGGCTGCGCTTTGCCCGTCGCTGGATCCGGCCTCGGCGATCACCACGTCCCGGCTGTGACCTTGCGTGCCCAGGAGGTGGTCACCCCGCTGAGGCAGGCGTGTGCGGATCACCTTCTCGAATCCGTGGTGGGGAATGACATTGTGTGACGCGAAGGGCGCAGGAACTCTGGGTTGGGCTCCGACCTGGCTGTGAATGGGTTCGTCGGCGATCAGGGACGCAGGCCCGGGAGTGTCGGCAGTCGGCATGCCTCGTCTGCGTTTGGGGGCGGAGTGGTGGGCACCGTCGACGCCAGGGGCGATGGTGTCGACGAGCCGGCGCGGGCTGCCGTTCGTGGGGGACTGGTGGGCTTCGGTGGCTCCGTCGTAGTGGGTGGGGCTGGAGGTGCTGGGGACGAATGCCATGCCGCTGTTGTCGGGAAGACGGACGGCTTGGTCGGTGAGGATGGTGGTGGCGATGTCGCGGAGCGCTTTTTGGGTGCCGGTGATGTGGTTGACGCGCATGTGGCGGATGAGTGTGGTGGTGGCGTCGGGTGGGGTGAGGTTGAAGAGTTCGGGGTTTTTGAGGACTAGGGTGCCGG
>NZ_BNAY01000025.1 GCF_014654365.1 Amycolatopsis oliviviridis
TCCGTGAAGACATCCCTGGGTTTTGTGTGTCAAGCGGCGGTGGTGGTGTGGTGGGCCCAGGCGGTTGTTTCGTTGTAGTGGGTGTGGGTTTTGAGGCATCCGTGGAGGAGGCCGACGAGTCGGTTGGCGAGTTGGCGTAGTGCGGCTTGGTGGCCGACGCCGCGGGTTCGGAGTGTGTCGTAGTAGGTGCGGGCTCCGGGTGAGGCTCGGAGTGCTGATTGTGCTTGGCGGGTGAGGGCGTCGAGGAGTCGGTCGTTGTGCACGAACCGGGCGCGGACGAGGGTTTTGCGGCCGGAGGCGATGGTCAGCGGGCTGGTTCCGGCGTAGTTTTTGCGGGCTTTCGCTGAGGTGTAGCGGTGGGGGTCGTCTCCGAATTCGGCGAGCACCCTGGCGCCGAGGATCTGTCCGAGTCCGGGTTGGGACTCGTAGATCTCGGCGTCAGGGTGCCGGCCAAAAGAGGCCTTCACCTCGGCTTCGAGCTGGGTGATCTGCTCGGTGAGGGTGGTGATCACCGCGATCTGGGACCGGGTGATCGCCGCGGAGGCCGCGGTCAGGATCGGGCCGCGGCCAAGATGCTCGGCCCGCAGCACGGCCTGGATCGTGCTGGTTCTCTTCTCGATATCGCGCCGGCGGGCCCGGGTGAGCGCGGCGCTGATCTGCTTGCGGGACAGCCGGGCCGCATGGTCGGGATCGGGAGCTTTGCCGAGGAGTTCCAGTGCCTCGGGTGCGGTCAGGTCGCCGAAGGCCTCCAGCGCGGCGGGGAAATAGTCCCGCAGCGTGGCCTGCAATCGCAGCACATGCCGTGTCTTGTCCCAGATCAGTGCCTGATGCGCGCGGGTGAGTCCTTGCACCCCGTCGGCGAGGTCGCTGTCGCCCGCGATCTCACGCAGCTGGTGGGCGTCGGTCCGGACCAGATCGGCCAGCACGTGCGCGTCCCCGGCGTCGCTTTTCGCGCCGGACACCCCGAGCCGGTCCCGGGCCCGCGCCGATTGCCGCGGGTTGACCGCGAACACCCGATACCCCGCGGCGACCAGCGCCACCGGCCACGGGCCACGATCGGTCTCGATCCCGATCAGCACCTGGGACGGATCGGCGTCCTCGGGCAGGAACCGCGCGAGCAACCCATGCAACCGGGCGATGCCCTCGACACCCTCCGGAAGCCGGGCCTTCCCCAGCCGCCGCCCCGTCTGGTCCTGGATCTCCACATCGTGGTGATCAGAAGCCCAGTCATCACCGACGAACAACACCACGCCGCACCAGCTCCCGCTCTATCCGGATCATGACCGGCAGCCACGCGGAAGAAGATCAACGGCCTAATGGTCGAGTGCTCACGCCACAACGGGCAGGCGACGACATCCCTTTAGTGATCAACTTCTCCCGCTACCAGCGGAGGCAACGGTCTTCACGAAGGTCTCGCAAAACCCAGGCCTCACGAGTGCTCACCCGCCAGCAGCCACCACATCCAAGCCTGCCAAACCCGACTCGAACACACCCCATTAGGCCTCCTTG
>NZ_BNAY01000026.1 GCF_014654365.1 Amycolatopsis oliviviridis
GGGGTGGGATACCTCATCTTGGAACAGGCTTCCCGCTTAGATGCCTTCAGCGGTTATCCCTTCCGAACGTGGCCAACCAGCCATGCCACTGGCGTGACAACTGGCATACCAGAGGTTCGTCCGTCCCGGTCCTCTCGTACTAGGGACAGCCTTCCTCAAGTATCCTACGCGCGCGGCGGATAGGGACCGAACTGTCTCACGACGTTCTAAACCCAGCTCGCGTGCCGCTTTAATGGGCGAACAGCCCAACCCTTGGGACCTACTCCGGCCCCAGGATGCGACGAGCCGACATCGAGGTGCCAAACCATGCCGTCGATATGGACTCTTGGGCAAGATCAGCCTGTTATCCCCGGGGTACCTTTTATCCGTTGAGCGACACCCCTTCCACCAGGTGGTGCCGGATCACTAGTCCCGACTTTCGTCCCTGCTCGACATGTCTGTCTCACAGTCAAGCTCCCTTGTGCACTTGCACTCAACACCTGATTGCCAACCAGGCTGAGGGAACCTTTGGGCGCCTCCGTTACTCTTTAGGAGGCAACCGCCCCAGTTAAACTACCCATCAGGCACTGTCCCTGAACCAGATCATGGTCCGAGGTTCAGATTCCCAATCCGACCAGAGTGGTATTTCAACAACGACTCCACCAACACTAGCGTGCCAGCTTCACAGTCTCCCACCTATCCTACACAAGCCGAACCGAAAACCAATACCAAACTATAGTAAAGGTCCCGGGGTCTTTCCGTCCTGCCGCGCGTAACGAGCATCTTTACTCGTAGTGCAATTTCGCCGGGCCTGTGGTTGAGACAGCCGGAAAGTCGTTACGCCATTCGTGCAGGTCGGAACTTACCCGACAAGGAATTTCGCTACCTTAGGATGGTTATAGTTACCACCGCCGTTTACTGGCGCTTAAATTCTCAGCTTCACCCCCAAAGGGGTTAACCGGTCCTCTTAACGTTCCAGCACCGGGCAGGCGTCAGTCCATATACATCGTCTTGCGACTTCGCATGGACCTGTGTTTTTAGTAAACAGTCGCTTTCCGCTGGTCTCTGCGGCCACCCACCCCTAGTCCGCAAGGGACTTCAGAGTGTTTGGCCCCCCTTCTCCCGAAGTTACGGGGGCATTTTGCCGAGTTCCTTAACCACAGTTCACCCGATCGCCTTAGTATTCTCTACCTGACCACCTGTGTTGGTTTGGGGTACGGGCCGTGCACGCACTCGCTAGAGGCTTTTCTCGGCAGCATAGGATCACTCTACTTCACCTCAATCGGCTACGCATCACGTCTCAGCCTA
>NZ_BNAY01000028.1 GCF_014654365.1 Amycolatopsis oliviviridis
TGTCCTTTCTTCGACGACTGCCCGTGGTGGGACCGGTGATCGGCCGGTCCCACCACGGACACGGCGCTCAGGCCTGGATTTCCTTGCGATCGGTCTCGGAGCCGCTGATCTCGATGCGCCGCGGCTTGGCCTTCTCGGCGACCGGGATGCGCAGGGTCAGCACGCCTGCTTCGTAACCGGCCGCGATGCGGTCGGTGTCGAGGGCTTCGCCGAGGAACAGCTGCCGGGAGAAGACACCCAGCGGGCGTTCGGAGACCTGCATCTGGACGTCTTTGCCGGGGTAAGGCCGTCGCTCGGCCTTGACGGTGAGGACGTTGCGTTCGATGTCCAGCTCGATCGCGTCGGGGTCGGCGCCGGGAAGGTCGAAGCAGACGACGAATTCGTCGCCGTCGCGGTAGGCGTCCATCGGCATCGTGGCCGGTTTGGACCAGGTTCCGGGGTTCGCGGCGCCGAACATCTGCTGGGTGAGCCGGTCGAGCTCACGGAACGGGTCGGTGCGCATCAACATCGGGTTCCACCTCCTGGGGTCGTTGTCTCTGGTGTCAACACGCCCCTCTGTTCTAGCATGTCATCGAAACGATGACAACACCCACGTCGTCGAAAGGATGACAATGACCGAGGCTGATTTCGCGCGCCGGTCGCGTGCCCTGTACGAGGTGGTGATGGCGGCCCGCTCCAGTGCCGTCGAGCCGG
>NZ_BNAY01000029.1 GCF_014654365.1 Amycolatopsis oliviviridis
TTACGGTGATGGCGTGCCTTTTGAAGAATGAGCCTGCGAGTTAGTGCTGCGTGGCGAGGTTAACCCGTGTGGGGTAGCCGTAGCGAAAGCGAGTCTGAATAGGGCGATTGAGTCGCGTGGTCTAGACCCGAAGCGGAGTGATCTACCCATGGCCAGGCTGAAGCGTCGGTAAGACGACGTGGAGGGCCGAACCCACTTAGGTTGAAAACTGAGGGGATGAGCTGTGGGTAGGGGTGAAAGGCCAATCAAACTCCGTGATAGCTGGTTCTCCCCGAAATGCATTTAGGTGCAGCGTCACGTGTTTCTTGTTGGGGGTAGAGCTACTGGATGGTCTAGGGGCCTTACCGGGTTACCGAAATCAACCAAACTCCGAATACCAATAAGTGAGAGCGTGGCAGTGAGACGGCGGGGGATAAGCTTCGTCGTCGAGAGGGAAACAGCCCAGAACACCAGCTAAGGCCCCTAAGTGTGTGCTCAGTGGGAAAGGATGTGGGATTGCCCAGACAACCAGGAGGTTGGCTTAGAAGCAGCCACCCTTGAAAGAGTGCGTAATAGCTCACTGGTCAAGTGGTCCTGCGCCGACAATGTAGCGGGGCTTAAGCACACCGCCGAAGCTGTGTCA
>NZ_BNAY01000030.1 GCF_014654365.1 Amycolatopsis oliviviridis
CTTGGGTTCTAGCGGTGGTTGCAACACCTGAGTTGTTCAGGGGTTGTGTGTTGTTCGAGATCCGCAGGGACAGGTCGCCTCAGGGGCCGAGGCGGTTGCTTGCCGAGCGCCGGACTTATCTTGATCTTGTGGCGCAAGGGATGGGCACCGCGGAGGCGTGCCGGATGGTCGGGATCAACCGCCGCACCGGGCACCGGTGGCGGCAGGGACGCGCGAGTCAGGCGGGGCGGAAGGCCGGTAGGCCTTCCGCCCCGCCGTCGTGTCCGTCCGTGCCGGAATCCGGGTCCCGCCCGCCCGCGGACAGGACGCGGGCTCCGGCTACCCGGTTTCTGTCCCAGGATGAGCGATTGCTGATCGGGGATCTGGTGCGGGCCGGGCACGGCCCCCGGGAGATCGGCCGCCGGATCGGCCGTCCGGCCTCGACGGTCAGCCGGGAACTGGACCGCAACGCCGATCCCGCCACGGGTGAGTACCTTCCCTATTCCGCGCAGGCCCGGGCCGACG
>NZ_BNAY01000031.1 GCF_014654365.1 Amycolatopsis oliviviridis
TCCACTCTACAGTTCTCAAACACCACACCAGAAACAAACAACCTGGAGCGTGAAAGCCCCTTGGCGTGTTGCCTCAGGACCCAACAGCATGCCAGCGAACAATCATCAACCAGACCCGACATACCCCGTTCCACGCGCCGAAGCGCAGTACTAGAAGTCATCAGCAACCTGGCCTCAGGCCATAACCAGTAGTTCCACAATTCCTTGAGCAACCAGAACAAGCACACATTCGGCACTTGAGCTCTGGCCACTCCACCACCGTTGGTCCGGGTATCCCGGCGGGGTGGATGTGTTGCTCCTTAGAAAGGAGGTGATCCAGCCGCACCTTCCGGTACGGCTACCTTGTTACGACTTCGTCCCAATCGCCAGTCCCACCTTCGACCACTCCCTCTGCAAGCAGTTGGGCCATGGGCTTCGGGTGTTACCGACTTTCATGACGTGACGGGCGGTGTGTACAAGGCCCGGGAACGTATTCACCGCAGCGTTGCTGATCTGCGATTAC